>NZ_CP021107.1:0-5163295 GCF_002119705.1 Bordetella genomosp. 6
ATGAAAGAATTCTGGCAGACCTGCGTCAGTCGTCTTGAGCAGGAACTCCCCCCCCAACAAATCAGCGCGTGGATCCGACCGCTGGTCCCGCTTGCGTATGACGAAACGCAAGCGGTTCTGCGCGTGGCCGCGCCCAACCGCTTCAAGCTGGATTGGGTGCGGAAGAACTTTTCCCATCAGATCGAGGCGCTGGCGGCCGAGTGGTACCAGCGTCCGGTGCAGGTGACGTTCGAGCTGCCCGGCACCAGCGCCGCGCCGCGCATGCCCATGGCCGTGCCGCGCCCGGTGGCGGCCGCCGTGCCGATTGCCGTTGCTGCGGTGCAGCAATCGCCGGAGCCCGCCCCGCCGGCGGCTGCGCCGGCGCAGCCCGCGCCGGCAAGCGCCGATGCCGCGAACATCGTTTACGAGCGGTCGCGCCTGAACACGGACCTCACCTTCGAGAATTTCGTGACCGGCAAGGCCAACCAGCTGGCCCGCGCCGCGGCGCTGCAGGTGGCCGAGAATCCCGGCACGTCCTACAACCCGCTGTTCCTGTACGGCGGCGTGGGGCTGGGCAAGACCCACCTGATCCACGCCATCGGCAATGCCATGGTGGCGGCGGGCACCGGCGTGCGGGTGCGCTACGTGCATGCCGACCAATACGTCTCGGACGTGGTCAAGGCGTACCAGCGCAAGGCGTTCGACGATTTCAAGCGCTACTACCATTCGCTCGATCTGCTGCTGATCGACGATATCCAGTTCTTTTCGGGCAAGAATCGCACGCAGGAGGAGTTCTTCTATGCGTTCGAGGCGATGGTGGCGCAGCGCAAGCAGATCATCATCACCAGCGATACGTACCCGAAGGAGCTCGCGGGTATCGACAGCCGGCTGATTTCGCGATTCGACTCCGGGCTGACCGTGGCCATCGAGCCGCCCGAGCTCGAGATGCGCGTGGCGATCCTGCTGCGCAAGGCCGAGTCCGAAGGCGTGCCGATGCCCGAGGAAGTGGCGTTCTTCATCGCCAAGCATTTGCGCAGCAACGTGCGCGAGCTGGAAGGCGCCTTGCGCAAGGTGCTGGCCTACGCGCGTTTCCACGGCCGCGACGTGCTGACGGTGGATGTCTGCAAGGAGGCCCTGAAGGACCTCCTGTCGGTGTCCAACGGCCAGATCACGGTCGAGAACATCCAGAAGACGGTTGCCGATTTCTACAAGATCAAGGTGGCCGACATGTACTCGAAACGCCGGCCGGCCAATATCGCCCTGCCGCGCCAGGTGGCGATGTACCTGGCCAAGGAGTTGACTCAGAAGAGCTTGCCGGAGATCGGCGACCTGTTCGGTGGACGAGACCACACCACCGTCCTGCACGCCGTGCGCAAGATCTCCGACGCCCGCGCCAAGCAAGCCGAGCTTAACCATACCCTGCACGTGTTGGAACAAACTCTAAAAGGATGACCATGCAACTCGTACAAACCACACGCGATGCATTGCTGAAACCGCTGTCGACTGTGGCGGGCATCGTCGAAAGACGCCATACCCTGCCCATCCTGGCGAACATCCTGATGCGCAAAGAGGGCAACAAGGTGGCTTTCATCGCCACCGACCTCGAGGTCCAGATCACCACGCATGCCGACTTCGGCGTCGGTCCGGAGAACGAGTCCACCACGGTGGCGGCGCGCAAGCTGCTCGATATCCTGAAGGCCCTGCCGGATACCGGCGAAGTCAAGCTGGGCCTGGCCAGCAACAAGCTGTCGGTGCAGTCGGCCAAGAGCCGCTTCGCACTGCAGACGCTGGCGGCCAGCGAGTTTCCGACCGTGGCCCAGCCCGAGCAGTGGGATGTGTCGCTGAGCATGCCGCAGCGCATGCTGCGCCACCTGTTCAACATGGTGCACTTCGCCATGGCCCAGCAGGACATCCGCTACTACCTCAATGGCATGCTGCTGGTGTTCGAGCCGGGCCGCGTGCGCGCCGTGGCGACCGACGGCCATCGCCTGGCGCACTGCGCCACCGAGGCCGATGGCATCGCCGAGCGCCATGAGGTCATCGTGCCGCGCAAGACGGTGCTGGAAATGCAGCGCCTGCTCGAGGACTCCGACGAGCCGGTGGCGCTGGACGTGGCGCCGGGCCAGATCCGTTTCCGCTTCGGCGACGTCGAGCTGGTGTCCAAGCTGGTCGAGGGCAAGTTCCCGGATTTCACGCGTGTGATTCCCACCAACTACACGCGCCACTTCTCGGTCAGCCGCGAAGCCCTGCAGGGCAGCCTGCAGCGCGCCGCCATCCTGACCACCGACAAGTTCAAGGGCGTGCGCCTGCAGCTGGCGCAACACCAGATGAAGATTTCGTCCTCCAACGCCGAGCAGGAAGAGGCGCAGGAAGAAATCGATATCGACTACAGCTTCGAGCCGCTGGATGTGGGCTTCAACGTCAGCTACCTGCTGGACGTGCTGAGCAACATCAAGGCCGAGAACGTGCAGTGGTCCGTCATGCCCGACGCCAACGCGTCGGCGCTCATCACCCTGCCCGACGACGAGCAGTTCAAATACGTCGTCATGCCCATGCGGATCTGATCCGCGACCCAGATGGGTTTGTGCCGTTTGCGAGCGCATGCGCTCGCGAGCGGTGTGGCCGTGAGGCTGTTTTTTAAGGCGTTAAAGAATCGACATGTCAGATCAACAGAACACCACTCCCGAGAACACCGGCTATGGCGCCGATTCGATCAAGATGCTCAAGGGGCTGGAGGCCGTGCGCAAGCGCCCAGGCATGTACATCGGCGATACCTCCGATGGCACGGGCTTGCACCACATGGTGTTCGAAGTGGTCGACAACGCGATCGACGAGGCGCTGGCCGGCCACTGTGACGACATTGTCGTCACCATCCATACCGACAATTCGATCTCGGTCACCGACAACGGCCGCGGCATTCCCACCGATATCCACAAGGATGACGAGTTCGGCCGCAGCGCCGCCGAAATCGTGATGACCGAGCTGCACGCGGGCGGCAAGTTCGACCAGAACTCGTACAAGGTGTCGGGCGGCCTGCACGGCGTGGGCGTATCCTGCGTGAACGCCCTGTCCGAGTGGCTGCGCCTGACCATCCGGCGCAATGGCCAGGTGCACCAGATGGAATTCCGCCAGGGGCAGCGCGTCGCGCCGCTGACGGCGACCGGCCCGACCGACAAGCGCGGCACGGAAGTCCGCTTCCTGGCCGATCCGCTCATCTTCAGCAACATCGAGTACCACTACGAGATTCTCTCGAAGCGCCTGCGCGAGCTGTCGTTCCTGAACAATGGCGTGAAGGTCCGCCTGGTCGACCAGCGCCAGGGCAAGGAAGAGAACTTTGCATTCTCCGGCGGCGTGAAAGGGTTTGTCGAGTACATCAACCGCAGCAAGTCGGTGCTGCATCCCAACGTGTTCGCGGTCAGCGCCGAATCGTCGGCCGGCGGCGTGCTGGTGGGCGTGGAAGTGGCCATGCAGTGGAACGACAGCTACAGCGAAAGCGTGCTGTGCTTCACCAACAACATTCCGCAGCGCGATGGCGGCACGCACTTGACGGGCCTGCGCGCGGCCATGACGCGCGTGCTCAACAAGTACATCGCCGACAACGAGCTGGCCAAGAAAGCCAAGGTCGAGACCACCGGCGACGACATGCGCGAAGGCCTGGCCTGCGTGCTGTCGGTGAAGGTGCCCGAGCCCAAGTTCAGCAGCCAGACCAAGGACAAGCTGGTCTCCAGCGAAGTGCGTCCGGCCGTCGAGGACGCGGTGGCGCGCACCTTGGAAACCTGGCTGCTGGAACACCCCAACGATGCCAAGGCGCTGTGTGGCAAGATCGTCGAGGCCGCGCGTGCGCGCGAGGCGGCGCGCAAGGCGCGCGAGATGACGCGCCGCAAGAGTGTGCTGGAAGGCGCCGGCCTGCCCGGCAAGCTGGCCGATTGCCAGGAAAAGGATCCGGCGCTGTGCGAGCTGTACATCGTCGAGGGCGATTCGGCAGGCGGCTCGGCCAAGCAGGGCCGCGACCGCAAGTTCCAGGCCATCCTGCCCTTGCGCGGCAAGGTGCTCAACGTCGAGAAGGCGCGCTTCGACCGCCTCATCGCCAGCGAGCAGATCGCCACGCTGATCACGGCCCTGGGCACCAGCATCGGCCCTGATTTCAATATCGACAAGCTGCGCTACCACCGCCTGATCATCATGACCGACGCGGACGTGGACGGCGCGCACATCCGCACGCTGCTGCTGACGCTGCTGTATCGGCAGATGCCCGAGCTGGTGGCGCGCGGCCATGTCTATATCGCCCAGCCGCCGCTGTACAAGGTCAAGGTCGGCCGCGACGAGCGCTACCTGAAGGATGACCAGGAGGAAGCGCAGTTCATGCTGCAACTGGCGCTCAAGGACGCCGAGCTGATTCCCAGCCAGGGCGCCGCCCCGATCCGTGGCGAGGCGCTCAACGAGCTGGCGCGCCAGTACGTGCTGGCCGACGCGGTCATTTCCCGTCTGTCGCGCGTGTTCGACGTGGCCGCGCTGTCGGCGCTGGCCGAAGGCGTGGAGATCGACCTCGAAGACGCCGAGCGCACCCAGGCATCGGCGCAGCGCCTGTCCGATGCGTTGCACGCGGCCAGCCCCGCCAATGGCGTGGAAGTGGTTGCCGAGTACGACGAAGTGGCCGAAAAGCACCGCCTGGCGGTGCGCCGCATGCACCATGGCAACGTGCGCGTCAGCGTGCTGGATGCGGACTTCGTGCGCGGCGCCGACTACGCGGTGCTGGCCAAGTCGGCCAAGACGTTCCTGGGCCTGGTCGGCGCCGGCGCCATCGTGGCGCGCGGCGAAGGCGACAAGCGCAAGGAACAGTTCGTGTCCGACTTCCGCGAGGCCATGCAGTGGCTGCGCGGCGAAGCCGAGCGCGGCCTGAGCAAGCAGCGCTACAAGGGCCTGGGCGAAATGAACCCGGAGCAGCTGTGGGAAACCACGATGGACCCGAAGGTGCGCCGCCTGCTGCGGGTGCAGATCGAAGACGCCATCGCGGCGGACGAGGTCTTCACCACGCTGATGGGCGACGACGTGGAGCCGCGCCGCGCGTTCATCGAGACGCACGCGCTGTCGGCGGGCAACATCGACGCCTGACGCGCTTCCTGGCGTCGTATGCCGCAAGAGGCTGCCGCGAGGCAGCCTCTTTTGCTTGGGGCGTGGCAGCGCTTCCCGCCGTTGGCTATGAGGACTTTCCCGGGCGACGCCTGACTACATTTTGATACTTCGGTGGAGTATTCTCGCGCTTGCGTGGGGGCGCACTGCCGGCGCGGAAGGCGTGGCGGGGCACGGCATAAATCGACAGCGGAAGAATCGAATCATGTGTCCAGAGTTCCAGCGGAAAGCCGGGGGCGCGTCGCGGGCGGGCGGCTTGCTGGCGCGATGCGTATTGGCGGCGGCGTTCGTCCTGCAGGCGGCCGCGGCCGCGCGAGCGGTCGAGATCGAGATCGGCGTGGCGTCGCGCGGCGTGGTGGACGGATTGGAGTTCGTGCACTTTTCGGCCGATGAGCGAACCATGGCCACGACGCACTGGGGCAACGTCGTGCACCTGTGGGACATGAAGACACTGCGCGTGCGCAGTTCGGTCAGTGTCGCGAACCGGGATTTCGATTTCGACCTTGCGCCGGACGGCCGCGCCCTGGCCGTATGGAACGAAGAGGGCAAGGGCGAGATCGAGCTCTACGACACCGACGATGGCCGGCCGTTGCGGGCACTGCCCGCGCCACGCCTGCCACCGGGAGAGTCGCGTCGTGGCCGGTCGCTGGTGTACCGCGATGACGGCACGCTCGAGTTTGTATCGCACGGCTGGATTGGCGGCCACGCGCGCAAGGCTTATTTGCTTGCCGTGCCGGCCGGACAGCCGCGCGTCGCCGAGACCCCGCTGCCCGCGCTGGTCAACAGCGTGGCGTTTCGCAAATCCGCGGTGATGGACCAGGGCCGCCTGCTGCTTGCCGGCGTTGACGGTGCCGATGACGAGCTGGCCATCATGGACATCGCGAGCGGCCGCATGCTTGCCCGCGAACCGGGGTTCAGGATCGCGAGCTACGCCGCGGACGCCAGGCGCGCGGTGTTTGTCGAAGCCGATGGCAAGCAGCGCATCCTGGCCTTCGATTTTTCCAGCCGCAACCTGTCGGCGCTGCCGCGCTGGACTGGATCGGGCAAGTTCCAACCCTATCGTTTCGTCGCCGGTACGCGTTTCCTGGTTCTGTCGCCGGACGAACCCGAGGCGTCGAGACATCGGGCGGTGCCCGGCATCTACGACTTGCAGACGCAGCGGCTGCACCGCCTGCCGCCGGACGCCGACCCCGGGTCCATCGACGTGCGGGGCGCCACGGCATCGTACGTGCTTTGCAACCCGGATCATACGGCGTGCCAGGCGGAGGTCGCCGACCTGGCGATCAGCCGCAAGCTGGGCTCTTTCGCGGTGCAGCCCGCCGGGGACTTCCGTACCTGGATTTCGCCCTCCGGATCCATGGTGGTCGTGGGCGGCGCCGACGACGGCACGATGACGGTCTGGGGCGTCAAGGAACAGCGGGTCATCGGACCCAACTGAGCCGCGGATTGTCCCGCGTCACTTCACTGTCCACAGGGGCCGGCATCATGGCAAGCATTCTTCGCTGGTTTGTCCGCGCGTTCGCGCTCGCGTTGGCGGCGCAGTCGGTCTGCGCCAACCCACGTCCGGAAGTCATCGATACGATTGCCGCCACGCAGGCCGGGCTGGTTGCCGTCACCGAGGATGGCACGGGATTGTGGAGCCTGGCCGACGGCAGCCGGCCAGCGTGGCAGGCGCGGCCGCGCGCGCCGAACGCCGGCGGCGACATGCAGCTGGAGCCCGTGGCGGTTTCGCCAGACGGGCGGTGGTTGGCCGCCACGCGCGGCTACAAGGATCCCGTCATCGTGGTTCGCGATGCGGCGACCGGCCGCGCGGCGCGCGAGATCAAGGCGCCGCGCCCCGGCGTGGATGCCCTGCGCTTTGCCGGCGACGACGTGCTGGTGGCGCTGTATGCCGGCCGGCTGGCGGCTGTGTGGGAGGCTTCCAGCGGCAAGGCGCGAGGCGTGTTCGAGTTGTCCGCCGCGCCGCGCCAGGTCGCGGCCTCGGCCGACGCCCGCTATCTGGCGGTCGGACAGGACAAGCAGCGCGTGACGGTGTACGACCTCGAGGGCGGCAAATCGCTGGGCGATTTCGAGCTGGGCAGCATTGCGTCGAAATCGCATGCGGTGCCGACGCACGACATTCTGTTCATGGCCTTCGCCTATGACGGTACCGTGGTCGTGCACCACGCAACGGGCTATATCCAGCGGTTCGATCCGCGCCGGGCAGCGCCGGCCACCTTGCTGGGCAGCCAGGATATCCCGCTGCGCGGCACGGCGACCAGCCTGTCGCCCGATCGCCGCGCGCTGCTTACCGCCGACCGTCCGGGCGCCCTGGGCCTGTATCGGCTGGACCAGCCGGCGCCGGCCAGGTTGGCGTTGCGTTCGGCGTTGGGGGAAGTCACGGCATCGGCCTGGGAGGCCGGTTCCCAGCGTTTCGCGGTGGCCGACAACCAGGGCCGGGTCGAGCTGTGGGATGCCCGCAAGCAGGCGGGCGCGGTGCTTGAAGGCAAGCACGCGGGCGCTGTCGAGCAGCTGGCTTTCGCGAGCGCCGGCCGCTTCCTGGCCTCCTCGGGGCGGGATGGCAGCATCCGGGTGCGCGAGACCGCGACGGGACAGGAAGCGGTCCGGCTGGTGGGGCTGGGCGAGACCGGCTGGGTTTCCATGACGCCGACGGGTTACTTCCACTCGTCCGGCCTGCCGGCCGAGGCGGCCATCAATGTGCGGATCGGTTCGGACGTCTATGGCATCGACAACTTCCGCGAGCGCTATTACCGGCCGGACATCCTGAGCGCGGCCCTGCAGGGCCGGCCGGTGCGGCCGCAGCGGACTTTGGCCGATACGCGCCCGCCGCCGCAGGTGCGGGCCGATCCGGTGCCGGCATCGCTGGCGGCCGACACCTACACACTGGTGCTGCAACTGACCGACCAGGGAGGTGGGATCGGCGATGTGCGGGTGCTGCGCAACGACGTGGCCGTCGCCCATGACGCGGCGCCCGCGCAAGCCGCCGCGGGCAGCCAGCGCCGCAGCATCACGGTCAAGCTGGCGGCGGGCCGCAACGAGATCAAGGTCATTGCCTTCAATGCCGAGAACAGCCTGAGCAGCAAGCCGCTGCGCCTGATGCTGGACGTGCGGGCGACGCAGCCGGAAAAGCCGGTATTGCATGCCATGATCGTCGGCATCAACGAGTTCGGCGAGGCGTCGTTGAATCTGCAATACGCCGTCAACGACGCCAACGCCATCGCCAGGGAATTGCGCGAACGCACGCGCGGCCTGTACCGCGATGTGCGGATCGAGCTGTTGACCACGCCGCAGCAGACCTCGCGCGCGTCGCTGCTGGAAAGCCTGCGGCGCTACCAGCAGCTCGACGCTGGCGATGTGTTCATGTTCTATGTGTCCACGCATGGCGCGGTCATGGGCAACAATCCGGTGGACCAGGAGTATTTCCTGATTCCCAGCAACGCCAAGAGCCCGGTCTTTGCGCATGAAGCCATCAGCCAGCACGAACTCAAGCGCCTTTTTTCCTCCATCCCGGCTGGCAAGAAGCTGCTGCTGTTCGATACGTGCTTCGCGGGCGCGCTGGGCGAGGCGCTGTACCAGCCCGCCGTCGAACGCGGCGTGGCCGAGAACGGCGCCGTCAATGTGCTGGCCACGGCGATCGGCAGCACGACCCTGGCGGCCTCGGCGCCGCTCGAGATGTCTTATGAGGGCTACCAGGAACACGGCACGTTCACCTGGGTAGTGTTGCAGGCCTTCCGTGGCAAGGCCGGAGGCGGCAAAGGCAATGTCGTGCTCACCGCCGATCTGGCGCGCTACGTCGCGCGCGAGGTTCCGGCGCTGGCGCGGCGGCTGCAGCGCGAGCAGAACCCCGCCGTGTATGCCACGGGCCAGTCCTTTCCCGTGGTGGCTGGCCGCTGAGCGCGGCCGCGCGCCTCAGGCGCCGCAGATGGCGTAGGCAGCCTTGAGCATTTGCGGCACGATTTCCGCCACCAGGCGCGCGCGCGGATATTCGTCGGCCGCCGCCGTGACGCTGATGGCCGCCAGCGGCTGGCGCCGTTCGTCGCGCAGCAGGGTGGCCACGCCCATCTGGTTGAGCAGCACCTGGTCCTGCGTGATGGCGTAGCCGTCCTCGCGGGCCTGGCGGATCTCGGCCAACAGCGCCTGCGGATCGGTCTGCGTGCGCGGCGTGTAGGGCTGCGGCGCGGCGCGCGCAAGCAGCTCGCGCACGCTGGCATCGTCGCGCTGCGACAGCAGCATGCGGCCGGCGCTGTTGCTCCAGGCCGGCATGCGCCGGCCCGGCAGCATCTCCACCAGCGTCAGCTGGCGGCTCGGCAGCCGCAGCAGGTAGATCATGTCGTCGCCGGCCAGCACGCTCATGTTGACCGCCAGCCCGCAATGCTCGCGCAAGGCGACCAGGTGCGGCGCGGCCAGCGACACCAGGTGGTCGCTGCGCAGGAAGTAGTAGCTCAGCTCCACCACCTTGGGGCCGAGGCGATAGCGGCGCGATTGCGGATCCTTGGCCAGGTAGCCCAGCACCTCCCAGGTGTGGGTAAAGCGCTGCGCGGCGCTTTTGCCCATGCCGGTCAGCTGCACGATGTCGGTGAGGCTGAGCGAGTCGCGCGCGGTATCGAAGGCCTCCAGCACGCGCATGCCTTTCTCCACGGAAGCGACATACAGCGGGTGGTCGGCACGCTCGGCGAGCGGGGTGGCGGTGGCAGCGGGCATGGGCGTCTCCAGGGGGCGGCTACTTGTTTACCCGCATTGTGCGCGGGCAGGCAGTCGCCGTATAAATACTTATATTCAGTACTTTGTATTGTATAGCAATACTTGAGCGGAGCACACCATGGGCTGGGAATCGATTTGCGCAATGACCGCACTGCAGCTGCGGGCCGAGCTGGCGGCCGGCCACCTGAGCGCGCGCGAGATCCTGCAGGCGCATCTGGACGCCATCGAATACTGGAATCCCACGGTCAACGCCATCGTCACGCTGGATGCCGAAGGCGCGCGCCGGCGCGCCGCGGCGGCCGACCAGGCGCAGGCGCGCGGCGAGCCGCTGGGGCTGTTGCACGGCCTGCCCGTGGCGCACAAGGACAGTTTCCTGACCGCCGGCATGCGGACGACGCATGGCTCGCCCGTATTCGCGGATTTCGTGCCCGAACGCAGCAGCCTGGCGGTGACGCGCCAGCAGGCCGCCGGCGCCATTACGCTGGGCAAGACCAATCTGCCGGAGTTCGGCGCCGGCTCGCAGACTTTCAATGCGGTATTCGGCCCCACCCGCAATCCCTATGACCCGGCCATGACGGCCGGCGGCAGCAGCGGCGGCGCGGCCGCCGCGCTGGCGTGCCGCATGCTGCCCCTGGCCGACGGCACCGATATGGGCGGCTCGTTGCGCAATCCGGCCAGCTTCTGCAACGTGGTGGGCCTGCGTCCTTCGCCGGGCCGGGTGCCGATGTGGCCGACGGCCGCGCCGTACAACACCCTGAGCGTGGCCGGCCCGATGGCGCGCACCGTGGCAGACGCCGCCCTGATGCTGGCGGCGCTGGCCGGCCCCGACGCGCGCGACCCACTGACCATCGACGCCGACCCCGCCCTGTTCCTGGGGTCGCTGGAACGCGATTTTGCCGGCACGCGCGTGGCGTACGCGCCGGACTGGGGCGGCCTGCCGGTCGACCCGGAGGTCGGCCGGGTGCTGCAGGCGCAACTGCCGCGCTGGGAAGAGCTGGGTTGCCGGGTAGACCAGGCATGCCCGGATTTCGGCCAGGCGGACTCGTCGTTCCATGCCTTGCGCGGCCTGGCGTTCGCCATCAACCAAGGCGAGACCGTGCGGCGGCATCGCGACCGCGTCAAGGACACCGTGATCTGGAACACGGAGCTGGGCCTGAACCAGAGCGGCGCCGTGCTGGCGCAGGCAGAGCGCGACCGCGCGCTGTTGTTCGAGCGCATGCACGACTTCATGCAGCAGTACGAATTCCTGATCGGGCCCGTCAGCCAGGTACCGCCTTTTCCCGCCGACCAGGAATACGTCCAGCGCATCGGCGAGGTGGAGATGCGCAACTACATCGACTGGATGCGTTCTGGCTACTACCTGTCGTTGACCGGCCATCCGGCGATTTCGGTGCCATGCGGATTCACCGAGGCCGGCCTGCCGATAGGGATACAGATCGTGGGCCGCTATCGCGACGAACGCGGCGTGTTGCAACTGGCGCACGCCTTCGAGCAACTGACCCAGTGCTGGCGCCGGGCGCCGGCGCTGCGCGCGCCGGCCGCCTGAAACGGCGCATTTTTTTCATTCGGAAAGGGAAGCAGCAGATGTTCAAAGCAAGCCTGAAAGCACTGGCGCTGTGCGCGCTGGCCGTACTGCCCATGGCCGCGCCGGCCGCGCAATCGGACTGGCCGGCCAAGCCGGTGACCCTGGTGGTGCCGTTCCCGCCAGGCGGTTCGACCGACGTGATCGGCCGCTACTTCGGCGCCCGCCTGGGCGAGCTGCTCGGCCAGTCCATCGTGGTGGAAAACCGCCCGGGCGCCAACACGGGCATCGGCGCGGTGGCGGTGGCGCGCGCGCCGGCCGACGGCTACACCTTCATGATCAGCGGCGCGCCGACGTTCACGACCAATTCGCTGCTGTACGCTAACCTGAACTACGACCCGATCAGGAGCTACGAGTATGTCGCCATCGCGGCCAGCGCGCCGTTCGTGATCCTGACCAACCCGCAGACCGGCATTGCCACGGTGCGGGACATCGTGAGCAAGTCGGCCAGCCAGCCGCTCAGCTTCGGTTCGTTCGGCACGGCCTCCACGCCGCACCTGGCCGGCGAGTACCTGGCGCAGCACGGCGGCGCCAGGCTGCTGCACGTGCCGTACCGCGGCAGCTCGCCGGCCATGACAGACCTGATCGGCAACCAGATTCCGCTTTCGATCGACACGCTGGTGGCGGCCCTGCCGCAGATCCGCGCCGGCAAGGTGCGCGCGGTGGCGCTGACCAGCAGCGCGCGCTCGCCCTTGCTGCCGGAACTGCCCACCGTCGCCGAAAGCGGCGTGGCGCCTTACGACTTCCAGACCTGGTTCGGCATCGTCGCGCCGCATGGCACGCCGCAGGCGGTGGTGCGGCGCATGGCGCAGGCGCTGCGGACCATGCTGGAGGAGCCTGGCACGCAGGCCAGGATGCGCGAGCTGGGCTTCGAGCCGGAATACGTGGACGCGGCGGGCTTTCGCGCCCGCGTCGAGCAGGAAATGACCCGCAACGCGGGCGTGATCAAGGCGGCCGGCATTCGCGTCGAATAGCCGTGGCGCGGCGCTACAGCTGCGCGAAGTGCTTGTAGCGCTTTTCGTCGAAACTGCGCTCGCTGGCCAGCTCGCGCACCTGCGCGGCCGGCGGCCCGCGGCGCAGCCATTCCAGCATGTGGTCGACCTGGTCGGCGGTGCCCTGCACCACGGCCTCGACCGTGCCGTCCGGCAGGTTCTGCACCCATCCGGTCACGCCCAGCATGTGGGCCCGGCGCACGGCGGCGTGGCGGTAGCCTACGCCTTGCACCTTGCCTTTGACGATGACGTGTACGGTTTCCAGGTGGGCATCAGACATGTTGGATCCTTGTGCTTCATATATCGGCCGCGCCGTAGCGAGATACGTGAATTATCGGATGAATCCTGCAGGCGTGCGCGAGGGGCGGCGTATACTGGCTCTCGCCGCGCGACGGCCGGCCATCGCCGTGCCGCTTTCCTGACCTTCATCGACCATGACCCAGAACCTCTCTACGATCACCTGCATCGAAGATCTGCGCGTCATCGCGCAAAAGCGCGTGCCGCGCATGTTCTACGACTATGCCGATTCGGGCGCCTGGACGGAAAGCACGTATCGCGCCAACGAAAGCGATTTCCAGCGCATCAAGCTGCGCCAGCGCGTCGCCGTCGACATGGAGGGCCGCTCGCTACGCACCACCATGGCGGGCAGCGACGCCGTGATGCCGGTGGCCATCGCGCCCACCGGCCTGACCGGCATGCAGCACGCCGACGGCGAGATCCTGGCCGCCCGCGCCGCCGCCGAATTCGGCGTGCCGTTCACCTTGTCGACCATGAGCATCTGCTCGATCGAGGACGTCGCCCAGGGCAGCGGCAAGCCCTTCTGGTTCCAGCTCTACGTCATGCGCGACCGCGAGTTCGTCGGCGACCTGATCGACCGCGCCAAGGCGGCGGGATGCTCGGCGCTGGTGCTGACGCTGGACCTGCAGATCCTCGGCCAGCGGCACAAGGACATCAAGAACGGCCTGTCCGCGCCGCCCAAGCCGACGCTGCGCAATCTGATCGACCTCGCGTTCAAGCCGCGCTGGTGCCTGGGCATGCTGGGCACGCGGCGGCGCACCTTCGGCAACATCGTCGGCCACGCCAAGGGCGTGACCGACCTGTCGTCGCTGTCGTCCTGGACGGCCGAGCAGTTCGACCCGCGCCTGAGCTGGGACGACGTCGAATGGATCAAGCGGCGCTGGGGCGGCAAGCTGATCCTCAAGGGCATCCTGGATGCCGAGGATGCCCGCCTCGCGGCCGAAAGCGGCGCCGACGCCCTGATCGTCAGCAACCACGGCGGGCGCCAGCTCGATGGCGCGGTTTCTTCCATCAGCGCCCTGCCGGCCATCGCGGATGCGGTCGGCTCGCGCATCGAAGTGTGGATGGACGGCGGCATCCGCTCCGGCCAGGATGTGCTCAAGGCGGTGGCGCTGGGCGCGCGCGGCACCATGATCGGGCGGGCATTCCTCTATGGCCTGGGCGCCTACGGCCAGGCCGGGGTGACGCGGGCGCTGGAGATCCTCTACAAGGAAATGGACGTTACCATGGCGCTGTGCGGCCGCAAGCACATCAGCCAGATAGACCGCGGCATCCTGATGCCGGGCACCTATCCGCAGTAAGCCGGCCGGCGCGGGCGCCTGGCCGTCCGCGCAAAACCGCAAAATCTGCAAAGCGGGCCTGGCTACATTGCGTTCACTGGAGATCGCATGAAGCCCAAGACCCGTGTTCATTACGCCGGGCGCCTCGAGCCCGTGCTGGCCTGGCTGGCGGCGCGGCCCGATGCCGACGCCGACCTGCACCGGCTGGCCGAGCTGGCCTGCCTGTCGCCCTACCACTTCCATCGCGTGTACCGCGCCCTGATGGGCGAGACCGTGCACGCGACCGTGCAACGGATGCGGCTGGCGCGGGCGTCGGTGGCGCTGGCGCAGGGCAAGGGTTCGCTGCGGCAGGTGGCAGGCCGGGCCGGCTATGCATCGGAAGCCGCGTTCAGCCGGGCGTTCAGCGCGCAGTACGGCCTGCCGCCCGGCCGCTATCGTGCGAAACGCTCCAGCCCTTTCAACCCCGAGGAGCTGCGCATGTACCCCCTGACGATGGAAGACTTTCCCGGCCTGTTCCTGGCCACCCTGGCGCACCAGGGCGATTACCACGAGATAGGCAGTACGTTCGACCGCCTGGCGCTGCTGGCGTCGACCCAGGACCTGGCGCGCGACGACAGGCAGCCGCCGCCGCGCTACATCGGCGTGTACTACGACGACCCCGCCCAGGTGGCGCGCGACGCGCTGCGTTCGCGCGCCGGTGTATCGCTGCCGCCGGGAACGGCGGCGCCGGCGCCGTTCGAACCGCTGGAGATCCCGGCGATGCGCTGCGCCGTACTTGAGTACACCGGCCCGTACAGCGAGATCGAGGCGCCCTACAACTGGCTGTTCTCGCAATGGCTGCCGGCCAGCGGCCAGGAGCCGGGCGATTTCCCCATGTTCGAGGAATATCTCAACGATCCCAAGACGACGCCCGCGGCGCAGCTGAGGACGCGCATCTATCTGCCCCTGGCCTAGCGTCGCAGGCCGGCCCGGTTACTATGGCCGTAGTCCGGACCGGGCGCAATGCGCCCGGCCTGGAAGGCTGTGGGAACCTATTCATGATTCTGCTGGAAAAGACTTTCGACCGTACCCTGGACGCGTGGTTGCACACCTATCACGATCCGGCCTGGCGCGGTGCGACGGTGCATGGCTGGCTGTTCGAGGGGCCGCAGGCGCGCCGTGCCGCCGAAGCGCGGCTGGCGCAGGCCGGCGTGCGGGCGCGCTTTCGCAGCGCGTACAAGCCGCTGCTGCACTATTTCCTGGAAGAGGCGGACCGCGAGGGGCTGGCGGCCGTGCACGTGCGCTACCCGGTACATCCGCTGGCGCAGCCCAACCGCTTCACGCTGGAGGCCTATCCGCTGGCGGCGCTGCTGGCGGGCGTGGCGCTGCGGTTCGAGGCGGGTTCCGAGGCCTTGCACTACGACGTGACGCTGCGCTATGCCGATGGACGCGAGCACCGCGAATGCGTGCATGCGCCCAACCAGCCGGCGGTCGGCGCGGACGGCGCGGAGGGCCTCTCGCCGTGCGGCTGGCTGCGCGTGTGCGATGCCGCGGGCGAGCCGCGGCTGGACGCGGCGCAGAACACGGAGTTCCAGGCTGCATTCCGCACCATCGTCGACACGGTCCGCGCGCACGCCTGGGGCGTGCGCGAGCCGTACTTCGAGCGCCTGGAAATCCGGGTGGACATTCCGGGCATGGAGTTCGACCCGGGTGTCGATGAAGAACTCGTGAGCACGTATGAAGCCATGCACGAGGATATCTATTTCTCGCTGCTGGAATTCTTCCAGGGCCACGCCAACCGGCCGCCCGGCGATCGCGGCCTGCAGCCCGGGCAGATCATTCCGTTGGTGCGGCGCACCGATGGCCTGGCGCGCGTGCGCATGGCGATCGAGCCTTTCGAGCCGCTGGAGCCGGCCGGGACGAGCGCGCTGGCCGGCCCGCTGGCGCAGACGACGGCGCCGCTGGACGCGGGCCAGATCGCCGGCCAGATGGCGCAGCTGGGTGGCGCGCCTTTCCAGGCGGTATCGCGCCAGGGCCGCCCCGTGCTGGGCACCTATGTCGCGGGGCCGGGGCCGGCCGTATTCATTTCGGGGGCGCAGCATGCCAACGAAAGCTCGGGCGTGGTCGGGGCGCTGCGCGCGGCGCAGTCGCTGGTCGCCGGCGGACAGGCTCATTTCGCCCTGATCGCCGCCGAGAACCCGGACGGCTACGCGCTGCACGCACGCCTGCGCGCCGAACATCCGCGCCACATGCACCATGCTTCGCGCTACAGCGCGTTGGGCGATGACATCGCCTATCGCGAACGCGCGCCGTTCTTCGAGCGCGAGGGCCGCCACCAGGCGCGCGCCATCAGCGGCGCGCAGCTGCACATCAACCTGCACGGCTATCCGGCGCACGAGTGGACCCGGCCGCTGTCGGGCTACCTGCCGCGCCACTTCGAACTGTGGACCATTCCAAGGGGCTTCTTCCTGGTGCTGAGGCACCATCCCGGCCGCGCCGTGCAGGCCCGCCTGTTGATGGAAGGCGTGACGGCGCGATTGGCGCAACGCTTGCCGGCGCTGGTCGAATTCAATGCGCGCCAGCTGGCGCTGTTTCGGATCCACGCGCAGGACCAGGGCTTTGCGCTCATGAACGGAATCGGCGTGCAGATTGCCGAATCGGCCCAGGAAGACCTGCCCCTGACCCTGATATCCGAGTTCCCGGACCAGACCGTCTACGGCGAGCGCTATGTGTTCGCCCACACGGTGCAGATGGAAACCGTGCTGGCCGCTACCGAACTGTACCGGGCCGGTGTGTAGCTGCGTCCAAGGATCGCTTGATGAACATACGCGAACGCAATTACGGCGATGATTTCGTGCTCGCCGACATATGGCTGCGCTCGGTGCGCGCCACCCATACCTTTCTGAGCGAGGCGCAGATCCAGGCCATGTACCCGCAGGTGCTCAAGAGCTACCTGCCGTCGGTGCGGGTGTGGGTGTGCGAGGATGGCCAGGGCGGCATCGCCGGCTTCATGGGCATGAACGGCAACAAGATCGAGATGCTGTTCGTCGACGCCGACAAGCGCGGGCGCGGCGCCGGCCGCCGCCTGCTGAATTTCGCGCGTTCGCTGCACGACAGCCTGCGCGTCGACGTGAACGAGCAGAACCCGCAGGCGGTGGGGTTTTACCGGCACTACGGTTTCGTGGAAACCGGCCGCTCGGACACCGATGATGCCGGACGGCCGTTTCCCATCATCCATATGCGACTGGACGGCTAGATGGCGCGAGACACGCTGTTGCGCGGATGGGCCAGGGGCGCGGTGGCCGCGCCGCGCCGACGGCACTAGAATTCCTTATCGACGATTTCCGGCGGCGCCCGGTCAACGCGGCGCGCGCTTCGCATGCAAGATATCCACACCCTGCTGCTGCAGTATGGCGACTGGCTGGTGTTCGCCAACGTACTGATCGAACAGGCAGGCCTGCCGATTCCCGCCTATCCGTTGCTGATCGCCGCCGGCGCGCTGTCTGGCGGCCTCGGCGCGTGGGTGCTGGCCTGGCTGGCCGCCACCCTGGCCTGCGTGCTGGCCGACAGCGCCTGGTACCTGGCCGGGCGGCGCTATGGCGGCCGGTTGCTGGGCATGGTGTGCAAGGTTTCGCTGTCGCAGGATTCATGCATCCGCCAGACCCAGCGGCTGTACCTGCGGGTGGGCGTGCGCGCCTTGCTGGTATCCAAGTTCCTGCCCGGCGCGGGGGCGCTGTCCACCGTGATGGCGGGCCTGACCGGCACGCCCTACCGGCGCTTCCTCGCCTATGACCTGGCCGGCTCGCTGCTGTGGACGGGCTCGGGGCTGCTGCTGGGCGCGCTGTTCCACGAGCTGGTGGGCGACGTGCTCGACCTGCTGGATCGCTATGGCGGCATGGGGCTGGCCTTGCTGGGCGCGCTGCTGGCGCTGTACATCGTGGTGCTGGGCCTGCGCCGCTGGGTGCTGGTGCGCAGCCTGCGCGTCATTCCGCGCATCACCATCGACGAACTGGTGCGCTGGCGCGCCGATGGCCGCACGCCCGTGGTGGTCGACGTACGGCCCGAGGCGCAGCGCGACGAACAGCGCATTCCGGGCGCCATCGCCATGGACCTGCGCGCGCCGCTGAGTGACCTGCAGTTCGACCCGGACGCCGGCGACATCGTGGTCTATTGCGCCTGCCCCAACGAGGTGTCGGCGGCCCAACTGGCCAAGAAGCTGCGCGCCGCCGGCTATCGCAACACCTTCGCATTGCGCGGCGGCTACGAGGCCTGGCGCCGCCACGCGGGCAACTGCCCTGGCGACGGGCGCACCGGGTCATAATCGAAGTTTCGCGCGCGAGGCGCGCCGCAATTCGGAGACAGGGCATGCGCATTCTGGTGTTGGGCGCCGGCGGTACCGGTGGATATTTTGGCGGGCGGGCCGCGCAGGCCGGGGCGGACGTGACGTTCCTGGTTCGCGAGGCGCGCGCCGCCCGGCTGCGCGAGCAGGGCCTGCGGATCAAGAGCCCGCGCGGCGACGTGACGCTTGCGCCGCGCCTGGCCACGGTGGTCACGCCGGCCGACGGCTACGACGTGGTGGTGCTGAGCTGCAAGGCCTACGACCTGGACAGCGCCATCGAGGCCATCCGGCCGGCCATGGGCGAGCACACGGCGGTGCTGCCCATCATGAACGGGGTCTTGCAGTACGACGTACTGGAGCGCGAATTCGGCGCGCACCGCGTGCTGGGCGGGCTGTGCCAGATCAACGCCTCGCTGGGCCCCGAGGGCGAAATCATGCACATGGGCAAGCATGCCAGCCTGGTATTCGGCGAACGCGCCGGCCAGGCCGACAGCGCGCGCTGCGTGGCGCTGCGGCAGGCCCTGGCCGATGCGGCGTTCGACTGCAGGCTGAGCGACGACATCCATCAGGACGTCTGGGAGAAGTTCGTCTTCCTGACGTCGCTGGCTGCCGCCACCTGCCTGATGCGCGCCAGCGTGGGCCAGATCTGTTCGACCGACGACGGGGTCGACTTCATGCGCGCGCTGCTGCGCGAGTCGCAGCGGGTCGCGGCGGCGTCCGGCCATCCGGTGCGGCCCGCCGCCGATGCGTCGGCGCTCAAGGTGCTGACCGACCCGGCCCAGCCCATGACCGCGTCGATGTTCCGCGACCTGCGCCAGGGCCGGCCGGTGGAAGCCGACCATATCGTGGGCGACATGGCGCGCCGAGGCAGCCTGCTGGGCGTGGACACGCCCAATCTGCGGGTCGCTTGCATTCATCTGCAGGCGTATCAGGCGCAGCGCGCCATTGATGCATAGATTGCAATGGTCTGTCCGGCCGCGGGGGATAGGCGGCCGGCGACGCCGGGACTAGCATGAAAGCTCCAGGGCAAGGCGCAAACGGTGCGCCGCCCGCTTGCGGAGCAAACAACATGAAGATCGCCCTCATAGGCATTACCGGCCGCGTCGGTTCGCGGCTGGCCGACGAACTCCTGCGGCGCGGCCACCACGTGACCGGCATCGCCCGCGATCCGGCCTCGGTACGGCCGCAACCGAACCTGACGGCCAGGCAGGGCGATGCCGCCGTGCCCGAGGATCTGGCGCCCATCCTGGCCGGCCACGACGCCGTGATCAGCGCCGCGCGCTTCGTGTCGCTGGACGCCAAGCCGCTGCTGGCGGCGATCCGCCAGGCCGGCGTGCCGCGCCTGCTGGTGGTGGGCGGCGCCGGCAGCCTGCAGGTGGCGCCGGGCGTGGCGTTGATCGATACGCCGGAGTTTCCCGACGCATACAAACCCGAGGCCCGCGCGGGCGTGGTGTTCCTGGACACGCTGCGGCGCGAGCAGGAGGTGGAATGGACCTTCCTGTCGCCCTCGGCGCTGTTCGAGCCCGGCGAGCGCACGGGCGAGTTCCGCCTCGGCGGCGACCTGTTGCTGGCCGACGACGAGGGCAAGAGCTGGATTTCGATGGAAGACTACGCGATTGCGCTGGTCGACGAGCTGGAGACGCCGCGCCATGCGCGCCGCCGGTTCACGGTTGGTTATTGAGAATCGGGGCCGGGCGCGGCCCGCCGCGCCCGGCCTGGACCTTTCTCGGTAAACTGGCCGTTCGCTTATTCCCGGCCCATGATGCGAAAAATACTCCATACCCTTGTCCTGAGCACGGCGATGGCGGCGTGCCTGATGTCCGCCGCGCCCGCATACTCGCAGTCCACCCAGGAAAACAAAGACCTGGTGCTGGCATTCTTTCGCATGATGTTCCAGGACCGCGACGTCGAGGAGGCGGCGCGCCGCTACCTGAGCCCCGCCTACGTGCAGCACAATCCGTACATGGCCGACGGCGTGTCGCCGCTGGTCGACTTCTTCCTGCCGTACTTCGAACAGAATCCCGAGGCCAGCGTCGAGATCAAGCGCGTCATCGCCGAAGGCGAACTGGTGGTGGTCCACAACCTGTGGAAAGAGTCGCCGGGCGACCGCGGCCAGGCCGTGGTCGACATCTTTCGCGTGCAGAACGGCAAGATTGTCGAGCACTGGGATGTCAGCCAGGAGATTCCCGAGAACCCGGCCAACAAGAACGGCATGTTCTGAGCGGCCATGACGATGGCCGCGGCGGCCGCGACGAACAGGGGGCTGATCATGCAGCGCGTATACCTGGCAGGCTTCGACGTGTTTCGCGCCGATGCGATGGCGCACGGAGAACGGCTCAAGGCGCTATGCCGCGAGTACGGCTTCGACGGCTGCTACCCGCTGGACAATCAGGCGCCCGGGGGCCTGGCCGGCCGTGCGCTGGCCGAATGGATCCTGCGCCAGAACCTGGCGCTGATCGGCCGGGCGGACCTGGTCATGGCGAACCTGAATCCGTTTCGCGGCCATGAGCCGGATTCCGGCACCGCGTTCGAGGTGGGCTACGCGGTGGCACTGGGCAAGCCGGTATGGGCCTATACGGCGCAGGCGGCCAGCCTGGTCGAGCAGCTCGGCGCACGCCGTGCGCAGGACGACCCGTCGCGCCACGTGGACGCGCAGGGCTACACGGTCGAGGACTTCGGCCTGAATCTCAATCTGATGCTGGCGTGCACCGCCCGGGTGGTGGCCGGGGACGCCGCGCAGTGCCTGGCCGCCATGGCGGCGCAGGCAGGCATGGCGACGCGCTGACGGCCCGCGGGCGTCAGGCGGCGACGGCCAGTTCGGTCTGCGCGGCGGCGCCGCGCGCCTGCAGATGCGCCGCCAGTTCGTCGATGGTCAGGGCGATCAGGCCCTCTTTGGCGGCGTAGCGTTCGAGCGCCGCGCCGCGCATCATCGTGCCGTCGGCATTCATCAGTTCGCACAGCACGCCGGCCGGGCGCAGGCCCGCCAGCGCCGCCAGGTCGACCGAGCCTTCGGTATGGCCGCGCCGCGCCAGCACGCCGCCCGGTTGCGCGCGCAGCGGAAACACGTGTCCGGGGCTGACCACGTCGCCGCTGCGCGCGCCCGGCGCGATGGCGGCGCGGATGGTGGTGACGCGATCGACCGCCGACACGCCGGTGGTCACGCCTTCGCGTGCCTCGATGGACACCGTAAAGGCCGTCGAGTACCGGCTGCGGTTGCTGTCGACCATGGGCGGCAGCTCCAGGCGGTCGAGGGTTTCGCCTGGCAGGCACAGGCACACGATGCCGCTGCCGTCGCGGATCAGCTGCGCCATGACGGGCACGGTCAGCTTGTCGGCCGCGACGATCAGGTCGGCTTCGTTCTCGCGATCGAAATCGTCCATCAGGATGACGGGGCGGCCGATGCGCAGGTGCTGCAGGGCGCGCTCCAGGCGCGTGACGAACGGCTGGGCGAACAGGGGGGAAACCGGGGTGGGAACGACGTTGGACATTGAAACGCTCTCGCAAAAAAAGGAAATGGCGAAAAACGTTTCAGGGCTAAATCGACAGCCAAACGCAGTACCGCGCGCAGGCGCGCAAGCGCCTGTCTGGCGGGAAAGTGCCGGCACATCTTCTCTCATCCGGACTATGACCGTCGGCCCTGGCATCTCACCAGGTCTGCTGACCCCTGCGCTGTTGCCAGCGCAGGGCGCTCGCGGGCTCGCCACATTGCGTGGCATACCGCCGGTGGGGAATTGCACCCCGCCCTGAAGACGTACTGCTCGGGACGGGCGGCGCTTCGCGGCGCCGCCGGCCCTGTGCCGCATTGCTGCGGCCGGTCCATTGTACGCCGATTGCGATGCGGCGCTCGACAGACCCTGCCGGCCTTATGCCTTTTCGGCGCTCTTGGCCTTCTTCTTCTTCTCCGGCAGCGCCAGCATGGTGCCGCGGCATGGCGCCGTGCCGCACAGGCAGCGGTAGCCTTCCTTCAGCTTCCTGGTGATCCTGCCGTCGAGCACCAGGCCATAGTCGTAGAACAGTTCCTCGCCGCGCGCGATATCGCGCAGCGCCACGATATAGACGCGCTTGCCGTGGCGGCCTTCCTGCGCTTCGCAGTTGGGCTCGCACGAGTGGTTGATCCAGCGCGCGTCGTTGCCCTCGTCGCCGCCGTCGATGACGCGGCCGGAGCTCAGCGAGAAAAAGAAGGTATGGAACGGATCGTCCGGGTTGGTCGGGTGCCGGCGGTCGGCTTCTTCGGCGCTGATGCGCTTGCCGCCGTATTCGATGATGCGGGTGCCGGCCGGGATCTTGCGCGTGGCGAAGACGCCGTTGCCGTGCAGCCTGGAGCGGCGCACGGAGTGCCAGGGTTTGATGATCTCGGTCATAGGATGCAAAAGGCGTGGGCGGGCAAGCGGGCCATTATATCGACGGCGCCGCGTGCGTCACAGGCTATAGTTGCGGCTGCCGAAGTCCCGTTGTAGCCAGATTGTCATGATCGTCCGTCCGCGCCCCACCGCCTGGGGCCTGCTGTTCATTTTGCGCGGCTCCGTCATTCCGCACATTGCCGCCAAGGTTGCCGTCATCGTTGGGTTGTCCTGTGTCGTTGCTTGGCTGCATGCCCGCCAGTGGTTCGCGCCCGGCCACCTCAATGCAGTGCCCTTTTCGCTGTTCGGCCTGGCCCTGTCGGTGTTCCTGGGTTTTCGCAACAACGTCTGCTACGACCGCTGGTGGGAGGCCCGCAAGCAATGGGCCGAATTGAGCGCGCAGTGCCGCAGCCTCGCGCGCGAGACTGCCGCCTTGCTGTCCGGCGCGGCCGACGCGCCGCGCCACGCGCGTATCGTGCGCCGCCTGATCGGCTTCAACCATGCGCTGGTCGCGCGCCTGCGCGGCGGCGATCCCCTGACCGCCGCGCGTCCGTGGCTGCCGGGCGACGAAGGCATGGCGCTGGCCGGCCATCGCAACGTGCCCGACGCCATCCTGCGCGCCGTGACGCGCGACCTGCACGAAGGCGGGCCGCAGCGCCGCTACGGCGAGGTGGTGTACCAGGGTTTGCAGCAACGCGTGCTGGCCTGCGCGCAAGTGCAGGCGGCCTGCGAGCGCATCAAGACCACGCCCACGCCGTTCGCGTATTCGCTGCTGCTGCATCGGACGGCCTGGCTGTTCTGCCTGCTCCTGCCGTTCGGCCTGGTGGGCACGCTGGGGCCGCTGACACCCTTGGCGGTGGCGTTCGTCGCCTATACGTTCTTTGGCCTGGATGCCTTGGGCGATGAGCTGGAAGAGCCGTTCGGCCTGGCCGAGAACGACCTGCCGCTGGCCGCGCTGGCGCGCGATCTGGAAATCGATCTGCTCGAGGGCCTGGGCGCTCATCCCCTGCCCGCGCCCCTGCTGCCGCGCGGCTACGTACTGACCTGAACGGGGCGGCGCGGCGTCATGCCTGCTCGGGCGGCGGCGTGAGCGGTAGCCGGGTTTCCTTCAGGCTGCGCAGAACGAAACAGGACTTGCTGTGCCGGATGCCTGGAATCCGATAGAGGCGTTCGCGCAGCAGCCGCTCGTAATCGCGCGTATCGCGTACCGCGATGCGTATGTAGTAGTCGTAATCGCCCGAGACCAGGAAGGCTTCCAGCACTTCGGGGATCTGCGCCAGCGCGCGCCCGAATTCGTAAAGCGTTTCCTCGCTGTGGCTTTCCAGCGTGACATGCACGATGACGGTGTCGGTAAAGCCGATGCTGGCGGGGTCTATGTCGACGGTATAGCCGCGTATGATGCCGGCGCTTTCCATGCGCTTGATGCGGTTCCAGCATGGGGTGGACGACAAGCCGACCGCCGCGCCGATGTCGTTGAGGCTGGCACGCGCGTTGTCCTGCAGGGCCTTCAAAATCGCGAGATCGAACTTGTCCAGTTTCATTTTCTAAGTTGGATGAAAAACAAGGGTTAATTTACTGCTAATCAGGGTATTTGTTGGAAAAGAAGATAAATATTCTTCCTAAAACCCCATAAGATGGTCAGCATGAACGACCGTCTGCATACCTCCACCCTTTCCGCCCTTCAGCAAGCCGAACACGCGGCCGCCGTCAACGGCGCGAAGATTCTCTTGCACACCCTGATCGAACGCGGCGTCGATACGGTGTTCGGCTATCCGGGCGGCGCCGTGTTGCCGCTATACGACGCTTTGTACGCGGAGCCGCGCCTGCGGCATGTGCTGGTGCGCCACGAGCAGGCCGCGGTGCACGCGGCCGAAGGCTACGCGCGCACCACCGGCAGGCCGGGCGTGGTGTTCGTCACCTCGGGGCCGGGCATGGCCAACACCACTTCGGGTTTGCTGGACGCCATGTGCGATTCGGTGCCGGTGCTGTGCATCAGCGGCCAGGTCGCCACCGCGGCGATCGGCACCGACGCGTTCCAGGAGTGCGACGCCATCGGCATTTCGCGCTCGGTCACCAAGTGGAATACGCAGATCCGCGCGGTCCGGGACGTGGCCGAGGTGGTGGGCCGCGCCTTCGACCTAACGCGCCAGGGACGCCCCGGCCCGGTGCTGGTGGATTTTCCGAAAGACATCCAGCTGGCCAGCCCGGCGGACGCGCCACGGGGCGAGCCCGATCTCGCGCGCGGGCAGTTGGCGGCGCTGCGCGCGCGGCGCCAGAGCGGCAAGACCGCCACGCGGGTGCCGCAGGGCGCGGTGCGGCGCGCTGCCGCGCTGCTGGCGCAGGCGCGCCGGCCGGTTTTCTATGGCGGCGGCGGCCTGGTCAATTCGGGGCCGCAGGCCTGCGCCGCGTTCACCGAACTGGTGCGCCAGACCGGCGCGCCGTGCACGCTGACCCTGATGGGGTTGGGGGCATTTCCCGCCTCGGACCCGCAGTTCGTGGGCATGCTGGGCATGCACGGCACCCTGGAGGCCAACCTGGCCATGCACAACGCCGATCTGGTCGTGTGCATCGGCGCGCGTTTCGACGACCGTATCACCGGCAAGCTGTCCGAGTTCTGTCCGCACGCGCACAAGATCCACATCGACATCGATCCGGCGTCGATCAACAAGGTGGTGCGCGTGGACGTTGCCCTGGTGGGCGACTGCCTGCCGCTGGTGCGGGCGCTGCGCGACGAGCTGGCGGCAAGCCCGCTGCCGGCGCAGCGGCTGGCGCCCTGGTGGCAGCGCATCGACGCCTGGCGCGCCAGGGACTGCCTGGCGTATACGCCGGCGATCGACGAGATCCTGCCGCAGCATCTCATGCACCGGCTGGGCGCGGCGTTGGACGGGCGCGACGCCATCGTATCGACCGACGTGGGCCAGCATCAGATGTGGGCCGCGCAGTACCTGCGCTTCGACCGTCCCAATCGCTGGCTGACCTCGGGCGGCGCGGGCACCATGGGCTACGGCGTGCCGGCGGCGATCGGCGCGCAGATCGCGCATCCCGGCAAGACCGTGGTGTGCGTCAGCGGCGACGCTTCGGTGCTGATGAACATCCAGGAGTTGTCCACCGCCATGCAGCACGATGTGCCGGTCAAGGTCGTGCTGTGCAACAACGGCTACATGGGCATGGTGCGCCAGTGGCAGGAGTTGATTCACGGCGGGCGCTACAGCCATAGCTACAACGCGTCGCTGCCGGATTTCGTGGCGCTGGCGCGCGCCTTCGGCTGGGGCGCGGCGCGCGTGGAACGGCCGCAGGACCTGGACGCCGCCCTGGCGGCCTGTCTCGAACACCCCGGCCCCTACTTCCTCGACGTGGCGGTGGCCGCGCAGGAGAACTGCTTTCCCATGATGCCCGCCGGCCATGGCCACCATCGCATGATGCTGGCCGAAGGCGAGTGGTACGAGGAACCGCCCTTTTCGGAGTCCCCGAGCTCGCAGGCATGATCCGGGGCGCCTGTCCCCCGCGGGGACAGGCGCCCCGGCAGATCGCGCGCGCCTACACGCAGCGGCCGCCATCCACCTCCAGGCAGGCGCCGGTGATGAAGGCGGCGTCGTCGCTGGCCAGGTACAGGCAGGCGTTGGCGATGTCCTGGGGCGTGGAGAAGCGGCCCAGCGGGATGGTGGCGAGAAAGCGTTGGCGGTTCTCGGGCGTATCGGGCACTCCCATGAAGTCCGCCAGCAGGCCGGTGGCGCCGATCACGGGGTTGACGCAGTTGACGCGGATATTGTCCGGCCCCAGCTCCGCGGCCATCGATTTGCTGGTGGTGACGACCGCGCCCTTGCTGCCGTTGTACCAGGTGAGCCCCGGACGCGGCCGTATCGCGGCCGTGGAGGCGATATTGATGAACGAACCGCCGCCATGGGCGCGGAAGTGCGGCACCATGTGCTTGGCGGTCAGGTAGATGCTCTTGACGTTGATCGCGTAGATGCGATCGAACTCGTCTTCCTCGACTTCCAGCATGGGCCGGTTGCGGTGCGTGGTGCCGGCGTTGTTGACGACGATGTCCAGGCCGTCGAACGCTTTCAGCGTGGCGGCCAGCAGGTTGGCCACCGAGGCGTTGTCCGAGACGTCGGCGCGCACGAAGACGGCCTTGCCGCCGGCCGCGTTGATCGCGGCCGCCACGCGCTGTCCGCCGGCTTCGTTGATATCGGCGACCACCACCCTGGCGCCTTCGCGCGCGAAGGTCGCGGCGATGCCTTCGCCAAAGCCCGAGCCCGCGCCGGTGACGATGGCTGTCTTGCCATTCAATCGCATCTTGTGTCTCCTCGTTGTCGGTATGGGTCAGTCGTGCTTGATCGAGATGGTCTTGAGCACGGTGAAGCCGTAGAGCGCCTCGAAGCCTTTTTCGCGTCCATGGCCGCTGGCCTTCACGCCGCCGAAGGGCAGTTCGATGCCGCCGCCCGCGCCGTAGTTGTTGATGAAGACCTGGCCGCTGCGCACTTTGCGCGCGATGCGCAGCTGGCGGCCGCCGTCGCGGGTCCAAACGCTGGCCGCCAGGCCGTATTCGGTGGCGTTGGCGATGCGCATCGCGTCGGCCTCGTCGTCGAACGGAATGGCCGCCAGCACGGGGCCGAAGACTTCCTCCTGCGCCAGCGGGTGGTCCACCGGCACGTCGCGCAGCAGCGTGGGCGCCTGGTAGTAGCCCTCGGCCGGCGCCTCGGGGACGATACGGCCCTGCGCCACCGTGGCGATGCCATCGCCGCGCGCCAGGTCCAGGAAGCCGCGCACGCGTTCCTGCTGGGTCTTGCGGATCAGCGGGCCGCAATCCAGGTCGCTTTGCGCCGGTCCGGCGCGCAGGGCCGCGAAGGCCGCGCCCAGGCGCTCCAGCACGCGCTCGTAGGCGCCGCGCTCGACGAGCAGGCGGCTGCCGGCCGAGCAAGTCTGGCCGGCGTTTTGCACGATGGCGTTGACGGCGACCGGCACCAGAGCGTCGAGATCGGCGTCGGCGAAGACGATCTGCGGCGATTTGCCGCCCAGCTCCAGCGTGACCGGGACATGGCGCTCGGCCGCCGTCTGGGTGACCAGCACGCCCACGCGCGGCGAGCCGGTGAACGAGATGTGGTCGATGCCCGGGTGGCGCGTCAGGGCGTCGCCGGCCTCGTGACCATAGCCGGTGACGATATTGAGCGCGCCAGCGGGAAAGCCGGTTTCGGCGGCCAGCTCGGCCACGCGCAACAGCGACAGGCAGGCATCCTCGGCGGGCTTGACCACGCAGGCATTGCCGGCCGCCAGCGCGGCGCCGACGCTGCGGCCGAAGATCTGCAGGGGGTAGTTCCAGGGCACCACGTGGCCGGTGACGCCATGCGGCTCGCGCAGCGTCAGTACGGTGTAGCCTTGCTGGTAAGGGATGGTCTCGCCATGCAGCTTGTCGGCCGCGCCGCCGTAGTACTCGAAATAGCGGGCGATGGCGATGGCGATGACGTCGGCGCGGGCCTGCTTGAGCGGCTTGCCGCAATCGCGCGATTCGAGCGCGGTCAGTTCGTCGCGGTGCTCCAGCACCTTGAGCGAGAGGGCGAGCATGAGCCGGCCGCGTTCGGCGGCGCTGAGGCGGCCCCAGGCGCCCTCGTAGGCGCGCCGCGCGGCCTGCACCGCGAGGTCGATGTCCGCGGCGTTGCCGCGCGCGATGCTGTCGAACTCCTGTCCGGTGGACGGGTCGATGACGGGAATGCGTTCGCCCGACGATCCGGGTACGGAGGCGTTGTCGATAAAGTGCTGCTTCATGCTGTACCACCTCTGAAGAATGTTGGGGAAGTCCTGCAGGGAAACGGTGCGCAGCCTCGCGGGTCGAGCGGGATCAGAACTGGACCGACAGCCCTCCGTCGACCACCAGCACGTGGCCATTGACATACGAGGCCGCCGGCGATGCCAGGAAGACGGCCGCGCCGGCGATCTCTTCAGGGTCGCCCCAGCGGCCGATGGGGTTGCGCGCCGCCATGGCGGCGCCTGCCTGCGGATCGTTGGCGATCGCCGCGTTGGTTTCGGTGGCGAACGCGCCGGGCGCGATCGCGTTGCTGGTGATGCCGTGGCGGCCGAACTCCACGGCCAGGGCGCGCATCATGCCGGTCAGGCCCTGCTTGGCGGCCGGATATACGGCGTCGTTGGCGCGCGCCAGTTCGCCCGCCACCGAGGTGATGGCGATGAGGCGGCCATAGCGCTGGCGCACCATGCGTTGGGCCGCCAGCCGCGCCAGCAGGATGCCGGCGACCAGGTTGGTGTCCATCATGGCGCGGATCTCGGCCGGGCTGGTCTGGGCCAGCGGCTTGCGGTTGCGGGCGCCGACATTGTTGACCAGGATGTCGAGCCGGCCGTGTTCGGCGTCGATGCGCGCGAAGGCCTGCTCCATGGCTTGCTCGTCGGATACGTCGAACGGCAGCGCGCTGGCGCGCAGGCCCTGCTGGCGCAGGTCCGACACGGCGGCTTCGACGGCGTGCGCGTCGCGGCCGTTGATCAGTACATGGGCGCCGCTGCCGGCCAGAGCCTGCGCGATGCGCAGCCCCAGGCCGCGCGCCGAGCCGGTGACCAAGGCCACCTGGCCGGACAGGGCGAAGCGTTGCAGATACGGTAGGGAGATCATGTCTACGGACGTTCAGTCACGGAATTCCGGGGCCCAGTGCAATAGTCTACGCTCGAGCCACGTTACACAGTACACCAGGACGATGCCGACGACGGACAGCAGCGTTACAGCCGCGAACATATCGGTGGCGTTCAGCGTGGCCAGCGCGGTGATCATCAGGTAGCCCATGCCGGTGGTCGAGCCGACGAATTCGGCCAGCACCACGCCGATGAGCGCGAAGCTGATGGCGTTTGGCAGCGCCGCGAAGGTCCAGGCCGCGGCGGTCGGGATGCGTACGCGCCACAGGATCTGGCGCGGCGAGCCGCCCAGGGTGCGGCAGAAATCCACCAGCTCGCGTTCGACGCTGCGGCCGCCCTTGTAGGTGTTGAAGAACACCAGGAAAAACACCACGAACCACGAAGTCACGACCTTGGAGGCCATGCCCAGTCCGAAGAACATCGTGATCAGCGGGACGAAGGCGATGCGGGGCATCGAGTTGAAGGCCACGATGAACGGGTTGAACACATCGGCCAGCATGCGGCTGCGCGACAGCGCCAGGCCGACCACGAAGCCGCTGCCCACGCCGACCGCCAGGCCGAGCAGCGTGGCCTGCAGCGTCAGCCACAGGTGCGGCCAGACCGATTGCGGCCCCGGTTGCATCCATTGCCACAGGCGCTGCGCCACGCGCGAGGGCTGGCTGATGAAGAAGGGATCGAAGATCGTGTTCTGCACGAACCACGGAATGCGCGTCAGGCCTTCCCAGGCGCCCAGGATGAGCGCCAGGATGAGCAACTGCCATGCCGTGACGCGCAGGCGGCGCCGCGCGCCGTGTTCGCGGTCTTGCCGCAGGCCATCGCGCAGCGAGTCCGGGAGGGGGGCGTCGGAGGACATCGGCGGGCTCAGGCGGCGTTGCGGAACTGCTGGCCCAGGACGGCCCACAGGCTGCGCATATGCACGGTGAACTGCGGCGTGTCGCGCAGGGTGAAGACATCGCGCGGGTGGGCGATGGCGATGCGCTCGTCGAGCAGCACGCGGCTGGGCGGGCCCGACAGCACGACGACCCGGTCGGCCAGCGTGATCGCCTCGTCCAGGTCGTGCGTGACCATGACGATGGTCTGGCCCAGCTTGCGCCAGATCTCGCCCAGTTCGCGATGCAGATGGGTCTTGGTGTGCGTGTCGAGCGCGCCGAACGGCTCGTCCAGCAGCAGGATGCGCGGCTCGACGGCCAGGCTCATCAGCAGCGCCACGCGGCGGCGCATGCCGCCGGACAACTGGTGCGGATAGGCGTTGGCAAAATCGCTCAGGTGCCCCAGCTCCAGCAGCTCGTCCACGCGCCGGGCGATGCGCGCGTTGTCCACGCCCTGGAACCGCAGGCCCAGCGCCACGTTCTTGCGCACATTGAACCAGGGCAGCAGGGTGTCTTTCTGGAAGATATAGCCCAGCGCCGGCGGAACCTGGCCGGTCACCAGCGTGCCTGCGACGCGGACCGTGCCGGTGGTGGGCGGCAGGAAGCCCGCGATCATGTTCAGCAGCGTGCTCTTGCCGCAACCGGACGGGCCGACGATGGCGACGAACTCGCCGTCGTCGATGCGCAGGCTGACCTCGCCCACGGCGTGCACGATGGCATTGCGGGCCTGATAGACCTTGCCGACGTGCTCGAGCTCGATCATCACAGGCCCCGGGCCTTGCGCACGAATCGCATGTCCACGCAGGTGCCGTACGGCACCTTCTTCAGTTCCTCGTTGGAGAACTGGCGGCCGTCGCCCATGATGGCGGTCATGCGCGCGTAGGCGTCCTCGGTAATGATGTTGTCGCGCAGGAAAACCGTTTGCTGGTACAGCCCTATGGTTTTCTCGATGGCCGGCCGCGCGTAGGCGCTGAGGTAGTCGTCGTAGATCAGGTCGGTGACGGCGGCCGCGCTGTTGGCGCTGATGAAATCCTGCGCCTTGACCAGGGCGCCGACGAATGCCTGCACCACTTCCGGGCGCTTCTGGATGGTGTCCTGCAGCGTCAGCGCGGCGATGCCGGGCACGTCGCCGCCCATGAACTCCTGCCACGAGGCTTCCGTGGTGGCATCGAAAATGGGCATGCCCCAACCTTCCTGGACGGCCTGCTCCATCATCGACAGCGTGGCCATCGAGGCGGATACCGAGCCGGTCTTCAGCGCGCCCAGCATGGTGGCCAGGTCGCCCAGCGGCCGGATATCGACCTTGTCGGCCACGCCCGCCTTCTGCATCAGGTACAGCGCCATCAGCCAGGTGCTGGATTGCGGCTGTGTCGCGCCCACGCGCTTGCCGGCCAGGTCGGCAAGCGTGCGGATCCTGCCGCTTTCGTAGTCGGCCCGGCGCACGATGATGTTGGCGTAGGTCAGCTTGCGGTCGAACCCGAACACCAGGGCGGCCGGCTTGCCGGCCAGCGTCAGCGCCGGCGCGGCGGTGGCCGCGGTGGCGCCGAACACGATCTGCCCGGCGGCCAGCAATTGGTTGGTGCGCGGACCGCTTTGCGAGTTCAGGTATTCCACCTCCAGGCCGTCCGCGGCGAAATAGCCCTGCTTCAGCGCCACGTAGCCGGCGGCGAAGAACGGATCGATGCTGCCCTGGCCGTAGGCGACCTTGCCCAGCGCCGGCCGCGCCCAGGACAGGCGCGGGCCCGCCAGGCCCACGGCCATCAGGGCGCCGCCGCCAGCCAGGAAGCGCCGCCGCGTGGCGCCGGGGAAGGAACGGGGTGCGGTCATGTCATCCTCGAATGGGGAAGGTGGTTTTGCCAGTGGATTGCGGCAACGATAACGCAACTGGCCGCGTCGGTCGCGTGGACCGCGCGGCGCGGGTACGGGCAGGATGCGGTGCGTCATCGCGCAGGGTGCGCGATGACGCAGGGCCGTGCGTTCAGCCGGCCGATTTCTTGGCGGCCTTCTTGGCGGCCGCCTTCCTGGGAGCGGCTTTCTTGACGGCCTTCTTGGCCGCGGTCTTGGCTGGCGCCTTGGCCGCCGTCTTGGTGGCGGTCTTGGTGGCCGCCTTCTTGGCCGCCGCGCCGGGGCGGCCAGGCTTGTCGCCGCGCGGCTCGAACTCGAAGCCGACCTTGCCGTCGGGCTGGCGCACCAGGTAGGCCTTGAACTTGCGGTTGGTCCGGCTGGAGACGAAGCCGTCGAGCAAGTCGGTGCGGCCGGCGGTCAGCAGCTTTTCCATCTGCTCGCGCGAGATCTCCTGTTGCAGGATCACCTTGCCCGAGCGGAAGTCGCAGCTTTTCTGCGGGCCGACCGATTTCTCGCATACATAGCTCATGCCGTGCTCGAACACGCGTGCGCCACATTTCGGGCAGGCGCCCACGGGCGTGTGGCCGGAGAAGTCGACGGCTTCGTTGTCTTCCTCGTCGTTCTGGCCGAAATCGAACTCCAGCTTGTACTCGCCGCTGATGCGCAGGATGGCGGCGAACGGGCGGCCCATCTTGCTGATGAACCCCTGCAGCGGGCCGATCTCGCGCTTGGCCAGCAACTCTTCGACCTCGGGCAGTTCGAAGGTGCGTCCGCCCGGATGCTTGCCGATCGAGAAATCGCACTGGGTGCAGGCGAAGCGGCGATAGTTTTCCTTGACCACGCCGCCGCACTTGGGACAAGGCGTTTGCAGCGTGGCGTAGTCGCCCGGCACGGTGTCGCGTTCGTACTCCTTGGCGCGCTTGACGATGACCTGGGTCATCTGGGCAATCTCGCGCATGAAGGCGGCGCGGTCCAGCGCGCCCTGCTCGATCTGCTTGAGCTTGTGTTCCCACTCGCCGGTGAGTTCGGGCGAGGTGAGCTCGGAGACGTCCAGCCCCGAAAGCAGCGTCATCAGTTGACGCGCCTTGGCGGTGGGCACCAGGTCGCGCCCCTCGCGGCGCAGGTACGCCTCGTTGAGCAGGCCTTCGATGATGGCCGCGCGGGTGGCCGGCGTCCCCAGGCCGCGCTCGGACATGGCCTCGCGCAGTTCCTCGTCGTCGACCAGCTTGCCGGCGCCTTCCATCGCCGACAGCAGCGTGGCTTCGTTGTAGCGCGCTGGCGGCTTGGTTGCCAGGCCGACCGCTTCGACGTCCTCGGTGCGCACGGTCTCGCCATCGGCCACCGGCACCAGATTGGCGTCCTCGCCCTGGGCTTCCTTGCCGTAGACGGCCAGCCAGCCGGGCGTGACCAGCACCTTGCCCTCGGTCTTGAAGCGGTGGCCCTGCACTTCGGTCAGGCGCGTGGTGACGCGGTACTCGGCGGCCGGGAAGAACACCGCCAGGAAGCGCTTGAGCACCAGGTCGTACAGCTTGCCTTCGGCCTCGCTCAGGTCGCGCGGCACCTGCAGCGTGGGGATGATGGCGAAGTGATCGGACACCTTCTTGTTGTCGAAGATGCGCCGGTTGGGCTTGACCCAGTTTTGCGCCAGGACCTTACCGGCATGGCGCGACAGGGCGCCGACGGCGTTAGAGTCGCCTTGCGCCAGGACCTGCATGGTCTCGCGCACCGTGTTGATGTAGTCCTCGGGCAGATAGCGCGAATCGGTACGCGGGTAGGTCAGCGCCTTGTGCCGCTCGTACAGCGTCTGCGCCAGCGCCAGGGTGGTCTTGGCCGAGAAGCCGAAGCGGCCGTTGGCCTCGCGCTGCAGCGAGGTGAGGTCGTACAGGGCCGGCGACATCTGGGTCGAGGGCTTGGACTCCTCGGTGACGCTGCCGTTCTGGGCGCGGCAGGCCGCCACCACGCTTTGCGCGGCGGCCAGCGACCACAGGCGCGACTCGCGCTTTTCCGGATCGCGCTCGTCTTTCCTGAATTCGGGATCGATCCAGCGGCCTTCGTACAGGCCGGCGGCCGCCACGAAGGTGGCGTGCACTTCCCAGTAGTCGCGCGAGACGAACGCACGGATGCGGTTTTCGCGTTCATTGACGATGGCCAGCGTGGGCGTCTGCACCCGGCCGACCGGCGTCTTGAAAAAACCGCCGTCCTTGCTGTTGAAGGCGGTCATGGCGCGCGTGCCGTTGATCCCTACCAGCCAGTCGGCCTCGGCGCGCGAACGCGCGGCGGCCTCCAGCGGCTTGAGCTGTTCGTCGTCGCGCAGGTTGGCGAACGCGTCGCGGATCGCCTGCTGCGTCATCGATTGCAGCCACAGGCGCTGGATCGGCTTTTTCACGCCGGCGAACTGGACGATGTAGCGGAAGATCAGTTCGCCTTCGCGCCCGGCGTCGCAGGCGTTGATGATGGCGTCGACGTCCTTGCGCTTGGCCAGCCGTACCAGCAGCTTGAGCCGCTCGGCCGATTTCTTGTCGGTCGGTCCCAGTTCGAAGGCGGGAGGGATCACCGGCAGGTGCGTGAAGCTCCATTTGCCCTTGACCGGGTCGTTGGGCGCCACCAGACTGAGCAAATGTCCGATACTGGAAGCCAGCACGTAACGATCGCTTTCAAAATAGTCGCCCTCGCGCGCAAAGCCTCCCAGGGCGCGTGATATATCCAGGGCCACCGAGGGTTTCTCGGCAATAATCAACGTTTTGTTCATGTGTATCCAGTGGCGGCAGTCCCGCCGCAGTTAGCGCGGATGATAAGAGCGGAGAATCGGGGCATGCAAGTCGAGACTCACCAACAGGCGGGTTCGGAGCTGTACGCATGGCGTCAGTTCCTGGGGCGCGCGTCCCTGTGGCTGGGGGTCGTGCTGCTGGGCAGCGCGGTGGTTTGCTGGGTGGCGGCCAACTGGCCGGCCATGACCAAGATCCAGCGATTCGCGGGCGCGCAGGGCTTGCTGGCGCTGTCGGCCGTGATCGCCGCCTGGGCGGCCTGGCGCCTGCGCGAGGCCTCCGGGGTACGCCGCCATGGCGTCGGCGCGCTGCTGGTGCTGGCAGGCCTGTTCCTGGGGGCGTTGCTGGCCTTGCTGGGCCAAACTTACCAGACTGGCGCGGATACCTGGGAATTGTTCGCCTGGTGGGCGCTGTTGTTGCTGCCATGGGCGCTGGCCGGCGCCAGCCAGGCGCTCTGGCTGCTTTGGGCGCTGATCCTCAATGTTGCCGTCGCGCTTTGGCTAGGTGAGCGCTTACTATCATGGTGGTGGTCGCTAGCCGGGGCGGGATTCCCCGCGCTGGTGCTGGCGGCGCTGAACCTGGCCATGCTGGCCTGCTGGGAATGGGTGGCGCATCACCGCCATGTCAGCACGCGGGTCGGCCCGCGCGTCCTGGCGCTGCTGGCCCAGGGCGTGCTGGTGGCGGCCCTGTTGTTCGATTTCGGCACCCTGGCCGACCTGGTCTCGACGACCGGGATCGCCTGGATCGCCATGACCGTGGGCATGGGTTTCTATTATCAGCAGGTGCGGCGCGACCTGGTCATCCTCGCCTTGCTGGCGGCGGCCATGATCTGCGTGTCGCTGCGGGTGGTCGGCGCCTGGCTGCTGGAACTGGAGCCGGGCGTCTGGGCGGCGCTGCCGCTGGCCGGGCTGCTGATGGCCGAGGCGGTCTGGGCGGTGCGCTGGCTGCGCCGGCTCGGCGAGCAGTCCACCCGGGCCGCGGTCGACGCCGAGCCCGCGGGCGCCTCGGCCGGCAACGCGCTGGACCCGGCCGAAGCCGGCGCTCCGGTGCTGGAGCTGGCGCCGCAGGACACCCGCGGCGGCGTCGAGATACCCTGGTATGTGCATGGCCTGCTGGGACTGAGCGCCTGGCTGGCCACCTGGCTGCTGCTGCTGTTCGTGGCGGTGTCGGGCATCGTCGCCAGCAAGGAAGGGGCCCTGGTGGCCGGCCTGGGCCTGTGCATCGTGGCGGTGGCGGTGCTGCGCGCCGACTCGGGGCCGTTCTGGCGCCAGTGCGCCACGGCAATGGGCTTCGCGGGCCAGATCCTGGTAATGGTGGGGCTCTGGGACAGCGCCTCGTTCGCCAGCGCGTGCTTCTTCATTCTCGCCCTGGGCGCGGTGGTCTATGCCCTCACGCCGGATCTGCTGCTGCGCTTTCTGAGCGGCTGGATGATCGCCCTGGCCGGTGCCGGGCTGATCTGGCGCGGCCTCACCCCTGGCATGGGCGACAAGCAACTGCTGGGCCTGCTGCTGGAGTTCGACGCGCTGCGCGCCGCGTTCGTATGGCTGCCCGTGGCCGTGGTCGGCGCCTGGGGCGCGGCGGTGGCGTTCAGCCTGGGCCACCGCTGGTCGCGCAGCCGGCCGCAACAGCTCGACCCGCTGGGCTGGGCGCTGGCGCTGGCGGTGCAGTCGATGGTGTGGCTGGCCGGAGGCGTGACGGTGACGCAGTTGCGGGCCCTGTGGGCGCTGCACCCCTCCACCGCCGTGCTGACGGTAGCTGGCGCCATGCTGCCGGTGGCGGTTGCGCTGTCGGTGCTCTGGCCGCGCCGCCGCCAGCTTACCGCCAGCATGCTCTGGGGCGTGCCGCTGGCCTTGCTGGCGCTGGCGCTGTTCTGGCTGCCCAGTCCGGGCGTGGCGTTCGCGCTGGCCTGGCTGCTGCTGGGCTTCGGCCTGCACAAGCCGCGGCTGACCATGCTGGGCGTGATCAGTCTGCTGGCGTACCTGATGATCTACTACTATCAGCTGCAGATCCCGCTGCTGGACAAGGCGCTGTGGCTGGCCGGCGGCGCCCTGCTGCTGTTCCTGTGCCGGCTGCTGGTGTGGCTGGTGCCGCAATGGATGCGCACCACCGCCCAGGCGGCGCGCGCGCCCATGGGGCCGCCGTCGCGCGCCCTGCGCTGGCGGGTGGCGCTGGTGCTGGCCGGGCTGGCCGTGACGCTGGCCGTCGTCAACGGCAACATCTGGCAGCGCGAAGCCTTGCTGGCCAAGGGCCGGGTGGCGATCCTGGAACTGGCTCCGGTCGATCCGCGTTCGCTCATGCAGGGCGATTACATGGCGCTGCGGTTTGCCGCGGGCGAGGATATCGAACGCTGGCGCAACGACAGGCCGGCAGACGGGCAGGACGACGATGCCGCCTTCGCCCACATCGATGGCTACGTGGTGCTGGCTCCCGACGAGCGTGGCGTGGCGCGTCCGCTGCGCATCCAGGAGCGCGCCGCGCCGCGCGACGGCAACGAGATCGTGCTGCGCTACCGCCTGCGCGCCAACGGCGTGCGCCTGGTGACCAACGCCTATTTCTTTCCGGAAGGCGAGCAGCAGCGCTACCAGCGCGCGCGCTATGGCGAGATGCGCGTGGACGACGGCGGTACCGGCCTGCTGGTGCGCATGCTGGGCGAGGACCTCAATCCGCTTTAGGGCCGGCCGGCGCGGCGGCCTGGCGCATGCCGAAACGCCGCGCCCATTGCGCGGCGGCCGCCTGCAGGAACGCCTCGGGAGAGGCCGCGGCCAGGGGCGCGAAGCCCAGGGCGCCCCAGGCCTGTTGCAGCATGCGCAGCGGCTGGCCGCAATCGAGCGCCGGCGCGCCATTCTGCTTGGATAGCTTGAGGCCCGTGGCCGGGTCGACGATCAGGGGCACATGCATGACGCGCGGCGGGGCCAGGCCCAGCAATCGTCCCAGCACACGCTGGCGTGCGGTCGAGCCCAGCAGGTCGGCGCCGCGCACCACGTCGGTGACGCCCTGGTCGGCGTCGTCCACCACCACCGCCAATTGGTAGGCCCACAGGCCGTCGGCGCGACGCAGGGCGAAATCGCCCACCGCGGCCGCCACGTCCTGTTGCTGCGGCCCAAGCCAGCGATCGACGAAGGTCTCGACGCCGGGCGGCACGCGTACCCGCCAGGCGCGCGCCTGGCGGCCCGCGGGCAGGCCCTCGCGGCACGTGCCCGGATACGGACGCTCGCCATCGACGCCGGCGGTGCCGCGCAGCGCCGAGTCGGCGATCTCGCGCCGCGTGCAGCCGCAGCCGTAGATCAGGCCGCGCGCGGCCAGGGCGTCGAATGCCTGCTGGTAAGCCGCGCCGCGCCGCGACTGCCACATGATCTCGCCGTCCCAATGCAGGTGCAGGGCTCGCAGCTGGTCCATGATGAGTCCGGCCGCGCCAGGCACGGTGCGTGGCGTGTCGACGTCCTCGATGCGCAGGCGCCACAGGCCACGATGGGCGCGGGCGTCCAGCCAGCTGGCCAGCGCCGCGACGAGCGAGCCGGCATGCAGCGGCCCGCTGGGGCTGGGAGCGAAGCGGCCGATGTAATTCACGCGGTTCGGGAAATGAGTGCGATGGCGCGCCAGCCCGGGCCGGCGCGCCAAGTCTGGCGCGGCCGCATCAATGCAGCCGGCGGGTGCCTTCGTCGTCGAGCAATTCTTCGAGCACCAGGTTGTCGATCTCGGCTTCCTGGCTCCAGAGCACCATCAGGGCGATGATCTTGATCTTGGACAGGGAGATCGGCGTTTCGGGCGAGGCCAGTGCGCGGTCGATGACGATTTCGCGCAGCGGCGCCGGCAGTACGCCGGCCGACTCGAGGAAGGTGATGAAGCCGATCGACTCGGTACCCAATTGCTGGTACTCGGCGTCGGTGTAGATACGGATCCCGGTGGCGGGCGCGTGGGCGAGCTCGACGCAGCGTTCGGTGGTTTCGGCCAGGCCATACAGCCAGCCCAGCGCGTCGTCGATGTCTTCATGCTCGAAGCCGGCGGCGGCGAGCCGCTTTGCCAGCACGTCGGCCGCAGGACAGGCTTGCGGCGTGTAGTAATTCTCGAACAGATAAACCAGGATATCGAACATATGGCGCTTCAAGGTGCCCGTTGCACAGTCGGCCCGCAAATCGGCAGACCAGCAAACGTGATTTTACTTTACGCTGAATTGTCACCCTGGGCAACTCGCCGCCCGTACGACACCTTAAGGACGAGTTGCGGTGCATTTCGCCGCCGTACGCGCCAGACGGCTGCAAGTTGGCCGCAACTGCGCGCGGCGTCGCAAAAGGGGACAGTGCGCTGCGCGCGGTCTTCACGTTTTCACTGATGTTGCGCGAGGGGCACGCCGCGAGTGGCGCGCGGCGCCCCTAGAAGCGCTGGGCGATGCTCAGCTTGATGTTGCGGCCGGTGCCCGACACCGATTCGCCCAGGTAGGGGCGATAGGGCCGGTTGAAGATGTTGTCGGCGGCCAGGCGCACATCCAGGCCCTTGACATGCCGGGGTTGCCAGCTGGCGAACAGGCCGTGCAGCGCGTAGCCGGCGGCCTTGGGCAAGGCCCAGTAGCCGGCCAGCGGGTCGTCGTCGGTCGGCGAGCGATCCTGGCGGCGCACGAATTCGCCGCGCCATCCCAGGACCAGGTCCTGGCGCGGCAGTTTCACGCCCAGCATCGCGCGCGCCGAAACGGGCGGGATTTCGGCGATCCAGGTACGCGGGCCCCACGGGTCGCGCGGCGAGGCGTCGCGGTGCCCGCGCATGGCGGAGAACGACAGGCTGGCGAACATCGCCGGGCTGTCATAGTAGGTTTCCAGCTCCAGCCCCTCGATGGTGTAGCCGGGCAGGTTGCGGTAGTTGGACAGGGGCTTGGGGCAGTCCGAGGCGGCGCCGCCCTCGGCTTGCCCGCGGCACGCCACGCCGCGGCGTTGGAAGATCTCGTGCTTGCCGCGATTGCGAAACAGCGTGGCCCGCAATTGCACGCTGTCGCCGCGCGCCGCGACGTTGTTGAAATCCAGCATGGCGCCGGCGCGCAGGCCCACGATGCGCTCGGGTCGCAGCGCCCGGCTGCTGCCCGAGACATTGGCCTGCGCGTACTGCACTTCGTACTGTTCGTCGATGACGGGGGCGCGCCAGGTGCGGCTGGCGTCGGCGAACAGCGCCACGCCTCGCGCCGCCTTCCAGACCACGCCCAGGTGCGGGGTCCAGCCCGCGTACGAGACGCGGCGGTAGTCGTGCCCGGCCGCGGGGGCGGGGTTGTTGTAGCGGGGCGCGTCGTTCGGCCTGCCGGTATTGGCGACATGGTCGTACCGCGCGCCGGGCGTGACGGTAAGGCTGCCGACGGTGATGGCGTCCTGCAGGTACAGGCTGCGTACGGTCTGGGTGCCCGCGGGCATGTAGTGCGGCTGGAAGTAGCCGTGGTTGTAGTCGGGCTTGCCGCGGCCGGGCGGGTAGTACATGAGCGTGTCGCGGCGATGCCGATGCCAGCGCAGGCCCGCCAGCAGGACATGCTCGGCCGCGCCCAGGGCAATGCGGCTTTCGTTGCTGAGGTCGAGCCGGTCGTCGCGGTAGTCGACCCAGCTCTTGTTGCCCAGCGTGCCGAGAAAGGCCGACTGCGACGCCCGGGGCGAGCGCCGGTCGCGTTGCCGGGTGTCCGAGCGGGCGTAGGCCAGCGTGAGGTTCACCCAGGGATGGGCCGATGGGGCGATGTTCCATTTCGCGCTGTAGTTCTGGTCCAGCTGGTCGCGATGGACCAGCTTGCGCCGCCATGCCTCGGTCAGGCCGTAGCGGTCGATATCGGCCTGCGAAGGCGCGGGCAGATCGTCGCGCTTGGCCGCGAAGGGTTGCCATCCCGCCGCATCCGAACGCATGGCCGACAGGGTGATGGTCTGGGCGTCGTCCAGATAGAGGTTGACCTTGGCGAGCAGCGAGCGCTGGTTGTTGCGCGAGTACGCGAAGCGGGTGCCGTCCGGACGGCGCAGGTCGCCGCCGTCGCGGCGGTTGGCATACAGCAGGCCGTCGGCTCCGGCGCCGCGGGTACGGCCGTACAGCGCCACGCTGTAGATGTTCTGGCCGTCGTTCGAGTGGCGGCCGTACTTGGCCAGGGCGCCGAAGCGGGCGCCCGGCGACAACAGGTCGGCCGCATCCTTGGTGTCGATCTTGACGGTGCCGCCGAAGCCGCCATTGCCGTCGACCAGGTTGTGCGGCCCCTTGTCGACCTCGATGCGCCGGATCAGTTCAGGTTCGATGAAGACCGAGCCCTGGCGGTACTTCTCGAAACCCTTGGGCGCGCCGTCGAGGACGATTTTCACGTCTTCGGTATCGCCCATGCCCCAGATGTTCAGGCTTTGCCCGCCGGGGCGCGGCGAACCGGCCATCGAGATGCCCGGCAGCCGATCGACCAGGGAGGCGAAGTTGTCGGCCTGGGCGCGCTCGATGTCCGGCAGGCGCAGCACGGACCGGGCCGCCGCGACGCTGTCGCCGATGACCTCTTGCGCGGGCAGGGTGACGATGGTTTGCGCCGGCAAGGGCGCGTCGTTGGCGTTGGCAGGGCAACCGAGTGAAAGGCCGGCAAGCGCGAGCAGTGCGCGCCAGGGCGTGGCGGGAAGCGGGGACGGCATGACAAGAATCGCTGGCAGGTTGAAACCCGATCGATTCTAGGTATGCATGAGAATAATTCTTAGTACACAGGCCCGCTATGTGGCGCCGTACGGTCCGCGTTTGCGGCAGGAAAGCGCGTGGCCGTGCCCGGAACACGCAACCCACCTTGCGGTGGGTTGCGTGTTCCGTCGGCGTCCGGGCGGACGCGGTCCGGGGTCAGGCCGCCTTGGCGCCGTTTTCCAGCTTGAGCTGCGTCAGCTGGCGCAGGAATACCGGAACGCAGATGGCCAGGCCGACCAGTCCGCTGGTCACGCCGGGCATGATGGTCAGCAAGGCACCCAGCGTGCACAGCCAGCGCTCCCAGCTTTTCATTTCGACCAGCATGTAGCGTGAGAAAGCGGCCGACAACAGCACCAGGCCGATCATGCAGCCCACCAGGGTGGTGAAGAAGTCGTACCAGGTGAAGCCCTGCACCGAGATCAGCAGCGATGGCGAGAACACGAACACGAACGGCACGATCAGCTTGGTGATGCCCAGGCGGAATGCGGTATTGCCGGTCTTGAACGGATCGCTGCCCGCCATGCCCGCTGCCGCGTAGGCCGCCAGCGCTACGGGGGGGGTGATGTCGGCCAGGATGCCGAAATAGAACACGAAGAAGTGCGCCGCGATCGGTTGCACGCCCAGTTGCACCAGCGTGGGGGCGGCCACCGCCACCATGATGATGTAGTTGGCCGTGGTGGGAATGCCGCAGCCCATCAGGATGCACACGATGCCGGTCATGACCAGCGCGGCGATCAGCGTCAGGGTCTGTGTGTTGGCGACCACGTCGGGGATGATCGTGCCGACGCCGCCCGCGATGGCCTGGGCGGCCGAGATCACGATGTACGAGATCTTGAAGCCCACGCCGGTCAGCGTGACCACGCCGATCACCAGGCCCACCGTGCCCGCTGCCGCGCCCACCGCCAGCGCGTACTTGGCGCCGGTCTCGAAGGCTTCGTAGAGGTCGCGCAGGCGCAGCCGCTGCATGGGGTTGAGCAGGCCCACCACGATGCAGCCCGTGATGCCGGCGAACGCCGCCAGGTAAGGCGTGCGGCCGCTGGCCAGCACGCCGATCAGCATGATCAGGGGCAGCAGCGTCGGCCAGCGCTTCTTGAACGAAGCCTTCAGGGCTGGCATTTCTTCCTCGGTCAGGCCGCGCAGGCCCTCGCGCTTGGCTTCGAAATGCACCTGCATGAACATGCCGAAGAAGTACAGGAAGGCCGGGAAGATGCCTGCGATGGCGATCTGCTGGTACGGGATGCCCAGGAATTCGATCATCAGGAAGGCGGCCGCGCCCATGATGGGCGGCGTGATCTGCCCGCCCGTGCTGGAGGCCGCCTCCACGCCGGCGGCGAAATGGCGCGGATAGCCGATGCGGATCATCGCGGGGATGGTGAGCGAGCCGACCGTCACCGCGTTGGCCACCGACGAGCCCGACAGCATGCCGAACATGGCCGAGCCGAACACCGAGACCTTGGCCGGGCCGCCCGCGTAGCGGCCGGCAATGGTGGAGGCCACGTCCAGGAACAGCTGGCCCAGGCCGATGCGGGTGGCCAGCACGCCGAACAGCACGAAGTGGAATACGTAGGTCGCCACCACGCCCACCGCCACGCCATAGATGCCCTGGCTGGTGAGGTACATGTGGTTGACGATCTGCGGCCAGTTGTTGCCGGCGTGCTGCAGCAGGCCCGGGAAGTAGGGGCCGAAGGCCGCGTAGGCCAGGAACACCATGGCGATGATGGGCAGGGGCCAGCCCATGGCGCGGCGCGTGCCTTCGAGCAGGCCGACGATCAGGATGGTGCCCATGGCCACGTCCATCGGCAGCGGATTGCCGACGCGGAATGCCAGGTCTTCGAAGATGTACGGGATGTACAGGACGCTGAGCGCCAGCACGATGGCGATGGCCCAGTCGTACAGCGGCACGCCGCCCGGGCACAGCAGCGTCGATTTCGGCTCGCGCTGGTAGTGGGCCTTGCTGAAGCCGAACACCAGGAAGATGAGGCTGAGCACGAAGGCCAGGTGCACGCCGCGGTGCGTGGCTTCGCGCAGCAGGCCGAAACCGGCCGTGTAGTAGTGGAAGATGGACAGCGTGACCAGCAGGATCGATACGATCCAGGTGGCTGTTTTATCCAGCGGCCGGAAACGGATTTCCGAATCGTACTTTTCCGTTAGCTGCTGGGTCTTATCGTGATCAATTTGCATAAGCTGCAACTTCTATAGGGTATTGCGCGACCAGGGCTGCCCTGAGGCAGCCCTGGTGGAAAGGCAGCGCGATGGCGCATTGGAGCGGGGACGCGCGATGCAGGCATGGCGCGTCCAGCCCATTACTTCAGCAGGCCGACTTCTTTGTAGTACTTCTCGGCGCCCGCGTGGAAGGGAATCCCGGCGCCCTTGACGGCGTTTTCCTTGGTGATCAGCTTGCCCTTGGCATGGCCGTTGTCCAGCGTCTTGCGGGTGGCGTCGCTGTACAGCGCCTTGACGATGTCATAGACGGTCTGCTCGGGCAGCTTGGCCGAGGTGACCAGTTGCGCGTTGACCGAGATGGTCTTGACCTCGCCCACGTTCTGGTAGGTGTTGGCGGCGATGGTGTCGGGCGTGAAGAATTCCTGCTGGCTGCGCAGCTTGTCGATTTCCGGGCCGACGATGGGCACCAGCTCGATGCCGGCGCCGCTGGAGGCCAGTTCGGAAATCGCGCCGGCCGGCGCGCCGCCCACGAAGAAGAACGCGTCCAGGCCGCCATCCTTCAGCTTGTCGCCGGCCTGGTTGGGTTTGAGGTATTCGGCCTTGATGTCCTTGTCGGTCATGCCGAAGGCGCCGAGGATCAGGCGCACGTCGACCAGGGTGCCCGAGCCTGGCTCGTCCATCGAGACGCGCTTGCCGCGCAGGTCGGCCACCGTCTTGATGCCGGCGCCCTTGCGCGCCACCAGGTGGATGCTTTCGGGATACAGCGTGGCGATCAGGCGCAGGTCCTGGGCCTTGGGCTTGCCTTCGAAGGTGCCGGTGCCGCTGTAGGCCCAATAGGCCACGTCGGATTGCGTGAAGCCCGCTTCGAGCGAACCGCCCAGGATGCCGTTGATGTTGGCGACCGAACCGTTGGATGCGACGGCGGTGGCGATCAGCTTGCCGGGCTGGGAGATCGAGTTGGCGATCATGCCGCCGACGGGATAGTACGTGCCGGCGGTGCCGCCGGTGCCGATACGGAAGAACTGTTGCGCGTTGGCCGAGGTAGCGGCGCCGGCGACAGCCAAGGCGAGGGTCAGGGTTTTGATCCAGCTTTTCATAGACATGAGGGCTTCTCCAGTGAAAAAGGGCGAGCCTTGCGGTACAACCCTTTATAGGTTCGGGATTTTGTCATGCACAAAAGCGTTCGCCAATGTCCGGGAGGGTATCGTTTACCTGGGGGTAAACCCGGCCTCGGGTTATGGCTACCCCTGCCCAGGTTATGACCTGCCGTGCGCGGCGCGGCTATCGAAACGAAGACGACTAAGGAAATTCGCTGTGAATGCTTCCCTGGTTCCTACACTGCCGCCGGCTGCCCGCGCGGGGCAGGCCCTGCGCGATGTCGATACGCCCAGCCTGGCGCTGGATCTCGCGGCGTTCGAGCGCAACCTGCGCGCCATGCAGGATTGGGCCGAGCGCCATGGCGTGGCGCTGCGGCCCCACGCCAAGGCGCACAAGTGCCCGGAGGTGGCCCTGCGCCAGCTTGCGCTGGGCGCGCGCGGCATCTGCTGCCAGAAGGTGAGCGAGGCGCTGCCGTTCGTCGCGGCCGGCGTGCGCGATATCCACATCAGCAACGAAGTGGTCGGCCCCGCCAAGCTGGCCTTGCTGGGCGAACTGGCGCGCCGGGCCGACATCAGCGTATGCGTGGACCATCCCGGCAACCTGGATGCGCTGGCGCAGGCCATGGAGCGCGCGCAGGCGCGGGTGACGGTGCTGGTCGAGGTGGACGTGGGCCAGGGGCGCTGCGGCGTGACCGACCCGCAGACGGTGCTGGCGCTGGCGCGGCGCGCCGATGCGGCGGCAGGCTTGCGCTTTGGCGGCCTGCAGGCATATCACGGCTCGGTGCAGCACATGCGTACGCAGGCCGAGCGCGCGGCGGTCTGCGCCGAGGTGGCGCGCGCCGCGGCGGCGCATGCCGACGCCCTGCGCGCCGCCGGCCTGGCGTGCCCGACGATCACGGGCTCGGGCACGGGCAGCGCGCAATTCGATGCCGCCAGCGGCGTATTCACGGAGTTGCAGGCAGGCTCGTACCCGTTCATGGACGCCGACTATGGCGACAACGAATGGGCCGAGACGCTGCGCTTCGAGCAGAGCCTGTATTTATTGAGCACGGTGATGAGCACGCCGGCCGCCGGCCGCGTGGTGCTCGACGCGGGGCTGAAGTCCAGCACCGCGGAATGCGGCCCGCCGCGGGTGGCGGGCCGTGCCGGCCTGACTTACCTGGCCGCCAACGATGAGCACGGCGTGGCGCGGGTCGAGCCCGGCGCGCCGGCGCCCGCGCTGGGCGAAATGGTGCGGCTGGTGCCGTCGCACGTGGATCCGACCTTCAACCTGCACGACAGCCTGGTGGTGTTTCGCGACGATGTCGTGGTCGATCTCTGGCCGGTTGCCGCGCGCGGCCTGAGCCGCTAGGGACAGGCCGCGCCGCGTCCGGTCAGTCGACCTGCGCGCCCGAGCGACGTACCGCGTCGCCCCATTTCCGCACTTCGGCGGCGATGAACTGGCTGGTCGCCTGCGGCGTGGTGGGCATGGGCTCGGCGCCGCGCTCGCGCAGGAACCTGGCGAGTTCGGCGCTGCCCAGCGCCTGGCCGATATGGCGGCTGAGCAGTTCGGTGACGGCTGGCGGCGTGCCCGCCGGGGCCAGCACGGCCGCCCAGCCGATCGCCTCGAAACCCGGATAGCCCGATTCGGCCACCGTAGGCACGTCGGGCAGCTGCGCCAGCCGGCTGGCGGTGGTGACCGCCAGCGGCACGGCCTTGCCGGTCTTGATGTGCGGCAGGCCGGCGGTGACCGAATCCACCATCAGCGGCACCTGGTGGCCCAGGAAATCGGCTTGCGCCGGGCCGCTGCCCTTGTATGGGATATGGCGGATGTCGATATCCGCGGCGGCCTTGAACATCTCGGCCGACAGGTGCTGCGTGCCGCCGATGCCGGCGCTGGCATAGGCCAGCTCGCCGGGATGCGCGCGGGCCTGGGTCACCAGTTTCTGCAGGCTGTCGATGCCCGAGGCGGGCGTGGCCAGGAACACCAGCGGCACCGAGAACACGCCCGAGACCGGCGCGAAGTCCTTGGTGAGGCTGTAGTTGATGTTCTTGTACAGCGTCTGGTTGACCGCGGCGGCGCTGCCGGCAACGACCAGGGTGTAGCCATCCGGGGCGGCGCGCGCGGCCTCGCCCATGCCGATATTGCTGCCGGCGCCGGCGCGGTTTTCGACCACGATGGGTTGTTTGAGGTCGGCGCCCAGTTTCTCGGCCAGCGCGCGGGCGAAGATGTCGGTGGCCTGGCCGGGCGGGAACGGCACCAGCATGCGGATCGGACGCTCGGGATAGTCGGCGTGGGCGGCGAAGCTGGCGGCGGCCAGGGCAAGACCGGCGCACAGGCCGGCGAAAACGCGATTCATGTTGACTGCTCGAAAGACGGTTGAACGGGGCGGACGCAAGGATCGGAGCCCGCCGGCCGGCATGCGGAGGGGCCTTTTGGGCCGGCCCGCAGCCGAGGAAGGGGATGCCGTCACGATAGCATTGTCCGGTCGGTGCTAAATTTCGGGTTTCGCCCTCCCTTCTTCCCTGTTTTTTCTTACCAGCAGGAACCGCCATGGAATTCAGCCAGTTCAAAGTCAATGCCCTCATGGAGATCACCTCCCGCCCGGACCTGGTGTTCGTGCGAGGCCAGGGTTCCTGGCTGGAGGACCATGCCGGCAAGCGATATCTCGATTTCGTGCAGGGCTGGGCCGTCAACACGCTGGGCCACTGCGCGCCCGAGATGAAGCGCGCGCTGGCCGAGCAGGCCGACCAGCTGATGAACCCGTCGCCGGCGTTCTACAACCTGCCGTCGATCGAGCTGGCGCAGCGCCTGACCTCGGCATCGTGTTTCGACCGCGTGTTCTTCGCCAACAGCGGCGCGGAGGCCAACGAAGGCGCCATCAAGCTGGCGCGCAAGTGGGGGCGCGTGAACCGCAACGGCGCCTACAAGATCATCACCATGAACCACGGCTTCCACGGCCGCACGCTGGCCACCATGTCGGCCTCGGGCAAGCCGGGCTGGGACACGATGTTCGCGCCGCAGGTGGAGGGCTTTCCCAAGGCCGAGATCAACGATCTGGACTCGGTGCGCGCCCTGATCGACGCGCAGACGGTGGCCGTGATGCTCGAACCCGTGCAGGGCGAGGCCGGCGTGATCCCGGCCACGCGCGAATTCATGCAGGGCCTGCGCAAGCTGGCCGACGAGCACGGCATCCTGTTCATCGTCGACGAAGTGCAGACCGGCATGGGCCGTACCGGCTCGCTGTTCGCGTACCAGCAGTTCGATGTGATCCCGGACATCATGACGCTGGCCAAGGGTATCGGCGGCGGCATCCCGCTGGCCGCCCTGCTGGCGCGCGAGGAAGTCTGCGTGTTCGCGCACGGCGACCAGGGCGGCACCTACAACGGCAACCCCTTGTGCGCGGCGGTCGGCGTGGCGGTGTTCGACACCATCACCGCGCCCGGTTTCATGGAGGCGGCGCAGGCGCGCGCGCGCCAGCTGTCCGAAGGCCTGCTGGCGCTGTCGGCCAAGTGGAGCCTGCGCGGCGAGCGCGGCATGGGCCTGCTGCGCGCCCTGGTGCTGGACCGCGACGACGCTCCGGCCATCGTCGAGGCCGCGCGCACGCTGGCGCCCGAGGGGCTGCTGCTGAACGCGCCGCGCGGCAACCTGCTGCGCTTCATGCCGGCGCTGAACGTGACCGAAGCCGACATGGCCCGCATGCTCGAGCAGCTCGACGGCGTGATCGCCGCCGTGCGCAAATAAGGACGGGGCCGGCATGGCGATGCAGGACTTCCGTCCCGGCGTCTACCGCCACTACAAGGGCGATCATTACCTGGCCCTGGGCCTGGCGCGCGCCGACGAAACCGACGAAGTGGTGGTGGTGTACACCCGGCTGTACGCGCGTGCCGGCCTGCCCATGAGCACGCGCTTGCTGCGCATCTGGAACGAGACCGTGGACACTGGCGCCGGCCCGCGGCCGCGCTTTGCCTACGTGGGCCACGTCACGCCGGAGCAAGGCTGAACAGACGCCGGGCCATGCCCGGCGTCATTCACTTCACTTCGATCAGGGCGGCGCCCTCGCCGACCTGGTCGCCCACGGCATAGAACAGTCCGGCGACTTCGCCGGCCGCCGGCGCCGTGATGGTGTGCTCCATTTTCATGGCTTCCATCACCAGCAGCGCCTGGCCCTTCTCGACCTTGTCGCCCACGGCGACCGCGATCGAGATGATCTTGCCGGGCATGGGCGCGGTCAGGCCGCCGCCATGGCCCTCGGCATCGTCCTGGGCATGCGCCAGGGCATCGTACAGGTCCAGGATGTGGGTGGCGCCGTCGTGGAACACATAGGCCTTGCCGGCGTGCAGCACCACGGTGCCGGCGCTTTCCCGGCCATCCAGCGTGATGCGCAGGCCGTAGCTGAGCTGGGGGTTGGCGCTGGGCTGGGCGCGCCAGGAGAAGGCCTGGCCGGCCGTGGCCGCGGCGCCGATGCGCCACTGCCCGCCCTCGCGCGTGATCCCGATGTCGCGCCGCTCGCCGTTGTCGACCCAGCACAGGGTCTGCCGGTAGCGCCCGCCCAGCCGCCAGCCGTCGCGCGCGTCCCACGGGTCGGCCGTCTTGCCGGCCTCGCCTTGCGGCTGGGCCAGGCCCTGGCGCGCCAGCACGGCGGCGCTGGCCAGGGCCAGCACGTCGGCGCCGACCGGCTGCGGTTCGGGCAGCAGCGTGGCGCGGCGGCGTTCGATCAGGCCGGTATCGAGGTCGCCCGTGGCGAAGGCCTCGTCGCGCATCAGGCGGCCCAGGAAGGCGGCGTTTGTCTGCACGCCGACCGCCTGGGTGTGCGCCAGCGCCTGGATCATGCGCGCGCGCGCCTGCTCGCGGTCGGCGCCATGGACGATCAGCTTGGCGATCATGGGGTCGTAATAGGGCGTGATGGTGTCGCCCATGCGCACGCCGCCGTCGACCCGCACCTCGCCGTTGGCGAACGCCGCGTGCGCGGGCAGGCCCAGGTAGGCCAGCGTGCCGATCGATGGCAGGAAGCCCTTTTCCGGGTTCTCGGCGTAGATGCGCGCCTCGATGGAATGGCCGTCCAGGCGCAGCTCGTCCTGGGCGGCCGGCAGCGGCTGGCCGGCGGCCACGCGCAATTGCCATTCGACCAGGTCATGGCCGGTGATCATTTCGGTGACCGGGTGCTCCACCTGCAGCCGGGTATTCATTTCCATGAAGTAGAAGCGGCCGTCGGGCTCGGCGATGAACTCGACGGTGCCGGCGCCTACGTAGCCCACCGCGCGCGCCGCCGCCACCGCCGCTTCGCCCATGGCGCGGCGGCGTTCCGGCGTCATGCCCGGCGCGGGCGCTTCCTCGATGACCTTCTGGTGGCGGCGCTGCACGGAACAGTCGCGTTCGAACAGGTAGACGCAATTGCCGTGGCCGTCGGCAAACACCTGGATCTCGATGTGCCGAGGCTTCTGCAGGTAGCGCTCGATGAGCACGCGGTCGTCGCCGAAGCTGGCGCTGGCTTCGCGTTGGCATGAGGCCAGCGCGTCGGCGAAGGCGGCACTTTCCTCGACCACGCGCATGCCCTTGCCGCCGCCGCCGGCGCTGGCCTTGATCAGCACCGGATAGCCGATGGCGTCGGCCTGCTCCCGGAGGAACTGCGGATCCTGGTTCTCGCCATGGTAGCCGGGCACCAGCGGCACGCCGGCGCGCTCCATCAGCGCCTTGGCGGCTGATTTGCTGCCCATGGCGGCGATCGCGCTGGCCGGCGGACCGACGAACACCATGCCGGCCTGCGCCACGGCTTCGGCAAAGCCTTCGTTTTCCGACAGGAAGCCGTAGCCGGGGTGGATGGCCTGCGCGCCGGTGTCGCGCGCGGCCTGCAGGATGGCATCGGCGCGCAGGTAGCTGGCGCGGGGCTCGGCGCCGCCGATATGCACGGCGACATCGCAGGCGGCCACATGGCGCGCGCTGGCGTCGGCATCGGAATAGACGGCGACGGTGCGAAGGCCCATGCGGCGGGCGGTGGCGGCGACGCGGCAGGCGATTTCGCCGCGGTTGGCAATCAGCAGGGTGGAGAACACGATGGCTCCTTGGTGGCGCGGCGCCGTGGCGTGGCGCCGCGGCGGATTACATGCGGAAAACGCCGAAGCGCGTGTCTTCGATCGGCGCATTCAGGGCGGCCGACAGCGCCAGGCCCAGCACGCGGCGCGTATCGGCCGGCGCGATGATGCCGTCGTCCCAAAGCCGCGCGGTGGCATAGTAGGGATGGCCCTCGCGCTCGTATTGCTCGCGGATCGGTTGCTTGAAGGCGTCTTCCTCGGCGCCGCTCCATTGCGCGCCGCGGGCCTCGATGCCGTCGCGCTTGACGGTGGCCAGCACGCTGGCGGCCTGTTCGCCGCCCATCACCGAGATGCGCGCGTTGGGCCACATGAACAGCATGCGCGGCGAATAGGCGCGCCCGCACATGCCGTAGTTGCCGGCGCCGAACGAGCCGCCGATGAGTATCGTGAACTTGGGCACGGCGGCGGTGGCCACGGCGGTCACCATCTTGGCGCCGTGGCGCGCGATGCCTTCGTTCTCGTACTTGCGGCCCACCATGAAGCCGGTGATGTTCTGCAGGAAGACCAGCGGAATCTTGCGCTGCGCGCACAGTTCTATGAAGTGGGCGCCCTTCTGCGCCGATTCCGAGAACAGGATGCCGTTGTTGGCGACGATGCCCACCGGCATGCCATGGATATGGGCAAAGCCGGTGACCAGGGTGGTGCCGTAGCGCGCCTTGAATTCGTCGAATTCCGAACCGTCGACGATGCGCGCGATGACTTCGCGCACGTCGTACGGCTTGCGGGTGTCGGCCGGGATGATGCCGTTCAGTTCGCTGGCGTCGTAGCGCGGTTCGCGCACCGGCGCCATCGCCAGCGGAGCCGGCTTGGCGCGGTTCAGGCGGGCCACGGCGTTGCGCGCCAGCTGCAGCGCGTGCATGTCGTTGGCTGCGAGGTGGTCGGCCACGCCGGACAGGCGCGTGTGCACGTCGCCGCCGCCGAGGTCTTCGGCGCTGACCTCCTCGCCCGTGGCCGCTTTCACCAGGGGCGGCCCGCCCAGGAAAATCGTGCCCTGGTCGCGCACGATGATGGATTCGTCGCACATGGCGGGCACGTACGCGCCGCCGGCGGTGCATGATCCCATCACCACCGCGATCTGCGCGATGCCTTGCGACGACATCACTGCCTGGTTGTAGAAGATGCGGCCGAAGTGATCGCGGTCGGGGAACACTTCGTCCTGGCGCGGCAGGTTGGCGCCGCCCGAATCGACCAGGTAGACGCACGGCAGCCGGTTCTGCGCGGCGATTTCCTGCGCGCGCAGGTGTTTCTTGACCGTCATCGGGTAGTACGTGCCGCCCTTGACGGTGGCGTCGTTGCACACGATGACGCATTCGGTGCCGGCGATGCGGCCGACGCCCGTGATCATGCCGGCGCCCGGCGCTTCGTCGCCGTACATGCCGTGCGCGGCCATGGGCGAGAGCTCCAGGAAGGGGCTGCCCGGGTCGACCAGTTGCTCGACGCGTTCGCGCGGCAGCAACTTGCCGCGCCCCACGTGCTTGGCGCGCGCGCTTTCGCTGCCGCCTTGCGCCGTCCGGGCCAGCTTCTGGTTCAGGTCGTCGAGCTGCGCCTGCATGGCGCGCGCATTGTCGGCGTAGTCCTGCGACCGCGTATCGATGCGGGATTCGATGATAGGCATGGGCGTACCCGTGGGGCGTTGATGGAGGCGGCGCGCGCGGCGCGGTCTGTCTCGGTGCCGCGATGCGGCGGATTGTTGTGGTGGGCGAGGCCGCGGCCCCGCCGGCCTGCCGGCGCACCGGCAGGCCCGGGGCGGTTTACAGCATTTCGATGGCCATCGCGACGGCTTCGCCGCCGCCGATGCACAGCGTGGCCACGCCGCGCTTGCCGCCGGTCTTGCGCAGCGCGCCGACCAGCGTGGCCATCAGGCGCGCGCCCGATGCGCCGATGGGGTGGCCCAGCGCGGTCGCGCCGCCGTGCACGTTGACCTTGTCGTGCGGCAGGTCGAAGTCCTTCATGGCCGCCATGGTGACCACGGCGAAGGCTTCGTTGATCTCGTACAGATCCACGTCGCTGGCTTGCCAGCCGGTTTTCTTGAACAGGTTCTTCAGCGCGCCGACCGGGGCGGTGGTGAACCAGTTCGGCTCCTGCGCATGCTGGGCATGGGCGACGATGCGGGCCAGCGGCTTGACGCCCAGCTTCTCGGCGGTGGAGGCGCGCATCAGCACCATGGCCGCGGCGCCGTCGGAGATCGACGACGAGTTGGCGGCGGTGACGGTGCCGTCTTTCTTGAAGGCCGGCTTGAGCGTCGGGATCTTCTCGGGCATGGCCTTGGTGGGCGCCTCGTCGGTATCGATCACCGTGTCGCCCTTGCGGCCGGCCACGGTCACCGGGGCGATTTCCCACTTGAAGCTGCCATCCTCGCTGGCGGCGCGCGCGCGGCGCAGCGATTCGAGCGAGAAGGCGTCCTGCTGCTCGCGCGTGAAGCTGTACTTGCTGGCGCAGTCCTCGGCGAATACGCCCATCGCCTTGCCGCGGTCATAGGCGTCTTCCAGCCCGTCCAGGGCCATGTGGTCATACACCGTGTTGTGGCCGTAGCGGTAGCCCTGGCGGCCCTTGAGCAGCAGGTAGGGCGCGTTGCTCATGCTTTCCTGGCCGCCGGCGACCACGACGTCGACCGAGCCGGCGGTCAGCAGGTCGTGGCCGAACATCGCGGCCTTCAGGCCAGAGCCGCACACCTTGTGGATCGTGGTGCAGCCCACGCCCAGCGGCAGGCCGGCGCCGAGTGCGGCCTGGCGGGCGGGCGCCTGGCCCTGGCCGGCCTGCAGCACGTTGCCCATGATGACTTCATCGACCTGTTCGGGCTTGATGCCGGCGCGCTCGATGGCGGCCTTGATGGCGACCGAGCCCAGTTCGTGGGCGGCCAGGCCGGACAGGCTGCCCAGCATGCCGCCCATGGGCGTGCGGGCGACGGAAACGATGACAATGGGATCGGACATGACTTGCTCCTAGAAATCGGGACAGGATATGGCGCTATGCGGCCGCGCGCGGAGGTGGCGCGGCCTGGGGTTGCAACCGCCTGTCGGTATCGTAAGGGAAAAACTCTTCAATCCGGCCTTGCGCCACGCGCGCGCGGCAGGCCTGCCACCACTGCGGCGCCAGCAGGTCGGCGTGATGGCGCAGGAAGGCCTGGCGCACGCGTGGATCGCCCAGCAGGAAGCGGCCGAACTCCTCGGGAAAGACATCGTTGGGGCCCACCGCGTACCAAGGTTCGCTGGAAAGCTCGGCCTCTTCGTTGGGCGCCGGCGGAATGGCGCGGAAATTCATTTCCGTCATGCGCTGGATTTCGTCGTAGTCGTAGAACACGACCCGGCCCAGGCGGGTGACGCCGAAGTTCTTGTACAGCATGTCGCCCGGGAAGATATTCGCCGTGGCGAGCTGGCGGATGGCGTCGCCGTACTCGCGCACGGCGACTTCCAGCAGCGGGTCGCTGGCGTGGCGCAGGTAGAGGTTAAGCGGCATCATGCGCCGCTCGATGTAGACATGGCGGATTACCACCGTATCGCCGTTTTCCTCGATCAGGCTGGGCACCAGCCGGCGCAGCTCGTCCAGCAGCCGGGGGGCGAAGCGGCTGCGCGGCAGCGCCACCTGCGAGTACTCCCAGGTGTCCGCCATGCGTCCGACGCGATCGTGCAGCTTGACCATCTGGTACTTGCGCCGCACCGTGGTGTGGTCCATGCCGTCCTTGTCGATGCGGTCCTTGATCAGCTTGAAGACGTACGGATACGACGGCAGCGTGAACACGCACATCACCATGCCGCGGATGCCGGGCGCGATGTCGAAGGCGTCGCGCGAATGCGTCAGGTGGTGCAGGAAGTCGCGGTAGAACAGGGTCTTGCCCTGCTTCTGCAGGCCGATCATGGTGTAGAGCTCGGCCTTGGGCTTGCGCGGCAGCAGGCTGGCCAGGAAGTTGACCACTGCCGCCGGCGTTTCCATGTCCACCAGGAAATACGCCCGGGTGAAGCTGAACAGCGTGCTGAGGTCGTCGGCGCCCGGCAGCAGCGCATCCAGGCACACCTGCCCGGCCGGATTGCGGCGCAGGGCGACGGCGAACGGGTAGACCGTGCCCTGGTTGATGAGGCGGCCGACGATGTACGCGCCGGTATTGCGGAAGAACAGCGAACCCAGCACCTGGATCTGGCAGTCCGAGGCCAGCCGCGGGCCGGCGTGGCGCGGCAGCTGGCCGCGCAACTGGCGCACCGCCGCGCGCGCCAGCAGGCGCGCGTCGCGCGGCAGGTCGGCGTACGGCACGGCCAGGCCGAAGTCGGCCACCATGCGGATCAGGCTCTTGTGCAGGCCCTCGGTCACCGGATAGTAGACCCGGTACGACGGGATGCGGCTGTCCAGGTAGTCGGTCGCGATGGCCGGCCGCACGAACAGGAAATCGTTGTGGAAGTAGTCGCGGTGCAGGATGCGGCACGACACCGAATTGAAGAACGTCTCGGCGCATTCGGGCTGGCGATGGTCGGCCAGCAGGCCCACGAATTCCTGCTTGACGGCTTGCCAGAACGCCGTCTGCGCGTCGCTCAGCGCCGTGCTGCCGTTGGCGCGCGAGCCATGGGCCGCGCGCGCGTCGGAGCCGCGCAGCGCGCTGTCCAGTTGCGTGGCGCATTCGCGCACGCGCATGTCGTAGTACTCGATGCGTTCGCGCGACAGGCGTTGTATGCCATGCCAGTCGCCCGACTCGAACAGCGACTTGGCGCGCTGCGCGCTGTAGCGAAACAGCGCATAGTGGCGGTCGAAGCCTGCCAGGATCAGGTGCGCGACCTCCAGCGGCGCGGGTCCCGCGACCGGCGCCGGTTCGATGCGTTGGACATCGCCGCTGTAGATCATGGCTGGCTCGTGCTATCGCTTGCGGGCATGGCGGCAGGTCATGCGGTTTCCGCGTAGAGTTCCCGGCCGATCAGCATGCGGCGGATCTCGCTGGTGCCGGCGCCGATCTCGTACAGCTTGGCGTCGCGCCACATGCGTCCGACCGGATATTCGTTGATGTAGCCGTTGCCGCCCAGGATCTGCACGCCCTCGCCGGCCATCCAGGTGGCTTTCTCGGCGGTGTACAGGATCAGGGCCGCGCAGTCCTTGCGTACCTGGCGCACGTGGCTGGCGCCGAGCTGGTCGAGGTTGCGGCCTACCGCGTAGCAGAAGGCCCGGCTGGCCTGCAGCACGCTGTACATGTCGGCGATCTTGCCCTGGATGAGCTGGAACTCGCCGATGGCCTGGCCGAACTGCTTGCGGTCGTGGATATAGGGCACCACCACGTCCATCACGCCCTGCATGATGCCCAGCGGCCCGCCAGACAGCACGGCGCGTTCGTAGTCCAGGCCGCTCATCAGCACCCGGACGCCGCCGTTGACCTGGCCCAGTACGTTTTCTTCCGGCACCTCGCAGTCTTCGAATACCAGCTCGCCCGTGTGGCTGCCGCGCATGCCCAGCTTGTCCAGCTTCTGCGCCACGGAGAAGCCCTTGAAGCCCTTTTCGACCAGGAAGGCCGTAATGCCGCGCTGGTGCGCCTCGGGGTCGGTCTTGGCATAGACCACCAGCGTATCGGCGTCGGGGCCGTTGGTGATCCACATCTTGGTGCCGTTGAGCACATAGCGGTCGCCCTTCTTGTCGGCGCGCAGGCGCATGCTGACCACATCGGACCCCGCGCCGGGCTCGCTCATGGCCAGCGCGCCCACGTGTTCGCCGCTGACCAGCTTGGGCAGGTAGCGGGCCTTCTGGGCCTCGCTGCCGTTGCGGAAGATCTGGTTGACGCACAGGTTGGAGTGCGCGCCATAGGACAGCGCCACCGAGGCGCTGGCGCGCGAGATTTCCTCCATGACCACCATGTGGGCCAGGTAGCCCAGCCCGGTTCCGCCGTATTCGTCGCTGACCGTCATGCCCAGCACGCCCAGGTCGCCGAACTTGCGCCACAGGTCCATGGGGAACTGATCGTTGCGGTCGATCTCGGCCGCGCGGGGCGCGATCTCGGCGTTGGCGAAAGTGCGCACCGCGTCGCGCAGCATATCCAGGTCTTCGCCCAGATTGAAATTAAGACCGGGAATATCCATCGGTGTCTCCGTGATAGTGAGCACTTACGCCATTAGCGGGGCCGGATGCACCCCGGATCGGAATGGCAGCCAACCACATCATGCGCCGCCGCGTGGGCTCGGGCAATGATGCAGCGCAAATATTACGTTTACGTAAACGTAAAGTTGAGTCGGGTTTTCCCTAGCAATTTCTGCGCGCGCACCGCCATGGCCAGGGCCGTGGGGCCTACTGTTTTTGCGCCAGCAGGCGCTGGCACTGCAATTCCTGCTGGGCGATTTCGGCCAGGGTATCCTCGATGTCGCGCTGCTGCTGTTCCAGGGTGGCGCGGTGCTGGGCGAGTATGGACAGGTACTGGCGCAGTTGCGGAGTGGTGTCGCCGGGACCATCGTACATGTCGATCAGGCTGCGGATTTCCGACAGCAACAGGCCCAGCCGCTTGCCGCGCAGGGCCAGCTTCAGGCGCGCGCGGTCGCGCGTGCTGTAGACGCGGTTGCGGCCATCGCGCAAAGGGCTGACGATGCCCTGATCCTCGTAGAAACGAATCGTGCGCGGCGTGATGTCGAACTCGCGCGCGAGTTCGGAGATGGTCCAGGTAGACATGGGCGTTTGGCAGTTTACGTAAACGTAAATTATGATGAGTTGAAGCAGGCGTCAAGCCAATACAGGGAGAGGCAATGAATCCGAACGAGCAAAAACTGCAGTATCCGTGGGACCAGACACAACCCGAGCCCGGCGTGGCCCTCGTGGTGGCCGAAGGGGTGAAGTGGATACGGATGCCGCTGCCGTTCGCCCTGGACCACATCAACCTATGGCTGCTGCGCGACGAGATCGACGGCCGCCAGGGCTGGACCATCGTCGATTGCGGCATCGCGCGCGACGAAGTGAAGACGATCTGGGAGCAGGTGTTCGAGAACGAACTGGAAGGCCTGCCGGTGCTGCGCGTACTGGTGACCCACATGCACCCCGACCACATCGGGCTGGCGCACTGGCTGTGCGAACGCTGGAACGCGCCGCTGTGGATCAGCATGACCGATTTCATGGTGGCCAGCCTGTGGTCGCGGCGCACCGATGGCGGCGCTTCGGGCGGCCAGGCCGCGGTCGAGCACTTTGCCCGCCACGGGCTGACCGACGCGGACGCGCAGGAGAAAATCCGCCAGCGTGCCGGCTATTACCCCAACCTGGTGCCTGCCGTGCCGCCGCGCTACACGCGCCTGCTGCACGGCGACGAGGTCGCCATCGGCGGACGCCCCTGGCGCGTCATCGTGGGCTACGGGCATGCGCCCGAGCATGTGTCGCTGTTCAGCCCCACGCACAAGGTGCTGATCTCGGGCGACATGGTGCTGCCGCGCATCTCGACCAACGTCAGCGTGTTCGACCACGAGCCGGATGCCAATCCGCTGCCGCTGTACCTGCGTTCGCTCGATCGCTACGACGACCTGCCGGCCGATACCGTGGTGCTGCCTTCGCACGGCCGTCCGTTCATCGGGCTGCACGAACGCATCGCCCAGCAGCACGCGCACCACGACGAGCGTCTGGCCGAAGTCCTGCAGGCCTGTGCGACGCCGCAGTCGACCTCCGATATCGTTCCGGTGCTGTTCAAGCGCAAACTGGACCTGCACCAGCTGACCTTCGCCATGGGCGAGGCGCTGGCGCATCTGCACGCCTTGTATTTCGAAGGCAAGCTCAAGCGCCGGACCGATGCCGACGGCATCGTGCGTTTCCAGGCGGCATAGCGGGCTAGCGGCTGGCGGTTGCCAGCCGCAGCGCCAGGCCGATGAACACCAGCCCGGCCAGGCGATTGAGCCAGCGCTGGGCGCGGGCCGAGCGCCGCAGCAGCCGGCCGAAGCCGCCCGAGAACACCGCGATCGCGCCGAACACCAGCAGCGTGGCCAGCATGAAGACCGCGCCCAGCTCGACGATCTGCCAGCCCATGGGCCCGGCCTCGGGCCGCGTGAACTGCGGCAGGAACGCGAAGAAGAACAGCAGCACCTTGGGATTGGTGAGGTTCATGATGATGCCGCGCCGGTACAGCGCGCCGCGCGCCAGCGGTTCGGGCCGCTGTCCGCCGCCGCCGCCGCCAACGGGCGCGCGCAGGACCTGCCAGGCCAGGTAGGCCAGGTAGGCGGCCCCCGCCAGCTTCAGCGCCATGAAGGCCGCCGGCGAGGCGGCGAATACGGCGGCCAGCCCGACCGCCACCGCGGCGGTGTGGCCCAGCAGGCCGGTGCATAGTCCCAGCACGACGAACAGCCCCGCGGCCCGGCCCCAGATGGCCGATTGCATCAGCACGAACAGGTTGTCCGGGCCAGGCGTCAGCGCCAGCAGGACGGCGATACCGAAAAATGCGGTCAAGGTGTCGAAAGGCAGCATGGCGGCGGCTCGTGGGGCAAGCGCCCGCCAGTGGCGGGCCGTCACTGGCATCATACGGGCAAACCCCCCGCCGCATGAGCTGATTGCCCGCGGTAATGACGGGGTGCGGTACGCTTCGCATTCAAAGGCCGGCCGCCGCCGCCCTCATCCCGCCCGATACTTGCCTACCCGAACATGACCGACGAATCCCGCCACATCGACACCCTGCTCCAGCACCTGGGCACCGCGCCCTTCGACCCCGATACGGGCGCCGCCCCGGTCAACCTGCCGTCGATGCGCGCCAGCACGGTGCGATTTCGCGACCTGAGCGCGCTGGAGCAGGCCCAGCGCCGCAAGGCCGGCGGTGACCGGGCCGTGACCTACGGCCGGATGGGCATGGATACGCATGCGGCGCTGGAGCACGTGTTCAAGGAACTGGAAGCCGGCACGCACTGCTACCTGGCGTCCTCGGGCATGGGCGCCGTCACGATGGCTTTCCTGTCGCTGCTGTCGGCCGGCGAACACGCGCTGGTGGCCGATTGCGTCTACGGTCCGGTCTACGAGCTGGACCACGCCGTGCTCAAGCGCATGGGTATCGAGCTGACCTTCTTCGCGCCCGGCGACGACCTGCAGGCGCTGGTGCGGCCCAACACCCGCCTGCTGTATGTCGAGTCGCCGGGGTCGCTGCTGTTCCAGATGCTGGACCTGCCCGCGCTGGCCGAGTTCGCGCGCCGCAACCAGTTGGTGCTGGCCACCGACAACACCTGGGGCTCGGGCTACATCTATCGCCCGCTGGAGCTGGGCGCGCACGTCTCGGTGATCGCCGGCACCAAGTACGTGGGCGGCCACTCCGACCTGATGCTGGGCGCGGTGGTGACCAATGACGAGGCCGTGGCGCAGCGCCTGAACCGCACGCAGTACGCCATGGGCTATTCGGTCAGCGCCGACGACGCCTGGCTGGCGTTGCGCGGCGTGCGTACCCTGCCGATACGCATGGCCCAGCACGCGCGCCACGCCCAGCGCGTGTGCGAGTTCCTGCAGGGCCGCCCCGAGGTCGCGCGCATCTACCACCCTGCCTGGCCCCAGGATCCCGGCCATGCGCTGTGGCTGCGCGATTGCTCCGGCTCCAACGGCATGCTGGCGGTCGAGCTGCGCCTGTCGCAGCCCGCGGCGCGCGCGTTCGTCGAGTCGCTGGAGCTGTTCGGCATCGGCTTCTCGTGGGGCGGCTTCGAAAGCCTGGTGCAACTGGTCACGCCCGGGGAGCTGGCCCGCCACCGCTATTGGCAGGGCGGCGGCAACGCGCTGGTGCGGCTGCATATCGGGCTGGAGTCGCCCGAGGATGTGATTGCCGACCTGGCCCAGGCGCTGGCGCACGCCGCCTCGGCCTGAATACGCCGGTCCCATGAGCGACAAAGCCTCCGCATGGGCGGAGGCTTCGTGGCGGCGGGGGCGGCCGCGGCCGCCCGATCACTTGCGCGACTGGACGATGAGCTGGTCCACCACCTTCAGGGCGCCGGCGTAGTCGTTGCCGGCCAGCACGGGCGAAGTCATGAAGCGGCCGCCCACGGCAAACGCCGGGGTGCCGTCGATATGGGCGGCCTCGGCCAGCTGGGAGGCGCGCTGCACCTGCGTCTGCACGCTGAACGAATCGAACACCGAATCGAACTTGGCGCGGTCCACGCCCTGGCCGGCGGCCCATTCGCCCATGGCTTTCTTGTCGAACAGGCGCTTGCGCTCGGTGTGGATGGCGGTAAAGACCTTGGCGTGCAGGTCGGGCCGTTCGAGCGCCTGCAGCGTGTAGTAGAGCTGCTGCAGCGGCTTCATGCCGGCGTTGAAGGCGATGGGCACCTGCTTGAGCACCACGTCCTGGGGGGCGGTCTTGGCCCAGTTCTCGACCATGGGTTCCATGGCGGCGCAGTGCGGGCAGGTGTAGGCGAAGAACTCCAGGACTTCGATCTTGCCCGGGCTGTCGGAGGGCATCGGCGGGTTGATGTTCACGTACTGCTGCGCGCCCTGGGCCTGGGCGGCGGGCGCGAACAGGGTCGTCGCGGCCAGGGCGGCGGCGGCCAGGAGACGGGTAAACGTGGTCGACTGCATCTCGAATTCCTGAGTTAAAGCGTTACAGACTGCGGACGTAGCGGGGAAGTTCCATGGCGACTCATTGTCGCACCACCGTGGACTTGATGTCGTTCTCGCCCAGCCTGCTGCGGGCGCGATTCATGTCGTCGAGGCGTCCGAACGGGCCGACGCGCACCCGGTTGACCTGTACGCCGTTGACCTCGGCCCGTTGCATGACTACCGGCAATCCCAGCAGGATGATGCGCGCTCGCAAGGCTTCGGCGTCTTCGAGCACCCGGTACGCGCCAGCCTGCAGGAAATAGGTGCCGGATGCTGGCGCGGCGGGCGCCGCGCTGGCCGCGGGGGCCGCCGGCTTGGCGGGCTTGGCCGTCGGGGCCGCCGGGGCGGGAGCGCGATCCAGGTTGGGCAGGGTGGCGATCAGCGCGCCCAGGTCGTCCGGCTGCCGGGACGGCGCGCCGGGCGTCACGCCCGGCAGCGGCGAAGGCGCGGTGGCGGTCGGTCCGGTGGGCGGCGTGCCGGCCGCTCCGTCGCGTCCGTACAGCCCCTGGTTGGGATCGGGCGCGTTGCGCGGATCGGGCAGCTTGCCCTGGTCGGGCTGGCGGGTGGCCCGGTCGACGAACGGCATGGGCGCCTTGGTCACGTAGAACGCGACGGCAGCCGCGACGATCAGGCCGATCAGCAGGCCGGCCAGCACGCCGTACATGGTGCTGCCGCGTTCCTTGGATCGTCGGGTCGATTTGCGCTTGGTGGCCATGTGCGGGGGTTACATCCGGTCCGGGGCCGAGACGCCCAGCAGGGCCAGCCCGTTGGCCAGCACCTGGCGCGTGGTCGCGGCCAGCCGCAGGCGCGCCAGCTTGAGGGCCTCGTCGTCGACCAGCACCCGCTCGGCGTTGTACCAGGCGTGGAAGTCGGCGGCGCAATCGCGCAGCCAGAACGCCACGTGGTGCGGCGCCAGCTCGTGCGCGGCCAGTGCCACTACCTGGGGAAACTCGGCCAGGCGCTGCAGCAGCGCGTATTCGGACGGCGCGGTCAGCAAGGCCGCGTCGGCCTGCGCGATCTGCTCGGCGCTCGCGCCCGAATTGCCGATCATGGTGCAGATGCGGGCGTGCGCGTACTGGATGTAGTAGACCGGATTCTCGTCGCTCTTGGACAGGGCCAGGTCGATATCGAACACGAACTCGGTATCGGCGCGGCGCTGGATCAGGAAATAGCGCACCGCGTCGCGGCCGACCCAGTCGATCAGGTCGCGCATGGTGACGTAGCTGCCGGCGCGCTTGGAAATCTTGACCTCCTCGCCGCCGCGCATCACCTTGACCATCTTGTGCAGCACGTAGGCAGGGAAATCCTTCGGGATGCCGGCTTCCAGTCCCTGCAGGCCGGCGCGCACGCGCGCCACGGTGCCGTGGTGGTCGCTGCCCTGGATATTGACCGCGTGGTGAAAGCCGCGCTCCCACTTGGCCTTGTGATAGGCCACGTCGGGCACGAAGTAGGTATAGCCGCCCTCGCTCTTGCGCATCACGCGGTCTTTGTCGTCGCCGGTGCCCAGCTCGGTGGTGCGCAGCCACAACGCGCCGCCTTCCTCGTAGGTGTGGCCCTTGGCGACCAGCGTGTCGACCGTTTCCTGGACGCGGCCCGAGGCGTACAGGCTGCTTTCCAGGAAGTAGTTGTCGAAGGCCAGGCCGAAAGCCTGCAGGTCCAGGTCCTGCTCGCGGCGCAGGTAGGCGACCGCGAAGGCGCGGATATCGTCCAGGCTGTCGACGTCGCCGGTGGCCGTGACCGGCTGGCCGTCGGAGGCTTGCACCGACTTGCGCGCAGCGAAATCGCGCGCGATATCGACGATGTAATCGCCCTTGTAGCCGTCGGCGGGGTAGTCGGGCGCGTCCGGCGCGATGCCGCGGCCGCGCGCCTGCACGCTGATGGCCAGGTTGTCGATCTGGTTGCCGGCGTCGTTGTAGTAGAACTCGCGGGTGACGTCCCAGCCGCTGGCGTCATACAGGCGGCAGATGGCATCGCCCAGCGCTGCCTGGCGGGCGTGCCCGACGTGCAGCGGGCCGGTCGGGTTGGCCGAGACGAACTCGACCAGCACTTTCTCGCCATTGCGCGGCGCGCGGCCGTAGGCGTCGGCCTGGCTGGCCACCGCCTGCACCACCGCCTGCCGGGCGGCCGGGGTGATGCGGAAATTGATGAAGCCCGGGCCGGCGATCTCGGCGTCCTGGATCAGTTCGCGCGCCTGCGGCTGCGCCATCAGCGCATCGACGATGCCCTGGGCCAGTTCGCGCGGGTTGCGGCGCGCCGGCTTGGCCAGCTGCATGGCCACGTTGGTGGCGATATCGCCGTGCGCCGCGACTTTGGGGCGCTCGAGCTGGACTTGGGCTTGCGCCTCGGGCAGGCATTGCGCGACGGCGGCCTGGATCAGGGAAATCAGTTGTTTTTGTTGCTCGAGGAGCATGGGCAATCGGCAGAATGGTAAGTGGCGGCGGCAGGTCTGGCGCGCCGCGGGGCGGGCGGGCCCGCCGGGCGGCCGCCCTGGCGTCTGGCGGCGGTGTCCGCGCAAGCGGGACGGTCGGCGACGCGGGACGTACCGGCAGTCATGACGGTCATGGAAGATGCCTAGATCATAGCTGAATTGGGCTGCAATCCGGCCGTCCGTGATCGTATCGGGGTGTCGGGCCGTGCAGTTGGCAGCCCGCGCAGCTTGCGGTAGTGTATGAAATTATCCGTATGGGAGTCCGCAACATGCTCATTACATTCCACTCCAAGGTCGCGGCCGAGGTTCTCATGCGCACCGACGATGCCGCGCCCTTGCTGCGCGCCGCCGGCAAGAGCTTTCGCGACACCATTCCCGAGCGCGGCGTGTTCACCGCGGACCAGCTGCAATCGGCCATCACCGGGCTGGAGCGCGCCATTGCCGCCGCCGACCGCGGCCCGGCCGACGATGACGAGCCGCATCCCGACAAGGAACCGGTGCATCCGATCGAGCGCGCCGTGGGCCTGCACCAGCGCGCCTTTCCGCTGCTGGACATGATGAGGAAGACTGCCGCGGCCGGGGCCGACCTGACCTGGGAAGTCTCGCGCGGCTGGTAGCGCAATGTCGCAAGCCTGACATTTTCCACGCGGGTTCTTGCCCATACTGTGCGCGGGGATGTCCCCGCGCCGCCACCAGGAGATCCGTCGATGCGCAGCGAAGTGACCGTTGTTTTCGATGCCCGCCGCACCGTCGACCTGACCGTCGACGTCGAGCCCTCGGCGCAGGCGGCGGCCGCCGCGCGCGACTGGTTCGACAGCGCCTGGGAAATGCTGGGCTGTGAGCCGCTGCGCCCAAGCGGCAAGGTGCTGCTGCTGGACAAGATCCTGGGCGTGGCCGATGCGCTGGGCTACGACACCCTGTCGGGCGATGCCAAGGAAAGCCACGAGTTCGCCGAACAGGCCGCCCTGGCCCTGGGCAAGGGCCGCATCGTGGTGGACCTGCCCGGGCTGATGGTCGGCCATTGACCATACCCGGGAGCCTGTCCCCGCAGGGGGACTGGCTCCCGCAAACTTTGGGAGCCTGTGTCCGCAGGGGGACTGGCTCCCGTGCTCCTTCAGCGTATCCCCGCGCGCATGAACGACTGCACGAACTGGCGCTGGAACAGCAGGAACCCGACCAGCAATGGCGCGGCCGACAGCAGCGTGGCGGCGGTGATGACCGACCAGTCGATGCCCTGGTCGGTGGACGAGAACACCTGCAGGCCGACGGTGAGCGGGCGCGATTCGACCGAGTTGGTGATGATCAGCGGCCACAGGAAGTTGTTCCAGTGGTGGCTGACCGACACCAGGCCGTAGGCCACGTAGATGGGACGCGCCAGCGGCACGTAGACTTTCATGAGCACCTGCCAGGGGCTGGCGCCCTCGACCCGGGCAGCCTCCTCCAGTTCGCGCGGCACGGTCTTGAACGTCTGGCGCAGCAGGAAGATGCCGAAGGCCGAGGCGAAGTACGGCAATCCGACCGCGAACACCGTATCGCGCACCCCCAGCAGGCTCATCGAGCGGTAGTTCTCCACCAGCAGCACGTCCGGCATGACCATCAGCTGCAGCAGCACCAGCATGAACACGAAGTCGCGTCCGCGGAACTCGAAGCGCGCGAAGGCATAGCCCGCCAGCGTGGACAGCACCAGCTGCGCGGCCAGCACCATGGTCACCAGCAGGAAGGTGTTGAGGAAATAGCGCGGAAAAGGCGCGGCATGCCAGGCGCGCGCGAAGTTTTCCAGCGTCAGCGGGGCCAGCAGGTCGAAGCGCGTGGCGTAGGCCGGCGGATGAAACGCCGCCCAGGCCGCGTAGGCCAGCGGCAGTATCCACAGCAGGCCCAGCAGCCAGGCCCCGAGCGTATCCAGCTTGCGGTTCATTGATAGTGTGTCCTGCGGTCCAGCCAGCGGAACTTGATGAGCGCGGTGGCCGCCAGCACGGCAAGCAGCACCACGGTCAGCGTGGCCGCGTAGGCGGTGTCCCAGAAGCTGAAGCCGACCTGGTAGATGTAGAACAGCAGCAGCGTGCTGGCGTTATCGGGGCCGCCGCGCGTCATGACCACGACGTGGTCGACCAGCCGGAACGCATTGATCAGCGCGTTGACCAGCACGAACAATGTCGTCGGCATCAACAGCGGCCACAGCACCCGCCGGAAATACTGCCAGCGCGAAGCGCCTTCGAGCATGGCGGCCTCGCGCAGCGAGGGCGACACGGTCTGCAGCGCGGCCAGGTAGAAGATCATGAAAAAACCCGACTCCTTCCACACGGTCACCATCATCAGCGCCGGCAAGGCGGTGTCGCGGTTGCCCAGCCAGTTCGGGCCGGCCAGGCCGAACCACTGCATGACTTGCGCGATCAGTCCGTACTGCGGCGTGTAGAAGAACAGCCAGATGTTGGCCACCGCCACCATGGGCAGCACGGTGGGCGTGAAGTACGCCATGCGCAGGAAGCCGCGGCCGTGCAGCTTGCCGTTGACCCACAGCGCCATGACCAGCGCGATGGCGATCGAGGTCGGTATGGTGCCCAGCGCGAACCACAGGTTGTTCCACAGCGATTGCCAGAACACCGGATCGTCGCGCAGCAGCGCGTAGTTCTCCAGCCCCACGAAGCGCGCCGGCCTGCTCCCCTTGGGGGTGGAGAAGAAGCTGTGCCACAGCGTGGCCAGCGCCGGGTAGTGGGTGAAGGCGGCCAGCAGGACGACGGCTGGCAGCAACAGCAGCCAGCCGTACACCGCTTGCGTCGTGCGGCTCATGCGCTGCGCGTCACTTGTACGAGCGCAGTACGCGATCGGCTTCGCGCTGCGCGTCCGTCAGGGCCTGCTGCGGCGTCTTGGAGCCGGTCAGCGCGGCCTGCAGCGCATCGTTGAGCACCTTGGTCACGCGCTGGTTCTCGTGGGTGGAGAACTCGGCCACGCTGACTTCCAGCTGGTCGCGCGCCACCGTGGCCGCCGGCACCTCCTCGGCGTACTTCTTCATGCGCTCGGTCTGCCAGGCAGCGGGCGTCACCGCCACGTAGCCGGTGGCGATGCTCCAGTCGGCGGCGCGCTCGGGCGTGGTGGCCCACTGGGCGAACTTCAGCGCGGCCTGCTGTTGCGCCGGCGTGCCGCTCTTGAAGATGTAGAAGTTGCCGCCGCCGGTGGGGCTGCCGCCGCGCTTTTTCTTGGGCATCATCGCCACGCCGAACGGGAAGTCGGCGTTCTTGCGGATGTTGGTGAGATTGCCCGTGGTGGTCCAGACGATGGCGGCCTTCTTCTCGAGGAAGTCCTTGGGCGTGGTGCCCCAGTCGATGGTGCCCTTGGGCATGACGCCGTGCTTGACCGACAGGTCCTGCCAGAACTGCGCCGCCTCGACCACGGCCGGCTTGTCCAGGTACACCTGGCTGCCTTCCTCGTTCATGAGGATGGCGTCATTGGGCGTGGTCAGCGCCTGGAACAGCCAATAGGCGAAGGCGCCGCCCGACGGGATCTTGACGCCCCACTGCGACACGTTGCCGTTGGCGTCCTTCTTGGTCAGCTTCTTGCCGTACTCGACCAGCTCGTCCCAGGTGGCCGGCGCGCGCTCGGGATCCAGGCCGGCTTGCTTGAACAGGTCCTTGTTGTAGTACATGACGATGGTCGAGCGCTGGAACGGCACGCCCCATACGTGGCCGCCGGTGCGGCTGTTCTGCATGAAGGCGTCGTAGAAACCGCCCAGCCATTTCTTGTCCGCGTCGCTCTTGGCCAGGCCGTCGATGGGCACGATGGCGTCTTCGTCGATCAACGTGAACATGTCGGTCGACAGCAGCACGGCCAGCTGCGGCGGCGTGCCGCCCTTCAACGCGGTCAGGGCCTTGGCGATCGAATCCTGGTAGGTGCCGGCGTAGATGGGCTTGATGCGGATGTCGGGGTTCTCCTTGTGGAAATCCGCCACCATGTCGTCGACGATCTTGGTGATGGGGCCGCCCACGGCCACCGGATAGTAGAACTCGACTTCGACGGGCTGTTGCGCCTGCGCCGGCAGCGCCAGGAAGGCGCCGGCCAGGCCGGCGGCGAGGGTTTTGAGAACTAGGCGTCGCATGGGGGCTTTCCTAAAAAATCGGCGCGCTGTGCGTCCGGAGGTTCACAGAACCGCCGCGTCGGCGGCGAAGAAATGCTGTCGTTCGTCGGGCCAGGCCAGGCCGACCGTCGTGCCCGGCGCGCTGCGCAGGTGGCCATTGACCCGCACCGCCACGCCGCCGCACGAGCCCAGGCGGCATACCGCCACCGAATCGGCGCCGAAATACTCCACGCTTTCGATGACGGCCGGCACGCCGTCGGCCTCGATGCGGATGTGCTCGGGCCGCAGGCCCAGCGTGGCGGCGCCGGCCGGCGCGTTCGCCAGGGCCGGCCCCTGGGTGCCGGCGATGACGGGCCGGCCGTCGTGCGCGTCCAGCGCGATGAGGTTCATGGGGGGCGTGCCGATGAAGCGCGCCGCGAATTCGGTGGCCGGCCGCGCGTACAGGCCGTCCGGCGTGTCGAGCTGCTCGATGCGCCCGCCGCGCATCAGCACCACCTGGTCGGCCATGCTCATGGCTTCGGTCTGGTCGTGCGTGACATACACCATGGTGATGCCCAGTTCCTGCTGCAGCGCGCGGATTTCGCGCCGCATGTCATGGCGCAGCTGCGCATCCAGGTTCGAGAGCGGCTCGTCCATCAGGCATACCGGCGCCTCCGAGATCACCGCGCGGCCCAGCGCCACGCGCTGCTGCTGGCCGCCCGACAACTGGGCCGGCTTGCGGTCCAGCAAGGCCTGCAGGCCCAGCAGGCCGGCCACGCGCGCAAGCCGCCGTTCGTGGTCGCGCGCGGGCTCCTTGCGCACCTTCAGGCCGAACAGGATGTTCTCGCGCACGCTCAGGTGCGGAAACAGCGCATACGACTGGAACACCATCGAGATGCGCCGCTTGGCCGGCGGCAGGTCGGTGACGTCGCGGTCGCCGATGCGGATACGGCCGGAGGTGGGCGTATCCAGCCCGGCGATCATGCGCAGCGTGGTCGACTTGCCGCATCCCGAGGGGCCGAGCAGCACGGTGAAGCTGCCGGCCGGCGCCGTGAAGCTGACGCCGGAGATCGCGGCGGCTTCGCCGTATTGCTTGGTGAGGTCGTCCAGAACGAGATGAGACATGCCAATTCTTGTTTGTTGCGCGGAAGCTCAATTCTGGCCGCAAATGAAATCCTTTTCATTCTGCGGTGCAAACATGACGCCGCCATGTCAGCGGCGGCGTCCGTTTCATTCGTCGATCAGCTCGCCGCCCTCGTGGAACGGATACGGCCCCGGATAGCTCTCGATATAGGCGTGGTGCGTCACGAGCGCGCCGTCGCGCCATTCGTGCAGGTGAAAGCCCGGCGGCTCCATGACGAACGCGGACGGACCGTCGGGCCGCAGATCCAGCGCGACCTGGTGGGCCGGGCTGGGACAGGTGGAAGCGATCGTGCCGCCGAAACGCTGGAAAATGGTGCGGTGCAAATGGCCGCACATGACGCGTTCGACGTTGGAATGGCGTGCGAGCAGGGCTTCCAGCTCGCGCGCGCCGGCCAGCAGCCCGATGGCATCCATGTGGGCGATGCCGGTGCGAAACGGCGGATGGTGCATCACGACGACGGTCGGGCGGCCGGGCTGTTCGGCCAGCCGCTGCGCCAGCCATTGCAGGCGGCGTTCGCACAATGCCCCATGGCTTTGTTGCGGCACCACCGTGTCGAGCACGATGAAGCGCAGCGGGTGCTCCTCGATGGTGTATTGCACGAACTCGCCGGCCTCGCGCAAGTAAGGGTGGTCGGCGAAGGTGGCGGCCAGCTGGACGCGGTCGTCATGGTTGCCCGGCAGCACATGGTAAGGCGCGCGCAGCGCGTCGAGCATCTGCTTGAGGTGCGCGTATTCCTGCGGCCGCCCGAAGTCGGTCAGGTCGCCGCTGACGATGACCAGATCGGGCGCCGGATCCAGGCGGTTGAGCGCCGCCACGGCGGGCGGCAGGTAGCGGTCGGTCTCGACCACGCGATAGGCCTTCTGGCCCGGCATGCGGATGTGCAGGTCGCTGATTTGGGCGATGAGCATGGCGTTCGATGTTCCAGGAAATTCAATGGGCCGCCAGCACCACGCTGACGGATTGGCCGGTCTGATAGGCGCTGTCGGGCGCCGCGATGGCGGCGAACTGCTGGCCGTCGTCGAGGCCGATTTCGTAGCGTACCGAGCCGCCCAGGAAGAAGCGGGCCAGCACGCGCGCGTGCAGCGCGCCATCGCACGGCGCCTGCAGGCGGGCGTGATGCGGGCGGAATGCGAGCGCTTCGTCGCCGGCCACCAGCAGGCCGTCGCGCGTGGCCGCGCGCACGCGGCACAGCGTGCCCAGGAACTCGCCGACGAAATCGGTGGCGGGCGCGCGGTACAGCGTTTCGGCATGGCCGATCTGTTCCAGCCGGCCCGCCGACATGACCGCGATGCGATCGCCCAGCATCATGGCCTCGTCCTGGTCATGCGTGACGATGATGGTGGTGATGTCCAGCCCGCGCAGCATCTGCGCCAGCTCGACGCGCAGGTGCTCGCGCAGCTTGGCGTCCAGCGCGGTCAGCGGTTCGTCCAGCAGCAGCACGCGCGGCTCGATGGCCAGTGCGCGCGCCAGCGCCACGCGCTGGCGCTGGCCGCCGGAAAGCTGCGAGATGCGGCGTCCGGCCAGGGCCTGCAGCTGCACCAGCTCCAGCATCTGCCGCACGCGCGCGGTGCGCGCCTCCTCGGCCATGCCGCGCACGCGCAATCCGTAGCCGACGTTGTCGGCCACCGTCATGTTGGGAAACAGCGCATAGCTCTGGAACACCACGCCGACCCCGCGCGCTTCCGGGGCGAGCGCGGTGACGTCTTCGTCGCCATAGAGGATGCGGGTGCCGGCGTCGGGCTGCTCCAGGCCGCAGATCAGCCGCAGCAGCGTGGTCTTGCCGCAGCCCGAGGGCCCCAGCAGCGCGAGAATCTCGCCGCCCGGAATGTGCAGGTCCAGCGCCTGCAGCGCGCGCGAGCCGTCCGGCCAGGTCTTGGCGCAGTTTTCCAGCGTGATCGATACAGAGGCGCTCATGTTGCGGTCTTCTCGTTGGTAATGGGAGCATTGGTGGCATTGCGTTCGCCGCGGGCGGCCAGCCATTGCAGGCCGACCAGCAGCGGCATCAGCATCAGCAGGAACACCAGGGTGTAGGCCGAGGCGATTTCCAGCCGCATGGACGCGTAGCTGTCGGCCAGGCCGACCGGCAGCGTCTTGGTCAACGGCGTATGCAGCAGCCAGGTCAGATTGAATTCGCCGATAGACAGCGTCAGCACGGTCAGCGCGCCGGTCACGATGCCCGGCGCCGCGTTGGGCACGACCACGGTCAGGAAGCGGCGCAGCCGGGACGCGCCGAGCGTGGCGGCGGCTTCGTCCAGTGTGGCGAGATCGGCGCCGGCCATGCTGGCGCGGGTGGCCCGCACCATGAAGGGCAGCGTGAAGAGCACGTGGCCGATCACGATGAACCAGATGCTGCCGCGCAGGCCGCTGACCGTGCCCCAGGACACGATCAGCGCCAGCGCCGAGGCCAGCCCCGGCACGGCCACCGGCAGGGTCAGCAGCTCTTCGAGCGCGCGCGCCATCCGGCCGTGGTGCAGCGTGAGGACCCAGGCCGCCGGCACGCCGGTCACCGTACACACCAGCAGGGTCAGCAGCGCCACGGCGAACGAGCGCCAGATCGTATCAGCGTACAGGTCCCAGACTTCGATCACCCAGCGCAGGGTCAGGCCGCTTTCCAGGCCCACGAAGTAGTTGCGCGTCAGGCCGGCCAGCACGGACAGCACCACCGGGCCGATCAGGAACGCGGCGACCGCCAGCGTGACGGTCAGGCCCAGGCGGGCGTCGGTCTTGGAGTACATCGCGGACATGCCGGCCTCCCTCAAGCGCCCGCGCCGGCGCGCGCGCCGGCCAGGCTGTGCGCGGCATACAGCACCGCCCAGGTTGCCAGGCCCAGCACGATCGACAGCGCCGCCGCCACCGGAATATTGGCGTAGTTGGTGAATTCGTTATAGATCGTCAAAGGCAGCACGTCGATCTGCGTGGCCAGCGTGAACGCCGTGCCGAAAGCCCCCATGCTGGTGGCGAAGCTCATGGCGCCGGCGCCCAGCAGCGCGGGCGTGAGCGCGGGCAGCTCGATATCGACGAAGCGGCGCCACGGCCGCGCGCCCAGCGTGCGGGCCGCCTCCAGCAGGCTGACGTCGATCTGCTGCGCCGCCGCGGAAATCATGCCGATGGTGCGCGGCAGCGAAAAATACAGGTAGCCCAGGAACAGCCCGCCCATGCCGTAGGCGAACACCATGGGCTCGCCGGTCATCCATTCGGTCAGCGAGCCGATGACGCCCTGCCGGCCGGCCAGCAGGATGATCAGAAAGCCCACCACCACGCCGGGAAACGCCAGCGGAAACATCAGCAGCGCCACCAGCGCGCGGCGTCCCGGGAACTCGCGGTGCCAGGCCAGGAAGCGGCCGATCGGCAGCGACAGTAACAGCGTGGCCAGCGTCGCGACCAGCGACAGCGTCACGGTATTGAACAGGCTGCGCCAGTATTGCGGGCTGGTGACCACGATGTAATACGCCGAGTGACCCTCCTTGACGGTGGCGCCGGTCAGCGCCAGGCTGGCCATGGGCAGCAGCCAGAAGGCGAGGAACAGCGCCGCGGCCGGCGCGGCGAACAACAGCCATCCGCGGCGCCGCATATCAGTTCACCTCTTTGGCGTAGCGTTCGGAGAAGCCGCGCTGGGCCGCCGACATCTTCACGTAGTCCACCGTGCCGGCGCGCGCGTATTCGCTGGCGGGCAGGAACTTCTTCTGCGCCTCGGCCGAGATCGCCTCGGCGCGGACCGGGCGCAGGAAGGCATTGGCCCAGATGGCCTGGCCGCGCTCGGACAGCGTGAAGTCCAGCACCTTGCGGCCGTTGTCCGCATGCGGCGCGTTGGCCACCAGGCTCATCACGTACGGGACGGCGATGGTGCCTTCGGCCGGGATGACGAAGTCGACGTTGGCCTCGTCCTTGTACTTGGCGCGATAGGCGTTGAAGTCATAGTCGATCAGGATCGGGATTTCGCCCGACAGTACGCGCGCATAGGCGGTCTGCTTGGGCACGATGGGCCGGTTGGCGCGCATCTTCTTGAACCAGTCGATGGCGGGGTCGAAGTTGTCCAGCGTGCCGCCCAGCGCGCGGTTCAGCGCCACGGCGCCGACGTAGCCGACGAAGGCCGAGGCCGGGTCCAGGTAGCCCACCATGCCGCGGTACTCGGGTTTTTGCAGGTCGGCCCACGACTTGGGCACCGGCTTGCCGCGCAAGGCGTCGACATTGACCATGAAGCCCAGCGTGCCGGAATGGATGGCGAACCACTTGCCATCGGGGTCCTTCATGCCGTCGGGGATCGCGTCCCAATGCGCGGGCTTGTAGCTTTGCACCAGGCCATCCTTGTCGGCCTGGATGCCGAACGTGACGCCGTAGTACACCACGTCGGCCACGGGATTGGCCTTTTCGGCGGCGATCGATGCCAATGCCTGCCCCGAGTTCTTGTTGTCGCCTGGCACCGTAATGCCGGTGGCTTCCTTGATGGCCTTGAGTTGCGTGGCCCAGTCGGCCCATTCGGGCGGACAGTTGTAGCAGATGGCGTTCTGCGCCTGGGCGGCGCCGGCGCCGATCGCCAACGCCAGCAGCGTGCCGCGCAACGCGGCCTGGATGATGCGTTTCATGGTGAGGGTTCCTCTTCGGGGCGTGGGGCGGCGGCAACGGTGCCGCCGGGGAAGATGCGATAGGGCAGGCGCGCCGATTCGATCGGCACGCCCTGTTCCATGTGGGCCAGCAGCCGGGCGCACGCGGCCGCGCCGATGTCGCGGCTCGGTTGCGCGACGGTGCACAGCGTGGGCACCATCAATGCGCCGATCGCCACGCCGTCGAACCCGCACACCGAGATGTCGCGCGGCACGCGCAGGCCCAGTTCGACCAGGTGCGCGATGACGGCGGTGGCCAGCAGATCGTTGGAGCAGAACAGCGCGGTAGGGGCATGGGCGGCGCGCACGGCCTGCCGCAGGGTGGGCAGGTCCGAGGCGGTGTGCGTGGGCATGGCCAGGTGCGCCACCGGCTCCAGCCCCAGCGCGCGGGCCGCGGCGCGCGCGCCTTCGAGGCGGCGCCGCGCCCGGTCCGAGGCGGCCAGCGGCCCGGTCACCAGCGCGATGCGGCGGTGGCCCAGATCGGCCAGGCGCTGCACCATGTCGCGCGCGGCGGCGCGGTTGTCGACCGATACGAAAGGGTGCGACCCCGATTCGTTATAGGCCAGCACATGCGGCACCTGCGCCTGTTCGAGGGCTTGCAGCGTGGCATTGCGGGCAGGGTTGCCGACGGTCAGGATCAGGCCGTCGATCTGATGGTCGATCAGCGCCTGCACGGCGTCGGCTTCGATCGCCGGCTGGTAGCTGGTCGTCGCCATCATCACGCTGTAGCCGGCGCGGCGCGCATACTGCTCGGCGCCCTCGAAGCAATCGGCGAAGACCGGGTTGGTCAGGGTGGGCAGCAGCAGGCCGATGGTGCGCGAGCGGCCGGCGCGCAGGCTGCGGCCGACGCGGTTGGGCCGGAAACCGCTGCGCTGCGCGACCGCTTCGATGTGCGCGAGCGTATCGGGCTTGAGCAGCGCGGGCTGGTTGAAGGCGCGCGATACCGTGGCGGGAGACACGCCTGCCTTGCGGGCGATCTCGATGATGGATGGTCGGCCTGGCGGCTTGCGGCTCACGGCTTGCCTCGCGAGGAATTGTCACGATGAAAACGATTTCATTCTAGGCATGCAGCATGACAACGATGTGTCACGGCGCCACCTTAGTCGAAATTTCCCGAAGCGCCAACGATATTGCATCGTGCAGTGCCGCAAGTTTTGCGCCACGCGCCGGGTTGCTTCTACACTCGAAGCGCGGCGCGCGCGTTCCGAAAACAAATATTGCGGCGCCGCGCATGTTGCAATCCGAGTCGTGCATAAAGACATCATTGGGGAATGGGGGTAGCGATGAACCTGAATCGCATCAGCGCGTCCGAAGCCGCGCGCTTGCTGAACCGGCGTGACCTGACGGCCGAGCAATTGGCGCGCGCCTGTCTGGCGCGCATCGAGCAGCGCGAGCCGGAAGTCCAGGCCTGGACCGCGCTGCGTCCGGATGCCGTGCTGGCCGCCGCGCGCGAACTCGACCGCGGCCCCGTACGCGGCGTGCTGCACGGCCTGCCGCTGGGCGTGAAGGATATGTTCGACACCGTCGATTTGCCCACCGCCTATGGCTCCGGCATCTACCAATCGCATCAGCCGCGCGCCGACGCCGCCGCGGTCGCGCTGTGTCGCGACGCGGGCGCGCTGGTGCTGGGCAAGACGGCCACCACCGAGTTCGCCACCTACCATCCCGGTCCCACGCGCAATCCGCGCAACACGGCCTATACGCCGGGCGGTTCGTCCAGCGGGTCGGCCGCGGCCGTGGCCGACGACATGGTGCCGCTGGCGCTGGGCACGCAAACCGCCGGCTCGGTGATACGGCCGGCCGCGTACTGCGGCGTGGTGGGCTACAAGCCCAGCTTCGGGCGCATTTCGCGCGCCGGCCTGAAATCGCTGGCCGAAACGCTCGATACCGTGGGCATGTTCGCGCGCAGCATCGACGACGTGGCCTTGCTGGCCTCGGTGTTGATGCGCGATGCGCGGCTGCGCGAGTTGCGCTACGACGGCGCGCCGCGCGTGGCCATGTTTCGCAGCCCGCAATGGCGCCATACCCTGCCCGAAACGCGCGCAGCGTTCGAGCGCGCCGCGCGTGCGCTTTCGCAGGCTGGCGCTGTCGTGGAGGAGCTGGCGCCGCCGCCCAACGAGGATTGCGGGCTGGTGCAGCTGCATAGCGACGTGATGGCCTACGAGGCCGCGCAGGCGCTGGCTTTCGAGCGCATCCGCCACCCATCGCAATTGAGCACCAAGCTGGCGGCGATGCTGGAGGCCGGCGCCGCGCTGACCGCCGAGCAATACCTGGCCCACCTGGCGCAGGCGGGGCAGGCGCGCGCGAAAGTGGCCGAATGGCTACGTCGCTACGACGTGCTGCTGGCGCCCAGCGCCACCGGGGAGGCGCCGTTCTATGACCAGGGCACCGGCGATCCGCTGTTCTGCCGGGCCTGGACCTTGTTCGGCGTGCCGTGCGTGCACCTGCCGTTCGCGCAAGGGCCGCAGGGCTTGCCGGTGGGATTGCAGGTCGTGGGCGGGTTTCGCGACGATCAGCGCCTGCTGGCGATCGCGCGCTGGATATACGGGGTGTTGGCGGCGGATTGACGCCAGCGGGCGGGAGCCTGCCTCCACGGGAGGCAGGCCGGGGGTCGGCAGGCGCCAGTCCCCACAGGGACCGATACCATCCTGGCAGTCAACCGTTCATGGCCTGCGACGGTGTGCCTGTCCCAGTGGGGACAGGCACACGCTGCCGCAGATGTCAGTCCCGATGCGGGACTGGCGCCCGAGGGGTCAGGCTGCGACGGCTTGCGCTTCGGTGGCTTGCTCGGTGGCGTTGTGATGGCGGTTGACGGCGCTCAGCACGGCCTTGAAGGAGGCGGTGACGATGTCGCGGTCGATGCCTACGCCGAAGCCGGTGGGCGAATCGCCGACGCGCATTTCCACGTAGCAGGCGGCGCGGGTGTCGGTGCCGGTGCCGATGGCGTGCTCGTGGTAGTCCATGATGCGCACGGGCACGTCCAGCGCCGCCACGAAGGCCGAGATCGCGCCGTCGCCGCTACCCTTCACGATGCGGCGCTCGCCGTTGAAGCTGAGCTCGGCTTCGATGCTGAAGTGCTTGCCCTCGCCGGCCGACGGATCGCCATCGATACGGTGGCGGACCAGCTGCCAGGGCTGCTGCTGCGCCAGGTATTCGCTGTCGAAGATCGTGTAGACGTCGTCCGAGGACACCTCGCGACCGGTTTCGTCGGTAACGCGCTGGATGGCGCGGCTGAATTCGATCTGCAGGCGGCGCGGCAGAACCAGGCCGTGCTCCTGTTCGAGCAGGTACGACACCCCGCCCTTGCCCGACTGGCTGTTGACGCGAATGACGGCGTCATAGCTGCGGCCCAGGTCGGCCGGGTCGATCGGCAGGTAGGGCACTTCCCAGGGGGCGTCGGCCTGTTGCTGCGCGAAGCCCTTCTTGATGGCGTCCTGGTGCGAGCCGGAGAAGGCGGTGAAGACCAGGTCGCCGGCGTACGGATGGCGCGGATGGACCGGCAACTGGTTGCAGTACTCGGCGCAGCGGCGGACTTCGTCGATGTCGGAGAAGTCCAGGCCGGGGTGCACGCCTTGCGTATAGAGGTTGAGCGCCAGCGTGACCAGGTCGACGTTGCCGGTGCGTTCGCCGCTGCCGAACAGGCAGCCTTCGATGCGGTCGGCGCCCGCCATCACGGCGAATTCGGCGGCCGCCACGGCGGTGCCGCGGTCATTGTGCGGGTGCACGCTCAACACGATGCTGTCGCGGCGCGTGAGGTTCTTGTGCATCCACTCGATCTGGTCGGCGTACATGTTGGGCGATGTCGCCTCGATGGTGGCCGGCAGGTTGAGCACCATCTTGCGCTGCGGCGTGGCGTCCCACTCCTCGGCCACCGCGTTGGAGACGTCGAGCGCGAATTCGGGTTCGGTGGTGCTGAACACTTCGGGCGAGTACTCGTAGCGCCATTGCGTTTGCGGGTACTTCGCCATGTACTGTTTGACCATGCGCGTGCCGGTGACCGCGATGTTCTTGATCTCGTCGCGGCTCATGTTGAACACGATCTTGCGGAAAGCCGGGGCGCAGGCGTTGTACAGGTGGATCATGGCCTGCCTGGCGCCAGCGGCTGCCTCGACGGTGCGGCTGATGAGATCCTCGCGCGACTGGGTCAGGACGATGATGGTGACATCGTCCGGGATGCGTTTCTCATCGATCAGCTTGCGCACGAAGTCGAAGTCGGTCTGCGATGCCGACGGGAAGCCCACTTCGATTTCCTTGAAGCCGATCTTCACCAGTTGCTCGAAAAAGCGCACCTTGCGTTCGACGCTCATGGGCTCGATCAGCGACTGGTTGCCGTCGCGCAAGTCGGTGCTCATCCAGATGGGCGGCTGGGTGATGCGGCGGCTGGGCCAGGTGCGCTCGGCGAAGTCGCGCGCAAAGGGTTGGAACGGTACGTATTTGGTAGCGGGGTTGGCGAGCATCATCAGTACACCTCGATCGGTTTCTTGTGAATCCCGTAGAGCCAGCGGTAACTGCGTCGGCCATGGTGACGGCCGTGCATGGGGCTGGCCCACTGCTTTGCGTTGGTCGTTTCGCGGGCAGTTTGGCCGTGAACCGGCCGGATTCAGTTTAGTAAAACGGGGGAAAACGCGTGTGGCGAGCGTACGGCTGCCGAGCTACCACGGGGCACTAGGCCCGGCAACCGATCGGTAGGCGTAGTAGCGATAGGGCGATGGGGGACACCGCGGGGCGCAGGCCGGCCACGGCCGCATTGGAGCGGTCGTTGGCAATCGCGAGGAGGGTGCGTTGAGCGGCCATAACCTATAGTCAAACACATTTCCCGGCGCAGCGCAAATGGAAACGGCGCGCCAGCGCGCGCCGTCAGGCCGGTCCGGGAGGCGTCCAGGCGCTCAGCGCGCCGGTCCGATATGCGGTTCGGCCAGCCTGGGCTCGACCGCGCGCGGCTCGACAATCCGCGGCTCGGCATGGCGCGCCGCGCCGGGGCGCTCATCGGGCGCCGGCCGGTGTGCCGGCGCGTCGAGGATGCCGGACTGCTCGCGCACCATGGCGATCTTGCCGATGCGGTTATGCCGCAGCTCGGTGTGGGCGCGTTGCAGATCGCCCACGGTGAGCGGCTCGTCGCGCTCGCCCCAGACCCAGCGCAGCACGTCCAGGACCTCCGGCGAGAGCCGCGGAGCCAGGTCGGACAGCACGTCGGTGGGTACCACGGCGGCGCGGCCGGCGGCGATGCTCGATCCCAGCCAGGCGCGCAAGGAGAAGAACACGATCAGCGACCAGATCGCCACCACGCCCCACCAGAAGTAGGGGTTGACGCGGGTAAGCATGTCGACGGTCTGCTGACCCAGGGCATGCATGCCCTCGAACGACAGCGATTTGCCGAAGGCCAGCAGCCAGGCGGCCACGAGCAGCCAGATGACGGCGACGATGGCGATCACCACGACCCGGAATATCAGGCGGGGTAGCGCCAGTTTCAACAAGGCCTGGCCGATCAGGCGGCCATCCTGGCGGATGCGTTCGGGCGAAGTGGGATTCATCATGCAAAATATTGTACCTATGACTCGTCCCGCGCTAGAACTTCGTCCTGGTCAACACCTGACATTGACCCCTCAACTGCAACAGTCGATCCGGCTGTTGCAGCTGTCGTCGCTGGAGCTGGAGGCCGAACTGTCGCAGGCGCTGGCCGAGAATCCGTTGCTGGAACGCGACGAAGACCCGGCGCGCGAGGAGCAGGCCGACCCCGAGCGCGAGGCCTCGGTCGAGGCCGACGAGGCGCCGGACACCGAATTGCGCCTGGACGAGATGCCCGGTTCGGGCGGCGTCCATCCCGACGACGACAGCGACCTGCCGCAGGCGGCGCGCCCAGATACCCTGCGCGAGCACCTGCTGGGGCAGTTGGCGCTGACGCGCGCCGCGCCGCGCGACGCGGCGCTGTGCGGCTTGCTGATCGACGAACTGGACGAGAACGGCTACCTGGATTCGCCCCTGGAAGAAATCCTGACCTGGCTGCCGGCCGAGGCGGAGGCCGACCTGGACGAGCTGCGCGCGGTGCTGACATTGCTGCAATCGTTCGACCCGGTGGGCATCGGCGCGCGCGACATGGCCGAATGCCTGCAGCTGCAACTGCGCCAGCCCGATCTGGCGCGTCTGCCCGAGGCGGCCGACGCCGAGGTGCTGGCCTGTGCGCGGCGCATCTGCGCGCAGCACCTGCCCTTGCTGGCCACCGGCAACGTGGCCCGCGTGCGCGAGGCCGTGCAATGCGACGAGGCGGTCGTGCGCGCTGCGCATGCGCTGATCCTGCGCCTGGAGCCGCGGCCGGGCCGCGCCTGGACGGTGCCGGCGGCCGATTACGCCATTCCCGACGTGATCGTGCGCCGTACGCGCCAGGGCTGGCAGGCGGTGCTCAACAGCGCCGTCGTGCCGCGGCTGCACGTCAATGCCGTCTATGCGCAGGTGCTGGGGGGCGCGCGCCAGGGCGGCAACGCCGGCCTGCAGGCGCAGTTGCAACAGGCGCGCTGGATGATACGCAACGTGGAGCAGCGCTTCGACACCATCCTGCGCGTCTCGCAGGCGATCGTGGCGCATCAGCAGGCGTTCTTCAGCCAGGGGCCGGCGGCCATGCGGCCGCTGATCCTCAAGGACATCGCCGGCGAACTGGATCTGCACGAATCGACCATTTCGCGGGCCACGACGCAGAAGTACATGCTCACACCGTTTGGCACGCTGGAGCTGAAGCGCTTCTTCGGCGCGGGCGTGTCCACCGACGGCGGCGACGCCACCTCGGCCACCGCGGTGCAGGCGGTGATCCGCCAGCTGGTGGCCGACGAGGATCGCGCCAAGCCCCTGTCGGACAGCCAGATCATGCAGCGCCTGGCCGACCAGGGCATCGTCATTGCCCGCCGCACGGTGGCCAAGTACCGCGAGGCGCTGCGGATTGCGCCAGCGACGCTACGCAAGGCCCATGCGGCGGGTCGTTAGGGCGTTTCCTAATTCGTCCCTGATTTCAAGCAGTTAGCTGCGGGATTCGTTGCAAATTTGCCGCTCAGGATGGCTTGCGCGTGACAGAATAATTGCCGATAATTGTTCTCATGTACATTTGCATATGTAATGCCGTTACCGAACGCCAAGTCCGCGCCTGCGTGGACGCGGGCGCGGCTACGCTGGGCGATCTCCAGTTCGAGCTGGGCGTGGCCACGTGCTGCGGCTGCTGCGCGGCAACCGCCACCGAGTACCTGCCCGGCGGGCGGGCCTCGAGCGTGTGCGAAGTGCGCTCGGTCGCCGTTCCGGTCAATCCGCCCGCGGCGCTCGAGCCCGTGGGCACCCCCCAACCGGCGGCCAACGGCTTTCCGATTCCCCTCGTCGCCGTCGCCTGAGCGACGCGGCGTCTTGCGCCAGCCGGCTCATGCCGCCTGGCGCAATTTATCGTCCCCACAGAAGTCCATGATCAGGCGGGCCAGTTCGTGCACCGCCCGCGATCCCGTATCGCTCATGCACAGCGCCAGCTCGCTGGGCGCCGGACGCGGCAGCAAGGCGTCGCAGCGCGCCATCGCGGGCGTCTGGCAGCGTTGTTCCAGCAAGGCCACGCCCAATCCGCCCTCCACCGCCGCCTGCAGTCCCGACAGGTTGGGGCTTTCGTATGCGATGCGCCAGCGCCGGCCGGCGCTCTCCAGCGCATGGATGGCGCGGTTGCGGTACTGGCAGCCCTGTGGAAAGGCGACCAGGGCAATGGGGTCGGGCAGCGTGGCGGGGCTGCCGGCGGCGCACATCCAGTGCAGGCGCTCGGGCCAGGCCGCCAGACTCGGGCCGGCGCCGGGTTCGCGCTTGAGCAGGACCAGGTCCAGCTCGCCGCGAGCCTGGGCCCGGTGCAGGTTGGCGCTCAGATCGCAGCGCATCGACAACCGCACTTGCGGGTGCCGACGGGCGAAGTCGGCCACCATGTGTGTCAGCCGGGTGACCGCCAGGTCGTCGGGCAGGCCCAGCCGCACGATCTCCAGCCGCCGCTCGCCGCTGACCACTTCGCGGATTTCGTTCGAAAGCGCCAGCATGCGCCGCGCATAGCCCAGCAGCCGTTCGCCGTCCTCGGTCAGCCGCACGCCGCGCCCTTCGCGTATGAACAGCGCACATCCCAGCCCCTCTTCCAGCTTGCGGATCTGCTGGCTGACGGTCGATTGGGTGCGGTGCACGCGTTCGCCGGCGCGCGTGAAGCCGCCGGCGTCGACGACGGAAACAAAGCTGTGCAGCAGGTCCAGGTCCATGGCGGTTCGCTCCGGCAGATGCATCGGTTTTTCAAATACTTTTGATCCGAATAAAGAATTTGTCAATGAGTCAGGCGGCTCGCAGAATGCAGGCTTGGGTCGCCGCCGGCGGCCGGCAACGGGAAGCCATCATGAAGACCACATCGGCCGCGGTAGCGGCGCGCGCCTGGCGTGGCGCGCCGGACCGCGCGGCTGCGCCCTGGGCTGCCATCGCCATGTTCTGCCTGTTGTGGAGTTCGGCCTTTGCCGCGGCCAAGATCGCCGTGCACGATGGCCCGCCGCTGGTGTTGTTGAGCGCGCGTTTCCTGCTTGCCGGCGTGCTGCTGCTGGCGGTGGCCCGCCTGGGCGCGGGGTGGCGCCTGCCGGCGCCGCGCGAGCTGGCCATGCTGGCGCTGCTGGGCGTGCTGAACAATGCGCTCTACCTGGGGCTGAGCTGGACCGGCCTGACCACGGTGTCATCGGCCTTCATGGCGGTGCTCATCAGCACCAACCCCTTGCTCATCGGCATTCTCGCCGCACCGGTGCTGGGCGAGCGGCTTACCTGGCGCAAGCTGGCGGGCCTGTGCCTGGGGCTGGCGGGCGTGGCGCTGGTGTTGCGCTCGCGCCTGTCCGGCATGCATGAAGACCTGCACGGCACCCTGCTGGCCGGCGGCGCGCTGCTCGCGCTGGTCGCCGGTACGCTGCTGTACAAGCGCCTGGCGCCGGCCGCCGGCCTGTGGACGGCAACCGGCGTGCAGTCGCTGGCGGGCGGGCTGGCGCTGCTGCCGGTGGCGCTGAGCCTGGAGAGCGCGGCGGATGTGCGCCTGACCGCGAGCCTGGTCGGCAGCATGGCCTACATGGTCGTGGCGGTATCGATGGGCGGCTATTACCTGTGGTTCCTGATCCTCGGCCGCGCCAGCGCCACGTCGGCCAGCGCCCTGCATTTCCTGATGCCGCCCCTGGGCCTGCTGTTCGGCTGGGCCTTGCTGGGCGAGCCGGTCTCGCGCCTGGACCTGCTGGGCATCGTGCCGATTGCACTGGGGATCTGGCTTGCGACACGCCGGGAGCGCGGCACGGCCTGATTTGTTGCCGCGCACCAACGGCGCGCCCAGGGGCGCGGGCGCCATGCGTGCACATCGCATTCGTGCGGCCCTGCCGCGCGCGCCGCGCCGCAATTGACGGCGCGCATGGCGCCGCAAGCCGCATCAGGCATGGCGCGCGCATGCGGCCTGTCGAATACGCATACTCATTCTCATTGTCTTGACGCTTTCAGATTGCGCTTGCATCGCTGTTCATCAAATGCGCCCTTGGGCTAGCAGTCAAGGCGCAAGCGATGTTAGTCTGCCGGGGTTGCGCATGTGCTGGGCGCATGCGCGTCACTGCGCGCCAGCTTTACGCGCCTGTCTGCCAGGAGTACATCATGAAAGGCGATAAAACCGTCATCCAGTTCCTCAACAAGCAACTCACCAACGAACTGACGGCAATCAACCAATATTTCCTGCATGCCCGCATGCTGCGCCACTGGGGCTTCAACAAACTGGGCAAGCATGAGTATGAAGAGTCCATCGGCGAGATGAAGCACGCCGACCGTCTCATCGAACGCATTTTCATGCTCGACGGCCTGCCCAACCTGCAAGACCTGCACAAGCTGCTGATCGGCGAGGACGTGCCGGAACTGCTGGCCTGTGACCTGAAGCTGGAACAGGCCGCGCAGGCGACCGTCAAGGAAGCCATCGCGCACTGTGAGTCGGTGCGCGACTACGTGTCGCGCGATCTGTTCCAGGACATCCTGGACGACACCGAAGAGCATATCGATTACCTCGAAACGCAAATCGGCCTGGTCGACCAGGTGGGACTGCAGAACTACCTGCAAAGCCAGATGGAAGTCGACGGCTGAAGCATCGTGGCCGCCTCGGCGGCCATGGCATGAAAAAGGGCGCACCGTATGGTGCGCCCTTTGCATTGCGGCCGGCAGCGTGCGGTCAATCGGGACGGCGCGGGCACTCGGCCATGGTGCCCCATGCGCGGTTGGGCGCGCAGTACTTGTTGCGTGCCGCCCAGGAACAACTGGGGCGCTCGAAGAAGCCCTGCGTGGCGCAGTGGGCCAGTTCGCGGCGCAGCGCGTCCTGCCAGTTGCCGCCGCCGGCGCGGTTGGTTTGCGGCGCGACCTGCGCGACCGCCGCGGGGTTCTGCTGCATGCCGGACGAGGGGATGGCTTCCTGCGGCACGATCGGCGCCTGGCCGCCCAGCGCCTGCAGGTCCAGCGTGGTGACGTCGGAGTTGCCCGAAGGCAGCGGCACATCGGAATTGGCGGCGATCTCGCGCGCGCGGTCCATGGTGATGCTGTCGCGGGAGATCTGTACCGCTGGGTCGCTGGCGGTGTCGAACAGCGAGACGGTGTTCACCGCCCAGTCGCGGCTGGCGGGCTGGTCCGGCACGCCCAGCGTGCCGTCGACGCGCGGCTGGGGAGGCTGCGCGACATAGGGCCGGCCATTGGCGTCGAGAACGGGTTGCTGCGATGCGTCGCCTTCCTGGCCAGGCGCGGGCGCGGCCTGCGGGGCATGCGCCACCAGCCAGTCACCCAGTTGAATACCGCCCCAGGCGGCTGCGCCCAGGGCGACCAGAAGCGTTGCGATCAATAAACGCCAAGACATTGCTACCCTCATCTGCCGTGCGGTCTCCGACCCGGCTTACGCCTTGTCTCCGAAGACTTTGCCGCCATGCTCGCGCAAGGCGTGGAATTTCACATTCGGATACAGGTCTTCGGCCACGCGCAACTGCGCGGGCGAAGTGATAAGGAACGCCGCCGCATCGACCACATCATAGGCGATATGGGCTGCATTGGCATCCATGAACTTGCGCAGCGCGCGCGGGTCGTCGGAGGTGATCCAGCGCGCACTGGTGTAGCGCGAAGGCATCATCCGGGCGTCCACGCCGTACTCGGTCTTGAGCCGGTGCGCGACCACTTCGAACTGCAGCTGGCCCACCGCGCCCAGCAGCAGCGCGCCGCCGGCGGCCTCGGGGCGGAACACCTGGATGGCGCCCTCCTCGCCCAGCTGCGTCAGGCCCACGCGCAATTGCTTGGTACGCAAAGGATCTTTGACTTCCACCGCCTGGAACAGTTCCGGGGCGAAGAACGGCAGTCCGGTAAAGCGCAGGCTCTCGCCTTCGGTCAGCACGTCGCCCAGCTGCAGCACGCCGTGGTTGGGGATGCCGATGACGTCGCCGGCATAGGCCTCGTCGAGCAGCTCGCGGCGCTGCGACAGGAACGACACCACGTTGTTGGGCCGCATTTCCTTGCCGGTGCGCGCGACCTTCAGGCGCATGCCACGTTCGAAACGGCCCGAGCTCACGCGCACGAAGGCCACACGGTCGCGGTGCGCCGGATCCATGTTGGCCTGCACCTTGAAGACCACGCCGGTGAACTTGGGCTCCTCGGGGCGGACTTCGCGTTCCAGCGCCTGGCGCGGACCGGGGGCCGGCGCCTGGTCGACCAGCGCGTCCAGGACTTCCTGCACGCCGAAGTTGTTGATGGCCGAGCCGAAGAATACGGGCGTTTGCTTGCCGGCCAGGAAGGCCTCGCGGTCGAAGGCCGGCGCGGCTTCGTTGATCAGCTCGATCTCGCCGCTGGCCTGCGCGAAGGCGGCGCCGAAGCGGCGCGGGATCTCGGGGTTGTCCAGGCCGTCGATGAATTCGTCGTCCTCGCCACGGCGCTCCTGCCCGGCGCGGAAAATGCGCATGCGGTTGCGCCGGATGTCGAACACGCCGCCAAACGCCTTGCCCATGCCCACCGGCCACGAGAACGGCACGGTGTCCATGCCGAGGTGGCCTTCGATTTCCGACAGCAGCTCGAGCGGCTCGCGGACTTCGCGGTCGAGTTTGTTGATGAAGGTGATGATGGGCGTGTTGCGTGCGCGGCAGACCTGCAGCAGGCGGATCGTCTGCGGTTCGACGCCGTTGGCGGCGTCGATGACCATCAGCGCGGCATCCACCGCCGTCAGCACCCGGTAGGTGTCTTCCGAGAAGTCCTGGTGCCCCGGGGTGTCGAGCAGGTTGATGACGCAGTCGCGGTACTCCATCTGCATGACCGACGATGCCACCGAGATGCCGCGCTGCTTCTCGATTTCCATCCAGTCCGACGATGCGTGGCGCGAGGCCTTGCGCGCCTTCACGCTGCCGGCGATCTGGATCGCTCCCGCGAACAGCAGCAGTTTTTCGGTCAGCGTCGTTTTACCGGCGTCCGGGTGGGAAATGATGGCGAAGGTGCGTCGCCGCGCGACTTCTTGGGGAATGTTCATGGCGGGTGGATTGTACTGGCGCGCCGCGGGCGCGCCAGCGGGGTGTCTTTACGAGTGGCGACGGAATGTAGCCAGGAATACGCCGGCCAGGATGAACAGCGAACCGAAGACGCGGTTCATCCAGCGGATGTGGTGCGCCTTGCGCAACATCCGCAGCACCTTGGCGGCCAGCAGCGTATACACGCCCATGGCCACCAGGTCGGTGAAGGCCAGCGTCCCGGCCAGCGCCAGGTATTGCTGGGTCAGCGGCTGCGCGGGATCGACGAATTGCGGCACGACCGCCAGCAGGAACACGGTGCCCTTGGGGTTCATGGTGTTGATCAGGAAGCCACGGCCCACCAGCTCGCGGATCGAGGCGCGATGCGGATCGCCGGCATCGACCGTTACCGGCGCGGCGTCGGTGCGGATCTGGCGCATGCCCAGGTAGATCAGGTAGACCACGCCGGCGTACTTGACGATCGTGAAGGCCAGCTCGGAGGTGGCCAGCACCGCGCCCAGCCCGACGGCGACGATCAGGAACTGGAACAGGATGCCGAGGATCAGCCCGGCCGTGTTCCAGTAGCCGCGCGCGAACCCGTACTTCAGGCCCGAGGACATGGCCGAGATGGCGCCCGCCCCGGGCGAGAACGAGATCGCCCACGATGCGACGAAAAAGGTCAACCACGTCGAGAGCGTCATGCGCTGGCTCCTGTCGATGCCGCGTGAAAGGGATTACTTGCCCAGCAACACGCCGCGCGTGCCATTGCCGGCGGGCCGGTTGCGCGCCGGGGCCGGCGCGCGGGCCGCGCCCGCTTCGCCGTGGGGGCGCCCCTGGGAGCGGCCGCCGTCGTTGCGCTTGGCGTCGGTGCGCGGACCGGCGGCGTTGCGCGGCGCGCTGCCTTGCGGATGGGCGCCCGTGGCGCGGCGCTGGCCGTCGCGCGCCTGCGGCGCGCGGTTGTCGCCGCCCGCGCGCTGGCCGCGATCGCCGCCACGGCCACCGCGGCGGCCGCGGCCGCGATCGTCGTCGCGCATCTCGCGCTCGCGATCGGCGCGGTCCTCGGCGGTCGGGCCGCCGGCCGGCGGCGTCCAGCCGTCGACGGCACGGCGTTCGATGGGTTTCTTGATCAGGCGCTCGATGGCCTTGAGCAGCTTGATTTCGCTATCGTCCACCAGCGAGACCGCCGCGCCGGTGGCGCCGGCACGACCGGTGCGGCCGATGCGGTGCACGTAGTCCTCGGGGACATTGGGCAGTTCGAAGTTGACCACTTGGGGCAGCTGGTCGATGTCCAGGCCGCGCGCGGCGATGTCGGTGGCGACCAGCACGGCCACGCTGCCGTCCTTGAAGCCCGACAGGGCGCGGGTACGCGCCGACTGGCTCTTGTTGCCATGGATGGCGGCCGCGCTCAGGCCGTCCTTGACCAGCTTCTCGGCCAGCCGGTTCGCGCCGTGCTTGGTGCGGGTGAACACCAGCACCTGGTGCCAGCCGCTTTCGCGGATCAGGTGGCTGACGAGGTCGCGCTTGTGGTGCTGTTCGACCAGGTGCACCGTCTGGGTGACCAGTTCGGTGGCGGTGTTGCGCGGCGTGACCGAGACTTCGCCCGGATCGTTGAGCACGCCGCGCGCCAGCGAGCGGATTTCGTCGGAGAAGGTGGCCGAGAACAGCAGGTTCTGGCGTTGCTTGGGCAGCAGCGCCAGCACTTTGCGGATGTCGCGGATGAAGCCCATGTCCAGCATGCGGTCGGCTTCGTCCAGCACCAGGATTTCAACGCCGGAGAGGTCCACCGTTTTCTGGCCGGCATGGTCGAGCAGCCGGCCGGGCGTGGCCACCAGGATGTCGAGCGGCTTTTTCAGGGCGCTGATCTGCGGGTTGATGTTGACGCCGCCGAACATCACCATGGAGCTCAGGCTGGCGTACTTGCCGTAGGTCTGCACCGATTCGGCCACCTGGGCGGTAAGCTCGCGGGTGGGGGTGAGGATCAGGCAGCGCGGGCGGCCGGGCTTGCGCGCGGCGGGCTTGGCCTGCATCAGCCGGTGCAGGATGGGCAGGGTGAATCCCGCGGTCTTGCCGGTGCCGGTTTGCGCGGCGGCCAGCAGGTCGCCGCCCTGCAGCACCAGCGGGATGGCCTGCGCCTGGATGGGGGTGGGCGCCGTATAGCCGGTATCGGCGATCGCGCGCAACAGGGAATCGGCCAGCCCGAGGTCGGCAAAGGAAATAGAGGTAGTCAAAACAACTCCAGCGGCAGCCTGTCGCTCAAAGTTGAGAGACTCCAATCCAGGCGGACGAATGTGAGGAGATACAGGAAACCCGTTTGCACGGGCATGGCGGTGAAAGCGCCAGCAGACGTGTGCCGATTGGCTATGCACACGGAGAATCATTGTATCCCATGCCGGCCCCCGGGAGGCAGCCTGTTTAGCCATAACCTGTAACAGCTCGGCCGCGCCCAGTCATAGGCAAGCAGGCCCTGACCTGTTGTAATGCCGGCGACCCATTGTTACAGGAAGACATGCCATGACGATTACCCGTTGGCTGGGCGCCGGCCTGCTGGCGCTGATGACCACATTGCTGTCGGGCTGCGGATACAACGCCATCCAGGCCGCCGACGAGCAGGTCAAGGCGTCCTGGTCGCAGGTGCTCAACCAGTACCAGCGCCGCGCCGACCTGGTGCCGCGGCTGGTCAAGGTGGTGGATGCCTACATGACGCACGAACGCCAGGTGCTGGTCGAAGTGACCGAGGCGCGCGCCAAGGTGGGCCGCGTGCAGCTGACGGCCGACCAGCTCGACGATCCGGCCGCGGTGCAGCGCTTCCAGCAGGCGCAGGGCGAACTGTCCTCGGCCCTGTCGCGGCTGCTGGTGGTGACCGAGAACTACCCGCAGCTCAAGGCCGAGGGCCTGTTCCGCGACCTGCAGACCGAGCTGGCCGGCACCGAGAACCGGCTGGCGGTCGAGCGCGAGCGCTATGTGCGCTCGGTGCAGGCCTATAACGTGCTGGTGCGGCAGTTCCCCGAAGTGATCACGGCCAAGGTTTTCGGCTATGCGCCCAAGGCCAATTTCGGCGTAGACAACGAGGCCGAGATCACCCGCGCGCCGGAGGTGAAATTCAGCAACGAGGGCGGCGGTGCTCCGCATCCGGCCCGGTAACGCCTGGCGCGTCTTCGGGACGCTGTGGCTGGGCACGTGGCTGGCGGCCTGGGCGCTGCTGGCGCAGGCGCAGCAGCTGGCGCCCGTGCCGGAGTTCGGCGCCCGCGTCGTCGACCAGTCGGGCGTGCTGGACGCGGCGCAGCGCCAACGGCTGGAGGCCCAGCTGGCGGCGCTGGAACAGCGCAAGGGCGCGCAGGTGGCGGTGCTGATCGTGCCGAGCACCGCCCCGGAAACCATCGAGCAGTACGCCACGCGCGCCTTCGAGAAGTGGAAGATAGGCCGCGACAAAGTGGATGACGGCGTGCTCCTGCTGATGGCCAGCGACGACCGCGCGCTGCGTATCGAGGTGGGCTATGGCCTGGAGGGTGCGATTCCGGATTCCGCGGCCGGCCGCATCATCAACGAACACATCGTGCCGCGCCTGCGCGCCGGCGACTGGCCCGGCGCGGTGCAGGCCGGCGTCACGGCGCTCGAGCGGCGCATCGAAGGCGAGGAGTTGCCGCCACCCGCTGCCGGCGGGCGCGACGAGGGCTCGCGGCTGGCAGGCATACGCGGCTGGCTGGGCGAGAACGGTATCGCGGCGCTGGTGGTGGTGCTCATCCTGCCGACGCTGATCGCGGCGGCGCTGGCCGGCGTGGTCGCGGGGATCTACATGCAGAGCATTTCCGCCGGCCTGGTGATGGCCCTGCTGGTGCTGGGCATCAAGGTCATCATCAAGGCCTTGCCCAGCGGCGGCGGCGGTGGCGGCGGGGGCAGCGGCGGGGGCGGCTTCGGCGGCTGGCGCGGCGGTTCGCGCGGCGGCTCGGGCAGCGGCGGGTTCGGCGGCTTCCGTGGCGGCGGCGGCGGACGTAGCGGCGGAGGCGGCGCCTCGGGCCGCTGGTAGGCCGGCCTACCCGGCCGCCGGCACCGGCTGCAGCGACTGCAGCCGGGGCATCAGGCTGAGCAGGTGGCGGGTGTAATCGTGCAGCGGATGCGTGAACAGCGTCTCGGTGGCCGCCGTTTCCAGCAGTTCGCCATGCAGCATGACGCCAACCCGGTCGCACATCTGGCGAATGACCGGCAAGTCATGGCTGATGAAAAGCATGGTCAGCCCCAGCTGTTCCTGCAGATCCTTGAGCAGATTCAGGATCTGCGCCTGGATCGACACGTCCAGCGCCGAGGTCGGCTCGTCGCAGATCAGGAAGCGCGGCCGGGTGGCCAGCGCGCGCGCGATGCAGATGCGCTGGCGCTGCCCGCCGGAGAATTCGTGCGGATAGCGCTGCGCGGCGGAGGCGCCCAGGCCGACCACGTCGAGCAGGTCGGCCACCACGCGGCGGGTTTGCGCCTCGCCTTCGGCCAGGCGGTGAAAGCGGATCGGTTCGGCCACGATTTCCTGTACCCGCATGCGCGGGTTGAGCGATGAGTAGGGATCCTGGAACACCATCTGGATCTGGCGCCTGAACGCGTTCATCCGCTTCTCGTCCTTCAGGCCGGTCAGGTCGACGCCGTTGAAGAGCACGCGCCCGCTCGTGGGCGTGTACAGTCCGGCGATCAGGCGGGCCACGGTGGATTTGCCCGAACCCGACTCCCCCACCAGCCCGAACACCTCGCCTTCGTTGATGGACAGGTCGACCTGCTTGACCGCGTCCAGCGTGCGCCGGTTGCGCGCCAGGAAGGCGTTGCGCAGCACGAAGCGCATGCCCAGGTCCTCCACTTGCACCAGCGGCCCCTCGGCGCGCCGGGCGAACTCGCGCCGCTGGCCCAGCCAGTGGGTGGCGATGTCCAGCTCCACGGTCGGGCGCTTGACGTCCTCGATGTAGGTCACCACGGGAAAGCGCCGCAGCTTGATGTCAGGGCGCGGTACGGCGGAAATCAGGCTGCGCGTGTAGGGGTGGTCGGGGTTGCCGAGTATCTTGGCGGTGGGTCCCTGTTCGACCAGCTTGCCGCGGTACAGCACGGCCACGCGGTCGGTGACGTCGGCGATCACGCCCATGTCGTGCGTGATGATGATCATGCCGACCTGCTTCTCCCTGCACAGCTTGCGCAGCAGGTCGAGGATCTGCGCCTGGATCGACACGTCCAGCGCGGTGGTCGGTTCATCGGCGATGATGACCTCAGGCCCGCAAGACAGCGCCAGGGCGATCACCACCCGCTGCCGCATGCCGCCCGAGAACTGGTGCGGATACTGCTTGACCCGTAGTTCCGGTTCGTCGATGCCGACCTGGCGCAGCAGATCGACGGCGCGCTTGCGCGCCTGTTCGTGGTTCAGGTCCAGGTGCACCTGCATGGTTTCCACCAGCTGGCTTTCCACCGTCTGCAAGGGGTCGAGCGAGGTCAGCGGATCCTGGAAGATCATGCCGATGCGGCGCCCGCGCACCTTGCGCTGTTCGGCGTTGCTCAAGGTGTCGATGCGGCGCCCTTCCAGCAGCACTTCGCCGCCGGCCAGCCGGCCGGGCGCTTCCAGCAGGCCGATGACGGCGTTGCCGATGGTCGATTTGCCGGCGCCGGACTCGCCCACCACGCCGAGGATCTCGCCTTTCTCCAGCGACAGCGAGACGCCGTCGACGGCGACCAGCGTGCCGCGCCGGCTCGGGAATTCGATGCGTATGCTGTCGATGTCCAACAATGCCATGAGCGTCTCAGCGCAGCTTGGGGTTGAGGGCGTCGCGCAGCCAGTCGCCCAGCAGGTTGACCGACAGCACCAGCGCCACCAGCGCGATGCCCGGGAAGATCGAAATCCACCACATGCCCGAGAACAGGTAGCTGTTGCCGATGCGTATCAGCGTGCCCAGCGACGGCGCGGTGGGCGGCACGCCCACGCCGAGAAACGACAGCGTGGCTTCGGTGATGATGGCGATGGCCAGGTGTATGGTGGCGATCACCAGCACCGGGCCCATGACATTGGGCAGGATGTGGCGACGCAGGATGGTGAAGGGGCCGATGCCGATCAGGCGCGCGGCCTGCACGTATTCCTTGTTGCGCTCGACCAGCGTCGAGCCGCGCACCGTGCGCGCGTACTGCACCCAGCCCGAAATGCCGATGGCGAAGATCAGGACGTACAGCGCCAGCTGGTCGTGCATGTCGCGCGGCAGCAGGCCGCGCGCCACGCCGTCGATCAGCAGCGCCACCAGGATGGCGGGAAACGAGAGCTGCACGTCGGCGATGCGCATGATGATGCTGTCGACCCGTCCGCCCGCATAGCCGCTGATCAGCCCGAGCGTGACGCCCAGGACCATGGCGAACAGCACCGAGGCAAAGCCCACCAGCAGCGAGACGCGCGAGCCGTACAGGATGGCCGACAGGATATCGCGGCCCTGGTCGTCGGTGCCCAGCACGAAGGCGCCGTTGCCGTCCGCTTCCCAGGCCGGCGGCGTGTTGGCGTCCATGATGTTCAGCGACGCCAGGTCGAACGGGTTGTGCGGCGCCACGATGGGCGCGGCCAGCGCGCCCAGCACGATGACCAGCGTGACGACGGCCGAGATGATGGCGCCGGGCGAGCGCTTGAAGCTGTGCCAGATATCGCTGTCGCTGGCGCGGGCGAAATAGGGAGCGAGGCGGGCGATCATGGCGCTTCCTTCATTTGCTTTGCACGCGCAGGCGCGGATCTACGGCGAAATAAAGCATATCGACGATCAGGTTGATGACGACGAAGAAAAAGGCGATGAGCACCAGGTAGGCGGCCATGACCGGGATGTCCACCATGCTGATGGCCTGGATGAACAGCAGGCCCATGCCCGGCCATTGGAAGACCGTTTCGGTGATGATGGCGAAAGCGATGATGGAGCCCAGCTGCAGGCCGGTGATGGTGATCACCGGAACCAGCGTGTTCTTCAGCGCGTGGCGGAAGTTGATCAGCCGCTCGGGCAGGCCGCGGGCGCGCGCGAACTTGATGAAATCGGTGCGCAGCACCTCCAGCATCTCGGCGCGCACCAGCCGCATGATGAGCGTCATCTGGAACAGCGCCAGCGTGATGGCCGGCATGATCAGCGCCGCCAGGCCCGAGCGCGTGAGCAACCCGGTGGACCACCATCCGAGCGAGATGACCTCGCCGCGCCCGAAGCTGGGCAGCCAGCGCAATTGCACGCCGAACACCAGTATCAGCAGGATGCCGATCAGGAAGGTGGGCAGGGAGATGCCGGCCAGCGACAGCGCCATGAACGTCTTGGACAGCACGCCGTGGCGCCGCAGCGCCGTGTAGATGCCCATGGGAATGCCGAACACCAGCGCCATCAGCGCCGAGACGAACGACAGTTCGAGCGTGGCGGGAAGGCGCTCCTCCAGCAGTTCCGCGACCGGGCGGCGCTGGCGATATGAAACGCCGAAATCGCCGCGCACGGCATTGCCGACGAAGCGCGCGAACTGCACGACGAAGGGATCGTCCAGCCCGAGGTCGACGCGCAGCTGCGCGCGCTGTTGCGGCGTGGTGTCCTGCCCGACCATGCTGGCGATCGGATCGCCCACATAGCGGAACATCGAAAAGGCGATCAATGCCACGGTCAGCATGACCAGCAGCGACTGAAAAAGTCGTCGCGCTATGAAAGCAAGCATATCGGGTGCCCTGGTTTGGCGTGTACGGCGCGGGTCGCCCATGGCGCGGACCGTCATGGCCCGCGCCGGTCCTCACGTTATGGCATCACGACGTTGCGCAGGTCCAGCACGTCGTCGGCGCGCTGGATCAGCTTGATGTTGTCTTTCACGCCCCAGGACATCGGCTGCTGGTGCAGCGGCAGGTAGCCGTATTCCTTGCGCACGATCTCGAAGGCTTCCTTGATCATGGCATCGCGCTTGGCCTGGTCCGTCTCCACGCCGATCTGCGCGGTCAGCTCGTCGACCTTCTTGTTGCAATAGCCGCCCAGGTTGAATTGCCCCGCGGCCGTCTTGGCGTCGCGGCAGGCCGCCAGGTTGAGCAGCGCGTTGTGCGCGTCGATCGAGCTTGGCGTCCAGCCCAGCATGTACATGCTGGTCTGGTTGCCCGCCTGCAGCAGGATCTTGCCGAAGTACTTCGACTTGGTCTGCGCCAGCAGGTTGATCTTGATGCCCACGCGCGCCAGCATGCCGGCCACCGCCTGGCAGACCTTCTCGTCGTTGACGTAGCGGTCGTTGGGGCAATCCAGCGTCACCGTGAAGCCCTTGGGATAGCCCGCCTCGGCCAGCAGCTTCTTGGCGCGCTCGACATCCGGCTTGATGGGTGCGCCGAACGAGTCGTCATAGCCGTTGATGGCGGTGGCGATCAGCGAGCCCAGCGGCTTGGCCGCGCCGCGCATGATCTTGTCGTTGATGGCCTTGGTATCGACCGCCAGCACCACCGCCTCGCGCACGCGGGCATCCTTGAACGGATTCTTGCCCTTGATGTCGGAGAACAGCAGTTCGTCGCGCGCCTGGTCCATGCCGATGAAAATGGCGCGCGCCTCGGGCGCGGTCAGCGGCTTGACCCCCGGCGCATCGTCCAGGCGCTTCCAGTCCTGCACGGGAACCGGCTGCACCAGGTCCATCTCGCCGGAGATCAGGGCCGCCACGCGCGTGGCTTCCTGCGAGATGGGCTGGAAGATCACCTCGTCGATATTGGTCTTGATGTTCTTGTCCCAGTAGCCGTCGAAGCGCTTGAGGACCGTCTTCACATCGGGCTGGCGCTCGGTGACCATGAAGGGGCCGGTGCCGTTGGTGTGCAGGTTGGCGTAATTGCCCTGGTTGTCGCCCTTGACGTTGGTGGCCTCGGTGGTCTTGTTCTTTTCCGACCACGACTTGCTCATGATGTACAGGAACACCCATTCGCGCGGCAGGATGGGGTTGGGCGTGGCCGTGATGACCTCGATGGTGTGGTCGTCGATCTTGCGGATCTCGGAGGCCTTGGCGCCGTAGCCCTTCATGTCGGAGCCCGGCGTCAGGCTGCGCTTCCACGAGAAGATCACGTCGTCGGCGGTGAACGGCGAGCCGTCGTGGAACTTGACGCCCTTGCGCAGCTTGAACACCCACTTGGTCGGTTCGGTGTTCTCCCAGCTTTCGGCCAGCAGCGGCACCAGCTTCAGCTCGCCGTCGTAGCCGGCCAGCGTCTCGTAGATATTGCCCTGGAAGCCGAGCGTGAAGGTTTCGTTCAACGCCATTGGATCCATCGACGTCGCGTCGCCCTGGTACGACCAGCGGAAAGTCTTGGCGTTGGCCGTGGCCGACAGGCCGGCCGCGGCGATGGCCAGCGCCAGTGCCGTGTGCTTGATGAATGGAGAAATACGCATAGCCCTCGTGCTCCGTGTGCGGCGCGCGGTGTGCGCCGGAAGTGACAGGGCCCCGGTCGTTGGGTAAGGCGGCCGGGGTAAGGCGTACTGCTTAGTGAGGCGAAAGGCGGCGGGAAGATTGCGGCGCGGCGCGACGGGCGCTGGTACGCAAAGCAAGCAGGCACATCAGAACGCGGGACTTCGGTTTCACGATGGACCAGCTCCCAGGGAGTGTCGATGCAGCGGCCGCCCTACGCGGCGTAGTCGAATCTTATAGACGCCATCGTTTAAGCGTCAATCTTTTTGGATTGGGGTTATCACCCGGTAGCGCGCCGGCGTGGCGCGGACGGCGGGGATCAGGCGTCGCCGGCTTGCGCCAGTTGCCGCGCGAGTTGCGCGACGACGCGCTTGCGGCGCTCGTCTTCCTGGTAGCGATCGCCCAGCGCGGACCATTCCGGCCGGCTGCGCGCTTCTTTCAGGCCGTCGGGCATCGGACCGCTCTGCCAGGCGCGGTCGTCGGGCCGCTGCAGCCGCACCGGCGTGCGCGCCGCGTGCCCGCGCCGCTCCAGGGCTTCGATCAGCTGGCGCTGGCGTACCGCCAGCAGGCGCACGATGGGATCGTCGACGCTGAGTTCGCGATAGCCGCGCAGCTTGCCCGCCACGCGCTTGCCCAGCCGTTCCACGCCCTGCCACAGGCCGCCGGCCGCCGCGCCGATCAGCATGCCGGTGCCCAGGCTCAGGCCGGCGCTGAGCAGGTCGACCGCGGCGCCGGCCATGGCGCCGGCGGCCATGCCTACGCCAAGCTGAACGCCCATGTCCTTGAGCGCCTGCGGGTGGAACAGGTCCATGCCCCAGCGTTCGCCCTGCAGTGGCAGCTCGGCGCCGTCGTAGTCGTCGCGGTGGAAGTTGTACAGCGCCAGCAAGGCGTCGACGCAGGCCTGCTCGCGCCGCCGGACCTGCTCGCGCAGCGCGGCGGCCGCTTCCTGCAGCGAGGCCTCGTCGCCCGGGCTGGACACATGCAGTGCCGCGACGTCGACCAGCAGGTCGGCGACCAGGCCGCAGGCGGCCTGGCGGCGTTGTTCGCGCTGCAGCGCCAGCGCCTGGGCCAGGCGTTGCAGCATCGCCGCGTGACGGTCCAGCAGCGCCGCCAGCCGCGCATAGAGTTGCGCCTCGCCATCCAGCGGCGGTGCGACCGTGTCGAACTCCAGCACCGCGTGCAGGCCCAGGCGGGCCATGGCGTCGCGCCATTGGCCGGCGCGGTGCTCGGGCGCATTGACGAAATTCAGCACCGGCAGGAGCGGCCGCGCGCACGATGCCAGGATGGCGAGTTCGTCGCGATGCTTGCCCAGCACCGGGTCGCGCGCATCGATGACATACAGGCCGGCGTCGCATTCGAGCAGTTTGCGCAGCACGCGCGCTTCCTGCTCGAAACGCCGGTGCGCCTCGGGCGATTCGAGAAAGCGGCGCACGCGCGCCGGTCCGTCGAGCCGCTCGCCGGGCGCCTGCAGGCGCTCGAGGTATTCCAGCAAGGCGATGCTGTCTTCCATGCCGGGCGTGTCGAACCATTCGATCGAGGCCGCATTGTCGATGGCCAGGCGCGCGCCTTCGACGTGGCGCGTCGTGCCGGGCTGATCCGCCACTTCGCCGAAATCGGGATTGCGCGTCAGCGTGCGCAGCAGCGAAGTCTTGCCGGTGTTGGTGTGGCCGACGACGGCGATGCGCAGCGCGGCCTCAGCCATGGGCGGCCTCCAGCCATTGCAAGGGATGGTCGGCGTCGCGCAGGATGGCTGCCTCGGGCAGTCCGGCGTCGAGCAGGCGCGCCTGCCACAACGAACCGCGTCCCTGTTCGGCGCCGGCCGCGCCGGCATGCAGCAGCCATACGCGAGTCTGCGCGGCCTTGTCGGAGAGTTCGGCCAGCAGGGCCAGCGTGCCGCGGTCCGGCGTCTGGCGTGCGTCGCAGGCGATCAGCAGGCGTGAGGCCGCGCTGCGCGCCAGCGCGTCGAGCAAGGCGCCGCGCTGTTCGCGGGTATCGAGGTTGCCGGCGTCGAATACGCTGGCTGGCAGGCCGGCCGGCGGCCATGGCTGGTCGGGCGCCAGCTCCAGGGCGGCCAGCACAGGCCGGTTGGCCAGGTCGGGCAGCGTCTGCGCGGCGACCATGCGCGGCGCATGCAGGGGGTCGGCTGGCCGGTCGATGCCGGTGGATTGAGCCGGCGGAAGCAGGCGGTCGCGCAGGACGGCATAGCCGGGCAGGCTGGTGTCCAGGCGCAGCCCGCGCAGGGCTCGCGCGGCCATGGCCAGGCAGTACAGCGCGGCCAGCAGGCGCGGCGCGATGCCATAGCAGACCAGGGCGCCCAGCAGCCAGATCGACCATTGCACCTGCGCGGTGGCGGGCAGGGCCTGCGCGCCGTCGCTGGCGCGCACCAGCGCGGCGTCGGGCAGCGCGAAGCCCAACTGGCCCGGCAGCCAGCCCAGCGCCTGGGTCAGGCTCACGAAGGTCTCGGGCTGCAGCAGCGTGGTGGCCCACACGAAGCGGTAGCTGGCGGTCGAGAGCACGATCAGCAAGGTGGCCAGCGCCGCGCACAAGGCGGCCAGCCACAGGATGTGGCTGACAGCGCCGAGCAGCCAGCGCAGGGCGCCGGCGCGCGCCAGCAAATCGAGCAGCGCCTGCGGGATCAGGGCCGCGTCGGGGCCGCGCGCCAGCTTGCGCGTGGCCCACAGCCAGATGCCGCCCAGCCCCGCCGCGCGGGGGCGCAATGCGAAGCTGGCCAGCCACAGGACGAAGGTCAGCGCATGCAGACCCAGCAGCGCACCCAGCGCCCACAGCACGTTGACCGGCCGCGCACCCGAGCCCAGCGCGCCCAGCGCGGCGCCGATGCCGGCCAGCAGGGCGGCGACGGCCAGCACCACGAAAGTCAGCGCGGCGCCCTGGCGCCAGTGGACCAGCAGATCCTGCAGGCCCTCGCGGCGGCCCAGCGCCTGGGCCCGCGCCAGGATGCGCAGCGTGAAGTCGGGCGCCAACTGGCGCGCCTGGCGCACGGCGTCGGCGTCTTCGAGGGGGCCCCAGTGTTCTTCGCGCAGGCGGACGGTTTCGGCCAGCCAGACGGCCGACCGGTGCGTGCTACCCGTTGCCGGCGGCGTCATTGGCGGCGGGGCCCAGCCATTGATCGAGTTTGCCGCGCGCCTGCGCCTTGACATCGTCGGTGATGGCAAAGGCGACCGTGGCCAGCGCGGCGGTCATGACGCCGAGGTCGTCGGTGTACCCCACCAGCGGCGCCAGGTCGGGGATGGCGTCCAGCGGCAGCACGAAGTAGCCCAGCGCGCCGTATATGACGCGGCGCGCCCACTTGGGGGTGGCGGGGTTTTGCACGGCGAAGTACAGCCACAGCGCCTTTTCGAGCGCCTGGCGGCCCGCGCCAGCGGCATGGCCGCGCAGTTTGCGCCAGAAGCGCCGGTCGGAATAGGCGTGTTCGTAAGCAGAGGTGGCAATAGGCATATCGTCTCCCGGACAGGGTGGGCGCGGCGGGCCGCGCCTACGGGCGATGTCCGTATTTTAGACTGTCCGGGGGGCCAGGGGTTCAATGGGCCAGCGCGCTGGCCCGATACTGGCCGGGGGTGGCGGCGGTGGCCTGGCGGAACACCCTGCTCAAGTGGCTGGCGCTGCCGAACCCGCTGGCCTGCGCCACGGCGTCCAGCCCCGCCTGGCCGGGGGCGCGCAGCAGGGCCCGGGCCCGCGCCAGCCGCCGGGCCTGCACCCAGAGGTGCGGCGGAACGCCGAACGAAACATGGAACATGCGGGCGAAATGGTAGGTGGACAGGGCCGCCTGGGCGGCCAGCCGCTCCAGCGTCAGCGGCTCGTGCAGATGGGCCTCGATGTAGTCGCGCACCCGCCGCCGCACCGCCGGCGCCAGCCCGCCGCGCGCCGGCATGCCGGCGCGCCGTCCGGTGCCCTGGATCAGCAGATGGTGCAGCACGGTCTCGGAGGCCGCGCTGGCGGCCAGGCGCTGCGAAGGATCGGTCCAGTCGGCGTCCAGCAGGACGCGGCAGGCCTGGCGCAGCGCCGGATCCTGGATATAGGTGCGGTCGCGCAAGGCCAGTTCGCGCGGTTCGCAGTCCAGCCGCCAGACCGCTTCGCGCGCCAGCCGCTGCGGCGCGATGTACAGGTGCAGGAACCGCACCGTGTCGTTCATGTTCCAGCGCGAGCGGTGCTCGGAGGGCAGGACGCAGAACTTGCCCGCGCCGCCATAGCCGTCGTTGCCGACCCGGAACGACTTTTCGCCGCCATGCAGGTACAGGGACAAGGTGTGATGGCCGGGATGGTCGTAGTCGACCACTTCGTGGCCGCCGCGGCGCCATTGTGCCGCGGCCACGCCATCGCCCAGCGTGACGGCGCGCTCCAGCCGCGCCGTGCCGACGCCTGCCAGGGTGCGAAAGACCGAAAAACCGGCCGGATCGGATGCGGCGAGACTCATGCGCCCTATGCTACGCCATAGTCCGGGCGCCGGCGCGCGTCCCGGCAAAGAAGCGCAAGATCCGGCAATCGCGCCGGCCGCGCCTGGCGCATACTTGCGGGCGCCGTCCGCTCCGGCGGCGTCCTGTCCTGCCCACTATCGTGAACCTGACCCTGTACCTGCTCACCGTGCTCATCTGGGGCACGACCTGGATCGCCATCAAGCTGCAGCTTGGCGTGGTGGCCATCCCCGTTTCCATCTTCTACCGCTTCGCGCTGGCCGCGCTGATCATGATGGCGGCGCTGGCGCTGCTGCGCAAATTGCAGAAGCTGGACCTGCGCGGCCACCTGCTGTGCCTGGGCCAGGGGCTGTTCCTGTTCTGCCTGAATTTCCTGTGCTTCTACGCGGCCACGCAATGGATTCCCAGCGGCCTGGTCTCGGTCGTGTTCTCGGCCGCCACGATCTGGAATGCGGTGAACGCGCGCCTGTGGTTCGGCACGCCCATCGCGCCGCGCGTCATGCTGGGAGGCGCCTGTGGCCTGGCCGGCCTGCTGCTGCTGTTCTGGCCCGAGCTGGCCGGCCACGCCGCCGAGGCCGGTACGCTCAAGGGGCTGGGCCTGGCCCTGCTGGGCACGCTGTGCTTTTCCACCGGCAACATGCTGTCGGCCGCCCAGCAGCGCGCCGGCATCCGGCCGCTGACCGGCAACGCCTACAGCATGACCTATGGCGCGCTGATCCTGCTGGCGGGCACGCTGGCGGCCGGCGTGCCGTTCGCGTTCGACCCCTCGCCCACCTATGTGGGCGCCCTGTTGTTCCTGGCCGTGCCGGGCTCCATCGTCGGTTTCACCGCGTACCTGACGCTGGTCGGGCGCATGGGGCCGGCGCGTGCGGCCTATTGCACGGTGCTGTTCCCGGTGGTGGCGCTGACCATCTCCACTTTCGTCGAGGGCTATCGCTGGACGCCGCAGGCGCTGGGCGGCCTGGCGCTGGTCATGCTGGGCAACGTGCTGGTGTTCGCGCGCTGGCGCGCCCGGGCGGCCTGACGGGCGCCGGCGTCCGCGCAGCAAAAAGCCCGGTTCGCGTGAACCGGGCTTTCTGGAATCTGGCTCCCCGAGCTGGGCTCGAACCAGCGACCTGCGGATTAACAGTCCGTCGCTCTACCGACTGAGCTATCGGGGAAAAGGTAGAGGGGCGCAATTATGCACGAAAATCGCGAAGCGTGCAGATGGCCCGCTCATGGAGCCGGCAGGGCGTCCCGATACCAGATATCGGCGATCCGCCGCCGGGCCCCCTGCCCGGCTCGGCGCTCCACCACCACGATGATATCGACCACGGATTCGACCAGCGAGCGCAGCGCGGCATAGGGAAGCGCCTGGCAATTCGGGTGCTGCATGCACATCAGCGTCAACCGCTGCAATGCCATGGCGGCATTGGCGGCATGGCAGGTGCTGATGCCGCCGCTGTGTCCGGACGCGCATGCCTGGATGAAGTCGAACGCCTCTCCCCCGCGCAGTTCCGAGAGCAGGATGCGCGTGGGCGCCATGCGCAACGCCGCGCGCAACAGCTCGGAAGCCGACACGCAGGCCTGCGTGCCGTGTGTCGGGTGGCCGTACAGCAGGTGCACATGGTTGGTGGCGGGGTCCAGCCGCAGTTCGCGCACGTCTTCGATCGTGACGATACGCTCGTGCGGCGGAATTTCCGCGCCCAGCGCGTTCATCAGGGTTGTCTTGCCCGTGCCCGTCTGGCCGGCGACGAGTATGGCCTTGCTCGCGCGCACGGCCTGGCGCAGGAAGTCGTTCCACGCGCCGCACCGCCACAGGCCGCGCAACGGGTCCGGCGGCGCCTGTCCGGCGTCCGCGGCCATGGGCGGCTCGTGCGCATCGCGCAACAGTTCCGCCAGCGGCCAGATGCGCCGGGCGGGCTTGCGGATGGTCAGCGACAGCGTACCGGGCTCGCACGCCGGCGGTATGACGATCTGTACCCGTTCGCCGTCCGGCAGGGAGGCTGCCAGCAGGGGGTGCTCCGGGCAGATGTCGCGGTCGCAGAACCGGGCCGTCGCGGTAGCCAGGGCATGCAAGTGATCGAGCGTGAGCGCGTCCGACGCGTCGCGCTTCCAGCCGTCCTGGTCTTCATACCAGATATGCCCGGGGCGGTTCACACAGATTTCCGCCACGTCCGGCCTGTCCAGCCAGGGGCGCAGCGCCGCGAGGTGAAAGTCGACCGATGCCTGCCGGCTCGGCGCGGCATCATTCATTCGTCCTCCTGAGTATGGAGAAATCCAATGGACGGGCGACCAGGATGCCGATCTGGTCGCCATGGTTCTTGTAGAGCGTGGGCGGGATGTTGATCGTGTTGCTCAGGGCGCTGGCGGCCAGCGAGTTCATCGTTCCCGCGGCGGTAAGGTTCACGTTCACGCCGTGGCGCGCATCGGTGGCGCGCGCCAGCATGTACGAGGCGGCATCGCCCAGTACGCTCAGCAGCAGGGCGCCGCCGAAACGCTGCGCGAATTTGTCGTCCACCACGCCGGCCAGTCCCGCGGCGCCCGTTCCGTCCACGGCCGGCGATGCCAGCTCCATCGTGAATCCGGATGGCATGAACAGCCGGTTCCAGGTGACGTAGATGCGTTGCGACCCCTGCGCCAGGTCGGCGCGGTATTCGCCCACCACTGTCGTGCCACGCGGCACCAGGACGCGCTTGCCGCTGGCGCTGTAGACATCCCGCGACACGATGCAGGTCGTCAGCCCCGGAACGTTGGTGACGATCTGGGTCTGCAGGATGCAATCGATAAACGTGCCGGGCAGCAGCCGGTAATCGCGGTCCCCGGAATGGATTGCGTGGCTGACGTTCCTGCCGATGAGGGTGGCCGCATCCGCGGACACGCCGTCGTCCGCCATGCGCGCTTGCTCGGTTTGTCCAAGGCGCGCGGCCGTGGCGACCATCATGGCCGGGCCGGACTTGAGTGCCGCGCCGTCGCGCCGCGGCGCCGGTTGATCGTAGTCGTACGGCGCGCGGATTGGCGAGGGCGGGACGGGCGGCGCCGGCTCCGGCTCCGGCTCCGGCTGCGGCGGGACCGGGTCGGGAGCCGCCGGCATTGCCGGAAGCGGCGCCGGCTCGGGTTCGCGTGGGTGGACCGGGAATATGCGCCCCGGTGGCAGGGCCTGCCCTGCCGGCGCGACGGTCAGTGGCGCGGCGCGCGGCGGGGCGGCGCGGCTGCGCCATATCCCCGTTGCCAGCAGGCATGACAGGACCATGGCGGCAAGGGCGAACATCCAGCGTCGCGGACGCCAGCGCGCATGCGCGCCATTGGCGAAAACAGGGATTTCAGGGTCCGGCGGCCAAGCGTGCGCGTGGCCGCCGTCCGGACTAGAGGGCCGGTTCAGCATGGCATTCGAAGGCTGGGGACGCGGACGCATCGCCGTCCTGGTTGACGATCCGGATGACGCTGGCGCCGGATCGCAGCATCAGGACCGGCGCTACCCGGTGTATGACCAGTGATTGGTTGTCGACATGCAGGTTGACCAGGGTTTCCGTTCCGTCCGGCGCCACCGCGAATACGGCCGGAAACGGCTGACCCGGTCTGAACGTGAGCCAGGTATGCCGGCCGTCGTCGTATGCAGCGATGGGTGCGATGCCGTCCGACCCGTTTCCCACCTGCATGGCGTAGCGCCAGTTCAATGGGCCGGGGGAAACGGCCGGGCTGACGGAGCTGGCGCGGGATGCCGCCCGCGGCGCGGCCGGATAGCGGAACTGCAGGCGATAGGTCATGCGCGCGCGCTGCAGCGCCTGCGGTGTCGCCGCGTCCGCGCTGGCAAGCACCAGGTCGAAGTCGTAGAGCCGGCGGTCGGTCTTGACGAGCAGATTGGTATTCCACAATCCCGGCTCCGGCGCCTGCGCGGGCGAGCCCTGGGCGGGGAAGGATTTGGCCTTGATATACAGCACGTTGCCTTCCGGGCTGAACTGCCAGCCGTCGGCGAACCCCGCGGCGACGTCGATGATCTTTTCCTGCTCGCCGAACACCACTCGCGTCACGTAGCCGTTCCAGGCGCGCACCAGCACCACGTCGTCCGGACGGTACTGCACGGTCTGTATGCGGGCGTCCTGCTCGCCCGGCGTGGGTACCTGGAACGCATGCGCCGGGAGCGCCGCGGCCGCCATGACGATAACCATCGCCCGCGCCGTCATGGCTGTCCGGCCTCCGCGTCGACACGATAGCTGGTGACGGTAAAGCCCAGCGGATTGAGCCAGCGCTGGGCCTGGGTCAGCGCGCGCGGCTGATCGTAGGCGAACGCCACGGTCGCTACCCATATCGAGGATTCGGCGGGGCTCTGCCCGCCCGTGTCGCGCCGCGTCCGGACAAAGCGCACCGTGCCCACGCCCTTGCCATGGTCGATGGCGCTGAGGATCTTCACGGCCAAGGTCGTACCAGCGCCGTACTTGCGGTCCGGCGCATCGGGCGCCTCGTAGCCGGCTTCGTAATCGCGCCTGACGGCTGGCGCGGACAGCAGGCGCACGTAGTCGTAATCGTGCTGGATCGTGTGCCAATCGTAGCGTTCGCGCGCCGAGACATAGCGCGTCAGCCAGTACTGGTTCATCAAGGTGTCCGGCGTGAGACTGGCGGGTTCGAATTGCGTGACGACCGAGGCCGCGCCGCTGCTCTTTTCCACCTCGATCAGGTACGGAATGGTTGTCTTGAGCGGAAGCATTGTCGCGATGGCGATCAATGCCAGCACGGCCACGGCGAGCGCCGCCCACGCCACCGTCCACGCACGGCGTTCCGACTGCGCCAGCCGGTACAGGCGGGATGCTTCCCAGTCCACGACAGCCTCGGCATGCGGGCTGTCGTGCGCATCGCCAGGGGTCAGGGTGCGCGGGTCTGGCATGACGGTTCTCGCTCGGGGCCGGCGGTATTGATGGGAATCAGGGGCTTGCCGTCGGGATATGGCAGGCCGGGCGGCCCACCCGGGGCGCAGGCGGTCAGCGCGACGGGGGCGATGGCCAGGATGGCCCAGCGCAATAGCCTGGCGTTGGTGTGTGCGTGGATCATGGCAGGTTGGGTTTGCGGGGACGAACCCGTCGGTCGGGTGCCGGCGCAGGGCGGTCGTCGCGTCGCACCCTGGGCGGCGGCCTTCTCGCGCCGCCCAGGGCGTACTGCCGATAGGCGTGCGCCGGGGAGGATGGGGCCGGGCGGGCCGGCGTGGCCGCGGCTGCGTACGTACCGGCCTGGTGCGGCCCCGCGGCGGCTGCCGCGGCCAGAGAGGGGGCGTGATGGCGCGGGGCGGCCTGTCGATGAGTCTGCGCGAGCCCGCAATAATGGGCCGCGTCGGGCCACAGGCGGCGCCGCAGGCCCGCGTTGACGCTGCTTGCCAGCGGGACCAGGGCCAGCAGCATGAGTGTCGCCGTGGCGCATGGCGTTGCCGCCAGCATGGCCGAGCGCAGCGGGTCGGTGGCGAACCGCTGCGGCAGGCCGGCCGGCAAGGCGCCAGCCAGCGCATCGGACAGCAGGCCGACGGCCGGCGCGCCCAGCGCCATGAAGACGAGCGCGCCGGCCAGCGCGCCGAGCCAGGCGTTGGTCCAGCGCTGCAGCGCGGGAAACAGCAGCAGCACGAGAAAGAGCGGCCCCAGCGACAGCAGCAGCGTGACGATCAGGCCCGGCATGATCAGCAGGGCCGCCGCCAGGCAAAGCCAGCTTCCCGCGCTGACGGCCACGATCATGGCGCAGAGCAGCCAGTTGACGGCGCTGCCCGGGTTGGCGTCGTTGGCGGCCTGGCCGGCCAGTTGCGCGACCCAGCCCTGGGCCTGGGTGGCGAACTGGTCCAGTTGCGCGAGTCCGCCGCGCGCCGCCGCGCCGCCCGGCGCTATCCAGGGCCCGCTCAGCCAGCTCGCGACATCCTGGACGCCCGCCACCACGGTGGACAGGTAGCGGTCGGGAGACAGTGCCAGCGAGATCACGACCGCGGCCAGCAGGCCGTGCCGGATATGCCATTCGAATGGACGGTGGCGTCGCGCCAGCAGCGCGTAGCCGGTCAGCAACACCAGCAGCGTCGCCATGGTATAGGCCAGCGGCTGGAGCGCCCGCGTCAGCCGTACGATCGCGGCCTCCATCCGCCGGGGCGCCGCGCTGCGCAGCGCCCTGGAAAAATGGGAGAAGGCGGCCTCCAGGCCGGCACTGGCGGCCGCTTCCCACTGCTGCAGCGCCTGGGCGCGTTCGGCGTTGACACAATCCGGTTCACCGCGCCGGTGACCGGGGTCGTCGCGGCAGGCGGCGAGCAAGACGCCGCGCCGCGCCGGGTCATCGCGCAGCATCCGTACGCTAGCGTCGCCGGCAGGCCGCGCGGCCCCGCCCACGGACGCCTGGGCGGCTTGCCCGGCGAGCAGGCATGAAAGCGCGCCAATCAGCAGGATTCGTGGCAAGCTGGCCATGGCGGTTTCAGGCGAGACCGGCATTCGCGTCGCGTCGAAGCCGATGGAATAGCGCGATCCAGTCGTTTGGGCCGCGATCGCGCGCCAATGCCTGCGCTTGCTCGAAATGACGCAGGTTCCTGGCGTTGCCGGACAGGATGGCGAGCTCGTCGTCCATGCCGGAGAGATCGAGTTGCGCGACGACGGCCTGCTGGCCTTGCTTGACGAGAAAGAGATGGCTGTCCTCCGCCATCGAGCGGATCAACTGGTACTCGGTTTCGGTGCACTTGAAACCGTCCAGGTATTCGGCGCGGTCGGCCCTGGGGTTGGGCAGATAGATCTCGGTTGCGCATTGCTGTACCAGCGATGCGGCGACCGTCGCGCCAAGCAGGCTGCTTGGCATTTGGGTGGAGAAAACGCCCAGGCCGTTCTTCTTGCGTATGGTCAGCTGCTGGTCGCCGGCGAACTCGGCGAAGGCCGGGTCGTCGATCCATTTCCAGGCCTCGTCCATGAGATAGACAAAGCGCCGCCCATCCATGGCCTCGTTCATCCGATGCAGCAGGTACATCGAGATCGGTGTGCGCGTCTCGGCATTGTCCAGGAAGGCGGTGCCGTCGATGCCGTAGTTGCCGGGCCGGGAAAAATCGACCTGGTCGTCCGGGTTGTCGAACACCCACCAGAGCATGCCCGTGCCGCCGGCGCCGTCGTCGCGGCACCAGCGCCCCAGGCGCCTGACCAGTTCCCGCTGTTCGGCGCTGGCCTGGGTGATGTTCTGCAGCAGCGTGGACAGTCGCCGAAGCGGCGCCGGCATGCGCAGCACCGTGCGCAGGGCCGTGGCCAGCGCCGTATGCTGCATGGCCGTCAGCGGCGTGCCGTGCGCGCGCGCGAGCACCGCAAGCCAGGTGTCCAGGAACATGACGTTGCGGTCGGTGCAGGGCAGCTGCAGAGGATTGAAGCCGGTCGGCTCGCCGTCGCGTATCCGGAGATAGTGTCCATCGATGGCGCAGATGCAGATTTCCGCGCCCCGGTCCTTGTCGAAGAAAACCGTCGTCAGGCCATCGGCCCCTTCGGCGCGGAATTTCTGCAACTGGCAAAGCAGGAAGTTGAGCAGCACGGTCTTGCCGCTGCCCGATTGGCCGATGATGCGCGTGTTGCCCAGCATCATCTGGCCGCGGCAATCCTCGTCGGGCCTGGAGTGGTGGAAATTGAAATAGAACGGCTGGCCGGAGGGCGTTGACAGGATGCTGACGGCCTGGCCCCAGGGGTTGCCGTCGCGCTTGCCGCCGTAGAAGTCATGGAAACTGCACAATCCGGCGAAGTTCCTGCTGGTCAGCAGGGCCTTGCGCGGCCGGTACGTCCAATTGGCGGGCAGCTGGGCATAGAAGGCGGCATCCAGCGCCAGGGTCACCAGCGCGGCGAGAAAGCCACGCTCCTGGATGCGCGTCATGGCCGAACTGACGTCGCGTCGTAGTTGCCGGGGGTCGACGCCATGGATCATCATCGAGAAGTGATACTCGCCGATCACGAAATCGCCGTTGACCAGGGCGTCTTCGGCGTGCGAGAGATCGTCGATCTGCGAGTACGCGGCGTCCTGTACGTTGGCCAGCTGGGCGCGCTGCCGTTGCAGGTACGCCAGCGCCTGGCGCCTGCCGATCGCGCTGAATGAGTGCGTGATGACGTATTCATAATCCTCGTACAGCAGGGCGTTGAGCATCCCCGGCTCCGTGTGCGTGCCGTACTCCTTGAAGTCGATGAACTGCGCGTAGCGGCGGCAGGTCGGCGAGCGCAACTCCATCATTTCGGCGCCGACGAGGATCCGACTGGAACCGAGGTACGCATCCAGCGGCCCGGCCGGCACTCGCACCGGCTGCCAATGGCCGGTCAGCAGGAACTCGAACAGGGCAAGCGGCTGGGAATACTGCCGGCCCGCGTCGTCCGTGTCGCAGCCCAGTACGGTGACGGCCTGCTCATGCTCCGCGCCATGGCTGCGCAGCGTGGTTTCGATCAGGGCTCCGATCTCGTCCACGCGCCGCACATCGGCCAGCAGTTGGCGGCGGACATCGGCCTGGCCGCGAAATGCGCGTTTGCCGAACGCTCGGTGGTCGGGCCGATACACCAGGGTGAGGTAGAACTCGTTGGTCATCGCCCGCTGCGCGGCAAGCCGGGCGGCGTACGTGGCGTCGAGTGCGCGGCAGAAGGGATTGTCGTAGCGCGAATCGAGCCTGGCGTGCGTCCTGCGCCTGATGCAATGGACCCAAAGCGCGATGCGCTCGCCGGATATGGCGCGCCACAGGCCGTTGAGCTGTTCATGGCGCTGGGCGATGTGAGCGGGCTCGGCGCTTTCGAAGGCCGTGCCGCGCACGCGCCAGGTGCGCACGAGATCTCCTTCCCGGGTGGCCAGGGTGTCGGCGGTCAGGTGGCTGCTGTAGGGGATGAACGGGGCGATGGCGCGCTCCTTGTCCAGAAGGGCCGCGTATGCCGCACCGGCCAGGCGGCGCCGGATCATGGCACGCGGACGCGCCGACGGCGCGTGGTCATGCGTAGCGGCGCATAGGCGGCGCTGCGCCAGAAGGCATGGGTGCGGTCCAGGCTCAGCCAGCGCATGCGCAGGTAAAGCCAGATCAGGCGGAACTGCTGGTCATCGCGCCGGATCATGATTCGCATGGTCAGCAGCAACACGGGGAAAAGCGCCAGGAATGCAATGCTGATCCATACGCACAGCAGCGCGATGGCGCCGCTGCACAGCGCCAGGGGCGTGGCCGGCACGCCCAGCAGCATGGCGGGACGGGTGCATCCCTTGAAAAGTGGATCGCGCATGCTCGATACGCCCGGGGTTCAGGTCAGCAGATAACGGGCGATCTCGGCCGATGCGCCGATCAGCAGTCCCGCCAGCACCACCCGCACCACGTCCAGCACATCGGCGTGCCGGAACAGCAGCTTGTAGCCGGCCCAGATAATGGCGATGGTCACCGTGGCCACCGACGCGCCGCGCAGTACGACCACGATGCTCGCCATGAAGTCGTTGACGCGCTGCAGCCCGCCGCCGGCCTGGGCGAGGCCGGGCAGCGCGGCGGACAACAGGGCGCAGGCAGACATGAGGGCCAGGCGCGACAGCAGTGTTCTCCAGTCTTTCGATGTGTTCATTCGCGGTATCCGTCAAGGAAGGGCATGGGCAGGCGAACAGCTCCGAGCAGGCGGCTCAGCATATCGACGCCGCCGGGTTGCACAGGGAAATGCCGGTGAGGGCATAGGTCTGGAATGTGGCGTCTTCGTAGTCGTAATACTGTTCTTCCTTGCTGACGTGGACGCGTACGGCAAGGCCGGACATATAGATCATGTGCAGCAAGCGCCGCAGCACGTCGTACATGGCTCTGTACTTGCCTTCATACGGGCTGGTGCAGGCGCCGATGACCGGTTGGCCATTCCCGACGAAGACCGCGCACAGCCTGCTGTTGGTGCTGGCCAGCAGGCGTGTGGCCGTGACCTTGCTGTAGTAGTGATCTGCAGCCGGTTGCCCGGTCTTGTACATGGTCGCGATGCAGAAAGTTTCGCGATAAATGAACCCCGCGCCTGGCGGCGCGTCCTTGATGACGCCGCCGTACTCCTGGCCCAGGTACGTACCGTCATACAGACCGTATATGGACCAGCCGGGCGTTATCTGGCGCAGATACGTCTGCAATTCGGCGTTGCCGCGCAGTTCCGCCACGGTCAAGGCGCGGGTTCCGTTCGGGCAGCGTCCATAGGCGCCGCCCTGTTTGGTGAGCAGCGCCTTCGGCGGGATGACGATGCTCGGTGCGTTCGCCAGGGCCGTGCGGATGCCCGGGATGGCGAGCAGCAGAATGGGCAGAACGTGATGAAGCAGCTTCTTGCTGTTGATCGGCATGTTGCGGTGTTTCCGGAGTGAAACCAAGGCGGGAGGACATCTCAGGCGAATTGCACGGGCATGCGGAAACCTCCAGAAGAATTCATTCGCAATATCCGTTGAGCGGGCAGATCTGAAGTTCGAGCAGATCGGCGGGCATGCCCGGATACGGCGAGTCTTCGACCGTCAGCGCGATCCGGCTCTTGAGCGCGTACGCGGATATGGCAAAGCCAAGCATGGTGTCGAACCACGTGTCTTGCTCGTGTCCCGCGTCGGACAGGCACGCCCGGACCAGGCTTCTGCCCGGCATGAAGGCGGTCAGACAGAACTCCTGATTCCTGTCCTTCAGCTTCAAGGCCAGTTCCTGGACAGTGAAGTTCTTGTACAGATGGGTCGGCAGGCCGGCGAGCTCGGCCGGGCCGTATATGCCGAGCACGGACAACAGGATAGATGCGATGGTATGCATGGGGTTCGCCTTCAGGGGCAATCCTGCTTGCCGCTGCATTCGACCATCCGTATCAGTTCGAGCGCGGGCTTGCCTTCGAAAACGAGTTGCTTGGGACCCAGGAACATGCGCAGCGGCCGTTGTTGCATGAAGACGGCGCGCAACATGACTTCCATGGGACTGCTGCCGGAACGCTTTAGATCCTTGCCGAAGCAGAACGGCACGTGCGCGTCCGGGCTGCTGGCCGCGGCGCCCAGCTTGGCGGCGACGCCGCACACCAGCATGCGCGTCGGGGTCACTTCATACGGCTTCATGGCCACGCTGGTGACCACCATATTGGTCTTCACCAGCACATAAGGCACGTTGGCCAGGGCGGGGGAAGAATGCGTCATCGCGCCGGATGCCAGCATCGACGCCAGGGCGCGCATGCGCGCCCGTGTGGTGCCGCCTGGTATCGGGGCGGCGGCTGGGGCGGAGGATCGTTTCAGCATAAGGATGATCCAGGATTGCAGATGGAGATGCCGGTGAGGGCATAGGTTTCGAATGTTGCGTCTTCGTAGTCGTAGTACTGTTCTTCCTTGCTGACATGGACGCGTACGGAGATGCCGGCCACGTAGATCAGGTAAAGCATCTTCCGCAGCCGGCTGTACATGCTCCAATACTTGCCGTCATACGGGCTGGTGCAGGCGCCAATGACCGGTTGCCCGCTTCTGACGAAGACCGCGCATAGCCTGCTGTTGGTGCTGGCGAGCAGGCGCGTGGCGGTGACGTTGCTGTAGTAGTGATCCGTTGCGGGTTGACCCGTGTTGCGCGTGGTCATGATGCAGAACGTCGATTTCAGGTTGAATGCCCCGCCGGGCGTTCCGTCCTTGATCACGCCGCCATATTCGCCGCCGAGATAGGTGCCGTCGTAAAGCGCAAATATTGACCAGCCGCGCGTTACATGACGCAGGTATTCCTGCAGATCGCTGCTGCCGCGCAATTCCGCCACGGTCAGGGCGCGGGTCTTGTTCGCGCAGCGTCCATAGGGGCCGCCGTGATAGGTAATCTGTTCCTGCGGCGGAATGACGATGCCTGGCGTGGAGGCCCGCGCCACGTGAAATCCGAGGCAGGCCAAGGGCAGAACGGACAGGAAATGGCAGAGCGTCTTGCGGCTGATCGGCATGCTGTTGACTTACCGGAGTTGGACGGGGCTGGGCCAGGTCTAGAACGAATACGCGATGCTTTCGTAGTACACGAGAACCATCTCCTCGCCGGCGCGCTCGGACCAGGCTGCCATGGCCTCGGGGTTCTCGGCCTGCCGCGCCATGCAAGCACCCGTGATCGGCGCCATGCGCACCAATGTGCCGACGATCGACGCTGTGGACCTTCGCGATGTGTAGGGGTTGGGATTGGCGCGAGTCTGCTGGCTGACGTAGCGAGAGTTGGAATATTCCGTGGTCGTGGTCTCGCCGGTGATGCCGTTGTGATAGACGCGCGTTACCGTGCGGATGTTCTCGGGCGGAATGCGCCGGTGCGCCAGATATTCGCTCTGGTAGGTGGCCAGCGCGCCGGCGAGAATACGGCCGGCATTGTCGCCATAAGTGTCGACGTATTCGAAGTACGAACTGGCGGCGCCGTAGAAATTGTTGTCGGCGCGGATTTCGTAGATGTAGCCGATGAAGTGACCGGTGCCCCTGCCGGCGCGTTCGGCCTCGACCGCTTCCTGCATGCGATGTTCGAGATAGACTTCGGTATAGCGCCGGCTGCTGGTGGTGGAGACGAAAGCGCTGTTGCTGTTGCCGACCTGGCAGGAATGTCCGATCAGGTGTTCGACCACATTGTCGTTGCTTCCCCACGCCGTGAATCCGTTCTGGAACACGTCCTCGGGCGGGCGGGAGTCATAGCGGTATACGGTGGCGGGTGGGTCGTCGGCCCATGACGGCGAGGCCATCGGCGCGGTGGCGGCAAGTATCGCCAGATACGCCAGCCACTTTTTTTTCGCGGTTTGGCGAATTGCCCGCGTGCAACGCATCCCGTTCGCTCCCTCTGCGTTTCCCAGGCGCATATTTTGCGGATGGCCTCATGGCGCGAGGATCGGCAGGATCCGGACTGCGACCGGTACCATCGAGACGCCTTGCGACGAAGCGGCGTTGACGCCGCGTCGCATTGCAGCAGCGTAATGTGCGGAAGAATCGGAGGTTTCGTGCGACGCGTCCGCGCACGGGCCCGTGGATGGCACGCCAATACGGCCGCCGGATGATGGCGGCCAGGCGGCAACGGCGCGTTGGCCGTCTTTGCCGCTACTTCAGCTTGGCTCCTGTTTCGCGCACTACGCCGGCCCAGCGCTGGATCTCCTCGGCGATGAAGCCGCGGGTCTGCTCCGGCGTGGCGATCACCGGCGTGGCGCCCTGGGCGGCGAAGGCCTCGATGACCGCCTTGGACTGCAGCGCCTCGTTGATGTGGCGGTTGAGCAGGCCGATCACCCTGGCGTCGGTTCCCTTGGGGGCCATGACGGCGAACCATGGCGAGGCGACGAATTCGGGATAACCCAGCTCCGCCATGGTGGGGACGGCCGGGAAATGCGTCGAGCGCTCCGACGACAGGATGGCCAGCGCGCGCAGGCTGCCGGAGCGGATGTGCTCCAGCACCGCAGGCATGTTCTCGATATCGGCCGACACGACGCCGCCCAGCAGGTCCACCACGGCGGGACCCGATCCCTTGTAGGGAATCATGTTGATGTTGGTGCCGGTGCGCAGTTGGAACAGTTCGGTCAGCAGGTGCGCCTGCGAACCCAGCGCGTTGAGCGCGAACGTGACCTCGCCCGGCCTGGCCTTGCATTGGGTGATGAGCGCGTCCAGGCTGTCCAGCTTGAGCTTGGGGTTGGTGACCAGCACCAGGGGCACGTCGCCCACCATCGACACCGGCACGAGGTCCTCGAGCACCTTGTACGGGATGCTGGGCATCAGGCTCAGGCCCACCGCCAGCGGCGCCGACGACGACAGCAATATGGTGTAGCCGTCGGCGGCCGCCTTGGCGGTGGCGTCGGTGCCGATCACGCCGCCGGCGCCGGCACGGTTCTGCACCACGACGGGTTGGCCCAGCGAATCCTGCAGCGTGCGGGCCAGCACGCGCGCCATCGCGTCGGTGCTGCCGCCGGGCGGAAACGGCACGATCATCTGGATCGGCCGGGCGGGATAGGTTTCGGCCGCGACAGGCGCCGCGATGCCCGCCGCGGCGATGAAAATGCCGATCACGGCGAGCAGCCTGATCATGTTCATGGAAGTCTCCTCGGGTCGTCGCCTGCGCGAACTTTTATATGGCCATGGGCCTTGTGGTCCGGTGCCGGTCCGCGCCGCATCGCGCGCCGTCGACCGCCTGCATCCGGTCGAAATCAGTATCTGGCATTGCCCTCGCGCCCGCAACGGCGGTCAGCGGATAAGCGTCTATCTTTCTCATACTGAAATCTTGGCGCCGGCAAGGATTTGGTATGCGAACGCTAGCCGGGCGCCGTCTTGACACCGTCGGGCGGCAATCGTGAACATGGTTGCTCAACGCCAGGAGCCATGCATGGGAACGCCCGTTCGCTATATCGACAAGACCCGCGATTACTATCTGTCCCAGGGATACGAAAAACCGTATCAATGGGCGCAGTACGACGACGTGCCGTTCACCCCGCTGGGCAAGCCGCTGTCCGAATGCCGTGTCACGCTGATTTCCACCAGCGAGATCTCCATCGCCGGAGACGCGCAGCCCGAGGATGAAACCCGCATGGGTATCGTCGGCGGCACCTACACCATCCCGTCCAGCCTGCCGGCCAGCCAGCTCTACAGTCCGTCGCGCAGTTTCGACCAGGCCGCCACCACCCTGGAAGACGTGGACGCCTTCTTTCCCACCACGCATCTGCATGCGGCCGTGCAGGCCGGACGCATCGCGGGGGTGACGGAACGGTTCCACGGCGTATTCAACGCCTACAGCCAGCGCCGCACGCGCGAGCGCGATGCGCCGCTCGTGCTGGAGCGCTGCAAGGAGGATGGCGCGGACGTGGCCATCCTGGTGCCGGTCTGCCCGGTCTGTCACCAGACCATCAGCCTGGTCAGCCGCCATCTCGAGGCCAACGGCATCCCGACCGTCATCCTGGCGGCGGCGCGCGACATCGTCGAGCACGTCGGCGTCGCACGTGTCGTGCATACCGATTTCCCGCTGGGCAATCCGTGCGGCGAGCCCGGCAACGCCGCCCAGCAGCGCGAGATCCTCGAATACGGTTTCCAGTTGCTCGAACGCGCCTTCCTGCCGCGCACCACCGTGCAGTCGCCCATGCGCTGGTCGGCCGGCGAGGCCTGGAAGGAGCTGGTGTTCACGCCCGAGCAACCCTGGAAAAGCGGCGAAACCGAACAGGACTGGCTGCGCAAGAAAGAGCTCTACAAGAAACTCAAACAGGAAGGCAAGGTGTGACCATGGCCCGCGAAATCGTTGTGTACGCCACGCCGTTCTGCGCGCCATGCGAACGGCTCAAGAAGTTCCTGCAGGAAAGGCAGGTGCCGTTCAGGTCGGTGGACCTGATGATGGATGAAGAAGCCGCCGAGAAGCTGGAGGACCTCGGCATCCGGTCCTCGCCGGTGCTTGAGGTGGACGGCCACTATTACCACGGCGGACAGTTGCAGCCCGACACCTTGGCCGCGCTGCTGGGCCTGCCATGAAAGGGCCGCTGGATGGCGTGAGAATCATCGACCTGACGACGGTGCTGATGGGGCCGTTCGCGACCCAGATGCTGGGAGACATGGGCGCCGACGTCATCAAGATCGAGGCGCCCCATGGAGACGTGTCGCGCCAGATATGGCCCTATCGCCATCCCGGCATGGGCCATATGTTCATGAACGTCAATCGCAACAAGCGCTCGGTGGTGCTCGACCTCAAGCGCGCGCAGGCGCGCGAGGCCCTGTTCGCGCTGCTGGCCGGGGCCGATGCGCTGATCTACAACATCCGGCCGCGCGCCATGGCGCGCATCGGGCTTTCGTACGACGAGGTGGCGCGGCACAACCCCCGCCTGCTGTACGTAGGCGCGTTCGGCTACAGCCAGCGCGGGCCCTATGCCGCCAGGCCCGCCTACGAAGACCTGATCCAGGGTGCGGTCGGCCTGCCGCATCTGTTCCAGCGCCAGGGCTCGCAGTGGCCCCACTACGCGCCGATCAACCTGGCCGACCGCACCGTGGGCCTGCAGATCGTCAATGCGGTGTGCGCGGGCCTGTTCTGCCGCGAGCGTACCGGCCAGGGGCAGCGCATCGATGTGCCGATGTTCGAGGCCATGCTCGCGCTGGTCATGGGCGAGCACCTGGGCGGCGCCGGTTTCGAGCCGCCGGTCGACGGGCTCGGGTACAACCGCATCCTGACAGCGGACCGCCGGCCGTTCGCCACCCGCGACGGCCATATCTGCGTGCTCATCTACAACGACAAGCAATGGCAGGAGTTCTGCCTGCTGATCGGACGTCCGGAACTGGCCGCCGATCCGCGCTACGCGACCGCGGCCAGCCGCAGCCAGCAATATTCCGAGATCAACGGCCTGCTCGCGTCGGAGTTCGCGCGGCGCGATACGCAGGACTGGATAGCGGCGTTCGAGGCGGCCGACATTCCGGTGCAGAAGATGAACGACCTGCAGGACATCCTGGACGATCCGCACCTGAATGCCATCGGTTATTTCCAGGAACACCCTCATCCCACCGAGGGCACGATACGCACGACCGCGCCGCCGGTCGAATGGTCGGGCACGCCCGGCGGGTATCGCCGCCATGCGCCGCAGCTGGGCGAGCACACGCTCGAGGTATTGCGCGAAGCCGGCATCGGCCAGGGAGATATCGATGCGCTGCTTGCCAGCGGCGCCGCGCGGTGCGCCGCGCCCGGCTGAGCGTCTGCTCGGCCATCACCGGCCCGGGTGCCAGTCCCCGCGGGGACTGGCACCCGACGACCCGGATCTCAGTCGAAGCTCATGTTCCGCTTGCGCGTGAACGCCAGCCATTTGTCATAGTCGCTGCGTTCGAAATCGCGTAGCGCCTGCGGGCTGCTGGCCACCACTTCGACGCTGAGCTTGCGCAGCTTCTGTTCGATCTCCGGATCCCGCAGCACGGTGACGAAGGCCTGGTTCAGGCGTTGGATCTCGGCGGCCGGCGTCGCCGCCGGCACGTAGATGCCGACCCAGGAATAGGCCTCGAACCCCGGGAACCCCGATTCCTGCAACGTGGGTACGTCCGGCAATTCGGGCAGGCGCTTGGCGCCTGTCACGGCCAGCGGCTTGATGCGCCCTTCCTGGATGAAGTTGCGCAAGGCGCCATAGGAAAAGAAGCCGTAGGCCACCTCTCCGCTGCGGATCGCGGTGGTGGCCGGGCCGCCGCCGGCGTAGGGGACGTGGACGATATCGACCCCCGCGGTCGCGTTGAGCAATTCGGCGTGCAGGCGGTTCGAGCTGCCCACGCCGATCGAGGCGAAGTTGTACTTGCCGGGGTTGCGCCTGGCCAGCTCCAGCAGGCCTTGCAGGTTGTCCACCGGCAGGCCGCCCCACGCGCCCATGATGAGCGGCATGCGCACCATCAGGGTCACCGGGGCAAAGTCGCGGAAGATGTCGTATGGCAGGTCCTTCATCGCGATCGAATTGATCGTATGCGAGTCCCACGACAGGAACAGCGTATGGCCATCAGGCTCGGACTTGGCCACGTAGCTGGTTGCCACGACACCGCCGGCGCCCGGGCGATTGCTGATGACCACGGTCTGGCCCAGCGCTTCCGAAAGGCGCGGCTGGATCAGCCGCGCGATGAGGTCGGTGACGCCGCCCGGGGCGAACGGAATCACAAGCTGGACGGCGCGGCCCGGGGGATTCGCGGGCGCTGCCGCGGCGGCCGCGCACGACAGGCCCAGCGCGGCGGCCAGCCCCAGGCGTGCAGTCGTTGCATAGATCTTCTGGAGGATCCTGGACATGCTTTTCTCCCTTGTGTTGGAATCAGATTCCGTCGCGCGGCGGCCCCTTGACGACGCGCCGCAGGCGCAGTGCTTCGTAGGTATCGCCGTCCATGCCCATGGTCCGCAGGATGGCCTGGGTGTCGGCGCCGTGCGCGGGCGCGGGCGCGCACGGCATGGCCGGAATCGCGGAGAACGCCACGGGCAGGCCGACCACCTCGATGTCGCCCAGGTCGGGATGCGCCATGGGCCGCAACGCGGCAAGCTGCGCCGCCTGCGGATCGTCCAGCGCCTGGGCGACCGAGTTGACGGGGGTCGCCGGAACGCCGGCTTGCCGGCAGCGCTGCAGGGCATCGTCCAGCGGCAACGAGGCAAAGCAGCCGTCGAGCAGTTTCAACAGCTCGCGCCGGTGCGCGACGCGATCGATGTTGCGCAGGAAGCGTGGATCGTCGGCCAGCTCCGGCTGGCCGATGGCGGTGGCCAGCCGGCGCCACAGGCGGTCGTTGCCGGCGGCAACGAAAATCCAGCGATTGTCGTGGCACAGAAAACACTGGTAGGGAACCAGCGAGGGATGGGCCGAACCCATGGGAGCGGGCTTCTGGCCGCACAGCAGGTAGTTCTGCGCCTGAAAGTTGAGCAAGCCCACGGCGGAGTCGAACAGCGAGGCGTCCAGCCGCTGGCCGACGCCGCTCGTCTGCCGCATCAGGATGGCGTTGCTCACCGCGAAGCCGGCCAGGGTGCCGGTGAAGATGTCCAGGGCCGAGACGCCGCACCTGACCGGCGGGCGGCCGGGTTCGCCGGTGATGGCCATGACGCCGCTGAACGCCTGCATCAGGGCTTCGTAGCCCGCCTCGCCGGCTCGCGGACCTTGCCGGCCGAAGGCCGCGATCGAGCAGTAGATGAGACGCGGGTTGCGCGCCGCCAGGGCGTCGTAGCCCAGGCCCAGCCGCTCCATGGTGCCGGTGCCGAAGTTCTCGATCAGTACATCCGCCGTGTCGATGAGGGCGGCGACGATGTCACGGCCTTCCGGCGCCTTCAGGTCGACCGCGATCGAGCGCTTGTTGCGATTGTTGGCGACGTAGACCGGCGAGTGCCCTTCGCGCTGGGGCGCCCAGTGCCGCGATTCGTCTCCGCCCTCGACGTCTTCGACCTTGATCACGTCGGCGCCCATGTCGCCCAGCAGCGCGCCGCACACGGGGCCGGCCAGCACCCGCGACAGGTCGATGACGCGGACGCCCTCCAGGGGCAGCCTGGCGCCGTTCATGCCAGGCCGCCGCGCAGGGCGCCGCGCGCGGGCACGACGCCCGTGGCCGCGGGAAACGTCCTGGAGGTGCCCTTGGACAGGCTGTACATCCGGCGATCGTGGCAATGCTCGACGCTCATGCCATACAGGTGCAGGCTGCCGTGCGGGCCGTCTTCGCCGAGCGCGATCGCATGGATGTCCTGCGGCATCAGGGCCACGGCCGTTCCCGCGACGATGTCGAGTTCGCCGCTGAGTTCCAGGCGCGCCCGGTCCGGATCCGAGCCGTCGTCGAGGCGCCGGTACAGCTTGTTGTGCTCGCGGCCGTACATGCCCGCTATGACCGCCCAGGTGTGATGATCGTGCGGCGGCGCGAAACCGCCCGCGGCCGGAGCCACGACATAAAGCGCATAGCGATGGTCCGGATCTTCGGCCAGGCAATACATGCTGGAGTTGCCGCCTTCGATGGGCGGAAACTCCTCGATGGGAAACAGGTGGCGCTCGGCCGCCAGCGCCAGCAATTCATCGCGGATGCGCGCCAGGCCCGCGCGCGTGATTTCCGGTTCGGCGATCTTGCGCACCCGCGCCAGCATGGCGCGGATCCTGCCGTTGCGGGCCGCCAGCAGGGCGTCGTGCGCGGGGCTTGCGCCCGGTTGCGTGGTCATGAGGCCTCCTGGTCGTCTTCCATATCTGCTGCCGGCGGCCGGGGCATCCGGTACGCCGTATACAGCGGGAGCGTGGGAATCGCCTGCCGCGTCAGGGCCTGTTCCCACTCGAGGTAATCGCGCATGGCCCGCAGGCCGGCGTCATACGGCTGCACGACGACGTCGGCGGCTTGCGCGACGCCGTCGCCCGGCCCGGACACGAGCGGCAGGCCTTGCGCCTGCCAGGCCGTCACGCCGCCGGCCAGCACGGCCGTGTCGAAGCCGGCGAGCCGGGCATTCAGGGCGGCCGACATTGCCAGCGATTCGTCGTGCGCCATGAGCACGACGGTGCGCTCGTCGTGCCGCCTGGCGCGGGCCGCGAGCCACGATTCCAGGCCGCCGAACGGCACCCACTCGGCCGCCTCGGGGCGGCCGGCGAGAAAGCGGGCCTGCGTATCGACGTAGACGCGCTGCATGCGCGCGCCCGCTTCGTGCACGTCGCGCGGCGGGCACGGCCGCGCCGCCAGCGCGGCGTCGGCACGGTCGGCCGGCGGTGGCCGGTCGCGCCCGCTGTCCAGGGTGTATCCGGCGGCGCTCCAGGCCGCCAGCCCGCCGGCCAGGATGGCCACGCGGGGCAATCCCATGGCGCGCAGCCAGTATCCGGCCAGCGCGGCGCGCGCTTCGTCGTCATCGACCAGCACGACCTGGGCTGCGCGCACCGGCACGAATTCATCGGTGCGTTGCACGGCCAGGCCTCCAGGCAGCGCGATCGCCCCGGGCAGGTGCCCGGACCGGTATTCGGCGACCTGGCGTATGTCCAGCAGGTAGAGGTTGAGACGCCCCGCATGGCGGTCGTCGAGCCAGCGCGCCAGCGTTGCGGCGTCGACGCGGGCGACCCCCGCCGTGCGCGCCAGGGACTGCGTGCGCCGCGCGCCATGACGCCGGCTGGCGGCGCTTGCCGCGAGACTGCCCGAGCCCGGGCCGCGCTCCAGGGCCAGGCCGGCCAGGCGCCAGCCCATGGTGCCATTCTCGAGCGCATAGGCGTCCCGCACCCCCAGCAGGCGCAGGCTCTCGCAGGCGATGATGCTGCGCGTGCGTCCCGAGCAGTGCACCACCACCGGCTGGCCGGCGCGGCGCAGGTCGCCGGCGTGCCAGGCCAGGTCGCTGCCGAATGCGCCGGCCGCGCCCGGAATGCGCGCGCGTCCGTATTCCTCGGGAGAGCGGATATCGCAGACCCGATGCGCGCGGCCCGCCTCGCGCCAGGCCTGCAGGGCCGCGATCGGCAGGGCCGGCGTGGCCGCGTGCGCATGCACGGTTTCGCCGAACCATTTGCTTGGCACATTGCTGCCGCGGCACGACGCTTCGCCTTGGGCCAGCCATGCGCGCAGGCCGCCGTCGAGCACGCGCACGTCGGTGTAGCCAAAGCGGGCCAGCGCCTGCGCGGCCAGTCGTGCGCGCTCGTCCGGTCCGCCATCGTCGTACAGCATGATGGGCGTGGACCTGCGCGGCACCAGGCCCGCGATGCGCGCCGCCAGCATGCGGCGCGGCAGGAAGGTCGCGCCGAAGATGTGGCCCTGGTGCGCCTGCGCGCTTTCGCGCGCATCGAACAGGGCATACTCGTCGGAGGTGGCGCGCAAGTCCCGCAGCTCGGAAACGGTGGACAGTTTCATGCAGGCAGTATCTGTGATCGAACAGGCGATCACAACGCGATTGCCATGCCGCGCGCCTAAGGTTCACATACTGAAAGCTAGTGGCGCGTCTTGCGCGAATTCAATCTTCCAGCGCGCGCCGGATGGCGTCGACCATGTCGAGCAGGCGGGGCCCGACCACGTCGATGAGATGCGGGCTCAGCTCATCGGCCTGTCTGTTCCTCACGCGCACGGCGCAGTTGAACACCAGCAGTTCCTGGCTTTCCGGCACGCGCATGGGCACGGCGACCGCCCAGGTGCCGCGGTCATAGTCGCCGCGCGACAGGCAGAAGCCATGCGCGGCGTAGTCGGCGCGGCTGTGTTCGAGCTCTTCGGCCTGTTCGGCCATCAGCTCGGGATGGTAGATGCGCAATTGGTTCATCAGCCGTTCGCGTTCGGACGGCTGCGAAGCCGCCAGATAGGCGCGGCCCATGGCGGACACGAGCATCGGGAAGGTTTGTCCGATATCCGGCTTGACGTCCAGGGCATTGCGGGCCCTGGCCGTCTCCAGGTACACCATGCTCAACCGTTCGCGCGCGCCCAGCGATACCCAGCCGTGGGCATAATCGGCCAGTTCGCGCATGGGTACCCGGGCAACCTGGCGCACATTGACGTTGGCCAGCAAGGGGTGGGCCAGCGAAAGCACGGCATTGCCCAATTCATACTTGCCGTACTTGCCCAGATGACGGTGATGCTTGAGGTACCCCATGAGCGTCAGGGTGTAGGTCAGGCGCGATACGGTGGGGCTGGGGATTCCCGTGCGCGCGGAGATTTCCTTGTTGGTCAGAAACGGTTGCCGGACGTCGAAGCAGGCCAGCACCAGCAGGCCTCGTTGCAGCGTCGTCGCGAACTGCCGGTCCGTGGTTTCCATTGCGTCGATGAGCTGGTCCATGTCATCCGACCTCCTTCGCTACCGACGACCTGTCGGCCCTGGGCCAAGCATAGCCCTCCCCTCATCCGGCCGGCGCTTGCTGCGCTGCGATCGTTCGCTATGCGAAATCTTCGCCGCGGCGACGCCGTTGCGGAGGGCGCTCCGAGTGTACTTGAGCCGCGCCTGGGCGGCGCACGCCCGGGGGTTTCCCGCCTCGCGGCCGGCGTGCATTTCGCCATGCAAGCGCTAGGCGCGCGCCGGCGTGCGCGGCCGTTTCGCGTACCTATAATCGCCGGCGTTCAAACAACGCCGGAGGCTGGTTCGTGAATCCACCCAAGCATGCCAAAGTCCTGATCCTGGGCTCCGGCCCGGCGGGATATACCGCCGCCATCTATGCCGCTCGCGCCAATCTCGCGCCGCTGGTGGTCACCGGCCTGGAGCAAGGCGGGCAGTTGATGACCACCACCGACGTCGACAACTGGCCCGCCGATCCCGACGGCGTACAGGGCCCGGCCTTGATGCAGCGCTTCCTGCTGCATGCGCAACGCTTCGATGCCGGCATCGTTTCGGACACGATACACACGGTCAGACTGGACCGGCGCCCGTTCGCGCTGGCGGGCGACCAGGGCGCCTATACCTGCGACGCCCTGGTCATCGCCACCGGCGCCTCGGCCAGGTACCTGGGCCTGCCTTCCGAGCGCGCGTTCATGGGCAAGGGCGTATCGGGCTGCGCTACCTGCGACGGCTTTTTCTACCGCAACCGGGACGTATTGGTCGTCGGCGGGGGCAACACCGCCGTCGAGGAAGCGCTGTATCTGTCGAACCTCTGCCGCACCGTGACCGTGGTGCACCGCCGCGACCGGTTCCGGGCCGAGCCCATCCTCGTCGACCGGCTCCAGGCCAGGGCGGCGCTGGGCAAGGTGACGTTCGAATATTTCCGCGAACTCGATGAAGTGCTGGGCGATGCCTCCGGCGTGACGGGCGCGCGCTTGCGCGACAACCGCGACGGGACCGCCCGGGACGTCCCGGCCGCGGGCGTCTTCATCGCGATCGGCCACGCGCCCAACACCCGCTTGTTCGAGGGCCAGCTGGCGCTGCGCAACGGCTATATCGCCACGCGCGGCGGCTTGTCCGGTCTGGCGACGATGACCTCGGTACCCGGCGTGTTCGCGGCGGGCGACGTCCAGGACCATGTCTATCGCCAGGCCGTCACCAGCGCCGGCTCGGGCTGCATGGCCGCGCTGGATGCGCAGCGCTGGCTGGTGGAAGGGACCGCCTAGCCGCTTCAGCGCGCCGGACGCGCGGCCAGCGTCCTGAGCAGGCCCAGCGTGGCCGTGGCCAGGCGGTCGGCCGGGCGCGCCAGCGGCGTGGCGAGCACCAGCGAGTTGCGGATCGGCTGCGGGCCGATCGGCGCGACCTGGATGTCGCTGCGGGCGGCGTAGGCCGCCACGGCGCCTTCGGGCAGCACGGTATAGCCCATGCCTTGCACGACCAGCGGGATCAGGGTCTGCGCGGCGCCGACCTCGACGACGGGGTGCAGCGCCAGGCCGTGCGGACGCAGCAGCGCGTCCAGCAGCACCCGCAGGGCGTTGGGCTCGGCAGGCATGATCAATGGCAGCTCGGCCAGCGTGCGCAGGTCCACGTAGGCGGGCAGCGCCGGCGCGTCGACCGGCGCGACCAGCAGCAGGGTCTCCCGGCGCAGCGTTTCGCAGGCCAGCTGCGGCGACGCCTGTGGATCGAACAGCAGGGCGGCGTCGAGCCGCCCGTCGAGCAGCCACTCGCGCAGGTGGATGCTCAGGCCTTCCTGGATCGAGAGCGCAGCGCGCGGGAACTGCTCGCGAAAGGCTTGCACCAGCGGCACGGTCAACCAACGCGCGATGCGCGGCGGCAGGCCCAGGGTCACCCGTCCGGTCGGGCTGGCCTGCAGGTCGCGCAGTTCATCGCGCGTGCGCCGGGCCAGGTCGAGCAACGCGCGCGCATTGGGCATGAGCGCCAGCCCGGCCGCGGTGGGTATGACCCCGCGCCCGGTCCGCTCCAGCAGGCGTTGCCCCAGGTCCTCTTCCAGCAGGCCGACCTGCCGGCTCAGGGTCGGCTGGGTCAGGCCCAGCTTGGCTGCCGCGCGGCTGAAGCTGCCGGCTTCGCAGACGTGCACGAAATAATTCAGTTGCTGGAGATCCATGGCGCGCCGTGGCAGGACTATACGAAACAAGCATAACTGATATAGAGATTGATGCTCTTATCGTTTATCTCGCGGCTGGGCAGAATACGTTCCATCACAGCAGGATCTGCCATCGAGCCATGAGCGCCCATTCCGTCCCGCATGCATCCGCCGCGCCTGTCTGCCTGGCGCCGCGGCCTGCCGTCCCGCCCACGGCGGTGACGGTTCCGCCCGGCGCCTGGGATTGCCATGCGCACGTACTGGGGCCGGCCGACCTGTATCCCATGCAGGCCGAGCGCAGCTACACGCCGCCGGACAGCCCGGCCGCGCATTACGCGGCGCTTCTGGATACGCTGGGGCTGCGCCGCGGCGTACTGGTGCAGCCCAGCGTCTACGGCACCGATAACCGCCTCCTGGCGCAGGCCGTGGCCCGGCCCGAGTGGCGCGGCGTCGCCGTCCTGGACCCGGCGGCGGACACGCGCCAGGTGGCCGCGCTGCACGCCGCCGGCGTGCGCGGCTTTCGCCTCAATCTGCTGTTTCCGGGCGGCCCCGGGCTGGATGCGCTGGAGCGCAGCGCCGCCCTGGTGGCGCCATTCGGCTGGCACGCGCAGTTGCTGATCGACCTGCGCATCCTGCCCGGGATCGAGCACCGGCTTGCCCGCTTGCCCGTGCCGGTGGTGTTCGACCATCTAGGACATTTTCCGTACGAGCTGGGTACGGACTGGCCGGGGTTCCATACGTTGTTGCGGCGCGTGGCCGCGGGCAGGACGTACGTCAAGCTGTCCGGCTCGTACCGGCTGTCGGCGCGGGCATCGCACGTTGCCGATGTCGCGCCCATCGCCCAGGCGCTGGTGCGCGAGGCGCCGCAGCGCCTGGTCTGGGGCAGCGACTGGCCGCATGTCGGCCGCTTCCAGGACATGCCGGCCACCCATGCACTGCTCGACGCCCTGGCGTTGTGGTGCCCGGACCCGTCCGCCCAGCGCTCGATCCTGGTCGACACCCCTACCCAACTCTATTCCTGAACCTACGGAGATCCGGCAATGCGCAGTCGATCCGCACGCTTCTACAGCGATGGCCTGAAACTCGCGGGCACGCTGTTGGTGCCCGACAACTACGAACCCGGGCAGAAGCGGCCAGCCGTGCTGGTCTGCCACGGCCGCTTCGCGATCAAGGAATGGGTGCCGTCGCGCTGGACGCCCTACTTCCTGGCTGCGGGCTATGTCTGCATGGTGTTCGACTACCGCAACCTGGGGGAGAGCGAAGGAACGCCGGGGCGCATCATTCCCGATGAGGAAGTGCGCGACGCGCGGCACGCCTTGACCTATCTGCAATGCCAGCCCGAAGTCGATCCCCGGCGCATCGGCGTGCTGGGCTGGGGGCTGGGCGGCGGGGTGGCCGTCAGCGCGGCGGCGCACGACGACCGCATCAAGGCGGTCGTCTGCGCCAGCGGCGTGGCCAACGGGGGGCGCTACGGCCGGGTCGGCATGAGCGAGGCGGCCTGGGCCGCACGCCAGGAGCAGATCGCCGCCGACCGGCGCCAGCGCGTGTTGACGGGCCGGTCGGCGCGGCTGTCGCGCACGGAGATTCTCGGCCGCCCCGACGCGCAGCGCGCCGAGCGGCACGAGCGCCAGGGCTGGATGGACAGCCTGGTTGCGGCGGTCGGCCCCGAGCGCGCCGCCGACCCGGGCAAGCTGGGCATCCCGGACGAGATCACGCTGGAGTCCATGGAAGCGCTGTACGATTTCGCGCCCGACGCCGTGGTGCATCGCATCGCGCCACGCCCCGTGCTGATCGTGCACGCCCGCGACGACCATGAGTTTCCGTTCGAGCATGCGGCCGACATGTACGAGCGCGCCGCGCAACCGAAGCAGCTCATCGCCGTCGAGGACGCCGGCCACCTCGACTGGATCGACCCGGCTCATCCGAGCCAGCAGGTGTACGTGCCGCAAGTCGTCGCCTGGATGCAGGCGCAATTGCCGCTCGACGCCTGAGCCGCCATTCCGATCAAAACAGGCAAGGGGAAACACATGAAAAAACTGGGCAGACTGTTATTGCTTTCGGCCGCTACCGCGCTCATGGCCGCGCCAGCCGCGCGGGGCCAGGCCGCCGGCTATCCGCAAAGGCCGATCACGCTGATCGTGCCCTTCGAAGTAGGCGGGCCGACCGACATCCTCGGGCGCATCGTCGCCGAGACGCTGAGCGCGAAGATCGGTCAGACCGTCATCGTGGAGAACAAGGGCGGGGCTGGCGGCGCGATCGGCTCCGAAGCGATCGCCAAGGCCGCGCCCGATGGCTACACCATCGGGTTGGCGACCATCTCGACCCATGTGGTCAATCCGTCGTGCAACAGGCATCTCCGGTACGACCCGCTGCGCAGCTTCACGCCGGTCGCATTGCTGGGCAGCATGCCGAACATCCTGGTGGTGCGGCAAGGCTTCGGCACCGCCACCTTCGCCGAATTCCGCGAAAGGCTCAAGCAGGACTCCGGGCAGTACAACCTGGGCACCGCGGGGCCATGCTCGTTCGGCCACGTCATGCTCGAACACCTCAACCAGGAACTGGGCAGCCATATCGCGCACGTGCCGTACCGCGGCTCCGGGCCCGCCGCCTCCGACCTGCTGGGCGGTTCGCTGGACATGATGATGGACATCTATCCCCTGTTGGGCCCGCATATCGCCGCCGGCAAGCTGAAGGCGCTGGCGGTGGCGTGGCCGAACCGGCTGTCGCGGCTGCCCGACACGCCGACATTCGACGAGCTGGGCCTGCCCAACCTGAGCACCACGTCCTGGTACGGCCTGGTGGCGCCCGCCGGGCTGCCCGCCGACCGCCTGGCCGTGCTGTCGCGGAAAATCGGCGAAAGCCTGCAGGACCCGGCGCTGCGGCGGCGCTTCGAGGAAGCGTACATCCACGCGGCGCCGCAGGAATCGCCACAGGCATTCAAGGATTTTCTCGCCGCGCAGTTCAGCAAGGAATCCGCTTTCATCCAGTCGCGCAACATGGGCGCGAACTGACGCCGGCGCAAGGCGATATGATGGTGCCGTCTTCGCTTTCGTAGAGGTGGCACCCATGATGCGATTGATGCGCGCGCCCGACCTCATGCTGGGGCAGCATTGGGTCAACCTGTTGCGGCAGGCGGGCATTGCCTGCCGCCTGACCGGCCTGTACCTGCAAGGGGGTGCGGGAGAGATCCCGGTGGACCAGTGCGGCCCCGACCTGTGGCTGGAAGACGAGCGCGACAGGGACGTCGCGATGCGCCTCATCGAGGGGCCGGCCGACGCCGGGGCGGGCCTGCGCGCGCCCTGGCATTGCGACGGCTGCGGCGAATGGCTGGAGCCGCAATTCACGACTTGCTGGCAGTGCGGGGGGATGCGTCCGGCGCAGGCGTGAGGCCGGCGTTCGGGGCGTTTCCGTGGGGAGGCTGGCCGGATGGCCGATGGTGCCGGTGAAAGGAATCGAACCCTCGACCTTCTCATTACAAGTGAGCTGCTCTACCAACTGAGCTACACCGGCATGGACGCAAGCGGCGCATGGCCGCTTGCGAGGGACTGCATTGTAGTGAAACTTCGCGCCGCAGTCTTTCGGGCAGGCTACTTGACGATGGTCAGATGCGGCCGCTTGGGTTCGTCGCCATCGCCGTCGTCGCCGGCCGGCGAGGCGGCGGCATCGCCGGCCTCGGCCGACTCGGGCGCCGGGGCCGCGGCGTCCTCGTGCTCGGGCGCTTCGTAGGCTTGCACCTCGAAGCCCATGCCGGCGCCGGTTTCGCGCGCGTAGATGGCGCTGACGGCGCCCACCGGCACATAGACGTTCTCGGTGACGCCGCTGAAGCGGGCCTGGAATTCGATGAATTCGTTGCCCAGCGACAGCTTGTTGGTGGCCAGCGTGCCGACGTTCAGGGTGATCTGCCCGTCGCGCACATGGGCGACGGGCACGACGGTGTGCTCGTCGACCTGCACGGTGATGTATGGCGTGTAGCCGTTGTCCGTGCACCACTCGTGCAGTGCGCGGATCAGGTACGGTTTGGTCGAAGTTTCGCCCATGGACTTCCTTTTAGCGGCGCATGACTTTTTCGGAAGGCGTCAGCGCTTCGATATACGCCGGGCGCGAGAAGATACGCTCGGCGTACTTCTGCAGGGGCGCGGCATTCTTGGGCAGTTCGATGCCGTAGTGGTCCAGGCGCCACAGCAGCGGAGCCACGGCCACGTCGAGCATCGAGAATTCATCGCCCAGCATGTACTTGTTCTTCAGCAGCATCGGGGCCAACTGCGCGAGGCGGTCGCGGATGCTCTGGCGGGCCTGCACCATCTTCTTGTCGTCCGGCTTGGCGCTGCGGTCTTCCAGGGCGCAGACGTGCACGAACAACTCTTTCTCGAAGTTGTACAGGAACAGGCGGGTGCGCGCGCGCATGACCGGGTCGGCCGGCATCAGCTGCGGGTGCGGGAAGCGCTCGTCGATGTACTCGTTGATGATGTTGGACTCGTACAGCACCAGGTCGCGTTCGACCAGAATGGGCACTTGACCGTACGGGTTCATGACCGAAATGTCTTCGGGTTTGTTGTACAGGTCGATGTCGCGGATTTCGAAATCCATTCCCTTCTCGAACAGCACGAAACGGCAGCGTTGCGAGAACGGGCAGGTGGTTCCGGAATAGAGCACCATCATGGCGATAAGTCCTTGTATGAAAAGCGAAAGGCCAGCGCCGCCAAATTAGCAGGCGCTGGCCCCGATTGCCAGGCGGGATAGGCGTACAGCCCTATCGGTACATGCCGAACCTTACCGGGAAACTCAGCGCGGGTTCGGACCTGGCGGGGCAATGCGGGTTAGCGCACGTGTTTCCAGTAAGCGGCGTTAAGGCGCCAGGCCACCACCAGGAACAAGCCCAGGAACAGCAGAACCCAGACGCCAAGCTGCTTGCGGTACAGCTGGACCGGTTCGGCCATCCAGGACATGAACGCGGTCAGGTCGGCCACGTCCTGGTCGTAGGCGGCGGATTGGGCCGGATTGACAGCTTTGAATCGGGTCTCCAGCGAGCCGTGGCCGCGGTAATCGGCCAGGGGTTCGGTCTTGGCGGTTGCGTAGCCCTGCGCATCATAAACCGTGGTGACGCGCTCCCAGTTCCTGGTGCCGTCGGCGGCTTCGACCTGGTGCACGGCAACCGTGGTCAGCTCGCGCGGGCCCTGGCGATCCCAGAGCGCATGCGGCATGCCCACGTTGGGGAACGCCAGGTTGTTCCAGCCGGTGGCCTTGGAGGTGTCGCGGTAGAACGTACGCAGGTAGGTGTACAGGTAGTCGGCGCCGCTGGGGCCGGCGTTGACCGACTTGGCGCGCGCGATCACCGAGAGGTCGGGCGGCGTGGTGCCGAACCACTTCTTGGCGTCCTGCGGCGTCATGGCGATCTTCATCAGGTCGCCGACCTTGTCGCCGGTGAACAGCAGGCTGTCCTGGATCTGCTTGTCGGTTAGGCCGATGTCCTGCAGCTTGTTGTACCGCATCGACTGCGCGCTGTGGCAGTTCAGGCAGTAGTTGACGAACAGCTTGGCGCCGTTTTGCAGCGAGGCGACGTCGTTGATGCGATCGGGCGCCTTCTCCAGGGGGAAGCCGCCTTCGGCGGCCAGGGTGGCGGTGCACGTGAGCATCAACGCGACGGCACCAATCAGCTTTTTGATCATGGTCATTCCGTTATGGATAGTTGGCTCAGTGGGCATGGAACGTCACGCGGTCGGGGACGGGCTTGAACGTGCCAAGCCGGCTCCAGACGGGCATGAGGAAGAAGAAGCCCAGATAGATCAGCGTGCCGATCTGCGAGGTCAGGTTGAACGCATCGCTAGGCGGTTGCGTACCCAGATAGCCCAACACCAGGAAGTTGACGATGAAAATGCCATACAGCCACTTGTGCCAGGTCGGCCGGTAACGGATCGACTTGACCGGGGAGTGGTCCAGCCAGGGCAGGAAGAACAGGATCACGACCGCGCCGCCCATGGCCACCACGCCCCAGAACTTGGCGTCGATGGTGCGCAGCAGGACCGCGACCACCACCAGGATGACCGGCGCCACGATGCGCATGGCGCCCTTGGCGCGCAGCAGCAGCGCGATGGCGCCCAGGATGGCCGCGCCGGCCAGCACCCAGGTGAACACGTCGGTGGTGGCGCGCAGCATCGAGTAGAACGGCGTGAAGTACCACACCGGGGCGATGTGCGGCGGCGTCTTGAGCGGGTCGGCCGGGATGAAGTTGTTGTATTCCAGGAAGTACCCGCCCATCTCGGGGCCGAAGAACACGATGGCCGCGAAGATGATCAGGAAGCCCGCCACGCCCATGATGTCGTGCACCGTGTAGAACGGGTGGAACGGGATGCCGTCCTTGGGACGGCCGTACTTGTCCTTGGGGCCCTTCTTGATCTCGACGCCGTCGGGGTTGTTCGAGCCGACTTCGTGCAGCGCCACCAGGTGGGCGGCCACCAGGCCAATCAGCACCAGCGGGATGGCGATGACGTGGAACGAGAAGAAGCGGTTCAGGGTGGCGTCGGACACGACGTAGTCGCCGCGGATCCAGATCGACAGCTCCGGGCCGATGAACGGAATGGCCGAGAACAGGTTCACGATCACCTGGGCGCCCCAGTACGACATCTGGCCCCAGGGCAGCAGATAGCCGAAGAAGGCCTCGCCCATCAGACAGAGGAAGATGGCCACGCCGAAGATCCACACCAGCTCGCGCGGCTTGCGGTACGAGCCGTAGAACAGGCCGCGCAGCATGTGCAGGTAGACCACCACGAAGAACATCGAGGCGCCGGTGGAGTGCATGTAGCGCACCAGCCAGCCCCACGGGACTTCGCGCATGATGTATTCAACCGACTGGAACGCGCGTTCGGCATCGGGCTTGTAATGCATGACCAGGAAAATGCCGGTCACGATCTGGATCACCAGCACCAGCAGCGCCAGGGAGCCAAAGAAGTACCAGAAATTGAAATTCTTCGGGGCGTAATACTCGGACAGATGCGCCTTCCAGGTGGAGGTCACCGGGAAGCGCTGGTCCAGCCAGCCCAACAAGCCTGTCGTCTCGACGGTTTTCTCGCCAGCCATGAAACGGCTCCTTCTCTTTATACGTGGCGTATTCTGCGTAGGTCAGGATAAGGCGACGCGGGCGTCAGGCCTTGTTGTCTTCGTCGACACCGACAATGATGCGGGTGTCGCTCAGGTACTGGTACGGCGGAACTTCCAGATTGTCTGGCGCGGGCTTGTCCTTGTAGACGCGGCCGGCCATGTCGAACGTGGAGCCGTGGCAGGGGCACAGGAAGCCGCCTTGCCAGTTGCCGGGCATGCCTGCCCCGCCACCCGTTTCGAAATGCGCCGTGGGCGAACAGCCCAGGTGCGTGCAGATGCCGACACAGACAAAGAGCTCGGGTTTGCGCGAGCGGTACTCGTTCTTGGCGTAGGCCGGCGTGAAGCCGGGACGCTCGGAATTGGGGTCGGCCATCAAGCCGTCCTGCGACTTGATGCCCTTGAGCTGGTCATCGGTCCGGCGAATGATCCAGACCGGCTTGCCGCGCCACTCGACGGTGCGCATCTGGCCCGGCGCCAGGTCGCCCACGTCGACTTCGACCGGCGCGCCTGCGGCGCGGGCCTTCTCGGACGGTGCAAAGGTACTCACGAACGGCACTGCGGTCGCGACGCCGGCAACGCCGCCCACGGCACAGGCCGTTGTTACCCAGAAACGGCGCGATGGGTCAGGTGGCAGGTTGGGGTCAACTGCGCCATCATCATCGTGCACCAGCGTATCCTGACTCATCTTCCTATCCTTGTTGATGCGCCCTTTCTACATGTAGGATCGGGCTTGCAGCATCCGGTTTTGTGGGAACATGTAACAACATAGCAACCGCGTATTATAGCGCCTGCCTAATGCCGGGCATGTTACTTAAGGAGTACGCATGAGCAAAGCCACGGGTTTTATCAAAGAATTTCGCGATTTCGCGGTCAAGGGCAATGCGATCGATCTGGCCGTCGGTGTGATCATCGGCGCGGCGTTCGGCAAGATTGTCGACTCGCTGGTCAAGGATGTGGTGATGCCCCTGGTCAACTTCATCCTGGGTGGCTCGGTCGATTTCTCCAATAAGTTCCTGGTGCTGTCCATGCCCGAGGGCTATGCCGGCCCGATGACGTACGCCGACCTGACCAAGGCCGGCGCCAACGTCCTGGCCTGGGGCAACTTCATCACCATCATCATCAACTTCGTCCTGCTGGCGTTCGTGATCTTCTGGATGGTCAAGGCCATCTACGCCGCCCGCCGCAAGGAAGAGGCCGCGCCGGAAGCGCCCGCCGCGCCGCCGGAGGATGTCACCGTGCTGCGCGAGATCCGCGACCTGCTCAAGGACAAGCAGGGGTCGTGACGGCATGCGCGGCGGGACGGCCATTCAGACCGGGTTGTCGATATCGATGAATTCGACCTGGATGCCGAACTGTCGCGCCACGGCTTCGCCCAGCGCTTGCACGCCATAGCGTTCGGTGGCGTGGTGCCCTGCTCCCACGAAGGCTACGCCCGTCTCGCGCGCCAGGTGCACGGTGGATTCGGACGCCTCGCCGGTGATGTACGCATCGGCGCCGGCGTCCACGGCATCGGCCAGCATGCCCTGCGCGCCGCCGGTGCACCAGGCCACGCGCCGTACCGGGCGGTCCGGCTCGCCCACCACCAGCGGCGCGCGGCCCAGCCGTTCGGCCACGCGCTGCTGGAGTTGCGCCACGGTCTGTACGCCGGGCGCGCTGCCCAGCCACACCAGGTTGTCGGCGCCGCAGGTGCGCGGCGCGCCGTCGGGGCCGGTTTCGGCCTGCAGGCCCAGCACGCGCGCCAGCTGGGCGTTGTTGCCCCATTGCGGATGCGCGTCCAGTGGCAGGTGATAGGCCAGCAGGTTGAGTTCGTGGCCCAGCGCCAGCGCCAGGCGGGTGCGGCGCGGGCCGAGCACGCGGCGGTCCTCGTTGCGCCAGAACCAGCCATGATGCACCAGCACCGCGTCGGCGCCGCGCTCGATCGCCGCGCGCAAAAGCGCCTCGGAGGCCGTCACGCCGGTGATAATGTGCCCGATCTCGGCCTTGCCTTCGACCTGCAGCCCGTTGGGACAATAGTCCTTGAATCGCGCCGCTTGCAGCGCGCCGTCCAGCCAGTCGGCCAGCTCGCGGATATGGATCGTTTTCATTACTCGCCCTATCGAAAATCATGCGCCGTCTTTGGCTGATATTTGCTCAGGCCGTGACAGTCAGTCTGGCCATTTTATTCGTCGTCACGACCCTGCGCCCCGATTGGCTGCGGCTGTCGGGCCCGGCGCCGGCTGCCCGCGCGCCCGCGGCCGGCCAGGCAGGGGCATCGTACGCCGACGCGGTGGCGCGCGCCGCGCCGGCGGTAGTCAACGTCTACACCACCAAGCATGTCAACGTGCCGCTGGTGCCGCTGCCCGACGACCCGGTGTTGCGCCAGCTGTTCGGCCAGGTGCCGGGCCTGAGCCGCCGCGAGGCGTCCACCAGCCTGGGCTCGGGGGTGATCGTCAGCGCCGAGGGCTATGTGCTGACCAACTATCACGTCGTCGAAGCCGCCGACGCCATCGAGGTGGCCCTGGCCGACGGGCGCCAGGCGGCGGCCAAGGTGGTGGGCGCGGATCCGGAGACCGACCTGGCGGTGCTCAAGCTGTCGGGCAAGCTGGGCGAGCTGCCGGTCGCGACCTTTGCCGACAAGCGCGCGCCGCGGGTGGGCGACGTGGTGCTGGCCATCGGCAACCCCTTCGGCGTGGGCCAGACCACCACCCAGGGCATCGTGTCGGCGCTGGGACGCAACGGCCTGGGGATCAATACCTATGAGAACTTCATCCAGACCGACGCGGCGATCAATCCCGGCAATTCGGGCGGCGCGCTGATCGACGCCCGCGGCGACCTGGTCGGCATCAATACGGCCATTTATTCGGAGACCGGCGGCTCGCTGGGCATAGGCTTTGCCATCCCGGTCGACAGCGCGCGCCGGGTGATGGAAGACATCGTGCGCACGGGCGCCGTGCGGCGCGGCTGGTTCGGCATCGAGCCGCAGGACATGACGCCCGAGCTGGCGCGTGCCTTCCAGCTGCCGCGCGACGCGCGCGGCGTGATCATCGCGGGCGTCATGCGCGACGGGCCGGCGGGCAAGGCCGGCATGCGGGTGGGCGACATCGTGCAGGCGCTCGATGGCGCGCCGGTGGTCGACACGCGGGGTCTGCTGGGCCAGATCGCGTCGCTGGAGCCCGGCCGGCAGGCCGTGGCCAGCGTGTTGCGCGCCGGCAAGCCGGTGGAGCTGAAGGTGACGGTGGGCGTGCGCCCCAGCCGGCCACGCTGAGCCGGGCCGGCTAGCGGTTGGCGCTGGCCGCGGCCAGGCGCACGACGGCCAGCATGTGGCGGCGCGCGGGGCGCGGCAGCCGCGCCCAGAGCGCTTGCAGCTCGGCCAGGCTGCCGTCGGGGGAGGACGGCGCGGGCTCGGGCGCGGCGCTGGTGCCGACCATGCCGTCGCTGAGCCAGGGTACGGTGGTGTGCAGCGCGCGCGCCAGCCGCTCCAGCGTGGCGCGCGTGGGCGCATAGGCGTCGCCGCGCGCCAGGATGCGGTGGATGGTGGATTGCGGCACGCCGGAAATGCGCGCCAATTGGTTCTGGCTGGAAATTCCGCGCCATCGCATCGAGGCGCGCAGACGGTCTGCTTGGCTCATGCCCGCAATGTAGGCTTGCCGGGTGGCCGCGACAAGCGTGAAACCGTCCACTTTTTCGCGGGCGCGGGTTGTCCGTCAGCCTGTCTTAGTGGCGCTCGGTCAGGGCCTGGTCGTCTTCGGATTCTTCCTCGCCGCGGCGCCTGGGCGTGACTAGGCGCGCGCACAGCAGGCCCACTTCGTACAGCAGGCACAGCGGCACGGCCAGCATGAACTGGCTGACCACGTCGGGCGGGGTCACCACGGCCGCGATGACGAAGGCGCCCACCACGACGTAGCCGCGCGCGGCGCGCAGCTTGGCCACTTCGACGATGCCGGTCTTGACCAGCAGCACCACGGCCACCGGCACCTCGAACGTGATGCCGAAGGCCATGAACATCGTCATGACGAAGCTGAGATAGGCCTCGATATCGGGCGCCGGCGTGATCGATTGCGGCGCGAACGTGGCGATGAAGTGAAAGACCGTGCGGAACACGAAGAAATAGCAGAACGCCATGCCGATGATGAACAGCAGCGTGCTGGAGAGGATCAGCGGCAGCGCCAGGCGCTTCTCGTGCTTGTACAGGCCGGGGGCCACGAAGGCCCAGGCCTGGTACAGCACCACCGGCAGGGCCACCACGAAGGCGGCCATCATGGTGACCTTGACGGGCACCATGAACGGCGTGATGACGCCGGTGGCGATCATGCGGGTGCCTTCGGGCAGCGAAGCCAGCATGGGCTGGGCCAGCACGTCGTAGATGGCCGAGGCGCCGGGATACAGGAACAGCACGATGAATACGGCGACCACGGCGCCAGCGGCCTTGAGCAGGCGGCTGCGCAGTTCGACCAGGTGCGAGATGAAACTGTCCTGCTGCTGGTCGGGGTTGTCGGTGGAGGCGTCCTGGCTCACGTTGCGCTACCGGTAGGCGGTGGGGTCTTGTCGGCGGGCGTGGCCGCCGCGGGAGGCGCGATGCTGCGCGTGTCGGTGTCGGCGTCGCTGGCGACGGCGGGCGCGGGTCCGGCCGGGGCGTCGGCGCCGCCGACGGCCTTGGAGGCGTCGCGGGCGGTTTCGTCGAGCTCCGCGCGCAGCGCCTGGGTGCTGTCGCGCAGCGTATCCTCGGTCTCGCGCAAGGACGTCTGCATCGATCGCGCGGTCTCGTCCATCTCGTCCTTGAACTTGCGCAGTTCGTCGAGTTCGATCTCGCGCCGGATATCGGACTTCACGTCATTGACGTAGCGCTGCGCCCGGCCCAGGAGATGGCCGATGGTGCGTGCCACCTTGGGCAGGCGTTCGGGGCCGATGACGACCAGCGCAATGACGCCGATCACCATCAGCTCTGTGAAGCTGACATCAAACATGCGGCTGCCGCTTGTAGGAACTGGAACGATGGGAAAGGACCGGCGCCGTCATGGGCCGATCCCGGGCCGGGACTAGGAGTTGCTTTTCTCTTTGGCCTGCACGTCGATGGTGTCGTCGGACACGCGTTGCTGCGTGACCTGGTCGGCCGGCTTGTCGGCGCTGGCGTCCTTCATGCCGTCCTTGAAGCCCTTGACGGCGCTTCCCAGGTCCGAGCCGACGTTGCGCAGTTTCTTGGTGCCGAACACCAGCGCGATGATGACCAGGACAATCAACCAATGCCAGATACTGAAGCTACCCATGACGGTTCTCCGAATTTATGCGGCGGGAGCCACGCGGCCTTTCCAGGGACGCGGACCACCCAGAATATGGAAATGCAGATGCGGTACTTCCTGGCCGCCTTCGGCCCCGGAATTGGCCATCAGGCGAAAGCCCCCGTCGGGGCCGGGGTTGCAGCCGTTGCCGGCCGCCAGGCGCGACGCCAGTACAGTCATTCTACCCAACCAGCCGGCGTCGTCCTCGGCGATGTCCTGCAACGACACGACGTGGCGGCGCGGGATCAGCAGCAGGTGCACCGGCGCGGCCGGGTTGATGTCGTGGAAGGCGATGAATTCGTCATCCTCGAACACTTTCTTGGCCGGGATTTCGCCGCAGGCGATCTTGCAGAAGATACAGTTGTCGCTCATGTCAGGTTCCGTGCTCAGTCTCGCGGCCGCCGGGCCTTTTCCTCGAGGCCGGACAATCCCTCGCGGCGCGCCAGTTCGGCCAGTACGTCCTCGGGCCGCAGATTGTAATGGGTCAAGGCTACCAGACAGTGGAACCAGAGATCAGCGGTTTCACTGATGATGCGCTCGGGCTGGCCGTCCTTGGCCGCCATGACCAGCTCGGTGGCCTCCTCGCCGATCTTCTTCAGGAAGGCGTCGGGCGCCTTGGACAGCAGCTTCGCGACGTACGACGACTGCGGATCGCCGCCGGCCTCGGGGCGGCGCGTGGCCAGGGTATCGGCGATGCGCGACAGGATGTCGTCGCCGGCGGTCGGGATGGTCATTTGTAGATCAGCTCCGGGTCTTTCAGCACCGGGTCGATGGTGATCCACTCGGCCTGGCTGGCGGTTCCCTCGAGGCGGCGGTAGAAACAGCTGGCGCGTCCGGTATGGCAGGCGATGCCGCCGTTCTGGTGGACCTTCAGCAGGATGACGTCGCCGTCGCAGTCCAGCCGCAGTTCGTGCACGTCCTGGGCATGGCCGGACTCTTCGCCCTTGCGCCACAGGCGCTGGCGCGAGCGCGACCAGTACACGGCGCGCCCGGTGGCGGCCGTCTCGGCCAGCGCTTCGCGGTTCATCCAGGCGACCATCAGGATCTGGCCGGTTTCGGCATCCTGGGCGATGGCCGGGATCAGGCCGTTCTCGTCGAAGACGACGTCGGCCATCCAGGTGGTTTCGGTGTTCATGTCAGTCTCACGGCAATGCCGCGCTCGGCCATGTACTGCTTGCACTCGCGCACGGTGTGTTGGCCGAAGTGGAAGATGCTGGCGGCCAGCACGGCGCTGGCGCGGCCGGTGGTCACGCCGTCGGCCAGGTGCTGCAGGTTGCCCACGCCGCCCGAGGCGATGACGGGCACGGGCACGGCATCGGATACGGCGCGGGTGAGCGCCAGGTCGAAGCCCGACTTGGTGCCGTCGCGGTCCATGCTGGTCAGCAGGATCTCGCCGGCGCCATAGGCGGCCATGCGGCGCGCCCAGGCCACGGCGTCCAGCCCGGTGGCCTTGCGGCCGCCGTGCGTGAAGACTTCCCAGCGGGCCGGCTCGCCCTCGGCCGAGCTGCGGCGCGCGTCGATGGCGACCACGATGCATTGCGAGCCATGGTAGTCGGCCGCGGCGCGTACCAGCTCGGGGTTGGCGACCGCCGCGCTGTTGATGCTGATCTTGTCGGCGCCGGCATTGAGCAGGCGCTGCACGTCCGAGACCTGCCGCACCCCGCCGCCCACCGTCAGGGGGATGAAGACCTGCGAGGCCACCTGCTCGATGATGGGCAGGATGAGGTCGCGGCCGTCGCTGGTGGCGGTGATGTCGAGGAAGGTGAGTTCGTCGGCGCCCTGCTCGTTGTAGCGGCGCGCGATCTCGACCGGATCGCCCGCATCGGTGAGGTTGACGAAGTTCACGCCCTTGACGACGCGGCCGGCGGTCACGTCGAGGCAGGGGATGATGCGGCGCGTCAGCGCGCTGGCGCCGGCGGCGGTGCTGCGGCTGGCATTCATTTGGCGAGTTCGTCGGCGCGGGCCTGGGCAGCCTGGAAGTCGAGCGCGCCTTCGTAGATGCTGCGGCCCAGGATGGCGCCTTCCACGCCATCGTCCTCGACCGCGCAGAGGGCTTCGATATCGGACAGGCCGGCGATGCCGCCCGAGGCGTACACCGGGATGCGCACGTGCTGCGCCAGCCGCACCGTGGCGTCGACGTTCACGCCGGAGAGCATGCCGTCGCGGCCGATGTCCGTGTAGATGATGGCTTCACAGCCATAGTCCTCGAATTTCTTGGCCAGGTCGAGCACGTCGTGGCGCGTCAGCTTGCTCCAGCCGTCGGTGGCGACCTTGCCGTCGCGGGCGTCCAGGCCGACGATGATCTGGCCGGGAAACGCGCCGCAGGCGTCCTGCAGGAACCCCGGGTTCTTGACCGCGGCCGTGCCGATGATCACGTACGAGATCCCGGCGTCCAGGTAGCGCTCGATGGTGTCCAGGTCGCGGATGCCACCGCCGATCTGTACCGGGATGTCGTCGCCGACGGCCTGCAGGATGGCCTTGATGGGCGCTTCGTTCTTGGGCTTGCCCGCGACGGCGCCGTTCAGGTCGACCAGGTGCAGCCGGCGGGCGCCCAGGTCGAGCCAGTGGCTTGCCATGGCGGCGGGGTCTTCGGAGAACACCGTAGCATCGTCCAGGTCACCCTGGCGCAGGCGCACGCAGCGCCCGTCTTTGAGATCGATGGCGGGGATCAGCAGCATGGTGGATAGCGAGCGTTGAAAAAGTCGTTGGAAATATCGGCCCAAGGCCGTTGCGACAGGCGTTTACGGTTGCCAGTCTACAAAATTGCGGTACAGGCGCAAACCGTGCTCGGCGCTCTTCTCGGGGTGGAACTGCACCGCGAAAATGTTAGCGGCCGCCACGGCGCAGGTAAAGGCGACCCCGTAATCGGTCACGCCGGTGGTCAGGGCCGGATCGGATGGAGCCGCATAATAACTGTGCACGAAATAGAAATGCGTGCCGTCCGGAATGCCCTCCCACAAAGCATGGGAGCGCGTTTGCCGCACTTGGTTCCAGCCCATGTGCGGGACTTTCAGGCGTTCCTGCGCGGCGGCGGGGGCCGCCGCGGCGTCCTGGTCGGCGGCGACGGGGTCGGCGAACTGCGGGCCGGCGAAGCGGCGCACCTCGCCCGGGAAGATGCCCAGGCAAGGCGTATCGCCTTCCTCGCTGCGCTCGAACAGCATCTGCTCGCCCACGCACACGCCCATCAGCGGCTTGCTGGCGGCGGCGCGCTCGACCGCGGCGCGCAGGCCGGATTCGTTCAGCGTGCGCATGCAGTCGGGCATGGCGCCCTGGCCGGGAAAGACGACGCGGTCGGCCGCGTCGATCTGCTCGGGGCGGTTGCAGATCCGGATGTCGGCATCGGGCGCGGCGTATTGCAGCGCGCGGGCGACGGAATGGAAGTTGCCCATTCCGTAATCGACAATGGCGATGGTGCTCACGAGTGTGTCTGCCTGGTGCGGGTGCGGGGCGTTACAGCACGCCCTTGGTGGACGGCACGGCATCGCCCATGCGGGGGTCGACCTCCAGGGCCATGCGCAGCGCGCGGCCGAAGGCCTTGAACACCGTTTCGCACTGGTGGTGGGCGTTGAAGCCGCGCAGGTTGTCGATGTGCAGGGTCATCAGGGCGTGGTTGACCAGGCCCTGGAAGAACTCGCGGGTCAGGTCCACATCGAAGTCGCCGATGCGCGCACGCGTGAAGTCGATGTGGTATTCCAGCCCCGGACGGCCCGAGAAATCGATCACCACGCGCGACAGCGCCTCGTCCAGCGGCACGTAGGCGTGGCCGTAGCGGCGCAGGCCGGCCTTGCTGCCGACGGCCTTGGCGATGGCCATGCCCAGCGTGATGCCGACGTCCTCGACCGTGTGGTGGGCGTCGATATGTAGGTCGCCGTCGGCCTTGATGTCCAGGTCGATCAGGCCATGGCGGGCGATCTGGTCCAGCATGTGGTCCAGGAACGGCACGCCGGTGTCGATGGTCTGCTTGCCGGTGCCGTCCAGGTTGACGGCCACGCGGATGCGCGTTTCATTGGTGTTGCGGGTAATTTCAGCGGTACGCATGTTAAGCACTCAGGATGTCTTGCAGCGCTGACAGGACCGCCGCGTTCTCGGTAGGCGTGCCTACGGAGATACGCAGGCAGTCGGCCAGCAGCGGGTGAGCATTCGAGAAGTTTCTAACCAGTATTTTGCGCGTTTTCAGCGCAAGATGCACGGCGTTGCCGTCCAGCTTGCCGCAAAAGCGCGCAAGTACGAAGTTGGCGGCGCTCGGAAACACGGTGACGCCGGGCAATGCGGCCAGGCCGTCGGCCAGCGGCTGGCGGTCGGCGCGCAGGCGGTCGGCCTGCGCGTCGAGTACCGGCTTGTGGCGCAGCACCGCCGCCAGCACCGCCTGGCTGAGCACGTCCATGTTGTAGGGGGGACGCACTTTGTCGAATTCGGCGATCCACGCCGGATGGCCGGCCAGGTAGCCGAAGCGCAGGCCGGCCAGGCCGATCTTGGATACGGTTCGCATCACGACGGCGTTGGGCTCGTCCATGATGCGCGGCATCCAGGTGTGCCCCGCGAACGGCTGGTAGGCTTCGTCGAGCACGACCAGGCCGGGGGCGGCGTCCAGGATGGCGCGCACCGCAGCGTCGGGCCACAGGCTGCCGGTGGGGTTGTTGGGCAGCGCCAGGAACACGACCTTGGGCTGGTGCGCCTCGATGGCGGCCAGGGTGGCCGGCAGGTCCAGCTCCAGCCCGGCGGTCAGCGGCACGCCGACGAAACGGGCGTGCGACAGGCGCGCCGCCATGTCGAAGTACACGAAAGAGGGCCAGGGCGACAGCACCGTGTCGCCGGGCTCGCAACAGGCCTGGATGATCAGGTGGATGAGTTCGTCCGAGCCGTTGCCGAACAGCAGGCCCGCCTGGGCCGGCACCCCGAACGCCTGGCGCACCTGGGCCTGCAGCGCCGGGTTGGCGGCGGCCGGGTAGCGGTTGAGCGGCGTCTCGCGGGCGGCCAGGGCGATGTCGTCCCGCACCTCGGCGGGCAGCTCGTACGGGCATTCCATCGCGTCCAGCTTGATGCAGCCGGCGGCATCGGCCACCGGATAAGCGGTCAGCGCCCGGATGTCGGCCCGCACGGCGCGGGCGATGCGCTCGGACGCCGCGACGCCGGTCATGGCTGGTCGAGCCGGTACTGGGCGCTGGCGGCGTGGGCCTGCAGGCCTTCGCCCAGGGCCAGTTCGGCGGCGATGCGGCCCAGCGTCTGGGCGCCTTCGCGCGAGACCTGGATCAGGCTGGAGCGCTTCTGGAAGTCGTACACGCCCAGCGGCGAGGAGAAGCGCGCCGTGCGCGAGGTCGGCAGGACGTGGTTGGGGCCGGCGCAGTAGTCGCCCAGCGCTTCCGAACTGTAGCGGCCCATGAAGATCGCGCCCGCGTGGCGGATCAGGGCGGTCCAGCGCTCCGGTTGCTCGGTGGAGATTTCCAGGTGCTCGGGGGCGATGTCGTTGGCGATGGCGCAGGCTTCTTCGAGGTCGCGCACCAGGATGAGCGCGCCGCGGTTGGCCAGGCTGACGCGCAGGATATCGGCGCGCGGCATGGTCGGCAGCAGGCGTTCGATGGCGGCCTCGACGTCGGCCAGGAAGGCGGCGTCGGGGCAGAGCAGGATGGACTGGGCCAGCTCGTCATGCTCGGCCTGCGAGAACAGGTCCATGGCGATCCAGTCGGCCGGCGTCTTGCCGTCGCAGATGACCAGGATTTCGCTCGGACCGGCGATCATGTCGATGCCGACGGTGCCGAAGACGCGCCGCTTGGCGGCGGCGACATAGGCGTTGCCCGGGCCGACGATCTTGTCGACCGCCGGCACCGTGGCGGTGCCGTAGGCCAGCGCGCCGACGGCCTGGGCGCCGCCGACGGCGAAGGCGCGGTCCACGCCGGCGATGGCGGCGGCGGCCAGCACGATGGGATTGCGCACGCCGTCCGGCGTGGGCGTGACCATGATCAGCTCGGGCACGCCGGCCACCTTGGCCGGAATCGCGTTCATCAGCACCGACGACGGATAGGCGGCCTTGCCGCCGGGCACGTACAGGCCGACGCGGTCCAGCGCCGTGATCTGCTGGCCCAGCATGGTGCCGTCGGCCTCGGTGTAGGTCCAGGTCTCGCCGCGCTGGCGCTCATGGTAGGCGCGCACGCGCGCGGCGGCGGCTTCCAGCGCCTGGCGCTGGGCGGCCGGCAGCGCGTCCAGCGCCGCATGCCAATCGGCCCGGGGGATTTCCAGGGCCGCGGCGTCGGCGGCGGCCAGGCGGTCGAAGCGCTGCGTGTATTCGAGCAGCGCGGCGTCGCCGCGGCGGCGCACGTCGGCCAGGATGCCGGCGGCGGCATGGTCGATGGATTCGTCCTGCTCGGCCTCGAAGGCCAGCAATTGGGACAGGGCGGTTTTGAACCCGGGGTCGCGGGAGTCGAGACGATTGATCAAGGCCATGGCGTCATGGTACTGCAAGGAAGGCCGCCCGCCGGCGCGGGCGGCGAGGTTCAGGCGATGCGTTCGCTGGCGCGCCGGAACGCGTCGATGAGCGGCTGCAGGCGCGCGCCGCGCGTCTTGAGCGCGGCCTGGTTGACGATCAGGCGCGAGGAAATCGGCATGACGTCCTCGACGGCCGCCAGGCCGTTGGCGCGCAGCGTGCCGCCGGTCGAGACCAGGTCGACGATGGCGTCGGCCAGGCCGACCAGCGGGGCCAGCTCCATCGAGCCGTACAGCTTGATGATGTCGACGTGCACGCCCTTGGCGGCGAAATGCTCGCGCGCCGACTGCACGTACTTGGTGGCCACGCGCAGGCGCGCGCCCTGGTGCACGGCCGCCTGGTAGTCGAAGTCCTGGCGCACCGCCACGCACAGGCGGCATTTGGCGATGTTCAGGTCGATGGGCTGGTACAGCCGCCCCGATTGCTGGGCGGCGTGCTCGATCAGCACGTCCTTGCCGGCGATGCCCAGGTCGGCCGCGCCGTACTGCACGTAGGTCGGCACGTCGGAGGCGCGCACGATGATCAGGCGCAGGCCCGGGTCGCTGGTAGGCAGGATCAGCTTGCGCGAGCTTTCCGGGTTCTCGGGGACCTCGATGCCGGCTTCGGCCAGCAGCGGCATGGTTTCTTCGAAGATGCGGCCCTTGGACAGGGCCAGCGTCAGGGGGGCGGCGGCGGTGCTCATGCCGTTTCCTTGCCAGTTACGCGTTGAATGCTCGCGCCCAGGGCGCGCAGTTTGACTTCCATCCGATCGTAACCGCGATCCAGATGGTAGATGCGGTCCACCACGGTCTCGCCCTCGGCGGCCAGGCCGGCGATCACCAGGCTGGCCGAGGCGCGCAGGTCGGTGGCCATGACGGTGGCGCCGGACAGCCGGGCGACCCCGCGTACGACGGCGGTATGGCCGTCGATGTCGATGTCGGCGCCCAGGCGGCACAGCTCCTGCACGTGCATGTAGCGGTTCTCGAAGATATTCTCGACGATGACGGCGGTGCCGTCGGCGACCGTGTCCAGCGCCATCAGCTGGGCCTGCATGTCGGTGGCGAAGCCGGGGTACTCGTGCGTGCGCGCGCCGACGGCGCGGGGGCGGCCGTGCATGGCGCCGCGGATCCAGTCCGGCCCGGTTTCGATGGTCAGGCCGGCCTCGACCAGCTTGTCCAGCGTGGCGCCCATGGTGTCGGGCGCGGCGCCGCGCAGCGTGATGTCGCCGCCAGCCGCGCCTACCGCGCACAGGAAGGTGCCGGCCTCGATGCGGTCGGGAATGACGTCGTGGCGCGCGCCGTGCAGCCGCTCGACGCCATCGATGACGATGCGGTCGGTGCCATGGCCCTGGATGCGCGCGCCCATCTTGATGAGCAGTTCGGCCAGGTCGACCACCTCGGGTTCGCGCGCGGCATTTTCCAGCACGGTCTGTCCCTCGGCCAGCACCGCCGCCATCAGCAGGTTTTCGGTGCCGGTGACGGTGACCATGTCGGTGCGGATCGAGGCGCCCTTCAGGCGCTTGGCGCGCGCCACCACGAAGCCATGTTCGATCTCGATCTCGGCGCCCAGCGCCGCCAGCCCCTTGATGTGCTGGTCGACCGGCCGCTGGCCGATCGCGCAGCCGCCCGGCAGGCTGACGCGGGCCTGCCCGAAGCGGGCCAGCAGCGGGCCCAGGACCAGGATCGAGGCGCGCATGGTCTTGACCAGTTCGTACGGCGCTTCGAGGTTGTCGACCTGGTCGGCCTGCAGGGTGACGGCGCCGTCGCCGGCGCGTGCGGCGCGCACGCCCATGCGGCCCAGCAGGCGCAGCGTGGTGGAGGTGTCGTTCAGTTGCGGCACATTGCCCAGCACGAGCGGCTCGGAGGTGAGCAGGCTGGCGCACAGGATGGGCAGGGCCGCGTTCTTGGCGCCCGAGACCGTGACTTCCCCGCGCAGGGGCGAGCCGCCGGTGATGCGCAGTTTGTCCATCAGCTTCCCGCCTTGGCGTACTCGGCGGGAGTCAGCGTGCGCATCGACAGCGCATGGATCTCCGCCTTCATGCGGTCCCCCAGCGCGGCGTAGACCAGCTGGTGGCGCGCGATCAGGCGCTTGCCCTCGAAGGCGGCGCTGACGATCACCGCGTCGAAGTGCGAGCCGTCGCCCTGCACGTCGAGGTGTTCGCACGGGAGTCCGTCGGCAATGTACTGGCGGACCTGCTCGGGGGTGGGAAGCATGGACATCAGTTCCTGAGTTTGTAGCCGCTGCCCAGCAGGCGCAGCGCGTAAAGCGACAGCACGGCGAAGACGCCGGCCACGACCGCCAGGCTATGCCATGGCGACACATCGGATACCGAGAAGAAGCCGTAGCGGAAGCCGTCGATCGTGTAGAAAATGGGGTTCCAGTGCGACACCGCCTGCCAGAACGGCGGCAGGGTGTGAATGGAATAGAACACGCCGGACAGGAAGGTCGCGGGCATGATCAGGAAGTTCTGGAAGGCGGCCAGCTGGTCGAACTTCTCGGACCACAGCCCGGCGATCAGGCCCAGCACGCCCATGATGCCGCAGGCCAGCATCGCGAACAGCAGCACCCAGGCCAGGTTCTGCGGCGGCAGCGGGATGAAGAACAGCGCCACGATCCACACGCAAAGCCCGACCGCCATGCCGCGCACCACCGCCGCCAGCACGTAGGCGGCGAAAATCTCGCGGTGCGACAGCGGCGGCAGCAGCATGAACACCAGGTTGCCGGTGACGCGGCTCTGGATCAGCGACGACGACGGGTTGGCGAAGGCGTTCTGCAGCATGCTCATCATCATGAGGCCGGGAATCAGGAACGCGGTGTATGGCACGCTGCCATAGACCACCAGGCGTCCTTCCAGCACATGGGCGAACACCAGCAGGTACAGCAGGGCCGTGATGACCGGCGCGGCGATGGTCTGGAAGCTGACTTTCCAGAAACGCAGCAGCTCCTTGCGCAGCAGGGTCGGAAAGCCCGAGCCGGCGTCCAGGCGCGGCTGCACCAGGGGGCGGCTGGCGGCGGAGGTGTCGGACTGGCTCACGATGCGGCCTCCTCCGGGTCCAGGGCGCGCGGCTCGGCCGGGTCGTCCTGGTGCATGATGCGCACGAACGCGTCTTCGAGGTCCACGCCGCCGACCCGCGCCAGCAGCGCCTGCGTGGTGTCCAGGGCGACAATGCGTCCCCCTTTGAGCATGGCGATGCGCGTACAGAGCGCCTCGGCCTCTTCGAGGTAGTGCGTGGTCAGCATGATGGTGTGGCCGGCCTTGTTCAGGCGCGAGATGAATTCCCACAGGGTGCGGCGCAGGTCCACGTCCACGCCGGCGGTCGGTTCGTCCAGCACGATGACCGGAGGGCGGTGCACCAGGGCCTGCGCCACCAGCACGCGGCGCTTCATGCCGCCCGACAGCGCGCGCATGTTGGTGTCGGCCTTGTCGGCCAGTCCCAGGTTGAACAGGATTTCGTCGATCCAGTCGTCGTTGCGGCGCAGGCCGAAATAGCCTGACTGGATGCGCAGCGTCTCGCGCACGGTGAAAAACGGGTCGTAGACCAGCTCCTGCGGCACCACGCCCAGGGCCCGGCGGGCGGTCTTGTAGTCGGCCACGACGTCGTAGCCGCACACGCTGGCGCGGCCGGTGGTGGCGTGCGCCAGGCCGGCCAGGATCGAGATCAGGGTGGTCTTGCCGGCGCCGTTGGGGCCGAGCAGGCCGAAGAATTCGCCATGCTCGATCTGCAGGCTGACATCGTTGAGCGCCTGGAAGCCCGGGGCGGCAGGCTGGCCGAAAAGCTGCTTCCAGCCGCGCCGGCGCGGCTGGTAGATTTTTGAGACGTGTTCGAGGCTGACGGCTGACATAAAGCGGGAAGTGCCCGGAAAAAAGAGCGAATTCCCCATTATAGAGGGGGCTTCGCCGTTGCCGGGCAATGTCCCCGGCCAGCCGGGGTTTTGCCGTCGCGGCCTTATTGGTTGCGCTGGTTCAGCGCCTGGATCAGGCCGTCGATCCCGTTCTGGTTGATCTGCTGGGCGAACTGGTTGCGATAGTTCTCGATCAGCCAGATGCCCTCGACGTTCATGTCGTAGATGCGCCAGCCCTGCGGCGTCTTCTCGAGGCGGTAGTCCACCTGTACCGGCTGGCTGTTGCTCTGGCTGATCAGCGAACGCACCACGACGTCGTCGGCGTTGGGGTCGCCGCGAAACGGCAGCAGCTTGATGGTGGTGCCGTTGTCGACCTTGGTGAGCGCGCCGCTGTAGGTGCGCACCAGGGTGCCGCGAAACGCCTTGGCCAGCTCCGCCTTCTGGGTGTCGGTGGCCTGGCGCCAGTAGCGGCCGGCCGCCAGGCGGGTGGTTTTCTGGAAATTCACGAACGGCAGGATGTGCGCGTCGACGACCTGGTTGATGTGCGCCAGGTTGCCGGCCTTGACGTTCTGGTCGCTCTTGAGGATGTCGATGGTCTGGGTGGCCGCGTCGAGCACGAACTTGTCGGGCGGACCCATGGGGTCGGGCGCGGCCTGGGCGCCGGCGGCCAGGGCCAGCGCGCCGGCGAGGAACAGTCGATGCAACAGCGAAACGATGGAAAAACGCATGAAATCTCCTTGCGAATCGGGCGGCGGGCGGCCTTACTGCGGCTGGGCCGCCGGTTGGGCCGCCGGCTGGGGGGCCGGCGCGGCGGGGGCCGCGTCGTCATCGCCCTCGTCTTCATAGGTGGGCAGCGTATCGTCGCCCGTCTTGGTGCCGCGCACCATGGCGGCGCGGCGCTGCAGGTAGGCGTCGCGCACGAAGCTGTACGGATCCAGCGCCACGCGATCCACCGTGTCGGTGGTGTCGAGCAGGCTGGCGCGCAGGTCGACGGCCTCCAGGCCCCACAGCGAGTTGCGCAGCGGCACGTTGTCGATCGCGCCGATGGTCGCGCCCTGGTTGCCGGTCCAGTCGCCGATCAGGCCCACGCCGTCGCGCACGCTGCTGGCGCCCCAGATCGGCAGCACCAGGTACGGCCCCTGGCCGAAGCCCCAGACACCCAGCGTCACGCCGAAGTCGTTGGGGATCTTGCGCGCCCCGGTGGTCGACGCGACGTCGAAGCAGCCGCCGATCCCCATGGTGGTGTTGAACAGGAAGCGGCCGATCGTGTTGACGAAATCGTGCCCGCGGCCCTGCAGGAAGCTGTTGGTGGCCGACCACAGGTCGCCCACGTTGCTGAACATGTTGTGCACGCAGCTGCGCACCGGTTGCGGGGTGACGAAGGTATAGGCCTGGGCCACCGGCTTGAATAGCGCGCGGTCGACCGTGTCGTTGAACTTGTAGACGCCCCGGTTGAAGCCTTCCCAGGGGTCGCGCGGATCGGGGTTCTTGGGCGCCGCGCAGCCGGCCAGCAGGACGCCTGCGGCGGCGATGGTGGCGATTCGAGCGGCAGAGTGCTTCGTCATGGCAAGGTCAACCTGTGGGGGCAACGCAACGGTGCCCGTTGTTGTTCTGGGCGCGGCGCCGGTTGCGATGGGCCGGCGCCCGCGAGTCTGTATCAGCGATTATTGCTGAGGTTTGGGTTCCGCGCCCGTTTCCGGCGCGGCGCTGGAGCCCTGTTTCTCGGCGGTACCGTACAGGAACTGGCTGATCAGTTGTTCCAATACCACGGCGCTCTGGGTATAGCGGATCTTGCCGCCCTCTGCGAAATCCTCTTCCTCGCCGCCCGGCGCCAGGCCGACGTACTGCTCGCCCAGCAGGCCCGAGGTCAGGATGGCGGCCGACGAATCGGTGGGGAATTGGTAGGCGGTTTCCAGGTCAAAGGTTACAACGGCCTGGAAGGTCTTGTCATCGAAGGCAATCCGGGAAACCCGTCCGACCACCACGCCGGCGCTCTTGACCGGGGCGCGCACCTTCAGCCCGCCGATGTTGTCGAAATTGGCAGTCAGCTGATAGGTGGGTGCGAAGGAGAAGGTGCTGAGGTTGCCCGCGCGCAGAGCCAGGAACAGCAAGGCGGCCGCGCCCAGCAGCACGAAAAGCCCTACCCAGAAATCGGTTTTTTCTCGTGACATGATGAATCCGTATCAATTGCCAAACATCAGGGCGGTGAGGATGAAGTCCAGTCCAAGGACGGCCAGCGAGCCGACCACCACCGTGCGGGTGGTGGCGCGGCCCACGCCTTCGGGCGTCGGGCGGGCCTGCCAGCCTTCGTAAAGCGCCACCAGGGTGACGGTCACGCCGAACACGAGGCTCTTGATCACGCCGTTGAGCACGTCGTCCAGCACGTCCACGCCGTTTTGCATCTGCGACCAGAAGGCGCCGGCGTCCACGCCTATCATCAGCACCCCGACGATCCAGCCGCCCAGGATGCCGACCATGGAAAATACCGCCGCCAGGACGGGCATGGCGATGATGCCGCCCCAGAAGCGCGGCACCAGCACGCGGCGCATCGGGTCCACGGCCATGACTTCCATGGCCGAGAGTTGCTCGCCGGCCTTCATGAGGCCGATTTCGGCCGTCAGCGAAGTGCCGGCGCGGCCGGCGAACAGCAGCGCCGTGACCACCGGCCCCAGCTCGCGGACCAGCGACAGCGCCACCAGCAGGCCCAGCGCCTCTTCGGACCCGTAGCGGTTGAGGGTGTAGTAGCCCTGCAGGCCCAGCACGAAGCCGACGAACAGGCCCGAGACCGCGATGATCAGCAGCGAATAGTTGCCGATGAAGTGGACCTGCTGCGACACCAGGCCGGGGCGGCGCACGGCGATGCCGCTGCGCGCCAGCAGTGCGCCCAGGAAGCGCGTGAAATAGCCGATGCCGCCGATCTGGCCGCGCACCCAGCCGCCCAGGCCGCTCAGCGCCTTGTGCGCGCTCATGGCTTGCGTCCTTCTTGTTGCGCGAGCCAGGCACGGAAAGCCGGCGTTTCCGGATACTGGAACGCCACCGGCCCGTCCGGCTCGCCGTTCAGGAATTGTTTGACATAGGGGTCCTGCGAGGCCGCCAGCTGCTGCGGCGTGCCGGCCGCGGCCAGCCGGCCCTGCCCGACCAGGTAGACCTGGTCGGCGATTGCGAAGGATTCCTGCACGTCGTGGGTGATCAGCACGGTGGCGCAGCCGAGGCGGTCGGCCAGGCTGCGGATCAGGCGCGCGGTGATGCCCAGGGAAATCGGGTCCAGCCCGGCAAACGGCTCGTCGTACAGGATGAGTTCGGGCTCCAGCACCACGGCGCGGGCCAGCGCCACCCGGCGCGCCATGCCGCCGGAGATCTCGGCCACCCGCAGGTGGGCGGCGGTGCGCAGGCCCACCGCGTCCAGCTTGTCGAGCACGCGAGCGGTGACTTCCGCCTCGTCCAGCGCGGTGTGCTCGCGCAGCGGGAAGGCGACGTTCTCGAAGACGTTGAGGTCGGTGAACAGGGCCCCTTGCTGGAACAGCACGCCCATGCGCTTGCGCAGGGATTGCAGCCCGTCCTGGCTGACGCTGCCGACGTCGGTGCCGAAGGCCTGGACCGAACCGCGCTGGGCGACGATCTGGCCGGTGGCCGCGCGCAGCAGCGTCGTCTTGCCGGAACCGGAGCCGCCCATCACCGCCACCACCTGTCCGGCGTGCACCTGCATGGAGATGCCGTCCAGCACCGTGAAGTCGCCATAACCGAGCGCCACGTCTTCCAGGGACAGGGCGAGTTCCGAGCTATTGCGGGTATGAACGGGCATAGGCAGCGGTAAGGAGTTGGGGGCCGCCCACGGGCGGCCCGCGCCGGGCGAAACGGCCATTGTATCGCGAGCGCAATGGTCGCCGGCCGTTGGTGCGCGAATGGAAAAGTGAAGTCCGCCTGTGGGCCAATACAATCAGGGACGCATCAATTTCTCATTGCAGCGAGATATTGCCCGCCTTGATGACCTTGGCCCACTTTTCCGTTTCGGACTTGATGAAAGCGCCAAATTCTTCGGGGGTTCCGCCGCCCGCCTGGCTTCCGGTATCGGCGATTGCCTTCACTACCTCAGGATCTTTCAGGATCTTATTGAATTCGGAGTTCAAGCGGGCAATGATGGGAGCCGGCGTGCCGGCCGGTGCGACGATGCCCTGCCAATTGTATGACTCGAAGCCAGGCAGTCCGGATTCGGCCATGGTGGGCACATCCGGCAGTACGTCCAGCCGCTTGAGCGACGTGACCGCGATGGGATGGACTTTCTTGCTCTGGATGGACGGCAGCGCCGAGTAGCCCATTTCGAACATCATGGTGATGTGGCCGCCCATCAGGTCGGTGGCCGCCAGGCTGCCGCCCTTATAGGGGACATGGACGATATCGATGCCGGCCTGCTCGCGGAACATTTCGCCGGACAGGTGGTGCGCGCCGCCCACGCCGGACGACCCGAAGGTCAGCTTGCCCGGTTCCTTCCGGGCCAGTGCGATCAGGTCCTGCAGATTCTTGACCGGCAGCGTGTTGTGCACGCTGAGCACCAGCGGGCTGTTCTCGATCAGCACGACAGGGGCCAGGTCTTTCTGCGCATCGTAGGGGATGGCGGGCATGAGGGTGGGGTTGACCGCCATCGGCGCCAGGTTCCCGGTGCCGATGGTGTAACCGTCGGGGGCGGCCTTGGCGATCAGGTTGGTGCCGATGACGCCGCCGGCGCCGGCCTTGTTCTCGACCACGACGGTCTGCCGCAGCGATTCGCCCAGCTTGCGGGCCAGCAGGCGCACGCGCGTGTCGGCGAATCCGCCCGGGGCGTACGGCACGATCAGGGTGATGGGCTTGGAGGGCCAGTCGTCGGCCTGGGCGCGGGCCGGGCCGGCGGCGGCCAGCGTGGCGGCGGCCAGCAGCGCCGCGGCGAGGGGGCGGAAGGATTTCATGCGCGGGCTCCTCTTGATCTCATGGTCGCGTGAATTCCGCATTATGCCTTGCGCCCCTGTCGGCCCGCGGGACGCCTAGAAGCGGTAGCCCACCGCCACGGTGGCGACCCACGGGTCGATGCGCGCGGTGCCGATGCGCTGGCCGTCCAGTCTGACCTTGGACGAAATGTCGATGTAGCGCAGGTCCGCGTTGAGGAACCAGCGCTCGTTCAGCTTGACGTCCACCCCCAGCTGTCCCGCCAGGCCCCAGGAGTCGCCCAGCTTGAGGTCCGAGCCTTCGAGGGCGCCGTGGGTCCTGGTGTCGAAGAAGGTGGTGTAGTTCAGGCCGACGCCGACATACGGCTGCACGGTGCTGTCCGGCAGGAAGTGCCACTGCACGCTGAGCGTGGGCGGCAATTGCTTGGTGCTGGCGATGCGGCCCAGGCCGCTGCCGCGGACGTCGTGCTCGAAAGGCCAGGCCGCCAGCAGTTCGATGCCGATGTTGCGGGTGGCCATGTAGGTGACGGTGAACGACGGCCGGACATTATTGTCGACGTCGAGGTCCACCGACCCGTTCAGGACGCTGCCGTTGTTCGATTTGGGGCGGACTTGCGAGGCGCCGACCTTGAGCAGCCAGTCGCCGGCCTCGTGGGCCCGGGCCGGCGCGGCCAGCAGGCCGGCGGCGAGCAGCGCGGCGCCAAGGGTGGCGCGGCCCTGCCGGTAAAGCGTGTACATGCACGATCTCCATCTGCGTTGAGTGTCTGGAAATCGTGACAGGTCGGCCGCGCCGGCAGCTTGACCCAGGTCAAGCGGGCCGGGCCGCGCGGCCGGGTTGTTTGCGCTGCGTCAAGGGACCGGGGCCGTCCCCGCCGCGGAATGGTGTGCCTGTCCCCACTGGGACAGGCACACCGCCGGGACGGGCTCCCGTCAACGCGGCAGGTCGGATGCGCCCATCAGGTACTCGTCGACCGAGCGCGCGCACTGGCGGCCTTCGCGTATGGCCCAGACGACCAGCGACTGGCCGCGCCGCATGTCGCCGGCGGCAAACACCTTGTCGACGCTGGTGCGGTAGTCGTCGGTGTTGGCGCGCACGTTGCCGCGCGCGTCGCGGTCCACGCCAAACGCGTCGAGCACCGTGGCCACCGGCGAGACAAAGCCCATGGCCAGCAGGACGAGGTCGGCCGGGATCTCGAATTCCGAGTCTTCGAGCTCGCGCATCTTCATCTGGCCGGTGGCTTCGTCCTTGAACCATTCGACGCGCACGCCGACCAGCTTCTCGACCTGGCCGTCGCTGCCGACCAGCGCCTTGGTGGCCACCGACCAGTCGCGCTCGCAGCCTTCGTCATGCGAGGACGACGTGCGCAGCCTGAGCGGCCAGTAGGGCCAGACCATGGGCTTGTCCTCGCATTCGGGCGGCTGGGGCAGCAGTTCGAATTGCGTGACCGAGGCCGCGCCGTGGCGGTTGCTGGTTCCGACGCAGTCCGAACCGGTGTCGCCGCCGCCGATCACGACCACATGCTTGCCCTTGGCCAGCGTCTGGCCGCTCAGGCGATCGCCGGCGACCGCCTTGTTCTGCTGGCGCAGGAAGTCCATGGCGTAGTACACGCCGGACAGCTCGCGCCCCGGCACCGGCAGGTCGCGCGGGGTCTCCGAGCCGCCGGTCATGACGACGGCATCGAAGTCCGCCAGCAGCGACTGCGGCGTACGCACCGTCAGCCCATCGGCGGCGGCGTCATCCGGGTTGCCGATGTAGGTCGAGGGGGCGAATTCCACGCCCTCGGCTTCCATCTGCGCGATGCGTCGGTCGATCTGCGACTTCTCCAGCTTGAAGTCGGGAATGCCGTAGCGCAGCAGTCCGCCGATGCGATCGCTTTTCTCGAACAGGGTGACCGAGTGGCCGGCGCGCGCCAGCTGCTGCGAGCAGGCCAGCCCGGCGGGGCCGGAGCCTACGACGGCGACCTTCTTGCCGGTCTTGCGCGCCGGCAACTGCGGCGTCACCCAGCCCTCGGCCCAGCCCTTGTCGATGATGGCGTGCTCGATCGACTTGATGCCCACGGCGTCGCTGTTGATGTTCAGCGTACAGGCGGCTTCGCACGGCGCCGGGCAGATGCGGCCGGTGAACTCGGGGAAGTTGTTGGTCGAGTGCAGGACGTCCAGCGCGCGGCGCCAGTCCTGCCGGTAGACCAGGTCGTTCCAGTCGGGGATGATGTTGTTGACCGGGCAGCCGTTGCTGCAGAACGGAATGCCGCAGTCCATGCAGCGCGCCGCCTGTTGCCCGGCCTGCTCGTCGCTCAGGTGCAGGACGAACTCGCGCCAGTGCTTGAGGCGCTTCTGCGGGGCCTCGGCGGCCTCCTGCAGGCGCTGGAATTCCATAAAGCCAGTGATCTTTCCCATGCTAATCCTCACGCAGCCATTTGTTGCGGGTTGGCTGCACGCCACAATTCACCCAATGCGCGGCGGTATTCCGTCGGCATGACCTTGACGAACTTGCCGCGCGACGCTTCCCAGTCGCCCAGGATCTCGCGGGCGCGGAAGCTGCCCGTATAGCGGAAGTGGTCTTCGACCAGGCGGCGCAGAATGGCTTCGTCGGTATCGCGCTCGCCGCCGCGCTGCGCGCTGTGCCAGGATTCGATCTCGTTGGCCGATTGCTGCTCGGCATGCGGCAGCACCGGTTCGAGTTCGACCATGGCGGTGTTGCAGCGCTCCCGGAAGGTGCGGTCCGGATCCCAGACATACGCCACGCCGCCCGACATGCCGGCGGCGAAGTTGCGGCCCGTGGCGCCCAGCACCACGACCGTGCCGCCCGTCATGTATTCGCAGCCGTGGTCGCCGGTGCCCTCGACCACCGTGGCCGCGCCCGAGTTGCGCACCGCGAAGCGCTCGCCGGCCACGCCGTTGAAGAAGGCTTCGCCCGACAGCGCGCCGTACAGCACCGTGTTGCCGGCGATGATGTGGTCCGGGCCGAAGCCGCGGAAGTCGTTCGGCGAGCGCACCACGATGCGGCCTCCCGACAGGCCCTTGCCCACGTAGTCGTTGGCTTCGCCCACCAGGTCCATCGTGATGCCATGCGCCAGGAACGCGCCGAAGCTCTGGCCGGCGGTGCCGTTGCACTGGATGTGGATGGTGTCGTCGGGCAGGCCGTCGTGGCCGTAGCGCGCGGCCACCGCGCCCGACAGCATGGCGCCGATGGTGCGGTTGCGGTTGCGCACCGGCACGATGAACGAGACTTTCTCGCCACGCTCGAGCGCGGGCTTGCTGCGCTCGATCAACTGGTGGTCCAGCGCGCCGGCCAGGCCGTGGTCCTGCGCTTCGGTCTGGCGCACATCGGCGTCCGAGACGACCCGGTGGAACACGCGCGAGAAATCCAGGCCTTGCGCCTTCCAGTGCTCGACGCTGGCGCGCATGTCCAGCAGGTCGGTGCGGCCGATCAGCTCGTCGAACTTGCGGATGCCCAGCTGGGCCATGATTTCGCGCACTTCCTCGGCGACGAAGAAGAAATAGTTCACCACGTGCTCGGGCTTGCCCTGGAATTTCTTGCGCAGCTCCGGATCCTGCGTGGCCACGCCCACCGGACAGGTGTTCAGGTGGCACTTGCGCATCATGATGCAGCCTTCGACCACCAGGGGGGCGGTCGCGAAGCCGAATTCGTCGGCGCCCAGCAGCGCGCCGATGATCACGTCGCGGCCGGTCTTCATCTGGCCGTCGGCCTGCACGCGGATGCGCGAACGCAGGCGGTTGAGCACCAGCGTCTGCTGCGTTTCGGCCAGGCCCAGTTCCCAGGGCGTGCCGGCATGCTTGATGGACGAGACCGGCGAGGCGCCGGTGCCGCCGTCATGGCCGGCGATGACGACGTGGTCGGCCTTGGCCTTGGCCACGCCGGCGGCCACCGTGCCCACGCCCACTTCCGAGACCAGCTTGACCGAGACCGAGGCGCGGGCGTTGACGTTCTTCAGGTCGTGGATGAGCTGGGCCAGGTCCTCGATCGAGTAGATATCGTGGTGCGGCGGCGGCGAGATCAGGCCCACGCCGGGCACCGAGTAGCGCAGCTTGGCGATGTACTCGGAGACCTTGTGGCCCGGCAGCTGGCCGCCTTCGCCGGGCTTGGCGCCCTGGGCCATCTTGATCTGGATCTGGTCGGCGCTGGACAGGTACTCGGCGCTGACGCCGAAGCGGCCCGAGGCCACCTGCTTGATGCGCGACCGCAGCGAATCGCCGGCGCGCAGGGCCACGTCGGCCTCGACGCGGTCGCTGCCCAGCACCGAGGCGAGCGTGTCGCCGTCCTTGATGACGCTGCCGCCCGAGCGCAGCTCGGCGCGGTAGCGCAGTTCGTCCTCGCCGCCCTCGCCCGTGTTGGACTTGCCGCCGATGCGGTTCATGGCCACGGCCAGCACCGAGTGGGCCTCGGTCGAGATCGAGCCCAGCGACATGGCGCCGGTGGCGAAGCGGCGCACGATTTCCTTGGCCGGCTCGACGTCGTCCAGCGGGATGGCGCGGCTCGGGTCGAAACGGAACTCGAACAGGCCGCGCAGCGTCATGTGGCGGCGGCTCTGGTCGTTGATGATCTGCGCGTATTCCTTGTAGGTGCGGTAGTTGTTCGAGCGCGACGCGTGCTGCAGCTTGGCGATGGAGTCGGGCGTCCACATGTGTTCTTCGCCGCGGATGCGGAAGGCGTATTCGCCGCCGGCGTCCAGGTCGTTGGCCAGCACCGGGTCGTTGCCGAACGCGGCGCGATGCATGCGCAGCGCTTCCTCGGCCACCTGGAAGATGCCGATGCCTTCGATGTTGGAGGCGGTGCCGGTGAAGTACTTGTCCACCAGCGCGCGCTGCAGGCCCACCGCTTCGAAGATCTGTGCGCCGCAGTACGACATGTAGGTGGAGATGCCCATCTTGGACATCACCTTGTTCAGGCCCTTGCCGATGGCCTTGGTGTAGTTCTTGATCGCCTTGTCGGGGTCGGCCAGGTGACCCAGCGACTCCAGCGCCAGGTACGGGTGGATGGCTTCGGCGCCATACCCGCCCAGCAGCGCGAAATGGTGCACTTCGCGCGCCGAGCCGGTTTCGACCACCAGGCCGGCGTTGGTGCGCAGGCCGGCGCGGATCAGGTGCTGGTGCACCGCGGAGGTCGCCAGCAGCGCCGGGATGGCCACGCGGTCGGCGTCGACCAGGCGGTCGGACACGATCAGGATGTTGTAGCCGCTTTGCACCGCGTCGACGGCGCGCGCGCACAGCGCCGCCACGCGCGCCTCGATGCCTTCCGAGCCCCAGGCGGCCGGATAGGTGATGTCCAGCTCATAGCTGCGGAATTTCTTGCCGGTGACCTGGTCGATGTCGCGGATCTGCGCCATGGCGGCGAAATCCAGCACGGGCTGCGTCACTTCCAGGCGCAGCGGCGGGTTGACGTTGTTGATGTCCAGCAGGTTGGGCTTGGGGCCGATGAACGAGACCAGCGACATGACCATCTGTTCGCGGATCGGGTCGATCGGCGGGTTGGTCACTTGCGCGAACAGCTGGCGGAAGTAGTTGTAGAACGGCTTGGAACGGTTCGACAGCACGGCCAGCGGGGCATCGTTGCCCATCGAGCCGATCACTTCCTCGCCGCTGGCGGCCATGGGTTCGAGGATGAACTTGAAATCTTCCTGGGTCCAGCCGAACGCCTGCTGGCGATCGAGCAGCGGCACGGCCGTCTGGGTGGCGGGCGACGCGGTCCTGGGCGCGGGCAGCGACTCCAGCTTGACCTGCAGGCGTTCGATCCACTGGCGGTACGGACGGCTGTTGGCCAGCTGCAGCTTGATCTCGCCATCGTCGATGATGCGGCCTTGCTCCAGGTCGATCAGGAACATCTTGCCCGGCTGCAGGCGCCATTTCTTGACGATGCGGTTTTCCGGGATCGACAGCGTGCCGGCTTCGGACGCCATGATGACCATGTCGTCGTCGGTGATCAGGTAGCGCGCCGGACGCAGGCCGTTGCGGTCCAGCGTGGCGCCGATCTGGCGCCCGTCGGTGAAGGCGACCGCCGCCGGGCCGTCCCAGGGCTCCATCATGGCCGCGTGGTACTCATAGAAGGCGCGCCGGCTCTCGTCCATCTGCGTGTGCTGCTCCCAGGCTTCCGGGATCATCATCATCATGGCGTGCGCCAGCGAATAGCCGGAATTCACCAGCAGTTCGAGGCAGTTGTCGAACGTGGCGGTATCGGACTGGCCTTCGTAGACGATGGGGTACAGCTTCTTCAGGTCGTCGCCCAGCACCGCCGACTGCATCATGCCTTCGCGGGCCCGCAGCCAGTTGAAGTTGCCCTTGACCGTGTTGATTTCGCCGTTGTGGGCGATCATGCGGTACGGGTGGGCCAGCGGCCAGGCGGGGAACGTGTTGGTCGAGAAGCGCTGGTGTACCAGCGCCAGCGCCGACACCGTGCGCGGATCGGCCAGGTCGCGATAGTAGCGGCCGACCTGGTCGGCCAGCAGCAGGCCCTTGTAGACCACGGTGCGCACCGAGGCCGAGGGCACGAAGTATTCCTTGCCGTGCGCCAGGCGCATGTTCTGGATGGCGTGGCTGGCGGTCTTGCGGATCACGTACAGCTTGCGTTCCAGCGCGTCGGGCACCATCACGTCGGCGCCGCGGCCGATGAACAGCTGGCGGATCACCGGCTCCAGGCCGCGCACCGCGGGCGACATCGGCATTTCGACGTCCACCGGCACGTCGCGCCAGCCCAGCACGGTCTGGCCCTCGGCGCGCACGGAGCGCTCCAGCTCCTGCTCACAGGCCAGGCGCGAAGCGGTCTCCTTGGGCAGGAACACCATCGCCACGCCATATTCGCCCGGCGGCGGCAGCACGATGCCCTGCTGCGCCAGTTCGTCGCGGTACAGCGCGTCGGGGATCTGGATCAGGATGCCGGCGCCGTCGCCCATCAGCTTGTCGGCGCCGACGGCGCCCCGGTGATCCAGGTTTTCCAGGATCTTCAGGCCTTGCTGGATGATGGAGTGGCTCTTGCGGCCCTTGATATGGGCCACGAAGCCGACGCCACAGGCGTCGTGCTCGTTGCGCGGGTGATACAGGCCCTGGGGGGCGGGCAGGCCGATACGGCTTGCGTCGATGGGGGTCGCCGCGACCGGGCGACAGGAATCGGAAGACTTGGTGTAGGGCATAACGCGCTCCGCAGTGGCCTGCGTCGAGAATGTTGCAGTGCAAAGGGACAATACTGCGCGGGGTGTGCCCATGCAAGCCAAAAATACAGGGTATGACCCTAATTTAATGTGTCGTTTCCCATAGATGAAATTATTAGGGACGTATAAATGGATCGGCAGGCCATGGCGCCGGCAGGCCCGAATGCCCAGGAGAGCGCGGCTTCGTCTTTCGATCGCGGCCGTCGCGTCTTTATACGTCCCTTATTGTTTCAGGGCTGGCGAACTGGCGCGGCAGGCGCAGCAAAATGCCCACGCGGCACGGGGCCGGGTGGGCAGTACGCAACGCCCCAGCCGGGGCGGCGGCTCAATTGGAGGTGTTCGGCGTGGTCGGCGTGTGGACGGTGCCTGGGGTATCGGGGGCGTCGGCCGCGGCCGGCGCGGGCTTCTTGCGCGGCCGGCCGCGCTGGCCGGGGGCCACGCGGCGGCTGGCGGTATGGGCCAGGCTGGCGATGAACGCCGGGCCGCCCAGCGCCCACTGGCCGGATACCGCTTGTTCGATGCGCTGTATCTGCTCGCGCGACAGGCCGTCGTGCAGCAGGCGGCGGTAATTGGCCTGGCGATCGAACGGCGTATTGCCGCAGGCCCAGTAATCGGCGTGATCCGATTGCCATTGCGCCGGGGGCGCGCCGGTGTTGCCGGTATGGCTGCCGGCCGACGACCAGGGCCAGCCGTCCGGTTCCGTGGCGGCGCCGCTGCGCACCGGGTAGGTTTCCAGCCAGACTTGCGACGGCAGCACCCAGGCGCCCGGTTCGAGCAGCGCGGAGCGGTAGCGGCCGGCAAACACGCGGCCGCCGCGCAGGCGCGCGGCCAGGTTGCGGCCCAGCGTCTGCATCAGGCGCGGCAGGCCTTCCTCGTCGGCCGGCGTGGCCAGCAGCAGGATCCGGTCGTTGGCCAGCACCCATGCGTGCACGCCGACCCGATGGCGCTGGGCCGACTCGCCCAGCCAGCTTCCCAGCTGGTTGAGGATGTCTTGCGGCGCCGGCTGCGAAGGCGGCGCCAGCGGCTGGACGAAATTGGCCTGCACCAATTGGGGCAGCCCGGGGGCGTACAAGCGGGGCAGACGGGCCATAAGCTGGGGCTTCGCGCTAACGGGTTGGATGGAGTGCCACGGCTATATAAATAGTGCCGCTATCGCCTTCGGTCAAGCCTGTATAGGAAGCCTGTGGACAGATCAGGCTAGATTTATGCAGGTTAACATCCGAAGTCAAGGATCAATACCCGCAGGTTTCCCTAGGACATCAGGAGCAATATATGAAGACAAAAGCCGCTATCGCCTGGAAAGCGGGTGCCCCGTTGACGGTCGAAGACGTCGACCTCGAGGGCCCCAAGGCCGGGGAGGTTCTGGTGGAGGTGAAGGCCACGGGCATCTGTCACACCGATTATTACACTTTGTCGGGTGCCGATCCGGAGGGAATTTTCCCGGCGATCCTGGGCCACGAAGGCGCGGGCGTGGTCATGGACGTGGGGCCGGGCGTGACCACGCTGAAAAAGGGCGACCATGTCATCCCGCTCTACACGCCCGAGTGCCGCCAGTGCAAGTTCTGCCTGTCGCGCAAGACCAACCTGTGCCAGGCCATCCGCACCACCCAGGGCAAGGGCCTGATGCCGGACGGCACCTCGCGCTTCTCGATCGACGGCAAGCCCCTGTTCCACTACATGGGCACGTCCACCTTCGCCAACCACATCGTGGTGCCCGAGATCGCGCTGGCCAAGGTGCGACCCGACGCCCCGTTCGACAAGATCTGCTATATCGGCTGCGGCGTCACCACCGGTATCGGCGCCGTGGTGTTCACCGCCAAGGTGGAGGCCGGCGCCAATGTGGTGGTGTTCGGGCTGGGCGGCATCGGCCTGAACGTCATCCAGGGCGCCAAGATGGTGGGCGCCGACAAGATCATCGGCGTGGACCTCAATCCGGCGCGCGAAGCCATGGCGCGCAAATTCGGCATGACCCACTTCGTCAACCCGAACGAAGTCGAGAACGTGGTCGACCACATCATCCAGATGACCGACGGCGGCGCGGACTATTCGTTCGAGTGCATCGGCAACACCAAGGTCATGCGCCAGGCGCTGGAGTGTTGCCACAAGGGCTGGGGCCAGTCCGTCATCATCGGCGTGGCCGAGGCCGGGGCCGAAATCAGCACCCGTCCGTTCCAGCTGGTGACCGGCCGCGAGTGGAAAGGCTCGGCGTTCGGCGGCGCGCGCGGCCGCACCGACGTGCCCAGGATCGTCGACTGGTACATGGAAGGCAAGATCAACATCGACGACCTGATCACGCATACCCTGCCCCTGGACCGCATCAACGAAGGCTTCGACCTGATGAAGCGCGGCGAGTCCATCCGCTCCGTCGTGGTGTACTGACATGGCGGTCCTGGAACTCGTCTCGCAGCATCGCTGCTTCGATGGCTGGCAACGCTACTACCGCCATGCCTCGAAGGAGATCGGCCTGCCCATGCGCTTTTCGGTGTTCGTGCCGGCCCAGGCCGCGCACGGCCCGGTGCCGGTGCTGTTCTACCTGGCCGGGCTGACCTGCACCGAGGAGACCTTCATGATCAAGGCCGGCGCGCAGCGCCTGGCCGCCCAGCACGGCGTGATGCTGGTGGCGCCGGACACCAGCCCGCGCGGCGCCGGCATCCCCGGCGAGGACGAGCACTGGGATTTCGGCGTCGGCGCGGGGTTCTACCTGGACGCCACCGTCGAGCCGTGGAGCGGCCACTATCGGATGTACAGCTACGTGGTCGACGAGCTGTACGGCATCGTCACCGGCGAGCTGCCGGGCGACGCCGCCCGGGTGGGCATTTTCGGCCACTCCATGGGCGGCCATGGCGCCCTGGTGCTGGCCCTGCGCAATCCGGACAGGTTCCGCTCGGTCTCGGCATTCGCGCCGGTCGTCGCGCCTGCCCAGGTGCCGTGGGGCCACAAGGCCTTCGAGCGCTATCTGGGCGCCGACCGCAAGGCCTGGGAGGCCTATGACGCCAGCGCGTTGGTGCGCACCCTGCGCCAGCCCTATCCGGATGGCATCCTGGTCGACCAGGGCCTGGCCGACGGTTTCCTGGTCGAGCAGCTGCGTCCCGAGCTGTTCGAGGCGGCCTGCCGCCATGCCGGCCAGCCGCTGACGCTGCGCCGGCACGAGGGCTATGACCACGGCTATTACTTCATTTCGACATTCATCGAGGATCACATCCGGTTTCACGTCGAGCGGCTGGGGTAACAGGCCGGGCACGGGCTGCTTTATATACTGAGCGGCCCGGATGCCCGCGCAAGGACCCTCGTGATCGACGCTCTTGCTCCTTTTGCCTGGATTGGCCTGGCGGCGCTGATCGTGCTGCTGCCGGGCCTGGTCATGCTGTTCGGACGCGGCGGCCCGCGCGACGAGGCCGGCCGCCGTGTGTTCCGGCTGCGGCCGGTGCGCCGGCTGTTCGGCCTGCTGCTGCTGGCCCTGGCCGGCGTGTCGGGCCTGCTGGCCCTGTCGCTGGTGCAGTTTGCCCGCCTGACCGACGACAAGCCCGTGGCCGAAGTCATGGTGCGCCAGCAGGGCGACGGCCAGTTCCAGCTGGCCGCGCGCACTCCCGACCAGCGGATGCGCGACTACACCCTGTACGGCGACCAATGGCAGATCGATGCCAAGGTGGTGCGCTGGCGGCTGCCGGCGCTGCTGGCGGGCGTCCCGCCGCTGTACCGGCTGGAGCGCCTGTCGGGGCGCTACCAGGACACGGCGCGCGAGCGCTCGGCGACCCGTTCGGTGCATGCCCTGGACGACTGGCCGGCGCCGGACCTGGCCCAGGTCAAGCGCCTCGTGCCCAACTGGCTGCCGTTCGTGGATGTCCAGTTTGGCAGCGCAGCATATATGCCCATGTTCGACGGCGCGCGCTACCAGGTATACCTGGACCCGCGCGGCGCGCTGTTCATCCGGCCGGCCGACGCGGCCACGGCCGAGCGCCTGAAGCAACTGGGCTGGTAAATAAGGGGACGCATAAGAAACCGCCCCGCGCACCGGGAAATTACGGAACTTTGGCGCGGCGCAGCAGTCGTATTAGCACTCGATTGCGTGGAGTGCTAACATCGTTCCATGCCTGTAGACAACCTTCCCCTGGAGGCCGCAAACATGACTCAACCCAGCAGTTCGTTGGCCCTTTCCGGCAACGCCCTGGCGTTGGCCGTGGCCAACCCGGGTGCGCTTGGCACCATCGATGCCTACATTTCCGCCGTCAACCGCCTGCCCATCCTGACCGCCGAGCAGGAAGGCCAGCTCGCCCGCCGCCTGCGCGACGAGGGCGACCTCGAGGCCGCGCGCGAACTGGTCGTGTCGCACCTGCGGCTGGTGGTGTCGGTGGCGCGCCAGTACCTGGGATACGGCCTGCCGCACGCAGACCTGATCCAGGAAGGCAACGTCGGGCTGATGAAGGCCGTCAAGCGCTTCGATCCCGAGCGCGGGGTGCGGCTGGTGTCGTTCGCCGTGCACTGGATCAAGGCCGAAATCCACGAATTCATCATCCGCAACTGGCGGCTGGTCAAGGTGGCCACCACCAAGGCGCAGCGCAAGCTGTTCTTCAATCTGCGCAGCATGCGGCCCGACGGCCAGACGCTGGATCCCGAGCAGGTCGACCACATCGCGCGCGAGCTCAATGTGCGCCGCGAGGACGTCAGCGAGATGGAAGTGCGCCTGTCCGGACGCGACCTGTCGCTGGAAAGCCAGGACGATGACGACGACAGCTTCGCGCCGATCGCCTACCTGTCCGATGAGGGCCGGCAAGAGCCGAGCCGCGTGCTGGACCGCATGGCGCACGACGACCTGCAGGGCGCCGGCCTGGGCCGGGCGCTCGAAGCGCTGGACGCGCGTTCGCGCCGCATCATCGAGGCCCGTTGGCTGCAGGACGACGGCGGCCTGACCCTGCACGAACTGGCCCAGGAGTTCGGCGTATCGGCCGAGCGGGTGCGCCAGATCGAAGCCGCGGCGCTGAAGAAAATGCGCGGCGCGTTGACGCCCGCCTGACGCCGTTCGCGGCGTTCGCGCATGCAAGACAGACCGCCACGGCGGTCTGTTTTCTTTGGGGCCTTTCGCGGCACCTGCGCCTGTCCCAGCATGGGAACTGGCGTCCGCGGCAGCGTGTGCCTGTCCCCACTGGGACAGGCACACCGTCGCAGGCCATGAGCGGTTGATGGCCACGACGGTATCTGCCCCCGCCGGGACAGGCGCGCCTCCGTACGCCATGAACGCTTCGCCCCACGCAGAAGCCGATTTTTGATACGTTCAGATACAAAATACTTGCCCGCCGCCCTGGCCCGCCGGAAACTAAATCGCCGCTCTTGCGCCTAAACATACGTAGACCGCGAACTTGGCCATGCCAACGGTTGCAGTCTTGTCATCCGTCTCGGCTTCTCCTCTTTCCCCTCCCCTATGAGACGGATGCTTGCGGGGCACCTAGCATATCGGTGCCCCATTTTTTTTGCCCGATCGTTGCGCAAGCCGCCCGCGGCGGCCCGCTTCAACCGGCGTTCCGGCGCAGCAAGGCGCGCCACCGGGCGTCATCGAGACGCCGCACACCGGTCGCCAGCGATCCATCCGCGTACAACTTGAGCCAGCGGTAGCCCGGCGCGGCGTCGTCCACGCAATGCTTGCCGTCGCGCACGACGAACTGGAAGCAGGTCGACGGCGTGGCCAGCATGCGCAGGTTGTGGCGGCGGCAGTCGAATTCCTGGTGCACGTGTCCCCACAGCAGCACGCGCGCCTGGGGCAGGCGCTGCAGGCGCTGGAAGAGCAACTGCGCGTTGTCCAGCATCATGGTGTCGTGCCAGCCGGGTTCGCTTTGCACCGGATTGTGGTGCACGGCCACCAGCAGCGGGCGGTCGCCGGCAAGGCTGGCGGCGCGGCTGAGCAGATCGAGCTGGTCGTCGCCGAGGTGCCCGCCGTTGGAGCCGGGCACCGTCGAATCCAGCAGCACGATGCGCCAGGCGCCCAGGTCGAGCACCGGGTCGGTCCACGCGCCCAGTTCGGCCCGCAGCGTGGCGGGCACGTCGTGGTTGCCGGGCAGGCAGCGCACCGGCAGGCCGGTTTGCGCCAGCAGGGCGTGCAGGCGCTGGTACGAGGCCGGCGAACCGTCTTGCGACAGGTCGCCGGTGGCCAGCAGCGCGTCGGGGTTCAGGCCATCGTCGCCGACTTGCCGCAGCACGGCCTGCAGGCTGGCTTCGGTATCCACGCCCAGCATCGCCGTATGCGGTTCGTCGAACAGGTGCATGTCGGTCAACTGCACCAGTACGGCGGGCGCGTCGGCGCGAACGGGGACGGCGGAATCGGACAAGATGGCTCCAGGGCAAACGGGGTTTTCACCATACCGAAATTTCCCGGCGCAAGCCGGGCGCGCCATGCCGGCCGCGTAACCAAGTGTGCGCCCGGCCGCGGGCAGGCGTCGGTTTTCCGGAAAAAACCGCTATTCTTGTTGCTCTTTATAAGGCAGCCAGGACAAGAAGTCTCGCCCATGGATATTGGTTTTCTCGTATTTGGACTGGCTGGGCTGCTGACGCTGGTCTGTTTCATGCCGCCGCTTGCCGGCCGCCTCAAGCTGCCCTATTCGGTGCTGCTGGCGCTGGTCGGCTGCCTGCTGGGCATCGGCGTGCACTTGCATGGCTGGGCCCCGCCCGTGCTGGGCGACCTGCTCGACACCATCGAGCATTTCGAGATTTCATCCGAAACTTTCTTGATGGTGTTCCTGCCGGTGCTGCTGTTCGAGACCGCGTTGTCGATGAACGTGCGCCGGCTGATCGACGATATCGGCCCGATCCTGATGATGGCGATCGTGGCGGTCGTGGTGTGCACGCTGGTGGTGGGTTTCGCGGTCGATGCCGTTTCGTCGTATGGCCTGATCGTCTGCCTCTTGCTGGGGGCCATCGTCGCCACGACCGACCCGGCCGCGGTGGTGGGCATTTTCCGCGAAGTGGGCGCGCCCAAGCGGTTGACCACGCTGGTCGAAGGCGAGAGCCTGTTCAACGACGCGGCCTCGATCGCCCTGTACTCGGTGCTGCTGGCGGCGCTGGGCGGCAGCGGCGAGCTGTCGGTGGGCGCGGTCTTCAACGATTTCGTTTTCCATTTCGTCGGCGGCGGGCTGGCGGGCTTCCTGATGGGGCGCCTGGCATGCGCGTTGTTTGCCTGGTTGCGCGGCTTCCCGACCGCCGAGATCACCCTGACGCTGACGCTGGCGTATCTGTCGTTCTTCATTTCCGAGCACTACCTGGGCGTGTCCGGGGTGGTGGCCACGGTCATCGCCGGACTGGTGGTGGGGTCGACCGGGCGCACGCGCATGTCGCCCACCACGTTCGAGTTCCTGTCCAGCGCCTGGGGGCAGTTCGGGTTCTGGGCCAATTCGCTGATCTTCCTGTTCGCGGCCATGCTGATTCCCAAGCTGATGGCCGAGGCGGATTGGCAGGAACTGCTGCTGGTGCTGGTGGTGTTCGCCGCCACCCTGGTCGCGCGCGCCATCGTGGTGTTCGGCCTGCTGCCGCTGCTGCGGGTGGCGCGCATCGGCGCCGAAGTCAGCAACCCGTACAAGAGCGTCATGTGGTGGGGCGGCCTGCGCGGCGCCGTGTCGCTGGCGCTGGCCCTGGCGGTGACCGAGCAGAGTTCGGTGCCGGAGCAGGCGCGCCAGTTCGTGGCCGTCGCGACCACCGGTTTCGTGCTGATGACCCTGATGATCAACGGCGTCAGCCTGCGTCCGCTGATCCGCATGCTGGGCCTGAACCAGTTGTCCCCGGTGGAGCGCACCATCCGCAACCAGGTCTTGGCGGCCGCGCTGGAGGATCTGCAGGGCCGCACCGAAGAGATCGCCAAGGTCGACCATGTCAATCCCGAGGCGCGCGACCGCATCCGCGCGGTGTTCGACGCCAGCCTGACCAGCGTGCACGACGGGCAGGTCGGCCAGATGACGCTGGACCAGCGGGTGGCGGTCGGCCTGTCCATCGTGGCCCGGCGCGAAGAGGAAATGTTCTTCGACATCCTGAAGGCGCAGATCGTCGACTGGCGCCTGGCCGAAGGCCTGCTGGCGCGCGCCGAGCGCCTGGAGGACGCGGTGCGCGCCGGCGGGCTGGCCGGCTTCGAGGCGGGCATCGTTGCCGACGTGCGCTATTCGAGGTTGTTCCGCATGGCCTTGCGGACGCACTATATGTTCGGGTTCCAGGGTTGGCTGGCGCGCGAGCTGGGCAAGCGTTTCGCCAGCCTGCTGACCAAGCGGTCGGTGGCGCGGGACTTGATGAAGTTCGCGCGCGAGCAGGTGGCCCCCCTGCTGGGCGAGGAGGCCGCCGACCGCATCATCGCCGCGCACCAGCGCCGCCTGGACCTGATCGAGAACGCGCTGCAGGCGCTGACGCTGCAGTACCCGTCGTATTCGCTCTGGCTGCAGGAAAGCCATCTGGGCCGGGTGGCGCGCGAACTGGAGCGCCGGCGCTATCGCGACATGCTCGAGCAGTTCCTCATCAGCGGCGAAGTCTATGCCGACCTGATGGCGCAATTGAAAGCCCGCTGGCAGCACATCGACAAGCATCCGCCGTTGGACATCGAGCTGGGTTCGGCCGAACTGGTCAAGCGCGTGCCGCTGTTCGAGGGCCTGAGCCAGGATTCGCTGCGCGCGATCTGCCGCCTGCTCAAGCCGCGCCTGGCCCTGCCCGACCAGCATGTGCTGACCCAGGGCCGCCACGGCCAGGAGATGTGCATCGTGGCGTCCGGGGCCGTGGTGGTGCACCTGCCCGACCACACCACCATCGAACTGGGCAGCGGGGAATTCTTCGGCGAGCTCGCCCTGCTGGGCGAGGAGCAACTGGTGCCCGATGTCACGTCGCTGGGCTACAGCAAGCTGCTGATGCTGTCGGCGCGCGATTTCCACGCCCTGCTCGCGCGCGACGAGCACCTGCGCGAGCGCATCCAGACGGTTGCCAAGCAGCGCATGCGCGCCATCGAGGTGTGGAAGCAATACTCGCAAGCCGCGGCGGCGGCCGCCGCCGCCACGGCCTCGGAGGATTCGGCGCCGGCGTAGGGGCTGGGTGGTATGGCGGTGCCTGTCTCCGCTGGGACAGGCACGCCGGGAAGTCAGCGGGTGCCAGTCCCCCTGCGGGGACAGGCACCCGGGGGTCAGGTTGTGCCAGTCCCCCTGCGGGGACAGGCACCCGAGGGTCAGGTTTTGCCTTCGGCCCTGCGCTGCATGATGTCTTCGACGATGACCAGCGCGGCTTCCAGGGTGAATTCGCCGGCTTCGATGCGCCGCACGGCGTGGTCGATGCCGATGGTGGCGATTTCCATGACTTCGCCGTCGCGGTTGGCCGGCCGCGCGTCGGCCGGCAGCACGCAGGTGCTGGTCAGCAGGTCTTCGACCTGGTAGCCCTCGGGCAGCCGCCGGTGCATGCGCAGGATGGTGCGCAGCGGCGTGCGTTGCTCCAGCTGATGCGGATCCAGGCCGGCTTCTTCGCCGCATTCGCGCACCAGCGCGGTTTCCAGGTCTTCGCCGCTGCCGGCCAGGCCGCCGACCAGGGTGTCCCACATGCCGGGATCGGTGGATTTCGTCATCGCGCGGCGCGCGATCCACAGTTCGCCTTGCGGCGTCCAGGCGTTCAGGTGCACGGCGCGGGTATTGAGCCCCAGCGGCCGCACCGCGGCGCGCTCGATGGCGCCCAGGCGCAGGTCGCCGGCGCATACGTCCAGCAATTCGTCGCGCCAGCCGCGCAGGCAGCGGGCATCGCGCAAGGATTGCGCAACCTGGGCCAGCAGGGCGTCCAGTCGCGGGCCGGGCGCGAGCTCGGCGCCGATGCGCAGGCCGTCGGCGTCGGGCTGCAGGTCGGCCAAGCCGCTGGCGCGCAGGGCGTCGCACGCGGCATGCGTGACCCAGCCGCAACAATGGCCGGCGATGTAGAGCGGTCGGGCCTGGTCGGGCGGCAGGGCCTGGGCGCGTTGACCGAGCTCGGCATACAGCCTCGTGAGCCGCTGCTGGCTTGCATAGTGAGTGTCTGGCATGGGACGGATTTTAGTTCAGCCGCGCGTTGCGGACGCCATGGCGGGCGCGCAGATGGGGGCGCTTCGAAACGAATTCAAGTGGGCAAAATTACATTCGTTTGCGCGTCCGCTATAATTCCGCGGTTTCTTTGTGAATTCGAGTGGGATCGACGGGGCTGCTTCTACCCTGCCTTGCCCTACCGTCTAATAAATCGCGCGTTTGCCCGCCTTTAGGACGGCCTGTACGGCGTATCAAGGAACGGGCATCGTGCCGTGTTTCGAGGTAAGCATGAAGAAGTGGAGAGGGATACTGGGCGCTTGTGCGCTGCTGGTTGGCAGCGCGGCCGCGGCGCAAATCCAAGACATGCCCGGGGGCCCAAGGGTCAATCAGCTAAACCTGCACGAAGGCGTCACGCAAATCTCGCGAGACGTCGTGTGGCTGCATTGGATGATGCTCGCGATCTGTATCGTGATCTTCATCGGCGTGTTCGGCGTGATGTTCTATTCGATCTGGGCGCACCGGAAGTCGCGCGGGCACAAGGCCGCCACTTTCCACGAGCACCTGGGCGTGGAAGTCGCGTGGACCGTCATTCCTTTCCTCATCGTCATCGCCATGGCGCTGCCGGCGACCAAGACCGTGGTCGCCATGAAGGACACTTCCAGCGCCGACGTGACCGTCAAGGTCACGGGCTATCAATGGAAGTGGGGCTACGAGTATCTTGACGGCGAAGCCGCCGGCATCAAGTTCCTGTCCACCCTGTCCACGCCGCGCGCGCAGATCGAGAACCGCGAGCCCAAGGGCCAGTTCTATCTGATGGAAGTCGACAACCACATGGTGGTTCCGGTCGACAAGAAGGTGCGCGTGGTGCTGACCGCCGGCGACGTCATCCACTCGTGGATGGTCCCGGACTTCGGCGTCAAGCAGGATGCCATTCCCGGTTTCCTGCGCGACGCCTGGTTCCGCGCCGAGAAGCCCGGCATCTATCGTGGCCAGTGCGCCGAGCTGTGCGGCAAGGACCACGCCTTCATGCCCATCGTGGTGGAGGTGCTGGCGCAGCCCGAGTACGACAAGTGGGTCGCCGACCAGAAAAAGAAGATGGCGGCCTCGGCTGACGATCCCAACAAGGAATGGACCCAGGCCGAACTGGTCGCGCGCGGCGAGAAGGTGTTTGCCGCCAATTGCGTGGCCTGTCACCAGGCCAACGGCAAGGGCATTCCCGGCTCGTTCCCTCCGCTTGACGGCGACCCCGTCGTGCTGGGCCCCAAGGCCGCGCAGATCAATACCGTGCTCAAGGGCAAGCCCGGCACCGCCATGGCGGCGTTCGGCGGCCAGCTCAACGACGTCGAAGTCGCGGCGGTCATCACCTACACGCGCAATGCCTGGAGCAATGCGGGCAAGGGCCAGGACCCGGTGGTCCAACCCAAGGACGTGGTGGCGGCGCGCTGAAGCGCGCGCCGCCGCTGTTCCGGTAGTTGGCAGTTTCCACCGTTAGTTCGATCGAGATCCCTGCCGGCCTCCTGGACCGAGGCCGGCAATCAGCAGGAAGGAGTCCATCATGAGCAGCGTCACTGTAGACCACGTGTCGCCGGGCCACGGCCACGGTCACGATGACCACCACCACGCCATGCCGAGCGGCTGGCGCCGCTGGCTTTTCGCTACCAACCACAAAGATATCGGGACGATGTACCTCATCTTCTCGTTCTTCATGTTGATGGAAGGCGGCGTGCTGGCCCTGTTGCTGCGCACCGAGCTGTTCGAGCCCGGTCTGCAGTTCTTCCGCCCCGAACTGTTCAACCAGTTCACCACCATGCACGGCCTGATCATGGTGTTCGGCGCCGTCATGCCCGCCTTCGTGGGCTTCGCCAACTGGATGATCCCGCTGCAGATCGGCGCCTCAGACATGGCGTTCGCCCGCATGAACAACTTCAGCTTCTGGCTGCTGCCGGTCGCCGGCATCATGCTGACGGTGTCGTTCTTCGTGCCCGGCGGCGCCACCGCCGCGGGCTGGACGCTGTATGCGCCGCTGTCGGCCCAGATGGGCCCCGGCATGGACCTGGCGATCTTCGCGCTGCACATCATGGGCGCCTCGTCCATCATGGGCGCGATCAACATCATCGTCACGGTGCTGAACATGCGCGCGCCCGGCATGACGCTGATGAAGATGCCGCTGTTCTGCTGGACCTGGCTGATCACCGCGTTCCTGCTGATCGCGGTGCTGCCGGTGCTGGCCGCGGCCATCACCATGGTGCTGACCGACCGCCACTTCGGCACCGGCTTCTTCAACGCCGCCGCCGGCGGCGACCCGGTGCTGTACCAGCACGTGTTCTGGTTCTTCGGGCACCCCGAGGTCTACATCATGATCCTGCCGGCGTTCGGCATCGTGTCGGCCATCGTGCCGGCCTTTGCCCGCAAGCAGCTGTTCGGCTATGCGTCGATGGTGTACGCCACCGCCGCCATCGCCATCCTGGCGTTCATCGTCTGGGCGCACCACATGTTCACCACCGGCATGCCGGTGACCGGGCAGCTGTACTTCATGTACGCCACCATGCTGATCTCGATCCCGACCGGGGTGAAGGTGTTCAACTGGGTGGCCACCATGTGGCGCGGTTCGATGACCTTCGAGACGCCGATGCTGTTCTCGGTGGGCTTCATCTTCGTGTTCACCATCGGCGGCTTCACCGGGCTGATCCTGTCTGTCGCGCCGATCGACATCCAGGTGCACGACACCTATTACGTGGTGGCGCACTTCCACTACGTGCTGGTGGCGGGCTCGCTGTTCGCGCTGTTCGCCGGCACGTACTACTGGCTGCCCAAGTGGACCGGCCGCATGTACAGCGAGAAGCTGGGCAAGCTGCATTTCTGGTCGTCGATGATCTCGTTCAACATCACCTTCTTCCCGATGCACTTCCTGGGCCTGGCCGGCATGCCGCGCCGTTACGCCGACTATGCCGCCCAGTTCACCACCTTCCACCAGCTGGCCACGATCGGTGCGTTCTGGTTCGGCCTGTCGCAGCTGATCTTCCTGTGGGCCGTGGTGCGCTGCTACCGCGGCAAGGGCGAAGTGGCCGCGGCCAAGCCCTGGGAAGGCGCCGAAGGCCTGGAGTGGACCGTGCCGTCGCCGGCGCCGTTCCATACCTTTGAAACCCCGCCCGAAGTAAAGTAAGGCCATCGCACCCCTACGCAGCAAGGCAGTAACATGACTCCTGAGCAACGCCGCCGCAATCGCAATATCGCCCTCATCCTGTTGGCGCTGGTCGCGGCGGTGTTCGTCTGGACTTTTATCCGCGGCGCCGTGCTGTTTGCCGGCGTGACGGGCTGACGGAGGACATGACATGACCGACGACCTGCACAAGCTCAGCCAGCGCAAGCTGAGCTTTTTCCAGACCATGAAAGCCGTGCTGTGGGGCTTTTTCGGGGTGCGCAAGGGTGCGGGCTACCAGGACGACATCGCCAGGCTGAATCCCGTGCATGTCATCGTGGCCGGCCTGCTGGCTGCTGCAATTTTCGTGATCGCCCTGGTGGCGATCGTGCGCTGGGCCGTCGCCGGCCTGGCATGACGCAATAATTCAACAATCTGTACCAGGGAGAAGACCATGAGTGCGAGCCACTCGGTTCAAGGCAAAGAGGCCCCGTACTACTACGTGCCTGCAGATTCCGGGCACCCCGTGCGGACCGCCTTGGCACTGTTGGCCATGGGCCTGGGCGCGGCCGGTTGGGTCAATGGCGCCGTGTGGGGCAAGTGGGTGGTGCTGGCCGGCGTGATCGGCCTGTTCCTCACCCTGTACTTCTGGTTCGGCGACGCCATCCAGGAGTCCGAGAGCGGCTTGTACAGCAAGCGCATCGACGCGTCGTACCGCTGGGGGATGAGCTGGTTCATCTTCTCGGAAGTGATGTTCTTCGCCGGTTTCTTCGGCGCGCTCTGGTATGTGCGCACCATCACCACGCCGTGGCTGGGCGACCTGGACCACAAGCTGCTGCTGTGGCCCGACTTCAACGCCACCTGGCCCAACTTCGGCCCGGCCGGCGTGGTCGAGCACTTCCAGACGGTCGGCCCGTTCTGGCTGCCCACCATCAACACGGCGCTGTTGCTGTCCTCGGGCGTGACGCTGACCATCGCGCACCACGCGCTGCGCGAGAACCTGCGCGGCAAGGCCATCTTCTGGCTGTTCGCGACGGTGACGCTGGGCTTCATCTTCGTGGCCTGTCAGGCCGCTGAGTACATCCACGCCTATGCCGACCTGAACCTGAAGTTCAACTCGGGCGCATACGGGTCGCTGTTCTACATGCTGACGGGCTTTCACGGTTTCCACGTGATCGTGGGCGCCACCATGCTGACCGTGATCCTGATCCGCCTGATCCGGGGCCATTTCACCGCCGACAACCACTTCGGCTTCGAAGGCGCCGCCTGGTACTGGCACTTCGTCGACGTGGTGTGGCTGGGCCTGTACCTGTTCGTGTACTGGTTCTAGACCCGCCGTCGCTGCGCGCCTGGACGACGAATGCCCCCGCAAGGGGGCATTCGTTCGCCAGCAGGGCTATCATGCAGGGCGCGGCCGCGGGAACTCGCGCCGCCGTGCGCTATCTCAATCCCGTGCTTTCTATCCAGCCCAGGTGATGGGCCAGCAGCACGAACAGGAACAGGGCAACCGACAGCCCGATGCGCACCGTCAGCGCATTGACCGTGCGGTTGGTACTGCCTTTGTCCTTCATCAGGTAGACCAGGGCGGATGCCAGGCTGGCGAGAATACCGATGAAGGCCACTATGACTATGACGCGCATGCAGGCCTCCGGCGCAAAACGGAAATTATTGCAGACATGGCTCGACCGCACTCGTGGAAATTGACCTTGGCAGCTTTGCTGCTGCTGGGTATCGCGGCGGCCATTCTCGCATCGCTGGGGCGTTGGCAGCTGCATCGCGCCGACGAGCGCCGCGCCGTGCTGGCCGCCATCGAGGGCGGGCGCGCGCTGGCGCCCCTGGCCCTGGCGCCCGATACGCCGGCGCCGCAGCTGACCGCATGGCGCGCCGCCAGCGCCGAGGGCCAATGGCTGCCGCAGTTCAGTGTACTGCTGGAGAACCGCAATCACGGCGGGCGGCCCGGCTACTGGCTGGCCACGCCGCTGCGGCTGCATGCCGGCGGCGCGGCCGTGCTGGTGTTGCGCGGCTGGCTGCCGCGCGCGCTGGGCGCCGGCCAGGCGCTTTCGGTGCCGGCGCCGCCGGCCGGCCCGCAGGCCATCACCGGCGAACTGATGCCGCGCGTACCCAGGTTGTTCGAGCTGTGGTCGTTCGGTGACGAGCGCGCCGGCAAGCTGCCCGACACCCTGCCGGCGCCCGGAGCGTTGCCGCCGGTGGTGCAGAACCTGCAGCTCGACGACTACGCGCGCGCCAGCGGCCTGACGCTGTTGCCGACGGTGCTGATGCAGACCGGCGAGCACGACGACGGCTTGGCGCGCGACTGGCCCCAGCCCTCGGTCGATTACAACCAGAACATCGGCTACGCCATGCAATGGTTTGCGTTCGCCGGCATCGCCGCCATCGCCTGGCTGGTCGTGGCCGCGCGCGCCTGGCGGCGCCGGCGCCAGGCTTGATCTCTCCCGATACAGGAAAACATACGTGGCCCGCTCTTTCGCTCCTTCCGCGCCCAAGCGCTCGATGCTGCCCCTGGTGCTGGTGTTCCTGTGCGCGCTGGCTCCCGTGCTGGCGGCCGTCATCGTGTACAACAATCCCCAGTGGTGGCCCGAGGACAGCAGCAACTACGGCACGCTGGTGCAGCCGCAGCGGCCCATGCCGGCGGCGCAGCAGCTGCAGCTGACCACCCTGGACGGCAAGCCGTTCGACCCGGCCGGTCTCAAGGGCAAGTGGCTGCTGGGCGTGGCCGACCAGGCCGCCTGCCCCGAGTCGTGCGCGCGCAAGCTGTTCATCACCCGCAACAGCCACGCCAGCCAGGGCAAGAACGTCGACCGCGTGCAGCGCGTCTGGTTCATCACGGACGACGGCGAGGTGCCGCAGAAAGTGCTGGACGCCTATCGGGGCACCCTGATGCTGCGCGCCCGGCCCGAGCAGCTGAACCGCTATCTGCTGGGGCAGGACGCCGCCGCGCCGGCGGCCCTGCTCGGGCCGATCTGGGTCATCGACCCGCTGGGCAACCTGATGCTGCAGTTCCCTCCCGACGCCGACGGGGTCAAGGTGCGCAAGGACCTCAGCAGGCTTCTGTACAACTCGCGCATCGGCTGACCATGGACCGCATCAAGCAGCGTTATCGCAAACTCGTTTTCTTCACCTGGTTCCTGACGCTGGACCTCATCATGTTCGGCGCCTTCGTGCGCCTGACCGATTCCGGGCTGGGCTGCCCCGACTGGCCGGGCTGTTACGGCAGCGTGACGCCGCTGGGCGCCATGTCGGACATCCACCAGGCCGCCAGCAGCATGCCGTTCGGGCCGGTCACCCTGTCCAAGGCCTGGATCGAGATGATCCACCGCTACGTCGGCGCCTTCCTGGGCATGCTGATCATCGCCATCGTCTGGATGGCCTGGCGCTACCGGCGCGAACTGGGCCGCTCGCCGGCCCTGGCCGTCGGCGCGCTGGTGGCCGTGTGCGTGCAGGGCGCGTTCGGCGCCTGGACGGTGACGCACAAGCTGATGCCGGTAGTGGTGACCGCGCACCTGGTGTTCGGCCTGCTAGTGCTGTCGCTGATGACCTGGCTGTCGGCGCGCGAACGGCCGCACGCGCCGCTGTCGCCGCGGGCGCGGCGCTGGCGGCCGTGGATGACGTTCGGCTTCCTTCTGTTGCTGGCGCAGATCACCCTGGGCGGCTGGGTCAGCACCAATTATGCGGCGCTGGCCTGCATGGACTTCCCGACCTGCCATGGCCAGTTGGTGCCGGAGATGGATTTCCATGGCGGTTTTTCGCTGATTCGCGCGCTGGGCGAGTTGCCTTCGGGGGAAATGATTTCCCAGCACGCGCTGACCGCCATCCACTGGACGCATCGCAATTTCGCTTTCGTGGTGTTCGCCTACGTCGGCGTGCTGGCCTGGCGCCTGCGCGCCGAGCCGGGCCTGCGCGGGCCGGCCACGCTGATGCTGGCGCTGCTGGCGGCCCAGCTGTTCACCGGGCTGACCACCATCTTCTTCCAGTGGCCGCTGCTGATCGCGGTGTTGCACAATGGCGGGGCGGCCGGGCTGACCCTGGCCGCCGTGGTCATCCTGGTGCGCCTGGCCGACGCGCCGCAAGCCGCCGGGGTGGTCCGGCCCCAATTCGATCGCGTTTAGAATAGCGACCATGTCCAGTCTTGCTGCCCCCCAAACCGGATTGCTGCGCCAATACCTCGTCCTGACCAAGCCGCGTGTCACGCAGCTGGCGGTATTCTGCGCGGTGATCGGTATGTTCCTGGCCGCGCCTGGCATGCCGGATCTGAGCCACGTGGTGTTTGGCACCCTGGGCATCTGGCTGCTGGCCGCCGCGGCATTCGCCATCAACTGCCTGATCGAGCAGGAGGTCGACGCCCGCATGCTGCGCACCGCGCGGCGCGCGACGGCGCGCGGCACCATCTCGGACATCCAGGTGCTGAGCCTGTCGGGCCTGCTGGGCGGCGCGGGCATGCTGGTGCTGTACCACCTGGTCAACCCGCTGACCATGTGGCTGACCTTCGCCACCTTCGTCGGCTACGCCATCATCTACACCGTCATCCTCAAGCCGCGCACGCCGCAGAACATCGTGATCGGCGGCCTGTCGGGCGCCATGCCGCCGGCCCTGGGCTGGGCCGCGGTGGCCGATTCCGTGCCGGCCGAGGCCTGGGTGCTGGTGCTCATCATCTTCATCTGGACCCCGCCGCATTTCTGGGCGCTGGCGCTGTACCGCAACAACGACTACATCAAGGCCGGCCTGCCCATGCTGCCGGTGACGCACGGCCAGCAATTCACGCGGCTGCATATCCTGCTCTACAGCTTCGCCCTGCTCGCCACCACCTTGCTGCCGTACGCCATCCGCATGAGCGGCGTGCTGTACCTGGCCAGCGCGCTGGCCCTGGGCGGCATGTTCGTCTGGTATGCATGGCGCCTGTATCGCGAATACAGCGATGCGCTGGCGCGCCGCCTGTTCCGCTTCTCGATCCTGTACCTGGCGCTGCTGTTCGGCGCGCTGCTGATCGATCACTGGGTCGGCCTGCTGCGCTGACTGTAGGAGGGTTGTTTCGATGTTCGCCTTTACTTCCGTACGCCGCCGCGCGCTGCAAGCCGTAGCCGCGGTGGGCGTGGCCGCGCTGCTGGCCGCCTGCGGCGAAAGCGCGCCGGCCTTCAAGGGCAGCGATATCACCGGCACCCAACTGGGCAAGAAGCTGGCGCTGGTCGACCACAACGGCACGCCGCGCACCCTGCAGGACTTCGCCGGCAAGGCGGTGGTGGTGTTCTTCGGTTTCACCCAATGCCCCGACGTCTGCCCGACCTCGCTGGCCGAGCTGTCGCAGGTCATGAAGCAGCTGGGGCCGGACGCCGACCGCGTGCAGGTCCTGCTGGTTACCGTGGACCCCGAGCGCGACACGCCCGAAATACTCAAGCAGTATGTAACGACGTTCGATCCGCGCTTCCTGGGCCTGACCGGCACGCCCGAGCAGATCAAGCAGGCCGCCGCGTCGTTCAAGGCCTATTACGCCAAGGTACCGACCCAGGACGGCGCCAACTACACCATGGACCATACCGCCGCCTTCTACCTGTTCGACGGCAAGGGCGAATCGCGCGTACTGGCCACCAACACCGCCGGCGCCGAAGCGCTGGCGCACGACATCAAGGCCTTGCTGTAAACGCGGGGTGTCCGTCCCCGCATGAGGACTGACATCTGCGGAAGGATGTGCCTGTCCCCGTTGGGACAGGCACGCCGTCGTACGCCACAACGCTTGCCTGGCAAGCGGTTTCTGTCCCCGCATGGGGGCTGATACCCGCGGACGCCCAAAGCGCCCGGCCGCGCGCCTTATTGCCGGCTGTCCAGCCACGCCTGGTAGGCGGCGCGGGCGGCTTCGCTCAGCTCGGCGGGGGCGATGTCGCGGCGATGGCCGATGATCATCAGCGCATAGGGGGTGGCCAGCGCGGCGGCCTGGGCGCAAAGGCGGGACTCGTCGCCCTGCGAGGGCTCGCGGTGGCGCCAGTAATTGATGGCTTGTTCCAGTTCGGGCAGGGTGATCGGCGTATCCATCGTGGCATTGTCCCAGAATTGCCAGGGCAGAGAATGGCGTATTCTTTGCAAAGGGTCACCATCGCAATACGCGGAAACGCCGCGGCGGTGCTATACAACGGGCCGTAGTCGTTGCCGGAGAACCGACATGAATCGTCCCTCAGAATCCGCGCCCAGGCGCAGGCTGCACCCATTGCTGGGCGCCGCGGCCGTTTCCGTCATCATTCTCAGCGCGGTCGCCGTGGCGGCCATGACGGGGGTCTTGCCCAACCTGTCGGCCGGCTCGTCGCGGCAGGAGGCCGCCTCGGCGCAGGAGGCCGCGCTGGCCGGGCCGGAGGCCGCCAATGTGGCGCCCGCGCCGGGCCAGGCGTCCCAGTCCGCCCGGAAACCGGCCCAATCCGCCCAGCCGGCCCAGCAGCCGGCCCAGGCCGGCGCGGCGGCTTGCGCCACCTGCGGCGTGGTCGAGGGCATCCGCACCGTGCAGGTGCCGGTGCGCGATGACAGCAATCATCTGATCGGCACGGTCGCCGGCGGCGTGGTTGGCGGCGTGGTGGGCAACCAGTTCGGCGGCGGCCATGGGCGAGACGCCCTGACCGTGCTGGGCGCGGTGGGCGGCGCGCTGGCCGGCCGCGAAGTCGAGCGCAATATCCGTGAGCAACAGACGGTGACGCATTATGAGCTGACCGTGCGCATGAGCGACGGCAGCCGGCGCCAGTTCCGCAGCGCCCAGCCCTTCGCGTTTGCCTCGGGCGATCCGGTGCGGGTCGAGAACGACCAGCTGCTGCCGGGCTGAGTCCGCGGCCGGGGCGCCCGGATACAGGTGCAAAGAATTCGCAGCATGGCGAGCGGCCGTTCCGTGGCAGACTTGCGGCCAGCGGCGTAGGTCATCCGGCGTTTTGGCAGGGGCTGGAATCGAGCGTAATATCGGGCAGCGATAATGCGGGTCGCATACCGGCCCGCCATATGTCGATAACGGGCCGGCGCGCCCCAGCCATCGCAGGAGACCGAATGAGCGACTCGCACACCAATCCGTTCGTGCTGCCCGGGATGGGCCAGAATTCGGATCTGTCCGGCAACCCCCTGTTGGCGAGCATGGAAATGATGCGCCAGGCGTGGGCCGGGCTGGCGGGCCCGGGCGGTCTGACCCAGGCTCTGCCCATGACGGTGCCCATGAACCTGGAAGACCTGGACCGCCGGATCAACGAGCTGCGCAGCGTCGAGAACTGGCTGCGCCTGAACCTGTCGATGCTGTCGAGCTCGATCCAGGGGCTGGAGGTGCAGCGCGCCACCATCGCCACGCTGCGCTCGTTCGTCGACAGCGTGTCGTCGGCCGGCGCCGACGAGGCCGCGGGGGGCGCTTCGCCGCTGGAAGTGGCGCTGGGCCTGAAGCCGGCGCCAAAGGGCGGCGGCGCGCCAGGCGGCCAGGCGGCTGGCCCGGCGGCCGCGCCGGCCGGCGAGGCTGAGGCCGTTCCTCCCTCCATCAACGCGGCGGCCCAATCGGCGTCGCAGGCCTGGTGGGACCTGATGCAGCAGCAATTCAACAACCTGGCCGCGGCCACGGCCGCGTCGATGCCGGCCCCGGCGGGCGAAACGCCGCCGCCGGGCGCGGCGGGGGGCGTCCCGCCCGCCGCCGGCAAGCCCAAGGCGGCGCGCAAGAGCGCCGCCAAGCCGCGGGCGCCGCGCAAGCGGGCGCCCGCCAAGGGCGCGGCGGACAAACCGTAGCGCGCCGCCACGCCCTGGCGTCGCCGCGCCTGCCGAATTTCGCGTTTACTGACTTTGGATATCTCAGGTTTCTATGCTTAATGTAGTGATACTCGCCGCCGGACTGGGCAAGCGCATGCAGTCCGATCTTCCCAAGGTGCTGCATACCCTGGCCGGCCGGCCGATGCTCGATCACGTCATCGGCAGCGCGCGGCAGTTGCAGCCGGCGCGCATCATCGTGGTGGTCGGGCACGGCGCCGATCGCGTCAAGGCGGCCTTCGACGGCCAGCCCGGCCTGCAGTTCGCGCTGCAGCAGCCGCAGCATGGCACCGGCCATGCCGTGCAGCAGGCGGCGCCGCAATTGCTGGAAGGCGACGGCGAGGACGACGTCACCCTGGTGCTCTATGGCGACGTGCCGCTGGTGCAGCCTGCCACCTTGCAGAACCTGCTGCAGGCGCGCGGCCGCGGCGTCGCGGTGCTGACCGAGGTGCTGGCCGATTCGACCGGCTACGGCCGCATCGTGCGCGACGCGCAGGGCCAGGTGTGCCGCATCGTCGAGCACAAGGACGCCAGCGAGGCCGAGCGCGCCATCAAGGAAGTCAACACCGGCATCTTGGCCGCGCCCACGGCGCGCCTGAAGGACTGGCTGGGCCGCATCACCAATGACAATGCCCAGGGCGAGTACTACCTGACCGACGTGGTCGGCCTGGCGGTGGGCGACGGCGTGCCGGTGGGCGCCGCGCAGCCTGGCGCCGGCTGGGAGACCCTGGGCGTGAACAGCCGCGTGCAGCAGGCCCAGCTGGAGCGCGCCTGGCAAAGCGAGCTGGCGCGCCGCCAGCTGGAGGCCGGCGTCACCCTGGCCGATCCGGCCCGCTTCGACGTGCGCGGCACGCTGACCTGTGGCCGCGATGTCTTCATCGACGTGGGGTGCGTGTTCGAGGGTACGGTTACGCTGGGCGATGGCGTGCGGGTGGGCCCGCACTGCGTGCTGCGCGACGTGGCCGTGCAGGCCGGCGCGCGCATCGAGGCGTTCTCGCACCTGCAGCAGGCCAAGGTGGGCCAGGAGGCGGTGGTCGGCCCGTATGCGCGGCTGCGTCCCGGGGCCGACCTGGGCGAGCGCGCGCACGTGGGCAACTTCGTCGAGATCAAGAACAGCGTGCTGCAGGCCGACAGCAAGGCCAACCATCTGGCCTATATCGGCGATGCCGACATCGGCGCGCGCGTCAATGTGGGCGCGGGCACGATCACCTGCAACTACGACGGCGTGAACAAGCATCGCACGGTGATCGAGGACGATGCCTTCATCGGTTCCGATACCCAGCTGGTGGCTCCGGTGCGCGTGGGCAAGGGGGCGACCCTGGGGGCCGGCACGACGCTCACCAAGGATGCGCCGGCCGGACAGCTGACCATTTCGCGGGCGCGCCAGAGCACCATCGAAGGCTGGAAACGCCCGGTCAAGAAATCGTGATCGGCGAGGATGCGTCCGCCGCCCGGTGCGGCTCTCGCAACTCGCCGCCCGATGGGCTGCCCACGCCGCGCCGGTATTGGGCCGCCGCCACTGTCCTGACCGGCATGAGCCTGGCGGTGCTCGATGCCACCATCGCCAACGTGGCGCTGCCGACGATCGCGCGCGACCTGAATGCCGCGCCTTCCGATGCCGTATGGGTGATCAACGCCTATAACGTGGCGGTGGTGGTCATGCTGCTGCCCATGTCGGCGCTGGCCGAGCGCGTGGGCTTTCGACGCATGTTCACGTTCGGCCTGCTGCTGTTCACCCTGTCGTCGCTGGCCTGTGTGTTCGCCGGGCAGCTGTGGCACCTGACGCTGGCGCGGGTCTGCCAGGGCGTGGGGGCGGCGACGCTGATGTGCATGTTCGGCGGGCTGGTGCGCAACATCTACCCGCTGCGCATGCTGGGCCGCGGCATCAGCATCAACGCCACGACGGTGGCCATCATGTCGGTGCTGGGGCCGACGCTGGGTTCGCTGATCCTGTCGGTGGCCTCGTGGCGCTGGATCTTCGCCGTCAACCTGCCCATCGGCATCGTCATCATGTGCGGCCTGCGGTTCCTGCCCGAGGTGCCGCGCAACAATATGCCGCTGGATTGGCTGAGCGCGCTGCTGGCCATGCTGACGCTGGGCATTTTCATTTCGGGCGTGGACCTGCTCGGGCACGACGTGCTGCGCGGCATCGGGATGATCGCCGTGGCCGTGGCCATCGGCTGGCTGCTGGTGCGGCGCGCCAGCGGCCAGACGGCGCCGCTGGTGCCGGTGGACCTGTTGCGCATCCAGTCGGTGGCGTACGCCGTGGCCGCCTCGGCCTGTACCTTCGCCGCGCAGATGGCCTCGTACGTGGCGTTGCCCTTCTATTTCCAGCAGGTGCTCGAACGTCCCTACCTGCAGATCGGCCTGCTGATGGCGGCCTGGCCGGTGGGCACGGCGGTGGTGGCGCCGGTGGCCGGACGGCTGTCCGACCGCTACGCGGCCTCGACGCTGAGCGGCGTGGGGGCCGGCATCATGGCGCTGGGCATGGCCTGCCTGACCCTGCTGCCGACCACGGTGTCCAACCCCTGGATCATGGCCGGCATGTTCCTGACCGGGCTGGGGTTCGGCCTGTTCCAGACGCCCAACAACCGCGCCATGCTGTCGTCGGCGCCGCGCCAGCGCAGCGGGGCGGCCGGCGGCGTGCAGGCCACCACCCGGGTGTTCGGCCAGAGCTTCGGCACCGCGCTGGTGGCCATCGCCTTCAGCGTCTATCCCCAGCACGGGCCCACGCTGGCCCTGGCGCTGGGCACGGTATGCGCGTCGCTGGGCGTGGCGGTCAACGTGGTGCGCCGGCGCGCCGAAGCGTAGGGGCCGCCCCAGGGGGGCGCCCGCGCTGGAGCGGCGCCCCACTACTTCTATAATGCCCGCAGTGCGGCGGATGGTCCGCTGACGCCGCGTATTGCGAGGTTGCAGGCATGAAAATCACAGTCGTTGGTACCGGCTATGTCGGGTTGGTGTCGGGCGCGTGCCTGGCCGATATGGGCAACGAGGTGCTGTGCCTGGACACGGACGCCGCCAAGGTGGCGATGCTGCGCGAAGGGCGCATTCCCATCTACGAGCCGGGCCTGGAAGACCTGGTCAAGCGCAACGTGGCGGGCGGCCGCCTGCGGTTCACCGACGACATCGCCGCCAGCGTGGCGTTCGGCGACGTCCAGTTCATCGCCGTGGGCACCCCGCCTGGCGAGGATGGCTCGGCCGACCTGCAATACGTATTGGCGGCGGCGCGCAGCATCGCCCGCCACATGACGACCCGCAAGGTGGTGGTGGACAAGTCCACCGTGCCGGTGGGCACCGCCGACAAGGTGCGCGCGGCCATGCGCGAAGTGCTGGCCGAGCGCGGCGTGGACGTGCCGTTCAGCGTGGCGTCCAATCCCGAGTTTCTCAAGGAAGGCGCGGCGATCAACGACTTCATGAGCCCCGACCGCATCATCGTGGGCGCCGACGACGAGCACACCATCGACACCATGCGGCGCATCTATGCGCCGTTCCAGCGCACCCACGAGCGGGTGATGGTGATGGACGTGCGCTCGGCCGAGCTGACCAAGTACGCCGCCAACGCGATGCTGGCCACGCGCATCTCGTTCATGAACGAGATGGCCAACCTGGCCGAGGCGCTGGGCGCCGACATCGAACAGGTGCGGCGCGGCATCGGGGCCGATCCGCGCATCGGCTACCACTTCCTGTATCCGGGCATCGGCTATGGCGGCTCGTGCTTTCCCAAGGACGTGCAGGCGCTGATGCGCACCGCCGGCGAGCATGCCCTGCCCATGCGCGTGATCGAGGCCGCCGAGACGGCCAACCAGGCGCAGAAGCTGCGGCTGGCGGACAAAGTGGTCGCGCGCTATGGCGCGGACCTGCAAGGCCGCACCTTCGCGCTGTGGGGCCTGGCCTTCAAGCCCAACACCGACGACATGCGCGAGGCGCCCAGCCTGAGCACCATTGCCGACCTGACGCGGCGCGGCGCGCGCATCCGGGCCTATGACCCGGTGGCCATGCCGCAGGCCGTCAAGGTTCTGGACGACAATCCCGCGGTCGAACTGGTCGACGACATGTACCAGGCGCTCGACGGCGCCGACGGCCTGCTGATCGCTACCGAGTGGAAGGTGTTCCGGGCGCCCGACCTGACGCGCGTCAAGCAGATGCTCAAGGCGCCGCTGATCATCGACGGGCGCAACCTGTATGTGCCGGCCGACATGCGCGCGCAGGGCTTCGACTACCAGGGCATAGGCCGCGCATGAGGATCCTGCAGCTCAACTTCGAGAAAGGCTGGCGCGGCGGCGAACGTCAGACGCTGTACTGCATGCGCGCCTTCCGCAAGGCCGGCCACGATGTCGAGCTGCTGTGCCGCGCCGGCGGGCCCTTGCAGGCGCGCGCGGCCGAGGAAGGCTTCGTCACGCATGGCCGGCGCAACGTGCCAGGCCAGCTGGGTTTCCTGGCCAGTGCAGGCGCAAGCTACGACATCCTCCACGCCCAGACCGCCAATACCGTGACCTGGGCCGTGCTGACCAAGGCGCTGCACCGCCGGCCGGTGGCGTTCTCGCGCCGCACTTCGTTCGTGGTCGAGCCCAACGAAGCGTGGAAGACCGGCTTCAAATGGCGCCGGGTCGACCTGTTCGTGGCGATCAGCGAGATGGCCGCCGGCGAGCCGCGCCGCCTGGGCATCGAACCGGTCATCATTCGCAGCGCGGTCGAGCCGCACGTCATCGATCCGGCCAACGTCGAGCGGCTGGCGAGCGAATTCGCCCTGCAAGGCAAGAAGGTGCTGGCCACCTCGGCGGCGCTGATCCACGACAAGGACCCGCTGACGCTGGTGCGGGCGGTCGGCGAGCTGGCGCGCCAGCGGCAGGACTTCGTGTTCCTGCATTTCGGCGCGGGCGGCGACCGCGAGGCGCAGGCGCGCGCCGAGGCGCAGGCCCTGGGCCTGGATGGCGTGTATGTGTTCGCGGGCTTTCGCAAGGGCGTCGAAGACTTCTACAGCATCATGGACGTGTTCGTCATGAGTTCGCTGGAAGAGGCCCTGGGCAGCAGCGTGCTGGATGCCTTCCTGCAACGCGTGCCGGTGGTATCGACCGACGCCGGCGGCCTGAAGGAAAGCCTGGCCGACGGCCGCGGCGTCCTGTGCGCCGTGGGCGATCATCATGCGCTGGCCGCCGGCATGGCGCGCTGCCTGGACGACGCGGCGTTTCGCGCCGATGTGACCCAGCGCGCCTACGATTACGTGCGCACCGAGCACGACGTCACGGAAATGGGCCGGCGCTACCTGGCCCGATTCGAGCAATTGCTGGCGCGGCGCTAGCCGACGCCCTGGAGCGCTGCGATGGAAACGGCCACATTCGGATTGCGGTCCTATCGCGGCGAAACCAGCCGCCACGCCCATCCCTGCCATCACCAGCTGATCCTGCCGCGCGGCGGCGGCATGCTGCTGTCGGCCGCCGGCCGCGAAGGGCGCGTGACCGGCGCCTGGGCGGCGCTGGTGCCGGCCGGCGAATCGCACGCCTTCCAGGCAGATACCGGCGCCGCTTTCCTGGTGCTGGACCTGCCCGCCGCCGCCAGCCCGTTCGATACCGATACCCTGCACCGCCTGGGCGAACAGGTGTTCTTCCCGCTGCCGCCGGCGGCCTGGCATCTGGCCGAGGCCGCCGGCGCGCAGGCGGCGCACGCTCCGCAGCGGCTGGCCGGCGGTTGGCGCGACTGGGCCGCGCTGCTGGGCCAGGCCCTGGGCGATGCGCGTCCGCCCCGCCCCGCGGCGGTGCTGGCGCGGCTGCACGCCTGTGTCGAGGCCGAACTGGCCCGGCCGCTCACGGTCGCCGAACTGGCGCGCCGCGCTGGCGTCAGCGAGCGCGCGCTGCAGGCGGTCTGCCGCGCCGAACTGGGCGTGGGGCCGCATGGCTATGTCATGCAGCGCCGCCTGGCGCGCGCCCGCACGCTGCTGGCGCAGACTGCCTTGCCGCTGGCCGAGGTGGCCGCGGCGGCCGGCTATGCCGACCAGAGCGCGCTGGCGCGTGCCGTGCGCGCCGGCTGCGGCATGACGCCGCTGCAGTACCGGCGCGGCCAGCGCGGCTGAACTCGCGGGTTTTGCCTAAACCCGCGCCATTGCTTCAAGACAGGGCGCGCGCGGGCGGGTAGCGTGGCGCGACCAACCTGATTGGAGCGCCTTCCATGCACGTTTCCGTCCTGTCCGGCGCGCAGCCGGCGCGCCGAGCCGCCAATGGCGCCGGCGTCGCGGCCATCCTGCTGTGGGCGTCGCTCGCCCTGATGACCGCGACGGCGCAGGGCCTGCCGCCGTTCCAGTTGCTGGCCGCCAGCTTCGGCGTGGCCTTCGCGCTCAGCGCCGTCCTGCTGACCGCGCGGCGCGCCTGGGGGCGGCTGCGCGCGCCCGCCGGCGCCTGGCTGCTGGCCGTCGGCGGCATCTTCGGCTACCACGCGCTCTACTTCTATGCGCTGGGCAACGCGCCGGTGGCCGAAGCCAGCCTGATTGCCTACCTCTGGCCCCTGCTGATCGTGCTGTTCGCGCTGCGCGGGGCCGGCGGCGCGCGGCGCTGGCGCGCGCTGGCCGGCGCCGCCCTGGGTTTCGCGGGCACCGCGCTGCTGGTCTGGCAGCGCGCCGGCGGCGCGCCCGGGACGGACGCGGGCGCGGATGGTTATCTCGCCGCCCTGGGCTGCGCGTTCGTCTGGTCGGGGTACTCGGCGCTCAATCGCCGCTATGCCGACGTGCCCAGCGACATGATAGGCGGCGTGTGCGGCGTGGTGGCGCTGGCCGGCGGGCTTTGCCACCTGGCCTTCGAGCAGACCGTGGCGCCGTCGGCGGCGCAGTGGTGGGCCATCGTGGGGCTGGGCATCGGGCCGGTCGGGCTGGCCTTCTTCGCCTGGGATTACGCCACCAAGCGCGGTTCGCTGCCGCTGCTGGGCGCGCTGTCATACCTTGCGCCGCTGGTCTCGACCCTGCTGCTGATCGCCACCGGCGCCGCCGCGGCCGGCTGGGGGCCGGTGCTGGCGGCCCTGGCCATCATCGGGGGAGCCTGGCTGGCGACGCGGCGGTGACGCCGGCTACCCGCCGATCTCGATGCGCGTCTCGAACTTGGCGCGGTGCACGGAGAAAAAGGTGCGCACGTTGCGCACATTGGCCTGGGCGGTGAACACCCGGTGCGCCAGGGCGTGGTAGGCCGGCATGTGGGCCACCTGCACGATCACCACGAAGTCCGGACCGGGCGAGACGCGATAGCACTGCAGCACCGCCGGTTCGTCCAGCAGGCTGGCCTCGAACTCGGCCAGGCGTTCGGCCGCCTGCACGTCCAGCGTGATTTCCACGATGGCCGTCAGCGTGCTGCCCACCTTGGCCGGCGCGACGATGGCCACCTGCTTTTCGATCACGCCCTCGTCAACCAGGCGGCGCACCCGGCGCAGGCAGGTCGGCGGCGAGGCGTGCACGCGCGCGGCCAGCTCCTGGTTGGTCAGGGAGCAGTCGCGCTGCATCTGGTCGAGGATGCGGCGGTCCAGTTCATCCAAAGGGACGGAAGGATTAGGCGTGTTTTGCATAATTAATTCAAAATAACGCTCTGGAAGAAATTATATTTAATCACGTTTCTGTAAGAAAATAACCTTCCAAAATTCGTAGAATTAAGAAATCTAATTTCTCGCCGGGCAGCGCACAATGCGTCCGAACCTGAATTCTTAGGAGTCCACCCATGTGCGGCATTGTTGGCGCCGTCGCCCAGCGCGACATCACCCCGATCCTGATTGAAGGCCTCAAGCGCCTCGAGTACCGCGGCTACGATTCGTGCGGCGTCGCCCTGTACATGGACGGCCACCTGCGGCGCACGCGCAGCACCAAGCGCGTGGCGGAGCTGTCCGAGCAGGTCGCCGAGGACAAGCTGGGCGGCTTCACCGGCATCGCCCACACGCGCTGGGCCACGCACGGCATTCCCGCCACCTACAACGCCCACCCGCATTTCTCGGCGCAGGGCAAGGACGAGCCGCGCATCGCGCTGGTGCACAACGGCATCATCGAGAACCACGAAGAGCTGCGCCAGGAACTGCAGGGCGTGGGCTACGTGTTCGAAAGCCAGACCGACACCGAGGTGATCGCGCACCTGGTCAACCACCTGTACGCGGGCGATCTGTTCGAGGCGGTGCAGCAGGCCGTGCGCCGCCTGCAGGGCGCCTACGCCATCGCCGTGTTCTGCCGCGACGAGCCGCACCGCGTGGTCGGGGCCCGCCAGGGTTCGCCGCTGGTGGTCGGGCTGGGCCAGAACGAGAACTTCCTGGCTTCCGACGCCCTGGCCCTGGCCGGCACGACCGACCAGATCATCTACCTGGAAGACGGCGACGTGGTCGACCTGCAGCTGGCCCGCGTGTGGATCGTCGACCAGGCCGGCAAGCAGGTCGAGCGCAAGGTGCACACGGTGCAGGTGCATACCGGCGCGGCCGAGCTGGGCCCGTACCGCCACTTCATGCAGAAAGAGATCTTCGAGCAGCCGCGCGCCGTGGGCGACACGCTGCAGGACATCGAGTCGATCACGCCCGAGCTGTTCGGCGACGGCGCGTACAAGGTCTTCAAGGAGATCGATTCGCTGCTGATCCTGGCCTGCGGCACCAGCTACTACGCCGGCCTGACCGCCAAGTACTGGATCGAGTCGATCGCCCGCATCCCGGTGGCGGTGGAAATCGCCAGCGAGTATCGCTACCGCGACAGCGTGCCCAACCCCAATGCGCTGGTGGTCACCATCTCGCAGTCGGGCGAAACCGCCGACACGCTGGCCGCGCTCAAGCATGCGCGCTCGCTGGGCATGCAGCACACGCTGACGGTGTGCAACGTGGCCACCAGCGCCATGGTGCGCGAGTGCGAGCTGGCCTACATCACCCGCGCGGGCGTCGAGATCGGCGTGGCGTCGACCAAGGCCTTCACCACGCAGCTGACCGCGCTGTTCCTGCTGACGCTGGCCCTGGCGCAGACGCGCGGCCGCCTCACCGAGGAGCAGGAGGCCGAGCACCTGAAGGCCTTGCGCCACCTGCCCGCGGCCATTGGCGCGGTGCTGGCGCTGGAGCCGCAGATCATGGCCTGGGCCGACCGTTTCGCGTCCAAGGAAAACGCGCTGTTCCTGGGGCGCGGCATGCACTATCCGATCGCGCTGGAAGGCGCGCTCAAGCTGAAGGAAATCAGCTATATCCACGCCGAGGCCTATCCGGCCGGCGAACTCAAGCACGGCCCCCTGGCGCTGGTGACCGAGCACATGCCGGTGGTCACGATCGCGCCCAAGGACGCGTTGCTGGAGAAGCTGAAGTCCAACATGCAGGAAGTGCGTGCGCGCGGCGGCGAGCTGTACGTGTTTGCCGACGCCGACAGCAAGATCGCCAACGCCGAAGGCATGCACGTGATCCGCATGCCCGAGTACTACGGCGCGCTCTCGCCCATCGTGCACACGATCCCGCTGCAGCTGCTGTCGTACCACACGGCGTGCGTGCGCGGCACCGACGTGGACAAGCCGCGCAACCTGGCCAAGAGCGTGACGGTGGAGTGAGAGGGCAAGACAGGCCGCATGACAGCGGCCTGTTTTTTTGGGAGGCGCCGGCCCCGGTGCGGCCCGTTCAGACGATCCTGCCCACCGCCGCCTGCCAGGCCAGGTAGTCGTCGAAGGCGCGCTCCAGCATGTACAGCGGTTCGTAGCCGGTATCGCGGCGCAGGCGGGCGATGTCCATCGGCGCGCGCTGCGCCGCCTTGTCGCGCCCGATGGTGCATTCGTCGAGGTTGTCGGCCATGCGGTAGGCAAAGCGCGGGAAGCGCTCGCGCAGGCGTTCGCACCAGTCCCGCACCGACCAGCGCGCGCCGGCCGACAGGTGGTAGACCGGGTCGGGCGTTTGCCCGCGGTCCAGCACGGCCAGAATGCCGCGCGCCACGTCCACGGAGTAGACCCAGTCGTCGGCGGCCTGGCGATGCAGCACGGCCTGTCCGCCGTCTGCGGCGATCCGCGATAGCTGCAGGGGCAGGCTCAAGGTATCGCGCACGCCGGTGTCGTACTCCCAGCGGCCGAAGACCGTGCCCAGCCGCAGCACGGTCAGGTTCAGGCCGCGCGTCTGCCGGTAGCGCACGCCGGTGCGCTCGGCCGCGAACTTGCTGATGCCGTACAGCGTATCGGGCAGCACGGCGCTGGTTTCGTCCAGCATGCCATCGACCCGCCCGGCGGAGCCGAACACCGAGCCGGTGCCCAGTTGCACCACCTGCCGCACGCCATGGCGCAAGGCGGCTTCCATCACTTCCATGGCGCCCAGCAGGTTGACGGTGAAGATGTCCGCGGCGGCGCGTTTTTCGCGGTCCAGGCCGGCGGTCACGGCGGCGCCGTGCACCACGCGGTCGACGCCATGCCGGCGCAAGGCCGCGTCCAGGTCCGCGCCGCTGCGTACGTCGCCGAGCACGGTGGCAAGGCGCCCCGGCAGGCGCGCCATCGCCGCGGTGGCGGCGTCCGGCAAGGCAGTGGGGCCGAACGCCACGACGTCTTCGCCGCGTCCAAGCAGTTGTTCGATGAGGTTCAGGCCGACAAACCCCGCCCCGCCCGTGACCAGTACCGACATGATTTCCTGCTCCGTATCGGGCGGCCGTTCCACCTGGGCGCGGCCGCCTGTGTCGATCAATCGACGCTGATGTCGGCGACGTTGGCGATGGTCTGCCACTTCTGCGTTTCGGCGGCGATGAACTCGCGGCTTTCCTGGTCCGTCAGCACCAGGGGCTGCACGGCCAGTTCGGCCAGGCGCGCGGCGTAGTCCGGGTTGGCGACGATCTTGCTGTTGGCCGCCTGGAACCTGGCCTGGATGTCGGCCGGCGTGGCTTGCGGCAGCGCGATGCCCCACCAGGTGCTGGAGACCATCCTGGGCAGTCCCAGTTCGGTAAAGGTCGCCACGTCCGGCAGCAGCGCCAGCCGGTTCTTGTCGGCCACCGCCAGGGCGCGCAGCTTGCCGCTGGCGATGTGGTTCTTGATGGTCGTCAGGTCGTTGACCGTCATGTCGACTTCGCCGCCGAGCATCGCCAGCGTGGCCGGTCCGCCGCCCTTGTAGGGCACGTGCATGAGGTTGATGTCCGCGGTGTACTTGAGCAGTTCGCCGCCCATCTGGACGATGGTCCCGATGCCGGAGGTGGCGAAGGTGTACTTGCCGGGGTGCTGCTTGGCCAGCGCGATCAGTTCGGGCACGGTCCGGGCGGGAAAGTCCGCGCGCACCGCCAGCACGTGCGGCGCATTGGCGATCAGGCCGACCAGCGAAAAGTCGCGGAAGAAGTCGTACGGCAGCTTCTTCGAGATGATCTGGTTGATGACCATGGTGCTGGTCGTGCCGAACACGATCGTATAGCCGTCGGGGGCGGCGCGCGCGGCTTCGTTGGTTCCGATGATGCCGCCGGCGCCGTCGCGGTTCAGCACCACCACGGGCTGGCCCATCAGGTCCGACAGGTGCTGGGCGTAAAGGCGCCCCACGATGTCGGCGGGTCCGCCGGCCGAGAAGGGCACGATCATCCGTATCGAACGGTTGGGAAACGCGTCGGCGGCCGAGGCGGCCTGCGCCGCCAGGCTCGCCAGCAACAGGATCGATGCGTTCAGGACCAGGCGCGGCAGGCGACACAGGCCGCGCGCAAAGCTCAGGGGATGCAGAATGGCCATCGTGATGATTTCCGAGAAAGGAGGTGGGCAACGCAATCGGGCGCCGTGCATGGCCGTCCCGCGTCAGTGGTGGAAATTGTGGACACAGGCCTCATAGCCCATGCGCGACGAAACGAATCCGCCGCCGTGCAAGCTGTGGGCAAGGCGGTCGAAGCCCTCCTTGTTCACTTGGGTGGTCGCGGACCAGATGCCGTTGCGCCGGTAGCGCTCGATGGCCGCGTGGAGCAGGTCCGGCGCCAGGTCGGCGAAGAACGGCGCCGTGACGCGGGCAAGGTCGCGCGCGTCGTGCGCGTGGATCCACGCCTGCGTTGCGCGCAAGGCGCGATCCAGCGCGGCCAGGGCGGCGCCGTTGCGCGCCAGGCCATCGCGCGTGCAGATGAAGGTGGTGTAGACCGTGGGGCCGCGGCTGGAGGCGTCGTAGAGCAGCCGGCCGTCGGCGGCCAGGGCCTGGCTGGCGCAGGGTTCGAACAGCTGCGCGACGTCCAGCGTCCCGTCCGCCAGGGCCTGCACCTGCTGCGGCATGGTCAGGCCCTCGACGAGCCGCCCGTCGCGCGCGATATCGATGCCACGGTCGTGCAGATCGGCCCGCAGGCAATACCAGGGCGTCGGCACTTCCGACACCACGCCCAGGCGCAGCGAGGGCAAGTCATGAAGATCGCGCGCGGCCAGACCGGCCCTGCCGACCAGGCTGAATGGGTCGCGCCCGACCGCTTCGCCGAAGGACAGCAGCGATGCGCCGTTGTCCGGCGCGCTGTCGTGGTCCTTGATGACGCGCATGGGGCCGCCCCAGGTCAGGTCGATGGCGCCCGATTTCACCGCGTCGATCGCGCCGCCGGGGTCGCCGGGCGCCAGCCATTCGATTTCCAGGCCCGCGCGCTCGGCGTGGCCGAGCGCCTTCAGGGCGTAGAACGGCGCGTAGAACACCGCCCGGAAATTTTCGGCCAGGCGCAGTTTCATGATGCCGGGCCCCAGGCGGGATGACGGCGCGCGCCGCGCAAGCGCGTGGCGGTCGCGACCCGGATGGATGCGCTGGCTTGTGGCGGGTTCACCATATTCTCCCCTGCATAATTTATTATTAAATGAATTATAAATATATTTATAGGAGGTCGCCATTGTCTTGTCAAGCGCCGCGCTGGCTGGGCGAGGACCGCACGACAGTCCTTGCGCCGCGCAATGCCGGCGCCGCCGGCGCAGGTTTGGATTTCTTGATGCGCTGGCGCGGAATTTGAAGATTTACAGCCGGCGGCAAGCCCGTGAACATGGAGGCCAGCAAGCGTTGCCAGGTTCTTTCCCCCATATCGAAAAGGAGACGTTGGATGGCCGGGAGCATAGACATCACGCATGAGGGCGCCGTCAGCACAATGACGATCAACGCGCCTCCCCTGAACGTATTCTCGGTCGAGATGCTGCACGCCTTGCTGGAGGGCCTGCAGGCGCTGGAGCGGCGCGACGAGACGCGCGCCATCGTGATCCGTGGCGCGGGCAGCCGCGCGTTTTCCGCCGGGGCCAACCTGAACGACCAGGCCGATTTCTCGGAGCACGACGCCCGCATGCTGCGCGTGATCGGGCGCGAGGTCGTCGAGCGCATCGAAACGCTGGAAAAGCCCGTCATCACCGCCATCGAAGGCTGGTGCATCGGCGGCGGCACGGGTATTGCGTGGATCGGCGATATCCGCATCGCCTCGGACACCGCCAAGTTCCGCGCGGGGGATGCCTACCTCGGGATCATCCCGACGTGGAGCATCGGCATGGTGCGCTTGGTGCATTTCCTGGGCCGCAACCGCACGCTGGACCTGCTGCTGCTGGGCGAGGACATCGACGCCGCGGCGGCGCTGGAGCTGGGCCTGGTGACCCGGGTCGTGCCGGCCGGTGAGTTCAATGAGCAGGTGGCCCAGATCGCGGCCCGGCTGGCGACCGCCGCGCCCATGTCGGTCAAGGCCATCAAGCTGGCCGTGCGGGCCCAGTATCGCGACAACACCGACCGGGCCGCGCAGCTGGAAGAGGAATGGTGCACCCGGATCTGGGCGTCCGAGGACAAGAACGAAGGTATTGCCGCGTTCAAGGAAAAGCGCCAGCCGCGCTTCAAGGGCAGGTAATGGACAACGCATCCGTATCGCCCGGTTTCGCCCGGCAACCCCGGTTGAGCGTGGCGCGCATCGTCGCGCCGGGTTCGATCGCCGTCGTCGGGGCTTCCGACGACCTGAAGAAGTTCGGCGGCCGCATCATCCACTACGTCACGCGCAACGGCTACCGCGGCACCGTGATACCCGTGAACCCCCGCAGGGCAGAAGTGGCGGGCCTGCCGGCCGTGCCGAGCATCGGCCACCTGGGCCCGGTGGACGTCGCCATCCTCGCGCTGCCGGTGGACATGATCGAGCAGGCCATCGGCGAATGCGCCGCGGCGGGCGTAGGCGCCTGCGTGATCGTGTCCGCGGGGTTCGCCGAGCTGGGCGCCGAAGGCGTCGCGCGGCAGGACCGGATCGTGCGCATCGCGCGCGAGGCGGGCATGCGGCTGGTGGGGCCGAACTGCATGGGCATCATCAACCCCCACCACCGCATGGCGCTGACGTCCTCGCTGGTGGTGGAACAGGGCGAGCTGCTGCCGGGCAACATCGGCCTGATCAGCCAGAGCGGCGCGCTCATGGTGTCGATGTACGACCGGGCATGCCGCGAGCAGATCCGCTTCAGCGCCTGCGTGTCGCTGGGCAACCAGTGCGATCTGGAGATCTGCGACTTCTTCGAGTACATGATCGACGACCCGCTGACGCGCGTCATCACGATGTATGTCGAGGGTTTCGTCGATACCGGCCGTTTCGCCGAGCTGGCGCGCCGCGCCCAGCGCGCGGGCAAGCCCGTGCTCCTGACCAAGACCGGCCGCACCGCCGCCGGCGCGGAGGCCGCGCGTTCGCATACCGCCAGCCTGGCGGGCAACTACCGGGCGCTCGAAGCGCTGTGCGAAGCCACGGGCGTGACGATCGTGGACGATCCCGACGGGATGTTGCAGCTGGCCGCGATCCTGGGGCGCTTCGGACGATGCGCCGCCGAAGGCGTGGGCATTGTTTCCCCGTCGGGCGGCGCGATCGGGATCGGCGTCGACCGCCTGTCCGACGTGGGCATCCGGCTGGGCAGGCTGGACGCCGCGTCCCAGCAGTTGCTGGGCACGGTGATGAACCCCAGCCATGCCTTCAATCCGGTGGACCTGGGCAACCGGACCACGGAAGAGATGAGCCAGCTGCGCACCATCGTGCAGGCGTACAACCAGGCGCCCGACATCGGCGTCATCTTCGTCATTCTCACCACGTCGCCGCACTTCGAGCAGGTGACGCTGGCGCTGGGCCAGGCCATGGCGCGGCCGAGCGGCAAGCCGGCGCTGTTCCTGGTGACGCCCGGGGCGGTGGCCGACAACTGCAGGACCCTGCTGCAGGATCTGGGGCTGCCGTACGTCGATCGCATGGACGATGCGATCCGCATCCTGCGGCACTACGTGCCGAGGGCCGACGCCCTGCCCGCCCGGGATGCGCCGCGGCCCGCGTCGTGGCCGATGCCCGAGGGCGCCGGCCGGATGCTGGGCGCGCGTCCCGGCGAACCCGAGGTCAAGGCGCTGCTGCGCGCATACGGCATACCCCTGGCGCAGGAGCGTTTCTGCCGCACGGCCGATGACGCCGTCGAGGCCGCGCGGGCCATCGGCTTTCCCGTGGTGCTCAAGGCCGTCAGCGCGCAACTCGTGCACAAGAGCGATATCGGGGCGGTCAAGCTGAGGCTGGCGGACGAGGCGGCCGTGCGGCGCGCCTGGTCGGAGATCGCGCAGGCCTTGTCCAGCCAGGTCGATGGCGCGGTGCTCGACGGCTGCCTGGTGGCCGAGATGGTGGCGGCGCAAAGCGAGCTGCTGGTCGGCGCGATCAACGATGCCCAGTTCGGCCCGATGATCATGGTCGGGTTCGGCGGGGTCACCGTGGAGCTGGTGCCGGATACCCAGTTGGCGGTGGCGCCCGTGGACACCGAGCAGGCCATGGCGCTATTGCGGCGGTTGAAGCAATGGCCGCTGCTCGATGGCTACCGGGGCATGCCCAAGGCGGACGTGGCGGCGGTGGCCGAGGTCGTCAGCCGGGTGAGCTGGCTGATCGCGGACTTGCGCGAGCAGGTGGCAGAGCTTGACATCAACCCCTTGCTGATCCGGGCCGGGGACGGCAAGCCGGTCGGCGTGGACGCGCGCGCCGCCATGCTGGGTTCGGGCTGACAGTACGCGGCAAGCACGCCGGCGCGCGGTCGCGGCAAGGTCTTGCCGCGATGCGCCGCCGGCATGCTGTTGGCTTGTCATGGTGACTGAATTGGTGAATGATCCGTGACGAAATATTTTCCACTTTCGCTGACGGTTCATCCTCCATGCTCTCCCGAATCACGTTACGCCAGCTGGAATACTGTCTCGCCGCCGGCGACTACAAAAGCATCGCCGAAGCCGCGGCCTGCATCCATGTGTCGCCGTCGTCCATCTCGGCGGCGATCGCGCATATCGAATCCGAGCTGGATGCCCAGGTGTTCGTGCGGCACCATGCCCAGGGCCTGTCGACCACGCCGCTGGGAGAGGACCTGCTCAAGCAGATGCGCGGCGTGCTGGACCAGACCGCCGGCCTGTACGGCATCGTCTCGGACGCGCAGTCGAGCATTCGGGGGCCCTTGCGGGTGGGGTGTTTCACGACGCTGGCCGCGATGGTGACGCCAGAGCTGTGCCAGGGTTTTTCGCGCGCCCATCCGCAAGTCCAGGTGACGCATGTGGAAGACCATCATGAAGGCCTGATCGAGCGCCTGTACAAGGGCCAGATCGACGTGGCGGTGACCTACGACCTGGACGTGCAAGGCACCGACATCACGTTCGAGCCCTTGGCCACCCTGCCGCCGCATGTCATCGTCGGCGAGACCTCGGCGCTGGCCGACCGGCGCGTGGTGGACCTCAAGGGCCTGGCCGAGCATCCCATGGTGCTGCTGGACCTGCCGAGAAGCCGCGAGTATTTCTTCGGGCTGTTTCACGCCCAGCAGCTCGAACCGCTGGTGGCTGCGCGTTCGGGCAGCCCGGACGTGGTGCGTTCGCTGGTCGCCAACGGGGTGGGCTACTCGCTGGTGAATGTGCGGCCGCGCATGAGCCATTCGCTGGACGGCAAGCGCGTCGTGAGCCTGCGCCTGGCCGGCAAGCACCAGCCCATGCGCCTGGGCATGGCGTGGATTCCCGTGCCCAGGCCGCGCCGCGTGCTGGAGGCCTTCATGCAGCGATGCCGGACTTATATCTCCGACGAGCATGTGCCGGGGATGGTCGCGCCTTCGCACTTCATGTGGAGCCCGCAGGCCGAGCCTGCCTCCGACGATACGGCCTAGGGTTGCGGCGGGCCCGCGCCAAGGGCGACGGACCCGCGCCGTCGTCAGGCGTTGCCCGTGCCGACCAGGATCCGACCCCGCACCTTGCCGTCCATCAGCTCATGCGCGGCCGGGATGGCCTCGGCCAGCGCGATCTCGCGCGTCAGCGTCTCTAGCATGGCGAGGTCCAGGTCCTTCGCCAGGCGCTGCCAGGCCTGGTTGCGGATTTCAAGCGGCGCCATGACGCTGTCCACCCCGATCAGCGCCACGCCGCGCAGGATGAAGGGCATGACGGTGGCCGGCAGGTCCGCGCCCTGGGCAAGCCCGCAGGCCGCGACCGTGCCGCCATAGCGCGTCTGCGCCAGCGCATTGGCCAGCGTGTGGCTGCCCACCACATCGACCACCGCGCTCCAGCGTTCTTTCTGCAGGGGTTTGCCCTGGCCGGACAGTTCGGCCCGGTCCAGGATCTCGGTGGCGCCGAGGCTGCGCAGGTAAGGCGCTTCGCTGGCCTTGCCGGTCACGGCCACGACCTGGTGGCCCAGTTTCGACAGCAGCAGCAACGCGATGGAGCCCACGCCGCCCGTGGCGCCGGTCACCAGCACGGGCCCGTCGCCGGGGCGTACGCCGTTGCGTTCCAGCGCCATCACGCACAGCATGGCCGTGTAGCCGGCGGTGCCGATGGCCATCGCCTGCCGCAGGCTCAGCCCCTGCGGCAGCCGCACCAGCCAGTCGCCGCGCAGGCGCGCGCGCTGGGCCAGGCAGCCCTTGTGCTTCTCGCCCACGCCAAAGCCGTTGAGTATCACGGCGTCGCCGGGCCGCCAGGCGGGATGTTCGCTGGCGCGGACGATGCCCGCGCCGTCGATGCCGGCCACCATCGGCCAATCGCGCACCACCGGAGAGCGGTTGGTGATGGCCAGGCCGTCCTTGTAGTTGAGCGTGGAGTAATGAATGTCGACGGTCACGTCGCCATCGGGCAGGAAACCGTCGTCGACCTGGCGTACGGCGGCTTTGAAATCGTCATTCTTTTCAAGGACAAGCGCGTCAAACATGCATCGACTCCTCAAGGTGCAATGGTGTCAGTGGGGTTGGGCGGCGGCCGGCCGAAGCGGCGCCATTGGCCAGATCTTATAGACACCCTCGGATGCACTGCTTCGTATTTGTCGACGTTCGGGTTCGCATATGCCGACGCAACAGGCATCGCATGCGCCGCGCATCGTCCGGCATGGCATTTTCCGGCTTTACTGGTGTACGCCATCAGTAAATCCAACGCAGCGCGCGGGCGTTTTTCGCTGTAATGCCGTCAAGCCAGCGGGTGCATGTTGCGGCACCCCGATGCCGATGGCGACGTAGTGCGGTCTCCCATCCGCCGCGTGCCTGAGGCATGAACCCCTTGACGTCGATTACGGAGAAGACGTGACTGTTCATAGCCCCATTTTGACCGACACCCTTGTCGTCGGCGGTGGCCAGGCGGGCATCGCGATGAGCGAGCACCTGACTGGGCAGGGAGTGCCTCACATCGTGCTGGAGCGTGACCGCATCGCGCAGCGTTGGCGAACCGGGAGATGGGATTCCCTGGTCGCGAACGGCCCCGCCTGGCACGACCGCTTCCCCGGTATGGAATTCGAGGGGCTGGATCCGGACGGCTTCGCGTCCAAGGACGCGGTGGCCGACTACCTGGAGGCCTATGCGCGCAAGTTCGATGCGCCCATCCGGACCGGCGTGGAAGTGGTCCGCGTCGAACGCAATGCCGGCAGGCTTGGCTTTACGGTGCAGACGTCCGCCGGCACCTACGAGGCGCAGCGCGTCGTGGTCGCGACGGGGCCGTTCCAGCGCCCGGTGATTCCCGCCATTGCGCCGCAGGACCCCACGCTCACGCAGATCCATTCGGCCGATTACCGCAACCCCGGGCAACTGCCCGCGGGCGCCGTCCTGGTGGTCGGCGCGGGCTCGTCCGGGGTGCAGATCGCCGATGAGCTTCAGCGCGCCGGCCGCGAGGTCTATCTGTCCGTCGGGCCGCACGATCGTCCGCCGCGGCGCTACCGCGGCCGCGACTTCTGCTGGTGGCTGGGCGTGCTCGGCCTGTGGGACCAGGAGACGGTCCAGCCCGGCCGCGAGCATGTGACCATTGCCGTCAGCGGCGCGGACGGCGGACGGACCATCGAGTTCCGCGCGCTGGCGCACCAGGGAATCACGCTGGTGGGCGTGACGAAGTCGTTTCGCGATGGCGTCGCCGCGTTCGAGAACGATCTGGCCGAGAACGTGGCGCGCGGCGATGCCAACCACTTTGCCCTGCTGGATGCCGCCGACGCCTACGTCGCGCGCAACGGCCTGTCGTTGCCGGAAGAACCGCAAGCCCGCCGGCTGCCGCCCGACCCCGCATGCATGACCGAGCCCATCGTGCAGCTCGATCTGTCGGCGGCCAACGTGACGTCGATCATCTGGGCGACCGGATACGCCGCCGAGTATGGCTGGCTGAATGTCGACGCGTTCGACGCCAACGGCAGGCCGCGCCACCAGCGCGGGGTCTCCAGCGAGCCGGGGGTGTATTTTCTTGGCCTGCCCTGGCTGTCCCGGCGCGGCTCGGCGTTCCTCTGGGGCGTGTGGCACGACGCGAAGCACATTGCCGGCCACATAGCGATGCAGCGCAACTACCTGTCGTACCCCGATTTCGGCAAGCCCGGTTTGTGAGTGTGAATCCCGTCTACAGGAACGCTATCGATGCCCACGCATACACGCATACGCATGTTCAACACCAAGGACACGTACCCGAACCAGACGCTGGACAACGATCTTTGCCAGGCTGTCCGCGCCGGGCAGACGGTCTACGTGCGCGGCCAGGTCGGCACGGATTTCGAGGGCCGGCTGGTCGGCCTGGGAGATCCGCGCGCCCAGGCCGAGCAGGCCATGAGGAACGTCAGGCAGTTGCTCGAGGAGGCCGGCAGCGACCTGTCCCACATCGTCAAGACCACGACCTATCTGGTGGATCCGCGCTACCGCGAACCGGTCTACCAGGAGGTGGGCAAGTGGCTCAAGGGGGTGTTCCCGATCTCCACCGGCCTGGTGGTGAGCGCGCTGGGCCAGCCGCAATGGCTGATGGAAATCGATGTGATCGCGGTCATTCCGGACGGCTGGCAGGCGGCGGCGCCAGGGAGCGGAACATGACGTTCTCCATCATCGGGCTGTGTCCCGAAACCGGGCAGCTCGGCGTTGCCATCAGTTCCTCCAGCATCGCGGTCGGCGCCCGCTGCCCGTGGCTCAGGCCCGGCGTGGGCGCCGTATCCACGCAGAACATCACCCTGCCGTCGCTGGGGCCCGCCATCCTGGACCTGCTGGCCGCCGGCGCCGCGCCGCGGCAGGCCCTGCAGCAGGCGCTCGATGCCGATCCCTGGCGCCAGCACCGCCAGGTCACGGTCATCGACGCGCAAGGACGCACCGCGTCCTTCACCGGCTCCGGCGCCTTGGGCGTGCACCACGTCGTCGAAGCGGAAAATTGCGTCGCCGCGGGCAACCTGCTCAGCAGTGCCGGCGTGATCGACGCCATGGCCGGCGCCTTCGACCGCGCGGCCGGCCCCCTGGCCGATCGCCTGCTGGCGGGCATGGCCGCCGGCGTGGCCGCGGGCGGCGAAGCCGGCCCCGTGCATTCGGCGGCGTTGAGCCTGGCCGGGGAGGTCAGCTGGCCGATCGCCGACCTGCGCGTCGATTGGGACGAAGGCTGCCCCATCGCCTCGCTCGGCGCGCTGTGGCAGGCCTATCGCCCGCAGATGCAGGACTATCTGGCGCGGGCCTTGAACCCGACGGTCGCGCCGACCTATGGCGTGCCGGGCGATGAGTAGCGCCACCCGCGACCTGCTGGCGCGGCTGGTCGCGTTTCCGACCGTCAGCCGCGAGTCGAACCTGGCGCTGATCTCCTTTGTCCAGGACTACCTCGCGCAGGCCGGCGTGGCCAGCGAACTGTTCTTCAACGAGGCGCGCACCAAGGCCAATCTGTTCGCCACCATCGGGCCGGGCGAGCGGGCCGGCATCGTGCTGTCCGGCCATACCGACGTGGTGCCGGTGGACGGGCAGCCGTGGACCACCGATCCCTTCTGTCTCACGGAGAAGGACGGACGCCTCCATGGCCGCGGCACGGCCGACATGAAGGGCTTCATCGCCGCGGTACTGGCCGCGGTGCCGGCCCTGGTGCGGCGGCCGCTGCGGATTCCGGTACACCTGGCGTTTTCCTATGACGAGGAGCTCGGCTGCCTGGGCGTCGGGTCCATGCTGGCCGAGATCGAAAGGCGCTCGCCGCTTCCGGCCATGTGCCTGATCGGCGAGCCGACGCTGCTGCGTCCGGTCCTGGGCCACAAGGGCAAGGCCGCCATGCGCTGCCAGGTCAAGGGACACGCGTGCCATTCCGCGTATGCGCCTTCGGGCGTCAACGCCATCGAGTACGCTGCCCGGCTGATCGGCAAGCTCAACGAGATCGGGGACCGCCTGGCCGGCCCGGGGCACCGCGACGACCGTTTCGATCCGCCGTTCTCGACGGTGCAGACGGGGGTCATCGCCGGCGGGCGCGCGCTCAATATCGTTCCGGCCGAATGCGAGTTCGATTTCGAGGTGCGGGCCCTGCCTGCCTTCGACCCCGGCGTCGTGCAGCGCGAGTTGCGCGCCTATGCGGACCGCGAGCTATTGCCCCGCATGCAGGCGGTCAATCCGGATACCGGCATCGAGATGCGGCCGTTGAGCGCCTACCCGGGCCTGGCGACCGAGGCGCACAGCGAAGCGGCGCGCCTGCTGGCGCAATGGTGCGGTTCGGACGATTTCGGCACCGTGGCCTATGGCTCGGAAGGGGGGCTGTTCAGCCGCTCGGGCATCCCCACGGTGATATGCGGGCCGGGCAGCATGGACCAGGGGCACAAGCCCGACGAGTTCGTTTCGCTGCAACAGCTTGCGCAATGCGACGCGATGCTGGCGCGCCTGGTCGCGCATGTGCGGGAGCCGGCCGCGCAAACAGGGTAAGCGGCAGCGGCGAGGCTGCCATGACGCTTTTTCGGTAGTGGTGATGTACTCCTCCGTCACGCAAGCCGGGCTTCCGGATCCGGTCCATGACGGCGGCGCTTTTTCTACAACGATGAGACAAGGAGAAATCATATGTGCATTGAAATCGCTGCAAGAACAAGCCGTCTGTTGCGCAGGCTGCTGCTTTCGCTATCCGCGCCGCTGCTGCTGGGCGCATGGGCCCCGATGGCCGCCGCGTCGGACGTGGCGTGGCCGGGCCTCAAGCCGGTGACGCTGATCGTGGGCTATCCGGCCGGCGGCGGCGCCGATACGGTGGCCCGCCTGGTGGCGGACCGGCTGGGCAAGAAGTACAACCAGCGCTTCATCGTGGAAAACCGTTCCGGCGCCAGCGGCACGATCGCGGCGACCGTTGTCGCGCGGTCCCCGGCAGATGGCTACACCCTGTTGGCTTCGGCCTCCTCGGAGCTGACGGTCGTTCCCACCATCAGGACCTCCCTGCAATACGATCCGGCGAAGGATTTCGAGCCCGTCGCGGTCACCAGCCAGACCACCTATCTGCTGGTGTCGAACCTGTCGTTCCCGGGCAATACGCTCCAGGATCTGGTGGCTTACGCCAAGAAGAACCCGGGCAAGGTCAGCTACGGGTCGTACGGACAGAACACCTTCACGCACCTGACGGGCGAATATCTGCAGCTGCTGACGGGCACGAAGCTGCTGCATGTGCCCTACAAGGGCGGCGGCGACCTGATTCCGGCCTTGCTCGGCAACCAGATCGAGATCTCGTTCAATTCGCCCGCCGAGGTGCTCAGCCAGGTCCAGGCCGGCCGCATGAAGGCGCTGGCCGTGCTGTCGCCGGAGCGCCTGAAGGAAATACCGTCGCTGCCGACCAGCGCCGAAGCGGGCTATCCCGACCTGACCGCGCGCGGATGGAACGGCCTGATGGCGCCCAAGGGAACGCCGACCCAGGTGCTCGATGAACTGAACGCCGCCGTCAACGAGATCATGCGTTCCGAGGATGTCGTGCGCGACCTGCGGGCGCGCGGCATCGAGCCGGGCGGCGGCACGCGCCAGGCCGCGCGCGAGCGGATCGACAACGAGCTGCAGCGCTGGCGCGACGTGGTCGAGAAGGTCGGCTTGCAGCGGATCGACTGACCGCGGCGGGCGCCCGCGGTCCGGGCGCCCGTTGTCCGCGTCAATTCGGTTCGATGCCGGCCTCCTGCGCTAGCAGTTCGCCCGAGAGGTGGTTGGGAGGCCCCGGCGATCGCGCAGATCAAGGGGGCGGCGCTTTTCCCGGCCCGCGCCATGGCGAAGGTCCGAGATAGATATTTTTTGCCGCAATCCGCAATGAGGAGGCTATCCTGGCTGGACGTGGACGCGTTGGGCGTTCCGCTCCACCTACAACAAAGAGACATCTCATGGATCTGCGCTTCACATCAGAGGAACAGGCATTTCGGGAGGAAGTCCGTGGCTTTCTTGCGGATGCGCTGCCCAGGGAACTGAGCGAGAAAGTGCTCGCGCACCAGCATCTGCTGCGCGATGACTACATCCGCTGGCATCGCATCCTGCATGCGCATGGATGGGGCGCGCCGGGATGGCCGGTCGAGTTCGGCGGCACGGGCTGGACGCCGTTGCAGCGCCTCATCTTCGACATCGAGTGCGGACGCGCCGGCGCGCCACGCCTGCTGCCCTTCGGCCTGAGCATGATCGCGCCGGTGCTGATGAAGTACGGCAGCAGCGCCCAGCAGCAGCGCTTCCTGCCGCGCATACCGGGCGTGGAGGATTTCTGGTGCCAGGGCTACTCCGAGCCGGGGGCCGGCTCGGACCTGGCCTCGCTGCGCACGCGCGCCGAGCGCAAGGGCGACCGCTACATCGTCAACGGCCAGAAGACGTGGACCACGATGGCGCATTGGGCCGACTGGATCTTCTGCCTGGTGCGCACCGACGCCGAGGCCAAGCCGCAGGCGGGCATATCGCTGCTGCTGATCGACATGAAGACGCCCGGCATCACCGTGCGTCCGATCAAGACGCTGGACGGCGGACACGACATCAACGAGACCTGGTTCGAGGACGTCGAGGTTCCGGTGGAGAACCTGGTCGGCGAGGAGAATCGCGGCTGGACCTATGCCAAGTACCTGCTCGGCCACGAACGCACGGGCATTGCCGGCATCGGCAATTGCCACCGCGAGCTGGCGCAGCTCAAGCGCTACGCGGCCGCCACCTCCGATGGCCATGGCCAGGCGTTGATCGAGAACCCCCGGGTGCGCGACAAGATCGTGCGCATCGAGATGGACGTGATGGCGCTGGAGATGCTGTTGCTGCGCGTGGCCACGCAGGCCGCCGGCGCCCCGGGGCCCGAGGCGTCCATCGTCAAGATCCGCGGCTCGGAGCTGCAGCAGGACCTGGCCATGCTGCAGATGGAGATCGCGGGGCCCGATGCCTGGCCCTTTGCCAGCGCATGGCTGGACGGCGAGGGGCAGGCCGTGGACAGCCCCGCGTGGGCCGCCGGCGCCACCGCGGCGTACTTCGACATGCGCAAGACCACCATCTTCGGCGGCGCGACCGAGGTGCAGAAGAACATCATTTCCAAGGCCATCCTGGGCCTTTGAACGAGAGGCGAATCATGGACTTCAGTTATAGCGAAGAGCAACGCATGCTGGCCGACAGCCTGCGGCGTTTCATCGAGACCGGATACGCCTTCGAGAAGCGCCGCGCCATCGTGCGCGGCGACGCGGGCGTGGACCCCGCCATCTGGGCCGGCCTGGCCGAGCTGGGCATACAGGGCCTGAACGTGGCCGCCGAGCATGGCGGCTTCGGCGCGGACGCGGCCACCCAGCTGGTCGTGCAGCACGAACTGGGCCGCGGGCTGATGAGCGAGCCCATCACGCCGAGCGCGGTGATCGCCACCACGATCATCCAGGGGCATGGCAGCGACGAACAGGGACGGGCGTGGCTGCCCGGCCTGGCGGCCGGCGAATGCATCGCCGCGACCGCCTATCTGGAGCAGGGCGGCCGGTCCAACCCCGAGGCGGTGCGGACCACGGCCGAGCGCGCAGGCGACGCCTACGTGCTGAATGGCGCCAAGACCCTGGTCTGGCATGGCGCGGCGGCGGACGTGCTGGTGGTCAGCGCCAGGCTGGCCGGCGCCGAGGGGCTCAGCCTGTTCCTGGTTCCCACTCGCGGCACGGCCGGTCTAACGCTGGCCAGCCAGCCCACCATGGACGGCCAGCGCGCGGCCAGCGTCAGGCTGGCCGATGTCCGGCTGCCGGCATCGGCGCTGCTGGGCGCGCCGGGCGCCGGCCTGGGCGCATTGCAGGCCGGCCTGGATTGGGGCATCGCCGCGCTGTGCGCGGAGGCCGCCGGCGCCATGGAGCGCCTGATCGAGCTGACGGGGGAATACCTGCGCACGCGCAGGCAGTTCGGCGTGTCGCTGGCCAGCTTCCAGGCCCTGCAGCATCGCATGGCGGACATGCTGGTACAGAAGGAATTGGCGCTTTCGATGGCCTACGTGGCCGCCCAGGCCCTCGATGAAGCCGACGCGGCCGCGCGCCAGCGCAAGCTGTCGGCCGCCAAGGTCGTGGTCGCGCGGGCCGGCCGCTATGTGGGCGAGCAGGCCATCCAGCTGCATGGCGGCATGGGCATGACCGACGAGATGGCGCCGGGCGATTACTTCAAGCGGCTGGCCATGATCGATCCCCTGCTCGGCGGCACCGACCATCATCTGGACCGGTACGCCGCCTTGCTGCAAGCCTGAACCGCAGACGGGCGAGGACTGCCCTCGCCCGTGCGCCGCGGCGCCCTAGCGCCATCCCTGCAGTTTGGAGGTGCGGCCGATGCCCGGGTTGAACTGATTGCACGGATCGAGGCCGCGGTAGAACGCCTTCAGCTCGGGCTTGGCGTCGTACAGGTGCCCGACGTTGTGTTCGGCGGGGTATTCGGCGCCGCGCTCGTCCAGCAGCTTCCACATGCGGTGCTCCAGCGCCAGGCAGTCGTTGCCTTTCCTGACGATGTAGTCCTGGTGGAATACGTGGCAGAAAAAATGCCCGTAGTACAGCTTCATCAGGATGGGCGCCTCGATGTCGGGCGGCAGCTGTTCCAGCCAGTCGCGGTCATTGCGCTTGAGTGCGATATCGAGCGCGACGATGTCTTCCACCTGGTCCGCATGCACGGCGCGATACCGCACGGCGGCGCCGGCCGCCGCGAAGCGCAGGAGAAAGGCCGCCGTCCCTTCCTCGGGCGTGCATTCGAAGCTGGCGCCGGTGGCGTCGTCGAAGTAGGCCTGCAGGAACCGCCGCGTCTGGTCGCCGATCCTGCCCGGCACCTTGATCATCAGGTGATGCGCGTAGGCATCGCGGTACTCGCGCAATCGCCGGGGCAGGTGGTCGGGGAACAGCCGGCTGGCGAATTGCAGGACGCGGTCGCTGAGGTACTTCGGCAACAGAGGGACGCGCTCGCAGACGCTGTCGATGCGGGCCTTGAGCGCGAACAGCCTGGGCAGGCGGGCCGTACCCAGCTTGCGTATCGCCAGGAAAGTGTCCTTGCCGTAGACGTCGGCGATATCGAAGGCGTCGCGGTGCAGGTACTCGCCGGCGATCGGCAGCGCCGGCAGGCTGGTCAGCATGTGGCGGCGTATCGCCGTCAGTTCGCCGGGGTCGTTGGTCCCGATATAGAAGACGCGTGTCTGGGTTTCGGCGGGGAACGTGTCCAGCCGCACGGCGAAGAGAATCAGCTTGCCGGCGCTGCCCGAGGCCTCGAACAGGCGGCGCGGGTCGGCGTTGTAGCGCGCCGGCGAGTCCGCGTCGACGGCGCGCACGTGCTCGGCGTATTCCTGGTCCGAGCCGCTTCCCACCGCGGTCGCCACGTCGGCCGCGCCGAATTGCCCGGCGTCGAGGCGGCCCAGGATCTCCTCGGGAGAATCGCCCAGCGCGACGCCGAGATGGTTGACAAGCTGCAGCCGTCCGTCCGCGCCCAGTTGCGCATAGACCGCCAGCTCGGTGTAGGCCGGGCCGCGCTGGATCAGCGATCCCCCGGAGTTGTTGCATATGCCGCCGAACACCGAGGCGCCCAGGCACGACGAGCCGATCAGCGAGTGCGGTTCGCGCCCCAGCGGCGCGAGCGCCTGTTCGAGCTGGTCCAGGGTCGATCCGGGAAAGCAGATGACCTGCCGGCCGTCCAGGATGAGCTGGATCTTCTTCATGCGCATCGTGCTGATGATCACGATCTCGCGGTCATAGTCGTCGCCGTCCGGCGTCGACCCTCCGGTCAGGCCGGTGTTGGCCGCCTGCATGATGACGATCTTGCCGTGCGCGACGCAGGCCTGCACGACGCGCCACTGCTCCAGCAGGCTGCCGGGCCTGACGACCGCGATGGCGCGTCCGAAGCCGAAGCGAAAGCCGGCGCGGTAGCGGCGGGTGCGATGTTCGTCGGTCAGGACGTGCGCGGCGCCGACGATGCCGCGCAGTTGCTCGACAAAGCCGCGGCTGTCGCCAGGACCGGGCGTGGGGGGCGTGGCGTGTACCACTGGAACTCCGGGGAAAAGGGGCGGGATCAGGCTGGTCGCATAGTGTGCACCAAAGATCATTCCCCGGTGATCAGTTATTGGGCGGAGGTGATAAACACGGGTGATCACCGGGCGGCGCTCAGGCCTGGCCGAGATCCTTGGCGGCCCCCAGGACGATGGCCTCGAACTGCCGCACGACGGGCGGCTGTTCGAAGTCCTGGCGCGAGATCAGGCTGATCGGGGCGAACCGGGCCCGCTCCGCGGGGGAAAGCCTGGCGATATCGCCCTGCGCTTCGCCTTGCAGGGCGACGGAAGTGGGAAGCAGCCCGACCAGTTCGCTGCCCGCGATGACGTAGCGCATCTGGTGGAAGCTGCTGTACTCCACCGAGACGATGGGGCGCAGGATGCCGCGGCCGGTGAACAACTGCTCGGCCATGTCGCGCAGCGGCGATCCGGTCGCCGGCAGGATCCAGCGCGCCTGGCTCAGGTCTTCCCAGCCGACGCGCGCCTTGCGCGCCAGCGGGTGGTTCGCCGCGCTGACTACCTCGAAGGATTCGGTATAGACCTCGACCACGCGCAGTTCGGACACGCTCGCCCGGTCCAGGACGCGGCCGAAGATGAGGTCGAGATCGTTGCGCCGCAGGCCCTCCATCAACCGGTCGGTGGCGCCTTCGGTCAGCTCCAGCCGCACGTTGGGGTGGGCCGACAGCAGGTCGTCGGTAATGCGGGCAAGCAGTTGCGCGGACAGCGACGGGACGATGCCCAGCCTGACGACGCCCGCGCCGCCGCTGGCGTACAGGGCCAGTTCGTCGCACATATGGCCGACATCGGACATCACCACATTGAAATGCCGCTTGATCAGATCCCCATGGGCGTTGGGGCGCATGCCCCGCCGGTCGCGCTCGAACAGCGGGACGCCGAACATGCTTTCCAGCTCCTGGATCAGCTTGGTCGCCGCCGGCTGCGTCATGCTGGAGGCCTCCGCGGCCTTGCGCAAGGAGTGCAGCTCGCAGAGATTGCGAAAGAGTTCCAGGTGTTTCATGCGCAGCCGCGACTTGAATATGGCCGGCACCGAACCGCCCGCCAGTCTTTGCCGTGCCATGGCCTTCCCCTTTAGTGATAACAAAAATATGTCACGTAGCCTGTTTTCGTGATTATCCAAGAATGCCTGGAGCGCGCATAGTCTGGTCCAGCAAGAGGAGACAACATGAAACTCAGAAACTTGATCGCCGGCGGCCTGGCCGCCGCGGCACTGGGCCTGGGCGGCGTGGCGGCCGCCGCCTATCCCGACAAACCCATACGCATCATCGTGCCCTTCCCGGCCGGCGGCGCCACGGACGTGGTGGCGCGCATGCTGGGCGCCCGCCTGGGCGAGGAGCTGGGGCAATCCGTCATCGTCGAGAACCGCTCCGGCGCCGGCGGCAATATCGGCGCCGACACGGTGGCCCGCGCGCCCGCCGACGGCTATACCTTGCTGGTCGGGTCGCCCGCCGAGGTGGCGATCAACCAGCTGCTTTATGCCAAGATGCCCTATGACCCGGCCAAGGACCTCGTCGCGGTGGCGCGGGTGGCGTCCGCGCCCCTGGTGCTGGTGGTCAATGCGCGCAGCCCCGCCCGTTCGGTGACGGACCTCCTGGCCCAGATCAAGGCCAAGGACGGCACCGCGAACTATGCCTCGTCCGGCACCGGCGGGCCGCAGCACCTGGCCGGCGAATGGTTCCGGCTGGAGTCCAAGGCGAGCATTGCCCATATCCCGTACAAGGGCGGCGCGCCCGCGATGACCGATCTGCTGGGCGGCCAGGTCGATATGTTCTTCTCCGGCCTGCCGCCGGCGCTGCCGCACCTGCAGGCCGGCAAGCTGCGGGCGCTGGCCGTCACCACGCCCGAGCGCTCCGCGCTGTTGCCCGACGTGCCGACCATGGCCGAGCAGGGTTTTGCGGGCTTTGCCATCGAGAACTGGCAGGGCGTGTTCGCGCCGGCCGCGACGCCGCCGGAGGTGATCAAGCTGCTGTCCGAAAAAATCGGCGCGATTACCCGCGAGCCGCGTTTCGCCGAGCGCCTGCAGGCGCAGGGCGCCAGCCCCGCGTTCATGGACGCCGGCGATATGGCCCGGTTCGTCGACGCGGAGCGGCGCAAGTACAGCAAGTTGGTCAAGGAATCAGGCGCGAAAGCGGACTGAACAACGAAGGAAAGGCGATGAGCAACACAACTACCCTGGATCAAGGGACCATGCGGCTGAGCGAGGAAGAGCTCGCGATGCTGCGCGGCGACAAGGGCGCCGCGGTGCAGGAAGCGATCGAATTCCAGATTCAGGTCGGCAACTTCTTCGGCGCCACGCGTTTCGTTCCCATTACCCATGCCCATGTGATGGGCGACATCGAGGTGATGGGCGATGGCGGGCTGCAGCATCTGCGGCACATGACCGACCAGCATGCGAGCTGTGCCGTGCCCGCGTCGAGCAATGCGCAGTGCATGCATTTCCACGCCGATCCCAGGATGGCGCAGGATCCCGAGGAAGAGGCAAAAGAGAAGGACATCCTCTCGCGCTACAAGACGATGCGCATCGCGGCCACCGATTCGTGCATCCCGTATCAGACCGTCTACCAGCCGAAGATCGGCGAGCACGTCGCCTGGGGCGACACGGGCACCGTCATCTACGCCAACTCGGTGCTGGGCGCGCGCACGAACTTCGAGGCCGGCAAGTCCAGTTTCGCCGCCGCGCTGACCGGCCGCACGCCGGAGTATGGCTTTCACCTCGATGCGGCGCGGCGCGGAACCATCCATGTCAGGCTGCAGGCGCAGATGCGCGACTTCGCCGACTGGGGCGCGCTGGGCAAGATCATCGGGCATCCCAATCAGGACTACTTCGCGGTTCCCGTGATCGAGGGCTATGACAAGACGCCGATGTCCGATGAGCTGAAGCATCTCGGCGCCTCGCTGGCGAGCTACGGTTCGATGGCGATGTTCCACATGGTCGGCGCGACGCCGGAAGCGCCGACGGCCGAGGCCGCCTTCGGCGGCGCGGCGCCCGCCGCGTCCATGACCGTCACGGATGCCGATGTGCAGGCCGTCTTCGACGCCTACCAGTACAAGGACGGCGGCTCGAACATCGTGGTCTTCTCGGGGCCGCAGCTGTCGCTGTACGAAATGCAGTCGCTCTCCGAGCGGTTCGAGGGACGCCGCGTGGCGCCTGGCATGACCGCGGTGGTGACCACCAACCACATGATCTACAGCGATGCGAAACGGCTGGGTTATGTCGGCGTGCTGGAAGCCGCCGGCGTGACGATCCTGCAGGGCGTGTGCTTCTACATCCTGCAGCGCCTGTCGAAGATCCGCGAGGAAAACGGCTGGACCAACCTGATCTCCAATTCGGGCAAGCTGGTCAACACCATTACCGCCCATCGCTTCAACACCGTCTTGCGCCGCACGGCGGATTGCGTGGACATTGCCTGCACGGGAGAACTCCGATGAGCGAAGTTTTTGCGGTCGACCGCGCCTGGGGGCCGGTCGTCGAGGGCCAGGCCCTGGTCATGCGGGAGGGGTTCAGCCCGCGCTACGACCTGGACCGCTGGAGCGGCGTGATCTCGCGCATCGGGCACAGCGCGGAAGGCGAATCCATCAAGGATCGCATCCTCGTCATCCCGACCGCCAAGGGCGGCGTGGCGGGCGGCTGGGCGTTCTACGACCTGCTGCACAAGGGGATCGCGCCCAAGGCCCTGGTGTTCGGCAAGCTCAACCCGGTCATGGTCCAGGGGGCCGTGCTGGCCGGCATGCCCATCATGGAAGGATTCGACCCGCGCCTGCTGCAGGCCATCGCCAGCGGAACCGCGATCCGCCTGGATCCGGCGGCGAAATCCATCACGCTGCTCGGCTAGGCGGCGCACGGGCGCCGGCGCGCGTGCGCGCCCGGCGCCCTATCCGGGCGCGGTCTCGCCGTGCCTGAACTCCCGGAACTGCCTGCGCACCCAGTCGCGGAATACCGCGACGTGGTGGCTTTGCGCGTGCCGGTTCAGGGTGAGCATGTAGTACTCGCCGGCGCTGCGGGTACGGTACTGCGAGGCGCAGTGCAGGCCCTGCGTATACGAACTGCGGTAGATGATTTCCGGGATCAGCGCCACGCCCAGCCCCTGGCGCGCGGCGTCCAGCGACATGAAGAAGTGGCCGTATTCGATGCGCGGCGTGGCGGGCGGCTCGTGCAGGTTGAAGGCCTTCATCCAGCCGGTCCAGGCGTCGGCCCGGCTGGTCGTGTGGATGAGCGGCAGGGTCTGGAAGATCCGCTTGTCGTCCAGCCTGGCGTTCACTTCGAGGATGTTGGGCGAGTACACCGGCACCAGCACGTCCTCCATCAATTCTTCCGCCAGGACATCGCGCCAGTCCTCGGTCATCACCAGATCGATGCGCGGCGAGTCGCTGCCGTACTGGTGTCCGGGCATGGCGCCGACCCGTATGGCGACGTCCGCGTCGCCGGCCTGCAGGTTGGCGGGCTCGATCGAGCTGCTGATGCGGATCTCGATGTAGGGGTACTCGCGCGTGAACGAGCCCAGGCGCGGCATCAGCCAGGATGACCCGACCGACGGCAGCACGCTGATGCGCAGGATGGTGTGTTCCTGCTGCGCCTTCAGGCGCTCGGTTCCCGCGCGCAGGCGCGCGAAGGCCGCGTCGACGTCGGCCAGGTAGGTGCGGCCGGCGTCGGTGAGCTCGACCTTGCGGGTCAGGCGATTGAACAGCTTGACGCCGAGCTCGTCTTCCAGCGCTCGGATCTGCCGGCTGACGGCCCCCTGGGTGACGTGCAGCTCGTGGGCCGCGTTCGAGAAACTCTGCAGCCGTCCCGCCGCCTCGAAAAAGCGCAACGCGATAAGGGACGGCAAGGCCTTGTGCATACCTCTTTCTCCTCCTGCGCTTTTTTCTGTGCGGGACGGGCGGCCTGATGCATTACTTGTCGTCATGCCTGGGCCGAGAACAAATCGTTTGTCGCCCTATTTGCCGCCGCATACATTCCTTCACGTAGCGTTCCGCCCATTTTATAGATGAATAAAAGGAAAGCAATGAGTAGTAGAGAGGAGTTGGGTGTCGCGGTTGCGGGGCTAGGAGCGATCGGCAAGGCGCTTGCCAATCGCCTGGCGCGCAACGAAGTGGCCGGCTGCCGGCTCAGCGCGGTCAGCGGGCGCGACCCGGGCAAGACCGCCGATTTCATCGCATCGCTGCCCCGGCCGGTGCCGGCCGTGCCGCTGCACGAGCTGCCGCGCCACGCCGATATCGTGGTCGAGTGCGCGCCGGCGGCCATCCTGCCGCAGATCGTCGAGCCGGTGCTCGACGCCGGCAAGAAAGTCATCGTGCTGTCGGTCGGCGCCCTGCTGGAGTTTCCGGACCTGTTTCGCAAGGCCGGATCGAGCGAGGGGCAGATCCTGGTGCCCACCGGCGCCCTGCTGGGCCTGGATGCCGTGACGGCGGCGGCCGAAGGCCGCATCGAGTCGGTGAAGATGGTTTCGCGCAAGCCGCCGATCGGTTTCAAGGGCGCGCCCATCCTGGCCGAGCGGAACCTGAACATCGAAGGGCTGACCGAGCCGCTGCTGCTGTACTCGGGCTCGGCGCGCGCGGCGGCGCGCGGATTTCCGGCCAACCTGAACGTGGCCGTGGCGCTGTCGCTGGCCGGTATCGGTCCTGACGAGACGCAGCTGGAAGTGTGGGCCGACCCTGGCGTGGTGCGCAATACGCACACGATCGAAGTGGTGTCCGATGCCGCGCTGCTGCGCATGACGATCGAGAACATCCCGTCGGAGAACCCCAAGACCGGACGCATTACCGCGCAAAGCGTCATGGCCATGCTGCGCAAGATGTCCGCGCCGGTGCGCGTCGGCACCTGAGGAGCGCGCCATGGACTTGGGTATCGCAAACAGGATTGCACTGGTGACGGGCGGCGGCGGCGGCCTGGGCGGCGCCATCGCGGACAGCCTGGCCAGGGAGGGCGCCAGGGTCGTGGTCGCCGACATCGACATGGACGCCGCCAGGCGGGCCGCCAGCCGGATCGAGGCGGCCGGCGGAACGGCCATGCCCATGCATTGGGATCTGTCCGAGCTCGACCATACCGAGGCGCGCGTGGCGCGGATCGCGGCGCACTGGGGCGACGTGCAGATCCTGGTGAACAACACGGGCGGTCCGCCGCCCACGCTGGCGCAGGGCGTGCACACGGACGACTGGGAAAAGCACTTTCGCGCCATGGTGGCCAGCGTGATCAGGCTGACCGACGCGGTGCTGCCCGGCATGCGGCGGGCGCGCTGGGGGCGGGTGATCACCAGCGCGTCGTCCGGCGTGGCGGCGCCGATTCCCAACCTGGGTATCTCCAACACTTTGCGCGCCGCCCTGCTGGGCTGGTCCAAGACGCTGTCGCGCGAGGTGGCGGCGGCCGGCATCACGGCCAACGTGGTGTTGCCGGGCCGGATCGCGACGCGGCGCATCCAGCAGCTGGACGAGGCGAAGGCGGGCCGGGAGGGCCGCGCGCTGGCCGAGATCGTGGACGCCAGCACGGACAGCATCCCGGCCGGCCGGTACGGGCGTCCGCAGGAATACGGCGACACGGTCGCCTTTCTGGCCAGCGAGGCCGCGTCCTATATCACGGGCTCGACAGTACGCGTGGATGGCGGATTGATTCCCGGCATCTGATCTGCAGCAAAACCGAAATTACAGGAGCAAGACATGTTCTCGAAAGCGCAGCGCGATGACATCCGGCAACGGTTCGCGGCGGTCGACACCGCCAACGTGGCGGATGTGCTGGATACCCTCGGCTATCTGGACTGCGGCCTGGCCCAGGAATTCTCGCCCTACCCCGCCGACGGCGGCCGGCTGGCGGGCTGGGCCTACACGATACGCGGCCAGATGACGCCCTATCCGCTGGGCGGCGACGCGGCCAAGATGCAGGCATGCCACGGCATCTCGGAAGGCGAGATCAGCGTATGGAGCGGCGACGGGGACGGTATCTGCTATTTCGGCGAACTGATCGCGCTGGGCATGAAGGAGCGCGGCTGCGTGGGCGCGCTGGTCGACGGCGGCATCCGCGACGTGCGCTGGATCGGCGAGCACGGCTTCCCCGTGTACGCCCGGTACCGCACGCCGGTGCAGTCGATCGGACGCTGGAAGGTGACCGACAGCCAGGTGCCGGTCTACCTGCGCGGCGCGACGTCGACCTACGTACAGGTGCGGCCCGGCGATTTCATCCTGGCCGACGAGGACGGGGCGATCGTCATTCCCATGGAAGTGGTCGAACAGGTGCTGGCCGAGGCCGAGAAGCTGACCGACACCGAACGGCAGATCCGGATCGATCTCGCCAAGGGGCTGACGCTGGCCCAGGCGCTCGAACAATACGGCCACGTATAGCCGCCGGCAACCACGGAGGAGACAGAAAATGAAAATACGATTCGGAATTTGCGGCCTGGGTTTCGCGGGATCGGTGCTGATGGCGCCGGCGATGCGCCAGCATCCCGATGCGCAGATCGTGGCCGCCTGCGATCCCAACGAGGACGTGCGCGAGCGGTTCGGCAAGGAGTACGGGATCCCCGTGTTCGCCACCCTGCCCGAGATGATGCGGCACGTGCAGATGGACGCGGTGTATATCGCGTCCCCGCACCAGTTCCATTGCGAGCATGTGGTGCAGGCCAGCGAGCAGGGCCTGCACATCATCGTCGAGAAGCCGCTGACGCTGAGCCGCGACGAGGCCGATCGCATGATCGAGGCGGTCGAGCGCGCCGGCGTGCACCTGGTGGTGGGTACGTCGCGCAGCCACGACCCGGTGGTGCGCACCCTGCGCGCCATCGTCCAGGAAGGCAGCGTGGGGCGCGTGTCCATGCTCAATTGCTTCAACTACACGGACTTCCTGTACCGCCCGCGCCGGCCCGAGGAACTCGACACCAGCAAGGGCGGCGGCATCATCTACAACCAGCTGCCGCACCAGATCGACAGTATCAAGACCGTCACGGGGCAGCGCATCACCGCGGTGCGCGCCATGACCGGCCGGCTCGACCCCAAGCGTCCCACCGAAGGCAATTGCGCCGCCATGCTGACCCTGGAGGATGGCGCCTGCGCGGTGATGGTGTACAGCGGGTACGACCATTTCGACAGCGACGAAATGCATTTCTGGCTGGCCGAAGGGGGCCGTGCCAAGAAGCCGAACCACGGCGGCGCGCGCAAGGTGCTGCAACAGCTGCAGGGCGACGAGGCCGAGCTGCGCCGTGCCCGCTATGGCTTCGGCGGCCCGATTTCGAAGTCGATGGAGTCCGGCAACACCGACCGCAAGCAGCCGCACTTCGGCGTGATGCTGGTGACGTGCGAGCACGCCGACCTGCGCGCCTCGCCCGAGGGGGTGCTGGTCTACGGCGACGAGGGGGTGCGCGAGGTGCCGGCCATCACGGGCCGCGGACCGTTCAGCCAGGGCGACACGATCGACGAATTGCGCGATGCCATCGCCGGCGTGGCGCCGGCGCTGCGCGACGCGCGCTGGGGCAAGGACACGCTGGAAGTGTGCCTGGCCGTGCTGGAATCCAGCGCGACCGGCAGGCAGGTCGAGCGCTGAGGTGGCAACCATGGGTCTTCGAGTCACCGATCTCACCAAAGGGTACACGCGCCGGGGCGAGCACCACCAGGCCTTGCGCGGCGTGTCGTTCGAAGCGCCGGCGGGCGCTTTCGTCACCTTGCTGGGCCCCAGCGGCTGCGGCAAGTCGACATTGCTCAACATGCTGGCAGGCCTGGACAAGCCCTCGGGCGGCAGGATAGACATCAGCGGCTGTACCGTCTATGACAGCGGCACCTCGGTGTACGTGCCCGCGGCCGGGCGCAACATCTCGATGGTGTTCCAGAGCTACGCGATCTGGCCGCATATGACCGTGCGCGAAAACGTCGCTTTCCCGCTGCTCAACGGCCGCCAGCGCCGCCGCGGCCGCGCCGAGCTGGAGCAGGCCACCGACGCCGCGCTCGAGAAGGTCCACCTGGCGCACCTGGCCGACCGGCCGGCGCCCCTGCTCAGCGGCGGACAGCAGCAGCGCGTGGCGCTGGCGCGCGCCATCGCGCAAAGCCCGAGCCTGATCCTGCTCGACGAGCCGCTGTCCAACCTGGACGCTAACCTGCGCGACGCCATGCAGAAGCAGATCCGGGACGTCGTCAGCCGGGAAGGCATCACGACGGTCTACGTCACGCACGACCAGAAGGAAGCGCTGGCGATGTCGGACACCATCATCGTGATGAGCGAAGGCAGGATCGAGCAGATCGGCACGCCCCACCAGATCTACTACCAGCCGGGAACGCGCTTCGTGGCCCAGTTCATGGGGGCGCCGAATCTGCTGGAGGCGACGGTCGAGCAGGTCGATGCGGGCTCGGGCGACGTGCTGGCGCGCTGCGCGCTGGGGCCGGTGGTCTTCCCGCGGCGCGATGCGGCGCTGAAGGCCGGCGACAAGGCCACGCTGGTGCTCAGGCAGGAGGATTTCCAGCTGGTTGCCGCCGACGGGCCGCGCGACCGGCCGAACCGGTATGCGCTGGCGGTCGAGCGCTGCGTTTTCCTGGGCGAGCGCATGGAGGTCGTGTGCCGCGCGCCGGCCGATCCCGGCCAGGCCGTGTCCGCGTACGTGAATGCGCGCGCCATGGACACGGGCGCCACCCACGTCGAGCTGCACTACCCCCCTGAGAAAATCCACTGCATCGAGGAGTAGTCAGCATGGTCGCCATTTTTGGCCTGGTCAGCTTTCTGGTGGTGTCGCTGACCGTTCTGCCCGTATTGGTCCTGCTGCTGACGGCCTTTCGTCCCCAGGGCAAACTATGGCTGGATCCCGCGGGGTTCTCGCTGGAGAACTTCGTCAACCTGGCCAGCCAGCCCGGGTTGGGCCAGTTGATATCCAACACGGTGATCTACGTGGGCGGCACGATCGCGATCGCCACGTTCTTCGCCACGCTATGGGCGTGGATCACCGAGCGCACGGATTTCCGCTACAAAGTCACGGTGCGGGTGTTGATGATCCTGACCCTGTCGCTGCCCTCGCTCATCCAGGGTTTCGGCTGGGTGTTGCTGCTCAACCCCAGCAACGGCTACATCAATCATCTGCTGCGCACCTGGTTCGACCTGGAAACGCACAACGGCCCGATCAATATCTACAGCCTGGGCATGATGGTGCTGGTCAGCAGCTTCCTGCTGACGCCGACCATTTACGTGATGCTGTCCGGCATCATCCGGAACATGGACTACAAGCTGGAGTTCCCGGCGACGCTGGCGGGGGTGTCTCCCTGGCGCATCCTGCTGCGCATCGTCGGTCCGATCCTGCTGCCCGGCCTGCTGTCGGTCTTCATCTATACGGTGATGATCATGATCCAGGTCTTCGAGATTCCGCTGTCCATCGGCCTGACCGGCGGCATCCAGGTCCTGAGCACCCGCATCTACCTGCTGAGCACGGCCGAGCTGGGCGCGCCCGATTACAACCTGGCCGCGGCGTTCGGAATCGTGCTGGTTGTGATCGCGCTGTTCCTGGTGCTGCTGTACCAGCGCCTGACCCGCGAATCCGAGAAGTTCGCCGTCATCGGCGGCAAGAACTTCCGGCTGGTGGCGCGCGAGCTGGGCTGGCGCCGGCATGCCGTGCATGGCTACGCGGTGGCGTTCTTCCTGCTGGCCTTCATGCCGGTGCTGATCCTGCTGTGGGCCAGCCTGCTGCCGTTCTACACGCTGCCCTCGATCGAGGCGCTGGCTAATGTCTCGTTCGACAATTACCGCCAGCTGTTTTCCTCCGCGCTGTTCCAGCGCAGCCTGTCCAATACGGCCATCGTCGTGGTGCTGGGCTCGACCCTGGCGATCTGCGTCAGCTTCCTGGTCGCGTACGTCTCGGTGCGTCCGGTCAACCGCTGGTGCCGCTGGCTGGATGTGCTGTCGTTCCTGCCGATCGCGATTCCCAACATCGTCCTGGGGCTGGCGGTGCTGCTGCTGTATGTGCGCACGCCCATCTACGGCACGATCGCCGCCATCCTGCTGGCGCAGGTCGTGGTCAATCTCGTGTTCGGCACGCGGGTCATCTCGGCGGCGCTGATCCAGGTGCATCCCGATATCGAGCGCGCCGCCATCCTGAGCGGGGTCGGGCGGTTGCGCATCATGTGGCGCGTCCTGGTTCCGATCCTGCGCACGCAGATCTTCAACGGGTGGCTGCTGGTCTTTGCCCATGGCATGCGCGACGTCGGCATTCCGCTGATATTCCTGACCACCAAGACGGCCATGCTGAGTTCGGCGCTGTGGCTGCTGTGGGGCTATCCCGATGTGCCGGGCGCGGCGGCGCTGTCGGTGGTGTTGATCGTGCTGCTGGCGGCGGTGGTCATGCCCCTGCAGGTGTACATGGCGCGGGTCGACGAGCGCAATAGCTGAGCACAGGTCATGCATGAGCGACGGAGAAATCGTTTGTCCGGCGAGGCGGCAGTTCCTAGAGTAGTAATCCGACGGGGCTTTCCATGAAAACAAAAGGCCCCGGACGTAAAACAACGACCAGGAGACAGGCAATGCAAGACAAGACGTGCAGTTCCAGGAGGACCGCGATCAAGCGCGGCGGGCAGTGGCTGTCGGCGGTGGCGCTGTCGTCGCTCGCCGTATTTGCCGCGCAGGCGGCGGACAACCAGGCCATCGTCGAGGCGGCGCGCAAGGAAGCCGCCGCCGGGCCGTTCGTGATCATGGTCAGTTCGCCCAAGTCGGAACAGGCGCAGCGCCGTATCATGGAGGCGTTCCAGAAGCGCTTCGGCATCGACGTGAATTGGGAGTGGACCCCGTTGACGTCGACCGTATCGGCGCCGCGCGTGCACCAGCAGGCCACGGCCGGCCTGGCGGTGCCCAGCGCCATCGGCGGCTACGGCTACAACACGTACGAGAACTGGTTCGCCAGGAACGGGCTGGACGCCGAAGTGGACTGGGTCGGCGATTTCGGCGAGATGTTCCCCAAGGTCAAGGTGGCCGCGGTCGACGGCGTGCTGCCGTCCTACCGCAAGCGCATGCTGCGGCAATGGGACGTGCAGTATGTCATGGTCTACAACAAGAACCTGGTCAAGCCCGGCGAGGTGCCCAAGGATATATGGGAGCTGACCGAGCCGAAATGGCAGGGCCGCTTCGCCATGGCCAACAATACGCCGCCGCCGCTGGACATCCTGGCGGTGGACATCGGCGTGGACAAGGCGGTCGAGCTGACCAACAAGCTGATCGCCAACAAGCCGCGCTTCAAGCCGGGGCCGCCGGCGGTGGTGGGCGCGATCTCCAACGGCGAGGTGGCGCTGGGCGTGTCGGGCTATACGGCCCTGGCCGAGGCGCAGAAGCGCAAGGGCGCGCCGATCGAGTGGGCGCCGTTGGCCACCATGCCGGTGGGCCCGCTGTTCATGTTCATGTTGAAGGGCGCGCCCCAGCCCAACCTGGGCAAGCTGTTCCTGGCGTGGCTGGCCACCGAGGGGGCCGAAATCCAGGAAAAGGAAGAGTATCTGTCGCTGTTCCACGATCCGGATTCGGCCACGACACAGAAAATCAAGGCCATGATGCCTGATGTCAAGGTCGTCGAGGTCCGCACCGAGGAGCAGTTGCGTCAAAGCGAAGTCGCGGCCAAGCAGATCATGAGTGCAGTGGCCAGCGTCGCGGGAAAGTAGCACAAAGGAGAACGTCATGTTGACCAAGGAAAATAATGAGCGTTTGTGCCGGGTGGGTGCCGGCACGCCGGGCAGCGAGCTTTTCCGCTCATTATGGTTGCCCGCTGTGTTGTCGTCCCAGCTGCCCGAGGGCAGCCGCGCGCCGGTGCGGCTGCGCCTGCTGGGCGAAGACTTGATCGCGTTTCGCGACGGCAGCGGCCAGGTCGGTATCACGCATGCGCACTGCCTGCACCGGGGCGCGCCGCTGTTCTTCGGCAAGGTCGAGGAACGCGGCATCCGCTGCTCCTACCACGGCTGGCTGTATGGCCGCGACGGCCAGTGCCTGGAGATGCCCAGCGAGAAGAATTCCAACCTGTGTCAGAAAATGCACCTGCCTGCCTATCAGGCGCAGGAAAAGGCCGGCATCGTCTGGATCTACATGGGCACCGGGCCGGCGCCCGAGCTGCCGCGGTTTCCATGGATCGACCTGCCGGACACGCAGCGGCTGGCCAGCGTCTGGGTGCAGGAGACCAACTGGATGCAGGGCGCCGAAGGCGAGATCGACAGCTCGCACGTATCGACGCTGCACAAGTCGGACCAAGGCGTGGCGTCCGACCGCGTGCACCGCACCTACACCTACAAGGATCCCAGGCCGGAACTGAACGTCGAGGAAACGCCCATCGGATTCATGTCGATCGCGCGGCGCCGCGCCGACGAGCGCTTCTACTGGCGCGTCACGCAATGGATGGCCCCCATGTTCTCGGTCATTCCCAGCGCGGCCTGGCCCATCGGCGGCCGGGCCTGGGTGCCGATCGACGACGAGAACACCTATTGCTGGGACTTCAACTACGTGCTGGACGGCGAACTGCCGCAGGCGTTCCTGGAGTTCGTCGAGCGCGGCATTTCGTTTCCGCCCGAGTACCGCTATGGCCCGGTCGAGCTCAACAACGGCTCCATCATCGACACCTGGGCGCCGATCCGCAATCGGCGCAACGACTACCTGGTCAACCGGGAGGCGCAGAAGGGCACGTCCACCACGGGCATCCATGGCGTCAACGACCAGGATCGCGCCATGCAGGAAGGCATGGGACGCATCGCCGACCGGACCAAGGAGAAGCTGGTCAGCGCCGACCTGGCGATCGTGATGGCGCGCCGCAAGGTGCTGGATTTCATGGCCAGCCCGGAGGCGTTGCAGAAGTTCCGGGCGCTGGTGCGCGACGGCACGGTCTTCTCGATGGCACCCGTCGATACGGTGGCCGAGACGCGCGAGCTGGCGGACTTCCTGAAAAGCCTGAGCTATCCCGCCGTTCCCGACGCCAAGGCGACGCAGGAGCAAGTGCCCCAATGAGCGAGCGTCTGGCGGTGCGTATCGCGGGCAAGCAGTCCGGGGCGCGCGACATCTGCGTGCTGGAGCTCGAAAGCCTGGACGGCGAGCCTTTGCCGGCCTATGCGCCGGGTGCCCATGTCGATGTCCATGTCGGCAACGGCATCAGCCGGCAATATTCGCTGTGCCGCTACGGCGGACCGGCGGCGCGCTACCAGATCGCGGTGCTGCGCGAACCCGCCTCGCGCGGGGGATCGCGGGCGGTGCACGATGTGCTGGACGTGGGCGACGTGATCGAGATCGGCGCGCCGCGCAACCTGTTTGCGTTGGCCGATGCCGATGGCCCCTCGCTGCTGCTGGCCGGCGGCATCGGCATCACGCCCATCCTGTGCATGGCGGAGTCGCTGGCCGCGCGCGGCGGACGGTTCGCGTTGCATTACTGCGGCCGTTCGCGCGATCGGATGGCGTTCCTGGAGCGGCTGCAGGCCCCTGGCCTGGCGGCGCGGGCGCATATCCACACCGACGACGGCCCGCCGGCGCAGCGGCTGGATATCGCGCAGGTGCTGGCGCGCCAGGAGCCCGGCACCCACCTGTATGTGTGCGGTCCCGGCGGCTTCATCGAAGCCGTGATCGCGCAGGCGCGCGTCCAGGGCTGGAGCGAGGCCCGCATCCACTACGAGCGCTTTTCCAATCCGCAGGACGGCGACGCCGCCCTGGCGGGAGACGAGGGGTTCGAAGTGCAGCTGTCCTCGTCCGGCGAGGTGTTCGCGGTCGGCAGGGACGAGAGCGTGGTGCAGGCGCTGGCGCGCCATGGCGTGTTCGTCGAGACGTCGTGCGAGCAGGGTATCTGCGGCACCTGCCTGCTGCGCGTGCTGGACGGCGAGCCGGACCACCGCGACATGTATCTGTCCGACGACGAAAAGCGCAGGAACGACCAGTTCCTGCCGTGTTGCTCGCGTTCGCGCAGCAAGCGGCTGGTGCTGGGCCTGTAGCGGGCCGTTGGGCCGCGAAACGCACGGGCCGGCTTATGCCGGCCCGTGCGTTTCGCGGCGGCGCGCTCAGGGGCGGCCGTGCTCGTCCAGGAAGGCCAGCGCCAGGCGGTTGAATGCGTCGGCGTGCTCGGTCTGCGGCCAATGGCCGCACTGGGTCAGGAAGACGAACTGCCCGCGGCTGATGTGCTGCATCGCTTCGATGCCGATTTCGCAAGGCAGGCTGCGGTCCTGCACGCCCCACACCAGCAGGGTCGGCGTATCGAGCTGCCTGCCCAGCACGTCGGCGCGCTCGAATTCGCGCGACGCGCCGGCCCGCGCCTTGTACGCATCCCAGCGCTCGCCCGCCAGCATCTCCAGGCGCAGCCGCACCACATCGTCGGTGACCTGCGCGGGCTGGTTGAACGTGTTCATGCACAGCGCCTGGATGCTTTCGAACGTGGGTTCGATCGAGCCGAGGCGGCCGCGATGCGCCAGCAGCCTGTCGTTGACGGCCGCCGGCGGGTCGAAATAGGGAAACGGCGCCGCCAGGATCAGCGAGCGCGCCCGCGGGGCGGCGGCGGGCCGGCGCAGGGCGTACAGGCTGCACAGCAGGCCGCCGATGGAGTTGCCGGCCAGGTGCACGGTGTCCGGCGCCAGGGCCTGCAAGGTGGCGACCAGGTGCTGGTAGCGGAAGTCGATGCCGTGGTCGGCGGGCTGGCTGCTGTATCCGAAGCCCGGCTGGTCGTAGGCGATCACGTCGTAGCCGGCCGCGGCCAGCACCGCGAAGTTGCGGAACCAATTGAGTTCGGCCGAGGCGCCCGGCGCGCCGCCATGCACCAGCACGATGGCGGGCTGGCCGGGCCGCGGGCGGGCGCACGAGCGATAGTAGGCGGTCCGTATGCCGAGTATGTCGGCGTACTGGCGCGTGGCGTACGCGGTCAGGCTGACCGGCTGCGCGCCGCCGGCCGGCGCGTTCACACGATCCACAGGGCTTGCTCCCGATCGAGGTGGCGCCAGGCGGCGTGGTCGGCGCCGTGGTCGGCGAAGAACTGCAGCAGCAGGCCATCCGGATCGGCGATGTACACCGCCGTGCGCAAGGGGTGCTCGACGAGACGCGCCACCTGGCCGCCCTGCTCGCGCCAGCGTTGCGCCGCCCGCAGCAGTTCGCCGGCGTCGGCGACTTCCAGGCCCACGTGATGGTAGCCGGGGCTCAGTTGGCCGCGCGCCTGCACCAGCGCGACGTCGCGCCGGCCGCACTGTCCGCCCAGCAGCGCGTAGCCGTCGCCCTGCGCCCGCAGCGCCAGCCCTATCCGGCGGGTGTAGAAAGCGATGCTCTCGTCCAGGTCGGCCACCACCAGCGTGGCATGCTGCGTGCGCAAGGGATGGAACGCCGCGTGCGCGACCTGGCGCAATGGCGGTTCGGCATGATAGTTGTGGTGCGGGTTGGGGGGCGTCTTGCCCGGCCACCATGCCGGCTTGGGCTTGGTGACCTCGCCGGTGCGCGCGGTACGCCATTCGCGCACCACGTCGGCATACAGTTCGCACGAGTTGCCGTCCGGGTCGGCGCAATAGGCCGAGTGCGCGATGTCATGGTCCAGGGTGCGTTCGAACGCCAGGCCGTCCTGGCGCGACCGGTCGTAGCCCTCGACCAGCGCGACTTCGGTTTCCAGCTCGAACGCGAGGTGGTTCAGGCCCGGCGGGCGGCCCTTGCCCGAGGGGCCGGAGCTTTGCACCATGCCTATGTCATGGTGCGTGTTGCCGTTGCTGAGAAAGCCGCCGCCGATGGCCGGCACGCGGTACACCTCTTCGAAGCCGACGACGTCCTGGTAGAAGCGCATCGATGCGTCGGTGTCGCGGACGATGAGATTGACGTGGCCCAGGCGGCGGGGGGAAAAATAGGGGGCGTCGACGGTGCTCGCGCCCGCGTCTTGCGACAGCTCTTGCATGCTGACAACCTTTAGGACTGATTGAAAAAAGGCGATTGGGTCAGCAAGCAATCTAGGCTTGCAAGGGGACAGCGACAAACGATTTTATTGCACGCCATGCTTGAGCACAGCGCAAGCGCCATGCGGCGCCCGGCCGGGCGCCGGGGGGTCAGGCCTCGTCGGGCACGCTCATGGCCTTGCGGATTTTCTCGGCCACTTCGACCAGCTGCGGTCCGTAGACTTCGGTCAGCTCGCGCTCGGGCAGCAGGTAGGCGGCGCCGCCGAGGTTCATGCCGTACAGGCTGCCGTCGGACAGCCGCAGCGCGGTGCCGGCGCCGTGGATGTAGCTTTGCCATTCGCCCAGCGACGTGCAGAAGCCGTCGCGCTCCATGTCGCGCATGGCCTTTTGCACGCCCACCAGCACCGTCGGCCAGTCCGCGCCGAACTGGGGCCGCAATTCCTCCAGCAGGCTTTCGCGCTCGGCTTCTTCCATGCAGGCGAGATAGGCGCGGCCCATGGCCGTGGTGGCCACGGGAATGCGCGAGCCGTTGAACAGCCGCAGGCCGATCAGGCCCGAGCCCTCGCAGGTCTCGATGTACAGCATCATGCGCTTGTGCAGGATGCCCAGGCCGACGTTGCCGTTGGTGCTGTCGGCCAGCTGCTGCATCAGCGGCGCGGCGACCTTGCGGATATTGCGGCGCGCCATCGCCACCTGCCCCAGCGCCAGGGTGCTGCTGCCCAGTTCGTAGTTCTCCTGGCGCGGATTGAACTCCAGGTAGCCCAGCCGGCACAGGGTGTACGCCAGGCGCGAGACCGTGGCCGCCGGCATGCCGGTGCGCTCGGACAGTTCGCGGTTGCCCAGCGGGCCTTCGCGCGGACGGAACGCCTTGAGGATGTCCAGGCCACGGGCCAGGGCCACGACGAACTGCCGGTCGGTGCTGTCTTTCAGGTCGTCGCGCGCGACCGCCGCGCCGGCGGAGGAGGTCTCCATCGGTTTGCGGCGCCGTTTGCCCTGGACGGTGGGATCTGTCTTGCTCATGGGGGTTCCCGAATCGTTGGCGTAGGAGTCTAGCAGAGGCCCTGTGGCGGCCCGCCTAGCGGGCCGCGCCTATGGCGGCGCTGTTCTTCCAGCGCGCGATGTCGGACTCGGACATCCCCCATGCGCCCAGGCACTCCTCGAACCGGCTGTTGGCGGGTTCGGGCGGGCGCGGCGTGGCCAGCGGGGTGGCGCCAAAGCGTGGCGCGGGGGCGGGCTGCACCACGCCATCGATTTCCAGGAAGGTGGCGCGGGCCTGGTTGTGCGGATGCGACGGGGCCTCGGCGATCGACAGCACGGGGGCGACGCAGGCGTCGGTGCCGTCGAAGCATTCGCACCATTGCGCCTGGGTGCGGGTGGCGATGCGCGCGGCGATGGCCTCGCGCAGGGCATCCCAGTCGGCGCGCTGGTCGCCGGCCGGCGCGTCCAGGCCCAGCTTCTCGAAGAAGATCCTGCGAAAGCGCGCTTCGATCGGCGCGATGGAGAGATACTTGCCGTCGGCGCAACGGTACACGTCGTAGTACGGCGCGCCCGAGTCCAGCACGTTGGTGCCGCGCTCGGCGTTGAACAGGCCGGCGGCGGCCATGCCGAAGAACGGCGTCATGAGCGAGGCGGCTCCGTCCACCATGGCGGCGTCGACGACCTGGCCCTTGCCCGTGCCGCGCGCGGCGAAGACGGCGGCCAGCACGCCCATGGCCAGGTACAGGGCGCCGCCGCCGAAATCGCCCACCAGGTTCAGCGGCGGGGTGGGCGGCTGGCCCTTCCTGCCGATGGCGTCCAGCGCGCCGGTCATGGCGATGTAGTTCAAGTCATGCCCGGCCATGGCGGCGTAGGGGCCGGTCTGCCCCCAGCCCGTCATGCGTCCGTATACCAGCCGGGGGTTCCGCCGCAGGCAGGCGTCCGGGCCGAACCCCATGCGCTCCATGGTGCCGGGGCGGAACCCTTCGAGCAGCACGTCGGCCGATTCGAGCAGCGCCTGCGCGAATTGCGCGCCCTCGGGCGCCTTGAGGTCGACGCTGATGCCGGGCCGGTTGCGCAGCAGCAGGTTGTATTTGAGCGGGCGCTCCACGCCCAGGTCGGCGGAGGGCTGCTGCCGCTCCAGCCGTATGACGGTCGCGCCCATGTCGGCCAGCAGCATGGCGCACATCGGCGCCGGGCCGATCGCCGGGAACTCCACCACCTTCAGTCCTGCCAGGGGACCCATCGCATTCTCCTCGTATGCCGCCGGCGGATCAGGTCGCCAGCCTGGCTTGTCCATTGTTGAGCACCACAGTACCGCGTTCCAGCGCGCTGGTGCGAAAGATTGCGTTGCCGTCGTCCTGCAGCCAGATTTCCGTGCGCAGGGTCTCGCCGGGGAAGACCGGCGCGGAAAAGCGCGCGTTCATGCCGGTGAGCCGCCGCGGATCGTGGCCGCAGGCGGCCTGCAGCAGCGCCCGGCCGGCCAGGCCGAAGGTGCACAGGCCGTGCAGGATGGGGCGCTCGAAGCCGGCCTGCGCCGCCAGCTCCGGATCGACGTGCAAGGGGTTGTAGTCGCCCGAGAGCCGATAGATCAAGGCCGCCTGCGGCAGCGTGGCGATATCCTCGACGCGGTCCGGTTCGCGCTCGGGCAGCGCGGGCGCGCGGTGCGGCGGCGCGGGCGGTCCGCCGAACCCGCCATCGCCGCGCAGCACGGACGTGGCGAACAGGCTGCACAGCAGCTCGTCGGTGGCCGCGTCGACCACGTCGCGCCGCGCATGGACCACGGCGCCCTTCCCGGGCCCGCGGTCGTAGACCTCGGTGACCCGCGTGCGGCCGATGACCGTGCCTGCCACCGGCAGCGGCCGGTACAAGGCCATGCCCTGCTCGCCGTGCAGCATCCTGCGCCATTGCAGGCCGAGCGCGGGGTCGCGCATCCACAACCCGGGGTAGCCCAGGATCACCGCCATGGTCGGCAGCGCGAGCAGGTCGCGCTCGAAGGCGAAGCGCAGTGTCTGCGGGGCCAGCGGGTCGTCGCCGATTCCGACCCCCAGCGCATACAGCATGGTGTCGCGTTCGGTATAGGTATGGCGGACGTCGGGTATCGTCCAGTTCAACAGCTGGTCGCGGTCTATGGCCATCGGTGTGCGGCTCCTGGTCGGCGTGGCGGATTCAGTGGCGCGACGGCGCTTCGAAGATGCCGACCACGCAGGCCGCCTCCTCCAGCCCGTAGAAGCCGCCGCCGTTCTCGGTCATGCCCAGGCGCGGGTTGCCCGGCACCTGCCGCTGGCCGGCCTCGCCGCGCAACTGGGTCACGACCTCGTGGACCTGGATCGCGCCGGTGGCGCCGATGGGGTGTCCCTTGGAAAGCAGGCCGCCGGAGACGTTCAGGGGCAGGCGGCCGCCCAGGCGGGTGGCGCCGCTCTCGACCAGCGCGCCGCCGTCGCCGTAGTCGCAGAAGCCGCAATTCTCGGTGTGCAGGATTTCGGCGATGGCCGACGCATCGTGCAATTCCGCCAGCGAGATATCCTGCGGCCCCACGCCGGCCACTTCGTAGGCGCGCAGCGCGGCGACCCGCGTCAGGTGGCGCTCGACCTGGTCGGCGCTGCGCTGCGAGCCGCTGCTGGCCGCCAGGCCGCGGATGCGCACCGCGCGCCGGGCGTCCAGCCGCTTGAGCGCGCTTTCGGACACGACCACCAGCGCGGCCGCGCCGTCGCTCATCGGCGCGCACATCGAGCGGGTCATGGGCCAGGCCACCAGCTTGTCGGCCAGCACTTCCTCCACCGTCATGGGCGTGCGGTACTGCGCCAGCGGGTTGAACTGCGAATGCCAGTGGTTCTTGGCGGCGACGGCGGCGATCTGGCGCTGCGTGGTGCCGAAGGTCTTCATGTGAAAGCGCGCCTGGGCGGCGTAGATGTCCATGAAGACGGAGCGTTCGCCGGTGTCGGCCAGGGCCTCGGGCGGCAGGTCCATGCCTTCGCCCATGGCCAGCAGCGCCTGCATGTGCTGCTCGGCCAGGTCGCGGTCCCAACTGCCCTTGAAGGCTTCGAACATCTCCTTGCGCTTTTCGGGGTAGTTCATCTTCTCCGCGCCCACCACCAGGGCCACGTCGTACAGGCCGGCCTTGACGGCCGCGTGGGCCTGCATCAGACCCGAGCTGGAGCTGGCGCAGGCGTTGTCGGTATTGAAGATGGCGATGCCCTCGAAGCCGTAGGCGCGCAGCGAGCATTGCCCGCGCACGCCGTGCTGGCCTTCCAGCGCGCCCTGGCGCGTGTTGCAGAACCAGGCCGCCTGCACGGCGTCCTTGCCGATGCCGGCGTCCTGCAGGGCCTGGTCTATCGCCATGGCGGACAGCTGCTTGACGCTCAGCGTCAGGTGCTTGGCCAGGGGCGTCATGCCGATGCCCGCGATGTACGTCTCGCTCATTGTTCTTTCTCTCTGTGTTCGGTGGGCTCAGGAAATCTTGATGGTTCCGCGCTGGCGCATGGCCTCGATCTGCGCCTCGCTGTATCCCAGGCCTTCGAGGACGGCGCGGGTATGCTCGCCGTGCGCCGGCGCCGGCGCGTCGGCGAAATTGCGCTGGCCGTTGAACTTCACCGGCTGGCCGACCGTGCGCATGGGGCCGTAGCGCTCGCTGTCGACCTCGGCCACGATGCCGCTGGCGATCGTGTGCGGGTGGGAAAGCGCGTCGGCGAAGGAATTGATCTGCGCGCACGGGATGCCATTCTCCACCAGCAGGTCCTGCCAGTGGGAGGCGTCCTGCCCCGCCAGCACGGCGTTGAGCCGCTGCGCGACCAGCTCGCGGTGCGCCACGCGCCGGGCATTGATGTCGAAGCGCGGGTCGTCCTTCATGTCGGCCAGTTGCAGCACGTCGCACAGCTTGCGCCACAGCGCCTCGCTGGCCACGCCGATGAGGATCTGCTTGTCGCGCGCCTGGTAAGCCTCGTAGGGGCACAGCGACTCGTGCGCGCAGCCGAAGCGCTGGGGCTCGGTGCCGCGTTCCCAGAAACTCTGGAACATATAGCCCAGGTAGAAGATGCCGGTGTCGAACAGCGAGGCCTCGATATGGCAGCCCTCGCCGGTGCGGTCGCGGTTCATGAGCGCGGCCAGGATGGCGCTGGTGGCCTGCATGCCGGTGCCCTGGTCGATGGGCGAGAACGGCGCGCGCACCGGGCCGCTGCCCTGCTCGCCCATGATCGAGCACATGCCTACGAAGGCCTGCAGGATCATGTCGTAGCCCTTGCCGTGCGCCAGCGGGCCGCTGCGCCCATAGCCGGAGATGCTGCAATAGACCAGGCGCGGGTTGATGGCGCTCAGGGTGTCGTAGTCGATCCGCAGCCGTTCGGCCACGCCCGGGCCGAAGCTCTCCACGACCACGTCGGCATTCTCGACCAGTTGCCGTATGACGGCGCGCGCGTCATCGGACTTCAGGTCCAGCGCGATGCTGCGCTTGGCGCGATTGGCGTACAGGAACACCGCGCCTTCGCCTTCCCTGAAAGGCGGCCAGCCGCGCGTGTCGTCGCCGCTGTCGCACGATTCGACCTTGGTCACTTCCGCGCCCAGGTCCTGCAGGGCCTGGGTGCAGATGGGACCGGCCAGCACTTTGCTGAAATCCAGGATGCGGACGCCGGCCAGGGGTTTGATGGACATATCGGGGTTTCCTCTCGAGGCGGCGTCAGTAGCGCCCGCCGGTGACATGGATGACGTCCCCGGTCAGGTAGCCGGCCGGCTCCGAGGCGAGGAAGGTGACGACGCTGGCCACATCGTCGGGATGGCCGATGCGCGGGATGGGCGTGGTGGCCTTGGCCGCGTCGCGGATCTTCTCGTAGTGGGGCAGGCGCTTGACCGCTTCGGTATCGATGATGCCGGGGGCGACGGCGTTGACCGTCACGTTGAAGCGGCCATGTTCCAGCGCCATCGCGCGCGTGAAGCCGATCAGCCCGGCCTTGGCGGCGGAGTAGTTGGCCTGCCCGGCGTTGCCGAGGTGGGCGCGCGAGGAAATGTTGATGATCCTGCCCCAGTTCTTCTCGGCGAAATGGCGCACCGCTTCGCGGGTGCAAAGGAACGCGCCCTTGAGGATGACGTCGACCACGCTGTCCCAGTCCTGCATGCCCATCCTGGCGATGCGCATGTCGCGGGTGAAGCCGGCGTTGTTGACCAGGATGTCTACGCCGCCGTACCAGGCGGCGGCCTGCTCGTACAGCTGGCGCACCGAGGCCTCGTCGGTGACGTCCACCTGGCACGCCTGGGCGCTGGCCCCGTCGCCGGCGAGGGCGGCCGCCTGGGCCTGGGCGGCCTCCAGGTTGATGTCGGCCACGACCACCGCCACGCCCTCGCGAGCCAGGTGCGCGCATATCGATGCGCCGATGCCGCTGCCGCCGCCGGTCACGATGGCGGCCTTGCCCTTCAAACCCAGATCCATGCTTGCCTCCTGTGCCTTTCCGATTCGGATCAATTATGCAGAAATTGTTTTCGCAATATATATGAAGGTGCTATGCCGGCACAATACCGGCGAAGATTTATTGAGTGTTTACCCTGAAAAGGTCGTTTCGTGTAATTGCGAAAACAATTTCCGTAATGTACATTGGCGCCACTGCAACCCGCTGGAAAGGAGGCGTACGCCCATGAGTACCCCTGGTTTTGATCCCACCGCGCACCAGATGTGCGAGCAACGCTACTTCGAGGATTTCGAGCTGGGCGAGCGTTTCGTCCTGCCCTCGCGCACCATGACCGACGCCTTGTTCGCGGCGTTCCAGCTGGCCAGCGGCGACAACCATCCCATCCATTACGACGTCGAGTACTGCCGCGCGCACGGCATGCCGCACATGCTGGCGCACGGCTTCCAGGTGGCGATCCAGACGGCGGCCGGCGCGGGCCTGTTCCCGCACATGACCGAGGCGTCGATGAAGGGTTTCATCGAGCAGAGCTCGCGCTTCGTCGGCCCCGTCTTCGTGGGCGACACGCTGTATTGCTCGCTCGAGATCGACGAGCTCAAGCCCGGCCGCACGACCGGCACCGTGCGGATGAAGACGCTGGTGGTGAACCAGAAAGGCGAAACCGTCATGGAAGGGTCGCAGACCTATCTGCTGAAGAAGCGCCGGCCTGAATAACGGCGCAAGCACGCACATACCAGTACAAGGAGAGAGACATGAAGCAATCCGTAGTGCGCCTGATCGGCGCGGCGCTCATCCTCGCGGCCCCGCTGGCGGGGGCCACGGCCAACGACGCCTATCCCCGGAAACCGATCGCGCTGCAGCTGGGCTTTCCCCCGGGCCAGGCCACCGATACGGTGGCGCGCCTGCTGGCCGAGCGCGCGGCGGCCAAACTGGGCCAGCCCGTGATCGTGGAGAACAAGCCCGGACAGGGCGGCAGCGTGCTGCTGTCCTCGTTCGTGCGGCAGGCGCCGGACGGCTATACGCTGACCATCGCCGCCACCGGCGCGGCCGTCACCAACCACTTCCTCTACAAGACGGTGAACTACAAGACGCCGGACGACTTCACGCCGGTCGGGCTGGTGGCGGACCTGCCGCTGGTGCTGGTGGCGCGTCCGGACATGCCGTTCAAGGATGTCGCCGGCCTGGTGGCCTATGCCAAACAGCATCCGGGCAAGCTGAACTACGCCAGCCCCGGCACCGGCACGTCATCCAACCTGGCGATGGAAACGCTCAAGCACCAGAACGGCCTGCGCATCGAGCACATTCCCTACCAGGGCAGCGCGCGCGCCATGACGGACTTGCTGGCCGGCCAGGTGGACATCGCGTTCGACACGGTGCCGGCCGTGCAGGCGTTCGTCGGCTCGGGGAAGCTGAAAGCGCTGGCCATCGGCTCGGAGGACCGGCTCAAGCTGTTCCCGGACGTGCCCACCATGAAGGAAAGCGGCTTCGGCACCGTTCCGGCCCATGTCTGGATCGGCTTCCTGCTGCCCAAGGGCGCGCAGCCGGCGGTGGTGCAGAAGCTGAACAGCGTGTTCAACGCCGTGCTGCAGGAAAAGGAAGTCACCGAGAAACTGGAAAGTCTCGGGGTGGTCGCGCATACGACCACGCCGCAGGGCTTCGAGGCCATGCTGCGCGAGGAGCTGCCGCGCTGGGGCGCCATCGTCAAGGATGCCGGCCTGCAACCTCAGTAGGGCGCGCCGGCGCAGGCTGGAAAAGCCGGCGCAAGCCGGCTTTTCCTTTGCCGCCCGCGCGGCGGCGGGCGCAGGCCATGCGGGATCAGAACGTGATGTTCGCCGACACCCACAGGCGGCGGCCTTCCAGCACCTGGCGGTACGAGTTGCTCCACGAGGTGGCGGCCGTGGGGGCGCTGGCGCCGATCTTGGTGGGGCCGTAGTTGACGAAGTTCTTGTCGAACAGGTTGTACACCGAGGCCGACAGGGTCACGTTCTTGTTGACCACGTACGAGCCGCCCAGGCTGGCCAGCCAGTACGGGCTGTAGAACACCTGTTCCTTTTCCCAGTTCATGTCGTTGAACTGCTTGGCCCGGTACTCGCCGCGCACCCAGGCGTTGAAGCGTTCGTTGACGCGCCAGTTCAGGCCCAGGTTCAGGCTGTGGCGGGGCTGCGAGCCCAGCGGCTGGCCCTGCTTGGCGCCGGAGGTGATTTCGCTGGCGGTCAGGGTGTAGTTGCCGCTGAAGGACCAGCCTTCGAACAGCGGGATGCGCCCGCCCAGCTCGAAGCCCTGGATGGTGGCGGTGTCCACGTTCACGCGCTGCGAGAAGTTGGCCACCGGCACGCCGTTGCGCTCCCAGACGCCCAGGTCCAGGCAGCCCGGCACGGGGCCGCCGGCGGCCAGGCAGTTGGGCACGTTCTGGGTGTCGATCTTGTCCTTGAACTTGGTGTGAAAGCCGGTCAGGTTGCCCGACAGGCCTTCGCCGTTGTCGAACAGCACGCCCAGTTCGGACGATGTGCTGGATTCCGGCTTGAGCTGCGAGTTGCCCAGCAGCGGCATGGTGCCTTGCGCGCCCAGGCCGATGATGCCGTCGGTCATGAGGTTGATGTCCGGCGTCTTGTAGCCCTTGCTGACGCCGCCCTTGACGGTCCAGGCGGGCGTGGCGTTCCAGACCAGGTAGCCGCGCGGGCTCCATTTGCCGCCGAACTGCTCGTTGCGGTCATAGCGCGCGCCCATGGTCAGGGCCAGGTCGTCGACGATGCGCCATTCGTCTTCGGCGAACAGGGCCCACTGGTACTGGCGCAGGTTCAGGGGCGCGCTCACCAGGGTGTCCTTGAACTTCTGCTCGCGCCACTGGCCGCCCATCGTGAGGTTGTGGCGGTCATTGAACAGGGGCATGGTCCACTTGGTGTCGAACACCCAGTTCTCGTATTCCAGGTCGCGCTTTTCGCCGTCGCTCGGCTGGCGCGGCGTGCTCATGGGGTTGGTGCGGCCGATGGTCTCGGTGGTGTCGTACAGCAGGCTGGTGTCGGAACTGATCGCGCCGTCGTAGCGGCCCAGGTGGGTCAGGGCGTAGCGCTGGCGGTTGAACTTCATCTCGGGTTCATAGCCGCCGCCCTGGCGGTTGGGCGCCACGTCGGCGTTGAGGGTGCCGAGTTCGCCGTTGGCGTTGTCGAAGGTCTGCCAGTTGGCGTCGACATCGAACAGGATGTCGTGGTTGCGGTTGGGCGTGAGCGCCAGGCGCAGGCCGACGTTGCGCTGCAGGCTGTCGCCCAGGCCGCTGAAGCTGGCGATGTCGCCGGAGTAGTCGCCGCTGTCGTACTCGGCCTGGTTGGCCGGGTAGCTGCCGTGCGCGCTCAGGCGTCGGTACAGGCCGCCGCGCAGCGACAGGCCCAGCTTGTCGGTCTGCAGCGGGCCGCTCAGGTAGAACGACGAGCCGTAGTTGTTGCCGTAGCGGTTGTCGCCCTGGGCGGTGCCGTCCAGCGTGATCTGGCCGGTCCATTCCCGCGCCACCTTGCGGGTGATGATGTTGATCACGCCGCCCATGGCGTCCGAGCCGTACAGGGTGGACATGGGGCCGCGCACGACTTCGATGCGGTCGATGGCGGACATGGGCGGGATGAAGTTGGTGTCCACGTCGCCGAAGCCGTTGGGGCGGGCGCCCGAGCTGTTCTGGCTCAGGCGCTTGCCGTCGACCAGCACCAGGGTGTAGTCGCTGGGCAGGCCGCGGATGCTGATGTTCATGCCGCCGGCCTTGCCGCCGCGTTCGACGCTCACGCCTTCGACGTCGGCGACCGCGTCGGCCAGGTTGTGGAAGGGCTTGCTTTCGAGCTGCTCGCGGGTGATGACCGAGATCGAGGCCGGCGCGTTCTTGATTTCCTGTTCGAACCCCGAGGCGGTCACCACCACGGTGTCCATCTGCGTGATGCCCAGAGTGTCTTCCTGGGGGCTGGCGGTCTGGGCCTGGGCGGTGCCCAGCGCGGCAATCGCCAGGGCCAGCGGCACGTGGCGCAGGATTGGCTGGCGTTTGGATGAATGTGCGGGACGCTGCGCTCCCCCGGAGCGGTAATTGCTTTTCTGTTCAGGCATTGGGAATCAAGGAAAGACCGCGGCCAGGGCGGTAACGGTTTGCAAGAAACGCCAATGCTATTCATTCTTATTCTGTTATTCAACCAGTTGTCAGAATTAATTCAGGAAATGTTCAGTTTTTGAGGAGAAGGCGCTCGTGTTGCGGCATGAATACAACAGGAATGCGTCTTGATCCCGGCAGTTGGCCGGGATTCGAGGGTGATTGGCGGAGAGTTGTGGCGGCGGCAGATGTAACCACGCAAGCGTCCCTGCCGACAGCCGCACGCCGTGCCTGGACGAAAAAAAACCGCGGGCGTCGGCCCGCGGCTTTCCTGTGCGCGGCAGCGCTCAGAGCGCGCCGGTCAGCTCGGGCACGAGCTGGAACAGGTCGCCCACCAGGCCGTAGTCGGCCACGCCGAAGATCGGCGCCTCCGGATCCTTGTTGATGGCCACGATGACCTTGGAGTCCTTCATGCCCGCCAGGTGCTGGATCGCCCCGGAGATGCCCACCGCCACGTACAGCTGCGGCGCGACGATCTTGCCCGTCTGCCCCACCTGCCAGTCGTTGGGCGCGTAGCCGGCGTCCACCGCCGCGCGCGAAGCCCCCAGCGCCGCGCCCAGCTTGTCGGCCAGCGGATCCAGGATCTTGAAGTTCTCCGCGCTGCCCAGCCCGCGACCGCCCGAGACCACCACCCGCGCGCCGGCCAGCTCCGGACGGTCGCTCTTGGCCACCTCCCGGCCCACAAAGCGCGACAGCCCCGAATCGGCCACCGCCTCCAGCGCCTCGACCGCCGCCGACCCGCCCTGCGCGGCCACCGCGTCAAAGCCCGTCGTGCGCACCGTGATCACCTTGACCGCATCGCCCGACTGCACCGTGGCGATCGCGTTGCCCGCGTAGATCGGCCGCTGGAACGTATCGGCCGACTCCACCCCGATGATGTCCGAGATCTGCGCCACATCCAGCTTGGCCGCCACCCGCGGCGCCACGTTCTTGCCCGAGGCCGTGGCCGCGAACAGAATGTGGCTGTACCCGCCGGCCACCGCCAGCACCTGCGCGGCCAGGTTCTCGGCCAGCCCTTCGGCCAGCTGCGGCGCATCGGCCAGCAGCACCTTGGACACCCCGGCCGCCTGCCCGGCCTGCTCGGCCACCGCCTGCGCGCCCGAGCCCGCCACCAGCACGTGCACCTCGCCACCCAGCCTGGACGCCGCGGCGATCGTGTTCAGCGTCGCGCCCTTCAACTGCGCGTTATCGTGTTCGGCAATTACCAGCGTCGTCATCACACCACCTTCGCTTCGTTCTTCAGTTTGTCCACCAGCGTGGCCACGTCAGGCACCTTGATGCCGGCCTGGCGCGCCGGCGGCTCGCTCACCTTCAGCGTCTTCAGCCGCGGCGCCGCATCCACCCCCAGGTCCTGCGGGCTCACCGTCTCCAGCGGCTTCTTCTTGGCCTTCATGATGTTGGGCAGCGTCACGTAGCGCGGCTCGTTCAAGCGCAGGTCCGTGGTCACGATCGCCGGCAGATTCAGCGACAGCGTCTCCAGCCCCCCATCGACCTCGCGCGTCACCGTCGCCTGCCCATCGCCCAGCTCCACCTTGCTCGCAAACGTCGCCTGCGGCCAATCCAGCAGCGCCGCCAGCATCTGCCCCGTCTGGTTCGCGTCGTCGTCGATCGCCTGCTTGCCCAGGATCACCAGCTGCGGCTGCTCCTTGTCCACCAGCGCCTTGAGCAGCTTGGCCACCGCCAGCGGCTGCAGCTCCGCGTCGGTCTGCACCAGCACCCCGCGGTCCGCCCCGATCGCCATCGCCGTGCGCAGCGTCTCCTGGCATTGTGCAACGCCGCAAGAAACCGCCACCACCTCCGACACCGCGCCCTTCTCCTTGAGCCGCGTGGCCTCCTCGACCGCTATCTCGTCGAACGGGTTCATGGACATCTTCACGTTGGCGATATCCACCCCCGTTTGATCCGATTTGACGCGCACCTTGACGTTGTAGTCGACCACGCGCTTGACTGGTACCAGTATTTTCATGGGATTCCCGTAATGGATGGGCCTCAGAGCCGCACTTCGGCGATATCGTGCTGCAGGCGATTGAGGAAATGCACGAAGGTCACGCTGTCGTCGAAGTGAAAGCTCTTCATGGCCTGTCTGTAGAACTCGTAGATATTGGGCTGGATTTCATCCCAGAAGCGTTGGCCGGCCGGCAGCAGGATGACCACGCGCGCGCGCCGGTCGTTCGGGTCCGGCACGCGCCGCACATGGCCTTCGCGCTCGAGCCGCTTGAGCACGCCGTCCAGGCTTTGCCGGCTGACCACCAGGTAGTCGGCCAGTTCGCCGAAGGTCATGCCGCTGGCCGCCTGGGGCCGGGTGAGCGCGCCCAGCACCGCCCATTGCACGGTGCTGATGCCCAGCTCCTTGCCCGCCTGCCGCTGCAGGGAGTTGCCCAGCTGGAACAGCCGGAAGAACAACCGATTGTGGATCTCGGCGCCAGATTTCCTAGCCACGATGTCGTCGCCTCTTGCTACGGATGAATGGTCCCGAGATTACCCGATCGGGCTGGTCCGGGACCCCCAGCACTGGGTGGAAGGGTTTCAGAACGGCGTATCGGCGGGGAAGCGCGCCGGACGCTTCTGCAGGAATGCGTCCATGCCTTCCTTGCCTTCGGGGCTGGCCATGCCGATGAATTCCATCGCCAGCGAGGCGTCGAAGATCGGGCCGGCCTGGCGCAGCCAGTTGTTCAGCGCGTGCTTGGTCCAGCGGATGGCGCCGGGCGCGCCATCGGCCAGCCGCGACGCCAGTTCGACGGCCTTGCCTTCCACTTCGGCGTCGTCCAGCGCCAGCGAGATGAGGTTCATGCGCTCGGCTTCTTCGCCGGTGAAGCTGTCGGCGGTCAGCAGATAGTATTTGGCCTTGGCCATGCCGCACAACAGGGGCCAGATGATGGTGGCGTGGTCGCCCGCCGCCACGCCGATCTTCATGTGGCCGTCGGAGAAGCGCGCGTCCCTGGAGGCGATGGAGATATCGGCCAGGACCACGCAGGCCAGGCCGGCGCCGACCGCCCAGCCGCGCGCGGCGCTGACGATGGGCTTGGAGCAGTTGATCATGCCGTACACGATGTCGCGCGCTTCCTTCATGGTCTGCATGCGCGTGTCGTAGTCGTCGGCCCCCTTGCGCTCGTGGTTGAGGTCGCCGCCGGCCGAGAAGGTGCGGCCCTCGCCGGTCAGGATGATGGCCGAGACGCTCGGGTCGGCGTCTACGTCTTTCCAGATCTCGGATACTTCGCGGTGCATGGCGGCGTCCATGGCGCCCATCTTGAGCGGCGAGGCCAGGGTGATGCGCAGCACGCGGGGATGCGGCCGGTCGAACTTCAGGCGGGTATAGGAGGCGTAGCGGTCGGTCATGGTTCGGGTTTCCCGTGTCAGAGTTGGAGAGATGCCGGTTTCCCGGCGCAATGCGGGGATTCAGAATGCGTGGGCCAGCTGCAGGGCCTCCTCGATGGCGCGCGCGGCGTCCAGCTCGGCGGCGTTGCGGGCGCCGCCGATGGCGGCCACGCGCATGCCCGAGCCGGCCAGGGCCTGGCTGAGTTCGTCCAGCACGAGCTGGCCGGCGCAGACGATGACGTCGTCCACCGGCAGCACGTGCGCGACGCCGTCACAGGAATACGCCAGGCCCGCGTCGCTGACGCCGTGGTAGGCGACGCCCGTGATCGTCCGCACTCCGGCGCGGCGCAGGCGGCTCTTGAGTATCCAGCCGGTGCTCTTGCCCAGGCGCGCGCCGGGCTTGTCGTGGCTGCGTTGCAGCATGTGGATGAGGCGGCGCGGCGGGGGCGCGGCGGGATCGGCCAGGCCGCCCGGCTGGCGCAGCGACGGATCGATGCCCCAGTGGCGCTGGAAGCGCTCGGGCGATTGCGATTCGGCGGGGTCGCCCAGCAGGAATTCGGCGGTGTCGAAGGCGATGCCGCCGGTCCCGATGATGGCCACGCGCTGGCCGATCCTGCGCCGGCCCGACAGCACTTCGTCATAGAAGGCGACCTTGGGGTGGTCCAGGCCGTCGATGTCGGGCAGGCGCGGCGTTACGCCGGTGGCCACCACCACGGCTTCGTACTGCTCCTGGCGCAGCTGGTCCGCGGTGACGCGCGTGCCCAGCCGCACCGCGATGTCCAGCTCGGCCAGGCGGCCGCGGAAATACCGCAGCATCTCGTCGAACTCGCTCTTGCCGGGGATGCGGCGCGCCAGGTTCAGCAGGCCGCCCAAGGCGTCGGCGGCTTCGTACAGCGTGACTGCGTGGCCGCGTTCGGCGGCGTAGACGGCGAATGCCATGCCGGCCGCGCCGCCGCCGGCCACCGCGATGCGCCGGGGCGTGGCGGCGCGGCCGCGCGGGTAGTCCAGTTCGCGGCCCGCGCGCGGGTTGACCAGGCACGATGCCGTGCGCTCGGTGAAGATGCGGTCCAGGCAGGCTTGGTTGCAGGCGATGCAGCGGTTGATCCGTTCGGGCTGGCCCAGGCGGGTCTTGGCGGCGAACTCGGGATCGGCCAGCAGGGGGCGGGCCATCGAGACGAAGTCGGCCGCGCCGTCGGCCAGCAGGCGTTCGCCCACCTCGGGCGTATTGATGCGGTTGGATGCGATGACCGGGATGGACACCGCGTCCTTGATGTTGCGCACGGCGAATTCCCAGCCCGCCCGCGGTACGGACGCGGCGATGGTGGGGATGGTCGATTCGTGCCAGCCGATGCCGGTATTGAGCATGTCGACCCCGGCTTCCTGCAGGCGCCGCGCCAGTTGCGCGCTTTCGGCGCCGGTCATTCCGTCCTCGACCAGGTCGATGGCCGAGATGCGGTAGATCAGCAGGAAATCCGGGCCGGCGGCGGCGCGCACGGCCTGCACGGTTTCGATCGGCAGGCGGATGCGGTTGTCGAAACCGCCGCCATATTCGTCGTCGCGGGTATTGGTGCGCGGGCTGGCGAACTCATTGAGCAGATAGCCCTCCGAGCCCATGATCTCGACGCCGTCGTAGCCGGCCTGGCGGGCCAGGCTGGCGGTATGGGCGATGGCCAGGACCGTGCGCGCGATGTCCGCGGGCGTCATGGCGCGCGGCACATGGGGGTTGATCGGCGCGCGCTGCGCCGTGGGGCCCACGCACAGCGGGTGCTTGGCGTAGCGTCCCGCGTGCAGGATCTGCAGCACGATGCGGCCGCCTTCTTCGTGCACCGCCCGGGTGATGGCCTGGTGCGGCGCCAGCTGTCCGGCATGCTCCAGGACGGGTGCGTCATGTTCCATGCGGCCGGCCTGGTCGGGCGCGACGCCGCCGGTGAGGATCAGGCCGACTTCGCCCCGGGCGCGTTCGCGGAAGAATTGCGCCAGCCGCTCCACAGGCTGGTCCAGCGTCTCGATGCGGGTATGCATGGCGCCCATGACCATGCGGTTGCGCAGCGCCAGAAAGCCGAAGTCGTAGGGTTGGAGCAGATTCCCGTAGGGGTGCATGGAGACTCCCGGATCATGGAGGACGGTGGAGTGCGCGGCGCGCGGGTCAGCGGTCGGTGAACACGGCCGGCCGCTTTTCCAGGAAGGCCGCCATGCCCTCGGCGGCATCCTGCGACCGGGCGCACAGCGTGAACAGGTCGGCCTCGATGGCCAGCCCGGCCTGCAGCGTGCCGTCCAGGCCGCGGCGGATGGCTTCGCGCGCCATGGCCATGGCCACCTTGCCGTGCGCGGTGAACGGCGCCATGTAGGCGCATCCCAGGTCGGCTGGCGCGCCTGCGTCGACGATGCGGTTGAGCAGGCCGATGCGCAATGCCTCTTCGGCGTTCACGACGCCGCCGGACAGGATGAGCTCGGCGGCGCGCGACGGACCGACCAGGCGTGGCAGGCGCTGCGTGCCGCCATAGCCGGGAATCAGGCCCAGCTTGAGTTCGGGCAGGCCCATCCTGGCCTTGGCCGGGGCGATCCGGAAGGTGCAGGCAAGCGCCAGCTCCAGCCCGCCGCCGAAAGCAAAGCCGTGCACGACCGCCACGCTGGGCAGGGGCGATTGCTCGATGCGGTCGAAGGTGGACTGGGCCAGCCTGACATTGGCGCGATGTTGCGCGGGCGAGCGGGCCTGCAGCTGGGTGATGTCGGCGCCGGCGCAGAACGCCTTGTCGCCGGCGCCGGTGAAGACCATGCCCCGGCAGTCCGACGCTTCGATCCGGTCGAGCGCCGCATTCAGGTCGGCCAGCATCTGCTCGTTCAGGGCATTCATGGCCTGGGGCCGGTTCAGTTCGATGACCGCGAGCTGGTCGCGGAAGGTCGTGAGCACAGTCATGCTTGTCTCCGGGTTCGGGATTTATATCAACATCATGATGCAATAAGGCGACGCTTGTAAAGCGGAAAGTTTGTCCTCGCCGCAAACCGGAACATATAATAATGAACATCGTTCATATAAATAAACGATTTGGCGATGGCGGATCGAGCCGCCGGGCCGACCACAAACACTTATCGAGGAGACCATCATGAAGCTGCCGCGCCTGCTTGCCGCCGCATTGATCGGCGGGCTGATGCTAGCCCCCGCCCTGAGCGCCGCCCAGGACACGTTCCCGGCCAAACCCATCCGCGTCATCGTGCCGTTTGCCCCCGGCGGCGCCACCGACCAGGTGGCGCGCCTGCTGGCCAGCCGGGTATCCGGCCAGCTCGGAGTGCCGGTGGTGGTGGAGAACCGCCCCGGCGCCAACGGCAATATCGGCGCCGAGGCGGTGGCCCAGGCCACGCCCGACGGCTACACCCTGCTGCACAGTACGTCGGCGCTGGGTTTCACCGCCGCCTTCGGCCAGAAAGTCTCCTACCGGCTGGACCAGGACCTGGCCCCCGTTTCCCTGCTGATCGACCAGCCGCTGCTGGTAATGGCCAGCAAGCCGCTGGGGGTGACCGACGTGCGGCAGCTCAAGGACTACGCCGCCCGGCACCCCGGCAAGCTGAACTATGGCTCGTCCGGCACGGGCAACCTGACGCACCTGGCGATGTTCGTGCTGCTGCAGGCCGCCGGGATCGAAGCCACCCACATTCCCTACAAGGGCGGCGCCGGCGCCTTTCCCGATTTCATCGCGGGCCGGCTGGACCTGTTCGCCGATCCCATCAATTCGGCCTATCCCTATGTGCGCGACGGGCGCGTCGTGGCGTTGGCGGTGACGGGCGCGCAGCGCTCGCCGCTGCTGCCAGATGTGCCGACGGCCTCCGAGGTGATCCTGCCCGGTTTCCAGATGGGCGCGTGGCAGGCATTGATGGCGCCGGCCGGGACGCCGCCCGCGGTGATCGCCCGGATCAACGACGCCTACGTGCAAGCCCTCAACGACCCCAAGGTGGTGGCCCAGCTGGCCGCCCAGGGAGCGGTGCCCAAGGCCACCTCGCCAGGCGATTTCCAGGCGTTCCTGCACGCCGAGATCGAACGCTGGCGCAAGGTGGTGCAGACCTCGGGGATCAAGCTGGACTGAGGCGGCAAGGCCGGGGATTCGACGCCGACGTGTGCCCAAATATGTCAACATCATGATGTATTTGGGCAAAAAAAGCACAGAAATCCGTTGTGTGCGCCGGCGCCGTTATATAGAATGGTAAACACTGTTCGTAAATATGAACGACATTTCAACGAAGGCAGGATCTATGTCCGGATCTCTTTCCCATGTGCGCGTGCTGGACCTGACACGGGTGCTGGCGGGCCCGTGGTGTACGCAAATGCTGGCTGACCTGGGCGCGGACGTGATCAAGGTCGAGCGGCCGGTGCTGGGCGACGATACCCGCCACTGGGGGCCGCCGTGGATCGAGAACGACGACGGCGAGCGCGTCGGCGATTCGGCCTACTTCACCTCGGCCAATCGCAACAAGCGGTCCATCGCCATCGATATCGCCACGCCGCAGGGCCAGGCGCTGGTGCGCGAACTGGCGCAGCAGTGCGACGTGCTGGTGGAGAACTACAAGGTGGGCGACCTGGCGCGCTACGGCCTGTCGTACGCCGATCTGCGCGAGCTCAACCCGCGCCTGGTCTATTGCTCGATCACCGGCTACGGGCAGGATGGCCCCTATGCGCACCTGCCCGGCTACGACTTCATCTTCCAGGGCGAGGGCGGGCTGATGAGCATTACCGGCGAGCGCGACGACAAGCCGGGCGGCGGGCCGATGAAATCGGCCATCGCGGTGGCCGACGTGCTGACCGGCCTGAACGCCACCATCGGCATCCTGTCGGCCATCGAAAGCCGCCATGCCAGCGGCGTCGGCCAGCATATCGACGTGGCGCTGCTCGATACCGTGGTCAATTTCGGCGCCAACCAGATCGCCAGCTATTTCGCCAGCGGCGTACTGCCGCGCCGCTGGGGCAACGAGCATCCGAACCTGGCTCCGTACCAGACCTTCCCGACCGCCGACGGCCACATCATCATCGGCTGCGGCAACGACGGGCAATTCCGCCGGCTGTGCGAGTTGATCGGCTGCCCCGAGCTGGCCGGCGATTCGCGTTTTGCCGACATGCCGGGCCGCAACGTGAACCGCGCCGCGCTGGTCGAGGCGCTGGAGGCGCGCTTCCGTACCCAGCCGTCGCGGCATTGGCTGGACCTGCTGGCCAATTCGGAAGTGCCCAACGGCTCGATCAACAACTACGCGCAGGTCTTCGAGCATCCGCAGGTGGTCCACCGCGGCATGCGCGTGGACATGGCGCATCCCGGCGGCACGACGGTCGGCATGGTGGCCAACCCCATCCGCCTGTCCGGCACGCCGGTCCAGTACCGCTATCCGCCTCCGCTGCGCGGCCAGCACACCGCCGAAGTGCTGGCGTCGCTGCTGAACAAGTCCGGCGCCGACATCGAAGCGCTGGAAGCGGCAAGAATCATCGAGACCAGGAATCATCCATGCAAGACAGCCAGTACGCACTGAACGACGACCAGAAGCAGATCCAGGACCTGATCCGGCGCGTCGCGCGCGAACGGGTCGCCCCGCGCGCCAACGACATCGACAGCACGGCCGAGTATCCGCACGACATGTTCGCGCTGCTCAAGGAGCTGGGCCTGTTCACGCTGCCGTTTCCCGAGCGCTACGGCGGCGCCGGCAGCATGCTGTCGGCATGCCTGGCCATCGAGGAATTCGGCCGCGTCTGCTACAACACCGCGTACCTGCTGCTGGTGCAGTGGGTGCCGTTCGGCGCCGTCCTGCACGGCGGCACCGAGGAGCAGAAGGCGCGCCTGCTGCCGGGGCTGGCCAGCGGCGACCTGCGCGGCGCCTTCTCCACCACCGAGGCGCAAAGCGGCTCGGACGTCAGCGGCATCAAGACGCGGGCCGAGAAAGCCGACGGCGGCTTCATCCTGAACGGCGCCAAGATCTGGTGCACCAATTCGGACATCGCCGACTTCATCCTGGTCGCGGCCAAGTACCGCGAGCACGACAAGGACGGCATCAGCCTGTTCATCGTCGAACGGGGCGCGCCGGGCCTGCAGGTGGGCCGCAAGGAAGAAAAAATGGGCGCGCGCGGCGTGCCGTCCTGCCCGCTGTTCTTCGACAACGTCTTCGTGCCCGAGGCCAACATGCTGGGCGGCGGTTTCAAGGCTGTCATGGAAGCCTTCAACGCCAGCCGTCCGCTGATCGGGGCGCGCGGCGTCGGGCTGGCGCAGGGCGCGCTGGACCATGCCATCGAGTTCGTCACCAGCCGCGCGGCGTTCGGCCAGCAGGTCAGCGACTTCCAGGGGGTGCGCTGGATGCTGGCCGATATGGCGATGCAGACCGAGGCGGCGCGCCACCTCGTCTACCGCGCCGCTTCGCTGGTCGACAGCGGGGCGCCGGCGGCCGCGCTGGCGCCGGTGGCCGCCATGGCGAAGTGCTTCGCCAGCGATACCGCCATGAAAGTCGCCACCGACGCCGTGCAGCTGTTCGGCGCGGCGGGCATCTCGTCGGAGTATCCGATCAACCGCTATTTCCGCGACGCCAAGGTGCTGCAGATCATCGAGGGCACCAACCAGATCCAGCGCAACATCATCTCGAACAGCCTGCTCGGCCGTCCGAACCGGAAGTGACCATTCATAAGGAGACCGCCATGAATCACGATGAAATCGAAACCGTAGGCCTGGGGATGTATTTCGAGGACCTGCCGGTGGGACGCAAGTTCAAGACGCTGGGGCGCACCATCCAGGACGCCGATGTATGCGCCTTCATCAACTGCATCCACATGACCGAGGTGCTGTTCACCGACATGGAATTCGTCAAGAACGAATCCGACATCAAGGGGCGTTTCGCGCCAGGCTCGTTCGTCTACGGAATCTCCGAAGGGCTGCTGACGCAGTCCACCATGCAGAAGACCGGCTACGCCTTTCTCAACATGGAGCTGGACATCAAGGGGCCGGCCTTCGTCGGCGACACCATCCACGTCGAATGCGAAGTCATCGAGGCGCGCCTGTCCAACAGCCGGCCGGGCCGGGGTCTGGTGCGCACCTTCAACAAAGTGGTCAAGCAGGACGGCACCGTGGTGATGACGTACACGCCGCTGCGCATGATCAAGTGCCGCGGCTAGGCCGCAACAGGAGACAGGCAATGAAAGGATTGAAAGAGAAAGTCGTGATCGTCACCGGCGGCTGCGGCGGCATCGGGGCGGCGCTGTGCGAGCGCTTCGCGCAGGAAGGGGCCAAGGTCGCGATCCTCGACTTGAACGCCGAGGGCGCCGGCCAGGTCGCCGGGAGGATCCAGGCCGAAGGCGGCGTGGCCGCCTCCTATGGCGTGGACATCACCGACTACCCGGCCGTCGCGGCCGCGGTGGCCCGGGTGGAAAGCGAGCTGGGCCCGGTCGATGTGCTGGTCAACAACGCCGGCTGGGACCACGCCGCGCGGTTTCTCGATACCGAGCCGCCGTTGTGGGACAAGATCGTCAACATCAACCTGAAGGGGCCGATCAACCTGCACCACGCGGTGCTCAAGGGCATGGTGGCGCGCGGCAAGGGCAGCATCGTCAACGTGTCTTCCGACGCGGGGCGGGTCGGCTCGTCGGGCGAGTCGGTCTACTCGGCGTGCAAGGGCGGGATCATCGCGTTCACCAAGACGATCGCCCGCGAAGTGGCGCGCAAGCACATCAACGTCAACGTGGTCTGCCCCGGCCCGACCGACACGCCGCTGTTCCGGGATTTCGCCGGCGAAGGCGAGAGCGGCGCCAAGCTGCGCAACGCGCTGGAGAAGGCCATTCCGTTCGGCCGCCTGGGCCAGCCCCAGGACGTGGTCGGCGCCGTGTGCTTCCTGGCTTCCGAAGACGCGGATTTCATCACCGGCCAGGTGCTGTCGGTATCGGGCGGCTTGACCATGGCGGGCTAGATCCCGCCGGTACAACAGGGCGCGCGGCGCCCGTCATCCAAGCAAACAGGAGATAGACATGGTTCAGTGCAAGCAGTCTTGCATGGGGGATATTGCGTCCACGGCGCGCGGCGGGCGCCGCGGTTTCGTCAGCCTGGCGGGCGCCGTCGCCGCGGCCGCGATGCTGGCCGTCCTGGCCGGCGGCGCGGCGCCGGCCAGCGCGGCATCGGACGGCTATCCGTCCAAGCCGGTCAAGATCGTCCTCGGGTTTTCGGCCGGCGGCGGCACCGACGCCATCGCGCGCACGCTTGCCAAGCACATGGCCAGCACGCTGGGCGCCAACGTGCTGATCGACAACAAGCCGGGCGCCAATGGCAACATCGCCGCCGAGGAAGTCAGCCGCGCGGCCAACGACGGGTATACGCTGCTCTACAACACCTCGTCGATCGCATCGAGTCCGGCGCTCTACAGCAAGCGCCTGTCCTACGACGTGACCCGCGACCTGACGCCGGTTGCGCTCACGGCGAGCCTGCCCATCGTGCTGGTGGTGCCGACCAAGTCGCAGTTCAAGAGCGTCGAGGAACTGGTGGCGTACGCCAAGGCCAATCCGGGCAGGCTGAACTACGCCTCGGCGGGCAACGGCAACGTCACCCACCTGGCATCGCTGTCGTTCGAGGACGCGGTCGGCATCAAGGGCACGCACATTCCGTACAAGGGCGAGGCGCCCGCGCTGGTGGACCTGATGGCCGGCATGGTGGATTATTACTTCGCCACCTCGGCGGGCGCCATCCCGGCGGTCAAGTCGGGCCGCCTGAAGGCGCTGGCGGTGGCCACCAAGGAGCCGCTGGAAACCCTGCCGGGCGTGCCGACGCTGGACGCGACCGTGGCCCCGGGGCTGGAACTGGCGGCCTGGTCGGGGTTGATGGCGCCGGCGGGCGCGCCCGCCGAGGTGATCGCCAAGCTCAACGGCGCGGTCGGCAAGGCGCTGGCCGACCAGGACGTGCTGGCGTTCTTCGCCAACCAGAGCGCCCAGGCCACGCCTTCGACGCCGCAGGAGTACGACGTATTCCTGCGCAAGGAAATCGACGGGCTGGCCAAGGTCATCAAGGGATCCGGGCTGACGCTGGATTGACGCGGGGCCGCCGGTGCGCTTTGCCGCGGGCCGCGCCACGGGCGCGGCCCGCGCCGTTTCAGGCCGACAGGTCCACCACGGTGCGGCCCGTCGTCTGGCCGTCGAGCATGCGCCGCAGCTGGCCGGCCACCTCCTCCAGCCTGATGGCGCGCACCTGTTCGAGCGCGTGGCGCGGCCTGAGGTCGCCGGCCAGCCGCTGCCAGAGCGCGGTTTCCTGGTCGATGTAGTAGCTCAGGTTCACGCCGATCAGGCGCACGCCGCGCAGGATGAACGGCAGCACGCTGGTGGCCAGCGCGTTGCCCGTCACGTTGCCGTAGCTGGCCACGCAGCCCCTGGGCATGAGCGAGCGCAGTATCAGGTCCAGGTGCTGGCCGCCCAGGGCGTCGAGCGCCGCCGCCCAGCGGGCCGGCTCCAGGGGCTTGCCGTTGTCCGCCAGGTCGGCGGGGGCGAGGATGGCGCCGGCTCCCACGGCGCGCAGGTAGGCGTGCTGGTCCGCCTTGGCGCTGACCGCGGTGACAGCATGCCCCAGGCCCGACAGCATTTCGATACCCATGCTGGAGACGGCGCCGGTCGCGCCGTTGACCAGTACCTCGCCGTGTCCGGGCCGGCACCCCGCTTCCTGCAGCAGATGCACCGCAAGCGCGGCGGTGTAGCCGGCAATGCCCAGCGCGGCCGCGTCGCGCAGCGTCATGCCGGCCGGCAGGCGGATCGCCCAGCCGGCCGGCACGCGCAGGTATTGCGAGAAACCGCCGTCATGATCGACGCCGAAGCCGCCGCCCAGGATGGCGACCTCGTCGCCCTCGCGAAACGCGGGGTCGCGCGAGGCCGCCACCCATCCGGAGGCGTCGCTGCCGATCACGCGCGGGAACTTGCGGACGACCTTGCCGTAATCGGTGGTGGCCAGCGCGTCCTTGTAGTTGATGCCGGCGTAGGCCGTGCGGATGACCAGGTCGCCGGGCGACAGGTCGTCCAGTTTCAGGCGCGCCAGGCCCGCGCTGATGTGCGCGTCGCGGCGCACCTGGAACGCGTCGAACGCGCCGTCCGCGGGCATGCCGCCGTGGTCTGTCGAATGCATGGTCTGCTCCTTTCCGTTGTCGTGTTCCATCCGGTATTCCTCTCAAACCGTGTCCTGTTTGCGGGTATCATTCATGAATATGAACGCAATGCATCGGCACTTTTCCGCCTGATCCTCATCCATGAAACCCCCTTCGATCGTCACTTCCGAGCCCCGCTCCCTGCTGCGCATCCTTGGTATCTTCGAAGTGCTGGCCCATCGGGCCGGCGGGGTGACGCTGGCCGAGCTGAGCGCCGCGCTCGAAGCGCCCAAGAGCAGCCTGTTGCTGCTGTTGCGGCCGCTGGCGGCGCACAAGTACCTGGTGCATGCGTCCGGGCGCTATGAGCTCGGGCCCTCCATTTTCAAGCTGTCGGCCGAAGTCCTGGCCAGCGCCGGCATTACGCGCATCCTGCGTCCGTACATCGAGCAGCTGGCGGCGCGTTGCGAGGAAAGCGTGTTCCTGGCGCTGATCGACAAGGAAGCCAAGACCGTCACCTATGTGGATGGCATCGACAGCAGGCAGGCCATCCGGTATTCGGTGCCCATCGGCACGCAGCGTCCGCTGCATGTATCGGCCGCCGGCAAGGTGCTGTTCGCCTTCCAGGACCTGGCCTGGCAGAAGAAGTACCTCAAGACGGTAAAGCTCAAGCCGATGACCAGCAAGCCGCTGCCGGACAGGGCGGCTTTCGAGGCCCAGTTGCAGGAGATCCGCGAGGCCGGCGTGGCCGTGAGCATCGGCGAGGCCGTGGCGGGGGCGTCGGGCATTGCCGCGCCGGTCGTCAAGGCGGACGGCACGGCCAGCTACGCCTTCATGATCGCCGCGCCCAGCGACCGGTTCGTGCAGTCGCTGCCCGCATTGCGCAGCCTGCTGCTGGAAGTGGCGGGCGAGGCCTCGGCCACGCTACGCCACATGCCCGGCGGCTGACGCGCCGGCCAGCCGTTCGCGCCATTGCGCCTGCTCCGCCGGCGCCAGCCACGGCGCCAGCGCCGCCGCGTCGGTGGCGGGGCCGGCGGCCTCGGGCGGGGTGGGCCGGGCAGGCACCGTGCGCGAGAAGCGCGGCGCCGGCGCCGGCTGCATGACGCCGTCGATGTCCACCAGGACTTCGCGCTCGCGGATATGCGGATGCCCGGCGACCTGGTCCAGCGGCAGCACCGGCGCCACGCAGACGTCGGCCGTGCCCAGCAATTCGCACCATTGCGCCTGGGTGCGGGACTTGAACCGCTCGGCCAGGATGGCCCGTGCGCGCGGCCAGCCTTCGCGGTCGGCCTGGCGGCCCAGCCATTCGCGATCGATCTCCATCAGTTCGAGCAGCTTGTCGTGGAACTTGCGTTCCAGCGGCGCGACCGACACCCATCGGCCGTCCGCGCATTCGTAGACGTCGTAGAAATAGGCGCCGGAGTCCAGCAGATTGGCGCCGCGTTCGCTGTTCCACAGGCCGGCGGCCTGCAGGCCGAACAGCGCCGTCGCCAGCGAGGCGGCGCCGTCGACGATGGCGGCGTCGACCACTTGCCCCTGGCCCGATTGGCGCGCCTCGATGATGCCCGCCAGCACGCCCAGCGCGAGATACAGCGCGCCGCCGCCGAAGTCGCCGACCACGTTCAGCGGCGGCGTGGGCGGCTGCCCCGCGCGGCCGATGGCGTGCAGCACGCCGGTCAGGCCGATGTAGTTGAGGTCGTGGCCGGCCACCTGGGCCAGCGGTCCGGTCTGGCCCCAGCCGGTCATGCGGCCGTACACCAGGCGCGGATTGCGTTGCAGGCAGTTTTGCGGGCCCAGCCCCAGGCGCTCGGTCACCCCGGGACGAAAGCCTTCGAGCAGGGCGTCGGAGCCTTCGACCAGGCGCAGGACGAAGTCGCGCGCCGCCGGCTGCTTGAGATCCAGCGCGACGGCCTTGCGGTTGCGCAGCAGCAGGTTGAACTTGAGCGGCCGCTCGATGCCGAGCGAGGCGGGCTCCGGCCGGTCGATGCGCAGCACCGTCGCGCCCAGGTCGGCCAGCAGCATGGCGGCCATCGGGCATGGCCCGATGCCGGCCAGTTCGATGATCTTGACGTCTCGCAGCGGACCCATCACGCCTCTCCCTGGGCGGCGCCCGGCTGGGGGGCGCGTATCAGGTAGAGCGCGCGTCCGCTGGCGACGAGGTTGCCGTCCATGTCGAGCACGCGCGCGTGCGCGGTGGCGAAACGCTTGCCGAAGTGGATGACCTGGCCTTCGGCGCGCAAGTCGCCGGGCGTGGCCACGCGGTGGTAGTCGACGTGCATGTCCATGGTGGGCACGGGGTGGCCGGTCTTGAGCGCGACCGCGTAGTCGCCGGCGGCGTCGATCAGCGTGGCGAGAATGCCGCCGTGGGTGGAGCGGATCTCGGGGCTGGAGATCAGCTCCTCGCGCCACTTGATGCCAAGCACGATGCCTTGCTCGCCCGCTTCCAGCACGGACATGCCCAGCCAGCGGTTGAACGGACTGCGGTTGACGAAGCGGCTTGCCATGTCTAATGCCGTGGAGCTCATCGGAATCCCGTATAGCGTGTAGTGCCGCGGCGGGCGCCAGGTTCGGGACCGGTCGCGCCACGCGGGATTTGCCGGGTCGACGGGGCCGGCCGCCGGCTGGCGGCCGCACGCGTGCGTGCGGAGGAACATCGTTCATGATAATGAACGATGTTCATAAATTTAACTTTTGGCCGGGAGAAATGTCAAGGGGCCGCCGCGCACGGCCTTGCGGCCTGCTATGCCGCCCAGCAGGCGCAACCCAGCGCGCCCCAGAACGCCCGCGCGTCGCTGACCGGCATGGCGCGGTCCGCGGCGGCCAGGTGGGCGTGGCCATGCACGCCGCATGCCGCGGCGCAGCCGCACCGCAATGCCGACGACGCGAGATAGCCATTGCCGCTGTGCGCCTTGCGGGAGAAGTAGCCGCCGAACCTGCGCACCGGAGACCAGTCGGGGGCGGGCGGCGGCAGCGGCGGCGCGTCGCCCGAGAACGGGCCCGCGCCCCAGACGATGTTTCCGCCCAGTACGGTCAGGTCGCTTTCGATGGCGGTGATCTCGTCTTCCGGCACCGCGAAATAGTCGCGGTCCAGCGCGGCCAGGTCGGCGAGCTGGCCGACGGCGATCCGGCCTTTGCGGCCCTCTTCGTTGGAGAACCAGGCGTTGGCCTGCGTCCACAGGCGCAGCGCGGTTTCGCGGCTCTGGCGCTGGGCGGCGGGGTAGATGCGCAGGCCGCCCAGGCTGCGGCCGGTGACCAGCCACCCCAGCGACACCCATGGATTGTAGGAAGCCACGCGCGTGGCGTCGGTGCCCGCGCCCACCGGCACGCCGGCGGCCAGCATGCGCGACACCGGCGGCGTCTGTTCGGCGGCGCCGGCGCCATAGCGTTCGACGAAGTCCTCGGCCTGGTACATCATCCGGTGCTGCACGGCGATGCCGCCGCCCAGGGCGGCGATGCGGTCGATGTTGCGCGGGCTGACGGTCTCGGCGTGGTCGAAGAACCAGTGCAGGCCTTCGAAAGGCTGCTCGGCGTTGACCTTCTCGAATACGTCCAGCGCGCGCGAGATGGTTTCGTCGTAGGTGGCGTGCAGGCGCCAGGGCCAGCGCTGCGATACCAGCTGCCGGATGACCGGTTCGAGGTCGGCCTCCATGCCGGGCGGCAGGTCGGGCCGCGGCTGGCGGAAGTCCTCGAAGTCCGCCGCCGAATACACCAGCATCTCGCCCGCGCCGTTGTGGCGGTACATATCGTCGCCCTGGCCGGGCCGCACCTGATGCCCCCAGCTCTCGAAGTCCGCCAGCTCCGCTTTCGGTTTCTGGGTGAACAGGTTGTACGCCAGGCGCAGCGTGAGCTGGCCGTCGGCGTGCAGTTTCTCGATGATCTGGTAATCCTCGGGATAGTTCTGGAAGCCGCCGCCGGCGTCGATGACGCTGGTCACGCCCAGCCGGTTCAGTTCGCGCATGAAGTGGCGCGTGGAATTGAGCTGGACGTCCGGCTCCAGCTTCGGGCCGCGCGCCAGGGTTGCGTACAGGATGGTGGCGTTGGGCTGGGCGATCAGCAGGCCGGTCGGGTTGCCCTGGCCGTCGCGCTGGATCTCGCCGCCGGGCGGGTTGGGCGTATCGCGGGTATATCCCACGGCGCGCAGGGCGGCGCGATTGAGCAGCGCGCGGTCGTAGAGGTGGAGGATGAAGACCGGCGTATCGGGCGCCGCCGCGTTGATTTCGTCCAGCGTGGGCAATCGCTTTTCGGCGAACTGGTGCCGGGTGAAACCGCCGACCACCCGCACCCATTGCGGCGGCGGCGTGTCGCGCGCCTGGCGCGCCAGCATCGCCATGGCGTCGGCGAGGCTGGGCACGCCGTCCCAGCGCAATTCCATGTTGTAGTTCAGGCCGCCGCGGATGACGTGGGTATGGCTGTCTATCAGGCCCGGGACGACGCGGCGCCCGCCCAGGTCGATGACGCGGGTGGCCGCGCCGGCCGTGGGCAGGATGTCGCGGTCCGCGCCCACGGCGCTGAATATCCCTTGCGTGATGGCCACGGCCTGGGCTTCGGGGCGGCCCGGGTCCAGCGTGGTGAAGCGGCCGCCGTGGAGAATCATGTCGGGTGCTGGCTGCATGGTGTGGCTCCTTGCTGGCGCCGCGTGGCGCGGCGCGTGGTGATTGCGGTCGGGCCGGGCGCTGTCAGGAGGCCGCGCGCCGGGACGGATCGCCCGCGGCGGGGGCCAGCCAGTGTTCGACCACCGGTGGCTGCGGGCCGGTGTGGAACTGGCGCGCGCGTTCCTGCATGTCCTGGTCGGCGATCGTCACGCGCTCGTGCTGGCGCAGGTGTTCGAGCCAGGATGCGGCCAGGAAGTATTCGAGATAACGCCCGGGCTGGGCGGTGTCCTCGAATACGCCCCAGGCATAGGCCCCGTCGCGGCGCCGCTCGCGGCCCACTTCCTGCATGGCCTCGTTGAATTCGGCCGCGCGGGCCGGGTCGATGCGGTACTCGACCGTGACCATGACGGGGCCGCGGTCGTGGTCCAGCGATGGATCGACCATGGGCGCGGGCCAGTGCATGGAGGGGGCCAGGTCGAGCGCGCCGCCGGTCTGCAGTTTCCAGCGCCAGGTCAGCGGGATGGCCAGCAGCGCGCCTGCCGCGGCGATCAGCAAGGCGGCCGGGATGCCCAGGGCCGACGCCGCCTGGCCCCAGATCAGGCTGCCGGCGCTCATCGAGCCGAAGAACACCGTGACGAAGATGGACAGGCCGCGCGCGCGCACCCAATCCGGCAGGGCGACCTGGGCCGAGACGTTCAGGGAGGTGAGCACGGCGATCCACGATGCGCCGCCCAGCAGGCTGATGGCGGCCGCGGCCACGGGATGCGGCACCACGGCGAATACCGCCAGGGTCAGGGCGGTGCCGCAGGTGCCCAGCATGACCATACGGTCGGGACCGCATGACTTGCGCAGCTTGGGCATGACGAGCGCCCCGAGCACCGCGCCCACGCCGACGCAGCCCAGGATGATGCCGTACAGCTGGGCGTCGCCGCCGAGCACGCGGCGCGCGATCAGCGGCAGCAGCGACCAATAGGCGCTGGCGAACACGAAGAACGCCACCGCGCGCACCAGCGTCGATTTCAGGTGCGTGCTGTGGCGCGCATAGCGCAGGCCCGCGGCCATGGCGCCCCACAGCTGTTCGGGCGGCAGGCGGCGCTCGGCCGCCGCCGTCGGCCGCCACCACAGCAGCACGCCGACCACGATCAGGTAGCTCAGCGCATTGACCAGGAAAGGCACGGCCACGCTGAGCGCAGTGATGATGAAGCCAGCCAGCGCCGGACCGATGGCGCGGCTGATGTTGATGCCCACGCTGTTGACCGCCACCGCCTGCTGCAGCGCCGCGCGCGGCACCAGGCTGGGCACGATGGCCTGCCAGGCGGGGGCCGTCAGCGCCGCGCCGGTGCCCATGGCCAGGGTGAACAGCAGCAGGGCCCAGGGCGTGGCCAGGCCGGTCCACACCAGCAGGCCCAGCGCGCCGGCGACCACGGCCAGCGACAGCTGCACCACCAGCAGCAGGCGCCGGCGATCCAGGATGTCGGCCAACGCGCCGGCCGGCAGTGAAAGCAGGAAGACCGGCAGCGTGGTCGCCGTCTGCACCAGGGCCACGAACATGGGCGAGGGCGACAGCGAGGTCATCAGCCAGCCGGCGCCCACGTCGTGCATCCAGGTGCCGATGTTCGAGAGCACGGTGGCGATCCACAGGATCGTAAAGGATCGGGAGGCGAACGGCGAAGGCCCCTTCTCCTGCGCCGGCTGTGCTTGGCTTGCGTCCGTCATGAAAGTCCCCTGTCGGTGGCGTGCCGGCGCGGCCGGCCCGCCATGCGGGCCCGGCTTCCCGTCGGGAGCAGGCGCCATGTGGCGGGGGCGGTCAGGCCTGTTGCGCGGGCACGGGTTCGAGCACCGGATGCGGGCTGGCGGTGCGTTCGGCGGCCTTGTGCACCATCGTATAGGCATAGTCCACTCCCATGCCATAGGCGCCGGAGTGCTCCTTGACGATGTCCATGACCGCGTCGTAGGTGTCGCGCAGCGCCCAGTCGCGCTGCCATTCCAGCATGACCTGCTGCCAGGTGACCGGCACGACGCCGGCCTGGACCATGCGCTGCATGGCGTAGTCGTGCGCCTGCACCGAGGTGCCGCCCGAGGCGTCGGCCACCATGTAGATCTCGTAGCCGCCCTGGTCCATGGCTTCGAGCGCGAAGCTGTTGTTGCAGACCTCGGTCCACAGCCCCGAGACCACCACCTTGCGGCGGCCGTTGGCCTTGAGCGCATCGCGCACCTTCTGGTCGTCCCACGAGTTCATCGAAGTGCGCTCGAGCAGCTTCATGTCCGGGAAGACGTCCAGCAGCTCGGGATAGGTGTGGCCCGAGAAACTGTTCGTCTCGACGGTGGTGATGACGGCCGGGATGCCGAATGCCTTGGCGGCCTTGGCCAGCGCCACGGTGTTGTTCTTGAGCGCCTGGCGGTCCATCGATTGCACGCCAAAGGCCATCTGCGGCTGGTGGTCGATGAAAATGATTTGCGAATTTCGCGGCGTCAGCAGTTCGAGTTTCACGTTGGACATGGCAAGCTCCTTGGTCGGGCGTTGTGCAAGCGGGGCAGTGCGCGGGAGGGCGCGGCGCGCGCGCCGGCCCGCCGCGCGGCGGGGAAACGGGGGCAGGCGGGGTCAGGCTGATGGGGGCGGATCGCCCTTGTCGGGGGCGCCGCCGTCCTTGGGCGCCACGCCGGTGATCTTGGGCGCGCATTCGCTGGCGAACCAGGACACCGAGATGCCTTCGCCGTGGATGACGCGCTTGGTCAGCGGCACGACCTGCTCGCCGATCAGCATGCCGAGCAGGCCGAGCAGCGCGATCGCGGGCGGCGCCGGCGAGCGCACGTTGAGCAGTCCGTAGATGATGCCGACGAGAATGCCAACCGCCAGTGAGATCAAGTACATACCGGGCTCCCGCAACAGAATCGGATAGTGCGTACTTTCCGATAGAGCGCGGAGCCGGGATAGAACGGCAGTACCGCCAATTTGTATGCGCGTCCCCGCCTGGGCGGCGGGCCTGCAGCGCGGGCGCTACTTGCCGCCCTGCGCGCGCCAGGCGCGCGGGCCCACGCCCACCAGCTGCGTGAAGACGCGCGAGAAGTGGCTCTGGTCGGAGAAGCCGCATTCGGTCGAGATGTCCACCAGGAGCGCGTCCGAGCGGGCCAGCAGGTGCTTGGCATGCTCCACGCGTTGCGCGCGAATCCATTCGAACGGGGTGGACCGCGTGTGGCTCTTGAACGCGCGCGCGAATACCGAGCGCGACATGCCGCAATGCGCGGCCACATCGGCCAGGGTGAAGTCGCGCGCCATGTACGCGATCATGTATTCCTTGGCGCGGGCCATCTGGCGCTCGACGCAGGGGCCGGCCGGCCTGCTGCGTTCCAGCTCGGCCTCGCGCCTGCCGTAGCGGCGCATGATGTGCGCCGCCATGGCCAGCGCGACGTGTTCGATGAACAGCTCGTCGCCTTGTTCGTGCCGGGCCAGGTACGGCAGCAGCGCCTGCACCAGGCCATGGACCGTGGCGTCCGCAGCGCCTTGCACCAGCCGCAGGTCCGAGGCCTTGCCGCCGAACATCTCGTCGGCCAGCTGTTCGAAGGCGTCGCAGCCGAAGCGCAGGCGGACGTTGTCGAAGCCCGAAAGGTGCTGGCAGGCGTAGCGGCGCCGCAGGTCGGTCAGCGCCATGACGTGGCGGGCGTGGCCGCCGGTATGCACCAGCCTGCCGTCGCACCACAGCTTGTGCGAGGCGAAATCCTCCAGCTGGCAGACGATCGAATAGGCGGCGCCCTGCGGGATCGCCACCACCGGCGCGCCGGGCGCGTCGCCGCGCCGCGTAAAGCGCGCGGCGCTCATCAGGGGCGAATCCAGGGCGCCGACGCAATACGGCGCGACGACGGCGCGTCCCGTCGCCATGGAAGTGCCTTGAGGGCTCATGTCATGCACCATCGGGCGGATTGCGGCCAGGCCGGCGCGGCCATGGTATCAGGGCTATTGTGCAACGGATCGGCGCCGCGTTGGGCGGCGCGGCTGGCTATGGGGACGGATGGCCCGATCCGCGCAGATAGTCCAGCACTTCCTGGTGGTTGCCGGTAAAGATGATGCGCGCCGCCTTGGCCTGGCGCTGGTACGCGTACATGGGATCGTAGTACTCGGTCAGCAGCGGTTCGATCCAGGCGCGGTGGGCGTCGACGCTGCCGTCGCCGGCCTGTCGGGCCAGGGCTTCGTCCATGAGCGCGGCCAGCCGCCGGTGGCGTTCGCCGCCCAGGCGCCGGGCGATGTTGTCCAGGCTCTGGCGCAGCCGCGCGGCGTACAGGCCGAAGCCGTCCTGCTCGCCATGCAGGGCGATGAACTCGCCGCACAGGTCGATGACGTAGTCGCGCAGGATGCGCTGCACGCGGCCGGGCTGCGTGTCTTCCAGCCAGACCACGGGGTAGCGCTGCATGCCCTGGTACAGGCCGAACGGCAGGCTGCAGCTGCCGATGGCCTGGCTTTCGTCCTCCACCACGAACTGCCGGCAGCCGGCGGCGCGTTTTTTCAGGATGTCGATGGCCAGGCTGTTGTCGAAGTCGATCTGCGCCGGCTGGCCGGTGGCGTGCTTGCCGAAGCTGGAGCCGCGGTGATGGGCGTGCGCTTCGAGGTCCAGGCCATGGTCGAGCTGGCGCAGCACGTCGGTCTTGCCGGTGCCGGTCATGCCGCCCAGCACCACGAAGCCGCATTCGGCAATGGCCTGCTCGATGGTTTCCAGCAGGAAGCCGCGCATGGCCTTGTAGCCGCCGATGACGCGCGGGTACGCGATGCCGGCTTCTTCCCTGAGCCAGGCCTGGCTGATCTGCGAGCGCAGCCCGCCGCGAAAGCAATACAGGTAGCCGTCGGGGTGGGCTTGCGCGAACGCCGCCCAGGCGGCGACGCGCTCGGCCTTGACCGCGCCGCTGACCAGGCGATGGCCCAGCGCGATGGCGGCGTCCTGCCCCTGCTGCTTGTAGCAGAGCCCGACCTTGTGCCGTTCGGCGTCGCTCATCAGCGGCAGGTTGACCGCGCCGGGAAAGGCGCCCTTGGCGAACTCGACCGGCGCGCGGGTGTCGAGCAGGGGCGTATCGCCCAGGAAGAGCGCGCGGAAATCGCGCGTGTCCGCGCGCATCAGAGCACTTCGACGGCGTGAGGGCGCTGCTCGACCAGTTCGCCGATCGGTTCCAGGCGCAGGCCCAACTCGCCCGCGACCGCCAGGAACTCGGCTTCGCCGGCCGGCTCTACCGCCACCAGCAGGCCGCCGCTGGTCTGGGGGTCGCACAGCAGGTCGATGCGATCCTGCGGCAGAGGTGCGATGCGCGCGCCATAGCTGTCGAAGTTGCGGCCGGTGCCGCCGGGCACGCAGCCCTCGGCTAGATAGTGCTCGACGCCGGGCAGGCGCGGTACCTTGGCGTATTCGATGCGCGCGCTCACGCCGCTGCCGTCGGCCATCTCGACCAGGTGGCCCAGCAGGCCGAAGCCGGTGACGTCGGTCATGGCCTTGACGCCGGCCAGGGCGCCGAAGCGGCTGCCGGGCTTGTTCAGGGTGCACATCCAGTCGCGCGCCAGGTTGGCGTCCTCGGGACGCAGGCGCGATTTCTTCTCGGCGGTCGTCAGGATGCCGATGCCCAGCGGCTTGGTCAGGTACAGGCGGCAGCCGGCGGTGCCGGTGTCGTTGCGCTTGAGACGGGCCTTGTCCACGACGCCGGTCACCGCCAGTCCGAAGATCGGCTCGGGAGCGTCGATGGAGTGCCCGCCGGCCAGGGCGATGCCGGCCTCGTCGCAGGCCGCGCGGCCGCCGCGCACCACTTCGCGCGCGACCTCGGGCGGCAGCACGTTGACCGGCCAGCCCAGGATGGCGATGGCCAGCAGCGGATCGCCGCCCATGGCGTAGATGTCGCTGATGGCGTTGGTGGCGGCGATGCGGCCGAAGTCGAACGGATCGTCGACGATGGGCATGAAGAAATCGGTGGTCGACACGACGCCGCGCTGTTCGTCCAGGGCATAGACCGCGGCGTCGTCGCGCGAGGCGTTGCCGACCCACAGCCGGGGGTCGAGGTTCTGCGCGCCGCTGCCGGCCAGGATGATTTCCAGCACCTTGGGGGAGATCTTGCAGCCGCAGCCGGCGCCGTGGCTGTACTGGGTGAGGCGGACCGGAGTGTTCATGATGCTTCCGTAATGGCGGGACCAGAGGATTCTAATCCAGCCATGCCTCGCAGGCCGCCGCGCGGCGGGCCCGGCCGGGCGCCGCCGCGGGCGCGGCTAGGCGTCGGGCGCCAGCAGCACCGCGTCGACTTCGATGGCGAAGCCGGGCAGGTTGGACTGCGTCAGGGTGCGGGCCGGCGGGGGCGAACCGACGTAGCCGGCGTAGATCGCGTCGAAGGCCTTTGCGTCGGCCGGGTCGGTCAGGAATACGCCGACCCGCACGGCATGCTTGAGCGACAGCCCGGCCGCGTTGGCCGCGGCTTCGAGGTTGTCCAGCGCCATGCGGGCCTGGTCGGCGAAGGGCTTGTCGCCATGGCGCACGTTGTCGCGGTCGCGCGGGGTCTGTCCGGCCAGGAACACGAGGTTGCCCGCCCGCACGGCCACGCTGTAGGTGCCCGCCGGCGGCGGCGTCAGGTCGCTGGCGTAGGCTTGGATCGTCATGGATGTCCTCCCGGGTCAGGCGCGGTAGCGCTCGATGAGTTGCGCGGTGCGCTCGATGGCCTGCACGGCGGCGGCGTGGTTCTGCGAGAAGTTCAGGCGGATGCTGTCGTCGGCGTGGGGGCTGAATTCGGTGCCCGGGGTGACGGTGACGCCGGCCTGGGCGCGCAGGATGCGCACGAAATCGTGCAGCGATACGGCCAGCGCGGGCAGGCGGGGGAACAGGTAGCTGCCGGCCTCGGGCGCGCGCACGGCCACGCCGGGCACGCCGCGCAGGACGCGGATCAGGTCGTCGCGGATGGCCTGGTGGGCGGCGATGCGTTCGTCCATCCAGCCGGCGGGCTCCTCGAACCAGGTTCGCAGCACTGCCTGGCAGTAGCCGGGGGCGCGCAGCGAGACGATGGCCTGCAGTTTTTCCATGCGGTCGATCAGGTGTGCGGGGCCGAAGGCCACGCCCAGGCGGTAGCCGCTGAGCGATTCGGTCTTGGATGGTCCCATGATGGTGATGACGTTGGCCGGGGCCTGGGGCAGGGCGCGCAGGTGGGTGTAGCGGGTGCCGGCGTAGAGCAGGCGCGAGTAGAGCTGGTCGACGATGAGGGTGGCGTCGTAGCGGCGGGCGAGGTCGGCGATCCGGGCGATTTCCTCGGGCGAGTAGACCACGCCGGCGGGGTTGTTGGGGTTGGAGAACAGGAAGGTGCGCACGCCGGCCTTGAAGGCGGCTTCGAGCTGGTCGAGGTCCAGTCCGGCGCCGCTGTCGCGTTCGAGGTGGCGCATGTCGACGGGGACGATTTCGCCGCCGAGGAATTCGACCAGTTTGCGGTTGGCGAAGTAGTCCGGGCGCACGATGGCGACCTTGTCGCCGGCGGTGACCGAGGAGGCGATGGCCAGGAACAGGGCGCCCTGGGTGCCCGGGGTGATGATCAGTTCGTTGGCGCCGCTGACGGGCGCGCCGGTGAACTGGGCCAGGTGGGCGGCCACGCGTTCGCGCAGTTCGGCGGCGCCGCGGTATTCGGTATAGGCCTGTTCGCCGCCGCGCTCGACGCCTTGGACGAATTGCTGCAGCGAGCCGGGTGTGGGGGCGAAGGCGCTGGTGTTGACGTCGCCGTGGGAGAAGTCGACCGGGGTGCCGGGCAGGGTGTCGCCGCGCAGCAGGCCCTCGAGGCCGGCGTTGCCCTGGCGCACTTCCTGGCCGGGCGCGTGGTCGGTGGACAGGCGGGCGAACTTGGCTTCGATCGGGGTCATGTGGGTTCCTTTGTCAGTGGTGTGGCGGTGCCACGAAGCGTTGTGCTCAGACCGTGCCGCCTTGCCGTTGCCGGCTGGCGATCCAGTCTTCCAGGTAGTGGATGCCGGCGCCGCCCTCGCAGAACACCGGGTCGGCCAGCAAGTCCCGGTGCAGGGGAATATTGGTGTCTATGCCTTCGACGACCGCCTCGCGCAGGGCCACGCGCATGCGCGCCAGGGCCTGTTCGCGATCGTCGCCGAAGGCGATGAACTTGCCTATCATCGAGTCGTAGTGTGCCGGCACCACGTAGCCGGCGTAGGCGTGCGAATCGACGCGCACGCCCGGCCCGCCGGGCGGTTGCCATTGGGCGATGCGGCCCGGCGAAGGCATGAAGGTGGCGGGGTTCTCGGCATTGATGCGGCATTCGATGGCGTGGCCGCTGCGGCGCACCTGCTCCTGGGTCCACGGCAGCGGCTCGCCGGCGGCGATGCGGATCTGCGCCTGCACGATGTCGATGCCGGTGGTCAGCTCGGTGATGGGATGTTCCACTTGCAGCCGCGTATTCATTTCGATGAAATAGAACTGGCCGTCCTCGTACAGGAATTCGAAAGTGCCCGCGCCACGATAGCCGATTGCGCGGCAGGCGTGGGCGCAGCGCTGTCCGATCGCCTCGACGGCGGCGGGGTCCAGCCCCGGCGCGGGCGATTCTTCGAGGATCTTCTGGTGGCGGCGCTGCATCGAGCAATCGCGCTCGCCCAGCCAGACGGCGTTGCCGTGATGGTCGGCCAGCACCTGGATCTCGATGTGGCGCGGACGCTGCAGGAAGCGCTCCATGTAGAGATCGGGATTGCCGAAGGCGGCCAGCGCCTCGGCGCGCGTGGTCTGCACCGCGCCGTGCAGCGCGGCTTCGTGCTCAACCACCCGCATGCCGCGTCCGCCGCCGCCGCCGGCCGCCTTGACGATCAACGGAAAGCCGATGGCGCGCGCCTGTGCGGCGATGGCGTCGGGGTCGTCGGGCAGTACGCCTTCCGAACCCGGCACGCAGGGCACGCCGGACTGCTGCATGGCCCGCTTGGCCTGGACCTTGTCGCCCATGGTGCGGATGGCGGCCGCCGTCGGCCCGATGAAGGCCAGCCCGGCGGCGTCCACGGCCTCGGCGAAAGCGGCGTTCTCGCTCAGGAAGCCGTAGCCGGGATGGATGGCGTCGGCGCCGGTAAGGCGCGCGGCGCCGATGATGGCCGACGCCTGCAGGTAGCTGCGCGCCGACGGCGCCGGCCCGATGCACAGCGCGTCGTCGGCGTGGCGTACATAGGCGGCATCGCGGTCGGCCTCGGAGTACACCACCACGGTCTGGATGCCGAGCTGATGGCAGGCGCGCTGGATGCGCTGGGCGATCTCGCCGCGGTTGCTGATGAGGACTTTACGGAACATGGCGCGGCTCGTCGGGTTGGATGACCAGCAAGGGCTGGCCCTGTTCGACGGCCTGGCCGTCTTCGCACAGCACGCGCAGCACGGCGCCGGCGCGCTCGACGCTGACTTCGGTCATCATCTTCATGGCTTCGATCACGCATGCCGGGGCGTGCGCGGCCAGGCGGTCGCCGGGCGCAGCCAGGGGCTGCGCGCCGGGCCGCGCGGCGCGGTAGAACGTGCCGGTCAGCGGCGCGGTGATGGTGTACTCGCCGGCGGCGGCCGGGCTGGGCTGCGCCGGGCTGCCGGCCGGCGCCGATTCGTCGGCGGGCGGCTGGCCGGGCGTGGCGTCGCGCAGCACGCGGATGGTGCGGCCGGCCTCGCTGACCACGAGTTCGGCGATGCGTTCTTCGGCGGCCAGGACGATCAGGTCGTGGACCAGGCGGGATTTCTCGCTCATGACTCACCCGTGGGCTGCAAGTGGAACAGGGGCATGCCGTAATCGACACGCTGGCCGGCATCGGCCAGTACGGCGACGATCACGCCGTCGGCGGGTGCGGCGACTTCCGTGGCGCCCGGCTCCAGTTCGAGCCGGGCCAGCAACTGGCCCCGCCGCACCGCGGCGCCGGGCGCGACGGCGGCCTGCCCGGTCTCGGGGCCGGCGGGCTGGAACAGGCCCAGGCCCGCCGAGCGTATCGTGACCAGGCCGGCGTCGGGCGCGCCGGCCGCGGCGGGTTGGTCCGGCGGCGCGGCGGCCGGCTGGCGTTCCACGCGGATGTGCAGCAAGCGGTCGTCTTCCCGCAGTTCCAGGGCGTCGACGCCGTGGCGGCGCAGCTGGCGCGCGTAGGCGCGGATTTCTTCCAGGTCCATCGTCGTCGCGCTCCGGTCAGCGGACCTGCGCCAGCGCGGCCAGCGTGCTGGCCACCATGTCGCGCAGCGTGGGCAGCACGCGCTCGGCCAGGTCTGCGCGGTAGGCGAACGGTTCGGTCTCGTCCATGTACAGGCGCTGGGTCATCTCCAGCTGCACCGCGTGCACGCCCTGGCCTGGCTGGCCATAGTGGCGGGTGATGTAGCCGCCCTTGAAGCGGTCGTCGACCACCCAGTCGAAGGGGCTTGCGCCAGCCACGGCGATCGCGGCCTTGCGCAGGGCCGGCGCGCAGGCCGCGCCGCTGAAGGTGCCGATATTGAGGTCGGGCAGCCGGCCCTCGAACAGATAGGGCAGCACGCTGGCGATCGAATGCGCTTCCCACAGCAGCACATGCGGATGCAGGCCGCGCATGCGGTCCAGCTCCGCCCGCATGGCGTCGTGGTAGGGACGCCAGTACGTGTCGACGCGCCGCGCGGTCTCGGCGGCGTCGGGCTGGTCGGCCGGGTCGAGGTACAGCGGCTCGTCGTGAAAACTGGTGACCGGGCACAGCGTGGTGGTGGTCTGGCCCGGATACAGGGCGGCGCCATCGCTGGGGCGGTTGACGTCGATGACGTAGCGCGAGTAGTTGGCGCGCAGTATCGAGGCGCCCATGGCGCGCGCGAAGTCGTACAGGCGCGACAGGTGCCAGTCGGTGTCGGCGATCTTGCGCGCCGCCGGCGTCATGCGGCGGGCGAATTCCTCGGGCAGGCATTCGCCGCCGTGCGGAATGGAGACGAGCAGGGGAATGGTGCCCGATTCGAGCGTGACGATGGGAGGATTCATGGCTATTGCTCCGGGGTGACGGGCGCGCGGCGGCGCTCCCAGACGGAAGGCTTGACCAGGTGCGGCGGCCGGCGGCCGGCCAGCACCGCGATGATCTGTTCGGCGCACTGGCTGGCGGTGGCGTGCAAGGCCTCCTGGGTCGAGCCGGCCACGTGCGGCGTCAGCACCGCGTTGGGCAGGCCGGCCACGCGCGAACCGGCCGGCAGCGGCTCGGTCTCGAACACGTCCAGGCCGGCGCCGGCCAGGCGGCCGTCGCGCAGCGCATCGGCCAGGGCCGCCTCGTCGATGAGGCCGCCGCGCGAGGTATTGATGACGAGGGCGCCGGGCTTCATGCAGGCCAGGGTGGCGGCGTCCAGCGTATGGCGCGTGTCCGGGCGCAGCGGGCGGTGCAGCGACACCACGTCGGCTTCGCGCAGCAGTTCCCGCAGGGTGTCGACGCGTCGCGCGCCGGGCGGCAGCGCCTCGCCGGCCGGCAGGCTGGGCGACCAGACCAGCGCCTGCATGCCCAGGGCCGGCACGGCCATCTCGCACAGCAGGCGGCCAGTGCGGCCCAGGCCGACGACGCCCAGGGTCTTGCCGTACAGCGAATACATGGGTTGCTCGTACTTGAACCCCCAGTGGCCCTTGCGGGTGGCGGCGTCGGCCTGCACGGCCTGGCGCGCGGTGACCAGCATCAGCATGAGCGCGTGCTCGGCCACCGAGCGCACGTTGGCGTCCGGCGTATAGACCACCGGGATCCCCAGCGCATCGGCATGCGCCACGGCGATCTTGTCGGTGCCGGTGCCATGGTTGGCGATCACGCTCAGCCGCGGCGCCATGTCGATCAGGTCGGCCGGCAACTGGTCGCGCACCAGCACCGCGTCGGCGCCGGCGATGACCTGGCGCAGGGCGTCCAGGCCGGGGCTGGCCGGTTCGACGACCGTGATGCCCGCGGCGCGCAGCAGCTGCGGCCCCACGGGGTGTACGGGTTGGGCGATTACGCAGGTTGGCATGAAGGGGAGTCTCCTGTGTTGCCGCGGGCATCGGCGGGCGCGCCGGCCAGCCCGGCGCGGGCGGCGAGTACGCGGCCCAGCGTGCGCGTGCCGGCGGCGAAATCGGCCATGTCCATGGCCTCTTCGGGGTTGTGGCTGCCGTGCGCGTTGCGCACGAACAGCATGGCGGTGGGAATGCCCTGGTTGGCGAACATGGCCGAGTCGTGGCCGGCGCCGCTGGGCAGCGCGCGCGGCGCGACGCCGATGGCGCGCGCCGCCTCGTCCAGGGCCTGGCGCAGCGTCGCGTCCATGACGGCGGCCTGGCTGCCGGAGACCGGCCCCCAGTCGAAGCGCACGCCATGGCTGTGCTCGATTCCGCGGGCGGTTTCCTGGATGTGCGCGTCCATGCGGCGCAGGGTTTCGACGCTGCGCGAACGGATATCGACCGAGAAGCTGGCCAGGCCGGGCACTTTGCTGAAGTCGGCCTGCCGGGCGTCGGTATAGACCTGGCCGAAGGTCAGGGTCAGCTCGTGGCCGTCGGCCTCCATCTGGCGCCAGACCTGTTGCAGGCGGTCGATGAGCGCCGCCAGCGCCACCACGGCGTCCTGGCGGTGGGCGCGCGGGGTGGCGCCCGAGTGCGCGTAGCGGCCGGCCACGCGCGCGTGCCGATAGCGCCGGCTGCCGCAGATGCCGGTCACGATGCCCAGCGCGTGGCCGCCCTCGATCAGCACGGGGCCCTGCTCGATGTGCAGTTCGAGGAAGCTGTCGATGGCCTGCGCGCGCAGCCGGGCCTGGCCGCCAGCCACTTGTTCGGGCTGCCCGCCGTGCTCGGCGATGTGCTCGGCCAGGGTGCGCTGCGTATCGGCGCGGCGGCATTGCAGGGCCTGGGCGTCGAGCAGGCCGAAGGCCGCCTTGCTGCCGACGTACGAAACCGGAAACCAGGCGCTTTCCTCGGCCCGGATGCCCATCACCACCACGTCGCGGCGGGGCCGCGCGCCGGCGCGGACCCAGCCGGCCAGCACGGCCATGCCGGCCACCACGCCGGCGGCGCCGTCGTAGTTGCCGCCGCGCGGCACCGAATCCAGGTGCGAGCCGGTCATGACGACGGGTTCGTCGCGGCGCTCGCCGGGCAGGGTGACATACAGGTTGAGCGCGGCGTCGCGCGCGACCTCCAGGCCCAGCTCGCGCGCGGTGGCGGCGACCAGGTCATGGGCGCGCTGCTCGCCCGCGCCGTAGGTGTCGCGCGTGATGCCCACGCCATCGCTGCCCTGCGCGCGCAGGCGCGCGAACAGCGTCTCGGCCAGGTCGATGTCGGGTTCGATCAGCATGGTTGCGGGCACGGGGCGGGTGCGTCGGCGGCCGGCGCGAGCGCGGCGGCGGCGGGGTCCCAGTCGCGCCCGGGCATGGCGGCGATCAGCTGGCGCGTATAGGGATCCTGCGGATTGTCGAAGATCTGCGTGGGCGGCCCCTGCTCGACCACCTTGCCGCGATGCATGACCAGCAGGTGGTCGCAGATCTGCGAAGCCACGCGCAGGTCGTGCGTGATGAAGATGAGCGCCAGCTGCAGGCGCTGCTGGACTTCGCGCAGCAGCTTGAGCACCTGGGCCTGCACCGATACGTCCAGCGCCGAGACCGATTCGTCGGCCACGATGAGCTGCGGGTCCATGGCCAGCGCGCGCGCGATGCCGATGCGCTGGCGCTGGCCGCCAGAGAATTCGCCGGGATAGCGGTCGAAGGCGGACGGGTCCAGTTCGACCAGCGTGAGCAATTCGCGCGCGCGCGTCTCGGCCTGCCGGCGCGACGCGCCGCCCGCCATGGGGCCGTCGCACAGGATGCGGCCCACCGTATGGCGCGGGTTGAGCGAGGCGAACGGATCCTGGAAGATCATCTGGACCTTGCGCCGCTGCGGCCGGAACTGCGCCTCGGTCAGGGGCGCGATGTCCTGGCCTTCGAACAGCATCTGGCCGCCGTCGATATCGATCAGCTTGAGCAGGCACTTGCCGATGGTGGATTTGCCCGAGCCCGATTCGCCCACGATGCCGACCGTCTGGCCGCGCCCCACGGTGAAGCTGACGTCATCGACGGCATGCACGACGCGTTTCTTGTGGAACAGCCCGCCGGCGGCGGCGTAGGTTTTCTTCAGGTTGCGCACGTGCAGCACCGGGCTGAACGCTTCGGCCTGGCCTGCGTCGCCGCCGGTGCGCTGGGTGGGCACCGCGGCGATCAGCCGCTGCGTGTAGGGGTGGCGCGGCCGGTTGAGCACCTGGTCCGCGGTGCCTTCTTCGACCAGGATGCCCTTTTCCATCACCGCCACGCGGTCGGCGATCTCGGCCACCACGCCGAAGTCGTGGGTGACGAACATCACGCCCATGCCTTTCTGGCGCTGGATGCGGGCGATCAGTTCGAGAATCTGCGCCTGGGTCGTGACGTCCAGCGCGGTGGTGGGCTCGTCGGCGATCAGCAGCCGGGGCTCGAGCACCAGCGCCATGGCGATCATGACGCGCTGGCGCTGGCCGCCGGACAGGCGGAAAGGCCAGGCGTGGCGGATCAGCCGGGGCTCGGGCAGGCCGACGAACTCCAGCACGTCGAGCACGCGCTGCGCGCGCTCCTGCTCCGGATAGGCGTTGTGCACGCGCATGACTTCCTCGATCTGCTCGCCGACGGTCAGCAGCGGGTTCAGCGCCGACAGCGGTTCCTGGAAGATCATGGCCATGTCGCGCCCGCGCATGCCGCGCAGCGTGGATTCGTCCAGCGAGAGCAGGTCGCGGCCGTCGAACAGGATGCGCCCGCCCTCGGGACGCAGGTAGTGCGGCAGCAGGCCCATGATGGCGTTGGCGCTCATGGATTTGCCCGAACCGGACTCGCCGACGATGCAGAGGATTTCCCCCGCGTTGATATCGAACGAGATATTGCGCACCGCGTAGGGCCGGTCGCCGCCGGCGGGCAGCGCGATGCTGAGGTCCCGGATGGAAAGCAGCGGCGCGGCGGACGAGGCTGTATTGGTGGCTGTCACGGGGTCATGCTCCACGCTTGCGAAGTTGCGGGTTGAGGGCGTCGTTCAGGCCTTCGCCGATCAGGTTGATGGCCAGTACGGTCAGCATGATGGCCAACCCCGGCCACATGCTCATCATGGGCGCTTCGCGCAGCATCGTGCGGGCCGCGCCGATCATGAAGCCCCAGCTCATCAGGTTGCGGTCGCCCAGCCCCAGGAAGGACAGCGCCGACTCGGTCAGGATCGAGGTGGCGGTCATCAGCGAGGCCGTGACGATGATGGGCGAGGCGGCGTTGGGCAGGATCTGCGTGAGGATGATGCGGCCGGGACGTTGGCCGATCACCACCGCGGCCTGCACGAACTCGCGGGTGCGCAGCGTCATGAACTCCGAGCGGACCAGGCGCGCCACCGGCGGCCACGACACCATGGCGATGGCGCCGACGATGGACACCAGGTTGGGCTTGAAGATCGCCACCAGCACCATGGCCATGGCCAGTTGCGGAATGGTCTGGAAGAACTCCGTCATGCGCATCAGGAAATCGTCCAGCCGGCCGCCGAAGTAGCCGCTGAGCGCGCCCACCAGGATGCCGATGAACACGGCCACGGCGGTGGAGATCACGCCGATCAGCAGCGAGACGCGCGCGCCGTAGATCAGGCCGGCGGCGATGTCGCGGCCCAGCATGTCGGTGCCCAGCGGGAAGGCGGGGTCGCTGAAAGGCGCCAGCAGCGGCGGGCCCACCATCATCCACGGGGACTCCTCGTACAGCAGGGGCGCCAGCGCGCCGGCCGCGATCACGGCCAGCAGGACGGCGAGGCCGGCCGCCGCGCCGCGGTTGGCGCAGAATCTTTTCAAAAAGGCTTTCATGGATCAGCTTCCCTGGATGCGGGGGTCGATGAATCGGTAGATCAGGTCGGTGATCAGGTTGAAGACCACCACCATGGTCGAGGTGATCAGGAACACGCCCAGCAGCAGCTGGTAGTCGCGTTGCACCAGGGCGTCGAACATCAGGCGGCCGATGCCGGGCCAGCCGAACACCGTTTCGGTGAGCACCGCGCCGCCCGCCATCTGGCCAAGCTGGATGCCCGCGAAGGTGATGACCGGCAGCAGCGCGTTGCGCAGCGCGTGGCGGCGGATGATCTGCGGCACCGGCACGCCCTTGGCGCGCGCGGTCTTGATGAAGTCCATGCCCAGCACTTCCAGCATCGAGGCGCGTGTCAGGCGGGCGTAGATCGCCATGAAGAAGCACCCCAGCGAAACGGTAGGCAGGATCAGGTGCTGGGCGATGTCGCCGACCCGCGCCCAGCCGGTAAGCGTCGAGCCCACGGTCTCCATGCCGAAGGGCGGCAACCATCCCAGGGTCAGCGAGAAGAAGATCACCGCCAGCAGCGCCAGCCAGAACTGCGGCGTGGCGTAGATCAATAGCGCGCCGCTCATGATGGCGCTGTCGAGCCATTTCCGCTTGCCCTCGTAGCGGGCGCGCGCGGCGATCACGCCGGTCAATATGCCCAGCGTGACGGAGAAGATGAAGGCGCACACCATCAGCAGCAAGGTGGCGGGCAGGCGGTCCAGGATCAGGTCCAGCACGGGCAGGCGTTCGCGGTACGAATAGCCCAGGTCGAGCTGGACGATGCCTTTGAGGTAGGTGCCCAGCTGCACGTACACGGGCTGGTCCAGGCCGAACTCGCGCCGCAACTGCTCCACGTAGGCGGGGTCGGAAGAGCCCGCCTCGCCGGCCAGCACGGCGGCGGGGTCGCCCGGCGCCATGCGGATCAACAGGAAATTCAGGATTACGACGCCGAGCACGACGAGCACGGCTTTACTCAGCCGCGAGGCAAAATACGACAGGGTCTTCAAAGAGTCGGCTCCAAAGCGGGACAAGGCGGGGCCGCCGCCGGGGCGGGCCCCGGCGGCATGCGTCTTACTTATCGATGTACACGTTGGCGAAGGTGTCGTTCAGGCCGATGGCCGTGGTCACCAGGTTGTGCACGTTGGATCGGGACAGCGTGGGATTCTCGATCTCGAACAGGTAGCCGTTGGCCACCTCGTCGACCAGGATCTTCTGCAGCTTGGCGTAGGCCGCGGCGCGCTGCTCGTCGGAGGTGGCGGTGGCCGCCTCGTCCCAAAGCGCGTCGGCTTCGGCGTTCCTGTAGCCCTGGTTGTTGACGAAGGCCGAGCCCTTGACGATGTTGCGCGCCACGTACAGGCGCGACACGCCCAGCGCCGGGTCGCCGTACTGCGACGTGAAGCTGAAGGTCAGGTCGAAATCGGCGTCGGAGACGCGCTTGGACCAGGTGCCGGCGTCGGCGGCGTCCATCTCGACGTCGAAGCCGATCTGCTGCAGGGCCTGCTTGGTGTACTCGCCCAGGCGGTCCCAGGTGGCGCCGTACGGATAGGCCAGGATCTTGACCGGCGTCTTGGACAGGTCGACGCCGGATTCCTTGATCAGCGCGCGCGCCTTCTTCAGGTCATAGTCGTACTTCGGCACGTCGGCGCTGTAGAAGGGCGTGGTCGAGGAGATCGGGCCGGTGGCGACCTTGCCCAGGCCGAAGAAGATGTTGTCGACGATGAACTTGCGGTTCAGCGCGTGCATCACCGCCTGGCGCACCTTGACGTTGTCGAACGGCGGCTTGCGCTGGTTCATCTGCAGGTACGCCTGCTGCGAGAAGATCTCCCAGCCGCTGGTGGTGTAGTCCACGTTGGGCAGCGCCTTCAGGCGCTTGACGTCGACGCTGTCGACGTCGCCGCTGCGCAGTACCTGCACGTCGCCGCGCTCGAACGCCACGGCGCGCGATGCCGAGTCGGGGATCACGCTGAACACGATGCGGTCCAGGTACGGCTTGCCCTGTTGCCAGTAGTTGGGGTTGCGCTCCAGTTCGATGACCGAGCCGCGGCGCCATTCCTTGAACATGAAGGGGCCGGTGCCGATCGGTTTCTGGTTGGCCGGGTTGCTGGCGTAGTCCGTGCCGTCGTACAGGTGCTTGGGAACGATGGGCATGTTGTCGCTGACGAAGGCCTTCAGGAACGGCGGGAAGGGCGACTTCAGCGTGATCTGCACCTGGTCGGGTGCGGTTGCCGTGACGGTGTCGACGAACTGGTCGATGATGACGCGGGCGCGCGGATGCACCGCGCGCAGGAACTTGTCGATGCTGAACACGACGTCGTCGGCGCCGAACGGCTTGCCGTCGTGCCAGGTCACGCCCTGCTGCAGGTCGAAGGTATAGGTCTTGCCGTCGTCCGAGACCTTCCAGGCGCGCGCCAGGCCGGGTTGCGGCTTGAGGTCGGTGGTCCAGGTCAGCAGGCTTTCATAGATCTTGCCGGCGACGTACTGGGTGGGGATCTGCTGGTTCAGCCCCAGCATCAGCGTGGGCGGTTCGGGCTGCACGATGGCGCGCAGCGTGCCGCCGCGGGTCTGGGCGAGGGCGGTCGAGGAGCCCGCGATGGCCAGCATGGCGGCCAGCGCGAGGGTGGACAGGCGGCCGCGGCGACGGCAGGGGGCCGTGGTGGCGGAAGGCGTAGCAGAGAGCATGCAAGTCACTCCTTGAGAGTAGCGTTGAGCAGCGGGACGGCTTTCTTGTCTTGAGAACGGCTGGGTCAGACTGTGCGGATTTCTATGCCTTCGGCCTCCAGGGCGGCGCGGATGCGGCGCGCGAACAGCGCGGCGCCGGGCTGGTCGCCATGGATGCAGAGCGTGTCGGCGGTAATGGGTACATCCTTGCCCGAGAGCGCGCGCACCACGCCGTCCTTGACCATGCGCTTGACCTGGGCGATGGCCTGGTCGACGTCTTCGATCATGGCGTGGGGTTGCGAGCGCGGCGTCAGCGTGCCGTCGTCCTGGTAAGAACGGTCGGCATAGACTTCGTACACGGCGCGCAGGCCGCGCTCGCGCGTGGCCTGCGCGATCGCGGCATTGGCGACGTAGATGGGCAGCGCGGGGTCCACGTCGGCCACGGCGCGCGCGACCGCGTCGGCCAGCGCCGGGTCGCGCGCGGTCAGGGTGTAGAGCGCGCCGTGCGTCTTGACGTGGTGCAGGCGGCCGCCTTGCGAGCGGGCCATGGCCTGCAGCGCGCCGACCTGGTACACCGTCAGGGCGTAGACCTCGTCCGGCGTGACCGCCATCACGCGGCGGCCGAACCCCTGCAGGTCCGGCAGGCCGGGGTGGGCGCCGATCGCCACGTCGGCGGCGATGGCCGCGCGTACCGTGGCCAGCATGACGTCGGGGTCGCCGGCATGAAAGCCGCAGGCGATGTTGGCGGACGTGATGTGGGGCATCAGCTCGGTGTCCTGCCCCATGACCCACGGGCCGAAACTCTCGCCCATGTCACAGTTGATATCGATGGAAGGCATGTCGCGTTCTCCAGGCGGATGAGGCTGTCGGATGGTGGTCAGGGCCGCAGCGCCCGCGCGGCCTGCGCGCGGATCGCCTCCAGCCGGTCTTCGGAATCGAGCCAGGCGTGTTCGGCCTCGGCTTGTGTGACGAGGGCAAAGCGCAATGCCTCGCCCGGCATGGCCTGCGCCAGCGCCGGCAGGTCCGCGCTGGCGACGTAGGCGATCTTGGGATAGCCGCCGGCGCTCTGGCGGTCGGCCATGAGCACGATGGGCTGGCCGTCGGGCGGCACCTGCACGGTGCCGAAGGTCGTGGCCTCGGACACCAGCTCCAGCGGCTGCGCCAGTTCCAGGGCGGGGCCGCGCAGGCGCAGGCCCATGCGGTCGGACTGCGGCGTGACCTCATAGGCCTGGTTCGCGAGATGCTCGTGCGCCTGCCCGGTGAACGCCGGCCAGTGCGGCCCGGCCACGATGCGCAGCAATCCGGCGGGCGGCGCCGGCGGCGCGATATCGACGGAGCGGGCCTGCAGCATGGGCAGGGCGCTCTGCACCATCAGGCGTTCGATCGGCAGCAAGGGCTCGCCGCGCGCCTGCGCGCCCACCGGCACGCGGTCGCCGCGCCGCAGGGCGCGCCCGGCATGGCCGCCGAAGCCGGCGCGGATATTGGTGCTGCGGCTGCCCAGCACGGGCTCGGGCGCCAGGCCGCCGCGCACGGCGATGTACAGGCGCGCGCCGGCGATGCGCTCGCCCACGTCCAGCACCACGCCGCGGCGCAGCAGCACCGCGCGGTCGTACGGCACCGGCTGGCCGTCGGCGGTCACGCGCATGCGGGCGCCGCACAGGGCGATCAGCGTGTGCTCGGCGAACGCCAGGCGCGGCCCGTTCAGCGTGCATTCCAGGACGGCGGCGTCCTCGGGGTTGCCCACCAGCGCGTTGGCCACGCGGTGCGACCACTCATCCATCGGGCCATTGACCGACACCCCGTATTGCTGGTGTCCGTAGCGTCCGGTGTCCTGCAGCGTGCTGAGCATGCCGGGGCGTTGCACGGCCATTGTGTTCATGGGCGCGGCTCCAGCAGCTCGTGGAATTCTTCCGGCGTAATGGGCTTGAAGCGCAGCTGGTCGCCCAGGCGCAGGCGGGTTGGGGGCTGCTGGCGCACGTCGAACAGGTTCCAGGGGGTGCGCGCGATCACATTCCAGCCGCCCGGCGAGGCGCTTTGGTAGATCGACGACAGGCCGTTGGCGATGGCGACCGAGCCCGCCTCGACCCGCGTGCGCGGCGAGCCGCGGCGCTTGACGTTCAGGCGCGGATCCAGCGGTCCGGCGAAGGGATTGCCGGGCGAGAAGAAAAAGGCGTAGAGCGTCTGCGGCGTGCCGCTGTGCAGGGCGATGGTTTCTTCGACGCCCAGGCCGCACTGGCGCGCCACGTCCTCCAGGTCGGGCCCGAACTCGCCGCCGTAGCAGGCGGGGATCTCGACCACGCGGCTCTCGCCTTCCAGCTCGGGCAGGTCGTGGCGCAGCAGGGCCTGCAGTTCGCGCGTCAGTTGCGCGCTGGGCAGGCCGAGCTCGCGCGGGTAGGCCGTCGGGCGGTAATGCACCGCCACGCTGTTGAAGGCGGGCACGACCTCGACCACGGACGCCGGCCGATGGGCGTCGAGCAGGGCCGTGACCGCGTGGACGGTACGGCTGATGCCGGCGTCCACGCCCTCGCCCAGGCGGATCAGCACGCAGCGCTCGCCCACCGGTTCGATCCGGGCCGGGCGCGATGCGGTGGCGGCAGTCATGCTGGACGGGCCAGCTGGGCGCAGGCCGCGACGATGCGCTCGCAGGCCTGCCGCAGGCGCGCCTCGGCCACGCAGAATGTCAGGCGCAGGTAGGGAGCCAGCCCGAACGCGCTGCCCGGCACCGCCGCCACGCCCGCTTCTTCCAGCAGGTAGCGCGCGAAATCCGCATCGTCGCCGATGCGCTCGCCCTTGGGCGTGAGCATGCCGATGGCGTGGCTGCAATCGGCGAACAGATAGAAGGCGGCCGGCGGACGGGTGAATGTCATCACCGGCGCGGCGTCCCGCAGCACCGACAGCGCCATGTCGCGGCGGCTGCTCAGGCTGGCGCGCCAGTCCCGCAGGAAATCCTGCGGGCCGTCGAGCGCGGCGGCGGCCGCCGCCTGGCTGATCGAGCTGGGATTGCTGGTGCTTTGCGACTGCAGCAGTTCCAGCGCCTTGATCAGCCACGCCGGCCCGCCGGCGTAGCCCAGGCGCCAGCCGGTCATGGCGTAGGTCTTGGATACGCCGTTGATGGTCAGCGTGCGCTCGCGCATGTCCGGCGCCGCCTCGACGAAGGAGGTGAACTTGCCTTCGTACACCAGTTGTTCATAGATATCGTCCGACATGACCAGCAGGCGCGGATGCTGGCGCACCACCTCGGCCAGGGCCGCCAGTTCCTCGCGGCTGTACAGCGCGCCGGATGGGTTGCACGGCCCGTTGAGGATCAGCCAGCGCGTGCGCGGCGTGATGTGGGCGGCCAGCAGTTCGGGCGTCAGCTTGAACTGGTTGGCGGCATCGGGGGTGATCACGACCGGCGTGCCGCCGGCGATGCGCGCCATTTCCGTATAGGACACCCAGAACGGCGCCACCACCAGGGCTTCGTCGCCGGGGTCGATGGTGGCCAGCAGGGCGTTGAAGAGGATCTGCTTGGCGCCCGTGGCGGCGATGAGCTCGGCCGGCGCGTATTCGAGCTGGTGGTCGCGGGCGAATTTGCGCGCGATCGCCGCCTTCAGGGCCGGCGTGCCGCCCACGCTGGTGTAACGGGTCTGTCCCCCTTTGATGGCGTCGATGGCCGCCTGCTGGATGTGGGCGGGCGTGTCGAAGTCCAGCTCGCCCTCGCTGAGGCTGATGACGGAGCGGCCCTCGGCCGCCAGGCGGCGGGCCAGTTCGCTGACGGCCCCGGTGGCGGAGGGGCGGGAGGCGGCGAGGCGGTCGGAAAGACGGGTATCTAGGTCGGCGCGGGACATCGGGTTCAAGGGGAAATCCGGGATGGGAGACGCCATTCTGGCGTTTTGGTTAGAATGCGTACATAAGGTATACCACTAATATACACACGATCGACCATAGGGGAGACGTGCTCCGATTGACGTCGAAAACGGGGGGTGGAATAGTGCCGCGCGGCGGAATGGCGCGCTGAACCTGTGCCAAACTGCACCTTTCGAACAGGCAAAAACAGAATTCATGAACACGGGACAACCCATCGAAATATCCGGGCAGGAGACCGAAAGCGGCGGGCGCGGGCTGGCCAACCAGGCCTACGACGCCCTGGTCGACCTGATCCTGTCGCGCGAGCTCAAGCAGGGAGAACAAGTGCAGGAGCGGGCCCTGGCCCAGCGCCTGGGGGTGTCGCGCACGCCGCTGCGCGAGGCCATGCACCGCCTGGAAGGCGAGCAGATGCTGGAGCGCAAGTCGAACAACCGGCTGTTCGTGCGCCAGGTGACCTTGCAGGAACTGATGGAAACCCTCTATATACGTCGCCTGCTGGAGGCCGACGCGGCCGGGCGGGCGGCCGGCAAGGTGCCGATGGCCCAGCTGGCGGACCTGCGTGCGCGCATCGAGGCGCTGATGCTGCAGGATGACTCGGCCGACCCGCTGCACCAGATCCTGGACGCCGAGCTGCACGGGCTGATTTCCGAATACTGCGGCAACGAGCTGATGGCCAGCATGATCGCCAACCTGCGGCAGAAGACCCGCATGTTCTCGCTCAAGCGCCTGGAGCGCCGCATGGAGCCGGTCTGTGGCGAGCACATGGCCATGATCGACGCGCTGGCGCGCGGCGACGCCCAGGCCGCCTCGGCCGAGACCACCCGCCACATCGACAATATCCGACAGTCCATCATCGACAAACTGTCGGGCAGCTACTGAGGGCGTCGGCTTAGGCGGCCCGCCCCAGTTGCGCTTCCAGGCGCGCGATCAGCCGGCCCAGTTCGGCGTGGTCGACGGCGTCCAGCGCCGGCCCCGGCTGGCGCACATAGGCGCTGCGGATGGCGCCGCGCCGGCGCAGCGTTTCCTTGCGCAGGGCCAGGCCGATGCCGTACTGGAACTCGTGGCGCAGCAACGGCAGGTAGAGATTGAACAAATCCTCGGCGGCCTCGGCCTTGCCCGCCGCGAACAGCCGGCACACCTGCACCAGCATTTCCGGATAGGCGAAGCCGGTCATGGCGCCGTCGGCGCCGCGCAGCATTTCCTGCGGCAGGAACAGGCCGCCGTTGCCCACCAGGATGCTGATCCGGCGCCGCCCCTCGGCCTGGCCGCGGGCGCGCACCTGGCTCAGCTTGCGCATGCCGGGGAAGTCTTCGTGCTTGAGCATGACGACCTGCGGGAAATCGTCGACCAGGCGGTGGATGACGGCCACCGAGGTATGCACGCCGGTCGATTGCGGGAAGTCCTGCAGGCAGATGGGGATGCCGGCGCCCAGGCGCTCGGCCACCGCGGCGTAGTAGCCGTAGACCTGGTCGTCGGTGTGCCGCCCGGCCGCCGGCGCCACCATGACGCCCGCGGCGCCCAGGTCCATGGCCTGGCGCGCCAGGCGCTCCAGGTGGCGGTTCGACGGATGGCTCACGCCCACCACCACCGGCACCCGGCCGTCCACGCGCTTGAGGATGCGGGTCATGACGGTGGCGGTCTCGGCTTCGGTCAGCTTGGATGCTTCGCCCATCATGCCGAGGATGGTCAGTCCGGCCACGTCCTTGTCCAGGTAGAAATCGGTCAGGCTGTCGATGCTCGCGAGGTCGAGTTCGCCGTCGTCGGCGAAGGGCGTGGCGGCGATGACGTACACGCCCGAGGTCTGTTCGTTGATGCGCGCGCCGTGGCTGGCTTGCATGGCTGTCTCCTGTCGAGTGAAGCCGCGCCTGGTGCGCACGCGCGGCGGTCCATGGCCGGATTATTGGCCGCCCACGCCGCGGCGGCCATTGCCAAATCGACCGGTCCCCTTAACAATGCGTTAAGCATTTCCCGTCGCTACTCTGGTGGAGGCTGCCAGAAAGCCGGGCAGCCATTAACCTTCAATGCCAGTCACGCCTTTCGCCATGAAACTGAACCTGCGCCAGATCGAGGTGTTCCGGGCCGTCATGATCACCGGCTCGATCCGCGGCGCGTCCGAACTCCTGTTCGTGTCGCAGCCGGCCGTCAGCCGGTTGCTGTCGCACATGGAGCAGCGCATCGGCTTCGCGCTGTTCGAGCGCATCCGTGGCCGGCTGTACGCCACGCTGGAGGCGCGCAAGCTGTTCCACGAAGTCGAGACCGTGTATGCCGGCGTGCAGCGCGTCAACGACATGGCGCGCGACCTGTTCGAGCATCAGGAGGGCATCCTGAACCTGGTGGCCAGCCCCAGCCTGGGCCAGATGCTCATTCCCGCCGCGATCGCGCAGTACCGCCAGGCGCATCCGCAGGTCAAGCTCAGCTTCCGCCACCTGACCCAGGCGCCGCTGACCGAACGCCTGCTCAAGCGCCAGGCGGACCTGGCGCTGACCATCCTGCCGGCCGGCCATCCCAATCTCGAGCAGGAGGAAATCGGCGCGGCCCGGATGGTGCTGATCTGCCCGCCCGGCCATCCGCTGGCCGGACAGGAGCCGGTCGGCGCCGAGGCGCTGACGCCGTATCCGCTGGTGGCCTATGAGCGCGGTTCGGCATTCGGCCAGAAACTGCAGTCGTGGTTCGACGCGCAGTCGGTGGCGGCCCGTCCGGTGATCGAAGTCGGGTCGCCGCAGAATGCCTGCGCGCTGGTCCAGGCCGGCGCCGGGGTGGCGCTGGTGGACGAGTTCTCGGCGCGCAGCTGGCCCGGGGCCGGCTTCGTGACGCGGCCGGTGCGGGACATGGCGCCGTTGACGGCCTACCTCCTCAGGCTGCGCGAGGAGCCGGTCTCGCACCTGATGCAATCGTTCGTCGAGACCCTCAGGCGCGTCATGCGCCGCGCCTAGGGCGCGGCGCCGGCGGCGGGCGGGCTCGCGCCGTAGCGCCGCAGCACCGACGCGGTGTCGGCGCCCAGGCGCGGCGGCGGCCGCAGGCTGGCCTGGGCGGCGGTCATGCCCGGCATGCGTACCGCCGGCAGCGGCATGTCATAGCCCAGGTCCATGTCCTGGAAGATTTCGTAGGTCCGCGCCTGCGGGTCCTGGCGGAATTGATCGTAGGTTTGCACCGGCTGGCAGATCAGGTCGATGCGCCGCGCGGCCTCGATCCAGTGCGCGGTGGGCTGCCTGGCCAGTTCGACGGCGATCAGCGCGCGCAGTTCGTCCTGGTTCTCGTAGCGCGCCTGCTGCGTGGCGTAGCGCGGGTCGGCCAGCAGGTCGGCGCGGCCGGCCAGGCTGATGAAGTCGGTGACCTGTTGATCGCGCATGGCGCTGAGGGCGATGTGGCCGTCGCGGGTCGGATAGATGCCGATGGCCGCGTAGAGTTCGCGGCTGATCACGCCGCGGGTGGCGGCATGCTCGGCGTACTTGGCGCCCTGCACGGCGCTGATGCCGTGCATGAGGCTGAGGTCGATGTACTGGCCTTGCCCCCGGTTGCCGTGGCGCGCCATGAGCGCGGCCAGCGCGGCGTTGCTGACATAGACGCCGGTCACGATGTCGACCACCGACACGCGCACGCGCACCGGATCGCGCATATCGCCCGCGCCGAACGAAAATCCGCTGTAGGCCTGCATGGCGGCGTCGGTGGCGGGCAGGTCGCGGTGCGGGCCTTCCTGGCCGAAACCGGTGACCGAGATATACACCAGGCCGGGATTGCGCTGGCGCACCTGCTCGTAGCCCAGGCCCAGCCGCGCCATGACGCCGGGCCGGTTGCTTTCTATCAGCACGTCGGCCTTGTCGATCAGCGCCAGCGCCTGGCGCCGTTGCGCGGGATCCTTCAGGTCGAGCGCAACGCCCGCCTTGCCGCGGTTGAAATAGCCGAACAGTACGCTGGTGCCGCCCTGGCGGTGTCCCAGGCCGCGCAGCCAGTCGCCGGCCGGCGGTTCGATCTTGATGACCTCGGCGCCCATCTCGCCCAGCAGGCAGGCGCCATGCGGGCCGGCGATGCCCTGGCTGAAGTCCAGTACGGTGATGCCCGCCAATGCCTGATTGAGCATAAGGGCCTCAGTCCAGCGTGATGCCGGCAGTCTGGATGACCGCGCGCCATTTTTCCGTTTCAGCGTCGATCTGCCGGCCGAAGTCGGCGGCGGGCGTGGCGCGCGCGGTCACGCCCAGCGCTTGCAGTTTGGCGCGGGTGGCCGGCTGGTCGAGCACGGCCGCCACGGTGTCGGACAGCCGGGCGACGACATCGGCCGGCGTGCCGGCCGGCGCCAGCAGGCCGTACCAGCCCACCGCCTCGAAACCCGCCACGCCGGCTTGCGCGATCGTGGGCACGTCGGGCAGCACGGCCGAGCGCTCGGGCGTGCTGATGCCCAGGGCCACCAGGCGGCCCGACTTGACCAGCGGCGCCACCGAGGCCAGCGACGAGAACGCGATGTCCACCTGTCCGCCGGCCACGTCGGTGTTGGCCGGCCCTTCGCCCTTGTAGGGCACGTGCAGGGCCTGCAGGCCCGAGGCGTTCTTGAACAACTCCATGGTCAGGTGCGAGGTGGTCGCGTTGCCGGCCGATGCATAGCTGGGCGCCTTGGCCTGCGCGCCGGCGCGCTCGAGCAACGCCTCGACCGACCGGATGCCGGACGCGGGGCTGGCGACCAGCACCAGCGGGAAATTGCCCAGCCCGGCGACCGGCGCGAAGTCGCGCCGGGTGTCGTAGGGCAGGTTCTTGTACAGGCTGGCGTTGACCGCCGCCACGCCTTGGTAGACCAGGATCAGCGTGTAGCCGTCCGGGGCGGCCTGAGCGGCCGCTTCCATGCCGATGATGCCGCCGGCGCCAGGCTTGTTCTCGACGATGACCGGCTGGCCCAGCTGGTCGGCCAGACCACTGGCCACCAGGCGCGCCAGCGTGTCGGTCAGCCCGCCCACCGCGATGGGGGCGATCAGCCGCACCGGCCGTTCCGGATAGGGGGCGGCGCTGGCCGCCGTGGCGCCCAGCGCCAGCGCCAGGCCCGCCAGCAGGGCCCGCAATGCATTCTTGCCGTGCATGATGTGTCTCCTCGTTGTGTCCGGCCGGGCGGCGCGAAACCGCCGACGGCCCTCAGGCGCGCCTGCCCGGGTGTATGCCCATGGTCTTGGCGATGACTTCCAGCATGATTTCGTTGGCGCCGCCGCCGATGGCGGTCTGCCGCAGGTCGCGATAGGCGCGCGAGATCCAGTTCTCGTTCATCACGCCCTGGCCGCCCCAGAACTGCAGGCACTCGTTGGGAATCCGCATCGACAGCCGGCCGGCGCAATACTTGGCCATGGAGGCCAGCTGCGTGATGTCCTGCCCATCCAGGTACTGGCCGATGGCGCGGTACAGCAGCGAGCGCAGCGCCTCGATCTCGGTCTGCATCTGCGCCAGCTTGTGATAGACGACCTGGTTCGACAGCACGGTGCCGCCGAACACCTGCCGCTGGCCGGCGTAGGCGATGGTCTCCTCGATGACGCGCTCCATCGAGCGCATGCCGCGCGCCGCGACGAACATGCGCTCCTCCTGGAACTGCTCCATCTGGTAGATGAAGCCCAGGTTCTCCTCGCCGATGCGGTTGGAGACGGGTACGCGCACATCGTCGAAGAACAGCTCGGCCGTGTCGGATGCGCGCAGCACCAGCTTGTCCAGCTTGCGCGAGACGCTGACGCCGGGCGTATCCAGCGGCACGATGATGAGCGACTTGTTCTTGTGCGGGCCGCCTTCCTGCGAGGTGTTGCACAGCAGGCAGATCCAGTCGCCCTGCACGCCGTTGGTGATCCACATCTTCGAGCCGTTGATCACGTAGTCGTCGCCGTCGCGGCGCGCCCAGGTCTTGATCTGCGACACGTCCGAGCCGGCCGAGGCTTCGCTGACGCCGATGCAGCCCACCAGGTCGCCGGCGATGGTGGGCGCCAGGTACGCGCGCTTGAGCGCGTCGCTGCCGTGGCGCGCGAGCGCCGGCGTGCACATGGTGCTTTGCACGCCGATCGCCGAGCTCAGGCCGCTGGAGCGGACTTCGCCCAGTGTCTCGGCAAACACCATCTCGTAGCTGAAATCCAGTTCCATGCCGCCGTACTCGGCGGGCTTGCCGATGCCCAGCAGCCCGGCCGAGCCGAGCGCCTTCATGACCTGGTGGGCGGGAAACATCTGCGCCGCTTCCCATTCGTCGAGATAGGGGTCGAGGTGTTCTGCGATGATGCGCCGCGTGGTCCGCGCCAGCTCGCGGTGTTCGTGGGTGAATTGCATGGCGTGTTCCTCAGTCCGTGATTGGCGCAAGGCGGGCATGGCCGGCGATCAGGGTGGCGCCGTCGGCGCCCTTGACCCAGACTTCGTAGCGGCCCGGTTCGGCTGCGTCGGGCTGTCCGCCGGCGGTGATGGCGCCGCCGGCGAACAGCGGCTTGAGAAAGCGGATGTCCAGGTCGATGCGCGCCAGCGCGGCGGCGCCGAGGCTGCGCGCCAGCGACTGCCAGATCAGGTTGACCGACAGGGTGCCGTGCGCGATGGTGCCGCCCATGGGCGTGGTGGCCGCGAACGCCGGATCGACGTGCAGCGGGTTGAAATCGTCGGTCAGCTCGGCGTAGATGTCGATGTCCGCCTGGGTGACCCGCATCGAGACTTCTTCAAGGCGTTGCGTCATGGTGTTCCTCGTGGCGTTCCTCATGCGGCCCAGATCAGGTTCATCCGGCCGGTGTAGAGGCTGCGTTCGCGTTCGCCCACTCCGCTGACTTCCAGCTGCAGGTAGCGGCGCTCGCGGCGGATCTCCTTGCCCAGGCAGCGGATGCGCGAACGCACCGTCTCGCCGATACCGGGCAGGCCGTCGATGGACAGGATCTGCTGCGCGTGGATGTTGCCGGGCGGGCGCGGCGTGACCACGTTCAGGTAGGCCCGGATCATCAGGGCCACCGTCAGGCCGACCTGGCGGGCCGGCTGGTCGCGCGCTTCGGTGCCGAACAGGCGCTCCCAGGTCGCCACCAGCCGGGCGTCCAGGGGCTCGGCCCATTCGCCCAGCTGCGTGCCGGGCGTGAAGGTTTCGTAGGTGTACAGCTGGGTCATGGCGTCTCCATCTCTGCAATCGGCACGGCGTCGTCGCCGCGCGCCTCGAAGGCGATGCGCACCCGTGCGCCGATGGCCAGCGGCGCGCCGGCGCCGCCGCGTACGTTGACCATCAGCCGGAAGCCTTCGTCCAGGTCCACCAGGGCGATGACATAGGGCGTGTCGGCCTTGAAGGCCGGCGTGGGCGCGCGGCGCACCGTGGTATGGCTGAGCACCACGCCCTGGCCGGCCGAATCGCGCCATTGCAGCGCGCTGCCGTGGCAATGGGTGCATACGGCGCGCGGAATGCGCTGCACCGTGCCGCAGTCGGCGCATTGCTGGTAGCGCAGGCGATGGTCGCGGCAGCCCTGCCAGAACGGCAGGCTTTCGGCGTTGGGGGTAATCGGCGGTTTTTCCATATCAGGCGGCTCCAAGGACGAGCGAGCAATGCGCGGACAGAATGCCGCCGTCGCCGTGCACGAAGGCGAGGCGGGCGCCGTCGACCTGGCGCTGGTCGGCCTGGCCGCGCAACTGGTGCACGGCCTCGACGGCGTGGAACATGCCGCCTGCCGCGCCCGAGTGGCCATACGAGAGCAGGCCGCCGTGGGTGTTGCACGGCAGCGCGCCGCCCAGGCCGAGCTCGCCTTGCAGCGCCGCCGGTCCGGCCTGGCCGCGCTCGAAAAAGCCGATGGATTCGAGCTCGACCAGCAGCGTGATGGTGAACGAGTCGTAGATCTGCGCCACGTCGATGTCGGCCGGCCTGACGCCCGCGGCGGCGAAGGCGCGCGCCGACGACGCCTTGCAGCCGAAGTCGGTCAGGCTGGGCGCGGCCACGATGTGTTCGTGGGTATGTCCCTGGCCGGCGCCCAGGATCTCGACCGACCGCCTGCCGCTGGCCGCGCTGGCGGCGCGGCTGCTGATCACCAGCGCGGCGCCGCCGTCGGAGATCAGGCAGCAGTCGAGCAGGCGCAGCGGCGTGCTGATTTCGCGCGAGTTCAGCACGTCGTCGATGGAGATGGGCTCGCGCTTGTGCGCCTTGGGATGGCGGCCGGCGTGGCGGCGGTGCTCGACCGCGATGGCCGCCAGGTGCTCGGGGGTGGCGCCGTACTCGTGCATGTAGCGCTGGGCCACCAGCGCATACGAAGCCGGCACGCTGATGCCGAAGGGGCGCTCGAACTGCGGGTGGCCCACTTCGGCCAGCGCCGCCACCGCGCCGTCGCGCGACAGGCCGGTCAGGCGGTTGTCGCCGGCCACCACCAGCACGTGGCGGCACTGGCCGCTGGCCACCAGGGCGGCCGCCTGCATGATCATGATGCAGGCGCTGGCGCCGCCGGCCTGGATGGCGGCGCAGAAACCGGGATGGATGCCGGTGTGTTCGCAGAACACCGAGCCCAGCATCAGGTGCGGCTCGGTGAACGAATAGGCGCACAGCACGCCGTCGATGTCGCCCGGCTCCAGGCCGGCGTCGGCGATGGCGCCGAATGCCGCCTCGGCATGCAGGCCCATGCAGCTCGAACCCGGCAGTTCGCCGACGCGCGTATCGCTGGCGCCGGTGATGAAGGCGTTCATGCTCATGGCTGGCCGTCCTCGTCGGCGGACTGCCTGGGCCAGCTGAACGGCAGCGGTTGCTTGTCCAGGAAACGCGCCACCGCCGTCTCGTGGTACTCGCTGTGGATGGCCAGCGCCTGGGCGTGGGATTCGAGTTCGGCCAGGGTGTTCTGGTCGAGGTTGAACGAGCGGTTGAGTATGTTCTTGGACATGCCCAGCGCCAGGGTCGAGGCGCTGTGAAAGCGCGCCGCCAGCGCCAGCGCTTCGTCCAGCAGGCCGGGCGCGGGCACCACGCGGTACAGGATGCCAAGCGCGCGCGCCTCGTCGGCATCCACCTCGCGGGCGGTGAACACCAGTTCCTTGGCCTGCTGCAGGCCGACGATGCGCGGCAACAGGAAGAAGCCGCCCAGGTCGGGCACCAGGCCGATCCGCCCGAACACCGCGCAAAAGCGCGCCGCCGGCGTGCCCAGGATGAAGTCGCAGGCCAGCGCCAGGTTGAATCCGGCGCCGAAGGCCGGGCCGTCCACCGCGGCGATGACGGGCTTTTCGAGGTTGACCAGCTCGTGGAACCAGGTGTGCAGGCGGCGGATGCGGTCGCGGTCCTGGTAGATCGGGCGCTTGCCGTCCGACAGCGACTTGAGGTCGCCGCCGGCGCAGAACACGCCCTGCGTGCCGGTGATGACCACCGCCTTGACGGCGTCGTCGTCGCGCGCTTCGAAGATGGCCTCGGCCAGGCTCTGGCGCACCTCCAGGTCGAAGGCATTGCGCCGCTCGGGGCGGTTGAGGGTGATGACGAACGTGGCGCCGCGGCGCTCGCGCAATACGTAATCGTTCATGGCTTGAATCCCAGGCTGCGTGCAATGATGTTCTTCTGGATTTCGCTGGTGCCCTCGCCGATGACATAGACGAGCGCGTCGCGGTGAATGCGTCCGACGGGATACTCGCGCATGATCCCGGCGCCGCCGAAGATGCGGATGGCCTGCTCGCTGACCGCCACCGCGGTCTCGCTGGCGACCAGCTTGACGCGCGCCGCCGTGGCCGCGTCCAGCGTGCCCTGGTCCACGCGCCAGGCGCCGTAATAGACCAGCCAGCGGGCCGCCTCGATCTGCGCCGACATGTCGGCCAGCTTGTGCGCGATGGCCTGGTATTCGCCCACGCGCTTGCCGGCGACGATGCGGTCGTTGGCGAAGCTGGCCGCCGCGTCGAACGCCGCGCGCGCCATGCCCAGCGCGTTGGCCGCCACGCCGACCCGGTTCTCGCTCAGCGATTCCAGGATCAGCGGATAGGTGCCCTCGGTTTCGCCCAGCAGGCAGTCATCGGGCACAAAGGCGTCGTCGATGTGGATCAGCGCGGTTTCGGATGCGCGGATGCCTTCCTTCTTCAGCTTGGCGATATCGAAGCCGGCATTGGGCAGTTCCACGATGAACAGGCTGATCGACTCCGGTCTGAGCGCCGCGCTGGTGCGCGCGGCCACCAGCAGGAAGTCCGCGAAGGGGGCGTTGGTGATGTACAGCTTGCTGCCATGCAGGCGCCAGCCGCCCTCGACCCGTTCGGCGCGGGTCTTCATGGCGCGCACGTTGGAGCCGCCGTCCGGCTCGCTCAGGCCGAACCCGGCCACCTTCCGGCCGGCCAGCGCGGGGGCGAGGAAGCGCGCCTTCTGCGTCGGCGTGCCGGCTTTCCAGATCGGCCAGATGCCGAGGTGGGTGTGGGCCGACCAGGTCGAGGCGAACGCCTGCGACAAATAACTGAGCTCTTCGCGCACAATGCAGTCGCTGACCTTGTCCAGGCCGCTGCCGCCGTCGGCCTCCGGGTAACGCACGCCCAGCAGGCCCAGTTCGCCCCAGCGCTCGAATACGCGCCGGGGAAAGGCCTCCTGCTCCTCGGCTTCGAACACCAGGGGGGCGAGTTCCTCCTGGCAGAGCCGCCGCACGGTGTCCCGTACGGCTTCGTGTTCGCTGGAAAAGGCAAAGCTCAAGCTCACGGATCTGCTCCTTTGGGATGCACCGCGGCGCGGCGGCTCGGCAGGCGAACCGGGTAGGCCGGGGGTGCGTGTCGTTATTCTTTATAGAGAATATAGTTCTCAATAAAAAATATCTTAACGATGCGCGGTGCGGGCGTCAACGGGGGCGCCATCAAGTTTTTTCCTTGACAAGGCTTTTTCTCGCTCCTAGACTTTATTCGCAATCCAGATAAATATTCTCTATAAAGAATAACTAGGAGGCAACGTGAACATCGGAACGTCTTTTTCGCGCGTCTCGTCCAGGCTGGCCGGCGCGTTGCTGGCCACCCTGGTGGTGGCGCCCATGCAGGCATACGCCCAGCCGGCCTATCCTTCCAAGCCTATCGAGATCATCGTCGCCTCGTCGGCCGGGGGCATCCTGGATACCATTGCCCGCGCCGCCGCGCATGGCCTGGAACGGCTGGGCCAGCCGGCCGTGGCCAAGAACCTGCCGGGCGGCGGCGGCACCATCGGCACCGCCGCGGTGGCGCGCATGCCGGGCGACGGCTACACGCTGGGGGCGATCGCCACCAGCCATGGCATCAACCCCAGCATCTACGACAAGCTGGCCTACGACACGCAGCGCGACTTCACCAACATCACGCAATTGGTCGAGCTGACCAATTTCCTGGTGGTCAATCCGTCGGTGCCGGCGTCCAACCTGAAGGAATTCATCGCGCTGGCCAAGGCCAAGCCGGGCACCCTGACCTATGGCTCGGCCGGGGTCGGGCAGTCGAACCATCTGTCTGGCGAGTTGCTGCAGCAGGATGCCGGCATCAAGCTGGTGCACGTGCCTTATCGCGGCAGCGCGCAGGCGCTGACCGACGTGATAGGCGGCTCGGTGTCGGCCATGTTCGTCGACGCCCTGTCGGCCGAGCCCTACGTCAAGGCTGGCAAGCTGAAGCTGATCGCCGCCACCGGCCTGAACCGTTCGCCGGCCTATCCCGATTATCCGACGCTCAACGAGTCGGGCGTGCCGGGCTTCAACGGCAACACGTGGCTGGGCCTGGTCGCGCCGGCCGGCGTGCCCCGGGAAATCGTGGCCAAGCTGCAGGGCGCCGTGCGCGCCGAGTTCGAGGACCCCGACGTGCGCAAGCGGCTGCTCAGCCAGGGTGTGATTCCGGTAGCCTCGACGCCGCAGGCATTCAGCGCGTTCCTGGACAGCGAAATGAAGCGCTGGGCGGAAGTGATCAAAGTGGCAGGCATCAAGGCGAACTGACATGACGCAGGATCTGGATATGGCCGAGCGCAGCGTGGCGGCGCCGCAATGGGAGGGCGCGGCGCGCGCGGCGGCGGTGCTGGAGGCGCGCAGCGTGGCCATCGTCGGCGCTTCCGCCGACCCGGGCAAGATCGCCGGCCGGCCGCTGGCCTATATGTTGTCGCGCGGGTTCGTCGGCAAACTGTTCCCGGTCAATCCGACCCGCGCCCAGGTGCAGGGCGTCAAAAGCTATCCGTCGCTGGCGGCCATCGGCGAGCAGGTGGACCTGGCCATCGTCGGCACGCCCGCCGCGCTGGTCGAGGGCGTGATCCGCGAGGGGATTGCGGCCGGGGTCCGGGCCTTCGTGGTGTTTTCCTCCGGCTTTTCCGAGACGGGCGAGGCCGGCGCCGCGCTGCAGCGCCGGCTGGGCGAGCTGGCGCGCGCCCACGGCGTGACCATCCTCGGCCCCAACTGCCTGGGCGTGGCCAACAGCGCGACCGGGCTGATCGCTTCTTTCACCACTGCGCTGGAGGAAACGCCCATCCGCCCGGGCGGCTTCGCGCTGGTCAGCCAGAGCGGCGCGCTGGGCGCGTACTGGATGGACATCTGCCTGCGCTCGGGGCTGGGGTTCAGCAAGTGGATCACCACCGGCAATGAATGCGACATGGACGCCGCCGCGGCCATCGCCTACCTGGCAGGCGACGCCGACACGCGCGTCATCGGCCTGTATATCGAGGACATCCGCGATACGGCGGCGTTTCGCCGCGCGCTGCGCGTTGCGGCCGAAGCCGGCAAACCGGTCATCGCGATCAAGGCGGGCCGCTCGCAGGCGGGCGCCGCGGCGGCCGCCTCGCATACCGGCGCGCTGGCCGGCGACGATGCCTTGTACGACGCCTGCCTGCGCCAGCACGGCGCGCTGCGCGTGGACTCGCTGGGCCAGATGATGGACGCGGCCCGGCTGTACCTGTTCGACAGCGTGCCGCAAGGCAGGCGCATCGCGGTCATGTCGGTCTCCGGCGGGGCCGGCGTGCTGATTGCCGACGAGGCCGAGCGGTGCGGGCTGGTCCTGCCGCCGCTGGCCGAGGCCACGGCCAGCGCGCTGGCGCCGGTATTGCCGTCCTTCGTGCAGGCCGCCAACCCGCTCGACCTGACCGGCAACGTCGTGCAGGACACGGCCAGCATCGGCCAGGCGCTGGAGGCGGTGGCCCGCGACCCCGGCAACGACGCCATCGTGCTGTTCGTCGGCCTGATGCACAGCATTGCCAGCGCCTTCACCGATGCCCTCGCGCAGGCGCGCCAGCGTACGCAGCGGCCCATCATCGTGATCTGGATCGGCGCCAAGGAAGAGTCGGTGGCCGCGCTGGAGCGGGCGCGCATCCCGGTGTTCCGCGATATTCCGCCGGCTGTCGCCGCGCTGGGCGCCGCGGTACGCCTGCGGGCGCTGCGCGAGGCGGCCTTGGCCATGGCCTTGCCGGCCGCCGAGCCGCCGGCGGCGCCCGGCGCCCGTGTCGAGGCGCTGGCCGAATGCGACGGCAAGGCGCTGCTGCGCGAGCTGGGCGTGGCCGGCGTGCCCGCCGGCGTGCTCGTGAGCGGGCCGGCGCCCGACCGGCTGCCCGCGCCGCTGGCGTATCCGGTGGTGGCCAAGCTGCAGGCCGCCAGCCTGCTGCACAAGAGCGATATCGGCGGCGTGGCGCTGGGCATCGCCAGCGACCAGCAACTGCACGAGGCCGCGCGGCGCCTGGCCGGCATCGCGCAGGCGCATGGTATCGAGATTCGCGGGGTGCTGATCGAACCCATGCAGCCATTCGACCACGAACTGCTGCTGGGGCTGCGGCGCGACCCGCGCTTCGGCGCCACCCTGACGCTGGGGCGCGGCGGCGTCGAGGTCGAGCTGGACGCCGACGTGGTCAGCCAGCTGCTGCCGCTTTCGGCCGCGGCCATCCAGGCCATGCTCGAATCCCTGCGCGCGGCGCGCCTGTTCCAGGGTTTTCGCGGGCGCGGCGCGGTGGACCTGGCCGCCTTGTCGAGCCAGATCGCCGAGTTGTGCCGCATCTTCCAGGAGCGGTCCGACCTGGCGGAGGTGGAGATCAATCCGTTGGCCGTGCGCGGCGACCGGGCCTGGCTGCTGGATGCCGTCGTGAGCCGCTACGCATGAGCGCCGCCGCGAACTACGTGCGGGTCGAGGATGCGGGGGGCGTGCGCGCCATCGTGCTGGACCGGGCCGTCAAGGCCAACGCCCTGTGCGCCGCGATGCTGGACGCCATCCGGCATGCCATCGAAGGCGCGCCGCGCGACGGCGCGGACCTGCTCGTGCTGCGCAGCGCCGCGCCCGCCCTGTTCTGCGCTGGCGGCGATATCGAGGAGTTCGCGCTGGGCGAGCAGGCGCTGGAAAGGCAGGGCGCAGCGCTGCGCGAACTGATGGCGTCCATGGCCCGTTGCCCCTTGCCGCTGCTGGCGGTGGCGCGGGGCAAGGCGGCCGGGGCGGGCGTCATCTTGCTGGCCATGACCGATCTGGTCATCGCCGGACAGGACTTGTCGCTGGCCTGTCCGGAAATGGCGTTCAGCATGTATCCGGTCATCGTGCAGGCTGCGCTGGAAACCAAGATCAGCGCGGCGCGCGCGCGCCAGCTGTGCCTGAGCGGCCAGGCGCTGGACGCGGCGGCGGCCCGCGACCTGGGACTGGTGACCGACGTGCTCGGGCTCGACGGCTTCGAGGCGCTGGCCGAGCGGCGGCTGGCCTACTACGCCGGACGGCGGGCGGCGCTGGCCATCGCGCGCAAGGCCAGGCTGGCGATGGAGCCTCCCGATGCCACGGTGGCCAGGGTGCGGGCGCTGGAGCCATTGATGCACGAGAACTTCCGTATCCCGGGCGTGCGGGAGACGATCCAGGACTACCTGACGGGCCTGCGCGCACGGCGCGCGGGCTGAGCGGCGGGGTGTACCGCGCAGCCGCTATGTGCCACACTTTCATTTTTCCTAGCGAGAGAATTTCTCTGTCTTAAGAATGGCAGCCGAACCTCCCGAAAAACTCGTAGGCGCGCTGGTGGGCGGCCTGCGCGTGCTGCGCTACCTCAGCGCAGCACCGGCGGGCGTGGGCGTCACCCGTGTGGCCCGCGACCTCCAGCTCAATTCCAGCACTTGCTACAACTTCCTCAAGACCCTGGTGTATGAGGGCCTGGTCACGTTCGACGAGTCGACCAAGACTTATTCGATTGCCCTGGGCCTGGTCGAACTGGCCAAGGGCGTGCTGGAACAGGGCGCCTACGTGCGCCTGATCCATCCGCATCTCGAGGAGATCGCGCGCGAGCATCGCGTCACGGCGACGCTGTGGCAGCGCACCAGCAACGAGCGGGTGGTGCTGGTGGACCGCGCCGACAATGACAGCTCCGTGCGGGTGCACATGAGCGTGGGCCAGCGCCTGCCCATGTACATCGCCGCCCTGGGCCGCTGCATGGCGGCCAATGCCGGGCTGGACCGCGACCAGCTCGAACAGCGTTTCGACGCCTTGCGCTGGGACGACAAGCCGCCGTTCGACGAATACCTGGCGGGCGTGGAGGAAGCCAGGAAGAACGGCTATGCGACCGACGCCGGCCACTATGTAAAAGGCGTAAGCACCGCTTCGGCCGCCGTGCTGGACGCCTTCGGCAAACCGGTGATGGCCATCAGCGCGGTGGGCTTCAGCGCCCAGTTCACCGGCGACGCGCTCGAACGGCTGGGCGAGGACCTGCGCGCGCGCGCCGGCCTCATCACCCGCGCCTTGTCAGGCGGCCGCGCCAACGCCGCCGCCTGACGCCCGTCGCGTTTCGCTTTCCTCCTGCCGCGCGTCCGCGCGGTTTTTTTTGATGCCTGTCCCAGTAGGGACAGACACACCCGTGCGGGGCCGGTTCCGCCTCGTTCGCTCCAGCGCCTCGGTAAAAACCCGATTGACGTGAATAGGTGTCCTCTCTATTATTTTGTTAACCGTCTGGTTAGTTAATTGACTGACTAAGTGAATTTCTCCATGAACGGCGCCATTCCAGGCCGTTCGCGGCCAGGCCAGGCACGATTGTTACAAGGGAGGCAAGGTGGCACGCGCCAATAAAGAACAGTTGCTCGATGCGTACCAGCGCATGCTGGGCATCCGGCTGGTGGAGCTGCGGCTCGGACGCTTGTTCGCCGATGGCGAAGTGCCCGGCTTCATCCACCTCAGCGTCGGCCAGGAGGCCGTGGCGGCCGCGATGGGCATGGTGCTGCGGCCGGACGACACGGTGGCCTCGACCCACCGCGGCCACGGTCACGCGCTGGCCAAGGGCATCGACATGGACGACTTCTTCCTCGAACTGATGGCCCGCGAAGAGGGCATCTGCAAGGGGCGGGGCGGCTCGATGCACGTGGCCAACATGTCGATCGGCATGCTGGGCGCCAACGCCATCGTCGGCGCCAGCATTCCCATCGCCCTGGGCAGCGCGCTGGCGCACCAGGTGCGCAAGACCGATGCCCTGGCGGTGGCCTTCTTCGGCGATGGCGCGATGGCCGAGGGCGTGTTGCACGAAAGCCTGAACCTGGCGGCGCTGTGGCAGCTGCCGCTGCTTTTCCTGTGCGAGAACAACGGCTGGGCCGAGTTTTCCCCCACCCACAAGCAATTCGTGGCGCCGCTGGACAAGCTGTCGGCGGCCTTTTCGATTCCGCACGCCAAGGTCGACGGCAACGATGTGCTGGCGGTCATGGACGCGGCGCGGGCCGCCGTGGCCGATATCCGCGCCGGCAAGGGGCCGCGCGTGCTCGAGTGCATCACCCACCGCTGGCGCGGCCACTACGAGGGCGACCCGCAGAAGTACCGCGACAGCGACGAGATTTCCGGCCTGGACGAACACGACCCGGTGGCCCGCTTCGAGGCGGTGCTCGACAGCAAGGGCGTGAGCCAGGCGCAACGCCAGAAAGTGCGCGACGCGGTCCAGGCCCAGGTCGAGCAGGCGGTCGAGCGGGCCCGCAAGGGCCGCCCGCCGGCGTGGGAAGCCGCCCGCGCCGATGTCTACACCCAAGCCGAGGCTCGCTGACATGGCCGAACTCCGATTTGCCCACGCCATCAACCGCGCACTGGCCGAGTGCATGGAAGAGGATCCCATGGTCTTCCTGTTCGGCGAGGACATCGCCGAGGCCGGCGGCCCGTTCGGCGTGACCCGCGGCTTGCACGCCAGGTTCGGCTCCGACCGCATCCGCGACACGCCGATCTCCGAAGCCGCCATGGCCAACGCCGCGGTCGGCGCCGCCCTGTCGGGCCTGAAGCCGGTGCTGGAAATCATGTTCATGGACTTCATGACGCTGACCATGGATGCGCTGGTCAACCAGGCCGCCAAGGCGCGCTTCATGTTCGGCGGCCAGACCTCGGTGCCCATGGTGGTGCGCACCCCGCACGGCGGCGGCATCAGCGCCGGGCCCCAGCATTCGCAGTGCCTGGAGGCCTGGTTCGCGCACGTCCCCGGCCTGAAGGTGGTCTGCCCGAGCAATCCTGCCGACGCCTATGGCCTGTTGAAGTCCGCCATCCGCGATCCCGACCCCGTGGTGTTCGTGGAAAACAAGGCGTTGTACGCCGCCAAGGGCGAGGTGCCCGACGATGCCGGGCCGATCCCGCTGGGCCAGGCGCGCGTCGCGCGCGCCGGCCGCGACCTCACCGTGGTGAGCTACGGCGCCATGGTGCACAAGGCCGAGCGCGCCGCGCGGTCCCTGGCCGAGGAAGGGATCGAGGCCGAGGTGCTGGACCTGCGCAGCATCCAGCCGTGGGACGAGGCGGCCGTGCTGGCTTCGCTTGGCCGCACGCACCGCCTGCTGATCGTGCACGAGGCCGTGGAGGCTTTCGGCGTGGGCGCGGAGATCGCCGCGCGCATGGCCGACATCGGTTTCGACGAACTGGATGCGCCCATCGTCCGCGTCGCCGCGCCTTTCGTGCCGGTGCCCTTCGCGCCGTCGCTGGAAGCGCAGTACCAGCCCCAGGAGGCCGACATCATCGCCGCAGCCCGCAAGCTGTGCGCCTGAATACTGGAGACACCATGAGCGAACAAAGCATACTCACCGAAGTCCGCGACCACGTCGGCATCATCACCATTAACCGGCCCAAGCTGCACAACGCGCTGGATACGCCGACCCTGCTGGAACTGGAGCGCGCGCTGACCACGCTGGAGGCCGACGCCGAATGCCGCGTCATCGTCGTGACCGGCGCGGGCGAGAAGTCGTTCGTGGCCGGCGGCGACCTGGTCGACCTGAATTCGCGTCAGGGCCTGGCCCACTACCAGGAGTTCGCCGAAGACATCCATCGCGTGTTCCGCCGCTTCGAAACCAGCGACAAGCCCACCATCGCCGCGGTCAACGGCTGGGCGCTGGGCGGCGGCACCGAGCTGCTGCTGTGCCTGGACCTGCGCATCGTGGCCGAGAACGCCGCCATCGCGCTGACCGAGGTGAACCTGGGCCTGTTCCCGGGCGCGGGCGGCACGCAGCGCATCATCCGCCAGATCTCGCCGTGCCAGGCCAAGGAAATGATGTTTACCGGCGGGCGCATCAGCGCCGCCGACGCCGTGCGCATCGGCCTGGCCAACCGCGCGGTGCCCGCGGCCGACCTGATGGCCGAAACGCTGGCGCTGGCCGGGCAGATCGCCGCCAAGTCGCCGCTGGTGCTCAAGCTGCTCAAGCGCACCCTGCGCGACGGCGCCGACATGCCGCTGGCCAACGCGCTGGCGCATGAGCAGGCCATGATCGGCCTGGTGCTGGACACGCGCGATGCCCACGAAGGCATCGGCGCCTTCCTCGAAAAGCGCGCCGCGCGCTTTACCGGACAGTAGGCCATGAGCCAGTTGAACGACCTGCTCATGCCCAAGCTGGGCCTGACCATGACCGAAGGCACGCTGATCGAGTGGAGCGTGGCCAGCGGCGCCGAGGTCAAGGCGGGCGATTCGCTGTTCGTGGTGGAGACGGACAAGGTCGCCAACGAAATCGTCGCGCAGGCCGACGGCACGCTGGCCGAGATCCTGGTCGCCGCCGGCGAGACGGTGCCGGTGGGCACCGTGGTGGCGCGCTGGACCGGGCCTGGCCAGGGCGCGGACGACATGGCCGACGCGCCGCTGGCGCCGGCTCCGCAGCCGGTAGCCGAGACGGCGCCGGCCGCGGCGCGCGAACCTGCGCGCGGCGGACGTGTCGTGGCCACGCCGCTGGCGCGGCGCCTGGCGCGTGAAGCCAGCCTGGACCTGGCGCAGGTCGGCGGTTCCGGGCCGGGCGGGCGCATCAAGGCCGCCGACGTGCGCCAGGCTGCGCGCGCGCCGCAGACCGCGCCGGTTGCGCCGCGGGATGCGGCTTCGCCGGCGCCGGCCGCGCGCGCGCCGCTGGCGCAGGCCGCCGGCGAACAGCGCATCGAAGCCAGCGCGCTGGTGCAGTCCATGGCCCGGCGCATGACGCAGGCTAAGCAGGTGCCGCATTTCTACCTCTCGGCCGAGGCCGAGGTCAGCGCGCTGCTGGCGCTGCGCCAACGCCTGAACGCGCAGGCCGACGCGCCGCGGCTGACGCTCAACCACTTCGTCATCGCGGCGGTGGCGCGCGCGCTGGCGGCCATGCCGCACCAGAACCGCATCTGGAACGACGACCATATCGTCCAGTTCCAGGGCATCGACGTGGGCGTGGCGGTGTCGACCGAGCGTGGCCTGATGGCGCCGGTGCTGCACGGGCTGGACCATGCCTCGCTGGACGACATCGCCGCGCAATCCGACGCCCTGCTGGACCGGGTACGCGCCGGCAAGGCCACCCGCGAAGACATGAGCGGGGGCGCGATTTCCATTTCCAACGCCGGCATGTTCAACGTGACATACATGGCCCCCATCATCAATCCGCCGCAATCGGCCATTCTCGGCGTGGGCAGCATACGCGAGCTGTTCCGGCCCGACGAGCAGGGCGCCCCGGCGCTGCGGCGCGAGATGGGCCTGGTGCTGGCCGCCGACCACCGGCTGCACGACGGCGCCAGCGCGCTGGCGTTCCTCAATCACGTCATCGACCTGCTGCAAGACCCGTACCGGCTGTTGCGCAACCGACCCCATACCAAAGGATAGATTCCATGGATTTTTCGCTTTCGGACGAGCAGAAGCTGATCGTCGAGACCGCGCGCCGCATCGGCGAGGACTACGGTGTGGATTACTGGCATGACCTGGACCGCAGGAAGGCGTTTCCGCAGGAGTGCTGGCAGGCCATCTGCGACGCCGGCCTGGCGGGCGCGGCGCTGCCTCAGGAACACGGCGGCTCGGGCCTGGGCATGCTGGACCTGGCCCTGATCGTCGAAGAGCTGTCGGCCGGCGGCGGCGGCGCGACCCTCGGCCAGCTGTTCATGATCAACCCCATCTTCGGCGGCGTGCCCATCTCGAAGTTCGGCAGCGAACAGATGAAGCGCGAGCTGCTGCCGGCCCTGGTCGGCGGCAAGATGAATTTCTGCATGGCGCTGACCGAGCCCGACGCCGGCACCAACACGCTGGCCATGAAAAGCCATGCCGAGGCCGAGCCCGGCGGCGGCTGGCGCCTGAACGGCCGCAAGATCTGGATCACCGCGGTGGACGTCGCGCAGAAAATGCTGGTGGTGGCGCGCACCTCGCGCCAGGCCGAGGGCGCGCGGCCCAGCGACGGCATCTCGATGTTCATCATCGACGTCGAGCGCGAAGGGCTGAGCCATTCGGCCATCGACAAGGTCGGCACCCAGACCCTGAGCGCCTGCTCGGTGTTCTTCGACAACGTGCGCATCGAGCCGCACGAGCTGGTGGGCACGCTGGACAAGGGGTTTCGCGAACTGCTGGACGTGCTCAACACCGAGCGCATCGTCACCACGGCCAGCCTGATCGGCGCGGGCCGTCTGGCCAAGCGGCTGGCGGTGCAGTACGCCAACGACCGCAAGGTGTTCGGCGGCAAGCCCATCAGTTCGTACCAGGGCCTGCAGTTTCCGCTGGCCCAGTCGCACGCCGAGCTGCAGTGCGCGCGTCTGATGAACCTGAAGGCGGCGGCGCTGTGCGACCAGGGGCTGCCCTATGGCACCGAGGCCAACATCGCCAAGCTGATCGGGTCGCAGGCGGCCAGCCACGCCATCGAACGCAGCATGCAGACCATGGGCGGCATGGGCTACGCGCGCGAATTCCACGTCGAACGGTTGTGGCGCGATGCGCGCCTGTTCAAGTTCGCCCCGGTGTCCGAGGAGATGATCCTGAACTACATCGCCATACACGACCTCGGCATGCCCAAGTCATACTGAACACCCAGAATCGCGACGCGGGACCGGCACCGGCCGCCACCCGCGCAAACGATCCGCACATCCACGGAGACCACCCATCATGTTCAATCTGAGCGCCTCGATCGCCTTCCACGCCCGGCGCACGCCCGACAAGGCGGCCATCGTATACCGCGACCAGGAGATCGGCTACGCCGATTTCCACCAGCGCATTCTCCAGGCGGCCGCCATGCTGCGGGCGCGCGGAATCGGCCAGAACGACGTGGTGGCGCTGTTCATGAAGAACAGCGCGGCCTTCCTGGAGCTGGCCTTCGCCGCCAGCTACCTGGGGGCGGTGTTCCTGCCGGTCAACTACCGGCTGGCCGCGCCCGAGGCCGCCTACATCCTGGGCGACGCCGGCGCCAAGCTGCTGCTGGTGGACGAGGAGTTCGACGCCATCGTCGCGCTGGAGACGCCCAAGATCGTCATCGACGCGCAGGCCCAGGCCGATTCGCGCCGGCTGGGCCAGCCCGGCCTGGATATCCCTCCGCAGGCCGCCGTGGCGGAAACCGACCTGGTGCGCCTGATGTATACGTCGGGCACCACGTCGCGGCCCAAGGGCGTGATGCACTCCTACGGCAACCTCCACTGGAAATCCATAGACCATGTGATCGCGCTGGGCCTGACGGCCAGCGAGAAGCTGCTGGTGGTGGGGCCGCTGTACCACGTCGGCGCGTTCGACCTGCCGGGCATCGCGGTGCTGTGGGTGGGCGGGACGCTGTGCGTGCACCGCGAGTTCGACCCCGAGGCGGTGCTGGCCTCGATCGAGCGCCATCGCCTGACCTGCGGCTGGATGGCGCCGGTCATGCTCAGCCGGGTGCTGGCGGTGCCCGATCCGGGCCGCTTCGACCTGGATACCTTTGCCTGGTGCATCGCCGGCGGCGAGAAGACGCCGGAGTCGCGCATCCGCGATTTCACGCGGGTATTCACGCGCGGCCGCTTCATCGACGGTTTCGGCATGACGGAAACCTGCAGCGGCGACACGCTGATGGAAGCCGGGCGCGAGATCGAGAAGATCGGCTCGACCGGCCGCGCCCTGCCGCACGTGGAGATCCGTATCGCCGACGGCGCGGGCGGCTGGCTGCCGGCCAACCAGAAGGGCGAGATCTGCATGCGCGGCCCCAAGGTCACCAAGGGCTACTGGAACGCGCCGGAGAAGACCGCCGAGGCGTTTCACGGCGACTGGCTGCGCAGCGGCGACGTGGGCTACCTGGACGAGGAAGGCTTTCTGTTCGTCACCGACCGCACCAAGGACATGATTCTGACCGGCGCGGAGAACGTGGCCTCCAGCGAGGTCGAGGCGGCGCTGTACGAGCTGCCGCAGATCGCCGAGGCGGCCGTCATCGGCGTGCACGACGACAAATGGGGCGAACGCATTACCGCCGTGGTGGTGCTCCATCCCGGCCAGACCCTGACCCTGGAAGAGATCGACCGGCACTGCCGCCAGCGCCTGGCCAGCTTCAAGGTGCCGCGCGAACTGAAGGTGGTGGCCGAGCTGCCGCGCAATCCGTCGGGCAAGGTGCTCAAGCGGGTGCTGCGCGACGAATACAACGGTTAGGACAACGGGCAGGCGGCGCCATGCCGCCGCATCGAACGCACCGAACACGGAGACATCCCATGACCCTGGCACAACGATTCGCCCGGTTTGCGGCGAACCTGGAACTCGACACCATCCCGGCGCCGGCGCTCGACAAGGCGCGCGCCTGCGTGCTCAACGGCTACGGCATCGCGCTGGGTTCCCACCCCACGCCGTTCTTCGGCGTGGCCGAGCGCGCCGTGCTGGCGATGGACGGCGAGCGCGAAGACGGCGCCACGCTGCTGGGCAGCGGCCGCCGCAGCACGGTGGCCGGCGCGGCGCTGGCCAATGCGGCGTTGTTCCATGGCCGCGCGCAGGAAGACACCTGCGGCGTGGCGCACTTCGGCGCCATCCTGCTGCCCTTGCTGACCGCGCTGGTCGAGCGCGGCGAAGGCCGTATCGAGGATTTCCTGCCCGCGCTGGTGGCCGGCTATGAGGTGGGCGGCGCGCTGGAGGCCGCCTATTCGCCGCTGACCACGGCCGCCGGCCTGCGCGCCTCGCCGCTGTACGGCACCGTCGCCGCGGCGGCGGCGGCTGCCCGCCTGTGGCGCCTGCCCGAGGACCGGACCGCCGCCGCGCTGGCCAACGCCGCCTCCTTCGCCGGCGGCATCCTGCAGTCGTTCGGCGACGGCACCGACGAGTGGCGCTACCAGGTCGGCATGGCGGGGCGCAACGGCCTGGCGGCCGCCACGCTGGCCGCCAGCGGCTCGGTTTCGGCGGCCGGCGCCTTCGAGGGCCGCAGCGGCTTCGTGCGCGCCTTCGTCAGGACCGATTGCGACGTCGACGCCCTCGCCGGCCAGCTGGGCAAGGACTGGTCGATTCTCAAGGTCACCTTCAAGCCTTACCCCGTCTGCGCGCTCAACCAGACGCCGGTGCGCGCCAGCCTGGCGCTGCGCGAGCAGTTGGGCGCGCGGGCCGACGCCGTCCGGACCGTGCGTATCCACCTCAACCCCACGGTGGTCGGCTATGCCGGCATGGACAAGGAAGGCCCCTTCGAAAGCGTGTCGGGCACGCTGATGAGCATCCAGTTCTGCGTGGCCACCACGCTGCTGCACGGCGCGCCCACCATCGCCCACATGACGGCGTTCGACGACGCCGGCGTGCTGGGCCTGATTCCCCGCATCCGGCCGCTGGCCGACCCGGCGCTGGGCCTGCTGGCCTGCCGCATCGAGGCCGACGTGGACGGACGGGCCGAGCCCGTGGTGGTGCAGATGCACACGGACCACACCGAATACAGCTACGACAGGGCCGGCGTGTCGGCGCTGGTGCGCCGCATCGGCGAAGAGACCGGCGTGGCGCCGGCGGCCTACGACCATATCGAGAAATTCGCCCAGGCCTTGCCGCACGCCGACCTGGGCGATGTGCTGGCCGCTTTCAGCAGCATCCAGACCGCCCGTTGAGCGGGTCGGGAAACAAGCCCCGGGGACACGGGGCACGACGCAACGATGTTCGAAACTCTCTAGGAGGAGACACTATGTCTTGGTACAGGAAATCTACGACTTGCCTGGCGGTCGCCGCCGCCCTGCTGGCTTCGGGCGCGGCCCTGGCCGCCGATACCATCAAGATCGGCATGACCTCGGCCCTGACCGGCCCATACAACGAATTCGGCGAGGGCAACCGGCGCGCCGTCGAGCTCGCCGTCGAGCAATGGAACGCCAAGGGCGGCATCAATGGCAAGAAGATCGAGATCGCCATGCTGCTCGACGACCAGCTCAATCCCGACCGCGCGGTGCAGAACATCCGCGCCATTCTCGACAACAAGGAAATCGTCGGCATCATCGGCCCGGCCGGCAGCGGCCCCACGCTGGCCGTGATCGACATGGTCCAGGCCGATGGCCGACCCTACATGAACCCCATCGCGCAGACGCCGGTGGTGACCTATCCGGGTGAGAAGACCGGCGAGAAGCCGCGTCCCAACGTGTTCTCGTTCGCGCTGCAGAACGACGTCGAGGCCGTGGCCATGGGCGAGTACCTGGCCAAGAAATTCAAGCGCGTGGGCATCGTCCACGAAAGCACCGCCTACGGCGTGACCGGCGTCGACTACCTGGCCGCCTCCATCGCCAAGAACGGCGGCGCCAAGCCGGTGGCCACCGATTCGTACAACCAGGGCGCGCAGGACATGACGGCCCAGGTGGCGCGCATGAAGCGCGCCAACGTGGATGCCATCGCGGCCATCGGCCTGGGCAAGGACCTGGCCGTGCTGCGCAGGACCATGGCCCGCCTGAACGTGAACGTGCCCCTGGTCGCCTCCAACGGCGCGCTGGGCCAGCCGTACCAGGAAGGCGCCGGCGAACTCACGCTGGGCACCCTGGGCACCATGATCGGCGCCTTCGGCAACCCGATGCGCGCGCCCGCGGCCGACTTCGCCAAGGCCTACAAGGCCAAGTACGGCACCGACCGCTGGTGGGGCAACGACCCCGAGAATCCGCAGCTGTTCATGGCGATCTCGGTGTCCAACGGCTACGACGCGGCCAACATTCTGTTCGAGGGCATCCGCCTGGCCAACTCGACCGATCCCAAGGCCGTCATCGCCGCCATCGAGTCGATCAAGGACTACCAGGGCGTCAACACGGCCTATACCTTCTCGAAGGACCGCCACCACGGTATCGAGACCGACGGGGTCAAGGTGTTCGAGTACGTCAAGAAGGGCGACAAGATCCGGCTCGAGCCGATCGCGCAATAACCGGCGGCGGGTCCGGCCGGCGCGGGGCCGCGCCGGACCCAGCCACAGCGCCAGAAGGATGAGGGTGGTATGGATTTCTTTATCCAGATGATAGTTTCGGGACTGAGCGTCGGCGCGGTCTATGCCCTGATCGGGCTGGGCCTGAACCTGACGTTCTGGACGACCCGCGTGCTCAATTTCGGGCAGGGGTCCGTCCTCATGGCAGGCGCCATGCTGACCGCGGTCATGGTCGGCGCCGGCGTCAACGTATTTCTCGCGGTGGGTGTCTCACTGCTCGCCACCGCCTTCATCCTGTGGATCGTCGAGCTGGTCGGCGTACGGCCCATGCGGCGCATGTCCGGCAGCATGGGCTGGGTGGTCTCCACGCTGGGCATCGGCATCTTCCTGCAGGGCATGGCCAGCTGGCTGTTCGGCACCCAGGCGGTCGCTTTCCCCGACGTGCTGTTCAGCAGCGCCGACACCGTCGAGTTCATGGGCGCCTATATCTCGCTGCAGTACATCGCCGTGTTCGTCATCAGCGTCATGATCGTCTGCCTGATGGAGCTGTTCCTGCGGCATTCCATCTGGGGCTACGGGGTGCGCGCGGTGGCGCACGATCGCGACCTGGCGGCCCTGATGGGCATACCGGTGTACCGCGTGGTGGTGTTCTCGTTCCTGGTCAGCGGCGTGCTGGCGGGCATCGCCGGCATCCTGGTGTCCCAGGTTTCCGGCACCGTGGACCCCAACTTCGGCCTGCACCTGCTGATCCTCGCCTTCGTCGCCGCCGTGGTCGGCGGCATGGGCAGCGCGTTCGGCTCGCTGGTCGGCGGCCTGATCCTGGGGATCATGGAGAAATTGGTGGGCGGCTACGTCTCGCCCGCCGCCGCCGAGGTGGTGGCGTTCGTGCTCTTGATAGGCGTGCTGACGATTCGCCCGCAGGGCTTGTTCGGCAAGCGTGAAACCGTGAAGGTGTGAGGCCGATGAAACTGCTAGGACAACTCCTGACGAACTCCTGGACGCTGGGCGTGCTGGCCATCGCGCTGGCGGTGGGCGCCGGCCATGCCGACACCGGCACGGTGCAGATGTGGAGCTTCGTCATCATCAACATCCTGCTTGCCCAGGGCATCAACCTGCTGACCGGCATCAACGGCCAGATCTCGCTGGGGCACGCGGGCTTTTTCGCCATCGGCGCCTACGTCAGCGCCATCGCCCTGAAGTCCTGGGGCGTGCCCTTTCCGGTGGCCCTGGCCATGGCCACCATCGCGGCCTCGGGCGTGGGCTTCCTGCTGGCCGGCCCGGCGGGCCGGGTGCGCGAGTTCTACCTGGCGATGATGTCCCTGGGCTTCGGCCTGATCGTCTACGAACTGGCGCGCGAGCTGCGCGGCGTGACCGGCGGCGTGATGGGCATGCGCGGCATTCCGTCCTCCCAGATCGGCACGCTGCAGATCTTCGGCTGGAGCATCGATACGGTGGCGTATTTCCGCATCCTGCTGGCGGTGCTGCTGGTGGTCATGCTGATGCTGCGCAACTTCGTCAAAAGCCATTATGGCCGGGCGTTCTACGCCGTGCACGTCAGCGAAATCGCCGCCGGATCGCTGGGCATCTCGCAGGCCGCGGTCAAGCGCGCCGCCTACGCCATCAGCGGCGGCCTGGCGGGGCTGGCCGGCGGCTTCTACGCCCACATGATCGGCTATCTCACGCCCGAGAGCTTCGGGCTGATGCGCTCGATCGAGATCCTGGTGATGTCCATCGTCGGCGGACTGGGTTCGCTGGCCGGCCAGGTGTACGGCGCCGTGCTGTTCACCTATCTGCCGCAGAAGCTGCAGGCCTTCAACGATTACCAGTACATCGTCTATGGCCTGATCCTGGTGTTCATCTTCACGCTGCTGCCGCGCGGGCTGGCGGGGCTGCTGGGCACGCAGACGCGCTACAGCAAGTACGACCAGCTGCGCCGGGCCGTCGCCGGCCAGTCGGCGGCGCCGCTGGGCGAGCGGCCGGCGCATGCGCGGCGCGACGCGGCCCAGCCCCTGATCCGGGTCGAACAGGTGGTCATGGAGTTCGCAGGCCTGCGCGCGCTGGCGGGCGTCTCGCTCGACCTGCACGCCGGCAGCATCACCGCGCTGGTCGGGCCCAACGGCTCGGGCAAGAGCACGCTGGTCAACGTCATCAGCGGCATCTACCGGCCGACCTCGGGCAGCATCCTGTACAAGGGCCAGGACATCGCGGGCTGGCCGGCCCACAAGGTGGCCCAGGCAGGCATCACGCGCACCTTCCAGGATCCGCGCAACGTGCCCAGCTTCACGGTGCGCGAGAACATCCTGATGGGTGCCCATCGCCGCTACCGCCACGGCGCGCTGGCCGCGGCGGTCAATACGGCCGGCGCCCGGCGCGAGGAGGCGGCTTTCCTGCGCCAGGTCGACGCCCTGATGCAGGCGGCCGGGTTGTCCGGGCACGCCGACGCTGTCATGAGCGAGCTGCCGTATGGCATCCAGCGCCTGGCCGAGGTCGCCCGCGCGCTGGCCAGCGATCCCGAGCTGCTGCTGCTGGACGAGCCGGCCGCCGGCCTGTCGGAGCTGGAGTCCGGCCACCTGATCGGCCTGGTGCGCCTGGCGCGCGATCATGGCGTGGCCGTCATGGTGATCGACCATCACATGGATTTCCTGGCCGAGCTGGCCGAGGACGTCGTGGTGTTCGAGGCCGGCGACGAAATCTACCGCGGCGACATGGACGGCATGCGCGCCGATCCGGCCGTCATCCAGGCCTATCTTGGCGCGGAGGAACCCGCTCATGCTTGAAGTGCGCAACCTGCAGGTCAGCTACGGCGCCATCGACGCCGTGCGCGGCGTCAGCCTGACGGCGCAACCCGACGGCATTACCGCGCTCATCGGCGCCAACGGCGCCGGCAAGTCGTCGCTGATGCGCGCCATTTCCGGCGTGACGCCGGCCAAGGCAGGCCAGATCCTGCTCGATGGCGTCGACATCACCCGCATGCCGCCGCACGAGCGCGCCCGCCACGGGATCGCGCACGCCATGGAGGGGCGGCGCATCTTCCACCAGCACACGGTCGAGGAAAACCTGATCACCGCCTGGCATTTCCGCAAGCCCAGGGGCAATTTCAAGGCGGCCCTGGAAAGCGTCTACGGCAATTTCCCCATCCTGGAGCAACGGCGCGGCGCCAAGGCCGGCACGCTGAGCGGCGGCCAGCAGCAGATGCTGATCCTGTCCATGGCGACGCTGCACCAGCCGCGCTGCGTCCTGCTGGACGAGCCGTCGCTGGGCCTGGCGCCCATCGTCGTCTCGCAGATCTTCGACTTCATCAAGCAATACTGCGCGCAGGGCGGACGCGTGGTGCTGCTGAGCGAGCAGATGGCCAGCCTGGCGCTGCGCGTGGCCGATTTCGGCTATGTGCTCAAGCACGGGCAGACCGTGTTCGAGGGCACGCGCGAGCAGCTGGCCAGCGGCGCGGGCGGGGATCTCTCCAGCGCTTACCTGGGCGCGGGCAAGTCCCGTCCCGTACCAACCCAATAGAAGGAAAAGGCGGCACATGGCTTCGACGATGGAAACGGACCTGCTCGTGCTCGGTGGCGGACCCGGCGGCTATACCGCCGCGTTTCGCGCCGCCGACCTGGGGCTTTCCGTGGTGCTGGTGGAGCAGCGCCCGACATTGGGCGGCGTTTGCCTGAACGTGGGCTGCATTCCCTCCAAGGCGCTGCTGCATTGCGCCAAGGCGCTGGACGAGGCGCGCGCCATGGCCGAGCTGGGCATCGAGTTCAGCGAGCCGCGTATACGCCTGGACAAGCTGCGCGCGCACAAGGAGGCGCTGGTGGCGAAGCTGTGCGGCGGCCTGGGCGGGTTGGCGCGCCAGCGCAAGGTGCGGGTGGTGACCGGCACGGGACGTTTCGACGGCCCGCACAGCCTGGCGGTATCCGATGGCACCGGCGTGGCGTTCAAGCAGGCCGTCATCGCGGTCGGCTCGCACCCGGTGCGCCTGCCGTTCCTGCCGGACGACCCGCGCATCATGGATTCGACCGGCGCGCTGGAGCTCAAGGAGATTCCGCGGCGCCTGCTGGTGATCGGCGGCGGCGTCATCGGCATGGAGCTGGCCACCGTCTATGCGGCCCTGGGTGCGCGCGTGACGGTGGTCGAGCTGACCGACGGCCTGCTGCCGGGTTGCGACCGCGACCTGGTCAAACCGCTGGCGCAGCGCGTGGCCGGCCGCTACGAGGCCGTCCTGCTGGGCACGCGCGTGAGCGCGGCCCAGGCGCGCGACGATGGCATCCATGTCAGCTTCGACGGCCCGGGGGCGCCCGCATCGCGGGTGTACGATCAGGTGCTGGTGGCCGCGGGCCGCCGGCCCAATGGCGCGGCCATCGACGCCGGGCGCGCCGGCGTGCGGGTCGACGAGCGCGGCTTCATCCGCGTCGATGCGCAGCAGCGCACCAATGTCGGTCACATTTACGCCATCGGCGACGTGGTGGGCGAACCGATGCTGGCGCACAAGGCCGCCCACGAAGGCAAGGTGGCCGCCGAGACCGCCGCGGGCATGCGCGTGGCCAACGACGCGAGGGTGATTCCGGCGGTGGCGTACACGGACCCCGAGGTGGCCTGGGTAGGCCTGACCGAAACCGCGGCGCGGCGCGACGGCATTGCCTACGAGAAAGCCGTTTTTCCGTGGGCGGCCAGCGGCCGCGCGCTCAGCCTGGGGCGTGGCGAGGGCCTGACCAAGATCCTGGTGGATCCGGCCACGCACGCCTTGCTGGGCGTGGGCATGGTTGGGCCGCAGGCCGGCGACCTGATCGCCGAGGCCGCGCTGGCCATCGAAATGGGCGCCGAACCGGGCGACATCGCGCTGACCATACACCCGCATCCGACCTTGTCCGAAACCCTGGCCTTCGCGGCCGAGGCGTACGAGGGAACGCTTACCGAGTTGTACCTGACCAGGAAAAAAAGTTAAATATGCGACCGGTCCACGTAACTCACCGGGAGGACTCAACCAGTGGCGACATGGAATAACGCAGTGCCTACACGCAAGGCCATGCATCAACTGAAGCGCGAGGCGCTGTTGCGCGAGGCCATTGCTGCGTTCAACCAGAAAGGGTTCCACGCGACATCGCTGGGCGACATCGCCACCAGCCTTGGGGTGACCAAGGCCGCGCTTTATCACTATTTTCCCAACAAGCACGCGTTGCTGTTCGAAGCGTTCGCCGAGGCGCTGCGCGTGGGCTTCGAGGCGATCGAGGCCGCCGAGCGGCAAGGCGGCAGCGGCCTGGACAAGCTGCAGATGGCGGTGCGCGAATACCTGCAGGTGACGCTGAGCGAGATGAGCCGCTGCGTCATCATCACCGAGGAACACGCGCTCGAGCCGCAGGACCGCGCCAAGATCGTCGAGCAGCGCGACCGCTTCGAGGCCAAGCTGCGCGGCTTCGTGCGCGAGGGCATCGAGGACGGCAGCGTCATCCCCTGCGATCCCAAGCTGGCCATTTTCTCGATATTCGGCGCGGTCAACTGGGTGCCGAAGTGGTTCTCGGATTCGGGCAACTGGTCCAACAAGCAATTGGCCAAGGGCATGTCCGAACTGCTGTGCCGCGCCATCGCCAGGAACCCGGCCGAGGCGTTCGCGCCGGACATCGGCAAGATGCGGGTCGAATGAACGCCGGCGCGCCGCCCGAGGGCGGCGCGCTTGCACGGAAGGGCGGGGCCTGATTTCAGCGGCCGGCCTGCGCCAGCAGCCGCTCGGCGTTGCCGTGCAGGATCTTCTCCATCGCGTCGGGCTTGATCGGCAACGTCAGGAACCACTCCGTGTATTCCTTCAGCGGGCACATCGGATACGCCGTGCCGAACAGCATGCGGTCGGCCAGGAACGAATTGGCCGCCTGGATGAAGTCGGCGTGGCCGGGCAGGTTGTACAGGTACATGTCCGGCGACAGGTACAGGTTGGGGCGCCGGAACGCCACGTGGATGATTTCCTGCACCCAGGGCCAGTTGCCGTGCGAGCTGACCACGGTCAGGTCCGGAAAGTCGCCCAGCACCCGGTCGATGTGCTCGGGGTTGGTATAGGTGATGTCCGGGCCGGCGTTGCCGCCGGTCATCATGATGACCGGGATGCCGTTGTCCTCGCAGAAGGCATACAGCGGATAGAGGCGACGGTCGTCCACGTGCATGGGCGTGGCCCAGACGCCCGGCTCCAGGTTGACGATGCGGATGCCCAGGTCGAGGATTTCCTGCATCTGCGCCATGGCTTCCTTGCGCGTGGCCGCCTCGATCGAGCCCACCGGATGGAACTTGTCCGGATACGCCTTGGCCACGGCGGCCACGTCGGCGTTGGATACCGAGCCCAGCACGCTGGAGTTGCGGCCCACGCAGACGCCTTGCTCGATGCCGGCGGCGGCCATTTCCTCGAACATCAGCTCCAGGGATTTTTCCTCGGCCGAAGGCGCCGGCTCGAAGCCCAGTTGCCGCGTGAACCGGTTGCGGATGTCGGGACGCGTGTAGATGCGTGCATTGAGAAAGCCCATGGCAGGCGGACGAAGGCGAAAGTCGATGATTTTCATGGCGCTCTATGAAAGGTGAAGGGTTGGGGCAGGAAAGGGGCCGGCGATCATTGCGGCTCGATGCGGGCCAGCTGGACCAGCCTGGCCCAGTTGTCGACCTCGTTCTCGATGTGCTTGCCGAATGGCGCCGGCGGCATGTATGCGGGTTCGACGCCGGCCACCGCGAGCTTTTCCACGGTGGCGGCATCGGCCAGGCTGGCCTGCAGCGCCTGCGCCAGCGCCTGGGCCACGCCGTCGGGCATGGCCTTGGGGCCGACCAGGCCATACCAGCTGGTGATGTTGTAGTCCTTCAGGGATTCGGACAGCGACGGCACCGACGGCGCCAGGCGCGAGCGCTGGGCCGATGCGATGGCCAGGGGCTTGAGCTGCTTGCCCTGCTGGAACCGCAGGGCGTTGCCCACGTCCACGAAGGTAAAGGTGATGGTCTTGCCGATCACGTCGGTCACGGCGTTGGGGATGCCCTTGTACGGCACGGCCAGCACATCCGTGCCGGCGCGCGCCTGGAACAGCGCCAGGGCGATCTGCGCACCCGACGAGCCGTACCCGGCCGACATGGCGTTGCCGTCCTTCCTGGCCAGCGCGACCAGCTCCTCGACACTGTCGGCGGGGAAGTCGGGCCGCGTCATCAGCATCATGGAGGTGGTGGCGATCTGCGCCACCGGCGTGAAGTCCTTGACCGGGTCGTAGGACGGCTGCTTGAACAGGCTCTTGTTCATGGCCTGGATCGCCGCGGTCGTGAGCAGCAGCGTCGAGCCGTCTGGCGCGCTGTCGGCCACGTATTTGGCGGCGATCGAGCCCGATGCCCCCGGCTTGTTCTCCACCACGAACGGCTTGCCCAGCCGGCGCTCCAGCTCGGCGCCGGCGATGCGCGCCACCATGTCGGTCTGGCTGCCCGCCGGGAATGGCACCACGATGGTGACGGGCTTGGTGGGGTAGGCGTGTGCGGGGCCGCCGGCGCCCAACAAGGCGCTGGCCGCGAGCACGGCGATGCGTAGCGAGTGTCTCATGTGTCCTCCTGGGCCGGTCGGTCCGGCATCTCGTGAAAATCGTGATGGCGACGGTTGGCGGCGAACCGCGGGCTCCTAGGCCATGGCCGGCATGGCAGGCTCGGCGGCCCGGGCCTCCGGCTGGCGCTGCCCCAGGTGCCTGCCCAGCACGTAGCCGAACGTGAGCGCGGGCCCCAGGGTGATGCCCGCGCCGGGATAATTGCCGCCCATGATGCTGGCCGCGTCGTTGCCGACCGCGTACAGGCCGTCGACGGCGCGGCGGTCCGGATACAGCACCTGGCCATGCGCGTCGGTGGGCAGCCCGGCGAACGTGCCGATGTCGCCGACAAACAGCTGGATCGCGTAGTACGGCGCCTGTTCGAGCGGCGCCAGGCAGGGGTTGGGGCCGTGCAGCGCGTCGCCCTGGAAACGGTTGTAGGCGGTGGTGCCCTTGCCGAAAGCGGTGTCTGCGCCGTTCCTGGCGTCGCGGTTGAAGCGCTCGACCTCGGCGGCCAGCACGCGCGGATCCACGCCGATCTGGCCGGCCAGCGCGGCGATGGTGGGCGCGCGGCGCAGGTAGCCGGCGCGCAGGTGGCTGCCGTAGGGCACCGGAAACGGCGCCACCCGGCCCAGGCCATAGCGCCGCAGCGTGGCGTGGTCGCACAGCAGCCAGACCGTGGCCTCGTCGTCGTCCTGGCATGCCTGCATCATGGCGATGGCGAAGTCGTGGTACGACAGGCTTTCATTGACGAAGCGGCGGCCTTGCCGCGTCACGGCGATCACCCCGGGCTTGGCGCGGTCGATGAAGTGCGGCATCACGCCCTGTTCCCCGTTGCGGCGCGTGGGGCGCGACACCGGCGTCCAGGCGGCGGCGTGCGGAATCGTTGCGTCCACCCGCACGCCCAGCGCCTCGGCCAGCGCCAGGCCGTCGCCGGTGTTGGTGGCGGGCGACGGCGAGTAATGCCCCTGGCCGCGCGCGACATGCGGGAACAGCGCCTGCTGGCGCGCGGGGTCGTGCGGAAATCCGCCGCAGGCCAGCACCACGCCGCGGTGGGCGCGCACCGTGCGTTCGCCCGCGGGGGTATCGACCCGCACGCCCGCGACCCGGCCGTTCTCGACCAGCAGCGACCGCGCGCGGCAGCGCAGGTGGATCGGCACGTCCAGGTCCAGCGCCGACCTGGCCAGCCGGGCCGCCAGGGCATTGCCGTTGGTAAGCGTCATGCCCCGGCCGTGGCGCAGCACGTCGCGCGCCTGGCGCAGCAGGCGCGCCGCGACATAGCGAAACGACGCCAGCGAGCGGAAGGCCCGGGTGAAATGGCGGATCTCGTCGCCGGAGGCCAGCATCATGCCTAGCACCATCAGTTCGGGCAGCGCCGGCGCCAGGTGCGCGATGGCGTCGCCCAGTTCGCGCCCGTCGTAGGGGCGCGTGACCATGGACCGGCCGCCCGGCCGGCCGCCGCGCGCCTCTGCGTGATAGTCGGGAAAGCTGCGCGGCATGTCGAACTGCACCTGGGTATGGCGGGCGAAGAATTCGACCGCCCGGGCGCCGTTCTCCAGGAAGGCTTGCGTGCGCTCAGCGTCGAAATGGGTGGTCGCCTCGTGCGCGATGTAGTCGCGCGCCGCGCCGGCCGGCTCGTCGATACCCAGCGCCGCCGCCAGCGGCGTACCGGGTATCCACAGCCATCCCCCGGAACGCGCCGTGGTTCCGCCGAACTTGTCGGCCTTCTCCAGCACCACGACCCGGGCGCCATGAAAGGCCGCGGTGATGGCGGTGGCCATGCCCGCGGCGCCCGAGCCGATGACGACCACGTCGGCGGCGGTGGGCAGATCGGCCCCGGAGAGATGTACGCTCATTTTTAGTTAACGTCTAAGTAATTAGTTATTCGCTAACTATATATAATTGTCAAAGTGATAATATTGGCGTTTACCCTTGATCCCCGCCACCGGGCGCCGCGTGAAGCCCGGTCTTCGAGAGGACGTGAATTGGAAAAGAACCGTCGTGGTATCCAGTCGGTGGAACTGGGCAGCCGGATGCTGCAGACCCTGGCCCAGTTCGGCCGCCCCGCCGGGCTGACCGAGCTGGCGCAGGAGTGCGACATGCCGCCCGGCAAGGTCCATCCCTATCTGGTGAGTTTCATGAAGGTGGGTTTCGTGGCGCGCGATCCCGCCTCCGGCCTGTACGAGCTGGGCCACCTGGCGCTGGAGCTGGGGCTGGCCAAGCTGCATCGCCTCGACCCGGTGCGCGAAGCCTCGCAGGCCATTGCCGACCTGACGGCCGAAACCGGCCATGGCACCGGCCTGGTCGTGTGGGGCAACCTGGGGCCGACGCTGATCCGGCTGGAAGAGCCGGCGCATCCGCTGCACGTGAACTTGCGCATCGGCACGGTCATGTCGCTGGTGCATACGGCCACCGGGCGGCTGTTCGCCGCCTACCTGCCGGCCAAGGTGGTGTCGCGCGTGCTGGAGGCCGACCCCATGGGCGTGCATTTCGGGTCGCGCCACCAAAGCCGCCCGGCCCACGAAGACTACGAGCGCCAGCTGTCCGAGATCCGCGGCCGCGGCATCTCCCGCACGCTGGGCAGCCCCATCCCGGGCATCGACGCCTTTTGCGCGCCGGTCTTCGATTCCATGGGACACATCGCCGCCGGCCTGCTGGTAATGGGCCCGTCGGCGACGTTCGACAGCGACTGGGACGGGCAGGTCGCCACCCGGCTGCATGCCTGCGCCAACGATATCTCGCGCAAGCTGGGCTACATCGACACGCCCGCCAGCCCGAGGGCGGCGCGCTGAGGAAAGTCAGCGGGTGCCAGTCCCAGCGGGGACAGACACGCCGGAAATCAGCGGGTGCCAGTCCCCTGCGGGGACAGGCACCCGGGTATCGGGATTACATGCGCTCGATGTTCTCCTGGATGATCACGTCGCCCCACTTGCGGATCTCGTCGCGGTAGAAGCGGGTGAACTGGGCGTGGTCCTGCGGCGCGACCACGTAGCCCATGTCTTCCAGCTTCTGCTTCATGGCGGGCTTGGCCACTTCCGCGACGAGCCTGGCCGATATGCTGTCGACGATGGGGGCGGGCGTGCCGGCCGGCATCATGAGCCCGGTCCAGCCGGCGATCAGCATGTCCGGCAGGCCCTGCTCGCCGGTCGTCGGCACCGAGGGGAATTCCTTGACCCGCTCGCTGGAACTCACCGCGAGCAGCTTCAGGCGGCCGGCATGGATGAACGAGCGCGACTCGCTCAGCGTGGTGAAGATCAGGTCGAGCTGGCCGCCGACCAGGTCATTGAGCGACGGCGCGCCGCCCTTGTAGGGGATGTGGTTGAACTTCGCGCCGGTCAGGCGCTGGAACAGCACCAGGGCAAGGTGCGGCGGAGTGCCGAAACCGCTGGATCCGACGTTGAGCACTTTCCCCGCTTTCGCCGCCTTGATGATGTCCTGTACGTTGTTGTAGGGCGAGTTGGTGGGTACGGCCATGCCCATGGGCGTGGTGGCGAACAGCGCGACGGGGATCAGGTCTTTCTCGGGGTCGAACGGCAACTGCTTGAACAGCGTGGCGTTGACCGCCAGCGTCGACGATACCGCCAGCCAGGTCAGGCCGTCGGGCTTGGCGCGCGCCACGTAGGCGATGCCGATGTTGGTGTTGCCGCCGGGCTTGTTCTCGATGACGACCGGCTGCTTGAGTTCGCGCCCCATGGTTTCGGCCACGGTCCTGGCCATGGTGTCGATCAGGCCGCCGGGCGGAGCCGGCACGACGTAGCTGATAGGCCCCTGCGGATAGCCGTCGGCATCCGCGGCCAGGGCCTGGGACGGGCCGAGCGCGACCAGGGTTGCGGCAAGTAGCGTGCTTCTGATGAGCCTGTGCATGGTTGTCTCCTTTGGGGGGCGCGCGGCCGGCGTCCTTGCCACCGGCCGCCGCCCGGGCTAGTAACGCAGGACGCTGCTTCCTATCCAGCCCGGCAGCTGGTCACGGCGCGCCGGGGCGAATATCTCGTAGTACACCGCACCTTGCGGCCCCACCGCGGTGGCGGCGTGGCGCGAGCCGGGGGGAAAGAACACCAGGTCGCCCGGCCGGCACACGACGGTCTGCTCGTCGATCACCAGCGTGACTTCGCCGGAGATCATGACCAGCATCTGTTCGTTGTCGTGCCAATGCGTCTTGCCGTCGAACACCGCATCCGGCGCCGTCTCGACGCGCACGGCGGACATCTGTTCGGCGCAGACCGCCTGGCGCACCGAGCCGGCGCGCATGCCCGCGGCCTTGGGCAGCGAATTCCAGTCGATCAGGCTCATTTCTTCATCCCATGTCCGGCGCCGATGGCGGGTTCGCCCTTCCAGGCATGCGCGGCGACGAAATCCCAGTCGATCTCGAAGCCCAGCCCGGGGCCCTGCGGCGGCTGCACCAGGCCGTTTTCCAGTTTCAGGTCGTAGCTGGCCAGCCTGGTCATCAGGTCGTTGTGGGTGATGTCCCACTCGAACATGGCCGGGTGCGGCAAGGCCGCCACCAGGTGCAGGTTGGCCGCCACCGTGATGATGTCGTTGAAGGTGTGCGGGTTCCATGCCAGGTGCGCGGAGGAGGCCGATGCCGCGATGGCCAGCGCCTCGGTGATGCCGCCGGCGCGGCTGGCGTCGGCCTGCAGCACGTCGATGGCGTCGTTGCGGATGTAGTCGTTGAAGGCGTTGCGCGTGTAGAGGTTCTCGCCGGTGGCGATGCGCACCGGCGTACCCTGCGCGCGCAGGATGCGGTGGCCTTCGATGTCGTCGATGGACAGGGGTTCCTCGAACCAGTAGCAGCCGGCTTCGTCGAGAATGCGCAGCATGGCCAGCGCGTCGTGGCGGCCCAGGCTCTGGTTGGCGTCGACCAGGATCTCCACGTCCGCGCCGACGCGCTGGCGCATGGCGCGCAGGTTGGCCGCGTCCTTGCGCGGCGCGCGGCCGACCTTCAGCTTGGCGGCGGTAAAGCCTTGCTCGACCCAGCCGGCCAGTTCGTCGGCCGCCTGTTCGGGCGTCAGGTCCCAGTAGATGGAGCTGGCGTAGGCGCGCACGCCGCGCGTATGGAACTTGCCGCCCAGCAACTGGTGGATGGGCTGGTTCATGACGCGGCCCTTGAGGTCCCACAAGGCGATGTCCACGCCCGACATGGCGGCGATGCCTACCGAGCGGTGGCCCAGGTTGCGCGATACCTCGCCGTGGAAGACCTTGTGCCACAGATAATTGATGTTGGCCGGGTCTTCGCCGATGAGCTGCGGGCCGATGACGTCCTCGATGGCGCGCTTGAGCACGGCCAGGTCGTAGGGGCCGGACGGCGAGCCCACGCCGGTCACGCCCTCGTCGGTGCGCACCTCCACCAGGATCATCTGGCGGTTCAGTTTCAATCCGGCGCCCGACTCGACGCGCATGCGCTCGGGAATCGGCGTGCTCAGTGCATGGGCCTTTACTTCGGTGATTTTCATGTGGCGGGTCCTCGACGGTGGCCGTGTGGTGTTGATGAAGGGAGTTCAGACGCTGTTGATCATTCCGCCGTCCACGCGCAGGACGGACCCGGTGATGAAGGCGGCGCGCCGGCTTGCCAGAAAGGCCACGGCATCGGCGTATTCCTCGGGCAGGCCATAGCGGCCGACCGGGATGCCGGCCGTGCTCTCGGCCGCCACGTCCTCGACGCGGCGCGCTTCGCGAGTGGCCTTCTGCTGGTCCAGATAGGCGATACGGGGGGTGGCGATGCGCCCGGGGACCACGATGTTGGCGGTGATGCCATGGCGGCCCACTTCGCGGGCCAGCGTCTTGGACCAGCCGACCAGCGTCATGCGCAGGGCGTTGGACAGGCCGAGGTTCGGGATCGGCGCAATGACGCCAGAGGAAGCCGAGGTGATGACCCGGCCCCAGCCCTGGCCGATCATGCCGGGCAGCACGCTGTCGGTGATCGCGATGACCGACAGCACCATTTCGTGGAACTTCCGCGCCCACAGTTCGGGCGCCTGGCCCGAGACCGGCGTGGGAGGCGGGCCGCCCGTGTTGTTGACCAGGATGTCCACCGCCCCGAAACGCGCGGCGATGGCTTGCAGGCGTTCGCCGATGATGCCCAGCTCGCCCAGGTCCCATTGCAGGGGCAGCGCGCGCCGGCCGGCGTCGTCCAGGCTGGCGCACACGCGCCGCAGCGCGTCCTGGTCGATATCGGCGAACACCACATTGGCGCCCTCGTCGAGCAATTGGCGGCCGATCGCGCTGCCCAGCCCGCCGCCCGCGCCGAACACCAGCGCCGTCTTGCCCTCGATCCTCAAGTCCATGATTCGTCCTGTGTTGAGACCTAGTGTTTAGGAATTATAGTGTTCTAAACAGTTGGCGCGCAACAGGCGAAATGAAAAGCGGGGGCGCGGCCGGCCCGGCCTCAGCCGTCAGGCCAGCGTCGCCAGGTAATCCTTGCCCCGCTTGATGATGGTGCGCAGCGCCTTGAGGCCCTTGCGCTTGTCGCGCTGCGCCAGCGCGGCCACGATGTCTTCGTGGTCCTTGATGGCGCTGTCGAGATTGCCGCTTTCCTTGAGCTGCTGGAGATTGCGGTTGGCCATGATGCGGCGCATCGGCCCGCGCAGGGCCTGCACCATGTGCTGCAGGGTATTGTTGTGGGCCGCCTCGGCCAGCGTGAGGTGGAAGGCCTCGTCGGCGGCCAGGAATGCGCCGCTGTCCAGGCGCGCCGCGCGCATGGCGCGCGTGATCTCGCGCAGCCTGGCCAGCTGTTCGCGCGTGACGCGCTGCGCGGCCAGGTCCAGGATGGCGCTTTCGATGTATTCGCGCGCCTCGATGAGGTCGGCGTATTCCTCGGTATCGTCCACGGCCAGCGTCCACGGCGTGCCGTGCTGCCTGTCCGGCGCCAGCACGAAGGTGCCCACGCCGTGGCGGGTCTCGAGCAGGCCGCGCGCCTGCAGGATGCGTATGGCCTCGCGCACCGTCATCATGGAGACGTCGGCCGACGCCGCAAAGCTGCGCAGGGACGGCAGCATCGTATCGGGGGGCCACTCGCCGGAAAGGATCTTCTGGCTGATCTGCTCGACGACTTCGTCAACGACGCTGACGCGGCGCACTTTTTCCATGGGTTCTGCCAAACAAGAAAATATGGTCGGATTGTAGTGTGCAATCACTGGATTGCTAGAGTTCTAAACACTATAAGACTATACTGGCCGGACACGAACGATCACGGGATGACGAGCATGCGGGATTCACGCCACATCGATTGCGACAGCGCGCAGCACTTCACCGCCCGCCTGTTCGAGCGCAACGGCCTGGAAGCGGACAAGGCCGCCGCGGTGGCGCGCTCGCTGGTGCGCGCCGACATGATGGGCCACGACAGCCATGGCCTGGCGCTGGCTTCGTGGTACCTTGACGCACTGGCCGATGGGCAGATGAGCAGCCAAGGCACGCCCGGGACGGTCGCGGACCGCGGCGCCTGCTTCGCCTGGAACGGCAATCGCCTGCCGGGGGCGTGGCTGATCGAGCGGGCGATGGAGGCGGGCGTGGAGCGCGTGCGCACGTACGGCTCGGCCACCTGCACGATCGCCAACAGCTTCCATGCGGGCGCGCTGGCCGTGTACCTGGAGCAGCTGACCGCGCAGGGCCTGCTGGCCATCCTGACCTGTTCCGGCCCGGCCTCGCGCGCGGTGGCGCCTTTCGGCGGCACCGAAGCGCTGTTCTCGCCCAACCCGCTGGCCGCCGGCATCCCCACTTCGCAGGCGCCCATGCTGATGGACATCAGTTGCTCCATCACCACGACCAACCGCACCCGCCAGCTGGCCAGGCAAGGGCGCGCCTTTCCGGCCGCCTGGGCGCTGACCCGGGAAGGCGAACCCACCGACGATCCGCGCCAGGTCGTCGACCATGGCGGTTCGCTGCTGCCGGTGGGCGGGGTGGACCACGGGCACAAGGGCTATGCCATGGCGCTGATGGTCGAGGCGCTGACGCAGGGGCTGTCGGGCTATGGGCGCCATGCGGGGCCCACCGGCATCGTGACCAATATCTATCTGCACATCCTCGATCCCGAGGCGTTCGGCGGGCGTGCCGCGTTCCTGCGCGAAACCGACTGGATGGCGGCGTCGTGCACGGCGAATCCGCCGCGGCCCGGCGTATCGGCGGTGCGCGTGCCGGGCCAGCAGGCGCAGGCGCGCCTGGCGGCCGCGCGCGCGCAGGGGTTGCGCATCGCCGCCGGCCTGGCGGCCGAGCTGGACCAGTATGCGGCGCGCGCGGGCGTGCGGCCGCCGTGGAGCGCGGGGGGCTGAACAGGCCATCCCCCGACCCGGGTGCCTGTCTCCGCGGGGACAGGCACACGCACGGGCAGGTGCCAGTCCTCATGTGGGACAGGCACCCCGTCATAGGCTGGAGCGGTTGACGGTCAAGACGGTGTCCGTCCCCTCGTGGGGAACAGGCACGCCGAGCAACGGCCAGGCGACCGATGCCGCATGTTCGACCAGGTAGTCGTGGAAGGCGGCGGTGGCGGGCGAGGGCGTGCGCCCTGGCGGCGTGATCACGCCGATTTCGCGCAGCGCGGCCGGCCGCAGCGGCAACAGGCGGCAGGCGTCCAGGTCCAGCCCATAGAGCGAACTGCGCGGCTGGATGCTGACGCCCATGCCGGAGGCGGCCAGCGCGACCAGCGAGGCCGTGCCGGTCAGCTCCTGCGCCGGCGCGGCGGCGATGCCGGCGGCGCGAAACAGGGTTTCGAGCCGCTCGCGCAGGTCGACGCCGCGCGGGTTGAGCAGCAGCGGCCGCCGCGCCAGCAATCGCAGGCTGGCGCTGGCGCGGCGACGGAACAGCGCATCGGCGGCGGGCACGACGGCCAGCAGCGGCTCCTCGAACAGGGAACGAAACCCGACGTCCTCGTTGCGGGGGCTGCGCGAGGTGACGGCTATGTCCACCGCGCCTTGCTGTATCTGTTCGTGGGCGCGGCGCGAGTCGGCGTCGTGCATGCGGATGCGGATGCCCGGAAAGCGCGCCTGGAAAGCCCGCATCAACGGCGGCAGGAAAGTCGCCGCCAGGGAGGGCAGCACCGCCAGGACGATGACGCCTTTCTGCAGCCGGCCTTCGTCGCGCAGTTGCGCCAGCACCCGCGCCAGCTCGCGTCCGGACAGCGAGAACACCTGTTCCAGGCGCCGGCCTTCGTCGGTCAGCCGCACGGTGCGCGTATCGCGGTGCAGCAACTTGACCCCCAGCGCGGCCTCCAGCTGCTGCACCTGCACGCTCAGCGCCGATTGCGAAATATGCAGCTGCGCCGCGGCGGCGCGAAAGCTGCCGCGGTCGGCGACCGCCGCGAAACTGGCCAGCTGATTCAGGTTGATGCGCCGCAGTACGCCCAGCCAGCTTTCGTCCACTGATCGTCTCCGGTTATCAGTCGTTGCAAATATACCGTTTGTGGGCATGCCGCGGGCGTGCCTAACATGCCTTCGCAGCGCGCATCGACGCGCATCGAGGAGACAGAGGCCATGACATCCCGTGACGGCGTACGCCGCCCGCAGGCGGTATCGACGCGACGCCTGCAAGGCGGGCTTTCCCTGGCGCGGCGCCGCGTGGCGCGCGCCTTCCTGCTGGCCACCGCGGGCCTGCTGGCCTGGCCGGGCGCGCAGGCGGCTGGCCAGGCCGCGGCATATCCGGCCAAGCCGGTCACGATCATCGTTCCGTATGGCGCGGGATCCAGCACCGACATCCTGACCCGCGTGCTGGCCAAGCACGTCTCGGCGCAGCTGGGCCAGCCGGTCATCGTCGAGAACAAGGCGGGCGCGGGCGGGGCGGTGGGCAGCGCGCAGGTGGCGCATGCCGCGCCCGATGGCTACCAACTGGTGATGGGAACGATTTCGTCGCACTCGATCAACCAGTCGATGATGAAGAACCTGCCGTACGACGTGCTGCGCGACTTCGCGCCTATCTCCCTGGTGGCCTATTTCCCCAACCTGCTGGCCGTCAACCGCGACCTGCCGGTCTCGAACCTGGCCGACGTGGTGAAGCTGGCCAAGCAGCGCGGCGGCCTGAACTTCGCCACCGGCGGCATCGGTTCGTCGGGCCAGATGGGCGGCGAACTGCTCAAGCTGCGCACCGGCGCGCCGCTGAACCATGTGCCCTACAAGGAAGTGGGGCAGGCGGTGGCCGACACGGTGGCCGGCCACGTGCCGCTGCTGTTCTACCAGGTGCCGGCGCTGGTCTCGCAGATCCAGAGCGGCCAGCTCAAGGCGGTGGCGGTGCTGGCGCCCGAGCGCACGCCCTTGTTGCCGGACGTGCCGACCTCCACCGAACAGGGCATTACGGATTTCGACGCCACGGCCTGGATGGGGCTGTTCGCCCCGGCCGGCACGCCCGCGCCGGTGGTGCAGCGGCTCAACGCGGCCGTCGCCGCCGCGGCGCGCGATCCGGCGCTGCAAAAACAGCTGGCGCCGCAAGGGTTCACGATGGTGGGCAATTCCCCCGAGGAGTTCCGCGCCTTCGTGCGCAAGGATATCGACAAATGGGCGGAGGTCGTCAAGGCGACCGGCGCCAGCATCCAGTGAGGCAGATTTTGTCCGGCTACCAGACGATGGCGTTGAGGGAGGTCGCGCATTCGCGATCGGGCGAGAAGGGCAACAGCAGCATGGTGTCGGTCATCGCCTATGATCCGGCCGACTACGAACTGCTGCGCGAACAGGTGACGGTGGAGCGCGTGCGCGAGCTGTACGGCCCCATCGTCAAGGGCGGCATCGCGCGCTACGAGGTGCCGCGCATCGGCGCGCTCAATTTCGTCATGGACGAAGTGCTGGAAGGCGGCCGTTCCCGCACGCTGGCGTTCGAGGAATCGGGCAAGGCCCTGTCGTCCCTGATGCTGTCGCTGCCGGTGCGGGTGCCCGACGGCTACGTCGGCCGCGCCGCGCGCGACCAGGACAGCCCGCCGGCGCCGGCGCCCGGCGCGGGCGCGCGCGGCGGCCGGTCGGTCCGGCTGGGCTCGGCCACGGCGTGGTCGCGCGACCGCTTCGAGCCGGCGCTGGACCTGGTCGAGCGCGGCGGGGTGGACTACCTGTGCTTCGAAACCATGTCCGAGGTGACGATGAGCGCGGCGCAGGTCGCGCGCCTGGATGCGGACAGCGCCGCCGCCTACGACCCCTACCTGGTGGCCCGGCTCGAGCCGGTGCTGGCGGCCTGCAAGGCCAAGGGCATACGCATCATCAGCAACCAGGGCTGGCTGGATCCGCGCGGCGCGGCGCGCCGGATCAAGGAGCTGGCCGCGCAGCTGGGCATTGCCGACCTGAAAGTGGCGGCGGTCAGCGGCGGCGAACTGAGCGGATGCATCGCCGACCTGGGGCTGCGCTACAGCGAGGACGGCGAGCCGGTCGAACGCAGCCGCGATCGCATCGTTTCGGCCGAGGCCTATCTGGGATGCGAGGGCATCGTGCGCGCGCTGGCCGACGGCGCCGATGTGGTGCTGACCACGCGCGTGGCCGACGCCTGCCTGTACCTCGGGCCGCTGGCGTTCGAGTTCGGCTGGTCGCTCGACGACCACGAGCAGATGGCGCGCGGCATGATCATCGGCCATCTCATGGAGTGCGGCGCGCAGCTGTCGGGCGGTTATTTCGCCGATCCCGGTTACAAGGAGGTGCCCGGGCTGGAGCGCCTGGGCAACCCTATCGCCGAGGTGTCGGAGCACGGCATCACGCTGAGCAAGCTGCCAGGCTCGGGCGGGCTGCTCACGCCGGCCACGTGCAAGGAGCAGCTGCTCTACGAAGTGGCCGACCCGTCGCGCTACCTGGCGCCGGATTGCGTCACCAACCTGGGCGCGGTGGATTTCGTGCAGACCGCGCCCGACGAGGTGGCCGTGCTCATCCATGGCGAGGCGGGCCAGCCGCGTCCGCCCACGCTCAAGGCCCTGGTGGGCCTGCGCGAAGGCTACATGACCGAGGAGATGGTCATTTTCGCCGGTCCGGGGGCGCTGCGGCGCGCCCGCATGACGCAGGACATCCTGGAGCGGCGCTTCCAGGCCATCGGCCTGGAAGCGCAGGAGCTGCGCTTCGACTACCTGGGCATGAACGCCGTGCACCGCGAGGCCACCCCCGCGCCGGCCTGCGAACCCTATGAGGTCATCCTGCGCGTGGCGCTCAAGACGCGCGAGCGGCAGGAGGCCGAGAAGCTGCGCAAGGAGATCGATCCGCTGGCCGTCAACGGCGTGTCGGGCACCGGCAAATGGGCCACCAGCGCCAGCGGTTCGCGCGTGCGCTCGGTCATCGGGCTGAACTCCTGCCTGGTGCCGCGCGAACAGGTCGACATGCAAGTCACCCTCTATTGATCATCAACCACTACCTGCCGAGGCGGGGAGGATCCGTAACATGCGACCCATCGCTGCTGCATTCGCACTTGGCCTGCTGGCGTTTCACGGCGCGGGCGCCGCGGCCGAGGACGGCTGGCCGGCCCGCAAGGCGCTGACCATGGTGCTGCCGGCCGGCGCCGGCGGCTCGTCCGATCCGCTGGCCCGCCTGCTGGCGCTGGAAATGGGCCAGCGGCTGGGCCAGACCATCGTGGTGCAGAACCGGCCGGGCGCCGGCGGCAACGTGGGCATGGCCCAGGCGGCCCGGGCGCAGCCCGACGGCTACACCATGGTGATCTCGTGGACCGGTCCGCTGGCGACCAACCTGGCGCTGTACAAGGACGTGGGCTACGACCCGCGCGCCGACTTCGAACCGGTGGGCATGGTGGGCTGCACGCCCAACGTGCTGGCGGTCAGCGGCGACTTCCCGGCCAACAGCCTGGCCGAGTTCGAGGCCTACGCCAAGACGAAAAAGAGCAAGCTGAGCTACGGCACCACCGGCGTGGGCAGCTCCTGGCACATCGCCGGCGAGATGCTCAGCCGCGAGATGGACAACGGCCTGGTGCACATTCCCTACCAGACCCCCGGCGCCGCGTTGACGGACATGAAGGCCGGCCGGCTCGACGCCATCTTCCCGGTGGTGCCGATGACGGTCGGGCACGTGCGGGCCGGCGACATGAAGGTGCTGGCCGTGTTCTCGACGGAGCGCGCCTCGGTGCTGCCGGATGCGCCCACCACGGTCGAGCAGGGCCGCGCGGACCTGATCAGCGACACCTGCTTCGCGCTGCTGGCGCCCAAGGGCGTGGACGCCGCCGCGCTGGCGGCGATGAACAAGGCGCTCAACGAGGTGCTGCGGGATCCGGGCGCGCGGCCGAAGATCGAGGCCATGGGCATACAGATCCGGGCGGGCGCGCCGGCGGCCCTGGCGCAGTACCTGGATTCGGAAATCCCGCGCCAGGCCCGGCTGGTGCAGGCCTCGGGCGCGACCGCGCAGTAGCGCCCCGGCGCTCAGCGCGCCGCGGCCTCCGGGCCCGGCGCGCGCGCCGGCGGCAGCGCCTTCCAGGTGGAGGTGGCCATGGCCAGCGGCTCGCCTTGCGCGTCGGTCAGGGTCGACTTCAGGAACGAGATGCTGCGCCCGCGCTGCAGGAATTCGCCGCGGCAGTACATCGTGCCCTGGCGCACCGCCTTCAGGTATTGGGTCTTCATTTCCAGCGTCAGGCCGGCGCCCTGCGTGTGGTGAAGCAGGTGTCCCATGGAAATGTCCATCACGGTGGCGATGATGCCGCCGTGCAGGCTGCCCTGCGGATTGAACAGGAAATCCTGGGGTTCGAAGACGATCAGGCACTGGCCGTCGGGGTAGCTGATGTCCAGGCCCAGCAGGCGGGCCAGGAAGAACTGCCCGAACTCGGGGCGCTGGGTGCGCAATGCGTCCTGGAAGGCGCGCAGGGCGGCGCTTTCGTCCATCGATGATTCTCCTCAGTTGCTGGTGGCGTGGGTGCGTATGATGCCGCGCGCGGCCAGCTCCGCCACGCGTTCGGGCCGCAAGCCGGCATATTCGCACAGGATGGCCGCCGTATGCTCGCCCAGCAGCGGGGGCGCGCGATGCGCCGCCGCCCCGGCCCCCTCGAAGCGGAACGGGCTGGCGATGTTGCGCACCTGGCCGGCGCTCGGGTGCGGCATGTCGAACACCATGCCGCGCGACACCAGCTGCTCGGCTTCGCAGACCTCGGCCACCGAGCGTATGTCGCCGCATGGCACGCCGGCCTCGCGCAGCGCGGCGATCCAGTACGCGCGCGGCTTCTCGGCGATCAGGGCGGCGATGCGCGGCACCAGTTCCGCGCGCAGCGCGACGCGGTCGGCGGCGCGCGCATAGCGCGGGTCGCCGGCCAGGTCGGGGCGCGCGATCACGCCGCAGAACAATTGCCAGAACTTGTCGTTGGCCACGCCGATGTTCAGCCAGCCGTCGGCGGCCTGGAACGTCTCGTACGGGGCGATGGTCGGGTGCGCGTTGCCGCGCCGCGTGGGGCTGGCGCCGGTGGTGAAGTAGATGCCGGCGTTGAACGTCAGCAGCGATGCCATGCAGTCGAGCATGGCGATGCCGACATGGCGGCCTTGCCCGCTGGTGGCGCGTTCCAGCAGCGCCGCCGTGATGGCCTGGGACGCGAACTGGCCGGTGATCAGGTCGGCGATGGAGGTGCCGATCTTGGTCGGCAGGCCGGCCGGGTCGCCCGTGATGTCCATGATGCCCGATTCGCCCTGGATGATCAGGTCGTAGCCGGGCCGCTGCGCGTCGGGGCCGCTGTCGCCGAAGCCGGTGATCGAGCAGCTGACCAGGCGCGGGTTGGCGGCCCGCAGCGCCTCGTATCCGAGGCCGAGCCGCTCCATCGTGCCGGGCCGGAAGTTGTCGATGATGACGTCGCTGGCGCGCGCCAGGGCGCGCACCAGTTCCTTGCCTTCGGGTTGCTTGAGGTCGATGGCGCAGCTGCGCTTGTTGCGGTTGACCGAAAGGAAATAGGCGCTCTCGCCGCCGCTGAACGGAGGCCCGAAGGCGCGGCTGTCGTCGCCATGGACCGGCTCTTCTATCTTGATGACTTCGGCGCCCAGGTCGCCCAGCAGCATGGTGCAGAACGGGCCCGACACCACGCGCGTCAAGTCCAGGACGCGCACTCCGCGCAGCGGCGACATGGTCAGCCCACCATCGCGTCGGCCAGCGACTTCATGTCGTCGACCCACAGGTCGGGCTGGTGCGGCGTGCCGCCGAACGGGCGCTTGCGGCGGTCGATGAAGGCGCTGTGCATGCCGGCCGCTTTGGCGCCCAGGCAGTCGAACGCGTGGTTGGCCACGAACAGCACTTCATCCATGCGCACGCCTTCGATCTCGGCGGCCTTGGCGTAGGTGGCCACATGCGGCTTGAACGAGTTGGCCTCGGCCACCGAGATGACGTTGTCGAACGGAATGCCGTGATGGCGCTTGGCCGTTTCCAGCATGTCGCGGTCGCCGTTGGACAGCACCACGATGCGGTAGCGGGTCTGCAGGCGAGCCAACGCCTCGGGCACGTCCGGAAAGGGCTTGAGCTGTTCGATGCAGCCGACCAGGTAGCGCACTTCGTCGGCGGTGTGCGCGATGCCGGCGCGCTCCAGCGTGTAGGCCACGGCGCGGTGGCCGATTTCCCGGTAGGGCGTGTGCTCCTTGTGCAGCAAGGCGTCGATCATCGAATTCTCGAAGTGCGTGCGGCGCCACCAGGTCACGAACGAGTTGGGGTTGCCGGTCCAGCCCTTTTCCTTGAGGTAGGGGGTGGCGATCTCGACCAGCCCTTTCTGCATGTCGACCACCGTTCCGTACTGGTCGAACATCACTACCTTGATCTTTTGCTTGAGAGTCTCTGCGGTCGCCATGTGGTTTCTCCTGGTTGGCGTGAAAGCGCGTGTGTCGCGGCCCCGCCATCTTCGGGTCCCTCCATGTATTCGTCCAATGGATAATCATTATGGAATTATTATTTATGTCAATAATTGCTCTGGACGAGCCGGAATAATGCCGGTCAGGGGAACTTATTGCGATAAAAAAGCGCCGCCGCGGCGGCGCCTGCATTAGAATTCGGCAGTCTTTTCCGCTTCGGGAACTGTCATGCGCGCCGCCGTCAATCTGCGATCGGTCGACCTGAACCTGCTGGTGTTTTTCGACGCGCTCATGACCGAGCGCCATGTCACCCGCGCCGCCGACCGCATCGCGGTCAGCCAGCCGGCGATGAGCAACGCGTTGTCGCGGCTGCGCATGGTGTTCAAGGACGAGTTGTTCGTGCGCACGGCCAAGGGCATGGAGCCCACGCCGCGCGCGCTGGAACTGGGCGAAAGCGTGCACGCCACGCTGCAGCAGGCCGCGCGCCTGATGACCAGCGACATCCAGTTCGATCCGGCCAGCACGCAGCGCCAGTTCAGCCTGCGCATGTCGGACCTGGTGGGAACGCTGGTCCTGCCGGCCCTGATGGCGCGGGTGGGCGCGGCCGCGCCCGGCCTGGCCATCGACACCGTGCATCTTTCGCCCGAGCAGACCATCGAGGCGCTGGAGGCCGATCGCCTGGACCTGGCCGTCAGCATGGAGCTGCAGCACACCAGCGCGATCCGCGCCGAGGCCCTGTTCAGCGACAGGATGGTGTGCGTGCTGCGCAAGGGGCACCCGCTGGCCGGGCGCCGCCTGACGCTCAAGCAGTTCCTCGCGTACCGCCATGTGCGCGTTTCGATGAGCCCCACCGACATCCGCTTCGTCGACAGCGTGCTGGCCGGCCAGGGGCTGCGCCGCGAGGTGGCGCTGAACGTGACGCACTGGCTGCTGGTGCCGGCCGTGCTGCGCGACACGGACCTGCTGGCGGTGATGTCCGAGCGGGCGGCGCGGCGCATCGCGGGGCCGGACACCATGATCCGGCCCTTGCCGTTCGCCACGCCCGGCTTTCAATGGACCTTGTACTGGCACCGGCGCTATGAGCACAGCCGCGCCCATCAATGGCTGCGCGAGCAGGTGCGGGCGGTGGTCCCGCCGGGCCAGGACCTGGCCACGCCCGCGGGGGCGGGGTGAGCAGGCCGCGGACGCTCAGCCGATCTTGATGCCCAGTTCGCGCACCGCCTTCTGCCAGCGCTGGTTCTCGGCGCGCACGTAGTCCTGCAGGGCGGCCGGCTCCATGGCTGGCGGGACTTCGGCGCCCTGGCTGCGCCAGGCCTCCAGCACCGCCGGCGCCTTCAGCGATTGCGCGATGCCGGCGCGCAGGCGCGCCAGCACATCGGCCGGCGTGTTCGCCGGCGCCCACCAGGCATACCAGATCGACGCATCCATGGCGGGGCCGCCGGCTTCCTTCAGCGTGGGCGCGTCGGGAAAGGCCGGGCTGCGGGTGCTGGAGGTGACGGCCAGCAGCCGGATGTTGCCGGTCCTCACCTGCGGGGCGGAGGTGCCCAGCCCGTCGAACATCAGGTCGCACTGGCCGCCGATCAGGTCCTGCATGGCGGGGGCGGTGCCGCGGTACGGGATGTGCGTCATGGAAACGCCGGCCAGCTGGCTGAAGGTGGCCGCCACGATGTGCTGCGCCGTTCCGCTGCCCGAGGAGCAATAGTTCAGCTTGCCCGGGTTCTGCCTGGCGTATGCGATCAGCTCCTCGACGTTGCGAAACGGCGCCTTGTTGGTGACCACCAGCACGTTGGGCACCTTCGCCACCAGCGCCACCGGCACGAAATCGCGGTCCATGTCGTAGCCGCGGTTCGGATAGAGGCCCTCGGCCATCATCTGGTGCACGCCGCCGGCCAGCAGGTGATAGCCGTCGGCCGGGGCCGTGGCGGCGCGCTGCACGCCGATGGTGCCGCCGGCGCCGGGGCGGTTGTCCACCACCACCGTCTGGCCCAGTTCCTCTCCCAGCTTGGCGGCCACCGGCCGCGTGAACGTATCGACCCCGCCGCCCGGGTTGTACGGCACCACGACCTGTACGGGCTTGTCGGGCCAGGCCGCCGTCGCCGCCGTGGCGCAGGCCAGCGCGAGGATGCCGGCCGCTTGGCATACCTTCTTCTTCATTTCGTTGTCTCCTTTGTGCCGGCCCGCTTGTGTGCAGGGGGTGGCCCGGCCCCGCGCGCGCTTGGCGCTGGCGGGGCGGTCCGGGCGGGCCTGACAAAATGGTAGGTAGCCGGCGCAGATACGACTAATGGATAGTTGGTATGGATATATTGACCGCGTCAATGACGCGGCGCGGCCGCGCGACATCTCTTATGGGGCCGCATCAAAGACCATGCTGGCGGTGTGCCTGCGGTGGCGTGGCGGCGCCATAAGGCGTACAACTGAGCGCTGGAGCCGATCGGGCTCCCGGCCGCCACCCTGGCGGCGGGCACGGCAGCATATGCCCGGCCGGTGGCGCCGCCATGTTTCCGGAGGCGCGACATGAGTACCATTGTCCACGATCACAGCCCTTCGGCCGGCCACGCCGACCATCACGCCGCGCCCAGCGGGTGGCGACGATGGCTGTTCGCGACCAACCACAAGGACATCGGGACGATGTACCTGATCTTCTCGCTGGTGATGCTCATGGTGGGCGGCGTGCTGGCGCTGGCCGTGCGCACCGAGCTGTTCGAGCCGGGCCTGCAGTTCTTCCGCCCCGAACTGTTCAACCAGTTCACCACCATGCACGGCCTGATCATGATTTTCGGGGCCATCATGCCGGCGTTCGTGGGTTTCGCCAACTGGATGATCCCCTTGCAGATCGGCGCCTCCGACATGGCGTTCGCGCGCATGAACAACTTCAGCTTCTGGCTGCTGCCGGTGGCCTCGGTGCTGCTGATCAGTTCGTTCTGGGTCGACGGCGGCGCCACCGCCGCCGGCTGGACGCTGTACGCGCCGCTGTCGCTGCAGATGGGGCCGGGCATGGACCTGACCATCTTCGCGGTGCACATCATGGGCGCCTCGTCCATCATGGGCGCGATCAACATCATGGTGACCATCCTCAACATGCGCGCGCCCGGCATGACGCTGATGAAGATGCCGCTGTTCTGCTGGACCTGGCTGATCACCGCGTTCCTGCTGCTGGCCGTGATGCCGGTGCTGGCGGCCGGCATCACCATGCTGCTGGCCGATCGCCACTTCGGCACCGGTTTCTTCAACGCGGCGGCCGGCGGCGACCCGGTGATGTACCAGCACGTGTTCTGGTTCTTCGGGCATCCCGAGGTCTACATCATGATCCTGCCGGCCTTCGGCATCGTATCGGCCGTGGTGCCGGCGTTCTCGCGCAAGAAGCTGTTCGGCTATGCATCCATGGTGTACGCCACGGCGTCGATCGCGGTGCTGTCGTTCCTGGTATGGGCGCACCATATGTTCACCACGGGCATGCCGGTGGTCGGCCAGCTGTTCTTCATGTACGCCACCATGCTGATCTCGATCCCGACGGGGGTGAAGGTGTTCAACTGGGTGGCCACCATGTGGCGCGGCTCGCTCAGCTTCGAGACGCCGATGCTGTTCGCGGTGGGCTTCATCTTCGTGTTCACGGTCGGCGGCTTCACCGGCCTCATCCTCGCGGTGGCGCCGATCGATATCCAGGTGCACGACACCTACTACGTGGTGGCGCACTTCCACTACGTGCTGGTGGCGGGCTCGCTGTTCGCGCTGTTCTCCGGCGCGTATTACTGGCTGCCCAAGTGGACCGGGCGCATGTACGACGAGAAGCTGGGCAAGCTGCACTTCTGGTCCACCATGATTTCGTTCAACGTGACCTTCTTCCCGATGCACTTCCTGGGCCTGGCCGGCATGCCGCGCCGCTACGCCGACTATGCCGCGCAGTTCACCACCTTCCACCAGGTGGCCACCATCGGGGCGATATGGTTCGGCCTGTCGCAGTTCATCTTCGTCTGGGCGGCGCTGCGTTGCTACCGCGGCAAGGGCGAGGCGGCCACCGCCAGGCCGTGGGAGGGCGCCGAGGGGTTGGAATGGACCGTGCCGTCGCCCGCGCCGCACCATACGTTCGTGACGCCGCCCGAGGTCAAGTAGGATCCGGACCGCGCGGTCAGGCCATGAGCAACACGCTTTCGCATCCTCTCTTGCCGCAGGCCGGCGCGCCGGGCGCCGCGCCCTGTCGCTGGAGCCTGCGGCGCAGCAGCGTGGCGCCGGCCCAGTTCATGGCCGGCATGGGCATCATGGCGGCCATCGCCGTGCTGGTGGGCCTGGCGGGCGCGGCCTACGGATTGTGGGCGATCACCGCCTGGTGCGTGGTCGAGCTGGCGTTCATCGCGTTTGCCGGCTGGCATTTCGCGCGCCACGCGCGCGATGGCGAGGATATCGAGCTGCGGGCCGACGGCACGCTGGTCGTCGAGGTCCACGACGGCGAACAGGTGTCGCGCCATGTATTCGACCGCGGCCGCGCGCGGGTCATCCGCCACCGCGCCTGGTCGGCCGCGGACGAGTCGCTCTGGCTGCATTGCGGCCGCCGCCAGGTGCGGCTGGCGCGCTACCTGGACCGGCGCCGGACCTGTGCGTTCGAGACCGACATACGCCAGGCGCTGGGCACGGGCCCATCCAGGGCGCCGCGCCTGGGCGCGGCCGACACGCTGTTCGAATGAGCGCAAGGCGGCCCCGCCCCGATGCGCGGGGCTGGCGCTTGCGGCAAGAGGGGGCGGCTGGCGCCTGCGGCATGGCGTGCCTTGTATCCCTCAGTCGCGTACCAGCGCGCGGTCGATGCGGTCGCGCAGGCGGAACCACGGGCCGATGGACGACAGGAACCAGGGGTTGCCGCGATACAGCGGGTTGCCCGGCATGGCGCGGTCGAACGCGCACGCGTAGCCGTCCGCCTGGACCATCTTGCGGGCGGTCTGGTAGCCCAGGTATGACAGCAGCGCCACGCCGCTGCCATTGCACCCCATGGCGTAATACAGGCCGTCGCGCTCGCCCATGTGGGCGATGCCGTCGAAGGTGAACGCCACGTTGCCCGACCAGGCGTGCTCGATGCGGATGCCGGCCAGGTCCGGCAGGCGCTGCAGCATGGCGCGGTACAGCACCTCGCTGTTGCCGCGCACGTCCGCCTGGCCGAACTTGCCGCGCCCGCCGAACAGCACCCGCGTGCCGTCGGGCGTCAGGCGATAGTAGCTGCGGATGCGCAAGGTGTCGTTGATCATCCGGTTGGTGGGCAGGATGCGCTCGGCCAGCCCGGGCGGCAGCGGCTCGGTGACGATGATGTGGCTGGCGATGGGAATCACGCGGCGCTTGAACTGCGGGGTCAGGTCGCCGGTATAGCCGTTGGTGGCGATGGCTACCTGCTTCGCCCGCACCGGGCCCTTGGCGGTGTCGACGACCCAGCCCTGGCCGTCGCGGCGCATCTGCCGCACCGCGGCCTGGGCGCAGACGGCGGCGCCTTCGCGCTGGCAGGCGCGCAGCACGCCCTGGTAGAGCAGCGCGGGGTGCAGGAAGGCCGAGCGCTCGACCACTTGGCCGCCGTAGTAGAGATCGTTGGCGATTTCCTCGCGCAGGCGTTCGCGCGGCACCATATACGAACCGGACGCCGCGCCGGAGTTCAGCGCTTCGACCGTGCGCGCCTGCGCTTCGTAATGCGCCGGCGTCCAGGCGCCGATGAAGCGGCCGGTGCGCTTCCAGTGGCAATCTATGCCTTCTTCGGCGATGAAGCGTTCGATGTAGCTATAGGCCTGGGCGGCGTCGCCCAGGATGGCGCGCTGCATCTCGGGTTCGTAGTGGATCTTGCGTCCGCTCAGGCTCTTGCCCACGTTCACGCCGCCGCTGACGCCGCCGCCGTTGCGCGTGCTCGCGCCCTGGCCCAGATCGCCGGCCTCCAGGACCGCGACGGTGCGCCCCTGGCGGCGCAACTCCAGCGCCATGGCCAGGCCGGTGTAGCCCCCGCCCACGATGGCGACGTCGCAGCTGGCCGGCGGGTCATCGCCCGCCACGGCGCCGGGCCGGAAGGCGCGCCACCAATAGGGTTCGTTGATGAAGTCGGGGTGGAAGATGCCTGCGTTCTTCATGGGGCCTCGGGATGAAAGCGGCTAGCAATAGGCCAGGGTGGCGCGGCGCTGCATGAAGGCCGCGACCTCGGCGCGCAGCGCGTCGGCCGGCGCTTCGCCGGACAGCGCGCGCGCCAGCAGGTCGGCCACTTGCGCCATGTCGGCGGCTTCGAAGCCGCGTCGGGTCAGTAGCTGCGTGCCCAGCCGCAAGGCGCGCGGCGCATGCTGGCCGGCCACCGAGATGGCGCCGCAGACGATGCCGGCGCGAGCCAGCTCGTGCGAGCGCGCGTCGGCGTCGGCCAGCGGGATGGCCAGGTGATGGGTCTGCGTGGGCAGCACCGGCAGGCCGCGCTCGCGCAGCGCTGCGGCCAGCGCGCGGGCATTGGACAGCATGGCGCGGGCGTAGCCGGCCGCGTGCCGCTCGCACTCCAGCAGGCTCACGCCCAGCGCGGCCACGCGCGCGGCGTCGTAGTTGGCGGTCATGCGCGGGAACACGGCTTCGCGCACGCGCGCCTGCCATGGCGCGGCGTCGGCGCGCCCGACGATCAGGCCGCCCGGCGGCCCGGCCAGGGATTTGTAGGTCGAGGCGGTCAGCAGGTCCGCGCCGGCCGCCAGGGGATTGGGGAAGGCGCCGCCGGCCACCAGGCCGGCGACGTGCGCGATGTCGTAGGCCAGCAGCGCGCCGGCCTCGCGCACCGCCTGCGCGATGGCCGGGAAATCGAAGGCGCGTGGCACATAGCTGGCGCCCAGCATGACCAGTCGCGGCCGTTCGCGGCGTATCAACGCGGCGCTGGCGGCGTCGTCCAGGCACTGCTGCGCGTCGAGAAAGGGCAGTTCGACGGTGCGCAGGCCCAGGATCGAGGGCGCGCCCCGCTCCTGGTGGCTGACGTGGCCGCCGGCGCGGCGCGGCGTGATGGCGATCAGGTCGCCGGGCCGGCACGCCGCGGCGTAGACGGCCAGATTGGCCAGCGTGCCGCTTTGCAGCCGGACCTCGGCCCAGCCGCCCTGGAAGACGCGGCAGGCGGCCTGTTCGGCCACGTTCTCCAGTTCGACGATGTCCTGCACGCCGGGCTGCTCGCGCACGGCGCCCTGGCCCATGGCCGGCATGGCGCCCAGCGGCAGGCCCAGCAAGGCCGCCGCGCGCGGGCTGGGCAGGTTCATGCCGGCATACAGCACCATGGCGCCGTGGGCCATCCGTTCGGAAAAGCCCGCGGCCAGCGCCTCGATGCGCGCCATGCCCGTTTCTCCGGCCGCGCTCATGACTCGGCCCTGGCGTTGGCGAACTTGTCGATGCCGATGAAGGCGTCGATCAGCAGCACCATCACGATGGCGACGTAGATGGTCGAGGCCGATACCGCGGCGATCAGCGGATCCACGGTGTACTCGACGTAGTTGAGGATCTTGACCGGCAGCAGGCTGAGCTGCGGGCTGGTGTTGAAGATGCTCAGCTCCACGTTCACCCATGACACCACGAAGGCGAACAGGCCGCCCGATACGATGCCGGGCTTGATCTGCGGCAGCGTGATGCGAAAGAAGGTCGAGAATGGCGAAGCGCCCAGGTCCTGGCTGGCTTCCTCCAGCGAGCGGTTCAGGCCCGAGAAGGACGACAGCACCAGCCTGACCACATACGGCAGCACCAGGATGACGTGGCCGGCCAGCAGGCTGGTGAAGGTGCGCGCGAAACCCAGCATCGAGGCGAACTGCAGCAGCGCCGCGCCGATGACGATATTGGGCAGCACCAGCGGCGACATCAGCAGGGTCAGCAAGGCGGAGCGGCCGGGGAACTGGCCGCGCGCCATCGCCAGCGCCGCGGCCGTGCCCAGCACCAGGGCGATGACGGTGGCGCCCAGCGCCAGCTGGGTGCTGTTGAGGATGGAGTCGATGTAGGTCGGGTCGCTCAGGAACGCGGTGTACCACTTCAGCGAGAAGCCTTGCGGCGGGAACGCCAGGCGGTTGGATTCGTTGAACGAGGTGGCGATGATCACCGCCAGGGGCACCATCATGTAGGTGATGGCGATCCACGCGGCGGCGTGCAGCAGGCACTTGCCCGGATGCAGGCGGGCGGCCGGTCGGGCGGGGGTCATGTGCGGCTCCATTGCAGCTTGCGCTCGAACACGTACGAGTACAGCGCGACGACGACGAACGCGGCGAACATCAGGGTGATGGCCAGGGCGGCGCCGAACGGGAAATTCATGAACGACACGTACTGCTCGTAGATCAGCATGGACATGACCTTGCCGCGCCCGCCCAGCATGACGCTGGGGGTGACGAATGCGCTCACGCTCAAAGTGAACACGATCACGCTGCCGGCCAGCACGCCCGGCAGGCTCAGCGGCAGCACCACCTTGCGGAACGTGGCCCAGGGGCCGCCGCCCAGGTCGGAAGACGCCTGCAGCAGCGAACGGTCGATGCCTTGCAGGGCGCTGGCGATGGACAGCACCATGAAGGGCACGAAGATATAGGTCAGGCCGATGACGACGGCGACGTCCGAGTAGAGAATGCGCAGCGGCTTGTCGATGACGCCCAGCCACAGCAGGGTGTTGTTGACGAAGCCGTTGCGTCCCAGCAGCACCATGAAGCCGAACGCGCGCACGATGTTGCTGGTGAACAGCGGCAGTATGACGGCGATGTAGATCAGCCGCCGGGTCAGCCTGCCGCGCACCACCATGACGGTGTAGTAGGCGATCAGGAAACCGAACGGCAACGCGATGGCGGTCACCACCGCGGAGATGAGCAGGGTGGCCCACAGCGTCGAGCGGTAAATGTCGGTCGACAGGATTTCCCAGTACGTCTGCAGGCTGAACTGCCCGGTGTCCGACACGAAGCTGGACAGCCCCGCCACGCCCAGCGGGACCACGCAAAAGGCGAACAGGCAGGTGACCGGAATCAGCAACAGGCAGAAGATGTGTAGACGGCTCAGATGCATATGCCCGCTCCGCCTCAGGCCGCGGCCGCGAACAGCGTGGGCGACTGGCCGAACCAGCCCACCCGGACCTGCGCGCCGCTGTGCGGCGCGCGCTGCCGCGGCCCGTCGGGCAGCTTGATCGCGACCTCGCTGGCGTCGGCCAGCCTGGCGTACACGCGCAAGGCGTCGCCCACGAAGATCGTGCGCGTCACGGTGGCGTCGAACGCAAGCGCCGGCGCGGCGCTGTCCGGGCCCAGGAAGGCCAGTTGCTCGGGGCGCGCCAGCAGGCGGTAGCGCCCCGGTTGCGCGGCCTGCGGCAACACGCCGACCGGCTGGCCGTCGGCGCCCAGGGTGAGCGCGCCGTCGGCGTGGGCCCGCACGTCGATCAGGTTGGCCTCGCCGATGAAGTCCGCCACGAACAGGCTGGCGGGCGTGCGATAGATGTCGGCGCCGGTGCCGATCTGCTCGATGCGGCCGGCGTTCATCACGGCGATGCGGTTGGCCATGACCAGCGCTTCTTCCTGGTCGTGCGTGACGAATACGAAGGTGATGCCCAGCTGTTCCTGCAGGCGCTTGAGCTCGATCTGCATGTGCTTGCGCAGCTTGAGGTCCAGCGCGCCCAGGGGTTCGTCGAGCAGCAGCACCTTGGGGCGGTTCACGATGGCGCGCGCCAGCGCCACGCGCTGCTGCTGGCCGCCGGACAATTGCGCCGGGTAGCGCGCGCCGTGGTCGGGCAGGCCCACAAGTTCCAGCATCTCGGCCACGCGCGTGGCGGTCTCGGCCTTGCCCACGCCGGCGCGCTGCAGCCCGTAGGCCACGTTGGCGGCCACCGTCATGTGCGGAAACAGCGCGTAGTTCTGGAACACGGTATTGACGGGCCGGCGGTGCGCCGGCACGCCCTGCACGGCGCGCGACTCGATCAGCACCTCGCCGCTGCTGGGCTGCGCGAAACCGGCGATGCAGCGCAGCAGCGTGGTCTTGCCGCAGCCGCTGGGGCCCAGCAAGGCGAGAAACTCGCCCTGCGCCACGTCCAGGTTGATGTTGTCCAGGGCCGTGACGGCGCCGTAGCGGCGCGTCAGGGCGCGGATGCTCAGGATGGAGTCGGTCATGGTGCGTCGCGGCTCAACGGCGGCCGATGTTCTTGTTCCAGGCGTCGGTCAGCGCTTCGCGCCTGGCGTTCAGCGCCAGCCAGTCGGGGATCACCACGTCGTCGATCGTCCCTTGCGCGCCCCACGGCATGTACTGGGCCACGTCGGGGGGCAGCTTGACGTCCTTGACGTACGGGCCGGCGTAGAAGGTGCGCGCCAGGCAGCTGGCGGTTTCCTGCGTGAAGATGCCGTTGATGAATTGCTCGGCCAGTTCGCGGCGCGGCGTGCCGTGCACCAGGTGCACGCGGATATCGTTGGCCACCGCGCCATCGGACGGCGCCACGTATTTCAGCGGCTGGCCGTTCTTGATCAGCGTCCAGGCGCTGGTCGAGAAGTGCGGGCTGACGGCGATTTCCTCGTTCTGGAACATGTTGGTGGCGGTGCCGGAGCTGTTCCAGAACGCCGCGACCTTCAGCTTGCGGATCTGCTCGATGGCCGGCGCGGGGTTGTCCAGCCCGCCGCCATACAGCTTGGCCAGGTGCGCCAGCAGCGGAATACCCATGGCGTTGTCCGGCGAGGGCAGGGCCACCAGGTCGGCGTACTCGTCCTTCCAGAGGTCTTTCCAGCTGGTCGGCGGCGTCTTGACCAGCTCGGTGTTGTACAGGATGCCCAGCGCGTAGTAGCCGGTGCTGGCGGCGTAGATCTTGCCGTCGTCCTGGTACCTGGCCTGCGGGATGGCGTTCTCGAGGTTGGGCATGCGGGCCGGGTCCAGCGGTTCGAGCAGGCCCGCCTTCCAGGCCAGCTCGGAGATGCCGCCGTCCATCCACGCCACGTCGATGACCGGCGCGGATTTCTGCTGGTTCAGCTTGGTCATGGTCAGCGCCGAGGCGCCGGGATCGGTGATCACTTTCACGCCCGTGGCCGCGGTGAACGGCTTGATCACGCATTCGGTAATCGTTTTCTCGCCGATGCCGCCGTAGACGGCCACCGTCAGCGGCCCCTTGTCGGCGGCCCAGGCGCCGCCCGCGGCGCAGGCCAGCGCGGCGACCATCGCGCGCGCGAAACAATGCTTGCTTGCTGGTTTCATCGTTGTTCCCCCTGTGTCCGGTCCGGCGGCGCGGCGCGCCGTCAGACGTAGAAATGCGAGTTGTTGATCAGCAATACGGTGGTGGGTCTGTCCCAGCCGTTGCGCCATCGGTGCAGCACGTTGCGGCGGCAGCCGAAGGTGTCGCCGGCGCTGAGCTGGAACGAGTTGCCCTCTACATCGACCTGGAACTTGCCGGTGATGACGTGCAGGATTTTTTCGCCGGGCGAGGAATAGAACTCCTCGCCCGATCCGCCCTGCGCGCCCAGTTCCAGCAGGTAGCCTTCCATGTGCTCGCAGGTCGGCGGCGTGATGCGGTATTTCGTGACCCGCTGGTCGCGGAAGTTCAGGCGCTTGCGCGCCGCTTCGCGCACCACCATGCCGCTGGCGTCTTCGTGTTGCGGGCCGTTGAAGAACAGCTCGGCGCCGTCGATGCCCATGGCCTGGCAGATGGTGCGCAGGGTGCGCACCGATGGCGAGTTGATGCCGCGCTCGATGTTGCTGAGCGTGCCCAGCGACAGGTCGGAACGCGCCGCCAGCTCCTGCATGGTGATGCCCAGGCGCTTGCGTGTTTCGCGCAGGCGTACGCCCAGGGCGAGGTCGTCGGCGTTGATGCTGGCGGTGCTGAGAGCGTCGGTCATCGTGGTCGAATTTTCAAAATTCTGAAAATTCTGCCTGCCCAGCCAACCGGCTCGCTAGTGGTAATAACCCTGGGACGGCGCTAACTTCATAATTCTAAAAAATAATCCTAAAAATCTTCCGTGGCCATGTCCGGTGCGGACCCCGCCAGGCTGCGCAGCGCCGCCTCGCATTTGCGCCGCAGGTGGCCGCGCATGAGGTCGGCCAGCCGTTCGGCGTCGCGCGCCTGCAGGGCGTCGGCCATCGCCATGTGCTCGCGCATCGCCTGGTCCCACTTGTGGCGGTCTTCGTTGGAAACGAAGCGCAGGTTCTGGATGCGCGCGTTCTGCGCGTCGTACAGCTGCTTGAGCAGGGCGTTGTGCGCGGCCAGGCCGATGCGCTCGTGGATGGCGCGGTTGGTGCGGAAGTACGACGGCAGGTCGCGCCGCGCGTGGCTGGCCATCATCTCGTAGGTCAGCGCGCGGATCTCGGCGATCTCCTGGTCGGTGGCGCGCGCGCAGGCCAGGCGGCACGACATTTCCTCCAGCCCGCCGATGACTTCGAAGGCTTCGCGGACATCGGCGGCGGACAGGGCCACCACCTGGGCGCCGCGTTTCGGTTCGATGCGCACCAGGCCCTCGGCCGCCAGCGCGCGCAGCGCCTCGCGCAGCGGCGTGCGCGACACGCCGAGCTGGTCGCACAGCGCGCGTTCGTTGAGCCGCGCGCCGGGCGGGAAATCACCCTGGATGATGCGTTCGCGCAGGCGAGCGGCCACGGTGGCGGGCAGGGTGCCGCTGCTCGTGGCGCCGGCGCAGGCGTTGCCGGAGGGCATCAGGCTGGCTTCGAGGCTCATTGGTATACCGGATTTCGGAAATCTGCCTGCGACTATACGTGGGTCGATCGCGCCCCGATCATGCGTGAATACCCTAGGTCATCGTGCCGATTCAATAGGCTAGAGTGGCATGAGCCCGGCGCGGGATGGCCGGGCCTGTATCGCCCGCCCGCGTCGCGGCTTGAGTTGGTATACCAATAATCCAATGCGAGGCCTTGCATGCTTGCCCTGAACCCGCATCCGTCCGGTCGTCACTTCCTGCAGATTCCCGGTCCCACCAACGTGCCGGATCGCGTGCTGCGCGCCATCGACCAGCCCACCATCGACCATCGCGGCCCCGCGTTCGGCCAGTTGGGGCTGGCGGTGCTGGCCGGGCTGAAGCACGTGTTTCGCACCGACTCGCCGGTGCTCATCTTTCCCGCGTCCGGCACCGGCGCCTGGGAGGCCGCATTGGTCAATACGCTGTCGCCGGGCGATACCGTGCTGATGGCCGAGACGGGCCATTTCGCCAGCCTGTGGCGCCGGCTGGCCGGCCGCCTGGGCCTGGAGGTCGATTGCCTGGAAAGCGACTGGCGCCATCCGGCCGACCCGCAGGCCATCGGCGCCAGGCTGGCGCAGGACGCGCAACACCGCATCAAGGCCGTGTGCGTGGTGCACAACGAAACCTCCACCGGCGTCACCAGCGACATCGCGGCGGTGCGCGCGGCCATCGACCAGGCCGGGCATCCCGCCTTGCTGATGGTCGATACGATTTCCTCGCTCGGCTCGATCGATTATCGCCACGACGAATGGGGCGTGGACGTAACCGTGGCCGGCTCGCAGAAAGGCCTGATGCTGCCGCCCGGGCTGTCGTTCAACGCCATCGGCCCGCGTGCGCTGGCCGCCGCCGGGCAGGCCCGCCTGCCGCGTTCGTACTGGGACTGGCGCGAGATGCTGGCGGCCAACGAGCGCGGCTACTTTCCGTACACGCCCGCCACCAACCTGCTTTATGGCTTGCACGAAGCGCTGGCGATGCTGCGCGAGGAAGGGCTGCCGCAGGTCTACGCGCGCCATCGCCGCCACGCGCACGCGACGCGGCTGGCGGTGGCCGCCTGGGAGCTGGAGCTGCTGTGCCTGGATCCGGCGCAATGCAGCCCGGCGCTCACGGCGGTACTGATGCCGGGCGGCCATAGCGCCGATGCATTCCGCCAGCGGGCGCTGGAGCGCTTCGATATCTCGCTGGGGCAGGGCCTGGGCAAGCTGGCCGACCGCGTATTCCGCATCGGCCACCTGGGTTATTTCAACGACTTGATGCTGTGCGGCACGCTGGCCGGCGTCGAGATGGGCCTGGCGGCCGCGGGCGTGCCGCACCGCGCCGGCGGCGTGCAGGCCGCCATGGCGTTCCTGGCCCAGACCCCGGCCGGGCAGCCGGTCTGAACCGCATCGAAAGGATAGCGATGAACCCCCTCATGCAACAGGCGATCCAGTTCGCCAACGACCACGAAACCGCCTGGGACCGCAGCGCCCAGGGCAACTTCGGCGTGCATCTCGAGGATCCGCCGCCCTGGAACCGCCTGCTGGGTCCGGTGCACGATCGCGGCCCGGTCTCGGGCGTGGTCGTGGTCGACGGCCGGACGCTGGCGTCGTGGGGCGAGCCCGAGCGCGCCGACCTGACCTTCAGCGTGGCCAAGCTGTACCTGTCCATCCTGGCCGGCGTGGCGCACGACCGCGGGCTGCTGCCGGACGTGGACGAGCCGGTGGGCCGGCGCGTGCCGGGCATCGGCTTCGACGCCGGGCGCAATGCGCGCATCACCTGGCGCCATTTGCTGCAGCAGACCAGCGAATGGGAGGGCGAGCGCTTCGGCGTGCCCGACCAGGCCGACCGCTACCGGGCGGTGGCCTTCGGCATCCCGCCCGACGGCAGGAAGGGCGACGCGCGGCCGCTGCAAGAGCCCGGCACCTACTGGGAATACAACGACGTACGCATCAACCAGCTGTCATATGCGCTGTTGCACCTGTTTCGCCGGCCCCTGCCCGAGGTGTTTCGCGAGGCGGTCACGCGGCCGCTGGGCGCCAGCGAGGACTGGCAGTGGGTGGGCTACGACAATGCCTGGGTGGAGATCGACGGCGTGCGCATGCCGTCGGTGCCGGGCGGCACGCACTGGGGCGGCGGCATGTCGATCAGTGCGCGCGACCAGGCGCTGATCGGCCGCATGCTGCTCGACGAAGGCCGCGCGGCCGATGGCCGGCAGGTGCTCTCGCCGGCCTGGATCCAGGCGATGCGCACGCCCTGCGATATCGCGCCTTACTACGGCTACCTGATCTGGCTCAACCACGAACGGCAGGTGTTTCCCAGCGTGCCGGCGTCCAGCTTCTTCGGCATCGGCGCGGGCAGCTCGTTCACCTGGGTCGAGCCCGAGCGGCGCATGGTGGTCATCGTGCGCTGGCTGGACGCAGCCTACGCGGACGCGCTGTTCGGCAGGATCCTGGCGGCGGTCGACGCCCATCGGGCCGGCTAGGCGCGCGCGGTGGACCACCCGGGAAAGCGATGATGCCGGTCCGCGCGCCAGGCGCGCCGGTTCAATCCAGCCGGGTCTGGCGCGGGCCGGCGAACGGAATCTCCATGCCGTCCTCGCCGAAGAAGATATTGCCCCGGTAGATCTCCCCGACTTCGCGCACGATCCGCTCGCGCATGCCGGGGTGGTCGAACTGTTCTGTCACGTGCGAGATGACCAGGTTGCGCACGTTGGCCTCGGCGGCCAGCTCGGCCAGTTCGCGGTGCCCCATCGTGAACGCGGCGAAGGTCTTGCTTGGGGCGGTGCCCGAGACGTAGTGGCACATATGGACGAGGACGTCGCAATCCTGGGCCAGCTCGCGCAGCGCGCGGCTGGGGCCGGTATCGCCGGAATAGACGAAGGATTGGCCGTCCGCGTCCAGGCGGTAGCCATACGACACCAGGTGCGGCGCGAAATGGTTCACGGGCGCCACGCGCACGGTCCAGCCCGGCGTGCGCACCACCGCGTCCGCGGCCAGCTCGTGCAGGCGAGGCTGCGGGCGGGCGCGCCTGCCCGTGCCGCCGCGCGCCTGGTACACGTCGATGCTGCACTGGTTCTCGGTGCGCGAGATCAGGTCCGGGCCGAAGGCGCCGTCGTCGCCGATCAGGCGCTCGGTGATCAGCTTCAGCGGCGGCGGTCCGTAGACGTCCATGTCGTCGATCCTGCCCACGCCCTGGTCCCAGCGGGTGAGCAGCAGGCGCGGATAATCGCCCATGTGATCGTAATGGTGGTGGCTGAAGAAGGCGTGCGAGACCTGGGTGGCGCGCACGCCCAGTTCGAGCATGCGATGGTGCGCGCCGAAACCGTGGTCGAAGACCAGGTATTCGTCACCGACGCGCACGAGATAGCCCGAACACATGCGCCGCAGCGACGGCGTGGGCGTTCCGGTGCCCAGTAACCACAGATTCATGCTGGTTCCTCGTTATTCGGCCGCGATGCCGAGTTCGTCGATGAAGCGCGCGTACTTCTTCTGCTCGGCGGCCACGAAATCGCCGAAGGCCTGCGCGCTCATCGGCTTGGTTTCCACGCCTTGCCTGGCCAGCGCCTGCCTGATGTCGTCGGAGGCCAGGGCCGCGGTGATGCGCTCGTGCAGCGCGGCCTGGACCGGCGCCGGCACGTCGCGCGGCGCGAAAAAGCCGAACCAGCCCGCCAGGTCCAGCCGCGGGTAGTCCCGCGCGGCCAGCGCCGGCACCTCCGGCAAGGCGGGGCTGGGCTGGCGGGCGGTGACGCCCAGCGCGGTCAGCTTGCCGTTCTTGACGAATGGCACCGCCGGCGGCATGCCCGAGAAGTAGATGCTGACCACGCCGCCCACCGTATCGGTGACCGCCTGGCTGCCGCCCTTGTACGGGACGTGCAGCAGCTGGATGCCCGCCTCGCGCGCCAGCAGCGCGCCGGCGATATGGGCCGGGCTGCCGGGGCCTGCCGAGGCATACGAAAGGCGGTTGGGCCGGGCCTTGGCCAGCGCGACCAGTTCGGCGATCGAGCTGGCGCCGACCGCCGGGTTGGCCACCAGCAGCAGCGGCGTCGAGCCGGCCATCGCCACGGGCGCGAAGTCGCGCGCCACGTCGTAGCTCACGCCTTTCTGCACGATGGGGTTGATGACCATCTCGGACGTGTAGCCGAGCAGCAGGGTATTGCCGTCGGCCGCCGCGCGGGCCACGGTCGACGCGCCGATCGACCCGGCCGCGCCGGGCTTGTTCTCGACCACGATGGCCTGCGCGGATTGCTCGCCCAGTTTCTTTGCGACCAGCCTGGCGATGACGTCGCCGGTGCCGCCGGGCGCGTAGGGCACGACGATGCGCAGCGGCTGGTCGGACGGCGCGGCGCCGGCCTGCGCCACGACGCCGGCCAGCGCGAACGCGGTGGTGATGATGGCCATCGCGCCCCTGAGCCGCGAAGGTCTGTTTACATGCTGCATGGCATTCCCCGTATGGTGGTTTTGCTGAGTTGCATGATTTTCGTGTGATTCAAGCGTTTGAAGTGATACCATTTTTGTTATGTAAAGCCCAGGGTTTACCCGCAATGCACGATCTTGCCCATAGCGACCCGGTGCCGTTTGCCCGGCTGCGGTTTCGCGACCTGCAGTTGCTGCGCGAGATCGCCGCGGCGCGTTCGCTGACCGCCGTGGCCGAACGGCGCGGGCTCACGCAGCCGGCGCTCAGCCGCACCTTGCGCGATATCGAGGCGGAGCTGGGCGCCCAGGTGTTCTCGCGCGAACGGGGCGCGCGGCTGGCGCCCACGGCGGTGGGCCGGCACGTCCTGGCGCGCGTGGACCTGCTGATGGCCGACGCCGGCGCGCTGCACAGCGAGCTGCGCGCGTTCGAGGAGGGGCGCGGCGCCCACCTGCGCCTGGGAGTCATCCCGTTCGTGTCCAACGCCCTGATGCAGGAAGTGCTCAAGACCCTCACGGGCGAGCCGTTGCGCATGTCGGTGAGCACCTTCGAAGGCGCCACTGACCAGCTGGTGCTGGCCCTGCGGCGCCAGGAGCTCGACATCGTGATCGGGCGGCTTTCGGCGGACGCCGGCGCCGATACGCTGGCGCAGGAGGGCCTGTTCTCGCAGACCGCGTCGATCGTGATGAGCGAGGCGCTGTACGAGCGGCGCGCCAGCCTGACGCTGGCGTCGCTGCACGGCCACCCGTGGGTGCTGCCGCCGGCGTCCAGCCCGACGCGCATGGCGTTCGTCGAGGCCTTCGTCAGCCGCAATGCCGTCGCGCCGGTGGCGCGCATCGAAACCACCTCGGCGCGCCTGGTCCATTCGGCCATCAGCAGCAACATGGCGTCGCTGGGCTTGCTGCCCCTCGATATCGGGCAGGAGCTCGAACGCTGGGGCGGCGTGCGCTGCATGGCGTTCCCCGTCCCGTTCCGCATGCCGACCGTGGGCCTGATCGTGCTGGCCGAACGCCGCACGCTGGCCATGAACCGGGTGGTGCGCGATGTGTTGCATCGCTGCATTGCGCGGGTGGCGGCCTACGCCTGAGCGCCACGCGCCGCTTCTCAAATTGCGCGCCAGCCGTTACGCTGGCAAACGGCGCCGCCACAGACCGTGGGCTGCCGGCTGTCCGATGGGCACACTCCTGGGAGTTGGATATGTTGCGATTGCGCTATCTGCTTGTGAGTCTGCTGTGTCTGGGGGTGATCTGGGCCGGGCCGGCGCAGGCGCAGGCGCAGGCCAAGCTGGACAACGCCCGGCTCGACCAGTTGCTGGCGCCGGTGGCCCTGTATCCGGATTCGCTGCTGTCGCAGGTGCTGATGGCCGCCACCTATCCCGACGACGTGGCCGCCGCGGCCAAATGGTCCGCCGATCATCCCAAGGATTCGGGCGACGCCGCCGTCAAGGCCGCCGAGGACCAGTCCTGGGATCCCAGCGTCAAGTCGCTGGTGGCGTTTCCATCGGTCATGGATCTGATGGGGCGCCAGCCGCAATGGGTCAAGTCGCTGGGCGATGCCTTCCTGGCGCAGCCCGACGATGTCATGAATTCCGTGCAGCGGCTGCGCGCCGAGGCCAGGAAGGCCGGCACGCTGACCAGCAACAAGCAGCAGAAAGTCACCACCACCGAAAGCGCCGGCAAGACCGTCGTGGTGGTCGAGCCGGCCGATCCGCAGGTGGTCTACGTGCCCAGCTACAACCCTGCGGTGGTGTACGGCACCTGGCCGTACCCGGCCTATCCGCCCTATTACTATCCGCCGCCGCCCGGTTCGGCCTTCGCGACCGCCCTGATCGGCGGCATCGGCTTCGGCCTGGGCGTGGCGGCGGTCGATTCCATGTGGGGCGGTTTCAACTGGGGCCACAATGACGTCGATATCGACGTCAATCGCTACAACAACGTCAACATCAACCACCGCATCGACACCAGCAACACGCGGGTCGATTGGCAGCACAACGCCGCCAATCGCGGCAGCGCGCCGTACGCCGACAGCGCCAGCCGCCAGCGCTTCGATGCGCAGCGCCAGGCCGGCCAGCAGCGCCGCGCGCAGGCCGGCCAGCGCGCGGGCGGGGGGGCGATCGACGCCGAGCGGCAGCGCGCCGCGCAGGCGTTCGAGGGGCATACGGGCCATGCCATTGCCGGCTACGGCGGCCCAGGGCATGGCGGCGAGCGTGCCGGGGCGGCAGGGCGCGACGCGCGGCCGCAGGCCAGCCGGCCGGGCCAGGCGGGCGCCGGACAGCGCCAGGCAGGCCAGCACAATCCGGCCCACGCGGACGGCATGCAGCGCCAACGCGCCGACCAGGCGGCGGCGCGACAGCGGGCCGAGCAATTCAACCGCACGCCGGCGCTGCACGACGCCGGCGATGGCGCGCGCATGCGCCAGCAGACCCAGCGCGGCGACTTCGCGCAGCAGCGCGGCGGCTTTGGCGGCCGCGGCGGCATGGGCGGCGGCGCCCACCATTTCGGTCACGGCCGGAGATGAGCATGCACAACAATCCTTCGATGGTCCGGCGCGCCCTGGGCGCTCTGGCGCTGACCTGGGCAGCCGCCGGCGCGGCCATGGCCCAGGCGCCTTACCCCACGGCCCAGGCCGCCGGCGATGCGCTGGTCGACGCCATCGCCACGTCCGACGACGCGGCGCTGGCCCGCGTGCTGGGCGCCAATTACCGCCAGGTGTTCCCGCCCGGCGATCACACGCAGGCGGTCTACCGTTTCCTGGCCGCCTGGGCCGACCGCCACGACATCCAGAGCGAGGGCGATCGCCGCGCCTGGCTGGCGGTGGGGCAGTCGGGCTGGACCTTTCCGGTTCCGATGGCGCGCGGCGGCCAGGGCCAATGGCGCTTCGACCTGCAGGCGGGCGTGGCCGAAATGCGCCGGCGCACCATCGGGCGCAACGAACTGGCCGCCATCGACGGCGTGCGGCAGCTGGCGCAGGCGCAGGCGCGCTATGCGCAGGGCCCGGGACAGGGGCGCTACGCAAGCCGGCTGGTCAGCCGGCCCGAGCATCGCGACGGCCTGTACTGGCCGGCGGCCGGGCAGGCCGACGCGCCGCCCTTCGGGCCCGACGCCCTGGCCATGGGCGCGGACACGCCGCTCGACCAGGCGTATGCCGGCTACCGGTTCCGGGTGGAGGCGTCGCCCGACGGCAAGGATTTCCGCGTGGTGGCCTGGCCGGCCCGATACCGGCGCAGCGGCGTGTACACCTTTGCCGCCGATGCCAGCGGCCAGGTGCTGCAGCGCGACCTGGGCGGCGCGGGCGCGGTGGGCATGCGCGCCGACCTGGCCGGCTGGCAGCCGGTCGCGCAGTAGCAGCCTGGCCGTTCAGGCGGCCAGCGCCGTGCGCGACTTGCCGGCCGACTTGGCCAGGTACAGCGCCCGGTCGGCCGCCTTGAGGATGTCCGTCATTTCCTGGCCATGGCGGGGCACCAGCGCGATGCCCGCGCTGCCGCCGATGTGGACCGGGCGCGGCGTTCCCAGGTCGTAAGGCTCGCAGATCCGCGCCACGATGCGATCGCCCAGCGCGGTGGCGCAGCCCTCGTCGCAATCCCGCACCAGCAGCACGAACTCGTCGCCGCCGATGCGCGCGATCGTCGCGTCGGCCGGCGCGAGCTCCGTCAGCCGCGCCGCCACGTCCCGCAGCAGGCGGTCGCCGGCGGCATGGCCGTGGGTGTCATTGACCGCCTTGAACCCGTCGAGGTCCAGGTACAGCAGGGCGAACTCGTTGCCGTCGCGGCGCGTCGCCGCCACGGCGCGTTCCAGCGCGAAGCCCAGCCCGAAGCGATTGAGCAGCCCGGTCAGCGCGTCGCAGCGCGCCAGCCGGTCGCTGTCGCGCTCGGCCTGCATGGTCGCCACCAGCATGCGATTGAAGCGGTAGGCCGCCACCGTCATGCTGGCCAGGTAGAGCGGCAGTTGCACGCTGACGATCCACAGGCTGTGCTCGCCGGTGAACCAGGGCAGGGTGGTGCAAGGCCCCAGGCTCACGCAGATCATCAGCGCGGTCAGGCGCGGCGCGCTGAAATTGCGGAAACAGATGCCGCCCACCATGGCGGCGGCGGACAGGCAGGCCAGGATCGCCGCGACCCAGTCGCCGCTGGCCACGCTGATGAGCGTGCCGTAGCCCACGCTGCACGCCCACAGCACGGTCAACGCGATATAGGCGTCGGTATGGGTGGGCCGGCCGGCCGCGGCGGCGCGGCGCGCCGACACCAGCACGGCCGCGCGCGCCAGGCAGCAGGCCAGCTCGAACGCGAGCCAGGCGATGAACGGCGCCTGAGGCAGGCGGATGGCGATGATCAGCGCCACCAGCACGCTGTTGAGCACGCCGCCCACGAAGATGGAAATCGTGCCGAACAGGCCTGCGAGCAGCGCCTGGCGGATATCGTCCGGCACGTTCCGTCCGGGATCGGCCAGCCAGCGAGTCACAGGCCAGGCAGGGGGGCTGTAGAGGCGGTCGGTGCGGTACATGCGGCGGGCGCCTGGGTGCGCGAGAGGAAGTTTCGCGACGGTACAACGTCCTTGCCCGCTTGTATATGGCGCCGTTGCCGGCGTTGCGAACGGCTCAGCCGGCGCTGTCCGGCCGCGCCGCCGCGGCGTTCTCGTGCGCCAGCAGCCAGCGCTTGCGCTCCAGCCCCCAGGCGTAGCCCTTGAGCGCGCCATCCTTGCCGATGACACGGTGGCAGGGCACGATGATGGCGATGGGGTTGGCCGCGTTGGCGCCGCCGATGGCGCGCGCGGCCTGGCGGTCGTCATGTCCCAGTTGCCGCGCCAGCGCGCCGTAGCTGGTGACCGCGCCGGCCGGAATCTGGCGCAGCGCCTGCCATACGCGCCGCTGCAGCGCGCTGCCGCCGGTGGCGGTGGCAACGCCGTCCAGCGCGTCGCACTGTCCCGAGAAATAGCGCGCCAGCGCCGCGGCGATCGCCGCCGGGGCCGGCGCCTCGCGCAGGGTGTATGTCCCGTAGTGCAGGTGCAGCAGCCGCCGCAGGCGCTGCGGCGAGTCGGCGAACTCCAGCGCGCGCACCTGTTGCCGGTCGTCGGTGACCAGGCTCAGGGCGCCGAGGGGCGATTCGAGTTGGGCCTGAAAGAATTGCATGATGCGCTCCTGGTTTGATGGCGCCTTGACTGTAGGCGGCGCGCGCGCGCCGCGCATCCCGGCGCTTGCGGCCGAATTCAGGCGCCGGCGCGCCGCAGCGTGAAGTTGATGCGCTGGCGGCCCAGCAGCGCGTGCTCGCCGTCGGCCAACGGCATCACGCCGTGGTAGCGCAGCCGGTCCACGCCGCCCCACACGGCCACGTCGCCGTGCAGCAGCGGCACGCGCGCCGGGCGTTCGTCGCGCCGCGCGCCGCCGAACAGGAACATGGCGGGCAGGCCCAGCGACACCGACACGATGGGCGCGCCGAAGTCGCGCTCGTTCTTGTCCTGGTGCAGCGACATGCGCGCGCCGGGCGCATAGCGGTTGATCAGGCAGGCGTCGGGATCGAAGCCGGCAAACCCCGCTTGCGCCGCCGCCTCGCGCGCCAGTTGCGCGAACACCCGCGGCATCGGCGGCCAGGGCAGGCCGGTCTGCGGATCGTCGGGCCGGTAGCGGTAGCCGTGCGCGTCGGTGGTCCAGCCCAGCGCGCCGCAATTGGTCAGCGCCACCGACATGGTGAAACCGCCCGGCGTGACCATATGGCGCAGCGGCGCCTGCGCGACGATCGCGCGCAGGGCGGGCAGCAAGGCGTCCAGCCAGGGCAGGGCGAAGCCGCGCAACACCCACGCCTGCTCGCCCAGGCGCGTGCGGATGCCGGTCTGCTCGGCGTCGAAGAGGTCGGCTTGCATGGCGCTGCGTCTCAGGTGGCGTCGTGGAAGATGATGCCTATCGTATAGCGTTGGCCGGCCCGCAGTGCGCTTACCCCATGGCGCAGGCTGGCCTGCACCGGCCCGCGCGCGCCTTGCGCCGGCCGCCGGTTGACCGCGAAGACCAGCGCGTCGCCCTGCGTCAGCGGCATGACCTCGGCGCGCGCCGCGTGCCCGGCGCGCTGCTCGGTCATCACGAACTCGCCGCCGTCGAAGTCGCGGCCTGGCTGGGACAGCAGGATGGCGACTTGCAAGGGGAAAACCCGTTCGCCGTACAGGTCCTGGTGCAGGCAGTTGTAATCGCCCGGGCCATACTTCAGCAGCAGCGGCGTGGGGCGCGTCTGGCCGGCCTGGTGGCAGGTGTGCAGCCAGTCGGCGTGCCGCGCCGGATAGCGCACGGGGTCGCGCAGCGCCGCATTCCAGCGATTGGCCACGGCCGCCAGCCGCGGATAGAACGCGGTGCGCAGCTGCGCCACCAGCGGCGGCAGCGGATAGGCGAAATACTGGTACTCGCCGCGGCCGAAGCCGTGCCGGGCCATGACGATGCGGCTGCGGAACAGCCGCGGCTGTGTGTACAGGGAGGCCAGTTCGCCGCACTCGCGCGCGTCCAGCAGGCCGTGCGCGACGGCGGCGCCGCGCGCATCGAGCGCGGCTTGCAGGGCAGGCCAGTCCAGCGCGCCGATGCGCGCCTGCACCGTGTCTGGGCAAGTATCCATATCGGCCAGTCTAGCGCCGCGCGGGCGCGCCGGCCTCCCGCGGCTTGCGGTCGAATTCGGCCGCACCCTCGTGTCCGCGCCGCAGGCGGCGCCACAGCGCTACATTAGCGGCAGTGGCGCCCGCCGGGCGCCGGGAGAGCAGCGATGCAATGGGTCTTGGTCAGTGCCTGCCTGCTGGGCCGGCCGGTGCGCTACGACGGACGCGATGCCGCCACCGGACATCCGGTGCTGGCGCGCTGGCAGGCCGAGCGGCGCGTGGTGGCGGTTTGCCCGGAAGTCGCCGGCGGGCTGCCCACGCCGCGCCCGCCGGCGGAAATCGCCGCCGGCGCCGGGGGCGCCGCGGTGCTGGACGGTCTGGCGCAGGTGCGCGAGGCCTCGGGCGTCGACGTCAGCGCGGCCTTCGTCGAGGGTGCGCGGCAGGCGCTGGCGCTGGTGCGCGAGCGTGGCATCCGCGTCGCCGTGCTCAAGGAAGGCAGCCCGTCGTGCGGCAGCGGGTTCACATACGATGGCAGTTTCAGCGGCGCGCGTATCGCGCGCGAAGGCGTGACGGCGGCCTGCCTGACGCGCGCCGGCGTGCGCGTGTTCAGCGAGCATGAGCTCGACGCCGCCCAGGCCTGGCTGAGCCAGCTCGAAACCGGCGCCTGAGGTTCAGCGCGCTAGCACCAGCAGGCGGCCGGGCAGGGTGGGATGCGCCAGCACGTCGGTCTCGATGCCGTAGATGCGCCGCATGTTGTCCGGCGTCAGCACTTCGTCGGGCGGCCCCAGTGCGGCCAGCCGGCCGTCGGCCAGCAGCGCCAGCGTGTCGCACCAGCGCGCCGCCTGGTTGATGTCGTGCACGATCACCAGCACCCCCATGCCGGCCTCGTGGGCCAGCGCGCGCGCCGTGGCCAGCAATTCCATCTGGTGCCTGGGGTCCAGGTTGGAAATGGGCTCGTCCAGCATGAGGTAGCGGGTCTGGCCGGGTGCGCGCATGGCATGGCATTGCGCCAGCACGCGCGCGAATTGCACGCGCTGCTGCTCGCCGCCGGAGAGCTGCGGATAGCGCCGTTGCGCCAGATGGGTCACGCCCGCCTGCTCCAGCGCGTCGCGCACCAATTGGCGCACGGCAGCCGGATCCAGTTCCGGAAACGGATAGGCGCCCATGCCGACCACGTTGCTGACGCCCAGGTCGAACGACAGCGAGGGCTTCTGCGGCAGCACGGCGCGGCGGCGCGCCAGCTGCCGCGCATTGAAAGCCGCCAGGTCCGTATCGCCCAGGAAGACCTGGCCCGAGCGTGGCGCCAGTTCGCCGGCCAGCGCCGCCAGCAGGGTGGACTTGCCGGCGCCGTTGGCGCCCAGCAGGCCCACCAGCGCGCCGGGCGCCAGCGTCAGCGAGACGTCGGCGAGGATGGGGGCGCCGCCACGCGCCAGGGTCAGATTGCGGGCTTGCAGGGTCATGGGCGTTGCTGCGTTCAGAGACGGCGGCCGCGCGCCAGCAGCCACAGGAAGAAGGGGCCGCCCACCAGGCTGGTGACCAGCCCGATGGGCAGTTCCGCCGGCACGATCACCACCCGCGCCAGCCAGTCCGCCAGCGTCAGGGCCAGGGCGCCGGCCAGCGTCGAGGCCGGCAGCAGCCAGCGGTGATCGGCGCCCAGCGTCATGCGTATCAGGTGGGGCACCACCAGGCCGACGAAGCCGATGCCGCCGGTGGCCGCCACCAGGGGGCCGACGATCAGCGCGGTGGCCAGCACCAGCCGCCGCCGTACCGAGCGCAGCGCGAAACCGAGGTGGTGCGCCTCGCGCTCGCCCAGCAGCAGGGCGTTCATGGCGCGCCACTGGCGCATCAGCCACCACGACCACAGCAGGGTCCAGGGCGCCAGAAACGCCAGCAGCGACCAGCGCGCGCCGGCCAGGCTGCCCATGCTCCAGAACGTGAGGTCGCGCAGCTGCGCGTCCGAGGCCATGAAAGTCAGCAGGCCGATCACGCTGCCGGCCACCGTGTTGATGGCGATGCCGGCCAGCAGGAGGCCCGCCACGCCGTGCGCGCGGCGTCCCAGCACGTAGGCGCAGCCGGTTGCCAGCAGGCTGCCGGCGAAGGCCGCGGGCGCCGTGATGGCGAAGCCGCCGGAAGTCAGCACGATGGCCAGCACCGCGCCCATCGCGCCGCCGGCCGAAATGCCTACCAGCCCGGGCTCGGCCAGCGGATTGCGAAACAGCGCCTGCATGGCCGCGCCGCAGATCGCCAGCGCCGCGCCCGCCGTGGCCGCGAACAGCACGCGCGGCAGGCGGATGTCGAACAGCACGTTGCGCCACAGCGCATCCCGCGGCGTGCTGTCGCCGCCGACCAGGCGCGCCAGGTCGGCCAGCGGGATATGCACCGCGCCGCTGGCGGCGGCGAGAATGGCCACCGCCAGCAAGGCTGCGCCCAGCGCCAGCAGCAGCGCGACCGGATGGCGCCGGCTAGCGGGCGGGCGGGGTGCCGTGGCCAGCGACACAAGGCGTCTCCTTGAGTTGGCGGATCGCCTGCGGCAGGCGCGGGCCGGTTCCCAGCGCCAGCAGGTCGTCCATCACCACGATGCACTGGCGTTGCGCGGCGGGCGTGGCGGCGATTCCGGGTTGCGCGCGTAGTTTCTCCAGGCCGCCCGATGCCGCCAGCGAGGCCGCGGTCACCACGATGACCTCGGGCGCCAGCGCCCCGAGCGCTTCGGCCGACAGCGGCTTGTAGCCTTGCTGGCCGGCCAGCGCGTTGGCCAGCCCCGACAGGCGCAGCAGCAGGTCCGCCGCGGTGTCGCGCCCGGCGCCCAGGGGCGTGCCGGTGCGGTTCATCAGCAGCAGCGCGCGCGCGCCCGAGGCCGGCAGCGCCTCGGCCCGGGCCAGCTCGGCGTCGAGCCGGGCGGCCAGGCGCTCGCCCTCGGGGACGGCATCCAGTGCCTGGGCGATGGCGCGTATGCGCGCGTGCAGCGACGGGAGCGACGCGCCGTCGGACACGATGGCGACGGGGACGCCCACCGCTTTCAGGCGCGCGATGGCCTCGGGCGGGCCAGCCTGTTCGGAGGCCAGCACCAGATCGGGCTCGAGCGCCAGCACCCCCTCGACCGGCACGGCCCGGTAGTAGCCGATGCGCGGCAGCCGCGTGGCCTCCGGCGGATACAGGCTGGACAGGTCGTCGCCGACCAGGCGGCCGCCCTGTCCCAGCGCATAGACGATTTCGGTGACGGTGCCGCCCAGCGTGACGACGCGCTGCGCCGGCGCGGCCTGCGCGGCGGCCCCGGCGCAGGCCATTGCCAACAGCCATGCCAGCAGGCGCTTCATGGCCTGCCTCACTGGGCCAGCGGCTGGCCGCACAGGCCAGACAGCAGTTGGCGCCAGGCGGCCAGCTCGGGCTTGCCGGGCTTGCGTTCGCCGAAGAACTGCACGATCAGCTCGCCGCCGGCCGTGTACAGCTCCAGCGAGGTGACCCAGCCGTCGCTGGTGGGTTTGCTGACCACCCAGGCCGAATCGATGGTCTCGGTGTTCAGGTGCAGGTTGAAGCGCGGATCCAGCACGTTGTACCAGGGGCCGGTGCGGCGCAGGTTCTCGACCGGGCCGGTATGGATCTGGATCATGCCGCGGTTGCCCACGAAGCACATGATGGACAGGCCGCTGGCCGCGGCCCGCGTCAGCATGTGCTCGACCGTCGCGGCCGGCACCTGTTGCGCCAGGTCGGCGCCGGCGGCCTTCAGGGCCGCCAGCCGCGCCACCTTGAGCCTGCGCAGCAGCGGGAAGAACTCGTGCGTGTCCTGCATGGCCAGCCAGCCGCGCCGCAACGCGGCCGGGTCGTCCACGGCGGCGGCTTCGTCGGCGGGCGGATAGGGCTGCGGCTCGGGCCATTCGGGCTCGCCCGCGTAGCGCGCGACCAGCGCTTCCCAGGCCGCGCCATCGGTAGCCTCGGTGCGGTAGACCTTGTGCACCGCCACGCCCGCGCCGTCGAAGAACTGCAGGCTGGTGTGACCGTCCTGTTCGACGGCCCAGGCGCTGGCCCAACAGTTGAAGAACACGCGCAGGTCGATGTCCGGCCCCAGCACCAGGCCCACCGGCCCTTCGGCCTGGATGTCCTGGTAGCGGCCGTGCCGTTCATGCACGCACCAGTCGTTGCGGGTGAGGGCCATGACTTCGCCCAGCTCGCCCAGGTCGCGGAAGATGGCTTGCGGCTTGCCGCGCAGCGCGGTGACGCGCGCGCCGTTGCAGCCCGCCGCGACCCATTCGGCTTCCGAGACGCCGAGCGCCTGGGCCAGGTTGCGGGCGCGCTGGCCGGGCTGGCTGGCGGCCAGCTCGTCGTTGCGCTGGCGCAGCGCCGCGGCGCGGGTGGCAAAGGTCGGTTCGGTCATTGCATTCTCCAGGGTATGGTTCTGGCGCGGCGGCCCGGCGGCCGCCGCGCGCCGGGTTCAATACTGGTAGGTCAACGATACGCGCACGCTGCGGCCTGGCTCGGTGTACCAGTCTACCGGTCGCGGAATCGCGATGGCGCCCGCCGTGGGCACGTTGATGGCTTCCCAGTATTTCTTGTCGAACAGGTTGAATACGCCCGCCTGCAGCTGCAGGCCCTTGACGGCGGCCGGCCGCCAGTAGGCCGACAGGTCCACCACGCCGTAGCCCGGGGCCTGGAAATCGGCGTGGGGCGTGCCGGCGGAGGCCTCGGGGTACTGCACGTCGTCGCGGCGCGTGGCGGCCGTCAGCATGGCGTCGATGCCCCATGCGTCGCGCTGGTAGCCCAGGCCCAGGATGGCCTTGAGCGGCGGCACCGAATTCAGGTACTGGCCGGTGTTTTCGTCCTTGCCCACGGCCCAGGCCAGCGAGCCCCAGGTGCGCCAGTTGGGGGCGAACCGCCAGTGCGCCGAGGCTTCGGCGCCATAGATGCGCACGCGCGCCCGGTTGACCACCCCGGTCACGCCCAGCGGGTACTGGCCGTCCCAGGCCGGCTGCCATTGCGGCGAGCTCTTGCCCAGCGGCACGCTCTTGTCGATGAAGTTCTGGTAGCGGTTGTCGAACAGCGATACGGCGCCTCCCAGTTGGTCGTCGCCCAGGCGGGCGCCCAGTTCCCAGCCCTTGCTGGTCTCGGGCTTCAAAGAGGGATTGCCCACGCGCAGGTAGGTTCCCGGGCCGCCGTAGTTGGTGTAGAGCTCGGTGGCCGACGGCGCCCGGTAGCCGAAGCCGTATTGCGCATACAGCGTCAACGCCTCGCGCGCCTTCCAGGTGCCCAGCAGCTTGGGCGAGAAGCGGCCTCCCGACGACGGCGGCGGCAGCGCGCCGGCGTTGGGGTTGTTCTGGTAGCCGCCGCCTTGCTGGGGCTTCTGTTCGTAATGGTCGTAGCGCAGCGAAGGGGTCAGGGTGTAGCGGCCGTCGGCGAAGGCGATTTCGTCCTGCGCCCAGAGGGCCCACTGGCTGCCCTTGACGCGGGGCATGTCGGCCTGGTTGGTATGCAGCATGTCGCACAGGCGCGGCCCCATCGGCGCCGGCGTGCCGGGCGGGATGGCGGGGCAGTTGTCGTAGCCGTCCGAGTACTGCTCGGTGCGGTTGCCGTACCACTCGCCGCCTATGGTCACGCGCTGCGACACCACGCCTTCGAAGCGGCTGGAGAGCTCGCCGTTGACGCCGAAGATCGATTCCTGGATCGAGTTGCTGCGCCCATAGGGGCCGCTGGGATAGCCATAGAAGTATGGATCGCCGGGGCGGGCGTAGGCGCGTCCGTCGCGCGTGCGGCGGGCGTCCTGCGAGTTGTCCAGCCGCAGCCGCTGCCAGTACACCATGGCCCGCGCGCTGTCGATCGCGGCGCCGGCCCGCGGGGCGTTGTACTGGTAGTCCAGCGAGACGCGCTTGCGCGTGGTTTCCTCGTGGGTGCGGTTGGCGCCGTAGTGGTAGCTGGTGCCGGCGCCCTGCTGGTACATCTGGTCGAGGTCGGCGCGGCGCTTGAAGTATTCGCCGGTCAGGCCGAGGCGATGGCCGCCTTCGAGGCGCTGCTGCAGCTTGAACAGGAAGTTGTTCTGCGCGTAGTCCTCGGGGCTGGGCCGGCTGCGCTTGCTGCCGTAGCCGCCGGTGTCGGCGCGGTTGTCCAGGTCGTGGCCATTGCGGGTGCCCGCCTGCAGCAGCCAGCTGGTGTCGTCGTGGACCTGTCCGGCCAGGGCGGCGTTCAGGCCCCAGCTGCTGTCGGCCGAGTCATAGTCGGACTTGGCCAGCGCGCCGAACCGGCGCCCGTCGCGCAGCAGGTCGGTGGGTTCGAGCGTGCGCAGGTCGGCCAGGCCGCCCAGCGCGCCGGAGCCGGCCGCGCTGGAGTCGGCGCCGCGCACCACGTCCAGGCGCGACAGGGTGTTGAAGTCCACCGCGTTCAGTCCGCCCTGGATGCCGCGCGCGCCGTCGTCGAGCCAGGGCAGGCGGATGCCGTCGATGCGCGTGACCACGCGGTTTTCGTCCAGGCCGCGGATGTTGATGCTCCGGGTGCGGCGGTTGTAGTTGACGCCGGGATCGACGCGCTTGCCGATGTCGCTCCAGTCGAGCACCTGGCGCGCGTCGAGCTCGCGGCGCGTGGCGGTGCGGGCCCAGGCGGGATCGGCGCGCACGGCGTCAGCCTCGACGGTGACCGGCGCCAGTTGCGCCACCGGGCCGGCGGGCAGCGCCTGCAGGACGTAGGTGCCGGCGCCGCGCTGGCGCGCGCCCAGGCCGCTGCCGTCGAGCAGGCGCGCCAGCCCGTCGGGCACCGAGTACACGCCTTGCAGGCCGGCGCTGGCGCGGCCGCTTACCGCGGCGGGGTCGTACAGCAGGGTAATGCCGGCCTGGCTGGCAAAGCGCGCCAGGACCTCGCCCAGGGGGCCGGCTTCGATGTGCCAGGCGCGCGCGTCCGCCGATGCGGAGGCCGCCGTCGCCGGCTGCGCGGCGGCCGAAGCGGCCGCCAGCGTGCCGGCCAGCGCGCATGCGGCCAGCGCGCCGCGCATGGCCAGTGCCGTGTGGGGGCGCCTTGGCGGCGCGGGGCGGGCGCCGCGGGCGCCCTGGTCGCAAGCGTAAACCATGATCTTCCTTTCCCATCGAGAGCAGGCACGAGCGTGCTTGTGCTGTCGATGACCACCGGCGCGTCGAAACCGGACAGGAAACGGGAAGTTTTTTTGTCGAGGGGCGTTCCTCGGTCATGGCGGGCCGCCTCATTACGTCGCCGCGCCGGCGGCCCGGGGGCCGACGGTGACCCAGTACGGGGTTACGTAGGACAGTTGCACCGGCAGCAGCGCCGGCAGGGCGCGCAGGATGTCGTCCGTGTGGGCCACCTGGAACACCCCGGAGATACGCAGGCCGGCCACCTCGGGGTCGCAGCGCAGCGCGCCCGGCCGGTAGCGACCCAGTTCGCGCAGGAAGCGGTCCAGGCGCATGGCATCGGCGCGCAGCACGCCGCGCAGCCAGTCCGGCGAGCCATCCAGCGTTTGCGCCGCGCCCTGCAGCGCGCCGTCGCGCCAGGCGATGCGCTGTCCGGCCGCGACGGGGCGGACAAGATTGTCGGCGCCTCGCCAGAAGGCCAGCCCGGCCACCACGCCGAGCAGGCCGTCGGCGTCGTCCTGGCGCAGCCACAGGTGCGCCGCCTCGGTGCGGATCATGCCGCCGCGGGTCAGCACCCGGCAGGGGCGGCCGGCTTCGAGGTAGATTTCGCCGCGGTGCAGGCGCAGGCTGAGCATGCCGGGGCCGTCGTCCACGCTGACGGCGGTGCCGGTATTCAGGCGCAACTGCGTGTGCGGGTCCAATGCCACCGTGCGGGTTTCGCCGGTGCCGGTGCGCAGGTCGGCCAGCCAGCCGCCGGCCTGGGCGCCCCGCAGCGCGGCCCAGGCGGCCGGCGGCGCGACCAGCAGCGCGACCAGGGATTTCAGCATCGTGCGGCGGTCTTGCGCGCGGCCCAGGGCGGCCCGGCCCACGGCCGGCGGGATGCGGTCGAACATGCTCGTCAGCCGGCGAGCCCGCTGCCAGGCGCGTTCGTGCTCGGCGTGGCTGGCGCGCCAATGGTCGCAGGCCTGGATTTCGTCGGCGCTGGCCTGGCCGGAGTCCAGCCGCATGAGCCAGCGGGCGGCCTCGCGCGCCACCCGGCGCTCGATCGGCGCGTCGTCTCCGGGCGGATTCAGGGGGCCAGCAGGATGCATTGCTCGTAGCCCTGCGCGATGTAGCGCTGCACGGTGCGCACCGATACCTGCAGGCGTCGGGCGATGTCCGCGTATGGCAGGCGTTCCAGCTGGGCCAGCAGGAACGCCTGGCGCACCTTCGGGGCCAGGCCGTGGAGAAACGCATCGATCTGGTCCAGGGCTTCCAGGATCAGGGCGCGTTGTTCGGGCGAGGGAGCGTGCGCCGGCGGCAGGCTGGCCAGGGCCTCCAGGTAGGCCCGTTCGAGCGAGCGGCGCCGGTAGTGGTTGACGACCAGCCGGCCGGCGATGGTCAGCAGGTAGGCGCGAGGCTCGCGCAGCGTGGCGAGTTCGGCGCGGTGACGCAGCACGCGCACGAAGGTGTCCTGCGCCAGGTCGGCGGCATCGTAGGCGTCATTCAGCTTCTTGCGCAGCCAGCTTTGCAGCCAGCCGTGATGTTCGCGGTACAGCGCGTGGACGGCGTCCTGGGGGGCGAGGGAGGTAACGGGCACGGTAGGCGGGCGCGAGGATGATAATGCAAACCACTATCATTCTAGATAAAAACCACGCGCATGCAACCCGTGCCTGCCGGCGCGCCAGCGCCGGCAGCCCGCGGCCGGGAAGCGGCGCGGGCCAGGTCATGCCAGGAAAATGGGCGACGGCGCCGGGCCAGGCCGGCGCGGCGTTCAGCGGGCGTCGAGCGCGGGCTCGTCGGAGCCGGGGTTGCCGGGGGTCTTGCGGCGCAGCGGGGCCAGCAGTTCGGCCAGCGTGAACGGAAACAGCGGGATCGTGCGGCGCAGTTCGGCGCGCTGGGCAAAGTGCGGCAGCAATTGCTGGCCGATACGGGCGTGCTGCATACGAGGTGTAACGGATTTCATGGTTAGTACCTATTGCTTTATCTACCAAGCAATTGTACATCGAATACCGTTTTAACGCAGCCCTGCCATGATCTGCACAACAATCGGGCGGATTTTTGCGCCGCATATGCGCGATTCGATAGGCCAATCAAGCAATTGGCGCGATTTGCAGGCTTGCGATGCGGCACCGTGCGCCTATCGGTGAATTCCCTAGGTCGGCACAAACTGCATACGGTATACAATGTTCACAACGGTCGCCGAGATATCGGCGCCGGTACGAGCGGGGTTGCCCACGGCGGCCCGGCATTCCAGGACATTGTGAGCGCGAACCAGCCATGCCTATCGTTGTATTCCACAAGGGCGACGAGACCTTCACCGACGAGGTGAAGGACAACACCAATCTGGTGGTGCGCGCCGGGATCAAGCAGTTTCCCTACCCGAACCTGCGCTACCAGTGCGGAATGGGCAAATGCGCCACCTGCGCGTGCCGCATCCTGGCCGGGGCCGAGCACCTGCCCGAGCCGAACTGGAAAGAGAAAAAGCAGCTGGGCGACCGGCTGGCCCAGGGCTACCGCCTGGCCTGCCAGCTGTGGATTACCCACGATATCGAGCTGCGCCAGGACGCGGCGGCCCCGGCCGGCGGCGGAGCCTGACATGTACGTGATCCTGACCAACAAGCCGGGCCAGTTCCATACCGAGGCGGGCCCCGAGTTCGAGGTGGTGGAGGAGTACGACTACCTGTTCTACGGGCAGCGCAAGGCCATCTACCAGATCGCCGCCCTGCGCGGCGAGGCCAAGGTCGCCATCGTCGAGGAAGGGCCGGGCGCGGTGGTCAACCATGTGCCTTCCAAGTTCCTGGAGAAATTCGAATCGCTGCAGGGCGCGCGCGACGCGCTCACCGATCTGACGCGCTTTGGCAGCATGCAGGCCGAACTGGTTCGGCGCGACGCCTGAGCCGCCGACAATCCATTCGTGAACACCATGGTCGAAATCACTTTCATCACCAACGGCGGCAAGGTCGTCACCGCGCCCGAGAACAGCAACCTGCTGCGCGTCTCGCTCAAGGAGCAGGGCGGCATCCCCTTCAAGTGCGGCGGCGGGCTGTGCGGGACCTGCAAGTGCCTGATCGAGTCGGGGCTGGAGCATACCGACGCCATCAAGCCCAAGGAGCGCCGGCACCTGACGCCGGAAGACTTCGAGCGCGGCTACCGTATGGCGTGCCAGACGTTCGTCAACGGCGACATCAAGGTGTCGTGGCAGAAACCCAAGCCCGTCTGAGGGAGCGCGCATGCTGCATATCGACGACAGGATGATCGAGGACGCGGTCACCGCGCAGGCCGCGCAGGAGGTGCTGCACGCCGCGTTCCTGGACTTCGGCCGGGGCTCGGCCGCCATGCAGCGGCGCGTGCGCACCGAGGCTGGCGGCGTGAAGCTGTCGACCCTGGGCGCGGTGATTCCCGGCCAGGGCGTGGCGGGCGCCAAGGTGTACACCACGATCAAGGGGCAGTTCCAGTTCGTGATCCTGCTGTTCTCCGCCGCCGATGGCCGGCCGCTAGCCACCTGCGACGCGGGCGCGTTGACGCGCAAGCGCACCGCCGCCTGCACGGTGCTGGCCGCCGGCGCGCTGGCCCGTCCGCGTTCCAGCGTGCTGGGGCTGTTCGGCGCCGGTACCCAGGGCGTCGAGCATGCGGCGCAGTTGAGCGCGCGCTTTGCCCTGGAGGCGATCCTGGTCAATGATCCCTATGCGCCGCCCGAGGTATTGGAGCGCATCGGCCAGCGCTGCGGCGTTCCGGTGCGCATGGCCGCGCCCGCCGAGATTGCCGCGCAGGCCGACATCGTGGTGACCGCGTCGCGTTCGACCACGCCGCTGTTTGCCGGGCGGGCGCTGCGCGCGGGCGCGTTCGTGGGGGCGATCGGATCCAGCCTGCCGCACACGCGCGAACTGGACGACGAGGCGTTGCGCCGTGCGCGCGCGGTCGTGGTGGAGTGGCGCGAGCAGACGCTTCCGGAGGCCGGCGACCTGGTGCTGGCCGCGCCGGATACGGGCCTGGACGCCAAAGTGGTCGAACTGGCCGATGTGCTGGCCGGGCGGACGGCGGTGCGCCAGGCCGATGAAGATATCGTGATCTACAAGTCGGTGGGCGTGGGGCTGGAGGACGTGGCCCTGGCGGGGTACGCCTACCGCCGCCTGGCCGCCGAGCGAGGCTGGCCGGCGCCCTAGGACGGCGCTCAGGCCGCCGAGGGCTGGTTCTGTTGCTGCGCCTCGGTGTAGGCGCGCGCCGCATTGTGGACGTGCTGGGTGGCCAGCAGCGAGGCCAGCTCGCCGTTGCCGGCAATGACGGCATTGAGGATCTGCGCGTGTTCGTCCCAGTTCTGCTTGGCGCGCCGCATGTTGCTGGGCGCGAACAGCAGGGCGGTGCGATCGCGCAGCGAGCGCATCAGGTCGGTAAGCACCACGTTGCCGGCGATGGTGGCCAGCATTTCGTGGAACTGCGAATTGAGCGCCAGGAATTGCTGCAGGTCGTCGCTGCGCGCCGCTTCGGTTCCATCGTCGAGGAACTTGCGCAGGCGCGTCACGGTGGCGTCGTCGCGGCGTTGCGCGGCCAGCTTGGCATTCAGGCCTTCGAGCGTGGCACGGACTTCGACCATGTCGTAGGCGATGGCTTCGGACAGCACCGCCACCGACGCGCCGCGGCGCGGCTCGATCGTCACCAGGCCTTCGGCGGCCAGGGCGCGCAGGGCTTCGCGCACCGGGATGCGCGACACGCCCATGTCGTCGGAGAGACGGCCTTCGATCAGCCGGTCGCCGGGCGTGAATTCACCGCTGAGAATGCGTTCGCGCAATTTGTCGCGGATGACGGCGAACAAGGGCGTGTGCTGCTCGCCGATTTTCAGCGAAGGGGCGGAATGGCCGGCGTCGAGCGGATACGTGCTGGAACCAGGAAGTGCCATGGCGGTGTGCGAGCAGATTGGACAGTGAATACAGTGTCCATTGTATTACTCCGCTACACCGTTCGTGCAAACGGCCCGGCCGCGCCCTCAGGCGCCCAGCGCGGCGCGCGCCAGCACGACCAGCGCGCCGATGGCGCAGATGCCCAGCAGGATGCGGCGCACGGTGGCCGGCCGCATGCGCTCCTTCAGGCGGCTGGAGCAGGAGAAACCGAGCAGCAGGAACGGCAGCAGGCCGACGCTGAGCAGGAATTCGTTGATGCCGTAGCGGTCGGCCAGCGACAGCATGGTCAGCGAGAAGGACGCCCCGATGAACAGGATCAGCCCCAGCGTGGCGCGCAGGCGCGGCGGCGCCGCGTGCTGCATCATGATGGCCAGCGGCGGCGCGCCGACCGAGGTAATGGTGCCCATGACGCCGGAGGCCAGGCCGGCCCCCGACATCTGGGCGGGCGATGCGCTGATGCGTACGCCAGCCACGCTGATGGCCACCGCGGCCAGGATGGACACGGCGAACAGCACCGAGAGCAGCTGCGGGGCGAAGCGGGTCAGGGCATAGACCGCCACCAGGGTGCCGGCGAACCGTCCGAGCAGCGTATAGCCGACCGTGGCCCAGTCGATGGCCGCCCGTTCGCGCAGGGCGGTCAGCAGCGACACGAAGCCGCCCAGGGTCAGCAGGGGGCCGGGCGCCAGTTGCGGAAAGAAAATCCCCGCCACCGGCGCGGCCAGCATGGCGAAGCCCACGCCGCCTATGCCTTGCGCCACCGCGGCAACGAAAACCGTGGCAGCCATGGCGGCAAACATCCAGGGGTCGGGGGCGTAGGCAAGCCAGGGCATGGTTGAGGTTTGTTGGTATACGATATGCAATCATAGCGACGAGGCGTGTCGCCAGCAAACCGATATGGCGATTTTCGCGGGTTATCCCTCAGGAAATGGCGCCAGGGCAGCGCCAGGCGTCGTCAGGCCGCTATGGTATTCCCTAGGTTTTCCGGCTTTCCGCTTTGATCAAAATCAAATTAAATATAGTATACAGTTTGAGCGCGGGCTTCAGCCCGTGCGTGAACAAGGGGAAGCGGTATGCAGTCTGATGTCGTGCTGGGCGCCGCCCATTGGGTGTACCTGCTCAGTGTGGTGGCCATCATTCTCACGATGGTCCTGCGGGCCAATGTCGTGGTTCCGTCGGTGCTGGGCACGTTTCTGGTCGTGCTGGCTTTCACGGGCAGCCCGATCCAGGCGCTGGTGGGGATTTTCACCGCCAGCTTCGTGGCGGCCAAGGAACTGTTCAATATTTTCCTGGTGATCACCTTCATGACGGCGCTGCTCAATGCGCTGAAGGTGCTGCAGGCCGACGTGCGCATGGTGCAACCCTTGCGCCGCGTCATGACCAACGGGCATGCCTCGTTCCTGATCCTGGCCGGCTGTACCTATGGCCTGTCGCTGTTCTTCTGGCCGACGCCGGCGGTGCCGCTGGTGTGCGCCATCCTGCTGCCGGCGGCGGTGGCGGCGGGCCTGCCGCCGCTGGCGGGCGCGATGGCGATCGCCATCGCCGGGCAGGGCATGGCCCTGTCGTCCGACTACGTCATCGGCGTGGCCCCGGGGATCAGCGCCAAGGCGGCGGGCGCGGCGGTGAGCGCCGCGGTGGTGGCCGACCGGGCACTGGTGCTATCGGTCATCACGGGCGCGATCGCCCTGGTGATGACCTACCTTTTCATGCGCAAGCACATCGTGCCGGGCGATACGGCGCTGCTGGCGGCCTGGCAGGCGCGCGCGCAGGACGGCGAACTCGCGCGCATCGAGGGTTCGGGCTCGTTCGACAAGGCCGAGCTGGCGCGTGGCGCCAGCCAGCCGGTCAAGGGCGGGGCCGATGCGCGCCTGGCCGGTTGGTCGCGCGCTTTTGCGCTGATCACGCCTATCGCTTTCCTGGGCGTGATCGCGCTGATGGCCTTGCCGCGGCTGGTGCCCGGCCTGCCGGCGCTGCGCGGCGGCGACGCGGCCGCGCTGGTGGGCGGGGTGGCGTTCATGCTGATGATGCTGGCCACGCTGGCGGCCGAAGGTCCGCGCCGCATGCTCGACGTCTGCCCCGAGCACGTCACCGACGGCTTCGTGTTCGCGTTTCGCGCCATGGGCTCGGTGCTGCCGATCGCCGGTTTCTTCTTCATCGGCGCGGCCGAGACCGCCGCGCCCATCCTGGGGCTGGAATCCGGGCATGCGCCGGGCCTGCTGTTCGACCTGATCAGCGCCGCCCAGCACCTGATTCCCGAAAACCACTACCTGGTCGCCTTCGGCGTGCTGCTGGTGGGCATGGTGACCGGCATCGACGGCTCGGGTTTTGCCGGCCTGCCGCTGACCGGCACCCTGTCCGGCGCCCTGGGCCCCGTGGTGGGCATCGACCCGGCGACCCTGGCCGCGGTGGGCCAGATGGGCGCCGTATGGACCGGCGGCGGGACGCTGATCGCCTGGTCATCGCTGATCGCGGTGGCCGGCTTTGCCCGCGTGCACGTGCTCGACATGGTGCGCGCCCTGATGCTGCCGGTACTGCTGGCCCTGAGCGCTTCCACGATTGCCGCCATCGTGATCTGGTCCTGAAGCGGCGGCGGGCCCGGGAATGCGGGTTTTCCCGGGCTTTTATTTAGTGCTTACAGTATACAATATCCAAACATTCTCGCCAGCGCGCTTTGCGCCAGCGCTATCTACAAAGGAGCAGACCATGTCGGATTTGATGAGCCGAGAAGAATTCCGCAGCGCGTTGGAAAACGCCATCAAGGGCAAGAGCGCCAACGCATCGCCGTTCAGCATCGCCTGGGCCAGCGGCCAGCTCAGCCGCGAACACCTGGCGCGCTGGGCCGAGAACCACTATCACTATGTCGGCCCGTTCGCCGACTACCTGGCCTACATCTACGGCCGTACGCCCGACGCCTATACCGAGGCCAAGGATTTCCTGCTGGCCAATATGTATGAAGAGGAAATCGGCGGCGACCGCCACACCGACCTGCTGATCCGCTTCGCCGAAGCCTGCGGCACCACGCGCGAACGCGTGGTCAGCCCCGACAACATGTCGCCCACCACGCGCGGCCTGCAGAGCTGGTGCTATGCCGTCGCCATGCGCGAGGACCCCATCGTGGCGGTGGCCGGCCTGGTGGTGGGCCTGGAGTCGCAGGTGCCGTCGATCTATCGCAAGCAGACGCCCACGCTGCGCGAGAAGTACGGCTTCACCGATGAGGAAGTCGAGTTCTTCGATCTGCACATCGTCTCGGACGAGATCCACGGCGAGCGCGGCTATCAGATCGTGCTCGAGCACGCTAACACGCCCGAGCTGCAGCAACGCTGCCTGCGGATCTGCGAAGTCGGCGCGCAGATGCGGCTGCTCTACACCACCGCCCTGTACACCGACTATGTGCAGCACGAGCTGTCGCTGGACAAGCTGAAGCTGGCCGCCTGAACCGCGCCGCCGGGAGGCGGCGCCCGCAACCTGAAAGGTCTGATGTGGAAGATCTACGGAACCACGAGTTCAAGAACTATATCGGCGGGCAATGGGTCGCCTGCGCCGCGGGCAAGACCTACCCCAACGTGAACCCGGCCGACACCGACGACATCGTGGGGCGCTTCCAGGCCTCGCAGGCCGAGGATGCGGCCGCGGCGGTGGCCGCCGCGCAGGCGGCCTTCGACGGCTGGCGCAACCTGGCCGTGTCCAAGCGCGTCGCGCTGATGCAACGCGCCGCCGACTACCTGGAGGCGCATGCCGAGCAGTTCGGCCGCGAGCTCACGCGCGAGGAAGGCAAGGCGCTGAACCTGGCCAAGGACGAAGTCCTGCGCTCGGCGCAGACCATCCGCTTCTACGCGGCCGAGGGCCAGTCGTTCACCGGCGAAACCTTCGTCAACGACGATCCGGACATGGTCGTGTACAGCCAGCGCGAGCCGCTGGGCGTGGTGACGGTGATCTCGCCGTGGAACTTCCCGGTGTCGATCCCGGCGCGCAAGATCGCCCCGGCGCTCATCACCGGCAATACCGTGGTGTTCAAGCCGTCGTCGGACGCGCCGTTGTCCGGCCTGCGCCTGGTCGAGGCGTTCGAGCAGGCGGGCTTGCCGCCCGGGGTGCTGAACCTGGTGACCGGCAGCGCCTCGGCCATCGGCGCGGCGATCACCCAGGCGCCGCAGGTGCGGGCGGTGTCGTTCACAGGCTCGACCGCGGCGGGCGAGCAGATCCACCGCTCGGTGGACATGACCACCCGCACCCAAATGGAGCTGGGCGGCAAGAACCCGTTGATCGTCATGGCCGACGCCGACCTGGACCGCGCGGTGGACCTGGTCGTCAAGGGCGGTTTTTCGCTCAGCGGCCAGGCCTGCACGGGAACCAGCCGCGTGCTGGTGGACGCGCCGGTCAAGGCGGCCTTCACCGAGAAGCTGCTGGCCAAGGTCAAGACCCTGAAAGTGGGCAACAGCCTGGAAGGCAGTTTCGACCTGGGTCCGCTGGCCACCGCCAAGCAGCTCGATTCGGTGATGCGCTACATCGAGGTGGGCAAGCAGGAGGCGCGGCTGCTGTGTGGCGGCGAGCGGCTGGATGGCCCGGGCTACGAGCGCGGCTACTACCTCACCCCGGCGGTCTTTACCGATGTCACGCAGCAGATGCGCATCGCCCGCGAGGAGATCTTCGGGCCGGTCATCGCGCTGATCGAGGTCAATGGCTATGAAGACGCCATCGCCAAGGCCAACGACACCGAATACGGCCTGGCCGCGGCCATCGCCACCACCAATGCGCAGTACGCGCACCGTTTCGCGCGCGATATCCAGGCCGGCACGGTGAAGATCAACCGCACCACCACGGGCAACCTGATCAATGCGCCGTTCGGCGGCCTGAAGCGCTCCAGCACCTCGACGTTCCGCGAGTCGGGCCGCATCGGGCTGGAGTTCTACACGCAGATCAAGACGGTCTATCGCGCCGGCTGAAACCCATACGTTTGAAGGGACGACATGAAACAGATCTATCGATTGGAATTGGAAGAAGCACGCGTCATGATCCAGGCCGCGATTGCCAAGTCGCAGGAGATCGGCGTGCTGGAGTCGATCTGCATCGTCGACGACGGCGGCTACCCCATCGCGCTCGAGCGCATGGACGGCGCGCGCATCACCGGCCCGCAGATTGCCTGGAACAAGGCGTTCACCGCCGCCGGCCACAAGCGCTCGACCCACCTTTTCAACACGCCGCCCAACGGCCCGGCCTTGCCGGGCAACGAAGCCTTCGGCATCCAGTGGAGCTTCGAGGGCAAGTTCGCCGTGTTCGTGGGTGGGTTTCCCATCGTGGTCGATGACGAGGTCATAGGCGGCGTCGGCCTGAGCGGCGGCAATGGCGAGCAGGACACCAAGGCCGGCGTGGCGGCGCTGCAGGCGCTGGCCGACATGCTGGCCGAGCGCGGCATGAAGGTGATGGTCGCCGCCGACATCAAGAAGTAGGCGCACGACGGAACCGCCATGGCTTATCGCATTCATCTGATGGAAACCGGCGAGCAGTTCAGCGCCGAGCCCGGCGAGTCGGTGCTGGATGCCGCCACGCGCGCCAACGTCCGGATGGCGCACGAATGCACCTTCGGCGGCTGCGGCACGTGCCGCGTCAAGCTGCTGGAGGGCCGGGTCGAATACGAAGAGCAGCCCATGGCGCTGAGCGAGGAGGAAGCGGCATGCGGCTACGCCCTGGTATGCCAGGCACGCGCCTGCTCCGACCTGGCGATCAGCGTGGCCAGCGGGCCGGCCTTCGCCGAGCCGCGCCGCATCGCCGCCCGCGTGGCGCACATCGCGCCGCTGTGCAGCGATGTGACGCACCTGGCGCTGGACGTCGATCCCGAACAATGGCCGGACTACCGCGCCGGGCAATACATGAATATCGTGCTGCCCGACGGGCAGACGCGCAGCTTCTCGATGGCGTCCGATCCGCGCCACGGACGGCTGGATTTCCACGTGCGCCGCATTGCCGGCGGGCGGTTCACCGACCGCTGGCTGGCCGCCGCGCAGGCGGGCGCGCCGCTGGAGATCGAAGCGCCGCTGGGCACCTTCTGCTACCACGAGCAGGATTACCGGCCGCTGGTGATGGTGGCCACCGGCACCGGGCTGGCGCCGATCAAGGCCATGCTGGAATCCCTGCTGGATGACGACGACTGCCCGCCGGTAAGCCTGTACTGGGGCATGCGCACCGAGGCCGACCTGTACCTGCGCGACACCATCGCGTCATGGCAGGGCCGGCTGTACGAGTTCGATTTCGTGCCGGTGCTGTCGCGCCCCGATGCCGGCTGGCTGGGTCGCAGCGGCTATGTGCAGGATGCGGTGCTGCAGGACTTCGACGACCTTTCCGAGCACGCGCTGTACCTGTGCGGGTCGCCGACCATGATCGCGCAGGCCAGGCGCCGTTTCGCCGAGCGCGGCGCCAGCCTGGACCATCTGTACGCCGACAGCTTCACCTTCCAGCATCCGCTGGCGGCCGCGGCCTGAGGGGCGGGCGCCGGGGGGCCGTGGGGCGCCCGGGGGGCCTGTCCCAGTGGGGACAGACACCTGGATTCCTGCGGGGCAGGCAGCCAGAAGTTTGCGGGCGCCTGTCCCCATACGAGGCAGCCAGAAGTTTCGGGTGCCTGTCCCCCTACGGGGACAGGCACCCGAGTAGATAGAATAGGCGTTCGACCCGAATCCGGCCGCGCCCTGGCGGCGCGGCCCCGTCCTGCGAGCGCCGCCATGATGATCGACCCCGAATTGCGCCCGGCTTTCCTGCCCGCCGGCAAGCTGCGCGCCGCCATCAACCTGGGCAATCCCATCCTGGCCGGCACCGATGCGGCGGGCCAGGCCGTCGGCGTGTCGGTCGACCTGGCGCGGGAATTCGCCCGGCGCCTGAACGCCGGCATCGAGCTGCGGGTGTTCGACACGGCCGGGCAGTCGGTCGATGCCGTCAGCCGGGAAGAGGCCGACATCGGTTTTTTCGCCATCGATCCGGCGCGCGGCGCGGATATTGCCTTCACCAGCCCGTATGTCTTGATCGAAGGGGCGTACCTGGTGCGCGACGACTCCCCGCTGCGGGCCAACGAAGACGTCGACCGCGCCGGCACGCGCGTCACCGTCGGCAAGGGCAGCGCCTATGACCTGCACCTGACGCGCGCCTTGCAGCATGCCGAGATCGTGCGCGCGGCCAGCTCGCAGGCGGTGGTCGACACCTTCCTGGCCCGGCGGCTGGACGTGGCGGCCGGCGTCAGGCAGCAGTTGCAGGCCGATGCGCGGCGCGTGGGCGGCGTGCGGCTGCTGCCGGGACGCTTCATGGTGATCAGGCAGGCCATGGGCCTGCCCAAGGCGCGCGGCGAAGCGGCCGCCGCCTGCCTGGATGCCTTCGTCGAGAGCATGAAGAGCAATGGGTTCGTGGCCCAGGCGCTGGCGCGCCATGGCATCCAGGGCGCTTCCGTGGCGCCGCCCGGCCGGGACGGCTGAGGCGCCTGGCCAGGCCGGAAAATGGGGCGGCGCCGGCCGCGCTGTTGCCGGCCCGCAACAAGCGGCGGGGTTTGCCGGCGCGGCCCGTGGCGGCGCGCTTTTCGGCATGCCGCTATGCCACAATATCGCCGGACCGCCTGACGATGCAGCCGGTCGTGCCCCGTCGATTATTCTTTTTGCGGTCGAGCGATCTTGAACCCCCTGCATATGGTCCGTTGCGCCCTCGCCGGCGCAGGGTTGGCCTGCTGTGTCTCGGCGACGGCGACGCCGATTTTCGTGCTCAATTCGCTCAATGCGGATGTCAGCATCATCGATTCGCAGACCTATGCCGAAATGCGCCGCGTGCCGACCGGCAAGGAACCGCATCACCTGTACCTGACGCCGGACGAGCAGTCCCTGATGGTGGCCAACGCCATGAGCGACACCATCACGCTGCTGGACCCGCGTACCGGCGCGGTGCAGCACACGCTGACCGGCATCGTCGATCCCTACCATCTGCGTTTCTCGCCGGACATGAAGTGGTTCGTCACGGCGGCCAACCGGCTCGACCATATCGATATCTACAGCTGGGAGCGGCGGCCCGAGGGTTTCGACCTGAAACTGGCCCGCCGCATCCCGGCCGGCAAGACGCCCAGCCATATCGCCATCGACAGCGGCAGCCGCGTCGCCTATGTGACGTTGCAGGACAGCGACCAGCTGGTCGCCATCGACCTGGGCACGCAGGCGCCGCTGTGGACCATCCCGGTCGGCAAGACGCCCGCCGACGTGTTCGTCACCGGCGACGACAGGACCCTGCTGGTGGCGCTGACAGGCGACAGCTACGTCGAGGCCTATGACCTGACCGCCAGTCCGGCGCGGCTGCTCAAGCGCATCAAGACCGGCGCCGGCGCGCACGCGTTCCGCGCCCAGGGCGACGGCCGCCACCTGTTCGTCAGCAACCGGGCCGCCAACACCATCAGCCGCATCGATATGCAGACGCTGGAAGTGGTGGACAGCTATCCGGCGCCGGGCGGCCCCGACTGCATGGATGTGCTGGCCGACGGCAAGACGCTGCTGGTGACCTCGCGCTGGGCAGGCAAGCTGACGGTGATAGACCTGGAGACCAAAAAGGTGAGCCAGCAGGTGCGTGTCGGCAGATCGCCGCACGGTGTGTGGACGCTCGGCCATGCGGCGGCGCGCTAGCATCCTGGGCGGGCTGGCCGCCGCGCTTGGCGCGGTGGCCGCCAGCACGGCCCCTGCCGCCGGCGAGCCGGCCGCGGCCTGCGCCAGGCCGGTGTACCTGACTTTCGATACCGGGCACATGGGCGTGGCCGATCTGGTGGCCGAGGTGCTGGCGCGCCATGGCGTGCGCGTCACCTTTTTCCTGGCCAACGAGCGCACGCTGGATGGCGGCGGCAGCCTGGACGGGCAATGGGCCGCGTGGTGGCGCGCCCGGGCCGCCGAAGGGCATGTGTTCGCCTCCCACACCTACGACCACGCGTATTGGCAGCGCGACCTGCCCGATGGGGGGTTCCGCGTGCGGCCCAGCGCCGGCCCACGGGCCGGCGTGAGCCAGGACTGGAGCGCGGCGCAGTACTGCGAAGCGCTGCGGCAGCCGGCGCGGCGCCTGCGCGAGATGGCGGGCGCGGCCATGCTGCCGCTGTTTCGCGCGCCCGGCGGCAAGACCTCGCCGGCGCTGCTGCGGGCCGCGCGCGCCTGCGGCTACGCGCATGTGGGCTGGGCGCCGGCGGGCTTCCTGGGCGACGAACTGCCCAGCGACAAATACTCCAACGCGGCGCTGCTGCGCCAGGCGCTGCAAAATATCCGTCCCGGCGATATCCTGTTGGCGCACCTGGGCATCTGGTCGCGCAAGGATCCCTGGGCGCCCGCCGTGCTGGAGCCGCTGATCACCGGGCTGCAAGCCAAGGGGTTCTGCTTCGCCACGCTCGATACCCATCCGGCCTACCGGCCATGGATTGCCTCGCATCGCTGACCATGGACACCTTGACGCAATGGTTCTCGCAATGCCAGCAATGGCTGTTCGAGGCCCTGGTGCAGCCGGCGCTGTTCCACCTCGGGCTGGCCAGCTTCACCGAGGACGCCTATGACGCGACGATGTGGCTGCTGGTGGGCCTGTTGCAGCTGCTGGTGCTGATCGCGGTGTTCGGGCCGCTGCAGCGCTGGCGGCCGGTCGAGCCCCTGCGCGATCGCGGCCAGGTGGCGGTGGACGTGCTCTACACCCTGGTGCATCGCCTGGGGCTGTTCCGCCTGGCGCTGTTCTTCACCATCGATCCGCTCTGGGATGCCCTGTTCGGCCAGATGCACACCTGGGGCCTGGCGACCTGGCACCTCGACCAGATATGGCCCGGCGTGACCGACCTGGCCTGGGTCAGCCTGGTCCTGTATCTGCTGGTCTTCGATGCCGTCGACTACGCCTGGCATCGCGCCCAGCATCGCGTGCGCTGGCTGTGGGCGCTGCATGCCGTGCACCACAGCCAGCGGCAGATGACGATGTGGAGCGACAACCGCAACCACCTGCTGGACGACTTCCTGCGCGCTGCCGTCATCGTGCTGGTGTCGCAGCTGGTGGGCGTCCCGCCCGCGCAGTTCGTGGCGGTGGTGGCGATCACGCAGCTGGCCGAAAGCCTGTCGCACGCCAACGTGCGGCTCAGCTTCGGTGCGCTGGGGCAGCGCCTGCTGGTCGATCCGCGCTTTCATCGCCGGCACCATTCCATCGCGTACGATGCCTCGGAGCCCGGTCCCACCGGGGGCTGCAACTTCGCCGCCCTGTTCCCGCTATGGGACCTGCTGTTCGGCACGGCGCGCTTTGACGGCGACTACGGGCCGACGGGCATCCACGACCAGCTGCCGCAGGCCGGCGGGCGCGATTACGGGCGCGGCTTCTGGGCGCAGCAGTGGCTGGGCCTGCGGCGCATGGCCGGACATGCCGATACGCCGGCGCCGGTGCCGCGCGACGCCAGGCCTGAGACGCCTTAGGGCGTGGTGTCCGGGTGCGGGTCGTCGTGGGCCTGCTTCTTGATGGCGTGGTGGCGCTTTTCCATTTCCTGGCGCAGCAGGCGGCGCTGCTTGGCCGCCTCGAAACGCTGCTTCTCTTCCAGGCTGCGCAGCTCCAGCGACGGCACGGCGGTGGGCTGGCCGTTGTCGTCGACCGCCACCATCGTGAAGTAGCAGCTATTGGTATGGCGCACCAGCTTGCGGCGGATATCCTCGGTGACCACCTTGATGCCGATTTCCATCGAGGTGCGGCCGGTGTAGTTGACCGAGGCGAGGAAGGTCACCAGTTCGCCGACATGGATGGGCTCGCGAAAGACCACCTGGTCTACCGACAGCGTGACCACATACTGGCCCGCATAGCGGCTCGCACAGGCATAGGCGACCTGGTCCAGGTACTTGAGAATGGTGCCGCCGTGCACATTGCCCGAGAAGTTCGCCATATCCGGCGTCATCAGGATGGTCATCGACAATTGGTGGCTGAAGGCGTCTTCCATGGCAAGGCCGGGTGTGTTGCAAACATCCCATTATCTCAGGCCCGGGGCGCCCGCGGTGTGGCGGCGGCTAGTCGTCCGCCGCCTCGACGCGGCGCGCCGCCGGCGGCGTCCAGCGGCCGGCGAGCACGCTGGCGTGCGGCAGGTAGATGCGCAGGATCACGCCGGGCGCGCCTTCGCCGGTGGGCAGCCAGTTGGCCTGGTCGTCGGGGCCGGGCGGGTCGCGCTGCAGGTACAGCTCCAGCGATCCGTCCGGGTTGTAGCGCACCGGGTCGCGGTCGCCCAGCGCGTAGCGGTTGAAACCGTTGCCCACCGGGTAGCCCTGGGCGTCGTATGCGCTCAGCGACCACAGCGCGCCGGCGGGTGGCAGCTGGTCGGCCTCGAAACGCAGCACGTAGCGCTGCCCGCCCTCGAGCGGGCGGCCGGCGGCGTCGGCCAGCAGCAGCATGGCCGTTACGTCTTCCGGCAGGCCGGCGCCCAGGCGGGTCTGCGCCGTGATGGCGCGGCGCAGGTAGGCATTGCCGTAGGCCCCGATGCCGTCCGCATTGGCCTGCCAGCCATTGGCCAGCGATCCCGTCGCCGGCAGGCTGTCGCGCAGGGCCTGGGGGCCGTTGCGCACGGCGTGGCGCAACGCCTGCTGGACGGTGTTGGGCAGGCGGGCGAAGGCCAGTTGCTGGCCCGGCACGATCCCCAGGCGGCGCAGCCGCGCCAGCATCGGCTGGTCGGTGGCGTGCGGCGCATGCTTGCGCAGCAGTTCCGCGGCATAGCCGAAGTAGTCTTCGGCGTTCATGCCTTCCACTTGCCGCTGCGCCGGCGTGAGCGCGTCGAGCTCCGGATCGGAGCGCAGTCGCACCGACTGCGCCTGCTGGTTCCATTCGGCCAGCGGGGTCAGGATGAAGCCGTCCTGCACGGCGTGCACGCCCGGGTATTCGGACGAGCCTCCGGTCTGCACGTACAGCTGGGCCCGGACCTGCGCGGTGGGGGCGTCGATCCGGTGCATGCCGCGCGGGAGCGCGCCCGTCCATCCCGGCGGCACGATGGCGTGGTTGCCGCGCGTCGTGCCGGTGGTGCGCTTGCCCAGCACCGCGAATACGTCGGTCCACATGTCCAGCACCGACAGCGTGTACAGGCGGCCATGGGTGTCCGGCGTCGAAATCACGACCGGGCCGGTCGACAGGTCCAGCCAGGCCGACGAGCGCAGCATGTCGAAGTTGGGCCGGGGCAGGCGGCGGAAGTCGGCCTGCGGCAGGCGGCGCTCGTGCGCGAAGGTGTTGGCGGGGGCGCGGCCGGGGCCCTTGCCGCCGGTGTCCTGGCGCCGGCTCAGGTCCATCACGACCAGGGGGTAGAAATACACATAGGCATCGAGCGCGATGCGCTGCGCCTCATCGCTGGCGAGGACGGCGGCGGGCGCGGGCTGGCCGTGCGCCGGCGCGGTGGCCAGCAGGCTGGCGGCCGCCAGCAGGGCGGCCAGGAATCGGTTGCGGCGCATGCGGTGCTCCACGAGGGCGGCGCGGCGCCGTACGGTGGAGGCGCGCCGCGCGGACGATGGACAAGGCGGCCATCGTAGCAGCGGCGCGCCGCGGCCCAAGCGCCGAACAGGCGAAGTTCCGGCCGCCTAATCCGCCGCTAGGGCTGGCCTCAGGGCCGGGGCGGCGTGCGCAGCGGGCCGTACTCGGCCGGCACCCAGGCGTAGCCCTGGCCGTCCACGTTGACGTGGCCCAGGCCCGGAAACGGCATATGGGCGCCGGCCACCCACAGGCGGTCGCGCGCCGCGTCGGCGAAGATCTTCTTGCGGGTGGTCACGGCCTGCGCGCCATCCACGTCGAACTCGAGCGCGACTTCCGGACGGGCCAGCTGCACCGCATGGTTGTGCACGATATCGCCCCAGACCAGCAGGCTGTGCTGCGACGACTCGAACAGGTACGAGGTGTGGCCCGGCGTGTGGCCAGGGCTGGGCACGACCTGGATGCCGGCCGGCAGCGCATCGCCATTGGCGTAGGTCAGGAAGCGGCCTTCGGCCTGGTAGGGCGCCACCGAGTCGCGCGCCATCTTGAAGAAAGGCTGCGCATCGGCGGGGGCTTGCGCGGCGGCCGCCGCGCTCAGCCAGAAGTCGGCTTCGGCGCGGGCCGCGTACACGTCGGCGTTGGGGAACAGCCTGCCGCCCTGGGCGTCGAGCAGGCCGCAGGCGTGGTCCGGATGCAGGTGGGTCAGCAGCACCAGGTCTACCTGGTCCGCGCGGTAGCCGGCCGCCCGCAGGTTGGCGTCCAGGCGTCCCAGCGTGGGGCCGAAGCAGGCGCCCGCGCCGGTATCCACCAGTACCAGCTGCTTGCCGGTGTGGACCAGGTAGCCGTTGACGGCCGTCTGCATGCCGCTGGCGCGGTACGCGAACATGCTGGCCAGCAGCGTCTGGATATCCTGGGCGCTGGCGCCCTTGAGCAGCTTGGGATCCAGGTCGACATAGCCGTCGTACAGGGCGGTGACGACATAGTCGCCGACTTGCATGCGGTGGAAGCCGGGAGCCTGCTCGGTAAGCACCGGGGCGGTGGCCAGGGCGGGCTGCGCGCCGGCGGCGGTCAGCGCGGCGGCCAGGGCGAGGCGGCGAAGGAGGCGGACCGGGGTCGACATGGGAATCTCCGAAGAAAGTAGGGCGGGGACGCCGGGGGTGTCAGGATAGCGCGGATACGGGCAGGTCGCGCGCCGTCTGGCCGGCCTGCTTCCGCAGCCAGTGCGCCACGGTCCCGACGTCGGCCGAAGGGCGCCGCGCATTGACGACCAGCCAATAGCCCAACTGCGCCGCGCTGGCCTGCTGGGCGCCCAGCGGCACCAGCCTTCCGTCGGCCAGCATGGGCGCGATCAGCGCCAGCCGGCCCAGCGCGATGCCGTGGCCGGCCAGCGCCGCGTGCACGATCTGGTCGTACTGGTTGAAGCGCAGCATACCCTTGGGGCGCGCCCGCCCAAGGCCCTGCGCGCCCAGCCATTCGGCCCATTGCAGCCATGGCCGGGTGGGATCGTCGAATTCCAGCAGCACCTGGCCGGCCAGCGCCGCGGCATCCAGGCGGGCCACGCTCAGCGCGGGATGGGCGACCGGAACGACGGTCTCGCCGAACATCCACGCCGCGCCTTCGGGCGCGGCCTCGCGCGGGCAGTAGCGGATGGCGATATCGACCTGTTCGCGGTCCAGGTCCAGCACGCGGTTGTCGGCCGCCACGCGCACGTCGATGCTGGGGTGCGCTTCCTGGAACTGGCCCAGGCGCGGCAACAGCCACAGCGACGCCACGCCAATGGTGGACGTCACCGTGACGGGCGTGCGCCGCTCGGGCGCGCGCCATTGCGCGGCCAGTTCGCCCAGTTCGATCAGCCAGCGGTCGGCCGTGCGGAACAGCTGCGCGCCTTCGGAGGTGAACGAGACCGAGCGGAACCCGCGCGACAGCAGCGCCACGCCCAGGTGCGCCTCGAGGGCGCGGACCTGGCGGCTGACGGCCGACTGGGTGAGGTGCAGGTCTTGCGCGGCCAGGGTGATGCTCATGCGCCGGCCCACCGCCACGAAGCCGCGCACCAGGTCCAGCGGGGGAAGTTTGGCCAAGGGTAATGACATGACTGTTGCTCATGCGAAAGCCGCGTAGAAGTCGCTTGAGCAATATACCGCGGCGGGCGTCAAATAGCATGACGGCGGCGGTTTTTACCGCTTCTTTCCAGCTTTGCCCGGAGCCGCGGAGTATCGGACATGGTTTGCCCCAGCATCGAACTCTCTTGCACAGAAGGAATGTCATTTGCGCTCGGCGCCGGCTCGACTATGCTGTTGAGGCGCGCCGCCGGCCTGCGCATTGCCTGCCTGTCGGGCACGGTGTGGCTGTCGGAGTACCGCTGCGCGCAGGACAGCATCCTGGCGCCGGGCGCTTCGGTGGTGGTGCAGAGCGATCACGACGTCGTACTCAGCGGCCTGCCGTATGGGCAGGTCGCGCTAATTTCTTCCACGGAGCCAGACCGATGAACGCCCCACAGCCCAGCGCATCCCCCGTCGAGATGTGGTTCGACTTCGCCAGTCCCTACAGCTACCTGGCCATGGCCAGGGTAGGCGGGCTGGCGCGCGAGGCGGGCGTGCGCCTGGCGCTGCGGCCTTTCCTGCTGGGGCCGATCTTCCAGGCGCAGGGATGGAACGATTCGCCGTTCCGGCTGTTTCCGGGCAAGGGCGCGTACATGATGCGCGACATTGCCCGCCTGGCCGACAAGTACGGCGTGCCGTACAGCCGCCCGGCGGTGTTTCCGCGCATGGGCGTGCTGCCCGCGCGGATCGCGCTGCTGGGCCAGGGCCAGCAATGGGGCGTCGATTTCTGCCTGAACGTGTTTCGCGCCAATTTCGCTGAGGACCGCGAGATCCAGTCCGAGGAGGTGGTGCGCGACCTGCTGCGGGTCCAGGACCTGGACGCCGATGCGCTGATCGCGCAGGCGCGCCAGGAGTCCACCAAGGAGGCATTGCGCAAGCAGGTCGATCGGGCCCGCGCGCTGGGCATTTTCGGCGCGCCGACCTTCATGGTCGATGGCGAGATGTTCTGGGGCAACGACCGGCTCGAAGACGCGCTGGCCTGGGCCGTCCGCCCGCAGCCGGCCGACGCCTGATCCCATCCGCTTTCCATGCCGAAGGAGAACCCTCGCATGATCGACCATCTGTCTCCCAACAAAGTCATGATCGTCACGGGCGCGGCGCGCGGCATCGGCGCCGCCGTGGCGCTGCTGGCGGCGCGCCGCGGCTATGCCGTCTGCGTCAACTATCGGTCGCGCGGCGACGCCGCCGAGCAGGTGGTGCAGGCCATCCGCGACGAGGGCGGGCGGGCCCTGGCGGTGCCCGCCGACGTGGCCGACGAGGCCCAGGTCGTGCGGCTGTTCGAAACCGTCGACCGAGAACTGGGCCGGGTCGACGCGCTGGTCAACAACGCCGGCATCCTCGAGGCGCAGATGCGGGTCGAGGAGATGGACGCGGCCCGCATCACGCGCATACTCGCCACCAACGTGGTGGGCGCCTTCGTCTGTTGCCGCGAAGCCGTGCGCCGCATGGCGCCGCGCCATGGCGGGCGCGGCGGCGCCATCGTCAACGTCTCTTCGGTGGCCGCGCGGCTGGGCTCGCCGGGCGAGTATGTCGATTACGCCGCCTCCAAGGGCGCGCTGGATACGCTGACCATCGGCCTGTCGCGCGAGGTGGCCGCCGACGAGATCCGCGTCAACGCGGTGCGTCCGGGCACCATCTACACCGACATGCACGCCAGCGGCGGCGAGCCGGGCCGCGTCGACCGGCTCAAGGACGGCATTCCGCTGCGGCGCGGCGGCACCGTGGAGGAAGTGGCAGGCGCGGTGATGTGGTTTTGTTCCGATGAGGCCGGCTACACGACCGGGTCGTTCATCGAGGTTTCAGGCGGCAAATGAAAAACAGCAGCAGTGCCCAGCGCGGCGCGCCCATGCCGGGCGGCCGTTCGCAAGTCCAGTTCCGCGCCGCGCGCATCCGGCGCGTCGCGTTTCACTGGCATCGCAAGGAAGAGGCGGGCGGCGCGCCGGCGCCGGCCCGCGGCAACTGAGGCCGGGCGCGGCGGCTCAGGCCACCAGCCGCGCCAGTTCGACGCCGGGGTCGTCGGCGCGCATGAAGGCCTCGCCGACGAGGAAGGCCTGCACGTCGTGCTCGCGCATCAGCCTGACATCCTCGGGCTTGAGGATGCCGCTTTCGGTGACCACGCGCTTGCCGGCCGGGATCATCGGCAGCAGGTCCAGCGTCGTCTGCAGCGTGGTCTCGAAGGTGCGCAGGTTGCGGTTGTTGATGCCGATGAGCGGGGTGCGCAGCGCCAGCGCGGCGTCCAGTTCCTTGGCGTCGTGCACTTCCACCAGCACGTCCATGCCCAGGTCGATGGCCAGGGACTCCAGGTCGCGCAGCTGCGCCGGCGCCAGCGCCGCGACGATGAGCAGCACGCAGTCCGCGCCCATGGCGCGCGCCGAAATGATCTGGTAGGGATCGACGATGAAATCCTTGCGCAGCACGGGCAGCGAGCAGGCCGCGCGCGCGCGGCGCAGGTTGTCGTGCGAGCCCTGGAAGAACTGCACGTCGGTCAGCACCGACAGGCAGGCCGCGCCGTGCATGGCATAGGAGGCCGCGATTTCGGCCGGGTCGAAGTTTTCGCGCAGCACGCCCTTGGAGGGCGAGGCTTTCTTGATTTCCGCGATGACGCCTGCCTTGCCCTGGCCGATCTTGTCCTCGATGGCCTGGGCAAAGCCGCGCACATCCTGGCGCGCCTGGGCCTCGCGCAGCAATTCGGCTTCGCTGCGCATCTGCCGTGCGGTAGCCACTTCCTCGGCCTTGACGGCGAGGATTTTCGCAAGAATATCGTTCATTTCTGGAATTTCCGGGTATATGCGCAGAATTCTTCCAGCTTGGCGCGGGCCGAGCCGTTAGAAATCGTTTCAAATGCCAGGGCCAACGCTTCGGGGATGGAATCCGCCTTGTTGCCGGCGTAGATGGCCAGGCCCGCATTCAGGGCCACGATGTCGCGGGCCACGCCATCGACATTATCCAACGCTTCGATGACAAGTGCGCGAGACTCCTCGCGATTGGACACCTTGATGCCACGGTTGGACATCATGGATAGCCCGTAATCCTCTGGATGGATCTCATACTCGCGTACGATGCCGTCTTTGAGTTCGCCCACCATGGTCGCCGCGCCAAGCGAGGCTTCGTCCATGCCGTCCTTGCCGTGCACCACCAGCACGTGGCGCGAACCCAGGCGCTCCAGCACCCGCACCTGGATGCCCACCAGGTCGGGGTGGAACACGCCCATCAGCTGGTTGGCGGCGCCGGCGGGGTTGGTCAGCGGCCCCAGGATGTTGAAGATGGTGCGCACCCCCAGTTCCTTGCGCACCGCCGCGACGTTCTTCATGGCGCCATGGTGGGCCGGCGCGAACATGAAGCCGATGCCGGTGGCGGCCACGCACTCGGCCACTTCCTCGGGCGTGAGCTGCAGGTTCGCGCCCAGGGCCTCCAGCACGTCGGCGCTGCCCGACGACGAGGACGCGCTGCGGTTGCCGTGCTTGGCGATCGGCACGCCGGCCGCGGCGGCCACGAACATGGCGGTGGTGGAAATGTTGAAGGTATGGCTGCCGTCGCCGCCGGTGCCGCACATGTCCAGCAGGTCCTGCGGATTGGGCGTGACGACAGGGGTGGCGAATTCGCGCATCACTTGCGCGGCGGCGGTGATCTCGCCCACGGTTTCCTTCTTGACGCGCAGCCCCATCAGCAGCGCGCTGGCGATCTGCGGCGACAGCTCGCCGCGCATCAGCAGGCGCATCAGGTGCAGCATTTCGTCGTGGAAGATCTCGCGGTGTTCGATGCAGCGGGTCAGCGCTTCGGCGGCGGAAATGGTCATGGCGATGCTCCTAGGGGTTCAGCGGGTCAGGAAGTTGCGCATCAGCGCATGGCCGTGCTCGCTCAGCACGGACTCGGGATGGAACTGTACTCCGTACAGCGGCAGGGTCTTGTGGCGCACGCCCATGATGTCGCCATCGGGCGCGGTCGCGGTCACCTCCAGGCAGTCCGGCAGGGTGGCCGGGTCGATGGTCAGCGAGTTGTAGCGGATGACGGTGCAGGGCGAGGGCAGTCCGGTGAAGATGTCCGTGCCCGTGTGCGTGATGGCGATGGTCTTGCCGTGCATGATCTGCTGCGCCCGCACGATGTCGCCGCCGTAGGCCGCGCCGATGGCCTGGTGGCCCAGGCACACGCCCAGGATGGGCAGCTTGCCGGCGAAGGCCTGGATCACCGGCACCGAAATGCCCGCCTCGGCCGGCGAGCAGGGACCGGGCGAGACGCAGATGCGGTCCGGCCGCATCGCGGCGATCTCGTCCAGCGTGATCTGGTCGTTGCGCGCCACGCGCACCTCTTCGCCCAGCTCGCCGAAATACTGCACCAGGTTGTAGGTGAAGGAATCGTAGTTGTCGATCATCAATAGCATGTTCGGTTCTCCGGCCAGGCTCGCGGCCTGGCGTAGGTCTGCGCAATGGGTGGTCTCAGATGGGTTCGTCCAGGCCGTGCTGGACCTGCTCGGCCGCGCGCAGCACGGCGCGCGCCTTGGCCTCGGTCTCGGCCCATTCGGCCTCGGGGCTGGAGTCGGCCACGATGCCCGCGGCCGCCTGTACGTACAGCGTGCCGTTCTTGATCACCCCGGTGCGGATGGCGATGGCCACGTCCATCTCGCCGCCGTAGCTCAGGTAGCCGGCGGCGCCGCCGTAGATGCCGCGGCGCACCGGCTCGAGTTCGTCGATGATTTCCATGGCCCGCACCTTGGGGGCGCCGGTCAGCGTGCCGGCCGGGAAGGCGGCGCGCAGCACGTCCATGCTGCTCATGCCGGGCAGCAGCTTGCCCGCCACGTTGGAGACCAGGTGCATGACATGCGAATAGCGCTCGATGACCATGGTGTCGCTGACGCGCACCGAGCCGATTTCCGCCACGCGGCCGACGTCGTTGCGCGCCAGGTCGATCAGCATCACGTGTTCGGCGCGCTCCTTGGGATCGGCCTGCAGTTCGGCGGCCAGCGCCAGGTCTTCCTCCGGCGTGCCGCCGCGCTTGCGGGTGCCGGCCAGCGGCCGGATGGTGATCTGCGAGCGGGTTTCGCCCTGGTCGTCGATCTGTTCCTGGCGCACCAGGATTTCCGGCGAGGCGCCGACCACCTGGAAATCGCCGAAGTTCCAGAAATACATGTAGGGCGAGGGGTTCAGCGAACGCAGCGCGCGGTACAGCGACAGCGGCGCGTCGCGAAACGGCTTGGCGATGACCTGGCCGACCTGCACCTGCATGACGTCGCCGGCGGCGATGTATTCCTTGGCGCGCGCCACCGCGGCCAGGTAGTCGGCCTTCTGGAAGTCGCGCCGTTCTTCGGTCTGCATGCTGGCGTGGCTGTACGGGATCTCGACCGGGCGGCGCAGCCGCGCGCGCAGCTCCAGCAGGCGCTGCTGGGCGCGGCTGTAGGCCTCGGGCCGGGCCGGGTCGGCGTACACCATCAGGTAGGTGCGGCCGGCCAGGTTGTCGACGATGACCAGCTCGTCGACATGCAGCAGCATGATGTCGGGCGTGCCTTCCTCCATGCCGTCGGGAAACGGCTTGACCGCCGGGCCCAGGCGCTGTTCGATGTGGCGCACGGTGTCGTAGCCGAAGTACCCGGCCAGGCCGCCGCAGAAACGCGGCATGCCGGGGCGCAGCGCCACCTTGAAGCGGGCCTGGTACGCCTCGATGAACGCCAGCGGGTCGCCTTCGTGGGTTTCGGTGACGTGGCCGTCGTGCAGCACCTCGGTGGTCGAGCCGCTGGCGCGGATGACGGTGCGCGCCGGCAGGCCGATGAACGAGTAGCGGCCAAAGCGCTCGCCGCCCACCACCGACTCCATCAGGCAGCTCATGCGGCCGCCTTGCGGGCCGCTGTGGGCCAGCTTGAGGTAGATGGCCAGCGGCGTGTCGAGGTCGGCGTAGGTTTCCGCGACCAGCGGAATGCGGTTGTAGCCTTGGGCGGCCAGCGCTTTGAATTCAAGTTCAGTCATGTCGGGTCTCGTACGGCGTTTTTCTGGTACGGACCGGGCATGCAGCAAAAAGCCCGGTCCAGTGACGGGTTCCGGGCTTGGCGCTGCACTTCACAGCTTCGGCTCTAGGCGATGGATACGTCCAGGGCCGGGAAGGGAATCATCGCCACCCGGAAGACAAACGCCACCAACGCCACGAGGCGTTGCGCATTTGGTTCGAGGGGCGAGCGTTCATGTAGCTGGCAGTGTCTGGTTGGGTGGCGACGGGCGTACCGGGCGGGCGTTCAGGCCGTGGCGGCGCGCTGCGGCTTGGCGTTGCGCTGGGAAATCCAGTGGGCCGCTTCGACAAGCGTGTCAACTATACCATCGACATCCAGGGAACGCACGTCCATTCCTTCGTTGTAGCCGTAAGGCACCGCCAGCACCGCGGTGCCGGCCCTGCGGCCGGCCAGGGCGTCGTTGACCGAGTCGCCGATGGTGACCGCCTGGGCCGGCGCCACGCCGAGGCGGTCGCAGGCATGCAGCACCGGGTCGGGATCGGGCTTGCGCCGCGCGCAGGTGTCGCCGCACACCACCACGCGGAAAAACCCCGCCAGGCCGGTGCGTTCGAGCAGGGGCAGGGTGAACTCGGTCGGCTTGTTGGTGACCACCGCCAGCGGCAGGCCCTGTTCGCGCATCGCCGCCAGGCCGGCCTTCACCCCATCGAACACGGTGGCGTGCTCGCCATTGACCGCATGGTAGTGCTTGAAGAACGACAGGCGCCCGCGCGCGAACAGCGCTTCGTCGGGCGCCTCGCCGTCCAGGCTGCCGGCCAGGGCGCGGCGCACCAGGTTGTCCACGCCCTTGCCGACGAAGGTCGCGACCAGCGCTTCGGGCAGCTGGGCCATGCCCAGGTCGCGGCGCATGGCATTGGCCGCGATGGCCAGATCGGGCACCGAATCGAGCAGAGTGCCGTCGAGGTCGAGCAGTACGGCGTTGATGGTCTGCATGGCGGCCTCACACAGCGATGGTTTCGCCGCGCGCGATTTCGGCGCGCAGCTGGCCGATGACCTGGGCGTAGTCGGGCTTGCCGAAAATGGCCGAGCCCGCCACGAAGGTGTCCGCGCCGGCGGCGCGGATCTCGGCGATATTGTCGACCTTGACCCCGCCGTCGACCTCCAGCAGGATGGGCTGGCCGCCGGCCGCGCGCCAGCGGTCGATGCGCGCGCGCGCATCGCGCAGCTTGGCCAGCGTGGCCGGGATGAACGCCTGCCCGCCGAAGCCGGGGTTCACCGACATCAGCAGCACCACGTCCAGCTTGTCCATCACATAATCCATGTAGTGCAGCGGCGTGGCCGGGTTGAACACCAGGCCGGCCTTGCAGCCATGGTCGCGGATCAGGGCCAGGGTGCGGTCGACGTGGCGCGAGGCTTCCGGATGGAAGGTGATGATATTGGCGCCGGCCTTGGCGAATTGCGGCACGATTTCGTCGACCGGCTCGACCATCAGGTGCACGTCGATCGGCGCCTGCACATGGGGACGGATCGCGGCGCAGACCATCGGGCCGATGGTCAGGTTGGGCACGTAATGGTTGTCCATCACGTCGAAGTGAATCCAGTCGGCGCCCGCGGCGACGACGTTGCGCACCTCTTCGCCCAGGCGGGCGAAGTCGGCGGATAGAATGCTGGGGGCGATGCGGGTGGAGGCCGGCTGGGTGGACATGATGTTCGCGATTTCCGGGGGCATAATGTGCAATTATTGCAGCTTGGCGCGGCGTACCGGTTTTTCCGGCGCCGGCCAGCCGCGTCAACCTCGTGCGCGCCTGCGGGCGCCTTCCATGTGTCGAACCGGGAAAGGCCTGTGAAACCCTATGATCTGACCGTATCCGTGACCCCGCGTTATGTGCCGGAGCAGTCCGATCCCAGTCAGCAGCAATACGTGTTTGCCTACACGGTGCGCATTACCAACACCGGTTCGCACCCGGCCCAGGTTATCAGCCGCCACTGGATCATCACCGACGGCGAGGAGCGCGTGCAGGAAGTGCGCGGCCTCGGCGTGGTGGGCCAGCAACCGCTGCTGGCGCCGGGCGAAACCTTCGAATACACCAGCGGCTGTCCGCTTCCGACTCCCATCGGCACGATGCGGGGCACCTACCATTGCGTGGGCGAAAACGGCATTCCGTTCGAGGTGCCGATCGCGGAGTTCCTGCTGGCCATGCCGCGTACACTGCACTGAGCCGGGCTCCTCCCGGCACGGTGATTTTCCGATCCGCATTCCATGAAGCGACTTCTCTGTCTGTCCCTGCTGTCCGTATTGCTGGCGGCGTGCACGACCCCATCGCAGGTCCCTCCCGAGACGGCGCCCGGCGGCGTGCCGCCGGCGGCCGAAGGCCCGCTGGTCGTGCCGCCGCTGTCGGCGCTGTCCGATACGCCGCCGCGCGCGCTGGCCGGGCGTTACCAGCGCGCCGCCTGGACCGAGCTGCCCAGCTGGGAGAGCGACGACCTGTCGCGCTGGTGGCCGCTGTTCCTGCGCAATTGCAAGGGCCTGATGCGGCCGACCAGCGGCAACCTGGCGGCGCCGGCGCGCGCCACGCCGCGCGCCTGGCAGCCCGTGTGCGCGGCGGCGGCCGACCCGTCCAGGGCGCCGGCCGCCGGCGACAGCGCGGCGGTGCGGCGCTTCCTGCAAACCTGGCTGCAGCCCTGGCGCATCGCCGGCGCCGACGGCCGGCCCGCCACCAATACCGTCACCGGCTACTACGAGCCGCTGGTGCGCGGCTCGCGGCGCCAGGGCGGCCGCTACCAGTGGCCGCTGTATGCCGTGCCGGCCGATCTGCTGGTCGTCGACCTGGGTTCGGTCTATCCCGACCTGACCGGCAAGCGCGTGCGCGGCCGCCTCGACGGCCGCCGGGTCGTGCCGTACGACACGCGTGCCGCCATCGAGGCCGGCGACCGCAAGCCGCCGGTCATCGTCTGGGTGGACGATCCGGTCGACAATTTCTTCCTGCAGGTCCAGGGCTCGGGCCGGGTGCAGCTGACCGACGGCCCCGACCGCGGCACCACGATCCGCGTCGCGTACGCCGACCACAACGGCCAGCCCTATGCTTCCATCGGCCGCTGGCTCATCGACAAGGGCGAGCTGCGCGCCGACCAGGCATCGATGCAGAACATCCGCGCCTGGGCGCAGCGCAATCCGGCCCGCGTGCAGGAAATGCTCAACGCCAACCCGGCGGTGGTTTTCTTCCGCGAAGAGGCGGTGGTCGATCCCGAGCAAGGGCCCAAGGGCGCCTATGGCATTCCGCTGGCGCCGCAGCGCTCGATCGCGGTCGATGCCGGTTTCGTGCCGCTGGGCACGCCGGTCTACCTGTCGACCACGCTGCCGGCCTCCGACCGGCCCCTGCAGCGCACCGTGTTCGCGCAGGACACCGGCACGGCCATCCGCGGCGCGGCGCGCGCCGACTTCTATTGGGGCTATGGCGAGGAAGCCGGCCAGCAGGCCGGGCGCATGAAGCAGCGCGGCCAGATGTGGCTGCTGTGGCCCAAGCAGGCCGGGGAGCCGTCGGCGCGATGAAACACCAGATCGTGATTTGCGGCGCCGGCATCGTCGGCCTGGCCAGCGCCCTGGCGCTGGCGCGCCGCGGGCAGCGGGTGACGGTACTGGCGCCGCGCGCCCCGGTGCCGGCGGCCGAGCCCGATCGCTATCATCCGCGCGTCTATGCGATTTCGCCCGCCAGCCAGCAATTCCTGGCCGGGCTGGGCGTGTGGGACGCCATGCCGGCGGCCCGCCTGACACCGGTGCAGGCCATGGAAATCCATGGCGACGGCGATGGCCTGGTGCGCCTGAACGCCTGGCAGGCGGCGCAGCCGCAATTGGCCTGGATCGTCGAATCCGGCGAGATCGAACGGGTGCTGATGCAGGCGGTGCAGATGTTCGGCATCCCCTGGATCGCCGAACGCTGCGTCGGCTGGCGTGCCGGCGAGGTCGAGACCGATGGCGGCCAGCGCCTGCGCGCCGAGCTGTTCGTCGGCGCCGACGGCGCGGCCTCGCCGCTGCGCAAGGCGGCCGGCCTGCGGCATGACGCCACCCCATATGACGACACCGGCCTGGTGACGCACCTGGACGCCGAGCGCGCCCACCACGGCACGGCGTTCCAATGGTTTCGCGACGACGGCGTGCTGGCCCTGCTGCCCATGCCGGATACCGCCGACGGGCCACAGGTCTCCATGGTGTGGTCGATGCGTACTCCCCAGGCGCAGGCCCTGCAGGCCATGGAGCCGGCCGCCCGCGCGGCCGAGCTGGAGCGCCTGCTGGCTTTCGCGTCGCAGGGGCGGCTGGGGCGGCTGCGGGTACGCAGCCCGCTGCTGGGTTTCCCGCTTACGCTGGAGCGCGCCCAGATGGTGGCGCCCGGCATCGCGCTGGCCGGCGACGCCGCGCACCGGCTGCATCCGTTGGCTGGCCAGGGGCTGAACCTGGGCCTGGGCGACGTCGAGGCGCTGGCCCGCGCGGTCGGCGGCCGGGAACCCTTTCGCGGTCCGGGCGATCTACGGGTATTGCGGCGCTACCAGCGCGCCCGCGCCGAGCCCGTGCTGGCCATGCGCATGGCCACCGACGGCCTGCACCGCCTGTTCGGCGCGCGCGGCGCGCCGCTGGCCTGGCTGCGCAATGCGGGCATGCAATGGGTGGATGCCGTGCCGTTTCTCAAGCGGCAACTCATCGAAGGGGCCTCGCGCAATTGAGCGGGCCGCCGTTTTCAGGAGCAGGTATGAATTTCCGGATGACAGTCTGGTGCGCCGCCGCCGCGGTGTGGAGCGCGGGCGCCCTGGCGCAGGATGGTGCCGGCCAGGCCGCCTCGGGTACGCCGGACAAGGTCTACTCGACCACCGGGAGCGCGCCCGCCAAGCCGGGCGACAAGGTGTATTCCACCCGTTCGGTGCAGGCGCCCGATCCGCAGGCCGATGCGGTCAAGGAGCGGTTCGCGCAGCGCTTCGAGGGGTTCGACGTGACGGCGGTGCGACGCACCCCGTACGGGCTGTTCGAGGTGCAGATCGGAACGGATTTGCTGTACACCGATGAAAAGGTCACCTGGGTCATGGAGGGGCCGCTCATCGATGCCCTGACCCGGCGCGATGTCACGCGCGAACGCCAGGAAAAACTGTCCAGCGTCCCATTCGAGGAGCTGCCGCTGGAACTGGCGGTCAAGCAGGTCAAGGGCGACGGTTCGCGCGTCATGGCCGTATTCGAGGATCCGAACTGCGGCTATTGCAAGCAATTGCACCGCACGCTGGAGGACATGGACAACGTCACGGTCTACACCTTCCTGTATCCGATCCTCTCGCCGGACTCGACGACCAAGGTGCGCGACATCTGGTGTGCCTCGGATCCCGCCAAGGTCTGGAAAGACTGGATGGTGCGCGGTCAGCGTCCGCCCACCGCCGAATGCGATGCGCCGGTCGAACAATGGCTGGCGCTGGGCCGCCAGCTGATGGTGCGCGGCACGCCCGCGATTTTCTTCAAGAGCGGCGGCCGCGTCAGCGGCGCGCTGCCGCGCGACGAACTCGAAGCGCGCCTGTAGGCTGCCGGCGGCGCCAGGGAGGCTGGGATGCATATTGCGATACTGGACGACTACCACGGCGTGGCCGAGCGCTATGCCGACTGGACCACGCTGGGCGCCCAGGCGCGCGTGCAGGTATTTCGCGACGCGCTGCCCGCGGGGGCCGCGCGCGCCGTGGCCTTGCAGCCTTTCGATGTCATCGTGGCGATGCGCGAGCGCACGCCGTTTCCGGCCGAACTGATCCAGGCGCTGCCCGCGCTGCGGCTGCTGGTGACGACCGGCATGCGCAACAACGCCATCGACATGCAGGCCTGCGCCGCGGGCGGCATCCTGGTGTGTGGCGCGCCCGGCAGCGCCGAGGCCGGCGCCGCCACGGCCGAGCTGGCCTGGGCCCACATCCTGGCGCTGTTCAAGCGCCTGCCGCAGGAAGATGCCGCCATGCGCCGCGGCCTGTGGCAGACCGGCATGCCGCAGCCGCTGGCAGGCAGGCGGCTGGGCGTGCTGGGCCTGGGCAAGCTGGGCAGCGCGGTGGCGCAGGTGGGGCGCGCGTTCGGCATGGAGGTGGTGGCCTGGAGCCCCAATCTCACCGATGAGCGCGCCGCCCAGGCCGGCGCGACGCGGGTGGACAAGCACACCCTGTTTTCCACCGCCGACGTGGTCAGCCTGCACCTGATCTTGGGCGAGAGCACCCGCCATATCGTCGACGCGGCCGCGCTGGCGGCCATGAAGCCCAGCGCCTACCTGGTCAATACTTCGCGCGCCGGCCTGGTCGACCAGGCCGCGCTGCTCGATGCCCTGCGCAAGGGCCGGCTGGCCGGCGCCGGGCTGGATGTCTACGAGAGCGAGCCGCTGCCGCCCACCGACCCCTGGCGCACGCTCGACAACGTGCTGCTGACGCCGCACCTGGGTTATGTGAGCGCGGAGAACTTCCAGGCGTTCTATGCCAATGCGCTGGAGGCCGTGCGCGGCTGGGCCGCCGGCGCGCCGGTGCACGTGCTGGGCGGCGCCCGGGGCTGAGCCCTTGGCGTCCTAGCGGAACACCACGCGCTGTTCGGCCATGCCGTCGGCCTGGCCGGCCGGTGTGTCGCTGGCGCAGCCCGGGCCCGCCGCGTCGGGTTCGGGATCGATATGGTCGAAGGCGGTGTCGCCGCCGGCATCGGCCACGCCCGTGGGCTTGAGGCCGGCGAAGTCGAACAGGTCGCGGTCCATCAGGTGCGAGGGCACCACGCGCGAGAGCGCATTGAAGACATTCCACGAGCGGCCGGGATGCTTGCGGTCCCATTCCTGGATCATCCGCCCGACTTCCTTGCGCTTGAGGTTTTCCTGCGAGCCGCACAGGTTGCAGGGGATGATCGGGAATTGCTTGAATTGCGCATAGGCGATCAGGTCGCTTTCGGGCACGTAGGCCAGCGGCCGGATCACCGTGTGGCGTCCATCGTCGGAGACCAGCTTGGGCGGCATGCCCTTGGCCTTGCCGCCGTAGAACAGGTTCAGGAAGAAGGTGCCCAGGATGTCGTCGCGGTGATGGCCCAGCGCGATCTTGGTCGCGCCCAGCTCGCTGGCCACCCGGTACAGGATGCCGCGGCGCAGGCGTGAGCACAGCGAGCACATGGTCTTGCCTTCCGGGATGACGCGCGTGACGATCGAATAGGTGTCCTGCGTCTCGATATGGAACGGTACGCCCAGCCCGCGCAGGTAATCGGGCAGGATCTCGGGCGGAAAGCCCGGTTGCTTCTGGTCCAGGTTGACCGCGACGATCTCGAAGGCGAACGGCGCGCGCTTCTGCAGGCTGAGCAGGATGTCCAGCAGCGCGTACGAGTCCTTGCCGCCGGACAGGCAGACCATGACCTTGTCGCCGGCCTCGATCATGTTGTAGTCGGCGATCGCGCGGGTGGTTTCGCGGGCCAGGCGCTTGGCCAGCTTGTTGCCTTCGAAGCGCGCCTTTTCCTCGGCGGGCGTGCGCGCGGCGGTGGGGGATGCGGTGGGTGTCATGGCGTAGCGATGTCCGGTGGCCTGCCTGGCGTTAGCGGCTGATCTGTATTTCCACGCCGACCGCCGCGCAATCCGAGAAGGCCATGGGCTTGCTAATGCGCAGGCGCAGCGAGCGGATCTCGTCGAAATCCGCCAGCAGGCGCGCGGCGACCTGTTCGGTCAGCGTCTCGATCAGGTTGACGTGGGCCTGCGTGCATTCCTCGACGATGGCCTCGCGCAGCCGCCGGTAGTCGAGCACGCTCTGGATGTCGTGGTCGTCCACGTTGCGCATGATGTCGACGTCGAACTCGGCGTCGATATGCAGCGGCTGGGTGGCGCGGCGCTCGTGTTCGAGAATGCCGATGCGGGCGTCCAGGGCCAGCCCGGAAATGAATATGCGGCGTGTAGGCATGATGGCAGTGGGGAAGACGGATGCGGGATTGTAAGGCGGCGCGCGAGTGGACGGCCGGGCCTGACTACAATCCGGCCATGGCGACAGGCGTCCGCCAGGCAGGGCGCCGGAGGAAAAATACGGAATGCGGCAGTTCTACGATGCGGTAATTGTAGGCGGTGGGCCGGCCGGCGCGTCCTGCGCGATCTGGCTGGCCCGCCTCGGATTGGCGCCCTTGCTGGTCGAGGCCGGCGAGCGCCTGGGCGGCCTGGGCAACGACAATCCGTTTACCGACGACTGGATCGCCGTGCTGCCCAATGTGACCGGGCAGCAGGCGGCGGCCAATATCGCCGCCAGTGTCGCGGCCGCCGGCGTGCCGGTGCGCCTGGGCGCGCCGGCAACCGCCGTGCGCCCCTGCAAGGGCGGGGTGGAGGTGCGGCTGGGCGGCGATGGGCGCGACGCCGTCTACGGCAAGTCGCTGGTGATCGCCTCCGGCGTGCGCGCGCGCGGCCTGCCCGGCCATCCGCAGCAGGCCCGCTGGCCGGGCGTGCTGATCGGGCCGGGCTCGCCCATCGTGGCCCAGGACTACGCCGGCCTGTCGGTCGCGGTGCTGGGCGGGGGCGACAATGCCTTCGAGAATTTCGTCTACGTGCGCAACCGCGGGGCGCGTCGGGTCGACCTGTACGCGCGCACGGTGCGCGCCCAGCAGCAGTGGGTGGCGCGCGCCGGCGTCGACGGCGTGCGGGTGGGGCCGTATCGCGTCGATCCGGCCGCGCGCACCGTCGACGGGCGGCCCTATGACCTCATCCTGGTGTTCTATGGCTGGGAGCCGCAGGCCGCCTTTGCCGACAGCCTGAATCTCGAGCGCGATTCGCGCGGCTACCTGCGCACCGATTTCGCCACGGCCCAGACCAGCCTGCCCGACGTCTACGCGATTGGCGAGGTGGCCCACCGCATGCATCCCTGCGTGGTCACCTCGCTGGCCGACGGCGTGGTGGCGGCCAAGGCCATCCAGCGCCGCTGGGAGCGTCCGGCGCCGCCGCGCTGAGTCAGGCCGCCGCCAGCACGCAGTCCAGCGGCGCCGGCGCGGCCAGGCGCACCTGGAAGCTGCGCAGTTCATCGCGCCGGAACACGTGCACCGTCACCCGTTCGCCGGGCCGGTACTGCGACAGCAGCACGTCCAGGCCGGCCGGCGCATCGACGCGCAGGCCGTCGATGGCCACCAGCACATCGCCCGCCGACAGGCCGCCCTTGTGGGCCGCGCCGCCCTCGTACACGGTGGCCAGCGCCAGGGTTTCGCCCTGTTTGCGCGTGCGCACGTCCAGCGTCGGGATATTGGCGCCGGCCTGCCAGGTCAGGCTGATGCCGTGCGGCGCCAGCATCTCGGCCAGCGGCACGTCGGCCGTGCCATGGGCATGGCGCGCGATGAAGCGCCGCGCATCCACGCCGGTGGCCTCGCGGATCAGCGCCGGCAGGGCATCCTCGGCCAGGCCCTGCGGGCGGCCGCGGTAGAAATCGCGGCCGTAGCGCCGCCACAGCAGGCGCATCACGTCGTCGAGCGAATGGACGCCGCCGCTGTCGCGGCGGATCAGCAGGTCCAGGCCCAGCGCGACCAGCGAACCCTTGGTGTAGTAGCTGGCCAGCGCGTTGGGGGAGTTCTCGTCCTGCTTGTAATAGCGCGTCCAGGCGTCGAACGAACTTTCCGCGACCGATTGCTTGTGGCGGCCCGGCGCGCGCGCCACGCCCGAAATGGTCTTGCCCAGCAGGCGCAGGTAGTCGTTGCGGGTGATGGTCTGCGAGCGCAGCAGCAGCAGATCGTCGTAGTACGACGTGAAGCCCTCGAACACCCATAGCAGCCGCGTCAGATCGGGCCGTGCCAGGTCGTACGGCGCGAACGCGGCCGGCTTGATGCGCTTGACGTTCCAGGTATGGAAGTACTCGTGGCTGACCAGGCCGAGAAAGCCGCGATAGCCGTCGCCCTGGCCGTGCTGGCCCAGTACCGGCAGATCCTTGCGCGAGGCCATCAGGGCGGTGCTGGCGCGATGCTCCAGGCCGCCGTAGCCGTCGCCCGTGACCATGGTCATGAACACGTAGCGGCTGGCGCTGTCCAGGAAGGGCGCCTGCTTGCTGCGCGGTTCGAAGAAGGCGATCTGCGTCTCGCAGATGCGTTGCACGTCGGCGGCGATGCGCGCCAGGTCCAGCCGCGGCGCCACACCGGTGAATACCAGCTCGTGCTCGGCGCCGTGCGCCTGGAAGCTGATGACCTGCGGCGTGCCCATCTCGACCGGGTGGTCGATCAGCGCGTCGTAGTCGGGCGCGCGATAGCGGCCGAAGCCATGGCGGCGGGCCGCGCCCGGCAGGCCCCGCGCCTCGGGCAGGCTGGTGTAGACCTTCCAGCCTTCGATGCCGCGCGGCGGGGCCAGCTCGAGAATGCAGGGCGCGTGTTCCTGCCCGTCCACGCGCAGGAACACGCTGGTGCCGTTGAAAAAGCCGTGGCTTTCGTCCAGGTGCGCGCCGCGCACCGAGAGATCCCACGCATACACCGTATAGTCGACCTGCAGCGGGCCGCTGCACGGCGCCACCTGCCAGGTGTGGTTGTCGACCTTGCTTACCGCCACCGGCCTGCCGCCGGCGCGCGCGGCCAGCGTCTCGATCTGGCGGGAGAAATCGCGTATCAGGTAGCTGCCGGGAATCCATGCCGGCAAGGCCAGGCGCTGCCCTTCGGGCGCGGGGTCGGCCACGGTTAGGGTTATCCGGTAGCGGTGTCCGGCCGGGTCATGGGGTTCCAGGCGGTAAATTACGGGTGTGTCGTTCATGCGCATATCTTACATTTCATACTCTGACAGGAGGCAATCAATGAGCGAGTCGTTTGTGCTGGTCGAAACCCGGGGCCGCGTGGGGTGGCTGACGCTGAACCGGCCCAAGGCATTGAATGCACTGAACGACCAGTTGATGGAGGAACTGGGCGCGGCCTTGCTGGCGTTCGACGCCGACGACGGCATTGGCGCGATCGTCATCACCGGCAGCGAGAAAGCCTTCGCCGCGGGCGCGGATATCGGCGCCATGAAAGACTGGTCCTATATGGACGTCTACCGCAGCGACTACATCACCCGCAACTGGGAAACCCTCAAGCGCGTACGCAAGCCCGTGGTCGCCGCGGTGGCCGGCTATGCGCTGGGCGGCGGTTGCGAACTGGCCATGATGTGCGACATCATCATCGCCGCCGACTCGGCCCGCTTCGGCCAGCCCGAGATCAAGCTGGGCGTGATTCCCGGCGCCGGCGGCACGCAGCGCCTGCCGCGCGCGGTGGGCAAGGCCAAGGCCATGGACCTGGCGCTGACGGCGCGCATGATGGATGCCGCGGAGGCCGAGCGCGCCGGCCTGGTATCGCGCGTGGTGCCGGCCGACAGGCTGGCGGACGAGGCGCTCGACGCGGCCACCGTCATCGCCTCGATGTCGCTGCCGTCGGCCATGATGGCCAAGGAGTGCATCAACCGCGCATACGAAGTGCCGCTCAACGACGGGCTGCTGTTCGAGCGCCGCGTGTTCCACTCGCTGTTCGCCACCGAAGACCAGAAAGAGGGCATGGCGGCGTTCACCGAGAAGCGCAAGCCCGGCTTCAAGCACAGGTAGGCCCGCGCCGGACCGGTCGCATCCGGTTACCTTGCGTGACCCGCCCGATTGCCGACGCCGCGCGCCTGCGCGGCGTTTCCATTGGCGCGCGTGGCGGACGCGCGCGACCCGGCGGCGTTACGCGGGTTGCCCGTTGAAACGCTTGCATTGCACTTTGTTGCATTGTGCGGGCCTATCCTGGAATGACGGCAGGTCCGGAGTGTCGTGTCCGGCAACGTCGGGCGCCTCGCGCCATGCGCGGCGTGCCACGGCCGGGGACGGCGGCTCATTGTCCAACAACAAGCAAGGAGCCCTTCATGCGTACATGTGCAAGATTTCCGCGACGGCGCTGGCAGCTCGCGCTGGCGGCCAGCGTAATCGGCGTCGGGCTGGCGGGCGCCGCCCAGGCTCAGGCCCAGGCGCCGGCCCGCGCGCCCACGTCCACGCTCAGGCTGGTTTCCGAAACGCCCTATGCGGCCCAGGGCGTCGCCGCCCAGGCGCCGGCGATGACCGCCGAGCAATTGCGCGACACCGCCATCGACGCCTACGTCTACGCCTATCCGATGGTGCTGATGGAAATGACGCGGCGCGCCTCGACCAACGTGCAGACGCCCATCGCCGGACGCGCGCCGATGAACCAGTTCGGCCACCGCACTGCCTTTCCCGATCCGCGCGCCACGGATGTGGCCTGGCCCAGCACCGACACGCTGTCGTCCAGCCTCTGGTACGACGTATCGCGCGAGCCGCTGATCGTGCAGGTGCCGGCCGCCGGCGAACGCTATTACCTGCTGTCGCTGCTCGACATGTGGACTGACGCCTACGCCTCGCGCGGAACCCGCACGACGGGCGGCGGCGCGCAGACCTTCGCGATCGTCGGGCCGTACTGGCAGGGCGCGCTGCCGCCCGGCGTGGACATGGTGCGCAGCCCGACCGGCTCGGGCTGGATGATCGCGCGCGTGCAGACGGGCGGGCCGGACGACTACCAGAACGTCAACCAGTTCCAGGCCGCCCTGACCGTCACGCCGCTGGCCCAGTGGGGCAAGCCTTTCCGCATGACGGGCAGCGCCACGGTCAATCCGGCCTGGAGCGCCCAGCAATCGCCGGCCGAACAGGTGGCGGCGATGGACGCGGCCAGCTACTTCAACCTGTTCGCCGATCTGCTGCGCAGCAACCCGCCGCATGCCAACGACTATCCCATGCTCGACCGCCTGCGCAGGCTTGGGCTGGGCGACCAGCCCAATGCGTTCGCGCGGCTCGACCCGGCGGTGCAGCAGGCGCTGATCGAGACGCAGCCGCTGGCGGGGCGCCGCATCGCCGACGCGGCCGGCCGCCTGGGCACCCAGGCCAATGGCTGGAACACGGCGCTGCACGGCATCGGCACCTATGGCACGGACTACCTGCGCCGCGCCGCGGTGGCCTACGTGGGGCTGGGCGCCAATCCGCCCGAGGACGTGCTCTACCCGGTGACGGCCGTCGATGCGCGCGGCAAGGCGCTGCGCAGCGACGAAGACTACGTGCTGCACTTCGACAAGGACCAGCTGCCGCCGGCCAATGCCTTCTGGTCGCTGATCCTGTACGACGCGCGCCAGGGGCTGGCGGACAACCCGATCGACCGCTATGCGCTGCGCAGCACCGACCCGCTGGTCTACAACGCCGACGGCTCGCTGGATATCTACATCCAGCGCGATCCGCCGCGCAAGACGCGGCAGGCGAACTGGCTGCCGGCGCCGCGCCAGGGCGACTTCATGCTGAACCTGCGCCTGTACTGGCCGCGCGACATCGCGCTCGACGGCCACTGGGCGCCGCCGCCCGTGCGCGAGGACTGAGTCTGTGGCGCCGGCGCCGCGGCGCCGATCGGCCCCCGTTTCCGACTTGGCGGCGGGGGCCGTTTTCATTTGGCGACCCCTAAAAAATCACGCTATACTCTACGGGTTTGACGCTTGCGGGCTAAAAGCGTGGCAAAAGCTGCGTCGTGGATTGCTGGCAAGAGCAGGGAAGTTCATGCAAAAGAGTCTGGTACTTACCGCCGCTGATCGTGCGGCACTCGATGCGCGAGCTTGCCGGGAGCTCTGCCTGGCCGTTGCGGCGCAGGGTGTCATGGGGCTCGTGGCAGCGGCAATCGCGGGGGTTGTTGCGGGAACGGCGGCAGGTTTGTCGGCGTTGGCGGGAGCGGGGGCGTATTTCTTGCCCAATGCATTGTTTGCATTGCGCTTGCTGGTCAACGTCGTCAGGGCGGCCCGGCCAAACCCATTTGCTTTTCTCTACGGTGAGTTGCTCAAGCTGCTCATGACGGCGCTACTGCTGTGGCTGCTGTCGTGGCTGGCGCAGGGCTGGCTGGTGTGGCCGGCGGTCCTGCTGGGCCTGGTCTTCACGCTGAAGGGATATCTCCTGCTATTGATGCTGCGCAAGCGCCCGTAGCGATATTAACCATCGTGAAAAAGTCCGGCTCCACTGGGGCACGGGCACACAGCAAACAGGGTAGGGTTCCACATGGCTGCTCCCAGCGGCGCGTCGCCTCAGTCCGAGTACATTCAGCACCACCTGGTGCATTTGAACAACATTGGCGAAAAGCAAAGCGTCATCGCCCAGTTCAACGTCATCAACTATGACTCGCTGTTCTGGTCGATCCTGATGGGCCTGCTGGTCGTATTCTGCCTGTGGCTGGCCGCGCGCCGCGCCACGGCGGGCGTGCCGGGCCGCTTCCAGGGTTTCATCGAAATGATCGTCGACATGGTCGACGACCAGGCCAAGTCCATCGTCACCAACGCCAAGAGCCGCCTGTTCGTGGCGCCGCTGGCCCTGACCGTGTTCCTGTGGATCATCCTCATGAACGCGCTGGACCTGCTGCCAGTCGACCTGCTGCCCTCGATCTGGCGCATGACCGGCCTGGGCGCCGAGCACGGCGACCCGCTGTACTACCACCGCATTCTCCCCACCGCCGACCTGAACGTGCCCATGGGCATGTCGCTGGGCGTGCTGCTGCTGATGTTCTATTACGGCATCAAGATCAAGCACCCGGGCGGCTTCGTCAAGGAATTGTTCACCGCGCCGTTCCACGCGCACGGCCTGGCCTCGCTCGTGCTGGCCCCGTTCAACCTGCTGCTCAACCTGATCGAATATGCCGCCAAGTCGGTGTCGCTGGGCATGCGGTTGTTCGGCAACATGTTCGCCGGTGAACTGATCTTCATGCTGATCGCGCTGCTGGGCGGCGCCTGGACGGGCTTTAACGGCGCCAGCATCGGTTTGGGCATTGGGCATGTGTTGGCCGGTTCGGTGTGGGCAATCTTCCACATCCTGATCGTGCTGCTGCAGGCTTTCATCTTCATGATGCTGACGCTGGTTTACATCGGCCAGGCGCACGAAGGGCATTGATCCCAAATTTTCGGCGTCCGCCATGGTGGCGGGCGTCCGTTAGCAAGATCTTCTTGCATTGAGCAGTACCTGTTTTCCAATAATCCTGACTTCAGATTTCTAACCAAGGAGTTGTCATGACCAACGTCGCTTTCGTTGCTCTCGCTTGCGGTCTCATCATCGGTCTGGGCGCCATCGGCGCTTGCATCGGTATCGCACTGATGGGCGGCAAGTACCTGGAAGCTTCGGCTCGTCAGCCCGAACTGATGAACGCCCTGCAAACCAAGATGTTCCTGCTGGCGGGCCTGATCGACGCGGCGTTCCTGATCGGCGTGGGTATCGCCATGCTGTTCGCCTTCGCCAATCCGTTCGTCGGCTAATGGCATTGCCCGCCGGCGAAACAGGCGGGCCTGACGCTGGCGGCGGCGCGCAAGCGCGCGTTGCCGACTGGCAAAGTATCGAGTGCCCTGGGTTGTCATTCTGATGGCCGGGGCTGCAAGGTGTTAAAGGAACGACCGTGAATCTGAACGCGACGATCTTCTTCCAGATGCTCGTGTTCTTCGTTCTGGGCTGGTTCACGATGAAATTCGTGTGGCCGCCTCTGACGAAGGCGATCGATGAGCGCCGCCAAAAAATCGCCGACGGCCTGGCCGCCGCCGAGAAGGGCAAAGCCGATCTGGCTCAAGCCCAAGCGCGCGTCAGTCTGATCGAGGCTTCTGCCAAATCCGAAACTCACGCCCGCATCATCGAAGCCGAGAAACAGGCTGCTTCGGTGATTGAGCAGGCCCGCCGTGAAGCGGAAGCCGAACGCGCCCGTATCGTGGCCCAGGCTGCCCAGGACGCCGCGCAGGAAGTTCAACGCGCCCGTGAAGCATTGCGCGACGACGTCGCCGCGCTGGCCGTCAAGGGCGCCGAACAGATCCTCAAGCGCGAGGTCGACGCCCGCGCCCATGCCGAGCTGCTCAACCAGCTCAAGGCGCAGCTTTAATCCGGGAACGTCATGGCTGAACTTTCCACTGTTGCCCGTCCCTACGCCGAAGCCCTCTTCGGCGCAGCGCGCGACGACAAGGCCGGTCTGGCGGTGTGGGCCGACCTGGTCAGCGAGATGGCGCAGGTCGCCGCCAATCCCGACGTGCGCGAGGCGATGGCCGATCCGCGTCTGGATGACAAGCAGCGCAGCGAGGTTTTCACCAGCCTCGTCAAGACGCAGCTGCCTCAGGCCGCCCGCAATTTCATCGAGCTGCTGGTCAAGAACGACCGCTTGCTGCTGCTGCCCGTCATCGCCACGCAGTTCGTCGCGCTGAAGAATCGTCACGAAGGCACGGCGCAGGCGGAAATCACCAGCGCATTCGAACTCAGCGACGCTCAGGTAAAAGAGCTGATTGCCGCGCTCGAACTCAAATTCGGTCTCAAGCTCAAGCCGCACGTGTCGGTCGATCAGGAACTGATCGGCGGTGTGCGCGTGGCTGTCGGGGACCAGGTGCTCGATACTTCCGTAAAAGCCCAACTGGCCCGCTTGCGCGATACGCTGGCCGCATAAGGCAGGCGAGACTAACAGGATTCCAGGAGTCAATATGCAACTCAATCCCTCCGAGATCAGCGAACTGCTCAAGAGCCGCATCGAGGGCCTGGGCGCTTCGACTGATGTTCGTACTCAGGGTACCGTCGTCTCCGTGACCGACGGTATCACCCGCATCCACGGCCTGTCCGACGTGATGCAGGGCGAAATGCTCGAATTCCCGAACAACGTGTTCGGCGTGGCGCTCAACCTCGAGCGCGATTCCGTCGGCGCCGTTATTCTGGGCGACTACACCGGCGTGTCCGAAGGCGATCAGGTCAAGACGACCGGCCGCATTCTCGAAGTGCCGGTCGGCCCCGAACTGAAGGGCCGCGTGGTCAACACCCTGGGCGACCCGATCGACGGCAAGGGCCCGATCAACACCACCCAGACCGACATCATCGAGAAAGTGGCGCCCGGCGTTATCGCCCGCCGCTCGGTGTCGCAGCCGCTGCAGACCGGCATCAAGGCCATCGACTCGATGGTGCCGATCGGCCGCGGCCAGCGCGAACTGATCATCGGCGACCGCCAGACCGGCAAGACCGCCGTGGCCGTCGACACCATCATCAGCCAGAAGGGCAAGGGCGTCACCTGCGTGTACGTCGCCATCGGCCAGAAGGCTTCGACGATCAACAACGTGGTGCGCAAGCTGGAAGAGCACGGCGCGATGGAATACACCATCGTGGTCGCCGCCGCCGCTTCGGACTCGGCCGCCATGCAGTACCTGGCCGCCTACGCCGGCTGCACCATGGGCGAATACTTCCGCGATCGCGGCGAAGACGCCCTGATCGTCTATGACGACCTGACCAAGCAGGCCTGGGCCTATCGCCAGGTGTCGCTGCTGCTGCGCCGTCCGCCGGGCCGCGAAGCCTACCCGGGCGACGTGTTCTACCTGCACTCGCGCCTGCTCGAGCGCGCCGCGCGCGTCAACGAGGAATACGTCGAGAAGTTCACCAACGGCGCCGTCAAGGGCAAGACCGGCTCGCTGACCGCGCTGCCGATCATCGAAACCCAGGCGGGCGACGTGTCGGCCTTCGTTCCGACCAACGTGATCTCGATCACCGACGGCCAGATCTTCCTGGAAACCGACCTGTTCAACGCGGGCGTGCGTCCCGCCATCAACGCCGGCATTTCCGTGTCGCGCGTCGGTGGCGCCGCCCAGACCAAGGTCATCAAGAAGCTGTCCGGCGGTATCCGTACCGACCTGGCCCAGTACCGTGAACTGGCCGCCTTCGCGCAGTTCGCCTCCGACCTGGACGACGCCACCCGTCGCCAGCTCGAGCGCGGCAAGCGCGTGGTCGAACTGCTCAAGCAGCCGCAATACCAGCCGCTGCAAGTGTGGGAGCTGGCCGTCTCGCTGTACGCGGTCAACAACGGCTACCTGGACGACGTCGATGTGGCGCAGATCCTGGCCTTCGAAAAGTCGCTGAAGGATCACCTCAAGGCCAAGCATGCCGCCTTGATCCAGCGCGTCGAAGACACCAAGGAACTGTCCAAGGACGACGAAGCCGAACTGGCTGCCGCGGTCCAGGATTTCAAGAAGCACGGTGCTTTTTAAGGCAACTGTCTGGCGTAGCGATGGGCGTGCCGCCCATCCTACGGTAGGGCGGGGGCAGCCCGGCTGAACCCGCCAAGCCGTTTCAACAGGAAAGCGCAATGCCCGGAATCAAGGAAATCCGAACCAAGATCAAGAGCGTGCAAAACACGCGCAAGATCACCAAGGCGATGGAAATGGTCGCCGCATCCAAGATGCGCAAGGCGCAGGAGCGGATGCGCGCGGGTCGTCCGTACGCCACCAAGGTGCGCGAGATTGCCGCGCACCTGATGCAGGCCAATCCCGAGTACAGCCACCCCTACCTGGTCGAACGCGAAGTCAAGGCGGTCGGCGTGGTGCTGGTGACGACCGACAAGGGCTTGTGCGGCGGCCTGAACACCAACATCAGCCGCGTGACGCTGTCCAAGCTGAAGGAATTCGAGCAGCGCAGCATCAAGGTGCAGGCGACGGCCTTCGGCAACAAGGGCCTGGGCCTGCTGACGCGTATCGGCGCCAAGCTGGTGTCCCAGGAAGTGCAGCTGGGCGACAAGCCCGACCTCGACCGCCTGCTGGGCGCCATCAAGGTACAGCTGGACGACTACCTGGAAGGCCGCATCGACGCGCTGTACGTGGCGACCACGCGCTTCGTCAATACGATGAGGCAGGAGCCGGTGTTTCTGCGCCTGCTGCCGCTGTCCAATGGTTTGGACGATCCGTTCCAGTCGGGCGTTGAGACCCTGGCCAAGACCGCCGAGATCAAGTCGGACTACAGCTGGGACTACATCTACGAGCCGGATGCCAAGAGCGTGATCGACGACCTGCTGCAGCGTTACGTCGAAGGGCTGCTGTACCAGGCCGTGGCTGAGAACATGGCGTCGGAACAGTCTGCCCGGATGGTGGCGATGAAGGCTGCTTCGGACAACGCGAAGAAGGTCATCGGTGACTTGCAACTGGTCTACAACAAGACTCGTCAAGCCGCGATCACCAAAGAAATTTCGGAAATCGTAGGGGGCGCTGCCGCGGTGTAACCCGGTAGTACTCCGACAAAAGCTATCAAGCAAGGAATCGACATGAGCAACGGAACCATCGTTCAGTGCATCGGCGCCGTGGTGGATATTCAGTTCCCCCGCGATAACATGCCCAAGATTTATGAAGCGCTCACCCTGGTCGACGAGGGTTCCTCGTTCGCCGAGAAGGGCTTGACGCTGGAAGTGCAGCAACAGCTGGGCGACGGCGTGGTGCGCACCATTGCGCTGGGCTCCAGCGACGGCCTGCGCCGCGGCATGCAGGTGGCCGGCACCGGCGCGCCGATCTCGGTGCCCGTGGGTCACGGCACCCTGGGCCGCATCATGGACGTGCTGGGTCGTCCCATCGACGAAGCCGGCCCCATCGCTTCCGACGAGAAGCGCGCCATCCACCAGCCCGCGCCCCGTTTCGACGAGCTGTCGCCGTCGGTCGAGCTGCTGGAAACCGGCATCAAGGTTATCGACCTGGTGTGCCCGTTCGCCAAGGGCGGCAAGGTCGGCCTGTTCGGCGGCGCCGGCGTGGGCAAGACCGTCAACATGATGGAACTGATCAACAACATCGCCAAGCAGCACAGCGGCTTGTCGGTGTTCGCCGGCGTGGGCGAGCGTACCCGCGAAGGCAACGACTTCTACCATGAAATGGAAGAGTCGAACGTTCTGGACAAGGTGGCCATGGTGTTCGGCCAGATGAACGAACCCCCGGGCAACCGCCTGCGCGTGGCGCTGACCGGCCTGACCATGGCCGAGAAGTTCCGCGACGAAGGCCGTGACATCCTGTTCTTCGTCGACAACATCTACCGCTACACCCTGGCCGGCACCGAAGTGTCGGCGCTGCTGGGCCGTATGCCGTCGGCGGTGGGCTACCAGCCTACGCTGGCCGAGGAAATGGGCGTGCTGCAAGAGCGCATCACCTCGACCAAGACCGGCTCGATCACCTCGATCCAGGCCGTGTACGTGCCTGCCGACGACTTGACCGACCCCTCGCCCGCCACGACCTTCCAGCACTTGGACTCGACCGTCGTGCTGTCGCGTGACATCGCCGCGCTGGGCATCTACCCCGCCGTGGATCCGCTGGACTCCTCCAGCCGCCAGCTCGACCCGCAAGTCGTGGGCGAAGAGCACTACCAGGTGGCCCGTGGCGTGCAGCAGACGCTGCAGCGCTACAAGGAACTGCGCGACATCATCGCGATCCTGGGCATGGACGAACTGTCGCCGGAAGACAAGCAGGCCGTGGCCCGCGCGCGCAAGATCCAGCGCTTCCTGTCGCAGCCCTTCCACGTGGCCGAAGTGTTCACCGGCTCGCCGGGCAAGTACGTGCCGCTGGCCGAAACGATCCGCGGTTTCAAGATGATCGTCGAAGGCGAGTGCGATGCGCTGCCCGAGCAGGCCTTCTACATGGTCGGCACGATCGACGAGGCCTTCGAGAAGGCCAAGAAACTCCAATAAGGATCCGATATGGCTACCCTGCATGTGGATGTCGTCAGCGCAGAGGAAGCGATCTTCACCGGCGAGGCGAAGTTCGTGGTGCTGCCTGGCGAGGCGGGTGAGCTGGGCATTCTGCCCGGCCACACCCCGCTGATTTCGCGCATACGCCCCGGGACGGTCAAGATCGTCCGTGCCGACGAAGGCGAGGAAAACATCTTCGTCGCCGGGGGCATCCTCGAGGTGCAGCCGGGCAGCGTGACCGTGTTGGCCGATACGGCCATCCGGGCCGCCGACCTGGATGAAGCCCGCGCCGTGGCGGCGCGCGAAAAGGCCGAGGAGGCCTTGCGCAACGCCAAGGACAAGGCCGACATCGCCGTGGTCGAAGCCGAGCTGGCCATGCTGGCCGCCCAGGCCGTGGCCGCGCGCAAGCTGCGCCAGGGCCGTACGCACTGATTGCCGGCGGGCGTTGCCCGCCGCAGCAGGCAGACAGAGGCGACTTCGGTCGCCTTTGTCGTTTCTGATGCGCTCCTGGATCCATGCCTGCGCAATCTCCGCAGTGTGGCGATTGCGAATGGCGGCGCGTTGTCCCGACGCGCTAGGCTATGGCCCTGCTCATCGTGAATGAGGCCCATGCCATGCGTGCACTTCTGGATTGCGCCGTACTCGTCATGCCCGACCAGCCATCGTGGGTAGGCGCGTGGCTGGCCGCCGCGCGCGGCCCGCAAGCCCGCCTGGCCGAGCGCCTGCGCCTGCACGAATACCCGTTGGGCGGGCGCGATGGGCTCGCGCTGGGGCAGGCCGCCATGCGCCTGCGCCGCTTCGATGCGCTGCTGCTGCCCGTGCAGGCTTCCACGCTGGGGTGGGCGCGTATCGTGCTGGCGCAAGCCAGCCCGGCATTGAGCACCCCGGTGCTGGTACTGGTGCGCGACCTGACCGCGCCGGCCATCGCCGACCTGTTGCGGCTGGGCGCGCGGGATTTCCTGCGTGCGCCCGCCTGCCTGGAAGAGCTGCGCGTCCGGGTGTCGCGCGCCTGGCGCGGCATCCCTTCGCCGGCGGCGCCAGACGCCCGGGCCGCCGCGGCTTCGGGCGCAGATCCCGGCGGCGGCCGCGCGTCCGGCGCGCCGCCAGATCAGGGCGAGGGCGGCGGCCATCGCCTGCCTGGCATGCCGGAGGCCGCCGATGCGCCGGCAGGCGCCCCGTACCTGCTTGCCCAGCCGCATGCGCCCTATGCCGTGGCGCCGGGCGACACCCGGATGGCGGCGCAGCGCGAGCTGCCTTTCCGCCAGGCCAAGGCGCAGGTGGTGGGGCGCTTCGAGCGCGCCTACCTGCGCGGCGCCCTGGCGCGCCATGGCGGCAACGTGGCCCAGGCGGCGCGCGCGGCCTGCAAGCACCGGCGCGCGTTCTGGGCCCTGATGCGCAAGCATGGCATCGATGCCCGGCCCTATCGCGAAGGCCTGGCCAGCGCGTGGCCCTGCGAAACCGCGCCGCCCTGGGACCCCGCCGACGAGGCCTGAACGCAGCTTTCCCGCCCCGCGGGCAGGAAATTGCCAGGGCAGTAAAATCACGGCTTCCGATCACCAAGGATAGTCGTGTCTGTTGCCCCTTTGAAGAACGATGTGTTCCTGCGCGCCCTGCTGCGCGAGCCCGTACCATACACGCCGATCTGGCTGATGCGTCAGGCCGGCCGTTACCTGCCGGAATACAACGCCACACGGGCCCGTGCGGGCTCGTTCATGGGGCTCGCGCAAAATCCCGACTACGCCTGCGAAGTCACGCTGCAGCCGCTGGCGCGCTACCCCCTGGACGCGGCCATCCTGTTCTCCGATATCCTGACCGTGCCGCACGCCATGGGCCTGGGCCTGGATTTCGCGCCCGGCGAAGGGCCGCGTTTCGCCCATCCGGTGCGCGATGAGTCCGATGTGGCAAAGCTGGCGGTGCCCGACATGGACAGCTTGCGCTATGTGTTCGACGCCGTGCGCACGATACGCCGCGAACTCGATGGCCGCGTGCCGCTGATCGGCTTTGCCGGCAGTCCCTGGACCATCGCCTGTTACATGGTCGAAGGACGCGGCAGCGACGACTATCGCCTGATCAAATCGATGCTGTACGGCCGGCCCGATTTGCTGCACCGCATCCTGGAGATCAACGCCGAAGCCACGCGCCACTATCTCAACGCGCAGATCGATGCCGGCGCGCAGGCTGTGATGCTGTTCGACAGTTGGGGCGGCGTACTGGCCGATGGCCTGTTCCAGCAGTTTTCGCTGGCGTATACGCGCCGCGTGGTGGAAGGCCTGACGCGCGAGCGCGAAGGCCGCCGCGTGCCGGTCATCGTGTTCACCAAGGGCGGCGGGCAGTGGCTCGAGGAAATCGCCGCATGCGGTTGCGATGCCGTGGGCCTGGACTGGACGGTGAACCTGGGCTCGGCGCGCCGCCGGGTGGCCGACGCGGTGGCGCTGCAGGGCAACCTCGATCCCATGACCCTGTTTGGCGGCGCCCAGGCCGTGCGCGCCGAGGCGCGGCGCACGCTGGACGCGTTCGGTCCGGTCGGCAAGGGCGGCCACGTGTTCAACCTGGGGCACGGCATTTCGCAATACTCCCCGCCGGAGGTGGTCAGCGAGCTGGTCGACGAAGTGCACACGTACAGCCGCGCACTGCATGCGGGGTAAGTGGACGCTCCGCTTCCAAACGGCCGGGGAAGGCGCTGCCGTGCCGAGTTGTGCACAGCAGCGCAAAGTTTCGGGAAAACCCCCAAAACCTGCCTCGTAGTCTGGAAAATATATATAAGCTCATGAATTCAAAAGAAAAATATGAGCTTATTGCAGATATGAAGCAGAGCCAGGCAGGCACCGTCGTGAAAGCTCGCACGCTTGTTAGCGTTTTTTCCCCAAAGTTATCCACAGGTTGGAAACTTGTGTGGATATCACTATGAGGCGCCGCAGGGTTAGCGCCAGAATCCAGAATTCACTTTAAGTATGAGCGACGCGTCTTCCGCCGATCCCGCCTGGCCCGCCGCCGATGCGTCGGACGTCTGGGTGCGCGTTGCGCTGGATGTCCCGTTGCCGGGGCCGTTCGATTACCGCAGCGCAGCGCCATTGCCGCTGGGCGCGCGCGTGATCGTGCCGTTCGGGCGGCGCAAGCTGGTCGGGGTGGTGGTCGACCATCCCGACCAGCCGTCCATCGACCCGGCGCAGGTGCGCGAGGTCGAGCAGCCGCTCGAAGACCTGCCGCCGATGCCGGCCGACTGGATGCGGCTGGCGCGTTTTGCGGCCGACTATTACCAGCGCCCGCTGGGCGAGGTCATGCTGCCGGTGCTGCCGCCGCCCCTGCGCAAGCCGTCGGCCTACCAAGGCAAGCGTTCCGGCCTGGGGCCGGTGGCGCGCCTGGACGCGCGCAAGCCGCGCGCCGCGGCAGCGGCGGCGGCGGCGGCCGAGCCGGACCAGGCGCCCGAACTGAATGAGGCGCAACGCCAGGCGGTCGATACCATCGGCGCGTTGTCGGCGTTCCAGCCGGTCCTGCTGCACGGCGTGACCGGCAGCGGCAAGACCGAGGTGTACCTGCACGCGGCGGCGCGCGTCTTGCAGGCGGGGCGGCAGGTCCTGCTGATGGTGCCCGAGATCAACCTGACGCCGCAGCTCGAAGGCGCCTTGCGTGCGCGTCTGGAGGCGCTGGTCGGGCCGCAGGGCGTGGCCATCCTGCATAGCGGGCTGGCCGATGGCGAGCGCGTGCAGGCGTGGGCGCGCGCGCAGCGCGGCCAGGCCCGCCTGCTGCTGGGCACGCGCATGTCGATTTTTGCGCCCCTGCCGGAGCTGGGCCTGATCGTGGTCGACGAAGAGCACGACCCTTCCTATAAACAGCAGGAAGGCCTGCGCTATTCGGCGCGCGACCTGGCCATCTGGCGCGCCCGCGACCTGGATATCCCGGTGGTGCTGGGGTCGGCCACGCCGTCGCTGGAGAGCTGGCAGCATGCCGAGCGCGGCCGCTACCTGCGCCTGACGCTGCCCGGCCGGGCGCGCGCCAGCAGCCTGCCGGAGATTCGCCTGATCGACACGCGCCGGCTGCAGCTCAAGCAAGGGCTGTCGCCGCAGTTCATCGAGGCGATCGGCCAGCGGCTCGAGCGCGGCGAGCAGTCGCTGGTGTTTCTCAACCGGCGCGGCTATGCGCCCGTGCTGCATTGCGCGTCATGCGCCTGGGTCAGCCATTGCCCGCGCTGCTCGACCTTCACGGTGCTGCACCGCGGCCCGGGCGCCGGCGGCTATCGCCTGCAATGCCACCACTGCGGCTACCAGGCGCCGGTGCCGCGCGCCTGCCCGGAGTGCGGCGACCAGGACCTCGAGCCCATGGGGCGCGGCACGCAGCGCATCGAGGAGCAGCTGGCCGAGTGGTTCCCGCAGGCGCGCATCGCGCGCATCGACGCCGACAGCACGCGCCGCAAGGGCAGCGCGCAGGCGCTGTTCGCGGCCGTGCACGCCGGCGAGGTGGACATCATGGTCGGCACGCAGATGGTGGCCAAGGGCCACGACTTCGCGCGGCTCGGCCTGGTGGGGGTGCTCAATGCCGACTCCATGCTGTTCGCGCACGACTTCCGCGCGCCCGAGCGCCTGTTCGCCCAATTGATGCAGGTGGCCGGGCGGGCAGGCCGCCATGCCGCCGGCGCGCAGGTCCTGATCCAGACCGGCTATCCGGAGCAGCCGGTCTACCAGGCCCTGTTGCGCCACGATTACGCCGGCTTTGCGCGCCATGCCCTGCAGGAGCGGGAGGACACCGGGTTGCCGCCGTTTGCCTACCAGGCGCTGCTGACCGCCGAGGCGCGCGAGCTGACGGTGGCGCAGGGCTTCTTGCAGCGCGCCCGCGACGTGGCGACGGGCGAGCCATGGCCCGGCGTGGACGCGATTACACTCTACGATCCCGTGCCGCTGCGCGTTGTGCGCGTGGCCCATGTCGAGCGCGCCCAGCTGCTGATCGAAAGCGCCAGCCGCCCCGCCCTGCAGGGCTTCCTGACGGCCTGGACGACCCGCCTGCCGCAACTGGCCGCCGAGGCGCGCGTACGCTGGCAGCTGGAAGTCGATCCGCTGGAGATCTGAGCGGGCCGGCATCCGCTCGAACCCGTACCCTGACCGAACATGTCCGCAAGCGATACCTCGATAGGCAGTGGCCTGAACCCCGCGCAGAAAGAAGCCGTGCTGTACCTGGACGGGCCGTGCCTGGTGCTGGCCGGCGCGGGCAGCGGCAAGACGCGCGTCATCACGCAGAAGATGGCCTATCTGCTGCGCGAGTGCGGCTACATGGGCCGCAACGTGGTGGCGCTGACCTTCACCAACAAGGCCGCGCGCGAGATGGCCGAGCGCGTCAAGACCCTGGTCGATCCGAAGCTGGCCAAGGGGCTGACCATCAGCACCTTCCATGCGCTGGGCGTGCGCCTGCTGCGCGAAGAGGCGGCTCATGCCGGCCTCAAGCCCCAGTTCTCCATCCTGGATGCCGATGACGCCATGAGCATCATCCAGGAGTTGCTGGCGACCACCGACCGCGGCCGGCTGCGCGAGGTGCAGTCCATCATCTCGCTGTGGAAGAACGCGCTGCTTACGCCGGACCAGGCGGCCGCCGCCGCCATCACGCCCACCGAAGTCGAGGCGGTGACCGTCTACCGCGGCTATGCGGCGACGCTGGCGGCATACCAGGCGGTGGATTTCGACGACCTGATCCGCATTCCCGCGGAACTGCTCGAGCGCAACGAAGAGGTGCGCACGCGCTGGCAGAACCGGGTGCGCTATCTGCTGGTGGACGAGTACCAGGACACCAACGTCTGCCAATACCGCCTGGTGCAGCTGCTGACCGGCGTGCGGGCCATGTTCACGGCGGTGGGCGACGACGACCAGGCCATCTACGCCTGGCGCGGCGCCACCATCGAGAACCTGGCCAAGCTGACTACCGACTATCCCAGTCTCAAGCTGATCAAGCTGGAGCAGAACTACCGTTCGGTGCAGCGCATCCTGGCCGCCGCCAACAACGTGATCGAACGCAACCCCAAGCTGTTCGAGAAGAAGCTGTGGTCGGACCTGGGCCATGGCGAGCCCATCATCGTCTCGCCGATGAACGGCGACGAGCACGAGGCCGAGTCCATCGCCATGAAAGTGTCGGCGGCGCGCTTCGAGCGCCAGGCGCAATGGAAAGACTTCGCCATTCTGTATCGCAGCAATCATCAATCCCGCGTGCTGGAGCAGGCGCTGCGCAACCTGAAGATTCCGTACACCATCTCGGGCGGCCAGAGCTTCTTCGACAAGGCCGAGGTGCGCGACATCCTGGCCTACCTGCGCCTGGTCGCCAATGACGAGGATGATCCCGCCTTCATCCGTGCCGCGACCACGCCCAAGCGCGGCATCGGGCAGAGCACCCTGCAGACGCTCGGGCAATATGCCGCGCAGCGCCAGTGCTCGCTGCTGGCCGCGGTGGACGAGGCCGGGCTCGAGAGCCTGCTGGCGCCGCGCCAGCTGGAGCCGCTGCGCACCTTCGCCGAATTCGTGCGGCGCATCCAGTGGCGCGCCGGGCGTGGCGTCGAGGGCCAGCCCGCGCGCGCGCTCGAGCCGGCCGGCCAGATCCTCGATGACCTGCTCTCGGCCATCCAGTACGAACGCTACCTGTACGACATGCTGGAAGAGCGGCCGGCGCAGACGCGCTGGCAGAACGTGCTGGAGCTGACGGGCTGGCTCAAGCGCAAGGCCGAGGAGGACGGCATGACGCTGTTCGACCTGGTGCAGCACGTCGCGCTGGTGACCATGCTCGAGCGCGGCGAGGAGGAAGAGCCGGACGCGGTCAAGCTGTCCACCCTGCACGCATCCAAGGGGCTGGAGTACCCGCACGTCTACCTGGCTGGCGTCGAGGAAGGCCTGCTGCCGCACCTGGGCAAGGACGACGAGGACAGCGGCGACCCGGCGCGCGCCGCCGAGACCCTGGCCACGCGCATCCAGGAAGAACGCCGCCTGATGTACGTGGGCATCACGCGCGCGCAGCGCAGCCTGAACCTGAGCTGGTGCAAGAAGCGCCGCCGCGCGCGCGAGGACGTGGTGCGCGAGCCTTCGCGCTTCATCGAGGAGATGGGCCTGGGCGATGCGAAAGTACAGGAAGACGAAGCCACCCGCGCCATGAGCCCCAAGGAGCGCCTGGGCATGTTGAAGGCGCTGCTGAAGAAGGACTAGCGCTGCAGAGGGGCTGGCGAGGAGCCTGTCCCCACGGGGGCAGGCGCCGGAGCGCTGCGGGGGGGGCTGACACTAGATGCCTGTCCCCGCGGGACAGGCACCCATGGTCCCGCAGCGGAACTGGCGCTGCAGGGACAGGCGCGCCGTCAGTGGAGTTCTTTCAGCAGCAATTCCCAGAACCGCATGCGCGCGGCCAGGGTGGACACCAGGATGTATTCGTTGAGGGTGTGCGCGCCGTCGCCGTCGGCGCCCAGGCCGTCCAGGGTCGGTACGCCCATGGCCGAGGTGAAGTTGGCGTCGCTGCCGCCGCCGGTCATGGGGGCGTCTTCGAGCGCGAAGCCGGCCTTGGCGGCGAAGTCCTGCGCCCGTTGCAGCAGCGCGGTGGCGGCTTCGGTCTTGACCATGGGCGGACGGTTGAGCTCGACGTCGATGTCCAGCTCGATGTCGGGGCCGACGGCGCACAGATTGCGCATGCGGCGCAGCACGTCTTCGGCCGCGCCCATGTCGGGCACGCGGAAGTCGACCACGCAACGGCATTGGGCCGGCACGGTATTGGTGACCGTGCCGCCGGCGATCGTACCCACGCTGACGGTGATGCCGCGCTCGTAGTCGGTCATGCTTTCCAGTTCCAGCACCTGGTGCGCCATTTCGCGGATGGCGCTGCGGCCTTTCTCGTGCTGCATGCCCGCATGCGCCGGGCGGCCCTTGACGTTGAGCCGCAGCATCCCGGTGCCCTTGCGCGCGGTCACGCACTTGCCGCCGTTGGGGCGCGCCGGCTCGCACACCAGCGCGTACTTGGCGCGCGCCGCGTAGTGCTCGATGTGTTCGCGCGAGGCGTGGCTGCCGGTTTCCTCGTCGGGCACCAGCAGGAAATCGACGGGCAGGGCGGTGGCGTCCGGGCTGGGCAGGCCGCGCAGGGCCGACAGCGCCAGGTAGATGCCGGCCTTCATGTCATAGCTGCCCGGCCCGTACAGGCGGTCGCCGTCGATGCGGCAAGGGTTGTCCCGCAGCGTGCCGACGGGATGCACGGTATCGATATGGCCGAGGATCAGCACGCCGGGGCGCGTATCGCCGGCAGCGCGATTGGTGGCGTGGACCAGCGGGCCGACTTCCGCGTTCAGCGGACGGATCTCCACGGCCAGCCCGACCGCGCGCGCGTATTCGGCCGCCAGGTGCGCCATGGCGGTGACGCCGGCCGGCGAGTTCGAAGGGGATTCGCATTGAATCCAGGACTGGATGCCAGCTACGAGCTGGTCGGTGTCGGGAAGCGTGGTCGTCATGGCGTGGGCGTCTAGTCGGTAGGGCGGATCGAGGGGGGACGGTCAGGCCGATTGCGAGCCGGCCAGGCGGGCCAGTTCGGCTGCGTCGGGCATGCGGCCGTCGAACCAGAGGCTGGCGCAGACTTCGGACATCGCCTGGCCGTCGTGGCCGATGCCCGGCACGACCTGCAGCTGCCAGCCGAACGGCAGGCCGCGTTGCTCGGCGGCGCGCCGGCCGGCTTCGTAGTAGTGCCGCGCGCGCGCATAGCGGTGCGGCCCCTGGCGCAGCGCCGCCGGCTCGGACGGCAGGTTGGGGTCGTCGGTGGCGGTGTCCTGGTCGCCGGCCAGGATGGTCATGGGGTAGGCCAGCAGGCGGGCCAGGTGGTCTTCGGTCAGGCCCACGCCGTCCAGCCCTTCGGGGAAACGGTGCTCGAAGGTGGGCAGGGTGTACCAGCCCGGGTTGGCGGCCGTCACGGCATGGAACGGCGCATGCGGCTGGCTGCTCATCAGGCGGTGCACGAACTGGCCGCCGGCCGAATGGCCGAACAGATAGACCTTCTCGCAGTCCGCGATCTCGGCGGCGCGGATGTTGGCCAGCACGCGCGCCACCAGGGCGTAGGTCCAGCCGTCGACGTGGCGCGGATTGCCGGCCGCGGTGTAGGCGCGGCCATTGTTGTAGCTTTCGACGCCCGGCCAGATTTCTTCCGAGAAGGTCGGCGCGACGATCAGCAGTTTGTGGCGATCGGCCGCGGGAATCCAGAAATCGCGGTAGTCGGCGCCATTGCGCAGCACGCCGTGCTGCACCACCACGACCGGCCGGTCAGGGGTGTAGCCGTAAGGGCGGTATGTATTGAGCGTGAACGGGCGGTCGGCGTTGCGGTCGTCGTCCAGGTAGGCAATGGCGTTGCGGCCCGCGTGGCCCAGTTCCAGGGCAATACGGTCGGCGTTGGTCAGGTCGGCGGGTTTCATCTTCAGCTTGCGGTGTCGTTCAGGTGGCAGGCCGAAACATGGCCTGGCGCGATTTCACGCAGTACCGGCGCCTGTTCGCGGCAGCGCGGCATGGCATGCGGGCAGCGCGGATGGAAGGTACAGCCCGACGGCGGATCCAGCGGCGAAGGGATCTCGCCGCGGATCGGCGTGAAGACCCGGCCGCGCCGGCCTACGTCGGGCACTTCGGCCATCAGCGCCTGCGTATAGGGGTGGTTCGGATGGGCGAAGATTTCCGCCGAGCTGGCCTGCTCGACGATCTTGCCCAGGTACATGATAGCGACCCGGTCCGAAATATGGCGCACCACGCCCAGATCGTGGCTGATGAACAGATACGTCAGGCCGCGCTGTTCGCGCAGGTCCATGAACAGGTTGATGACCTGCGCCTGGATGGAGACGTCCAGCGCCGCCACCGGCTCGTCGCAGACGAGGAACCTGGGCTCCACCATCAGGGCGCGCGCGATGCCGATACGCTGGCGCTGGCCGCCCGAGATCTGGTGCGAGTAGCGCTCGCGGTATTCGCGGTCCAGGCCCACTTCCGCCAGCGCGCGGTCGACCCGCGCCGGGATCTCGGCCGGCGGCGCCAGCTTGTGCACCTTGAGCGCTTCGGCCAGGATCTGGCGCAGGCGCTGGCGCGGGTTGAGCGAGGCCTGCGGATCCTGGAAGATCATCTGCACGCCCAGGATATAGGCAAGCCGGTCCGCGCCGCGCAGTTGCGCCGCCGGACGGCCCTGGTACAGCAGTTCGCCGGCGCTCTCGCGGTGCAGGCCGGCAACGACCCGTCCCAGGGTCGATTTGCCGCAGCCGGATTCGCCCACCAGGCCCAGCACTTCGCCGCGGCGCACCGACAGCGACACGCCGTTGACGGCATGCACGGTGCGCCGGTCCAGCGGCTTGCCGGTCAGCGCAAGCAGGCGCTGGGCCATGTCGGGACGGTGTTCGAAGCGCTTGTGCACGTCGCGCAGTTCGATAACGGGCAGGTCTGAGGTTGTCATGCGGTAGCGGTCTCGCTGGCGATGGGCACGTAGCAGCGGTAGCTGCGCGGACCTTCCTGAGTCACGGAAGGGGCCTGTTCGGTGCAGCGCGTCACGGCGTTGGGGCAGCGCGGACGGAAGGCGCAGCCCCATGGGCGCGCCGACAGCGTCGGCGCCATGCCATCGATCTGGCGCAGGCGCGCGCCGGGCTGCGTCTGCGCCGGCATCGATTCGAGCAGGCCGCGCGTGTAGGGGTGGCGCGGCGCGTCGAGCACGGCGTCCACCGGCCCCGATTCGACGATGCGGCCCGCATACATGACCGCGACGCGGTCGGCCAGCTCGGCCACCACGCCCAGGTCGTGCGTGATCCAGATCAGCGCCGTGTCGTGCTGGCGGCAGATTTCCTGCATGCGGTAGAGGATCTGCCCCTGGATGGTCACATCCAGCGCCGTGGTGGGTTCGTCGCAGATGATCAGGTCAGGCTTGTTGAGCATGGCGATGGCGATCGCCACGCGCTGGCGCATGCCGCCGGAGAATTCGTGCGGGAAGCTGCGCAGTCGCTTCTCGGGCGACGGGATGCCCACCATCTCCAGCGCCTCGCGGCAACGTTCCATGGCCTGGGCGCGCGAGACGTTCTCATGCGTGAGGATGGCTTCGGCCATCTGTTCGCCGATGCGCAGCACCGGGTTCAGCGTCATCAGCGGATCCTGGAAGATCATCGCGATGCGATTGCCGCGCAGTTGCCGCATCTGCTCTTCGCTCAGCTTGCGCAGGTCCTTGCCCTTGAAGCGGATCTCGCCGTCGACCACTTCGCCGGGCGGGTCGATCAGCCCCAGCAGCGAGAACCCGGTGACCGATTTGCCCGAGCCGGATTCGCCGACCAGCCCCACGATCTCGCCGCGGCGCACGACCAGGTCGACGCCGTCGACGGCGGGCCAGGCGCCGGCTTCGGTATGGAATGCGGTGCGCAGGCCGCGCACGTCCAGGAGAATTTCTTTCATGCTCGTCGCGGGTCCAGGCTTTCTCGGAGGCGATCGCCCACGATGTTGATGGAAAGGATCAGCAGCAGCAGCGCCAGGCCGGGGAACAGGCTGATCCAGTAGTCGCCCGACAGCAGGTACTGGAAGCCATTGGCGATGAGCAGGCCCAGCGAAGGCTCGGTGACCGGCACGCCCACGCCCAGGAACGACAGCGTGGCTTCCAGCACGATGGCGTTGGCGATCTGGATGGTGGCGAACACCATCACCGGCGCCATGCAATTGGGAAGCAGGTGGAACAGCATGATGCGCCAGGCGGGAAAGCCCAGGTTGGCGGCCGCCTCGACGTACTCCTTGCGGCGCTCCTGCAAGGCGCGGCCGCGCATGATGCGCGCGTAGTGCGCCCATTGCACCACCACCAGCGCCAGGATCACCTTGTCCACGCCGCGGCCCATCATGGCCAGCAGCACCAGCGCCACCAGGATGGTGGGAAAGCCGAGGATGAAATCGACGATGCGCATCAGGACGGCGTCGAGCACGCCGCCGGCATAGGCGGCCAGCAGGCCCACCAGGCTGCCGATGGCGGTGGCCAGCACCACCGCGGTCAGGCCCACCAGCAGGCTGATGCGCAGCCCGTACAGGATGGCGCTGAACATATCGCGCCCCTGGTCGTCGGTGCCCAGCCAATAGAAGCCGCCGTCCATGGTGGGCGAGCGCGGCGGCAGGCGGCCGTCGAGCAGGTTCAGGCTGGCGAGGTCGTAGGGGTTCTGCGGCGCGAAGTACGGCGCCAGCAGGATCAGCGCCACCAGCGCCAGCAGCGCGATGACCGAACCGCGCACGGTGGGGCGGCTGTGCAGCTTTTTCAGGATCTGGGCGCGGCGCGGCGTCTCCGACAGGGGGTGGACGATGCGCGTGCGGCCGTTGCTCGGGGGATTTGCCATGTCTGACCTACTGTGCGGGGGCGACCAGTTGCACGCGCGGATCGAGCGCGGCGTAGAGAATGTCGACCACCAGGTTGATGACGACGAAGATCAGCGTGACCAGCATGACATAGGCCACCACCACGGGGCGGTCGAGCTGGTAGACGCTGTCGATCAGCAGCTTGCCCATGCCGGGCCAGGCGAAGACGGTTTCGGTGATGGTCGAATAGGCGATCAGGTGGCCGAATTCCATGCCGATCACGGTGACGACCGGGATCAGGATGTTGCGCAGGATGTGGCGGCGCACGATGCGCCCGGGCTTGATGCCCTTGGCGCGGGCGAACTTCACGTACTCCTGCGATTGCGCCTCGGCCACGCCCGAGGCGGTCAGGCGCAGCACCAGCGCCACGTTGGCGACCGCCAGGTTGATGGCCGGCATGATGACGTGCGACCAGCCATCCAGCGTCAGGATGGACAGCGGCACGCCGAACAGGTCGGCGGTGTCGCCGCGCCCCGAGGCGGGCAGCCAGCCCAGCCAGACCGAGAACAGCAGGATCAGCATCATGCCCTGCCAGAAATTGGGCAGCGAGAATCCCAGCACCGAGGTGGCCATGATGCCGCGGCCCAGCGGCTGGTCGCGGTGCAGGCCGGCCACCAGGCCGAGCGGGATGCCGATGGTACAGGTCAGGACGATGGCGACCAGCACCAGCTCGAACGTGGCCGGGATGCGCTGCAGGATCAGCGAGATGGCGGGAATGCCGTGGACGAACGAGTTGCCCAGGTCGCCATGCAGGGCGCGCCAGAGGAAGTTGCCGTACTGCTGCCATACCGGCAGGTCCAGGCCCAGGCGCGCGATCATGGCCTGGCGTGCCTCCGCGCTGGCCTCGGGGCTGACCAGCAATTCGATCGGGTCGCCCACGGCGTAGACCGCGAAGAACACCACGACCGAAACGGCCAGCAGGACGAACAGGCTTTGTATGAGCCTGCGCAGGATGAACAAGGCCACGTTATGGATTCCTTGGTGGTCTTCGAAAGACCGGTCCGGCCGTCGCCGGCCCGGCCGGTCAGATGGGTTGGGCCAGGCGCACCACGGTCACGCCCGGGCGCAGGTTCGCCAGCGAGGGCATGATCAGCACGCAATCATCGTACGGCGTGGCGACCGGCTCGCCATCGGACCAGCCGATGACCGTGCCGGCGCGCGCAATCTGTTCCAGCCCCCGCCACGGCCGGGCAAAGCGGAAATCCGCGCTGCGCGCGGCCACCGCATGCGTGACGCGCAGCGCGCGCTGGCGCGGCGCCGCGTCGGCCAGCCAGCCGGCGGGGATATCCTCGGCCGCCAGGGTGCCGGCCTCCAGCAGGAAGCGCGCCAGGATGTCCCGCGCAACCGCGCGGCTGGCCGGCGCGCCGTGAAAGCCGCACTCGATCAGCAGCGAGCGCGTGCCGTTCTCGCCTTCGGCGCCGAAGCGGCCGTAGTCGCGCAGGCGCACGCCGGCCGCGTGTCCCGCGTCGGCGACCAGGTGGGCCGGGTTGCCCAGCCTGAGCGCCAGCTCGATATTGCGCGCTTGCGTGCCGGTCAGCAGCAGCGGTTCGTCGGCATTGCTCATCGAGTGGAAATCCAGCAGCCAATCGGCCTGTTCCACCCACGGCAGCAGCGCACGCGCGCGGTGGCGCTCCTGCGTTTCGGGCGCCGCCAGCTTGTCGGCGCTCCAGACGCGGTTCATGTCTTCGTCGACGAAGCGCGCCGGCGCGTAGTTCAGCGGATCGAAGCGGTCGAACGCCGCCAGGTTGCAGAACGCCAGCGTCAGCTTGCCACGGCGCGGCCGCAGGCCGGCTGCCAGCGCGTCCTTCAGCGCCCAGGCGCCGCACAGCTCATTGCCGTGGATCAGCGCCGTCAGCAGCACGTGGCGGCCCGGCAGGCCCGCGTCGAAGTGCCAGACGCCGGGTGTGGCGCTGTTGCCTACGCGCTCGGCGTCCAGCCTGGGACAGGCGAGTTCGAACGGGCGGACGGCGGCGACGGCGGGGGGCGGGGACATGGCAACTCCGGAAAGCGGCTCAAATTGTATAGGGGTTACAACTACGGCCCGCTGAAATGCGTAGGGGCGCCGCATGGCGGCGCCCCTGTCGCGCGGACGGAACGAGCCCGTCCGGCCGCATGCCTACTTCTGGTCGGCGGGCTTGACCGACATGGCCAGCGTGAACTGGTCGCGGCGGCCCTCGTACGCCAGGCCCTTGCGGAAGGCCCAGATACTGCTTTCGAAGTGCAGCGGGATCAGCGGCACGTTGTCCAGCGCGATCTGGGTCGATTGCTGCAGCAGCTTCTCGCGCTTGGCCACGTCCACCGTCACCAGGGCCTCGGTGAACACCTTGTCGAACTCGGCGTTGGAGAAACCGCCATAGTTGCTGGTGCCCAGGCTCCTGGGCGAATCCAGCGACGCCACCCACAGCTGGAACAGCGCCGAGGCTTCGCCGACTTCAGCCGGCCAGCCGCCCATCGAGAAGCTGAACTCGCGCTTGGCGCGCTTGGGGAAGTACAGCGAGGCCGTCATGGCGTCGACATTGGCCTTGATGCCCACGCGCGACAGGTACTGCGCCACGGCCTGGGCGATCTGGCCGTCGTTGACGTAGCGGTCGTTGGGCGTGGAGATCGTCAGCTCGAAGCCGTTTGCGTAGCCGGCCTCGGCCAGCAGCTTCTTGGCGCCTTCCGGGTCGTACTTGATCTCGGGGGCGTTGGGCACGCCGCCGAACATGCCGTCGGGCATGTACTGGTAGGCCGGCGTGGCGATGCCGTCCATCAGGCGCGTGACGATGGTCTTGCGGTCGATGGCCATTGAGATGGCCTGGCGCACGCGCAGGTCCTGCAGCGGGTTCTTGCCGTCTGCGCTCTTGACCAGCGGGCTGGGATTGCGGCCCACATCGGGCTGGAAGAAGATCAGGCGGGTCGAGGGCGTGGCCACGAAGCCGAACTGCGGGTTGCTCTTGATGCGCGGCAGGTCGCGCGCGGCAGGGTTTTCGATCACATCGAAGTCGCCCGACAGCAGGCCGGTCAGGCGCGGGCCCGCGTTGGGTACCGGCACCATTTTCACGTCCTTCCAGTACGGCTTCGGCCCCCAGTAGTTGTCATTGCGCTCCAGCTCGATGCCGGTGCCCTTGACGTACGACTTCAGCTTGTACGGGCCGGTGCCGATGGCGTCCTTGCCGTTGTTGAAGTCGGCGACGGTCGGCCACGGGCCGGTCACGCCACAGCCTTCCTTCGGGTTGAACGTCAGCTTGCCGTGTTCGACGATGCCGTTCCACACGATGGGCAGCGAGCGCGCCAGTTCGGCCGGCAGCAGCGGCAGCGGCGCGGCCGTCTTGATGATGACGGTGTGGGCATCGGGCGTCTGCACGTCCGCGATGCGCTTGGTGGTGTCCATGTAGGACTGCGAAACATTGGTTTCGTTGTTCAGCGTGCGGCAGATCGTGAACAGCACGTCCTCGGACGTGAACGGCTTGCCGTTGGAGAACTTGACGTCGTCGCGCAGCTTGAATTCCCAGGTCAGGTCGTCCAGGTTCTTCCACGAGGTCGCCAGCGCCGGAACCAGCTTCATGTCGGCATCGCGGCCGATCAGCGAACTGTAGACGTGCGCCGAGAACGCGTCGTTCTGCGTTTGCTTGTGATAGTGGGGGTCGGCGGACGTGGGTTCGGACGACAGGGCGATTTTCAGCGACTGTGCCGATGCGCTGCCGGGCACGGCCGCCAGGCCGGCGCTGGCGGCCAGCAGGGCCAAAGTGGTGCGCAACTTCATGGTGACAACTCCGGGTGGATACCGGCGCGATTATCGGTAGCCGGATCGCGCGTTGTCAACGCGATGCGACAGCCCATGGGCGCGCGGGCCCGGGATGTTGTCGGCGGGGGGATGCGGGGAAGGGGGGACGGAAGAAGCGCTGCGTCTGCCAGACAGGCCAGACGCAACGCGGCGGCGCCGCGAGGGAGGCAACGGCGTCGCCTGCCATCCGCCGGCCGAGGCAGGCCCGGCGGGTGGCAAGGCCGGTTCCGGCCGCGTGACTGCGTGCGGGCCGGAACCGGCGGTCAGCCGATTACCACTGCGAGCCGGTGTAGTGGGCGCTTTGGGCGCGGGCGCGGTTCATCGATTCGTTGACTTCGTCGATGAAGGCGAACACGGCGCGCACACCGCGGCCGATGCCGGCGGCGGCAGCCTTCGCGGCGGCCAGCGGGCGGATGGTGTTCGATTGGTCTTCCATAGCGCCGCGCAGCAGTTCACGCTCCAGCGAATCGGTCAGGCGGGCGTTGTGGCTAAGGGTCAGGTCGCTCATGGCTTACTCCAGTACGTTTCGTCTAGGTGTAATCCATTATAGGGAAAACCCTAGGTACTTGGCAAGCGAAATTCAGGGTTTACCCTAGGGTGTTGCAAAAACGCCTTTTTCAGCCGTTTCAATCACTTAGGCGCGGCTGTTGCGCAGGCGCCGGGCGCTATCTGCCAGTTCGCCGGCGGTCAGGCCGATGGGTCCGACCCCGTGCGTCACCAGGGCGTCGGCGGCGGCGCCGTGCAGCCACACCGCGCCAGGCACGGCCTGCTCGGGCGCGATGCGCTGGGCGAGCAGGGATCCCAGGATGCCCGCCAGCACGTCGCCGGTACCCGCCGTGGCCAGCCCCGGGTTGCCGGTGCGGTTGATCCGGCAGGCGCCGGCTGGGTCGCAGACGATGCTGCCCGCGCCCTTGAGCACGATCCAGGCGTTGTAGCGCGCGGCCAGCGCCCGGGCGGCGCCGGGCCGGTCCGCCTGCACGGCCTCGGTGGACAGGCCGAGCAACCGGCCCGCTTCGGCCGGGTGGGGCGTGAGGACGACCGGGGCATCGCCCCAGCGCGCCTGCACGGCGCCGGCGGCCAGCAGGTTCAGGCCGTCCGCGTCGAGCACCAGCGCGGCGTCGCCGCGCAGCTGGAACAGTTCGGACAGGGCGTTGGCGGCCAGCGCGTCCATGCCGCAGCCGCAGCCGGCCGTCCAGGCGTCGATGCCCAGGCCCGCTTCCAGCAGGCCGCGGAAATCGCGCAGCATCAGTTCGGGCTGCATGGGGTCGCAGGGCAGCGGCGGGGTGTCGGCGACCAGGCCGACCAATACCTTGCCGGCCCCCACTTTCAGCCCGGCGCGGGCGGCCAGCAGCGCGGCGCCCACCATGCCGGGGCCGCCGCCGATCACGCCCAGGGTGCCGCAACTGCCCTTGTGGGCGTCGGTGGGCCGGGCGGCGAACAGGGCGGGCAGGTGCTGGCGCTCGATGGCCGGCAGGGAGGAGGAAAGGGTATCCATGCGGTGAAACTCCGGCGGGCGGCGGTGCCGCTTTCCACTATAGTGCCCCAAAGCCGGGCCGGCCGGCCACGCCCGATGGAGACGAACATGAGCGACACAGATACCAACCCCGAACACTATGCCCGCTACCGGGCCTTGCGCATCCGCCGCCATCCGGAGGGCATCCTGGAGCTGGTCATGGGCGCCAAGGACGCCAGCGGCAAGCTGTCCACCGCCGACGAGCACCTGCACCGCGAACTGGCCGATGTGTGGCGCGACATCGATACCGACGACCAGACCCGGGTCGTGGTGATCCGTGGCGAAGGCAATGGGTTCTCGGGCGGCGGCGACCTGGGGCTGGTGCAGCAGATGGCCGACGATTTCGAGGTGCGCACCCGGGTCTGGCGCGAGGCGCGCGACCTGGTCTACAACATCATCAACTGCAACAAGCCGATTGTTTCGGCCATGCATGGCGCGGCGGTCGGCGCGGGGCTGGTGGCGGGGCTGCTGGCCGATATTTCGATAGCGGCCCGCGACGCGCGCATCATCGACGGCCATACCCGGCTGGGCGTGGCCGCCGGCGACCATGCCGCCATCGTCTGGCCGCTGCTGTGCGGCATGGCCAAGGCCAAGTATTACCTGTTGCTGTGCGACGCCGTCAGCGGCGAAGAGGCCGAGCGCATCGGCCTGGTGTCGCTGTGCGTGGATCGCGCCGAGCTGCTGTCCAAGGCCTTCGAGGTGGCCGGCCGCCTGGCGGCCGGCTCGCAGACCGCCATCCGCTGGACCAAGTACGCACTGAACAATTGGCTGCGCATGGCCGGCCCGTCGTTCGATACGTCGCTGGCCCTGGAGTTCATGGGCTTTGGCGGGCCGGACGTACACGAAGGCATCAAGTCGCTGCGCGAAAAGCGCCCGCCCGATTTCCGATGACCGCGCGGACTTGCTCCATTCCGGCGCCCGGCGCCAGTCCCCGCACGAGGACTGGCGCCGGGCGCCGGTTGCCGCGGGGATGGGCTGCTCGCTTACCAGCTGTACCGGTAGCCCGCGTGCAAGGTCCACGGGATGGCCAGCTTCGGGCCCTTTGAGTACTCGTACGAGGCATACAGGCCATGGCCGCGGCCCAGTGCGGCGGCCACGCCCAGGCCCAGCTCGGCGCGCGCACCGCGCAGCTCGGTGCGATGCGCGATGCCGTTGGTGCGTACCGTACCCGCGCCGTTGAACTCCTGCAGCACGCTGGCCTTGAGGTAGGGCTGCACCTGCCCGCCGCCTGCCAGTTCGATGCGCTTGCCGATCTCCAGGCCCAGGCGGCCCAGCACCGAGCTGCCGCCTTCGTCGCGCACCCGCAGGCCGTTGGCCGCGCGGTACGAACCGCCGCCGGCCCGGAACGCCGCCAGCTCGGCCTGCGGCTCGGCGAACCAGCCGTCGGCGCGGGCAAAGCGCCAGCCCGCCTCGATCGAGGCGCCCACCCCATGGGTGCGGTACTTGCCCTTGACCGCGCGCCCGTCGCTGCCCACCACCTTGAAGTCGTTCTCCAGGCGGCTGGCGCGCAGCGTCGCGTCCAGGTAGAAGCCGCTGTTTGCGATATAGGTGGCATAGCCCCCGACGTGCACGCTGTCGGTGTGGCCGCCGCCGTCGTCGGTGAAGCCGCGGTCGCCGCGCGTGTAGCCGGCCAGCCCGCCCAGGTGCCAGCGCCCGCCGGCCACCGCCACCGCGTGGTCGGCGCCCAGCTCGAAGCCGGCCACCTTCTGGTCGAAGCGCCGCCCGGCGCGGTTGCTCAGTTGCTGGTGCTGGCCGAAGCCGCGGCCCCAGGCGCCGCCGGCGTCCGGGTTCAGGCGCAGCTCGCCCAGGCGCTTGGACAGCGCATTGTTCTCGGCGTACCAGAGCGTGCTGGCCGCGCCCACCCCGCCGGTGTTGACCGCCGCGTTGGCGGCGGCCGAAAGTTCCCTGTCCGCCGGCGGCCGCGGCGCGGGCACGGGTGGTTCAGGCTGGGGCGCGGGGGGCGCGGGCTCGGGCTCCACCGGGGGCGCGGGGGGCGGCGGCTCCGCCAGCGCCCAATTGCCCTTGCCATCGGCCATCAGCTGATAGCGGTAGGTGCCGATATCGACCTTGCCGTCCTTGTTGGCCAGGCTGAAAGCGGCCGTGCTGCCCTGAGGGGTCCGGACCAGCGTCATGGCCCTGGCATTGTCCGGTTCGTGGCCGCTGTCCTGCACGCGCAGCCGATGCTCGCCGGACGCGCTGCCGGTCACGACCAACTGGTCGGATTGGCCGGCGGCGGCATTGCTGTTCATCTGGAATTCGCCGCCGTCGCCCTCCAGCGTTGCGAGCGTGAGCGTCTTGTAGGCGTGGCCGTCCTTGTGCTCGAACACGACGCGGCCCTGCTGGCCGAGCGTCAGCTTCTTGAGCGAGGACGACGCGGTCAGCGTCCAGGTGCCCGCGTCGATGGCCAGCGCGTTCAGCACGCTGGTGGCGCCCCGCCATTGCGCGGCGCCGGCGATCCGCATGTCGAGCCGGCCCGGCGCGCCGCCGTACATGGGCGGCACGAGCGGCGGAGCCACCTGCACGCCGTCGGGCAGCCGCGTCACGATGTCGCCCTCGGCCTGGGCGCCCGAATCCAGCGTCAACAGAAATGGCTTCGTGCCGCGATGATGCAGCAGTACGGCGCCTTGCGCGCGCGCCCCGTCCTGCAGGGTGATCGCCGCCTGCGACGCGTCCGACGGGTTGGCGGCGCTGAAGCCCGAGCTGGTGCGGATGGCCGCGCCTTTCGGGGCGGCCAGCATCCCGCCTTTGGCCATGAAAGTGCCGTCGACGATATCCAGCGCCGCCCCGCCTTGCCGCGCCGTGACTGTCGTTTGCGTCAGCGTGGCGTGGCCGAGATCGATGCGCAGCCCGACCCAGCCGTCGGCGATCGGATTGGCGGGGTCCTGGCCGGTATCCTGGATGGTGCCGCTATCGAGTTGCACGCTTCCTCCACGCATGACCTGCAGGCCGCCTCCAGCGCCCTGGATGCGGGTACTGGTCGCGCTGAACTCGCTGTGGCCTCCGACCCGCACGGCGCTGGACGAGGTCGACTTGCTGGTGACGCTGCCGCCGGTCATTTCGACGCGCGTGGGCGAGGCCGCCTCCTGCGAGCCGCTGGCATGCAGGCCGTATCCTTCCTGGACGGTGATGTCGCCGCGCGTGAACGTCGCCTGCGCGCCGTCCTGAATCGAGACGCCGGCGCTATGCGCGGCAAAGGGCACGTTGACCAGGTGGACCGCCGCATCCGCGCCGCTGGCGTCCAGCACGCTGCCTGCCGTTGCGCCCTCGTTCTTGTTGGTCACGCGGGTGCCGGTCATGAGGAGCGTGCCGTGCTTGACGACGACGGTGGCCATCTCGCGCAGCGTGGTGCCGACAGCCCCCACCAGCGTGCCCGACGAGCTGACCATGCCGCCGGTGACGGTCAGCGTCGCGCCGGGTTTTTCCATGAGGATGCCGGCGGCGTAGCGGCCGCTGACATCGATGTCCATATTGGTGGCGGCGGACGCGTTGCTGGCGTCGCTGGCCTGTATGTGGATGCCGTGGTCCTGTTGGCTGGTTTTTCTGATGGTCTGGCTATTCCAGTCGGCCTGGGCGCCGAGAGGTATGCCCAGGGTGCCGGCGGCGAGGAAGCACGCAGTGCGGCGCAGGGTTGGGCGAGCGGAAGTTGCGGCAGGGGTAGTGGTCATGGCAGGTCGGGAAGGGCTCGCGCCGGCCATGATGTCGTCGATGCACAGGGACCAGGACGCGGTGGTTGAACACGAGCGTCATGGTCATTCCGATAAGAGAACGGCTTCGCAAGAGGCCGGGCCTGGAGCCGGCGGAGATCGCCACGACGCGCACCAGATGGTGCTGGCGTGGCGTCGCCCGGTCCATCAGCGTTATGTGCGTTGCCCCCTGGCAAGCTGCCCGGCGTTGCAGCGAAAAGCGGACGCGTGCTCTGGTTATTCCGCGCCGGTGCGGCGCAAGAGTGCGGTTTGTTTACTTCCTGAAGAAGCGCGCGAACGCCTGCTGCGCTTCGGGGCTGCGCAGGCGCTCGCGAAACTGTTCGGCTTCGTGGTCGAGCGTGGCGTGGATCGCGGCGCGCTCGCCCTGGCGCAGCATGCGCTTGCTCACACGCAGCGCTTCGCGTGGCTGGGCGGCCAGGTCGGCGGCGACGGCCCGGGCGGCCGCCAGGGCCTGGCCTGGCTCGGTGACGCCGGTGAGCAGCCCGGCGGCATGCGCCTCGGCGGCGTCGAAGGCGCGCCCCTGCAGCAGCCATTCGGCGGCCTTGCGCATGCCGGCCAGCCGGGGCAGCAGCAGGCTGGAAGCCCCTTCCGGGCACAGCCCCAGCGCCACGAACGGCATGCGCAGCCGGGCGGAGCCGGCCGCGAAGACGAAATCGCAGTGCTGGAGCAGCGTGACGCCCACGCCGACCGCGTGCCCTTCCACGGCGGCCAGCACCGGCACGTCGGTGTCGACCAGCGCGCGCAGGAAGCGCAGGGCCGGGCTGTCGCCCGCCGGACGCTCGGCCTGGAAGTCGCGCAGGTCGTTGCCGGCGGTGAAATGGTCGCCGGCGCCGGTCAGGATGATCGCGGCCAGGCCGGCGTCGGCGTCGGCGGCGCGCAATCGCGCCGCCAGCGCGTCGTAGGTGGCGGTATCCAGGGCATTGCGCCGCTCGGGGCGGTTGATGGTCAGGGTGAGCACGGCCCCGTCGCGCTCGGTCAGCAGGCTGCTCATCCCAGCTTGCGCGCGCCCAGCCGCGCCTGTGCCTGGGCGTACTCGGCGCGCAGCGACGCGACCAGTTCGCGCGCCGGCAGCACGCTGGCAATGCCGCCCACGCCCTGGCCGGCGCCCCAGATGTCTTTCCACGGCTTGGCGCGCGTCGTGCCGAAATTGGACGAGGCGGCCTCGGCCGTCGGCAGGTTGGCCGGGTCCAGGCCGGCGGCCACGATGCTGGCTTTCAGGTAGTTGCCGGGAATACCGGTGAAAAAGGGCGTGTAGAGCACATCGGACGCGCTCGCGTCGACGATGGCCTGCTTGTAGGCCTCGGAGGCGTTGGCCTCGGCGGTCGCGATGAAGCGCGTACCCATATAGGCGAAGTCGGCCCCCATGGCGAGCGCCGCCAGGATGCCCTGGCCCGAGGTGATCGCGCCGGACAGCACCAGCGGCCCGTCGTAGAAGCGCCGTACCTCGGAGACCAGCGCGAACGGGCTGAGCGTGCCGGCGTGGCCGCCCGCGCCGGCGCACACCAGGATCAGGCCATCGACCCCGGCCTCCAGGGCTTTCTCGGCGTGGCGCACGGTCGTGACATCGTGGAAAACCTTGCCGCCCCAGGCGTGGATGCCGGCAACCAGGTCGCCGGGCGCGCGCAGGCTGGTGATGATGTAGGGCACCCGGTGGCGGGCGCACACGTCCAGGTCGTGTTCGAGCCGGTCGTTCGACTGGTGGATGATCTGGTTGACCGCGTACGGCGCCACGACGCCGTCCGGGTGCGCGCGGCGGTGTTCGGCCAGGCCGGCCTCGACTTCGTCGAGCCAGTCGCCCAGCAGCGATTGGGGGCGCGCATTGAGCGCGGGAAACGACCCCATGACGCCGCTGACGCATTGCGCGACCGCCAGCTTGGGGTTGGAGACGATGAACATGGGCGAGCAGACCACGGGCAGGGTCATGCTGGCGTACAGCTCGGCAACCACGGGATGGGGCATGGCGGTGTCTCGTGCGTTCATGTTGGGCGATTCCGGTTGTTGAGCGCGGGGGAAATCTGTGCCTATAATTACTTACCGGTCGTCCGGTAATTAATTGATGAACCCATTTAACGGCAAGCGGCCAGCCCCTGTCAATGCAGGCGGGGGCGCGCCGCGCCTGCCAGGATAACGCCATGGCCGATGCACCTGCCCCTGCCCCGAAGCGCGCGCGCGCCGGCCGCCCGCCCACGCTGGCCGCGCCGCGCGAGCGCATTCTCGAGGAGGCCGCGCGGCTGTTCGCCCGCAGCGGCTACGAAAACAGCTCGGTCGCCGACCTGGCCGCGGCCATCGGGGTGTCCAAGGCCGCCCTCTATCACTATTTCCAGACCAAGCAGGACATCTACGACGCCATCATCCTGGAGACGCTGGCTGGCCTGCTGCAGGCCGTGACCCGCGAGGTGGAGCGCCAGGACGAGGCCTGCGAACGGCTGCGCGCCTTCATGGTGGGGCATGCCCGCTATTTCGCGCGCCATCACGAGCAATTCGTGACCATGCTGATCGGCTATTCCGGCATGGCGCTGCCCGAGCGCGCCGACGCCGCGCAATTGCGCGACCGCTACGAACAACTGCTGCGCGACCTGCTGGAGCAGGGCATGGCCACGGGGACGCTGCGCCGGCTGGACGTGGCGGCCACCGGTCGCGCGGTGCTGTCGATGCTGAACTGGATGGTGCGCTGGTACAAGCCGGGCCAGGGCGACAGCGCCGAGCAGATCGCCGCCGGCTACTACGACTTGCTTTTCAACGGCCTGCGCACCTGACGCCGCGCGGGCCCATCCCACTTTATATATACCCTCGAGGTGCATCATGGCGCTGGACAATGAAACCCTGAACCTGTTGCTGGACGCGGTACGCCGCTTCGTCAACGACCGGCTGGTTCCGGCCGAGAACGAGCTGGCCGAAACCGGCCGCATTCCCGACGCCATCGTCCAGGAAATGCGCGACCTGGGGCTGTTCGGCCTGTCGATCGCCGCGGATTACGGCGGCCTGGGCCTGACCATGGAGGAGGAGGTGCGCGTGGTGTTCGAGCTGGGGCAGACCTCGCCGGCTTTCCGGTCGCTGGCCGGCACCAATATCGGCATCGGTTCGCAATCCATCGTGCTGGCCGGCACCGACGCCCAGCGCCAGCGCTATCTGCCCAAGCTGGCCAGCGGCGAACTGATCGGCTCGTTCGCCCTGACCGAGCCCGATGCCGGCTCGGACGCCATGGCGCTGCGCACCAGCGCGGTCCGCGACGGCGACCACTACGTCCTGAACGGCACCAAGCGCTTCATCACCAATGCGCCGGTCGCCGGGCTGTTCTCGGTCATGGCGCGCACCGCGCCCGAGCGCCGCGCCGATTCGATCTCGTGCTTCCTGGTCGAGGCCGGCACGCCGGGCGTGACGCTGGGCAAGCCGGACAAGAAAATGGGGCAGGCCGGCGCCTTGACCTGCGACGTGGTGTTCGACAATTGCCGGGTGCCGGCCGAGGCGCTGCTGGGCGGCCAGGAGGGCACGGGCTTTCGCACCTCGATGCGGGTGCTGGACAAGGGGCGGCTGCACATCGCGGCGCTGTGCGTGGGCATCGCCGAGCGGCTGGTGCGCGATGCGGTGCGCTACGCGCTGGAGCGCAAGCAGTTCGGCCAGCCGATCGCGGAGTTCCAGCTGGTGCAGGCGATGATCGCCGACAGCCAGACCGAGCTGTACGCGGCCCGTTCGATGGTGCTGGACGCCGCGCGCAAGCGCGACCTGGGCCAGAACGTGACGATGGAGGCGGCCTGCAGCAAGCTGTACGCCACCGAGATGGTCGGGCGCGTGGCCGACCGGGCGGTGCAGATCCACGGCGGCGCGGGCTATGTCTCCGAGTACGCGGTCGAGCGTTTCTATCGCGATGTCCGCCTGTTCCGCATTTTCGAGGGCACCAGCCAGATCCAGCAATTGGTCATCGCGCGCGAAACCCTCAAGGCGTACGCGTAGCACAGCCGCGTTGTTGTGCGCGCCGCGCACAACAACGTGCCGAAAACAAAACTTGCCGCCTGGCGCCAGGGGCTAATATGCCTGCTTCCCCTGGCTCTTTCTTTCTACCGATATGTCGCAACGTCCTGCTCCCCTGACCGGCATTCGCGTGCTGGATCTCACCCGCGTGCTGGCGGGCCCCTGGTGCACCCAGAACCTGGCCGACCTGGGCGCGGAAGTCATCAAGATCGAACGGCCCGGCGCGGGCGACGACACGCGCGCCTGGGGGCCGCCCTATCTGAAGGACGCGGCCGGCAACGACACCACCGAGGCGGCCTACTACCTCTCGGCCAACCGCAACAAGCTGTCGGTGGCGCTGGACATCGCCACGCCGCGCGGCGCGGAGCTGGTGCGCGAGCTGGCGCAGCAATGCGACATCCTGGTCGAGAACTTCAAGGTGGGCGGCCTGCGCAAGTACGGGCTGGACTACGAAAGCGTCAAGGCCATCAATCCGCGCCTGATCTACTGCTCGATCACGGGCTTCGGCCAGACCGGCCCATATGCCAGCCGCCCCGGCTACGATTTCATGATCCAGGGCATGGGCGGCCTGATGAGCATCACCGGCGAGCGCGACGACCTGCCCGGCGGCGGTCCGCAGAAGGCCGGCGTGGCGGTGACCGACCTGATGACGGGCATGTATTCCACGGTCGGCATCCTGGCCGCGCTGCACGAGCGCAACCGCAGCGGGCTGGGCCAGCATATCGACATGGCCCTGCTCGATTGCCAGGTGGCCATGCTGGCCAACCAGAACCTCAACTACATGACTTCCGGCAAGGCGCCGCGCCGCGCCGGCAACGCACACCAGAACCTGGTTCCCTACCAGGTGTTCGCGGTCAGCGACGGCCACCTCATCGTGGCGGTGGGCAACGACAGCCAGTTCCGCAACTATTGCCGCGTGATCGACCTGCCCGAGCTGGCCGACGATCCGCGTTTCGCCACCAATCCGCAGCGGGTGCAGAACCGCGACGAACTGGTGCCGCTGCTGGCCGAGCGCATGGCCACCGGCGAGCGCGATACCTGGCTGGCCGCGCTGGAGAGCGCCGGCGTGCCGGCCGGACCCATCAATACGCTGGACCAGGTCTTCGAAGACCCGCAGGTGGTGGCCCGCCAGATCCGGCGCGAGCTGCCGCACCCCAGCGCCGGCACCGTGCCGACCGCCAGCAGCCCGCTGCGCTTTTCCGACAGCCCGGTGGAGTACCGCCGCGCCCCGCCGCTGCTGGGCGAACACACGCGCCAGGTGCTCAGCGAGCGCCTCGGGCTGTCCGAGGCCGAGATCCAGGCCCTGGCCGCCGGGCAGGGCTGACCGATACCCTGGGCGCCGCCCGCCGCCGCGCGCGGGCGTGGCGGGCGCGGCGTCCACCATACTTGAACGAGGCAGGAGCAGAGAATGAGCGAGATCCAGACTATCGGCATCGTGGGCGCCGGCGCCATGGGGCGCGGCATTGCCCAGATCGCCGCGCAGGCCGGCGTGCTGGTGCGGCTGTACGACACCAACGCCGCCGCGGTGCAGGCGGCGCGCGACGCCTTGCGCCAGACCTGGGACAAGCTGGCCCAGAAGGGCAAGCTGAGCGAGTCCGACGCCCAGGCGGCGCTGACGCGCGTTACGCCGGCGGCGGCGCTGGCCGACCTGGCCGATTGCCAGCTGGTCATCGAAGCGGTGATCGAGCGGCTGGACGTCAAGCGCGACCTGTTCGCGGCGCTGGAGGAAATCGTGGCGGCCGATTGCGTGCTGGCCTCGAACACCTCGTCGCTGTCGATCACCGCCATTGCCGCGGCGTGCAAGCGTCCGCAGCGCGTGGCCGGTTATCACTTCTTCAACCCGGTGCCGCTGATGAAGGTGGTCGAGGTGATCGACGGCCTGCGCAGCGATCCCGCCGTGGGCGACGCGCTGGCCGAACTGGCGCGGCGCATGGGCCATACGCCGGTGCGGGCCAAGGACATGCCCGGCTTCATCGTCAACCATGCCGGCCGGGGCATGAACACCGAAGGGCTGCGGGTGGCGCAGGAGGCCGTGGCGCCGTTCGACCAGATCGACGCCATCATGCGCGAGCAGGCGGGCTTTCGCATGGGACCGTTCGAGCTGCTGGACCTGACCGCGCTCGACGTCTCGCATCCGGTGATGGAATCGATCTACCGGCAGTTCTTCGACGAGCCGCGCTTCCGGCCGTCGCCCATCACCACCGTGCGGCTGGCCGGCGGCCTGATCGGCCGCAAGGCCGGCGAAGGCTTCTACGCCTATCCCGACGGGCAGAAGCAGGTGCCGGCCGAGCCGGCCGCGCCAGCCCTGCGCGCCGGCTTGCGTGCCTGGGTAAGCCCGGCGCATCCGGACGGCCACGCGCGCGCCAGCGCCTTGCTGCGCGGCATGGCGGTCGAGCTGGCCGAGGGGGCGACGCCGCCGCAGGATGCGCTGATCATCGTCACGCCCTATGGCGAGGATGTCTCCACCTGCGTGCAAGGCCAGGGCCTGGACGGCGCGCGTACGGTGGGCCTGGATACGCTGTATGCGCTGGAGGCCGGCCGGCGCCGCACGCTGATGGTGTCGCCGGCCACGGCGCCGAACTGGCGCGACGACGCCCATGCGCTGGTGGCCAGCGACGGCGCGCCGGTCAGCGTCATCGAGGACTCGCCCGGTTTCGTGGCGCAACGCATCGTCGCCTGCATCGTCAACATCGCCAGCGATATCGCGCAGCAGCGCATCGCCACGCCGCAGGATATCGATCGCGCCGTGACGCTGGGCCTGGGTTATCCGGTCGGCCCGCTGGCGCTGGGCGACAAGCTGGGCGGCGCCCGCTTGCTGGAGATCCTGCACAACATGCAGCGCGTCACCGGCGATCCGCGCTATCGCCCCAGCCTGTGGCTGCAGCGCCGCGTCCAGCTGGGGCTGTCGCTGCTGCACGGCTGAGGCTGCGGTTCGCGGGGAAGCGGTGCCAGTCCCCGCAGAAGTTGGCGCATGACGGGTGCCTGTCCCGGCGGGGACAGGCCAGAAGTCAGCGGGTGCCAGTCCCCGTGCGGGGACAGGCACCCGAGAATGGAAAAAGCCCTTCGGCGCAACGCCGAAGGGCTTTTTCCATGGCGCTGCCGCGGCTTACTTGGCGGCGTTGACCATGTATTCGATGGCCGCGCGGATGTCGTCCTCGGACGCGGTGGCCGCGCCGCCCTTGGGCGGCATCGCGCCCTTGCCCTGCATGGCGACCTTGAGCATGGCGTCCATGCCGGTCTGGATGTAGGGCGCCCAGGCGGCCTTGTCGCCGAACTTGGGCGCGTTGGCCACGCCCGTGGCGTGACAGGCGAAACAGGTGGCCTTGTACAGCTTTTCGCCGGCCGGGTTGACGGCGGCCTGCTGTTCGGCGGGGGCTGCCGGCGCCGCGGCGGCGGGAGCGGGGGCCGCGGGGGCGGGCGCGGCGGCCGCCGGGGCGGCAGGAGCCGGAGCCGGTGCGGCGGCAGCGGCTTCCTCGGGCTTGGCGCCTTCCTCGGCGGGGGCGGCGGGCTCGGGCAGCGAGCCGCCCGATTGATTGGCCATGTAGACCACGGCGCGGGCCACTTCGTAATCGCTCAGAGCCGGGTTGCCGCCCTTGGCGGGCATGCCGCCCTTGCCATGCAGCGCGACATTGAGCATCGCGTCGTAGCCGGCCTTGATGAACGGCGCCCAGGCCGCGTTGTCGCCCATCTTGGGCGCGCCGGCGACGCCGGCGGTGTGGCAGGCCGTACAGACGGCCGTGAAGACTTGTTCGCCGGTCTTGTGGACCTTGGGGGCGTTGGCGTCGACCAGTTCGAAACCGGCGACAGGAGCGATGCGCTTGGCGACCGCTTCTTCACCCAGCGTATCCGAACCGGCGCCGACCTTGGTGCCGGAGGTGACCACATTCACCAGCATGATGATGATGATGATGGGGACGACGAAGGCCAGCACGACCGTGGTGATCAGTTGCTTGGGCGTTTTGATGGGCGAGACGTGTTCTTCGATGTGTTCCTGCTCGTTGCTCATGACCAAATCCTGCGAATCGGGGTACCGGGGGACGCCTAGAAGGCGGCAAGAGACAATCCAATCACTACAGAGCAAGGCGCACCGAAATCGGGCTCCCCGCATGCAAACGCTGGATTATATAACGCTCATGCGATGTGAGAATTGTCGCCGCCCTCGCGGGGCGTGCGCGAATCGCAAAGTCCGGTACAATGTCGCCTCTTCGCGCCCGTAGTTCAATGGATAGAATGAGAGTTTCCGAAGCTCTTGATACAGGTTCGATTCCTGTCGGGCGCGCCAGTTTCCAAGGCCCTGGCGGCCATCGCGGCGCCACCTTCCGCAACAGGCGGACGGCGTGGCGCAATGCGCAAGCGCCGCACACCGTGCCGCGCCAGCACCCTAATCCCGGAAAAATCCGTTCCCGGCCATGGCCCGGACCGCGCCGGCCATGCGCCGTGGCGGCCTCGGCTGGCGTGCGCCTTGCCGCACGGTCGCGGCGATGGATGCGCGCCGCATCGACATGACAGAAAAGTAATGTTCCCGACAGCTTGCGGACGGTCGCGGCTCACTACAGTGGCCGCTTGACCCAGTCTGACCAGCGAGGATCGAACATGAGAGTAAGGGTGCGCGCAGTGCGCATGGCCGTGGCCGCGGCCGCGTTCTGGATTTCGTTCGGCGCCGCCGCCTCCGGCGCGCACGGCGCCGGCCATGGCGCCGGCCATGGCGCCGGCCACGGGGCCGCGCCGGCCGCCGCCAGCGCGATCGTCAAACCCGGCGTGGCGTCCAGGGCCAGCCGCACAGTCAGTGTCGACATGACCGACGCCATGCGTTTCACGCCTGACCAGATCGAGGTCAAGGCTGGCGAAACCGTGCGCTTCAAGGTGACCAATTCCGGCAAGATCCGCCACGAGATGGTGCTGGGCACCGATGCGGACCTGGGCGCGCACTACCAGATGATGCTCAAGGATCCGGGCATGCGCCACGAGGAAGCCAATTCGGTGTCGCTCGACGCCGGCAAGAGCGGCGAGATCGTCTGGCAATTCGACAAAGCGGGGCGCGTGGCTTTCGGTTGTCTCGAGCCCGGGCACTATCCGGCCGGCATGAAGGGCGCGGTTTCCGTCAAGTAATCACGAGCCGGGACGCCGCGGCGCTCCCGGGGAGAAAGCACCAATGAGCAGAGCAGTTTCGAATCAGCGCCGCCGCTTCGTACAGGGCCTGGCGGGCGGAGGCGCGCTGGCGGGCCTGGGGCTGTGGCGCCAGCCCGCCTGGGCCCAGCCCGGCGCGGCGCGTCCCGAAGTCCTGTCGGGCACCGAGTTCAACCTGGAGATCGGCCGCACGCCGGCCAATTTCACCGGCGCGGCGCGCATGGCCACGACGGTCAATGGCAGCATCCCGGCGCCCATCCTGCGCTGGCGCGAGGGCGATACGGTGACGCTGCGCGTGACCAATCGGCTGGACGAAGACACGTCGATCCATTGGCATGGCATCCTGCTGCCGACGGAGATGGACGGCGTGCCCGGCCTGAGCTTTCCGGGGATCCGCCCGGGCGAGACCTTCACCTACCGTTTCCAGGTGCGGCAAAGCGGCACGTACTGGTATCACAGCCACTCCGGGTTCCAGGAGCAGACAGGCCTGTACGGCGCCATCGTCATCGAACCCAGGCGCGCCGACCCGGTGCGGGCCGAGCGCGACCACGTGGTGCTGTTGTCCGACTGGACCGATGAAGACCCTATGAGCGTGTTCCGCAAGCTCAAGGTCATGCCCGATTACTACAACTACATCCAGCCTACCGTCGAGAACCTGATCGACGATGCGCGCAAGCAAGGCTGGGCCAGCGCGCTGGACGAGCGCCTGATGTGGCAGCAGATGCGCATGAACCAGACCGACCTGGCGGATGTGTCGGGCGCCACTTATACCTATCTCGCCAACGGCAAGTCGCCGGCCGGCAACTGGACCGGGCTGTTCAAGCCGGGCGAGCGGGTGCGGCTGCGCTTCATCAACGGCTCGGCCATGACGTACTTCGATGTGCGCATTCCCGGCCTGAAGATGACGGTCGTGGCGGCGGACGGGTTGCCGGTGCGGCCGGTGGAGGTCGACGAGTTCCGTATCGCCGTGGCCGAGACCTACGACGTGATCGTCGAGCCGGCCGAGGACCGCGCCTATACGATCTTCTCGCAGGCGATGGACCGTTCCGGCTACGCGCGCGCCACGCTGGCGCCGCGCCAGGGCATGCAGGCCGAAGTGCCGGCGCTGGATCCGGTGCAGGTGCTTACGATGATGGACATGGGCATGGCGCACGACATGCCCGGCATGGACCATGGCGCGGCGGGGCTGCAGGGCGGCGCCATGAACCACGGCGCCGCGGGCGGGATGGACCATGCCGCCATGGGGCACGGTTCGGGCGAGGCGAGCGGCGGCATGGTGGAAGTCAGCCATCCCTATCCCGCCGAGCACGGCCCGGCCAACTCCATGCTGCCCGATATCGTGACCACGCGGCTGGACGATCCGGGCGTCGGCCTGCGCGACAACGGACGCAAGGTTCTGACTTACGCGGACCTGCGCTCCATGGTCGAGCCCGAGGACAACCGCGCGCCGACGCGCGAGATCGAGTTGCACCTGACGGGCAATATGGACCGCTACATGTGGTCGTTCAATGGCCTGAAGTTTTCGCAGGCCAGGCCCATCGTGCTGAAGTATGGGGAGCGCGTGCGCTTCGTGCTGGTCAACGACACCATGATGACCCACCCCATCCACTTGCATGGGTTGTGGAGCGATCTGGAATCTCCCGACGGCAATTTCCAGGTGCGCAAGCACACGATCAGCCTGAATCCGGCCCAGCGGATCAGCTACCGCGTGAGCGCGGACGCCAGGGGGAACTGGGCCTACCACTGCCATCTGCTGTATCACATGGAAGCGGGCATGTTCCGCGCCGTTGTCGTGGAGTGAACGGAACATGGCGAATTTCAGTATCGACAGGAAGCGATTGGCCGGCATGGCGGCAGGCCTGGGCCTGGCCGCGGCGGCGGCGGGCGCCTGGGCGCAGGCGCCGGCCATGGAGCATGGCTCGATGCCGGGCATGGACCACGGCGCGGCGCAGGCGCCGGCCATGGACCATGGCTCCATGCCGGGGATGGACCATGGCGCGGCACAGGCGCCGGCCATGGACCACGGCTCCATGCCGGGGATGGACCACGGCGCGGCGCCGTCGCCGGCCATGGAGCATGGCCCCACGCCGGCGATGGGCGCCTTGCCGAGCAGCGATGGCGCGGGTGACCGGCCTTACTCGGCCTACGGCATTCACTCGCACATGATGGACGACATGGCGACCAGCCAGTTGCTGTTCGACAAGCTGGGCATGACCTATGACCGCGACCGGCGCACGGGCCTGCAATGGGACGGCCAGTTCTGGGTGGGACGCGACCTGGACAAGCTGTGGATCAAGAGCGAGGGCGAGCGCGTCGGCGGCCGCTCCGACGGCAAGGTGGAGGTGTTCTGGAATCGCACGATCTCGCCGTTCTGGGACCTGCAAGTGGGCGCGCGGCGCGATTTCGGCACCGGGCCCAAGCGCAACTGGGGCGCCATCGGCCTGCAGGGCGTGGCGCCGTACAACATCGAGACCGAGGTGACGGCCTACGTGGGCGGCTCGGGGCGCACCGCGCTGGCGCTGAAAGCCGAGTACGACCTCTTGCTGACCCAGCGGCTCGTCCTGACGCCGGAGATCGAGGCCAGCGTGTACGGCAAGGACGACAAGGCGCGCGGCATCGGCGCCGGCCTGTCCGACGCGTCGTTCTCCTTGCGCCTGCGCTACGAGATCACGCGCGAAGTGGCGCCCTATGTGGGCGTCTCGTTCGGCCGCAAGTTCGGCAAGACCGCCAGCTACGCCAGCGAGGAAGGCGAGAGCCGTTCGGAGCGGGCCATCATGGCGGGCGTGCGGATCTGGTTCTAGGCGGGCCTACTGGGCCAGATAGTCCCGGATGCGCGCCTTGAACCCCGGCTGCGCGGCCGAGCGGGTCAGCGCCGCCAGATCGGCGTCGTCGTGGCCCGCGTGCAGAACCTGGTGCAGCGTGGCGCGGGTGGCCGGATCGAGCGCGGCGGCCGCTTCGGCGGCCGCGTCGATCAGCGCGGGCCACTGCGCCTGGGCGGCGCAGTCGCGCACGAAGCCGATGCGCCGCGCTTCGTCGGCGTCGAACGCGCGGGCGCTGCCCAGGATGGAGATGGCCTGGTCGGCGCCGACGATGTCGCGAAAGCGGCGCGTGCCCAGCACCAGGCCGAACTTCAGCCCGGGCATGCGAAAGCCGGCCTCGGGGGTGCAATAACGCCACTTGCAGGCCGCGAACAGGTCCACGCCCGCGCCGAAGCTGCGGCCATGGGCCAGCCCCAGCGTCAGGCTGGGAGAGCTGGCCACGCGCTGCAGCAGCATTTCGATGCGCACCATGCGCAGCAACAGGTCGCCCTCGCTCTGTGCTTCGTAGCCGGTGAAGTCGAACCCGGCGCTGAAGTTCCTGCCGGCGCCGGCGAACACCAGCAGCGGCACTTGTTCGCGGTGGGCGGCATCCACGCCGTCGATGAGCGCCTCGACCAGTTCGGCCGACAGCGCGTTGCGTTTTTCGGGGCGCGACAGCGTGAAAGTCCAGGCTGTGGGCTGCCGCGTGATGGTCAGGGGGCCGGGGGCTGACATGGCGCTCAACCCGCCTGGCGCGGCGCCAGGCCCGCCAGGATCTCGTCGTTGTGCTCGCCCAGGGCCGGCGGGCGGCGCATGACGCCGGCCGTGCGCGCGTCAAAGCGCACTGGCGAGACGAACGTGCGGGTGCGCACGCCGTTGGGCAGTTCGAGATCCTGCACCCAATCCATGTGTTCGACCTGCGGGTCGGCCAGCACTTCGGAGTAGTTGTTGATGGGGGCGCACGGCACGCCGGCCTGGCGGAAGCGCTCCAGCCAGGCATGGGAGTCGTGTTCCGCGAAGATGGCCTCCAGGATGTCGCGCAGGGCGACCTGGTGTTCGGCGCGGTCGGTGGGGTTGGCAAAGCGCGGGTCGGCGTGCAGGTCGTCGCGTTCGAGGACCTTGCAGACCGCTTTCCATAGCGAGTTGTTGCCGGCGGCCATGCCGAAGTAGCCGTTCTTGCAGCGGAATACCTGGTACGGGGCGTTGCGCGGGTGCGCCGAGCCCAGCTTGACCGGATCCACGCCCGTGCCGAAATACTGGGACGTCTGCAGGGCGGCGATGCCCAGCGTGGCGCCGAGCATGGAGACGTCGATGTGCGTGCCCTGGCCGTCGGCCTGCACGCGGCGCAGGGCGGCGGCGATGGCGAAGGCGGCATACAGGCCGGCGGTGAAGTCGCAGACGGGCACGCCGCACTTCACGGGGGCGCCGCCTTCTTCGCCGGTGACGCTCATCAGCCCGCTCATGGCCTGCAGCGTGAGGTCGAAGCCGCCTTCCTGGCTGCGCGGGCCGCTCTGGCCGTACGCCGATACCGAACAATAGACCAGGCGCGGATTGCGCGCGCGCATCGCTTCGTACCCCAGCCCCAGGCGCTCCATGACGCCGGGGCGGTTGTTCTCGATCAGCACGTCGGCGCTGGCGATGAGTTCGATGGCCGCGTCGCGTTCGGCCTCGTTCTTCAGGTTCAGTGTGACCGAGCGCTTGTTGCGGTTCAGCGAGGCGAAGTTCTCGCTGTAGCCATCGGTGATCGGCGCCCAGCTGCGCAAGGTGTCGCCGGTGCCGGGCGGCTCGATCTTGATGACGTCGGCGCCCATGTCGGCCAGCAGCATGCCGCAGAACGGGCCGGCGGCCACGTTGCAGATTTCGATGACGCGTACGCCCGCGAGGGTGGATTCCTGGTTCATTCTTTCTCCTGGTGCTTCAGGCGACGCCGCCGAAATAGCCGCCGCGGTAACCCATGTGCGCCGACAACTGCCGCGCCGCCTGTTGCACCAGCGGCGCGTATTCACGCATTTTCTGGTTCGTCAGCCGCTCGAGCGGGCCGGAGATGCCCAGCGCCGCCACGGCCTTGTCCAGCCCATTGAAAATCGGCGCGGCGATGCCGCCGATGCCCTGGCGCCACTCGCCGCGGTTGATGGCGTAGCCGATGCGGTTCACGTCGGCCAGCTCCTGCTTGAGGGCGAGCAGCGAGACGTGGGTGTTTTCGGTGTGCCGCTGGATGGCCGCGCCATAGTGGTCGAGATAGTCGGCCGTCTGGCAGGCAAGCAGGGCCTTGCCGGTGGCCACCGCGTAGGCCGGGGCCCGGCCGCCCACGGTCGAATAGGCCAGCAGGGGCTGCGGGCTGTCCAGTTTGTCGACATAGACCACGTCGAGCCCGTCGAGCACCGACAGATGCACGGTTTCGTTGGTCAGCCTGGCCAGTTCGCCCATGAACGGCGGGGCCAGTTTGCGCGCGTCCAGGCTGGCCAGCTGGCGTGCGCCCAGCTCGAACAGCTTCAGCGTGCACTGGTACGAGCCCGTGGCGGGGTCGCGCCGCACATAGCCGGCATGCGCCAGCGTCTGCAGGGTGCGATGCGTATTGCTGCGGGTGAGGCCGATTTCTTCGGCGATCTGGTCCAGCGTGGGCGTGGCGCCGTCGAGCCGGCTGATGGCTTCGAGGACCGTGAGGCCCTTGAGCAGGGTTTTGTCCATATGTCGTATGCCTTTGCAGCGCAAGCGCCGATCCGGCGCGCGTTCGTCTGCCGGGGCTGTCGCGCACAGAATACAGAGAGCCGGCTTATAAATCAAATTATGAAATTTGAATCCCAAATAATAGGAAATATGGCGGTTTCGCCAGGAACGCCAGAAATACGTTGAGAGATGGCCTTATCCGTTGACGGCCGACCAGGCTGTTCCTTATTATTTTCCTTATATACAGAATATAAATCCTATATTTTGGTATTTGTCGGGCACGGTGACGCCGCACGGGCGATGTGCTCGAATGAAGAGACCGACAGGAGGGGCTCATGTCCGAGGCGAGATTGCTCAACACCGTGGCGGCGCTAGACCAGCTGGTCGAACGCACCGGCCTGCAGGAGGGCGCCATCCTGGCGCAGGCGCGGCAGCTGATCGCGGACCTGGTGGCCCACGATGACTGGCTGCCCGATGAAATGGCGCAGCCGCATCCCGAGTACTACCGGCAGTATCTGCTGTACGGCGACCCGCGCGACCGCTACTCGCTGGTCAGTTTCGTGTGGGGGCCGGGCCAGAAGACGCCGGTGCACGACCACACGGTATGGGGCGTGATCGGCATGCTGCGAGGCGCCGAGACCGACCAGCCGTTCCGGCGCGACGCCGATGGCCGGCTGGCGCCGGAAGGCCCGGGCAAGGTGCTGCGCCCCGGCGACGTGGCCTGTGTGTCGCCGTCGATCGGCGATATCCACCAGGTCAGCAATGCCTACGACGACCGGGTGTCGATCAGCATCCACTTGTACGGCGGCAATATCGGCCGCATACGGCGCAGCGTCTATGACCCGCAAACCGGGGCGAGCAAGGCGTTCGTGTCGGGCTATTCGAACGCCATGACGCCCAATCTTTGGGCCGCGCCCGACGCCGGCTGAGCCGGGCGGCGGCGCGGGCCGGCATGCCGCCGCGCCTCAGGCGGCGTCTTCGAGCGCCTGGCCGAACTGGTACAGCACGGCCTCGTCCAGGTGCCGGCCGATCAGTTGCATGCTGATGGGCAGCCCCTGGCCGTCGGCGCCGAATGGCACCGACAGGCTGGGGTGGCCGGACAGGTTGGTCGGCGCGGTCAGGCGGGTCAGCAGCCAGGTGGTGGAGTATTCCTGGCCATCGAGCACGGTGGTGCGCTGGTCGCGCAGCGGGGCGGTGAGGCCGCAGGTGGGGCATAGCAGCACATCGACCTGCGCCAGCGCCTCGTCGAAGGCCTGGCGCGCCACGGCGCGCATCGCCATGGCCTGCAGGTAGTCGACCGCCAGCACGCCGGCGCCGGTCAGCAGGCGCGCGCGCACTTCGTCCTGGTAGGGCGCGTTGCTCGTCAGCGCCCGCAGGTGGCGCGCATAGGCTTCGGTCTTGAGCACCAGCTGCTGGGCGTCGTAGATGGCCTGCACCTGGGCGATTTCGATGGGCACCACCCGGGCGCCGGCCTGGCGGAAGGCCTCCTGCGCCTGTTCCAGCGCCTGGCGCACCGGCGCATCCAGATAGTCGAGGTAGAACCCGGTGGCCAGGCCCACGGTGCGGCCGCGCACCGATTGGCCAACCAGGCGCGCGTAGCTGTGCGCCGGCTGCCCGGCCAGCGCGTCCAGCAGCACGGCGTTGTCGCGCACGGTGGTGCTCATCGGGCCGACGTGGTCCAGCGTCTGGCTCAGGTCGAAGGCGCCGGCGCGCGGCAGCAGGTCATAGGTGGGCTTGAGGCCCACCACGCCGCACAGCGCGGCCGGCAGGCGGATGGAGGCGCTGGTGTCGGTGCCCAGGGCGGCGGCGCACAGCCCGGCGCCCAGCGCCGCGGCCGAGCCGCTGCTGGAGCCGCCGGTCATGTGGGCCGGGTTGCGCGGGTTGCATACCGCGCCGAAGTACGAGCGATCGCCGGTGGGGCCATAGGCGAACTCGTGGGTGTTGGCCTTGCCCACGATGATCGCGCCCTCGGCGCGCAGCCGGGCGACGACCGGCGCGTCGCGTTCGGCGCTTGCCTGGTTCGCGTACTGCTGCGAACCCATGGTGGTGGGCATGCCGGCGACGTCGATCAGATCCTTGACGGCCACGGGGATGCCATGCAGCGCGCCCGTGGCGGCGCCGCCGGCGAAGGCGGCGTCCGCGTCGGCCGCCTGCCGCATGACGGTTTCAGGGTCGACGCTGATGAAACAGTTCAGCGGCGAGGCGGCTATCCGGTCCAGCAGGTCGCGCAGGGTGGCGGAAGGGGTGGTCTGGCGCGCGCGGTAGGCGGACGCGAGGGCAGCAATGGTCAGCATTTTGATGAAAGACGGGTAAGGCGCAAGGCAAGGCGCGGACTGCGTCCGCCGGCCGGGCCGGCGGACGCCGCGGTTTACTGCAGCGGTTCGATCTTGCCGTTGTTGAAGCGGGCCAGGCGGATCGAGCCGTCGTTCTGGTTCTTCTTGTCGAAGCGCACCGGCCCGAGCAGGGTCTCGAAGCCCTGCAGCTGGGCCAGTCCGGCCTGGATCTGTTCGGGCTTGGTGCCGCCGCCCTTGCGCGCGGCCTCCACCACGGTATAGACGGCTTCGTACGAGCCGGCGTCGAACGCGCCGGGCAGGCTGTTGTAGCGCGCCTGGTAGGCGGTTTCGAACTGCTTGGAGCGCGCGTCGCTCAGGCCCGGCAGCCAGGTGGTGGGGAACACCGCGCCCTCGGCCGCGGCGCCAGCCAGTTCCTGGAACTTGGGCACGCCCTGGCCTTCGTTGACGATGAGCTGCGTCTTCAGCCCCAGTTCGCGGATCTGGCGCGCGATGATCGAGCCTTCCGTGTAGTAGCCGTGCACGAACAGCACGTCGGGGGCGCGGTCGCGGATGTTCGTCAACTGGGCCTTGAAGTCGGTTTCGCCGCGGTTGTATTCCTCGTAGGCTACGACTTCGGCGCCCAGTTCCCGGGCGCGGTCGGCGGCTGCCTTGGTGGGCGGCTTGCCGTAGTCCGAGTTCTCGGCCAGGAAGGCTACCTTGCGCGCGTTCTTGTTCTGCACGTAGTGCTCGATCGCCTTGGTATCGAGCTGGTTGTCGGTAATCTTGATGCGCCAGGTGTACTGGAAGCCCTGCTCGGTGATGGTGGGCGAGCCGGCCATGCCATTGACCAGCGGCACCTTGTATTTCTCGTTCTCCTTCGAGAAGGCGATGGTGACCAGGCTGGCGGCCGAGCCGACGATGGCGTCGACCTTGCGCTGGGTGATCAGCTTCTTGGCGGCGTTGATGCCGGTGGCCGGGTCGCTCTTGTCGTCCTCGCCGTGCACTTCGAGCGGGACGCCGTTGAAGCCGCCGGCCTTGTTGATCTCCTCGACGGCCAGGCGGGTGCCCTTGTTGTGGGCGTCGCCGTACGAGGCGGCCGGGCCGGTCACGGATTCGATGATGCCGATGCGCAGCGGCGTGGCGCCGGCCGCGGCCTGTTCTTCCTTCTGGCCGCAGCCGGCCAGGGCGACGGTCGCCGCGATCGACGCGGCGGCCAGGGTGCGGGGAGCGAATGCAATCATGATGTCTCTCTAGTCGGGAAGGGGGGGATGCCGTGCATCGGCGAAAGTGGCGTGGCGCGTATCAGCCGTCCATGCCGAGATAGGTCTTGCGCACGAGGTCGCTGTGCAGCAGGGCTTGGGTGTCGTCCGAGCCGACGATCTGGCCAGTCTCCAGCAGGTAGCCGCGCTGGGCCGTCTGCAGCGCCAGCGTGACGTTCTGCTCGACCAGCAGGATGGTGGCGCCGGCGGCGTGGATCTCGCGCAGCTTGTCCATCAATTCGGCCACCACCAGCGGCGCCAGGCCAAGCGACGGCTCGTCCAGCAGCAGCAGCTTGGGGCGGCCCATCAGCGCGCGTCCGATCGCCACCATCTGCTGCTCGCCGCCGCTCATGGTGCCGGCCTTCTGCCGGTAGCGCTCTTTCAGGCGCGGGAACTGCGCCAGGATGCGTTCGATGTCCTGCTGGATTTCGTGGTGGGTGGAGCGGCGCGCCCGTGCGCCGATGACCAGGTTCTCGGCCACGGTGAACTCCGGGAACACGCGCCGTCCCTCCGGGACGATGCTGATGCCCTTGCGGATGATGGCGTCGGGCGCCTGGCGGTCGATGCGCTCGCCCATGAACTCGATGGCGCCGCCGCGCACCGGCTGCAGGCCGAGGATGGACTTGAGCAGCGTGCTCTTGCCCGCGCCGTTGGCGCCCAGCAGGGTGACGAACTCGCCGGCGGCGACGTCCAGGCTGCACTGCTTGAGCGCCTGCACGCGGCCGTAATAGGTGTCGATGCGGTCGATCTTAAGCATGCTGCGCTCCCGCGCCCAGATAGGCGGCTATCACTTTTTCGTCGCGCTGTACCTCCTGCGGCGTGCCGTCGGCGATCTTGTGCCCGTATTCCAGCACCACGATGTGCTCGCACAGGCCCATGACCAGCTTGATGTCGTGCTCGATGAGCACGATGGTGTAGCCCAGCTCGTGCAGCTTGAGGATCAGCTTGCGCAGGGCGATGCGCTCCTGCAGGTTCAGGCCCGCCGCCGGTTCGTCCAGCAGCAGGATCCTGGGGTCGGTGGCCAGCGCGCGCGCGATGTCCAGCTGGCGCTGTTCGCCATAGGGCAGGTTGGAGGCCAGTTCGTCGGCCTTGCCCGCCAGCCCCACGTACGACAGCAGCTCGATCGCGCGCTCGCGGGTGGCGCGGCGTTCGGCGCGCTCGCCCGGGGTGCGCAGGATGGAGGCCAGCACCCCGGCGCGGGTGCGGTCCTGGCGGCCGATCATCACGTTCTCGGCCAGCGTCAGGTCGGGGAACACCATGATGTTCTGGAACGTGCGCGCCACGCCCAGGCGGTTGATCTGGTGCAGCTTCAGGCGGCTGATTTCCTTGCCGTCGAAGCGGATCGAACCCGCGGTCGGCGTGTAGATGCCGCTGACCACGTTGAACAGCGAGGTCTTGCCCGCGCCGTTGGGGCCGATCAGGCCATGGATGACATTGGCCTGCATGGTGAACGATACGTCGGAGAGCGCCTGGACGCCGCCGAACGAAAGGGTCACGTTGTTGACGGAAAGCATGCTTACCTCGCGCGCAGGGATTTGAGCTTGTTGGGCAGATCCACCAGTCCCTTGGGCAGGAACAGGATCACCAGCGCCAGCAGCAGGCCGTAGACCAGGATGTTGTATTGGCCGAATTCCTGGGCGTACTCCTCGATGATGGTCAGCGCGAAGGCGCCGATCACCGAGCCGTAGATGTTGCCGATGCCGCCCACGAAGGTCATGATCAGGAACAGGACGGAGACGTGGATGCCCAGCCTGTCCGGGTCGATGAAGCCATCGTAGTGCACGAACAGGGTGCCGGCGAAGGCCGCGAACAGGGTGCTGATGGTGAACGACAGCACCTTGTAGCGGAACACCGGGATGCCCAGCGACTGGGCCGCCAGCTCGTTGTTGGCGATGGCCTGCAGGGCGTCGCCGGTACGCGAGTCGATGACCCGGCGCAGGATGACGAAGCCGGCGAACATGCACAGCAGCACGTAGTAGTAATAGCCCAGGTCGCTGGTGAGCGACCAGCCGAAGAAATCCGGCGCAGGCACGGCCGTCAGCCCGGAGGGCCCGCCGGTGATCGTGCTGTTCTTGATGATGACCTGCACGATGACCGCGACTGCGATGCTGGCCAGCGCCAGGTAGTGGCCGCTGGTGCGCAGCACCAGCATGCCGACCAGGCAGCCCAGCAGGCCGACCGCGGCCGTGGCGACTGGCACCGATACCAGGTAGGGCACGCCGGCCTTGGCCATCATGCCCGACAGATAGGCGGCCAGCCCGAAGAAGGCGGCATGCCCCAGCGAGATCTGGCCGGTATAGCCGGCGAACAGGGTCAGGCCCATGACCACGATGGCGTAGGTGGCCGCCCGCACGCCCAGGTGGGTGATGAACGGGTCGTTGAGCAGGGCCGGCAATGCGATGAGGAGCAGCGCGCAAAGCGCGGTCCCATATTTGCGACGAAACATGATGCGGTGTCCTTCTGGCTGGTTCTGCTTAGACTTTCTTGATCTGCTTCTTGCCCAGGATGCCGTTGGGCTTGACCAGGATGATGAGCAGCAGGATCGAGAACGAGACCAGATCCTTGTAGGCGGAGTTGATCAACAGCGTGCCGAACTGCTCGATCACGCCCAGCATGATTCCGCCCAGCACCGCGCCCGACAGCAGGCCCAGCCCGCCCAGCAGCGCGGCGGTGAAGCCCTTGAGCATGATCAGGTTGCCCATGTCGAACGACAGCACCGCGATCGGCGCGTAGACGATGCCCGCCGCCGCGCCCAGCGCCGAGCACAGCGCCACCGTGAAGTTGTTGATGCGCGAAACGTTGATGCCCATCATGCGGGCGGTGGTCTTGTCCTGCGCGACCGCCCGCACCGACAGGCCCAGCGGCGTGCGGGTGAACAGCAGGTACAGCAGCAGCATGATGAGCAGCGTCATGCCGATGACGATCAGGTACTGGTCGCTGATGCGTACCGAGCCGATCGATGCCGCATGTTCGCTCAGCGGCGGAAAGCGGTACGCCGACGAGCCGAAGATCAGCTGCGCGACGCTGCGCAGCAGGATGAACAGGGCCACGGTCATCATGAACAGCGAAAGCTGGTTGCTGTTTTCCAGCCGCCGCATGAAGACCCGTTCGAGGAACGAGCCGAACACCAGCGCCGAGGCGATGGCCAGCGGAAAGGCCAGCCACATCGACAGCCCCAGGTCCACGTGGAAGACGTAGCCCAGGAATGCCCCCACCATGAAGATTTCGCCTTGCGCGAAGTTGATGATGTCCATGCCCCGGAACACCAGCGTGATCGCCAGGGCGATCATGGCATAGGTGCTGCCAACGGACAGGCCGTAGATCAGTTGCTGCAGAAAATGGTCCATACGGATCTCTACCCAAACGTTTGGGTAGCAACTGTAGGGGCACGCGCGTCGGCTGGCAATTCAGTATTTACCCGAACGTTTGGGTAAAACGGGAATGTTGCTATGATGCGCGCAAAAGGAAGGCCACATGAAAGGTAAGCAGTCCCCGGTCACTTTGCGTTCGCTGGCGCAGCAGCTGAAGGTGCATGTGTCGACCGTCTCGCGCGTGCTCAATGGCACCGACGACGACGCGCGCAACGCCGCCGCGCCCGAGACGGTCGAGCGCATCCGCGAACTGGCGCGGCAGCTCAACTACCGACCCAATCCGCACGCCATCGGCCTGCGCACCCAGAAAACGCGCACGGTCAGCGTGCTGGTGCCGCAGCTGTCCGACCTGGTCGTGGCCACGATCTACGAGGGCATCGACGCGGCGGCGGCCGACTCGCGCTACCTGACGTTCGTGGCCAATACCGGCGACGCGCCGCCACGCCAGCGGCAACTGGGCGAGATGGCGCTGGACCGCCGGGTCGAGGGCCTGATCTTCGCCGATGCGCGCCGCGACGATACCCGGTTCCTGGACGAAATCGCCCGGCGCGGCGTGCCCATGGTGCTGGTCAGCCGGCATCTCGGCACGCATTGCGCCGTGACCTGCGACGACGTGGCCGGCGGCCGCATGGCGGCCGAGCACCTGCTGGCGCTGGGCCACCGCGACATCGCCGTGCTGGCCGGCGAGCAATACGCCAGCACCGGCTGCGACCGCAGCGCGGGCTTCATCGCCTATTGCCGCGAGCAGGGGGTGGACATCCCGGCCAAATGGATACTGCACGGACCGTTCGATACGCGGGCCGGCCGGCTGGCCGGCGAGAAGCTGTTTCGCAACGCCCGCAAGCCCTCGGCGGTGTTCGCCGTCAACGACTTCCTGGCCATCGGCCTGATGGGCGCGGTGCGCGATCGCGGCCTGCGTGCGGGGCACGATGTGGCCATCGTGGGCTTTAACGACACGCCGCTGGCCGCCGAGCTGCCGATCAGCCTGACCACGATCCGTTCGCCCATGCACGCCATGGGCTATCGCAGCATGGAGCTGCTGCTCGAGCGTATCAAGGGAGGGCGCCCGGAGTCCGAGCGACTGGCGCCGCAGCTGATGGTGCGGGCCAGTACCTGTCCGCGCCCCGGCGAGGCCGGCGGGCTCGCCTAGCGGGGCATGGCGGGCGGCAGCGGGTCCAGGCCGTCGCGGAGGGATAACGGAGAGGGAAAACCACCCGTCAGGACGCTGGACTCGCATGCCTCGCGGGGCCGGCCCCGGGGGGCCAGCCCATCATGCAACGGCTTAGAACCGGTGACGCAGGCCCACGGCCACGGCGGTGTTGCGCACCTCGTCATGGAACGCGTAGTTGTCGCCGTAGGCGGCATAGGCGTATACGTTGGTGCGCTTGCTCAGGTCATAGGTGGCGCCCAGGGCGAAGATGTTGTAGGTCTTGTCGCCGCCGGTCAGCTTGTCGTTCTTCGGATCGGCGCGCTGCCACGAGCCGAACACCTTGGTCTTGCCCAACGGCACGGTCGCGCCCAGCATCAGGGAGTCGACCTTGGCGCCGTCCTTGTAGGCCAGCGAAGGCAGCTTGCTGTAGCCGGCGAAGCTGGGGTTGGTGCCCATCGAATAGCCGGAGAACCAGCCGTCGAACGTCTGGCCCCACGCCGCGTGCAGTTTCACGACCTCGAAATCGTACATGCCGCCCAGCGCGTATTCCTGCACGCTTTGCGATTCGCCATTGGTGGCGGCGTGGTTGGGGCTGAGGCGATCGTAGGTGGCGACCAGGGTCAGCGGGCCGGAGGCGTACTTCGCGCCGGCGGTCACCACGCGCGGATTGTCGCTGGTGCTGAAGTTGTCGCCCTTGGTGGTGTCGGCGTTGAACGAATAGCCCAGGCCGAACCGGAAGCCGCTGAAGTCGGGCGACTGGTACATCACCATGTTGTCCAGGCGCAGCGACTTGGCCGAGCCGAACGTGCTGCCGATGCCGGCCATGCCGTAGTCGGTGCTGAACGGGCTGATGTCAGCCAGGTATTTGGACGCCATGTTGGTCTGGCGGCCGAACTCCAGCTTGCCCCAGGAGCTGCTGGACAGGCCGACGGTGGCCTGGCGGCCGAACAGGCGGCCGCTTTGTTCGGAGTTGCCGGTCTGGTTGTTGAAGCCGGCCTCGAGGGTGAATACGGCCTGCAGGCCGTCACCGAGGTCTTCGGCGCCTTTCAGGCCCCAACGCGAGCCGCTGCTGACGCCGCTGGTCGCGCCGACATGGCTTTGCTTGAAGCCGTCGGGTCCCTTGACCTGTTCATAGCCGATGCCCGAGTCGATCAGGCCATACAGCGTGACGCTGGTGGCGGCGGCTTGCGCCGTGCCCGCGAATCCGCTGGCCAGGGCGACGGCAAGCAAGGTTTTCTTCATTGTGATGCTCCCAAATTTCTGCAGAAGGTCCGACGCACGTCCCGCACGGTTCGTGCTGGAACGTGGACCCGGCGAAGTCTAGGAGCGCTACATGTACCGGAGTGTTACGGCGCGCGCGAATTGACATTTCCACTCACCAGGGCAATGCGCGCATGGCGCTGTCATATTGTCTTGCTATCGCGGGCGCGCCGCGCCGGCGCGTAGCACGCGGGACGGCTTGCCGGGCGCGGCCCGTGGCCCGGTTCGCCTGTGGCGAAAATCCTACGGCGCGCGGCGGGCGGGTTTGCAGGATCCGCGCACATCATTGGCAATTGTTGACAATCATGGCACCGCATAGCGGCTATGCTCGGCCCATCTATAGCAATGGATTGAGCAATGACCGATCAACCTCCCGCCACGCCTCCCGTCAGGCCGCAGCGCTGGCCGTTTGGCCGTGCGCAGGAGTCCGAGCGGCCCGAGGAGCCGGCCAGCCGCGCGACGGCGGCCGGTTCCTGTGCGCGGCCTCAGGCCGGGCGGCCGTCGGGCGCCGGCATGCCGGTGCAGTGCTCCGGCGCCGGAAAGGTGCGCGCGCGCACTTCGCTGGCGTAGGCCGCGGCGGCCTGTTCGATGATGGGGCCCAGCTCCGCGTAGCGCTTGACAAAGCGCGGCGTGAAGTCCGAGAACAGGCCCAGCACGTCGTCCGACACCAGGATCTGTCCGCCGCAGGCGGGCGAGGCGCCGATGCCGATGGTGGGCACGGGCAAGGCCTCGGTGATGGCGCGCGCCACGGGTTCGAGCGTGCCTTCTATGACGACCGTAAAGGCGCCCGCGGCGGCGATGGCCTGCGCGTCGGCCATGACCTGCTCGGCCTCGGCGCCGCGGCCGACGGTACGGAAGCCGCCATGGCCGTGCACCGATTGGGGCTTGAGCCCGACGTGGCCCATCACGGGAATGCCGCGTTCGACCAGGAAGGCTACGGTCGAGGCCATTTCCGCGCCGCCCTCCAGCTTGACGCAACTGGCGCCGGTCTCGGCCATGATGCGCGCGGCGTTGCGATACGCCTGGCGCTCGTCTTCCTGGTAGCTGCCGAAAGGCATGTCCACCGCCACGCAGGCGCGCTGCGAGCCGCGCATCACGGCGCGGCCATGCTGGATCATCATGTCCACGGTGACCGGCAGGGTGGTTTCCATGCCGTAGATGACCATGCCCAGCGAATCGCCCACCAGCAGCAGGTCGCAATGCGCATCCAGCAGGCCGGCCATGGGGGCCGTGTAGGCGGTCAGCGCCACGATGGGCTCGTCCGGCGTGCGCATGCGCAATTGGCGGGTGGTGATGCGTTTGGCGGCGGTGGGCACGCTCATGATGTCTCCGTAAGGGGTTGGCGCGCGCTTCGCATGCTACAAGAGCACTCGGCTGCGCGATGGGCCCGGCGTGGTGCCGGATCAGAGGCCGATTGTATCGGCGCGGCGACTTGTGCGGCGGTTTTCCATGTCCGACCTGAAACTCTTCGAAGACTTGATCGCGCTGGCGCAGACCGGCAGCTTCGTGCGCGCGGCCGAATTGCGCCACGTCACGCATCCGGCCTTCGGGCGGCGCATCCGCGCGCTGGAGGCCTGGGCCGGCGCGCCGCTGGTCGAGCGCGGCCGCACGCCGGTGGCGCTGACCGCGCAGGGCGAGGCTTTGCTGCAGGCGGCCGGCCAGGTCGTCGAGCAGGTGGACCGGGTGCGCGAACAGTTGCGCAGCGCCGGCCGCCAGGAAGAGCGCGTCTTGCGCATCGGCACCGGCCGCAGCCTGGCGCGCACCCTGGTGGCCGACTGGATAGCGCGGCTGCGCCAGCGCCCCGCGCGCCTGCTGGGCGACGGCGCGCAGGTGGAGCTGTCCACCGGCGTGATGCAGGAGATGGCGGCGCTGCTGGAGCAGGGCCGTGTCGACCTGGTGTGCTGCTATGAGCATCCGGCGCTGTCGGTGCAACTGACGCCGGGGCGGTTCCGCTACATGACGCTGGGCATCGACAAGCTGGTGCCGGTGTGCCAGGCCGATGCGCGCGGCCGCCCGCGCCACACCCTGAGCGAAGGCGGGCCGGCCGCGCCGCTGATCACGTATTCGGGCGGACTGGCCATGGCGCGCATCGCCGGCGACCGGCTCGAGACCTTTCCCTATGCGCTGGCGCCGTTCGTGCGCTGCGATTCCCTCGATGCCGCGCACGGCATGGCGCAGAAGGGGCTGGGCATCGCCTGGCTGCCCTGGTCGATGGTGGCCGGCGATTGCCGGCGCGGCGCCCTGGCCGCGCTGGGCGGGCGGGCCGAGGAAATCGCCTTCGAGGTACGCCTGTACCGGCCGCGCACCCGCCTGTCGGCACTGGCCGAGGCGGTCTGGGAGTGCACCCAGCGCGGCCGCTAGCCTGGCCTGCCGAACCGCGAACCGTATTGGCACGGCCATGTGCCGCTTCGGCACATGGGTCGCCATGCCGGCCCCGCAGAATGATGGCGCGCAGTCATTCATAACAAGCGGCGGGCCACGGTCCGTCGATACCTCAAGGGAAAAACATGAAATCGCATGCATTGCGCGGCGCGCTGGCCGCCCTGTGTATCGGCACGGCCCTGGCCGCGCCCCTTTCGGCCGTCGCCGCTGGCTATCCCGACCGCCCCATCTCGCTGATCGTCGGCTATCCGGCCGGCGGCAGCGTCGACCTGACCGCCCGCCTGTTCGGCGAGGCGCTGGCGCGCCAGACCGGCCAGAGCGTGGTGGTCGAGAACGTCGGCGGCGCGGGCGGCACCATTGGCGCGCAACGCGTGGCGCGCGCGCAGGCCGATGGCTATACCCTCCTGCTGGGCTCGACCAACGAGATGGTGATCGCCGGCATGATCAACAAGGCGGTCAAGTACGACGGCGCCAAGGATTTCACCGCGCTGGGCGTGATCGCCTCGCAGCCCATGCTGCTGGCCGCCTCGAAGAGCGCCGGTGTGAACAATGCCGCCGATTACCTGCGCACGCTGCGCGGCGCGGCGCCCGGTTCGTTCAATTACGGTTCGTCCGGCGTAGGCACCACGCTGCACCTGGCCGGCGAAATGGTCAACCAGTCGACCCGGACCCGCGCCGAGCACGTGCCGTACCGCGGCGTGGCGCCGCTGGTGACCGACCTGATGAGCGGCCAGCTCGATTACGGCATGCTGGTGCTGTCGTCCGGGCTGCCGCAGGTGCGTTCGGACAAGGTCGTGGCGCTGGGCGTGACCGAGAAAAAGCGCTCGCCGGTGGCGCCCGACATCCCCGCGCTGGCTGAAACCCCGGGCTTCGAGGGCGTGGACATCAGCGTCTGGTTCGCCCTCTACGGGCCGGCCGGTTTGCCGGCGCCGGTGGCCGACGCATTGCGGGCCTCCCTGGCCGACGTGCTGAAGTCGGAGGAGTTCCGCCGCAAGATGCAGGAAGCCGGCGGCGAACTGGCCCAGCCCGGCCTCGATCCGGCGCAGTTCCAGCAGGCCGAGACCCGCAAGTACGGCGCCCTGGTGCAGGCCGCCAGGATCGAAGCCCAATAATCCAACCATTGATCCCGCGGTCACCGTCCATGCAGTTCCAGCTTTCCGTTCCCGATCTTTCCGCCGAGCGCGTCGGCAACACCGGCACGCCCGGCGTCTGGCACTTCGATTCCGGCCGGCCGGGCCGCGCCGTCATGGTCTCGGCGCTGGTCCATGGCAATGAACTGTGCGGCGCCTGGGCGCTGAAGGACGCGCTGGCGGCGGGACTGCGGCCGCGCCGCGGCAGCCTGACGCTGGCGTTGTGCAATCTTGACGCCTTCGATACCTTCGACGCGGCCCGCCATGACGCCGCGCGCTTCGTCGACGAAGACATGAACCGCGTCTGGAGCGAGGCGCGCCTGGCGCAGCCGCGCACGCGCGAACGCCGGCGCGCGCTGGCGCTCGCGCCCTGGGTGAGGCGGGCCGACTGGCTGCTGGATCTGCACTCGATGCACGAGCCGGGCGAACCCTTGTTGCTGACCGGCGTCCTGCCGCGCAACATCGCGCTGGCGCGCCAGTTGGGCGCGCCGCGCCATGTCGTGGTCGACGCCGGCCACAAGGACGGCGTGCGCATGCGCGATTTCGGCCGTTTCGGCGATCCCGGCGCCGACGCCTGCGCGCTGCTGATCGAATGCGGTTTCCACGGCGAGCCGGCGGCACGCGAGGTGGCGCGCGACATGATGGGCCGCCTGTTGCTGGCGGCCGGTGCGGTCGATGCCGGCGACCTGCCGGCCGGGTGGCTGGCGCCGCCCGCGGCGGGGCAGCGCGTGCTCGAGGTGACCGACGCGGTGGTCGCACCGTCGATGGATCTGCGCTTCGCGCAGGCCTGGCAGGGCCTGGAAACGCTGGAGCAGGCGGGAACGCCGATCGGCTGGGCCGATGGCCGGCCCATCGTCACGCCCTATGACCGCTGTACGCTGATCATGCCGTCCTTGCGCCAGCTCAAGCCGGGCGTGACGGTGGTGCGGCTGGCCCGCGACTACGCGGCGGGTCCGCGCGAGGATGGCCGGCGGGCCTAGCGCTGTTGCGGGGTGTAGCGCAGCTCGTCGAGCGCGTAGCCCTGCGCCTTGGCTACCGCCAGGGCATCCTGCAGGTCGGCTGGCGCAAGTTGCGTCCTGCGCGACAGGATCCACAGGTTGTCGCGGTCGGGCGAGCCGACCACCGCCCAGCGATAGTCGGGATCCAGCCCGATGATCCAGTACGCGCCCTTGAAGGGCTTGAAGAACGAGACTTCCAGCTTGGCGTTGCCGCTGCCCTCGACCACGGTGGCGGTGCCCGAGGCCGCGTCGATGCTGCCGTCCTTGGTGCGGCAGCGGTTGTTCACCGCCAGCGAGCCGTCGGCGTTCTGCGTGTATTCGGCGGTGGTGTCGCCCACGCACTGGCGCTGGAAGAACATGGGCAAGTGGGCGATCTCGTACCATTTGCCGGCATAGCGGGCCAGGTCGACCGACTCGACCGTGCGGACCGCCGGTTCGGCCGCGGCGGCGCCGGTCGCCAGCGCGGCGGCCGCGAACAGGAATGCAAGGCGAAACATAGTGCCTCCGGTAGGAAGGTGCCGGGCCGGCGTGCGGCGCCGGCCCAGCCATAACGATACGCCTGTCAGGACGCCGTCGAAGGCAGCGGGTTTTTCAAGGCCGCGTGGTAATGCGCCACGTAGGTGTCGAAATCGACCGTATCGGACTGCTCCAGGCGCAATTGCTCGGCGACGGACTGGCGCGCCGCCTCGGTGTAGGCCTGCGTCCGTTCGGCCGGCAGCGGCTGGGCGCGCAGCGCGTCGGCGTGGCGGCGGCTGAGGTCCAGCGAATAGTCGTGAAACGATACGTTGCCCTCGCGCAGGGCGGCCAGCACCCGGGCCGACGGGGTCAGGTCGGGCTGGTCCAGCTTGGCGCGCTGGGCGGCCAGCGCAGCGGCGTAGGCATCGCCGCCCAGCGCCTGGTCGTACAGGGCGGCGTAGGGCGCGATCTGGTCGAGCAGCTCGTGGCCCCACTGCGGCACGCTGACGGCCTGGCCCTCGCGGTCCAGCATCAGGCCCGGCTTGCGGCCCTCCTTGACGACGACGGCGAAGTTGTCGGCGCTGCGCTGGCAGTAGCCGTTGTCCGGAAAGAACGGGCTGTCCGAGGTGGCACAGAACAGCAGGAAGGCATCGACGAAGCGCGCGGTTTCGGCGGAAATGCCTTCGGGCGCCAGCGGGTCGATGTCCAGGCAGCGCACTTCGACATACTGCACGCCGCGCTCGGCCAGGGCCGTGATGGGGCGCTCGCAGCGGCCGGTGGCGCGCTTGGGGCGAATGCTGGAGTAGTACTCGTTCTCGATCTGCAGCACATTGGTGTTGAGCTGGATCCACTGGCCGTCGCGCCGCGTGCCGATGGCCTGGTAGGCCGGCCAGGGTTCGGTGACCGCTTCGTAGAGGCGGCCCAGGAACGTGTCGAGGTCGTTGTAGCACAGCTTCAGGCGCGACTGCGCCTTGTTCTGGTAGCCCAGGTCGCTCATGCGCAGGCTGGTGGCGTAGGGCAGGTACAGCGTGGAGGGGTCGAGCGTTTCGAGCAGGTGGTCGCGTCCGCGCATGAACTCGCGCGCCAGCGCCGGCGCCGAGCCGAACAGGTACATCAGCAGCCAGGAATAGCGGGTGAAGTTGCGGATCAGCGAGATGTAGCCGCGCGAGCGGCGCGCCTGCGGCGTCGGCGCATCGGGTTGGAGCACGTCCCACAGCGCGTCGGGCAGCGAGAAGTTGTAGTGCACCCCGGCGATGCATTGCATGGTCTTGCCGTAGCGTTCGGCCAGGCCGCGCCGGTACACGTGCTTGAGCATGCCGGTATTCGAGGTGCCGTACCAGGCGATGGGGATGTCGGCCTCGGGCGGCAGCGTGGCCGGCATCGACTGGTTCCAGATGTATTCGCCCTCGAGCACGCCGTAGACGTAGCGATGGATGTCGCGCAGTTCGCCCAGCAGGCTGTCGACGTCGGTATGGGTGCCGGTGATGAGTTCGAGCAGCGCTTCCGAGTAGTCGGTGGTGACGTGTTCGTTGGTCAGCGCCGCGCCCAGCCCGGCAGGGTGGGCGGTGCGGGCCAGCACGCCCTGGTGGTCCACGCGCAGGCCTTCCTTCTCGATGCCGCGCAGGGTCTGCGTCAGCAGGTCGGCATGGGCTTGCAGGCGGTGGTGGCGTTGGGCAGCGGTATCGGTCACGGGCGTTTCTTTTTTCCGGGTGGATCGCGGATTTTACGGGGTGATGGCCGTCCGTGCCGAGGTAGCCCTGATCGGGGCCCGGGATAAAGATGTCGCGGCGCCGGCCAGCCAGCGGTCCAGGTCGGCATAGACCGGGGCGGCGATGGCCGGCGTTTCGTTGAAAATCTCGTGCCAGGCGTCCGGATACCAGCGCAGCGTCAGCAGGGCGGGCGGCGCCGCCTCGGCGAAGGCGCGGCTGCCTTGCGGGGCGACGATGCGGTCGGCGCCGGCCACCTGGAGCAGGGTGCGGCATGGCAGCAGCGGCGCGTCGCGCAGGGCGGCCTGGCTGGCCTGGTCGATGAACAGGGCCAGCCGCCCGGTGATGCAGCGCCGCACCAGCGGGTCGGCCCGGTAGGCGGCCACGACCGCGCGGTCATGCGAAATGCAGGCCGGTGCCAGCCCGTGCGGCACGCGCAGCTCGGGCTGGCGGCGCGCCAGCCAGGTCAGCGCCGGGCGCGACCAGGCCGGGATGCGCAGGCGAAACGGCGGCGAACTGAGCACCAGGCCGGCCAGCGGCGCCCATTGCCGTTGCGCCACCCGCACCGCCACCAGCGCGCCCAGGCTGTGGCCCAGCAGGATGGGCGGGCGTCCGCAGTCGCGGGTCCAGTCCAGCAGCCGCTGCGTGGCGTCGCGCACCAGGTCGTCGGGCCGGGCCAGGCCGGCCGGGGGGCCGCCCGACAGGCCGTGGCCACGGTGATCGTGCGCGCCCACCCGCCAGCCGCGCGCGGCCAGCCAGCCGGCCAGGCGCTCGTAGCGGCCGGCGTGCTCGCTCAGCCCATGCAGCAGGTATATGCTGGGCATGCCCGGGCCGGGCAGCGGCGCGGCCACGTCCGGGGCCGCTGGCCAGGCGTAATTGGCCAGGCGGATGCCGTCCGCGGCGGGCGTAAATGAAATCGGCGACAATTTCAGGCCTCTGCAGGTCGATAGCGAACCCATACACCCATGATTTCAACGCTGTTTCGTTTCATGCTCAAGAAACGCGTGCGCATCCTGTGGCAGGCCGGCTGCGCAGCGCTGCTGCTGGCCGCCTGTTCGCCCAGTTACAACTGGCGCGAGATCGACGTGGCCGATGGCCGCGTGCGCGCGGCTTTCCCCGGCCGGGTGCAGACCGACACCCGCGATCTGGCCCTGGCCGAGGTGCCGTTGCGGTTTTCGCTGACCTCCGCGCGGGTCGAGCAGGCGGTATTCGCCATCGGCCACGCGCCGCTGCCGCCCGAGGTGGCGGCCGACCCGGCGCGCCGGCGTGCGCTGGGCGAGGCGCTGGCGCGCTCGCTGTACGCCAACCTGGGAGCCCAGCCGCCCGACCCGCTGCCGGCGCCGGGCGCCGACATCGAAATCCATGCCCCGCCGGGCGAGCGCGACGACTGGCTGCTGGCGCGGGTGTGGGTGACCGACGACATGCTGATCGAGGCGGTGGCCGCCGGCACCCGCCAGACCTTGCCCGCCGAGCGGGCGCGCGAATTCATCGGCGCGGTGGAGCTGCGGCGGTGAGTGCGGGCAGCAGCCCGCATTGCACGGCGCGGGCGACCGCGGCGCGCCGGTTGGCGACAGCCAGCTTGGCGCAGGCATTGGCCAGGTGGAAATCGACCGTGCGCGCGGCGATGCCCAGGATGCGGGCGGTTTCCCAGCTGGTCTTGCCCAGCGCCGACCAGTGCAGGCAGTCCAGCTCGCGCGGGGTGAGGATGGTGCGTTGCGGCATGACGGACCCCGTCTCTGCCCATGAGGGGCGGCCGGCCATCATGCGGCGCGCCGCGCCGGCATGCCAAGTCTCGATTCGTGGCGGCATCAGGCCGCTTATCCATTCCTGAATAGGCCCAGCGTCGTCCATGCTTGCCGTCGTACAGTTCTACTGGTCCGCCGTCGTGCTGCTGCTGCCCCTGCTGGCGTGCGCGGGAATCGGCGCCTACTGGGCCAAGCGCGAGTACCCTTTCGGCGGTACGTTCATCACCATGCTGGTCACCACGGTGACCACCCCCGCGCTGGTGTTCCATACCTTCGTCACCACGCAACTGGACGACCGCGCGCTGCTCGCCATCGCCGGCGCCTCGCTGCTGGCGCTGCTGGCCTGCGCGCTGGCGTGCGCCGGCCTGCTGCGGCTGTTCGGCCTGCCGGTGCGCACCTTGCTGCCCACCGCCTTCGTGCCCAACGCCGGCAATCTCGGCCTGCCGGTGTCGCAGCTGGCATTCGGCGACGCCGGGCTGTCGGCGGCGGTGGCGTTCTTCGCGGTCAACTCATTCGTGACGCACACGATCGCCGTGCGCATGCTGCCCGGCGCCAATACGCCCGGCAGCTGGAAGAGCCCCGTCCTGCTGGCTTCGGTGGCCGCCGTGAGCCTGCGCGCCCTGGACATCCCGGTGCCGGACTGGCTGGTCGCGACCAGCCGCATGCTGGGGGCGGTGACGGTGCCGCTGATGCTGCTGAGCCTGGGCCACGCGCTGGCGCTGATTCCCGCCAACGGCATGCGCGCCGGCGCGGTGGTGGCCGGGCTGCGTCTGGCGGTCGGACTGGCGGCGGGCTACGCGGTGGTGTGGCTGCTCGGCCTGCCGGATTTGCTGGCCGGGGCCCTGGCCCTGCAGATGGCCATGCCCTGCGCCGTGGTCAGCTACATGTATGCGCGCCGTTATACCGACGTCGGCGATATCGCCGCGGGCGCGGTGCTGGTGTCGACCGTGGTGTTCCTGCTGCTGGCGCCGGCCCTGCTGTGGTTCACGCGCCAGTAGGGCTCAGCCCGCGCCGCACATGCCGCGCAATTGCGCCAGCAGCGTGTCGGGAATGTCCACGCCATGCTGCAGCGCCAGCTTGCGCAGCGCGGTACGGCGTTCGCCGGGCAGGCGCACGCCATCGTCGTGGAGCATGGCCTCGATGAGGGTTTCCACGCGTTCCAGGTAGGTGTCGGTGCCGGCCAGCGCCGCCGGGTCGATGGCCAGGAAGGCCTGGCCCAGCCGCGCCGGCCCGCCCTCGTCGTCGAACAGCGATTCGGTCTCGAAGCCGAACTGCGCGCCGGAGAGACTGCACACCAGCAGCTCGATGATCAGCGCCAGCATGGTTCCCTTGGCGCCCGCGGCGGGCAGTATGGTGCCGGCCAGGCCGGCGCGCGGGTCGGTGGTGGGCCGGCCTTCGGCATCCAGCGCCCAGCCTTCCGGAATGGGATCGCCGTCGCGCGCGGCGATCATCAGCTGGCCGCGCGTTGCTTCGGCCGGCGTCAGGTCGATTTCCAGCGGGGCGGCGCGGCGGCGCGGGAAGGCCGCGGCGACCGGGTTGGTGCCCAGCAGCGGACGCCGGCCGCCCCAGGCCGGCATGGCCGCCGGGGAGTTGCCGACGGCCAGGCCCACCATGCCGGCGGCGGCGATGGCCTCCAGGTGGTAGGCGGCGGCGCCGAAATGATGGCTGTTGACCACCGCCACGAACGCCACGCCGTGCTGGCGCGCCCGCTCGGTGGCCTGCGCGGCCGCCAGGGCGCAGGCCGGATAGGCCAGGCCCGAGCCCGCGTCTATCAGCGCCGTGCCGCCGTGCTCGCGCGCCAGCCTGGGGCGGGCGGCGCCCTTGGCGCGCCCTGTGCGCAGGTGGGCGGCGTAACCGGGCACGCGCGCCACGCCTTGCGCCACCAGGCCCTGGCTGTCGGCGTGCACCAGGGCGCGCGCCGTGCTCTCGGCCATCTCGGGGTTGGCGCCCGCCGCCGCCAGCGCGGCGGCGGCCAGGTGCTGCAGTTCGTCCAGGTAGATATGGGCCATCGGAAGGTCCCGGAAACACGCCGCGTCGCGGCAGGCATCGCAGATATCGATGCTGCCACGAACATCGGATTCCGGCCAGTGCTAGAATTGCGCACATTGTTCGGCGCCGATTTGCCTGATCCGCTTGCGGGCGCCTCTTATAAATCCAGCTAAAGAGGTCTGAATGACCAGTCCTGTCCTGAATCCGGCGCTGCCTGCCACGGCCGCCGTCCCTGCCGCCGCCACGCCCTCGGCCGTTGGCTCCGCCGGCATCGTTGCCCCCGTATTCCTGCGTTTCGACGAGCCGCTGCCGCTGGCCAGCGGCCAGACCCTCGACGGCTACGAGCTGGCCGTCGAGACCTACGGCACGCTCAACGCGCAGCGCACCAACGCCGTCCTGGTCTGCCACGCGCTCAATGCCTCGCACCACGTGGCCGGCGTGTCCGCCGACAATCCCAAGGATGTCGGCTGGTGGGACAACATGGTGGGGCCCGGCAAGCCGGTCGACACCAATCGTTACTTCGTCATCGGCGTCAACAACCTGGGCTCGTGCTTCGGCTCGACCGGGCCGGCCAGCATCAATCCGGCCACCGGCCGCCCCTGGGGCGCCGCGTTCCCGGTCCTGACCGTGGAGGACTGGGTGCGCGCCCAGGCGCGCGTGGCGGACCATTTCGGCATCGAGCGCTTCGCCGCGGTCATGGGCGGTTCGCTGGGCGGCATGCAGGCCCTGAGCTGGGCCATCACCTGCCCGCAGCGGGTGGCCAATTGCGTGGTGGTCGCCAGCACGCCGCGCCTGTCGGCGCAGAACATCGGTTTCAACGAGGTGGCGCGGCGCGCCATCATCACCGACCCTGATTTCCACGGCGGCGACTACTACGCGCACGGGACGGTGCCGGGGCGCGGCCTGTCGGTGGCCCGCATGATCGGCCATATCACCTACCTGTCCGACGACGACATGGCCGAGAAATTCGGCCGCACGCGCCGCGAGCCGGCCGCCGACGGCGCCTATCGCTATGGCTACGACGTCGAATTCGAGGTCGAGTCCTACCTGCGCTACCAGGGCGAGAAGTTCTCGCGCTATTTCGACGCCAATACCTATTTGCTGATTACCCGCGCGCTGGATTATTTCGACCCGGCGCGCGCCACCGGCGGCGACCTGGCGCGCGCGCTGGCGCCGGCCACGGCCGACTTCCTGCTGGTGTCGTTCTCGACCGACTGGCGCTTCCCGCCCGAGCGTTCGCGCGAAATGGTGCGCGCGCTGCTCAAGAACGGCAGCCCGGTCACCTATGCCGAGATCGACGCGCCGCACGGCCACGACGCCTTCCTGCTGGACGATGCGCGCTATCACGCGGTGGTGCGCGGCTACTACGAACGGATTGCGCGCGAACTGGGCCTGAACGGCGCCGTCGCGCCGGAGGGAAATCCCGCATGAGCCCCGTTTCGGCCCGTTTCGAACCCGCCGCCCTGCGGCCCGACCTGGCGCGCATCGCCGCCTGGATCGAACCCGGCTCGCGCGTGCTGGACCTGGGGTGCGGCGACGGCGCGCTGCTGGCGTACCTGCGCGATCACCGCCAGGTGCGCGGCGCCGGCGTCGAGATCGACGACAACTACGTGATCGCCTGCGTGCAGCGCGGCGTCGAGGTCATCCAGCAGAACCTGGAGGACGGCCTGGCGCTGTTCGACGACCAGCAGTTCGACACCGTGGTGCTGTCGCAGACCCTGCAGTCGATGCACCGCACCGAGCACATCCTGCGCGAAATGGCGCGGGTGGCGCGCCATGGCGTGGTGTCGTTTCCCAACTTCGGGTACTGGCCGCACGGCTGGTCGATCCTGCGCGGCCGCATGCCCGTGACCGGCCAGATGCCGTACCAGTGGTACAACACGCCCAACATCCACCTCTGCACGCTGCGTGATTTCGAGGACTTGGCCGGCACCCTGGGCCTACGCATCCTGCAGCGCGCCACGTTCAACGAGGGCCGGGAAATTCGCGTATTCCCCAGTTGGCGCAGCACATTGGCACTGTATCGTTTCGCTGCGTCCTGACATCCGGATGCCGGCGCGGATTGCTACTATCCGCTAGCAGGACCGGCGCGCCTACCGGTCGTTCCACGGGAGATCCGCCATTACCGCCGCGACCGAAACCACCAAGGTCTATACCAACCGCCGCGTGGCCCCGCTGCTGGTGCTGGGCTTTGCCAGCGGCCTGCCGCTGGCGCTGAGCAGCGGCACCCTGCAGGCGTGGGCCACGGTCGAGAACGTCTCGTTGCAGAGCATCGGCTTCCTGACGCTGGCCGGCACCGCCTATACGCTGAAGTTCCTCTGGGCCCCGCTCATCGACCGCTACGTGCCGCCGTTCCTGGGGCGGCGCCGCGGCTGGATGCTGCTGACCCAGGTGCTGCTGGCCGCCGCCATCATGGTGATGGGCATGCTGTCGCCGGGCTCGGCCCTGCTGCCGCTGGCCCTGATGGCGGTGCTGGTGGCCTTCCTGTCGGCGTCGCAGGACATCGCCTTCGACGCCTACAGCACCGATGTGCTGCGCCAGGAAGAGCGCGGCGCCGGGGCCGCGATGCGGGTCATGGGCTACCGGCTGGCGATGATCGTCTCCGGCGGCCTGGCGCTCATCGTGGCCGATCGCTGGCTGGGCTGGGGCAACACCTACGTGCTGATGGGCGGGCTGATGCTGGCGTGCGCGCTGGGCACGCTATGGGCGCCCGAACCCGAGCGGCCCGCCAACCCGCCGCGCGACCTCGGCGCGGCGGTGATCGAACCCTTTCGCGAGTTCTTCAGCCGGCGCGGCGCCATCGACATGCTGCTGCTGATCGTCCTGTACAAGCTGGGCGACGCCTTCGCCGGCGCGCTGTCCACCACGTTCCTGCTGCGCGGCGCCGGCTTCAGCGCCACCGAGGTCGGCACCGTCAACAAGGTGCTGGGCCTGGCCGCCACCATCGTCGGCGCGCTGGCCGGCGGCTCCATCATGACCCGCTGGGGGCTGTACCGCTCGCTGATGGCGTTCGGCCTGCTGCAGGCGGTGTCCAACCTGGGCTACTGGCTGATCGCCGTCAGCCCCAAGAACCTCTACCTGATGGGCCTGGCGGTCGGCGTCGAGAACCTGTGCGGCGGCCTGGGCACGGCCTCCTTCGTGGCGCTGCTGATGGCGATGTGCCGCCAGCAGTTCTCGGCCACGCAGTTCGCGCTGCTGTCGGCGCTGGCCGCGGTGGGCCGCACCTACCTGGCCGGGCCGCTGACGCCGGTGCTGGTCGAGTGGCTGGATTGGCCGGGCTTTTTCATCGTCACCGTCCTCATCGCGCTGCCCGGGTTATGGTTGCTGCGGCTGCGGCGCAACGTTATCGACGAGCTGGACGCCCAAACCGCGCGCTGAGCGTCGCGATGGTGCTAAGGTTACGGCCTTGCGCTACCCGCGCAAGCCGCCCGCAGTGGCGGTACTGATAACAATTCGGGCAACTCACGTCCGAAAAAGAGGAGACTGAAAATGAAGCGACTGATCCCAGCCGTCGCGCTGGCAGGCATGTTCGTGGGCGCGGCCCAGGCCGAAACCAGCGTCACGCTGTACGGCATTGCCGATGTCAGCGTCCGCTACCTGAGCACGGGCAACGAGAACGGCAACAGCCGCGTGTCGATGGAAAACGGCGCCATCTCCAACAGCCGCTGGGGCCTGCGCGGCGTGGAAGACCTGGGCGATGGCATGAAGGCCTTCTTCCGCCTGGAAAGCGGGTTCAACGTCCAGAACGGCGAGCGCTCCGATCCCGACAGCTTCTTCAACCGCCACGCCTACGTCGGCCTGGACGGCGGCGAGATCGGCGCGATCTCGCTGGGTCGCCAGGACACGCCCCTGTTCACGATCCTGGCCGACTCCTACGATCCGCTGACCGTCGGCAACTATGCGCAGAATTCGTGGCTGCCGGTGGCCATGTCGCGCGCGCGCAGCTCCAACTCGGTGCGCTATCGCAACGACAAGCTGGCCGGGTTCGACGTGATCCTGTCGTATGCGTTCAGCGACAGCTTCGAGGACCACAAGCTGGGCGAACAGTATGGCGGCACGCTGGCCTATACGACCGGCCCGTTCTCGATCGGCGGCGGCTACATGCTGACGCACTCGGCCAGCAACTCCGACTACGAACAGCGCGTCTGGAACCTCAACGCCTCGTACAAGTTCGAAACCGCCAAGGTATTCATCGGCTACTTCAACGGCCGCGATGAAACCGGCTTCGTCAATGCCGTGATGGGCAATACCAGCCTGCCGGACAACGGCCTGGAGCGCAAGGACAACGGCTACTTCGCCGGCGTGACCTGGCAGGCCACGCCGCGCTGGGCGTTGACGGGCGCCGCGTACTACGACACCAGCAAGAACCTGGTCGAGGAAGGCGACAAGGGCAAGCGCTACGCGCTGGTCGGCGTGGCCGAGTACGCGCTGTCCAAGCGCACGCAGGTATACGGTACCATCGACTACAACAAGGTCAAGGACGCCGCCACCGGCGAAATCCAGGGCGACGACAAGCAGATCGGCGCCGCGGTGGGGATTCGCCACATCTTCTGATGCGGCGGCGGGGCGCCCGCGAGCGCGCCCCGCCCGGCAGTCCGGCGGGCGGACCTTCAGCCGCCGCCCCGATACCAGGCCAGTCCGGCCAGCGCCAGCGCGTCGATCGAGTCGGTCATCGCGACGCCCAGTTCCGCGCGCAACGCGTGCGGCAGCGCCAGCGGCAACTCCGTGCACCCCAGCACGATGGCGTCCACGCCCATGGCGCGCAGGCTGTCGACGCACGCCAGCGCCGGCGGCAATGCCTGCGGCAGCAGGTTCTGCTTGACCAGGCGTATCGATTGCGCGCACAGGCCATCTATCAGCCCGGCAGGCGGCACGACCGGTTCGTAGCCTTGCGCCTGCATTTCGTGCTGGTACAGGCCCAGGCGCAGCGTCGTGGCGGTGGCCAGCAGGCCGATGCGGCCCGCATGGATGCCCTGGCGCCGCAGATCGTCCAGCACCGCCTGCACGATATGCAGGACGGGCACGGCCGCTGCTTGCGCCAGTTGCGGATACCAGACGTGAGCGGTATTGCAGGGGATGGCGATCGCCGCGGCGCCGGCCTGCTCCAGCCGCCGCATGCCGTGGCGCATCCAGGGCAGCGGGTCGGCGCCCAGTCCGGCTTGCCCGGCGGGCCGGTCCGGCACGCGCGGGTCGTTCCACAGGATGGCCGGCACATGCTGCTGGTCGCAGGCGGCCTCGGTCAGCGCCACCAGCCGTTGCATGAAGCTGGCGCCGGCCATCGGCCCCATGCCGCCCAGCACGCCCAGGAAGCGCCCCTCGAATTGCTTGTCGTCGTCGCTAGTCATGGCGGTCAGTGGGAAATGATCTTCGACAGGAACTGCCGCGCCCGCGCGGAGCGTTGCTCCATGTTCTGGAAGAAGTCTTCATTGCGGCAGTCTTCGACGATGCTGCCGGCGTCCATGAAGATGACGCGGTCGGCGACCTTGCGGGCAAACCCCATTTCGTGCGTCACCACCATCATGGTCATGCCCTCGCGCGCCAGGTCGATCATCACGTCGAGCACTTCGTTGACCATTTCCGGGTCCAGGGCCGAGGTGGGCTCGTCGAACAGCATGGCGATGGGCTGCATGGCCAGCGCGCGGGCGATGGCGACCCGCTGCTGCTGCCCGCCGGACAGCTGGCCGGGATACTTGTGCTGGTGCGCCTGCAGGCCGACGCGTTCGAGCAAGGCGACGGCGTGCGCGCGCGCCTCGTCCTCGGAACGCTTGAGCACTTTCACCTGGGCCAGCATCAGGTTCCGCATGACCGAAAGATGGGGAAACAGCTCGAACCCCTGGAACACCATGCCGATGCGGGTGCGCAAGCGGGGCAGGTCGGTATCGGGCGCGCCCACCGAAACGCCGTCGACGGTGATCTCGCCCTTCTGGAAGACTTCCAGCCCGTTGACGGTCTTGATGAGCGTCGATTTGCCCGAGCCCGAAGGGCCGCAGACGACCACGACTTCGCCGCTGGCCACGCTGGTTACGCAGTCATTGAGCACCTGCGTCGCGCCATACCACTTGCTGACATTCTTGATTTCTATCATGGGACGTCCTGTTCCGCGCCGCGCTTACGCGGCCATAGTGTTGCGTTGCTGCAGGTAGTGCACGAATCGCGATGCCGCGAAGCTCATGACGAAGTACACCGCCGCGACGAAGAGGTACATCTCGACCAGCCGGTTGTCGCGCTGGGCGACGTTGATGCCCGCTCCCAGGAAGTCGGTCAGGGACAGCACATAGACCAGCGACGTGTCCTGGAACAGCACAATGGTCTGGGTGAGCAGGACCGGCGCCATGTTGCGCAGCGCCTGGGGCAGGACCACATAGGCCATCGTCTGCCAGTAATTGAGCCCGATGGCGTAGGCGGCCGAAGTCTGGCCGCGCGGAATGGACTGGATGCCCGCGCGCATGATTTCGCAGAAATACGCCGCCTCGAACAGGGTGAAGGTAATGAGGGCCGAGGTGAAGCCGCCCACCTGCAGCGGCCTGCCGGCGCCGGTCAGCCAGCCGCCTATGTAGGGCACCAGGAAGTAGAACCAGAAGATGACCAGGATCAGCGGCAGGGCGCGCAGCCCGTTCACGTACGCGGCGGCGACCGCGCTCAGCGGTTTGATGCCCGACAGGCGGCACATCGCCAGCAGGGTTCCCAGCGCCAGCCCCATGGCCGTGGACAGGAACGTCAGCTTGAGCGTGAACACCATGCCGTCGCGGAACAGGTATCCCAGAGAGCGTCCTATGACGTCGAAGTCGAATTCGTTCATGTCGGAGCCAGTTTTGTGGTGACGGAGGCAGGGCCCATGAAGCCCGGCACGGCCAGTCGCGTTTCAATGTATCGCATTGCGCGCAGCACGATCAGGTTGAGCAGGAAGTAGCAAAGCGTCGCGCCGGCGAAGGCCTCGAAAACCTGAAAGCTGAATTCCTGCATCGAGCGGGCCGCGCCGACCAGCTCCAGCAGGCCGATGGTGAATGCCACCGAGGTGTTCTTGATGAGGTTGAGCAGTTCGGAGGTCAACGGCGGGAGGATGATGCGAAACGAGGTGGGCAGCAGCACGTACCGGTACACCTGGCTTGGCCGCATGCCCAGCGCGGTGGCCGCCATGCGCTGGCCGGCGGGACGCGACTCGATGCCGGCGCGCACCTGCTCGGCTACCCGCGACGAGGTGTAGAAGCCCAGGCACAGGACCGCCGGGATGAAGATGCCCCATGGCGGCGGGATGCTCTTGATCGCATCGCCAAGCCGCACCGGCAGGATCTCGGGCACGACGAAGTACCAGAGGAACATCTGCACCAGCAGCGGAATGTTGCGGAAGAACTCGACGTAGGCGGCGCCCAGGACGCGGGCCCATTTCATCCGTGTCGTGCGGGCCACGCCGACCAGTACGCCGATGCTCAGCGCCAGGATCCAGGCCAGCGCCGCGGTGCCGAGCGTCCACGCCATGCCGGTCAGCAGCGTGCCCAGGTAGATGCCGCCGGTCGGCGACATTTCAAGGAAAATATGCCAATTCCAGTTGTAGTTCATGGTTGTATCCTGGCTGCGCAGGCGGGACGGCACGGCGGACGCGGCGAACGCGGCAAATGCCGCGTTCGCCGCGTCCGGGAGCGCGGGTCGCGGGGCTGGCCCCGGCCCGCGCTCGCGCCGTGCGCGGGTCCGCGCTCAACGATAGTTGGCGGGGTCCGCCGAATCGGTCGGATTCGCGATGACGCGCTGCAGCGCCGCGCTCATCGGCAGGTGCAGGTTGACGTTGCGCGGCGGAATCGGCGATTCGAACCACTTCTTGTACAGCTTTGCCAGGCTGCCATCGCGCATCATGCCGGTCACGGTGTCGTCGACCACCTTCTTGAACGCGGGATCATCCTTGGGCAGGATCAGCGCGTAAGGCTCCACCGTGTAGGTGTCCTCGCTGATCATCCACTCGTCCGGCTTGCGCTCGGTCGCGACCAGCCCTGCCAGCAGCACATCGTCCATGAAGAACGCGGCGGCCCGGCCGTTGGCGACCGTCAGCATGGCGGCGGGGTGGTCCTTGGTGGGGATGATGCGCATGTCCAGGCCATCGCTTTCGTTGGCCTGCGTCAGCCAGCGGATATTGCTGGTGCCGGCCGTGGAGACCACGGTCTTGCCCTTCATGTCTTCCAGCTTCTTGAGGTTGGACGATTTCTTGGCCGCGAAGCGCGTCGCGGTTACGAAGGTGGTCGGCGCGAACGCGACCTGCTGCTGGCGCTCCACGGTATTGGTGGCGGAGCCGCAGACCAGGTCCACGGTGCCGTTGGCCACCAGCGGGATGCGCGTCGACGAGGTCACCGGCACCAGGTTGACCTTGATCTGCGCCATGCCCAGCTTGGTCTTGATGGCGTCGACCGCCTTTTCGCAGATTTCCATCGAGTAGCCGATCGGCTTCTGCTTGTCGTCCAGGTATGAAAACGGGATGGAGGCGTCGCGATGCCCGATGGTGATGGTGCCCGAGGACTTTATCTTGTCGAGGCGGCCCTCGGCATGGACAGGCGCGGTTGCCGCGACGCCGACGAGCGCGGCAAGAAATACCGTACGTATCTTCATTTTCTTGTCTCCTGTGAGGCGCCTGCGGCTCTGCCGGCCGCGATCAGGAGATGGCGCCCCTGTGTTGAATGCCAGGCTGTCCGGGCGGACAGCCTAGGCGGCCAATGGAGGCAGGCCTTCGAATGCGCGGCGGTAACCGAACAGGCCTACTGCGCCTCCCGTGTGAACGAACACTACGTTCTCGCCCTGCTTGAAATGACCCGATCGGATCAGCCCGATCAGGCCGGCCATGCCTTTGCCCGAGTAGACGGGGTCCAGCAGGATGGCTTCCAGTGCGGCGGTCATGTGCACCGCTTCGATCATCGCGTCGGTGGAGATGCCATATCCCTCGCCGACGTAGTCGGAATTGGCCACCACGTCGGCGCGTTCCACCGCGCTGGCGGGCAGGCCCATGTAATCGACCGTGGACTGCACCAGCTTCCAGACGTTCTCTTCCTGCTTGGGCTTGGGCGCCCGCACGCTGATGCCGTAGACCGGAACGCCGCTGTTGCCCGCGCGCAGCCCGACCACCAGCCCGGCCTGCGTGCCGGCGCTGCCGGTCGCGTGCACGACATGGTCGATGCGCAGCCCGGTTTCGAAGGACTGGTGCAGCAGTTCCTGCGCGCAGGCCACGTATCCCAGCGCGCCGACCGGGGTCGAACCGCCGCCGGCGATGACGTAGGGCTTGCTGCCGCGCCCGGCCAGTTCGCGGGCCAGGTCTTCCATGGCCTGCTGCATGTCGGTGCCGGCGGGCAGGCGCGCGACGATCTCGCCGTCCATCAGGCCGTCGAGCATGACGTTGCCGGAATGGGAGTAGTCATCGTCGGGATGCGGGACGCGTTCTTCCAGGAGGATCTTGCACTTCATGCCGACGCGCGCGGCGGCCGCGGCGGTCTGGCGCGCGTGGTTGGACTGGACGGCGCCCTGGGTGATCAGCGTATCCGCCCCTTGCGCAACCGCCTGGGCCACCAGGAACTCCAGTTTGCGCGTCTTGTTGCCGCCAGTGGCCAGGCCGGTGCAGTCGTCGCGCTTGATGTAGAGGTTCGGTCCGCCCAGGTGGCGGGTCAGGTTGGGCATGAATTCGAGCGGGGTGGGGAAGTGCCCGAGTTTTATGCGGGGAAACTTGGCAAGATGTAGCATCTTTGGCTCCGGGATGGACAGTGCGGGACGAACAGTGCTGATCATCTTAGGCATGGGCCCGCCGCGCTGCCCAATGCTATGTTCTTAGCGCCGCATACTTTTTTTGCATAACGGGTCGGCGCACACGAAAGGCCATGCGATGAAACAACTGTGGATAGAAGACTTCCTGACCCTGGTCGACGCGGGGACGTTCTCCCGGGCCGCGGCACTGCGCAACGTCACGCAGCCGGCCTTCTCGCGCCGCATACAGCAGCTGGAAGGCTGGCTGGGCCTGGAGCTGATAGACAGGCGCAGTCCCACGCTGCGCCTGACGCCTGTCGCGCAGCGCCACATCCCGGGCTTTCGCATGCTGCTGCGCGACATGGCCCAGCTGCGCACGCGCATGCAATCCGAGCAGAACGGCCTGGCGCGCCTCGTGCTGGCGACCCAGCACTCCCTGACCATGTCGCGGCTGCCAGCCCTGTTGACCCTGCTCGGCGAGCAGGACAGTCCGCGCATCGAGTTCAGCGTGCGCTCGGAGAACCGCGACGATTGCGTGGCGCTGTTCCTGCGCGGCGAGGCCGACCTGCTGTTGTGCATGGAGGAGAGGAACGATGCGCTGTACCGGCTGGTGCCCGCGTCCTTGCGCCTGCCGGCAGGCCAGGAGGTCCTGGTGCCCTTGAGCGCGCCTGCCAGGAATGGCCGGGCCTTGCATGCCCCGCGGCGCGGCAAGCCGCTGAGCCTGCTGGCGTTTCCGCCCGACAGCTTCCTGGGGCGGGTCATGTACGAGCAGTCGTTCACGGCGCTGCTGCAGCACTGCAAGGTCGAGATCGTCCACGAATCGGTGTTTCTCGCCGGGGTCAAGGAGATGGTCCTGGCGGGGCTGGGCATGGCCTGGCTGCCATTGAGCCTGGTCGAGCGGGAAGTGAAGGCCGGCGCGCTGGTCATGCTCGAGGCGCGCGAGGAGTACCTGCAGCCCGTGACGCTGCAACTGGGCCTGTACCGCAATACGCATTCGAATTATCCGGATGCCATCGACCGCCTCTGGACCTTGCTGCGCGAATCCGAGGCGGCGCCGGCTTCAGCCGGTGGCGGCCGGGCCCGGCGGAAAACGTAGCGTAAAGCGGATGCGTCCGTCGTCGAGCGCGGTGGCGCTGGCGCTGCCGCCATGCATGCCCATGATGGCGCTGACGATGGCCAGGCCCAGGCCGTTCGATTCCGTGCTGGCGGTGCGGGATCTGTCGCTGCGGTAGAAGCGGCCGAACATCCGGTTGGCCTCCTCCTGCGAGACCGGCGCGCCCACGTTCTCCACCACGACCGTCGCGCCGTTGGCATCGGCGCTGGCGCCAAGCAGGATGCAGCTGCCCGGATGCCCGTAGCGCACGGCGTTGACCACCAGGTTGTTGACGGCGCGCCGCCACATGATGGGATTGGCCCGGCATCGGCCGCTGGCCTCGATGGCAAAGCGCATGCCGCGTTCCTGCGCCAGCCCTTCGAAGTATTCGGCAATCTTCTCCAGTTCGGCCGATTGCGCCAGCCAGGCGTACTCGACGGCCGCGCCGTCGTGGTTGGCGCGCGACAGGAACAGGATGTTCTCGACGATATGCGCCAGGCGGCCCAGCTCCTCCAGATTGGACTCCAGCAACAGCTCGTATTCCTCGGTGCCGCGCGGCTGGCGCAAGGCGACCTGGGTCTGCCCCATCAGCACATTGACCGGCGTGCGGATCTCGTGCGCGAGATCGGCCGAGAATTGCGACAGGTGTTCGTAGCCCGCTTGCAGGCGGTCCAGCATGGCGTTGAACTTGCGCGCCAGGCCGCGCAGCTCCGCCGGCGCGTCGCGCTCCGGCAGGCGCGCGGCCAGGTTGGCCGGCGAGATCTCGGTGGCGCGGGCGCTCATCGCCGCCAGCGGCCTGAACCCGCGAACCAGCAGCGCGAAGCCGATCAACGCCGTCAGCAGGATGGTCAGGACGATGGCGACGACCACGCGCAGCAGGTATGCCGACAGCATGTTCGACTCCTGCTTCATCACGTAGGCGGCCGTGACTTCGACCGTGCCGCCATCCTCGCCGATCTCCGCCAGGGCCGACACCCATCGCACCCGCACGCCGTCCGGGCGCTCCCCGCTGTGCAGCGACTCGATGGTGATATCCCGGCCCACCGGCACCGGCGTCATCGGCGGCGGGACCATGCCGTCGGGATTGACGGCGATGAAAGGGGCTTCGCCCAGGCGGCGGAAGATGCGCACGTCCCGCTCGTTGCCGAGCATGCTCTCGAACAGCGCGGGACGCTGCTCCATCTGCCGGATGTTGTACAGGTCGTGCAGCATGTTGCGAAAGCGCTCGACCCGGCCGACCAGGGTGTAGTCCGCGCGCGTTTCCAGCGCCTGCCTGACGGAGGAATACAGGTACAGGCCCAGCCCGGACACGACCAGGCAGGACACCACGGCGAACGACAGCGCGGTGCGTACCGTGAGCGAATCCAGCGGCCAGCGCTTCAAGGCTGCTCCGCCAGGGCATAGCCGATGCCGCGCACCGTCTGGATCAGCTTGCGCGGAAAGGGCGCGTCGACCTTGGCGCGCAGGCGCTTGATGGCCACGTCCACCACGTTGGTGTCGCTGTCGAAGTTCATGTCCCAGACTTCGGAGGCGATGATGGTGCGCGACAGGGCCTCGCCATGCCTTCTGATGAGCAGGTGCAGGAGCATGAACTCCTTGTTGGTGAGGACGATGTTGGCGCCGCCGCGGCTTACCTTGCGCCGCACCGGGTCCAGCCGCAGGTCGGCGACCTGGAGCGTCTCGGCCGCGCGCGCCGCCCCGCGGCGCAGCATCGTCTGGATGCGCAGCACCAGCTCGGCGAACGAGAACGGCTTGACCAGGTAGTCATCGGCGCCCAGCCGCAGGCCCTTGATGCGGTCGGCGACATGGTCGCGCGCGGTCAGGAAGATGACCGGCACGTCGGAGTCCTTGCGTACCTCTTCGATGACCTGCCAGCCGTCCTTGCCCGGCAGCATGACATCGAGAACCAGCACGTCGTAGCGCTGCTCGCGCAGCCGGTACAGGCCGTCGACGCCATTGCGGGCGAGATCCACGGAATAGCCCGATTCCAGCAGGCCCTTCTTCAGGTAGTCGCCAGTCTTGAGGTCGTCTTCGATGACGAGGATAGCCATAGCACGCTCCGCCGATGAGCGTTCATGTTAGCAATTCGATGCCCGCGGTTCATGACGCAAATGTCATGCAAAAGCCATGCTGCCGATAGCGCGGCATCCCTACGATGGACAGGGATCGCGGCCTTCGGCGCGCGATCGCCAGGCTTGATCCTTCGCGTTTTTTTTCTGGAGCACGTTCATGCAACTCACGTTGAAAGGCCCGTTTCCCGCGCGCGCCGGCCGCACCGTGGCCGCGCTGCTGCTGTGCCTGGCCGGCGGGTACGCCAGCGCGCACGGCGGCCACCATGGCGCGGACCCATCCGCGCCGCCCGCAGTCTTTGTCGCCAGCACCGCCAAGCCATTTCCGGCGTTGATGGACGACGCCATGGCGGTCATGGACGAGGGCATGCTGCGCGCGCCCATGAACGGCGAGGCCAACCATGACTTCATGACCATGATGATGCCGCACCACCAGGGCGCGGTGGACATGGCCAAGGCGGTCCTGCTCTACACCGAGGATCCCGAGGTGCGCAACCTGGCGCTGGGGATCATCACGGAGCAGCAGAACGAAATCCGCGTCATGCAGGCATGGCTGGACCGCCACGCCGCCGCGGCCGGCAAATAGGCCTCCCAGCCCGTCGGGTTCTTGCATCCCCGGGGCTTTCCATTCCGCACACGCAAACAGGTGAAATCCGCATGAAGAAAGCCTATCCCCTCTACGCCCTGGCGGCGCTGACCCTGCACGCGGGCGCCGCCTGGTCGCTGCCCAGCGCGCACGACCGCGTCTATACCGCCGACCAGAACAGCAACACAGTCTCGGTGGTCGACCCGTCCACCAATACGCTGCTTGGCCAGATCCGCCTTGGCAACGCACGGCCGGAACTGCTCTCGCCGCTGTACAAGGGCCAGATCAACGTGCATGGCATGGGCTTTTCGCCCGACCACAAGACCTTGCTGGTCGTCTCCAACGGCTCGAATTCGGCGACCTTCATCGATACGGCCACCAACAAGGTCAAGGGCGTCACCTACCTGGGACGTTCGCCGCACGAAGGATTCTTCACCATGGACGGCAAGGAGGCCTGGGTCGTGGTGCGCGGCGAAGACTATATCTCCGTCATCGACCCCCAGACCTTCAAGGAGACCGGCCGCATCCAGACCAACCTGGGGCCGGGCATGGTGATCTTCCACCCGGACGGCAAGCTGGCTTTCGTGGTGTCCAGCTTCACGCCGTCGGTGGACGTGATCGACGTCAAGTCGCACAAGATCATCAAGAAGATCGACGTCGTCAGCCCGTTTTCGCCCTTCCTGCAGATCACGCCGGACCACAGCGAGATATGGATGACCCACAAGGATGTGGGCAAGGTGACGCGCATCGACACGAAGTCGCTGCAGGTCACCGGCGTGATGGACACCGGCTTCATCACCAACCACATCGCCTTCGCGCCGGTGGCCGGCCAGACCTATGCGTACGTCACCATCGGCGGGGAGAACGCGGTCAAGGTGTACACCACCGGCAAGCCCGCCAAGCTGGTCGCCACCATTCCCACCGGCGCGTTGCCGCACGGCATCTGGACGTCCGATGACGGCAGCCGCGTCTACGTCGGCCTGGAGAACGGCGATGCGCTCGATGTCATCGATACGGCGACCAACAAGGTCGTCAAGCGCGTGCCCGTGGGCCAGGCGCCGCAGGCCCTGGCTTTCGTGTCGGGCGTGGTCGCGCAAGGCAAGGGCGACCAGAACCTCGTGCCGCGCGTCAATGGCGATCCGGTCAACATCGCGCTCAAGCCGGTAGGCAAGCAAGGACGCGGGTTCGTCGTGTTGCGCAACCTGGGTCTGGTCGACGCCCTGGAGGTCAACCTGTTCGGCCTGAAATCCGGGACCGTCTACAACGTCTATCTGAACGGCGTCAAGACGCCGGTGGCCAGTTTCCGCACCGGCGCGGACGGCAAGGCCGCCGGCACCATGATCGCGCCGTTGCGCCAGCCGGCGGGGCCGCACGCCACGGCCGCGGCGGGCAAGGGCGGCATCGTCATCATGGAAGGGGATGCCCCCGTGGATGCCGCGCGGGCGGCGCTGGTGGGCGCCTAGCCGCGGGCGCGCACGGCCGGCCTGGCCTCAGCCGGCCAGCCGGGCGGCGATGGCCTCGCCCATGGCATCGGTCGAGGCGGCGCCGCCCAGGTCGCGCGTGCGCGGCCCGTGCGCCAGCACCTGTTCGATGGCCGCCACGATGGCATCGTGCGCGGCGCGCCCGGCGCCGGCGCCTTCGGTCAGGAAGTCCAGCATCAGGGCGCCGGACCAGATCATGGCGACCGGATTGGCGATGTTCTGGCCGTAGATGTCCGGCGCCGAGCCGTGCACCGGCTCGAACAGCGACGGAAACCTGCGTTCGGGATTGAGGTTGGCCGAGGGCGCCAGGCCGATGGTGCCGGTGGTGGCCGGGCCCAGGTCCGAGAGAATGTCGCCGAACAGGTTGGAGGCCACCACCACGTCGAAGCGGTCCGGCTGCAGCACGAAGCGCGCCGACAGGATGTCGATGTGCTGCTTGTCCACCGCCACGCCGGGATATTGCTGGCCGACGGCGTCGGCGCGCTTGTCCCACCACGGCATGCTGATGGCGATGCCGTTCGATTTGGTGGCGACCGTCAGGCGCCGCCGTGGGCGGCTGTCGGCCAGCGCGTAGGCGTAGTGCAGCACGCGGTCGGCGCCATAGCGCGAGTACACCGATTCCTGGATGACGATTTCGCGCTCGGTGCCTTCGTAGATGACGCCGCCCGCCGACGTGTACTCGCCCTCGGTGTTCTCGCGCACCACCAGGTAGTCGATGTCGCCGGGCCGGCGGCCGGCCAGGGGGCAGGGCACGCCCTCGAACAGGCGTACCGGCCGCAGATTGATGTATTGGTCGAATTCGCGGCGGAACTTCAGCAGCGAGCCCCACAGCGACACGTGGTCGGGCACGGTTTCGGGCCAGCCCACCGCGCCGAAGTAGATCGCGTCCATGCCGGACAGCTGGGCTTTCCAGTCGTCGGGCATCATCTGTCCATGCTCGCGGTAGTAGTCGCAGTGGGCCCAGTCGAAGGCGACGATTTCCAGGTCCAGGCCGAAGCGGCGCGCGGCCGCGCGCACCACGCGCAGTCCTTCGGGCATGACTTCGCGCCCGATGCCGTCCCCGGCGATGGCTGCGATGCGATAGGTACGTTGGGAAGACATGAGCGGGCTCCGACGGAAAAAACGATACCTACTATTTTCCGGTGTTGACGGAATGACTACAATGAGTTGATTGTGAATTGATCGTCAACGAATCGTGAACAATATCCCGGCCAACGAAGACCTGCGCGTATTCCTGCACGTGGCGCGCCTGTCCAGCTTTGCCGCGGCGGCCGAGGAGCTGCGCGTGTCCACCGCCTACGTCAGCAAGCGCCTGCGGGTGCTGGAAGGCGTGCTGGGCGTGCGCCTGCTGCACCGTACCACCCGCAGGGTCAGCGTCACGCGCGAAGGCGAGCGGGTCTTCCTGTGGGCGCAGCGGGTGCTCGACGACGTGGACCAGCTCATGCAGGAGGTGGCCGCCACCCGCGCCGTGCCGCGCGGCCTGCTGCGCGTCAGCTGCAGTTTCGGCTTCGGGCGCAACGTGGTGGGCCCGATGCTCTCGCGCCTGGTCGAGCGCTTTCCCGCGCTGCAGGTGCGGCTGGAAGTGTTCGACCGCCTGGTCGACGTGGCCAGCGAGGGGTTCGACCTGGATGTGCGGGTGGGCGACGATATCGCCCCTCACCTGATCGCGCGGCGGCTGGCGGACAATCACCGCCTGCTGTGCGCCGCGCCGGACTACCTGGCGCGCCGGGGGGCGCCTCGCACGCCCGAGGAGCTGGCTGGCCACGATTGCCTGGTCATCAAGGAGCGCGATCACCCGTTCGGGGTCTGGACGCTGCGCGCCGGCGCCGAAAGCCGCGCCATCAAGGTAACCGGGCCGCTGTCGGCCAACAACGGCGAGATCGCCGTGCGCTGGGCGGTGGACGGACGCGGCATCGTGCTGCGCTCGCACTGGGACGTCGCGCCGCTGCTGCGCGACGGGCTGCTCGTGCCCCTGCTGGCGCAGTGGCGCCAGGACGCCAACATCTGGGCCGTCTATCCGTCGCGGCTGGAGAATTCGGCCAAGGTGCGCGTGGCGGTGGAGTTCCTGCAGGAGGAGTTCCGGCGCTTCGCGGCGGACGCCGGCGGATAGGCGCCTGTCCCTGCGGGACAGGCGCCCCTGCCCGGGTCAGCCGCCGTCCGAGCCGGACTGCCGCACGATCAGCACGTCGCAGGGCAGGGCTTCGAGCAGTTTCTCGGCCACGCTGCCGATGGCGGTGCGCAGGATGCCGGTCAGGCCGTGCGTGCCGGTCACCACCAGGTCGCAGCGGCGGTTGAACACGTATTCCGACAGCAGTGTCTCGGGCTGGCCGCTTTCCAGCACCAGCTCGGGCGCGGGGCGTCCGGCCAGTTCCGGCGTGCCGTCCAGGAAGGCGCGCGCCTTCTGGGCGGCGTCGTTGTAGAAACTGCGCACCACCGCGTCTTCGGGCGCATCCTTGCCGAACGGGACGTCATAGGCGTGGAACAGGGTCAGCGGGGCGTCGCCGGCCACCTGCAGGGCGGCCACCAGGGCCTGCCGCGAGCCCTCGGAGAAGTCGGTCGCCACGACCACGTCGCGGTACGGCTTGCGCGGCCGCGCCTTGACCACCAGCACGGGCTGGCTGGCCTGGCGCGCCAGGCGCTCTACCGTGGTGCCCAGCAGCAGGCGGCTGAGGGTGGATTCGCGCGCGATGCCGGTCACGATCAGCGAGCAGCCGAAGTGCTCGGCCGTCTCGCGGATCAGCGGGACGGTTTCGCCGCTGCGCACCACCGCCGAGGTCGGCACGGGGGCATCGGCCAGGTCCTCGGCCAGCCGGCGTTCGGCCAGCTGCTTGTGGTCGGCGCTCAGCCGGCGCCACACCGGCGTGGTCAGCGGCGTATTGGTGGGTTCCATGATGTGCAGCGCGACCAGGCTGGTCTGCGCCTGCGCGGCGAGCATCAGGGCCCGGTCCAGCGCGCGGTCGCTGCGCGCGCTCAGGTCGGTGGCAAGCAGGATGGGGGCGGTCTGGGCTTGCATGCGGCGTCTCCTGGTCGTGGTCGAGGCCTGGTTCCCGCACGGGGCGTGCCGGCGGGATGGAGCGTCCATTGTCCCGCAAAGCCGCGCCGGCCGCCTTGATCGCAGTCAAGCGGGCCGTACGGGCCATCCGGCCGGCGGCGTTGTCAATACAATGCCAGCGTTGTCCATTTTTTCGTCCGCGCCGCCGCCATGCCGCCAGATCCGTCCGTCCTGCTGTTGTACTCGCTCTACCTGGTGGCCATCGTGGCCGAGGCCATGACGGCGGCGCTGGCCGCCGGCCGGCGCGACATGGATTGGGTCGGCGTCTGCGTGATCGCCTGTGTCACCGCATTGGGCGGCGGGTCGCTGCGCGACGTGCTGCTGGGCCATTATCCGCTGAGCTGGGTGGCCCATCCCGAATACCTGTGGATGACCGCCGGCGCCGCGCTGCTGACGGCGCTGGGGGCGCGCGCGCTGCGGCGCCTGCGCAGCCTGTTCCTGCTGCTGGACGCCGTCGGCCTGGTGGCGTTCACCGTCATCGGCTGCCAGGTGGCCCAGCAAATGGAAATGCCGCTGACCATCGTGCTGGTCAGCGGCATGATCACCGGGTGCGCCGGAGGTGTATTGCGCGACGTGCTGTGCAACGATATTCCGCTGCTGTTTCGCAGCGAACTCTACGCCAGCGTTTCGGCCGTGACCGGCGGCCTGTACCTGGCCATGTACGGCCAGGGCGTGTCCGCCAGCGTATCGGTGCCTGTCGCGCTGGTCGTCGGGCTGGCGTTTCGCCTGCTGGCGCTGCGGTTCAATTGGCAGATGCCGAAGTTCGTATACCGCGGCGACTGGCATTGATGCCGCCGCGCCGGGGCGCGGCGGCGCCGCCTCGCATCAGTACAGGCCTTGCTGGCGCATGGCGTCGGCGACCTTGACGAAGCCGGCGATGTTGGCGCCATCCACATAGTTGACGTAGTTGCCCGCGCCGTGGCCATGGCGCACGCAGTTTTCGTGGATGTCGCGCATGATGGCATGCAGCCGCGCGTCGACCTGCTCGCGCGTCCAGGGCAGGCGGGCCGAGTTCTGGCTCATTTCCAGGCCCGACACCGCGACGCCGCCGGCGTTGCTGGCCTTGCCCGGCGCGTACAGCACTTCGGCCGCGATGAAAGCCTTGGCGGCCTCCAGGGTGGCGGGCATGTTGGCGCCTTCGGCCACGCACTTCACGCCATTGCGGATCAGCGTGCGGGCGTCGTTTTCGTCCAGCTCGTTCTGGGTCGCGCACGGCAGGGCGACATCCACCGGCACGTGCCACGGGCGCACGCCGGCTTCGTAGCGCAGGCCGAACTGGCTGGCGTAGGCGTCCAGGCGGCCGCGCAGGTCATTCTTGATGTGCATCAGGGCCAGCAGCTTCTCGTGCGTGAAGCCGGCCTCGTCGATGACCGTGCCGCACGAGTCCGAGATCGTGATGACCTTGGCGCCCAGCGCCATGGCTTTCTCGATCGCGTACTGGGCCACGTTGCCCGAGCCCGACACCGACACGCGCATGCCGTCGAACGACAGGCCGGCGCGTTGCAGCATTTCCTGCGCGAAGTAGACCGTGCCGTAGCCGGTGGCTTCCGGGCGGATCAGGCTGCCGCCGAAGCACAGGCCCTTGCCGGTGAATACGCTGGCCGCCGAGTTCGACAGCTTTTTCATCATGCCGGCCATGAAGCCGACCTCGCGCGCGCCCACGCCGATATCGCCCGCGGGCACGTCGGTGTCCGGGCCCAGGTGGCGGTGCAGTTCCAGCATCAGCGCCTGGCAGAAACGCATCACCTCGGCGTCCGACTTGCCCTTGGGGTCGAAGTCGGAGCCGCCCTTGCCGCCGCCCATGGGCAGGGTGGTCAGGGCGTTCTTCAGGGTTTGTTCGAAAGCCAGGAACTTCAGCACCGACAGATTGACCGTCGGGTGGAAGCGCATGCCGCCCTTGAAGGGGCCGATGGCCGAGCTGTGCTGGATGCGGAAGGCGCGGTTGACCTGGGCCCGGCCCTGGTCATCGGTCCAGCAGACGCGGAACTGGATCACGCGTTCGGGCTCGACCAGGCGCTCCAGCAGGGCGTGTTCGGCGTAGTGCGGGTGCTTCTCGATGAAGGGCCAGAGGCTCAGCATGACCTCTTGGACTGCCTGCATGAACTCGGCTTGTTGCGGATCGCGCGCGGCAACCCGGCGCAGGAAGTCGTCCAGACTCTGCAATTTCAAGATACTGCCTCCTGGCAATGCATGGCGATGGTGCAGCGCGTTGTGTTGCGGTGCAAAAGCGTAAGAAAGTGGTGCGCGGTTGCACACTTTTGGTGCGCAATTGTGGGCCAAAATTCGTCAGACGAAAAGTCGAAATCGGGCGCAAAGCCAGTGCTGGCGCGGCTTGCCACCAGGCCATATTATTGGGGACGTATTATTGCGAGGAATGGCCCGCATCCCGGCATCCGCAGGCCGGAATTCTCGGAGAAGCGCATGAAATGGGGCTTTTAAGTTATGTCCCCATTTATTTTCCGCGCCAGTCGCCAGGGCGGGATGACTATTTGCGGCGTCGCAGCATGCGCATTGCGGGCTCCGCCCTGGCCGGCGAAGAAATTTTCGCCTTTATGCGTCCCCTTTATTTTTTGAGGCCTTTACGCATCACAACCGTGTTACAGCGCGATGTCGTAGTCCACCGTCAACGGGGCGTGGTCGGAAAACCGCTCGTCCTTGTAGATGGAAGTGGCGCGCGCGCGTTCGGCAATGCCGGGGGTGGCGATCTGGTAGTCGATGCGCCACCCTACGTTCTTGGCCCAGGCCTGGCCGCGATTGCTCCACCAGGTGTACTGGTCGGCCCGCTCGTCCAGCTTGCGGAAGACGTCGACGAAACCGCGCCGGTCGAAGACTTCGGTCAGCCAGGCGCGCTCTTCGGGCAGGAAGCCCGAGTTCTTCTGGTTGCCCTTCCAGTTCTTCAGGTCGATTTCCTTGTGGGCGATGTTCCAGTCGCCGCAGATGACGAATTCGCGTCCGGTCTTCCTGTGCTCGGCCATCAGGCCGTCCAGCCACGGGCCGAACTGGTCCAGGAAGCGGTACTTGGCCTGCTGGCGCTCGTCGCCGCTCGAACCCGAGGGCAGGTAGGCGCTGATGACCGACAGGTCCTTCCAGTCGGCGCGCAGGATGCGGCCTTCCGCGTCGAACTCCTCGCAATCGAAGCCGGCCACCACGCGCTCGGCGCTGGCGCGCAGGTACATGCCCACGCCGCTGTAGCCCTTTTTCTCGGCGTGGTGGAAGTGGCCCGTATAGCCGGGCGGGTGACGCAGGTCGTCGGTCAGGTCGTCATGCGAGACCTTGATCTCCTGCAGGCACAGCACATCGGCGTTGTGGGCGGTCATCCAGGGCTGCAGGCCCTTGCGGAAGGCGGAACGGATACCGTTGAGGTTGAGCGAGGTGATACGCAGCAAGGCTGGCTCCTGAATCGGTCATCGCGGCCCCTTGCGGGCCGGCGCAAGAATGAAACTTTAACCGAGGCGCGGCGCCGCTGCGCCGCCAGGCCGATTCGCGGATAATGGCGGGGTTTGCCATTTCGCCCATCGCACGTATGTCCGCCTCCGCCTCCACTGCCGCTGATTTTGTCCGTTTTGCCCTCGACGAGGGCGTGCTGCGTTTCGGCAGCTTCAAGGTCAAGTCCGGCCGTATCAGTCCTTATTTCTTCAATGCCGGCCTGTTCAACTCGGGCCGCTCGGTCGGCGCGCTGGCCGGCTTCTACGCGCAGGCGTTGCTCGATTCCGGCGTGGCGTTCGATATGCTGTTCGGCCCGGCCTACAAGGGTATCCCGCTGGCTACCGCCACGTCGGTGGCGCTGGCCGGGCACGCCGCCATGGCCGGGCGCGACGTGCCGTTCGCGTTCAACCGCAAGGAAGCCAAGGACCATGGCGAAGGCGGCACCCTGGTGGGCGCGCCGCTGACGGGCAAGGTCGTCATCATCGACGACGTCATCACCGCCGGCACCTCGGTGCGCGAATCGGTCGAGATCATCCGCGCCGCCGGCGCCGAGCCCGCCGCGGTGCTGATCGCCCTGGACCGCATGGAACGCGCCGGCCCCGACGACGCCCTGTCGCCGCATTCCGCCGTGCAGGACGTGGCGCGCACCTACGGTGTCCCGGTGGTCAGCATCGCCTCCCTGGCCGACATCATGACCCTGCTGCAGGACGACGCCCAATTCGCCCAGCACCGCGAGGCGGTGCAGGCGTACCGGAGCAAGTACGGGGTGTAGGGGTGGGAGCCTGTTCCCGCGGGGACAGGCTCCCGAGGGGTCAGCCCAGTTTTTCCTTCAGCAGTTCGTTGACCTGCTGCGGGTTGGCCTTGCCCTTGGCGGCCTTCATGATCTGGCCGACCAGCGAGTTGAACGCTTTCTGCTTGCCGGCCCGGTATTCCTCGACGATGGCGGGGTTGGCCGCCAGGACTTCGTCGATCATCGCGCCGATGGCGCCGCTGTCGCTGATCTGCTTGAGGCCGCGCGCTTCGATGATGGCGTCCGCGTCGCCGCCGTTCTCGCCCGCCCACATGGCGGCGAATACGTCGCGGGCGATCTTGTTGGAAATCGTGCCGTCGATGATGCGGTTGATCAGGCCCGCCAGGGCGGCCGCCGATACGGGCGCGGCGTCGATGTCCTTCTCTTCGCGGTTCAGGGTGGCCGCCACTTCGCCCATGATCCAGTTGGCGGCCAGCTTGGCCTGGCCGGCCGGCAGGGCGCGCGCCACCGCCTCGAAGTAGCCGGCCATGGCGCGGCTGACGGTCAACTGGGCGGCATCGTAGGCGGGCAGCCCGTAGTCGGCCTCGAAGCGGGCGCGCTGGGCGGCCGGCAGTTCGGGCATGCCGGCGCGCACCGCGTCGACCCAGTCCTGGCCGATGACCAGCGGCGGCAGGTCGGGGTCCGGGAAGTAGCGGTAGTCGTGCGCGTCTTCCTTGCTGCGCATGCTGCGGGTTTCGTCGCGGTCGGCGTCGTACAGGCGGGTTTCCTGCACCACGGTGCCGCCATCCTCGATCAGCTCGATCTGGCGACGCGCCTCGAACAGGATGGCGCGCTCCAGGAAGCGGAACGAGTTGACGTTCTTGATTTCGGTGCGGGTGCCGAATTCCTTCTGGCCCACCGGGCGCACCGAGACGTTGGCGTCGCAGCGGAAGGAGCCTTCCTGCATGTTGCCGTCGCAGATGCCCAGCCAGACCACCAGGCTGTGCAGGGCGCGCGCATAGGCCACGGCCTCGGCGGCCGAGCGCATTTCGGGCTCGGTGACGATTTCCAGCAAGGGGGTGCCGGCACGGTTGAGGTCGATGCCGCTGGCCGGCGCGCCGCTGGCCAGGCTGAATTCGTCGTGCAGCGACTTGCCGGCGTCCTCTTCCAGGTGGGCGCGCGTCAGGTTGACGGTTTTTTCTTCCTCGCCGACGAAAAACGAGATCGTGCCGCCCTCGACCACCGGCAGCTCGTACTGGCTGATCTGGTAGCCCTTGGGCAGGTCGGGGTAGAAGTAGTTCTTGCGGGCGAAGACCGAGCGCGGCGCGACCTTGCCGCCGACGGCCAGGCCGAACAGGATGGCGCGTTCGGCGGCGCCGCGGTTCATGACCGGCAGGCTGCCGGGCAGCGCCAGGTCGACCGCGTTGGCCTGCGTGTTGGGGGCGGCGCCAAAGCGCGTGCTGCTACCCGAAAAGATCTTGGAGTCGGTGGAAAGCTGGGTGTGCGTTTCCAGGCCGATGACGATTTCCCAGTTCATGGTCAGGCGTCCTGCTGGACCGGCGCGCGCTGGTGCCAGTCGGTGACTTGTTGATAGCGGTCGGCCAAGGCCAGCAAGCGGCCTTCGTCGAAGTAATTGCCGATGATCTGCAGCCCGACGGGCCGGCGGCCGTCCGGGCCGCCGAAACCGCAGGGCACGGACATGGCCGGCAGGCCGGCCAGGCTGACGCCCAGCGTGTAGACGTCGGCCAGCCAGTCGGCGGTCGGGTCGTCGCGGTTGTCGCCGATGTTCTTGGCGACGGTGGGCGACACCGGCCCCATGATGACATCGCACTGGCCGGCGAAGGCGCGCTGGAAGTCCTGCGCGATCAGGCGGCGCAGGCGCTGCGCCTGCAGGTAGTAGGCGTCGTAGTAGCCGTGCGACAGCACGTAGGTGCCGATCAGGATGCGGCGCTTGACCTCGTCGCCGAAGCCTTCGGCGCGCGAGCGGCTGATCATCTCGTTGAGATCGCCATACTGGGCGGCGCGGTGACCGTAGCGCACGCCGTCGTAGCGCGCCAGGTTGCTCGAGGCCTCGGCGGGCGCGATGACGTAGTAGGCGGGGATGGCCAGCTCGGTGCGCGGCAGCGACACGGGCACGCGCACCGCGCCCAGCTGTTCGAACTGCGCCAGGGCGGCCTCGACCGCGGCGGCCACGTCGGGGGCCAGGCCCGCGCCGAAGTATTCCTGGGGCACGCCGATGCGCAGGCCCTCGAGCGGCTGGCTGCCGGCCGCGTCGTAGCCGGCCTGGGCGGCGTCGTAGCCGCGGCGCACGCGGCCGCTTTCGTTGGCCTGGCCGTCGCAGGCCTGCAGGCTGGTGGCGTCGCGCGGATCGAAGCCGGTCATGACGTCCAGCAGTTCAAGCAGGTCGCGGCTGCTGGGCGCCAGCGGGCCGGCCTGGTCCAGGCTGGAGCCGAAGGCGATCATGCCGTAGCGCGACACCGTGCCGTAGGTGGGCTTGATGCCGCTGACGCCGCACAGGGCGGCAGGCTGGCGCACCGAGCCGCCGGTGTCGGTGCCGGTGGCCGCGGCCACCAGGCGGGCGGCCACCGCGGCGGCCGAGCCGCCCGACGAGCCGCCGGGCACCGCCTGGGCGTCCCAGGGGTTGCGCACCGGGCCGTAGGCCGAGTTTTCGTTGCCGGAGCCCATGGCGAACTCGTCGCAGTTCAGCTTGCCCAGCGACACCGCGCCGGCTTCGGCCAGGCGCTCGACCACGGTGGCGTCGAACGGGCTGGCATAGCCGGCCAGCATCTTGCTGCCGGCGGTGGTGCGCCAGCCGCGGGTGACGAAGGCGTCCTTGTGGGCGATGGGGATGCCCGCCAGCGGGCCGGCCGTGCCGGCGGCCAGGGCGGCGTCGGCGGCGCGGGCCTGCGCCAGCGTGAGGTCGGGGTCGATGTGCAGGAAGGCGTTCAGGCCGCTGGCGGCCTGGGCGGCCTCCAGGCCGCTTTGCGCCAGCTCGACCGCGCTGACCCGGCGTTGGGCCAGGGCGTCGCGCAGGGCGGCGATGCCGCCGAATTCGGTATGCAGGGCGGATTGGGTCATGACTATTCGATTACTTTCGGGACCAGGAACAGGCCGTCGGCCGATTCGGGGGCGTTGGCCAGCAGTTCGGCGCGGCGCGCCTCGGTGGCCTGCTCGCTGACGGCGTCCTCGCGCAGGCGCAGGGTGATGTCCTCGTGGGCCGACAAGGGGTGCGCGAGCGGCTCGACGCCCTGCGTATCGACCGCCTGCAAGCGCTCGATGAGGTGCAGGATGCCGTTGAGTTCGGCCTGGGCCCGGCCACGCTGGTCGGGGGTCAGTTCGATGCGGGCCAGCCGGGCGATGCGGGCCACGTCTTGTTCGTTGAGCGCCATGGGGAATACCGGAAAAAATCGAGGGCGTAGCGGAGGAAGGGAACCTGGCAGTATGCACAGGCCGAAGGCGTTACAAAGCTTGAATAGGCCGCATTTATGCGCTATTTCCGGGGAAATTATAAGTTATGATTCACGGTTTAATCGTTGCGGTCGGGCCAGCCTCCTGTCAGTCGAGGCGGCGTCGGCGTTCCCGCAGCATGCCTCCCCACTCCTGAATCTAGCTGAGCTCCCATGTTCGGATTCCTGCGCAGTTACTTTTCCAGCGATATGGCGATCGACCTCGGTACCGCCAATACGCTGATCTACGTCCGCGGCAAGGGCATCGTGCTGGATGAACCCTCGGTCGTCGCCATCCGCCACGAAGGCGGGCCCAATGGCAAGAAAATCATCCAGGCCGTCGGCCACGAGGCCAAGCAGATGCTGGGCCGCGTTCCCGGCAACATCGAAGCCATCCGCCCCATGAAGGATGGCGTGATCGCCGACTTCACCGTCACCGAGCAGATGCTCAAGCAGTTCATCCGCATGGTGCACCCGCGCAATATGCTGGCTCCCAGCCCGCGCATCATCGTCTGCGTGCCGTGCGGCTCGACCCAGGTCGAGCGGCGCGCCATCCGCGAGTCGGCGCTGGGCGCCGGCGCCTCCCACGTCTACCTTATCGAAGAGCCCATGGCCGCGGCCATCGGCGCCGGCCTGGCCGTCTCGGACGCCAGCGGCTCCATGGTGGTCGACATCGGCGGCGGCACGACCGAAGTGGCCGTCATCTCGCTGGGCGGCATGGTGTACAAGGGGTCGGTCCGCGTCGGCGGCGACAAGTTCGACGAGGCCATCGTCAACTACATCCGCCGCAATTACGGCATGCTGATCGGCGAGCCCACCGCCGAACTCATCAAGAAGGAAATCGGCTCGGCGTTCCCCGGCTCCGAAGTGCGCGAAATCGAGGTCAAGGGCCGCAACCTGGCCGAAGGCGTGCCGCGCAGCTTCACGGTCTCGTCCAACGAGATCCTCGAATCGCTTACCGATCCGCTCAACCAGATCGTCTCGGCCGTCAAGATCGCGCTCGAACAGACGCCGCCCGAGCTGGGCGCCGACATCACCGACAAGGGCATCGCCCTGACCGGCGGTGGCGCGCTGCTGCGCGACCTGGATCGCCTGCTGCAGGAAGAAACCGGCCTGCCGGTGGTGGTGGCGGACGACCCCTTGACCTGCGTGGTGCGCGGCTGCGGCGAAGCGCTTGAGCATCTTGAGAAACTCGGCGCCATCTTCATCAACGACTGAGCCTGTCTCGCGGCCCGGCGGCCTGCACGCAGCAGGCCGGCCCGGCCCGCGAAGCAGCTGCGGGCCGGCAGGCCCGGGCTGATTATCCATGCAACGACAAGCGACCCCTCCGCTGTTTCGGCGCGGCCCGCCGGCCGAGGTGCGGCTGGCCGTGCTGGTCATCCTGGCGCTGGCCCTGTTGATCGTGGATTCCCAGCTGCGCGTGCTCGAACCGGTGCGGCGCGCCGTCTCGGTGGCGCTGTATCCCTTCCAGCGCGCCGTCATGGCGCCGCGCGACCTGGTGCAGCAGGTCGATGAATGGATCAACGCCGCCAGCCTCATCCGCAGCGAGAATGAAGCCCTGCAGCGTCAGCGCATCGAGCTGGCGCAGGTGGCCACGCACGCGGCGCAGCTGGCCGCCGAGAACGCCCAGTTGCGGCGCCTGCTGGGCGTGACCGACACGGTCGCGCAGTCGGCGGTGGTGGTCGAGGTGCTGTACGAGCCGCCCAACGCGTTTCACCAGCGCCTGGTATTCAACAAGGGCGCCAAGTCGGGCCTGGCGCCCGGCATGCCGGTCATCGACGAGGGCGGCGTGGTCGGCCAGATCGTGCGCGTCACCCCCATGACCGCCGAAGCCGCCCTGGTCACCGACGAGCGCGTGTCGATTCCGGTGCAGGTGCTGCGCAACGGCCTGCGGCTGATCGCCTTCGGCGCCAATACCCCCGGCGTGATCGAGGTGCGCTATCTGGCTGCCAACGCCGACATCAAGGTTGGCGATACCATAGTCACCAGCGGCGTGGGGGGGCTGTTCCCGGCCGGGCTGCCGGTGGCCAAGGTCGCTTCGGTCGAGCGCGATACCGCTTCAGGCTTCGCGCGCGCCCTGGGCGAGCCGTTGGCGCATCCCGAGCGCTACCGCCATTTCCTGGTCCTGCAGGTCGATGTGGACCAGGCCGAATCCAACCGCCAGGAGGCCGATGTCGATGGAACGGACTAAGGTTTCCGTCCCGGCTCGACGCAAGCTGGGCACGCCCAGCAACGTCGAACCCGAACGCCTGGCGCGCCCCGCGCACGGCGTCTTCGTGTGGGGCACGGTGCTGCTGGTCTGGCTGCTGTCGCTGCTGCCCTGGCGGCAATGGCCGGGCTCGCCCGACGTGCTGGTGCTGGTCATCGCCTTCTGGTGCGTGCACGAGCCGCGCCGCGTGGGCCTGCTGACCGCCTTCGTGTTCGGGCTGCTGCTCGACGTCCACGACGCCGGCCTGCTGGGCGGCCACGCGCTGTCCTACACCCTGACGGCCTATGGGGCGATCGCGCTGCACCGCCGCCTGCAGCGCTTCGACCTCTGGAGCCAGGCCATGCATATGCTGCCCGTGTTCTTCGTGGCCCAGCTGGTCACGCAGATCATCCTGGCCTGGCTGGCGGGCAAGTGGCCGGGTTGGCAATGGGCCGTGAGCGTCGGCCTGACCGCCGCCATCTGGCCGCTGGCCGGCTGGGTGCTGCACATGCCGCAGCGACGCTACGACGACGTCGAATCTTCCGCCGTCTGATCCGGGCGGGCGCATGTTCGAATTCAAGAAAACCGGCCAGCAGCAGAAGCAGCGCTTTCGCCTGCGCGCGTGGGTGGGCGGCCTGTTCGCGCTGGCCTGCTTCGGCGTGCTGGCGGGCCGGTTCTGGTACCTGCAGGTCGACCGCTACGAGGGTTTCTCCGAGCGGGCGGACAGGAACCGTATCGCTGTCGTGCCCATCCCGCCGCGGCGCGGCGAGATCCTGGACCGCAACGGAGAAGTGCTGGCGCGCAACTATCGCACCTATACCCTGGAGGTCGTGCCGGCCCAGGCCGGCAACCTGGACCAGCTGTTCGACCGCCTGGCGCGGGTCGTGTACATCAGTCCGTCCGACCAGCGCCGCTTCAAGCGCCGGGTCGGCGAATCCAGCCGCTACGCCAGCCTACAGCTGCGCAACAATCTCAACGACACCGAGGCCGCCTGGTTCTCGGCGCATTCGTTCGAGTTTCCGGGCGTCGAATTGCGCGCTCGCTGGGTGCGCGAGTATCCGCAGGGCGAGGCCGCGGCGCACGTGGTCGGCTTCATCGGCCGGATCGCCGAGAACGACATCGAAGAGCTGGACAAGGCCGGCCAGCTGGGCAATTACCGCGGCACCGACGTCATCGGCAAGAAGGGCATAGAGAAAACCTGGGAAGCCGCCTTGCATGGCCGCACCGGCCTGGAGGAGGTCGAAGTCACGGCCGGCGGACGCCCCATGCGCACCTTGCGCCGCATCGACCCGGTGCCGGGCTCGGACATCATGCTGTCGATCGACCTGGAGCTGCAGAAGCTGGCGGAGCAGGCCTTCGAGGGGCGGCGCGGCGCGCTGGTGGCGCTCGATCCCGACACCGGCGAAGTGCTGGCGTTCGTTTCGCAGCCCTCGTTCGACCCCAACCTGTTCGTCGACGGCATCGATGTCGAGAATTGGCGCCGCCTGAACGAGTCGCCCGACCATCCGCTGATCAACCGGCCGCTGTACGGCACTTATCCCATCGGCTCGACCTACAAGCCGTTCGTGGCCCTGGCCGCGCTGGAGCTGGGCAAGCGGCGCGCCACCGACCGCATGCCCGACCCGGGCTATTTCGAGTTCGGCGGCCAGAAGTTCCGCAACGCCGGCGGCGCCGCCTATGGCATGACGGACATGCACCGCGCCATCGTGGTGTCGTCCGATACCTATTTCTATTCGCTCGGCCCCGAGATCGGCGTGAACGCGCTGCACGATTTTTCCAAGCAGTTCGGTTTCGGGCAGATCACCGGCATCGACCTGGAAGGCGAGAAGGCCGGCGTGCTGCCGTCCACCGAGTGGAAGCGCAAGGCCTACAAGGACCGCGATCGCCAGCGTTGGTATGCCGGCGAAACGATTTCCGTGGCGGTCGGACAGGGCTACAACTCGTTCACCTTGCTGCAATTGGCCCAGGCCACCTCGACCCTGGCCAACAGCGGCCTGTACCGGCGGCCGCACCTGGTGCACGCCATTCGCGACTCGCGCTCGGGTTCGGTCAATCCGACCGAGATCGCGCCCGACTACCGCATCGCCCTCAAGCAGGAGAACGTCGACGTGATCAAGCGCGCCATGGCCGACGTGGTGCGCGCCGGCACGGCGCGGCGCGCTTTCGCCGGCGCGCCCTACCAGGCCGCCGGCAAGACCGGCACCGCGCAGGTATTCAGCCTGCGCGGCGGGCAGTATCGCGCCAGCGCCATCGACGAGCGCCTGCGCGACCACGCCTTGTTCATGGGGTTCGCGCCGGTCGAGCAGCCGCGCATCGCCGTGGCCCTGATCGTGGAGAACGCCGGCTGGGGGGCCAGCGCCGCGGCGCCCATCGCGCGCACCCTGTTCGACAATTGGCTCGGCCGGGCCGACGCGCCGTCGGTGGTGCGGGCCGGCGCCAAGCCGGTCGCCGCCGAGCCCGAGGCCGCCGCCCTGGAACTGGGCGCCACCGATGGTCCCATGCAGGAGCGCCGCCAATGAAACGCTTGGGCCTGATCCTGCTACGCGTGTTCACCGCCTTCGACTGGCCGCTGTTGCTGATCCTGATCCTGTTCACCCTGCTGGGGCTGACCGTCATGCATTCGGCGGTGGGCAGCACCGACTGGCGTTTCGCCGAGCAGTCGCGCAATTTCCTGATCGCCTTCGCGGCCATGTGGGCGATGGCGCTGGTGCCGCCCAATACGCTGATGAAGCTGGCATTGCCCTTCTATGTGCTGGGCGTGATCCTGCTGCTGGGGGTCGAGTTCTTCGGCGAGACCAGCAAGGGCGCGACGCGCTGGCTCAACCTGGGCGTCACGCGCATCCAGCCGTCCGAGATGATGAAGATCGCCGTGCCCATGATGCTGGCCTGGTATTTCCAGCGCCACGACGGGGCAGTGCGGATACGCGATTTCTTCGTGGCCGCCGCAATGCTGGCCGCGCCTTTCGTCCTGATCGTGCTGCAGCCCGACCTGGGCACCGCGCTGCTGGTGTTCGGCGCGGGATTCTTCGTCATCTACTTCGCGGGCCTGTCGTTCAAGCTGCTGGTGCCCTGCCTGCTGGCCGGCATCATCGCCATCGGCACGCTGATCTACTACGAAGACCAGCTGTGCGAGCCGGAGGTCGACTGGGTGGTGCTGCACGACTACCAGAAGCACCGCGTCTGCACCCTGCTCAACCCCAGTTCGGATCCGCTGGGCAAGGGCTTCCATACGATCCAGTCCATGATCGCGGTGGGGTCGGGGGGGCTGTACGGCAAGGGCTACATGCAGGGTACGCAGACCCACCTGGATTTCATCCCCGAGCGCACCACCGACTTCATTTTCGCCGTGTACGCCGAGGAGTTCGGCCTGTACGGCGGGGTGGCGCTGCTGGTGCTGTATGGCCTGTTCATGGCGCGCGGCCTGGCGATCGCCGCGCGGGCCACGTCGCAGTTCGGCCGCCTGCTGGCCGGCGCCATCACGATGATGATGTTCATCTATGTGTTCGTGAACGTCGGCATGGTGACCGGCATCCTGCCGGTGGTGGGGGTGCCGCTGCCGTTCATGAGCTATGGCGGCACCGCCTTGCTGACCATGGGCATTGCCTGCGGCATCCTCATGAGCATCAGCCGCCGCCGCCCCGCGCCGGCCTGAGCCGGCGGCCGGGGCGCGGCCTCAGGCGCCCGGCAGGGCGTCGGTTACGCCCAGGTCCTGCGCCAGCCTGGCCAGGCTGTCCCAGATGGCGCCTTCGAACTCGATGGCCTCGGCATGGCGCGCGCGGTTCATCGCCTCATATTCGCCCGGATACTGCACGCGGTCCACGCCGGGTTGCGGCGGACATGCATGCAGGTAGTCGATGAAGGCGCCGACTTCCTGGGTGCGCCAGTCGGCGTTGAAGTCCACTTGCGGGTCCAGCAGGATGGCGAACATGTTGTTGGTCGCCACGCCATTGCGGGGATGTTCCGGCTGGATGGTGCCGCCGCCCGACAGCACGCCCGCCAGCAGTTCGGCGACCAGGCCCATGGCGTAGCCCTTGTGGCCGCCGAACGGCAGCAGCGCGCCGGGCGGGTCGGCGAACAGCGCGTTCGGGTCGCTGGTCGGGTTGCCCTGCGCGTCGATCAGCGCGCCGTCGGGGGCCGGCTCGCCCTTGGCCGCCAGCACGCGCGCCTTGTTGACCGCGATCGAGCTGGTGGCCATGTCCACCAGGAACGGCGGGCGGCCGCCCGGCAGCGGGCCGGCGAAGCACAGCGGGTTGGTGGTCAGGCAGGCCTGCGCGCCGCCGTAGGGCGCCACCGTGGGCGGGCGGTTGACGACGTTGGTGAACGCCAGCAGGATCAGCCCGGCCTCGGCGGCCATTTCGCCGTAGTAGCCCATGCGCCCCAGGTGGTGCGTGCGGCGCAGCGTGACGATGCACTGGCCGTACTGGCGGGCCCGCTCGATGGCCTGTTGCATGACCGCCTTGCCGACGTGCTGGCCGAAGCCGTTGTCGCCGTCGAAGGCCAGCATGGCGCCGCGGTCGTTGAGCAGCTTGGCGCGGCCGTCGGCCTTGACGAAGCCCTCGGCCAGCACGCGGCGGTAATTGGGCAGGATGGACAGGCCGTGGCTGGTGTAGCCGACCCGGTCCGATTCGACCAGGTGCTCGGCGACGTCGCGGGCGATGTCGTCCGGCACCCCCTGGGCGGTCAGCAGGCGCTGGCCGAACGCGATGGCCTGGGCAATCGGGAGTTTCATGGCGCGCTCCTTACATCCAGCCCAGCCAGCGCCAGTACGTGACGCTCATCAGCAGCATCAGCAGGTAGCCCACGATGGTCAGCAGGATGCCGACCTTGGCGAACTGCTTGGCGGTGAAGGTTTCGGTGCCCAGGGCCACCATGTTCTGCGGCGCGTTGATCGGCAGGATGAAGCCGTAGCTCACCACGAAGCCGAGCAGCATGGTCATGCCCAGGCGGTTGAAATCGCCCGGCAGCGTCTGCAGCACCGCGATGAGGATGGGCAGCATCGCCGAGGTCAGCGCGGTGGCGCTGGCAAAGCCGAGGTGGATGAGGATCAGGAAGGCCGACAGGATGGCGAAGATCCCGAGGGGGCCGAGGTGGTCCAGGCCGGTGTGCGCCACGACCTGGGCGCCCAGCCACTGGCCGGCCTGGGTGGTCAGCAGGGCCGTGCCCAGGCTGATGCCCACGCCGAACACGATCACCGTGCCCCACGGAATGCGCGTCTGCACGTCTTTCCAGGTCATGACGCCAAAGCGCGGCAGCATCAGCAGCACCAGGCCGAAGTAGGTGGTGGAGGTCGTGTCGAACCTGTGCAGCTTGCCCTCGGTGGACCAGAACAGCAGCAGCATGATCGAGACCAGCATCAGGCGTTTCTGCGCCGAGGTCATGGGACCGAGTTCGCGCAGCGAGGCTTCGACGGCCTCCTTGCCGCCGGCGATGGCATCGCTTTCGGGCGGCAGCAGCTTGAGCACCACGACGACCAGCACCGCGGACATCAGCAGCGACCAGGGCACGCCGGCGATCAGCCAGTCGGACCATGCCACGCGCTCGCCCAGCATCTTGTCCATGAAGCCAACGGTCAGCAGGTTCTGCGCCGCGGCGGTCTGGATGCCGACGTTCCAGATGCTGGTGGCCTGGGCCACGATGATCATGATGCCGGCGGCGATGTTGGAGCGCTTGTCCACGCCGAAGGCGGCGATCACGCCCAGCATGATGGGCACCACGGCGGCGCTGCGCGCGGTGGCGCTGGGCACGACCAGGCTGAGCACGATGGTGACCGCGATGGCGCCGAGCAGGATGCGCCGCGTGCTGGTGCCCACCCGGGCCAGCGTCACCAGGGCGATGCGCTTGTCCAGCCCGGTGAAAGTCATGGCGGCGGCGATGAACAGGGCGCCGGTGACCAGCGCCAGCGCCGAGTTGGAGAACCCGGTCAGCGCCATGCTGATGGCCGCCGAGGTGCCGTACAGCACCTCGGGGTTCTTGACGCTGGGCGCGGTGCCCAGCAGGAACGCCATCAGGGTGGTGATCATGATGGCGCTGGCTTCGTACGAGACGGCCTCGGTAATCCACACCACCACCGCGAAGGCCAGGATGGCCAGCATGCGGTGGCCGGCCGGCGGCAGCTCGGCCGGCAGCGGAAGCAGCAGCACCGCCACCATGGCGACGATGCCGGCGATCAGGCCTATCGGTATCTTGACTTTCGGGGGGGATTGCGGGGCAGGGACAGCGGCTGGCGCGGTCATTTGCTTCTCCGGTTGAGGTCAGATTTACGCAACAATCGTGACAGAACTGCGGAAAACCCGTATTGATGTGCATCAAGGCAACGTTTTGTTGCGCTTGTGGCGACGTGCCGTTGGCATTATGCTGGCCGCCCCTTGCCGGGGGCAAGCCACTGCGCCTTGGGGCATGGCCGGCGTCGTCGCGCGATTGCGCCGAAGGCCGTGTAAGCCGCGACTCAGCCCAGCGCCAGCCGCAGATGCTCCTCCAGGTGGGTGGTGGGAGCGACGCGCCAGCCGCTTTGCGCATAGCGCAGCCAGCGGCCCAGCACCAGGTGCGTCAGCAGGCTGGCATGGGCCGCGATATTGGCGTCGGCGGGCAGCGCGCCATCGGACACCGCGACCCGCAGGCACTGCTTGAGGGAGGCCTCGATGCGGTCGTTGATGTGGTTGATGCGCTCCTGCAGCCGGTTGTCCTCGGTCACCAGCGCGTCGCCGGTCAGTACGCGCGTGATGCCGCGGTTGCGCTCGGCGAACGCCAGCAGCATGGAAACGGTCTTGCGCGCCTGGCCCATGCCGTAGGGTTCGGAGACGGCGATCTGGTTGACCACCGTGAAGATGCTGGTTTCGATGAACTCGATCAGCCCTTCGAACATCTGCGCCTTGCTGGCGAAATGGCGGTACAGGGCGGCCTCGGAGACCTGCATGCGCGCGGCCAGGGCCGAGGTGGTGATGCGTGCCGCGTGCGGCTGTTCGAGCATCTCCGCAAGCGTATGCAGGATCTGGGTCTTTCTCTCGCCGGGTTTGCTCGCCATGGAAGGGCCTAGGGGCAGGCTGACAGGAGGTGGAGTAGGGAACCCGTCGTCAGCCGCGCAGCGGGCGACGACGCAACAGCAAATCACTGACCGAGTTTACCCGCAAGTCCACATAGCCAGGGCGTTGGCGATGGCCGCGGGCAAACGGGGTGCCCGGATGGAACACGTGCACGGTGCGCAGGCCGACGCGCCGCGCGCTGCGCAGGTTGTCCAGCGTGTCCTCGATCAGCACGGCGCGCGCCGCCGGCACGCCCTCGCGCGCCAGCACGTAGCGCAGCAGGGCATCGGACGGCTTGGGCCGGAACTGGCCGTGCATGCGCATCTGTTCGATGGCCCAGATGCTGTCGAACTGCCGCAGCAGCCCCAGGTGGCGCAGCACCGCGCGGGCGTAGTGCTGCGGCGCGTTGGTCAGCAGCACCTTGCGGCCCGGCAGCCGGCGCAGCTTGTCGGCCAGGGCGGTCTCGGCGCGCACCAGCGGCGCGACCTCGAAGTTGTGGCTGCGATGCAGGAACGCGTCGGCGTCCACGCCATGGTGGCGCACCAGGCCGATGACGGTGGCGCCATAGCGCCGCCAGTACTCGGCGCGCAGCCGGTTGGCGGTGGCTTCGTCCACGGCCAGCGTCTCGGCCACCGCCTCGGTCATGCCGCGGTCGATGAGCGGGAAGATGGCGTGCGAGGTGTCGTGCAGCGTGTTGTCGAGGTCGAACAGCCACAGGCGCTCGGGCGCGGCCGTGGCGATGCGGCGCGAGCGGCGCAGGCGCGCCGCCGGCCGCAGCAGATACCGGCGCGCCAGCATCAATGCGAGCTGATCATCGTGCCCACGCCCTGGTCGGTGAGGATTTCCAGCAACAGGCAGTGCGGCACGCGGCCGTCGACGATATGCACCGAATTCACGCCATTCTTGGCCGCGTCCAGCGACGACGAGATCTTGGGCAGCATGCCGCCCGAGATCGTGCCGTCGGCGAACAGCTCGTCGATGGTCTGGGCCGACAGGCTGCGCAGCAGCTTGCCGCCCTTGTCCAGCACGCCCGGCGTGTTGGTCATCATCAGCAGCTTCTCGGCGCCCAGCACCTCGGCCATCTTGCCGGCGACCACGTCGGCGTTGATGTTGTACGCGGTGCCGTCCTCGCCGTAGCCGATCGGGGAGATCACCGGGATGAACTGGTCATCCTGCAGGGCCTTGACCACCGCCGGCTCGACGCGCGTGATGTCGCCGACGAACCCGATGTCCAGCGGCTGGCTCGGGTCGTCCTTGTTGACCATCAGCTTCTTGGTGGCCTGGATGAGCATGCCATCCTTGCCGGTCAGGCCGACGGCCTTGCCGCCGACCTCGTTGATCATCATGACGATATCCTGCTGGACCTGGCCGCCCAGCACCCACTCGACCACTTCCATGGTCTCGGCGTCGGTCACGCGCATGCCTTGCACGAAGGTGCCCTGCTTGCCGATGCGGCGCAGCGCGTCGTCGATCTGCGGACCGCCGCCATGCACCACCACCGGGTTCAGGCCGACCAGCTTGAGCAGCACCACGTCGTGGGCGAAGCTGCGCTGCAACCGTTCTTCCGTCATCGCGTTGCCGCCGTACTTCACCACGATGGTCTTGCCGTGGAATCGTCGGATATACGGCAGGGCTTCGGAGAGCACGGCCGCCTTGACAGCGGGAGACAGGACGGCGGCAGGGTCGGGGGTGTCGGTCATGGCAACAAATATACGGACTGAATATAAAAGTGGGATGAAAGGACAGCCAGGCGCCAGGCCACGGGGGCAGCGCCAAGCATACGGCCGATTGTAGTATTCGCTGCGGGCTTATGCGGCCAACCCATGTCCATATGCCCGACAAATAGGCTTCATTCAGGTACATTTGGGGGCGTTTTTGCAACGGCGGCGCCGTTTTCCGCGCGCCAGGCCGGCATCCGGCCGGGGCCGAGGCCCGCGAACCACCCATCAAGAGGCTACATATGCGTATCAACTTTGTCCGGTCGGCCCTGCTGGCGTCGGCCCTCCTGCTGGCCGGCGGCGCCGCCCAGGCGGAAAAACTGGTCGTTGGCGCCACCCAGGTGCCGCACGCCGAGATCCTCGAGGTCGTCAAGCCGGTCCTGGCCAAGGAAGGCGTGGAGCTGGACATCAAGGTGTTCACCGACTACGTCCAGCCCAATCTGCAGCTGGCCGACAAGCAGCTCGACGCCAATTTCTTCCAGCACCAGCCGTACCTGGACACCTTCAACAAGGACCGCAAGACCGATCTGGTGTCGGTGGGCCTGGTCCACGTCGAGCCCTTCGGCGGTTATTCCAAGAAAATCAAGAGCTTGGCAGAACTCAAGGACGGCGCGACCATCGCCATCCCGAACGACCCGTCCAACAGCGGGCGCGCCTTGCTGCTGCTGCAGAAGCAGGGGCTGCTCAAGCTGAAGGATCCGGCCAACATCGTCGCCACGCCGATCGACATCGCCGAGAACCCGAAGAAGCTGAAGTTCCGCGAACTGGAGGCCGCCATGCTGCCGCGTTCGCTCGATGACCTGGATCTCGCGCTGATCAACACCAACTACGCGCTGGAAGCGGGCCTGGTGCCCACGCGCGACGCCCTGTTCATCGAAGGCGCCGACTCGCCCTACGCCAACCTGGTCGCGGCCCGCCCCGACAACAAGGACGCCCCGGCGGTGAAGAAGCTGGTCAACGCCCTGCACTCGGAAGCGGTGCGCAAGTTCATCATCGAGAAGTACAAGGGCGCGGTCGTCCCGGCCTTCTGATCCTTTGGGTGCCTGTCCCCGCATGGGGACTGACATCTGCGGCAGCGTGTGCCTGTCCCCACTGGGACAGGCACACCGCTCTACGCCATGAATGGTTGACTGCCAAGACGGTATCTGTCCCCGCGGGGACAGGCACCAATGCCCCGGCGCTTACCCGGCCAGCGCCTTCTGCACCGTGGCCTGGAATTCGGCCTTGTCGTACTCGCCCAGGTAGCGCTTGATGATCTGGCCGTGCTTGTCGATGAGGAAGGCGGTGGGCGTGAGGCGGACGTTGCCGAACGCCTGCGCCAGCTCGCCGCTGGTGTCCAGGGCCACAGGGAAGGGCAGCTTGCGCGTTTGCGCGAAGTTCAGCACGTAATTGGGCGGATCGTAGTTCATCGCGACCGCGATGGTCTCGTAGCCCTGCGGGTGGTACTGGTTGTAGTTGGCGATGTTGTCGGGCATCTGCTTGACGCAGGTGACGCAACTGGTGGCCCAGAACTTCACCAGCACGACCTTGCCGCGCAGGTCCTGCATGGTGATTTTCTGGCCTTCGAGCGTGGTGAAGGCGACATCCGGCGCGGTCTGGGCCGGACGCCACATGAACCAGCCGCCAATGCCGGCGGCCACCGCAATGATCAGGACTAGCGCGATTTTCTTCATTTGATGGGTATGGCTTCGACGCCGCTGCTGCCGCCGCCCGCGGGTGCGGCGCCCGATTCGATCGGCGCCTTCTGCGGGGCCGTACCATCAGACGAGCCCTCGCCGGATTTGGTTCCCGAACCCGACAGGCGGATCGCCTCTTCGCGGCTGATGGTTTCGAACAGTTTGACGACCCGGACCACGCCGCCCACGCCCGCGGCCGCGTTGGCGGCGTAGTCGCCCTCGGCCTGGGTGACCTTGCCCATCAGGTAGACCACGCCGCGCGAGGTCGTCACCGAAATGGTGCCGGAAGGCACGTACTTGGTGTTGATCAGGGCCGTCTTGACCTTGGAGGTCAGCCAGGTGTCGTTGGAGCGAGTGCTGAAATCGGCCGCCGGGCCGACCGTCAACTGGTTGGTGACCGCCTTGACGTTCTCGATCGACTGGGCGATGGAGGTGGCCTGCGCCTTGGCCTCTTCGGTCGGGGCGTCGCCCGTCAGCAGCACGTGGCCGCCGTAGACCATGGCATTGACGCGGGCGGTATTGCCCAGTTTCTGCGCGATCTGGCTTTCGGCCTTGAAGGCGATGTTCTGGTCTTCGAGCTGGACGCCGGAGGTGCGCCGGTCGGTGACGACGACCGCGGTGGTGGCCGCCGCGCCGCCGATGACCAGCGGGGCGCAGGCCGACAGCGTGAGCGCCGCGGCCGAGAGGGCGGCGGCCAGCAGCAGGGGGCGGGCGGCGGTTTTGGCGTCGGGCATCATTCGGTGTCTCCTAGTAGAAGGGCGTCTATGCCATCGCACAGGGCGTGCAGCAAGATGATATGGACTTCCTGGATGCGCATGGTGCGGTCGTGCGGCACACAGAGATGGACGTCGTGCGGGGTGATGAGTTCCCCCATGACCCCGCCGCCCTTGCCGGTCAGCGCGATGACATGCATTTCGCGTTCGCGCGCGGTTTCCATGGCGCGCACCACATTGGGCGAATTGCCGCTGGTCGAGATCGCCACCAGCACGTCGCCGGGCTGGCCCAGCGCATGGACCTGCCGCTCGAAGATCTCGTCGAAGCCGTAGTCGTTGCCCACCGCCGTCATGATGGAGGTGTCGGTATTGAGGGCGATGCCGGCCAGGGGCAGGCGTTCGCGCTCGAAGCGCCCCACCAGTTCGGCGATGAAATGCTGGGCATCGGCGGCCGAGCCGCCGTTGCCGCACGCCAGAATCCTGCCATTGTTGGCCAGGGCTGCGAAAAGCAGGTCTACCGCGGCCGCCAGGGGGGCGGCCAGCGCATCCGCGCTTTGTTCGCAGAGCGCCATCGCATCGCGAAAGTGCGACGTCATGCGAGAGGTCATATCCATGGCGCGCATTATCTCACGCGCCAGCCCTCCGTATCCTGCCCGCGGCGCCTCCGCGCCGGGCCGTGCTCGGCCAGCCAGAAGGCCCCGCGCAGCCAGCGCGGACGACCCGCCTCGAAGGCCACGACATCAAAGCGCACCGGCGGCGGCGCGCCGGGCCAGTGGCGGCGCAGCAGTCCGGGCAGCAGCAGGGCCGCCGCGCGCGCCAGGCGGCCCTGCTTGGACGCGCCCACGCTGGCCGCCGCGCCGCCATAGCCGGCGTGGGCGCGCGCCCGCACTTCGACCAGTACCAGCACCCCGCCGTCGCGCATGGCGAGGTCGATCTCGCCGGCGCGGCAGCGCAGGTTGCGCGCCAGCGGCCGCAGACCCTGCGTGGCCAGCCAGCGCAGGGCGGCGCTTTCGTGCGCCTGCCCGCGGCGCTGCGTGGGCGAGCCGCCGGCGCCGGTGCGCGGCGGGGGCGGCGGGCGGTGGCGCAGGCGGCGCTGGGCCTGGGCGGCGCGCTCGAAGGCCAGGCGGGTGGCGGTGTCGGTCATGGCGGTCGTCGCAAGGGGCGGGGCAGGGCTACACTGGCACAGTTTTCACCGTCGCAGCACCATGCAATGAATCAAGATGTCCTATCGCCGGCCCCGGGCGACGCCTGGAGCCGGGTGGCCGACCGGGTGGCCGCGCAGCACTGGCCGGCGGCTACCTTGTACGTGATCGCCACGCCCATCGGCAACCTGGGCGACCTGGGCCTGCGCGCGTGGCAGGCGCTGGTGCGCGCCGATGTGATCGCGGCCGAAGATACGCGCGCCAGCCGCACGCTGCTGGACGCCTGGGGCGTGACCACGCCGCTGATGGCGGCGCATCGCCACAACGAGGCCAGCGCCGCCCAGGCGATCTGCGAACGGCTTGCCCAGGGCCAGCGCGTGGCGCTGGTGTCCGATGCCGGCGCGCCGGCGGTCAGCGATCCGGGCGCGCGCATCGTGCGCGCGGTACGCGAGGCCGGCCATGCCGTGGTGCCGGTGCCCGGCCCCAGCGCCGTGATCGCGGCGCTGATGGGCAGCGGGGCGACCTCGGACGAGAATCCCGCGTTCGCGTTCGCCGGTTTCCCGCCCGCCAAGGCCGTGGCGCGCCAGCGCTGGCTGCGCCAGTGGTGCGCGCTGCCGGCGCCGGTGGTGATGTTCGAGTCGCCGCATCGGCTGGCCGCCACGCTGGCCGACCTGCGCGAGGCCGGCGGCCCGGCCCGGCTGTTGACCGTGGCCCGCGAGCTGACCAAGCGCTTCGAGGAGATCGCCACGCTGCCGCTGGGCGAGGCGGCGGACTGGCTGGCCGCCGACGCGCACCGTGGCCAGGGCGAGTTCGTGCTGATCGTGCACCAGGCGCCGGGCGCCCAGGACGACGAAGCCGATCCGGCCGATCCGCGCACCGATGCGCTGCTCGATGCGTTGCTGGAGTCGCTGTCGGTGCGCGATGCCGCGCGGGTGGCGGCCAAGGTGACCGGGCTGGCGCGCGATGTGCTGTACGCACGGGCGCTGGCGCGCAAGGAGCAGGCATGAATCCGCCCAGCGAACAGGCCACGGATATCCTCTACTGCGACACCGATACGCCGCTTGGGCCGATGCGGCTGGCCGCGCGCGCGCAGGCGCTGTGCGGCGCCTGGTTCGTCGACCAGCGCGATTGCCCGGCCGCCGCGGGCTGGACGCTGGACGCCGCGCATCCGGCGTTGCGGCAGGCGGCCGCCGAGCTGGAGCAATGGTTCGCGGGCCAGCGGCGCGAATTCGAGGTGGCCATGCAGCCCGAGGGCACGCCATTCCAGCGCCAGGTCTGGCAGGCGCTGCTGGAGCTGCCCTTCGGCGCGACCATCAGCTATGGCGAACTGGCGCGGCGCGTCGGCCGGCCCAAGGCGGCCCGCGCCGTGGCCGGCGCGGTGGGCAGGAATCCGATTTCCATCCTGATTCCCTGCCACCGCATCATTGGCCATGACACATCGCTGACGGGTTTCGGCGGCGGGTTGCCGCGCAAGCAGGCGCTGCTGGCCCATGAGGGGCACCGCTACCTGAGCCGCGCCGCGCGTGCGCGCCGCGTTTCCACCACGCAGATGGAACTGCCTTTCGGCGCCGTCTAGGGCGTGGCGCTCAGGCTGGGCAGGATGCCGGTGCGGTCGGCCACCGGCTGTACCGCGCCCAGCGCCGCCTCGCGCGTGGCGTAGGGGCCGATGCGTACGCGATACAGGTTGTTGGCCTGTTCGACCACCGCCGGCGGAATGCCGCTGGCCGGATCCAGTTGCCCGTTGATGCGGCTGACCAGCGATTCGGCGTTGGCTGGCTGGCTGAAGGCGCCCAGTTGCAGGTAGATGCCGCCGCTATCCGCGCCCGTGGCCGGGCGCGGTGGCGTCGGCGTTGGCGCGTTCGAGGCGAGTTGCGTCGCCGCGGGCAGTTCGACGGCGGCGGCCGCGCTGGGCGCGGCAATGGGCAGCGCCCCGCTTGCCGGGGCGGACCCGGGCCGCGGCGCCGGCGTGCCGCCATTCATGGCGAGGATCTCGGCGGGCAGGATGCGCTCGACCGTGACGGGCCCGCTGCCCGGGCCGATGATGCCCAGCTTGTGGGCCGCCACATAGGACAGGTCCATGATGCGGTCGCTGTGGAACGGCCCGCGATCGTTGATCCGCACGATGACCGTGCGCCCATTGAGCTTGCTGGTGACGCGCGCGTAGCTGGGAATCGGCATCGTCGGATGCGCCGCCGTCATGGCGTACATGTCATACGACTCGCCGTTGGAGGTCGAGTTGCCATGGAACTTCTTGCCGTACCAGGAGGCAAGGCCCTGCTGTCGGAACGGGCGTTCGCTGGTGTCGGGCACATAGCGCTTGCCGAACACCACATAGGGCCGGTTCGGGCCGCTGGCCAGCGGTTCGAGGCGCGGCGTCGCGTCGGGTATGTTGTCGAGGTTGGACGGCGGGTTGGCGTCGGGGCCGTCGTCCTTGTAGTAGCCGCCGCGTTTCTTGCCCGGCGTGGAGCAGCCTGCGATGGCCAGCGCCAGCAGCAGTGTCGACAGGAGGGCAAGCGGACGCGAACGGATCATGCGGGGTCGTCGGGCAGTTGGGTGCGGTGGCGCACCAGCAGCGGGTCGTGGTCGGAGAAGCGCCGCGCGAGCTGCTCGACCACGTACACCGAGCGGTGCTGGCCGCCCGTGCAGCCGATGGCGACGGTAAGGTAGTTGCGCGTGTCCTGCGTGTACTGGGGCAGCCAGCGGCGGATGAAGGCGGCGATATCGTCGATCATCTGGGTCACGATATCGAAGCCTCCCAGCCAGGTGGCCACCGGCTCGTCGCGGCCGGTCAGGGGGCGCAGGGTGCGATCGTAGTAGGGGTTGGGCAGGCAGCGCACGTCGAACATCAGGTCCGCGTCGCTGGGCACGCCGCGCTTGTAGGCGAACGATTCGAAGGTCAGCACCAGCGGCGGCCGGTCGGCCTGGATGAGGTCGCGGATCCAGGCGCGCAACTGGCCCGGCGTGAGATCCGAGGTGTCGATGACATGTTCCTGGTCGCGCAGCGGCGCCATCAGCTCGCGCTCCAGCGCGATGCACTCGGCCAGCGACGGGGTCTTGCCGCCGCGCGCCAGCCGGTCGGTCAGCGGATGGCGGCGCCGCGACTCGGAATAGCGCTGCACCAGCGTATCGGTGTTGGCGTCGAGGAAGATCACGCTCAGGCTGGTGCCCATGGCGCGCGAGGCGGTGATGACATCGGGCAGTTCGGCCAGTTCGCCGGGTGAGCGCACGTCGATGGCGACGGCGACCCGTTCCATGGCGTCATCGCGGGCATTGGCGATGAATTCGGCCAGAAAGCGCACCGGCAGGTTGTCGATGCAGGTGAACCCCGCATCTTCGAGCAGGCGCAGGGCGACCGACTTGCCGGAGCCGGAAATGCCGGTAATAAGGACGACTCTCAACATGGCTGTGATTGTGGCATGGAATTCGATCGCCCGTGCGCGCCAGCCGGCATCTGCTATGGTCTCGGCTGCCGGATCTGCGCCTGTCCCGATGGCGGGCGGGCGGGTATCCTGGCAGGCGGCCAAGCGGCCGACGTTCCGGCGGGCCGGGCCCGCGTCAACTTCGACAGTCCGATGTTAGCCTTCAAATCCGATTTGCGTATTGCAATGCGAGCCTGGCGCGCCGCGTGTGGCGCGCTGGCCGCGGCCGCCGGCATGCTGGCGATGTCCCAGGCCGCGGCCCAGGGCGAGGCCGTGCTGCGGCCCGACACCATGGCCGCCCGGGTTGCCGCCTGTACGGCCTGCCATGGCGAGCAGGGCCGCGCCGGCCCCGACGGCTACTATCCGCGCCTGGCCGGCAAGCCGCAGGATTATCTTTACCACCAGTTGCTGAACTTTCGCGACGCCCGGCGCCAGTATCCGCCCATGGAGCATCTGCTCGACGGCCTGCCCGATGCGTACCTGCGCGAGATGGCGGCGTACTTCGCCGGGCAGGACGTGCCCTATCCGGCGCCGGCGCGCATCGAAGCCTCGGCCGCCCTGGTCGAGCGCGGCCGCCTGCTGGTGCGCGAAGGCGACCCGGCCCGCGACATCCCGTCCTGTGCGTCCTGCCATGGCGCATCGCTGGCCGGCGTCGCGCCGGCCATCCCGGGCCTGCTCGGCCTGCCGCGCGATTACCTCGTGGCGCAGATCGGCAGCTGGCAGAACGGCCTGCGGCGCGCCGCCGCGCCCGACTGCATGGCGCAGGTCTCGCTCAAGCTGACGCCCGAGGATATCGGCGCGGTGTCGGCCTGGCTGGCGGGGCAGCCGGTGGGGCATCCGTACACGCCGCAACCGGCCGGCTCGCTGGCGCTGCCGCTGGAGTGCGGCAGCCAGGCGGGGCATTGAGGAGGCGGCCATGAAGATCGTCAAGCGCGTCCTCGTCGTTATCATCCTGGCCCTGCTGGCCGCCGCCGCCACCCTGTATTGGCTGGGCACCCGCGACCACGTGCCCGCCGGCCCGCAGGCCGCGCCGGCCACCGGATCGGCCGACGAACTGGTCGAGCAAGGGCGCTACCTGGCGCGAGCGGGCAATTGCATGGCCTGCCACACCGCGCGCGGCGGGCAGGCCTACGCGGGCGGCACGCCCATCCCCACGCCGTTCGGCACCCTGTACGGGCCGAACATCACGCCCGACGCCGAGACCGGCATCGGCGGCTGGAGCGCCGACGATTTCTGGCAGGCGCTGCACAACGGCAAAGGCCCCGACGGGCGGCTGCTGTATCCGGCCTTCCCGTACACCGAGTACACCCGCATGACGCGCGCCGACGCCGATGCGCTGTACGCCTTCCTGCGCACGGTCGAACCGGTGCGCCAGCCGAGCCGGCCGCACGCGCTCGAGTCGCCGTACGACCAGCGCCTGCTGCTGGCGGCGTGGCGGGCGCTGTACTTCGAGCCGGGTGGGCCGCAGCCCGATCCCGGGCAGTCGCTGCAGTGGAATCGCGGGCGCTACCTGACCGAAGGGCTGGGCCATTGCGCGGCCTGCCATACGCCGCGCAACAGCCTGGGGGCCACCCGCGCCGCCGAGGCGCTGGGCGGGGGCATGATCGACGGGCTGGGCTGGTACGCGCCGCCGTTGACCGGCCAGCCGGGCACCGGCCTGGGCGACTGGAGCGCGCAGGATATCGCCGCGTTGCTGACGACCGGCATCGCGCCGCATTCGACCGTGGCCGGGCCCATGGCCGAAGTGGTGCTGGGCAGCACGCAATATCTCAGCGACGACGACGCGCTGGCCATCGGCGCCTACCTCAAGTCCTTGCCGGCCGCGGCGCAGCCGCCCGCCAGGCGCGGCGCCCCGTCCGCGACCGTGATGGAACTGGGCGGGAAGATGTACAGCAAGAGTTGCGCGCAGTGCCACCAGGCCGATGGCAAGGGCAGTTTCCCCGCCTGGCCCGCGCTGGCCGGCAACCCCAGCGTCATCGCGGCCGAACCGGCCAACGTGATACGCATGGTGCTCGATGGCGGCTTCGCGCCGGCGACCGCGGCCAACCCGCGCCCGCATGGCATGCCGCCGTTCGCGCAGGCGCTGCCGGACAACGACATCGCCATGCTGGTTTCGTACGTGCGCAACAGTTGGGGCAACCAGGCTGGCGCGGTCACGCCGCAGGATGTGAAGCGCACGCGGGAGAGCGGAGCGGGGCGGTAGGGCGGGGTTCGATGCCCTGGGGCGGGTGCCAGTCCCCCCTTGCGGGGACAGGCACCGTGGTGTTACTTGCTGCTTTGCAGGATCGCCATGGCCTGGCGTTCCATGAATTCGCCCAGCGTGTCGATGCCGCGCAGCTTGAGGATGGTATTGCGCACGGCGGCTTCGACCAGTACGGCCAGATTGCGGCCGGCCGCCACTTGCAGCATGACTTTGCGGATCGGCAGGCCGAGCATGTCCTGGGTGATGTCCTGCAGCGGCAGGCGCTCGAACTTGTCCTGCGCGGTGGCCCGCACCAGGTGCACGATCAGTTTCAGGCGCATCTTGCGGCGCACCGAGGTCTCGCCGAAGATGGTGCGGATGTCGAGCAGGCCCAGGCCGCGTACTTCCAGCAGGTTCTGCAGCAGTTGCGGGCAATGGCCCTCGATCACGCCAGGGGCGGTGCGCGAGAGTTCGACCGCATCGTCGGCCACCAGGCCGTGGCCGCGCGAAATCAGCTCCAGCGCCAGTTCGCTCTTGCCCAGGCCCGATTCGCCGGTGATCAGCACGCCCAGGCCCAGCACGTCGAGGAAGACGCCATGCACGGTCGTGGTGGGCGCCAGCTTCTTGCCCAGGTAGATACGCAGCAGGTCGATCAGCTGCGCCGCCGCCACGGGCGTGGACAGCAGCGGCACCTGGTGCTGCGCGCATTGGTCGACCAGGTCTTGCGGCGGCGTCAGGCCGTCGGCCAGCAGGATGGCCGGCACGCCGCCGATCAGCAGCTCGTCCATGTGGTGCATGCGGCGGCGCAGGTCGAAACGCGTGTAGTACGCCAGTTCTTCCTGGCCGAACACCTGGATGCGGGAGGGGTGGATCAGGTTCAGGTGGCCCACCAGGTCGGCGGCGGCCATGCCGTCGTCGGGAATGGCCCGGTCGGCGGCGTCATGGCCGGCGATCCAGCTGAAGGGGATTTTGTCGGCGTTGTCGTCGACCAGTTCCTGGACCGTAAGCATGGCAAGTTTCGCGTGGCGTCAGAGTTGGCCGGTGGTCAGCATGCGGTGCACCGCGGCCGGATCGGTTTCGCTGGCCAGCGCTTCGCGCAGCGGCTTGTTGGACATGAGCTGGGCCAGTTCGGCCAGGATGTCCAGGTGCTGCTGCGTGGCGGCTTCGGGAACGAGCAGACAGAGCAGCATGGAAACCGGCTGGCCGTCGGGCGCGTCGAAGGGGATGGGCTGGGCCAGGCGTATGAACGCGGCCAGCGCCTGGTCCAGGCCCTTGACCCGGCCATGCGGCACGGCGACGCCCTGGCCCAGCGCTGTCGAGCCCAGCCGCTCACGCGAGAAGAGGCTATCGAACACGACCGAGCGGGCCAATCCGTGATGGTTTTCAAAAAGTAGGCCGGCCTGTTCGAACGCCCGTTTCTTGCTCGTGGCGAGCATGTCGAGCACGACATTGCCGGCGGGTAGGATGCGCGACAAGTGATTCATGCGGGTCATTATATGGTTATATGTCGCAGTGCAAAAAATCGTTGCCTTTCCTGCCTTGCAGGGACTGCGCAAGCATAGTCCGAACCGGGCGATTGTGGCAGGGCGGGCGCACGCATGCAACGCGGCATGACGAAGAGCAATTGGGGGACAGGTGGGGGGGATTTGCTTGCCGATGTCCCGCGGAGTACTTCCTGGGACATCGGTCGCGAGTGGATCCGGTGGTCCGGATCACGATGGGGGCAGGCTCACGCTACGAGCGTTCGCAAGGCGCGGGACTACGGTTGCTGCGCGGCCAGCGCAGCGGCTTGTCGCTTTGCGGACTCGGCGGAGTGGCTCTGAACCTTGTCTTTGTGCTTGATGACCTGGCGGTCTATTTTGTCGACCAGTAGATCGATGGCTGCATAGAGGTTCTCGTCGACGGCTTCGCAATGGATATCCTTGCCGCGCAGACGCATGGTGATTTCGGCCTTGTGCCGCAGGGGCTCTACCGAAAGCATGACCTGGGTATCGATAACATGATCGAAATGCCGCAGCACTCGCGCCAGCTTGTTCATGACATATTCCCGGATTGCCGGGGTGACGTCGAGGTGACGACCGCAGATGCTCAGGTTCATAGTCTGCTCTCCTTCCGAAAAGAGAAAAAAAGGGTGCGCATGAGCGCGGGTAATTGGGGGGCGTCCTCCTGTAGGGCAAGTGGATCCGCGTGCGGGATCCTTGAGTACTAGTGTATAGACTCTATTGGCCAATTCAAGTTGCGCTAGCGCAAGATTGTGTACGTTTGATGGCGGCCCCGGAGGGGCGCGCGAAGGGCCTAGGGCTTTCCCCGAGAAGGCGGGGCGCAGCCCCCGCTTACATGCGGAAATGCTCGCCCAGATAGACGCGGCGCACGGCCGGGTCGCCGACGATCTCGTCGGGGTGCCCATCGGTGAGGACCTTGCCTTCGCTGATGATGTAGGCGCGGTCGCAGATGCCCAGGGTTTCGCGCACGTTGTGGTCGGTGATCAGCACGCCGATGCCGCGGCCCTTCAGGAAGCGCACGATGCGCTGGATCTCGATCACGGCGATCGGGTCGACGCCGGCGAAGGGTTCGTCCAGCAGGATGAAGCGCGGGCTGGTGGCCAGGGCGCGCGCGATCTCGACCCGGCGGCGTTCGCCGCCGGACAGCGAAATGGCGGTGTTGGCGCGGATATGGCCGATCTGCAGTTCCTCGAGCAGGGCCTCGAGGTTGTCGCGGATCCTGGCCTCGGGCAGCGGCTTGCCGTTGGGGCCGAGCTGCAGCTCCAGCACGGCGCGGATGTTCTGCTCCACCGTCAGGCGGCGGAACACCGAGGCGTCCTGGGGCAGGTACGACAGGCCCATGCGCGCCCGCTTGTGGATCGGCATGGACGTGATGTTCGAGCCGTCGATCTCGATGCGGCCGGCGTCGGCCGGAACCAGGCCGACGATCATGTAGAAGCTGGTGGTCTTGCCTGCGCCGTTGGGCCCGAGCAGGCCCACCACCTCGCCGCTGACCACCGACAGCGAGACATCCTGCACCACGGTGCGGCCGTTGTAGGTCTTGCGCAGCCCGGTGGCGCGCAGGCTGCCGGCGGCGCCGGCAGCGGTGGCGGTGGACAGAGTGGCTTGGGAGTCGGTCATCGTGCAACGTGATAGGAGAGGGGGGCGCGGCTCACTGCGGCTTCCTGGGCGCTTGCTTCTTGGCGCGGCATTCCGCGATCGCGGCGTCGGCCTTGGCGCGCGGTTCGGCCAGCGAGCGCACGCGTCCGCCCGCGGCCGACGAGTTCGGGCCGCCCTGCGCCTGGTAGATGCCGGTCTTCTCGTTGTAGCGCACCCGGTCGCCGCGAATCGTATCGAACGGTTTGCCACAGATATAGCGCGTGACGATGGCCTGGCCGATCAGGTCGAACTGGCTCTTGCTGCTTTCGTATTCGGCGCGCAGGCCCTTGCCCTCGATCAGCTCGAAGGTCTCAGGGCGATCCTGGCGGATGGTGACGATCTTGCCCTTGTCGGCCGTGGCGACCCCGAACTGGTTGCCCGCGGCGTCCTCGTTGACTTCCAGCTTGTCCGAGGTCAGCGTCATCAGGCCGCGCGTGAGCACGACGTTGCCCGTGAAGATGCTCTGGCGCTTGATGTCGTCGTAATGCAGCGTGTCCGAGAGGATCAGCGTGCTCGGCTCTTCGGCCGGCGCGGCCTGGCCGGATTGCGACTGCGCCTGCGCGGCGCCGGCCGCGGCCAGCAGCAGGATGCTGCACAACCGCAGCGGGGCAAGGGAAAGCCTCTGGTGGGTCATGGTTTGTTCTGGTTGGAGTTGGCGGGCGTCTCGGTGGATTGCCGCTTGCGCCCCTCGGTTCCTGCAATTTCGACGTCGGCTGCCGCCGACACGCGCAATTGCCGGGTCTTGTTGTTGTAATGCATGCCGGTGCCGTTCATGCGGGAGTTGCCCTTGTTGACCTGGGCGGGCAGGTCGGTGAACACCACGTCTTCGTCGGGCAGCAGGATCAGCTGCTGGCTGCGTACGTCCAGCGTCTCGTTGCGGGCGTCGGGCTGCCGGTGCACGTGCGCGTCGCCGTTCATGACGATGCGCTGGCCGCCCTGTTCCATGATGGCGGTTTTCGATACCCCGATGGTGATCGGGTTGCCGGCCTGCTGGCCGATGGCGCGCGGCGTGGTCACGTGGTAGGAGTCGTCGTCGGGGAAGTGCTCGACATAGACGCCTTCCAGGCGGTTGATCGGGCGGCCCTGGACGTCGGTGCGCAGCATGACGAAATTGCGCGCCCACGAGTCCATCTCGTGCGTCATCCGGCGCGGCGGATCGACCTGGACGGCGCGTTGCGCATAGTCGGCCGCCCACCACGTGCCGACGACCAGCGCCAGCAGCAGGAACAAGGCGATCAGCGAGGGAAAGCGTTCTTTCATGCCTGATAACGGTTACTGGATGGCGCCGGGCCCGAGCAGGGCCGGCGTGCCCAGGAAGGCGCCCAGGCGGCCCTGGGCGGCAAGCAGCAGGTCGCAGCATTCGCGCGCCGCGCCCTGGCCGCCCGGCTGGCTGGATACCCAGTGGGCGGCCTGCGCCACGTAGCCCGGCGCATTGGCGACGCTGGCGGCGAAGCCGGCGCGCTGCATGGCCGGCAGGTCGATGATGTCGTCGCCCATATAGCCGGTCTGATTGAGTTGGACGCCCACGCGCTGGGCAAGTTCACTCAGGGCGCCGCCCTTGTCGCGTACGCCCTGCAGGACTTCGGCGATGCCCAGCTCGGCGGCGCGCCGGTCGGCGATGGGGCCGGAGCGGCCGGTGATCAGGGCCACTTTCAGGCCGCCTTCCATCAGCAGCCGCAGGCCGTGCCCGTCCAGCGCGTGGAAACGCTTGAACATTTCGCCGTGCTCGCCGTAGTAGAGGCCGCCATCGGTCAGCACGCCGTCGACGTCGAAGACCATCAGGCGCACGGCGGCGGCGCGTTCGCGCACCGAGGCGGGGATGCGGGCGAGCACCAGGGCTTCGGCGGGGTGCGGCACGGAAACGGTAGAGTTCTTGGTCATACTACTTTGGCTGCCATCAGGTCGTGAGTATGCAGGGCGCCGATCAGCACGCCGGCGGTGTCCACCACCAGCATCTGGTTCAGGCGGCGGTCGTCCATTTGCTGCGCGGCCTCGGCGGCCAGCGCGTCAGGCCCGATGGTACGCGGAGCGCGGGTCATGCCGTCGGCCACCGTCAGGCTGCGGATGTCGCCGACCCGCTCGATCAGGCGGCGCAGGTCGCCGTCGGTGAAGATGCCCACGGGCTTGCGCCGCGCATCGACGACCGCCGTCATGCCCATGCCCTTGGCCGAGATTTCCTCGAGCGCGCGGGGCAGGGGGGCGTCTTCGGCGACGATGGGCAGCGCCGGCCCGTGCCGCATCACGTCGCGCACATGGGTGAGCAGGCGGCGGCCCAGGGCCCCGCCAGGGTGGGAGCGGGCGAAATCCTCGCGGCCGAAGCCGCGCGCCTCCAGGCAGGCGACCGCCAGGGCGTCGCCCAGGGCCAGCGCCGCCGTGGTGCTGGCGGTGGGCGCCAGGTTGAGCGGGCAGGCCTCCTGGGACACGCTGGCGTCCAGGTGCACGTCGGCCAGGCGGGCCAGCTCGGATTCGGCGTTGCCCGTAATGGCGATCAGCCCCGCGCCCATGCGGCGCACCACCGGCAGGATGGTCAGCAGCTCCTGGCCGGTGCCGGAGTAGGAAATCGCGATCAGGACGTCGTCGCGGGTGATCATCCCCAGATCGCCATGGATCGCTTCGGCGGCGTGCACGAAAAAGGCCGGCGTGCCGGTGGAGGCGAGGGTGGCGGCCAGCTTGCGGGCAATGTGCCCGGTCTTGCCTATGCCGCTGACCACGACGCGTCCGCGGCAGGCCAGCAGCATGCCGACGACCTGCACGAAGCTGTCGTCGAGCCGGGCGGCGAGGTCGGCAATGGCTTGCGCCTCGGTCTGCAGCGTGCGGCGTGCCGAGGCGAGAATGGCCTCGGGCGTAGGGTCGGGATGAGCGCTCATGGGGCGGATTTTAATCGCACTGCGTCAAGTTGCCGGGTCCGGGCCCCTATGGCATGCTGGCGGCTCCTTTTTGCGCCCTTTTTCCTTTCAGGCAGGCCCGTCGTCATGTCCACCTTTCCCGCGCCGGTTCTCGGCACCCCGCTGTCTCCAACGGCTACCCGCGTCATGTTGCTGGGCGCCGGCGAACTTGGCAAGGAGGTGGTGATCGCCCTGCAGCGCCTGGGGGTGGAGGTCATCGCGGTCGACCGCTACGCCGACGCGCCGGGCCACCAGGTGGCGCATCGCGCCCACGTCGTCTCCATGACCGATCCGCAGGCGCTGCGGCGGGTCATCGAGCAGGAGCGCCCGCATGTGGTCGTGCCCGAAATCGAGGCCATCGCCACCGACCTGCTGGTCGCGCTGGAGGACGAAGGCGCCGTGCGCGTCACGCCCACCGCCCGCGCCGCCCACCTGACCATGAACCGCGAAGGCATCCGCCGGCTGGCCGCCGAGACCCTGGGCCTGCCCACCTCGCCCTACCGTTTCGTCGATACCGAGCAGGCGCTGCGCGAGGCCATCGACGGCGGCATCGGCTATCCCTGCGTGATCAAGCCGGTCATGTCATCGTCGGGCAAGGGCCAGTCGGTCATCCGCTCGGCCGATGACGTCGCCGCCGCGTGGCGCTACGCCCAGGAGGGCGGGCGCGTGGGCGCCGGGCGCGTGATCGTCGAGGGTTTCATCGAGTTCGACTACGAGATCACCCTGCTGACGGTGCGCGCCCGCGGCGCCGACGGGAAGATCGTGACGCAGTTCTGCGAACCCATCGGCCATCGCCAGGTGGATGGCGACTATGTCGAGAGCTGGCAGCCCCATCCCATGTCGCCGGCCGCGCTGCAGCGCTCGCGCGAGATCGCCCTGGCCGTGACCGGCGACCTGGGCGGCCTGGGCATTTTCGGGGTGGAGCTGTTCGTCGCTGGCGACCAGGTCTGGTTCTCCGAAGTCAGCCCGCGTCCGCACGATACCGGCATGGTCACCCTGATTTCCCAGGTGCAGAACGAATTCGAGCTGCATGCGCGCGCGCTGCTGGGCCTGCCGGTGGACACGCGCCTGCGCCAGCCGGGCGCAAGCAGCGTCATCTACGGCGGGGTCGATGCCCGCGGCGTGGTCTTCGAGGGCGTGGCGCAGGCGCTGGCCGAGCCCGGCACCGACATCCGCCTGTTCGGCAAGCCCGAGGCTTACGCCAAGCGCCGCATGGGCGTGGGGCTGGCCGTGGCCGACGACGTGGACCAGGCGCGGGCCAAGGCGGCGCGCGTGTCGCAGGCCGTGCGCGTGCGCGTAGGCGCCTGAAGACCGCCTGCGCAGGCAAACGCCGCCGTCAGGCGGCGTTTTCATTTGCGCGACGGACCGGCAAGGCCGCCGCCACGGTCTTGCCTTTTCTTTCATGACGTTCGATAATTTCAGGAATTTCTGAAATCAGGGTAACAAATATTGTCGTGGCGCTTTCTCCCCAAACCGAACGGTTCGTGCTGCATTTTGGCGAAATGGGTAGCCGCTGGGGCGTAAACCGCACCGTGGGGCAGATCTATGCCCTGCTGTTCCTGTCGCCCAAGGCCCTGCATGCCGACGATATCGCCGAGGCGCTGGGCTTTTCGCGTTCCAACGTCAGCATGGGCCTGAAGGAGCTGCAATCGTGGCGGCTAGTCAAGCTGGTGCATCAGGTCGGCGACCGGCGCGATTATTTCGAGACTCCCAAGGATGTTTGGGAAATCTTCCGCATCTTGATGGAAGAGAAGCGCAAGCGCGAAATCGATCCCACCCTCACACTGTTGCGCGACACCTTGCTGGAGCGGCCCGCCGACGAGGCGCAAGCCTATGCGCAGCAGCGCATGCACGAGATGCTGGAGCTGATCGAGCTGTCCACGGGATGGTTCGACGAGGTGCAGCGCCTGCCGCCCGAAACGCTGCAGAACCTCATGAAACTGGGTTCAAAAGTGCAGAAAGTGCTGGGTTTTGCCGGCAAACTGCGCGGCAAGGATTGAATCTGGCTGTTGTTTGTTGAGGATCATCCCTATGAAGTTGTACGTAACGCCCTTATCATGGCCTGCGAGCGAGCCGGGAGGCCATGTCGGCTGTCCGGGCCGGCCCACCGTCTGGGAGCGTCCCCATGATTGACCTCGATGTCGTCAACCTGTCGCGATTCCAGTTTGCCGCGACCGCGCTATACCACTTCCTGTTCGTTCCCCTCACGCTCGGCCTGTCGTTCATCCTGGCCATCATGGAAAGCGTGTACGTCATGACCGGCCGCCAGATCTGGAAGCGGATGACGATGTTCTGGGGCACGCTGTTCGGCATCAACTTCGCCCTGGGCGTGGCCACCGGTGTGGTCATGGAGTTCCAGTTCGGCATGAACTGGTCCTACTACAGCCATTACGTCGGCGACATCTTCGGCGCGCCGCTGGCGCTCGAGGGCCTGATGGCGTTCTTCCTCGAAGCCACCTTCGTCGGCCTGTTCTTCTTCGGCTGGAACCGCCTGTCCAAGGTCGGCCACCTGGTGGTGACCTGGCTGGTGGCGTTCGGCACCAACTTTTCGGCGCTCTGGATCCTGATCGCCAACGGCTGGATGCAGAACCCGGTGGGCGCGATGTTCAATCCGGACACCATGCGCATGGAAATGACCGACTTCGCCGCCGTGCTGCTCAACCCGGTGGCGCAGGCCAAGTTCGTGCACACGGTCAGCGCCGGCTACGTGGCGGGCGCGATGTTCGTGATGTCGATCAGCGCCTGGTACCTGCTCAAGGGCCGCCACGTCGACCTGGCCAAGCGTTCGATGGCGGTGGCGGCCAGCTTCGGCCTGGCGTCGGCGCTGTCGGTGGTGGTGCTGGGCGACGAAAGCGGTTACCTCACCACCGAACACCAGAAGATGAAGATCGCGGCCATCGAGGCCATGTGGCATACGGAGCCGGCGCCGGCCTCGTTCAACCTGATCGCCATTCCCAACCAGGAAGAGCGCAGGAACGAGTTCGCGATTTCCATTCCATACGTCATGGGGCTGATCGGCACGCGCTCGCTGACCACGCCGCTGCTGGGCATCGACGACCTGGTGCGGCGCGCGGAGGTGCGCATCCGCGAGGGCATCACCGCCTACGAGGCGCTGCAGCGCGTGCGTGCCAATCCCAAGGATGTCGACGCGCGCATGCTGTTCGAGCGCACCTGGCCGGACCTGGGCTACGCCCTGCTGGTCAAGCGCTACCAGCCCGACCTGTCCAAGGCCACCGACGAGCAGATCGCGCAGGCGGCGCTCGACACGGTGCCGAACGTGGCGCCGCTGTTCTGGGCGTTCCGCGTCATGGTGGCGGTGGGCTTCTACCTGATCCTGTTCTTCGGCGTGGCGTTCTGGCTGGCTTCGCGCGGGCGGCTCGACAGCCGGCCCGGCCTGCTCAAGGTGGCGTTGTGGAGCCTGCCGCTGCCATGGGTGGCGATCGAGAGCGGCTGGTTCGTGGCCGAGTATGGCCGCCAGCCCTGGGTGATCGAGGGCGTGCTGCCGACCTACTACGCGGCATCCGGCCTGACCATCACGGACCTGGCGATCAGCCTGGCCATCTTCCTGGTGCTCTATACGGTGCTGCTGGTGATCGGCGTCAAGGTGATGCTGCATGCCGTCAAGGCCGGGCCGAAAGGCGAGGCGAGCGAGCCGGCCGGCCGGCGCGCCGATCCGGTCCAGGCGGCCGTCGATGCGTATTGATGGGGGAGAACGCACATGGATAGCTTGATTCCTTTCGACTATGCCACCCTGCGCGTGCTCTGGTGGCTGCTGCTGGGCGCGCTGCTGATCGGTTTCGCCGTGATGGACGGCTTCGACCTGGGCGTGGCGGCGCTCTTGCCGCTGGTCGCCAAGACCGATGTCGAGCGGCGCGTGGTGCTCAACGTGGTCGGCCCGGTATGGGAAGGCAACCAGGTCTGGCTGATTACCGCCGGCGGGGCGATCTTCGCGGCCTGGCCCTTGCTGTACGCGGCGTCGTTCTCGGGTTTCTACCTGGCCATGATGCTGGTGCTGGTCGCCCTGATCCTGCGGCCGGTGGGCTTCAAGTACCGCAGCAAGATGGAGGGCACGCGCTGGCGCAGCCGCTGGGACGCGGTGCTGTGCTTCTGCGGCGTGGTGGCCGCGCTGGTGTTCGGCGTGGCGATGGGCAACATCATCCTCGGCGTGCCGTTCGGCTTCGACGCGGCGACGCTGCGGCCCGAATACGAAGGCCATTTCTACCAGCTCTTCAAGCCGTTCGCGCTGCTGGCCGGCCTGGTCAGCGTGGCGATGATGGTGATGCATGGCGGCGTGCTGCTGGCCTGGCGCACGCATGACCCGGTGTCCTCGCGCGCGCGCAACTGGGGCCGCCTGGCGGCGCTGGCCACGGCCGCGCTGTTCGTGGCGGGCGGCTTCTGGGTGGCGTATGGCCTGGACGGGCACGTGATCACCAGCGCGGTGGACATGCATGCGCCGTCCAATCCCATGCTCAAGACCGTGGAGGTGCAGGCCGGCGGCTGGATGGCCAACTACGAGAAATGGCCGTTGACCTGGATCGCCCCGGCGCTGGGCGTGGGCGGCGCGTTGCTGGCCTGCCTGCTGCTCAGCGCGCGCGCCAACGTCCTCGCCTTTCTCGCCTCGTCGGCGTCGATCACCGGCATCATCCTCACGGTCGGCTTCGCGCTGTTTCCGTTCATCATGCCGTCGTCGAGCCGGCCCGGCGCCGGGCTGACGGTCTGGGACGGGTCGTCCAGCCTGCTGACGCTGTGGATCATGCTGCTGGCGGTGGCGTTCTTCCTGCCGATCATCACGGTCTATACGGCCTGGGTGTATCGCGTCATGCGGGGCAAGGTCACCGAGGATTCGGTGGACGGCACGCCCAACTCGTACTGATCAGGAGCCAGTCATGTGGTATTTCTCTTGGATTCTTGGCCTGAGCCTGGCGTGTGCGTTCGGCATCCTGAATGCGATGTGGTTCGAGCTGCGCGAAGGCCATGCGCACGATCCCTACAAGACGCCGGCTGACGAGTGAGCGGCGCTTCCGGTATCGAGCATGATCCCGCCGCCGCGCTGAACAAGCCGCCCCGCGAGCATTCGCGCTGGCTGGCGGTGAGGGCGCGCGCGGCGCGCGTGCCGCTGGCGGTGGCCGCCGCCGCTCCGCTGGTCGGCGGCGTGCTGCTGGTCATCCAGGCCTGGCTGCTGGCCCGCGTGCTGGACCAGGCCATCGTGCAGGGCGCGCCACGCGCCGAGCTGGCCACCCCCATTGTCGCGATCGCCGCCCTCATGCTGGCACGCGCCGCGCTGGCCTGGCTGGGCGAGCGCGCCGGCGCCGCGGCGGCCGAGCGCATCAAGCGCCAGGTGCGCGAGGCGCTGTTCGCGCGCCTGCTGGCCATGGGCCCCCAATGGTCGCGCCAGCGCGCCTCGGGCGAACTGGCCAGCGCCATGGTCGAACAGGTCGAGGCGCTGGATGCCTACTTCGCCAAGTACCTGCCCGCCATGGGCGCGGCGGCGGTGCTGCCGGTCGCCTTCGCGGTCGTGGTGCTGCCGGTCGATGTGATCGCCGGCCTGCTGCTGCTGGTGACCGCGCCGCTGATCCCCCTGTTCATGGCGCTGGTGGGGTGGGGGGCGGAGGCGGCCAGCCGCCGCCACCTGCAGGCCTTTGCGCGGCTGTCGGGTTTCTTCGCCGACCGCTTGCGCGGCCTGGCCACGCTGAAGCTGTATGGCCGCGCCGAGGCCGAGGCGCAGTCGGTCGTGGCGGCCAGCGACGCCTTGCGCCAGCGCACGATGGCGGTGCTGCGCATCGCCTTCCTGTCCTCGGCCGTGCTGGAGTTCTTCGCGGCGCTGGGCGTGGCCGGCGTGGCGGTCTACATCGGCCTGACCTACCTGGGCTTTCTCGACGTGCGGGCATCGGTGCTGACCTTGCAGGGCGGGTTCTTCTGCCTGTTGCTGGCGCCCGAGGTATACGGGCCGCTGCGCCAATTCGCCGCCCATTACCACGACCGGGCGGCCGCGCGCGCCGCGGTGGCGCAGATCGCGCGCACCTTCGACGGCCTGCCCACGCCCGAGGCGGCGGCCGCGCCGCCGGCTCATGCGCCGGCCGCGGGGCGCGGCGCGGCGCGCCTGGCCGCGAGCGGCCTGACCGTGACGCAGCCGGGCCGATCCGCGCCGGTGCTGCGCGAGGCCGCCCTGCAGCTGGACGCCGGCGCGCACGTCGCATTGCGCGGCGCCAGCGGCGCCGGCAAGACGACCTTGCTGGAGTTGCTGGCGCGCTTGCGCGACGGCGCCGGCGCCATCGCGCTGGACGGCATGCCGTTGGCCGACTGGAACGAAGCCGCGCTGCGCGAACGCGTGGTGCTGATCGGCCAAAAGCCCTATCTGTACGCTGGCTCGATCGCCGACAACATCCGCCTGGCGCGGCCCGGCGCCAGCGCCGCGCAAGTCGAGGAGGCGGCGCGCCGCGCCTGCGTCATGGAGTTCGCGCAGGCCTTGCCGCGCGGCCTGGATACGCCGCTGGGCAGCCGCGGCCACGGCCTGTCGGGAGGCCAGGCGCAGCGCGTGGCGCTGGCGCGCCTGTTCCTGCGCGACCCCGGGCTGATCCTGCTGGACGAGCCTGCCGCCCACCTGGACGCGGCGACGCAGGCGCGCGTGCTCGACGAGATCCTGGACTTCGCGCGGGGGCGCACCTTGCTGCTGGCCACGCATGCCGACGCCGTGGCGCGGCGCCTGCCGCGGCAGTGGGCGCTGGAGCAGGGCCGCCTGCGGGAGTTGCAGCCGGCATGAGTCTGTGGCGTTTACTGTTCCGCCTGTACGCGCGCCGCAAGGGCGCGCTGGCCCTGGCCCTGGCGCTGTCGCTGCTGACCGTGGCGGCGGGCGTGGGCCTGCTCGGGGTGTCGGGCTGGTTTCTTACCGGGGCGGCGCTGGCGGGCGCGGGCGCGGTGTTCAATCTGTTCGTGCCGTCGTCGCTGGTGCGCGGCCTCTCCTTCATCCGCATCGGCTCGCGCTACGGCGAGCGGGTGGCCGGCCATGCCGCCACGCTGCGCCTGCTGGCCGATCTGCGGGCCTCGGTGTTCCGCTCGCTGGTGCGCCTGACGCCGCGCCAGCTGGCCCGCTACCGCGGCGGCGACCTGGTGGCGCGGTTGACCAGCGATGTCGACGCGCTGGATACGGTGTTCCTGTTCGTGCTGGCGCCGATCGCGGTGGCGCTGGCCGGCGGCGCCATCCTGACGGCGGTCATGGGGGCCTGGATTCCGGCCGCCGCGCTGGTGGCGGCCGCGGCCTTGCTGCTGTCCTGCGCCGTGGCGCCCTGGTGGCTGGCGCGCGCCGGCCGCCGGCCCGGCGCGGCGGTGCAGGACAGCGCGGCGGCCTTGCGCGCGGCCACGCTGGACGCGGTCGAAGGCCATGCCGACATCGCGGCCCTGCACGCCGGCGCCCAGGCGCGCGCGCAGTTCGCCGACGCGTGCGAACAGTCGGCCCGGGCGCGCGCCGCGCAGGTGCGCATCGCCGCGCGCGGTCAGTGGCTGGTGCAGGTTGCCGCGGGCGCGGCGGTGCTGGCCGTGCTGTGGTTCGGGCTGGACGGACTGGCGGCGGGCGAACTGGGCGGCCCTTTGCTGGCGGGGTTGCTGCTGGCGACGATCGGCATCTTCGAAGTGGCCGGCCCGGTCATGCGCGGCGTGTCGCGCCTGGGGGCGGCGGTGGCCGCCGCCGCGCGCATCGGTGAGATCGCCGCGCGCGAACCCGACCTGCGCGATCCGGCCGCGCCGCGCGCATTGCCGCCCGTCGGCGAGCTGGCGCTGGAGGACGTGACATTCGCCTATCCCGTGCCCGATGCCGCGGCGCATCCGGTGCTCGACGGCGCCTGCCTGCGCGTGGCGCCCGGGCAACGCGTGGCCATCGTCGGCGCCAGCGGCGCCGGCAAGTCGACCGTGCTGCAACTGTTGCTGCGCCTGGAGGATCCGCAGCGCGGCGCCGTACGCTACGCCGGCTGCGATGTGCGCGAGTGCGCGCAGGCCGAGCTGCATCGCCGCGTGGCCTTGCTGTCGCAGGATGCGCCATTGTTTCTCGGCACGGTGCGCACCAACCTGCTGATCGGCGACGCGCAGGCCGACGACGCGGCGCTGTGGCGCGCGCTGGACGCGGCGCGCCTGGGCGACGTGGTGCGCGGCCTGCCGCAAGGACTCGATACGTGGATAGGCGAGACCGGCGCGGGCCTGTCGGCCGGCCAGGCGCGCCGCCTTTGCCTGGCCCGCGCCTTGCTGACCGGCGCGTCGGCCATCCTGCTGGACGAGCCCACCGCGGGCCTGGACGCGGCCACCGAGGCCGAACTGCTGGCGGACCTGGCGCGCGCCACGCAGGGACGTACCGTGGTGCTCGCCACCCATGCCCGCCTGCCGCCGGGCACGGTCGATATGGTGTACACGCTGCAAGCGGGCCGGCTGCGGCGCGCCGCGCCCATGTGACTGGCCTAAGCATCGGCGCGCGGTTATAGTTCGCCTTGCTTTTGTTTCCTGGGACGTTCACCATGCAGACCGATTACGCCGAACTGGTCCGGCGCACCATCCGCAGCGTCCCCGACTGGCCCACGCCCGGCGTGACGTTTCGCGACATCACGCCCGTGCTGCAGGATCCGCGCACGTTCCGTGTCCTGATCGACCTGTTCGTCTATCGCTACATGCGCCAGCGCCTCGATCTGGTGGCCGGCGTCGATGCGCGCGGCTTCATCGTGGGCGCGGTGCTGGCGCACGAACTGAACCTCGGCTTCGTGCCGGTGCGCAAGAAGGGCAAGCTGCCGTACCGCACCGTGGCCGAAGAATATTCGCTGGAATACGGCAACGCCGCGGTCGAGATGCATACCGATTCGGTGCGCACCGGGCAGCGCGTGCTGCTGGTCGACGACCTGATCGCCACCGGCGGCACCATGCTGGCGGCCATCAAGCTGCTGCAGCGCCTGGGCGCCAACGTGGTCGAGGCCGCGGCCATCATTGACCTGCCTTACCTGGGCGGCTCGGCCCAGATCACGGCCACGGGCACGCCGCTGTACACCGTGTGCCAGTACCAGGAAGGCGACTGAGCGCGCGCCGCCTCAGGCCGCGTTCAGGCGCGGCTGGATGAAATCCAGGAAGGCCCGTGTCTTGGCGGGCACCATGCGCGAAGGCATCAGCGCGAACAAGGGGATCGGCGTCAGTGCCCAGTCGGGCAGCACGCGCACCAGGCCTGCCTGCCTGATGGCGCGTGTCATGCTGTCGCTCATGACCAGCGGCGTGATGCCCAGGCCCTGGCCAGCCAGCCGGCCCAGCATGCCGATGTTGTTGGCCGCCAGCCGGCCCGACACCTGCACCCGCTCGACCTTGTCGCCCGATTGCAGCACCCAGTACGAGAACGCGTCGCTCATGGAGGGGCGCAGGCATTCGTGATGCCCCAGGTCGGCCGGCACGCGCGGTTCGCCATGCAGGGCCAGGTATTGCGGGGCGGCGTACAGGTGCTGGGTCATCAGCACGATCTGGCGCGCGACCAGGCTGGAGTCGGGCTGCTGCCCGAAGCGCAGCACCAGGTCGAACGGATTGCTGATGGGGTCGACCGGACGCATGCTGAGGTCGAAGTCGCATTCGATGTCGGGATACAGGCTGCGGAATTCCGGTATCACGTCGGTGAGGAACAGTTGCGCCAGGCTGGTGGGCAGCGAAATGCGCAGCCGCCCCTTGGGCTGGGCGGCCATGTCCTGCAATTGCTCGTGCGCCACGCGCGCTTCCTCGACGATATGGCGGCAGCGCTCGAAATACAGGGCGCCGGCTTCGGTCAGGTCGATGCGACGGGTGCTGCGGTTGAGCAGGCGCATGCCCAGGCCGCGCTCCAGCTCGCTGACGCGGCGCGACAGCGTGGAGGTGGGGATGTTGAGGGCTTCGGCCGCGTGGCTGAAATTCTTGCGCTTGGCCACTTCAACGAAGAGCGCGATATCGTTGAGCTGGATATCCATCTTGGACCTCTGTTCTTATGCCGCCGGCGGGTGGGCTTGCCCATCGCATGCGCGCGGCGCGAGTCCCGCCATGATAATTGGTGCGAACATACATCTTGCTTAATCATTATCCCGTCCATGGAATGAAGTTCGCCAAAATAAGGGTTTTTACTTAGGCTCGAAGCGCTGATACTTCTCCGGTCGTCATTGCGTTGACACATTGCCCCACACGGCACTGAACAACATTTAAGATTGGAGAAGTCGATGAAACGCCACGCCCTGGCCACTGCACTCATGGTTTCCGTTACGCTTGCGGGCATGTCCGCCGCCCACGCCGATGGCAAGACCCGCGAACAGGTTCGCGCCGAACTGGCTGCCGCCAAGGCTGCCGGGCAGGTGACGTTCGGCGAGCTGGACTACCCGCCCGCCGCCGAGCCCGCCGCCGGCAAGAGCCGCGCCGACGTCGCGGCCGAACTGCAAGCGGCCAAGGCCGCCGGACAGGTAACGTTCGGCGAGCTGGACTATCCCGCTCCCGCTGCCGCGCCCGCCGCCGGCAAGACGCGCGAACAGGTGCGCGCCGAGCTGGCCGCCGCCAAGGCCGCCGGCGAAGTCACCTTCGGCGAACTCGACTACCCGCCCGCCAAGTAAGGCGCGACGTCCCGCCGCGCCCGCGCAGGGCAGGGCAAGGGCCGGCGGCCGCGGCTGCCTTTCCGGTCCATTCTTCCACTGATGGGAAAGTGTTCCCCGAAGTAGGGGTTTCTCCGCTCGGGTGCAGGCCGGACACTGTTGGCGGTGCTTCGTGCGAAGCGCATGTCTTTCTTGCCATCCGTAGGGAACTGCTATGAAAAAAACACTACTGGCCGTGGCGCTGGCGACGGGTTTCGCCGGCGCCGCGCAGGCGGCCGACTCGGTGACGCTGTATGGCCTCATCGATGCCGGCCTCGGCTATGAACAGGTCAAGTTCAAGGGCCAATCGCAAAGCCGCATCGGCACGGTGCAAGGCGTCAGCAGCGGCTCGCGCTTCGGGCTGCGCGGCAGCGAAGACCTGGGCGACGGCCTGCGCGCCGTGTTCAACCTGGAGGCCGGCTTCGGCCCGCTCAACGGCAACTCGCTGCAAAGCGGCCGGCTGTTCGGCCGCCAGGCCACCGTGGGCCTGGACAGCGATTCGTGGGGCCGCCTGGAATTCGGCCGCCAGACCAACCTGGCCTCGAAGTTCTTCGGCTCGATCGATCCGTTCTCGGTGAGCTACAACTCGGCGAACATGGGTACGACGTTCAGCGCCGCCAACACCATGCGCCTGGACAACATGGTGCTGTACCAGACGCCCAGCCTGGATGGTTTCAAGTTCGGCGTCGGCTACTCGTTCAACGCGGACGACACGCTGGACGACGACAGCAATTTCGCCACCGCCGGGAACAACCGCGTGCTGACCACCGGCCTGCAGTACCTGAACGGTCCGGTCAACCTCGCCCTGACGTACGACCGCTTCAATCCCAACGACGACCGCCCCGGCGGCAAGTCCGATGCGCGGGTGCAGCAGTACGCCATCGGCGGCACCTACGATTTCGAAGTGGTCAAGCTGGCCGCGGCCTTCGGCCAGACGCGCGACGGCTGGTTCGTGGGCCAGAACATGGGCAGCACGCCCGACGGGTTCAACAAGCTGAGCTCGTTCATGCTGGCCGACGGTTTTCGCGCCAATTCGTACATGATCGGCGCCACCGTTCCGCTGGGCCGCTCGGCGGTGTTCGGCTCATGGCAGCGCGCCACGCCCAACAATGACAAGCTGACCGGCGACGACGCCACGTTCAACGTCTACAGCCTGGGCTACACGTACGATTTCACCAAGCGCACCAACCTGTACGCCTACGCCTCGTACGGCAAGAACTATGCATTCCAGCGCGACGCCAAGGACACGGCCGTGGCGATGGGGATCAGGCATAGATTCTGATACTCGGGAGCCTGTCCCCGAAGGGGACTGGCTCCCGCAAACTTCGAATTTTTGGTGCCTGTCCCTGCGGGGACAGGCACCGCCTTGGCAGTCAACCGTTCATGGCGTAGAGCGGTGTGCCTGTCCCAGTGGGGACAGGCACACCTCGCCGCGGATGTCAGCTCCCGTCCGGGGGCAGGCACCCCCTTCCCCAGGCCTACAGGAACAGCTTGTACGCCGGGTTGTCCGTTTCGTTCCAGTGCGGGTAGCCCAGTTCGGCGACGAAGCTCCTGAACAGTTTCTTGTCGGTGGGCGGAACCTGGATCCCGATCAGGATGTTGCCGTAGTCGGCGCCCTGGTTGCGGTAGTGGAACAGGCTGATGTTCCAGTCCGGGTTCATGGCATTGAGAAAGCGCATCAGCGCGCCCGGGCGCTCGGGAAACTCGAAGCGGTAGAGCAGTTCGTTGCGCGCCAGCGCCGAATGTCCGCCGACCATGTGGCGCAGGTGCGTCTTGGCCAGTTCGTCGTGCGTCAGGTCCAGGGTGTCGAAGCCGTGCCGGCGGAAGTTGGCGGCGATCTTTTCGGGCTCGGCCGGCGTGGAGACCTGCACGCCCACGAAGACGTGCGCACGCTCGGCATCGGAGATGCGGTAGTTGAACTCGGTGACGCTGCGGTTGCCGACCAGCTCGCAGAAGCGGCGGAAGCTGCCGCGCTGCTCGGGCATGGTGACGGCGAACACCGCTTCGCGCATTTCGCCCACTTCGGCGCGCTCGGCAACGAAGCGCAGCCGGTCGAAATTCATGTTGGCGCCGCATGCCACCGCGACCAGGGTCTTGCCCTTGAGCTTGTGCTCGGCCGCGTACTGCTTGGCGCCGGCCACCGCCATGGCGCCGGCGGGCTCCAGCACGCTGCGGGTGTCCTGGAACACGTCCTTGATGGCCGCGCAGATCGCGTCGGTATTGACCACCACGAAATCGTCCACGTACTGGCGCGCCAGCCGGAAGGTTTCGGCGCCCACCAGCTTGACGGCCGTGCCGTCCGAGAACAGGCCGACATCGCTGAGCTGCACGCGCCGGCCGGCGCGCACGCTGCGGACCATGGCGTCGGAGTCTTCGGTCTGCACGCCGATGATCTTGATTTCCGGCCGCAGCTGCTTGATGTAGGCGGCCACGCCGGCGATCAGGCCGCCGCCGCCGATGGCCACGAAGATCGCCTCGATCTCGCCCGGATGCTGGCGCAGGATTTCCATGCCGATCGTGCCCTGGCCGGCGATCACGTCGGGATCGTCGAAGGGATGCACGAAGGTCAGCTTTTCGCTTTTTTCCAGCTGCTGCGCGTGTTCGTAGGCGTCGGTGAAGCTGTCGCCGGCCAGCACGACCTCGCCGCCGAGCCGGCGCACGGCGTCCACCTTGACCTGCGGGCTGGTGGTGGGCATGACGATGACGGCGCGGCAGCCCAGCTTGGTGGCCGCCAGGGCCACGCCCTGGGCATGGTTGCCCGCCGAGGCCGCGATCACGCCGCGGCCGCGCGCCGCCGGCGTCAGGTTGGCCATCTTGTTGTAGGCGCCGCGCAGCTTGAAGCTGAAGACCGCCTGGGTGTCCTCGCGCTTGAGCAGCACGTTGTTCGCGATGCGCTGCGACAGCAGCGGCGCGCGCTCCAGCGGCGATTCGACGGCGACGTCGTAGACCTTGGAGGTCAGGATGCGTTTGAGGTAGTCGGTGGACATGGCGGGAAGGCGGCGCGGGAAAAAAGGCGTCGGGCAGATTACCACAGGGACATTCCGGCCGGCTGGCCCTACACTACCGGCCATCATGGAACAAAGCCTGCTCGATGCCGTCCACTGGCTGCTTGCTCTCCTGGCCCTGCCCAAGGTCGGCCTGAGCGCGGTTTTCCTCGTCAGCCTGCTGTCGGCCACCCTGTTGCCGCTGGGGTCGGAGGCGGCGGTGTACGGATTCGTCAAGCTGGCGCCCGATATGTTCTGGCCTACCGTGCTGGTGGCGACCGTCGGCAATACGGCTGGCGGGGCCATCAGCTACTACATGGGGCTGTGGGCCCACCGCGCCGTCGAGCGCTGGCGCGCCCGCCACCCCCACGAGCGGCAGGACGGCTTCCAGTCGCGCCTGGGCGGGCGCTGGAACGCGCGCGCGCGAATCTGGCTGCACCGGATGGGGCCGCCGGCGCTGCTGCTGTCCTGGCTGCCTGCGGTGGGCGACCCGCTGTGCGCGGTGGCCGGCTGGCTGCGGCTCAGCTTCTGGCCCTGCGTGGCCTACATGGCCATTGGCAAGTTTCTGCGCTATGCGCTGCTGACCGGCGCCTTGCTCTGGGCGCTGCCGGAATTCCATATGTAACAATGCGCCATCGGCCTTCCGGCCCATATCTGGCGCGGTTTTGCGCGTAGATGTGGGGGTATTCGGGAGATTGAGTTGCCAATGTCTTAAAATGGCTCTTTAAGGGCCCCTCTTGTTGCTTCCATGAACGCCCCCCTCGCCAGCCAAATCCTGACCGCGGCGATACCGCCCGCACCCGGCGCGCGTTTGCGCGAAATCCCGTACAACTACACGTCGTTCTCCGACCGTGAGATCGTCAGCCGCCTGTTGGGCGAAGACGCCTGGCAGCTGGTCAGCGACCTGCGCGGCGAGCGCCGCACCGGCCGTTCGGCGCGCATGCTGTACGAGGTGCTGGGCGATATCTGGGTGGTACGGCGCAATCCCTACCTGCAGGATGACCTACTCGACAACCCCAAGCGCCGCAAGCTGCTGATCGAGGCGCTGCACCACCGCCTGGGCGAGATCGACAAGCGCCGCGAGCCGGCCGCCGTGACCGAGGCTGGCCATGATCCGCGCCGCGATGCCAAGGTGGTCGAGCTGCTGGCGCGCGCCCGTTCGGCGGTGGCCGCGTTCGAGGGCCAGTTCGACCAGACCGCGCAGTTGCGCCGCCAGGCGCAGCGGGTGCTGGGCCGCATCACCGCGCGCGACAACATCAAGTTCGATGGCCTGTCGCGCGTATCGCACGTTACCGACGCCACCGACTGGCGGGTCGAATACCCGTTCGTGGTGCTCACGCCCGACTCCGAGGACGAGATCGCCGCGCTGGTGCGCGCCTGTATCGAGCTGGGCCTGACCATCGTGCCGCGCGGCGGCGGTACGGGCTACACGGGCGGCGCGATCCCGCTGACCTGGAAGTCGGCCGTCATCAATACCGAGAAATTCGAGACCCTGGGCGAGGTCGAGTCCTGTGTGCTGCCGGGCCTGACCGAGCCGGCCGCGGTGATCCACGCCGGCGCCGGCGTGGTCACCAAGCGGGTGGCCGAGGCCGCCGAGCGCGCCGGCTTCGTGTTCGCCGTCGATCCGACCTCGGCCGAGGCGTCCTGCGTGGGCGGCAACATCGCCATGAACGCGGGCGGCAAGAAGGCCGTGCTGTGGGGCACCGCGCTGGACAACCTGGCCTGGTGGCGCATGGTGGATCCGGACGGCAACTGGCTGGAAGTGACCCGGCTGGCGCATAACCTGGGCAAGATCCACGACGTCGACGTGGCCAGCTTCGAACTGAAATGGTTCGACGGCGCCGGCAAGCCCGGCGAGAAGCTGCTGCGTACCGAGCGCCTGGATATCGAGGGACGCAAGTTCCGCAAGGCCGGCCTGGGCAAGGACGTGACCGACAAATTCCTGGCAGGCCTGCCGGGCGTGCAGAAGGAAGGCTGTGACGGCCTGATCACGTCGGCGCGCTGGGTGCTGCACCGCATGCCGCGCCATACGCGCACGGTCTGCATGGAGTTCTTCGGGCAGGCGCGCGACGCCATCCCGTCCATCGTCGAGGTCAAGGGCTACCTGGACGGCGAGGGCAAGGCGCGCGGCGCCATCCTGGCCGGCCTGGAGCACCTGGACGAACGCTACCTGCGCGCGGTGGGCTATGCCACCAAGAGCAAGCGCGCCATGCTGCCCAAGATGGTGCTGATCGGCGACATCGTCGGCGACGACGAGGACGCGGTGGCCACCGCCGCCAGCGAAGTGGTGCGCCTGGCCAATACGCGCCACGGCGAAGGCTTCGTGGCCGTCAGCGCCGAGGCGCGCAAGAAATTCTGGCTGGACCGTTCGCGCACGGCTGCCATCGCCCGCCACACCAACGCCTTCAAGATCAACGAGGACGTGGTGATTCCGCTGGATCGGATGGGCGAGTACACCGATCACATCGAACGCATCAACATCGAGCTGTCCACGCGCAACAAGCTGCGCCTGCTCGACGAGCTGGACGCCTATCTGGCCGAGCCGCTGCCCATGGGCAAGGTGGAAGACGCCGAGGATGTCGCGCTGACCCGCGCCGAGGTGCTGGCCGAGCGCACGCGCCAGGCCATCGAGCATCTGGCGCGCACGCGCCGGCGCTGGCAATGGCTGCTGGACAACCTGGACCTGCCGCTGGCCCAGGCGCTGCCCGAACTCGATGGCCTGGACATGGCCGCCCAGCGCGAGGCGCTGGCCGGGCGCGTGCAGGCGCAGCCGCAGGCCCGCGTCTTCGACGTGGTGCAGGACCACACGGTGCGCATCTCGTGGAAGACCGAGGTGCTGCCGGCGCTGCAGGGGATATTCTCGGGCAACGCCGGCAAGCTGATCCTCGATGGGCTGGTCGCCGTCCACGCCCGCGTGCTCAAGAGCCGCGTGTTCGTGGCGCTGCACATGCACGCCGGCGATGGCAACGTGCACACCAATATTCCGGTCAACTCGGACGACTACGGCATGCTGCGCGAAGCCAACCAGGCGGTCGAGCGCATCATGCAGATCGCGCGCGACCTGGATGGCGTGATTTCCGGCGAACACGGCATCGGCCTGACCAAGTACGAGTTCCTGACCGAGGCCGAGCTGGCGCCGTTCCAGGAATACAAGCGGCGCGTCGACCCCAACGGCCACTTCAACGCCGGCAAGCTGATGCCGGGCGCTGACCTGCGCCATGCCTGGACGCCCAGCTTCAACCTGATGGGGCACGAGTCGCTCATCATGCAGCAGAGCGACATCGGCGCGATCGCCGATTCGGTCAAGGATTGCCTGCGCTGCGGCAAGTGCAAGCCGGTGTGCGCGACCCACGTGCCGCGCGCCAACCTGCTGTATTCGCCGCGCAACAAGATCCTCGCCACCTCGCTGCTGGTCGAGGCCTTCCTGTACGAAGAACAGACGCGCCGCGGCATCAGCCTGAAGCATTGGGAAGAATTCGAGGACGTGGCGGACCACTGCACGGTGTGCCACAAGTGCTATACGCCCTGTCCGGTGGACATCGATTTCGGCGATGTGTCGATGAACATGCGCGCGCTCTTGCGCCGCATGGGCCGCAAATCGTTCAACCCGGGCACGGCCGCGGCCATGTTCTTCCTGAACGCCAAGGATCCGGCCGCGATCAACGCGACGCGCAAGGCCATGGTGGGCGTGGGCTACAAGGTGCAGCGCGCCGCGCACGACCTGCTGGCCAGCGTCTCGCGCAAGCAGGCCGCGCATCCGCCGGCCACGGTCGGGCGCGCGCCGCTGCGCGAACAGGTGGTGCACTTCGTCAACCGCAAGATGCCGGGCGGGCTGCCCAAGCAGACCGCGCGCAAGCTGCTGGATATCGAGGACGCCAACTACGTCCCGATCATCCGCGACCCCAAGACGACCACGGCCGATACCGAGGCGGTGTTCTACTTCCCGGGTTGCGGCTCGGAGCGGCTGTTCTCCCAGGTGGGCCTGGCCACCCAGGCCATGCTGTGGCATGCCGGGGTGCAGACCGTGCTGCCGCCGGGCTACCTGTGCTGCGGCTATCCGCAGCGCGGCAACGGCATGACGGACAAGGCCGAGCAGATCATCACCGACAACCGGGTGCTGTTTCACCGTGTCTCCAATACGCTGAACTACCTGGATATCAAGACGGTGGTGGTCAGCTGCGGTACCTGTTACGACCAGTTGGCCGGCTATGAATTCGAGAAGATATTCCCCGGCTGCCGCCTGATCGACATCCACGAGTACCTGCTGGAGAAAGGCATCAAGCTGGATGGCGTGCAGGGCGTGCGCTACATGTATCACGACCCCTGCCATACCCCCATGAAGCTGCAGGATCCGATGAAGACCGTGCGTTCGCTGGTGGGCGAGGGCGCCCAGAAGAGCGACCGCTGCTGCGGCGAGTCGGGCACCCTGGCGGTGAGCCGCCCCGACGTGTCGACCCAGGTGCGTTTCCGCAAGCAGGAAGAACTGGACCGTGGCCAGGCCGCCATGCGCGCCGACGGCTTCAGCGGCGACGTCAAGGTCCTGACTTCGTGCCCGTCGTGCCTGCAAGGCCTGTCGCGCTATGAAGGCGAGACCGGCATGGACGCCGACTACATCGTCGTCGAGATGGCGCGTCACATCCTGGGTGAAACCTGGATGGAGGATTACGTGCGCCGCGCCAACACGGGCGGCATCGAGCGCGTGCTGGTCTGACGCCGCGATCCCGCGGGGCCACGGCCCCGCGGGACGGATCCAGGGCGCCGCATTGCGCTATTTATGTTTCAATGTTTATCTAGTATCTTCTTATAATTGCAAACTCCGGCGCCCCACGGCCAAGGAATTCAGATTGGACGTCAAAGCGCCCGCCACGATCCCGTACTTCCTGAAAGAGCAGATACGGGAACTCATCGTCGACGGCACCTTCAGGCCGGGCCAGCCCCTGCGCGAACAGGATCTCGAACAGCGCTTCGGCACCAGCCGCAGCCCGATTCGCGAGGCCTTGCGCCTGCTCGAGCGCGGCGGGCTGGTGGTGCACCTGCAGCGCAAGGGTTTCCGCATCCGCCGCTACAGCCAGACCGAGATCCGGCAGGTCTACATGCTGTACGCCGAACTGGAGGCTTACAGCATTATGCAATTGTCGGAGGCCGCCGACCTCTCGCCCCTGCTCGATGACCTGCGCCGGCACGAGGCGCGCATCGCGCAGGCGCAGGCCGGCGAAGACGTGCGCGGCTATATCGGCGCGCTGCGCGACTTCTACCTGGCCAGCGCGCGCTTCACCGGCAATGTTCCGCTTGCCGACACCTTGAGCCGCCTATACGAACAGGTCGAGCCGCTGCGCTACAACCTGGTGCGCCGCACGCTGGCGGCCACGCCCGCGGACCAGTACCACCGCGGCATCGTCCCGGCGCTGGCGCAGCGCGATCTGGCCGGCGCGGCCCGGCAGGCGCACGCGCTGGTGCGCGAAATGCTGCCGCGCATCCTCAGCGCCTACGAGCAATGGGCGGGCGACGCCGGCGACGAGCCGGGCGACGGCCGCCTGCGCGTCGCGTAGGCTTTCCCTCTCTCAGGACATCCTCGGAACGCCCAGCGCATGCGCAGCATGCCGGTGCGAGAGGCGCGCGCGCCACGGCCGGCGCGGGCATCACACGATGCCGCGCGCGCGCAGCGCGCCGATCGCCGCCGGCGCCATGCCGAGTTCCGTCTGCAGCACCTCTTCCGTATGTTCCCCCAGGCAGGGCGCGGCCCTGCCATAGGCGATGGGCGTGGCCGAGTAGCGGATCGGGCTGGCGACCCCGGGCGCGTCCACCCCCGAGCCATGGGGCAGCGACAGCTTCAGGCCGCGGTGCCGCACCTGCGCGTCTTCGAACACCTGCTGCAGATTGTTGATGGGACCGCACGGCACGTTGGCGGCTTCGAGCAGGGACACCCACTCCTGCATGGGGCGCGCCAGCATGGCCTGGGCGATGATGGGAATCAGCGTTTCGCGGTTGCGGCTGCGCTGCGCCATGGTCGAGAAGCGGCTGTCCGTGGCAAGCTGGGGCATGCCGATCAATCCGGCGAAGGTCACGAACTGGGTGTCGTTGCCCACCGCCACGATCACGTCGCCTTCCTTGCAGCGGAACACCTGGTACGGAACCATGTTGGAGTGCGTGTTGCCCAGTCTTTCCGGTATCTTGCCCGACAGGAAGTAATTCATGACGGCGCAGCCGGTGACGTTCACCAGGCAGTCGAGCAGCGAGATGTCGATGGCCTGTCCCTCGCCGCTGAGGTTGCGGTGCTCCAGCGCGCCCAGGATCGCCGTCGAGGCGTAGATGCCCGTGACGACATCGGTGATCGGGATGCCGGTCTTGAGCGGGCCGCCGCCGGGCTCGGCGTCGGGCAGGCCGGTGATGCTCATCAGGCCGCCCATGCCCTGGAAGATGTAGTCGTAGCCGGGCAGGTGGGCGTGCGGGCCGGTCTGGCCGAAGCCGGTGACCGAGCAATAGACGAGCCGTGGATTGATCTTGCGCAGCGACTCGTAGTCCAGGCCGAAGCGCGCCAGCGTGCCGACCTTGTAGTTCTCGACCAGCACGTCGGCGTCCTTGGCGAGTTGGCGGACGATCTCCTGCCCTTCGGCGCTGGAGATGTCCAGCGTCACGGACTGCTTGCCGCGGTTGGTGCTGAGGAAGTACGCGGCGTCGGTGGTTTCCTCGCCGTCCGCGTTCTTCAGGAACGGCGGCCCCCAGCCGCGCAGGTCGTCGCCCGCGCCGGGGCGTTCGATCTTGATGACGCGGGCGCCCATGTCGGCGAGGATCTGCGTGGCCCAGGGGCCGGCCAGGACGCGGGTAAGGTCCACGACCTTGATGTGCTCAAGTGCTTGTTTCATGATGGGGCTCGGCGTCGCCGCGGACGGCGCGCAATGGGTGATTGATGAAATCCGCCAGTTCCGCGATGGCGGCGTCGGCGGCATCCAGGCGCGCGGCGAAAAGCTGGAACACGTGCGGCATGTCCTGCCATACGCTCAGGCGTACCGCGACGCCGCTTGCGGCGGCGCGCGCCGCCAGCGCCCGCGCGTCGTCGAGCAGCGCCTCGGCCGAGCCGGCCTGCACGAGCAGCGGCGGCAGTCCGCGCAGGTCGGCGTGCTGCGCCGAGATGGCGGGCGCCTCGGGATCGCCGTCGCGGCCGAGGTAGGCGCGCGCCATGCGCAGCACGGTGGCGCGGTTGGCGATGGGATCGGACGCCGCGTTGGCGGCGTAGCTCTCGCCCCGGGCCTGCAGGTCTATCCATGGCGACATCACGGCGCATGCGGCCGGCAACGCGGCGCCGCGCTCGCGCAGCCGCGCCAGCAGCAGCACGGCCAGCGCGCCGCCGGCGGAGTCGCCGCACAGGGCGGTCTGCCGCGCGGCCCAGCCCTGGCCGGCCAGCCAGGCATGGGCCGCGTCGACGTCCTCCAGCGCGGCCGGACAGCGCGCCTGCGGCGCCAGGCGGTACCCGATGCTCAGCACCGCCCGGCCGGAACGACCCGACAGCCGCGCCATCAGGTTGTGGTGCGAGCGGTGCGAGCCGATCTGGTAGCCCCCGCCATGGATGAACACGATCACGCGATCGCGGCTCGATTCCGGGGCTTCTATCCAATGGCACGGGACACCGCCGGCATCGACCGGCGTGACGCGCGCGGGCAGATGCACGGCGCCGAAGAAAGCGTCCCAGTCGCGCCGTATCCGCGCGATGTCCGCGTCCTGGTCCCAGCCGGCGTACAGTCGCCGGACCTGGGCCAGGAGCGTTTCGAGCTGTGCGGACGCCATGGCCGTCAGCGGCTGCCGGCGGCGGCCGCCTGGATGGCATTGCCCAGGCCCTGGGCACGCGCGCGGTTGAAGCCTTCCGACAGATGGCTGAGCTGGTGCGTGTCGAAATGCGCGTCGATGGCGCTGCGCAACCCCTGCATTTCCAGGCCGCGGTTGATCGAGCGCTTGACCAGGCGCAGCGCGAACGGGTCGCACGCGGCGATGCGCTGCGCCATGCGGTCGGTTTCGGCCTGGAGGTCGGCGCGCGCGACGACCTTGTTGACCATGCCGATGGCCAGCGCTTCCCGCGCGCTCATGCGTTCGCCCAGGAACAGGAATTCCTTGGCCTTGCGCGCCCCCATGACCCACGGGTGGATCATGACCTCGACCGCCGCGGTCGCGAGCGTCTGGCAGACCGGGTCGGAGAAGAACGCGTCATCGGAGGCGACGATGAGGTCACACATGTTGGCCACCATGAATCCGCCCGCGATGCATGCGCCGCTTACCTGCGCGATCGTCGGTTTGGGGCAGTCGTAGATGTGCATCGCGTAGCCGAGGTAGTAGCGCTCCTCGAATTCCCAGCGCTGCTCCACCGTGAAGTTGCTGCGCTTGGCCGCGGCCTCCTTGAGGTCGTGCCCCGCCGAGAAGTGGTCGCCCTTGCCGGAGATGACGATGGCCTTGACCGAGGCGTCGCGCACGGCCAGGCCGAGCGCGCGGTCCAGTTCTTCGAGCAAGCCCTGGCTTTCCGCGTTGCGGGCCTGCGGGCGGTTGTGGGCGATGCGCGCGACGCCGTCGGCCGCATGGTACTCGATGAGTTCGAAAGAGTCGGAGTTGTTCATGGTTGCTCTCGTGTGTCGGGTTACCAGGCGCGCAGGGCGCGCCAGGCGTCGTCGGTGCCCAGGGCCGCCTTGTCGGCGTCGTATCCGAACAGCCATTCCTGTTGCGGCAGGAAGGTGCCCTGATACTGGGCGTCGTAGTGGAGGAACTTCTGGTTGCGCCGCGCGACCTGCTCGGGGTCGCTCATGTGAAAGCGCTTTTCCGCCAGTTGCGATTGGGCCTGCACGCGGGCCGTGCGCTCCTTGCGCAAGGACTGGTAGCGCTCGAGCGCGGACGCGATATCGCCGCCGCACTGCTGCAGGGTGCGGGCCAGCACCCAGGCGTCCTCCATGCTCTGCACCGCTCCTTGGGCGTGGTAGGGCAGCATGGCGTGGGCGGAGTCGCCCAGCAGCGCGATGCGGCCGTTGATCCACGAGTCCAGCGGCGCGCGGTCGTACAGCGCGGTGACGAAGGGCTTGTCGGTCAAGCGAATGAGCCCGGTGACCTGCTCGTTCCAGCCGGCATACTCGCGCAGCACCTCGTCCACGGTGGTGGTGGCCGACCAGGACTCCTTGCGGTCCCCCGGACGGCTGCCGATGCAGATCCAGTTGATCTTGCGCCCGCCCGAGACGTAGTAGATGACGGCGCTGCGCTCGGGCCCGAGCCAGAGATGGGCGCTGGGCGAGATGTCCAGGTGCCGGGCGGCGTCCGCGTCGACGATGCCGCGCCAGGCGATGCAGCCGGAGGCCTGGGGTTGGTCGGCCTGGAAGTAGCGGCCGCGCACCAGCGAGTGGATGCCGTCGGCGCCGACCAGGATGTCGCCCTGTATCCGGGTGCCGTCGGCGAGCGTGGCGGTTACGTGCCGCGCGTCCTGTTCGATGTCGACGATCCTGCAGCCCAGCCGCAGCTTGGCCGGATCCAGGCGCTCGGTGAGCACGCCGAGCAGGTCGGCCCGGTGCGCGTGGTAGTAGGGCGCGCCGAAGTGCTCCTTGATGGTCGGCATCAACGGGTTGCGCATCAGCACCTTGCCCGATTGCCAGTCGCGGTAGAGCAGCTCGCGCGGTTCGAAGGCGACCTTGCTCAATGCTTCGTGCACGCCCAGGTGCTGCAGCACGGCCACGCCGTTGGGGCTGAGCTGTACGCCCGCGCCGACCTCTTCGAGGCGGGGCGCCTGTTCCAGCACGATGTGGTCGATCTTGAACTTTTCCAGGGCGGCGGCCAGCGCGGCGCCGCCAATACCGCATCCTGCGATGATGACTCGCATAATCTTGTCCTGTTGTGTGGGGGTGGGACGGCCCGGCCGGGCCGTCGCGCGGTCGCGGTCGCCCTATTGGGGCTGCAGGCCGATTTCCTGGATGATGGGCCCGGACCGGGTCAGCTGGTCCTGGATGAAGCGCATCAGCTCCTGGTTCGATGGATTCCAGGGCTCCACGCCGTTGTTGTGCAGGAATTCCACGAACGCGGGCGCGGTGCTGGCCGAGCGCGTGGCGCTTTCCAGTTTGCGCATGACCGCGTCGGGCGTGCCGGGCGGGGCGAAGAAGGCGATCCAGACCGGCATGCCCGAGTTCTTCGAGCCGACCTCGACGGTGGTCTGGATGTCGGGAAAGGCCGAGAGGCGGTCGTTCTGCAGCACGCCCAGCGCCTTGAATTCGCCGGCCCGGATGCGCGCCTGGGCCGAGAACAGCGTGATATAGGCGATGTCCACTTCCTTGGCCTTCAGCGCCAGCAGGCCTTGCGCATCGCCGCGGTAGGGAATGTGCATGATGTTCAGGCCCAGGTCGCTTTTCATGATCTCCATGCCCAGATGCGCGCTGGTGCCGATGCCGAACGAGCCATAGTTCAGCTTGCCGGGGTTGTCCTTGATGTACTTGATCAGCTCGGTCAGGTTGTTGGCGGGGAAGTCCGGCCTGGCCAGCAGCACGGTGGGCGCCGTGTTGATTGGCGCGATCGGCTGCAGCGTGTCGATCCGGAAGGGCAGGTTCTTGTACATGTGCGGGGCGACCGTAAAGCCGGTGTTCGAGCCCAGCAGTATCGTGTAGCCGTCGGGCGCGGCCTGGGCCACCGTCTGCATGGCCACGATGTGGCCGGCGCTGGGCTTGTTCTCGATGATGACCGGCTGCCCCAGTTTCTCCGCCATGCCCAGCGCGGCCTGGCGTGCGATGAGGTCCGTGATGCCTCCGGGGCCGAAGGGTACGATCAGCCGGATCGGCCGGCTGGGGAAGGTATCGGCCTGCGCCGACGAGGCCGCCATGAGCAGTGCAATCGTGGCGATACGGCGCAGCAAGCTGAATGTTTTCATGGTTTGTCTCCTCGAAGGCCCGAATGCTAATCCGGCCTGTTTAGAATGGGCGACAAACCTTGCTATGCTGCACACTGTTTTGACATGCGGAACATCCGGGGCGGCACAGGAGACGAAAATGAGCGCGCCGAAAGCAAGCCGCCCCGCGCGGGACCGGCAATTCGCCAGCACGCTGGCCCATGGCCTGCAACTGCTCAGGTGCTTCACGCCGGAGGCGGCGATCCTGAGCAACCGCCAGTTGTCCGAGCTGTCGGGGCTGTCCAAGCCGACGGTGTCGCGCTATACCTACACGCTGATCGAACTGGGCTATCTCAAGGTCGATCCTGTGTCCGGCAAGTTCCAGCTGGGCAACGCCGTTCTCACGCTGTCCTATCCGCTGCTGGCCAATATCGCGCTGCGGCAGGTCGTGCGCTCGCCGATGCGCGAACTGGCGGAACGATTGGGCTGCTCGGTGTCGCTGTGCATGCGGGAGCGCCTGAGCATGGTCTATGTGGAGACCAGCCGGTCGCGCTCACTGCGCGCGCAGCGCTACTCCGACATCGGCATGTCGCATCCCATCATCGCCACGTCCAACGGCCGCGCCTATCTCGCCGCGTGCAGCGCGGACGAGCGCAATACGCTGTTCAACCAGATCCGCGTGAAGACCCCCGAGCACTGGGAGCGCTGGGGCGAATCGGCGCTGGAGATGATCCAGTTCTGGGGCCGGCACGGGTTCTGTTATTCGCATGGCGAATACCGGCCGGACGTCGCGACGGTCGGCGTGCCTTACCGGCCGTCGTCCGGCGGCGAGCTTTATGTATTCAACTGCGTGCTCGGCGCGCAGTTCGTCAAGCCCGGCCAGCTGGAAAACGAGGTCGGCCCCGCCCTGCTGGAGATGACCTCGGTCCTGCCGTACGCATGACGGCGCTGCGCGCGGCGGCCTTACGCCGCCTGGATGGCGATGCCGTTGCGCTCGAGCGCCTGGCGGATGCCGCGGGCGAAAGCCGGCGCATCGGGCTGGTCGCCGTGGATGCACAGCGTGTCGGCCTGCAGCGCCACGGTCTGCCCGCCCGGGGTGCGCACGCTGCCGTCGCGCACCATCCCCAGCACCTGGGCGACGGCCTGGTCGAGGTCGGTGATCATGGCGTCGGGCTGGCTGCGCGGCGTCAACTGGCCGTCGGCCTGGTAGGTCCGGTCGGCGAACACTTCCTGCGCCGCGCGCAGGCCGCTGGCGCGGGCGGCGTCGATCAAGGCGCTGCCGGCCAGTCCGTACAGCACCAGGTCGCTGTCGACATCGCGCACCGCCTGGCAGATCGCGCGCGCCAGCGCCGCATCCCTGGCCGCCATGTTGTAGAGCGCGCCGTGCGCCTTGACGTGGTGCAGGCGCGCGCCTTGCGAAGCGGCCACGCCGGCCAGCGCGCCGACCTGGTACACCACCAGGTCGTAGGCTTCCTGCGGGGTGATCTGCATGGCGCGGCGCCCGAAGCCGGCCAGGTCCGGCAGGCTGGGGTGGGCGCCCAGCGCCACCCCATGGGCCAGCGCCGCGGCGACGGTCTGGCGCATGGTGGAGGGGTCGCCGCCATGAAAGCCACAGGCAATATTGGCCGAGGTGACGAACCGCAGCACGGCTTCGTCGTTGCCCATGCGCCAGGCGCCGTAGCTTTCGCCCATGTCGCAGTTCAGGTCGATGGCGGGATTCATGGCGTGGGCTCCTGGAAGTCGCGCAGCAGGCCGCGCAAGGCGTCGAGTTGATCGGTCAATTGGGCGAAGGCGGCTTCGCGGGCCGCGTCCAGCCGTTGCGCCTGCTCAAGCTCCATGAGTGCAAAGCGCAGCGCCTGCCCCGGCATGGCCTGCGCCAGCGACGGCAGGTCCACCGTGGCGACCTGCGCCAGCTTGGGATAGCCGCCGGTGGTCTGGCGGTCGGCCATCAGCACGATGGGCGCGCCGTCGGCCGGCACCTGCACGGTGCCGAAGCAGGTGGCCTCCGACAGCATCTCGCGCGGCTCGGACAGCCGCAGCCGCGGCCCTTCCAGACGATAGCCCATGCGGTCGGATTGCGCACCGATGCGAAAAGGCTGGTCCAGCAAGGCCTGGCGCGAGGCGGCGTCGAAGGCCTCCCAGTGGGGGCCGGGCAATATGCGCAGCACGTCGCGCGGCGGGCTGCTCAGGGTGGCGGGAAGATAGAAGCGCAGTTGCCACAGCTGCTGCGCCAGCTCGTCCAGGCGCGCCGCGTCGTTGGCCAGGGGCCGGCGCAGGCTTACCTGGTCGCCCCTGGCCAGGGCGCGTCCGTGGTGGCCGCCGAAGGCGCTGCGCAGGTAGGTGCTCTGGCTGCCCATGACCATGGGCAGGTCGTAGCCGCCGTGCACCGCCAGGTAGGCGCGCGCGCCCTGGCCGGGCCGGGCGAAGGACAGCTCGTCGCCGGCGCGCGCCACCAGCGGGCGCAGCACGGGCGCGGGCAGGCCGCCGAGCGTGGCGCCGAGGTCGGCGCCGCCCAGCGCCACGCAGGCCGGCGCCTCGAAGCGCAGCGTGGGGCCGGCCACGGTGATCTCCAGCGTGGCGGTGTCGGCGGCGTTGCCGGCCAGCAGGTTGGCCAGCCGGTGCGCGCGGGCGTCCATGGCGCCGGCCACCGGAATGCCCTGGTGCTGGTAGCCGTGGCGGCCGCCGTCCTGGAAGGTCGACAGCATGCCGGGCTTGATGACGGCCAGGCTCATTGCGCCTCCCGCAGGCGATCGAACTCGGCGGCGTCGACCGGCACGAAGCGGATGCGGTCGCCGGGTTGCAGCAGCGCGGCGGGTTCGCGGGCCGGGTCGAACAGGTTCAGCGGCGTGGCGCCGATGATGTTCCAGCCGCCGGGCAGGCGCGCGGGATAGATGACGGTCTGCCGGTTGGCGATGGCGACCGAGCCGGCCGGCACCGCCGTGCGCGGCGTGGCGCGGCGCGGCAGGTCCAGGCGCGCGTCGTGCACGCCGATATAGGAATGGCCGGGCGCGAAGCCCAGCATGTAGACCATGCTGCCGGGCGCGCCATGCAGCGCGACCAGCGCTTCGGGCGTCAGGCCCGCGGCGCGCGCGGCCTCTTCGAGATCGGGGCCATGCTCGCCGCCGTAGCACACGGGGATTTCCATTTCCCGGCCGGCGCTGTCGTCGACCGGGATGCCGCCGGCCAGCAGGCTTTCAACCCGCGCCGCCAGCGTGGCATGGTCGGGCGCGCCGTCCGGGCCGGGGCGATAGTGCACCGCCACCGCCGCGAACGAGGGCACCACGTCGGTCACGCCCGCCAGGCCGGCGGCGCGCAGCAGGCCGGCCGCCGCCAGGCAGGCGCGGCCGATGCCGGCGTCGATCCGGTCGCCGAACCACACGATCAGGCACCGGTCGCCCTGCGGCAGGATGCGCCAGCCGGCGGGCGCCGATGAAGGAGGCGGGGGCGATTCGGTCAACGGCAATACCTGCTGCGAAGGAAGTTACTTGGCAAACAGGGATTCTATGTTCTTGAAGGCCTTGAATTCCAGTGCATTGCCCGACGGATCGAGGAAGAACATGGTGGCCTGCTCGCCCACCTCGCCCTTGAAGCGGATATAGGGTTCGATCACGAATTCGGTGCCGGCATCGGTCAGCTTGCCGGCCAGGGCTTCCCACTGGCCCATGGACAGCACCGCGCCGAAATGGCGCACCGGCACGTTGTGCGCGTCCACCGCGTTGGTGGCGGCCGAGCCGCATTCCTGGGGCGCCAGGTGGGCCACGATCTGGTGGCCGTAGAAATCGAAGTCGATCCACTCGGGCGAGCTGCGCCCTTCCGGACAGCCCAGCAAGGCGCCATAGAAATCACGGGCCTCGGCCAGGTCGCGAACCGGGAAGGCGAGGTGGAACGGAGGAATGGGGGACGGGGCGGACATGCAGGGCTCCTGATGGCATTGAAGATTCAGGGCATAGTGTATTAGTTGTTTTTGTGATAGAAAAACGATAAATATTCGGGCTGAGCATCAATAAAATCGATCGTGATCCGCGAATTCAAAACCTTCATCGCCGTGGCGCGCGGCGGCACCTTCACGGGGGCCGGGCGCCAGCTCGGCCTGACCCAGTCGGCCGTCAGCGCGCAGATCAAGCGCCTGGAAGAACACCTGGGCGTGGCGCTGTTCGAACGGACCGGCAAGTCGGCCACCTTGAACCATCATGGCCGCAGCCTGCTGCCGCAGGCCGAGGCGCTGGTCGCCATGGCCGACCGCGTGGTGGGGATGGCCGGCGCCGGCCGGGTCAGCGGCCTGTTGCGCGTGGGCGCGATTGCGTCGGTGCAGCAGGATCTGCTGGTGCGGGCCCTGGCGGCCCTGCGCGCCGAACACCCGGATGTGCGCGTGCGCATCGTGCCGGGTGTGTCGCTTACGCTGCTGGGCCACGTCGACGCCGGCGAAGTCGACCTGGCGGTACTGATCCGGCCGCCCTTCGCGCTGCCGCCGGAGCTGGAATGGCAGCCCCTGCTGCGCGAGCCCATGGTGCTGGCCGTGCCCGAGGCGGCGCCGGACGCGCCCTGGCGCGACCTGTTGGCCGGCCAGCCCTTCATCCGCTATGACCGCGCCTCGTTCGGCGGCCGGCTGGTGGACATGTTCCTGAAGCGGCACCGGCTGGATGTGCGCGAAGCCATCGAACTCGACGAAATCGACGCCATCGCCAACCTGGTGCGCCACGGACTGGGCGTGGCCCTGCTGCCGCATACGCGGCACCTGGATGCGCGCGGGCTGCGCCTGCTCGAACTGGACGACCAGGTCCGCTTTGCCCGCGAAATCGGCATCATCGTGCGCCAGCCGCTGGGGCAGTCGCCGCTGGCGCAACGGTTGGCGCAATGCCTGCGGGCGGCGGTGAGTTTCGGGGAGGCGTAGATTCGGCGGTGCCAGTCCCCCTTCGGGGACAGATACCGTCTTGGCCGTCAAGCGTTCATGGCGTAATTGGGCTGATAGGGGATGCGGTTTTTGAGGACCCCGAAGCACAGATGCACCAGTTTTCTCATGGCCGCGCCCAGCGCGGCCTTTTTGCTTTTTCCCGCTTTGAGCAGACGCTGGTAGAGAGCACGGATGTGGGGGTTGTGGCGGGTGCCCACCAGGGCCGCCATGTACAACGTGGCGCGCACCTGGGCCGGGCCGGCTTTGGACAGGCGTGCGCGGCCGTTCAGGCTGCTGCCGGATTGGCGCTGCACGGGGACAATCCCGAGGTAGGCGGCCAGGCTCTGGGCGGAGTCGATACGCCGATTGTGCATGACGGCCAGGATGGCGTTGCCGGCCTGAGGCCCGACGGCGGGGATGGAGTTCAGCAGCTCGCGGTCTTGCTTGAGATCGGGGTGGTTGTCGATGTGCTGCTCGATCGCCCGCTCGATCTGTTTGAGCTGTTCGCGCAGAAACGCGATGGCCTTGTCGATGGAGCCATCGACCAAGGGCGCCGAAGGGCTGAACTGGCTCTTCTCCTTGCGATTGAGCTCACGCAGCAGATCCTTGCCCAGCGCCTCGCGTCGCGTCAACAAGGCGCGCAGTTGGCGCGCATGCAAGGGCGCCGGGTGCCACAGCGCCGGGCTCAGCGTCTGTCCATAGCGTGCCAGAACGTAGCTGTCGAGCGCATCATTTTTGGAGCGCATCGCCAAGGCCTTGGCAAAGTCCCGAGCCTGGGCGGGATTGACCAAAGAGACCCGGACCTGGGCATCGTGCAGCGCCGTGGCCGCTTGCTCGTGATACAGCCCCGTGGGCTCCAGGATGGCGTGCAACTGCGCTGGCTGTGCGCCGTGTTTGGCGCACCACGCCAGCAGGGCCTTCACGCCCGCGGCGCTGTTGGCCGCCACCTTGGTCTTACGCTTATCAGACTGAGCCGTCAGCAACGTGCAATCCAGCTTAGCCTTCGATACATCAATACCTATAAAAAACATGGACTTGGCCTCCTGCAGATAACAAACTGCTGTCAGCCACTGCGCCCACTTGCCTTGTACATACAGGGTCCTCGCCCTACGATACCGTCCAGTGTTTCGCCGGCCCAGCAGTGCGCAACCGAGCCGCTATCTGTCCCACAAAGTCCTCGCTTTGGGCACCAACTCGCGGTCATCGGCGCGCGGTGGTGATAGCTAATCACCACCGGAGGAAAGATACAAGGCACCGAGAAGTCAGCTGGTGCCAGTCCCCGTTCGGGGACTGGCGCCAGGGGTTACAGCTTTTCGCACCTCACGGTGACCGGGTGGCTGCGCAGGTCGGCGAGGACGGTGTCGGTGACGTCGCCGTCGACGTCGGTGACGGCGTAGCCGATCTGGCCCTTGGTCTGCAGGCTCTGGCTGACGATGTTCAGGCCGTGCTGGGCCATCAGGTTGTCCAGCGCGCCCAGCGCGCCGGGAGCGTTGCGGTGCACGTGGATGATGCGCGAGCCGCCCACGGGCGCCTGGTACGACAGCTCGGGGAAGTTGACGGCGCTCTTGGTGGTGCCCGCCTGCAGGAAGCGCACCAGTTTCTCGGCCACTTCGCGGCCGATGTTTTCCTGGGATTCCTGCGTGCTGCCGCCGATGTGCGGGGTGAGCAGGACGTTGGGCATGCCGATCAGCGGGCTGGCCAGGGGCTCGTCGGCGCTCTTGGGCTCGGTGGGAAACACGTCCAGGGCCGCGCCGGCCAGGTGGCCGCTGGCCAGCGCGCCGTGCAGCGCCTGGATGTCGACCACCGTGCCGCGCGAGGCGTTGATGAGAATGGCGCCGCGCTTCATGCGCGCCAGGGTGTCGGCGTTGACGATGTTCTGGGTGGACTTGCCGCCGGGCACGTGCAGGGTGACGACGTCGGCCTGCTCCAGCAGCTCGACCAGCGAGGCGGCGGCGCGCGCGTTGCCCAGCGGCAGCTTGGCCTCGACGTCGAAGAACACCACGCGCATGCCGATGGCCTCGGCCAGGGTGCTGATCTGCGAGCCGATGTTGCCGTAGCCGACGATGCCCAGCGTCTTGCCGCGGGCCTCGTAGGCGCCGGCGGCGCTCTTGTCCCAATGCCCCAGGTGGACGCGGGCGTTCTTTTCGGGGATCCGGCGCAGCAGCAGGATGGCTTCGCCCAGCACCAGCTCGGCTACCGAGCGGGTATTGGAGAACGGCGCGTTGAAGACGGGCACCCCGCGCATCATGGCGGCGTCCAGGTCGACCTGGTTGGTGCCGATGCAAAAGCACCCCACCACGCGCAGGTCCGGATTGGCAGCCAGCAGGTCGGCGTCCAGATGCGTGCGCGATCGGATACCCACCACCTCGGCGCCGCGCAGGGCCTCGCGCAGCTCACCCGGCGGCAGCGCCGCCGCGTGGGCGGCGATGTCGGTATAGCCGGCCGCGCTGAAGACGGCGCGGGCGCTGGGGTGGATATTCTCGAACAGAACAATCTGGGCCATGTTGGTGTGCCTGTACAACGAGGGTTGGAAACTCCCTCATTGTGGACCAGATCGGGCGGCGCCCGGGCAGTGCCCATTGCGCCGTTGTGGCGAAACGCGCGTCAGCGGTACGCCTGGAACACCCGGGCCGAGCCGTCCGGCTGCACCAGCAGCACATCGTAGGCGTCGCGCCGCCCGCCGTAGGCCGGGCCGTCCATGCCGGGCGAGCCGATCGGCATGCCCGGCGCGGTTAGTCCCACGGCGCGCGGCTTGTCGCGCAGCAGGCGACGGATGTCGGCCGCCGGTACATGGCCTTCGACGGTATAGCCCTGCACGCGCGCGGTGTGGCACGAGCCATACCTGGCCGGCATGCCGGCCTGGCTGCGTACCGGCGCGGTGTCGTCGACCATGTGGGCGCGGACTTCGAAGCCGTTGTCGCGCAAGTGCTGCAGCCAGTCTTCACAGCAGCCGCAGGTGGGCGTGCGCCAGACTTCGATGGGGATCGATGTGTTGGCCAGGGCCGCGGCCGGCGCCAGGAGCAAGGCCCCCAGCAGGGCGCGGCGAAGCGTGGATACGTGGGACATGAAAGCCTGTGTACGGGAAGTTCAAGGGGCGGGAACGCGCCGGCCAAGCGTAGCACGCGTGCGGGGGCGCGAAAGTCGGGCCGACGATAGCAGGGCGGGGCTGACCTCAGTCTGTCGCCCGGATTACGCGTTTGTCATCTTGCGCGGAGCGCGCCCCGAGGGAGAAGCCGATCTCGGTGCCCGCCGGGCCGCTGGCCGCCGTCACGCCGCCGTTGTGCATGCGCGCGATGGCGCGCACGATGGCCAGGCCCAGGCCGTGGCCTTCGCCGCGCGGCGGCCGGGCGCCGCCGCTGCGGAAGAAGCGGTCGAAGATGCGCGGCAGGTCCGCGGCCGGGATGGGCGGACCCGGGTTGTGCACCGTCAGGCGCGCCGCGCCGTCGGGCAGGGCGGCGCAGCGCACGGTAATGGTGGCGCCGCGCGGCGTGGCGCGTATCGCGTTGGCCAGCAGGTTGGCCAGGGCGCGGCGCACCAGCCCGGGGTTGGCGGCGCAGGTGGCACTGCCTTGCACCGCCACCTGCAGCGCCTGCGCCTCCAGCGTGGCTTCGAAATACTCCGCCACGCGCAGGGCTTCCTGTTCGAGCCGCGCCGGCGCCAGGTCGGCGGCCTGCTCGCCGCGGTCGGCGCGCGCCAAAAACAGCATGTCGTTGACCAGCGTCTTGAGGTCTTCGAGCTCTTCGAGATGGGAGGTCAGCGCTTCGCGCAGCTCCTCTTCCGAGCGGGGCGACGACAGCGTGACCTGGGCGCCGTTGATCAGGGTGGCCAGGGGCGTGCGCAGCTCGTGCGCGACGTCGGCGTTGAAGCCCTCCATCTGCTGGTACGCCTCCTGCAGGCGGTCCAGGGTGCGGTTGAACGAGGCCACCAGGTCGCTCAGCTCGCGGTCGATGCCCATGACCGGCAGGCGCACGTCCAGGTGCTCGGGCTGGATGCTGGCCGCCTGGCCGGAAAGCCGCCGCACCGGCGCCAGCGTGCGGCGCACGGCCCAGGCGGCCAGCACCACGGTGGCGCCGATCCACAGCGCGCAGATCAGCAGCAACGCCGTGCCATAGGCATAGAGGAAGCGCGCGTTGGCCAGGGTGTTGACCGCCACCGTCAGCGTGGCGCCGGCCTCGGGCGGGCCCGGCAGCGTCAATCGCACGCCGCGCATGCGGGTGTCGTCGGCGTTGCGCAGCAGCACTTCGTCGCCGCCCGTGGCGCTCAGCACCTCGGGCGCGGCGTTGCCATAGCGCAGCGTGCCGTCCGGGCTGGTGATCCAGATGCCCAGGTGGCCATGGCCGGCCTGGATGCCGTCGAGCATGTCGCTGAGCGCCTGCGGCGTATGGGACTGCATGCCCACCAGGTGCTCGATGAGTTCGGCCTTGCCGCGCGCCTCGGTGATCTCCTGCCGCTGCACTTCCTGCTTCAGCGTCCAGAACAGCAGCGCCCCGGCCATGCTGGAGGCCAGCAGGGCGATGACGCCCAGCCACAGCGTCAGCCGCCGCTGCATCGATGGCGCGCGCAGCCTCATGGCGAACGCGATTCCAGCACGTAGCCCATGCCGCGCACGGTATGCAGCAGCTTGGCCTCGTAGGGGTCGTCCAGCTTGCCGCGCAGCCGGCGGATGGCGACGTCGATCACGTTGGTGTCGCTGTCGAAGTTCATGTCCCAGACCTGCTCGGCCAGCGTGGTGCGCGACAGGACCTGGCCCTGGCGGCGCAGCAGCAGCGCCAGCAGCGAGAATTCCTTGGCGGTCAGGTCCAGGCGGCGTCCGGCGCGCTGCGCCTTGCGGCTGGCCAGGTCCAGCTCCAGGTCGGCCAGGCGCAGCAGGGTGGACTCCTGGCTGCGCCCGCGCCGCTGCAGCGCGTGTACGCGCGCCAGGAGCTCGGAAAACGCGAACGGCTTGACCAGGTAGTCGTCGGCGCCGCCTTCCAGCCCGCGCACGCGGTCCTCGACCCGGTCGCGCGCGGTCAGCATCAGCACCGGCGTGTTGCGCGCGGCCGCGCGCAGCGCCGCCAGGACCGCGAAGCCGTCGATGTCGGGCAGCATCACGTCGAGGATGACCAGTTCGTAGTCGCCTTCGAGCGCCAGGTGGCGGCCGTTGATGCCGTCGCGCGCGACGTCGACGATATGGCTTTGCTCGGACAGGCCCTTGTGCAGGTAGTCGGCCAGCTTGGGCTCGTCTTCGATAACGAGGATGCGCATGGGGGCGGATGCAGGATGTCGGGATCCTGCATTATGCGCTGGATCGTCCGCCGCCTCAGCGGGCCGGGTCGTCGCCGGTCACGCGCTCGGCCGGAAAGCGCAGCGTGAAGGTGCTGCCCTTGCCGGGCTCGCTGTCTATCAGCAGGTCGGCGTCGTGGCGCATGGCAATGTGCTTGGTGATGGCCAGGCCCAGGCCGGTGCCGCCGGCCGCGCGCGAGCGGCCCCGGTCGACCCGGTAGAAGCGTTCGGTCAGGCGCGGAAGATGGCGCGCCGGAATGCCGATGCCGGTGTCCTGCACGCTGTAGAGCGCCTCGCCATCGGCGCCGCGTCGCCAGCGCACGGCGATGCGCCCGCCGTCGGGGGTGTAGCGCACCGCGTTGGTCAGCAGGTTGGACAGGGCCGAAGCCAGCTCGGTGCCGCTGCCCAGCACATCCAGCCCTTCCTCGATATCCCACTCGAACGCATGCCGGCCGTTCGACAGCGCCTCGACCTGCTGGCGCGCGGTCCGCAGCAGCGCGCCGACATCGACCGCCAGCGGGTCGGCCTCGGGCGAGGATTCGAGCGTGGACAGGGTCAGCAGGTCTTCCACGATGGCCTGCATGCGCCGGGCCTGCTCGTGCATCATGGCCATGTACTGGTCGCGCTGCTCGGCGGGCAGCGCCTCGGCCGGCAGTTCGCGCAGCGTCTCCAGGAAGCCGGCCAGCACCGTCAGCGGGGTGCGCAGCTCGTGCGAGACGTTGGCGACGAAGTCGCGCCGGGTGGTTTCCAGGCGCTCGATCTGGGTCACATCGCGGGAAATCAGCAGGCGCTGGTTGCTGGCGTAGCCGGCCAGCTGGATCATCATGACCCGCTCCTGGCCGTTCAGGCTCAGGCGCACCAGGATGGGTTCCGGCCAGTGTCCGCGATGCGCATAGGCGACGAACTCGGGCGCGCGCAGCAGGTTCAGCAGGTTGTGGCCGCGGTCGGCCGGCAGGCGCAGGCCCAGGTGGCGCCGCGCCATGCGGTTGGCCCAGTCGATCTGGAAGTCTTCGTTGAGCGTGACCACGCCGTCGGGCAGCGCCTGGGCGGCGGCCAGCATGCTCTGCATGGTTTCGCGCGTTTCGGCCAGCTCGCGCGCGCGCGCCCGCGTGTAGCGATACAGCGGCGCCAGGATGTCGTCCCAGGGGCCGACGGCCGCCGGCGGCGCCGAGTCGGGGTCATGGGCCCAGCGCGAAACCAGATGCAGGCGCCAGCTGCGCCACAGCAGCATGACCGCCATGGCCGCGCCGAACAGCAGCCAGCCGGCCGGATCGCCGATCAGCCATTGGGCGAGCAGGGCCGTGACCGCCCAGAAGGCGATCATGAAAAGGGTGCGCAGCCAGATCATCGTGCGGTTTTTTAGCGCGCCGGCACCTGGGCTGTAAACCGGTAGCCGCTGCCGCGCACCGTCTCGACGTGCACGTCATGGCCGCTGGGTTCCAGCGCCTTGCGCAGGCGGCGGATATGGACGTCCACCGTGCGCTCTTCCACGAACACGTGGTCGCCCCACACCTGGTCGAGCAGCTGCGAGCGGGAAAACACCCGCTCCGGGTGGGTCATGAAGAAGTGCAGCAGGCGGAACTCGGTCGGTCCGATGGACAGCGACTGGCTGTGGCCGGACAGGCGGTGGGTGACCGGGTCCAGCTTCAGCCCGGCGACGTCGATGATGTCGTCGGTCAGCTGCGGGGCGCGGCGGCGCAGCACCGCCTTGATGCGCGCCATCAGCTCCTTGGGCGAGAAGGGCTTGGTGATGTAGTCGTCGGCGCCCGCTTCCAGGCCGTCGACCTTGTCCTGTTCGGCGCCCTTGGCCGTCAGCATGATGACCGGGACGGCGCGGGTGCGCTCTTCGTCGCGCAGCTTGCGGGCCAGCGACAGGCCCGAGGCCCCGGGCAGCATCCAGTCGAGCAGGATGAGGTCGGGCAACTCGGCGCGGATCAGGGTCTGGGCCTGCTCGGCGTCGAACGCGCGCAGGACCTTGTGGCCCGCGAACGAAAGGTTCACGGCGATCAGTTCCTGGATGGCGGGTTCGTCTTCAACGACAAGAATGGTGCTGGACATGGTAGGCAGTGGATACGCGGCATGCGCCGGCGCGGCGCGAACATTGCGATAGTATGGCCGCAATATTTCACGTATGTGACCGTGGCCATATCCGGGCCGGGCCGTCCACGGCGGCGGGCCGCTTCCGATCGGCTACCATTGGACCATATACCGGGACTTCACCATGCAAACTCCTCATTCCCAGCCCGAATCGGCGCCGCAGGGCGAGCAATCCACGCATTTCGGCTTCCAGTCCGTGCCCGAGGCCGACAAGGCGCGCAAGGTCGCCGAAGTATTCCATTCGGTCGCCTCGCGCTACGACGTCATGAACGACCTCATGTCGGCCGGCCTGCATCGCGTCTGGAAGGCTTTCACGATCGGTCGCGCCGCGGTCCGGCCTGGCATGAAGGTGCTGGACATCGCCGGCGGCACGGGCGACCTGGCGCGCGCCTTCGCCAAGCGCGCCGGCCCCACCGGCGAAGTCTGGCTGACCGATATCAACGAATCCATGCTGCGCGTGGGCCGCGATCGCCTGACCGACAGCGGCATGCTGGTGCCCGCCGCGGTCTGCGACGCCGAGCGCCTGCCGTTCCCGTCGCAGTATTTCGACCGGGTCAGCGTGGCCTTCGGCCTGCGCAACATGACCCACAAGGATCGCGCCCTGGCCGAAATGACCCGGGTGCTCAAGCCGGGCGGCAAGCTGCTGGTGCTGGAGTTCTCGCGCGTGGCCAAGCCCCTGGCGCCGGCCTACGACTGGTATTCCTTCAATGTGCTGCCGTGGATGGGCAAGAAAGTCGCCAACGACGAGGCCAGCTACCGTTACCTGGCCGAATCGATCCGCATGCACCCCGACCAGGAAACCCTGGCCGGCATGCTGCGCGATGCCGGGCTGGACCGCGTCCAATACTTCAATCTGACGGCCGGCGTGGCCGCCCTGCACGAAGGCGTGCGGCTGGGCTGAAACGCACATCCCATGCGGCGCCACGGGGAACTTGTGGCGTGCCGGCTTGTCCGTTATGCTTAGATTGTTCAGTTGTCTGTAAGGTTTGCCGCGCTGGCCCCAACCGGGGCCTTTCCAGCCGCTCCCGCGGGGGGGCGACGGCGCGTACGCGAGGAGCACAAAAGCATGTCCCGATCCCGTTTTTCCCGATTTTGCGCCATGGCGCTGGTCGCCGTCGCCGGCACGGCGATGGTGGGCGCGTCGTTTGACGCGGAGGCCCGCCGCATGGGCGGCGGCTCCAGCTTTGGCCGCCAATCCACCAATATCACCCAGCAACGCCAGGCGGTAACGCCGCCGGCCGCCGGGACGGGCACCACCGCCGGCGCCACCAGCGCCGCCCGTCCGGCTACCGCCGCCGCGGGCACCGCTGCCGCGGGCACCGCCGCCAAGAGCGGCATGTCGCGCTGGCTCGGCCCCATCGCCGGCATCGCCGCCGGCCTGGGCCTGGCCGCGCTGCTGTCGCACCTGGGCCTGTCCGGCGCGTTTGCCGAGTTCATGGCCAGCATGCTGCTGATCGCCCTGGTGGTGTTCGCCGTCATCTTCATCGTGCGCCGCCTGCGCGGCGGCGCGCCGCGCCAGGCCATGCAGGGCGCCTACGGCGCGGCCGGCGGCAGCCGTCCCGGCCAGCCGTCGCAGCAGCCCATGTGGCGCGAAAGCCTGAACCCGGCGCCCGCCCAGCAACCCGCCGCGGCGCCGGTCGCAGCCGCGGCGCCCGCCGCGCTGCCCAAGGCCGGCGAGGACGGCAACTGGTTCATCCCGGGTGATTTCGACACGCCGCGCTTCCTGCAGCAAGCCAAGGACCAGTTCGTGCGCATCCAGGGCATCTGGGACAGCGGCGAGGTGGAAAGCCTGCGCGACTTCCTGACCGACGACCTGATCAGCGAGCTCAAGCCGCAACTGGAAGCGCGCGGCGCCGCCGCCAACAAGACCGAAGTGGTGCTGCTCAACGCCGAGCTGCTCGGCATCGAGACGGTTTCCGATGGCCACCTGGCCAGCGTGCGCTTCTCCGGCATGCTGCGCGAAGCCCCGGGCACCGAGGCATTCCGCTTCGAGGAAGTCTGGAACCTGTTCAAGCCGGCCGACGGCGGCTGGCTGCTGGCAGGCATCCAGCAGATTCCGGTCGAACACGCCAGCTGACCGCCACGGCGGGATGGCCAGGGCCGGTTCCCGCGCGAACCGGCCCCGCGCCCTGGCCCGACGGCCGGGCCGCACCGTGAACCGGCCCACCAGGGCCGGTTCGCTTATGGACCGGTCTTGCGCGGCATCAATGGCCGGCCGGCACACGGTGCTTTTGAACCCGTTACACTGCGCTTTTGTCTTTGTTGCTGCGGACACCCCGCGGGTGGTCCGCGCCTGTCGATTCCATGCTGCCTTTTGCTGCCCTGCCCACCTTGCCGAGGATCGCCGCGCGCGCGCTGAACGCGTTGCTCGAACGCGAATCCTGGGCGCGCGACCGGCTGGCGCGCCACGCCGGCAAGACCGTGCGGTTCGCGCTGGGCGGGTTCGCGCTGTCGCTGACCATCGATAGCGAGGGACGGCTGCAGGAGGCCGATTCTGCGGTGGTGCCGAACGTCACGCTGTCGGCGGCCGAGTCCTTCAGCCTGGCGCGCCTGCTGCCTGGCGACGGACGCGCCGATTTCGCCGAGCTGACACATATTTCGGGCGATGCGGCGCTGGCGCAGGTGGTGGCCGACCTGGCCCGCGACCTGCGCTGGGACGCCGAGGACGAGCTGGCCCGCGTGGTCGGCGACATCCCGGCGGCGCGCCTGCTGGGCGGCGTGCGCGCGCTGGCGGGCGGCGCCCGCGAGGCCGGCGGCCGGCTGGCCCGCAACGTGTCCGAATACCTGGCCGAGGAAAGCGCGGTGCTGGTGGGCCGGCCGCAATGGGAGCAATGGCGCCTGGACCTGGCTCGGTTCGGCGCCGACAGCGACGCGCTGGCGCGTTCGGCGGCGGCGCTGGAAGCGCGCCTGGCCCGCCTGGACGCAAGGCGGGGCGCATGAACGCCATGCTGACGTTCCTGCGCCTGCTGCGCATCATGCTGGTTTCCCTGCGGTATGGGCTCGACGAGCTGGTGCTGTCGAGCCTGAACCATCCGCTGGCCACGTGCCTGCTGCGGATCATGCGGCTGGGTACCCGGCCGCGCGCGCCGCGCGGCGTGCGGCTGCGCATGGCGCTGGAGTCGCTCGGGCCCATCTTCGTCAAGTTCGGGCAGGTGCTGTCGACGCGCCGCGACCTGATTCCGGCCGATATCGCCAACGAGCTGGCGCTGCTGCAGGACCGCGTGCCGCCGTTTCCGTCGGCGCAGGCGGCAGCCAGCATCGAGGCGGCGCTGGGCGCGCCGCCGGCGCAGCTGTTCGCGCAGTTCGAGGTCGACCCGGTGGCCTCGGCCTCGATCGCCCAGGTGCACTTCGCCGTGCTGCACGACGGCCGCGAGGTGGCGGTCAAGGTGCTGCGTCCGGGCATGCTCAACGTCATCGAAAAGGACCTGGCGCTGCTGCGCGTGGTGGCCGGCGTGATCGAGCGCCTGGGCGCCGACGGCCGGCGGCTGAAGCCGCGCGAGGTGGTGGCCGAGTTCGACAAATACCTGCACGACGAACTCGACCTGGTGCGCGAAGCGTCCAATTGCAGCCAGTTGCGGCGCAACTTCGGCCCGGAGTCGGGCCGCGGCGAGATGCTGATCGTTCCCGAGGTGGTATGGGAGTACACCGCCAGCACCGTGTTCACCATGCAGCGCATGTACGGCATCCCGGTCGGCCAGGTCGACCGACTGCGCGCCGCCGGCATCGATATCCCCACACTGGCGCGCAGCGGGGTGGAAATTTTCTTCACCCAGGTCTTCACCGACGGGTTCTTCCACGCCGACATGCACCCGGGCAATATCTACGTGTCCGATGCGCCGCAGACGCTGGGCAGCTACATCGCGCTGGACTTCGGCATCGTGGGTTCATTGTCCGAGTTCGACAAGAACTACCTGGCGCAGAATTTCCTGGCCTTTTTCCACCGCGACTATCGCCGCGTGGCCCAGCTGCACATCGAGTCGGGCTGGGTGCCGCCCGAAACCCGCGAGGAAGAGCTCGAAGGCGCGGTGCGCGCGGTGTGCGAACCCTATTTCGACCGTCCGCTGGCGGAGATCTCGCTGGGCCAGGTGCTGCTGCGGCTGTTCCAGACTTCGCGCCGCTTCAACGTCGAGATCCAGCCGCAGCTGGTGCTGTTGCAGAAAACCCTGCTCAACGTCGAAGGCCTGGGGCGCCAGCTCGATCCCAACCTGGATCTCTGGAAAACCGCCAAGCCCTATCTCGAGCACTGGATGCGGCAGCGCATCGGCCTGACCGGGCTGCGCCAGAGCCTGGCCAAGGAGGCCGGCCAATGGTCGCAGATGCTGCCATCGCTGCCGCGCCTGGTGCATGAGCATCTCAGCCGCCCCAACCTGACGCCGCACCTGCTGGCCGAGATGAACCGCCTGCGCCGCGCCCAGGAGCAGGGCAATCGCCTGACGGCCGCCCTGACCGCGGTGCTGGCCGTGGCGGTGGCCGTGGCCCTGTGGGCCTTGAACCGGTAGCGCATCATGATTTGAGTCCTCCTGTCATGGTTTCGTCACCGAACTGTCATTACAGCTTCGCGCTAACCGGCGATAACTACTAGAACTCGCCCGGTCCGTGGCCGACCCGAACCGATTTTCACCATCCTATGAGCCCCAAGCGGGAATTCTGAACAAGGGCCGACTATGCTTTACCCTGAACTCTTCAAAACCATGGAAGCGGTGCGCTGGAATATGGCGTCCGATATCCCATGGGACGACTTCGACGGCAGCAAGCTGTCCGACGAGCAAGCCCACACCATCAAGATGAACGCCATCACCGAGTGGGCGGCCTTGCCGGCCACCGAGATGTTCCTGCGCGACAACCGCGGCGACAGCGATTTCTGCGCGTTCATGTCGGTCTGGTTTTTCGAAGAGCAGAAGCACTCGCTGGTCCTGATGGAGTACCTGCGCCGCTTCCGGCCGGAACTGATGCCGACCGAAGAGGAACTGCACAAGGTCCGTTTCGAGTTCGATCCGGCGCCGGAGCTGGAGACGCTGATGCTGCACTTCTGCGGCGAGATCCGGCTGAACCACTGGTACCGCTGCGCCGCCGACTGGCACACCGAGCCGGTGATCAAGGCGATCTACCGCACGGTCGCCAAGGACGAGGCGCGCCATGCGGGCGCCTACCTGCAGTACATGCGGCGCGCGCTGCACGACCGTGGCGACCAGACCAGCCTGCAGGCCCGCCAGTCGTTCGCCAAGATCGGCGTGCTGATGGCTTCGGCCAGCCGCACCGCGCAGGCCATGCATCCGACCAACCTGCACGTCAACAAGGCCCTGTTCCCCAACGACACGGTGCAGTCGCGCCTGCCCGAGCCGGGCTGGCTGGAGCACTGGCTCGACACCCAGATCCGTTTCGACGGCATCTGGGAGGGCAAGGTCGCCACCCGCATCCTGCACATCCTGTCCAAGCTGCTCGATCGCCAGTTCGACAGCGTCAAGGACCTGAACCGATACCGCAAGGAGCAGACCGGCCGCGTGCTGGCCCCGCAGGAAGGGCTGGTGCTGGCCGGGGCGTAAGCGGCGCCTGTCTCGCGGATATGCCGTCTTGGTCGTCAACCGCTCATGGCGTAGAGCGGTGTGCCTGTCCCAGCGGGGACAGGCACGCGAGACGTCAGAAGTCAGCGGGAGCCGGTTGCCATGCGGGGACAGGCGCCCGAGAAGTCAGCGGGAGCCAGTCCCCATGCGGGGACAGGCTCCCGAGTACAATTCCTTTCATGTCTTCCGCCCGTTTCGAATCCAAGATCCTGTCGCGCGCCGAGCTGGTTGCCGCCGTGGCCGCCGGCCGTCTGCCGCGTCCGCTGGTGTTCACCAACGGCGTGTTCGATATCCTGCACCGCGGCCACGTCACCTATCTGGACCAGGCCGCCCAGTTGGGCGCGACCCTGGTGGTGGCGGTCAATACGGACGAGTCCGTGCGGCGCCTGGGCAAGGGCAGCGACCGGCCGCTCAACCAGGTGGAAGACCGCGCCGCGCTGCTGGCGGCATTGGGCTGCGTCGATGCGGTCACTTCCTTTCACGAGGACACGCCGCAGGAACTCATCGGCGAGCTGCGTCCCGACCTGATCGTCAAGGGCGGCGACTACGACATGGATACCCTGCCGGAGACGGCCCTGGTCAAGAGCTGGGGCGGCCGGGCGGTGGCGATTCCGTTCGATTTCCAGCGTTCCACCACCGCGCTGCTGGGCAAGATCCGCCAGGGCTGAGCGCCTTCTTGCGGGCGCGCCGGTTCAGTTGCGTGGCAGCCGGAGCAGGCGGTTGACCGCGTCCAGGTCGGTTTCGGAGAGGATGCCGCTTACCGCTTTCAGGCGCAGGCTGTCGAGCAGGGCGCCGTAGCGCGCCTGCGCCAGGTCGCGCTGGGTGGCGTACAGCTGCTGCTGCGCGTTGAGCACGTCCAGGTTGATGCGCACCCCCAGCTCGTAGCCGGTCTGGTTGGCCTGGACGGCGGCCCGGCTGGATTTCTCGCCCGCTTCCAGCGCGCGCACGCGCGCCAGCCCGGTCAAGACGCCGTTGTAGTACAGGCGCGCCGATTGCACGGCCTGGCGCCGCGCGTTCTCGAAGTCGTGGCGGGCCTTTTGTTCCAGTTGGACTTTTTCTGTTACCTGAGAGGAGATACCGCCGCCGGCATACAGCGGGATCGACAATGTCACGCCGACGGTGTTCTCGATCGGGCGGCCCGGCCCGGTGCCCTGCAGTACGCCATCGGTCGCGCTGCCGCTGCTGGCGCGCAGATTGAGGGTGGGCATGTGGCCGCTGCGGGCGATCTGGATTTCGTGGCTGGCGATGCGGGTCTGCAGCTGCGCGCGCAGCACGTCCAGCCCCGAGGCCTCGGCCTGCGTGGACCAGTCGTTCAGGCGCGCCGGCTGCGGCGCCGGCAGCGGTATGCCTGGCGGCAGTTCGGCCAGCGCGCCGGGCGCCTCGCCCATGATGCGCGACAGCGCGTCGCGCTGGGTCTGCAGGTCGTTCTGTTGCCGCAGCTCCTCGGCCACGACCAGGTCGTAGCGCGCCTGGGCTTCGTAGGTGTCGGTGATGGTCGCGTTGCCCAGCTCGAAGGTGCGCTTGGCGGCGGCCAGCTGTTCGGCGACGGCGGCCTTCTCGGCCTCGGTGGCGGCCAGCGCGTCCTGGGCGGTGAGGATGCCGAAATAGGCATCGGCCACGCGCAGCATCAGGTCCTGGAAGGCCTGCTGCAACTGCACTTCGACGTCGGCCACGACCAGCTTGGATTGCTCGAAGCGCTGCCAGCGCGACCAGTCGAACAGCGGCTGGGTCAGGACCAGGTCCCAGGTGCCGCGCCCGCCGCTGTGCGACACGCCCAGGCCGTGGGTGGTGCGGCTTTCGTTATACAGGCCGCCGGCTTCGCCCGAGAGGGCAGGCAGCAGTCCGGCGCGGGCTTGCGGCAGCTTTTCCTGGCCCGCCCGGTAGGCGGCGCGCGCCGCGGCGAATTGCGGATCGTTGGACAGGCCGGCCCGCCAGGCCTGCATCAGGTCCTGCGCGCTGGCGTTCGCGGCGCAGGCCAAGGTAAGCAACGCCGCAACCCGCCCGATACGCATGGTTCAGAATTTGAACTGGGATACGGTGGTGCCGCGCAGCGGCTTGATGACGGTCTCGAACAGCGAGACGGTCTCGAAGCTGGCGGCCGTGGTGCGCGTGATGCGGTAGGCGGTCATGATGGGCGCCTGGCCGACGATGACGACCAGCCGGCCGCCGACGCGCAACTGGTATTTCAGGGCGTCGGGCACCACCGGAACCGAACCGGTGACCAGGATCGCGTCGTATTCGGTCGAGCCCCAGCCATTGCGGCCGTCGCCCGTTTCGACCTTGACGTCGGTCACATTGTTGACCTGCAGGTTCTGCTGGGCGAAGGTGGCCAGGCGGCTGTCGATTTCGACCGTGGTCACCTGCTGGGCGAGGTACGCCAGCAGGGCGGCCTGGTAGCCCGAGCCGGTGCCGATCTCCAGCACACAGTCGGTCGGCTGCAGCAGCAGCTCCTGGGCCAGGCGCGCCTCGATCTTGGGGGCCAGCATGTTCTGGCGCGTGTTGGCCGCGTTGATTTCAAGCGGGATTTCGAGGTCGGAGAAGGCCAGGGCGCGTAGCGCCGGCGGAACGAACAACTCCCGGCGCACGGCGAACAGGGCGTCCAGCACCTTGGGGTCGAGCACGTCCCAGGGGCGGATTTGCTGTTCCACCATGTTGAATCGGGCTTGTTCTACGTCGGGCAGGGTCGAAGCATTCATGACGGAAAATCGGAAACCAAATAGAGGGGAGTCAACAGACCATTGTACCGATTCGGCCGGCACTACCACCAAGCATGGAAATGATGCACCGGCCCGTGGCCGCCGCCGACCTGCAGGCGGTCGGCCTGGCGGATGGCTTCGGTCAGGTAGGCCTTGGCCCGGCGGGCCGCCTCGGGCACGTCCTGGCACTGGGGCAGCAGGGCCGCCAGGGCGGCCGACAGGGTGCAGCCCGTGCCGTGCGTATTGGGCGTTTCGATGCGGTGGCCCGGCAGTTCGATCATGCGGTCGCCGTCGTGCAGCAGGTCTATGGTCTCGCTGCCGGGCAGGTGGCCGCCCTTGACCATGACCCAGCGCTGGCCCGCGTGGGTCATGCGGTTGCGCAGCCGCTCGGCGACGCGCCGCATTTCCTTCAGTGTCTCGACCGGCCGTTCGTCCAGCAGCACGCCGGCCTCGGGCAGGTTGGGCGTGAGCAGCGTGGCCAGCGGCACCAGCGTCTCGCGCAGCGCGCCCACGGCGCGGCGCTCCAGCAGCAGGTCGCCGCTCTTGGCCACCATGACCGGGTCGAGCACGAGGTGCGCGGGCTTCCAGCGCGCCAGCTTTTCGGCCACCACCAGGGTGACGGCCTCCTGGCCCAGCATGCCCAGCTTGACGGCGTCGATGGGCACGTCGGCGAACAGCGTGTCGATCTGCAGGCCGACGAACTCGGCCGGCACCGGCGAGATGCCGGTCACGCCCTGGGTATTCTGCGCGGTCATGGCCGCGATGACGGCGCAGCCGTAGGCGCCCAGGGCGCTCATGGCCTTGACGTCGGCCAGCACGCCGGCGCCGCCGGACGGGTCGACGCCGGCGATGCTCAGCGCGTGGGGGATCCGGCGCTCGCCGCGCGGCGCCGCCGAAGAGGTGGGGTGGCTCATTTGACTGCGGCGATCAGGCCTTCGGTGGGCGAGCTGGGGGCCGCGCTGTACAGCTTGCGCGGCACGCGGCCGGCCAGGTAGGCCTCGCGGCCGCCCTCGACCGCCTTGCGCATGGCGCTGGCCATCAGCACCGGATCGCGGGCGCCGGCGATGGCGGTGTTCATGAGCACGCCGTCGCAGCCCAGCTCCATGGCGATGGCGGCGTCCGAGGCGGTGCCCACGCCGGCGTCGACCAGCACCGGCACGCTGCTCTGGTCGATGATCAGGCGCAGGTTCCAGGGGTTCAGGATGCCCATGCCCGAGCCGATCAGCGAGGCCAGCGGCATCACCGCGACCGCGCCCAGGTCTTCCAGCATGCGGCACTGGATGGGGTCGTCGGTGCAATACACCATGACCTTGAAGCCGTCGTCGACCAGCGTCTTGGTGGCTTTCAGGGTTTCCGGCATGTTGGGAAACAGGTTCTGCGGGTCGCCCAGCACCTCCAGCTTGACCAGGTCGTGGCCGTCGAGCAGCTCGCGGGCTAGGCGCAGCGTGCGCACCGCGTCGTCGGCGCTGTAGCAGCCGGCGGTGTTGGGCAGCAGCGTGAACTGCGACGGCGGCACGAAGTCGAGCAGGCTCGGCTCGTCCGGATTCTGGCCGATATTGGTGCGGCGGATGGCGACAGTGACGATCTGGGTGCCGCTGGCGTCCAGCGCGGCGCGCGTCTGCGCGAAATCCTGGTATTTGCCGGTGCCGACCAGCAGGCGCGATTGGTAGACGCGGCCGGCGATGGTGAGGGTGTCTTCAGTGGTCATGGCGATGCTTCGGTGGGCGGGCGCGCAGGCGCGCGTCCGCAAGAATGTTTGCGGCGGTAGGGCCAATGATAAAGCACCCCGGGGCTGGCCGGCGGCGCGGGCGCTAGCCGCGCGCCTCGTCCAGGCGCGCGCACAGCTGCTCGGCGGCGTCGATCAGGCGGGCGGTGGGGCGATACAGGCTGTCGGCATCGATGCCATAGAGATGGCCGCGCAGGGCGGCCGGCACGCCGGCGGCCTGCCAGGCCCGCAGGGTGGCGGCCGCGTCGGCGCTCCCGTCCACGCCGGCCACGATGGCGTCCGGGCGCGCGGCCAGCACGCCTTCCAGCGTGACCTGGGGCGCCAGGATGGGCGCCTGGCCGTAGACGTTCACGCCGCCGCACAGGCGCAGCACGTCGCCGACGATGCTCTGGTCGTTGAGCGTGAACAGCGGGTCGGTGCCCGCCTGCACGAACACCCGCACCGGCGCCTTGCCGGCGTAGCGCGCGGCCAGGGCCGCCAGGCGCGCGCGCAGGGCGGCCGCGCCGGCGTCGGCCTGCGCTTCGGTGCCGAACAGCCGTCCCAGCTGCTCGATGGCGGCCGGGATATCGGCCAGGGTGCGCGGATCGCTGTAGTACAGCGCCGCGCCCAGGCGGGCCGCGATCGGGGCCAGCGCCGCGCCGGCGGCTGGTTGCCAGCCGATCAGCAGGTCGGGTCGCAGGACGGCGATGCGTTCGGGGTCCGGCTGCATGGCGTCGCCCACGCTGGGCAGCTGGCGCGCCGCGGGCGGGTAGTCGGTGCCGCGCACCGCGCCGACCAGGCGGTCGCCGGCGCCGGCCGCGTAGACCAGTTCCGCGGCATGCGGCGCCAGCACGATGGCGCGGCGCGCCGGCTGGGCCAGCTCGACGGTGCGCCGCTGGTCGTCGACCACCCGCACGGGCGCGGCGCCGGCCGCGCCCAGCGCGGTCAGCGCCGCCACGGTCAGGGCGGCCAGGCGCGGGGCGAGGCGGGCGGGGGACATGGCGGGCCTGCCTACATGCGCCACGACAGGTTGACGAAGGCGTTCGAGCCGGCCGTGTTGTAGCCGTCGGCCAAGGTGTAGCGCTGGCCGAGCACGTTGTTCCAGCGCACCTGCACCTGCATGTTGCGGCTCAGGTCGTAGGCCGCGGTCAGGTTGACCAGGCCGTAGCCGCCCAGGCGCTTTTCCTCGGGGACACCGTAGTCGTAGCGCTCGTCCGAGGCGTACCACTCGGCGCCCACCAGCAGGCGGTCGAAGCGATGGTCGACGCCGGCGCGCAGCACCGTGCGGGCGCGGCGCAGCAATTGCTTGCCGGTGTCTTCGTTGCGCGGGTTGCTCAGGTCCAGGCTGGCGCGCAGGCGCGTGTTGCCGAAGCGGTGCGCGCCGCTGATGGTGAAGCCTTGCAGGCGGGCGCGCCCGACGTTCTCGACCGTGCTGAAGTCGTCGGTCACCTGGATCAGGTTCTTGACGCGCGTCTGGTAGTACACCAAGCCCAGTTCGCTGTCCTCGTCCTGGTATTTCAGGCCGATCTCGGCGTTGCGCGACTCTTCCGGCTTGAGGTCGGGGTTGCCGCGATAGCCGAACGCGCTGGTCGGCGTGTACAGGTCGTTGAACGACGGCGCCCGAAAGCCCGTGTTGGCGGCCACGGTGGCGCGCAGGTTGGGCGTCAGGTCGAACCCGTAAGCCAGGCCGCCGGTGGTGTGGCTGCCGAACTGCGAGTTGTTGTCGTTGCGCAGGCTGGCCTGCACGTGGTGGCGGCCGAAATCGCCCAGGTACACGCCGGTGTACGAGTTCACGTGGCGCCGCGTCTCGGTGTAGTTGCCGATCCCGGTGGGGGTGCTCATCTGGCCGTCGGCGCGCTGGTCCAGGTGTTCGTAGGCCAGCGTCAGCGTCTGGCCGGCGGCCAGCGTGAAGTCGTTCTGCCACACGTACTGCATCTGGCGGGTCCGGAAGCGCGTATTGGTGTCTTCGAACATGCCTTCGGCGCGCGAATCGTTCCTGTCTTCCACGTAGCCGGCGCGCAGCGTGCTCTTCCAGTAGCGGGTCAGGCGGTTTTCGCTGGCCAGCGAATAGGCCTGCAGGTCCTGGATGTAGCGGTCGTTGTAGTCGTACGAGGCCGAGGCGTCGTAGCCGCCGTTGACGCGGCTGCGGTAGACCTGCGCCACCACTTTCTGCTCGGGGCGCCATTCGTAGCCCAGCGTGCCGGTGGCGTAGTTCTGGTAGTAGCTGTCCTTGTCCGGGTTGTACGAGAACGAGCGGCGGTTGGTGGCGTTGAAGCCATGGCTCTGGCCATAGCCGGTGGACAGGCTGTAGCTGAAGCCGTCGGCCGCGCCCGACACGCCGGCGTCGTAGCGGCTGGTGCCGTAGGTGCCGTAGCCGGCGTTGGCATAGGCCGACAGCGGCTTGTCGCCCGGCTCGCGGGTAATGATGTTGATCACCCCGCCGATCGCGTCGGCCCCGTACAGGCTGCTGGCCGCGCCGCGCACGATCTCGATGCGTTCGATGGCCTCCGGCGGCAGCGCGTTCAGCGCAATGCCGCCGCCGTTGGCGTTGTTGATGCGCTGGCCATTGAGCAGGACCAGGGTCTGGTTGCTGTTGGCCCCGCGCATGAACAGGCTGGTGACGCTTTGCGGGCCGCCGCTGTCGGCGAATTCGATGCCATGCTGCTGCGCCAGCACTTCGGCCAGGCTGGACTGGCCGGCGCGCGCCAGCGTATCGCGCTCGATCACGCTGGCGTCGGCCAGCACATTCCTGAGCAGCTGGGGCGAGCGCGCGGCGGTGACGACGACGGGATCGAGTTCGGGGATGGGTTGGCCGGCGGTGGCGCCGGTCTGGGCGTGGCCGGTCAACGGAGCGACACAGGCCAGGACACCGGCGCAGCGCCGGAGTGAACGGGATTTCATGACGGATGGTTCTCAGTGTGACGCGCGACCCCGCACGTCGTTCACGAAAATGAGCATGGCCGCGGGCGGCGCATCCTCGCTGTCGAACCGGCCGGTATCGGGCTGCCACGGCGCGTCGCGCGCCGTGGGGACCGTTGCGGGGGCAGCACAGGCTGGGCAGGGCCTTCCTGTTTCCCGTTTACCTTCCGCGCAAGCGTACTTGCCGAAAGCACCGGTTCGGGGCCAGAACTGTATCACCGCGGGGCAGGGAAATGCCCATTTTGTTACCATGTCAGCTTGATTTTTGGGTCGTTTCTTGCCTTTTTGCCACACCGCGCGCCCATCCCAGGACAAACCGTGCCTTATCCCCGTATCCCCTTCCCGCTGTCCGCCTACACGCATGGCGGCGAGTTCGTCCGCCAACTGGACCAGCGCATCCTGATCCTGGACGGTGCCATGGGCACGATGATCCAGCGCTACAAGCTGGGCGAGGCCGATTTCCGCGGCGAGCGCTTCGCCGAGCACCACAAGGATCTCAAGGGCGACAACGAACTGCTGTCGCTGGTGCGCCCGGACGTGATCTCGGAAATCCACCGGCAGTACCTCGAGGCCGGCGCCGACGTGATCGAGACCAACACCTTCGGCGCCACGTCGATCGCCCAGGGCGACTACGACCTGCCGGAGCTGGCCTACGAGATGAACCTGGAGTCGGCCCGCCTGGCGCGCGCCGCCTGCGACGCCTACAGCACGCCCGAGCATCCGCGCTTCGTGGCCGGGGCGCTGGGGCCGCAGCCCAAGACGGCGTCCATCTCGCCCGACGTCAACGACCCGGGCGCGCGCAACGTCACCTTCGACGAGCTGCGCGCGGCCTATGTCGAGCAGCTCAATGGCCTGCTCGACGGCGGCATCGACATCGTCCTGATCGAAACCATCTTCGATACGCTCAATGCCAAGGCGGCCATCTTCGCCGTCGAGGAAGTGTTCGAGGCGCGCGGCGTGCGCCTGCCGGTGATGATTTCGGGCACCGTGACCGACGCGTCGGGCCGCATCCTGTCCGGCCAGACCGTCGAGGCGTTCTGGAACTCGGTGCGCCATGCGCGGCCGGTCACCATCGGCCTGAACTGCGCGCTGGGCGCGGCGCTGATGCGTCCGTACGTGGCCGAGCTGTCCAAGATCTGCGACACCTACGTGTGCGTCTACCCCAACGCCGGCCTGCCCAATCCCATGGCCGAGACGGGTTTTGACGAAACGCCGGCCGATACCTCGGCCCTGCTGGAAGAGTTCGCCCAGGCCGGGCTGGTCAACATGGCCGGCGGCTGTTGCGGCACCACGCCCGAGCACATCCGCGCCATCGCCGGCAAGGTGGCCTCGCTGACGCCGCGCGCGGTGCCCGAGGTGCCGGTCAAGACCCGCCTGTCGGGCCTGGAGGCGCTCAACATCGACGACGAGACCCTGTTCGTCAACGTGGGCGAGCGCACCAACGTGACGGGCAGCAAGATGTTCGCCCGCCTGGTCCGCGAGGAGAAATACGACGAGGCGCTGGCCGTGGCGCGCCAGCAGGTCGAGAACGGCGCCCAGATCATCGACGTCAACATGGACGAAGCGATGCTGGATTCGGTGGCCTGCATGCACCGCTTCCTCAACCTGATCGCGTCCGAGCCCGATATCGCGCGGGTGCCGGTGATGATCGACAGCTCCAAGTGGGAAGTGATCGAGACCGGCCTGAAGTGCGTGCAGGGCAAGGCCGTGGTCAACTCGATTTCCATGAAGGAAGGCGAGGAGCCGTTCCGCCACCATGCGCGGCTGTGCCGCCGCTATGGCGCGGCCATGGTGGTCATGGCCTTCGACGAACAGGGGCAGGCCGACTCGCTGGAGCGCCGCAAGGAAATCTGTGGCCGCGCCTACCGTATCCTGGTCGAGGAAGAAGGCTTCCCGCCCGAGGACATCATCTTCGATCCCAACGTGTTCGCGGTGGCCACCGGCATCGACGAGCACAATCACTACGCCGTCGATTTCATCGAAGGCGCGCGCTGGATCCGCGCGAACCTGCCGCACGCGCGCATTTCGGGCGGCATCTCGAACGTCAGCTTCTCGTTCCGCGGCAACGAGCCGATGCGCGAGGCGATCCATACCGTTTTCCTGTACTACGCCATCGAGGCGGGGCTGACGATGGGCATCGTCAACGCGGGCCAGCTGGGCGTATACGCCGACCTGGCGCCGCACCTGCGCGACCTGGTCGAGGACGTCATCCTGGACCGCCCCGAGCCGGTGGGCCGCGCCGACCCGTCCGACGAGCGCTCGCCCACCGAGCGGCTGGTCCAGTTCGCCGAGACCGTCAAGGGCTCGGGCGCGAAGAAGGAAGAAGACCTGACCTGGCGCACCGGCGCGGTCGAGCAGCGCCTGGCGCATGCCCTGGTGCATGGCATCACCACTTTCATCGTCGAGGACACCGAAGAAGTGCGCCAGCAGGTCGCCGCGCGCGGCGGGCGCACCATCGAAGTGATCGAAGGCCCGCTGATGGATGGCATGAACGTGGTCGGCGACCTGTTCGGCGCGGGCAAGATGTTCCTGCCGCAGGTGGTGAAGTCGGCGCGCGTGATGAAACAGGCGGTGGCGCACCTGATTCCCTTCATCGAAGAGGAAAAGCGCCAGATCGCGGCGGCGGGCGGCGATGTGCGCGCCAAGGGCAAGATTGTCGTCGCCACCGTCAAGGGCGACGTGCACGACATCGGCAAGAACATCGTGTCGGTGGTCTTGCAGTGCAATAACTTCGAAGTCGTGAACATGGGCGTGATGGTGCCGTGCGCCCAGATCCTGCAGAAGGCCAAGGACGAGAACGCCGACATGATCGGCCTGTCGGGCCTGATCACGCCCAGCCTCGAAGAGATGGCCTACGTGGCTTCCGAAATGCAGCGCGACCCCTATTTCCGCGAACGCGCCATGCCGCTGATGATAGGCGGGGCGACCACCAGCCGGGTCCATACGGCGGTCAAGATCGCGCCCAACTACGACGGCCCCGTGATCTACGTGCCCGACGCCAGCCGCTCGGTCGGCGTGGCGACCAACCTCATGTCCGACCAGGCGCCGGCCTATCTGGCGGAGCTGGCGCAGGAGTACGAGGACGTGCGCCGCCGCCACGCCAACCGCAAGGCGGTGCCGCTGGTGTCGCTGGCCGAGGCGCGCGCGGCGCGCCCGCAGATCGACTGGTCAGGCTACCAGCCGCCGCGCCCCAAGTTCCTGGGCCGGCGCGCCTTCAAGAGCTACGACCTGGCCGAGATCGCGCGCTATATCGACTGGGGGCCGTTCTTCCAGACCTGGAGCCTGTTCGGCCCGTTCCCCGCCATCCTGGACGACAAGGTGGTGGGCGAGCAGGCGCGCAAGGTCTACGAGGAAGGCCAGGCCATGCTCAAGCGCATCATCGACGGGCGCTGGCTGACCGCCAGCGGCGTGGTCGGTTTCTATCCGGCCAACCGCGTCAATGACGAGGACATCGAGGTCTACGCGGACGAGACGCGCGGCGAAGTGCTGTTCACCTATCGCAACCTGCGCCAGCAGGGCGTCAAGCGCGAAGGCGTCAGCAACAAGTGCCTGGCCGACTACATCGCGCCGCGCGACAGCGGCCTGGTCGACTACATCGGCATGTTCGCCGTGACCGCCGGCCTGGGCATCGAAAAGAAAGAGGCCGAGTTCCAGGCGGCGCTGGACGACTATTCCAGCATCATGCTGAAGTCGCTGGCCGACCGGCTGGCCGAGGCGTTCGCCGAATGCATGCACGCGCGCGTGCGCCGCGACCTGTGGGGCTACGCGGCGGACGAGGCGCTGTCCAACGACGAGCTGATCGCCGAGAAGTACAGCGGCATCCGGCCGGCGCCCGGCTATCCGGCCTGCCCGGAGCACGTGGTCAAGACGGACCTGTTCCGCGTGCTGGACGCCGCGGACGTCGGCATGGAGCTGACCGACAGCTACGCCATGTTCCCGGCCTCCAGCGTCTCGGGGTTCTATTTCAGCCACCCCGAGTCGCAGTATTTCAACGTGGGCAACATCGGCGCCGACCAGCTGGCCGACTACGTGGCGCGCAGCGGCCGCGCCGAAGAGGACGTGCGCCGCACCCTGGCGCCGAACCTGGGCTAGCGAGGCCCGCCCGGCGCGGGTCTGTGCTAGGCCGGGCGCACCGCCACCAGCGTCAGCGTGTCGCTGGTGAACGAGCCGTCGGGCTGGATGGCGAAGTGCCGGCGCACCGGCGCCGGCGCGATGTCCGTCATGGCGCGCAGCGCCGCCACCAGCTCGGGCGGCGTGCGCATGCGCTCGACCCACGAGGTGAATTCCAGCGGCAGCCGGCGCGCGGTCAGGCCTTGCGTGACCAGTCCGGCCTCGGCGGCCATGCGCAGCCATTCGGCGGCCGAATAGTCGCGCACGTGCGAGGTGTCGCGCAGCACTTCGATGGTCTGCAGCCAGGTGTCGAGCAGGGCTTCGCCCGGGCTGACGACGTCGGCGAACACCGCGATGCCGCCGGGCTTGAGCACGCGGCGGGCTTCGCGCAGGGCCTGGCCCGGATCTTCCCAGTGATGGGTGGAGTAGCGGCTCATCACCAGGTCGAATTCGCCGTCGCCGAACGGCAGCGCCTCGGCCTTGCCGCGACAGGTGCGCAGGTTGGCCAGGCCGCGGCGCTCGGCTTCGCCGGCCACCACGTCCAGCATGGACTGCGACAGGTCATAGGCCACCACTTCGGCCACATGTGGCGCCACATGGAAGCTGACGTGCCCGCCGCCGGTGCCCAGGTCCAGCAGCCGCGCGCCGGGGTGTTCGCGGGCGATGGCGGCCATCTGCTGCAGGTCTTCGCCCTGGGCATGGACGGCGCTGGTCAGGTAGGCGCTGGCGCGGGGGCTGAATTGGCGTTCGACGGCGGCGTCGTGGGTGGGGGTGGCTGACATGGGAATCCTTGGTAGGCAGGGGCCGCGGATGCGGCACGAGTAAGATAGAAGGCTTCCGATACGCGTACAAGCCTATTGCTCATCCTGGTATGAACAGTGCTACCCATCTGGCCGCCCACGAAGGCTCGGCCCGGCGCCGGCAGGCGCTGGGCGAATTCGTGCGTACCGCGCGCGCCCGCATCACGCCGCAGATGGCCGGGCTGCCGGCCGGTTCGCGGCGCCGCACGCCGGGCCTGCGGCGCGAAGAAGTGGCGCAGCTGTCTGACATCAGCGTCACCTGGTACACGTGGATCGAGCAGGGCCGCGAGGTCACCGTATCGCCCGCGGTATGGGCGCGCATCGCCAACGTCCTGCACCTGGCGCGCGCCGAGCGCGCCTACCTGTTCGAGCTGGCCGAATGCGCCGACCCCCAGCAGCCGCGCGACGAGGGCGGCGATGCGCCCGTGTCGTTGCAGGCCTGCGTCGATGCCATCGACGCGCCGGCCTACGCACTGGACCGCGCCTGGAACGTGCTGGCCAGCAACGCCGCCATGCGCGAGCTGTTCGACGACTGGCCGCTGCGCGACGCGCAGCCCAACCTGCTGCGCTACATCTTCCTGGACCCGGCCGCGCGCGAACTGGTGGTCGATTGGGACCAGCGCGCGCGCCGCGTGGTGGCCGAGTTTCGCGCCGACGCGGGCGCCCACCTCGACGAGGCCGACGTGGTCGCGCTGCTCGACGAGCTCAATCGCGCCAGCCCGGTCTTCGCGCACTGGTGGACGCGCCACGCCGTGGTCGAGCGCGAGGGCGGCCTGCGCGAGTTCCAGCACCCGCGCAGCGGGCGCCAGGACCTGCAGCAGATTACCTTCAGGCTTGCCACGCACCCCGAGCTCAAGCTGGTGATGCTGCTGCCCTCGTAGGGCGCGTCAGCGCTACGCCTGGCGCGGCGGCGCGGGCAAGGCGGCCAGCAGGCCGTCGAGCAGCTTGCGCACCGGCGCGGGCAGCGCGGTGGCGGGCAGTTCGGCGGGGCTGACCCAGCGTTCGGGCGTGGCCGCCTGGCGCAGCGCCGCGCCGCGCACCGTCAGGTACCAGGGCCGCACGTGCAGCCGGTAGTGGGTGAACGTGTGCGCGAAGGCGGCCAGTTCGACCGGCGCCTCGGCCTGCAGGCCCAGTTCGCGGGCCGCCGCGCCCGGGTCGTGGGCCGGGTCGCATTCGGGCAGGCTCCACAGGCCGCCCCAGATGCCCGGCGCGGGGCGCAGGCGCAGCAGGATGCCGTCCGGGCCGTGCAGCACCAGCATGGCCGTGCTGCGTTCGGGGATGGCCTTGCGCGCCTTGGGCGTGGGCAGCTCGGCCTGGCGCCCGTCGCGGCGCGCGATACAGGACCGCGCCACCGGACAGCGCTCGCAGGCCGGCTTGCCGCGCGTGCACAGCGTCGCGCCCAGGTCCATCAGCCCTTGCGTGTAGCCGGGCATGTCCAGATCCGGCGCGGCCTGCACCTGGGCCGCGGCCAGCGCCCACAGCTGCTGTTCGACCGCGCGGCGGGCGGGGTCGCCCTCGATGCCGAAGTGGCGCGTGAAGACTCGCGTGACGTTGCCGTCCATGATGGGGCTGCGCTCGCCATAGGCAAAGGCGGCGATGGCCGCGGCCGTGGAGCGGCCGATGCCGGGCAGGGTGGCGATCTCTTCGGCGCGCGGCGGAAAGCGGCCGCCGCAGCGCTGCATGATTTCCTGCGCGCAGCGGTGCAGGTTGCGGGCGCGCGCGTAGTAGCCCAGGCCGGCCCAGTAGGGCATGACATCTTCCTGGCGCGCCGCCGCCAGGGCGGCCACATCGGGAAAACGTTCCAGGAAGCGCAGGTAATACGGGATGACCGTCGCCACCTGCGTCTGCTGCAGCATGATTTCCGAGAGCCAGATGCGATAGGGGTCGCGGGTGTTCTGCCAGGGCAGATCGTGGCGGCCATGGCGGGCCTGCCAGGCCGTGATGCGGGAGGCGAAGTCCATGGGCGCCATTATCGCATTGCCCTATTGCGGGGACGGGTCGGGCCGGGTACAAAGAGGGAAAAGAAGAAAGGCGTAGACGCGCCCGGATCTGTTGCCGTTGCCTCACAAGGGCTTGAGCGCGTGGCTGGTTCGGACACCCCTTACAAATGGAGTAGACATGAATGCCCCTCTGACGCCCGCGCAGCGCGCGGCGCTTGAGTCCGTACATCTGGACGACAAATACACCCTGACCACCGGCCGCGCCTGGATGAGCGGCATCCATGCGCTGGTGCGCCTGCCGATGATGCAGCGCGTGCGCGACGAGCGCGCCGGGCTGAACACGGCTGGCTTCGTGTCCGGCTACCGGGGTTCGCCGCTGGGCGGGGTCGACCAGAACATGTGGAAGGCCGCCAAGTACCTGAAGCAGCACCACATCGAATTCCAGCCCGGCATCAACGAGGACCTGGCCGCCACCGCCGTGTGGGGCTCGCAGCAGGTCAACCTGTTCCCGGGCGCCAAGTACGACGGCGTGTTCGGCATGTGGTACGGCAAGGGGCCGGGCGTGGACCGCTGCGGCGACGTCTTCAAGCACGCCAACGCGGCCGGCACCTCGCGCCATGGCGGCGTGCTGGTGGTGGCCGGCGACGACCACCCGGCCAAGTCCTCCACGCTGCCGCACCAGAGCGACCACATCCTCAAGGCCTGCATGATCCCGGCGCTGTTTCCCGCCAGCGTGCAGGAAGTGCTGGACTACGGCCTGCATGGCTGGGCCATGAGCCGCTATGCCGGGGTGTGGGTCGGCATGAAATGCATCACCGACATCGTCGAGGTGTCCGCCTCGGTCGAGGTCGACCCCGAGCGCACGCGCATCGTGCTGCCCGAGGATTTCCAGCTGCCGCCCGACGGGTTGAACATCCGCCTGCCGGATACGCCGCTGCAGCAGGAGGCGCGGCTGCTGGACTATAAACTGTACGCCGCGCTGGCCTACGCCCGCGCCAACCGCCTGAACCGCGAAATGTGGCAGGTGCCCAACGCGCAGGCGCGCTTCGGCATCATGACCTCTGGCAAGGCCTACCTGGATACGCGCCAGGCGCTGGCCGACCTGGGGCTGAGCGAGGAAATCTGCCGGCGCATCGGGCTGCGGCTGTTCAAGGTGGGCATGGTGTGGCCGCTGGAGGCCACCGGCATGCAGCAGTTCGCCGAGGATCTCGACGAGATCCTGGTGGTCGAGGAAAAGCGCCAGGTGCTCGAGTACCAGCTCAAGGAAGAGCTGTTCAGCTGGATCGGCACCGGCAAGAAGATCCCGCGGGTGGTGGGCAAGTTCGACGACAAGGACGGCGGCGAGTGGTCGGTGCCGCAGGGCAATTGGCTGCTGCCGGCGCACTACGAGTTCTCGCCCGCCATGGTGGCCAAGGCCATCGGCGCGCGCCTGCTGCGCTTCGAGCTGCCCGAGGACGTGCGCGCCGGCATCCAGGCGCGCCTGGATTTCATTGCCGAACGCGAGCAGGCGTTGGCCCGCCCGCGCCTGGTGGTGGACCGCAAGCCGTGGTTCTGTTCGGGCTGTCCGCACAATACCTCCACCCGCGTGCCCGAGGGCTCGCGCGGCATGGCCGGCATCGGCTGTCACTACATGGTGACCTGGATGGGCCGCAACACCCAGGTGTTCACCCAGATGGGCGGCGAGGGCGTGCCCTGGGTGGGCCAGGCGCCGTTCACCGAGGAAAAGCACGTATTCGCCAACCTGGGCGACGGCACCTATTACCACTCGGGCCTGCTGGCGATCCGCGCCGCCGTGGCGGCCAAGGTGCCCATCACCTACAAGATCCTGTTCAATGACGCCGTCGCCATGACCGGCGGCCAGCCGGTCGACGGTCCGATCAGCGTGCCCATGATCACGCGCCAGATGGCCGCCGAAGGGATCGAGAAGATCGTCGTCGTCACCGACGAACCGGAGAAGTACCGCCACGTCACCGATCTGGCGCCGGGGGTGCCGGTCAGGCACCGCGATGAACTGGACGCGGTCATGAAGGAACTGCGCGCCTATCCCGGCGTGTCGGTGCTGGTCTACGACCAGACCTGCGCCACCGAGAAACGCCGCCGCCGCAAGCGCAACGCCTATCCGGACCCGGCGCTGCGCGTGGTCATCAACGAGCGCGTCTGCGAGGGCTGCGGCGATTGTTCCGAGAAGTCGCACTGCCTGTCGGTCGAGCCGCTGGAAACCGAGTTCGGACGCAAGCGCACCATCAACCAGTCCAGCTGCAACAAGGACTATTCCTGCCTGAAGGGCTTCTGCCCCAGTTTCGTCACGGTCGAGGGCGGACGCCTGCGCAAGCCGCGCGCGCTGGCGCAGCGCGACGCCATCGACCAGGGCCTGCCGGCGCCGCGCGCCGACGGGCTGGCCGGCCACTACGGCGTGTTCATCGCCGGCGTGGGCGGCACCGGCGTGGTCACCATCGGCCAGTTGCTGGGCATGGCTGCGCACCTGGAAGGCAAGGGCTGTTCGGTGCTGGACATGGCGGGCCTGGCCCAGAAAGGGGGCGCGGTGTATTCGCACGTCGTGCTGGCCCCCACGCCGGGCGAGCTGCTCAATACGCGCGTGGCCATGGGCGAAGCCGACCTGGTGCTGGCCGGCGACCTGGTCGTGGGCACCAGCCCCGAGGCCATCGCCCGCATGCGCCCGGGCCGCACGCATACGCTGCTCAACAGCGACGTGGCGCCCACGGCCGCCTTCGTCCACGACCCGGACTGGACCCTGCCAGGCTCCAACCTGCAGGCCGACCTGGCCAAGGCGTGCGGGGCGGGCAACGTGGCCACCATCGACGCCGCCGAACTGGCGGTGGGCCTGCTGGGCGACGCGATCTACGCCAACCCGCTGATGATGGGCTATGCCTACCAGAAGGGCTGGCTGCCGCTGGGCGAGGCCGCCATGCAGCGCGCCATCGAACTCAACGGCCAGCAGGTCGAGAACAACCTGGCCGCGTTCGCCTGGGGGCGGCGCGCCGCCCACGACCTGGCGCAGGTGCAGGCGCTGATCGGCAAGGGCCAGGCGGCAAGCGATGAAGGCATCGTCGAAGTCAAGCGCGGACAGGGCGCCGTGGTGGACTTCAAGCGTCCGGCCGGCGAGCTGGGCGAGCTGGCGCGGATCCGCCGCGAGTTCCTGGCGCAGTACCAGAACGAAGCCTATGCTCGGCGCTACCAGGACCTGGTAGACCAGGTGGCCGCGGCCGAGCAGGCCGCCACCGGCACCACGCGGCTGGCCGAGGCGGTGGCGCGCTATTACTTCAAGCTGATGGCGTACAAGGACGAGTACGAAGTGGCGCGCCTGTACTCGGACGGCGAGTTCCTCAAGCGCATCGACGCGCAGTTCGAAGGCGACTGGAAACTGAACTTCCACCTCGCGCCGCCGCTGTTCTCCAAGCGCGACAGCGAAGGGCATCTGGTCAAGCGCCGCTATGGCCCGGCCACGCTGCGCCTGTTCGGCGTGCTGGCGCGCCTGCGCTTCCTGAGGGGGACGGCATTCGATGTGTTCGGGCATACGGCCGAGCGGCGCGCCGAGCGCGCGCTGATCGAGCAATACCGCGAGCAGCTGGGCGCCATCCTGCCCAAGCTGAACCGCGGCAACCTGGAGCACGCCGTCGCGCTGGCCAGCCTGCCCGAGGAAATCCGCGGCTATGGCCACATCAAGGAGGCGGCCATGGCGCGCGCCGACGTGCGCCGCGCCGAACTGATGCGCGAATTCAGCGCCTCGGTGGTGCCGATCGGCGGCGGGGTGCGCGCCGCCTGACCGTGGCCAGCGCGGGGCTGGCAAGGGTGCCTGTCCCCGCCGGGACAGGCACCCTCATGCGGGGGCGCTACGCGCCCACCGGATCGCGGCGCCTGGGCGTGTCGAAGCGCTCGACGCGCATGCCGCCGGGACGTGTAAAGCGCTCCACGCGCGGGGCGGCGCGGGTTTCGGCCTGGACGGTCCGGGCGGCCGCGGCTTCGCGCTGGGCGATCAACGCCTCGGCCTTCTGGTGGTGCGGCGCCATCTTGCGCACCATGACGCGGCCGTCGCGGGGGAAGTAATTGATGCGCCGGGCGTGGACGTCGCCCAGGTCCTGGGCGCGCACCGGGATGCCCTCGGTCTTGAGGTAGTTCAGCACGAACTGGCCGTTGCGCTCGCCGATATTCATCAGCTGCATGGCGCTGAGCACCGCGCCGCCGCCGAACACCTTGGCTTCGAGGCGCTCGCGGACCGCGCCGGCCTTGAGCAGTTCGTTGATCAGCACTTCCATGGCAAAGGCGCCATAGCGCATGGTGGCCGAGGCCGGCGAGTGGATGTCGCCTTCGGGCAGCATGAAGTGGTTCATGCCGCCCACGCCGATCACCGGATCGTGGATACAGGCCGCCACGCAGGAACCCAGCACGGTCGACAGCATGACGTCCTCGCCGTTCGTGACGTAATACTCGTTCGGCAGGATTTTGACGGCCGGACTGTCGAACGCGCTATCGAAATAGCGGCGCGTGGCGCGGGCATCAAGTCGGGCAGGCATGGTAGGGCAGGGGCTCGGCCGGCGGGCACGAAGCCGGGCGCGCCGAAGTTTTATTCAAATTGTGATTATTCCTTGCAAAAAATCGACATACAAGTGAATTTTTTGCGTTCGCGCGGATGGGGGTGTCCCTTTTTAGGCGCGAGCCCGGTTTCCCGGGCAAGTCTGGACTTTACCCGGGAATGCGCAGCCGCTTTCGGCGGAACAAGGGGCTTAAAAGCGCGTACTGCGGGTCACTGACCAGCGCGCCGACAGCGCGCCCAGCACGCCGGCGGCGATGACGGCCGCGGCCAGCACGGGCAGGCCGGGCAGGTGCAGGGCGAATTCGGCGCCGTAGCTGCGCGCCAGCCCCAGCAGCGCGTCGTTGAGCGGGGTCAGCGCCAGGGCCGCCGCGCCGATGGCGATCAGGGCCGATACGGCGCCGGTCAGGGCGCCCTGGTACAGGAACGGGCGGCGCACGAAGGATTCGGTCGCTCCCACCAGGCGCGCCACGGCGATTTCCTCGCGCTGGGTCATGGCCTGCATGCGCACGGTATTGAACACGGTGGCCAGCACCACCACCGCCACGCACGCCGCCAGGAACGCCAGCCCGATGCGGGCAAAGCGCAGCAGCGCCTCCAGGCGCTGCACCCAGGCGCTGTCCAGCTGCACCTGGTCCACGCCGTCCCATTTGCCCCAATCCTGCGCCAGCGCGCCGGCGCGCCCGGCCAGGTTCTCGCCGTCGGCGAGGGTCACCACCACCGCGTCGGGCAGCGGATTGCCGGGCAGCACGGCCAGGGCCTGCTCCCAGGCCGGGTTGTCGCGCAGCGCCGCCAGCGCCTGGTCGCGCGGCACCACCCGCACCGCGGCGATCTGGCTGGCGTAGTCGCGGCCGATGCGCTCGGCCACCGCGCCGGCCGCCGCGGCGGGGGCCTGGGTCTGCATGAATACGGTCAGCTCGGGGGTGACCGAGACCTGGCGCGCCAGGGGCTGGACCGAAACCAGGATGGCGCTGCCCAGCAGCGGCAGGGCCAGCGCCAGCGCCATGACCAGCAGGTTGGCCAGCGACGAGAACGGCTGGGCCGCCAGCCGGCGCAGGGTGATCGCCAGCGCGTAGCGGTGTTGTCGCAGCCAGGCCTTCATGCTTGGCCTCCGTGCGTGTCGTGGAAGCGCCCGTGTTCGATGCTGAGCGTGCGCGTGGCGTAGCGGGCCATCAGGTCCTGGTCGTGCGAGGCGATCAGCGTGGTGACGCCGACGCGGTTGAAGTCGCGGAACACATTCATGATGCGCTGCGCGTTGTCATGGTCGAGGTTGGCGGTCGGTTCGTCGGCAATCAGGATGGCCGGCCGGTTGACGATGGCGCGGGCGATCGCCAGGCGCTGCTGTTCGCCGCCCGACAGTTCGATCGGGTTGAGATCTTCCTTGCCGGCCAGGCCGACCTTGTCCAGGGCGGCCCGGGCGCGCGCGGCGGCCGAATCGGGCGCCTGGCCGGTCACCGCCAGGGGCAGCATGACGTTCTGGAAGGCGCTGCGGTCATACAGCAGGTGCGTGTCCTGCAGGATCACCCCCACGGCGCGCCGCAGATACGGCCGGGCCCGGCCGGGCAGTTTGTCCAGCCGCTGGTTGTTGACCTGGATGGATCCGCGGCTCGGCGGCTCCAGGCCGCCGATCAGCTTGAGCAGTGTCGACTTGCCGGCGCCCGACGGCCCGGACACGAAGACGAACTCTCCAGCGCTGATGCGAAAGTTGATGTCGGCCAGGATATTTCGGCCGCGCCCGTAAGATTTGAAGACGTGCTGGAATTCAATCATGGCGAGGTATGGGAAGAAGTCGCAATAGTAACCCCGCGCGCCCGCCCGGCGATGACAATTCGCGACAGGCGGCCGGCCTGCCGGCGCGCCGGCCCGACCGCCGGCGCCCGTGCCGTCCTGCAAGATAGCCGCCGCAAATGGCGCGCCGCCGCATGGACGCCTACCCATGCGCACGGGACGCGCATCTCAAACAGATGTCCCCGTTTTCGTGAATTACCCTAAAAGGGATTTCCCCCATGTCCCCAAATTAATCCGAACGCTACCATCCGCCCAAGCGCGTTGGTCTACGAGGCCTCGCGTATTCGATGTTGTCCTAACAGGAGATCAACACATGAAGATGCTCAAGCTGGCCGCTGCCGGCGCGGCCCTGTTTGCCGCGGGGTCGGTCGCGCACGCAGGCGCCACGTTCGACAACGTGAAGAAGAAGGGCTTTGTGCAATGCGGCGTATCGACCGGGATCCCGGGTTTCTCGATCGCCGACAGCAAGGGTGAATGGAAAGGGCTGGACGTGGACATGTGCCGCGCCATCGCCGCCACCATGTTCGGCGATGCGTCGAAGTTCAAGGTCACGCCGCTCAATACGCAGCAACGCTTCACCGCGCTGCAGTCCGGCGAGGTCGACGTGCTGACCCGCAACACCACCGTCACGCTGACGCGCGACACGACGCTGGGCCTGATCGGGGTGGGCGTCAACTACTATGACAGCCAGGGCGTCATGGTGTCCAAGGAACTGGGCGTCAAGAGCGCCAAGGAGCTCAACGGCGCCACCGTCTGCGTGCAGCCCGGCACGACCACCGAGCTGAACCTGGCCGACTGGTTCCGCGGCAACAAGATCGAGTTCAAGCCTGTCGTGATCGACAAGTACGACGAGATCGTGCGCGCTTTCTCGGCGGGCCGTTGCGACGCCTTCACGACCGACAAGTCGCAGCTGGCCTCGACGCGCACCACGCTCGAAAAGCCCGATAACTACATCATCCTGCCGGAGGATTTCTCGAAAGAGCCGCTCGGGCCGATGGTGCGCCAGGGCGACGAGCAGTGGTTCAACGTCGTGCGCTGGTCGCTCAACGCCATGCTGGAGGCCGAGGAATACGGCATCACGTCCAAGAACGTCGACGAAATGGCCAAGAGCTCCAACCCCAACATCCAGCGCATTCTCGGCGTGACGCCGGGCATGGGCAAGAACCTGGGCGTGGACGACAAGTGGGCCTTCAACATCATCAAGCAGGTCGGCAACTATGGCGAGAGCTTCGAGGCCACGCTCGGCAAGAGCAGCGCCATGAAGCTGGAACGTGGACTGAATGCCTCGTACAAGCAGGGTGGCCTGATGTACGGCTGGCCGGTGCGCTGATCCGCTCCTGAGGCGGGCCAGGGGGCCATGGGGCCGCCCTGGCCCGGTCCATGCGAGCGGGCGCAAGGCAGGCCGGCGCGTCCGCGCCGGCCGAACGTCCGACTCTGTAGATTGATTTATGACGACTACCAATCGAAACGCCCCGATTCCGGCACCGCGACGTCGTCTCAACTGGAATGATCCCGGCGTGCGCGCCGTGGTCTACCAGATCGTCGCGCTGGTCGTGGTTGCGCTGGTGGCGTGGTTTCTGGTTTCCAATACGCTGCACAACCTGTCGGTGCGCAATATCGCCACGGGTTTCGGATTCCTCGACCGCGAGGCCGGTTTCGCGATAGGCGAGACGCCCATCGCCTATTCCCCTTCAGACACGTATGGCCGCGCAATCCTGGTCGGCGTGCTCAATACGCTGCGCGTCGCCGTCATCGGCATCGTGCTCGCCACCCTGCTGGGTACCCTCATCGGCATCGGCCGGCTGTCCAAGAACTGGCTGGTCGCGCGCCTGACCTCGATCTATGTCGAAGTCATGCGCAACGTGCCGCTGCTGCTGCAACTGTTCTTCTGGTACGCGCTGATCACCGAGAACATGCCGGGGCCGCGCCAGGCGCACAACCCCTTGCCGGGCGTGTTCATCTCCAATCGCGGCGTGCGCGTACCCAGCCTGGAAGGCAACGCGCTGGACTGGATGCTGGGCGGGCTGGCGCTGGCCATCGTGGCCATCATCGTGCTGGGCCACTGGAGCCGCAAGCGCCAGGAAGCCACCGGCCGGATATTCCCGCTGGGCCGCGCGGCCATTGCCCTGCTGATCGGGCTGCCCATCGTGGGCTGGCTGGCCAGCGGCGCCTCGCTGGCGCTGGACATGCCGGCGCTCAAGGGCTTCAACTTCCAGGGCGGCCTGAACATGTCGCCCGAGTTCGCGGCGCTGCTGGCCGGGCTGGTGATCTACACCTCGGCCTTCGTCGCCGAAGTGGTGCGCTCGGGCATCCAGGCGGTCAACCAGGGGCAATGGGAGGCCGCCGGGTCGCTGGGACTGCGCCGCGCCCAGGTGCTGCGCCTGGTGGTGCTGCCGCAGGCGCTGCGCGTCATCATCCCGCCGATGACCAGCCAGTACCTCAACCTGACCAAGAATAGTTCGCTGGCGGTGGCCATCGGCTACCCGGATATCGTCTCGGTGGTCAACACCACGCTCAACCAGACCGGCCAGGCCATCGAGGGCATCCTGATCATCATGGGGGCCTACCTCACGGTCAGCCTGACGATCTCGATATTCATGAACTGGTACAACAAGCGCATCGCGCTGGTGGAGCGTTGACATGAGCAGTACTACGCATACCCCCGGCGAGGCGCTGCCTCCCCCGTCCGGCCAGACCGGCGTCTGGCATTGGCTGCGTACCCGCCTGTTCTCCTCGCCGCTGAGCATCCTGGCCACCGTGCTGCTGGCATGGCTGGTGCTGATGGCCGTGCCGGCGCTGGTCGAATGGGCGCTGATCGGCGCCAATTTCACCGCCACCTCGGCGCAGGAATGCCGCCAGTCGAGCGGGGCCTGCTGGGCCTTCATCGTCGAGAAGCACCGGCTGATCCTGTTCGGCACCTATCCGTACGACGAGCAGTGGCGGCCGCTGCTGGCCACCGTCATCCTGATCGCCGTGATCGTGTGCAGCGGCATCCGCCGATTCTGGAAGCCCAGCCTGGCGCTGGTCTGGATCGTCGGCCTGAGCGCGGTCGCGGTGCTGATGTGGGGCGGCGTGCTGGGCCTGACCTACGTCGAGAACGCGCGCTGGGGCGGTTTGCCGCTGACCCTGATCCTGGCCACCTTCGGCATCGCCCTGGCGTTTCCGTTCGGCGTGCTGCTGGCCCTGGGCCGGCGCTCGCGCATGCCGGCCATCAAGGCGCTGTGCGTCGTGTACATCGAGCTGATCCGCGGCGTGCCGCTGATCAGCCTGCTGTTCATGTCGTCGGTGATGCTGCCGCTGTTCCTGCCCGAGGGCTTCTCCATCGACAAGCTGCTGCGGGCGCAGATCGCCATCATCATGTTCGCGGCGGCCTATATCGCCGAGACCGTGCGCGGCGGCCTGCAGGCCATTCCCAAGGGGCAGTACGAAGGGGCGGACTCGCTGGGGCTGACCTACTGGCAGCAGATGCGCAAGGTGATCCTGCCGCAGGCGCTGAAGATCGTCATCCCGCCGCTGGTCAGCATCTTCATTGCGTTGTTCAAGGATACGTCGCTGGTCGTGATCATCGGCATCTTCGACCTGACGCTGGCCGCCAAGGCCGCGCTGTCGGATGCCGCGTGGCGCGGCTTCGGGGTCGAGGCCTATGTGTTCATCGCCCTGATCTACTTCGTGTTCTGCTTCTCGATGTCCAAGTACAGCCAGGCGCTGGAGCACCGCCTGGCGACCGGCCATCAACGCTAGCAACTTGCCGGCGCCCCGAAGCACGGGCGCCGGCGCCATTGAGGGAGTACATCCGTGACGGATGCCATCATTCGCATGCAGGACGTGAACAAGTGGTACGGCCAGTTCCACGTGCTGCGCAATATCAACCTGGACGTCGCGCCGGGTGAACGCATCGTGGTATGCGGCCCGTCGGGTTCGGGCAAGTCCACCATGATCCGCTGCATCAACCGGCTGGAAGAGCATCAGCAGGGCCACATCATCGTCGACGGCACCGAGCTCACCAACGATCTCAAGCACATCGAGGCGATCCGCCGCGATGTCGGCATGGTGTTCCAGCACTTCAACCTGTTCCCGCACCTGACCGTGCTGGAGAACCTGACGCTGGGCCCGACCTGGGTGCTGAAGAAATCGCGCGCCGAGGCCGAGGCCACCGCCATGAAGTACCTGGAGCGGGTGCGCATCCCGGAGCAGGCCACCAAGTATCCGGGGCAACTGTCGGGCGGCCAGCAGCAGCGGGTGGCCATCGCGCGCTCGCTGTGCATGAACCCCAAGATCATGCTGTTCGACGAGCCGACTTCGGCGCTGGACCCCGAGATGGTCAAGGAAGTGCTGGACGTGATGGTGCGGCTGGCCCAGGAAAGCGGCATGACCATGCTGTGCGTCACGCACGAGATGGGTTTTGCCCGCAAGGTGGCCAACCGCGTGATCTTCATGGACCGTGGCGAGATCATCGAGCAGAACACGCCCGACGAGTTCTTCGACAATCCGCAGAACGAACGCACCAAGCTGTTCCTGAGCCAGATCCTGCACTGAGGCGACGGACCAAAGCGGCGGAAAACGGCGCGGGCGCCGGGCTTTCCGCCGGATCGCCCGGCGGGGCACTGGAGTATGCTACGGGCCGCACAGACGCCAAAAAGCACAGGAGACCCGCTTATGTCCCGCTCCCATTCGTTCGTTTCCGCCACGCGCCGCGCCCTGCTGGGCGGGGCCCTGGCCGTGGCGGCAGGCCTGTCGTGGACGGTTCCGGCCGTTGCGCAGGGCGACGCATTCCCCACCAAGCCGCTGCGCTTCGTGGTGCCTTACCCGCCCGGCGGCCCGCTCGATTCCATGGCCCGCCTGCTGGCCGAGAAAGTGCGCGAATCCCTGGGCCAGCCCATCATCGTCGAAAACCGCTCGGGCGCGGGCGGCAACATCGGCGCCGACCTGGTGGCCAAGGCCGCGCCGGACGGCTATACGCTGGTGATGGGCGCGGTCGCCACGCATGCCATCAACCCGTGGCTGTTCGCCAACCTGCCCTATGATCCGGTCAAGGACTTCGCCCCGGTCACCATCGTGGCCTCGGTGCCCAACGTGCTGGTCATGAACCTCGAGTTCGCCGAGAAGAACAACATCCAGAACCTGGGCGACCTGCTGGCCTATGCCAAGAAGAACCCCGGCCGCCTGAACTACGGCTCGGGCGGCAACGGCAGCGCCGGCCACTTGTCCGGCGAGCTGCTCAAGGCGCGCGCTGGCATCGCCGCCGAGCACATCCCCTACCAGGGCGCCGCGCCGGCCCAGCTGGCCCTGCTGTCGGGCCAGTCGGACTTCATGTTCGACAACCTGGCCGCCGCCGCGCCCCTGATCAAGGACGGCAAGGTCAAGGCGCTGGCCGTGACCACCGCCAAGCGCTCCTCGCTGCTGGCCGACGTGCCCACCGTGGAGGAGGCCGGCGTCAAGGGCTTTGACCTGGGCACCTGGTTCGGCGTGTTCACCACCGGCGGCACGCCCGCCGACGTGGTGGCCAGGCTGAACAAGGCCTATGCCGACGCCATGCGCCTACCCGACGTGCGCCAGCGCCTGCTGACCATGGGGTCGGAGGCCGAGCCCATGACGGCCGACGCCTTCGCCGCATTCGTGAAGCAGGAAATGGCCAAATACCAGGAAATCGTCAAGATCTCGGGCGCCAGCCTGAACTGATGCCGCAAGGCCGGCCGGGCGCCCGCGGGCCCCGGCCGTCGTACCCATGTTGTATTCCTGGATCAAGATCTTGCACGTGGTGGCCGTGGCCGGCTGGACGCTGGGGCTGCTGGTGCTCAGTTCGGTCACCGCGTTTCCGGTCCGCCCGGGCCAGGCGCCCGGCCGTTTCGCGCAGGGCCTGGCGCGCTGCAACCGGTGGCTGATTGCTCCCGCCATGGCGGTGGGGGTGGGGTGCGGCTTTTATCTGGCTTCGATGGCCGGGTGGTTCGGACAGCCGTGGCTGGGCGTCAAGCTGGCCCTGGTGGGCTTGCTGGCCGTGCTGCATGGAGCGCAAAGCCTGGTGCTGCGCCGCCAGCTGGCCAGCCCCGCCGCCGGCGCGCCGGCGTGGCTGGCGGCGGGCGGCGCGGTGGTGTTCTTCGCCAGCGCCGCGATCGTGCTGCTGGCCGTGGTCAAGCCGTCTTTCTGAGGCGCCGGCGCCGCGCTTCAGGCGCGGCTGGCGGCGGGGCGCGACCAGCCCTTCGACAGCTCCACCGCCTGGCGCCAGCGTTGCATGCGGGCTTCACGCACATCGGCCGGCCAGGCCGGCTCGAAGGTGCGCTCGGCCTGCCATTGGGCGCCGAACTCGTCCAGGTCCGACCAGAACCCGACCGCCAGGCCCGCCAGGCCGGCCGCGCCCAGCGCGGTGGATTCGGGCACGCGCGGGCGCACCACCGGCACGCCCAGCAGGTCGGCCTGCATCTGCATCAGCAGGTCGTTGCGCGCCGCGCCGCCGTCGACGCGCAGCTCCGACAGCGGGATGCCGCTGTCGGCGTTCATGCACGACAGCAGTTCGGCGCTTTGCAGCGCGATCGATTCGAGCGTGGCGCGCGCGATGTGGGCGCGCGTGGTGCCGCGCGTCATGCCCACCAGCGTGCCGCGCGCGTAGGGATCCCAGTGCGGCGCGCCCAGGCCGGCGAAGGCCGGCACCATGAATACGTCGTCGGTATCGGCCACGCTGCCCGCCAGGGCCTCGATGTCGGCCGAGCGCTGGATGATGCCCAGGCCGTCGCGCAGCCATTGCACCGCCGCGCCGGCCATGAACACGCCGCCTTCCACCATGTAGGTGACGTGGCTGGCGTTGCCCGCCGGCAGGCTCCAGCCCACGGTGGACAGCAGGTTGTGGCGCGAGGCCACCGGCGCGTCGCCCACGTTCATCAGCATGAAGCAGCCGGTGCCGTAGGTGTTCTTGGCCATGCCAGGCATGAAGCAGGCCTGGCCGAACGTGGCGGCCTGCTGGTCGCCGGCCACGCCGGCGATGGGTATCGAGCCGCCCAGCCACTCGGGCAGGGTTTCGCCGACGCGCGCGCTGCTGGGGGCGATGCGCGGCAATATGCCGCGCGGAATGTTCAAAAGGGCCAGGATGTCATCGGACCAGTCCTGGGTATGCAGGTCGAACAGCATGGTGCGCGAGGCGTTGCTCGGGTCGGTGCTGTGCACGGCGCCGCCGGTCAGCTGCCAGACCAGCCAGGTGTCCATCGTGCCGAAGGCCAGTTCGCCGCGCTCGGCCATCTTGCGCGCGCCCGGCACATGATCGAGCAGCCAGGCCAGCTTGGTGCCGGAAAAGTACGCGTCGACGACCAGGCCGGTGCGCTCCTGCAGCATCCGGCCGTGGCCGTCATGCAGCAGCTTTTCGCACATTGCCGCGGTGCGGCGATCCTGCCAGACGATGGCGCGGGCCAGCGGGCGGCCGGTGGCCCGCTCCCAGATCAGGGTGGTCTCGCGCTGGTTGGTGATGCCCAGCGCGGCGAGGTCGGCGGCGCTGGCGCCGGCGTTGCGCAGCGCCTCGCGCGCGACCTCGAGCTGGCTTTGCCAGATTTCGCCGGCGTCGTGCTCGACCCAGCCCGGCCGCGGGTAGTGCTGGCGGAATTCGCGCTGCCCCATGCCGCGCACGGTGCCGGCGCGGTCGAACACGATGGCGCGGGAGCTGGTCGTGCCCTGGTCCAGCGCCAGGATGAATTCATTTGCCGTCACGGGGAGCCTTGACGTTCTGAAGTTGGGCGCCGGCCGAGGGCGCCAGGCGGCGGAACGACAGCACCGAAAGCATGCACAGCGCGCCGACCACCATGAAGCCGACCACCACGTCGCCGATCGCCAGCGAGGCGGCGCCGCGCGCCGCCATGCTGACGTTGAGCGTGACGGCCGCCACGCCGACCCCCAGGCTGATGCCGAGCTGCTGCGCCATGGCGGCGAAGCTGCTGGCGCGGCTCATGCGTTCGGGGCCGATATCGGCATAGGTTAGCGTATTTACCGCCGTGAATTGCAGCGAGCGGAAGAAACCGCCGGCCAGCAGCACGGCGATCATCACCCAGGCCGGCGTCACGGGGGTGAAGGCGGCGCAGGCGACGATGAACAGGCCGGTGAGGATGGCGTTGATCGTCAGGACGCGGCGAAACCCGTAGCGGGTGACGATGGGCGTGGCCACGAATTTCATCAGCAGCGCGCCGGCGGCGCTGGCGAAGGTGATCATGCCGGCGGCGAACGGCGACAGGCCGAAGCCGACCTGCAGCAGCATGGCCAGCAGGAAAGGCACGGCGCCCACCGCGAAGCGGCACAGGTTGCCGCCCAGCACCGAAATGGCGAAGGTTGGCGTGCGCAGCAGCGACAGGTCCAGGATGGGGTGTTCGACGCGCCGCGAATGCCATACGTACAGCACGCCGCACAACAGGCCGGCGGCGATCAGCGCGCCCAGCTCCAGCGGCGGCAGCAGCCCGTGGCCCAGCGCCTCGAAGGCGCTGACCAGCGCCGCCAGGCAGATGGCGCTCAGCAGGAAGCCGGGCAGGTCCAGGCGGGGGGCGTTCTCCTCGCGGATTTCGCTGACGAAGCGCAGCACCAGCGCGATGCCCAGTATGCCGATCGGGATATTGATCAGGAAAATCCAGTGCCACGACATGTACGTGACCATGAAACCGCCGACCGGCGGGCCGATCACCGGGCCGAGCAGCGCCGGGATGGACAGGAACGACATGGCCTTGAGCAAGTCCTGCTTGGGCACGGTGCGCAGCAGGATGATGCGGCCCACCGGCACCATCATCGCGCCGGCCATGCCCTGGACGATGCGCGCGACCACCAGCTGGCCCAGGTTCTGCGACAGCGCGCAACCCACCGAGCTGAGGGTGAACAGGGCGATGGCGGCGATGAGGACGCGGCGCGCGCCGAATCGGTCGGCGGCCCAGCCGCTGATGGGCACGAACACGGCCACCGCCAGCAGGTACGACGTGATCGCCACGTTCAGGCGCACCGGCGTGGACCCCAGCGCCGCGGCCATGGCCGGCAGGGCGGTGGCCACCACCGTGGAGTCCAGCATCTGCATGAACAGCGCGCATCCCACGATGAAGGGAATCATGCGGGCGGCGCGGGCGGTATCCGGGTCGGCGAGAGGAGGGGGCGCGGCGGCTGTGGCGGGGTCTGCGGACATGTCTGGGGGACGCAAGGGGCGTCAATCGATTGTAACGCCGGCCCGGGGCCCGCCTGAAGTAAACTCCCCCTATCTGAAACCTGCTGAAGCTGTTGTCATGGCCAAAAACTACGAATCCGAGATCACCCGCTTCCTCAAGGAATACAAGACCGCGCATCCGGACACCGAGCAGCGCCAGCGCGAAGGCCGCGCCCGCCTGTGGGACAAGGCGCAGAACACCGAGCTGCTCGAAGGCTTTCGCGCCGCCCGCGTGCCGCAGAAGCCCTATGTGTATCAGGCCGACTGATACCCACGGGCCCGTGCGCGGCGCATATGGCACATAACGCCTCGATTTCCGGCGACGACCTGGCGGCGCTCGTGGAGCCACAGGTGGACAGCACGCCCGACGTGGTCGACAGCGTGGCGTTCGCGCGCCTGTACGGCGAGCCGCTGTTCCAGCTGCCCACCGACCTCTACATTCCGCCCGACGCGCTGGAAGTGTTCCTGGAGGCGTTCGAGGGGCCGCTGGACCTGCTGCTCTACCTGATCCGCAAGCAGAACTTCAACGTGCTCGACATCCCGATGGCCGATGTCACGCGGCAATACCTGTCGTATGTCGAGCAGATCCGCGTCCACAACCTCGAACTGGCGGCCGAGTACCTGCTGATGGCCGCGATGCTGATCGAGATCAAGTCGCGCATGCTGCTGCCGGTCAAGAAATCGGACACCGGCGAAGAACCCGAGGACCCGCGCGCCGAACTGGTGCGGCGCCTGCTCGAGTACGAGCAGATGAAGCTGGCGGCGCAGAAGCTGGACGCGCTGCCCCAGCTGGGGCGCGATTTCGTGCGCAGCCAGGCGGTGGCCGAGATCAGCGTCGAGCGCATGCTGCCCGACGTCAGCGTCGACGACCTGCGCGCCGCGTGGGTCGACATCATGAAGCGGGCGCGCCTGAACCAGCACCACCACATCACGCGCGAGCAGCTGTCGGTGCGCGACCACATGACCCACATCCTGAGGCGCCTGAACGACGTGCGCTTCATGGAGTTCGGCGAGCTGTTCCTCGAACGCATCAACGAGGGCGCCCCGGTGGCCGTGGTGGTCGTGCACTTCATCGCCATGCTCGAACTGGCCCGCGAATCCCTGCTCGACATCACCCAGGCCGAGCCCTACGCGCCCATCTACGTGCGCCTGGCCTACGCCAGCGTGGCCGCCGCCGCGTAAGGCGGCCGGCCACCTCCCATTCCGACCCGGCCCTTCCGGAGAATCCCCTTGAAAGTCGTACACACCATCCAGGACCTGCGGGACCAGCTGCGCGGCCAGAACCGCGTGGCGTTCGTGCCCACCATGGGCAACCTGCACGAGGGACACCTGGCGCTCATGAAGCTGGCGCGCCAGCATGGCGACCCGGTGGTGACCAGTATTTTCGTCAACCGGCTGCAGTTCGGCCCGAACGAGGATTTCGACCGCTATCCCCGCACGTTGCCCGACGATGTCGCGAAAATGGAGCGCGACCGCGACGTCTACCTGGTGTTCGCGCCCGACGAGCGCGAGATGTACCCGGAGCCGCAGAACTACCGCGTGCTGCCGCCCGACGACCTGGGCGACATCCTGGAAGGCGAGTTCCGCCCGGGCTTTTTCACGGGCGTGTGCACCGTGGTGATGAAGCTGCTGGCCTGTGTGCAGCCGCGCGTGGCGGTGTTCGGCAAGAAGGACTACCAGCAGCTGATGGTGGTGCGCAACATGTGCCGGCAATTGCAGTTGCCAGTGGAAATCCTGGCCCACGAGACCGTGCGCGCCGATGACGGCCTGGCGCTGTCCTCGCGCAACCGCTACCTGTCGGAGGCCGAGCGCGCCGAGGCGCCGGTGCTGTACGAGACGCTGCGCGGCATCGCGCAGCGCCGCGCCGGCGGCGAGCAGGACCCGGCCGCGCTCGAACGGGTGGCCGCGCAGGCCTTGGCCGAGCGCGGCTGGAAGGTCGACTACGTGGCGGTGCGCCGCCAGCGCGACCTGAAGGCTCCCGACGTGGCCGAGATGAGCGCCGGCGAGCCGCTGGTGGCGCTGGCCGCCGCGAAGCTGGGCGCCACGCGGCTGATCGACAACCTGGAGTTCTGAGCCGCCGCCGCGGCCGATCCTGTCAAATTTCACAGCTTATCGGCACAGGCCGGGCATGGCAGACTGCACTGCAATCGTAGTTTGCAAAGGAGGTCCCATGCTCCCCATGCCTGGCAACGCCTCATCCGCGCCGTCGGCTCAACCCGTTGCATCCTTCTGCCATCCGATCGCGCCGCCGGTTCGCGGCCGCGCCGGGGCTCGGCCGCCGCCAACCGCCTTGACGGCGCGCGAGCGCCAGGTGGCCGCCTATCTGGCGGCGGGCAAGGCAAACAAGGTCATCGCCATCGATCTGGGTATTTCCCGGCGTACCGCCGAAGCGCATCGCGCGCGCATCTTCCGCAAGCTGGGCGTGCGCAACGCGTTCGAGCTGGCATGCCGCATGTGCCCGCACCGGCGCGCGGCCACGTCCGTGGCGGGGCAGGGGGCTGCCCCGGCCAGGGAGTCTTGAGTCTGCGGGTTTCGATACCCGTGGGTCGCACCGCCAGCGGGCGGGCTGCGCGCGTGGCGGGCCTGCCGGCGGCGCATCAGCGCCGCATCAGGGGCACTTGGGCGCGGCCTGCTTGTCGAGCTCGGCGATGGCGTCCAGGTCGGGCTGGCGGGTGAGGTTGTAGTTCAGGTTGGGGGTGCGGCCGCCCACCGAACGTACGCGCAGCACGTTGTTGGCGGTCATGACCAGTTCGGCGCGCATGTTGCCGCTGCCGTCGAGCAGCAGTACGCGGGGCGGGCGTTCCTGGGTGGCGTCCCAGCAGCCTTGCTCGGACACGGGAGCGCTGGCCTGGGGCTGCTTGTCCAGGTAGTTGGTGCGGCTGCGCCAGCGGCCGTTGGGCGCCAGGGTCAGCGTGACGCGCTGGGCTTCGCAAGCTAGGCCGGCGGCAAAGCACGGGAAGGTGCCCTGGTAGGTTTGCGCCTGCGGGATGATGGCCTGCGCGCTGGGGCTGGCCGTTTCGGGCTGCGGTTGCGGGGCCGCCTGGCCTTCGGGCACGGCCGTGCCGTCCTCGGTGGATTGCTGGCCGGCCTGCGCCTGGGCCTGGGCGTTCTGCTGGCGCGCGGGCTGGTTGGGCTTGAGCTCGATCTGCAGTTGCGACGGCGCGTGCACCACCGTGCGATAGCCGGCCGCCTGGCCCTGGTACTGGGCGTCGGTGATGGTGCTGGCGCCGGGCGGGTCGTAATAGCCGGCGCTGCGCTGTTGCGCGCAGCCGGCCAGCGCCAGGGTGCCTGCCAGTACGATTCCGGTCGCAAAACGGGTATTGAGACGAAGCGCGGGCGTATCGAGTTGGGCAGACATGGCAGCGTGTCCGGTTGGTTGTTCTGTAACTGCGATTCTACGCACTTATGAGAAGATCCGATACATTGCCGCGGCTTTGCGCGCGCAAGTGCGGCGTTTGTGCAAATCGGGGCGCGCCGCAATAATGCCGCCTGCGGCATCGCGCTGCCGCCCGACCCTTCCGGTCCCGGGCGTGCCGGGCGTCCGCCGCGTCCCCTCCTTGTCCTTCCTTTCCGTGTTCTTCCTGGCGCCATGTGGCATGTCTTTCCGCTCGATCCGGCGTTGAACGTGGTGCTGGCCGCCCTGCTGGGGTTGGCGGCCGGCAGCTGGCTCAGCGTGGTGGCGCATCGGCTGCCGCGCATGATGGAGCGCGAATGGCGTATGGCCATGCGCGAGGACGACGGCGGCGCCGAATCCGGCTATGGCCTGTGGCGGCCGGCCTGGCACTGCCCTTCGTGCCAGGCCGCCTTGCGTGGCTGGCGCGCCGTTCCGCTGGCCGGCTGGTTGCTGCAGCGCGGCCGCTGCGGGCATTGCGGGCAGCCCATCGGGCTGCGCTATCCCATGCTCGAGCTGGCCGCGGCCGTGCTGTTTGCCGCCTGCGCCTGGCGCTTCGGGCCCACGCCGATGGCGCTGGCCGCCATGGGCCTGACCGGCGCGCTGCTGGCGCTGGCCTGGATCGACCTGGAACACAGCCTGCTGCCCGACGCCGTGACCTTGCCGCTGGTCTGGGCCGGCCTGCTGGTCAACCTGGACGGCGCGCTGGCGCCGCTGCCGCTGGCCGTGCTGGGCGCGGCCGCGGGCTATCTGTTCCTGTGGGTGATCTTCCATTTTTTCCGCCTGCTGACCGGGCGCGACGGCATGGGCCATGGCGACTTCAAGCTGATGGCGGCGCTGGGCGCCTGGCTCGGGCTGGGAGCATTGCCGTGGTTGCTGCTGGGGGCCTCGCTGGCGGGCGTGCTGGTGGGCTGGAGCCTGCGGCTGGCCGGGCGGATCGGCAGCGGGCAGCCGCTGCCGTTCGGTCCTTACCTGGCGGTCGGCGGTATCCTGATGCTGCTGGCGGCGGGCCGGCCCGCCTGGCTGCAGTTCTATTGAGGATGGGCATGTACAAGATCGGATTGACCGGCGGCATCGGTTCGGGCAAGTCCCGCGTGGCCGACATGCTGGCCGAATGGGGCGCCTGCGTCATCGACGCCGACGAGATTTCGCATGCGCTGACCGCGCCCGGCGGCGCGGCCATGCCGGCCATCGAGCGCGAGTTCGGCCCGCAGGCGGTGGCCGCCGACGGCGCGCTGGATCGCGCCTGGATGCGCGACCTGGTGTTTCGCGAACCCGCGGCGCGCGGCCGCCTCGAAGCCGTGCTGCACCCGCTGATCGGCCGGCACACCGAGCAGGCCGCCGCGCGGGCGCGCGGCCTGTACCTGGTTTTCGTCGTGCCCCTGCTGGTCGAATCCGGCCGCTGGCGCGACCGGGTCGACCGCATCTGCGTGGTCGATTGCGATCCGGCCACGCAGATCGCCCGGGTGCGGAAACGCAGCGGGCTGACGGAGCCGGCCATCAGGCGTATCATGGCGGCACAGGCTGCGCGGGCAACCCGGCTGGAGGCCGCTGACGATGTCATCGTCAACGATGGCGCCACTTCGCCCGATACCTTGCGCGCGCGGGCAAGAACTCTGCACGACCGCTGGCTCGCGCTGGCGGGCGCGGCCAGCCAGCCAGGCGGCAAGGCGGCCGGCACCCCTGAATAACCCCGGCCCGCGGGCCGATCACCGACGGGCCTGTGGCAAGCGTGATTCTGTACGAATACCCTTTCAACGAACGTATCCGGGCCTATCTGCGTCTGGAGTACCTGTTCGACAGGTTGTTCTTCTTCGCGCGCGAGGGCGACGCCCGGCTGCACCAGATCGCCGTCTCCTCGCTGTTCGACCTGCTCGATGCCTGCGAGCGCACCGACATCAAGGGCGCGGTGCTGCAGGACCTGGAGCGCCAGCGCATGGCCCTGGTGGGGCTGCGCGATCATCCCGGCGTGGCCCAGGATGCGCTGGAGGCCATGCTGCGCGACATGGAGCGCGTGGTGGGGGCGCTGGCGGCGCAGGGCAAGACCGGCCAGGCATTGCGCGAGAACGAATGGCTGGTCAGCCTGCGCGGCAGGCTGGCGGTGCCGGGCGGCGCCACGCAGGTGGACATGCCGTCCTACCATGCCTGGCAGAACAAGCCCGAGTCGGTGCGCTGCGCCGACCTGCAAGGCTGGCTGGCCCCCTTGCTGCCCCTGCATGCGGGCCTGTCCATGGCGCTGCGGCTGCTGCGCGAATCCGGGCGGCGCGCCGATATCGTGGCCGAGCAGGGCGGCTACCAGCAGATGCTGGCCGGCAAGGTCTACCATCTGCTGCGCGTCTGGGTCGAGCCCAGCCTCGGCGTCTTTCCCGAGATCAGCGCCAACAAGTACATGGTCTGGATACGCTTCTCGACCCAGGATGGCGAGGTCAAGCCGCAGCAGGTGTCGCGCGACGTGGCGTTCCAGATGTCGCTCTGCAGCTCCTGACCGCCCGCCGGCGCGAGCCGGCGCGGGCCGCATGGCCCCCGTCCCGGCCGGGCAGCCCGTGATCGCGGGCGCGCGGGCGCCGAATCCTGTTGCGGTCTATTTCAGCAGCGCCCGGAAAACGGCCAGTTTGCGCCGGTCTGGTGGAAAATAGCGGCTCCTTGCCGTCTTGCCGGATACCTCATGCCTGAAAGCCGTTCCGTTGCGCCGCCTGCCCGCCAGGGGCGCCGCCGCCTGATCGCAGCCGCGATCGCCGTCCTGGCCGTGCTGGCCCTGGCCTGGTGGCTGTGGCCAAAGGATACGGGCGGACAGCAGGGCCGGCCCGGCGGCCGCGGCGCCATGCGCGGCGGCCCGGCCTCGATGATGAACATGGCGGTGCCGGTGCGCGTGGGCGAAGCCCGCACCCAGGATATCCAGATCGTCCTGCGGGCGCTGGGCACGGTGACCGCCTACAACACCGTGACGGTGCGCAGCCGCGTCGATGGCGAACTGGTCAAGGTGGCGTTCCAGGAAGGCCAGCACGTCCAGGCCGGCGACCTGCTGGCGCAGGTCGATCCGCGGCCTTTCGAGGTGGCGCTGGCGCAGGCGCAGGGCCAGCAGCAGCAGAATCTGGCGCAACTGGAGAATGCGCGCCGCGACTTGCAGCGCTACCAGACGCTCTACAAGCAGGATTCGATCGCCCGCCAGCAGCTCGACACGCAGGCGGCGCTGGTGCGCCAGTACGAGGGCACCATCAAGAGCGACCAGGCGGCCGTGGACAGCGCCCGGCTGCAATTGAATTTCTCGCGCATCACCGCGCCCATCGCCGGCCGCCTGGGCCTGCGCCAGGTGGACCAGGGCAACCTGATTTCCAGCGGCGACGCCAATGGCCTGGTGGTGATCACCCAGACCCAGCCCATCGCCGTGGTCTTCACGCTGCCCGAAACCCAGCTGCCCGAGGTGCTGCAGCAATTGCGCGCCGGGCGGCAGCTGCCGGTGGAGGCCTACGACCGCGCCGACACGCGCCGCATCGCCAGCGGCCAGCTCGAGACCGTCGACAACCAGATCGACGTGGCCACCGGCACGGTCAAGCTGAAGGCGCGTTTCGACAACGCCGAGGAGGCGCTGTTTCCCAACCAGTTCGTCAACGTGCGCCTGTATGTCGAGACGCGCAGCGGCATGACCGCGATTCCCAACGCGGCGGTGCAGCAGGGCTCGGCCGGCGCCTTCGTGTTCCTGGCGCAGCCCGATGGCACGGTGGCGGTGCGGCAGGTCAAGCTGGGCGCGATCAACGGCGACTGGGTCGCGGTCAACGAAGGCCTGCAGCCCGGCGACAAGGTCGTGGTCGAGGGCATGGACCGGCTGCGCGCCGGCGCCAGGATAGACATCGTGACCGGCACCACGCCGGAAGCGGCCGCGCCGGTCAATACCGGGGCGCCCAGGCGGACGCCGTGAGCCCGTCGCGCCTGTTCATCCTGCGGCCGGTCGCCACCGCCTTGTCGATGGTGGCGATCCTGATCGCCGGCCTGATCGCCTATCGGCTGCTGCCCGTGTCGGCGCTGCCCGAGGTCGATTACCCGACCATCCAGGTGGTCACGCTGTATCCCGGCGCCAGCCCCGATGTGATGACGTCGCTGGTGACTTCGCCGCTGGAGCGCCAGTTCGGCCAGATGCCGGGCCTTAACCAGATGTCGTCCACCAGTTCCGGCGGGGCGTCGGTCATCACGCTGCAGTTCAGCCTGGACCTGTCGCTGGACGTGGCCGAGCAGCAGGTGCAGGCGGCCATCAACGCGGCCTCCAACCTGCTGCCCAACGATCTGCCGGTGCCGCCCACCTACAACAAGGTCAATCCGGCCGACGCGGCCGTGCTGACCCTGGCGGTGACCTCGCCCACCATGCCGCTGCCGCAGGTGCGCGACCTGGTCGATACGCGCATGGCCCAGCGGCTGTCGCAGATTCCCGGCGTGGGCCTGGTCAGCGTGGCGGGGGGGCAGCGCCCGGCGGTGCGCGTGCAGGTCAATCCGCAGGCCCTGGCCTCGGCCGGCCTGAGCCTGGCGGACCTGCGCACGGCCGTGGTCGGCGCCAACGTCAACCAGCCCAAGGGCAACCTGGACGGGCCGGTGCGCTCCACCACCATCAACGCCAACGACCAGCTGAAGTCGCCCACCGACTACAACGACCTGATCATCGCCTACCGCAACGATGCGCCGCTGCGCCTGTCCGACGTGGCGCGCGCGGTGCAGGGCGCCGAGGATATCCGGCAGGCCGCCTGGGTGGGCGACAAGCCCGCCATCCTGCTGAACGTGCAGCGCCAGCCCGGCGCCAACGTGATCGACGTGGTGGACCGCATCCATGCCTTGCTGCCGCAGCTGCGCGCCGCCATGCCGGCCACGCTGGACCTGGTGGTGGTGGCCGACCGCACCCAGACCATCCGCGACTCGGTGGCGGACGTGCAGTTCGAGATGCTGCTGGCGGTGGGGCTGGTGGTGCTGGTCACCTTCCTGTTCCTGCGCAGCCTCACGGCAACCGTGATTCCCAGCGTGGTGGTGCCGCTGTCGCTGATCGGCACCTTCGGCATCATGTACCTGGCCGGCTTCAGCATCAACAACCTGACGCTGATGGCGCTGACCATCGCGACCGGGTTCGTGGTCGACGACGCCATCGTCATGATCGAGAACATCGCGCGCCACCTGGAGGAGGGCGAGACGCCCCTGCAGGCGGCGCTCAAGGGCGCGGCGCAGATCGGCTTCACGCTGATTTCGCTGACCTTCTCGCTGATCGCGGTGCTGATTCCGCTGCTGTTCATGACCGAGGTGGTGGGGCGGCTGTTCCGCGAGTTCGCGGTGACGCTGGCCGTGGCGATCCTGATTTCGCTGGTGGTGTCGCTGACGCTGACGCCGATGATGTGCGCGCGCCTGCTGCGGCCCGAGTCCGAGCAGCGCCATGGGCGCTTCCACCAGGCCACCGGCGCGCTGATCGACCGCGTCATCGCCGGCTACGACCGCATGCTGCAGGTGGTGCTGCGCCACCAGCCGCTGACGCTGCTGGTGGCGCTGGGCACCTTCGCGCTGACGGTGCTGCTGTACATCGTGGTGCCCAAGGGCTTTTTCCCGCAACAGGACAGCGGGCTGATCCAGGCCATCACGCAGGCGCCGCAGACCATCTCGTTCGCCGCCATGTCGCAACGCCAGCAGGAGGCTGCGCGCATCATCGTGCAGGATCCCGACGTGGCCGCCGTGTCCTCGTTCATCGGCGTCGACGGCAGCAACCCCACGCTGAACAACGGCCGCATGCAGATCGCCCTCAAGCCGCAGAGCGAGCGCAGCGGCGACCTCAAGACCGTGATGGCGCGCCTGCAGGACGCGCTGCATGGCGGGGCCGACCTGGGCCTGACGGTGTACATGCAGCCGGTGCAGGACCTGACCATCGAGGACCGCGTCAGCCGCACGCAATACCAGATGACGCTGTCCAACCCCGACCTGGCCGTGCTCAGCGAGTGGGCGCCCAAGCTGGTGGACCGGCTGCGCCAGGTGCCGCAGCTTGCCGACGTCACCTACGACCTGCAGGACCAGGGCCTGCAGACCTGGGTCGAGATCGACCGCGACGCCGCCTCGCGGCTGGGCATCACCGCCGCGGTGATCGACGAGGCGCTTTACGACGCGTTCGGCCAGCGGCTGATCTCCACCGTCTTCACGCAGTCCAACCAGTACCGGGTGGTGCTGGAGGTGCTGCCGCAGTTCCGTCAATCGCCCCAGTCGCTGGACCATATCCATGTGCCGACGGCTTCCGGCGCGCAGGTGCCGCTGTCGTCGGTGGCGCGCATTTCCGAAGGGCGCACGGTGCTGGCGGTCAACCGGCTCGACCAGTTCCCCATGACCACGGTGTCGTTCAATCTGGCGCCCGGGGCCTCGCTGTCGGGCGCGGTCGAGGCGATCTCGGCGGTGCAGGCCGAGATCGGCCTGCCGCTGGCGATCGACACGCGCTTCCAGGGGGCGGCGCTGGCGTTCCAGAATTCGCTCGACAGCACGCTGTGGCTGATCCTGGCGGCGGTGGTCACCATGTACATCGTGCTGGGCATCCTGTACGAAAGCTATATCCACCCGATCACGATCCTGTCCACCCTGCCTTCGGCCGGGGTGGGGGCGCTGCTGGCCCTGCTGATCAGCGGCACCGACCTGGACATGATAGGCATCATCGGCATCATCCTGCTGATCGGCATCGTCAAGAAGAACGCCATCATGATGATCGACTTCGCCCTGGAGGCCGAGCGCAAGCGCGGGATGGCGCCGCGCGAGGCCATCCACGAGGCGGCGCTGCTGCGCTTTCGGCCCATCCTGATGACGACGCTGGCGGCCCTGTTCGGCGCGCTGCCGCTGATGCTCTCGACCGGCACCGGCGCCGAGCTGCGCCAGCCCCTGGGGCTGGTCATGGTGGGCGGGCTGCTCGTCAGCCAGGTGCTGACGCTGTTCACCACGCCGGTGATCTACCTCATGTTTGACCGCCTGGCGCGTCGTCGCGGCGGCGCCGGCGCGGCCGCGCGGCAGACGCCATGATTCTGTCGGCGCCGTTCATCGTCCGTCCGGTGGCCACCACGCTGCTGTGCCTGGGCGTGGTGCTGGCCGGACTGCTGGCGTACCGCCTGCTGCCGGTCGCGCCCTTGCCGCAGGTGGACATTCCGACCATCTCGGTGTCGGCCAGCCTGCCCGGCGCCAGCCCCGAGACCATGGCCTCCAGCGTGGCCACCCCGCTGGAGCGCTCGCTGGGCAGCATCGCAGGCGTGACCGAAATGACCTCGCGCAGCTCGCAGGGGTCGACCCGCATCACCCTGCAGTTCGACCTCAGCCGCGACGTCGATGGCGCGGCGCGCGACGTGCAGGCCGCCATCAACGCGGCGCGCTCGCTGCTGCCCACCAGCCTGCGCAGCAACCCCACGTACCACAAGGCCAATCCGTCGGCGGCGCCCATCATGACGCTGGCCATGACCTCGGCCACGCTGGGCCAGGGCAAGCTGTACGACCTGGCCTCGACCATCGTCGCGCAGAAACTGGCCCAGGTGAACGGCGTGGGCGAGGTGACGGTGGGCGGCAGCTCGCTGCCGGCGGTGCGCGTCAACCTCATCCCGGGCGCGCTGGCCAATCGCGGCGTGTCGCTCGACGAGGTGCGCCAGGCGCTGGCCAGCGCCAACGCCAACCGCCCCAAGGGCATGGTGGAGAACGACCGGTACCACTGGCAGGTCATGGCCAGCGACCAGCTCGACCGCGCCGAGCAGTACCGGCCGCTCATCGTGGCCTGGCGCGACGGCGCGGCGGTGCGCCTGTCCGACGTGGCCACCGTGGAAGACTCGGTCGAGGACCTGTACCAGACCGGCTTCTACAACGACCGCAAGGCCATCCTGATGATCGTGCGGCGCCAGGCCGACGCCAACATCATCGAGACCGTCGACGCGGTGCGCGCCCAGTTGCCCCAGCTGGCGGCCCTGCTGCCGGGCGACGTGGACCTGACCGTGGCGCAGGACCGCACGCCCAGCATCCGCGCCTCGCTGCACGAGGCCGAGCTGACGCTGGTCATCGCGGTGGGCCTGGTGGTGCTGGTGGTGCTGCTGTTCCTGCGCCGGCTGCGCGCCGCCTTCATTCCCAGCGTGGCGGTGCCGGTATCGCTGATCGGCACTTTCTGCGTGATGTATCTGTGCGGCTACACGCTGAACACCATTTCGCTCATGGCCCTGATCGTGGCCACCGGGTTCGTGGTCGACGACGCCATCGTGGTGCTGGAAAACATCATGCGGCATATCGAGCGCGGCGCCACGCCCATGCGCGCGGCGCTGCGCGGCTCGCGCGAGGTGGGCTTCACCGTGCTGTCGATGAGCCTCTCGCTGGTGGCGGTGTTCATTCCCATCCTGCTGATGGGCGGCGTGGCGGGGCGGCTGTTCCGCGAGTTCGCCGTGACCCTGTCGGCCTCCATCCTGGTGTCGCTGGTGGTGTCGCTGACGCTCACGCCCATGATGTGCGCGCGCCTGCTGCGCGCCGAACCGGCCTCGCCGCGCCCGCCCGGGCGCGCCGGGCGCCTCTGGACGCGGCTGTACGGCGGCATGCAGGGCGGCTACGAGCGCAGCCTGGGCTGGGCGCTGGCGCATGCGCGGCTGATGATGCTGATCCTGGCCGCCACCATCGGGCTCAACGTGTATCTCTACATGGTGGTGCCCAAGGGCTTCTTTCCTCAGCAGGACACCGGCCAACTGCTGGGGTTCTTCCGCGGCGACCAGGGCACGTCGTTCCAGGCCACGGTGCCCAAGCTGGAGTACTTCCGCAAGGTCATCCTGGCCGACCCGGCGGTGCAGAGCGTGACGGCCTACGCGGGCGGCCGCGGCGGCAGCAATTCCAGCTTCATGCAGATCCAGCTCAAGCCGCTCGACGAGCGCGGCGTCAGCGCCGACACGGTCATCAACCGGCTGCGCGGACGCCTGCAGAACGAACCGGGCGCGCGCATGTTCCTGGTGGCGCAGCAGGATATCCACATCGGCGGGCGGCAGAGTTCCGGCTCGTACGACTACACGCTGATGTCCGGCGACCTGGCGCTGCTGCGCGAATGGATGCCCAGGGTGCAGCGGGCCATGGCGGCGCTGCCCGAGATTACCGACGTGGACGCGGATGTCGAGGACAAGGGGCGCCAGATCGACCTGGTGATCGACCGCGATGCCGCCACGCGGCTGGGCGTGAGCATGGCCACCATTTCGGCGGTGCTGAACAATTCGTTCAGCCAGCGCCAGGTCTCGGTCATCTACGGGCCGCTGAACCAGTACCACGTGGTCATGGGCGTGGATCCGCGCTTCGCGCAGGATATCGAATCGCTCAAGCAGGTGCACGTGATCGCGGCCGACGGCCAGCGCGTGCCGCTGGCGGCCTTCGCGCAGTTGAAGGTGGCCAACGCGCCCCTGTCGGTCAGCCACCAGGGGCTGTTCGTGGCCGATACGATTTCGTTCAGCCTGTCGCCCGGCGTGTCGCTGGACCGGGCCACCGCCGCGATCGACGCGGCCGTGGCCCGCATCGGCCTGCCGTCGGACCAGATCCAGGCGGGCTTCCAGGGCACGGCGGCCGAATTGCAGAAGACGCTGGCGCGCCAGCCGTGGCTGATCCTGGCGGCGCTGGTCACGATGTATATCGTGCTGGGCATTCTGTACGAAAGCCTGGTGCACCCGCTGACCATCCTGTCCACGCTGCCGTCGGCGGGTATCGGCGCCCTGCTGGCCCTGATGCTGCTCGGCCACGAGTTCACCCTGATTGCGTTGATCGGGGTGTTCCTGCTGATCGGCATCGTCAAGAAGAACGCCATCATGATGGTCGACTTCGCGCTCGAGGCCGAGCGGCGCGATGGCCTGGACGCGCGCGCGGCGATCCTGCGTGCCTGCCTGACGCGTTTCCGTCCCATCATGATGACGACCATGGCGGCCATTTTCGGCGCCTTGCCGCTGATGCTGGCCAGCGGGCCGGGCGTGGAGATGCGCCGGCCGCTGGGCATCACCATCGTGGGCGGCCTGGTGCTCAGCCAGATCCTTACCCTGTACACCACGCCGGTGGTGTACCTGTACCTGGACCGTTTCCGCCTGTGGGCCGCGCGCCGGCGCGCGGCGCGGTCCGCTCCTGATCCCACCCGCCCATGATTCGTATGCCTGGTTTCCGATTCTCCGTTTTGCCGCGCCGCCGGCTGGCCGCGGCGGCTTTGTGCGCGGCGCTGGGCGGCTGTGCGGTCGGGCCCGACTACCAGCGCCCCGCCATCGACGTGGGCGCCGCCTACAAGGAGGAGGCCGCCGCGCCGCAGCCGGGCTGGACGCCCGCGCAACCGGGCGACGAGCGCGCGCGCGGGCAATGGTGGCAGGTCTACGGCGACCCGGTGCTCGACGGCCTGGTGCGGCAACTGAACCAGGGCAACTACACCGTGGCGCAGGCCGAGGCCAATTATCGCCAGGCCCAGGCGCTGGTGCGCAACGCGCGCGCCGGCTTCTTCCCCACCATCGGCGCGGGGGCCGACGTGACGCGTTCCGGCTCGGGCGGCGGCAGCGGCGCCGGCTCGAACGGCAGCTCGGTCGGCAACCAATATTCGCTCAATGGGTCGGTCAGCTGGGAAATCGATGTGTGGGGCCGGGTGCGCCGCGAGGTCGAATCCAGCCGCGCCGAAGCGCAGGCCAGCGCCGCGGACCTGGCCGCCACCCGGCTGAGCGCGCAGGCCGCGCTGGTGCAGAACTACCTGCAGTTGCGCGTGCTCGACGAACAGAAGCGCCTGCTCGACGCCACGGTGCAGGCCTACGAGCGCTCGCTGCGCCTGACGCAGAATCGCTACGAGGCTGGCGTGGTGGGCAAGTCGGACGTGGCGGTGGCGCGCACCCAGCTGGAGAACACGCGGGCCCAATCCATCGACCTGGACTGGCAGCGCGGGCAGTTCGAGCATGCCATCGCGGTGCTGATGGGGCAGGCGCCCTCGCGCTTCGCCCTGCCGGCGCAGCCGTTCGCGCAGCGACTGCCGGACATTCCGGCGGGCCTGCCGTCGCAGCTGCTGGAGCGCCGGCCCGACGTGGCGGCCGCCGAGCGGCGCGCGGCCGCCGCCAATGCGCAGATCGGCGTGGCGCAGGCGGCCTGGTTCCCGGACCTGACCTTGTCGGCCACCGGCGGCTTTCGCAGCGGCCAGTTCGCCGAGTGGCTGACCGCGCCGGCGCGCTTCTGGACGCTCGGCCCGGCGCTGGCCATGACGCTGTTCGACGGCGGGGCGCGTTCGGCGCGCGTCGAACAGGCCCGCGCCGCCTATGACGCGCAGGCGGCTGCCTACCGGCAGAGCGTGCTGACGGCGCTGCGCGAGGTGGAGGATTACCTGGTGCAGCTGCGCGTGATGGAGCACGAGCAGCAGGTGCAGCGCAACGCGCTCGAATCCGCGCGCGAATCGCTGCGCCTGGCGCGCAACCAGTACGAGCAGGGGCTGATCGACTACCTGAGCGTGGCGGTGCTGGAGACCACCGCGCTCAATACCGAGCGCAACGCCATCAGCCTGCTGGGCAGCCGGCTCAACGCCAGCGTGCAGCTGATCGCGGCGCTAGGCGGCGGATGGCAGGGCCTGCCGGCCGAGGCGGCGGCCAGCGCGGCGACCGAGCCGTCCGCGCCGTCCGCGCCCTAGCGTTCTTGCGTCAGAGCAGCCCGCGGATACCGGCGATGCCGTGCGCGCCGTGCAGGCGCGCCTCGGCCAGGGTGGCGGGCGACTGGCCGCCCAGCGCGTAGACCGGCAGGCCGGCGTCGCGGATGCCGGCCGCGAAGCCGGACCAGCCCAGCGGCGCCTGCCCCGGGTGGCTGGCGGTGGCGAGCACCGGGCCCAGCACCGCGAAATCCGCGCCGAGGTCGCGCGCGTGCACGATCTCGGCGTGGCCGTGGGCGGATACGCCCACCAGCGCGCCTTCGGGCAGCGCCGGGCGCTGCTTGAGCGCCTGCGCGTCGCGCGCCGTCAGGTGCACGCCGTCGGCCTCGCTCCACCAGGCCTGCGGATGGCGGCTGCTGACCAGCAGTCGCGCACCGGCGGCGCGGCATTGCGCCAGGATGGCCTGCATGGCCTCGCGCAGCGAGGAGGCATCGGCGCCGCCCGGCCAGTCGGGCTCGCGCAGCAGCACCAGCTTCAGGCCGCCCTCCAGGGCAGCCTGAAGCCGCGCGGTGAAATCGGCCAGCCCGGCCGGCGCGCCGATGGCGCCGATGGCGTAGGCGGTGGGCAACTGCAGCCAGCGCAGCGGCGGCAGGGTGGCCGGCAGCAGGTCGCCGACCTCGTGCGCGCGCGCCGGGTCGACCCATTCCAGGCGCTGGTTTTCCAGCCCCCGTGGCTCGCCTTCCCAGCCGGTGACGTGGCAGAACGCCAGCCGCACGGTGGTGTGCGGGTAGACGTGCACATAGGTCACCCATGGGTGCGCCTCGGTCACGCGGATGCCCAGTTCTTCATGCAGTTCGCGCGCCAGGGCCTGCAGCACGGTTTCGCCCGGCTCCAGCTTGCCGCCGGGCAGCTCCCACCAGCCGGCCCAGGGCTTGCCCTCGGGGCGCTGCCCCAGCAGCAATTGGCCATCCGGGCGCAGGATCAGGCCCGCGGCGACATCGACGATTTTTTCAGACATGGCGGGCGGCCCAGTCGCGCGCGAACTGATAGGCGACCCGGCCGGAGCGCGAGCCGCGTTCCAGCGTCCACTGCAAGGCCTCGGTGCGCGAGGCCTCGATCTGGTCGGCCGGGCAGTTCAATTCGCGCAGCCAGTGGTAGACGATGTCCAGGTAGTCGTCCTGCTTGAACGGGTAGAACGACAGCCACAGGCCGAAGCGCTCGGACAGCGAGATTTTCTCCTCGACGGTTTCGCCGGGGTGGATCTCGCCGTCGGGCTGGTGCTTGGCGGCCAGGTTCTCGCTCATGTATTCCGGCATCAAGTGGCGGCGGTTCGACGTGGCGTAGATCAGCACGTTGTCGCCCGAGGCCGCGACCGAGCCGTCGAGCACGGATTTCAGCGCCTTGTAGCCGGCCTCGCCTTCCTCGAACGACAGGTCGTCGCAGAACACGATGTAGCGTTCGGGCCGCGCCGCCACCAGTTCGACGATGTCGGCCAGGTCGCCCAGGTCGGACTTGTCGACTTCGATCAGGCGCAGGCCGCGCTCGCCGTAGGCGGCCAGCATGGCCTTGACCAGCGAACTCTTGCCGGTGCCGCGCGCGCCGGTCATCAGCACATTGTTGGCCGGCTTGGATTCGAGGAACTGGCGCGTGTTGCGGTCGATGATGTCTTTCTGGCGCTCGATGTGCTGCAGGTCGTCGAGCTCGATGCGCGCCACGTGGCGCACGGCGTCCAGCCAGCCGCGCGAGCCGCGCTTGCGCCAGCGGTAGGCGTGGGCGGACCAGTCGATGTCGGGCGGCGCCGGCGGCAGCCAGGCTTCCAGTTGCGCCAGCACGCGCTCGGCGCGGGCGAGGAGGGGGGTGAGGTCTGTTGCGGTCACTGCGGTTCCTTGGCGGCGGCGCCCGGCGGGACGCCGCGTTTACGGTTGCTCGATGACGCCGGCACCGCGCCGCGGGATAGGGCGCGGTGGGCCGGCAGGCGCGCGGGCGGGGATGGTGCCGCGCGCTGCAGACGGGGCTTGCGGGCGCGCGGCGGCCGGGCGGCGTGCGCCGCGGCCATGCGCGCCGGGGTGTTCCGGTTCAGGAACGGTAATCGGCGTTGATGCTGACATACTCGTGCGAGAAGTCGCAGGTATATACCGTGTCGGCCACCTGGCCGCGGCCCAGCGCGATGCGCACCACGATTTCGGCCTGCTTCATGACGCGCTGGCCGTCGGCCTCCTGGTAGTCGGGGTTGCGGCCGCCGTCGACGGCCACCAGCACGTCGCCCAGCCACAGGCGCAGCCGCGAGACGTCCAGGTCGTCGATGCCGGCATAGCCGATCGCCGCCAGGATACGGCCCAGGTTGGGGTCGGAGGCGAAGAAGGCGGTCTTGACCAGCGGCGAGTGCGCGACCGCGTAGGCCACCTTGAGGGCCTCTTCGGTACTGCCGGCTTCCTCGACGCGGATGGTCATGAACTTGGTGGCGCCCTCGGCGTCGCGCACGATCTTCTGCGCCAGGTCGGTGGCGGCGGCGGCCAGCGCATCGCGCAGGGCCGCATAGTCCGCGTCGCCGGCGCTGTCGACCGTCACGCCGGCCTGGCCGGTGGCGATCAGGATGAACGAGTCGTTGGTGGAGGTGTCGCCGTCGACCGTGATGCGGTTGAACGACACGTCGGCCAGCTCGATGGCCAGCTTGCGCAGCAGCGGCTGGGCGATGCCGGCGTCGGTGGCCAGAAAGCCCAGCATGGTGGCCATGTTGGGCCGGATCATGCCGGCGCCCTTGCTGATGCCGGTGATGGTGACGGTCTTGCCGCCGATGTCCACGCGGCGCGAATGGATCTTCGGCAGCGTATCGGTGGTCATGATGCCGTGGGCCGCGTCGTACCAGCCGTCGGCCCGCAGGCTTGCCACCGCGGCCGGCAGGCCGGCGGTCAGGCGGTCCATCGGCAGCGGTTCGAGGATCACGCCGGTGGAAAACGGCAGGATCTGTTCGGCGGGCACGTCCAGCAGCTTGCCCAGCGCCGCGCAGGTGTCCTGGGCCTTCTTCAGGCCGGGCGCGCCGGTGCCGGCGTTGGCGTTGCCGGTGTTGATGACCAGGGCGCGGATCGGGCCGCCCTGGGCCAGGTGCGCTTCGCAGACCTGCACCGGCGCGGCGCGGAAGCGGTTGCGCGTGAACACGCCGGCCACCGTGCTGCCCGGCGCCAGGCGGAACACCGTGAGGTCGCGCCGGCCGGCCTTGCGGATGCCGGCTTCGGCCACGCCGATCTCGACACCGGCGACGGGAAGGATTTCGGATTCGGAGGGAATCTGCAGATTAACGGCCATGACTTCGTCTCATAGGGCAGGGTGGCGCCTTGGGCGGCGTCTGAAGCTGGCTATTATCCCACTACTGCTAGGGAGCCATGCGCACGGCGGCGAAATCCAGCACGCCCGCGTCGCGGTTGGCCAGCACCGCGCGCACCGTGCCGTCGGGCGCCTGCAGCACCGACTTGCCGGCCACGATTTCGGCGCCCGCCGCGCGCCGGGCGGCCCGCCCGCGCGAGGGGCTGAACAGCAGGTCGCCGGGCTGCGCCCGCGCCAGGCCGGCCGGCGCGCTGGCCACCCGGGTGCCGGTGGGGTAGGTCATCTCGCCCAGGGTCAGCTCGCGCGCCAGCAGCCCTTCGAAGCTGGCCACCTGGAGCCGGGCGTCGAGCGTCATGTCCACTTTGAGCAGCGGCAACTGGCCGACGTCCAGCGGGTCGCTGCCTTCGGTGCGCAGCAGCCACGGGCCGGACGGGCGTGCCGCCACCCAGGCGCCGGGCGGCACGGCCGCGCCGCCGACCTCGTTGCCGGCGGCCAGGTGGCAGCCGGCGAAGGCGGGCGTGCCATCGCGCACGGCCAATTCGACCTGGTGGCCGCGCGAGCACAGCCAGCCATCGATGCGCTGGTTGCCGTCGAGCGTGACCGACCAGCCTTGCCTGCCGTCCGGGGCGGCGCCGTGGCGAACCAGGCGCGTGACGCGCAGCCCGGCCACGCGCGCCGGGACCGGGAAGTCCGCGTCCTGGAAGCTGTCCAGCCGGCCCGGTTCGGCCAGCCGCAGCTCGGTGCCGGCCGGCATGTCGATGCCATCGACGCGGCGGGCGGCCTCCAGCACGGCGCGCCGGGCGGCCAGTTCGCGCGCCTCGCGCTGCGCCTGGCGCCATTGGCTGAAATGCTGGTAGGGGAAGACGGCGCCGGCCAGCGCCAGCAGCACCATCAGCGCCGGGCCCAGGCGGCGGTGCGCCGCCAGCCAGCGGCGCGCCCCGCGGTTGGCGGCCAGCGTGACCGCCCAGGTCAGCAGGGTGCTCAGGCAGAACAGCGACAGCGCCATTGCCAGGTAGAAATTGCCGCCAGGAACGGACAGGGGAATCATGGTCGAATTATGCGCCGGGCCGGCGCCGGCGTGGCCGGCCTGTCACGAGGCGCCGTCGCGCTGGGCCAGCGCGCGATGGGCCACCACCTGCAGTTTCAGTTCGCCCAGCGCCTTGTACATGGCGTGGCGGCTGGCCTCGGGCAGGTCGTCGAGCATGCCGGTGACCCAGCTTTCGTGCGCGCGCGCCATGCGGGCGAAGGTGCGCTTGCCCTGCGGCGTCAATTTCAGCACCGAACTGCGCCGGTCGCTTTCCACCTTGGTGCGCACCACCAGTCCTTCCTTTTCGAGCTGGTCGGTGATGCCGGTGATGTTGCCGTTGGTGACCATCATGTGGCGCGACAGTTCGCCCATCTTCATGCCCTTGGGCGCGCGCTGCAGCTGCGCCATCAGGTCGAAGCGCGGCAGCGTGGTGTCGAACTCGGTGCGCAGCCGGCTGCGGATCTCCGATTCGATCAGGTTGCAGCAGGTCAGCATGCGCAGCCACAGGCGCAGCGCGTGATGGTCCTCGGGCGCGGCGCGCGTTTCCAGGTCGGGAGTGTCGATCATGGCTCAGCGGATAGAGGGGGTGGGCGGGGGCGCAAGGCCCATCAGCGCGAAGATCGCCTGCGTCAGCGCGCTGGCGGGCTCGTTCAGGGTCAGCACGATGTCGTAATGGTTGGTGCCGGGCATGGGGATATAGCGGCCCGGGTAGCCGAGCGCCTGCCAGTCGCGCAGGAAGTCGTCGCTCTGGCGCTTGAATTCGTCGGTCTCGGTTTCGCCGTAGCTGACCACGATGGGGCAGCCGCGCCGCGGCATGTGCAGGGCGGGGCTGTTGCGCTCGGCGTCGGCCGGGCTCATGCGCATCCATTCGTTGATATGGGTGTGCACCAGCGGGCGCAGGTCGAACAGCCCCGACAGCGGGGCGGCGCTGTGCACGATGTCCTCGGGCGCGCCGTATTGCCCGTGCCAGCCGCCGGCCAGCAGCGCGCCCACCAGGTGCCCGCCGGCCGAACTGCCGCAGATCGTGATGCGGGCCGGGTCGCCGCCGTACTCGGCGATATGGCGGTGTATCCAGGCCAGCGCGCGGCGGTTCTGGTCGACGATGCGGTCCAGGGTGACGGCCGGCGCCAGCGAGTAGTTGACCGCCACCACCAGCGCGCCGGCGCGGGTGAAGGCCGGCGCCATATTGCACGAATCGCTCTTGTTGAGCGCGCGCCAGTAGCCGCCATGGATGTAGACCAGCACCGGGGCGGCGCGCACGCCGTCGGCGGGGAAGATGTCGAGCAGTTCGTCGGGATGGTCGCCATAGGGGACGTCCAGCGTGCAGGGCAGCGCGTCGCGCGCCTGCTGGCTGGCCTCGGCATAGCGCTTGAGAATCGGCTGGATGTCGGGTACTGTCGCGCGTGCGTTGTATTGCACATCGAGCGCAGCGCGATCGTAATGACGGTAGATAATGGCGGCCATGGCGTGGTTTATTGGGAAAAACCCTAGACTTGTTTTGCGGAATACTTTAAACCTAAACTATGACGCACGCCAGTTCCTTGCCGCAAATTCTCGCGGCGGCCTCGGGCGCGCGGGGCTGTGGGTCCGTGCGTCGCGCCGGCGGCGGGCTGCGCACTGAAGCATCCGAATCGAACGTCTCATAAGAACACACCTGCCGCGCGCCAAGCGCAAGGAGCTTCCACCATGCGTCTCATCCCTTCCCTGCTGGCTGCCCTGGCGCTCGCGCCCGGCCTGGCCAACGCCGATCCGATCAAGGTCGGCATCGCCAACGATATTTCCGGACCGTTCGCGGCGCTGGGCGCCGAGGCGCGCGATGGATTCAACCTGGCCATCAAGGAACTGGGCGGCAAGCTGGGCGGCCAGCAGGCCGAATTCCTGCAGACCGACATGGGCGGCAACCCGGACCAGGCGCGCCAGCTGGTGACGCGCTACATCCAGCGCGAAAAGGTCGATTTCTTCACCGGCCCGATCGGCTCGAACGTGGCGCTGGCCGTGGGGCCCGCGCTGTTCGCCGCCAAGATTCCCTATCTGTCGAACAACCCCGGCCCCAGCCAGTACGCGGGCGCGCAGTGCAACAAGTTCTGGTTCGGCAACTCGTACCAGAACGACGCCTTCCACGAGGCCGCCGGCAAGGTGGCCGCCGACCGCGGCTACAAGAAGGTGTTCATCATGGCCCCGGACTATCCGGCCGGCAAGGACGCCCTGACCGGCTTCAAGCGCGGCTACAAGACCGCCGTGGCCGAGGAGCTCTACACCAAGCTGGGCCAGATCGACTACGCGGCCGAGCTGGCGCAGATCCGCGCCGCCAAGCCCGATGCGGTCTACATCTTCCTGCCGGGCGGCATGGGCATCAATTTCGTCAAGCAATTCGTCTCGACCGGCCTGGCGCAGGGCACCGCGCTGGTGGGGCCGGGCTTCTCGGCCGACGAGGACGTGATCCAGGCCGTGGGCGAACCGATGCTGGGCATGGTCAACACGGCGCAGTGGGCGCATGACCTGGACGTTCCGCAGAACAAGAAATTCGTCGAGGCCTTCCGCAAGGAATACAACGGCCGCTATCCGTCGGTGTACGCCGCCCAGGCGTATGACGTGATCATGTCGATCGACGCGGCGGTCAAGCAGGCCGGCGGCAAGGCCTCCGACCGCGACGCCATCGTCAAGGCGCTCGAGAAGGCCGACTATCCGTCGGTGCGCGGCAGCTTCACCTACGGCAAGAACCACTACCCGATCCAGGCCTATTACGCGCGCGTGGTCGAGAAGGACGGCAGCGGCCGCATCACCAACAAGCTGACCGGCAAGGTGTTCGACAAGTACCAGGACGTCTACGTCGGCGACTGCAAACTCTAGGACAGGCCGGGGCGGCGGCCGCGCGGGCGGCCGCCGCCGGCCAAACAGGCTCGCGGGCGGCCCGTCCGGGCGTGAGCGACGCGGGGGTAGTGTTTCATGACGTTTACGTTGATCGTCGAGCAGTTGCTGAACGGTCTGCAGTTCGGGTTGATGCTGTTTCTGATTGCCGCCGGCCTGACCCTGGTGTTCGGCATCATGGACATCATGAACCTGGCGCACGGCTCGCTGTACATGGCCGGCGCCTATGTCGCGGCCGAAACCATGCAGCGCACGGGGTCCTTTACGGCGGCGGTGCTGGTGGCCGCGCTGGCCACCGGCCTGGTGGGCGTGGTGCTCGAACTCACGCTGATCCGCAAGCTGGCGGTGCGCGACCACCTGGCCCAGGTGCTGGGCACCTACGCCATCATCCTGATCGCCAATGACCTGGTCAAGATGATCTGGGGGCCGGCGCCCGTCATGCTCAACATGCCGGCCGCCCTGTCCGGTCCGGTGCGCCTGCTGCCCGACCTGCTGTACCCGGCCTACCGGCTGATGATCATCGTGTTCGGGCTGGCGGCCGCCGCCGGCCTGTACTGGTTCGTGACGCGTACGCGCGCCGGGGTGCTGGTGCGCGCCGGCGCCTCCAACCGCCAGATGGCGACCCTGATGGGCGTGCGCGTGCCGCTGCTGTTCCTGGGCGTGTTCGTGCTGGGCGCGATGCTGGCCGCGGTCGCCGGCGCGCTGCTGGGGCCGGTGACCGCGGTGCAGATCGGCATGGGCGAGGAGATCCTGATCCTGGTGCTGGTGTGCATCGTCATCGGCGGCATCGGCTCGATTCGCGGGGCCTTCGTGGGCGCGCTGCTGGTCGGCATGGTCGACACCGCCGGCCGGGCCTTCCTGCCCATGCTGCTGCGCCAGGTGTTTCCGCCCGCCGTGGCTTCCAGCGTCGGGCCGACGCTGGCGGCCATCGCGATTTATGTCCTGATGGCGGGAGTGCTGGTGTTCCGGCCGGCCGGCCTGTTTCCGGCGCGCGGGTGAACCATGCATAGATCGACTCTGTGGACGCTGGCCCTGCTGGCCGCGCTGGCGCTGTTTCCCCTGGTTGCGCCGGCGCTGGGCCTGGATTTCTATATCTCGTTCGTGCGGCGCATACTGATCTACGCGCTGGCGGCCACCAGCCTCAACCTGATCCTGGGCTACGGCGGCATGGTGGCGCTGGGGCATGCGGCCTTCTTCGGCGCCGGCGCCTACGCCGTCGGCATCCTGGGGGCGGCCGGCATCACCTCGGCGCTGCTGGCCTGGCCGGCGGCGATCGCGCTGGCCGGCGCGCTGGCCTGGGTCACCGGCGCGATCTCGCTGCGCACGCGCGGCGTGTACTTCATCATGATCACCCTGGCCTTCGCCCAGATGGTGTATTACGTGTTCATCTCGCTGCGCCAGTACGGCGGCGAGGACGGCCTGAACCTGTCGGGCCATTCCACGCTGCCCGGGCTGGACCTGGCCAATGACCTGACTTTCTATTACCTGGTGCTGGTCCTGTTCGCCGTGCTCATGGCGGTATTCGGCCGCGTGGTCGGTTCGCGCTTCGGCGCCGCCTTGCAGGGCATACGCGAGAACGAGTCGCGCATGGAGGCGCTGGGCTACCCGGTGTACCGGCTCAAGCTGACGGCGTTCGTCATCAGCGGCGCCGTGGCCGGGCTGGCCGGCGCCCTGCTGGCCAACCACAACCTGTTCATCTCGCCCAGTCTCATGCACTGGACGCAATCGGCCAACCTGCTGATCATGGTGCTGGTCGGCGGCATCGGCCTGCGTTACGGCGGGGTGGCCGGCGCCGTGGTCATGCTGGTGCTGGAAGAAGTGTTGCGCCAATGGACCGAGTACTGGCACCTGCCGCTGGGCGTGCTGCTGCTGTGCGTGGTGCTGGGCGCGCCGCGCGGGCTGGTGGGCCTGGTGGGCCCCTGGTTCGCCGGCCGCGCCGGCGCCGATTCGACGAGGGCCGGAACATGAACGCGCCTGCTGCTTCCCCCGCGCTGCGGGCCGACGGACTGGTGCGGCGCTTTGGCGCGCTGGTGGCCACCGACTGCGTTTCGCTCACCCTGGCGCCGGGCGAGATCCACGCCCTGATCGGCCCCAATGGCGCGGGCAAGTCCACGCTGATCCACCTGCTGTCGGGCACGCTGCCGGCCGATGCCGGCAGCCTGAAAGTGGGCGAGCGCGACATCACCGCGCTCAATGCGCACCAGCGCGTGGCCGCCGGATTGTCGCGCTCCTACCAGATCACCAATATCTTCAAGTCGTTCAGCGTGCTGGACAACCTGCTGCTGGCCGTGCAGGCGCACGCCGGCAGCAGTTTCCGATTCTGGCGCCCGCGCGCGGCCGAGCGCGAACTCTACGATGCCGCCCACGAACTGGCGCGCCAGTGCGCCATCGACACCGGCATGCTGCATCGTCCGGCCGGCACGCTGCCGCACGGCGAACAGCGCAAGGTCGAGTTCGCCCTGGCGCTGGCGGCCCGCCCCAGCGTGCTGCTGCTGGACGAGCCCATGGCGGGCATGGGGCCGGACGAAACCCTGCGCCTGACCGAGCTGATCGAAACGCTGCGCGGCCGGGCCGCCATGCTGCTGGTCGAGCACGACATGCAGGCCGTGTTCCGGCTGGCCGACCGCATCTCGGTGCTGGTGTACGGCCGGGTGATCGCCACCGGCACGCCCGAGCAGATCCGCGCCAATCCGGAGGTGCGCCAGGCCTACCTCGGCGACGAGGAGCAGACCGCCGCGCTGGAGGGCGCCCGATGCTGAAAGTGAACGCCGCGCAAAGCGGGTATGGCGCCAGCCAGGTGCTGTTCGGCGTGGACCTGGAGATCGGCGCCGGCCAGGTGGTGACGCTGCTGGGCCGCAACGGCATGGGCAAGACCACGCTGTTGCGAACCTTGTTCGGGCAGCTGCCGTTGCGCGCCGGCTCGGTGCGGTTCGCCGGCCAGGAGATCGGCGGCTGGAGCCCGGACCGCATCGCGCGCGCCGGCCTGGCCATCGTGCCGGAGGGGCGCCAGTGTTTTCCCAACCTGACGGTGCGCGAGCACCTGACGGCCTTCGTGGCGGCGCGCAATCCGTCCATCGGCCAGCCCTGGACGCCGCAGCGCGTGTTCGAGCTGTTCCCGCGCCTGGGCGAGCGCGCCGGCAACATGGGCAACCAGCTCTCCGGCGGCGAGCAGCAGATGCTGGCCATCGGCCGCGCGCTGGTGACCAACCCGCGGCTGCTGATCCTGGACGAGGCGACCGAGGGGCTGGCCCCCAGGATCCGCGAGGAAATCTGGGCCTGCCTGGCGCGGCTGCGCGAAGCCGGCCAGACCATCCTGGTCATCGACAAATATGTCGAACGCCTGCTCAGCCTGGCCGACCACCATGTCATCCTGGAGCGCGGCAAGGTGGTCTGGAAGGGCGATTCCGCCGCGCTGGACGCCGATCGCGGCCTGTGGGAACGCTATCTGGGAGTGTAGGCGCGGCCGCGTTGCCCGACCGTTTTCCTTCCTGCGCCGGCCTGCCCGGCGCAGTGCTTTTGGGGACGGCCCGTCCCTGCGGGAAACCCGTCTTGCGAAGCCCGCCCCATGGGTATATATTTCAAGCCTAAACTATCAAGGGTTGAACATATCAGGCGCGTCCGCGCGGGACGGGGCGGCGCCTGCCACGGAGCGTGTAACGCGATGAAGATAGTCTGCCTGGGCGGTGGCCCCGCCGGCCTGTATTTCGGCCTGCTGATGAAGTTGCAGGATCCGGCCAACGAAGTGACCGTCATCGAGCGCAACCGCCCTTACGACACCTTCGGCTGGGGCGTGGTGTTCTCCGACGCCACCATGGACAACCTGCGCCAGGCCGACCCGGTATCGGCCAAGACCATCGGCGATGCGTTCAACCATTGGGACGACATCGAGATCCACTACAAGGATCGCAGCATCCGCACCAGCGGCCACGGTTTCATCGGCATCGGCCGCAAGCGCTTGCTCAACATCCTGCAGGCCCGCTGCGAGGAGGTCGGCGTCAAGCTGGTTTTCGAGACCTTCGTGCAGGACGACCAGGCGCTGGCGCGCGACTACGACGCCGACCTGGTCATCGCCGCCGACGGCATCAACAGCGTGGTGCGCACCCGCTACGCCGACACCTTCAAGCCCGACATCGACCAGCGCCGTTGCCGCTTCGTCTGGCTGGGCACGACCAAGGTGTTCGACGCCTTCACGTTCGCCTTCGTGCAGAATGAGCACGGCTGGTTCCAGGCCCATGCCTACCGCTTCGAGGACGGACTGTCCACGTTCATCGTCGAAACCCCCGAGGAAACCTGGCAATCCGCCGGCATCGAGGGCATGAGCCAGGAAGACGGCATCGCCTATTGCGAGCGGCTGTTCGCGCCGTGGCTGGACGGCCACCGCCTGATCAGCAACGCCAGGCACATGCGCGGCTCGGCCATCTGGATCCGCTTCCCGCGCGTGATCTGCCCGCACTGGGTGCGCTGGAACCGCCTGCAGACGCCGCGCGGCGAACGCGACGTGCCGGTGGTGCTGATGGGCGACGCGGCCCACACGGCGCACTTTTCGATCGGCTCGGGCACCAAGCTGGCGCTGGAGGACGCCATCGAGCTGGCGCGCTGCCTGGACGGCCGGCGCGGCGACCTGCGCGACGCGCTGCAGCACTACGAAGACGTGCGCAGCGTGGAAGTGCTGAAAATCCAGAATGCGGCGCGCAACTCGACGGAATGGTTCGAGAACGTGCAGCGCTACGCCAATCTGGAGCCCGAGCAATTCGCCTATTCGCTGCTGACCCGCTCGCAGCGCATCTCGCACGAGAACCTGCGGCTGCGCGATGCCGCCTGGCTGCAGGGATACGAGGCCTGGATCGCCGAGCGGGCGGGGGCCGGGCCCGCGCCGGGCGCGCAGGCGCCGCTGCCCATGCTCACGCCGTTCCAGGCGCGCGGCGTGCGGCTGGCCAACCGCATCGTGGTCTCGCCCATGGCCATGTACTCCTGCGTCGACGGGGTGCCCGGCGAATTCCACCTGGTGCACCTGGGCGCGCGCGCCCTGGGCGGCGCCGGGCTGGTGATGGTCGAGATGACCTGCACCTCGCCCGACGCGCGCATTACCCCGGGCTGCCCGGGTCTGTGGAATGACGAGCAGGCCGATGCGTTCGGCCGCATCGTCGATTTCGTGCACGGCAACAGCGCCGCGCGCATCGGCATCCAGCTCGGCCATGCCGGCCGCAAGGGCTCGACCCAGCTGGGCTGGCAGCAGATCGATCATCCACTGCCCGAGGGCAACTGGCCGCTGCTGTCGGCCTCGGCGCTGCCGTACCTGCCCGGCGTGTCGCAGACGCCGCGCGCCATGACGCGCGCCGACATGGACCGCGTGCGCGACGACTTCGCCGCCGCCGCCCGGCGCGCCGCCCAGGCCGGTTTCGATTGGCTGGAACTGCATTGCGCCCACGGCTACCTGCTGTCGTCCTTCATTTCGCCGCTGACCAACCAGCGCGGCGACGAGTATGGCGGCAGCCTGGAAAATCGCCTGCGCTATCCGCTCGAAGTGTTCCGCGCCGTGCGCGAGGCTTGGCCGGCCGACCTGCCCATGTCGGTGCGGATTTCGGCGCACGACTGGGTCGAGGGCGGCATCACCGCCGACGACGCGGTCGAAATCGCCCGCCATTTCAAGGCCGCGGGCGCGGACATGATCGATTGCTCGTCGGGGCAGGTCAGCCCCGACCAGCAGCCGGTGTATGGCCGCATGTACCAGACGCCGTTCGCCGACCGGGTGCGCAACGAGGCCGGCATCGCCACCATCGCGGTGGGCGCGATCTTCGAGGCCGACCACGCCAACGGCATCATCGCCTCGGGCCGCGCCGACCTGTGCGCGCTGGCGCGCCCGCACCTGGCCGATGCCGCCTGGACGCTGCGCGAGGCGGCCCGCGTGGGCTACCGCGACGTGCGCTGGCCCGACCAGTACGTGGCCGGCAAGCGGCAGCTCGAAACCAATTTCGAACGCGCCGCGATGCTGGCGCAACTGGACATCAAATGAGCACATCCACACAGGCGCTGGCCGGCAAACACGCCCTGGTTACCGGCGGCGCGCGCGGCATCGGGCTGGCCTGCGCCCGCGCGCTGCTGGCGCGCGGCGCCAGCGTCACCCTGCTGGGCCGCGACGGCGGCGCCCTGGATGCCGCCGCCGACCAGCTGGCGCGCGCCGGCCGGGTGCAGACCGTCAGCGCCGACGTGGCCGACGCCGCTTCGGTGCGCGCGGCGTTCGAGCAGGCCGCGCGCGAACTGGGGCCGGTCGCGATCCTGGTCAACAACGCCGGCCAGGCGGTCAGCCAGCGCTTCGACCGCACCGGCGAGGCGCTGTGGCACAACATGCTGGCGGTCAACCTGACCGGCACGTTCCACTGCATCCAGGCGGCCCTGCCGGGGATGCTGGATGGCGGCTGGGGCAGGGTGGTCAACGTCGCAAGCACCGCGGGCCTGATCGGCTACGCCTACGTCAGCGCCTACTGCGCCGCCAAGCACGGCGTGGTGGGCCTGACCCGCGCGCTGGCGCTGGAGACGGCGCGCAAGGGCGTCACGGTCAACGCCGTTTGCCCGGGCTACACCGAAACCGACATCGTGCGCGGCGCGGTGGCCAACATCGTGGAGAAGACCGGCCTGAGCGAGGCCCAGGCGCGCGCCACGCTGGCCGAACGCAATCCGCAAGGACGCCTGGTCAGCCCCGACGAAGTCGCCGAAACCGTGGCCTGGCTGACCTTGCCCGCCTCGGCATCCATCAATGGCCAGGCCATCGCCGTCGATGGCGGCGAAGTCATGACTGGCTGAGAACCCGAAAACGGAGACGAAATGACGCAATCCGAGGAAGTCCACACCATGAAGCACCACAAGCGTCCGTACGCCGGCTACGCCGCGCGCACGTTCCTGTGGCAGGTGTCCGACGACGGCAAGATCGCCGTCATCACGCTGAACCGGCCGGAACGCAAGAACCCGCTGACGTTCGACTCGTATGCCGAGCTGCGAGACCTGTTCCGCGGTCTGGTCTACGCCACCGACATCAAGGTGGTGGTGCTCACCGGCGCGGGCGGCAACTTCTGTTCGGGCGGCGACGTGCACGAGATCATCGGGCCGTTGACGCGCATGAGCATGCCCGAGCTGCTGGACTTCACCCGCATGACGGGCGACCTGGTCAAGGCCATGCGGGCCTGCCCGCAGCCTATCGTGGCGGCGGTGGACGGGGTGTGCGCCGGCGCCGGAGCGATGATGGCGCTGGCTTCGGACATGCGGCTGGGCACGCCGGCGGCGCGCACCGCCTTCCTGTTCACGCGCGTGGGGCTGGCCGGCGCCGACATGGGGGCCTGCACGCTGCTGCCGCGCATGATCGGCCAGGGCCGCGCCAGCGAGCTGCTGTACACCGGCCGCGCCATGAACGCCGACGAGGGCCTGCAATGGGGCTTTTTCAATGCGCTGCACGATCCGGCCGAGCTGCCGGGCGCGGCGCGGGCGCTGGCCGAACAGCTGGCCGCCGGTCCGACCTTCGCGCATGGCGTGACCAAGAAGCTGCTGCACCAGGAATGGAACATGGGCGTGGACGAAGCCATCGAGGCCGAGGCCGAGGCGCAGGCCATCTGCATGCAGACGCGGGATTTCCGCCGCGCCTATGACGCCTTCGTGGCCAAGCGCAAGCCGGTGTTCGAGGGAGACTGAGGCATGCCCGATCTATCCTGGCAGGACTGGCCCTTCTTCGATCCCCTTCACCGCGAACTGGCGCGCGAGCTGGAGGCCTGGTGCGGACCGGCGCTGGCGGCCATCGATCATCGCGACACCGACGCCGCCTGCCGCGCGTTGGTGCGCAGCCTCGGCCAGGCCGGCTGGCTGCAATACGCCGTGCCGGCCGGGCCGCAAGGCAGCTGGGGCGGGCGCCTGCCCAAGGTCGATTCGCGCGCGGTGTGCATCGTGCGCGAAACGCTGGCGCGCCACGATGGGCTGGCCGATTTCGCGTTCGCCATGCAGGGGCTGGGCAGCGGCGCGATTTCGCTGATGGGCAGCGATGCGCTGCGTCAGCGCTACCTGCCGCCCGTGGCGCGCGGCGAGGCGATCGCCGCTTTCGCGCTGTCCGAACCCGACGCGGGTTCCGACGTGGCGGCGCTGGCCTGCGAGGCGCGCGCCGACGGCGACAGCTATGTGCTCAATGGCGAGAAAACCTGGATATCCAACGGCGGCATCGCCGATTTCTATTGCGTGTTCGCGCGCACCGGCGAGGCGCCCGGCGCGCGCGGCATCAGCGCGTTCGTGGTCGATGCCGGCACGCCGGGGCTGGAGATCGCCGAGCGCATCGACCTGATCGCGCCGCATCCGCTGGCCCGGCTGCGCTTTGCCGACTGCCGCGTCCCGGCGTCCCGGCGGCTGGGCGAGGCGGGGCAGGGCTTCAAGCTGGCCATGATGACGCTGGACATCTTCCGCGCTTCGGTGGCTGCCGCCGCGCTGGGTTTTGCGCGCAGGGCGCTGGACGAGGGCCTGGCGCGGGCGCGCGGGCGCCGCATGTTTGGCCAGACCCTGGCCGACCTGCAGCTGACGCAGGCCGCGCTGGGCGACATGGCGACCGCCGTCGATGCCTCGGCGCTGCTGACCTACCGCGCCGCATGGATGCGCGACGTGCAGGAGGCGCGCACCACGCGGGAGGCGGCCATGGCCAAGATGACGGCCACCGAATCGGCCCAGGCGGTCATCGACCGAGCCTTGCAGATGTTCGGCGGCGCGGGCGTGGTGGCGGGCGCCACGATTGAGCGCCTCTATCGCGAAATCCGGGCATTGCGCATCTACGAGGGCGCCACGGAAGTGCAGAAACTGATCATCGCCCGGGAACTGCTCAAGTCCTGAGCGCGGCGAGATCCACACCATCGACACAGGGGAAACAACCATGGAACCCTCCGCACACCTGGACAGCTTTGCGCGCGACAACCTGCCGCCCGAAAGCGAGTGGCCCGAGTTCCTGCTCGACGGCCCCGACGTGGCCTATCCGAAGCGCTTCAATTGCGCCGTCGAGCTGGTCGACGCCATGGTGCGTCAGGGCCATGGAGAACGCGTGGCGCTGCGCTGGCGGCAGGGCGAGGGGGCCGAGACCATGACCTACGGCCAGCTGCAGGCGCTGACCAACCGTATCGCCCGCGTGCTGGTGGAGGACATGGGCCTGGTGCCGGGCAACCGGCTGCTGCTGCGCGGCCCCAACAACCCGATGATGGCCGCCGCCTGGCTGGGCGCCATCAAGGCCGGCATGGTGACCGTACCCACCATGCCGCTGCTGCGCGCCAAGGAGCTCAGGCAGATCATCGAGAAGGCCCAGGTGCAGGCCGTGCTGTGCGATGCCCGGCTCAAGGACGAGGCGCTGCACTGCGCCGCGCCGGGCCACGAGCACTATTGCCCCGGACTGGGCCAGGTCATGCTGTTCAACGATGACGCGCCCGATGCGCTGGACGCGCGGGCCGCGGCCAAGCCGGAGGATTTCCAGGCCTGCGACACGGCCTCCGACGACGTGTGCCTGATCGCCTTCACCAGCGGTACCACCGGCGCGCCCAAGGGCTGCATGCATTTCCATCGCGATGTGCTGGCCATGTGCGACCTGTTCCCGCGCCATGTCATCAAGCCGGGGCCCGACGACATCTTCTGCGGCACTCCGCCGCTTGCCTTCACCTTCGGGCTGGGCGGACTGCTGTGCTTTCCGCTGCGCGTGGGCGCCAGCGCCGTGCTGGCCGAGAAGCTGAGCCCCGACACGCTGCTGGCGCTGATCCACGATTTTCGCGCCACCATCTCGTTTACCGCGCCGACCTTCTATCGCCAGATGGCTGCGCTCGCGCCCAAGTACGACATCTCGTCGCTGCGCAAGAGCGTGTCGGCCGGCGAGGCCCTGCCCGACGCCACCCGCCAGCTGTGGCGGCAGGCCACCGGCATCGAGATGATCGACGGCATCGGCGGCACCGAGATGATCCATGTGTTCGTCTCGAGTCCGCCCGAGGAGGTCCGCCAGGGCGCCATCGGCAAGGCGGTGCCGGGCTACGTGGCCGAGGTGGTCGACGAGCAGATGCGCCCGGTGCCCAACGGCACGGTGGGGCGGCTGGCCATCAAGGGTCCCACGGGTTGCCGCTACCTGGCCGACGAGCGCCAGCAGCGCTTCGTCCAGCAAGGCTGGAACCTGCCGGGCGACACGTTCCTGCGCGACGACGACGGCTATTTCTTCTACCAGGCGCGCAACGACGACATGATCATCTCGGCGGGCTACAACATCGCCGGCCCGGAGGTCGAGGACGCGCTGCTGCGCCACGAGGCGGTGGCCGAGTGCGGGGTGGTGGGCGCGCCGGACGACGAGCGGGGACAGCTGGTCAAGGCCTATGTGGTGCTCAAGCCCGGCTACGAGCCGGACGATGCGCTGGCGGCGGCGCTGCAGGCCTTCGTCAAGGCCAACATCGCGCCGTACAAGTATCCGCGCGCCATCGAGTTCGTCGATGCGCTGCCGCGCACCGAGACGGGCAAGCTGCAGCGTTTCGCGCTGCGCCGCATGGCGGCGGAGGGTTGAAGTGGCCGCGCCGTTCGTCAGCGAGGTGGAGGTGCGGTTCCGGCATTGCGACCCGGCCGGCATCGTGTTCTATCCGCGCTATTTCGAGATGATCAATGATTTTGTCGAAGAATGGTTCGACAAGGGCATGGGCCTGCCGTTTCATGCACTGCACGTGGAGCGCCATATCGGTACGCCGCTGGCGTCGGTGCAGTGCGATTTCAGCGCGCCCAGCCGCTGGCACGAACGCCTGCGGCAGGAGCTGAGCGTGCGGCGCATCGGGGGAGCGTCGTTTCGCGCGGATGTGCGGTTTCTGGGGCCGGACGAACGCCTGCGGCTGTCGGCCGACCTGACCATCGTCACGGTGGACCTGCGCAGCATGCGCTCGACGCCGCTGCCCGATGACCTGCGCGCCCGCATGCAGGCGTTCCTGTCGCCGCGGGCGCGGGACGCATAACGTCTTTACACGAGGATCCATGACATGAAAATTCTGCAACCGCCGGACTGGCTCGCGCCGCGAGGCTATTCGAACGGCACGCTGACCGAGATGGCGGTCGGCTCCCGGCTGGTGTTCATCGGCGGGCAGGTAGGCTGGAACGGCCAGCAGCAGTTCGAGACCGATGATTTCGCCGAGCAGGTGCGCCAGACCCTGGTCAACATCCTGGCCATCATGGCCGAGGGCGGCGCCGGGCCGCAGCACATCGTGCGCATGACCTGGTACGTCAAGAACAAGGCGGAGTACGTGGCGTCCTATCCGGAAATCGGCCGGCACTACCGCGAGCTGATCGGCCGCCATTTCCCGGCGATGACCGCGGTAGAGGTCGCCGACCTGATCGAGGACCGCGCCAAGGTCGAAATCGAAGTCACCGCCGTGATTCCCTGACACGGCGGTTCGGGCGCCTGTCCCCGTGGGGGCAGGCACCCCACTGCCCGTCCCGTCAGCGGATCGCCAGCTCGCCCTGTTCCAGCACGGCCTTGCCGCCGACCTGGTCCTCCAGGAATTCGGTCACTTTCACGCCCAGGTGCAGCGTCACGCCGCCGAAGAAGCGCCGCGAGGCCACGATCATGGCGGTTTCCAGGGGCTGCAGCTCCTTGGCCAGGCGCGCGTCCTCGGCCTGCAGGTCCACCAGGTCGGCGCTGATCTTGGCGTGCGTCTGGCGGGCGCGTTCGCTCATGTTGTTGACGTTCTTGGCCGGGTTGTTGTGCAGGAACAGGATCAGCTTTTCCAGCTTGCCCTTTTCCTCTTCCAGCTCGCGCGTGCGCGTCTCCAGCGCGGCGCGCTTGGCGTTGGCGTGCGGATTCAGGCCGGCGCGCACCACGGTGGGAATGCCGGCCATCGAGCCCAGCGTGCCGGCGTGCACCGATTTGTACGCATGCGCCGTGCCGCCGGTGATCACGCCCTGCTGCGAGCCCGGCGGGCCGACGGTGATGGTTTCGCCGGCGGTCACCGTGCTCTGGCGGATCTCGCGTTCGGCCGCCACGTTCTTCTCGGCGCGCACTTCCGCGTTGTCGATGAAGCGCGCCTTGACCGACCCGCCGCTGGCGATGCGGGCCATGCGGTTGCCGCCGCGGCTGTCCGCGACCCCTTCGGCGCTGCCGATGATGCCGCCGTTGACGGTGACGTTGCCGCCGGCCTCGACGTGGGCCGCCTCGATGGTGCCGTTGACCACGACATCGCCGGATACCCGCACGTGCATGCCGGCGGTGATGTCGCCCTTGACGCGCAGGGTGCCTTCGAAATCGATGTTGCCCGAGCTCAGGTCCACCGCGGGCACTTCCACCAGCGAATTGACCGTGACGCCATGCTGCACCAGCATGGGCGAGCCGGCGATGGCCGCGCGCAGCAGGCCGGGGTCTTCCGGATCGATCTCCACGCCATTGAGCTTGGGGGCGAAGGGCGGGTCGGCCACGGCCGGCGGCGCGACCGGACCGCCCAGCACATCGGTGCCCGGCTGGCCCGGGGTCGCCGCGGTACGGCGCATCAGCGGCGTGCCGGCCGACACCAGGGTCAGGTTGCCCAGGTTGCGGTAATCGATGATGGCGTTCTCGTCATCTTCGCTCAGGCGGGTCTTCAGCGCATCCAGCAGGCTTTCGAAGCGCGCCGGCTCGCCCGCCTGGGGCGCGGTGCCGCGTGCAATCTCCAGGTCCTCGCAGGCGCCGCGCTCCAGGGCCTGGCGCAGCGCCTCGGGGATGAGGCCATGCACGATGCCGTGCGCCTGCAGGCCGGCCAGCAGGTCGGGTTCGCCGACCGGCTTGCCGCCCTTGGGCGGGCGCAGGCTCAGCCGCGCGCTCATGCGGTCTTCGGCCACTTCCAGCTCGAACGCGCCGTTGCGCACTTCGCCGATGCAGGCCTCGACCGGGCCGGCCGTATCGCGGCACTGCTCGATGAACACGATGGCGCTGATCTGGTCGAGCACCGTGGCCGGCCATCCGCGCGCCTGTACGGCCGCCACCAGCGTGTCCCAGGTGGGCAGCGGGTCGTTCTCGCCAGTCGGGGCATAGGCGGCCGATAGGACGCACGTCGCCTCGTCCAGCTCGAGCTGGAGCGCATTTGCGATGGTCATGTCTGTTCCTCCGGATCCGGCCCGCTGCCGCGCATCGGGGCAGGGCCGGTCGGCGATCTCATAGGTGGGTAATATGTGGAAATATCGAGTTATATTAAGCCATAGATCGTGAAATCAATCGAGCCGGGGTTTCCCTGGATTTCACGCTATGTCACTGATTTTTTTGATCCAGGACAAAAAAACGAAGCCCATCGGACCGTAACAATCCGATGGGCCGGGGCGTGCCCGTGGCGCGGGATCAGGCGCGCAGGGCGGCGAACACCTGCTCGGCGGCTTCCAGGGTGGCGTCGATGACGGCGTCATCGTGCGTGGCCGAAACGAAACCGGCCTCGAAGGCGGACGGCGCGAAGTGCACGCCGCGCTCCAGCATGGCATGGAAGAAGCGCTTGAAAGCCTCGGTGTCGCAGGCCGACACTTCGGCGAACGAGGCGGGCACGCGGTCGCCGAAGTACAGGCCGAACATGCCGCCGATGGCGTCGGCCGAGAACGGCACGCCGGCCGCGCGCGCGCGCTCCTGCAGCCCCTGGGCCAGGCGCGCGGTCTGGGCCGACAGGCGTTCGTAGAACCCAGGCTCGCCGATCAGGCGCATGGTCGCCAGGCCGGCGGCCACCGCCACCGGGTTGCCCGACAGCGTGCCGGCCTGGTAGACGCCGCCCAGCGGGGCGATATGGGCCATCAGGTCGGCGCGGCCGCCGAAGGCGCCCACCGGCATGCCGCCGCCGATGACCTTGGCCAGCGTGGTCAGGTCCGGGCGCACGCCGGTCAGGCCCTGCACGCCTTGCGGTCCGACGCGGAAACCGGTCATGACCTCGTCGAAGATCAGTACCGCGCCATGGCGGGTGCACAGTTCGCGCAGGCCGGCCAGGAAGCCTTCGGCCGGCTTGATCAGGTTCATGTTGCCGGCCACCGGCTCGACGATCACGCAGGCGATTTCGGCGCCGTGCTGGCTGAATGCTGCGTCCACCGCGGCCAGGTTGTTGAATTCCAGGGTCAGGGTGTGCGCGACGAATTCCGGCGGCACGCCGGCCGAGCTGGGGTTGCCGAAAGTCAGCAGGCCCGAGCCGGCCTTGACCAGCAGACTGTCGGAGTGGCCGTGGTAGCAGCCCTCGAACTTGATGATCTTGTGGCGGCCGGTGGCGCCGCGCGCCAGGCGGATGGCCGTCATGGTGGCTTCGGTGCCCGAGCTGACCAGGCGCACCTGCTCCAGCGAGGGCAGGCGGGCGATCAGCATTTCGGTCAGCTCCACCTCGGCTTCGGTGGGCGCGCCGAACGACAGGCCGTGGACGGCCGCTTCCTGCACGGCGCGCACGACTTCGGGGTGCGCGTGGCCCAGGATGGCCGGGCCCCAGGAACCGACATAGTCGATGTACTGGTTGCCCTCGGCGTCCCAGACGTAAGGGCCTTGCGCGCGCTGGATGAAGCGCGGGGTCCCGCCTACGGAGCGGAAGGCGCGCACGGGCGAATTGACGCCGCCGGGAATGCTGCGGCAGGCGCGATCGAAGAGTTCGGCGTTGGTGGACATGGCGAATACGGCAGGGTTAGGGGTTGACGGAGAAGGCCGCGGCGCATGCGCGCGCGGCCGCCTGAATGTCGGGCGCCTCGAACAGGCCGCTGATGACCGCGGCCGAATCGGCCCCGGCCTGGGCCACTTGCGACACGTTGGCCGGCGTGATGCCGCCGATGGCGACCACCGCCGGGCGCGGCGCGGGGCAGGCCAGCACCCGGCCGCGGGCCTCGGTCAGGGTTTGCAGCGGCGCGTGCACGGCCTCGGGCTTGGTGGGCGAGGCGAATACCGTGCCGAAGGCGACGTAGTCGGCCCCCGCGGCCAGCAGGGCGTCGGCGCGCCGCAGGTCGTTGTAGCAGGACACGCCCAGCAGCAGGCCGGCGCCCGCCTGGGCGCGCACGGTGGCCGGGTCGGCGTCGTCGCGCCCCAGGTGCGCGCCGTCGGCGCCCACGTCCAGGGCCAGCTTCCAGTGGTCGTTGACCAGGAACACCACGCCCAGTTCGCGGCACAGCTGCGCCAGCGCGCGCGCCTGCGCCGCGCGCAGGCGCTCGTCGGCCAGCTTGCGCCGCAATTGCAGCGCCGTCATGCCGCCGGCCGCCGCGGCGCGCACGGCCGCCAGCAGCCGGTCGGTATCGTCCCATTCGGGGGTGATGCCATACAGCCCGGCGGGAAAGCGCAGCGTCTTCATGACCGGGCCACGCGGTTGGGCAGGCGGCGCCCCATGCCGGGCAGGAAGCTGGCGGCGATGGTGCGTTCGGCATGCGCCAGGGCCTGTTCCACCGCGCGCGGCATTTCCATTCCCTGCGCCAGCATGGCGGCGGCGGCGATGGCGGCGACGCCGCCCGTGTCGCCGTTGCGGTCGGGGGGCGCCTGCCACGGCCAGGTGCTGGTCTGGCCGTCCGGTCCCACCAGGATGTTGGCCTGGTGGCCGGGACGCACCGGCGAACCCAGCACCAGCGCCCATTGCGCGCCGCCGGCCAGCAAGGCGTGGGCCGGCGAGGGGGCGCCGCTGGTGTCGATGCTGCCGTCGGCCTGCCACTGCGCCAGGCGCACGTGCTCGACCACGACCAGGTCGGTCTGCGGCAGCACCAGCTCCAGCGTGGCGGCCAGCAGGTCGTCGGCGTCGTCCTGGTCGGCGGCGTCCTGCGGCAGCGGCGTGCGCTGGCCCAGGTGCAGCACCAGCGGCACATGGCTGTAGTCGGCGGCAATCTGCGCGGCCACGCTGGCTGCCTCGGCCGACAGCAGCGCGCCGACCTTGATGGCCTGCACCGACATGTCCTCCAGCAGGCAGCGTGCCTGGTCGTCGAGCAATTCGGGAGCGACCGGGTGGACTTCTTCGATGCCGGCCGTGTCCTGCACGGTCAACGCGGTGACCGCGGCCAGGGCGTGGCAGCCCAGGCGGGCACAGCTGACCGCGTCGGCGGGCAGGCCATCGGCGCCGGACGGATCCACGGGGCCGATAATGAGAACGAGGGGAGGCGTAACGGAGTCCAAGACAGGAACGACGGCGAAAAAGGGGTAATCGGGCCGCATCTTGAGCTAGCTCAGACGCTCCCGGTTGTGTTTCGGTAAGATGTGCCCATTCTAATGGATGCTTGACGGACTTGCCCCGGAGGTCGGAGCAAGCGGCGGCAGTGCAAGAGAGAACTATGCGTACTTGGATGTGTCTTATCTGTGGTTGGGTCTACGACGAAGAGGCTGGCCTGCCCGATGAAGGAATTGCCCCCGGCACCCGCTGGGAAGACGTTCCGCCTAACTGGGTCTGCCCGGAATGCGGAGCGCGCAAGGAAGATTTCGAACTGATGGAAATCTGAGCACGCCAGGCCGTGCTGGCCGCGCCCGCGGCCGCCTTCGCCGGCTTGCCGCGACTGTCCCGACCACCCGCTACCAAGGGGGCTGCCATGACCGACTCACATCGCCCAGACGCCGACGACATCCCGGACGACGACGAGCTGTCGACCAATTTCTCCAATCAGTTCCTGCTGGCCATGCCCGGCGTGGTCGAGGGAAGCCTGGCCGGCACGGTCATCTACATCTGCGAGCACACCCGGCGCGGCGCGCTGGGCCTGGTGATCAACCGGCCGACCGACCTGACGCTGGCGACGCTGTTCGAACGCATCGATCTCAAGCTGGAGATCGGCCCGGTCAAGGATGAAATGGTGTTTTTCGGCGGGCCGGTGCAGACCGACCGCGGCTTCGTGCTGCACGCGCCGGCGGGCGAATACACCTCCAGCATCAACCTCGGCGAGCTGGCCCTGACCACCTCGCGCGACGTGCTGCAGGCCGTGGCCGACGGCAACGGCCCGGCCCGCATGCTGGTGACGCTGGGCTATGCCGGCTGGGGCGCCGGCCAGCTGGAAAGCGAAATGGCGCAGAACTCATGGCTGAGCGTGGGCGCCGACTCGCACATCATTTTCGATGTCGCGCCCGAAGACCGCTACCCGGCCGCGCTCAAGCTGCTGGGCGTCGACCCGGTGATGCTGGCGGGCGGCGCCGGCCATGCCTGAGGAAACCCTGCTGGCGTTCGATTTCGGCGAAAAGAAGATCGGCATTGCCATCGGCAATACCCTGACCCGCCAGGCGCGCCCGCTGGAGATCATTTTCTCGGAGACGCGCGCGGCGCGCTTTGGCCGCATCGGCCAGCTGCTGCAGGAATGGCAGCCGCAGCGCGCCGTGGTGGGCCTGCCGCTGACCCTGGACGGACAGGAGCAGCCCGCCAGCGCGCGGGCGCGCCGCTTCGCCAACCAGTTGCATGGTCGCTTCGGCCTGGCGGTCGAGCTGGTCGACGAGCGCGGCTCCAGCATGGAGGCCCAGCAGCTGCTGGGCACGCATGCCGCCGACGATGCGGTCGCCGCGGCCGTCATATTGCAACGTTACCTGGATACCCTGCCGCAGCCCTGACCTGCCGCTGCCCATGCTCAATCCCCAACTCAATCGCCACGGCGAACTGATCCACCTGCTGTCCACCGAAGGCCTGCCGCGCCGCATCATCGAGCAGATCCTCGACCTGGCCGCCACCTTCGTGCCGGCGTCCGGGCAGGAATTCCCCAAGCTGCCCCTGCTGCACGGCAAAAGCGTGTTCAACCTGTTCTTCGAGAACTCCACCCGCACGCGCACCACCTTCGAGATCGCCGCCAAGCGCCTGTCGGCCGACGTGGTCAACCTGAACATCGCCGCGTCGTCCACGTCCAAGGGCGAATCCCTGCTCGATACCATCGCCAACCTGTCGGCCATGCAGGCCGACCTGTTCGTGGTGCGCCACGGCGCCAGCGGCGCGCCGTACCTGATCGCGCAGCACGTGGCGCCCCATGTCCATGTCATCAACGCGGGCGACGGCCGCCACGCGCATCCCACGCAGGCCTTGCTGGACATGTACACCATCCGTCACCACAAGGGCGATTTCAACCAGCTGACGGTGGCCATCGTCGGCGACGTGCTGCATTCGCGGGTGGCGCGCTCGGACATCCACGCCCTGACCACGCTGGGCGTGCCCGAAGTGCGCGTGGTGGCGCCGGCCACGCTGCTGCCCGAGGGCCTGGCCCGGATGGGCGTGCGCGTCTGCACCGACATGGACGAAGGGCTGCGCGACGCCGACGTGATCATCATGCTGCGCCTGCAGAACGAACGCATGCGCGGCGCGCTGCTGCCGTCGGCGCACGAATACTTCAAGCACTACGGCCTGACGCCGGCCCGCCTGGCGCTGGCCCGGCCCGACGCCATCGTCATGCATCCCGGGCCGATGAACCGCGGTGTCGAGATCGCCTCCGAAGTGGCCGACAGCGGCCAGGCCGTGATACTGGACCAAGTGACATTCGGCATCGCGGTGCGCATGGCCGCCATGAGCCTGGTCGCGGGAGTACGGCCATGACGGCGCGCACCGTGCATATCGCCGGCGGCCGGCTGATCGATCCGGCCAGCGGCGCCGACGCCCGCGCCGACATTTACCTGGCCGACGGCCGCATCGCCGCCATCGGCCAGGCGCCGGCGGGCTTCCAGGCGCAGCGGCATATCGACGCGCGCGGGCTGGCCGTGCTGCCGGGCCTGGTGGACCTGTCGGCGCGCGTGCACGGCGGCGGGCACGCGCCGCTGGCCTCCGAAATGCAGGCGGCGCTGGCCGGCGGCGTGACCCGGCTGGTCGTGCCGCCGGATACCGACCCGCCGCTGGACGAGCCGGGCCGGGTGGAAATGCTGCGCCACCGCGCTCACCAGGCCGACCAGGCACGGCTGCACCCGCTGGGCGCCCTGACCGAGGGCCTGCGCGGCGAACGGCTGACCGAGATGGCGGCCCTGGCCGAGGCCGGCTGCGTGGCCTTTTCCCAGGCCGGCATGCCGGTCGCCGATACCCGGGTGCTGTGGCGCGCCATGCAATACGCGCGCACTTTCGGGCTGGCATTGTGGCTGCGGCCCCTGGACCCGTGGATGGGCCGCGACGGCGTGGCCGCGGCCGGCGCCTATGCGTCGCGGCTGGGCCTTGCCGAGGTGCCGGTGCAGGCCGAGACGCTGGCGCTGCACACGATTTTCGAACTGCAGCGCGCCACCGGCGCGCGCGTGCACCTGATGCGCCTGTCCAGCGCCGCCGGCGTGGCGCTGGTGCGCGCCGCGCGCCGCGAGGGCCTGCCGCTTACCTGCGACGTGGCGGCCCACCAGATCCACCTGACCGATGTGGACATCGGCTTTTTCGACAGCCGCTTCCGTCTCGACCCGCCGCTGCGCGGTCAGCGCGATCGCGATGCGATCGTCGCCGGGCTGGCCGATGGCACCATCGATGCCGTCTGTTCCGACCACAGGCCCGTCGGTGATACCGGCAAGCTGCTGCCGTTCGCCGAGGCCGAGGCGGGCGCCAGCGGCCTGGAGCTGTTGTTGTCGCTGACCCTGAAATGGGCGCAGCGCGAACGCGTGCCGCTGGCGCGGGCGCTGGCCCTGGTCACCAGCGCGCCGGCGGCCATCCTGCGCGCCGCCACGGCGGCGTTGCCGTCCTGTGGCGAACTGGCGGCGGGCGCGCCGGCCGACCTGTGCCTGGTCGACCTGGAAGCCGACTGGATCGCCGCGCCGGCCGCCATGCACAGCCGCGGCGCGCACACGCCGTTCGCGGGTATGATGCTGCCCGGCCGTGTACGGGCGACCCTGGTGGCGGGGCGCACGGTCTGGGAGACCCCTGCTTGAAACTGCTGCGCTTCGTTTTTCGCGTGTTCCTGGTGGTGCCCTGGGTGCTGTTCGGCCTGCTGTGCGTGACCCTGGTGTACCGTGGGCTGCGCCAGGACCAGCGGGCCCGGCTGAACCGGTACTGGTCGGCGCGCCTGATGCGGCTTTGCGGCATTGCCGTGCATGTGCGCGGCGCGCCGCGCCTGCAGGGCGGCGTGCTGTGGGCCGCCAACCATGTCTCGTGGATCGATATCTTCGTGGTCAACTCGGTGCGCGCGACGTCGTTCGTGGCCAAGAGCGAGATCCGCGCCTGGCCGGTCATCGGCTACCTGGCCGCCGGCGCGGGCACCTTGTTCATCGACCGCACGCAGCGCCACGCGGTGCATGCCATGGGACAGTCCATCCATGACTGCTTCGCCCGCGGCGATGCCGTGGGCCTGTTTCCCGAGGGCACCACGACCGAAGGCTTTTCGACCCGCCCGTTTCACGCCAGCCTGTTCGAGCCGGCGCGCGCCGAAGGCGTGGATATCCAGCCGGTGGCGCTGCGGTTCATGCATCGGGGCCAGCGCAGCGGCTTTGCCGCGTTCGTCGGCGAGGAAACCCTGGTGGCCAATCTGTGGCGGGTATTGGGGACGACGGGGCTGGCGGTGGAGGTGGTGTTCCTGGAGCCTCTGCCTACGCAGCACGCCGAAGGGCATCAGCCGACCCGGCTGGAGCTCTCGCACATGGCGCGCAACGCGATCGCCGGCGAGCTGTAGCCGGACCGGGCGGGGCGCCCGCCCGCGGCGGCGGCGTTCAGTCGCCGTTGGGATCCTGAAAACGTTTGCATTTCACCTGCACGAGTTTGCGGTCCTGCAGGCGCACGGCGCTCAGCGCGCCGCCCCACACGCAACCGGTGTCCAGGCAGATGACGTCGGGACGCATCAGCAGGCCCAGCGTCGACCAGTGGCCGAACACGACAGTGACGTCGCGGGTGGCGCGGTTGGGCACGTCGAACCAGGGCACCAGGCCGGCCGGCCAGGCGCCCGGCGCGACCTTGGTGGCGAACTCCATGTGGCCGGACGGGGTGCACAGGCGGATGCGGGTCAGGGCATTGATGATGACGCGCATGCGCTTGCCGCCCGTATGGTCGTCCTTCCAGCTGGCGGGCTCGTTGCCGTACATCTTCTGCAGCGCCTTGCGCCAGTTCGGGCCGCGCAGGGCCTGCTCGACCTCGCCGGCCAGCGCCAGGGTCTTGGCGGCGTCCCATTTGGCCAGCACGCCGGCGTGCACCATCAGGTGGCCCGCTTCGTAGTGGGCCAGCGGCCGGAACCGCAGCCAGTCGATCAGGTCCACGGCGTCGGGCGCCTGCAGCACTTCGTCCAGCGTGTCGGACTTGGAGGGCTTGCGCACGCCCGCGTAGGCCGCCAGCAGATGCAGGTCGTGATTGCCCAGCACGGCCGTGCAGCGCTCGCCCATGGCCATGATGCGCCGCAGCGTGGCCAGCGATTGCGGGCCGCGGTTGACCAGGTCGCCGGCAAACCAGAAACGGCTATCGGTGTCGCCGGCGATATCGGGGTGCGCCAGCAATTCTTCGAGCGGCGCGCAGCAGCCCTGCACGTCGCCTATGGTCCAGATACTGCCTTTCATGCAGGAACTTTTCTCCAGGGCCAGCGGTGTTGCATGAAACGCGCAATGGCGTGACGGTATTCCATCATCGACAGCGCGCCGAAAGCCAGCAGCAGGGCGCCGAGATTCGGCCCCAGCGCCGTGATCCAGGGCGGCCAGCGGCTGAGCATGCCGACGTTCAGCGCCAGCTGGTTGAGCATGAAGAAGCCCACGCCCAGCAGAATGCCGATGAAGACCTTGGCGCCCACGCCGCCGCGGCGAGTCTGCATGAAGCCGATGGGCGCCGCGATGGTGATCATTACCAACAGGGTAAACGGATAGACCAGCTTGCGCCACAGCGCCACGACCTGGCGGTCATACTGCAGCTGGTTGTGGCGCAGGTATTCGATGTAGTCGACCAGGGTCAGCGCCGACATGCGTTCGGGCGTGAGCACCCGCGCCAGCAGGCGCTCGGGGCTTAGGGTGGTGTCCAGCTTGAGCTCGGCCACCTTGGTGACGCGCGCCGGCGGCTGCTTGGGCTGCTTGGCGTCGGCCAGGGCCGACGGGGCGTGCTCGTCGATGCGGGTTTCGGTGGCGTCGGTCAGCACCAGGTCGCCGCGGCTGAACCGGCCGTTGGGCGCGGTCCACAGCGCGGTCATCTCCAGGTCGGAGCGGAATTCGTACAGCGTGACGTCCTTGACCTGGCCGTCGGCCAGCAGCGTCTTGATATTGATGATGCGGGTGCCGTTCTGCGGGGTGGGTTCCTTGAACCAGTAGCCGCTGTTGAGCCGCCCGCCGCCGGCCTTGCCGCGGAATGTCAGGTCGGCCTCGCCGCTCTTGATCTCGGCCGCCGGCGTGACGAACTCGGACAGCAGCGTCGCGCCTATCATCAGCGGGATGGTGATGACCCACAGCATGCCCAGCAGCCGCATGCCGCTGACCCCGGAGACGCGCAGGATGACCAGTTCGTTGCGCTGCGCCAGGCCGGCCAGCGCCAGGATCGCGCCGATCAGCAGGCCGATCGGCAGCAGGTCGTACAGCCGGGTCGGCAGGGCCAGCGCCTGCATGTAGAACAGGGCCAGCATGCTGAACTTGTCGCCCACGTTGTCCAGGTCGTCGACCAGCGCGAAAAACGTGAACAGCCCCAGCAGGGCCAGCAGGACCACTGCACAGGAGCGGTAGATTTCACGGGCCAGATAACGGCGTGCGGTACGCATGGTGGGTGATGCGGCAGATGAAGCGCGGAAACGTGACAGATTAACAAAAACGCGGCGGTTGGCGCAGCCCCGGGGCAGCCGGGGCCCACACTCCTGGTCAGGGAATCTCGACCATGCGCATGCGGCGTGTCAGCGTGGCGGTGCGCGAGTTCAGGTAACCGGTGTTGCGGTGGCGGTCATAGTAGCGGGGATTGGGCAGCATGGCAGCCATCCTGGCCGCCTGGCCGGCCCCCAGCCGCGCCGCGCTGGTATTGTAATAATGTCGGGCCGCCGCCTCGGCGCCGAACACCCCCACGCCCCATTCCGCGACATTCAGGTACAGCTCCAGGATGCGCTCCTTGGGCATGACATGTTCGATCATGTAGGCAAGCACCAGTTCCTGGCCCTTGCGCAGGTAGCTGCGCGATCCGGACAGGAACAGGTTCTTGGCCAGTTGCTGGGTGATGGTCGAGCCGCCGCGCATCTTGGTGCGGCCGCGCTCGGCCTGCCGCTGGTTGTACTCCCAGGCCTTGCGGATCGCATCCCACTCGACGCCGTCGTGCTCGGTGAAGTTGGCGTCCTCGGACGCCACGACCGCCTGCTTGAGGGTATTGCTGATGCGGTCGTAGGGCACCCACTGGTATTTCAGCTCGGCCTCGGGGTCGCGTTCGCGCAGGCGCGCCAGCTCCTGCCGCATGATGGCGCTGCTGCCCGGATCGCGGTAGGCATACCAGACCACCAGGGAGAACATCCACAATTGGTACAGGATGGCGATGCACAGCACCGCCATGATGACGGCGGTAATGACCCGGAACCAGTTCAGGCGGCGCGCGGTGGACTTGGGCATGGGCGGGCGGCGGATTGCGGTTAGCCCGCAGCCAGCAGTTCGGTGCGCAGGGCCAGCAGCACCGGCCCGGGGTCGGGCCGCACGCCGTGCCAGATATGGAAGCTGCCGGCGGCCTGGCCGACCAGCATGCCCAGGCCGTCGGCGCAGCGCGCCGCGCCGTCGGCCTCGGCCTGGCGCATGAAGGCGGTGGGCCGCGCGCCGTACATCATGTCGTAGGCCAGGGCGTCGGGCGCGTACAGGCCGCCGGGCAGGTCCGGCGCGGCGTCCTGCAGGCCGCTGGCCGTGGCGTTGATGACCACGTTCCAGCCGCCGGGTTCGGCGGCCTCGGCCAGCGCGCCGGCGCTGACCCGCGTGGCGGCCCGCGGCGCCGCGGCGCGCCAGGCCGCCGCCAGTTCGGCGGCGCGCGCGGCGGTACGGTTGACGATATGGATGCGGGCGCAGCCGGCCTCGGCCAGGGGTTGCAGCACGCCGCGCGCGGCGCCGCCGGCGCCCACCAGCAACACCCGCGCGCCGGCCAGCGCCACGCCCAGGCGCAGCAGGTCGCTGACCAGCCCGATCCCGTCGGTGTTGCAGCCATGCCAGGCGCCGTCGCGCCACGACAAGGTATTGACGGCGCCGGCGAGCCGCGCCCGCTCGGACAGGTGCGCCTCGGCCAGCGCGTAGGCCTCCAGCTTGAAGGGCACGGTCACGTTCAGGCCCAGCCCGCCGCTTTCGCGGAATGCCTGCACGGTGGGCAGGAAGCCGTCCACGGGCGCCAGCAGCCGCTCGTAGCGCAGCGGGCGGCCGGTCTGGGCCGAGAACATGGCGTGGATCTGCGGCGAGCGGCTGTGCGCGATCGGATTGCCGATGACGGCATAGCGGGGCGGAGAGGCCGGCTGGGTCATGGGGCGGTCGTTTCCAGGGAGTCGTTGACGAAATGCCAGGTGCGCGTGATGACCAGCACGTCCGTGTCGCGCGCCATCTCGGGCGGGAACGGCGGGAACGGCGCGGCCATTTGCACGATGCGGCGCGCCGCCTGGTTCAGCACGGCGTGCGGCGAGGGCTGGTCGATCTCGAAATCGGCCAGGCTGCCGTCGGCGCGCACCGTGACGGTGATGCGCAGCGAGCCGTAGATGCGGCCGCGCGCGTCTTCGGGGTAGTGGCGCGTGCCGATGGTCTCGATGCGGGTGCGCCAGGCGTCCAGGTAGGCGGCATGGCGCGAGGCCTGGGCGGCCGGGGCGACGAACTCCTTGCGCGGCTGGGCGTTGTAGGCCTGCACCCGGCTGGCCAGCGTGGCGATCTGGGCGTTCTGGATCACGCCGGGTTGCTCGCGCGGGTCCAGCCCGGGCTCGGAGGCGTCCGGCCATGGGTGCACCGGCTGGCGTTCCTGGCCGGTCCTGGCCTGCGACTGCAGCTGCGTCAGCAGCCGGTCCTGCTCGGCCTCCAGTTGCGCCTGGCGCTTGCGCATGGCTTCCAGCACGATGGTCTCGGCGCTGCGGCCGGTCTGCGGCAGCGGCGTGGCCGCCAGCCCGCGCGCGGCGTTGCCGCCGCCGTCGACCTGGCTTTGCGCCAGCACCTGCGCCGTGACCGGCGCGCTGTCGGTGCGGGCGTTGACCAGCACGATTTCCAGCGCCGAGGCCTCAGGGCGCGCGGGCGCCGGCCCGGCGAAGCGCCAGGCCAGCGCGCCGGCGTGCACCAGTAGCGAGATGGCCGTGCCGACCAGCAGGTAGTGCTGGGCGGGGGCGCCCAGCCAGCGCCAGAAGCGCGTCACGATCGAAGAGGAGGAAGCGGAGCGTCGCACCCGTGCATTTTAGGGCGAACCGGCCCGCGGCGTGGCTTCAGTCCGCCGGGCCCAGGTAGCGGCAGTCCAGCTCCAGCGCCAGTTCGTCCATATCCATGATGTCGATCTGCACCGCCGCGCCGCGTTCCAGCTCGGGCAGGCCGCCCACGCGCGTGACCAGCGGCGCGTTGGCCAGGCGCACCAGGTCCTCGCGCAGCACGTGGGCGGTCGTGCGGCTGACGCCCTGCTGCTTGAGCCAGCGCATGCACCAGTAGCGCTCCATGGCGTTCTGGAAATCCGCCCAGGCGGCATACTGCGCGTCGAAGGCGCCGATGATGGCGTAGAGGTCGGCGTCGCGCGGCTTGAAGGGCGCCACCAGGCGCGCCGACACGCCGTGCTCGACGGCGGCGATCAATTGCCACTGGTTGACCAGGTCGACATAGCGGCGCAGCGGCGAGGTGCTCCAGGCGTATTGGGGCACGCCGATCGCTTCGTGCGGCAGCGCCTGCGTGCTCATGCGCACCCGGCCGGCCTGCTGCGAGCGGTAGATGCCCGGCACGCCGTGCTGGTGCAGCAGGCCGCCCCACACGTTGTTGGCCAGGATCATGTACTCGGCCACCATGCGGTCCAGCGGCGCGTTGCGCTGGCGCGGCACCAGCCGCACCGGGGTATCGGGGTCGTCCGGGCTGCCGTCCAGGTAGAAACTGTATTCGACCCGCGTATTGTTCTCGGGCTTGCCGCGCACGGCTTCGCGCTGCGCGCCCAGCGCCTGCGCGAGCTGCCACAGCGGCCGCAGCCAGTGGCCATAAGGCAGGGGGGCGTCCGGATCGGCCAGTGCGGCTTCGGAAATCTGTGCGTCCAGGTCGTTGTGGCGCAGGTTCTCGCGCACCACGATGCGTTCCAGGCGGGTTTCCGAGGCTTCGATCGCGCCGGTGCGCGGGTCGGCCGTGACATACAGCGACACCGCCGGCACCGGCCGGCCGGCGTCCAGCGAAAACGCCTGGATCACGTTGTCGGGCTGCATCGGGATCTTCTCGCCCGGCATGTAGACCGTGGACAGGCGGGTGCGCGCCAGCTTGTCGTGTTCGCTGCCGCGCGTGATGGCCAGGCCGGGCGCGGCGACGTGGATGCCGACCCGGATCTTGCCGTCGGGCAGGGCGCTGACCGACAGCGCGTCGTCGATCTCCGTGGTGGTGACGTCGTCGACCGAGTAGATCTCGCCCTCGGCCAGCGGCAGCTCGCGCTCGATCGTCGGCACATCCATGGCCGGAAAGCCCACGCCCTTGGGGAAATTCACCGCCAGGAAGCGGCGCTTATGCAGCGCCAGCGGATGCGGCCAGGCGCCCAGGTCCAGCAGCAGGCGCTCCGGCGTCTTCTGCAGCTGGGTGCAGGCGGCGTCGAACGCCTTCCATTGCATCGAATTCTTGTCCGGGCGCACCAGCAGCGATTCGGCCGCCTGGGCGATGGCCTCGGGCAGGCGGCCCTGGGCCATTTCGTCGATCCATTGCTGCTGCTGTTCCGCCTGCAGGCGCTTTTTCTCGAGCGCGGCCAGGGCGGCGGCCAGGATGTCGGGCGGAGCCGGGCGGTAGCGGCCCTTGCCGCGGCGATGGAAATAGGCCGGCGCGCCGTGCAGGCGCATCAGCAGGGCGGCCTGCTCGACCGGACCGGGGGCGTGGCCGAAGTATTCGGCCGCCAGCGCGGGCGCGTCGAATTCCTCCTGCGGCGCGCATTCCCAGAGGAACTGCAGGTCGATGTCCTCGGCCAGCGCGGCGGCCTGGGCCATCAGCGCGGCCGGCTCCGGCGCGGCGAAGGTGAACAGGGTATTGGCGCGCTTGATCTTGCTGCGCTTGCCCGTCTCCGACTCAACCTGCAGGCTGGCGTCGGTCTCGGACAGGATATTGCCGGCCTTGAAGCCGCCGTCGTCGTCGTAGAACACGTACATATTGAGAATCCATCGGGCGCGGCGGCGTCAGGAGCGCCCCGGCACGTTGCGGCCTATCCGTATATTAATAATCAGTGGGGCGAGCCCAGGGCAAATTCAAGGACCTCGGGCATCCAGCGGGGGAAGTCCGACAGGCCGTGGTCGCTGCCCTGCACGATACGCTGGCGGCACCCGGGGTAGCGGTCGCGCATCTCCCGCCAGTCCAGCACCTCGTCGCCGGTGGCCGCCACCAGGAAGTAGCGTTCGGGATGGGTGATCGGATCCACGTACAGGGCGCGCAGTTCCTCGACATACTCGGGCAGGAAGTGGAACGGCGCGTCGGAATGATACATGCGATGCTCGCCGACCTGGGTGGCGAGATCGCGCGCCGCCTGCACCGCCGGGTTCAGCAGCACGGCCTGGCAGCCCAGCCGCTCGGCCAGCCAGGTGGCGTAATAGCCGCCCAGCGACGAGCCGATCACCGTCAGCCGGCGGGGATCCTGCTGCCCGGCCAGTTGTTCCCGGGCCAGCGCCAGCGCCAGTTCGGCGGCCTGGCGCGGGCCGGCCGGCAATTGCGGGCATCGCCATTGGTCGGCCAGGCCGCGTTCGTGCATGGCTTGCGCCAGCAGGCGCGCCTTGAACGAATCGGGCGAGGAACGGAAGCCGTGCAGGTACAGGATGGGCATCGCGGCGCCTTCAGCGGGGCCGGGCCAGGGCGTCGAGCAGCTTGCCGTGCACGCCGCCGAAGCCGCCATTGCTCATGACCAGCACATGGTCGCCCGGCCGGGCCGCCGCCGCGACCGCGCGCACCAGCGCCTGCAGGTCGTCGTAGCCGGCGGCGCGCTCGCCCAGCGGCGCCAGCACCTGGGCCGGGTCCCAGCCCAGCGCGTGCTTGCCGACGTGGTCGCCGAAGCAGAACACCAGGTCGGCGCCGGCCAGCGCCTCGGGCAGCCGCGCCGCCATGGTTCCCAGCTTCATGGTGTTCGAGCGCGGCTCGAGCACGGCCAGGATGCGGGCCGGTCCCACCTGCCGGCGCAGCCCTTCGATGGTGGTGGCGATCGCGGTGGGGTGGTGCGCGAAATCGTCGTAGACGCGTATGCCGTTGACCGTGCCGCGCAGCTCCATGCGGCGCTTGACGCCGCCAAAGCGCGACAGCGCCTCGATGCCCTCGGCCGGCGTCACGCCGACGTGCCGGGCCGCCGCCAGCGCCGCCAGGGCGTTGCGGCGGTTGTGCTCGCCGCCCAGCGTCCAGCGCACCGTGCCGGCATCGCGGCCATCCACGCGCACTTCGAACGCGCCCTGGTCATCGGGGGCGCCGGCCTGCCATTGGCCGTCGGGGCCGAAACGCGCCACCGGAGTCCAGCAACCGCGCTCGAGCACCCGTTCGAGCGCCGGCGCGTCGGTCGGCAGCACCAGCTGGCCGTTGGACGGCACCGTGCGCACCAGGTGATGGAACTGGGTCTCGATGGCGGCCAGATCGGGGAAGATGTCGGCGTGATCGTATTCCAGGTTGTTCAGGATGGCGGTGCGCGGCCGGTAGTGCACGAACTTCGAGCGCTTGTCGAAAAAGGCCGTGTCGTACTCGTCGGCCTCGATCACGAAAGGGTGGGCGCCGGGCGCGTAGCGCGCCGACACCTGCAGGTCGGGGGCGACGCCGCCGATCAGGAAGTTGGGCTGGCGTTGCGCGCATTGCAGGATCCAGGCCAGCATGGAGCTGGTGGTGGTCTTGCCGTGGGTGCCGGCCACGGCCAGCACGTGCGCGCCGGGCAGGATGTGCTCGCCCAGCCACTGCGGGCCGGATATATAGCGGGCGCCGCTGTCCAGGATGGCTTCCATCAGCGGATTGCCGCGGCTGACCACGTTGCCGATCACGAACAGGTCGGGGGCCAGCGCTAGCTGGTCGGCGCCGAAGCCTTCGATCAGCTCGATGCCCTGCTCGGCCAGCTGGGTGCTCATCGGGGGGTAGACGCCGGCGTCGCAGCCGGTGACCTTGTGGCCGGCCGAGCGCGCGATCAGCGCCAGCCCGCCCATGAAAGTGCCGCAAATACCAAGAATATGCAGGTGCATGGTGTTCTCCTGTGCGGCATTGTAGAGGCTCGCGCGAGGCGCGCCGGTATCCCCGGCGCGCCTGCGTTGTTATGATCGCGCCATGAATCGTCGTCTTTTTCTTTATGCCGGCGTGGCCGCGGCGGCCGCCGCCTCCGGCGGGTATTTCCTGGCCGAGCGCCGCAACGCGCCGCCGGCGCAGCCGGCCGCCGCGCCGGCCGAGGGCGCCGGCGACCCGCTGGCGCAGCTGCGCCAGCTCGCCCTGCCCGATCTGCAGGGCACGCCGCGCAAGCTGGCCGACTGGAGCGGCCAGCCGCTGGTGGTCAATTTCTGGGCGACCTGGTGCGCGCCCTGTGTCAAGGAAATGCCCGAACTGGACGCCCTGCAGAAAAAATATCCGCAGGTGCGGTTTGTGGGCATCGGCGTCGATACTGCCGACAATATGCGCAAATTCGTCGAAAAAATACCCGTGTCCTATCCGCTGCTGGTGATGGGCGCGGGCGCCATCGATACCCTGCGCGGCCTGGGCAACCCCAGTGGCGGCCTGCCTTTTACGCTGCTTTTGTCGGCAGATGGCAGCATGAAGCGCAAAATTCTCGGCCAGATTGTCTACGAGGATCTGGATCGCAGCGTGGCGGGCCTGTCGGCTTGAATTCGGTTGGACAAATAGGCCGTTTTGGCGTTAAAAAGGCGGTTTATCGCTCGTATTGCCAACAGTTTGGCAAGCTCCATGGCGCAACGCATTCTCGTTTTGCATGGCCCCAACCTGAATCTGCTCGGCACCCGGGAGCCCCATATCTACGGCAGCCTGACGCTGGCGCAGATCGACCAGGGCTTGGCGGCGCTGGCCGGCCAGCTCGGCGTGGCGCTGACCTCGTGGCAAAGCAATCACGAAGGGGCGCTGGTCGAGCGCATCCAGGCCGCGGCGGCCGACGGCACCGATTTCATCATCATCAACGCGGCCGCCTACACGCATACCAGCGTCGCGATCCGCGATGCGCTGGCGGCGGTGGCAATACCGTTTATTGAAGTACATTTGTCCAACCTGTATAAGCGCGATTCATTCCGGCAGCATTCTTATCTGTCCGATCTGGCGATAGGCCTGATTACCGGCCTGGGCGCCGATGGCTACGAGGCGGCGCTGCGCTACGCGGCGCGCCACTGATCCTCGCCCCGGCATCTCTCACATCTACAGCAATCTGACGCGGCCCGGAAATACGGGCGCGGCCAAAACACAATCGGGAAGCAGCTTCTATGGACCTCCGAAAACTCAAAACCCTGATCGACCTCGTGGCTGAATCGGGTATCGCCGAGCTTGAAATCACCGAAGGCGAAGGCAAGGTTCGCATCGTCAAGTTCTCGCAAGCCCTGCAGCCGGTTGCCTATCACGTGCCCGAGGCCGTCGCCCCGGCCGCCGCTCCCGCGGCCGCCGCCGCGCCCGCCGCCGAGGCGGCGGCGCCCGCCGCGCCGCAGGGCCATGTGGTCAAGGCGCCCATGGTCGGCACCTTCTACCGCGCGCCCAATCCCGGCGCCGCGCCCTTCGTCGATGTCGGGCAGTCGGTCAAGGAAGGCGATCCGCTGTGCATCATCGAGGCGATGAAGCTGCTCAACGAGATCGAAGCCGACAAGGCTGGCGTGATCAAAGAAATCCTGGTCGAGAACGGCGAACCGGTCGAGTACGGCCAGCCGCTGTTCATTATTGGCTGATAGGTCAACATGTTTGAAAAGATCCTGATCGCCAATCGCGGCGAGATCGCCCTGCGCATCCAGCGCGCCTGCCGCGAGCTGGGCATCAAAACCGTCGTCGTGCACTCCGAGGCCGACCGCACCGCCAAGTATGTGCGCCTGGCCGACGAATCGGTCTGCATCGGCCCCGCGCCGTCGCGCGAGAGCTACCTCAACATGCCGGCCCTGATCTCGGCGGCCGAGGTGACCGACGCCGAGGCGATCCACCCGGGCTACGGCTTTCTGGCCGAGAACGCCGATTTTGCCGAGCGCGTCGAAAAGAGCGGCTTCGTCTTCATCGGTCCGCGTCCCGAAACCATCCGCCAGATGGGCGACAAGGTCAGCGCCAAGCGCGCCATGATCGAAGCCGGCGTGCCGGTCGTGCCGGGGTCGGAGGGCGCCTTGCCGGACGATCCGCAGGAGATCCTGCGCACCGCGCGCGAAGTGGGCTATCCGGTCATCATCAAGGCCTCCGGCGGCGGCGGCGGGCGCGGCATGCGCGTGGTGTACACCGAAGCGGCGCTGCTGAACGCGGTCAACATGACGCGTTCGGAAGCCGGCGCGGCGTTCAACAACCCCGAAGTCTACATGGAGAAATTCCTGGAGAATCCGCGCCACGTGGAGATCCAGGTGCTGGCCGACGGCGGCCGCAACGCCGTGTGGCTGGGCGAGCGCGACTGCTCGATGCAGCGGCGCCACCAGAAAGTCATCGAAGAAGCGCCGGCGCCCGGCATTCCGCGCCGGCTGATCGAGCGCATCGGCGATCGTTGCGCCGATGCGTGCCGCAAGATGGGCTACCGCGGAGCGGGCACGTTCGAGTTCCTGTACGAGAACGGCGAGTTCTATTTCATCGAAATGAACACCCGCATCCAGGTCGAGCACCCGGTCACCGAACTGATCACCGGCGTGGACGTGGTCCAGCAGCAGATCCTGATCGCCGCCGGCGAGAAGTTCACGCTGCGCCAGCGCGACATCCAGTTCAAGGGCCATGCCCTGGAATGCCGGATCAACGCCGAGGATCCGTTCCGTTTCGTGCCCAGCCCGGGCCGCATCACCAACTGGCATGTGCCGGGCGGCCCCGGCGTGCGCATCGATTCGCACGCCTTCAACGGCTACTTCGTTCCGCCCAACTACGACTCGATGATCGCCAAGGTCATCACCTATGGCGACACGCGCGAACAGGCGCTGGCGCGCATGCGCATCGCCCTGTCCGAGATGGTGGTCGAGGGCATTTCCACCAACATCCCGCTGCACCGCGAGCTGCTGCAGGATGCGCGCTTCATCGAGGGCGGCACCAGCATCCATTACCTGGAGCACAAACTGGCGCAGCGGCCCTGATTCACGGAAATCCTAGCCATGCGTGAACTGGTCCTAAATTGCCGCGAAGCGCAGGCCGACGCGCTGTCCGATGCGCTGCTGGAAGCCGGCGTGCTGTCCGTCTCGGTCGAGGACGCCGACCTCGGCACCGAGGCCGAGCGGCCGCTGTTCGGCGAGCCGGGCACCGAGCCGCAGGTCCAGGCCTGGGACCGCAATTGCGTGGTGGCCTTGCTGCCCGATGGCGCCGACCCGGCGCAGATCCTCGAACAGGCCATCGCCGCCGCCGGACTGGATCCGGCGCTGGCGCACGGCTGGTCCCTGCGCGAGGTGCCGGACGCCGACTGGGTGCGCCTGACCCAGTCGCAGTTCGGCCCCATTCCGATTTCCGAGCGGCTCTGGATCGTGCCCAGCTGGCACCGCGACGATCCCGCCGTGCCGGGCCTGGTGCCCGATGCCGCGCGCGACGCGATCCACATCGAACTCGATCCGGGCCTGGCGTTCGGCACCGGCAGCCATCCCACCACCCACTTGTGCCTGGCCTGGCTGGAAGCCGAGCTGCCCGCCGGCGCGCGCTTGCTGGACTACGGCTGCGGCTCGGGCATCCTGGCCATCGCCGCGCGCAAGCTGGGCGCGGGCGAGACCGTGGCGGTGGACATCGATCCGCAGGCCGTGCAGTCCACCATCGACAACGCCGAGGTCAACCAGGCGCGCCTGCAGGCCATGCTGCCCGATGCGCTGCCGGCTGGCGAGTTCCAGGTCGTGGTGGCGAATATCCTTTCCAATCCGCTCAAGGTGCTGGCCCCCATGCTGGCCGGGCGCGTCGCGCCGGGCGGCCATCTGGTGCTCTCGGGCGTGCTCGAACGCCAGGCCGACGAAGTGGCCGCGGCCTATGCGCCCTGGCTGACCATGTCCGTCTGGCGCGAACGCGACGGCTGGGTCTGCCTGCATGGCGTAAAGGCCTGAGCGGCCGCGGGCAGGAGGCCGTCCCATGGCGCTGACCACCCGTTGCCCGCAGTGCGGCGCCGCCTTCAGGGTGGTGGCCGACCAACTGCGCGTGCGCAACGGGCTGGTGCGCTGCGGCGAATGCGCCACGGTGTTCGATGGCCGGGCCTGCCTGGTTCCGGCGCCCGATGCCGGCGCGACGCAGGCCGCGGCGCCGCCGGTCGTGTCCGCGCCGCCGTCCGATCCGCCCTTCGATCCGCCGTACACCCACCGCGCGGCGCCCGAGCCCGTGGCGCCGGTCCCGGCCACGCAGCCGCCGCCGGCCGTGCTGCGCGGCCGCGCCGACATGCAGCGCGGCGACGTTCCGCCCGCGGACGAAGACGAACCCGACGCGATGGCCGATGGCGCGCCCGAGGACGAGGCCGACTGGGACGCCGCGCCGCGCCCCGAGCCCGAAGAGGCCGGCTGGCGTCCGATATTGCCGCGCGCTGCGGCGCACGACGACCGGGAGCCGGCGTTCCGGATCGGCCGCGCGGCCGCCGATGAGGCCGACGCCGAGGATGCGGTACAGGTGCCGGGCGAGGTCCGTACCCGCTACTCCAACGCCGTCGACAGCGGCCGCACGCCGCCCGAGTTCCTCGACGATGACCGCACCCAGGCGCGCCAGCTGGTGCGGCGCCTGTGGGCCTACGCCTGCGTGCTGGGCGTACTGGCGCTGGCCGCGCAACTGGTCTACGTCTATCGCGGCGCCATCGCCGGGGCCGCGCCGGCCCTGCGGCCGGTGCTCGAACAGGCCTGCGTGCCGCTGCAATGCAGCGTGGACCACGCGCGCCGCATCGAACGCATCTCCATCACGTCATCGTCGCTGCGGCCGGCCGCCGGCGCCGCGCAGGGCGACGACGTCCGCTCCCGCCTCACTCTGAACGTCGTGCTGCGCAACCGCTACGACCGGCCCCAGGAATGGCCGGCGCTGGTGCTCGACCTGACCGATATCTCCGATACCGTCGTGGCGCGCAAGATCATTCTGCCCCAGGATTACCTGCCCTCGCAGGCCGGGCCCGCGTTCGCGGCCGGCGGCGAGATCAACCTCGCCATCCCGATCGAAGTGTCCGGGCTGCAGGTCAACGGCTACCAACTCGATAAATTCTTCCCATGAAGGACTCCAGCATGACGGCTCCCGTACTTGTATGCGGCTCGATGGCATTCGACACGATCGCCGTGTTCGAAGGCCGTTTCAAAGAACATATCCTGGCCGAGCGCATTCAGTCATTGAGCGTTTCGTTCCTGGTGCCCGCTATGCGCAAGGAATACGGCGGCTGCGCCGGCAACATTGCCTACAACCTCAAGCTGCTGGGCGGCCAGCCGGTGCCGGTGGCGACGGTGGGCGAGGACGCCGGCGAATACCTGGCGCGCCTGTCCGGACTGGGCATCGACGTATCGCGCATCCAGGTCGTGCCCGGCACGTTCACCGCGCAGTGCTTCATCACCACCGACCTCGAAGACAACCAGATCGCGGCCTTCCACCCCGGGGCGATGGAGTTTTCCTCGGGCAACGACTTGAGCGACGCGCAGGCCGCCTGGGCCATCATCGCGCCGGACTCCAAGGCCGGCATGTTCGCCCACGCCGAGCGTCTCCACGCGCGCGGCATCCCGTTCATCTTCGACCTCGGGCAGGCCATGCCGCTGTTCGACGGCGCGGACCTGGAGCGCATGCTCAAGCTGGCCCAGGCGCTGACCGTCAACGACTACGAGGCCGGCGTGGTCGAGCAGCGCACCGGCCGCAGCCTGGCCGAGATCGCCGGCGGGTTGCGCGCCGCGGTGGTCACGCGCGGCGCGCACGGCGCCACGGTGATGACCGGCGGGCAGACCATCGAGGTGGCGCCGGTGCAGGCGCAGGCGGTCGTCGATCCCACCGGCTGTGGCGATGCGCATCGCGCCGGCCTGCTGTATGGGCTGACCAGCGGTTGGGGCTGGGCGGACAGCTGCCGCCTGGGCAACCTCATGGGCGCGATCAAGATCGCCTCGCGCGGCCCGCAGAACCATGCGCCGTCGCGCAGCGAGATCGACGCCCTGATGCGCGCGAGCTACGGCATCGGCCTGCCGGACTGAGCCGGGCAGGGGAACCCTGGCCGCGGCGGGCGATCCAACCAGTGCGTTGCGGACATGTCTATTTGTAACATGGAGGCAGTGTCAGTAGCACCCTGTTTCGCTCACCCGGCCAGCAAAATCCGGGGGCAGAGTATGATCGAGGATCATCGGTAAGTCCGATCGAGGAGCTTCAATGAACTATATGCATTCCCCCTCTGTAGTTGCCGGGCGCGCCCGCCGCCTGCTGGCGGTAGCCGCGGTGGCCGGCTCGGTGGCCATTCTGGCCGGTTGCGCCAATCCCAGCGCATCGAGTGGGGTGTACACGTACGGCCAGGCGCAGCGCGAGCAGATCGTGCGCACCGGCACGGTCACCGGCGTGCGTCCGATCACCATCCAGAACGACAAGGCCAGCGGCGTCGGCATGGTGGCTGGCGGTGCGCTGGGGGGCGTGGCCGGCAATGCCGTCGGCGGCGGCACCGGCCGCACCATCGCCACGGTGGGCGGCGTCATTCTTGGCGCGCTGGCCGGCAACGCCATCGAGAACCGCGCGGGCAAGTCTTCCGGCTACGAAATCACGGTGCGCCTGGACAACGGCGAAACCCGCGTCGTGGCGCAGGAAGCCGACGTGCCCATCAGCGTGGGCCAGCGTGTGCAGGTCATCAGTGGCGCGGGCCCGACCCGCGTGACGCCGTATTGATCGCCACCGGCTCCGGCAAAACGCCCGCTGCATGCGGGCGTTTTTTTTGCGGTGGTGGGCCGGGAGTCGGCGGGGGACAGGCGAGGAGTCAGCGGGTGCCTGTCACCCTGCGGGGACAGTCACCCGGGAAGGGGATTTTTGTGACCGCCGATGTTTTTTCAGGCGGCCGTCAGAATCCGGAAAGTATAGTCGCGCTCGAAACTCTGGGGGCGGGGTGTACATGCCTGACGAGGCAACCTGCACACTGACCAGCCATGCATACCGAGCAAGAACTGCACACCCGGATCGCCGACATCGTCGAGTCGATCATCCTCAAGAAAGTCGCTCCCGACACCGCCCTGATCTCCTCCGGCCTGGTCGACTCGCTGGCCGCGGTCGACATCACGCTGGCCGTCGAGTCCGAGTACGGGTGCAGCATTCCGGCGCCTGAAATCGCCGAACACCTACAGTCGGTCCGCACGCTTGCCGGCTATGTCGCTGCCAATTCGCAATAGCCGCCTGCTGTCCCACCTGGCCGCGATGGCAAGCGCCGTCGCGCTGTCGCTGGGCCTGTACTGGGGCGCCGATGGCGCGCTCAGCGCGCTGGTGCATCCGCATTCCAGCGTCGCGTCGGCGCGCGACAACTACCTGCCCAATCTCGGCCCGGACTGGGGCACGCAGAACGTCAACCTGAACCGGCTGGGCAATGCGCTGGCCGACGGCACCCTGGTCGTGCTGGGTTCGTCCGAGCTGTCCAGCCACGACCTGCGCTTCGTGCCCTATCGATTCTTCCCGCAGGAACTGAAGGTGCCGACCCTGGCGTATGGCCACGCCATGTTCCAGTCGTATGGCATCGTCAGCGTGCTGGAGGCGGTGGCCGATTCCCTCACGCCCAATACGCGCCTGGTGATCATGGTGTCGCCGGCCTGGTTCGCCTCGGGCGGGCAGCTGCCGCGCTCGGCCTTCGCCGAGCACGTCACGGGACCGGTCTGGGACCGCCTGTGGGACAAGCCCGCCACGCGCGAGCAGATGCAGGACTGGATCGCCGACAACGCCAACTGGGGGCTGCTCTGGCTGATCGCCAACGGCCAGGTGGCCGAGCTCAAGGACAAGATCGCGCTGTGGTGGAACAGCCGCGGCGAGCGCGCGCCCGACCGGCCGCGCAGCCCCCTGGCCGTGCCGGCGCACAAGTATGTGAGCTGGCCCGCGGCGGCCCGCCTGGATGCGGGGCGCTGGCACGACCTGCTGGGCCAGGCGCGCGGTATCGAGGCGGAGCTGGGCGGGCACAACCCCTACGATGTGCGCGACGATTATTACCGGCAATACCTGGCGCCGCTGAACTCGCCGGCGCGCAATGAGTTTCCGGAGATGCCGCCGATGACGCGGCCCGAGCTGGGCGACCTGGCCCGCGTGATGGCGCTGCTGCAACGGCGCAAGGTGCGCGCCTATTTCGTGATCCAGCCCTTCAATCCCAAGCTGATCCTCGATGTCGAGCGCTTCGACCCGGTGGCCGACGCCATCAAGGGCATGTGCGCGCGCTACGGCATGGGCTGCCTGGATATGTACAGCGTGCCGTTCCAGCCCGGCATGGTGCGCGACGACATGCACCTGGCCGAACTGGGCTGGGCCATCGCCGACCGGGGCATTGCGGAGTTCTTTTCCCGATGAAGCGCTTCTTCTGGCATTTGTGCCTGTACCTGGGCCTGATCCTGGTGTTCGTGCTGCAGGCGCAGCCCACCACGGGCAGCGGCGGACCGATCAAGGTCGAGTTCCAGTACCAGCAGTTCTGAGACGGCCATGGAACTGTTCGGCAGTTTTGCTTTCTTCGGCGGCGCGCTGTTCGGCGGCCTGGGCCTGCTGTTGTACCGCTCGCTCGGATTGCCCTGGCGCCTGGGCTATCGCCACCTGATCGGCGCGCTGTGCCTGGCGGTCTGGCTGGCGGTGTTCTGGGCCAGGCCGTACCAGCCGCTGGGGTTGCTGGCGGTGGCCAGCGCCGCGCTGTGGGCGATGCGGCGCGGCTACCTGCCCACCTGGGCGGCGGTGCTGCTGACGATGGCGCCCTTGTTGCTGCTCAAGTGCGGCATCACCACCATGACCGGTATGCTGGGGCTGTCGTTCGCCACCTTCCGGGCTGTCGACGTGCTGCTGTTCGCGCCCCGCAATGAGCGCATTTCGCCGCTGGACTACTTCATCTATCTGTTCTTCCCGCTGACGCTGCTGGCCGGGCCCATGTACCGCTGGCGCAACTTCCAGGCGGACCTGAAGCGCGGCTATGAAGGCGTGACGCTGGACACCTGGCTGGCCGGCCTCGAATTGCTGATTTTCGGCGTGATCCAGAAATTCGGCGTGGCCGAGGCGATCTGGCGCTATGGCCTGAATACCCTGGATGCGCACGATTACTCGCTGACCGGCGTGGCGCTGAACGCCAGCCTCTACAGTTTCTACCTGTTCTTCGACTTTGCCGGGTACAGCAGCATGGCGATAGGCGTGGGCATGCTGTTCGGCTTTACCTTGCCCGTCAATTTCCGCAATCCGCTGGCCAGCGCCAATCCGCAGGATTTCTGGCGCCGCTGGCATATCAGCCTGTCCGAGTGGCTGCGCGATGTGGTGTTCATGCCGATCTACAAGGCGCTCAGCAAGACGGCGTTCTTCGGCCGCCACCGGCTGGCCGCGCAGAACATCGGCATTCTCGCCACCCTGCTGGCCATGGGCGTATGGAACGGCCTGGCCCTGCATTACGTGGTCAGCGGCCTGATGTTCGGCGCCTATTCGGTGGGGCACAACCTGCTGGTGCAGCATGCGCGCACGCGGCCGGCGCTGCAGGCGTTCCTGGCGCGCCGGCCGGTGCAATGGGCCGGGCGGGCGCTCACGCTCATCCTGGCGGCGCTGGCGCTGTACGTGTTCAGCGGCCGCAGTCCTATCTGATCGCCGGGAGCACGCGGCATGCATTTCGATCTACGCAGTTCCGAATTCGTTTCCGATGCCCGCGACGAGCAGGCCAACGCCGTCGTCGGCAGCGATCGCGTCCTGACCTGGCGGGCATTGCGGGAGGAGGCCGGCCAGTGGGCGGCGCGGGCGCGCGCCCACGGTATCGGGCCGGACGTGCCGGTGGTGATCCACGGCCACAAGGAGGCCGCCTTCTTCGTCGCCATGGCGGGGGCCTTGCTGGCCGGCGCGCCGTTCGTGCCCGTCGATACCATCTACCCGGCCGAGCGCGTGCGCCGCATCGTGGATATCGTGCGCGCCGCCGCGGTGTACGACACGCGGGCGGATGTCTTCCGGCCTGGCGCGGCCGAGCCCGCCGCGCTGGCCGAGCGCGGCCTGGCCTACGTCATGTTCACCTCGGGCAGCACGGGCGATCCCAAGGGCGTACAGATCGGGCGCGAGAGCGTGGCCTTGCTCGGCGATTGGCTGCGCGACGGCCTCGCGCTGGGCGAGTCGCCCGTATTCATGAACCAGGCGCCTTTCAGTTTCGATCTGTCCATGTACGAGGTATTCGGCACCCTGGCTGCCGGCGGCGCCTGCGTACTGAATGCGCGCGAGCAGATCGCCGCGCCGCAGCAGTGGCTGGCGCGCCTGGCCGGATCCGGCGTGTCGGTCTGGGTGTCGACGCCGTCGTTCGCCCACCAGCAACTGATCAACCGCGATTTCGCGCCGCAGCAGCTGCGGGCGCTGCGCACATTCCTGTTCTGCGGCGAACCGCTGCCCGTGGCGCTGGCGCGCAAGCTGCGCCAGCGCTTCCCCGAGGCCGCGATCCTCAACACGTACGGCCCGACCGAGGCCACGGTGGCGACGACCGCGCTGCTCGTCGACGATGCGGTGCTGGCCGAGCACGACCCTCTGCCGGTCGGCTACGCCAAGCCCGCCAGCCTGCTGTTCGTCGAGCACGATGAAATCTGCATCGTCGGCGATCACGTCATGCGCGGCTATCTCAACCGCCCCGATCTCAACCGGGCCAAGCTGTTCGTGCATCATGACGGGCGCCGCGGCTTTCGTACCGGCGACCTGGGACGGATGCGCGAGGATGGCTTGCTGTTTTGCCGCGGCCGCATGGACGACCAGATCAAGCTCAACGGCTACCGCGTCGAACTGGCCGAAATCGATGCGGCCCTGCACGCCCTGCCGGGCGTGGCGGGCGGCGCCTGCGCCGTACTGCGCCGGCCCGACGGCACCGCGGTGCGGGTGATCGGGTTCGTGGCGCAACGCACGATGGAGCAGGCCAGCTTCCAGTTGCCCGCGGCGCTGCAGCAATGGAAAGCGCAACTGGCGCAGCGGCTGCCGTCCTATATGGTGCCGTCGGAACTGGTGGCCTGTCCGGATCTGCCCGTATCGAACAACCACAAGATAGACCGCAAGAAACTGCTGGAAATCTACGCGGCGATTCCAGCGGCCGCGTAGTTTCGTTTCAGACGCCGAATATGCCGTAGGCCAGGCGCGCCACCATCATCAGCAGGATCTGCGCGCCGATCAGCAGCACCAGCGGCGAGAAGTCGATGGCGGTGCGCGGCAGGATGCGCCGGATGGGGTCGAGCAGCGGCGCGGTGAGCGTCTGCAGCAAGGGCATGAGCGGCGACAGCGGGTTGACCCACGACAGCACCGCCTGGATCAGCGTCATCCACACCATCAGGTTCAGCGTCCATTTCAGGACCATCAGCAGCGCCGAGCCCATGGCCGAGGGCAGGGCGCTGGCCGGCGGCAAGGCGCCCACGGCGCTCAGCCAGACCAGGATGAGGTAGAACAGCGCCGCCACCCAGGCCGCTATCAGGCTGGTCCAGTCTATCGAGCCCGTGGCTGGTATGACGCGGCGCAGCGGCAGCACCAGCCAGTTGGTCCCCTGGTAGATGGCGCGTGCCAGCGGATTGAAGGGATGCAGGCGCACGGCATGGATCCAGGCCCGCAGGATCAGGGCCGCGCCGAACAATGTGAAGGTGATTTCAAGCAGAAAGCGGATGATGTCGCCGAGCATGAGGGCAGTCGCCAAACAATAACGGCTTTTATTGTCGCATGGCGGGCGCCAAAAGATAGCGCGGGCCGTGAGCGCGGGCATAGGCGCGGGATGGAAAAAGCCGCCTGGCGAAGCCAGGCGGCTTAAGGTACTGCTAACTGGCGAAGAGGTCCGTTACGGACGGCCGCCCGTCGGGAACGGCCACGACGCAGCGGGGTTCAGCGCAGTCTTCGCGCCCGGAGCGGCAGCGGTCGAAGGAGGCGTCGCGGGCTTCTTGGGCGCAGCCTTCTTGGCAGCCGGCTTTTTCGCGGCGGGCTTCTTGGCGGCAGGCTTCTTGGCCGCGGCAGCCTTTTTGGCGGGCGCCTTCTTGGCAGCAGCCTTCTTGGCAGGCGCCTTCTTGGCGACGGCCTTCTTGGCTACCGCCTTCTTGGCGACGGCTTTCTTGGCAACCGCCTTCTTGGCTACGGCCTTCTTGGCGACGGCCTTCTTGGCAACCGCTTTCTTGGCTACGGCCTTTTTGGCTACAGCCTTCTTGGCGACGGCCTTCTTGGCTACCGCTTTCTTGGCTACGGCTTTCTTCGCCACGGCCTTCTTGGCTACAGCCTTCTTGGCGACTTTCTTGGCCGCGGGTTTCTTGGCGACGGCCTTCTTGGCTACCGCTTTCTTGGCGACCTTCTTGGCTGCCGGCTTCTTCGCGGCGACCTTCTTCACCGCCGGTTTCTTGGCGGCGACCTTCTTCACAGCGACTTTCTTGACCGCAGCTTTCTTGGCCGGAGTGGCCTTCTTGGCGGCAGCCTTCTTCGCTGCGGGTTTCTTAACCGCCTTCTTGGCGGCCTTCTTGGCAGTTGCCATGGTTATGCTCCTTAGGTTCAGGGGTCCCAGAACTTAAACCCGTGTGGCAACCCCCAAAACAGGCGGATTGCACCCGGGCTATTCATCGGCGCATGCCGCTGTCCCTGACTGGCGACAGCTACTGCGGCTTGCGCTAATGAATTCAGCACAGCCATTTGATATGGCCCCCGCAACCTCGTCGGCGCGAGCCATTTCAAATGGCGCCGATAGGCGGCCTCGCCAGAGGTCGCCTACCGCTACGTTCTACGTGTCAGAACACCAGCCACCGGGGCACATCCGGCTTGCCTGCGACCGGCGCAGGCAAGCGGCATGAACGCTTATTCCCAGCTCAACGTACCGCCGGTCTGGTATTCGATCACGCGAGTTTCAAAAAAGTTGCGTTCCTTCTTAAGGTCGATCATTTCCGCCATCCACGGGAAGGGGTTTTCTTCCTGGGGGAACAGCGGTTCGATACCGATCTGCTGGCAACGGCGATTGGCGATGAAGCGCAGGTAGGACTTGAACATGGGGGCGTTCAGGCCCAGCACGCCGCGCGGCATCGTGTCTTCGGCGTAAGCGTATTCGAGTTCGACCGCTTTGCGGAAGAGTTCGCGGATTTCTTCGCGGAACTCCGGCGTCCACAAATGCGGATTCTCCAGCTTGATGGTGTTGATCAGGTCGATGCCGAAATTGCAGTGCATGGATTCATCGCGCAGGATGTACATGTACTGCTCGGCGGCGCCGGTCATCTTGTTCTGGCGGCCCAGCGCCAGGATCTGCGTAAACCCGACATAGAAGAACAGGCCTTCCATCAGGCACGCAAAGACGATCAGCGACTTAAGCAGTTTCTGATCGGCTTCGGGCGTGCCGGTATGGAAGTTCGGGTCCGCGATCGCGTCGATGAACGGAATCAGGAACTCATCCTTGGCGCGGATGGACGGAACTTCGTTATAGGCGTTGAAGATCTCGGCTTCGTCCAGGTCCAGGCTTTCGACGATGTACTGATAAGCGTGGGTGTGTATGGCTTCTTCGAATGCCTGGCGCAGCAGGAACTGGCGGCACTCGGGCGCCGTGATGTGGCGGTAGGTGCCCAGCACGATGTTGTTGGCGGCCAGCGAGTCGGCCGTCACGAAGAAGCCCAGGTTGCGCTTGACGATACGGCGTTCGTCCTCGGTGAGCCCGTTGGGGTTCTTCCAGAGGGCGATGTCGCGCGACATGTTGATTTCCTGCGGCATCCAGTGGTTGGCGCAGGTGGCCAGGTATTTTTCCCAGGCCCACTTGTACTTGAACGGCACCAACTGGTTGACGTCGGTCTCGCCGTTGATGACGCGCTTGTCGGCCACCTTCACGCGGCCGGCGGTGGCGTCCGAGGACGCCAGGCTGGCTGCGTGCTGGGGGGCGGTGGGCGTAGGCAGGGCTGCGTCGCCGAACACGCCGGTCGCGGCCCGCACGGCGGGCGCGTCTTCCCGCCCGCCCGCGGGCGCGGGCGAGGTGGCGGGTTTGGTGGCGATGTTCTCTTCTTCCCAATTAAGCATGATCGAATTCTCCGGTGGCGGTTATTGGCAGGCTTCGCACTCTTCGAAGCCGGGGTCGCCCGGCCGCATGGTGCAAACCGCCCCGACGATTTCGGGTTCCGGCAAAACGGGTGCTGCGGATACGGCCTGGCCCGCGCCGTGGTCGCCGGCGCTGACGGCGTTCAGCTCGCCGCCGCGGCCCGTCGACTTCTCGGCGCTGGTGGCGCCGAGGGTGCGCAGGTAGTAAGTGGTCTTCAGGCCACGCTGCCACGCCAGCTTGTAGGTGTCGTCCAGCTTCTTGCCCGATGCGCCCGCCATGTAGATGTTGAGCGACTGGGCCTGATCGATCCACTTCTGGCGGCGCGAGGCGCACTCCACCAGCCAGCTCGGTTCGACTTCGAACGCGGTGGCGTAGAGTTTGCGAAGTTCGGAAGGTACGCGATCGATACGGGACAGGCTGCCGTCGAAGTACTTGAGGTCGGCGACCATGACTTCGTCCCAGAGACCGAGTTTCTTCAGGTCACGCACGAGATAATCGTTAACGACCGTGAACTCGCCGGAGAGATTCGATTTGACGTACAAGTTCTGGAAAGTGGGTTCGATGCACGCAGATACACCAATGATATTGGAAATCGTCGCAGTTGGGGCGATTGCGATGCAGTTCGAATTGCGCATGCCGTGTTCTTTGATGCGTGAACGCAACGCATCCCAGTCCAGCGTGCTCGAATCATCGACGTCGACATTGCCGCCGCGCTCTTCGCGCAGCATCGCAAGCGTGTCTTGCGGCAGGATGCCGCGCGACCACAGCGAACCTTCATACGACTGGTAGCGGCCGCGCTCTTGCGCGAGTTCGCTCGATGCCGAATATGCGTGATAGCACACCGCTTCCATCGAGCGATCCGCGAAGTCGATGGCTTCCCGCGACGCGTACGGCACGCGCATCATGTGCAGGCAATCCTGGAAGCCCATGATGCCCATGCCCACCGGGCGATGGCGCTCGTTGGAGTTGCGCGCCTTGTCGACCGCGTAGTAGTTGATGTCGATCACGTTGTCGAGCATGCGCATGGCCACGCCGATGGTGCGCTTGAGCTTGTCGTGGTCGAGCTCGTAGCCGCCGTTGGCGCCGGGCTTCATGTGCGCCACCAGGTTCACGGAGCCCAGGTTGCACACCGCGATTTCGGTGGCGTTGGTGTTCAGCGTGATCTCGGTGCACAGGTTCGAGCTGTGCACCACGCCCACGTGCTGCTGCGGCGAGCGGATGTTGCACGGATCCTTGAAGGTGATCCACGGGTGGCCGGTTTCGAACAGCATCGACAGCATCTTGCGCCACAGCGAGACGGCCGGCATTTTCTTGAACAGCTTCAGCTCGCCGCTGGCGACCTTGGCTTCGTAGCTCGCATAGGCCTGTTCGAAGGCCTTGCCGTACTTGTCGTGCAGGTCGGGGCAGTCGGAGGGCGAGAACAGCGTCCATTCGCCGTTTTCCATCACGCGCTTCATGAACAGGTCGGGAATCCAGTTCGCCGTGTTCATGTCGTGGGTGCGGCGGCGCTCGTCGCCGGTGTTCTTGCGCAGTTCGAGGAATTCCTCGATGTCCAGGTGCCACGTTTCCAGGTACGTGCACACCGCGCCCTTGCGCTTGCCGCCCTGGTTGACCGCGACGGCGGTGTCGTTGACCACCTTGAGGAACGGCACCACGCCCTGGCTCTCGCCATTGGTGCCCTTGATGTGGCTGCGCAGCGCGCGCACGGGCGTCCAGTCGTTGCCCAGGCCGCCGGCGTACTTGGCCAGCAGCGCGTTTTCCTTGATGGCGTCGTAGATGCCTTCGAGGTCGTCGGACACCGTGGTCAGGTAGCACGACGACAGCTGCGAGTGCAGGGTGCCGGAGTTGAACAGCGTCGGGGTCGAGCTCATGAAGTCGAACGACGACAGGATTTCATAGAACTCGATGGCGCGCGCTTCGCGATCGGCCTCGCGCAGGGCCAGCCCCATGGCCACGCGCATGAAGAACACCTGCGGCAGCTCGATGCGCGTGCCGCGCACGTGCAGGAAGTAGCGGTCGTACAGGGTCTGCAGGCCCAGGTAGCCGAACTGCAGGTCGCGGCGGCCGTCCAGGGCCTTGGCCACGCGCTCCAGGTCGTATTCGGCCAGCTTGGCGTCGAGCAGGCCGCCTTCGATGCCGCGCTGGATGAAGGTGGGGAAGTATTCCGCGTAGCGGGTGGCCATGTCGGCCTGCGACACTTCCTCGCCCAGCACTTCCTTGCGGATCGTATGCAGCAGCAGGCGGGCGGTGACCTGGCTGTACGCCGGGTCCTTTTCGACCAGCGCGCGCGCGGCCAGGATGGCGGACTTGAACACTTCGTCGACCGGAACGCCGTCGTAGAGGTTCTTGACCGTTTCCTTCAGGATGGCCTCGGTGTCCGTGTATTGCGTCAGGCCTTCGCCGGCGGCTTCGATGGTGGCGCGCAGCGCGGCCAGGTCGAGCGGGCGGCGCACGCCGTTGTCGACCACGTTGAGGGCCGGCTCCTGGGCGGCGGCCGGCGAGCGCTTCTCGAGCACTTCGGCGGCGGCGGCGCGCTCCTGGGCGCGGCGCTCGCGGTACAGCACGTAGGCGCGGGCCACGTCGTGCTCGCCCGAGCGCATCAGGGCCAGTTCAACCTGGTCCTGCACGTCTTCGATATGGAAGGTGCCGCCGGCGGGGCGGTTGCGCACCAGCGCGTTGACCGCTTGCGCGGTCAGCTGTTCGACCAGCTCGCGCACGCGCGCGGAGGCCGCGCCCTGGCCGCCGTTGACGGCCAGGAACGCCTTGGTCATGGCGATGGCGATCTTGCTGGGCTCGAACCCCACCACCGAGCCGTTGCGGCGGATGATGTTGTAGCTGGCCCATTGGCCGCTGTTGGGATCGGTGGAGGTCTCGGATTGGGAGGGCGGCACGGCCGTGGGCCGGGTCACAGAGGCGATCGTAGTCTGCATGGAAGCTCCTGTGCGAAAAAGCGTAGAGGAAGGCCAGGCGGGCGGCCTGGCCGGGTGCAAAAGTATTCGGTGTGAGGGGAATCGCTACGCGTGGACGCATGGTCCGGGGTGCGTGGCCGGTGGGTCCAGCGTCTTTAGCGACCACAAGATGTAGTGTACCACCCCCTCGTATGGCACTAATTCTAGTGAGCGTCCGGGTCCGGGACAAGACACTGAGCGATACAAGTTCAATTTTAGTTGTTACCAAATGCGGCGGGCGCGCCCTGCAAGGCGCGCCCGCCGAAGTGACCGCTCTGAATGAGCGTCTATGCGGTTTTGCGCAGGGAAACGTCTGGGGAGCCGGATGGTTCCTGGTAGCGCCGCAGTTGCCGTTCCAGTTCGTCGCGATATTTCCGCACGCTGGCCGCTTTGACGTGGCCATAGCCGCGCACGGTTTCGGCAAGGGCGGCGATTGTAGCCGCTTGCGCCAGCTTGTCGGCGCTCAGGCCGGCCAGCAGTTGGCCGACCATGGCGCGGTACTCGGCCACCAGCGCGCGCTCCATGCGCCGCTCGGCGGTGTGGCCGAACGGGTCGAACCAGGTGCCGCGCAGTCCCTTCAGGCGCGCCAGGCCTTTCATCAGGGTCAGGGTGCGGGGGCCCAGCGTGATCTTGCGCGGCGCGCCGGTGCGCGGGTCCTTGCGGGCCAGCAGCGGCGGGGCCAGGTGAAAGCGCAGGCTGTAGTCGCCCTCGAACTGGCTGTCGAGCTGGGCGCGAAAGGCAGCGCTGGTGTAGAGCCGCGCCACTTCGTATTCGTCCTTGTACGCCATCAGCTTGAACAGGCCGCGCGCCACCGCCATGGCCAGGCGCGGCGTGCGGGCGGTCGGCGCCAGCTCGCGTTCGCGCGCGGCCACCTGTTCGACCAGATCGCGGAAATCCCGCGCGTACGCGGCGTCCTGGTAGGCGGTCAGGTCGGCGACGCGGCGTTCGACGGCGCGCTCGAACGACTCGGGAATGTGCAGCTGCACGACCTGGGCGGCCGGGCGCAGCGCCTGCTCCAGGGATTGCGGCTCGTGGGCCGCCAGCCTTCCGGCGTCGAACGCGGCGCGGTTGGCCGCCACGGCCACGCCGTTCAATTCGATGGCGCGCGCCAGCGCGGCCAGCGTGAGCGGCACGTCGCCGCGTTGCCAGGCATGGCCGAGCATGAACATGTTCGACAGGATGCTGTCGCCGAACAGGGCCTGCGCCGCCGCGTGCGCGTCCAGCGCCGCGACGTGCTCGCCGGCGGCGTGGCGGATCTTGGCCAGCAGGGCGTCGGCGCGCAGCGGCGCGTCGGGGTCGCGGGTGAAGTCAGATACCGGCGCCACATAGGTATTGACGGTGGTGCGGGTATGGTCGCGGCGCAGCGCGCCCAGCGAATCGGGCGCGACGGCGGCCACCGGATCGCACAGGATGGCGGCGTCGGCCTGCTGCCAGTCCAGCCGTACCGGGCCGGCGGCCGTGCCGGACGGCGCCAGGCGGATGTGGCTGACCACGGTGCCGCCTTTCTGCGCCAGGCCGGTGAGATCCAGCACGGCGGCCGACAGGCCTTGCAGGTGCGCGGCCATGGAGACGATGGCGCCGATGGTGATCACGCCGGTGCCGCCCATGCCGGCGACCAGCAGCCGGTACGGCGCGTCCAGCGGCGCCGGGCGCGGCTCGGGCAGCAGCGCGATGCGGGCGCGCAGGCGCTCGTGGTCGGCGGCCGGCGCGGCGCTCTTGCGCGGCTTGCCGCCCATGACCGAGACGAAGCTGGGGCAGAATCCCTCCACGCACGAATAGTCCTTGTTGCAGCTGGACTGGTCGATGGCGCGCTTGCGCCCGTAAGGGGTCTCCAGCGGCACCACCGACAGGCAATTCGACTGTACGCCGCAATCGCCGCAACCCTCGCAGACGGCGCTGTTGATCAGCAGGCGGCGCGGCGGATCCGGGAACTGGTTCTTCTTGCGGCGCCGGCGCTTCTCGGCCGCGCAGGTCTGGTCGTGGATCAGCACGGTGACGCCCGGCGTGGCGCGCAGTTCGCGCTGCACGGCGTCCAGGTCGCGGCGGTGGTGCACCGCGATGCCGGCGCCCAGGGCCACGCCGCGGTATTTCTCCGGCTCGTCGGTGGTGACGACGATGCGCGCCACGTTCTCGCCGCGCAACTGCTGGCAGATCTGCGGCACCGATATCGGGCCGTCGACCGGCTGGCCGCCGGTCATGGCCACGGCGTCGTTGAACAGGATCTTGTAGGTGATGTTGGCGCGCGCGGCCACGGCCTGGCGGATCGCCAGGTAGCCCGAGTGGTAATAGGTGCCTTCGCCCATGTTCTGGAACACGTGCGGCATCTCTATATAGGGAGACAGGCCGATCCAGTCGGCGCCTTCGCCGCCCATCTGGGTCAGGCCGCCGGTGTCGCGGTCCATCCAGGCGGCCATGTAATGGCAGCCCACGCCGGCCAGCGCCTGGCTGCCTGCGGGCACCTTGGTGGAGGTGCTGTGCGGACAGCCCGAACAGAAGTAGGGACGCCGGCGCATGCCGTCGGCGTCGTTGGAAAGCGGCGCGGGGCAGGCGAACGCTTCGGGCGCCGTGCCGCCCGGCATGTGGCCGGCGCGGCGCAGCCACGCGGCCAGCGGGGCGGCCAGCAGCGACGGCCGCAATTGCCCGGCGGCGGGAATCAGCTCGGCGCCGTCCAGCCCGGTCTTGCCGGCCACGCTGGGACGGTGCGGCAGGTTGAACAGCAGATCCTTGATCTGGCTTTCGACGACCGTGCCTTTTTCCTCGATGACCAGGATGTGCCGCAGGCCTTGCGCGAATTCGATCAGGCGCGGCCCGTCCAGCGGCCAGGTCAGGCCGGGCTTGTAGATGCGTACGGGCGCCCGGGCGCCGACGGTGTCCACGCCCAGCCGCTGCAGGGCCTCCATGGCGTCCAGGTGGGCCTTGCCCACCGTGACGATGCCCAGCGTGGCGCTTGGGGCCGCGCAGACCAGCCGGTCCAGCGAATGGCGGCGCGCGAACGCGCGCACCGCGCGCAGCCGGCGGTGCATGCGCAGCTCGACCGCCGGCGACAGGAAGTCGCGCGCGGTGTATTCCAGCTGTTCGGCGGGCAGTTCCGGGTCCTCGGGCATTTCGTAGGCGGCCGGCGGCTCGAGCACGAACGACTGGCCGCACTCCACGGTTTCCGAGACCGCCTTGAACGCCACCCATGCGCCGCTGTAGCGCGACAGCGCCCAGCCCCAGAGCGCGAACGTTTCGTATTCTTCGATCGAGGCCGGATGCACCACGGGCATGTGCCAGCCGATCAGCGATGCCTCGCTGGCGTGGGGGATGGAGGAGGAAACGGCGGTATGGTCGTCGCCGACCACCACCAGCACGCCGCCATGGCGCGAGGCGCCCGCCGCGTTGCCGTGGTGCAGCGCGTCGCCGGCGCGATCCACGCCGGGGCCCTTGCCGTACCACATGGCGAACACGCCATCGACCTTGCGGTCGGCGCGCACGCCGGCCTGTTGCGTGCCCATGACGGTGGTGGCCGCCATGTCTTCATTGATGGCGGGCAGGAAGCTGACCTGGTTGTCCGCCAGCGCCTGCTTGGCCTTCCACATGGCCATGTCGACGCCGCCCAGCGGCGAGCCGCGGTACCCGGAGACGAAACCGGCGGTGTTCAGGCCGCGGTCGCGGTCGAGCCGGCGTTGCGTCAGCAGCATGCGCACCAGCGCCTGCGTGCCCGTCAGGAACACCCGCCCGCTGGCGCGGGTGAGGTTGTCGCCGAGTTGATAGTCGAGGTCGATGTGCGGGTCGACCGCCGGGGTGCCGTCCATGGCGTCTGCTCCAGTTCTTTCGACCATGATAGGTGCGTGGAGTCCGGCATTCATTGCGTTTTCGGATCGTGTAATCCCTATAATGCGAAACAAACATTTCGTTTTTTGCGAAAACAGGGGGCAAGGCGATGGACAAGACCGATATCGGGATTCTGAAGGCGCTGCAGGAGGATGGGCGCGCCTCGGCGCAGCAACTGTCCGACACGGTGGGCTTGTCGGCCGCGCCGGTCTGGCGGCGCGTCAAGGCGCTGGAGGCCAACAAGGTCATCACCGGCTACAGCGCGCAGGTCGACCGCGGCAAGGTGGGCCTGCAGGGGTGCATGTTCGCGCAGATCAGCCTGGAGCGGCATTCGGCCGGCACGGTGGAAACCTTCGAGCGTTCGGTGCGCGACGCGCCGGAGATCCTCGAATGCTATGCCGTGACCGGCGATTCGGATTTCCTGTTGAAGATCCTGGTCGAGAGCCCCGAGGCCTATGACCGCTTCCTGCATCGTTTCCTGTTCAACCTGCCCGGCATCCGCCAGACCCGCACCATCGTGGTGCTGCGCGAACTCAAGCACGAGGTCCGGCTGCCGTTGTAGGCGCGCCGCCTCGCCATATGGACATGGCCTCTTGGATACGGCGCCGGAAGCATCTGGACACGGTGTAACTGTTGCGCAATTGCACAAGGCGCCGCGCGCCATTGCTTTGTCCGTCGCCGCTCTTTAGAGTGCGTGCTGTCGCCGCGCCGGCAGTCCTGCAAGCGGCGCTGTCGTGTTGATGTTGCGTGGTTCCGAGGAAGTCATGAGTCGTGTGTCTATATCGCTGGTCGGCGCCCTGGGCGTGGCGCTGATGCTGGGCGGCTGCGCCGCTCGCAAGGAGTCTGCCGCCACCGCGCCGCGCGCGGCGCCCGAGGCGCCCAAGGCGGTGGCATGCACGCCGGCCAGGGCCGGCGATCCGATGGTGGGAACCTGGTATTCGGTATCGCGCCAGCGCGGTTTTGCCGGCGACTTCCAGGCATTGACGGTGCTGTCCGCCGACGGAACGATGCGTTATGAAACGCAACTGAAAGTTGGCCGCAAGACCCGGCCGGCCTTGCGTGAAACCGGCTGCTGGCATGTGGCCGATGGCATCTACACCATGCAGACCACGCAATCGAACGGCGAGCCCGTCGATGCGTCCGATCCCATCTACCAGAACCGCTACCGCGTCGAGAAGGTCGACGGCGGCAAGCTGACGCTGCGCGAACTCAAGAGCAACGGGCAGGCCGTCACGGCCCGCCGCATGCAGGCCGGCTACCGCCTGCCCGATTGAGGGCTGTCGCCAGCGGCGCGTCATTCGGGTAAGGTGGCGAACTTCCCACGTTGCCGCCGCTACCCGCCATGTCGTTGTCGTCCGAAAGTCGAGCCATCCTGCTGCTGGCGCTGGCCGCCTTCGCCAGTTCCACTGCTTTTCGCATCTGCGACCCCATGCTGCCCCAGCTGGCGGCGGATTTCGCCACCACGACGGGACAGGCCGCCTATGCGGTGACGGCGTTCGCCATCGCGTACGGCGTGCTGCAGATGTTCTTCGGCCCGCTGGGCGATCGTTACGGCAAGTACCGCGTGGTGTGCATCGCCACTTTCGCCTGTGCGCTGGGCAGCGCCGCGGCCGTGCTGGCCGGCTCCCTGGACGCGCTGGTGGCGGCGCGGGCGCTGTCGGGCGCGGCCGGCGCCGGCGTGGTCCCGCTATCGATGGCCTGGATCGGCGACAACGTGCCCTACGAGCGGCGCCAGGCCACGCTGGCGCGCTTCCTGACCGGCACCATCCTGGGCATGGCGGCAGGTCAGCTGGTGGGCGGCCTGTTCGCCGACACGGTGGGCTGGCGCTGGGCGTTCGCGGTCCTGGTGGCGATCTACCTGGTGGTGGGCACGCTGCTGTACCGTGAACTGCGCCGCCAGGCGGCCAGCGGCCAGGCGGGCGCGGCCGGCGCGGCGCGTACCGGATTCGTGGCCCAGGCGCGCCTGGTGCTGGGCACGCCGTGGGCGCGTGTCGTGCTGGCCACGGTGTTTTTCGAGGGGCTGCTGGTGTTCGGCACTCTGGCCTTCGCGCCGTCCTACCTGCACGCGCGCTTCGGCATTTCGCTGACCGCCGCCGGCGCGCTGGTGGCGTCCTATGCGTTGGGCGGCCTGCTCTACACGCTGGTGGCCGGGCCTGTGCTCAGGCGGCTGGGCGAGCGCGGGCTGGCGCTGGCAGGCGGCCTGGTGCTGAGCGTGGCGTTCCTGTGCTATTGGCTCGGGCCGCAGTGGCTGTGGAGCCTGCCCGCCGGCGTGCTGGCCGGATTCGGCTACTACCTGCTGCATGCCACCTTGCAGACCAACGCCACGCAGATGGTGCCGGCCGCGCGCGGCACCGCGGTGGCCTGGTTCGCGTCGTGCCTGTTCATGGGCCAGGCGGCCGGCGTGGCCCTGGCCGGCCTGGTGGTGGATGCGGCCGGCGCCGCCATGCTGTTCGGCATGACCGCGCTGCTGCTGCCGCTGCTGGGTTGCGGATTCGCCTGGGCGCTGCGCCGCCACGCCGCCGCGCAGGTGGCGCAGGCGGCGCGGGCGGCCTAGGCGTCAGAGCGCCTGCAGGCGCGCCAGCACGGTTTCCTTGCCCAGCAATTCCAGCACGGCGTCGACCGCCGGGGTCTGGGCCCGGCCCGTCACCGCGACGCGCAGCGGAATGCCCAGCTGCGGCATCTTCAGGCCGCGATCGGCCAGCACGGCCTTGATCAGGGCGGAGATGGCGGCGCGGTTCCATTCGGTGTCGCGTGCGCGCGCGGCGAAGTCGGCCAGGGCGGCGCGCGCCGTTTCCGTCAGGTGCTGGGCAGCCAGCTCGGCGGGGGCGGGCTGGTATTCGCCGCAGAACAGCATGGCGTCCTCGGCCAGTTGCTCCAGGGTTTCGGCGCGGTCTTTCAGCAGCCCCATGATGGCCGGCAGGTCGGCGGCCTGCGGCTTGCCGCCGCGGCGTTCGACGCGCGGCGCGACCCGGCCGGCCAGCTCGGCGTTGTCCATGCCCTTGATGTAGTGGGCGTTGACCCAGTTCAGCTTCTTCGGGTCCCATTGCGAGGCCGACTTCGACAGGTGGCGGGTGTCGAACCACTCGACCAGCTGTTCGCGCGTGAACAATTCGTCGTCGCCGTGGCTCCAGCCCAGCCGGGCCAGGTAGTTGACCATGGCTTCGGGCAGGTAACCCTGGGCGTCGTATTCCATGACATTGACCGCGCCGTGCCGCTTGGACAGCTTTTCGCCGTCCGGCCCGAGGATCATCGGGACATGGCCGTACTCGGGCAGGGTGGCGCCCAGCGCGCGCAGGATGTTGATCTGGCGCGGCGTGTTGTTGACGTGGTCGTCGCCGCGCAGCACATGGGTGATGCCCATGTCCCAGTCGTCGACCACCACGCAGAAGTTGTAGGTGGGCGTGCCGTCCGGGCGCGCGATGATCAGGTCGTCGAGCTCGCCGTTGTCGAAGCTGATCGGGCCCTTGACCATGTCGTTCCAGCTGGTGGCGCCGTCGAGCGGGTTGCGAAAGCGGATCACGGGCTTGCGGTCGGCCGGCGCCGGCGGCAGGGTCTTGCCGGGTTCGGGACGCCAGGTGCCGTCGTAGCGGGGCTTCAGGCCCTTGGCGCGGGCGGCTTCGCGCATGGCGTCCACTTCCTCTGGCGAGCAATAGCAATGGTAGGCGGTGCCGGCCTCCAGCATGCCGGCCAGCACCTCGGCGTAGCGGTCCATGCGCTTCATCTGGTAGAACGGGCCCTCGTCGGGCTGCATGCCCAGCCAGTCCATGCTGTCGAGGATGGCCTGCACGGCCTCGGGCGTGGAGCGTTCGACGTCGGTGTCTTCGATGCGCAGCACGAACACGCCCTGGTGGTGGCGCGCGAAGGCCCAGGAGAACAGGGCGGTGCGGGCGCCGCCCAGGTGCAGGAAGCCGGTGGGCGAGGGCGCGAAGCGGGTGCGCATGGGACGCGTGGCGTTGGCTGTCATAAAGGCATAGGGGCGCGGCCGCTGCGGCGGACTGCGCCATCTCCATAAAAGAAGTGGCGAAACATGCGCCCGCCATGGATGTTGGCGGGCGGTATTGATACGATGGGTGCTATTTTAGATTAGCGCCCGGGATCAGATGCTGCGACACGTTCTCGCCCCGATGTTCGAGCCCGCTTCGCTCGTGGTCATCGCCGACCGCCTGCTGCCGGTGACCTCGGTGCTGCCGGCGGCCTTGAGGGCGCGCACCACGGTGGTACAGGCCGTGCCGGGAACGGCGCCCGAGCTGCCGACAGCCTGTGCCGGGGTGGCCGAAGGACAGCGGCCCGACCTGGCGCTGGTATGCGTGGCCCCCGGCGTGCTGCCCGAGACGCTGCGGCGCCTGGCGGCCCTGGCGCCGCGCGCCGTGATCCTGTTGCCCCATGAGCTGCCCGACCCGTATCCGCGCGGCACCCAGGCGCTGTGCCGCGCCTGGGCGGCCGAAAACCGCTGCGAACTGCTGGGGCCGCGTTCGTTCGGGGCGCAGCGCCCGCACATCGGCCTGAACCTCAGCCAGCACCCGTCGCTGGCGCGCGCCGGCCGGGTGGCGCTGGTGGCGCAGTCGCGCTCCATCATGGCGGCGGTGATGGATTGGGCCGAAGACGTGCACATCGGTTTTTCCATCGCGGTATCGCTGGGCGACGAAGCGGTCGTGGGGCTGTCGCAGGTGCTCGACTACCTGGCCAGCGATCCCCGCACCGACAGCATCGTGCTGTATATCGAGGACGTGGGGTCGGCGCGCGAGTTCATGAGCGCGCTGCGCGCCGCCGCCAGCGTCAAGCCCGTCATCGTGCTCAAGGCCGGCCGCGCCGACGCCAACGGCGCCGACGCCGTATTCGACGCCGCGCTGCGGCGCGCCGGGGCGGTGCGGGTGCGCTACTTCGTGCAGCTGTTCTCGGCCGTCAAGGTGCTGGGCTATAACCGGCGTCCGCGCGGCCGCCGGGTGGCGCTGTTCTCCAACGGCAGCGGCCCGCCGCAACTGGCGCTGGACCTCATCGGCCCGGACGCCGCGGTGCTCCAGGCGAAGCTGTCGCCGGCCACGCAGCGCGCGCTGGCCGACATGCTGGAGCCCGACGCCGCCACCGCCAACCCGGTCATAACCTATACGCCGCTTACGCCCGCGCGCATCCAGGCCATCCTGGACTGCCTGCTCGACGATGCCGGCGTGGACGGGGTGCTGGTGCTGCTTGCGCCCGATGCGCTGGCCGACATGCCGGCGGTGGCGCGCCAGCTGGCGCAGCTGGCGCCGCGCGCCCGCAAGCCGGTGGTCAGCTGTTTCATGGGCGACGCGGGCATGCGGCCGTTGCGCCGCATGCTCGACGATGCGGGCACCTCGGCGTTCCGCACGCCCGAATCGGCCGCCGACGCATTCGGCGTGCTGGCCACCCATCACTACAACCAGCAATTGCTGCTGCAGACCCAGCCGCCCGAACCGCCCGGCCTGCTGCCCGACAGCGCCGGCGCGCGCGCCATCATGGCGCAGGCGCGCGCGCAAGGGCGGCGCGAACTGGACTCCATCGAGGCGCGCGCGCTGCTCGATGCCTTCTATGTGCCGCTGCGCGAAGGCCCGCTGGGCGTGCGCCCGATCGAGGCCGAATCGCGTCCGATGGCGATCCGCGTGCGGCGCGATCCGCATTTCGGCCCGGTCATCCGCTTCGGCGCGGGCGGGCCCGACGCGGTCCTGTCGGGCGCCGACCGGGGCATGGACCTGCCGCCGCTCAATGGCTTCCTGGCGCGCCAGCTGATAGAGCGCAGCCGGCTGTGGCGCCGCGTGCTGGCGCCGCAAGTCACCAATGTCGCCGCCGAGGCCTTGCAGCATGCGCTGGTGCAGGTCTCGGAGATGGTGTCCGAGCTGCCCGATATCGAGTCGGTGGACATCGATCCCCTGTACGCCGGGGAAACCCAGCTGCGCGCCGGCGGCCTGCGCATCGTGCTGTGCGAGCGCGAGGCCGCCGTGTCGCCGCAGCTCAGCGGCTACGCCCACATGGCGATCCATCCCTATCCGGCGCGCCTGGTGCAGGCGCGCCGCTTCGACGATGGCACGCCCTGGGTCATCCGCCCGATCCGGCCCGAGGACGGCGAGCCGCTGCAGGAGTTCATCCGCGGCCTGTCCGAGCGTTCGCGCTACATGCGCTTCGTCTCGATGATGCGCGAGCTGACGCCGCGCATGGTGGCGCGCTATACCCAGGTGGACTATCACCGCGAACTGGCGCTGGTGGCCGCCACGCAGGTGCCCAACCCGGCCAACCGGGGCCACCCGCGCGAGGTCATCATCGGCTTCGCGCACTACCTGCGCAACCCGGACGGGCGCGGCGCCGAGTACGCGCTGGTCATCGGCGACGACTGGCAGCGCCGCAGGCTGGGCGGCCAGCTGATGAGCGCGCTCATCGACGCGGCGCGCGAGCAGGGGCTGGAATACATAGACGGGCTGGTGCTGTCGACCAACCGGCCGATGCTGACGCTGATGACGCGGCTGGGGTTTACCAACGACGCCGATCCCGAAGATCCGACCATGCGGCGCGTCTGGCTGCAGCTGCGCGAGCCGGACGCGGCGGCCTAGCCGATGCCGGCCGCCACCGTCTTGCGGTCGGCCGGCTGTTCGAAATACCACTGGGCCGCGTTGTGTACGTGGCGCGCCGCCAGCAGGCTGGCGAGGTCGGCATCGCCGGCGGTGACGGCCTGCAGGATGCCCGCGTGTTCGTCCAGGATGTCGGCCGCGCGTGTCACGCTGTTGCGGGCGAACAGCAGGGCGGTGCGGTCGCGCAGCGAGCGCATCAGGTCCTGCAGCACGGCGTTGGTGCTCACGCCGCCCAGCAATTCATGGAAATACCGGTTCTGTTCCACCAGGGCGGCGGTGTCGCCGCGCTCGCAGGCGCGCGCGCCGTCGCGGATGGCGCGATCCATGTCGGCCACTTGCTGGGGGTTGCGGCGCTGCGCGGCCAGGCGGGCGTTCAGGGCTTCGAGCGTGGCGCGCACTTCGACGATGTCGCGCGCATGCTCGGGCGACAGGCTGGCCACCGAGGCGCCGCGCCGGGGTTCGATGCGCACCAGGCCGGCGGCGGCCAGGGCGCGTAGCGCCTCGCGCACCGGGATGCGCGAAACGCCCATTTCCTCGGCAAGGTCGCCCTCGACCAGGCGTTCGCCCTGGGCGTAGGCGCCGCTCAGGATGCGTTTGCGCAGGGTCTCCTGCACCAGGGCGAACAGCGGCGAATGTTGGCTGCCTAGGGTCATCGTCGTGATCCGCGCGGACCGCGGATTATCCAAGCCTGCGATGGTCGGTAGTCAAACCGTATACCGTATTCAATGAAAACGCAACAAGGGAAATCCTGATCGCTGAATTTTACCTGGCCATCTCTGTTATGAGAGAAAGATCATTGATTTTGCTGAATAAAATTACGCACCGCCTTGTTTGATTCATTGTGTCTAAATCTGCTGTTTAAGAATATAGTATACGTTCGTAGTGATTCGCTCCGGCGCCGTTCGCGCGCCGGCCTTGTTGCACAACAAGCGCAAATCAGGGGGTAGTCATGGGCCAGCAAGTTGTCATTACTGCGGCGCATTGGATGTATCTGCTGGGCGTCGTCGTCATCGTCATCACGATGATCTTTCGCGCCAACGTCGTCGTTCCATCCCTGCTGGGCACGTTGCTGGTCGGCATCGCCTTCGGCGGCAGCATCGTCGGCGGCGTGACGGCCGTCTTCAACGCCAGCTTCATGGCGGCCAAGGAGCTCTTCAACATATTCCTGGTCATCGCATTCATGACAGCCCTGCTCAACGCGCTCAAGACGCTGGGCTCGGACGTGCGCATGGTGCAGCCCTTCCGGGCCGTCATGACCAATGGCCATATCGCATTCGTCGTGCTGGCGCTGGCCACCTATCTCATCTCGCTGTTCTTCTGGCCGACCCCGGCCGTGCCGCTGGTGGCCGCCATCCTGCTGCCCGCGGCCATCGCAGCCGGCCTGCCGCCGCTGGGCGCGGCCTGTGCCATCGCCATCGCCGGGCAGGGCATGGCCCTGTCGTCCGACTATGTCATCGGCGTCGCGCCCGGCATCAGCGCCAAGGCCGCCGGCGTGGCCACCGCCCTGGTTGCCGAACGCACGCTGATCCTGTCGCTGGTGACCGGCATCGTCGCGCTCGTGCTGGCCTACGTCGGCATGCGCCGGCAGATCCAGGCGCCCAGCGAAGCGCTGCTCGATGCCTGGCAGCGCCGCGCCGTGGTCGTGCCGGAGTCGATCGAAGAGTCGGGCACCATGGACAAGGGCGAACTGGCCGCCGCCGTCGATTACGACAGCGGCTCGGTGCCGCTGGGCAAGCAAGGCTGGTCGCGCCTGTTCGCCATCGTCACGCCGCTGGTCTTCCTGCTGGTGGTGCTGGTCATGGTGGCGCCGCGGCTGTTTCCCTCGCTGCCGCCGCTGCGCGGCGGCGAAGCGGCGGCCCTGGTGGGCGGCGCCGCGGCGCTGCTGATGGTGGCCGCCACCGCCGTGGGCGTGCCCGGACGCGATTTCCTCAACACGGCCGCCGACCATGTCACCGATGGCTTTGTCTTCGCGTTCAAGGCCATGGGCTCGGTGCTGCCCATCGCCGGCTTCTTCTTCCTCGGCGCGCCCGACCAGGCCGCCGGCATCCTCGGCGTCGAGCCGGGCCATGCGCCCAATCTGCTGTTCGACCTGCTGCAGGCCGCGCAGAGCTGGATTCCCAGCAGCCACCTGGTCGTCGCCTTCGGCGTGCTCATCGTCGGCGTCATTACCGGCATCGACGGCTCGGGCTTCTCCGGGCTGCCGCTGACCGGCGCCTTGTCCGGCGCGCTGGGCGCGACCGCCGGCGCGGACGCCGCCACCCTGGCCGCGGTCGGCCAGATGGGCGCGATCTGGACCGGCGGCGGCACCCTGGTGGCCTGGTCGTCGCTGATCGCGGTGGCGGGCTTTGCCCGCGTGCCCGTGCTGGAGCTGGTGCGCAAGCTGTTCGGGCCGGTGGTGCTGGGCCTGATCGTCTCCACCGTGGCGGCGGTGATGTTCATGACCTGAGGGCGCGCGGGCCGCTCGCGACGGCGCCGGGCCGGGCAGGCCGGCGCCGTCGGATGCGGCAGGCGGGGCGCATCGGCATACACTGTCGGTCGATCCTGTCTTTCGCGATCCCCTGCGATCCGCCTTATTGTGACCAACACGTCCTTTTCCTCCCTGCCCCTTCTGCCCGCCTTGCTCGACAACCTGCAAGGCCTGGGCTTCGAACAGATGACGCCGATCCAGGCGCAAAGCCTGCCGCTCATCCTGGAAGGCCGCGACCTGATCGCGCAAGCCAAGACCGGCAGCGGCAAGACCGCGGCATTCGGCCTGGGGGTGCTGCAGAACCTGGACGTCGACCGCCTGGCGCCGCAGGCGCTGGTGCTCTGTCCTACCCGCGAACTGGCCGACCAAGTGGCCCAGGAGCTGCGCCGGCTGGCCCGCCTGATCCCCAACGTCAAGGTGCTGACGCTGTGCGGCGGCGCCGCCGCGCGTCCCCAGGCCGAATCGCTGGCGCGCGGCACGCATCTGGTGGTGGGCACGCCCGGCCGCATCCAGGACCACCTGGCGCGCGGCAGCCTGGATTTGTCGACGCTGAACACGCTGGTGCTGGACGAGGCCGACCGCATGGTGGACATGGGGTTCTACGACGACATCGCCGCCATTGCCTCGCATTGCCCGGCCAGGCGGCAGACCCTGCTGTTCTCGGCCACCTATCCCGACAACATCCGCAAGCTGAGCGCGCGCTTCCTGCGCAATCCGGCCGAGATCAAGGTAGAGGCCCAGCATGACGCCAGCCGCATCGAGCAATTCTTCTACGAAGTCGACGAAGACCAAAGGCTGGATGCCGTGGCGACGCTGCTGGCCCATTTCCGGCCGGCGTCCACGCTGGCATTCTGCAACACCAAGATCCGCAGCCACGATCTGGTCGAACGCTTGCGCGCCCAGGGCATCAGCGCCCAGGCGCTCAACGGCGACCTGGAGCAGCGCGAGCGCGACGAAATCCTGATCCAGTTCGCCAACCAGAGCTGCGCCGTGCTGGTCGCCACCGACGTGGCCGCTCGCGGACTGGACATCCAGAACCTGGGCGCGGTCATCAACGTGGACGTGACCAAGGACACCGAGGTCCACGTGCACCGCATCGGCCGCAGCGGCCGCGGCGACCAGAAAGGGCTGGCCCTGAGCCTGTGCTCGCCCGAGGAAATGCGCTGGGCCAACCTGATCGAGCAATACCAGGGCGCGCCGCTGAAGTGGGCCGATCTCAAGTCGCTGCGGCCCAAGTCCGACCGTCCCCTGCGCGCGCCCATGATCACCCTGTGCATACAGGGCGGCAAGAAGGACAAGCTGCGCCCCGGCGACCTGCTGGGCGCCCTGACCGGCGATGGCGGGCTGGTGTTCGAGCAGGTTGGCAAGATCAACATCACCGAATTCAACGCCTATGTGGCGCTGGACCGCCAGGTCGCCAAGCAGGCCTTTGCGCGCCTGTCCAACAGCAATATCAAGGGACGGCGGTTCCGCATGCGCTTCCTGGAAGAGTTCTGAGCACGGCGCGGACGCGGCGCTAGAATGGACGGACCCACGCGCCGGGCGCGAGCGGCGCCGGCGCATGGGAAAACCGGTCACGGAGGCGACCCATGCGAATCAGACTGAACAGCATCTTTGTCGACGACCAGGACAAGGCGCTGCGTTTCTATACCGACGTGCTGGGATTCGAGAAGAAGCACGATATCCCGGCCGGCGCGGCGCGCTGGATCACCGTGGTTTCGCCGGAAGGGCCCGACGACCTCGAACTGGTGCTGGAGCCGAACGGGCATCCCGCCGCGAGCGCCTACCAGGCTGCCCTGCGCAAGGACGGGATACCGGTCACCGCGTTCGAAAGCGCGGATATCCATGCCGAGGCGCGGCGGCTCAAGGACCGCGGCGTGGCGTTCACGATCGACCCCACGCCCGCCGGCCCGGCCACGATCGCCATCTTTTCCGACACCTGCGGCAACCTGATACAGCTGTACCAGGTAAACGGCTGAGCGGCGCCGGCTCAGGCGGTGCGGCGCGCCTCCTGCGCCGCGGCCAGCCTGGCGCCGGCCTCGTCCACCGACAGCACATCGCCGAAGAACAGCATCCAGCCGTGCAGCGCGTGCTCGTGCTCGGCGGGCGTGACCGCCGCCAGGGCGTCGTCGACCATGATGGTGCGGAAGTCGCGCATCATCGCGTCGCGGGCGGTCGATTCGCAGCAGACATTGGTGACCGTGCCGGCGATCAGCAGCGTGTCGATGCCGCGGCCGCGCAGCAGCGGTTCGAGCTCCGACGAGCCGGGCGCCATGGCGCTGTAGAAGCGCTTGGTCACCCGCACGTCTTCGGGGCGGGCATCCATGTCCGGGTGCAGCGCGTAGCCCTCGCTGTCGCGCTTGAGCGTCTCGAGCCGGCGCTTGCTGCGTTCGGGCGTCAGCATGACGCCATGGTGGTGCGGCCAGAACGAATCGGCATGGTCGGAGGCGGTCTGCACCCAGACCACGGCGCCGCCGGCGGCGCGCACCGCGGCGCACAGCCGGTTGATGGGCTGCACGATGGCGCGCGCGGCCGCGCATTCTCCCTGGTAGCCGGGCAGGGTGAAGTAGCGCTGCATGTCGATGACGACGGCGGCGGTGCGCGGGCCGGGCAGGCTATCGTAGGGATGCAGACAGCCCTGGCGCGCCAGTACGCGGTCGACGACCCATTGGGGAAATTCCATGGTCAGGGTGCTCCTCAGGCGTAGCGGCGCGCAACGGCCGCTTCCAGGCGATAGATCGCCAGGTACATGACGCTGGAGATCAGCGCCAGGATGGTGATGGCGGTCATGACGATGTTCAGCTTGAAGATCTGGCTGCCGTTCATGATCAGGAAGCCCAGGCCGAGGTCGGCGGACTGGAATTCGCCCACGATCACGCCAACCAGGGCCAGCCCGATGTTCATCTTCACGGCGGCGATCAGCGTGGGTACGCTGCCGGGCAGGATGACCTTGGTCAGCACCTGCCAGCGCGAGGCGCCGAAGGTGTAGGCCAGTTTCATCTTGTTCGGATCGACGCCGCGAAAGCCCGCGTAGACCACCATGATGGTGACGAACACCGCGATCGCCACCGCCATGCCGTAGACAGCGTAGTCGGATCCCAGCCACAGGTAGAAGATCGGCACGAAGGCGATCTTGGGCATGGCGTTGGCCACCACCAGGAACGGATCGGTCACCTTGTAGAGAAAGTCCGACCACCACAGCGCCGCCGCCACGGCCACGCCGATCAGCATGCTCAGGCCGAAGCCGACCAGCGTGGCCATGACCGTGGCGGCGATGTGGCGCGGCAGGTTGCCGTGGTTCCACAGCTCGAAGAAGGTGGGCCACAGCGCGCTGGGATAGCTGGTCAGCAGCGGATTGAGGACATGCATGCGCGGCAGGATTTCCCACGCGCACAGGAACAGCACCAGCAGCGTCAGCTGGGCCAGGCGCACATGGTGTTTGCGGCGCCGGTCGCGGCGCAGGAATTCCAGGTATTTCTCGCTGGGCGCATGCGCGGGGCGCAGGGCGAGCGTGTTGGCGGCAGGCGCGGTCATGGTTACCCCTCCACGTGTACGTCGAGCTCTTCCCAGAGTTGCTCGAAATAGGTGTTGAACTCCGGCCGCGAACGCGCCTGGAACGGCGTCGGGCGCGGCTCGGCGTAGTTGATGCGGTACTGGCTCTTGAGCCGGCCGGGGCGGCGCGACAGCACGATGACGCGGTCGGTCATGGCGATGGCTTCGCCGATGTCGTGCGTCACCAGCACCACGGTCTTGTTCTCGCGGCGCAGGATGTCCACCACTTCGTCCGAGATCGCCAGGCGCGTCTGCGAGTCCAGCGCCGAGAACGGCTCGTCGAGCAGGATGACGTCGGGCTCGGTCACCAGTGTGCGCGCCAGCGCGGCGCGCTGGCGCATGCCGCCCGACAGCTGGCGCGGCGTGTGTTCCAGGAACGCGCCCAGCCCGCATTTCTCCAGCAGGTGCACGGCGCGCGCCTCGTTGCGGGCGTCGCGCCGGCCCTGGATCTCGGCGCCCAGCATGACATTGTCCAGGATGGTGCGCCACTCGAAGAGATAGTCCTGCTGCAGCATGTAGCCGATGCGCGGCGAAGGCCGCGTGACCGGCGTCCCGTCGACCAGCACGGCGCCCGAAGTCGGCGGGATCAGCCCGGCGATCAGCGACAGCAGCGTGCTCTTGCCGCAGCCGCTCTGGCCGATCAGGCTGACGAACTCGCCCGGCGCGAGCGAGAACGACACCTTGGACAAGGCTTCGGTCTCGCCCTCGGGCGTGAAGTAGCTCAGGCTGACTTCGCGCAGTTCGATCTTGGCCGCGGCGGGCGCCGGCATCAGGTTGTGCACGACCGCGCTCATGGCTTGGCCTGCCTGGCGAATTCGGGCATCACCACGTCCTCGTACTTGACGCGCGCCGCGTCCTTCATCACCGCGCTGGCGATCAGCATGTCCTGCAGCTGGTTCATGGCTTCGGGCGTCACCAGCGGCGTGGTCTTCCAGATCTGGTACTGCTTGTAGCGCTCGATGGCGTCGATGATGCCCTGCTGCTCCAGCCCCGGGAAGAAGCTGGCGATCTGCGGCGCCAGCGTGGCCGCCGGCGTGTCCTGCACATATTTCTCGGCGCGCGCCACCACGTTGGTCCAGGCCTGGATCACCTTGGGGTTGTCGCGGATGTATTTTTCGGTGGAGGTGAACACGGTGTAGTCGACCTGGCCGACTTCGTGCCCGACCGAGGCCACGATATGGCCCTTGCCGTTGCGCACCAGCTCGCCCGCTTCGGGTTCAAGAAAGATGCCGTACTCGCCCTGGCCGGCCATCCAGGCGCCGGCGCGCGCCGGAATGCCGATCTGGTTCAGCAGCTTGACGTCCTTGTGCGGATCGATGCCGTGCTTGCGCAGCACGGTCTCCAGGAAGACCAGCGGGTTGGACCCTTGCCGGAAGCCGATGATTTCCTTGCCCTTGACCATCGACCAGTCGAACTTGTCGATGGGCTTGCGCGACAGCAGGAAAAAACCGTCGGTGGCGGTCAGGCCGGCGAATATCTTGGGCTTGACCGGCGACTCGCTGTTCTGCACGTAGATCGACGCTTCCGGGCCGATCAGCACGATGTCGGCGCTGCCCGAGAGCAGGGCGGTCATGCCCTTGTCGGTGCCCTGCGACGTCTTCATCGCGACGTCCAGCCCGGCATCCTTGAAATAGCCCTGCGAGAGGGCCACGTACTTGGGCACGTACAGGATGGAACGCACCACTTCTTCGTAGCGGACTTTGACCGGCGGATTCAGCGGCTGGGCCGCGGCCAGGCCGGACCCGAGCAGGCCGGCCAGCATGCCGGCGGCAAGCAGCCGGCGCGCGAAAGGCGAGGATGGGGATTTCACGGACACTTCCTCCTGCGTTCTGACAGCCATGCCCGGAGTCGGCACATGGCCATACGGGGTAGAGGGATGAAACAGGAAGGCCTGGGACCGCTACTGATGTAGGCCTGACTACATTTTGGATACTATATTCAAAAATGCCGGGCCCACAAGTGGTTTGGGATTAGCGTTTTCCTCTATGGAAACCGTCTACGTCTCTCGATGGAGGGACGGAACGGTATTTCTTACTGTATACAGTTCTGGTTCAACGCAGCACTTCCCGCAAGAAGGCGCCGATGTCGGCGACTTCTTCCAGGCAGACCGAGTGCGGCATGGGGTAGGTATGCCAGCGCACGTCGTAGCCCAGCGCCTGCAGGTGCGCGCGCGAGGCGTCGGCGCGCTCGGGCGCGACGACCGGGTCGTACAGGCCGTGGGCCAGGAAGATGGGCGTGGCCGCGTTGGCCGGATGGCGTTCGGCGGCGGCGCTGTCGACCAGCGGCAGATAGCCGGACAGGCCCACCATGCCGGCCAGTTGCCGGTCCAGCCGCAATCCGGTGTGCAGGGTCATGGCGCAGCCTTGCGAAAAGCCGGCCAGCACGATCTTCGACGTGGGAATGCCGCGCTCGTTCTCGCGCGCGATCAGGGCCCGCACCGCGGCCTCCGAGGCGCGGATGCCGGCGGCGTCCTCGCGGCGCACCAGGTCCGTGACCAGGATGTCGTACCACGAGCGCATCGCCATGCCGCCGTTGATGGTGACCGGCTGCACGGGGGCGTTGGGGAACACGAAGCGCACGGCGGCGCCGTCGAGCCGCAGTTCGGGCACGATGGGCACGAAATCGTTGCCGTCGGCGCCCAGTCCATGCAGCCAGATCACGGCATGCGTGGGATTGGGCGCGGTTTCGAGTTCGATGCAGTCCAGGAGATCGGTGTGGGCGGTCATGGGTCGGGGCGGCTCAGGCCGAAAGGTTCTTGAGGGCCTGGAACAGGGCCCGGTACTGTTTGCGCTGCGGCTCCTGCCCCTGCGACAGGGTGGCGTTGGCCGCCGCTTCCTTGCGGGCGGCGCGGATCAGCGCGCGCAGGTGCTGGATGTCGGCCTCGGGGTTGCGCTGCAGCACGGCGGTCAGGGCGTCGTCGTCCTTGAGCAGCCGCTCGCGCAGCGCCTCCAGGCGGTGCATGGCGGCGGTTTCCTCGCGCGAGCCATTGCGCCAGGTATCCAGCTGGGCGCGGATGGCCTCGGCCGGCGCGCTGCGCATCAGCTTGCCCACGAAGTGGATCTGGCGCCGGCGGCCTTCGCGGCCGGTGGTGCGCTGCGCCTCGCGGATCGCCTCGTACAGCCGTTCTTCGAGCGGCAGCTGGCGCAGCCGTTCGGGCGAGAGTTCGACCAGCTCCTTGCCGAGGTCCAGCAGCGCGTGCATTTCGCGCTTGACCTGGGATTTGCTGGGGCGGTCGTAGTCGGAATCGTCGAAATTTTCTTCGCCGACGGGTTCTTGGGAATGGGAACTCATGGGAAACTGCGTAGAGACGGACTTGGCTATGATAACCGTCTCAGCAAACTGGACAGCAATGGTCAATTCTTCAAACTCCTTGCCGATCGCGGCCAACCACGCGCGATTCTCCGAACTGGTCGAGCAGGTGCTCGCCTATGCCCGCCAAGCCGGCGCCAGCGACGCCGCGGCCGAAGTCTCCGAAAGCCTGGGGCTGTCGGTTTCCGTGCGCAAGAACGACATCGAGACGGTCGAACAGACGCGCGACCGCTCGCTCGACCTGACCGTCTACGCCGGCCAGAGCCGCGGCTCGGCCTCGACCTCCGATTTCTCCGAGCAGGCCCTGCGCGAAACGGTCGAGGCCGCCTGGCACATCGCCCGCCATACCGCGGCCGATCCGGCCGCCGGCCTGCCAGACGCCGACCTGCTCGCCACCGAGTTCCCGGACCTGGGCCTGCACTATCCGTGGCCGGTCACCACCGAAGAGGCGGCCGAGCTGGCGCTGCGCGCCGAGCGCGCGGCCCGCGAGGTCGACGCGCGCATCACCAATACCGACGGCGCGTCGGTGGCCTCGTACGAAGGCCAGTTCGTCATGGGCAACACCCGCGGCTTCCTGGGCGGCTATCCCTATTCGCGCCACAGCCTGTCGGTGGCGCCGATCGCCGGGCGCGGCAACAACATGCAGCGCGACTATTGGTACACGTCCGACCGCAACCCCAACCGGCTGGCCGCGCCCGAAGTGGTCGGCCGCTATGCGGCCGAGCGCACGCTGTCGCGCCTGTCGGCGCGCCGCCTGCGCACCGGCAAGTTCCCGGTGCTGTTCGAGGCTCCGCTGGCGCTCGGCCTGCTGGGCGCCTTCACCCAGGCCGCCAACGGCGGCGCGCTGTATCGCAAGGCCACCTTCCTGGTCGACGCGCTGGGCAAGCCGATCTTCGCCGACCATATCGACGTGTCCGAGAATCCGCACATCCCGGGCGCCATGGGCAGCTCGCCGTTCGACGACGAGGGCGTGCGCACGCGCGCGCGCAGCGTGGTCAGCGCCGGCGTGCTCGAAGGCTATTTCCTCTCGTCCTATACGGCGCGCAAGCTGGGCATGGCCACCACGGGCAACGCCGGCGGCTCGCACAACCTCACGCTGTCCTCGCGCCTGACGCGGCCCGGCGACGACTTCGAGGCCATGCTCCGCAAGCTGGGCACCGGCCTGCTGGTCACCGAGCTGATCGGCCAGGGGGTGAACTACGTATCGGGCGACTACTCGCGCGGCGCGTTCGGCTATTGGGTCGAGAACGGCAAGATCCAGCACGCCGTGCAGGAGATCACGATCGCCGGCAACCTGGTCGACATGTTCCGCCACGTCGTCGCCGTGGGCGCCGATGCGATCTCGCGCGGCACCAAGACCACGGGATCCATTCTGATCGAACAGATGTCGGTGGCTGGCACCTGAGGCATTTGCGCCTGCGCGCCGCGGCGCGCCATGCCAGAAACCCGGAAGCCGGCCGCGTGGCCGGCTTTCTCTTTTGCGTCGCAGCATCGTCCCGGTCCGCCGGGCGGATGGCCCGGTCTTGATAAAACCCCATCAACAGGACGTATGACAACGTGTAATATCCGGCGGGTATTGCTTATTTCTCAAAATCCGTAGCATCAGGAGGAGCCTGAAGATGCAACGTCGTTCATTTCTCAAGCACGCCGGTCTCGGCGCGGTCGCGGGCAGCGCCGCGGTCGCCGCGCCGGTCTTCGCGCAGGATGCGCCCACGCTCAACTGGCGCATGGCGTCCAGCTTTCCCCGCAGCCTGGACACCCTGTTCGGCACGGGCGAAATCTTCGTCAAGTTCGTATCCGAAGCCACCGGCGGCAAGTTCAATATCCGCCAGTTCCCCGGCGGCGAAATCGTCCCCGCCCTGCAGGTGATGGACGCGGTGTCGAACAACACCATCGAATGCGGCCACACCGTCTCGTACTACTACTACGGCAAGGATCCGGCCTACTGCTTCGACTCGGCCGTGCCGTTCGGCCTGAACGCGCGCCAGATGAACGCCTGGATGTTCGACGGCGACGGCATGAAGCTGACCCGCGAAATGTTCAAGCCGCTGAAGATCGTCAACTTCCCGATGGGCAATACCGGCGTGCAGATGGGCGGCTGGTATCGCAAGGAAATCAAGTCGCCGGCGGACCTCAAGGGCCTGAAGATGCGCACCGCAGGCTTTGCCGGCGAAGTGCTGTCGCGCATGGGCGTGGTGCCGCAGCAGCTGGCCGGCGGCGACGTGTACCCGTCGCTGGAGAAGGGCACGCTGGACGCGGTCGAGTTCGTCGGCCCGTACGACGACGAGAAGCTGGGCTTCAACAAGGTCGCCAAGTACTACTACTACCCGGGTTGGTGGGAAGGCGGTCCCCAGGTGTCGCTGTACCTGAACGAAGGCGCCTGGGAAGGCCTGCCCAAGAACTACCAGGCCATCGTCGAGGCCGCCAGCCGCGTCGCCCACGTGGCCATGACCTCCCGCTACGACGCGCTCAACCCGCCCGCGCTGCGCAAGCTGATCGCCGGCGGCGCCGAGCTGCGCGCGTTCCCGCGCTCGGTCATGGACGCCTCCTATGAGGCCGCCCTGACCGTGTACAAGGAATTCTCGGACAAGGATCCGAAGTTCAAGGCCATCTACGAGAACTACATGGGTTTCCGCGACAGCGTGGTGCCCTGGTTCCGCCTTGCCGAAGGGTCGTACGACCAGTACCTCGGCGTGGCGATGGCCGGCAAGAAGTAAGCCGGCAGCCTTCCTGCCTGGCCAGGGGCCGCCCTTCGGGGCGGCCCCTGCTGTCTGGGCGCAACGCCCGCGGCGCGCTTGCCCATTATTTGAGCAGCTGTGCTAGAATGGCCGACTTTCCCTTTGTTTGACTTTTTGCACGGGCGGGTAATAACGCTTAGGCGGGAAGGGCATGCGACAGGGCCCAGGAGGTTTGCGGGGTGTTTCCCGGCAAATCTTTCCGGCACCTGGCGATTTGGGAAAAAACTTTGCCGGATGTTCTGGCAAAGCAAATATTCTTATCTAGGAACCATCATGAAGACCTTTGTGGCCAAGCCGCATGAAGTCAAGCGTGACTGGTTTGTGATCGACGCCAAGGGCAAGGTCCTCGGTCGTGTGGCCAGCGAAGTCGCACACCGTCTGCGTGGCAAGCACAAACCCGAATTCACGCCGCACGTTGATACCGGCGATTACATCGTCATCATCAACGCTGCCGATATCGTTGTCACGGGCAACAAGGCGCAAGACAAGAAGTACTTCCGCCACACCACCTACCCCGGTGGCATCCGTGAAACGAACTTCGAGAAAATGCAGCAGCGTTTTCCCGGCCGCGCTATCCAGAAGGCTGTCAAGGGCATGCTGCCCAAGGGTCCGCTGGGCTACGCCATGATCAAGAAACTCAAGGTGTACGCCGGTGCCGAGCACCCGCACACTGCTCAGCAGCCCAAGCCGCTGGAATTCTAAGGAAACGCCATGATCGGTAACTGGAACTACGGAACCGGCCGTCGCAAAACCTCGGTGGCTCGTGTTTTCATCAAGAAGGGTTCGGGCAAGATCGTCGTCAACGGCAAGCCTGTCGACGAGTTCTTCGCTCGCGAAACCGGCCGCATGATCGTGCGTCAGCCGCTCGAACTGACCGGCCACCTCGAATCGTTCGACATCAAGGTCAACGTGCACGGTGGCGGTGAAACCGGCCAGGCCGGCGCGGTGCGTCACGGCATCACGCGCGCCCTGATCGACTACGACGCGGCCCTCAAGCCCGCGCTGTCGCAAGCTGGTTTCGTCACGCGAGACGCGCGAGAAGTCGAACGCAAGAAAGTCGGCTTCCGCAAGGCACGTCGGCGCAAGCAGTTCAGCAAGCGCTAATGTCCAGCAAAAAGGCCGCGAAAGCGGCCTTTTTGCATATGGCGCCCCGGTCTTGGGCGTCTTGCAGTGCGGCGCGGAACTCCGCGCCGGTCGTCCGGTCGGAAACGGGGTGGCGGCGCGTATCCATTGCGCGGCCTGTCTCCGTTTTTTGAGCGATACAATCGTTCTACGTTTTACGGAACCTCACCATGGCCCAAGCATCGAATTCGCGCATCAAGGTTGGCATCGTCGGCGGCACCGGGTATACCGGCGTCGAGCTGCTGCGCCTGCTGTCGCAACATCCCCACGTGGAGTTGACCGCCATCACGTCCCGCAAGGAAGACGGATTGCCGGTGGCCGACATGTACCCCAACCTGCGCGGCCGCGTGAAGCTGGCGTTCTCGGCGCCCGAGAAAGCCTCGCTGACCGATTGCGACGTGGTGTTCTTCGCGACCCCGCATGGCGTGGCCATGGCGCAGGCGGCCGAGCTGCTGGCCGCCGGCACCCGCGTCATCGACCTCGCCGCCGATTTCCGCCTGCAGGACACCGCCGTGTTCGAGCGCTGGTACAAGATTCCGCACACCTGCCCCGATATCCTGGCCGATTCCGTCTACGGCCTGGTCGAGCTCAACCGCGAGGCCATTTCCAAGGCGCGCGTGATCGGCAACCCGGGCTGCTATCCCACCACGGTGCTGCTGGGCCTGGCTCCCCTGATCGAGGGGGGCAAGCAGCTGGTCGATGTCCAGACCCTGATCGCCGACTGCAAGTCGGGCGTGTCGGGCGCCGGCCGCAAGGCCGAGGTGGGTTCGCTGTTCTCCGAGGCCAGCGACAACTTCAAGGCCTATGGCGTGGCCGGCCATCGCCATCATCCGGAAATCATCGCCCAGCTCGAGAAGCTGGCCGGCGGCAAGGTGGGGCTGACGTTCGTGCCGCACCTGGTGCCGATGATCCGCGGCATGTTCTCGACGCTGTACGCCCGCATCCTGCCGCAGGCCCGCGACACCGATTTCCAGGCGCTGTTCGAGGCCCGCTATGCCGACGAACCGTTCGTCGACGTCATGCCGGCCGGCAGCCTGCCGGAAACCCGTTCGGTGCGCGCGTCCAACAACCTGCGCATCTCGGTGCAGCGCCCCGGCGGCGGCGACCAGCTGGTCGTTCTCGTGATCCAGGACAACCTGGTCAAGGGCGCATCCGGCCAGGCCGTGCAGAACATGAACCTCATGTTCGGCCTGCCCGAATCCGCCGGCCTGGACCAGGTCGCCATCCTGCCGTAATACCCGGGCCGGGCCGCGAGGCCCTGCCGTGCAGTCATGCCTGACGATTCCGCCTCCGCCCAGCCCCACGCACCCGTTGCGCGGCCCAAGGGCCGCGCCTGGACCTGGCTGGCCCTGGTGGCGGGCCTGGCGGTGGGTGCGGTAGCCGGCTGGCGCTACGGCCTGGCGCACCAGAGCCCGGACGACGCCGTCGTGCTGACCCGCCAGCAGGTGGCGGCGCAGGAAGCCGCCATGCAGCAGCGGGAAGCCGAGGCGCGCTTCCTGCGTGCCCAGCTGGATACGGCCGACGGCGAGATCGCCGTCGAGCGGGCGGCCCGCGCCGAACTCGAGACCCAGCTGCAAAGCGCCCAGTCGGAAGTGGGGCGGGTGCGCGACCAGCTGGCCTTCTACGAGCAATTGCTGCCGCCCGGCCCGGCCGGCTCGGTCGATATCCGCGGCGTGGCTTTCGAGCGTGAAGGCCAGGGCCTGCGCTACAAGGTGCTGCTGATGCGCAGCGGGCGCGGGGAAACCCCGTTTTCCGGCGCGCTGCGCTTCCAGGCCACCGGTACGCTCAAGGGCGAGACGGTCACGCGCGATCTGGAGCCGCTGACGGTCAAGGCGGAGGGCGGGGGCGCCACCGTGCCAGAAGCCGGCGCCAGCCTGCTGGCCTTGCAGTTCGACCAATACCAGCGCAGCCAGGGCCTGCTCGATCTGCCGGATGGCTTTGTCCCCGAAACCGTGACGGTCAGTGTGCTGGAAGACACGACCGTTCGTGCGACGCGCACCGTGAAACTGGAATTTTGAGTCCAGTCGCGGCTGCGCTATAGTGATCCTATCCGGGCGGTATCGCTCCGCCCACTGGAATTCGGCCGCGATGGCCAGGAGTCAACCATGAATGCTGTTACCGAAACCGTCGATCTGCAGGCTCCGCCGCCCGTGCCGCTGGTCTTCACCGACTCGGCGGCCGCCAAGGTCAAGGACCTGTTGGCCGAAGAAGGCAACCCCGAACTGAAGCTGCGCGTGTTCGTGCAGGGCGGCGGCTGTTCCGGCTTCCAGTACGGCTTCACGTTCGATGAAGTGGTCAACGACGACGATACCGTGCTCGACAAGGAAGGCGTGCAACTGCTGGTCGACCCGATGAGCTTCCAGTACCTGGTCGGCGCCGAGATCGACTACAAGGAAGACCTCGAAGGCGCGCAGTTCGTCATTCGCAATCCCAACGCGTCCACCACCTGCGGCTGCGGTTCGTCGTTCTCGGTGTAAGCGGCGCGCGGCCCGCTCCGCGATCGAGGCCCTTCGGCAATACGCCGAAGGGCCTTTTCGTTGGGACGCTTCAGGCGGGATAGAGCGCGCCCAGCACGCTCGCCGCGCGTGCGCCGGTGACCGTGGGCAGCCCGGCCGGAATGCGGTCCAGATGCGCCTGGGCTAGCCAGGCGAAGGCGAGCGCCTCGACCCATTGCGCCGGCACGCCGGCGTCGTCGGTGGGGCGCACCGGGCGCTGCAGGCAATAGGCCAGCTCGCGCATCAGACCCGGATTGCGGGCCCCGCCGCCGCAGACCAGCACATCGCGCGGCGCGGCCGCGCTGGCGTCGATGGCATTGGCGACCGTGCGCGCCGTCAGGCGCTGCAGGGTGGCCTGCACGTCCTGCGGCTGCGGCGCCGGGCCATCGAATGCCTGCAGCCGTGTCAGCAGCCAATCCAGGTTGAACAGGTCGCGTCCGGTCGATTTGGGCGGCGCCAGGGCGAACCAGGGTTCGCCGGCGATCAGGTGTTCCAGCAGGTCGGCCAGCACCTGGCCTTGCGCGGCGAACCGGCCGTCGGCGTCGTAAGGCTGGCCGGTGTGGCGCTGGCACCAGGCGTCCAGCAGGACGTTGGCCGGCCCGGTGTCGAAGCCGCGCGGGGGGCGGCCGGGTTCGAGCAGGGTGACATTGGCGATGCCGCCCAGGTTGAGCACGGCGCGCGCCTGGCCGCCGGCGAACAGCGCGGCATGGAAAGGCGGCACCAGCGGCGCGCCCTGGCCGCCGGCGGCCACGTCGCGGCTGCGGAAATCGGCCACCACGTCGATACCGGCCAGCTCGGCCAGCAGGGCCGGCGCGTTCAGTTGCAGGGTATAGCCCAGGTCGGGGCGGTGCCGGACGGTCTGGCCGTGGGCGCCGATCGCCGCCACGTCGCCGGGCTGGCGCCCGGCCTGGTCCAGCAGTTGGCGCACGGCCTGGGCATACAGGCGCGCCAGGCCGTTGGCGGCCAGCGCGGCGCGTTCCAGTTCGTTGGCGCCGGCATGGTTGAGCGCGAACAGCTCGTCGCGCAGGGCGGCGGGCATGGGCAGGCTGGCGCTGGCCAGCACTTCGGGCCGTGGCCCGTCCAGCCGCACCAGCACGCCATCGGCGCCGTCCATGCTGGTGCCGGACATCAGGCCGATGAACAAACGGCCCGGCACATGCGTGCGCGGGCCGTGCGTCGTGCTGTCCATGCGGGTCAGCGGCTGGCCACGGTGGCCGTGCCTGTCGGCAGGGTCTGCTGGAACTCGGTCAGCAGCTTGATCTGCTGCTTGTACGGCTGTACGGCCTGCGTGAAGGCACGCAGTTCGGCGGGCTCCAGCTTGCGGGCCACCGGCAGGTCGACCGCGAGCGGATCGATCGGCTGGTTATTGACGCGGAACTCGTAGTGCAGGTGCGGGCCGGTGGCCCAGCCGGTCGAGCCGACGTAGCCGACCAGTTCGCCCTGGGCGATCTTCTGGCCTTTCTTCAGGCCGGCGGCGATGCGGCTCTGGTGGGCGTACAGCGTCGAGTACTTGCCGTGGTGCTTGACGATGACCACGTTGCCGTAGCCGTTCTGCCAGCCCGCGAACTCGACCGTGCCGTCGGCAGTGGCGTGGATCGGGGTGCCCGTCGGGGCCGCGTAATCGACGCCCTTGTGGCCGGTCCAGGTCTTGTGGATGGGATGCATGCGCATGCCGAAGGTCGAGCTGATGCGGCTGAACTTCAGGGCGGTGCGCAGGAAGGCGCCGCGCAGGCTGGTTCCGTCGAAGTCGTAGTACGAACCGCTCTTGCCGTCGGGGCTGAACCAGACGGCGTTATAGGTCTTGTCGCCGTTGATGAATTCCAGCGCCTGCACGCGCCCGGCGCCCGCATAGCGGCCTTCGTGGGTGCGGACTTCGTACACCACGCGGAACTGGTCGCCCTGGCGCAGGTCGCGCAGGAAGTCGATCTTGGAGCTGAGGATATCGGCCATCTGCATGGTGACCGAGTCGGGGATGCCCGCCGCGTCGGTGGCGCCGAACAGCGAGGAGCGGATGGTGCCGACCGCGACGCGCGTCTGCTGCTCGGTGCCCTGGGTGACTTCCTCGGCCTTGTAGCCCTTGGCGTCGTCGGGCGCCACGTGCAGCAGCCGCGTGACCACCTGCCCGCCGGATTCGTTGCCGGGGGTGTGGATGTAGCGCAGCCAGACCAGGTCGCCGTCCTCGTTGGTGGCGGCCTGCACCGAGCGGCCCGGGTACAGCTTGTAGATGCTGCGCGCGCTGGGGTCGTGGGTCAGGAAGTTCTGCAGCCGGGGGCTGTCGATGTCCAGGCGCTGCAGCACGGCGGCCAGGGTGTCGCCGGCGCGGATGCGGGTTTCGCTGATATAGGGGGCGTTGCTGGCGTCGCTGACCTGCACCTGGCCCGCCTCGAGCGGCAGGACGCTGTCGACCAGGCGCAAGGGGGGGAGTTCGGAGCGGTCGGGCTGTTGAACCATGCCCAGCGCGGCGGCGCCGGCGAACAGGCCGAGCGCGGAGACTGTCAGGGTGCGGCGGAGCAGGGCGCCGCCACGGGAGGTAGGTTCGACAGGAGGGGCGAACAGGGCGGCAACTTTGCGTTTGAAGCTGCGCACCAAACTGTTGGGGCCACGATTCATCGTGAAAAAACCTTTCAGCCTGCGTGAGATTCAAGCAAACGCTGCGCGTGCGCGCCCTCCGGCACGTTCCGGTGCGAGGGGCATACGCCTGCTAGCGTATTTCGTGAAACAAACGGGTGGATTTAGCCGGGACAGCAACCGTACGGTGACAGTTGCGTATGATTAGGGCAGTATCCTAGCGGATTCGGCTAAAATTTTCGACTTATTTCAGTAGTTTTTACACCTTTTTTTAGCCAAGATTCATCCATTTGGCCCATTGACATGTCTCACCCCGAAGCCCCAATCACTCCTGAAGTCGAGGCCGACCTGGCCATCGCACGCCGCGGCTGCGACGAATTGCTGGTGGAATCCGAGTTTGCCCGCAAGCTGGCCCGCAGCCGCGCGACCGGAGTGCCGCTGCGCATCAAGCTGGGGCTGGACCCCACCGCGCCGGACATCCACCTGGGGCACACGGTGGTGCTCAACAAGATGCGTCAGCTGCAGGACCTGGGCCACAACGTCATCTTCCTGATCGGCGATTTCACCTCGACGATCGGCGACCCCAGCGGCCGCAACTCGACCCGTCCGCCGCTGACGCGCGAACAGATCGAGACCAACGCCAAGACCTACTACGCCCAGGCCAGCCTGGTGCTGGACCCGGCCCGCACCGAGATCCGCTACAACTCGGAATGGTGCGATCCGCTGGGCGCGCGCGGCATGATCCAGCTGGCCTCGCGCTATACCGTGGCCCGCATGATGGAGCGCGAGGATTTCACCAAGCGCTTCAAGGGCGGCGTGCCGATCGCGGTGCACGAATTCCTGTACCCGCTGCTGCAGGGCTATGACTCGGTCGCCCTGAAGTCCGACCTGGAGCTGGGCGGCACCGACCAGAAGTTCAACCTGCTGGTGGGCCGCGAGCTGCAGAAGGAATACGGCCAGGAGCAGCAGTGCATCCTGACCATGCCGCTGCTGGTGGGCACCGACGGCGTCGAGAAGATGTCCAAGTCCAAGGGCAACTACATTGGCATCTCGGAAACGCCCGAATCGATGTTCGGCAAGCTGATGTCGATTTCCGACACGCTCATGTGGCGCTACTACGAGCTGCTGTCGTTCCGTTCGCTGGCCGACATCGCGGCGCTGAAGGCCGAGATCGACGGCGGCCGCAATCCGCGCGACGCCAAGGTGGCGCTGGCGCAGGAGATCGTGGCGCGCTTTCATTCGCCGCAGGCCGCCGAGGCGGCGCTGGCCGCGTTCGAGGCGCGCTTTCGCGACGGCGCCATTCCCGAGGACATGCCCGAGGTGACCGTGGGCGGCGCGCCCCAGGGAATTCTGCGCATCCTGCGCGAGGCCGGGCTGGTCGCCTCCGGTTCCGAAGCCCAGCGCAACGTCGAGCAGGGCGGGGTGCGGGTCAACGGCGACCGGGTCGAAGACAAATCGTTGCAATTGTCCGCCGGTACCTATGTCGTGCAGGTGGGCAAGCGCAAGTTTGCGCGTGTTAAGTTGGTGGGGTAGCCTCTTATCGAGGGTCTCACTTTCAGGAGCACGACATGAACTTATCGAGTCTGTCCTTTTCCGATAACGAGTCGATCCCCGAGCGTTACGCATTCGGCAGGATCGACGCGCAATCGCACGTCGCGCTGGCTGACAACTTCAACCCCCAGTTTTCGTGGGACGACGTGCCCGAGGGCACCCAGTCGTTCGCGCTGATCTGCCACGACCCGGACGTGCCTTCCAAGCCCGACGACGTCAACCAGGAGGGCCGCACGGTGCCCGCCGACCTGCCGCGCGTCGATTTCTTCCACTGGGTGCTGGTCGACCTGGCGGCGGACATGCGCGAAATCCAGGAAGGCGCCTTTTCCGATGGCATCACGCCGCGCGGCAAGGGCGGGCCGCTGGCGCCCAACAACGCGCGCCAGGGGGTCAACGACTACACCGGCTGGTTTGCCGCCGACCGCGACATGAACGGCGACTACTTCGGCTACGACGGCCCGTGCCCGCCCTGGAACGACGAGCGCGTGCACCATTATGTGTTCACGCTGTACGCGCTGGACGTCCCGTCGCTGAACCTGCAGGGGTCGTTCACCGGCCTGGACGCGCTCAAGGCCATGCAGGGGCACGTGCTGGCCCAGGCGTCGCTGACCGGCACCTATACCCTCAATCCGGACCTGGCGCCGCGCCAGATCGGCGCCACCACCAGTTCGTGACCGCGGCGGCCGGGCTTGCATGAGCCTGGCTCATGCCGATTTGAGGCATTTTTGCGGTAGACGGGAGCTTGCGCGGTTTTTGCGTTCCGAAGCGCGAATTTGGCCTGTTTCGGGGCGCCCGCGCCCCGGCGGGGGGCCGCTGTCGCTGTACACTAGCGCAGTCGCAGCATCATTGCTGCCCTTGTTTTCCCTACCTACCCGCACCAGGAACTCCATGTTCAACCGCAACCTGCCCCTCGACCAGGTGGATCCCGACGTCTGGGCCGCCATCCAGAAAGAAGACGTACGCCAGGAACAGCACATCGAGCTGATCGCGTCCGAGAACTACGCCAGCCCGGCCGTGATGCAGGCCCAGGGCACGCAACTGACCAACAAGTATGCGGAAGGCTACCCGGGCAAGCGCTACTACGGCGGCTGCGAGTACGTCGACGTGGTCGAGCAGCTGGCCATCGACCGCCTGAAGCAGATCTTCGGCGCCGAGGCCGCCAACGTGCAGCCGAACTCCGGCTCGCAGGCCAACCAGGGCGTGTACATGGCGGTGCTCAAGCCGGGCGATACCGTGCTGGGCATGAGCCTGGCCGAAGGCGGCCACCTGACGCACGGCGCGTCGGTCAACGCCTCGGGCAAGCTGTACAACTTCGTGCCCTACGGCCTGGACGCCAACGAGGTGCTGGACTACGCGCAGGTCGAGCGGCTGGCCAAGGAGCACAAGCCCAAGCTGATCGTGGCCGGCGCTTCCGCGTACGCGCTGCACATCGACTTCGAGCGCATGGCGCGTATCGCCCATGACAACGGCGCGTTGTTCATGGTGGACATCGCCCACTATGCCGGCCTGGTGGCCGGCGGCGCCTATCCCAACCCGGTGCCGCACGCCGATTTCGTCACCTCCACCACGCACAAGTCGCTGCGCGGCCCGCGCGGCGGCGTCATCATGATGAAGTCCGAGTTCGAGAAGGCCGTCAATTCGGCCATCTTCCCGGGCATCCAGGGCGGCCCGCTGATGCATGTCATCGCGGCCAAGGCCGTGGCCTTCAAGGAAGCGCTGTCGCCCGAGTTCCAGGACTACGCGCAGCAGGTCGTCAAGAACGCCAAGGTGCTGGCCGATACGCTGGTCAAGCGCGGCCTGCGCATCGTGTCGGGCAAGACCGAAAGCCACGTCATGCTGGTGGACTTGCGTCCCAAGGGCATCACCGGCAAGGAAGCGGAAGCGGTGCTGGGCCAGGCCCACATCACGGTCAACAAGAACGCCATTCCCAACGACCCGGAAAAGCCCTTCGTGACCAGCGGCATCCGCCTGGGCACCCCGGCCATGACCACCCGCGGCTTCAAGGAGGCCGAGGCCGAGCTGACCGCCAACCTGATCGCCGACGTGCTGGACAATCCCCGCGACGAAGCGAACATCGCCGCGGTGCGCGCGCGGGTCAATGAACTGACCGCCCGCCTGCCCGTCTACGGCAACTGATGCGGCCGGGCGCAGGTCGCCCGCCGCCGGCAAGACAGGCCCGCCAGGGCCTGTCTTTTTTTCGTTGATGGGCGGAATTACCACGGTTTTGGCGCCGGTGCGCCCGATGCGGGCCGCGCGTTATTACAATATCCGCATCATCCGTACGGGGAGCGCGCATGAGGTGTCCATTCTGCGGCAACGCCGATACCCAGGTTGTCGACAGCAGGGTTTCGGAAGAGGGTGACACTATCCGGCGTCGCCGCCGTTGCCTGTCCTGCGACAAACGCTTCACCACCTACGAACGCGTCGAACTGGCCATGCCGTCGGTGGTCAAGCGCGACGGCAGCCGCACCGAGTATGACGCCGGCAAGGTGCGCGGCAGCCTGTCCCTGGCCTTGCGCAAGCGCCCGGTCAGCACCGACGAGGTCGACAGCGCCGTGGCGCGCATCGAGGAAACCCTGCTGGCCAGCGGCATGCGCGAAGTGCCCAGCGAGCAGATCGGCGAACTGGTCATGGGCGAACTCAAGCGCCTGGACAAGGTGGCCTACGTACGCTACGCCTCGGTCTACAAGAGCTTCGAGGACATCGGCGAGTTCGTCGAGGCGATCCGCGAGATGCAGGGGCCCTTGCTGCCGGGCAAGAAACTGCGCAAGGACTAGGGCGCCCCGGTTTCAGGCGGGGTGGCGGGCGGTGCTGGGCGAGCCCGATTCGTGGCGCCGCCAGACCCGCCGCATATGGTGGGCCGAGCCGAATCCGGCGCGCTCGGCCACGTGTTCGAGATCCAGCCGCGTTTCGCGGATCAGTTCGCGCGCCAGCGCCAGCCGCACCCGGTACAGGTAATCCATGGGCGTGCAGCCCGCGTGCTCGGCAAACAGGCGGCTGAGATGGCGCGCGCTGGTGTGCGCCTGCGCGGCCAGGGTTTGCGGCGTCCAGGCCGCCGCCGGGTTGTGCACGATGGCGTCCTGCACCCGGTGCACGCCGGGGTGCATGTGGTTGCGGCCGTCCAGCCAGGGCGAGATGGCCGGATCGGTGCCGGCGCGGCGCAGGTAGACCACCAGGTCGCGCGCCACCGCGCTGGCCACGCGCGGCCCGCACGTCCGGCTTACCAGGTAGAGCGCCAGGTCGATGCCGGCGGTGACGCCGGCGCTGGTCCAGATGCCGTCATCCTCCACGAAAATGCGATTGTCGTGAATGCGCGCGGTGGGTTCCAGCCGCGCCAGGCCGGGCAGGCAATCGTGGTGGCTGGTGCACTCGCGGTGGGCCAGCAGCCCGGCCGCGGCGGCCAGCAGCGCGCCCGAGCAGACCGACATCAGGTCGAAGCGGCCCCGCGCGCGGCATCGCGCCAGCCAGTCCACCACGGCGCGCAGCGGCGGGCGATCGAGCTGGAACGCCGCGTCGATGACGCCGGGCACCACCACCAGCGCCTGGGCCGGCAGGCTGGCCGGCAGGGGGGCGAGCCGGCTCAGGTGCAGCCCGGCCAGTCCGCATTCGACCTCGGGTTCGGGGCCGCAGTAGTGCAGCGCGAACGAGCCCGGACGCAGCTTGCTGGCGATGCGAAATGCTTCGGCGGGCCCGGCCAGGTCCAGCAGGACCAGGCCCGGAGGCACCACGAAATAGACTGGGACCATGGCGCGCCGCGCTCAGGCGGCCAGCGCGGCGGCGGCCGGCAGGACTTGCGCGAAGCGGTCCTGCAGCACCAGCTCGGTGCGTTCCCGGATCTCTGCCGGCGTATAGGTCTTGCCCGAGGCGGCGCGCATGGCGAAGGTCAGGGTGGCGTCGAGCGCGAAGCGGACCTTGAAGCCGGCGTCCGAGGCGTGGCGGGTGGTGGTTTCGCAGCACTGCTCGGTGCGGATGCCGCAGACGATGACCTCGCCGATGTCGTGCGCGAGCAGCCAGTCGTGCAGGCTGTGGCCGGCCTCGTCCCGGGCGTACAGGGACGAGTGCACCGTCTTGTGGAACACGGCGGTCGGGGCGATGCGCAGTCCGCGCAGGGCGACCACATGTCCCGAGGCCAGCGCGAACGGCGAGGCCGGGTCGTTGGCGGCGTTGACATGGAACACTTGCAGCACGGGAATATCGCGCTGGCGGCAGCCGTCGATCAGCGCCTGGACTTGCGCCAGGAACGCCGGCAGTTCGCTATCGTCCCAAAACGGACGGTGACGGAAGGATTCCTGGACATCGATGACGATCAGCGCTTGTTTCATGGCGTAGGCTCCCGGGTGGCGGTTTTTAGGTTGCTGAAGCGCTATTCTGCGCGCCGGCGCGAGGCCGGGCGAGATCCGTCATGGACCATCATCGGACCAATACGGACATTGTCATACGTTGCGTGCTACTGTAGCCGGAAGCGCGCCTGCCCGCGCATACAATCTCGATCGTGAATACCTCCCAGCCCACCGACGACGTTTCCTGGATGCGGCGCGCCCTGGCCCTGGCGCGTTCGGTCATGTACAGCACGGCCCCCAACCCGCGCGTGGGCTGCGTCATCGTGCGCGACGGGCAGGTGCTGGGCGAGGGCGCCACGCAGCCGCCAGGCGGCCCGCACGCCGAGGTGCGCGCGCTGCGCGAGGCCGCCGCGCGCGGCGCCTCGCTGGCGGGCGCCACGGTGTACGTGACGCTGGAGCCATGCAGCCATTTCGGCCGTACGCCGCCGTGCGTCGATGCCCTGGTGGCGGCGGCGCCGGCGCGCGTGGTGGTCGCCATGGGCGATCCCAACCCGCGCGTCAACGGCCAGGGCCTGGCGCGGCTGCGCGCCGCCGGCATCGCCGTGGCCGAGGATGTGTGCCGCGACGAGGCGCTGGAATTGAACGCGGGCTTCGCGGCGCGCATGAGCCGCGGCCTGCCGTGGGTCTGGCTGAAGCTGGCCGCTTCGCTGGATGGGCGCAGCGCCCTGCACAACGGCGTGTCGCAGTGGATCACCGGCGAAGCAGCGCGCGCCGACGGCCACCATTGGCGCGCCCGCAGCGGCGTGGTGCTGACCGGCATGGGTACGGTGCTCAAGGACGATCCGCAATTGAACGTGCGCGCGGTGCAGACCAGCCATCCGCCGCGCAAGGCGGTCATCGATGGGCGCTTCGAAATTCCCGAGGACGCGCGCCTGTTCGACGACGAGGCGCAGGTACTGATTTTCACGGCCCGTTCCGATGCGGCCAAGGCGCGCCGCATGGTCGAGCGCAATGCGCGTGTGATCGAACTGCCGGGCGCCCGCCCGGATCGCGTCGACCTGCCCGCCGTAATGCGTTGGCTGGCCGGCCAGGAAATCAACGAAGTGCACGTGGAAGCGGGGGCCGGATTGTCAGGCGCGCTGCTTGCTGAGGATTGCGTGGACGAGTTGCTGGTGTATCTGGCGCCCGTTTTGCTGGGCGACGCGGCGGGCATGGTACGACTGCCCTTGCTCGAACATCTCGATGGGGCGCGCCGCTTCGAATTCGCCGAACTGGCTGCGGTGGGCGCGGACGTGCGCCTGCGAGCCCGTGTGGCGTCGCGCTGGCGCGCGCTGCAGGACAGCGTGAGCGCCGCGTCGCGACAGCGTGGATAAACCATGCGCCCATCATGGCGGGCGCAATGAATTGTCCAAATGTGCAAAGGCGTTGCGCAATCGGAACGCCATGCGCGTGGTGCGCGTCTATCCGATAGGTTGTTAGCACTCGACGCAGGTCGCTGCCAGGCTCGCCATTGATGGCTAGAGCATATGGCGGGGTGGAAATTTGGCGATATGCGGAACTTGTGCGCGGCGATGCAAGCCTAAACCTTACAGGGTCTGGTATCCCGTCTATTGTGTGTGGCGAAAGTACTACGTCAATATGCTGTGGTCACGCGATTTGCAAGAAATTCTGGCATGTGCGCGTCGCCGGGCACACAATGAACCAACCCGACCTGTTTAGTAGTACGTCAGGCACTGTAGGAGGGTTAGCCGTGCAAAGCATCCTCGAAGGCTTCAAGTCGCACTACGCGAGGGACCAGGAAACCGAACTTTCCCTGGAAGAGTATCTCTCGCTGGCCAAGCAAGACCCCATGGCTTACGCCAGCCCCGCCGAACGCATGCTGGCGGCCATCGGCGAGCCGGAACTCATCGATACCCGCAACGATCCCCGGCTTTCGCGGTTGTTCTCCAACCGCCTGGTCCGGCGCTATCCGGCGTTCAAGGAGTTCTACGGCCTGGAGGACGTGATCGATCAGATCGTCGCGTTCTTCAAGCACGCCGCGCAGGGGCTGGAGGAGCGCAAGCAGATTCTCTATCTGCTGGGGCCGGTGGGCGGCGGCAAGTCCTCGATCGCCGAGCGGCTGAAGGTGCTGATGGAGGCCTATCCCATCTATGCGCTGAAGGGTTCGCCCGTCAACGAATCGCCGCTGGGCCTGTTCCATCCCGAGCGCTTCGGCGATACGCTGGAGCAGGAGTACGGCATCGCGCGCCGCTACCTGAGCGGCATCATGTCGCCCTGGGCGGTCAAGCGCCTGCGTGAATTCGACGGCGACATCTCGCAGTTCCGCGTCGTGCGGCTCAATCCTTCCGTGCTGCGCCAGGTGGCCATCGCCAAGACCGAGCCGGGCGACGAGAACAACCAGGACATTTCCTCGCTGGTGGGCAAGGTGGACATCCGCAAGCTGGAGCGCTACGCCCAGGACGACCCCGACGCCTACAGCTACTCGGGCGGCCTGTGCCTGGCCAACCAGGGCCTGCTGGAATTCGTCGAGATGTTCAAGGCGCCGATCAAGATGCTGCACCCCTTGCTGACCGCCACGCAGGAAGGCAACTTCAAGGGCACCGAGGGCTTTTCGGCCATTCCGTTCAACGGCATGATCCTGGCGCACTCGAACGAATCCGAGTGGCAGACATTCCGCAACAACAAGCACAACGAGGCTTTCCTCGACCGTATCTACATCGTCAAGGTGCCGTACTGCCTGCAGGTGTCGGAAGAGGTGTGCATCTACGAAAAGCTGCTGCGCCACAGTTCGCTGGCGCAGGCGCCGTGCGCGCCGGGAACGCTGGACATGATGGCGCAGTTCTCGGTGCTGACGCGCCTGAAGGAGCCCGAGAACTCCAGCATCTACTCCAAGCTGCGGGTCTACGACGGCGAAAGCCTCAAGGACGTGGACCCCAAGGCCAAGGCCCTGCAGGAGTACAAGGATTATGCCGGCACCGACGAGGGCATGACCGGCGTGTCCACCCGGTTCGCGTACAAGATCCTGTCCAGCGTCTTCAACTATGACCAGACCGAGGTGGCGGCCAACCCCGTGCACCTGATGTACGTGCTTGAGCAACGCATCGCCCGCGAAGACTTCCCCGAGGAAACCCGCCGGCGCTACCTGGAATTCATCAAGGGCTATCTGGCTCCGCGCTACGCCGAATTCATCGGCAAGGAAATCCAGACGGCCTACCTGGAGTCGTATTCGGAATACGGACAGAACATTTTCGACCGGTACGTAACATTTGCCGATTGCTGGATCCAGGACGAAGAGTTCCGCGACCCGGAAACCGGCGAGAGCTTCGATCGCTCCGCGCTCAACGACGAGCTGGAGAAAATCGAGAAACCGGCCGGCATCGCCAATCCGAAGGACTTCCGCAACGAGATCGTCAATTTCGTGCTGCGCGCGCGGGCCAACAACGCCGGGCGCAATCCCAACTGGACCAGCTACGAAAAGTTGCGCGAAGTCATCGAGAAGAAGATGTTCTCGAACACCGAAGACCTGTTGCCCGTGATCTCGTTCAACGCCAAGGCGTCGGCCGAAGACCGCAGCAAGCACCAGAGCTTCGTAGATCGTATGGTGGATAAGGGCTACACCGAAAAACAGGTTCGGCTTCTGTGCGAGTGGTATCTTAGAGTGAGGAAGTCTTCCTGAGCGAGGTGAATCATGAATTCGCTCATTGACCGGCGGCTCAACGGCCGCAACAAAAGCGCTGTCAACCGCGAGCGCTTTCTAAGGCGGTACAAGGATCAGATCCGCAAGGCAGTACAGGATCTGATCCGCGAACGGTCCATCTCGGACATGGACCAGGGCGGGGAAATCAACCTCCCCGCGCGCGATATCTCCGAGCCGAGCTTCCGGCACGGGGAGGGGGGCAATCGCGAGATCGTCCATCCCGGCAACCGCGAGTTCGCCAAGGGCGATACCTTCGATCGCCCGCAAGGCGGCGACGACGGCTCCGGCTCGCAGCCCGGCGAGGGCGAATCGGTGGACCAGTTCACCTTCAGCCTGTCGCGCGCCGAATTCCTGAACCTGTTCTTCGAGGACCTGGAGCTGCCGCATCTGGCGCGCACGCAGCTGGGCGACGTCAAGCAGCAACGCTGGCATCGCGCCGGCTACACCACTACCGGCTCGCCCAGCATGCTCAGCGTCAACCGCACGCTGAAGGCGTCCCTGTCGCGGCGGGTGGCGCTGGGAGTGGGCGCGCGCGCGGCGCTGGACGCGGCCGAACAGGAGCTGGAAGCGGCGCGCGAAGCCGGCGCGCCGCAGGCCGAACTGGACCGGCTGCTGGCCGAAGTCGAGAAGTGCGCCGCGCGGGTGGCGCGCGTGCCCTTCCTGGATGACCTCGACCTGCGCTATCGCAACCGCGTGGCGGTGGCGGTGCCCATGGCGCGCGCCGTCATGTTCTGCCTGATGGACGTGTCCGGGTCGATGGACGAAATGAAGAAGGACCTGGCCAAGCGCTTCTTCACGCTGCTGTACATGTTCCTGTCGCGCAAGTACGAGCATGTGGACGTGATCTTCATCCGCCATACCGACAACGCCGAGGAGGTGGACGAGCAGACGTTCTTCTACGATCCCAAGAGCGGCGGCACCATCGTGCTGTCCGCCCTCGAGCTGATGCACGAGATCGTGCAGAAGCGCTATTCGCCGGCGACCTGGAACATCTACGCGGCACAGGCCAGCGACGGCGACTCGTTTGGCGCCGATGCGGGCAAGAGCGCGCGCTTTCTGGCCGAGAACCTGCTGCCGGCCACGCGCTATTTCGCCTATATCGAAGTTCCCGACTCGCAGGAGGCGCGCAAGAGCAGCCTGTGGGCCGAATACGAACAAGAGTCGGCGTCGCATTTCGTGATGCGGCGCATATGCGAACGCGGGGAGATCTTCCCGGTGTTCCATGACCTGTTCAAGAAGGAAACCGTATGAATGCGATCACCGGTGGCGGCGAACTGCATGCGGTCGGCCGCGCGCAACCCATTTCGGAAGGCTCGGAATGGACCTTCGAGCTGATCCAGCGCTACGACGAGGCGATCTCGGAGATCGCCCGCGAGTACCGCCTGGACACCTATCCCAACCAGATCGAAGTCATCACCTCCGAGCAGATGCTCGATGCCTATGCGTCGGCCGGGCTGCCCATCGGCTATCCGCACTGGTCGTACGGCAAGGAGTTCATCCGCAACGAACAGTACTACCGCAAGGGCATGCAGGGCCTGGCGTACGAGATCGTCATCAATTCCAGCCCCTGCATCGCCTACCTGATGGAGGAAAACTCCATGGCGATGCAGGCGCTGGTGATCGCGCACGCCTGCTATGGCCACAACTCCTTCTTCAAGGGCAATTACCTGTTCCGGCAATGGACCGACGCCGACAGCATCCTCGACTACCTGGTTTTCGCGCGCAAATACGTGATGGACTGCGAAGACCGCTACGGCATCGAGGCCGTCGAGGCGGTGCTGGATTCCTGTCATGCGCTGGCGGCGCACGGCGTGGACCGCTACAAGCGGCCTGCGCCCATCTCGTACCGCGAAGAGGCGCAGCGCCAGGCCGAGCGCGCGGAGCATGCGCGCCGGCAGTACAACGATCTGTGGCGCACCGTGCCGCGCCAGGAGGCGCCGGCCGGCGCCGGCGAGCGGCGCGCCGTGTTCCCGCCCGAACCCGAGGAAAACCTGCTGTACTTCATCGAGAAGTACGCGCCCAAGCTGGAGCCGTGGCAGAAGGAACTGGTGCGCATCGTGCGCAAGATCGCCCAGTACTTCTATCCGCAGGGCCAGACCAAGGTCATGAACGAGGGCTGGGCCACGTTCTGGCACTACACCCTGCTCAACCGGCTGCACCAGAAAGGGCGGGTCACCGACGGCTTCATGATCGAGGTGCTGCAAAGCCACACCAACGTGGTCAGCCAGCGGGGCTTCGACGAGCGCGGCTATGGCGGCGTCAACCCGTATGCGCTGGGGTTTTCGATGATGCAGGATATCCGCCGCATCTGCGAGCGGCCGGACGAGGAAGACCGCCGCTGGTTTCCGGACATCGCCGGCAGCGACTGGCTGACGACGCTGGACTTCGCCATGCGCAACTTCAAGGACGAGTCCTTCATTTCGCAGTACCTGTCGCCGCGGCTGATCCGCGAGTTCCGCTTCTTCGCGATCGCCGACCACCAGGCCAATCCCAAGCTGGAGGTCGCCGCCATTCACGACGACGAGGGTTACCGGCAGATCCGCAAGCTGCTGGCGGCCCAGCACAACCGTGACAACCAGGTGCCGGATATCCAGGTGGTGCGCTACTTCCGCGAGTCCGACCGCGCGCTGGTGCTGCGCCACCAGCAAAGCCGCGGCCGCCCGCTGGCGGGCGAGGACGCCGACAAGGTCATGAAGCACCTGGCCAGGCTGTGGGGTTTCCGGGTGCGCCTGGAAGAGGCGGCGCCCGACGGCACGGTGCTGTCGTACCGCCAGATCGAGCCCTAGCGCGGGGCGGCGCGCCAACCGCCGGCGCCGGCCCAGGCCACGCCGATGACGGGCCCCGCCGCCAGCACGGCCATCACGTATGGCGCCGGCAGGGCGCCGGCCAGCGCGTCCAGCAGCTGGATGCTGACCACCGTGATGGCAAAGCCGATGGCGTTGACCAGGGTGACGATGCTGCCGACTTGCGCCGGCGGCGACTCCTGCGCCACCAGGGCCGCGAACTGCGGCGAATCGCCCACCACCACGATGCCCCAGAACAGCAGGAAGGCCAGGAAGGCGGGCGTGGGCAGGGCAAAGCACAGCGGCGAAAGCACGCAGCATGCGCCCGACAATGACAGTTGGGTCAGCGCCACCGGCCGGCTGCCCAGCCGGCGCGACACGAAGCCGCCGCCCACGCAGCCCAGCGCGCCCAGGCCGATGACGGCGAACGCCCACAGGGAAACCGTCGGCGCCGCCATGGGCGCGCCCAGGGCCGCGGCGTGCGCGGCCACGTAGAAGGGCACGAAGGTCCAGAACGCGTAGAGCTCCCACATATGCCCGAAGTAGCCGATGGCGGCCGCGCGCAGGCCGGGCAGGCGCCAGGCCTGCGCCAGCGTGCCGCCGCCCGTCGACGGCGCGCGCCGCGCGTACGGGCCGTCGGGCACCCAGGCCAGCATGGCCGCGCCGCCCAGCACCGCGATGGCCGAGGCGCTGGCCAGCACCAGGCCGCCGTCGATCCGTGCGCCCAGGGCCCGCATCAGATGGGGAAAGGAAGTGCCCAGCACCAGCGCGCCGGTCAGGAAACCCAGCGCATGCCCCAGCCCGGCCTGGAACCAGCCGGCCGCGGCACGGATGCCCACCGGATAGATGCCGGCCAGCGCCACGCCCACGAAGAACCGCAGGATCAGCACCGCCGCGTCGGGTTGCGGCAGCGTCGCCAGGGCGAGCATGGTCAGCGGATAGTTGCAGGCCGCGCCCAGCAGGCACGAGCCGAAGAACAGCCGGGAGGCCGCGTAGCGGTCGGCGATGCGCAGCCAGGCCGAGCAAAGCGTGCCGACGATGAAGCCCAGCTGAACCGCGCTGGCCACGTACGCCACGCTGTCGCCCATGCCCAGGTCGGCGCTGGCGGCGTTGCCGGCGAACCAGAGCGAGGTGCCGCAGAACTGCGCCAGTACGATGATGGGCAGGATGCGCCGCGGACGCGTTGTGCTCACGCCGCGCCGCCGGTGGCCGGCCGCGCCGGCGCCCGGGCGGGCACCGTCACGGCCAGTACGCCCAGGTCGGGCGCCGTGTCCAGGTCCAGGATGGCGTCGCGCAGCCGCTCGGCCGCGCCCGCGCCGATCACCGGCGCGGCCAGGGCGCGGAACTTGGCCTGCAGGCGCGCGGCTTCGTCGTCGATGCTGCCGGCCGGCACGCCCGCGTCATGGCGCGCCTGCATGGTCGAGCCATCGCGGTGCTCGATCAGCATGCGCGATTCCATCATGGCGAGGTCGTCGTGGAATTCGACCCGCATGCGGTCGCGCAGGCCGGCGATGGCGGGGTCGGCCAGGCGGGCCGGCGTATAGGCGTCGATGGCGCTGGCGTCCAGCCCGAGCAGGCCGAACGCGGCGTTCATGCGCAGGCTGAAGCGGGCTTCGCTGGCGGTGCGGGGCGTGGCGATATTGCACATGTTCTCGCTGCCGGGATGGGCATGCAGGGTGACCCGGGCGATATCCTGCACGCGTGCGCCACGTTCACGCAGCATCCGGCCGCATTCGATCACGGCGTGGGTGCCATAGCAGGATGCATGGTACTTGAAGAGGCGCCCGCCGAGGAAGAGTCCGCCGGGCGGCGTGGCGATGGCCGCGGACCAGTCCGGCGCCGGGCTGAGCACGGCCGCGAAACCCTGCGTGGCCTCCAGGCCCTGCTGGCCCGCGTCCAGCCCGCGCGCGGCCAGCCGGGCAGCCATCAGGCCGTTGCGCGCGGCCAGGCCGGCATGCAGCGGCTTGGCCATGGTGCCGAACATGGCTTTCAGGCCGCCGGCCTGCGTGCCGGCCAGGCACAGCGCGGAGGCCGTCTGCGCCGTGGACAGGCGCATCAGCGTGGCGCACGCCGCGGCCGCGGCCACGGCGCCGGCCGTGGCGGTGGCGTGATAGCCATGGCGGTAGTGGGCGTCGCCCAGCCAGCGTCCCACGCGGCAGGCCGTTTCGTAGCCGGCCGCGAAGGCCGCCATGACTTCGCGCGCCGTGCTGCCGCGCGCCTGCGCCAGCGGCAGCAGCGCCGAGTACACGACCGCGCTTGGATGGCCGGTGATGGCCAGGTTGACGTCGTCGTAGTCCAGCCAGTGCGCCGCGGTGCCCTGGATCAGCGCCGCAGCGCCTTGCGAGACGGCCGCGGCGTGGCCGATCACCGGCGCGGCGCCGCCCGCGCCTTCCTCGAGCGCGTCGTCGAGCAGCGCGGTGACGGCGGGCTCGCGGCAGGCCGCCAGCGTGACCGCATACCAGTCGAGGATGCAGTGGCGGACGATGCGCCGCGCATCGGCGGGCAGCATCTCGTAGTGGAACCCCAGGGCGTGTTCGGCCAGCCAGCGGGTGGCTGGCGGCTGGCCGGTGGCGTGGGCTGCGGGCATGGAGGGTCCTTCTCAATCGCCGGGCTGGATGCCGGCCTGTTTCATGACCTGGCCATAGCGGCCCAGTTCGTCCTTGATGAGCGCGGCGAACTCGGCGCCGGGCATGCCGGAGATGTCGGTGCCTTGCGCCTGCAGCTTTTCCTGGACGTCGGGCATCTTCAGCACCTCGCCGACATCGGCCTGGATCCTGGCCACCACCGCTTCCGGCGTGCCGGCGGGCGCCAGCAGGCCGATCCAGGCCGCCATCTCGTAGCCGGGCAGGCCGGCCTCGCGCATGGTGGGCACGTCCGGCAGGGACGAGGAGCGCCGGGTGGTGGTGACCGCCAGCGGGCGCAGCTTGCCGGCCTTCAGGTGCGGCAGCGACAGCGCCACGGTGTCGAACATGATGTCGACCTGGCCGCCGAGCAGGTCGGCCACCGCCGGCGCGGCGCCCTTGTAGGGCACGTGCACCATGTCCACGCCCGCCTGCTCCTTGAACATTTCGCCGGCCAGGTGGATGGAGCTGCCGGTGCCCGATGAGGCGAAGGTGTACTTGCCCGGGTTCTTCTTCAGCAGGGCGATGAGCTCCTGGACCGACTTCGCCGGCACCGAGGGATTGACTTCCAGGACGTTGGGCGCCCAGGCCAGCAAGGTCACCGGCGTGAAGCTGTTCACCGGATCCCAGGGCAGCCTGGAGGAAAGATTGGGTCCCATGGTGTGGCTGCTGGTGGTGGCGACCAGCAGCGTGTGGCCGTCCGGCGCCGAGCGCGCGACGTAGGTGGATCCGATCGAGCCGGTGGCGCCGGCGCGGTTCTCGACCACCACCGACTGCCCCCATTTTTCGCTCAGTTTCTGGGCCACGGTGCGGGCGATGATGTCGGTGGCCGCGCCGGGCGGGAACGGCACCACCATGCTGACCGGGCGGTCCGGGAAGGAGGCGGCGTCGGCGGCGCTGGCCGCCTGCGGCAGCGCGGCCGCGCCGGCGGTCAGGGCGGCGAGCGCCAGCCCGGCGGCGAGGCGGGCGCCTCGGGAGTGTAGTCGTGTATGCATGGTCTTGGTCTTCCCCTGTGGTGGTCCATGGTCCTGGCCGTCCCGGCGCCGGGACGGAGCGCGGCTCAGCGTTTGCTCAAGGTGCGGTTGATTTCGTTGGTCATGATCATCAGGCCTTCGTCAAAGCCCAGGCCCGGCTTGGTCAGCATGCGCCAGGCGCCGAACGCCAGGCCCACGTGGATGGAGGCGCGCGACGAGATGTCGGTTTCGTTGCAGCTGCCGCCCAGGTAGGCCAGCGTGCCGTGCTCCTGGCAGCCCTGGATGGCGTCGATGGTGGTCAGCAGCGAGCCGTTGTCCGGCATCTTGATCTGCACGGCGTGGGCCGCGCCGGATGCGGCGAACGCCCGCACGTTGCCCGGCCCGTTGGCCCATTCGTCGGCGATCAGGCGGGCGTTGGGCAGGCGCGCGTCCAGCTTGGCGCGCAGCGAGCCCATCCGTTCGCGGGCCTCGCCGGCGCTGCCCGACAGCATCGGATCCTCGAAGAAGACGGTCAGCCCGGCGGCGCGCTCGCAGATGGTGGCCAGATAGTCGAGGACGCGGTCCTCGTCGTTGTCCAGCATCCGTCCCAGCGAGGAATGGAAATCGAAATGCAGGTCCGGCCGGTAGCCCGGGCCGCCCAGCTTGCGGATGCGTCCGGCGATCCAGGCGGCGTACTCCGGCAGGCGTTCGCATTCGGCGCGGCTCTGGATGGCCGATTGCGGGAACATGTCCAGGCCGCGCACGATGGCCTTTTCCACGTTGGCCTCCCAGGCGCCGCCGCACGATCCGGCAAAGCCCGGGCCCCGGGTGGGGGCGGGGCGGCCGAATTCGCGGCACAGCACGTCCACCATCCGGGTGCGGCTGGCCAGCGCCGCCGCGCCCAGCAGCGCCTGGGTCACGCCGTACTCGACCGGCAGGCGCAGCGTGTCGGCCAACGGCACCGCATCCAGGGCGCCGGCGGCTTCGCGAAAGCCGGCGAAGGTGCGTCCGGCCAGGTTTTCCTGCAGCACGGCCTGTACGGCCTGGGCATCCTCGCGCCGCAGGGGCAGGGGGCGCCCGGCATAGCCGGCGTTGGCCACCGTAGTGCAGTCGCCATGGGCCGTTTGCCCATCGGCGAGGTCCAGGCTGACCAGATAGGCCACGCTGGGCGAGCGCACCGCCGGAAAGGCCGGCGAGCTGGTCGGACCCTCGAAGAAATAGCCGTCGGCCGTGGCGCCGGTCTGCACCGCCATCTGGTCGTTGATCCAGTGGCCGCCTATGCCCGCCGTCACGCGCACGGCTTCGATACGGATGGGGGGAACGTCCTGCTGCATGGGTTTCATTGCATCCTGCGTAAGGGAAGGGGCTGGGAAGGGGCGGCGGCGGTTCAGGCCGTCGGCCTAGTGATACGCTTATGAATCGTTTTCAGTACAAAGACTAGTTGACTATGCAACCTGCGTCAAGCGCCGGGCGTCGGCCCGCCGTGCCCGTCTATCTCAAGATCCGCAACGCCATCCGCGATGCGATCAGCAACGCCGCCTACGCGCCGGGCGACCTGCTGCCATCGGAAACCGAGCTCGCCAAGCGCTACGCCACGACGCGCGCGACGGTGGTGCACGCGATCCAGCAACTGGTGTTCGAGGGGCTGGTCGAGCGCAAGCGCGGCGTCGGCAGTTTCGTCGCGCAGCCCAAGCTGTCGTCCACGGTGGACACGCACCGGGTGGCCTATTTCGAGCAGGACGCCTTCGCGCGCGATCTCACCTATGAGGTGATCGGCTACGGCAAGGCGGTGGTCGAAGACCACGTGCGCGATACGCTGCGGCTGGGGCGCGGCGAGCCGGTCTACCGGCTGCAGCGCCTGCGCCTGCTGTCGGGCAAGCCGATCGCCTTCGAGTTGCGCTACCTGCCCGCGCTGGTGGGCGCGCGGCTGACCGCCGACATGCTGGCGCGGCGCTCGGTCCAGTCGCTGCTGGACGAGGAGGTCGGCATGCCGATCACGCGCTTTCTCAACGCGGTGCGGGTCGCGCTGGTGCCGGCGGCCGTGGCCAGGCATCTGCAGCTGGAGAAGGGCCGGCCCGTCATGGTGCGCACGCACACCTTCCTGGACGCGGCCGATACGCCATTGCTGTGGGGCGAAACCCTGTACCGCGAGGAGTACCAGATCAACTACGTCCTGACGGCCATGGAAGCGCCCGACGAAGCCCTGGGCCGCGCGCCGCGCAAGGGCGCCGGCCGCGCGTAGCGGCGGGGCCACACAAGCCGGGACAAGCCTGCCCGAATCCTGCTAGAATCGCAGATTCGCTTTTCCCGCGTGCCTTGCCGCGCGGGCAAGTCGCGAGTCCAGATCAGGACAGGTGGCCGAGTGGTTGAAGGCGCACGCCTGGAAAGCGTGTATACGTGATAAGCGTATCGGGGGTTCGAATCCCCCTCTGTCCGCCAACTTTTTTCTGCAAGCTCCATTCACGGACTGGCGTATCGCCAGGGCAGGATTGCCGCAATCCGTGGATCCGTGGCGGCTACTTTTGTCGTATTCATTGCCAGGCGCGCGCGCCTGGCCCGCTATCGTCCCTTCGGGCCGCGACAGGCGCTGTGCGCCGGCGGGTCGCGCTTGCGCCTGGCCGTCGCCGGCCGGTTGCGCGGGCGGCCAGAAAAAGGGCGCACGGTCGAAATTTGCACGCATCTTATTGCGTGTTATTGCATATTGGGTCTTTTTTCGGTGGTATTCCACGCATATTCCGCGGGTTTTCTATCTATCTGAAAACAATGGGCTTTTTATAATCGCAAATAATGCGTGTTCATTTCCGGGTAAATAAATCCGGGGTATGTTGTGATACCATTTGCTGATTATGTCATTTTGCATGCTCGCGGGAATATATTCAAAGGTTATGGGGCCGTTGTTTTTTCAGGTTGTGCCTTGGATGAGTTCTTGCCTGTTTTCTGCATTAATGACCGAGCCTGCGGCGGCACAGCCCGCGGGCGCGGACGGCTGCCATGTCTGACACCCTGGATCAGTGGCGCGCGGGCCTGACGCTGGGCTTCGCGCCCGGCCACGCGGGCCGCACCGTGCTGCGCGAGCGCGCGCACTACGGGCCCATGCTGGTGCAGCGGGCGCTGTATCCGGAAGGGCCGCAGGTCTGCCACGTCGCCATTCTCCATCCTCCTTCGGGCATCGCGGGCGGGGACGCGCTCGAGATCCGCGTCGACGTGGCTGGCGGCGCGCGCGCGGCGCTTACGACGCCCGGCGCCACGCGCTGGTACAAGTCGAACGGCCGCCAGGCCTCGCAGGACGTGCAGCTGCGCGTGGCGGCGGGGGCCCGGCTCGATTGGCTGCCCCTGGAGAGCATCTTCTTCGAAGAGGCCGACGCCTGGTCGCGCAACCGGATCCGGCTTGAATCGGGCGCGGCCGCCATCGGCTGGGACCTGATCCAGTTCGGGCGGGTGAACCAGCCCGGCCATTGGGGCCAGGGCCGCCTGCATACCGCCACCGAGCTGTACGTGGACGACCGGCTGCTATGGGTGGACCAGGGGCTGGTCGGCGCGCAGGACGACGTCCGGCGCCAGGTCTCGGCCCTGGCGGGCTTTCCGGTCCATGCCGCGCTGTGGTGCTTCGGCCCCCGCCTGGACGCGGGGCAGAACGAGGAGCTGGCCGGCCTGATGCCGTGGAGCGACACGGTGCGCGGCGCGGCCACCACGCTGCCGTACGACGCGACGCAGTCGCTGTGCCTGGTGCGCTGCCTGGGCGTGCACATGGAGGATGTCAGGTCTGTGATGACCGAGGCGTGGGCCTACCTGCGCCCGCGCGTGCTCGATACACCCGCCGTCGTGCCCCGGCTCTGGGCCACCTGATACGCCGCGCGAGGGGCCGCGGACCGGCCATGCGGCGGGCGCTTGCGCGCCGGCCGGGCATGAACCGCCCCTGGTATGCATACACAAAGGAAGAACCGCCATGGAACTGACTCCACGGGAAAAAGACAAGCTGCTGATCTTTACCGCGGCCCTGCTTGCCGAGCGCCGGCGCGCGCGCGGCCTGAAGCTGAACTATCCGGAGACGGTGGCGCTGATCACGGCCGCGCTGATGGAAGGCGCGCGCGACGGCAAGACCGTCGCCGAGCTGATGAGCGAGGGCACGCGGATCCTGACGCGCGATGAGGTCATGGAAGGGGTGCCGGAGATGATTTCCAACATCCAGGTGGAAGTCACGTTTCCCGATGGCACCAAGCTGATTACCGTCCACAACCCGGTCGTCTGAGCACCGGGTCGGGATTTTCGTCATTCATGAATTTGGAGATTCGCATGAAAGCAATGTCTAAGCGCGCGATGCTGGGCTCGGGCGTGGCCGCCCTGATGCTGTTCTCGGGCGCCGCCCTGGCGCACCCGGGCCATATCGGCCACGAGCTGCCGGGCAGCATGTTCGCGGCGGGTTTCTGGCATCCGCTGACCGGGTTCGACCACCTGCTGGCGATGCTGGCGGTCGGCATGTGGAGCGCGTTGACGCACCACACGGCGCGCCAGGCGGTGTGGCTGCCGATCATGTTTCTCGTGCTGCTGTTCGCCGGCGCGATGATGGGCATGGCCGGCGTGCGCCTGCCGGCCGTCGAGCCGGTCATCATGGTCTCGCTGCTGGTGCTGGGCCTGCTGGTGGCCAGCCGCAAGGCCGTGCAGGGCTGGCCGGGGTTCGCGCTGGTGGGGGGATTCGCCCTGTTCCATGGCCTGGCCCACGGGATGGAGCTGCCCGGCAGCGAGGGCGCGCTGGGCTTCGTGGCGGGTTTCATGCTCGCCACCCTGGCGCTGCACCTGGCCGGCCTGTTCGCGGGGTTCCGCCTCAAGCACTGGAACCTGTGGCTGTCGCGGGCGCTGGGCGTGGGCATCGCCGGCTATGGCGCGCTGCTGTTCGTCGGCGCTCAGGTCTGACCAGGGAGATGTCATCATGATTCCGGGAGAAATACTGACCGAACCGGGCCAGATCGAGATCAACGTGGGCCGGCCGACGTTGACGATCGCCGTGGTCAACGAGGGCGACCGGCCGATCCAGGTGGGTTCGCACTATCACTTCGCCGAGGCGAACAACGCCCTGGTCTTCGACCGCGAGCTGGCGACCGGCTACCGGCTGAACATTCCGGCCGGCAACGCGGTGCGTTTCGAGCCGGGCATGCGCCGCACCGTCGAGCTGGTGGCGGTCGGCGGCGAGCGTCGCATCTTCGGTTTCCAGGGCAAGGTGATGGGGGCGCTGAAATGACCAGGATTTCGCGTTCGGCGTATGCCGAGATTTACGGGCCGACCGTGGTCGGCGGCGTCGGCGACCGGGTGCGCCTGGCCGACACGCTGCTGCTGGCCGAGGTCGAGAAGGACCACACCATCTTCGGCGAGGAGGTGAAGTTCGGCGGCGGCAAGGTCATCCGCGACGGCATGGGGCAGAGCCAGCGCCTGGCCACCGATTGCGTCGACACGGTGATCACCAACGCGCTGATCATCGACGCGGTGACCGGCATCGTCAAGGCCGACATCGGCATCAAGGACGGGCTGATCAGCGGCATCGGCAAGGCGGGCAACCCGGACACCCAGCCGGGCGTGACCATCATCATCGGCGCGTCGACCGAAGTGGTGGCCGGCGAGGGGCTGATCGTGACGGCCGGCGCCATCGATACGCACATCCACTTCATCTGTCCGCAGCAGATCGAGGAGGCCCTGGCCACCGGCACGACCACCATGATAGGCGGCGGCACCGGGCCGGCCACCGGGTCGCTGGCCACCACCAGCACCTCCGGCCCCTGGCACATGGCCGCCATGCTGCAGGCGCTGGACGCCTTTCCGGTGAACGTGGGCCTGTTCGGCAAGGGCAGTTCGAGCTCGCACGGCGCGCTGCTGGAGCAGGTGCGGGCCGGCGCCATGGGCCTGAAGATCCACGAGGACTGGGCCAGCACGCCGGCCTCCATCGATACCTGCCTGAACGTGGCCGAGGAAACGGACATCCAGGTCGCGATCCACAGCGACACGCTCAACGAGTCGGGTTTCGTGGAGGACACGTTCGCCGCGTTCAAGGGGCGCACCATCCATTCGTTCCATACGGAAGGCGCCGGCGGCGGCCACGCGCCGGACATCATCCGGGCCGCCGGCATGCCCAACGTGCTGCCGGCCTCGACCAACCCGACCATGCCGTTCACGCGCAACACGATCGACGAGCACCTGGACATGGTCATGGTGTGCCATCACCTGGACCCATCGATCGCCGAGGACCTGGCTTTCGCCGAAAGCCGGATCCGGCGCGAGACCATCGCGGCCGAGGACATCCTGCACGACCTGGGGGCGTTCTCCATCATGAGTTCGGACTCGCAGGCCATGGGGCGCGTGGGCGAGATCGTCCTGCGCACCTGGCAGACCGCGCACAAGATGAAGCTGCAGCGCGGCCCGCTGCAAGGCGACAGCGACCGCTCGGACAACGAGCGCATCAAGCGCTACATCGCCAAGTACACCATCAACCCGGCCGTGGCGCATGGCATCGCGCACCTGGTGGGCTCGGTGGAAGTGGGCAAGCTGGCCGACCTGGTGCTGTGGAAGCCCGCCTTTTTCGGCGTCAAGGTCAACATGGTGCTCAAGAGCGGCATGGCCGTAAGCGCCAGCATCGGCGACATGGGCGCCTCCATCTCGACGCCGCAGCCGGTACAGATCCGCCCCATGTGGGGCAGCTACGGCAAGGCGCTGCGCACCTCGGTGGCCTTCGTCTCGCAGGTCAGCCTGAGCAATCCGGCGGTCAGCGAGCTGGGGCTGAACAAGCGCCTGGAGGCGGTGCGCGGATGCCGCGGCGTGACCAAGCGCGACATGGTGCGCAACAACTGGCTGCCGGCGATCTCGGTCGACCCGCAGACCTACCAAGTCTATGCCGACGGGCAATTGCTCAAGTGCGAGGCGCTTGCCGAGCTGCCCATGGCGCAACGCTATTTCCTGTTCTGACCATGAAAATCGCCAGTACTTTCATCAAACGCGACGCCGCCGGCGGACTGGACCTGGGCCAGGCGCCCGGCGTGACGCTGACCCTGGCCGAGCGCCGCCGCAGCCGCCAGCGCCTGGACCTGGACGAGGGCCGCGGCGAGCTCGGCATGGCGATCGAACGCGGCCAGACCTTGCGCGACGGCGACGTCCTGGTTGCCGATGACGGAACCTACGTGGTGGTGCGGGCCGCGCTGGAAGACGTGGCCCGCGTCACGGCCGCCACGCCCTGGCAACTGGCGCGGGCGGCCTACCACCTGGGCAACCGCCACGTGCTGCTGGAGATCGCCGAACAGCATCTGCAGTTCGAGTACGACGCCGTGCTGGTCGACATGCTGGCGCAGCTGGGCGGCGTGACCGCGGCGCGGCTGCGCGCGGTGTTCGAGCCGGACGTCGGCGCCTATGGCGGCGGCCATCGCCATGGCCACGACGAGAGTTTCGACGACGACTACGCGCTGGCGCAGGCGGCTTACCACGCACACGAGGCACACTCCCATGCGCACTCCCATGCCGGCGGACACGGACACGTTCATGCCGCCCACGGCCATGGCGGCAAGCACGGCGAGCATGACCCCGAGTCTTGACGCCGGACAGCTGGCCGCGCTGTTGCATCTGTCGTCGCCGGCGCTGCCGATCGGCGGCTTCAGCTATTCGCAGGGCCTGGAGGCGGCCATCGAGCTGGGCTTGGTGCGCGACGAGGCCAGCACCCTGGCGTGGATAGAGAGCCAGCTCGCCACGGTCATGACGCGCGCCGAGGCGCCGCTGTGGTGCCTGCTGTTCGAGGCCTGGCGCGCCGGCGACGGCGAGGCGGCGCATGCCTGGAACCAGTGGTTCCTCGCCTCGCGCGAGACCCGCGAGCTGCGCCAGGAGACCGAGCAGATGGGCCGCTCGCTGGCCCGGCTGGCCCTGGAGCTCGGCTGGGGCGCCGCGGCGGCGAGGCAGGCCATGGCGGCGCTGCGGCCGGCCACGCTGCCCGCCGTGCATGCCTGCGCCTGCGCGATGTGGGCGCTGCCGCGCGAGGCCGGCCTCGCCGCCTATCTGTTTTCGTGGCTGGAGAACCAGGTGGCGGCGGCCATCAAGGGCGTGCCGCTGGGGCAGATGGCGGGCCAGCGCATCCTGGAGCGGCTGCGCGCGGGGCTGCCGGCCGTGCTGGCCGACGCCCAGGCGCGCGCCGGCGCGACGCCGCCGCGGCTCGATACGTTCGCGCCGCAGTACGCCATGGTCTCGGCGCGCCATGAAACCCAGTTCTCCCGTCTTTTCCGTTCCTGACCTTGCCTGATTGGTGTAGACGCCATGCATGACATCTCTTCATTGACCACCCGTACCAAGGCCCTGCCACCCCTGCGCGTCGGCGTGGGCGGCCCGGTGGGGTCCGGCAAAACCACCTTGCTCGAAATGCTGTGCAAGGCGATGTACCCGCAGTTCGACCTGATCGCGATCACCAACGACATCTACACCAAGGAAGACCAGCGCCTGCTGACGCTGTCGGGGGCCTTGCCGCCCGAGCGCATCCTGGGGGTGGAGACCGGCGGCTGTCCGCACACGGCGATCCGCGAGGACGCATCGATCAACCTGATCGCCATCGACCAGATGCTGGAGCAGTTTCCGGATGCCGATATCGTGTTCGTCGAGTCCGGCGGCGACAACCTGGCCGCGACCTTCAGCCCCGAACTCTCGGACCTGACGCTTTACATCATCGACGTCGCCAGCGGGGAGAAGATTCCCCGCAAGGGCGGGCCGGGCATCACCAAGTCGGACCTGTTCATCATCAACAAGACGGACCTGGCGCCGTACGTGGGCGCGGACCTCGCGGTGATGGAGGCCGATACCCGCCGCATGCGCGGCGACAAGCCCTTCGTGATGTGCAACCTGAAGACCGGCGACGGGCTGGACCGGGTGATTGCCTTCCTGAAAACAGAAGGCTTGTTCCGCGGCTAGCCTGCCGCGTCCTGCGCCGGCCGGATCGCTGCGTGCGTTGCGGCCGCGCCGGCCTGTCCGCCTGGGCCGGGCGGGCCGGTCATTCCCTTGCCTGTCGAAACCGCCGCCGCGCGCATGCTCGATGCGCGCCGGCGCGTGTCGCCACGCCTCTAACAAAATATATAGGACTATAGGTTGTGTGGCGATCGGCCATCGGCTGGCGACGAAAACACCCAAAAACCGCCAATATAGAAACATTTAGTTTCAAAATTGGCCTAAAACTTCGCGTTGACTCTAGTTCTATATAGGACTATAGTTATTGCCATGGCAGGTCCTAACAAGGGTTTTGGGTCATGGAAAATCTGGGATATCCCGCTCGGTTGGAGCTCTATGTCGCCGGCCAATGGCGCGGCGTCGAAGGCCGCCAGACGCAGGTGGTCGTCAACCCGTCGACCGAGCAGCCGCTGGGCGTGCTGCCGCTGGCCTCGGTAGCCGACATCGACGACGCGCTGGCCGCCGCCGACCAGGCTTTTGGCGACTGGGCGCGAACCACGGCCTGGGAGCGGGCGGCCATCCTGCAACGCGCCGCGGCGCTCATCGAAGCGCGGCGCGACCGCCTGGCCGTGGTGCTGACCCTGGAGAACGGCAAGCCGCTGGCCGACTCGCACGGCGAACTGGACCGCGTGGTAGAGACCATCCTGTGGTGCGCCGAAGAGGGCAAGCGGGCGTACGGCCGCCTGCTTCCCGCGCGGGCGCAGCGCCTGGTGCAAGCGTCCATCAAGCGCCCGGTCGGGCCGGTGGCCGCGTTCGTGCCGTGGAACTTCCCCGCCGTCCTGGCGGCCCGCAAGCTGGCGGCCGCGCTGGCGGCCGGCTGTACGGTCGTGCTCAAGCCCGCCGAGGAGACGCCGGCCATCTGTATCGAGCTGGTGCGCGCCTTCGTCGACGCCGGCACGCCGGCCGGCGTGGTCAACCTGCTGTACGGCGTGCCCGCGCAGGTGTCCGAATGCCTCATCGCCTCGCCCATCATCCGCAAGGTTTCGTTCACCGGCTCCGTTGCCGTGGGACGGCTGCTGGCGTCGATGGCCGCCAAGCATCTCAAGCCGGCCACCATGGAGCTGGGCGGGCATGCGCCGGTGGTGGTGTTCGACGACGTCGACGCCGACCGCGTGGCCAGGCTGTGCGTGGGGTTCAAGTATCGCAATGCCGGCCAGGTGTGCCTGTCGCCCAGCCGCTTCTACGTGCACGAACGCATCGCCGGGCGGTTTGCCGAATCCTTCGTCCGCCATGCGGGCCAGCTGCGCGTGGGCGACGGCATGGAGGAGGGGGTGCAGATGGGGCCGCTGAACAACGTCCGCCGCCTGCAGGCCGCCGAGCGGCTGGTCGAGCAGGCGGTGGACGCCGGCGCCAGCCTGGCGCTGGGCGGCCGCCGCATCGGCCAGCGCGGCTATTTCTATCCGCCCACGGTGCTGGAGGGCGTGCCGGACGGCGCCGACATCCTGGCCGAAGAGCCGTTCTGTCCGGTGGCGCCCATCATGCGTTTCGGATCGATGGACGAGGTCATCGGCCGCGCCAACCATCCCAGCCTGGGCCTGGCGGCCTATGCCTTCACCAACCGCATGGCGACCTCGGCCGAGTTCGCCGAGCGTATCGAGGCGGGCTGGATCGGCATCAACAATTTCGTGCCCGCGCTGGCCGACGCGCCCATCGGCGGCATGAAGGACAGCGGCCTGGGCTACGAAGGCGGGCCCGAAGGGCTGGACGCCTATCTGCATGCGCGCTTCGTCAGCCAGCTGAACGTCGAGGTCTAGCGGCGCGCGCGCCATTCGAAGTGGTAGTGACGCAAATCGGAACCTACACCGGAGGAGATCAACATGAGCACCACCAATGCCGCGTCCACGGAACAGCCCCTGAAATTCGCCGGCTACCGCAAGCGCGACGTGCCGGCCCACGATGCCGAACTGACCAGCACCATGCCGGGCACGCCGATGGGCGAATACATGCGCCAGTACTGGCAGCCGGTCTGTCTGTCCGAGGAGCTCCGGGACGTGCCCAAGGCGATCCGGATCCTGGGCGAGAACCTGGTGGCCTTTCGCGACAAGAGCGGCAGCATCGGCGTGATGCACCGCCATTGCGCGCATCGCGGCGCGTCGCTGGAGTTCGGCGTGATCCAGCAGCATGGCATCCGCTGCTGCTACCACGGCTGGCACTACGGGGTGGACGGCACGCTGCTGGAGGCGCCTTGCGAGCATGACGACACGCGGCTGCGGCAGACGGTCTGCCAGGGCGCTTACCCGGCCTTCGAGCGCGATGGCCTGGTGTTCGCCTACATGGGGCCGCCGGAAAGCCAGCCGCCGTTCCCCGAATACGACAGCTATACCCTGCCCGAGGGCACGAAGCTGGTGCCGTTCTCCAACGTATACCCGTGCAACTGGCTGCAGGTCCATGAAAACATCATGGACCACATGCACACCGCGGTGCTGCACAACCACATGGTGGTCGAGGGCGTGGACGCCGAGGTCTCGGCCGGCGTGACGCTGGAGGGCTTCGGCGACATGCCGGTGATGCAGTGGCATCCCACGCGCAGCGGCAACGGCATCGTGTTCGTGGCGGGCCGCCGCCTGCCCGAGGATCGCGTCTGGGTGCGCATCACCGAGATGAACCTGCCCAACTACCTGCAGATCGGCTCGCTGGTGCCCACGGCCGCCCGCGAGCGCCATTCGACCTCGGGCTGCACGCGCTGGCACGTGCCGGTGGACGACACCAACATGATCATCTTCGGCTGGCGCCATTTCAACGCCGAGGTGGATCCGGACGGCATGGGCTGCGAGGCGGATTGCGGCGTCGACAAGATCGACTTTCTGGTCGGCCAGACCGGCAACCGCAGCTACGACGAGGCGCAGCGCGCCCCGGGCGACTGGGAAGCCCTCACCAGCCAGCGCCCCATCGCCGTGCACGCGCTGGAGAACCCGGGCGCCTCGGACGTGGGCGTGTACATGTTCCGCAAGCTGCTGCGCGACGCCCTGCACGGCAAGACCCAGCCCGACGCCGTCTACGCGAAGCTGCTGGCGAGCGGCCAGTCGCTGCCGCTCTATGCGCAGGACTCGGTGCTGTATGCGAAGCAGCGCGAGGACACGGCCGAAGACCGCAAGCTGATCAACGAGCTGGGCAGGAAGGTGCTGGACATCATGCGCGCGGCCGACGGCCTGCCGGCCGCCGAGCGCGACGCGTTCGTGCGCGCCGAGCTCGACGGGATCGACGACGGCGTGGGCAAGCAGATCGTCGCCCAGGCGCTGGCGATGGAAGCCTGAAACGGGAGCACGCCATGCTGAACCTGTGCGTCCGATCGATTACCTATGAGGCCGAGGGCATCCGCTCTTTCGAGCTGGTGCATCCGCTTGGCAAGGATCTGCCTCCCTTCGAAGCCGGCGCGCATATCGATGTCAGCATTCCCGGCGGCTTCACGCGGCAGTATTCCCTGTGCGATCCCTCCTGGCAGCGCAAGCACTACCGCATCGCGGTGCTGGAGGATCGCGGCGGGCGCGGCGGCTCGGTGGCGCTGCACACGGCGCTGCGCGCCGGCGACATGATCGAAGTCTCCGAGCCGCGCAATCTCTTTCCCCTGGACGGCGGCGCCGGCCACAAGGTGCTGCTGGCCGGCGGCATCGGCATCACGCCGGTGCTGGCCATGGCCGAGGCGCTGCAGCGCGCCGGGCATGGCTTCGAGCTGCATTACTGCACGCGTTCGCCCGAGCGCACGGCGTTTCGCGACCGTCTGCAGACGCTGGCGGCGCAAGGCAAGGCGTTCTTCTACCACGACATGGGCGATCCCGCGCGCGGCCTGGACATCGCCGCCTTGCTGGCGCGGCCCGAGCCGGGCAGCCAGCTGTACTTCTGCGGCCCGCCGGGATTCATGAAAGCGGTGCAGGCGGCCTCGGCGCACTGGCCGCAAGGCTCGGTGCATTACGAGTATTTCGGCGTCGACCCGGCGCTGACGGAAAAACTGGCCGGCAACGGCCAGGCCGCCGGCGAGGTGCGCCTGGCCAAGTCGGACAAGGTCCTCACGGTGCGGCCCGGCCAGACGCTGCTGCAGGCTATCCGCGAGGCGGGCGTGGCCTGCGAGTCGTCGTGCGAGTCGGGCGTGTGCGGCACGTGCAAGGTGCGGTATTTCAGCGGCCAGCCGGAGCACAACGACTACGTGCTATCGGACCAGGAGCGCGCGGAATTCGTGCTGGTCTGTTGCGCGGGCGCGGGGCCGCAGGCCCTGCTGCTCGATCTGTAGAACACATTCGGATATGGACATGCGTACTTTCGACTACATCGTGGTGGGGGCGGGTTCCGCCGGTTGCGCGCTGGCCGCGCGGCTGGTGGAAAGAAAGGCCGGTTCGGTGCTGCTGCTGGAGGCCGGCCCGCCCGACCGCAACATGTGGATCCATATTCCGATCGGCTATGGCAAGACCATGTTCGATCCGCGCAACAACTGGCAGTTCTATTCCGAGCCGGAGCCGGAGCTCAACGGGCGCAAGATCTACCAGCCGCGCGGCAAGACGCTGGGCGGATCGAGCTCGATCAACGGGCTGGTCTACATCCGCGGGCAGGCCGAGGACTTCGACGACTGGGCGCGGCTGGGCAACCCCGGCTGGGCCTGGCGGGACGTGCTGCCCCTGTTCAAGCGCGCCGAACGCAACGAGCGCGGCGACAGCGAATTCCACGGCGGCGCGGGACGCCTGGGCGTATCGGACATACGCGGCAGGCACGAACTGGTCGAGGCGTTCATCGAGGCGGGGCAGGAGAACGGGATCGCCCGCACCAACGATTTCAACGGCGCGAGCCAGGAGGGCGTGGGGTATTTCCAGCTGACCACGCGCGGCGGCCTGCGCTGTTCGTCGGCCAAGGGATATCTGGGGCCGCTCAAGGGCGACGCCAACCTCACCATCGAGACCGATGCGCAGGCCACCGGCCTGGTTTTCGAGGGCCGCCGCGCCACCGGCGTGCGCTATCGCCAGCGCGGCGCCGCCTTCGAGGCGCGCGCCGCCAAGGAGGTCATCCTCGCGGCGGGCGCGTTCCAGTCGCCGCAGCTGCTGATGCTGGCCGGCATCGGCGACGGCGCGCAATTGCAGGCCCACGGCATTCCGGTGCTGCACCATCTGCCCGAGGTGGGCATGAACCTGCAGGATCACCTGCAGGTCCGCCTCATCTACAAATGCACGCGCCCCATCACGACCAATGACCAGCTGCGCACGCTATGGGGCCGCGCGGCCATCGGCATGCGCTGGATCTTCCGCCGCTCCGGGCCGGTGGCGGCCGGCATCCAGCTGGGCGCCATGTTCGCACGCGCCTGCCCCGACGCCACGCGCCCGGACGTGCAGTTCCATTTCGGCACCATCAGCGCCGACATGGCGGCCGGCAAGCCGCACGATTTCTCCGGTTTCACGATCTCGATGTGCCAGCTGCGCCCCAGGAGCCGCGGCCAGGTCAGCCTGAAGTCGGCCGATCCGCTGGAGGCGCCGCGCATCCAGCCCAATTACTTCTCCGCGCAGGAAGACCGCGACACCATGGTGGCCGGCCTGCGGCTGACGCGTCGCCTGACGCGCTCCAGGCCGCTGGCGGCCTATATCGCCGAGGAGTACCACCCCGGCCCGCGGATGGAAACGGAAGAGGACATGGTGCGCTTCGTGCGCGAAAGCGGCACCACGATTTTCCACCCGGTCGGCACCTGCCGCATGGGCGGCGACGAGGCCTCGGTGGTGGACCCCAGCCTGCGCGTGCGCGGCGTGCAGGGGTTGCGCGTGGCCGATGCGTCGATCATGCCGCTGCTGCTGTCGGGCAACACCAACGCCGGGGCCATCATGATCGGCGAGAAGGCGGCGGACCTGATCACGCAAGCAAGGACTTAGGCGGCAGTTCCCGCCGGGACAGGCGCCGCCACCGGCGCGCCCGACGGGCCAGCCACAGACACCAGGCGTCCGCCCAGCCGGGACGGGCGCCGCCACCGGCGGCCGCAAGCGCAAGCCGTATCGATGCAGAGAGGAAGAGCATGAAAGTCACTCCACAGAACATGGTCGTCATCATGTCGGACGAGCACCAGTCCAGGGCCCTGGGCTGCTACGGACACGAGTTCGTCCAGACGCCCAACCTCGACGCGCTGGCCGCGCGCGGCACGCGATTCGCCTCGGCCTATTGCACCAGTCCGGTGTGCATTCCGGCGCGGGCCTCGTTCGCCACGGGCAAGTACATCAACCAGATCGGCTTCTGGGACAACGCCGACGCCTACGATGGCTCGGTGCCCAGCTGGCACCACATGCTGCGCGACCGCGACCACCAGGTGGTGTCGATCGGCAAGCTGCATTTCCGCGACTACGGCGGCGACCACGGCTTCAGCGAAGAGATCATTCCCATGCATATCGTGGGCGGCAAGGGCGATCTGATGGGACTGGTGCGCAGCGACTTGCCGGTGCGCAAGGGCGCCTACAAGATGGCGCAGATGGCCGGCCCGGGCGAGAGCCAGTACACCTTCTACGACCGCGAGATCGTCTCGCGCGCGCAGATCTGGCTGCGCGAGCAGGCGCCGCGCCACGCCGACAAGCCCTGGGTGCTGTTCGTCTCGTTCGTCAGCCCGCACTTCCCGCTGACCGCGCCGCCCGAGCACTACTACCGCTACTACAACCGCGATCTGCCCCTGCCCAAGCTGTACGACAAGAGCCAGCGCCCGGACCATCCGTACCAGCGGGATTACCGCGGCAGCTTCAATTATGACGATTACTTCGATCCCGGCCTGGTCAAAAAGGCGCAGGCGGGCTACTACGGCCTGTGCTCGTTCCTGGACGAGAACATCGGCAAGCTGCTCGGCACGCTGGACGACCTGGGCATCCTGGACAGCACGCGCGTGGTCTATACCTCCGACCACGGCGACAACCTGGGCGCGCGCGGCATGTGGGGCAAGTCGAACATGTTCGAGGAGGCGGCCGCGGTGCCGCTGATCATCGCCGGCAAGGACATTCCGTCCGGCGTCACCGTCAATACGCCGGTCAGCCATGTCGATGTCGCGCCCTTCATCTACGATGCCGTGGGCGAGACCAGCCCGGGGCTGAAGGAAGGCTTGCCCGGCGTGTCGCTGTTCCAGCTGGCGCGCGGCGAGACGCCGCAGCGCAACGTCATGGCCGAGTACCACGGCATGGGTTCGGCGACCGGCGCTTTCATGATCCGCGAAGGCAGGTACAAGTACATCTTCTACGTGCATTATCCGCACCAGCTGTTCGACCTGGAGGCCGACCCCGAGGAGCTGGAAGACCTGGCCGGCCGTCCCGAGTACGCGGACGTGGCGGCGCTGTGCAAGCAGAAGCTGTGGCAACTGTGCGATCCGGTCGAGGTCGACCGGCGCGCCCGCGCGCGCCAGGCCGAACTGCTGGAGCACAACGGCGGGCGCGAGGCGGTGATCGCGCGCGGCGACCTGGGTTTCAGCCCCGCGCCCGGGGCGGTGCACAAGTTCGATTGATGGCATCCATGGCCCGGCCGCGCGACCGGGCGGCCGCGCCGGCCGGACACTCCATGCAGACGCAGCGGGGCCTGCCGATGGCGTTGCCGCCGGCAGGCGCAGGCGCCACGTTCCTGGCCGGCTTTCCGGTTTCCATGTTCGCCTCCGTGCTGGGCCTGTCGGGTCTGGGCATGGTGTGGCGCAAGGCGCACCAGGTCTGGGGCCTGCCCTTGCAGGCGGCGCTGGCCGTCCAGGTGGCCGTGGCGGCGGTGTACGGCGTGCTGCTGGCGCTGTTCCTGCTGCGGCTGCTGCGCCATCCGGGCGAGGTCGCGCGCGAATGGGCCCATCCCGTGCAGCTGGCGTTCTTCTCGGCGATCTCGCTGGGCGTGGTGCTGATCGGCACGGCCTGGGCGGACGACGCGCCGCGCGCCGCCGCGGCGCTGTGGTGGCTGGGCGCGATCGCGCACCTGGGGTTCACGCTGATCATCGTGCGCAGCTGGATCTTCCATACCCACTACCAGCTCGAGCACGTCAATCCATCGTGGTTCGTGCCGGTGGTCGGCAACATCGTCATCCCGATCGCGGGCGTGCGTTTCGCGCCGGCCGAGTGCGCATGGTTCTTCTTCAGCCTGGGCATCGTCTTCTGGATCGTGCTCAAGGCCATCATCCTGCACCGCCTGATGTTCGGCGCGCCGCTGGCCCGCGCGCTCACGCCCACGCTGTTCATCATGATCGCGCCGCCGGCGGTGGCGTTCCTGGCGTACATGGCGTTGACCGGGTCGCTGGACGGGTTTGCCCGGGTGCTGTATTACATCTCGCTGTTCTGGACGCTGCTGCTGTCTACCGCGGCGCCTCGCTTCGCGCGCCTGCCTTTCAGCCTGGCGGCCTGGTCGTATTCCTTTCCGCTGGCCGCGATTACGCTGGCCACGTTCTCGTTCGCCGAGCACGGCGGGCATGCCCTCGTGTTCCACGCCCTGGCCGGCTTCCTGGCGGCGGTGCTCAGCGCCGTCCTGGCCCTGCTGGTGGGCGCGACGGTGCGCGGGCTGCTCAACGGCGAGGTGGCCGTCGCGGCGTTCTGAGGCCGCGCCGCGGCGCGCGCGCGGGCGCATAAGATAATATGGGGGCTAGCCGTCCGACGCCCTTTCGTCGGGGATATCCAGATATGTGCTTATGAATACGAGTCTTCGACGTTCTACGCCGGCCGGCGGGCAGATCGTGGTGAATGCCGAGCGGCCCGCGGTGTTCGACCAGCTGCACCGCCCCAACTACAGCGGCATTCCCAAGTACCGCCTGGTCCTGAATGCGATTGCCGAAGGCATCGAATCCGGCCACTGGAAGCCGGGCGAGCGCCTGCCCACCGAGGACGACCTGGTCCAGATGACCTCCTACAGCCTGGGAACGGTGCAGCGCGCGCTGCGCATCCTGGTCGACCAGGGCCTGGTGGTGCGCGAACACGGCCTGGGAACCTTCGTCGCGCAGCAGCAGCTGCGCATCCAGGACCCCTGGCATTGCCGCTTCCTGGCCGACGACGGCGTCAGCTTCCTGCCCGTGTATTCCACCATCATCAGCCGCGACCATGCCAGCGGCGAGGGCGAATGGCAGCGTTATTTCGATACCGCGGCCGGCGCGCGGGTGATCCTGATCGAGCGCACCATCAACGTCGGCAATGAATTCGAGGTCTTCACGCGCTTCTACGTCGACCGCAATGTATTCCCGTCGCTGTGGGATACGCCGATGGAGAAGCTCAACGGCCTGAACTTCAAGAAGCAGATCACGCAGGAACTGAACGTCCCGGTCACCAAGATCGACCACTTCGTCGCGATGGAGCCGTTCGATCCCGCCGTGGCGGGCTACACCAAGACGCCGCCCTACGCGGCCGGCATCGCCTTGCAAGTGGTGGCCTGCATGGGGCAGGAGCGCTGCATCTACTACCAGAAGTTCTTCATCCCGCCGACCAAGCGGGTGCTCAGCATCCCCGACCAGCTGACCGACTGAGCACCGGCGCGCTCAGTCCATCCGTATGCCGCTCTTGCGCTGCACGGCCTCGTAGCGCGCCTTTTCGCCGGCCAGGAACTGGACGAACTCGGGCGTGCTGTTGCCGATCGGCTCCACGCCCTGTTCGGCCAGCTGGGCCTTGATGGCGTCGCGGTGCACCGAGTCGTGGATCAGCGCCGCGAGCCTGCCTCCGACCGCCGCGGGCGTATTGCCGGGCACATAGACGCCGAACCAGTTGGTGTAGCGGTAGTCGGCCACGCCCAGCTCCTCGGCCACGGTGGGCACGTCCGGCAAGGCGGCGATGCGCTGGCTGCCGGTGACCGCGAGAATCCTCAGCTTGCCGCTCTTGTGATGCGCCACCAGCGGCGGGACGCCGACGACGGCCACCGGAATCTGGTTGCCCAGCAGGTCGGCGATGGCGGGCGCCGCGCCCCGGTAGGGGACATGCAGCATCCTGATGCCGGCCGCGAGGTTCAGGGCCTCGCCGGCGAACTGCATGGTGCTGCCGGTGCCCGGCGTGCCGTACGAGATCGCGGACGGGTCTTTCCTGGCCAGCGCGATCAGTTCGGCCAGCGTGCGGGCCGGCACCGCCGGGTTGACCGCCACGGCCAGCGGCGTTTCGCCGGCCAGCGTGACCGGTTGCAGGTCCTTGCTGGCGTCGTACGAGGTTTTCTGGCCGGCGATGCGGCTGACCAGGACTTCGGCGGGCGAGGCGAACAGCACGGTGTTGCCGTCGGCGGTGCTTTGCACCACGGCCTGCGCGCCTATGGTGCCGGCCGCGCCGGTGCGGTTTTCCACGATGAAATTCTGTCCGGTCTGCTTGCTCAGGTCCGATGCAATCAGCCGGGCGGCGAAGTCGACGCCGCCGCCGGCGGGGTAGGGCACGATCAGCCGGACGGGACGGTCGGGCCAGTCCTGCGCCGCCTGGGCCGGCACGGCCGCGGCGGCCGCCAGGCCCAGGGCGGCGAGCGCGCGCCGCAGGGTAAGGGAGACAGGCTGCATAGTGTTATATACCTATATAGGATGTAACGGGAAAATAAAAAAGGCCTGCGCCCGGCGGCGCGGACCGGCGGCTATCGGCCGGGCTGCTTGGCCAGGTACTGGCGCACGTACGAGGCGTCTATCGATGCGGCGACCGTTTCCCGGGAGATGGCCTGCGGGATGGTGCCGGCCTCGGCCAGGATCTGCGTGGCGGTGTGCAGCTTGGCGACGATGCCCTTGTCGGACACCAGCGAATAGGGCGATTCGGGGTCGGCCTGCTGCCTGAAGGTGGGGAAGTTCCCGCAGCACAGGCGCTCGTAGGTCGCCTTGGCCACGGCCGGCGAGACCTTCAGGTATTTTTCCAGCACGTCGATGGCCAGTTGCGGGTTGTCGGCCACCATTTGCTGCGCTTCGGCCGAGATCTGCACCAGCTTCAGGCCGACGTCGGGATGCTCCTGCAGGAACTTGGTGCGCGCGCCCGTCATCACGGGGCAGATCCCGTCGTAGTCGGTGTCGTAGTTGACGATCTTGTAGCCGCGCTCGGCCACCGACTGCAGGTACGGCGCCCAGGTCACGCCGGCGTCGATGGAGTTGCTGGTGAAGGCGTTGGCATACAGCGGCGGGGCGATGTTGACGACGTTCAGCTCCTTCATGGCGATGCCCGCCTTGCGCGCCATCAGGCCCAGCGCCACCTGGGCGCAGGTGCCCGACGGCGTGCCGATGGCCTTGGCCTTCTTGAGGTCGCGGTAGCTGTCGATGCCCGAGTCCTTCGAGACCACCAGGCCCTGTCCCGGCGCGTCGTCGAGCTGCCAGAACAGCAGCTTGACGGGCAGGTTCTGGCCCAGCGCGAACGCCGAGGCCAGGCCGGTGGTGAAGACATCCAGGCTTTCGCTCTTGAGGCCTGCCAGCAGGGGGGCGCCCGAGGCGAACCAGAAGAAGTTGGGCTCCAGGCCGTGTTTCTCGAACAGGCCGTGGTCCTTGGCGACGTACAGGGTGTAGTAGTCGGCGGTCGGCGCGCCGTAGTTGACCTTCAGCAGCTTGGGCGGGTCGGCCGCCAGGCTGGCGGCGCTGCCCGCGGCCAGTACGGCGGCCGCGGCAGCCTTGGTGAGGAAAGCGGTGTGTCGGCCTTGCTTCGATGTCATGCTTGTCTCCGCCCGTCTGCGGGCTCTGTCTGCAATGAGGGGCGCCCCTGCTTCAGCGCCCATGGACCCGGGGCCGTTGCTCGGGCAACTGCAGCGCCCGGCCAGTCTCGGGGATGTAGAACTCCTGGTAGTAGATGCACGCGTCGCGGCCGGCGCGGGCGACGGCCTGCATGAACAGGACCGTGGCTTCCGGCGCGACCCCGATCAGCCGGGCCGCCTGGGCATCGATGCGCCGGATGCGCACGCTGCGGTCGATCTCGGTGATCGGCAGGCCGACCTGCCGCATGATGATGTCCTTGAAGTTGGCGCCGTCCAGGTCCTCGAGCGGCACATGCCACAGCGGCTGCAGCAGCTCGCGGTCGGCATAGAAGCGGCTGAATATCCGGAACTCGTCGTTGACGTTGATGATGCGGTCCAATCGCATGACGCTGCCGCTGTGCAGGTAGCGCTGCCAGGGGCCGGTCTCGGATGGCGTGACCACGGCGCGCTGCACCGCCTTCGAGTAGATGGGCACGATGCCGTCGGCGTCGTCGTCGAGAAAGCGGCAGTGCCAGGGGTCGGCCATCTGCCGCTGCTGGTCGGCGACGAAGTTGCCGTGCCCCTGCATGCGGATCACCAATCCCTCGTCGGTCAGCGCGCGCAGGGCGCGCTGCACCGTGCCCAGGCTGAACGGCGTCATCTCGGTGAGCTGCTCCTCGGCTGGCAGCCGGTCGCCGGGCTGCCAGACGCCGCGCCGGATGGCCTCCACCAGGATGTTGGACAGGCGGCGATACTTGGGTATGCCGCTGTTGTCCGGCCGGGTCAACTGGCTGAAGATTTCGCTGCGAATGGCGTCCGTATCCATGGCCTTGCTGCTCCTTGTCATGGCGTCACAACACAGTGGGTGTGCCGGGCGATGCGCGCGGTCACCTCCCTTTCCAGTGCACGATCTTTTCCTCGGCGACGGTCAGCATCACGTTGAGCACCAAGCCGATCAGGCCGATCAGCGCAATGCCGATGAACACCACGGGAATCTGGAACAGCTGCGCCGCGTCCGAGATCATGAAACCCAGGCCCTTCTGCGCGCCCACCAGTTCGGCGGCCACCACCACCGCCCAGCTCAGGGCCATGGCCACCTTCAGCCCGGTGAAGATGTGGGGGATCGAGGACGGGAACACCACGCGCCAGAAGATCTGCAGCTTGGTCATGCCGATGGACTCGGCGGCCCGGTAGTACGACATGGGCACCGACAGGGCGCCCGCCTGGGCGCTGACGAACGAGTAGTTGAAGGCGGTGAAGACGATCAGCACCACCTTGCCCGTTTCGCCCAGGCCGAAATACAGCACCGCCATGGGGATGAAGGCGATCGGCGGAATGGGGCGGATGAACGCCATGATGGGCGACATCATGGCGCCGACGGCCTTGTGGTAGCCGCTGAACAGCCCGAACGGCACGCCCGCCAGCACGCCGATCGCGAATCCGACCAGCGCGCGGAACAGGCTGGCGCCGACGTGGTCCCACAGCGGCTTGCCGCCGTAGCCCTGCTCGACCAGGGTGACGAGCTGGGCGAACATGGCCTGCGGACTGGGCAGGTAGCCCGGCCCCACGAGGCCCAGGTTGGTGACCAGGGTCCAGATGGCCAGCAGGCCGACGACCGAAGCCACCGAGAAAACAGTGGGGGAAATGGCCGGCTGGCGGCCTTCCACGGCAACGCGCTCGCTCATTTGCGCTCTCCTTTCATGTAGCGTTGAATCGCGCTCGGATCGATCGCTTCGTCGATGGCCTGCGGCGTCAGGGGCGCGGGAATGGTGCCCACTTCGGCCAGCGCCTGGCTGGCGATCAGCAGCTTGCGCGCCAGGCCCGCGTTCTTGGCGGCCAGCGAGTAGGGCGAGGCGGGGTCGATCTGTTGCGCGTAGGACGGGATGCGCGAAAACTCGCGGTCGTAGATGTGCCTGGCCACTTCGCGCGAGACCGACAGGTATTTCATCAGCACGCCGATGCCCAGTTCGGGGTCCTTGCGGATCATGTCCATGGCCTTGGCCTGCACCTGCACCAGCTTCAGGCCGATGTCCGGATGCTGCCGCATGAACTCGGTGCGCACGCCGGTCAGGCCGGGGCACACACCCTGGTCCGGCGTGTAGTCGCTGGCCCAGTTGACCACCGGCAGCTTGTCGGCGTTGAGAATGCTGGAGTAGGGCGACCAGGCCACGGCGGCCTGGATCGATTTGCTCTTGAAGGCATTGCCGTACAGCGGCGGCGCGATGTTGATGATGTTGAGGTCCGAATACTTGAGGTTCAGCTCCTTGGCCATCAGCACCAGCGAAACCTGGGCGCAGGTGCCCGAAGGCGCGCCGATCGCCTTGGCCTTCGCGATGTCCTTGTAGCTCTTGATGCCGGCGTCCGGGTCGACCACCAGGCCTTCGGCCGCGGCATGGTCCAGTTCCCAGTAGATCAGCTTCAGGGGGACGTTCTGCCCCAGCGCGAATACGGTGGCCAGGCCGGTCGTGATCACGTCCAGGCTTTTGCTTTTCAAGCCGGCCAGCAGGGGGGCGCCGGACGGGAAGAAGTAGAAGTTGGGCTCCAGGCCCACTTCCTCGAACAGCTTCTGGTCCTTGGCGACGTACAGGGCGTAGTAGTCCGCCGTGGGGGCGCCCCAGTTGAACTTGAGCAGTTCCTTCTTGGCGGGGGTGGCGGTCTGCGCGGCGCCGGGCGCGGGCAGGCAGAGCAGGGCGGCGGACAGCAGGGACGCCGCCAGGCGTAGACAGGATTGCATGGTCGTACTCCTTCTGCGGAGGAAGTCAGGCGGCCTTGGCCATGGGAGGACGGTTCTTGTTGGCGTGCACCTCTTCCTGCACGGCATGCAGCAGGTCGCGCTGCAGGCTGATGAACTCGGGCGTGGAGAGGAAGTCGGCATTGCGCGGCTTGTCGGCGTCGACATTGACCGCCAGCTTGATCCGCCCCGGGCGATGGCTCATGACCAGCACCCGGTCGGCCACGAAGATGGCTTCGGACACGTCGTGGGTAATGAAGAAAATCGTGGGCTTGTGCTCCTGCCACAGCTGCAGCAGCAGTTCCTGCATCAGGATGCGGGTCTGGTAGTCCAGCGCGCCGAACGGCTCGTCCAGCAGCAGTACCTTGGGTTCCGAGATCAGCGCGCGGGCGATCTGCACGCGCTGCTGCATCCCGCCCGACAATTGGTAGGGATAGTGTTTCTCGAAGCCCGACAGGCCCACTTCGCGCAGCAGCATCCGGGCGCGCGGCTCGTAGGTGTCCTTGGGGATGCCGCGGCATTTCACGCCCAGCGTGATGTTCTCCATGACCGTCAGCCACGGGAACAGCGAAGGCTGCTGGAACACCACGGCCCGGTCGGGGCCGGGGCCGTCGATGGGCTTGCCGTCGATGAGCAGCGAGCCGGTGCTGGTCTGCTCGAAGCCCGCGATCAGGTTGAGCGTGGAGGACTTGCCGCAACCGGTGGGGCCGAGCACGGTGACGATCTCGGCGGCCTTGATGTCCACGTCCATGCGGTCCAGCGCCAGCGTCCGGTTGCCCGAACGGCCCCGGCCGCCATAGGTCTTGCTGACGCCCTGGAACGAGATCTTGACCTGGTTGTCGAGGCTGGCGCCTGGCCTGGGCGGAGCGCCGGGCTTGCCGGGTTCCGAGCATGACAAGGGCGTGAAGGTGTTTACTTGAGCATTCATGGGGTCGTCCTTGATGACGCCGAAGCGAGCGGGGTTTGGCCGGGTGCTACTCTAGTCCTATATAGTTTAGTGCGGGCGTGCACTATGCTCCTATATAGTATTTACCCGAAGAAACGGGCCGGCACGTCCGGCGGCCGGGCATCCCGTCGATGCGCGGCAGGTGTCCGATGCGTACGGCGGGCGCCTGTCCCGGCGGGGACAGGCGCGCCCTGCCGCGGATGTCAGTGCCCGTGCGGGACAGACACCCGCGTATCGGGATGGGGACGGGCCCTGCAAAGGGCTGGCATTGCCGGGGGAGAAGAGGCGTGTCCGGCCGGGGCGCGGGGCGCGGACGACGCTGTGGTCGTCCGCGCCGGGAGGCTATCGGCCCTGGAAGCGCGGCTTGCGCTTTTCCACGAAGGCGCGCGCGCCTTCCAGCCTGTCTGCGCTGTTGTAGGGGTCGGGGCCGACCGACAGCCGCAGGGCCGCGGTGGTGGGCAGGCCGATGCTCTTGAAGGCCACGGCCTTCATGCGCTGCACCGACAGCGGGGCGTTGTCGGCGATGCGGCGCGCCAGGCAGGCGGTCCGCGCCATCAGCTCGGCGGGCTCGAACACGTGGTTGACCAGCCCCAGCCGGTGCGCCAGCGCCATGTCGATCAGGTCGCCGGTGTAGAGCAGCTCCAGCGCCACGCCGCGCGGGATCAGCTGGGGCAGCACCACGCTGCCGAAATTGGCGCCCATGCCGACCCGGGCTTCCGGCAGGCCGATGCGCGCGGTGGATGCGGCCACGCGGATGTCGCAGGCCAGGGCCAGCTCGCACCCGCCGCCGGCGGCCACGCCATTGATGGCCGCGATGGTGGGGGTGGCCATTTCCAGCACGACCTCGTTGAGGTTGCGCGCCGGGCCGCCCATGGGGTGGGTCATGCGGCCGGCCGCGTCCAGCTCTTTCAGGTCCACGCCGGCCGAGAAGGCGCGCTCGCCCGCGCCGGTATAGACCACCACCTTGACGCCGGGGTCCTGGTCCAGCTCGAGCGAGACCTCGACCAGCCGCGCGAAGGTGGCGCGGGCCAGCGCGTTCATGCGCCGCGGCCGGTTGATGGTGACCCAGGCCACCTGGTCGGCCACGCGCACATCGATTTCGTCCGCCTGCTCCATGTCAGTTGGCCGGCTGCATGTTGGCGCGGCGCATGACGTCGAGCCAGGTCTTGCGCTCGCTCTCGGCGAACGCGGCGAACTGCGCGGCGGTCAGCGTGCTGGGGGTGACGCTGAGCGCGGCCATGCGTTTCTTCGCCTCCGGGCGCGCCGAGGCTTCGCGCATGGCCTGGTTGATGGCGTCCGCGACCTCGGGGCTGGTGTCCTTGGGCGCCCACACGGCGTACCACGCGGTCACGTCGAAGCCGGGCATGCCCATCTCGGCGATGCTGGGCACGTCGGGCAGTTCCGGCATGCGCTCCTTGGTCGAGACGGCCAGCGCCCGCAGCTTGCCGGCGCGGATCTGCGACATCACGCTGGCCGCGGTGGAATACAGCAGGTCCACGTGGCCGCCCATGACGTTGGTCAGCGCGGGCGCGGTGCCGCTGAACGGGACGTGGGTCATGTTCAGCTTGCCCTGCACGGCGACGCGCTCGCCGGTCAGGTGCGGCAGCGAGCCCTGGGCGCCGGAGGCGAAGGTGAGGTTGCGCGTCCTGGCGGCGTCGAGCACGTCCTTGAAGGTCTTGTACGGCGAGTTCTCGCCCGTCACCACGATGATGGGCGCCGACCCCAGCACGCCGACCGGGCGGAAATCCTCCATGGGCCGGAACGGCAGGTTCTTGAACATGCCTTCGTACATGACGTGCTGGGACGTGTTGGCCAGCAGCGTATAGCCGTCGCCCTTGCTGGTGGCCACGAAGCGCGCGCCGATGGTGCCGGCGGCGCCGGGCTTTTGCTCGACCACGATGGGCTGGCCCAGGATGGCCGCCACGTCGTCGATGATGAGGCGGGCGAAGGTTTCCGTGGTGCCGCCGGCCTGGTAGGGCGAGACCAGCGTGATCGGCCGGCTCGGGTACTTGTCCTGCGCGTGGGCGGCGGGAGCGGCAGCCAGCATGGCGGCCACGCCCATCAGGGCGATGCGTGTGAACATGTTTGTCTCCTCTGGTCTTGTGGGCGCCGCGGCCGGCGAGTGGCCGCGGGCGCTATTGCTGCGGTTGCATGACGATCCTGCCGATCGCTTCGCGGGAGGCGATCATGCGCAGTGCGGCGCGGAACTGCGCCAGGGGCATGACCGCGTGCGCGCGCGGCCGGATCCTGCCCTGGCGGGTCCATTCGAAGAGCTGGGCGTAGGCGGCCCGCATCCGGGCGTCGTTGCCGGGCTTGACCGGGTGGCGTCCCCAGCCGAAGTAATAGCCCCAATACACGCCCAGGATGCTGATGTTCTTCACCAGCACGATGTTGGCCGGCACGGTCGGGATGGCGCCGCTGGCGAACCCCATCGGGATGATGCGTCCGTCCGGCGCGATGCACCGCAGCGAGGCGTCGAAGGTCTCGCCGCCGACCGGGTCGTAGATGACGTCGGCGCCGCGCTGTCCCGTCAGGCGCAGCACTTCGGCGCGCCAGTCCTGCGTGCGGTAGTTGATGGCATGGTCGGCGCCATGCTCGCGCACGATGGCCTGCTTGGCGTCCGAGCCCACCGTGGCGATGACGGTGGCGCCCAGCGCCTTGGCCACTTCCACCGCGGCCAGCCCGCTGCCGCCGGCCGCGCCATGCACCAGCACGACCTCGCCGGGTTCCACCCGGGCGCGCCATTGCAGGGCGCCATAGGCGGTGCCGTAGATGGTGGGGAACTGGGCGCCGGTTTCGAACGGCACGTCGGCGGGCAGATCGAACACCGTGGCTTCGGGGGCCACCACTTCCTGGGCGTAGCCGCCGGATTGCACGCCGGCGATCACCCGGTCGCCGACGCGAAAGCGCGTGGCGCCCGCGCCGAGCTCGGTGACCACCCCGGCGACTTCGGTGCCCGGTATCAGGGGCAGCGGCGCGCGGTTCTGGTGCTTGCCCTCCATCACCAGCAGGCTGGCGAAGCTGGCGCTGCACGCCCGCACCTGGATGCGCACCGCGCCCGGCGCGAGCGCCGGCGCCGGCACTTCCTCGTATGCGGCGATGTCCGGACCGCCGTACTCCCTGCACACGACTGCCTTCATGATTCGTATCCTCTTGCCGCGCCGCTGGCGAACATCGCCTGCGTCTGTTCCTCGGTGAAACCGGCTTCCCGCAATATCTCCAGGCTGTGCTCGCCCAGCCGCGGCGCGGGCCGGGTCGCCGCCGGCTGGGTGGCCGACCAGGTGCTGGCGCACGCCATGCTGCGTATCGGCCCTTCCGTCGGGTGTTCCACGGTCCGGAAGAAGCCGGCCTGCGCCAGGTGGGGGTGCGCGGCAAGCGACGCCACGCTCTCGATCCGCGCCACCGGGATGTCGGCCGCTTCCAGGTGGGCCACCCAGTCGTCGGTGTCGCGCGTGGCCATGATTGCCGAGACGATGGCGTACAGGGCTTCCAGGTTGCGGGTGCGCTGGGCCATGGTGCCGAAGCGCGCGTCGTCCATGACTTCGGGCCGGCCGACGGCGCGGAAGAATTCGCGCCACTGCCTATCGGTCAGCACCATCATGCAGAGAAAGCCGTCGCGGGTCTGGAACGGCCGGCGTATGGACGCGTAGCGGTCGAATACCGGCGGTCCGATCGGCGGCTCGAAGCTGAGCCCCGCCATATGGTCGGCCAGCACCAGCGAGGCGATCGATTCGAACATCGGGACTTCGATGTGCTGGCCGGCGCCCGTCCGGGCGCGGTGGTACAGCGCGCCCAGCACCGCGTTGGCCGCCAGGATGCCGGTGACCCGGTCGGCCAGGGCGATGGGGGCGTAGCGCGCTGGATCGCCGTCGGCGCGCAGCGAGGCGATGCCCGCGGCGGCCTGGATCAGATCGTCGTAGGCCGGCTTGTCGGCATGGGTGCCCGCGCTGCCGTAGCCGACGATGTTCAGGTACACCAGCCCGGGGTTGGTGGCGGCGATATCCGCATAGGCCAGCCCCAGGCGCGCCATGGCCTTGGGGCGGGTATTGCAGACGAATACGTCGGCCGTGCCGGCCAGGCGCCTGAACGCCTCGCGCCCGGCTTCCAGCTTGAGGTCCAGCACGATGCTGCGCTTGCTGCGGTTGGTGTGCAGGAACATGGCGCCCATGCCGCGATGCCGGGCCGGGCCCAGGTCGCGGATGCTGTCGCCCTCGGGCGGCTCGATCTTGATCACCTCGGCGCCCATGTCCCCCAGGATCTGGGTGGCCACCGGGCCTGACAGCGCCGCCGTCATGTCCAGCACCCGTACGCCGCTCAACGGTCCGTCCATTCCTCTGCCTCTCTCCGGCCGCCAGGGCCGGTTTCGGCCTGGCAAAATCAACATACTACTTAGTATTCTAGTTCCGGGTATTTTTTGCAAGAGTGCGGAATGGTGCCGGCGTATTTGAAATTAATTCTTTAAAATCATATGCTTATAATCAAAATTGCTGCATCTCGATGTTCGATCTAATGGTTATCGATAGGTCGGAATGACAACGTGATACTTGGTAGTATTTTTCTTTTTCGTAATAAGGGCGGGATCGGCGCGTCCCGGTTCGGCGATAGTTTGCCGCTATACTGTGCACCCGGTCCGGACCACTCCTACCTGCAGACGCCGTGCTCCTTACCCCCGAACTCGAAAACTGGGTGGGCATCGACTATGACGACATGCCCGCCGTCCAACGCAAGCTGCTGGATGCGGCGGCCAAGGCGTTCACGACCTACGGGTTCGCCGCCACATCGATCGATGTGATCGCCAGCCAGATCGGCGCGACCAAGGGCAGCGTCTACTACCACTATCGCAGCAAGACCGACCTGTTCTTCGCGGTCCACAAGTGCGCGATGGTGATGAACCTGAAGACCCAGGTGCCGGTGGCCTTCGATGCCTCGCTGGATCCGCGCGACAAGCTGTATCGCATGGCGTACCTGCACGCCATGCTGATGATGGATTCGCTTCACTACCAGCGCGTGACGGTGCAGGGCGTGGAGCTGCACCAGTCCGTCAGCACCACGCCCATGGAGCGCGAGGCGCTGGCCGAAGTCATCGCCATGCGCGACGTCTACGAGGGCCTGTTCAGCCAGGTGGTGCGCGACGGCATGGCCAGCGGGCACTTCGCCCAGGCGGACCATTCGATTGCCGCCAAGGGCATCCTCGGCATCCTCAACTGGATTACGGTCTGGTACCGGCCGCGCGAGACCGAAAGCCCGGGCTTTCGGCAGCGCGTCGCCACGCAACTGGCCACCCAGGCCATCCAGGGCATCGCCCGCGCCGATACGCGCGGTTGAGGGCGGCGCCGCCGGCGGCCGCGCTCAGTCGGACGCCATGCCCGGCGGCAGGTTGGCCCGCACCAGCCGGCCGGCGATGGACTCGCGCATGGGGATGTCCGGCAGGGGCTCGCCCGGGCCGAACCAGCGCGCCTCGGCGATCTCGTCTTCCTGGATGCGCAGGTCGCCGCCCGCGTATTCGGCCGTGAAGGCGATCATCAGCGAATGGGGGAAAGGCCAGGACTGGCTGCCGAAATAGCGCAGGTCGCGCACGCGCAGGCCGACTTCCTCCTCCACTTCGCGGTGCACCGCCTCCTCGATGCTTTCGCCGGCCTCGACGAAGCCGGCCAGCGCCGTATAGCGGGCCGTGGCGTAGCGCGCATGGCGAGCCAGCAGGATGTGCTCGCCGCGCTTGATCAGCACCATCATGGCCGGCGAGACGCGTGGGTAGGCATGCAGCCCGCAGGCGGGGCATTGCAGGCACAGTTCGTGCCGGGCATGTTGCATGGGGGTGGCGCAGACGCCGCAGTAGCGATGGGTGCGCACCCATTCGGCGATCTGGAAGGCCCGGCCGGCCAGCGGCGCCCGTTCGCCCAGTTCGGACAGCAGCGCGCGCAGCTTGCGGAAGGCGTAGCCGGGCGGCGCGACGGTATCGCGCGCCACGTGCGTGGTGCGCAGTTGCGGGTCGTGCGTCAGCCAGATCTGTTGCATCAGCTCGAAGCGCACGCCCACCTGCGCACAGGTATCGTCGTCGGGCAGGTCCATGCCGCTTTCGCGCACCAGCAGTTCATCGCCGCGGAAGATGAAAATCACGAAACACCTCGTTCATGCAGGCCCGGGCGCTGGAGCGCGCAGCCACCGTGTGCGCTAGTTTACAGGGCTGCGCGATGGGCTCACAGGTCCAGCGTGAGGCTGGCGCCGCAGGCGCGCGAGACGCATACGCACACCGCGTCGCCGGCCTCGCGTTCGCGCGGCGACAGGTAGTGGTCGCGGTGGTCCGGCTTGCCCTCCAGCACCGGGGTCAGGCACATGCCGCATTCGCCGCGCCGGCAGTCATAAAGGGGCTCGACGCCCGCCTGCAGCAAGGCGTCGAGCATGGTCTGGCCGGCCGGCACGTTCACGGTGATGCCGGATTGGCGCAGCACCAGGTCGAAGGGCTGGTCGCCGCGCAGGGCCAGGGCGCCCTGGAACAGTTCGTAGTGCACGCTGGCGGGCGGCCAGCCCGCCGCGGCCGCGCCGTCCACGGTATCGGCAATCAGCGCGCGCGGGCCGCACACATACAGGTGGCGGCCCGGCGCCGGCGCGGCCAGGATGGCCGGTAGCGCCTCCTGTAGCGGCGCGCCGTCGTCGTGGTACAGGCGGCAGGCGGCGCCCATGGCCGCGGCCTCCTCGGCGAAGGCCATGGCCGCGCGGGCGCGGCCGGCGTAATGCAGCGTGAAAGCGGCGCCCGCGCCGCGCAGATGGCGCGCCATGCTCAGGATGGGGGTGATGCCGATGCCGCCGGCGATCAGCACGTGTTCGGCGGCGTCGGCCGCCAGCGCGAAGGCATTGACGGGCGGTTCGGCCTCGATCCGGTCGCCGACCGCCAGCCGGTGCATCCAGGCCGATCCGGCCGCGGGCTCGCGGCATTGCACGGCGATGTCATAGCTGGCGGTGGCCGAGCCGTCGCCCAGCAGCGAATACTCGCGCCGCGCGGGCGTGCCGTCGGGCAGCACGACATGCACGCTCAGGTGGGCGCCGGGGGTATAGGCGGGCAGGGCGGCGCCGTCGGGCGCGGCCAGTTCGAAGTGGCGGATTTCGGCGGTCAGCGGGGTGACGGCACGGACGACGAGTTTCATTGTTGGGCTCCTGTCGGATGGAACACGCGGTGCAGGGCGGCGGCGACGGACAGCAGGCGGCGCTCGTCGGTCGGCCGGCCGACCAGTTGCACGCCGATGGGCATGCCGTTGGGGCCGCTCAGGCCTGGGACGTTGACGCAGGGCAGGCCCAGCAGGGTCCAGACGCGGCTGAAGACCGGGTCGCCGGTGCGCGCCAGGCCGGGCGGCGCCTCGCCGGGGGCGGCCGGGGCGATCACGGCGTCCAGGTCGCGCATGGCGTGTTCGAGATGGGCGCGGCCGCGCGCGGCCAGCGCAAGCGCCTGCGCATAGGCCCGCGCGTCGCAGCCCAGGCCGGTTTCGATCAGGGCCTGCATGGCCGGGCTCAGCCGGGCGCGGGCGTCGCGCCATTCGGCGGCCAGGCTGCGCGCGGCTTCGTAGGCCATGATGGTCTGCTGGGCCTGCATCAGGCCTTGCAGCGTATCGGGCAGCACCAGCGGCGCGACCTGCGCGCCGGCCGCCGTGCACAGCGCTTGCGCCTGCGCGAAGGCCTGGGCGCCGTCGGGTTCGATGGCATGCCATTCGTGCGTGAGGCATACGCCCAGGCGCAGCGCGTCCGGCCGGGCGTCCGGTAGCGGCCGGTAGTCCTCGCCGGCCAGCGCGCAGCGCATCAGCTCCAGGTCGCCGGCTTCGCGCGCCAGCCAGCCCAGCGTATCGAGCGAGGGCGCCATGGCCTTGGCGCCGGCCAGGCTGTGCAGCCCGTGCGTGGGCTTGAGCGCGAACACCCCGCAATAGGAGGCGGGCCGGATCAGCGACCCGGCCGTCTGCGAGCCGAAGGCCAGCGGCACCATCCCGGCCGCGACGGCGGCGGCCGAGCCGCTGGACGAACCGCCGGGGGTACGCGATGGGTCGCGCGGGTTGGCGGTGGGGCCGGGCGTGAAATAGGCGAACTCGGTGGTGACCGTCTTGCCCAGCACCAGCGCGCCGGCGGCGCGCGCGCGCGCCACGCAATCGGCGTCGGTGCCGGCGATGCCATGCTCGTAGATCGGCGAGCCATAGCGGGTGGGAAACTGTTCGGTCAGGAAGATGTCCTTGACCGCGATGGGCACGCCGGCCAGCAGCCCGCGCGCGGCGTGCGCATCCAGGCGGCGCGCCTGCGCGCGGGCGGCGTCGACGTCGAGTTCGCGCCAGGCATGCACCACCGGTTCGTGGGCGCGGATCGCCGCCAGGCAGGGTTCGAGCAGTTCGGCGCTGGCGCGGCCGCCTAGGACGGCCGCGCGGGTGGCCTGCGCCGACAGGGGCGGCGTGTGATGCAGGGATGTCATGGAAGGGCTTCCTGGCTGGTGGAAAGGGAAGGTGGGCGCAGCGGCAGCAGCGCCGCGACGCGCGGCCAGTGCGGCGGCAGCGCGCGCCAGGCGCGTTGCAGCGCCGGCGCGTCGCGGGCGGGGTCCCAGCCGGCGGCGGCCAGGCTGGCCTGGCGGCGCAGCAGTTGCGCGGCGCCGATCGGCGGGCCGGCCGGGCCATCGTGCATGCCCAGCGCCAGCACGCGCGCGCGGCGCCGTGCGCACGGCAGCGAGGCGGCGGCGTAACGGCCGGCGCTGGGGTCGAAAACCAGATCGGCGCCGCCGTGCTCGCGCGCCAGCTCGGGCCACGGGTCGCTGTACAGCACGCCTTCGGCCGCGCCGGCGCGCAAGGCGGCGGCAATGCCCCCGGCGGTGCGCGCGGCGGCGATCACGCTGGCGTCGGCCTGGCGCGCCAGCACGGTGGCCAGCAGGCCCAGCGGCGTATCGGCTTCGTGCACCAGCACCTGTTGTCCGGCCCGCAGGCCGCCGATCTCCACCAGGGCGATCCATGCGCCGGGCCACAGCACGGACAGCAGCAAGGCGGATTGCTCGTCCAGCCCGTCGACCACGGACCAGGCCTGGCCGGGGTCGATCTCGATCTCGGCGCCGGGCGCGGCTGCCTGCGTGGCCAACGCCGCGACGCGCGCGCCCGGCCCGGCGCTGCCGATGAGCGCGACGCCGGGCAGCCGCAGCCCGCCGGCATCGCCCAGGCACGCCTGGACCCGCATGCGCAGGCGCCGCGCGGGGTGGCGCGGCGATGGCATCGGGGCAATACCAATAGTCATGGCCGCGCTTCCTCTATACCTTGTGCCAAACAAATTTTCCGGAACGCGCCGCACGACGGCAGCCGGAAATCCAATGGGGAAGAAACGTGGCTTCGACTGCTTCGCACACGCAGGACACGGCATTGCGGGCGCCCGATTTTTCGTTGCGGCAGTTGTCGTATTTCCTGGCGGCCGCCGAATGCGAATCCGTGCAGCAGGCCGCGCAGGCATTGCATGTATCGGCGCCCGCGGTATCGACCGCCATCGCCCATCTCGAAACCTTGCTGGGCGTACAGCTGTTTCGCCGCCGCCATGCGCGCGGGCTGATCCTCACCGAGCAGGGCAGCGCCTTCGCGGTGCAGTGCCGGGGCATCCTCCAGGAAGCCTGGGGGCTGGGCAGCCTGCAAGGGCGCGGCGAACCGCATGGGCAGGTGCGCGTGGGCTGTCTCACCACCTTCGCGCCGTTCGTCATCCCCCCCTTGCTCACGCGCGTGCAACAGCATCTGCCCGGCGTGCGCCTGGCCTGGTTCGAGGGCCACCACGAGTACCTGCTGGAAGGCTTGCGCACGGGCACGCTCGACATCGCGGTGCTGTACGACTTCGAGATCCCTTCCGGCATCAAGCTGGTGGCCTTGCGCGCCGCACCGCTGCAGGTGGTGCTGCCCGCCTCCCATCCGCTGGCGGCCAAGGAGACGCTGGCCACCAGCGACCTCAATACCGAGCCGCTGATCCTGCTCGACCTGCCGCGCACGCGCGAATACATGCTGACGGCCTTCAGCTCCAACGGCGCGATTCCGCGCATTGCCCATTCGGTGCTGTCGATCAATATGCTGCTGGGCATGGTGGCGGCCGGCCATGGCTTCTCGCTCCTGAATTTCTGTCCGCCCAATGCCCTGCCGGGCATGGGCGGCATCGTGTCGCGCGCATTCGAATCGCATGTGCGTCAACCCAATATCGTGGCGGCGTATTCGTTCCGCTATCACTATCCGCGCGCCGCCGCCGCGATCGTGGAGCACATCTCGGAGCTGGTCGACGAACTGGTCATCCAGGCCCATTGAGCCGGCGCGGCCGGCGCTCAGGGCGCCGCGGCCAGCTCGAACGCGCCCTTCCTGACCGTGAGCATGCGCACGCTTTCCGCCTTGGCGCCGAAGTGATCTTCGGGGCCGTAGGCGTAGATGGCGGTCACGCCCACGTAGCGCTCGCCTTTCTCCAATTGCGCACGCAGCGCCGCCGGGTCGCTGCCGGCCGTGCGCATGGCCTGCAGCAGCAGGTTGGCCGAGTCGTAGCCGTTGCCCGAGAAGGTGGCCGGCGGCTTGCCGTACTTCTTGGTATAGGCGGCCACGAACGATTGCAGGCCGGCCTTCTGCGCGTCATCGGACGGCAACGAGCCGGCGACGTACAGCTTGGACGACGGCAGCAGGATGTCGTTGGCGGCCTCGCCGGCCAGCCGCAGGTAGTTGAAGTCGTTGGCGGCGTGGGTAAGGTACAGCGGCGTATCGATGGCCAGCGCGCGATGGTTGCGGGTGGCGATGGCCAGCCCGGGGCCGGTGGCCCAGATCACGATGGCCTGGGCGGGGCTGCCGCGCAGCTTGGTCAGCTGCGGCGTCATGTCGGTGTCCGCGTGGCCGAAGGTCTCGGTGGCCACCACCTGCACGCCGTACCGGGCGGCCAGGCGGTTGAGCGTATCGCGGCCGTTGGTGCCGAACGCGACGTCCGAGTGCAGCATCGCCACCTTGGTGATGCGGCGCGCCTGCATGTCGCGCAGCATCACCGTCTGCACGATCTCGTCGGTCAGCGGCGCTATGAAGGTATAGCGCCGCTTTTCGGGCGGCAGCACGATGCCGCGGCTGGCGCCGTTGGCGATCATCGGCACCTTGGCGCGCTCGATCACGTCGGCCACGGCGAAGTTGGAGCCCGAGCTGACCGGGCCGATGACGGCGGACACCTTCTCCTGCGATAGCAGCCGGCGCGCGCCCGAGACGGTCTTGGTGTTGTCGCTTTCGCTGTTGACGTTGACCAGCACGATCTTGCGGCCCTGTATGCCGCCCGCGGCATTGGCCTGGTCGATGGCCAGCTGGGCCCCTTCCAGCGTGGGCTGCCCCAGCGAGGCGATGGCGCCCGAGGTTTCGAGCAGCGCGCCGATCCTGATGTCCTGGCCCAGCGCGATGTGCGCCGGGCCGGCGGCCAGCGCCGCGATCGCCATGATTTTCCACAGTTTCATTGTGATTCCCCTTGTTGGTGCTGCGCCATGAATTCGAGTGCGTGGACGAACAGGCCGGGGTCGGCCGTCCAGATGCCGCCGCCGATGCGCCCGGCCGTGCCCAGGCTGTCGAGCATGCCCAGCGCCACCACCGGCGCCTTGCCGGTGGCGGCAACGGCGCGCGCGGCCAGCCCCATGCGGGGATGGCTGCGTTCGAAGGCGGGATGGGCCGGGCCGAGCAGGGCGGCGCCCAGCGCGGCGGCCGGCTCGGGCATGTAGGCGCCCAGGGCCTGCTGCTGCGCCGGCGAATGCGCCATCGCCATGGCGCCCAGGCCCAGGGCCTCGACGACGGCGCTGTCGCCGATGGCCGGCAGCGGTTCCGCGCCGGACAGGCCGGGTTCCAGCGCGCCGCGCGGCGCGCCGCAGCGTCGGCTGAACCAGCGTCCCGGCAGCGCGGCCAGCTGGATGCCGGCTTCGCGCCCGTTGCCGCCCATCGCGGTCACCAGGCTGCTGCCGGCCATGCCTTCGGCCGCCGACAGCATGCATTTGGAGGCGGCCATCCACAGATTGAGGAAAAAGCCCGGCGCTTGCGCCAGGTAGACGGCCACCGCCGAGTCCTCGGGCGCATGGCCGAGCGCGCGCAGCCGTGCCGCCAGCGCCTGCGTGCCGGCCAGGGTGCGCCCATGGCAGTCGTCGCCCGCGGCCAGGGCCTGGTCGGCCAGCTCGATCAGGTCGATGCCGGCCTCGCAGCCGGCACGCAACTGTTCGGCGAAGGGCCCGTTGAGCCAGCGCAGGTGTTCGGCCACTTCCGCCTCCGGACGGCCCAGCCGGATCGGCCACTGGTTGCCGCCGTTGAGGGCGGCATGGCACGGCCCGGCGCGGCCGGCCGCGTCGCGCACCACCTGGACGTGCTGGCTGGGCGACAGGATGGCCGCCAGCGGCACGACGCAGCGGTGGTCCTGCGCCGGCGCCAGTCGGATGGCGCCGGTGCGCACGCCGTACAGCGCGTCGGCGCGGTCGACGGCCCAGCCTTCGTACAGCGCCGCGTTGACGATGGAGTTGAGCATCGGCCACGGTATCTCGCCGTCGCCGGGAAGGGGCGGGCCGGCGTGCAGCAACGTGCGCGCCGGGTACGCGAAAGCCTCGCACGCCGGCAGCAGCCCCGCCAGCACGGGGCGCACCGCCGTCACGGCGCGCCAGGCGGCCGCGTCGCGCGGATCGAGGGTGTCGAGGGAATTCATGCCTGTCTCCGGGTCGGGGTGTCGGCGCCTTCCCAGCCCAGGAAGGCTTCGCCGATGTCACTGCGCGCCAGCAGGCTGGCGCTGGTGTCCTGCGCCACCAGCCGGCCGTTGACCAGCACATAGCCGCGGTCGGACACCTGCAGCGCGGCGCGCGCGTTCTGTTCGATCAGCAGCACCGTCAGGCCGCGCTCGGTCAGGCGCGGCAGCGATTCGAGGATTTCGCGCGCGATCTGCGGCGCCAGGCCGAACGACGGCTCGTCCAGCATCAGCAGCTTCGGGCGGCTCATGAGCGCGCGGCCGATCGCCAGCATCTGACCCTCGCCGCCGGACAGCGTGCCGGCCTGCTGGTGCATGCGTTCGGCCAGGCGCGGGAACAGCGCGGTGATTTCCTCCATGACCTGGTTCATCGCCGCCACGGTCTCGCGCCGCGGGGCCAGCAACTGCATGACGCCGCCGCGCCGCACGCAGGCGTAGTGGCCCATCATCAGGTTCTCGCGCACCGTGAGGCTGGGAAACAGCGAGCGCCCCTCGGGGGCCAGCGCGATGCCTGCGCCGGTGCGGGCTTCGGCCGGCACGCCGGCCAGGTCGGTGCCGTTGAAGGCGATCCGGCCCGCTTGCGGGCGCAGCAGCCCGGCGACCGCCTTGAGCAGGGTCGACTTGCCGGCGCCGTTGGCGCCAATCAGCGACACGATCTCGCCCTGGCGCACCTGCAGCGATACGTCGGACAGCGCCTGCAGGGCGCCATAGCGCACCGACAGCCGGTCGATCTCCAGCACCGAGGCGGCCTGGGCATTGGCGGCCTCGGGACGCAGGCCCGGGCGGATCTCGGTATTGCCCAGGTAGGCGGCGATGACGGCGGGATCGGCGCGCACCGCCGCGGCCTCGCCCTGAGCCAGGATGCGGCCGTGGTTCAGGACCACGATGCGGTCGGCCAGCCGGCCCACGAAGGCGAGATCATGTTCGACGAAAACGACCGTGGCGCCGTTGGCGCGGATCTGCTCGATCGCGCCGGCCAGCATGTCTTTCTCGACGCTGTTCAGGCCCGCGCCGGGTTCGTCCAGATACAGCAGCCGGGCGCCCGAGGCCAGGGCGCGCGCGGCGGCCAGCAGGCGTTGCTGGCCGGCCGTCAGCTGGGCGGCCGAGGTATCGGCCAGCGCCGCCATGCCCACCGTCTTCAGGTGCGTCATGGCCTGGTCGGACAGCGTCTGCGCCGTGCCCGTCTTCCAGCCCAGGCCGGCCAGCCCGGCCAGGAAACCGCTGCCGCTGCGGCGCACGCCGGCGGCCATGACGTTCTCGCGCACCGTCAACGCGGTCAGGATCTCGGCGGCCTGGAAGGTGCGCGCCAGGCCGCGCAGGTTCACTTCATGGGCGGGCAGGCCGGTCACGTCCTCGTTCTCGAAACAGACCTTGCCCTGGCCGGGCGCGAGCGCGCCCGAGACGATGTTCAGCAAGGTCGACTTGCCGGCGCCGTTGGGGCCGATCAGGGCGAGGATTTCGCCGCGGCGGACCTGGAACGACACATCGTCCAGGGCCTGCAGCCCGCCGAACCGGATTCCCACGCGCTGGACGTCCAGCATGATTGCGGAGCTATTCATAGGACATTGGCCTTGATGACGGGCGCCTTGGCGCGGTTGGCCCGGCGGGCGAGCAGGTGGCGCAGCGGGTCGCCCAGTCTTTGCACCGGGAACAGCATGGTCAGGATCAGCAGCAGGCCGTACAGGATGACGTCCAGGTGGCCGAACGATTTCATGCCCTCGCTGACCAGCACCACGAAGAACACGCCGATCAGCGTGCGCCAGGTGCCCGTGAAGCCACTCAGGGCCACGATCAGCAGCAGCTTGATCGAGAACGCCACGTTGAACGGGTCCGGACTGATGTAGCCCATCCAGAATGTGTAGAGGCCGCCCGACAGTCCGGCCAGCGCGCCGCTGGCCATCATGATTAGCTGCTTGACGCGCGCCGGCGCGATGCCGATGGAGCCGGCCACCAGCTCGCTTTCGCCGACCACGCGCAGGGCCAGCCCGAAGGGCGAGCGGATCAGGTTGTCGGCCAGGATCAGCGCGACGATGACGGCCAGCCAGCCCAACACGAAAAAGGCCGGGTCCGAGGCAAGCTCCAGGCTGCCCACCTTGAGCACGCCCGCTACGCTGATGCCGTCGGGGCCGCCGGTGACGTCATGCCATTCGACCAGCACGGTGTGGACGATCATGCCCAGCGCCAGCGTCGCCATGGCCAGGTGGTGGCCGCGCAGCCGGAACACCAGCTTGCCCACCGCCCAGGCGGCCGCGCAGGCCAGCGCCGCGGCGAACAGCACGGCCAGCCATGGGTCCATGTCCCAGCGCTGCGAGGCGATGGCGGCGGCGTAGGCGCCTATGCCCACGAAGGCGGCGTGTCCCAGCGAGATCTGTCCGCAATGCCCGACCAGCAGCGACAGGCCGATGGCCGGCAGCGCATAGATCGCGCAGACGACGAACAGGTTGATCAGATAGGCGTTGCCGGTGGCGTAGACCGCGGCCAGCAGGGCCAGCGTGAGCAGCAGTGGAAGTTTCTTCATCGCTTCACCTTGTCGAATTCGCCGAACAGTCCGCCGGGGCGCACCAGCAGGAAGGCCAGCAGCAGGACGAACGCGATGGCGTTCTTGAACCCCGAACTGATGTAGCCGGCCGAGAAGGTTTCCAGCAGCCCCAGCAGCAGGCCGCCGGCGGCCGCGCCCACCGGGTTGCCGAAGCCGCCCATGATGCAGGCGACGAAGCCCTTGATGCCCAGCGCCGCGCCGCTGTCGTACTGCATCAGCGCGATGGGCGCGATGATGATGCCGGCGATGGCGCCGACCGCGCCCGACAGGAAGAAACCCAGGCCGCGCATCACCGACGAGGGAATGCCCATCAGCGCCGCGGCCTGCGGATTCATCGCACAGGCGCGGAAACTGCGGCCCAGGTACGTGCGGGTGAGAAAGACGTACAGCACCGCCATCAGCACCACGCTGGTGCCCAGCACCCAGAACGCCTGGGGCTGCATCGACACGCCGTACACGCTGATCGGCGTCGAGCCGGAGAAGGCGGGCAGCGACTGGGCGTCGGTGCCCCAGGTCACCACGGCGAGTCCCTGCAGTACCACGCTGATGCCTATGGTGATGATGATGCCGCGGATCGCGTGGCTGCCCACCGGGCGCAGCGCGAAGCGCTCCAGCACCACCCCCAGCGCGCCGACCAGCAGCACGCAGGCGACCACGGCCAGCGGCAGGGGAACGCCGGCCGCCAGCATCGAGGCGGTCGCCAGCGCGCCCAGCATCGAGGCCTCGCCCTGCGCGAAATTGACGATGTTGGTCACGTTGTAGACGGCGGTAAAGCCGATGGCGACCAGGCCGTAGATACAGCCCACCACCAGGCCCGAGACGAGGTACTGCAGGAACTCGGTCATCATGTGGTCCTTTTGTCGGTGCCGTCGGACGGCGTCTCCATCCACGATTCCGAGAACGCCAGGAATGCGGAGCTCTTCTTGCCGCCGTCGAAGTTGCGCGTGGTGACGCGGCCGCGCAGCGGCTTGCCGTTGAGGGTGATGCTGGCGTCGGTCGCGTCGATGAACAGGCTGTACATCTCATGGCGGCCGGTCGGCCCTTTCTCGGGCGGCATGTCCACCGCGTAGGGCTCGGTCAGTCCGTCCCAGGTCAGCACCACTTCGATGTCGCGCGAGCGCAGGATCTCCTGGTAGCGCGAGCGCGTATCGCCGGCCGAGCGCGCCTCGGTCAGCGGCAGGTAGCTGATCGCCTCGGTGCCGGCCGAGACGCGGAACGAATTGAAGCGCGCGAAGAACTCCTTCATCAGGTAGCGCGCCAGGGGCTCGTTGTCGGTGATGCAGACATTGCACGCCTGCGGCAGGGTCGCGGCGATGTCGGGCTGCTCCAGCAGCAGCACGCCGCGGCCCATGCCGTAGGGCGAATAGTTGATGTGGAAATACGTCGCCAGGCCGGTCCATGGACCGTCGTCCTGCTCCTTCAGGTAGATGCCGGGGTTGTCGCCGGTCCATGCCACTTTGCCGGGATGTACGGGTGAGCTCATCTTGGGTGTCCTGTAGTGGGTGACGAAGGGATGCGAGGGCCTGCCGCGCAGGCCTGCCCTCATTCGGAGGTTGCGGTGCTGGCCTGTTCGGCGGCGTAGGCGCGGATGCGTTCGCGCACCTGTTCGGGGCGATCGGCCTGTTCGTGGTGTTCGCCCTTGACGACGATGGCGGTGATGGCCTTGCCGATCTCGCGCACGCAGGCCGCGTCGTCGACGTCGGCGGGCGGGATGCTGACCACCGTGTCGTGGGCATAGGTGGGCGTGGCGCCGTTGGTCCGCAGCGGAGAGACGGCGGGCGCCTCGCCGTTGGCGATCTTGCGCGATTCGCGCCGCAGCAGCTGCCGCAGCATGGCCACGCCGCGGTCGCAGCGGGTGAGGTTCTCCATTGCGTGCACGGCGATCGGGCGCTGCGAAATCTGCGCGTCGTAATCGCCCGGCATGCGCTGGCGGTCGGCATAGGGCCGTTCGCCGTTCTGGCCGAAGAAATCCACCGTCTCCACGCCGCACAGGCTTTCGTCGGCCAGGCCGCGCGGATCGGCGTCCGGGTGCATGTGGCGCCAGCCTATGATGCGGCAGGTGTGGTCGTCGATCGGCGTGGTCCAGCGCGTGATCGCCACGCGGGCGAATTCCTTGGGCGTCAGCCCGTCTTCCCAGATGTGGCCGACCTGCGCCAGGTTGGGCAGCACGATGTCGTTGGAGCGCACCCACACCTTGTCTTCCCAGCGCCGCGAGGTGACATAGATCATGCCGGTGGGCGTGGGCACGAAATCCATCTCGGGCAGCTCGCCCCAGGCCTCGGCGAATTGCGTGAAGCTGATGCGCGTGTGCAGGAACACGGCATGCGCCGGGTCCATCACGTTCTCGTGGACCTGCAGCCAGTTGCACGGGTACGTAATGCAGTAGGGCACCAGGCGATCGCCAGGGATGTCGTAGGTGTCGTAGACCGGAAACTCGGGCCGGTCCGCCGGCGGACCGAAATAGCCGAAGATGATGCCCCGGTACTCGTGCAGCGGATACGCGCCGTGGCAGACGTTGAAGCGCAGTTGCGAGTCGGGCGGGTCGCCCGGGGTTTCAAGGATCTGCCCGTCCACGCCGAACAGCCAGCCGTGGTAGCAGCAGCGCAGGCCGTTTTCCTCGCAGATGCCGAACTCCAGCGATGTGCCGCGGTGGCTGCAGTGCTTTTCGAGCAGGCCGGGCTTGCCGTTGCGCGCGCGAAACAGCACCAGGTCCTCGCCGAACATGCGCACCGCCTTGGGCAGTTCGCCCAGTTCCTCGGATAGCGCCACGGGCTGCCAGAAGCGCCGCAGGTACTCGCCCATCGGCGAGCCTTTTTCGACACGGGTCAGGTCGGCGTTCTCGGCCGGCGTCTTGTCCCGTTCGTATGCGGAGTACGGTTTGACGAGTACGATTTTCTTTTCCATGTTTCGCGCCATAGGAAGGTTGCAGGAACATGGAATGCACTCTAGGAAAAAAGCGCGGCGCGCGAAAATAATTAAAACGAACCAACCAGATCCGTTTTTTTAAAGCAGCACGAAAAGGGGGATGGCGCGCCGGATATTGGTGCGCAGCAGCACCGTCGCGGTGCCCCGGGGATGGCCGCTGGCCGGCGCGCGCGCACGACGGCGCCGCGCTGCGGCGCCGCATCGGGCATGCGAATTCGCGTCAGCGTTGCGGGTTGCCCAGGTGCGAGGTGTCGAGCACGTCGTCTTCGGGCGTGATGACGCCGGGATCGCCGGGCTCGGCAATGGCCCGGCCGCGCCGGGGCATGCCGGCCACCTGGGGGGCTTCCTCGGGCATGGGCATGACGTCCGTGCCCTTGCGCGCGTTCACCGGGCGGTGTGGCCAGGATTGCGCGTGCGGGTCTGCGGGTTGGGAATCGCGTGCGGTCTTGGTCATGATGGCTGCTCCAGAAACAGGTGCGTCATCGAGTCATGTCGGCTGTATCGGGTGCCTGTCCCCGCGAGGACAGGCATCCGGCTCCTGCGGGGACAGGCGTCGCGAGGAGCCGAGCCGGTTCTGCATACATCCCATGTTAGGCCGGCGCGCCTGTCGGTACCCAAGCGTTTTGCAAGCGGCTGTTGCAGCTTGTGCCCCCTATAATCGGGGCGCGACGCTTCCGGTCGCCCGCCGCCCGCGCCGTGGCGGCGCTATGCCTCCCGTATCCCATTCCCATCGCCTTGACCGACGCACTCGACAGATCCGTTTCCGCCGAATTGGTAGCCGTCCTGGTGGCGGTGACGCAAGGAGAGCCGCGCGTGCTCACCACCGAGGACGCCCGCGCCCTGCCGGCCGGCCCGTTCGAGCTGGCGCACCGCTCGCTGCAGGCCGGCCTGCGCGCCTGGGTGGAGGCGCAGACGCATCACCCGCTGGGCTATGTCGAACAGCTCTACACCTTTGCCGACAGCGATCGTTCCAACGAGGCCGGGGCGCGCGTCATTTCGGTCAGCTACCTGGGCCTGACGCGCGAGGCCGGGGCCACCGGCGTGGCGCAGGTGGGTTGGCAGCACTGGTATCGCTATTTCCCGTGGGAAGACTGGCGCGCCGGTCCGCCGGCCATCGTCGCCGACGAGATCGCGCCCCGCCTGCTGGCCTGGGCCAAGGCGGGCGCCGGCGCCGCGGCCCGGGCGCAGCGCCGCCAGCGCGTCGCGCTGACCTTCGGGCTGGATGGGGCGGGCTGGAACGAGGACATGGTCCTGCAACGCTACGAACTGCTGTTCGAGGCCGGGCTGGTGCCCGAGTCGCGCCACCCGGACGCCTCGGGCCACCCGGTGGCGGGGCAGTCGATGCGGCACGACCATCGCCGCATCCTCGCCACCGGCATTGCGCGGCTGCGCGCCAAGATCAAGTACCGGCCGGTGGTGTTCGAGCTGATGCCGCCCGAATTCACGCTGCTGCAACTGCAGATGGCCGTCGAGGCCCTGGCCGGCCGCGGCCTGCACAAGCAGAACTTCCGCCGCCTGGTCGAACAGCAGGAATTGGTCGAGGAAACCGGCGACATGGCCAGCGGCGCGGCGGGGCGCCCGGCCAAGCTGTTCCGCTTCCGCCGCGACGTGCTGCTCGAGCGCGCCATCGCCGGCAGCAAACTGCCGCTGGCGCGGCAGTTCTAGGCGACGGGCGCGGCGGAAAACACTTGACAGCGCTTTATGCTCAGGAATAGCATAATTGAACACAGCCCCTGTGGCCATTTTTTTGACCCTTAAATACTCATTATGAGCATAAATATCGGGCAGGCTGCCCCTCTCGCCACCGACGCCGCGCCGACGCTACGCACGGCGCCCGCTCCCTTGCCGCTGGTCATGCTCGAGCCGCTGGTGCGCGCGGCGCTGCTGGAGGACCTGGGGCGCGCCGGCGACATCACGACCGACGCCATCGTGCCGGCGCAGGCGCGCGCGCAGACCCGCCTGGTGGCCCGGCAGGCCGGGGTGCTGGCGGGGCTGGACCTGGCGCGCCTGGCGTTTCGCCTGGTCGATCCGGAAATCGAATTCCACGCCTTGCTGCCCGACGGCGCCGAACTGCGGCCCGGCGCCGAGATCGCGCTGATCCGCGGTCCGGCGCGCGGCATGCTGACGGCCGAGCGCACGGCCCTGAATTTTCTCTGCCACCTCAGCGGCGTGGCCTCGGCCACCGCGTCCATCGTGGCGGCCATCGGCGCCGGTCATACCAAGGTGACCTGCACCCGCAAGACCATGCCGGGCCTGCGCGCGGTGCAGAAGTACGCCGTGCGCGTGGGCGGCGGCAGCAACCACCGCTACGGCCTGGACGACGCGGTGCTGATCAAGGACAACCACGTGGCGATCGCCGGCGGCATCGACGCCGCCGTGCAGCGCGCGCGGGCGGCCATCGGCCACATGGTCAAGATCGAGGTCGAGGTCGACACGCTGGAGCAACTGCGCGCCGCGCTACGGCTGGGCGTGGACGTGGTCCTGCTGGACAACATGGACCTGGACACCCTGCGCGAAGCGGTGGCGCTGGTCGACGGGCGCGCGGTCACCGAGGCATCGGGCCGCATCACGCCCGAGACCGCGCCGGCGGTGGCCGCCACCGGGGTGGACCTGATGGCGATCGGCTGGCTGACCCATAGCGCCCGGGTGCTGGATATCGGCCTGGACAGCTAGCCCCCCAGGGCCGCGGCCCTTTCCCTTTCCGTTTTCTCAACCACGGCGCCCCGCCATGCGGGGCGTTGCGACCCGTTGCACCCATGACGACCATGAAATCACGAGTCTCGATCCTGTTGGCCGGCTGCCTGCTTGGCGCCGGCGCGGCCGCCGCGCAAGCGCCGGCCTCCTATCCCGACCACGCCATCACCATTGTCGTGACCTTTCCGCCCGGCGGCGGCACCGACCTGCTGGCCCGCAAGCTGGGCGCCGCCATGCAGCAGCGGCTGGGCCAGCCGGTGGTGGTGGAAAACCGCCCCGGCGCCAGCGGCAATATCGGCGCGCGCGCCGTGGCCGAGGCGCGGCCGGACGGCTACACGCTGCTGATGGTCAACAGCTCGTTCGCGGTCAACCCGGGCGTGTTCCGCAACCTGGATTTCTCGCCGACGCGTGACTTCACGGCGGTGATCAACGTCGCGTATGTGCCTTCCGTGATCGTGACCGCCGAGCCGGCCGGCGACGCCGGCCTGCCGCAGCGGCTGCGCCAGGCGGACGCGCAGACCCGCACGCTGGCGTTCGCTTCGTGCGGCAACGGCACGCCGCAGCATCTGGCCGGCGAAATGCTGCGCCAGGCCAGCGGCGCCTGGCTGCAGCATGTGCCGTATCGGGGCTGCGGCCCGGCGCTGACCGACGTGCTGTCGCGCCAGGTGCCGCTGGGCATCGTTACCGCGTCCAGCGCGGCGCCGTTCATCCGGGCGGGCAAATTGCGCGCGCTGGCGGTGACTTCGCCGCAGCGCTCGCCGCTGCTGCCGGACGTGCCCACGGTGGCCGAGCAGGGCGCGCCCGGCTATGAGCTGGACCAGTGGCATGGCCTGCTGGCGCCGGCCGGTACGCCGCCGGAGGTAGTCCGGCGCCTGTACGAAGCGTTGTCGGCCATCGTGGCCGAACCCGCCATGCGCCAGGAGCTCGAATCGCTGGGCTTCAACCCGGTCAGCGAAGGTCCGGAACGCTTCGAGGCGCTGGTGCAGGCCGACATCGCGCGCTTCGCCGCCCTGACGGCGCGCATGGGGCTGCGCGCCGACTGAAGGCTCAGGCCGCGGCCGGCACCTGCGCCTCGAGCTGTTGCTTGAGCTCGGCGGGCAGCTTGAGCTGGCGCGCCAGCTCGTCCAGGTAGGCGCGCTCCATGAAGCTCTGCTCGTCGGCCACCAGCAGGCTGGCCAGGTACATTTCGGCCCCCATTTCCGGGGTCCGGGCCTGCTGGGCGATGACGGCCGGGTCCAGCGGGCGGGCCAGTTCGGCCTCCAGCCAGGCGCGGTCGCCGGCGTCGCCGGACAGCTTGGCCAGTTCGGTTTCGAGCAGTTGGCGCTCTTCGGGGCCGATGTGGCCGTCGGCCTTGGCCGCGCCTATCATGGCCACCAGCACGGCGTTGCTGTGCTGCTCGGCCTGGGCGGGCGGCAGTCGGTCCAGGGTTTGCGGCGCCGGCGCGGCGGCGCCGCCGGCCTGGTTGCGCTGGTACTGGTCGTAGGCGCGATAGGCCAGCGCGCCCAGCGCCGCCATGCCGCCGTACATGGCGACCTTGCCGCCGATCTTGCGGGCCTTCTTGCTGCCCAGCAGCAGGCCCAGGGCGCCCGCGCCCAGCGCGCCGCCGCCCAGCCCGGCCAGGAACGAACCCTTGCCCTGGGTGGCCTGTTGCGCCTGCGCGCCGGCGCCTTGCATCAGGCTCTGGCCGGACTGCAACAATTGATCGAGTAATTGACGGGCGCTCAATGCGGACTCCTGTGTCTTGCGTGGAATTACCGTCTGACTGGCGGTCCGGCAAATAGTTCAGCCCGTTGTCAGCTGGCGTCCATGGTACAAAACCTGGACGCGCGGCCAGCGGGGCGGCGCCCGAACGGAGACATCCCATGACGATCCAAGTGCGCGCCAATACCCCCGGCGGGTTGCAGTACACGGCCACCGCCGAAGGCCACGAATTGCCGCTGGCCATGCCGCAGCCGCAAGGCGAGGGGCCGGACCCGCACGACTATTTCGACACCGCGCTGGGCGGCTGCAAGGCGTTGACGTTGATGGTGTACGCCCAGCGCAAGGGGCTGCCGCTGCAAGCGGTGGACGTGGATGTGGTGCGCGACGCCAGCGAAGAGCGCAAGGGCGTCTATCGCCTGACCGCCAAGCTGAAGCTGCACGGCGACCTGGACGACGCGCAGATCGACGAACTGCTCAAGGTGGCCGACAAGTGCCCCCTGCACAAACTCATGACCGCCACCGACATCCAGGTGTCGACGATCGTGGTGGAGTAGGGGGGACAGGCACCCTTGCCGCAGCGGGGACAGGCAGCGGAGGTCAGAGTTGGCCGGTGCCAGTCCCCCTGCGGGGACAGGCACCGGAGGGATCAGTTTTCCATGCCCGGCACGACGGTCGAGAAGCCGGCGTCGACGTGGGTGATTTCGCCGGTGATGCCGGCGGCGAGGTCGGACAGCATGAAGGCGGCGACGTTGCCGACGTCTTCGATGGTGACGTTGCGGCGCAGCGGGGCGTTGGCCTCGACGAACTTCAGGATCGACGCGAAGTCCTTGATGCCGCTGGCGGCCAGCGTCTTGATGGGGCCGGCCGAGATGGCGTTGGCGCGGATGCCGCGCGGGCCGAGGGCGGTGGCCAGGTAGCGCACGCTGGCTTCCAGCGAGGCCTTGGCCAGGCCCATGGTGTTGTAGTTGGCGACCACGCGCTCGGAGCCCAGGTAGCTCAGGGTCAGGACCGAACCCTTGCGGCCTTCCATCAGCGGCAGCGCCGCCTTGGCCATGGCGGGGAAGCTGTAGGCCGAGATATCGTGCGCGATACGGAAGTTCTCGCGCGACAGGCCGTCGAGGAAGTCGCCGGCGATCGCTTCGCGCGGCGCGAAGCCGATGGCGTGCACCAGGCCGTCCAGGCCGTCCCAGCGCTTGCCCAGTTCGGCGAAGGCGGCGTCGATCTGGCTGTCTTCGGCCACGTCGCAGGGCAGCACGATGTCGCTGCCGAACGAGGCGGCGAATTCGGTGATGCGCTCCTTGAAGCGCTCGCCCACGTAGGTGAACGCCAGGTCGGCGCCCTGGTCGCGGCAGGCGCGCGCGATGCCGTAGGCGATGGATCGGTTGGAAAGCACCCCGGTCATGAGGATGCGCTTGCCGGCGAGAAAGCCCATGTTGATGTCCTTTGATTGCCTTGCGGAAAGGCCGCTATTGTAGGAATTTTAGCGGCTTGGCGGACAGGCGCCGGCGCGGGGCCGGCGCGCCTTGTCAGCCGCGCGTGCCGGTGCCCGGGATGCGCAATTGCGAGCCCAGCTTCAGGTTGTTGCTCTTGAGGTTGTTCAGGGCGCGCAGCGCATCGACCGAGGTGCCGTACTTGCGCGCCAGGCCGAACAGGGTGTCGCCCGAGCTGACCTTGTGGGTGCGCACGTTGGGGCGCGCATTGGCCGCGCGCGCCGGCGCCTTGCCGCGCGGCGCGGGGGCGGTGCGCGGTTCGCCCACGTTGTCCAGCGCGCCCACCGGCGGCGACAGCGACGCCAGCTGGATATTGGCTGCGCCGTCTCCGCTGGGCACGCCCGGGATCAGCAGCGCCTGGCCGGCGGCCACCTTGCGTTTGGAGCCGATGTCGTTGCTGGCGCGCAGCTTGGCCTCGCTGATGCCGAAGCGCTTGGCGATGGCGGCGTAGCTTTCGCCGCGGCGCGTATGGTAGACCTTCCAGGAACTGAGGTCGCCCTTGTAGTTCTGCAGGTTGGCGTTGAAGCGGTCGGCCCGGTCGGCCGGCAGCAGCAGCGTGGGGGCATGCTCGCCGCGGATCAGGGGACGGTTGAACGCGGGGTTGAGGGCCTTGAATTCGTCCAGCGGCATTTCGGCCAGCTTGGCCGCCAGCTCGATGTCGATGTCGCGGTTCTTCTGCACCGCGACGAAATACGGGGTGTTCTCGACCGGCGGCAGGACCACCGCGAACTTGCGCGGGTTGGCGATGATGTTCTTGATGGCCTGCAGCTTGGGCACGTAGTTGCGGGTCTCGTCGGGCATGTTCAGCGACAGGTAGTCGGTGCCCAGGCCGGCCGCCTCGTTCTTGGCCATGGCGCGCTGCACCGAACCCTCGCCCCAGTTGTACGAGGCCAGCGCCAGGTACCAGTCGCCCTGCATCTCGAACAGCTTCTCCAGGTAGTCGAGCGCGGCGTAGGTCGAGGCGATCGGGTCGCGGCGCTCGTCGCGCCACCAGTCCTGCTTGAGGTTGAAGTGCTGGCCGGTGGTGGGAATGAACTGCCACAGGCCCGAGGCTTGCGAGCGCGACAGGGCGGTGGGGTTATAGGCGCTTTCGACGAAGGGCAGCAGCGCCAGCTCGGTGGGCAGGCCGCGGCGGTTGATTTCGTCGACGATGAAATACAGGTACTTGCCGGCCCGCTCGGCCATGCGCTGCACCGACTCGGGATGCGACGCGTAGTAGTCGGTCCACTCCTGGGCCAGGTCGGTGTTCAGGTTGGGGATGGCGAAGCCGCGGCGGATGCGGTCCCAGGCGTCGCTGGGCGGGCTGGTGAGATCGACGGTGCGGGAGGTGTCTTGGGCGATGTAGCGGTTGCTGGAGGGACCGGCGGCCTGGTTCTGTTTTGCGGTGCCGGCGCAGCCGGCAAGTACGGCGAGGAACAGGGGTAGCAGGAGGCGGAGAAATCTCATGGGCGGTGGATCACTTGAAATTGTTCTTCCATTGGCGCAAAGCCGCAAAGACTTCCACGGGCGTTGCCAGGGAACGTCCGGACCAGACAGCAGCAGCGTGAGCAACAGCGGCATGCGGTGTGCGCAGGAAGGGATTGGTCTCGCGCTCCTGGCCGATCGTCGACGGCAAGGTGGGCGTTCCTTCGTTGCGCAGCTCCTGGGCCCGCTGGTACCACTGTTGCAGGGTGCGGTTGGCGGGTTCGACCGCCAGCGCCCAGCGCAAGTTCGCTAGAGTGTACTCGTGCGCGCAGCAAACCTGTGTATCCGCCGGTAAGGCAGATAATTTCTCCAATGAATCAAGCATTTGCGCCGGAGTTCCCTCGAACAGCCGGCCACAGCCGCCGGCAAACAGGGTGTCGCCACAGAAAAGCACGCGCTCGACACCGGCCGCGCGGCCGGTGTAGGCGATATGGCCGGCGGTGTGGCCGGGCACGTCCAGTACCTCCAGCGCCAGCGCCAGTTCGGGCAGCGCCACGCGGTCGCCCTCGGCCAGCCGCACGTCGCAGTGCGGCAGGGTTTCGCCGGCCGGGCCGTACACCGTCGCGCCCGTGGCCTGCACCAATTCCAGCACGCCGCCGACGTGGTCGGGGTGATGATGCGTGAGTAGAATGGCGCGCAGCGTGGCGCCGGTTGCGCGCAGCCAGCGCAGCACCGGCGCGGCGTCGCCGGGATCGACCACGGCGGCCTGGCCCTCATGGGCCAGCGCCCAGATATAGTTGTCGGAAAAGGCCGGCAAGGGCACGACGGCGGATGGGGGGGGCGCGGTATGCATATTGGAAAGGGATCGACAGCGTGGCAGAAGAAACTCCGCCGATTGTAGAACTGGCCGAATGGTTCCAGACGCCGCCGGGGCAGTACGTCCTGGCCTGGGAGCAGGCCCAGTTCGACGAGGCGGTAGCGGACATCTTCGGATATTACGCTTGGCAGGTGGGGCTGGCCGAGCCCAACCTGCTGCGCGCCAACCGCATGCCGTTCAAGGCCTGGGTGGGGGCCGGCGTGCCGCCGCCCGAGCTGGCGCAAGGCTGGCAGGCCTGTGTGGCGGCCGCGCCCGAGGCGCTGCCGTTCGAGTCGCAGAGCGTGGATCTGCTGGTGTTGCCGCATGCCTTCGAGTACGCCGAGGCGCCCCATCTGGTGCTGCGCGAGGTCGAGCGCGTGCTGGTGCCCGAGGGGCGAGTGGTGATTTCCGGCTTCAACCCCTGGAGCCTGTGGGGGGCGCGCAACCTCATGCCCGGCATGGAAGCCTGGCTGCCGCTGCCCCTGTCGGCGCAGGTCGCGCTGCCGCGCCTGAAGGACTGGTTCAAGCTGTTGTCGTTCGAGGTCGAGCGCGGGCGGTTCGGCTGCTACGCGCCCGCCTGCCGCACCGACAAGTGGCTGCGCCGCTGGCGCTTCATGGAGCGCTACGGCCAGCGCTGGTGGAGCCTGGGGGGCGCCGTGTACGTGGTGACCGCCACCAAGAAGGTCGCGGCCATGCGCCTGATCGGCCCGGCCTGGAAGACGCGCCGCAAGCGGGCCCAGGCCGCCTCGGTGGCGGTCAATCGCCAGGCCGACGATCCGGGCCGGTGATAATGCCGTACTTTCATTCCGGCGCGCCGGCCGATCCGGCGCGCCCCGATACGGACACTATGCAGAATCTAGAAGGTAGCGGCGACGGCCAGCAGGTGGAAATGTGGACCGACGGCGCGTGCAAGGGCAATCCCGGCCCGGGCGGATGGGGCGTGCTGATGCGCGCCGGCCAGCACGAGAAGACCATGCACGGCGGCGAACGCCAGACCACCAACAACCGCATGGAGCTGATGGCAGTCATCGAGGGCCTGCGGGCGCTGAAACGGCCGTGCCGCGTCACCATCCACACCGATTCCCAATATGTCATGAAAGGCATGACGGAATGGCTGGCCAACTGGAAACGGCGTGGCTGGCTCACGGCCGACAAGAAGCCGGTCAAGAATGTCGAGCTGTGGCAGGCCCTGGACGAGCAGGTCGGCCGGCACCAGGTGCAGTGGCGCTGGGTGCGCGGGCACGCCGGCGATCCGGGCAACGAGCGCGCCGATGCCCTGGCCAACCTGGGGGTGGAGGCCGCGCGCGGGCGCTGATACACCAGGGATATCCCTAAACGGGCGGCATTGCATGGCACGGCGGGCCCGAATTCCGCGAAACTGCAGGGCAGTGCTGTGCCAAGATGTAAATGCGGGTGCTACAGTGCCACACTTCCCAATTTGCTGCCGCATCACCGCGTCGGTGCGGCCTTGCCACGTTTTCGCATGAAGAAAGCCGCATTGATTGCCGCAGTCGCCGCCGGGCTGGCTGCCGGGGCCGCCCTGGGCCTCTATGTGCCGCGCTGGCTCTCCAATTCCGGCGCGCCGGTGACCCCGCTGGCCCAGCCCGGCGTGGCGCCGGCGGCGGTCCGGGTCGAAACCGCCAAGGTGGTGGAGACGCCGTTCGCGCGCGGGATCGCGGCCGTGGGCAGCCTGCGCTCGGACGAGTCGGTGGTGCTGCGCCCCGAAGTGGCGGGCCGCATCCAGCATATCGATTTCAAGGAAGGCGAGGCGGTGCGGGCCGGGCAGACCCTGGTGCGGCTGGACGACTCGGTGCCGCGCGCCGAGCTGGACCAGGCGCGCGCCAACCTGGCGCTGGCGCAAAGCCAGTTCCGGCGCGCCCAGGACCTGCAGGGCCGCGGCTTTGTCAGCCAGCAGGCCCGCGACGAGGCGGCCAGCTCGCTGAAGGTGCAGCAGGCCGCGGCCGCGCTGGCCCAGGCCCGGCTGGACAAGATGACGATACGCGCGCCGTTTGCCGGGATCGTGGGGCTGCGCGACGTGTCCGTGGGCGACTACGTCAACCAGGGGCAGGACCTCGCGCCGCTGGAGGCGATCGATCCGCTCAAGGTCGATTTCCGCGTGCCCGAGATGTATTTTAGCAAGGTGCGCGTGGGCCAGGCGCTGAGCGTGCGGCTCGATGCCCTGCCCGGCGAGCAGCGCCAGGGCGTGGTGTATGCCGTCAGCCCGCTGGTTGACGCGGGTGGCCGCTCGATCCTGCTGCGCGCCACCGTGGCCAACCCGGACAGCGTGCTGCGCCCGGGCATGTTCGCGCGCGTGCAGCTGCTGTTCGGCCAGGAAAAGGCGCTGGCGGTGCCCGAGGCGGCGTTGTCGCCGTCGGGCCAGACACAGTATGTGTTCCGCGTGCGCGATGGCGTGGCGCAGCGCGTCGAAGTGACGGTGGGCGAGCGGCGCGAAGGCCGGGTCGAGCTGCTGACCGGCGTGGGCGCCGGCGACGAGGTGGTGGTGGCCGGCCTGCAGCGGCTGACCGACGGCGCGCCGGTCACCGTCATCGCCAGCGGTTCGTAGGCGGGCCGCGCCATGGTGCTCTCGGAAATCTGCATCCGCCGGCCGGTCTTCGCGTCGGTGCTCTCGCTGATCATCGTCCTGATCGGCCTTATTTCGTATACGCGCCTGAGCGTGCGCGAATACCCCAAGATCGACGAGCCCATCGTCTCGGTCGACACCACCTACAAGGGCGCCTCGCCCGAGGTGATCGAATCGCAGGTCACCAAGCCCCTGGAAGACCAGCTGGCGGGCATCGAGGGCGTGGACGTGATGACCTCGCGCAGCCGCTCCGAGCGCAGCCTGATCAACATCAAGTTCAGCCTTTCGCGCGATCCGGACGCCGCCGCGGCCGAAGTGCGCGACAAGGTGTCGCGGGCGCGCCGCTTCCTGCCCGACGAAATCGACGAGCCCATCATCGGCAAGGTCGAGGCCGACTCCCAGCCGATCATCTATATCGCGGTCGAATCCGGCTCGTACTCGGCCATCCAGACATCCGACTACATCAACCGCTACATCAAGACCCGCCTGTCGGTGCTGCCGGGCGCGGCCGAAGTGCGCGTATTCGGCGAGCGCCTGCCGTCGATGCGCATCTACGTGGACCGCGACAAGCTGGCGGCCTACGGGCTGACGGTGCAGGACGTGGAGGCGGCGCTGCGCAGCCAGAACGTGGAGATCCCGGCCGGGCGCATCGAGTCGCGCGCGCGCGAATTCTCGGTGGTGTCGTCGACAGACCTGCAGACGCCGGCCCAGTTCGAGGATGTGGTGGTGGCCAACGTCAAGGGCTATCCGGTGCGCCTGCGCGACGTGGCCAAGGTGGAGATCGGCGCGGCCAACGACCGCGTGCTGTCGCGCTACAACGGACGCTCGGCCATCAACATCGGCCTGACGCGCCAGTCCACCGCCAACCCGCTGGAGCTCTCCAAGGCGGTGCGCGCCGAGATCGTGCAGCTCAACCAGAGCCTGCCGGCCGGAATGAAGCTGAACATCGCCTATGACTCGTCGGTGTTCATCGAGCGCTCGATCGACTCGGTGTTCAAGACGATCGGCGAAGCCATCATCCTGGTGGTGCTGGTGATCTTCTTCTTCCTGCGCAACCTGCGCGCCAGCATCATCCCCATCGTCACCATCCCGGTATCGCTGGTGGGCGCCTGCGCCCTGATGTACCTGTTCGGCTTCTCGATCAACACCCTGACCCTGCTCGCGATGGTGCTGGCCATCGGGCTGGTGGTCGACGACGCCATCGTGGTGCTGGAGAACATCTTCCGGCACATCGAGGAAGGCATGCCGCGCAAGCAGGCGGCGTTCCAGGGGTCGCGCGAGATCGGCTTCGCGGTGGTGGCCATGACCCTGACCCTGGTCACGGTGTACGCGCCGCTGGCGTTCGCCACCGGCCGTACCGGGCGGCTGTTCATCGAATTCGCGCTGGCGCTGGCGGGCGCCGTGCTGGTGTCGGGCTTCGTGGCGCTGACGCTTACCCCCATGATGTGCTCGGTGCTGCTGCGGCACCAGCAAAGCCACAATCGCTGGTACAACCTGATCGAGGGCTGGCTGGAAGCGCTGGGACGCGGTTACCGGCGCATGCTGGAGCTGGCCTTGCGCCATCGCTGGACAGTGGTGGGCGTGGGCGCCGTGGTGGCGGCCGCCAGCGGGGTGCTGTTCTCCGTGGTCAAGAGCGAGCTGGCTCCGATCGAGGACCGCGGCGTCGTGTTCGGCATCGTCAGCGCGCCCGAAGGCGCCACGCTGAACTACACGCTCGACAGCATGCTGGGCATCGAACAGTTCTACGCCGCCATCCCCGAAGCCGCCACCGCCCAGGTGACGGTGGGCTTTCCGACGGTCACCGACGGCACCGCCATCCTGCGCCTGACGCCCTGGGAGGAACGCACCCGGCGCCAGCAGCAGATCGCCCAGGAACTGCAGCCCAAGTTCGCATCGCTGCCGGGCGTGCGGGCGTTCCCGACCAATCCGCCCTCGCTGGGGCAGTCGGCCCGTTCCAAGCCGGTGGAATTCATCATCATGAGCCAGGCCTCGTATCCCGAGCTGGCCAAGCTGGTCGGCGTGTTCACCAATGCGCTGCGCGACTATCCCGGCCTGCAGAACATCGATACCGACCTGCGCCTGAACACCCCCGAGCTGCGCGTGCACGTCGACCGCGACAAGATGGCCGACGTGGGGGCCAGCGTCGAGGTGGTCGGGCGCACCCTGGAATCCATGCTGGGCGGACGGCAGGTCACGCGCTACAAGGACCAGGGCGAGCAGTACGACGTGATCGTGCAGGTGGTACAGGGCGACCGCGCCACGCCCACCGACATTTCGGGCATTTACGTGCGGGCGCGCGATGGCAGCATGGTGCAGCTGGACAACCTGCTGTCGGTGCGCGAAAGCGTGTCGCCGCAATCGCTCAACCACTTCAACCGGCTGCGCGCGGTCAAGGTCGACGCGGCGGTGGCGCCGGGCTATGCGCTGGGCGAAGTGCTGGACCACATGCACCGGGTGGCGCGCGAAGTGCTGCCCAATACCGTTATCACCGATCTCGACGGCCAGTCGCGCGAGTTCCGCGACTCGTCGGGCAGCATCTACCTGGTGTTCGCCATGGCGCTGGCCTTCATCTACCTGGTGCTGGCGGCCCAGTTCGAAAGCTGGCGCAACCCCTTCATCATCATGCTGTCGGTGCCGCTGTCGATGACCGGCGCGTTGCTGGCGCTGTGGCTGACCGGCGGCACGCTGTCCATCTACAGCCAGATCGGCCTGATCACCCTGGTGGGGCTGATCACCAAGCACGGCATCCTGATCGTCGAATTCGCCAACCAGCTGCGCGATCAGGGCAAGGCGCTGCACGAGGCCGTGGTCGAGGCCAGCGTGCTGCGCCTGCGTCCCATCCTGATGACGACCGGCGCCATGGTGCTGGGCACCGTGCCGCTGGCGCTGGCGCAGGGCGCGGGCGCCGAATCGCGCCAGCAGATCGGCTGGGTGCTGGTCGGCGGGCTGATGCTGGGTACACTACTGACTTTGTTCGTGGTGCCGGTGGCGTATTCGATGATCGCCGCGGCGCGCCCGCAAGGGCAGCGCACCGGCGCCAGCCATACCGGGCCGGCCGTCGCGCCGCCCGCCTCGGAGTAGCACCGCTTATGCGCCAGATCATTTTCGATACGGAAACCACCGGCCTGGACCCGGCCCAGGGGCATCGCATCGTCGAAATCGGTTGCGTCGAGATCGTCAACCGGATGGTCACGGGCAACAACCTGCATATCTACCTGAACCCCGACCGCGACAGCGATCCCGAGGCGCTGGCGGTGCACGGCCTGACCACCGAGTTCCTGGCCGACAAGCCGCGCTTCGCCGAAGTGGCCGAGCAGTTCCTGGCCTTTATCGCCGACGCCGAGCTGATCGCCCACAACGCCGCGTTCGACGTCAAGTTCTTCAATGCCGAGCTGCAGCGCATCGGCCGCGATCCGCTGAACACCCACTGCGAGAACATCGTCGATTCGCTGCTGCATGCGCGCAGCCTGCACCCCGGCAAGCGCAACTCGCTCGACGCGCTGTGCGACCGCTACGGCATCTCCAACGCCCACCGGACCCTGCACGGCGCCTTGCTCGACTCCCAGCTGCTGGCCGAGGTCTGGCTGGCGATGACGCGCGGCCAGGACGCCTTGCTGATCGACGTCGATGACCAGGGCGCGAACGCCAATGGCGCGTTGGTGCTGGGCAAGTTCGACGCCTCGGTGCTGACCGTGCTGGCCGCCAGCGAAGCCGAACTGGCCGAGCACGCGGCCTATCTGCAGGCGCTGGACAAGGCGGTCGGCGGGGCCTGCGCCTGGCGCGCGATCGAGCCGCTGCCCGCCGAACCGGGGCAGCCTGGCTGAGCCCGTGGGCGGGCGCTTTAAGGGCGGTTTGCACGCAATGTTTTTTTCGTGCTAGAATTTCGCCTCTTTCGGGGTGGTTAGCTCAGTGGTAGAGCACTGCCTTCACACGGCAGGGGTCACAAGTTCGAAACTTGTACCACCCACCAGCATCCCAGAAGGGCCGGTCGCTTGCAAAAGCGCCGGCCCTTCTTCATTTCCGGTTGCCTTTTTGACTCGGGCGCGGGCGCGGGCGCTGCGCGCCATGCCGCCTGGCTGCGGCGAGGGCGGGCCATGGACGTTGATTTGGCGCAAGCCCGCGCCATGCGGTAGAGTCCGCAAGGCAGGCATGGCAGCTAAGATGGGGCGGAATTGCCGTTTGGGGAGGCGCCGGTGGCGCGAGCGGGCTGCGCCCGGCGTGGACGCGGCCAGGTCAACCAGGGGGAACAAGAGCATGCACCCGGATACGAACACGATGCTGATCATCATCGCGGCGGCTGTCGCCCTGATGATCGTGGGCTTCGGCCTGCGCGACCGCAACCTTGGCCTGGGCCTGCTGGGCATCGGCCTGATCGCCGCGCTCGCGACCATCGCCTACAAGGCGTATATCACCTTCAACTCGTTCTACTATTGAAGCGGCCGGCTGGGCCCGCGCGCACCGCATGTTAGGATGCGCCGCGCGCGGACGGCCGCTTGCTGTCTGCGCGCATCGCGGGCCTGCATGCCAGGTCCGGACTATCGTCGAACAACGACAGTGGTCCTGCGCGCCGCCCGTTCATTATCCATGGACCTCCGCGGCGCCGGGCCAGCCAACAGGAGGATGATGTGTTCAAGCTGATGTCTCGTTCAGCCGTGAAAATGGTTGAACGCTATTTGCCCGACCCTTATGTATTCGTGGTGCTGCTGACGCTGGTCGCGGCCGGGGCGGCCATGGCCATCGAGGGCCAGACCCCCATGGCCGTCGTGCGCTGGTGGGGCAATGGCTTCTGGGGGCTGCTGACTTTCGCGATGCAGATGCTGCTGGTGCTGGTCACCGGCTACATGCTGGCGAGCACGCCGCTGGTCAAGCGGATGCTGGCGCGGCTGGCCGGCCTGGCCACGAGCGCCGGCGGCGCGATCATCCTGGTCAGCGTGGTGTCGCTGGCCGCCAGCTGGCTCAACTGGGGCTTCGGGCTGGTGGTCGGCGCGCTGTTCGCCAAGCAGATCGCCCGCCAGGTGCGGGTCGATTACCGGCTGCTGGTGGCCAGCGCCTATTCCGGCTTCATCATCTGGCACGGCGGGCTGGCCGGCTCGATTCCGCTGACCATCGCCACCGAGGGTCACTTCTCGGCCGACAAGATCGGCATCATCCCCACCGGCGATACGATTTTCGCGGTCTTCAACCTGGTGATCGTGGTGGCGATGTTCGTCCTCGTGCCGCTGGTCAACCGGCTGATGCTGCCCGACGAGAAGGAAAGCGTCTATGTCGATCCGGCGCGCCTGGAAGAGGCGCCCGTGCCGGCCTCGGACGACGACAAGCGCCCGGCCGCGCGCCTGGAGAACAGCCGGGTGCTGGCCTGGCTGATCGCCGCGGGCGGGTTGGCCTACATGTTCGACTACTACGTCGTGCGCGGCGCCGGCCTGAACCTGAACGTCATCAACTTCAGCTTCCTGATCCTGGCCATCCTGCTGCACGGCACGCCGCGCCGGCTGCTGGCCAGCCTGGACGAGGCCATCAAGGGAGGCGCGGGCATCGTGATCCAGTTCCCGTTCTATGCGGGGATCATGGCCATCATGATGGATTCGGGGCTGGCGGCCACCTTGTCCGAGTGGTTCGTGTCGATCGCCTCGGCCGCCACGCTGCCGTTCTGGACCTTCATCAGCGCCGGCATCGTCAACATCTTCATCCCGTCCGGCGGCGGGCAGTGGGCGGTGCAAAGCCCCATCGTGATCAGCGCGGCGCAGGCGCTCGGCGCCGATATGCCGAGGGTGGCGATGGCCGTCGCCTGGGGCGATGCCTGGACCAACATGCTCCAGCCGTTCTGGGCCCTGCCGGTGCTGGCGATCGCCGGCCTGAAGGCCAAGGACATCATGGGCTATTGCATCATCCAGCTGGTGGTGACCGGCGTCATCATCTCGGTGGGCCTGAGCTTCTTCTAGCCCCGCGCAAGCCGCCTACCTGCTCTCGGGCAGGGGCGGCGCGCCCAGTTTCTCGAAGGCTTCCACCGCGCCGTCGTGCAGGGGAATGCTCAAGCCGCGCCCGGCGTTGGCCGCCGATACCTGCGCGCCCTGCGCGGACCCGGCTGCCAGCAGGTCCTGCCCGGCCCGGTACACCACGTTCACCACATGCGCGGCCTCGTCGCGCGTCAGGTCGGCCGTGGTGACCAGCAGCGCCGCCATGCCCACCGTGGGGATGGCGGCGGCCTGGCTGGGATAGGTGTTGGCCGGGATGTCCAGCGCCATCAGGGTCGGATCGGCCTGCACCAGCTTGCCGATCGCGGCCGGGTCCAGCGGCAGCAGCTCCAGGTGCGCCTGGGTCAGCGCCGCGCGCAAGGGCGCGGCCGGCGTGCCGATGACCTGCGCCACCGCGTCGACCCGCCCTTCGCCCAGTTGCGGCAGGGCCGCGGCGGCCGGCGTGTCGATGACTTCGTAGTCGCGCCCCGGCTGCAGCCCATGGGCTGCCAGCACCGTTTCCAGCGTGGTGCGCACCGCCGAGCCGGCCGGGCCCAGGGCAATCTTCTTGCCGCGCAGCCCGTCCACCGTGGCGATGCCTTCGTCCCGGCGCACCACGATGTGCACCAGTTCCGGATACAGGCTGCCCAGCGCGCGCAACCCGGAGAACGGCCCCTGGCTTTCGAACGGTCCCTTGCCCTCGTAGGCCAGTTGCGCGATGTCGGCCTGCGAGAGGGCGGCCACCGCCGCGCCGCTGCGCAGCATGGCCATGTTGTCCGCGCTGCCGCCGGTGATCAGCGGAATGACGCGCACCTGCCCGTTGCGCCCGACCGCGGCCAGCGCCTGGCCGAACGCCAGGTATTCGCCCTTGTCGGGGCCGGTGGCCAGCGGGTAGCCTTTCTGCAGGCGGGCAAGCCGGCCATTGATGCGCGCCACCGAGCGCTCCAGTTCCTGTTGCACCACGTGCTGGGCGGTGCTGGAGGCGCTGTAGGGCACCGAACGCGTGATCTGCTCCAGCGTCTGGAGCAGCTGGCGCGTTACCGGCGGCGGCGCGCCGGTGTCCAGCGAGGGCGCTTCGGCGGCCGTGAAACTGGCCGGCGCGACGTGCACCCATTGGTCGCCGTCGCGCTGGTAGATGGCGCTGGCGTGGGCGACGATCTGGTCGCCGGCGGCGTTGCCGCTGGACTTCACGCCCGAGATGCTGCGCGGCCCGGCGCCCAGCAGGCTGACCAGCGCGGCGGCGCCGGGCTGGTCCCACGCGCCCAGGGTGAGGTCCTTCTTCAGGCCGAGCACCACATCGTAATAGACTACCCGGCGCGTCTGGTCCGGCGGGGCGGTGCTGTCGGTGGCCGAACCCATGCGGCGCAGCGCGACGATGTCGAACAGGTCCGGGCCGTAGGTGGCGGCCAGGGTCTGGCCGACGTCGCGCTGCAGCACCTCGGCATCGGGGGCGCGGCCGCAGGCGGCCAGCAGCAGGCAGGCGGAAAGTATGAGCCAGCGGATGAACATGGTCACATGCCTCCCACGAACGGCAGGGCGATCAGCGAGGTCAGGACGATCACGTTCAGGATGTCGACCAGGAACGCGCCGGTGATCGGCACCACGATGAACGATTCGGGCGCCGGGCCGTGGCGCCGCGTCAGCGCCTGCATATTGGCGATGGCCGTCGCGGTGGCGCCCATGGCGAAGCCGCAGAACGCCGCCGCCATGACGGCCGCCTCGTAGTCGCGCTTGAGCATCCGGAACACCGCCCAGCCGGAGTACAGCGCGCACACCAGCGCCTGCGCCACCAGCATCAGCGCAAGGGGGCCGGCCAGCCGCACCACGCTGGACAGGTCCAGCGTCATCATGGTCAGGCCCAGGAACAGCGACAGGGAAATCGATCCGATGATTTCCGAGACCCGGTCGTCCAGCCGTATGCCGACGTATCCGCCGAAGTTGCGGATGATCACGCCGGTGGCCAGGCACCACAGGAAATTCGGCAGGCTGACCGGGGCGTCCTCGACCAGGCCCGCCAGGTAGCTGCCGACCACGACCGTCACGAACACCGCCGTCAGCGAGGTGATGAACGACGTGGCGGTGGGCGCCTCGGCGGTGGTCTCGACGTCGGGCAGCGCCTGGTTGGCGTCCTTGCCCGCCATGCGCGGATCCAGCTTGTGCCGGCGGATCAGCCATTCGGCGACCGGGCCGCCGATGATGCCGCCGAGCACCAGGCCGATCGTGGCGGCGGTCATGGCCAGGGCCATGACGTCCTGGATATTGTTGATGTCGGCAAAGCGCGCCGCGTAGGCGGCGCCGGTTCCGTGCCCGCCCACCAGGGTGATGGTGCCGCCGATCAGCCCCATCAGCGGATGCATGTCCAGCAGCCAGGCCAGGCCCAGGCCGACGACGTTCTGCAGCACCAGGAAGGGAACCAACGCCAGCAGGAAGGCGATCAGCCGCGGCCCGCCGCGCGCCAGCAGCTTGAGGTCGGCCGTCAGGCCGATGCAGCCGAAGAAGATCAGCAGCAGGGTGGGCTTGATATTGGTCTCGAGCGAGATCTGGATGCCCCCCCAGGTGCCCAGGGCGGTGGCCAGGACGGCGAACAGCAGGCCGCCGACGATGGGGTCGGGGATGCTGTAGCGCGACAGCACGCCGATGCGCGTGGTGAGAATGCGGCCTGCGACCAGCACCAGGCAGCAGGCCAGCAAGGACTGAACGGGCGTGAGGGAAATCATGCGAGCCTTTGGCCGTCTGGGGCCGGTTGAAACGTCAGGACGAAGTCGTGCGCCCCACGAAAGCCGCGGCCGGGCGCAACGGCGCATGCGCCTGGCCGGCTGCTCCATGGCCGGCCTGCCCGCCGGCCGGACTCCGGGGCGGCGGGCAGTCTCGCTGATTGCGTATTGTGGGCCAGTTGAGCGCCGGGCTCAATATTTCAGCCGGCCAGGTCGGCACGCACCATGTAGCGGGCCCCGTCGCCATAGCCGGCCAGCTTGGCGCGCAGCGCGTCCGAGTCCGCCAGGGCCTGGTAGCCGTGCCGCAGCCAATAGCCGACGGCCGGGGCCAGCGCCACCAGGCTGGCGCGCCGCAGGCCCAGGCGTCGCGCCTGCGCGCGCCCGCCGGCCAGCAGGGCCGCGGCCACGCCGCCGCCTTGCGCGGCGGGCAGCACGGCGCAATCGTGGACGAACCAGGTATCGGCGGCGCCGGGCAGGTGGTCGAGCGAGCGGTCCAGGGCCGGCGGCAGGCCGGCGTCCCAGGGATAGGCGATCAGGTAACCGATGAGATCCGGGCCGTCCAGCGCGACCTGGCAGGTGGCTGGCGAGATCTCGATGCGGTTATGGAACAGGGCGGCGCTCTCGAGCAGGCTGGACGGGTATACAGCGGCCTGGACTCGCAGCACTGCCTCCACGTCGGTCGGCCGCATTGTTCGCACAATGTAACTTTGGGGCACGTACTTCTCCGTTCGGGGTACGGCAATTTTACCCAAGACCCGGCACAAGCCCTCAAGAGCGGCGGATTTGATGAAAATTTGACGGGGCTTCACGAATACTTGCGGCCGTTCCTGTCAATTTCGCCGTGGTGTGTTCATGTATACCGAATTCCGATCCCAGCTGCTTGCCGGCGCCGGCGCGTCCGTCGCCGGGCAGTCCGCGCGCATGGCGGTGCTGGCGGGGGACGGCGCCACCGGCGTACAGGTCAGCTGCGTGGTGCCGGGCCTGAACGAGGCGGCCAACCTGCGGGTGCTGGTGCCGGCCCTGCGCGCCTGCCTGGAGCAATGGTGCGCCAGCTGGGAAATCATCGTCGTCGACGACGGCAGCACCGACGATACCGCCGAGCTGATGGCGCAATGGTCCGCGGTCGAGGGCATCCGCTACGTGCAGCTGTCGCGCAATTTCGGCAAGGAGGCCGCCCTGACGGCCGGCCTGGAAGCCGCCGACGGCGACGCCGTCATCTGCCTGGACGCCGACATGCAGCATCCGCCCGAACTCATCGGCGACATGCTGGCAGCCTGGCGCAACGGCGCCGACATGGTCTACGCGGTGCGGCGCCAGCGCGACGACGAGTCGTGGTTCAAGCGCGTCGGCGCCCGCGCGTTCTACCGCCTGCTCAGCACGGCGCGCGGCGTCGAGGTGCCGCCGCACGCGGGCGACTTCCGGCTGATGGACCGGCGCGTGGTCGAGGCCCTGGTGGCGCTGCCCGAGCGCACCCGCTTCATGAAGGGGCTGTACGCCTGGGTGGGCTTCAAGTCGCAGGCCTTGCCCTATACCCCGCAAGCGCGCCGCCATGGCGCCAGCCACTTCAGCGCCTGGAAGCTGTTTCGCCTGGCCTTCGACGGCCTGACCGCCTTCACCACCTGGCCGCTGCGGCTGGTCAGCCTCATCGGCGTGCTGTTCGCGCTGCTGTCGCTGTCCTACGCCGGCTACCTGGTGGCCGACTATCTCATCAGCGGCAACGCGGTCTCCGGCTGGACCACCATCGTCACCGCGCTGCTGTTCTTTGCCGGCATCAACCTGATTTCACTGGGCGTGGTGGGCGAGTACGTGGCCCGGATCTTCGACGAAGTGAAAGGCCGGCCCCTGTTCATCGCCCGTCAACGCCGCGGGCGCGCCAAGCGCGCGGCCAAGGCGCGTTCCCAATGACTCTCGCTACCCAATCCATGCAACCCCATGCGGTTTCCCCTGGCCAGGCCAGGTCCTGGCCCCTGCCCGCGGCGGGCTGGCTACTTCTCGCGGTCGGCGTCTGGCTGGCCTTCCTGTCCTGGATGCGGCCCCTGGCGCTGCCCGACGAAGGGCGCTACGCCGGCGTGGCCTGGGACATGCTGCGCAACGGCTCGTTCGCGGTGCCGCTGATCGACGGCATGCCGTATTTCCACAAGCCGCCGCTGTACTACTGGCTGGCCGAGCTGTCGTTTCGCCTGTTCGGCGTCAACGAGTGGGCCGCGCGCCTGCCCTCGGCGCTGGCCGCCTGGGCCAGCGTCGCCGCGCTGTACCTGTTCGTGCGCCGCCATCGCGACGCCGCGTCGGCGACGCTGTGCGTGCTGGTGCTGGCCACGCTGCCGCTGTTCTTCGGCGGCGCCCAGTACGCCAACATGGACATGCTGGTGGCCGGCATGATCACGCTGTGCGTGCTGGCAGGCGCCGACACGGCGCTGCGTGCCCGCGCCGGACAGGCCTGGCGCGCCATGGCCCTGGCCACCGGCGTGTGCGCCGCGCTGGCCATGCTGGCCAAGGGGCTGATCGGGCTGGTGCTGCCGGGCGCGGTCCTGCTGGCCTGGCTGGCGTGGCGGCGCGACTGGCGCGGCCTGCGGGTCCTGCTGTGGCCGCCCGCCATCCTGGCGTTCGCGGTGGTGGCCGTGCCCTGGTTCTGGCTGATGCAGGCGCGCTACCCGGGTTTTTTCGACTACTTCTTCGTCCACCAGCATTTCGAGCGCTTCGCGCAGTCCGGCTTCAACAATGTGCAGCCGTTCTGGTTCTACCTGCCCGTCATCGCCGGGCTGGCGCTGCCGTGGTCGTTGTGGGCCGGCGGCTTGCTGCGCAAGCAATTCTGGGCCGCCGACGCCGACCCGGACGGCTTGCGCCGCCTGGCGCTGGTCTGGCTGGCGGTCATCGTGGCGTTCTTCTCGATGCCTCAGTCCAAGCTGGTCGGCTACATCATGCCGGTGCTGCCGCCGCTTGCCTTCCTGCTGGCCGAAGTGGTGATGGGCGCCTTGCGCGACCCGGCGGTGGCGCGGGCCACGCGCCGCATGGCGCGCGTCAGCGCCCTGGTGGCGGCGGCCATCTGCGTGACCGCGGTGTTCGTGGCGTCGTTCAACGCCCGCGGCAGTTCACGCGAGCTGGCCCTGTCGCTGCGCGACGAACTGCGCCCGGACGACACGCTGGTGGCCCTGCATACCTACCCGTTCGACCTGCAGCTGTATGCCCATGCGTCCCGGCCGATGTGGGTGGTCGACGACTGGACCAATCCGGAAATTCCCAAGCGCGACAATTGGCGCAAGGAGCTCTACGACGCGGTTCAGTTCGAGCCGGCCCTGGGCCAGCAGTTGCTGGTGTCGGCCGACGCCTTCCAGCAGCGCCTGTGCCAGGCGCCGGAGGGCAGCCGCTACTGGGTCTGGGGCACGGCGGCCGACGAGCAGGCCTACGCGCCGTTGCGCGGCCAGGCGGCGCGCTTTGCCGACGCGCGGCGCAGCCTCTGGCTGGTGCTGGTGGACGAGGCCTTCAAGGGGCGCGTCTGTGACGGAACGCCCACAGACGGCTAGCGACGAACGTCAGGAACGCCAGCCCGGTCAATACCAGGGCCAGCAGCACGTCATAGGGCAGCGACGTGGCGTGCAGCAGCCAGGCATATGACAGCTCATTGACGGCGAAACCCAGGGCTGACACAAGGAAGAAACGCCGGGCGGCTATGGTCCAGGATGCCGCAAGGTGGCGGAAAGTGAGTCTGAAATGACCAGTGAACGATACGACGAAAGCCAGCAGCCAGCCCACCACGTTGGCCCCCAGCGGGGGCAGGCCGGCCCATTCCACGCAGGCGACCGCGACGGCCCAATGGGTGGCGGCCGCGGCGCAGCCGACGGCAATGAACCAGGCAATCTGTCGCAGCAGGCCGCGCATGTCGAAGAGGGGGCTCCCGTGAGGAATCAGGGCGGCGATGTCCGTTGCCGGCGCATCGCGGTGTGCGGCGATGATTTTGGCATGAACGAGGCCATCGATGGCGCGCTCATCGAACTGGCCGGCGCGGGACGCCTGAGCGCGGTCAGCTGCATGCCGCTGGCGCCGGCGTTCGCCGCCGATGCGCCGGCGCTGGCGCGCCTGGACGTCGACCTGGGCGTCCATGTCGATTTCACCGAAGCCTTCGCCGGCGCCGCCCCGGCCGCGCCCGGGCTGGCGACCCTGCTGTGGCGCGCCTACGCCGGCCAGCTCGATCCGGACTGGATCGATGCGCGGCTGGCCAGCCAGTTCGATGCGTTCGAGCGGGCCTTCGGCCGCGCGCCCGACTACGTCGACGGCCATCAGCACGTGCACCAGCTGCCCGGCATCCTGCCGCGCCTGCGCGCCTTGCTCAAGCGGCGCTACGCCGGGCAACGCATCTGGCTGCGCCATACCGCGCCCGGCCTGCAGTTCGGGCTGCCGCTGGCCGAAGCCGCCAAGGCGCGGCTGATTGGCGCGCTGGGCGCCGGGGCGCTGGCGCGCGCCGCCGGCCAGGAGGGCTGGCAGACCAACCGGCGCATGCTGGGCGTCTACGATTTCACGGGCGGGCCGCGCCGTTACGCCGGGCTGCTGCATCATTGGCTGATGAACGCGCGCGACGGCGACCTGCTGATGTGCCATCCGGGCTGGCCGCAGGCCCACGGCGCGGCGCACGCGTCCCAGCGCGCCGCCGAGTACGCCGTGCTGGCGCACCCCGAGCTGGGCACGTGGCTGGCGCGCAACGGCTTGCGCATCGTGCGCCTGAGCCAGGTCCGTGGCCGGCAGGCGAGCCAGGAATCGGGTAAGGTCCGGAATGTTCCGCATTCCGGCAGCTTCCGGCGCCTGGCAAGCCGTTTATGAGTTCTTCCTCGAAACAAGCCCCCAAAACCATCAAGGAACGCTTCCTGCATGCGTTCTTCTTCGAAATCATCGCCATTGGCCTGAGCGCGCCGGTGGCGGCCTGGGCCATGGACCAGCCGCTGTTCGACATGGGCGTGCTGACCGCGGTCATCGCCTGGATCGCGCTGCTGTGGAACATGGTCTACAACGCCGGCTTCGAACGGCTGGAGCGCCGCTTCGGCGTGGCCCGCACCATGCCGGTGCGCGTGGCGCATGCGGTGGGCTTCGAGCTGGGCCTGGTGCTGATCATCGTGCCGTTGGCCGCCTGGTGGCTGTCCATCAGCTTCTGGGAGGCGTTCATGCTGGACATCGGCCTGCTGATGTTCTACCTGCCCTACGCCTTCTTCTACAACCTGGCCTATGACAAGCTGCGCGCGCGCTGGTGGGGCCGGATCGAGCCGGCCGGCGCCTGAGCCGCTCAGGCGCCGGGCCGGGAGGCCGTGAGCGGGGTCGGGGCGCCCTGGCGGCCGGCATAGCCGCGGCCGGCGTCGCGCACGAAGTCGGCCACGGCATCTTCATAGATGCGTCCGCTGCGGATCGCGCCCGAGTGCGACGCGCCTTCGATCTTCACCAGCCGCTTGAGGTCGGCCGGCACCTGTTGCGCGGCGCGATAGAGTTCGTCGCTCATGGTGTGCGGCACGACGCGGTCGGCGGTGCCATGCAGCAGCAACATGGGGGTGGTCAGCGCGGCCAGCTTGTCCACCGAGGCGAACGGTTGCGTGACCAGCAGCGTGGCGCCGGGTACCCAGCCCCACTTCATCGTACCGAGCATGGCCCCGATGCTGGTGAAACTGGATTCGACGATCAGCCCCGCGAACGGCGGCAGGTCGGGCCGCGCCGCCAGGTCGATGGCGATCGCGCCGCCCAGGCTGTGGCCGTAGATGAAGCGGCGCGCCGGGTCGGGCTGGCGGCGCGCCAGCTCCTGCAGCGCCGCGACGGCGTCCTGCGAGGCGCTTTGCTCCGAGGGCAGCAGCGGCGTCGACTGGCCGAAGCCGCGATAATCGATCGCCAGCATCGAGTAGCCCATGCGGGTCCAGCCCTCCATGCGGAACGCGCTGCCGTTGAGGTTCCAGCGCGCGCCGTGCAGGTACAGCACGGTCGGCGCGTCGCGGCGCGGGCTCTGCCAGTACCAGGCATGCACCTTGTCGCCGTTAGGCAGCGCCAGGTCGAACACCTCGGTGCCCGCCGGCGGTTCGCGCCACCAGCGCTGCTGATCGGTCTGCGGCGAGAAGATGGCCTGGCGCTGCCAGGCGTCGAGCTGGTTGAAGCCCAGCGCGCCGGCCGCCAATAGCAGCACGGCGGCCATGCGGCGCCACGAGAGTCTGAAGGGCAGGGAAACCATGTAACCGGAGCTTGTTCGTCTTGGAGGGCGCGCGGCGCCCCGTGCCTCCTGCTCAGACCATGCGGCGTGCCCGCCAGTTCCCCGGCGTCAGCCGGTATACAGCGCCAGCAGGTCCAGGCCCACCGGATACAGCGACACCACCAGCAGCACCGCCATGCCGACATTGAAGCCGCGCACCGCGGCCGGGCGGTGCAGCCAGCGGCGCAGCGCCATGCCGAAGGCGGCCCACACGCCCACGCTGGGCAGGTTGACCACGCCGCACACCAGGGTCGCGATGATGAGGTTGGCGAAATAGCCATGTTGCGGCGTATAGGTCGCCACCACGCTGACGATCATGACCCAGGCCTTGGGGTTGACCCACTGGAACAGCGCGGCCTGGATGAAGGTCAGCGGCTTGCCGCGTTCGGCGCCGCTTTCCATCGGGCCCGAGGTGGCGATTTTCCAGGCCAGGTACAGCAGATAGGCGGCGCCGCCGTATTTCAGCGTCGAGTACAGCCAGGGCAGGCGCTCCAGCGTGGCGCCCAGCCCCAGGCCGACCATCAGCAGCATGATAGAAAAGCCGACCGAGATCCCCAGCAGGTGGGGAATCGTGCGGCGAAAGCCGAAGGTCAGCCCCGAGGAGGCCAGCATCACGTTGTTCGGCCCGGGAGTCAGCGAGTTGACCAGCGTGAACAGCACCAGCGGCGTCAATACCGACAGCGAGGCCAGGGGCGCCTGGTCGAGGGAGGTCAGGTCGGAGCCGATCATGCTTTTCGCACCATGGCGCGCCGGCCGCCGGCGATGACAGCCACCACCGCCACGGCAAACACATAGGTAATGGGTTCGACCTGCTCATTGAACAGCAGGGCGGCCGCGACAACCGTAAGAAACGGTTGCAGCAGCTGGATCTGTCCCACCCGCGCAATGCCGCCAATGGCCAGGCCGCGATACCAGGCGAAGAATCCCAGGAACATCGAGCCGAAGGCCAGGTAGGCAAACGCGCCGGCCACCGGCAGGCTGGGCCAGGCCGCGTCGCGCGCCAGCCACAGCACGGTCGGCAGCAGCGCCGGCACGCTGACCACCAGCGCCCAGCAGATGGTGCGCCAGCCGCCCAGCGTGCGGCTGGCCCGGGCGCCCTCGGCGTAGCCCATGCCGCCCAGCACCACCGCCAACAGCAGCCACAGGTCGCCTGGCTGCAGGGCGCCGTGGCCCTGCCGCAACGCATAGCCCGCCACCAGGACGGCGCCCAGCACCGCGAAGCCCCAGAAGGCCGGCGAGGGCCGCTCGCCGCTGCGCCAGGCGGCGAATACCGCCGTCGACAGCGGCAGCAGGCCGTTGAACACCGCGCCATGCGCGGCCGGCACCGACGCCATGGCCAGCGTCGAGGCGACCGGCCAGCCCACCACGATGCCGGCGGCGGCCAGCACGATGCCGGACCATTCTGCCCGGTCGGGACGCCGGCTGCGCGTCAGCCACAGCAGCGCGGCCGCCGGCACGGCCGCCAGCAGGGCGCGGCCCAGTCCGACCAGCAGCGGCGAGAGTTCGCCGACGGCGAGCCGGGTCATGGGCAGGGTCAGGGCGAACACCAGGACACCGATCAATCCGTAGCCATAGCCTTCCCAGCTCGAGACGTGGGGGGACGCGGACGGTGCCGATGCTTGCGCGCTAGGGGGGGACATGGGAAAGAATTGCCTCAGGATGGGGGAAACTGGCCGACCGGGCTTGCCGATCCGTTGCATTGGTGTCACTCTACGCATAGATATCGGTACAGTACCGGTACACTTTTTCATATCACTTTAATCACTGGCCTGGTAAAACCACCATGACAGTTGCGACTTCCCCCCCTTCCGGCGCCGGGTGGCAGCCGGTGCGGCAGGCCGACGCCACCCTGGTGACGCAGTTGGCCGATGACCTGGCGCGGCGCATCGACGAACATGGCCTGCGGCCGGGCACCCGGCTGCCGTCGATACGCCGGATGGCCGAGCAAAGCGGTGTCAGCCGCTTCACCGTGGTCGAGGCCTATGATCGGCTGGTGGCGCGCGGGCTGGTGCAATCCCGGCGCGGCGCCGGGTTTTTCGTGCGGGCCCGCAGCGCCTCCCTGACCGCCCTGGCGAGCGCGCGGGCGCCGCAGGCCGCGCCCGAGACCCCGGTGCGGGTGGACGTGAGCTGGCTGCTGCGCAACATGTTCCGCGAAACCGCCGCCGGCATGCCGGGCGGCGCCGGCCTGCTGCCGCCCGAGTGGCTCGACCCCGATATGGTGGCCGCGGCGGTGCGCGCGGTGGGCCGCACGGTGCGCGGCAACCTGGTGTCGTACGGCAGCCCGCAGGGCTACGCGCCGCTGCGCCAGCAACTGGCCTCCATGCTGCAGGCCGATGGCGTGCCGGCCCATCCGGAGCGCAATCTGCTGACCACCAACGGTGTCACGCATGGCCTGGACATCGTGGCGCGCCACCTGATCAAGCCGGGCGATACCGTACTGGTCGAAGACCCGGCGTGGTTCGTCATTTTCGGGCGCCTGGCCGCGTTCGGCGCGCGCCCGATCGGCGTGCCGCGCGGCCCCGACGGCCCGGACCTGGCCATGCTCGACCGCCTGGCGGCCGAGCACAAGCCGCGGCTGTACATCATCAACGGCGCGGTCCACAACCCCACGGGCCACACCTTGTCGGCCGGCGCGGCCTACGACATCCTGCGCCTGGCCGAGCGTCATGATTTCATGGTGGTCGAGGACGACACCTATGCCGACCTGCACCCGGGCGGCGCGATGAAGCTGGCGGCGCTCGACCGCCTCGAGCGCGTGATCCTGGTGGGCGGCTTTTCCAAGATGCTGGCGGCCAGCCTGCGCGTGGGCTATATCGCCGCCGGGGCCGAGACGCTGCAGCGCCTGACCGACCTGAAAATGCTGGCCGGGCTGACCTCGCCGGAACTGGGCGAGCGGGTGGTGCACCGGGTGCTGGTCGAAGGGCAATACCGGCGCCACATCGAGCGCGTGCGCGCGCGCGTCAACGAGGCGCGCCTGCGCAGCATCCAGGCCCTGCAGCAGCTCGGGCTGTCCGTCCCGCACGAGCCGCACGCCGGCATGTTCGTCTGGGCCGACTGCGGCCGCGATTCCGAGCCGGTGGCGCGCAACGCCGCCGAGCGCGGCATGCTGCTGGCGCCAGGCACGCTGTTCTCGCCCAGCGGCGCGCCGTCTACCATGCTGCGGTTCTCGGTCGCCATGGTCGACACGCCGGGTATCTGGCAATCGATCGCGGCGGTGGTGGCGCAATAGGGCCTGCGCGCTGACCCGCAGAACTGAATATACTTTCCACAGATCCCGCCTCTCCGGCGCTTCACCATTCGAGGTTGCAACCATGTCCGCCGCTATCAAGCCCCTTACCGAGAATTTCGCCGTTGCGCCCCAGCTGGGGCCGGCCGACATGGCCGACGTGGCCGCCGCGGGTTACAAGAGCGTCATCATCAACCGGCCCGATTTCGAGGGCGGCCCCGACCAGCCCACCGCCGCCGATGTGTCGCAGGCCGCCCAGGCGCTGGGTTTGCAGGTCGAGTACCAGCCGGTGGTCGGCAGCGCGATGACCGCCGCCGATGTCGCGCGCTTCGCCGAACTGTTGCGCACGATGCCCGGCCCCGTGCTGGCCTATTGCCGTACCGGCACCCGCTGCACCAACCTGTTCGCGGCCGCCCGGCAACTGGGTTGACGCGGGTCAAGGGCGGGTCTCCCCCGGGGTGCGTCGGCGGCGGGTTTTCCGTTAGCATGGAGTCTCTTACCAGACAGGAGCAGGCAGCATGTTCAAGAAGATCCTGATTCCCACGGACGGTTCCCCGCTGTCCGCGCAAGCAGCCAATGCGGGCATCTGCTTTGCCCGCTCCACCGGGGCCGAAGTCGTCGCGCTGCATGTCACGCAGCCGTTTGCCGCCACCATCGGGTTCGATGGCATGGCCGCCGCCTACGCCATTACCGACGAAGACTACGAAAAGGCTTCGGCCGAACAGGCTGAGAAATATCTCAAGCTGATCCTCGACCGCGCCGAAACCGCCGGGGTCAAGGCCGAGTCGCGCGCTGTCTCCAATTTCAACGTGGCCGACGGCATCGTCCAGGCCGCCGGCGAGGCCGGCTGCGACCTGATCTTCATCGGCAGCCACGGTCGCAGCGGGCTGTCGCGCCTGCTGCTGGGCAGCGTCACCGCCAAGGTGCTGTCGCTGGCCCATACCGCCGTGCTGGTGTACCGGGTCAAGGAAGACAAGGACAAGAAATAGCGCTGGCCGTCCCGGCGCCGCACCAGCCCCGCTGGCCGCACAGGCCGCGGGGCTTTTTTGGGCCTGTCGATTGCTTGGGCGTCTGTCCCGGGGGGCGGAGACTGTCTTGGCAGGCTGGCGTCGATGGCGTACGGCGGGGTGCCTGTCCCAGCAGGGACAGGCGCCCACGGCGTCCTGCGCCATGCGGCAAGCCACCCCGGCGACGCCAGGGATATCTGCCATGGGCGGCGCCAGTCGTAGTATTGTCTGCGGTAGCGCATCGGCGCCAGATCCAGCCACAGCCGATTGCAGCGCAGGTGCGCAAGGCGGCGCGGACGACCTCCGCGACGCGTGGAAAAACCACGATCCCTTGCCATCAAGAGGCCATCATGACTCGCAGGACGAGCATCGAACGCTACCGCAACATCGGCATCAGCGCCCACATCGACGCGGGCAAGACCACGACCACCGAGCGCATCCTCTTCTACACCGGCATTACCCACAAGCTGGGCGAGGTGCACGAAGGCGCGGCGACCATGGACTGGATGGAGCAGGAACAGGAGCGCGGCATCACCATCACGTCGGCCGCCACCACGGCGTTCTGGCGCGGCATGGCCGGCAACTATCCCGAGCACCGCATCAATATCATCGACACCCCGGGGCACGTGGACTTCACCATCGAAGTCGAACGCTCGATGCGGGTGCTCGACGGCGCCTGTATGGTCTACGACTCGGTGGGCGGCGTGCAGCCGCAGTCCGAGACGGTCTGGCGCCAGGCCAACAAATACGGCGTGCCGCGCATCGCGTTCGTCAACAAGATGGATCGCGTCGGGGCCGACTTCTTCCGCGTGCAGCGCCAGATCGTCGAGCGTCTGAAGGGCGACGCCGTGCCGATACAGATTCCGGTCGGCGCCGAGGACCACTTCGAAGGGGTGGTGGACCTGGTCAAGATGAAGGCCATCATCTGGGACGACGCCAGCCAGGGCGTGCGTTTCGAGTACCGCGACATTCCGCCCGAACTCCAGGCGCAGGCCGAGCAGTGGCGCGAGAAAATGGTCGAGAAGGCGGCCGAGGCCAACGAGGCCCTGCTCGAGAAATACCTGTCGGGCCAGCCGCTGAGCGAGGACGAAATCAAGAGCGGCCTGCGCGCCCGCACCGTCGCCAACGAGATCGTGCCCATGCTGTGCGGCAGCGCGTTCAAGAACAAGGGCGTGCAGGCCATGCTGGACGCCGTCATCGACTACCTGCCCTCGCCGGCGGACGTGCCCGCCATCATCGGCCACGACGAGCGCGACCGCGAGATCGAGCGCCATCCCGCCGACGACGAGCCGTTCTCGGCGCTGGCGTTCAAGATCATGACCGATCCCTTCGTGGGCCAGCTGGTTTTCTTCCGGGTCTACTCGGGCGTGGTCAAGTCGGGCGACTCGGTGCTCAACCCGCTCAAGAGCAAGAAAGAGCGGCTGGGCCGCATCCTGCAGATGCATGCCAACGAACGCCGCGAAATCAGCGAGGTATACGCCGGCGACATCGCCGCCGCGGTCGGCATCAAGGAAATCACCACCGGCGACACGCTGACCGATCCGGCGCACGTCATCATCCTCGAGCGCATGACCTTCCCCGAGCCGGTGATTTCGCAGGCCGTCGAGCCCCGCACCAAGGCCGACCAGGAAAAAATGGGCATCGCGCTCAACCGGCTGGCGCAGGAGGATCCGTCGTTCCGGGTGCGGACCGACGAAGAGTCCGGCCAGACCATTATTTCGGGCATGGGCGAACTGCACCTGGAAATCCTGGTCGATCGCATGAAGCGCGAGTTCGGGGTCGAGGCCAACGTGGGCAAGCCCCAGGTCGCCTACCGCGAGACCATACGGTCCACCGTCACCGACGTCGAGGGCAAGTTCGTCAAGCAGTCGGGCGGACGCGGCCAGTACGGCCATGTGGTGCTCAAGCTGGAACCGCAGGAGCAGGGCAAGGGCTACGAGTTCGTCGATGCGATCAAGGGCGGCGTGGTGCCGCGCGAGTTCATCCCCGCGGTCGACCGCGGGGTGCGCGAGACGCTGAATGCCGGCGTGCTGGCGGGCTATCCGGTGGTCGACGTCAAGGTCACGCTGGTATTCGGCTCCTACCACGACGTGGACTCGAACGAGAATGCGTTCCGCATGGCGGCGTCGATGGCCTTCAAGGAAGGCATGCGGCGCGCCAGGCCGGTGCTGCTCGAACCCATGATGCACGTGGAGGTCGAGACGCCGGAGGATTTCACGGGCAACGTGATGGGCGACCTGTCGTCGCGGCGCGGCATGGTGCAGGGCATGGAGGACATCGCCGGCGGCGGCGGCAAGCTGGTGCGCGCCGAAGTGCCCCTGGCCGAGATGTTCGGCTACTCCACGTCGCTGCGTTCTCTGACGCAGGGGCGCGCCACCTACAGCATGGAGTTCAAGCATTACGCCGAGGCGCCGCGCCAGGTGGCCGAGCAGATCATCGCCGCCCGCGGCTCGGGGGCGGCGGCGCGGGGCTAGTGCGGCGATTGGGCGACGACCCGCTTGTCGTCGCGGGCCGCGATGCGTTTTTCCAGGCGGCGCAGCGCCGCCAGGACGAACAGGGCGATCAGCGTGCTGGCCAGCGCGGTGGCCTCGCGCCCCATGCCGGCGGCCACGCCGATCGCCGCGGTCAGCCAGATGCCGGCCGAGGTGGTCAGGCCGCGGATTTCGCCCTCGTGGCCCAGCTTGATGATGGCTCCCGCGCCCAGGAAGCCGATGCCGGCGATCACGCCCTGCAGCACGCGGCTGAGGTCGCCGACCTCCATGCCGCCTTGCAGCGGCACCAGCACGAACAGCGCCGCGCCCAGCGCCACCAGCATGTGGGTGCGCAGCCCGGCGGCCTTGCCGCTGCGTTCCCGTTCGTAGCCCAGCAGCCCGCCCAGCACCACCGCCATGCCCAGCCGCAGCACGATGCGGGTGGCCTCGGCGACGTCCGGGATGTCGGCGAATTCGTTACGCACGGTGGACCAGATTTCCATCCAGATGGTGCCCATGGCAGCGCGCTCCCAGGAAAGGAATTCCAGCATAGCAGGGCAACGCGGCGCTGTGCACGGCGGCTTCGGGTCGTTATGATCGACAAACCCGCCTGCGTTGGAGACGCCGATGGACTACCTTGTTTCGCTGGCCCAGCAACCCGCCGCCTGGGCAGCGCTGGCTACCCTCATAGCCATGGAAGTCGTGCTGGGCATCGACAACCTCATCTTCATCTCCATACTCACCAACAAGCTGCCGCCCCAGCACCAGACCAGGGCGCGGCGCATCGGGATCGGCATGGCGCTGATCCTGCGGCTGGCGCTGCTGGGCACGGTGGCGTTCATCGTGCAGCTGACGCAGCCGGTGTTCGAACTGTTCGGCCACGGGTTCTCGTGGCGCGACGTCATCCTGGTGGCCGGCGGCCTGTTCCTGGTCTGGAAGGCCACCAAGGAGATCCACCACCATGTCGACCCCAACCCGGGCGGCGACATGTTCGGCGGCAAGGCGGCCACCCTGGGCTTTGCCGCGGCGGTGGCGCAGATCCTGATGCTGGACCTGGTGTTCTCGATCGACAGCATCATCACCGCCGTGGGCATGACCGAACACATTCCCATCATGTTCGTGGCGGTCATCGTCGCGGTGGCGGTCATGCTGCTGGCGGCCGAGCCCCTGGCGCGCTTCATCGAGCGCAATCCCACGGTGGTCATGCTGGCGCTGGCTTTCCTGATGATGATAGGCATGACGCTGATCGCCGAAGGGTTCGGCGCGCATGTGCCCAAGGGCTATATCTACGCCGCGATGACGTTCTCGGCCCTGGTCGAGGGGCTGAACATGATGGCGCGCCGCGCGCGCGAGCGGCGCGGCGCGGGGGCCGCCGGCGGGTGAGGCCGCGGCCGCGCGCCGGCAATACCTGCGATGTATCGGCCGACCCAAATATAGTATTTCCGCCGCGCCCGCTTCTTGCCTAGGATGTTCGCAACGAACATCCAGGGCAGGAGTTGCGATGCAAGCAGGCGATACTGGAAAGCGCATGGCCGGGCACCCCGCGCGCGCCGGGGCGGGGCATGGCGGAGGCGACGCATGAGCGGCCCCTTGGAGGGCGTGCGCATCCTCGACATCACGACCGTGCTGATGGGGCCGTACGCGACGCAGATACTGGGCGACCTGGGCGCCGACGTCATCAAGGTCGAACCGCCCGCCGGCGACAACGTGCGCGGCATCGGGCCCGGCCGCCATGCGGACATGGGGGGCATCTTCCTGCACGCCAACCGCAGCAAGCGCAGCATTGCCCTGGACCTGAAAAACCCCGCCGGCCGGCAGGCGCTGCTCAAGGTGGCCGCCACCTGCGATGTGCTGGTCTACAACGTGCGTCCCCAGGCGATGGCGCGGCTGGGGCTGTCCTACGCCGAGGTGGCGCAAGCCAATCCGTCGATCCTCTACGTCGGCATGTACGGCTACGACCAGCGCGGCCCCTACGCCGCCCGGGCGGCCTATGACGACCTGATCCAGGGCGCGGTGGGAATCCCGTCGCTGTCGGTCGAGGCCGGCAGCGACATCCCGCGCTACGCGCCCAGCGCCATGGTCGACCGCATCGTCGGCATCAGCGCCGCCAACGCCGTCACCGCCGGCCTGTACCACCGCGCCCGCACGGGCCAGGGGCAGGCCATCGACGTGCCCATGTTCGAAACCATGGCGCACCTGATCCTGGGCGACCACATGATGGGCCAGACTTTCGAGCCGCCCCTGGGGCCGCCCGGCTATCCGCGCATCCTGAACGCCGACCGGCGCCCCTACGCCACCAGGAACGGCCACATCTGCGTCCTGCTCTATGCGGACAAGCACTGGAAGGCGTTTTTCGAGATCATGGGGCAGCCAGGCCGCGACGCGGCCGACCCGCGGTTTCGCGACATCGGCACCCGCACCCAGCACATCCACGCCATTTATCGCCTGGTCTCGGACGCCATCGCCACCCGCACCACCGAGGAGTGGCTGGCCGCGTTCGAGGCCGCCGACATCCCCGCCATGCCCGTGCACACCATGGCGTCGCTGCTGCGCGACCCGCATCTGGAGGCCATCGGATTTTTCGGCACGGTGGATCATCCCAGCGAAGGCGCGGTGCGCATGATGGCGGTGCCGTCGCGGTGGTCCGGCACGCCGCCCCAGCCGCGCGGCCACGCGCCGCGCCTGGGCGAGCACAGCGTCGACGTGCTCAAGGAAGCCGGATACGGCGACGAGGCCATCGCCGCGCTGCTGCGCGACGGAGCGGCCATTGCCGCGCCCGGCGAACTGCCAACGGGAGCCGGCCATGACTGATTTCCTGCGGCATGAACGGCATGGCGGCGTGCTGCTGTTGACCATGGACCGCGAAGGCACCCGCAACGCCCTGTCCGACGCCGACGCGGTCGAGGAGCTGGTCGAGGCCTGCGCGCGGATCGGCGCGGACCTGTCGGTGCGGGCCGTGGTGCTGACCGGCTCGCATGGCGTGTTCTCGTCCGGCGGCAACCTCAAGACGCTGGCCGATACGGTGGGCGCCGGGCTGGGCGAGCCGGTGCACAGCCGCCAGGCCTACCGCAGCGGTATCCAGCGCATCCCGCTGGCGCTGTACAACCTGGAGGTGCCGACCATCGCCGCGGTCAATGGGCCGGCCATCGGCGCCGGTTGCGACCTGGCCTGCATGTGCGATATCCGGCTGGCCGCCCGGCAGGCCAGCTTTGCCGAGAGTTTCGTCAAGCTGGGCCTGACGCCGGGCGACGGCGGCGCCTGGCTGCTGCCGCGCATCGTCGGCATGTCGCGCGCCTGCGAACTGTCGTTCACCGGCCGCAGCATCGATGCCGCGTGGGCCTGCGAACTGGGCCTGGTCTCGGAGGTGTTGGACGCCGACGCGCTGCTGCCGGCGGCGCTGGCGCTGGCCCAGGAGATTGCCCAGCATTCCGGCCATGCGCTGCGCCTGACCAAGCGGCTCCTGCGCGAGGGCCAGCATACGCGGCTGGACACCTTGCTGGAGCTGTCGGCGGGCTTCCAGGCGCTGGCGCATCACACGCCGGAGCATGCCGACGCGCTCGATACCTATCTGAGCCGCAAGCGCGGCTGAGGCTGCCCCGCGGCGGGCTTGCGGCCGCCGCGGCATTCGACAAGACCAACAGAACGGAGACGACCATGCATCCCAGGACCCTGGCCCTTGCGGCATTGTCCGTCGTTGGGCTGGCGCAGGGCGGCAACGCCCGCGCGGAGGCCGGCTATCCCGCGCATCCGGTGAAGATCATCGTGTCCCTGCCGCCGGGCAGCGGCGCGGACACGACCGCGCGGTTCCTGTCCAGGCATCTGGCGCAACGCTTCAAGCAACCCTTCGTCGTGGAGAACCGGCCCGGCGCCAACAGCTTCATCGCCGCCCAGGCGGTGGCCACCGCGCCGCCCGACGGCTACACCCTGTTCGTCGCCAGCAATTCGCCCATGACGACCAACGCGGCCGTCTTCAAGAGCCTGCCCTACGACGCGGTCAAGGACTTTGCCCCGGTCGCGCCGATCGCCCGCTTTCCGATGGCCCTGGTCGTGCCGGCCAACTCGCCGTATCGCAGCGTCGCCGATCTGGTGGCCGCCGCGCGGGCCGCGCCCGGCCAGCTCAACTTCGCCAGCGGCACCGCGACCTACCAGGTCGTGCTGGAGCTGTTCCACGAGCAGAACGGAATCAAGGCCACCCACGTGCCGTACAAGGGCACGTCGGCCGCGCTGGCCGACGTGGCCGGGGGCGTCGTGCAATACAGCGTGGCCGACGTCAGCGCCGCGTTGCCGTTGATCCGCGGCGGCAAATTGCGGCCGCTGGCGGTGACCAGCACACGGCGCATCAAGGACCTGCCCGACGTGCCCACCATGCAGGAAAGCGGCAACAAGGGGTTCGAGGCGTATGCCTGGACCGCCGCGTTCTTTCCCGCGAAGATCGATCCGGCCATCGTCGCGCGCGTGTCCGAAGCCGTCCAGGCGCTGGTGCGCAGCGGGGAGGGCAAGGCGTTCATGGAGAAACTGGGCGGCGAGCCTTTCGTCGGCGGCCCCGACACGCTGGCGGCGTTCCAGCGCGACGAGCTGGCGTCCATGCGGCGCATCGCCGAACTGGCCAACATCCAGCAGGAATAGCGCTTCAGGCTCAGCGCGGCGGGCCGGCGGCCGGCCCGGCCTGCATCAGGCGGCACGCCATGTCGACGAAGTTGGCGGTGGTCGGCGTGGCGTTGTCGGGATGCACGGCCAGGGCGATGCCGACCTTGATGGTTTCGGCCAGTTGCGGCACGTTGACCAGCCGCACGCCGCCGCCAGCCTGCCGACATGCCACCTTGGGCACGATGGCCAGGCCCAGTCCGCTCTCCACCAGGCTCAGTATGGTCTGCACCTGGATGGCCTCCTGCGTGATGTGAGGCACCACGCCATACTGCTGGAACGCGTACATGATCAACGCATGCATGCCCGGCACGTGCGTGCGCGAATAGCCGATGAACGGTTCGTCCGCCAGCTCGTCGAGCGCGACGTCGTCGCGCTGCGCGTAGCGGCTGCCGGCCGGCACCGCCAGCATCAGGTGATCGGCCTGCAGCAGCGTTATGCGGGCCGTCGACGGCTCCAGCACCGGAAAGCGCACCAGCGCGACGTCCAGCGTGTGCGCGTCCAGGCGGCGCAGCAGGTCCACGGTGGTGGATTCCTCGATGACCAGGTCCACGCGCGGGTAGTCCTTGCGGAACGCCGACAGCAGTTGCGGCATCAGCGAGTAGACCGAAGAGCCGACAAAGCCCACCTTGAGCATGCCTTGCTTGCCGCTGGCGCCTTCCTGGGCCGCGCGCTGGATTTCATCGGCGTAGAACAGCGTGGCGCGCGCATAGCGCAACACCACCTCGGCCGCCGGCGTGGGCCGCAGGCCCGCGGGCAGCCGTTCGAACAGCTGCACGCCCAGTTCCTGTTCCAGTTTCTTGATTGCGGTGGAAAGGGGTGGTTGCGCCATATGAAGCCGTTCGGCCGCCCGGTGGAAATTGAGCGTTTCGGACAGGACCAACAGTTGCTTGAGCTGGCGTAGCTCCACGGCGCGCCTCCGGTGATGCGCCGGGCTTGCGATATGCATGATGTATTGCCCGGTCCACATCTAATATTAGACCGTGATATGTGCTCCGTGTAGATTGTCGTGATGCCCGCGCAGCCGCGCGGGCCATGGGTTTCACGGCAGCTTCGAGAACCGTGGCGCGTGCGCGGTGCCGTGCCGCCGCACTTACGGGAGCCATCTTGGGCACTATCATCGAGGCGCTGCAGCCTGCCGCCATTCCCGCGCGCGACGAGGCCCTGCGCCCGGCCGTGCGCGCCTTCCTGGAAGAGGCGCTGAGAGAGATGCCGGCGGATCGGCGGGCGCGCTCCTGGATGGGGTATGACGCCGGATTCAGCCGAGCGCTGGCGCGGCAGGGCTGGCTGGGCCTGACGCTGCCCGTCGAGTACGGCGGCGCGGGCCGCAGCAATTTCGCGCGCTTCGTGCTCAGCGAGGAACTGCTGGCCGCCGGCGCGCCGGTGTCGGCGCACTGGATCGCCGACCGCCAGACCGCGCCATTGATCCTGCGTTTCGGTTCGCCGGCGCAGCGCGCGTTCTACCTGCCCAGGATCATCCGCGGCGAAGCCTTCTTCGCCATCGGCATGAGCGAACCCGATACCGGGTCGGACCTGGCCAGCGTGCGCACGCGCGCCACGCCCGTCGCCGACGGCTGGCTGCTGAACGGACGCAAGATCTGGACGACGAACGCCCACCGCTCGCACTACATGTGCGCGCTGGTGCGCACCTCCGGCACGCCGGAGGATCGCCACCGCGGGCTGTCGCAGATGATCTTCGACCTTGCGCTGCCGGGCATCGAGATCCGGCCCATCCGCGACATCGCCGGCGATGCGCATTTCTGCGAAGTGCTGTTCGACAATGTGCTGCTGCCGCACGATGCGCTGGTGGGCGAGGAAGGCAGCGGCTGGCGGCAGGTGATGGCCGAACTGGCGCTCGAGCGCAGCGGCCCGGAGCGCATCTATTCCAGCATGGTCCTGCTCGATGGCTGGCTGGCCCATCTGCGCCGCGACCCCGCGCCGCCGCGGGAGCAGGTCCGCATGGCGGGCCGCCTGGCCGCACGGCTGGCGGTGCTGCGCTCCATGTCGCTGGCGGTATCGCAGCGGCTCGAGCAGGGCGCCGACGCCAGCCTTGCCGCCGTGCTGGTGAAAGACCTGGGCACGGAGTTCGAACAGACGGTTCCCGAGCTGATAGGGCAGGCGTTGCGCGCCAGTCCGCGGCCCGCGCCCGACGCGGCGCTGATGCGTACGCTGGCCTATCTGACGCTGATCAATCCAACGTTTTCCTTGCGCGGCGGAACGCGCCATATCCTGCGCGGGATCATCGCGCGCGAGCTCGGGCTGCGCTGAGGCGGACCTACATCGAGGGGGAGGACATGGCGTCCACCATGCAGCAGGATCTATACGAAACGTTCGTCCGTGCGTTGGCCGGCCTGTGTCCGCTGGAGCGGGTGCGCGAGATCGAAGCCGCGGCCGATCCGCGCGCCGCCGCCGCGCATACCTGGAACGCGGTGGACGCCCTGGGCTATGGCGACGCCCTGTCGCCCGCCGAACACGGCGGCGCCGGCCTGTCGCTTGCCGACGCGGAAGGTTTGTTGCGGGCAGCCGGGGCCATGGCCTTGCCGTTTCCGTTCGCCGACACCCTGCTGGCGCGCGCCTTGCTGCGCGCCGCCGGGCAGGCCGTGCCGGACGGGCCCATCGCCCTGGGCGCGGCGCTGCCCGATGGCGCCGGCTGGCGCTGCGCGCCCATCGCGGGCGCGGGGCTGGCGCAGGCGGTGGCGGTCGAGCGCGACGGCTGCCTGGCGCTGTGGCCGGCGCCGGACATGGCACTGCCCGGCCTGTTCCGGCCCGGCGCCAGCGGCGCGCCTGCGTGGCGCGGCATGCCGGCGCATGCCGGCCGCGCCGCGGTGCCCGCCGGGGCGGTGCAGGCCTGGCGCAATGCGGCCGATGCCGCGGGCATGGCAGGAGCCATGCAGGCGGTGCTGGACTGCTGCGTGGCTTATGCGCGGGAGCGACATCAGTTTGGACAGGTCCTGGGACGGTTCCAGGCGATCCAGCAGGACATCAGCGTGCTGGCCGAGCAGGTGGCGGCGGTGGCCATGGCCGCGCGGCTGGCATGCGCCAGCGGCGCGCTGTTTCCCGATCCGGCGCTTGCCGCCTGCGCCCGGCTCCGGGCCTGCGAGGCCGTGCCCGTAGTCTGCGCGCTGGCGCACGCGGTGCATGGCGCCATCGGCATCACCGAGGAATTGCCGCTCGGCCTGTACACGGCGCGGCTGCACGAGTGGCGCGCCGTTGGAACGAGCGAAGACGATTGCGCCGAGCTGCTCGGCCGGCGCGTACTGGCCGATGACGGGCGAACGCTGCTGGACACGGTGCGCGGGCTGGTGTCCGCCGCCCAGGCGTAGCGCCGTCCGCGCGCCGGCTCTGCTTTTTTTTCCTACCCCTTTTTCGAGGTTCAACATGTCCGTCAATCCAGATCCGGTAGTCATCGTCGCGGCGCGGCGCACGCCCATCGGCGCGTTCCAGGGCGCGCTGGCGCACTACAGCGCGCCGCAACTGGGCGCCCATGCGCTGGCCGCCGCGGTGCGGCAGGCGGGCTTGCCGCCCGACGCGGCGCAGGAGGCGCTGATGGGATGCTGCCTGTTCGCCGGGCTGGGGCAGGCGCCGGCGCGCCAGGCCGTGCTCGGCGCGGGGCTGCCGACCGAGGTGCAGGCCACCACCCTGAGCAAGATGTGCGGTTCGGGCATGAAGGCCGCCATGCTGGCGCACGACATGCTATGCGCCGGATCGGCCGATGTGGTGCTGGCCGGCGGCATGGAGTCGATGAGCAATGCGCCGCATCTGATCCCCAAGGCGCGGCAGGGCTATCGGCTCGGCGATGGCCAGTTGCTCGACCACATGTACCGCGACGGCCTGCAGGATGCCTACGAAGGCCGGTTGATGGGGCATTACGCCGACCTGGCCGCGCGCGAATACGGCTTCTCCCGCGAACAGCAGGATGCGTACGCGCACGAGAGCGTACTGCGGGCGCAACGCAGCGTCGCCGAAGGCGAGTTCGCCGATGAAATCGCGCCGATGGCCGGGCTGGCGCGTCGCGGCGCGCCGGCCGGCATGGTTGCCGTGGACGAGACGCCCGGCCTGTGCGACGTGTCGCGGCTGGCCAGCTTCAAGCCGGCCTTCAACGCCGACGGCACGGTGACCGCCGGCAACGCCTCCTCGATCTCCGACGGCGCGGCGGCCTTGGTGCTGACGCGGCAGGCGCACGCCGAGCGCCTGGGGCTGGCGCCCCTGGCGCGCATCGTCGGCCATGCCACCGCGGCGTTGCCGCCGGGCCAGTTTCCGGCCGCGCCCGTGCGCGCCATCGCGCGGCTGTTCGAGCGGGTGGGCTGGAGCCGCGACTCGGTCGACCTGTTCGAGATCAACGAGGCGTTCGCGGTCGTGACGATGATCGCCCTGCGCGAATTGGGCCTGCCGGCCGACCGGGTCAACGTCAACGGCGGCGCCTGCGCCTTGGGGCATCCGGTCGGTGCCACGGGCGCGCGTCTCATCGTCACGCTGATACATGCGTTGCAGCGTCGTGGCCTGCGCCGCGGCGTGGCCGGCCTGTGCCTGGGCGGCGGCGAAGCGACCGCGATCGCCATCGAACGGGTCTGACGCCGAGCCGCCCGCCGGCCTGCCGGGCGGCGGGCGCGGCGTGCTACGGCTTGGCGCCTGCGCGCGAGACGACAACGCCGGCCGCCTCGCGATCCCACAGCGGCGATGGTCGCTGCTCGGCGCGCTGCCTGAGCTTGAATTTCTCGATCTTGCCGGATTCGGTCAGCGGCAGCGCATCGACGAATTCCAGGAAGCGCGGCACCATGTAATAGCTCATGTTCTCCACGCAGTACCGGGTCAGGTCCTGGTAGCTCAGCGCGCTACCCGGACGCAGCAGCACCGAGGCGCCGACTTCGTCCTCGGGCAGATCGCCGCGCACGGGATAGACCGCGGCATTCACGACTTCGGGATGCGACGTGAGGACGGCCTCGACCTCCTGCGAGGAAATATTCTCGCCGCGCCGCCGTATCGAGTCCTTCTTGCGGTCGACGAAGTACAGGTAGCCGTCCGCGTCCAGGTAGCCCCGGTCGCCCGTGTGGAACAGGAAATTGCGCCGTGCCCGCAGCGTCGCCTCGGGCATCTTGTAGTAGCCCGAAGCCGTGCTCCAGGTTTCATGGCTGCGCAACACGATCTCTCCGGTCTGTCCGGCGGGCAGTTCGATGTCGTTGTCGTCGACGATGCGCAAGTCGATGCCCGGGCGCGGCTTGCCGCAACTGAAGGCCTTCCCGGCCGGGTCGTCCAGCCGGGTGGAGGCCGCCAGGCAGTAGTCGCTGAGCCCGTAGCCGGTGAAAACCTTCACGCCGAAGCGCGCTTCGAATTCGTGCACGTAGGGCGGGACGGGCGCCATCGAGCACAGCCGGACCTTGTGGTCGCGATCCCGCGGCGTGGGCGGCTGGGTCCACAGGAAATTGACGATCGCGCCCAGCGAATTGAAGCGGGTGGCGCCGCTCTGGCGGATCTCGTTCCAGAAGCGCGTGGTCGAGTAGCGGTCCGTCAACGCCACGGTGGCGCCCGCCACGAACGCCGTCCAGGTACTGTTGAGCAAGGCGTTGGCGTGGAATAGCGGCAGGCAGACATACTCCACGTCGTCATGGGTAACCCAGCGCGCCGTGGCATTCTGTACCGCCCACACATTCAGCCCCGCCTGCGGCCACATGACGGCCTTGGAGGGCCCCGTCGTGCCGGACGTGAACAGCAGCGCGCCAAGCTGCCAGGGGTCGGCGTCCCAGGACTGGTCCGCCGGACCATCCCGCTCCAGCTCGGCAAAGCGGATGGACCGGGGGCCTTGCGGCGCGATGTGTCCGGATCCATCCTCGACGACGACGATCCGTTCCAGCCTGGGCAGTTCATGCAGGCAGGCCGCGATCAGGGCCAGGTACTTCTCGTGCACGACCAGGGTCGTGATGTCGGCGAAATCCAGGTAATAGACCAGCAGCTTGCCCTTGGCCGCGGTATTGATCGGCACCCACACCGCTCCGATCCTGGCGAGCGCGAATACCGCCAGGATCATCTCCGGGCAATTGTCGAGAATCAGCCCGACATGCGCGCCGGTCTCCACGCCGTGGGCTTTCAGGCCCCGGGCCACATCGCTGCTGCGCCGGTCGAACCCGGCATAACTGATCTTCTCGCCGCGCGGCAGGAAATGAAGAAAGGTCTTCTCGCCATGCCGCCGGGCCTGCATCGCGGTGATTTCCGCCATGCGGCGTTGCTTGATCTCGTCCAGCGTGAAGTCTGCCATGGGGGCCTTGATGTCGTTGTGCAGGGTCCGTGCGCGCAGCGGCGCGCGCCGGCCGGGTGATGGACGGCCTAGTCGACCTTGATGTCGGCGGCGTCGGCGATCTTCTTCCACATGGCCTTCTCCGATTCCATGAAGGCCTGGAATTGCTCGCCGACCAGCGGCTCGGGAAGGATGCTGAGTCCGAACCCCGAGAACTGCTCCCTGACCTCGGGCAGGCTGGCGATCGCGGCAAGCTCGCGCTCCAGCCGCGCCATCACTGCCGGCGGGGTCTTGGCCGGCGCCACGATGCCGATCCACGAGTTGAGCGCCACTTGCGGATAGCCTGACTCGACGAAGGTCGGCACCGAGGCCAGGTCCGGCCAGCGCTGCGCGTTGGTCACGCCCAGTATCCTCACAGACCCTGCCTCGACGACCGGGGCCATGTTCTTGAGCGTGTCCACGCTGAACAGCACCCGTCCGGCGACCAGGTCGGGCAGCATGGCGGTGCCGCCCTTGTAGGCGACGTGTGTCATGCGGATGCCGGTCGACTGTGCGATCAGCGCGGCCATCAGGTGTCCGCCCGAACCCACGCCGCCGGAGCCGAACGTCACGTTGTCCGGGTTTTCTTTTGCCCAGGCGACGAATTCCTCGATGCTCTTTGGCGGCGCCACCGAACTGGCAACGAAAACGTTGCGTGCCACGCCCAGGTGCGCGATGCCCTTGAGCTCGCGCAGGGGATCGAACGGCATGTTCCGATGGATGCTGGGGTTGGCCACATGCGAGACGCTGACGCCCAGCAGCGTATGGCCGTCCGGCTGCGACTGGGCGACGAACTTCGTCGCGATCAGGCCGTTGGCGCCGGGCCTGTTCTCCACGATAACGCTGGCGTTGCCGCCGAACCGCTGCTCCAGTTGCTTGGCGACGACGCGCATGGCGGCGTCCAGCGGGCCGCCAGGCGGGGTCTGCACCACGATGCTGACCGGCCGGGTTGGGTAGGTGGCTTGCGCGCAAACCGGTGCCGCGAACGCGCACAGCACCGCCCCGACGGCCGAAGCAAGGTATGTCCGTGCCTTGTTGTGAATCGCCATGTTGCTCCCCCTTGGTTGCCTGAGGCTGTTGTCGATTGTTCTGTCGGCGGCATGGCGCGGATCGGGAACGTTCCGCGTGGCATGCCGCGTACTGGTGCAACAGCTGGCAATGCTATGTAGGGTGCGGCGGTCTCCACAAATACTTTATTTGTCTCGGCCAATACGGCCGGCGTATCGGGTGCGCAGTCCGCGCGGCTGGGCGCCGCGCCGGGCCGGCCTAGGCGAGGAAGGCTTCGATCGCGCCATTGAAGGCGCGCGGGTTGCCCAGGTTCATGCCGTGCGACGAACCGGCGATGGCCGTGCGCTCGGCGTGGGGCCAGGCGCCTTCGAGCATGTCCAGCACCTCGGGGTAGGGGGCGGGGCTGAGCGCGCCGCCGATCAGCAGCGTCGGCAGCGCCAGCCTGCGCAGGGTATCCGGCGTCAGCGGCCCGGGCTGTTCGCGCGCCTGGCCCAGCAGCGTATTGGCGTTGTCGCGCACCATGTCCTTGAACCAGGGCACCATGCGACGCCAGGTGTCGGGCCCGGTCACCGTGTCGATGAACAGCGCCAGGCCCGCGTCGGGGTCGCCGTCGCGGATCAACGCCAGCGCGCGCTGGCGGAATCCGCCGCGCGAGTCGTCGCCGCCGGGCAGCGGCAGGCCCGGGTCGGCCAGCACCAGCGAGCGTGCCAGGTCGGGGCGGCGCAGCGCCGTTTCCAGCGCGACGCGGCCGCCGCGCGAATGGCCCACCAGGTGCGCGGGCTCGCCGCACACGTTTTCAATGAACTCGACGATATCCTGCGCATGGCGGGCCACCGAGAAATCGTCGCCGGCGCCATCCCAGTCTTCGGGCCAGTAGTGGCGCAGCGACGGCGCCAGCACGCGAAAGGATCTGCCCAGCGGCCCGAGCTGCGGTTTCCAGTAGCGGCAGTCGCACAGCGAGCCATGGATCAGCACCATGGGGGCGCCCTGGCCGGCCTCGGCGTAGGCGATGGGGTAACCGTCGATGGCGGCGGTCTGCAAGGAAAGTTGAGGTTCTGAGCGCATGGCAGGTGTGGCGCGCCGCGACGGCCCGCAGGGCGTGATTCTAGCCCGGACGGCGCGGGCGGGCTGATACACTCGTGGCCGATCGCGTTTTCGATGACTTCCCGAAGGATCCGCTACCCATGGCCGAAGACGAACCGAATTCCCTGCCCGAGTCGGCGCTGCGCGTGGCGCGGCTGCTGCGCGAGATGGGCCACGACCGGCCGGTGATCATGCTGCCCCAGACCGGCAAGACCTCGGCCGAGGCGGCCGCGGGGCTGGGCTGCGAAGTGGCGCAGATCGCCAAGTCCATCATCTTCCGGCGCGCGGCCGACGACGCTCCGGTGCTGGTCATCGCCAGCGGCGTCAACCGGGTCGACGAGGCCAAGGTGGCCGCGCGGGTGGGCGGGCTGGCCAAGGCCGACGCCAAGTTCGTGCGTGCCATGACGGGCTACGCCATCGGCGGCGTCTGCCCCATCGGCCATGCCGTGCGCCCGGTGATGCTGCTCGACGAAGATCTGTTCCGGTACGACAGCCTGTGGGCGGCGGCCGGCCATCCGCACGCGGTGTTCAGCCTGACGCCGCGCCAATTGGCCGACATGACCGGCGCGCCGGTCGCCGATGTGGCGCAGCGCGCCGCCTGACGGCGCATTGCATCAACCGAAGCGGGCGGGCGAGTAGGGCGCGGCGTCGACCACGGTCGGCGCGCCGTCCACCAGTTCGGCCAGCAGCCGGCCGCTGACCGGCCCCAGCGTAAAGCCCTGGTGCCCGTGCCCGAGGTTGAACCACAGGCCGGGGTGGCGCGGCGCCGCGCCGATCACCGGCAGCATGTCCACCGTGCAGGGGCGGCTGCCCATCCAGAAATCCGGTTCGGCCGGCTCTCCCAGTGCGTACAGGTCGCGCGCGGCGGTTTCGGCGCGCGCCAGCTGCACGGGCGTGGGCGGCGCGTCCTGGCGCGCCAGCTCGGCGCCGGTGGCCAGGCGCAGGCCGCGCCGCATCGGGCTGAGCACGAAGCCGCAATCCGCATCCTGCACCGGCATGCTCGGCATGGCGGCGCACTGGTAATGGCGGTGATAGCCGCGCTTGACGAACAGGGGCAGCCGGTAGCCGAAGCGCCGCAGCAGGCCATCGGACCAGGGGCCGAGCGCCACCACGGCGTGGCCGGCCTCGCGCCGGGCCGGGCCGGCCGCTTCCTCGATCTGTACCGACCAGCCGGCGCCGGCGCGCTGCAGCGTGCCGGCATCGCCGCGCACCACCGTCCCGCCTTCGGCCTGGAAGCGCTCGGCATAGGCGGCCACCAGCGCGCCGGGGTCGGCCACGCTCCAGGGTTCCTGCCAATGGATGGCGCCGGCGCTCACGCCGGGCCGCAAGCCCGGTTCGGCCTGTTCCAGGTCGGACGCCGATTCGATCGCCAGCGCCACGCCGCATTCGTCGGCCAGGCGCCGCGCCTCGCGGGTCGCCGCGGCAAGGCCGGCCGCGCCGCGAAACAGCGAGCGAAATCCGGTGCGCCGGATCAGGTCGTCGCAGCCCGAGGCGTCGATCAACGCCTGGTGCTCATGGGTGCAATGGGCGATGATCTGGCCGTACGCCAGCGCGATGGGCCGGTAGCGGCGCGGCGCGCTGGCGGCGTAGTAGGCGGCCAGGCGCGGCAGCAGCGCGGGCAGCGCGCCCCAGTGGTAGCGGATGTCGAAGCCGCGGCGCAGCGCCACGCGCAGCAAGGTGGCCAGGCCGCGCGGGAAGGCATAGGGTTCGACCGCCTCGCGCTGGATGATGCCGGCATTGCCGTACGAGGTCTCCAGCCCCGGCTCGCGCCGGTCGACCAGCGTGACGCGGTGGCCGCGGCGCTGCAGGTGCAGGGCCGCGCATACGCCCACCATGCCCGCGCCCAGCACGATGATTTCCTTGCTCATCGATCCCATCTCCGTGATGCGCGCCGCGCGCCAGCCGGGCGCGAGGCGTTCTGTATACTCGGGCCTGCCTGGCGCCCGCCATTCCCATTCCGCTCAGGGTTCAGCATGGACAAATCCACCCAGGCGGCATCCCGCCTGCTTGCCTTTCGCTTCCTGTCGACCAGCCAACTGCTGTACCGCAGCCTCGAACTCATGATGGGGCGCGAACTCGGCCTGTCGGTGCGGCAATGGCGCGTCATGTTCTTCCTGGCCAACGACGGCGTCGGCTCGGTGCAGGAGATCGCCGATTTCTGCCGCTACGACAAAAGCCAGGTCAGCCGGGCCTTGCAGGAACTCACCGACAAAGCCTACGTGAACCGCGTGCCCAGCGCCCATGACCGCCGCAAGGTGCTGGCGTCGCTGACGCCTGCCGGTATCGAAGTGTACCGGCAGGGTCTGCGCATCAGCCTGGCGCGCGACGAGCGCATGAAGCGCGCCCTGTCCGCCGACGAACTGGCCGCCTTCAACGCCACGCTCGACAAGCTGGCCGAACAGGCGCAGGCCATCATGGACGAGCTCTGAGGCGCTGCGTTCAGAGCGCGCTGGCCTGTCCATCCTTGCGGTGGTCCGAGGCGCCCAGGTAGCCACCCTCGATGCGCATGATGGCCTGCGAGCCGCCAAACTCATCCGAGAAGCGCGGCGCCACGGTCACCGCGTGGCCGCGCTCGCGCAGGCCGGCCACGGCGGCATCGGGGAAGTTCCATTCCACCATGACGGTGCGGTTGTCCTCCAGGATGCGCCAGCGCGGCGCGTCGACGACGGCCTGTGGGTTCTGCCCGGCGGCCGTGCGCACCGTCACCTGTACATGGCCCTGCGCCTGCAGCGAGCCGCCCATCACGCCAAAGCTCATCAGCGGCGCGCCGCCGCGCATCAGGAAGCCTGGGATGATGGTGTGGAACGGCCGTTTGCCGGGCCCGACTTCGTTGGGGTGGCCTTCGATCAGGTTGAAGCCCCAGCCGCGGTTGTGCAGGGCGATGCCAGTGCCGGGTACCACCACGCCGGAGCCGAAGCCCTTGAAGTTGGATTGGATCAGCGACACCATCATGCCGTCGGCATCGGCGGCCGTCAGGTACGTCGTGCCGCCGTTGTGCGGTTTGCCGGGTCCCGGGTAGCGCGCTTCGGTCGGGCTGATCGCGCCGGCGCGCGCGGCCAGGTAGGCGCGGTCGAGCAGCATCTCGGCCGAGACCTCGCGCATCGAGGCGGGGTCGGCCACGTAGCGGTTGATGTCGGCGAAGGCCAGTTTCATGGCCTCGATCTGGTAGTGATAGAAGTCCGTGCTGTCGGGCTGGCCCAGTTTGCCCGACAGGCCATCGAGCATGCCCAGCGCCATCAGCGCGCCGATGCCCTGGCCGCTGGGGCCGATCTCGTGCAGCGTCAGCTCGCCGTATTGCGCGCCGATCGGGTCCACCCAATCGGCCTGGTGCGCGGCCAGATCGGCCTCGGTCAGCGCCCCGCCGGTCTCGCGCGCGAACGCGGCGATGCGGGCGGCCAGCGCGCCGCGGTAGAACGATTCGCCGTGCGTGTCCGCGATATCCTGCAGCGTATCGGCCTGTCCGGGGCAGATGAAGCGTTCGCCGGGCTGGGGCGTGCGGCCGTTGGGCGCGAAGGCATCGCGAAAGCCCGGGCCCTGCATGATCGGTTCGGCCTGGTCTGCCCACTGGCGCGCGGTGATGGGCGTCACCAGAAAGCCATGGCGCGCGTAGTGCAAGGCCGGCTCGAACAGGCGGGCGAAATCCAGCTTGCCGAATTTGCGCGACAGCGCCACCCATCCCGATACGGCGCCCGGCACCGTCACGGCGTCCCAGCCGCGCGCGGGCATGGCGTCATGGCGCGAGAAGTATTCCCGGGTCCAGGCCTGCGGCGCCCGTCCCGAGGCGTTCAGGCCGTGCAGCTGGCGTCCGTCCCAGATGATGGCGAACAGGTCGCCGCCGATGCCGTTCATGCATGGGCCCACCACCGTCATGGTGATGGCCGCCGCGATCGCCGCGTCGACGGCGTTGCCGCCGGCGGCCAGCATGCGCATGGCGGCCTGGTTGGCCAGCGGCTGCTCCGTGCAGACCATGTTCTCGCCCAGCGCGGGCATGCGCTGCGATACGTAGGGGAAGGTCCAGTCCAGGGGGTGGGATGCGGTCACGCGATTACTCCTTCTTGGCGCCGACGCGGCGCGCCAGCCCGGGCCAGAACGCCAGGTCGTCGGCCGCGATGCGGGCGATATCCTTGGGCGGATGGAACGCCGGCACCATGCCGGCGCGCGTCAGCGTCTCGATGATCTTGGGGTCTTCCAGCGCGGTGCGCACCGCATCGGTCAGCACCGCCACCACCGCCGGCGGCGTGCCGGCCGGGGTGACGAACGCGAACGGGTTGTCGGCCTTCAGGTCGGTGACGCCCAGTTCGGCCATCGTGGGGATATCGGGGAACTGCGGCACGCGGCCGCTGGCGCTGGTGGCCAGGGCCACCAGCTTGCCGGCCGCCACGTGCGTGCGGACCGACGCGACGCTGTCGAACATGAAGGCGGTCTCGCCGCTCATCAGGCCGGGCAGCGCTTCGGCGCTGCCCTTGTACGGGACGTGCTCGGCCTGCGCCTTCGATCCGTCCAGGAACAGCGCCGACTCCAGGTGCGACAGCGAGCCCACGCCCTGCGAGGCGTAGTTGTAGCGGCCGGGGGCCGCCTTCAGGCGGGCGACGAGCTCGGTCACGGTGGCCGACTGCTGGCCGGCGGGGGCCACCAGCATGTGCGGCGCGTTGACCACGCCGGCGACATACGAGAAGTCCTTTTCCAGGCTGGGGACGTTGTCGTACATGGTGGTGGCGATGGCCACGCCCGTGACCGGCAGCAGCGCCATGGTGTAGCCGTCGGGCTGGTCGCGCACGACGGCGCGCAGGCCCAGCAGCGTGGCCGCGCCGGGGCGGTTTTCCACGATGACCGGCTGGCCCAGCTTGGCGCCCATGCCTTCGGCGATGGCGCGCGCGCTGATGTCGCCCGCGCCGCCCGGCGGCGCCGGCACCACCAGCTTGATCGGACGGCTGGGAAAATCCGCGGCGCTGGCGGGCGCGGCGGCCAGCGCTGCGGCCGCGAAGACGGGCGCGATCAGGCGCGCCAGCGTAAAACAGCGGGAACCGGACATGAATGCATCTCCTGGGCGGATATGGGCGGGGAAGTCAACGGGAAGCGCGCCGCGGCCGGGCCGGCGGCGGGCGAGGTGCTCATCCTATGAGCATATAGTTGCTATGTCAACGTTTTATGCGATGGCGCGCGGCCGGCCATGCGTCGTCGATGACGTTCGGGTTGCCGCTACCTGACGGGGCCGGCCACGCCGTCCACCAGCACATGGGGATGGCCGCGCGAGCAGCGTTCCACGCGCGCCTGGATGCCATAGACGCGCGCCAGCAGCGGCGCGTCGATCACGGCGGCTGGCTCGCCGGCCGCGGCCAGCTCCCCGGCGCGGATCAGCAGCGCCTGGTCGGCGTGGCGCAGGGCGACATTGATATCGTGCAGCGCCGCGATGGTGATCAAGCCATGGCGGCGGGTTTCCTGGCGCAGCAGGTCCATCACATGGAACTGGTAGTTCGGATCCAGCGCCGACAGCGGCTCGTCGAGCAGCAGCACGCGCGGGCGCCGTATCAGCGCCTGCGCCAGCCCCACCAGCTGCTTCTGCCCGCCGGACAGCTCATCGAGGAATTGCAGCGCCAGGTGTCCGATGCCCAGCCGCTCGAGCAGGGCGGCCACGGCCGGCGGCCCGGCCTGTCCGGCCGCTTCGCCATGCGCGCGCGCCGCGACCAGCACCGATTCGAACACGCGCAGGTGGACATCGGCCGGCAGGCCTTGCGGCAGATAGGCGACATGCTGCGCCCGTTGCGCCAGCCCGGCCTGGTCCAGCCTCAGTCCGTCCAGCGCGATCGCGCCGCCGCGCGCGGGCAGCAGTCCCGCCACCGCCTTGAGCAGGGTGGATTTGCCGCTGCCATTGGGGCCCAGCAGCGCGGTGAGCGTGCCGTGCGGCAAGGGCCCCAGATCCAGGCTGGCGATGACCGTGCGGGCGCCATAGGCCACGCCCAGTCCTTCGATGGCCAGCCCCGGCGCGTTCACAGGCTTTGCGGGCGGCGCAGCAGCACCGCCACGAAAAAGGGAATGCCCACCAGCGAGGTCACGATGCCCACCGGCACGATCACCCCTGGCACCAGGCTCTTGGACACCGAGGCGGCCAGCGACAGGATCAGCGCGCCCGTCAGCGCGCTGCCGGGCAGATAGAAGCGGTGATCCTCGCCGAACAGGCGGCGGGCGATGTGCGGCGCCACCAGTCCGATGAAGCCTATCGTGCCGGCGAATGCCACCGCCAGAGCGGCCAGCAGGCTGATGCGGCACAGGGCGGCCAGGCGCAGCCGGCGCACGTCCACGCCGAAGCTGGCCGCGCGCGTTTCGCCCAGCCGCAGGGCGGTCAGCCGCCAGGCGTGGCGTAGCGCCAGCGGCAGGGCCAGCGCGCAGGCCGCCGCCAGGATGCCCACGCTGGCCCAATCGGCGCGCGCCATGCTGCCCATGGTCCAGAACACCAGGTTCTGCAGCGCCTGGGCGCTGGCGGTGAACTGGATCAGCGAGATCAGCGCATTGAAGGTGAATACCAGCGCGATGCCGAACAGCACGATGGCCGGCGCGCCGATGGCCCGGCGCCGCGCCACCTGGTCCAGCAGCAGGCCGGCCAGCGCGGCGAACAGGAAAGCGTACAGCGGCACCAGCCAGGCCCCGGCCACGCCGGGCAGGCCGACATGCAGCACGATGGCCAGCGAAGCGCCCAGCGCCGCGGCGGACGAGACGCCCAGCGTGAACGGGCTGGCCAGGGGGTTGTTCAGGATGGTCTGCATCTCGGCCCCGGCCAGCCCGAGCGCCATGCCCACGATGGCGGCCATGGCGGCCTGCGGCAGGCGGATGTCCCAGACGATGACGCGGGCCGCCGTATCGGCGGCGCCGGGTTGCAGCAGGGTGCGCCAGAGTTCGGCCAGCGTCAGGCCGGCGGGACCCAGCGCAGCGTCGGCGGCCAGCGCCGCGCAGGCTGCCGCCGCCAGGGCGGCCATCAGCCACCGGCGGCGCCGCAGCAGGCGGCCGTAGGCCCGCACCGCGTCGGGGGCGGCCGCGGCCATTACTGCAGCAGTTGCAGGCGGCTCTTGGCCGTGTTGGCGGCCGGCGTGGTCGGATAGTCGCGCACGATGCGCTGCAGCGTGGCCTTGGCGCCGGCGCGGTTGTTCAGCTCGATCTGGCTGCCGGCGATCACCAGCAGGGCGTCGGGCGCGCGGGCGTTGGTCGGCGCGTTCTGCACCAGGCTGTTGAGCTGCTCGATCGCGCCCTTGAAATCCTTCATGGCGTAGCGGCTGCTGCCCAGGTAGAACTGCGCCGTCGGCGCCAGCTGACTGTTCGGGTACAGCGCGATGAAGGCGGCCAGCGATTCGGCGGCGTCCTTGTACTGGCCCTTGCGGAACAGGTCGATTGCGCCGTCATAGGCGGCCTGCTCCTGCTGGTCGACCGCGGTCACGCCCGGCGGGTTGCCGGCGTGCTGGGGCTGGCCGCCCTGCGCATTGGGCTGCTGGCGCGAAATCAGTTCCAGTTGGTCGCGCAATTGGGCGATTTCCTGTTGCATGGCGTGCAACTGATCGGCCAATTGCAGCCGCGCGCGCTGGTTCTGCTCATTCTGCTGTTGCACCTGCTGGCGCAGATCCAGGATGGCGCGGCGCGCTTCATCGTCGGCAAAGGCATGGGCGGGGGCCGCCATGGCCGCGAGGGCCAGGCTGGCGGTAATGACCAGAGTACGCAGGGGCAGGGCTTGATCGCGCATGAAAATATCCAGGTCTGAAACGAAAACGTCGGGACGGCCGGATGACCGTCCCGACGCGTGGTGGGGCTGCTTGGCGTCGCGAGGACTTAGCGCTGATAAACGATATCGGCGCGGCGGTTCTCGGCGAAATCAGCCTCGCTCGAACCCGTCGCCTTCGGCTTTTCCTTGCCGAAACTAATGGTTTCGATCTGGTTGTCCGACACACCCAGCAGGGTCATCATGCGACGGACAGCGTCGGCACGGCGTTGGCCCAGTGCGAGGTTGTATTCGGCGCCGCCGCGTTCGTCGGTGTTGCCTTCGATCTTGATGCGCTGCTGGTTGTTCGAAGCCAGGTAGCGGGCGTGGGTTTCGACCAGGCCGCGATACTGTTCCGACACCGTATAGCTGTCGAAGTCAAAATACACCGAACGCTGTTGCGCCAGAATGCTTTGCGGGTTGAAGGGATCCAGGATCTGGCCGGTGGCCGAACCCTGGCCGGAGCCTCCAGCTTGACCTGCCTTGTCGTCGAGAGGGACGGAACTGCAGGCTGCCAGCGTGGCGGCCAGCGCAGCTATGGTTAGGCTTTTGGCAATGCGCGACTTCATGATAGTTCCTTTGCAAAGAGAGTCACACGTGTTAACGGGTAAAAGGGCCCCACGTTGGTTCACGTATTTCCCCGTTCAGGACGGACAAGGTCTGCCGCACGCGCCCATCGCTCGAGACACCGGCAAGTACGCTACGACCATTCTGGATTGCGGCGTAGAGCACTTGCATGCCGTTGGGCGCGAAACTGGGAGACTGATCGTCACGACCGTCAGTCAGCAGCGTTTCGGATCCTGAGGACAGGTTGAGCGAAGCGATACGAAACGCGCCGTCGCGTCTTGCAACGTACAGCAGCGTCGATCCATCGGGGGAAATTCGGGGTGAAATGTTGTAACCACCATTAAACGTCAGGCGGCGGGCATCTCCACCATCCAGGCCGGTTTGGTAGATTTGCGGCCCACCACTACGGTCACTGGTAAAGATAATGGAACGGCCGTCGGGCGTAAAGTTCGGCTCGGTGTCGATGCCCGGAGAGCGCGTAATACGGCGCATATTCGAGCCGCCGCCGGCGCTAACGATGTAAATTTGCGACAAACCATCGCGGGTCAGCGCCACGGCCAGCTGGCTGCCATCGGGCGACCACGCGGGCGCGCTGTTGTTGCCCTTGAAGTTGGCCACCGGAATGCGCGCGCTGGTCGCCAGCGTGTGCACGTACACCACCGGCTTGCCCGACTCGAAACTCACATAGGCCAGCCGGGACCCATCGGGCGACCAGCTGGGCGAAATGATGGGTTCGCGCGAGCGCAGGGCGACTTGCGGATTCTGGCCGTCGGCGTCGGCAACCTGCAGTTCGTAGGTGCTGCCGCGCTTGAGCACGTAGGCGATGCGGGTCGAGAACACGCCGCGTACGCCGGTGATCTTCTCGTAGATGCGGTCGGCGATCTGGTGCGCCACGCGACGCAGCTCCTGCTCCGTCCCCGAGAACGCCACGCCGTCGAGCTGGCCTTTCTTGACCGTGTCGGCCAGGCGGTAGCGCACGTCATAGCGGCCATCCGGGCCGCGGGTGATGCTGCCGTAGGCCAGGAAGTCCGCGCCCTTGGCGCGCCAGTCATCGTGGGCGACCTGCGAATCCACATTCAGGCCGGAACCGGCGGCGTTGATCAGGCGGAACTGGCCCGTACGGGTCAGGTCGGCGCGGATCACCTCGGCAAGCGCGCGCCCGTGCGTGTCATCGACCGCGAAGTCGGCGATCGCGACCGGGTACTGCGTGGCGCCGGTGCCGGAAATGTCCACGCGCAGCTGCGCCTGGGCGGGTTGCCAGGCCAGCATCGCTGCCAGCAGCAGAATGAGCGCGGCGCCGTAGGTGCGCAGGAACCCCGTCAGGTCTGCGCGGCGGAAGGCGGGTGTCATAGCGGGCAATCTCCTGTCAATCGTACATGCGGTACACAACATCGATAATGGGCTCGTAGCGGCCGGTCGATGGTTTGGGGAAAGGGTTGCAGCGGCGGATGCCGGTTTCGACCGCCCGGTCGAAACCCGGGTTGCCGGAAGAACTGGTCAGCGTGACACCATTGACCTTCCCATCAGAACCCAACTGTACCCGGTATTGTGCCGTGGGATTGGCCGAGCCGGCGCGCGGCGGCGGCGGATAGGCCACGCCTGGCTGCACGCAGGCGCGCACCTTGGCGCCGTAGCCGCTGTCGCGTCCGCCGCCGGCCTGGTTGCGGTCAGCCGTGCCGCCCGGGATGCCGGCCGCGCCCAGGGCGTCGTTGCGGAACGCATCGCGCAGGGCCTTGTCGGCGGCCGCCTTCTTGGCGGCTTCTTCCTTGGCTTTCTTCTCGGCGGCCGCCTTCTCGGCCGCGGCTTTCTCCGCGGCAGCCTTCTTGGCCGCCTCTTCCTTGGCCTTTTTCTCGGCCTCGGCTTTCTTCTCCGCTTCGGCCTTCTTCTCGGCCTCGGCTTTCTTGGCGGCCTCTTCCTTGGCTTTCTTTTCGGCGGCCTGCTTCTCGGCGGCGGCCTTGTCGGCGGCCGCCTTCTCCGCCGCGGCTTTCTCGGCCGCGCGGCGCTCCTGTTCGAGGCGTTGCTTTTCCTTGAGCTCGGCCGCGCGGCGCTCTTCATCCAGGCGCGCCTTTTCCTTGGCGGCTTCGGCCGCCTGGCGGGCCTTTTCTTCCTGCTCGCGCTTCTTGCGCGCCTCTTCCAGCGCGATTTCCGGGTCCGGCTGTTCCTTGGGCTGGACTTCCGGCTGCGGAGGAGGGGGCGGCGGCGGGGGCGGCGGCGGCGGAGGGGGGGGCTCGGGCTCAGGTTCCGGCTCGGGCTCGGGCTGCGGCGTGGGCTGCGGCTTGACGTCGTCGGGCGGCGGATCGACCGGCGAGTCGCCGTCGGCCCAGAGTTCGACCTGCACCGGCCCGGGGTTTTCCGAACGCCAGTTCACGCCGAAGATCAGCACCAGCAACAGCAGCAAGTGCACCAGTACCGCTAGGCCCAGGGCCTTGCGATTGTCCTGGGTGGCGGGCGAGGGGGGCGCCGAACGGTCGTTTCGAATCAGGGGTGGGGTCATGTGTCTTGCTGTGCCGGCTTGTCCGCAAGCGGCGCGTTAGCGTTTCCGGGCAGGTTGCTGCGTCTCGGCGCCGGCGCCCTGGTCGACCAGCAGGCCCAGGCGCGTGATGCCGCTGGAACGCAATTCGTCCATGACTTTCACCACCGACTCGTACGGCACCTTGCCGTCGGCGGCGATCACGACCGGCGTTTCGGCGGTAATGCGCGAACGGACCTGGTTGACCAGCTCGGTGCGTGCGATGTCCTGGGGCGTGGCGCCCGGCTCGCGCATGCGCAAGGCGATCTTGCCGTCTTCCGAAATCTGCACTTCCAGCGGCTTGGCCGGCACATCGGAGGCCTGCCCCACCGAGGGCAGCTCGATCAGCCCGGGCGTGATCAGGGGCGCGGTGACCATGAAGATCACCAGCAGCACCAGCATGACGTCGATATAGGGCACGACGTTGATGTCGGCCTTCATTCGGCGGCCGGCCCGGCCGTTGGAGCGTACCGAAGGCATTAGCGCACCTGCCGCTGCAGAATGTTCAGGAACTCGTCGACGAAGCTGTCGAAGCGGATCGACAGGCGGTCGATGTCGTTGGTGAAGCGGTTATAGGCCACCACGGCCGGGATGGCCGCGAACAGGCCGATGGCCGTGGCGATCAGGGCCTCGGCGATGCCGGGCGCCACCGCGGCCAGCGTGGCCTGTTGCATGTTCGACAGGCCGATGAAGGCATGCATGATGCCCCACACCGTGCCCAGCAGGCCGATGTACGGGCTGACCGAGCCGGCCGAGGCGAGGAAGTTCAGGTGCGACTCGAGGGAGTCCATTTCGCGCTGGTAGGCCGCGCGCATGGCCCGGCGCGGGCCGTCGAGCACCGCGTTGACGTCGCCGGCGGCGCTGGTGCGGCGCGCCTTGAGGAATTCGGTCATGCCGGCGTCGAAAATGCGCGCCAGGGCGCCCTGTTCGTCGCGGCGGGTGGCGACCGCCTGCTGCAGCATGGCCAGGTCGCCGCCCGACCAGAAGTCATCCTCGAAGCGGCGGGTCTGCTGGTGCGCCCGCTTGATTGCCAGGCGCTTGGCGAAAATATAGGTCCAGGACATGATCGAGATGCCCAGCAGCAGCAGCATGATCAACTGAACCGGCACGCTGGCGTGGGAGATCAGCGAAAGCAACGACATGTCGTTGGTGACTTGCATGTTTATTCCTGAATCTGGATGAATTTCAGTTTTGCGCGAATATCGTCCGGCAGTTCGGCCGGACGCATACGGATCGAATCGACGCAGCAGATTTGGATGTTGCCCTCGGCAAGCAGTTCCCCGTTGCGCTCGGCGCGCTGCGCGAAGTGTATCGAAGCGCGGCCGATTCGTGTAATCCGGCTGCGTATGGTAATCAGGTCGTCCAGCCGGGCGGGCTTGCGGTAGGACATGTCCAGGGAGTGGACAACGAACAGGCGTTGCTCGCGCTCGGCAAGGTCCGACTGGTTCACGCCCAGGCCGCGCAGCCATTCGGTGCGGGCCCGTTCCAGGAACTTCAGGTAGTTGGCGTAGAAGACGACTCCGCCAGCGTCCGTGTCTTCATAGTAGACACGGATGTCCAGCACGGATTCGGAGAACTTCGGGTCGGTCACGATCGATAGGAGCCCTGTGGCTGCCGCGGGGCGGGCTGGCGCCCGCCCTGGGGACTATAGCAAGTCGAGTTTGGCCAGCGTCTGCGCCAGGGCCTGGTCCACCGGGACCTTGGCCGCCTCGGCTTCGCGGCGGGCCTGCAATTCCACCACACCCTCGTTCAGCCCGCGTTCTCCAACTGTTACGCGCAGGGGGACGCCGATCAGCTCCCATTCGGCGAACATGACGCCCGGGCGGCTGTCGCGGTCGTCGAGCATGACGTCCACGCCGCGCGCGCGCAGCGCCTCGTACAGCGCCACCGCGGTGTCACGAACAGTTTCACTTTTGCCCCAGCCCACCGGGCAAATCACCACCTCGTAGGGGGCGATGGCGCGCGGCCAGATGATGCCGCGGGCGTCGTGGTTCTGCTCGATGGCCGCGCCCACGATGCGGGTGACGCCGATCCCGTAGCAGCCCATCTGCAGCACGGCCGGCTTGCCGTTGTCATCCAGGAAGGTGGCCTTGAGCGCTTCCGAGTACTTGGTGCCCAGGAAGAATACGTGGCCGACCTCGATGCCGCGCTGGATCGACAGGGTGCCCTTGCCGTCGGGCGAGGGATCGCCCTCGACCACGTTGCGCAGATCCGCGACCAGCTCAGGTTCGGGCATGTCGCGGCCCCAGTTGGCGCCCTGGTAGTGGTAATCCTCGCGGTTGGCGCCACAGACGAAGTCGGCCATGTTGGCGACCGTGCGGTCGGCCACCACGCGCACCGGCCTGGCCGTCTTGATCGGACCCAGGTAGCCGGGCTTGCAGCCGAAATGGTCGGCGATTTCCGTTTCGGTGGCGAAGCGGAAGCCGGCCAGCCCGGCCAGCTTGCCCGCCTTGATTTCGTTGAGTTCGTGATCGCCGCGCAGCAGCAGCAGCCAGACCTGCGCCGGCCCCTCCGGCTGGTCCACGGCCAGCACGATGGATTTGATGGTGCGCGCCAGCGGCAGGCCCAGCAGCTTGGCCACGTCCTCGCACTTGGCCGCGCCGGGCGTGGGGACCGCTTCCAGGTCCTGGGCGGGGGCCGGACGGGTGGCCAGCAGGGCGGGCGCTTCGGCCAGCTCGATATTGGCGGCGTAGTCCGACTCGGGGTTGTACACGATCAGGTCCTCGCCGGTGTCGGCGATGACCTGGAATTCATGGCTGCGCGACCCGCCGATCGAGCCGGTGTCGGCCGCCACGGCGCGGAATTCCAGGCCCAGGCGCTGGAAAATGCGCTGGTAGGCGGCGTACATGATGTCGTAGCTGCGCTGGGCGCCGGCCTCGTCGCGGTCGAACGAATAGGCGTCCTTCATGGTGAACTCGCGCCCGCGCATCAACCCGAAGCGGGGGCGGCGTTCGTCGCGGAACTTGGTCTGGATATGGTAGAAGTTCAGCGGCAGCTGCCGGTAGCTCTGGATCTCGTTGCGCGCGATGTCCGTGATCACTTCTTCCGAGGTCGGCTGCAGGACGAAATCGCGCTGGTGGCGGTCCTTGATGCGCAGCAATTCCGCGCCGTACTGCTCCCAGCGGCCGGACTCCATCCAGAGCTCGGCCGGCTGCACCACCGGCATCAGCAGCTCGATCGCGCCGGCGGCGTTCATTTCCTCGCGGACTATGCCCTCGATCTTGCGGATGACCTTCAGCCCCAGCGGCATGTAGGTGTAGATTCCGCCCGCCAGCTTGCGAATCATGCCCGCCCGCGTCATCAACTGGTGGCTGGCGATCTCGGCCTCGGCCGGGGCTTCTTTCAGAGTGTTCAGGTGGTACTTGGAGGCGCGCATAGTTAAAGGTGGCAGCAGATACGTATAATCGACCGTAATTGTATTGAATTCGGTGGGGGTGGCCCATGCTTGATCGCGAAGGCTACCGTCCCAATGTCGGCATCATTCTCGTAAACGGTAAAAACGAGGTCTTCTGGGGCAAGCGAATCCGGGAACATGCCTGGCAGTTCCCGCAGGGTGGCATCAAGTACGGCGAAAGCCCGGTGCAGGCCATGTATCGCGAACTCCATGAAGAGGTGGGCTTGAAGCCCGAGCATGTCCGCATTTTGGGGCGTACACGTGATTGGTTGCGTTATAACGTACCGGATCACTTCGTCCGGCGAGAGTGGCGTGGCCACTATAAAGGACAAAAGCAGATCTGGTTCCTGTTGCGCCTGGTAGGGCGCGACAGCGACGTATGCCTGCGCGCCACGCAGCACCCGGAATTCGACGCCTGGCGCTGGAGCCAGTACTGGGTGCCGCTGGACGCGGTCATCGAGTTCAAGCGCGACGTCTATACGCAGGCCCTGAACGAACTGGCCGTCATTCTATTCCGCCGGCACCACGAAACGCGCTATTTGCGCCAGCGGGTGCATGGGCCGCGCTCGACCGACAACCCGTCCTCCGAGACGGACGACCATGCGCATATTGCTGGTTGAAGACGAGCGCGACATGGCGGCCTGGCTGATGCGGGCGCTGGCGCAGAGCGGGTTCATGCCCGACCATGCGCCGGACGCCCGTACGGCCGAAGGCCTGATGGCAGGCAACGAATATGACGCGGTGGTCATGGACCTGCGCCTGCCCGACAAGCACGGGCTGGTGCTGCTGCGCGAAATGCGCAACCGGGACGACCGTACGCCGGTGCTGCTGCTGACCGCCCAGGGCGCGCTGCAGGACCGGGTGCGCGGGCTCAATCTCGGCGCCGATGATTTCCTGACCAAGCCGTTCGCGCTGGAAGAGCTGGAGGCCCGCCTGACCGCCCTGGTGCGGCGCAGCCGCGGCCGCCAGCCCCCCCGCCTGCAATGCGGCTCGCTGTCGTACGACGGCGAAAGCCGCGCCTTCACCCTGGACGGGGCGCTGCTGTTCCTGACGCCGCGCGAGCATGCCGCCCTGGCGGCGCTGCTGACCCGCAGCGGCTATCCGGTCGACAAGTCGCAGCTGTTCGGCAAAGTGTTCACGCACGAAAGCGAGGCCAATCCCGACGCCATCGAAGTGGTGCTGCATCGCCTGCGCAAGAAACTGACGGGCAGCGACGTGCGCATCGTCACGGTGCGCGGCCTGGGATACATGCTGGAAAGCACCGTCAGTGAATCCTCCGAAAGCTGAGCGTTCGCGCGCATCGTCGCGCACGCCGCTGGTGGGCATCCGCGCGCTGCTGATCTCGCTGTTGCTGCCGGGCGTGGTGGTCTTGCTGGTCATCGACAGCTGGAACGACTATCGCACCCTGGCGGCCATCACCAACGAAGCCTATGACTCGGCGCTGCTGGAGCCGGCGCGCGTGCTGGAGAGCAGCCTGGAGTTCGCGGCCGACGGCACGCTGCAGGTGGCGACGCCGCTGTACGCCCAGGTCATGCTCGAGTCCAAGGCCGGGATGCGCAAGTATTACCGCATCGAGGAAATCGACCCTCCCTGGCCCGAAAACCTGCCCGGCATGCCGCGCGAGCCCGGCCGGGCGCTGTCGGGCATGCCGGAGATGCCGCGTCCTCCCTATTGGCCGCGCAGCAACGGGCAACCGGTCTTCTTCGACGCGGTCTATCGCAACGATCCCGTGCGCGCCGTGGCCGTGGTGCGCGACCTCTATTACCGCAACCAGCATCGCCAGGTGCTGGTCGTCGTGGCCGAAAGCATCGGCAAGCGCGTCGAGGCCGAAGCCAGCGCGCAGCGCCAGGAGGTCCTGCGCGATGCGCGCATGCTGGCGCTGGTGGCCTTGCTGGTCTGGTGGGGCGTGAACTGGGCCTTGCGGCCGCTGGTGCGCCTGCGCAACGATATCCGCACCCGCCGGCCCGACGACCTGACGCCGCTGGACGCCACGCGGGTGCCCAGCGAGGTCGCGCCGCTGGTCGAGGCCGTCAATCACCACATTGCGCGCCATCGCCGCGTGCTGGACGAACAGTCGCAATTCCTCGCCGATGCGTCGCACCAGTTGCGCACGCCCTTGGCCATCATGCTGACCCAGGCCCAATATGCCTTGCGCGAGCGCGATCCGGTGCGCGCCCAGGAGGGGCTGCGCGCCATTGTCGACCAGCTTGGCCGCACCCGCCGCCTGACCGAGCAGCTGCTGTCTCTGGCGCATGCCAGCCAGGCCGATGCGCCGCCGCGGCAGGAGCTCGACCTCAACGACGTGGCGCGCGACGTCGTGCTGCAGTACCTGCCGCTGGCGCACGAGAAGCAGCAGGACCTGGGCTGGGTCGACGCGCGCGGCGACGAGGCCGAAGGCGCCAGCGACACCGCCGTGGTGCCGGTCTGGGGCAGCGAGGTCGAACTGCACGAGGCCCTGTCCAACCTGGTGCACAACGCCATCAACTATGCCCCGGCGGGGGCGCACATCACGGTATCGGTCGTGCGCTACGCCGACCGCGCCGAGGTGCAGGTCGCCGACGACGGCCCCGGCATCGAGCCGTTGTTGCGGGCCCGCGCGTTCGCCCGTTTCGACCGCATGGCGGGCGACCGCCATGCGTCGTCGTCGGGGTCGGGCCTGGGGCTGTCGATCGCTCGCGCCTATGCGCGCCGCAATGATGGCGATATCGAATTGCGCGACGGCGAGCCCAACGCCCAGGGCGGGGTCGGATTGTGCGCCGTGTTCTGGATTCCCCTGTACGACCGGGGCGCCCCGGCCGATGAGGCCGAGGCGCCCCGGCGTTACGGCTGAGCGCCTCGCTCCGAGCGTCTCGCCGTCATGCGCGCAGGTTCAGCGCCGTGATCTTGATGTCGTGGCTGAGGTCCGCGCCCGTTCCCACCAAGGCCATTTGCGCCGCCAGGCCGGCCGCCGCCTGGGCGCCGTCGCCGGCGGCAGCCCCGTCCACCTTGCGGATCCGGTTTTCGATCCCGGCGCTGTTCAGCGCATCCAGTTTGTGGCTGGTCGCGTCGATGTGCGATTGCAGGTTGTCCGCCAGGCGGTTGAGCTGGCTATCGTTGCCGCTGGTCTTCGCGTCATGGTCGAGCTGGCTGGCGCGCAAGGCGTCAAAGCGCGCCATGGCCGCCGAGGCCAGTTCGTAGGCGTAGGCGGCCGAAGCGTTGACGTCGACCTTGCTGTTCCAGCCGATATTGCCGCCCACGCCAAGCGTGGTGCCGACCTCGCCGCCCATTTCGAACTGGCCGGGGCTGGCCACCAGCTTGCCCTCTGCCGTGGCTCCCAGGCCGACATTGGCGCTGCCGGTGACCGAGGCGGTCAGCCCGTGCGTTTCGGCATATTTGCTGTGCAGCAGGTTGGCCGTCAACGTTCCTTCCGCCTTCATGCCCATGAAGGCTTCGGCCTGGCCCTCCAGGCGCACGCCGACGCCGTCGCTGCGCTTTTCGATCGCCGCCGTGCCCGAGACCTCGGCGCTGGCGCCGACTTCCGCGCGTCCTTCGGCGTCCAGCTTGAGCAGGCTGCCCAACGTCACCGAGCCCTGGGTCTCCAATCCCAGCTTGCTCGACAGTTCGGCGCTCACGTTCAGCGACAGCACGGCGTTGGAGCTGGTCTCGGTGTCGCCGTCGGCTTCCTCGCGCCCGATGGTGCCCGACAGGGCGAACGGTTCGAACGACCCGGATACCTCTGCGCGCGCCGTGGACTCGCCGTACAGCCGCAGCGAGCCTTCCGCCTCGCCGGCGGCGCCGGCGCGCGAGCCGCTCACGCTCATCTCGATGTTGGCGAACGCCTCCAGCACGGCCTCGCCGCTGATGCCCTTGCCCCTGAGCCACTCGGCCTTGCCGGCCGGCGCCTCGAAATCGGTGCTGGCCTTGGCGCCGGTCTCGACGGACAGGCGGCCGCCGCTATCGGCGGCGGGAGGGCGGCTCCATAGCGCGCTGTCGTCGTCGGACTGCTGCAGGGCGATCAATCCTTCGACCATGCCGGCCAGTAACTGGGTGCGCAGCAGGCCGACGTCGCCCTGGCGCGAGACGCCGTCGGCCAGGCTCGCCTGCAGCGCTTCCTGCGCCCGCTGCAAGGCCAGCAGCTGCGTCTGCGTCTTGAGGATGGCGACGGCGTTTTCCTCGGCCGTCAGGTTGGGGCGTATGGTGTCCAGGCCCGCGAAGCGCTCGCGCAGCATGGCGGTGTATTCGCGCCATTGCGGCATGCCCGCGACGTCGCTCGCCGTGGGCGGTGCTCCGTGCTGCGTCGCCCATTGGGCCTCCAGGTGGCTGTACAGCGCGTCGGTGGATTGCTGCAGGCGGGCGGCGAATTCGTCGGGACGCCGCGTGCGCAGGTCTTCGAGGTTCTGCATCCAGACCTTGACGTCGTTTTGCAGCGCCATCGACCCGGCGCGCAGTCCATCCAGCCATTTCACGTCCAGGCTGGCATGGCTGGGCGCATGCTCCCGCAGCTGTTGCTTGTAGGCATCGATGGCGGTGCGCAATTCGGCCACCATGCCGCCGCGCTTGGCGAACTCCCTGGGCTGGCTGGCCTCCCAGTGGTCGAGCGCCACTTCCAGGTCGCGCAGCTGCTGCAGCGAGCGGTCGCCGCTGGCCTGGAACTGCCTGACATCGTGCTTGACTTCGCGCAGCGCCTCGCTGCTGTGGCGCAGGCGCGGGCTGGCCACGCTGCGCACGAATTCGTCGTTGTTCGGCTCGAGCAGGCGCATGGAGGGATGTGCGGCGGCCTGGCCGCTGGGCGGCGTCTCGGGCAGGGGCCGGTACGACAGGCCGACGACCGGATTGACGTTGTTGCTCAACATGTGCGGGTCCTCCGTGGTTTGGGGGCGATGGCTGGATGCGGCGCAGGCGCCGGCAAGTCCGCCGGATGCCGTGTTGGTAACCGCCGTCTGTCCGGCGTTCTCCGCGCCCCTCGCGGCGCGGAGAAGTCCGCGCCCGTTAGGCCGCTTTCCGCCATGGCGGGCAGCGTTCGCCTGATTAAGGCCGGGCGCCGGGCAGGCCAACATATGTGGCCCCGTCCGCATGTACGCCCAGGAGATGCCATGTTCCCGTTGCTCATCCGCAATCTGCGCCACCTGCTGGGGCTGCCCGCTGGCGCCGACGAGCCGGTCACCTCCCTGGCCATCGACGAGCAATGGGTCGTCCATATCGGATGCGAGGACGACATGGTGACCGTGCTGCTGCCGCTCGGGCCGGCGCCCGATCCGCTGCCGGGCACGGCGCTGGCCAACAGCTTGGCGCAGTGGCCGCCCGTGCTGCTGGATCTGTCCGAGCAGGGCGAGGCCATCCTGTGGGCGCGCGAGCATGTCGGCCGCCTGACGGCCGAGCAATTGCACGCGTTGCTGGCGCGGCTGGCGGCGCGCGCAGCGGCCCTCATGGCCCCGGACGCCGCGCCGCCGGCGTCGCCGCAGGGCACGGCCGAGGTCGCCGGGCGCAAGGCCTGAGGCCGGCCCTATGGCCGGGCCGTGTCGCTCTGGCGCACCAGCGGGGGCACGCGCTTGGCAAGAAAGTCCAGGAAAGCGCGTACCGCGGGCATCATGCCGCGCCGCGACGGATAGATGCAATGCACGATGCCTTCCGGCGAGCGCCAGTCCGGCAGTACCCGCACCAGCTCGCCGCGCCGCAGTTCCGCCTCGCTGGCCATCGACGGCAGCAGCGCGATGCCGCGCCCGCGCACCGCGGCCTGGGTCAGCACGATGAAGTCGTTGCTGGCCAGCACCGGCTGCACGGCGACTTCGACCGATTCCCCGCGCTGGTTGGTCAGCGGCCAGCGCACTTCGTTCTGCGGGTCGTTGAAGCTGAGCGTGCGGTGCGAAGCCAGCTCCTGCGGCGTTTCGGGCGCGCCATGGCGCTGCAGGTAGGCGGGGCTTGCCACCAGGGTGCCGCTGGCCAGGCCCAGATGCTTGACCACCAGTTCGGCATCGGTATCCAGCCTGGTGCGCACGCGCAAGGCCAGGTCCACCCCCTCCCGGATCACGTCCACCCGCCGGTTGGTCACCAGCAACTGCACCGATACCGACGGCCAGGCGTCGAGGAATTCCGGCAGCAGCGGCGCCAGCATCTGCTGGGCAATCGATACCGGGCAACTGACTACCACCGGGCCCGCGGGCTCGGATTGCAGCTGCCGCATGGCGTCCTCGGCCGCACGCGCCGACGCCGTCATTTCCTGGCAGTAGTGCAGGTAGCGTTCGCCGGCCGTGGTCAGGCGCAGGCGGCGCGTCGTGCGTTGCAGCAGGCGCACCCCCAGGCGGTCCTCCAGTTGCGAGATGCGGCGCGACAGGCGGGATTTCGGGATATCGAGCACCCGCGATGCCGCGCTGAAGCCGCCTTGCTCGACGACTTGGGCGAAGTAGTAGAGATCGTTGAGGTCTTGCATGAAAATTGTTCTAAATTCAGAACGTACAGTTCATCTTAACCGGGTTTATGTAAACAATGAAGCCTCTTAAAGTTACGCCATGGCTACACGGCACGACGCCGTACCACTGGAGGCCCACCTTATGAAAACCCTCGTCATCCTGTCCTCGATCCTCGGCGATCGCTCGAACTCCAAGCAACTGGCCGACCATCTGCTGGCCCGCCTGAAGCAGTCCGAACCCGGCGGTACGGTCAAGATCCGCGATCTGGCCGCCAATCCCGTGCCGTATTTCGACGGTGCGACGGTCGGGGCGCTGTTCACGCCCGCCGAGGCGCGCAACGCCGAGCAGCAGCGCATCGCGGCGCTCAGCGACGAACTGGTCGCCGAGCTCTTCGACGCCGATCGCATCGTCTTCGCCGTGCCGGTCTACAACTTCAACCTGCCGGCCCAGTTCAAGAGCTACATCGATCATATCGCCCGTGCCGGCGTGACCTTCCGCTATACGGCCGTAGGCAAGCCCGAAGGCCTGGTGCAGGGCAAGCAGGTGCTGGTGCTGATCGCCCGTGGCGGCAAGTCGGAGGGTACGCCCGATGACACGATGACGCCCTACCTGAAGCAGATGCTGGCTTTCCTGGGCATGACCGACGTGACGTTCATCGCCGCCGAAGGCATGGCGATGGGCGAACTGGCCGCCCAGGAAGGGCTGGCCCTGGCCAGGCAGCGCATCGATGCGCTGTCGCTGGATGCGCGCCAGGGTCTGGCGGCGGCCTGATAGAACGGGCGCCGGCCGCTTGGGCAACGAGCGGCCGGCGCCGTGGCGTCAGTCGCGCAGCCGCTTGATGAGGCTGGACGTATCCCAGCGGTTGCCGCCCATTTTCTGTACATCGCCGTAGAATTGGTCCACCAGGGCGGTCAGCGGCAGCCGGGCGCCGTTGTTGCGCGCCTCGGCCAGTACCAGGCCGAGGTCCTTGCGCATCCAGTCCACCGCGAAACCGAAATCGAACTTGTCGTCCACCATCGTGGCGCCGCGGTTTTCCATCTGCCAGCTTTGCGCGGCGCCCTTGCTGATCACATCCAGCACCAGCTTCATGTCCAGACCCGCGGTCTGGCCGAAAGCGATGGCTTCGGACAGGCCTTGCACCACGCCGGCGATGCAGACCTGGTTGACCATCTTGGCCAGTTGGCCGGCGCCCGGCGGGCCCACCAGCGTGACGGCGCGGCCGAAGGCATGCGCCACCGGCTTGATGTCTTCGAACGTGGCGCTGTCGCCGCCGCACATGATGGTCAGCGCGCCATTGACGGCGCCGGCCTGGCCACCGGAGACCGGCGCATCGATGAATTGCAGCTTCAGTTCGCGGGCCGCCGCGTAGAGTTCGCGCGCCACGTCGGCCGAGGCGGTGGTGTGGTCGACGAAGACCGCGCCGGCCTGCATGCCGGCGAAGGCGCCGTCCGCGCCCAGCACCACGCTGCGCAGGTCGTCGTCGTTGCCGACACAGCAGAACACGATCTGCGCGCCTGCCGCGGCTTCGCGCGGCGTGGCGGCGGCCTTGCCGCCGAATTCGGCGGCCCAGGCCTGCGCCTTGGCCGCCGTGCGGTTGTAGACCGTGACCTGATGGCCCGCGCGGGCCAGGTGGCCAGCCATGGGCAGGCCCATGACGCCCAGGCCCAGGAAAGCGACGTTGCGCGGGGTGATGGTGTCGTACGTCTTCGAACCGATGGTGGCCATGCCGGATCTCCGTTGAAAGGCGCTGTTGGGATACAGGACAGTAACCTTAACGCAATCAAAAGCCCGCGGCGAGCCCGTCGCGGCGGCTGTCGCTGGCCGCCACATAGCCGTCGACCGCCGGATCGCCCAGGCGCCAGATGAACTGGCCCGAACCGAAATCCTTGTCGGCCGGCGCCGTGACGTCCACGATATGGCCGCGGGCGCGCAGGGCGTCGGTCACCTGCGCGGGCATGGCGGCCTCGGCATCGACCGAAAGCCCGCGGTTCCATTTCCAGCGCGGGGCATCGCACGCCGCCTGCGGCTGCTGTCGATAATCGAGCATGCGCACCAGCGCCTGCAAGTGTCCCTGCGGCTGCATGTTGCCGCCCATGATGCCGAAACTCATCAGCGGTGCGCCATCCTGCGTCAGGAAGGCGGGAATGCCGGTGTGGAACGGACGCTTGCCGCCGCCCACGACGTTCGGGTGGTCGGGGTCCATGCTGAAGCAGGAGCCGCGGTTCTGCAGGCTGACGCCGGTGCCCGGCACCACGATGCCGGATCCGAATCCCATGTAATTGGACTGGGTGAAACTGATCATCATGCCGTTGCGGTCGGCGCACGCGAGGTAGACGGTGCCGCCCCGCGGCGCCTGCGCGGCGTTGTAGACGCGCGCGCGGCGCAGGTCGATCAGGCGCGCGCGCTCGGCCAGATAGGCCGGGTCCAGCAGCTGTTCGACGCGGATGCGCATGTGCGCCGCGTCGGCGACGTGCGCATAGACGTCGGCGAACGCCAGTTTCATGGCTTCGATCAGGATGTGCTGGGTGTCCGGATGCTCGATGGGGCGCGATGCCAGGTCGAAGTGTTCGACGATCCCCAGCGCGATCAGCGCCGCCAGGCCCTGCCCGTTGGGCGGCAGCTGGTGCAGCGCGTGGCCGCGGTAGGCCTGGCTGATGGGGTCGACCCATTGCGGCGCATAGTCGCGCAGGTCGCCCAGCGTCAGCGCCGCCTCGTGCGCCTGCGCGTGCGCCACCAGCTTCTGGGCCGTTTCCCCTTCGTAGAAATCGCGCCCGCCGCTGGCGGCGATGCGCCGCAGCGTGGCGGCCGCGCCCGGCAGCACGAAATGTTCGCCCACCTCGGGCGCGCGTCCATGCGGCAGGAAGTGTTCGGCGAATCCGGGCAGGCTGCGCAGCGGGTCCGCCTGGGCAGCCCATCTTCGCTGTACGGTCGGGGGCACCGCGAAGCCGCGCTCGGCATATTCGATGGCGGGCGCCAGCACGTCGGCGAAAGGCAGGCTGCCCAGTCTTTCGTGCAGGCTGGCCCAGCCCGCCACGCAGCCCGGTATGGTCACGCTGTCCCAGCCGCGCAACGGGATCTTGCCCTGGTGCTTGCGCCGGAAATAAGCGGGGCTCCACGCCGTCGGCGCGCTGCCCGAGGCGTTCAGGCCATGCAGGCGGGCGCCATCCCAGACCAGGGCGAAGCAATCCGATCCCAGGCCATTGCTGGCTGGCTCGACCAGCGCCAGCGTCGCGGCGCTGGCCACCGCCGCGTCCGCGGCGTTGCCCCCCTGCGCCAGGATGCGCAGCCCGGCCTGCGCCGCCAGCGGGTGGGACGTGGCGACCACGTTGCGCGCGAAAACAGGAATCCGGGTGCTGGGGTAGGGGTTGTTCCAATCGAACTTCATGACAAGCCGACAGACACGGGTAAACCCGTAGCTTAACGCACGCGCGGCCGATTCATGTCAAATTTGTCGTGATTGGTTGCGATTTGAAATTTCGTGGCCTTGTGCCCGTGGCGTAAGGGCGCCTGTCCCTGCGGGGACAGGCGCCATGCGCGTCGGGGCAGGACAGGCATACGGTGCTGCTGCGAAGCCGAGGCAAAAAAAAACCGGGCCCGCGGGCCCGGTTCGCGCCGGCCGGCAGGCGCCGGCCGCATCGAGGGATCAATCTTCCTCGACGAAGGTCTCCTCGCGCTTCTTGCGGATCGCCGGCAGCGCCACCAGGATCACCAGGAACACCGCGACGGCCAGCAGGGTCGCCGACAGCGGGCGCGTCACGAAGGTGCCGAAGTCGCCGCGCGACAGCAGCAGGGCGCGCCGGAAGTTCTCTTCCATCATGGGGCCGAGCACCAGGCCCAGCAGCAGCGGCGCGCCTTCGCATTTCAGCTTGGCCCACACGTAGCCCACCACGCCGAAGGCCGCGGTCATGAAGATGTCGAACGTGTTGTAGTTCAACGAGTACACGCCGATCGTGCAGAACACCAGGATGGCGGGGAACAGGATGCGGTAGGGCACTTTCAGCAGCTTGACCCACAGGCCGATCAGCGGCAGGTTCAGCACCACCAGCATCAGGTTGCCGATCCACATCGAGGCGATCAGGCCCCAGAACAGCTCGGGGTGGCTGGTCATGACCTGCGGGCCCGGCTGGATGTTGTGGATGGTCATCGCGCCGACCATCAGCGCCATCACGGCGTTGCCCGGGATACCCAGGGTCAGCAGCGGGATGAACGAGGTCTGCGCGGCCGCGTTGTTGGCCGACTCGGGGCCGGCCAGGCCGGCCGGGTGGCCCTTGCCGAAGCGCTCCGGGTTCTTCGAGATCTTTTTCTCGAGCGTGTAGGAGGCGAACGAGGACAGCACGGCGCCGCCGCCCGGCAGGATGCCCAGGGCCGAACCCAGGGCGGTGCCGCGCACCACGGCCGGGGCCGATTCCTTGAACTCCTGGAAGTTCGGATACAGCGAGCCGATCTTGTCGGTGATGTCGACGCGGTTTTCCTTCTGCTCCAGGTTGGTCATGATTTCGGCGAAGCCGAACACGCCCATGGCGACGATGGCGAAGTCGATGCCGTCCTGCAGCTCGGGGATGCCGAAGTCATAGCGGGCCACGCCGGAGTTCACGTCGGTGCCGACCATGCCCAGCAGCAGGCCGAGGATGATCATGGCGATGGCCTTGGGCAGCGAGCCCGAAGCCAGCACCACCGCTCCCACCAGGCCCAGCACCATGAGCGAGAAGTATTCGGCCGGGCCGAACTTGAAGGCGACTTCGGCCAGCGGGGGCGCGAAGGCAGCCAGCAGCAGCGTGGCGACGCAACCGGCGAAGAACGAGCCCAGGGCGGCGATGGCCAGGGCGGCGCCGGCGCGGCCGTTGCGCGCCATCTGGTGGCCGTCGAGCACGGTCACCACCGCTGATGTCTCGCCGGGCAGCGCGACCAGGATGGCCGTGGTCGAACCGCCGTACTGGGCGCCGTAGTAAATACCGGCCAGCATGATCAGGCCGGCCACCGGCGGCAGCACGTAGGTGATGGGCAGCAGCATGGCGATGGTCGGGACCGGGCCAATGCCCGGCAACACGCCGATCAGGGTGCCCAGGATGCAGCCGAGCAAGGCGTACGCCAGGTTCTCGGGGGTGAACGCCACCGAGAAACCCAGCATCAGGTTGTCAAACAATTCCATGACTCATGGTCTCCTTAGTTCATGCCCAGAAACGACGGCCACAGCGGGAAAATCAGGCCGAGTCCCTTGATGAACGCCAGATAGCTGAAGACCACGAGGAAGATGCCGTTGGCAACGGCCACCTTCCAGCTGAATTCGTGGCTGGCCAGGCTGCTGACGACCACGAGGATGAAGACGGACAGATAGACACCCAGCGGCTTGAGGATCAGGGCGTACAGGACGACCGAGCCCACCACCAGGAAAACGATGCGCCAATCGAAGCCTTCCACCGCTGTCTCCGTGGCTTTCTTGGACAGCGCGCTGATCAGCACGATCGCGCCCAACAAAGCCAGGACAAGCCCCAGCCAGAAAGGAAAGTATCCCGGCCCCATGCGGGCGGCAGTACCCATTTGGTAGCTGCTGGCTTGCCAGGAAAATCCCAGTCCGAGGACGATGAACATCACCCCCGACCAGAAGTCCTGTCGATTGCGTAGCTGCATGATTGGTTGGCTCCTGTTTTACAGCATGTATTTAAGAGACTGCCTGCTCCGGCTCGTGCTGGATGGCGGGCACAAAAAAGGCACTTGGTGGTGCCGTTTGGTTTTCTGAAATCGGCGCTTGCGTATTTTTGAAGGCCGAATGGTAATGGAGGGCAAGGGCGCTGGAAACCCTGGTTTTCCGCCAGTTGCTCGGGGTTTTCCCTAGAAATGCGCCTGCGGGGGCTTGAATGTGTAACGGGATCGCCGTGGCGAGGCCAGAATGAAAGCAAACTGAAAGTTTGCAGACAGCTGGTCGACAGCCAAGCTGGCCGGCGGGCGCTTATGGCGCCAGGCCGCGCCGCAAAAGCGGCGAATGCAGGTTCTACCGAATATTGCCGTGTTTCTCAGCTTGCGTGAAGAGGCCCGTTCGGTTCCCGGATGGTTTACGATAGCGCCCATGCTGCAAGACCTCGACCAACTCGCCGCCCGCATCGGGCAATTGGTGCAACGCACCCGGCATCTGCATGCCGAGCGTGACGCGTTGCGTGTCCGCCTGAACGACAGCGAATCCGAACAGCGCAAGCTCAAGCAGCGTTGCGCCGATTTCGAGACTGAGCTCCAGGCTTTGCAGGCCCGCTTGCGCGAGCACGACGGCGCCACCGCGACCCAGTTGGCCGAGGCGCAGCAGACCGAAGTCGCGCTGCGCGAGCAACTGGCCCGCGAAGCCGCCGAGCGCCAGGCGCTGGAGTCCCGCGTCAGTGCGCGCGAGGCCGAGCTGCAGGGCAGCCTGCGGGCGCGCGACACCGACCTGCAACGCCTGCGCGTGGCCGCCTCGACGGCGCGCGAACGTATCGACGCCGTGCTGGCCCGCCTGCCGGGCGCGCCGGCCGGGGAGCAACCGTAATGGAACGTGTAGACGTCACGATTCTGGGGCGCGACTACTCGCTGGCGTGCTCCGCTGAAGAAAAGCCCGTGCTCATGGCCGCCGTGCGCCATGTGGACCAGCTCATGCTGCGCATCCAGGGGTCGGGCAAGGTATCCAGCAACGAGCGCATCGCCGTGATGGCGGCGCTGCAAGTCGCCGGCGAACTGCTCGCCATGAAGGCGCCGGATGGTCCGCTGGGCGGTTTGGCGGTGGGCGACTTCAAGCGTAGAATCGAGGAAATGAATTTGATGCTGGATGATGCGCTGTCCGGACAGGAAAAGCTGCTCTAGCATCAACGCGGCAATCCGCGCGCAGTATCTGTATTTACGCAGTATTCATGGTTTGTCCCTGCCGTGCTCGTGACTTGGCCATACATTCTCTGAACCTATGTCTTACGGCATATGGGTTGCGGGAGTGTAGAGCTGGAGTGATCGTCTACTCGTAGACGAACCCGATGCTCTTCGGATCGCGACCACCTTGAACCTCAGGGTTCGAGATGCCGGCCTAGACGGCACAGGCGGGGCATCTATCCAGGCAGGCCTGTATCGCAGGCCTGCCTTCGGATGACTCTCTCCCTCCCCCCACGTTCCCTCACAGGTCCACCATGCTCCGACATTCCGCGTTTTCGCTGACCCGGCTGGGCGCCGCCTGCGCTGCCGCCCTGGCCGTGGCCGCCGCGCAGCCCGTCCTGGCCCAATCGCAGCCGCCCGCGGCAGCGCCGCAGGCCCAGGCCGACAGCGCCAGCCGCGCGCCCGAGCTGACGCTGCAGGCGACCGCGTCTTCCGAGGTCAAGCAGGATACGGTGCGCATCACCCTGTCCGCCGAGGTCGAGGCCAATGACCAGCCGGGCGCCGGCAAGAAGCTGTCGGCCGCGCTCGAGGATGTCGTCAAGCGGGCGCGCGGCGCGAAGAACATCGACGTGCGCACCGGCGGCTACAACGTGTGGCCCAATACCAACTCCAAGGGCAAGATCATCAACTGGCGCGGCCAGGGTGAGGTCGTGCTCGAATCCAAGGACTTCCAGGCGGCCTCGGCGCTGGCCGCCAAGCTGGGCGACAAGACCGCCATCACCAACATCAGCTTCCAGTTGTCGCGCGCCGGCCGCGAGGCCGAGGAGCGCAAGCTGCTCAGCCAGGCCGCCACGGCGTTTCGCGAGCGCGCGCTGGCCGCGGCCAATGCCTTCGGCTTCTCGGGCTATCGTCTGATCAAGCTGGACCTGGGCGGCAGCGGCGGGGCGCCCGTCCCGCGCGCGGTGGGCGCGCAGATGATGATGGCCAAGGACGCCGGCGGCGGCGCGCCCAATCCCGAGGCTCCCCTCGAGGCGGGCGAAGTCACCGTCAGCATCGCCGTCAACGGGACGGTGGCCTTGCAGTAAACAGGTACAGGCCGGCGCCGGCCAGCACCATGGGTATCGACAGCCACTGACCCATGCTGAGTCCGGCCGCCAGCAGCCCCAGGAAGTTATCCGGTTCGCGCGTGAACTCCACCAGGAACCGGAAAGCGCCATAGCCCATCAGGAACATGGCGCTCACTTGCCCCGCCGCGCGGGGCTTGCTCGAATACCACCACAGCAGCGCGAACAGGACGATGCCTTCCAGGCCCAGTTCGTAGAGCTGGGACGGATGCCGCGGCAGCCCGTCGCCCGATTGCGGAAAGACCATCGCCCAGGGAACGTCGGTCGGCCGGCCCCACAATTCGCCATTGATGAAATTGCCCAGGCGGCCGGCGGCCAGCCCCAGCGGAATCAGCGGCGCGATGAAATCGCTCACCGTGAAAAAGCCCAGCCGCTTCCTGTGGGCGAACAGCAGCATCACCACGATGACGCCGATCAGGCCGCCGTGGAACGACATGCCGCCTTCCCACAGGTAGAGGATCTCCAGCGGGTTGGCCAGATAGTGGGCGGGCTTGTAGAACAGGACGTAGCCCAGCCGCCCGCCCAGGACCACGCCCAGCACGCTGTAGAAAATCAGGTCTTCCAGGTCGCGAACCGTCATCGAGGTCGTATGGCCCGACGTGATGCGGCGGCGGCCGAATGCATAGACCAGCGCGAAGCCGATCAGGTACATCAATCCATACCAATGGATGGCGAGCGGGCCGATACGCAGGGCTACGGGGTCGATTTGAGGGTACTGAAGCATGTTCCGCCTGGCGCAAAAAGATGTCCGATAATAACCGGCGAGCGTGTTGTTCCGTAGCGCTGCCTTCCGACAGCGGCCTGGCCGGCCCGGCGTGGGCCTACGCACCTGGAGACAAGACCATGTCCGACAACAATCGTTCCCGTCACATTACCGAGGGCGTGGCGCGCGCGCCCAATCGGGCCATGTACTACGCGCTGGGCTACACCGAGGCGGATTTCCAGAATCCGATGATCGGCGTGGCCAACGGGCACTCCACGATCACCCCATGCAACAGCGGGCTGCAGCGGCTGGCCGACGCGGCGATCGAGGCCATACGCGTGTCCCGCGCCAACCCGCAGGTGTTCGGCACGCCGACGATTTCCGATGGCATGTCCATGGGCACCGAAGGCATGAAATATTCGCTGGTGTCGCGCGAAGTCATCGCCGACTGCATCGAGACGGCCGCGCAGGGGCAGTGGATGGATGGCGTGGTGGTCATCGGCGGATGCGACAAGAACATGCCCGGCGGCATGATGGCGCTCGCGCGCATGAACGTGCCCGGCATCTACGTGTACGGCGGCACCATCAAGCCCGGCCATTACAAGGGCAAGGACCTGACCATCGTATCGGTGTTCGAAGCCGTGGGCGAATACACCATGGGCCGCATGGACGAAACCGACTTCAAGGCCATCGAACAATGCGCCATCCCCGGGTCGGGCTCCTGCGGCGGCATGTACACGGCCAACACCATGAGCTCGGCCTTCGAGGCCATGGGGATGAGCCTGCCTTATTCCAGCACCATGGCCAACGAGGACCAGGAGAAAGTCGCGTCGGCGGCGGAATCGGCGCGCGTGCTGGTCGAGGCCGTGCGGCGCCAGTTGCGGCCGCGCGACATCATCACCCGCGCCTCCATCGAGAACGCGGTGTCGGTCATCATGGCCACGGGCGGCTCGACCAACGCCGTGCTGCATTTTCTCGCCATCGCCCACGCGGCCGAGGTGCCGTGGAGCATCGACGACTTCGAACGCATCCGCAAGCGCGTGCCGGTCATCTGCGATCTCAAGCCGTCCGGCAAGTACGTGGCGACCGACCTGCATCGCGCCGGCGGCATTCCGCAAGTGATGAAGATCCTGCTCAACGCCGGCCTGCTGCATGGCGATTGCATCACCATCACCGGCAAGACCGTGGCCGAGACGCTGGCCAACGTGCCCGATGTGCCCCCGCCCGGGCAGGATGTCATCATGCCCATCGAGCGCGCGCTGTACCCGCAGGGGCACCTGGCGATACTCAAGGGCAATCTTTCGCCGGAAGGCTGCGTGGCCAAGATCACCGGGCTGAAGAATCCGGTCATTACCGGCCCGGCGCGCGTGTTCGATTCCGAGGACGACGCCATGGCCGCCATCATGGATCGGCGCATCCGCGATGGCGATGTGGTGGTGATCCGCTACGAGGGCCCCAAGGGCGGCCCGGGCATGCGCGAGATGCTCGCGCCGACCTCGGCGCTGGTCGGCCAGGGGTTGGGCGAAACCGTCGGCCTGATCACCGACGGGCGGTTTTCCGGCGGCACCTGGGGCATGGTGGTCGGGCACGTGGCGCCGGAGGCGTTCGTGGGCGGGCCGATCGCGCTGATTCGCGAGGGCGATTCGGTTACCATCGATGCCCATCAGCTGCTGCTGCAGCTCAACATCAGCGATGAGGAAATGGCGGCCCGTCGCAAGGCTTGGGCCCAGCCCAAGCCGCGCTATGTGCGCGGCGTGCTTGCCAAGTTCGGCAAGCTGGCCTGTACCGCCAGCCGTGGGGCAGTAACCGATGCATTTGAAGAGTAGTCTGGCCGCGTGGGCGGTCCTGGCCTGTCTGGCCGGCGGCAGCGCCGGCGCGCAGCCGGCGGGCGAGGCGCTGGCGCGCAACAAGAACTGCATGGCGTGCCATCAGGTCGATAGCAAGCGGGTGGGGCCGCCCTTGCGCAGCATATCCGAACGCTACGCAGGGCAGTCCGAGGCCGCTGCCTACCTGGCGGGCAAGATCCGTGGCGGCGGGCGCGGTGCCTGGGGCGCGGTGCCCATGCCGGCCCAGCCGCAGGTCAGCGACGCCGACGCGCAGGCGCTGGCCGAGTGGATCCTGTCCTTGCCCGCCAAGCCCTGAACATTCTTTCCGGAGCGAAAGCCATGTCTTCATCCCAACCGGCCGGCGCGGCCACCGAATCGGCCATTCTCGGGGGCGGCTGCTTCTGGTGCGTCGAAGCCGTCTTCAAGGACCTGCGTGGCGTGACCAGCATCGAGCCCGGCTATGCCGGCGGCCACGTCGAGAACCCCACCTACGAGCAAGTGTGCGGCAAGGACACCGGCCACATCGAAGTGGCGCGTGTCGAGTTCGACCCTGCCGTGCTGTCCTACAGCGATCTGCTGCGGGTCTTCTTCGCCACCCATGATCCCACCACCCCGGGGCGCCAGGGCAATGACGTCGGGCCGCAATACGAGTCCGCCATCTTCTGGCAGGACGAACGACAACGCGACCAGGCGCAGGCCGTCATGGACGAATTGCGCGCGCAACAGGTCTTCGATGCCCCCATCGTGACCCGCCTGCTCGCGCCGGCGAAGTTCTGGCCGGCCGAGGACTATCACCGCGACTATTACGCCCGGCATCCGGAGCAGGGCTATTGCCAGTTCGTCATCGCGCCCAAGGTAGCCAAGTTCCGCAAGCAGTTCCAGGACCGGCTGGCGCGCTGAGCTTGCCGCGCAACGGCGCCGCAAACGACAAGGCCCACCGTGAAGGTGGGCCTTGTCGTTTGCGGCAGGGGTCAGTCGACCTGCTTGACCACGCCTCGGCGCATCTGGTCGAGTTCGATCGACTCGAACAGCGCCTTGAAGTTGCCTTCGCCGAAACCGTCATTGCCCTTGCGCTGAATGATCTCGAAGAAGATCGGGCCGATCTGGTTCTCCGTGAAGATCTGCAGCAGCAGCCCGCCGCCGGGCGCGCCGTCGAGCAGAATGCGATTCTTCTGCAGGCGTGTCACGTCCTCGCCATGGTCGGGCAGGCGGCGGTCCAGCAGTTCGTAATAGGTGTCCGGCGTATCCAGGAACACCACGCCGTTGCGGCGCAGCGCCTCCACCGTCTGGTAGATGTCCTCGGTGGCCATCGCGATGTGCTGGATGCCTTCGCCACGATACAGGTCCAGGTATTCCTGGATCTGCCCCTTCTCTTCCGTGCCTTCCTCGTTGATCGGAATGCGGATATTGCCGCAGGGCGAGGTCATGGCCTTCGACTTCACGCCGGTCACCTTGCCTTCGATATCGAAGTAGCGGATCTCGCGGAAATTGAACAGCCGCTCGTAGAACTCGGACCACTCGGCCATGCGGCCCTTGTGTACGTTGTGCGTCAGGTGATCGACCAGCGTCAGGCCGGCGCCCGTGTGGTGCAGGTCGGTTTGCGCGGTATCGCGGTCGATCGGCTCGAAGTCGACGTCGTAGATGCCGATGTCGCCGATGCCGCCGTGGCCTTCCTTGCCGCGCCAGCGGTCCACCAGATAGATGAGCGAGTCGCCGATGCCCTTGATGGCCGGGATGTTCAGCTCCATGGGGCCGCTGTGCGAGTCGAACCCCCACGCGCCGAGCTCGAGCGCGCGCTTGTAGGCCTTGTTGGCGTCCTGCACGCGAAAGCCGATGGCGCAGATCGAAGGGCCGTGCAAGCGTGCGAAGCGTTGGGCGAATGAATCGGGTTCGGCGTTGATGAGGAAGTTCACCCCGCCCTGGCGGTACAGCGTCACATCCTTGTGGCGATGCTTCGCGATGGCTTTGAAGCCCAGCAGCTCGAAAACCTTGCGCAACGCGGCGGGATCGGGGGCGGTGTATTCGATGAACTCGAAACCGGCCGTACCCATCGGATTTTCCCAGGGTTGGAAATTCTCAGCCATGGCTGCTCTCCCTTGTATGTTGTGCAATCAATTGCTTGAAACCAGAACGCAGATTGTAGGCAGCGAGGGCGGGCAGGCGATTGCAAACATGCCCTAAAAAAGGCCTGGATCGGCAATAATATTGCCGTAATATTCAAAATAGAGGCTAAGTATGCTGGAAATCGAGTTGGACAGGACAGATCGGAGAATTCTTGCCGAACTGCAGCGCGACGGGCGGCTCAGCAACCAGGAGCTGGCCGAGCGGGTTTCGCTCTCTCCCAGTCCGTGCCTGCGCCGGGTGCGGCGCCTGGAGGAGCAGGGCTATATCAAGCGCTACGTGGCGCTGGTCGACGCCGAGAAGGTCGGCCTGGGCTTGCTGGCCTACGTCACCATCAAGCTGAACAAGCACAGTGGCGGCAGCCACGCGCCTATGGGCAATTTCGCCCGGGATGTCCAATTATGGCCCGAAGTGGTGGAGTGCTACGCGATGTCGGGGGACATGGATTATCTGCTGCGCATCCAGGTGGCGGACCTCGCGCACTTTTCCCGGTTCGCCATGGACACCTTGATGCAGCACCCGGCCGTGGTCGACATGAAATCCTACTTCGCGCTGCAGCAGATCAAGGAAACCACCGAGCTGCGCGTATAGCGGTCGCTCTATATATGGGGACACGGCACGGCGCTCCACTATGCCCTTTATATATAGGGGCCATGGACGGACGGCGGGCAGCCCCCGTCCAGCCGGCCCGGAATAAAAAGGGCCGGTTCATTTCAGAGGGGAAACTTGCCGGGCGCACAAAATAATTAACGAAACAGCAAAATTGGTGTCACAACGCCAGCGCACGAATTTTTTCTGTGCTATAGTCTCGCTTCTTCGCCGCACTGATCTTTCAGCGCGACGAAGCCGGAACCGCGAATCCCGCGGTTTGCAGGTTCTCCGCCCAGGTGCGGGAGCCGGCAAGCCAGGGCAGGAGGCGCGGGCAACACCGGGGCAGGGCGAGCGGGATTAAGCCGATGGGCGGTTCCCGGGTTCTGGCAGGTGTTGTTGCACGACGGTTAACGAATCGCTGCCTTCGGGTTGCAAGTTCTGCAAAAGTCGTGTTATAGTTTCGGGCTTGGCAGTTGCCGAAACCCAAGGGTTAACCCTGATGCCGATAGGCGCGGGTGCTGGGGTTTCGAGAAGTGCCAGGCGAGAGGCGCAGGCCTTGAGGAAGGAGCGAGTCGGAGTTGCGGTGCAAGCCAGGCCAACTTGACAAGCTGAAAAAACTTCTTCATAATCTCGTTTCTCTGCTGCTGAGAACGCAGCGCCGGTCGGAAGGCCGGGTGGCAGGACCGCTCTTTAACAATTTAACAACCGATAAGTGTGGGCACTTGGTGCGAGCGCACGATGGCGGATTCGTCTGTCATCACAAGCGAAGCATTATCAAGTGCTCACTGAATGAAGTAAGGTTTTTTAAACCTCACTTCCTTTGAGCAAGCGATACGGATCCTGGCTTAGGTCAGGGTCCACACACAGAGATTGAACTGAAGAGTTTGATCCTGGCTCAGATTGAACGCTGGCGGGATGCTTTACACATGCAAGTCGGACGGCAGCACGGGCTTCGGCCTGGTGGCGAGTGGCGAACGGGTGAGTAATGTATCGGAACGTGCCCAGTAGCGGGGGATAACTACGCGAAAGCGTGGCTAATACCGCATACGCCCTACGGGGGAAAGCGGGGGACCTTCGGGCCTCGCACTATTGGAGCGGCCGATATCGGATTAGCTAGTTGGTGGGGTAACGGCCTACCAAGGCGACGATCCGTAGCTGGTTTGAGAGGACGACCAGCCACACTGGGACTGAGACACGGCCCAGACTCCTACGGGAGGCAGCAGTGGGGAATTTTGGACAATGGGGGCAACCCTGATCCAGCCATCCCGCGTGTGCGATGAAGGCCTTCGGGTTGTAAAGCACTTTTGGCAGGAAAGAAACGGCACGGGCTAATATCCTGTGCAACTGACGGTACCTGCAGAATAAGCACCGGCTAACTACGTGCCAGCAGCCGCGGTAATACGTAGGGTGCAAGCGTTAATCGGAATTACTGGGCGTAAAGCGTGCGCAGGCGGTTCGGAAAGAAAGATGTGAAATCCCAGGGCTTAACCTTGGAACTGCATTTTTAACTACCGGGCTAGAGTGTGTCAGAGGGAGGTGGAATTCCGCGTGTAGCAGTGAAATGCGTAGATATGCGGAGGAACACCGATGGCGAAGGCAGCCTCCTGGGATAACACTGACGCTCATGCACGAAAGCGTGGGGAGCAAACAGGATTAGATACCCTGGTAGTCCACGCCCTAAACGATGTCAACTAGCTGTTGGGGCCTTCGGGCCTTGGTAGCGCAGCTAACGCGTGAAGTTGACCGCCTGGGGAGTACGGTCGCAAGATTAAAACTCAAAGGAATTGACGGGGACCCGCACAAGCGGTGGATGATGTGGATTAATTCGATGCAACGCGAAAAACCTTACCTACCCTTGACATGTCTGGAATCCCGAAGAGATTTGGGAGTGCTCGCAAGAGAACCGGAACACAGGTGCTGCATGGCTGTCGTCAGCTCGTGTCGTGAGATGTTGGGTTAAGTCCCGCAACGAGCGCAACCCTTGTCATTAGTTGCTACGAAAGGGCACTCTAATGAGACTGCCGGTGACAAACCGGAGGAAGGTGGGGATGACGTCAAGTCCTCATGGCCCTTATGGGTAGGGCTTCACACGTCATACAATGGTCGGGACAGAGGGTCGCCAACCCGCGAGGGGGAGCCAATCCCAGAAACCCGATCGTAGTCCGGATCGCAGTCTGCAACTCGACTGCGTGAAGTCGGAATCGCTAGTAATCGCGGATCAGCATGTCGCGGTGAATACGTTCCCGGGTCTTGTACACACCGCCCGTCACACCATGGGAGTGGGTTTTACCAGAAGTAGTTAGCCTAACCGCAAGGGGGGCGATTACCACGGTAGGATTCATGACTGGGGTGAAGTCGTAACAAGGTAGCCGTATCGGAAGGTGCGGCTGGATCACCTCCTTTAAGAGCTTAGGTGCTCGTATTAAGTGTCCACGCTTATCGGTTGTTGTTATATAGCTGCTGGATCGGTGGCTGCTGATCCGAGAGAGAGAGGTTTCGCGGGTCTGTAGCTCAGTCGGTTAGAGCACCGTCTTGATAAGGCGGGGGTCGTTGGTTCGAATCCAACCAGACCCACCAAGGTTTCCTGAGAGGGAAATGGGGGTGTAGCTCAGCTGGGAGAGCGCCTGCTTTGCAAGCAGGATGTCATCGGTTCGATCCCGTTCACCTCCACCACGCGCCTGTTTCTGAGCAAGGGTGTGGGGCGAGAGGCGAGACCAGAAGGCGAGAGAGCAACGCTTAGTGCTGCGAGTCAGTGTTAAGCGTTGGGTTTTGGCCCGACAGCTATATATGTTCTTTAACAATTTGGAAGAAGCACAACGTAAAGTGTTCGTTTAGTAGTCGGTGCGAGCCGATGAAGACGGATACGGGTTGTGATTGCATGATTTTGTTCCAAGTCTCAAGACTGGCTGGGCGCGCAAGCGTTTGGTCAGATGCTTTGAACTTATGAACGGCACAAGCGCGAATGAACAGCACCTATAAGACTTTAGTGTTATAGGATCAAGCGACTAAGTGCATATGGTGGATGCCTTGGCGATCACAGGCGATGAAGGACGTAGTAGCCTGCGAAAAGCTGCGGGGAGCTGGCAAACAAGCATTGATCCGCAGATATCCGAATGGGGAAACCCACCGCGCAAGCGGTATCCCTGGCTGAATACATAGGCCAGTGGAGGCGAACCGGGTGAACTGAAACATCTCAGTAGCTCGAGGAAAAGAAATCAACCGAGATTCCGAAAGTAGTGGCGAGCGAAATCGGAAGAGCCTTTACGATTTAGCATTTTGCATAGTCGAACGGAATGGAAAGTCCGGCCGTAGCAGGTGATAGCCCTGTAGACGAAATGCAGAGTGTGGAACTAGGCGTAAGAGAAGTAGGGCGGGACACGTGAAATCCTGTCTGAAGATGGGGGGACCATCCTCCAAGGCTAAATACTCGTGATCGACCGATAGTGAACCAGTACCGTGAGGGAAAGGCGAAAAGAACCCCGGAAGGGGAGTGAAATAGATCCTGAAACCGTATGCATACAAACAGTCGGAGCCTCTTTATGGGGTGACGGCGTACCTTTTGTATAATGGGTCAGCGACTTACATTCAGTGGCGAGCTTAACCGAATAGGGAAGGCGTAGCGAAAGCGAGTCCGAATAGGGCGTCCAGTCGCTGGGTGTAGACCCGAAACCAGATGATCTACCCATGGCCAGGTTGAAGGCACGGTAACACGTGCTGGAGGACCGAACCCACTAGTGTTGAAAAACTAGGGGATGAGCTGTGGATAGGGGTGAAAGGCTAAACAAATCTGGAAATAGCTGGTTCTCTCCGAAAACTATTTAGGTAGTGCCTCAAGTATTACTGCAGGGGGTAGAGCACTGTTATGGCTAGGGGGTCATGGCGACTTACCAAACCATGGCAAACTCCGAATACCTGCAAGTACAGCTTGGGAGACAGAGCACCGGGTGCTAACGTCCGGACTCAAGAGGGAAACAACCCAGACCGCCAGCTAAGGTCCCGAATTATCGCTAAGTGGGAAACGAAGTGGGAAGGCATAGACAGTCAGGAGGTTGGCTTAGAAGCAGCCACCCTTTAAAGAAAGCGTAATAGCTCACTGATCGAGTCGTCCTGCGCGGAAGATGTAACGGGGCTAAGCGATAAACCGAAGCTGCGGGTGTGCACTTTTAGTGCACGCGGTAGGAGAGCGTTCTGTAAGCCTGCGAAGGTGGCTTGTAAAGGCTGCTGGAGGTATCAGAAGTGCGAATGCTGACATGAGTAGCGATAAAGGGGGTGAAAAGCCCCCTCGCCGTAAGTCCAAGGTTTCCTGCGCAACGTTCATCGGCGCAGGGTGAGTCGGCCCCTAAGGCGAGGCAGAGATGCGTAGCTGATGGGAAGCTGGTTAATATTCCAGCACCGTCGTACAGTGCGATGGGGGGACGGATCGCGGAAGGTCATCAGGGTGTTGGAAGTCCCTGTTGCTGCATTGAAGATGGCGCTTAGGCAAATCCGGGCGCGTAAATCAAGGGTGTGGCACGAGCGAGCAAGTCTCGCGAAGTGATTGGAAGTGGTTCCAAGAAAAGCCTCTAAGCTTCAGCTGTACGAGACCGTACCGCAAACCGACACAGGTGGACGGGATGAATATTCCAAGGCGCTTGAGAGAACTCAGGAGAAGGAACTCGGCAAATTGATACCGTAACTTCGGGAGAAGGTATACCCTGGTAGTGTGATGCGCCTGCGCGCTGAGCATGAAGGGGTCGCAGAGAATCGGTGGCTGCGACTGTTTATTAAAAACACAGCACTCTGCAAAGACGAAAGTCGACGTATAGGGTGTGACGCCTGCCCGGTGCCGGAAGGTTAAGTGATGGGGTGCAAGCTCTTGATCGAAGCCCCGGTAAACGGCGGCCGTAACTATAACGGTCCTAAGGTAGCGAAATTCCTTGTCGGGTAAGTTCCGACCTGCACGAATGGCGTAACGATGGCCACACTGTCTCCTCCTGAGACTCAGCGAAGTTGAAGTGTTTGTGATGATGCAATCTACCCGCGGCTAGACGGAAAGACCCCATGAACCTTTACTGTAGCTTTGCATTGGACTGTGAACCGGCCTGTGTAGGATAGGTGGGAGGCGCAGAACTCGAGTCGCCAGATTCGAGGGAGCCATCCTTGAAATACCACCCTGGTTTGTTTGCGGTTCTAACCTTGGTCCGTTATCCGGATCGGGGACAGTGCATGGTAGGCAGTTTGACTGGGGCGGTCTCCTCCCAAAGCGTAACGGAGGAGTTCGAAGGTACGCTAGGTACGGTCGGAAATCGTGCTGATAGTGCAATGGCATAAGCGTGCTTGACTGTGAGACTGACAAGTCGAACAGGTGCGAAAGCAGGACATAGTGATCCGGTGGTTCTGAATGGAAGGGCCATCGCTCAACGGATAAAAGGTACTCTGGGGATAACAGGCTGATACCGCCCAAGAGTTCATATCGACGGCGGTGTTTGGCACCTCGATGTCGGCTCATCTCATCCTGGGGCTGTAGCCGGTCCCAAGGGTATGGCTGTTCGCCATTTAAAGAGGTACGTGAGCTGGGTTTAAAACGTCGTGAGACAGTTTGGTCCCTATCTGCCGTGGGCGTTGGATACTTGACGGAGCCTGCTCCTAGTACGAGAGGACCGGAGTGGACGTACCTCTGGTGTACCGGTTGTCATGCCAATGGCATTGCCGGGTAGCTAAGTACGGAAGAGATAACCGCTGAAGGCATCTAAGCGGGAAACTCGTCTGAAGATTAGGTATCCCGGGGACTAGATCCCCCTGAAGGGTCGTTCGAGACCAGGACGTTGATAGGTCGGGTGTGGAAGCGCAGTAATGCGTTAAGCTAACCGATACTAATTGCCCGTGAGGCTTGATCCTATAACTCTCAAGTCTTAATTATTACCGCTGGACAGTAAGCGCCAGCGCCGTTCATACCAACACAACATACATACGCAACCCGCGTCGCTGCCAGTCCCAACCGACTGCCAGGCGCACGCTGTGCTTCTTCCAGATTCAAGCCGTTGACCATGCGTCAACCGCTTAGCCGGTTACGCCTGACGACCATAGCAAGGTGGTCCCACTCCTTCCCATCCCGAACAGGACAGTGAAACGCCTTCGCGCCGATGATAGTGGATGTACATCTGTGAAAGTAGGTCATCGTCAGGCTTTTATTGCTCAAAACCCCGCAGCCTCACGGCTCGCGGGGTTTTGTTTTTGGGGCGCGCAACCATGCGCGCCCGCTGCGGCGCGCCCCGCCCCGGCCCCCAGCGCCCCGGGTGCCTGTCCCCGAACGGGGACTGGCACGCCGCCACGCCACCACAAAATCCGCGCTCGTCTCAGCGCGACGCGTACCGCCCCTGCGACGGGATTGCGCGGGGGATGTCCATGCGCGTCCTCCCTCAGACCGAGGATGGCCATGGCCGCACACGGGGTGTCGGTCCCCTGCGGGGACAGACACCCGTGGAGGCCGGCCCTGCTGCGACGCGCGGGCGCCCGTCCCGGCATGGAACTGACCTCTGCGGCAGGATGTGCATGGCAACGAAACGCCGAAGCGATGTCCGTACGAGGGCACGGCGACGCGGACAGGTGTTGGTGACGCGGCGGGGCCATGCGCGTCCAGGCGCTCCAGCCGCGCACGAAAGCAATTCGCATACCGTCGGCGAGTCGTCGTCAATACGGAGTTAACCGCCTTCAACAGCGCCGAACAGGACGCCGTCTACAAATAACAACGCCAGCCGGGGCGGGTGTGCATCTTGCGGTAAGATTGCTGTGAACTTATTCGATGGAGCAGTAATCGTGAGTGACCCCCAGACCCTTCAGCCGGGCGGTGCCCCGGATCTGCGCACGCTTACCCATGTGGCTTACGGTCTGTACGCGCTGGGCTTTTTGACCGGCGGTTTTCTGGGTATAGCCACGCTGGCTGCCGTCGTGCTGATGTATGTCAAGCGTGCCGATACCGCCGGCACGATGTACGCGGCTCATTTCGACTGGCTGCTGCGCACGTTCTGGTGGGCCTTGCTGTGGCTGGCCATCAGCGCCATCGGCACGTTGATTTTCATAGGCTGGATCGGTGTGGTGGCAACCGTGGTGTGGGTGCTGTATCGCCTGATCAAGGGTTGGCTTGCCCTGCTCGAAGGCAGCGCGCCGTCGACCTACGCCTGAACCGCCGCACGCCGCGGTTCCGCTCGCAACGGCTGGCTTCGTGCCAGCCGTTTTCGTTTGCCGGCGCCTGGTGCGAACAGCGCGCGGCGCAAGCAGCATGCGGCAGGGACGCAGGAACGCAGGGCCGAAGGGACGCAGGGACGCAGGGACGCAGGGACACGCAGGGGCGCGGCTGGCGGCGCCGTGGGCGTTCGCGCGAGGTGGCAAGGCGGGAGCTGCAGTTGCGAGGCGTTGCGGGCCGGAGATGTGGGCCAGCGCATGCGGAGATTGATTGAAGCGGATTGTGCCAACCGAATGCCCGCTGTTGCGGCAGGCCCGGCACTGAGACGGGAAGGGACGTACGCCGTACGCCCTTTGGCCCGAGCGATTACTTCAGGTGCGCGTTGACCAGCTTGGTCAGTTCGAACATCGTGACCTGGTCTTTGCCGAAGATGGGGCGCAGCTTGGCGTCGGCGTTGATGTTGCGCTTGTTGCTGGCATCCTGCAGGTTGTGCTTTTTGATGTAATCCCAGATCTTCTTGGTGACCTCGGTACGCGGCACGGCTTCCGAGCCGATGACAGCGGCCAGCTCGGCGCTGGGGGTCAGGGGCTTCATGAACGCGGCGTTCGGCTTGCGTGCGGTCGCGGTTTTGGAGGGTGTGGCCATAATGCGGCGCTCCTTCTCTGGCTTGTTGGAAAAATAGTCCTGCGGGCCGCAGCATAACGTGTCTCTCCCCTAAAGACAAAGCCATTTATCCTCTGTAGCAACTAAAATTACTGATCGGTCCCCCTGGGGACAGCAACCTGTAACCGCCCATGTACGCCCGTTCCCCGCTCGAATCCATCCGGCTGTTTCATGACGAATTGACGGCGTTGAGGCGCGATTTGCATGCGCATCCCGAGCTGGGCTTCGAGGAGGTCCGTACTTCGGGCATCGTCGCCGGCGCGCTGGAAGCGCTGGGCATCGAGGTGCACCGCGGCATCGGCAAGACGGGCGTGGTGGGGGTCATCCGGGGCCGGACCTGCGACAGCGGCCGCATGATCGGCCTACGCGCCGACATGGATGCGCTGCCGATGACCGAGGACAACGATTTCGGGCACAAATCGACCAAGCCGGGCCTGATGCACGGTTGCGGCCATGACGGCCACACCGCGGTGCTGGTCGGGGCAGCCAAGTATCTCGCGCAAACCCGCAATTTCGACGGCACGGCCGTGCTGATCTTCCAGCCGGCGGAGGAAGGGCGCGGTGGCGCCAAGGCCATGATCGACGACGGGCTTTTCGATACGTTTCCCTGCGACGCGATTTATGCCTTGCACAACTGGCCGGGCCTCAAGCCGGGCACGGTGGGGATCAATCCGGGCCCGATGATGGCGGCGGCCGATCGTTTCGAGATCACGATCAACGGCCGCGGCGGCCATGGCGCGCATCCTTACCAGACTATCGATCCGGTCACGGTGGCAGGGCACCTGATCACCGCGTTGCAGACCATCGTGTCGCGCAACGTCAATCCGCTCGATTCGGCGGTGCTGTCGATCGGCTCGGTGCAGGCCGGCCATCCGGGCGCGATGAGCGTGATCCCGCGCGAGGCCCGGATGGTGGGCACGGTGCGCACGTTCCGCCGTTCCGTGCAGGAGATGGTGGAGTCCCGCATGCGCGAACTGGCAAGCGCCATCGCCAGCGCGTTCGGCGCCACGGCGGAAGTGCTCTACGAGCGCATTTATCCCGCCACGCTGAATACGCCGCAGCACGCCAACCTGGTTGCCGATATCGCCACCGAGATGATCGGCCGCGAGAATGTGGTGCGCGACCTGGCGCCCTCCATGGGCTCGGAGGATTTTTCGTTTATGCTGCAGATGCGGCCCGGCGCGTATTTCCGGCTCGGCCAGGGCGGCGCCGAGTCGGGCTGTGTGCTGCACAATAGCCATTTCGATTTCAACGATGCCGTGATCCCCCTGGGCAGCGCGATGTTCAGCGCGCTGGCCGAGCGCGGCATGCCTTTGGCCGATTGAGGCCCTTTCCATGTCTATCCAACACGCTACAGAACTTACCATCACCCGCCCGGACGATTGGCACCTGCACCTGCGCGATGGCAGCGCCCTGGAGGCGGTGGTGCTGGATACGGCCCGGCAGTTCGCGCGCGCCATCGTGATGCCCAACCTCCGGCCGCCGGTGACCACCACCGAGCAGGCGCTGGCCTATCGCGGGCGCATCGAGGCGGCATTGCGCAAGGCGGGCGGCGATACGGCTGCCTTCACGCCCTTGATGACGCTGTACCTGACCGACAATACCCCCGCCGAGGAGATCGTGCGCGCGCACGAGTCCGGGCAGGTCGCCGCGGTCAAGCTGTATCCGGCCGGGGCCACGACCAACTCCGATGCCGGCGTGACCGACCTGCTGGGCAAGTGCGGCGCCGCGCTGGCCGCGCTGGAGCGCTGCGGCATGCCCCTGCTGGTGCATGGCGAGGTGACCGATCCGGCGATCGACGTGTTCGACCGCGAAGCGGTGTTCATCGACCGCGTCATGCAGCCGCTGCGGCGCGCGTATCCCGGCCTGAAGGTCGTGTTCGAGCACATCACGACCCGGGAAGGCGCGCACTATGTGCGCGACGCGGAAGGGCCGACCGCCGCGACCATCACGCCGCAGCACATGCTCTACAACCGCAACGCGATTTTCACCGGCGGCGTGCGGCCGCATTGGTATTGCCTGCCGATCCTCAAGCGCGAGGCGCACCGCCAGGCGCTGGTCGAGGCGGCTACCAGCGGCAGCCCGCGCTTCTTCCTGGGTACCGACAGCGCGCCGCATGCACGCGGTCTGAAGGAACATGCCTGTGGCTGCGCGGGTTGCTACACGGCCCTGCATGCGATGGAGCTCTATGCAACCGCGTTCGACGCGGTCGGTCGCCTGGATCGCCTGGAAGGATTTGCCAGCTTCCATGGCCCGGACTTCTATGGCCTGCCGCGCAATACGGGCACGCTCACGCTGCGGCGCGAAGCCTACGAAATTCCGGCCGAGGTCGCGTTCGGCGATACGACCCTGGTGCCGCTGGCCGGCGGCGAGTCGCTCGGCTGGCGGGCCCTGGCCTGAGGCCGGGCCGGGACAGGCCGGACCTTGCGAGGCCCGGTCTGCGCGTCAGGCGGAGTCGCCCCGGCGCGCCTCCAGGAGTTCCCAGCGCGCGAATTTCTCTTCCAGCTCGCTTTCCAGGGCGGCCAGCTCGGCGTTGATGCGTTCGACTTCGTCCGGCGCGTCGCGGTAGAGGCTGCCGTCGGCCAGCTTGCCGCTCAATTCGGCCTGGCGCGCCTCGATGGCGGCAATGGCATCGGGCAGGGCCTCGAGTTCGCGCAGGTCCCAGGCGCTCAGCCGCGCCGCGCGTACCGGTTTGGGGCGCGCCGCGGCGGGCTTGACGGTTTCGGGGGATTTTTCGGCCTTGGGCGCGACAGGCTGGGCGGGCCGTTGCGCCTGCCATTCGTCGTAGCCGCCGACGTAGTCGCGCCAGCGGCCGTCGCCTTCGGCGGCGATGGTCTGCGTGACGACGTTGTTCAGGAAAGCCCGGTCGTGGCTGACCAGCAGTACCGTGCCGGCGTACTCCTGCAGCAGTTCTTCCAGCAGCTCCAGCGTTTCGATGTCCAGGTCGTTGGTGGGTTCGTCGAGCACCAGCACGTTGGCCGGGCGCGCGAACAGGCGCGCCAGCAACAGGCGGGCCCGCTCGCCGCCGGACAGGCTGCTGACGGGCGAGCCGGCGCGGGCCGGCGAGAACAGGAAGTCGCCGAGATAGCTCATCACGTGCTTGCGCGCGCCGCCGATCTCCACCCACTCGCTGCCCGGGCTGATGATGTCCACCAGCGTCGCGTTCTCGTCGAGCTGGGCGCGCATCTGGTCGAAATAGGCTACCGAGACGTTGCTGCCCTGGCGTACCGTGCCGCTGTCGGGCGGCAGTTCGCCGAGCAGCAGCTTGAGCAGGGTGGTCTTGCCCGCGCCGTTGGGACCGACGATGCCGATGCGGTCGCCGCGCAGGATGGTAGTCGAGTAGTCGCGCACCACGACCTTGTCGCCGAACGCCTTGCCGACGTCCTTGAGTTCGGCGACCAGCTTGCCCGAACGCTGGCCTTGGGCCAGCGCCAGGTTGACGTTGCCGACGCGTTCGCGGCGCTCGGCGCGTTCGACGCGCAGCTGTTCGAGCCGGCGCACGCGGCCTTCGTTGCGGGTGCGGCGCGCTTCGATGCCCTTGCGGATCCAGACCTCTTCCTGTGCCAGCAGCTTGTCGAAGCGGGCCTGCTCCAGGCGCTCGGCTTCGAGCCACTGCGCCTTGCGTTCCTGCCACTGCGAGAAGTTGCCGGGAAAGCTGAGCAGGCGGCCGCGGTCGAGTTCGACGATGCGGGTCGCCACCGCGTCGAGGAAGCGCCGGTCGTGGGTGATGATGACGGCCGCGCCCTTCCAGTTGCGCAGCATGGCTTCCAGCCACGCGATGCCGTCGAAGTCCAGGTGGTTGGTCGGTTCGTCCAGCAGCAGCAGGTCGGGTTCGTCGACCAGGGCGCGCGCCAGCGCGACGCGCTTGCGCATGCCGCCGGACAGGCTGGCGATCGCCGCCTCGGCCGGCAGGCCCAGGCGTTCGAGTGCCGCCCTCACTCGCGCCGGCCGCTGCCAGTCTTCGGGATGGGCATGGGCGTCGCACACGACGTCGAACACCGTGCCGGTTTCATCCAGTTCGGGTTCCTGCTCGACCGTGGCCACGCGCAGGCCCGAGCTGCGCGCGATGTCGCCGTCATCGGGCACAGTGCGGCCATCGAGCAGGCGCAGCAGCGAGGACTTGCCGGCGCCGTTGCGCCCGATCAGGCCGATGCGCTCGCCTTCCTGGATGGCGAAATCGGCGTGGTCCAGCAAGGGGTGATGGCCGTAGGCCAGTTGAACGTCGGTAAGCGTAATAAGGGAAGCGAGGGCCATGGACAGACAGAATGATGCGTATTGGCCTGTATTGTCGCAGGAACGCGCGGGACGGGCAGGGCGCGGCCGGGAGCCGGGGCGCCGGCTGTATTAAAATGCCGTCCGCAGGGCAGATCGGGCAATCGCGGGGATGCAAATCCTTCGAGGAAGGTCCGGACTCCACAGGGCGGGATAGCGGCTAACGGCCGTCCGGCGACGCTGGCGGGCTTGCCCGCCGGAAAAGCCGAGGAACAGGGCCACAGAGACGAGTCTGTCATGAGGGCGCGCCTGGCGCGCACCGGCACGGCCATCTCCGTGCCGCGCCGTCCGGCAACGGGCGGCGGCATGGCAGGGTGAAACGCGGCAACCTCTATCCGGAGCAACACCAAATAGGCATGCGTACGGCCGTAAGGCCGGGAAGGGCGGCTCCGTCCAAGCATGCGGGTAGGTGGCTAGAGCGGTCCAGCAATGGCTCGCCAAGAGGAATGATTGCCCGCCGGGGAAACCCGGCGTACAGAATCCGGCCTATAGATCTGCTCTGCACTGCATTTTCATGACAGCCGGCCGGATTCCGGCCGGCTGGCTTACGGCGCCCTACGTAAAACAATGAAAACACGCTTCCGGGCCCCACTTCTGATGAATGACATTTAATTGTCCGCGCAAGCTGCTGATTTATCAGCAAGTTTTCTACACGCCATTTTTACAATTGGCTCTAAGTCCTTGTTGTGATTGAAAAAATTGCAACCACGCCCTTGACCCATGGTGTTGCTTCCCGTAGAGTGGGAAAAAGTAGGAATTTGTGCAACTAAGTGGGGCAAACGGGTGTTCCAGGGAAGCAGCGCACTCACGTTGGATGCCAAGGGGCGGATCTCGATTCCGACCCGGCATCGTGACGCGCTCATGGACCGTGCCGAAGGCCGGTTGACCCTGACCCGTCATCCCGATGGCTGCCTGTTGGTGTATCCGCGTCCCGAGTGGGAAGAGAAGCGCGCGCAGATCGCTGCGTTTCCCATGTCGGCGCGTGCGCTGCAGCGTCTGCTGTTGGGCAACGCGCAGGACGTGGACATCGACGGTTCGGGTCGGGTCCTGATCGCTCCTGAGCTGCGCAACGCTTCCGGTATGACGCGCGATGTGATGCTGCTCGGTATGGGCGCGCACTTCGAGCTCTGGGATGCCGCTTCCCTGGCCCGCCGAGAGGCAGAGGACCTGGCTCAGGGAATGCCGGATGTGTTGAATCAGTTTTCGTTCTGAAGCCGGATATGGAATTCGAACATCGGCCCGTGCTGCTGGAGCCGACGGTTGACGCGTTGGTGCTGCCGGATTTCGGCGGCAAGGGCGCCCACCGTCAGGCCGGCGAGCCGGGGCCGGATGCGGCCACGCGCCTGCAGCGCGGCGTCTTCGTCGACGGCACCTTCGGCCGCGGCGGACACAGCCGCGCGCTGTTGGCCCGGCTGGGCGCGCAGGCGCGCCTGGTGGTGTTCGACAAGGATCCCCAGGCGATCGCGGCGGCGCGGGAACTGGCCGCCGGCGATGGCCGGGTGGAAGTGGTGCATGGCGGCTTTGCCACCATGGCCGAGGAATTGACGGCGCGCGGCATCGGGCAGGTCGATGGCGTGATGCTGGATCTGGGCGTGTCATCGCCCCAGATTGACGATGCCGAACGGGGGTTTTCGTTCATGCGGGACGGTCCCCTCGACATGAGGATGGATACGACCCGCGGCCCCACGGTGGCGGATTGGCTGGCGCAAGCCAGCGTGGATGAGATGCGGGAGGTCATAGCAGATTATGGCGAAGAACGGTTTGCTTTTCAGGTTGCAAAAGCGATTGCTGCTTGCCGCGCAACACGGCCGCTGCACACCACGCTCCAGCTTGCCGAGTGCGTCGCCGGCGCCGTCCGCACGCGCGAAAAGGGGCAGCATCCGGCCACACGCACCTTTCAGGCTCTACGGATTTACATCAATCGGGAACTCGAAGAGCTCGCTCGCGCCCTCGCGTCAGCTCTAGACCTGCTTGCCCCGGGGGGGAGGTTGGCGGTGATCAGTTTTCATTCGCTGGAAGATCGCATGGTCAAGCAGTGCATCGCGGCGGCGGCTCGTCCGGCAGCCGCGCACGCGCGCCTGCCCCTGCGTGAAAGCGAATTGCCGCAACCGCTGGTCCGCTCGCTGGGCAAGGTCGTCGCCGACGATGCCGAGGTCGCCGGCAATGCGCGCGCCCGCTCGGCCATCCTGCGGGTGGCCGAACGTACCGGCGAACCGCTGCCGCCTGGCGGCGGGGCGGGTTTCGTCAAGGCCGGCCGGGTGCCCGGCGAGCCGGTGCGCGGCGCGCGTGCCGGTTCCAAGGGGAGGCGTCACTAATGGGGCGCACCAGTCTCATCGTCGCCGCGTTGCTGATGCTGTCGGCCATTTCCCTGGTCACCAGCCGCTACCAGTCGCGCCAGCTCTTCATCGAGCTGGGGCGCAGCCAGGCCGAGGCGCGCGATCTCGATACGAACTGGCGCCGCCTGCAGCTGGAGCGGGCCGAGCTGGCACGCAACGCCCGCATCGACCGTGCCGCGCGTGACGATCTGAAGATGATTCCGATCGTCCCCGACCGCACGCTCTATATGAATCAGCCCGCCGGAGGCGTCCAGTGAGGCGGGTGCCTTTCTTCGACAACCCCGTGCTGCGCGGGCAGTTGCCCATGTGGCGCGCCCGCCTGGTGCTGATACTGCTGTTCGGCGGATTTGTCGTGCTGGCCGGGCGCGCCCTGTTCCTGCAGGGCCTGTCGACCGAGTTCCTGCAGCAGCAGGGCGAGCGCCGCTACGAGCGCACGCTGACCTTGTCCGCCACGCGCGGCAAGATCCTGGATCGCAATGGCGTGGTGCTGGCATCGAGCGTGCCGGCGCGCGCCATCTGGGCGATTCCCGAAGACGCCAAGGCGATCCCGCCCGAACAGGTGGCCGCGCTGGCGCAATTGCTCCAGACGCCGGTGGCCGAGCTGCGCCGCCGGCTGGCCGACGAGGACCGTAATTTCGTCTACCTGAAGCGCCAGGTGCCGATGGACGTCGCCGACAAGGTCAAGCAAATGGCCCTGCCCGGGATCCACCAGCAGCCGGAGTCGCGCCGCTACTACCCGGAAGGCGAGGTCACGGCCCACATCGTGGGCTTCAATAATGTCGAGGACCAGGGGCAGGAGGGCGTCGAGCTGACGTTCAACCAGCAACTGTCGGGCCAGGCGGGCTCGCGCCGCGTCATCAAGGATCGCCTGGGGCGCGTCATCGAGGACGTGCAGGCGGTGACCCTGCCGGTCGACGGCCGCGATCTGCGCCTGTCCATCGATACGCGCCTGCAGTACCTGGTGTACAAGGAGCTGCAGGACGCGCGCGTCGCGCACCAGGCCAAGAGCGCGACGGCGGTGGTGATCGACGTGCATACCGGCGAGGTCCTGGCGCTGGTCAACCTGCCTTCGTTCGATCCGAACCATCGCGAGACCTTCCAGGTCTCGACCCTGCGCAACCAGGCGATCACCGATACGTTCGAGCCGGGTTCGATCATGAAACCGTTCACGGCCGCGCTGGCGCTGGATCTGGGCCGCATCTCGACCTCGACCATGTTCGAGACGGGCAACGGCCGCTTTCAGTACCAGGGCAGCACGATCAGCGATGTCAGCCGCAACGGCACGCTGGATCTGGCAGGCGTGTTGCTGAAGTCCAGCAACATCGGCATGACCATGATCTCCGAGAAGCTGCAGTCGCGCGAGATGTGGGACCTGTTCACCGGGCTGGGGCTCGGGCAGGCGCCCCAGCTGGGCTTTCCCGGCGCCGCGCCCGGCCGCCTGCGTCCGTGGGACCGCTGGCGCCTGATCGAAAAGGCCACCATGGCGTACGGCTACGGCCTGTCCGTGTCCTTGCTGCAGGTGGCCCGTGCCTACACGGTTTTCGCGCGCGATGGCGACATGGTGTCGCTGACGCTGGTCAAGCGCGAAAGCGCGCCCACCAGCGTGCGGGTCTACAACCCCAGGACTGCCGCGACCGTGCGCGCCATGCTGGAAGCCGCCGCCGGGCCCGACGGGGCCAAGCGCGCCCAGGTGCAGGGCTATCGGGTGGCCGGCAAGAGCGGCACCGCGCGCAAGATCGTGGATGGAAAATACAGCGCCCAGCGCCACCGCAGTTCGTTCGTGGGTTTTGCGCCCGTTTCCAATCCCAAGATCGTGGTGGCGGTCTCGATCGACGAGCCGCAGGTGGGTGGATATTACGGTGGCGCCATTGCCGCGCCGGTGTTCTCGCGCATCGTCGGCGGCAGCCTGCGGTTGATGGGCGTGCAGCCCGACGCGCCGTTCGAATCGACCATCGTGGCCGGCAATCCGGAGGGCGCGCGATGAACCCGGTGAATCGCCTGAGCGCCGCGCAACGCCAGCACCTGGACCAGGCGCTGGCGTGGCTGCGTGGGTGCGTCGCGCCGACGGCCGACCTGCGCCTGGATTCGCGCGAGGTCGAGCCGGGCGATGTGTTCGTCGCCTGCCCCGGCCTGGCCAGCGATGGCCGCCAGTTCATGGACCAGGCGCTGGCGCGCGGCGCCAGCGCCATCCTGTACGAAACCGAAGGCGCGCCGGCCGCGCCCGCGGGCGCGCCGGCGCGCCCGGTCGCGCAACTGCGCACCTTGCTTGGCGGGCTGGCCGACGATTGGTATGGCCGTCCGTCGCAGGACCTCAGCGTGGTGGCGATAACCGGCACCAACGGCAAGACCTCGTGCACCCAATGGCTGGCGCAGGTGCTCACGCGCATGGGCAAGCCGTGCGGCAGCATCGGCACCCTGGGCGCGCTGCTGCCCGACGGCCAGTCGCTGGGCGGCAGCCTGACCACGCCGGATGTGCTGACCATGCACCGCACGCTGGCGCGCATGCGCGACGCGGGCGCGCGTGCGGTGGCCCTGGAGGCCTCGTCAATCGGCATCGAGCAGGGCCGGCTGGACCATATCCGCATCGCGGTGGCGGGTTTTACCAACCTGACACGCGATCATCTCGATTACCACGGCACCATGCAGCGCTACGAGCAGGCCAAGGCGGCGCTGTTCCAATGGCCGGACCTGCAGGCCGCCGTGATCAACGCCGACGATCCCGCCGGCGAACGCTTGCTGGCATCGCTGCCGGCCGCGCTGAAGACCGGCTATTCGCTGCAAGGCGCGCCGGCCGACGTCCACGCGCGCGACCTGCAGGCCACCGCGCATGGCCAGGTGTTCACGCTGGCGCTGCCCGACGGCGAGGCGCAGATCGTCACGCGCCTGCTCGGCCAGCACAATATCTCGAATCTGCTGCTGGTGGCCGGCGCGCTGAGCAAGCTGGGCTGGCCGCTGCCGCAGATCGCGCGCGAGCTGGCGGCGATTTCGCCGGTCGACGGCCGCCTGCAGGCGGTGGCGCCGGTGCCGCTGCAGCACCTGACCGCGGGAGCCCAAGGCGCGCTGGTGGTGGTCGATTACGCCCACACGCCCGACGCCCTGGCGCGCGCGTTGACCGCCTTGCGCCCGGTGGCGCAGGCGCGCGGCGGACGCCTGGTGTGCGTGTTTGGCTGCGGCGGCGAGCGCGACCCCGGCAAGCGTCCCGAAATGGGCCGTATCGCGGTCGAGCGGGCCGACCGGGTGGTGGTCACCAGCGACAATCCGCGCGGCGAGTCGGCGCAGGACATCATCGACCAGATCCTGGCCGGCATTCCCGCCGGCCTGCGCGCGACGGTGCAGCCGGACCGCGCCCTGGCCATCATGCAGACGCTCTGGAGCGCCGCGCCCGACGACGTGGTACTGCTGGCCGGCAAGGGGCACGAAACGTACCAGGACATCGGCGGCCGCAAGCTGCCGTTCGACGATCGCCAATGGGCCCGGCTGGCGCTGCTGCTGCCGCATGTGGGCACGGTGTCGACCGATACGCGCCGCATCGGCCGCGGCGAGTTGTTCGTGGCCCTGTCGGGCGAAAACTTCGACGGCCACGACTATCTGCGGCAGGCGCAGTCGGCCGGCGCCTGCGCCGCCGTGGTGGCGCATCCCGTGCCCGATGTGTCGCTGCCCCAACTGGTGCTGGGCGATACGCTGGCCGCGCTGGGCCGCATGGGCACGGCCTGGCGTTCCGGCTTCACGCTGCCGGTGATCGCCGTGACGGGCAGCAATGGCAAGACCACCACCAAGGAAATGATTTCCGCCATCCTGGCGCAGTGGCAGGGCGACGACGGCCGCCTGGCGACAGCCGGCAACTTCAACAACGAGATCGGCGTGCCGCTGACCCTGCTGCGCCTGCGCGCGCGGCATCGCGCTGCCGTTTTCGAGCTGGGCATGAACCACCCCGGCGAGATCGAGCGCCTGGCCGCGATGTCGGCGCCGACGGTTGCGCTGGTGACCAATGCCCAGCGCGAGCACCAGGAGTTCATGCATACCGTCGAGGCGGTGGCGCACGAGAATGGCGCGGTCATCGGCGCCTTGCCCGAGGATGGCGTGGCCGTCTATCCGGGCGACGAGCCCTATGCCCCTGTCTGGGACAAGCTGGCGGGCGCGCGCCGGGTGCTGCGCTTCGGCCTGCAGCCTGGGTTGGATGTCTACGCCGAGCGTATCGTGACGCAGCCGCACGGCACGCAATGCGGCGTGGTGACCCCGGCCGGCAGCGCCGAGCTGGACCTGCCCGTGCCCGGCCTGCACAACCTGCGCAACGCGCTGGCGGCGATCGCCTGCGGTCTGGCGGCCGGCGCGCCCCTGCATGCCTGCATCGCGGCGCTGGCCGGTTTCCAGGCCGTCGCCGGGCGTATGCAGCATCGGCAAATGAGTGACGGAACCGTGCTCGTCGACGACACCTACAATGCCAATCCTGACTCGGCTCGCGCCGCCATCGATGTGCTGGCGCGGCTGCCCGCGCCGCGCGCCTTGGTGCTTGGCGACATGGGCGAAGTCGGGGACAACGGGCCCGCCATGCACCGCGAGGTGGGCGATTACGCGCGCGAGCATGGCATCGACGCGCTTCTCACGCTAGGCGAGGCCAGCCGGGATGCCGCAAGCGCATTCGGTCCGGCGGCGCGCGCCTGCGCATCGGTTGACGAAGTCGTGGCCGCGTTGCGCGGCCTGCGCCCGTCCAGCATTTTGATCAAGGGTTCGCGCTTTATGCGCATGGAGCGGGTAGTGACGGCTTTCAGCGGCAACAATCAGGCGCCTTCGGGGCAGGGGGACAAGCATGCTGCTTGAAATCGCCCGGTGGCTGTCCGACGATGTGCGCGCCATTGGCGTATTCGAGTACATCACGCTGCGCGCCGTGCTGGCGTGCGCGACGGCGCTGCTGATCGGCCTGGTGGCCGGGCCGCGCGTGATCCGCCGCCTGACCGAAATGAAGATCGGCCAGGCCGTGCGCGCCTACGGCCCCGAATCGCACCTGGTCAAGACGGGCACGCCGACCATGGGCGGCGCGCTCATCCTGATCGCGATCGCCATCAGCACGCTGCTGTGGGCGGACTGGACCAACCGCTTCGTCTGGGTGGTGCTGCTGGTGACGTTCGGCTTTGGCTGGATCGGGTGGATGGACGACTATCGCAAGGTCGTCTACCGCGACCCCGAAGGCATGCCGGCCCGGCAGAAATTCTTCTGGCAGGCGACCATCGGACTGGTCGCCGCCGTGTATCTGGCCTTCGCCGTTTCGGCGCCCGCCAATACCGAACTGTGGCCGCTCTTCAAGGCATGGGTGGGCAGCGGGTTCACCATGCCGCTGCCCACCCGGGCCGACCTGATCGTGCCGTTCTTCAAGTCAGTCAGCTATCCGCTGGGCGTGCTGGGCTTCGTGGCCCTGACGTGGGCCGTCATCGTCGGCACCAGCAACGCCGTCAACCTGACCGACGGCCTGGACGGCCTGGCCATCATGCCCACGGTCATGGTCGGCAGCGCCCTGGGCATCTTTGCCTACGTGGTCGGCCGCGTCGATTATTCCAAGTACCTGCTGTTCCCGTACATTCCCGGCGCGGCCGAGCTGATGGTGCTGTGCGCCGCCATCGGCGGCGCGGGCCTGGCGTTCCTGTGGTTCAACGCCTACCCGGCGCAGGTGTTCATGGGCGATGTCGGCGCGCTGGCGCTGGGCGGCGCGCTGGGCACCATCGCGGTGATCGTGCGCCAGGAAATCGTGCTCTTCATCATGGGCGGCGTGTTCGTGGTCGAAACCCTTTCGGTCATGGTGCAGGTCACCTGGTTCAAATACACCAAGCGCAAGTACGGCCAGGGCCGGCGGATATTCCGCATGGCGCCGCTGCATCACCATTTCGAGGTGGGCGGCTGGAAGGAAACCCAGGTTGTCGTGCGATTCTGGATCATCACCATGATGCTGGTGCTGATCGGCCTTTCCACACTGAAGTTGCGATGAATACCACTGAAACCTCCCGTGCCGCCGCACCGCTCGTCCTGATCCTCGGATTGGGCGAGACGGGCGTGGCCGCCGCGCGCTGGTGCGCCCGCCAGGGTTCGCCCCTGCGCGTGGCGGACACCCGCGCGCAACCGGGAGGGCTGGCCGCGCTGCAGGCGGCGCTGGCCGATGCCACGGTCGAATACCGGCTGGGCTGCGGCGAGCAGTTTCCCGCCGAGCTGCTCGATGGCGTGGCGCAGATCGTGCTGAGCCCGGGCCTGGTGCCGCACGAGTCGCCCACGCGCGAACTGCTGGAGCAGGCACGCGAGCGCGGCGTGGAAGTGGTGGGCGAGATCGAGCTGTTCGCCCGCGCGCTGGCTGGCCTGGCCGAATCCCGCGAATATCGTCCGCGCGTGCTGGCGATTACCGGCACCAATGGCAAGACCACGGTCACCGCGTTGACCCGGCAGCTGATCGAGGCGGGCGGGATGAGCGCGCGCGCGGCCGGCAATATCAGCCCCGCCGCCCTGGCCGCGCTGATGGAGGCGCTGGACCAGGACGATTTGCCGCAGGTATGGGTGCTGGAGCTCTCCAGCTTCCAGCTGGAAACCACGCGGACGCTGACGCCCGACGCCGCGGCGGTGCTGAACGTGACCCAGGACCACCTCGACTGGCACGGCGACATGCAGGCCTATGCGCAGGCCAAGGCCCGCATCCTCAAGCCGGCGCGCCTGGCCATCGTCAACCGCGACGATCCCTTGACGGTCGCCATGGTCGAGAGCCTGCAAGCCTTGAACGTACGCAGTTTCGGCCGCGACGTGCCCGCCCTGGTGGGCGACATGGGCCTGGAGCTGGGGCAGGGCGTGGCGTGGCTGACCGCCTGCGAGCCCAACGATTTCGACGAGCCGGCGCCGGCGCCGCGGCGCAAGAAGGACGCGCCGCCGCCTACCCGCGCCGGCGGCCGCATGAGCCGCCTGATGCCGGTCGATGCGCTGCGCATCCGCGGCGTGCACAATGCCCTCAATGCCCTGGCCGCGATGCAGTTGGCCCGCTCGCTCGACCTGGGCTGGGGGCCGATGCTGCGCACCCTGCGCGACTACGCCGGCGAACCGCACCGCGCCGAACTGGTGCGCTCGGTCGGCGATGTCGACTACATCAATGACAGCAAGGGCACCAACGTGGGCGCCACCGTGGCCGCGCTGGAAGGGCTGGGCCAGCAGGTCGTGCTGATCGCCGGCGGACAGGGCAAGGGCCAGGATTTCTCGCCGCTGGTGCCGGTGGTGCGCCGCCACGCGCGCGCCGTGGTGCTGATCGGCGTCGACGGGGCGGCCATCGGCAAGGTGCTCGAACCGACCGGCGTTCCTTGCGTGGCGGCCGCCGACATGCGCGAGGCCGTGCGCCGCGCCGCCGAACTGGCGCAGCCCGGCGATGCCGTGCTGTTGTCGCCGGCCTGCGCCAGCTTCGACATGTTCCGCAACTACCCGCATCGCGGCGAAGTATTCGCCGAGGAAGTGCAGGAACTCGCGCTCGACCGGGGGGAGGTGGCATGAGCCTGTTCGCCGAACTCACCGCCAGCGTGAATGCCGTACGGCCTGGCCGCACGCGCATGCGCAATTACGACATGCCGCTGATCGTCGCGGCGGCGACCCTGCTGCTGCTGGGTTTGCTGATGGTGTATTCGGCCTCCATCGCGCTGGCCGACGGGCCGCGCTATGCCTCCTACGGCCGCTATTACTTCGTGATCCGCCACGGCCTGTTCCTGACGGCCGGCCTGCTGGCCGGCGCCGTCGTGCTGAGCGTGCCGATCCGGGTGTGGCAGCGCCTGGCCGTGCCGCTGTTCATGTTCGCGCTGGTCCTGCTGGTGGCGGTGCTGATTCCCGGCATCGGCCGCGAGGTCAACGGCGCGCATCGCTGGATCCCGCTGGGGCCGCTGAATTTCCAGCCCTCCGAATTGATGAAGCTGGCCGCCCTGCTCTATGCCGCGGACTACACCGTGCGCAAGCAGGAGCACATGCAGGCGTTCTCGCGCGGCTTCCTGCCGATGGCCTGCGCGCTGGGGGGCGTGGGCATGCTGCTGCTGCTGGAGCCGGACCTGGGCGCGTTCATGGTGATCGTGGCGATCGCCATCGGCATCCTGTTCCTGGGCGGCATCAACGGTAAGTATTTCAGCAGCCTGCTGGCCGTGCTGGTGGGCACCTTCCTGATGCTGATCTGGGTGTCGCCGTGGCGGCGCGCGCGCCTGTTCGCCTACCTGGACCCCTGGAACGAGGCCAACGCCTACGGCAGCGCCTACCAGCTGTCGCATTCGCTGATCGCCCTGGGGCGCGGCGAGTGGTTCGGCGTGGGCCTGGGCGCCAGCGTCGAGAAACTGCACTACCTGCCCGAGGCCCATACCGACTTCCTGATGGCCGTGGTGGGCGAGGAACTGGGGTTCGCCGGCGTCATGCTGGTGATCGCGCTGTTCGCGATCATCGTCTACCGTGGTTTCGACATCGGCCGGCAGGCCATCGCGATGGAGCGCACGTTCGCCGGACTGGTGGCGCACGGCGTGGCCATGTGGGTGGGCGTGCAGGCCTTCATCAACATGGGCGTGTGCCTGGGCCTGCTGCCCACCAAGGGCCTGACCCTGCCGCTGATGAGCTACGGCGGCTCGGGGATCGTCATGAACCTGTGCGCGCTGGCGATGCTGATCCGCGTGGACGTCGAGAATCGCGTCATGATGCGGGGAGGGCGGGTATGAGCGCACCGACCATCCTCATCATGGCCGGCGGCACGGGCGGGCACATCATGCCGGGCCTGGCGGTGGCCGAAGTGCTGCGCGAGCGCGGCTGGCGCGTGCTGTGGCTGGGCAATCCAGACAAGATGGAAGGCCGGCTGGTGCCCCCGCGCGGCATCGAACTGGTTCCCTTGCACTTCCAGGGCGTGCGCGGCCGCGGCGCGGCCGCGCTGGTGAAACTGCCGTTCCTGCTGGCGCGCGCCTGCGCGCAGGCCTGGCGCAGGCTGGCCGATATCCGGCCGGACGTGGTGCTGGGCATGGGCGGCTATGTGGCATTCCCGGGCGGCGTCATGGCCGCGCTGCGCCGCACGCCGCTGGTCGTGCACGAACAGAACGCCGTGGCCGGCACGGCCAACCGCTGGCTGGCCCGGCTGGCGCGTCGCGTGCTCAGCGGTTTTCCCGGCGTGCTGCCGCGTGGCGAGGCGCTGGGCAACCCGGTGCGCGCCGACCTGTGCGCGCTGCCCGAGCCGGCCGAACGCTATGCCGGCCGCGACGGCGCGTTGCGCCTGCTGGTGGTCGGCGGCAGCCTCGGCGCGCATGCGCTGAACACCACCGTCCCGCAGGCGCTGGCGCTGCTGCCCGCGCAGGCGCGGCCCCAGGTCGTGCACCAGGCGGGCGAACAGCATCTGCCCGCCTTGCAGCAGGCCTATGCGCAGGCGGGTGTGCAGGCCGACTGCCGCGCCTTCATCGACGACATGGCCGGCGCCATGGCCCAGGCCGATGTGTTGATCTGCCGCGCCGGCGCCATGACCGTGTCGGAAGTGGCGGCGGCCGGAGTGGCCGCCCTGTTCGTACCGTTTCCGCACGCCATCGACGACCACCAGACCGCCAACGCGCGCTTTCTGAGCGATGCGCAGGCCGCCTGGCTGCAGCCGCAAGCCACCCTGACGCCGCAGTGGCTGGCGCAATGGCTGGGCCAGCGTACCCGAGAAGAACTCCAGGCCGTGGCCGCCCGGGCGCGCACGCATGCGCTGCCGCGCGCCGCGGCCCATATCGCCGACGTTTGCGAGCAGGCAGCGAGGCGGGCATCATGAAACATCGCATCCAACATATACATTTCGTCGGCATCGGCGGCTCGGGCATGAGCGGCATTGCCGAGGTATTGCTCAACCTGGGCTATACCATCAGCGGTTCCGACCTGAACGAATCCGCCGTGACGCGTCGCCTGGCCGAGCTGGGCATGCGCATCGCCATCGGGCACGACCGCGCCAACGTGGCCGGCGCCGGCGCCATCGTCACCTCGACCGCCGTGGCCGGCGACAACCCGGAGGTCCTGGCCGCGCGCGCCGCGCGCATCCCGGTCGTGCCGCGCGCCGTGATGCTGGCCGAACTGATGCGCCTGAAGCGCGGCATCGCCGTCGCGGGCACGCATGGCAAGACCACCACGACCAGCCTGGTGGCCAGCGTGCTGGCGGCCGGCGGCCTCGATCCGACCTTCGTGATCGGCGGGCGGCTGACCTCGGCCGGCGCCAACGCGCGGCTGGGCCAGGGCGAGTACATCGTGGTCGAGGCCGACGAGTCGGACGCCTCGTTCCTGAATCTGCTGCCGGTGATGGCCATCGTGACCAACATCGACGCCGATCACATGGACACCTACGGCCACGACGTGGCGCGCCTGAAGAGCGCCTTCATCGAATTCACCCAGCGCCTGCCGTTCTATGGCAGCGCCATTCTCTGCGCGGACGACGCCAACGTGCGCGAGATCATGCCGTTCGTGTCGCGGCCGATCACCACCTACGGGCTCAATCCCGAGGCGCAGGTGTGCGCGCAGGACGTGCAGGCCGACGGCACGCGCATGCGCTTCACGGTGCAGCGGCGCGACCGCGACGTGGTGCTGCCCGCGCTGCAGGTCGAGCTGAACCTGCCCGGCCTGCACAACGTGCGCAATGCGCTGGCGGCCATCGCCGTGGCCACCGAACTGGGCGTGGACGATGCCGCCATCTGCGAGGCGCTGGCGGCCTTCAAGGGCGTGGGGCGGCGCTTTACCCAATGGGGCGATCTGCCGGTGCCGGCCGCGCATGGCGGCGGCACCTTCACCCTGATCGACGACTACGGCCATCATCCGGTCGAAATGGCGGCCACGCTGGCCGCGGCGCGCGGCGCCTGGCCGCGGCGGCGCATCGTGCTGGCGTTCCAGCCGCACCGCTACACCCGCACGCGCGACTGCTTCGAGGACTTCGTGCGCGTGCTGGGCGCGGCCGACGGCGTGCTGCTGACCGAGGTCTACGCGGCCGGCGAAGCGCCGCTGGTGGCGGCCGACGGCCGCGCCCTGTCGCGCGCGCTGCGCGTGGCGGGCAAGGTCGAGCCGGTATTCGTCGAGGACGTGGGCGAATTGCCGCAGGCGATTCTCGATTTCGTGCGCGACGGCGACGTCGTGGTGGTGATGGGAGCAGGCTCGATCAGCAAGACGCCGGCCCTTGTGGGAGAACTGGCATGAGCAAGCAATTCGGCAAAGTCGGCGTGTTGTACGGCGGCCGTTCGGCCGAACGGGAAGTGTCGCTGATGTCCGGCAAGGGCGTGCACGCGGCCCTGCTGAGCGCGGGCGTGGACGCCCACCTGTTCGACACCGGCGAGCGCAGCCTGGCGGACCTGGCCGAGGCGGGTTTCGAGCGCGTGTTCATCGCCCTGCACGGCCGCTATGGCGAGGACGGCACGCTGCAAGGGGCGCTGGAACTGCTGGGCATTCCCTACACCGGCAGCGGGCCGCTGGCTTCCAGCCTGTCGATGGACAAGATCATGACCAAGCGGGTGTGGCTGCAGCACGGCCTGCCCACGCCGGCCTTCGAGGTGCTGGGCCGCGACAGCGAGCTGCGCCTGGTGCCCGATCGCCTGGGCCTGCCGCTGATTCTCAAGCCGCCGCACGAGGGCTCGACCGTCGGCATCACCAAGGTGGTGGGCTATTCCGACATGAAGGAGGCCTACCAGCTGGCCGCGCGCTTCGACGCCGAGGTGCTGGCCGAACAGTTCATCACGGGCCGCGAGCTGACCGTCGCCGTGCTGGGTTCGGGCGCCGCGGCGCGCGCCTTGCCGGTGATCGAGATCGTCGCGCCTGGCGGCAACTACGACTACGAACACAAGTATTTCTCGGACGACACCCAGTACTTCTGCCCGGCCGACCTGCCGGTGGACGTGGCCGCGGAAGTCGCCGCCGTCGCCGAGCGCGCCTACGCCGCGCTGGGCTGCGAGGGCTGGGGCCGGGTCGATTTCATCCTGGACCGGGAGAACCGGCCCTGGCTGCTGGAAATGAATACTTCGCCCGGCATGACCGGCCATTCACTGGTGCCGATGGCGGCGCGCGCGGTGGGCATGAGCTATGCCGACCTGTGCGTGGCCATCCTGGCCGAGGCGGCGTGCAAAGTGCGCAGCCCGGCGCGACAAGATTGAACGGGACGCTCTGTGTGGAACGACGCTCGCACCATCAACCTGATCGCCAACACGCTGGCCGTGCTGGCGGTAGCCGCCATGCTGCTGGCCGGCGTGGCGTGGGTGGCGCAGCGTCCCTATTTCACGTTGGCGACCATCGAGATCGAGCCCATGCCCGAGACCGAGATGCACTACGTATCGACCGGCGCCGTGCGCGCGGCGATCGCGGGGCGCTTCGGGGGCAATTTCTTTACCGTGGACCTGGACGAGGCGCGCGAGGCGTTCGAGTCGGTGCCCTGGGTGCGCCATGCCACCGTGCGGCGCATCTGGCCCAATACCTTGCGTGTGCGCGTCGAGGAGCAGCAGCCGCTGGCGCTGTGGAACGAGAACCAGATGATCAACACCTGGGGCGAAGCGTTCACCGCCAACACGGGCGAGCTGGCCGACGACATGGTGCTGCCGCACTTCACCGGGCCGGAAGGCACGGAGAGCCTGGTGGTGCAGCGCTACGCCGAGCTGGCGCGCTGGTTCGCGCCGCTGGACATGCACGTGCGCGAGCTGGTGCTCAACCCGCGCTATGCGTGGGCCGTGACGCTGTCCAACGGCATGAAGCTGGACCTGGGCCGCGACCCGGGCGCCGATGCGCCCGATCCGCACGGCCTGCCCGGCGCCTTGCCGTTCGCCGCGCGCATCCAGCGCTTCGTGCAGGCCTGGCCGGTGGTCAGCAGCCGGCTCGAAGGCCGCACCGTGACGCAGGCCGACCTGCGCTACCCAACCGGATTTGCTCTGGCGCTGGCGCCGCTGCCGCCCGAGCATGCATCAAATTCCAAATCGAAACCTGCCAAGAAACGCTAACGCCATGACCCGTGACATCAAGGACCTTATCGTCGCCCTCGATATCGGCACCAGCAAGGTGGTGGCTGTAGTGGCCGAGATCTTGCCCGAGGGACGCTTCGAAGTGCTGGGCCTGGGCCAGCATGAATCGCGCGGCATGCGCAAGGGCGTGGTCGTCAATATCGAGACCACGGTCAACTCCATCCAGCGCGCCCTCGAAGAGGCCGAGCTGATGGCCGACTGCAAGATCCGCGACGTCTACGCCGGCATCGCCGGCAGCCATATCCGCAGCTTCAATTCCAGCGGCATGGTGGCCGTCAAGGACAAGGAAGTCACCGCCACCGACGTCGCCCGCGTGATCGAAACCGCCAAGGCGGTGAACATCCCCACCGACCAGCAGGTGCTGCATGTGCTGACGCAGGAGTTCATCGTCGATGGCCAGGAAGATATCCGCGAGCCCATCGGCATGAGCGGCCTGCGTCTCGAAGTGCGCGTGCACATCGTCACGGGGGCGGTCAGCGCCGCGCAGAACATCGTCAAGTGCGTGCGCCGCTGCGGCCTGGAAGTGCAGGACCTGATCCTGCAGCCCCTGGCCTCCAGCCTGGCGTGCCTGACCGCCGACGAAAAGGAGCTGGGCGTGGTGCTGGTCGATATCGGCGGCGGCACCACCGACGTCGCCATCTTCACCGGCGGCGCGATCCGGCACACGGCCGTGATCCCGATCGCGGGCGACCAGATCACCAACGACATCGCGGCCATGCTGCGCACGCCCACGCCGGATGCCGAGGAAATCAAGCTGCGCTACGGCGTGGCCAAGCAGGTGCTGGCGCGTCCCGACGAGGCCGTCGAGGTCCCGGGCCTGGGCGATCGCGGCCCGCGCCAGGTCAAGCGCCAGGCGCTGGGGGCGGTGATCGAGCCGCGCGTCGAGGAATTGTTCACGCTGATCCAGCAGGTGGTGCGCGACTCCGGCTACGAGGACCTGCTGGCCTCGGGGGTGGTGCTCACCGGCGGCTCGGCGCAGATGCCCGGCATGATCGAGCTGGCCGAGGACGTGTTCCTCAAGCCGGTGCGCGTGGCGGTGCCCGAATATGAAGGCAGCCTGGCCGACGTGATGCGCAACCCGCGCTTCTCGACGGTGATGGGCCTGCTGCAGGAAGCGCGCATGCAGCGTCTGCGCGGCCGCAAGGTGGCGGCGCAGACCGGCAACTTCAAGACCCTGCTGGCGCGCATGAAGGAATGGTTCATGAACTGATCAGGAAGGGACAGGTCGGGGCCTGTTCCTCGGTGCGCGCGGCGGCGGTATTGCCGGGCGCATCGGAAGAGGGGAGGCGTCTCAAACCCATTGCGGACCACGGTCGGCTTCGGCTTTGAGGCGATTCACAAAAGATAGGTTGTTGGGGAATTTTTGTGATTTGCAATTCGGACTTGTGAGGGAGTCATCATGATGAACTTTGAGATGCTTGAGAACAACGCCAAGGGGACCGTAATCAAGGTCGTTGGCGTTGGGGGCGCGGGCGGCAACGCCGTCGCGCATATGATTCGCAGCGGTGTCAGCGGCGTGGACTTCATTTGCGCCAATACCGACGCGCAGGCGCTGGCGGCTACCAATGCGCCGGTGCAGATCCGCCTGGGCCGCACCGGCCTGGGCGCGGGCGCCAAGCCCGAGCAGGGCCGTGCCTCGGCCGAGACGGCGCGCGAGGAAATCCGCGCGGCGCTCAACGGCGCGCACATGGTGTTCATCACCGCGGGCATGGGTGGCGGCACCGGCACGGGCGCCGGCCCCGTGGTCGCGGAAGTGGCCAAGGAGCTGGGCATCCTGACCGTCGGCGTGGTCACCAAGCCGTTCACCTTCGAAGGCAACAAGCGCCTGCGCATGGCCGAGGATGGTATCGGCGAACTGGGCAAGCACGTGCATTCGCTCATCGTGGTCCTCAACGAGAACCTCTACGAGCTGATGGACGACGATGCCACGCAGGAAGACTGCTTCAAGGCGGCCGACGACATCCTGCACAACGCGTGCGCGGGCATTGCCGAGATCATCAATGTCGAGGGCAACGTCAACGTCGACTTCGAAGACGTCAAGACGATCATGGGCGAGCAGGGCCAGGCCATGATGGGCACGGCCGCGGCCAGCGGCGCGGACCGCGCGCGCGTGGCGGCGGAAAAGGCGATCGCCTGCCCGCTGCTCGAAGGCGTGGACCTGAACGGCGCGCGCGGCGTGCTGGTCAACATCACCGCCAGCCGCACGCTGAAGATGCGCGAAACGCGCGAAATCATGGAAACGATCCGCAGCTACGCTTCGGACGACGCGACCGTGATCTTCGGCACCGCCTATGACGAGCAGATGGGTGAAGAGCTGCGCGTCACCGTGGTCGCCACCGGCCTGGGCCGCGAGGCTGTCCGTCCGCAACTGGTGCAGCACACCAGCGAGGCGCTGCGCACCGGCACCGACAACATGCCGGTGGGCAACATGCTGGCTGGCCAGCAGGGCGACTACCGCGGGCTGGACATGCCGTCGGTGATGCGCAACCCGCGCAGCCAGGCTTCGGCCCAGGTGCGCGCGTTGGAAAGCTCCGGGATGGATCATTTCGACATTCCGGCGTTCCTGCGCAAGCAAGCCGATTGACGTAGTGAACCAAGAGCCGTCCTGCGGCTCTAACTCCCTCAACTCCGGCCCGCCCTTTCCCCGGCGGGCCGGGGTCGGAGCGGTCCGCCTGTTCTTCAATAAAAGGGACGTATCTTTTGTTGGCAAGGGACCCGGCTGGCAGCATTGTTCCCCGGAGGTTACAATAGCCCGGTTATGCCGGTGTCTATTGGTAGATTTCCGGCTTTCGCAAGAATAATAGAGTCGTCATGTTCCGACAGCGCAGTATTCAAAATCTCGTACGCACGACAGGCGTTGGCGTCCATTCGGGCCGCCGGGTCGAACTCACCCTGCGTCCGGCCGAGGCGAATACCGGCATTGTCTTCCACCGCGTGGACTTGCCGCAGGTCGTGGACCTGCCGGCCTCGGCCATCGGCGTGGGCGACACCCGCATGGCGTCGGTGCTGCAGCAGGGCAATGTGCGCGTTTCGACCGTCGAGCACCTGATGTCGGCGCTGGCCGGCCTGGGTATCGACAACCTGCATGTCGACCTGACGGCCGAAGAAGTGCCCATCATGGACGGCAGCGCGGCCACGTTCGTGTACCTGCTGCGTTCGGCGGGCATCGTCGAGCAGAATGCGCCCAAGCGCTTCATCCGCGTGTTGAAGCCCATCGAGGTGCGCGAAGGCGAGGGCCGCAACGAAAAGTGGGCTCGGCTGGAGCCGCACGAGGGTTTCGCGCTGGCGTTCTCGATCGACTTCCGCCATCCGGCCATCGATTCCACGGCCAATTTCGCCGAAATCGACTTCGCCACCCATTCGTACGTGCGTGAAATCGCGCGCGCGCGCACTTTCGGTTTCGTCAACGAGGTCGAGGCCCTGCGCTCGATGGGTCTGGCGCGCGGCGGCAGCCTGGACAACGCCATCGTCATGGACGAGTTCCGGGTGCTCAACAGCGACGGCCTGCGCTACGACGACGAATTCGTGAAGCACAAGATCCTGGACGCCATCGGCGACCTGTATCTGCTGGGCAAGCCGCTGGTGGCGCGCTATGTCGCCTACAAATCGGGCCATGCCCTGAACAACCAGCTGGCCCGCGCCTTGCTCGAACAGCAGGATGCCTGGGAGCTGGTGACGTATGAATCCCAAGCCGCGGCGCCGCAGGCGTTCCGGCACGAATGGAAGCTGGCCTGACCAGGCCTTGCCGATATCGGTTTTCGCCCTATGGCCGCGCTGAGCGGCCATAGGCTTTTTGGTGGGGACGCCCAGGCGTCCCCGGTTTGCCGGCCGCTGGCCGGCCCCGCGTCAGCGGTTCTTGTGGTGTTTCAGCAGCCGCGCCACGGCGTCGGCCAGGGGGCCGGGGCGCAAGCCCCGATGCAGTGTCTCGAAGGCGTCCAGCGCGGTCGAGCCCAGGGGTTGGGCCAGCTTGGGCGGGCGCGGCGCTTTTTGTCCTGGCCGCGGCATGCCGGCTTGCACCCGGACGCTGATTTCGTTTACGTTCCAACCTTGCTCTGTCAGGGTCTGGGCGATGCGCGGCGCCATCTGGCGCAGCTTGGCCGCGTGGGCCGGGCCCGGCACCGCCAGCTGCAGCTGCTGGTTTTCCAGCTTGGCGACCACGCACAGCGCGCCCAGCGCGGGCGGCAGGACCGCCGCCACGGCGTGCTGTATCTGCAGGTGCTTGCGCGCCGTGGCCAATACGCCGGCGCCGCGCATGTCATGACCCAGCCACCCCAGGGCGCTACGGTCGCCGGGGCGGTTGGTGGAAGAACGCGGAGGACGGTATGTGTTTCGACTGGCCATGCCGGCTCAAATAACAGGATGCAAGCTTGAAGATCGTGATTATGCATGCCCAGCCCGGGCGGGAAGGGCATTTCACTCTCGGGGGCGGGCGCCTGGCGTTGCTGGTGGGCGCCACCCTGGTGACCGCCGCCATCGTGGGCGCCGCCGTGCAACGCTATATGTCCCCGCCGGCTCCGGCCGCCTATGCGGTCGATTGGCCTGCCTACGCCCAGGCCGTCAGCCCCGACCGGGATACAGCGTTCGTGCGTGAGAACGTTACCATGCTTGCCACCAAGGTCGGCACGCTGCAGGCCAAGCTGGCCAGCATCGACGGGCTGGGACGGCGCGTGGCCCAGGTGGCCGGGGTCGCCTATACCGACCCGGAACTGGCCACGCAGCTGCAGGGCATGCCCGAGGAAGCCACGCACGTGATGGATGACCTGTTCACCGACCGGCAGCCGCCGTCGCCGGCCACGGCCGCCGACCTGGCGCAGCAGCTCGACGAGATCCAGGTACGCATGGCGCAGCAGGCCGACAACCTGCGGCTGCTGGACGCCGCCCTGACGCGCCGCTCCGCGGACAAGGCGCTGGTGCCTTCGGCCATGCCGATCACGGAATACCCCTACCTCAGTTCCTCGTATGGCTGGCGCCGCAACCCGGTCACGGGCCGCTACGCCATGCATGAAGGGCTCGATTTCTCGGCGCCCAGCGGCACGCCCATCCTGGCGGCCTCGGGGGGCGTGGTGCTGGTGGCCAAATACCAGAGCGGCTACGGCAACAGCGTGGAAATCGACCACGGCAACGGCCTGATCACACGTTACGCCCACGCGTCGCGCCTGCTGGTCAAGGCGGGGGACGTGGTCGAACGCGGCCAGGAGATCGCCCGCGTGGGGTCGTCCGGCCGCTCCACCGGGCCGCACCTGCATTTCGAGGTGCGCCTGGCCGGCCAGCCGCTGGATCCGCGCCTGTTCCTGGGGCCGCAGCAGACGGCGCCGCCCACCGTGGCCCAGGCGCCGGCCGTGGCGCCCGCGGCTTCCGCGACCCGCTGAAAAGGCGCGTCGCGGAGCCGGACGGGGCCGCCGCGCGCACGGCAGGCCGTTGCGGTCCAGGTGCGTTAAACTGGATCGTTTCCCAGCGGGTTCGCCCGCTCAACCAGACAACAACAATCCAGTCACGGGCCTGTCCGCCGCCGTTGCGGCGCAAACCGGCCGGTGCCGCCAACGACACGCATGGTTTCTCTGCTCAAAAAACTCATTGGTAGTCGTAACGACCGCTTGCTGAAGGAATATCGCAAGCAGGTAAGTCAGATCAATAGCCTGGAGTCCAAGATCTCGGCTCTTTCCGATGAGGAATTGTCGGCAAAGACTCAGGAGTTTCGCGACCGGCACCAGCAGGGCACGTCACTGGACGATCTGCTGCCGGAAGCCTTCGCGGTGGTCCGCGAGGCCGGCAAGCGCGTGTTCGGCATGCGCCACTTCGACGTCCAGATGCTGGGCGGGATCGCGCTGCACAACGGCAAGATCGCCGAAATGCGTACCGGCGAGGGCAAGACGCTGATGGCCACGTTGCCGGTCTACCTGAACGCCATCGCCGGCAAGGGCGTGCACGTGGTGACGGTCAACGACTACCTGGCCCGGCGCGACGCCGAGTGGATGGGGCGGCTGTACCGCTTCCTGGGCATGTCGACCGGCGTGGTGGTGCCGCAGCAGCCCAACGACGAGAAGATCGCCGCCTACGCCGCCGACATCACGTACGGCACCAATAACGAATTCGGCTTCGACTACCTGCGCGACAACATGGAGTACCGGGTCGAGGACCGCCGCCAGCGCCGCCTCTCCTACGCCATCGTCGACGAGGTGGATTCGATCCTGATCGACGAGGCGCGCACGCCGCTGATCATTTCCGGCCAGGCCGAGGACCACACCGAGCTCTACGTGCGCATGAACGCGGTGCCGCCGCTGCTCAAGCGCATGGCGTCCGAACCCAAGCCGCACGAGCCCGAGCCCGAAGGCGACTACTGGGTCGACGAGAAGAGCCAGCAAGTCTACATGTCCGAGGCCGGCCATGAGAGCGCCGAGAAAATCCTCACGCGCGTGGGCCTGCTGCCCGAAGGCGAATCCCTCTACGATCCTCGCCACATCGCCCTGATGCACCACATGATGGTGGCATTGCGCGCCCATACGCTGTTCTTCCGCGACCAGCAGTACGTGGTGCAGGACGACGAGGTCGTGATCGTCGACGAGTTCACCGGCCGCCTCATGGTTGGCCGCCGCTGGTCCGACGGGCTGCACCAGGCCGTCGAAGCCAAGGAAGGCGTCAAGATCCAGCACGAGAACCAGACGCTGGCCTCGATCACCTTCCAGAACTACTTCCGCATGTACGACAAGCTGTCGGGCATGACCGGGACCGCCGATACCGAAGCGTACGAATTCCAGGAGATCTACAGCCTGGAAACCGTCATCATCCCGACCAACAAGCCGATGGTCCGCAAGGACCAGAACGACCAGGTCTTCAAGACGACGCAAGAGAAGTACCAGGCGATCCTCAACGATATCCGCGATTGCCACGAGCGCGGCCAGCCGGTGCTGGTGGGCACCACCAGCATCGAGAACTCCGAGCTGCTGGCCGGCCTGCTGCGCCAGGCCAAGCTGCCGCACGAGGTGCTCAACGCCAAGCAGCACGCGCGCGAGGCGGAGATCGTCGCCGAGGCGGGCAAGCCGGGCCACATCACCATCGCCACCAACATGGCCGGCCGCGGCACCGACATCGTGCTGGGCGGCAGTGTCGACAAGCAGGTCGACCTGATCCACGCCAACGAGGCGCTGAGCGAGGCCGAGAAGGAGGCGCGCATCCAGACGCTGCGTGCCGAGTGGAAGCCGCTCAACGAGCGCGTCAAGGAGGCCGGCGGCCTGCGCATCATCGGCACCGAACGCCATGAATCGCGCCGTATCGACAACCAGCTGCGCGGCCGCGCGGGGCGCCAGGGCGACCCGGGTTCGTCGCGCTTCTACCTGTCGCTCGAAGATCCGCTGATGCGCATCTTCGCCGGCGACCGCGTGCGCGCCATCATGGAGCGCCTCAAGCTGCCCGAAGGCGAGCCCATCGAGGCAGGCATGGTGACCCGGTCGATCGAGACCGCCCAGCGCAAGGTCGAGGGCCGCAACTTCGACATCCGCAAGCAGCTGCTCGAATACGACGACGTGGCCAACGACCAGCGCAAGGTGCTGTATTCGCAGCGCAACGAGGTGCTGGAGGCCGCTTCCATCGGCGCGACCGTCGAGGGCCTGCGCGATGCCGCCGTGACCGAAATGTTCCGCGGCTTCATCCCCGAGGAATCGGTCGAGGAGCAATGGGACGTCGCCGGGCTGGAAAAGGCGCTGGCGGGCGACTGGCACATCCAGCTGCCGCTGACCGACATGCTGGAGCAGGAGCCCAACCTGACCGACGAGGAACTGCTCGAGCGCGTGGTGGCGGCCGCGCGCCAGATCTACACCGCCAAGGTGGAGCAGGTCGGGGCCGAGTCGTGGGCGCAGTTCGAGCGTTCGATCATGCTCCAGTCGATCGATACGCACTGGCGCGAGCACCTGTCGGCGCTGGACTATCTGCGCCAGGGTATCCACCTGCGCGGCTACGCCCAGAAAAACCCCAAGCAGGAATACAAGCGCGAGGCTTTCGAGCTGTTCTCGGGCATGTTGGACCGTATCCGCGACGACGTGGTGCGGGTGCTGATGACGGTGCGGGTGCAGTCGGCCGAGCAGGTCGAGCAGGCCGAGGCCGATGCGGCGCAATCGCACGTGCAGAACGTGCAGTACCACCACTCCGACTACGACGAGGCGCTCGCCGATGACGGCCAGCCGCAGGGGGCGCAGCCGGTGCGCAATGTGCTGCCCAAGGTCGGCCGCAACGAACCCTGCCCGTGCGGCAGCGGCAAGAAATACAAGCATTGCCACGGCCAGCTGGCCTGACGCACCCGGAGAACGCCATGCTGCATGCCGTCGGCCGCACCGAATTCGACCACGCCGTGGTCATGGTTCGCGACCGGCTGGATGCGCTGGCGCCGCATTTCGAGCGGCAGGGCTTCCATCTCAGCGAGAAGGCGGTGCACAACCTGGGGTCGTGCAATCGCCTGATCGTGCTGGAAGGCACCTACATCGAGCTGCTGGGCTGGCCGCCCGGCGCGCCGCCGGCGCGCAAGGAAATCGCCGACTCGCCGCTGGGCCTGGAAGCCCTGGTGTTTCGCACCTATGATGCCGAGGCCACGTATCGGCGCCTGCTCGAGGCAGGTTTCGCCGTCAATCCGGTGCAGGAGCTGACGCGTCCGGCGCAGTGGCAGGGCCGTGAAGTGCAGGCGCGCTTCCATACCGTGCGTTTCGCCGAGCAGCCCATTCCGGGAATCCGGATGTACTTCTGCCGCCATCTGACGCCCGAGCTGGTCTGGAACGACGAACTCCTGTCCCACCCGAACGGCGCCCGCGGCATCGTGAGCATCGAGGCGGGCGCCGCCGACGCGCAAGCCGTGGCGCAGCGCCTGGGCCTGGTGGCGGACGTGCCGGCCGAGGCCGCGCCCGGCGGCTGGGACGTACCCTTGGGCAACCTGCGCCTGCGGGTGCTGCAGGATCCCGCCTGCGCCACGCCGCGGCTGCGCACGCTGACGCTGGAAAACCGCGACGGCGCGCATTACACGCTGGATACCGGCGTCTGAGCGGCAAGGGCGCGGCCGGCCATGCCGGCCATGCGCGGCGCGCGCCGATGGCGCATCATGGAGGCTGAGCATGGCCAGGGTCGGGCCGAGGCCGCGCGAGACGGCCCGCGATCCGCATGCGTGATCCACGGCGGCCGGCAGGCCGTCTTCACTGACCTTTGAGGCAGAAAATCTATGAAACCTCGAATACTGAAGGGTTTTACGACCGGCCTGTGCGCGCTGGCCCTGTTGGGCGCGGGCGCGGCAGCCTATGCGCCCGCGCACGCCGACGAGCGGCCGCTCGTGCTGGTCGTCCCGTATCCGCCGGGCGGCAGCACCGACATCCTGGCGCGCATCATGCAGCCGCGCCTGTCCAAGGAGCTGGACGGGCGGGCGGTCGTGGTCGAGAACAAGGTGGGCGCGGCAAGCCAGATCGCGACCGCGTACGTGGCGCGTGCCGAACCGGATGGCAACACCCTGCTGGTCAGCTTCGACAACCATGCGATCAACCCGGCGGTCAAGCCCAAGCTGCCCTACGACACCTTCAAGGACTTCGTGGCGATCAGCCAGACCGTGCGGTTCCCGCTGGTGGTGGGGGCCAATCCGTCGGTGCCGGGCAAGACGCTGGCCGAGTTTCTGGACATGGCACGCAAGCAGCCGGCCAACACCTTCAATTACGCCTCCACGGGCGTGGGCTCGCTGAATCACCTGGCGCCCGAAGAGCTGAAGCGGCGCGCCAAGGTCGAGCTGCTGCACGTTCCCTATGGCGGCGCGGGGCCGGCGGTGCAGGCGGTTGTGGGCGGGCAGGCGAACATGACCTGGCTGAGTTACGCGGCGCTGCGGGGCCAGATCCAGGCCGGCAAGATAAAGCCGCTGGCGGTGGCCGGCGACAAGCGTCTGAGCGATTTGCCCGAGGTGCCCACGGTGATCGAATCGGGCTTTCCCGGTTTTGTCGCCTATTCCTGGAGCGGCATGTTCGCGCCGGCCGGTACGCCGGCCGATACGGTGCGCAAGCTGACCGCGGCCTTCCAGGCAGTGCTGGCCGATCCCGAGGTCAGCCGCAAGCTGAACGAAGCGGGCTTCGAGATCGTCGCCTCGGACGGTCCGGCGCTGGAACAGTATGTGCGCAGCGAATACGAGCGTTGGGACTCGTTCATCAAGGCCAACAACATCAGCCTCGAGAACTGAGCGCGGCGCCTAGTGCGGGCGCGGCGCGGCTTCCTGCACGACGTGGTTGACGCCGGTGGCGATATCGCTCTGGGCCACCCCGTAGATGTGCAGGGAAATGGCGACCTCGTCGCCGGCATTGCCCAGCCGGTGGATCTGCGCCAGGCCGGGGGTGGCGGTGACGATGTCGCCGGGGCGGCGCGCCACCATGCCGGTGCGCATGGCCAGCCCCAGGTCGGGGTTCCAGCGGTAATGCGATTCGGTGAGTTCGCCCTGCAGAACCCGGTAGGTGCACCAGGTCTTGTGGCCGTGCACCGGGCTGAATTGCCCGGGGCGCCAGATCAGATAGGCGATGGTGAAGCTGCCGTGCGGGTCGGCGTAGGCGACGTGCCGGCTGTAGTGATCGGGATGTCCGGCGCGCAGCTCGGACGGCAGGTCGGCCAGCGCGCCGTCCGCGCCGGCCACGCTGGCGGCCAGTTCGCGTAGCAAGGCCTGCGCCGCGTTCAGTTGCGCGGACTGCACCGAGGCGCACAAATCCTGCAGGCCGGGCGAAATGGGGACGGACAAAAACGGTTGCGGGCGCATGGGATGGACGAATGCTGACAGTATTCCTATCCTAGGGGCTACGTTCCGGAATGGGTTTGCCAATTGGCAGGTCCGCAGGGGACGGATTAGAAAAATATTTCATCAGGAGTCGGCATGGATCTGGGTATCGCAGGCAAGACGGCGCTGGTGTTCGGCGGCAGCCGTGGAATGGGGCGGGCCTGTGCCCGCCAGCTGGCGCTGGAGGGGGTCAAGGTGACGCTGGCCGCGCGCACGGCGCAGACACTGGAGCTGGCCGCGGCGGAGATTACCCGCGAAGCCGGCATCGGCGTGGGCTGGGTGGCCGCCGACCTGACCCGCGCCGAGGGCCGCGAGGCCGCGCTGGCGGCCTGTCCGGCGCCCGACATCCTGATCAACAATGCCGATGGCCCCTTGCCGGGCGACTTCCGAGACTGGAGCCGCGACGACTGGATCAGCGCGCTGGACGCCATGATGCTGGGCCCCATCGACATGATCCGCCGGGTGGTCGATGGCATGACGCAGCGCGGCTTCGGCCGCATCGTCAATATCGTCTCGCGCAGCGTCAAGGCGCCGCACGCGGAGCTGGGCCTGTCCAATGGCGCGCGTTCCGGATTGATCGGATTTGTCGCGGGCCTGGCGCGGCAGACCGTGCGCCACAACGTCACCATCAACAACCTGCTGCCCGGCGCCTTCGCGACCGACGCCCAGGTGCGCCACATCCAGGGCCTGGTGGAGCAGTCGGGCCAGCCGTTCGAGAAACTGTGGGAAGAGCGCGGCCGCTCCAATCCGGCCGGCCGCTACGGCCAGCCGGAGGAGCTGGGCGCCCTGTGCGCCTACATATGCTCGACGCATACCGGATACATGACCGGTCAGAATATTCTGATCGACGGCGGCGGCTATCCCGGGACCTATTGAAGCCCGCGTGGCGCGGGCGCTGCGTCATAATGCGCCCCTTATCGAAAAGAGCGGCCTCACGGCCTCTCACACAAGGAAGCGATTGATGCGTGTATTGGTCCTGGGGGCCGGCGTGGCCGGCATGACCGCAGCCTACTATCTGTGGCGCGACGGTCATGCCGTGACCGTGCTCGAGCGCCAGGCCGGCCCGGCGCGCGAAACCAGCTTCGGCAACGCCGGCGGGCTGTGTCCCAGCTTCGCCGGGCCGTGGGCCGCGCCCGGCATGGTGGCCAAAGTGCTGCGCATGGCGCTGCAGCGCCATGCGCCGATCCGCTTTTCGCTGGCGCCGCGGCCGCGCAAGCTGGCATGGCTGGCACGCTGGCTGGGCGAGTGCTCCGCCGAGCGCTTCCGCGTCAACAAGCTGCGCATGCAGCGTGTGGCGCACTACAGCCAGGCCTGCCTGCGCGAGATCGCCGCGGCCGGGCTGCCGGTCTCGTTCGATTTCCATCAGGATGGCACGCTGCAGCTGTTTCGCGGCGAGGCCGACCTGAAGGCGGTGCCCAATATCACGCGTGCGCTCGATGAGTTCGAGGTGCCATGGCAGTTCCTGAGCGGCGCCGAGGCCGCCGCGCGCGAGCCGGCGCTGGCCGGCGCCCATGCGCCGGTGGCGGGCGGCCTGTTCCTGCCGCTCGATGGCTCGGGGGATTGCTACAAGTTCGTTTGCGACATGGCCGCCTACCTGGCTGGCGAGGGCGTGGCGTTCCGTTATGGCTGCACCGTGGCGAGCCTGGCGCAAGCCGGCGGGGCGATCGCGGGCGTGCGCACCGACCAGGGATTGCTGCAGGCCGACGCCTATGTGGTCGCCCTGGGCGGCAGCACGCCCTTCCTGCTGCGGCCGCTGGGCCTGAAGCTGCCCATTTACCCGGTCAAGGGTTACTCGATCACCGCCCCGATCGCCGACGAGGCGCGCGCGCCGCGGGCGGCCATCATGGACGAATACAACAAGGTGATGATTTCCCGGCTGGGTTCGCGCCTGCGCGCGGCGGGCATGGCCGAACTGGACGGGTACGGCCTGGCGATCGACCCAGGACGCGTGGCGTTTCTGAAGGGCGTGGTGCGCGAGTGGTTTCCGCAAGGCGCCGACTACGATGCGGCGCAGGCGTGGGCCGGCCTGCGGCCCATGACGCCGGACGGCCCTGCCATCCTGGGGCCGACCCGCTACGCCAATCTCTACCTGAATTGCGGCCATGGCTCGAATGGCTGGACACAAGCCTGCGGTACCGGCAGGATCGTCGCAGACATCGTGGCAGGCCGCACGCCGCAGATTGACCTGGATGGCTTGACCGCCGACCGCTACACCTGACGCTATTTGGGGGTTCCCGTGGATCAAACCGATATCAAGATTCTGCGCCTGCTGCAGAAAGACGCCACCTGCTCGGTGGCCGAGATCGCCGAGCAGGTGAACCTGTCGGTGACGCCATGCTGGCGCCGCATCCAGAAGCTGAAGGACGACGGCGTGATCGCGCGCAACGCGGTGCTGCTCGATCCCAGGGCGCTGGGGCTGAACCTGACCGTCTTCGTGTCCATCAAGACCAACCAGCACAACGCAAAATGGACCGACAACCTGATCAACGCGGTCATGTCGCTGCCCAACGTGGTGGAGTTCTACCGCATGGCGGGCGATATCGACTATCTGCTCAAGGTCGTGGTCGAGGACATGGCCGCCTATGACCGGTTCTACCGGCGTCTCATCGAAGCGGTGGATTTGCTGGACGTCAGCGCCAGCTTTTCGATGGAAGTCATCAAGAGCACCACGGAGTTGCCACTGGATGCCGTGTAGAGGGCGCCGAGCGCGCGCAAAAATTTTTCACGGCGGGCGCGCGCCGTGAACGGGTTTTGCCTGCCAGGGCATGGCAGGCCCGTCATCTCGCAAGGTAATTTCTTCGGCGCCGGCGTAGCATAGCTCGCTATCCGGCTCGCGGAGCGCGTGCCGGCGCACAGGCAGAGGTAGGTTTGGTCATGTCATTGCGAGAGTCCGCCGCCGCGGCGGACGAAGGGGCCGATCCGCGGACAGGTTCGGCGCGCGACTTGTTGTCGCAGTGGAACGGCTGCGAGGACGTCTGGGTATTTGCATACGGATCGCTGATCTGGCGACCCGACTTCGCCTGGCAGGAGCGCCGGCTGGCGACGGTGCGCGGCTACCACCGCTCGCTGTGCCTGTGGTCGCATGACCATCGCGGTTCGCCCGACAACCCGGGCCTGGTGTTCGGCCTGGACCGTGGCGGCTGTTGCCGGGGCGTGGCGTTCCGGGTGGCCGGGCGCGACGTGCCCGACGTATTCCAGGCGCTGTGGCATCGCGAAATGAGCGGCGGCGCATACAAACCGCGCTGGCTGCGCTGCCATACCGGGCAGGCGCCGGTGCGTGGGCTGGCCTTCGTGCCGGACCGGCGTTGCCGGCACTACGCGGGCGCGCTCAGCGACGAACTGCTGATCCGCGCCGTGCGCCAGGCGGTGGGGCGTTCGGGCGCATGCCTGGATTACGTGCGGGAAACCCACAGGGCGCTCAACGAGCACGGCATTGTCGATTGGCGCCTGGGGGCGTTGGTCGACAGGCTGGCGCAGTCCTAGAACTGCCAGCGGCCAAACATGAACAGCACGTTGCCGTTGCCCTTGCCGCCCGGGATATACGTGGCGTAGAGGGTGGCATCCTTGTAGCCGGCCGAGACCAGGGGCAGGATGCCGGGAAACGGCACCCGGCTCATGATGTCGGAGCGCGAAGTCAGGAAGACGGTGTAGCCGATGCCCAGGCGGGTGTCCGCGCCGACGCGGCCGATTTTCTGGAAACCGTAGCCGGCTATCGGTTCGATGTCGCTGTGCGAATCGAGAAACGCCATGGCGTACAACCCTTGCCAGTCGCCGTCTTCGTCGTAGATGCTCTTGCCCAGTCCGCCGCCCCAGGCCAGTTCGTTGAAGCTGCGGATCTTGTCGCTGCTGTACATGGCCCGGTTGTGCCACGAATAGCCGGTCAGGTAGAGGTCGTTGCCGCCTTCATTCCATATCTGGCCCACGCGCTGGCAGGCGCCACGCGCCCAGGAAGGCCAGTCGTCACAGGCCATGGCCGTTGCCGGCACCAGCAGGAAAAAGAAAGCCAGGGCCCGGAAATACTGGGTCATATGCTGCGCTAACGGGAAAAAGTGCAAACCTACACCTTAACCGATAGCGCGACACACAGCCTTTCAGTGAGCTGTCAAGAGAAACCGCCTACCTGGGGTGCGGAACTACAGTAGGAAGACCGTGGCCAGCCCGAGGAAAATGAAGAAACCGAGCGAGTCGGTGGCGAAGGTCAGCAGCACCGACGAGCCGATGGCCGGGTCCTTGCCGAAGCGCGCGCGCAGCATGGGCACCATGACGCCCACCGAGGCGCCGACCAGCATGTTGCAGATCATCGCGCCCATCATGACGACGGCGATGGACAGCGAATCGGAAATGGCCCAGGCGAACAGGGCGGCCACCAGGCTGCCGCACAAGCCCACCAGCAGCGTGACCAGCATTTCGCGCTTGACCAGTGGCCAGAGGTTGCGGCCGGTGATGCGGCCGACGGCCAGCGCGCGGATGATCATGGTCATGGTCTGGTTGCCGGAGTTGCCGCCGATACCCGCCACGATGGACATGAGAAACGCCAGGATCACGATGTGGCTGACGGTATCCTCGAAGCGCGACGCCACGAACGAGGCGGTGGCCGCGGTACAGAGGTTGAACAGCAGCCAGGGGGCGCGGTTGCGCAAGGCCATGAGCACGGGCGCGAAGATGTCTTCTTCCTGCAGGCCGGCGCGCGAGAGCGCCTGCTCCTGCGAGTCTTCCTGGATCACGTCCACCACGTCGGCAATGGTGACGCGGCCGATCAGCCGGCCCTGTTCGTCGGTGACCGGGGCCGAGACCAGGTCGTAGCGTTCGAACGCGCTGGCGGCGTCGGCGTCGGAATCCAGCGGGCCCAGGGTCAGGAAATCCGAGTTCATGACCGCGCGCACTTCGGTATCGGGCTCGCTGACCAGCAGCGTGGCGATGGGCAGGACGCCTTGCAGCTTGTCCTGGCGGTCGACCACGAAAATCTGGTCGGTGTGGTCGGGCAGTTCGTGCAGGCGGCGCAGGTAGCGCAACACCACTTCCAGCGACACGTCCTCGCGCACCCGGACCATTTCGAAGTCCATGATGGCGCCGACGCTGTCCTCGGGGTAGCCCATGGCCTCCAGCAGCTGGGCCCGCTCTTCCTCGGTCAGGCCCTTCTGGACTTCGGCCACCACGTCGGGCGGCAGGTCGGGCGCCAGGTCGGCCAGCTCGTCGGCGTCCATGCTGCCGGTGGCGGCGACCAGGTCCTGGCGGTCCATCGCCTCGATCAGCGATTCGCGCACCCAGTCTTCGACTTCGATCAGGACATCGGCATCGTGCTCGGTACTGACCAGCCGCCAGACCGTCTGGCGCTCGTCCTTGGGCAGCGACTCCAGGATGAAGGCGATGTCGGCCGGGTGCAGCCCGTTGATCAGGGTGGCCAGCTCCGCCTCATGCTGGCGGTGCACCAGGTCTTCGACCAGGTGGGCCTTGTCGTCGCCCTGTTCCTGGCGATGGACCAGGTCTTCGACCAGATGCTGCCGGCGCAGGCACTCCTGGACCTCGGCCAGTGCGTGCTGGGCGTCTTCGGGGTCGAGCCGGCGGGGTGTCGCGGGCGGCTTGGGCGTGGCGGCGGACTGCGTCATGCAACAGGACTCAAAGGGTGGGCAGCGGGCGGCTGCGCCGGGCTTCGTCGGTGGCGACGTAGGTGAGCACCGCTTCGGTGACTTTCACGACTTCGGCGTCCAGGCGCTGGCGTTCAGCATACACTTCGACCGACACCGTGACCGAGGTCGTGCCGGTGCGCGTGATGGAGGTATAGAAACTGAGCAGGTCGCCGACGAATACCGGTTGCTTGAACTGGAATGCGTTGACGGCCACGGTGGCCACGCGCCCGGCGGCGCGCCGGGCGGCGGGGATCGAGCCGGCGATATCCACCTGCGCCATGATCCAGCCGCCGAACACGTCGCCATGGATATTGGCATCGGCGGGCATGGGCATGACGCGCAGGACCGGCTCGCGCCCGGTGGGCAGGCTGGTGAAGGGGGATTTGGCTGGGTTGGTCATGCGGGCCGGCTCCTGAAGGGACCCGGCCGATTATGCAGGAAAAACGTGTCCTAGGCGCGCGGCTCAGGTCGCCAGCTTCACGATTCCGTAGCCGCCGAACACCAGCCATGCGTACAGGACCAGTCCCAGCGCCATGACGCGCGGTCCGGCCTTGCGGATCTGGGCGAAGCGGGTTTCGATTCCCAGCGCCGTCATGGCCATGGTCAGGACGAACACATCCAGCTTGCGGATGGTGGTGACCAGGTCGGACGGCAGGATGTCGAGGGAGTTGACGATGGCCAGGACCAGGAAGCCGATGGCGAACCACGGCACCGGCAGCTTGGCGTGGGATTTGCCGTCGGCGCCGGCGGCGGCGCTGGCGCGCAGCCAGAAGCCCAGCACCAGCAGGACGGGCACCAGCAAGGCGACGCGCGTCATCTTGACGATGGTGGCGACCTCGGTCGTGGCGGGGTCGATGTTGCTGGCCGCGCCGACCACCTGGGCGACCTCGTGCACGGTGCCGCCGATATAGATGCCCAGCGCCTGGGTGTCGAAGGGCAGCCAGCCGGCGTGGTAGATCACCGGGTAGAGGAACATCGAGAGCGTGCCGAACAGGACGACGGTGGCGACCGCCACCGCGCTCTTGTGAGGGGCGGCGCGCAGGGTCGGCTCGAAAGCCAGCACGGCGGCGGCGCCGCAGATCGCGCTGCCGGCGGCCGTCAGCATGGCGGTGTCGCGGTCCAGGCCGAGCAGCCGCTGGCCGGCCACCGTGCCGATGAGCAGGGTGGAGGCGACCACGCCGACCGACACCGCCAGGCCGGGCAGTCCCACCGCGGCGATCTGCTGGATGCTGATGTTCAGGCCGTAGAACGCGACGGCGATGCGCAGCAGGCGGCGCGCCGTGAAGTGCACGCCGGCGCCCCAGTCGGCCGGCATGGTGCCGCGCAGGAAGTTGCCGTACAGCATGCCGCAGACGATGCCGACCACCAGGGGGGAGAAGCCGAATTGCCGGATGAACGGCAGGTCGGCCAGCTGCACCACGGCCGCCGCCATCAGGGCGACGAACAGGATGCCGTTGAGCTTGTCGCGCCACGGGGTGGGCAGGGGCAGGGTAGAGGTAGTGGTGGTCATGGCGCCGTCAGCAATAACTAAATAACTGGCAGAAATATTACGGCCCGGACTATTATCTGAAAAATCTTTATTTTTAATATCTATCATCAGATATTACGATATCAACATGACGCCGGACCAATTGCTTACCTTCGCCAGCGTGGCCGACGCCGGCAATATCAGCCGCGCCGCCGAACTGCTGCACCTGTCGCAGCCGGCGGTGTCCGGCCAGTTGCGCATGTTGCAGGACTGGTTCGGCGAACCGTTGTATCGGCGCAGCGGCCATGGGATCGTCCTGACCGCGGCCGGCGAGCGGCTGGCCGAGCACGCGCGCCAGCTGCGCCAGGTGTACGGCCAGGCCGGCGCCTTGCGCGATGCGTGGCGCGGCCTGGAAACCGGTTCGTTGCGCCTGGGGGCCAGCACCACGCCGGCCAGCTACCTGCTGCCCGGCCTGGTGGCCGCCTTCCGGGCCCGCTATCCGGCGGTCGGCGTGCATCTGTCGGATGGCAATACGCGCCAGATCGTCGAGCGGCTGCCGGCCCTGGACCTGGCCTTCATCGAAGGCGAAGTGCCGGCCGGCCTGCCCGCCGATACGGTGGTGCATCCCTGGCGCCAGGACGAGGTGGTGGCGATCGTGCGCTCCGACCACACCCTGGCGGGCAACGGCGCGGCCACGCTGCGCGACCTGGCGGCGTGGCCCCAGGTCACGCGCGAGCCGGGCTCGGGCGTGCGCGGGCTGGTCGAGCGCGCCTTCGCCAGCGCGGGGCTGGCGCCGGCCGTGGGGCTGGAGCTGGCGGGCGTGGAAGGCGTCAAGCAGGCGGTGCGCGCCGGCCTGGGCGTGGGCTTCGTCTCCATCATGTCGGTGCGGCACGAGGACGGTTCGCTGGCGACGCTGCGGCTGTTGCCGCGGCCGCTGACGCGCACGCTCAGCATCCTGGCGCCGCACGCCAGCGCGGCGTCGCGCGCCACCCAGCGCTTCCTGGACGCCTGCCTGGCGCTGCCCTAGGGGCCTGGCCGGCTCAGGGGCGCGCCAGCCATTGGCGCGCCAGCTCCACCCAGTAGGTGGCGCCCAGCGGCAACAGCTCGTCGTTGAAGTCGTAGCTGCCGTTGTGCAGCATGCACGGGCCGGCTCCATGGCCGGCGTCGCGATGGTCGCCCGAACCGTTGCCGATCCAGACGTAGCAGCCGGGCTTGTCCTGCAGCATGAAGGCGAAATCCTCGGCCCCCATGGTGGGCTGGACGTGGTCGTTGACGTTTTCCGCGCCCACGATGCCGCGCATGACGCCGGCGCAGAACGCCGACTCGGCGGGATGGTTGATAGTGGGCGGATAGTTGCGCCGGAATTCCAGCTCGCCCTCGCAATCGAGGGCGGCACAGGTCAGGCGCGTGATTTCGCCCATGCGGCGTTCGATCAGGTCCAGCGTGTCGAGCGTGAAGGTGCGCACCGTGCCGCGCATGACGGCCTCGTTGGGCACCACGTTGTCGGCGCTGCCGGCGTGGATCTGGGTGATGCTGAGCACGGCGGCGTCGAGCGGGTTGCGGTTGCGCGTGACGATGGTCTGCAGCGATTGCGCCAATTGCACCGCCGCCATGACCGGATCGATGCCCAGGTGCGGCATGCCGGCGTGCGTGCCCTTGCCCTTGATGTGGATCGCGAATTCGTTGCTCGAGGCCATGATGGGCCCGGCGGTCAGGCCGAACTGGCCGACTTTCATGCCCGGCCAGTTGTGCATGCCGAATACCGCTTCCATGGGGAAGCGGGTGAACAGGCCATCGTCGATCATGCGCTTGGCGCCGCCGCCGCCTTCCTCGGCAGGTTGGAAGATCGCGTACACGGTACCGGCGAAGTCGCGCTGCTGCGACAGAAAGCGCGCCGCGGCCAGCAGCATGGCGGTATGGCCATCGTGGCCGCACGCGTGCATCTTGCCCGGATTGCGGCTGGCGTGGTCGAACGTGTTGGCTTCCTGCATGGGCAGGGCGTCCATGTCGGCGCGCAGGCCGACCGCCCGCGCGCCTTCGCGCGCGCCGCGGATGATGCCGACCACTCCCGTGCCGCCCAGGCCGCGGTCGACTTCGATGCCCCATTCCTGCAGCCTGGCCGCCACCACGTCGGCGGTGCGGAATTCCTCGAAGGCCAGTTCGGGGTGCGCGTGTATGTCGCGGCGTATGGCGGCGATATCCTGGCGCCACGCGACGATGGGTTCGATCAGTTTCATGCCGTGGGCTCCATGCGGAAGTCCGAGGCAACAAGGTTATCATCAAACAAAACTCGAATTAATGGAGGCAAACACCATGCTGCGCCCCTGGCTCGCTCACTATCCCGCGGGAGTCCCCCACGAGATTTCGCCGCAGGACTACACGTCGCTGACCGACCTGCTGGACCGGGCCTGCCGGCGCCATGCCGGCCAGGCGGCCTGCCGCTCGATGGGCTCGGACATGACCTATGCGCAACTGGATGCCCATGCGCGGCACTTCGCCGCCTGGCTGCAGGGGCGCGGCCTGGCGCGCGGCGCGCGCGTGGCGCTGATGATGCCCAACGTGCCGGCCTACCTGGTGTGCCTGCTGGGCACGCTGCGCGCCGGCATGGTGGTGGTGAACGTCAATCCGCTCTACAAGGCCGACGAATTGCAGCGCCAGTTGCTCGACAGCGGCGCCGAGACGATCGTCATCTTGGAGAATTTCGCGCACACGCTGCAGGCGGTGTCCGATCGCGGCGCGTTGTCGCATGTCGTGGTGGTCGGCCCTGGCGATTTGCTGGGAGGCCTGAAAGCGCCGCTGGTCAACCTGGCGGCGCGCTATGTGAAGAAGCTGGTTCCGCCATGGAACATCGAGGGGGCGCACCGCTTGCCGGATGCCCTGCGCGATGGCGCGCGCGCCACGTTCACGCCACCCGAGCTGGGCATGGACGACCTGGCCGTGCTGCAATACACCGGCGGCACCACCGGCACTCCCAAGGGCGCCATGCTGTCGCACGGCAACCTGGTGGCGAATGTGCTGCAGACCGAGGCCGTGGCGCAGCCGGTGCTGCACGACCTGCAGGGCCGGCAATTGACGATCATCAGCGCGCTGCCGCTGTACCACGTGTTCGCCATGACGGTGTGCGGCCTCTACGGCATGCATGCCGGCATGCGCAATCTGCTGGTCATCAACCCGCGCGACCAGGCGGCGCTGATCGCTGCCTGGCGCCAGGCGCCGGTCAACATCTTCCCCGGCGTCAACACCTTGTTCAACGCCCTGATCAACAACCCGGATTTCGCTCGTCTGGACTTCACCGACCTGCGCCTGACCCTGGGCGGCGGCATGGCGGTGCAGCGCCAGGTCGCCGAGCGGTGGCTGGAGCTGACCGGCCATCCGCTGATAGAAGGGTATGGCCTGTCGGAGACCTCGCCGGTGGCCACCGTGAACCCGACCGATGCCAAGACCTATTCGGGTTCCATCGGCCTGCCGCTGCCATCGACCGACGTGGCCATCCTCGGCGATGATGGCGTGCCGGTGCCGCTGGGCGAGCGCGGCGAGGTCGCGATCCGCGGTCCGCAAGTCATGCTGGGATATTGGCAGAAGCCCGAGGAAACGCGCGATGTCATGACGGCCGACGGGTTCTTCCTCACTGGCGATATCGGCATCATGGACGAAGCCGGCTATACGCGCATCGTCGACCGCAAGAAGGACATGATCGCGGTGTCGGGCTTCAAGGTGTATCCCAACGAAGTCGAGGCCGTCATCGCGGCGCACCCGGGGGTCCTGGAGTGCGCGGTCATCGGCGTGCCCGACGAGCATTCGGGCGAAGCGGTCAAGGTGTTCGTCGTGAAGAAGGACTCGGCCTTGACGGCCGAGGCGGTGCTGCAATGGTGCGAGGAGCGGCTGACGGGCTACAAGCGTCCGCGCCATGTGGAGTTCCGCGACGAACTGCCCAAGAGCAACGTGGGTAAGATCCTGCGGCGCGAACTGCGGCCCGACGCGGGTAGCTAGCCCGGGCCGCGCGGGTGCTCAGGCCTGGCTGGAATCGGGCGCGGGCGCGTCCAGGTGCGGGCTGACCATGTCGAACAGCGCGCCGTGGATGTGGCGGTTGCCGGCCACCACGCGGCCGCCGCTGGGCCACGACTGCTGCTGCATCATGTCGGTGCACACACCGCCGGCCTCGCGCACGAGCAAGGTACCGGCCGCGACATCCCACGGCGCCAGGCCCATTTCCCAATAGCCGTCGTAGCGGCCACAGGCCGTCCAGGCCAGGTCCAGCGCCGCCGCGCCCATGCGGCGTACGCCGCGGGTGCGGCGGATGGCGTCGTGCAGCATCGGCATGTATTGGTGGGCGAAGGAAAAATCGCGGAACGGAAAGCCCGTGGCCAGCACGGCGTCGTCGAGCGTCGACGTGCGCGAGCACGAGATGCGATGGCCGTTGAGCCACGAGCCGATGCCGTGGACGGCGGTGAAAAGCTCTTCGTTGCTGGGGTCGTAGACCACGCCGATGACCGGCGTGTCTTCCTGCAGGTCGGCGCCCGCCACCACGCGCGTGCCCGCGTGGGCGACCAGCGCGATCGACACCGCGTAGTGCGGAATGCCGTGCAGGTAGTTGGTCGTGCCGTCCAGCGGGTCGATGTACCAGGTGGCCGGCCCTTGCGCCGCGCCGCCGGTTTCTTCGGCCACGATGCCGAACTGCGGCGTGCGTTCGCGCAATACGCTGATGACGGCGGCTTCGGACTCGCGGTCGGCCTGCGAGACCAGGTCGTTGCGCGCCTTGCGGTCGATGACCAGGTCGGCGCGATGGTGCGCGTACGACTGCAGAATGGCGGCGCCCGCATGGGCCGCTGTGACGGCTGCGTCGACGGCCGCGCCGAGGTCCAGGGTGGCGGAGGCAGGGGAGCGTTGGGCGGAGGTCTGCATAGCCCAAGTGTAAGCCCATGCTCGCAGCCCGTTTCGCAACCAGGGAGAATTCGGTCTCGCGGCCGGGCATTTCGCCGCGACGGCGTGGTGCTTATCCAACGGCCGGCGATGGCTTTATAGTGGCAAACCTTTGAATAGTCGGATCTTTCCTGCCGCCATGTCTGCCTCGTTTGCGCCCCTGCAGCCCGCCGTCGTCGCCCGTGACGAACAGGGCCGCCTGTACAGCGCCGCCTATGGCGATGTCTACCATTCGCGCGACGACGCCGCCGGCCAGGCCGAGCATGTTTTCCTGCGCGGCAATGGCCTGCCGCAGCGCTGGCGCGGCCGGGCGCGCTTCACCGTCTGCGAGACGGGTTTTGGCATGGGGCTGAATTTTCTCGCCCTCTGGCGGGCCTGGCGTGACGATCCGGCGCGGCCGCGCCGCCTGCACATGCTGTCGCTGGAGGGCCACCCGTTCACGCGCGAGGATCTGCTGGCGGTGCTGCGCGCCCATGCGCCGGCGGGCTTGCAGGAGCTGGCCGCCCAGTTGGCCGCGCAATGGCCGCCGTTGTTGCCGGGGCTGCACCGGCTGGAGTTCGAGGGCGGCGCGCTGACCCTGACGCTGGGCTTCGGCACCGCGCAGCAGCTGGCGCCGCGCCTGGCGGCGCGCGTCGATGCCTACTTCCTGGACGGCTTCGCGCCGCGCGGCAATCCCGCCATGTGGGACCCGTTCATGCTGCAGACCCTGGCGCGCCTGGCCGCGCCGGACGCCACGCTGGCGTCCTGGTGCAGCGCCGGGCAGGTACGGCAGGCGCTGCAGCAGGCGGGCTTTGCCGTCACGCGCGCGCCGGGCTTTGGCGGCAAGTGGCACATGACGCTGGGCCGGCGCCTGCCCGGGGCGGCGACGCCCGACGACGGCGCGCCCGATGACGACGGCGCGCCGGTGCTGGTGGTCGGCGCCGGGCTGGCCGGCGCGGCGGTGGCGCATGCGCTGGCCTTGCGCGGCCGGGCCGTGACGGTACTGGACGCGGCGCGGCTGGCGGGCGTTGCGTCACACGCCGGCCACGCCGCCGCGGCCCTGACGCCGGTCATCGCGCGCGACGACAACCCGCGTGCGCGCCTGGCGCGCGCGGGCAGCCAGCGCGCCTGGCTGCGCTGGCGCGACCTGCCGGCGCCGGCCGCGCCCTGGCGCTGCGGCACCGTGCAGCTCGAGCGCGACGCCGGCCGGGCCGCGGCGCTGGCGCAGACGCTGCAGATCCTGCAATTTCCGGCCGACTGGGTGCGCATGGTGGACCGCGACCAGGCTGGCGCGCTGGCCGGCTTGCCGGTGGCGCGCGGCGGCGTATTCTTCGCCGACGGCATGCTGGTGCGGCCGGGCGCGCTCATCGATGCGCTGCTGGCGGGCCCGGGCATAGGCACGATCGCGGCGCAGGCCGCGCGGCTGCGACGCCATGGCGCTCAGTGGCAGGTGCTCGACGCGCAGGGACGGCAAGTGGCGCGGGCGCCGGTGGTGGTGCTGGCCAATGCGGCCGACGCGCCGCGCCTGCTGGCCGACAGCGGCCTGCTCGAGCCCTTGCCGCGGCTGGCCCGCATGCACGCGCTGGCCGGCGAAGTGACCCTGCTGCCGGCCGCGGCCCTGTCCGGCGGGCCGTGCTGCGTCGTCGGCGGCGAGGGATATCTGTTGCCCGCCGTGGACGGCTGGTGCGTGGCGGGCAGCACTTATGTGCATGGCGCCGCGCAGGCGCTGACCGGCGCCGCAGGCCAGCGCGTCAACCTGGACAAGGCCGCCGGCCTGCTGGGCCAGGCGCCGGCCGCCTTCGCGTCCCTGCGGCCCGGATCGCTGCCCGGCTGGGCGGGATGGCGCGCCGTGCTGCCGGGGCGGTTGCCGGCCGTCGGGCCGCTCGCCCATGCGCCCGGATTGTGGCTGGCGGCGGGGTATGCATCGCGCGGGCTGAGCTGGGCCGCGCTGATGGGCGATGTGATCGCGGCGCGTCTTTGCGGCGAGCCCGGGCTGCTCGAAACCGACTTGCTGGCGCAAATCGCGCCGCGATGAAAATAAAATGGTGTCGTATCCGTCGCCGGCCACGCGCGGCCGAGTGGGCGCATAATCGGCCGGGGTTGCGGGCAAAATAGGGCCCGAAACACCGATATAAGCGGAACGATAGCGGTGATTGGCGATTTTGCGGGGGTTTGAAGTAAGTGACCGCTTAGGCCGCAAAATGGCGCCTGAATCGCCGTCCCTGGCATGCCGGCACCCTCAAAATGAAGGGGCGAGTTTATTTCAGGGCCCAAATCCGTCAAAATAGCGTCTTTTAATGGTTTTTTGGCTAAAGCCGGGGGATGCTCTGTGCCGCCGAAGTTCGACTTTGCTCATACTACCCAGCTCGACACCGTCGAGTTGTTGACGTCCCGCCCTAGCCGCATCGACTTCGACGCGGGCGACGGCTTGCATCTGGTAGTCGAAGCGCACGCGCCGGGCGTATACCGCCTGCGTTGTGGCGAGGCGAGTCTCCTCACCGATGAAAAATCCAGCGCGCGAGCGCGCGCCGTGGCTGAAATGTTGCTGGCGCGCCAGGAGGCCGTGGGCGAGGCGACGCTGTCGCCGCGCGACGATGGCGGCGGCTGGCGTATCGCGCAGGGCGATACGACGCTCGAGGTGCTCTCCGATCCCGTGCGCGTGAAACTGTATCGCGGCGACCAGGAAGTCTTTGCTTCCGAAGTGTCCGCGCATACGCCCGCGTTCGGTCATAACGCGCTCGACGAAACCGAGGAGGCCGTGTGGACCGTGGGCCTGGGCCTGGAGGGCGCCGAGCCCGTCTATGGCCTGGGGGAAACGCCGGGAGATCTCGACCGACGCGGCGAAGCCGTGGTGTCCGACGACCCCGAGCATCGCGCCCTGCCGCTGGCCTGGAGCCCGCGCGGCTGGGGCGTCTACGCCAACACGATGCGGCGCGTCGAGCACGCGGTGGGCCTGGAGCCCGCCGAGGGCGCCTATGTGCTCACCATCGACGACCCGGTGCTGGACCTGTTCCTGTTTGTCGGCGAGCCGGCCGAGATTCTCAACCAGTACACCGCGCTGACCGGCCGCGCCGGCCAGCCGGTGCTGTGGGCGATGGGCGCATGGCTGCAGCAGGCCGACGGCCAGATGCCGACCGAGACGGCGGCCCTGGTGGCGCGCCTGCGCGATCAGCAGATTGCGCTGGATGCCGTGACGCTGGCCTTGCCGGCGGCCTGGAGCTTCCAGGCCGACAAGCCGGTGCTCGAGTGGGACGCCCAGCGCTTTCCCGACGCGCGCCAGATGCTGGCGCTGTTCCACAAGCATCACGTCCATGTGGCGGCGAGCGGTTTTCCGGGCGTGCTGAAATCCAGCCTGTTGTTCGAGGAACTGGAAGACCGCGGCTGGCTGCTGACGCGCGACGACGGCAGCGCCCAGGTGTTCGACGGCAATGCCGCCACCGGCGGGCAGCCATACGGCCTGCTGGATCTGTCGTATCGGGACGCCTACGCGATGTGGGTAGAGCGGCATCGCCAGTTGATCGAGGACGGCCTGGACGCGCCGGCCTGCGACGCGCAGATTGCGATTCCCGACGGCGTGTCGGCCCGCAACGGCGAAACCGGCCCGGCGCTGCGCACCATGTATCCGCTGCTGGTCCGCCGCGCGCTCTTCGACGCGGTGGCCGGCCTGAAAGTGCCGCCGGAGGGCGTGGTGCCCAGCACCGACCTGTTCCCGGCGGCGCAGCGCCTGCCGTGGCAGGTGGGTCCGCGCGTCACCAACGACTGGGCCGGGCTGGAGCACAGCCTGCGCACCGCGTTGTCGATCGGCGCGAGCGGCGTGCCGGTACAGGTGCACGCGCTGGGTTCGGCGCGGGCGCCGCTCGAGGGCATGACTGCCGAGCTGTACCTGCGCTGGCTGGGCGCCTGCGTGCTGTCGGCCAACTTCAGCTTCCAGGGCGTCCCTGGCCTGCTGCCCGATGCCTTCGGCGAAGAAACCCTGGCGCACGCCCGCACCTGGATGCAGTGGCGCTACCGCCTGATTCCCTATGTGCTGGGCGCCATCGAGGACTCGGCGCGCACCGGCCTGCCGGTGCAGCGTTCGATGGCCATGTCGTTCCCGCACGACCCGCACGCGCATGCCTGGGACCTGCAATACCTGCTGGGGCCGGCCTTGCTGGTGGCGCCGGTGACGCAGCCCGGCAAGCAGGTGCGCGTCTACCTGCCCAAGGGCGACGCCTGGTGGGACCTCAACACCGGCCACCGCTACGAGGGCGGCACGACCTGGACGGTCGAGTGCGAGCTGGACCGCTACCCCGTGTTCGGCCGCGAAGGCCACATGCTCTGTCTCGGCCCGGCCGCGCAGCACACGGGCGAGTTCAATTCGGCGCGCATCCTGGACGAGGTCTGGATGTTCGGCATGCCTGTCCATAATCCGGTGGTCATGCGCAATAAAATCCGCGTAATGCAAATGCAGGGATCCAGCTATATCAAGGGGCTGGAAGGACTGCGCATCCTGCCTTCCGAAGGGCTGGAAGTGAAGCGCCGCGGCGCAGAAGTCCGCATCTCGCGCGCTCGTTGACGCCTGCCGGGCCTGGCGCCCGGCGCGTTCCCTTCCGACCCGATGCATCGCCGGCCCATTGCCGGCGCGCATCGGGTCTTATCCATTTTATATAACTGACAGTTATAAAAAGAGGAATAAACAGTCGTTCGCTTAAGAAGAGCGGCGATTCACAATCGCATGCCATGATTCATATCGAAAATCTATCCAAGACGTACGCCACCCCGCATGGCCGCTTCGAAGCGCTGCGGGGCATCAACCTGCACATCCAGCAGGGAGAGGTGTTCGGCATCATCGGGCCGAGCGGCGCGGGCAAAAGTACGCTGGTTCAATGCATCAACCTGCTCGAGCGCCCGGACCAGGGCAGCATCGCCATTGGCGGCCAGGCCCTGGTGGGGCTGGGCGAGGCGCAACTGCGCAACCAGCGCCGCCGCATCGGCATGGTGTTCCAGGGCTTCAACCTGCTGGCGCGCCGCACGGTGTACGGCAACGTGGCCCTGCCGCTGGAAATTGCCGGCGTGGCGCGCGCCGAGATTCCCGCCAAGGTCGAGCGGCTGCTGGCGCTGGTCGGCCTGGAGCACCTGCGCGACCGCTATCCCAGCCAGATCAGCGGCGGACAGAAGCAGCGCGTGGGCATCGCGCGCGCCTTGGCCAATGACCCCGACGTGCTGCTCAGCGACGAGGCGACGTCGGCGCTGGACCCCGAGACCACCCACAACATCCTGGCGCTGCTGCGCGACATCAATCGCAAGACCGGCGTCACGGTGGTGATGATCACCCACCAGATGGAAGTGGTGCGCGAGATCTGTGACCGGGTCGCCGTGCTGTCGCATGGCGAGGTGGTGGAGCTGGGCAGCACGCGCGAAGTGTTCGCCGCGCCCCGGCACGAAGTCACCCGCGCCATGGTCTCGGCCGCCACCGCGTCGGACCTCAGCGAGGCCACCCTGGCCGCCGTCAAGCAGCGTATCGACGCGCTGGCGGCCGCCGAGCCCGGCCGCGCCGTGCGCCTGTGGCGCCTGTCGCTCAAGGGCGTGGCCGCCGGCGAGCCGCTCTGGTCGGACCTGGCGCGCGAATTCGCGCTGGACGTCAGCCTGGTGCAGGCGCGCGTCGAGGATATCCAGGGCGTGGCCGTCGGCACGCTGTTCGTACTGGCGCAAGGCGCGCCGCATGCGGTCAAGGACGCGCTCGCCGCGCTGGCCGCCCGTGAAATCACTGTAGAAGAAATCGCCCATGAGCCCGCAACTGATCGACCTGCTTATCACGTCGCTGCATGAGACCCTGCTGATGGTCGGCGTGTCCGGCGCCATTTCGGTGGTGGTCGGCATTCCGCTGGGCGTGCTGCTCATCGTCACCGGACGCGGTGGCATGCTGCAGAACCTGGCGGTCAACCGGGTCCTGGCGGCTGTCGTCAACGGCACCCGCTCGGTGCCTTTCATCATCCTGATGGTGGCCATCATCCCGTTCACCCGCCTGCTGGTGCAGACCTCCATCGGCACCACCGCGGCCATCGTGCCGCTGGCGGTGGCGGCGATTCCCTTCATGGCGCGCGTCGCCGAGAACGCCATGCGCGAAGTGGACCCGGGCCTGATCACCGCGGCGCGCGCCATGGGCGCCTCGCCCTTGCAGATCATCTGCAAGGTGCTGCTGCCCGAGGCCCTGCCGGGCCTGGTGGCCGCCACCATCGTCACCATCGTCAGCCTGATCGGCTACTCGGCCATGGCCGGCGCCATCGGCGGCGGGGGCCTGGGCGACCTGGGCATCCGCTATGGCTACCAGCGCTTCCTGCCTGAAGTCATGCTGGCCGTGGTGGTCGTGCTGATCGCGCTGGTGCAGGTCGTCCAGAGCCTGGGCGACTGGCTGGTGCGCCGCATGTCGCACCGCTGAACCTCGCTGGATCCTTTTTCCTCACTCCGTATCTGGGAATATCGCAACATGAGCACCAAGTTCCTGAAAACCCTCGCCGCGTTCGCCCTGGGCGCCGCCGTCTTCGCGCAGCCCGCGCTGGCGCAGGACAAGCCGCTGAAGATCGGCGTGACCGCCGGCCCGCACGCGCAGATCTTCGAGGTGGTCAAGGAGGAAGCGGCCAAGCAGGGCCTGAACATCCAGGTCATCGAGTTCTCCGACTACGTGCAGCCCAACGTGGCGCTGGCCTCGGGCGACCTCGACGCCAACAGCTACCAGCACCAGCCGTACCTGGACAACGCCAATGCCGACCGCGGCTACAAGCTGGTCAGCATCGCCAAGACCGTGATCTTCCCCATCGGCATCTACAGCAAGAAGATCAAGAACCTGAACGAGCTGAAGGACGGCGCGCGCATCGGCATCCCCAACGACCCCACCAACGGCGGCCGCGCCTTGCTGCTCCTGCAGGAACATGGGCTGATCAAGCTGCGTCCGGAGGCCGGCCTGAAGGCCACGCCGATCGATGTGGTCGAGAATCCGCGCAAGCTGCGCTTCATCGAACTGGACGCCGCCCAGCTGCCGCGCTCGCTGGACGACACCGACGCCTCCGCCGTGAATACCAATTTCGCGCTGGAAGCCGGCCTGGATCCGAGCAAGGATGCGCTGGTGCGCGAATCGGCTGAATCGCCCTATGCCAACGTGCTGGTGGTGCGCGAGCAGGACAAGGACCGCGCCGACTTGCGCAAGCTGGTTTCCATCTACCAGAGCGCGCCGGTCAAGGCGTTCATTCTCGGCAAGTACAAGGGCGCCGTGGTCGCCGCCTGGTAAGCCCGCGCGGCACGCATCCGGCCTGGCCGGGTTCGCATCCAGCCAGGCCGTCCTCGGGCGGCCTGGTTTTTTCACCCGGCCGTTTTGACACGAGGCTGGAAATCCGTCATAATTCCTGGCTTCGGTCGGGTCGTTAGCTCAGTTGGTAGAGCAGCGGACTTTTAATCCGTTGGTCGCGCGTTCGAGTCGCGCACGACCCACCAACCAGATTCAGCAAGCACTGTTGGCAAGCAACGTCAGCAAGAAAAAAGCCGCTCACAGGAGCGGCTTTTTTCATTTGGCGCGCCTGGTTGTTTCACGCCCGCCGCCTTCTTCCAGTCTTGGATCGCGATTTGCCGGAACGCGGTTTCCCGACAACTGGGAAACCGCCGTACCCGCCTGCCTGCGAGGTCCCGCGGCCTGCTAAGCTGGTTTTCCGGGTCGCGCCGCGCCGGGCGGATGCCGTGCGTCGGCGCGCGGACTCTCCAGCCTGTTCTGATCGAGGTGGCGATGTTTGAGTTCTGTACGCATGCGAGGACGTTGGTCGGCCGTGGCGCCAGCGACGCCCTGGGAGAGACGCTGGCGGCCCGATGGGGGGCGAGCCGTGTCCTGCTGGTGACGGACGGGGCGCTGGTTTCACTGGGCCTGGCGGGCCGGCTGCGCGACGCGCTGGCCGGCGCGGGCCATACGGTGGCCATGTTCGACGAGGTCGTCGCGGACCCGCCGGAGTCGGTGGTCGAGCGCGCCATCATGGCGGCGCGCGATGCCCGGGCCCAGGTGATCGTGGGCTTTGGCGGGGGGTCTTCGATGGACGTGGCCAAGCTGGCTGCCGCGTTCGCCGGTACGGCGCAGGACTTGCGCCAGGCCTATGGCATAGGCCGCGTCGCCGGGCCGCGCTTGCCGCTGGTGCAGGTGCCGACCACGGCGGGCACCGGCTCGGAGGCCACGCCGATCGCCGTCGTGACGACGGCCGATGGCGCCAAGGCCGGCGTCATCTCGCCGGTGCTGTATGCCGACCTGGCCGTCCTGGACGCCACGTTGACGCTGGGCCTGCCCCCGGCCATCACCGCGGCGACGGGTATCGACGCCATGGTGCACGCGACCGAGGCATACACCAGCCGCGTGCTCAAGAATCCCATCTCCGATGCCCTGGCGCGCGAAGCGCTGCGGCTGCTGTTTCGCGCGTTGCCTGTCGCCTGCCGCGACGGCGGCGATCTGGCGGCGCGGCAGGACATGCTGCTGGGCGCGATGCTGGCGGGCCAGGCGTTCGCCAATGCGCCGGTGGGCGCCGTGCATGCGCTGGCCTATCCGCTGGGCAGCACATTCCATGTGCCGCATGGGCTGTCCAACTCCCTGGTGCTGGGGCCGGTCCTGCGGTTCAACTCGCTTCGCTGCGAGACGCAGTACGCGGAGCTGGCGGACGTGATCCTGCCGGGGCATGCCGGCGGCGCATCGGAGAAGGCCGCGGCATTCGTGCAGGCGATGGCCGAGGTGGCAGGGACGCTTGAACTGCCGACGCGGCTGGCGCAGGTGGGCGTTACGGCGGCGGACATCCCGGCGCTGGCCGGGCAGGCCCTGCAGCAACAGCGCCTGCTGGCGAACAATCCGCGCGATGTCACGCTGGCCGACGCCACGCGGCTCTACGAAGAGGCCTTCTGACGCCGCCGGCGTCGCGCGCACCGCCGTCGCGGCGGTGCGCGCCGACCCGTGGCGGCGCTAGCTGTCAGGGGTGACCATGTGGCTTTCGACCTCGCGCCTGGCCAGCAGGGGAATGATCTGGCCGATGCCGATTGCCTGGAAATGCGCGGTCTTGCGATGCTCGTCCAGGCCGTGCATGTCGCGATACTTCTCCAGGATGACGAAGTGGCACGGATCGCTTCCCGACTGGAAGTACTCGTAATACAGATTCGCCGGTTCCGTGCGGGTGTGCTGCGCCAGCTGGGCAAGCAGCGCGCCGACCTGGTCCTGGGAGCCCGGCTGGGCATGGTAGTGCGCGATGACCTGCAGATAGGGTTGGGACATAGGGGTACCTTCGGTAGGGAGCGGGGTCAGGCAGGTCCGGCGTGGCAAAACAAATAACCTTAGCAGGAGGGCGAGGCCAGTCCTATAGGGGAGTAACCGCGGTTTCATGGAAATTCCCAGAAACTGCGAAACTTTCGCCGCGCGCAATTGTGCCGTGTCGCGTTGTCCCCAATACTCCGGCCATCTTTTGCCAAGGGAAACGCGTCATGTTCTTCGAAGAGATAGAAAGAATCCGCAGTGCCTTGCAGCGCAGCGGACGTAAATACCTGACACCCAGGCTGGAGGCCGTTCTGGGCACGGTCTACCAGCTCAAGCGCGGCGAAGAGTCCGTGTTCCTGTGCGTGGAGCCGCCCATGGTCGCGCGTGAGCACGCGCACCGGCCCCATTGCACGATCGAGCTGGGCACGGACGACTGGGGCACGGTGCTCAGCGGCGAGCGTTCCATCATGAGCAAGGTGCTGGCCGGGAAGTGCGGTTTCCTGAAGCACGAACGTCGCTACATCATGCATTTCTCCATGTTGCTGCAGGCCGTCCTGCTCGAGGAAAAACAATGAACAGCTCGGCTCCCCTCATCGATTTCGCCCATGACCTGCGCTACGAGGATATTCCCGTCCACGTGCGGTCCATCGTGCGGGAACAGATCATCGCCACGGTAGGCTCGATACTGGGCGGCGCGCAATTGCCGGTCGCGAAGTCCTTCGAAAACGCCATCCAGACGACGTTCGGCCGCGGTGAAAGCTCGGCCTTCGGCGCGGGCACGGGCATGTCCGCCGCTTCGGCGGCGCTGTACAACTCGGGCCTGGCGCAGATCCTGGACTGGGAAGACTGGGTGCTCATCAGCCACGTCGGCGCCGCCGTCGTACCGGTGGCATGGGCGCTTGCCGAAGAGCGCGGCCTGCGCCTCAACGACGTGGTCGCCGCGGTGACGGTCGGCAATGAGATCGCGGGCCGTACGTCGCGGGCGATCCAGCGCGGCGCCTATCTGGGCAATGGCCTGCCCAACCATCAGATCGAGTTGCCGCTGGTGGCCGGCCGGCTGCTCGGGCTGGACCGGCGGCAGCTGGGCTATGCCTTGGGCCATAGTTGCTACATGGCGATGGAAAACTGCCCGGTGGGCTGGACGAGCGATTCCAAGCTGCTGGTCAACGGGCTGCCCGCGATGTGGGCCATCGCCTCGGCCAACATGGCCCAACAGGATATCGTGGGCCGCGGCGACATCGTGGAACACCCGGCGGGCTATCTGGCCACGGTGTCCGAGTCGATCGACTTCAAGGAGCTGACGCGCGATATCGGCGTCAAGTGGTACACCGAAACGCTGTCGACCAAGAAGCACGCGGGTTGCGCGTACAACCTGCCGGCGGCCGAGTGCGCCATGTCGATCCGCGACGAGATCGCGCCCGAGGACGTGGAGCGGATCGTGGTCGAATGCAGCACGGCCACGCTGTACGTGGGCGGCCGCTACGACGATTTCGAACCCGGCATCCTCGACGCCTACGAGCAAGGGCTGCTGACGCACGTGGGCCTGTGTTTCGACACGAAGTTCTGCGTTGCCGCCGCCTATGTCCATGGCGATCTCATCCACGAACAATACCTGGTCGAGAACGCCACCGACGCGCGCGTCAAGGCCCTGTACGGCAAGATCAGCCTGGTTCCCAGCGCCCGGCTGCAGAAGGCGCAGTTCCAGGACTTCAAGTACGGCGCGACGGTGACCGTCCACGCCCGGGACGGGCGCACGGCGACCAGGACCGTCGAGCAGATGCTCGGTGGCTACGACCGTCCTTTCGACCATGCCACCAAGCTGGCCGATGGCGCGCGTGGCCTGCTGGCGCCCGAGGCGGTCGACCGCATCGTGGCGCGCTTGCGCGACGAGACGGCCAATCCGCTGGCCAGCGAGATCTCGAAACTGATCAACGGCGCGCCATGAAAGAGAACCGGCTGGGAATGCTGCTGCTCAGCCCGGCGCTGGTGGTCCTGACAGCGCTGGTGATCGTCCCCTTGCTTGCCACCATTGCGTTCTCGTTCTTCGACCTGAGGCTGGGCGAGTCGAGCGCGCAGTTCATCGGCTTGCGGAACTACGGCGAACTGCTGGCCAGCGAGCAGTTCTGGCGATCGCTCAGGATCACTTTCCTGTGGATCGTGCTATCGGTCATTCCCCAGCTGGCGCTTGGCACCGTCATCGCGGTGCTGCTCGACCGCGTCACCCGGTTCAAGGCGTTCCTGCGCGGCGCGATCTTCCTGCCCTGGGTGATACCCGTCGCGGTGGTGGCGTACATGTGGCAATGGCTGCTGACGCCGGAGACCGGCCTGGTCTCCGGCATCGCGGGCGGCGCGGGGCTGGACGGGTTGGCGCGGTTTCCGTTCCTGTCCTCGCCCGACACGGCATTCGCGACGGCGTTGATCGTGAGCGCATGGCGCGGCATTCCGTTCGTCGTCATCATGGTCTTCGCGGCCCTGCAGGGCATCAGCGACGAGGACTATCACGCCGCCAGGGTTTCGGGAGGCAATTCGATCCAGTGTTTCGTCTACGTGACGCTGCCCTATCTCAAGGGCCTGCTGCTCATTCTCGCCGTCATCCGCACGATGCAGATCGCCAACAACTATTCCCTGATGGCCTTGCTGACCAACGGCGGACCGGCGGACAGCACCCGCATCCTGCCGTTGATGATCTACGAACTGGCCTTTCGGGAGTTCGCGCTGGGCAAGGCTTCCGCCCTGGGCGTCATCGCCCTTGCGCTGACCTGTCTGTGTATCGCTTTCATGATGAGACGACGCCATGCGGATAATTGATCGATTCCCGCTTCCGGCCGCGGTGGCGTGGCTGGTCGGAGCGGTGCTGTTCGTTCCGATCGCCTGGATGGTGCTGACCGCGATCCGGCCGGAACACGAGCTCTACCAGGTGCCCTTGCGCATCCTGCCCGGCGCGCTCGACATGGCCAATATCCAGTCGGCCTGGTACGAGAAATCGTTCGGCCAGTTTTTCTTCAACAGCGCGGTCAACTCGGTGCTTTCGGTGCTGTTCTCCATGCCGATCGGAATCCTGGCCGGCTACGCCTTCTCCCGGTTCGAGATCCGCCACAGCAAGTACTACCGGGCCTATGTGCTGTTCGCGTACATGGTGCCCATCATCATCCTGGTCGTGCCGTTCTACCTGATCGCGGTCTGGCTGAACATCTACAACACGCGCATGGGCCATGTGCTGGGGCTGTCCACCTATGCCATACCGTTCGCGACCTGGGTCATGATCGGGTATTTCGAGCAATTGCCGAAGGAGGTGGAACATTCCGCCGCCATCGATGGCGCGGACCGGCTCAAGACGCTGGTCTACATCCTGGCCCCGATGATCAAGCCTGGCGTGGTCGCCACGGCCTTGCTGACGTTCATCCTGGCCTGGGACGATTACATCTTCGCGCTCATCCTGCTCGATTCGGAGACCCTGCGAACCCTGCCGCTGGCGATCGGATACCTGTCGTCCGACTATGAACTGACCGACGGCCTGATGATGGCGATGGGAACCATCACCACGCTGCCGATCCTGCTGCTTTTCGTCTTCTTCCAGAAGTATTTCGTTGGCGGAATGACTTCGGGCGCCGTCAAAGGATGAGAACCATTCCATGAAGTCTGCAAGCACTGCAATCGAGCTGAACTCGGTATCCAAGTCGTACGGCGGCTCGCCCATACTGGATGATATTTCCGTGGCGATCGCGCCGGGGGAGTTCGTGGTGATACTTGGCGAGTCGGGGTGCGGCAAGAGCACGCTGCTCAAGATCATCGCCGGCCTCGAGCAACCCACGGCCGGAACCGTTCGCATCGGCGACGAGGTCATGACGGACGTAGCGCCGAAGGACCGGCGCCTGGCGATGGTTTTTCAAAGCTACGCGCTGTATCCGCACCTGAAGGTCTGGGAGAACATCTCCTTTCCCATCAAGATGAGCCTGTGGAAGTATGCGTACTCGCTGCCCTTGCTTGGCCGGCTGTTCCCGAAGCGCAAGCGTATCCTCAGGACCATGCGCGAGGCCGCCGAGCGGGCGGCCGGCAAAGTCCGGCTGACGCCCTTGCTCGACAGGAAGCCGCGCGCGCTGTCGGGCGGGCAGCGGCAACGCGTGGCGCTGGCCCGGGCCATCGTCGATGGCAGGGAAATCTGCCTGATGGACGAGCCGCTTTCCAACCTGGATGCCCAGCTGCGGGCCTCGACGCGGCGCGAGATCGCGGACCTGCACCGCGACCTCGGGCACACCATTGTCTACGTGACCCACGACCAGACAGAGGCCATGACGATGGGCACGCGGGTCATTCTCATGCGGGAAGGGCGCATAGAGCAGGATGGCGCGCCGGCCGAGCTGTACGAGCAGCCGGCCACGACGTACGCGGCCGAATTCCTTGGCTCCCCGCGGATCAATTTCCTGCGCGTGGCGAGCGAGCGGTTCTCCCAGGCCGCGGCGCGGGACGTCGTGACGCTTGGCGATGGACGTTGCCCGCTAGATCCGCGCGGCGATCTGCTGATCGGAGTCCGGCCCGACCACCTGGAGATCACGCCCGACGCCAATGGGGAGTTCGTGTTTCTCTCTTCCGAGTATCTCGGAGGAAAGACCATTGTTTCCCTCAGGCGCGAGGCTGGCGAGATGATGGTCCAGGCCTTCGGCCCGGACCGGCTCGACCGGACGCAGCGCTACAGCGTCCGCTTCGAGGGCAAGCATGCGATGTGTTTCGACCCGCAAAGCGGAAGGAGGATACGTGAGTAGGAACATGGATAGCCCACACGGCAGGTATGACCTGATCGTCGTGGGCGGCGGCACCAGCGGCGCCTTCGCGGCCATAAGCGCGGCCCGCAGGGGGCTGCGCGTGGCGCTCGTCGAGGCATCCGGGATGCTGGGCGGAACGCTGACGCAGGTGACCCTGGGCGGCATCTGCGGCGCTTGGACGGGCGCTGCCCATACCCAGGTCGTGCATGGCCTGTTCGACGAGTTTGTGCACGCGATGCGCAAGGCGCAGGCCTGCGATGGCCTGTACTCGTACGGCCATGTCACGGCCTTGCCTTACGAGCCGGTCAAGGTGCGGTATCTGCTGGATCAATTCCTGCCGCCCAACGTCACGACATTCTTCCATTCGCGGCTGTTCGCGGTCGACATGGAAGGCGAGCGGATCGCGCGCATCCACCTGGCAGGCGTGGAAGGCCCGTTCTCCCTCGCGGCGCGCGCGTATGTCGACGCGACCGGCAACGCCTCCCTGGCGGGCCTGTGCGCGACGCCCTTGCGCCGCGGCGAGAACGGCACCGTGCAGGCGGCATCGTCGATGTTCCGGGTGATCGGGGCGGAAGTGGACCCGCGCGTGCGCGACGTGCGCACGGAAATCAAGCAGGCCATCGAGAAGCACAATGCCGGCGGCCAGGCGGAGGCGTTCAAGCGCAGCGCCGTCGCGGTCTATGTGCATCCCGACCAGCGGCTGCTGCACTTCAATGCGACCAGGGTGTATTTCGAGTCGACCGCCGACGATGCGCTGGCCGCCGCGCTGGACATGTCCCGGGTGGAGATGGAGGCGCGCAAGGAAGCCTTCCGGCTGGTCGAGCTGCTGAAGCGGGAGGTGGACGGCTTCGCCAATATCGAGATCGTCGACCTGGGCTCGTCGGTGGGCGTGCGGGATTCGCGCAACATCGTCAACGACCATCCCCTCACCGAAGCCATGGTGCGTGACGGAGACAAGCCGGCCAACTCGGTTGCCTATTCGGCCTGGCCGATCGAGTTCCACGGCTCGAACACGCAGACGCACTGGGAGCCCCTGGAGGGCGACCGCTACTATGGCATTCCCTACGAATCGTGCCTGCCGCAGGGAGTCCGGAACGCCCTGGTCGTCGGCCGCGCGATCAGCAGCACGCCATTGGCGCAGGCGTCCTGCCGGGTCACCGCGCCGTGCATCCAGATGGGCGAGTCGGCCGGGATCGCGGCCCATGAGCTTGTTGCCGGCTCTTCCCGGGCGGCATTTTCCGAGCTGGCCTCCATGAAGTTCATATAGACAGGCGTCGACCTGTCTCAACCAGAATCGTCGAAGGGGACATGATGAAACGCGTTGCTTCACTGCTGGTGTCGTCGCTGCTGTATTCCGGCTGTGCGATGGCTGATGGTTCCATCGTTGTATGGATGACGGACTCCCGTCCTGGCTACAAGAAATGGCTCGAAACGGAGGCTGCCGCGTTCAAGGCGAAGCAGCCCGGCGTCAAGGTCAGCGTGGTGCAGATGTCTCCCAATGACGCCTACCTCAAGATTCCCGCCGCGGCGGCGGCGGGCGGCTTGCCCGATGTCATCTGGACGACCTATGGGCTGGCGCCGTGGCTGGACGGGATGAAAGGCGGAAAACTGGCCGATGTGTCGGACCTCATCGACCGGCTGGGGAAAGACCGCTTCGACGAGGACGCGCTCAAGCAATGGAGCTATCGGGGCGCGGTGGCCTGCGTGCCGGTGGCGCGCACGCCGACCTATCTGATGTACCGGGCCGATCTTTTCAAGAAGGCCGGGCTGGCGGCGCCGGAGAGCTGGGACGATGTGATCCGCGCGGCGCAGAAGCTGAATGATCCCGCCAATGGCAAGTACGGCATCGCCATGCCCGGCAAGACCGATTTTTCGCCACGCTTCGCCTACGGCATGATTCTGTACTCCATGGGCGGCAGCACGTTCGACGCGCAGGGCAACCCCATCTTCGAGTCTGCCGCGTCCATCGATGCGCTGAAGGTCTACAAGCAGTTGTACGCCTACTCGCCGCCGGGGTCGTTGAATTTCGGCTTCTCGGAAATCCAGCGCGCGCTGGCGCAGGGCAGGGTGGCCATGACCATCTCCAACCCCTCGTCCATGGCGACGTTCCAGCGCACCAACCGCGACGAGGGCTCCACCCTGGCCCTGGCCTTGCCGGGCAAGGTGAACCGCACGATCCAGAACCAGCGCGGCTGGTGCATCGCCGACGGCAAGAACAGCCAGACCGCCAAGGCGTTCGTCGAGCATCTGTTCTCCACCAACTCGTTCGCGGCCTACCTGGAGGCCGCCTCCATCAGCTCGTTTCCGGTCTACCACGACCAGGCGGCGTACGGGCAATTCCAGGCCTCGAACGAGACGGTCAAGCGCTTTCCCGATGCCACCGATTTCATTCGCCGCCATACGGACGGCACCATGCCGGGGATCGACGGGGTAGGGCTGACGCCGAAGTCCGGCGACCTGATCAGTTCCGGCCAGATCGAGAGCGCCATCAACAAGATGCTGGCCAACGACATGTCCGAGCAAGAGACTGCGGCAGCGATGCAGAAAGAAACGCTGCGGCTGCTGAACTGACCGGACATGGCGCCATTTTCGATCTGCGTGTCGATACTGCTGCTGGTCGGTGACAGCAACCGTGCCGGCGTGACGGCCCGCTACGTCAGCGAGCAGCTCGGCCTGTCGCTATCGACGGCGTATCGCTGGATAGACATGCTGCGGCAGTCGGGCCTGATCGTCCGCCACCCCAGTACGCGCAAGCTGCACCTGGGCCCCCTGGCGTTCGATCTGGGGGTGCAGGCGGTCGCGCGTCCGTACGTGCCGCCCGCCATCGAGGAGGTGCTCAAGCCGCTCGCCATACAGCACGCATGCCGCCTGCACCTGGTTCGCTGCTCGGGTGACTATTCGGTCCTGCAGCGGACCTACTTCGACGTGGCCGAGCTGGAGATCGTGCCGAGCAAGGTCGCGGTCATGCGGCTGCTCGGCATCGGTCCCGCCGGGGTTTGCCTGCTGTCGCGCTGGCCCGACTACGAAATAGACCGCTACCTGGTGCGCAATCAGGACGGGTTGCTTGCCGCCGGCTACCAGGGGTCGGACATCCGCGAGCGGGTCCGGCAATGCCGCAAGCAGGGTTGTTTCGTGACCCGGAGTGTGCTGACGCCCGGCTATACGGCCGTGGCCATCGATTTCGAGGTCGACGGGGTGGTCTACGGGGTCAGTGCGGCCTCCGCCGGCAACGAGGGCGGCAAGCAGTTCCGTGCCATACGCGAAGCCCTGGATTGGGCGCGGGCGTCGCTGACGACCCAGGCGGTCCCGGAGTACGCGTTGGACGGATAACGGCAGCCGCGATGGCTGGCGCGCCGATGCCGGCCTGGGCGGTTTCTACGACACGTTGCTCCAGGCGCGCACCTGTTCGTGCTCGATTGCATCGTACGGCCGGCCGGATGCGTTGGCGCCGGCGCGCGCCGCTTGACGCGAGCGCGGCGCCTGCCGCGGGGCCATCGGCTCGGCGACGGGCGGGGCTGGCTGCTTGCCCGGGCGGGAGGCGGTGCGTACGGGTTCGGACATGGGTACTCCTTGGTGTGGCGGCGCGGCGCATGGCGCTGATGCGCAAGGCATTAGGATCGGCCGATCAGGCATAAGTTCATTACGCCGTGGCGACTTCCGGTGTATCGACGACGCACACCAGTATGGACCCTGAAGCTGGCTTGAGGTCAAGGGCAAAGCCCCTGCGCATCTTGGGGTTGTGGACGCCCGGCGCGGGCGCGCTGTTAGCATTTGCGCGATGACGCAGACTTGGGGTTGGTGATGACGCGATCCGCGAAAGCCGTCCGGCGTCCGGACTTGCTGTCGGTGGGCGAGGTGGCCGAGCGCACCGGGCTGGCCGTATCGGCCCTGCATTTCTACGAAGCCAAGGGGTTGATCGCCAGCACGCGCACGGCCGGCAATCAGCGCCGCTACGCGCGCGCCGTATTGCGGCGGGTGGCCGTGATACGCGTGGCGCAACGCATGGGCCTGCCGCTGGCGGCGATCGCGCAGGCGCTGGCCACCTTGCCGACCTCGCGCGCGCCCACCGTGGCCGACTGGCGGCGCCTGTCGCGCGCGTGGCGCCAGGAACTGGACGAGCGCATCCTGGGGCTGACGCAATTGCGCGACCAGCTCGACGGCTGTATTGGCTGCGGCTGCCTGTCGTTGCGGGAGTGCCCGTTGCGCAACCCCGACGACGCCATGGCGCGCCTGGGCGCGGGGCCGCATTTTCCGCCGCCCGAATGACGCCGTGGCGCGCTTACGCCGCGCGTGGCTGGGTCGGGGTGGCGGGACCTTCGGGGTCGTTCTCGGCGTCGGGGCGCGGCGCCAGCGCGGCCAGCCCCAGGGCGAGACGCAGGCGCTGGCAGTCCGGGTTGGGCGTGCCGTCCGGCTGCCATACCGAGAACTCGCGGCACGGCGTGGGCCGCTGCTCATAGATGGCGCACAGGATGCCAGGCCGGCCCGGTTCGCCGCGCAGCGCGACGCAGCGTCCGCCGCCGGCCTCGGTGCCTTTCATGCAGACGCGCAGCGGGCCGATCTGGGTGACCAGCTCCTGCGGGACCTGGCCGCCGTGGACGCCATCGACTTCGCCAAAATAGAACGACACCCGGAAATGGGCGCAGCAGGCGCCGCAGCTCAGGCAGGGGTTGGCGTCGTCGCTGCCGACGACCAGGGAGACGGGGACGGGAGCCTGGGTGAGCGAGAGAGGGGGGATCGTCATGGCGGCGAAGGCGCAAGCGCCGGGGGGGCCGGAAGGCAGCGATCTTAGCAGGGAGGGGCGGGAATTTTCCAGAAGATTTGCTAGCATCGGTGGTTCCGGAACTTGCCTTTCTGTCTGCCCGCCTCATGGACCCTCGTACCGATTTTGCCGACGGCCTGACCCGCTGCGGCTGGCTGGATCATTCCGTCGATTATGTGGCCTACCACGACCACGAATGGGGCCGACCGCAGGCCGACGATCGCGCCCTGTTCGAGCAGCTGTGCCTGGAGGGCTTCCAGTCCGGCCTGAGCTGGCGCACCATCCTGAACAAGCGCGCGGCCTTCCGGCGCGCCTTCGCGGACTTCGACATGGAACGGGTGGCGGGTTTCGACGAGCGCCGGGTCGAGGCGCTGTTGCTGGACGCCGGCATCGTGCGCCACCGGGGCAAGATCGAGGCGGTGATCAACAATGCGCGGCGCGCCCTGGCCTTGCGCGACCGGGAGGGTTCGCTGGCGGCATTCTTCTGGCGCTACGAAGCGCCGCCGCGCGGCGCCGACGCCCCTTTCGAGGTGCTGGCCTCCACCGCCGAGTCCGAGGCCCTTTCCAAGGCGCTCAAGAAGCAGGGCTGGTCTTTCGTGGGGCCCACCACCGTCTATGCCTTCATGCAGTCGGTCGGCATGGTCAACGACCATCACCCCCTGTGCCATCATCATGCCGCCTGCGAGCAGGCGCGTTACCGCTTCCAGCGTCCCGATCGAGAGGCGCCGAGTACGTAAGGCAGTATTGCCGGCTGTATCCCGATGGTGCGCCGGCCTTTGCGCCCGGGCATGCCTGCGCTACCCTAGTTGAAGGATAAACAGCCTGGTCCGCTCCACGTGGCCAGGCAAAGGGATCCGCGGGATGACGCGCAAGAAGAAGATTTTCCTGGGTCTGGCCGGCGCCGTGGTGGTTGTGCTGGCCGCCGTGCTGGTGATTCTGGCCACGCTGGACTGGAATCGCCTCAAGCCAATGATCAACGAGCAGGCGAGCGCCGCGCTGGGCAGGCCGTTCGCCATCCAGGGCGACCTCAGCGTGCAATGGGCGCGCGAACCCGGGCAGGGCGGCTGGCGCGGCTGGGTGCCCTGGCCGCATTTCGTGGTCCATGATGTCGCCATCGCCAATGCCGTCTGGGCCCGCGATCCCAACCTGTTGACGCTGCGCCGCGGCGAGTTCCGCCTGGCGCCCTTGCCGCTGCTGCGGCAGCGCGTGGTCATCCGGCGCATCCAGTTGAGCGGCCTGCGGGCCGACCTGCAGCGCCGCGCCGATGGCGTGGCCAACTGGGAATTCACCATGCCGGATACGGGCGAGCCCTCGCCCTGGAAGGTGGATATCGACGCGATCGGCTTCGACCAGGGGGCCATCCGCTATGCGGACGCCATTGTGCAGGCCGACCTTGACGTGCTGGTCGACCCATTGGGCAAGCCCGTGCCGTTCGCCGAACTGGCCGGGGCGCCAGCCGCCGACGGCGCCGCGGACCAGCCGGCCGGCAAAGCGGACAGCGGCAAGGCGGACAGCGGCAAGGCGGCGGACGCCGCGGCCGCGCCGCCCGACTACGCGTTTGGCTGGCAAGTGAACGGCCGCTACAAGAACCTGCCCCTGGAAGGGACGGGCAAGGTCGGGGGCATGCTGGCGCTGCGCGACGCCCGCCAGCCGTTTCCGGTGCAGGCCGAGGTGGCCATCGGCTCGACCAAGGTCGCGGTGGCGGGCACCCTGACCGACCCCATGAACCTGGGCGCGCTGGACCTGCGCCTGAAGCTGGCCGGCGCTTCGATGGCCAACCTGTATCCCCTGACCGGCGTGACCTTGCCCGATACGCCGCCGTATTCCACCGACGGCCACCTGGTGGCCCGGCTGCAGGACCCCAACGGCGCGCGCTTCGAATACCGCGGCTTCAACGGCAAGGTCGGCGCCAGCGACCTGCACGGCGACATCACCTTCGCCTTGCGGCAACCGCGCCCCAAGCTGAGCGGCAAGCTGTCTTCGCGCCTGTTGCGCATGGCCGACCTGGGCCCGCTGATCGGCGTGCAATCGGGCGGCGCCAAGTCCGTCAAGGCCGAAGGCGAGAAGGCCGTCGCGCAACCGGCGGACAAGGTCCTGCCGGTACAGGAGTTCCGCACCGACCGCTGGCGCGTCATGGATGCCGACGTGGAATTGCGCGGCGAACGCATCCTGCACAGCGACACGCTGCCCATCAGCGACCTGACCGCGCATGTGCAGCTCGACGACGGCGTGCTGACCCTGGCGCCGTTGCGTTTCGGCATGGCGGGCGGCAGCCTGGACACCACGCTCAAGCTGGACGGGCGCCAGGCGCCCATGAATGGCAACGTGCGCCTGGCCGTGCGGCGGCTGCGCCTGAAGCAGCTTTTTCCGAACGTGCAGGCCATGCAGAAGGCGCTGGGCGAGGTCAACGGCGACGTGGCGCTCTCAGGCCAGGGCAACTCCGTGGCGGCCCTGCTGGGCAGCGCCAGCGGCGAGACCAAGCTGCTGGTCAACGACGGCGTGATCAGCCGCGCGCTGATGGAGATCGCCGGCCTGAACGTGGGCAACTACGTGGTCAGCAAGCTGTTCGGCGACGACGAGGTCAAGATCAATTGCGCCGCGGCCGACATGGGCATGACGCGCGGCGTCATGACGCCGCGCGTGTTCGTGATCGACACCGAGAACGCCATCGTCAACATCACCGGCTCGATCGACTTCCGCAAGGAACTGCTCAACCTGGATATCGATCCCGACAGCAAGGGCTTTCGCCTGTTCTCGCTGCGCTCGCCGCTGTACGTCAAAGGCAGCTTCAAGAAGCCCGACGCCGGCGTGCATGTCGGACCGCTGGCCGCACGCGGCGCCGGCGCGGTGGCCCTGGGCATACTCCTGACGCCGGCCGCCGGCCTGCTGGCGCTGATCGCGCCCAGCACCAGCGACGACAATCACTGCGCCACCCTGCTGACGGAGATGCGCAAGCCTGCCCAGGCGCCGCGCCGCTAGCTCAGCGGGCGGCGGCGGGCGGGCGCGCCAGCGCGTCCCAGGCGTGCATGGCCTGCCGCGCCACGGCCTGCAGCGCGGCGCGATCGGCGCCATCGCGGGCCTGGATCGACATGCCATGCAGGACGGTGGCGTAGAAGGCCGCCAGGGCGGCCAGGTCGGCATCCGGGCCGATCTCGCCGTCGCGGCGTCCCTGCTCCAGCCGCTGCAGGATCAGGGCCTGCATATTGCGGCGGTGCTCGCACAGCCAGCCGCGCACTGGCGCATGCTGCGCCGGGCCCGCGGTGGCGCCCAGCACCATCAGGCAGCCGGGCGGCTTGCCGTCCAGCGTGCAGGTCTGCGCGCCGGCCCGCAGCATGCCCTCGATGGCGGCGCGCGCGTCGGGCGCCTCCAGCAGGGCGCGCCGCGTCCGCGCGCCCTCGGTGTCGGCGTAGCGTTGCACCGCTTCGCGGAACAAGGCCTCTTTCGAGCCGAACGCCGCGTACAGGCTGGGCGCATTGATGCCCATGGCCGACGTCAGGTCGGCCAGCGAGGCCCCTTCATATCCCTTGGACCAGAAAATTTCCATTGCCTGGCGCAGCGCTTCGGTCCGTTCGAAGCTGCGCGGGCGACCACGTTCTGCCATGCCTGGATTCTACCCGTGGGGCCCGCTGTCGCCAGGGTATTGACAGACTGGGTGACCCGCCTTCATTATATATGTATCGATCACTACATAAATGGAGCTGGCCATGGCCGCACTCGACGGAAAAGTTGCTTTCATCACCGGCGCAAGCCGCGGCATCGGCGCGGCCATCGCGCGCCGCCTGGCGGCCGACGGCGCCGATATCGCGCTGACCTACGTCAGCGCCGCCGACAAGGCCCACGCGCTGGTGGAAGAACTGCGCGCCGCCGGCCGGCGCGCCCACGCCTACGCCGCCGACGCGGCCGATGCCGGGCAGGTCCGCGAAGCGGTGACCCGGGCCGCCGCCGACCTGGGCCGCCTCGACATCCTGGTCAACAACGCCGGCATCTTCCTGGCCGGGCCGCTCGAGGACATCTCGGCGGACGATTACGACCGTTCCATGGACATCAACGTGCGCGCCGTGTTCGTGGCCACCCAGGCGGCGCTGCCCCACCTGGGCGAGGGCGGGCGCATCGTCAATATCGGCAGTTGCCTGGCCGGGCACACCGGCCGGCCGGGCGTGGCCCTGTACGCGGCCGGCAAGGCCGCCGTCGCGGCCTTCACGCGCGCGCTGGCGCGCGACCTGGGCCCGCGCGGCATCACCGCCAACGTGGTGCACCCCGGGCCCATCGACACCGACATGAACCCCGCCGGCACCGACAAGGCCGCGGCGCTGGTCCAGATGCTGGCCGTGCCCCACTATGGCGAGCCGGCCGACATCGCCAACATGGTGGCCTACCTGGCCGGGCCCCAGGCGCGCTACGTCACCGGCGCCGAACTCTCAGTCGATGGCGGCTACGCCGCCTGAAGGCAAAGAAAACCGGGCGCGGCTGGACAGGTCCGAAAATTCGTGTACAATGCGCCCTCTTGCAATTGCATCAGTACTGCAACCGGCTGGCCCGGAATGACAGGCAGCAATCGCCGGGCTGTTAGCTCAGTTGGTAGAGCAGCGGACTCTTAATCCGTAGGTCGAGTGTTCGAGCCACTCACAGCCCACCATGATTTGTAAGGCCGTTAGTGATAGTAGTCACTAACGGCCTTTTTGCTTTTCGGCTTCATGTAGGCGCTGTGCAGGCATTCTGAGTCTGCATCGATCAATTCAGGTCATGGTGAGGCGGTAGGCGATGCCCGAACATGGAACACGAACGGAGCCGGGTGGCAGTGACGAAAGCAAGAGCGCGCTGGTGCTGGGCATTATTCAAGGCAAGACCATCGTGGCCGAGGCCAGCCCCCAGTACGACCTGTCGCCCTCGGAAGTCGAGCAGTACGAATGTCATCTCAAAGACCTTCAAGAAGCGTACGGCGAGGCGATGCTGGAGCCACGCGCGAGAAAAAACTGCAGTCCCTGCTGGACGAGGACGAGAAGTGATCGAGACGATCCGCCAGGGACTGCAAGCCGACGGCATCACCGTCTCGATCGCCAAGCTGTGCCGCTGGTTCAACGTGCCGCGGCGCACGGTCTACTATCCGACAACGGGTTGGTCTGCACGTCTCGCAGCTATACCGCGTTGGTGCGAGGCTACGGGCTGCGCCAGGATTTCATCACGCCGCATTGCCCGCAGCAGAACGGCATGATCGAACGCGTGATCCGCACGTTGAAAGAACAATGCGCACATCGGCATCGCTTCGAGACCATCCACCACGCCAGCCGCGTCGTAGGGGACTGGATACGCTTTTACAACCGCTGGTGCCCGCACCGGGCGCTTGGCATGAAGACTCCGGCTCAGGCATTTGCATTAGCCGCTTAACCTGAGCAGGTTCCGCTGGGTCATTACATTCGACAGGAATGACACCTTCCGCCATTTTTAAAAGGCCTTGCAACGCATCGAGTTGCAAGGCCTTGGTTTTTAGAGCCGGAAGTAGGACACGCCGCCAATCGACAGTTCGCGCCCGTCGTAGCTGCAGGCGACAGTGCCGCCGGGCATGCGGGTACGCTGCATTTCATTGCCCGCCGCATCGCGGTAGACGGCTTCGTCGTAGTCGAACGTCATCTTGGAATCAGTGCTCGTCCAACGGAAATCGACGTCAAAGGTATAGGCGCGCGCGCCACCATATGTTTTTTGCCAGAAATGCCCGCGTCCGCCGGCATCGAAAGACACCTTGCTCAAACCCGTGGTGGTGGAAAACCGGCCCTCTACCCGCGCGCAACCGCTGGCCGCTCGCGCGGCATTCGATAGTTGCGGGCGATCGAGTTTGCCGTCGACGGCGGGCGCGTCCTGATGACGGGCCTGGTTTTCCTGGGCGGCGGCAACCGCCGCGGCAAGGCCTTGTTTACTCATGGGATCGGTTCGCGAGGCCGGCTGGGTTTGCCGGGCAACCTCGGCCAACTCGCGCGCCTGCGCAACCTCACGCGCTGTCGCGGCCTGCCGCGCCTTGTCGCGACGCTTGTATTGCGCAAGAGAAGCCTGTCTTTCGCCCTCGAAATAAGCGCAGTTGACGGCGCGGCCGCTCGGCGCGGTGCATTCGTACTCGCCGTCAAACGCCGACTCGTCGATGCCCGGCACATCGTGAACCACCGTACCGTCGGGCAACGTCAAATCTCCGTTGCCTGTCGGCTGTCCATTGCTCACCTTGCCTGTCCACGTCCTGCCATCGGTCAGGGTCAACTTGCCTGTGTCGGGTTCCGTGCCGGTATAGCCGCCCTGGAAAACACGGCCGTCCGGAAAACGCATGACGCTGCCCTCGGCCAGGCTCCTGCCCTGCCAGCGGCCCGCCACTTGCCGGCCGTCGTCAAATACCGGTACGCCCTCGAAACCGCTTCGCGCACCCGGCAATGCCTGGGCATTTTCGAGGCGAGCCACGCGAGACTGGGCTCGGAAGAGCTCCAGCCTGCCCGTACCGCGGGCCTGTCCATCGCTCCTGGGGCCATGCCAGCGTCCCTCCAGACCGCCGTCGAATATCAGACGAAACGGGCTGAAAGTCTGCGCCAGACCCAGGTCCCGGGACAGCGCCAAGGACTCGGCAAGACGTTTCAGGGCATCTTCGCCATGCAGGACTAGAACGTCGTCCGTCACGACGCCTAAGTCCACATGGATGACAGTGTGCCTTCCGGCCTCGACCGTCACCCACTGGGACAAGCGTGTATCGCCACGCAAAGACACCCGGACCTGGTATTGATCAGGCCACAAGGTCAGCTTGAGGTGATAGCCCAACCTGGCATCGGACTGCAAAGGGATGAAGCCAGCCGTGGACCTGGCCGCCAAGGCCTCGAAACGCCAACCCTCCGTACCCCAGGGGGAATCGGGCAGAACGAAATGCAGGAAACCCGGCGCGAGAGGATCCTCGGCGGATTCGTCGGCAGGGCCAGCCGACGAATCCGCCACGGAAGTCCCGGGAGCCGGCGGGGCCTCGACCGCCGCATCGCTTTGAGGCGCGGGCGCAAAGGCATCGCGCACGCTGGTCGCCATATTGGTCAGCGTTTCGCACCCCGAAAGCGCCAGGCTTGCCAAGGCTACCAGGGCCAACCGCCGCGCGGCATGGATGATATTCATTCGACGCACTGCGGCGAACCGCAGCCCTGTGCGCATTGCCGCGCGACTTGTTCAAACTCGCCCACCAGATTGCAAGCGTAGACGCGCGCCATTTCCTGCTTGGCCGCGAGGCAGGAAGCGCTTTTGTATGGAATGGGCACCGTGCTGGAATGCCCCGCCGGGCAGGTGACACGGTATTGCTGGGTGCGTTCGGCGCCGCCGCGGGCGGGCGTATTGCCGGCGGACGCAACCGCGGCTCCGCCTGGCGTGCTGGGCGCGTATGCGCCTCGGCCACTTCGCGCGATGGCGGCCAGCGCCTGTGTTTGGCCGTCGGTCATCACGTCCTGGAACAAGGCCGCGCCGATCTGGGCGACATCCGCCCCGGGAATATCGGCCGACGACAAAATCAAGCCACCCAGGCCCAGCGCCAGCAAGGCCCCGAATCCGTCGCCGCCGCCAGAGGCCTCGGCTTGCCGCCGCTGGCGCTCCGACTCGCGGAAAGACGCCACCTGATCGGCGTAGCGCTGCTCCATTTGGGCAAGATAGGCAGGCGTGGCCCTGGTGAATTTCAACGCGTGATTGCCATTGCCAAAATCCGCCACGTAAATGCCATGTTCCCGCACGCCATCGTGACGGACAAAGGTGCCAATCATCACGTAAGACCCCGTGCGAATGGCCGGGTCGGTCAATTCCAATTCCTGGTCAAGCTTGCTGGGCGCCTGCAGGAACATGTTGAAATCACCCTGGTACTGCCCATTGAATCCAGCCGGCGCCTGGTTCAAGCCCGATGCGGGACCGAGGTAGGTGGATGCCGGCGAGGAATGATACGTACCTTTGTGATAGGTGAGCGCCAGTTTATGGGTATATGCATCGCGCACCAGGCTCATTTGCCCGTCAAAGCGATCAAAGTCGCCGCGAACGCGCACCCCCTCGAACAGCGATGTATCCCCTGAGCGCATGCGGTACGCCAGCATTTCATCGGCAACGGTTTCCAGCGCTGCGTTGTTTGCCTTCTCTTGCCTGAACTGCTGATTGAAGGCAGCGAGGCGAGCATTGTCGTCCGCCTCAAGCTTGGCTCGTTCCGCGGGCGCATAACCCGCGTAAGGGTCGTGGTCCCCCATGCAACCGGCCAATACGCCGCACGCCAGCAGGATCAGTCCCGTGCTGATTCTGTTCTTATATTGCATTGTCATCCCGTGCCTCAAAGGTCGGCGCATTCGGTTGCATGGATTTGCACGGCCTGTTGGTAGCACACGCTATCCCTGCGTGGCTTGAGGTATTCGTACCAACCATGCAAGACGTATTGCCCGTCCATTTTTCTGGAACGAAAGCGCCTGACGGGCTCGCCATCCTCATAAATCGTGACGACTCTGCGCGATGCGTCAGGGTATGCGGCCACCGTGATCGTGGTTTTGAGAGGCCGTGCCAGCCAGTCCGGAGAAAAGAAATCGACCGTCCCGCCAGCGGGCGTTCCGGCCAGTTCCGGCGCGCCGCCGCCTCCGTAGCTTTGGTAGTAGACGGAATACATGGGTTTGCCGGCGTCACGGCCTGCCGCTTGCATCTCCATGATCTCCCCGGAAAACAGGCGACGATAGTGCTTGTGCAATGCGCGCCCGAATTCCTTGTGCTCACCGACGGGCATGCCCCCGGCGTAAACCCCCACGCGGCGCTCCTGCAACAGAATGTCGTCATGGTCGTCGCCCGTAGTCTTCTTGCGTTTGTGCGTGACCAGTATGTAATCCACCGGCCCTTCGAACTTGAAATCCTCCGCGCTCGATCCCTGGCTGGGGCAAGCGCCCGAGACGACATTCAAGGCATATACCAGCGGTGGCGCCTCTTCCGGCGACCCGTTGGCGCGCAAGCGCCTGTTAACCGCTTCCAACGGGTAAGAAACCGGGCACGAAACGCCCTGCCCCGGAGCGAACAGGGCTTCGCCTTGCGTCAGCAGATGGTTGATGTCCCGCAAGGCACGGGCTTGCAGCGCAGCGGCAGGATCGGGAACCGTCCCCAGCGAACGCAGTTGGCCGCTAGCGGATGGGACCGAGGCATACGCGTCCGGCGCAGCGGATGATCCGCCTGGCGTGGTTTCGCAGCCCGAAACGCATAACCCTGATACCGCCACAGCCAGCAATCGAGGTGTCATGCGGGACTTTCGCTGCTGGCGTCGGGTCATTAGCCGTCTCTCGAAAATTCAGGAATTCGTCAGGGAATGTACTGAATTTTATTTTTTATTTCAATAATTAGCGCGAGCGCCGATGGCGGCGGCTGCGGTTCCTTGCCCCACACCTCCTCGCGCAACTGCCCCGCAATACGGTTCGCAAGCCCCCACGACAGCGCCTTGTACTTGCTCGCGTTGGCCTTGATCTTCGTGCCGTCCAGCGCAATGTGCCTCGGCTTGAGCAGCTTCATCTCGCGCGCCAGCAGCAGCACCTGCACGAACAAACCCTCGATCTCCTTGAGAAACCGCCGCCGGAAACTCGCCAGCAGCATTTTCATGTCAGGGACTCCTCTCTTGCAGGATCAGTTCGACTTCTTTCCAGAAGTCGCTCAGTAAGGTGGAGGCATCCACGTAAAGGTAAAAGCGGACACGCTTGCCTTCTTAATCCGTAGGTCGAGTGTTCGAGCCACTTACAGCCCACCAGAATGATCAAGGACGTAGCGAGCGATCGCTAAGTCCTTTTCCATTTCCGGATTCCCCAGCCCACCATTATTATTGATGCATGTGGAGAGGGGGATAAGAAGGATGAACATAGACACATGGGCGGTTGTATTTGCGACGCTCCTTGGTCCCGTGTTGGCAGTCCAAGCGCAGCGGATCGTTGCCGAGCGTGGGGAAGCGCGGCAGAGGAAGCAATGGTTGTTCCGATCGCTGATGAACACCCGCGTCGGCACCCTAACCGCTGAGCATGTCAATGCGTTGAACGCAGTGCCCTTGGAGTTTCACAAGGACAAGGCAATTATGCGCAGCTGGCGTACATATCTTGACCACTTGAACAACCAGGGCACTTCGCTTGAGGCGTGGGGCGCGAAGCGCGTGGAGCTGTACACCGACTTGTTGTCGAAGATGGCTGAGAAGCTGAACTATGGGTTTGACCCGTTACAGCTCAAGAACGAGATTTATGCGCCTCGTGGGCATTTCGATATTGAGAATGAGCAGACGGAAATCCGGCGCGGCATTGTTGCGCTCATGAAGGGCGAGCAGACACTGCCACTTGAGGTGCGTAGTATTGCCGAAGACCCTGAAACCGTGAAGCGAACAGCTAGACTGCAAACGGCAATGACGAAGTGGCTCAACGGTGAGATTGCGCCGAAGGTAAAGGTTGAAGACTAAGTGTGGTGTGTTCAGCTTGCGCGGTTTGTACGCTTCGACAGTCTGTTGATCGCGGCCAGAGTGGCTAAAACGTACTATGCGGTTGCGACAAGGGCGCAAGCACCTGTTGCAAGTGAACCCCATTGTGGGGCGTCAAGAGGGTGTATCCATCGAATTTGAGTCTGGAGATGGGTACAGCGAGGCCGATACCTTGATTGGATGAACCGCTCGGCTTCGCCATTGGTCTGCGGACGCGGACTGGGGAACCGCTCGTCGGGATGGATGTCGGTAAAGGCCGCGCGAGCATAGGCATTGATGGCCACCAGTACGAAGTCCTTGCCAGCGTCATGGACCTTGTCGCGTCGATCAGGACGGAGCATTTCCCGTTTCTCGCCAAAAAACCCACATTTGTGGTAATGTGGGTGTCACCGACCAGTGAAAAGAGATCTGCAAATGAGCCGCCTGACCATAGACGTAACCGACCAGCAGCACCAGGCTCTCAAGGCGATGGCTGCCCTGGAAGGCAAGACTATCAAGCAGTATGCCCTGGAGCGCCTGTTTCCCAAGGCGGTTGGGGAAGAGCAGGCTCTGTCTGAACTAAAGACCTTGCTCAACGAACGCTTGGCCCAGGCTGAGCGTGGCGAGCTGGAAGACGGCAGCATCACCGATATCGCCATGGCGGAACTGCGCCGCAGCAAGGCGCAATGACCCGGCCCTACGTTCTTTCCCGTGGGGCCGCTGCGGATTTACGGGGCATTGTTCGCTATACCGTGGAGACTTGGGGTGAGGCACGGAGCGTTGCCTATATTGCTGAGCTGGAAGCCGCTGCTTGTGAAGTAGCCCAAGGCCAAGGAGTCTTCAAAGAGCTGGATGACCTGCTTCCCGGCTTGCGGGTAAGACGGGCAGGCAAGCATGTGCTCTTTTGCCTGCCTCGCCAGAATCGGCAGACGCTGATCCTGGCGATCCTGCATGAGAGGATGGATCTTATCGCGCGATTGAAGGAAAGACTGGGGCTATAACGCAGGCTTGCATACCCGGGATGCGCGAATATTGGCTCATGTTCCACTCTCAACTTTGCGGCGCGCCTGGCCGTACGGCCGCGGCATGCGCCGGACCCGCCTCGCGCGGGCTGGCTTAAAATGCGCAACGTGTAGAAAGAACCGTCATGGCCGTGGCCATGAAGGGCTTTCATTCTTTACAACCAAATGTGGTGAAGATGAACAAGCCTTTCATTTCGCTGTGTCCGGAGATTACCCGGACACACGCGCTGACTCTGATGGATTGGCTGGAAGACGAGCACGTCACCCGCCATCTGAGCGATTCGCGCCATGTCTCGCGGTTCATCGAACAGGTTATCGACCGGGTCCAGTTGCCGATCCTGACCCATCTGTTCAACCAGGGCGGCCGATTCTTCATGGCCTACGACCGGCATGACGTGCCGGTGGGCTTTGTTCGTCTCGTCAAGACGGGGCCGGACTGCGAGATCGTCCTGGTCATCGGCAACCGCGACAACTGGGGCCGCAAGCTGGGCGCCAGCGCGATCCGCGAAGGAATGAAGCTGGCGTTCTTCGAGATGCGGGCCGCGCGGCTCATCGCCAAGGTCCACCCGGACAACGAGCGTTCGTTGAAGGCCTTCCTGCGTTGCGGTTTCGTGCTTGAAAGCGAAACGCCGACGCTGAAGTCGTTTTCCATGACTTTGGAGCGCTATCTGCGGTTCTTGCGCGAAAGCGCGGCGGGCGAGCCCAGTGGAATCCAGATCACCGAAATCGATCAGGCCCGGCTCAGGAGTCTGCTCGAGCTCGAACAGGGCCCGGCGTTTGCCGAGCTGGAGCACGAGGTCGAGCGCGCCGTCGTGGTGGATCCGCGGCACGTGGCGGGCAATGTCGTGACGATGAACTCCAGGGCCTTGCTGCAGGTGGACGACGAGGAAGTGGAGGTGGCGCTGGTCTATCCTGACGACGCGGACGACAGCGCCGGGAAATTATCTGTCTTTTCCGACTTTGGCACCGCGATTCTGGGCTACCAGGAAGGCGATGCCGTCGACTGGCGGATTTCGGACCGCACCCGCCGGATCTGGATCGAGAAAGTGCTCTACCAGCCGGAAGCCGCGGGGGATTTCCACCTGTAGGTTCGCACGCTCCGGCGGCCAGCTGGCCTGGCCGCCGCCATGAACCAGGGCGCTTCCGATTTCCGGAGGCCTGGCACCAAAGCGCATCCATGAAGAAAAACTACCCTGCTTATTTCGCCGCCACGCTCCTGGCGCTGGCTGGCCTGTCGGCGCAGGCCGCGCCGGTCGATTACCAGATCGATCCGGAGCACACCGAAGTCGTGGTCACCTGGGACCACCTGGGCTTCTCCAAGCCCACGGCGCACGCGGGTGGCGTTACCGGTGTGGTGCGCTACGACGCGGCCAGGCCGGCGGATTCGGCGGTCGATCTGCGCATACCGACGTCGAAGCTGACTTCGCATGTTCCCAAGCTGGACGAGATGCTGCAGGGCGCCCAGTTCTTCGAGGCGGCCAAGTATCCCGATATTCGCTTCAAGAGCACCTCGGTGACCGACCGGGGCGACGGCAAGCTGCAGATCGACGGCATCCTGCGCATCAAGGGGATCGACAAGCCGGTGGTCCTGCAGGCGCGCCGGAACAAGCAGGGCATGCACCCGATGGCGCAGCGTCCCGCCGTCGGCTTCGACGCCACGACGACGTTGAAGCGCAGCGACTTCGGCGTGGACGCGTTCGCGCCGGATGTCAGCGACGAGGTCCAGCTGCGCATCACCATCGAGGCGGTCGCGAACGCGACGCGCTGACGCGCGGCCCCGCGCGGCCAGGCGGGCCGCAATGCGAAGCGCCACCCGGAATGGGTGGCGCTTGGCGTATGCAGGGCGGCGGCGTTACGCGGCTTTCAGCAGCTTCCCGCACGGGCTGAGCAGCGCGCGGTCGCCGTGCGCGTCGCGGATCCGCGACGGCAGCCCCATGGTTTCCAGCAACTGCAGCCACGGGCGCGGCGCGAGTTGCTCGATGTTGTTCATCTTCCGGTTGTCCCAGGTGCCGTCGGCGATCAGCAGCGCGGCCGCGGTGGCGGGCACGCCGGCCGTATACGAAATGGCCTGGCTGCCCACTTCGCGGTAGGCCTGCTCGTGATCGCACACGTTGTAGATCAGGACCTCATGGGGGCGGCCATCCTTGACGCCGCGGACCAGGTCGCCGATGCAGGTCTTGCCCTTGTAGGTGCGGGCCAGGGAGGCCGGGTCGGGCAGCACGGCCTTGACCACCTTCAGCGGGACGACCTGCTGGCCCTCGGCCGTGCGCACCGGCTGCTCGGACAGCAGGCCGAGGGAGTTCAGGACGGTGAAGACGTTGATGTAGTGGTCGCTGAAGCCCATCCAGAAGCGGATGTTGGGGACGTCCAGGTGCGTCGACAGCGAGTGGATTTCGTCATGGCCGGTCAGGTAGGTGGTCTGGCGGCCGACCACGGGCAGGTCCCAGGCGCGCTGCTCTTCGAACATGCGGCTCTCGCACCAGCGGCCTTCCTGCCACGACCAGACGGATCCGGTGAATTCGCGGAAGTTGATCTCGGGATCGAAGTTGGTGGCGAAGTACTTGCCGTGCGAGCCGGCATTGGTATCGATGATATCGATCGAGCTGACCTCGTCGAACAGTTCGTCGACCGCCAGCTTGGCGTAGGCGTTGACCACGCCGGGGTCGAAGCCCGCGCCCAGGATCGCGGTCACGCCGGCGTCGGCGCAGGCCTGCGCCTGCTTCCACTCGTAGTTCGCGTACCAGGGCGGCGCCTCGCAGGTCTTCGCGGGGTCTTCGTGGATGGCCGTGTCGATGTAGGCGGCGCCGGTTTCGACGCACGCGGCGAGCACGGCCATGTTCAGGAACGAGGTGCCGGCCTGGATGACGATGCGCGCGTTGGTGGCGCGGATGAGCGCGGCGGTCGCCTTGATGTCCAGTGCGTTCAGGCCGTGGGCTTTCACCACGCCATTGGTCTGCAGGTTGCCCATGGCATGGACCGAGCGGACGATGCCCTGGGCCTTTTCCAGCGTGCGCGACGCGATGTGGATCTCACCGAGCGTGGCGTTGTGCTGCGCGCATTTGTGCGCGACCACGTGCGCCACGCCGCCGGCGCCGATGATCAGGACGTTTCGTTTCATTTTGACCTCGCTTCAATCAACAGAGCCAGTTCCTCAGGACAGGCTGTCTACGTAATCCTGGTAGCCGAACTCCCGCACCAGCCGAATTTCTCCATCCAGTTCCCGGATCGCGATGGCGGGCATGCGCACGCCGTTGAACCAGTTCTTCTTGACCATCGTGTACCCCGCGGCGTCCTGGATGGAAATCCGCGAACCGGGTTGCAGCGGCGACTCGAAGCTGAACTCTCCGAACACGTCGCCGGCCAGGCAGGAATTGCCATAGATGACGTAGCGGTGCGGGCCCTGGTCGGGCAGTACGCGCGCGCTCATGCGGTAGATCAGCAGGTCGAGCATGTGGGCCTCGGTCGCCGCGTCGACAATGGCAAGGTTCTTTTCGTTGCGCATCGTGTCGAGCACCGTCACTTCCAGCGTGGCCGTATTGGTGATGGCCGCTTCGCCCGGCTCCAGGTATACCTGGACGCCGTATTGCTCGGAGAAGCGGCGCAGGCGGTCGCAGAACGCGTCCAGCGCGTATCCGGGCTCGGTGAAGTGGATCCCGCCGCCCAGGCTGATCCAGTTGATTTTCCCAAGAAGGTGGCCGTAGCGATGCTCGAGTTCGGTGAGCAGGGTGTCGAAGCGGTCGAAGTCGCGGTTCTCGCAGTTGTTGTGAACCATGAAGCCGTCGATCATCGGCATGGCCTGCGCGATCCTGTCCAGGTCCGTTTCGCCCAGGCGGCTGAACGGCCTGGCCGGGTTGGCCAGGTCGTAGCCGGACACGCTGATGCCGGGGTTCAGGCGCAGCCCGCGCGGTATGGCCGAGGCGCGCGGCGCATGGCGCTCGAGCTGCGACAGCGAGTTGAAGATGATCTTGTCGGCGCAGGCGACCACGTCGTCGATGTCGTCGTCGGCGTAGGCCACGCTGTAGGCGTGGGTTTCGCCGCCGAATTTCTCACGGCCCAGGCGAACCTCGAACAGCGACGACGATGTGGTGCCGTCCATGTGCTCGCGCATCAGGTCGAATACGCTCCAGGTGGCGAAGCACTTGAGGGCGAGCAGGACCTTCGCCCCGGACCGCTCGCGGATCCGGCGAATGACCTCCAGGTTCTGGAGCAGGGCACGTTTGTCGATCAGGTAGTAAGGCGTTTTCAACATGGCGGGGCAATGCCACGCAGGGGCCGCGGGCCATGCGTGGAGTGTTGCAATAGGAATGTGGCCGGGCGATCGGCCGCGAGGCCGGGCGCCCGTGAAGGCGATGGCGGGTGGAGGCGCGCCGGGCCGCGGCGCCGGCCTCAGGTATGCATTCGGGCCGAGTGGGGAAGCAGCGTGCCAGCCTTGTGGTGGAGCGCGCCATGCGACGGATGCAGCGCACGCGTGGCCGACGCGAATGCGATTCGCGTTGCGGTCACGATAGTTCTGTCTTCCGTTTGGGTCGTGTTCAGCGATGCCGGAACGATCCCCAATTGGAAGAGGGCGTCACTATTCATAGCGTCCTCTCCAACCAGTAGATGGGCCCCTGCCGAGACGGGGCCGAGACTTCATATTGCGTTACGCCAGCGGCGGCCAGTGGGCCGGGCTCGAGGCGGGACTACGGGCGCGGCGTCAAGCGCCGGATGGAGGCACGAGGAGACACGACCCCGAGGCTCCGACTTGTTATCATATGATCGTATCATAATTGAATTTGGACGCCTAGATGGTCAGACCCCGAACAATAGATCGAGAGCGTTTGCTGGATATCGCCGAATCCATCATTTCCGAGGCGGGCGCGGTGGCGATCTCGTTCGGCGGGCTGGCCGAGGCGGCCGGGCTGTCCAAGGCCAGCGTGCAGTCGGTGTTCGGTACGCGCGAGGCCATGATCGAGGCCTTGCTGGAAAGATGGCTGCGCAAGGAGCAGCGGGCCTACCAGAAGAAGATCGGGCCGCAATCGTCGCTGCGCGAGCGTGTGCGCAGGCATGTCAAGATCACCGGCAAGGAATCGCCCGAGGCCAATTCGAGGCTGGCGGCGGTCCTCACCGCCCTGGTCGACTCGGACACGACCGAGGGCGTGATGGCGAAGTGGTACGCGTCGCGCGTCGGCAAGTTCTCGGCGGAAACTCAGGAAGAGCGGCTGTTGCGTATCGCATTTTTGGCGGCCGAAGGCGCGTTTTTCATGCGGTACGTGGCTGGATTTCCGATGTCTGACCGGCTCTGGCGCGAGCTGTTCCACGATTTGCTGGATTTCGTGGCCGAACCCGTGGGCGGCGCGGCGCGCTCGGCCGCGTAAGGCGCGGCCATGGGCAGGCCCCGCGCACGCCCGTGGCCCTGATACGGGCCGCCGGCGCGCGGCGCCGTCTCAGCTCAGGCGGTTGATGGCCGTGGCGGCTTCCACCGCCAGCGGCGCGAACCGCGCGGTGAAGGCCTCGGGCGTCCACTCGCTCAGCGAGCCCGCGATGTGTATCGCGCCCACCGGCCGGCCGTCGGCGCCCAGCACCGCCACGCCTATGCCTATCTCTCCCACCAGCACCTCCTCGATGGTGACGGCGTAGCCGGACACGCGCGCCTGCTCGACTTTCCTGCGGATCTCCCTGGGCGCGGTGATGGTCTTGTCCGTGAACGGGGTGCGGTCGGAGCGGGCGATGATGTCGTCGACCTCGGCCCCCGGCAGGTGCGACAGGATGGCCCGCCCGCCGGCGGTGCAGAAAGTGGGCACGCTGTGCCCCACCAGGGTGGCGAAGAAGGTCTCCCGCTTGCTCTGCAGGCGCGAGGCGTAGACCAGCCGCAGGTCGTCGAACACGCTGAGGTCGACGCGCTCCAGCGCATTGCGCCGCAGGTCGAGCAGGACCGGGGAGGCGCGCGAAATCAGGGTATTGAGCCGCAGGTAGTCCAGCGCATGGTCGAGGATGCGTATGCCGGGGACATAGCCGCGCCCGCCGTCGCTGCGTTCGACGTAGCCGAGCACGCGCAGGGTATTGAGAATGCGCTGGGTGCTGCTGCGGCCCACCCCCGACGCCTCGGCGATTTCGTCCAGGCTCATGGGCCGCACCGCGCGATGGAAGGCGGACAGCACCTGCAGGGTTCTCGCCGCGGCCTGCACGAACAACGGGTCTTCGAGCTCTGCTTCGGTGGGAGACCTGACGCCCAGTTCGCTGTTGACAATACTGCGCCGCATGAATTCCTCCTATTGACGGGCTGACGATATCTCATTTAGGATTGTCGCAAACAATATATAAGTATCTCACAGCGATACTTAAGTTCCGAAGTTTGTTTTCGATGTTAGTTGTTCCCGGTCACCGAAGTCATCTCTGATGTAGTCGACACAACAAGGGGAAGAAACGATGTTCATCGCACGCAATGCGGCTGATACCGCTGTGAAGATACGCGCCGGCGCGCGCCTGGCGGCCGTGGCGGCCGCGCTCTGCGGGCTGGCCGCGACGGCCCCCGCGGCGGCGCAGGCGCCCAGGACGGTGACGGCCGTCATGCATTCGGGGCTGCGCGTCCTGGATCCCATCATCACGACGGCCCACATCACGCGCAATCACGGGTACATGATCTACGACGTCCTGGTCTCGATGGACAAGGACTTCAACGTCCGGCCCCAGATGGCGGATTTCAGCGTGTCGCCCGACGGACTCACCTATACCTTCACGCTGCGCGACAACCTGTGGTTCCACGACGGGGCGCCGGTCACGGCGGCCGATGTGGTGGCCTCGCTCAAGCGCTGGGGCGAGCGCGACACCGGCGGCCAGCACATTTTCGACCAGACCGAAAGCCTGGCCGCCACCGACGCCCGGACGATCACCTGGAAGCTGACCAAGCCGTTCGGCCCGATGCTGGAAACCCTGGGCAAGCAGTCGACGGTGCCGCCGTTCATCATGCCCGAGCGGGTGGCCAAGACGCCGTCGAGCGAAGCCATTACCGACTACACCGGCTCCGGCCCGTTCCGGTTCGTGCTGGACGAGTTCTCGCCCGGCGTGAAGGTGGCGTATGCGAAGTTCGACAAATACGTGCCGCGCGACGAGCCCGCCAACTGGATGGCGGGCGGCAAGGTGGTCAAGGTCGACCGGGTCAACTGGGTGACCATGCCGGACGCGCAGACGGCGGTCAGCGCGCTGTCGTCGGGCGAGATCGACTATCTGGAGCAGACGCCGACCGACCTGCTGCCCATCCTGGAGTCGAACCCCGACGTGGTGCTGGAAGTGCGCGACCAGCTGGGCTACCAGGCCCTGGGACGCATGAACTTCAAGCAGCCGCCGTTCAACGACAAGCGGATACGCCAGGCCGCGCTCAAGGCCATGAGCCAGGAGCCCATCCTGGCGGCCATGGTCGGCAATCCCAAGTATTACCAGGTCTGCGGCGCGGTGCTGGGTTGCGGCACGCCGCTGGCCTCCGAGGCCGGCGCCGGCGCCCTGACCGGCAAGGGCGACGTGGAGGGCGCGCGCGCCCTGCTCAAGGAGGCGGGCTACGACGGCTCGCCCGTGGTGATCCTGCAGCCGACCGATGTGCCCATTCTTGCCGCGCCGCCGCTGGTCGCGGCCCAGCAATTGCGCGCCGCGGGCTTCAAGGTGGACCTGCAGCCGATGGACTGGCAGACGCTGGTGACCCGCCGCACCAACAAGGGCGCGCCGTCGCAAGGCGGCTGGAGCATGTTCTTCAGCTATTGGATGGTGCCCGAGGTCACGACGCCGCTGATCAATGCGACGTTGAACGCGCGCGGCGACGAGGGCTTCTTCGGCTGGGCGCAGGATCCCGAGCTGGAGGCGATGCGCGGCGAGTACATCACGGCCGGATCGCCGCAGGCGCAGCTGGACGTGGCCAAGCGCATCCAGGCGCGCGTCATGGACGAAGTCACCTATCTGCCGCTGGGCCAGTTCCAGACGGTCCAGGGGCGCCGCGCCAACCTGGTCGACATCATTCCGTCGCCGGTTCCCGTGTTCTGGCAGATGGACAAGAAGTAGGCGTGGCTCCATGGCGGACCTGCGGCCCGCGGGGGGCGCGGTCCGCCTCATCCTGACTCAATCCACAAGGGGCGGCCGATGCTCGGTTACATCCTGCGGCGCGTGCTCGCCACGATTCCGGTCGTGGTGATCGTGGCGGTGTTCGTTTTCCTGCTGCTGCGCCTGACGCCGGGCGACGCGGCGGCCATCATCGCCGGCGATTCGGCCACGCCCGCCCAGATCGAGAACATCCGCAAATCGCTGGGCCTGGCAGAGCCGCTGACGGTGCAGTTTCGCACCTGGATGACGCAGCTTGCGTCCGGCGACCTGGGGACGTCGATCATTTCCAGGCAGCCGGTCACCAAGCTGATCGGCCAGCGGATCGGGCCGACGCTGCAGATCGCCACCCTGACCATCATCCTGTCGGTGCTGATCGCGGTGCCGCTGGGGGTGCTGGCCGCATGGCGCCATCGCAGCTGGCTCGACTACGCGGTGATGGCGTTCTCGGTCATCGGCTTCTCGATCCCGGCCTTCGTGGTGGGCTACATCCTGATGAAGGTCTTCGCCGTGGACCTGCGCTGGCTGCCGGTGCAGGGATTTACCTCGGTGTTCCAGGATCCGCAGCAGTTCCTGCGCACGGCGGTCCTGCCGTGCATGACGCTGGCCACGGTATTCGTGGCCCTGATCGCGCGCATGACGCGGGCCAGCATGCTCGACGTGCTGGGCGAGGACTATATCCGCACGGCGCGGGCCAAGGGCGTCAGGGAGCGCATCGTGCTGTTTCGCCATGCGCTGGGCAATGCGGCGGTGCCCATCATCACCATCATCGGCACGGGCTTCGCGCTGCTGATCGCCGGCGTGGTGGTGACCGAGAGCGTCTACAACATTCCGGGCATCGGCCGGCTGACCGTGGATGCGGTGCTGGCGCGCGACTATCCGGTCATCCAGGCCATGATCCTGCTGACCAGCGCGCTGTACGTCTTCATCAATCTGTTGATCGATCTGTCCTACACCATTTTCGATCCGAGGATCCGCTACTGATGACCACGCTACCGCAGCCGGCCAGCGCCCTGCAGGCCGTATTCCGGGTCACCCAGCTGCCCGCATGGTGCCGCTTCGGCTGGCCGCCGATTGCCGCCGCGCTGGTGCTGGCGGTCCTGGTCCTGGCCACGGCGGGCGCCTATCTGTACATCCCGCACGACCCCATTGCGATCAACCCGCTGATGCGCCTGAAGCTGGCCAGCGCCGACCATTGGCTGGGCACGGACGCGCTGGGGCGCGACCTGTTCTCGCGCGTGATGGCGGGCGGCCAGGTCTCGCTGCTGGTGGGCGTGGCGGCGGCGGCCATCTCCATTGCCGCGGGGCTGTGCATCGGCCTGGTCTCGGGGTTCTTCCGGGTGCTGGACGGCGTGGTCATGCGCATCATGGACGCCGTGATGTCGGTGCCATCCATCCTGCTGGCGATCGCGCTGGTCGCGCTCAACGGGCCGAGCATCTGGTCGGTCGTCATCGCCATCACCGTGCCGGAGGTGCCCCGCGTGGTGCGCCTGGTGCGCTCGGTGGTGCTGTCGGCGCGCGAAGAGCCCTATGTCGAGGCCGCCCTGGCGCTGGGCACGTCGATGCCCGGCATTCTCTGGCGGCACATCATGCCCAACACCCTGGCCCCGCTCATGGTGCAGGCCACGTACGTCTGCGCCTCGGCCATCCTGACCGAGGCGGTCCTGTCGTTCCTGGGGGCGGGCGTCTCCACCGAGATACCCACCTGGGGCAACATCATGGCGGAAGCGCGCATGTATTTCCAGATCCGCCCGGGGCTGATGCTGTGGCCGGGGCTGCTGCTGTCGCTGTGCATCCTGTCCATCAACCTGCTGGGCGATACCGCGCGCGACATGCTCGATCCGCGCCTGAAGCGGCGGGGGGAGTAAACGATGATATTTCGCAAGCGCGACCTCCAACATCGCCCGGTGGTGCTGCGCATCGCGGGCCTGTCCCTGGCGGACGGGCAGCCGGGCGCCGGCAACGCCATCCTGCGGGATATCGACGTCGAGATCCGGCAGGGCGAAACGGTCTGCCTGGTGGGCGAAAGCGGTTCGGGCAAGTCCATGACCTCGCTTGCCGTCATGGGCCTGCTGCCCAAGGGGCTTCTGCGGGTGACGGGCGGACGCATCGAACTCGATGGCCAGGACCTGCTCGAACTCGGCCCGGCCGCCTTGCGCGACTTGCGCGCCAGGCGCATATCCATGATTTTCCAGGAGCCGATGACGGCCCTGAACCCGGTCATGAAGGTGGGGCCGCAGATCGAAGAGGTGCTCGACAGCCACACGGCGCTGTCCAGGCGCGAGAAGAAGCAGCGTGTGCTCGACATCATGGAGCAGGTCCACCTGCCCGACGTGGCGCGCATCTACGAGTCCTACCCGCACCAGCTCTCCGGCGGGCAGCGCCAGCGCATCATGATCGCCATGGCGCTGGTGCTGGAGCCCCGGCTGCTGATCGCCGACGAGCCGACCACCGCGCTGGACGTCACCACGCAGAACCAGGTGCTCAAGCTGATCGGCGAGCTGCAGCGCAAGCACGATACGGCCGTGCTGTTCATCACCCACGACATGGGGGTGGTGGCCGAGATCGCCGACCGGGTGTACGTCATGCGCCTGGGCGAAATCGTCGAGAGCGCGCCGGTCGAGCAATTGTTGCGCGAACCGCGGCAGGACTACACCCGCAAGTTGCTCAAGTCGGTGCCCAGCCTGATTCCGCGGCCGGGCCGGGGCGCGCCGCGGGCGAGCGCCGCGCTGCAGGTGCAGGGGCTGGCGAAACGCTATGCGCTGAGCGGATTCCTGGGCCGCCGGCGGGAGGTCCAGGCCGCGCAGGATGTCGCTTTCAGTATCCAGCCCGGCCGTACGCTGGGCATCGTGGGCGAGAGCGGTTCGGGCAAGTCCACGGTGGCGCGCTGCGTGATGCGGCTGATCGAGCCGAGCGAAGGCGCCATCCGCGTCGGCGACGCCGATATCGCGCGCTTGGGACCCAGGCAGCTCAAGCCGTATCGCAAGCATTTGCAGATCGTCTTCCAGGATCCGTACCGTTCGCTCAACCCTCGCCGCACCATCGGCGCCAGCCTGATCGAAGGGCCGGTGAATTTCGGGCAGGACAGGCAGGCCGCGCTGGCGCAGGCGGCCGAATTGCTGGAGCTGGTGGGCCTGCCGGCCGACGCCCTGGCGCGCTACCCCCACCAGTTCTCGGGCGGGCAGCGGCAGCGCATCGCCATCGCGCGCGCCATCGCCATGCGGCCCGATGTACTGGTGGCCGACGAGGCGGTGTCCGCGCTCGATGTCTCGGTGCAGGCGCAGGTGCTCGAGTTGCTCGAGACGCTGCAGCGCAAGCTGGGCATCGCGATTCTGTTCATCACGCACGATCTGCGGGTGGCCGCGCAGATCTGCGACGAGGTCATGGTAATGCGGCATGGCCGCGTGGTGGAGCACGACACGGCCGAGAATGTCCTGGCGCGGCCCGCGCACGCCTACACGCGCGCGTTGATCGAGGCCGCGCCGGGACGCGACTGGGACTTTGCCAACTTTCGCGAACGGTAGCCATCTGTCCGGTTTGCGAAGCATCGAGGGGGAAGGGGCGTGACATCAGAATTGTGGCGGCTGTCGGCCTGCGAGATCGTCGCGGGCGTGAAGTCGGGGGCGTTCTCGGCCAGCGAGGCGGTGCGCGCCGCGCTGGACCGCATGGAGGCCGTCAATGGGCGCATCAATGCCGTGGTCGACAGCGACCCCCAGGCGGCGCTGGCGGCGGCGGCCCGCGTCGATGCGCGCATCGCCGCCGGCGAGGACCCCGGCCCGCTGGCCGGCGTGCCGGTGACGATCAAGGTCACGCACGACCAGGCGGGTTTCGCGACCACCATGGGCATCCGCAAGCTGAAGGACCATCGCGCCGCGGTCAACAGCCCCATCGTGGACAACTTCGAGCGGGCCGGCGCGATTCCCATCGGACGCACCAACATGCCGGCGTTCGGCCTGCGCTGGTTCACCAATGGCCGCCTGCACGGCGATACCTACAATCCGTTCGACCGGAGCCTGACGCCCGGCGGTTCTTCCGGCGGCGCCAGCGCGGCGGTCGCCTCGGGCATCGGCGCCATCGCGCATGGCACGGACATCGCCGGTTCGATCCGGTATCCGGCCTATGCATGCGGCGTGCACGGGCTGCGTCCGACCCTGGGGCGCATCCCCAACTACAACGCCTCGTTTCCCGAACGCGGCCTGGGCGGGCAGCTCATGTCGGTGTCCGGTCCGCTGGCCCGCACCGTGGCGGACGTCGCGCTGTCGTTCGCCGCGCTTGCCCAGGCGGACCCGCGCGACCCGTGGTGGGTGCCCGCGCCGCTGGCCGGCCCGGCCCGGCCGCGCCGGGTGGCGCTGTGCCTGCGGCCCGACGGCCTGGAGATCGACGACGCGGTGGCCGACGCGCTGCTGGATGCGGCGGCGCGCCTGCGCGAGGCCGGTTGGGAAGTGGCCGAGCTGGACGACATTCCGCCCATGCGCGAGGCCGCCGTGGCCCAGGTGACGCTGTGGCTCGGAGACGAGTATCCGGCCCTGCTGGCCGAGGCGCAGGCCGAAGGCGACCCCGGCGCCCTGGCCATGCTGCGGGGCCAGCCGCAGTCGGCCGGCGTCACCCTGCAAAGCTATTGTTCGGCGCTCAAGGCGCGGGCTTCCTACCTGCGCCAGTGGATGCTGTTCTTCGAAGACTATCCCTTGATGATGCTGCCTGTGTCGGCCCGCCTGCCCTTCGCCAACGACCTGGATACCCGGTCCGCGGCCGATTACGACGGCGTCTGGGAGGCGCAGATGCCGCAGCTGGGCCTGGCATTCATGGGCCTGCCGTGCATGAGCGTGGCGACCGGCATGTGCGGGTCGGCGCCCGTGGGGATCCAGCTGGCGGCCGGCCGTTACCGCGAGGACCTGCTGTTCCTGGCGGCCGAGGACATCGCCGCGCGCGGCATGCCGCCTGTCCCGGTGGACCCTGTGTAACCCGTTTACTCCCCAGCCCCTACTTCAGCGGAAGGTTTCCATGAACGACTCGGCAACGATCAACGATCTTCACAGCGTCGTCGAAGACGACCGCAATGCCATCTGGCATCACATGCTGCAGCACGACGCCTTGCAGGCCACGGCCCCTTGGGTGGTGGTCGAAGGAAAGGGCACGCGTATCCGCGATGCCAGCGGCAAGGAGTACCTGGACGCCACGGCTGGCGGGCTCTGGACCGTCAATGTGGGCTATGGGCGGGAGCGGATCGCCAATGCCATGCGCGACCAGATGCTCAAGCTGAACTACTTCGCGCAAAGCGCGGGCAATGTGCCCGGCGCGTTGTTCGCCAGGCAGCTGGTCTCGAAGATGCCGGGCATGAGCCGGGTGTATTTTTCGAACTCGGGCTCCGAGGCCAACGAGAAGGTATTCAAGATGGTGCGCCAGATTTCCGCGCGCCGCCATGGCGGCAGGAAATACAAGATCCTGTTTCGCGAGCGGGACTATCACGGCTCTTCGATCGCCACGCTGGCGGCGGCGGGCCAGCCCGAACGGGCGGCGCAGTACGGCCCGTTTCCCGACGGCTTCGTCCAGGTGCCGCACTGCCTGGAGTACCGCAAGCAATGGGATGTGGCGAACTACGGCGAGCGCGCCGCCGACGCCATCGAGGAAGTCATCCTGCGCGAAGGCCCGGAAACGGTCGGGCTGCTTTGCCTCGAACCCATCACCGCCGGCGGCGGGATCATCGTGCCTCCCGAGGGCTACTGGCGCCGCGTGCAGGAGATATGCCGGCGTCACGATGTGCTGCTGCATATCGATGAGGTCGTGTGCGGCCTGGGGCGCACCGGCAAATGGTTCGGCTACCAGCATTTCGACGTCGAACCGGATTTCGTCACCCTGGCCAAGGGCACGGCCTCGGGCTACGCCGCCATTGCCTGCACGGTGACGCACGAGCGCATCTTCGACCAGTTCAAGGACGAGCCGGAGGACCCCCTCAGCTTCTTCCGCGACGTCTCCACGTTCGGCGGCTGCGCGGGCAGCGCGGCGGCGGCGCTGGAGAACCTGCGCATCCTCGAGGAGGAGGGCCTGGTCGAGCATGCCGCGCAGGTGGGCGACTACTTGCAGGCGCGCCTGCGCCAACTGGCCGACAGGTATGCCGTCATCGGCGACGTGCGCGGCAAGGGCCTGCTGCAGGGCGTGGAACTGGTGAGCGACCGGGTGGCGAAAACGCCGGTGTCCGAGGCGGACGCCAAGCGGGTGGTGGCGCAGTGCAAGGCGCAGGGCGTGCTGATCGGCGTCATCACGCGCGCGTTGCCCGGGCTCAACACGACCTTGTGCCTGGCGCCGCCGCTGATCCTGACGCGCGACGAGGTGGACGAACTGTGCGGCGCGATCGACCGGGCGCTGGCCACGGTCTTCGGCTGAGGCTGCGGGCGCGCCGGGCGCCCGCCGGGGCGGCCGGGCCGCGCGCGGCCCGGCCCGTGGTCAGGCGCGGCTGCCGGCCTGCGCCGCGAGCGGCGGCGTGCCCTCATGGAACATGGTCTTGAGTTGCGCGCGCAGCTCCGGGGTGTCGGCGTGCTTGTGCACGGTGGTGGCGTGCTGGACGGCCGCCTCCAGGAGTTCGGCGTCGCTGTCGGCCGACAGCGCGACCGAGCAGTTCATTGCGCTGGGAAATTCACGGCAATCGATATATTTGCGTGACATGGTGTGCCCCTTGCGCACCGCGGCGGCGACGCCGCTCGCGGCACATGAGGAATCGACGCGCTATCTTGCTGGCGTCATGCCCGATGGCGCGTCGCATCGGGCGGGCGGAAGAAAATTATAGGCTTGCGCCCTCCGGAAAGGGAGCGCGCCCGAGGGCGTGCCGCGGGCGGGCGGCACGGAATATACAAAATGTTTCGAGTGCGCCGCCTGCCGCTTGCTAGCATGGTCGAGCCGGTTCCTGCCGGTCCTGTTCCTACCGTCGAGGAGGTCGTCATGCAAGCAAGAACAACCATCATGCGCGTCGCCGTCGTCAGTGCCGCAGCCCTGCTCATTTCGGGCTGCGCGACACAGCAGCAGACCAATACCGCGGTCGGTACGGGCGCGGGCGCGGCGGTAGGCGCGGGTATCGGCGCCCTGATCGGCCACGGCAAGGGCGCCGCGATCGGCGCTGGCATCGGCGCGGTGGCCGGCGGCCTGATCGGCTACAACTGGTCGGGCGTCAAGCAGGACGTGCAGCAGTCGGGCGCGTCGTCGCTGGGCATCGACGTGGTCGAGATGCCGGACGGCAGCCTGAAGGTCAACATTCCCAGCAACGTATCGTTCGACACCGACAAGTCGCAGCTCAAGCCGGCCTTGCTGCCGGTGCTCGACAGCGTGGCGCGCGCCCTGAACCAGCATCCGGAACTGCGCACCAAGGTGGTGGGCCATACCGACAGCACCGGCTCGGCGGCCCACAACCAGCAGCTGTCCGTCAATCGCGCGCGCGCCGTGACGACTTACCTGGGCAAGCAGGGCGTGGCGCAGGGGCGCATGACCGTCGAGGGCCGCGGCGCGAACGACCCGATAGGCGACAATGCGACGGCCGAGGGCCGGGCCGCCAACCGCCGCGTCGAAGTCTATCTGTACGCGGTCAAGTAACAGGCAAGGCGGCGCGTCCGCCGCCCATGCCGGCTGGCGGACGCGGTCGCGGGGAGTTTGCGATGAGCACGGAATTTCCGATGCGTATCGGCGCCGAGGTGGCGCTGCCGGCGTTGCAGGGCTGGAACGCGGCGGCCGGGCGCGACGCCATCGAGAAGCGCTATCGGTTCGACAATTTCAATGCCGCGTTCGGATTCATGGCGCGGGTGGCGATGTTCGCCGAGAAAATGGACCATCACCCGGAATGGCGCAATGTCTACAACCGGGTTGACGTGACGCTGACCACCCATGACGCCGGCGGGGTGACCGAGCTGGATGTGCGCATGGCGCAGTTCATGGACGAGGCGGCCGGCCGCCTGGGCGGAGCCGGCCTGCCGGCGCGCGCGGATCAGCCGCGCACGTAGTAGATGCGCATGGCGTGCTGCTTCTGCTGGCCGTCCAGCACGCGGATGGTGACCGAGCGCGGCGTGAAGCCGTCGGGCAGCGGCAGGACGCCCTGGGTATTGTTGTAGCGCTGCAGCTCCAGCGCCAGCGGGTCGGGCGTGAGCGTGCCGCGGCGGCCGTTGGCGTAGTTGCCCTCGATGGCCAGCGCCACATTGCCCTTGAACGCCGGGCCGGTGTGGTTCTCGCGCATGATCAGCACCTGGTAGCTGAGCTGGCCCGGCTGGCGCTTGAACACGGCGGAGCGCACGCCGATGTCGCCGCCGCGCGGGTCGGGCGGCATGGCGTCCTGGAACAGCAGCAGTTCCTGGTTCAGCGTGTCGATGCGCGTACGCGCCTGCGCCAGGTCGGTCGTGAGCTGTTCGTGGGTGGATTTGTTGGCGTCGCGCTGGCCGATGGCTTCGTCCAGCTGGGTCTGCAGGCGCTGGCGCTCGAGGTTGGCGGCGCTCAGTTCGGTGTGCAGCTGTTCGGATTGCTCGACGGTCAGGCGCTGCGGACCGTAGTTGGCCTGCAGGAACAGCACCCCGCCCGCGCCGAGCGCAATGCCTACCAGCAGCAACACGAGCCAGCGCGGCATGCGCCGGGTGCGTTTACCGGGCTGATACACCGAGGGCTTGAATACTTGCCGTTGTGATCGTCCGAACGCCATGCGAGAGAATTTCCTGTAGCAGAATCAGCGAAGACAGCATGCGTGTCTTCGGGCCAAAGTGGTAGAGGATACCGCGTTGCAGCCGCGTTGGCGACCGGCGGATACCTCTGGTTTCGTCCGTAGATGACGTGAAATACGTGACGTTACGCGCCGTCCTGGCGCAATCGGGCGTCCAGCGCGGCCAATCGCTGGGGGGTGCCCACGTCGGTCCAGCGGCCGGCGTGCCGCGCGCCGATGACCGCCTGCCGCGCCATGGCCTGGCGCAGCAGCGGGGCCAGCGGGGCGGCGGCGCCGCGCGCTACCGGATCGAACAGGGCGGGCCGGTACAGGCCGATTCCCGCGAAAGTCAGCTTCGGCGCGCCGTCGTCGGCGACCCGTCCGTCGTCTGCCAGCCGGAAGTCGCCTTGCGGATGCTGGGGCGGATTGTCCACCAGCAGCAGCCAGGCTTGCGCGCCGGCGGCGTCCAGGGCCGCGGCCTGGCGCCGGGCCTGGGCGGGGTCCCAGTCGCACCAGATATCGCCATTGACGACCAGGAAGGGGGACTCGCCCAGCAGGGGCAGGGCCTGGGCGATGCCGCCCGCCGTCTCCAGCGCGGCCGGCTCGGCCGAGTAGCGCAGGCGCGCGCCGTACGCGCCGCCGTCGCCCAGGCGCTCGACGATGCGCTGGCCCAGCCATGCGTGGTTGATGACGATGTCGCGCAGGCCGGCGGCCACCAGGCGTTCGATGTGCCAGACGATCAGCGGCTTGCCGCCCACGGCCAGCAGGGGCTTGGGCGTGGTGTCGGTCAGCGGCCGCATGCGCTCGCCGCGGCCGGCGGCCAGGATCATGGCGCGCATCAGAAGGTGTACCCGACCTGGACCTGGCGGTCGTCCAGCCTGTCCAGCAGGCGCAGCAGCGGCGCGAACACGCCATAGCGCTGCGCCACCTGGCGCACGTAGCCATTGACGCGCGGCATGTGCGACAGGTAGATGGCTTTGCCGTCGCGGTGGTTCAGGCGGGCGAACACGCCCAGGATGCGCAGGTTGCGCTGCAGGCCCATCCATTCGTAGGCGCGATGGAACTGCGCGAAATCGTCGTCCACCGGCAGGCCGGCGGCGCGCGCCAGCTCCCAGTAGCGGATCGCCCAATCCAGCTGCTGCGGCTCCTCCCAGGTGGTGCGGGCATCGGTGACCAGCGAAGCCAGGTCGTAGGTGAGCGGGCCGGCCAGCGCGTCCTGGAAGTCGATGACGCCGGGATTCGGGCCGTAGCGCGGCTCGTCGCAGACCATCAGGTTGGGCGAATGGAAGTCGCGGTGCACCAGCACCCGGTGGCCCGTGTCGCCCTCGGCCGCCAGCAGGCCGAATATCTGCCGCAGCGCCGCGGCGGTCTTGTCGTCCAGCGTCACGCCATGGTGGCGGCCGACATACCATTCGGGGAACAGTTCGAGCTCGGCGGCCAGCCGCGCGCCGTCGTAGGCCGGCAGCCCGGCCGTGCTGGCCTGCTGCAGGCGCACCAGCGTGGCCAGGGTGTCGCGGTACATCGACTGGAGCTGGGCGTCGCTGACGCCGGCGCGGATACGCTGATAGAAGGTGTCCTGCCCCAGGTCGGACAGCAGCAGCAGGCCTTGTTCGGCGTCCTGGGCCACGATTTCGGGCACGTTGACGCCGGCCTCGCGCAGCAGGCCGTCAATGTGCACGAAGGGACGCACGTCCTCGTGCGGGGGCGGGGCGTCCATGACGATCAGGGTGCCGGCGGCGGCCTGCAGGCGGAAATAGCGGCGGAAGCTGGCGTCGCTGGAGGCGGGCTCCATGGTCCCGGGGCGCAGGCCGAGCGAGCCCGGCAGGGTTTGCAGCCACGCGTGGATCAGGGCCAGGCGGGGGTCTTGGTCGTTGTTCAAGCAGCGCGTCTCGATGGTTTCGGGATCCCGGCGGCCCCGGATGGGTAGGCCGGCACCGGGCAAAACAGGAATTCCCCTATCGCCCGGCTTCTCTATAATACCGGGTCATTCCAGCCGTCGGTCAGGGCCAGTCCCGCCCGGACGGCATCCTTCATAAGGCGTTGTTTCCCTCGTGCGCATGCTCCGGTGGTTGATCCTTTCAGCTTTCAGCGTAGCCGGGGCCGTTCAGGCTCAGGGCAATCAGGATTCGGCCGCGGCCAGCGCCTCTTCGACCGCGGCCGATGCGCCCGTGCTGCGCACCTCGCCCGGGTTGCGCGTGCACCGGCTGCCGGACGAGAAGATTCCGGCCTTCATGGAGGCCGACCAGATCAGCGGCGACCCGGATAGCGAGGTCACCCTGACGGGCAACGCCCAGGTGCGCCGGGTGGACGGCATCATCAAGGGCGACCGCATCAACTACCGGCGCGACACCGGCGACGTGGACGTGCAGGGCAGTGCGCGGATGCTGCGCGACGGCACGCTGATCACCGGCCCGTCGGCGCGCCTGAACGTCGATACCTACAGCGGCGAGATCCAGGAGCCCAATTTCTGGATCGGCGCCAGCGGCGGCACGGCCCAGGCCCAGCACGCGGACATTTTCAGCAAGTCGCAGATGCGGCTGAGCCAGGTCACCTATAGCGGCTGCCCCTGCCCCAAGCCGTCGTGGTACATCAAGGCCGATACGGTAGACCTGGATTTCGACGAGAACGAAGGGGTGGCGCGCAACGGGGTGCTGTATTTCAAGGACGTGCCCATCCTGGCCTCGCCCTACCTGACCTTCCCGGTCAAGAAGGAGCGCAAATCGGGCTTCCTGATGCCCACCTACGGCACCACCAGCAACAGCGGGTTCGATATCTCGCTGCCGTACTACTTCAACCTGGCGCCCAACTATGACCTGACGCTGGTGCCGCGCTACCTGAGCAAGCGCGGCGCGCAGCTGGGCGGCGAGTTCCGCTACCTGGGCTCGGGCTATCGGGGCGTGGCGATCGGCACCTACCTGCCCGACGACAACGAGACCGGCCGCGACCGCTGGATGTACCGCACGTACCACCGGCAGATCCTGGGCAACGGTTTCTACACCGATTGGGATATCGCCGGGGCGTCGGACGACAATTACTTCCGCGACATCTCCGAACTGGGGCTGAATACGGCGTCCACCACCTATCTGCCGCGACGCGGCCGGGTGGGCTGGTCCAGCACCTACTGGCAGACCTACGCCCAGGTCTACAAGTACCAGACGCTTCAAGATCCGGACGCGCCGCTGGCGCCGCCCTACGACAAGGTGCCCGAGCTGTGGCTCAAGGGGGCGCGCTACGATTGGGGCGGCTTCGACGCGGAGTGGGTGAGCACGGCCGTGCGGTTCCAGCGCCCCTTGCTCAACGGCCGCCGCCTGGGCCCCGATGGCGACCGCCTGCAGACGTACCCCACGGTGTCGTATCCCATCGTGCGGCCGGGCTGGTTCCTGGTGCCCAAGGTGGGCGTGCACTATACCCAGTACCGGACCGACTGGTACAACCGCGACTGGAACCGCATCGGCCTGTCGAACTACAAGCGCACCGAATCGCGCACCGTGCCCATCATGTCGCTGGACGCGGGCATGATATTCGAGCGCGACGCCTCGCTGTTCGGCAAGGCCGCCACGCAGACGCTCGAGCCGCGCCTGTACTATCTGCGCGTGCCGTATCGCGACCAGTCGGCGCTGCCGGTCTACGACACGACGCTGGCCGATTTCAGCTTCGACCAGGCGTTCCAGGAGAACATCTATACCGGCGGCTGGGACCGCATCGCCAACGCCAACCAGCTCACGGCGGCGCTGACCACGCGCTGGCTGGACGCCAACACCGGTTTCGAGCGCCTGTCGCTGTCGGCCGCGCAGCGCATCTATTTCCAGGACCAGGAAGTCACCCTGCCGGCGGAACAGCCGCGCAAGAATGTGCGTTCGGACTTCCTGGTGGGCGCCAGCGCGGCGCTTACCGATACGCTGACCACCGATATGGCGGCGCAGTACAACCCGTACGACAACAAATGGTCGCGCGGCATGGTCAGCGCGCGCTGGTCGCCGCAGCGCCTGACCACGGTGGCGCTGGCCTACCGCTACCAGCGTGACCCGCTGCCGGGCATTTCGTACCAGCCGCAAGGCCAGAACCAGGTCAGCCTGGCGGTGCAATGGCCGATCCATCGCCGCTGGTATGGCGTGGGCCGGGTCGATTACTCGTTGCGCTCCGAGCCCGCCACGGCGGCGGCGGCCGAGCAGTCGCCGCGCGTGACGCAGGCCATCGCCGGGCTGGAGTACAAGGGCGACTGTTGCTGGGTGGGCCGCGTGGTCTACCAGCGCTACGCGGTGTCGGCCGCCGACACCAACACGGCGCTGTTCTTCCAGCTTGAGCTGACCGGGCTGGGTGCCCTGGGCACCGATCCGATCAGCCTGCTCAACCGGAGCATCCCGGGCTACCAATCGGTGGTTCCACCGACGCCTACGGGCACGACTTTTGAAAGGTATGAATGATGCGTAGCTTGCATTCCCTGCGCCGCATGTCCGGCACGGTACTGGCGGTGACGCTGGCGGCGGGCCTGCCCCTGTCGGCCGCGCAGGCCCAGCAGCCGGCCAGGCCGGCGCCGAAAAGCACCCAGAAACCGGCCGCGCCTGCGCCGAGCGAGCAGTTCGTCGACGGTATCGCCGCCATCGTCAACAAGGACGTCATTACCCTGCGCGAAGTGCGCGAGGCGTCCAAGCTGGCCTCGGCCGACCTGCAGAAACGCGGGATCCAGGTGCCCGACGAGCGCACCCTGCAGAAGCAGGTGCTGCAGCGCCTGATCATGGAGCGCCTGGAGCGCCAGGAAGCCGATCGCATGGGTATCCGCGTCGACGAGGCGCAGGTCGACCAGGCGATCAACATGATTGCCTCGCGCAACAAGATCACGCCCGCCGCGATGCGCGCCGAAATCGAGAAAAGCGGCCTGACCTGGGAGCAGTACCGCAAGTCCCTGCGCGACGACATCCGCATGGACCGCCTGCGCCAGCGCGCGGTCGACGCCAACATCATCATTTCCGACGCCGAAGTGGATGCCTTCCTGAAAGACCAGGAGCGCAACCCGGCCGCCGCCCAGGCCACGCGCGCGCCGGCGCCGCAGCAACCGCAACCCCAGCCGCGGCAGCAGGCGCAGTCCGGGCCGGCGGTGCTGGTGCTGGCGCAGATTCTCGTGCGGGTGCCGGAGGGTTCGTCGCCCGACCAGGTCGCGGCCTTGCGCAAGAAGGCCGAGGGCCTGCTTGCACGCGCCAAGAAGGGCGATGACTTCGCCAGCCTGGCCGCCGCCAATTCCGATGGCCCCGAAGCGCTGCAGGGCGGCATGATGGGCGCGCGTCCGCTGGACGGCTGGCCGGACCTGTTCGTCAAGGCGGCCGGCTCGCTGGCCGCCGGCCAGGTGTCGGCGCTGGTGCAAAGCGGCAACGGTTTCCATATCCTGAAGGTGGTCGACCGCGCCGGCGGCGGCCAGCCCGCGCAAGCCGCCCGGCCGGCGCCCGCGCCGGCGCCGCAGCAACCGTCCTCGTTCCAGGAAGGGCCGTCGGTGGCCGCGCCGCAAGGGCCGGTGCGCGTGACGCAGACGCACGCGCGGCACATCCTGATCAAGACTTCCACCGTCATGACCGACGATCAGGCGCGCCAGCGCCTGGAGCAGATCCGCGAGCGCCTGCTGGGCGGCGCGGTGAAATTCGAGGACATGGCCCGCCAGTACTCGCAGGACTCGACCGCGCCGCAGGGCGGCGACCTGGGCTGGGTGAACCCGGGCGACACGGTGCCGCCGTTCGAGGCCGCCATGAATGCGCTGCAGCCCAACGAAATCAGCCCGCCCGTGCTGTCGCCGTTCGGCTGGCACCTGATCCAGGTGCTGGAGCGCCGCGAGCACGACGTGTCCGACGAAGTGCAGCGCATGCGCGCCCGCCAGTTGCTGTTCGAGCGCCGCGCCGTGCCGGCCTTCGAGGACTGGCTCGAGCAATTGCGTTCGCAGGCGTTCATCGACAACCGCCTCGAGAAGCAAGAGCGGCTGGAACAGAACAACCGTTAGCATCGACAGGACCGGTCCATTTCATGTCAGCACACCAGGCGCGCAAGCGCTTCGGCCAGCATTTCCTGACCGACGAGAGCGTGGTCGAGTCGATCGTGCGGGCCATCGGGCCCGCGCGGGACGACCGCGTGGTCGAGATCGGTCCGGGCCTGTCGGCGTTGACCCGTCCCTTGCTCGATCGCATCGACCGCCTGACCGCGGTCGAGATCGACCGCGACCTGGCCGCGCGCCTGCGCCGCCAGTACCCCGCCGAACGGCTGACCGTGGTCGAGGCCGATGCCTTGACGGTCGATTTCGCGCAGTTCGGCCAGGGGCTGCGGGTGGTGGGCAACTTGCCGTACAACATTTCCAGCCCGCTGCTGTTTCACCTGATGGGCGCCGTCGAGCATGTGCGCGACCAGCACTTCATGCTGCAGCGCGAGGTCATCGACCGCATGGTGGCCGAGCCCGGCAGCGGCGACTACAGCCGCTTGTCGGTCATGCTGCAGGCGCGCTACCGCATGGAGAAGCTGTTCGACGTTCCGCCCGAGGCGTTCGATCCGCCGCCGCGCGTGGTGTCGGCGGTGGTGCGCATGGCGCCGCTGCCGGCCGACCGGCTGCGTCCGGCCAGCGAGGCGGCGTTCGAGGCGGTGGTGGCGCGGGCTTTTTCGCAGCGGCGCAAGATGCTGCGCCGCGTGCTGGGCGACTGGGCGGCCCTGACCCCCTGGGAAGAACTGGGCATTGCGCCGACCGCGCGCGCCGAGGAAGTGGGCGTGGCGCAATTCATCGGCCTGGCCGACGCCTTGCTGGCGGCTGCGGCGCCAGGACTGGCCCGCGCCTGAACGGCGCGCGCCGCGCTGGCGCAGGCCGGCCCTAGAGCATGCGGCGTCCTGCCGCGACCCACAGCTGCATGATGTCGCGGGCCCGCTCGGCCAGCAGCGTTTCGGCCTGCTCGCAGGCCTGTTCCAGCGTGATGGGGCCAGGCGTCAGGCTGAAGGCGGCCGTGATGCCGCCCGCATGCAGATCCTGGTATCCCGCGCCCAGCGAGCCCGCCAGCGCCACCACCGGCACGCCGGCGGCGCTGGCGATGCGGGCCACGCCGGCCGGGGTCTTGCCGCGCAGCGTCTGCGCGTCGATGCGGCCTTCGCCGGTGAACACCAGCGTGGCGCCGGCCACCGCCTGCGCCAATTGGCCCAGTTCGGCGACGATCTCCACGCCTGGGCGCAGCCGCGCCGACAGGAAGGCGAGCGCCGCATAGCCCAGGCCGCCGGCGGCGCCGGCGCCCGGCGCCGTGCGCCGGTCGGGATGCCCGGCGCGCGTCACGATGTCGGCCATGTGCGCCAGGGCGGCGTCCAGTTGCCGCACCTGTTGCGGGCTGGCGCCCTTCTGCGGGCCGAAGGTGTGCGAGGCGCCGTGCGGCCCGCACAGCGGATTGTCGACGTCGGAGGCAATCTCGACCACGACGTCGCGCAGGCGCGGATCCAGGCCGCTGGCGTCCACCTGCCGCAACCCGGCCAGCGCCGCGCCGCCTGGCGGCAGTTCACGGCCGTCCGCATCCAGCCAGCGCACGCCCAGGGCCGCCAGCATGCCCGCGCCGCCGTCGTTGGTGGCCGATCCGCCCAGGCCCACGATCAGGCGGCGCGCGCCGGCATCGAGCGCGGCGCGGATCAGTTCGCCCACGCCATGGCTGCAGGCGCGCAAGGGATCGCGCTGCGCCGGCGCGGCAAGTTCCAGGCCGGCCGCGGCAGCCATTTCGATGACCGCGGTGGCGTCATCGGGCAGCCAGCCCCAGCGGGCTTGCACCGGTTCGCCCAGCGCGCCGCGCACGGTTGTCTCGCGCCATTGGCCGCCGGTGGCGGCCAGCACGGCCTGGACCGTGCCTTCGCCGCCGTCGGCCATCGGGATGCACAGGGTATGGGCGCCCGGGCAGGCCTGCCTGACGCCGCGCGCGATGGCGGCGGCGGCGGCGGGAGCCGACAGGCTTTCTTTGAATGAGTCGGGCGCGATGACGATCTTCACGGTGGTGCGGCTCCTGGCGCGGCATGGCGAGCGCCTATGATACCCGCGCGCCCCGGGGGCGTCGTACCATACAGGCTTGTCGTGTTTTCCCCGGAGAGAGCCCACATGCCCGTACTGCGCCGCACCAAAATCGTTGCCACCCTGGGGCCCGCCACGTCCACGCCCGAGCGGCTCGACGGACTGATACGCGCCGGCATGGACGTCGCCCGCCTGAATTTCTCGCACGGCAGCGCGCAAGACCATCGCGAGCGCGTGCGGCTGGTGCGCGAGCTGGCGGCCAAGCAAGGGCGCTTCGTGGCCCTCATGGGCGACCTGCAGGGGCCGAAGATCCGTATCGCCCGCTTCACCGCCCAGCAGGTCAGCCTGCGGGCCGGCCAGCCTTTCACGCTGTCGCGTTCGCACGCCAAGGAGGCTGGCGACGAAACCATCGTCGGTATCGATTATCCCGAGCTGGTGCAGGACTGTCGCCCCGGCGACGAGCTGCTGCTCGACGATGGCCGCGTGGTGCTGGTGGTCGACAGCGTGGGCGCCGACGAGGTCCACACCACCGTGACGGTGGGCGGGCCGCTGTCGAACAACAAGGGCATCAACCGGCGCGGCGGCGGGCTTTCGGCGCCCAGCCTCACCGACAAGGACCGCGCCGACATCAAGCTGGCCGCCGAGATGGAGCTGGACTACGTGGCCGTGTCGTTTCCGCGCTATGGCTCCGACATCGATGAGGCCCGCGCGCTGCTGCGCGCGGCCGGCAGCCAGGCCTGGATCATCGCCAAGATCGAGCGCGCCGAGGCGGTGGCCGACGACGACGCGCTGGACGCGCTGATCCGCGCCAGCGACGGCGTGATGGTGGCGCGCGGCGACCTGGGCGTGGAAGTGGGCGACGCCGAGCTGGTCGGCATCCAGAAGCGCATCATCCAGCACGCGCGGACGCTGAACAAGGTGGTCATCACGGCCACCCAGATGATGGAGTCCATGGTGGCCAGCCCCATGCCCACGCGCGCCGAGGTGTCGGACGTGGCCAACGCGGTGCTCGACTACACGGATGCCGTCATGCTGTCGGCCGAGAGCGCCTCGGGCCAGTATCCGATCGAGGCGGTGGCGGCGATGGCGCGGGTCTGCCTGGGGGCGGAGAAGCACCCCACCACCACGCATTCGCATCACCGCCTGGGCGAGACGTTCACGCGCTGCGACGAGACCATCGCGCTGGCGGCCATGTACGCGGCCAATCATTTCCCGGGCGTGAAGGCCATCATCGCGCTGACCGAAAGCGGGCACACGCCGCTGATCATGTCGCGCATCCGCTCGGGCGTGCCGATCTACTGCTACAGCCCGCATGGCCCCACGCAGCGGCGCGCGGCGCTGTTTCGCGGCGTCTACACGGTGCCTTTCGCGCCGGCCGAATACGATCCTGCCGACCTGAGCAACGCGGCCATCGACGAGCTGAAAAAGCGCGGCCGCGTCGAGGCGGGCGACTGGGTCATCCTGACCAAGGGCGATTTCTACCGCGACAGCGGCGGCACCAACGGCCTGAAGATCCTGAAGGTGGAATAAACCCTAGCCGAAGAACCAGTAGCACACGCCGATCGAGGCCAGCACGCCGGCCAGGTCGGCGGCCAGCGCGCAGCCCACGGCGTGGCGCGCCCGTACGATGCCCACCGAGCCGAAGTACACGGCCAGCACGTAGAAGGTGGTTTCGGTGCTGCCCTGCATGACCGCCGCCAGCAGCGCCGGAAAGCTGTCCACGCCGAAGTGGCCCATGGTTTCGAGCATCATGGCGCGCGCCGCGCTGCCCGAGAACGGCTTGACCAGGGCGGTGGGCAGCGCGTCGACGAAGCGCGTGTCCCAGCCGGCGGCATGCGCCAGCCAGCGCATGCCGTCGAGCGCGAAATCCAGCGCGCCCGAGGCGCGCAGCACGCCGATCGCGCACAGCATGGCCACCAGGTAGGGCAGCAGGTCGCGCGCGATGTTGAAGCCGTCCTTGGCGCCGGCGATGAAGGTCTCGTAGACGGGCACCTTCTTCCAGGCGCCCGCCACCAGGAACGCCAGCAGCACCCCGAACAGCGTCAGGTTGCCCAGCAGCGAGGACAGGGCGGCGATCGCGGCGGCCGACATGCCGGCCAGCATCGCCATGAACGCCCCCAAGGCCAGCGCCGCGCTGCCCAGCCACGCCAGCACCACCGGGTCGTACAGGCGCAGGCGCTGGCAGAACGCGACGGCCAGCAGGCCTGCCAGCGTCGAGGCGCTGGTGGCCAGCAGGATGGGCAGGAAGATCAGCGTCGGATCGGCCGCGCCCTGCTGGGCGCGGAACATGAACAGCGTGACCGGCAGCAGGGTGAGCGACGATGCGTTGAGCACCAGGAACAGGATCTGCGCGTTGCTGGCCGTCTCGGGGCTGGGATTGAGCGACTGCAGTTCGCGCATGGCGCGCAGCCCGATCGGCGTGGCGGCATTGTCCAGCCCCAGGCCGTTGGCGGCGAAGTTCAGCGTGATGAGCCCGATGGCGGGATGCCCGCGCGGGACGTCGGGCATCAGGCGCGCGAACAGCGGCCCCAGCAGGCTGGCCAGCCGCTCGACCAGGCCGGCGGCTTCGGCGATGCGCAGAAAGCCCAGCCACAGGGTGAGCGTGCCGAACAGCAGCACCATCACTTCCACCGACACGCGCGCCATGTCGAACAGCGAGACCACCATGGCCTGGAAGACGTCGGGTTCGCCCAGCCCCAGCCAGCGGTACAGGGCCGCGGCGGCGGCGGTCAGGAAGAAGGCGAGCCAGAGCTTGTTCAGCATGAGCGGGTGCGCGGTGAGGCGGACAGGGCAGGGCGCCGCGGCGCGGCGCCGCTCATTGTCGCAGACTGGCGCGGCATTGGCCGCACCCGGTCAATTCTGGTAACTTGGATCGCAGAGGCATCGATACGAAAAGGAACCGCGCATGGATTTCAACGCTTGGCGCCGCAGGCGTATCACCGAACCCGCATTTCGCTGGGCGCGCAAGGCCATGCCCGGCATGTCGGACACCGAGCGCGAGGCCATCGAGGCCGGCGACGTCTGGTGGGACGCCGACCTGTTTACCGGCAACCCCGATTGGCGCAAGCTGCTGGATGTGCCGCCGGCCGAGCTGACCGCCGCCGAGCAGCGCTTCATCGATGGCCCGGTGGCGCAGCTGTGCGCCATGCTGGACGAATGGGACATCACCTGGTCGCGCCGCGACCTGCCCGAGCCGGTCTGGCAGTTCATGAAGACGCAGCGTTTTTTCGGGATGATCATTCCCGAGCAATACGGCGGCCTGGGCTTTTCTCCGTATGCGCATTCGGAGGTGGTGCGGCGCATTTCGGCCTATTCGATCACGGCGGGGGTGACCGTGATGGTGCCGAACTCACTCGGGCCGGGCGAGCTGCTGCTGCAGTTCGGCACCCCCGAGCAGCGCGAATTCTGGCTGCCGCGCCTGGCCGACGGCACCGAGGTGCCGTGCTTCGGCCTGACCAGCCCCGAGGCCGGCTCGGACGCGGCCTCCATGACCGACACCGGCGTAGTGTGCCGCCAGATGGTGGACGGGCGCGAGATGCTGGGCATACGCCTGAACTGGCACAAGCGCTACATCACGCTGGGGCCGGTGGCCACGGTGCTGGGCCTGGCGTTCAAGCTGTCCGATCCCGAGGGCCTGCTGGGCGGTCCGGCCGACATCGGCATTTCGGTGGCGCTGGTGCCCACCGAGGCGCCCGGCGTGGAAATCGGCCGGCGCCATCTGCCGGCCATGCAGGTATTCCAGAACGGCCCCAACCGCGGCCGTGATGTCTTCGTGCCGATCGAGGCGCTGATCGGCGGGCCGGCGCGCGCCGGCCAGGGCTGGCAGATGCTGATGAGCGCGCTGGCCGCCGGCCGCGGGATCTCGCTGCCGTCGCTGTCGGCCGCGGCGGCCGTGGTCAGCGCGCGCGCCACCGGCATGTACGCGCGGGTCCGCCGCCAGTTCGGCATCCCGGTCGGCCAGTTCGAAGGCGTGCAGGAGAAGCTGGCGCGGCTGGCGGGCAATGCCTATCTGGTCGAGGCCGCGCGCCGCCTGACCTGCGCGGCGCTGAACCAGGGGCACAAGCCGGCGGTGATTTCCGCCATCATGAAGTACCACGCCACCGAACGCATGCGCGAGTCGGTCGACGACGCGATGGACGTGCACGCCGGCAAGGCGGTGATCGACGGCCCGTCCAACTATCTCGGCAATCTGTATCGCGCGGTGCCCATCGCCATCACGGTCGAGGGTGCCAATATCCTGACGCGCTGCCTGATCGTATTCGGCCAGGGGGCGATCCGCGCCCACCCGTACCTGATGGGCGAGGTGCTGGCGCTGGGCGACCAGGATACCCAGCGCGGCCTGGAGGCCTTCCACAGCCTGTTCTGGAAGCATCTGGGCCACGCCGGCGCCAACACATTGCGGGCCTGGGGCCGGGCCTGGACCGGCGGGCTGCTGGCGCGCGCGCCGGTCAGCGGACCCACGGCGGCCCATTACCGCCAGCTCAGCCGCTACGCGTCGGCGTTCGCGCTGCTGGCCGACGTGGCGCTGGGTGCGCTGGGCGGGGCGCTCAAGCGCCGCGAGATGATTTCGGCGCGACTGGGCGACATCCTGTCCGAGCTGTATCTGCTGTCGGCGGTGCTCAAGCGCTGGGAGGACGAGGGGCGCTGCCACGGCGACCTGCCCCTGGTGAGCTGGTGCATGGAGGATGGCCGCCATCGCATCGAGACCCGCATCGACCAGGTCCTGTCCAACTTGCCCAACCGGCCCTTGGCGTGGCTGGTGCGCGCGCTGATCCTGCCCGTGCGGCTGGCGCGCGGCCCCTCGGATGCGCTGACGCGCGAATGCGCCAGCCTGCTGCTGTCGCCGTCGCGCACGCACGACCGGCTGGCGGCCGACCTGCAGCGCGATGGCGACGATCCGCTGGGCCGCCTGGAGCGCGCCTTTGCCCTGGCGACGGCCGTGCAGCCCCTGCTGGACCGCCTGCGGCGCGAAGGCGTGCCGGATTGGCGCGACGCGCTGCGCGGCGGCGCGCTGACGCCCGAGCAGGCGGCCGAGATCGAGGCCGCCGAGGCGGCGGTGGCCGGCGTGCTGGCGGTGGATGATTTCGCGCCCGAGGAATTGACCGGGCGCGGGCGGTAGCGGGCGCAAGCCCCCGAGCGCGTGTGCCTGTCCCAGCGGGGACAGGCACATCTCGCCGCGGATGGATCAGTCGGCGTTCGGGTCCATCTGCGGAAACAGCACCTCGGTGTAGCCGAACCTGGTCAGGTCGCGGATACGGGTGGGGTAGAGCCGGCCGATGAGGTGGTCGCATTCGTGCTGCACCACCCGGGCGTGGAAGCCTTCGGCTTCGCGCTCGATGCGCTGGCCGACGGGGTCGTAGCCGCTGTAGCGGATATGGCGGTAGCGCGGCACCAGTCCGCGCAGGCCGGGTACCGACAGGCAGCCTTCCCAGCCGTCTTCCATCTCGTCCGACAGCGGTTCGATGACCGGGTTGCACAGGATGGTGCGCGGCACGGCCGGCGCGTCCGGGTAGCGGTCGTTGCGCTCGAACCCGAAGATCACCAGCTGCAGATCCACGCCGATCTGCGGCGCCGCCAGGCCCACGCCCTGGGCGTGGGCCATGGTCTCGAACATGTCGTCGATCAGCGCGCGCAGTTCGGGCGTGTCGAAGCGCTCGACCGGTGCGGCCACGCGCAGCAGGCGCGGGTCGCCCATTTTGAGTATGGCGTGGATCATGGCGGGGCTTCAGTCGTTGCGACCCTTTTTCTGGATGAATTCGATCTTGTAGCCGTCCGGATCCTCGACGAAGGCGATGACCGTGGTGCCGTGCTTCATGGGGCCGGCTTCGCGGGTGACCTTGCCGCCTTTTGCCTTGACCCTGTCACAGGCTTCGTAGGCATTGTCGACTTCGATGGCGATGTGGCCGTAGCCGGTGCCCAGGTCGTATTTCTCGGTGTCCCAGTTGTGGGTCAGTTCGATGGCGGCGGCTTCGCTTTCGTCCTGGTAGCCGACAAAGGCCAGGGTGAAGCGGCCATCCGGGTAGTCTTTGCGGCGCAGTTCGCGCATGCCCAGCACGCTGGTATAGAAATCGATGGATTTATCCAGGTTGCCGACGCGCAGCATGGTATGCAACAGGCGCATGATGAACTCCTCATGGGTAAAACGTCCAGGGCGTCATCGTAGCAAATCGGCCGCGCAAGCCGGGGTGGGCTCAGAATTGCGGCAGGGTGGCCGGATCGTGGCGCCGCAGCACGTTCTTGGCGTCTTCGAAGCCGGGCAGAATCTGGCCGACTTCGGTCCAGAAGTCCTGGCTGTGGTTCATCTCGCGCAGATGGGCCAGCTCATGGGCGATGACGTAATCGATGATGGCCGGCGCGAAGTGGATCAGGCGCCAGTTGAGCATGATGTTGCCGTCGCTGGTGCACGAACCCCAGCGGGTGGCGGCCGAGGACAGCCGCCAGCGCCGGATGCGCAGGCCGGTGAGCTGCAGGAAGTGCGCCAGGCGGGCGCCGAACCAGGCGCCGGCGCGCTGCTGCAGCCATGCCTGGGCGGCATCGCGGATGCGCGCCTGGTCGGCATCGACGGGCAGCGCCAGCCACAGGGTGTCGCCGTCGCAGGGCGCGTCGGCATCGCCCGACATGCTGGCCTGGCGGTGCTCGGCGCCCAGGCCGAGAACGATGCGCTTGCCCAGGTAGGGCAGTTCGCCGCCGGCCTGCCAGCGCGTGTGCGCCATGGCCAGCTGCTCCTTGCGGGCGTGCCAGTCGCGCAGCTTGGCGAGGATCCAGCGCGCCTTCTCGCGCACGGCATCATCGATCTGCCCCAGCGTGACCCAGTTGGGCGCGGTGACGCGCAGCCCGTCATCGGCCACCACGAAGCCGATGCTGCGGCGGCGCGAGCGCAGCAGCACGAAGCCGATGGGCTGCTGTTCGGTATGGACTTCGCGCCAGCGCGCGCCGGGCGGCAGCGGGTCGGGGCACGGGGTGGCGATGGCGGCGGGCGCGGGGGGGGCCGGCCGGGCCCTGGGCGACTTGCGCGGCGGCGCGTCCGGCGGCGCCGCGCTGGCCGGATCCGCCGGCGGCGCGGCGTCGAACAGCAGTTCCAGCTGATCAGGCTTGGCCATACCTTTCGGGATTGAGAACACGCATCTCGCCTTCGATCCAGGCCTGCACCTTGGCGTTGAGGGCTTCGGGGGCGATGTCCTGCGATTCTATCGCGGGGCCGATAGAGACGGTAATCAGGCCGGGGCGCTTGACGAAGGCATTGCGGCGCCAGCATTCGCCGGCGTTGTGCGCGATCGGGATGATGCGCGCGCCGGTACGCGAGGCCAGCAGGGCCCCGCCCATCTTGAAGCGGCCGGTCTTGCCGGGCGGCACGCGCGTACCCTCGGGAAACAGCAGCGGCCAGCGGCCCTCGTCCAGCCGCACCTGGCCCTGGCGCACGACCTGCTCGAAGGCGTCGCGGCCTTTGGCGCGGTCGATCGGGATCATGCGCAGCAGCGCCAGGCCCCAGCCGAAGAACGGCACCATGTGCAGTTCCTTCTTGTAGACGAAGCACACTTCGCGCGGCATGTGGGCCGGGAAGAACAGGGTCTCCCAGGCGGACTGGTGCTTGGAGAGCAGAATGGCGGGACCGTCGGGCAGGTTCTCGGCGCCCTTGATGCGCCAGCGGATGCCGCAGATCACGCGCGCGCCCCAGATGGCCAGGCGCGGCCAGCCCACGGTCAGGCGATAGCGCCAGTGCAGCGGCAGCGGCGCCCACAGGATGCAGGCGAACGCGTAGGGAATGACGGTAACGATCAGGAACAGGGCATACAACGCCGAACGCAGCCAGGCCATGGGTCAGGCCTCCTGCAGCAGTTGTTCGACCATCGCGGCCAGGTCCTCGCACACGCGCGTACCTTCGGGCAGGCCGCCCTGCGCCAGGGTCTTGCGGCCGTTGCCGGTCTGCACCAGCCACGGCGCGCAACCCGCCTGCGCGGCCGCCTGCAGGTCGCGCAGCGAGTCGCCCACCGCCGGCACGCCGGCCAGGTCGATGTCGTAGCGGCGCGCGATGTCGCGATACATGCCCGGCAGCGGCTTGCGGCACGCGCAGCCGTCTTCCGGCCCGTGGGGGCACATGAAAATGGCGTCGACGACACCGCCCATCTGCGCCAGCGCGCGGTGCATCTTGTCGTGGATGGCGTTGAGCGTGGCCGTGTCGAACAGCCCGCGGGCCAGCCCGGACTGGTTGGTGGCCAGCACCACCGTCCAGTCGGCCTGCGTCAGGCGCGCGATGGCCTGCAGGCTGCCCGGCAGGGCGATCCATTCGTCCGGCGATTTGACGAAGGCGTCGCTGTCCTGGTTGACCACGCCGTCACGGTCGAGAATGATCAGTTTCACTGGGCCAGCCTGGAAATGTCGGCCACCTGGTTCATGAGGCCGTGCAGTTGGCCCAGCAGCGCCAGGCGGTTGGCGCGCAGCGCCGCGTCGTCGGCCATCACCATGACATCGGCGAAGAAGGCGTCCACCGGCTCGCGCGCTTGCGCCAGCGTGGCCAGGCTGCCGGCGAAATCGCCCGCCTGAAGCTGGGCCTGGGCCTGCGGGCGCAGTTGCGCCACGGCGTCGGCCAGCGCCTTCTCGGCCGGGTCCTGCAGCAGGGCGGCGTCCACCGCGCCGATTTCGCCTTCGGCCTTCTTGAGCAGATTGCCGATGCGCTTGTTGGCGGCGGCCAGGCTGGCCGCCGCCGGCAGCTGCGCGAAGGCGGCCACCGCGCGTACGCGCCCGGCCACCTGGTGCAGCGGCGGCGCCAGCGCGATGACGGCCTCGACCGCATTGCGGTCGTGCTCGCCGATCAGCTGGTTGCGGTAGCGTTCGTAGATGAAGGCGCGCACCTCGGCCAGGGTGGCGGCGCCGATCCTGCCGTCCGGGAAGGCCTGCGCGGCCAGCGCCAGCAGGCCGTCCAGCGACAGCGGGCCGTCTTCGCTGACTTTCAGCCAGCCGCCGGCGGCCAGCTGCTCGAAGGCGCTGATCAGGCCCAGCGCGGCGCGGCGCAGGCCGAACGGGTCGCGCTCGCCGGTGGGCGCCAGGCCGATGCTCCAGATGCCGACCAGGGTTTCGATGCGCTCGGCGATGAACAGCGTGGCCGCGGTCAGCGTGGCGGCGTCGACCGGCGCGTCGTAGCGGTTGCGGTATTGCGTGCGCAAGGCGGTGACCACGTCGGCGGGCTCGCCGTCGCCCTGGGCGTAGTAGGCGCCCATGATGCCCTGCAGCTCGGGGAACTCGCCCACCATGTTCGAGCCGAGGTCGGCCTTGGCCAGCAGCGCGGCGCGGTCGCAATGGGCGACGTCGCCGCCCAGCGCCATGGCGATGCCGCGCGCGATGGCGCGCACGCGCTCGACGCGTTCGAGCTGGGTGCCCAGCTTGTTGTGGTAGACGATGCTGCCCAGCTGCTCGACGCGCGCGGCCAGCGGGGTCTTGCGGTCGGTTTCGAAGAAGAACTGGGCGTCGGCCAGGCGCGGACGCACCACGCGCTGGTTGCCTTCGACGATATTGGTCGGGTCGGCCACCTGCATGTTGCTGACGATCAGGAAGCGGTGCGTCAGCTTGCCGCTGGCCGGGTCGAACAGCGGGAAGTACTTCTGGTTCAGCCGCATGGTCAGGATCAGGCACTCCTGCGGCACTTGCAGGAACTGTTCCTCGAACTGCCCGACGTAGACGGTGGGATGTTCGACCAGGGCGGTGACTTCGTCCAGCAAGGCCGTGACTTCGGGGTCGTCGCCCAGCGTGGCGCCCAGCCGTTGCGCGTGCTCGCCGAGCAGGCGCGAGATCTCGGCGCGGCGCGCCTCGAACGAGGCGATGACGCGGCCGCGCTCGGCCAGGTCGGCCTCGTAGTCTTGCGACGTGGCCAGCTCGATGGCGCCGTTGCTCTGGAAACGGTGCCCCTGCGTGGCGCGGCCTGCCTGCAGGCCCAGCGCCGCGACCGGCACGATGTCGGCGCCGAACAGGGCCACCAGGCCGTGCGCCGGGCGCACGAACTTGACGGTGGTCTGGCCGTCGGCCAGCTGGTAGCGCATGACCTTGGGAATGGGCAGGCCGTCGATGGCGGCGTCCAGCCCCTCCTGCAGCCCGGCCGCCAGTTGCGCGCCGGCGGCGGTGCCGCGCGCCACCAGGTATTCCTGCTTGCCATCGGACTCGCGTTCCAGCGTGGCCGGGTCCAGGCCTTCCAGGCCCTTGGCGGCCAGTTTCTTGGCCAGCGCGGCGGTGGGCTGGCCGCTGGCGTCCAGGCCGACCTTCACCGGCATCAGTTTCTCGACGTAGGCCTGGTCGGGGGCCTGGGCCAGCACGGCCGACAGGCGCACAGCCAGCCGGCGCGGCGTGGCGAAAGGCTCGACCGCGCAGCCGTCGGCCAGCAGATGGTGGCGCGCCAGGGTGGCGCGCACGCCTTCGGCGAACGCCTGGCCCAGTTTCTGCAAGGCCTTGGGCGGCAGTTCTTCGGTAAACAGTTCAACCAGCAGGGGGCGGATATCGGTGGTCATGTCAGGCTGCCTCCCCGGCGGCCTTGCGGCCGGCAAGCATGGGGAAGCCCAGTCGTTCGCGGGAGTCGTAGTAGGCCTGCGCGACGGCGCGCGACAGGTTGCGGATGCGGCCGATGTAGGCGGCGCGCTCGGTCACGCTGATCGCGCCGCGCGCATCCAGCATGTTGAAGGTATGGGCGGCCTTCAGGGCCGCCTCGTAGGCCGGCAGGGCCAGCGGCACGTCCATCAGGCGCTTGGCCTCGGCTTCGTAATCGTTGAAGTGGGCAAACAGCATGTCGGCCGACGCGTGCTCGAAGTTGTAGGTCGATTGTTCGACCTCGTTCTGGTGGAACACGTCGCGGTAGTGGACGCGGTTGCCGTTGGCCCCTTCGGTCCAGACCAGGTCGTAGACGCTCTCGACGTCCTGCAGGTACATGGCCAGGCGTTCCAGGCCGTAGGTGATCTCGCCGGTGGTGGGCGTGCAGTCCAGGCCGCCGACCTGCTGGAAGTAGGTGAACTGGGTGACTTCCATGCCGTTGAGCCAGACTTCCCAGCCCAGGCCCCAGGCGCCCAGCGTGGGGTTCTCCCAGTCGTCCTCGACGAAGCGGATGTCGTGCTGCGTGGGGTCGATTCCCAGCGCCTTGAGCGAGCCGATATAGAGATCGAGGATCTCGGGCGGCGCGGGCTTGAGCACGACCTGGTACTGGTAGTAGTGCTGCAGGCGGTTCGGGTTTTCGCCGTAGCGGCCGTCCTTGGGGCGGCGCGAGGGCTGCACGTAGGCGGCGCGCCACGGCTCGGGGCCGATGGCGCGCAGGAAGGTGGCCGTGTGCGAGGTGCCGGCGCCGACTTCCATGTCGTACGGCTGCAGCAGGGCGCAGCCTTGTTTGTCCCAATAGTCCTGGAGCGTGAGGATGATTTGCTGGAAGGTGAGCATAGGGTAAGGAAAGTCGGGACGCGGCAGGCCGCGCGCCAGCCGGCAGCGTGGAAAACCCGCCATTTTAACTGGCCTTGGCGTAGACGGCGGACGCGTCCCTTTTTGGCCGTGAATCGTTCATGGCCTGCGACGGTGTGCCTGTCCCAGCGGGGACAGGCACACGCTGCCGCGGATGTCGGTTCCCGTGCTGGGACAGGCACGCGTTGCCGCGGATGTCGGTCCCCACGCGGGACAGGTCCTAGAATACAGGTCGGCCTTCACTTCCTGCTTCCATCGTGTCCGACCACGACGCTTCATTCAGCCTCAAAGACATTGCCGTTCCCGCCTTCGGCCCCTCCATCCTCTATGGCGTGAGCAATGGCGCCATCCTGCCCGTGGTGGCGCTGACCGCGCGGGAACTGGGCGCATCGCTGGCCACCTCGGGCCTGATCGTGGGCCTGGTCGGCATCGGTTCGCTGGTCAGCAATATCCCCGCCGCGATGTTCACCTCGCGCCACGGCGAGCGGCGCTCCATGGTGGGGGCGGCCGTGCTCAGCGTGACGGCGCTGCTGCTGTGCATCTTCGCCGGCGCGCTGTGGATGCTGGCGGCCGGCGTATTCATGGTCGGCATGGCGTCCTCGGTCTTCCTGCTGGCGCGGCAGGGCTACATGATCGACGCCGTGCCCGCCCACATGCGCGCGCGCGCCCTGTCCACGCTGGCGGGCACCATGCGCATCGGCGTGTTCGCCGGGCCGTTCGCCGGGGCGGCGCTGATCCACTTCATGGGCCTGCAGGGCGCGTACTGGGTGGCGGCCGTGGCCATGGCCGGCGCCGGCCTGATCGCCTGGTTCGCGCCCGACATGGCGCCGCCGCGGCGGCGCGGCGAGGCGGCGGCGCGGCCGCGGCTGCTGGACGTGGCGCGCGCGCATCGCCAGGTGTACCTGACGCTGGGGCTGGGCATCCTGCTGGTCAGCGCGGTGCGCGCGTCCCGGCAGGTGGTGATTCCGCTGTGGGCCGACCACCTGGGCATCAACCCGGCGACCACCTCGCTCATCTATGGCCTGGTGGCGGCGATCGACATGTCGGTGTTCTATCCGGCCGGCATGCTGATGGACCGGCGCGGGCGGCTGTGGGTGGCGGTGCCCTCGACGCTGCTGATGGGCTGCGCCCTGATCGGAACTTCGCTGACCACCGGCGTGGCCGGTTTCGTGATCGTGTCGATGATGCTGGGCATGGGCAACGGCATCGGTTCGGGCATCGTCATGACGCTGGGCGCCGACGCGGCGCCCGCGTCCGGGCGTACCGAGTTCCTGGGATTGTGGCGCCTGATGTCCGACCTGGGCGGCAGCCTGGGGCCGGTGGCGCTGTCGGGTATCACCGCCGCGGTGTCGCTGGCCGCCGGGGTGGCGGCCATGGGCGGAGTGGGCCTGGCCGCCGCGGCCGTGTTCTGGCACTGGCTGCCGCGCGGCAAGGCCGCGCGCTAGCGGTAGCGCTCGGCCGTCTCCAGCAGGGCGGGGGTGCCGATCAGCGCGTTGAGCTGGTCGAAGTCCAGCATGCGCGCGCGCCAGGGCGCGGTGGTGCCGTGCTCGCGCAGGCTGCCGTAATAGTCCTGCAGCGCATGGGACACGGCGCGCGCCGTGCCGCCCGGGAAAATCACGATGCGAAAGCCGCGCCCGGCCAGGGCCTGGGCGCTTTCGATGGGCGTCTGGCCGCCTTCGACCATATTGGCCAGCAGCGGCACCCGCGCGGCGAAGCGGGCGCAGGCGGCGTCGAGCTGCCGCGGCGAGCGCAGCGCCTCGATGAACAGGGCGTCCACGCCGCATTCCAGGTAGCGTTCGGCCCGCTCGAACGCGGCCTCGATGCCCTCGACCGCGACCGCGTCGGTGCGGGCCAGGATCAGCGTGTCGTCGCTGGCGCGGGCATCCAGGGCGGCGCGCAGCTTGCCGCACATTTCGTCGGCCGGGACCAGCGACTTGCCCGCCAGGTGCCCGCAGCGCTTGGGAAAGTCCTGGTCCTCCAGCTGGATCATCGCGGCGCCGGCGCGCTCGAAGCCGCGCACGGTGCGCTGCACATTGAGGGCGTTGCCGAAGCCGGTGTCGGCGTCGACGATCACCGGGCGGCGCACGCGTTCGGTGATGCGCGCCAGCACGTCCTCGACTTCGCTGTAGGTGGTCAGGCCCACGTCGGAGCGGCCCAGGCGGGTGTAGGCGATGGAGGCGCCCGACAGGTAGAGGGCGTCGAAGCCGGCCTGTTCGGCGATCAGCGCCGACAGCGCATCGTAGACGCCGGGGGCCAGCAGGGTCTGGCCGGCGGCCAGTTTGTGTTTCAGGGATGCAGGGGTCATCAGGCTTTCATCGGGTAACGCGGCAGCGAGCCATCGGCCAGCCGCCGCTTCAATTGCATGAGCAGGCCGCCCGCCTGCACCATGTCGAGCAGGAAGGCGGGCACGGGCTCGCAGGGCAGGGGCGTGCCGTCGGCGCGCAGCACGCGCTGGCTGGGCAGGTCGATGCGGATCCGCTCGCCTTCGGCGATCTCGCCGGCGCGTTCGCAGGTCAGCAGCAGCAGGCCCACGTTGAAGGCGTTGCGGAAGTACAGGCCGCTGTAGCTGGGCGCGATGACCGCGCGCAGGCCCAGCTGGACCAGGGCGGCGGCGGCCTGTTCGCGCGACGAGCCGATGCCGAAGTTGCGTCCGGCCACCAGCACGTCGCCCGGCCGCACGCCGCCGGCGAAGTCGGGGCGTACGCCTTCGAGGCAATGGCGGGCGATATCGGCGATGCCGAGTTTCATATAGGCGCCCGGGGCGAGCTGGTCGGTATCGACATCGTCGCCCACGCGCCAGGCTTGGTGCGTTTCGCTCATGACAGGACCTCGCGCGGGTCGGCGATGCGGCCGGCCAGGGCCGAGGCCGCCACGGTGCAGGGGGACGCCAGGTAGACCCGGGCGCTGGCCGCGCCCATGCGGCCCTTGAAGTTGCGGGCCGTGGTGGAAATGACGTTGGCGCCGTCCGGGATCGAGCCGCCGTAGCCGGAACAGGCGCCGCAGGTGGTGGGCAGCACCGTCGCGCCGGCCTCGACCAGCGCCGGCAGCACGCCTTCGTCCTGCGCGCGCGCCTGGTCGCGCTGGCTGGCCGGGGCCACCAGCAGGCTGACGCCCGGCGCCACGCGGCGGCCGCGCAGCACCTGCGCGGCCGCCCGCAGATCGTCCAGCTTGGCGCCGGTACAGGCGCCGATATAGGCCACCTGCACGGCGGTGTCCGCGTATGCCTGCACCGGCGCGGCGTTGGCCGGGCTGTGCGGCGCCGCCACGTAGGGCGGCAGGCTGTCGGCGTCGAACTCGTGCCATTGGGCGGGCGCGTCCGGGTCGGACTGCCAGCGCGCGGTATCGGGCTCGGGCGCGCCGGCCTGGCGCAGGTACTGCGCCGTGGTCCGGTCGGGCGCGATCAGGCCGGCCTGCGCGCCCAGCTCGGCCGACATGTTCGACAGCGTCATGCGTTCCTGCATGGACAGGGCGCGCACCGCCTCGCCGCAGAACTCCACGGCCTGGTAGCGTCCGCCGTTCATGCCGTGCAGGCCTATCATGTGCAGCATCATGTCCTTGGCCATGACGCCAGGGCGCAGCCGGCCGCGCCAGTGCATCATCAGCGTGTCGGGCACGCGCATCCAGATTTCGCCGCTGGTGACCACGCCCAGCATTTCGGTGCTGCCCACGCCGAACATATAGGCGCCGAAGGCGCCGCCGGTGGGCGAATGCGAGTCGCCGCCCACGCAGAACATGCCGGGGCGCACATGGCCATGTTCCGGCACCACCACGTGGCAGATGCCCATCGAGTCGTAGACATGCGGCAGCGCCTGCTCGCGCGCCCAATCGCGGGCGATGCGTACGATGCGGCGCGATTCGTCATCGGACTCGGGCACGTAATGGTCCATGACCAGCACGATGCGCGAGCGGTCCCACAGGCCGGTGCCCAGCTCTTCGAGCATGGGCTGGAGGCGGCGCGGGCCGCTGGAGTCGTGGAACATGGCCAGGTCGACCTTGCAGGTCACGATCTCGCCGACGCGCACGGCGTCGCGGCCGGCGGCGGCGGCCAGCAGTTTCTGGGCTAGCGTCTGGGCGGGCATGATGGCGTATGGGAGGTTTCGGTCAGGCGCGCCGCGGCGCGCCGGCGGGCAGCCAGGTGGGCTGGCCCGGCGTATCGTGGGCCTGCATGTCCAGCCGGTATTCGTAGCGGTCGGGCCGGTACAGCGCATGCAGCCATTCCACCGGCCGGCCGGCGTCGTCGCGCACCAGACGCTGCAGGCTGAGCAGGGCCGAGCCGACCGGCACGTCCAGCGCGCCGGCCGTGCCGGGTTCGGCCAGCACCGCCGAGATCGATTGCTGGGCGCGCGCCACGCGCACGCCCAGGTCGCGGAAGATCGCCAGCAGGGGCTTGGCGACGAGGTCCTCGCGGCGGATGCGCTCGCCGATCTCGCCCGGCACGTACGTGACCAGGTACGAAAACGGCAGGCCCTGGTGGCTGCGTACCCGCACCGCCCGTTGCACCGGCGCGCCGGCCGGCAGTTCGAGCTGCGCCGCCGCCTGCGGGGTGGCCGGCACGGTGTCGAGTTCGAGCAGGCTCACCTGGGTATGCATGCCCATGCGGGCCAGGTGCGCCATCAGGGCGTCGATGTCGGCGCTGTGCTGCGGCGCCGACAGGACCGCGCCCTCGGCGGCGAACGTGCCCCGCCCCTGGCGGCGCTCGATGAGGCCCTCGGACTCCAGCGCTTCGAGCGAGCGCCGTATCGTCAGGCGCGAGACGCCGTATTCGGCCGCCAGCGCGTTCTCGCCGGGCATCGCCGCGTTCAGGGCGAAGCCGCCCGACTGCAGGCGCTGCTTCAGCAGCAGATAGACCTTGTGATACAGAGGCAAGGGGCTGTCGGGCACGGGGGCTCCAGTCGGTTGGGTTCAGTCCACCGTGGCGCCGGTGAACTTGACGAGTTCGGCGTAGCGTTCGATGTCCTTGCGCACGAATTCGTCCAGTTCCTGCGGGCTGCTGCTGACCGCGGTGGCCGCCTCGCCTTCGAGCAGCTTGCGGAACTCGGGCGTGTCGACCGCCTTGCGGGCGGCGGCGTTCAGCGCCGCGACCGTCTCGGGCGGCAGGCCGGCCGGGCCGAACAGGGCGAACCATGCGTTGGATTCGAAACCCTTGATGGTATCGCCGATGGGCGGCACGCCGGGGAATTGCGGCAGCGGCTGCGGGCTGGTCACGCCCAGCGCCTTGAGCGCGCCGCTCTTGATGTGCGGCAGGGCGTTGAGCGAGCTGGCGACCATCATGTCGACCTGGCCCCCGAGCAGGTCGGTGATGGCCGGCGACGTGCCCTTGTACGGCACGTTGAGGATGTCCAGCCCCGCCATCATCTTCATGCGCTCGCCGGCCATGTGCAGCGAGGAGCCGATGGCGCCCAGCGCCATGGTGTACTTGCCCGGGCTGGCCTTCACCAGGGACACGAACTCGGGCATGGTCTGGGCCGGGAAGTCCTTGCGCGTGACCAGCACGCTGGGCACGTTGGCCAGCATGCTGATGGGCGTGAAATCGCGCACCGGATCGAACGGCAGGTTGCGGTACAGGCTGGCGTTGATCGAGAAGCTGGTGAAGGTGACCAGCAGGGTGCTGCCGTCGGCCTTGCCCTTGGCGACATAGTCGGCCGCGATGTTGCCGCCCGCGCCGGGCTTGTTCTCGACCAGCACCGTGCGCTTGAGATCCTGCGCCATGTGCTGGGCGATGCTGCGCGCCACGGTGTCGGTGGTGCCTCCGGGCGGGGCGCCCACGACCAGCTTGATGGCGTTGTTCTGCGCCGAGGCCGGCGCCAGCGGCAGGGCCAGCGCGCCAAACAGTGCGCAGCCGGCGGCCAGGCGTTGCAATCCCTGCATGTTCGTCTCCTGATCTGTTGTATTGATGATAGTACAAGTGTACCTAAGTTTTGATACGGCTCGCAAGCGGCGGTGAGAGCAGTCCGAAGCGGGGGTCGGAGCAATGGTCGTATGATGCGGGTCTGGCGAGTCTTATATAAAAGTCGGGGCCCGGCCCCATGCGCATACGGAAGGAGCATTGCATGTCAGAACTGGTCAAGGTGGAAATCGCCGACGGCATCCAGATCATCACGGTCAACCGTCCCGAAGCCAGGAACGCCATCAATTTCGAAACGGCGCAGGCCATGGCGGCCGCGCTGGACCAACTCGATGAACGCGACGACGTGCGTATCGGCATCCTGACCGGCGCGGGCGGCACGTTCTCGGCCGGCATGGACTTGAAGGCGTTCGCCCAGACCGGACAGCGCCCGTCCCTTCCCGGGCGCGGCTTTGCCGGCCTGACCGAGCGCCCGCCGAAAAAGCCGCTGATCGCGGCGGTCGAGGGGTATGCGCTGGCCGGCGGCTGCGAAATGGCCCTGAGTTGCGACCTGCTGGTGGCCGCCGACAATGCCCGGTTCGGCCTGCCCGAAGTCAAGCGCGGGCTGGTGCCGGGCGCCGGCGGCATGCTGCGCCTGCCGCGCCGGCTGCCGTACCACGTCGCCATGGAAATCATCCTGACCGGCGATTTTCTGGATGCCTCGCGCGCGCACGCGCTGGGCCTGGTCAACCGCCTGACGGCGGCCGGCGGCGCGCTGGAAGGCGCGCTGGCGCTGGCCCGCGTCATCGTCGAGAACGGCCCGCTGGCGGTGCAGGTCGCCAAGAGCATCGTCGCGCAATCGGGCGACTGGGACCAGGAAACCATGTTCGACCGCCAGCGTCCCCAGGTCACCGAAATCTTCACCTCGGCCGACGCCAAGGAAGGCGCCACCGCCTTCGCCGAGAAGCGCAAGCCTGTCTGGCAAGGCAAATAAAACAGGCTGCATGGCGCGGCGGGTCCGACCGCCGCGCGCCCATTTTCATCCATCCTCGCATACCGTCATGACCGTCCTCATCAAAGAAGAAGACTTCATCCAATCCATCGCCGATGGCATCCAGTTCATCAGCTACTACCATCCGGTGGACTATATCCGTCACCTGGCGCGCGCCTACGAGCGGGAAGAAAGCCCGGCCGCGCGCGACGCGATGGCGCAGATCCTGACCAACTCGCGCATGTGCGCCGAAGGCAAGCGCCCGCTGTGCCAGGACACCGGCATCGTCAACGTGTTCCTCAAGGTCGGCATGAACGTGCGCTTCGAGACGCAACGCACGCTGCAGGAACTCTGTGACGAAGGCGTGCGCCGCGGCTACCTCAACCCCGACAACCCCTTGCGCGCCTCGGTGCTGGACGACCCGCTGTTCGCGCGCAAGAACACCCGCGACAACACGCCCTGTATCCTGCACGTCGAACTGGTGCCGGGCGACACCGTCGACGTGCAAGTGGCCTCCAAGGGCGGCGGCTCGGAAAACAAGTCCAAGTTCGTCATGCTCAACCCCAGCGATTCGCTGGTCGACTGGGTGCTCAAGACCGTGCCGACCATGGGCGCCGGCTGGTGCCCGCCGGGCATGCTCGGCATCGGCGTGGGCGGCACGGCCGAGAAGGCCATGCTGATGGCCAAGCAGTCGCTGATGGAAGACATCGACATGTACGAGCTGCTGGCGCGCGGCCCGCAGAACAAGCTGGAAGAGCTGCGCATCGAGCTGTACGAGAAGGTCAACGCCCTGGGCATCGGCGCCCAGGGCCTGGGTGGCCTGACGACCGTGCTGGACGTCAAGATCAACACCTTCCCCACGCACGCCGCGTCCAAGCCGGTGGCGATGATCCCGAACTGCGCCGCCACGCGCCACGCGCATTTCGTGCTGGACGGCTCCGGTCCGGCCCGCCTCGATCCGCCGTCGCTGTCCGAATGGCCGGAAGTGCACTGGGCGCCCGACTACAACAAGTCCAGGCAGGTCGATCTCAATACCCTGACCAAGGAAGAAGTGGCCAGCTGGAAGCCGGGCCAGACCCTGCTGCTGTCGGGCAAGATGCTGACCGGCCGCGACGCGGCGCACAAGCGCATCCAGGACATGTTGTCCAAGGGCGAGAGCCTGCCGGTGGACTTCACCAACCGCGTCATCTACTACGTCGGCCCGGTCGATCCGGTGCGCGACGAAGTCGTCGGCCCGGCCGGTCCCACCACGGCGACCCGCATGGACAAGTTCACCGACATGATGCTGGCCCAGACCGGCCTGATCTCCATGATCGGCAAGTCCGAGCGCGGCCCGGTCGCCATCGAGTCGATCCGCAAGCACGGCTCGGCCTACTTGATGGCCGTGGGCGGCGCGGCCTATCTGGTGTCCAAGGCCATCCGCAACGCCAAGGTCCTGGCTTTCGAAGACCTGGGCATGGAAGCCATCTACGAGTTCGATGTCAAGGACATGCCCGTGACCGTCGCGGTGGACTCGCAGGGCACTTCGGTGCACACCACCGGCCCGAAGGAATGGCAGGCCCGCATCGGCAAGATTCCGGTCGCGGTGGCCTGATTCCTGGTTCGGACGGCGGCCGGGGCGGGCGCCTGTCGCCGTGCGGACAGGCGCCGGGATTCCTGCGGGGGCAAGGCCCGGGAGTCTGTGGGTGCCCGTCCCCCGTGCGGGGACGGGCACCCATGTAGGTGTATTCGTTTTTTGAAGGCGGCCTACCGGAAAAACGAATTGCGCGGGGGCGGTGGGGCGGGCATGCTGGCGGATTCGATGCAACGAGGATCGCCGAGATGACCGCTACTTCCCTCACCGCCTGGATAGGCAGCTCCGAACGCGTGCAGGATTCCCTGGATCCGGTAGCCGTGGGCCGCGTGGCCGCGACGCTGGGAGAGCCGGCGCCTGGCGCCGGGCAGCCGCTGCCGCCGCTGTGGCAGTGGGCGTTTTTCATCAGTACGGTGGGTCTGGACGGCCTGGGCCGCGACGGGCATCCGGCGCGCGGCGGCTTCCTGCCGCCGGCCGATGACCGCAACCGCATGTGGGCCGGCGGCCGGGTCGAGTTCCGCCAGCCGCTGCGCGTGGGCGTGCCGGCCGAGCGTCTGTCCACGGTCGCCGGTATCCAGGAGAAGACCGGCCGCACCGGCGCGCTGCTGTTCGTCACCGTGCGCCACGAATACCGCCAGGAGGGCGAGCTGGCGATCCTGGAAGAGCAGGACATCGTCTACCGCCAGCCCAGTCCGCCCAAGCTGGCCGGCACCGAGCCCGCGCCGGCGGCGCAGTGGCGCGAAACCGTGACGCCCTCGGAAGTGCTGCTGTTCCGCTACTCCGCCGTCACCTTCAATGGCCACCGCATCCACTACGACCACCCCTATGTCACCGGCGTCGAGGGCTATCCCGGACTGGTGGTGCACGGGCCGATGATCGCGACCATGATGGTCGCGGCGTTCCGCCGCGCCCACCCCGGGGCGCGCCTGGATCATCTGGCCTATCGCGGCCTGCGGCCGCTGATCGCGCCGCGCCCGTTCGAGGTGGCCGGCGCCGTGGCCGAGCCGGGCCTGGCGCGCCTGTGGGCGCAGCAGGACGACACGCTGGCCCACCAGGGCGAGCTGAGGTTCACGGCATGAGCGCCGCGCCCGCCATCCGCCCGCTCGACGGCATCACCGTCGTCAGCCTGGAGCACGCAATCGCCGCGCCGTTCTGCACCCGCCAGCTGGCCGACATGGGCGCGCGCGTCATCAAGATCGAGCGGCCCGGCAGCGGCGACTTCGCGCGCGGCTACGACGAGCGCGTGCGCGGCCTGTCGTCGCATTTCGTGTGGACCAACCGTTCCAAGGAAAGCCTGACCCTCGACCTCAAGCGGCCCGGCGCCGACGAGGTGCTGGAGCGCCTGCTGGCTTCGGCCGACGTACTGGTGCAGAACCTCGCGCCGGGCGCGGCCGCCCGGTTGGGGCTGTCGTTCGAGCAGCTGCATGCGCGCTTCAGTCGCCTGATCGTCTGCGACATCTCCGGCTACGGGCAAGGCGGGCCATACCAGGACAAGAAGGCGTACGACCTGCTGATCCAGAGCGAGAGCGGCTTCGTGTCGGTCACCGGCACGCCGGACGAGCCTGTCAAGGCCGGCTGCTCCATCTCCGACATCGCCGCCGGCATGTACGCCTATTCGGGCATTCTCAATGCCTTGCTGCTGCGCGGCAAGACCGGCCTCGGCAGCCGCATCGACGTCTCCATGCTGGAGAGCACGGTCGAGTGGATGGGCTATCCGATGTATTACGCCTTCGACGACGCGGCGCCGCCGCCGCGCGCCGGCGCCGCGCACGCCACCATTTACCCCTATGGCCCGTTTCCGGTGGGCGACGGCGCCACCATCATGCTTGGCCTGCAGAACGAGCGCGAATGGCGCGCGTTCTGCGAGCGCGTGCTGCGCCAGCCCGAGCTGGCCGACGACGAGCGCTACGCCAGCAACTCCCGCCGCGCGGCCAATCGCGACGCGCTGCGCGCCCTGATCGTGGCGGCTTTCGCGCGCCTGGACATCGGCGAGGTGACGGCGCGGCTGGAGCAGGCCCAGATCGCCAATGCGCGCGTCAACCAGATGCGCGACGTCTGGAAGCACCCCCAATTGCAGGCGCGCCAGCGCTGGCGCGAGGTGGACAGCCCGGCCGGCATGCTGCCGGCGCTGTTGCCGCCGGCCACCAGCAACGCGTTCGCCGCGCGCATGGACGCCGTGCCGGCGGTGGGCGAAAACACCGCCGCGGTGCTAGCATCGTTGGGATACGCGCCCGATGAGGTGGCGCGCCTGCGTGCAGCCGAGGTGGTGTGATGCAAACTGTCGTGCGTACTGCGTTGTTCGTGCCGGCCAGCCGGCCCGAACGTATTCCCAAGGCGCTGGCCAGCGGCGCCGATGCGGTGATCGTCGATCTCGAGGATGCGGTCGAGCACCTGGCCAAGGACAGCGCGCGCGAAGCGCTGTGCGACTTCCTGGGTACGCATCCCGACGCGCGCCTGTGGGTGCGCATCAACGATGCTTCCACGGCCTGGCACGATGACGACCTGAAGGCCTGCCTCGGGCGGCCCGGCGTGCGGGGCATCCTGCTGCCCAAGGCCGAGAGCCTGATGCAGGTGCGGCATGCGGCGCAAAGCGGCATCCCCATCGTGCCCATCATCGAGACGGCGCGCGGCGTGCTCAACGCGGCCGAAGTGGCGGGCACGCCCGGTGTGGCGCGGCTGGCGTTCGGCAGCCTGGACTACGCGCTGGACCTCGGCCTGACGCCCGACACCGAGGCGGCCGGCGTGGTACTGGACCAGGCCCGCGTGCAGGTGCTGCTGCACAGCCGCGCGGCCGGTCTGGCGCAGCCGCTCGACGGCGTGCATCCGGGCGTCCAGGACACGGCCGGCCTGCGGGCGGCCGCCACGCGGGCGCGCGACATGGGCTTTGCCGGCATGCTGTGCATCCATCCGACCCAGGTCCCGATCGTGCACGAGGCGTTGCTGCCGCCCCTGGCCGAGCTCGACTGGGCGCGCCGCGTGGTGGCGGCGCACCGCGACAGCGGCGCGGGCACCTTCATGCTCGACGGCAGGATGGTGGACGCGCCGGTGATCGCTCGGGCGCGCCAGTTGCTGGCGCGAGCCGGCGAGCCGGCCGGCCCGGACGCCTGAGCCATGGCCGCGCCGGGCCCCGCGCCGGCGGCGCTGTTCGTCGGCCATGCCTATATCGACGTGACCTTGCTGGCCGATGAATGGCCCAGCGGCGACGAAAAGCGCGTGGCGCGCGATTACGCGGTGTCGTTCGGCGGCAATGCCGTCACCGCGGCGTTCGCCTGCGCGCGCCTGGGCCTGGCCCCCGACCTGATCTGTCCGCAGGCGCCCGACTGGCTGGGCCACATGTTCGCCGACATGGCGGCCAGCCATGGCGTGCGCGTCCATCCCCGGCCGGTGCGGCGTTCGTCGCTGTCGTTCATCATGCCGCGCGACGGCAAGCGCGCCATCCTGCGGGCGCGCGATACCGATTACCTGCAATCGTTCCCGCTGCTCGAAGTGGGCGGATACCGTGTCCTGCACCTGGATGGGCACCAGCCGGACGCCGCGCTGCACTACGCGCGCGCCTGCCGCGCCGCCGGCGTGCTGACCTCGCTGGATGGCGGCGGCCTGCGCAGCAACACCGCCGAACTCATGCGGCATATCGACGTGGCGGTATGCGCCGAGCGCCTGTGCGAACAGATGGGTCTGAGCGCCGAGGCATTGCTCGACTGGCTGCGCGATTGCGGCTGCCGCGTCGGCGCGGTCACCCAGGGCGAGCGCGGCATGCTGTGGTACGACGAGGCGGGTGCGGTGTCGCGCCTGCCGGCGCTGGACATTCCCGCCAGCGCGGTGGTGGACACCTCGGGCGCGGGCGACGTGTTTCACGGCGCCTATGTGTGGTCGTATGCGGCGCGGCCGCGGCTGCCATGGCGCGAGCACTTCCGCTTCGCGCGCGCGGCCGCGGCCTACAAGATCCAGCACCTGGGCAACGAGGCCGGGCTGCCGGGCCAGGACGATGTCGCCGCCGTGATGGCGCGCTGGCCCGAGAAGCCGTAGCACGGCGCCGGACTACTCCAGCTTGATGCCCGCGTCTTCGACCACCTTCTGCCATTTGTCGATTTCCGCGTTCAAGGCCTGGCCGAATGCCTGCGGCTCGCTGCCCACGGCTTCGATGCCGTCCTGGGCCAGGCGCGCCTTCAGCTGCGGGTCGGCGAGCACCTTGCCGATGGCTGTGTACAGCGTCTGGATGACGGGTTCCGGCGTGCCGCGCGGGGCCAGCACGGCATGCCAGGCCGAGGCTTCGTAGCCGGGTACCCCGGCTTCCTGCACCGTGGGCACGTCGGGAATCAGCGGCGAGCGCCGCGCGCCCGTGACGGCCAGCGCCTTGATGTTGCCTGCCTGTGCCTGCTTGGAGGCCGACGCGGCGTCGCCGAACGTCATGTCGACCACGCCGCCGACCACGTCCAGCAGCGCAGGGCCGGCGCCCTTGTACGGCACCGGGATGACGACGATGCCGGCCTGGCGCATGAAGAGCTCGACCGCCAGGTGCGCGGAACTGCCCTGGCCGGCGGTCGACAGCGTGAGCGTGCCGGGTTCGCGCTTGGCCAGTTCGATCAGTTCGCGCAGGTTGTTCGGCGCCAGGCCGTTCTTGACCGCCACGACATAGGGGTAGCTGGTCAGCTGCGTGACCGGCGCGAAGTCCTTGCGCGCGTCGTACGGCAGCTTGCCGTACACCGAGGGGTTGATGGCATTGGGGCCGCTCTGGCCCAGCAGCAGGGTATAGCCGTCGGCTTCGGCCTTGGCGACCGCGTCGGTGCCGATGATGCCGCCGGCGCCGCCGCGGTTGTCGATGATGAAGGGCTGGCCGAGCTGCTCGCTGACGCCCTTGAACACCAGGCGGGCGACGATGTCGGCGCCGCCGCCGGCGGCAAAGGGCACGATGACGCGCACGGGGCGCTCGGGGTAGGCCGCCCGGGCGGCGGCGGCAGGCAGCAGGGCCAGGCACAGCGCCAGCACGGGCGCGCGCCGCAGGGCTTTCAGGAATGAGCTGGACATCAGGGGTCTCCGTTGTCTTGGTATGGGAATGGGGTCAGGCGCCTTGGCTTTGCGGGGGCATGCCGCCGGCGTAGGTGCGATAGCTGATGCCGCCGGCCCAGCCGGCGTCCACCGGCAGCAGCACGCCGGTGATCAGGCGGGCCTGCGGCGAGCACAGGAAGGCGACGGCGTCGGCGATGTCCTCGGGCGTGGGCAGCGCGTCCAGCGCGTGCACCGACATCATCGAGGCAAGGTCGCGCTGGCCGGCGTCGATACGGGCCTGCAGCGCCGGCGTCATGACGTAGGTCGGCGCGACGCTGTTGACCCGCACGCCATGGCGGCCCAGCTCCTGGGCCAGCAATTCGGTCAGGCGCGCCAGCGCGGCCTTGCCCGGGTTGTAGGCGGGCAGGGGCAGGGCGTTGCGGCTGTTGATGGAGCCGAGCGTGACGATGTGGCCCGCGCCGCGCGCGCGCAGGATGCGCCCGAAGCTGCGGCAGGCATGCACCGTGCCGTGGTAGTTGACCCGCCACATGCGGTCATGCTCGGCGAGGTCCATGTCCAGCACCGATTCGGTATTGGGAATGAGCGCGGCGGACGTGACCAGCAGCGCGGCCTGGCCCAGTTCGGCCGAGACCGCGTCGGCGCAGGCCTGCACGGCCGCGGCGTCGGCCACGTCGCAGGCATAGAAGCGCGCCGGCGCGCCCAGGGCAGCGAGTTCGGCGGCCAGGGCCTGGCCCGCCTCGCGCGCCACGTCCAGGATGGCGACCGCCATCCCCTGGGCCGCGAAGCGGCGGGCGCAGGCGGCGCCGATGCCGCTTGCGCCGCCCGTGATGACGGCTACGCCGGCCGCGTTCATGCGGCGTCGGCGGCCTTGCCGCGCACCTGTACGCCCGCGTTGTCTTCGACGTAGCGGATGATTTCGGTCAGGTCGGCCTCGTTGCCGAACTTGTCGCGCGCGTCGTTGAGCAGGCGCCGGGCGGCGTCGCCGACCCGCAGCGGCACGCCCAGCTGCTCGCTTTCCTCCAGGCACAGGCGCACGTCCTTGGCGGACAGGCCGATGGCGAAGCCGAAGTCGAAGCTGCGGGTAAGCACGAAGCGGGGAATCTTGTCTTCCGAGGCGTTGGTGCGGCCCGAGCCCGAGTTGATGACCTGGAGCATGATGTCCGGATCCAGCCCGGCCTTCACGCCCATCACCATCAGTTCCGAGGTGATGCTCAGCGCCGTGACCGAAATCAGGTTGTTGATGACCTTCATGGTCTGCGCCATGCCGGCGCGCTCGCCGACGTAGACCGGCTTGCCGATCACGCCGAACATGTCGTGCAAGGCGTCGTAGCGGTCGCGCGGACCGGATACCATCAGCGCCAGCGTGCCGCGCTTGGCGCCCGTGACGCCGCCGCTGACCGGGCAGTCGATGCTGGCGATGTCTTGCGCCGCCAGGCCGTCGGCCAGGGTGCGCGCGGCCTGCGAGCCGCTGGTGGACAGGTCGATGACCGTGCGCACCGCGCTGCCGCGGGCCAGGCCGTTCTCGCCCAGCGCCACCGCGAGCACGATATCCGGGGTGGGCAGGGATACCAGCACGGTCTCGGCGCGGTCGGCCACCGCCTTGGGCGAGTCGGCGATATGGGCGCCCTTGGCGGCCAGCGCCTGCAGCGCGGGGGCTTGCGTGTCGTAGACCGTCAGGGTGTAGCCGGCTTCGAGCAGGCGTTCGGCGATGGGGGTGCCCATGCGGCCGATACCTACGAAACCAAGATGCTTTTCCGTCGTCATGATGTGTCTCGCTGTGGTGTGAGTGGAGAGTGGGAAGTGAAAGAGGGGCGAGCCTAGGCCGCGGTCCAGCCGCCGTCGATGGGCAGGGTGGCGCCCGTGATGTCGCGTCCGGCGTCGCTGCACAGGAAGGCGACCAGGGCCGCCACGTTTTCCATGGCGACGAAGCGGCCGGTGGGCTGGCGCGCCGCCAGGTATTCGCGTTCGGCCTGTTCCTGCGCGACGCCGTCGCGCCGCGCGATGTCGGCGATGCGGCCGACGATGGCCGGGGTGGGCGCGGTGCCCGGCGAGACCGCGTTGCACGTGACGCCGCTGGCGGCGGTCTCCACGGCCAGCGCCCGCGTCAGGCCCAGCAGGGCGGTCTTGGTGGTGACATAGCCGACCCGGTTGGCCGCGGCCGCGGCGCCATAGACCGACGAAAGATTGATGATGCGGCCCCAGCCCTGCGCCAGCATGCCCGGCAGCGCCAGGCGGGCGAGGTGGAAGGCCGCCGACAGGTTGACGGCCAGCGACTCGTCCCAGTGGGCGCGCGGCAGTTCATGGGCCGGCTCGAAATGGCGCACCACGGCGTTGTTGACCAGGATGTCCAGGCGCGGCATCTCGGCCAGCGCCTGGGCCGCCATGGCCTCGATCTGGTCCACGTCGCGCAGGTCGGCCTGCAGCAGCAGCACGCGCACGCCGTGCTCGCGCGCCAGGGCGGCTTGCGCCTGGCGGGCGGCGTCGCCGGCCTGCAGGCAGTGCATCACGATGTCGGCGCCGGAACGGGCCAGCGTATCGGCGATGGCCAGCCCCAGTCCGGCCTCGGCGCCGGTGATCAGGGCGCAGCGTCCGTGCAGCGGGCGGGCCGGGTTCATGCCGCCTCCGGCACGAGGTCGTCGGGCGTGGGGGCGACGTCCAGCCGCACCACCTTGCCTTGCAGCTCGGGCGAGGGGGCGGGATAGCGCTGCATCACCTGCGGATCGTGGCCCGGCACGATATGGGCCTCGGAGTCAGCCAGCCGCCTGACGGTGCGGTAGCCCTCCAGCATGTCGCCCACGTGGTAGACCGCCGGGAAGGGCGCCTCGTGGCCGATATTGCCGTACAGATGGCTGGCATCGGAAGCCAGCACGACCCAGCCGCGCTGCGTCCAGACGCGCACGATCTGCAGGCCGCCGGTGTGGCCGCCGACCAGGTGCAGCGAAAGGCCGGGCGCCAGGTCGGTCTGGCCGTTGTGAAAATTGACCCGGCCGGCATAGACCTTGCGCACGAACCCAACCACGTCCTCGACGTCGTACGGATGGCGCAACGGCCCATGGCACATGCAGCGCCCGGTGGCGTAGGCCGGCTCGGCGTCCTGCACGTGGAAGGTGGCGGCGGGGAAGTCGCCCAGCGTGCCCGCGTGGTCGTAGTGCAGATGGGTGAGGATCACGTCGCGCACCTGCGCCGCGTCGATGCCGATGAGGGCGAGACCCTGCGCCGGGCGCATCAGCAGCTCGCGGCCGCGCTGGCGCGCCGCGTCTTCGGCGAAGCCGGTGTCCACCACATAGACCTCGTCGCCGCGGCGCAGGGCCCAGACGTAGTAATCGAGATCGGATTCGGCATCGTGGAAATCCACCTTGCCCAGATAGTTGTCGGCCGCGATCCGGCCGCTATGGCGCGCGTAGCGGATGGCGTACACGTCAAAAGGCGCACAGTTCAAGGTGTCTCCTCCAGGCTGGATGACGTTCGGGATCTTATAAATACAATAGGATTGTATTATAGTAGTACGATGTGCGGTAGCAAGTGGATGTTCCAACGCGCCGCTTTTTACTCAATGGAGACACACCATGGCATTACGGCCTGAGTTTCAAACCGAGCAGTTCCAAAAAGGCCTGGCAGTTCGCCGCGCGGTGGTCGGCGACGCGTATGTGGACAAATCGCTCAATAGTGCCGATGACCTCACGGCTTCCCTGCAGAAGCTGGTCACCGAATATTGCTGGGGCGAAGTCTGGACGCGTCCCGGCCTGGAGCGCAAGACCCGCAGCTTCCTGAACCTGGCCATGCTGATCGCTTTGAACCGGCCCAACGAGCTGCGCCTGCACCTGCGCGGCGCGATCAACAACGGCGTGACCAAGGAGGAAATCGTCGAGGTCGTGCTGCAGGCGGCCATCTACTGTGGCGTGCCCGCCGCGCTGGACGCCATGAAGGCGGTGCGCGAAGTGGTGGATACGATGGAAAAGGAAGGGGCCTTCGCCTGACGCGTCGGGGAAGACGGGCCAGCGCCTGGACGCGCTGGCCGACAAGGAGACATCATGGAAAAACACAAGATCGCATTTCTCGGCCTGGGCGCGATGGGCCTGCCCATGGCCTGCAACCTGGTCAAGGGCGGCCACGCCGTCACCGGCTATGACCTGAATCCGCAAGCGCTGGACGCCCTGGCGCAGGCCGGCGGCCAGCGCGCCGCCAGCGCGCGCGAGGCGGCGGCCGGCGCCGGCCTGGTCATCGCCATGCTGCCGACCGCGGCGCATATCCAGGCCGCGCTCGAAGGCGCGGACGGCGCCCTGCAGGGCATGGACCCGGGCGCGCTCTTCATCAACATGTCCACCATCCTGCCCCAGGAGACGGACCTGATCGCGCAGCGCCTGGCCGAGCGCGGCCTGCGCATGCTGGATTCGCCGGTAGGCCGCTCCGCCATGGAGGCGCAGCGCGGCACGCTGCTGATCCTCGCCAGCGGCAGCGCGCAGGACAAGGCGCGCGCCCGCGATGCGCTGCTGTGCATGGGCAACCAGGTCATCGATTGCGGCGAAGTGGGCGGCGGCTCGCGCGTGAAGGTGGTCAACAACTTCATGGGCATTTCGCTCAATGCCCTGACGGCCGAGGCGCTGACCCTGGCCGAGGCCAGCGGCCTGAGCGTCGAGCTGGCCCTGGAGGTCATGCGCGGCACCATCGCCGGTCTGGGGCACATGAACATCACCTATCCCAACAAGGTGCTGCGCGGCGATCTGTCGGCGGGCTTCCAGGTCGACCTGGCGCACAAGGACCTGGGCCTGGCGCTCGAGCTGGCGGCGCGCAGCCGGGCCTGCGTGCCGATGGGCAGCGCGGCATTCCAGTCCTATACGGCGGCGCGTGCGCAGGGCCGTGGCGGCCAGGATTACAGCGCGATCTACCCGGTCATGCGCAGCCTGTCGGGATTGCCCGAGGCGCTGCCCTACCAGGTGGATACGCCGGTCGAGGCCGATCCGTTCGGGGCGGCGGCGCGCTGAGCGCGCCGCGCGGGGCTTACTCGGCCGGCGCGGCAGCGTCGGCCAGCGAGTCCTGCAGTATGGCGATGGCCACGCTGGCGGCATTGCGCACGTGCAGGCTGCCCGCCTTGCGGGCGGCCTTGCCGTCGCGCGCCACCAGGGCCTGCAGCAGGTTCGACAGTTCGGCCACGCTGTGCTTGGCGCGGCCCGGCGCCTGCATCGAGGTGGAACGCAGCAGCATGACGCGCGAGTTGAGCAGGCGCAAGGTGGTGGTCAGCGCCTCGTTGCCGGCCCCGTCGAGCAGTTGCTGGTAGAACGCGTTCTTGGCGGCGATCTGCTCCAGCGGCGTGCCGCGCGTGAGGGCGCGCTTGAGCGCCTGGAAGGCTTCCTGCAGGGCGGCGAGCTGGGCGTCGCTGGCGTGTTCGGCGAACAGCTGGCAGGCCAGGCCTTCCAGTTCTTCGCGCACCTGGTAGATGCCGCGCGCCTGTTCGGGCAACAGTCGTTCGACCACGGGGCCGCGGTGCGGAATGACGACGATCAGGCCTTCGGATTCGAGCTGGCGCAGCGCTTCGCGCACCAGGGTGCGGCTGACGCCGGTCATTTCGCAGAGTTCGCGTTCGGGCAGGCGTTCGCCGGGGCGGAACCGGCCCACCAGGATGGCGTTGCGGATGCTCTCGGTCACGCTGTGGCGCAGTACGGAAGCGACACGCTGGACCTTGAATTCACCTTCTGGCGCTGCGGGAGATGTCATGCGGTTCGGATTGCAAAATGGGAAAGGCATCCGGTGCGCGCAAGCGCACCGGACACCATTGGACGGCCTGCGATCAGTTCGAGGCGCTCTTGCCGAGCGTCGTGCGCACGCGATCGAGATAAGCCGGGCCATCGAACCCGACCTGCTTGGCGCGCTTGTTCCACGCCTCGTAGGAAGGACCGATATATTGCTGCTGCATTAGTTTAGCCCGTTCCTCCTCGGGGGCCACCCAGAACGTCACGCCCTTTTTCATCATCTCCTGCTGGGCATTGCCGACGAAGGTGTCGTAATTGCCAAAGGCTTCCTGCTGCAGGGCGTCCATCGCGCCCTGGACCTGCTTCTGCACCTCGGGGGGCAGCTTCTGCCAGCTGTCGGGGTTGACCAGGATGGCCCAGCCGTTGATCGGGCCGAGGCTCCAGTTCTGCACGTTCTTGGCGATGCGCCAGAATTCGAGCGAGCCGCCCACGCAGGTCGAGATGAACAGGCCGTCGATCACGCCGCGCTCGAGCGCCGGAAAGATTTCCGTGGTGGGCATGGCGACCGGCTTGCCGCCCAGCGCGTTGACGACTTCGGCGGTCTGCGGGTTGTGCACGCGCAGCCGCTTGCCCTTGAAGTCCTCGACCTTGTGGATGGGATCCTTGGAAAACAGCTGCTGGGTGCACCACGCGCCCTCGGCCAGGACGATGGCGTTCCACTTGTCCTTCCAGATCTTGCGGGTGTCCTCGCACCAGAAGGCGTCGCACACCTGCTTGTATTCCTGGATGTTGTTGATCAGGCCGGGCAGGTTGAAGATGCCCATGCGCGGCTCGTCGGCGGCCAGATAGGTGTGCAGGGCGGCGCTCATGTCCACGCGGCCTTCGCGCACGGCGGTGGCGATTTGCGCCGGCGGCACGAGCGAGTCGCTGACCGTGACCTTGACCTTGCCGTCCGTGGCCTTGGCCACCCGTTCGGGCACCGAGGCCGTAAGGATGGAGTAGCCGTCGCCGGGCGAGGTGATGACGGCCATGGTCAGGTCATAGGTCTGGGCGGCGGCGGCGCCGCTCCAGCTGGCCGTGCACAGGGCGGCCGCCGCCAGGGCGGCCTGGAATCCGCGTGGTAGCGGGAAATGTTGGGGCATGTTGCTCCTCCTGGGTTGGTGTTGCGGCGCGGTGCGCTGTTAAAATTTCAAGCATTCAATCATACAATATGCCTATAATACCGTCATAACATCATTCTGGGAGGAGCTTGCCGGCTCTCTCAGGGAAAACACCATCGCGCGGCCGCGCCGCGTGTGTCGAGGAGACAGCTATGAGCAGTATCGAGATGCCGGCGCCTGTCATGCCGATCGAGCCGGCGGAGCTGGCGGGCGCCTCCCCCTATCCCCTGGCGGCCGACCGGGACTTCTGCCTGATCCGCTGGATGGCGGGGATTTCGCGCGCCTCCGGCGCGCTGGCGACATTGGCGCTGCTGCTCATGGCCTTGTCCATGTGCTACGAGATCTTCTCGCGCTACCTCTTCAATTCGCCCACGGCATGGGCGACCGAGATTTCCGGCTATCTGCTCGTGGCGACGGTGTTCTTCGGCCTGGCGGCGGCGCAGGCGTCCAACTCGCATGTCCAGGTGGAGCTCTGGATCGACCGCCTGTCCGCGCCCGTGCGCCTGCGGGTGGAACTGCTGTGCCAGTGGCTGGCGCTGCTGTTCTGCGTGGTGCTGGGCTGGCAGATGGCCAGCTTCAACGTGCGCGAGTACCTCAACGACACGCGCGATTGGGGCCTGCTGTCCACGCCGCAGTGGATGCCCGAGCTGGCGGTGTCGGTGGGCATGGTGGTTTTCTGCATGTCCATCCTGGTGGACCTCTATCGCCTGAGCCCGCCTGCCCAGGCCTGGCGGCGCTGGCTGACGCCGGCGCTGCTGGCCTTGCTGGCGGCCGCCCTGGTGGCCCTGGGCGCCAATACGGTGCCGATGGCGGGCGGCGGACGTTTCGACTGGGGCATGGCCCTGATCGTCGCGGTCCTGCTGGTCTGCGCATGGGCCTGGAGCGGCGCGCGCACGCTGGCGCACGTCGTGCTGGTCGTCGGCGGCTGCGCCGTGCTGTATGGCCTGGCGCGCGGGCAGTCGCTGGGCTGGATCGCCGTCCTGCTGGTGGCCAGCATGATGCTGCTGCTGTTTCTCGGCGTGCGCATCGGGGTCGCGCTGGGCCTGGTGGGCCTGTTCGGCGTGTATTTCCTGCTGTCGCGCCCGCAGTTGTCGCTGCTGGCCGAGCGGGCCTGGAGCAGCACCAACACCTTCACGCTGACGGCCGTGCCGATGTTCATCTTCATGGGCGGGCTGCTGCTGCGCAGCGGCATTACCGCGGGCATGTTCGACGCACTGGTGCGCTGGTTCGGCCGCGCGCCCGGCGGCCTGGCGCACGCGTCGGCGGGCGCCTCGGCGGTGTTCGCGGCGGTGTCGGGCTCGAGCCTGGCCACGGCCGCCACGCTGGGCAAGGTGGCCTGCCCGGACATGATCGAGCGCGGCTACAGCCCCCGCCTGACCTACGGCGTGGCGGCGGCCGGCGCGACGCTGGGCATTCTCATCCCGCCCAGCATTCCGATGATCATCTACGGCACCACCGTGGGCGCGTCGGTCACCCATCTCTTTCTGGCCGGCATGTTGCCGGGCCTGCTGCTGATGGCCTGCTTCATGCTGGGCGCGCTGGTGTGGGCGCTGGCCGTGCCGGGCTCGGCGCCGGTGGCGCGCGCCTACACGCTGCGCGAGAAGCTGAGCGCGTCGCGCGGCATGGTGCCTTTCGTGGCGATCATCGGCGCGGTGCTCGGCTCGATGTATACGGGCGTGGCCACGCCGACCGAGGCCGCCGCCATCGGCGCCATCAGCGCCTTCGTGCTGTGCCTGGTGCGTCGCCAGTTGAGCTGGCGGGCGTTGTTCGAGATCGCGCACGACTCCGCCAAGGTGACGGCGCTGTTGCTGCTGATCGTCGTGGGCGCGGGCATCTTCAGCTGGGTGTTCGATTACCTGCGGTTGCCGCGCGAGGTGGTCAACCTGATCCAGGGCGCGGACCTGTCGCCGGCGCTGATCGTCGCCGCCATGGTGCTGGCCTATCTGGTGCTGGGCATGTTCGTCGAGTCCATCGCGATGATGCTGATGACCCTGCCGGTGACGTATCCCATCGCCATGTCGCTGGGCCTGGACCCGATCTGGTTCGGCGTATTCCTGGTGCTGATGATCGAGCTCGGGCTGATCACGCCGCCCGTGGGCATGGTTCTGTTCGTGTTGCGCAGCATGAACGAGAAGGCGCGTTTCACGGATATCATCCGCGGCGCCTTGCCCTTCGTGCTGATCATCCTGCTCTTCCTGTGCCTGATCTACATTTACCCGCAGATCGTGATGTGGCTTCCCCAACAAGTGAAATGACCATGAATCAAGCCGTTTCGCCGCTCGCCGGCACGCCCGCGGTCAGCGCCGAACTGGCGCGCTTTGCCGCCACCAGCCGCTGGGAGGATGTGCCGCAGGCCGTGCGCCACGAAGGCCGGCGCAGCCTGCTGAACTACTTCGCCGTGGCGCTGGCGGCGGCGCGCGATCCCGTGCTGGATACCGCCACGCGCACCTATGCCCGGTTCGCCTCGGACGCGCGGGCTTCGCTGGTCGGCCGGGCGCGGCGCCTGGACATGCTCAACGCCGCCGCGCTCAATGCCATGGCGGCGAATGTCTACGATTTCGACGACACGCATCACCCCACCATCATCCATCCCACGGCGCCGGTGGCGCCGGCCCTGTTCGCGCTGGCCGAAACCCGGCCGCTGAGCGGCGCGCAGCTGCTGCATGCGTTCGTGCTCGGCGTGGAGGCGACCTGCCGCATCGGCAACGCCATGTCGCCGGGACACTACGCGCGCGGCTGGCATATCACTTCGACCTGCGGCGTGTTCGGCGCCGCGCTGGGCACGGCGCGCTGCCTGGGGCTGCCGGGCGACGCCATGGTGGCGGCGCTGGGCTGCGCGGCGGTGCAGGCCGGCGGGCTGGTGGAGATGCTGGGCACCGCGGCCAAGAGTATCAGCGTGGGCAATGCGGCGCGCAATGGCCTGCTGTCGGCCCTGCTGGCGGCGGAGGGCTTGGACGGGCCGCCGCAACCGCTGGAGGGCCCGCGCGGCTATCTGCGCGTGGCCGCCGACGCGCCCGATATCGCTGCGGTCAGCGCCGGCCTGGGAGAACGCTGGGAGGTGCTGAACAACACGTACAAGCCCTATCCCTGCGGCGTGGTGCTCAACCCGGTGATCGACGCCTGCCTGGCGCTGGCGGCGGATCCCCGCATCGCCGGCGGCGGCTGGGCCGCCATCGAGCGCATCGAGCTGACCGGGCATCCGCTATTGAAACAGCGCACCGACCGGCCCGGCGTGGCCACCGGCCGGCAGTCGCAGGTCAGCGCCCAGCATGCCGTGGCCGTGGCCCTGGCGCGCGGCCGCGCCGGGTTGCCGGAGTTCTCGGACGAGGCGGTCGCCGACGCCGGGTTGCGGGCGCTGGGCGAGCGATTGGGTTTTCACGACGACGACAGCATGTCGGTCGACGCCGTGAAGGTGCGCATCGCGTTCCAGGACGGCACGCTGCTCGAGCGCGAGGTGCAGGCCGCGCGCGGCTCGCGGGCGCGGCCGCTGCAAGACGGCGAGATCGAGGAGAAACTGCGCGAACTGTGCCGCCACGGCGGCGCGCGCGTGGACGCGGACCGGCTGATCGAGGCGGTCTGGACATTGGATGAGGCAGGCGACGCCGCCGCCGTCATGCGACTGGCGGCGGAACAGCCGGCCGCCTGAATGCACGTGCAACATAGGAGACATACGTGAAGAAGCAAATCTGGGGAACGCTGCTGGCCGCGGCGATGGCGGTGGGAAGTTGCGCGGCGCATGCCGGCTACCCCGACAAGGCGGTGCGCATCGTGGTGCCGTTTGCCGCGGGCGGCGGCGTCGATGCGCTGGCGCGCCCCTTCGCCAAGGAACTGGGAGATATCCTGGGCCAGAGCGTGGTGGTCGAGAACAAGCCCAGCAACACCGGGCAGATCGGCGCCACCGACGTCGCGCGCGCCGCGGCCGACGGCTATACGCTGCTGCTGAGTTCGGCCGCCTTCGCCACGACGCCGGCCTTCTACCCGCAGGTGCCGTACGACCCGGTCAAGGATTTCTCGCCGGTCATGATCATGGCGGCGGCGCCCCAGGTGCTGGTGGCCAGCAACAAGTTCAAGGCGGCGTCGCTGCCGGACGTGCTGGCGCAGGCCAGGCAGTCGGACCGCATCAATTTCGCCCTGAGCGCCAGCACGGGCATCCAGGCGCTGGCCACCGCCATGCTCGCCGGGCAGGGCGGGGTGACGTTCATGACGATTCCCTACAAGGGCGCGGGCGCGGCCTTCATGGACCTGATCAGCGGTGAAGTGGACCTGATGATCGACAACCCGGCCTCGTCCCTGGTCCACGTGCGCTCGGGCAAGCTGCGCGTGCTGGCGACCACGGGGTCCAAGCGCATGGCCATCCTGCCGGACGTGCCGACCGTGGCCGAAACCCTGCCGGGCTTCGAGGCCCGCAACTGGTTCGTGCTGGCCGCGCCGCAAGGCACGCCGCCGGCGGTGATCCAGACGCTGAACGAGGCGTCCGCGCGCGCGCTGAACACGCCGGCCATGCGCCAGATGCTCGAGCGCGACGGTATCGACCTGGTGGCCGACAGCCCCGAGCACGCGGCGGCCTTCCTGAAGGACGAGATGGCCAAGTGGGGCAAGGTGGTCAAGGACGGCAATCTGCAGCCCTGAACAGGGCCGGGCCGCTGCCTCAGCGCAGCGGCTCGATGGCCTGGCCGGCCAGCGCGGCCAGCAACGCCGCGCAGTCGCCTTGCGCCAGGCGCAGGCCCGGCGCCAGCTCGCATAGCGGCGCCAGCACGAAGGCGCGTTCATGCATGCGCGGATGCGGCACGCTCAGGCGGGGATGGTCGATGGCCTCGTCGCCGTACAGCAGCAGATCCAGGTCCAGGGTGCGTGGCGCATTGCGGTAGGGCCGTTCGCGCCCGTGGCGCTGCTCCAGCGCCTGCAACAGATCCAGCAGGGCCAGTGGCGCCAGCGTAGTGCTGAGCGCGGCGACCGCGTTGACGAAATCGGGGCCCTGGGCCTCGACGGGCGCCGTGCGGTACAGGCGCGAGGCCGTGCAGGCGAGTACGCCGGGCGCGGAGGCCAGTTCGTCCAGCACGCCGCGCAGTGTCGCGGCCGCATCGCCCAGGTTGGCTCCCAGGCCGACGTACGCCAGGACGGGAGCCGGGGCGCCGCTCATTGCGGTTCGCACGGGCGGTTGGACGGACGGCGGCGCGGGCGGCGGCGCTTCTGCGCCGGCGCGTCGCCCGCCTCGCGCGGCAGGCGGGCGGTTTCCTCGATCATTTCGGCGCGCGTGGCATCGTCGCCATTGGCCAGGTCCATCCACCACTGGGCCAGCACGCTGTCGAATTCGCCGGCGGCGGCGCGCAGCTGCAGGAAATCGCAGGCGGCGCGAAAGCGCGGCTGCTCCAGCATGCGGTAGATGGTCTTGCCGGCGCGGCGCTCGAAGCGCGGCTGCATGAACCAGATCTCGCGCATGTCGGACGAGAAGCGGCGCTGGATGGCCAGTTTCTCGGTCTGTTCGTCCAGCACCGAGTCGGCGGCCTGCACCAGCGCGGGGATGTTGTGTTCGCCCTGGGCCCGCAGCTGTTTCCAGCGCACGTCGACCAGCTGCCACAACAGCGCCGCGAACAGGAAGCTGGGGCTGATGGTCTTGCCGGCGCGCACGCGCGCGTCGGTGCGCTCCAGCGCCAGTTCGACGAAATTCTCGCCGCCAGGCTGCTCGAGCACGACGTCGAGCAAGGGCAGCAGGCCGTGGTGCAGGCCGTCATTGCGCAACTGCCGCAGGCAGTCCATGGCGTGGCCGCAGGTCAGCAGCTTGAGCATTTCGTCGAACAGGCGCGAGGCCGGCACGTTCTCGATCAGGCTGGCCATGGTGCGGATCGGCTGCCGCGTGGCGGTATCGATGGTGCCGTTCAGCTTGGCCGCGAAGCGCACCGCCCGCAGCATGCGCACGGGGTCTTCGCGATAGCGCTTGACCGGGTCGCCGATGATGCGCACCTGGCGCTTCTTCAGGTCCTGCACCCCCTGGTGGTAGTCGATGACTTCCTCGGTGTGCGGGTCGTAGTACAGCGCGTTCATGGTGAAGTCGCGGCGCGCCGCGTCTTCTTCCTGGGAGCCGAATACGTTGTCGCGCAGGATGCGGCCGTGCTCGTCGGTTTCCTGGTCGTCCGAGGCCGGCGCGCGGAAGGTGGATGTTTCGATGATTTCCTGGCCGAACACCACGTGCACCAGCTGGAAGCGCCGGCCGATGATGCGGGCGCGGCGAAACAGCGGGCGGATCTGTTCGGGCGTGGCGTTGGTGGCCACGTCGAAATCCTTGGGCTCCAGGCCCACGATCAGGTCGCGCACCGCTCCGCCGACGATATAGGCTTCGTAGCCATGCTGGCGCAGTACGTCGCAGACTTTGATGGCGTGGCGCGAGACATTGCGGCGATCGATGCCATGGCGTTCCGCGCCGATGCGCTGTGGGCCGCGCAGGGCCGGCGCGAACAGCCGGCCGACAAATTTTCTTATGGTTTCGGTAATCATTTAGGACTTCGCATCTTCGAGGTGGTCGAACAGGTCGATCACCTGCCATCCGCGCGCCTGGGCGATCTCGCGCAGGCCCGGGCTGGGATTGGCGGCGATAGGCCGTGTTACCGCTTCCAGCAAGGGAACATCGTTGACCGAATCGCTGTAGAAGAACGACTCGGCGAAATCGCCCAGCGCCAGGCCCATGCCGGCCAGCCACTGGCTGACCCGCACCACCTTCCCTTCGCGGAAGCTGGGCGTGCCTTCGATGCGACCAGTGTACCGGCCGTCGCGGTATTCCGGGTCGGTGGCGATCAGGTGCTGCACGCCGAAGGCGCGCGCGATCGGGGCGGTGACAAAACTGTTGGTGGCGGTCACCAGCGCGCACAGGTCGCCGGCCGCCAGGTGCCCGCGCACGACGTCGACCGCCTGCGCCGTGAGGCTGGGGCGGATCACGTCGCGCATGAATTCCTCGTGCCAGGCGGCCAGCTCCACCGGCGAATGCGCAGCGAGCAGGCCCAGCATGAACTCGGCGGCCTGCTCGGCGGTCAGCTCGCCGCGGTTGTAGCGCTCCATCAGGTCGTCGTTGCGGCGGCGCGCCTCGTCGGGATCGCCGGCGCGGCCGGTGCGGGCCAGGAAGTCGGCCCATTGGTAGTCGCTGTCCAACGGCAACAGGGTGTGGTCGAGGTCGAACAGGGCTAGGCGTCGGGTCGTCATGTCGCTTGCGAGTGAGGGTCTGCCAGCATGGCGCGCAGCAGGGGAATGGTAATGGGCCGGCCGGTGGCCAGCGAATAGCGGTCCAGCGCGTCCAGCAAGGCGGCCAGTTTCCGGATGTCGCGTTCGTGGTGGGTGAGCATCCAGTTGATGACCTCGGGCGCCAGCTGCAGGCCGCGCTCGGCGGCCTGGGCGGTCAGCGCGGCCAGCTTGTCCGCGTCGGACAGGGGGTCGAGCCGGAAGACCAGGTCCCAGCCCAGCCGGGTGCGCAGGTCTTCGCGCAGCGGCAGCGACATCGGGGCGCGGTCGCCGGAGACGGCCAGCGCGAAGGCCCGGCCGGTGGCGGCCGATTCGCGCCAGCGATTGTACAGGGCGAACAGGCCGGCCTGCCGCGCGTCGTCCATGCGGTGCACGTCGTCGACGGCCACCAGCCGGGGCATGGGCGCGGTCGAGTCGGCCTCGGCCAGCTCGCGCAGCGACTGCGCCGCGCGCGCGGCATCGATGTAGATGGCCTCGGGCTGGGCGCTCAGGCCGCGCAGCAGGTGCGTGCGGCCGCAGCCGGCCGGCCCCCACAGGTAGATGGCCCGCCCCGCCGTCAGGGCGTGCGCGGCCGCCAGCGCCTGGCCGTTGGGGCCGGCAATGTAGTTGTTCAGCGTAGGCGCAGGCGCAGGAAGAACGTCAAGCAGCAGCTGGCGGTTCATGTATGGCGATAAAACAGGCTTTCCGGATCGGGGCGCGCGGCGCATGGCATGCCCCGGCGCGGCCAACCCTGCATTAAACCACTGCGGGCCGGGCGGTGTCGCGCGACGGCGAACGCGGGCGGGCGAAACCCGGCGGGCGGAGCATTTCGGAGCATTTCCAGGGGTTTGCGGCCAGGATCGCGCCCGGCGTCGTAAAATCCCGGACGTACCACCCAAAATCCCGCAATTGTTACATACCCCACGGTTTTTCACATGACTAATCAACATTCCGCTCCCTTGACCTATCGCGATGCCGGGGTCGACATCGATGCAGGCGACGCGCTGGTCGACCGCATCAAACCCCTGGCCGCGCGCACCATGCGTCCCGGAGTGTTGGCAGGCATCGGCGGCTTCGGCGCCCTGTTCGAGGTGCCGAAGAAATTCCGCGAGCCCGTGCTGGTGTCCGGCACCGACGGCGTGGGCACCAAGCTGCGCCTGGCGTTCGACTGGAACCGTCATGACACCGTGGGGATCGACCTGGTCGCCATGAGCGTCAACGACATCCTGGTGCAGGGCGCCGAGCCGCTGTACTTCCTCGACTACTTCGCCTGCGGCAAGCTGTCGGTGGACACGGCGGCCGCGGTGGTGGGCGGTATCGCGCGCGGCTGCGAACTGGCCGGCTGCGCGCTGATCGGCGGCGAAACCGCCGAAATGCCGGGAATGTATCCCGACGGCGAATACGACCTGGCTGGCTTCGCGGTGGGCGCGGTCGACAAGTCGGCCATCATCGACGGCAAGTCGATCCAGCCGGGCGACGTGGTGCTGGGCCTGGCTTCCAGCGGCGCGCACTCGAACGGCTACTCGCTGGTGCGCAAGATCCTCGAGCGCGCCGGCGCGCGCCCCGACCAGGACTTCCACGGCCAGCCGCTGGCCGACGTGGTGATGGCGCCGACCCGCATCTACGTCAAGCAGGTGCTGGCGGCCCTGGATCGCCACGGCCCGGCCATCAAGGGCCTGGCGCATATCACCGGCGGCGGCCTGCTCGACAACGTGCCGCGCATCCTGCAGCCCGGCATGGCCGCGCAATTGCAGCGCGACGGCTGGGAAATGCCCAAGCTGTTCCAGTGGCTGCAGCAGCAGGGCAGCGTGGCCGATACCGAGATGCACCGCGTGTTCAACTGCGGCATCGGCATGGTGCTGGTGGTCGCGGCGGATCAGGCCGATGCCGTCGCCGCCACGCTGCGCGAGCAGGGCGAGATCGTCAACCGGATCGGCGAAATCGTGCCGCAGCAAGACGGCATGGCCCAGACCGTCGTGGTCTGAGGCAGGGTTCGGTGCCTGTCCCCGCGGGGACAGGCGCCGGACGTTCAGTCGGGCGTCGGGCCCAGCGCCCGCGCCATCGCGTCGACGGTGCGCGCCACGGCGTCGCCGGCCAGGCAATCGATGATGACGCGCTCCGGCTGCGCGCGCAGCCAGGTGAGCTGGCGCTTGGCCAGCTGGCGGGTGGCCGCCACGCCTTGCTCGCGGGCGGTGTCCAGGTCGATATCGCCATCCAGGTATGACCACATCTGCCGGTAGCCGACACAGCGCACCGACGGCAGTCCCGGATGCAGGTCCGGGCGCGCGTGCAGGCCGCGCACTTCTTCGACCAGCCCGGCCGCCAGCATGGCGTCGAAGCGCTGTGCGATGCGCGCGTGCAGCGCCGCGCGCTCGGAGGGTTCCAGGCTGAGGGTGACGTAGCGGTAGGGCGATGGCGCGTCGCCGCGCCGTTCGCCCTGCAGCAGGGCCGACATGGGTTGGCCGGCCAGGCGGCAGATTTCCAGCGCGCGCTGGATGCGCTGGCTGTCGTTGGGCGACAGGCGCGCCGCGGTGACCGGATCCAGCAAGGCCAGCTCGGCATGCAGCGCAGGCCAGCCCAGCCGCGCGGCGCGCGCCTCGAGCTCGGCACGCAGCGCCGGATCGGCCTGCGGCAGATCGTCCAGCCCTTCGCGCAGCGCCTTGTAGTACAGCATGGTGCCGCCGGCCAGCAGCGGAATGCGCCCGCGCGCGTGGATCTCGGCGATCAGCCGCAGCGCGTCGGCGCGGAATTCGGCGGCCGAATACGCTTGCGCCGGATCGCGGATATCCAGCAGGTGCTGGGGAACCTGGGCGCGCTCGGCGGCCGACGGCTTGGCGGTGCCGATGTCCATGCCGCGGTAGATGGTGGCCGAATCGACGTTGATGATTTCGAGCGGCCAGCGCTGCGCCAGCGCGAGGGTCGAGGCGCTCTTGCCGGCCGCCGTGGGGCCGGCCAGGCAGATGATGGCGCGCGGGGTCATTGGCCGCGCAGGAACAGTTTGTCGAGGTCGTTGACCGACCATTGCACCCAGGTGGGGCGGCCGTGGTTGCACTGGTCGGCGCGCTCGGTGATTTCCATCTGGCGCAGCAGCGCGTTCATTTCCTCCAGCGTCAGGCGCCGGTTGGCGCGCACCGAGCCATGGCAGGCCATGGTGCTCAGCAGCTCGTTGCGCTGCTCGGTCAGCAGGCGCGACACGCCCACCGCGCCCAGGTCGCGCAGCACGGCGCGCGCCAGGCTTTCGATGTCGCCGCGCGCCAGCAGGGCCGGCACGCTGCGCACCGCGATGGAGGCCGGGCCGGACGGGCGCATCTCGAAACCCAGTTCGTTCAGCTGCGTCTCGTGCTCTTCGACCAGCGCCACGTCCTTCTCGGCGGCATGGAACACGACCGGCACCAGCAGGTCCTGGCGCGGCAGCGCGCGGTCGTCCAGGGCGCGCTTGAGCTGTTCGTATACCACCCGCTCGTGCGCGGCGTGCATGTCGACCAGCACCAGACCGCGCGAGTTCTGCGCCAGGATGTAGATGCCGTGCAACTGCGCCAGGGCCTGCCCCAGCGGATGCTCGTCGGCCGCCGGCAGCGCCGTGGCGGGAGCGTCGCGCAGCGCCATGGCCGCCGGCGCCGCGTCCGCGGGCAGGGGGCGGTACAGGCTTTGCCAATCGGACGCGGGGATGCCGGCCGGTTCTGCGTGCAGGCGGAACGGCACCTGCGTGTGCGGCCGGGCCGGCGACCCTTGGTAGGAAACCTGGCCTGGCGGGGGATAGGAAGCGGGATAGGGCGCGCGCGGCTCGGCCAGGCCGGGCGCGGCGGCCGGCTGGCCGGCGTAGGCCGCGTCGGGGGCGGCGCCGTCCGGGGCGCCGGCCGGCACCGCTTCGGCTCCGCCGGTCTGCGCCAGCGTCTGGCCCACGACCTGCGAAACGAACCGGTGCACCGCGCCGCTGTCGCGAAAGCGCACTTCATGCTTGGCCGGGTGCACGTTGACGTCGACCGCGCCCGGATCGATGTCCAGGTACAGCACGTAGGCGGGCTGCCGGTCGCCATGCAGCACGTCGGCATAGGCGCTGCGCAAGGCATGGCTGACGGTGCGGTCGCGCACGAAGCGGCCATTGACGTACAGGTACTGGCGGTCGGCGCGCGCCCGCGCCGCGGTGGGCCGCGTCACCATGCCCATCAGGGCGATGGCGCCGGCGGCCGCCTGCACCGGCAGCACGTGGCCGACGAATTCGGCGCCCAGCACGTCGCGGATGCGCTGCCCATGGTCGGCCGGCAGCCATTGGCGCTGCGCGCGGTCGTGGTGGAAAAGGCGGAACGCGACTTCGGGGTGGGCCAGCGCGATGCGTTCCATGGCGTCGACGCAATGGCCGAATTCGGTGGCTTCCGAGCGCAGGAACTTGCGCCGCGCCGGCACGCGGTCGAACAGCTGGCGCACGTCTATCGTCGTGCCCGGCGGTCCCGAGGCCGGGCTGACCTGCAGGCTGCCGCCGTCGATCTGCCAGGCGTGGTCGGCGCCGCGCGTGCGCGAGATGATCGTGAGATCGGCCACCGAGGCGATCGACGCCAGGGCCTCGCCGCGAAACCCCATCGAGGCCACGGCTTCCAGTTCGTCGAGCGAGCGGATCTTGCTGGTGGCATGGCGCGTCAGCGCCAGCGGCAGCTCCTCGGGCGGGATGCCGCTGCCGTCGTCGGTGACGGCGATGCGGCGGATGCCGCCGCCCTCCAGGCGCACCTCGATGGCGCGCGCGCCGGCGTCGATGGCATTTTCAAGGATTTCCTTGAGCACCGACGCCGGCCGCTCGATCACCTCGCCGGCGGCGATCTGGCTGATCAACAGGTCGGGGAGGGTGGCAATCGGACGGCGATCGGACATGGGCGGGCGGCAAACGGAATAGGCAATAATGGCGATTTTAGCCCTACGCTACCGCCCGGCAGCCGGCCTCACATCCGCGGACCCTCATGCTCGACTTCCTCAATATGGTGCTCCACATCGACCAGACCCTAGGCATCTGGGTCGAACAGTACGGCGTGTGGGTGTACCTGGTGCTGTTTCTCATCGTGTTCGCCGAGACCGGGCTGGTGGTGCTGCCGTTCCTGCCCGGCGACTCGCTGCTGTTCATCGCCGGCGCGTTCGGCGCCACCGGCCACATGGACCCGGTGCTGACGGCCGCGCTGCTGATCGTGGCGGCCATCAGCGGCAATACGGTCAACTACACGATAGGGCGCTACATCGGGCCGCGCGTGTTCTCGATGAACCTGCGCTTCCTGGACCGCAACGCGCTGATGCGCACGCACGCGTTCTACGAGAAGCATGGCGGCAAGACCATCGTCATGTCGCGCTTCATCCCCGTGATCCGCACCTTCGCGCCGTTCGTGGCCGGCGTGGCGGACATGCGCCTGGCGCGCTTCCAGCTGTTCAATATCGGCGGGGCGCTGCTGTGGGTGATCAGCCTGGTGGCCGCGGGCTATTTCTTCGGCAACATCCCGCTGGTGCGCGAGCACCTGAACACCATCGTGCTGATCGGCCTGGGCGCGGCCATTGTGCCCGTGGTCGTCGGCGCGCTGGTGCGCCTGGCGCAGGTACGGCGCGGCGGATGAGCGGCGCGGCGCCCGCCCCGTGCGGGGCAGGCGCCGGCCTCAGCTGACGTCGCCTACGCGCGCCAGCGGCGGATTGGCGGTGAAGTAGCGGTCGATGCCGGTCATCATGGCCTGCGCCAGCTTTTCCTGGTGCGCCGCGCTGCGCAGCAGGGCTTCTTCCTTGGGATTGCTGATGAAGGCCGTCTCGACCAGGATGGACGGGATATCGGGCGCCTTCAGCACCGCGAAGCCCGCCTGTTCGACGCGGTTCTTGTGCAGCCGATTGATCTTCTTGATCTCGTCCAGGAAGGCGGTGCCGACCTTGAGCGAATCGTTGATCTGCGCCGTGGTGGACAGGTCCAGCAGCACCTTGGCCACCTGGCGGTCGTGGCTGCCGAGGTTGACGCCGCCGATCAGGTCGGCCGCGTTTTCCTTGTCGGCCAGCCAGCGCGCCTGCGTGCTCGATGCGCCGCGCTCGGACAGCGCGAACACCGACGAGCCGTTGGCCGTGGGCTTGATGAAGGCATCGGCGTGGATGGACACGAACAGGTCGGCGCGCACGCGGCGCGCCTTCTGCACGCGCACGTGCAGCGGCACGAAATAATCGTCGTCGCGCGTCAGGTAGGCGCGCATGTACGGCTGCGCGTCGATCAGGGCCTTGAGCCGTCGCGCGATGCGCAGCACCACGTCCTTCTCGCGCAGGCCCGAGCGGCCGATGGCGCCAGGATCCTCGCCGCCATGTCCCGGATCGAGCGCGATGGTCAGCATGCGCTTGCGGCTGGCCGAGCGGCTGGGCGCGGGAAGCGGCTTGATGGGCGGGGTGGGCAGCGCGGGCGCCGGCTCCTGGCCGCGCGCCAGCGGCGCGGCCGGCTGGTCGGGCGCGGGCTGGTTGCGCGCGATCTCGTCGAGCACGCGCGCCAGCGGATCGTCGACATCGGGCCCGGATTGCTTGTTCAGGATCGCCATCAGCGGGTCCTGCGCCACCTTCGGGTACAGGTCCAGCACCAGGCGGTACTGGTAGTCGGCCACCGGCTTGAGGGTGAACACCTGGGGCGCCACCGACTGCTTGAGGTCGAACACCAGGCGCACCACGTTGGGCCGGTTCTGCGCCACGCGCAGGCCCCGGATGTACGGGTCGTCGTGCCGCACCTTGGACACGAGGTCGTTGAGGGCGGCATTGACCGACAGGCCTTCGATATCCACCACCAGGCGGTGGGGATTCTCCAGCGTGAAGTGTTCAGCCTTGAGCTCGCTGTCGAGCTCGAGCGTGACGCGCGTGTACTCATCGGCCGGCCAGGTGCGCACGGCCAGGATGGTGGCCGCATGCGCCAGGCGGGGAACGACGGGGAGGACGAGCAGGGTCGCGGCGACGCTGATCAGGCGTCGGCGGGCGGCGGCGCGGGGAGAGAGCGCGCCGTGGGCGGGGGGACAATCGCGTTCAACCATGTTTGTCCTCGGGCGGTATGGGCGGTCAGGTTGGCGTCCCGTCCCTGGTCTGCGTAAGCCAGGGAGATCAGCAGGTCCGGAGGGGGCAGCAAGCCTGCCGCGCGCTCCGGCCATTCGATCAAAACTACCGCGTCGTCACGCAGTAAATCTCGGAAACCGGCGTCCAGCCATTCGCGCGAATCGCTAAACCTATAAAAATCAAGGTGATAGAAGTATAAGTTAGAAACTTTATAGGATTCAAGCAGCGCGTAGCTGGGACTCTTGATCCGGCCCTGGATGCCGCATTCGCGCAACAGTGCGCGCGTGAAGGCCGTCTTGCCGGCGCCCAGGTCGCCTTGCAGGTGGATCTGTCCCCCCGGTGGTCCGCCGCGCCGCCCGTCGACCAGCGGCGCAAGCTGGCGCGCCAGGTCTTCGGTGGCGGCTTCGTCGGGCAGGTGCAGGCGGAGGGTGGTCGGTGGGGCGGACATGGCGGGTCTCGAGTGGTAAAACGCAAAGCGTGGAGCGGATTATAGGAAGCGGGCTTTCTGCTACGCTTGCCGACAGGATTGATTCTCGTTCATGTATTGTCGGACGCGTCCGGCAACCCGACCAACTCGCCGCAAACGGAGCTGTACCGCCATGAAAACCCGCACCGAAAAAGACACTTTCGGCCCGATCGAGGTGCCCGACCAGCATTTGTGGGGCGCGCAGACCCAGCGCTCGCTGCACTTCTTCGCGATCTCGACCGAGAGGATGCCGGTGCCGCTGGTCGCCGCCATGGCGCGCCTGAAGCGCGCCGCCGCCAAGGTCAACGCCGAACTGGGCGAGCTGGATCCGCAGATCGCCGACGCGATCATGCGGGCCGCCGACGAAGTGGTCGCCGGCAAGTGGCCCGACGAGTTTCCGCTGTCGGTCTGGCAGACCGGCTCGGGCACGCAGAGCAACATGAACATGAACGAGGTGCTGGCCAACCGCGCCTCCGAGCTGCTGGGCGGCGAGCGCGGCGAAGGCCGCAAGGTGCACCCGAACGACCACGTGAACCGGGGCCAGTCGTCCAACGATACCTTTCCGACCGCCATGCACGTGGCCGCCGCGGTCGAAGTCGAGCATCGCGTGCTGCCGGCCCTGAAGGCGCTGCGCGGCACGCTGGCGGCCAAGAGCGCCGCGTTCTACGACATCGTGAAGATCGGCCGCACCCATCTGCAGGACGCCACCCCGTTGACGCTGGGCCAGGAGATCTCCGGCTACGTGGCGCAGCTGGACCTGGCCGAGCAGCAGATCCGCGCGACGCTGGCCGGGCTGCACCAGCTCGCCATCGGCGGCACGGCGGTGGGCACCGGCTTGAATGCGCATCCGCAGTTCAGCGCCAAGGTATCGGCCGAACTGGCCCATGACACCGGCAGCGCATTCGTGTCGGCGCCCAACAAGTTCCAGGCGCTTGCCTCGCACGAGGCGCTGCTGTTTGCGCACGGCGCCCTGAAGACGCTGGCGGCCGGGCTGATGAAGATCGCCAATGATGTGCGCTGGCTGGCCAGCGGCCCGCGCTCGGGCCTGGGCGAGATCAGCATCCCCGAGAACGAGCCGGGCAGCTCGATCATGCCGGGCAAGGTCAACCCGACCCAGTGCGAAGCCGTCACGATGCTGGCCGCGCAAGTCATGGGCAATGACGTAGCCATCAATTTCGGCGGCGCCAGCGGCAACTTCGAGCTGAACGTCTTCAAGCCGCTGGTGATCCACAACTTCCTGCAGTCGGTGCGCCTGCTGGCCGACGGCATGGTCAGCTTCGACAAGCACTGCGCCGCCGGCATCGAGCCCAACCGCGAGCGCATCACCGAGCTGGTCGAGCGTTCGCTGATGCTGGTGACCGCGCTCAACCCGCACATCGGCTACGACAAGGCCGCGCAGATCGCCAAGAAGGCCCACAAGGAAAACCTGTCGCTGAAGGAGGCGGCGCTGGCGCTGGGGCACCTGACCGAGGCGCAGTTCGCCGAGTGGGTGGTGCCGGGCGAGATGACCAACGCGCGCCGCTGAGCGGCGCCGGCGCGTCAGCTGGGCGCGCCCAGCCCCGCGGCCGCGGTCAGCCACAGCGGGATGGTCGCGGCCGAGGCCAGCGTGCCCAGCGAGATCAGCACCGCGACCATGCGGCCGTCGCCGCCCATGCGCATGGCCAGCACATAGGCCGCCGAGGCGGTGGGCAGGGCGGAAAACAGCATCAGCATGCGCGTCTCCAGCGCCGGCAGCCCCAGCGCCCAGGCGATGCCCAGGGCCGCCGACGGCATGGCGGCCAGCTTGACCGCCAGCATCCAGCCGATCAGCCGGCCATGGCCCTTGCCGCCCTCCCAGGCGAGGCTGGCGCCCACGCACATGATGCCCAGCGCCAGGGCGGCCGCGCCCAGCCGCGCCATCACGGTGTCGATGGGGCCCGGCAGGCTCAGCCCGGCCAGGTTGCAGGCCAGGCCCAGCAGGGTCGAGACCAGCAGCGGATTGCGCGCCAGCTCGCGCAGCAGGCCGTTGCCGCTGTGGCGAGCCAGGCCGTACACGGCGGCGACGTTGGCCATGGGCACGGCAAAGCCCACGATCAGCGCCATGATGGTCTGGCCGGGGCCGCCGGCCAGGCTGGCGGCCAGGGCCAGGCCGATATAGGTATTGAAGCGGTAGCCGCATTGCGCCGCCGAGGCCAGCGCCACCGGCGCGGGCCTGAGCACCGGGCCGGCCAGCCACGCCAGCGCCACGCCGCAGGCCATCAGGGCCGCGGTGGCCTGCAGCAGCTGCACGGCGTGGCCGGCGCTGATGGGGGTGCGCAGGATGGACTGGAACAGCAGCGCGGGAAACAGCACGAAATACACCATGCGTTCGGTGCCGGCGAAGAATTCGCGCGAGAATCCCAGTTTGTGGCGCAGGGCCCAGCCCAGGGCGACGAGCATGAAATCGGGCAAAACCAGCAGGGCAACCGACATGGAACCTGGAGGGAAAATTGACGGGGGCGGCGCTTCCGCGTCGCGGCGCAAGCTGCTATTCTCCGACATTCTGGCAGCGCCTTGGCCATAAGCAACCCTTTGAAGGCGCGCGCCAACAATCAAAAAGGCCGCCGCACACCGGCGCGCCCACCGCACAGCCGGCCCGTTACGCACGGCGTCGAAATCCCTGGAGGAAACACACTCATGAATAAAGTACGCACCCTGGTTCAGGCCATTGCCGTGGCCACCGGTCTTGTCGCCGCCGCTGGCGCGCAGGCCGCCGATGCTTATCCCAGCAAGGCCATTCGCGTGATCGTTCCGTTCGCCCCGGGCGGCTCGACCGACATCATCGCCCGCCTGGTGACGCAGCGCATGAGCCAGGAACTGGGCCAGCCCATGGTGGTGGAGAACAAGGGCGGCGCCGGCGGCGCCATCGGCGCGTCCGAAGCGGCGCGGGCCGAACCCGACGGCTACACGCTGTCGATCGCCACCGTGTCGACCATGGCCGTCAACCCGGCCTGCCGTCCCAAGGACCTGCCGTACGACCCGATCAAGGATTTCCAGCCGGTCACGAACTTCGCCAACACGGCCAACGTCGTGGCGGTCAATCCCAAGTTTCCCGCCAAGGATTTCAAGGGCTTCCTGGAAGAGCTCAAGAAGAACCCCGGCAAGTACTCGTACGGCAGCTCGGGCACCTGCGGCGTGCTGCACCTGATGGGCGAGTCGTTCAAGATGGCCACCGGCACCGACATCGTGCACGTGCCCTACAAGGGTTCGGGCCCGGCCGTCGCCGATGCCGTGGGCGGCCAGATCGAACTGATCTTCGACAACCTGCCGTCTTCCATGCCGCAGATCCAGGCCGGCAAGCTGCGCGCCATGGCCATTGCGTGGCCGACCCGCATCGACGCCATCAAGGACGTCCCCACGTTCGCCGACGCCGGTTTTCCGGTGCTGAACCAGCCGGTGTGGTACGGCCTGCTGGCGCCCAAGGGCACGCCGATGGACGTCGTGAACAAGCTGCGCGATGCCGCCGTGGTGGCCCTGAAGGACCCGAAGGTCATCAAGGCCCTGGACGACCAGGGGTCGGCGCCGTCGGGCAACACGCCCGAGGAGTTCGCCAAGGAAATCAAGGAGCAGTACGACTGGGCGCAGGACGTGGTCAAGAAGCAGAACATCAAGCTGGACTGATGGCTGCCTGACACCGTGCACGCCGAAAGCGCCCCGCGGGGCGCTTTTTTCTTGCGCGCGTTTTTTATTCCGCCTGCGGCGCGGGCTGCGCCTGCAGCGCCGCGCAGGCCTGGCGCAGGCGTTCGATGAAGTCGTGGTGCAGGGTCGAGAGCGCGTCCTGGCTGCGGGTCATGACGCTGATGGGCACGCGCAGCGCCGGCTCCAGGCGCCGCAGCGCCATGCCGGGGCGCAGCATGGCGCGCGCGGTGATGGCGTCGACCACGGCGTCGCCGCAACCGGCCTCGGCCAGCGCGCAGGCCACGTAGTGGGTCTGTACCTGGATCGCCACGGGCGGAGCCAGCCCTTGCGCGTCCAGCGCCATCTGCAGCAGCGAGCCCGAGGCATCGCGGGCGTCGAGCACGATGAGGGTTTCGTCGCCGAGATCCTGCAGGCGCGTCGCGCCGGCGCCGGGGCGGCGGCTCAGGTGCACCAGCTCGGTATGGCCCAGGCTGGCGCGCGTCAGGCCGGGGTGGTCGTTGGCGTCGAAGGTAATGGCCAGGTCGAGCTCGTGCGCCAGCAGGCCCTGCACCAGCTCGGCGCTGTGATGGGTGTGGATGTCGAACGTGATGCCGGGCTGGGCGTCGCGGCTGGCGCGCACCACTCCGGGCAGCAGGCCCAGGCCCAGGGCTGGGGCGCAGCCCAGCCGCAGGTGGCCGTGCGGGCGTTCGCGCAGGCTGGCGGCCAGCCGGCGCACGCTGCCGAGGTCCTGGTTCAGGCGCGCCACTTCGGGCGCCAGGATTTCGGCTTCGCGCGTGGCCACCAGGCGCCCCTTGACCCGCTCGAACAGTTTGAACCCGAGCTGGGCCTCGGCGTGCGCCAGCAGCTTGCTGGCCGCGGGCTGCGAAATATGCAGGGCCGCCGCCGCCTCGGTCAGCGACCCGGTACGGCGGATGGCCTCGAAGATTTCGATGTGGCGCAGGCGCATGGCTCAAACCCGGGATGGAAAATGCGATTCTATGCCGAGGCGGATTCGCCGCTGCCGGACAGCCTGTTTATCATGTGCCGCTGGACCACCTGGACAAGGGAAGACCATGCCATTGCGGACTCTGCTGTTGGCGCTGTGCGCCGCCGCCATTTGCCAGGCGCCGGCCTGGGCGCGCGAGGCGCCGGGCGTGGCGCGCGAGGACATCAATCCGGAGATCGCCGGCGCGCGCAGCGAGCGCGCGCAAGCGCACGCCCGGCGCTACATGATCGCCACCGCCAACCCGCTGGCCAGCGAGGCCGGCTACCGCATCCTGCGGGCCGGCGGCAGCGCCGCCGACGCCATCATCGCCGCGCAGCTGGTGCTGAACCTGGTCGAGCCGCAATCCTCGGGCATAGGCGGCGGCGCCTTCATGGTGCATTACGACCGCGGCGCCGGCGAGCTGCGCGTCTACGACAGCCGCGAGACCGCGCCCGCGGCCGCGCGGCCCGATCGCTTCATGCACGAGGGCAAGCCGCTGTCGTACGCGGAATCGGTCAACAACGGCCGCGCGGTGGGCACGCCGGGCCTGTTGCGCGGCCTGGAACTGGCGCACCGCGAGCACGGCAAGCTGCCATGGCAGGCGCTGTTCGAGCCGGCCATCGCGATGGCCGAGCAGGGGTTTCCCGTGTCGCCGCGCCTGCACGAGTCGATCGCCGGCGACAAGGCGCTGGCGGCGCAGCCCGCGGCGGCGCGCTATTTCTACGGCCCCGGCGGGCAGGCCTGGCCGGTCGGCCACCGGTTGAAGAATCCCGAGTTCGCGGCCACGCTGCGCAGCATCGCGCGCGAGGGAGCCGACGCCTTCTACCGCGGGCCGATCGCGCGCGACATCGTGGCGGCGGTGCGCGCCCATCCCACGCCGGGCGACCTGAGCGAGGCCGACCTGGCCGCCTACCGGGCCGTGGTGCGCGAGCCTGTTTGCGGCCTGTACCGGGGCTACCGGCTGTGCGGCGCGCCGCCGCCCAGCAGCGGCCCGCTGGCGGTGCTGCAGATGCTGGGCGAACTGGAGCAATACCCGCTGGCGCGCATGCGCCCCGGCAGTGTCGAGGCGGTGCACTATTTTTCCGAGGCCGGGCGGCTGGCCTTCGCCGACCGCGATTTCTACGTGGCCGACCCGGCTTTCGTCGACGTCCCGGTGCGCGCGCTGCTCGATCCCGCCTACCTGCGCCAGCGTGGCGCGCTGATCCGCCCCGACCGCAGCATGAAGACGGCCCTGCCCGGCGATCCGCAGGGGCTGCTGGCCGAGCGCGCGCGCGACGACGCCATCGAGGTGCCCTCCACCAGCCACCTGGTGGCGGTGGACGCCGCGGGCAACGTGGTTTCCATGACCTCGACCATCGAGGCCGCGTTCGGCAGCAAGATTTTCGTGCGCGGCTTCCTGCTCAACAACGAGATGACGGACTTCTCGTCCTCGTACCGCGATCCGGAAGGGCGGCTGGTGGCCAACCGGGTCCAGCCAGGCAAGCGGCCGCGCAGCTCGATGGCGCCCATGATTGTGTTTCGCGCCGGCAAACCCGTGCTGGCGCTGGGCTCGCCCGGCGGCAGCGCCATCATCAACTACGTGGCCAAGACCCTGGTCGGCGTGCTCGATTGGAAGCTGGACGTGCAGCAGGCGATCGCGCTGCCCAACCTGGGCAGCCGCAACAGGGAAACCGAGCTCGAGCGCGGCACGGCGCTGGAGGCGCTGGCCCCGGCGCTGCGGCGCATGGGCCATGAGGTGCGCATTACCGATTTTCCCAGCGGGATCCAGGGCATCGTGATCGGGCCGCACGGCCTGGCCGGCGGCGCCGACCCGCGCCGCGAAGGGCTGGCGCTGGGCGATTGAGGGCGGTTCAGGCCCCGGCCGGTTCCTGCAGCGCCGGCGGTACGCTGCGCAGGCGCGCGGGGGTGCGCGACAGCTTGATGGGCGAGGCGATGCCCCGGTAGTCGCCCGTTTCCAGCAGCATGCCACGGTGGCGGGCATGCGGATGGTCGAGCGCCTGCGCCACGTCCAGCACGGCCGCGGCCGGCACGCCCAGCCGCAGCAGGCGCTCGGCCAGCGAGGCCGCTTCGTGCGGCTGCAGCAGTTCGGCCAGCGCGGCGCGCAGGGCGTCGCGGTGCGCCAGGCGGTCGGCGTTGCTGGCAAAACGCGCATCCTGCGCCAGGTGCGGGGCGCCCAGCGCGTCGGCCAGCGCCGCGAACTGGCGGTTGTTGCCCACCGCCAGGAAAATCGGCCCGGCGCCGGTGGGCAGGGTTTCATACGGCGCGATGTTCGGATGCGCGTTGCCGGTGCGCGCGGGCACCCGGCCGCTGTAGAAGTAGTTCGGCGCATGCGGGTGCAGCAGCGACAGCGCGCAGTCGTACAGCGTGATGTCCAGGAACTGGCCCAGCCCGCTGCGCTGGCGCTCCTGCAACGCCAGCAGCACGGCGACGGCCGCGTTCAGGCCGGTCACCATGTCCACGACCGGCAGGCCCACCCGCGTGGCCGGGCCGTCGGCCTCGCCGTTGACGCTCATCAGCCCGCACATGGCCTGGGCGCAGGCGTCGTAGCCTGGCAAGCCGCCCAGCGGGCCGTCGGCGCCGAAGCCGCTGACGCGGCAATGCACCAGGCGCGGAAACGCCTGGCTCAGCGTGTCGTAGCCCAGCCCCCACTTTTCCAGCGTGCCGGGCTTGAAATTCTCCACCAGCACGTCGGCGTCGGCCAGCAGGCCGCGCAGCAGCTCCTGGCCGGCGGGCTGCGACAGGTCCAGCGTCATGCCGCGCTTGTTGCGGTTGACGCCGATGAAGTACGACGCGGTCTGGCCGGAGAACGGCGGCCCCCAGCCGCGTGTCTCGTCGCCGCCGGGCGGTTCGATCTTCAGCACGTCGGCGCCGTGGTCGGCCAGGATCTGGGTGCAGTATGGGCCGCCCAGCACGCGCGACAGGTCGATGACGCGGCAGCCTTGCAGGGCGCCCGGGGGCAATGCGGCAACAGCCATGATGGGTACGCCTCTAGTCCAGGGAAATCTGCGCGGCGCGGATCAACTCGCCCCACTTGTCGACTTCCTCGTTGATGAAACCGGCCAGGGCCTGCGGCGTGCGCTCGGGCGCCGGCACGATGCCTTGCTTGCGCAGCGTGTCGCGTACATCGGGCGCGTCCAGCGCGGCGATGAAGGCGGCGTTCAGTTTCTGCACGACGGCTTCGGGCGTGCCCTTGGGCGCCACGATGCCGAAGAACACGCTGACGTCGTAGCCGGCCAGCCCCTGTTCGGCCAGGGTGGGCAGGTCGGGCAGGGCCTCCGAGCGCTGCGCGCTGGCCAGGCCGATGGCCTTCAGCTTGCCGGCCTGTATGTGCGGCAGCGCGGTCAGGATGTCGGTGAACGACATCGAGACCTGCCCGCCCAGCAGGTCGTTCAGGGCCGGGCCGGTGCCCTTGTAGGGCACGTGCAGGATGCGCGTGCCGGCCATGCGGTTGAACAGCACGCCGGCCAGGTGCGAGGACGCGCCATTGCCCGAGGACGCGTAGCTCAGCTTGTCGGGGTTGGCCTTGGCGTAGGCGATCAGTTCCTGCACGTTGTTGGCCGGCACCGAGGGATGCACCACCAGGATGTTGGGCAGGTGGCCGATGCGCACGATGGGCGCGAAGCTGGTGCGCGGATCGTAGTTCTGTTTCTTGTACAGGCTGAGGTTGATGGCCAGCGGGCCCGAGGTGCCGAACAGCAGCGTATAGCCGTCGGGCTTGGCGTTGGCCACCAGTTCGGCGCCGATATTTCCGCCGGCGCCGCCGCGGTTTTCCACCACCACGGTCTGCTCGAGCTGCGTTTTCAGGCCTTCGGCCAGCCGGCGCGCCATGGCGTCGGTGGGGCCGCCGGGCGGGAAGGGCACGACTAGGGTGACCGGCCGGTCGGGGTAGTCGGCCAGCGCGGGCGCGGCGGCGCCGCCCAGCAAGGCCAGGCCGGCGGCCAGGACGAGGCTGCGAATCAGCTGTTGCATGGTATGTCTCCGTCGTTGTTATGGGGGGACCGCCGCTACAGCGCGGTCTGCAGCACGGCGCGGCACGCCTGGTCATCGTCGGCGGGCAGCGCACAAGGGTCGCGGGGCGCCAGCCGGTGGCGCAGCGCCAGGTCGGCCAGCGCGGCGCGCGAGGCCAGTTGGGGATCGCGCGCCGCTTCCCAGCGCAGCGCGGCGATGGCGACGACGTGGTACAGCGCCGAGGCCGCCTGGCGGGCCAGGTCATCGCGTTCATGGGCGGCCGCGTGCGCGGCAAGCGCATAGGCGTCGTCGAAGGCGCGCGCCTGCACTTGCGCCAGCCCGGGCGGGCACGGCGCGCCATCGGCCAGCAAGGCCTGCACATGGCGCTGCAACGCCGGCAGAGCGTCGGCCTTGCGGATGGCGCGCAGCACGTCCAGCGCCACGATGTTGCTGGTGCCTTCCCAGATCGAGCCCAGATGCGCATCGCGCATCAGGCGCGGCTCGACCCACTCTTCGATATAGCCGCAGCCGCCGCGCACTTCCATCGCGTCGCCGGTTACGTGGCGCGCGTCGCGGCAGGCGCGGAACTTGATCAGCGGCGTGAGGATGCGCGGCAGCGCGGGCTCTCCCTCGCCGCGGTCGGCGGCGGCCAGCGCCTGGGCGGTCTGGAACATGACGCTGCGCGCCTGCTCGGCGCGCACGGCCATCTTGGCCAGCTGCCGGCGCATCAGCGGCATGTCGATCAGGCGCTTGCCGAAGGCGCGCCGCTGCTGGGCGAAGAAAACCGCCTCGGTCAGCGCGCGGCGCATCAGGCCGGCGGCGCGCATGCCGTTGGACAGGCGCGAGTTGTTGATCATGTCGGCCATGTGCTTGAACCCCTGGCCGCGCTGGCCGACCAGCCATGCCAGCGCGCCTTCCAGGCGGATCTCGCCGCTGGCCATCGAGCGCGTGCCCAGCTTGTCCTTCAGGCGCAGGATGCGGTAGTGGTTGGGGCTGCCGTCGGGCAGGCGGCGCGGCAGCAGGAACAGCGACACGCCGCGCAGGCCTGCGTCGGGCTCGCTGCGCGCCAGCACCATGGCAAAGCCGGCATCCGGGTTGGAGCAGAACCACTTGTCGCCATGCAGCGCCCAGCGTCCGTCGGCCTGCGCCTGGGCGGTCACCGTGGTGGCGCTGACATCGGAACCGGCACCCTGTTCGGTCATGAACATGGCGCCTTGCTGCAGCTGGTCGAAATCCTGCGTGATGACTTGCGGCAGGACGTGTTCCACCAGCGCCGGGTCGCCGAACTTGCGCAGCGTGCGCGCCAGCGAGTCCGTCATGCTGACCGGGCAGCACAGGCCGAATTCGGCCTGCACGAACAAATGGCTGAGCGCGTACTTGGCCGCGGCGGGCATGGGGTCCGGCCAGCCGAGCACGCCGCCGCGATGCGACAGGGCCGCCAGGCCGAATTCGCTGTAGGCCAGGCGCTCCAGCTCCACATAGGCGGGATGCTTGTCGATGCGCGATTCGTCCGTGCCGGTGCGGTGCCGCACCGACAGCGTCGGCGGGTGGCGGTCGGCCGTCATGGCCAGTTCGTCCATGCGGCCGCCGGCCAGCGCGCCCAGGCGGTCGAGGTGCGGCAACAGGTGGTCGCAGAGATCGGCGGGCAGATAGCAGCGTGCCAGGCCGGCCGCATAGGGGTCGGCGCGGAACAGGTTCAGGCCGCGCGCGTCGGGCACCGGACTGGCCGCCGCGGCGGCCGTGTCGGTGGAGGAAAGCGTATCCATGGTGTCTCCCTTGCCGGATTCTTTGCCGCCATGGTCGCCCGTTCGATATATCTATACAAATACCGTTTTGGTGTAGAACAATACAATTAAAGTATGGATAGGAGGAGGCATGGACCTGGAGCCCCGTTTGCTGCGCTATTTCATCGCCGTGGCGCAGGAGCGCAACTTCAGCCGCGCCGCCCAGCGCCTGCATATCTCGCAGCCGCCGCTCAGCTATGCCATCCGCCAGCTGGAAACGCAGCTGGGCGCGCGCCTGTTCGAGCGCTCCAGCCGCCATGTGGCGCTGACCGACGCCGGGCGGGTGCTCTATGGCGAAGCGCTGTCGCTGCTGCGCCAGGGCGAGGAGGTGGGGCGGCTGGTGCGGCGCGCCGAAGCCGGGCTGCAAGGCCGTCTGCGCATCGGCTTCGTCGGCTCCATGCTGTACCGGGGCCTGCCGGACCTGCTGGCGGCGCTGCGCAGCCAGCTTCCCGATGTGGAGCAAGTGCTGGCCGAGCGCAATTCGCACGACCAGCTCGAGGCGCTACGGCGCGGCGAGCTCGACCTGGGCTTCATCCACGCCAATCCGCCGCCCGAGGGCGTGAGCGCGTGCGACCTGGTGGCAGAGCCGTTCGTCGTCTGCCTGCCCGATACGCACCGCCTGGCCGGCCAGCGTTCGCTGCGCCTGGCCGACCTGGCCGGGGAGGATTTCGTGTTCTTCGCGCAGGCCGCCTCGCCCAGCTATTACGAGACGGTGCTGTCGCTGTGCGTGGCGGCTGGCTTCCACCCGGCGGTGCGCCACGAGGTGCGGCATTGGCTCAGCGTCGCGGCGCTGGTGGCCAGCGGGCTGGGCGTGTCCATCGTGCCGTCGTGCCTGGCGCGGGCCGGGCTGGCCGGCGCCTGCTATGTGGCGTTCGAGCACCAGGCCCGCTCGGTGTGCCAGATCGCCTGGCCCAGCCTAGCGCCCACCTCCCTGCAGGCAACGGCCCTGCAGGCGGCCTTGCGTCATTTCGCGCCGCCGCCCGTTTGAGCCTGGCTCAGCGGAAGACGACGGTCTTGCTGCGGTTGAGCAGGATGCGGTGCTCGATGTGGCTGCGTACCGCGCGCGACAGCACCAGCGATTCGATGTCGCTGCCCACCTGGGTCAGGTCTTCGGCCGTCATGGTGTGGTCCACGCGCTCGATGTCCTGCTCGATGATGGGGCCTTCGTCCAGGTCGGAGGTCACGTAGTGCGCGGTGGCGCCGATGATCTTGACGCCGCGCGCATGCGCCTGGTGATAGGGGCGCGCGCCCTTGAAGCTGGGCAGGAAGCTGTGGTGGATGTTGATGGCGCGCCCGGCCAGCGCCTGGCACATGTCCGCCGACAGGATCTGCATGTAGCGCGCCAGCACCACCAGGTCGATCTGCTCGCGGTCGACCAGTTCCAGCACCTGGCGCTCCTGCCCGGCCTTGGTGTCGGGCGTGACGGGCATGTGGTGGAACGGGATGCCGTACGACGCCGCCAGGCTGGCGTAGTCGTTGTGGTTGGACACGATGGCGGCCACCTCGGCGCGCAGCTGGCCGCTGCTGACGCGAAACAGCAGGTCATTCAGGCAGTGGCCCTGCTTGCTCACCATGATGAGCAGGCGCGCCTTGCGGTGCGCGTCGTGGATCTGCCATTGCATGTCGTAGCCGTTGGCCAGCGCGGCGAACTGCTCGCGCAGCGCGCTTTCGGCCACTTCGCGCGGCAGGTCGAAGTGCACGCGCAGGAAGAAGCGTCCCGTCTCTTCGTCGCCGAATTGCTGCGAATCCCGGATGTTGCAACCCAGTTCGAACAGCAGGCCGCTGACGCGGAACACGATGCCGGTGCGGTCGGGGCAGGACAGGGTCAGGATGTAGTCGTTGTGCTGCATGGTCGGAAGACGATATGGGGCAGGGGTTGGTACGGGCCGGGCGCGCTCAGGCGGCCAGGCGGGCCAGGGTTTCTTCGGCAATGGCCAGGCTGGCCGTCAGCCCGGGCGACTCGATGCCGTACAGGTTGACCAGGCCGGCCACGCCATGGCTGGCGGGGCCGGCGATGGCGAAATCGGCGGCGGGTTCGTGCGGGCCGGAGATCTTCGGGCGGATGCCAGTGTAGCCGGGCGCCAGTGCGCCGTCGGGCAGGGCCGGCCAGTAGCTGCGCACGGCGGCGTAGAAGACGTCGGCGCGGCGCGGGTCCAACGTGTAGTCTTCGGTGGCTATCCACTCGGTATCGGGGCCGAATTTGGCCTGTCCGCCCAGGTCCAGCGTCAGGTGCACCCCCAGCCCGGCATGCTGGGGCACGGGGTAGATCAGGCGCGAGAACGGCGCCCGGCCGGCCAGCGTGAAATAGCTGCCCTTGCACAGGTATTCGGGCGGAATGCTGTCCCGCGGTATGCCTTCGATGCGGCGCGCCAGGCTGGGGGCGTGCAGGCCCGCGGCGTTGATCAGCACCCGGCAGCTCAGCGTCATGGGCTCGGCGCCGCCGAAATCCAGCTCGAAACCGCCCGCGGGCCGCACCCGGCCGGCCGTCACGGGAGTGTGGAAAACCAATTGCGCGCCGTTGTTTTCGGCGTCGCCCTGGTAGGCCAGCATCAGCGCGTGGCTGTCGACGATGCCCGTGGACGGCGACACCAGCGCCGCCGTGCAGTGCAGCGCCGGCTCCAGCCGGCGCGCGGCGGCGCCGTCGATGCGTTGCAGGTCGTCGACGCCGTTGGCGCTGGCGCGCCGCGCGATGCTGTCGAGCTGGGCGGCTTCCTGGTCGGAGGCGGCGACGATCAGCTTGCCCAGCCGCCGGTGCGGCACGCCGCGCGCGGCGCAGTATTCGTAGAGCAGGTGCTTGCCGCGCACGCACAGGCGCGCCTTGAGGCTGTCGGCCGGATAGTAGATGCCGGCGTGGATGACTTCCGAATTGCGCGAACTGGTGCCGGTGCCGATGCCCTCGGCCGCTTCGGCCACCAGGACTTCATGGCCGCTGGCGGCCAGGGCGCGCGCGATGGCCAGGCCGACCACGCCGGCGCCGATGACGATGCAATCGATATCGGTGCTCATGGGGATGCTCTCAGCTGGAAGCGCCGCCCTGCGGCGGCGTGAGATCGAAGCCGCCCGCGTGGAACACCAGCGGCGGCACGCCGCTGTGCCCGCAGTGCTCGACCTGTCCGACCATGATGATGTGGTCGCCTTCTTCGTAGCGGCTGCGGTTGTGGCACTCGAACCAGGCGGCGCAGCCTTCGCCCAGCATGGGCGTGCCGGCCGGCGCCCGCGCCAGCGTCAGCCCGGCGAAGCGCTCGGGCGTCTTGCCGGTGGCGAAGCGGCGCGCCAGCGCGATCTGGCTGGCCGACAGCACGTTGACCACATAGCGCTGGCAACGCTCGAAGGCCGCCAGCGACGACGAGGTACGCGCCAGGCTCCACAGCACCAGCGGCGGGTTGAGCGACACCGAGTTGAACGAGCTGACGGTCAGCCCGACAGGCTGGCCGTCCAGTCCGGCCGTGGTGACGACCGTGACGCCGGTGGCGAAACGGCCCAGCGCGGTGCGGAAGAAGGCGGCGTCAAAGGCGGGAGGGAAAGCTGCGGACATTCAGGCGGCAATGGCGGCAAAAAGGGCGCGTCAGGGCGAGAGGCGGTCGATGGTCCAGCCCTGTTTGCCGTCGGGCTCGTAGCGCAGCCGGTCATGCAGGCGCGACGGGCGGCCCTGCCAGAATTCGAAGCGGTTCGGCTTGAGGCGATAGCCGCCCCAATGCGGCGGGCGCGGCGGATGCTCGCCGTAGCGGTCGCGGAACTCGCGCTCGCGCGCTTCCAGCTCGTCGCGGGTGATCGGCTGGCTCTGGCGCGAAGCCCAGGCGCCCAGGCGCGAGCCGAGCGGGCGGCTGTGAAAGTATTCGTCCGATTCGGCCGCGCTGACCTTCTCGATGACGCCCTCGATGCGCACCTGGCGCTCCAGCGGCTGCCAGAAGAACAGCAGGCTGGCGCGGGGATTGGCCTCCAGGTCCAGGCCCTTGCGGGATTCGTAGTTGGTGAAAAACACGAAGCCGGCGTCGTCGTAGCCCTTGATCAGCACGATGCGGGCGCTGGGCTGGCCTTCGGCATTGACCGTGGCCAGGGTCATGGCATTGGGTTCCGGCACCCGCGCCGCGACGGCTTCGTCGAACCAGCGCGCGAACTGCCGGAATGGCGAGGCGGCTGCCTGCCCTTCGACGAGAACGCCTTTTTCGTAACTCTGACGCAGATCGGACACGGACATATCTGTTGCGGAACCGGCTGGATGGAAGGCTGTCAGTGTACCGCCAACGCCGCGGGCGCGTGGGCGCGGCCCTAGACGCCCAGCGGATGGACGTCGGCCTCCAGCTTGCGCGCGATCTGCTCCAGGCGCGCGTCGCGGATGCCGGCCTGGCGCAGCGCCTGCGCCGTCTGCACCACGTACTCGGTGCAGGGGCCGTAGCGGCCCGAGGCGCGCCGCACGATGGCCAGCAGCTCGGGTTCGGGCAAGGCGCGGATATAGGCCGGATTGGCGCGGTTCATGATGAACACCAGCGCGTTGACCGGGCCGTGCTCGGTGGCGCAGCGCAGCCAGCGCGGCAGGTAGGCGCCGGTGGACATCTCGCGGTCCCACAGCGCGGGGAAGTAATCGGGCACCTGCCGGCCGGCCAGGCGGTAGACCACGCCGCGGCATGAGCCGCCGCGGTCCAGCCCGAACACCAGCCCGGGGCATTCCGGGGTGCCGCGGTTGACGCGCGACCACAGGCACAGCGCCCGGTGATGGCCGTGCAGGGTAGCCAGCCTGCGCTCGAGGAAATCGAAGTCGGGCCGCCAGATCAGCGATCCATAGCCGTACACCCAGACGTCTTCGCCGGCGCGCCATTCGCGCAGCGCGGTATCGAGCGAGGCGCGCCGCTCCTCGGCCGTCCAGAGGCGAAAGGGCAGCGCGGCGGCGCCATGCGGATCGTGCGGGGACGGAGCGGACTGCGTATTCACGAAGACTTGGAGGAATCGGATTCTTGCGGGGGATTGCGGTTGGCCCAGCCGCCCGCCACCAGGGCGAGCGCATAGGCCCAGAACAGGGGAGCCACGCCAATTACCGCACCGAGCGCGCCGAACGTCAACGGCAGCGACACCTGCGAGGCATTGATCAGCGCCATGCGCAGGCCCACGGCTTCGGCCGCGCGGCCGGGCGGCGAATACTGGTGCAGCAGGGACAGCATGCTCGGCTGGCAACAGCCCAGCGCCAGGCCCAGGACGAAAGACAGGCCGATCAGCATGCCTACGTCGGTGAAAAACGGGTAAAGCAGGAAATCGATGGCGGCGGTGGCCATGGCGGCGCGCACCAGCGTCCACGAGCGCACGCGCGTCTGGATGAACGGCAGAACCAGGCGGATCACGAAGGTTGCCGCCGCGAAGGCGGCAAGTATGACGCCGATGGTGGTGGCGGACAGGCCGATCGCCACGCCGAAGATGGGCACCACGAACAAATGCGTATCCCAGGCGCCGGACAGGATGGTGTTGACCATCAGGATGCGGCGCAGCGGCGGCACGGCCAGCAGCTCGGTGATGCGGCGCCGCTCGGCGGGGCGGTTGCTGCCCCCGGTCAGCGCGCCGTTCATGGTGCGCAGCGGCTGCCGCAGCAGGTACAGCCCCACCAGCGACAGCATGGGCCCGATCGCCAGCATGCCGAACGCCAGGCGCGTGCCCAGATGGTCGATCGCCAGGCCGGCGATCAGCGGGCCGGAGAACCCGGAGGCGGCCAGCGCCAGCGACATCCAGGAGAAATTGCGCAGCCGCTCGCGCGGCTCGGCGTGTCCCAGCAGGTCCTGCGTCGCCACCTGGTGCAGCATGAAGCCGATGCCGATGCAACAGGACGCCACCAGCAGCGCCGCCTGGGTTTGCGCGACGAAGGGCAGGGCCGTGCCGAAGGTGACCAGCGACGAGCCGATCACCAGCGGCCGCACGACGCCGATCTTGTCTACCCAGCGTCCGGCATGCACCGAAGCGAACATCGGCAGCACGGCGAACACCGCCACCAGCATGCCGACCGTGAAGGTCGACAGGCCCAGTTTCAGGGCGGTCAGTGAAACGGTGATGCGTCCCCCGGTAAGCGCCATGTGGTTGAGCATGGCCAGCAGGCACAGATACCCTGCTCCCGAGAGTTCGGGGCCATGGGTCGAGCGCGAGGGGGTAGGGTCGGAGGTAGACACGGCGTAACTGCTTTCATTCTGTCCCTAACTTCGGCCTATGTCGAGCAGGCAGCCTCGCGCGCCCCGGCGCGCATGGCGCGAGGTAGGCGGCCTGTATGGCGCAGGTGGCGGCCAGTTGGCGGCATTTGGCGGCAATTGGCTCAAGCCTTGCCGTGGGCATGCTGCGCCCGCGCGGGGTATTTCAGCGCGGTAATGTGTCGTATGCGCAACGGAACAGCCTCGATGGCAGGCGGGGCGTATCGTCCCGCATCGCGGCCGGCATGGGAAAATGGCGCCCATGAACTCTCTGCCTTCTGTGATCGCGCCGGCCCGCGAGGCCGATGCCGAACGCCGTTTCGGCGGCCTGGCCCGTCTGTATGGCCCGGATGCGCCGGCCGCCCTGCGCGGGGCCCATGTCGCCGTGGCCGGCCTGGGCGGCGTCGGCTCCTGGACCGCCGAGGCGCTGGCGCGCTGCGGCGTGGGCGCCCTGACCCTGATCGACCTGGACCATATCGCCGAATCCAACGTCAACCGCCAGATCCACGCGCTGTCGGACACGCTGGGGCAGGCCAAGATCGAGGCCATGGCGCAGCGCATCGGCCAGATCAACCCCGCCTGCGCCGTGACGTGCGTCGACGAGTTCGTCGCGCCCGACAACGTGATGCAAGTGCTCGACGGTCCCTATGCCGCGATCGTCGATTGCACCGACCAGGCGGCGGCCAAGATCGCCATGATCCTGCACGCGCGCCAGCGCGGCGTGCCGCTGCTGCTGTGCGGCGGCGCCGGCGGCAAGACCGACCCGCTGGCGCTGCGCGCCGGCGACCTGTCCGAAGCCGTCAACGACGCGTTGCTGGCCAAGCTGCGCAACAGGCTGCGGCGCGAGCATGGCTTTCCCCGGGCAGCGGACGCCAATGGCAAGGCCCGCAAGCGGGTGCCGCGCATGGGCGTGCGCGCCCTGTGGTTCGACCAGCCCGCCATCCTGCCCGATGCCTGGACCCGCGCGGTCGAGGGCGAGGACGATATGGGCGCGGCCGGGACCCGCGCGGCCCCCCAGGGCCTGTCGTGCGCCGGCTATGGCTCGGTCGTCACCGTAACAGCCGCCATGGGGCTGGCCGCGGCCAATGAAGTGCTGCGGTGGGTGGTGGGCAGACCGGGCGCTTGATCAGTGGCGCCGGCGCGCCGGTACGCTGGCGGTCAAGCGTGCTGGCGTATCGGGTGCCTGTCCCCATTCGGGGACAGATACCGTCTTGGCCGTCAAGCGTTCATGGCGTAATTGGGCTGATAGGGGATGCGGTTTTTGAGGACCCCGAAGCACAGATGCACCAGTTTTCTCATGGCCGCGCCCAGCGCGGCCTTTTTGCTTTTTCCCGCTTTGAGCAGACGCTGGTAGAGAGCACGGATGTGGGGGTTGTGGCGGGTGCCCACCAGGGCCGCCATGTACAACGTGGCGCGCACCTGGGCCGGGCCGGCTTTGGACAGGCGTGCGCGGCCGTTCAGGCTGCTGCCGGATTGGCGCTGCACGGGGACAATCCCGAGGTAGGCGGCCAGGCTCTGGGCGGAGTCGATACGCCGATTGTGCATGACGGCCAGGATGGCGTTGCCGGCCTGAGGCCCGACGGCGGGGATGGAGTTCAGCAGCTCGCGGTCTTGCTTGAGATCGGGGTGGTTGTCGATGTGCTGCTCGATCGCCCGCTCGATCTGTTTGAGCTGTTCGCGCAGAAACGCGATGGCCTTGTCGATGGAGCCATCGACCAAGGGCGCCGAAGGGCTGAACTGGCTCTTCTCCTTGCGATTGAGCTCACGCAGCAGATCCTTGCCCAGCGCCTCGCGTCGCGTCAACAAGGCGCGCAGTTGGCGCGCATGCAAGGGCGCCGGGTGCCACAGCGCCGGGCTCAGCGTCTGTCCATAGCGTGCCAGAACGTAGCTGTCGAGCGCATCATTTTTGGAGCGCATCGCCAAGGCCTTGGCAAAGTCCCGAGCCTGGGCGGGATTGACCAAAGAGACCCGGACCTGGGCATCGTGCAGCGCCGTGGCCGCTTGCTCGTGATACAGCCCCGTGGGCTCCAGGATGGCGTGCAACTGCGCTGGCTGTGCGCCGTGTTTGGCGCACCACGCCAGCAGGGCCTTCACGCCCGCGGCGCTGTTGGCCGCCACCTTGGTCTTACGCTTATCAGACTGAGCCGTCAGCAACGTGCAATCCAGCTTAGCCTTCGATACATCAATACCTATAAAAAACATGGACTTGGCCTCCTGCAGATAACAAACTGCTGTCAGCCACTGCGCCCACTTGCCTTGTACATACAGGGTCCTCGCCCTACGATACCGTCCAGTGTTTCGCCGGCCCAGCAGTGCGCAACCGAGCCGCTATCTGTCCCACAAAGTCCTCGCTTTGGGCACCAACTCGCGGTCATCGGCGCGCGGTGGTGATAGCTAATCACCACCGGAGGAAAGATACAAGGCACCCGGTTTATGGAAGGAGGTCGAATTCCATCCGCACCTTGTGGAAGGGGAATTCCAGGCGGGCGAAGTAGACGACGCGCGCGTCGATGCAGACGTAGCGGCGCAGTTCGGCCACCGGCGCGGATACGGGAATGCGCAGGGCCTGGGCCGACGCGGCGCCGGCCTCGATCACGGTGAGCACCTGGCGCGCATGGCTGAGCCGCGCCCGGTAATGGCGGTCCAGCACGGGCGCGACGGTGCTGGCGCGGATCTCGGCGCGGTGCTGGCGAAACAGCGCGCTTTCCAGGTAGACCTCGCTGAAGCAGAACGGGCCCGCGGCGGCGGTGTGCAGGCGGCGCAGGTATTGGAAGCGGCCGTCGCGGGCAAAGTCGCATGGCATGCCCAGGTCCTCGGGCAGCGGCTGCTGCGCGGCGGATTCGTGCAGCGCCACGGTGCCCAGTTGCCTGCTCAGGGCCACGGTCTCGGCCCAGTTCTTCGGGATGAGCAGCGTAGGGGTTGCGGGCAGGGCATCCTGGACGAAGGTGCCGCTGCCGCGCGAGCGGCGGATCAGGCCGTCGGCCTCCAGCAGGCCGAGCGCCTGCCGCACGGTCGAGCGGGCGATGCCGTAGCGGGCCGCCAGCGCGTCCAGCGGCGGGATCTGCCGGCCGGGCCGCCAGGCGCCGGTCTGGATGTGGTTGCGGAATATGGCGGCGGCTTGCAGGTAGAGCGGCTGGGGGCTGCGGGCAAAGAGCCGGGCGTCGGACATGGTCAGGCGGCGGGCGCGGCGGCGAGCAGGGCCTCGGCCTGTTCGCGCAGCTTGTGTTTCTGGATCTTGGCCGAGTTGGCGCTTTCGACCACCGGGAACGCCTCCAGCACCTGGAAGCCGGCCGGCACCTTGAAGCCGGCCATGCCTTGTTTGCAGGCGGCCATCCAGCCGGCCGGATCGGGATTTGCGCCTTCGTCCAGCAGTACGAAGGCGTAGGGCACGGTCTTGCCGCCGCGGGTGGCGCCGACGACCTGGCAGGCCCGCACGCCCGGCAGGGCCTCGACGGCCTGTTCGATCTCGGCCGGGTTGACCAGGAACCCGGACAGACGCAGCGAGTCGCCCATGCGGGTCTGGAACACGAACTGCCGCATGCCGAGGGTGTAGCCGAGATCGCCGGTCCTGAAATAGCCGTCGTCGGTCAGGGCGCCGGCGCTGGCCCGCGGATTGTCGAGATAGCCGCGCATCAGGCTGGGCGCCAGGATTTCGATTTCGCCCGATTCGCCATCGGCCAGGATCCGGCCGTCTTGCGGATCGCGGGCGCGCACGCGCGCCTCGGGGTGGATCAAGGCGCCGCCGGGCTCGTAGCGCACCGAGACGTCGCCGGCGGCCGGTTCGCGCGGTTGCGCGGCCACCAGCGCGATCAGTTCGCTGGAGCCATACAGGCCGGTCAGCGGCACGCCGCGCGCCTGGGCCAGCGGCAGCAGGTCGCCCAGGGCCGGCGCGAAGCTGGCGAAGCCGAACAGCCGCGCCGTCGCGAAGTCGGCTCGCTCGCCAAGGCGCAACATCTGCGCCAGGGCTTCGTTGTTGGCGTAGGTATGGGTGACGCGGTGGCGGCGGATGGCCGCCACCGAGCGCGCGGCGTCGAACACGGGCTCGCACACCACCGGCACGCCGCGCGCCAGCGCGCCCACCAGGGTGGCAAAGCCGAACGCGCCGCAAAACGGCGCGCTGGCCAGGATGCGGCTGTCGTCGTCATAGCCATACGAACGTGCGATGGCGTCGCCATGGCGCAGCAGGGTGTCCTGGTCGTGCAGGACGAACTTGGGCAGCGACGTGGTGCCCGAAGTGGTAAAGCACAGTACGCCGGCATCGGGCGCGGGCAATGGGGCGGGGCCGTGCAGCGCGGCCAGGGCGTGGGCGGCCAGGCCGGCCGGGCCAGGGACGGCCGGCACGCCGTCCTCGTCCACGGCGATGGCGCCGCGCAGCCGCGCGCGCGCGGCGGGCGGTACGGCGGCCAGGATGCCGGCGAAGTCGATGCCCTTGAAGCCCGGCCAGTAGACCAGCCAGTCGGCTTGGCCGCGTCCGAGGATGTCGCCCAGTTCCTGGGCCCGGAAGCGGGTATTGACCGCGAGCGTCAGCGCGCCCAGGCGGGCGCAGGCCAGGAACATCGTCACCCAGTGCGCGCAATTGGGCAGCCACAGCGCGACCCGTTCGCCGCGGCGCACGCCCAGCGCCGCCAGGCCGCCGGCCAGGTCCAGCACGCCGGCGCGCAGCGCGGCATGCGTGACGGGGCGGTCGCGGTCGACCAGCGCAACGGCCTCGGGGCGCTCGCGGGCATGCGTGTCGAGCCTCGTGGCGAACAGTTCAGCGGCGGGCATGGGGGGCCTCCCGGAAAGGGGGCGCAAGCGCGGCGCGCCTACGGTTGTCCGCCCTGGCCGTTTATGTTTAGATCGATAAAGTACGTATTTACGTACTTTAGAAAAAGCCGGCGACGGATACAAGTGGAGGCAGGCATGAAGCGAACACCTGGGCAGTGGCGCGCGTGCATGGCGGCGGTTCGCGCCATCGTTGCCGCGTGCATGGCGACGCTGGCGGCGCAGGCAGGCGCCGCGGGCTACCCTGAGCATCCCGTGACGGTCGTGGTGCCGTACCCGCCGGGCGGCGCGGCGGACATTTTCGGGCGCGCCATCGCCCATGCGATGCAGCCGCATCTGAAGCAGACCGTGCTGGTGGAAAACCGGCCGGGCGCCGGCGGCAACGTCGGCATGACGTACGTGACGCGCAGCAAGCCCGACGGCTACACGCTGGGCCTGGGCACCATCGGCACGCAAAGCATCAACCAATTCCTCTACGCCGACATGCCGTACGACCCGGGCCGGGACCTGGTGCCGGTCGCGCTGGTCTCGACCACCCCCAATGTGCTGGCCGTCAGCGCCAAATCTCCCTATCGCACGCTGGCCGACGTGATCGAGGCGGCGCGCCAGCGCAAGGACAACAAGCTGACCTACGCGTCGCCGGGCGTGGGGTCGTCGGTGCACCTGACCGGCGCGTATTTCGAGGCCGTGGCCGGGGTCAGCCTGCTGCACGTGCCGTTCAAGGGCACCTCGGCGTCGCTGCCGGCGGTCGCGGGCGGGCAGGTCGACCTGCTGTTCGACAACCTGCCCGGCGCGCTGGCGCAGATCAAGGACGGTTCGCTGGTGCGCGGCATCGCCATCACCTCGGCGCAGCGCGATCCCTCGGTGCCCGAGCTGCCCACCTTCGCCGAAGCCGGCGTCGCCGGCTTCGATGTGACGGCGTGGTTCGCGCTGTACGCGCCGCGCGGCACGCCGCAGCCGGTGGTCGACCAATTGGTGGCGGCGGCCCGCCAGGGGCTGCAGGCGCCGGAGCTGGCGCGCCAGTTCGGCGCCATGGGCGCGCGGCCGGGCGACCGGTTCGGCGCCCAGTTGGGCCAGTTCGAGCAGGCCGAGCGCCAGAAGTGGGGCGACCTGATCAAGCAACGCGGGATCCGCGCCCAATGAGCCGGCCCGTCGTCCTGGTGACCGGCGCCAGCCGCGGTATCGGCCGCGCCATCGCGCAACGCCTGCTGGCCGATGGCTACGAGGTGGTGAACTTCAGCCGCGGCCAGCCGGCCGATCCGTTGCCGGGCGAGCGCTTCGTGCCGGTGGACCTGTCCGATACCGAGGCGGCGCGCCGCGCGGCCGCCGAACTGGCGGCGCGGTGCGAAGTGCTGCACCTGGTCAACAACGCGGGCCTGATCGAAGTGGCCGGGATCGACCAGGTGGCGCCGGACGCTATGCAGCGCACCCTGGCGCTGAACCTGGTGGCGCCGCTGGTGCTGCTGCAGGCGCTGCTGCCGGGCATGCGGGCGCGCGGCTACGGGCGGGTGGTCAATATCGGCAGCCGCGCGGCGCTGGGCAAGCCCGGCCGCTCGGCCTATGGCGCCAGCAAGGCGGGGCTGGCCGGCATGTCGCGCACCTGGGCGCTGGAACTGGCGCCGGCCGGCATCACCGTCAACGTCGTGGCGCCCGGCCCGATCGCCACGGAGCTGTTCAACCAGTCCAATCCGCCGGGCGATCCGCGCACGCGGCAACTGGAAGCCGCCATTCCGGTAGGCCGCGTCGGCCGTCCCGAGGAAGTCGCCCATGCGGTGGCCAGCCTGCTCGACCCCCGCGCCGGTTTCATCACCGGGCAGGTGCTGTATGTGTGCGGCGGCATGACGGTGTGAGCGTGGCGGTCAAGTGCGCATGGCGCAGGGCGGGGTGCCTGTCCCGCGGGGACAGGCACCGGAGGAGTTTGCCGGAGCCAGCCTCCTTGCTGGGACAGGCACCGGAGGAGTTTGCCGGAGCCAGTCCCCCTGCGGGGACAGGCTCCGGGTTAATGGTATTTCACCTCTATCCATCCGCGCAGGGCGTTGGACAGGCGGATGCCCGCGGCGCTGCGCAGGTCCGACATGGTCAGGGTGCGTTCCTGGACTTTGCCCTGGTCGATGAGTTCGGCGCGCTGCACGCCGGGCAGGCAGCCGCTGGCGACGGGCGGGGTGTACCAGCGTCCGTCCAGTTCGAGGTAGACGTTGCTGCGGCTGCCTTCGCACAGTTCGCCGCGCTGGTTCAGGTACAGCAGGTCGAATACCCGCGGATGGGCGGGCAGCCATTCGATGGTGTGGGCGTACCAGGGACGGTAAGTCGTCTTGTAGCGCAGCAGCGGCTCGTCGGCATCGAGCGCCTCGGGCGCCAGCATGACTTCCAGGTCGGGCGGCAGCGGCGCCAGCGGCGCGGTCTGGATGTCGTGGCTGCCGTCGCGCGCCAGCAGCAGGCGCAGCCGGTGCGGGCCCGGGGCGTGCAGGCCGCGCACGGCGGCCATGATGGCGGATTCGACGGCCGGCTCGTCGCAGCGATACCGCAATGCCTGGCAGGAGGTCAGCAGCCGCGCGAGGTGGCGCCCCAGCAGCGGAAGCTGGCGGTCGGCCGTGACCAGGATGGTTTCGATGAGCTCGGGTTGCATGCGGTTCCTTGCGGCGCGGTGCCTCGGCTAGTGTAGGCCAAGCGGCGCGCCGGCGTCAGCCCAGAATGCGCGCTTTCCAATGGCACTCCTGCCATTCCTGCGCGGCGTCCGAGTCGTGCACGATACCGCCGCCCACGCCGTACACGCCGTGGCCGGCGCTATCCAGCACCAGCGTGCGGATCGCTACGTTCAGCGAGAAATCGCCATCGGGCGCCAGCCAGCCGACACTGCCGCAATACAACCCGCGCGGCGCCGCCTCCATCTGGCGGATGCGCCGCATCGCGGCGATCTTGGGCGCGCCGGTGATCGAGCCGCAGGGAAACAGCGCGCGCAGCACGTCGGCCAGGCCGGCTTGCGGCGCATGGGCCGAGACGGTCGAGGTCATGGTCCATACGGTGGGGTAGCGTTCCAGCGAGAACAGGGCATCGACCTTGACCGAGCCCGGCGTGGCCAGGCGGCCCAGGTCGTTGCGCAGCAGGTCGACGATCATGAGGTTCTCGGCGCGGTTCTTGTCGCTGGCCAGCAGCTCGCGTCCAAGCCGCGCGTCTTCGGCGGGGTCGGCGTGCCGCGGCGCCGTGCCCTTCATGGGGCGCGTCACCAGGCGTTCGCCCTGGCGCGCTACGAACAGCTCCGGGGAGAACGACAGAATGGTGCGTTCGCCGTCCTCGATGTAGGCGCCGTGCCCGACGGGATGGCGCGCCGCGATCTGACGGTACAGCAGGCGCGGATCGCCCTCGACGCGCACGTCCAGCGGCTGGGTGTAGTTGAGCTGGTACAGCTCGCCCGCGGCAATCAGGCCGCGGATGGCGTCGACCGCGCGCAGATAATCGTCGTGCGCCATGCGCGGCGCGACCGAGGCGATGCGCGCCGCCGGCGTGGCGGGCGCGGCCCAGGGCGCTTCGACGTCGGCGCGCTCGAAGGCCAGCGCGGTCAGGCGCGCCCGGCCGTCCTCGCGGGGGGCGGGCGCCGCGCCGGACGCAGGCGCCCGCAAGGCCTCCGGCAGCAGCCATTCGCCCAGTTCGTAGTCGAGCAGCAGCGCGATCCAGCGGCCGCCGGCGCGCGCCCGCTCGATTTCCCGCAGGGCGGGCGCCACCGCGTCGGCGCTGCGCGCCTCGATGCGGATCGGGTCGCCGGCCAGGCGCAGGGCGCGTCCGGCCAGCCGGTCTTCAAAACGACATTCCATTGCTTCTACTGCTGCAGGAACTCACCGAGTACGCGCCCGGTGTGCGAACGCTCGCGCAAACTTACCACGTGTTCGGGCGAGCCTTCGGCCACCAGTTGTCCGCCGCCGCTGCCTCCTTCGGGCCCCAGGTCGAGCAGCCAGTCGGCTTCGGCGATCACGTCCAGGTTGTGTTCGATCACCACCACGGTATTGCCGGCCTCGACCAGCCGGTGCAGCACGTGGATCAGCTTCTCGACATCGGCCATCGACAGCCCCACGGTGGGCTCGTCCAGCACGTACAGCGTGTGCGGCGCGCGCGAGGCGCGCCCGGTGGTGATGACGCCTTCGGTCAGGCGCGCCTTGGACAGCTCCGTGACCAGTTTGATGCGCTGGGCCTCGCCGCCCGAGAGCGTGGGCGAGGGCTGGCCCAGCGTCAGGTAGCCCAGGCCGACGTCCTGCATCAATTGCAGCGGACGGTGGATTTTCGGATGCGCGGCAAAGTAGCCGATGGCGTCGTCCACTTCCATAGCCAGCAGCTCGCCGGCGTTCTTGCCGCGCATCTGCACGCTCAGGGTGTCGCTGCTGAAGCGCGCGCCGTTGCAGGCGTCGCAGGGCACCTTCACATCGGGCAGGAAACTCATTTCTATGGTGCGCATGCCCTGGCCCTCGCAGATCGGGCAGCGGCCGTCGCCGGTATTGAACGAGAAGCGCGCCGCGGTCCAGCCGCGCATGCGCGCCTCGCGCGTATCGGCGAACTGCTTGCGCACGTCGTCCCAGAACCCGACATAGGTGGCGGGGCACGAGCGCGGCGTCTTGCCGATGGGAGTCTGGTCGACCTCGAGCACGCGGTCGATGACCTCCCAGCCGGTGATGCGTTCGCAGCCGCTCCAGCCCGGCGCCTTGCCCTGCGACACGGCCTGGACCAGGTTGTCCAGCAGCACCTCGCGCGCCAGGGTGGATTTGCCCGAGCCCGACACGCCGGTCACCACGCTCAGGCGCCCGATCGGGATGCTGGCGTCCACGCTGCGCAGGTTGTGCAGGCGCGCGCCATGCACGCGGATCATGGGCGTGTCGGCGGCGACGGCGCGGCGGCCGTTGAGCGGGTGCGCCAGCGGCTTGGCCAGGTAGCGGCCGGTCACCGATTCGGGGGCGTCGATCAGGTCCTGCGCGCTGCCCTGCGCCACCACGCGGCCGCCGCGGATGCCCGCGCCGGGGCCGATATCGATGATGTGCGAGGCGCGCCGGATGGTGTCGTCGTCATGTTCCACCACCACCAGCGTGTTGCCATTGCCTTCCAGGCGCGCCAGCGCGTCGAGCAGGATGCGGTTGTCGCGCGGGTGCAGGCCGATGGTGGGTTCGTCCAGCACGTAGCACACGCCCTGCAGGTTGGAGCCCAGTTGCGCGGCCAGCCGGATGCGCTGCGCCTCGCCGCCCGAGAGCGTGGGCGCGGCGCGGTCCAGCGCCAGATAGCTCAGCCCCACCTCCTGCATGAAATTGAGCCGGCCGCGGATTTCCGCCAGGATGTCGCGCGCGATCTCGCCTTCGCGGCCGCGCGCGACCAGGCCGGTGAAGAAGGTATGGGCGTCCGAGACGGGCAGCGCCGCCAGCTCGGCGATCGAGCGGTCGCGCCAGCGCACGGCCAGCGCCACGCGGTTCAGGCGCTGGCCGTGGCATACCGTGCAGGTTCTGGCCTCGCCTTCGTACCAGGCGTTCCAGGCGGTTTCCTCGCCGGTCTGTTCGGCGTCGAAACCCTGCAGCTGCAGGCCGGTGCCGAAGCACCCGCCGCACCAGCCGTGCTTGGAGTTGTACGAGAACAGGCGCGGATCGGGCTCGGGGAAGCTGACGCCGCACGACGGGCAGGCGCGCTTGACCGAGAAGTGCTGCTGCTGCAGATCGCCGTCCAGGCCTTCGCGCAGCCGGTCGAGCGGATACACGACGCTCAGCACGCCCTGCCCATGCTCCAGGGCCTGCCGCACGGCATCGCGCAGCGCCGCTTCGTTGCCGGGGTCGACCACCACGTCGGCCACCGGCAATTCGATGGTGTGCTCCTTGTAGCGGTCCAGGCGCGGCCAGGGGCTGACCGGAATGAAGGCGCCATCGACGCGCAGATGGGTGTGGCCCTTGCTGCCGGCCCACTTGGCCAGGTCGGTGTAGTAGCCCTTGCGCGCCGTCACCAGCGGCGCCAGCACGCCGATGTGCTGGCCCTTGTGCTCGCGCAGCAGGCGCGCCACGATCTGGTCGGCGTTCTGCGGTTCGACCGCCACCTTGCAATCGGGACAGTATTGGGTGCCCAGCTTGACGTAAAGCAGGCGCAGGAAATGGTGGATTTCCGTCATGGTGGCCACGGTCGACTTGCGTCCGCCGCGGCTGGTGCGCTGCTCGATCGCCACGGTGGGCGGGATGCCGAAGATGGCGTCCACGTCGGGCTTGCCCGCTGGTTGCACGATGGCGCGCGCATAGGCGTTGAGCGATTCGAGGTAGCGCCGCTGGCCTTCGTTGAACAGGATGTCGAAGGCCAGGGTCGACTTGCCCGAGCCGGACACGCCCGTGATGACCGTGAACTTGTCGCGCGGGATCTCGACGTTGACGTTCTTCAGGTTGTGTTCGCGCGCGTTGCGGATCTCGATGGACTGGGCTGCCTGGCGGCGCCGGCGCATCAGCGATTGCAGCGGCGTGCCGGCTTCCTCGCCATAGGCGGCGGCCGGCTCGGCCAGCGCGCTGACCGGCGCCACGGGCAGGATGCTGCCTTCGTAATCGCGCAGCGCCTGGCCGGTATGCGAGCGGGCATTGGCCATCAGGTCCTGCGGCGTGCCCACGCCCACCACCTCGCCGCCGGCGTCGCCGCCCTCCGGGCCCAGGTCGATCAGCCAGTCGGCGGCGCGGATCACGTCCAGGTTGTGTTCGATCACCAGCAGCGTATGGCCGGCGGCCAGCAGCTTGCGGAAGGCGCGCATCAGGCGCGCCACGTCGTCGAAGTGCAGGCCGGTGGTGGGTTCGTCGAACAGGAACAGGCTGCCCTTCTTGGCGACCTTGGCGGTGGAGATGCCGCTGCGCGCCGCCTCGGCCAGGTGCCCGGCCAGCTTGAGCCGCTGCGCCTCGCCGCCCGACAGCGTCGGTACGGGCTGGCCCAGCCGCACATACTCCAGGCCTACGTCGGCCAGCGGCGCCAGGCCGGTCTGCACGTCGCGCAGCCCCTTGAAGAATTCCAGCGCCTCGCTGACCGTCATTTCCAGCACCTGGTCGATCGAGGCGCTCTTGCCCAGGTGCTCGACGCGCACCTCCAGCACTTCGGGGCGGAACCGCTTGCCGTCGCAATCGGGGCAGCGCAGGTAGACGTCGGACAGGAACTGCATCTCGACGTGCTCGAAGCCCGTGCCGCCGCAGGTCGGGCAGCGCCCGTCGCCGCTGTTGAAGCTGAAGGTGCCGGCCGTGTAGCCGCGCTCCTTGGACAGCGCCGCCTGGGCGTACAGCTTGCGGATCGCGTCGAACGCGCCGACGTAGCTGGCCGGGTTGGAGCGGGCCGTCTTGCCGATGGGCGTCTGGTCCACCATCACCACGTCGGCGATTTGCTCGGCGCCCAGCAGGCGGTCGAACGCGCCGGGCGCTTCGGACGGCTTGCCCTTCTGCTTGAGCAGGGCGGGGTAGAGCACGTCCTGCACCAGCGTCGATTTGCCCGAGCCGGACACGCCCGTGACGCAGACCAGCCGGCCCAGCGGCAGTTCGATCGAAACGTTGTTCAGGTTATGCGCGGTGGCGCCTTCGAGGATGAGCCGCGGCGTATTGCTGGCCACCGGCATGGGCCGGGGCGCTTCCACGCGCAGGCGCCCGCCCAGGTAGTCGCCGGTCAGGGTATTGGCGGCGCGCAGCTGTTCGGGCGACCCGTCGAACACGATGCGTCCGCCGCGCTCGCCGGGGCCGGGGCCGACGTCGATGATGCGGTCGGCGGCCACCATGACCTGCGGGTCGTGCTCGACCACCACCAGCGTGTTGCCGGCGTCGCGCAGGCGGTGCATGACTTCGACCACGCGGTGCATGTCGCGCGGATGCAGGCCGATGGACGGCTCGTCGAGCACGAACAGGGTATTGACCAGCGAGGTGCCCAGCGCCGTGGTGAGGTTGATGCGCTGCACTTCGCCGCCCGACAGCGTACGGCTCTGGCGGTCCAGCGTGAGGTAGCCCAGCCCGACGTCGCACAGGAACTTCAGGCGCGCGCGCACTTCGGTCATCAGCAGATCGGCCGCGGCGTCCAGCACGCCCTCGAAGCGCAGGCCGTCGAAGAAGCGGCGCACGCGCTCGATGGGCAGCAGCATCACGTCGTGGACGGACAGGCCGTCCAGCGCCTCGAGCTGCGGCCGGCTCCAGCTGGTGCCGGCCGGCATGAAGCGCTGGTAGCGGCCTTCGCCCGGCGGCAGCACCGCATCGGCCTCGGCGCGGCTGCCCAGGCGCCACAGCAGGGCGTCGGGCTTCAGGCGCGCGCCATGGCAGGTGGGGCAGGGGGTGTAGCTGCGGTATTTCGACAGCAGCACCCGCACATGCATCTTGTAGGCCTTGCTCTCCAGCCACGCGAAGAACTTGTGCACGCCATACCACTGCGTTTTCCAGGCCTGGTTGCCGCCTTTCCAGTCGGGGTCGCCGTGCAGCACCCAGCCGCGCTGTTCGGGCGTCATGGCTTTCCATGGCACCGACAGCGGAATGCCGGCGCGCGGCGCGTACTTGACCATGTCGTCCTGGCATTCCTTGAACGAAGGCGTCTGCCACGGCTTGATCGCGCCTTCCAGCAAGGTCTTGTTCTCGTCGGGAATCACCAGCCCGATGTCGATGCCGATCACGCGCCCGAAGCCGCGGCAGGCTTCGCAGGCGCCCAGCGGCGAGTTGAACGAAAAGCTGCTGGGCAGCGGATCGGTGTATTCGATGTCGCAGTCGGCGCAGTGCAGCCGGTCGCTGTACTTCCAGACCGCCTGGTCGGCGTCGCCCTCGTCGCCCATGGCGTACACCGCCAGATGGCCCGCGCCCATGCGCAGCGCGGTATCCAGCGCTTCCATGACGCGCTCGCGCTCGGCCCCGGCGAAGCGGAAGCGGTCCTGCACCACGTGCAGGATGCGGCGCGCGACCGGCGCGGCGCCGTCCTTGGCGCCCTTGGCGCTTTTGCCCCGGCGCGCCTTGGCCGCGGGCGCGGCGGCGCTGGCGGCCTCCTCGGCGTGCACCCTCGTGTAGCCCTGCTGGTCGAGGAAGCCGCGCACCTCGTCCTCGGTGAAATTGGCCGGCACCGCGATGGGGAAGGTCACCGCCAGGCGCGGATCGCCCAGCGCGGCCGCGCGCTCGGCCAGAGAATGGTAGACCGACTCGGGCGTATCGCGCCGCACCAGCTTGCCGCAGCCGCGGCAGTACAGCCGCGCCCCGCGCGCGAACAACAGCTTCAGGTGGTCGTTGAGTTCGGTCATGGTGCCGACCGTGCTGCGCGAGCTGCGCACAGGGTTGGTCTGGTCGATGGCGATCGCCGGCAGGATGCCTTCGATGCGCTCGACCTGCGGCTTGTCCATGCGGTCGAGGAACTGGCGCGCGTAGGGCGAGAAGGTTTCGACGTAGCGGCGTTGTCCTTCGGCATACAGGGTGTCGAAGGCCAGCGAGCTTTTGCCCGAGCCGGATACCCCGGTCACCACCACGAGTTCGCCGGTGGCGATGGTCAGGTCGAGGTTCTTGAGATTGTTCTGGCGGGCGCCAACGATGCGGATCTGGGAGCTCATGGGGCGTAATCGTAGCCTGAGGGGAAGCGGCGGCAAGGCAGGAGGCTGCCCGGCTGGTTGGGATTCCAGGGATATGGAATAATCAACTACATTGTGGTGAATGTGCCCACAATGTGGGCATTATCTTGGTTTGGTTGCTGTATAAATACCCAGTATCGCAGATTTTCCTGACGCCTTGCGCGTCTGTTGCAAGGAAACCCCGTGTCCCAGACCGCCGTGGCCGGCGCCGCCGCGTTCGCCAAGTTCATGCATGTGCTCCAGCTCGTGGCCGACGCCCCGCATCCGCTCGCCGTGGCCGAGCTGGCGCGCGCCAGCGGCTACCCGCGCGCCACCACGCACCGCATCGTGGCGGCGCTGCTCGAACAGGGCATGCTGGCCGAGTCCGTGCCGGGCCGCTATGGCCTGGGCCCGCGGCTGCTCGAACTGGCCAGCCGCAGCTGGGCGGCCTTCGACATCCGTGCGCTGCTGGCGCCGCAGCTGCGCGCCCTGCGCGACGCGACCGGCGCCACCGTGCACCTGGCCGTGCCGGATCGCCAGGCCATGACCTATATAGAAAAGCTGGAAGCGCCCGGTCCGGTGCGCATGGTGTCGCGCATAGGCGGGCGGCTGATGCTGCATTCCAGCGCGGTCGGCAAGGCGTACCTGGCCTCGCTGCCGGGCGCCGAGCTCGACGCCGCGCTGGCCGGCTTGCCGCTGCCGGCCCTCATGCCCAACACCCTGACCAGCGAATCCGCCCTGCGCGCCGAACTGGATATCGTGCGCGCACGCGGCTATGCCATCGACAACGAGGAAAACGAGGCCGGCATCGTGTGCTACGGCGTGGCGCTGGCCGGGCCGGACGGACGCGCGCTGGCGGGCGTCAGCGTCAGCACGGTGCGGGTGGGCCAGGCCGACCCCGCCGCATGCATCGCGCCGCTGCTGGAATTGCGCGCCGCCGCCGTGCGGCAACTGACAGGCGCCGGGCCGGCCGCGGCCGGCGCCGCATCCTGAGGAGACTCCATGACCCAACAAGCCAGACTCGCCACCCTGCTGGCCAGCCGCGTCGTACCGGTGCTGCGCTATCGCGACGCGGCCACCGCCGCCTATGCCGCCGAGGTGGCGGTCAACGCCGGCTGCCGCACGCTGGAGCTGACCTGGACCATCCCCGGCGTGACCGACCTGCTGCGCGCGCTGCGCGACAAGCATGGCGCGCAGCTGCTGCTGGGGGTGGGCACCGTGCTCGACACGTCGCAGGCCCACGAAGCCTTGACCGCGGGCGCGGATTTTCTCGTATCGCCGGGGCTGACGGCCGGCATCGCCGAGCAGGCCCATGCCGCCGGCGCCCTCTGCCTGCTGGGCGCGTTCACCCCATCCGAGGCCATGCAGGCGCGCGCGGCGGGCGCCGACGTGGTGAAGATCTTCCCGGCCGATACCGGCGGCCCGCGCCATCTGGCCGCCTTGCGGTCGGTCTTTCCCGATACGCCGTTGTGCCCCACCGGCGGCGTCACGGCGCAGAACATGCACGAATACTTCGCGGCCGGCGCGGCCATCGTCGGCATCGGCGCCAATCTGTACGACCCGGCCGCGTTCGCCGCGCGCGATACCGCCGCGCTGACGCGGCAGGTCGCCCGCACGCTGGAGTCGGCCCATGGTTGACTTCGACATCGTCGGCCTGGGCGAGCCCCTGATCGAATTCAACCAGACCCGTCCGGGCGAACCCGGCTATCTCCAGGGCGTGGGCGGCGATACTTCCAACGCGATCATCGCCGCGGCGCGCCAGGGCGCGCGCTGCGCCTACCTGACGCGGATCGGCGCCGACCCGTTCGGCGAGCAGCTGATGGACTTGTGGCGCGCCGAGGGCGTGGCCACCGACGGCGTGCGGGTGGACCCGCAGGCCCACACCGGCGTGTACTTCGTGCAGCACGGGGCGGACGGCCACGTATTCAGCTATCTGCGGCGCGATTCGGCCGCCAGCCGCATGCAGCCCGCCGACCTGGACTGCGGGCTGGTCGAGCGCGCCCGCGTGCTGCATGTGTCCGGCGTCAGCCTGGCCATCAGCAGTTCGGCCTGCGACACCGTGCTGGCGGCCATCGGGCGCGCGCGCGCCTGCGGCGCGCGGGTCAGCCTGGACTCCAACCTGCGCCTGCGCCTGTGGCCGGCGGCGCGGGCCCGCGCCATCCTGAGCGAGGCCATGCGCCAGGCCGACCTGTTCCTGCCCAGCCTGGACGACATGCGCCACCTGACGGGCCATGAAGACCCCCAGCGCACGCTGGACTGGATCCGCGCCGCCGGCGCGCCCGGCACGGTGGTGCTGAAACTGGGCCGGCACGGCGCGCTGATCGACGACGGCGCGCGGCGCCAGGCGGTGCCCGGCCTGGCGGTGCGGGCCGTGGACGCCACCGGCGCCGGCGATTGCTTCGCCGGCAGCCTGCTGGCGCGCCGCTGCGCCGGCGACGATTGGGAGCCGGCCGTGCGCTACGCCAATGCCGCGGCCGCGCTGTCGACCACCGGATACGGCGCGGTGGGTCCGCTGCCGCGCCCGGAAGCGGTGCGCGCCCTGCTGGAGCGGGCTAGCGGGTAAGCGGGGCGGCTTGGCGGTCCAGCCTGTTTCAGGCTAGAATGCCGAGTTATTCAGATTTTCGCCGTCGCCTTTTCGCGCCTGCAATGGCAGGCGCGGGCGCGGCGGCCACCCCACTGGAGATCATCATGGCCGAACGCAAACGCGTGCGTCGCAACACCCTGGAACGCCGTTGCCTGGGCAAGGCTTTCAAGCGTCTTTTCGTGAAGTCGCCCAAGGGCGTTTTCAAGATGCTGGAAAAGATCAAGCGCGTGTAAGTTGCGTTGCTTGCAGGTAAAAAGCCGCCGGCCCTTGCCGGCGGCTTTTTTCATGCGCGGCGCCACGCGCGAGGCGTGGAGCGGGGTGGGCCGGGATCAGGCGCGCGGTTGCGGGCCGGTCGGCGCCGGCCCGAGCATCGGTCGCACGAAATCCATGAAGACGCGCGTGCGGCCCGGCAGGATCGGCGACGGGTACACCGCGTAGATGGAGATCGGCTGCACCCGCCACTGGGGCAGCACGCGGCGCAGCGAGTTGCGTTCGATCACCGGATCGAGCGCCTGGCAATGGGGCAGGCGCGTGATGCCCAGTCCCAGCCCGGCCAGCGTGCCCACCACGCTGATGTTGTTGCCCGCCACGTGGCCGCTTACCTCGACGCGCTCGGTGCGCTCGCCATTGTGCAGCGTCCAGTGCGAATGCTCCGGGTCGATGGCGGTGCGCAGGCATTCGTGGCGGCCCAGGTCGGCGGGGTCGCGCGGCTCGCCGTGGCGAGCCAGATAGTCTTCCGACGCGTACAGGTAGCTGTCGAGCGAAATGATTTCGTCGACCACGGTATTGGGATCCGGCGCTTCGTCGTCGCCGCTGTCGCGCCCGAAGCGCAGGATGACGTCGAAGGGCGCGCCCTGCGAGGTCGCGCTGGCATTCAGGTTGAGATCGAATTCGCAATCGATCTCGGGGTAGCTGTCCAGGAATGCGCTCAGCGAGGTCGGCAGCAGCCAGATCGCCAGGCTGTACGGCATGGATATATTCAGCCGGCCCTTGGGGCGGCCCGTCAGCGATTCCAGCTGTTCGCGCGCCAGCCGCGTTTCGTCGATCAGGCCCTGGCAGCGTTGCAGATAGACCATGCCGGCGTCGGTCAGCTCCAGGCGCCGGGTATTGCGGTTGATCAACCGCAGGCCGATGGCCTTTTCCAGCTGATTGATGCGCCGTGACAGCGTGGACGTCGGCATGTCCAGCGCGCGGGCGGCCAGGCTGAAGCTCTTGCGCTTGGCGACTTCGACGAACAGGGCGATATCGTTGAGCTGGACGGTTTGCGCTTGCATGACGGGTCGGACAGGTACGGCGCGAGTGTACCGCGTCCTACGAGTCAGGTAAGAATATGCCAACAGATGACATATTCAATTGCAAAATGAGAGGACGTGCGCGTGTACCTGCGAGGCTTATCTCATACACTGCAACTCTCGCACCACCCCATAACCGACTCGTCCGTTGCGTACCGGCTAAACGAGCATGATCGATTCGCAATACCAATTCACGGTGCTGACGCCCACATATAACCGGGCTGCCACCTTGCACCGAGTGTTCCAGTCACTGCAGCGCCAGACCTGTCGGGATTTCGAATGGGTCGTCGTCGACGATGGTTCCACCGACAACACGCACGAGGTGGTGCGGGCCTGGCAGGCGCAGGCGGATTTCCCCATCCGCTATGTGTGGCAGCACAACCAGCACAAGAAAACCGCCTTCAACCGCGGCGTGCGCGAAGCGCGCGGCATGCTGGTGGTGGGGCTGGACAGCGACGACGAGATCCCGCCCGATGCCCTGGCCATACTGAAGGAGGCCTGGGAGGGCATACCCGCCGACCGGCGCGAGACCTACGTCGCGGTCACCGGCCTGTGCGCGCGGCCCGACGGTTCCATCGTGGGCGACCGTTTCCCGCAGGATGTCTTCGACAGCACGGCGGTGGACATGTACTTCCGCTACCGCGTGCAGGGCGAGAAGTTCGGCGCCATGCGCGCCGATGTGCTGCGCCGCTTTCCGTTTCCCGAGGACGTGGCCGGCTTCGTGCCCGAAAGCCTGGTGTGGTGGGCGATCTCGCGCGCCGGCTACCTCAGCCGCTTCATCAACCGGGTCGTGCGCGTGTACCACGACACGCCGGGCGGCCTGAGCCAGGGCGGCGTGTCCTTGAGCAGCAATATCCAGGGCCTGTACCTGCTGGCCTGGGACATGCTGCAGCATCACCTGGACTGGTTTCGCTACCGGCCGCGGGAATTCATCATGGCGGCGGCGCGCTACACGCGCTTTCGCCTGCACCTGGACAACTCCGGCCTGCCCACTGCGGTGCAGGCATACCGGCTCACCCAGCCGTCCGCGCGGCTGCTGGTCCTGCTGATGTGGCCGCTGGGCTACCTGCTGTATCGCCGGGATCGCCGCCGCGGCGTGGCCTGAGCGCCGGCGCCTGTCTGCGCGGGCGGGGGCCGCCTGTATCGGCACAAACCCCTAATTGACGCGCAAAGCGGCGCTACGGCAATATCCGGCGGTCATTCAGATATCTGTCAGGAGCTAACCATGCGCCGCACCATGATTGCTATCGCGATCGCCGCCGCTTGCGCCTTGCCGTCGATCGGGCAGGCGAAAACCTTCCGCTGGGCTTCGCAGGGCGACATCCTCACGTTCGACCCGCATTCGCAGAACGAAGGCATGACGATTGCCGCCAACAGCTATGTGTACGAGCCGCTGGTGGCCTATGACAAGGATTTCAAGGTGGTGCCGGCCCTGGCCACCGAATGGACCCAGGTCTCGCCCACGCTGTACCGGTTCAAGTTGCGCGAGGGCGTGAAGTTCCATGACGGCGCGCCGTTCACCGCCGACGATGCGGTGTTCTCGATCCATCGCGCCATGGCGCCCACCTCGAACTACAAGGCGTACACCACGGGCATCAAGGAAGCGCGCAAGATCGACGACCACACCATCGAGATCGAGACCAGCGCGCCCAATCCGGTGCTGCTGCGGCAGCTGCCCAACGTGTTCATCATGAACAAGGCCTGGTCCGAGAAGCACAACGTCGCCAAGCCGCAGGACTTCGTCAACAAGGAAGAAACCTATGCGGCGCGCAACACCAACGGCACCGGCGCCTACAAGCTGAAGTCGCGCGAGGTGGACGTGCGCACGGTGTTCGTCGAGAACACCGAATGGTGGAACAAGGACAAGAAGATCGGCAATGTCACGGAAGTGGTGTTCACCCCGATCAAGCAGAACGCCACCCGCACCGCCGCGCTGCTGTCCGGCGAGATCGACTTCGTGCTCGATCCGGCCGCGCAGGACCTGGAGCGCCTGCGCCAGCAGGCCAAGGTGGTGGAGGGCAACGAGTACCGCACCATCTACCTCGGCTTCGACCAGAAGCGTCCGGAGTTGCTGTATTCCAGCGTCAAGGGCAAGAACCCGTTCGCCGACGTGCGCGTGCGCGAGGCGCTGTACCGCGCCATCGATGTCGAGGCGATCAAGCGCGCGGTCATGCGCGGACTGTCGGCGCCGACCGGCACCATGATCGCGCCGCAGGTGCATGGCTGGACCGAGGCCCTGCACAAGCGCGTGCCCTACGACCCCGAGAAGTCGCGCGCGCTGCTCAAGGAAGCCGGCTATGACGGCACGCTCAGCTTCACGCTGGATTGCCCCAACAACCGCTACATCAACGACGAGGCGATCTGTCAGGCCGTGGTGGGCATGTGGGCCAAGGTGGGCGTGAAGGCCTCGCTGAACGCCATGCCGCGCGCCACCTATTTCCCCAAGGTGCAGTCGCGCGACACCAGCGCCTTCCTGTTCGGCTGGGGCGTGCCGACTTTCGACGCCATGTATACGCTGCAGAACCTGGTGCGCACCAAGGGCGAGGGCGCCGACGGCATGTACAACCTGGGCGACTACAGCAACAAGGAAGCCGACGCGATCATCGACCGCATCAAGACCGAGACCGACCCGGCCAAGCGCGACGCCGACATCGTCCGCGCGCTCGAGATCCATGCCCAGGAGTTCGGCCATATCCCGCTGCACGACCAGGTCATTCCCTGGGCCATGCGCAAGAACGTGACGGTGATCCATCGGGCCGATAACCGCCTGTCGGCCGACTGGGTGCGTATCGACTGAGGCCCGCGAGGGACGTTCCGCGACGCCGCCCGGCATGGCCGCGCCGGCGTCGCGCTCCGTATCGAGTTGCCATGCTTGCATTCATTCTGCGCCGCATCCTGCAGGCCGCGGCGGTCATGCTCACCGTCGCCCTGCTGGCTTTCGTGCTTTTCCAGTACGTCGGCGATCCCGTCACCATCATGCTGGGGCAGGACGCTACCGACGCCGAGCGGGTCGAGCTGCGCGAGCGCCTCGGGCTGGACGATGCGCCGCCGGTCCAGTTCGCCCGTTTCGTCGGCAACGCCATGCAGGGCGATTTCGGCATTTCGCTGCGCCAGAGCGAGAAGGTCTCCAGCCTGATCCAGGCCCGGCTGCCCGCCACGCTGGAGCTGTCGCTGGTGGCGGCGATTCTCGCGCTGGTCGTCGGCCTGCCGCTGGGCGTGTACACGGCGCTGCGCCGCCATGGCCTGCTGGCGCAACTGGTGCTGGCCGGATCCCTGCTGGGGGTATCCCTGCCCACCTTCCTGATCGGCATCCTGCTGATCCTGGTGTTTTCGGTGCAGCTGGGCTGGCTGCCCAGCTACGGCCGCGGCGATACCGTCAGCTTCGGCTGGTGGACCTCGGGGCTGTTCACCGCCACGGGATGGAAGCACTTGATCCTGCCCTCGATCACGCTGTCGCTGTTCCAGATGACGCTGGTGCTGCGGCTGGTGCGTTCCGAAATGCTGGAAGTGCTGCGCTCGGACTACATCAAGTTCGCCCGCGCGCGCGGCCTGCGCCAGCGCGCCATCCATTTCGGCCACGCGCTGAAGAACACCATGGTGCCCGTCATCACCATCACCGGCCTGCAGCTGGGCGGCATCATCGCGTTCGCCATCGTCACCGAGACCGTGTTCCAGTGGCCCGGCATGGGGCTGCTGTTCATCCAGGCGGTGCAGTTCGCCGACGTGCCCGTGATGGCGGCCTATCTGTGCCTGATCGCCCTGGTGTTCGTGGTGATCAACCTGATCGTCGATCTGCTGTATTTCGTCGTCGACCCGCGCCTGCGTTCGGGGCTGTCACGCAACGGAGGCCACTGATGCGCGCCGCACTCAAACGCTGGTGGGATAGCGACCTGGCCTGGTCGTGGCGCCACAGTCCGGTGGCCATGGTCGCCACCCTGGTGCTCGCGCTGCTGCTGGTCAGCGCGTTCGGCGCGCGCTGGGTGGCGCCGCACAATCCCTTCGACCTGACCACGGTCGAGCTGCTCGATGCGCTGCTGCCGCCGGTATGGTCCGACAACGGCCAGCCCCAGTACCTGCTGGGCACCGACAGCCAGGGCCGCGACCTGTACTCGGCCATCCTGTACGGCACCCGCGTGTCGCTGCTGATCGGGCTGGCCTCGGTGGCGCTGTCCATGCTGATCGGCGTGGTGCTGGGCCTGGTCTCGGGTTACGTGGGCGGCCGGCTGGACGCGCTGATCATGCGCGTGGCCGATGTGCAGCTGTCGTTTCCCGCCATCCTGATCGCCCTGCTCATCGACGGCGTGGCGCGCGCCGCCGTGCCGCGCGAGCTGCACGAAGTGATCGCGTTCCCGGTGCTGATCGGCGCCATCGCCCTGGCCGGCTGGCCGCAGTATGCCCGCACCGTGCGCGGCTCCACCCTGGTGGAGAAGAACCGCGAGTACGTGCAGGCGGCCCGCGTCATCGGCGTGGCCTCGCCGGTCATCATGTTCCGCCACGTCCTGCCCAACGTCATGGGTCCGGTCCTGGTGCTGGCCACGGTGCATCTGGCCACCGCGATCATCACGGAGGCGACGCTGTCGTTCCTGGGCGTGGGCGTGCCGCCCACCGCGCCCTCGCTGGGCACGCTGATCCGCATCGGCAACGACTTCCTGTTTTCCGGGGAGTGGTGGATCACCATTTTCCCGGGCGCCGCCCTGGTGCTGCTGGTGCTGTCGGTCAACCTGGTGGGCGACTGGCTGCGCGATGCGCTCAACCCCCGGCTGAATTGAGGCGACCATGAGCGCATTGCTGGAAGTGAAGAACCTGTCGGTCGAATTCCCGACCCGCCGCGGCACCCTCAAGGCGCTGGACGACGTGTCGTTCACGATCGCGCCGGGCGAAGTGCTGGGCGTGGTGGGCGAGTCCGGCGCGGGCAAGTCGTTGACCGGCGCCGCCATCATCGGCCTGCTCGAGCCGCCCGGGCGCATCAGCGCGGGCCGGATCCTGCTGGGCGGGCGGCGCATCGACAACCTGCGCGAAGACCAGATGCGGCGCGTGCGCGGGCGCGAGATCGGGGCGGTGTTCCAGGATCCGCTGACCTCGCTCAATCCGCTGTACACGGTCGGCCGCCAGCTGGCCGAAACCATCGTGACGCACCTGCCGCTGTCCTGGAGCCAGGCGCGCGAGCGCGCCATCGAACTGCTGGCGGCCACCGGCATCCCGGCCGCGCGCGAGCGCATCGATCATTTTCCGCACCAGTTCTCCGGCGGCATGCGCCAGCGCGTGGTGATCGCGCTGGCGCTGGCGGCCGAACCCAGGCTGGTGGTGGCCGACGAGCCCACCACGGCGCTGGACGTCTCCATCCAGGCGCAGATCATCGAATTGCTGAAGAAGCTGTGCCGCGAGCAGGGCGCCTCGGTCATGCTGATTACCCACGACATGGGCGTGATCGCCGAAACTGCCGACCGCGTGGCGGTCATGTACGCCGGGCGGCTGGCCGAGATCGGGCCGGTCGGCGATGTCATCCACCGCCCCCGTCATCCCTATACCGAAGGCCTGATGGGATCGATCCCGGCGCTCGATGGCCATGCCGAGCGGCTGGTGCAGATCGACGGCAGCATGCCGCGCCTGAACGCCATTCCGCCAGGCTGCGCCTTCAACCCGCGCTGCAAGGTCCGGCTGCCGCGCTGCGGCAGCGAACGCCCCGAGCTGATGGCCGCGGGCGCCTCGCGGGCGGCCTGCTGGCTGCACGATGCGCGGGAGGCGGCATGAACGCGCCGCTGGTACAGGTACAGGACGCCGCGCGCTGGTTCGACGTGTCGGCGCCATGGCTCGAGCGCGTCCTGGCGCGCAAGCCGCGCCAGATGCTGCGCGCGGTCGACGGGGTGAGTTTCGAGATCGCGCGCGGCGAGACCCTGGCGCTGGTGGGCGAGTCGGGCTGCGGCAAATCTACCGTGGCGCGCATGCTGGTGGGCCTGTATGGCCTGACGCGCGGTGCGATACAGTTCGATGGCCAGCCGCTGTCGGCGCTGGCCACGCCGCAAGGCAAGCAGTTGCGCAGCCGCCTGCAGATGATTTTCCAGGACCCCTATGCCAGCCTCAATCCGCGCTGGCGGGTCGGGCGCATCATCGCCGAACCGCTGCTCACGCATGCCAGCATGGCGCCGCAGCAGCGCCAGGAGCGGGTCGGCGAGCTGCTGCGCCAGGTCGGGCTCGACCCGGCCGACCAGCACCGCTACCCGCACCAGTTCTCGGGCGGCCAGCGCCAGCGCATCTCGATCGCGCGCGCCCTGGCGGCGCGGCCGCAGTTCCTGGTGTGCGACGAGCCGACCTCGGCGCTGGACGTGTCGGTGCAGGCCCAGGTGCTGAACCTGATGAAGGACCTGCAGCGCGAACTGGGCCTGACCTATCTGTTCATCTCGCACAATCTGGCGGTGGTGCGCCATGTGGCCGACCGCGTGGGCGTGATGTACCTGGGCAAGCTGGTCGAGGTGGCCCCGCGCGACGACCTGTTCGCGCAGCCGCGGCATCCCTACACCCGCATGCTGCTGGAGGCGATTCCCGATCTGAACGGCGCCGGGCGGCCGCGCACCGCGGTGGCCGGCGAGGTCCCCAATCCGCTCAACCCCCCGACCGGCTGCGCGTTCCATCCGCGCTGCCCGCATGCGAATGCGCGCTGCAAGAGCGAGGCGCCGCGGGCGCTTGGCCACGGGCTGGCCGTGGTCGCCTGCCACGCGGTGGAGGAAGGCCGCATGGCCTGAGCGCGGCGCCCGCTCAGGCGCCGTCGTAGGCGCGCCGCAGGGCCGCGATGTCCAGCTTCTTCATGCCCAGCAGCGCCGTCATGGCGCGCTGCGCGCCGGCGGGATCGCCGGTCATCCACTCGGCCACCATGGCGGGCACGATCTGCCACGACAGGCCGTAGCGGTCGGCCAGCCAGCCGCACTGTTGCGCCCGCGGATCGCCGCCGGCGCCCAGCCGTTCCCAGTAATGGTCGATCTCTTCCTGGGTGGCGCAGCTGACCTGCAGCGAAATCGCCGGGCTGAACTGGAACACCGGGCCGCCGTTCAGGGCCGTGAAGGGAGTGCCGTCCAGTTCGAACTGCACCGTCATGACCGAGCCGGGTGCGCGTCCGTGCACCTCCTGGCCGGCTTCGCCGTAGTGGCTGATCGCGCCGACGCGCGAGTTGTCGAATATGTCCGCGTAGTAGCGGGCGGCTTCCTCGGCCTGGTGGTCGAACCACAGGCAGGGAACGATGCGGGTGAGGCGGGCCATGGCGCGGCTCCGGTGGGTGGGGTCTTTCCACCTTAAAGCGCCGTGGCGCGCGCCGGCAAGCGTCGCGATGCAATGCGCCGCGATCGCCCCGTGCCGGGTGTCCGCTGGCCGCCTCGGGCGGGCGGCCGCGTCTCAGGCCGCCGCGATGGCGGGCGGCGGGAGCCGGCCCAGGATGGTTTCCAGCATCAGGCCGATGGCCAGCACCTTGCGGTCTTCGCCGGGCAGGCCGTCCAGCTCCAGGCCCACCGGCAGGCCGTGCGCGTCCAGCCCGGCGGGCAGGCTCAGGCCGGGCAGGCCGGCATTGCTGCCAGGGTCGGCGTTGCGCGCCAGCCTGGCGAAGTTCTCCAGCGAGCTGGCTTCGGGGCCGGCCAGGGGCGCGCCCACCGGCACGGTGGGAAACAGCAGCGCGTCGATGCGATGGCGCGCGAAGGCGTCGCGGTAGATGTCGATCAGCGCCGGCCGTCCGGTGGCGATGGCCTCGCGGTACAAGGGCTCCAGGTCGAAGCCGGCGCCGTCGGGGCCGGGCAGCCGCAGCGGCGCGATCATGTCGGTGAAAATGGCGCGCACGTCGGGGCTGGAGATCTGCGCCACCACGCCGTCGAAATCCAGCCCGGCCTCGTAGCGCCGCAGATAGCCGGCCAGGTCCGTTTTCTGTTCGTACAGGGCCAGCACGAAGCTGATCTCCTGGTTCTGCTCCTTGAGCCCGGGCATGTCGAGTTCGACCAGGTCGACGCCGGCGGCGCGCAGCTTGCCCAGCGCGGCGCGCGCCACGGTTTCGATGGCGGGATCCAGGTTGCTCCAGAACCAGGCCGGCAGGCCCAGGCGGATGCGGGTCGCCGGGATCGGCGCCGGCGCCGGCTCGCCGGTGATCACCGCGTCCAGCAGCATGACGTCGGTCATGCTGTTGGCCATGGGGCCGGGGGTGTCGCGGGTATGCGAGATCGGCGTGATGCCGGCCCCATCGTAGCGGCCCACCGTGGGCCGCAGCCCCACGCCGCCATTGAGCGCGGCCGGCAGGCGGATCGAGGCGCCGGTGTCGGTGCCCAGCGCCGCGGGCGCCAGGCGTGCGCCCACGGCCGCGCCGCTGCCCGCCGAGGAACCGCCGGCGATGCGGGCCGTGTCGTAGGCATTGCGCACGCCGACGGTGCGCTCGCCATGGAACGCGGTGTTGTACCCGCTGACGCCGTAGGCCAGCTCGTGCATATTGGTCTTGCCCAGGATGATGGCGCCGGCCTGGACCAGGCGCTGCACCACCGGCGCGTGCTCGCGCGGCACGAATTGCCGCAGCGCCGGCGTGCCGGCGGTATTGGGCAGGCCGGCCACGTGGATGTTGTCCTTGATGGCGACGGGCACGCCGCCCAGCGGCTGCGCGGCCGCGCCCGCGGCGCGCGCCGCGTCCCAGGCGCGCGCCCGCGCCAGCGCGCCGTCGGCGTCCACCGTGATGAAGGCGTTGAGTTCCGGATGCGCCGCGATGCGGGCCAGGTAGGCGGCGGTCAGCGCTTCGCTGCTGATTTCGCCGGCGGCCAGCTCGCGCGCGGCCTCGTAGGCGGTCAGGCTGGCCAGGTCGGGGCGCTTGGCGCCGGCGGGGAACGTGGGGGGCGGGGTCGAGGTCATGGGGCTCCTTTCACGACGGATCGGCCGCGCGGCCTGGGCCGGCCGGCTGGCGGGACGGCTGCTGCACGGGCCGCCCGGACAGAAGCCAGACTACCGCAAAATCCGCCCGATTCCTGCCCGCTTAGTGACGGTGTGTATCGCCATTGTGGCCGGGGCCGTCGTCGTCGGCGCCGTCATCGTCATCCTCGTCGTCCTCGTCGTCGTCCGGCGGCAGCTCGTCCTCGCTCAGCGCGAACGGCAGCACGTCGGTGAGCTGGTCCGACCAGGCGCATTCGTCGCCGTCCTGGTCCAGCTTGACGAAACGCTCGCCCTCGACGAGCGAAATCTGCACCGCCCACAGATACAGGCAGTCATAGCTTTCCGTGTCGGAGTCGGGCAGGCCGCCGCGCCCGCCCAGCAGGCGCGCGCCGGCGCCGCCCATCTGTACATGCGGCGCGGCGTCGTCGGTTTCGTCGGCGTCGGTATCCAGCGCGACCCCGAACGTGACCCATTCGGTGCCCTCGTCGCCGAGCGCGACTTCGGCCAGCACCGGCTTGCCCAGATAGGCGCTGAGCGCGTCGGCGGTCTTGGCCAGCATGTCCAGTTCGGCGGGACTGAAATGCGTGAGCGAGGCGGGCGGCTGGGCGGAAGCGGACATGGTGATTCCTGGTGGGACAACAAAAGGCAGCCCGTATTGTCGCGCTTTCCGCGGCCGGGCGCATGGCGGCCCTGCGCTAACATCGCGGGGTTTCCCCAATTCCGGATTTTCGATGCGCAGTAGCCTCCCGCCGCCCGGCGCCGCCCAGCCGCAGCCGCGCCACATGGCGTTTCCCCTGCTGGCGACGACGATCTGGTCGGTCAACATGGTGGTGACCAAAATGGCGGCCGACGTGATCGCGCCGGCTTCCATCGGTTTCTACCGCTGGGTGCTGGCCGGCCTGCTGCTGGCGCCCTTCGCCCTGCCCGGGGTGTTGCGGCAATGGCCGCAGATCCGGCCCAACCTGGGCAGGCTGGCGGTCCTGGGCGGCCTGGGCATGGCCTTGTACCAGGGCCTGATGTACGTCGCGGCGGGCACGACCACCGCCACCAACATGGGCATCATCACCGCCATGGTCCCCTTGCTGACGGTCGCGGTCGGCTCGCTGATGCTGCGCGAACGGCCGGCGCTCACGGCCATCCTGGGCGCCGTGGTCTCGCTGGCGGGGCTGGGCATCCTGCTGGGCGAGGGCAACCCGCTGCGCCTGCTGGCGCTGGGCGGCAGCCGCGGCGACGCCCTGATGGGGCTGGCGGCGCTGGCGTATGCGCTCTACGGGGTGCTGCTGCGCAAGTGGCCGATGTCGGTCGGGCCGTGGCAATCGCTGTTCGTGCAGGTGCTGTTCGGCATCGTGTTCCAGTTGCCGGCCTTCCTGCTGGCGCCGGCCTCGCCCCTGAATGCGCAGAACATCCCGCTGGTCCTGTATGCGGGCATCTTCCCGTCGCTGTTCGCGCCGTTCCTGTGGATGCAGGGGGTGCGCTACCTGGGGCCCAACCGGGCCAGCATCTTCCTCAACCTGATGCCGGTCGTCACGGTCGCGATCGCCGCCGCCTTCCTGGGCGAAACGCCGCACCTGTACCACATCGCCGGCGGCCTGATGGCGCTGGCCGGCGTCAGCCTGGCCCAGTGGCGCCCTGCGCGGCGCCGCGCCTGAGGCCGCCGCGGGCGGCCCGCCATGGGCCGGCGGGTTCCGGCCTACAATCAAGGCTTGTTCCGGTATATCACTGTCTTTTTCCGACCCTGAGTCCATGGCCCAATACGTCTACACGATGAATCGTGTCGGCAAGATCGTGCCGCCCAAGCGGCAGATCCTGCGCGACATCTCCCTTTCCTTTTTTCCTGGCGCCAAGATCGGCGTACTGGGCCTGAACGGCTCGGGGAAATCCACGCTGCTCAAGATCATGGCCGGCGTGGACAAGGAAATCGAAGGCGAAGCCATCCCCATGCCGGGGCTGAACATCGGCTACCTGCCGCAGGAACCCGAGCTCAACCCCGCGCATACGGTGCGCCAATCGGTGGAAGAGGGCCTGGGCGCCGTCTTCAACGCCAAGCAGCGCCTTGACGAGGTCTATGCGGCCTACGCCGAGCCGGATGCGGATTTCGACGCCCTGGCGGCCGAGCAGGCCGAGTTGGAGGCCGTCATCGCCGCCGCCGCGTCCAGCGGCGCCGACGATATCGAGCACCAGATGGAAATCGCCGCCGACGCCCTGCGCCTGCCGCCGTGGGATGCGATGGTGGGCAACCTGTCGGGGGGCGAAAAGCGCCGCGTGGCGCTGTGCCGCCTGCTGCTGTCCAAGCCGGACATGCTGCTGCTGGATGAGCCCACCAACCACCTGGACGCGGAAAGCGTGGAATGGCTGGAGCAGTTCCTGCACAAATTCCCGGGCACCGTGGTGGCCGTGACCCACGACCGCTACTTCCTCGACAACGCGGCGGAGTGGATCCTCGAACTGGACCGCGGCTACGGCATTCCCTGGAAAGGCAACTACAGCTCCTGGCTGGAGCAGAAGGAAGACCGCCTCAAGCAGGAAGAGGCCACCGAGTCCGCGCGCCAGAAAACCATCAAGAAGGAACTGGAGTGGGTGCGCCAGAACCCCAAGGGCCGCCAGGCCAAGGCCAAGGCGCGTATCGCGCGTTTCGAGGAACTGTCCTCGTACGAGTACCAGAAGCGCAACGAAACCCAGGAAATCTTCATTCCGGTGGGCGATCGCCTGGGCAATGAAGTCATCGAGTTCAACAATGTCAGCAAGGCCTATGGCGACCGCCTGCTGATCGACGACCTCAGCTTCAAGGTGCCGGCCGGCGCCATCGTCGGCATCATCGGCCCCAACGGCGCGGGCAAGTCCACGCTGTTCCGCATGCTGGCCGGCCGCGAGCAGCCCGATTCGGGCGAGGTGAAGCTGGGCCAGACGGTCAAGCTGGCCTACGTGGACCAGTCGCGCGATTCGCTCGAGGGCAGCAAGACCGTGTTCGACGCGGTGGCCGACGGCGCCGACCTGCTGACCGTGGGCAAGTTCGAAATGCCTTCGCGCGCCTACCTGGGCCGCTTCAACTTCAAGGGCGGCGACCAGAACAAGATCGTCGGGCAATTGTCCGGCGGCGAGCGCGGCCGCCTGCACCTGGCCAAGACCCTCATCGCCGGCGGCAACGTGCTGCTGCTGGACGAACCGTCCAACGACCTGGACGTCGAAACGCTGCGCGCGCTGGAAGACGCGCTGCTCGAGTTCCCGGGCAGCGTCATGGTGATCAGCCACGACCGCTGGTTCCTGGACCGGATCGCCACCCACATCCTGGCGTTCGAAGGCGATTCGCAAGTGGTGTTCTTCGACGGCAACTACCAGGAGTACGAAGCCGACAAGAAGCAACGCTTGGGCGAGGAAGGCGCCAAGCCCAAGCGCCTGCGCTACAAGGCCCTCAAGTAAGGCCGCGACGGGAGGTCCGCATGTCCGCATTGCTGCAAGCCAACCAGGCCACGCTGCTCATCGTGGACATGCAGGGCCGTCTCATGCCCGCCATCCACGACGGCCAGGCCGTGCTGGCCGCCGCGCACAAGCTGGCGCAGGCGGCCCGCCTGCTGGATGTGCCGGTGGTGGCCACCGAACACCATGCCCGCATGCTGGGCGTCACGGTGGCGCCGCTGGACACGCAGATCCAGGCCCGGTTCCCGAAAATGCATTTCTCGGCCACGCGCGAGCCCGGTTTCACCGCCTGGCTGCCGCCGGCCCGCAAGACCATACTCGTGGCCGGCTGCGAAGCGCACATCTGCGTGCTGCAAACCGTGCTGGGCCTGCGCGAGGAGGGCTACCGCGCCCTGCTGGTCTCGGACGCGGCCGGCTCGCGCAAGCCGGCCGACCACCATGCGGCCTTGCGCCGCGCGCGCGGCGCGGGCGCCGAAATCGTCACCACCGAGATGGCGATTTTCGAATGGATGGAAACTTGCGAACATCCCAAGTTTCGCGACGTGTTACGTTTGGTCAAATGAACGCGCGTTCCGGCAACAACCTGCCTGCATCCGGGCGGGATTGCCTACCCATTGACACAATTCCTGGGCAAACCTAACAGCATCGGGTGCAGTATTTTGCGATTCTGTAGGCTCTAAGTTTCATGGGACGCGCTTTGTGCGTGTTGCGCTCGCTTCGCTGCTGGTGCGCTATCCCGGCACAAGAATAGGAGCTTTTTATGAAGATCGGTACCCTCTCCAAAGCCTGCATGGCCGCCTTGCTGGCCGTTTCCATGGCCGGCTGCTCGTCCTGGGACAGCATGAGCCGCCGCCAGAAGAGCACCGTGGGTGGTGCCGCACTGGGTGGCGTGGCGGGCGCCGTGATCACCAACGGCGGCATTCTCGGCACGGTCGGCGGCGCCGCCATCGGCGGCGTGATCGGCGACCAGGTCGGCAAGTAGATCCGCGCCCGCGCCTGAACGAGAAACCCGGCTTCGGCCGGGTTTTTTGTGGCTGCCGAGGCGCCGTCGGGGAGGCGGCCAGCGTGGATCCAGCGGGCACCTGTCCCGCGTGCGGGGACGAGATTCAGCGGGCGCCTGTCCCGCGTGCGGGGAGCAAGATTCAGCGGGTGCCTGTCCCCCGTGCGGGGACAGGCACCCGAGTATTCAGTTTTGCGGCATTTCGATCTTGACCTCGAGCACTTCCAGGGTGTCCTGGCGTTCGAGATGGACCTTGATGTCCTCGGGGTCGATCTTCACATACTTCGAAATGACGGCAACCAGCTCCTGCTGCAGTTGGGGCAGGTAGTCCGGCGAGTCGCCGCGGCCGCGCTCGTGGGCCAGGATGATCTGCAGACGTTCCTTGGCGACACTGGCCGAGGACTTCTTCTGACCGAGCAGAAACGACAGGAAGGACATTGCTTACTTTCCCCCGAACAGCCGCTTCAACAAGCCAGGCTTTTCATAGTCGGTAAAGCGCAGCGAGCGTTCTTCGCCCAGGAAGCGCGCCACGACGTCCTTGTAGGCTTCGGAGACGTCGGTATCTTTGAGGTGGATGGCGGGCAGGCCCTGGTTGGAGGCCTGCAGCACGGCTTCGGATTCCGGGATCACGCCGATCAGCTTGATGCGCAGGATATCCTCGATGTCGCTCAGCGACAGCATTTCGCCGTCGTTGACGCGCTTGGGGTTGTAGCGGGTCAGCAGCAGGTATTCCTTGACCGGCTCGTCGCCTTGCACGGCGCGGCGCGACTTGGCGGCCAGGATGCCCAGGATGCGGTCGGAGTCGCGCACCGACGATACTTCGGGGTTGGTCACGACCAGCGCGTCGTCGGCGAAATAGGCGGCCATCAGCGCGCCCGCCTCGATGCCGGCTGGCGAGTCGCAGACGATGTAGTCGAAGCCCATTTCCTTGAGCTCGTCGATCACCTTCTCGACGCCTTCCTGCGTCAGCGCGTCCTTGTCGCGGGTCTGCGACGCGGGCAGGATGAACAGGTTCTCGAGTTGCTTGTCCTTGATGAGCGCCTGCTTGAGGGAGGCCTCGCCCTGGATCACGTTGACGAAGTCGTATACGACGCGGCGCTCGCACCCCATGATGAGGTCCAGGTTGCGCAAACCGACATCGAAGTCGATGACAGCGGTCTTGTGGCCTCGCATTGCGAGGCCAGCGGAAAAGCTGGCGCTGGTGGTGGTCTTGCCTACCCCGCCCTTGCCGGAGGTCACCACAACAATACGTGTCATGACGATCGAACCCTTATTTATGTGCGTACAAATCGCGTTATCGTAAAGCAAAAAGCGTATGAAGGCTTCTTACAAGATGTAGGCAGTCGTGTGCCGTTTGCTGGTGTCGCTTCAACCCTTCAGCGCCTCGATGCGCAAGGTGTCGCCGTCCAGCCGCACCAGGGCCGGCTGGTTGTGCAAGGCGCGGTCCAGCTTGTCTTCCACCACCCGGTACACGCCGGCCACGGCCAGCAGTTCGGCATCGAGCTGCGTGGTGAAGATGCGCGCCGAGGTGTCGCCGCGCGCGCCGGCCATGGCCTTGCCGCGCAGCGGGCCGTACACATGCACATTGCCGTCGGCGATGACTTCGGCGCCCTGGCTGACCATGCCGATCACGATCAGGTCCGTGTGGCGCGCATAGACGCGCTGGCCCGAGCGCAAGGGCTTGGTGATGACCAGCGCCGACGACGACTGCGGCGGTGTGGCGGTAGGGCGGTTGGCCTCGGTGGTTTCGCGCGCCGCGCGGGTCGGCACCGATTCGGGGTTGGGCGCGGGCGCTTCATCGGCCTGCCCGTCGTCCGCGCCGTCTTCTTGCGGGCCGGCCTTGGCCACGGCCTCGGCGCTCGCCTCGGGCACGGACGGCACCGGCGTGGCCACATCATTGGGCGGCGCCGTGTCGATCACCTGGGGAGCGCGGGCCACGGGGGTCGACAGTTCGACCGGCACCAGTCCGGCAGCGCGGGCGGCCTGCAGGTTGGCGCCCTCGGCCACCACGCCGATGGGCGGCAGATTGTGGTCGGCCAGGGCCTGCAGCAGGGCGGGCCAGTCCACCGGCGCATCGACGCGGGTGGCATCGATGACCACCGGCTCGTTCTCGAAGAAACTGCCGGCGTCGGCCATGCGCTTGTCCAGCGCGGCGCGCAGGCGGGTGGTGTCGGCGTCGTGCAGCACCACGCGAATGGCATAGAGCGTGGCGCTCTTGAAGTCCAGGGCGAGGGATTCAGTGTTCATGGATTGGAATGGAAGCGCCGGCCGCCGGCCCGGAGAGGGAGGGCGGCCGGCGACAGCGGATTGTCGGGCATGATAACCCGGCCAGCGCCGTGTGGAGCGTCCCGGCGCGCGGTCAGGCCGCCTGCCAGGAGTCGCGCAGCGTCACGATGCGGTTCAGGACCGGCGCCTCGGGACGGGAATCCTTGCTGTCGACCGTGAAATAGCCCAGCCGCTCGAACTGCCACGTGGCGCCCGGGACGGCCTCGGTGCCCGGTTCCAGCCAGGCCTGCACGGTCTGCTTGGAGTTGGGGTTCAGGCAGGCGAGGAAGTCCTTGTCGCCGCCATCGGGATGCGCGTCGGCGAACAGCCGGTCGTACAGGTGCACCTGGGCCGGTACGGCGTGGGCCGCGCTCACCCAGGTGATGTTGCCCTTGACCTTGACGCTGTCGGCGCCCGGCGTGCCGCTCTTGGTGTCCGGCAGGTATTCGGCCTGCACTTCCACGACCTTGCCCGATTCGTCCTTGGTAAAGCCGGTGCAGCGCACCACGTAGCCGTACTTCAGCCGTACCGTGTTGCCGGGAAACAGGCGGAAATACTTCTTGGGCGGCTCTTCGCGGAAGTCGTCCTGTTCGATCCACAGCTCGCGCGTGAACGGGAATTCGCGCATGCCGGCCTGCGGATCGTGCGGGTTGCGCGGGGCCGAGCAGGTCTCGCTCCGGTCTTCCGGATAATTGGTGATCACCAGCTTGAGCGGGTCCAGCACCGCCACCGAGCGCGGCGCCACCGGGTCGAGGTCGTCGCGCACAGCCTGCTCGAGCAGGCTGTAGTCGATGCGCGAATCCGACTTCGACACCGCGGTGCGGTCGCAGAACAGCCGGATCGAGGACGGGGTGTAGCCGCGCCGGCGCAGGCCGAACAGCGTCGGCATGCGCGGGTCGTCCCAGCCGTCCACGTAGCCTTCGCGCACCAGTTGCAGCAGCTTGCGCTTGCTGGTGACCACATAGGTCAGGTTCAGCCGGGCGAACTCGTACTGGTGCGGCAGCGGGCGCGCCAGCTTGCCCAGCTCGGCCAGGCGAGCCAGGATCCAGTCGTAGAACGGCCGCTGGTCTTCGAACTCCAGCGTGCAGATGCTGTGGGTGATGCCCTCCAGGGCGTCTTCCACCGGATGGGCCCAGCTGTACATCGGGTAGATGCACCATGCGTTGCCGGTGCGGTGGTGGGTGGCATGGCGCACGCGGTACATGACCGGGTCGCGCAGGTTGATGTTGGGCGAGGCCATGTCGATCCGGGCGCGCAGCACCAGGCTGCCGTCGGGATGCTTGCCGTCGCGCATTTCGCGCAGGCGCAGCAGCGACTCGTCGGTCGGGCGGTCGCGCCACGGCGAGTTGGTGCCCGGCTCGGTCAGCGTACCGCGGCTGGCGCGGATCTCTTCGGCGCTTTGCTCGTCGACGTAGGCGTGGCCAGCCTGCACCAGCGCCTCGGCGAAGTCGTACATGAATTCGAAGTAGTCGCTGGCGAAATACAGGTTGTCATTGCCATCGGCCTGCCAATCGAAACCCAGCCAATGCACGGCCTCGATGATGGCGTCGACGTACTCCTGCTCTTCCTTCTCGGGGTTGGTGTCGTCGAAGCGCAGGTGGCAGACGCCGCCGTAGTCGCGCGCCAGCCCGAAGTTCACGCAGATGCTCTTGGCGTGGCCGATGTGCAGGTAGCCGTTGGGCTCCGGCGGAAAGCGGGTGCGGATGCGCGCCGGGTCGGGCTGCCCCTGCGCCTGCACCGCGGCCGGGCCGGGTTTGCCGGCCCACAGTTTGCCCTGGAAGCGGTTCGCTTGCAGGTCGTCTTCGATGATCGGGCGTAGAAAGTTGCTGGCGGCGGGCGGCGTCGGGGCGTGGGTCATTCTGAAAGAATAGGAAAAAGCAGCGACAAAGAGTCAATTTTGCCACGTTCGCGCGGAAACACTGTTGCAAGCTGTCCCCCACATGCCGGAAACAGGCTCTAAACTACCGCCCATCATGAATATCCCTCCACTCCTGCTGGCACGCGCGCAGTTCACGGCAAGTCTGGGCTTCCTGGCGCTGTTCCTGGCGATATCGCTGGCGCTGGCCTGGCTGCTGCTGTTCTTCAAGCTGCGCGCCCGCTGGTCGGGGCAGTCCGGCTGGACGGCCGCCTACCGCTTCTGGGTACGCATTTTCGCGCTGGCGTTCGTGCTGGCGCTGGCCTGCACGGTGCCGGTGCTGATCCAGCTGGGCAGCCTCTGGTCGGGCCTGATGGACAAGATCGGCAACCTGGCCGGCCCGTTGCTGGGCTACGGCGTGCTGTCCATCTTCATCGTCAAGTCGTGCTTCCTGGGCGTGATGCTGTTTGGCCAGCGCCGGGTCTCCGACGCCGCCCATACGCTGGCGGTGCTGATGGTGGCGATCGGGCAACTGGTGGCGGTGGGCTGGGTGCTGGCCCTGTTCTCCTGGCTGCAGACGCCTGACGGCGCGGTCCTGATCGACGGCCGCTACCAGGTATATGACTGGCGCGCGGTGGTCCTGAATCCGTCGTTCGGCTGGCGCATGGGCCTGACCGTGCTGGGCGCCTTCCTGACGGCCGGGTTCCTGATGCTGGGCGTGACCGCCATGCAGGCCCTGCGCCGCCCGCTGGACGACGGCGAGCGCCACGCCTTTCGCGCCGGTCTGGCGGTCGCGCTGCTGGCATCGCTGCTGCTGGGGCCGGTGGCCGCCGGCATGGGGGAGGTCACGGCGCGCCTGCAACCGGCCAAGGCCGCCGCGGCGGCGGGCTTCTGGCACAGCGGCGCCGAGCCCGAGCTGGTGGTATTCGGCTGGCCCAGCGCCCGCGCCCAGGCCAACCTGGCCGCGGTCTCGCTGGCCGGGGAGGGCGGACGCTGGCTGCACCGCGACGCTACGGCCGGCTACCTGGGCCTGGACAAGTTCTCCGGCATGCAACCGCCCGTGGCGTTCACGTTCTGGTCCCTGCGGCTGGCGCTGGGGCTGGGCCTGCTGATGCTGGCGGCTTCGTGCGCCACCCTGGCGCTGACCTGCCGGCGCGGCTTCGATCCGGCGGCCCTGCCGCGCTGGTGGCTGCGGGTGCTGTCGCTGCTGATGTTCGCCGGGGCGCTCGGGGTCGTGGCCACCTGGTGCTACGACCTGGCCGGCATGCAGCCGTATGCCGTCAACCGCGCCGTGACCCAGTCCGAAGTGCTGGGGCCGGTGACCACGCCCGCGCTGCTCTACAGCCTGGCCGGCCATATCGCGCTGTACGCGGTGCTGCTGGCCGCGTTCGTGGGCATGCTGTTCCATGCCGCGCGCTATGGCGTGGTGCCCGTGCGCAAGACCGGAGGATCCTCATGATCGCGACCCTGGCCGCCTCGCTGGGCCTGAGCCCCGACGACCCCTCCTTCTGGATGCCGCTGGTCTTCGTCGGACTGTTGCTGCTGCTGATGGCCGCCGGCATCGTGCTCGACGGATTCGACATCGGCGTCGGACTGCTGCTGCAGCTGGCCCCCTCGGAAGAACGTGGCCGCATGATGGGCCTGCTCAGCCCCTGGCGCGATGCCAACGAGTTCTGGCCGCTGCTGGGGCTGGGGCTGTTCGTCTCGGCGTTCCCGTTCGCCTGGGGAGTGGTGCTGGGCAAGCTGTTCGGGCCATTGACCGTGATGGCGCTGGGCATGGTGCTGCGCAGCGTGTCGTTCGAGTTCCGCATCCGCGCCCGCACCGAGATCAAGCCGCGCTGGATCTTCGGGTTCTGGGTGGGGTCGCTCCTGACCGCGCTGGGCCAGGGCATGGTGTTGGGGCGCATCGCCACCGACTACCAGGCCGACGCCGGCTACGGCTGGTTCGCCTTCTTCGTCGGGCTGTGCGCCATGGCGGCGTATGCGCTGCTGGGCGCGTGCTGGCTGGTCATGCGGGTCGATGGCGAACTGCAGCGGCGCGCCGCCGGCTGGGCGCGGCACTCGATCCGCTGGACCGCCGCCGGCATGGTGGCCATCGCCGTGACGCTGGGGCTGGCCAACGCCGGCATCTTCTACAAATGGAGCAATACGGCCCACCTGGGCGTGGCCGCCATGGTCTGGGCCCTCATGCTGCTGGGCTTCGTGGCGGCCGAGATGCTGCTGGCGCGGCTGCCGGGCAAGGCCGACGGGTTCAGCTGGCTGCCATTCGTCCTGTGCGTGATGCTGTTCGTACTGATGCTGTGCGGCCTGGCCTACAGCTTCTTCCCGTACCTGATCCTCGACGACATGACCATCTGGGACGGCAGCGGCGCGCTGGATTCGATGCGGCTGGTGCTGGCCGGCACCGTGATCGGGGTGCCCGTGGTGCTGGTATTCAACATCCTGGCGTACCGTTCCGTGTTCGGCAAGGAACGCCGGCCGGTGCCGCTCTTGCCGCCGCCGGGCGCCTGACGGCGCGGCCGGCGAGCGGGTTCAGCCGGCCGCGAGCGGCAAGGTAATGCGCACCAGCAGGCCGCCCGAGGGGGCCTGGCGCAATTCCAGCTCGCCGCCGTGGGCGCGCGCGATGGCCTCGGCCAGCGCCAGGCCCAGGCCGACGTTGCCGGTGCGCGTACGCGCGTCGTCCAGCCGCGCGAAGGGCCGCAGCGCCTCGGTGCGCCGCTCGGGTGCGATGCCGGGTCCGTGGTCCGACACTTCCAGCACCGCCATGTCCGCCTCGCGCCGCAGGCTGACCTCGACCGGGGGCGCGCCATGGTGCAGGGCGTTGCCGATCAGGTTGTCCAGCAGGCGGCCCAGCGCCACCGCGTCCCCCTGTATGCCCAGCGCGCCATGGTCGGGCGCCTGCAGGCGGATGTCGGTGCCCGCGCCCTGCCATGCGCCTGTGCGCTCGGCCAGCCATTCGCCCAGCGCCAGCGGCGCATAGCGGTAGGCGGCCGGGTCGGTGCCGCGCACGAAGCCGATGAACTGGTCGACCATGTGCTGCATGTCCTGCAGGTCCTTGCGCAAGCCTTCCTTGAGCGCCGGGTCGTCGGCCATCTCGATGCGCAGCCACATGCGCGACAACGGCCCTTTCAGGTCGTGCGGCAGTCCTGACAGCAGCGTGCGCCGCACCGAGTCGGACTCGGCCAGCGCGTCCAGCATGGCGTTGAAGCGCTCGCCCAGCACGCGTGTCTCGTGCGGCCCCGAGGGCTCGACGCGCTGGGGCTGGCCGGCGGCCAGCTGGTCCGCGGCATCGGCCAGGCGCGTGAGCGGCCGCGTGATGTGCCACGAAAACCAGGCGGCCAGCAGCAGGACCAGCCCGATGCCGCCGACCCAGAATGCGATCAACGGGGTGGCGACGGGCGGGTCCAGGCGTTCGAGCGGGATCACCAGCCATTCGCGCAGCGGCGGTGCGTCGTCGGGCGAGGGGCTGGGCGCCAGCGAGATGAAGATTTCCGGTCGCGGGCCGCGCGACAGCGCCACGCGCGTGCCGTCGCTGAGGCGTTCGTTGAGTTCGCTGACCAGGCCGCGCAGGTCGCGCCGGATGTCGTCGGGCGGCGGGTGGCGGCGTTCGTACTCGCGCCGCATCCGCTCGCGCTCGGCCTCGTCTTCCAGGGGGCCGCGATGCCAGCGCTGCAGCCGCGCGTCGGCCGGCAGCGAGCGCGACCAGAGCCGCCACTGGTTGCCGGAGGCCTGGCGCACGAACTCCGCGCGCTCGTCGGTCGGCACCTGCGACAGCGAGGCGCGCAAGGTGCGGATGGTGGTGGCGATGTAGTCGATCGCCACGTCTTCCATGAACTTGTGCCGGAAATAGGACACCGTGGCCAGCGTGGCGGCCTGCGCCAGCAGGACCGAACCCAGCACCAGCAGGATCAGGCGCATGCGCAGCGAGCGCGGCGCCGGCAGGCGGGGCAGTTTCATCAGGGCGAAAACCGGTAGCCGATGCCCCACACGGTCTGGATCCAGCGCGGCTGCTTCGGGTCTTCCTCGATGGCGCGCCGCAGCCGCAGGATGGCGATATCGATGGCGCGGTCGTTGCGTTCGCCGCCGTCGTCGTCGCGCGCCAGCGCCAGCAGGCGTTCGCGCGACAACGGCTTGCCGGCATTGCGCACCAGCGCTTCGAGCAGGTTGATTTCGCCGCCGGTCAGCTTGACCGGCGTGTCATCGCGCAGCAATTGCCGCGTGGCAGGATCGAAGACGAAGGGGCCGAAACTGACCGGGGCGTCCTTGGTCAGGGCCGAGGGACCGCGCTTGCGCCGCAGCACGGCCTCGATGCGCGCCAGCAGCTCGCGCGGATCGAAGGGCTTGCCGAGGTAGTCGTCGGCGCCGGCTTCCAGGCCGATGATGCGGTCCACGGCTTCGTCGCGCGCGGTCAGCAGGATGACGGGGATGTCTTCGCCCTGGTCGCGCAGGCGGCGGCAGGCATCGGCGCCGTCGCCGCCCGGCAGCATGCGGTCCAGGACGAGCAGGTCGGGGGCGTAGCGCGTGATGCGCGCGGCGAGGTCGCTGGCGTCGGGCGCCAGCAGGGTGTCGTAGCCGTGCCGGTTGAGGTAGTCGGCCAGCAGTTGCCGCAAGGCGGGATCGTCGTCGACGACCAGCAGCTTGGTATGAGGATTGTCCATGTTCGCATAGTGACGCGGTGCCTCGGGCGCCGCAAGGGGCGGGAAATCGACTGAAACGGACAGCGCCGGCGAAGCCGGCGGGCGCGGACGTAGAATAAGGCCCATTGGCCGCCGCGCCGGGTCAGTTCCCGTGCCGATTTATCAAGAAAGTTTACAGATGCCTCGCTCGGGAATTTCTACACTGGTTCGCGTGATGCTTGCCTGCGAACGTGAACACAGGGGCGTCTCGCGCGTGGCGGTGGCCGCTGCCCTGGCCGGCAACATGGCGCTGGCGGCCTGCGCCATGCCCGACCAGCCGGATATATCCAGGGCCCCCGCAGGCCTTCAGGCCGGTCCCGAGCCCGCCGCGACCGACACCACCCCGTCCGAGGCGACGGCCCCCCGGCCCGCCGGGCGGGCCTATGCGCGCGCGGCCGACGACGTCGCCCGCTACGGCATCTCCGTGCTGGCGCCGGCCAGCTCCCGGCCGGTCGCGCCGGCGCCGGTGCTGCAGGAGCGCGCCATTCCCGAACCCTGCCGCATGCTGCCGGCGGAGACCGGTGCCGACGCCTCGGTGCACGCGGCCGCGCCGGCCGTCGGACACGAGCCCGCCGTGCCGCTGCCGGCTGCCGACGCCGACGTACCCGCCAGCATGCCGCCGGGCTGCGAGGACTTGTTCCCCGATGTGCCTCCCGCCGAGCCGAACTACGCCTTCGGCCTCGAAACCGACGACCTGACGGGCAACCGCTCGGTCTACCTCATGACCGGCGTGGCCCAGCCGCGCAGGCCCTGGTTTTCCTCCGTCAGCGCCGTGCCCACCGTCAGCTATGGCGACCGTAGCTGGGTCTACCGGCCCGTGACCGGCCCCTCGCTGGCCATGGGCAACCTCGTTTCCAAGGCGCCGGGCTGGGGCAGCACGGCGCCGATCGGCGGCGTGCAGCTCAGCGACCGGCTCGCGCCCGGCGGGCTGCTGCCCGAGGGGCAGTTGGGATACTCGTCGGTGTTCGGGCGCCTGAACAACATGGATCCGGCCGCCACCTCGGGCGCGGTCGACTACGGCGCCTCGGCGGGCAGCGGCATGGTCCGCTATGGGCTGACTCCGAGCCTGACGCTGGAAGGGCAGATGCAGTCGGCGCCCTCGCTCACCACGCGCGGCGTGGGCACCACCTACGCGGCGGGCGAGCTGGGCACCTTCCAGGTCGGCGCCACCCAGAGCACCTTCGACGCGGTCAACGCCTGGCGCTACCGGTTCGGCTACAACGTCAACCTGGCCGACGACGCGGTCACGCTGGGCGTGGCGACCGAGGAGGTGGGCGCCGGGTTCGGCGACCTGGCCAGCTTCCAGGACGGCGGCATCGCCCATCGGCAGATGCGCAATACGCTGTCGGCCGGCGTGCCGATCAGCGGGTGGGGCACGCTGAGCGGCACCTACCAGGCCAGCGGCCTGGGCTCGGACAGCGTCACCGAACGGCGCTTCGGCCTGCAGCACAGCATGCTGCTGGCGCCCAGCGTGAAGTTCGCGGTGGGCGCGGACCGCGACGTCATTTCCGGCGACTACGAAATGCGGGCCAATATCAGCATGCCGGTGGACGCCTTCATGCGCGGGCGCTGGCTGGGTTTCTAGCCGGCCGCCGGGGCGATTAGGACAGGCCGGCGCTGGGGCTTAAAATCCCCGCCATGATGCATCTGCCTGCTACCCATGTCTGACCCGCGCGCCCTGGGCGTGCTTGCGCGCGTTTTCGGTTACGAATCCTTCCGCGGCGACCAGCAAGCCATCGTCGAGCACGTCATCGGCGGCGGCGACGCGCTGGTGCTGATGCCTACCGGCGGCGGCAAGTCGCTGTGCTACCAGGTGCCCGCGCTGGTGCGCGAAGGCACCGGCATCGTGGTTTCGCCCCTGATCGCCCTGATGCAGGACCAGGTCGACGCCCTGACCGAGCTGGGGGTGCGGGCCGCGTTTCTCAATTCCACCCAGGATTGGCGCGTGGCGCGCGAAGTCGAGCAGGCATTCCTGGCCGGCGAGCTGGACCTGCTCTACGTGGCGCCGGAACGCCTGCTGACCGACCGCTGCCTGCAATTGCTCGAGCGCGGGCGCATCGCCCTGTTCGCCATCGACGAGGCGCACTGCGTGTCGCAATGGGGGCATGATTTCCGCCCCGAATACCTCGGGCTGTCGATGCTGCACGAGCGCTGGCCGGAGGTGCCGCGCATCGCGCTGACCGCCACCGCCACCGCGGCCACGCGCAGCGAGATCGCACAGCGCCTGGCCCTGGACGAGGCCCGCCACTTCGTGGCCAGCTTCGACCGTCCCAATATCCGCTACCGCATCGTCGAGAAGAACGAAGTGCGGCGCCAGCTGCTGGATCTCATCCGCAGCGAGCACGAAGGCGAATCGGGCGTGGTGTACGGCCTGTCGCGCGCCCGCGTCGAGGAGACCGCCGATTTCCTGTGCGCCAATGGCGTCAACGCCTTGCCCTACCACGCCGGCCTGAGCCCGGCGGTGCGCGCCGCCAACCAGGCGCGCTTCCTGCGCGAGGACGGCATCGTCATGGTGGCCACCATCGCCTTCGGCATGGGCATCGACAAGCCCGACGTGCGTTTCGTGGCGCATATCGACCTGCCCAAGTCGGTCGAAGGCTACTACCAGGAAACCGGCCGGGCCGGCCGCGACGGCCTGCCGGCCTCGGCCTGGCTGGCCTATGGCCTGCAGGACGTGGTGCAGCAGCGCCGCATGATCGACGAGTCGCCGGGCGACGACGCCTACCGGCGCCGGCTCGGCCAGCAGCTCGACGCCATGCTGGGCCTGTGCGAAACGGTCGAATGCCGGCGCGTGCGCCTGCTGGCCTACTTCGGGCAGACCATCACGGCCTGCGGCAACTGCGACGTCTGCCTCGAGCCGCCGCAGGCCTGGGACGGCACGGTCGCCGCGCAGAAAGTGCTGTCGGCCGTCTACCGCCTGTGGAAGGAGCGCGGCCAGCGCTACGGCGCCGGCCACATCATCGATATCCTGCGCGGCAAGAGCACCGACCGCACGCGCCAGCACGGCCACGAAACCCTGAGCGTATTCGGGGTGGGTGCCGATCTGTCCGAGAATGCCTGGCGCGGCGTGCTGCGCCAGTTGCTGGCCCAGGGCCTGCTGGCGGTCGACCACGAAGGTTTCGGCACCCTGGCGCTGACCGAGGGCAGCCGCGCCGTGCTCAAGGGCGAACATCAGCTCATGCTGCGCCGCGAGGCCGAGAAAAAGCCGCGCGGCTCGCGCGCGGGCGCCCGCGCGCGGCCCGATCCCATCGACCTGCCGGCCGAGGCCAAGCCGGTGTTCGAATCGCTGCGCAGCTGGCGCGGCGAGGTGGCCAAGAGCAACGGGGTGCCGGCCTATGTGATCTTCCACGACGCCACCCTGCGCGAGATCGCGCTGGCCCGGCCGGAGTCGCTGGACGATCTCAGCCACATCAGCGGCGTGGGGGCGCGCAAGCTGCAAGCCTACGGCGAGGAAATCCTGCGCTGCGTGCAGCGCCCGTAGCGGCGCCTACTTGCTGAACAGCTCGCCCGTGCCGCCGCCCGCCGCGGCCGGCGGGCTCAGCCCCAGGTGGCGCCAGGTCGTCAGCGTGGCGGTGCGGCCGCGCGGCGTGCGCTGCAGGTAGCCGTGCTGGATCAGATAGGGCTCGATGACGTCTTCGATGGTGTCGCGCTCTTCGCCGATCGCCGCCGCCAGGCTGTCCACGCCGACCGGGCCGCCGTCGAACTTGTGCACGATGGCTTCGAGCAGCTTGCGGTCCATGACGTCCAGGCCTTGCGGGTCCACGTCCAGCATGGCCAGCGCGCGGCCCGCCGCGTCCTGGTCGATCACGCCGTGTGCCTTGACCTGCGCATAGTCGCGTACGCGCCGCAGCAGGCGGTTGGCGATGCGTGGCGTGCCGCGCGAGCGGCGCGCCACTTCGTGCGCGCCGTCGGTGGTGATTTCGGCGTTGAGCAGGCCGGCGCTGCGCGTGACGATGCGGGCCAGTTCGTCGGTGTTGTAGAACTCCAGGCGCGACACGATGCCGAAGCGGTCGCGCAGCGGATTGGTCAGCATGCCGGCGCGGGTGGTGGCGCCCACCAGCGTGAAGGGCTGCAGGTCCAGCTTGACGCTGCGCGCGGCCGGGCCCTCGCCGATCAGGATGTCGATCTGGAAGTCTTCCAGCGCGGGATAGAGGATTTCCTCGACCACCGGCGACAGGCGGTGGATCTCGTCGATGAACAGGACGTCGTTGCGTTCCAGGTTGGTCAGCAGCGCCGCCAGGTCGCCCGGGCGCTCCAGCACGGGGCCGGAGGTCTGGCGCAACTGCACGCCCATTTCGTGCGCGATGATGTGCGCCAGGGTGGTCTTGCCCAGGCCCGGCGGGCCGAACAGCAGGACATGGTCGAGCGCCTCGCCGCGCTTGCGCGCGGCGGCGATGAAGATCTCCAGCTGTTCGCGGGCGCGCTGCTGGCCGACGTATTCTTCCAGCGCCCTGGGCCGCAGGGCGCGTTCGATCGACTCCTCGTTGGGCGACACCGGTTGGGGCGCGACGATGCGGGGAGAATCGGGCAGGGAGGAGAGCGAATCGGACTGAATGGCCATAACTTTGGATCTGGGCGTACGCGAAAGGCATCGTACACCACCCGGGCAAGCCTTGCGCCCGCTGGGCGGCGGCGATAGCGATATGATGCGGCAATCGCAGTCCGCCCATCGAGGATTCCCCATGCAGCCCCAATTGCCCACCTATGCCGATGTCGAACAGGCCGCCGCCACGCTGGCTGGCGTGGCGCATCGCACCCCCGTGCTGACCTCGGCCACCGCCGACGCCATCGCCGGCGCGCAGGTCTTTTTCAAGTGCGAGAACTTCCAGCGCATGGGGGCGTTCAAGTTCCGCGGCGGCTACAACGCCATCGCCCGCCTGACGCCCGAGCAGCGTCGCGCCGGCGTGGTGACATTTTCGTCGGGCAACCACGCCCAGGCCATCGCCCTGGCCTCGCGCCTGCAGGGCGTGCAGGCCACCATCATCATGCCGCGGGACGCGCCGGCGGCCAAGCGCGCGGCCACCGAGGGCTACGGTGGCCGGATCGTCACCTACGACCGCTACAGCGAGGATCGCGAGGCCATCGCGCGCCGGCTGCAGGCAGAAACCGGCGCCACGCTGATCCCGCCCTACGACCACGCCGACGTGATCGCCGGGCAGGGGACCGCGGCCAAGGAGCTGTTCGACGAGGTCGGCGAGCTCGATTACCTGTTCGTCTGCCTGGGCGGGGGCGGCCTGCTGTCGGGCTCGGCCCTGGCGGCGCGGGCCCTCAGCCCGGCCTGCCGCGTCTACGGCGTCGAGCCCGAGGCCGGCAACGACGGCCAGCAATCCTTGCGCAAGGGCGAGATCGTCACCATCGCCGCGCCCAAGTCGATTGCCGACGGTGCGGTCACGACACACCTCGGCCTGCTGACTTTCGCCGTCATCCGGCAGCATGTGGCGGACATCCTGACCGTCAGCGATGCCGAACTGGTGCAAAGCATGCGGTTCTTCGCCGAGCGCATGAAAATGGTGGTCGAGCCCACCGGCTGCCTGGCCGCCACCGCCGCGTTGCGCAAACGCGTCCCCGCGGCGGCCGGCAAGCGCGTCGGCGTCATCATCAGCGGCGGCAACGTCGACCTGCCGGCCTACGCGCGCCTGCTGGCCGACTGAGGGCGCGCCCTTGCGGGCGCGACCGGGGCAGGGCAGAATGGGCCGGTCGACAATGATGCAACAGGGGGCTGCGCGATGCGTATCCTTGTCATCGGCGGAACCGGCTTCATCGGCCGTCATCTGGTTGCGCGCCTGGCCGCGCAGGAGCACAAGGTCCTGGTGCCGACGCGCCGCTACAACAAGGGGCGGGACCTGCAGGTGCTGCCCACGGTCACCCTGATCGAAGCGGACGTGCACGACGACGCCGAGCTGGACCGGCTCATGCACCGGTGCGACGCGGTCGTCAACCTGGTGGGCGTGCTGCATGGCGGCCGCGGCCGTCCCTACGGCGCCGGCTTCGCCCGCGCGCACGTGCTGCTGCCGGAGCGCATTGCCCAGGCCTGCGTGCGCAACGGCGTGGCGCGCATGCTGCACGTCAGCGCGCTGGGCGCCGATAGCGGCGGCCCCAGCATGTACCTGCGCTCCAAGGGCGACGGCGAGGCCGCCATCCAGCGCGTGTTCGGCGCCACGGGCGGCTGGACGCTGTTCCGGCCGTCGGTGGTGTTCGGCCCCGACGACAACTTCACCCGGATGTTCGCGCGGCTGGCGCGGCTGTTTCCCGTCCTGCCGCTGGCCGGCGCGCGTTCGCGCATGCAGCCGGTCTATGTAGGCGACGTGGCCGACGCCATGATGGCGGCGCTGGCCAACGGCCATACGGCCGGCAAGATCTACGAACTGTGCGGCCCGCAGGTCTACACCCTGGGTGAAATCGTGCGCTTGTGCGCGCTCTGGAGCGGCCATCCGCGGCCGGTATGCGAAATGCCCATGGCGTTGGGCCGGATCCAGGCGCTGTTGTTCGAGTGCCTGCCGGGCGACCCGCTGGTCTCGCGCGACAATCTCGATTCGCTGACACGCGACAACGTGGCCAGCGGCGCGGCGTCCTCGGGGCTGGCCGCGCCGCCCGCCGCGCTGGAGGCGGTCGCGCCGGCCTACCTGGCGCGGCGCTAGGGGCGCTGCCCGCCGGCCCTAGCGGACCAGCGCCTTGAGCGCCAGGCGGATGCCTTCCGACACCTCCACTCCCTCGGGCAGCTTCTTGAGCGCCGCCTGGGATTCCTTGTCGGAGTAGCCCAGCGCCAGCAGCGCGTTGAGGATATCGCTCTGGTGACCGCTGGCCGCGTGCGGGGTGGCGCCGATGTCCGCGCCCAGCTTGCCGCGCATCTCCAGCAGCAGGCGCTCCGCGGTCTTCTTGCCGATGCCCGGCACGCGCGTGAGACGCCCGGTTTCCTGCAGCGTGATGGCCTGCGACAGCTCGGCCACCGAAAGCCCCGACAGGACCGCCAGCGCGGTGCGCGCGCCGATGCCCGTCACCTTGATCAGTTCGCGGAACGTGCTGCGCTCTGCGCTGCTGCCAAACCCGTACAGCAGTTGCGCATCCTCGCGCACCACCAGGTGGGTGAACAGGGTGACCCGCGCGCCGGTCTCGGGCAGCGCGTACAGGGTGCTCATGGGGACATCGATTTCATAGCCCACGCCGTTGACGTCGACACAGACGACGGGAGGCGACTTCTCGATGAGGGTTCCGGTAATGCGTCCGATCATGGGGTGACAGGCCAGGATGAGGGCGCCGCCACGGCGGCGGCGTTTGCCCGCATTCTATACGCAGCGCCGCCGCGACGCGTTCAGCTCACCAGGCGGCCGTTGCGCAGGCGCGGGCGGCTGCCCAGTTGCGCGGCCGTACCCAGGCGGTCCAGCCTGTCGTGCAGCGGGCCGACGTGGGCATGGCAAATGGCGCAGGCCAGGGCGTCGGCCGAGTCGGGCGCGGGCGTGCCGTCCAGCGACAGCAGGCGCTGCACCATCATCTGCACCTGTTCCTTGGCCGCGCGGCCGGTGCCCACGACAGCCTTCTTGATCTGCAGCGCGGTGTACTCGTGCACATCCAGCGCGCTGTCGGCCAGCGCGCACAGGGCCGCGCCGCGCGCCTGCCCCAGCAGCAGCGTCGAGGCCGGGTTGGTGTTGAGAAAGACGATTTCCAGCGCGGCCACGTCGGGCCGCGTCTCGCGCGCGACTTCGCGCAGGTTGTCGAGGATGACCTTCAGGCGTTCGGGCAGCGACAGCGCCGGCGGAACCACGATGGTCCCGCTGGCGACGTAGCGCAGGCGCATGCCCTCGGCATCGATGACGCCAAAGCCGGTACGGCGCAGGCCGGGGTCGATGCCGAGTACGCGCATCAGTGGCGGAAGTGGCGCGTGCCGGTCAGGACCATGGCGATGCCATGCTCGTCCGCCGCCGCGATCACTTCGTCGTCGCGCACGCTGCCGCCGGGCTGGATGACGCAGGTCGCGCCCGCGGCCACCACCACATCCAGGCCGTCGCGGAAGGGGAAGAAGGCATCCGAGGCGACCGCCGAACCGCGCAGGGTCAGGCCGGCGTTCTCGGCCTTGATCGAGGCGATGCGGGCCGAGTCGATGCGGCTCATCTGGCCGGCGCCCACGCCCAGCGTCATGCCGCCGCCCACGAACACGATGGCGTTGGACTTGACGTATTTGGCGACCTTCCAGGCGAACGCCAGGTCGTTCATTTCCTGCTCGGTGGGCTGGCGCTTGCTGACCACTTTCAGCGCGTCGCGCGGCACGTTGTAGGCGTCCGGGCTCTGCACCAGCCAGCCGCCGCCCACGCGCTTGACGTCGAAGGCGTTCTGGCCCGGGCCGGCCGGCACTTCCAGCACGCGCACGTTCTTCTTGGCCGCCAGGATGGCCAGCGCCGCGCCGTCGTACGCGGGGGCCAGCAGCACTTCCAGGAACTGGCCGCTGACCGCTTCGGCGGTGGCGGCGTCGACCGGGCGGTTGAAGGCGATGATGCCGCCGAAGGCCGAGGTCGGGTCGGTCTTGAACGCCTGCTGGTAGGCGTGCAGCGCGCTGTCGCCGATCGCCACGCCGCACGGGTTGGCGTGCTTGACGATGACGCAGGCGGTGCTGTCGAAGCTGCGCACGCATTCCCAGGCCGCGTCCGCGTCGGCGATGTTGTTGTACGACAGCTCCTTGCCCTGCAGCTGGCGATAGTTGCCCAGCAGGCCGGCCGGACGCTGCGCGTCGACGTAGAACGCGGCGGTCTGGTGCGGATTCTCGCCGTAGCGCAGTGCCTGCTCCTGGCGCACCTGGATGGTCAGGGTGCCGGGCCATTCGTTGCGCGCGGGCACCGCGTCCTGGGCCGGCGCGGCTTCGGCCAGGCTGGTCAGGTAGGCGGCGATGGCGCCGTCGTACGCGGCGGTGTGGCTGTAGACCTTGGCCGCCAGCTGCAGGCGCAGCGCGTACGAGGTGCTGCCGCACTGGTCCATCTCGGCCAGCACGCGCGAGTAGTCGGCCGGATCGATCACGACCGTCACCCCGCCGGCGTCGGTGCCGTGGTTCTTGGCGGCGGCGCGCAGCATGGCCGGACCGCCGATGTCGATGTTCTCGATGGCGTCGGCGAAGGTGCAGTCGGGCTTGGCCACGGTTTCGCGAAACGGATACAGGTTGACCACCAGCATGTCGATGCGATCGATGCCGCAGGCGGCGATCGTATCCATGTGCTCGGCGCTGTCGCGCCGCGCCAGCAGGCCGCCGTGGATCTTGGGATGCAGCGTCTTGACGCGGCCTTCCAGGATTTCCGGCGAACCGGTGTGCTGGGCGACCTCGGTGACGGCCAGGCCGGCTTCGGAGAGCAGGCGGGCGGTTCCTCCGGTCGACAGCAGGCGCACGCCGCGGGCGGCCAGGGCGCGGGCGAATTCGACGATGCCGGTCTTGTCGGACACCGAGAGCAGGGCGGTTTCGATTTTCATGTCAGCAGGCAGGTGGGGCGCCGCCGTCGCGGGCGAGCAGGGCGCGGGATATGGGAAAAGGGCGATGTTCTACGGCTGGATGTTGTGCGCCAGCAGCTTCTTGCGCAGGGTGTTGCGCGTGATGCCGAGCATTTCCGATGCCCGCGACTGGTTGCCGCCGGAACGTTCCAGGGCCACTTCGAGGACCGGGCGCTCCACGCAGCGCATCACCATGTCCCACATGTCGTGGGGCTCGGAGTCGCCCAAGTCTTCGAAATAGCGCTCCAGGCTGGCGCGCACGCATTCTTCCAGGACATCTTTCTTGCTCATTTTGAGTGCAGAGTGTTTTTATGTTGGTGGTGACTGGCGGTCATGCCGCCAGCAGGGGTTGCGCCACAAAGGCCTGCTGGTCGCGGCCTTCGCGCAAAATGGTGTCGAACCAGTCGGCCACCGCGCGCCATTGCTCGCGCGTGTTGTCGATCTGGTTCATGCGGGCGCAGAACGCGGCCGCGCCCGGCAGGTCGTCCAGGTACCAGCCGATATGCTTGCGCGCCGTGCGTACGCCGGTGTGCTCGCCATAGAAGCGGTAGTGGTCGTCCAGGTGTTCGAGCAGCAGGTCGCGCATCTCGCCGTAAGACGGCGGCGCCAGCCTGGCGCCGGTGCGCAGGTAATGGTCGATCTCCCGGAATATCCAGGGACGCCCCTGCGCGGCCCGGCCGATCATGACGGCGTCGGCGCCAGTGTAATCCAGGACCTGGCGCGCTTTCTCGGGCGAATCGATATCGCCGTTGGCGATGACGGGAATCTTCAGTTCGGCCTTGACGGCCCGTATCGTGTCGTACTCGGCCTGTCCGGTGTACAGGTCGGCGCGGGTGCGGCCATGCAGGGTCAGGGCGGCGATGCCCGCCTGTTCGGCCAGCCGGCCCACCCGCAAGGCGTTGCGATGCTCGCGGTCCCAGCCGGTGCGGGTCTTGAGCGTCACCGGCACGCCCAGCGGCGCGCAGGCGGCCACCACGGCCTCCAGGATGCGGGCGATCAGGTCTTCGTGGCGCAGCAGCGCCGAGCCCGACGCCACGTTGCACACCTTCTTCACCGGGCAGCCCATGTTGATGTCGATGATGCGGGCGCCCCTGGCGACATTGAAGGCGGCGGCTTCTGCCATCATCGTGGGGTCAGCGCCGGCGATCTGCACCGAAATGGGGTCTATCTCGCCTTCATGGTTCAAGCGGCGCGAGGTCTTGACGCTGTCCCACAGCCGCGGGTTGCTGGCGGCCATTTCCGAGACGGCATAGCCCGCCCCCAGCCGCTTGCAGAGCTGGCGGTAGGGACGATCCGTCACCCCGGCCATGGGGGCGACCAGAACGTTGTTGGGAAGGGACCAAGGGCCGATGCGCATGCGCACATTTTAACCGCCTTGCGTCCATCCCCATTTTTCCGGGTCGCGCGGCCCCTGTTCCAGGGTCAGACCCTGAGGCCTTGCAACAGGTGGCGAGCCAGCGGCGCGCGCAATGGCGCGGCGATATCCAGCCCCAGCAAGGCCAGTCCGCAGGCGTGTTCGACCGGGGCCAGGCCGGTGGCGAAAATGCGCGGCATCAGGTCGGTCAGGCCGGCGGTCACCCAGCGATCGGCCAGCCGGGTGCGGGCAAAGGCGGCCAGCAGGGGGGATGGGTCGGCCTGCGGGGCGGCCAGCCAATCGGGCAGGGCGTGGGCCAATTGCGCGGCGTCGCGCAGCCCCAGGTTGAGGCCCTGGCCGGCTACCGGGTGCAGGGTCTGGGCGGCGTTGCCTATCGTGGCGAGGCGGCCGTGCGCCTGCGCGTGGCGCGCCTTGAGCTCCAGCGGGAAAACGTGGCGCGGCGCCGCGCTGCGCAGGCGTCCCAGCCGGGTGCCGAACGCCTCGGTCAGTTCGCGCGAGAACGCGTCGTCGTCCAGGCCGGCCAGCCGCTGGGCGCGCGGCGGCGCGCAACACCATACGACCGAGTAGGCATCCGGCGTCTGCGGGTGCGGCAGCATGGCCAGCGGGCCTTCGTTGGTAAAGCGCTCCCAGGCCCAGCCGGGCCGCGGCAGCGTGGCGTGGGCGCTGGTCAATACCGCGTGCTGGGCATAGTCGCGCCGCACGTCGCTGCCCCCGGCGCCATCGCACTGGACGGCCAGCCGGCAATGCAGCGCGGCGTCGCCCTGGCGCACCGTCAGGCCCTCGGCGTCCTGGCCGTCGACGCGGGCGGGCGGGCCGGACAACACCGTGACGCCGCAGTCCTGCACCGCCTGTTCCAGTTGCGCATGCAGGGCCGCGTAGGCGACCACGTTGCCCAGTTGCGGCACGTCGAAGTCCTCGCGGTCGATGACCGTGCGGCCGAGGCGGCCGCGCTGCGAAACGTGGATATGGCGGATCTCGGCGGCATGGGCCGGCCAGGCGCGCAGCGATTCGAGCAGCACCCGGCTGCCGTGGTTCAGCGCCAGCACGCGCGGGTCGGCGGCCGGGCCGACCGTGCCCGCCGGCGTCGGAGGCAGGCCCGCGCCGCCCTGCAGCAGGGCAATGCGCCGCGGCTGCGGCGTCAGGCGCGCCAGCAGCAGGGCCAGCACGCGGCCGACCGGGCCGGCGCCCAGGATGGCGATGTCGTAGGCGGGCAGAGTCATGCAGCGCATTCTACCCGTTCCCCATGGGGCTTCCCTTGGCCGCGCCAGCCCCTAAAATGCCCGTGTCCGGCACGCGCCGCTTTCCCGATTTCCTCACAGTCCGACATGACGCAGGCACACCTTTCCGTTCCCGGCGCCGCCCGCCGGCCGCGCAGCAAGATCGTCCTGGGCCTGCTGGCCTGCGCATTGGGATGGATCGGCGCGCACTGGTGGTATTTGGGGCGCCGCCGCGCCTGGATGGTCACCCTGGCGGCCATCCTGTGCCTGGCGGCGACCCGGTGGTTTCCGGTCTGGTACGACAATCCGGCGTTCTTCCTGCTGTTCATTCCCATGATCGACGGGTTCATCGAAGGGGTGGTGTTCAGCCTCATGCCCGACGAGAAATTCGATCGCCTCTACAACCCCGGGCTCGGGCAAGTCTCGCGCACCGGCTGGGGGCCGGTGCTGGTGGCGATATTCGGGGTGCTGGTGGGCGCCATTGCGTCGATGTTCGCCGTCGCGATGGTCGTGGTCTACACCTGGATCGCCATGGGCTGGCTCGACGGCTACGTGTTCTAGGCCGCGCGGCTATTCGCGCATCAGGGCTTCGATCTCGCGCGCCTGCACCGGCACGCCGCGGGTGATGAGTTCGCAGCCTTCCTCGGTGACCAGGGCGTCGTCCTCGATCCGGATGCCGATATCCCAGAAGCGGGCCGGCACGTCGTCGGCGGCGCGCACATAGATGCCCGGTTCCACCGTCAGCATCATGCCCGGCTCGAGCAGGCGCCACGGGCGCTGCGCGCCGGCCGGTCCGGCGCCGCGGTAATCGCCCACGTCATGCACGTCCAGGCCCAGCCAGTGCCCGGTGCGATGCATGTAGAAGCGGCTGTACGCGCCCGATTCCAGCACGCCGTCCAGCGACCCCGTCAGCAGCTTTTCGTCCAGCATGCCCTGGGCCAGCACGCGTACCGCCGCTTCGTGCCCGTCGTTCCAGCTGCGGCCCGGGCCGGTGGCTGCCACCGCCGCCTCCTGGGCCTGCGCCACCAGGTCGTACAGCGCGCGCTGCGGCCCGCTGAACCGGCCGTTGACCGGGAAAGTGCGGGTGATGTCGGCGGCGTAGCTGTCGTATTCGCAGCCGGCGTCGATCAGTACCAGGTCGCCGTCGCGCAGCTCGGCGTCGCCGGCGGGATAGTGCAGCACACAGGCATTGGCGCCGGCGGCAACGATGCTGTTGTACGCCACCGATTGCGCGCCCTGGCGGCGGAATTCGTACAGCAGCTCGGCTTCCAGCTCATACTCGCGCATGCCGGGGCGGGCCGCGCGCATCGCGCGCTGGTGCGCGGCGGCCGAAATCTTGGCGGCGCGGCGCATGGCGGCGATCTCGGCGGCGTCCTTGACCAGCCGCATGCCGGCCAGCACGGGGGCGGGGTCGCGCAGCACGGCCGGCGCCAGGCGGCCGCCGCGGCCCTGTTCGCGCGCCGCGGCCAGCCAGCCGCGCACCCGTTCGTCGAGCGCCGTGCTGGCGGCCAAGGGCGTCCACAGGGCGGGCTGGTCCAGCAGCAGGGCGGGCACCAGTTCGTCCAGCGCGCCGATTCCGTGGGCGTCGTCGAAACCGAAGCGCGCCGCGGCCGCCTCGGGGCCGAAGCGGAATCCTTCCCAGATCTCGTGCTCGGGATGCTTGTCGCGGCAGAACAGCAGGGCGCGATCGGTGGCGCCGGCGACCAGCACCAGCCAGGCCTCGGGCTCGGTGAACCCGCTCAGGTAGAAGAAGTCGCTGTCGTGCCGGTACGGGTACTCGGCGTCGCGATTGCGCGGGGCCTGTGGCGCGGTGGGCAGGATGGCGATGCCGCCGCCCGCGGCGCGCATGTGATCCATCAGGCGCTGGCGGCGCGCGGCAAACGGGGCGATGTCGTCGGGAGGCAGGCTCATTGCGTGGCGCGCTCGGGTGCAAGGCCTTTTACTTTACCGCGCCGGCGCGCCGGCCTGGCAAATTGCCTGCTACAATCCGCGCACTGTCATTGGGGAGTAGCCATCTCTATCCCCGGATCCGCCTCCGAACAGGGGCCGGTTCCAGAGAGTCAGCGTCAACACACTTGGTGGTCTCGTACCCCATGGCGCTGACGGCCTGCATGCACGGATCATCCGCGCGCGCAGCAGCCCGGCGAGACCTTTGGCCGCGATGCGTTCACCCTGCCGGGCGAGCCGCGTCGTCGTGCCATCGGGATCTGCTCGTCCGGCTGCGTCATCATGTTCATCACCCTGCTGCTGTTCTTCCTTTCGGCCGCGATCATCTATTTCGCGTGCGAATTCTTCGTCAATGGCGTCGAATGGGTAGGCCACCGCTTCAACCTCGGGGCCACCGCGACCGGCACCGTCCTGGCGGCCTTCGGCACGGCGCTGCCGGAAAGCGCCGTCACGTTCATGGCCGTGGTGTTCGGCACCACGCCCGAGCAGAAGGACATCGGCGTGGGCGCCGCGATGGGCGGGCCGCTGGTGCTGGCGACGCTGGCCTATGCCGTGGTGGGACTGACGCTGGCGCGCACGCGCCGCGCCGGCTCCAGCAAGGTCGAGGCCGCCATCAACGCCGACCAGCGGCGCCTGGCGCGCGACCAGGCCTGGTTCATGGGCGTGTTCGTGTTCAAGGTGGCGCTGGGCCTGCTGGCGTTCGCCTGGAAGCCCTGGCTGGGCTTGCTGTTCCTGGCCGTCTACGGGCTGTACGTCAAGCGCGAACTGACGCGCGAGGAAGAGTGCCTGGACTGCGAAGACCTCGAACCGCTCAAGCTGCGTCCGCGCGACCCCAGCCCCAGCCTGTTCTGGGCCTGTACGCAGACGCTGCTGGCGCTGGCCGTGATCGCGCTGGCGTCGCACGTGTTCGTGCGCCAGATCGAGCTGCTGGGCCTGGCCATGGGCGCCTCGCCGCACGTGGCGGCGCTGCTGCTTGCGCCGGTGGCCACGGAGCTGCCGGAAATCATGAACGCCCTGATCTGGGTGCGGCAAGGCAAGGAGCGCCTGGCCCTCGCCAACATTTCCGGCGCCATGATGATCCAGGCCACCATTCCCAGCGCGCTGGGCATTTTCCTGACGCCGTGGCTGCTCGACGCCCCCTTGCTGGCGGCCGGCGGCTTCACGCTGGCGGCGATCATGCTGCTGTGGCTGCGTTTCCGGCGCGCTGCCATGAGCGTGCCGGCGCTGTCGGCGGTGGGCGGCCTGTACGCGCTGTTCGCGGGATACCTGGGCTGGCATTTCTACGCCTGAGCCGGACGCTGCCGCCGTGACGGCCGTTTCAGCGCGGCGGCGGCCAAAAAGTGTTGTTTATTAGTAGAAACCCGAGTAGAATCGACCTGTTTATATCCCCTGGAGTTGTTCTGTGAATACCGATTCCGGCGACAGTAGTCGATCTTGCATCGACGCTATTGCCTGACAGGACGCAAGCAGAGCACCCATCTGCCGCATCCTGTCATGCAGGGTGCGGTATGTCCGACGCGCAGCGCGCCGGCCCTTCCCGCCAAATCCGCCAGAACCGCCGCTTGCCGCCAGCGTAAGCCCGCGCGCGTATTGTCGTGCGCCGCCTATGCTGCGTGGTTGTCGCGTGCGCGCGTATCCGCAGTCCGATTCCGCTCAGTAACGGAGGTCGACATGCGTTTCTTTGACTTGTTCCTGCGCCGCGCCGGGGTTGATCGCACCCATGCGCTCAGCCAGCGTCGCGGCACCTCCCGCCTTACCTTCGTCTGCCAGCGCGATGCGCTGGGCGCCGTGCGCAAGCAGATCTGCCTGGACTTCTCGGCCGCCGGCCTGAGCGTGGCCCAGTTCCAGGTCGACAGCGGCCGCGACGCCGGGCTGGCGTCGGCCTGCATTACCGTCAGCTGCCCGCCCGAGCTGCGCGCCGAGCTGATGTCGCAGGCGCGCCGCCTCAGCGCCAACCCGGCGGTACAGCAGCTGCGCTTCGGCGCCGCCGATCCGGCCGGCGCGCGCGCCTGTGCCGGGGCCGTGGCCTGAACGGCGCGGGCCACGCGCGCTTCCTCCCTCCCAGCCGCGCCGCGCGGCCGGCGCCACATCGGCGGCCGCGCGGCGCTTTGCTTTCATTCTTGTACCTCCGCGTGCGGTTTGGCTCCTGGACAGGTGAACGTCTGCGGGCTTTGGCATCGGACCAGTCTGTTTTTCCACTTGTCTAACCTCCGGGTACGGCGCGGCACGCTAGGCTGAGCACTGTTTTCAGTCGTGATTCGGGAGTTTCAGGCATGCGTCGTCTTCTCGTCGTGGCCGCCGTGGCGGCCGGTTCTTCCGGTGTTTTCTGGCCCGTCGCGCCAGCCAGGGCTGCCAGCCAGCTCGAGCTGTATGGCGTGGTGGACGTGGGGCTGGCCACCACGCGCGTGTCCGGGCTGGGCACGCGCCAGCAGGTGCTGGGTGGGGGGCAGACCGACAACCTCTGGGGCCTGCGCGGCACCGAGGAACTGGATGGCGGCTGGCGCGCCTCGTTCGGCCTGGAAAGCGGTTTCGACGCCGCCAACGGTACCCGCAACGACGACGCCCGGCTGTTCGACTACGGCACCTGGGTCGGCCTGGGCCACGCCGGCGTTGGCGAATTGAGCCTGGGCCGTCAGCAGTCCATCGGCCTGCAATACGGCGGCCAGCTCGAAATCGCATCGTGGCGCGACATGGGCATGGGGGCGCTGTTCAAGGCGTCCGACAACTATCGCGTCAACAACCTGGTCAACTACCTGTCGCCGGCGTTCTCCGGCTGGCAATGGGGCGTGGGCTACGCCTTCGACGTCGAAAGCGGCGCGACGCAGCGGTTCGACCGCAGCCCGGCCTTCAGCACCGGCCTCAAGTACGAGGCCGGTCCGCTGCTGGCCACCGTCACCTGGGACAAGCTCAATCTCCACGATACGTCCGCTACCGGCGGCCGCTCGCCGCAAGCCTTGCAGGCCGGTTTCACGTATGACTTCGAGGCGCTCAAGATGGCGCTTGCCTGGTCGCGCCAGCGCAACGGCTTCGTGGGCCTGAACGGTGGCGGCCAGATCGGCCTGGGCCCGGAGCCGTTCGCCCATGGCGGCGCCATCAATGCATGGCTGCTGGGCCTGGAAGTGCCCGTACAGGGCAATGGCGCATGGCTGATGCAGGGGTCCATGGCTCGCCCCGACTGGCATTGGGCCAATGGCCAGCAGGCAAGCAAGGCCTATGTCGTGACGCTGGGCTATCGCCAGGATCTTTCCGCGCGCACCAGCCTTTATGCCTATGGCGGGTATATGAAAGGCTACGATCCGGAAGACCCCTTCGCCTCCGACGTGGGCCGCGCTACGCGGTTTGGCGTGGGGATGACCCAGCGCTTTTGAGCATCCCCGGCCTTTCAGCGCATCGTCAACTACAATCAGGCGGCGAGGCTTCGCGCCTCGCCACCTGCTGGCTGTTTTCGGATGACGCGCATGGATTGGCTAGAGTGGCTCATACCTTGGGAGTTTTCGCCTACGCTGGTGGCGGCATTTGTCGTCGCCATTGTGTTGTTCGTGCGTGGGCAGCGCGTGCATCACGTGACTGCGGCACGCCAATGGCTGTTCTGGTCGGGCATGGTGCTGCTGTACCTGTCGATGCACACGCGGCTGGACTATTACGCCGAGCGCATGTTCTTCATCCACCGCGCCCAGCACTTGGTGCTGCACCATCTGGGACCCTTGCTGGTGATGGCGGCTTTTCCCGGTTTGGTGATGCGCGCCGGCCTGCCCATGGCGTGGCGCGTGCGCCTGCGCGACTTCCTGCGCACCGGCGCGGGGCGCGCGCTGGTGGCGGTGCTGACCCACAAGGTATTCGTACCCACGCTGTTCGTCTTCCTGGTGCTGGTGTGGCTGCTGCCGTCAGTCCAGTTCTATTCCATGCTCGACTGGCGCCTCTACCGATTGATGAACTGGTCCGTGGTCATCAGCGGCTTCATGTACTGGAACCTCATCCTTGATCGCCGTCCCAGTCCGCCCGCGGCCATGACGCCGGGCGGGCGCGTGCTGTCGCCGGCGCTCACCATGGCGCCGCAAATGGTGGCTGGCGCGGTCATCGCCTTTACCGAGCGCGACCTGTACCCCTTGTTCGAACTGTGCGGCCGGGCCATCGCCATGTCGGCGCAGACCGATCAGACCATAGGCGGGCTGACCATGTGGATACCGGCGGCGCTGGTCGAGGTGGTGGGCTTGCTGGTGGCGCTGGGCACCCTGATGCGCCTGTCGGGCAAGGGCCGCCTGCGGCCGCAGGACCGTGCGGCGCGGGCCCGGCAGCGGGCCGCCGGGAATCCGACCAGCCCGGCCGCCTGAGGCCAGGTTCGATAGCGGGCCTTATTCCGGAATCAGGCCGTGATATTTGCGGCCCAGGGCCACGGTGGCCTGGAACATGCCCGCCTTGCTGCCGCAGTCGTAGCGCTTGCCGTCATAGCGGTGCGCATAGACGTCGCGTTCGCGCAGCAGCGCGGCGATGCCATCCGTCAGCTGGATTTCATTACCGGCCCCGACCGTGGTGGCGCGCAGATGGTCGAAGATGGCTGCCTCCAGCACGTAGCGGCCGACGACCGCCAGGGTGGTGGGGGCTTGTTCGGGGGCGGGTTTCTCGACGATGTGGGTGACGCGCTCGGTGCGCGCATCGACTGGCTGGCTGGCCACGATACCGTATTTGCGCGTGTCTTCGCGCGGCACCTCCTGTACGCCCAGCACGCTGCCCTGGCGCGCCACCGCCACGTCGATCAGCTGCTTGAGCACCGGCGTGTCGGCATCGATCAGGTCATCGGCCAGCAGCACCGCGAAGGGTTCGTTGCCCACCGCCGGCGCGGCCGTCAGCACGGCGTGGCCCAGGCCCAGCGGCGCCGATTGCCGGATGTACAGGCAGTTCACGTGCGCCGGCAGGATATCGCGTACCAGCGCCAGCAGTTCGTGCTTGCCCTTTGCTTCCAGGTCGGTTTCCAGCTCGGGGGCGGCATCGAAATGGTCTTCGATGGCCCGCTTGTTGCGGCCCGTGACGAAGATGAGGTCGGTGATCCCCGCGGCGACGGCCTCTTCGACGGCGTACTGGATCAGGGGCTTGTCCACGACCGGCAGCATTTCCTTGGGCATGGCCTTGGTGGCGGGCAGAAAACGGGTGCCCATACCGGCCACGGGAAAGACGGCTTTGCGGACGACTTGCATGAAAACTCCAGGGGGGAAAATGCGGGAAAATTTGTCGAAGCGGCAAACTTTTTACCGCCTCTGGCTATCATAGTGCCATGAACCGCTGGAACACGATATTCTCGCCATCGCTGGGCAGGAGCGCGCTTGCCGCGGCGCTGAGCCTGGCGCTGGCCTTGCCGGTCGCGCCGGCGGTGGGGCAGCCTTCCGGCCTGCCCTCGATGGGCGCGGCGTCCGCCTCGGAGCTTTCGCCCATGCTGGAGCGCCAGCTGGGCGACGCCATCATGGCCCAGGGCCGGCGGGACCCCACCTATGTCAACGATCCCGAACTGCGCCAGTACCTGACCTCCATGGGGCGCAAGCTGGCTTCGTTCGCCCCGGGCGCCGCGCCGCACGTCGAGATGTTCGGCGTGCGCGATCCGGAAATCAACGCTTTCGCGATGCCGGGCGGGTACATCGGCGTCAATACCGGCCTCATCGTGTCCTCGGCGAGCGAATCGGAACTGGCGGCGGTGCTGGCGCACGAAATCGGCCACGTTGCCCAGCGCCATATCGCCCGGGGGATGACGCAGCAGAACCAGAACAGCATGGTGATGCTGGCCAGCCTGGCCGGCGCCTTGCTGGCGGCGCTGGCCGGCGGCGGGGGCAACCTGGCCATGGGAGTGGCCGCGTTCGGCCAGGCGGCGGCGATCAATCGCCAGCTGGGCTTCTCGCGCGATGCCGAGCGCGAAGCCGACCGCACCGGGTTGCAGATGCTTGCCAAGGCCGGCTACGACCCCGACGGCATGGCCCGGATGTTCTCGCGCCTGATGAATGCGTCGCGCCTGAACGAAGGCATGGGCGGCGGCGCATGGGCCAGCACCCACCCCTTGTCGATCGATCGGATGTCCGACGTGCAGAACCGCATTCGCGGCCTGCCGGGCTCGCGCCATGTGGACAGCGACGATTTCTGGTTTATTCGCGCCAAGATGCGGGTGGCGCAGGGCCGCGATGCGCTCAGCCTGCGCACCGCGCAGCAGCAGCTGCAGGACGAGTCGCGCGCGCTGTCGGGCGTGCGGCAGGCGGCTGCTTTCTACGGGTTGGCCTTGTACGCGTTCCAGCGCAACGACCTGGCGCAGGCGCGCACCTTCCTGGAGCAGGCGGGCGCGGGTGGCCGTTCCTCGCCCCAGATGGCCCGCCTGGCGATCGATGTCGCCGTGGCCGCCAAGGACAACGACCAGGCACTGGCGCTGGCGCAGGCCGCCGTCAAGCGCTGGCCGGATCGCAAGGCGCTGGGCATTGCCTACGCCCAGGCGCTGCAGGCCGCCGGCCGGCACGCCGACGCGCAGGCCTATTTGCGCGAGCGCGCCAAACAGTGGGGCGGCGACGAACCCAGCCTGTACCAGTTGCTTGCGCAAAGCGAAGAGCGCACCGGCCATCCGGTGGAGGCGCGCCGCAACATGGCGCGCTACTACGACCTGACCGGCGCCTATGCCTCGGCCGAGTCGCAGCTGCAGCAGGCGCGTGGCCTGTCGAATGATTTCTACGAGCAGTCGCAGATCGACGTCTCGATCCGCGAAATCAAGCAGAAGCTGGCCGACGAGCGGCAACTGCTGGAACGCTTCAAGTCGGGTTGAGGCGGGCGAGCATGGATGCCGGCCGCCCTCCGCGCCTGGATGCGCCCCTGCCGGACAGCGGCACCGACGGCCTGCGCCTGCGGCCCATCGAGATCGCCGATGCGGCGGCCTGGCATGCCTACCTGGCCCTGCCGGAAACGACGCGGCATACCAGCTGGGCGCTGCGCGGTCCGGCCGATATCGAGGCGTTGATCGCGGGCTACCTGGCGCCATCGGCCACGCCGTCGGCCACGCGCTACGCGCTGGTCGATGCGGCGTCCGGCCAGCTGGCCGGCACCCTGGGCCTGAACGAAATCTGCGCGCCGCATGCCCGCGCGGAGATCGCCTATGACCTCGATCCGCGTTGGCGGGGGCGCGGCATCGCGCGCCGGGCCTGCGCCGCCCTGACCGATTGGGCGCTGGCGCAGGGCTGGCATCGCATCCAGGCGACCGTGCTGGATACCAACCTGGCTTCGCGGCGGGTGCTGGAACGCTGCGCCTATGTCAACGAAGGCCTGCTGCGCGGCTACCGGCGCGTGCGCGGCCAGCCGCGCGATTTCTGGCTGTATGCCCGGGTAGCGGGGGACGATCGCTGAGGCTCGGGCCTCAGCTGCCCATCTCGAAGAAGCGTCCCAGCCGCTGCGGCAGCCAGTTCAGGTGCGCGGGGAACGGCCCGGTAGGGAATCCCGCGTGGCCGCCTTCGGCCGGCTGGTGCAGCAGCACGCTGTCCGAGCACTCGGCCGGGATGGGTAGGGCGCTTTCGGGCAGGAATGGATCGTTGCGCGCATTGAGCACCAGCGTGGGCGTCCTGATATGGGCCAGCCAGGGCTTGCTGGAGGCGCGCGTCCAGTAATCCAGCGCATTGCGGTAGCCATGCATGCGCGCCGTATAGGCATCGTCGAAGTCGCGCAGGTCGCGCGCGTGGGCGATGCGTATGACGTCGATGGCGCCCGGAAAGCGCTTGGCTTTCTCCAGCACCTTGCGCCGCATGGTTTTCAGGAAGTACGCGGTGTAGATGCGTCGTGCGATGAAACCGGTGCACAGGGCCTTGCCGCCGGCCACCAGATCCAGGGGCACCGACACGCCGGCCGCGGCGGCCAGCCAGCTGGCCTCGTCGCTGTGCTCGCCCAGGTACTTGAGCAGGGCGTTGCCGCCCAGCGAAACGCCAACCGCGTGCCAGCGCGCGTGCGGGATGCGCGCGCGCACGGTGTCCAGCATGAAGCCGACTTCGGCCGAGTCGCCCGAATAATAGGCGCGCGCCAGCCGGTTGGGCACCCCGGAGCAGCCGCGGAAATGGGCGATGACGACGATCCAGCCGCGCGCCCGGAAATAATGGGCGATCGACTGCGCGTAGCGGCTGGCGCTGCCGCCTTCCAGGCCATGGAAGAGGATCAGCGCCGGGGTGTCGGGCGTTTGCGGCAGCGACGCCCAGTCGGTCGGGGTGATCCAGCGCGCCGCCGCGATACGGCCATTGCCTTGCGGCGCCGGGCCCGCGGGCGCGGCGCCTTCGGCTGTCTTGTGCGGGAACAGCCCGGGGCCGGTCCAGTCGAAGTCGACGAAATCGGTATCGGGGGTGTCGACCCGCTCGCGCACGAAAGCGATGCGGTGGTATTGGGCCAGCACCGCCGCGTACACCGTCTGGCTATGCCGATCGGGCAGCCAGGGCGGGACGGGGCAGGGCGTCAGGTCGATTCTGGAGGCAGCCAACGCGATCCACCCGCCCTTAGTGGAGACGGTCGGGGACGTCGTGCAGGTCGAGCACCCCGGCCTCGGCTGGCGCCTGCGAGGCATGGTGCAGCACCATGCGCCAGCCGGCCGGCCCCTTGTGATAGACGTTGGTGGCGTAGCAATTGGCGAACTGCGCGCCTTCGCGCGTCATCACCGTTACCTGTTCGACCAGCACATGCACGGCGCACATCATGCTCTGCATGACCAGCGGCCGCAGTGGCCGCAGATGCAGCGGGCCGTTGGCCAGGACTTGCTGCCACGATTCATGGACGGCCGTATGCCCGACGATGCGCAGGCCGCCTGGATGGATGCAGGCGATTTCCTCGTCGTCGGACCAGACCTGCATCAGACGATCCAGGTCGGCATGTTCCAGTGCTTCGTAGAACGCGTGTTCGGCTTCGTCAGGCGTGGCAAACATGGTGGCGATGGCGTTAGGGAAGTCAGTGGCCGTGGACGACCGTGCCGGGCTTGAGGCGGTATGCGGCGCCACAGTACGGGCAGTTGGCCTGGCCGGTATGGGTGACGTCGAGGAAGACGCGCGGATGCATGCTCCACAGGGGCGCTTTCGGGCCCGGGCAGTACACGGGCAGGTCCTCGGCCCCGACTTCGATGGCGTCGTGGGCGGGGACGGCGGCTTGGGCGGCGGCGGTCATGAGTGATTCCTGAAAAAATGGACAGCGTGGGCAGCGTGGCTGGCGGTCATACCGGGGTCAGCCAATGCTGGTATTTGGGATTGCGGCCGTTGACCAGGTCGAAGAAGGCCTGCTGCAGCTTCTCGGTGACCGGGCCGCGGCGGCCGGCGCCGATCTGCCGGTTGTCGACCTCGCGGATCGGCGTGACCTCGGCCGCGGTGCCGGTGAAGAAGGCTTCGTCGGCGATGTAGACGTCATCGCGCGTCAGGCGCCTGGTGACGACGCGCAGGCCGAGGTCGGCGGCCAGCGCGTGGATGGTGGAGCGGGTGATGCCCGTCAGCGCCGAGGCGATCTCGGGCTCGCACAGCACGCCGTCCTTGACGATGAAAATGTTCTCGCCGGCGCCTTCGGCCACGAAGCCCTCGGTATCGAGCAGCAGGGCCTCGTCATAGCCATCCTGCAGCGCTTCGGCGTTGGCGATGATGGAATTGGCGTACGTGGTGGCCACCTTGGCGCGCGGCATGGTGACATTGACGTGCTGGCGCGCGAACGAGGACACCTTGACGCGGATACCCTGCGCCAGGGCGGTCTCGCCCAGATAGGCGCCCCAGGGCCAGGCGGCGATGGCCACATGCACCTGGGCGCCCTTGGGCGAGACCCCCATTTTTTCCGAGCCATAGAAGGCCAGCGGGCGCAGGTAGCACGATGCCAGGCCGTTGGCGCGCACCACTTCGCGCTGGGCCTCGTTGAGGGTGTCGCGGTCGTACGGCAGCGGGATCTGGTAGATGTGGGCCGAATTGAACAGGCGGTTGGTGTGGTCCTGCAGCCGGAAGATGGCGGTGCCAGCCGCGGTTTCGTAGGCGCGCACGCCTTCGAAGACGGACAGACCGTAGTGGAGGGAGTGGGTCAGCACGTGCGTGGTGGCCTCGCGCCAAGGCACCAGCTTGCCGTCATACCAGATGAAGCCGTCGCGGTCCGACATCGACATGATGTTCTCCCTCTATAGAGGCGCGTATTGTATCAAGCAGCGAGGTTACAATGATGTCGTGCTGGCGGCCTGGCCGCCCGTCGCGCGGTTTGCGCGCCGCCTGGCGTCTGCCCGGCCGGTCGCGCGTTTCGTTTCTCCTGTGAGTCCCATGTCGTCCTGTCCGTATCGCCAGGGGCTGCGCCTTGGCTTCTGATCCTGCCGCTTCCGCGCTCGAAGACGCCCGCCAGGCCCGGCAGGAACGCGTGGACGCCTTTCGCGCCGGCGTACGCGCCATTACCCCCGCCCTGATCGCCACCGGCACCTGGGGCATGGTCACGGGCGTGGCCATGGTCAAGTCCGGGCTGACCGAATCCATGGCGCTGGCCATGACGCTGCTGATGTACGCCGGGTCGGCGCAGCTGACCTCGCTGCCGCTGATCGCCACCGGCGCGCCGCTGTGGCTGGTTTTCGCCGCCGGCTTCGTCGTCAATCTGCGCTTTCTCATCTTCGGCGCGGCCTTGCACCCGTATTTTCGCCACATGTCCTGGCCACGGCGTCTGGGGCTGGGCTATTTCACCACCGACATGGGCTTCGTGCTGTTCATGCCGCGCTTTGGCGACGCCGCCGAGCGCGGCACCCGCGAGCAGCTGTGGTTCTTCATGGGCACGGTGGCGCCCGGCTGGCTGGTCTGGCAGGTGACCTCGATCATCGGCATCTACCTGGGGACGCTGGTGCCGGAAGCCTGGTCGCTCGATTTCGCCGCGGTGCTGGCCTTGCTCGCCATTACGGTGCCCCTGGCCAATTCCAAGCCCATGCTGGTGTCGATGCTGGCGGCGGGCATGGTGGCCTGGGTGGGCCAGCTGCTGCCATTGCGGCTGGGCCTGGCGGCGGCCGTGGTGGCGGGCATCGTGGCCGGCATCTGGGCCGAACGCTTCTTCAAGGGGCGCGCTTGATCATGTCGGACAGAGACCTCTACGTCTACGGCGCCATCCTGCTGCTGACGCTGTGCAGCGTGCTGACGCGGGCCGGCTTCATGCTGTTCGGCGACTACATCCCCTTGCCCGACGGCGTCCGGCGGGCCTTGCGCTACGCGCCGGCGGCGGCCTTGACGGCTATCATCGTGCCGGACCTGTTGCCCTGGAAGGCCGGCCTTGGGCCGGCGTTCGACTACAAGCTGGTGGCCGGCGTCCTTGCCATCATGGCGTTCCTGCGCACGCGCAGCGCGGTGCTGGTCATCGTGGTCGGGATGGTGGCCCTGTGGGGCCTGCGCTGGCTGGCCGGCTGAGGGAAAAAAACCCACGCTGCGCGGGCTTGCTGCCCCCCGAGGGGGCTTTTGGGTGGGGCGGCCCGGCGGTAAAAGGGGCCCCCACGCTGCGCCCGCTGTGCGGGCTTGCTGCCCCCCGAGGGGGCCTTTTGCCTTGGGGCGGCCCGGCGGCAAAAGGGGCCCCCACGCTGCGCCCGCTGCGCGGGCTTGCTGCCCCCCGAGGGGGCTTTTGCTTTGGGGCGGCCCGGCGGCAAAAAAGCGGGCGTGGACGCCCCGGGCCGCTGGTGCGCTAAAATAAGTTATCCACAAGCAATCCGGGCCTGGCCGTACGTCCGTTCTTGTTCTTTTTGCAGCCCCCGGCATCTGCCCATTTTAATGACTGAATCTACCTCCTCCGACGCGCCTGTTACCGACGCGCCTACGCGCACTTTCGCAGACTTCGGCCTGCATCCGCTACTGCTCAAGTCGATCGCCGACACAGGCTATACGAATCCCACGCCGATCCAGGCGCAGGCGATTCCGGTCGTGGTGGAAGGCCGCGATGTGATGGGCGCCGCCCAGACCGGCACGGGCAAGACCGCGGCATTCACGCTGCCGATCCTGCACCGCCTGATGCCGCTGGCCAACACCAGCGCGTCGCCGGCGCGCCACCCGGTGCGGGCCCTCATCCTCACGCCTACGCGGGAACTGGCCGACCAGGTCTACGAAAGCGTCAAGCGCTACAGTCTGCATACACCGCTGCGCAGCGCAGTGGTGTTCGGCGGCGTGGACATCGGCCCGCAGAAAGAAGCCCTGCGGCGCGGTTGCGAAATCCTGGTGGCCACGCCGGGACGCCTGCTCGATCACGTCGAGCAGAAGAACGTCAACCTCAGCCAGGTCGGCATCCTGGTGCTCGACGAGGCCGACCGCATGCTCGACATGGGCTTTCTGCCGGATCTCGAACGCATCATCCGCCTGTTGCCGGCGCAGCGCCAGGGGCTGCTGTTCTCGGCCACCTTCAGCAATGAAATCCGCAAGCTGGGCCGTTCGTACCTGAACCACCCGGTGGAGATCGAAGTCGCCGCGCGCAACGCCACGGCCGACACCGTTACCCAGATCGCCTACCAGATGCACGGCGATACCAAGCGGGCGGCGGTGGTGCACCTGGTCAAGTCGCGCGGCCTGAAGCAGGTCATCGTGTTCTCCAACACCAAGATCGGCACCGCGAGGCTGGCGCGCCAGCTCGAGCGCGACGGCGTGAAGGCCGAGTCGATCCACGGCGACAAGACCCAGGCCGACCGCATGAAGGCGCTCGAGGCGTTCAAGGCCGGCGATCTGGAGGTGCTGGTGGCCACCGACGTCGCGGCGCGCGGCCTGGACGTGGCTGGCGTACCCTGCGTCATCAACTACGACCTGCCGTACAACGCCGAAGACTATGTCCACCGGATCGGCCGTACCGGCCGGGCCGGCGCGTCGGGCGAGGCGATCGCCCTGTTCACCGCCGACGAAGAACGCTATCTGCACGACATCGAGAAGCTGATCAAGCGCCAGGTGCCGCGCGGCAAGCTGGAGCTGCCGGCCGACCTGGTCGCGCGCAGCCATGGCCGCGATCGCGACGCCCCGCGCGAGCGCGGCGCCGACCGCCATCGCGGCGAGCGCCGCACTTCGGGCGCGGCTGCGCCGCGCCAGCCGGTCGACGATTTCTTCTACAAGCCTTACGAGCCGACAAACGGCCAGGCGGCGGCGCCCGAGGCGCCCACGCAGGAAGGGCGCGGCAGCGCGCCCAAGCGCCAGCTGGCAGTGCTGCTGGGCGGCAGCCGCAAGGGCTGAGCGGCGCGCGTCAGGCCGCGGCCAGCAGCCGCGCCACGTCGGGCAGGCCGGTTGCCACGGGCCTGCCTTGCGGATCCAGGCTGTCGAGCAGGCGCTCCAGATGGCCGATATGCGGCAGCATGGGGCCGTAGAACAGCACCTTGCCATGCGCCTGCACCAGCAGCGTCGGGAAGTTCTCGACGTCTTCCTCGCCCAGCAGGTCCGGGTGGTCCTCGATGTCGATCCACGCAAATGTATGCCCCGGCCGGGCCCGCGCCAGCTCCAGCAGCTTGGGCCGGTACTGCTGGCAGGTATCGCACCAGGCGGCGCAGAAGCAGGCAACCAGCCAGGCGTCGGAGCGCGCCAGGGCGGCGCGCAGGGCGGGGATATCGGAACCAGGTACGTGTAGCGGCATTGTGGGCAAATCGCAGCGTGTTTGACTATCATAGCCGGCATATCCGTTCTCCGGCCGCGCCATGACTGTACCCCGTCCCGAATCGATCATCCCGCCCGCCGGCAATGCCGCCACGGGCGCCGCCGGCATTGCGCGGGCCTTCAAGCGGGCGCTGGTGTCGCAGTGCCATCCCAACATGCTGTTCGCGGTCCTGCTGCCGTTCCTGATCGCGCTGCTCGGCGCCATTCTGTTGCTGTGGCTGTTCTGGACGCCCCTGAACGAATGGCTGCGCTTCGAGGCATCGCAATGGCAGACCATCAACCAGGTCGACGACTGGATGGTCGCGGCGGGGTTGTTCTCGCTCAAGATCTACCTGGTGCCCGTCATCGCGGCGGCGATCCTGCTGCCGATTTCCGGCATCCTGGGCCTGGCCATCGCGGCGGTGTTCGTCATGCCGCTGGTGCTGCGGCATGTCGGCGGCCGGGAATATGCCGGCCTGGCCCGCCAGGGCAGGAACGCCACGGCGGTCAGCGTCTGGAACGCGTTGTGGGTCAGCCTGGCGTTCGGCGCCGGTTGGTTGCTGACGCTGCCATTCTGGCTGATCCCGCCCATGGCGGTAATCCTGTCGGTGTTCTGGTGGGCGTTCGCCTTCACGCGCATGCTGCGCCTGGACGCCATCGTCGAGCACGCCAGCCCGGCCGAACGCGCCATCCTGATCAAGCGCCACAACAGCGGGTTCTGGCTGATCGGCCTGATCTGTTCGCTGCTCAACCTGTTGCCGCCAGCCTGGATCATCCTGCCCGTCTTTTCGGGGCTGGTGTATGCGCACTATGGCCTTGACGCCTTGCAGCGGCTGCGCCAGGAACGCACGATCGACGTCTAGCGCATTGCTCCGCATGCCCCCCCGGGGTCTTCACTTTTTCCGGAAACCAGACATGGCTGCCGAATCCGCCCGCCGCATCGGGCTCATCATCGTAGGCGACGAAATCCTCTCCGGCCGTCGCCAGGACAAGCATTTTTCCAAGGTCGTCGAACTGCTGGGCGCGCGCGGCCTGAAACTGTCCTGGGCCGAACTGCTGCCGGATGATCGCGCCACGCTGGCGGCCGCCTTGCGGCGCAGCTTCGCCAGCGGCGATATCGTCTTCTCGTGTGGCGGCATCGGCGGCACGCCCGACGACCACACGCGCCAGGCGGCGGCCGAAGCGCTGGGCCTGCCGCTGGCCCTGCATCCGGAGGCCGAACAGGCGATCGCGCTGCGCGCGGCCGAAATGGCCGCCAAGGGGCAGGGTACGGCCGACATGGGCACGCCGGAAAACCAGCAACGCCTGCAGATGGGGATGTTTCCGCAAGGCTGCGAGATCGTGCCCAACCCCTACAACCGCATTCCTGGCTTCTTCGTGCGCGACCACACCTTCGTGCCAGGCTTTCCCGTGATGGCCTGGCCCATGCTGGAATGGACCCTGGACACCCGCTACCGCGCGTTGCACCACCAGGTCCAGCATGCCGAGCATTCGTTCCTGGTGTTCAACATGCCAGAGTCGCGCATCACGCCGGCCATGGTGGAAATCGAGCAGCGCTGGCCGGGCGTGCGCGCTTTCAGCCTGCCCAGCGTGGGCGAGACGGGCGGGCCTTCGCATATCGACCTGGGCGTCAAGGGCGAGCCGGAGGCGGCGGCGCAAGCCTTGGCCTTTCTGCGCGCCGAGGTGTTGCGCCTGGGGGGAAAGCTGGCCCCGCCAGCCCAAAACTGACGATAGGTTGACTTTCAGCTGACATTGCCCTGAAAAATAGGGAGCGGGAAAAATAGCGGTTGCCAAACGGCTTTATAGATTTCACAATACGATAAATTCGTCTCTTGTTGCGGTGCCGCATCGGCGCCGCCCCGGGGCGGAACCTATCCGTAACCACTATGTCCCGTATTCCGAATGCTACAGCCAGGGGGCCGGGGTCTCACTCCAACGACGGCGCCGGCCAGCATCCCATCGCTATCCAGGTGATAGACCGCGCCATGCGCCTGCTCGATGCGCTCGCGGCCCAGCCCGAACCCGTCACGCTCAAGGAGCTGTCGGCCACCACCGGCCTGCATGCCTCGACCGCGCACCGCATTCTCAATGACCTGGTGGTGGGGCGCTATGTCGAACGGGTCGACAACGGCCTGTACCAACTGGGCATGCGCCTGCTGGAGCTCGGCTCGCTGGTGAAGGGGCGGCTGAACGTGCGCGAGGCGGCCATTGGCGCCATGCGTTCGCTGCACAAGCAGACCGGGCAGACGATCAACCTGTCGGTCCAGCAAGGCGACGAAATCGTCTATATCGACCGGGCCTGGAGCGAGCGCTCCGGCATGCAGGTGGTGCGCGCCATCGGCGGGCGGGCGCCCCTGCACCTGACCTCCACCGGCAAGCTGTTCCTGTCCACCTACGATACCCGGCTGGTGCGCGCCTACGCGCTGCGTACCGGCCTGGCCGGGCACACCCGCAACAGCCTGACCGAGCTCGACCGCCTCGAGCGCGAACTGGCCCTGGTGCGCCGGCACGGCTACGCGCGCGACAACGAAGAGCTGGAACTGGGCGTGCGCTGCATCGCCGCCGGCATCTACGACGACACCGGCAAGCTGGTCGCGGGCCTGTCCATATCGGCGCCGGCCGAGCGCCTGCAGGACGAATGGATACGCCTGCTGGTCGATGCCGCCGCCAGCATTTCCGAGGCGCTCGGCTACGAGCCCGGCGTCAACGGGATGCACGCGCCGGCGGCTGCCTGACCGGCCGGCGAATAGCAAAAGCGCCCCGGACGGGGCGCTTTTGCGTGGCGGTTCAGGCGGGGGTTATTGCTTTTCCACGCCCGCTTTCTTGAACAGCTCGGCCCATTGCGGCACCTGCTGCTTGACCTTGGCTTGCAGCGCCTCGGGGTTGGCCTCGTTGGTCAGCACCTCGGCGCCCAGCTGCTTCATGCGCTCCTGGAACTTGGGATCGGCCAGGCCGGCCTGCAGGCTCTTGACCAGCTTGTCGACCACCGGCTTGGGCGTGCCCTTGGGGGCCCACATGCCGTGCCAGATACCCACTTCGAAACCCTTGTAGCCGGACTCGTCCATGGTGGGCAGGTCGGGCAGGGTAGGCACGCGCTTGAGGCTGGTGACCGCGTAGGCCTTCACCTTGCCGCTGGTGATCTGCTGCGTGGTATTGGTGGTCTGGTCGCACATCAGGTCGACCTGTTTGCCCAGCAGGTCGTTCATGGCCGGCGCCGTGCCCTTGTAGGGAATGGTCAGCAGGTTGACGCCCAGCGCCTCGACGAGCATGGTGCCGCACAGGTGGCTGGCGGCGCCGATGCCGGCATTGGCCAGCGAAATCTTGTCGGCGTTCTTCTTGACGTACTCGGCCAGTTCCTTGATGTTGTTGGGCGGGAAATCGCCGCGGGCGATGATGGTCATTGGCACGTCCACCACCAGGCCGATGGGCTCGAAGCTGGTGTAGGGCTCGTAGCCGGGGTTCTTGTACAGCGAGGGCGCGGTCGAGAAGCCGGCGTGCATGAGCAGGATCGAGTAGCCGTCGGGCTGGGCGCGCGCCACCTGGGTGGTGCCGATGGTGCCGCCGGCGCCGCCCTTGTTCTCGACCACGACGGTTTCGCCCAGGGTCGGCCGCATGGATTCGGCCAATGAGCGGGCCACGTTGTCGGTAGGACCGCCTGCCGCGAACGGCACGACCATGTTCACGGGGCGCTCGGGGTACTCCGCCAGGGCAGTGCCCGCGCCGGTCAGGGCGACGGCGGCGAACAGGGCCGAGAGCTTACGGGAAATGGGGGGCATGAGGTCTCCAATGCAGTTGGTATGGCTGCGGTTGATTCGGGCCGGGTTGGCCTTTCTTGTTATGTCTGATGGTCGATCCGGGTAATGCCATCAGGCTGCCAGCAGTGTAGAAAACAATCGAAACAACGTCATTCCGGGTATCCCCCAACGGTATTAATCCTGGCCGCGGAAAACAGGGACGCGGACAGCGCCCGGGGGATCCGGCAAGCAATTGTTGCGACGCACAAAAAGTGCTTGACAAGACTTTTTAGGTCCGTAGAATGGCAATTGTGCAATGCAGCAAACGCGCCGGCGGTGAATTTTCCTACCAGATCCGCGCACGTTTTGTCGTCACAGACCGTCGTGAAATTTTCCGGCCCGGCCGGACCCTGACAGGAGATACCTATGAGCGCCATCCCCCAACAAGTTCTGGCTCGCCAGAAAGCCACCGTCAACTCGCTGGTCGCCGCGCAATCGGCCATGTTCGCCGGTTTCGAAAAGCTGGTCGACCTGAACCTGAAGGTCGTGCGCGCCACGCTGGACGAAGTGGCCCAGAAGTCGCAGCAAGCCGCTGAACTGAAAGACCCGCAAGAAGTTGCCTCGTTCACCAGCGGCCTGGTGCAGCCGGGCGCCGAAAAGGCGCTGGCCTATGGCAAGCATGTGTACGACATCGTGGCCGGCGTGCAAGCCGAACTGGCCCAACTGGCCGAAGCCCAGATCGCCGAAGGCCAACAGCAACTGACCGAAGCGGTCGAGCAGTTCTCCAAGAACGCGCCCACCGGCTCGGAAAGCGCCGTGGCCCTGATCAAGTCGTCGCTGGCGACCGCCAACAGCGCCTACGACTCGCTGACCAAGGCCGCCAAGCAGGCCGCCGAGGTCGCCGAAAGCAACCTGACCGCCGCCGCCAATGCCTCTTTCAAGGCTGCCAGCGACGCCGCCGAGGTCGCGACCAAGGCCGCCGGCCGCAATCGCCGCGCTGCCTGATCGTGCCAGGGGGCTGTTGCGACAGCCCATACTGTAGTACTGTTGAGTGACAGAGCAGAGCTGGAATTCGGGCCACCTTCGGGTGGCCTCTTTTTTTGCCTCGGGCCCTTCCAAGGCAAGAAGCGCCCGCGGCGCGGGTTTTCCAGCCCTGTGTTCCTGTCTCGCCTTTGCCCTTGCCGGGCCGGATGCCGCCTTAGCGGCTGCCCTGGGCCACGGCCCGCACGCATTCGCCGACCAGCGCCGGCCCGCGGTAGATCAGGCCCGTATACAGCTGCACCGCCTGGGCGCCGGCGGCCATTTTCTCGCTGGCCTGGCGGCCCGAGAGAATGCCTCCCACACCGATGATGGCCACCGCGTCGCCCAGGCGGCTGCGCAGCCGCTCGATGACGCGCAGCGACAGTTCATGCACCGGTGCGCCCGAGACGCCGCCGGCTTCCTCGGCGTGCGGCAGGCCTTGCACGGCATCGCGCGCCAGCGTGGTGTTGGTGGCGATGACGCCATCGATGCCATGGCGCGGCAGGATCTCGGCGATGGCGTCGACCTGGTCGTCGCTCAGGTCGGGGGCGATCTTGACCGCCAGCGGCACGTGGCGCTGGTGCTGGTCGGCCAGCGCTAGACGCCGCTCCTGCAATTGCCCCAGCAGCGCCGACAGTTCGTCGCCGCCCTGCAGCGCGCGCAGGTTCTTGGTATTGGGGGACGAGATGTTCACCGTCACGTAGTCGGCGTGCGGGTAGACGCCGGCCAGGCCGATCAGGTAGTCGTCGGCCGCGCGTTCGATCGGCGTATCGGCATTCTTGCCGATGTTCAGGCCCAGGATTCCGCCTTGCGAGCGCCACTGGCTGCGCTGCACGTTGGCGATGAAGGCGTCCAGCCCCTGGTTGTTGAAGCCGAGGCGGTTGATCAGCGCGTTGGCGCGCGGCAGCCGGAACATGCGCGGCTTGGGATTGCCGGGTTGGGCGCGCGGCGTGACGGTGCCCACTTCCACGAAGCCGAATCCCAGGTTGCCCAGCGCATCGATGTGGGCGCCGTTCTTGTCCAGGCCGGCCGCCAGCCCCACCGGGTTGCGCAGCGGCAGGCCCATCAGCGTGGCGGGCGCCTCGGGCTGGGCGTGCAGCAGCTTGCGGGTCAGGCCGCAGTCGTAGGCGCGCTGCAGCTGGGCAAGCGTGACTTCGTGCGCGGTTTCCGCGTCCATGGCGAACAGCGCCGGGCGGGCCAGGGGGTAGGCGTGGAAGAGGATAGACATGGGGCGGAATTGTAGATCGACTTTGCCGCCCCGCGCGTGCTCAGGCCGGCGTTTCGCGCCAGGCGCCGTCCACGTGCATTTGCAGCGGCCGGAAATTGGCCTTGTAGGCCATCTTGCGGCTGTCGGCGATCCAGTAGCCCAGGTACAGCCAGGGCAGGTCCAGCGTGCGGCACTGGTCGATCTGCCACAGGATGCTGTAGGTGCCCAGGCTGCCCGCCATGTCGGGATCGTAGAAGGTGTAGACCGACGACAGGCCGTCGTCGAGCACGTCGATGATGGAGATCATGGCCAACTGGCCCTGCGGCGTGCGGAACTCCACCAGGCGCGTATTGACGCGCGTGGTCAGCAGGAACTGCGCATATTGGGTGCGGCTGTCTTCGTCCATGCCGCCGCCGGGATGGCGGCCTTGCTGGTAGCGGGTGTACAGATCGTAGTGCTCGGGCGACCAGGCCAGTTCGGCCACGAAGGCGCGCAGCGCCTGGTGGCTGCGCCAGGCGCGGCGTTGCGTGCGGTTGGGCTCGAAGCGTGCCGCATCGATGCGCACCGGTACACAGGCATGGCAATTGTCGCAGTGGGGCCGGTAGGTGAACAGGCCGCTGCGGCGAAAGCCCTGTTCCACCAGTTGCGAGTACGTGCCCGCGTTGATCAGGTGCCCGGGCGCCGCCACCTGCGAACGCGCCTGCCTGCCTGGCAGGTAGCTGCAGGGGTAGGGAGCAGTGGCATAAAACTGCAGCGTGGAGAAGGGGAGTTCTTTTAGCTGGCTCATGTCGGGCAGGCCGGCGTCTGGTCGCCGGCATGTGGCTTACATCATAACGCCGTTGGCCGGCGGCGCGACCGCGGGCAGCGGATGCAGCGTGCCGGCGCTGTCGAGCCGGCCGCTGCGCCAGGGCAGGCCGGGTTGCGCGACGGCATGGGCGATGTGTTCGACAAAGCGCGCGCGCGGCACCGGGCGCGCGCCCAGGCGCGCCAGGTGGCCGGTTTGCTGCTGGCAATCGATCCAGGCCACCTGGTGGCGGCGCAGGAAGGCCACCAGGTGCGCCAGGGCGATCTTGGAGGCGTCGGTGGCGCGCGCGAACATCGATTCGCCATAGAACATGCGCCCCAGGCTGACGCCGTACAGGCCGCCGGCCAGCTCTCCGTCGATCCAGGTTTCGATGCTGTGGACGAATCCCGACGCATGCCAGCTGCGATAGGCTTGCTGGACGGCCGGGCTGATCCAGGTGCCGGGCTGGCCGTGGCGCGGCGCGGCGCACTCGTGCAGGACCCTGGCGAAGGCCGTGTCGACGCGCACCTGCAGGCGCGCGGCGGGGTCGTGCTCGGTGCGGGCCAGCGCGCGCAGGCGCTTGCGCAGCGAGTGCGAGGGCGCGAAGTCGGCGCACGCCAGCACCATGCGCGGATCCGGGCTCCACCACAGGATGGGCTCGCCCTCCGCGTACCAGGGGAAAATGCCGTGCGCATAGGCCTGGGCCAGCCGTTCGGGCGACAGGTCGGCGCCCGCCGCCAGCAATCCGTCGGGATCGCGCAGCGCGTGTTCAACCGGGGGAAACGGCGTGTCGGCGGCCAGCCAGGGCAGTTTCACGGGCTCAGCGGTGCGATTCGAGGCTGTAGTGGTGGGTGGGGAATTCGCCCTTGCGCCGGTCTTCCAGGTAGCGCCTGAGCGTGGTGACCACGGTGCGGAACGACAGATCGTCCCAGGGGATTTCCGCCTCGTCGAAATAGCGCGCTTCCAGGCTTTCCGGCCCGGGGTCCAGGCCCGGTCCGAGCGCCTCGGCCAGGTAGAAGAAGTGCACCTGCTCGACCTGCGGCACGTCGATCACCGTGTACAGCTGGCCCAGCCGGATGCGGGCGCCCGATTCCTCGAGGGTTTCGCGTTCGGCGCCCTGGGCGGTGCTTTCGCCCAGCTCCATGAACCCCGCCGGCAGCGTCCAGGTGTCGTAGCGCGGCTCGATGGCGCGCCGGCACAGCAGGATGCGGTTCTCCCAGACCGGCACGGTGCCCACCACCATGCGGGGGTTCTGGTAATGAATGGCGCCGCAATGGTCGCAGATGTCGCGGGCGCGGTTGTCGCCCTCCGGCACGCGGTGGGCGACCGGCGAACCGCATTGGCTGCAAAAGCGCGCGCGGCGCGGCGCAGGAAAATACTGGAGGGACTGTTGGGCGCTCATGAACGCGATTCTAACGGTTGGCGCGCGCCGCCGAAGCGCTTTTCCAGATGCTCGACGAACGAGCGCACCTTGGGCGACAGGAAACGCCGATGGGGGTAGACGGCCATCATCGTGATGAGCGAATGGCGATAGTCGGTCAGCAGCGCCGTCAGGCGGCCGGCGCGCAGGTCTTCGCCTACCAGGAACTCGGGCTGCAGGATGATGCCGTGGCCGGCCAGCGCGGCGGTGCGCAGCACATCGCCGTTATTGGCGCGGAAGGTGGCGTTGACGCGCACCACATGGGTCTGGCCGTCCTTTTCGAAGTGCCAGTCGTTGCCGGTGCTGGCGTAGGCATAGTGCAGGCAGCGATGGCGGCGCAGATCCTCGGGGTGCGCAGGCGCCCCGTACCGTTCGAGATAGGCGGGGGCGGCGCAGGCCACCAGCTGCTGCGGCGCCAGCGGCCGGGCCACCAGCGAGGAGTCGACCAGCGGGCCGATGCGCACCGCCACGTCGTAGCCTTCCTCCACCAGGTCGACGACCCGGTCGTTGAGATCCAGGTCGATGACCACTTCGGGGTAGCGCAGCAGATAGTCGGCGATGGCCGGACCCAGGTGCAGTACCCCGAACGATACCGGCGCGCTGATGCGCAGCCGTCCGGCAGGCTGGCTGCCCTGGGCCTGCAAGGCCAGGTCGAGCTCGGCCAATTCGGCCAGCACCGGCCGGATGCGGTCGTAGAACGCCCGCCCTGCGTCGGTCAGGCTCAGTTTGCGCGTGGTGCGGTTGAGCAGCCGCACGCCGTACTTCTGCTCGAGGAAGGCGATCTGGCGCGTCACGACCGAGCGTGCCTGGTCCGTCTTGTCGGCGGCCGCGGCGAACGAGCCGAGCTCCACCACCCGGGCGAAGGTCTGCATGGCGGTGTGCGTGTCCATTTATTGTTCCTGTTTTGACAACAATAATTTGCCATTCTGCATGTTTATCTTCAATTGGGGAATCGAGACAATGCCCGGACCTGGCGCACCCTCCGGCGCGCCCATTGGAGAAAACATGATCGATTCCCGCACGGCTCCCTATGCCGCCCTGTTGCTGAGGCTGGCGCTGGGTGTGATGTACCTGGCCCACGGCCTGACCAAGCTGCTCGTGTTCACGCTGCCCGGCACCGCCCAATTCTTCGCCAAGGCAGGGTTTGCCGGCTGGCTGGCCTATCCCGTGACGTATTTCGAGATCATCGGCGGGGTGCTGCTGATCCTGGGCATCTACCCGCGCTGGGTCGCGGCCGTCGCCGCCGTGCAATTGCTGGCTGCCGCCACGGTGCATGCGGGCAACGGCTGGGCGTTCGGCAATCCGGGCGGGGGCTGGGAGTATCCGGTTTTCCTGGCGGTCGCGGCCGCCGCGCTGGCGCTGCTGGGCAACGGCAAGGCGGCGCTCGTGCCGCGTGGGCGCGCCTGAGGGCGCGCGCGGCGGATCCTAGGCCGGCTTGCCCGGGTTGGCCACGAAACCCAGGCGGCGCGCGACATCGCCGCTGGCCACGCCATGCAGCGGCGCGGCCTCGGGCCAGGCAGGGTGCGACACCAGGAGGGGCGGCTGGCCCGGTTCGGGCCAGCCTGATTCCAGCACGTCGGCCAGCGCCTGGCCGTCCACGTGCAACTGCGCCAGCAGCGGCGCCAGTTCGCGGTCTTCGACCAGCCCGGGGCCCGCTGCCGTGGATGCGTACAGGCGTCCCTCGTCATCGAGCCACCACTGCCGCACGGCGGTGACGGCCTGGCCGGTATGGGTCTGCAGGCCGGGGAGCTCGTCGGCGCGGCGCAGGATCAGCGGCGCCGCGTCCAGGCGCACATAGACCCGCTGCGGGCCGTTCTGGAAAAACCAGTTGCCCTGCGCATCGCTTTCGTAGTTGCGGCCGATGAAGGCCAGGATCTGCGGGCTGGTGATGGACTCGCCCGCGGCGCCGCGCGCCGCGTCGCCTTGCGGATGCAGGTGCCAGCGGCCGCGCGCATCCAGCGACAGCCAGCCATATACCGCCGGCACGTCGGGCCAGCGGGCCAAAGCGTCTTTTACCAGTTGATCCATGGCGCCACGCAACAGATTCCGGCCGCCATTATAGGCAAGCGCGCGCGCCGGGCCGCGTTACGGCCGGATCACGATAGGCGGCGCGCTGATGATGATGGCAGGGTTGGCGGGAATCACCGGCACCATGGCCGGTTGCGCATAGCCATAGTCATAGCCGGACCGGTAGCCCGGGCATTTGCGCTTTTCGCGGTACTCGCCGTTGCGTTTCCACTTGCGTTCGACCTTGCACGCGCCGTCCCAGTATTTTTCCTTGTATTCGCGGCGCGGGCGGTAATCGTCATCGTCGTCATCGTCGTCGGCGCGCGCCATCATGGGCGCGCAGGCCAGGGTCAGCGCAATCAGCGCCAGCAGCAGGCGCGCGCCGTGGCGCGCCGACGGACGGGGGAAGTGAAGGGTGGCCATAGTCGTGCGGACGTAATTGCGACGGCCACACGTTAGCAATGCGCGCGCACGCCTGGGGTACGTAGAGGTAGGGAAGGGTAACCAGATGCGCAGGACGCAAGGCCCCGCCGCGCGTCCTGAAACAAAAAGGCCCGCAGCGCGGCGGGCCTTGAAGTGTTTGGAGGCGCAAGCCGGAATCGAACCGACGTACACGGATTTGCAATCCGCTGCATAACCACTCTGCCATTGCGCCGGCAGACTACAAGAAAAAAGGAAGCACGGCAGGTAACCGCTAGCTTCCCTTTTTGGTGTTTGGAGCGGGAAACGAGTCTCGAACTCGCGACCTCAACCTTGGCAAGGTTGCGCTCTACCAACTGAGCTATTCCCGCATGGGTACTGCTTGGGTCAAGCAAGGTGGAAAGATCCTGTCTGGAAAATTCCCACAAGCTGCTCAACGAAGAAAAAAATTATACACGATTTAGGCTGTCGGGTTCAAGTCGCGGGCGGTCACGTTCCGGGCAGGGCGATGCCCATGGCCGCGAACATCCCGCCGCAGGCCTTGTTGAAACGCCGGCCGGCCCGCTGCAGGAAGGGGCGGACCTTGTGGGCCGCGCGCGCCAGGCCGTACTCGACCACGAACTCCATGGCGGCGAAGGTGGCGGCCATGACGGCGAACTGGGTGGCCAGGCTGCGCGCCGGGTCGATGAACTGCGGCAGGAACGCGCCGAAGAAAAGCAGGGCCTTGGGATTGGAGATGGCGGCCAGCAGGCCCTGGCCGAACAGCCGCGCGCCGCGCGCCGACGGCGATCCGGCCGGCGGCAGCAATTGCACGGCCGGTGCGCGCCACAATTGAATGCCGAGGTAGACGAGGTAGGCGCCGCCTGCCCATTTCAGCAGGATCAGCGCGGGCGACCAGGCCTTGAGCAGGGCGCTGATGCCCAGCATGGACAGGCCGATCACGAGCGTGAAGCCGAACGCGCCGCCGGTAATGGTGCAAAGCGCCTTGCGGTGGCCGTGCATGGCGCCGTGCGTGAGGGCCAGCAGCGTGTTGGGGCCGGGCGTCAGGGACAGCCCGGTGACGGCGATCAGGTAAAGCAGCCAGGTATGCAGTGACATGGGTGGAGGCGGCGGCAGGTGAACAGGCCGGGTATCGGCCGTTCACAGTGTAGCCCTGCCGCCCGCGCGCCGGGCCTAGTTGAGCGTTGCTCCCGATTCAGCGACGACTTTCTGCCATTTGGCGAGTTCCTTGTCGATGTGCGCCTGGAACTGCGCCGGCGTGCTGCCCACCGGCGTGGCGCCGATGGCGGTCAGCTGCTTGACGACCTCGGGCTGCTTGAGGACTTGGGCGATCTCGGTGCTGAGCCGTTCCACGACGGGGGCGGGCGTGCGGGCCGGCACCGAAATGCCGTGCCACGCCACCGCCTCGTAGCCGGGCACGCCGGCCTCGGCCACGGTCGGCACGTCCGGCAGCACCGGGCTGCGGCGGCTGCTGGTGACGGCCAGCGCGCGCACCGCGCCGCCCTGCACCTGCGGCAGGGCCGAGGGGATGTTGTCGAACATCAGTTGCACGCGGCCGCCGCGCAGGTCGGTCATCGCAGGCGCGCTGCCCTTGTAGGGAACGTGCAGGATGTTGACGCCCGCCATGGTCTTGAACAGTTCGGTGGCCAGGTGGGTGGAGGTGCCCGTGCCCGCCGAGGCGTAGGTCAGCGCCTTGGGGTCTTTCTTCGCCAGCGCGATGACCTCGGCGATCGAGTCGACCGGCACGTCCGGGCCGGTGATGACGACGTTGGGCAGTTCCACCAGCTGGGTCACCGGCTCGAAGGCTTGCTTGAAGTCGAACGGCAAGTCCTTGTACAGGCTCTCGTTGATGGCGTTGGCGGTGGTCGAGAACAGCAGCGTATAGCCATCGGGAGCCGCCGAGGCGACCATCTGCGAGCCGATGTTGCCGCCCGCGCCGGGCTTGTTCTCGACGATCACCGATTGGCCCAGGCGCGTTCCCAGGTGCTGGGCGACGATGCGCGCCACCATGTCGGTCGCGCCGCCCGGCGTGTAGGGCACGATCAGCCGCACCGGCTTGGACGGATAGGTGTCGGCGCTGGCGGCGCCGGCGGGCAGCAGGGCCGCCCCGAGCATGGCCGAGGCGCAGGCCAGGCGGGCTTTGCGGCCGAGCGCGCCGAGCAGGCAGCGGGAAATGATAGTCATGGAGTCTCCTTATCGTTGTATGCGAGGGGTGTCTTGTGACGGGAGCGGCGCCTACCAGCCCAGCGCGTAGGCGGCGGCGCGCCGCGGGTCGGCGCCGGCCTGGTAGATGCCTTGTTCGAGATCGGCGTCGATGGCGCAGACGCCACCGGCGCGCCACAGCCAATCGGGCCAGCGCTGCATGTCGTGTCCGAGCGCGGCCAGGGTTTGCTCGGTCTGCGCGGGGATGCGTCCTTCCACGCTCAGGCGGCCGGGGTAGTAGGCGTGCGGCGCGAACGAGTCGGGATGGCTATAGGAAATGAAACGCGGCGCCTCGATCGCCGTTTGCGGGTCCATGTCGAACAGCGTGATGTTCAGCAGCACCTGCAGCATGGCCTGCACCTGGCTGTCGCCGCCGGGGCTGCCCAGCGGCAGGATGCGCTTGCCGCGCTGGATGGCCATGGCGGGGTTGGGCGTGAGCCGCGGACGTTTGCCGGGGGCCAGGCTGGCCGGATGGCTGGAGTCGGCGCGCGACTGGGACCCGCGCGAGGATGGGCACAGCCCGGTGCCGGGTATCACGATCGTGTCGCTCGACACATCGCTGGGCGTGGCCGAGAAGGCGTTGCCGTGGCGGTCGACCACGCACACGTACGAGGTATCGAGCGGGGGATCGATCTCGCGCGAAATATTGCCGTGGATGGCGCGCAGCGTTTCGTAGCCCGCGATCTCGCCGCACGGCGGCATTTCGGGCCAGGCACGATCGGCGCGCACCAGTTGCGCGCGCTGCCGCGCGTAGGCGTCCGACAGCAGCGTTTGCGCGGGCACGTCGATGAAGCGCGGATCGGCGTAATAGTGCTCGCGATCGGCGAAAGTCAGCTTCAGCGCTTCGGCCACGTGATGGATATAGCGCGTGCTGTTGTGGCCCATTTCCTTGAGGTCGAACGACTTCAGGATGTTCAGGGCCTGCAGCAGGGCCGGGCCCTGGCACCAGAAATTGCACGCATAGACGTCCATGTCGCCGTAGCGCGTGCTGAGCGGGGCCTCGATGGTCGGCGCGTAGCCGGCCAGGTCGGCGGCCGTGAGCAGGCCGCCGTTCTCCTGGTGGAACGCGACGATCTTGCCGGCGATGTCGCCCTGGTAGAACGCATCTCGGGCGGCCTGCAGCTTGCGTATGCGCGAGCCGGCGGTCGCGGTCTCCTGGTCCGCCATGTACTGCAGGCTGGCGGCCAGATCGCTTTGCACGAAGCGCTCGCCCACGCGCGGGGGCCGTCCGCCCGGCAGGTAGATGGCGGCGTTGGACGGCCAGCGGCGGTACTTGGCCTCGGCTTCCTGCAGGCGGTCCGCCAGGAACGGATACATGATGAAGCCTTCGCGCGCGAAGCGGATCGCGTATTGCGCGACCTCGGCGAAACTGCGCGTGCCGTAGCGCTGCAGGGCGGTGATCCAGGCCCCGGGCGCGGCCGGAATGACCGTGCGCAGCAGGCCTTCCGGCACCACGCCGCCGAATTCGCGTTCGAACCGTTCGCACGAGGCCGCGGCCGGCCAGCTGCCGAGTCCGTCGATGGTGATGACCCGGTCTTCCGCGGCCAGGTAGATCATCATGGGCGCGACGCCCGCGATGTTGACCTGGTCGCTGTGCACCACGCCCAGCACCAGGCCGGCCGCCACGCCGGCGTCCACGGCGTTGCCGCCCGATTCGAGAATCTGGAACGCGGCGTGCGAGGCGAGGTAGTGGCCGCTGGACACCGCATGACGATTCGCCGCGATGACGGGCCGGTGCGCGGTATAGGTGCTGGTGGCGGATTGGCCGGTAGCGAACGCGTCGACGGACATGGTGGTCTCCTCCGGAATGCGGGCCGCCCCGGCGGGGCGGGCCCTGGTTCGGCTTAGTCGATGATCAGGTAGCTCTTGCGCAGCGTCTCGCGCACGTCCCAGACGCCATGGCAGTCGGCCGGGAAATACACGGCGTCGCCGGCGCGGATTTCGACGGGTTCGCCGCCGTCAGGGGTGAAGTAGCAATGCCCGGCGATGAAGTGCGAGAACTCGCGCTGCATGATGGTGCGGCGGAAATGGCCCGGCTGGCATTCCCAGATGCCGGCGGTCACCCCTTCCTGCTGCGCCAGCCCGACATCGGTGCTGCGGTCGGCGGCGACCGGCTTGCCCGGCACCTCCGTCTTGGGGGTGAAGGCGCCCGACGGCGCGGCATTGATGACGACGGGTTTTTTCATGTCATGGCCTCTATCAGGATTTGTCTTCCAGGCCCGCCGGCGCCAGGGTGGCGAGGCGGGTGTCCAGCCACGCGGGCTTGCGCCCGAGCGCTTCGTCGCGCTCCTTGCGCAATACCGCGTTGCGTACCAGCGTACCGCCCATGAAGCGTATGGGCTCGGGCGGGAACTTCCTGCATTCCCGCCCGACCAGGGCGGACTCGCTCCATTCGTTCCTGCGGCCCAGTGCCAGCGAGGCCAGGATCTGTCCGCCCACCCAGCTCGGCGCCACGCCGTTGCCGCTCCAGCCGATGCCGTAGCAGATGTGGTCGGCGCCGCGCAGGCGGCCGAGCACCGGCAGGCTGTCGTAGGTGCGGTCGATGGGGCCGGCCCAGGCCTGCGCGATCGCGACATCGCGCAGTTCGGGATAGGTGCGCCGGAAATCCGCTTCGGTCAGGGCCTCGGTGGCGGGGTCGCGGCTGAATACCTGGCCGATGCGCCCGCCGCTCGAGAGCGCGCCGGTGCCTTTGCCGAAGACCAGACGTCCGTCGCGCGTCTTGCGGTAGTACCCCACCAGCAACTGCGAATCCGTGATGGCTTCGTTGCCGCGCCAGCCCAGGCCCTCCAGGCGCTCGCCGATGGGTTCGGTGACCACCAGCGCGCTGTTGACGGGCGTGATCAGGGGCGCCAGCTCGGGCACCGCGGCCGCCCACACGTTGTTGGCCAGCACGACCGTGTCGGCCCGCACTTCGGCCTCGTCCAGGCCGAGCACGGCGGGAGCGCCGGTGTGCAGCGTACGCACCGCGCTGCCCTCGTACACCTCGATGCCTTCGTCCAGCGCAGCCTGCCGCAGGCCGCGCGCCAGCAGGGCGGGCTGGACGGTGGCCGTGGCCGTATCGAAGATGCCTTCCAGGTGTACCGGCGAGCCGGTGCGGCGTGCCAGTTCGTCCGGCGCCACGGCCGTGAAAGGCTGGCGCCCGACGCGCTGGCAGGCTTGCAGGGTGCTGGCCCAGGCCCCGCGCTGGGCCTCGGTGGTGGCTGTCCAGAACCAGCCGCCCCGCACGAAATGCGCATCGACTCCGCGCGCCAGGCAGAACCGCTCGAGTTCGCCGATCGCGCGCTCGGAGGCCAGCGCCAGCCGCAGCGCCTCGTCGCGGCCAGCCATGGACAGCAGGGTGGACAGCTTGGGCCACCACGACATGGCGAAGCCGCCGTTGCGCCCGGACGCGCCGCCGCCGCACAGATCGCGCTCCAGCACCATGATGCGGGCCGATGGCTGCAAGGCCTTGGCCGCCAGGGCCGTCCACAGGCCGACGAATCCGCCGCCGATGATCGCGATGTCCGCGCTGTGGCGGCCAAGCAGGCCTTGCGGACGGGGCTCCTGCGGCATCGCTTGCCTGAACCAGTAGCTGCGCGCCAATGCGGGCAGGGCGGCGCGCCGGTCTAGCTGCAAGGTCTGATTCGTTGACGCGCGCATGGCCTCTCTCTGAATGCGGGCTGCCGGGGTGGCAGCGGGAATGGCCGAATTATACCTATATGTTTTCTGTAGGCATATATATTTTCTGTAGGTAAGGCGGATTTTCCGCCGCCAAAGGCCGCGCGCCGCGGCTCAGAAGCTGCGTGGCGTGTTCACCCAGAGCAGGACGGTCGGCTCGTCGCCGGCGGCGGACCAGGAGTGCAGCAGGCGGCTGTCGAAGGAAATGCTGTCGCCGGCGACCAGCTCCCAGGTCTTCAGCCCTTGCACGCTGATATGGAAGCGGCCATGCAGCACATGGATGAATTCTTCGCCGTCATGCGCATAGGCGCCGTCGCTCTGGGCGCCCGGTTGCAGTACCCAGCGCTGGCAGTCCAGCGATTCCAGGGTCTCGGCCAGCTGGAAGATCTGGATGCCGGCGCCGAAGCTGGGCGCTTGCCGCGCCTTGCCGTCGCGCACGACGTGGGCGCTGCTGTCGGCGGACCTGGCCGGCGGCGCCGAGAGTTCGGTGACGGTGGTGCCATAGCAGGCCGCCAGGCGTTGCAGGCTGGCGACCGCGGCTCCCTGGCCGGTGCGCTCGAAGGTCGAGATGAACGAGACCGGCAGTCCGGTGGCGTCGGCCGCCTCCTGGAGCGACATGCCGTGTTTCTGCCGGGCCACCCGAAACTGCCGGCCCAGCTGTTGGGTGTTGGCCGAACGCTTCGGCCGCGCCGGGTCCTGTTGCGCCGGCGTGGTGCCGGCCAGCGCGCGCTTGATGGCCGAGATGTTCAGGCCTTCGACCTTGCGCAGGCGCAGGACGGTGCGGATCAGGCCCAGATCGTGTTCGCCGTAGATGCGCTGCCCGGTCGGGCTGCGCAGCGGCGACAGCAGCCCGTGCTGTTCCCACAGGCGCAGCGTGGAGGGGTTGGTGCCGGTCAGTTGCGCGGCTTGGGTGATTCCGAATTCCGGCATGTTGCTACGGGATGGGTTGTGCACGGCGCCCGGCGACGCGGCGCGGGAAATTGTAATCGACCGGGGACGCCGGCCCGCCGCGCCGGTCAGGCGCGCATGAACATGAAAGCGGTCATGGCCAGCCCGATCGCGATAATGCCCGCGCGCAGGGCGCCGCGCGGGATGCGGCGCGCCAGCCTGCCGCCGACGTAGCCGCCGGCGAGCGCCGCGCCCAGCATCAGCAGGGCGTATTGCCAGTCGATCAAGGCGCCGGCCACATAGACGACGACGGCGATGCAGGTCAGCACGCCCGAAAGCAGGTTCTTCAGCGCGTTCATGGTGTTCAGGCTTTGATAGCCCGAGGCGCTGAACAACGCGAGCAGCATGATGCCGATGCCGCCATTGAAGAAGCCGCCATAGACGCTGACCGCCGCCAGCCCGGCCTGGCCGCGCCAATTGCCGGCCGCTGCGCCGGCCCGCTGCGTGCGCTTGAGCATGGCGGGCGCGCACCAGAAAATCAGCGTGGCGGCCAGCAGCAGCCAGGGCACCAGGTGGCGGAAGGCTTTCTGGTCGATCCAGAGCAGCAGCAGCGCGCCGACGGCGCCGCCGACCGCGGCGATCAGCGTGGTGCGCCACAGCGGCACGCGATGCGGCTCGATGAAGAGATCGCGCCGCATGGCCCAGGCCCCGGCGAAATAGCCAGGCAACAGGGCCAGCGTGCCGGTTGCATTGGCCATGACGGGCGGCACGCCCACCGCCACCAGGGCCGGCAGCGTCAGGAAGCTGCCGCCTCCCGCCGCCGCATTGAGGATGCCGGCAAAGAATGCCGCGCCCAAGACCAATGCCAGATCCATTCGTAGTCCCCGTTGTTTTCCTTGTCGGTGCCCGGGGCCGCGCCATGTGGATGGCGCGGCCCCGGCGCGTCGCCACGGATGCTAGCAGGTTGACGGCCGGGCCGGGCGGGTGGGGGCTGGCCGCGCTGGCGGCACGGCGGCGGCTGCCGCTTCAGGCCCGGGCAGGCCGATAATGCGCCAGCGTCCGTCCGATGCCCGTCTCGAGCGGCGTGCGGGGCAGGGCGGGAAAGGCCTGGTACAGCGCGTCGTCGGGGATATCGGCGGTGAACGGCAGCACCGGGCCTTCCGCCCGCAGGCGCGCGTCCGGGCAATGGCGGCGAATGGCCTCCAGGATGTCCGCCATCGGCGTGGGCCGGCCGGACACATTGAACACCCGCGCGCCGGGGGCGCGCGCAAGCAGCGCCTGCTCGTAGGCCGCGGCGACGTCGTCCGCGTACACCAGGCACGTATCGCCCTGGTATCCGATGGTGTAGGGCTCGCCGCGCGCGGCGGCGCGGCAGGCCAGGGTGGGGCCGGCGCTCAGCCCGACCTCCCGTCCGGGCCCATAGACCACGCCGGGACGCAGCCCGACGCTGGATATGCCGTCGTACTGCCAATACGTGCGCGCGCAGCCCTCGGCCGCCAGCTTGAAGGCGCCGTAGTGGGTCGACGGCTCCGGCCGCAGTCCGTCGTCCGGGCCGAATACGCTGACGGAGCTGGTGTAGACCACATGGCGCAGGCCCTGCTTCTTGGCCGCTTCGAAAACATGCAGGGTGCCCAGCAGATTGACCTGCGCGCCCTTGATGGGATCCAGCTGGCATGACGGCGTGAGCAGGCCGGCCAGGTGGACGACCTGCTGGCAGCCCGACAGGGCGGTCTCCACGTCCCGGGCCTGGCTGACGTCGCCGACCACCCATTCCAGCTTGTCGGCGGCATCGCCCAGCAGGCCGCGAACGACGCGGCGGTCATCGCCGATGTCCATGATGCGCACCGGCAACCCGCGCGCCAGCAGCCGTTGGGCGACCCAGGCGCCCAGGAAGCCGCCTCCGCCCGTGATCAGAACCTTGGTGTGTTGCATTGATGACTCCAGAGGGATGCGCGGGGCTCAGGATGCGAGCCCGGGCCGCGGCAGGATGGCATTGAGCGCGTTGAAGCTGCTGGAAAGCAGGAACCGGTCGCCGCTGACCACGAACAGCGCCGCGCCTTCGTCCTGCCAGCGCGCGATCTGTTCGCACAGCAGGCGCGGATCGCTGTCGAATATCGACATCATGACTTGCATGCCCTTGGCGCGCGCCTGGCGGACCATGCGGGACTGGGCGGCCTGCACGTCGGGGTGCTTCCAGTCACCGTTCAAGCCCAGCGCCTGGCTCAGGTCGAACGGGCCGAGCGCCACGGCGTCCAGGCCGGGCACGTCGAGGATGCGCTCGAAGTTGGCGATACCCTGCGGGGTCTCGATGAGGGCCGCGACGAAGGTGTGGTCGCGGGCCTGTTCCACGTGCCGAGGCCAGGGCGTCACGCCATGCGCGGTGGCGCGGGTGCAGGGGCAGGCGCCGCGTTGCCCGTCCGGCGCATAGCGCGACGCCGCCACGATGGCGGCGGCCATCTCGGCGCTGTCCACGTTGGGAACCAGCACCCCGTTGGCGCCGGTGTCCAGGGCCTTGAAAATGGCGGTCCGGCTGGCATCGGGCGTGCGCACCAGCGCGGTGGCGCCGCCGAGCTGGGCCGCGCGCGTCATGTGCACCGCCGATTCGATGCCGAACGAGCCGTGCTCCATGTCGACGATGACGAAGTCCAGGCCCGCGCTGGCGGCGATTTCGCAGAATTCGGGCGAGTTCATCTGGGCCCAGGTGCCGTAGGCGGGCCTGCGGCCGCGCAGGGCCGCAAAGAGTCGGTCGGGTATGTGCATGCGTTGTCCTTGTCGAGAAATGAGGCGTGCAAGTCCCCAGCGGCTGGGCCGGCGCGGCCCAGCCGTTGCGGCTGGCAGGGAAGGCGGAAGGCGCTGCGCCCTACGTGGCGGGCAGCAATGCGTCGGCCGAGGAGCGGGGGTCGAGCACGAAGCGCTTGCCCCAGACCAGGTGCGCGCGCATCTGGTTCTGCGCGCGCTTCGCGTCCCCGTCCTTGATGGCCTCGAAAATCTCCCGGTGCTGCTGGACATTGGCGCCCAGCCGCCCGGGATATTTGGTGTGCAGGCGCGTGGACAGCCTATGCATCTTGTCGCGCAGGCGCTCGAGCATCTGCACGATTTCCTCGTTGCCGTGTATCTGGGCCAGGCTGAGGTGGAACGCCATGTCGAGCTGGTGGTAGTCGAGATAGGCGCCCTCGCGCACACAGTCCTCCTGCTGGCGCAGGATGGCTTCCACGCGCTCGATGTCCGAGGGCTGAAGCTGTCCGACCAGGGAGAGCGCGACATGGCTTTCGATGACCGTGCGGATCTCGTAGAAATCATTGATCGCATTGGCCGACATTTCCGGCAGCATGATGCCGATCTTGGGCACCACGACCACCAGGCCTTCCAGCTTCAGGCGTTCGATCGCCGAGCGCACGGGATTGAGCCCCAGCCCGAACTGGGCGGCAAGCTGGCGTTCGGAATAGGCCCGCCCCGTCTCTTCATTGAGGAACAGCATGGCTTTGATCTGCTCGTAGGCCACGTCGCGCAGAAAGGGCTGCGGGGCGCCGGGCGCCGTATCGCTTGCCTCGGCCGCGCTCGTGGTCCGCTTGCCCGCCAGGGCACGGGAGGCCGTGCGGGCTCGGGTGTGCAAGTCGTTCATACGCGTCTTCCTTTGTTGCGTAGCCTATTGGAAATGCCTGAACCACAGGGTCAGTTCGGGCACGAAGCTGATAAGCAGCAGGACGCTCAGCGCGGCGCCGAAGAACCAGGCGAGGTGGGGCAGCATTTTCACCATGTTCACGTCCAGTGTGCGGGCTGCAACGAAAACATTGGCGGCCAAAGGTGGGGTGATCAAGCCAATTTCGATATTGGTGACCAGGATAATACCGAAGTGCACCGGATCGATTCCGAACTTGATGGCCGCCGGCGCCAGCAGCGGACCCATGAGCATGACCGCGGCGTTGGTTTCCATGAACATGCCGACCAGCAGCAGCAACAGGTTGACGCCGATCAGGAACACGATGGGGTCGTCCGTCACCGACAGCGCGAAGGCGGCGATGTCCTGGGGAATCTGGTTGAGCACCAAGGCGCGGTTGAACAGGCTGGTCAGCGCGATGATGGTGAGAATGGCCGCGGAAGCCTTGACGGCGTTGGTGAATACCACCGGCACCTGGTCCCAGCGCAGGGTGCGCTGGATCAGCGTCATCGCCAGGGCCGCGGCCGCGGCGACCGCGGCCGCCTCGGTGGGCGTGGTCAGCCCGGAGTAGATGCCGCCCAGCACGAACACGGGCAGCAGCAATGCCGAGACGGTGGCGCCGGGGGGCGGGGCCGGCGCACGATCAAGACCCGCCGCGCCTGCCGGCGCGACGGCGCTTTCGACGCCGCCCTGCAAGACCGAGCGCGAACGCAGGGCGTGCGTGGCGAAGAACGCGCCGGCCATGATCAGGCCGGGCACCAGCGTGGCCAGGAACAGGTCGACGATGGACGTGCCGACCACCGAACCGTACAGGATCAGCGGGATCGATGGCGGCAGCAGCACGCCCAGCAGGCCGGCGGCGGCGACCAGCGACGCGCTGTAGGCGCGCTTGTAGCCGCGCGCGGTCATCTCCGGACCCACGGTCGCGCCGATGGCGGCGACCGTGGCGACGGACGAGCCGGTCATGGCGCTCATCAATCCCGATGCCGCCACGGCGATGTGGCCCATGCGAGCGGGCAGGAAATGCAGGATGCGGTCGCAGATCTGGCTCAGGCAAAGAGCCAGGCCGCCGCGATTCATGATTTCGCCGACCAGCAGGAACAGCGGAATCGCCACCAGCGGAACCGCCGAAATGGTTTCATAGGGGATGGCGCCCAGCGCGTCGAGATCCAGGTTGAAACTTCCGGCGCGGCCCATCACCGCGAGGGCGAACGCCATGCCCAGCGGCGTGCCGATGATAAGCAGCAGGAACAATCCCGCGAAGGCGAGGCTCATTGCGCGAACTCCAGGCTGGGACGGCCGGCGACCAGTCGGTAAATGGCCAGCGCGGCGTGCAGGGCGATCAGGGCGGCGCCGGCCACCATGAGCCCGCTGGGCAAGGCCACCGGCGTGCCCAGGTCGATGAGCCTTTCGCCGGAGTCCAGGGCATAGTCGAAGAATCCCCAGGCCGTGATGGCGAACATGACGCCGAACACCAGCTGCGCCAGCAGCGATGCCAGGTGCGCGGCGAAGCGCAGCGCGCCGGCCGGCAGCAGGTCGACCACTTCGATATTGATGTGGCGCCGCAGGGCCGTGCACGCGGACGCGCCCAGGAAGGTCAGGGCGGACATGGCGGTCACGGCCCATTCCGTCAGGTTGGGAATGGGCAATAGCAGCGCGCGCGCGGCCACGCTGACGGCGACGGTCGCCATGATCACCGCCAGCGCGGCGACGCTGACGGCCATCTCGCCGCGCAGCAGCCAGCGCTCGGCACGGTCGATGGCCGAGCCGGGCGCGGGACCGGCCAGCGAGGCGGACGAAGGGGAGGCGGCGTTCATTGGATGTTGTTCCTGGCCAGCTCGTCGCGCAGCGCCTGGATGCGGTCCGCGCCATAGACGTTTGCCAGCTTGTCCCACTGCGCGCGTCCGAGCTCGCGGAAAGGGCGCATCGCCTGCGCGTCCAGTTCGATGACGGCTACGCCGCCTTGCCGGATTTTCTCCACATATTCACGGTTCAGCTTGCGGTTGTTGGCGATCTGGTTGCGCGCGGCCTCTTCGGCGGCGGCCAGCACGAGCGCCTTCTGCTCGTCGTTCAGCCGTTTCCAGAACCGTTCGCTGGAAGCGATGGCCCCGATCGCGTAGATGTGGTTGGTCAGGGTCATGTACTTCTGCGCCTCGAACAGGCGCGAGGTGTAGGTCAGGGCGGGACCGTTGTCCTGGCCGTCGACCGTGCCCTGCTGCAGCGCGGTGAACAGCTCGGGAAACGGCAGCGCCAGCGGATGCGCGCCGGCGGCCTCGAACAGCGTCTTGATATTGGTGACGCTGGGCGTGCGCAGCTTCATGCCGCGCAGATCATCGGGCGTGGCCACGGGGCGTTGCGAATTGGTGATCGACCGGAACTCCAGCTCGAAGAAGGCGAGCGGCTCGATGCGCCGCTTGCGCAGGGTCTCGCGCGTGGTTTTCTGGATGATCCCGTCGGGATTGAAGTGGATACGGTCCGCCTCCTCGAAGGTGCTGACGGCATAGGGCAGGTAGTGGATGTCCAGCAGCGGGTCCAGCCCGGTCAGGCCCGCCACGTTCAGAAAGGCGAGGTCCAGCGAGCCGCGCGCCAGTTCGCGCCCCAGCGCCTCGTCGCCGCCCAGTTGGCCGGCGGGAAACAGCGCAATCTCTATCTGGCCGTTCGAGCGGGTCTTGACCAGTTCGGCGAACTCCTTGCCGGCGACTTCCTGGGGGCTGCCAATGGCGAAGACATGGCCCAGCCGGACGCGGATGTCCTGGGCATGCGCGCTCGGCGACATGACGCTCGATGCCGCCAGCAGGCATGCCGCGCCAAACGTTTTCAGGGATGAAAACAACGTGGTCATCAAGAATGCTCCATAGGTGGAGCCCATGCCCGGCCGGGCGGCTCCGTGTCTCCTGGCCCGTCGGTCTGGCCGACGGGTTGGTATGTCATCGCCATTGGCGATATGCCTTCAGACATTTATCTGACATTTCAGATAAATGTTAATGAAATTCTAGGCCGGGGCAGAATTGTGGTTTTCCCTAGGCGCGGGCGGACGCTGGCCCGCCGTTCGGTCCGAACGGGCAGTCCTGCATGGGGAAGAGGGCCGCCGCGCTCGCCGTGGGCGCGGCGCGTCGCCTACAGCGACTCGATGTGCGCGATCATCCGCCGCCGTCCGGCCGGGTCGGGCAGCAGTCCCGTGGCCGCGCGCAGGTTGTCGATGACATTGCGCGGCTGGCTGGTGGCCGGCGTGGCGGTGGTGACCGCCGGGTGCGAAATCACGAATTTCAGGAAGAACTGGCCCCACGAGGCGATGCCGTATTCGGCCGCCCAGTCCGGCAGGGCATGCCCCTCGACCCGCTGCCACAGGCGCGAGCGGCCGAAGGGCTGGTAGGCCAGCACGGCGGTGCCGCGCTCGCGCGCCAGCGGAAAAATGCGCGCTTCCATGACGCGGTGGTCGATGGCGTAGTCCACGCCGATGAAGTCCAGCCGTTCGGCGCGCAGGATTTGCTCCAGCGCCTCGTACTGCTCGGGGAAGGTGGTCGTGACGCCGATGTAGCGCACGCGGCCGGCGTCGCGGTACTCCCTGAGCAGGCCGAGCTGCGTCGGCACGTCGCCCAGGTTGTGGACCTGGACCAGGTCGATCGCGGGCCGGCCCAGGCGGGCCAGCGAGCGGTCGATCTGCGCGCGGGCGGCGGCCGGATCGGCCCTGCCGCCGCCGCGTCCCGCCACGTTCACCTTGGTCGCCCAGAACAGCTTGCGGTCCAGGCCGGCCTCACGGGCGATGCGCGCGGCCACCTCCTCGGCCGTGCCATAGGCGGGCGCGGTGTCGAACACCGTGCCGCCCTCGCGCACGAAGGTTTCCAGCACGTCGCGCACGCGGCCGGCGTCGCCTTCGCCGGCGATGCGCGCGAACGATGCCGAGCTGCCCAGGCCCACCGCCGGCAGCCGTTCGCCGGTGCCCGGGATCGCCCGGGTGATCAGGCCGGCGGGGCCATCGGCCGCCCACGGCAGCCCCGGGCGGGCGGCCAGGGCCAGGGCGGCGGCGGACAGCCTGAGGCAATCGCGTCGGGTCATCATGGTGGCGGGCTCCTCGTCGCGGCAAGCGTTTCCGGCGCGGCGGCCGGGGTGGATGGAACGGACGCGCCGTTCTTGCGGGCCAGGCGCAGTTGGGCGCGGCCCAGCCACCATCCCAGCGCGGCCCAGCCCAGCGCCAGCGGAACGGCCACGCTCGCCAGGCCGGCCAGGCCCACGCCCAGCCGGCCCAGCAGGCCTTCGACCTGCGCGCCGGCCACGTCGCCGCTGCGGTAGCCGAAGGTGTCGATGAAGGCCTTGGACTTGTATTTGTCCTCGCGGTCGAGCACCGTATAAAGCGTCTCGCGCGCCGGCCGCGCCAGCGCCCGCTGGACCGCCCGGAAGACCGCCTCGAACACGATCAGCGCCGCGAGCGTGCCGACCATGGCCAGCCCGACGAAGCCCAGCATGACGGTCAGCGGCAGCAGCGTCAGCGTGATGGCCACGCCCAGCCGCTTCATCACGTGTCCGGCCACCACCGCCTGCAGGGCCAGCGTGGCCGCCTGCGTGATCAGGTCGATGCGCGCGAACACAGTGGTGCGCAAGTCCATGTCCTCGCCCAGCTCGGCCACCATCTGCAGCCGGGTGAAGTAGAGCAGCGTGCTGGCGATCGCCATGATGATCACATAGCTGGCGATGCCGAACAGATAGCGCGAGCGGAACACCGCTTTCAGCCCCTGCCACGCGTTGCCGCCGATCAGGGTACGGTCCTGCCCGTCCGTGGCCCGCTGCCCGCCGTCCATGCCGGCGGGCGGCGCCGCGGCCTGGCCGCGCCCCACCGCCCAGGCGGCCTGCATCGCCAGCAGCAGAAAGCCCGCCGAGACCAGCAGCAGGGCGGGCGTGCCCAACGGACGCGCGAGCAGCGACGCGAGCCAGGGGCCGAAAATCGCGCCCAGCGTGCCGCCCACGGAAATCAGCGCAAACAGGCGCCTGCTTTGCTCGAGCGTGAAGCGATCCGCCATCAGCGCCCAGAACAGCATGGTGGCGAACATGTTGAAGACACTGAACCAGACGTAGAACACCTGCCCGCTGGTCGCGCCGACGGCCTGCGGCGCCTGCACCAGCAACTGGTGGAACGCGGCCAGGCTCAATGCGAAGAAGATATACGTCGCGCCGATGAACTGGCGCCTGGAAAACCGGCTGACCAGCCAGCCGAACACCGGGTTGACCAGCAGCGTCACCAGCGCGGTGCCCATGAACAGCCAGCGCACCGCCTCGATGCCGCGCTGCATGCCCAGTGCGTCGCGGGCCGGGCGCAGCACCATCAGCGCCGTCAGGACGCAGAAAAAACACAGCCCGGACAGCAGCGCCGGCCGGATCTCGTCGTGGCGAAGGTTGAAGAACGCCGCCAGTCGGTTCTTGTGCGCTGCGCTGAACATCCTGGCGGGCCTCGCTGAGTGGGTGCGCGAACAGGCGGCGGCAGAGCCGTATCCGTCCGTGGAATCCTGTCTATGCCGGCGGGTTCCTCAAGGGCTGTCATCTGCCGGCTGGCTTGAGGGTTCCGGTACCGCGCATGAAGGAACGGTCACGCTGGCGCGCATGGCTGCGTGAAAAGTATTCACAAGGAACAATAACTCAAGGCCGCTGTTTCAACGAAGCCAGCCGGGAACGTGGTTGGGCTTTGGGATGCCATTTCTCCATCGGCCGTAGATATTCTGGTCGCCGCCTGCTGCACGGACTTCGCGATGATCCGAGCCTCAAAGGCTAAGGATTGCCGCCGTTGCTGGCTTCATTCATTCTTGCAATATGTGAGGCATTCATTTAGTAGCCATGCATAGTGCGGGTTATCTGATAAGAAGAGGGTTATCTGATAAGAAGATTCAGTATCTTCGTGAAGCGGGCCAGAGAATTGTCACGCAAGAACAAAAAGGCCCAAACCGAAGTTTGGGCCTTTTTTTGAATCTGGAGCGGGAAACGAGTCTCGAACTCGCGACCTCAACCTTGGCAAGGTTGCGCTCTACCAACTGAGCTATTCCCGCAAAATACCGCCTGATGCTCGTCGATGCCTGGGCAGGTGTGTCATGCCGCTGTCATCGCGAGCCGCGCATTCTACATGAGTTTCCGGAGTTTGTCGCGCGCCTTCAAAGCGGTTGCGGCGTGCCGCTGCGACAAGCTCACTCAAATACTTGTGTAAGATGAGCGAAGACAGAAACTATAGCATAACAAGCCGTGCCCATGTCAACCATTTCGAGTCCCGAGCCTGCCGCGTCCCTGGCGCCGCGGGCGCAGGATCTGCGTCATTTCAATACCCTGGGCCTGGCGGCGCACGCGCCGGCGTTCGTCGCGCTGAGCGCGCCGTCCCAACTGGAGGCGCTCTCGGCGCTGGCCGCGCGCCACGGCGAGCTGCTGGTGCTGGGGGGCGGCAGCAACGTGGTGCTGCCGGCCAGCGTGGCCGGGCTGGTGGCGCACGTGCGTCTGGCCGGGATACGGCTGCTGCGCGCCGATGCCGGCGGCTGGCTGGTCGAGGCCGCGGCCGGCGAGAGCTGGCACGGCCTGGTCACGACCTGCATCGGCAACGGTTGGGACGGGCTGGAAAACCTGGCGCTGATTCCCGGCACGGTGGGCGCTGCGCCGGTGCAGAATATCGGCGCCTATGGCGTCGAGCTGGCCGACCGATTCCATGGCCTGACGGCCTGGGACGTGCGCGGCCGGCGCCTGGTCGAGATGGGCGCGGACGATTGCCGTTTCGCGTATCGCGACAGCTTCTTCAAGCACCAGGAGCCGGGCGCCTGGGTGATCGTCTCGGTGCGCTTCGCGTTGCCGCGGCCCTGGCGGCCGGTGCTGGATTATCCCGACCTGCAGCGGCACGCCGCGCTGGAAGGCGCCGCGCCGACCGCCCGCGCCGTGTATGACGCCGTGTGCGCGATCCGGCGCGCCAAGCTGCCCGACCCCGAGGTGATCGGCAACGCCGGCAGCTTTTTCAAGAACCCACTGGTCGATGCGGCTACGCGGCAGGCGCTGCTTGGCCGGTTTCCCGGCCTGGTTTCGTATCCCCAGCCCGATGGCCGCTACAAGCTGGCCGCCGGCTGGCTGATCGACCAGTGCGGGTGGAAGGGGCGCCAACTGGGCGCCGCGGGCGTGCACGATCGACAGGCGCTGGTGCTGGTCAATCGAGGCGGCGCGCAGGCGCGCGACATCATGGAGCTGGCGGCAGCCATCCAGGGCGACGTCGAGCGGCGCTACGGGGTGCGGCTCGAACCCGAGCCGGTCGTGGTGCCGGCCCGCTGAAGGCGGGCGCGGCATGACGCCGCGCCGCTGCCTGGCCTACAGGCCCAGCACGGCCTGCATGTCGTACAGGCCGTTGTCCTGGCGGGCCAGGAAGCGCGCCGCGCGCACGGCGCCCTGCGCATACGTGGCGCGGCTGCTGGAGCGGTGCGAGATTTCGATGCGTTCGCCCGTGCCGCAGAAAAACACCGTGTGATCGCCGACGATGTCGCCGCCGCGCACCACCGAAAAACCGATGGTGCCGGGCTTGCGCACGCCGGTGTCGCCGTGGCGGGTCCAGGTGGCGACGTCGGGCAACGCCACGTCCCAGGCCGAAGCCACCGTTTCGCCCATGATCAGGGCCGTGCCCGAGGGCGCGTCGACCTTGTTGCGGTGGTGCGCCTCGAAGATCTCGACGTCGTAGCCTGAGTTGAGGATGCGCGCCGCCATGTCCAGCAGCTTGAGCGTGGCATTGACGCCGACGCTCATGTTCGGGGCGAAGACGATGGCGATCTTCTGGGCGGCGACCTCGATTTCGGCGCGGCCGCTGCTGTCGAAACCGGTGGTGCCGATCACCATCTTCACGTCGTGCTTGAGGCAGGCCTGCAGGTGCTGCAGCGTGCCTTCGGGCCGGGTGAAGTCGATCAGGCAGTCGGCCCGCGCCAGGGCGTCGAGCTGGTCGGTGATGGTGACGCCGCAGGGGCGCCCCAACGCGGCGCCCGCATCCTGGCCGAGCGAGGGCGAGCCGGCGCGGTCCAGCGCCACGGCCAGTTCGACGCCCTCGGTGTCGAGGACGGCTTCGATCAGCATCTGGCCCATGCGGCCGCTGGCGCCCGCGATGGCGATGCGCTGGGGGTTGGCTTGCGTCATTTACTTGAGCGGTTCGAAGGTTTGGCCCGGCTCGCCCGGGTAGTCGAGGGTGGGGTTGTCCGGCGTCGTGACATCGACATGGGGCCGGACTTCTTCGGCCTTGTCGATGCCTTCCTGGCGCTTTTCGGCCGTATCCACTTGGGCGTCGTCTTTTTCTTCCTGCTTGGCGTTCACTTTCTCAATCTGGAACGGCTGGAGGTCGGGTTGCTCATCCCCGCTCCAGCGTACCAGGTGGTCGTTCTCGAACCACACGGTGAACTGGCGTTCCTGCGCCTTGCCGTAGCCGGGCTTGAAGTAGTAGGGGTAGTCCCAGCGGTCGGCGTGCAGCACGCTGGTCAGCGTGGGGCTGCCCAGGGCGAAGCGCACCTGTTCGCGCGACATGCCTTGCTGCAGCAGCGCGACCTGTTCCTTGGTGATCCAGTTGCCTTGCTGGACGCCGGCCTTGTAGGGGAAGCCCCATTTGCCGGACGAGCAGGCGGTCAGGGCGGAGGCTGCCAGGACAGCCACCGCGAGCCCCTTCAGAGGCCGCAGGGAAATACGTGCGATCATGGACACTAGCGCCCCTATTATTGGAAACGGATAAAACCGTTATCATAAAGGTTTCATAACGATAGTTCCGTGGGGCAGCGGGTGATGGCTACGCTGGCTTGCGTCGACCTTCGACCCCCATGCCACCGCGGATGGAGAGCGATTACACCATGAGCGACCAAAGCGAACTGAAAAACATGGGTTTGAAGGCGACGTTTCCCCGCCTGAAGATCCTTGATATTTTTCGTAAATCCGACCTCCGCCACCTCAGCGCGGAAGACGTCTATCGCGCCCTGATCGCCGAGAACGTGGAAATCGGCCTGGCGACGGTATATCGCGTGCTGACGCAGTTCGAGCAGGCGGGCATCCTCACGCGCAGCCAGTTCGATACCGGCAAGGCGGTGTTCGAACTGAACGACGGCGATCACCACGATCACCTCATCTGCACCAATTGCGGCGCGGTATTCGAGTTTTCGGATCCCGATATCGAAAAGCGTCAATACAAGGTGGCGAAGGACAACGGCTTTGTGCTCGAAAGCCACGCCATGGTGCTGTACGGCATTTGCGGTAACTGCCAGAAGGGCCGCTGATTCTCCGGCTCGACCAACCCTGCCTCCAGGCGCAAGCCTGGAGGTTTTTTTTTGCGGTTTCGTAGCGGGCGCGCTCAGGCCGCCGGCGCGGTATGGCCGCCCAGCATTTCGCGCGCATGGTCGCGGGTGGTGGCCGTGATCTTGATGCCGCCCAGCATGCGCGCGACCTCCTCGACCCGCGCCTCGGCGTCCAGCTCGGCGATGCGCGAGCGCGTGGAACCGCCGCTTTCGACCTTGCTGACGCGGTACTGCGCATGGGCGCAGGCCGCCACCTGCGGCAGGTGCGTCACGCACAGCACCTGGTGGCGCTGGCCCAGTTCGCGCAGCAGCTTGCCGACCACTTCCGCCACCGCGCCGCCCACGCCGCTGTCGACCTCGTCGAAGATCAGGGTGGGTACGCGCGCGGCGCGGCTGGCGATGACCGACAGCGCCAGCGAAATGCGCGACAGCTCGCCCCCCGAGGCCACCTTGGCCAACGGCCGCGGCGTGCTGCCGGCGTGGCCCGCGACCAGGAATTCCACCTGCTCGCTGCCATGCGCCGAGGGCGCGGCGCCGGTCAGGGCCGCCTCGAAGCGGCCGCCCTGCATGGACAGGGTCTGCATGGCCTGGGTGACCTGCTTGCCGAGATCCTTGGCGACCTTGCGCCGCGCGGCCGACAGGCGCGCCGCAGCGGCGTCGTACCGGGACTGCGCCGCCTCGGCCTGCGCGCGCAGCGCCTGCACGTCGCTGGCCGCCTGCATTTCTGCCAGCCTGCCGTGCAGGGCGTCCCGCAGCGCGGGCAGATCCTGCGGTTCGCACTTGAATTTGCGCGCGGTCTCGAACACGGCGCTCAGCCGGGCTTCGACATCGGCCAGGCGCTGTGGGTCCAGTTCGACGCGGCTGACGTAGTTGTTCAGGTCGGAGACGGCCTCGGTGATCGCGATGCGGGCCGATTCGAGTTCGTCGCCGATGCCTTGCAGGGCCGGGTCGTGGCGCAGCATCTGCTGCAATTGATGGGCGGCGCCATTGAGACGGCGCTGGGCCGAGTCGTGTTCGCCGTCCAGCGCCTCGAGGATGCGCGAGGCCCCATCGAGCAGCGACTGGGCGTGCGACAGCCGGGTGTGCTCGGTTTGCAGCGCATCCCATTCGTCCGGACCCAGGCCCAGGCGGTCCAGCTCGTCCGACTGCCATTGCAGGCGGTCGCGTTCGGCGGCCAGCGCTTCGGCGTCCTGCTCGGCCGTGTCGAGCTGGCGGGCCAGCGCGCGCCATTGCTTCCAGGCCTGCGCCACCGCCTGGCGCAATTCGGCGTGCCCGCCGTGGGCGTCGAGCAGGTCGCGCTGGGCGTCGGGACGCATCAGGCTTTGGTGGGCGTGCTGGCCGTGGATGTCGACCAGCCCGTCGCCGAGTTCGCGCAACTGGGCGACCGTGGCCGGCATGCCGTTGATGTAGGCGCGGCTGCGGCCCTGGCTGTCGATCACGCGGCGCAGCGCCAGTTCTTCGCCGCTGTCGAGTTCGCGCTCGGCCAGCCAGTCGCGCAGGGCCGGCGGAGCGTCGAAGACGGCGGTGATATCGGCGCGCGCCGCGCCTTCGCGCAGCATCGAGGCGTCGCCGCGCTCGCCCAGCGTCAGGGCCAGCGCATCGATCAGGATCGATTTGCCGGCGCCGGTTTCGCCGGAAAAGACGGTGAAGCCGTCGCCGAAGTGGATCTCGGTCTGTTCGACGATGACGAAATCGCGGATATGGAGGGTTCGCAACATGGCGGACGCGACGGACTACTCAAGGTTGTCGGTGGCCTGCGGCATCAGGTTCCAGTGCAGCTTGCGGCGCAGGGTGGAGAAGAAGCTGTAGCCTTCGGGATGCACGAAGCGGATGGTGTGCGGGGCGCGCTGCACCGTGATGCGGTCGCCCGGTTGCAGGTCGGACCAGGTCTGCATGTCGAAATGCACGCTGGCGCCGATCTCCACCCGTCCCATGGCCGTCAGCGTCATGTTGAGCACGCCGCTGTCGGGAATGACGATAGGGCGGTTGGACAGGGTCTGGGGCGCGACCGGCACCAACACCATGGCATTCATGCCCGGGTGCAGGATGGGGCCGTTGGCCGACAGCGAGTAGGCGGTGGAGCCGGTGGGCGTGGCGATGATCAGGCCGTCGGCGCGCTGCGTGTACATGAAGGCGCCGTCGAGTTCGACCCGCACCTCGATCATGCCGCCGCGGCCGGCACGGTTGAGCACCACGTCGTTGACGGCCGAGGCCGAGTACATCTGCTGCTCGCCGCGCCAGACGCCGCCTTGCAGCAGCATGCGGTCTTCGGCCTGGTAGTTGCCCCCCAGCACGCGGCCCAGCGCGTCGTGCGCGTCCTGCAGCGGGATGTCGGTAATGAAGCCGAGCCGTCCGTGGTTGATGCCGACCAGCGGCACGCCGTGGGGGGCCAGGTGGCGCGCCGCGCCCAGCACGGTGCCGTCGCCGCCCATCACGACCGCCAGCGTGGCGTTGCGGCCGATTTCATCCCAGTCGGCCACGGGATAGCCGCTGACGCCGGTGTTGCGCGCCGTCTCGGCCTCGACCAGCACGCGGCGGCCGGCCTGCGTCAGCATTTGCGCCAGCGCGGTCAGCGGTGCGTCCAGTCCGGTGTCCTGGTATCTGCCGATCAGGGCGACAATGGGAAAGTGCATGGCGAGCCGCGTAAAGTATGTTTTTGAGATGCCGATTTCGCGATTATATGGGGCCGCATATTGCCGCGCTGGACAAAAAACGCCCCTTTGTTGAAAGTTTCCCTAAAATACGCCCATGGATGACCGCGCACGCGCATTGCTCAAGGCGTTGATCGAACGCTACATCGCCGACGGGCAACCGGTCGGCTCACGTACGCTTTCCAAAGTGTTCGATCTGTCGCCGGCCACGATACGCAATGTCATGGCCGACCTGGAAGAGCTGGGGCTGATCCACAGCCCCCACACCTCGGCTGGAAGGGTGCCCACGCCGCGCGGGTACCGCATGTTCGTCGATTCGCTGCTGGCGGTGCGCGCCTACCAGTTCGAGCCCGCCCATATCGGCGAGCTGCTGCCGGTGTCCGAGCCCAGCCGGGCGGTCAACGCGGCGGCGGCGCTGCTGTCCAACCTCACCCAGTTCGCCGGCGTGGTGCTCACGCCCAAGCGGACCCAGATTTTCCGCCAGATCGAGTTCATCCGCCTATCCGACAAGCGCGTGCTGCTGATCATCGTGACCCCCGAGGGCGATGTGCAGAACCGCATCCTGTCGGCGCAGCGCGACTACACCGAGGCCGAGCTGCTGGAGGCGGGCAACTTCTTCAACGTGCATTTCTCCGGCAAGTCGTTCGATGCCGTGCGCCGCACGCTGTCGACCGAACTGGCGCAACTGCGCGACGATATCTCGCGCCTGATGCAGGCGGCGGTCGAGGCCGGCGCCGAGGCCGCCGACGACGGCGAGGCGGTGGTGATCTCCGGCGAGCGCAAACTGCTGGACGTGACCGACATCGCGTCCGACATGGACCGGCTGCGCAAGATGTTCTCGTTGTTCGAAAAGAAAACCGATCTGCTGCAGTTGCTGGATGTCTCCAGCCGCGCGCAAGGGGTGCAGATCTACATCGGCGGCGATTCGCAGCTGGTGCCGATGGAGGAAGTGTCGGTCATCACGGCGCCGTATGGCGTGGATGGCAAGGTCATCGGCACGCTGGGGGTCATCGGCCCTACCCGGATGGCGTACGAGCGGGTCATTCCCATCGTCGACATCACTGCGCGCTTGCTGTCCAACGCCTTGAACCATAACCAATAATCCCATTTCGGGCCGGATACCGCCTGCGCGCGCGGGGCGGCGCCCTGAGAGGTGTCTTCGTGTTTCTTCGCCTGTTCAAGTACCTGTGGCCCGAACGCTATCTGCCCGAAACCCCCGCGCAGGATCCTTTCGACGAAAACCCGCCGCCGTGCGGACCGGGGCGCGTCGGCGTGCTGCTGGTCAACCTGGGCACCCCCGATGAGCCCACGCGCGGCGCGATCCGGCAGTACCTGGGCGAATTCCTGTCCGACCCGCGCGTGATCGAGATTCCGCGCTATCTGTGGATGCCCATCCTGCACGGGCTGGTGTTGACCATGCGGCCCAAGAAGCTGGCGCCGCGCTATGCCGGCATCTGGATGGAAGAGGGCTCGCCCCTGCTGGTCTACAGCCAGCGGCAGGCCGAAGGCGTGCGCCAGGGCCTGGCCGCGCGCGGGGTGCGGGCCGAGGTGGAGCTGGCCATGCGCTATGGCAATCCGTCGATCCCGGCGGCGATCACGGCCCTGCGCGAGCGCGGCTGCGACCATATCCTGGCCGTGCCGCTGTACCCGCAGTACGCGGCCAGCACCACGGCCACGGTGGTCGACGCCGTGACGCGCCACGCGGGGCGCCTGCGCGACCAGCCGGCGCTGCGTTTCATCAAGCGCTTCCACAACGATCCGGGCTACGTCCAGGCGCAGGCCGGACGCATCGCCGAATTCTGGCAGGCCCACGGCCGGCCCCGGAAGCTGGTCATGAGCTTTCATGGGCTGCCGCGCTATTCGATCGAGCTGGGCGACCCCTACTACCGCGATTGCCTGGACACCGCGCGCCTGCTGCGCGAGCGCCTGGGCCTGCGCGAGGACGAGGTCGAAGTGACCTTCCAGAGCCGGTTCGGCTCGGCGCGCTGGCTCGAGCCGTATACCGAGCCCACCCTGGCGGAACTGGCCCGGCAGGGCGTGACCGAGGTCGACGTGGTGTGCCCGGGGTTCGTGGCCGACTGCCTGGAAACGCTCGAGGAAATCAGCCAGGAATGCCGCGACGCCTTCCTGGCCGCCGGCGGCCGGCAGTTCCGCTACATTCCGGCGCTCAATGACTGCCCGCCCTGGATCGAGGCCCTGACCGACCTGGTCGAACGCCAGTTGCGGGGCTGGCCGACGGGCAATCCCTGAACGCGTACACTGTGGTTGAAGCGGCGGGCGCGAGCGCGCCGGTCCATCCCGCGAATGTGCAGCATTTTCAAGGAGACGGCCATGAATCCTCCTCGCAAGCCCACCATCGGCACCTCGGGTCCGCCTGGGCACACCGACCTGGAAGAAGATCAGCTCGAGCGTGAACTGGACGAGGCGCTGCTGGAGACCTTCCCCGCCAGCGACCCGATTGCCATCACCTCCGAGGACGACCGGGACGAACCCGACGACAAGGTCGACGAGGCGCTGGACGACTCCTTCCCCGCCAGCGACCCGCCCGCGCCGGCCCAGCCAGGGAAGAAATAGGGTCGCATCGTCCGGGCAGCGGCGCGCCGTCCGGCGGCGTCATGGGAGCCGGGTTTTTTTTCCTGAAATACCGGACTTGAAATGGGGGCATTCGCCCCCATCGTTGGCGCTTGAAGCCAATTTATATTCTGGAGGACTCCCATGACGGCACCCCAAGAGCCGGTCGATTCGACCCCTGAAAGCGGCGAAAACGCCGCGACGCCCGGCCTCGAGGACGATTTGTCGACCGAGCTGGCGGCCCTGCGCGCCGAGCTCGAGGCAGCCCAGGCCACCGTCAAGGCTCAGCAGGAGCAGGTGCTGCGCGCCGCGGCCGAGGCCGAGAATGTGCGCCGCCGCGCCCAGGAAGACGTCGCCAAGGCCCGCAAGTTCGGTATCGAATCGTTTGCCGAGAGCCTGGTTCCGGTCAAGGACAGCCTGGAGGCCGCCCTGGCCCAGCCCGACCAGGCGGCGCAGGCCTGGCGCGAAGGCGTGGAAGTCACGCTCAAGCAGCTGACCGCCGCCTTCGAGCGCAACCTGCTCAAGGAAATCGCGCCGGCCCAGGGAGACAAGTTCGACCCCCACCTGCACCAGGCGATTTCCTCGGTGCCGGCCGACCAGCCCGCCAATACCGTGCTGCAACTGCTGCAGAAGGGCTACGTCATCGCCGACCGCACGCTGCGTCCGGCGCTGGTCGTGGTGTCCGCCGGCCAGGGCTGAGGCAAGGCATGGCTGCCGCCCCGTTCGATCCCGCCGAGGTCTTCCAGGTATTCGGCATGCGCCACGTCGACAGCGCCAGCTTCGACGAGCAAGTGGTGCAGGCGCCGGGAGACGACCTGCGCTGCGTGTTCCTGTGGGGCCAGGACTGTTACAACTGCGGCATTTTCAAGCAGACCGCCTTGCTTCAGCGGCAGGCGCTCCTGGCGCTGGAGCTGAGCTGGTTCGAGGCCGACGTCTACGCCGACGAGGCGCTGGGGCGCCGGTTTTCTCTGCATGGCGTGCCGACTTTCGTGCTGTACCGCGGCGGCAAGCGGCTGGGCCGGGTGACCGGCTGGCCCGGATTGCCCCAGTTCAGCGCCGCGATGCAGCGGTTGCGGGACGGGCCTTGAAAAACCCTGTGGCCAACCCCAGTTACTGGGGGACTGAGTTTCAAACCCTGATTCCTACCGTATTCAATTCATAGCAAGGTATTTCCCACCATGAGCAAAATCATTGGCATCGACCTGGGTACGACCAACAGCTGCGTGGCTGTCCTGGACGGCGGTCAGGTCAAGATCATCGAGAACGCCGAAGGCGCCCGCACCACCCCCTCCATCGTCGCCTACATGGACGACGGCGAGACGCTGGTCGGCGCGCCGGCCAAGCGCCAGGCGGTGACCAACCCCAAGAACACCCTGTACGCGGTCAAGCGCCTGATCGGTCGCAAGTTCGACGAAAAGGCGGTCCAGAAGGACATCGACCTGATGCCGTACTCGATCGTCAAGGCCGACAACGGCGACGCATGGGTCGAAGTGCGCGGCAAGAAGCTGGCGCCGCCCCAGGTGTCGGCCGAAGTGCTGCGCAAGATGAAGAAGACCGCCGAGGACTACCTGGGCGAGGAAGTGACCGAGGCCGTGATCACGGTGCCGGCGTACTTCAACGACAGCCAGCGCCAGGCCACCAAGGACGCCGGCCGCATCGCCGGCCTGGAAGTCAAGCGCATCATCAACGAGCCGACCGCGGCCGCGCTGGCCTTCGGCCTGGACAAGACCGAGAAGGGCGATCGCAAGATCGTCGTCTATGACCTGGGCGGCGGTACGTTCGACGTCTCGATCATCGAGATCGCCGACGTGGACGGCGAAATGCAGTTCGAGGTGCTGTCGACCAACGGCGATACGTTCCTGGGCGGCGAGGACTTCGACCAGCGCATCATCGACTACATCATCTCCGAGTTCAAGAAGGAGCAAGGCGTCGACCTGTCCAAGGACGTGCTGGCCCTGCAGCGCCTGAAAGAGGCCGCCGAAAAGGCCAAGATCGAGCTGTCGTCGAGCCAGCAGACCGAGATCAACCTGCCGTACATCACGGCCGATGCGTCCGGTCCCAAGCACCTGAACCTCAAGATCACGCGCGCCAAGCTGGAAGCGCTGGTCGAGGAGCTGATCGAGCGCACCATCGAGCCGTGCCGCGTCGCCATCAAGGACGCCGGCGTCAAGGTTTCCGACATCGACGACGTGATCCTGGTCGGCGGCATGACCCGCATGCCCAAGGTGCAGGACAAGGTCAAGGAATTCTTCGGCCGCGAGCCGCGCAAGGACGTCAACCCCGATGAGGCGGTTGCCGCCGGCGCCGCGATCCAGGGTTCCGTGCTGTCGGGCGACCGCAAGGACGTGCTGCTGCTGGACGTGACGCCGCTGTCGCTGGGCATCGAGACCCTGGGCGGCGTGATGACCAAGATGATCCAGAAGAACACCACGATTCCGACGCGCTACTCGCAGACGTTCTCGACCGCCGACGACAACCAGCCGGCGGTGACGATCAAGGTGTTCCAGGGCGAGCGCGAAATCGCGGCCGGCAACAAGGGCCTGGGCGAGTTCAACCTGGAAGGCATCCCGCCGGCGCCGCGCGGCCTGCCGCAGATCGAGGTCACGTTCGACATCGACGCCAACGGCATCCTGCACGTCTCGGCCAAGGACAAGGGCACCGGCAAGGAAAACAAGATCACCATCAAGGCCAACTCGGGTCTGTCGGAAGACGAGATCCAGCGCATGGTCAAGGATGCCGAGGCCAATGCCGAGGAAGATCACCGCTTGGCCGAGCTGGCGCAGGCCCGCAACCAGGCCGACGCGCTGGTGCACGCCACCCGCAAGTCGCTGACGGAATACGGCGAGAAGCTGGAAGCCGCCGAGAAGGAGTCGATCGAGGCTGCCATCAAGGACCTCGAGGACATCCTCAAGACGGGCGACAAGGCCGAGATCGACGCCAAGGTGGAAGCCTTGTCGACGGCCTCGCAGAAGCTGGGCGAAAAGATGTACGCCGACATGCAGGCGCAGCAGCAGGCCCAGCAACAGCAGGCGGCCGACAACGCCAAGCCGGTGGACGACAATGTGGTCGACGCCGACTTCAAGGAAGTCAAGCGCGACCAGTAATGGCCGGACGATGACGTGCGATACGCCCGGTAGCTGATTCCAGCTACCGGGCGCGCGCGTTGATGATTCAGAACATGGCCCGGCGACGGGCCCTCCCACCATGGCAAAACGCGATTACTACGAAGTACTGGGTGTGGCGAAGAATGCCAGCGACGAAGACCTGAAGAAGGCCTATCGCAAGCTGGCGATGAAATACCACCCGGACCGCAACCCGGACAGCAAGGAAGCCGAGGAAAAATTCAAGGAAGCCAAGGAGGCCTACGAGGTCCTGGGCGACGAGCAGAAGCGCGCCGCCTACGACCGCTACGGCCATGCCGGGGTCGACCCCAACGCCGCCGGCATGGGCGGCGGCATGGGCGGCGGCTTCGCCGATGCTTTCGGCGATATCTTTGGCGAGATCTTCGGCGCGGGACGGCGCGGGGGCGGCGGGCCGCAGGTGTATCGCGGCGCCGACCTGAAGTACGCGCTGGAAATCACGCTGGAGCAGGCCGCCAGCGGCTTTGACACCGAGATCCGCGTTCCCAGCTGGGAAAACTGCGATACCTGCCACGGCAGCGGCGCCAAGGCCGGCACCTCGCCTAAGACTTGCCGCACCTGCGGCGGCTCGGGCGCGGTGCGCATGCAGCAGGGCTTTTTCAGCGTCCAGCAGACCTGCCCGACCTGCCACGGCACCGGCAAGGAAATCACCGATCCCTGCCCGTCGTGCGATGGCGTGGGCCGCACGCGCCGCAACAAGACGCTGCAGGTCAAGATCCCGGCCGGCATCGACGACGGCATGCGCATCCGCTCCAGCGGCAACGGCGAGCCCGGCATCAACGGCGGCCCCCCGGGCGACCTGTATGTCGAGATCCATATCAAGCAGCACAAGATCTTCCAGCGCGATGGCGACGATCTGCACTGCGAGCTGACCATCCCGTTCACCACGGCGGCGCTGGGCGGCGAGCTGCAGGTGCCGACCCTGGGCGGCAAGGCCGAGATCTCGATCCCGGAGGGCACGCAGTCGGGCAAGACCTTCCGCCTGCGCGGCAAGGGCATCCGGGGAGTGCGCGGCAGCTATCCGGGCGACCTCTACTGCCACGTGGTGGTGGAGACGCCGGTGCGCCTGAGCGACGAGCAGAAGACCATCCTGCGCCAGTTCGAGGCTTCGCTCAACGATGGCGGCGATCGCCACTCGCCGCAGAGCAAGTCCTGGACCGACCGGGTCAAGGAGTTCTTCAGCTGACGCGCAAGCGGCCTGTCCCGCTGGGGACAGGCGCCGCCTTGCGCCACGTGCGCACGTAAAACGCCGGCATCATGCCGGCGTTTCTTTTTGCGTGGCGGGTTCCCTGCGGGACAGAGACCACCGTCCTGGCTGGCTGGCGTTCATGGCCTGTGACGGTGTGCCTGTCCCAGTGGGGGCAGGCACACGCTGCCGCGGATGTCAGCCCCCATGCCGTCCCTCAAGGGGCGGGTTTCTTGGTGAAATCCCCCGCCACGGCGGTGCTGAAGGCGTCGGGCTTGAGATACTTGCGCAGCGCGGCGTTGACCTGGTCGGGCGTGAGGGCTTCCAGCTTGCGGTCCATGTCGGCCGACCACTGGAAGCTGCGGCCGGTCTGCATGTAGTTCACCCAGGTATCGGCCAGCACGTCGTCCTGGGCGCGCGCCAGGTTGCGGTAGTTCAGCAGCGCCACGACGCCGTCGCGGACTTCCTCGTCGGTGAAGCCGTCCTTGAGGGCGCGGGCCAGCTCTTCCGAAATCGCCTTTTCCAGTCGTGCCCGGTTCTGCGGCGCGTAGATGGCGTAGATCGTCCAGTTCGCCGACGGCTCGTACGACGAGACCGACAGGTTGCTGCGCACGTTGTACGACAGGCCTTCGGTTTCGCGCACGCGGTGCCACAGGCGCGAGGTTTCGGAGGTGCCGAGCAGGAAGTTGGCCAGGTACAGGGCCGGGTAGTCGGGGTTGGTGTCCTGCAATTGCAGCGGCATGCGCGAGATGTAGAAGGCGTTGGCCTTGTCGGGCGTGGCGATGTCGAATTGCTGCGCGGGCACGGCGCGGTAGGGGTCCGGCAGGCGCGTATAGGCGGGCGCGCTGCGCCAGCCGTCCAGGCCCTTGCGCAGCACGGCCTCGACCGCGGCGGGATCGAACTCGCCCACGGCCGAGAACTTGATCCGGCCGGCGCCGTACAGCTTGCCGCCGACCGCGGTCAGGTCGTCGCGCGACAGGCCGCGGATCTGCTCCAGGGCTTCGTCGAAGGTGGGCACGTAGCGCACGTCATCGGCCGGCCACGGATTGTTGTGGCGCGCCAGGGCGCGCGAGGCCAGCGCGGTCGGGTCGGTCATTGCGTCCTGCACCATGGTAATGGCCTGGCGCTTGTATTCCTCGACCTGGTCCTGCGGGAAGTTGGCGTTGCGCACCACATCGAGCACCAGCGCCATCACGTCGGGCAGGTTCTTGCCCAGCGTGGAGATGTTGACCACCAGGTTGGTGCCGCTGCCGTTGATGGCGGCTTCGGCCTGCAACTGGTCCAGGCGGTCCTGGATGGCCTGGCGCGACAGTTTGTCGGTGCCGCGGTCGAGCAGGGCGGCCGCGGCGGCCAGCGGCACGCGCTGGCCGCGCAGCGTTTCGGCGTCGCCGAACTGGATCAGCAGTTCGGCCTGCACGCGGTCGCCGCGCGTGGCCTTGGGCAGCAAGGCCAGCTCGACCTGGCCGTTGGGCAGGTCGAGCGTGCGCCGCTGGGTGCGCTTGTCGATATTGGCCGGCGACGGATCGAAGGCCTCGACGGCCTTGAAGTTCGGGTCGCCCTTGTAGTCCTTGAAGACGGCCGCCAGGTCGGCGCGCTGCGCCAGCGGCGCGCGCTGCGGCTTTTCGGTGGGGATGTAGCGGCCTTCGGTACGGTTGCTGCGCACCAGGTATTCGACGGCGGCGCGCTGCACGTCTTCCAGCTTGGCGTCGCGCACGCGGTCGCGCTGCAGGAAGAACAGGCGCCAGTCGCCCGAGGCAATGGCCTCCGACAGGGCCACGCCGACCTTCTCCGGATCGGCATAGGTCTGCTGCCAGGCGGTCAGCCACTTGCTGCGGGCGCGCTCCAGTTCTTCCTGGCTGAACGGTTTGCTGGACAGGGATTCGAGCGTGGAGGTCAGGGCCTGCAGCGCCTTGTCCTGGTCCATGCCGGGTTGCAGCTGGGCGCCGAACATGGCGAGTCCGGGGTCGAGCTGGTCCATCGTGAAGCCGAATACGCCCGACGCCAGCTTGGTGGGCACCAGCGCGTGGTACAGGCGGCCCGACGGCGTGTCGGCCAGGATGGTGGCCGCCAGGTCCAGCCCGACGAAGTCGGGGCTGCCGGCGGCGGGCAGGTGGTACATGGCGGCCACCAGCGGGGTGCCGCCGGCGCGCCGCAGCGTCACCGAGCGCTCGCCGTCCTGGACCGGCTCCACGGTGTATTCGGGCGGCAGGGCGCGCTTGGGCTTGGGCAGCTTGCCCAGCGAGGACTGGATATCGGCCAGGGCCGTTTGCGGATCGAACTTGCCCGCGACGATCAGCACGGCGTTGTCGGGCTGGTAATACTCGTGGTAGAAGGCGCGCAGTTGCGCGATGTCCACGTTCTCGACATCGCTGCGCGCGCCGATGGTGCTCTTGCCGTAGTTGTGCCACTGGTAGGCGGCTGCCTGCATCTTCTGCATGAGCACGCGGAACGGGTTGTTCTCGCCGCTTTCCATCTCGTTGCGGACCACAGTCATCTCGGAGTCCAGGTCTTCCCTGGCGATCAGCGAGTTGACCATGGCGTCGGCCTGCCAGCCCAGGTACCACTTGAGGGTCTCGGGATTGGCCGCGAAGCTGGCGAAGTAATTGGTGCGATCCGACGACGTGGAACCGTTGGCCTGCAGGCCGCGGCGCGAGAATTCGCCCAGCGCGTTGCGGATGGTGGGCGTGCCCTTGAACAGCATGTGCTCGAGCAGGTGCGCCATGCCGGTCTGGCCGTAGTTCTCGTTGCGCGATCCCACCAGATACGTCATGTTGACCGTGGTGGTGGGCTTGGAGGCGTCGGGCGCCAGCAGCACGCGCAGGCCGTTGGCCAGCCGGTATTCGGTAATGCCCTCGATGGAGGAGACTTCCGAGACGCCCGTGGGGAGCGACGCGGCGCCGGCCTGGAAAGCCAGGAACGACGACACTAACAATGCATTCAGGCGGCGCGACAGTAGCGGCAGGCGCATGGGGATGACCTCGAAACTAGCGGAATCCGTTGGAGTGTATACGTTTGGATTGGTTCACCCGGGCCGGGGCGCGCGGCGCCGCGCTGGCCGCGCCGCCATGCTGCGGCACGGCATGGATTATGGGGACGGGGAGAGATTTGAAGACATGGCTGGCACGGGTGTAAGCTAAATGTCCGATATGGTTTCCCCTAGTCTGACGGGATGCGCGACAGCCTTTCCTGGCTTCCCGTCCTTCGCCCCCACTCCGCCTTCCGTGCGCTGTGTCGGCGCTTGTTTGCTCGCGCCTTCGCGGCCGGCTCGACGCCGGCGCTCACTCCGGAGGATCGATTCATGCTGACCGATATCGTCACGCGCGCCCTGTCCCAGTTGCTTGGCAATTCCCTGTCGGGCGACGTCATCAAAGGGCGCTTTCGCTACGCTTATGCCAGCGATGATGGCCGTTTTGTGGCCATCCTGGGCCACGACCTGACTACTTATGTGGTGGATGTCGATGCACAGCGCTACTTTGCGGAGTGCGCTGGCGTGCCGTGCGGATTCGCCGGGCACGTGCTTGAGATGGAGGGCGCGCAGGAGCACGGCCACCCCTGGCCCGCCGTCAATGATCTGTTCGACCTGGACATGGACGGCGATGAAATCGCCTGGCGCCGCTGTCCGGGCGCCGTGGCCCTGGCGGCGACGCGGCAGGCGCAAAGCCGCGTGGCCTGAGCGGCGGGCGGGGCGTCCGGCTGGCTACAATGCCGGCATGAACGCCACGCCTTCCCCCGCCCCGTCCGGCGCCACGCTGGTCGACTGCACGCATGACCGCCACGCGGCGGTCATCCTGGATATCTTCAACGACGCCATCCTGACGTCCACGGCGTTGTACGACTATCAGCCGCGTACGCTGGCATCGATGGAGGCCTGGTTCCAGGCCAAGCGCCAGGGCGCCTTCCCGGTGGTGGGTTTCGAGGACGCGGCGGGCGTGCTGATGGGGTTCGCCAGCTACGGCACGTTTCGCGCCTGGCCGGCATACAAGTATTCGGTCGAGCACTCGGTATACGTGGACCGCCGCTATCGCGGCCACGGGCTGGGCGAAGCCTTGCTGCGCGCACTGATCGAGCGGGCCCGCCTGCAGCAGGTGCACGTGCTGGTGGGCGGGATCGACGCCACCAATGCCGGCAGCATCGCACTGCACCGCAAGCTGGGGTTCGTGCATGCCGGCACGATCACCCAGGCCGGTTTCAAGTTCGGGCGCTGGCTCGACCTGGCGTTCTACCAGCTGACGCTCGACACGCCGCTGCGCCCGGTCGACGGCTGACCGCTATTTGGACAGCTGGCGCATGGCCTGTTCCAGGCCCGCCACGGTGACCGGGTACATGCGGTCCTGCATGATGTCGCGCAGCAGGGCGATCGACTGCCGGTAGCGCCAGGACGCGGTGGGCTCGGGGTTGAGCCAGGCGGCCTTGGGCCAGGCGTCGAGCAGCCGGCGCAGCCAGACCGCGCCGGCCTCCTTGTTGTAGTGCTCGACCGAGCCGCCGGCCTGCAGGATTTCGTACGGGCTCATGGTGGCGTCGCCGACGATGATCAGGCGCCAGTCGGCGTTGTACTTGCGCAGCACGTCCCAGGTATCGAAGCGCTCGTTCTGGCGCCGGCGGTTGTTCTGCCACAGGTTTTCATACGGGCAGTTGTGGAAGTAATAGACGTCGAGGTGGCGGAACTCGCTGCGCGCGGCGGAAAACAGTTCCTCCACGCGCGCAATGTGGTCGTCCATGCTGCCGCCCACGTCCAGCAGCATCAGCACCTTGACGGTATTGCGGCGTTCCGGTACCAGCCGCAGGTCGAGATGGCCGGCGTTGCGCGCCGTGCTGGTGATGGTGTCGTCCAGGTCCAGCTCCAGGTCGGCGCCCTGGCGCGCGAAACGGCGCAGGCGCCGCAGCGCGACCTTGAAGTTGCGGGTGCCCAGTTCGAGCTGGTCGTCGTAGTCGCGGAACTGGCGCATGTCCCACACCTTGACCGCGGTGCGGTTGCCGGCCGAATCGCCGCCGACGCGGATGCCTTCGGGGTGATAGCCGCCGTTGCCGAATGGCGAGGTGCCGCCGGTGCCGATCCACTTGCTGCCGCCGGCGTGCCGTTCCTTCTGTTCTTCGAGACGTTGCTTGAACAGCTCCATCAGCTTGTCCCAGCCATGCGCCTCGATGGCGGCCTTTTCTTCGGGCGTCAGGGTTTTCTCGAATTCCTTGATCAGCCAGTCCAGCGGGATGTCGCGGTCGGCGGGCAGGGCGGCGGCGATGCCCCGGTAGTAGGCGCCGAACGCGGCGTCATAACGGTCGTAGAGGCTTTCGTCCTTGACCAGCGCGGTACGCGCCAGGAAGTAGAAATCGTCGAGCGTGGGCGCCATCAGGCGCTGGCGCAGCGCCTCGAGCAGGGTCAGGTACTCCTGCACCGACACCGGCAGCTTGTGGGCGCGCAGATGATAGAAGAAATTGATCAGCATGGGACAGGGCCTGGCGCGGCGTCCGGCGTCAGCGGCGCTGGGCGCCGCGCGTCATGGCGCCCAGGCGTTCCAGCAGATGCACGTCCTGCTCGTTCTTGAGCAGCGCCCCTGCCAGCACCGGCACGGCGGTGGCAGCGTGGGCGTCGATCTCGGCGGCCGGGATCGCCTCGGCCAGCAGCAGGCGCAGCCAGTCCAGCAACTCGGAGGTCGACGGCTTTTTCTTCAGGCCCGGCGCTTCGCGCAGCGCGAAGAAGGTATCGAGCGCGGCGCGCAGCACGTCCTGGCGGATGTCGGGGTAGTGCACGCCGACGATATCGCGCATGGTCTCGCGGTCCGGAAAGCGGATGTAGTGGAAAAAGCAGCGCCGCAGAAAGGCGTCGGGCAGGTCTTTCTCGTTGTTGGAGGTGATGATGACCAGCGGGCGGTGCCGCGCCTGCACGGTCTGGCGCGTTTCGTAGACATGGAACTCCATGCGGTCGAGCTCGCGCAGCAGGTCATTGGGGAATTCGATGTCGGCCTTGTCGATCTCGTCGATCAGCAGCACGACGGGCTCGGGCGCATCGAAGGCCTGCCACAGCGTGCCCTGCACGATGTAGTTGCGGATGTCGCGGACCTTCTCGTCGCCCAGCTGCGAGTCGCGCAGGCGCGAGACCGCGTCGTATTCGTACAGGCCCTGGTGCGCCTTGGTGGTGGACTTGATGTGCCATTGCAGCAGCGGGCGGCCCAGCGCGCGCGCCACTTCCTCGGCCAGCATGGTCTTGCCCGTGCCGGGCTCGCCTTTGATCAGCAGGGGGCGCTGCAGCGTCAGCGCGGCGTTGACGGCCAGCTTCAGGTCGTCGGTGGCGACGTAGCGGTCGGTGCCTTCGAAACGGGCCGATTGGGCGGGGGCGGAAGATGAGGACGCGGACATGGACATGGAGTGGCAGTCAATGAGGCGCGGCTGCGCCGAAGCATGATAAGGAATGGTCTTGCGGCAATTATCGTACAATCGCAGGGTTTTGCGACCGGCTAGGGATGTTTACCCGGTGTCTTGAAGAAGAAGTTCTCCTTTCGTATTCAGCCATACAAGAGCCATTATGAAGTTGCGAATCTCGATGACGCGCACGGTTTCCGTGCTGGCAGTATTGGCGTCCTGTGCGATCGCCGGTCCGGCGGCCGCGGCCGACGCGGCGCCGGTGGGCAATGCGCAGAACGCCCGTGACAAGGTGTCGATGTGCATAGGCTGCCACGGCATCCCGGGCTACAAGTCCTCGTTCCCCGAGCTCTATCACGTTCCGATGATCGCTGGCCAGAACGCCAAGTACATCGAAGCGGCGCTCAATGAGTACAAGAAGGGCGCACGCAGCCATCCGACGATGGACGCGGTGGCCGGCAGCCTGTCCGACCAGGACATCGCCGACCTGGCGGCCTACTACTCATCTCTCAAGTAATCGGGGCAGACCATGAAACGCTTTACGTTTGCCCTCGCGGGCATTGTTCTGGCGACCGCCGGCGTCTCGGCGCAGGCCCAGGATGTGGTGGCCGGCAAGGCCGTGTTCGACAAGTTCAATTGCGCGTCCTGCCACGGCGCCGACGCCAAGACCAGCGTCCAGCCGGAGTATCCGGTGCTGGCCGGCCAGCACGCCGATTACCTGGCCCATGCGCTCAAGGCCTACAAGCGCGGCGCCGCGGGCAGCGCGGCCACGGCCAACGTGCGCAAGAATCCGATCATGGGCGCCTTCGCGGCGCAGCTGTCGGACCAGGATATCCGCAACGTCGCGGCCTGGCTGGCGGCGCAGCCCAGCGACCTGGGCGTGCGCCAGTAGGCGGTGCCGGCGGCGCCGGGCAAGCCCCCGATCCGGGGGCTTTTCCTTTTCTAGCGTTCGGCGCGCTGGCGGATCAGTTCGATATAGGCGTCGCTGTCGAGCGGCGTGCCCAGGCGTTGGGCCTCCCATACGACCTGGCCCAGGCATTCCATGATTTCGTGGGCGGCCTGGTGCGCGTCGCCGCGGCCGACCATGCGCTGGTAGGCCGCGCGGATGCCGCGCGGATGGTCGATCGACAACTGCTCGGCGATCGCCAGGTGCATGGACAGGTGCAGGAAAGGATTGGTGCGGCCGTGCTCGACCGGGTACTCGGCGGTCATGGCCTCGGGGCTTTCGAGGTCGCCGTGGTACTCGGGGTGTTCGAGGATCCAGTCCAGCGCCATGGATTCGAGCGGGGTCAGGACCTCGGTGGCGCGGTGCTTGCGCCAGGTTTCGATAAAGAATTCGCGAACCTGGTCGCGGGAAGGATTGAACATCGGCGCTTCAAAGACAGGCGAGGGGGATAGGCCATTTTACCGTCTGCCGGCCCCCCCTCCGGGCGCGCCGGGCCAATGCGATATAGAATTGGAGGTTGTCCGCCATCCGGCCCGGGTTGCTTTGCGTGGTTACAAACGTGCATCTCCGGCAGAAACACGGTCAGGCGAGCGGTAAAAACCACCCGGAGCAACTGGAGCATTCATGTCCTATCAACATATCAAGGTTCCCACTGGGGGCCAAAAAATCACGGTCAACGCCGATTACTCGCTGAATGTGCCCGATCAGGTCATCATTCCGGTCATCGAGGGTGACGGTACGGGCGCCGACATCACGCCGGTGATGATCAAGGTCGTCGACGCGGCCGTGCAGAAGGCCTATGCGGGCAAGCGCAAGATCCACTGGATGGAAGTCTACGCCGGCGAGAAGGCCACCAAGGTCTACGGCCCGGACGTCTGGCTGCCCGAGGAAACCCTCGACGCCGTCAAGGACTACGTGGTGTCGATCAAGGGCCCGCTGACCACCCCGGTCGGCGGCGGCATCCGTTCGCTGAACGTGGCGCTGCGCCAGCAGCTGGACCTGTATGTCTGCCTGCGCCCGGTGCGCTATTTCAAGGGCGTGCCCTCGCCGGTGCGCGAGCCCGAGAAGACCGACATGGTCATCTTCCGCGAGAACTCGGAAGACATCTACGCGGGCATCGAGTACATGGCCGAGTCCGAGCAGGCCAAGGACCTGATCCAGTACCTGCAGACCAAGCTGGGCGTGACCAAGATCCGCTTCCCGAACACCTCGTCGATCGGCATCAAGCCGGTTTCGCGCGAAGGCACCGAGCGCCTGGTGCGCAAGGCGCTGCAGTACGCCATCGACAATGACCGCGCCTCGGTGACCCTGGTCCACAAGGGCAACATCATGAAGTTCACGGAAGGCGGCTTCCGCGACTGGGGTTACGCGCTGGCCCAGAACGAGTTCGGCGCGCAGCCGATCGACGGCGGCCCGTGGTGCAAGTTCAAGAATCCCAAGACCGGTCGCGAGATCATCGTCAAGGATTCGATCGCCGACGCCTTCCTGCAGCAGATCCTGCTGCGTCCGGCCGAGTACGACGTGATCGCCACGCTGAACCTGAACGGCGACTACATCTCCGACGCGCTGGCCGCGCAAGTGGGCGGCATCGGCATCGCCCCGGGCGCCAACCTGTCGGATTCCGTGGCCATGTTCGAAGCCACCCATGGCACCGCGCCGAAGTACGCGGGCAAGGACTACGTGAACCCCGGTTCCGAAATCCTGTCGGCCGAAATGATGCTGCGCCACATGGGCTGGACCGAGGCCGCCGACCTGATCATCGCCAGCATGGAGAAATCCATCCTGTCCAAGAAGGTCACCTATGACTTCGCCCGTCTGCTCGAAGGCGCCACCCAGGTGTCGTGCTCGGGCTTCGGTCAGGTCATGATCGACAATATGTAATTGCTGTAAGGCTTCAGCCGCATCAGCCGAAAAACCCGCGCCCCCATGGGGGTAGCGGGTTTTTTGCCGAATGGACAACTGCCATCCGTGGCGGCCATGACCCTGTCGGGCTCATAGGTATGTAACGTTTCGTTGTAAAATTTCCAGTTTTGCATTTCAAAACTTATCCGGGGGACGTTGGCTCGGACGATAGAGAACATGGCTAAACCTGCTTCCGATATGCCCCCCTACGACCAGGCGGCCGCGCTGCGCGGCCTGGCCGGCGCGCGCCGTGTGGCGCTGCTGATGGCGCCACGACTGGGCGATACGCTGCTGATGATGAACATGGCGCGCAACCTGGCCGCGCACGGCCGCGAAGTCAGCATCTTCGGCGACTACATCCACGGCTTGCGCGACTGGTTCCCAGGGCTGGATATCCGTCCATCGCTGTCCGAGGAGCAGGCCGGCCAGGTGTTGCCCGGCTACGATTGCGCGGCCCAGATGCATGTGGGCTGGCCCTACGCGCTGCATGCGTACCAGCCGAATTATTTCTATTACGACGCGCATGTGGTGATCACCGGGCGCGGCTTCGTGAAGCTGTTCCAGATCCGTGATTTCTGTCGCGAGCAACTGGGGCTGGCGCAGGCCGGCGCCGATAACGGCTTGCGGCCGCCGCCCCAGGTGCAGCCGCACCGCAGCCATCCGCGCCGGGTCGTGCTGCATCCCACTTCGACGGGGGCCCAGCGCTGCTGGGCGCCGCGCCATTTCAAGGAGCTGGGGTTGCGCCTGCTGCGCGAGGGCTACGAGCCGAACTACATCGTCGCGCCGCACGAGCGGGCCGAGTGGAGCTGGGTGCTGGACCATGGACTGCGCCTGCCCCAGTTTCCGTCGCTGTCGGAAGTGGCGGGCTTCATCCATGCCTCCGGCTGGTTCATCGGCAATGAGTCCGGCATTGGCCATCTGGCCTCCAACGTGGGCGTGCCCACCCTGTCGCTGACCGGCAGGCCCACGCGCACGCGCGCCTGGCGGCCGGCCTGGTCGACCTCGCGCATCGTCTATCCGGCCCTGATTCCCGGCGGTCGCTGGCGCGACCGCCTGTGGCGCGAATGGCTCTCGCCGCGCCGCGTCATGTCGGCATTCCACAAGCTGCAGGCGGACGACCGGCGGCGACCCGTGGGGGTGCCGTGGGGAAAAGCCTGAGGCAACCGGGCACTGATGTTGTGCGTAATAGTCCTACGTGAGTGTGGGATTCCGTCTCAGCATGAAGCCGGCCCGGTATTTGCCTCTACACTGCTGCGGCGCCCAGTGCCCGATTTGAACGCGCCCTTGTTTTTCTGCTCTTGATGCCATGCCTGCTGTCCATCTGAAAATCTTCACCATTCTTGCCCTGCTGGTACCTGCGCTGGCGCTGGTCAGCAAAGGCGGGGGCGTCGCCGTGTTCTATACGCTGGCCGTACTGACGTCGCTCGCAATCATGGTTTACGCCGGCCGTGAGGGCGCGCGGCCGTCCTGGCGCGCTCTGGCCTGGCCCGGCGTGGCGCTGGTGGTGCCCTTGCTGTCGATGCTGGTCACCAACGCCTACCTCGGCATCTGGAGCGGCTCGGAGTTCGAGAAACTGCTGCGGTTCGCGCTGGCGCTTCCCCTGTTCTGGGTGCTGCTGTGCGTGCCGCGCCCATGGCTGCAACAGATCCAGTGGAGCCTGCTGTTCAGCGCCTACGCCGGCGCGATCATGCTGTACGTCATCGTCGGCTGGTACGGCGGGCGTATGCAGGTCAGCTTTTACGGCGCCGAGTACAACGCCGTGGCCTTCGCCAATCTGACGCTGTTCTTCGGATTCGCGTCGCTGTTGACGCTGGGCTGGCGGTTGACGCCCTGGCCCGGGCTGGAAGCGCTGCTCAAGGTGGGGGCCGCCTGCGTCGCGCTGTACGCGGCGCATGTATCGGAGACGCGCAGCAGCTGGATGTTGCTGCCGGTATTCGGGCTGGTGTTCCTCATGTCCCGCCGCGTCTGGAGCCTGCGCAGGAAACTGGCCGTGGGCTTGGCGCTGGTCGTGGCGCTGGCGGTGCTGGCGGGGGCGATGCTGTCTTCCCAGGGAAACCGGATGCACAAGATCCTGACGGATCTGCAGCGCTATACGGTGCAGAACGATCGCAATACGTCCGTGGGCATACGCCTGCAGCTGTGGCATGCCTCGTGGATGATCTTCCAGGAGGCGCCGGTGCTGGGGGTGGGCCCGCGCAATTTCCGTACCGAGCTGGCCAAGCTGCGCGACCGGGGCGTGGTCACGCCGGAAGTCGCCAGCGGGTACGGCGAGCCCCACAATGACTTCATGGCGGCCATGGCCGGCTACGGCCTGCTCGGCCTGCTGAGCATGCTGGCGCTGTATCTCGCGCCGGCCTGGGTGTTCCTGCGCCGCATGGCCAGCGACGACCGGGTCATACGCACGGGCGCGCAGATAGGCCTGTTGTTCTGCCTCGGTTATTGCGTCTTCAGCCTGACCGAGATGATGTTCCGCAACATGCGCAGCGTGCCCATCTACAGTGTCACGCTGGTGCTGCTGCTGGCGCTGACCGCGCCGCGCGCGCCGCAGGCGCCGCGCGCAGCCTAGCTGGCGTCGGCTACTCGCCCGCGTAGCGGTAGCCGACGCCGATTTCCGTCAGCAGGTAGCGCGGCCGGGCCGGGTCGGCTTCCAGTTTCTGCCGCAGGTGGCCCATGTAGATGCGCAGGTAGTGGTGGCTTTCCACGTGGGACGGCCCCCATACCTCGCGCAGCAGTTCGCGGTGCGTCATGACCTTGCCGCGCGATGCCACCAGCGCAGCCAGCAAGCGGTATTCGATCTGGGTGAGGTGTACATGCCGGTCCGCGCGGGTGACGATGCGCCGGGCCAGGTCGATGCGCACGTCGCCGAAACCAGCCTGCGCGGCATTGCCGGCGCCGCCGCGGGCGTGCCGGCGCAACAGCACGCGCAGGCGCGCCAGCAGCTCGCCGACGCCGAACGGCTTGGTCAGGTAGTCGTCGGCGCCGGCATCCAGGGCAGCGATCTTGTCGCCTTCGCTGCTGCGCGCCGACAGCACCAGCACCGGCAGTTCGCTCCAGCCTCGCAGTTCGCGCAATAGCGCCATGCCGTCCTCGTCGGGCAGGCCCAGGTCCAGCACCACGGCGTCGGGCTGGCGCGTGCCGGCCTCGATCAGCCCCCGCCTGACGGTGTCGGTTTCATGGACCTCGCAGCCTTCGGCTTCGAGCGCGCTGCGCACGAAGCGGCGGATATGGGCGTCGTCCTCGATGATCAGTACGGTGGGGCGGTAATCGGGCATGGCGGGTCAGGCGGGTTCGGGGGGGACGGCCGGCGGCGGCGTCAGCGGCAGCGCGAAGACGAAGCAGGCGCCGTGCGGGCGCTGGGCCGGCTCGACCCAGATGCGGCCCTGGTGGGCGTCCAGGATGGCGCGGCATACCGCCAGCCCGAGCCCTACGCCGGGCGTGGCGGACTCGCGCTGGCCGCGCGCGAATTTCTCGAAGATCCGCTGGCGGTCGGCCTGCGCGATGCCCGGGCCGTCATCGGCCACGCGTACCTGGAGGGTATGGGCGTCGGCCACGGCGTCGATGTGGATGGCGCTGCCGGGCGGCGTGTACTTGGCGGCATTTTCCAGCAGGTTGCACAGCACCCGTTCGATCAGGATGCCATCGCATTCGACCAGCGGCAGGGCCGACAGCGGCGCGACCGTCACGCGGCGATCCTGCAGCGCTGCGTTCATGGCCGCCAGGGCCGAGCCCACCAGTTCCTCGACCGATTGCCATTGACGCCGCAACGGCGCATCGTGGCTTTGCAGCCGCGCCATGTCCAGCAGGTTGACGACCAGCGCATGCATGCGCCGCGCCTGGTCCTGCATGGCGGCTACGGTTTCGAGCGCGGCCGGCGTCATGGCGGCGGGCGAGCGCCGCAGGGTCTCGGCCATGCCGAGCAAGCTGGTCAGCGGTGTGCGCAGATCGTGCGATACCGCCGCCAGCAGGGCATTGCGCAGGCGTTCGGATTCGATATTGAGCAGCGCCTGCTGGGCGACCTCCACATAGTGCAGCCGTTCGATGGCGATGGCGATGAGGGTGGCGTAGGCGTCGAGCTGGCGGCGCGTCGGCGGCGCGTTGTAGAGCGGCGGGCCATCGTGGCGCAGGGCCAGGACGCCACGCACCCGCATGGGCGCGCGCAGGGGCAGGTACAGCGCCGGGCTGTTGGACAGGGTGTCGGTGCCGGCGCCGCACGCCTGGCCGTGGTCGAAGGCCCATTGCGCCAGCGCGGGCTCGAGCGCCGCGTCGCCGGAGCCGGGCGCCAGCCGCAGCCGGCCGTCCAGGCCCAGTATGTAGAGGGCGGCGCGGGCGCCGAACGCCGCGTTCAGGAATGCCGAGGCCGCGCCCGCAATCTGTTCCGGCTGCAGGGCCGCGGACAGCTCCCGCGCGAATTCGTAAAGGCCGCGCGCGTCGGCCTCGCGCCTGGCGGCGGCCCGGGCCTGCTGGCGCAGGCCGGCCGTCAGTTGGCCGATCAGCAGCCCGACCGCCAGCAGGACGGCGAACGTCAGCAGGTATTGCACGTCCGAGACGGCGAAGGAGGCCAACGGCTGCACGAAGAAGAAATCGAACAGGGCGACGCTGACCACCGAGGCCAGCGCCGCCGGCCCGCGTCCGTGGCGCAGGGCCGCGGCCACGACCGCCAGCAGGAAGAACATGACGATATTGGTCTGGTGCAGCACGGGGAAGGCCAGGCGCGAGGCCGCGGTGGCCGCCGCGCAGTAGGCCAGGGCCCACAGGTAGGCGCCGGGGGCGGCGCGGCCGGCGGGCGCGGGGGCGTTGCGCCACGAGCGCGGGTCGCGCCGCGGCGCGGCCGTGGCCGCCGAGGGCGCGCCGACCCGCACGATGTCCGCCTCCGGGCAGGCCGACGCCAGGGCATCGGCGAAGCTGCGCCGGCGCAGCAGCCGGCCCGGCGTCAGGGCGGCGTCGAGCAGGCCCGACAGGCCGCGGCGGCGCCAGGCGTCGCGCCCGATCACGGCCTTGGTGATGTTGTGGCGGCGCATGTAGCGGGTCGCGGCGTCGACCATGTCGGTGCCGGCCACGGTCTCGACATGCGCGCCCAGCGTCTCGGCCAGCGCCAGGGCCTGGTCCAGCCGCGCCCGGCCGGCGCGCGGCAGGGGCGCGACCCGCGGCGCCTCGATGGTGATGGCATGCCACTCGCAGTCCAGTTGCTGGGCCAGCCGGTGCGCGCTGCGCAGCACGTGCTCGGCATGCGGGTCGGCGTCGATGCAGGCGACCACGGCCTCGCGCGTGCGCCAGACCGGTTCGATCGCGCGTTCGTGCCGGTACGCGCGCACATCGTCGTCGACGTGCTCGGCGGTACGGCGCAACGCCAGTTCGCGCAGGGCGATCAGGTTGCCTTTGCGGAAGAAATGCCGGCTGGCGTGGCGGGCCTGTTCCGGCACATAGACCCGTCCTTCGCGCAGGCGGCGCAGCAGCTCGTCGGCCGACAGGTCCACCAGGATGATCTCGTCGGCCGCGTCGAATACCGAGTCGGGCACGGTTTCCCGCACGCGCACGCCGGTAATGCCGCCGACCGCCTCGTTCAGGCTTTCCAGGTGCTGGACGTTGAGCGTGGTCCAGACGTCGATGCCGGCCGCCAGCAGCTCCTCGATGTCCTGCCAGCGCTTGGCGTGGCGCGCTCCGGGCGCGTTGGTGTGCGCCAGCTCGTCGAGCAGCAGCAGGCGCGGGCGGCGCGCCACGGCAGCCTGCAGGTCGAATTCGCGCAGGCGGCGTCCCTGGAAGTCGAGCGTCTGCAGGGGCAGGGCGGGCAGCGCATCGAGCAGCTCCGCCGTGTCGGCGCGGCCGTGGGTTTCGACCAGCCCCGCCACGACATCCACACCCTGCGCGGCCTGGGCGCGCGCCGCGGCCAGCATGGCATAGGTCTTGCCTACGCCGGCGCAGGCGCCGAAGTAGATGCGCAGCCGCCCGCGCCGGGCGTCGGACTGCGCCTGTTCCAGGGTCTGGAGCAGGTGGTCGGGGTCGAGGCGGTCGCTGCCGGGGTCGGCCATGGAGTGGAGGTGTCGCGTAAGGACGGGTCGCGCGCGCAAGCTGCACGCATACTATACGCGCGCCGCTTCAGCGCAGCCGGTCCAGCGCCAGGTTGAGGGCCAGCACGTTGACGACCGGTTCGCCCAGGATGTCCGGCGCCGGGCGCTCGATGTGCCGGGCAATGAGCTGTTCCACCGTGGCGGCGGGCAGGCCGCGGGCGCGCGCCACGCGGGCGGCCTGGTAGCTGGCCGCCGCCGGGCTGATGTGCGGATCCAGGCCGCTGCCCGAAGCCGTGGCGAGGTCCACCGGAATCGGCGCCGGGTTGGCGGGATCGGCCGCCCGCAAGGCGGCGATGCGCGCCTGGACGGCTTGCGCCAGCGCCGGGTTGGAGGGTCCCAGGTTCGAGCCGCCCGAAGCGGCGGCGTTGTACGGCATGGGCGCGGTGGCCGATGGCCGGCCCCAGAAATAGCGCGGATCGCTGAACGACTGGCCGATCAGCGCCGAGCCGACCACGCGGCCGTCCTGCTCGAGCAGCGAGCCGCCAGCCTGGAAGGGCCACAGCAGGCGGGCCACGCCGGTGGTGGCCAGCGGATAAAGCAGTCCGACCAGCAAGGACAGCGCCAGGAAGATCACCAGGGCGGCGCGTAGCGGACGTCCGGCGGAGGAAAGCGAAGGGTGCATGGCGATGCTCCTTTTGTCAGGCCCAGCCAAGGGCGGCCAGTACCATGTCGATAAGTTTGATGCCGGCAAACGGCACCAGCAGCCCGCCCAGGCCATAGACCAGCAGGTTGCGGCGCAGCAGTACCGCCGCGCCGAGCGGGCGGTAGCGCACGCCCTTGATCGCCAGCGGAATCAACGCCACGATGATCAGGGCGTTGAAGATGACGGCCGACAGGATGGCCGAGGCGGGGGTGGCCAGGCCCATCACATTGAGTTGCGCCAGTTGCGGGTACACCGCCATGAACGCCGCCGGAATGATGGCGAAGTACTTGGCGACATCGTTGGCGACGCTGAAGGTAGTGAGCGCGCCGCGCGTCATCAGCATCTGCTTGCCGATTTCGACGATTTCGATCAGCTTGGTGGGGTTGGAGTCCAGGTCCACCATGTTGCCGGCCTCCTTGGCGGCCTGCGTGCCGGAATTCATGGCGACCGCCACGTCGGCCTGGGCCAGCGCCGGCGCGTCGTTGGTGCCGTCGCCCGTCATGGCCACCAGGTGGCCGTCGGCCTGGCAGGCGCGGATCAGTTCCAGCTTGGCCTGCGGGGTGGCTTCGGCCAGGAAGTCGTCCACCCCGGCCTCGGCGGCGATGGCGGCAGCGGTCAGGGCGTTGTCGCCGGTGATCATGACAGTCTTGATGCCCATGCGGCGCAGCGCGGCAAAGCGCGGCTGGATCTCGGGCTTGACGATGTCCTTGAGCTCGATCACGCCCAGCGCCCGCCCGTCTTCGGCGACCACCAGCGGCGTGCTGCCGCGGCGCGCCACGTCGTCCACGTCGCGGGCCACGGCGGCGGGCAGGCCGCCGTGGCCTTCGCCCAGCCAGCGCGCCAGGGCATCGGCCGCGCCCTTGCGGATAAGGCGGTCGTCGAGGTCCACGCCGCTCATGCGCGACTGGGCGGAAAACGGCACGAACCGCGCGCCGGCCGGCGCCCCGGCGCGCGTGTCCAGGATGCGCTCGGCCAGGGCGACGATGCTGCGGCCCTCGGGTGTCTCGTCGGCCAGCGACGCCAGCCGCGCCGCCTCGGCCAGCGCCGCCGGGGACACTCCCGGCGCGGCGACGAAGGCGGCGGCCTGGCGATTGCCGAACGTGATGGTGCCGGTCTTGTCCAGCAGCAGGATGCTGACATCGCCGGCCGCCTCGATCGCGCGTCCCGAGGTGGCGATGACGTTGGCCTGCATCATGCGGCTCATGCCCGCCACCCCGATGGCCGACAGCAGGCCGCCGATGGTCGTGGGGATCAGGCAGACCAGCAAGGCCACCAGGACGGTGATCGACACGGCCTGCCCGGCGCCCGACGCGGACACCGCATACAGCGAGAACGGCAGCAGGCTGGCCACGACCAGCAGGAACACCAGCGTCAGGCCCACCAGCAGGATGGTCAACGCCAGTTCATTGGGGGTTTTCTGGCGGCGGGCGCTTTCCACCATGGCGATCATGCGATCGAGGAAGCTGTCGCCAGGGTCGGCCGCGATGCGCACGAAGATCCAGTCGGACAGCACGCGCGTGCCGCCGGTGACCGAGCAGAAATCGCTGCCGGCCGCGCGGATCACCGGGGCCGACTCGCCGGTGATGGCGCTTTCGTCGACCGAGGCGATGCCGGCGATGACCTGCCCGTCGCCCGGCACGGTTTCGCCCGCTTCGACCAGGACCACGTCGTCCCGGCGCAGCGCGCCCGAGGGGCGCGAGGCGGCGCGCGAGCGCCAGTACGGCGGCAGCGCGCCGGCCGCGTCGCTTTCGCGAAAGCCCGTCAGCACGCGCGCCTCGATGGTGGTGCGCAAGCCGCGCAGGGCGGCGGCCTGCTGCCTGCCGCGTCCCTCGGCCAACGCCTCGGCGAAGTTGGCGAACAGCACGGTGAACCAGAGGCCGGCCGCGACGGCGAGGATGAAGCCCGCGGGGGCTTCGGCCAGGCCGGCCAGGGCCAGCAGCCACAGCAGGGTGGTCAGGATGCTGCCGACGTAGACGACGAACATGACCGGGTTGCGCAGTTGCGCGGCCGGGGACAGTTTGCGCAGGGTATCGCGCAGGGCGGGGCCGGCCAGCGCGCGCGACCACAGGCCGAACGCGCGATGCGGCGTGGCCGCCGGCAGGCAGGGGCTTGCGGCCGGCAGGTTGGCCTGGGTGGACAGGGGGGTAGGGGAGTTGGCCATGGAGTGTTCTCGATGCGCAAGCGTCAGGGATGCAGGTATTCGGCCACCGGGCCCAGCGCCAGCGCCGGCACATAGGTCAGCGCGCCGACCAGCAGCACGGCGCCGACCAGCAGCGCGACGAACAGCGGGCCGGTGGTCGGCATGCCGCCGACGCTGGCCGGCAGCCGCGGCTTGGCGGCCAGCGAGCCGGCCAGCGCCAGGATGGCGATGATGATGGTGTAGCGGCCGAACCACATGGCCAGGCCCAGCAGGACGTTGTAGAAAGGGGTGTTGGCCGACAGGCCTGCGAACGCGCTGCCGTTGTTGTTGGCGGCCGACGACAGGGCGTACAGGATTTCCGAAAAGCCGTGCGCGCCGGGATTGAGCACGCCCGCCCTGCCGGCATCGGCCAGCACGGCGACGGCCGTGCCCGCCAGCACCAGCACCGGCGTGGCCAGGATCACGATGGCCACCATCTGCATGTCCAGGGCTTCGATCTTCTTGCCCAGGTACTCGGGCGTGCGGCCTATCATCAGCCCGGCGATGAACACCGCGAGGATGGCGAACGCCAGCATGCCGTACAGGCCCGAGCCCACGCCGCCATAGATCACCTCGCCCAGCTGCATCTGCAGCAGCGGCGTGACGCCTCCCAGGGCGCTGAACGAATCGTGCATGCCATTGACCGCGCCGCACGAGGCCGCGGTGGTGACGGTGGCGAACAGTGCCGTGGCGGCCACGCCGAAGCGGGCTTCCTTGCCTTCGAGATTGCCGCCGTCGGCCAGCAGCGCCGGTTCGGCCTGGCGCAGGGCGGGGGTGGGCTGCTGCTCGAAATACGCCGCGCTGGCGGCGAATCCGGCAAACAGCACCGTCATGGCCGCCAGAATGGCGACGCCTTGCCGGCGGCTGCCGACCATCTCGCCGAAAGTCCAGCACAGCGCCGCCGGGATCAGGAGGATCGCCAGCATTTCCAGCAGGTTGGACCAGGCGGTGGGGTTTTCGAACGGGTGGGCGGAGTTGGCGTTGAAAAAGCCGCCGCCGTTGGTTCCCAGCAGCTTGATGGCCTCTTGCGAGGCGACCGGGCCCATGGGCAGGGTCTGCACGCGGGTGACGACGGTGTCGGTCAGGGGCTGGCCGGTCGGCCCGGCCATGGGTTGGCCCTGCGCATCCAGTCGCGCGCTCTCGTACTGTTGCGCCTGCACGGTTTGCGCCTCGACGTACGGGTCCAGGTTCTGCACCACGCCCTGGCTGACCAGCGCCAACGCCAGGATGAACGACAGCGGCAGCAGCACGTACAGCGTGGCGCGCACCAGATCGGCCCAGAAATTGCCCAGCGTGGCGGCGCTGTGGCGGGCCAGTCCGCGGACCAGGGCGATCAGCACGGCGATGCCGGTGGCGGCCGAAACGAAGTTCTGCACCGTCAGCGCCAGCATCTGCGTCAGGTAGCTCATCGTGCTTTCGCCGGCGTAGCCCTGCCAGTTGGTGTTGGTCACGAAGCTGATGGCCGTATTGAGCGCCGAATCGGGAGCGACGCCTGGCAGCCCGGCGGGATTGAGCGGCAGCCAGCCCTGGACGCGTTGCAGGGCGTAGACGGCCAGCACCCCCAGCACGTTGAAGGCCAGCATGGCCACGGCATAGCGGCGCCAGTCCATTTCGGCGGCGGGGTTCACGCCGGCCAGGCGGTACAGCCCGCGTTCCAGCGGCCGACCCCAGGCGGTGAGCCAGGTGCGCTCGCCAGCCATGGCCTGCCGGATATGGCGCCCGAGCAGGGGCGCGGCGCCCAGCAGGATCGCCAGGTACAGCAGCAGCAAACCGAGGAAATCGGCGTTCATCAGAATTTCTCCGGATTGAACAGCGCATAGGCCAGGTAGGCGAAGAGCAGCGCGGCCGTCAGGCCGCCCAGCCAGTAAAGCGCGGTCATGGGCGGCCTCCCGCGGACAGTCGGGCGCAAAGGCGCAGTTGCGCGCCGGTCAGGGCCGCCATGGCGGCGAAGACGGCCAGGTAAACCAGATCCATGTAGCGTTCTCCTTGGGCGAGGGGCCCGCGGGTTTGGGCCGGTGGCGCGTTGTGCGCGGGGCGCCGGCAGACGCTGGCAGATTACGGATCGGCGGATAAAAACGGGGTAAATGTTCCGAGGCGGGGCATAAACGCGGCGTAAAAATCGCCCGCCGGGCCCGGCGTCCATGCACGCGCGCGGGGCAGGGTCAGGTCACCCGATTTCATGAAAAACCAGTGCGCGTTTGGTGATTTCGAGTGCGAATTCACTGAAAATTCGCGAAAATTAAGCACGTAAGCCACAGAAAACGTCTTTTTGCACCATATTGGTGCATTTCATAAGCATATGTGTGCGCCTTCTTAGGGCATTCCCCTAGTGTTGCCGGCCCGCTTATGGTGCAGAATCTCGTTCCATGCAGGTGAGGAGACAAAGCCCTGCATGGGCATAACCGGCGGCACCGGTATACAAATAGAAAGCGAAGCAGTACCCAAAAAAAAGCAAAACGCACAACGGCTGGCACCTCACGGGCCAGCCGTTGTCGCTTAAAAAGCTGTCGCTGACAGGCCGACCGGCGCGAAGGGCTTTTCAAGTACTGCGTTTCGCGATATTCAGGTAAGCCATGCCGGAATCCCGCGTCAACTCCGAGCCGTCCCCCGCGCCATACTGGCGCCGCAATGTGCGGCTGATCGTGCTGCTGCTGGCCTGCTGGGCCGGGCTGACGTTCGTGCCCGCTTATTTCGCCCGCCAGCTTGCCTTCGACTTCATCGGCTGGCCCTTTTCGTTCTGGATGGCAGCCTACGGCGCCCCGCTGGCCTATCTGGTCCTCATCGTGGTCTACGCGCTGGTCATGAACCGGTTCGACGCCCGCTCGCGCGCCCGGCGGGACGACTGATGCCCTTTACCGGCAACAACCCCCAGGAGTTCGAGCAGCGCCTGCGCCGCATCTATACGCTTTACACGCTGGGCTTCATCCTGCTGGTGCTGCTGCTGGCGCTGGCCGAGCTCATGGGCATGGCCCGCAGCTGGATCGGCTATGTATTCCTGCTGGTGACGGTCAGCCTGTATGCCTGCATCGGCATCGTGTGCCGGACTTCCGACCAGGTCGAGTACTACGTCGCGGGCCGGCGCGTGCCGGCCTTCTACAACGGCATGGCCACGGCGGCAGACTGGATGTCCGTGGCGTCGTTCATCGGCGTGGCGGGCACGCTGTACCTGACCGGCTACGGCGGGCTGGCCTACATCATGGGCTGGACGGGCGGGTACGTGCTGGTGGCGCTGCTGCTGGCGCCCTACCTGCGCAAATTCGGCCAGTACACCATTCCCGATTACCTGGGCGCTCGCTACGGCGGCAAGCTGCCGCGCCTGGCGGGGGTGTTCTGCGCCATCCTCTGCTCGTTCACCTACCTGGTGGCGCAGATCTACGGCGTGGGCATCATCACCACCCGCCTGACCGGCATCTCGTTCGAACTGGGCATCTTCGTGGCCCTGGGCGGCATGCTGGTGTGCTCGTTCCTGGGCGGCATGCGCGCGGTGACGTGGACCCAGGTCGGCCAGTACATCATCCTGGTGATCGCCTACCTGGTGCCGGTGGTCTGGCTGTCGGTCAAGCATACCGGCATGCCGGTGCCGCAATTGTCGGCCGGTACGGTGCTGCAGGAGATCACCGAAAAGGAAGTCTACCTGGCCCACGACCCGGGCGAGCGGGAAGTGCGGCAGTTGTGGCGCAGCCGCGCCGACGAGATGGACGAGCGCCTGCGGGCCTTGCCCGATTCGCTGGCGCACGAGAAAGACCGGCTGCGCGGCCGCCTGGCGCAATTGAACGCCAGCGACGCGCCGATGGTGGAGATCCGCTCGCTGGAGCGCGAACTGGCCAGCTACCCGGCCACGGTGGAGGAGGCGCGCACGCTCTGGTCGCAGGCGCGCGCCGCCTTCGAGGCGCGCGCCACCCCGCCGGTGCCGCACGCGGAGCCGTTCCCGGCCGAGGATCCGCGCGAACGCGAGAACATGCGCATCAACTTCCTGGCGCTGGTGCTGTGCCTGATGCTGGGCACGGCCGGCATGCCGCACATACTGATGCGCTCATACACCACGCCATCGGTGGGCGAGGCGCGCCGCTCGGTGTGCTGGTCGCTGCTGTTCATTCTCCTGCTGTATTTCATGGCGCCCGCGCTGGCCCTGCTGGTCAAGTACGAGGTGTACACGCAGGTGGTGGGCACCAGTTTCCTCAGCCTGCCGTCGTGGGTGCATGCCTGGAGCGCGGTCGACATCCATTTGCTGGACGTGCTCGACGTCAACCGCGACGGCATCGTGCAGCTGGGCGAGATCAGCATGGGGGCCGATGTGGTGGTGCTGGCCATGCCGGAGATCGGCGGCCTGCCCTACGTCGTGTCCGGCCTGGTGGCCGCGGGCGGGCTGGCTGCGGCGTTGTCCACGGCCGACGGGTTGCTGCTGACGCTGTCGAATTCCCTGTCGCACGATACCTGGTACCGTGTCGTGTCGCCGCGCATGTCGGCCGGCCGGCGGGTGATGGTGTCCAAGATCCTGCTGCTGCTGGTCGCGTTCGGCGCGGCCTGGGTGGCCGCGCGCAAGCCGGCCGACATCCTGTTCATGGTGTCGGCGGCGTTCTCGTTCGCGGCGTCGTCGTTCTTCCCCGCGCTGGTGATGGGGGTGTTCTGGCGGCGCGCCAACAAATGGGGCGCCACGCTGGGCATGTTCGCCGGGCTGGCCACTACCTTCGCCTACATGGCGCATACCCATCCGTGGCTGCGCGAATGGGTGTTCGGCGTGACGCGCGCCGAGCCGGTGGACCTGTGGTGGGGCATCCAGCCGGTGGCCGCCGGCGTGTTCGGCGCGCCGATGGCGTTCCTGACGATCATCGTGGTGTCGTTGCTGACTCCGCGCCCGGACCCCGCCACCGAGGCCCTGGTCGACTATCTGCGCGAGCCCGGCGGCCGCTAGCGCGGCCGCGCCTTCAATGGCCGACCGACTTGGAGAACACGTTCATGACCACCACGCCGGCCAGGATCAGGGCGATGCCGATGATGGCGGGCAGGTCCAGGTGTTGCTTGAACAGCAGCGCGCCGACCAGCGAGATCAGCACGATGCCCACGCCGGACCAGATGGCGTAGGCGACTCCTACCGGGATGACCCGCAGCGTGAGGGCCAGGAAGTAGAACGCCACCGCGTAGCCCGCCACGGTGACCAGCGATGGGAGCAGGCGGGTGAAGCCCTCGGAGCTTTTCAGCGCGCTGGTGGCGATGATTTCGGCCACGATGGCCACCGACAGATAGATCCAGCTGTTCATGGCCTGCCTCCGGTCTCGGCCTGGCGCAGCAGCACCAGCAGCGCGCCGGCGCCGCCGCCGCGCTCCGGCGCTTCGGAGAACGCCAGGACGTCGGCCTTCTGCACCAGCCAGGTGCGGGCCTTGTCCTTGAGCACCGGTTCCAGCCCCTGCGAGCCGTAGCCTTTGCCGTGCACGATGCGCACGCAGCGGATGCCGTGTTCGAGGCATTCGTCCAGGAACGACAGCACCGCGTGGCGGGCCTGTTCGACGCGCAGGCCATGCAGGTCGAGCTCGGCGCCCACCCGCCATTGGCCGCGCTTGAGGTTGCGCGCGGTGTCGGGCGCGACGCCGGCGCGCACGTAGGCCGTGCCGCCGTCGGTCAGCAAGGCGCCGATATCGCTGGCATCGGAGACGCCGGCGTCGGCGCGCGGCGCCGCTTCGCCCAGCGCGGCGGCGCGGCGCGACGCCACGGCCGCGGCCGGCGTGGCATCGGAACGGCGGTTGGCGAGCCGCCCGGTGGGCTTGAGCGGCGTGGCGGCCTGCACGGCGCGCCGGAACGCGGCGACGTCGGCCTCGGGGGCGGCGGCCGCCGCGCGGGCCGCCGCTTCGCGCTCGGCGGCCTCGGCCCGCGCCCGGGTCTCGCGCACCTGCTCGTGCAGCCGTTTCAGGTCGGCCAGCCCCGCCTTATTGCCCCGCATTCTCCAGCCACCGCTGAGCGTCCAGGGCCGCCATGCAGCCGGTGCCGGCGCTGGTGATGGCCTGGCGGTATACGTGGTCCTGCACGTCGCCGGCGGCGAACACGCCCGGCACCGAGGTCATGGTGGCCATGCCCGACAGGCCGCTCCTGGTGATGATGTAGCCGTCCTTCATCTCGAGCTGGCCTTCGAAAATGCCGGTATTGGGCTGGTGGCCGATGGCGACGAAGCAGCCGGCCACTTCCAGGTCCTCGGTGGCCTCGGTCTCGGTGCTGCGGATGCGCACGCCGGTGACGCCGCTATCGTCGCCGAGCACCTCGTCCAGGGTGTGGAACAGTTTCAGTTCCATGTTGCCGTTGGCGACCTTGTCCATCAGCTTGTCGACCAGGATGGGCTCGGCGCGGAACTTGTCGCGCCGGTGGATCAGGGTCACTTTGCGGCAGATATTGGACAGGTACAGCGCCTCTTCGACCGCCGTATTGCCGCCGCCGATCACGACGACGTCCTTGTTGCGGTAGAAGAAGCCGTCGCAGGTGGCGCAGCCCGATACGCCGCGGCCCATGAAGGCCTGCTCGCTGGGCAGCCCCAGGTACTTGGCCGAGGCGCCGGTCGCGATGATGAGCGCGTCGCAGGTGTACAGGTTGCCGGTGTCGCCGGTCAGGGTGAACGGACGCTTGGAGAGGTCGACCTTGGCGATATGGTCGAACAGGATTTCGGTGTTGAAGCGCTCGGCGTGCTGCAGGAAGCGCTGCATCAGGTCGGGGCCCTGCACGCCCTGCACGTCGGCGGGCCAGTTGTCGACTTCCGTGGTGGTCATCAGCTGGCCGCCCTGGGCCAGCCCGGTGATGAGCGCGGGGCTGAGATTGGCGCGCGCCGCATAGACGGCAGCGGTGTAACCGGCGGGGCCGGAACCCAGAATCAGGACTTTGGCGTGTTTAGGCGTAGACATGGCGGGTATCTTTAGGATAACGCCCAATTATAATGAGCCGCATGCCGCGTATTTCGAATGCCTCTCCGCGCGCCTCGCGCAACACCCGCAACGGGCCGTCGCCCTTCCAGGCGCGCATCTCCGCGCTCCTCAGGGAGGCCCGCTGGATCCTGTTCGCCGCGCTGGCCGCCTGGCTGACCCTGGTGCTTGCCACCTGGAGCCCGGCCGACCCCGGTTGGTCACATTCTGTTTCCGGGGACGCCATCCACAACGGCGGCGGCACGCTGGGCGCCTATCTCGCCGATATCCTGCTGTATCTGTTCGGGTTCTCCGCCTGGTGGTGGGTCGTGCTGCTGCTGCACCGCGTGCGCGCCGGCTACCGCCGCCTGGCCAGCAACCTGCGCGTCACCAGCGGCAAGCAGCCCGACGCCCTGCCGCGCGTGCACTGGGAAGAGGGCATCGGCTTCGTGCTGCTGCTGACCGGCTCGCTGGGCATCGAGGCGCTGCGCCTGTACAGCTGGGGCATGCACCTGCCCGGCGGCACCGACGGCGAAAGCGGCGCCGGCGGCGTGATCGGCCAGATGCTGGCCGGCTGGCTGTCGCGCGGCGTGGGCTTTACCGGCGGCACCCTGGCCCTGCTGGTGCTGCTGGCGGTCGGCCTGAGCCTGTTTTTCTCGTTCTCGTGGCTGCAGATCGCCGAGCGGGTCGGCAGCTGGCTCGAAGGCCTGGTGCGGCGCGTGCGCGATTCGTACGCCGCGCGCGAGGACCGCAAGGTCGGCGAAGTCGCCAAGGCCGTCCGTACCGAACAGGTCGTGGCCAAGCAGGAAAAACTCGTGCACGAGCAGCCCGTGCGCATCGAGCCCGCCATTACCGTGGTGCCGCGCTCGGATCGCGCCGAAAAGGAAAAGCAGCAAAGCCTGTTCGCGCCGCCGGCCGGCGAGAGCGACCTGCCGGCCATCGGGCTGCTGGATCCCCCCCTGCAGAACCAGGAAACCGTTTCCGCCGAGACGATCGAGTTCACCTCGCGCCTGATCGAAAAGAAACTGGCCGATTTCGGCGTTTCCGTGACCGTGGTGGCGGCGCAGGCCGGCCCGGTGATCACGCGCTACGAGATCGAGCCCGCCACGGGCGTGAAGGGCAGCCAGATCGTCAACCTGGCCAAGGACCTGGCGCGCGCGCTCAGCCTGGTCAGCATCCGCGTGGTGGAAACCATCCCGGGCAAGAACCTGATGGGCCTGGAGCTGCCCAACCCGCGGCGCCAGATGGTCAAGCTGTCCGAGATCCTGGGCTCGCAGACCTACCATGCCAGCCATTCGGTGCTGACCATGGCGCTGGGCAAGGACATCGCCGGCAACCCGGTGGTGGCCGACCTGGCCAAGATGCCGCACTTGCTGGTGGCCGGCACCACCGGTTCGGGCAAGTCGGTCGGCATCAACGCCATGATCCTGTCGCTGCTCTACAAGGCCGACGCCAGCCACACCCGATTGATCCTGATCGACCCGAAGATGCTCGAAATGAGCGTCTACGAAGGCATCCCCCACCTGCTGGCGCCGGTGGTCACCGACATGCGCCATGCCGCCAACGCGCTGAACTGGTGCGTGGGCGAGATGGAAAAGCGCTATCGCCTGATGAGCAAGATGGGCGTGCGCAACCTGGCCGGCTACAACAGCAAGATCCGCGACGCCATCAAGCGCGAAGAGCCCATTCCCAACCCGTTCTCGCTGACGCCGGACGAGCCCGAGCCGCTGCAGGCGCTGCCGCATATCGTGGTGGTGATCGACGAGCTGGCTGACCTCATGATGGTGGTGGGCAAGAAGATCGAGGAACTGATCGCCCGGCTGGCGCAGAAGGCCCGCGCCGCGGGCATCCACCTGGTGCTGGCCACCCAGCGCCCCAGCGTGGACGTGATCACCGGCCTGATCAAGGCGAACATCCCGACCCGTATCGCCTTCCAGGTGTCTTCCAAGATCGACTCGCGCACCATCCTGGACCAGATGGGCGCCGAAACCCTGCTGGGCCAGGGCGACATGCTGTACATGCCGCCGGGCACCGGCCTGCCGGTGCGGGTGCACGGCGCGTTCGTGCACGACGACGAGGTGCACCGCGTGGTCGAGGCGCTCAAGGCGCAGGGCGAGCCCAACTATATCGATGGCCTGCTCGAAGGCGGCGAAGGCGAGACCGGCGATGGCCTGAGCTCGGTCACCGGCATGGGCGACGCGGAGTCCGATCCCATGTACGACCAGGCTTGCGAAGTGGTGCTCAAGCACCGCCGCGCCTCGATCTCGCTGGTCCAGCGCCATCTGCGCATTGGTTACAACCGTGCCGCACGGTTACTCGAGCAGATGGAACAGGCGGGTATGGTGTCGGCCATGCAATCCAACGGCAACCGGGAAATCCTGGTGCCGGCCCGAGAGGAAGCCTGATGCACATGATCCGCCGCGCCGCTGGCGCGCTTGCCGTCTTCGCCGTGGCGGCCCTGGCCGCCGCGCCGGCCTGGGCCGCCACGGCCCAGGAGCAGCTCGACACCTTCGTGGCCACCGTCAAGGGCGCCACCGGTTCGTTCACGCAATCGACCGTCAGCCCGCAGGGCGCCACCCAGCCCGCGCAAAGCGGCACCTTCGCTTTCCAGCGCCCGGGCAAGTTCAAGTGGGCCGTCAAGCTGCCCTACGAGCAACTCATCGTGTCCGATGGCAAGCAGGTCTTCCAGTACGACCCGGACCTGGCGCAGGTCACGGTGCGCCAGGTCGACCAGGCCATCGGCACGTCGCCCGCCGCCATCCTTTTCGGCGCGGGCCAATTGAACCAGGCGTTTGCCGTCAGCGCGCTGCCCGACCGCGACGGCATGCAATGGCTGCGCGCCAAGCCGCGCAACGCCGACGCCGGTTTCTCGCAGGTCGATATCGGCTTGCGCGACAACCAGCCCGCGCGCATCGAACTGGTCGACGCCTTCGGGCAGACCACGCGCGTCGAACTGTCGAACCTGCTGCCCAGCGCCGTGCCGGCCTCGGAGTTCCAGTTCACCCCGCCCCAGGGGGTGGACGTGGTGAAGATGTAGGCCAGGCCGCCTGCGCCCGCGCGGCGGGCCGGCCTCAGCCCTCGGCCGGGGACGCGCGCGTGGCGGGCTTGTAGGCCACGCAGTCCACTTCGACCTTGGCGTCGACCACCAGCCGCGACTCCACGCAGGCGCGCGCCGGCGGGTGGTCGCCGAAGTACTCCTTGAACACTTTGTTGAAGGCCGCGAAATCGCGCGGATCGTCCAGCCAGACGCCGCAGCGCACCACGTGCTGCGGGCCATAGCCGGCCTCGGCGAGGATGGCCATGACGTGGCGTATCGCCACGTGCGACTGGGCCACGATGCCGCCTTCGACGACTTCGCCATCCTGCATCGGCACCTGGCCGGACACATACAGCCAGCCATCGGCCTGGACGGCCCGCGCGAACGGCATGTGCTGGCCGCCCTGGCCGGTGCCGCCGGCCACGCCGTAGCGGATGATGCCGTTGGCGTCGGCGGTGGGGGGCTGGGATGTCATGATGGGTTTCTCCGGTATGGGTCAGGGTGCGGTCGCCGCGGCGAAGCCGGCGCGCAGGTCGCCGGCGCGCGGCAGCCAGCGGCCGGCGCGCGCGCCGCTGGCCCGGCCGTGGGCGTACGACAGCGCGCCATTGACCCAGACGGCGTCGATGCCGGCGGCCGGCCGGGCCGGGTCGGTGAAGGTGGCGCGGTCGGCCACGGCGGCGGGGTCGAACAGCACCAGGTCGGCGTGGTAGTCCTGGCGCACCAGGCCGCGCCGCGCCAGGCCGAAGCGGGCGGCGGACAGGCCGGTCATCTTGTGCACCGCCTGTTCCAGCGGGAACAGGCCCAGATCCCGGCTGTAATGTCCCAGCACGCGCGGAAAGGCGCCCCACAGGCGCGGATGCGGCAGCGGGTCGTTGGGCAGCCCGTCCGAGCCGATCATGGTCAGCCGGTGCGCCAGGATGTTGCGCACGTCGTCTTCGTGCATGCCGTGGTAGACGGCGCCGGCCGGCTGCAGGCGCCGCGCGGCCTCCAGCAGGCTGACGCCCCACAGGGCGGCGATGGCGGCCAGCTTGCGGCCGGCCATGTCCGGGTGCGGCTCCGACCAGGTGATGTCGATATCGTGCTCGTCGGTGACCTGCTTGAGGTCCAGCGTGGACGAACTGGCCGAATACGGATAGCAGTCGCAGCCTACCGGCAGGTAGCGTCCGGCGGTGTCCAGCCTGGCCAGGACCTGGCCGCTGCGGCCCCAGTTGCCGGCTCCGGCGCATTTCAGATGCGACACGATGACCGGTACGCGGGCATGCGCGCCGATGTCGAAGGCTTCCTGCATGGCTTCCAGGATCTCGGCAAACTCGGAACGCAGGTGCGTGGTGTAGAGCGCGCCCCAGGCGTCCAGTTCTTCGGCCAGCGCCTTGACCTCGGCGGTGTCGGCCTGGAAGGCCGAGGCATAGGCCAGACCGGTGCTCAGGCCGATGGCGCCATGCGCCAACGCCTCGCGCAGCTGGCTGCGCATGGCCGCGATCTCGGCCGGGGTGGCCGGGCGGTCCAGCCGGTCCATGTGGTTGTTGCGCAGCGCGGTATGCCCCACCAGCGCGGCCACGTTGACCGCCGGGCGCGCGGCGTCCACGGCCTGGGTATAGGCGGCGAAGCTGGGATAGGCGAAGTCGGCGCGTCCGCCCAGCAGGTTCATGGGGTCGGGCGGCTCGCCGCGCAGGCGCACCGGGGCGGCGCTGATACCGCAATTGCCGACCACCACCGTGGTGACGCCTTGCGACAGCTTGGGCAGCATCTGCGGCGTGCGGATGACGTTGGTGTCGTCGTGCGTGTGCACGTCGATGAAGCCGGGCGCCAGCACGCGGCCGCGCGCGTCGACGCGTTCGCGGGCCGGCTGGCCCGCCAGTTCGCCCAGGGCGGCGATGCGCCCGTCCCGGATCGCCACGTCGGCCTGGAAGGCCGCGCCGCCGCTGCCGTCGAGCACGCGCGCGCCGCCTATCAGGGTGTCGTACATCGGATCAGTCTCCAAGCGGCAGCCGGTTCGGGCCGCCGCGGTATTCGTCCAGGGCCAGCTTGATGCGGCGCAGCCGCTCCTGGGTATCGTCCTGGCGGGCCAGCGCCAGTTCGGTGGACAGCAGGTCTATGGCCAGCAGCATCGCGTAGCGCGACGAGGACGGCTTGTAGATGAAGTCGGTCTCGTCGGCGCGCACGGGCAGCACGACCTGCGCCATCTCCGCCAGCGGCGATTCGGGGTCGGTCAGCGCCACCATGCGCGCCCGGTATTGCTGCACGATGCGCGCGGTGGCGAGGATCTCCGGAGTAACGCCCGAGATCGACAGCACCACCACCGCGTCGCGCTCGTCGAGCGTCGCGGCCACCATGCGCAGCAGCACGGCGTCGCTGTAGGCGGCGACCGGGTAGCCCAGCCGCACCAGGCGTGATTGCATCTCCTGCGCCAGCACGGCCGAGGCGCCGCCCATGCCGAACACATAGGTCATGCGCGCGCCGCCCACCATCGCGGCCGCCTGTTCGAACAGGGGCTCGGAAAACAGCGGCAGGTGGGCTCGCAGCGTGCGTTCGATATCGGCGCACAGCCGGGCGTAGAAGGTGCTTTCCTCGGCGGCCGGCGTGGCGCGGTCGAGAAAGCGCTCGCCCACGGCGCTGGCCTGCGCCAGGCGCAGTTTCAGGTCGCGCGTATCGTCGCAGCCCACCGAGCGGGCAAAGCGCGAGATGGTGGCGATGCTGACCCCGGCCTTGTGCGCCAGCTGGTCCACCGTGGCGCCGGCCGCGTGGGCGATGTCATCGAGGATGGCGTCGGCAACCTTGCGTTCGGTCACGCTCAACTGGTCGCGGCAGCTGCGGATCTGGTAGACGATATCGCGATGGGATTGCATGCCTGGGGCTCCGGTTCGGAAGGGGTTCAAGCGCCGATTTCGTCCAGGCGCGCACAGGCGGCGTAATGGCCGCCGCCCAGGTCGCGGGCAGGCGGCGGCGTCTGGGCGCAGACCTCGGCGGCGTGCGGACAGCGGGTGCGGAACACACAGCCCGACGGCGGGTTGATGGGGCTGGGTATTTCGCCTTGCAGCAGGATGCGCGCGCGCGGGGCGCGGGGATCGGGCACGGGCGCTGCCGATAGTAACGCCCGCGTGTACGGGTGGCGCGGCCGGGCGTAGACCTGGCGGGTGGGGCCGCGCTCCATGACGCGTCCCAGGTACATCACCACCACTTCTTCGCACAGGTAGTCCACGACCGCCAGGTCATGCGCGACGAACAGCATGGTCAGGCCCAGGTCGCGCTGCAGGTCCTGCAGCAGGTTCAGCACCTGGGCCTGCACCGAGACGTCCAGCGCCGACACGGGCTCGTCGGCCACGATGAATTCCGGCTCCACCGCCAGGGCGCGGGCGATGCCGATGCGCTGGCGCTGGCCGCCCGAGAACTCGTGCGGATAGCGGCGCCGGTGGTCGCCGTGCAGCCCGACCCGTTCGAGCAGCTCGACGATGCGCGCATCGCGGCGCTGGCGGGCCAGTCCGTGGGTGTCGAGCGCCTCGCCGAGGATTTCGGCCACCGTCATGCGCGGATTGAGGCTGGCGTAGGGGTCCTGGAACACGATCTGCATGCGCCGGCGCCAGGGCAGCATCTGCTTTTCGCTCAGGTGCGTGATGTCCGCGCCGTCGAACGTGATGCGCCCGCCGGTAGGGGCGAACAGGCGCAGCAGGGCGCGGCCGGTCGTGGTCTTGCCGGAGCCGGACTCGCCCACCAGTCCGACGATGGTGTTGCGCGGCACGTCGAAGCTGACGTCGTCGACGGCGCGCACCACCGGCGCCTGGCGGCCGCCGCCGGTCGGGAAGTGGACCTTCAGGCCTTCGACGCGCAGCAGCGGCTCGGCGGCCTTGGGAATGGGGTTATGGTTCATTGCGGGGTCACCTTGATGCAGCGCGCGCGGTGCGCGGGCTGGACGGCCAGCAGTTCCGGGACGCCGGCCAGGCAGGCGTCGTCGGCTTGCGGGCAGCGCGGCGCGAACGTGCAGCCCGGCGGCAGGGCCATCACGCTGGGCACATTGCCGGGTATCGGCTGCAGCCGCTGGCGCGAGGCGAGCAGGGCGGCGGTCGGGATGCACGACAGCAGGCCGCGGGTATAGGGGTGGGTGGGGCGCTCGAACAGCTCGTGGACGCCGGCATCCTCGACCACGCGTCCGGCGTACATGACGGCCACGCGATGGGCGATCTCGGCCACCACGCCCAGGTTGTGCGTGACGAACAGGATGCTCATGCCCGATTCCGCCTGCAGGCGGCGCAGCAGGTCGAGGATCTGCGCCTGCACCGTCACGTCGAGCGCCGTGGTGGGCTCGTCGGCGATCAGTACCGAGGGGTTGCACGCCAGCGCCAGCGCGATCATGACCCGCTGGCGCATGCCGCCCGACATCTGGTGCGGATACTCGTGCACGCGGCGCGCCGCCGCCGGGATCTCGACCCGCTCCAGCATCTCCTGGGCGCGCCGCATGGCCGCCGCGCGGCTGCCGCCGCCGTGCTGCATGACCGCTTCGGCGATCTGGTCGCCCACGGTGAACAGCGGGTTGAGGCTGGTCATGGGCTCCTGGAAAATCATCGCGATCTCGGCGCCCCGGATGCGCTGCAAGGCCGCGGGCGGTGCGTGCGCCAGGTCATGCTCCGTGCCCTGGCGGTCGCGAAACAGGATGCGGCCCGCCTCGATGCGCCCGGCCGGCTTGGGCAACAGGCCCATGATGGACAGGCTGGTGACGGATTTGCCCGAGCCCGATTCGCCGACGATGGCGAGGGTTTCGCCGCGCGCCAGGTCGAAGGTGACGCCATCGACCGATTTGGCCACGCCGTCGCGGCTGTGGAACCAGGTTTTCAGCCCTTCGACGGACAGGACGACGTCCGTGCTGCGTTCAGTCATGATTACAGCTCCTTGCGCAGGCGTGGATCCAGCACGTCGCGCAGGCCGTCGCCCACCAGCTGCAGCGACAGGACCGACAGCACGATGGCCAGCCCGGGGAAAATCATGATCCAGTCGGCCGACCCCATGTATTGCTGGCCCGCGTTGATCATGGTGCCCCAGGTGGGGATGTCGGGCGATACGCCCACGCCCAGGAACGACAGCCCGGCCTCGGCCAGGATGGCGTATGCGAAGATGAAGGTGCCCTGCACCAGGATGGGCGAGACCAGGTTGCGCAGCACGTGCACGCTCACGATGCGCCAGGTCGGCACGCCCAGCGCGCGGGCCGCTTCCACGAAAGGCAGTTCGCGGATCACCAGGGTGGAGGCGCGGACGATGCGCGCCAGCCGGGGCGTGTAGACGATGCCCAGCGCGATGATGACGTTGACCAGCGACGGGCCCAGCGCGGCCACCAGCGAAATCGCCAGCAGAATGTCGGGGAACGCCATCATGGCATCGATGATGCGCGACACCAGCTTGTCGGCCGAGCGGAAGAATCCTGCTATCAGGCCCAGCGCGATGCCCAGCACGCTGGCCAGCACCACGACCGAGAAGCCCACCAGCAGCGACAGGCGGCCGCCGTACACCACGCGGCTGAACACGTCGCGGCCGAAGTCGTCGGTGCCGAACCAGTGGGCGGCGCCCGGCGCCTTCAGGCGGTTCATGATGGACAGCTTGTAAGGATCGAAGGGGCTGATCCAGGGCGCCAGCAGCGCCGCGGCCACCAGCGCCACCAGCACGATCAGGCTGATCAGCACGGTCTTGCGCGCCACCATCAGGCGCAGGATCTGCCAGCGGTCGATGCCGCTGCCGGGGGAAGTCGCAATAGCCATGTCAGTAACGCACCCGCGGGTCGACCAGCAGGTACAGCAGGTCGATGAATAGATTGATCAGCACATAGATGGCGGCGATGACCAGCAGCGCGCCCTGGATGACCGGATAGTCGCGCCGCAGCACCGCCGAGACGACCAGGCTGCCCACGCCGGGCAGGCCGAACACGGTCTCGGTGACGACCGCCCCGCTTATCAGCAGCGCCGTGGTCAGGCCCAGCACGGTCAGGATCGGAATCAGCGCGTTGCGCACGGCATGCTTGAGGATGACGCGCCGCTCGGGCAGGCCCTTGGCGCGCGCGGTGCGCACGTAGTCATCGCGCAGCACGTCCAGCATGCTGGCGCGGATGAAACGGGTGATCAGCGCCGAGTTCACCAGGCCCAGCACCACGGCCGGCAGCACCAGGTGCGACAGGCGCGTGGCGATGCTGGCGTCCGGGCCGCCGTAGCCGGCCACCGGCAGCCAGCCCAGTTTCACCGAGAAGACCTGCATCAGCAGCAGTCCGAGCCAGAAGCTGGGCACGCTGGAGGTGAACATGGAGAACGTCAGCACCGACTGGTCCAGCGCGGTGCCTCGCCTGACCGCCGACAGGATGCCCACCGGCAGCGCGATGGCGCTGGCGATCAGCAGCGACATCACGGTCAGCCAGAAGGTCGGCTCGGCGCGGTCGGCCAGGGCCGACAGCACGGGCTTGTTCAGGAAAATCGACTGGCCCAGGTCGCCCTGCGCCAACTGGCCCAGCCAGGTGACGTACTGCACCGGCAGGGACTGGTCCAGGCCAAGGCGGGCACGCAGCGAGGCGATGTCGGCCTGGCTGGCTTCCGGGCCCAGCATGACCGCGGCCGGGTCGCCCGGGGTGACGCGGATGATCACGAACACGATGGTGGCCACGATGAACATGACCGCCACCAGGCCGATCAGCCGGTTCATTAGATAACGCAACACAGCAGAATCCTCTCAGGCGGGGCAGGGCGTCGCGCGCCGCGCGGGCCGGCGGCCCGCACGCGCGCGGCAAGCGGCTTATTTGGCGGCTTTCCAGGCGTTCCAGAAGTACGGCCACGGCGCCGGGCGCACGCCGTTGAGCGCCGGCGAACGCGCGGACTGCGAGTTGAAGTCGCCGACCTTGATGAACGGAACTTCGTCGAACACCGCCTGCTGGACATCGGCCCAGCGCTTGACGCGCTCGTCCTGCGTGCGCGCCTGGTTGAACGCGTCGAGCACCTGGTTGCGGCGCGGCGTATCCCACCAGCCCGGGGCGTCCTTGGACGGGAAGTCGATCAGCGCCGGCTCCGGCAGGAACGGGCTGTGCGTGATGAAAATGTCCCACAGGGCGGGATCCTGGCGGCGTTGCGTCAGCGTCGCCCAGTCCACCACCTGCATGTCGACCTTGAACCCGGCCGCCTTCAGGTATTCGGCCGCCACCAGCGCCATCTTGTAATGGAACTCGTATTGCTGGCTGGTCAGGATGCGGATGGTGCGGTCCTGCAGGTTGGCCGAGTCGGCCAGCTTTTTGGCGCCGGCCGCGTCGCCCTGGTTGTAGACCTTGCCGCCCAGCTTGGTGGCCCAGGGAAAACCTTCCGGATACAGGTCGCCGTTCAGCTTGTAGAAGTCCTTGCTGCCGAACGCGGCGAACAGCATGTCCTCCTCGTTGAGCGCCCGCTGCACCGCCTGGCGCACCGCCAGGTTCGACATGATGCCTTGCCTGGTGTTGAGCACCAGGCGCGGCCAGCCGAAGGGCTTGAGCATGACCGGATCGGAGCGCCCGCCCTTGAGCTTGTCCAGCGACTCGACCGGCAGCGCGTCGACATAGTCGAACTGGCCGGCCACCGCGGCTTCGACGCGAGTATTGGCGTTGCTGACCGGCACGAAGCGGATCTCGTCCAGGTATTGCTTGCGCGCGCCGCCGTAGCCATCGGGTTCGCCCGGGCGCGACTGGTAGCCGTCGTAGCGGGTCAGCTGGATGTACTGGTCGGGTACGCGCGCCTTCAACTGGTAGGGGCCGGTGCCGATGAACTCGGCCAGGGTCGGGGCGATCTTCTCCGAGGGCAGGATCACCGCGGCGCTGTTGTTCATGGCCAGCAGGGCGGTCAGCGGCGCGTAGGGCTGCTTGAGGGTGATGCGCACGGTATGGGCGTCGGGCGCCTCGATGGCGGAGATCAGCTTGGCGGCCTGCTTGCCGCGCGAGGCGATCTCGGTCCAGCGCTTGAGCGACGCCAGCACGTCGGCGGAGTCCATGGCCGAGCCGTCGTGGAAGGTAATGCCGGGGCGCAGCGCAATGGTGTAGACCAGGCCGTCGGCGCTGATCTCGGGCAGCCTGTCGGCCAGCAGCGGCGTCAGGTTCCATTTGGCGTCGAAGGTGTACAGCGTTTCGAAGATGTGCTGGCTCAGGATGCCGACCAGGTCGGCCGTGCTGGTCATCGGGTCCAGGGTGGGCGGCTCGCCGATGGTGGCGACCGAGATCGTGCCGCCCTTGACGGGCGCGGCGCTACAGAGCGCGGCGCCGCCCAGGGCGGCCAGGCCGACCGCGCCGGCCAGTACCAGCCGCTGCAGGCGGCCACGACGGGAATTGCGCAAATCCATGAGTCTGTCTCCAGTGTGTGAACAACAAACTGCTTCAGAAATAGGTTTCCGCCACGCCGCTGACACGGTAGTCGTCGTCGAGCAGCAGCACCTGGCGCCACTTGTCGAACGTCAGGCAGGGGTGCGAGATGTCGAAGGCGATCATGTCGCCCACCGCGATGTCGTCGCCCGGCGCGATGTCCATGAACGCGTGCTGGTCCATCATGGCGGTCAGCTTCCAGTGTCCCGGCGCGGCCGCGGGCCGGTCGCCGGCCTGGCGCGCGGCGGCCACGGCCGGCGGACGGTAGTGCGCCGCCGGCGCCGGCAGACCGGCATCGAAGGCGGCGTCGCGCTTGCCCAGCGCCACGATCGCGCGCCCGGGTTCGGGCAGCGACTGCACGTAGGCCCAGACCTGCAGGGCCGGCATCAGGCCGGGGGCCATCTGGCGTGCGACGGGATTGCGCACGCCGATGCGCTCGGCCGCGCTGCGGTAGATGCCCACGTCGTGGCTTAGGTAGCAGCCCGGACGCAGCACGATATCGAGCGGCTGGCCGATATCCAGGCCGGCGAACTCCTCGGCCACCACGTCGAACCAGGCCGACCCCGCGCCGGACAGGATGGCCGGCCGGTCGCGCCACAGGCGCCCGCCGGCGGCCAGCTCATCGATCACCTTGGCCGCCTGGCGCAGGAAGGCGCGAATGGCGGCCTCATCCTGCAGCACGCCTTCGTAGATCTCCACGCCCGCCAGGGCCAGGGCGGCGGGCCAGCGCGCCAGTTCGTCCAGGATGGCCTGCAACTGGGGGGCGGTGCGCACGCCGGTGCGTCCGCCGGTCACGCCGAGTTCGATCAGAACCGGCAGGCGCAGCCCCTGTTCGCCAAAATAGCGGCCCAGTTGCGCGACGTTGGCCGGCGAATCGACCAGGCAGGAAAACTGGAAGCCGGGGTCGCGCAGCATGGATGCCACCAGGGCCATGTTGGCGCGTCCCACCAGCTGGTTGGCCATCAGCACCCGCCGTACCCCGCGGCGCCAGGCCGCGTGCGCCTGCGGCGCGGTGGCCAGCGTGATGCCCCAGGCGCCGCCGTCGAGCTGGCGCCGGAACAGCGCCGGGCTCATGGTGGTCTTGCCGTGCGGGGCCAGCTTCACGCCATAGGCCTGCATGAACTGCTGCATCCACGCCAGGTTGTGGCGGACGCGGCTTTCGTACAGGACGGCCACCGGCAGGCTGATATCCTCGTCCAGCAGGTTCCAGCCCAGGCGGGCGGCCTCGGTCGATGCGGTGCCTGGCTCGAATGAACCCAGGCCCTTGCCGTCCGGATCCAGGAGCGGGGCGGGGGCGGAAGCGGCTGGCATGAGGGCTCCTTGAAAATTTTTACCGATAAATCAGATAAAACAAATTATCTTGAAAAAAATTTACAGCGTGGAGTTGGGACTTTCCCTTAAGCAAGGCCGCAGCATGGTGTAATGCGCGTTGGATCCGCCCGTGTTTTTTCCCTGCTGTCCATGAGCAACGACCTGTTCGCCTCCGATCCGGCCCATCGGCCCTATGTGCCGCTGGCCGAACGCCTGCGGCCCCGCACGCTGTCCGATGTGGTCGGGCAGTCGCATCTGCTGGGGCCGGACAAACCGCTGCGCGTCGCGTTCGACTCGGGGCGGCCGCATTCGATGATCTTCTGGGGGCCGCCCGGCGTGGGCAAGACCACTCTCGCGCGCCTGATGGCAGACGGCTTCGATGCGCAGTTCATCGCCATTTCGGCCGTGCTGGGCGGCGTCAAGGACATCCGCGACGCGGTGGTGACCGCCCAGGTCGCGCAAGGGCAGGGGCGCCGCACGATCCTGTTCGTCGACGAGGTGCACCGCTTCAACAAGGCGCAGCAGGACGCCTTCCTGCCGTATGTGGAAAGCGGCCTGTTCACCTTCATCGGCGCCACCACCGAGAACCCTTCCTTCGAGGTCAACTCGGCGCTGCTGTCGCGGGCGCGCGTCTACGTGCTGCAGTCGCTGTCGGCCGAGGAGTTGGCGCAACTGGTCGACCGCGCCGTCGCCGCGCTCAACGAGGGCCTGGAGGACGGCCAGCAGATCCGCTTCGAGGCCGAGGCGCGCGAGCAACTGGCGGCCTGGGCCGACGGCGACGCGCGCCGCCTGATCAGCGCGGTCGAGGTGGTGGCCGAGTCCGCCCAGGCCGCCGGGCGCGACAGCGTCGACGCGGCCTGGCTGGAAACCTCGCTGTCGCAGAACCTGCGCCGCTTCGACAAGGGGGGCGACGCGTTCTACGACCAGATCAGCGCGCTGCACAAGTCGGTGCGCGGTTCCGACCCGGACGCCGCGTTGTACTGGCTGGCCCGCATGCTCGACGGCGGCGCCGATCCCAAGTACCTGGCGCGCCGCCTGGTGCGCATGGCGATCGAGGATATCGGGCTGGCCGATCCGCGCGCCACCGAGCTGGCCATCAATGGGGCCGACATCTACGAACGCCTGGGTTCGCCCGAAGGCGAACTGGCGCTGGCGCAGGCGGTGGTCTACATGGCCTGTGCGGCCAAGTCCAATGCGGTCTACAACGCGTACAACGCCGCGCGCAAGTTCGCGGCCGAGCATGGCAGCGCGCCGGTGCCCTTGCACCTGCGCAATGCGCCCACCAAGCTGATGAAGCAGCTTGGCCATGGCAAGGCCTACCGCTACGCCCACGACCAGCCGCATGCCTATGCCGCGGACGAGCAATATTTCCCCGATGGCCTCGATCCCACCTTCTACCGGCCGACCGACCGGGGGCTGGAGGCTAAAATCCAGCAGAAGCTGGCATTCCTGGATGAGCTGGACGCCCAGGAACGCGCCAGGAAACGGTAGCGGCGCGACCGCCGCCGCCGTGATTGCCAACCCTCACTGACACACCATGCTAGATCCGATACTGCTGCGCAAAGACCTGCAAACCGTCGTCGACCGCCTCAAGAGCCGTGGCGTCGATTTCGACACCGCCCGGTTCAACGAGCTGGAGTCCCGCCGCAAGGCCGTCCAGACCGAAACCGAGTCGCAGCAGGCGCGCCGCAATGCCCTGGCCAAGCAGATCGGCCAGCTCAAGGGCAAGGGCGCGCCCGAAGCGGAAGTACAGGCCGTGATGGCCGAGTCGCAGGCCTTGCCGGCCCGGCTCAAGGCGCTCGAAGACGAGCTGGCCGAGATACAGGCGCAACTCAACGACCTGCTGATGTCCGTGCCCAACCTGCCGCACGCCAGCGTGCCGCAGGGCGCGTCCAGCGACGAGAACGTCGAGGTGCGGCGCTGGCTGCCGGGCGCGTCCGACGAGCGCGGCAACCCCGCGGCGCTGGGTTTCGAGGCGCGGGACCACGTGGCGGTGGGCGAGCCGCTGGGCCTGGATTTCGACCTGGCCGCACGGCTGTCGGGCGCGCGTTTTTCCTTCATGCGCGGCCAGATGGCGCGCCTGCACCGCGCGCTGGCGCAGTTCATGCTGGACCTGCAGACCGGCACGCACGGCTACACCGAGTGCTACACGCCGTACATCGTCAATAGCTCGACGCTGTACGGCACCGGCCAACTGCCCAAGTTCAAGGACGACATGTTCTTCGTCACCAAGGGCGGCGGCGACGACGAGCCCAGGGTCGACGAGCAGGGCAACCCGCTGGCGCGCGAAGACCAATACCTGATCTCGACCTCGGAGATCACCCTGACCAGCGTGGTGCGCGAGACCATCGTGGCCGGCGCCGACCTGCCGCTGCGCCTGACCGCGCATACGCCGTGCTTTCGCTCCGAGGCGGGCAGCGGCGGGCGCGATACGCGCGGCATGATCCGCCAGCACCAGTTCGACAAGGTCGAGATGGTGCAGATCGCCCATCCCGAGCGTTCGTACGAGGCGCTCGAGGAGATGGTCGGCCATGCCGAGCGCGTCCTGCAGCTGCTGGAACTGCCGTACCGCGTCATGCTGCTGTGCACCGGCGACATGGGTTTCGGCTCGGCCAAGACGTACGACCTGGAAGTCTGGCTGCCGGCGCAGGATACCTGGCGCGAGATATCCTCGGTTTCCAACTGCGAAACCTTCCAGGCGCGCCGCATGCAGGCCCGCTTCCGCAACGCGCAGAACAAGCCCGAATACGTGCATACGCTCAATGGGTCCGGGCTGGCCGTGGGCCGCGCCCTGGTGGCCGTGCTGGAAAACTGCCAGCAGGCCGACGGCAGCGTGCGGGTGCCGGCCGTGCTGCAGCCGTATATGGGCGGCCTGGCGGTGCTCAAGCCTTGAGGCGGCAGCGCCGTGAATGAATGAAAAACGGAACCCGCGGGTTCCGTTTTTCATGCTGGCAGGCCGCCATGCGCGTATTGCGGCGGCGCGCAACTGGTACAAACGCGGCTGGGGGTTTTCCCGGGTTAGCCACAAATTTGTCGCTTTTGGCAGGTAATCTCCGTAGAACAGCCTAAGTTGATGTGAATAAATGTGTACCGGCAATAAACAGGGCCATATCTGCGGCAAAATATCGCCTGGCAACACGTCCCCTTCATTTCAATAAAGGAAGCTGTTTTATGACTTCGCGAATGATTGGCGATTTTCGCGTCAGGTGTACCGTCGTTCAGGAAGAGGGCAATCAGTACAGCGTGCAGATCTGCACGCGCCGCGTTGGCGGCAATGCGCCCGAGAAATGCTGGACGGTGCCGGGCCAGGTTTCTTACCAGGACCGCGCGGACGCCGAGCGAACGAGCCAGCAGATCTTTGAAAGAATCAATGGAGTACGTTTCAATGGTGAACCGGAATTCGCACACGCGTCCGCATAACGGCTGGTGGAAGGCCTCCAGCGCGCCGCGCCGCTGGCTCGACGCCATGCGCAGCGACAAGCCCGCCGAGGGGCAGACGGCCGCGCCAGCCGCCAAGGCCCGCGCTCAACAGGCCTGAATCCAGCCGTGCCGCAAAAAAGCCGCCCATCCGGGCGGCTTTTTCATTGATCTGCGGCGATTGCCGTTCAATCGCGCCAGTGGCCGCGACCATGGCCGCGGTGGCCGCGATGGCCACGGTCATAGTGCCGGTGCCCCTTGTAGTAGCGGGGGCCGCCATAGTAGACGGGCGCCGGATAGACCACCTGCGGGCGCACATAGACCGGCGCCGGGTAGTGCACCACGGGCGGCGGGGCATAGACCGGGGCGGGCGCCACATACACGGGCGCGGGGTACACCACGCCCGGGATGCCGATCGACACCCCGATGTCCACACGGGCCAGGGCGGCGCTGGAGAGCATGAGTCCGGCAGCGCCGATGCCGGCAGCAACGAACCACTTTTTCATTTTTCACCTGCCTTGCTGCGCGTGCAGCCAAGTTGACTAATCGACGGGCCTATTTTCGGCGGTTTTCCCTGTGAAGTTGTGAGAACGGCCTGCGCAATGGCGACAATCCGCAACCGCCGGCGGTACGGGGCGCCGCCGTTTGCTGCGTTGCGGCAAAGTGGCCCCCCTCGGGCAAAAGCGGCTTTGAAATGGGTTGAAACGCGGGGGGCGGCAGGGGGTGCGCCGGGGGACGTTACATTTTCACACCTTGCGTGGTCCGCCCGCCACGGGGATTACCGACCGTTCTGGTTCAGCAGGCGGAATTCCAGCACCCATACCCAGGGATTGGCCGCCCAGGCGCGCGCGCCATAGCGTTCGCACCAGGCCAGCGCAAACGCGGCCTGCGGCGGTGTTTCCGGCAGGAATTCGCCCAGCCGCGATGCGGCGGCGAAGCCTTCGGCCGCCGCGTCGGCCTCGTTGATGGCTTGCAGGCGCTGGATGCGCACCCCCATCAGGATGGCCCGGCCGAACGGCTGGCCCGATTCGTGGGCCAGGTCGATCAGGTCGCCGGGCTTGCCATAGGGGCATACCAGCCATTTCGATACGGTCTGCGTGGCGTTGGCGTCATCCGGGCGAGCCGTGGCTGCGATCCAGCGTTCGGCGCGAGCGGGATCGCAGTACCAAAGCGTGGCGGCCGGCGGGGGCTGCGGCTTGACGATCCGGCGTGTCTGCCGCTGCTGGCCGGCCTTGATGGCTTGTATCGACGCGCTCGCGAACACGAGCGGTGACGTACGCGGGCCGGGTGTCATGCCTGGCAGTATGCGCGCATTCGCGCCCTGGGGACACTGGCGTTTCGTCCAGGCAACGTTCCGCCCGCCGCTCTTGCGCTGCGTCAAGCCATATGCATGCCTTGTTTGTATACTCAAGGCATGACGAATACGACCCACGACCTCAAGCCCGGGTACTACTGGTACACCATGGAAAACGATCCGTTGGCCATCATTCACATCCATGAAGATGGCGGCGCGACCTTGATGGGTACGGACTACCGCGTGGAGCCCGAAGGCGTCGCCAGCATGATCCGCCAGGGCGAACGCTTTTTCTGGATCGAGCCGCCGGTCGTCAGCCAGGAAGGCTGACCGGCCGCGGGCCCGTCACGCGTCAGCCGTGCGGCTGGCGATCAGGTGCAGGCGATTCTTGCCGGCCTGCTTGGCACGGTAGAGCGCCCGGTCCGCATCGCTGTAGGCCTGCTCCCAAGTCAGCGAGACGCCAGGAGCGATCCACGCCAAACCAAAGGTGGCCGTGACATGGCGCGGCCCATCCGGCGTGTCCAGCGGCGCAATGGCGCGTATCGCGTCGAGCACGCGCTGGGCCTGCGCAAGCGCCGCCGACGCGCTGGGCGCCGACAGCACCGCGGCGAACTCGTCGCCGCCCACCCGGCACAGGTCATCGCTGGTGCGGCGCATGCAGCGGCGCGCCGCCAGCGCCACGCGGCGCAGCAGGTAGTCGCCGGCGAAGTGGCCGTGGCGGTCGTTGATGGTCTTGAAATTGTCGATATCGAACAGGCACAGCGCCAGCCCGCCGCCACGCACGCGTTCGCGCAGCGCATCGCGCAGCATGGTGGCGAAGTAGCGCCGGTTGTACGCCCCGGTCAGGTCGTCGGTCAGCGCCAGGCGGCGCAGCCGCGCATTTTCCAGCTCCAGCGTGTCCACCTGGGCCTGCAGTTCCTGCAGCGTCGCGGCGCCGGCCGCCAGCGGTTGCGGATAGCGGCGCCGGGGCATGGCCGCTTCGGCGCGCAGGTAATTGGCGCTGGCACGGCAGTTGGCACGCGGGGATTTGCGCTGATCGTTCATGATGAGTGGCGGATGCCCGGTCATGGATGTGGCGTCGGTGTTGTCCAGCCTCGCCGTTGCCATCCCTCCGGTTCTGATAAGTCGCATGTTGTTTTTCGGAGCAGGGGTTTCCGTTACCGGTGAGATGCCGATCCCACCACCAAGCGTAGGCTACGGCGTTTTGCTTGAAACCTCTACGGTTCGGCTGTCAACAATTGTCAACACGGGACTTCCCGCCTTCCAGGCTGCTTCAAAGTAGCGCCCATCGCCTTCGCCGGCCTTGCGCGCATCCGTCGTTTCCCTCGATGTGTTCGCCCGGCGGGGCAAGCTGAGTCCTCGCCGCCGGGTTTCCGTGCGCGCGGCGAGGGTCCGACAACCAGCCGGCTCGGGCCTGCCGCGCCGCGCGTTTCGCGCGGCGGGTGCGGGCGCGGCCGGCGTGGAAACACATGATGAAGCGCAGATCGGTATTGCTATGCCTGGCCATGGCGTCATCGGCGGCGGGCGCCGCGGATATCGCCAACTATGACGAACTGATGGAACGGGCCCGTGGCGGCGACTACGGGCCGGCCCTGCTTGCCCTGCGCGCGGCGCCCCTGCAGGGGCGCGCGCTCAATGACTACATCGCCGTATCGGGCTGGGCCGGCAGGCGCGACGATGTCATCCGGGCCTACGAATCCTATGGCCGTGGCGTGGCCCTGCCAGACTATTCCCTGTTGCAGGTGGCGCGGGCCTATCGTGACGATCGCCGCTGGGATGATGCGCTGGCCGTGTACGAGGATGGCGCGCGGCGCTTCGCGCGCGACGACGCCTTCGGGCAGGGGGCGGTCATGACGATGGCCGACGCGGGGCGCCTGGACGAGGCGCTCGAGCGCGCGGAGGAACAGGTGCGCCAGCGGCCGGCCGATCCGGACCGGCGGCTGACGCTGTCCTACGTCCAGACGCGCCGCGGCGAGGTGTTCGCCGCGCTGGCCGAAGCCGACCGGGCGTACGAGCTCGCGCCCGGCAGGACTGATGTCGTGCGCGAGTACATCCTGGCGCTGCGCGGCGCGCGCATGGCCGGACCCGCGTTGCGCGTCGCGGATGCCCATCCGGCGGCGGTGGATGCGCGCCTGCTGCGCCGCCTGCAGGGCGATGCGGTCGCCGAACAGGTGCGCATGGCCGCCTTGCCATCGCGCGGCGAGGCCGAACGCTTTGTCATTGCCGACCGCGCGCTGGCCGCCTATGACCGCCTGAAGGCGCAATGGGGCGCGCTGCAGCCGCCGCCCGAGGCCGACCTGACGCGCATCCGCGTCGATCGGCTGGGCGCCTTGCATGCGCGGGTGCGCATGCGCGAGGTGGTGGACGAGTACGAGGCGCTGCGTGCGCAGGGCGCCCGTGTGCCGGCCTATGCGCTCAGCGATGTGGCCTCGGCCTACCTGTACCTGCGGCAACCCGAGCAGGCGCGCGAGATTTACCGGCAGGCCCTGCAGGCTTCGTCCACCGGCGGCGACGATGACGCCTGGCTGGAGGATGAAACCGGCCTGTACTACGCGTTGGCCGAAGCCGAGACATTCGGGCCCGCCGACGCGGTAGTGCAGTCCGCGCATGCGCGCCAGCCCATCTGGAACTACGAGCGCGGGCTGGAGACGCGCGTACCCAACGAGCGCAAGCTGGCCGCCGACCGCACCCTGGCCATGTCGCGCCTGTACGCCGGCGATACGCGCAACGCCCAGCAGTCGTTCGACCATATGGTGGGCATGGCGCCGAACAATACCGGCCTGCTGGTCGAGCGCGCCCAGGTGCTGCGGGCGCGCGAGCTGCCCAGGGCGGCCGAGCGCGACCTGAAGATGGCCGAGACGCTGGCTCCGCGCGAACCCCTGGTCGAGACCGGCCAGGGATTCACCGCGCTGGATCTGCAGGAGTGGCGCCAGGCGGAGATGCTGCGCGACGACATGGTGGCGCGCTATCCGGAGGATCTGGGCGTGCGGCGGCTGGACCGCGAATGGCAAGTGCACAACAAGGCCGAGCTGCGGATCGCCGGCTACCGGGGCCTGGCCTCCGACAGCCCGGTTTCGGGCAGTCGCGATTTCGGCATCGACGCCGTGCTGTACTCGCCGCCGCTGGACTACAACTGGCGCCCCTTCGTCGGCGGCGGCTATGCCACCGGCGATTTCGACGAGGGCCGCGCCGACTACCGCTGGGTCCGCGCCGGCCTGCAATGGCGCGCCCGCGACCTGACGGTGCAGGCCGAGGTCTCGAACAACCTCTACGGCCACGGCGCCAAGGTCGGGGCCGGCCTGACGGCGGCCTACGATATCGACGACAACTGGCAGGTGGGCGGCGGCGCGGCGCTGCGTTCGCGCGCGACGCCATTGCGCGCGCTGAAGAACAACGTCTATGCCGATAGCGTCGAGGCGTATGCGCGCTGGCGCGCCGACGAGCGGCGCGAATGGCGCTTCGGGCTGACCCCCTCGCGCTTTTCCGATGGCAATCGCCGCGTCGAGGCCGTGGTCGAAGGGCGCGAACGCCTGCATACCGCGCCGCACGCGCGGACCGACGCGCTGCTGGAGCTGTCCGCCTCGCATAACACGCGTACCGATGCGCCGTACTTCAATCCGCGCTCGGACCTGACCGTGCTGCCCGCGCTGCAGCTTACCCACTTGCTGCACCGGCGCTACGAGACGGTGTGGGAACAGCAGTTCACCGCCGGCGCCGGCGCTTATCTGCAGCGTGGTTATGGCGCCGGCGCGATCGGCATGCTGGCCTATGGCCAGCGCTATCGCGCCAACGATGTGTTCGAGGTGGGCGCCACGGTGTCGGGCCTGACCCGCCCCTATGACGGCGAGCGCGAGCGCGAGCTGCGCGTCGTTTTCGATATGACTATCCGGTTCTGAACCCGCATGAAAACCCTTCTTTCCATCTTGCTCGCGCGCTGGCGCGTCGTCGCCGCGCTGTTGGCCGCCAGCTTCGCGCTGGCGGGCTGCGCCAAGGACATCCCGGTGTTCACGCCGCCGGCGCAGCGCGCGGTCGAGCGCGTCGACCAGCCCTGGGCCGGCGGCCTGCTGACGCTGGCCTATCACGACGTCGAGGACCGCGACCCCGACCAGACCTATCTCAGCGTGCGCACCGATCATCTGGTCGAGCAACTGACCTGGCTGCGCGAGAACGGCTACCAGGCGGTGTCGGTCGATCAGATCCTGGCCGCGCGCGACGGCGGCGCGCCCCTGCCGCCGCGCGCCGTACTGCTCAGCTTCGACGACGGCTATCGCAACTTCTACACGCGCGTGTTCCCCATCATGAAGGCCTTTCAATGGCCGTTCGTGATCGCACCGGTCGGGGTGTGGATCGACACGCCCGCCGGGCAGCCGGTGGATTTCGGCGGCAAGCAGGTCGAACGCGAACGATTCCTGAACTGGGACGAGGTGCGCGAGATGGCGCGCTCCAACCTGGTCGAAGTGGCCGTACATACCGACAATCTGCACTACGGCGTGCGCGCCAATCCGCAGGGCAACGAGCAACCCGCGGCGTCCACCCGCGTCTATGACCCGCGCACGGGCGAATACGAGAGCGAGGCAGCCTACGAGGCCCGTCTGCGGCGCGACGCCCGCGCCATCACCGACAAGCTGCGCAAGGTCACGGGCAAGACGCCGCGCGTCTGGGTGTGGCCCTATGGGGCGGCCAGCGGCACGGCCTTGCGCATCGTCGGCGAGCAGGGCTACGACATGGCGCTGACGCTGGAGGACGGCCTGGGGTCGGTCAACCGCCTGATGAGCGCGCCGCGCGTCCTGCTGTCGGGCGACCCGCGCACGCGCGGCTTCGCCACGGCGGTGCTCAGCACGGAGGCGCGGCCGGTCATGCGTGTGGCGCACGTGGACCTGGACTACGTCTATGACCCCGACCCTCAGCAGATGGACCGCAACCTGGGCGAACTGGTGCAGCGCATCGCGGACCTCAATATCACCACGGTGTTCCTGCAGGCCTATGCCGACCCGCGCGGCGACGGGCTGGTGCAATCGGTCTACTTTCCGAACCGCTGGCTGCCCATGCGCGCCGATCTGTTCAACCGCACCGCCTGGCAGCTCAAGAGCCGCGCCCGCGACGTGGATGTCTACGCCTGGATGCCCGTGCTCAGCTACGATCTGGACAGCGCGCTGCCGCGCGTGACGCGGGCCGGCGGCGACGGCGGTCCGGCGCAGGTCGATCCGGACCAGTACCGGCGGCTGTCGCCGTTCGACGCCCGGGTGCGCCAGCGCATCGGCGAACTGTACGAGGACCTGGCGCGCCACGCCGCGTTCGACGGCATCCTGTTCCACGACGACGCCATCCTCGGCGACTTCGAGGATGCCGGCCCGCAGGCCCTGGCCGCCTACCGGGCGGCCGGCCTGCCGGACTCCATCGCCGCGCTGCGCGGCGACCCGGACACCCTGCGGCGCTGGACCCGGTTCAAGAGCCGCCACCTGGTGGATTTCACGCACGAACTGGCGCAGCGCGTGCGCGCCATCCGCGGCCCGCAGATCAAGACCGCGCGCAACATCTTCGCCATGCCCATCCTCGAGCCGGAAAGCGAAGCCTGGTTCGCGCAGAATCTCGACGATTTCCTGCAGGCCTATGACTGGACCGCCCCGATGGCCATGCCGCTGATGGAAGGCGTGCCGCCGGCGCAGGCCGGGCGCTGGCTCGACCGCATCGTCGATGCCGTGGCGCGCCGGCCCGGCGCATTGGACCGTACCGTGTTCGAACTGCAGGCGCGCGACTGGAGCCGGCCCGGCGAGCCGCTGGTCGACAGCGCCACCCTGGCCGGCTGGATGCGGCGGCTGCAACTGCGCGGCGCGCGCAGCTTTGGCTACTACCCCGACGATTTCGCCCGCAATGCGCCGCGCCTGGATGTGATCCGGCCCGCGCTCTCCAACGCCTGGTATCCCCATCATGATTGATCGCATCCTCGCCTTCCTGGTGCTGTGCATCGTGCTCGGCGCGCCCTTTGGCGTGGCGCTGGGCATGACCGGCGATGTCATCCTGGAATTCGTGTTCTTCTATCCCTTGTTCATGTCGGCGCTCTGGATGAGCGGCGGGTTGTATTTCTGGCTGCATTGGGAACGCCACTGGCGCGTCGGCGACCAGGCCGAGCCGCCGGTTCTGGCCGGCGAACCGCTGGTCTCCATCCTGGTGCCGTGCTTCAACGAAGCGGAAAACGGCGAGGCGACCCTGCTGGCCGCGCTTGGGCAGCGCTATCCCAATATCGAAGTCATCGCCATCAACGATGGCTCGAGCGACGCCACCGGCGCCTTGCTCGACCGGCTGGCCGCCACGCACCGGCGCCTGCGCGTGGTGCACCTGGCGCACAACCAGGGCAAGGCCATGGCGCTGCGCATGGGCGCCCTGGCCGCCCGCAGCGAATACCTGGTCTGCATCGACGGCGACGCCTTGCTGGACCCGGACGCCGCCGCCTACCTGGTGGCGCCGCTGATCGCGCATCCGCGCGTCGGCGCCGTGACGGGGAACCCGCGCGTACGCACCCGTTCCACCCTGGTCGGCCGCATCCAGGTCGGCGAGTTTTCCTCCATCATCGGCCTGATCAAGCGCACCCAGCGCGTCTACGGTCAGGTGTTCACGGTCTCGGGCGTGGTGGCGGCGTTCAGGCGCGGCGCGCTCGATCGCGTCGGCTACTGGAGCCTGGACATGATCACCGAGGACATCGACATCAGCTGGAAGCTGCAGCGCGACCATTGGTCGGTGTTCTACGAGCCGCGCGCGCTGTGCTGGATACTGATGCCCGAGACGCTGCGCGGGCTGTGGAAGCAGCGCCTGCGCTGGGCGCAGGGCGGCGCCGAGGTGTTCCTGAAGAACATGCGCAGCATCTGGGGCTGGCGCCATCGCCGCCTGTGGCCCATGGTGTTCGAGTTCTGCCTGTCCACCGTCTGGGCCTTCGCCTTCGCGCTGTCCATCGTCCTGTGGGCCCTGGGCCATGTGGTGGACCTGCCCGCGCACGTGCGCATCGAAACGCTGGCCCCGCCGGCCTTCACCGGCATGGTGCTGGCCCTGATGTGCCTGCTGCAGTTCGCCATCAGCGTACTCATAGACCGGCGCTACGAGCCGGCCCTGTGGCGCTCGCTCTACTGGGTGATCTGGTATCCCGCGGCCTACTGGATGGTCAGCCTGGCGACGACGCTGGTCAGCTTCCCCAAAGTCATGCTCAGGATCCGGCGCCAGCGCGCCCGCTGGACCAGCCCGGACCGCGGCATCAAACGGAATACCCAATCATGATCATCAAGACCCCCCGTTCCCGCCTCGCGGCGGCCATCGACGCGCTGCTGACGGCCCTGGCCTGGTTCGGCTTCTTCTACCTGTTCGGCGCGGGCCTGCTGGCCGTGCTGCAAGGCGCCCGCGGCGCACCCGAGATCGGCTGGGCCGCGCGCGTGCTGCCGTCGCTGGCGACCCTGGGCGTCTACCTTGCCGTGGCCTTGCTCAATGCCGCGGTGCTGGTGGCCTGGGCCCGCTACAACGCCATGCGCTACGGCGGGCTGGATCGCCGCCGCGCGCCGGACCCGCTCGGCGACCGGGACCTGGCGCGCAGCTTCGGCGTGGATCGCGCCCAGCGCGCGCGCATCGCCGGCGCCAAGTCGCTGACCGTTCACCACACCGAAGACGGGCGCATCCGCGCGCTGGATTTCGAACGCCTTGGCTACGCCGCCGCCTGACACCGGAAAGCGGGCCGCTGCAAGAGTGTGATATATGTCACGTCTTATTTTGCGGAGAGGGGCAGGTAGGTGCACGCGACGCGCGAAGGTCGATCGGTCTGGTATGGGGACAGGCGCTATGAGTTCCTGTCGATAGAGCAGGCGATGGGATTCGTCAGGTTTCTGGACCAGGGCAAGGACCTGGATCATGCCTGCCGCATCTGGAGACCCAAGCGCATATACGCGGGCGTTGGCGTCTGTGGCGAGCGTCCCGCGTCCGACGGGCAGGCGGCCTGACGCAGCCTCAGCCGTGGCCGATGATCGGACGCAGGAATTGTTCCAGTCCGGTCAGCATGATCTGCACGCCCACGCACAGCAACAGGAACGCCGATACCCGGGTGACGATGCGCGTGCCGTCCGCGCCCAGGTAGCGCGCCAGCGTGCCGGCGCGGCTATAGGCGAGATACACCGTGGCGGCCACCGCCATGGTGATCAGTACCGACGCCAGGCTGGCCAGCAGGAAGTCGCGCAATTCGTTGGTGCGGTTGGCGCTCAGGGCGATGGTCGCCGCGACCGTGCCCGGGCCGGTGGTCAACGGCATGGTAAGCGGGAAGAACACCATCTCGCGCGCCATGCTGGGCGTGATCTGCTGCAGCGCCTGGGCCTGCGGGTGCGGCTCCGGGGCGTTGAGCATGGCCCAGCCGGACACCGCCACCGACAGGCCGCCCGCCACGCGCAGCGCCTCCAGTGAAATGCCGAACAGGTGCAGGATGTAGGCGCCGATGAAAAACGTCACCAGCAGCAGGAACATGGCGTTGAGCGCCACGCTGTAGGCCAGCCGGGCGCGCTCCTCGGGCGTGAGCGTGGCGGTCTTGTTCAGGAAGACGAAAGCCAGGCCCAGCGGATTGATGATGCTGATGAGCGTGGTGTAGCCGAACAGGATCTCCGACACGAAATTACCCATGTTCTTCCTCGTGGCCGTCGGGGCGCAGCCAGTGTCCGCGCTTTTGCGCCGCCATGCAAGCGGGCCGCCGGCCATGGAACATGGGGCGGGGCTCGCGTCGTGGGCTTGCGGGCGCAAAAAAACCCCGTAGACGCTCGGTTCTACGGGGTTTTCCTGGCTATTCCAGGATTTGCCTGGAACAGAATCTGGCGGAGAGGGTGGGATTCGAACCCACGATACGCCTAAACGTATACCGGATTTCGAGTCCGGCGCATTCGACCACTCTGCCACCTCTCCGGGGTGTGCTGTCTTGCCTGTGTGTTTGCTGTCTGTGCGCATGGGTTGTGGTCATGGCCCTGGGCAATCTCCCCGCCGGCATTTCTGCGCGGGATCCAGCAAAGCCAGCTATTCTACCTGAAAATTTCTGGTCATGCCAGGGTTGGTGCAAGATTTTGCCAAACGCCAATGCCCGATTTCGCGCCGGCCGGGTTTTTGTCAGAATTGCCGCTGTATCGCCGCCACCGCCAAGCCCCAGGCCATGGAACTGCTCACCATTTTGCTGATCGCCGCCGTCCTGTGCGTGCCCCTGGCGCAGCGCCTGGGCCTGGGCGCCATCCCCGGCTATCTGCTGGCGGGCGGCGTGATCGGGCCGTCCGGGCTGGGGCTGGTCACCAACGTCCCGGACATCATGCGCGTCTCGGAATGGGGCGTGGTGATGATGCTGTTCGTGATCGGCCTGGAGCTGGCGCCCAAGCGCCTGTGGGCGATGCGCCGCGAAGTGTTCGGCGCCGGCACCTTGCAGATGGCCGCCTGCGGCGCGCTGCTGGGCGTGGTGTTCGGCGCCGGCCTGCGTCACCTGGCCGGCATGGGCTGGCAGGCCGCCATCCTGTGCGGCCTGTCGCTGGCCCTGTCCTCGACCGCGGTGGCGCTGCGCCTGCTGGAAGAGCGCGGCCTGGTGCGCACGCCGCTGGGCCGCTCGGCCCTGGGGGTGTTGCTGCTGCAGGACATGGCGGCCATCCCGATGCTGGTGGCCGCCGGCCTGCTGGGCTCGGACGGCGACGCCGCGCCGTCGTTCGAGGCGGCCCTGGTGGCGGTGGTGGTGGTGCTGGCATGCTACCGGCTGCGGCTGCTGGAATGGGCGGCGCGCTCGCAACTGCACGAGCTGTTCACCGCCGCCACGCTGCTGATCGTGCTGGGCACGGCGCAGCTGTTCGATTACGCGGGCCTGTCGGCCGGCCTGGGCGGCTTCCTGGTCGGCATGCTGCTGGCCGAGTCGCGCTATCGCAATGAACTGGAGCACACGATCGAGCCGTTCAAGGGGCTGTTGCTGGGGTTGTTCTTCCTGGCAGTGGGCATGTCCGTCAATGTGGAGGAGGCGCTCGATTACTGGCCGTACGTGCTCGCCGGGGTCGTGGCGCTGTTGCTGCTCAAGGCGCTGGTGCTCTACGGCATCGCGCGCCTGATGGGGCTGCCGCATTATCATCGCCTGCTGTATGCGCTGGTGCTGGCGCAGGGCGGCGAATTCAGCTTCGTGATTTTCAACGAGGCCTGGGACAACCATTTGATGTCGCTGGAGCAGCGCGACCTGCTGGCCATCGTGGTGGCGATTTCCATGGGCGCGGTGCCCATCGTCATCCGGCTGCTGGAGCGCCTGCCGGGCCGCTACGGCGGCATCGGCGACATGACGGTCACGCCGGTCGGGTTCGTCGATCCGCCGCAGCAACCCGCGGCGGCCAATGACGAGCGGCCCGGCCCGGGCTGACCGCGCCCGGTCACGGATCCGTGCCATCATCGCCGGCGGCGGACGGCTACACTTGAGGTCGTCCCGCGTACTCCACAGGAGAATAGTCATGCTCAAAGGAAAAGTTGCAGTCGTCACCGGTTCCACCAGCGGCATCGGCCTGGGGATCGCCAGCGCGCTGGCGCAGCAGGGCGCCGACATCGTGCTCAACGGCTTTGGCGACGCGGCGGAGATCGAGAAACTGCGGGCCGGGCTGGCCAGCCAGTATGGCGTGCGGGTGCGCTATGACGGCGCCGACCTGTCCAAGGGCGAGGCGGTGCGGCAACTGGTGTCCGGCGCGGTCGCCGAGCTGGGGCGCATCGATATCCTGGTCAATAACGCGGGCATCCAGCACACCGCCCTGATCGAGGATTTTCCCGCCGACAAGTGGGACGCCATCATCGCGCTGAATCTCTCGGCGGTATTCCATGGCACGGCCGCCGCGCTGCCCCACATGAAGAAGCAGGGCTGGGGGCGCATCATCAACATCGCCTCGGCCCATGGCCTGGTGGCCTCGGCCGCCAAGTCCGCCTATGTGGCCGCCAAGCACGGCGTGGTCGGCCTGACCAAGGTCACCGCGCTGGAGACCGCCGGCATGGGCATCACGGCCAACGCCATCTGCCCGGGCTGGGTGCGCACGCCCCTGGTGGAAAAGCAGATCACCGCGCTGGCGGCCAAGGACGGCGTCGACCAGGAAAGCGCCGCGCGCGAACTGCTCGGCGAGAAGCAGCCGTCGCTGCAGTTCGTCACGCCCGAGCAACTGGGCGGCACGGCGGTGTTCCTGGCCTCGGAGGCCGCGGCCCAGGTCACCGGCACCACCATTTCCGTCGACGGCGGCTGGACGGCCCGCTAGTCTCGTTCAAACCAAGGAAACCCTCATGTTGTTCTTGTTGTCTCCCGCCAAGAAGCTGGACTACGACTCTCCCGTCCACGTCGAAACGCACACGCAGCCGCTGTTCGTCGACCAGGCCGCGGCGCTGATCAAGGTGCTCAAGACCAAGTCCGCCGACGAGATCTCCCAGCTGATGAGCCTGAGCCCGGCGCTGGCCGAGCTGAACGTGGGCCGCTATGGCGCCTGGAAGCGCAGCTTCACGCAGGCCAATTCGCGCCAGGCCGTCCTGGCGTTCAACGGCGACGTCTACGAAGGGTTGCAGGCCGACACGCTGTCGGCCCGCCAGCTCGATTGGGCGCAGGACCACGTCGTGATCCTCAGCGGCCTGTACGGGGCGCTGCGCCCGCTGGACCTGATGCAGCCGTACCGTCTCGAAATGGGCACGCGCCTGCAGACGCCCAAGGGCAAGAACCTGTACGAATACTGGGGCAGCGGCATTGCCGAGTATCTCAACGAACGCCTGGCGGGCGCGAAGGCGCCGGTCATCGTCAACCTGGCGTCCGAAGAGTATTTCAAGGTCGTCGACCTCAAGACGCTGAAGGCGCGCGTGGTGCAGTGCGTCTTCCAGGACTGGAAGAACGGCGCCTGGAAGGTGATCAGCTTTCATGCCAAGCGCGCGCGCGGCCTGATGGCGCGCTACGCCATCGCGCACAAGGTCGCCCGTCCGGAAGGCCTGCAGGGCTTCGATTCGGAAGGCTATGCCTACGACGCTGCCGCTTCCAGCGCCGACAAGCTGGTGTTCCGCCGCAAGCAGGCCTGACGAGGACGCGCGATGTCGGCAGGCTTGCGCGTTTTCCTGTTCTTTTCGCTCGGCTATCTGGTCTCGTATCTGTTCCGGGGCCTGAACATCGGCTTCGGGCCGACCTTGAGCGCCGAGCTGGGCCTGTCGGCCGCCGATCTGGGCACCCTGACCAGCCTGTACTTCCTCGGCTTCGCGCTGCTGCAGATCCCGGCCGGCGTGCTGCTCGATACCTGGGGGCCGCGGCGCGTCAACGCCGGCCTGCTGGTGGTGGCCGCCGTGGGCACCCTGGTCTATGGGCTGTCCCAGGGCCTGCCCGGCCTGATGGTGGGGCGGCTGCTGATCGGCGCCGGCGTGTCGGTCTGCCTGGGCGCGGCGTTCCAGGCGCTGGCGCTGAACTACCCGCTGGCGCGCCTGCCCCTGATCAACGGGCTGGTGATGGCGGTGGGCGGGCTGGGCGGCGTGCTGGTGGGCTCGCCGCTGTCGTGGCTGCTGAATTTCTCCACCTGGCGCGAGGTCAGCTTCGGCATGGTGGTGGTCACGTTGTGCGTGGCGGCGCTGCTGTGGTTCGGCGCGCCGCGCGAGCCCGCCCGCGACCGGCCGCACGCCAGCCTGGGCGAGCAGCTGCGCGGCACGTTCGTGCTGCTGCGCACCGCGCACTACTGGCGGCTGGTGTCGCTGCCGGTGGCCACCGGCGGGGTGTTCTACGGCGTGCAATCGCTGTGGGTGCGCCCCTACCTTACGGATGTCAACATGCTGCCGGCCGCGCCGGCCGCCGCGCTGGTGTCGCTGCTGGGCTTTGCCATGATGGGCGGCAACGTCGGGCTGGGCGCCATGGCGCGGCGCGTCGAGCGCATGGGGCTGGGGCTGTATGGCTTCAGCGGCGTGTGCCTGGCGCTGTTCATCCTGATCCAGTTGCTGATCGTGCTGCGCGCGCCCGTGCCGCTGGCGCTGCTGTGGGCGGGCTACGGCGTGTTCGGCTCGGCCAACATCCTGGTGTTCGCCCTGCTGGCGGGCGAGTTTCCGCGCGAATTGCTGGGGCGCGTGGCCGCGACCACCAACCTGCTGACGTTCGTGTCCATCTTCGTCTGCCAGGTCACGTTCGGCTGGATCGTCGAGCTGTGGCCGCGCGGCGAGGCCGTGTATGGGCCCGGCAGCTATCCGGCCGGCGGCTACCTGGCCGCGTGGAGCGCCTTCCTGGCGTTGCAGATAGCGGTGGCCCTGTACTACTTCTGGCCGCGCCGGCGCGCCGCCTCGGCCGGGCAGGGCGCCTGAGCCGGCTCAGGCCGAGGCTGGCGCCGGGCGCGGGTCCTCGGGGTCGGCGATGCCGGCCAGTTCCTGGCGGATCATCACGCAGGCGCGCAGCATCTGCTTGAGCGGATAGGCCAGCGCCGCCTGCTCGCCCTCGGTGTCGAACTGCGCGGGCAGCGCGGCCGGCGGCTTGCGGGCCGGGTCCAGCAGGTCCATCATCGCGTCCAGCGCCTGCTGCACCGCGGGCGGCGTGTGCGGCAGGCCGACCAGGATGGGCACGACGGCCGTGATCTGCGAGGCCAGGATGTGGTTCTGCACCAGCAGGTTATTGAATTCGGGCACGCTCACCTGGTGCTGCGTCGGCTCGCTCATCATGCGATAGAACGCCTCGGCGAAATTGCTGAAGGCGATGTGCACGTTCTTGCGGCCCAGCCGCCAGGCCAGGTCGGCGTCGGCGCGTTCGCCGGTCTGCGGCGTTTCCTCGCCCGCCGCGCCGCCGGGCGCCGGCTGGCGCATGGCCTCGATATAGCGCAGCCCGGCGCGCAGGTACTCGCGGTTGGCGCGCGAGGCGGCCCGCGCCAGCGGTTTCATGTAGCGCGCCTCCCACCAGGGCAGCACATAGCTGCAGATCAGCGCCAGCGCGCAGCCCAGCGCCGTGTCCATGGCCCGTTCGCCGATCACCTCCAGCGAAACCGTGCCCGGGGCGACGAAATGGAACACCAGCACCACGAACAGCGTGTTGAAGATGGCGCTGGCCATGTAGTTCAGCTGCACCAGGCTGTTGCCCATGATGCAGGCGCCCAGCAGCACCGCGAACAGGATGGTCGGGTTGTCGGTCAGCGTGAACAGCGTCAGGGCCAGGATGCAGCCCACCAGCGTACCCATCAGGCGCCAGCCGTTGCGCTGGCGCGTCAGCGCGAAGCCCGGCTTCATGATGATGACGATGGTCAGCAGCACCCAGTAGCTGTGCGTGGCCATGTTGGGCGCCAGCCAGATGCCGATCAGCGTCATGGCCAGCGCCGCGGCCAGCGTGACGCGGATGGCGTAGCGGAAGTGGGGCGAGTCCAGCCGCAGGTTGCTGGTGATCATGCCCAGGCGCAGCTCCTGGCGCGAGATGAACTGCGTCAGCGATTTGTCGATGCGCAGCATGCTGGTGGGGATGGCGTCCGGGCGCGCCTCGGTGTGCTGGGCCAGCTTGTCGACGATGCGCGCGGCGTTGCGCAGCCGGCGCAGCACCTGCACGGTCAGCGCGAGCATCTCGGGCTCGCGCTCGCCCAGCCCCTGCTGCTTGAGCTGTTCGATTTCGTACTCGATGGCGCGCAGCTCGGCCTTCGCGCTGCTGCGGTATTGCGTCTTGCGGCCGCGCGAGACATCCAGCGCGACACGGTTGAGCTCCAGCGACATCTTCACCAGGGCGTCGCGCATGAAGACCAGCGCATCGTGGCCGGCCAGGGTGCGGCGCAGCGACGCGTAGTCGGTATGGGTGGCGACCAGCGTATCGAGCAGCTGCAGCATGTCGACGAACATGTTCCACAGCATGATGCGGTCGTCTTCGCGGAAGCCGCCGCCGCGCGGCAGCGCGCGCAGCACCATGTCGCGCGCGGCCTGGTGCTTCTCCGTCATGGCCGACTGGCGCTGGATCAGGGTGCGGTAGGCGTCGTCCAGGTCGGCGTTCTCGTCGTAGAAGCTGGCCCGCGCGGCCATGTAGTCGGCGGTGGCGAACAGCGCCACCGACATCGCCTGGCGCTCCTCGCGCAGCCAGAACAGGCGGCTGAAGGCCAGGCTCCAGCCGAGATAGAACAGCGCCCCGCCCAGCGTGGCGGCCGAGTGCAGCAGCACCTCGTGCGGGGCCAGCGGCGAATGCATGGTCAGGGTCATCAGCAGCAGGCCGGCAAAGCCGATCAGGCCGCCGCGCTTGCCGAACACCGAGAACATCGAAAAGGTGAAGCACTGGGCGATCACCGCCAGCCAAAGCAGGATGGGGTAGGTGGAGGCCGCGCCGGTCAGCGTGACCGTGGCGGTGCCCAGCAAGGCGCCGCCCAGCATTTCGTTGGTGCGATGGCGCTGCGGCCCGCCGGGCTGGTCGATGATGGCCAGGCACTGGGCGCCGAAGGTGGCGACCAGGCCGATGCTGTACTGGCCGAACAGGCCACCCAGCACCAGGACGGGCAGAAGCATGCCGATCGCCTGTCGGATACCGCCAAAAAAGTAGTGGCTGTACAGGAAGCGCCGAATGCTGGCGATGCGCAAATCCATGGAGATGGGGCGATTTGTCCGCGACAACGCCAGTATAGAGAGATGTGCGTCACTTTTGGGGCCGGATGGGGTAACGGCCGGTTGCGGGGCTTTCCCAACACTCGATTTGCTCAGGATGCCGCAACGCGGTAAATTGCCCGTCTTGCGCCGGCGTGACTATCCGAAGCCGGTGCGCCGGCTTACAGCTGCCCGGGCCACCTTCCGGGCGGATTGCGCCAGTTACACCTGCCGTTGGCCGCGCCACAAGCGTGTGTTGCCAAGGCTTCCATTTCGACCTCCAGCGCCCCCAGGGCGTTTGCACTGCGTTTCTGACGAGCGTGTGCCGGGTCGACAATGTGTCCGGGTGGCGTGGCTCCGTGAGCCGCAAAGCGCCGGATCATGTTGTCGTCGCCGGTTCGGGTTCAGCTGCCGTCGTATCCGGGCGGGCAGCGCTCAGGCGTGCAGGGCCGGTACTGAAAGGAAAGACAACATGGAACTCAATGGCGCCGACATCGTCGTGCGCTGCCTGGCCGAAGAAGGCGTGGAACACGTTTTCGGCTACCCTGGCGGCGCGGTGCTTTACATCTACGACGCGATTTTCAAGCAGGACAAATTCCAGCACATTCTGGTGCGTCACGAGCAGGCTGCCGTGCACGCCGCCGACGCGTACTCGCGCGCCTCGCAGAAAGTGGGCGTGTGCCTGGTGACCAGCGGTCCGGGCGTCACCAATGCCGTCACCGGCATCGCCACCGCCTACATGGACTCCATCCCCATGGTCATCATCAGCGGCCAGGTGCCGACGGCGGCCATCGGCGAGGATGCCTTCCAGGAATGCGACACCGTGGGCATCACGCGTCCCTGCGTCAAGCACAACTTCCTGGTGCGCGACGTCAAGGACCTGGCCGAGACCATGCGCCGCGCCTTCTTCATCGCCCGCACCGGCCGTCCCGGCCCCGTGCTGGTCGATATCCCGAAGGACATCACCGTCGCGCAGTGCAAATATGCGCCGCCCAAGGGCGAGATCTCGATGCGCTCGTACGCGCCGGTCAACAAGGGGCACCAGGGCCAGATCAAGAAGGCCGTGCAGATGCTGCTGCACGCCGAGCGTCCCATGATCTACACGGGCGGCGGCGTGATCCTGTCCGATGCCGCCGAAGCCTTGCGCCACCTGGTGGACCAGACCGGCGCGCCGTGCACCAACACCCTGATGGGCCTGGGCGCGATGCCGGCCACCGACCACCGCTTCCTGGGCATGCCCGGCATGCACGGCACCTACGAGGCGAACATGGCGATGCAGCACTGCGACGTGCTGCTGGCCATCGGGGCGCGCTTCGATGACCGGGTCATCGGCAATCCGCGCCATTTCGCGCAGAACGCCCGCAAGATCATCCACATCGACATCGATCCGTCCTCGATCTCCAAGCGCGTGCGCGTCGACGTGCCCATCGTCGGCAACGTCAAGGACGTGCTGGCCGACCTGAGCGCCCAGTACGACCTGGCGCGCGCCGACGCCAAGCCGGCGTCGATCGAGAAGTGGTGGCAGCAGATCGAGGCCTGGCGCGGCAAGGAGTGCCTGAAGTACGCAGGCTCCGACGAAGTCATCAAGCCTCAGTTCGTGGTCGAGAAACTGTGGGAAGTGACCGGGGGCGACGCCTTCGTGACCTCCGACGTCGGCCAGCACCAGATGTGGGCCGCGCAGTACTACAAGTTCAACAAGCCGCGCCGCTGGATCAACTCCGGCGGCCTGGGAACCATGGGCGTGGGGCTGCCCTATGCCATGGGCGTGCAGATGGCCAATCCGGGCGCCGACATCGCCGTGATCACCGGCGAGGCGTCGATCCAGATGAACATCCAGGAACTGTCCACCTGCCACCAGTATCACCTGACGCCCAAGATCATCTGCCTGAACAACCGCTTCCTGGGCATGGTGCGCCAGTGGCAGCAGATCGATTACGGCTCGCGCTACTCCGAGTCGTACATGGATTCGCTGCCGGATTTCGTCAAGGTCGCCGAGGCCTATGGCCACGTCGGCCTGCGCATCGAGCGGCCGGCCGACGTCGAGCCGGCGCTGCGCGAAGCATTCAAGAAGCACAAGGATCGCCTGGTCTTCCTGGACTTCATCACCGACCGCACCGAGAACGTGTGGCCCATGGTGAAGGCCGGCCGCGGGCTGACCGAGATGCTGCTCGGTTCCGAGGATCTGTAAGGAGGCCACCATGAAACATGTGATTTCTGTGCTGATGGAAAACGAGCCCGGCGCGCTGTCGCGCGTGGTCGGCCTGTTCTCCGCGCGCGGCTACAACATCGAGACGCTGACCGTGGCGCCCACCGAGGACGCGACCCTGTCGCGCCTGACCGTGGTGACCGTCGGTTCGGACGAGGTCATCGAACAGATCACCAAGCACCTCAATCGCCTGGTCGACGTGGTCAAGGTGGTGGATCTCACCGAAGGCGCGCACATCGAGCGCGAGCTCATGCTGATCAAGGTGCGGGCCGTGGGCAAGGAGCGCGAGGAAATGAAGCGCATGGCGGATATCTTCCGCGGGCGCATCATCGATGTCACCGACAAGTCCTACACGATCGAGCTGACCGGCGTTCAGGAGAAAATCCAGGCTTTCATCGAAGCCCTCGACCGCAGTGCCATCCTGGAAACCGTGCGCACCGGCGTGTCCGGCATCGGGCGCGGCGAACGGATACTGAAAATCTGACCGGCGCGCCTGGCGGCGCGCCACCCTGCATTAGCATCAACGATTACCAAAATTCAAGAACCGGAGCACAACATGAAAGTTTTCTACGACAAAGACTGCGATCTCTCCCTGGTCAAGGGTAAAACCGTCGCCATCATCGGCTACGGCTCGCAAGGCCACGCCCACGCGCTGAACCTGCATGATTCGGGCGTCAAGGTCGTGGTGGGCCTGCGCAAGGGCGGCGCCTCGTGGAACAAGGCCGCCAACGCCGGCCTGGAAGTCGCCGAAGTGGCCGAAGCCGTCAAGCGCGCCGACATCGTCATGATGCTGCTGCCCGACGAGAACATCGCCGCCGTCTACCGCGACGAAGTGCACGCCAACATCAAGGCTGGCGCCGCGCTGGCCTTCGCCCACGGCTTCAACGTGCACTACGGCCAGGTCGTGCCGCGCGAAGACATCGACGTCATCATGGTGGCGCCGAAGGCTCCGGGCCACACCGTGCGCTCGACCTACAGCCAGGGCGGCGGCGTTCCGCACCTGATCGCCGTCTACCAGGACAAGTCGGGCAGCGCCCGCGACGTGGCCCTGTCGTACGCCAGCGCCAACGGCGGCGGCCGTGCCGGCATCATCGAGACCAACTTCCGCGAAGAGACCGAGACCGACCTGTTCGGCGAACAGGCCGTGCTGTGCGGCGGCACCGTCGAGCTGATCAAGGCCGGCTTCGACACGCTGGTGGAAGCCGGCTACGCGCCCGAAATGGCCTATTTCGAGTGCCTGCACGAGCTCAAGCTGATCGTCGACCTGATCTACGAAGGCGGCATCGCCAACATGAACTACTCGATCTCGAACAACGCCGAATTCGGCGAGTACGAGACCGGCCCGAAGGTCGTGACCGACGCGACCCGCCAGGCGATGCGCGAGTGCCTGACGGCCATCCAGACCGGCGAATACGCCAAGAAGTTCATTCTGGAAAACGCCGCCGGCGCCCCGACCCTGACCTCGCGCCGCCGCATCAACGCGGAATCGCAGATCGAGCAGGTCGGCGGCAAGCTGCGCGCCATGATGCCCTGGATCGCCGCCAACAAGCTGGTGGACAAGGCCAAGAACTAAAGGCCATGGCCGCGCCGGGCCCGGCAGGGTCCGGCAGTCTGGTCCAGACGCGCCCCGCGGGGCGCGTTTTTCTTTTCCGCGGGGCAAACGACCCGGTGATGCGCGCCCGCAAGTGGGGTCATATGGGTTAAGCTTTCACTTCCGCTGCAAGCGATTCTGTCATCTATGCCCAATTTCTCCATGCGCGATCCCGAAAATCGCCATCGCAGCATCTACCTGCTGCCCAATGCCTTCACCACGGCGGCCCTGTTCGCGGGGTTCTACGCCGTCGTGCAGGCCATGAACGACCGCTTCGAGACCGCGGCCATCGCCATCTTCGTGGCCATGGTGCTCGACGGCATGGACGGCAGGGTGGCGCGCCTGACCAACACCCAGTCGGCCTTCGGCGAGCAATACGATTCGCTGTCCGACATGACTTCCTTCGGCGTGGCGCCCGCGCTGGTCATCTACGAATGGATCCTGCAGGACCTCGGCCGCTGGGGCTGGCTGGCCGCCTTCGTGTACGTCGCCGGCGCCGCCTTGCGCCTGGCGCGCTTCAACACCAACATCGCGGTGGTCGACAAGCGCTTCTTCCAGGGGTTGCCCAGCCCCGCCGCCGCGGCGCTGGTGGCCGGCTTCGTCTGGCTGGCCATCGACAACAAGCTGCCCATCCATGACAGCATCATGGCCTGGGTGGCCTTTGTGCTGACGATGTACGCCGGCGTGGCGATGGTCAGCAACGCGCCGTTCTTCAGCGGCAAGAACTTCGCATTGGGCCGCAGCGTGCCGTTCTGGGGCATCCTGCTGGTGGTGGCCGTGTTCGTGTTCGTCTCGAGCGATCCGCCGGTGGTGCTGTTCGGCCTGTTCGTGCTCTATGGCCTGTCTGGCTGGGTGGTGATGGCCTGGCGCTGGAACCGCGCCCGCAGGCTGCAGCAGGAGCGCCGCAGCGGCCATCATTCCCCGTGATGGCCGGGCGCTGCCCGCTCAGTGCCAGCGCCAGTCTTCGTCGTACATCGGGTCCGGCCCGGGGTGAAAGCGCGTGACGCGGTCTCCTTCGCGGCCCATGTACACATACATCAGCGAATTCCAGACCCGCGATTCGCGGTAGCGATACGACCACACCACCTGGCGCACGCTGGGCAGGCCGACCTGCTTGATCTCGGCCGGCGGGCCGAATTCGCAGCGCACCTGCTCGGCGGTCCAGGTGCCGCTGCCCAGGACCTTGAAATGCTCGTCGGTCAGCACTTCGACGACACGGTCGACGCGCCCGTCGGGGCCCACATTGGCGCCCCAGGCGAACTGGCCGTACGGCTGCTGGGTCCAGATCACGCGCTGCCCGCCGTTGGGCAGCTCGCAGGCGAAATTGGGCGCGCCGAATTGCGCCTGCACGTCGGCCAGCGGCGTGCCGGGCGGCACCTGCTTCATGTTGGCGCAGGCGGCCAGGGCGGCCAGCAGCATGCCGGCGCCGGCCAGGCGCAGGGCGCGGACGACAGGGCGGCGGGTCGGGGGCATGGCGGTCTCCTTCAATAGGGGGCGGATCATCGCGGGCAAAATCCGCCCGCGCGCGGCCTCACTGGGCAATTCTACCGAATCGGCTATAATCATCGTCGCTTTTGCGGTCAAGGTTGTCGAAGTTGCTTTTCTGGCCGCGGAACACGCCAGCCTGCCGAATCCAAGAATGATCAAGAACGGATCCGGCGCGGCGGCAACAGCGTAACAGGGCGCCCGGTTGTCTCGGGGCTCGTTTTCTTGAAACCCACGTCCGGGCGCCTCGGCCCTGACGCATGTCCGTAGAGGTCATCAATGTCTGTAGCTGACATCAAAAAATCCGAAATCGTCGCGCAATTCCAACGCGCTCAAGGCGATACCGGCTCCCCTGAAGTTCAGGTGGCTCTGCTCACCGCTCGCATCAACGAACTGACCGGTCACTTCAAAGAACACATGAAGGACCACCACTCGCGCCGCGGTCTGCTGCGCATGGTCAGCCGTCGTCGCAAGCTGCTCGACTATCTCAAGGGCCGCAATCCCGATTCGTACCGCGCACTGATCGAAAAACTCGGTCTGCGCAAGTGATCGACGGGGCTGGCTCCCCATGACGCAACCGTGGTCGGGGCGACGCATGTCGCAACGGCCACGGTTTTTCATTTGTAAGGAATCACCGTCATGTTCAACAAAGTGACCAAGACCTTCCAGTACGGCCAGCATACGGTCGTGTTGGAAACCGGCGAGATTGCTCGCCAGGCGTCCGGCGCGGTGCTGGTGTCCGTGGAGGACACCGTCGTGCTGGCAACGGTCGTGGCGGCCAAGAAGGCCAAGGCTGGCCAGGACTTCTTCCCGCTGACCGTCGACTACATCGAGAAGACCTACGCCGCCGGCCGCATCCCGGGCGGTTTCTTCAAGCGCGAAGGCAAGCCCTCCGAAAAGGAAACGCTGACCTCGCGCCTGATCGACCGTCCGCTGCGTCCGCTGTTCCCGGAAGGCTTCTATAACGACGTGCAAGTGGTCATCCACACGCTGTCGGTCAATCCGGATATCGATCCCGATATCCCCGCCATGATCGGCGCCTCGGCCGCGCTGGCCATCTCGGGCATCCCGTTCAACGGCCCCATCGGCGCCGCCCGCGTGGGCTATGTCGACGGCCAGTACGTGCTCAACCCCACCGCGACGCAGCTGAAGTCGTCCAGGATGGACCTGGTGGTGGCCGGCACCGAGAACGCCGTGCTGATGGTCGAATCCGAGGCGAAGCAGCTGTCCGAGGAAATCATGCTGGGCGGCGTGGTGTTCGGCCACGAGCAGATGCAGGCCGCCATCAACGCCATCCATGACCTGGTGCGCGATGCCGGCAAGCCCGACTGGGACTGGCAGCCCGCCCCCAAGAACGAAGCGCTGATCGCCGCCGTGGGCGCCGCCGCCCAGGAAGGGCTGAACGCCGCCTACCAGATCCGCGAAAAGCAGGCCCGTACCACCAAGCTGCGCGAAGTCTACGCCGCCGTGCAGGCCGCCATGGCCGAGCAGGCCGCGCAGGCTGGCCAGCCCGCGCCCGACAGCGTTGGCGTGGACAACATCCTGTTCGACCTGGAAGCGCGCATCGTGCGCAGCCAGATCCTCAACGGCGAGCCGCGCATCGACGGCCGCGACACCCGCACCGTGCGTCCGATCAGCATCCGCCTGGGCGTGCTGCCGCGCGCGCACGGCAGCGCGCTGTTCACCCGCGGCGAAACGCAGGCGCTGGTGGTGGCCACGCTGGGCACCAAGCAGGATGAGCAGATCATCGACGCCCTGATGGGCGAGTACCGCGACCGCTTCATGCTGCACTACAACATGCCGCCGTTCGCCACGGGCGAAACCGGCCGCATCGGCGTGCCCAAGCGCCGCGAAATCGGCCACGGCCGCCTGGCCAAGCGCGCGCTGCTGCCGCTGCTGCCGGCCCCGGAAGACTTCCAGTACACCATTCGCCTGGTGTCCGAAATCACCGAATCCAACGGCTCCTCGTCGATGGCGTCGGTGTGCGGCGGTTCGCTGGCCATGATGGACGCCGGCGTGCCCACCAACGATCACGTGGCCGGCGTGGCCATGGGCCTGATCCTGGACAGCGGCAAGTTCGCCGTGCTGACCGACATCCTGGGCGACGAAGACCACCTGGGCGACATGGACTTCAAGGTGGCGGGTACCGAATCCGGTATCACCGCGCTGCAGATGGACATCAAGATCCAGGGCATCACCAAGGAAATCATGCAGGTCGCGCTGGCCCAGGCCCGCGAAGGCCGCCTGCACATCCTCGGCAAGATGCGCGAGGCGCTGGAAGGTTCGCGTACCGAGCTGTCGGCGTTCGCGCCGCGCATGCTGACCATCAAGATCAACCCCGAGAAGATCCGCGACGTGATCGGCAAGGGCGGTGCCACCATCCGTGCGCTGACCGAGGAAACCGGCACGCAGATCGATATCTCGGACGACGGCACCATCGTGATCGCCAGCGTGGACGAGACCCAGGCCAAGGAAGCCCAGCGCCGCATCGTCGAACTGACGGCCGACGTCGAAGTGGGTCAGATCTACGACGGCTCGGTGCTGCGCCTGCTGGACTTCGGCGCCATCGTGCAAGTGCTGCCGGGCCGCGACGGCCTGCTGCACATCTCCGAGATCGCCAACTACCGCATCGCCAACATCAACGATGTGCTGAAGGTTGGCCAGCCGGTCCGCGTCAAGGTCATCGAGGCCGATGACAAGGGCCGTCTGCGCCTGTCGATCAAGGCGATCGGCGGCATCGAGCAGCAGCAGTCCGGCGCGGCCGAGCCGGCCGCCCAGTCGGAGCCGCAAGCCGAATAAGGTTTGCGATTCCTGACGTAAAAACGGCGCCCGCGGGCGCCGTTTTTACGTCCGCATACGGTAAAGTCATGCCACGCGCGGCCAGGCCGCATCAGAACAAGGGACACGGACGGATATGGCATGACGAGCAGGCGGCTGGCCGCACTGTCTGGATGGGCCGCCAGCGTGCTGCTGGCCGGCTGCATCGCGCCCGGCGGCAGCGGCGGGCCGCGCGGCGAGTCGATGTCGGCCGACCAGTTCATGCAGACCGACTTCAACCGCACGGTCACGCTGGAAATCCGCGACAACCTGGCCAGCCTCGACACGCTGCTGGACAAGCTGTACCGGCGCAATCCGCGCGAATGGCGCAAGAGCGGGGTGGCGGACCAGGCCGCCGCGGTGGCGCGGGTCAAGCGCCTGATCGAAGAGCGCCGTCCGCCGGCCGGCCTGGCGGGCCTGCGCGACATCCAGGTGCTGGCCGTGTCGCTCGACCCGGCCTATGGCGGCGACCGCGTGGCGGCCTTCATCTATGGCCTGGCCGACACCCTGATCGCGGCGCACAACGACAAGACCCGCATCTACCTCTCGGACGTGCTCGACGGCCAGCGCATCTACAACGCGGCGCGCAACGTCGAGGCGGCCGCCTGGCTGCTGGCCTCGCGCCGCACCGCCCAGGGCGAGCCGCTCCTGCTGGCCAACGAGATGTCGGCCGTGGCCACGAATCTCAGCTTCGAGCGCGAATTCGGCGCTATCATCGGCAGGCTGGACCTGATTGCCAACCTGCTCGGCGAGAACTCCCGCCGCATCGGCATCAACTACGCACAGGGCCTGCTGTTCTTCAATTTCCTGCCAGTCCGCTAGGCTGCGCGGGACACCGCGCACTCACCAAGACGCCGCCATCGTGATCGATCTTGCCGCCATCCAGACCGCCCGGGACATCCTGCGGGGACAGGTCCTCAATACGCCGTTCACGCATTCCCGCACGCTGTCCGATATCCTCGGCGCGGAAATCTGGCTGAAGTTCGAGAACCTCCAGTTCACCGCCTCGTTCAAGGAGCGCGGCGCCCTCAACCGGATGCTCAACCTGACCGAGGCCGAGCGCGCCGCCGGGGTGATCGCCGTGTCGGCCGGCAACCATGCCCAGGGGGTGGCGTACCACGCGCAGCGCATGGGCGTGCCGGCGGTGATCGTCATGCCGCGCTTCACCCCCACGGTCAAGGTGGCCAACACGCGGCGCTTCGGCGCCGAAGTGGTCCTGGCCGGCGAGACCTTCGACGACGCCAAGGCGCGCGGCTACGAGCTGGCGCGCGAGCGCGGCCTGGTCATGATCCACCCCTATGACGATCCGGCCGTGATCGCCGGACAGGGCACGGTGGCGCTCGAAATGCTGCAGGCGCGCCCCGACCTGGACGCCATCGTGGTGGGCATCGGCGGCGGCGGCCTGATCGCGGGCATCGCCACGGCCGCCAAGGCCATCAAGCCGGACATCCAGATCATCGGCGTGCAGACCGAGCGCTTTCCGTCCATGTACGCCGCCGTCAAGGGCGTGGCCATGGAAAGCGGCCACTACACGATCGCCGAGGGCATCGCCGTCAAGTCACCCGGCACGCTGACCCAGGAGATCGTCACGCGCCTGGTCGATCATATCGAGCTGGTCAACGAAAGCGATATCGAGCATGCCATCGTGGTTCTGCTGGAAATCGAGAAAACCGTGGTCGAAGGGGCCGGCGCGGCCGGCCTGGCGGCGCTGCTGCGCCTGCAGGAGCAAGGCGACGCGCGGTTCCGGGGCAAGCGCGTGGGGCTGGTGCTCACGGGCGGGAACATCGATCCCCTGATGCTGGGCGAGCTGATCGAGCGCGGCATGGTGCGCGCCGGGCGCCTGGCGCGCATCCGGGTCGACCTGCGCGACCTGCCGGGCGCGCTGGCGCAGGCCACCAAGCTGATCGCCGACGCGCACGCCAACATCACCGAAGTGCATCACCAGCGCGCCTTCACCACCTTGCCGGTGCGCAATGTCGAGGTCGATTTCGTGCTGCAGACGCGTGGACACGACCACATCCAGGAAGTCATCTCGGTGCTCAACGCCGCAGGCTTCGCGGCCAGCAACCACGATCACTGATCCGCGTCGGCCAGGCGCCTTAGCCGGTACAGGCGCTCGCGCTGCAGGATCGCAGCCAGCGGCAGGGGCTCGCGCCCGAGCGCCACGTAATCGTCGGCGACCGTCGCCAGCGCCGCGCGCAGCGCGGCCGGGTCGGCCTGCCACCAGCGCGCCAGCAGGTGATCCGGGCTGAACGCGTCCAGGCCCTGGCGGCGCAGCTCGGAGCGGTTGAAATCCTTCAGGTTCCAGGTCATCACCAAGGTGGCGGGCGCCTGGGGCAGGCCGCAGCGGGCCCGTCGCGCCAGCCCGGCGGCGATCACGTGGAAATCCTTCGGGTCGCTGTAGCGCAGACCCGTTTCGTAAGGCTGCGTATCGGTTTCCAGCGCCCGCGGAAAGCTGGCGTTCATCGCCGCCCATTGCGCCGCCAGGGCCTCGGCGGGGATATCCCACAGGCGCGCGGCGTTGCGGCGCCATTCTTCGCCGATGCGCTCGCTCCAGACGGGCTGGAAGACGCCCGCCCGCGCCACCCGCAACAGCAGCTGGCGGGCGATGCCGGACATCAGTACGCAGGCATCGAGAACGACAAACGGAGGCGCGGGGTTCGGTATCAAGTTGAGGTAGGGCATGCGCGGCCCGTTGGCGCGGCGCGTCTATCGGGCCTGGGGAAAACAGCGGTGCCGATTGATGGTGCACCCACCCGGAATCGAACCGGGACGCCTTGCGGCGAGGGATTTTAAGTCCCTTGCGTCTACCAATTTCGCCATGGGTGCGGCTGGTCCGGCAGGGCGACAATGATAACGTGCTTTAACGGGCCGCTGGCCGCGCCGCGGGCCCGAATCCTATACAATGCGCGCCGTGGAAGGTTGGCAGAGTGGTTGAATGCACCGGTCTTGTTCAATCGAGCGCCACGCGGGAAACCGCATGGTAGTAAGGAGTCAAATTCGGCGAAGCCCCTGGCCCTGTCCGAGGTAACGCCGAGCGAAGGCCACCCCCCCGCCGGGGCGGCAACGTGTAGAGACTTGACGGCTCCCACCTAAGGTCGCCCGACTATGGTGAAGGCAAAGTCCAGACCAGCAAACAGACATCGTTCTGGTGGCGAAAGCCATAGCGGTACGGAAAACCGGCGGGGCTTCACGGCCCTCGTGAGTTCGAATCTCACACCTTCCGCCACTTCATCGCGGCGCCACGCCGCCCCCGCATCCCTGGCAAATCCGTGGCGCCGTGCCCGCCGCCGGCAGGCGGCCGTGCAAAAAAGCGCATAATTGCCGTTTCGATATCGACTCTGGTTGGAGACGCGACATGCGAGCCGTAGAAATCACCCGTCCTGGCGGTCCTGAAGTCCTGGTGCCCACCGAGCGCAGCGTTCCCGAGCCCGCTGCCGGCGAAGTGCTGATCAAGGTGTCCGCCGCCGGCGTCAACCGGCCCGACGTGCTGCAGCGCAAGGGCAACTATGCCCCGCCGCCGGGCGCCTCGGACCTGCCCGGCCTGGAAGTGGCCGGCGAGATCGTCGGCGGCGACGCCGCCGCCGGGGGCTTTGCCATCGGCGACAAGGTCTGTGCCCTGGTGGCTGGCGGCGGGTACGCCGAATACGTGGTGGCGCCCGCGCCGCAGTGCCTGCCGATTCCGCGCGGCCTGACCGAGATCGAGGCGGCCGGCCTGCCCGAGACCTATTTCACCGTCTGGAGCAACGTGTTCGACCGCGGCCGCCTGTCGGCCGGCGAAGCGCTGCTCGTGCACGGCGGCGCCAGCGGCATCGGCACCACGGCCATCCAGCTGGCGCGCGCCATGGGCAACAAGGTCTACGCCACGGTGGGCAGCGACGAACGCGCGCGCGCCGTCGAAACGCTGGGCGCCACGCTGGGCATCAACTACAAGACGCAGGACTACGTCAAGGAAGTGCTGGACGCCACCGGCGGCGCCGGCGTGGACGTGGTGCTGGACATGGTTGCGGGCGAGTACATCGGCCGCAACCTCAAGTGCCTGGCGGACGACGGCCGCATCGTCATCATCGCGCTGCTGGGTGGCGCGCATGCAAACGTAGATTGCAATCAGGTGCTGCGCCGCCGGTTGACCATCACCGGTTCGACGCTGCGTCCGCGTCCGGTCGAGTTCAAGGGCGAGATCGCCCGTGCGCTGCGCGAGCGGGTCTGGCCCTTGCTGGAAAACGGCACGCTCAAGCCGGTGGTGCACGCCACGCTGCCGCTGGAGCAGGCCGCCGCGGCCCACGCCATGATGGAAGCCGGTGAAAACATCGGCAAGATCATCCTGACCGTATAGCGCCAGCCGGACGGCGGGACGCATCGGATTGTCCGGTGCGCCCGGATTTTCTTGCCCCGGTAACGGCGCATCGCCCGGCAACAGGATACAATCTCAGGTTTGACCCGACCCCGGGTCAGGCCTTTTTGACTCTTTTTTCTGCGCCATGACCACAGCTGAGAATCGCGCCCGCCTGGTGCTGGGCAACTGGAAGATGCACGGCAACCTGGCCGAGAACGCCGCCTTGCTGGCCGAGTTGCGCGCCGCCGATGCCGCCGCCCATTGCGAAATGGGGGTGTGCGTGCCGTTCCCGTACCTGGCGCAGACCGCTGCCGCCTTGCAGGGCAGCGCCATCGGCTGGGGCGCGCAGGATGTCAGCGCGCACGCCAAGGGCGCCTATACCGGCGAAGTGGCCGCTCCGATGCTGGCCGAATTCGGCTGCCGCTGGGTGCTGGTCGGCCATTCCGAGCGCCGCACGCTGCATGCCGAGAGCGACCAGCTGGTGGCCGACAAGGCCCGCGCCGCGCTCGACGCAGGCCTGACCCCGGTGGTTTGCGTCGGCGAATCGCTGCAGGAGCGCGAAGGCGGCAATACCCTGGGCGTGATCGAGCGCCAGCTCGAACCCGTCCTGGCCCTGGGCCGCGACGCCCTGGTCCGCATGGTCCTGGCCTACGAGCCGGTATGGGCCATCGGCACCGGCCGTACCGCCAGCCCCGAGCAGGCGCAGGAAGTGCACAGCGCCATCCGCGTGGCGCTCGACGGCCTGCAAGCCAGCCAGGTGCGCGTGCTGTATGGCGGCAGCGTCAAGGGGGCCAATGCCGCCAGCCTGTTCGCCATGCCCGACATCGACGGCGGCCTGGTGGGCGGAGCCTCGCTCGTCGCCGAAGAATTCCTGCGCATCGCCGCAGCTTAAGTTTCCGTTCCGGAGTCTGTAATGTCTTTGATGCTTACTGTCCTGCTGGTCGTCCAGGTTGTATCGGCGCTGGCTATCATCGTTCTGGTCCTGCTGCAGCAGGGCAAGGGCGCCGACATGGGGTCGGCGTTCGGCAGCGGCTCGGCCGGCAGCCTGTTCGGCGCCACCGGCGCGGCCAACTTCCTGTCGCGCACCACCAAGTGGGCCGCCGTGGTGTTCTTCGTCAGCACCGCGGGCCTGGCGTACGTCACCCACAAGGGGCCGTCCGGCCCGGCCATCGATTCGGGCGTGATGCAGAATTTCCCGCAGGACCGCTCGGTGCCGCAGGCGCCCGGCAGCGCGCCGGCCGGCAGCGGCTCGTCGGTGCCCCAGGCTCCGGGCGGCAGCGTGCCGGCCGCCCCCGCCCAGCCCGACGCCTCGGTGCCCCAGGCGCCCGGCCAGCCGGCGCCCCCGGCCGCGCCCGAGCAGCCCAAGCCCGCGCAGTAGCACAGGACGGGCGCCGCGCATGGCGCGGCCAGCCGCCCTGACGGTTTTGCCCATGGGCATTTACATGCTAGAATGCCCGACTTTCCAGGATCTTTGGATCCTGGTCGAGATTTTGCAAGATGCCGACGTGGTGAAATTGGTAGACACGCTATCTTGAGGGGGTAGTGGCGAAAGCTGTGCGAGTTCGAGTCTCGCCGTCGGCACCAAGAATTTGTCCAGGCAGGCCCTGGCGCGGCAAAGGCCCGCAAGAAAAAACCACAAAAAGGCTGGCAAAAATAGCCAGCAAAATAGCCAGCAAAAATAGCCCATGAGCGTCAGCGCCTATGGGCTATTTTGTCATTCGGGCGGCCTTTTCGGCCCATCGAGGGCCCATCTGGGCATCTGTCGATACCGGGCCTGCCTCAGTGGCAATGTACCGTGCCTGCCTTTCTGTCCATGTGGCAGCATTTCCCGGGTGGCGAGTCTTTCCGGCATCCGCCGCCGTGGGCCGAGGCCGGAAAGGGCAGGGCGAGCGCCAGAAGCAGCCACGTTGTCGCGAAAAGTTGGATTGTTCTCATAGTTTCTCCTCCCTGGTCGAAGATGAGCAGCCAGCCGCTGCGTCTATCCACTGCCCATGGCTTTTCCATCCAGCGCGCAGTTCCCGAGCTGGCTGTAGCGGATATGGGCGTTGCTATATTTTTGTTGTGTCTGGTTACATTAGCAACAAAATCGCCGGACGTCGAGTCTGCGCGTCGTCCCGGGCCCCGGGCGGACGTTTCGCGGCGCGCCCCGGAGGCTGACCGAATCGGGGACGCGTGGCGCATAATGGTCCCGGGCCTGGCATCCAGGATCCGGCTGGAAGGCGCGCGGGACGGGCACGGCATGTCCAACCCGACTGGCGCCTTCCCGGTGGACGGTTTCGGAGCGGCGCCCCTTCTGGAAAGGAGTCAGCCATGTCGACCACGCCATCCGACGACGAGGGGGCCGAGTCCGAGCCGTCCGGCCAGGCGCCGGACGCGCGGGCGGCGGCGTTGCGCCGGCCGATCGAACGCAGCCGGTTCGGCGGCTCGCAGCGCCGCCACGAACGCCAGGTCGGCGACGACGCGCCGGTGTCGCGCAGCGACCTCAGCAAGGGGCCCGAGGAGGTGCTCGAGCACCGCACGGCCAGCATAAATTGGCGCGTGCTGCTCGTCTCGTCGGCCGTGATCGCCGCGTTCTCGCTGTGGGCGATTCTGGTGCCCGGCGCTGCACGCATGCGGATGAAGACGGCCGTGGACTGGATCGCGGCCAATCTCGGTTGGTACTACGTGCTGACCATGACGCTGGTGATCGGTTTCGTGCTGTGGGTGGCGTTCTCCAAGGAGGGGGATGTGCGCCTCGGCCCCGATCAATCGCGGCCGCAATACCGGCTGTCGACCTGGGTCGCGATGCTGTTTGCCGCCGGCGTCGGGATCGACATGCTTTTCTTCTCGGTCACCGGACCGGTCGTGCAATACCTGCATCCGCCGTCCGGCGAGGGGGGCACGGCGGCAGCCATGCAGGACGCGGTGGTCTGGACGATGTTCCACTACGGGGTGGCCGGTTGGTCCATGTATGCCTTGCTGGGCATGGCGATGGGATATTTCGCCTACCGCTGGGGCATGCCCCTGTCCATCCGCGCGGCGCTCTATCCGCTGTTGGGCAAGCGCGTGCGCGGCCCCCTGGGCGACGGCATCAGCATCATCGCGCTGGTGGGCACGGTGTTCGGCGTGGCGACCTCGATGGGCATCGGCGTGGTGTTGCTGAATGTCGGGTTCTCGCTGATTTTCGGGCTGGAGCAAGGCCTGTCGCTGCAGATCGCCCTGGTCGTGGGCGCCGTGATCCTGACCATCGGGGCCACGACCTCCGGGGTCGACCGCGGCATCCGCTGGATTTCCGAGCTGAACCTCTGGAGCGCGGTGGCGATGATGGTCTACATCCTGCTCACCGGGCAAACGGCGTTCCTCCTGAACGCGCTGTCGGAGAACATCGGCCGGTTTCTCGTGACCTTCCCCGCGCGCACCTTGCAGACGTTCGCCTACGAGCCCGGCGGGCCGGCATGGATGGGCGGATGGACGCTGTTCTTCTGGGCGTTCTGGCTGGCATGGGGGCCGTTCGTCGGCGTCTTTCTTGCGCGCATTTCGCGTGGCCGGACGCTGCGCGAATTCGTGATCGCGGCGATCACCGCGCCGGTGTTGTGCGATTTCATCATCGTTTCGCTGTTCGGCAACTCGGCCCTTTATCACGTGCTGCAAGGGGATGCCGCGTTCGCCGCGCTCGCGGTCCAAAGCCCCGAGCGCGGCTGGTACGCGTTGCTGGCGATGTTTCCGGGAGCCATGTTCCTGATAGGCCTGGCCACGCTGTCGGGGCTGTTGTTCTACCTGACCAGCGCGAATTCGGGCGCGATGGTGATGTCGAATTTCTCGGCCTCGATTCCCGACCCCTCGCACGACGGGCCGAAGTGGCTGCGCATTTTCTGGGCTGTGCTGACGGCGGTGCTCACGGTGGCGATGCTGCTGGCCGGCGGCGTGACGACGATGGAGTACGCCACGCTCATCTTCGCCTTGCCGGTGACCATCATCGCCTACACGGTCATGGCGTCGTTCTACAAGGTGCTGCGCATGGAGCGGGCCGAGCGCGAAGGGCAGGTGCTGCGCAGGCCGTCCATGGCGCCGATGGGCGGCCACCTGCCGGAGCGTTCATGGAAGCAGCGCCTCGAACAGTTGCACGCGTTCGCTTCGCTGCGGCAGGTTGCCCAGTTCCTCGACCGTACCGTACGGCCGGCGCTCGACGATGTGGCCGCTGAGTTCCGCAACCAGGGCTACGAGGTCGCGCGCGAATCCCGGGCCGACGAGCGCGGCATCGAGGAGCCGCTGCTGCGGGTGTCGATGGACAGTTTTCGCGCCTTTCAGTATCACGTGGCGATCGTCGAGGCGCCGGTACCGATGTTCAGCGGCCGGATGTCGCGCGAGACCGACGTCTATTACCGGCTTGAAGTGTTCACCCAGACCGGTTCGGGCGGCTATGACCTGATGGGCCTGACCCGGCAGCAGGTGATCGACGACGTGCTCGAGCGATTCGAGGCCCACCTCGCCTTTCTCACCTTCTCCACGAATACCGATACGGCCTCGGTGCTGACGCCGCCGATGCCGGCCAAGAACCCCTAGCCCGCGCCCGCCCGCGGATATGTCAACGCGCCGCGCCAGGCGCGCCGGCGGGCGCCGCCTGCCGGCCAGCCAGCACGTCGGACAGGGCGCCGGCTTCCCGGACCAGCAGTTGCGCCAGTTCCGTTTCCCGATGCTCCGGGTAGCGGATGCGGGGGATGAACAGCGAGAAGCAGCCGATGACGTGTCCCCCGGTGCCGAAGATCGGGGTGGAAATGCCGGCGGCGCCTTCGATCTTCTCGCCGCGCGTGCTGACCGAATAGCCTTGCTCGCGGATTTGCTTCAGATCGCGATTCAGGTCGCGCGCGGGCAGGGCGGCCAGGCCGGTGGGCGAGACGGGTTCTTTCTTGAGCAGCGCGCGCACGCGCTCGGGCGGCAGGTGCGCCAGCACGGCATGCCCGGAGGCGCCCCAGAGGACCGAGACCGGCCGGTACAGGTCGAGCTGGTAGCGCAGCTGGTTGGCCGATTCGACCTGTTTGGCGAACACCAGGGTGGCGTCCTGGTCGCGGTACAGCGCCAGCGCGCAGGACTCATTGGTGTAGGCGACGATGCGATGCAGCGGCGCGCTGGCCAGCTGCACCACGTTCACCTTGTTGGAGATCATGGCGCCCAGCCGGTACATCTCCGGGCCGAACGCGTAGCGGCGCGCGCCCTGCACGCGCTGCATGAGGTTCAGCGCCACCAGTTGCTGCAGCAGGCGGTGCGCCGTGCTGTGCGGCAACTGCAGTTCATCGGCGATGTCTTTCACGCCGACGTCGTCGTCCTGCGAGGCGAGAAAGCCGATCAGCCTGACGATTCGTTCGACGGTACCGCGCTCGTTTTCCATGTATGCGCATTCCCTGAAATAACGCCGCCCCAAGAGGGGGCAGGGTGCTGCCTGGGTGGCCGGCCAACGCCGACGACAGCGTGAGTGTAGAGCGTGCCGGCCTTGCCGGGCCGCCGCCGCCGGCGCTGGCCGGCCATGGCCGGGCCGTGCTTCCGGGGCGTTTCTTGCCGATCATAAATTCCGTTATTCGGAATTTACATCTCATCTAATGACATGTAAATCCGGCCTGCCTAAACTGGCCTGGCCTCGAGAAGAAGGCGGATGCCACGGGAGACAGGACGACATGCGAGTGCAACGGTTGCTGGCGACGGACGGGATCGGCGGGTATTACTGGCGCGACCAGGAGGCGATCGGGCAGGGGGCGCCGCGCGACGGTTTCCTGTACCGGGGCGCGCCGGTCACGCCCGGTTTCGCGTCCATCATCCAGGTGAGTTCCACTGTGCTGCTGACGGGCGTGGCCGACGACGGCAGCGAACTGTACGGCGATTGCGCGACGGTCAATCATGCCTTCCGCTCGGGACGTCAGCAGGCGCCGGATGCGGCCCGCCTGATCGCGCAGGCCGAGGGGCCGCTGTCGCGCTGGCTGGCGCAGTGCGACCTGTCATCGTTCCGCGCCGCCGCCGCGCAACTCGATACCATGCGGCTCGACGGGCAGCCACTGCACATGGCGCTGCGCTATGGCCTGTCGCAACTGCTGCTGCAGGCCGTGGCCGCGAATCACCGCGTCACGATGGCCGAGATCCTGGCGCGCGAGTATGGCCTGGCGCTGGCCGATACGCCCTGCGACCTGCTGGGTTCCTGCGGCGGCAACTGGTACGAGAACGTCGACAAGGCCATCGTGCGCGAGCTGCCTTACTTCCCGCAGACGGCCATGGTGCGCACCGACCAACTCGACGAACTGCCGGCCTATGCGCAATGGATCAGCCAGCGCATCCGCGCGGTGGGCCGTCCGGATTTCTTTCCGACGCTGCACTACGACCTGCACGGGCTGCTGTCGCAGCGGGTGGGCGACGACCTGGACGGCGCGCTGGCCTATCTGCGCGAGGTGGAGGCGGCCAGCGCGCCGTACCCCGTGCTGTTCGAAGACCCGCTCGACGCGGGCGAGCGCGGCGCCCAGATCGCGCTGATGGGGCGCCTGCGCGAGGCCCTGCGGCGCGCCGGCTCGGGCATCCGCCTCATTGCCGACGAATGGTGCAACACCCGCGAGGACGTGCGCGAGTTCGTCGCGCACGGGTGTTGCGATCTCATCCAGATCAAGATGCCGGACCTGGGGGGCGTGGACAACACCGTGCAGGCCTGCCTGATCTGCCGCGACGGCGGCGTCGGCGTGTACCTGGGGGGCAGTTGCAACGAGACGGACATTTCGGCCCGCGTCGCCGCGCACGTCGCGCTGGCGGTGCGTCCGGTCGAGTTCCTCGGCAAGCCGGGGCTGGGCCTGGACGAGGGAGTGATGATCGTCACCAACGAAATGCACCGCGCGATTCGTTCCTATCGGACGCGCCTGTCCGCGGCGTAGCGTCCGTCCGCGCGGCGCGGACGGTTTGTGGGCATCACTGGTTTTGGCGGACCGTCGACCGCGCATGGCGCGCGGCCGGCGCACAACTTGATCGGACCGAGGACACAGACATGACACGTTGGCAGCAATGGATCACCGCCGCGCTGGGGTGCGGCGCAGCCTGCCTGGGCATGGCGACGAGCGCCCAGGCAGCTCCCGCCGGCTACCCGAAAGGGCCGGTCACGCTGGTCGTGCCGACCGGCCCGGGCGGCGGCACCGACCTGGCGGCGCGCGCTTTTTCCGAGCGGCTCTCCGCCATTCTGGGCCAGCCCGTGGTGGTGGACAATCGCGCCGGCGCGGGCGGCATCATCGGCACGCAGGACGTGGCCAAGTCCAAACCGGACGGACACACGCTGCTCATCTCCAGCAACCAGTTCGGCATCCTGCCGGCCGTGCAGGACAACCTGCCTTTCGACCCGTCCAAGGATTTCATTCCCGTCACGTCCATCGGCCTGATTCCGACCCTGGTGCTGGTGAATCCGTCGTTGCCGGTGCGGTCGGTCGCCGAACTGATCGATTACGCGCGCAAGCAGCCCGGCGGCGTGCAGTACGCGTCGGCCGGCATCGGCTCGCCCAATCATCTGTTCGCGGCGATGTTCGGTTCGATGGCCGACGTGCCGATGATGCATGTGCCGTTCCGGGGCACATCGCCGGCGCTGGTGGCCGTCGCCGGGGGGCAGACCGCCGTGGCTTTCGCATCCCAGCCGGCTTCGCAGAGTTTCGTCGCTGCCGGCAAGCTGCGGGCCATCGCGGTCACGTCGGCCCGGCGCCTGCCGTCCTTGCCGGACCTGCCGCCGGTGTCCGATACCGTGCCCGGCTACGACGCCGACATCTGGCTGGGAGTCTGGGCCGTGGCCGGCACGCCGGACGCGGTGGTGGATGCCGTTCATGCCGCGTTCGAGGAGACCTTGAAGGATCCGCGCGTGATCGACAGCCTGGGCAAGATGGGCATCGTGGTGGCGACCCGCTCCCGCCAGGACTTCACCGCCATGGTCGAGCGCGAGATCGCCAAGTGGGCCCGCGTCGTGGCCGAGGCCGGCGACGGCTTCCAGAAGCAATAGCCGCCAACCATCCCATCGCTGGAGTGCCGCATGCCGCTCGCATCGCCACCGCCCGCCGCGGGCGTCACCCGGTCGCTGGCCGGCGCCATCGTGGCCACCGCATCGTCCAGGCTGGGCGCCGATACGCTCCAGACGGCGCAGGCCTGTCTGCTCGACAGCCTGGCGGTGACGCTGGCCGGCGCGCAGGAGCCGCTGGTGGCCGTGCTTGACCGCACGCTGGCCGGCTTCGGCGGGGCGGGGCAGGCCACGCTGATCGGCCGGGGCAGGCGCGCGCCATTGCCGGACGCGGCGCTCGTCAATGGCGCCTCGGGCCATGCGCTCGATTTCGACGATATGCATATCGAGTCGGCCATGCATCCGAGCGTGCCGGTGGTTGCGGCCGCCCTGGCCGTGGCCGAGCACGAGGGCGCGGACGGACCGGCGCTGCTGCGGGCCCTGGCGCTGGGCATCGAGGCGCAGTTGCGCATCGGCGAGGCGGTGCGGCCGCACCATTACCAGCGGGGCTGGCATGCCACCGGCACGCTGGGCCATTTCGGCGCGGCGGTCGCGGCGGGCTGCCTGCTGGGGCTGGATGCGCAACAGACGACGATGGCGCTGGGTATCGCCGGTACGCAGGCCAGCGGCCTGAAAGAGACCTTCGGCACGATGTCCAAGCCGCTGCATGCCGGCCAGGCGGCGCGCAACGGCGTGATGGCCGCGCTGCTGGCGCGCCAGGGGTACACGAGCGCCGAGGATATCCTGGGCGGACATTATGGATTCGGCCGCGTGTGCGGCGATGGCGCGGATTGGGACGGGCTGCTCGACGGCTGGGGCGAGCGCTGGTCCATGCACGGCATTCTCTACAAGCCGCATGCCTCGTCATTCTGCACGCAGGCGTTGATCGAATGCGCCCTGGCGCTGCGCGCGACGCCGGGCTTTGCCTGGACGGCGGTTGCGCAGGTGCATGGCGAAGTCAGCGCGATGTCCATGGCCAATGCGCGCATCGCCGAGCCGCGCGACGGCATGCAGGCCAAGTTCAGCCTGCCCCACGCGATCGCCCAGGGCCTCGTGCATGGCCAGGCCACGGTTGCCGACTTCTCCGATGCCCGCGCGCGCGAGCCGGCCCTGCGGGCCTTGCGCGCGCGCACGACGATCGCGCAAGGCGCCGGGCTGGCCTGGCCCGAAGCCATCGTCACGGTGACGCTGGCCGACGGCAGCCGGTTGCGCCGGCACGCGGACCTGCGCGCCAGTACCGCTACCTCGCAGGACAAATGGCGCGTCGCGCTCGGGAAATTCATGCGCGTGGCCGGCGCCGTGCCCGGCTTCGCGTCGTGCGAAGCGGTGCGCGACGCCGTGCTGCGCCTGCCCGAGGAGCCTGGCACGGTGTCGGCCCTGATGGCGCTGTTGCGGCCGCCGGCCGCCAACGCCTGAGACGGTCTGCTTTCCCAACCCCATCGCTATTTCATCAGGAGACCCGCATGACGACTTTGGGAGTCGGGGCGATTTTGTCGGCGGAACCCGCCGAGATCGTCCGCCGCTTGACCTTCGCCACCAAGGAGGCCGCCGGAGCCGGCCACGAGGATCTGTTCCATGCCATGTCGCGCGTCAATCTGGCGCACGCCGTGATGCTGCGCGACCGCGGCCTGATACCGCCGGACGCCGCGCGGGCGCTGGTGGCCTTGATGGCCGAACTGTTCGAGCGCGGACCTTCCAGCGTCCCGCTGGAGGCCGGCGCCGGCGACCTGTATCCGCAGATCGAGGCGCACGCGGCCACGCTGCTGGGCGCCGACGTGGCCGGTTACCTGCAGCTCGGGCGATCGCGCGGCGACGTCATTCCGTCGGCGATGCGCCTGAAGCTGCGTATCAAGCTGATGCGCCTGCTGGCGTCGGTGCTGGCCGTGCGCGCAGCGATACTCGACCGGGCCGTCGAGCATGCCGATACCATCATGCCAGCCTACACGCACTGGCAGCAGTCGCAGATCATGACGGTGGGGCACTTCCTGGGCCGGTTCAGCGCCTGGCTGGAGCGGGATACGCAACGCCTGTTCGAGTGCGTGTCGCGCCACAATCTTTCGGTGCTGGGCAGCGCCAACGGCGTGGGCACCAGCGTGCGGGTCGATCGCTCGATGACCGCCGCATGGCTGGGGCATGACGAACCCACGCTGTCCACGGGTGACGGCACCAATGCCTGGGACTACATGATCGAACCCGTATCGGTGGCGGCGCTGATGTGCTCCCACCTGGCGCGCCTGACGGGCAACTTCATTCTCTGGCATACCCAGGAGTTCGGCATGGTGCGCTTGAGCGACGCGTTCTGCACCGCCAGCACCTATTTGCCCCACAAGCGCAACCCCGAGCCGCTCGAGACCGTCAAGGTGTTCGCCGAGCAGGTGCAGGGCGCGCTGGCCACGGTCTATCTGATGGCGCGCAACGAGGACTGGCCGCACAGCCTGATCAACCATGGTTTCGACGCAATCAACGGCGCGCTGACGCTCAGCGGCGACGCGGCGGACCTGACCAGCGCCATCATGCGCGACGTCGATTTCGACGCGGCGCGCATGCGCGAGCTGCTGGACCTGAGCTATGCCACGGCCTCGGAAGTGGCCAATACGCTGGTGGCGGCCGGCGGTCTGCCGTTTCGCGAGGCGCACGAGATCGTCGGCACGGCGGTGCGCGCCTGCATGGCGGACGGACGGGCCGCGCTGACGCCGGCGCGCGTGCGCGCGGCGGCGCGTGGCATGGGCATCGACCTGCCGCCGATCGACGATGCGCAGCTGGCTGCCTGCATCGAGCCGGGCAATTTCGTGCAGGCCATCCATTCCAGCGGGGGCACTGCGCCCGACGAGGTGCGCCGCGTGCTCGCCGTGTGGCGGGACCGGCTGCACGCGGACCAACAGGCCTGGCGGCAGTGGCAGGCCCGCTACGACGAGGCGGACCGCGCCTTGCTGGCGAGCGCGCGCGGCGGCGCTTGAACCGCCGCCGTCCGGCGGCTTACTTCAGGAGGTTTGCATGGCTGACCTGTTTTCAGTGCTGCGTATCGCATACACCCTTGCGCTGGGCGCGATGCTGGCCGCGCCCGCCGCTGTCGCGGCGCCATTTCCCGATCGTCCGGTGCGCCTGGTCGTGCCCTATCCGCCTGGCGGCGGCGCCGATATCTTCGCCCGCACCCTGTCCGAGCCCCTGGCGGCGCAACTGGGCCAGCCGGTCATCGTCGAGAACCGGCCCGGGGCCAACGGCATCATCGGCACCGACGCCGTGGCCCGCGCCGCGCCCGACGGCTACACCATCCTGCTCGGCAACAGCGGGCCCAACGCCATCAACCAGGCCATCTATCCCGACCTTCCCTATGACGCGGTCGACAGTTTCGAGGAAGTCAGCCTGATCGGCTACACCACCCACGTGCTGGTGGTGAATCCGGGCGTCGAGGCCCGCTCGGTGACCGAACTGATCGAGCTGGCGCGCCGTGCGCCCGGACGGCTGAACTTCGCCTCGACCGGGCAGGGCGGCACGCCCCATCTGGCGGGCGAACTGTTCAAGCTGATGACGGGCACGGACATGGTGCACGTGCCCTACAAGGGCGCGTCGCCTTCCAACGCGGACGTGATCGCCGGGCAGGTGCAGCTGACGTTCAACACGCTGCCGCCGTTGATGACGTCGATCAAGGCCGGCAAGGTGCGCGCGCTGGCGGTCACCGGCAAGCAGCGTTCGCAGCTGTTGCCCGAGGTGCCCACCATCGACGAGGCAGGCGTGGCCGGCTACGACGTGCAGACCTGGTATGGCATCCATGCGCCGGCGGGCACGCCGGCGGCGGTTGTCGACCGGCTCAACCAGGCCTTGGTGGCCGTCCTGTCGAACGCCAAGGTGCGCGAGGCGCTGGTGGGGCAGGGCTATGAAGTCGCCACCAGCACCCCCGATGCGTTCTCCCGGATGGTGCGCGACGACGTGGCGAAATGGCGGAAGGTGGTGAAGGAGGCCAGGGTCAAGGTCGATTGAGCCGGCCCGCCCGGCCGCTATGGCGTGCCGGGCGCATAGCGGGCCAGCTCTTCCCGCATGATTGCGATGATTTCGTCCTTGACCGCGCGCACGCGCGCGAACGGCCCTCCCACCAGGACGGCCAGGTGCCGGCTCATGTTGGTCAGCGGCATGGCGATCCCGCTCAGGTCTTCGGAGAACTCCCCGACACCTTCGAAGTAGCCGCGCTGCAGCGACAGCGCGATTTCCCGCTCCACCGCGTCCACGCTCATCAGGGTGTTGGACGTGTAGCGCTCGAACACGGCGCGGCGCAGGATGGCCGCGCGCTCGGGTTCGGGCAGTTGCGACAGCAGCGCCCGCCCGGTGGCCGTGGCGTGCAGCGGGACGATCTTGCCGACCGGCGCGGTATAGCGGACCGCCTGCTCGGACTCGACCGTGGCGATGAACAGTACGTGCATGCCGCTGATGGCGGCGAGCACGGTGGTTTCATTGGTGCGGCGGCGCAGTGCCAGCACCAGCTCCTGCAGCTCGGGCGGCACGGGCGCGGCCCGGTCGATCTTCTGGATCAGCGGCACCCAGGTGGGCGACGGGTAGAAGCCTTCGCGCGCGCGCGGCTCGTACAGGTAGCCCCGGTTGACCAGCGTACCGAGGAGGTTGAAGGTGCTGGAGCGCGGCCAGCCGAAATGGCGGGAAATCTCGGCCAGCGAGGCGGGGCGCCCGCGCTCGGCGAAGAATTCCAGCAACTCCAGTACGTTTACGACTTGGCGGACATCCACGGGTTTCTCGATTCAAAGGGCAGGGTGCCTGCCGCGGCACGCCGCATGCATTCCTCAGTGGTGGGCGCGGGTGCCGGTCACACCCGCCTCGAGCAGGCGATTTTCGGTGATTCCCCATGCGGCGGTCAAACTGTCGCCGCCCTGGCCGGGTTCCGGCGGCAGGCCGGGCGCGTCGGCCGGCGTGCGCGAGAATCGCGGCGCCGGGCCGGGCTGGGCGATGCCGCCGGCCTGTACGTACACCTGCCGCGCGGCGTTGTGCGGATGCGCCGCGGCCGACGCGGGCGGCAGTACCGGCGTGACGCAGGCGTCGCAGTCCTGCAGCAGGGCGCACCAGGCGTCCCGCGTGCGCTGGGCGAACAGCGCGGCCAGCGCTTCGCGCAAGGCCGGCCAGCGCGAACGGTCGGCGTCGAGCAGCGCGGCCTGGTCGAACCCGGTGCGCTGGGCGAACACGGCGCGGAACTTCGGTTCCACGGCGGCAAAGGCCAGGTACTGGCCATCCTGGCAGCGGTAGACGTCGTAGAAGGGGGCGCCGCTGTCGAGCAGGTTTTCGCCGCGCGCGCCGTTGACCAGGCCAGCGGCCAGCATGCCGAACCAGGGCGCCATGAGCAGGGCGGCGCCTTCCACCATGGCGGCGTCCACGACCTGGCCCTGGCCCGACCGGGCGCGCTCCACGATGGCGGCCAGGATGCCCAGCGCCAGCAGCATGGAGCCGCCCGCGTAGTCGCCGACCAGGTTCAGGGGCGGGGTGGGCGGCTGGCCTGCGCGTCCGATGGCGTGCAGCACGCCGCTGAGCGCGATGTAGTTCAGGTCGTGCCCGGCGCGTGCGGCCAGCGGACCGTCCTGCCCGTATCCGGTGACGCGCCCGTATATCAGCCCGGCGTTGCCCGCCATGCAGGCTTGCGGGCCCAGGCCGAGCCTTTCCATGGTGCCAGGCCGGAAGCCTTCGATCAGGACATCGGCCCGCGCGGCCAGTTCCAGCGCGAGGTCCCGCTGCGCAACCTGTTTGAGGTCGAGCACCAGCGAGGCCTTGCCGCGATGGGCCAGTTCGTGCCGGCGCTGGCGCGCGATGCCGATCTCCTGTGGTCCGGCGCGCTCGATGAGCAGGACTTCCGCGCCCAGGTCGGCCAGCAGCATGCCGCACAGCGGCCCTGGCCCGATGCCGCCGAACTCGATGACGCGCAGGCCGCGCAAGGGGCCGTGGCGTTGCGTTGGACTCATGCGAGCACTCCTTGTGCATGCCAGGCCGCGGCCAGTTCGTCGCGAAACCGCGGCGCGGCGATGGCGATCAGGCGCCGGGCGCGTTGCGCCAGCGACGCGCCGCGCAGTTCGGCGACGCCGTATTCGGTGACGACCACGTCGATATCCGAGCGGCCCAGCGTGGCCGGGCCGCTCAGCGTGGGGACGATGCGGCTCAGCGTGCCCTGGGCGGCGGTGGCCGGCAGGACGGTGATCGCGCGTCCTTCGCTCGATTGCCGGGCCGCGCGGGTGAAATCCAGCAGGCCGCCGATGCCGCCGTGCGGCCGGCCGCGCAACGTTTCGCAATTGGCCTGGCCGCCGAGGTCGATCTGCAGCGCGCCGTTGATGGCGTGCAGCCGGGCCTGGCGGCCCAGGATCGCGGCGTCATGGGTGTCGTCGCTGTGCCGGACTTCGATGCCGGTATTGCGGTCGGCGTAGCGGTAGCCGTCCGCGCTGGCGCATAGCGTATTGGCGACTGCGATGCCCGCGTCGCGGGTCTTGCGGCTGTTGTCGATGACGCCGCAGCGGATCAGGTCGAGGCCGGCGTCGCCGAGCAGGCCGGAATGCAGGCCCAGGTGGCGATGGCCGCGCAAGGCGTCGAGCGTGGCGTCGGGCAGCGAGCCCACGCCGGTCTGCAGGGTGGCGCCGTCGGGCACGAGTTGCGCGACATGCCGTCCGATGGCCGTCGCGGTGTCGTCGGCCGCGGACCGCGGCAGCTCCAGCGGCGGGCAGTCGGCGCGCACCCGGATGTCGATGCGCAGGTCGCGCGGCCACGGCGTGCCGTAGGTCCAGGGAGCCCAGGGATTCAGTTCCACCACCACCAGGCGCGCCTGGCGCGCGGCTTGCAGCGCATAGTCGCACGACAGGCCGAAGCTGAGCGTTCCGTCGGCGGCCTCGGCGGCCTGCAGCAGGACCACGTCGGCGCGCAGAGGGCCGTTGGCAAACAGACCCGGCACGCTGTGGTAGCGTTCGGCCAGCACGTCGAGCATGCCGCGCTCGGACAGGCGCGCCGCGCGCCCGATCGCGCCATAGGACAGAAAGCTGGCCGAGGCCGGCGCATGATCGAAGGTGGCGGAGAAAAGCGTACCGACGAAGATACGCACCGGCTGGTGGTGCTCGGCGCAATGCGCCACCAGCTTGCGCGTCAGCGTCAGCGGCTCGGCGCAGGTCTGGCCGCAGACCACCAGGTCGTCGTCGCGCAGCAGGCCGGCGAACGTGAAGGCGTCGGCCTCGACGATGGCGCGGGCGCTCATGCCGTGGTGGCCTGGGCGTCTTGCGGCGTGCGCTTCATGAAGGCGAAGCGGCGGCAGGTGCAGACAGTCTCCCCGCGCTGGTTGATGCCGGCGTGTTCGAGTTCGACGATGCCGGCCGTGGGGCGGCTTTGCGAGACGCGCTTGGAAACGACGGTGGTTTCGACGCGGAGGGTATCGCCCGCGAAGACGGGGCGAGGAAAGTTGACATCCTTCATGCCCAGGTTGCCCAGCGTCGTGCCCAGGGTGGTTTCGTGTACCGACAGGCCGATCACCAGCGCCAGCGTGAAGGTGCTGTTGACCAGCGGCCGGCCGAATTCGGTCTGCGCCGCGAATTCGAAATCCAGGTGCAGCGGTTGCGGGTTCATGCTGAGGACGGTCGCCAGCAGGTTGTCCGCTTCGGTGACGGTGCGGGTGGTGGCGTGCTTGAAGACATGCCCGACTTCGAACTGTTCAAAATAGAGTCCTGCCATGGTCGATCCTTTCATTCGGTGGCGGATGGGGCCGCCTGGGTGGGAGAGTGGGCGGCGGCCTGTACCGTCGCTCCGCTGTGCAGCAACTGCTGGATTTCTTCTTCCGGAAAGCCCGCCTCGCGCAGGATTTCCAGGCTGTGCTCGCCGATGCGCGGGGGCAGCCGCCGCACCGAAACGTCTGCATTGCTCCAGCGCGCGGCCGGGCGCATCTGGCGGATCCGGCCTTCCGTGGGATGGTCCACGTCCTGGAAGAACGCCACCTCGCGCAGGTGCGCGTCGTGCAGCACGTCTTCGATCGCGTTCACTTTCTGGGCGGGGATGTCGTGCGCCAGGCACAGCGCGACCCACTCGGCGGTCGAGCGCGTGGCCAGGATCTGCGCCAGCAGCGCATAGGCCACGTCGTAGTTGCGCGCCCGCGCGGCGTGGGTGTTGATGCGCGGGTCCGCGTCGAACTCGGCGCAGCGTCCGATGGCCTGGAAGAACGCGCGGAACTGCTTGTCGCTGTAGGGGGTCACGGCCATATGCCCATCGGCCGTGCGGAACGGGCGGCGATAGGCGTTGAGCAGCCGGCTGTAGCCCGGGCCGTCGATGGCCGGCAGGAACGCCTCGCCGTTGAGGTGATCGCCCAGGATCATCTGGGCCATGGTCTCGAACATCGGGACTTCGATGTACTGGCCCTGGCCGGTGCGTTGCTTCATGTAGAGGGCCGCGATGGCCGCATGGGCCGCCGCCAGGCCGGTCATGCGGTCGCACAGATTGGCCGGGACGAAGCCGGGCTCGGCCTGGCCGGCATGGACCGGCAATCCGGCCAGGCCGCTGGCGGCCTGGATGACATCGTCGACCGCGGGGCGTTGCGCGTACGGGCCATCCTGGCCGAAGCCCACCAGCGCCATGTAAACGATGGCGGGGTTCACCTTCCGTATGTCCTCATGGGACAGCCCTGCGCGCCGCATGGCCGCCGGCCGCACGTTGTGGATGAACAGGTCCGCGCTCTCGCACAGGCGCAACAGCGCCTGGCGGCCGTCCGGCTTCTTGATGTCCAGGACCAGGCTGCGCTTGTTGCGGCCGGTGGACAGGTACATGGCGCCCATGCGGGCATTGCGCGCGGCGCCGGCATGGCGCATGACGTCGCCTTCCGGCGGTTCGATCTTGATGATGTCGGCGCCGTAGTCGCCCAGCACCTGGGTGGCGACGGGCCCCATCAGGACGGTGGCCATGTCGATGACGCGCACGCCTGCCAGGGGGGCGTCAGGCGGAATTGGTTTGTTCATGTGTATGTGATATTTGTCCAAGTAAATGGAAGTTATCATGGCTGATTCGCCGGATTAATGCGGGTATGTCCGTATTTTGTTCATGTGTAGGTTATATATATTCACTACCGTGAACAAAGGAGAGGGCATGAACTTTGAAATGAGCAAGGAGCAGGAGTCGATCCGCGACTCCATCGAGCGCATCTGCCAGCGGTTCGACGATGCGTACTGGCTGGAGCGCGATCGCGACGGCGGTTTTCCGGAGGCGTTCTTCCAGCAGCTGGCCAAGGATGGCTGGCTGGGCATCTGCATACCGGAGGAGTACGGCGGAGCGGGCCTGAAGATCGCCGACGCGGCGGTCATGATGGAGGCGATCGCCCGGTCGGGCGCGGGCATGTCGGGCGCTTCGGCGGTGCACATCAACGTGTTCGGCCTCAATCCCGTGGTGGTCTTCGGCAACGACGCGCAAAAGCAGCGCATGCTGCCGCCGATGGCGCGCGGCGAAGTGAAGAGCTGCTTCGCGGTCACCGAACCCAATACCGGCCTGAACACCACGCAGCTGAAGACCCGGGCGGTGCGCCGGGGCGAGCGCTACATCGTGGATGGCGCCAAGGTCTGGATTTCCACGGCGCAGGTGGCCCAGAAGGTGTTGCTGCTGGCCCGTACGACCCCGCTCGAGCAGGTCGACAAGCCCACCCATGGCCTGACGTTGTTCTACACGGATTTCGACCGTTCGAAGATCGAGGTGCGCGAGATCGAAAAGATGGGACGCAAGTGCGTCGATTCGAACGAGCTGTTCATCGAGGGGCTGGAAGTGCCGGTCGAAGACCGGATCGGTGAAGAGGGTCGTGGTTTCGAGTACATCCTGCACGGGATGAACCCCGAGCGCATCCTGATCGCCTCCGAGGCCATCGGCCTGGGCCGCCTGGCCTTGAGCCGGGCAACCCGATACGCCAACGAGCGTATCGTCTTCAACCGGCCGATCGGCCAGAACCAGTCGATCCAGCATCCACTGGCGCGGTGCTGGATGCAGCTGGAGGCGGCCTGGTTGATGGTCAGCCAGGCGGCGTGGCAATACGACCAGGGCATGAATGCCGGGGCGTGCGCCAACGCCGCCAAGTACCTGGCCGGCGAGGCCGGCTTCGATGCCTGCCAGCAGGCCGTGATGACCCATGGCGGGTATGGCTATGCCAAGGAGTATCACGTCGAGCGGTACTTGCGCGAGTGCATGGTGCCGCGCATCGCGCCCATCAGTCCGGAGTTGGTGCTGTGCTATATCGCCGAGCGGGTGCTCGGCCTGCCGAAGTCCTACTGAAACCGTGTGGAGGAGGGAGACAAAATGAAAAAACTATTCGCAGTATTCCTGGGCCTGGCCGTCGCCGCGGGCGCCGCCAGCGCCGTGCAAGTCTATCCCGCGCCTGGCAAGTCGATCCGCCTGATCGTGCCGTTCGCGCCCGGCAGCGGAACCGACGTGATGACCCGCATCCTGGTCGAAGACCTGCAGAAGGGCCTGGGCGCCCCGATCGTGGTGGAGAACAAGCCCGGCGCCAATGGCTACGTGGCCGCGGAATACATCAGCAAGCAGGAGCCGGACGGTTATACCTTGCTGCTGGGTACCAGTTCCGCCTATTCGGCCAACCCGTGGGTGATGAAGGAACTCGCGTACGACCCCATCAAGGGCGTGACGCCGATCGCGCGCACGACCGATTTTCCGTTCTATCTGGCGGTCAACAGCCAGTCGCCGATCAAGAGCCTGGATGATTTCGTGCGCTTCGTCAAAACGAGCGGCAAGATCACGATGGGCTATGGCAATGCGACGGGGCAGGTCGCCAACGCGCACCTGATGCAATCGGCCGGCTTCACCGCGATTTCGGTGCCGTACAAGAGCACGCCGCCGGCGCTGGTCGACATGATAGGCGGGCAGTTCGATTTCATGTTCGTGGACCTCGCTTCCTCGCGTGCCTTCGTCAACGATGGCAAGGTTCGGCCGCTGGCGATGATGTCCGACAAGCGCTCCAGCCTGATGCCGGACCTGCCCGCGCTGGGCGAGAAGTTCCCCGGCTTCGATTACCTGGCCTGGGGCGGGCTGATGGGGCCGCCGGGCATGGCGCCCGAGATCGTCGAGCGGCTCAACACCGAGGTCGTCAAGAGCCTGGGCAAGCCGGCGGTGAAGGAGCGCTTCGCCATGATGGGGCTGGAGCCGTTTCCCAGCAGCGCGGCGGAGTTCGCGACGTTCATGGTCGAGCAGAAGGCGGCCTGGGGCAAAAGTATCCGCAACGCCGGCATCCAGCCGCAATAGCCATGGAGCACAGTGGGATGGAACGGGCCGGGGTTCTGCAGGCCTTGCTGGACGAGCGGCACAGTTGCCGCGATTTCCTGCCGCAGGCCGTGCCGCGGGAGACGATCGCGCGCATGCTGCGGATGGCGCAGCGCACCGCGTCGTGGTGCAACACACAGCCCTGGCGGCTCTTTCTCGGTAGCGGCGACAGCACGCGGCGCCTGAAGGAAGCGCTGGCGCAGGTGGCCGGCCGCGCGCCGGCCGAGCCCGACATGCCGTTTCCCGCCGCCTATGAGAACGAGCATCTGGCCCGCCGGCGCGCGGCGGGCTTCCAGCTGTATGCCGCCGCCGGCATCGAGAAGGGTGACCGGCAGGCGTCGCGGGCGCTCTCGTTGAAGAACTTCGAGCTGTTCGGCGCGCCGCATTGCCTGGTGGTGGCCACGCCGGCCTATCTGGGCCCCTATGCCCTGGTGGATTGCGGCGGCTGGATCGCCAATTTCCTCCTGGCCGCGCAGGCGCACGGGGTGGCGGCGATTCCCCAGGCCGCGCTGGCGCAGCATGCCCCGGTGCTGCGCCGGCATTTCGACATCGATCCCGCGCTGACCATCATTTGCGGGATCTCGCTGGGTTTCGAGCGGCAGTCCTCGCCCTTGAACGCCTATCGCACCGACCGGGCGCCGATGGAAGAAGTCTGCGCCTGGCATGCCTAGCGCGGCACGCCATCCGTATCCCGCGCCCACCACCTGACGGAACCCCATGGCACTCAAGCTGATTCGATCCTTGCTTCTTGCGCCGGCCAACCGGCACGACCTGCTGGCCAAGTTTCCCCGCTTCGGCGCTGATTGCTGCGTCATCGACCTGGAGGATGGCACGCCGTCCGCCGACAAGGTGGCCGCGCGCGCCGCGCTGCCCAAGGCGGTGGGCGCGATCCGGGCGGGCGGCTACGGCGGGCTGTTGACGGTGCGCGTGAACGAGCCGGGCTCGCCCTTGTACCTGGATGACCTGGCGGCCGCGTTCGACGCCGGCATCGACGCTGTCGTCATTCCCAAGGTGGAAGAGCCCGGCCAGCTGTGGCCTGCCCATCACCACGTCGCCCGGCTCGCGGCCATCCATCCGGCGCGGGCGCGCCGGTTCGTCGTCTGCGGACTGGAAAGCGTGCGCGGCGTGCAGGCGGCGGCCAGGGTCAGCCGGCCGGACCTGGACGTGGGAGCCGTGTATTTCGGCGCCGAAGACTACGCCAGCAGCATCGGCGGTCGCCGCACGCCGCAGGGCCAGGAGGTGCTGGCCGCGCGCTCGATGGTGGTCATGGCGGCCAAGGCGGCGGGCCTGCAGGCGATCGACCAGGCGGTGGTCGATATCCGCAACGACGCGCACTACCTGGCCGACGCCACGCAGGGCCGCGAGCTGGGCTACGGCGGCAAGACCTGCGTCACGCCGGCGCAGGTCAGGCTGGCGCACCAGGTGTTCTCGCCTACGCCGCGGGAGCGCGATTTCGCGCGGCGGCTGGTCGCGGCCTATGAAGAGGCGCTGGGCCGGCACGTGGGCGTGATCGAATTCGAGGGGCAGATGGTCGACGGCCCGCTGCTCAAGCGCGCGCAGGCGATCCTGGCCGCGCCGGCCGATGGCTGAGCGACAGGCCCGGGATCCGGCGGTGCCGGCCCCTCGCGCAGGAGCCGGCACTCCGGTCCGTGCGCGGACGCTCAGTAGGTGCCCGGGTACGCGCCGCCATCGATCAGCATGTTCTGCCCGGTGATATAGCCGGCGTGCACGCTGCACAGGAAAGCGCAGAGCGCGCCGAACTCGTCGGGACGGCCGAAGCGGCCGGCGGGGATGCTCCGTTGCTGTTCCTCGCGCAGCGCTTCGATGCCTTTGCCGGACGCCTGCGCCGCGACGCGCATCGTGCTCTTGAGCCGGTCGGTGTCGAACCTGCCCGGCAGGATGTTGTTGATGGTCACCCCTCGGGCCGCGATCTCCGAGCGCGCCAGGCCGGCGATAAAGCCGGTCAGGCCGGAGCGGGCGCCATTGGACAATCCCAGCGTGGCGATCGGCGCCTTCACGGCGGTAGAGGTGATGTTGACGATGCGCCCGAAGCGGCGCGCCTGCATGCCGTCCACGGTGGCCTTGACCAGCGCGATCGGCGTCAGCATGTTGGCGTCGATCGCCTTGATCCAGTCATCGCGGTCCCAGTCCTGGTATTGCCCCGGCGGCGGGCCGCCGGCGTTTGTCACCACGATATCGAAGTCCAGCCCGGGCCCGCCCGGTGCCTCGAACGCGGCCTGCCTGCCTTGCTCGGTGGTGATGTCGCAGGCGACGGCGATGACCTTGCCTGCCTGGCCGCCCGCTTGCCGGGCCCAGTTTTCGGCGTCCTTGCGCAGCGCGGACGCCGCGTCCTGCAAGGCGCCGTCGTTGCGCGCGTTGATGACGACGTTGACGCCGTTTTGCAGCAGCGCGCTTGCGCAGCCATGGCCGAGCCCCTTGCTGGCGCCGCATACCAGCGCCCATCGTCCTGCAATGCCGAGATCCATGTGTGTCTTCCTTGGGTTGGATGGCCGGTTCGAGCGGGAACGGGCCTGAACTGTGAAACCGTGGGGACGCCGCCGTCAGCCCGCAGCCGGGTCGGCGCGCGCCGCCGGCACCGCGTCGACCAGCTCCCAGGCCTGGCGCAGCATCTCGTAGGCCTGGCGCGCGGGCGAATCGTCCGCATGCGGGCGTATCCACAGGTGATAGGTCATCTCGGGCAGCGGCGGCAGGCCGTCGGCCTCGCCCAGCATGCGCATGTCGGGCGCGAGCAGGTCGATGCTGCGCGGGGTGACGCCCAGCCCGGCGCGGATCGCCGCCTTGATGCCGACCAGGTCGGGCACGATACGGGTGACCGTCCAGCGTATGTGGTGCTGCTCCAGCGCCGCCAGGGCCATTTCGCGGTAGATGCTGGAGCCGTCGGCCAGGATCAGCGGCAAGGCCTTGTCGGGGCGGTGCACATAGTCCGCGGCGCATAGCCAGACCACCGGCGAGCGTTTCAGGATCAGCCCCTCGAATTCCTGGTGGAAGCGGGCCGAGATGGCCATGTCGATTTCGCCACGCTGCAGCAGCTCGAACAGCCGCGGCGCGCGGTCTATGCAGACGTCGATGTTCAGCTGCGGCAGCGCCTGGCTGGCCTGCCGCAGGATGGAGGGCAGCAGGGTCTCGACGGCGTCGTGCGGCGAGCCGATGCGCAGCGTGCCCTGCAGGCGTTCCTGGAAAACGCGGAAAACCTCGTCGTTGAGCGCCAGCACCTGGCTTGCGTACTTGAGCATCTTCTGCCCGTCCTCGGTCAGGACGCGGCTGCGCCCCTGCTTCTCGAACAGGGCGGTGCCCAGCGTCGCTTCCAGCTGATGCATCTGGTGGGTGATGGCCGGCTGTGTCTTGAACAGCTTTTCGGCGGTGGCCGAAAAGCTGCCAGTCTGCGCAATGGTCACCAGAGTGCGCAACTGCTGCATGTCCAGATGGCGCACGGAGCGTATCCCCTGTTTTGATTTATTAATCATTTTAATGGTTCAGGAAAATCTTTCATTGGTAGGTGCCGCGCCGGCTACCTAGAATCCCCTTCGTTGTCTGTGCCCGATGCATGCGCGGGCGCGGACGCGCATTTCGCTCCTGCCCGGGCGCCGGCTGTCGCGCCGCGGGCGGGCCCGTCGGAACACTTTCACTTCTGCAGGTGCTCATGAAGTTCGATACGCTGCTGACCCATGGCGGTCGCGACCCGAAGGCGCACAAGGGGATGGTGAACACGCCCGTCTACCGCACCTCAACCGTTGTATTCGAGTCCATGGCCGAGTACAAGGCAACCCGTGGCGCGAAGTTCGACCACGTGCGCTACGGCCGGCTCGGCACGCACACCGTCAAGGAGCTGGAGAACCTGGTGGCCGCCATCGAGGGCGGCCACCGGGCGGTACTCACGCCCTCGGGCGTTTCGGCCATCGCCACGACCCTCAATACCCTGGCCCGCCCGGGCTCGCACATCCTGGTGCCGGACAACGTCTATTACCCGTGCCGCGAGTTCTGCGAAAAGGTGCTGGCGCCGCGCGGCGTGCGGGTCGAGTACTACACCGGTTCGGAGGTCGAGCATCTGGTCCGGCCCGATACCTCGGTCGTGTACTGCGAGAGCCCTGGCTCGCTGACCATGGAAATGCAGGATTTCGCCAGCATCGCCGCCGCCGCGCACGCGGTCGGCGCCAAGGTGGTGGCCGACAACACGTGGGCGACGCCGGTATTCCTGCAGCCGTTCGAGCACGGTATCGATGTTTCCATCCATGCCGCCACCAAGTACCTGGTGGGCCATTCGGACGTCATGATGGGGACCGTGACGGCGCACGATCCGGAACTGTGGCTGGCCATCCGTACGGAAGCGGCCGCGCAAGGCTTGTCCATCAGTCCCGACGACGCCTATCTGGCCACGCGCGGCATCCGCACGCTGGGGGTGCGCATGGCGGCGCACTACCGCAACGCGCTGGACGTGGCGCAATGGCTGGCCGGGCATCCGCGGGTGGCGCAGGTGCTGTATCCGGCGCTGCCGCAGCATCCCGACCACGCGCTGTGGCGCCGGCAGATGCGCGGCGCCTCGGGCTTGCTGACCATCGAACTCCAACCCTGCAGCCCGGCGCAGCGCGACGCCTTCATCGACCGGCTGACGTTGTTCGCCATCGGCGCGAGCTGGGGCGGCTACGAGAGCCTGGTGCTGCCGGCCGACACCGCCGGCAAGCGCAGCCTGGCGGGCAGGGAGTACGCCGGGCCGCTGGTGCGGCTGCATATCGGGCTGGAAGACGTCGAAGACTTGAAGCGCGACCTGGACCAGGCGCTGCGCAGGGAGGATTGAACCGTGTCGAAAATACAGGATCTGCTGTCCGGCATGCAGCCGGGAACCGTGGCGCATGACTACCTGCCCGTGGGCACCATGAGCTCGGGCATGGCCATCGCCATCCCGGTGACGGTGATCAAGGGGGCGGCGTCCGGGCCCTGCCTGTGGGTCAACGGACAGGTGCATGGCAATGAACTCAACGGCGTGATCGCCGCGGTGGAGCTGGGCCGCCGGGTGGATCCGGCCGCGCTGTCGGGCAGCCTGGTCATCACGCCCACGGCCAACCCCCTGGGGCTGGACAACCGCACCAAGACGGCGCCGCAGGACCTGCAGGACCTGGACCAGACTTTCCCGGGCAATCCGCAGGGGATGGTGACCAACCACATGGCCCATGCCCTGTTCCAGGAAGTGCGCGCGGTGGCCTCGTGCCTGGTCAACATGCACACGATGGGCTCGATCCATGACAGCAAGCCGTACTGTGTCTACAAGGTCTTCCCGGGCAGCGCGGTCACCGAAGCGCAACTGCTGCGCATGACCTCGTTCTTCGAGCCCTCTGTCAGCTGCCGCATGGATGTGGGCGGCGCGGGCGAGCTGCCCGGCAACATCGCCGGCGGGCTGGATTACCAATGCCTGGCCATCGACGTGCCGGCGTTCATGGTCGAGCTGGGCCAGGGCAGCTGGTATACGCCGGAGAACGTCGAGCAGGCGTTGACCGGGCTGCTGCGCCTGGCGGGCCACCTGGGCCTCATCGACAGCGGCGCATCCGCCGGCGCCGCGGCGCCCGCCAGCGTGCGCCGGGTGACCCGGCGCCGCTGGGTGATGGCGCGCCATGGAGGGCTGTTCCTGGCGGCCGGGCGGGCCGGCCAGATCGTGCCGGCCGGCGCGCCGCTGGGCCGCATCATGGATCTGCATGGCGCCGAGGTGGAGGAGGTCGTTCTGGATACCGACTGCATCGTCATCGGCATGCGACGCGATCCGGTGGTGCATACCGGCGACCGCGTGGCATTCGTGGCAACGCAATGGGACCAGGCGGACATCGGCGCCGGCTGAGGCGCAGCTTCACGGTTCCAGTCCATTCCGATTCGAGCAGGTCCGGCGCCGCGGGCGGCGCCGGTGGTTGCGTTCGGCCCGCGCCCGCGGCGCGCGGTCTTTTTCAACGAAGAAACGATGGGGAAATACCATGCAACATACTCTCGCCAAGTATCTGGCCGCCGCCGCCGTCGCGGTACTGCCCTGGACCGCCGGGGCGCAGGACAAGCAGGCCGGGCCCTGGCAGCCTGACGGCCCGGTGACGCTGATCCTGGGCTATGGCGCCGGTGGCGGGCACTATGCCCTGGCCCAGGTGCTGCAGGCCCGCATGGCCGAGGAGCTGGGCCAGCCGCTCATCGTCATGCCCAAGCCGGGCGCCGGCGGCTTGATCGCGACCGAGTTCGTCGCCAACGCGCGGCCCGACGGCCGCACCATCACCTGGTCAGGTCCGGGCGTGCTGACAATCTGGCCGCAGTTGCGCCAGATTTCCTATGACCCCAAGAAGCTGACCCCGGTCAATCTGCTGGTGCAGATGGGCTACATGCTGGTGACCAAGCCGGGAGAAAGCCGCTGGAACAGCGTGCAGGACGTGATCGACGGCAGCAAGAGTGGCGACGTGACCTATTCGTCGGTGGGCGTGGGCACCTCGAACTCGATGACCGGCCATCTGCTCAATGCCATGACCGGCAGCCGGCTGCGCGAGATCGGCTACAAAGGGGGCGGCCCGGCGCTGATGTCCACCATGGCCGGCGAGACCGACATCGGGTTCGGCGACACGGCCACCCATGAACTGATCGCCGCCGGCCGGCTGCGCGCCATCGCCACCACCACCCGCCAGCGCGAGCCGCGTTTTCCCGACGTGCCGACGGTGGCCGAGACCGTGCCGGGCTACGAGGTGACCAACTGGCTGGGCGTCATCGCGCCGCCGGGCACGCCGCAGCCCATCGTGGATCGTTACCAGCAGATCTTCGCCAAGCTGATGGCCGAGCCGGAGATCGCCAGGCGCGTCAAGGACCTGGGCATGACGCCCGACGTCGGCACGCCGCAGGCGTTCAGCCAGCTGATCGACTCGGAGACGCAGCTGTGGAAGCGCCTGATCCGCGACCAGAACATCAAGGTTGAGTAAGCATGCCGACAGGAGAGCAGATGATGACTACGATGCAACAACGTTACGACGCGGTGAAAGACGCCATGGCGCAGATCGGCCGCCTGGCGGGGCAGCTCGACGGCGAGGCGCTGCGCGAGGCGATCAGCCCGGTGCTGGTCGCCCTGGGCGAGCGCGACGAGCTGTTTCCGCGCCATGAATTCCCGATCCGGGCCGGCAAGCCCGGCGGGCTGTACCAGCTGTGGCGCGGCGAGGGCGGCGACCTGGCCCTGTACGCGTCGGCGGGCAAGACCGGCAAGAAGCAGCCGCCGCATGACCACACCACCTGGGCGGTGATCGCCGGCGTATACGGCGAAGAGCACAACGTATTCTTCGAGCGCACCGACGATGGCTCGCGCCCCGGCTTCGGCGCCTTGCGCCAGATCGACGCCCTGACCGTGGTGCGGGGCAACGCCGCCTGCCTGAGCGGCGAGGTGTTCCACACGATCGAAGTGGTGTCCGAGGAGGATTCGCTGCACCTGCATCTGTACGGCCGCGCGCTCGACACGCTCAGCGGGCGTATCAATTTCGCCACGGAAGAAGGCGGCGCCTATACGCGCTTCATGGCGGTGCCGGAGACCTACGCGCCCTGGATCGCGCCGCGTGACTTGTACGAGATGCTGACCGACGGCGGCGAGCTTGCCATCCTGGACGTGCGCGAGAACGGCGTCTATACCCAGGGGCACCTGTTCCATGCCGCGTCCATGCCGCTGTCGGTGTTCGAACTGCGCGTCGCCGACGGGCTGCCGTCGCCGCACGTGCGCATCGTGGTGATCGACGACGCCGACGGCCTGGCCGAGCAGGCGGTGCGCCTGCTGCACCAGCGCGGCTACCACAATGTGGCGGTGCTGCAGGGCGGACAGCCGGGCTGGAATGCCGCCGGCCTGCCGGTGTATACCGGCGTTTTCGTGCCCAGCAAGGCTTTTGGCGAAGTGGCCGAACACGTCTACGGCACGCCCAGCATCAGCGCCGTCGAGCTCGACGCGCTGCGGCGGCGCGAGGACGTGCTGGTGCTCGACAGCCGCACCGAACAGGAATTCAACCTGATGTCGGTGCCGGGCGCCTATTCGTGCCCGGGCGCCGAGCTGGTGGCGCGCGCGCTGGACCATGCCGGCCCCATCGTCGTCAACTGCGCCGGCCGCACCCGCTCCATCATCGGCGCGCAGTCGCTGCGCAATGCCGGCAAGACGGATGTGCGCGCCCTGGAGAACGGCACGATGGGCCAGCACCTGGCCGGCCTGCCGCTGGAGCGCGGCAAGTCCGCCAGCTACCTGGATCGCCCGGTCGCCGCCGGCGCCGCGCAGGCGGCGCAGGCATGGGCTCGGGGCATGTCCATCGTCACGCTGGACGCGGGCGAGCTGCAGGACATGCTGTCCAATCCCTATCGCACCACGTACCTGTTCGACGCGCGCGATCCGTCATGCTCGGCGCGGGCGACGCTGCCGCGTGCCGTGGCCGCGCCCGGAGGGCAGCTGGTCCAGCAGACGGATCACTACGCGCCGGTGCGCAATGCGCGCATCGTGGTGTTCGACACCGACGGCGTGCAGGCGCCGATGACCGCCGGCTGGCTGCACCAGATGGGCTGGGAAGTCTACCTGCACCGGCCCGAGGCGGCGGCGCTGGTCGCGCCGCCGCGCGTCGAGTGCGACGATGAGCGCGGCGTGCCGGTCGATGCCATCGCGGCGGACGCCGTGATTATCGACGTGGGGGATTCGCGTGCCTATCGCGCCGCCCATCTGGCCGGCGCCGCCTGGGCGCCGCGCTCGCGCCTGCCGGCCTTGCTGGCGCAGCGCAAGCCCGCCGGGCCGCTGCTGTTCACGTGCACGGACGGCCGCGTCTCGCGGCTGGCGGCGGCCGACGCCGCCGCGCTGGGCTATCGGGCCGCCTATCTGAAGGGGGGCACTTCGGCGCTGGGGGCGGACCGGCTGCGCGGCGACGCGCCGCGGTTCCTGACCGAGGTGATCGATGTCTGGTACCGGCCCTATGACCGCGAGACCGGCATCGAGGAGGCCATGCACCAGTACCTGAGCTGGGAAACCGGTCTGCTGGACAAGGTCCGGTCCGATCCCACCGTGGCGTTTCGCATCTGAACGCGGCGACGGCCCCGCGCCCGAGGGCGCGCGGGGCCGTCGCCGGCCGGTGGGCGCTGCCCGGGGTGGCTCAGCTGGGCGTGATGCCGGCCGCTTCCACGAACGATTTCCAGCGCTGCTTGTCCTGCTGCACGAAGGCGTCGATTTCGGCGGGGGTGGCCGGCGGGTAGGTCAGAAAGCCCTGGTCCACGTAGGTCTTCTGTACCGAAGGCTTGGCGATGGTCTGCTGGAACTCGTGGTTCAGCTTCTGGACGATCTCCGCCGGTGTCTTGCGCGGCGCGAACACCGCATGCCAGGTGACGACTTCGTAGTCGCTGCCGATCACGCTGGCGATGGTCGGCAGCTTGGGGGCCCAGGGCAGGGGCTCGGCGCTGGAGACGGCCAGGGCGGTCAGCTTGCCGGCCCTGACCAGCGGGTCGACGACCGACCAGGCGTCGATGTGAAAGGTATTGCGTCCGGCCGCCAGGTCGGACATCGCCGTCATGTCCTTGTAGGGAACATGCAGCACGCCCGGCGCGCCGATCTTCTTGGTGAAGATCGCGCTGGCGATGTGGCTGGACGTGCCGATGCCATACGAGCTGTAGCTGCACTGCTGCTGGTTGTTGCGCAGGTAGTCGATGAAGGCCTGCGGGGTCTTGATGCCGAGGCCGGCGTTGACCACCAGCACCAGGGGCAGCTTGGCGGTGCGCGAGACGGCCGCGAAATCCTTGTCGGGATCGAAGGGCAGGGTGCGGTAGACGTACGGGTTGATGCAGAACGGCGTGGCCGTGGAATAAAGCAGGGTGGTGCCGTCAGGGCGGGAAATGCCGACCTGGCGGGTGCCGATGTTGCCGGCCGCGCCGGGCTTGTTCTCGACAATGAACTTGCCGCCCAGGCGTTCGCTGACGTCGTTGACCAGCAGGCGGGCGATGACATCGGTGCTGCCGCCCGAGCCGTACGGCACGACGACGGTGACCGGGCCGGCGGGGTAGGCGCCTGCCTGCGCCAGGGCAAGCCGGGGCAGGGCGGCGGCTCCGCACAGGCCGGTCAGTACTCTCAATGCATTGCGACGCTGATTGTTCATGGAGCGCTCCATAGATATTTTGCCGGTCCGCTTCGGCGGCCGGGGCATCCGGACGGTGCGAGGCCCTGGCCGGGTGGATGAGCGAAAGCCGGTGTCTGCGCCCGCTGTTCAGCGGGCCCTCCAGTGGTCGTAGGCATCCCGCGCCTGGTACCAGCTGCCGATCGCGAACAGGAACCACGGGTTGCCGAAGTAGAAAGGATGGCCTGGAATTTCCCCCATATCGAATGCGTTGATCGGTTCGCCCGACTGCGTGGCGATCTTGCGGCCGACGCAGTGGCCCAGGTAACTCATCATGGCCACGCCGCTGCCATTGCAGCCCAGCGCGTAATGCAGGCCGTCGGCGCCGCCGATGTGGGGCATCGAGTCCAGCGTCATGGCGACGTTGCCGCCCCAGCTATGGGTGATGCGCGTGCCGGCCAGTTGCGGAAAGCGCTTGAGCATGGCGCGGTACAGCAGCCGGGCGGTGGTCGCCTCGTCGGTGGGTACGAAGCGCGCGCGTCCGCCGAACAGCAGCCGTCGCCCGTCAGGCGAGAGCCGGTAGTGGTTGACGACGCGGCGCGACTCGGACACGGCCCGATTGGTCGGCAGCAGGCTGGCGGCGAGATCCGGCGACAGCGCTTCGGTGGCGATCATGTGGGTGCACACCGGCACGATGCGGCGCTTCAGGCCGCCGAGGTTGGCGCCCGTATAACCGTTGGTGGCGATGACCACCTGGCCGGCCCGCACGGCGCCCCGCGCGGTATGGACGTCGTAGCCGCCGGCGCGGCGCTCGATGCGTTCGACCGGCGTGCGGCCAAACACGCGCGCGCCCGCGTCGCGCGCCGCCCGCAGCATGCCGCCATAGAGCTGGGCGGGTTGCAGGTGGCCGGCGTGCTCGATCAGCGCGGCGCCGTGGTACACGGACGAGCCGATCTCGGCGGCCAGCTCCTCGCGCGGGATCATGCGCGCCTGCGATCCGGTGCAGGCATTGAGCTGGTCCAGGCGCGCCTGCCAGCTTTGGTAGTGCGCGGGCACCCACATGGTGGTGAGCCGCCCCGTGCGGTGCCAGCCGCACTCGATGGCGTGCCGTTCGATCAATGATTCGACATAGGCCATCGAGGCCGCGGCGTCGCGCAGCCGCGCGGCCAGGCGTTCGGCGCGCTGGCCGGCGCTTTCGCCGACCGCGGCGAGCGCCTTTTTCTGCACGTTGACGCCGCCCGACACCTGCCCGCCCGAACGGGTGCTGGCGCCTTCGCCAGGGCGGCCGGCCTCCAGCACCACGGCCTCGATGCCGGCCTCGCGCAGGGCCAGGGCGCAGCACACGCCGGTGTAGCCGCCGCCCACGATGAGCACGTCGGCGCCGGCGGGCAGGGCGTCCTCGCCGCATTCGGGCGGCTCGTAGCCCTCCCACCAGTAGGGCCGCCGGCGAAAATCCGGCGCAAAGATATCCCTCGACGCGGCCATGTCCGGCTCCCGCATGGCTGGGCACTCAGGCGGCCGCGCCGCTGGCCGCGGCAATCGCCTGCGGCGAGGGCAGGTCCGCGTAGCGCTGGCTCAATTGCGCATAGAGCCGCTCGATATCCTGCGCGCCGCCGTCCTGCGGCGGGGCCGAGCCGGCCAGCGCCGCGAACATCTGGTGCTTGACGAAATGTCGCCAGCTGACGGGCAGCGCCGCCATGATGCGCGTCATCGCGTCGTAGCGCGCTGGCGTCCAGACCGCCTCGAAGCGAGCGCGGCCCGGGCCATGGTCGAAATGCTCCGGGCCGCCCCGGTCGGCGCGACGCAGTTCGCGGGTGGCCGCCTCGTCCACGCTGAGGTCCGCGCGCACCGCGACGCCATAGGCCTCGCGCGCGCGCTGGCGCGACACGAAACCGCAGCGCACGTCCTCCACCACCTGCTCGACCGGCCGTTCGTGGGGGTGTCCGTAGCCGCCGCCGGCCGGGCCCTGCAGGCGAATGACGTCGCCTGGCGCGCAGTTGACCAGGTCGCTGTTGCGCAGCTCCTCCGGCGCGTCGGAGTCGGGGTTGCGGATGAAGCGCGAGTTGGCGCCCGCCTTGCCGCCCATGACGCCCCAGGCCGCCAGCTCGGAGCGGTTGCGGTTGCGCGCCGTGACCACGCCGTTGGGCGCCAGCAGCCGGAATTCCATCGTGGCCGCGTTGCCGCCGCGCTGGCGGCCGGCTCCGCCGGTGTCCGGCACCAGGCCGTAGCGGATGATCTCGATCGGCACCTCGGCTTCGTTGATCTCCACGGGCGTGTTCTTCAGGAAGGCGTTGTTGGCGCCGCAGCCTTCGACGCCGTCGTATTCCGGCCCGCCGCCGGCGCCGCCGCCGCAGGGGCCGATCGACGACAGCACCTGGCGGCCTTCGCGCGTGGCGGTCTTGACGTTGAGCAGCGTCGAGCCGCCGGCCGGGCAGGCCGGCAGGCGATCGGGCATGGCGCGGCTGAAGACGCCGAAGGTGCAGGCCTGGATGACCGCCGCCATCAGGCTGCGCATGCCCACCGCCGCCGGCGCCTGCGGGTTGACCACCGTGCCTTCCGGCAGGACGGCATGGCAGGGCCGCACGCTGCCGGCGTTGAGCACGTTGCGCGGCGCCAGGGTATGCATGACGTAGATCAGGCCGACCGTGATCACCGAATGGTGGCCGTCGCCGCCGGTCGGAACGTTCAGCGACGAGGCGACCTGCGGGTCGCTGCCAGTGAAATCCAGTTCCAGTTCGTCGCCGCGCACGCGCAGCGTGATATGGATGCGGCACGGGTAGCCGCCCACGGTATCTTCGTCGGCGTACTCGGCGAAGCGGTACTCGCCGTCCGGGATTTCGCGGATCAGGGCGCGCGTCTGTTGCTCGGCGTAATCGAGGATGGCCTCGGCGCCCTGCATGAATTCGTCCACGCCGAACCGGTCGATGATCTCGTGCACCTTGCGCTCGCCGACATTGAGCGCCGCGATCTGCGCGTTGAGGTCGCCGCGGTTCTGCTCCGGCATGCGCACGTTGACTTCCATGATGCGCAGCACTTTCTCGTCGATGACGCCGTCGCGCGCCAGCAGCATGGGCGGGATGCGCAGGCCCTCCTGGTGGACCTCGGTCAGGGTGCGCGACAGCGACGCCGGCACGGCGCCGCCCATGTCGGTATTGTGGATGTGGCTGCCGACGAAGCAGACCAGGCGGCCGTCGCGGAACACCGGCTTCCAGACGTGCATGTCCGGGGTATGGGTGGCCACGAAACCGCTGTACGGATCGTTGGTCAGATAGATGTCGCCTTCGCGGTAATCGTCGAACATGGCGATGACGCGGCCATAGTCCAGCCCGGTGTACCAGGTCGCGCCGAAGGTCTTGGGCGAGGCAAAGGTCTTGCCCGCCGGCGTCATCAGTTGCGCCGAGAAGTCCTCGGTTTCCTTCACGAAAGTCGAATAGGCGGTGCGCATCAACGTATAGCCCATCGCCTCGGCGGCGGCGGTGCAGTGGTTGGCGAGCACTTGCAGGCGGAAATTGTCCACGGTCACGACGCGGCTCCTTCGGTGATGCGCAGATTGGCGTACTCGTCGACCCGGCATGCATAGTCGGCCGGGATGACGGTGGTGCAGTCGTCCTGGGTCACGATGGCCGGGCCGGCGAACTGCTGGCCCGCCGCCAGCGCGGTGCGTGCGTACAGCGGCACCTCGTGCCAGGCGCCGTCCAGCCAGACGCGCACCTTGCGTTCGGTGCGCGGCGTGCCTGGGCGCAGCGCATGGCGCGGGAAGGACGGCTTGTCGTTGTTGCCGGCGATGACCACGCGCAGGCTGACGATCTGCACCGGGGCCTGCTCGTCGGCATGCCCGTACAGGCGCCGGTGCATGTCGTGGAAGGCCTGGCCCACCGCCTGCACGTCGCCGGCCTCGATGTGGGCCGGGTCCAGCACGGTATCGATCTCGTACGACTGGCCGCGATAGCGCATTTCGGCCGAGTACACCAGTTCGGCTTCCTCGGCGTGTCCCTGTTCCTGCGCCAGCCATTGGCGCGCGCGCTCGGCCAGGGTGGCGAACTCGTCGCGCACGAAGGCCAGCCGGTCGGCGCTGAGGTCGGTGTACACGGTTTTCAGGAAGTCGCTCTTGAGGTCGGCGATCAGTCCGCCCAGCGCGCTGAGGGTGCCGGGCGAGGGCGGAACCACGATCTCGCGGACCTTGAGTTCGCGCGCCAGGAAGCAGCCCAGCATCGGGCCCGCGCCGCCGAAGGCCAGTACGGCATACTCGCGCGGATCGATGCCGTAGCGCGACACCAGGCCGCTGACTTCCGAGTACATGCCGGAGACGGCGATCTGGATGATGGCCTCGGCCGTTTCCTCGATGCCGCGGCCCAGCCTGTCGGCCAGCTCGCCCACCGCCTGGCGCGAGGCGTCGGCATCGACCGTGACGGCCTGGTAGCCCAGTTCGGAATGGCCGACCAGTCCGCAGCAGACGAAAGCGTCGGTAATGGTGGCGCGCGTGCCCCCGCGCCGATAGCAGGCGGGGCCCGGATGCGAGCCCGCGCTTTCCGGACCCACCTTGAGCACGCCCAGCGGGTCCACCCAGGCGATGGAGCCGCCGCCTTCGCCGACCGAGGAAACCGAGACGGACGGAATGTAGATCTGGAAATCGCCGATCAGCTCGCCCACGCCGTATTGCGGCTTGCCGTCGACGATGACCGCGATGTCGGCGCTGGTGCCGCCGATGTCCAGGCTCAGGCAGCGCGGCAGGCCGGCCGTTGCCGCGACGTGGCTGGCGCCGATGACGCCGGCGGCGGTGCCCGACAGGATCATCTGCACGCAATCGCGCTTGCCCTGCTCGGCGGTCATCACGCCGCCGTTGGATTTGGTCAGGCGCGGCTCGGGCTGCACGCCGGCGTTCTTCAGCGCCTGTTGCAGCGACGTCAGGTAATGGGCGACGCGCGGCTGCACATAGCCGCCGATCACGGCGGTGATGGTGCGCTCGTATTCGCGGATGATGGGCCAGGTCTCGCTGGAACACGACACCGGCAGGCCCGGCGCCAGCGCTTCGGCGATTTCACGCACGCGCAGTTCATGCGCCGGGTTGCGGTACGCGTGCAGCAGCGAGACCACGATGCCTTCGGCGCCCGCGTCCAGCGCCTGCCGGACCGCGCGCTCCACGCTGGCCTCGTCCAGCGGCGCGCGCACCGTGCCGTCGGGCCCCATGCGCTCGGCGATGCCGAACACCATGCTGCGCTTGACCAGCGGCGCGGGCCGCCGCGACAGCAGGTGATACATGTCGGGGGTTTTCAGCCGCGCCAGTTCGAGCACGTCGCTGAAGTTCTCGGTGGTGAACAGCGCCAGCTTCAGGCCCTTGCGCTGGATGACCGTATTGATGCCGACCGTGGTGCCGTGCGTGAAGTAAGTGATCTGCGCGGGCTGGATGCCGTAGCGCTCGCCCAGCATGCGGACCCCGGCGATGACTTCTTCGCCCGGCTGGTCGGGCCGCGAAAAGACCTTGAGACTCTTGATTTCGCCGCTGTCTTCGTCGAACACGGCGAAATCGGTGAATGAGCCGCCGATATCGACGCCTACCCTGTACCCCATGGTGCCCCCATCGATGTGGCGCAAAGTCGATAAACGCTTGCAAAGTACCTGCGAGTCGCTTAAACTTTCCGCTAGGTGAACAATATTTTCATGCAGTGGTCAAATGAATGATAATCGCTCGGTCCAGAGGTGTCTAGCGCTGCTGCGCAGTTTCCGCAGCGGTCCCGGGCAATCGCTCACCGCCTTGTCCAAGGCGGTCGACCTGCCGCACTCCACCGTGCTGCGCTTTCTGACCACGCTCGAGAGCGAAGGCTATGTGCGCAAGGAAGGCACCTTGTGGTCGTTGACGCCCCAGCTGCTGGAGATCGGCTTCGCCGCGCTGGCCAATACCGGGGTCAACGATGTGATCCAGTCCGCCTTGCAGGACCTGGCGGACCAATGCGCGGGCACGGCCAATATCGGCGAGCGCAGCAAGGACGAGGTCATCATCATCGCGCGGGCCAGTTCGGAGGCCGAGCGGCGCAAGATCCTGGTGGTCAATCTGCGCGTGGGCAATGCGCTGCCGCCGGCCAGCGCGCTGTGCTCGGCGCTGGACCTGCCCGAAGACCAGTGGGCGATCGCCCGATATCCCGAGCGCAAGGTCACCACCGTGGGGGTCGCGCTCTTCTCCAGCCAGGCGCGCGGTCTTTCATTGGGCCTGTCCGTCAACGACGACGACTACGACATGCCGCGCATCGAGGCCGAGGTCCTGCCGCGCCTGCGCGCGCAACGCGACCATATCCGGCGTCTGATGCGCCTGGGCGAGATGTAGTCCGCGTTGCCATTCCCCTTGTCCCTGCATGGATTTCGCGGCGCGGCGCGGGCCGGCCCCATTGTTTGATGGCGCGCAAACGGGCGCGCCGCGCGCCTTTCCCTTTGCGCGCGCGGGGGCGTAAAGTAGGGATTGCCCGATGCGCGGTCGCGCGTCGCACAATGTGTTGATGGAGGACGTTATGTTCAAGCAGGTATTGGGTGGCATGGCCTTGATGGCGGCGTTCAGCGCGCCGGTTCTCGCGGCCGAATGCTCGGTGGACATCGCCGGCACGGACCAGATGCAGTTCGACAAGAAGGCCATCGAGGTCAGCAAGTCGTGCAAGCAGTTCACGGTCAACCTCAAGCACACCGGCAAGCTGCCCCGCAACGTCATGGGGCACAACTGGGTGCTGACCAAGACGGCCGACATGCAGGCGGTCGAGAAGGATGGCATAGCCGCGGGCCTGGACAACCAGTACCTGAAAGCCGGCGATACGCGCGTGCTTGCGCACACCAAGGTGCTGGGCGGCGGCGAGTCGGATTCGGTGACGTTCGACGTGGCCAAGCTGGCCGCGGGCGATGACTACACGTTCTTCTGCTCGTTCCCCGGCCATGGCGCCCTGATGAAGGGCACCCTCAAGCTGGTCGACTGAGCGCCGGCATGGCCCCTGGCGGCGCTGCCGCCGGGGCGCGCTTTCAGGCGGTCCGGCGCAACGGCCTGACCGTATAGGCGCAGCGGCGCGCGCCGGCCAGGATGTGCTCGGCCCGCTCGATCTGAGCCTGCGGGCCGATGACCTCGCGAAACAGGTCCAGTTCGCTGCGGCAGAAACCCATACAGGCTTGCGCCGCCGCGCAGATGGGACAGTGGTTCTCCACCAGCAGGTAGCCATCGTCGGTGGCGACCAATTCGGCCATGTAGCCTTCGCGGCTGCGCACGGCCACCAGGCGCTCCAGGCGCTCGCGCAGGCCGTTGGCGCCCTGCATGGCCTCGGCGTAGCTGGCGCGCATGCTGGCCTCGCGCGCGCCGATCAGCTTGTCGATCCCGCTTTCGCCGAAAACCTGGCGCACCGCGCCCAGCATCTGCACGGTCATCTCGGCGTGCATGTCCGGAAAGCGCGCATGGCCGGCCTGCGTGAGCCGCCATATCTGGGTGGGCCGGCCGCGGCCGGCCGAACGCGTTTCGGCGTCCACCAGGCCTTCGACCTGCAGGCGCGCCATTTGCTGGCGCACCGCCTCGGCCGTCACGTCCAGCACCTCGGCGATGGCCGCGATGCCTTGCGGGCCGCGCGTCTTTAGCGTCATGAGAATGCGCTCGGCCGGCTGGTGCGGGACCCAGTGCGTGCTGGCAGGGGCGGATTGGTCGGGCATGGCGGTGGGCGTCTCAGGGGCTGGCCGGCAGGGCGGCGGTGCGGTCGGAACGGGCGGGCGCGGCGGCGTCGGCATTCCAGCCTCCGCCCAGGGCCTTGTAGAGCGCGACCAGGCTGGTATACGACTCCGACTCGGATTGCGCCACGGCATCCTGTGCGCGCAAAAGAGTACGCTGCGCGTCCAGCACCGTCAAATACGGCGCGGCCCCTTCACGATAGCGCGTTTGCGCCAGGTCGGCGGCGCGCTGGCTCTGCGTGGCGCTGTCGAGCAGGTCGCGCAGCCGCTGCTGGTTCTGCCCGTAGCGCGTCAATGCGCCTTCCACTTCCTCGATGGCCTGCAGCGCCACCTGCTCGTAGCGCGCCCGCGCCGCGTCGTGCCGGGCCTGGCTGGCGCGCAGTTGCGCCTGGATGCTGCCCAGGTGCAGCGCCGGCCAGCTGATCGTCGGCGCCAGCGCGAAGGCCTTGCTGCCGGCCTGCGCCAGGTCGCCGCCGCGCAAGGCAATGAAGCCGAGGAATCCGCCCAGGTCGATGCGCGGATACAGTTCGGCGGTGATGGCGCCGACATCGGCGTTGGTGGCCGCCAGCAGGCGCTCGGCGGCGCGCACGTCGGGGCGGCGTTGCAGCAGCATGGCCACGTCGCCGATGGGCAGTTGCGCGGCCAGCGGCGCCAGCGGTCGCTCCTGGCGCAGCTCGCCCAGTTCGGCGGGCCGCATGGCCGCCAGGACGGCGATGCGGTACTGGGCCAGGCGCCGCTGGGTCTCCAGCGGCGCGAGCAGCGCCCGCGTGCCGGCCAGCTCGGCACGCGCGCTGGCCAGGTCGCCGGCATAGCCGCGGCCGGTTTCCACCAGCGCCGCGGTGACGCGCAGCGTTTCCTGCTGGGTGGCGAGGTTGGCGCGCGCCACGGCCAGGCGCTGCTCGGCGCCGCGCATCTCGAAATAGTTGCGCGCCAGCTCGGCCACCACCACCAGGCGCGTCTGGGCCAGGTCGGCGGCGGCGGCCTGGTCGCGCGCGGCCGCGGCCTCGGCCCGCCGTTGCAGCCGGCCGAACAGATCGATTTCCCAGGTCGCGTCGAAACCCGCGCGGTAGCTTTGCGCGAGGTTGCGCTGGTCGGGGCCCGGGTTGATCTGCGACAGGCTGCGCGTGTAGCCGCCGGCCGCGGTCACGGTCGGCCAGCGGTCCAGCTCCTTTTCGTCGAGCGCGGCGCGCGCTTCGCGCAGGCGCGCCTGCGCCTGGCGGATATCGAGATTGCGCGCCAGCGCCAGGCCGATCAAGGCGTCCAGCCGGGCATCCTGCAGCTGGCGCCACCAGTCGCGTTGTACCTGGTCGGCCGAGAACAGCGCCTGCTCGGGGCTGGCCAGCTTCACCGGCGCGGGCGTGGGCGCCTGGTACCGCGGCCCTACAGCGCAGCCGGCCAGCGCCAGCGCGGCAAGCAGCGCGCCGGCGTTACGTGCAAGAGTCGTCGGGGCGGAATGCGTCATGATGCGGTCTCGTGTGCGGGGGAGGCGGCGCCCGCCCGGGCGTCCAGCCGCGCCAGTTCGCGGGCGCGCGCGGATTGGCCGGCGGCGCGGTGGTCGCGCGCCAGCAGGGTGTACATGGTGGGCAGCACGAACAGGGTGAACAGGGTGCCCACCAGCATGCCCACCACGATCACCAGCCCGAGGCTGAAGCGGCTATGCGCGCCGGCGCCGCTGGCGAACAGCAGCGGGACCAGGCCCACCACCATGGCGGCCGTCGTCATCAGGATGGGGCGCAGCCGGATGCGCGCGGCCCGCTCCATGGCGGCGCGGCGATCCAGCCCGGCATGCGCCTGCATCTCGTTGGCGAACTCCACCATCAGGATGCCGTGCTTGCTGATCAGGCCGATCAGGGTCACCAGGCCGATCTGGGTATAGATGTTGATGGTGGCCATGCCGAGCGCCAGCGGGATGAGGGCGCCGCAGATCGACATCGGCACGCTGATCAGGATGATCAGCGGATCGCGCAGGCTTTCGTACTGGGCGGCCAGGACCAGGTAGATGACGATGATGGCGAACAGGAACGTCACCACCAGCGCCGAGCCCTCCTGGCTGTACTGGCGAGCGTCGGACTGCCAGTCATGGCTGAAGCCCGGCGGCAGCAGGCGCGCCTGTTCGGTAAGGAACTGCACGGCGTCGCCCATGGTCACGCCGGGCATGGGAATGGCCTGGAAGGTGGCGGAGTTGAGCTGGTCGAACTGGGTCAGCCGGTTGGGCTCGACGCCCATCGAGATTTTCGCCAGCGTGGCCAGCGGCACCTGCGCGCCGCTGGCGCTCTTGACGTAGAACTGGCCCAGCGACTGCGGCGTCAGGCGCATGCCGCGCGGGCTTTGCGGAATCACGTCGTACGAGCGCCCGTCCATGCCGAAGCGATTGACGTAGTTTTCGCCCACCAGCACGGCCAGCGTATCGCCGATGGCCTTCATGGTGACGCCCAGGCTGTTGGCCTTGGCGCGGTCGATGTCCACCCGCACCACCGGATTGTTGTAGTCCAGGTCGCTGTCGACCACCATGAACAGGCCGCTTGCGCGCGCGGCCTGTTTCAGGTTTTCCATGGCGTCGTAGACCACGCGGTAGTCGGCCGCGCTCATCAGCACCATCTGCACCGGCAGGCCGCCGGTCGAGCCGGGCAGCGACGGCAGCTGGAAGGCGAAGGTGTTGCTGCCCTCGATCGCGTTGACGCGGTTTTGCAGATCCCCCTGGATCTCGTCGGCCGAGCGTTCGCGCTCCTGCCACGTAACCAGGTTCACCCCGCCGATGCTGTTGGCCACGCCGTCCGAGCCGTTGATGAGCCAGCGGCCGTTCTGCTCGGGAATTTCCCGCATGACGGCGTCCCACTTCTGGCCGAATTGCTCGACGTAGTCGATATTGGCGTGCTGGGGCGATTTGACGGCGGTCAGGATCATGGCCTGGTCTTCCACCGGCGCCAGCTCGCGCTGCGCGCTGCCGTACAGCACCGGCAGGCTCGCCAGCACCACGACGGCGATCAGGCCGGTCACCCAGCGATGGCGCAGCGACACATCGAGCACGCGCCCATAGGCGTCGCCCAGGCGCTGGAAGAAGTGCTCGGCCTTGCGCGCCATCCAGCCGTCGGATACGCGGCTGTTCAGCAGGAACGAACTCATCACGGGCGAAAGCGTGAGGGCGATCACCCCCGACACGCCCACGGCCGCGGCCAGCGTGAAGGCGAATTCCCTGAACAGCGAACCGGTCAGTCCTCCCATCAGGCCGATGGGCGCGTACACGGCGGCCAGCGTGAGGGTCATGGCGATCACCGGCCCGGCCACCTCGCGCGCCCCGACCAGGGCGGCGTGCACCGGCGACTTGCCCTCCTCGATATGGCGATGCACGTTCTCCACCACGACGATTGCGTCGTCGACCACCAGCCCGATGGCCAACACCATCGCCAGCAGCGTCAACAGATTGATGGAAAATCCCAGGGACAGCATGATGGCGGCCGCGCCCAGCATGGACAGCGGAATCGTCACCACCGGGACCAGCACCGCGCGCAGCGAACCCAGGCACAGGAAGATCACCGCCACCACGATGAGCACCGCCTCGAGCAGCGTGTTGCGCACTTCGTCGATCGAGGCATTGATGAAGCGCGCCAGCTCGAAGGGAACCTGCACTTCGACGCCGGGCGGCAGGTTCTGCTTGATGCCGGGCAGCAGGGCGTTGATGCGTTCGACAATGGTCAGCGGATTGCCGACCGGCGTGGCGTTCAGGCCGAAGTAGACAGCCTTCTCGCCGTCCATGCGGGCGCTGGAGTCGTACGAGGCGGCGCCCAGTTCCACCGTGCCCACGTCGCCCAGCCGCACGACGGCGCCGTCGACCTGGCGCACCACCATGTCGCGGAAATCGGCCAGACTGTTCAGGTCCGTATTGACCTGGATGTTCGATACCACGTACAGCCCCTTGGTCTGGCCGGGCGCGGCCTGCACGTTGTTGTCCCGCAGCGCCTGCGCGATCTCGCCCGCCGAGATGCCGCGCGCGGCCATGCGGGCGGGGTCGAGCCAGACGCGCATCGCCAGGGTCTGGCCGCCGTACAGGTCCACGCTGGCCACGCCGTCGATGGACGAGAGCTGCGGCTGCACCACGCGCTGCAGGTAATCGGTCAGCGCGGGAATCGGCATGGTCTTGCTGGAAAAGCCCACGTAGGCCACCGAGGTGGCCTCGCCCGAGGACTTGGCCAGGACCGGGTCGTATATCTCCCGCGGCAGCCGGTACTTGACCTGGTTGACCTTGGCCATGATCTCGGTGAGCGCCTTGTTGGAGTCGGCGTTCAGCTTCATGCGCACGGTGATCAGGCTGCGCCCCTGCGTGGACGAGGACGAGAGATAGTCGATGTTCTCGACCGTCGCCACGGCCTGGGCGATGGGCTGGGTCACGAAACCCTGCATCAGCTCGGGCGAGGCGCCCGGGTACTGGGTGGTGATGGTAATGGTGGTGTTTTCGGTCAGCGGGTACTGGCGCACCGGCAGTTCGCCGGTGGCGCGCAGGCCCAGCAGCAGGATCAGGGTGCTGACCACCAGGGCCAGCACCGGGCGGCGCACGAACAGATCGGTGAATGTCATGGTCGGCCCCGTTCAATGACCGGCCAGCGCCATGCCGCCGCCGGCGGCCAGCGTGTCCTGGCCGGCGATCTCGACCGCCGCGCCGTTGTGCAGCCGCAACTGGCCCGAGGTCACGACCCGCTGTCCGGCCTGCAGTCCCTCGGTCACCACGATGCGGCTGTCCACCCGTTCGGCGGTCTTGACGAACACCTGCCGCACCGTCGCGGGCCGGGCGCTGTCGTCCACGACATAGACCGAGTCGCCATAGGCGCTGTAGCTCACCGCGGTTTCCGGCACGGTGATGACGCCGGGGCGTTCGGGCAGCGCCACGCGGGCATTCACGTACATGCCGGGCGCCAGCGCGCCGTCCGGGTTGGGCAGGGTGGCGCGCACCAGCAGGGTGCGGGCCTGTGCCGACACCTGCGGTTCTATGGTGCTGACCACGCCGTCGAACACCCGGCCCGGATACGCATCGACGCCGATGCGGACGGCCTGGCCGGTCCTGATGTCGCGCAGCGCCTGTTCCGGCAATGTGATGTCCGCGTACATGGTGCGGGCGTCGGTCAGCGACACGATCGGCTCGCCGGCGCGCACGAACTGGCCCAGATCGACCTGGCGCACCCCGAGCACGCCGTCGAAAGGCGCCCTGATCTGTTTCTGTTCGACCACGGCCTGCACCCGCCGCGCTTCGCCGGCGGCCTGGTCGTAGGCGGCGCGGGCCTGGTCCAGCTGTTCGGCGGTGGCCGCCTGCTGCGGCACCAGGCGGCGCGTACGTTCCAGCACGCTGCGCGCATTGCGCAGCTGCGCCTGCAGGCGCGCCAGGTCGCCCTGTTCGGGGGCGTCGTTCAGTTGCGCCAGCACCTGGCCGGCCCGCACCGTCTGGCCCGACTCGAAGACGATCCGCGCGATGCGCCCGTCCACTTCGGCGGGAACGACCACCTGGCGGCTGGCCTGCAGCGTGCCGATGCCGGCCAGCGTCACCGGCAGCGGCCCCTGCGCCGCGGGGGCGGCCGCGACCTTGATGGGAGCCGTCGTCCAGGCCGGCGCCGAGCCCGCGTCACGCAGGTACAGCCATGCCCCTCCCGCTATTGCCACGGCGGCCGCGATGCCGGCCGCCAGCGTCCCTTTCTTGCTTTTCATGACGCAACCTAATTATCAAAGAATATTCTTGGATAATTAGTCAAAGCGAAGTTGCCGTCAAGAAATTAAAGTTAATCTGACAGATACCGTGGGGTTATTAGGGTTCGGTTTTTGGGGAGTTCAGCGTTGCGCGGCGGGTTCCGGCAGCGTGAACAAGCCGAGAAAGCGGGCGATGCTCGCGCGCGGGCCGCTGTAGCGTAGTTGCTCGGCCGCAACGGCGGCATCGAGGTCGCCATCGTCATAGACCAGCGCCGCCAGCGCGTTGGGGGAGGCTTCGATGGTCGCATCGGGCCGCGCCGGCGGCCGGCCGCGCAGCAGGGCGATCCGGCCGTTCTCGACCCGGGCCCAGAAATGCTGGCCGTCCAGCACCAATTCGTAGGTGGCGGCCAGGCGGGCGGCCGCGCGCGGGTCGAACATGGCGCGAAACGACAGCACCAGCGAGTCCGCGCTCAGCCCGGCCTCGCGCGGCAAGGCCGGCGAGCGCGCGCCCCATTTGCCCAGCTGGAGAATGACCGGTTCCAGTTCGCGGCCCCAGTCCGTCAGCTCGTAGACCCAGGCGCCTGCCGGCGGATCCAGCTTGCGGCGGCGCAGCACCGCGGCAGCCTCCAGTTCGGTCAGGCGCTGCGTGAGTACATTGGGGCTGATGCCCGGCAAGCCCTTGCGCAGGTCGGTAAAGCGCTTGGGGCCGAGCAACAGCTCGCGCACGACCAGCAGCGCCCAGCGCTCGCCGACCAGATCCAGCGCATGGGCGCCCGCGCACCCATCTTCATAGCTTCGTTTGCCTGCCATGCCTGTGCCGCCGGGCTTGCCTGCCCGCCAGTATGCGGTTCCAAAATAGGACCATTGACTCCGCTATCAGGAGTATTGCGCCGATATTACCAGTCCCGCGCCGGGGCGGCGCCACACCTAGGCAGGCCTGGGCGCCGTGTGTTAGTAATAGGGTCGGTACGGGGCTGTCGGCGCCATGCCCGGGCCAACCCAAGACAATCGACCGGAGGCGAGCGCATGCAAACCGAATTCAAGCCGACCATCAACAAGCCGGTGTTCCTGACCTCGGCGCTGTTCATCCTGCTGCTGGTCGCCTTCACGATCGCCGCTCCGGCCACGGCCCAGGATTTCTTCAACCTGATCCAGGCCTGGATACTGGGCAACGCCAGCTGGTTCTACATCCTGACCGTGGCCATCATCCTGCTGGCGGTCATCTTCGTGGCGGTCAGCCGGTACGGCAATATCAAGCTGGGGCCGGACCATAGCGAGCCCGACTACCGCGATATCACCTGGTTCGCCATGCTGTTCTCGACCGGCATGGGGATCGGCCTGATGTTCTTCGGCGTGGCCGAGCCGGTCATGCACTTCATCGATCCGCCGGTGGGAGAGGGCGGCACCGCGCTGGCGGCGCGCGAGGCCATGAAGATCACCTTCTTCCACTGGGGCCTGCATGCCTGGGCCATCTACGCCAGCGTGGCGCTGGTCCTGGCATTTTTCTGTTTTCGCCATGGCCTGCCGCTGACCCTGCGCTCGGCCCTCTACCCCCTGATCGGCGAGCGCATCTACGGTCCGATCGGCCATGCCGTCGACATCTTCGCCATCATCGGCACGGTGTTCGGCGTGGCGACGTCGCTGGGCCTGGGAGTGGCGCAGATCAACAGCGGCCTGAACCACCTGTTCGGCCTGCCGGTCGGCATACCGACGCAGATCATACTCATCGTCATCAGCTGCGGGCTGGCCACGATCTCGGTGGCCAGCGGGCTGGACCGGGGCATCCGCATCCTGTCCGAGACCAATCTGCTGCTGGCGGTGGTGCTGCTGCTGTTCGTGCTGGTGCTGGGCCCCACGGTGTTCCTGCTGCAGACCTTCGTGCAGAACACCGGCGCCTACCTCTCGGACATCGTCAACAAGACCTTCAACCTCTATGCCTATGAGCCGACCGACTGGATCGGCGGCTGGACCTTGTTCTACTGGGGCTGGTGGATCGCATGGTCGCCCTTCGTGGGCCTGTTCATCGCGCGGATCTCGCGCGGGCGCACCATTCGCCAGTTCGTGGGCGGGGTATTGCTGGTTCCCGCCGGTTTCACCCTGTTCTGGATGACGGTGTTCGGCGATGCCGCCATCTACGCCGTGCTGGTCGAAGGCGTGGGCAGCCTGGCCGAGACCGTCAAGGCCGACAGTTCGCTGGCTTTGTTCGCCTTCCTGGAGCACCTGCCCTGGGGGAGCGTGACGTCCGTCGTGGCGATCGTGATGGTGGTCGTGTTCTTCGTGACCTCGGCCGATTCGGGCGCGCTGGTGGTGGACCAGCTGGCCTCGGGCGGCGCCGAGAGCACGCCGGTCTGGCAGCGCATCTTCTGGTCCTCGCTGATGGGCGTGGTCGCCATCGCGCTGCTGCTGGCCGACGGCCTGCAGGCGCTGCAGACGGCCACCATCGCCAGCGCGCTGCCGTTTTCCATCATCCTGCTGCTGGCCTTGTGGGGGCTGTTCAAGGCGCTCAGGCTGGACGCCACCAAGCGCAGCCTGCTCCATCGCACCATCACGCGCACCCAGCCGGTGCGCGGCCAGAACTGGGAGCACCGCCTGCGCAACATCGTGATGATGCCGCGCCGCGCCCATGTGCTGCGCTTCATTTCGGACGTGGTGCGTCCCGCCATGGACGACGTGGCCGAAGCCTTGCGCAAGGAGGGCTACGAGGCCCAGGTGGTCGACGGCGAGGAGGGTGAGGTCAGGCTGGAGGTGTCGCACGGCGTCTACCTGGACTTCTCCTATGCCGTCTATCCGCGCTCCGAGGTGCGCCCCAGCCTCACGCCCCAGGAGGCCAACGACGAGGAGGAGCGCCGCTACTTCCGCGCCGAAGTGCACTTGCGCGAGGGCGGCCAGGACTACGACATCATGGGTTGGACCCGCGACGAGGTGATCGGCGACATCCTCGACCAGTACGAGCGCCACCGCCACTATCTGCACGTGGTGCATTGACGCCCGCGCGGCCCCTACAATCGCCGCATGACGCTCAAGCAACTCGAAGCCTTCTACTGGGCCGCCACCTGCGCCAGTTTCGCGGTGGCGGCCGATCGCCTGCACCTGTCGCTGTCGTCGCTGTCCAAGCGGATCGCCGAGCTCGAGTCGGCGCTGGGCCTGGAACTGTTCGACCGCAGCGGCCATCGCGCGGTCCTGACGGCGGCTGGCGAACGGCTGCTGCCGCAGGCGCGCGACCTGCTGGCCAGCGCCGATCGCATCCGCGCCAGCCTGCGCGCCGAGCCCGAACTGGGCGTGCGCTGCCGCTTCGGCGTGGGCGAACTCAGCGCGCTGACCTGGCTGCCCAGGCTGATCGGACGCGTGCGTGGCCGCTATCCAGGGCTGGCGCTCGAGCCTTATGTGGATGTCGGTCAGGTGCTCAAGCGCAAGGTCGCCGAAGGCGAGCTCGATTTCGCGGTCGTGGCCGGCGCCTCGGCGCACAGCGCCATCGCCTCCGCGCCGGTGGGGCAGGCGCATTTCGCATGGGTGGCCGCGCCATCGGTGGCCGGGGCGGCGCAAAGCCTGACGCCGCAACTGCTGGCCGGCGCCGCGCTGGTTTCGCTGCCCGACGGGGCGGGCACCACGCGCCTGCTCGATCCCTGGCTGGCCAGCGGCGCGCCGGCCGGCCCGCGGCTGGCCTGCAACAACTGGGGGGCGATCGCGGGCATGCTGCTCGAAGGCATGGGCATCGGCCTGCTGCCCCGCCACTGGGCGCAGGCGCTGGCGCGCGACGGCGCGCTGCGCATCCTCTCCAGCGATCCCGAGCCGGTGCCGTTGCCCTATGCTTTTCATTGGCGACGCGACGATACGCGGCCGCTGGTGGCCGCCATGCGCGACCAGGTCCTGCTGTCGGTCGATTTCGCCGCGCCCTGCCGGCTGCCCTGATGCGCCTTGCGGGGCACGCCGCGCCTGCGCTATCTTTGACCGCATGACGCAACCCCTACGCGGCGGCCTGAGCGGGCGCGAGCCCCTTTTCATTGTCTTGAACACCGGCTCCGGACGCGATGACGCGTCCGCCGCGCAGGCCGCCATCGTGCAGGTGCTGCAAGCCGCCTCGCGCGCGCACACGCTGATGCCGGTCAGCGACGCCACGGCCCTGCCGGGGGTGGCCCGCCAGGCTGTCGAACGCGCGCGTGCCGAAGGGGGCGTCGTCGTGGCCGCCGGCGGCGACGGCACGCTCAATGCCGTGGCGCGCGCCGTGCTGGGTTCGGGCGTGCCGTTCGGCATCCTGCCGCAAGGCACCTTCAATTTCTTCGGACGCGCGCACGGCATCCCGCAGGATGCGCAAGCCGCGACCCGCTGCCTGCTCGACGCCCGCGTCGAGCCCGTGCAGGTCGGCCTGCTCAACGACAGGCTGTTCCTGGTGAACGCCAGCCTTGGCCTGTACCCGCAATTGCTGGAAGACCGCGAAGCGTACAAGCAGCGCTACGGGCGCAGCCGCATGGTGGCGCTATGGTCGGGCCTGGCGACCCTGCTGCGGGCGCCGCCGCAATTGACCCTGCAGCTGGAGCATGGCGGCCAGGCGCGCACGCTGCGCACGCCCACGCTGGTGGTGGGCAACAACGCGTTGCAGCTCGAGCGCCTGGGCATTGCCGAGGCGCAGGCGCTGCGGCACGGGCAACTGGTGGCGATGTCGGTGCGTCCGGTGGGCACCCTGGCGCTCTACGGCCTGCTGCTCAGCGGCCTGTTCAGCCGCCTGGGCGAGGCCGACCAGGTCATCAGCTTCGGCTTTGAGCGCCTGACCGTGCGCGTGCGCGGGCGGCGGCGCGTCAAGGTGGCCATGGACGGCGAAATCTCCTGGCTGCCGACGCCGCTGCAATTCCAGGTCTCGCCCGAGCCGCTGCACCTGCTGGTGCCGGCGCCCGGGCAGCGGCTGGAGGCGGCATGATGCGCTTGCTGCATATTTCGGATACCCACTTCGGCACCGAGCGCGAGCCGGTGGTGCGCGCCTTGCACGCGCTGGCTGATACGCTGCGCCCCGACCTGGTGGTATTGGGCGGCGACATCACGCAGCGGGCGCGGCGCGGCCAGTTCGCCGCGGCGCGGCGCTTCGTCGAGGCCCTGCAGCGGCCGGTGCTGGCCGTGCCGGGCAACCACGATATCCCGCTGTTCAACCTGGCCGCGCGCCTGTTCGATCCCTATGGCAATTACCGGCGCGCCCTGGGCGCGGTGCTCGAGCCCGTCTACGAGGACGACCGTCTGCTGGCCATTGGCGTCAACAGCACGCGCGCGGCGCGCCGCAAGAACGGCGAGGTGTCGCGTGCGCAGGTGCAGCGGGTGGCGCAGCGCCTGCGCGACGCGCGTCCGGGCCAGCTGCGGGTGGTGGCCCTGCATCACCCGGTGCGCGCCATGGTCGAGAGCGACCAGCGCAATCTGCTCATCGGGCGCGAGTTTGCGGTGCCCGCCTGGGTCGACGCAGGGGTCGACCTGATACTGGGCGGGCATATACATTTGCCATACGTGGCGCCGCTGCACGGCCAGGCCGGCGAAACCGGCCGGCGTGCCTGGACGGTGCAGGCCGGGACGGCGGTTTCGCGGCGCGTGCGGGGCAGGGTGCCCAATTCGGTCAACCTGATCGATTACGCGGCGCCAGCCGACTGTCCGGTTTGCACGGTGCAGCGCTGGGATTTCCAGGCGGACAGCGGCGCGTTCGCCCTTTTCGGGCAGCAGGTGCTGGCCCTGCACCGCGGGCGAGCATGAGGCCCGTCGCGGCGCGATGCCGCCCGTGAACCTTTTGGCCGTCGTTTCGTCTATTGAGCCCATGGAATCCTACGCAGCCTGGATTGCTGCCCACCCCATCATCATCTTCGTCGCCGCCCCGGCACTGGCCGCGGCCGGCGCGTTGCTGCTGTGGCAACTGGTGGCCGGCCTGCCCGCCGGCCGCCGCCGCACCATGGTCTTCGCGGTGCTGGCGCTGGTGGCGGTGGGGGTGTTCGGCGTGCTGGCCGCCTCGGTCGAGCACCAGGGAGGCATGGTTGCATTCGATCAGGCGCTGGCGCGCGCGCTGGGGCTGTCCATGCCGGCCGCGTTGCTGTGGGTGTTGTCCTGGTTCACGCACCTGGGCGATCGAACCTTGCTCACCGCGGTCGCGGTGGGCATGACGCTGGCGCTGCTGTGGCGGCGCCGATGGGTGCTGGCCGGCGCCTGCGTGGCCGCGACGGGAGGCGCGGGCGCGCTGAACTGGGTGCTCAAGCATGCCTTCCAGCGAGTGCGCCCGGACCATCTCCACGGCTACACGCTGGCCGACGGCTGGAGCTTTCCGAGCGGGCATGCCTCCGCCTCCATGGCCGTCTACGGCATTGCCTGCTATCTGATGCTGCGCGCCTTGCCGGCGCGCTGGCGCTCGTCCGCGCTGGCCGGCGTGGCGGCCCTGATCGTGGCCATCGGCGTCAGCCGCGTGCTGCTGCAGGTGCATTTCCTGAGCGACGTGGTGGCGGGGTTCGCCATTACCGCGGCCTGGCTGGCCCTGTGCGTGGCCGTCACCGAATGGGCGCTGCGCGTCAACGCGCGAGCATGAGCCGCAGCAGCGCATGCGGCCCGGCGCGCTCGCCGGCCACCTCGCGCGGGTCGGCGTGGCGGTAGTCCGCGCCCGCCGCCGAGACCGCGGCGCCCAGCGCCCGCACCCAGTCCGGCGGGCTCGGGCACAGGTCCAGCACCCGCTTGCCCTGCAGGTCCACGCCCACCTTGCCGTCGCTGAACCGCTCCAGGGTGCGGTCGATTTCCCGTTCATCGGTCAGCGCCAGCACGATCACGCCCGACTCGCGCAATGCCTCGGCGGCGCTGGCGGCCAGCGTGGCCTGGCCGCGAAACGGTTCGCAGCGCAGCGGCTGGCGGTCATATAGCGTCAACGAGACATCCGGGGCGGCGTGCAGCAGCGCATGGGCAGCCTGGCTGCCGGTGGCTCCCAGCCCGATGATGGTGATCTCGCGCGTCATGGCGCCGGCACGGCCCAGGCGCTGACGACATGCGCGACCGGCTCGTCCGCGCCGTCGCAGCGCAGGATGGCCTCGGCCATGGCCAGCCGGCCCGTCTTCAGGACCCGCGCATCGGCGATCACCGCGGCGCCGGACGTCTTGCGCAGGAAATGGATCGTCAGGTTGGCGGTCACGGCGCCGGCCTGTCCGGTGGCGCCGACCACGGCCGCGTACATCGTCAGGTCGGCCAGGCCCATGAGCATGGGGCCGGCCACGATGCCGCCCAGGCGCTGATGCGAATCGCGCGCCGGCAGCACGGCCCGCGCCGTGCCATGGCCGATATCGACCACGTCGATGCCCAGTACCTGGGCGAAGGGATGCTGGTCGGCCAGCAGCCGATGGAACTCGGCCAGCGTGATGCGCGCGCGGGGCTCGGCGGCGGGGAGATTCATGTCAGCGCTGCTCCAGGGCGGTGATGAAACTGTCCAGCAGCGCGTCGGCCTGCTGGTCCAGCGACTTGAGCCGGCGCGTGTGAAACAGCAGCAGCAGGCCCATCAGATAGGTGAAGGTGTTCATTTCTTCCAGGGCGATGCGGTCGGCCGGCCAGCGGCGCGTGCGCGCCAGGCCCGTGCCCAGCAGTTCCACGCAGGTGCGCAGGCGCGCGTTCAGCCTGTCGTCCATTTCGCGCCCCAGGCCGCGCGGCCCCAGGCCACGGAACAGGTACAGGCCCAGCGAGAACTCGGTTTCGCGCGTCGTGTAGTAATTGAAGAAGGCGGCGATCACGCTGCGCGCCGCCTGGGCGTCGACCGTGTCCCGCAACGCATCGGCCAGGCTTTGCCGCAGGCGCTGCAGCGACGCCTCCAGCACGGCGCCGTAGATGGCCTCCTTGCCGTCGAACCACGGGTAGATCGCGCCGGTCGTGCAGTCGGCTTCCTTGGCGATGGCGCGGATCGTGGTGTTTTCCAGGCCGTCGCGGGCGAACACGCGCTCGGCGGCTTCCAGGATCAATTGCCGCCGCAGCGAGGCAAGCTGGTCGGCGCGGCCGGGCGGGCGGGGCAGGGTCATGGGTTTCCTTGTCTGCGCGACGGTGTGGCGGCGGCGCTACAGGCCGCCCAGGCAAGTTATAGCAACGTTCTTTGAAAATAACAACGTTATATCCATGTGCGCCAGCGGCAGGCGCGGCAGGGCCGCGGACGGGCGTGGGCATACTTGGTAAGGTCGGACGAATCGGCCACCAGGGGTGGTAGAAGATCCGCGCAAAGCGGGCGGGCTGGGGCTTGTTGCATTGCGATGCGCCGGCCTAGGGTTAGCCCGCGCGCCATTCCAGATTAAGGGGACAGGATGTTGCAACTTACCAACAATGGGGCGGGAAACCGGCGTTTTTCTGAGCCTGACCATAGCCAGTCCTGCCGATTTTTGATGCAATAGCGTCAACTTCCCTTCGCGGAGTTAGGGGGGCGGCAGGCCGGTATGTGCTGCATTGCTGCTCTTGTCACTCAAATCAACGGAGATTTCTTAAATGAAAAAGACTCTGCTCGCTGCCGCCCTGCTCGCCGGTTTCGCCGGTGCCGCTCAGGCAGAAACGTCGGTCACCCTGTACGGTATCATCGACACGGGTATCGGCTACAACGATGTCGATTTCAAGGTGAAAGGCGCTAACGCCGACGGCAGCGACTTCAAGTACAACCACAGCCGCTTCGGCATGATCAACGGCGTGCAGAACGGTTCGCGCTGGGGTCTGCGTGGTACGGAAGATCTGGGTGACGGCCTGCAAGCTGTGTTCCAACTGGAATCGGGCTTCAACTCGGGCAACGGTAACTCGGCCCAGGACGGTCGCCTGTTCGGTCGCCAAGCCACCATCGGTCTGCAAAGCGAAAGCTGGGGCCGTCTGGACTTCGGTCGCCAAACCAACATCGCCTCGAAGTACTTCGGCTCGATCGATCCGTTCGGCGCTGGCTTCGGTCAAGCCAACATCGGCATGGGCATGAGCGCGATGAACACCGTTCGCTACGACAACATGGTCATGTACCAGACCCCGTCGTACAGCGGCTTCCAGTTCGGTATCGGCTACTCGTTCAGCGCGAACGACAAGGACGCTGACGCCGTCAACCGCGTTGGCTTCGCCACCGCCGACAACGTTCGTGCCATCACGACCGGTCTGCGCTACGTGAACGGCCCGCTGAACGTCGCTCTGTCGTACGACCAGCTGAACGCTTCGAACAACCAGGCCCAAGACGAAGTCGACGCCACCCCGCGCAGCTACGGCATCGGCGGTTCGTATGACTTCGAAGTCGTGAAGCTGGCTCTGGCCTACGCTCGCACGACCGACGGCTGGTTCGGTGGCCAAGGCTACCCGGTCGCTGTCACGCTGCCCTCGGGCGACAAGTTCGGCGGCTTCGGCGTGAACACCTTCGCTGACGGCTTCAAGGCCAACTCGTACATGGTCGGCCTGTCGGCCCCCATCGGCGGCGCCAGCAACGTGTTCGGTTCGTGGCAGATGGTTGACCCCAGCAACGACAAGCTGACCGGCGGCGACGAGAAGATGAACGTCTTCTCGCTGGGCTACACCTACGACCTGTCCAAGCGCACCAACCTGTACGCCTACGGTTCGTACGCCAAGAACTTCGCGTTCCTGGAAGATGCCAAGTCGACCGCTGTCGGCGTCGGTATCCGTCACCGCTTCTAATCGGCTGCGGAACGCAAGTTCCGCTTCGATTCCAAGCTGACGCGCGGGCCTCGTGCCCGCGCGTGAAAAGCCGCCCTTCGGGGCGGCTTTTTTCGCTTTTGAATCATGTTTCCGAGCGCTTGGGTTCAGCCGGAAGTAATTCCGTAAATGCTACAATCCAAAGGTTTGCGCATTTGACGGACGCCTGAATGAACCTGCACCCGTATTTCCCCGTCCTGCTGTTTATCCTGGTGGCAACCCTGATCGGGTTTGCCCTGCTTACAGCGGGCTCGTTGCTTGGGCCGCGGCGTCCTTACGCCGAAAAACTGTCGCCCTATGAATGCGGCTTCGAAGCCTTCGAAGACGCGCGGATGAAGTTCGATGTGCGCTACTACCTGGTAGCCATTCTCTTCATCCTGTTCGACCTGGAAATCGCGTTCCTGTTCCCGTGGGCTATTGCCCAGGGTACGGTGGGCCTCGTCGGTTTCTGGGCAGTCATGGTCTTTCTGGCCGTGCTGACCGTCGGGTTTATCTACGAATGGAAAAAGGGCGCGCTGGACTGGGAATAAATCCCGGCCTCGATCAGCACGCTATCAGAGACGAATATGGCTATAGACGGCATTCTCAAGCAAGGCTTCATCACCACCAGCGCCGACAAGTTCCTCAACTGGGCCAAGACCGGTTCGATGTGGCCCATGACCTTCGGCCTGGCCTGTTGCGCGGTCGAAATGATGCACGCGGGCGCCGCCCGCTACGACCTGGACCAGTTCGGCATCATTTTCCGTCCCAGCCCGCGCCAGTCCGATCTGATGATCGTGGCCGGCACGCTGTGCAACAAGATGGGGCCGGCGCTGCGCAAGGTCTATGACCAGATGCCCGAGCCGCGCTGGGTGGTGTCCATGGGTTCCTGTGCCAACGGTGGCGGCTACTACCACTACTCGTACTCGGTGGTGCGTGGTTGCGATCGCATCGTGCCCGTCGACGTTTATGTGCCGGGGTGTCCGCCCACGGCCGAGGCGCTGGTCTATGGCCTGCTGCAGATGCAGAACAAGATCCGCCTGACCAATACGATTGCGCGCTGAACCACCGGCGCGGGCGGCGCGGTTCGATCGCGCCGCCGCCCAGTGAAGCAGTGTCCCGGTTTACCTATGCGTACATGATGATGACCAGGCTCGAAACCCTGAAAAACAACTTGCAGGCCGCTTTTGGCCAGGACCTCGCGCTCACCGAGTCGCTTGGCGAATTGACGCTGGAAGTCGCCGCCGAGCAGTGGTTTTCGGCGTGCACCAAGCTGCGCACCGACCCCGCGCTGCGCTTCGAGTCCTGTATCGACCTTTGCGGCGTGGACTACCTGACCTGGGGCAATGGCACGCAGCCCGAGGAAAAGACCGGCGCGGTCGCGCGCGGCCGCTATGCCGTCGTGGTGCACCTGCTGTCGATCGAGCACAATTGGCGCCTGCGCGTGCGCACCTGGGCCCCGGACGACGAGTTCCCGATGGTGTCGTCGCTGCTGGAATGCTGGCCCGGCGTGAACTGGTTCGAGCGCGAAGCCTTCGACCTGTTCGGCATCGTCTTCGAAGGCCACCCGGACCTGCGCCGCATCCTTACCGACTACGGCTTCATCGGCCACCCGTTCCGCAAGGATTTCCCGCTTTCCGGCACGGTCGAAATGCGTTACGACCCCGAACAGAAGCGGGTCATTTACCAGCCGGTCACGATCGACCCGCGCGAGATCACGCCGCGCGTCGTTCGTGAAGATTCCTACGGCATGGGGCGTTAATCATGGCAGAAATCAAGAACTACACGCTCAACTTCGGCCCGCAGCACCCGGCCGCGCACGGCGTGCTGCGCCTGGTCCTCGAGCTCGACGGCGAAGTCATCCAGCGCGCCGACCCGCATATCGGCCTGCTGCATCGCGCCACCGAGAAGCTGGCCGAGCACAAGACCTTCATCCAGGCGCTGCCCTACATGGACCGCCTGGACTACGTGTCCATGATGTGCAACGAGCACGCCTACGTCATGGCCATCGAGAAGCTGCTGGGCATCGAGGCGCCGCTGCGCGCGCAGTACATCCGCGTGATGTTCGACGAGATCACCCGCATCCTGAACCACCTGATGTCGCTGGGCTCGCACGCCCTGGACGTGGGCGCGATGGCGGTGTTCCTGTACGCCTTCCGCGAGCGCGAGGACCTGATGGACTGCTATGAAGCGGTCTCGGGGGCCCGCATGCACGCGGCGTACTACCGCCCCGGCGGCGTCTACCGCGACCTGCCGGACGCCATGCCGCAGTATGGCGATTCGAGCAAATACCGCGGCGAGAAGGAAGTGCGCGCGATGAACGACGCGCGCTCGGGCTCGCTGCTGGATTTCATCGAGGACTTCACCAACCGCTTCCCCGGCTGCGTCGACGAGTACGAAACGCTGCTCACCGACAACCGCATCTGGAAGCAGCGCCTGGTGGGTATCGGCGTGGTAGACCCGGATCGCGCCAAGGCGCTGGGCTTTACCGGCCCGATGCTGCGGGGCTCGGGCGTGGCCTGGGACCTGCGCAAGACGCAACCCTACGAAGTCTACGACCTGATGGACTTCGACGTGCCGGTCGGCGTCAATGGCGATTGCTACGACCGCTATCTGGTGCGCGTGGCCGAGATGCGCGAAAGCAACCGCATCATCCGCCAGTGCGTCGAATGGCTGCGCAACAACCCGGGCCCGGTCATGATCGAGAACCACAAGATCGCGCCGCCCAGCCGCACCGCCATGAAGTCGAACATGGAAGAGCTGATCCACCACTTCAAGTTGTTCTCCGAAGGCTTCCACGTGCCTCCCGGCGAAGCCTATGCCGCGGTCGAGCACCCGAAGGGCGAGTTCGGGATCTACCTGGTGGCCGATGGCGCCAACAAACCCTACCGCCTGAAGATCCGGGCGCCCGGTTTTGCCCACTTGCAGTCGCTGGACGAAATGGCGCGCGGCCACATGATTGCCGACGCCGTCACCATCATCGGCACGCAGGACATCGTTTTTGGCGAGATCGACCGCTGATCCTTCATATCAGTCCAGAGCGCCCGCATAACCCGGATTCAAACTATGCTGCTTTCCGAACAGGCCTACAAAAAAATCGACCGTGAGCTGGCCAAGTTCCCGGCCGACCAAAGGCAGTCGGCCATCATGGCCTCGCTTGCCATTGCGCAAGAAGAGAAGGGCTGGTTGCCGGCCGAAATTCTCGAAGACGTGGCCAACTACATCGGCGTGCCGCCCATCGCGGTGCAGGAAGTCGCCACGTTCTACAACATGTTCGACGTCAAGCCGGTTGGCACGCACAAGATTGCCGTGTGCACCAACCTGCCCTGTGCCTTGCGCGATGGCGAAAAGGCCGCCGACTATCTCAAGCGCAAGCTGGGCGTCGATTTCCGTGAAACCACGGCCGACGGCCGGTTCACGCTTATCGAAGGCGAATGCATGGGCGCCTGCGGCGATTCCCCCGTGCTCATCGTCAACAACAAGCATATGTGCGTGCGCATGACGGAAGAGAAACTGGACGCGCTGGTCGATGGCCTGAAGTCGCAAGGAGAGTCGGCATGAACGCGCCCGACCTGTACAAGCGCCTGGCGCAGGGGCTGGACCCCAACCCGCTGAACGATCTGTCGAACTCGATGTGCCTGCATGGCCGGCACATCGCGCCGCAGATCATGGCCGACGTCGATGGCGAGAACTGGCGCCTGCAGGAATACGTCAAGCGCGGCGGCTACGAGGCGCTGCGCAAGATCCTCACCACCGGCATGACGCCGGAAGACGTGATCGCGGAAGTCAAGGCCTCGGGCCTGCGCGGCCGCGGCGGAGCGGGCTTTCCGACCGGCCTGAAGTGGAGCTTCATGCCGCGCGCGTTTCCGGGCCAGAAGTACCTGGTGTGCAACTCGGACGAGGGCGAGCCCGGCACGTTCAAGGATCGCGACATCCTGCGCTTCAATCCCCATATCGTGATCGAAGGCATGGCGATCGCCGCCTACGCGATGGGCATCAGCGTGGGCTACAACTATATCCACGGCGAGATCTTCGAGGTGTATGAACGCTTCGAGGAGGCGCTCGAAGAGGCGCGCGCGGCGGGCTTTTTGGGCGACAAGCTGCTGGGTTCGGATTTCAGCTTCCAGCTGCACGCGTTCCACGGCTACGGTGCGTACATCTGCGGCGAGGAAACCGCGCTGCTCGAATCGCTGGAAGGCAAGAAAGGCCAGCCGCGTTTCAAGCCGCCGTTTCCGGCCAGCTTCGGCCTGTACGGCAAGCCGACCACGATCAACAACACCGAAACCTTCGCGGCGGTCCCCTGGATCATCCGCAACGGCGGGCAGGCCTACCTCGAGGTGGGCAAGCCCAACAACGGCGGCACCAAGCTGTTCTCGATTTCCGGCGACGTCGAGCGTCCCGGCAACTACGAGATCCCGATGGGCACGCCGTTCTCGAAGTTGCTGGAACTGGCCGGCGGCATGCGCGGCGGCCGCAAGCTGAAGGCGGTGATCCCCGGCGGCTCGAGCGCGCCGGTGCTGCCCGCCGACATCATGATGGACTGCACGATGGACTATGACGCCATCGCCAAGGCCGGCTCGATGCTGGGTTCGGGCGCGGTGATCGTCATGGACGAGACGCGCTGCATGGTCAAGTCGCTGCTGCGGCTGTCGTATTTCTATTTCGAGGAAAGCTGCGGCCAGTGCACGCCGTGCCGCGAAGGCACCGGCTGGCTCTACCGCATGGTGCACCGCATCGAGAACGGCCAGGGCCGCCCCGAGGACCTGGACATGCTCGACAGCGTGGCCGGCAACATCATGGGCCGCACCATCTGCGCCCTGGGTGATGCCGCCGCCATGCCCGTGCGCAGCTTCATCAAGCATTTTCGCGACGAATTCGCGCACCACATCGAGCACAAGTCTTGTGTGGTCCCGCAATATCTGTAGGTCTCAGGAACAGCAATGGTTGAACTAACCGTCGACGGCAATCAAGTCGAAGTGCCCGAAGGCAGCATGGTGATGCATGCGGCCCAGAAGCTCGGGCTGTACGTGCCGCATTTCTGCTACCACAAGAAGCTGTCCATCGCGGCGAACTGCCGCATGTGCCTGGTGGAAGTGGAGAAGGCGCCCAAGGCGCTGCCCGCCTGCGCAACGCCCGTGACCAACGGCATGGTGGTGCACACCTGCTCCGAGAAGGCCAAGGCCGCGCAGAAATCGGTGATGGAGTTTCTGCTCATCAATCACCCGCTCGACTGCCCCATCTGTGACCAGGGCGGCGAGTGCCAGCTGCAGGACCTCGCGGTCGGCTATGGCGGCTCGTCGTCGCGCTACAAGGAAGAAAAGCGCGTCGTCTTCCACAAGGATCTCGGCCCGCTGGTGTCGGCCGAGGAAATGACGCGCTGCATCCACTGCACCCGCTGCGTGCGTTTCGGCCAGGAAATCGCCGGCGTGATGGAGCTGGGCATGCTCAACCGCGGCGAACATGCCGAGATCACGTCGTTCGTCGGCCGCTCGATCGAGTCCGAGCTGTCGGGCAACATGATCGACCTGTGTCCGGTGGGCGCGCTGACGTCCAAGCCGTTCCGCTACTCGGCCCGCACCTGGGAACTGGCCCGCCGTCGCAGCGTCAGCCCGCATGACAGCATGGGCGCCAACCTGGTCGTCCAGGTCAAGGGCGACCGCGCGCTGCGCGTGGTGCCGTTCGAGAACGAAGCGCTCAACGAGTGCTGGATCAGCGACCGCGACCGCTTCTCCTACGAAGGCCTCAATAGCGACGACCGCCTGGCTGCGCCCATGATCAAGGGCGCCGACGGCAAGTGGCAGGAAGCCTCTTGGGCCGACGCCCTGCAGGCGGTGGCCCAGGGCCTGTCGCGCGTGCGCGAAAGTTTCGGCGCTGGCCAGATCGGCGCGCTGGCTTCCGAGTACGCCACCACCGAAGAGTTCTCCCTGCTGGGCCGCCTGGTGCGCGCCCTGGGTTCCGAGAATATCGACTTCCGCCTGCGCCAGACCGACGCCGGCTTCGACGCGGCTCTCGACGGCGCGCCGTGGCTGGGCATGCCGGTGGCCGAACTGGACAATCTCGACCGCGTCCTGGTGGTCGGCTCGTTCCTGCGCAAGGACCATCCCCTGATGGCGCAACGCCTGCGCCAGGCCGCCAAGCGCGGCACGCAGGTACTGCTGCTCGACGCCGCGGCCGACGATCCCCTGATGCCGGTCGCCGGCCGCCTGACGGTTGCGCCGTCCGCGCTGGCGCGCGCCCTGGCCGAAGTGGCCGTGGCGCTGGCGCATGCCAAGGGCCAGGCCGTGCCGGCCGAGTTCGCCGCCGTGACCCCGGCGGAGGGCGCCAAGCAGATCGCCGCCAGCCTGGCCTCGGGCAGCAATGCCGCGGTGCTGCTGGGCAACATGGCCGTCAACGCGCCGCAGGCCGCCACGCTGGCGGCCAATGCGCAGGCCGTGGCGCAACTGGCTGGCGCGAAACTGGGCTTTCTGACCGCCGGCGGCAATACCGTGGGCGGCTACCTGGCTGGCGCCGTGCCGGGCAAGGGCGGCAAGAACGCCGCCGCCATGCTGGCCGACCCGCTCAAGGCCTACATCGTGCTGCACGCCGAGCCCTCGCTGGACGCCGACAACGCGCCGCAGGCGCTGGCCGCGCTGCGTGGCGCGCAGTTCGCCGTCGCGCTGACCCCGTACCGTTCGGCGGCCGAGGACTGGGCCGACGTCATGCTGCCGGTCGCGCCGTTCACCGAGACCTCGGGCACCTTCATCAACGCGCAAGGCCAGCCGCAGAGCTTCAAGGGCACGGTCGCGCCGTTCGGTCAGACGCGTCCGGCCTGGAAAGTGTTGCGCGTGTTGGGCAACGTGCTGCACCTGGCGGGCTTTGACGAGGAAACCTCCGAAACCGTGCGCGACGCGGTGCTGGCGGGCGGCGTGGAAGCGCGCCTGTCCAACGCCATCGGCGCGCCGCTGGGCCTGGGCCAGCCGCTCGAAGCGCTGGAGCGCGTGGCCGATGTGCCGATCTACCGCACCGACGCCATCGTGCGCCGCTCCGAACCGCTGCAGGCCGCCCCGGCCTCGCGCGCGCCCCAGGCGCGCATGAATGGCCGCACCCTGGCCAGCCTGGGCGTGAATGCGGGCGACAAGGTGCGCGTAATCGGTGCGGCGGGAGCGATCGAGCTCGAAGCCGCCCTGGACGAGGCCGTGGCCGACCGCGCCGTGCGCGTGGCCGCCGCCTTTGAGCAAACCGCCGCCCTCGGCGGTGCCTTCGGTCAAATCAGCGTGGAGCGTGTCTGATGGAATGGCTTAATGTTCTCGAAAGCCACGGTCAGGCACTGCTGGGCCCCGCGGCGTGGATGGTGGTCTGGACGCTCGTCAAGATCGTCGTGATTGCCGTGCCGATCATTCTTTGCGTGGCGTACCTGACATATTGGGAGCGCAAGATGATCGGCGCGATGCACGTGCGCCTGGGGCCGACGCGGGTCGGCTTCAAGGGCCTGCTGCAGCCGTTCGCCGACGTGTTCAAGCTGCTGACCAAGGAAGTGGTGGTGCCCAGCGCCGCCAACAAGGTGCTGTTCGTGGTGGCGCCCGTGGTGACGCTGATGCCGGCGCTGGCCGCCTGGGCGGTCGTGCCGTTCGGTCCCGAGGTGGTGCTGGCCAACGTCAACGCCGGGCTGCTGTACATCATGGCCATCACCTCGATCGGCGTATATGGCGTGATCGTGGCCGGCTGGGCCTCGAACTCCAAGTACGCCTTCCTGGGCGCGCTGCGCGCCTCGGCGCAGATGGTGTCGTACGAGCTGGCCATCGGCTTCGTGCTGGTGAGCGTGCTGCTGGTGTCGGGCAGCCTGAACATGAGCGAAATCGTGCTGGGGCAGGGCCGCGGCTGGTTCGCCGAGCGCGGCCTGACGTTCCTGTCGTGGAACTGGCTGCCGCTGTTGCCGCTGTTCATCATCTACGTGATTTCGGCCGTGGCCGAAACCAACCGCCACCCGTTCGACGTGGTCGAGGGCGAGTCCGAAATCGTGGCCGGCCACATGGTCGAGTACTCGGGCATGGCCTTCGCGCTGTTCTTCCTGGGTGAATACGCCAACATGATCCTGCTGTCGTGCATGGCCGCGATCATGTTCCTGGGCGGCTGGATGTCGCCGATCGACATCGCGCCGCTGAACTGGATTCCGGGCTGGATCTGGCTGGGCATCAAGACCTTCTGCGTGGTGTCGATGTTCGTGTGGTTCCGCGCGTCGTTCCCGCGCTACCGCTACGACCAGATCATGCGCTTGGGTTGGAAGATCTTCATCCCGCTGACCGGCGTGTGGCTGGTCGTCTTGGCGATCTGGATGCAGACGCCCTGGAACATTTGGCGCTGATGCGTCAGGCTGAGGCTGGAAATGGAAGCGATCAAGGATTTTTTCGGTAGCCTGCTGCTCACCGAGTTGTTCAAGGGCTTGCGCCTGACGGGCAAGTATTTTTTCAAGCGCAAGGTCACCCTGCGCTACCCGATGGAAAAGACGCCGACCTCGGCGCGCTTTCGCGGGTTGCATGCGCTGCGCCGCTACCCCAACGGGGAAGAGCGCTGCATCGCGTGCAAACTGTGCGAAGCCGTCTGCCCGGCGCTGGCCATCACCATCGAATCGGAGCAGCGCGACGACGGCACCCGCCGCACCACGCGCTACGACATCGATCTCACCAAGTGCATTTTCTGCGGTTTCTGTGAAGAGAGCTGCCCGGTGGACTCGATCGTGGAAACCCACATCCACGAGTACCACGGCGAGAAGCGCGGCGACCTTTACTTCACCAAGGACATGTTGCTCGCCGTCGGCGACCGCTATGAAGCCGAAATCGCCCGCCGCCGGGCCGAAGACGCGCCTTACCGTTGATCGCCAGGGTCTGATCCATGACATTCACTACCGTCCTGTTCTACATACTGGCTTTCGTCCTGGTGGTCGCCGCTTTCCGCGTGATCACGGCGCGCAGCCCCGTCACCGCCGTCCTGCACCTGATCCTGGCCTTCGCCAACGCCGCCATGATCTGGATGCTGCTGGGCGCGGAGTTCCTGGCCCTGTTGCTGGTGCTGGTCTACGTCGGCGCCGTGATGGTGCTGTTCCTGTTCGTCGTGATGATGCTTGATATCCGCATCGACAGCCTGCGCGACGGGCTCAAGACCTACCTGCCGCTGGGCCTGGTCATCGGCGTGGTGCTGGTGCTGGAAATGGCCTTCGTGCTGGGCACCACCTGGTATGGCGCCGGCCCGCAGGCCCCCGTCGCCGGCGACTACAACAACGCTCGCGCGCTGGGCGAAGTCATGTACACCCAGTACGTCTACGCCATCGAAGTGGGCGCTGCGCTGCTGCTGGTGGGCATGGTCGCCGCCATCGCGCTGACCCTGCGCCGCCGCCGCGACGTCAAGTACAACGACCCGGTCGCCGCCGTGCGTGTGCGCGCCAAAGACCGCTTCCGCATGGTGAAGATGACCGCGCAGAGCGACCGTGCCCAGGCTCGCGTGGCCTCGCCGTCCGCGGACGCCCAAGGAGAACAACAATGACGCTGACGCTGGCCCACTACCTGATCCTGGGGGCGATTCTCTTCGCCATCGGCATCTTCGGCATCTTCCTCAACCGCCGCAACCTGATCATTCTGCTGATGTCCATCGAGCTGGTGCTCCTGGCCGTCAACATGAACTTCGTGGCGTTCTCGAGCTGGTTCGGCGACACCGCCGGCCAGGTGTTCGTGTTCTTCATCCTGACCGTCGCGGCCGCCGAGGCCGCCATCGGCCTGGCGATCCTGGTACTGCTGTTCCGCAACCTGAACACGATCAATGTTGACGAACTCGATCGCCTCAAGGGCTGACGGGGTATTGGAAGAAAATGTCTAGCTCACCCAATCTCTACTTGCTCATCGCGCTGGCTCCGCTGGCCGGCGCGATTCTCGCCGGCCTGTTCGGCACCGGGTTCCTGGGCCGCCCCATCGGCCGCCGCGGCTCGCACGTCATCACCATCCTGGGCGTGCTCATCTCCACCATCGGCTCGTTCGTGGTGCTGGGCGACGTACTCAACGGCCATACCTACGACGGCACGGTCTACACCTGGAGCCTGATCGGCCAGACCAAGCTGGAAATCGGTTTCCTGATCGACCCGCTGTCGGCCATGATGATGGTCGTGGTGACCTCGGTCTCGCTGATGGTGCACATCTACACCATCGGCTACATGGCCGACGATCCGGGCTACCAGCGCTTCTTCGCCTACATCTCGCTGTTCACGTTCTCCATGCTGATGCTGGTGATGTCGAACAACATGGTGCAGCTGTTCTTCGGCTGGGAAGCCGTGGGCCTGGTGTCCTATCTGCTGATCGGCTTCTGGTACACCCGCCCGACCGCGATCTTCGCCAACATGAAGGCGTTCCTGATCAACCGGGTCGGCGACTTCGGCTTCGTGCTGGGCATCGGCCTGCTGTTCGCCTACGCCGGCACCATGCATTACGCCGACGTGTTCGCCCAGGCCGACAAGCTGGCCGGCGAAACCCTGCCGGGCACCGACTGGATGCTGCTGACGGTCGCCTGCATCTGCCTGTTCATCGGCGCGATGGGCAAGTCGGCCCAGGTGCCGCTGCATGCCTGGCTGCCGGACTCGATGGAAGGCCCGACGCCGATTTCCGCCCTGATCCACGCCGCCACCATGGTGACGGCGGGCATCTTCATGGTGGCGCGCTTTTCGCCGCTGTTCGAGCTGTCGGACACGGCGCTGTCGTTCGTCATCGTGATCGGCGCCATCGGCGCGCTGTTCCTGGGCATCCTGGGCATCATCCAGAACGACATCAAGCGCGTCGTGGCGTATTCGACGCTGTCGCAGCTGGGCTACATGACCGTCGCGCTGGGCGCCTCGGCCTACTCGGTGGCGATCTTCCACCTGATGACCCACGCCTTCTTCAAGGCCCTGCTGTTCCTGGGCGCGGGCTCGGTCATCATCGGCATGCACCATGACCAGGACATCCGCAACATGGGCGGCCTGCGCAAGTACATGCCCATCACCTGGATCACGTTCCTGCTGGGCACGCTGGCGCTGGTCGGCACGCCGTTCTTCTCCGGCTTCTACTCGAAGGAACACATCATCGAGGCCGCCGGCGCGGCCAACGTGTGGGGCGCCAACTTCGCCTACTACTCGACGCTGATCGGCGTGTTCGTGACCTCGCTGTACTCGTTCCGCGTGTATTTCCTGGTGTTCCACGGCAAGGAGCGTTTCGACGCCCATGGCCACGGCCATCACGGCGACGCGCACCATGACGACCATGGCCATCACGGCGGCACGCCGCACGAGTCGCCGTGGGTGGTGACCCTGCCGCTGGTGCTGCTGGCCATCCCGTCGGTGCTGGTCGGTGCCTGGGTGGTCGAGCCCATGCTGTTCGGCAAGTTCTTCGATGGCGTGATCAAGGTGCTGCCGCAGCACCCGGCCATGGCCGAGCTGGGCCACGAGTGGCACGGCTGGGTGGCCTTCGGCCTGCATTCCGTGCAGACCGTGCCGTTCTGGCTGGTGGTTGCCGGCGCCGTCATCGCCTGGTACTGCTATCTGGTCAACCCGAGGGTGCCGGCCGCGATCCAGTCCACCTTCTCGGGCGTGTACAAACTGCTCGAGAACAAGTACTACGTCGACTGGGTCAACGAGCAGATCATCGCCCGCGGCGCGCGGTGCCTGGGCTACGGCCTGTGGCAGACCGGCGACCGCGGCATCATCGACGGCGTGCTCGTCAATGGCAGCGCCCGCGTGGTGGGCTGGGTGGCCGCGATCAGCCGCCACCTGCAGTCCGGCTTCATCTATCACTACGCGTTCGCGATGATCATCGGCATCATGGCGCTGGTAACTTTCTTTGTGCTGATTCCCCAATGATGGCAAGCGACATGGCATCCAACAACTTCCCCTGGCTTACGCTTGCGATCTTTGTTCCGATCGTATTCGGTCTGCTGGTGCTGGCGCTGGGCCGCGACGACCGTCCCGGCCTGACGCGGGGCTTGTCGCTGATCGGCGCGCTGGCGGGCTTCCTGGTCACGATTCCCCTCTATACGGGCTTTGACGCCGGTACGGCGCAGATGCAGTTCGTCGAGAAGGCGTCCTGGATCGAGGCCTTCAACGTCAACTACCATCTCGGCATCGACGGCATCTCGCTGTGGTTCGTGCTGCTGACGGCTTTCATCACCATCATCGTGGTGGGGGCCGGCTGGCAGGTGATCACCAGCCGAGTGGCGCAGTACATGGCCGCCTTCCTGATCCTGTCGGGCCTGATGGTGGGCGTGTTCGCCGCGCTCGACGGCATGCTGTTCTACGTGTTCTTCGAAGCCACCCTGATCCCGATGTACATCATCATCGGCGTGTGGGGCGGACCCAACCGCGTGTACGCGGCGTTCAAGTTCTTCCTGTACACGCTGCTGGGCTCGCTGCTGACGCTGGTGGCCTTCGTCTACCTGTGGAACGTGTCGGGCGGTTCGTTCGACATCCAGACCTGGCACCAGACCAAGCTGGGCTATACGCCGCAGGTGCTGATCTTCGTCGCGCTGCTGGCCGCCTTCGCGGTCAAGGTGCCGATGTGGCCGGTGCACACCTGGCTGCCGGACGCGCACGTCGAGGCGCCGACGGGCGGCTCGGTCGTGCTGGCCGCCATCATGCTCAAGCTGGGCGCCTATGGTTTCCTGCGCTTTTCGCTGCCGATCGCGCCCGACGCCTCGCACGGCCTGGCCGGCCTGATGATCGCGCTGTCGCTGATCGCGGTCATCTACATCGGCCTGGTCGCCATCGTCCAGGACGACATGAAGAAGCTGGTGGCCTATTCGTCCGTGGCCCACATGGGTTTCGTGACGCTGGGCTTTTTCATCTTCAACACGGCCGGCCTCGAAGGGGCCATCGTGCAGATGATCTCGCACGGCTTCGTGTCGGGCGCCATGTTCCTGTGCATCGGCGTGCTGTACGACCGCATGCACTCGCGCCGCATCGCCGACTACGGCGGCGTGGTCAACGTCATGCCGCGCTTCGTTACGTTCTTCGTGCTGTTTTCGATGGCCAACAGCGGCCTGCCGGCCACCAGCGGCTTCGTGGGCGAGTTCCTGGTCATCATGGGCGCGGTCGAATACAACTTCTGGATCGGCCTGCTGACCGCTACCGCGCTGATCCTGGGCGCGTCGTATTCGCTGTGGATGCTCAAGCGCGTTGCCTTCGGCGACATCGGCAACGACCGCGTGCGCGAAATGACCGACCTCAGCGGCCGCGAATTCCTGATTCTCGGCGTCATGGCGATCGCCGTGTTGTTCATGGGGATCTACCCCAAGCCCTTTACCGACGTGATGCACGTTTCGGTCGAGGCCCTGCTGCAACACGTGGCTGTCTCGAAACTGTAAGACCTGGACAATGATGCAATCCCATCTCGATTTTGCCCTGGCGACCCCGGAGATCCTGCTGCTGGTTCTCGGGCTGGCCATCCTGCTCATCGACGCGGTCAGCTCCCATCCTGAACGCAAGACCACGTTCGTCCTGACGCTGGCCACGCTGGCGGCGCTGACCGTGGTGTCCCTGCTGCAATGGCGCGACGGCGTCCAGGGCCAGACCTTCAACGGCCTGTACGTGACCGACAGCCTGGCGCACCTGCTCAAGGTCGCCTCGTACATCGCGGTCGCCGCGACCCTGGTATACGGCCGCATCTATGCGCAGCAGCGCGACATGATGCAGCGCGGCGGCGAGCTCTACGTGCTGACGCTGTTCGCCTTGCTTGGCCAGATGGTCATGATCTCGGCCGGCAACCTGATCAGCATCTACCTCGGCCTGGAACTGATGTCGCTGGCGCTGTACGCGCTGATCGCGCTGCGCCGCGAGGACAAGGTCGCCACCGAAGCCGCCATGAAGTACTTCGTGCTGGGCGCGCTGGCGTCGGGCTTCCTGCTGTACGGCATGTCGATGGTGTATGGCGCCACCGGCCATCTCGACCTGGCGAAGATCGCCGAGGTCATCGCCTCCGGCCAGGCCAAGCAGCTGCCGCTGGTGTTCGGCGTGGTGTTCCTGGTTTCCGGGCTGGCCTTCAAGCTGGGCGCCGTGCCGTTCCATATGTGGCTGCCCGACGTCTACCAGGGCTCGCCCACGGCGGTGACGCTGATCCTGGGCGCCGCGCCCAAGCTGGCGGCCTTCGCCATCACGCTGCGCCTGCTGGTCGACGGCCTGCACGGGCTGGCGGCCGACTGGCAGCCGATGCTGATGATCCTGGCCGTGCTGTCGCTGGCGATCGGCAACCTGACCGCCATCGTCCAGACCAACTTCAAGCGCATGCTGGCCTATTCGACCATCTCGCACACCGGCTTCGTGCTGCTGGGCCTGATGGCCGGGGTGGTCGACGGCAAGCCCGACGCGGCCGCTTCCGCCTATGGCGCGGCCCTGTTCTACATGCTTACCTACGTGCTGACCACGCTGGGCACTTTCGGCATCATCCTGCTGCTGGCGCGCCAGGGTTTCGAGTGCGAGCAGATCGACGACCTCAAGGGCCTGAACCGGCGCAATCCGTGGCACGCCGCCATCGTCTTGCTGCTGATGTTCTCGCTGGCCGGCATCCCGCCGCTGGTGGGCTTCTACGCCAAGCTGGCGGTGCTGCAGGCGCTGGTCGAGGCCGGCCACGTGGCGCTGGCGGTGATCGCGGTGATGTTCTCGCTGATCGGGGCGTTCTACTACCTGCGCGTGGTCAAGGTCGTGTACTTCGACGATCCGGCCGACCAGCCCGCCGCCTTGGCGGTCACGACCGGCCAGCGCAGCCTCCTGTCGCTCAACGGCGCGCTGATCCTGGTGCTGGGCATCCTGCCGGGCGGCCTGATGGCGCTGTGCGTGCAGGTGATCCAGGCGTCGCTGGGTTGATGGCCGGGGCAGGGGCGTGAACCAGACCGCCGCCGTATGGTTGCTGATTGCGCTGGCCCTGGTCAGCGCCAATCTGCCGTTTCTCAGCGAGCGCGTGTTCGCGCTGCTGCCGTACAAGCGGGGCGGCGTCCATGCGCCCAAGCCTTTCTGGCTCAGGCTGTGCGAGGTCCTGGTCTGGTACGCGGTGGTGGGCCTGCTCGGCTTTGCGTTCGAGGCGCAACTGGGCAACCGCTTCGCGCAGGCCTGGGAGTTCTACGCCATTACGCTCAGCCTGTTCCTGGTCCTGGGCTACCCTGGCTTCGTTTACCGCTATCTCTACAAGAAGCGCCGCCCGGCACGGGTTTGAGCCCGCCGGGCCGCCGCAGCGATACCGCCTCCAGGAGGCGGTTTTTTTTTCGCCTTCGCCAGCCCGTTTTCCGAGGGACGTCTGTCTTCGTGAATTACCACAGATGGCGTGACTGGCGAGAGATTTGTTCCGCTGCCAGGGAAGGACTGTGTGTGGCGGCAAATAGGAGCTATCTGGTTTTGGGGAGGCGCGGCCCATAGCAGGCCGCACGGGCCGCAGTCGTCCGTAGCATGGCGCAGTGCCGCATCCGCTTGGCGGGGCGCGCCGCATTCCATGTTTCGTTGACGATAGCGGATTCCCATGAAGTTCCACGCTTCCCACCCGATGCCCGAGTCGCTCGCGGCCGCGATCGCAGTGCCGTTGTTGAGCCTGCTGCCGGCGGCGCAGGCCGCGTCCCCCGCGGTCCAGCTGCCATCCGTCACGGTCGAGGGCGAGTACTCGCCCTACCAGGCCGACAGCGCCCAATCGCCCAAGTTCACCGCGCCCCTGGCGGACACGCCGCGCACGGTGCAGGTGATACCCGGGCGGCTCATCCAGGACCAGGGGGCCAGCGACCTCGAAGCGGTACTGCGCAATGCGCCCGGGATATCGATGACCGCCGGCGAAGGCGGCCGTCCGGCCAGCGACCTGCCGTTCATCCGCGGCCAGAATTCCGCCAGCAGCCTGTTTGTCGACGGGCTGCGCGATCCCAGCACGCAGTCGCGCGATACCTTCAACCTGGAACAGGTCGACGTAGTCAAGGGCCCGGATTCGGTATTCTCGGGTCGCGGCGGCGCGGGCGGGAGCATCAACCTCGTCACCAAGACGCCCAGGAGCCACGATTTCACCGAGGTACAGGCGGGCATCGGCACGGCCGAGAATTATCGCGGCACGATAGACGGCAATTGGGTGCTGGGCGAGAACACGGCGCTGCGCCTGAACCTGCTGGGCGCGAAGGGCACCGTGCCGGGCCGCGACAAGGTGGTCGAGTTCAGCCGCGTGGGTATCGCGCCATCGCTGCGGCTGGGCCTGAGCGGCTCCACCCGCGTGACGCTGGGCTTGTACCTCTATCGCCACCGGCGGATTCCCGACTATTCGATTCCGTACGATCCGCGCACCGGCACGCCGATCACCGAGACCATCGGGGTGAGCCGCCGCAACTTCTACGGCCTGGTGCAGCGCGACTCCGGCGATACCGAGGATCATGCCGCCACCGTCAAGTGGGAGCACGACCTCGCCAATGGCTGGAAGGTGGAGAACCTGGCGCGCTACTCGCGCGCCAAGGTGGAGCAGATCACCACCATGCCGGAACTGAAAACCGCCGACCTGGCCAAGGGGCTGGTGTACCGCAACCTGCGCGCCAGCTACCAGGTCAACGACAGTTTCGCCAATCGCACCGACCTGCGCGGCACGTTCGAGACGGGGCAGTGGCGCCATACCTTCGACCTGGGCGCGGAGTTCGCCACCAGCCGGCGCAGCCGCGACCGCTACAAGCAGGAAATCCCCGATGCCGCCAGCCCTTGCTCGCCGGTGGAAGGCGGCAACAACCCGGCCCTGTGCGCCTCGCTCCGGGATCCGGACCCGCACGTGGATTTCCCGGGAACGGTGCGGCGCAACCACAATCCGGCCCGCTACCACACCGACATCCTGTCGCTGTACGGTTTCGACACCATCGCCTTCGACGAGCAGTGGCAACTGAACCTCGGCCTGCGCTGGGACAACTACAAGACCAGCGGGCGCAACCTGCCGGTACGCGGCGCCAAGCCGCCCGTCTACGAGAGCGCCGCGCGCACCGACAACCTGTTCAACTACCAGCTGGGCCTGGTCTACAAGCCTCGTCCGGACGGCACGGTGTATGCGAGCTACGGCACCGCCTCCACGCCCTCGGCCGTGTCCGACTACGCCCCGGCCGACAGCATCTCCGGTACAAGCCAGCGGTTCAAGCCCGAGCGCAGCGAGGCGATCGAGCTGGGAACCAAGTGGCAGGTGCTGGACCGACGGCTGCTGGTGACGGGCGCCATCTTCCGCGAAACGCGCAAGAACACCAGCATCGAAGTCGCCGAAGGCGTGCGCGCGCCGGCCGGCAAGAGCCGCGTCACCGGCCTGGAACTGGGTGCGGCGGGCAGCCTGACGCCGTACTGGGACGTTTATGGCGGGTACGCGCTGCTCGACAGCAAGCTGGTGCGCGCCAGCCGCAACAGCGGGGCGCAGGGCCAGCCGCTGCCCAGCGCGCCCCGGCACGCATTCAGCGTCTGGAGCACCTACAAACTGCTGCCGGAGCTGACCGTGGGGGCTGGCGCGTTCTATCGCAGCAAGGTTCATGGCAACGCCGACGCCGGCTACAACAAGGACGGGACGCCGAAGGCGCGCTGGGTGCCGGCATACTGGCGCTTCGACGCCATGGCGGCGTACCAGCTGAACAAGCACCTCACGGCCCAGTTGAACCTCTACAACCTGCTGGACAAGACCTATTACGCCAAGACCTACCGCAGCCATTACGCGGCCCTGGGCGCGGGACGCTCCGCCATGCTGACGTTCAAGCTGAGCTACTGATCGCGGCCGCGGCATCGCCGCGGTCCCGCAACGGCCTCCCGCGAGGGGGGCCGTTTTTCATTTCCGGCGGGGTTTTCCTGGCCCGAAGAGGGGGGGGCGGGAGGATGGCTTGGATGTTGCGGAAATGTGACATTGTAGGAATTTTCAGGTTTGGGTCAGCTAAACGGACGAGAATCGCAGTCGATTTAAAGAACAAGAATCGTTGTTATTAAGATTTTTATGGAGAAGCCGTTGAAATCCCTGGACTCGTATTCAGCGAGTACGCTCGCCAATTCGCTGGCCGCCGCCATCGCGGTACCGGCCCTGTGCCTGATGCCCGGTGCTCAGGCGCAGACCAGCGCGGGCGTTACCCAATTGGCGCCGGTGCAGGTCGAGGGCGAAGCGTCCCCGTATCAGGCCACCACGGTCCAGTCGTCCAAGATGACGGCGCCCTTGCTGGATACGCCCAGGACGGTACAGGTCGTGCCGCAGCAGGTCATGCAGGACCAGGCCGCCACCAATCTGCAGGACGTGCTGCGCAACTCGCCGGGCATCACCATGGGCGCGGGCGAGGGCGGACGCGCCGGCGGCGACCTGCCCATCATCCGGGGCCAGAATGCGGCGGGCAGCATCTTCGTCGACGGCGTGCGCGACCCCAGCACCCAGATACGCGACACATTCAACCTGGAGCAGGTCGAGATCATCAAGGGACCTGATTCGGTCTATTCCGGCCGCGGCGGAGCCGGCGGCAGCATCAACCTGGTCAGCAAGACGCCGAAGGCGCGCGACTTCGCCGAGGGTTCGGTGCAGATCGGCACCGACAGCAATTACCGCGCCACCGCCGACGGCAACTGGCTGCTGGGCGACAACGCCGCCTTCCGCCTGAACCTGATGGGCAACAAGGGCGACGTGCCGGGCCGCGACCATGCGGTCGATTTCAGCCGCTGGGGCGTGGCGCCCACCCTGCAACTGGGCGTGGGCACGCCCACCCGCATTACCCTGGGCTACTACCACTACCAGGATGACAGCATGCCCGATTACGCGATCCCGTACGATCCGAAATCGGGACAGCCGGTCACCGAGACCCAGGGCGTCAGCCGCAAGAATTTCTACGGCCTGACCGGGCGCGACTTCATGAAGTCGCGCGACGACGTGGCCACGCTGGCCATCGATCACGATTTCAGCAGCAAGCTGCGCCTGCGCAACGTCACCCGTTACGGACGCTCGGTGACCGACTACGCCGCCACCAACCCCGACGACAGCAAGGGCAACGTGCCCAATGGGCTGGTATACCGGGCGCTGAAGGCGGGCTACTACGTCAACAAGACGTTCACCAACCAGACCGATCTGAGCGGCGAATTCGAGACGGGCAGCCTGCAGCACTCGTTCGACCTGGGCTTCGAGTACAGCAACATCAAGCAGGACAAGGACTCGTATACCCAGACCATCGCCAAGGGCGCGATGCCGTGCAAGGTGGGCGCCAACGACGCCAGCAACCCGGCCCTGTGCACCTCGCTGTGGGATCCGGATCCGCATGATTATTATCCCGGCCACCTGTCGCGCAACGACAATCCGGCCCGCTATTCCACCGACACGATCGCGCTCTACGGCTTCGACACGATCAAGTTCAACGAACAATGGCAGGCCAGCGTCGGACTGCGCTGGGACAATTACCGCGTAAGCGGCAGCAATATCGCCCGCGGTCGCAACGACCCCGCCAGCACGCCGGCGTTCTACAGCACCAGCCGCGAAGACAACCTGTTCAATTACCAGCTGGGCCTGGCCTACAAGCCTGCGCCCAATGGCACGATCTACGCGTCGTACGGCACGTCGTCGACGCCTTCGGCCGTCGCCGGCTCGAACGTGAGCGACGCCGTGACGGCGAGCAACGAGTCGCTGGCGCCGGAGAAAAGCCGTACCGTCGAGGTCGGCACCAAGTGGCAATTGCTCGACGACCGCCTGACCCTGTCGGGCGCGTTGTTCCAGGACATCCGCAAGAACACCAGCGTGGCTGTGTCGGCGACCGAAACGGAGCAGATCGGCAAGGCCAAGGTGCGCGGTATCGAGCTGGGCTTCTCGGGCAGCATCACGCCCAAGTGGAATGTCTACGGCGGCTATACCTTCATGGACAGCGAACTGGTCGAGGGCGCCTACAACAGCGGCGCGGTGGGCCAGGACCTGCCCAACACGCCGCGCAATGCCTTCAGCCTGTGGACCACCTACAAGCTGGTGCCCCAGCTGACCGTGGGCGGCGGCGCCTATTATGTCGACAAGGTGTATGGCAACGCGGACAACGGGCGCAATGCCGACGGCACGCCGAAGGCGCGCTGGGTGCCGTCGTACTGGCGCTTCGATGCCATGGCCGCGTACGAGTTCAACGACCACCTGACCGCGCAGCTCAACGTGATGAACATCTTCGACAAGACGTACTACACCAAGGCCTACGCGGCGCACTATGCGGCGCTGGGCACGGGCCGCGCCGCGGTGCTGTCGTTCAACATCAAGTATTGAGCGCCGCCGCACGGCAGGAAAGACCGGCGCAATGCGCCGGTTTTTTTTCGGCACGGCGCGAAAATATTCTACGATTTCAAGTGTTTGCCATTGAGCCACCCTGGCGGAAAACATGACGGATATGCGGCAGGTGCTGAGAACGGACCGTTTGTTGCTGAAGCCGCAAACGGTGGCGCGCTTCGATCAGTGGTTCGCGATGGAGCGGCAGCGCGACGAAGCCGGCCATCGCGATCTCACCGAGGATCAGGCGTGGTTGCGCCTTTGCGCGCGGCAGGGAATGTGGGACGCGTACGCTTGCGGCTTTTACTACCTGCTCGATCCGGCCAGCGGCGAGATGCGCGGGGAGGCCGGCTTCCAATTCCGGCGCCGCGGCCTCGGGGCGGATTTCGACCACCATCCGGAAGCGGCCTGGGCCATCGTCAGCGCCCATCAGGGCCAGGGGCTTGCGACGCAGGCCATGCAGGCAATCCTCGCGCACCACGATCAATCAGGCGGACGCCAGCGCCTGGTGGCGCTGATCGCGCGTTCCAACCTGCCCTCGCTGCGCCTGGCCGACCGGCTTGGTTTTCGCGGATATTCCAGTGTGGTGTTCGAGGGGGCGGCACATCTCCTGTTGGCGCGGGCGGCCTGAGCCCGGCCGGTCACAACCCTCGTCCGCCGGTCACGGGCAGGGTCTCGCCGGTGATGAAGCCGGCCCGCTCGGACAGCAGGAACATCACGGCGTCGGCGATGTCGGCGGGTTGGCCCAGGCGTCGCAGCGGGGTGCTTGCGCGGATCGCCTCGTTGAATTCCCCGCCGGCCACCGAGGCCATCGCGGTCTCGATGCGCCCTGGAGCGACGCAGTTGATGCGCACGCCGAATTCGGCGACTTCGCCGGCGGCTTGCCGGGTCAGGCCGACGACCGCGTTCTTGGCGGTGGCGTACGCCGCGCCGGCGATCGAGGAATAGCGCAGGCCCGCCAGAGAGGCGATATTCACGATTGCGCCGGCGCGGCGCTCGACCATCCCGGGCAGCACCGCGCGCAGCGAGAAGAAATAGCCGCAAAGATTGACCTGGATGACGCGCTGCCACTCGTCGGGCGGGGTTTCCCAGATCATGCGCTTGCGGCCGTCCGGCTTCTTGGGCGAGATGCCGGCGTTATTGACCAGCAGATCGAAGGCGCCGAAACCGTCCTGCATCGACGCGATCGACGCGACGACGGACGCGCATCCCATGTCGTGCACGATCGTCGCGGCCTGCGCGCCCAGCCGGCGCGCCATGGCCGCCGTTTTCTCGGCGGCCGCGCGGTCGGCATCCAGTACGCAGACATGGGCGCCGCGCTCGGCCAGCGCCAGGGCGATGGCGCGGCCTATGCCGGCGCCGGCGCCCGTCACGAGCGCCCGCTGGCCTTGGAACCGGGACTGTTCGAGGTGCGTCATCGCGTCTGGTCTCCGAGGGGCTGGAGCTGGGATTCGAATGCCGATATCGGCGGAAACGCCGACGGTTCGGTTTTCACGTCGATCACGAACGGCACCGGGCTGCGCTCGGCCGCCGCCATGGCTTGCCGCAGCGAGGCGGCGTCGCTCACGCTGGCGCCGTCGCAGCCGCATGCCTTGGCGATCGCGACGTGATCGATGGCCCCGAAGTGGCAGACGTCGGTATGGGTGCCGAAACGACTCTCTTCCGCGTTGATCTGGAAACCGAGCACGCCGTTGTTGAGCACCACGATCGTGACGGGGACTGCGTGCCGGCGAGCCGTTTCCAGTTCGGCCCAGCAATGGGCGAAGCCGCCGTCGCCGGTCAGGCAGATCACGCGGGCGTCGGGCCGCGCGATCTTGGCGCCGATCGCCATCGGGACGCCCCATCCCAGGCCGGCGATGCCGCGCGGCGTGACGAATCGCGTTCCCGCCCGGGTGCTGGGAATGAACTGGGAAAGCCATATGGACGAGTAGCTGGCGTCCGCGACCCAGATGATGTCGCCATGGCTTGCGCGCAACTCGGCCATGATCCGCTCGGGCCGCATGGGCGAGGCGTCGCTCTGCGCATAGGGGGCGAGTTCCGCGCGGTGGGCCAGGCGGCTGGCTTCGAAGGCCGGCGCCAGTTCGGCCATTCTGCGCGCCGCGACGGCCTGGCCGCGCCCCTGCAGGGTCTCGCAAAGCGCCTGCAGCGTGGCGGCGGCGTCGCCGGCGAAGCGCATGGCGCCGTAATTGCGGCCGACTTCCTCGCTGTCGATGTCGATCTGGGCATACTGCGCCTGCTCGGGAAAGAGCGACCACGACGCCGTGCCGTTCTCGTTGGTGCGGGTGCCGACGAACAGCACGAGGTCGGCGCTTTGGACGTAATCCATGAAGTACTTCGCCGGGCTGCGCGTGCCCATGGCATTGCCGATCACCCCTACGGACAGCGGATGCGTTTCGTCGATCGCGCCCTTGCCCATGTTGGTCGTGGCCACGGGCAGGCCGGCCAGGGACTGCAGCCGGGCCAGGGCGTCGCAGGCTCCCGAAAGATGGACGCCGCCTCCGGCCACGACCAGGGGCCGCTTCGCGTCAAGCAGGCGCTGGGCCAGATGGTCCAGGCGGCTGGCCACCGGAACCGTCCGGTCCAAAGGGAACCGGCCCAGCGGCTCGTCGCTGTCCTGCTCCACCGGCCGCGCCCGCGCGCAGGCCGTGGTCAGGACGTCCTGCGATACCAGCAGCACGACCGGGCCGGGCCGGCCGGATGTCGCGATACGTATCGCGCGCTCGGTGTATTCGGCGGCGCGTTCGGCCATGTCGATGCGGCGCACCCATTTCGCGCAGGATGCGAACAACTGGACATGGTCCAGCTCCTGGAACGCATTCTTGTCCGCGTTGGCGCGCGGCACCTCCTGCACGATGGCCAGGATGGGCACGGATGCCTTGGTCGCCTCGGAGAATCCGGCGACCAGCAAGGCCGCGGCGGGGCCGTTCTGCGCCGTGATCACGGTGAGCTGGCGTCCGACGCGGGCCGCGCCGTCGGCCATCGCGGCGCCCGCGTTCTCGGTTCGGTAGCCGATCTGGCGGATACCGATCGCATCGGCGGCCAGGAACAGGGCCGTCGGACAGCTTTGGCCGAAGATCTGGTTGACGCCCGCGGCCTTCAGCACGTCGGCGATTGCGTTGGCGGCCTGGTAGGCGCTCAGGTCCTGGCGGGCCCAGCTGCCGGTGCTGGTTCGCGCGCCGGGCGGTGATTCAGTATGTGCTTGCATGGGGTTTCATCTGGTGTGGAGATAGCCGGGTGGCCGGCCTGGCGATGGCGTGCGGCCGTGGCTACAGTTTCGATGGCGGCAGATCGATCTTCTTGACGACCTCCGCCCACTTGGCGATTTCCGCGCGCATGAAACTGTCCAGCTCGGCGGGCGTCCCGCCGGTCGGCTCCAGCCCCGCGGCGGAGAACTGCGTCAACACGTCTTGCGATTTCAGCCCCTTGTTGGCCGCGGCATTGAGCGTTTGCACGATCGCGGCGGGCGTGTTCCTCGGCGCGTACAGCGCGACCCACGAGGCCGAGGAAAAGCCGGGAACGGCTTCGGCCACGGTGGGCAGCTCGGGCACCAGTGCCGAGCGTTGCGGGCCCGTCACGGCCAGGGCGCGCAGGCTGCCCGCCTTGACCTGAGGCAGCGACGAGGGCATGTTGTCGAACATCAGCTGGATGTGGCCGCCGATCAGGTCGGTCAATGCGGGGGCGCTGCCCTTGTAGGGCACATGCTGGATATCGGTCCCGGTCATCAGCTTGAAGAGTTCCAGCGTCAGGTGCAGCGAGCCGCCGGTGCCCGTGGATGCGAAGGACTCCTTGCCCGGATTGGCTTTCAGGTGCGCGATCAGGCCCTGGACGTCCCGCACGGGGGACGACGGGTTGACGACCACCAGCAGCGGGCTGGACGCCACGGCGGCGATCGGCTCGAAACTGTCGGTGGCGCTGTACGGCAGATTGGCGTAGGTGCTGGGGTTCGTGCCGTGGGTCGCGCTGGTGCCGATCAGCAGCGTATATCCGTCGGCGGGCGCGCGCGCCACATGATCCGAGCCGATGATGCCGCCGGCGCCCGCGCGGTTCTCCACGATCACCGACTGTTTCAGTTCCTCGCTCATGGCGCGGGCAAGGCCGCGCGCGGCGATATCGGTGATTCCTCCGGGCGGATAGGGCACCACCAGCCTGATCGGCTTGGTCGGATAGGCGTCGGCGTGTGCGGCGCCAAGGCCCCCCAAAGTCAGCACGCCCGTGGCGAGGGAAATGAGTACTCGGTGCAATAGCATTTTGCTGCGTCTCCGGAAGGCGCTGTGGATGCGCCTGTTATCGATGATTGGCCTGAAGGCGACGCCATTACACTCGCAAATGTTTGATTCGTATAATCTATTCTGTTTATAGTTAATTCAATTTAAGTTATGGCGCCATGAACGTGACCTTCAGGCAGTTGACCGCCTTCATCGAGGTCGCAAGCAGCCGCAGCTTCTCGCAGGCCGCGCAGGCCTTGCACGTGACGCAGCCGGCGCTGACGGCCATGGTCCAGAAGCTGGAAGCCCAGCTTGGGGTGGTTCTGTTCACGCGTACGCGCCGTGGCGCCGAGCTGACCACCACCGGGCGCGAATTGCTGCCGGAGCTGCAGCGCATCCTGGCCAATCTCGAGGTCGTGATCGAGGACGTGCGCGGTGCCGCCTCGCCGCGCGGCGGCACCGTCACGCTGGCGTGCATTCCGTCGCTCAGCAATACCTGGATCCCGTCGCTGATCGCGCGTGTCGAGCACGCCTATCCGCGCATCAAGGTGATTCTGAAGGACGCCATGACGGAAAACCGCAGCATTCACGAAATGCTGCGAACCGGCGATATCGACTATGGCGTGGGCAGCCCGTCGCTCGACCAGGACGGGCTGGAGTTCGATCTGCTGGCGCACGATGAGCTGGTGGCGGTCGTGCCGCAGGACCATCCCCTGGCCAGGCGCACCCTGGTCCGCTGGAGCGAATTGGCGGAATCGCCCTTGATCGGCATGAGTTACCAGAGCCACGTGAGGATGCTGGTCGACGAAGCCTTCGCCGCCAACGGCATCTCGAAGCGTCCCAAGCGCGAGGTGAGCCTCATCACCACCGCCATCGGCATGGTTCGGGCAGGGCTGGGCGTTTCCGTCCTGCCCACTACCGCCGTCGAGGTATGCAACGTCGCCGGGTTGAAGGTATTGCGGCTGCATGCCCCCCGGGTGCGCCGTCCGCTGGGGTTTCTGCACCTGCCGACGCGCAGCCTGAGTCCGGCCGCGCGGCTGCTATTGCGGTTCGTGAAGGATGCCGGCCCCATCCCGTCGCCCGGGATGCCGGTTCCCTTGCGGGACAAGGCAGACACCGGGTCCTGACAGCGCCGCGCCGGCGGGCGCCGGCTCCCGCGTAGACAGGCACACCCTGCCGCACCGGGACAGGCATGCCGGCGATGGGCTCTTATTTTTCGAACCAGTTCAGCACGCCGTCCAGGCCGCATACGTTCAGGGCGTAGGGCGTTTGCTCGCGCACGATGGGCTTGGCGTGGTAGGCGACGGCGAAACCGGCGCGCGCCAGCATCTTGAGGTCGTTGGCGCCGTCGCCGATGGCGATGATCTGCTCGGGACGCGCCGACAGGCGCTGCGCCAGCGCGGCCAGGTGCGCGGCCTTGGCCTGGCCGTCGAGGATGTCGCCCAGCACGCGTCCGGTCAGCTTGCCGTCGGCGTCGATTTCCAGCGTGTTGGCATGGGCGTGGTCCAGCCCCAGGCGCTCGCGCAGCCGTTCGGTGAAGAAGGTGAACCCGCCGGAAACCAGCAGGGTCTTGATGCCGGCCGCCTGGACGCTGGCCAGCAGGCGCTCGGCGCCCGGGTTCAGGCGCAGCTTCTCGGTGTATACGCGCTCGAGCGCGGCGGCCGGCGTGCCGGCCAGGAGCGCCACGCGGCGGCGCAGGCTTTCCGAGAAATCCTTGATTTCGCCGCGCATGGCGGCTTCCGTGATCTGGGCCACCTGGGCCCCCACGCCGGCGACGGCGGCGATCTCGTCGATGCACTCGATGTTGATCAGCGTCGAGTCCATGTCCATCGCCAGGATGCGGCAGTCTGCCAGCGCCTGGCCCGCGGGCACGAAGGCGGCGTCGACGCCGTGCGTTTCGGCCCATTGCCGTACCTGGGCGCGCGTGTCCGCATCCTGCTGTACGTCGAGCAGGCGCGCCGCGGTGGCGCTGATGCGCGTCACGCCCTGGGCCTGGGCCAGCGCCGCCAGCTGTTCGGCGTGTTCGGCCGCCAGGGCAGGGGACTGGATGACGAGGTGGAGAATAGTCATGGGTTCGGGATTCCGGGCCGCGCCGAGCGCGGCGGTTATTTCAGTGCGCGCAGGACGGCGCGCACGGCGTCGGCGCGGGCGGGGATCTGAGGCGCCTTGATCTCCACCCGCAGTTTGTCCTGGCCGGACAGCTTGATATGGCGCTGGCGCTGCACCAGCTCGATGATGCGCAAGGGGTCGACCGTGGTCTTGGCGCCGAACTGCAGCAGGGCCTGCGTTTCGCTGGCGTCGATCTTGACGATGCCCAGCGGTTGCGCGGCCAGGCGCAGGCGGTGCGTGGCCAGCAGCGTCTGCGCGGCTTCGGGCAGTTTACCGAAACGGTCGATAAGTTCTTCCTGGATGCGGATCAGGTCGTCTTCGCCGTCGGCATGCGACAGGCGCTTGTAGATGGCCAGGCGGCCGTGCACGTCTGGGCAGTAGTCCGATGGCAGCAGCGCCGGCGCGTGCAGGTTGACTTCGCAGGCCAGGTTGAACGGCGCGTCCAGGTCGGGCTCCTCGCCCGCCTTCAGCGCCCGCACCGCTTCGTTGAGCATCTCGTTGTACATCGAGAAGCCCACTTCCTGGATGTTGCCCGATTGCGAGTCGCCCAGGATTTCGCCGGTGCCGCGGATTTCCAGGTCGTGCATGGCCAGGTAGAAGCCCGAGCCGAGTTCTTCCATGGCCTGGATGGCTTCAAGGCGCTTCTTGGCGTTGTTCGTGATGGCATCCTCGCCCGGCGTCAGCAGATACGCGTAGGCCTGGTGGTGCGAGCGCCCGACGCGGCCGCGCAGCTGGTGCAGCTGCGCCAGGCCGAAGCGGTCGGCGCGGTGGATGACGATGGTGTTGGCGGTCGGGATGTCGATGCCGGTCTCGATGATGGTGGTGCACAGCAGCACGTTGTAGCGCTGCTGGTAGAAGCCCTTCATCACCTGTTCCAGCTCGCGCTCGGGCATCTGGCCGTGGGCGACCGCGATGCGGGCCTCGGGCACCAGTTCTTCCAGGCGCGCCCGCCGGTTGTGGATGGTCTCGACCTCGTTGTGCAGGAAATACACCTGGCCGCCGCGCTTGAGCTCGCGCAGCAGCGCTTCGCGTATGGTGCTGCCGTCCTCGCGCCGCACGAAGGTCTTGATGGCCAGCCGCTTCTGCGGCGCCGTGGCGATCACGGAGAAGTCGCGGATCCCTTCCAGCGACATGCCCAGCGTGCGCGGGATCGGGGTGGCCGTCAGGGTCAGCACGTCGACCTCGGCGCGCAGCGCCTTGAGGGTTTCCTTCTGGCGCACGCCAAAGCGGTGTTCCTCGTCGATGATGACCAGGCCCAGCCGCTTGAAGCGCACGTCCTTGGACAGGATCTTGTGCGTGCCGATGACGATGTCCACGCGGCCGTCGTTGATGCCCTCGACGGCGGCGGCCACTTCCTTGGCGGAGCGAAAGCGCGATAGCTCCACGACGCGCACCGGCCAGTCGGCGAAGCGGTCGGAAAAGGTCTGGGCATGCTGCTCGGCCAGCAAGGTGGTGGGGCACAGCAGCGCGACCTGCTTGCCGTTGGCCACGGCCAGGAAGGCGGCGCGCAGCGCGACCTCGGTCTTGCCGAAGCCCACGTCGCCGCACACCAGACGGTCCATGGGACGGCCCGAGGTCATGTCCATGATGACGGCCTGGATGGCGGCCGACTGGTCGGGCGTCTCCTCGAAGCCGAAGCCTTCGGCGAAGGCCTCGTAATCGCTCATGGGCAGCTTGAAGGCATAGCCTTCGCGGGCGGCGCGTTGCGCATACAGGGCCAGCAGTTCGGCCGCGGTGTCGCGCACCTGTCTGGCGGCCTTGCGGCGCGCCTTGTCCCACTGGCCCGAGCCGAGCTGGTGCAGGGGGGCGGCGTCCGGGTCGGCGCCGCTGTAGCGGGCGATGACATGCAGCTGCGACACCGGTACGTACAGCGTGCTGCCGCTGGCGTATTCGAGATGCAGGAACTCCATCTCGCCTTCGCCCATGTCCATGTTGACCAGCCCGTGGTAGCGGCCGATGCCGTGCTGGGCGTGCACCACCGGGTCGCCGGCGCGCAGCTCCGCCAGGTCGCGCACCATGGCTTCGACGTTGCTGGTGCGTTCCTGGGTGCGCTTGCCGCGCCGCGTGGCGCCGGCATGGCCGGGGTAGAGATCGTTCTCGGTCAGGAACAGCAGGGCGCCACCCGGCACGCCGAAACCGGCCGACAGCGGCGCCACGGCCAGGCCGAAACGCGCGCCGTCGTCCAGGAAGGCCTGGATCGAATCGGCCTGGGTCTCGGGCGCCAGGCCGTGTTCGCCCAGCATCTGCGCCAGCGTCTCGCGCCGGCCGGCCGAGTCGGCGCACAGCAGCACGCGGTCCTGGGTCTGCGCGAGCAGGGCGCGCAGACGAGCCACGGGGTCGTCGGCGCGGCGCGCCACGGCGACGTCGGGCGCGGCGGCGAAGTCCGGGTGCGGGCGTTCCGCCGTCAAGGCCAGGCGCGGGAAATCCTTCAGGCGCGCGAACAGCGCCTCATGGTCGAGGAACAGGGCGTCCGGCGGCAGCACCGGCCGTTCGCGGTCGACCTTGAGAAAGTCGTAGCGGCTGCGGGTGTCATGGGCGAAGCGCTGCATGGCGTCGTCGATGTCGCCCAGCGTGACGGTGACCGTGTCGGCCGCCAGGTAATCGAACAGGGTGGAGGTCTGCTCGAAGAACAGGGGCAGGTAGTACTCGATGCCGGCGAACGCGATGCCGTTGCCGATGTCCTTGTATGGCAGGGCGCGGGAAGGATCGCCTTCGAACACTTCGCGAAACCGCGCCCGGAAGCGATTGCGCGCCTCTTCGTCCATGGGGAACTCGCGGCCGGGCAGCAACTGCACTTCGCCCACCGGATACAGGCTGCGCTGCGTGTCGACGTCGAAGCTGCGGATCGATTCGATTTCGTCGTCGAACAGGTCCAGCCGGTACGGCACCACCGAACCCATGGGAAACAGGTCGATCAGGCCGCCGCGCAGGCAGAATTCGCCCGGCGCCGTGACCTGGGTGACGTGGCTGTAGTTGGCCAGCGTCAGCTGCGCGCGCAGGGCCGCTTCGTCGAGCCGGTCCTTCTGCTTGAACGAAAACGTATACGCGGCCAGGAAGGCGGGCGGCGCCAGGCGGTACAAGGCGGTGGTGACCGGCACGGTCAGGATGTCCACGCCCTGGTTCATCAGCGCGTGCAGCGTGCGCAGGCGTTGCGAGATCAGGTCCTGGTGGGGCGAGAACGCGTCGTAGGGCAGGGTTTCCCAGTCGGGCAACTGGCGCACGCGCAGTTCGGGCGCGAATTGCGGGATTTCATCGGCCAGCCGCTGGGCTTCCAGCGGGTCGGCCGTCAGCACCACCAGCGGCTTGCCGGCCTGGCGAGCCAGGTCCGCCAGCAGCCATCCGTCTCCGGATCCGGGCGGGCGGGGCTGCGTAAAGCGCGCTCCCGGCTTGAGGGCGGACAGGGTGGTGGCGGTGGCGGGGATGGGCACGGCGGGCGGAGTGAGATCAGGCATCAGGGCAAAGATTATAAAATCACCGCAACATGTCCGAGTCCCTGATTGCCATCGTGCCGGCCGCCGGCATCGGCGCGCGCGCCAGCCTGCCCGGCGAGGCGGCCGTTCCGAAACAATATCGCCCGCTGGCCGGGCAGCCCATGCTGCGCCACGCGGTGCGCGCCCTGCTGGCCGATCCGCGCATCGCCCAGGTGCGCGTGGCGGTCAGCGCCGGCGACGGCTGGGTCGAGCAGGCGCTGGCTGGCCTGCCGCGTACGGTATGGCGCCCATGCGGCGGCCCGACCCGCGCCGACACGGTGGCCGCGGCCCTGGCCGACAGCGGGGCGGCCGCCGACGACTGGGTACTGGTGCACGACGCCGCCCGTCCGGGATTGCCGGCCCAGGCGCTGGCGCGCCTGATCGACGCCTGCCTGGGCGACGCGGTCGGCGGCCTGCTGGCCCTGCCGGTGGCCGATACCGTCAAGGCGGGCGGGCAGCGCGTATCGCGCACCGTCGATCGCGACGGGCTGTGGCTGGCCCAGACGCCGCAGATGTTTCGCGCCGGCTTGCTGCGCGACGCGCTGGCGCACGCGCGGGCGGCCGGCCTGGCCGTGACCGACGAGGCGTCGGCGGTGGAGGCGGCCGGCCACGCCCCGCGCCTGGTGGCGGGCGCGCTGCGCAATTTCAAGGTGACCTGGCCCGATGATTTCGAACTGATGGAAAAATGGCTATGAATATCCCGTTTCGCGTGGGGCAGGGCTTCGATGTGCACGCGCTGGTCGAAGGCCGGCCCTTGATCATCGGGGGCGTCACCATCGCCCACACGCATGGCCTGCTGGGGCATTCCGATGCCGATGTCCTGTTGCACGCGGTGACCGACGCCCTGCTGGGCGGGGCCGGCCTGGGCGATATCGGCCGCCATTTTCCCGATACCGATCCGGCCTACCGTGGCGCCGACAGCCGGGTGCTGCTGCGCGCGGCATTCGACAAGGTCCGCGCGGCGGGCTGGGCGCCGGTCAACGTCGACGCGACCATCCATGCGCAGGCGCCCAAGATCGGCCCGCATGCGGCCGCCATGGTGGCCAATATCGCCGCCGATCTGGCGCTGGAGGCCGGCGCAGTCAACATCAAGGCCAAGACCAACGAAGGCCTGGGCTACCTGGGCCGCAAGGAAGGCATCGCCGCCAACGTGGTGGTGCTGCTGGCGCGCGCCGGCTAGGGCCGGCCGCTAGGCGGCCGGAGCGCCTTGCGGCTCGGGCCGCTCGCCGGGCAGCAGCAGCACCATGGTGGCGGTGCAGGCGGCGATGACGGCCATGCCGGCGAACAGGGTGCCAAAACCCGCCTGCTTGACCACCGGCCCCAGCAGCCAAACCGCCAGCGAACTGACGCCGAACGACACTGTCAGCCGCATGCCGGCCACGCGCGAGCGGCTGCGATCGTCCACGTAGCGCACGATCATCGCGTCGGTGAACGGGATCGCGCCGAAAATGAACACCATGGCTCCCAGCAGCGCGGCAAACAGGGCCCAGCCCTGCGCCACGGCCGCCCAGGCCAGCAGCGGGATCTGCGCCAGCGCCATGCACAGGTACAGCGGCTTGAGCGCCACCCGGTCGATCAGGCGCCCCACCACCACCTGCGTGAGCGACGCCACCACATAGATGAAGGCCAGCATGGCGCCGAGGGCGACCGGGTCTTCGACGATGCCGCGAAAGCGCTGGTCGAGCAACTGGGCATTGCCGTTGGTGGTGAAGTTGAACAGCAGGCTGCCGGTGACGGCGGCGGCCGTCATGACCGCGAACGCCCGCGCCAGCTGGCGCGGGTCGAGCGTCACGCTGGCGCGGCTCTTGCGGCGGGCCGGCGGCTCGTCCTCGGCGGGGCATACGCGCATGAACAGCAGGCCGCAGGCGATCGACAGCAGCCCGGGCACCGCGAACGCCGCCCGCCATCCCAGCCACTGGACCAGCACGCCGGTCACCAGCGCCGCCAGGGCCACCCCCAGGTTGCCGGCCAGCCCGTTGACGCCGATGACCGCGCCCGGATTGGCCGCGTGCTGCACGATCATGGGAATGCCCACCGGATGGTAGATGGCGGCGAACGCGCCGATCAGCGCCATCGCGCCGGCCAGTTGCCAGGCGTTGCGGGTCAGTGCGCACAGCAGCGCGGCCGCGCCCAGGCCGAAGAAGAACAGCAGCATCATGCGGCGCCGGCCCCACAGGTCGCCCAGGCGGCCGGCCGGCCAGGAGGCCAGTCCGAACAGGAAGAAGGCCGCCACGCCGAAGGGCATGAGGTCCTCCCAGCGCGCAAAGCCGAAGTCGGCCGCGATGGCCGCGACCGCCGCCGCGAAGATCAGCAGGAACATATGGTCCAGCGCGTGCGCGACGTTCAGCAGCAGCGTGACGCTGCGCGGGAAGGCGGCGGGCGGGGCGGGCGTGCTGGCTGCGGGAGCGTCCATGGCGAAGGTGTCGTAGTGAGGATGCATGCCAGTGTGCGCCGGCTGCGTTATTCTGTCCTTCTTGAATTTGACCAAAACTATCGAGAAATGGACAAACCCGCCGCCGAGGCCATCTCGGTTGCCCATGCGCGCGCGCCGGCCGTCGTCACGCGGCGCAACCGCTACCCGGCCGACGCGCACGTCAAGCCGCACTGGCATGATCGCGCGCAGTTCCTGTGCGGCTCGTCGGGGGTGATGCGAGTCGCGACGCGGCGCCGGCTGTGGGTGGTGCCGCCGATGCGCGCGTTGTGGATCCCGGCGCGCACCGTGCACGAGATCCGCATGAGCAGCGCGGTCGACATGCGGTCCTTGTACATCGACGCCGCGCTGGTGCGGGGCATGCCCGACGATTGCGCCGTGCTGGACATGACCACGCTGATGCGCGAGCTGGTGGTGCGCGCCAGCGCCGATGCGCCGTCCACGCGCGACGCCCCTCAGCGGCACGAGGCCAGCGACGGCGCGCTGGACGAGGAATATGGCCTGCTCTGCGCCCTGATGGTGGCCGAACTGCGGCGGCTGCCGCGCTGCGGCCTCGATCTGCCGCTGCCCGAAAGCACGGCCTTGCGCAGCCTGTGCGAGCGGGCGCTGGCCGACCTGTCGGCATTCGACAGCGCCCAGGCGCAGGCGCGCCGGCTGAAGATCAGCGCGCGCACGCTGTACCGGCATTTTCTCGACGAAACGGGCCTGAGCTTCGCGCGCTGGATCCAGCAGGCCCGCCTGCTGGACGCCGTGCGGCGGCTGGGCGACGGCCAGGCGATCACCGACGTGGCGCTGGATCTCGGCTATCAGAGTCCGAGCGCGTTCACGGCCATGTTCAATCGGGCGTTGGGGTGCTCGCCGCGCGAGTGGCGGCGCCTGGGAGAGGGGCGGGAATGAGTGCCGGCCCCATGCAGGGGCCGGCTGCGGCCGCCGGCGGGGGAGGCCGGCGCGTCGCGGGGGGCGTTATTTGCCCTGTGCGGCCAGCGCCAGGGCGGCTGCGTTGACGACGGCGGCAATACGGCCCGCGTCGCGCAGCTGTTCGACGGTCAGGCCGTCCTTCTTCAGGTTTTCATAGTGCGACTGCACGCAGAAATGGCACTTGCCGATGATCGAGGCGGCCAGCGCGAACAGCTCGAAGCGCTTCTTGTCCACGCCGCCATGGGTGGCGTAGGCATTCATGCGCAGCTGGGCCGGCAGGCTCTTCAACTGGGCGTCGCCCGTCATTTCTACGTACGGATACCAGGTATTGTTCATGCCCATCAGCGCCGATGCGGTCAGGGCGGCATTGGCGTCGGTCTCCGACAGCGCGCCCTTGAAGGCGTCGATCAGCACCTGGCTGCGCGCGGCGAACGCGGCCGACAGCGCGGCGCCCAGGGCGTCTTCCGGCGCCAGGGTGGAGCGTGCAATCACGGCATCCAGATTCAGGCGAATGTCCTTGGCCCAATCCGGCAGTTGATCCTTGATGGTAGAAAGGAATTCCATAGTTTTTCCCTATAGTCTGGAGCAATGAAAGCCCGGACGAGCCGGGCCGGGGAAATTACAGCGTGGCGCCGCCAACCGAACGGTTGCACGGGCACAGCTCGTCGGTTTGCAGGCCGTCGAGCAGACGCAGCACTTCTTCAGGGTTGCGGCCGACGTTCAGGTTGTTCACCGAAACGTGCTGGATCGTGTTGTCGGGGTCGACGATGAAGGTGGCGCGCAGCGCAACGCCGGCACCCTTCTCACGCACGCCCAGCTGGTCGATCAGCGCACCGGTGGTGTCGCCGAACTGGTAGTGGCCCAGCTTGTTCAGGTCCGGGTGCTCACGGCGCCAGGCCAGCTTGACGAATTCGTTGTCGGTCGAGCCGCCCAGCAGGACGGCGTCGCGGTCTTCGAAATCCTTGGCCAGCTTGTTGAAGCCGACGATTTCGGTCGGGCACACGAAGGTGAAGTCCTTCGGGTAGAAATAGATCACTTTCCACTTGCCGGGGAAGGAGCTTTCGGTGATGTCCTCGAAAGCCGAAACGCCGTTTTCTTCATGCTGGTTGAAGCCGGGCTTGACGCCGGTGACCTTGAAAGGCTCGAGTTTGTCGCCAACAGTTTTCATGTGGTGCTCCCAGTAAGTTGTTGGTGGAATTAAGGCAGGCAAGGCCTCAAACCCTAAATTCTACGCTATTGGTTTTCGCTGTCTAATTGATAATTTCTAAACTTGGCTTTGGGTAACTCTATCCGTGCGATCAGGCCGCCGCCCGGGCGCGGCAGCATGCGCAGCGAGCCGCCCACGTGCTTGAGCAGACGCTCGACGATCGCCAGGCCCAGGCCCGCGCCGCTGACGCCGGTGCGGGCCGCCTCTCCGCGCGAAAACGGGCGCAGCAGACGGTCGACTTCCTCGGGGGCGATGCCGGGGCCGCGGTCGGCCACTTCGATCGCCAGGATGTTGCCTTCCGAGTGCACGCTGATGGCCAGGTGAGCCAGCCCGTCGGACGAGCGGCCGTAGCGGCGCGCGTTCTCGATCAGGTTGCTGACGATGCGCTTGAGATCCAGCGCCGTGATGCGCGCCCGCAGGCCCGGATCGATCGAGGCTTCCAGCTCGCCGCCCAGCGAGGCGGTATGGCTGCGCTCGCGCTCGTACAGCTCGGCCAGCACCGACGAGATGTCGGTGGCGAGCTGGGGCAGGGTCCCGGCCGGGCGCGCGTATTCCATCAACTGCCCGATGCTGTGGTCGATCTGGCCGAGGTCCTCGTCGATGGCCTGGCGGGCGTCTTCCGAGACGCCGCTCATCTCGATTTCCAGGCGCATGCGCGCCAGCGGCGTGCGCAGGTCGTGGGAAATGCCGGCCAGCATGAGTTCGCGATCGGCCTCGGCCTGCCGCAGATCCTTGGCCATGCGGTTGAACGAGGCGTTCAGGTCGCGGATTTCCAGCGGCCCCTGCTCGGGCAGCGGCGCGGGCGTTTCGCCGCGCGAGAGCACCTGGGCGGCGCGCGCCAGCCGCGACAGCGGCCGGTTGACGAACCCCACGCTGACGGCCGCGCCGACCAGCGAGAGCAGCAGCGCCGTCGCGCCCCAGCCCAGCCATTCGATGCCGCCGGTCAGGCCGATCTGTTCGCGCTCGAAGACCAGCCAGTACAGGTCCTGGTCGATCTGGAAACTGACCCAGAAGCCCGGTACCTGGTTGACCCCCCAGGCGATCTGCGTTTCCGGCCCGAAGCGCACGCGGATATGCTGCGCGACCCGTTGCCAGTAGTCGTCGTCGGGCAGCGCCTCGGTGAAGTCGGTGAGCTCGCGCGGGTAGACCTGGATGCCTTCGTTGGTGGCCAGGTCCAGCAGCAGCTTGCTGCGTTCGTCCGTATGCGAATAGACCAGGGCCGTACGCGTGATATTGACGGCCGTGATCACCCGCTGCGCCATTTGATTGGCGCGCGGTCCCAGCTCCATGCTGAAGAATACTTGCAGCCAGGCGCCCAGGCTGACCAGCATCAGTGCCGCGAGCAGCAGAAAGGTGCGTCCGAACAGGCCGAGACGCAACCGCGAGGTCAGATTTCTGAACAGTCTGCGCATGCGGGGCACGAGACGGCGCTCCTGCCCGGGGCGGGCCATCAGGTCAACTGCCGCCATCCGGAACGAAAACGTATCCCAGGCCCCAGACGGTTTGGATGAAAACGGGTTTGGACGGGTTGGGTTCGATCAATTTGCGCAGACGCGAAATCTGCACATCCAGGCTGCGGTCGAACGCCTCGTACTCGCGTCCGCGGGCCAGTTCCATCAGCTTGTCGCGCGACAGCGGGATCTTGGGATGGCGGGCAAAAACCTTCAGGACCGAGAATTCGCCGGTCGTGATCGGCACCTGCTCGCCATTGCGGGTGAGGGTGCGCGTGGACAGGTTCAGGACGTACGGGCCGAAGGCGATCGACTCGTTTTCCTGGCTGGGCGCGCCCGGGTGCTCTTCGGTGCCGCGGCGGCGCAGGATCGCATTGATGCGGGCCAGCAGTTCGCGCGGGTTGAAGGGTTTGGACAGGTAATCGTCGGCTCCCATTTCCAGGCCGACGATCCGGTCGATTTCCTCGGCCTTCGCGGTCAGCATGATGATGGGAGTATTGTCGTGGCCGCCGCGCAGGCGGCGGCAGATCGACAGGCCATCCTCGCCCGGCAGCATCAGGTCGAGAACCAGCAGGTCAAAGTGTTCGCGTTGCCACAGTTTGCCCATTTCCTTGGCATCTTCGGCCACGAATACATTGAACCCTTGTTCCGACAGATAGCGGCGCAGGAGATCGCGCAGTCGGGGATCATCGTCGACGACCAGGATCTTGCGGGTAGGAGTGGTGTTTTGCGTGTTCATGGCCGGAAATGTAACAGTGACAAGAACCAGCGGCTAGTGGGTGTTCACAAGATATTACACATTGCGCGCTACGGTTGAAATCCCCCTTACATACTAGGTGAAGCGCCCGATTTCGTACAATCCGCCCCTATGGATCTAAACCTGCTTGCCTTCGAAACTTCGTCTTCCCGCTGCGGCGTGGCCCTGCTCACCGAGCATGGCGCCGAACCCGTCGTCGCCGTGCTGGAGCACGAGGGCGCCCAGGAGCACGCCGAACGCCTGTTGCCCATGGCACGGGAATTGCTGGCGCGCGCCGGCCTGGCGCCCGAAGCCTTGCAGGCGGTCGCCTTCGGCCAGGGGCCGGGCGGGTTCACCGGCCTGCGGGTGGCGTGCGGCGTGGCGCAGGGCATCGCCCTGGGGCTGGGCATCCCGGTCCTGCCGGTCGTATCGCACGAGGCGGTGGCGGAAGTTTCGGGCGCGGCGGCCGACGACGTGGTCGTGGTGGCGCTGGACGCCCGCATGGAAGAGGTCTACCTGGCCGTCTACCTGCGCGGCGACGGCGGGCAGTGGCAGGTGCTGCAGGCGCCGCTGCTGATCGCCGCCGGCGAGGTGGTGCCGTGGACCGTGCACCACCTGGGCGATTGGTCGGCCCGCGCCGGCCGCGCGTTGCGCGTGCGCATGGCGGGCGATGCATGGCAGGTCTACGCGGCCAGCATGGCCGCGCCGCCCGGCTGGGTGCGCGTGCAGGCCGAGCGGCCGCAGGCCCAGGCGGTGGCGCGCCTGGCGCGCCGCGCCTGGCGCGATGGCGGCGGCGTGGCCGCGGAACTGGCCGCGCCCCTGTATGTGCGCGACAAGGTGGCCTTCACCACCGCCGAGCGCGAGCGCGGGCAGGGGGGCAACCCGCGCGCGGCCTCGGCCCTGGCCGCCACGCAGATGCTGCCCATGGCGCAGGGCGATCTCGACGAAGTGGCCGAACTCGAGGCGCAGGTCCAGTCCTTTCCGTGGACGCGCGGCAATTTCGCCGATGCGCTGCAGGCCGGCTATCCGGCCTGTGTGCTGCGCCAGGATGGCAGGCTGGCGGGCTTCTGCGTGATGATGCCGGCGCCCGACGTGGTGCACCTGCTGGTCATCGCCGTGCCGCGCCATCTGCACCGGCAAGGCCTGGGCAGCCTGATGCTGGGCTGGTGCGAGCGCCAGGCGCGCGCGCGCGGCCTGGCCGGCGTGCTGCTGGAGGTGCGGCCGTCCAACGCCGCCGCGGTGCGGTTCTACGAGCGGCACGGCTATCTGCGCATCGGCCGGCGCAAGGATTACTATCCCGCAGGTAAAGGCAAGCGCGAGGATGCTTTGGTAATGCAGAAAACCCTGGGCGTAGCGATGGTGGGCAATGAGCGCGCCTGAGGCCGCCGTGCCGGCCGCGCCGCGCCCGAATCCGCTGCAGCGGATCTGGCTGCGCGAGATCGGCATCGAGAAAACCTGGCTGCCGGCGCCGTTGGCGCCCGCGGCCCGGGCGGTCGCGCCTGCCGCGCCAGCCGTCCAGGAGGCCGCCAGTGCGGCCGTGGCGACGGCCCCGGCCGTCCCGCCGGCGGCCATGACGCCGCGCGCCGATGGCCCGGCGGCCGGCCCGGCCCGCGCGCCGCGCCCGCCGCTGGCCGCGCCCCGGCCCGCCGAGCCGGCCGCCGAGGTTGACGGACAGGCCGCGCGCGCCGCCGTGGCGGCGCGGGCCGCTGGCGCCGACCTGGGGCAATTGCAGCAACTGGTGCAGGACTGCACCGCCTGCGGCCTGTGTCAGGGGCGGCGCCACGCCGTATTCGGCATGGGCGCCCAGCCGGCCCGCTGGATGGTGGTGGGCGAGGCGCCCGGCGAGCAGGAAGATCGCCAGGGGCTGCCATTCGTCGGCCGCTCGGGCAAGCTGCTGGATGCGATGCTGCAGTCGGTGGGCATGAGCCGCGAGCGCGACGTGTTCATCGCCAACGTCATCAAGTGCCGCCCGCCCGGCAACCGCAATCCCAAGCCCGAGGAAATCGCCGCCTGCAATCCCTACCTGCGGCGCCAGATTTCCCTGCTGAACCCGGAGCGCATCCTGGTGCTGGGCCGGTTCGCGGCCCAGACGCTGCTGGGCACCGAGGCCACGATAGGCAATTTGCGCGGCCGCATGCACAGCCTGCAGACCGACGAGGGGCGGTCGATTCCGGTGGTGGTCAGCTACCACCCGGCCTACCTGTTGCGCAGTCCGGCGGAGAAAGCGCGCGCCTGGCAGGACCTGCTGCTGGCCGCGCGCGCCTGAGCGGCGGCGGACGGCCCTCAGTGGGCCGAGTCGAGGGCCTTGCCGTGGCCTTCCTGGCCGATCTGCTCGCGCAGGGCGGGATCGGCCGACAGGTTGCGGCGGCTCCAGCGGATGAACACCACCATCAGGATGGTGACGATCAGCCCGAAGATGACGATGATGATGTTGATGGGCAGTTCCAGCCACAGCAGCACCGTATAGATGGCGACCATCAGCAGGATATTGAGCTGCTCGTTGAAGTTCTGCACCGCGATCGAGTGGCCTGCCGACAGCAGCACGTGGCCGCGGTGCTGCAGCAGGGCGTTCATGGGAACGACGAAAAAGCCGGCCAGGCCGCCGGTGACCAGCAGCAGCAGGTAGACGCTCCAGGGCGAATAGACCAGCGGCATCAGCAGCACCACCAGGCCCATGGCCGCGCCGACCGGCAGCACCGACAGCGCCTTGCGCAGCGGAATGCGGCCGGCCAGGATGGAGCCGACCACCGTTCCTACCGCCGCCACGCCCATCAGCACCGAAGCCTGGTCCAGGCGATAGCCCAGGTGGCTGCGGCCCCATTCGATCACGATCAGCTGAAGCGTGGCGCCGGCGCCCCAGAACAGCGTGGTCACGGCCAGCGAGATCTGGCCCAGCTTGTCGCGCCACAGCACGCACACGTAGCCGCTGAACACGCGCACCAGCTTGAAGGGGTTGCGCTGCTGCGGGGGGTAGCGCACGTGCGTGGGCGGGATCAGCAGGTTGCACAGCGCGGCGATGACGTAGACCAGCGCGATGACCAGGATGGCGGCTTCCGCCGGCGTATGGACCAGCTTGTTCAGCCAGGGGTGGGCGAGCAGCACGCTCGAGACATGGGGGGAAATGAGCACGCCGCCCAGCACCGTGCCGATGATGATGGACAGCACGGTCAGCCCTTCGATCCAGCTGTTTCCCTTTACCAGCAGGTCGGGCGGCAGCATTTCGGTGACGATGCCGTACTTGGCCGGCGAGTAGGCGGCCGCGCCGACGCCGACCAGCCCGTAGGCCGCGCAGACCAGGTAGGTCTGGTAGGCGGCGGGCACGCCGATGCTGGCGTACGAGAACATCAGCAGGCAGCCGGCGACCTTGAGCGCGTTGGTGATGAACATCACCCGGCCCTTGGGGAACGAGTCGGCGAAGGCGCCGACGAACGCGGCCAGCACCACGTAGGCCAGGGCGAAGGACCACTTCATCATGGGCGCCATCCAGTCGGGCCCGCTCAACTCCAGGATCAAGGCGATCGCCGCGATGAACAGTGCGTTGTCTGCCAGGGATGAGAAGGCCTGCGCGGCCATGACCAGATAAAACCCGCGTTTCAAGAATGTCCCCGCTGCCTGCCCGAGCGGCTGGCACTGTCCGATTGACCGTATTGGCGAAAAAAAGTGTCAGCGAGTATAGCGCCCGGTCCGGCCGGCCGGCGCTTCGCGTTTGCCCCAGGCTCACCTTTGCTCACGATGGGCGCTAACCTCCTGGGGTATCATACGGGCCTTGGATCGGCCCTCCTGGGGGTCGCATCGCCTATTGTGTGCGGCAGGTCCGTTCAACGCCCCTCGTTCAACCTACCCCGTCCGTCATCGTACTGTGCGTCTCACCCAGCTAAAACTCGCCGGCTTCAAGTCTTTCGTCGATCCAACCGTGATCCCCGTGCCCAGCCAACTGGTGGGCGTGGTGGGCCCCAACGGCTGCGGCAAGTCGAACATCATCGACGCCGTGCGCTGGGTGTTGGGCGAAGCCAAGGCGTCCGAACTGCGCGGCGAGTCGATGCAGGACGTCATCTTCAATGGCTCCGGCAACCGCAAGCCGGCTGCCCGCGCCTCGGTCGAAATGGTATTCGACAATACCGAAGGGCGGGCCGCGGGCCAGTGGAGCGCCTATTCGGAAATCGCGGTGCGCCGCGTTCTGACGCGCGACGGCACCAGCAGCTATTACGTCAACAACCAGCAGGTCCGGCGGCGCGACATCCACGACATCTTCCTGGGCACCGGCCTGGGGGCGCGCGGTTACGCCATCATCGGGCAGGGCATGATCAACCGCCTGATCGAGGCCCGCCCCGAAGAGCTGCGGGTCTTCCTCGAAGAGGCGGCCGGCGTGTCGCGCTACAAGGAGCGCCGCCGCGAAACCGAGAACCGCCTGTCCGATACGCGCGAGAACCTGACCCGGGTCGAGGACATCCTGCGCGAACTGGGCAGCCAGCTCGACAAGCTGGAGGCCCAGGCCGAGGTGGCGCGCAAATACCGTGAACTGCAGGCCGACGGCGAGAAAAAGCAGTTTGCGCTGTGGCTGCTGAAGGAAACCGGCGCCCGCGACGAGCGCGAGCGCAAGAATCAGGACATGGTGCGGGCCCAGAACGATCTGGAGTCCGCCATCGCCGGCCTGCGGGCCGGCGAGGCCGAGCTGGAATCGCGCCGCCAGGCGCATTACGCCGCCAGCGACGCCGTGCACGCGGCCCAGGGCCAGCTGTACGAGGCCAATGCCCAGGTCAGCCGCCTGGAGGCCGAGATCCGCCATGTGGTCGATTCGCGCAACCGCCTGCAGGCGCGCCGCGAACAGCTGCAGGCCCAGATCGCCGAGTGGAACACCCAGCAGGAACACTGTACCGAACAGATCGCCCTGGCCGAGGAAGACCTGGCCGCCGGCGCGGCGCGCACCGAAGAGGCGCGCGCCGCGGCCGAGGACGCCCAGGCCGGCCTGCCGGCCATCGAGGCCCGGGTGCGTGACGCCGCGGCCGGGCGCGACGACATGCGCGCCGCCCTGGCGCGCGTCGAGCAGAACCTGGCCCTGGTGGCCCAGACCCAGCGCGACGCCGACCGCCAGTTGCAAACGCTGGAGCAGCGCCGCGAGCGCCTGCAGCAGGAACTGCGCGAACTGCATACGCCCGATCCCGAACGGCTGGAACAGCTGGCCGGCGACCGCCTGGCCGGCGAGGACCAGCTCGAGGCGGCGCAGGCCGAACTGGCCAGCCTGGAAGGGCGCGTGCCCGAGGCCGACGCCGAGCGCAGCCGCGCCCAGGCCGCCGCCCAGCAGGACGCCCAGGGCCTGGCCCGGCTCGAGGCCCGCCTGGCGGCGCTGGTCAAGCTGCAGGAGGATGTCCAGAAGCAGGGCGCGCTGGAACCGTGGCTGGCCAAGCACGAACTGGCCGGCCTGGGCCGCCTGTGGCAGAAGCTGCATATCGAGCCGGGCTGGGAAACCGCCCTGGAAGCCGCGCTGCGCGAGCGCATGGCCGCGCTCGAGGTGCGCAGCCTGGACTGGGCGCGCGCCTTTGCCGACGACGCGCCGCCGGCCCGCCTGGCGTTCTACCAGATGCCGGTCGCCGCGCCCGCGCCGGCCGCCCCGCAGGGCCTGACGCCGCTGGCCAGCCTGCTGCGGGTCACCGACCCCGACCTGCGCACGCTGCTCAACCAGTGGCTGGCCGGCCTGTATATCGCCACCGACCTTACCCAGGCCCTGGGCGGGCGCGCCAGCCTGCCGGCCGGCGCCGCCTACGTCGTCCAGGCCGGCCATCTGGTCGATGCCTGCAGCGTACGTTTCTACGCGCCCGATTCCGAGCAGGCCGGGCTGCTGGCGCGGCAGCAGGAAATCGAAAACCTGCAGCGCGAGATCAAGGCGCAGCAATTGATCGCCGACCAGGCCCGCGCCGCCGTGGCGCGCGCCGAGGCGGCCTGGCAGCAGGTGTCGCAGGCCATCGCGCCGGCGCGCCAGCGGGTGGCCGAAGTCACCCGGCGCGTGCACGATATCCAGCTCGAGCATTCGCGCCTGCAGCAGCAGGCCGAGCAGTCCGGCGAGCGGGCCGCCCGCCTGCGCCAGGATCTCGAAGAACTCGCGGCGCACGAGGAAGACCTGCGCGCCACCCGCGAGGAGGCCGAAGTGCGCTTCGAGGCGCTCGACGGCGAACTGGCCGAGCACCAATCGCGTTTCTCCGACGCCGAGATCGACGGCGAAACCCTGTCTGCCCAGGCCGACGCCGCCCGCGCCCGGCTGCGCGAGCTGGAGCGCGCCGCCCAGGAGGCCGAGTTCGCCGAGCGCGGCGTCCAGGTACGCATCACCGACCTGCAGCGCAACCGGCAACTGGCCGCCGACCAGAGCCAGCGCGCCGGCACCGAGCTGCAGCAGCTCGAAACCGACCTGGTCGACCTGGACGCCTCGGCCTCGCAGGCCGGCCTGCAGGATGCCCTGGAATTGCGCGCCGAGCGCGAAGAAGCGCTGACGCGCGCGCGCCAGGAGCTGGACAACCTGTCGGCCCTGATGCGCGGCGCCGACGAGGAGCGCATGCAACAGGAGCGCGCGCTCGAGCCGCTGCGCGCCCGCATCACCGAACTGCAGCTGCAGGAGCAGGCTGCCCGCCTGGCCGAGGAGCAGTTCACCGAGCAGCTCAACGCCCGCGAGGTCGACCGCGAGACGCTGGCGCGGGAGCTGGCCGGGATGCCCGACGAGTGGCGCAAGGCCAGTTGGCTGCAGTCCGAGGTGGGCCGCATTTCGCGCCAGGTCGACGCGCTGGGGCCGGTCAACCTGGCCGCCCTGGACGAACTGAATACCTCGCGCGAACGCAAGACTTTCCTCGACGCCCAGCAGCAGGATCTTCTGACGGCCATGGAGACCCTCGAGGACGCCATCCGCAAGATCGACCGCGAAACCCGCGAGCTGCTGCAGGAGACCTTCAATACGGTCAATCGCCATTTCGGCGAGCTGTTCCCCAAGCTGTTCGGCGGCGGCGAGGCCAAGCTGACCATGACCGGCGACGAAATCCTCGACGCGGGCGTCCAGGTGATGGCCCAGCCGCCGGGCAAGCGCAACAGCACCATCCACCTGTTGTCCGGGGGCGAGAAGGCCTTGACGGCCACGGCCCTGGTGTTCGCGTTGTTCAAGCTCAATCCCGCGCCGTTCTGCCTGCTCGACGAGGTCGACGCGCCGCTGGATGACGCCAATACCGAACGCTACGCCAACCTGGTCAGCAACATGAGCGAGCAGACCCAGTTCCTGTTCATCTCGCACAACAAGATCGCCATGCAGATGGCCAAGCAACTGATTGGCGTGACGATGCAGGAGCAGGGCGTATCGCGTATTGTTGCTGTGGATATAGACTCGGCCGTGCAAATGGCCGCCGAAGCCTGAAACCCATATTTCGGATTTGCGCTGCCTTAGGCGCGGGATGTTCTCATGAGTGATTTGCAGATCGGGCTGATTGCCCTTGGTGTCCTGCTCATATTGCTGGTGCTGGGCTTTAACTGGTGGCAGGACCGCCGGGTGCGCCGCAGGATGCAGGCCCATTTCCCCTCGACCGAGCAGGATCCCCTGCTTGGCGCGGGCGCGCAGGATCGCGCCGCGGCGGGCTCGGCCCGCCGTGAACCCGGCATGGGCGGCGCCGCGGCGGGCGCCGCGCCGGCCCCCGCGCCCGCCAATCCGGACACCGACGACCAGGAAGAGCCCGATCCCGCCTGCGAGGTCGTGATTGAAATCCATTTCAGCGAGCCGGTGCGCGGCGCCGACCTGCTGCCTTATCTGCAGTCGCTGCGGCAGGCGGGCCGCAAGCCCCTGCGCGTGTTCGCCGCCACGGCCGAGCAACGCCATCGCGCCCGCATCCATCCCGAGGAATCCTATGCCAGCATGCAGCTGGCCGTGTTGCTGGCCAACCGCAGCGGCCCGCTGACCGCCATCGAATGGTCGCAGGCCTGGGCGCGCGCGCAGGACCTGGCCGACCGCTTCGAGGCCAGCGTCGAGGGCCCCGACCAGCAGGAAGTGCTGGAACAGGCGGCCCGGCTGGACGATACCTGCGCCGCGCTGGATACCCAGGTCGGCCTGACGCTGCTGCTGGGCGTTGCGCAGCCGGCCGCCGAGGTGCTGGCGGTGGCGCGCGACCTCGGCTTTGCCGCCGATGGGGCGCGGCTGGCCTGGCTGGCCGACAATGGCGCGGTGCGCTTCACGCTGTCGCGCGCCGATGGCGCGGCGTTCGACGCCGGCATGGGCGGCATCGAACGCCTGTACCTGCTGCTGGACGTGCCGTGCAGCCCGGCGGACCAGCGGGCCTTCGGCCGCATGGTCGACGTGGGCCGCGACCTGGCCGCCCGCCTGCGCGCCGAACTGGTCGACGACCAGGGCCGGCCCTTGCAGGATGGCGCCGACGCGGTCATCGACGAGCGCCTGCAGGTCTTGTTCGAGCAGCTCGACCAGGCCGGCCTGCCGGCCGGCAGCGCGCGGGCGCAGCGAGTATTTGCATAATGGCGCAGGCAGGTCCCACGCCGCAGCAAGCGATCGCGCGCCTGCGGGCCGAGATCGAGCAGCACAACATCCGCTACTACGTCCACGACGATCCCAGCGTTCCGGACGCCGAGTACGACGCGCTCATGCGCGACCTGCAGGCGCTGGAGGCCCAGCACCCCGAACTGGTCACGCCCGATTCGCCCACGCAGCGCGTGGGCGCCGCGCCGCTGGCCGAATTCGGCAGCGTGCGCCACGCCGTGCCCATGCTGTCGCTGGGCAATGCTTTCGACGAAGAGGACGTGCGCGCCTTCGACAAGCGCGTGGCCGACACCCTGCGCGGCGCGGGCCTGCTGGGCCTGGACCAGCAGGTCGAGTACTTCTGCGAGCTCAAGCTGGACGGCCTGGCCATCAGCCTGCGCTACGAGGATGGCCGGCTGGCCCAGGCCGCCACGCGCGGCGACGGGCAGACCGGCGAGGACGTCACGGCCAACATCCGCACCATCAAGGGGGTGCCGCTGCGCCTGCATGGCGCGCCGCGGGTCCTCGAGGTGCGCGGCGAAGTCCTGATGAACCGCGCCGAATTCGAGGCCCTGAACCGTGCGCAGGCCGCGCGCGGCGAGAAAGTGTTCGTCAACCCGCGCAATGCCGCGGCCGGCAGCCTGCGCCAGCTCGATCCGCGCATCACGGCGCAGCGGCCGCTGCGTTTCTTCGCCTATAGCTGGGGCGAAGTCCATGGCCTGCCCGCGGGCATGCCGACGCGCTTCGACGAGCCCGCGCCGGGCGTGCGCGTGGCGTCCACGCTGCCGCGCGACACGCATGGCGGCATGCTGGACTGGCTGGCCGAACTGGGCTTGCCGGTCAATCTGCGGCACAACCACCGGGAGCGTGGCGCCGACGGCCTGCTGGCGTTCTATGAGCGGGTCGGCACGCTGCGCGCCGATCTGCCCTACGACATCGACGGCGTGGTCTACAAGGTCGACGCCTTGCCGTCGCAGCGCGTGCTGGGTTTCGTCGCGCGCGCGCCGCGCTTCGCGCTGGCGCACAAGTTTCCGGCCGAGGAGGCCGTCACGCAGTTGCTCGGCATCGAGGTCCAGGTGGGCCGCACGGGCGCGATCACGCCCGTGGCGCGCCTGGCGCCGGTGTTCGTCGGCGGGGTGACGGTCACCAACGCCACCCTGCACAACGAAGACGAGATCCGCCGCAAGGATGTGCGCATCGGCGATACCGTGATCGTGCGGCGCGCCGGCGACGTCATCCCCGAGGTGGTGGGGCCCGTGCTGGAAAAGCGGCCGGCCGACGCGCGCGAATTCGTCATGCTGACCGCCTGCCCGATCTGCGGCTCGGCGATCGAGCGCCCCGAGGGCGAGGCCATCGCCCGCTGCACGGGCGGGCTGTTCTGCGCCGCCCAGCGCAAGCAGACCTTGCTGCATGCCGCCGGACGCAAGGCGCTGGATATCGAAGGCCTGGGCGAGAAGCTGATCGACCAGCTGGTCGACGCCGATCGCGTCAAGTCGCTGGCCGATATCTACAGCCTGACGGCGTTCGAACTGGCGGCGCTCGAGCGCATGGGCAAGAAATCGGCTGAAAACCTGGTGGCGGCCATCGACCAGGCGCGTCGTCCGGCCCTGGGCCGGTTGCTGTTCGCGCTGGGCATACGCCATGTGGGCGAGACGACGGCCCGTGACGTGGCCCGCCATTTCGGCAGCATGGAGCGCATCATGGACGCCAGCGAAGAAGCGCTGCTGGCCGTGCCCGACGTGGGCGGCGTGGTGGCGGGCTCGATCCGGCGTTTCTTCGCCGAGCCGCACAACCGCGAGATCGTCGAGCAGCTCGCCCAGCAGGGCGTGCATCCGCAAGCCGAGGCCGAGCCCGAAGGCACCAGCCTGGCCGGCAAGACCTTCGTGCTGACCGGCACCATGCCGAACTGGACCCGCGACGAGGCGACCCGCCGCATCCTGGCCGCCGGCGGGAAGGTCAGCGGCTCGGTGTCCAAGAAGACGGCCTATCTGGTGGCGGGCGAGGATGCCGGCAGCAAGCTGACCAAGGCCCAGGAACTTGGCGTGCCGGTGCTGGACGAGGACGGCCTGAAGGCGCTGCTGGGCCTATAGGCAAGGCGCCGGGCGACGGGGGCCCGCAGCCGGAAACAAAATTGCCCGCATTCGCGGGCAATTTTGTTGTTGGCGGTGGCCGGGCGTTTACTGGATCTTGGCCTGCTCGCGCAGTTGCTTCTGGTAGTTGGCCAGGGTTTGCTGGCGCAGCATTTCTTCCAGTTGCGGACGCACCTGGTCCATGGCGGGGAATTCGACCGGACGGGTGTCGTCGACCTGGATCACGTGCCAGCCGAACTGGGTCTGCACCGGCTTGTCGACCAGTTGGCCCTTCTTCAGCTTGGTCACGGCCTCGGCAAACGGCTGGACGTAGTTGGTGGCGGGCGCCCAACCCAGGTCGCCGCCGCGTTCGGCGCTGCCGGGATCCTTGGAGTTCTTCTTGGCCAGGTCGTCGAACTTGTTCTTGTTGCTCTTGACCTGGGCCAGCAGGTCGTTGGCCGTCTTTTCGTCCTCGACCAGGATGTGACGGACCTTGTATTCCATCTTGCCGGCCTGTTCTTTCTTGATCTTGTCGTATTCGGCCTTGATCTGGGCGTCGGTGACGGGGTGCTTCTGCAGGTAGTCGGCCATCAGGGCGCGCACCAGGATGCCCTGGCGGGCCAGCTCGATTTCAGTCTGGACGTCGGCCTGCTTGGCCACGCCGTCCTTCTCGGCCGCCTGCACGAAAACCTGGCGGTTGATCATTTCCTGCTTGATCTGCTCACGCAGCTGGGGCGAGTCGGTGGCGCCCTGGCTGACGACCAGCTTGACGAACTCATCCAGGCTCTTCTGGGTAATGGGCTTGCCGTTCACGGTCGCCACGTTCTGGGCGAAAGCGGGCACGGCAATGACGCAGGCAGCAGCCAGCATGGCGATGCGTTTCATGTATGTCCTTTGACCTTTTGAAGGGTATTTACTTGGCGTTGTCTGGAGAGGGCGCTTGCGCATCCAGCGCAAGTGCGTGAATGGGATAAGGCAGCAAATCCTGCAAATGATGATACACCAGCCTATGGCGTGCAACGGGCTTCAGACCCGCGAAACAGGAGGCTACGATGTGCACCCGAAAGTGCCCCGCGCCGCCTTTTGCGCCTTCGTGCCCGGCGTGCAAGTGCGACTCGTCTTGTATCTCCAAGATAATCGGATTTAACGCGGCGAGACGTGCGCGAATAATCTCAATTCGTTCAGAATTTTCAGACATATATAAGAGAGTATTTCTTGGTCAGTCTTCGTTTCGATCTTGATCAGGCGTGTCCGACGCCTGCAGATGCTTGCCCAGCCACAGCGACTGGGCGATGACGAACGCGACCAGCAGGCCCATCAGGCCGAAGACCTTGAAGTTGACCCATTGGGATTCGGTGAAGTGGCCCGAGAAGGCCACATACAGGTTGACCGCGCCGGCCGCCACGAAAAACAGCGCCCAGCTCAGGTTGAGGCGCTCCCAGACCGGGTCGGGCAACGCGATCTGCTTGCCCAGCAGGCGGCGGACCAGGTTGCGCCCGAACAGGTAGCGCGCGCCCAGCAGCGCGCCGCCGAACAGCCAGTACAGCACGGTGGGTTTCCACTTGATGAAGACGTCGCTGTGCAGCCACAGCGTGGCCCCGCCGAAAATCACGATGACCGACAGGTTAATCCAGTGCATGCCCTCGATGGCCTTGCCGGTGAGGCGCAGCCAGAGTATCTGGGCGATCGACGCGGTAATCGCGACCGCGGTGGCCGCGTAAATATCGGCGTACCGATAGGCAACGAAAAACAGGATCAGCGGAAACAGGTCAAACAGGAACTTCTTCATTCGTCCTCGAGCGGTTCGAATTGCAGGGACAGCGAATTGATGCAATAGCGCAGCCCGGTCGGTTCGGGACCGTCCGGGAAAACATGGCCGAGATGCGCGTCGCAGATATTGCACAGCACCTCGGTGCGCACCATGCCATGGCTGGTGTCGAGTTCCTCGCGCACGCGCTCGGGCGCCAGCGGTTCGAAGTAGCTGGGCCAGCCGCAGCCGGCATCGAATTTGGTGTCGGATGCGAACAGCGGCGTGCCGCAGCCGATGCAGCGGTATATGCCGGGCGTGGTGGTATTCCAATACCGGCCGGTGAAGGCGCGCTCGGTGCCTTTCTGCCGTGCGACCGCGTATTCTTCAGGGGTGAGTTGGGCGCGCCATTCGGCGTCGGTTTTGCGAATTTTGTCCATGATCAGCTTGGAGTCCCGCCGTGCGAATTGGTTCGGGCATAATCCCGCTCCATGTTAATCGAGTTTGACCAGGCGGTTGTCGCCACGCCCCAGGCACAGGTCCTGCATGGCGTGAGCCTGAGTCTGTCCGAACGCCGGGTAGGGGTGATCGGCCCCAATGGCGCGGGCAAGAGCACGCTGGCGCGGCTGGTCAACGGCCTGGCCCTGCCTTCCGCCGGGCGGGTGCTGGTCGACGGCCTGGATACGCGCAGCCAGGTCAAGGACGTGCGCCGCCGGGTCGGCTTCGTCTTCCAGAATCCCGAGAACCAGATCGTCTTTCCCATCGTGCGCGAGGACCTGGCGTTCGGCCTGAAGAAGCAGGGCCTGGCGCCGGCCGAGCGCGACGCGCGCATCGCGGCCGCGCTCGCGGGGCTGGGCGTGGGCCACCTGGCCGAACGCACCAGCCACACGCTGTCCGGCGGCGAGCGCCAATTGGTCGCCATGGCGTCGGTGCTGGTGATGGCGCCGGAACTGGTGGTGTTCGACGAACCCACCACCCAGCTGGACCTGCGCAACCGCAACCGGGTGGCCGAGGCCATCGCCGCGTTGCCGCAACAGGCCATCGTGGTCAGTCACGACCTCGACCTGCTGGCCGGCTACGACCGGGTGCTGGCGGTGGTCGACGGGCGCATCGCCGCCGATGGCGAGCCGGCCTCGGTGCTGCGCTGGTATCGCGAGCATTGCGCATGATCGAGCCCCTGTACGTCGCCGGCGCCAGTTTCCTGCATCGCCTGCCGGCCGGGCTGAAGCTGGCGGCGCTGGCGCTGGCGGGGGTAGGGTTGTTCATGGTGTCCGACTGGCGCGCGCTGGCGGCGGTGCTGGCCGGCGCCGCGCTGCTGGTCTGGCGCAGCGGCGTCGGCGCGGCCGCCTGGTGGCGGCAGACCCGCGGCCTGGCGCTGATCGTGCTCGCGGTCGGCCTGTTCACCGGCCTGATGCAGGGATGGCCGCACGCCGCCGTGGTGGTGCTGCGGGTCGCGGCGTTGATCGGCCTGGCCATGGCCGTGACGCTGACCACGCCGGTGCCGGCCCTCATCGATGTCTGCGAACGCGCGCTGCGGCCGGCCGAACGCCTGGGCCTGCTCAACGCCGCGCAGGTGGCGCTGGCCCTGGCGCTGGCCTTGCGCTTCATCCCCGAAATCTGGCGCAATTATCAGGAAATCCGGGAGGCCCAGGCCGCGCGCGGCCTGGGCGCCCATCCGCTGGCGTTGCTCGTGCCCCTGGTGGTGCGTACGCTGAAACGTGCCGAGGAAGTGGCACAGGCGATCGACGCGCGCGGTTGAGGGGCCGCGCCGGCGCGCCGCATCCATACGAAGGAGAAGCCCGATGACGACCAAGGATACGGTTCTGGTGGCGCTGTTCGCGGCGCTGATCGTGGTGTTGAGCCTGATGCCGCCGATTCCGCTGCCTGCGATTCCCGTGCCGGTGACGCTGCAGACGCTGGGGGCCATGCTGGCCGGCGCCATGCTGGGCCCATCGCGTGGGGCGCTGGCCTGCCTGCTGTACCTGGTGCTGGCGGCCATCGGCCTGCCGGTGCTGCCGGGCGGACGCGGCGGCCTGGGCGTGTTCTTCGGCCCGACCGGGGGATTCCTGGTGGGCATGGTGGCCGGCGCCTGCGTCACGGGCTGGCTGGCGCGCCGCCTGGCCCTGCGCGCGGCCGGTACGTGGCGCGGCCTGGCCGGCTACGTGGCGGCCTGCGTGCTGGGCGGCATCGTGGTGGTCTATGCCGTCGGCGTCCCCTGGCTGGCCAGCGTCACGCAGATGGGCATGGCCAAGGCCTGGGCGGCCGTGGCGGTGTTCCTGCCGGGCGACCTGGCCAAGGCGGCGGTGGCGGCCTGGGTGGCTTCGCGGGTCGAGCGCGTATGGCCGGTGCTGGGGCGCTGAGGGCGTTTTCCCAGGGAATCCCCTTAGAGACACTGCGGGTGCCCCGGGTAAAAATTTTCTATTAACGAACGCGTTTGAAAATTTTCGGGCGCCGGATTAGGGTTGATCCCGGTGGGGTCAGGGTGGTTATTTGATACTCTTTTAACCCTATAATTCTTTTTTCTGTATAACTTTAATCAGGCTTGCCGCGCTCCATCCCGGGCGCGCCGGCAGGTTCACACAGGAGACAAAACATGCGCAAGCATTTCGGCTTGTCCGCGGTCGCGGCCGCTGTTGCCCTCAGCCTGCCGCTGATTGCCAGCGCCCAGGTCAAGGTCGGCGTGACGATCGCCGCCACCGGCCCGGCCGCCTCGCTCGGCATCCCCGAGCGCAACACGGTGGCCTTGCTGCCCAAGGAAGTCGACGGCACCAAGATCGAATGGATCGTGCTCGACGACGCCACCGATACGACGCAAGCCGTGAAGAACTCCCGCAAGCTGGCTTCGGAAGACAAGGTCGACGTGCTGGTCGGCACCTCGATCACTCCAGGTTCGCTGGCCATGGTGGACGTGGCCGCCGAAGCCAAGGTGCCGATGATCAGCGTGGCCGCCAGCGCCAAGATCGTCGAGCCGGTGGACGACAAGCGCCGCTGGGTCTTCAAGACGCCGCAGAACGACGCCCTGATGGCCAGCGCCCTGGCCGACGCCATGGTCAAGGCCAAGATCAAGACCCTGGGCTTCATCGGCTTCGCCGACGCCTACGGCGACGGCTGGCTGGCCGTGATGCAGGCCGCGGCCAAGGCCAAGGGCATCGAGATCACCGCCGTCGAGAAGTACGGCCGCACCGATACCAGCGTGACCGGCCAGGTGCTCAAGCTGGTGGGCGCCAAGCCTGACGCGATCCTGATCGCGGGGGCCGGCACGCCGTCTGCCCTGCCCCAGAAGGAGCTGCGCGCGCGCAACTACGGCGGCGTGATCTACCAGACCCACGGCGCCGCCAACAATGACGTGCTGCGCGTGTGCGGCAAGGATTGCGACGGCATGCTGCTGCCGGCCGGCCCCTTGCTGGTCGCCGCGCAACTGCCCGACAGCAATCCGGTCAAGCAATCGGCGCTGGCGTACACGCAGGCCTATGAAAAGGCGCATGGCGCCGGCTCGACCAACACTTTCGGCGGCCACATGTGGGATGCCGGCCAGCTGATCGTGGCCGCGCTGCCGACGGCCCTGAAGTCGGGCGCCAAGCCGGGCACGCCGGAGTTCCGCGCGGCCATGCGCGACGCCCTGGAAGGCATCAAGAACCTGCCCGCTTCGCAGGGCGTGTTCAATATGAGCGCCACGGACCACGCCGGCTTCGACGAGCGCTCGCGCGTGATGGTCAAGGTCGAGGGCGGCAAGTGGGTGTACCAGCCCGACCTGTAAATCGCTGTCGGCTTCAAGGGAGGCACCGCGCGGCGACGCCGGAACGGCGTGGCGGTGCGTTCCCCCAGCTTCACCTCGCACCGGCCTGAGGGCCGGTGCGTCGTATGTGCCGTGTCCCGGGTGGGGTCGGGGCACCTGAAATCCCATAAGGTAGTGGTTCGATGGACTCTTCAATTGCGCTGATCCTGCTGCAAGACGGTGTGGTCAACGGCGCCATTTATGCCCTGCTGGGCATGGCGCTGGTACTGGTCTTCGCCGTCACGCGGGTCATCTTCATTCCGCAGGGCGAGTTCGTCGCCTTCGGCGCCCTGACGCTGGCCATGCTGGTCGACGGCCGAGTGCCGGGCACCGCCTACCTGCTGCCCCTGCTGGGTGGCGTGTGCCTGTTGCTGGAACTCGTGCGCGCGCTGCGCACCGGCGCGTGGGGCGCCATGCCCAAGGTGCTGGCCGGCTGCGTGGCGCTGCCCCTGGCGCTGCTGTGGCTGACCAACAGCTATGCGGCGCAGGGCACGTCGCTGTGGTTGAACATGCTGCTGACCCTGGCCCTGGTGATCCCGATGGGACCGATGGTCTACCGCATCGTCTACCAGCCGCTGGCCGAGGCCACGGTGCTGGTGCTGCTGATCGTATCGGTGGCGGTGCACTTCGCGCTGATGGGGCTGGCGCTGGTGTTCTTCGGCGCCGAGGGCTGGCGTACGCCGGCATTCGTCAGCGGGCAGGTCGACCTCGGGTTCTCGACCTGGTCGGCGCAAAGCCTGTTCGTGGTGCTCACCTGCGCGCTGCTGATCGTGGCGCTGTGGCTGTTCTTCGGCAAGACGCTGTATGGCCGCGCGCTGCGGGCCACCGCGGTGAACCGGCGCGGCGCGCGCCTGGTGGGCATCAGCACCACCATGTCGGGCAGCCTGACATTCACCCTGGCGGTGTCCATCGGCGCCATGTCGGGCATGCTGATCGCGCCCATCACCACCGTGTACTACGACACCGGCTTCCTGATCGGTCTGAAGGGCTTCGTGGGCGCCATCATCGGCGGCCTGGTGAGCTACCCGGTGGCGGCGGCCGGCGCCTTGCTGGTCGGCATCCTGGAGGCCTTCTCCTCGTTCTGGGCCAGCTCGTACAAAGAAGTCATCGTGTTCACCCTGATCATCCCGGTTCTGGTCTGGCGTTCGTTCAGCAGCCGTCATGTGGACGAAGAGGAATAAGCGCCATGAACCGCTTCCTGCTTATCGCATTCATCGTCGTGCTGGCCGGCCTGCCGCTGCTGTCGGCCACGCCGGAATTCTGGATCACCCAACTGAACTACATCGGCCTGGCCGCCATGGTGGCGCTGGGGCTGGTGCTGCTGACCGGCGTGGGCGGCCTGACCTCGTTCGGCCAGGCGGCCTTCGTGGGCCTGGGCGCCTACACCACGGCGCTGCTCACCACGCAATACGATATCTCGCCCTGGCTGGCGCTGCCGGTCGGCCTGCTGGTGACGGCCGTGGTGGCGTTCCTGCTGGGACTGATCACGCTGCGGCTGTCGGGGCACTATCTGCCGCTGGGCACCATTGCCTGGGGGCTCTCGCTGTATTACCTGTTCGGCAACCTGGACTGGCTGGGCAAGCATGACGGCATCGCCGGCATCGAGCCCATCAGCCTGTTCGGCTGGTCGCTGGCCAGCGGGCGCCATATTTACTACCTGATCTGGGTGTTCGTGCTGCTGGCGCTGTGGGCCACGCGCAACCTGCTCGATTCGCGTCCGGGCCGCGCCATCCGCGCCCTGAAGAGCGGCGCCGGCATGGCCGAGTCGATGGGGGTCAATACCGGCATCTACAAGATCGTCATCTTCGTGTGGGCGGCGCTGCTGGCCTGCCTGTCGGGCTGGCTGTACGCCCATATGCAGCGCGCGGTCAGCCCCAGCCCGTTCGGCCTGAACTATGGCATCGAATACCTCTTCATGGCGGTGGTCGGCGGCGCCGGCCATGTCTGGGGCGCGTTGCTGGGCTCGGCGGTCATCCTGGGGATCAAGGACCAGTTGCAGAACATCCTGCCCAAGCTGCTCGATACCAACGCCAACTTCGAACTGATCTTCTTCGGCGTGCTGATGATCCTGGTGCTGCAGTACGCCAGCAATGGCCTGTGGCCCATCCTGTCGGGCTGGTGGGAGCGCATCACCGGCGCCGCCGGCCCGCGGCGCAACATGGCGCCGCCGCCGCAAGCGCCGGCGCTGCCGCACCGCGCCCGGCCGCAGGCCGGCGAACTGGTGCTGGAAGTCGACCGCATCCGCAAGGAATTCGGCGGCCTGGTGGCGGTCAACGACATCACGTTCAAGGTGCGCGCCGGCGAAATCATGGGCCTGATCGGCCCCAACGGCGCCGGCAAGAGCACGACCTTCAACCTGATCAGCGGCGTGCTGCCGGCCACGCGCGGCCAGGTGCGCTTCCTGGGCGATCGCATCGACGGCCGCTCGGCGCGCGAGATCGCCAAGCGCGGCGTGGGCCGCACGTTTCAGCACGTGCAGCTGCTGCCGACCATGTCGGTGCTGGAAAACGTGGCCCTGGGGGCGCACATGCGTTCGGATGTGGGCGTGCTGTCGGGCGCCTTGCACAGCGAGCGCGCCCGCGAGGCCCAGCTGCTGCACGAAGCCGCGCAGCAGCTGCAGCGCGTCGGGCTGGGCGATTACCTGTACGAGCAGGCAGGCAACCTGGCGCTGGGCCAGCAGCGCATCCTGGAAATCGCCCGCGCGCTGGCGTGCGATCCGGTGCTGCTGCTGCTCGACGAACCGGCCGCGGGCCTGCGCTACAAGGAAAAGCAGGAACTGGCCAAGGTGCTGGAACAGCTGCGCGCCGAGGGGCTGAGCATCCTGCTGGTGGAACACGACATGGACTTTGTGATGCGACTGACCAATCACCTGGTGGTCATGGATTTCGGCACCAAGCTGGCCGAGGGCGTGCCCGCCGATGTGCAGAAGAACCCGGCGGTGCTGGAAGCCTACCTGGGCGGTATCGACGACGATCTTCCCGACGCCGGCCAGGGCGCGCCGGCGGCGGCCGGAGGTGCGCAATGAGCCAGGCGCCCATTCTCGAAGTACGCCAGCTGTCGGCCCGCTATGGCAAGGTCGGCGCGCTGAGCGGGGCCGACCTGCAGGTGCCGGCCGGCAGCATCGTGACGGTGATCGGCGCCAACGGCGCCGGCAAGTCGACCATGCTCAATGCGGTCATGGGCGCGCTGCCGCAGACCGGGCATGCCGCCGGGCAGGTGCAGTATGCCGGCGCCGACGTGTCTGGCTGGCAGGTCGAGCGCCGCGTCGCGGCCGGCATGTCGCTGGTGCCCGAGCGGCGCGAGCTGTTCGGCAGCATGTCGGTCGAGGACAATCTGCTGCTGGGCGGTTTTCGGCGTTACCGCGCCCGTGAGAGCGGCTGGCGCGATACGCTGCAGGAAGTGTTCGATCTGTTTCCGCGCTTGCGCGAGCGGCGTGCGCAGCAGGCCGGCACCCTGTCCGGCGGCGAGCGCCAGATGCTGGCCGTGGGCCGGGCGCTGATGGCCAAGCCGCGCCTGCTGATGCTCGACGAACCCAGCCTGGGGCTGGCGCCGCGCATCGTGCGCGAGATTTTCCATATCATCGCGCGGCTGCGCGAAACCGGCGTGGCGATCCTGCTGGTCGAGCAGAACGCCCGCGCCGCGTTGCAGGTGGCCGATTACGGCTATGTGCTGGAGACCGGTGAAATCGTGCTGCACGGCCCGGCGCGCGAACTGGCCGGCAACCCGCGCGTCATCGAGAGCTACCTGGGGCTGGGCAAGGGCGCCCAGGACTGAATGCGGCTGGCGCGGCCCGGGCCGCGCCAGCGGCGCGCGCGAAGGTCAGCGCCCGCCCGCCGCGTAGTCCATGTACAGCCGATAGGCGTGCCGAGCCAGCGGCCCATACGACAGGCTGCGATCTTCCACCCGGTTGACGTGCACGACCTTGCCGTAGTTGCCGGTAGAGAACACTTCGTCGGCCTCTTCGACGTCGGCGCGGGTCAGGGCGCGCTCGTCCACGTTCACGCCATCGGCGCGCAGCAGCGCCAGCACGCGCTGGCGCGTAATCCCGTTGAGGAACGTGCCGTTGTCCACCGGCGTGGCGATCCGGCCGTTGCGCGCGATCCACAGGTTGCTGGTGGCGAATTCCGCGATATGGCCGGCGCCGTCGAGCATGATGGCGTTGTCGAAGCCCTTGAGGTTGGCCTCGCGGATGGCGCGCTGGCCATTGGGGTACAGGCACGAGGCCTTGGCGTCGGTGGGCGCCATGTTGGGCCAGGAGCGCGCGAAACTCGAGAAGCAGGCCGAGAAGCCTTGTTCGCCGGGCAGCGGCACCTTGAATACATGCAGTACGAACTGCGTCCGTTCGGCGTCGGGCAGCAGGAAGCCGTCGGCGCAGAAGAACATCGGCTTGATGTAGAGTTCGCTGCCGGCGGGGAACTTGGCCACCGCTTCCAGGCACAGCTCCTGGATCCGCTGCCACGGTAGCGCCGGCTTCATCAGCATTTTCTCGGCCGAGCGCACCACGCGCTGGCAGTGCAGGTCGAGGTCGGGCGTCAGGCCGGCGAAAGCGCGCGCGCCGTCGAACACCATGCTGGCCATCCAGAATGCGTGGTCGGACGGGCCGAGCAGTTTGGGGTTCTCGGTCAGCCATTGGCCGTCGTACCAGTAAAGGGCTTCCATACAGCGGTCTTCCTTGGTTATCGGGGTGCGCCTACAGCGCCGCCTGGACGCGCTGCGCGACATCGGCGGGCACCCATTTTTTCCAGACGTCGCCATATTGTCGCAGGAAGTACAGCGCGGCATCGTCGGCTTCGGCCTTCTCGTTTTCCAGCCAGCCCAGCGTGGCGCCGATGGCCTCGTCGGGAACCGTCAGGGCCTCGAAGAAGCGGTGCAGGGCGGGTGCCTGGCGGGCGAAGTCGGCATTCAGGCCGGTAACCACCGGGTTGGGCTTGAACTCGGTGGCCACGGGCTTGGCGCACTTCGGATCGGTCATGCAGGTGTAGGCGGCCTGGTCGAACGCCGGCAATTCCAGCTTGACCAGGTCCAGGGCGCCGACCAGCGCCGTGGGCGTCCAGTAGTAGAAGACGATATCGCGCTTGCGCTTGTAGGCCGACATGATGGCGGCCTTCTGCGCGGCGCCCGAGCCCGGCGCGAACAGGTTGTAGTCGCGCTCCAGCCGCAGCGCCTTGAGCAGGTTCTCGTTCAGCGTGCCGCAGGCCCAGCCCGCCGGGCATCCGTAGATGCGGCCCTTGGCGGGGTCTTCCGGGTCGATGAATATGTTCTTGTAGCGTTGCAGGTCGGCGGCCTGCCTGAGGTCGGGGTGGCGTTCGACGGTATAGCGCGGCACGTACCAGCCTTCGCCCGCCGTGAACACATGGCCGACGCCCAGCACCTTGCCGGAAGCCAGGGCTTTTTTCCAGGCGCCTTCGATCTGCCCCGGCCAGACTTCCGGCGTGACGTCGACATCGCCGCGTTGCAGCGCCGCCAGCATGGGCAGGGTCTCGCCGATCTCCATCGCGGTCTTGCAGCCGTAGCCCTTTTCCAGGATGAAGCGCTGGATGCCGACCATGACCAGGTTGGATTCCCAGTTCAGGCCGCTGAAGCGCACCGGCCGATCGATTTCGCAAGCGCTGGCAGTGGGGGCGCAGGCCAGGGCGGCGACGCTGGCCAGGGTGGCCAGCGCCTTGCGGACAATACGCGGGGCGTGCATGTGGGTACCTCGAAGTGGGGACGCGGCCCGTCGGACCGGCGCCAGACCCGTTCGATTCTACGGCGTCACGGGCAGGCCTGCCCAGCAGGCGCGCTCAGGTGCGTGCCTGCCGGCGTTCGCGCAGCGCGACCAGTTCACCCACGATGCCGCGCCGGAACGCCATCACGCACACCACGAAGATCAGTCCGATGACGATGGTGACCGACTCGCCCAGGCGCAGGAACCAGTCCAGCCCGGTCAGGCGCGTGAGCATCTGGCCGAAGTCCCCGACCTTGTTCTCCAGCAGCACGACGATGAAGGCGCCCAGGATCGGGCCGGTCAGCGTGCCCAGGCCGCCGATCAGGGTCATGAGGATGACCAGCCCGGACATTTGCCAGGTTGCGTCCGACAGCGTGGCCGAGACGAACACCAGCGTCTTGGTGGCGCCGGCCAGGCCGGCGATGGCGGCCGACAGCACGAAGGCGACCAGCTTGAAGCGGTCGACGTCGTAGCCCAGCGAGATGGCGCGCGGCTCGTTCTCGCGCAACCCCTTGAGCACCTGGCCGAACGGCGAGTGCACGGTGCGCCAGATCACGAAATAGCCCAGCGCGAAGATGCCCATGACCACGTAGTACAGGTTCAGGTCGTCGCGCAGGTCTATGGTGCCCAGCAGCGTGCCGCGCGGCACGCCCTGCAGGCCATCCTCGCCGCCGGTGAAATGGGCCTGCAGGAAGAAGAAGAACACCATCTGGGCCAGGGCCAGGGTGATCATGGCGAAGTAGATGCCGCTGCGGCGTATGGCCAGCGCGCCCATGGCCAGCCCCAGCAGGGCCGCCACCGCGACCCCGAAGGCCAGGCCCAGTTCGGTCGGCAGGCCCCATACCTTCAGCGCGTGACCGGCCGCGTAGGCGGCGCTGCCCAGGAAGGCGGCGTGGCCGAACGACAGCAGTCCGGTATAGCCCAGCAGCAGGTTGAAGGCGCAGGCGAACAGCGCGTAGCACATGACCTTCATGGCGAAGATCGGATACACGCCCACGTAGGGCAGGATGCCAACCACGATGGCGAATGCGGCGTAGCCCAGGAGTTGTCGATTCATTTTTCTTTCCCGAACAGGCCGGCGGGGCGCAGCAGCAGCACGATGGCCATGATGATGAACACGACGGTGTTGGACGCTTCGGGCCAGAATACCTTGGTCAGGCCCTCGATGACGCCCAGCCCCAGGCCGGTCACGATGGCGCCCATGATCGATCCCATGCCGCCGATCACCACGACGGCGAACACCACGATGATGAGATTGGAGCCCATCAGGGGGGAAATCTGCAGCACCGGCGCGGCCAGCACGCCGGCGAAGCCGGCCAGCGCCACGCCGAAGCCGTAGGTCAGCGTGATCATGCGCGGCACGTTGACGCCGAAGGCTTCCACCAGGCGCGGATTCTCGGTGCCGGCGCGCAGCAGCGCGCCCAGGCGGGTGCGTTCGATGACGAACCAGGTCGCCAGGCATACCGTGATCGAGGCCACGACGACCCAGGCGCGGTAGTTCGGCAGCACCATGAATCCCAGGTTGGTGGCGCCGCGCAGTGCCTGCGGCGTGGGGTAGGGCTGGCCGGATACGCCGTAGAAACTGCGGAACAGGCCTTCGATGAGCAGCGTCAGGCCGAAGGTCAGCAGCAGGCCGTACAGGTGGTCCAGCTTGTACAGGTGCCGCAGCAGCAGCTTCTCGATCAGGATGCCGAACAGGCCGACCACCAGCGGGGCCAGGACCAGCATGATCCAGTAGTTGAGTCCCAGATAGGACAGGCCCATCCAGGCTACGAAGGCGCCCAGCATGTACAGGGCGCCATGGGCGAAGTTGATGACGTTCAACAGACCGAAAATCACGGCCAGCCCCAGCGAGAGCATGGCATAGAACGAGCCGTTGACCAGCCCCAGCAGCAACTGCCCCAACAGTGCCTGAATGGGTATGCCGAATAGATCTGTCATCTGTTATGAGTCCTGCGCGTACGGGTAGACGTGTCCGGTCGCGACACGGCCTTGCCGGATGAGCAAGGCCGTGTGGCGTTCCTTCAGGAGGTTACTTCTTGAGCAGCGGGCAGGTCGATTCGGACAGCTTGGTGTAGACCTCGTCGCCCGGCAGCGTGGCCACCACGTTGTAGTAGTCCCACGGGCCCTTGGACTCTTCCTTGGACTTGACCTTCATCAGGTACATGTCGTGGATCATGCGGCCGTCCTCGCGCACGTATCCGCCCTGGGCGAAGAAGTCGTTGATCTTGTTCGACTTCATCCACTTCATGGTGGCGTCGCCGTCATCCGAACCCGTGGCCTTCACGGCGTTCAGGTAGAACATGGCGGCGGAGTAGTCGCCCGCCTGCAGCATCGACGGCTTGCGCCCGATCTTGTCCTCGAACTTCTTGGCCCAGGCGCGCGAGGCGTCGCTCTGGTCCCAGTACCAGCCGTCGGTCAGGTACATGCCCTTGGTGGCGTCCAGGCCCAGCGAGTGGATGTCGTTGATGAAGACCAGCAGGCCGGCCATTTTCATGGTCGCCGTCACGCCGAACTCGTTGGCGGCCTTGATCGAGTTGATGGTGTCGCCGCCGGCGTTGGCCAGGCCCAGGATCTGCGCGCCGGAAGCCTGCGCCTGCAGCAGGAACGACGAGAAATCGGAGGCGCCCAGCGGCGCGCGCACCTGGCCCTTGACCTCGCCGCCGGAGGCCTTGACGACGTTGGCGGTGTCGCGTTCCAGCGCATGGCCGAACGCATAGTCGGCGGTCAGGAAGAACCAGGTCTTGCCGCCGTCCTTCACCACCGCCGAGCCGGTGCCGCGCGCCAGCGCGACCGTGTCGTAGGCGTAGTGGATGGTGTAGGGCGAGCACTGGGCATTGGTCAGGTCGGAGGCCCCGGCGCCCACGGCGAGGAACGGCTTCTTCTTCTCGGCCGCCACCTGCGCGATGGCCAGGCTGGTCGACGAGTTGGTGCCGCCGATGATCATGTCGACCTTCTGCTGGTCGATCCATTCGCGCGTGCGGGCCGAGGCGATGTCGGCCTTGTTCTGGTGGTCGGCCGACACCAGTTCTATCTTCTTGCCATTGATGGCGCCGCCGGCGTCCTCGATGGCCATGCGGATCGCTTCCACGCCCGCCTTGCCGTCGATGTCCGAGTAGACCCCGGACATGTCGGTGATGAAACCGATGCGGATGACATCATCGGAGATGCCTTGAGCCTGGGCGGGTAGCCCGGCGAATCCCAGGCCAGCCACGGCCAGTGCAACAGTGATCTTGTGCAGCTTCATGGGATGACTCCTCTTCCTGTGTGGGGTGCCGTGATACGGCGGGTGACAGGCTGGTTTTCTACACGCCCAGCAGTTCGTTGAGCGTGCCCTGTTTCCGTGACAGTTCGGCGGCTTCGAAGTGTTCGACGATCTGGCCGTGCTCCATGACGTAGAAGCGGTCGGCCAGCGGCGCGGCGAAGTGGAAATTCTGCTCCACCATGACGATGGTGTAGCCGCGCTCCTTGAGCGCGGTGATCATGCGCGCCAGGGCCTGCACGATCACCGGCGCCAATCCTTCGGAGATCTCGTCGAGCAGCAGGAGGTTCGCGCCGGTGCGCAGAATGCGGGCCACCGCCAGCATCTGCTGTTCGCCACCCGACAGGCGGGTGCCGGGCGAGTTGCGGCGTTCGTGCAGGTTGGGGAACATGTCGTAGATTTCTGTCAGCGACATGCCGCCGCCCAGCGCGCCGACCGGCGGCGGCAGCAGCAGGTTCTCCTCGCACGAGAGGCTGGCGAAGATGCCTCGTTCTTCCGGGCAATAGCCCACGCCCAGGTGCGCGATCTTGTAGGTGGGCAGGTCGATCGATTCGGTGCCATGGATGCGCACCGATCCCTGGCGCGCGCCGGTCAGGCCGAGGATGGCGCGCAGCGTGGTGGTGCGGCCGGCGCCGTTGCGGCCGAGCAGCGTGACCACTTCGCCCTGGCCGACCTGCATGTCCACGCCGTGCAGGATATGCGATTCCCCGTACCAGGCCTGCAGGCCCGCGATTTCGAGAGCGGGGATACTCATGCGTGCGCTCCTTGCAGTTCGCCGTTGGTGGTGCCCATGTATGCCTGCATCACGGCGGGATGGCGCGAGACCTCGGCGTAGGGGCCTTCGGCCAGCACCGCGCCGCGCGCCAGTACCGTGATCGTGTCGGCGATCGAGGACACCACGTTCATGTTGTGCTCGACCATCAGGATGGTGCGGCCCGCGCTGACGCGCTTGATCAATTGCGTCACGCGGGCGACGTCCTCGTGGCCCATGCCCTGGGTGGGTTCGTCCAGCAGCATCAGCTCGGGTTCCATCGCCAGCGTGGTGGCGATCTCCAGCGCGCGCTTGCGACCGTAAGGCAGGTTGACCGTCAGTTCATTGGCGAAGGAGGCCAGGTCGACTTCCTCGAGCAGGCGCAGCGCCGGCTGGTTCAGCGCGGCCAGCTGCCGCTCGCTGCGCCAGAACTGGAACGACAGCCCGGTCTTGCGCTGCAGGCCCAGGCGCACGTTTTCCAGTACGGTCAGGCGCGGGAAGACCGCCGAGATCTGGAACGAACGGATGATGCCGCGCCGCGCGATCTGGGCCGGCCGCTCGCGAGTGATGTCGCGGCTGTTGAAGACGATGGTGCCCGAGGTGGGCGCCAGGAATTTGGTCAGCAGGTTGAAGCAGGTGGTCTTGCCGGCGCCGTTGGGACCGATCAGTGCGTGGATCTGGCCGCGCTTGACACGCAGATCGACCCCGTTGACCGCGACAAAGCCGCGGAACTCCTTGGTCAGGCCCTTTGTCTCCAGGATCGTGTCATCCATTGCGCCGCATCCGCTTTGTTTTTTTCTAAGAGTTGCGGCGAGTATGCGGACCCGGTTATCAAATTGCCATGAGGGTTTTTCATAGGTTTTGCGCCGCCGCATGCTTGATTGTCAAGCAGCCGACAAACAGCAGTAAGAAATCCGTCAAAACGCTTCAGGAACAAGGGTTTTCACGGTGTTTTCCACGACGGCGCAGGGGTTATCCGCGGCCGGCCCGGCGTCGTACGCAGCAGCAAGCGGCGGGCCTGGCGCGCGGCGCTCAGGCCTTGGTTTTCAGCTTGTATTCGCACAGATCCGAGATGCCGCACTGCGGGCACTTGGGCTTGCGCGCCACGCACACGTAGCGGCCGTGCAGGATGAGCCAATGATGGGCGTCCAGCAGGTATTCGCGCGGCACCACTTTCTCCAGCTTGCGCTCGACTTCCAGCACGTTCTTGCCGGGGGCGATGCCGGTGCGGTTGGAGACGCGGAAGATGTGCGTGTCGACCGCGATGGTGGCTTCGCCGAAGGCGGTATTGAGCACCACGTTGGCGGTCTTGCGGCCCACGCCGGGCAGGGCCTCCAGCGCTTCGCGGCTTTGCGGCACTTCGCCGCCGTGGCGTTCCAGCAGCAGGCGACAGGTGGCGATGGCGTTCTTGGCCTTGGTGCGGTACAGGCCGATGGTCTTGATGTACTCGGCCAGCCCTTCCTCGCCCAGCGCCAGCATGGCTTGCGGCGTGCCGTGGCGCGGGAAGAATTTGCGCGTGGCCAGGTTGACCGACTTGTCGGTGGCCTGGGCCGACAGCAGCACGGCGATCAGCAGCTGGAATGGCGTGTCGTATTCGAGCTCGGTGGTGGGTTTGGGGTTGGCGGCTTGCAGGCGGGCGAAGATCTCGCGGCGTTTGACGGCGTTCATGGGCGCTGGGCAGAGCGGCGGGCGCGGGCGCGGGCCAGCGCCGCCTCGATGGTGGAACGTTTGCGGGCGGCATCCTCGGCGCTTTCGGTCGCGGCGGGCGGGATGGCCGGCTCGGTGGTCGCGGCCATCAGCCGTTCGTTGGCGGCCGTTTCGCGCCGCACCCGCGCCTGGCGTTGCTGATGGCGCTGGCGCGCGGCGTGCGCGTCGGCCTCGGACCACGCGCGCGCGGCCGGGCGCATCTCGATGCAATCGACCGGGCAAGGCGCCACGCACAGGTCGCACCCGGTGCACCAGTCGGCCAGCACCGTATGCATGCGCTTGTTGGCGCCGACGATGGCATCGACCGGGCAGGCGCGTATGCACAGGGTGCAGCCGATGCAATGGGCCTCGTCGATGACCGCCACCAGCAGCGGTCCCGGTTGGCCGCGCGCGCGGTCCAGCGGCAGCGGCGGCGTGTCGAGCAGGGCCGCCAGCGCCGCGATGCCGGCCTCGTCGCCGGGCGGGCAGCGGTTGATGGCCGCGGCGCCGTCGGCGATGGCCTGCGCATAGGGCCGGCAACCGTCGTAGCCGCACTTCGTGCACTGCGTCTGCGGCAGCAGGGCGTCGATACGGTCGACCAGCGAACTACAGGAAGACATGGCGTAAAAAGCAGAAACGGGCCAGGCGGCCCGTTGCAGGGAGCGCGCGCGGCCGCATCAGGATTGGCGGATGAATGCGGCGATTTTAGGACAGATCAGTTCGCGCCACCGCCGTCCGGAGAAAATGCCGTAATGGCCGCAGCCGACCGCGGTGTAATGGCTCTTGCGCGCGGCGGGGATGCCGCTGCACAGCTTGATGGCCGCGCGCGTCTGGCCCTGGCCGGAAATATCGTCCAGCTCGCCCTCGACGGTCAGCAGCGATGTCTTGCGGATGTCGGCGGGCCGCACGAGTTGCCCGTCGACTTCCCAGGTGCCGCCGGGCAGCCGGAACTCCTGGAACACGGTACGGATGGTGTCCAGGTAGAACTCGGCCGGCATGTCGAGCACCGCGTTGTATTCGTCGTAGAAACGGCGGTGCGCTTCGGCGTCGCCGTCATCGCCGCGCAGCAGGTCGAGGTAGAAGTCGTAGTGCGACTTCAGGTGGCGGTCGGGATTCATGGCCATGAACCCGGCGTGCTGCAGGAAGCCGGGGTACACGCGCCGGCCCGCGCCGGGATAGGGCGCCGGCACCGCATGGATCAGCTGGCTCTCGAACCAGGCATACGGCTTGGTGGTGGCCAGCCGGTTGACCTGGGTGGGCGACTCGCGCGGATCGATCGGCCCGCCCATCATCACCATGCTGCGCGGCTGGCAGGGGTCGTTGGCCGAGGCCATCAGCGATATGGCGGCCAGCACCGGCACGGTGGGCTGGCAGACCGAGATGACGTGGGTGTCGGGGCCCAGGTGGCGCAGGAATGCCTGGACGTAGCGGACGTAGTCGTCGAGATGGAACGGGCCGGCGTCCTGCGGCACCATGCGCGCATCGACCCAGTCGGTGACGTAGACGTCGTGGGCCGGCAGCAGCGCGCGCACGGTGTCGCGCAACAGCGTGGCATGGTGGCCCGACAGCGGGGCCACCAGCAGTACGCGCGGATCGGCGCGGCCGGCCGTGCGGCGGACGTCGCGCTGGAAATGCACCAGCCGGCAGAACGGCTTGTCGAGCACGACGGCTTCGATCACGGCGACGCGCTTGCCCTGGATCTCGGTGGCCGGCAGGTTCCAGGCCGGCTTCTGGTATTCCTTGCCGATGCGGTGCACCAGCTCGCAGCCGGCGGCGAGCTGGCGCGACATGGGCATATAGGCCAGCGGGCTGTACGGGTGGGTGAAAAGCTGGGAGCTGGCGTCGGTGAACGCCGCCAGGGGACGCAGGAACGCCCGCTGCATTTCGTGCAATTGATACAGCATCGCGACATGACCTAATAAGACTGACGTCTTATTGTCGCCAGAAATATCAATATTTTGAATCTGTCTGTTCAGATTAGGGCTTCGGCGCACAAATGTTGCGAAAAAGCGACCCCCGTATGGCGGATTCCCCCCGCCATAGGGGGGATTACCAGTAGTTTTCGACCGCCAGGTTGCCGGGGATGCCGCGCCGGCCGGGGGCGAAACCGCGTTCGCCCAGCAGCTTGCGGGCATCGGCCAGCATGGCCGGGTTGCCGCACAGCATGATCTTGGCGCGCTGCGGGTCCAGCGGCTGGCCCGCCAGCTGTTCGAGCCGTCCGTCGGCGATCAGGGTGGTCAGGCGGGCCTGGGGCATGCCGGGCAGGGTCTCGCGCGTGGCGATCGGCAGGTAGATCAGCTTGCGCGGGTCGGCCTCGAAATAGGGGGCGAACGCGGGCTGGCCGCGCCATTGCTCGATTTCGTCGCGATAGGCCAGTTCCTCGGCGCTGCGCACTCCGTGCACGAGGATGATGCGGTCGAAGGCGCGCCAGGTGGCCGGGTCGCGCAACATGGACAGGTAGGCCGACAGGCCCGTGCCGGAGGCCAGCAGCCAAAGGTCGCCACCCGGGGCGAAGCGGTCTATCGTCAGGAAGCCGAACGGCTTCTTTTCCACATAGAGGGCGTCGCCGGGCTGCAGGCGCGCCATGCGGGGGCTGAACTGGCCCTCGGGGACCACGATGGAATAGAACTCCAGCCAGGGCTCGTCGGGGGCGGACACCATGGAGTAGGCGCGCCATACGCTGGGTTCGGCCCGCGGGTCGTCGCCCTCGGGCAGGCCTACCCGGGCGAACTGGCCGGCCTGGAAAATGAAGTCGGGGTCACGGGTGACGCGCACCGAAAACAGTTTGCCCGGCACCCAGGTCTGGACGGCGGTGATGGTCTGGCGCGTGTACTTGGTATCGGTCATCGGCGTGGCGCGGCCGGGCCGCGCAGCGGCGGACCGGACAGAAAGTTACTTTTCCAGGTATTGCAGCTTGTCCTGCACCCCGTTCCATTGGTCGGCGTCTTCGAGCGGCTTCTTGGCCCGGCTGATGCTGGGAAACTCGGCCGACAGCTCGACGTTGAGCGCAATGAAAGGGACCTGGTCCTGCGGCACGTCTTCTTCCGCGTAAATGGCATTGGCCGGGCATTCCGGGATGCATACCGCACAGTCGATGCATTCGTCGGGGTCGATCACGAGGAAGTTCGGACCCTCTCGAAAACAGTCCACCGGGCACACATCCACGCAATCGGTGTACTTGCACTTGATACAGTTTTCGGTGACTACGTGGGTCATTCAGGAACTCCGGGTGCCGGGCGGCCGTTGCATTATTGAAGCGATTTTACCCAATGCGCGCCGGCGGGGCGACCAAGACCCTGGCGCCGGTAGTGGCGGCCGGCCCGCCGGCGCGCGGTATGCTATGGTGTGCCGAAACGTTTCGCGGCAACAGTTTCGCGCCATCATGATCATCACATCGCTGCTCGACACGGACCTGTACAAATTCAGCATGATGCAGGTCGTGCTGCATCATTTTCCGGCCGCGCAGGTCGAGTATCGCTACAAGTGCCGTACTCCGGGCATCAATCTGCGGCCCTATCTCGACGAAATACGCGCCGAGGTGCATGAACTGTGCCAGCTGCGCTTTACCGGCGAGGAGCTGGATTATCTGCGCGGCCTGCGCTTCATCAAGAGCGATTTCGTCGATTTCCTGGGCCTGTTCCATTTGCCCGAGCGCTGCATATTCATCGGCGAGGGCGAGCAGCCGGGCGAAATATCCATCACGGTCAAGGGGCCATGGCTGCACACGATATTGTTCGAAATACCGGTGCTGGCCATCGTCAACGAAGTCTATTTTCGTAATACGCGCAAGAATCCCGATTGGGAGGAAGGCCGCAAGCGCCTGCAGTCGAAGATGAACCTGGTGCTCGACGACCCCGCGCTGGCCGATTTCCGGGTCGCGGAATACGGCACCCGGCGGCGCTTCTCTAAAGTCTGGCACGAAGAAATCGTCTCGACCATGAAGGCGCGCATGGGGGTGCATTTCGCCGGCACCAGCAACGTGCTGCTGGCCATGCGGCATGGCGTGCTGCCGCTGGGCACCATGGGCCACGAGTATCTGCAGGCCTGCCAGGCGCTGGGGCCGCGGCTGCGCGACTCCCAGGTGTTCGCGCTGGAAGTCTGGGCCAAGGAATACCGCGGCGATCTCGGCATCGCCCTGTCGGACGTCTATGGCATGGATGCCTTCCTGCGCGACTTCGACATGTACTTCTGCAAACTGTTCGACGGCGCGCGCCACGATTCGGGCGATCCGTTCGTGTGGGGCGAGCGGCTGCTCGAGCACTATCGCGCCAATCGCGCGGATCCGCGCGCCAAGACGCTGGTGTTCTCGGATTCGCTGACATTTCCGCGCGCCATCGAGCTGGCGCGCCAGTTCGCCGGCCGCTGCAAGGTGTCGTTCGGCATCGGCACCAACCTGACCAACGACCTCGGGCACGAGCCCCTGCAGATCGTCATGAAGATGGTGCGCTGCAATGGGCAACCGGTCGCCAAGGTATCGGATGCGCCCGAGAAGACGATGTGCGACGATCCCGCCTATCTGGCCTACCTGCGCCAGGTGTTCCAGCTTCCGCCGGCCTGAGGGCCGGCTGTTTTCGCCAACCCATCCAATCAATGCATCAGGGGTGATTTATGAGCATTAAGCGCTTCAACGTGGAAAAGCGCCTGTCCGACATGGCCGTCTACAACGGCGTGGCCTACCTGGCTGGCCAGGTGCCCGACGACGCTTCGCTGGACATGGCTGGCCAGACCGCACAGGTGCTGGCCACCATCGACCGTCTGCTGGCCGAGGCCGGCACCGACAAGACCAAGATCCTCATGGCCCAGATTTTCGTGGCCAACATGAAGGAATTCGACGGCATGAACCAGGCCTGGGACGCGTGGGTCGCTCCGGGCAATTCGCCCCCGCGCGCCACGGTCGAGGCGCGCCTGGCCAATCCCGACTACAAGGTCGAGATCGTGGTCACCGCCGCGATCGGCTGATAGCAGGTGTGCCTGTCCCGCGGGGACAGATACCGTCTTGGCCGTCAAGCGTTCATGGCGTAATTGGGCTGATAGGGGATGCGGTTTTTGAGGACCCCGAAGCACAGATGCACCAGTTTTCTCATGGCCGCGCCCAGCGCGGCCTTTTTGCTTTTTCCCGCTTTGAGCAGACGCTGGTAGAGAGCACGGATGTGGGGGTTGTGGCGGGTGCCCACCAGGGCCGCCATGTACAACGTGGCGCGCACCTGGGCCGGGCCGGCTTTGGACAGGCGTGCGCGGCCGTTCAGGCTGCTGCCGGATTGGCGCTGCACGGGGACAATCCCGAGGTAGGCGGCCAGGCTCTGGGCGGAGTCGATACGCCGATTGTGCATGACGGCCAGGATGGCGTTGCCGGCCTGAGGCCCGACGGCGGGGATGGAGTTCAGCAGCTCGCGGTCTTGCTTGAGATCGGGGTGGTTGTCGATGTGCTGCTCGATCGCCCGCTCGATCTGTTTGAGCTGTTCGCGCAGAAACGCGATGGCCTTGTCGATGGAGCCATCGACCAAGGGCGCCGAAGGGCTGAACTGGCTCTTCTCCTTGCGATTGAGCTCACGCAGCAGATCCTTGCCCAGCGCCTCGCGTCGCGTCAACAAGGCGCGCAGTTGGCGCGCATGCAAGGGCGCCGGGTGCCACAGCGCCGGGCTCAGCGTCTGTCCATAGCGTGCCAGAACGTAGCTGTCGAGCGCATCATTTTTGGAGCGCATCGCCAAGGCCTTGGCAAAGTCCCGAGCCTGGGCGGGATTGACCAAAGAGACCCGGACCTGGGCATCGTGCAGCGCCGTGGCCGCTTGCTCGTGATACAGCCCCGTGGGCTCCAGGATGGCGTGCAACTGCGCTGGCTGTGCGCCGTGTTTGGCGCACCACGCCAGCAGGGCCTTCACGCCCGCGGCGCTGTTGGCCGCCACCTTGGTCTTACGCTTATCAGACTGAGCCGTCAGCAACGTGCAATCCAGCTTAGCCTTCGATACATCAATACCTATAAAAAACATGGACTTGGCCTCCTGCAGATAACAAACTGCTGTCAGCCACTGCGCCCACTTGCCTTGTACATACAGGGTCCTCGCCCTACGATACCGTCCAGTGTTTCGCCGGCCCAGCAGTGCGCAACCGAGCCGCTATCTGTCCCACAAAGTCCTCGCTTTGGGCACCAACTCGCGGTCATCGGCGCGCGGTGGTGATAGCTAATCACCACCGGAGGAAAGATACAAGGCACCGAGCGCCTCGGGACGGCGCAGGCATCGCGGCATCGGCCGATGCCGCGATGCCTGCATCTTGCCGGGATTTTCGCCGTCCCGGCCTCAACTTCCCATCAGCAGCGTGGCCGCCAGCAGGCCTCCAAGCTCCTCGCAGCGGGCCAGCACATCGGCGGGCACCTGCTTGGGTGCGGCGATCTGCTCGGGCGTTTGCGCGCCGCTGCGCGCGATCAGCGGCGGCGCGGCCGCGCGCAGGCGCCAGCCGGTGCAGATGCGCTCGACCTGCCGGGCCGCGCCTTCGCCGTCGGTGCCGGCGCTGATGGCCACGCCGTACGGGCGCCCCTGGATGCGGTCGAGCACGCCGTAATAGCAGCGATCGAAGCATTCCTTCATGGCGCCGCTGAGGCTGCCCAGGTTCTCGGGCGCGCAGAACAGATAGCCGTCGGCGGCCAGCAGCGCCGCGGCGTCGGTGCGCGCGGCCGCCTGCCGCCGCACGCGCAACTGGCCGGGCTGTTCCAGCGCCTGGGCGGCGTCCAGCGCGCCGCGCTCCAGCGCCTGCGCCATCTGCCGCGCCGCGCCGGTGCGCGAATGCCAGGCGATGAGCAAGGTCTTCATGCCAGTCGGGCCAGGGGATCCTGGCGATAGTAGGCGCGCAGCAGGGCGTACCACTGCGGCAGGGCGTCGGCCAGGGGTTCGGGCTCGACGAAGAAGTGTTCCGAACTCACCGCGAAGAACTCGGCTTCGTCGGTGGCGGCGTAGGGGTCCAGCGGCAGGCGCGCGTACCAGGGGTCGGCCTGCGGGCCCTCCGGATCGACGTGCGCCGGAATCGCGCGTTCGACGGCCTCGACGGCGGCGGCAAAACGGTCCAGGCTGTCTTCCAGCACGCGGCGCCATTGGCGCGGGTCGATGTCCGGGTGGGCCGCCAGCGCCGGCATCCCGTCGGCCTGGCCCGCCAGCAGGTCCAGCTTGTGCGCGAATTCGTGGATGACCACATTGAAGGCGCCGTCGGAGCCCGCCGCATCGCTCCACGAGAGGATCACCGGCCCGCCTTCCCAGGCTTCGCCGACGGCCTCCTCGATGTATTCGTGCATGACGCCGTCCTCATCCATGCGCTCGCGCGGGATCGAGAAGCCGGCCGGGTAGATGATGATTTCGTCCCAGCCTTCGTACAGGGTGGGCGACAGGTTCAATACCGGCAGGGCGGCCTGCGCGGCGACCGACAGGCGCATGAAATCGGTTATTTCCAGCCCGTGCGCGCCGTTGATGTTCTTGCTGGCCAGCAGCCATGCCGCGCGCGCCTGCAGGGCCTGCCGCTCGGCCTCGGACAGGGCCGCCAGGAACGGGTAGGCGTGCAGCACCCGCCGCCACAGGTCGGGCGGGATGCGGGCCTGCATGGCGGCTACTTCGCCCGCCTTGGCGCCCCGGCCGCGTAGCCATCGCAACATGACTTGGAGTTCCTTGGAAATGCCTCTTGGCGTTAGTGTAGAGTGTAGGAAAAATTGACCCGAGTACGCTCGTCCCGTTCGCAATGTCCGCTACGCCCGCTCCAGATACGCCTACGCCGTTCGACGATGCCTGGCGCCAGTTGGCCGCCGCCGGGCTGGACGATGCCGGCCAGCGGCAGCTGGCGCACGCGGCGGCCTGGGCCTGGCCGCGCTTCGAGGCGCAGAAGGCGCTGACCGGCGAGCCGCTGGCCAGCCATGCCGCCGGCGCGGTGCGCATCCTGGCCAGCCTGCATACCGACCAGGCCACTCGCGTGGCCGCGGTGCTGGCCTCGTTGCCGGCGGACCTGAACGCGCCCGCGCCCGCCCTGCGCAACGACCCGGTGGCCAGCGAGTTCGGCGTCGAGGTGGCGCGGCTGGTGCAGGGCGCGCGCGCCCTGCTGCGGCTGGGCATCGTGGCGCGCCATGCCAGCGACAGCGAGGCCGAAAGCGGCTCCCAGAAGGAAATGCAGCGCAAGATGCTGCTGGCCATGGCGGCCGACCTGCGCATCGTGCTGATGCGCCTGGCGTCGCGGCTGCAGAGCCTGCGCTGGCACGCCGAGACCAAGACGCCGTGCGCGGCCGGTTTCGCGCGCGAGACCCTGGACCTGTATACGCCGCTGGCCAACCGCCTGGGCATCTGGCAGCTCAAGTGGGAGATGGAAGACCTGGCGTTCCGCTTCCTCGAGCCCGAGCGCTACAAGCAGATTGCGCGCCTGCTGGAGGAAAAGCGGGTCGAGCGCGAAGCCTTCATCACCGAGGCCATCGCCCGCATGCAGGCCGCGCTGGCGCGCGCCGGCGTGGCCGCCGAGGTGAGCGGACGGCCCAAGCACATCTACAGCATCTGGAACAAGATGCGCCTGAAGGGGCTGGATTTCAGCCAGATGTACGATCTGCGCGCCCTGCGCATCATCGTCGACGACGTGCGCGCCTGCTATGCCGCGCTGGGGCTGGTGCACGAGATGTGGACGCCGCTGCCCGAGGAATTCGACGACTACATCTCGCGCCCCAAGCCCAATGGCTATCGTTCGCTGCACACGGTGGTGACCGACGCGCAGGGGCGCGCTTTCGAGGTCCAGATCCGTACTCGCGAGATGCACCAGTTCGCCGAATACGGGATGGCGGCGCACTGGCGCTACAAGGAGGCCGGCGCGCGCGGCGGCCAGGTGGCCGCCTCCAGCGAGTACGACCGCCAGCTGTCCTGGATGCGCCAGCTGCTGGCCTGGAACAGCGACGTCGAGGCGGAGGGCGAGGCCGGGCGGCGCGCCGACCAGCGCATCTACGTGCTCACGCCACAGGCCAGGGTGATCGAATTGCCTGCCGGCGCCACGCCGGTCGATTTCGCCTACCACCTGCATACCGACCTGGGGCACCGCTGCCGCGGGGCGCGGGTGGACGGCCAGATGGTGCCGCTGAACACCCGCCTGGCCACCGGCCAGACCGTCGAAATCATCGCGGCCAAGTCGGGCGGCCCGTCGCGCGACTGGCTCAATACTCAGCTGGGCTACCTGGCCAGCCCGCGCGCGCGGGCCAAGGTGCGCATGTGGTTCAACGCCATCGAGCTGCAGCAGCGCATCACCCAGGGGCAGGCGCTGGTCGAGAAAGAGTTGCAACGCCTGGGCAAGACGGCGGTCAACCTGGAGCAATTGGCCCAGGGCCTGGGCTTCGCGCGCGCCGACGACCTGTATGTCGCCGCCGCCAAGGACGAGTTCAGCCTGCGCCAGATCGACACGGTATTCCAGCAGCCGGCGCCCGTGGCCGAACCCGAGCCGGCCGCGCTCGCGCACGCGCGTAGCGCCGACAGCGCCGAGAAAAGCGGCAAGAGCGGCGTGCTGGTGGTGGGCGTGGGGTCCCTGCTGACCCAGCTGGCGCGCTGCTGCCGGCCCGCGCCGCCGGACGAGATCGCCGGCTTCGTGACGCGCGGGCGCGGGGTCTCGATCCATCGAGCCGATTGCCCGAGCTACAAGGCGCTGGCCGAGCGCGAGCCGGAGCGGATCATCGAGGTCGCCTGGGGCAAGACCAGCGACTCGTTCTACCCGGTCGATATCAGCGTGCGCGCCCAGGATCGGCCGGGCCTGCTGCGCGACCTCTCGGAAGTGTTCGCGCGTCAGCGGCTCAACGTGGTCGGCGTGAACACGCAGAGCCGCCAGTCGCTGGCGCACATGGTGTTCACGGTGGAGGTGCGCGGCGGCGAGTCGCTGCACAAGGCGCTCGATGCCCTGGGCGAGGTGGCCGGGGTCACGTCGGCGGCGCGCCGCTGAACGGCGGGCCGCGATGGCGTCCCGCGGGGCGGCCGCGTGCCCTACACTAGGTCTTTTGGCCCTCCGGGGGAATCCCATGGACACTCGCACCTGGCTCGAGACGCTGGTGGCTATCGATACCACCAGCCGCAATTCCAACCTGGCGTTGATCGAAACCGTGCGGGACTGGCTCGGCCGGCGGGGCGTGCAGGCCTGGCTGGCGCACAACCCCGAGCGCACCAAGGCCAATCTGTTCGCCACGCTGCCGGCCAGCGATGGCGGCGAGCAGGGCGGCATCGTGCTGTCCGGCCATACCGACGTCGTGCCGGTCGACGGCCAGGACTGGTCCGGCGACCCGTTCGCCTTGCGCGAACAGGAAGGGCGCCTGTACGGCCGGGGCTCGTGCGACATGAAGGGTTTCATCGCCGCTTCGCTGGCCCTGGTGCCGGCATTCCTGGAGATGCCTCGCAAGAAGCCCATCCACCTGGCGTTTTCCTATGACGAGGAGGTGGGCTGTGCCGGCGCGCCCGTCATGCTGGCCGACCTGCGCGAACGCGGCATCCAGCCGGAAGGCTGCGTGGTGGGAGAGCCCACCGGCATGCAGGTGGTGGTGGCGCACAAGGGCATCAACCTGTTCCGCTGCCGGGTCCATGGCAAGGCGGCGCATTCGTCGTTGACGCCGCGCGGGTGCAACGCCATCGAATACGCGGCGCGGCTGATCTGCCGCATCCGCGACCTGGCCGACGCCTTCAAGGCCAACGGCCCGTATGACGAGTTCTACGACGTGCCGTTCTCGACCATGACCACCAACCAGATCCACGGCGGGATCGCGGTCAATACCATTCCCGAGCTGTGCGAGTTCTCGTACGAGTTCCGCAACCTGCCGGGCATGCCGGCCGACGCCATCCAGGCCGAGGTGGAGCGCTACGTACGCGACGAGCTGCTGCCGCGCATGCGCGCCGAATACGCGCAAGCCCGCATCGACATCGAAACCGGCGCCGCGGCGCCCGGCCTGGAGGCCTCCGAGCAGGCCGCCATCACGGAACTGGTGCGGGCCCTGACCGCGGACCGGGTCACCCGCAAGGTGGCCTACGGGACCGAAGCCGGCCTGTTCCAGGGCATCGGCATCCCTACCGTGGTGTGCGGGCCAGGCCATATCGAGCAGGCCCACAAGCCCGATGAATACGTGGCGCTGGACCAGCTGGCCGCCTGCGAGGCGTTCCTGCGGCGGCTCGGACAGTCGCTCTAGAGACGCCCGCGGAGGCATCCCCGGCCGGGGGCGCGCCTCTCGGGTAAAATGACGGGTTGCGAAACCGGTCCGCCGCGCCTGGCGCGGCGGCACCCCGGGGAGATTCCTGGTGAAACCTTACGACCTTCCGGATGCCCGGGGCCATTTCGGCCCCTACGGCGGCGTGTTTGTGGCGGAAACGCTGATGCACGCCCTAGACGAGCTGCGCGCGGCCTATGACCAGTGCCGCGTCGACCCCAGCTTCATCGACGAGTTCAATTACGAGCTCAAGCACTTCGTCGGCCGGCCCAGCCCGGTCTACCACGCCAGCCGCTGGTCGCAGCGCCTGGGTGGCGCGCAGATCTGGTTCAAGCGCGAAGACCTCAACCATACGGGCGCGCACAAGGTCAACAATTGCATCGGCCAGGCTCTGCTGGCGCGGCGCATGGGCAAGCCGCGCGTCATCGCCGAGACCGGCGCCGGCCAGCACGGCGTGGCCACGGCCACGGTGGCGGCCCGCTATGGCATGGAATGCGTGGTGTTCATGGGCAGCGAGGACGTGCGCCGCCAGGCCTCCAACGTCTATCGCATGAAGCTGCTGGGCGCCACGGTGGTGCCGGTGGAGTCGGGCTCGTGCACCCTGAAGGACGCGCTGAACGAAGCCATGCGCGACTGGGTCACCAATATCGAGAACACGTTCTACATCATCGGCACGGTGGCGGGGCCCGATCCCTACCCGCGCATGGTGCGCGACTTCCAGACCGTCATCGGCCAGGAATGCCTGACCCAGATGCCCGAAGTCATCGGCCGCCAGCCTGATTACGTGGTCGCGGCGGTGGGCGGCGGCTCCAACGCCATGGGCATTTTCCATCCGTACATCCCGTACGAGGACGTGCGCCTGATCGGCGTCGAGGCGGCGGGCGAGGGCATGGAAACCGGCCGCCATGCGGCCTCGCTGGCGGCGGGCCAGATCGGCGTGCTGCACGGCAACCGTACCTACGTCATGCAGAATGCCGATGGCCAGGTGCAGGAAACCCATTCGGTGTCGGCCGGGCTGGATTATCCCGGCGTGGGGCCGGAGCATGCGTGGCTCAAGGACAGCGGCCGCGCCGAGTACGCGGGCATCACCGACGACGAGGCGCTGGCGGCGTTCCACGATTGCTGCCGCATCGAGGGCATCATGCCGGCGCTGGAGTCGGCGCACGCCATCGCGCAGGCCGTGAAAATGGCGCCCACGCTTTCCAAGGACAAGGTCATCCTGGTCAATCTGTCCGGCCGGGGCGACAAAGACATGCACACCGTGGCCGAGCGCGCGGGCCTACAGCTCTGACCTATGACTACCACTGACCGAATTGCCGCCGCGTTCGCGCGGGTGTCCGAGGCCGGCCGCGCGGCCGCCCTGATTCCCTATATTGCCGCCGGCGATCCGTCGCCGCAGGCGACGGTGCCGCTGATGCACGCGCTGGTGCGCGGCGGCGCCGACCTGGTCGAGCTGGGCGTGCCCTTCTCCGACCCGATGGCCGATGGGCCGGTGGTGCAGCGCGCCGCCGAGCGCGCCATCGCCCAGGGCGTCGGGCTGCGCCGCGTGCTGGAGCTGGTGGCGGATTTCCGCCGCGACGACAGCGTCACGCCGGTGGTGCTGATGGGCTATGCCAATCCGATCGAACGCATGGGCCAGCGGGCATTTGCGCAGGCCGCGCGGGCGGCCGGCGTCGACGGCGTGCTGGTGGTCGACTATCCGCCCGAAGAGGTCGACGAGTTCGCGGTCATGCTGGCCGAAGCCGGCGTGGCGCCGATCTTCCTGCTGGCGCCGACTTCCACCGAGGCCCGCATCGAGGCGATCGGCCGCGTGGCGCGCGGCTACGTCTATTATGTGTCGCTCAAGGGCGTCACGGGTGCCGGCAGCCTGGATACGGACGACGTCGCCCGCAAGCTGGCCCTGATCCGCCGCCACGTGAGCATTCCGGTGGGCGTGGGCTTCGGCATCCGCGACGCGGCCAGCGCGCAGCGCATCGCCGCGCACGCCGACGCCGTGGTCATCGGCAGCAAGCTGATCGAGACCATGGAACAGGCCGGCGCACAGGCGGCCCCGGAGCAGAAAAACGAGGCCGCCATCACGGCGGCGCAGCAATGGCTGCACACCATCCGGCTGGCGCTGGATGAAGTCAAACGAGAAAACGCGCCGGCCTGAGCCCGCGCAAGCAAGTCACCTACGGGATACCAACCTATGAGCTGGATCGAGAAACTCCTGCCCCCGCGCATCAACAAGAACAGCGACAGCGGCGCGCGCCGCGTGCCGGAAGGGCTGTGGGTCAAATGTCCCTCGTGCGAATCGGTGCTGTACAGCGAAGACCTCGCCGCCAATCTGCATGTGTGTCCGAAATGCGATCACCACATGCGCATCGGCGCGCGCGCGCGCATCGACTCCCTGCTCGATATCGAGGGCCGGGTCGAGATCGGCCAGACCACCCGTTCGGTCGATACCCTGAAGTTCAAGGATTCGCGCAAGTATCCCGAGCGCATCCAGGAAGCCATGAAGCAGACCGGCGAGACCGATGCGCTGGTCGTCATGAGCGGTTCGATCCGCGGCGTGTCGGCGGTGCTGGCCTGCTTCGAATTCGAGTTCATGGGCGGCTCCATGGGCTCGGTGGTGGGCGAGCGCTTCGTGCGCGGCGTGCAGGCCGCGCTGGAGAACAAGACGCCGTTCATCTGCGTGGCCGCCTCGGGCGGCGCGCGCATGCAGGAAAGCCTGCTTTCGCTGATGCAGATGGCCAAGACCAATGCCATGCTGACGCGCCTGTCGGCCGCGGGGTTGCCGTTCATCAGCGTGCTGACCGATCCCACCATGGGGGGGGTGTCGGCCAGCTTTGCCTTCGTCGGCGATGTGGTGATTGCCGAACCCAAGGCGCTGATCGGTTTCGCCGGCCCACGGGTGATTGAGCAAACCGTGCGCGAGAAGCTGCCGGAGGGTTTCCAGCGCGCCGAGTTCCTGCTGAAGACGGGCGCCATCGACATGGTGGTGGACCGGCGCCAGCTGCGCGAGGAAATCGCCCGCCTGCTGGCCCTGCTTGGCAACGAGTCGGCTGATATCGTGGCCGCCGCCTGAGATTGCCCGCCGGCATCGCCATGAAACGCCCGGCCCAGGCCGGGCGTTGTCATTTTTCCATGCATGCGGGTAATACGGCGGGACTGTACCGCCCGATGTCGAATTCCGGGACGCAGTGTTGCCAGATTAAGACAGATGCTCGTGCTGGCTGCGGACATTTTCTGCTAAGGTTTAGCGCGTATCGAATTTGCGGATTTTGTGGAGCGTTCATGCAATTTCTCAAGAAAAACAAGCCCCTGTTCGGCATCGCCACGTTGGCCCTGGCTTGCGCCGCCGCCACCGCCCAGGCGCAGCCCACTCAGGGCGGCGTCAGCCTGCATTACGGCATTGGCGACCACTATCAGCGCGTCACGCTGAATTACGAAACCCCCACGCTCTGGAGCCATCAGTTCGACGGCAATTGGGGCCGCCTGGACCTGACCCCCGAACTGGGCGCGTCGTACTGGTGGGCCGATGGCTCGCGCTCGCCCGGCCACGTGTGGCAGGCCAGCGCCATTCCGATGTTCCGCTGGTGGACCGGCGAGCGCTTCTACATCGAGGCCGGCATCGGCGCCACGGTTTTCAGCAGCACCAGCTTCGCCGACAAGCGCATCGGTTCGGCCTTCCAGTTTGGCGACCATATCGGATTGGGCTTCCTGCTGACACCCAGTAACCGTATCGGCCTGCGCTATTCGCACTTCTCGAATGCCGGCATCAAGGAACCGAACCCCGGCCTGGATATCGTGCAGCTGACCTATACATACCAGTTCTGAGCAAGGCCGCCCCTGGGGCGGCAAGTCATTGAAACCCGCCAGCACGCTGGCGGGTTTTTTTTGTGGGCTCATCGGGTAGTATCGGGGCGGCGGCGCGGCAGCGCCGGATGCCTGTCCCCATGTGGGGACAGGCGCCCTTGCCGCAGCGGGACGATTGGCGGGTGCCAGTCCCCCTGCGGGGACAGGCACCCGAGGAGTAGTCTCATGATTTTCCGGCGATCCCGGCCTGGCACGATAGGTGCCGTCACCCTGCTGTGCGCCAGCCTGCTGGCCACGCCGGCGGCTTCGGCATGCACGCGCTTTGTCTATCACGGCGCCAACGACGAGGTGATCACCGCCCGTTCGATGGACTGGAAAGTGGATGTCGGGACCAACTTGTGGGCCTTCCCGCGCGGCATGCAGCGCTCGGGTCAGGCTGGCCCGAATTCGATCCAGTGGACGTCGAAGTATGGCAGCGTCATCGCATCGGGCTACGATATTTCCACCACCGACGGCATGAACGAGGCCGGACTGGTCGCCAACGTGCTGTGGCTGGTCGAGTCCTCATATCCCGAATACGATGGCAAGACACCCGGGCTGACCCTGGCCGCCTGGGCGCAATATGTGCTGGATAACTTCGCGACCGTGCGGGAAGCCGTCGATACGCTGGTGCGCGAGCCCTTCACCGTCGTCACCGATAACGTGCCGGGCGAGCAGCGCCTGGCCACCTTGCATCTGTCCCTCTCGGATGCCAGCGGCGACAGCGCCATCATCGAATATATAGACGGCAAGCAAGTCATCCACCACAGCCGCGCCTTTCAGGTGATGACCAATTCGCCGACCTTCGACAAGCAGCTGGCCCTGAACGAATACTGGAAGCAGATCGGCGGTACCGTGATGCTGCCAGGCACGAACCGGGCATCGGACCGCTTTGCACGCGCGCATTTCTATGTGAACGCGATTCCCAAGAGCGAGGATCCCGGCGAGGCGATCGCCAGCGTATTCAGCGTGATCCGCAACGTTTCCGTGCCGTATGGCATTACCACGCCGGACCAGCCCAATATTTCATCGACGCGCTGGCGCACGGTGGCCGACCACAAGCGCAAGCGCTACTTCTTCGAGTCGGCGCTGACTCCCAATATCTTCTGGATAGACCTGGGCGCGCTGGATTTCTCGACGGAAAGCGGGAAGGTAATGAAGCTGGATCTTGGCCCCAACCAGGCCCACATCTACTCCGGCCAGGCCAATGCTCATTTCAAGCAGGCCGCGCCGTTCAAGTTCCTGGGGCTCTGAGCGCCGCGCATTGCGCGCGGGAAGGGGACAGCAGGAGAAAAAGCGGGTTGCGGCGACGCCGCAACCCGCTTTTTGCGTCAGTGACGCGTTTCGACTTGCACCAACGGCTCGCTGGACACGGCAGCCACCGGCTTGCGCTCGCGGCCCAGACGCACCGGCGTGGCGGCCGCGGCGATGCGCATCTGGGTTTGCGCGTGACGTTCCGGGTCGGTTTCGACCCAGGTCAGGCCGGCGGCGTCGAGCACGTCGTGCAGCGCGCCAGCGGCCGGGGCAGCCGCTTGCGCCGGCACCCTGATGGCGTCGGCGGGACGGGCGACAGGCTCGGGCGCCTTTTCAGGCTGCACGGCGGCGGGCGTCTCGGCTTCGACCGGAGCCGCCACCTGGGCAGGCTCGGCCGGCGCTTCGACGGGGGCGGCTTCGACCGGAGCGGCTTCCACCGGAGCGGCTTCCACCGGAGCGGCTTCCACCGGAGCAGTTTCCACCGGAGCAGTTTCCACCGGAGCAGTTTCCACCGGAGCAGTTTCCACCGGAGCGGTCGTTGCCGGTTCAGCCGCCTGGGCGGGCGCCTGCACCGTTTCGGCCGGCGCGGGCTCCGTTTGCACGGGCTGGGGCGCTTGCGGGGCGGTGTCGGCGACAGGCGCTGCAACCACGGGTTCGGCCTGCGCGGCTTCGGCGGCTTGCGGGGCCGTGGGCTCGGCGGCGGCGGTGTCGGTCGTGGCAGCGGGCTCGTCGGCGGCCACGCTGACCGTCACGGGGGCGGCCGCGGTCTCGGGCCCGGCTTGCAGGGCGGACGGCTCGATGTCCGTTACGCCCGCGGGCGCGTCGGCCTGCTCGCCGTGCTCGTCGGCGCCCTCGATGCCTTCGGCATTGACCGTGCTGCCGTCTTCCTGGCTGCGGCGACCACGACGGCTGCGGCGGCGGCGACGCTTGCGCTCGGGGTCGGTACCCGTTTCGGCGCCGGCGTCCACGTTGGCGTCGATGCCGGCGGCATCCTCGGTCACGGGAGCCTGCTCATCGCTGCTGGCGGCCTCGGCAACCGCCAGGGCCGTGGCGGCGGCGACCGCCGGAGCGGGCGTTGCCGCTTGCTTTTCGGGCAGGGCGGTAGCCACGGTTTCGGCCAGCGCCGCCACCATGCTTTCCTGCTCGGTCATGGGCGTGTCGGTCTGGGCTTCCTCGCGACGGCCACGACCGCGGCCGCGACGACCGCGGCCACGGCCGCCTTCCTCGCCGGTGTCGGCGGTCGAGGGGCGTTCCTGGCGCGGCTGGCCGGCTGCCTGCTGTTGCTGGGCCTGCTCGCGGTCGGTCCGGGCTTCCTTCTGGGCACGTTCGCCGCGCTCGCCGCGCTCTTCCTGGCGTCGTCCGCCGCGCACGTGATGGCGCGCGTCGCCGCTCTCGGCGTGTTCGCCGCGCGGCTCATTGCGGCGATGGCGGTTGCGGTCCGAGCCGTGGCGTTCGCCGCGGCGGTCCTGGCCGTCGTGGGCGCGCCGCGCACGGTTCGCGCCGCGCTTTTCGTCCTCGGGCTTGCTTTCGGTCTTGGCCGGCTCGGCGCTGCCGCCCAGCCAGGAGGCCAGGCGCTTGAACCAGCTGCCCAGTCCGCCCTGGGCGGCCGGCGCGGCGGCCGCCGCCTTGGCCGCGGGCGCGGGCGTGGACACCGGGGCCGGCTGCGCGGGCGTGATGCCCTTGACCAGCGCTTCGGGGCGCGCCTTGATCTCGTGCTCGCGCGGCTGCCAGGTGAGATCGGTGGCCGGAGCCTCGGCCAGCTCGAAGCTGGTCTTGGTTTCTTCCAGGCGCGGGTCGTCGTGGCGCAGGCGCTCGATATGGTGGTGCGGCGTTTCCAGGTGCTTGTTGGGGATCAGCACCAGGTTGACCTTCAGGCGGGCTTCCATCTTGGCGATGTCGGCGCGCTTTTCATTCAGCAGGAAGGTGGCCACGTCGACCGGCACCTGGGCGTGCACCGCCGCGGTGTTTTCCTTCATGGCCTCTTCCTGCAGCAGGCGCAGCACATGCAGGGCGCTGGACTCCGCGTCGCGGATCACGCCGGTGCCGTTGCAGCGCGGGCAGGTGATGTGCGAGCCTTCGTTGAGCGCCGGACGCAGCCGCTGGCGCGACAGCTCCATCAGGCCGAAGCGCGAGATCTTGCCCATCTGCACGCGGGCACGGTCGAAATGCAGGGCGTCGCGCAGGCGCTGTTCGACGGCGCGCTGGTTCTTGCTGTCCTCCATGTCGATGAAGTCGATCACGATCAGGCCGCCGAGGTCGCGCAGGCGCAACTGGCGGGCCACTTCATCGGCGGCTTCCAGGTTGGTGCGCAGCGCGGTTTCCTCGATGTCCGCGCCGCGCGTGGAGCGGGCGGAGTTCACGTCCACGGCGACCAGGGCTTCGGTATGGTCGATGACCACGGCGCCGCCCGAAGGCAGCTGCACGGTGCGCGAGTACGCGGTTTCGATCTGGTGTTCGATCTGGAAGCGCGAGAACAGCGGGATGTCGTCGCGGTAGCGTTTGACGCGCTGGACGTTGTCCGGCATGACCACGCTCATGAAGGCGGTGGCCTGGTCGGCGATTTCGTCGGTGTCGATCAGGATCTCGCCGATCTCGGGCGAAAAATAGTCGCGGATCGCGCGGATGACGAGGCTGGACTCGAGGTAGATCAGGATCGGGGCGGCATTGTCGCGCGCCGCGCCGTCGATGGCCGTCCAGAGTTGCAGCAGGTACGACAGGTCCCACTGGAGTTCGTCGACGTTGCGCCCGATGCCGGCGGTGCGCGCGATGATGCTCATGCCCTGGGGGACATCGAGCTGCTCCATGGTGTCGCGCAGTTCCTGGCGGTCCTCGCCTTCGACGCGGCGCGACACGCCGCCGCCGCGCGGGTTGTTCGGCATCAGGACGAGGTAGCGGCCGGCCAGCGAGATGAACGTGGTCAGGGCGGCGCCCTTGTTGCCGCGCTCTTCCTTCTCGACCTGGACGATCAGCTCCTGGCCTTCGCGCAGGGCGTCCTGGATGCGCGCGGTGCGCACGTCCACGCCTTCCTTGAAGAAACTGCGCGCGACTTCCTTGAACGGCAGGAAGCCGTGGCGGTCTTCGCCGTAGTTGACGAAGCAGGCTTCCAGGCCGGGTTCGATGCGGGTGATGACGCCTTTGTAGATATTGCCTTTGCGTTGTTCGCGACCGGCAGTCTCGATGTCGAGATCGATCAGTTTCTGACCGTCGACGATTGCAACGCGCAGTTCTTCCTGGTGCGTCGCATTAAACAGCATGCGCTTCATGAGTGGTGTTCTCCGTTGTCATGACGCGCCGATATCGGCGCGTGACCTCGGGTCACTCGGGCTGCGGACTGAAGCGGGCAAGAGAATGCGGACCGTACCTGGGCGGCCGCCCAGGCGTATCCGCCGCGGGTCAGGCGGGCACGTCGTGCCGTAGGGCACGGGGTTCGGGCAGCAGGAGGGTCAGCTTCACTGAGTGGTTGACGGATGAGTGCTGTGAACGTCAGTTGCGGCGGGATTGGGTACCCGTACGCACCTGGTGCTTTATTTAAATCTGCGACGATTCTTGCGTTGCTTCAGAGACGCTTGCGGCTTGCAAGGGGGCTGCCAGGAAGGCGGGCATCGTGCCACACCACCGTCCGACAGGCCGCGCTTGCGCCGGCGACCAAGAGACCCCGGAGCTGAACGAGCAGGCAGTACAATGCGGCCTGCGCGTCCGACGGAGACGCTAACGAATATTGCATCTCAACGCCAGGCGGCTGTTCAGCCCCTTCAGGCTGTCCCGATTATATGTCGCTTTCCGCAATGCGCAAAGAAACTTCCCCTGGCACGACGCCACCCGCTGTCCGCATGCTGGCCATTGGCCCCGAGCACGATGGGCAGCGCATCGATAATTTCCTGCTCAGGCTGTGCAAGGGCGTTCCCAAAAGCCACATCTACAAGGCCATCCGCGGCGGCGAAGTGCGGGTAAACAAGGGACGCATCTCGGCCGAATACCGCCTCGTCGAGGGAGATGTCGTACGGGTGCCGCCCCTGCGCCTGCCCGACCCGGGCGCGGCCAGGCCGGTTCCCGGCGCCGAATTCCCCGTCGTGCATGAAGACGATGCCTTGCTGGTGATCGACAAGCCGGCCGGCGTGGCGGTGCATGGCGGCAGCGGCGTGTCCTTCGGCGTCATCGAGCAATTGCGGGCCGCCCGTCCGCAGGCCCGCTTCCTGGAGCTGGTGCACCGCCTGGACCGCGAGACCTCCGGCCTGCTGATGGTCGCCAAGAAGCGCAGCGCCCTGCTGGCGCTGCACGCCATGCTGCGCGAAGGCAAGGGCGACAAGCACTATCTGGCGCTGGTGGAGGGCGACTGGGTCAACGACCGCCAGCACATCCGCCTGCCGCTGACCAAATGGACCACCCAGTCCGGCGAGCGGCGCGTGCGGGTCGACCAGGCGGGACAGGCCGCCCACACCATTGTCACGCTCAGGAAGCGCTTTGGCGGTTACAGTCTCGTCGACGCCGAGCTGCGCACCGGCCGCACCCACCAGATCCGCGTGCATCTGGCGTCCAGCGGCTTTCCCATCGTCGGCGATGATAAATACGGGACGGATGAAACCCGGGCCGCGTTCGCGCGGCGCGGGTTCGGGCGCATGTTCCTGCACGCACACCAGCTGACGCTGCCTCATCCCCTCACGGGAGAAACCTTGCGCTTGACGGCCGACCTGCCCCCGGCCTGCCTCAAGCTGTTGAAACAACTGGAGACGGCCTGACCATGGGTTATTCGTTGGTGGTATTCGATTGGGATGGAACCTTGATGGATTCCACTCACAGCATCGTGGCGGCCATACAGGGGGCCTGCCGCGATCTGGACCTGCCCGTGCCGTCGGCGTCGTCGGCCAGCTGGGTGATCGGCCTGTCACTGGAAAGCGCGCTGCGCCGGGCCGTGCCCGAATTGACGCAGGCCATGGTGCCGCGCTTTCTCGAGCGCTACCGGACCCACTATCTGCTGCGCGACCCGGAGCTGCGCCTGTTCGAGGGCGTGCGCGAACTGCTGGCCGACCTGGCCAACCAGGATGTCCGCCTGGCGGTCGCCACCGGCAAGAGCCGGGTGGGGCTGAACCGGGCCCTGGCCGCCACCGGGCTCGGGCCGCTGTTCGACGCGACCCGCACGGCCGATGAAACCTTCAGCAAGCCCCATCCGGCGATGTTGCAGGAACTCATGCATGAGCTGGGGCACGAGGCCGACGCCGTGGTGATGGTCGGGGATACCTCCCACGACCTGCAGATGGCGGCCAACGCCGGCGTGCACGGACTGGGGGTTGCCTATGGCGCCCATTCCCTGACCGAGCTGCAGGCGTGCGCCCCGCAGGCGGTGGTCGACAGCGTGGCCGTGTTGCGCGAATGGCTGCTGGCGCGCTCGCCGGGCCGCATCGAGAGCATGTAGGCGATCCGGCCGCACGGGAACGGCCGGCGCGGCGCGCTGTCTTACCTGGATCGGGGCCTTGCGCGCGCTGCCGTCGCCCGGCGACGGAATAGCGCGGCGCACGCCGCCGTCTATTTGGGTAGGAGCGGGCGAGATGCCCGCCTTCACCGGAGATTTCCATGCTGATACGCAAGCCCACCGATATCCCGTCGTCGCAGATCACGCCAGAGACGGTCTGGCAGGAACGGCGCGACTGGATGGCGCGCGCCGGCTTGGCCGCCGCGGCGCTGGGCCTGTCCGGCTGGGCGCAGCGCGCGGCCTTCGCGCAGGATGCCGCCTTGCCGGGCGCGCCCAATTCCCGCTATGCGGTGGTGGACAAGCCTACATCCTTCAAGGACGTCACCACCTACAACAACTACTACGAATTCGGCCTCGACAAGGGCGATCCGGCCGCGCACGCGGGCCGCTTGCGTACCCGTCCGTGGGAAATCGCCATCGAAGGCGAGGTCGGCAAGCCCGGCGTCTACGCCATCGACGATCTGCTCAAGCTGGCGCCGATGGAAGAGCGCATCTACCGGTTGCGTTGCGTCGAGGGCTGGTCCATGGTGATTCCGTGGGTGGGCTATTCGCTGTCGACGCTGCTGCAGCGGGTCGAGCCCACCGGCAACGCCAAGTATGTCGAATTCGTCACGGCGCTGCAGCGCGACACCATGCCGGGCGTGCGTTCGAGCGTGCTCGACTGGCCGTACGTCGAGGCGCTGCGCCTGGACGAAGCCCTGCACCCGCTCACCATGCTGGTGTTCGGCGTCTATGGCAAGGTCCTGCCCAACCAGAACGGGGCGCCCGTGCGCCTGGCCGTGCCCTGGAAATACGGCTTCAAGTCGGCCAAGTCGCTGGTGGCCATCCGGTTGGTGGAAAAGCAGCCGGTCAGTTCCTGGATGAACGCCGCGCCGCAAGAGTACGGCTTCTATGCCAACGTCAATCCGGATGTGCCGCATCCGCGCTGGAGCCAGGCGACCGAGCGGCGCATCGGCGAAGACGGCCTGTTCAGTCCCAAGCGCAAAACCCTGATGTTCAACGGCTACGCCGATCAGGTCGCCAGTCTCTACCAGGGCCTGGACCTGCGGGCCAATTACTGAGGCGCCCATGGCCGATGACGCGATCAAGGCGGGCGCCGCCGCGCCGGCCGCGCCCCTGACAGCCCGCGCGATCGGGCGCATCAAGCCGCTGCTGTTCGTCGCCGGCCTGCTGCCTTTCGCGCGCTGGTTCTGGCTGGGCGCCAATGACGGCCTGACCGCCAACCCCGTCGAATTCCTGACCCGGTCCTCCGGCACCTGGACGCTGGTGTGCCTGCTGGTCACCCTGGCGATCACGCCGCTGCGGCGGCTGACCGGCCAGCCGGCGCTGGTGCGGCTGCGCCGCATGTGCGGGCTGTTCGCGTTTTTCTATGCCAGCCTGCATTTCCTGGCCTGGGTCTGGTGGGACCGCGGCCTGGATCCGGTGTCCATGTTGCAGGACGTGGGCGAACGGCCCTTCATTACCGTGGGCTTCGCCGCGTTCGTTCTCATGGCGGCGTTGGCGGCCACCTCGACCCAGTGGGCCATGCGCAAGCTGGGCAGGCGCTGGCAGGCCCTGCACCGGGCGGTCTATGCCATCGGCCTGCTGGCCATCCTGCACTTCTGGTGGCACAAGGCCGGCAAGAACGATCTGCAACAGCCCCTGCTCTACGGCGCGGCGCTGGCCGTGCTGCTGGGATGGCGGGTGGCGGCCTGGTGGCGGCGCCGCCGCCTGTCCTAGCGCAGCGCCAGCATGATGGCGGCGGTTTCGGCGTCGGGCTGGCCGTCGTGGCGCGCCGGCCGATAGTGCATCTGGAACGCGGCCAGCACGTTGCGGGTGGCCGTATCGAGCACGCCGGATTGCGGCGCGGCGTATCCCAGACGGGCCAGCTGGCCCTGGAACCAGGCGATGTCCGGCACGCCCTCGATCCGCAGGCGGGCCAGATGGGCGGCCGCGCCGGCTTCGTCGTACCAGCGGCCCAGGCCGGCCTGGGCCAGCCGCCGCCATGGAAACAGGGGGCCGGGGTCGACCTTGCGCTGCGGGGCAATGTCGCTGTGGCCGACGATGTTCTCCGGCGCAATGCCGTGCCGCGCCACGATGTCGCGCAACAGCACGATCAGGGCTTCGATCTGCGCGTCGGGGTAGGGGGCCCAGTGCCGGCTGTCGGCGTCGCCATGGCCGCCGCGCGTCCATTCGCCCTCGCCATTGGTCCAGCCGGGATTGACCAGCTCGATCCCGATCGATGTGCTGTTCATGGCCGATTGGCCGTACCACGCGCTGATGCCGGCATGCCAGGCGGCGCGGGTTTCGTCCACCAGGCGGTAGGCGCGCGGGCGCGGCGTGTCGGTAATCAGGTAATGCGCGCTGACCTTGCGTTCGGAGAGGATCTTCAGCGAATTCTCGTTGCCCGTGCTGGTGTAGTGCAGCACGACGGCGCGCACGCGGCTGCTCTGGCTGACGGCCGTGATCGAGGTGTCCAGGTCCAGGCCGGCAGGGCCGCGCGCGGCGCAGCCGGCCAGGGCAAGCAGGCAGGCGATCGGCGCGGCGCGGGTGATCCAGGGCATGTCAGCGGGCCAGGAACAGGAACAGCGTGGGTTTCTTGTCCAGGTCGGGCGCCGGCTGCTTCTTCCAGTCGGCGATGGTGCGGGTCTGCACCAGCTCGTCCCGGGTGGTGAGCGCGCGCGCGATGCACAGGCGGGTGTCGGGGCGCAGCGCCGCCAGCAGGGTGGCGAACATGGCGCCGTTGCGGTACGGGGTTTCGATCAGGATCTGGGTCTGGTCGTGGCGGGCGGAGTGCTGCTCCCAGGCGCGCAGTTGCCGGGCGCGCTCGGCCGGGTCGACCGGCGCGTAGCCGTGGAAGGCGAAGCGCTGGCCGTCCAGGCCGCTGGCCATCAACCCGAGCAGGATGGACGAGGGGCCGACCCAGGGGCGCACGGCCAGGCCCAGGCGGTGCGCCGCCGCCACCACCTTCGCGCCGGGATCGGCCACGGCGGGGCAGCCGGCGTCCGACACCAGGCCGATTTCGGCGCCGCCGCGCAGCGGCGCCAGCCATTGTTCTATCTGCCCGGCCGCTACGGCGTCGGTCAGGGTGTGGATGGTGATTTCCTGCAGCGGCCGCACGGTGCCCAGCAGCTTCAGGAAGGCGCGCGCCGTCTTGGCGTTTTCGGCGATGTAGGTATCGAGCCGGCCCGCCAGCGCGCGCACGTCGGCCGGCAGCCAGCGCTCCGGCGGCGCATCGCCCAGGCCGACCGGGATCAGGTGCAGGGCCCCGCTCATGCCGGGCGGCCCGCCAGCGGATCCAGGCCGAAACGGCCCAGCATGCGTGTCAGGGCGATCAGCGGCAGGCCGATGATGGCCGTGGGGTCGTCGCTGCGGATGCTGTCCATCAGCGCGATGCCCAGGCTTTCGGCCTTGGCGCTGCCTGCGGTATCGTAGGGTTCCTCGGCGCGCAGGTAGGCGTCGATGGCGGCATCGGTCAACGTGCGGAAACGGCACAGCGTGACAATATCCGCCGTTTCCGTGTGCGCGCCGTCGGTGACGGCCATGGCACTGTGGAATTCCACGGCGCGCCCGGAGAGTCTGCGCAATTGTTCGCGGGCGCGCTCGAACCCGCCGGGCTTGCCGATGGGTTCGCCGTCGACGGTAGCCACCTGGTCCGAGCCGATCACCACGCTGCCCGGATGGGCGGTGGCCACGGCCATCGCCTTGGCGACCGACAGGCGCAGCGCCAGGTCGGCAGGCGCTTCGCCGGGCCGTGGCGTTTCGTCCACATCGGGCGAAACGGCGGTAAACGGCAGGCGCAGGCGGGACAGCAACTCGCGGCGGTAGCGCGAGCTCGATGCGAGGATCAGCTTGGGAGGGTTGGCGGGCATGCGTTATTTGACGATGTTCAGTAAGCCACGGTATTATCCAATGTTTTGCGGCATTTTTGCAGGAAGTTCGATATGAGCACTACGCAAGGCGCGCCTGACGGTGAGGCTATGGGTAGCGGGACGGACGCGCAAAATGCACAAAGCCACATTGATGCGTTCATGTTTGCGCGGCAGGCCAAGCGGCTGGAGGGCTCGGTTCCCCTGGCGCGGCTTTTGCGCCTCATGGACGGGTTGCCCGAGCAGCCGGGCGGCGAGGCTGGCCTTGCACGCTGGGCGGTCGAGGGCGAGACGGGCCAGGGCACCAGCCGCACCGGCCACCTGATATCCGGGCAGCCGCTTCTGCGGTTGCGGGTGCGGGCGGCGCCGATGCTGGTGTGCCAGCGTTGCAACCAGCCGTTCGTCTACCCTGTCGACAACACGGTGGCGCTGCAACTGGTCAAGTCCGAGGAAGACCTCGACGAAGACCTGAGCGAGACGCAAGATGAAGATTTCGCGGACGACCTGCCTGAAAAGGTGGTGGGTTCGCACAATTTCGACCTGTTGGCCCAGGTTGAGGACGAGCTGATTCTGAGCGTCCCCTATGTGCCCCGGCATGATGTCTGTCCGGGTGCGCAGGCCGAGTCCGGCGAGGCTTCCCAAGAGCCCGCTGTCAAGCGTCCGTCGCCTTTTGCGGTGCTTGAGCAACTGAAGCACAAGGATTGAGATCAACTCGGGTCGGATCGCGTACAATGCGGCCCGTTTCTAGGAGTCATCATGGCTGTTCAACAAAACAAGAAGTCCCCGTCCAAGCGCGGCATGCACCGCTCGCACGATTTTCTGGTCAACCCGGCAACGGCCATCGAGCCCAACACCGGCGAAACCCACCTGCGCCACCATATCAGCCCCAACGGCTTCTACCGCGGCCGCAAGGTCCTGAAGACCAAGGCTGACGAATAAGGCCGCGGCCGAACTCGCGAACCGGACCTCCTGGGCAGAACGCTGACCTGGCACCCGTGATACGCATCGCTATAGACTGCATGGGCGGTGACTTCGGCCTGCCCGTCACGATTCCGGCCGCGATCGAGTTCGCCCGGCAATACCCGGATACCCGGCTGTTGCTGGTCGGGCTCCCCGACGCGATCGAGGCGGCCCTGGCCGAGCGGCGCGATGCGCCGCGCGATCGCCTGGACATCGTGCCCGCGACCGAGGTCGTCTCCATGGACGACCCGGTCGAGGTCGCGTTGCGCCGCAAGAAAGACTCGTCCATGCGCCTGGCGGCGCAGGCGGTCAAGGACGGCCGCGCCGATGCCTGTATCTCCGCGGGCAATACCGGCGCCTGGATGGCGATTTCCCGCTACGTGCTCAAGACACTGGACGGCATCGACCGTCCCGCCATTGCCACGTCCATTCCCAACCAGACCGGGCGCGCCACGACCGTGCTCGACCTGGGCGCCAACGTCGATTGCTCGGCCGAGCACCTGCTGCAGTTCGCCATCATGGGCGCGGCCCTGTCCCAGGCGGTCGATCATCGCGACCGGCCCACGGTGGGGCTGCTCAACATCGGCGAAGAGATCATCAAGGGCAACGAGGTGGTCAAGGAGGCCGCCGAGCTGCTGCGCGCCAGTCCGCTCAACTTCTACGGCAACGTCGAAGGCAACGATATCTTCAAGGGCACGGTCGACGTGGTCGTCTGCGACGGCTTTGTCGGCAATGTCGTGCTGAAGTCCGTCGAGGGACTGGCCAAGATGCTGTCCAGCGTCATCCGCGAAGAGTTCAAGCGCAATTTCATCACCTTGCTGGCTGGCGCCTTCGCCAAGCCGGTGCTAAACCGCCTGCGCAACCGGGTAGACAACCGCCGCTACAATGGCGCGGCCCTGCTTGGCCTGCGCGGCGTGGTCATCAAGAGCCACGGTTCAGCCGATGCTTACGCGTTCGGTTTCGCGTTGCAGCGCGCACGCGAAGCCGTGGCGAGTAAACTGCTCGAGCGCACGGCGCAGACTGTTGCGCAGATAACCAGGCGCGTGCAATCGGGCGAGGCCGTCGCGCCCGGCGCGGCCGGGGACACCGCTTGATGGAAAAAGCTATGAAATACGCCAAGATCGCCGGTTCGGGCGGCTACCTTCCCGAACGCGTCGTCACCAACGACGATCTGGCCGCCGAGCTGGCGACGCGGCAGATTTCCACTTCCGACGAGTGGATCGTCGAGCGCACCGGCATCCGGCAGCGCCACCTGGCCGAGCGTGGCGTGACCACCAGCCAGCTGGCCACCGAGGCGGCGCGCCGCGCCATGGCCGATGCCGGGGTGCAGGCCGACGAGATCGACATGATCATCGTCGCCACGTCCACGCCGGACTACGTCTTCCCCAGCACGGCCTGCCTGGTGCAGGCCAACCTGGGCGCCAAGGGCGGCGCGGCGTTCGACGTGCAGGCCGTCTGCAGCGGCTTCGTCTATGCCATGACCACCGCCGACAGCTTCATCCGCGCCGGCCGCGTGCGCTGCGCGCTGGTGATCGGCGCCGAAGTCTTCTCGCGCATCCTCGACTGGAACGACCGCAGCACCTGCGTGCTGTTCGGCGATGGCGCCGGCGCGGTCGTGCTCAAGGCGGCCGACGAGCCGGGCATCCTGGCCGCGCACCTGCATGCCGATGGCAGCCAGACCAAGATTCTCTGCGCCGCGGGCAACGTCGCGTACGGGGACGTCACCGGCGACCCCTTCCTGCGCATGGACGGCCAGGCGGTGTTCAAGCAGGCGGTCACGGTGCTCGACCGTTCGGCGCGCGATGTCTGCGCCGAGGCCGGCGTCGAGGTCGACGACATCGATTGGCTGATCCCGCACCAGGCCAATGTGCGCATCCTGAATTTCCTGGCGCGCAAGCTGCGCGTGCCGACCGAACGGGTCGTCATCACCGTGGACCAGCATGCCAACACCTCGGCGGCCAGCGTGCCGCTGGCGCTCGATGCCGCGCGCCGCGACGGGCGTGTCAGGCCGGGCCAGCTGGTTCTCATGCAAGGCGTGGGCGGCGGCTTCACCTGGGGCTCCGTGCTGGCCCGCATGTAGGCGCAAGGGCGCGCCGCGCGCGCCTGTGCGTGGCCGCGCCCGCCGCCATTCCTCCATACCGAATTCTGTCTAGGGACAATCATGAAGCTGGCGTTTGTCTTTCCCGGTCAAGGCTCCCAATCTGTCGGCATGCTCGATGCATGGGCCGGCAATGCCGCCGTGGCCGACGTCGTGGCGCGTGCCGGCGCCGCGCTGGACCAGGACCTGGGCGCCCTGATGGCGCAAGGCCCGGCCGAACAACTCAATCTCACCACCAACACCCAGCCGGCCATGCTGACCGCCGGCGCGGCCTGCTTTGCCGCCTGGCGCGCGGCGGGCGGGCCCATGCCCGCCGTGATGGCCGGCCACAGCCTGGGCGAATACGCCGCGCTGACCGCCGCCGGCGCGCTGGCGCTGGAAGATGCCGTGCGCCTGGTGCGCGTGCGCGCCGACGCCATGCAGGCAGCGGTGCCGGTGGGCGCCGGCGCGATGGCGGCGGTGCTGGGCCTGGACGACGACGCCGTGCGTGCGGCCTGCCGGCAGGCGGCCCAGGGCGAGGTGGTCGAGGCCGTCAACTTCAATGCGCCGGCGCAAGTCGTCATCGCGGGCCACAAGGCCGCGGTCGAGCGCGCCTGCGAGGCCGCCAAGGCGGCCGGCGCCAAGCGCGCGCTGTTGCTGCCGGTGTCGGCGCCGTTTCACTCCAGCCTGCTCAAGCCTGCCGCCGATGTGCTGCAGGGCGCGCTGGCCGGCGTGGCGGTGTCCGCCCCGCAAGTGCCGGTGATCAACAACGTCGACGTCGCCACGCCCGCCGAACCGGCGGCCATCCGCGACGCGCTGGTGCGCCAGGCATGGCACCCTGTGCGCTGGGTCGAGACGCTGCGCGCCATGAAGGAACTTGGCGTTACCCACGTGATCGAATGCGGTCCGGGCAAGGTGCTGACCGGCCTGACCAAACGCATCGATGCCGACCTGACGGGCATCGCCATCACCGACCCGGCCTCGCTGGAAGCGGCGCTGGCGGCTGTAAACGGGAGCTGATATGGAAAAAACCTCCACGGAACTGCAGGGCAAGATCGCGCTGGTGACCGGCGCGACGCGCGGCATCGGCCGCGCCATTGCCCAGGAACTGGCGGCGCGCGGCGCCACGGTGGTCGGTACGGCCACGTCCGAGGCGGGTGCCCAGGCCATCACCGAGGCGCTGGCCGCCCATGGCGGACGGGGCGTGGTGCTGGACGTGACCGATGCCCAGGCCTGCGAGGCGCTGATCGAGCAGCTCGGCAAGGAAGGCGGCGGCCCGCACATCCTCGTCAACAACGCCGGCATCACGCGCGACACGCTGGCCATGCGCATGAAGGACGACGATTGGTCGGCCGTCATCGACACCAACCTGGCGTCGGTCTTCCGCTTGTCGCGCGCCGTGCTGCGCGGCATGATGAAGGCCCGTTGGGGCCGGATCATCAATATCACGTCGGTGGTGGGGGCGAGCGGCAACGCCGGCCAGGCCAACTACGCCGCCGCCAAGGCGGGCGTGGCGGGCATGTCGCGCGCGCTGGCGCGCGAACTCGGCAGCCGCAACATCACCGTCAACTGCGTGGCGCCCGGCTTTATCGATACCGATATGACGCGTATCCTGGGCGAAGACCAGACGGCGGCGCTGTTGCAGCAGATTCCGCTGGGCCGCCTGGGCGCGCCGGCCGACATCGCCCATGCGGTCGCCTTTTTGGCCGGGCCGCAGGCGGGTTACATTACCGGTACCACGCTGCACGTCAACGGCGGCATGTATATGCAATAGTGAGAAGCGCGCGGCGCGGCCCATCCAAGCCCGGCCGCGCGTTTCTGTGGAAACGCCGAGCACGTCCGGATAGCGGCCCGGAAGGGGCTGGAACGGATGCGGTGTTATTTTTGTCACGGCCTGGCGTTTGCATTCCTCTGCGCTTGGCTATAATTCGCGGGATTTTTCCCAATTGGAGATCTGCATGGAAAGCATCGAACAGCGCGTCAAGAAGATCGTCGCTGAACAACTTGGCGTGAACGAAGCCGAGATCAAGAACGAGTCCTCCTTCCTTGACGACCTCGGTGCCGATTCGCTCGACATGGTCGAACTGGTCATGGCGCTCGAAGACGAATTCGAGACCGAGATCCCCGACGAAGAGGCCGAAAAGATCACGACCGTGCAGCAAGCGATTGACTACATCAATTCGCACGGTAAGCAGTAAGCTAAAGCCTGTATCCTCCCGCGCGCCCGGATCGAATGCTTCGGGGCGGCGCAGGGAATCGGGGCGGTTTCAGGAATGCCGTGCGGTCCGCGTGCGGGGAGGAAGTAACGGCCTTCCCGTGGTCTTGCGGTCCGCGCGCGCAGTGCTTCCCGAAAACCGCCTTTATTTTGTCTGTTTGAGGAGTCTTCCGTGAAGCGACGAGTCGTCATCACCGGCCTGGGTATCGTTAGCCCCGTGGGCAACGACATTGCCAGCGCCTGGGACAATATCGTCAACGGACGTTCCGGCATCAGCCGCATCTCCCGTTTCGACCCTACCCCGCTGACGACGCATATCGCCGGCGAGGTCAAGGATTTCGACGTCACCCAGTACATGCCCGCCAAGGAAGCCCGCCAGATGGATACCTTCATCCATTACGGCCTGGCCGCGGGTATGCAGGCGTGGCGCGATTGCGGCCTTGAGGTCACCGAAACCAATGCCGAGCGCATTGGCGTGATCGTCGGGTCGGGCATCGGTGGCCTGCCGCGCATCGAAGAAACCCAGACCGAGATGTTGGCCAAGGGACCGCGCCGCATTTCGCCGTTCTTCGTGCCCGCGTCGTTGATCAATCTCATCTCCGGCCAGCTCTCCATTGCCTATGGCATGAAGGGCCCGAGCTACGCGGTCGTGTCCGCGTGCACCACCGGTCTGCACTGCATCGGCGATGCCGCGCGCCTGATCGAGTACGGCGATGCCGACGTCATGCTCGCCGGCGGCGCCGAATCGACCGTCTCGCCGCTGGGCATCGGCGGCTTTGCCGCGATGCGCGCGCTGTCGACGCGCAATGACGATCCGGCCACCGCCTCGCGTCCCTGGGACCGCGACCGCGATGGTTTCGTGCTGGGCGAAGGCGCCGGCGTGCTGGTGCTCGAAGAGTACGAGCATGCCAGGAAGCGCGGCGCGCGCATCTACGGCGAACTGGCCGGCTATGGCATGAGTTCCGACGCGCACCATATCACCGCCCCCGACAAGGACGGCCCGCGCCGCGGCATTCTCAATGCGCTGCGCAACGGCGGCATCAATGCCGACGAGGTGTCCTACGTCAATGCGCACGGCACGTCCACGCCGCTGGGCGACAAGAACGAAACCGACGCGTTGAAACTGGCCTTCGGCGACCATGCCTCCAAACTGGTGGTGAACTCGACCAAATCCATGACCGGGCACCTGCTGGGCGCCGCCGGCGGGATCGAAGCCGTGTTCACGACCCTGGCCGTCCATCACCAGATTTCGCCGCCGACCATCAACATCTTCAACCAGGATCCGGAATGCGACCTGGATTACTGCGCCAACGAGGCGCGGCCCATGAAGATCGAGATCGGCCTGTCGAATTCGTTCGGGTTCGGCGGCACCAACGGTTCGATGGCTGTTCGCCGGGTTTGAGTTGAACCCGGACGGCGGTATTTTCGATAACCGTTGGCATCTGCGCTTGCCGGTGAAGGTGCCGGCCCTGGCGACGGCGCTGGGGGGGCTGGCCATGCTGGCGGCCGCCGGCAGCGTCGCGGTGGCGCTCGTTCAGCTGCAATGGCTGGCGCCGCTGCCCGCGGGCATGCTGGCTGTCGCCGCCGGCGCGCTGGGCGGCCTGCTGTGGCTGCGTGGCGGCCGCGGCGGCGCGCCGGCCCTGTGGGCGGCGCCCGCGCCGGGCGGCTGGCGCGTGCTGGGCGGGCGTGGCTGGATGAAAGCCCGCCTGCTGGCCGTCCGCCAGGGGCCGCTGTGGCTGCGCCTGGAGCTCGGGCTTGACGCCGAGGCGGGGTCTCGGGTTACAAATAGCAAAATTATCTGCACCGTCTGGCGGCCGGCATTGCCGCCCGGGCACTGGCGCCGCCTGCGCCTGCTGGCGACAGCGGCGCAGGCGCAGGCGGCGACGAGTTGGGGGGCGTCATGAGCGAACGCGATGTCGACGCCGAACTTGTCGCGCGCGTACAACGTGGCGACAAGAAAGCCTTCGATCTGCTGGTTCTGAAGTACCAGCGCAAGATCCTCCGCCTGCTGGCGCGCATGATCCGCGATCCGGCCGAAATCGAGGATGTCGCGCAGGAAGCCTTTATCAAGGCGTACCGGGCCCTGCCGCAGTTTCGCGGGGACAGCGCCTTCTATACCTGGTTGTATCGTATTGCCATCAATACGGCCCGCAATTGGCTGGCCTCGTCCGGACGTCGTCCGAGCGCGCCCAATGCAATTGAAACCGAAGATGGTGAAACTTTTAACGAAACCGACAACCTAACCGACATAAGCACGCCGGAATCCATGGCCGCAACCCGCGAGATCGCCGAAACGGTGAACGCGGCCATCGAGGAGTTGCCCGAGGAATTGCGCACCGCCATTGTCCTGCGTGAGATTGAAGGTATGAGTTACGAAGACATCGCCCAGAGCATGGATTGCCCGATTGGCACGGTTCGTTCGCGCATATTCAGAGCGCGCGAGGCCATTGCCAGTCGGTTGCGCCCTTTGCTGGACACCGATGCCGAGCGTCGCTGGTAAGGAGTGGCAGTCATGCAAACCGCAGCCAAGTCCCTGACCGCCGAATCCTCCTGGGAGGAGTCGGTTTCCGCCTGGATGGACGGCGAAGGGTCCGAGGACTTTTTCCCCGAGATGTCGCACCCGCATGGGCGCCAGACTTGGGATACATATCATCTGATCGGCGACGCCCTGCGCAACGCCGACCTGGCAGTCAGTCCCAGCGCCCAGTTCCAGGCCCGCCTGGCCCGTGCGCTGGAGGCCGAGCTGCCCATCGTGGCGGCGCCGCGGCGCCGCTCGCCCCTGCGCCTGGGCCTGTCCGGGCTGGCCGTGGCGGCCGCCGTGGCCACCGTGGCCTGGGTCGCGCAACCCTACATCACGGGCGCGCCAGCGGGTGAAACGCGGGTGCTGGCCGATGCGACGCCGGCTTCGGCGGGCGATGACGCGGGCCTGCGCGATTACCTCGAAGCGCATCGCCAGGTGGCGGGCCCCAGCGCCGTGCGCCAGGTATCCTTCGACGCCGGAGCAGGACGTTGATGACACCGTTGCTTTACATGCGCCGGCCCGCATCGGGGCGCATGACGTGGCGACAGCGACAGACGGCCAGCCTGGCGGCAATGGCGGTGCTGATGGGCCTGATGGCCCTTTACGCACGGCCGGTCCGGGCGGCCGCGCCGGCGGTGCCCGAAGACCCGGTATTGCTGCTCTCCAGCATCCAGCAGGCCGCCCGCAAGCAGGACTACGCCGGCGTGTTCATGTACCAGCAGGGCGAGTCGATCCAGTCCTCGCGCCTGGTGCACGTGCTGGACGGCACCGGCGAGCGCGAGCGCCTCGAGATCCTCGACGGACAGCCGCGCGAATACCTGCGTCACAACGAAGACGTGCAGTGCCTCATCCCCGAGCGCAAGACGGTGTTGCTGGAGCGGCGCCGCGGCGACCGCTTCCCCGGCCTGCTGCTGGGCGACCCGGCCGGACTGGCCGAGAACTACCATATCAAGGCCGAATCGCAGCTGCACCGCGTCGCGGACCGCCAATGCCGGCTGATCACCGTCGAGCCGCGCGATGCGCTGCGCTACGGTTATCGCCTGTGCGCCGACGTGGCCACCAATCTGCTGCTGAAGGCGCAGACGCTGGATGCCGCGCGCCGGGTGGTCGAGCAGGTATCGTTCACCTCGATCCGCCTGGGCGGCGACGTGGACCCGGCCATGCTGACTTCGCGCTGGAGCACGCGCGACTGGCGCGTGCTCGAGCCGGTCATGAAGCCGGTCGACCTGGCCGCGCAGGGCTGGCGCATCACGGCGCCCAAGGGGTTCTCGGCGGTCCTGCAGGTGGCGCGCTCCATGGGGCCGGCCACTGTCAGCCAATTGGTGCTGTCCGATGGCCTGGCCGCCATTTCCGTATTCATCGAACCGTACGATTCGCGCCGCCACGCGCATCCTCCCGAGGGATTGGCCCGGCGCGGCGCGATCAATATCTACGGTACGCGCATCGCCGATTTCTGGCTGACGGCGCTGGGCGAAGTCCCCGCCGGCACGCTGGAACAACTGGCCGAAACCACCGAATATGTGCCGGTGGACACGGCCAAACAACAATAAGCCCGCAAAGGGTACTGGGGTCTTTTCGGAGCTCTCTATGAAAGCAATTACAGTGTCGAACCTTTTTTTCCGGCGCTTCGGCGCGGCCGCGCTGGTCGCGTTCATGGCAGTAACCGCCGCGGGCACGCAAGCCCAGGCGCAGACGCAGGTCGCCCCCCCCGCGGTGGCGTTACCCGATTTCACCGGGATCGTCGAGAAAGTCGAGCCCGCCGTCGTCAACATCCGCACCACGGCCACCGTGCCGGTGCGCGGCGGCCCGGGCGGCGGCAACGATCCGTACGAACTGTTCCGCTGGTTCTTCGGCCCCGATTTCCAGCCGCCCGGCCCGGCGCCCGGCCAACGCCGCAAGCAGCCGCAGCCCCAGCCTGAAGAACGCACCATCCCGCGCGGCGTGGGGTCGGGCTTCTTCATCTCGGCCGATGGCTACATCCTGACCAACAACCACGTGATCAGCGATGCCACCGACATCTACGTCACGCTTACCGACGGACGCGAGTTCAAGGCCAAGGTGATCGGTTCGGACGATCGCACCGACGTGGCGCTGATCAAGATCGACGCCAAGGACATGACGCCGCTGACCATCGGCGACCCCAAGACGCTGAAGAAAGGGCAGTGGGTGCTGGCCATCGGCTCGCCGTTCGGCCTCGACTCCACCGTCACCTCGGGCATCGTCAGCGCCATAGGCCGCGATACCGGCGAATACCTGCCCTTCATCCAGACCGACGTGGCCGTCAACCCGGGCAACTCGGGCGGGCCGCTGCTGAACCTGCAGGGCGAGGCGGTGGGCATCAACTCGCAGATCATTTCGCGCAGCGGCGGCTTCATGGGCATTTCGCTGGCCATTCCCATCGACGAGGCCATGCGCGTGGTCGACCAGTTGCGGGCCACCGGCAAGGTGACGCGCGGCCGTATCGGCGTGCAGATCGGCGAGGTCGGCAAGGACGTGGCCGACGCCATCGGCCTGCCGCGCGCCGAAGGCGCGCTGGTCAGCAGCGTCGAGACCGAAGGTCCGGCCGAGTCGGCCGGCGTGCAGCCCGGTGACGTGATCCTGAAGTTCAACGGCGAACCCATCAAGCGCTGGTCCGACCTGCCGCGCATCGTGGGCGAGACCAAGCCGGGCACCAGCGCCAAGATGGACGTCTGGCGCAAGGGCCGCAACGTGACCCTGTCGGTCAAGGTGGCCGAGCTGAAGTCCGACCGCAGCGCCGCGACCGCCGACGAGGGCAAGCAGGCCGAGCCGACGGCCGAGAACCACCTGGGCCTGGGCGTCGTCGACGTGCCGTCCGATATGCAGCGCAAGCTGCGCATCAAGGGCGGGGCGCAGGTGCGCGTGGCCGAGGGCGCGGCCGCGCAGGCCGGCCTGCAGGAGGGCGACATCGTGCTGGCGGTCAACGACACCGACGTCACGGACGCGGCCCAGTTCAACAAGCTGGTGTCGCGCCTGGACAAGAAAAAGGCCGCCGGCCTGCTGGTGCGGCGCGGCGACCAGACCCAATGGGTCGCGGTGCAGCCGGCCAGCAAATAGCGCTCAATAACCGGCTAAAATGGCTGGTTGCCGCAACAAGGGGGCGCATGGCGCCCCCTTGTTTTTGGCTCGCCCGCGTAAGGCGCGGTCCGACCGATACGCCGGTTTGCTCTGTCCCTAATTAATCACTATGCAGCATATCCGCAACTTCTCCATCATCGCCCATATCGATCACGGTAAATCGACGCTCGCCGATCGCCTGATCCACCGTTGCGGGGGGCTGGCCGAACGCGAAATGTCCTCGCAAGTGCTTGATTCCATGGATATCGAGCGCGAACGCGGCATCACGATCAAGGCGCAGACCGCGTCCCTGCAATACAAGGCGCAGGATGGCAAGGTCTACAACCTCAACCTGATCGATACTCCCGGACACGTCGATTTCTCGTACGAAGTCAGCCGTTCGCTATCGGCCTGCGAAGGCGCCTTGCTGGTGGTCGACGCCTCGCAGGGCGTCGAGGCCCAGACCGTGGCCAACTGCTACACGGCCATCGAACTGGGCGTGGAAGTGCTGCCGGTGCTCAACAAGATGGACCTGCCGCAGGCCGATCCGGAAGCCGCGCGCCAGGAGGTCGAGGACGTGATCGGCATCGACGCGTCCGAGGCGGTGCTGGCCAGCGCCAAGACCGGCATGGGCATCGACGAGATCCTCGAGTCCATCGTGGCGCGCGTGCCGCCGCCCAAGGGCGATCCTTCCGCGCCGCTGCAGGCCCTGATCATCGACTCGTGGTTCGACAACTACGTGGGCGTGGTCATGCTGGTGCGCATCGTCAACGGCGTGCTCAAGCCCAAGGACAAGATCCTGCTGATGGCGTCCCACGCCACGCACCTGTGCGAGCAGATCGGCGTGTTCACGCCCAAGTCGCAGCCGCGGCCGGAGCTGTCGGCCGGCGAGGTGGGCTTTGTCATCGCCGGCATCAAGGAACTGGAGCACGCCAAGGTGGGCGACACCATCACGCTGGCGGGCAAGCCGGCGGCCGAGCCGCTGCCGGGTTTCAAGGAAGTCAAGCCGCAGGTGTTCGCCGGCCTGTACCCGGTGGAAAGCTCCGAGTACGACCAGCTGCGCGATTCGCTCGAGAAGCTGAAGCTCAACGACGCCGCGCTGATGTTCGAGCCCGAGGTGTCGCAGGCGCTGGGCTTCGGCTTTCGCTGCGGCTTCCTGGGCCTGCTGCACATGGAAATCGTGCAGGAGCGCCTGGAGCGCGAGTTCGACATGGACATCATCACCACCGCGCCGTCGGTGGTCTATGAGGTCGAACAGCGCGACGGCACGGTCGTGACCATCGAAAGCCCGTCGCGCATGCCGGAAATCGCCAAGATCGCCGATATCCGCGAACCCATCGTCAAGGTGACGCTGTTCATGCCCCAGGAATACGTGGGGCCGGTGATGACGCTGTGCAACAACAAGCGCGGCGTCCAGCTCAACATGAGCTACCACGGGCGCCAGGTGCACCTGACCTACGAGATCCCGCTGGCCGAGATCGTGCTCGATTTCTTCGACAAACTGAAATCGGTGTCGCGCGGCTATGCCTCGATGGACTACGAGTTCGTGGAATACCGTTCGGCCGACGTGGTCAAGGTGGACCTGCTGATCAACGGCGACCGTGTCGACGCGCTGGCCATGATCGCCCACCGCAACAATGCGCGCTACCGGGCGCGCGAGGTGGTTTCGCGCATGCGCGGCCTGATCCCGCGGCAGATGTTCGACGTGGCCATCCAGGCGGCGATCGGCGCGGAGGTCATCGCGCGCGAGAACGTCAAGGCGCTGCGCAAGAACGTGCTGGCCAAGTGCTATGGCGGCGATATCTCGCGCAAGAAGAAGTTGCTGGAAAAGCAGAAGGCCGGCAAGAAGCGCATGAAGCAGGTCGGCAGCGTGGAAATCCCGCAAGAGGCGTTCCTCGCCATCCTGCAAGTCGAAGACAAATAGAACCAGATAGGCGACCTACCCGATGAGTTGGAACTTTGCCCTGATACTTTTTGTTCTGCTGGTGATTACCGGCGTTATCTGGGGATTGGATCTGGCGCTGTTGCGCAAGCGCCGCGAACGGCGAGCCCAGGCGGCGGCCGCGCAGGTGGACGCCGCCGGCATCGCCGATGCCGAGCAGGCGGGCCGCGAGCGGCGCGAGGCCATCGACGCGGCGCGCCGCGCGCCCTGGTGGATCGAGTACGCGGTCAGTTTCTTCCCGGTGATCCTGTTCGTGTTCGTGCTGCGCTCGTTCGTGGTCGAGCCGTTTCGCATCCCGTCGGGTTCCATGCTGCCGACGCTGCAATCGGGCGACCTGATCCTGGTGAACAAGTTCAGCTACGGCATCCGCCTGCCCATCGTCGACCGCAAGATCATCGAGACGGGCTCGCCGCAGCGCGGCGACGTGGTGGTGTTCCGCTACCCCGTCGATACGGATGTCGACTACATCAAGCGCATCGTGGGCCTGCCGGGCGACCAGGTGGCCTACCTGGACAAGAAGCTGTACATCAATGGAAAATTGGTGCCGCATGAGCGCGACGGGGATTATTTCGAACCCGATCGGGTGTCCTATATTGCGCAGTACAAGGAAAAACTGGGCGAAGTGGAGCATAAAATCCTGCTTGATGAGCAAAAAATGCAGGATTTCGGCCCGATCTGGAAATTCCCCAACATCCAGAACTGCCAGTACGCCCGCAATGGCGTGCGCTGTACCGTCCCCCCCGGCCACTATTTCGCCATGGGCGACAACCGCGACAATAGTGCGGACAGCCGCTACTGGGGATTCGTGCCAGACGGTAATATCGTGGGGAAGGCATTTTTTGTCTGGATGAACTTCAGCGACTTGAGCCGCATTGGCCGCTTCCATTGACCGCTATGTCCCTTGCCACGCTGGAAACCCGCCTCGATCACCGCTTCGGTGACAAGGCACTGCTCGAGCAGGCGCTCACGCACCGCAGCCACGGTGCGCGCCATAACGAGCGGCTGGAGTTTCTCGGCGACTCGGTGCTGAACTTCGTCGTCGCGGCGATGTTGTTCGAGCGCTACGGCAAGCTGGACGAAGGCGACCTGTCGCGCCTGCGCGCCAACCTGGTCAAGCAGGCCTCGCTGGCCGACATCGCCCAGCGGCTGGACCTGTCGCAATACCTGCGGCTGGGCGAGGGCGAGCTCAAGAGCGGGGGCTTTCGCCGCCCCTCCATCCTGGCCGATACGGTCGAGGCGCTGTTCGGCGCGGTGTTCCTGGATGCCGGCTTCGAGGCCGCGCGCCGGGTCATCGTGCGCCAGTACCAGCCCGTCATGGCGCATGTCGATCCCAAGACGCTGGGCAAGGACGCCAAGACGCTGCTGCAGGAATTCCTGCAGGGCCGCAAGCTGGCGCTGCCCCTGTACACCGTGGTGGCCACGCATGGCGCCGCGCACAGCCAGCAATTCGAGGTCGAATGCGCCATCCCGGCGCTGGAGATCAAGGTCGTGGCGCCGGGCGCCAGCCGTCGCGCCGCCGAACAATCCGCCGCCAAGGTCGCCCTGGAGGCGGCCCAGGCCGTGCTGCCGGCGGCGCGTGCCGCGCGCAAGTCGGGCAAGGCCCGCAAGACCGCGCAATTGTCGCTGCCCGTGGCAGTGGCCCAAGAGGTTAAATGAGCAATCCGCAATTTCGCGCCGGCTTTGTCGCCATCGTCGGCCGCCCCAATGTGGGCAAGTCCACCCTGACCAACGCGCTGATCGGCACCAAGATATCGATCGTGTCGCGCAAGGCCCAGACGACCCGCCATCGCATCCATGGCGTGCTCACGCGCGAGCACGAGCAGTTCGTGTTCGTCGATACGCCGGGCTTCCAGACCCGCCACGGCGGCGCCATGAACCGCATGATGAACCGCGTCGTGACGCAGGCGCTGGCCGACGTCGACGTCGTGGTGCACGTGGTCGAGGCAGGCAAGTGGTCCGAGGGCGACGCCAAGCTGCTGCCCCTGCTGCCCAAGTCGCGTCGCAGCATCCTGGTGGTCAGCAAGATCGACGCCCTGAAGAACCGCGACGAGCTGTTCCCGTTCGTCAGCAAGCTGATGGCGCTGCATGCCTATGACGCGGTGGTGCCGGTGAGCGCGACCAAGGGCCAGCAGCTGGACCAGTTGCTCGACGAGATCGCCGCCGGCCTGCCGCAAGGCGATCCCATGTTCGAGGAGGACACCCTGACCGATCGGCCGGTGCGCTTCATCGCGGCCGAGCTGGTGCGCGAGAAGATCTTCCGCTTGGTCGGCGACGAGCTGCCCTATGGCTGTACCGTGGTCATCGAGCAGTGGGAAGAAACCGAGCGGGGAGTGCGCATCGCCGCCTGCGTGGTGGTCGAGCGCGAAAGCCACCGGCCCATCCTGCTGGGCGCGGGCGGCATGCACATGAAGCGCATCGCCACGGAGGCGCGCCAGGACATCGCCAAGCTGCTGGACATGCCCGTGCACCTGGAAATCTACATCAAGGTGCGCAAGGGCTGGTCCGACCGCGAAGGCGCGCTGCGCGACCTGGGCTATGAGTAAACGCGCGCAGCGCGTCCATGACATTCCCGGCTATATGCTCCACGCCACTGCGTGGCGCGAAACCTCGCTGATCGTCCAGGCGTTCTCGCGCGAGTACGGCTGCATCGCGCTGGTGGCCAAGGGCGCCAAGCGTCCCTATTCGGTGTTGCGCCCGGTGCTGTCGGCATTCCAGCCGCTGCTCCTGTCCTGGAGCGGCGCCGGCGAGGTCAAGACCATGACGCGCGCCGAGATCGCCGGGGTGCGGCCGCTGGGCGGGCCGGCGCTCATGTCGGCCTGGTACATGAACGAGCTGCTGCTGCGCCTGTTGCCGCGCGAGGACGCGCACCCGGTGCTGTACGATGCCTACGACACCGCGCTGACGCAGCTGTCGGCGGGCTCGCGCGCGGCCGGGGCGCTGCGGCGCTTCGAGTGGATCCTGCTGCGCGAGACCGGCTATGGCCTGGACGAGGCCGAGCCCGATTTCAACGATCCCGGCATCGAACCGGCGCTGCGCCGGAACCTGCGCGAACGCCTGGAGGCCAACCTGGCCGGCCGGCCGCTGTCCACGCGCAAGGTGCTGCTCGAGCTGCAGCGCCTGTAGCGCGGCGCGGAGCTACGCCATGACTTTCACGCTGCGGCAGGTCGAGACGTTCCGCACCGTATACGAAACCGAAAGCGTGACCGCGGCCGCGCGCCGGCTCGACGTCTCGCCGGCCACGGTGAGCGCCACGCTGGCGGCGCTGGAGACGGCGATCGCGATGCGGCTGTTCGAGCGCGTGCGGCAGCGCATGGTGCGTACGCCGGAAGCCGATCTGCTGTACGAGGAAATCCGGCGCCAGAGCCTGGGCCTGGAGACCCTAGGGCGCAAGATCCGCGCCATCAAGGGCGCGGGCCAGCCGCGCTTGCGCGTGGGCACCATCCATGCCTACAGCGGCCTGGTGATCGAGCAGGCGCTGGTGCGCTTTCGCGGCCGTTATCCCGATACGCCGCTGTACCTGCAGGTGCGCGATTCCAATACCTTGCGCGACATGGTGGTGGCGGGCGAACTGGACCTGGCGCTGGTGGCCGATGAGTCCGAACTGCAAGGCCTGCGCGGCCATTGCCTGGCCTGCCTGGGCGCGGTGGCGGTGTTTCCGCGCGGCCATGCGCTGGCGCGTTTCACGCAGCTGGAACTGTCGCAACTGGCCGACGCGGCCCTGGTGCTGCTCAATCGCGAGGATGGCTCGCGCAAGCGGCTCGATGCGGTGTTCGCGCAACGCGGCATCGCGCCGCATGCCGCCATCGAAACGCCGTACTCGTCCACCGTCTGCCAGCTGGCGCTGGCCGGGCACGGCGTGGGCATCGCCAACCCGGCCACGGCGGTGGGCATGGCGCAGGCCGGCCTGGAATTCCGCCCGCTGGACGCCGACGTGCATTTCGCCTGCTACATGATCCTGCATGGCAGCAGGCCGCTGTCGAGCGCGGGCAAGTACTGGGCGACCTGCCTGCGGGCCGCGCTGGCCCCGCTGGTGGAACAATTCGGCGTCGGCGCCCAGGCCTAGTCGCGCCGCCCGTCCGAGGTCAGGATCAGCGCCACGCGCGATTCGGCGTCCAGCGTGCCGGCGGCCTTGAGGGCCGCCACGGCGGCAAGCGCCGCGGCCGACGACAGCTCGGCGGCAATGCCCAGCGCGCCCAGCGCCGCGCGGGCCCGCGCGGCCTGCTCGTCCGCGACGTCCACCGCCTGTCCGCCGCTGCGCGCCAGGGCTTGCATCGATTGCAGGGTCACCGTGCCGCCGGCAATGGAGTACTGCGCCGTCGGTTGCTCCCATACGCCGCGCGCATCGCCGGCTGCCAACGCGTGCGCCAGGCGGGGATAGGGTTCCACCGCGTGCAGGCGCGGCAGCCGCGCGATCGCGCCGCGCCGCAGCAGTTCCTGCCAGCCCAGGCAGATGCCCCATAGCAGATCGCCCCGGGCAGTGGGCACGATGATGTCCGTGGGCAGATCATCGCACTGCATCGCGAGTTCGGCGGCGATCGGCTTGTAGCCCTCCACGCCGTAGGGATGGGTGCCGACCGGCGGGTTGAGATAGTTGGTGCCGGCGAACGCGCCCTCGTCGCGGCATAGCGCCGCCACGTAGGGCCAGCGCGCCAGGCTGTCGGCAAAGCTGTGCAACCGCGCGCCGAACTGCTCCATGGCGGCGCGTTGCCGCGGCGGGCAGGTGGGCGCGATGGCGATGTCCACGCGCAGGCCGGCGGCGGCCCCGTAGGCCGCCAGGGCCACGCCGGCGTTGCCGCTGGAGGCGGCCGCCAGCCGGTCGGCCCCGGCCAGCACCGCGCGCGACACCAGTTGCGCGGCCATGCGGTCCTTGTGGCTGCCTGTCGGGTTGCCGCTTTCGCATTTCAGCCAGACCCGCGCGACGCCGTGCGCATGCGCCAGCGATGGCGCATCGAGGCAGGGCGTGCGGCCCTCGCCCAGCGTGATCGGCGCAAGAACCGGCAGGGGCATCGGGGCCGTATCGGCCGGTTCGTATTCGCATGCCAGCGAGGCCGGGTAGCCGGCCGCCAGGCAGCGGGGACAGCCTTCCGGATAGTCGCCGGGCGGCATGGCGTGGGCGCAGCGCAGGCAGCGCAGGCGGGACAGCGAGGGGTTCATCAGCATGGATCAGTACAGCGTGGAGAGAGTTTCGAAAGGGCGGGCGGGGGCGATCTGCAGCAGGCAGTCGCCGTCGTCGCTGCGCGCCAGCGGACGCAGGCACACCACCGTGCCATCCTGCGGGCTGGCCAGCGTCACGGGCGGCTGGTCGGGCCGGGCCGGCTCGCACAGCGTGCCGACGTGCTGGCCGGCCACGACCTGCTGTCCCAGCGCGACCGACGGGATGAAGACGCCGGGCGCGTCGGCCCGCATGTTGGCCTGGGCCGCGTCCACGTCATGGAAGACCTCCAGCGGGCCCGGGATGGCGTGGTGCGCGTCGACCATGTCCAGGCCGGCCAGACAGGACAGCATGCCGTCGCGGCACAGCTGCGCCAGTTCGCGGGAAGTCTCGGCGCCGCCGCCGATTTCCGCGCTCAGGCGCGCCACGCCCAGCCGGCTGGCGGCCGCCGGCATCGAGCCGGCTTCGACGCCGCGGAAGAACAGGCAGCGCGGCAGGCCGAAACCGCGCGCCAGGCGCGCCACGCGCTCGTCCCACGGGTCGTCGCCGTAGCGCGTGATGACCGTCGCCGGCAGGTAGCGCAGCGAGGCGCCGCCGCTGTGCACGTCGATCATGTACTGCACCTGCGGCAGGATGCGCGTCTGCAGGGCATGCGCCACGGCCTCGGTGTAGCCGCGCGCGGGCGCGCCCAGGAAGGCGCGGTTGAGGTTGCCGCCGTCGGCCGGCGACAGCCGCGTGCCGGCCAGGCTGGCCTCGGCGTTGGCCGCCGGCGCCACGTACACGGTGCCGCGCCGCAGCAGACCGGGCAGGGCATGCCACAGTTCGAGCAGGGCGGCCTGGCCTTCCCACTCGTCGCCGTGCACGCCGGCCATCAGCAGCACGGACGGCCCGGCGCCGGCCTCGATGCGCCGTACCGGCACCGTCACCCGCCGGTACGCCGAGCGGTTGGTGGCCGCGGCACACGAAAAATCCGCGCGGCTGACGCGGCTCATGGGTTGGCCGCCTGGATCACGCTGCGCCATTTGGGCAATTCCTTGTCGACCTGCGCCTGCACCTGGGCGGGCGGTCCGCCCAGGGGTTCCTGCGAACGGCTGCGCAGCTCCGCGGATATCGCCGGCGCGGCCAGCGCCGCATTGAGCGCCTGGTTGAGCCGCGCCAGCGCCTGGGGCGGCGTGCCGGCCGGGGCGACCAGGGCGCTCCAGGCGCCTTGCTCATAGTCGGGGTAGCCCTGTTCGGCCACCGTCGGCACGTCCGGATTGGAGGCCACGCGCTTGCGCGTGGTGACCGCCAGGGCACGCAGGCGGCCATCCTTGAGATTGCCGATCAGCGGCGGCAGGTTCTCCATCATGGAGTCGACATGCCCGCCAAGCAGGTCGGCCAGTTGCGCCGCGGTTGCCTTGTACGGGATCTGGCGCACGCCCGCGCCCGTCTGCGCGATGAACAGTTTCACGCCCACTTCGCTGGTGGTGCCCGGGTCGGCCGAGGTCATGGTGATCCTGTCGGGTTGCGCCTTGCTTGCGCGGATCAGGTCCTGCAGAGTCCGGTAGGGCGAAGCCTGGCTGACCACGATGACGTTGGGCGTTTCGGCCACCAGCCCGATCGGCGTCAGGTCCTTGTCGATGTCGTACATCTGTTCCTTGAACAGGAAGCGGTGCAGGACGAGGGTGCCGACGTGGGCGTAGCCGATGGTGTAGCCGTCCGCGGCGGCGCGCACCACGGCCTGGGTGCCGATCCGCCCGCCCGCGCCGACGCGGTTCTCGATGACCACGGGCTGGCCCAGTTGCTTGCTCATCTCCTGCCCGACCAGGCGGGCCGTGATGTCGGCATTGCCGCCCGCCGCGGCGGGAACGATCATCGTGATGGCACGGGCCGGAAAATCCTCGGCCTGCACGCCGGAACAGGCCAGCGTCAGCGCGCCGGCCAGGGCATAGCGTAGGTACATGGCGATTCCCCTGTCGTAGTGGTGATGGTGCCGCCATTGTGCGAGGGGCAGGGGTGTCTGTTGTTTAGTTAAATCAAATGGTTGTTCGGATAAACCAAATGCTCGCCGGGATTTGGCAGGCCTGGGGGCGAAAAAAAGGCTTGCCGCCGGCAAGCCTTTTTCTGATGCGAAGTTGGGACGGCCTAGTCGCGGTCGCCGCCAAAAATACCCAGCAACATCAGCAGGTTGGAGAAGACGTTGTAGACGTCCAGATAGATGGCCAGGGTCGCCGACACGTAGTTGGTTTCGCCGCCGTTGATCACGCGCTGCAGGTCCACCAGCATGAAGGCCGAGAAAATCACGATGGCCAGCACGGAGACGGTCAGCATCAGGGCCGGCATCTGCAGGAAGATGTTGGCCAGCGCCGCCACCAGGATCACCACCGCGCCGGTGAAGAGCCACTTCTGCATGCCCGACAGGTCACGCTTGATGGTGGTGGCCAGCGTGGCCATGGTGCCGAACACGATGGCGGTGCCGCCAAACGCGGTCATGACCAGCTGGGCGCCGTTGCCCATGCCGAGCACGAACCCCAGCAGGCGCGACAGCATCACGCCCATGAAGAACGTGAAGGCCAGCAGCAGGGCCACGCCCAGCGAGTTGTTCTTGTTCTTCTCGATGGCGAACATCAGGCCGAAGGCGCCCACGAGGAACACGATGGCGCTCAGGCCGGGGCTGGCGCCCATCACCTGGTTGATGCCGGTGTACAGGCCGACCGCGGCGCCCAGAACCGTTGGCACCAGGGACAGCGCGAGCAGCCAGTACGTGTTGCGCAGCACCTTGTTCCGGACGACTTCGCCCGGGGCGCCGGCATACGCGCCGGAGCGGTTAAAGGGGGACGGACGGGTTTCGTTCATTGACGACTCCTATGTGCGGCAAAAAACTTGCCTCGTGAGCTTAGACGATAAGTCTACCTGACAGTTCCCTGAAAAATCCATCGGAAATCGGGGCCGTGTTCAGCCGGGCCGCACGTTGCGCATGACCCGCGCCAGGATGTCGGGCAGTTCGGCGTCCAGGCGGGCACGGATGCCTGCCACGGCCTCGTCGACGGCCGCCGTGAGGGTTTCCTCCAGCTCGGCTTGCAGTACCGCGCGCAGCACGGCGTCGCCGGGCTGGAACGGTGTGTCGGGCGCGCTGGCCGGCCCGGATTCGTATGACGCCGGGGCCGCCGGCACCGGCTCCTGCAGGCGCGGTATGGCGGCTGGCGCCCGCGGACTGCCCAGCCCGGGCTCGACGCGGTCGGTCAGGGTGGGGATGCTGGAGTCGGAGTAGTGGTGGGGCATGGCAGCCTCCCGGTAAGGCGGGCGAGTCCGTCAGGTCTCGCCCGAGCGGCTGAGGTCATGGCTGTGCAGCGCATGGCCGGCATTCTGGTAGTCGCGCCAGCGCTGGCGCGCCGCCTGGCGGTCGGCCGGGTCGTCGGAGACGATTTCCAGCAGGCGCTCGTAGCCATCGAAGTTGGGCGGGCAACCATCATCCAGGTTCAGCAGCCAGGGGCGGCTGTCGCCGGTGGCGGCCAGCGCCAGGGCGGCGGCCGGGTCGCCCGCGGTCAGCAGGACGGGGGTGTCGGCCGCCAGCGCGTCGTTGGCCAGCACATGCGGCACGAACGAGACGTCCTCCAGGGCCCACAGCATGCGGTCGAAGGCCGCCAGGCGCCCGCCGTCGGCGCAGTAGACCACCAGCCGCTGGCCTGCCTGGAAGCGCTTGCGCGCGGTGCGGCAGGCCGCGCGCAGGCGGTCCGGGGCGCCGAAGGCGAAATCGATGCGCGTCATGGCGGCCGGCCCCGCGTTCAGCCCGCCTGGTCCAGCAGGTACTGCATCAGCAGCGGCACCGGCCGGCCGGTGGCGCCCTTGTCCTTGCCGCCGCGCCAGGCCGTGCCGGCGATGTCCAGGTGCGCCCAGGGATAAGCCTTGGCGAAGCGCGACAGGAAGCAGGCCGCCGTGACCGCGCCGGCCGGGGGGCCGCCGATGTTGGCGATGTCGGCGAAGTTGGACTTGAGCTGGTCCTGGTAGGCATCGTCCAGCGGCAGGCGCCAGGCCGGGTCGAGCGACTGCCGGCTGGCGGCCAGCAGCGCGTCGGCCAGCGCGTCGTCCTTGGAGAACAGGCCGCTGTTGACGTTGCCCAGGGCCACCACGCAGGCGCCGGTCAGGGTGGCGATGTCGATGACGGCGGCCGGCTTGAAGCGCTCGGCGTAGGTCAGGGCGTCGCACAGCACCAGGCGGCCTTCGGCGTCGGTATTGAGGATCTCGATGGTCTGGCCCGACATGCTGGTGACCACGTCGCCGGGCTTGTTGGCCTTGCCGCTGGGCAGGTTCTCGCACGCGGCGATCAGGCCCACCACGTCCAGCGGCAGTTCCAGCTCGGCCAGGGCGCGGAACGTGCCCAGCACGCTGGCCGCGCCGCACATGTCGTACTTCATTTCGTCCATCGTGGCGGCCGGCTTGAGCGAGATGCCGCCGGCATCGAAGGTGATGCCCTTGCCCACCAGGACGACCGGGCCGGCCTTGTCCTTCTTGGCGGGCTTGCCGGCATGGCGCAGCACGATGAAACGCAGCGGTTCTTCCGAGCCGCGCGCGACCGAGAGGAACGAACCCATGCCCAGCGCCTCGACCTGCTTGCGTTCCAGCACCTCGACCTTGAGGCTCTTGAATTCGCGCGCCAGCTTCTTGGCGGTATTGCCGAGATAGGCGGGCGTGCACACGTTGCCGGGCAGGTTGCCCAGCGTGCGGGTCAGGTCCATGCCGTGGGCAATGGCCGCGCCTTCGCGCAGGCCCAGTTGCGCCTGCGCGCCGGCCGCGCGGTCGACCACCTGGACGATTTTCTTCAGCTTGGGGCGGGCATCGCGATTGGCCTTGCCGAACGTCGCATCGTAATGGTAGGCCGCCGCGCCGGCGGCGATGGCGGCGCTGCGCGCGCGGGCGCGCACCGGCACGCCCTCGATGGCCACGCCGGCCAGGGTCGATACGCCTTCGCCTACCTGGGCCGCGACGCACGCCGCGGCAAACGCCTGTTCGGCGCTGGCGTGCGCGCGGGCGCCGTATTCGGCCTGCTTGCCCAGGCCCACCAGCACCACGCGCTGGGCGCTGACGCCGGCCAGGCCGCGCAGCACCAGCGTGCTGCCCGTGCGGCCGCGGAACTCGCTTTTCACCACGGCGGCCACGGCCCCGTTGCTGGCGCGGTCGATGACTTCCGCCGCGGCGCTGAGCACGCCATCGGCGAAGACGCCGACGGCCAGGGCCGCAGTCTTGATCTGATGCAGGGAGGCAGTGGTCTGTGTGCTAAATTCCATGAGGCTTTTCCGATTGCACGTAAGTTGCGGTCGATTATCCCGCATATTCTCACATGTCTCTATTCAAACGGTCTGTCGTCAGCGAGATCACCAGTCACGCTGGCGTCGTGTTTTCCACGTTGGTGGTGGTCTGGCTGAGCGTCCTGCTGGTGCGCCTGCTGGGCGAAGCCGCCGGCGGCTCCATCGGCGCCGATGTGGTGCTGGGCCTGGCGGCCTTTTCCACCATCACGGCATTGCCGACCATCCTGGCCGTGTCGCTGTTCATCGCCGTACTGACCACGGTAACACGCAACTATCGCGAGTCCGAGATGGTGGTGTGGTTCGCCAGCGGATTGTCCCTGGCGGACTGGCTGCGTCCGGTGGCGCGGGTGGCCGTGCCGATTGCGGTGCTGGTGGCGGCGCTTACGCTGGTCGCGTCGCCCTGGGCCTATCGCCAGATCGGCGAGTACCGCGAGCGCTTCGAGCAGCGCTCCGACCTTTCCAAGGTGACGGCGGGACAGTTCGCCGAGTCGGGGCGCGGAGACCGCGTGTTCTTCGCCGAGGATCCCGTGCGCCCCGGCGATGAACTGGGCGCCGTGTTCGCGCGCTCGATCGATCCGGAATGGCTCAGCGTGCTGACCGCCAGCAATGCGCGCAGCGAAACGCTGCCCAACGGCGACCGCTTCCTGGTCCTGGGCGAAGGGCACCGCTACGACCTCAAGCCGGGCACGCCGGAAATCCGGCTGGTCAATTTCGACCAGTATGGCGTGCGGCTGGAGAGCAAGGCGGGCGAAGACCCGGTGGCCGAGGCGCGCGCCGCGGCCGAGCGCTCCAGCAAGGCGCGCTCGACGATGCAACTGGTGGAGGACAACACCGATAGCAGCTGGTCGCAGATCATGTGGCGGGTGGCGATGCCGCTGGCGGCCCTGAACCTGGCGCTGCTGGCGATTCCGCTGGGCGCGGTCAACCCGCGGCTGGGGCGTTCGGGCGACCTGCTGATCGCCGGCCTGGTCGGCCTGCTGTACATGAACATGATCAACCTGTCGCGCGCCTGGATCAGCAGCGGCAAGATCAGTTTCAGCATCGGCGTATGGGCCGTGCACGCGGTGGTGGCGCTGCTGGCGGCGTACCTGCTGATGCGCCGCCTGCGGGTCAAGGCGCCGCGCAAGGCCTGACGCGGGCGCCTACGGCAGGTATCGCAATGCGGCGCCGCTGCCCTGCAGCAGCGCCGCATTGCGCATGGCCGAGCGGCGCATGAACTCCCACAGCGCGCTGACGCGCTTGAGGCGGCGCAGGTCCTCGTGGCAGTACATCCAGAAGCTGCGCGTGATGGCGATGTCGTCCGGCAGCACGGGGGTCAGGCGCGGATCCTGCGCGGCGATGAAGCAGGGCAGGATCGCCAGCGACTGCCCTTGCAGGGTGGCATGGTACTGGGCGATGACGCTGGTGCTGCGCAACACCACCCGGCTGTTGGGCAGCACGTCCTCGAGGTAGCGCAGCCGTTCGCTGAACAGCAGTTCGTCCACATAGCCGATGAAGTCGTGCCCGGCCAGGTCGGCGCGCTCGCGGATCGGCGCATGGCGCGCCAGGTACGCGGGCGTGCCATACAGCATCAGCGTGTAGTCGCACAGCTTGGTGCAGACATACGGGCCGCGTTGCGGCCGCTCGATGGTGATGGCCAGGTCCGCCTCGCGCTTGGACAGGCTGACGAAGCGGGGCACCGGCAGGATATCCAGGGTGATGTGCGGGTAGCGTCGCTGGAAGTCCGCCGCCAGCGGGGTCAGCACATAGCTGCCGAATCCCTCGGTGGCGCCGATGCGCACATGCCCGGACAGCGCCTGCCCGATACCGGAGAGGTTTTCCCGCGCGGTGTGCACGGTGCTTTCCATCTGTTCGGCGAAGACGAACAGGCGTTGCCCGTCCTCGGTCAGCACGTAGCCGGCGCTGCGCGACTTCTCGAACAGCAGGCTGTCGAGCTCGGCTTCCAGGGCGCGGACGCGGCGCGCCACGGTCGTGTGTTCCACGCCCAGCTTGCGCGCGGCGGCGCTGACTCGCTGCGTGCGCGCCACTTCCAGGAAGTAGCGCAGGCTGTCCCAATCCAGCATGGCGGCTCTCTTGTGTATTTTTGCACAAGGAATGTGCATTTGTTTCGTTGATTGTGGATTTTCACACATCTACACTAGGACGGGCGGGCGCCGTGGGCGCACCCGTGCAAGACCTAGAAAAACCACAGGAGACAGATTCATGAAATCGCGCGCACGCGGGTTTGCCGCAGGCTTGTGCCTGGGCGCCATGTTGGTGGGTCAGGCGATGGCGGCGGACAAGCCGCCGGTGAAGATCGGCATCCTGACCGATATGTCGGGCACCTATGCCGGCATGGGCGGGCCTGGTTCGGTCGCGGCGGCGCAACTGGCGATCGACGATTGCCTGGCCGCCGAATGCAAGGGCATGAAAATCGACCTGGTTTCGGCCGACAACCAGAACAAGACCGACGTCGGGGCGGCCAAGGCGCGCGAGTGGTTCGACCGCGATGGCGTCACCGCCATCGCCGATCTGACCAACTCGGCCGTGGCGCTGGCGGTGCAGGGCATTGCGCGCGAGAAGAACAAGGTCGTGATGTTCTCCGGTCCGGCCGCCACGGCGCTGACCAACCAGGACTGCTCGCCGCTGGGCTTTCACTGGATGTTCGACACGTATTCGCAATCGGCCGGCGGGGCCAAGGCCACGGTGCGGGCGGGCGGCAAGTCCTGGTACTTCATCACCGTCGATTACGCCTTCGGCCATTCGCTGGAGGCCGATACCGCCAAGGCCGTCCAGGCCCTGGGAGGCACGGTGGCCGGCAGCGTGCGCCACCCCTTGAATGCGCCCGATTTCGCCTCTTACCTGCTGCAGGCGCAAAGTTCCAAGGCCCAGGTGGTGGCGCTGGCCAACGGCGGCCAGGATACGGTCAACGCCGTCAAGCAGGCGCGCGAGTTCGGCATCGTCGAAGGCGGCCAGCGGCTGGTTTCGCTGCTGGTCTTCCTGTCCGACCTGCGCGCGCTGGGGCTGGACAACGCCCAGGGCCTGTCCTATGTGGACGGCTTCTACTGGGACTACGACGACGCGACGCGCCAGTGGTCGGCGCGCTTCGAGAAGGCGTTTCGCGGTCTGAAGCCCACCATGGTCCAGGCCGGCGTCTATTCGAGCGTGCTGCACTACCTGCGCGCGGTCGCCGCCAGCGGCAGCACCGACGGCAAGGTCGTGGCCGACAAAATGCGCGAATTGCCGATCAAGGATCCGATCATGCGCAACGCGAGCATCCGGCCCGACGGCCGGGTGATCCACGACATGTATCTGTACGAAGTCAAGAAGCCTGCCGAGTCCAAGGGCGGCTGGGACTATTCCAAGCTGGTGGCCACCATTCCGGCCGCCGAGGCCTTCCAGCCGCTGGCCGAGTCGACCTGCCCGCTGGTCAAGAAGTAAACCGGTCCGGTGCCGCGCGCCGCGCGAGCGGCGCCGGCAGCGCCTGTCCAATACGGCCCGCCGGGCCGCATCCCAAGCAGTGTGAGGAGCAGAGAAATGAGCGAAGTTCCCCGTTTGCCGCTATTGATCGGCGGCAAGCTCGTGCAGTCCAAGACCACCCAATGGCGCGACGTGATCAACCCCGCCACCCAGGAGGTCGTGGCCCAGGTGCCGTTCGCCACCCGCGAAGAGCTGGACCTGGCCGTGGCCGACGCCAAGGAGGCGTTCAAGACCTGGCGCAATACCGGGCAGGGCGCGCGCATGCGCGTCATGCTGAAGCTGCAGCAGCTGCTGCGCGAGAACACCGGCAAGCTGGCCGAGATGATCACCCGCGAGCATGGCAAGACACTGCCCGACGCCGAGGGCGAGGTCGGCCGTGGCCTGGAGGTGGTCGAGCATGCCTGCTCGATCGCCAACCTGCAGCTGGGCGAGTACGCCGAGAACGCCGCCGGCGGCATCGACGTCTACACGCTGATCCAGCCGCTGGGCGTCTGCGCCGGCATCACCGCGTTCAACTTTCCGGTCATGCTGCCGTGCTTCATGTTCCCGATCGCGGTGGCCTGCGGCAATACCTTCGTGCTCAAGCCGTCCGAGCAGGATCCCTCGTCGTCGCTGTTCCTGGCCCAGCTGGCGCTGGAAGCCGGCCTGCCGCCGGGCGTGCTCAACGTGGTGCACGGCGGCCCGGACATCGCCAATGGCCTGTGCGAGCACCCGGACATCAAGGCCGTGTCGTTCATCGGCTCGACCCGCGTGGGCACCGAGATCTACAACCGCGCCTCGGCCGCGGGCAAGCGCTGCCAATCGATGATGGGCGCCAAGAACCACTGCGTGATCCTGCCCGACGCCGATCCGGAAGTGGCGCTCAACCAACTGGTGGGCGCGGCCTTCGGCGCAGCCGGCCAGCGCTGCATGGCCACCTCGGTGGCCGTGATGGTGGGCGAGGCGCGCAACTGGCTTCCCGATTTCGTCGAACGCGCCAAGAAGCTGAAGGTCAACAATGGCGTCGACCGCGAGGCCGATCTCGGTCCGCTGGTGTCGCCCGCGGCCAAGCAGCGCGTCGAGGGCCTGATCCAGAAGGGGGTGGACGAGGGCGCCAAGCTGCTGCTGGACGGCCGCAGCCTCAAGGTGGCCGGCTTCGAGCAAGGCAACTTCGTCGGCCCGACCATCTTCGATGGCGTCACCGAGAACATGGCCATCTATACCGAGGAAGTATTCGGGCCGGTGCTGTGCGTGGTGGGCGTGGACACGCTGGAGGACGCGGTCGAGTTCATCAATCGCAACCCCAACGGCAACGGTGTCGCGCTGTTCACGCAGGATGGCGGCGCGGCGCGCTATTTCCAGAACAACATCGACGTCGGCCAGGTCGGCATCAACATTCCCATCCCGGTGCCGGTGGCCTGGTTCAGCTTTACCGGCTCGCGCGGATCCAAGCTGGGCGACCTCGGCCCCAACGGCAAGCAGGCGGTGCAGTTCTGGACGCAGACGAAGACGGTGACGGCGCGCTGGTCCGCCCACGGGCGCGGCGTGAACACCACCATCTCGATGAAATGACGGATCGATGCTGCGGGATCGCGTAAACTTATAGTAAAAAGTAATATAGAATCCGTCCTATATTACTTATAATTGGCTCCGTCTAACAGGGGCCAATTCATGAACCTGCAGCAATTCCGTTTTGTGCGCGAAACCATCCGGCGCGACTTCAACCTTACCGAAGCCGCCCGGATGCTCTATACCTCGCAGCCAGGCGTCTCGAAGGCGATCATCGAATTCGAGGACGAACTCGGCATCAAGATCTTCGAGCGGCACGGCAAGCGCATCAAGGGGCTGACCAAGCCCGGGCTGGCTGTTTCCCAGGTGATCGACCGCATCATGCGCGAAGTCGACAATCTGAAGAAGGTCAGCGACGAATTCGCCCGCCGCGACGAGGGCGGGCTGGTGATCGCGTGCACCCATACGCAGGCGCGCTACCTGCTGCCGCGCGTGATTCCGGCCTTTCGCAAGCAGTTTCCCAAGGTGCACCTGTCGTTGGCCGAGGGCAGCCCGTCGCAGCTGGCCGAAATGGTGCTGCACGAGCAGGCCGACCTGGCGCTGGCCACCGAATCGCTGGCGCTGACCCCCGGCCTGGCGACCCTGCCGGTCTATACCTGGGAGCACACCGTCGTGGTGCGGCCGGACCACCCGCTGACCGAACTGACCTCCAGCCAGGCGCGGCGCCTGACGCTGGCCCAACTGGCCGAATATCCCATCGTGACGTACGACCGGGCCTTTACCGGCCGCACCACGATCGACGAGATTTTCGCCAACCAGGGCATACACCCGGACATCGTGCTCGAAGCCATCGACGCCGACGTGATCAAGACCTATGTCGACGTGGGGCTGGGCATCGGCATCATCGCCGGCGTCGCGTACGACCCGCGCCGCGACGCCAACCTGGTGGGCCTGCCGGTGGGCCATCTGTTCGGCACGCACACCACGCGGGTAGGGGTGAAGTCGGGCGTGTTCCTGCGCGACTACGTGTACACCTTCATGGAAATGATGGCGCCTGGCCTGACGCGCCAGGTGGTCAGCGAAGCGGTGCAGGGCGGGCCGGCCTGAGCGGCTCCGGCCCCATGCAGGACCCGCGGCGCGCCTTCGGCGCGCTTTCTTTTGGCCGGAGGCGGCGCCCCGCCCCGGCCGGCCGCGCGTGCGCGGATGCCGCCTATCCGGACAGGCCGGGCCATTGATAATATCAAATAAGAATCGGTCTCATTTATGTTGACTATCCAATGGGAATCATTATCATTACCCTCAGTCTCAACGACCGATGAGGTAAATCATGACGGCAGGACTCAGTGCAGTAGTGGTGGGCGCGGACCGGCTGGGCAACATTCCGGACCTGCTCAAAGGGCACAACATTTCGATCACCCATCACATCAGCGGGCGCGATCCATCGCATCAGAAGAAAACCTTGCAACTACCGTCCGGTACGCAACTGGTCATCCTGCTTACCGACTTCCTCGGGCACAACGTCATGAAGACGTTCCGCCATGCGGCGCAGCGGGGCGGCATCCGTGTGGTGGCGTGCCGGCGCTCGGTGTGCAGCATGCAGCAGGCATTGCTCCAGTGCGGCCTGTGTGCGCGGTCATGATCGCGCGGTAACGCCATGCCGCCGTCATCGCCGCCAGCCGTGGCCGGCGCGCCAGTTGAGGCCCAAGCAAAAGCGCCCCATCGGGGCGCTTTTGCTTGGGCGTCTTGTGGACATGTTCAGTTCGATGCGCGCGCCGAGGCAAGGCGGCTGTCGTCGATACGGCGCGCGCCGTTGTAGCGCTTGGCCCAGTAGGCCACGGTCATGTTTTCGACGCGCACCACGCCGCCGGAACTGGGCGAGTGGATGAAGCGGTTTTCGCCCATGTAGATGCCGACATGCGAGTAGCGCCGGCCCAGGGTGTTGAAGAACACCAGGTCGCCCGGGCGCAATTCCTTGCGGTCGATATTGGTGCCCCAGCGGGCGATGTCTGCCGAGATGCGCGGCAGCTTCAGGCCCAGCGAGCGCTCGGCGGTGTAGGCCACCAGGCCGCTGCAATCGAATCCGGTATCGGGCGAGATGCCGCCGAACCGGTAGCGCACGCCCAGCTGGCCCAGCGCTTCGCTGACCAGCGGGTTCTCGCCATTGGCCTGCGACACGCCGGCGCGCCGCTCGCGCTTGAGTTTCTGGGTGACCAGGATGCCTATGGGATCGTCGGCGCTGGCGACCCACTCGGTGTCGTCGGGGTCGCTTTCGAAGGTATACGACGTTTTCTTGGCACCGGTGCCGGCGCAACCGGCCAGCCCCACCGCGCACGCTACCACCGCCAGCAAGCGCAGACCGCGGCTCGACAGGCTGATATTGCGTTCAGGTAGCGCGGGGTTGGAGTGTCGATGCATTCGCCGGAATAGGCCGTCCCCGATAAACGGGGCGTCCGTGGTTGTAATGAAATTTTCGGGGATTCTACCAAAGCTATTGTGACGCGAGGATTGCGCGATACCGTCCGTAAGAAAAAAATGGGCGAATATCGGGGGAATCCCCAGGATGCGCGGCAAGCCTGATGCAAGGTTTGCCGGCCACAATAGATGGTTGAGGCGCCAAAGAGCTACCAAACCATACCAGGAGACACCAATGAAAAAAACCCGGGATTTCCATTACCGTTCGATACATGACCGCGACGGGTTCTGGCGCGGGGAGGCAGGGCGGATTCATTGGGAAACGCCTTTCGAGCAGGTGATTGACTATTCCCGGCCGCCATTCGCGCGCTGGTTCGTGGGGGGCAGGACCAATCTCTGTTACAACGCCGTCGACCGCTGGCTGCCGCAGCAGGCCGACCAGCCGGCGCTGATCTGGGTATCGACCGAAGTCGACCAGGAGCGCATCTACACCCGCCAGCAGTTGCATGACGAGGTCAACGCGGTGGCGGCCATGCTGCGCGAGCAGGGGGTGGAGCGGGGCGACCGGGTGCTGCTGTACATGCCCATGGTGCCCGAGGCGGTGTTCGCCATGCTGGCATGCGCGCGCATCGGCGCCATCCATTCGGTGGTGTTCGGCGGGTTTGCCTCGGTCAACCTGGCCCAGCGCATCGACGACGCCGCGCCCAAGGTCGTCATGAGTACCGACGGCGGCTCGCGCGCCGGCAAGGTGGTGGCGTACAAGCCCCTGCTGGACCGGGCGCTTGCGCTGTGCCAGAAGCCGCCCGGCGCGGTGATCATCCTCGACCGGGGGCTCACGCCATGCGAGCGGCAGCCTGGCCGGGATCTGGACTACGCCGAATTGCGCGCCCGCCACGAGGGAGCGCGCGTGCCGGTGCAATGGCTGGAGTCGTCCGAGCCGAGCTACATCCTCTATACCTCCGGCACCACCGGCCGGCCCAAGGGCGTGCAGCGCGACACCGGCGGCTATGCGGTGGCGCTGGCCTCGTCCATGGAGTACCTGTTCGACGGCAAGCCCGGCGATACCTATTTCTGCACCAGCGACATCGGCTGGGTGGTGGGCCACTCGTACATCGTCTATGGTCCGCTGATCGGCGGCCAGACGACCATTCTGTACGAAGGCACGCCGGTGCGGCCGGACGGCGCCATCCTGTGGCAACTGGTCGAGCGCTTCGGGGTCAACACCCTGTTTTCCGCGCCGACCGCGGTACGCGTGCTCAAGCGCCAGGACGCCGCGCTGCTGCGCCGGCACGACCTGTCCACGCTGCGCGCCGTTTACCTGGCCGGCGAGCCCCTGGACGAGCCGACCGCGCAGTGGATTTCCCAGGGGCTGGGCAAGCCCATCATCGACAATTACTGGCAGACCGAGTCCGGCTGGCCCATCCTGTCTGCGCAGCCTGGCGTGGAGCGCGTGCCGACCCGCTTCGGCAGCCCTTCGTTTCCGGTCTACGGGTTCGACGCGCGCATCGTCAGCGAAAGCACGGGCGAGGACCTGGGGCCCGACGAGAAAGGCGTGGTGGCCATCGTTCCGCCCCTGCCGCCAGGCGCCATGTCCACCATCTGGGGCGACGACGAGCGCTTCGTGCAGACGTACTTCACCTCGATTCCCGGCCGGCAGGTGTATTCCACGTTCGATTGGGGGCTCGTCGACCCGGACGGCTACTGGTTCATCCTGGGGCGCACCGACGATGTGATCAACGTCGCGGGACACCGGCTGGGCACGCGCGAGATCGAAGAGTCGATCAACAGCCATGCGGGCGTGGCCGAGTGCGCCGTGGTTGGCGTGGCCGATACGTTGAAGGGGCAGGTCGCGATGGCCTTCGCGGTGCTGAAGGATCCGGCCGGCGCGGAAACGCGCGATGGGGCGCTGGCGTTGGAAGGCGATATCATGCGCGTGGTGGAAGACCAGCTGGGCGCGGTGGCGCGGCCGGCGCGCATCCGCTTCGTCAGCGCCTTGCCCAAGACGCGTTCCGGCAAGGTGTTGCGTCGCGCGATCGTGGCCGTGTGCGAGGGCCGCGACCCGGGTGATCTGACCACCATCGAAGATCCTTCCGCCCTAGAACAGATCAAGGAATCCCTGCAATGAAAACCAAACCCGTGCTGGTCGCCGAAGACGTGAAGAAAATCCTGGCGGCGGCCGAAGCGCATGCGCTGGCCAACAAGTGGGCTGTCACCATCGCCGTCGTCGACGATGGCGGCCACCTGCTGGGTCAATTGCGGCTCGACGGCGCGGCGCCGATTTCCGCGCGCATCGCGCCGGCCAAGGCCAGCACGGCCGCGCTGGGCCGCCGTGAATCGCGCGTCTACGAGGAAATCATCAACAACGGCCGCCAGGCATTCCTGTCGGCGCCGCTGCTCGAGGGCATGCTCGAAGGCGGCGTGCCCGTGACGGTGGACGGCGAGGTCGTGGGCGCGGTGGGCGTGTCCGGCGTGAAGTCCAGCGAGGACGCCGAGATCGCCCGCGCCGGCATCGCCGCGCTGGGCCTGTGACGTATCCGCTGCCGCCCGCCGGCGATCCGCCCGGGGGCGGCGCGGCGGCTGACGCCGGCGCGCTCGCGGCGCTGAACCCGGGCGTGACGCGCCGGGAAGTCTGGGCCTGGGCGATGTACGACTTCGCCAACTCGGGCTACACCACCGTCATCCTGACGACGGTGTTCAGCACTTATTTCGTCAGTGTGGTCGGCGGGCGCGCGCACTGGGCCACGCTGGCCTGGACGGCCGCGTTGTCGCTGTCGTACCTGGCCATCATGCTGACCATGCCGACGCTGGGCGCGCGCGCCGATGCGCGCGCCGGCAAGCGCCGGCTGCTCTACACCAGCACCGCGGGCTGCGTGGCGGCAACGCTGGTGCTGACACAGGCCGGTCCGGGCGACGTCTGGCTGGCGCTGGCCGCCGTGGCCTTGTCAAACTATTGCTATTGCATCGGCGAGTCGGTGGTGGCGGCGTTCCTGCCCGAGCTGGCCCGTCCGCATGCGCTGGGCCGCGTGTCGGGCTGGGGCTGGAGCTTCGGCTATTGCGGCGGCATGCTGGCGCTGGGGTTGTCGCTGGCGGTGGTGACGCTGGGCGAGGCGCGCGGCCTGGACGCGTCCCAATACGTGCCCTGGGTGATTGTGGTGACCAGCGCCATTTTCGCCATTTCCGCGCTGCCGTCGTTCTTCCTGCTGCGCGAGCGCGCCGTGCCGCATGCGGTGACGCTGCAGGCGCCCAACATGCTGGGCCGGCTGCGGCGCGCCTGGCAGGACACCGGCGCCCATTATCCGGAGTTCCGCCGGCTGCTGATGTGCGGCGCCTGCTACCAGGCGGGCATCGCGGTGGTCATCACCTTGGCCGCGGTGTATGCGGAGCAGGCCATGGGCTTCACCATGCCCCAGATCATGCTGCTCGTGTTCACCGTGAACATCGCGGCGGCGGCCGGCGCCTTCGGATTCGGCTACCTGCAGGACCGCATCGGCCACAAGCGGGCGCTGGCGCTCACGCTGGCAGGCTGGATCGCCATGGTGCTGGTGGCCTACGCCGCGGTGACGGCCCCGGTGTTCTGGGTGGCGGCAGTGCTGGCCGGGCTGTGCATGGGCACCAGCCAGAGCGCCGGACGCGCCATGACGGGCGCCCTCGCGCCGGCCGGGCGGCTGGCGGAATTCTTCGCGCTGTGGACCTTCGCCATCCAGCTCGCGGCCGTGGTGGGGCCGCTGACCTACGGACTGGTGACCTGGCTGACCGCCGGCAATCATCGGCTGGCCATCCTGGTCACCGGGGTGTTCTTCGTGGGCGGACTCATCCTGCTTACTCGCGTGGACATGGCGCGCGGCATCGCGCGCCGCGCTGCCTAGACCCCATGCCGGCTGCTATCCTTATGGTCTGACCACCACGCAGCTTATGGTCCGGCCACGATGGCCGCGCGCCTGCCATGATCGCGGATTGCCTGCCGCGCCTGGCGGCGGCGCTCCGTCACCGTAAGGTGCCCGTAAGAGCGTGGCGATACGGTTGCGTGTCGGCAAGAAAAACGGCAGCACCAGAATCATTCACCGGAGACACACCATGTCGAATGCCATTCAATCCGTCCTGGTCGAGAATCGCGTATTCCCGCCGCCGGCGAGCGCCGCGCAAGGCGCCGCGATTTCGGGCATGGACGCCTATTGGGCCCTGTGCGAGGAAGCGGACAAGGACTTCAACGGGTTCTGGTCGCGCCTGGCGCGCGAGAACCTGCAGTGGAGCAAGCCCTTCACCCAGGTCCTGGACGAATCCGAGGCGCCGTTCTATCGGTGGTTCGGCGACGGCGAGCTCAACGTATCGGCCAACTGCCTGGACGTGCACCTGCACAATGGCAACGCCGACAAGACCGCCATCATCTTCGAAGCCGACGACGGCAAGGTCGACAAGATCAGCTACCGCGACCTGCTGGCGCGCGTATGCCGCTTCGCCAATGGCCTGAAGGCCATGGGGTACAAGAAGGGCGATCGCGCCATCATCTACATGCCCATGTCGATCGAGGCGGTGGTGGCCATGCAGGCCTGCGCCCGCCTTGGCGTGACCCACTCGGTGGTGTTTGGCGGCTTCTCGGCCAAGAGCCTGCAGGAGCGTATCGTCGACGTAGGCGCCACGCTGGTGATCACCGCCGACGAGCAGGTGCGCGGCGGCAAGACCATCCCGCTCAAGCCCGCGGTCGAGGAAGCGTTCGCCATGGGCGGCTGCGAGGCCGTTTCCAAGGTGGTGGTGTATCGCCGCACCGGCGGCAAGATCGCCTGGCAGGAAGGGCGCGACGTCTGGATGCACGACGTGGAGGCCGGCCAGGCCGACACCTGCGAACCGCAGGCGGTCAATGCCGAGCATCCGTTGTTCATCCTGTACACGTCGGGTTCCACCGGCAAGCCCAAGGGCGTGCAGCATGCTTCCGCGGGCTATCTGCTGTGGGCGCTGCTGACCATGAAGTGGACCTTCGACGCCCGCGCCGACGACGTGTACTGGTGCACGGCCGACGTGGGCTGGGTGACCGGCCACACCTACATCACCTACGGCCCGCTGGCCGCCGGCGTGACGCAGGTGGTGTTCGAGGGCGTGCCCACGTTCCCCAACGCCGGGCGTTTCTGGGACATGATCGCGCGCCACAAGGTGTCGGTGTTCTATACCGCGCCGACCGCGATCCGTTCGCTCATCAAGGCCGCCGAGGCCAACCAGGACGTGCACCCGCGCCAGTACGACCTGGACAGCCTGCGCATCATCGGTTCGGTGGGCGAGCCCATCAACCCCGAGGCCTGGATCTGGTACCACAAGAACGTCGGCCGCGAGCGCTGCCCGATCGTCGACACCTGGTGGCAGACCGAGACCGGCGGGCACATGCTCACGCCGCTGCCGGGAGCCACGCCGCTCAAGCCGGGTTCGTGCACGCTGCCGCTGCCGGGCATTGTCGCGGCCATCGTCGACGAGACCGGCGGCGATGTCGAGCAGGGCAAGGGCGGCTTCCTGGTCATCAAGCGTCCCTGGCCGGCCATGATCCGCAACATCTGGGGCGACCCGGAGCGTTTCAAGAAGAGCTACTTCCCGCCCGAACTGCACGGCTACTACCTGGCCGGCGACGGCGCCCAGCGCGACGCCGATGGCTATTTCTGGATCATGGGGCGCATCGACGACGTGCTCAACGTGTCGGGCCACCGGCTGGGCACCATGGAGGTGGAATCGGCGCTGGTGGCGCATGAAATGGTCGCCGAGGCCGCCGTGGTGGGCCGTCCCGACGACACCACCGGCGAAGCCGTGGTGGCCTTCGTGGTGCTCAAGCGCAACCGGCCCGAGGGCGAGGAGGCCCAGGCCATCGCCAAGCAGTTGCGCGACTGGGTGGGCAAGGAAATCGGCCCGATCGCCAAGCCCAAGGACATCCGCTTCGGCGACAACCTGCCCAAGACCCGTTCCGGCAAGATCATGCGCCGCCTGCTGCGCGTGGTCGCCAAGGGCGAGGAAATCACCCAGGACGTGTCCACCCTGGAGAACCCGGCCATCCTCGAGCAACTGGCCAAGCCGTTGTGATCGTGCGGCGTCCGCCCGCCGGACGCCGCACCGGACGATGCGCCGCCAGGCGCATAATGCCGTCAGTCTGTAGCCAGCCGGGCCGGTCGCACGACCGGCCCGCGCGTTTTTCGGCTGCGCATGGGTTTTCTCGGGAGTACTGGAAGTGAATCGCGCCGCGTTCGATCGGGTGGGCCTGGGCCTGATGCTGCTCACCATCTTCGTGTGGGCGGGCAGCTGGATCGCGATGAAGCTGGTCGTGCCGTACATCGGGCCGTTCGATTTCATCGCGGTGCGCTACCTGTCGGGGGCAGTGGTGCTGTTCAGCATACTGGTGGCGACCGGTCGGCCGCTGGGCATGCCGCCCTGGAAGCTGACCTTGCTTGCCGCCGCGACGCAGATCACCGGATTCCAGGGTTTCGTGCAGACGGCGCTGATCAGCGGCGGCGTGGGCAAGGTGTCGCTGATGGCCTACACCATGCCTTTCTGGGTGGTGCTGTTCGCGTGGGCGTTGCAGGGCGAGCGGCCGACCGCGCGCCATTGGGGCGGCATTGCGCTGGCCGCGATCGGCCTGGTGTGCTTTCTCGAACCCTGGGCCGGGCTGGGCGATCTCGCGCCGGTCGCGCTGGGCCTGTGCAGCGGCTTGTGCTGGGGCCTGGGCACGGTATTGTCCAAGCGCATGTTCGAGCGCCATGCGCCGGATATCATGACCTTCACCGCCTGGCAGATGCTGCTGGGCGGGGTGGTCATCCTGCCGTTCGCCTGGCTGGTGCCGCAGATTCCCGCCCAGTGGGATGGATGGCGGCTGTGGCTGGGCATGAGCTACATCGTGCTGGTGGCCACGGCGCTGGGCTGGATCCTGTGGCTGCTGGTGGTGCGTCGGGTGCCGGCCTCGATCGCCGGGCTGTCCAGCCTGGGCGTGCCGGTGGTGGCTGTGCTGCTGGCCTGGGCGGTCCTGGGCGAACGGCCCACCCTGACCGAGATGGCCGGCATGGCCCTGATCCTGTTCGGCCTGTGGGTGGTCAGCCGGGCCGCGCGGCCCGCCTCGCGCGCCGTGTCCTGAAATTCCTTACGTGGAGCAACCATGATCGATCTGCGCAGCGATACCGTGACCCGTCCCACCGCCGCCATGCGGCAAGCGATGGCGGCCGCCCCGGTCGGCGATGACGTGATGGGCGATGACCCCAGCGTACGGCGCTTGCAGGAGGAGGTCGCCGCGCGGGCGGGCAAGGAAGCCGGGCTGTTCTTCCCGTCGGGCACGCAGAGCAACCTGGCCGCGCTGATGGCGCATTGCGCTCGCGGCGACGAGTACCTGGTGGGGCAGCAGGCCCATACGTACAAATTCGAGGGCGGCGGCGCCGCGGTGCTGGGCAGCATCCAGCCGCAGCCCGTCGACCATGCCGCCGACGGCAGCCTGCCGCTGGACAGGCTGGCGGCCGCGCTCAAGCCCGGCGGCGATCCGCATTTCGCCCGTACCCGGCTGCTGGCGCTGGAAAACACCTTCCAGGGCCGGGTGATTCCCGCCGGCTATGTCGCGCAGGCCACGGCGTGGGCCCGCGAGCATGGCCTGTCCACCCATCTGGACGGTGCGCGCGTTTTCAATGCGGCCGTGGCCAGCGGCGTGCCGGTGCGCCAGCTGTGCGCGCCGTTCGACACGGTCTCGATCTGTTTTTCCAAGGGGCTGGGCGCGCCGGTCGGATCGGTGCTGGTCGGCAGCCGCGTCCTGATCGAACAGGCGCACCGTTGGCGCAAGATGCTGGGCGGCGGGATGCGGCAGGCCGGCATAATGGCCGCCGCCTGCCTGCACGCGCTGCACCATCACGTCGAGCGCCTGGCGCAGGACCACGACAACGCGGCGCGGCTGGCCGCGGGCCTGGACGGCATCGACGGCGTGCGCGTGCTGGGGCAGCACACCAACATGGTATTTGCCGAGTTCGACCCGGCCCGGTGCGAATCGCTGGCCGCGGCGCTGCGCGAGCAGGGCATGCTGATGCGCGCCGTCTATGGCGGGCCGACCCGCCTGGTGACGCATCTGGACGTGGACGCCGACGGCATCGATCGCGTCATCGACGCGGTACGCGGGCATTGCGCGGCCGCGCGCTGAGCGCGGCGCGTTTCAGCCGCCCGCCGGCCCGTCGTGGGCCTGGCGGCTGTCGGGCGGCGCCTGGTCGCGCGCCTGCATGCCGTAGTCGCGCAGGACATGCGCGACCCGTAGCCGATAATCCTGGAATACGCCGTTGCGGCCGGCCGACTGGGCCTGCCGGTGTTCGGCCAGCGCGCGCCAGTTGCGCACCGCTTCCTCGTCGCGCCAGAACGATAGCGACAGCAGCTTGCCCGGCGTGCTGAGGCTTTCGAAACGCTCGACCGAAATGAAGCCGTCGATGGCCCGCAGGTGGGGCAGCAGGCCGGCGGCGATATCCAGGTAAGCGGCGCGCCCGCCTTCGGCGGCAGGCTGCACTTCGAAAATGACGGCGATCATGGGGCGTCTCCGGACGGGAAGTGGAACTGCGGTACGCGGGCGTTGGGCAGCGGGCGGTAGCGCACGCGCCGCGCCAGCGCCGGCGCGTCCACGCCGTGGCGCAATGCATGCGCCAGCGCCTGGGCCGCGTGCAGCAGGGCTGGCGTGCGTCCCGGACAGGCGTGGCGCTCGGCGCCGAAGGTCCATGGCCAGGCCCCTTCGGCCAGCGCGTGCGCGGCGGCCAGCACCACCAGGATGCTGGCGCCTTCGGGCAGGGACTGGCCCAGCAGGGTGGCGGGGGCGGCGAGGAAGCGCCGGGTGTTGTGCAGCGGCGGGTCGTGGCGCGCCACGTGAGTGACGATTTCCACGCAGGTGTGCAGCAGGTCCGGTGCGGCCGCAGCCGGCGACAGGCGGCCGGCGTGCACCAGCGCATTGCCCAGCAACCCGGCGCCGGCCTCGCACGATTGCAGCAGCAGGCCAGCCAGGTTGGCCGCCAGCACATCCGCCTCGATGCCGCCGGCCAGGGCCAGGCGGCGCAGCACGCCCAGCGCGGCATCGTCGCGGGCGGCGCGCAAATGCGCCAGCATGCGCGCCTGCAGGGCTTGCGCGGCCTGGTCGGCGCGGATGACGGCCGCGGCGTCGGCGCCGGGACGGCAGGCTGCCATGAATGCCTCGATTTCCTGCGCACAGGACGCCGCGACGTCGTCCGGCAAGCCCATCAGGCAGGCCTGCGCGTGGACAGGCGCCTGGTAGAGATAGCGGTCCACCTGGGCCGGATCATTGCCGATCGCCGGCCAGGCGGGTTCGGCCAGGTCCGCCGCGGTGCGCTGGGTCAGGTAGGCCGTCAGCATGGGCTTGAGGCGCTCGTGGACGGCGCCGTCGTTCATGCGGATGAAGCGGCCGAACATCTGTGCGGCAGGCCCCGCGCCCAGCGCCGCGGGCACGGGTTCCCCGGGCGGGCGTACGCGCGCGGCCGGACAGGTCAGTACCGCGCGGATGGCGTGCGGCCCCGCGGCTACCCACAGGCCCAGGCGCTCGTCGTGGTAGAACGGCTGTTCGCGCGCCAGGGCGGCGTAGTAGGGGTAGGGGTCGGGGTGCGCGACGGCCTCCAGCGGGTCGGCGGGTTGCATGCTGTCTCCTCGATGCTGTCTTGCAGTATCGGCGATCACGGGATCGAACGTTTCGTTGTTGTATGAATCGTGGTGTGCGGGGCCGCCGCGCCGTCCAGCAGCGCGGCGTAGCCCGTGCGCGAGTCCGGCCATTGCAGTCGCAGGCCGCTGGCGCGCAGGCGCGCGTTGCACAGCCGCTTGCTGCCGACCTGCGGGGGCGCCGGCCCGTCGCCCGGTGGAGGCGCGCCGGCCAGCGCCGCCAGCGCGGCGTACAGTTCGTGCAGGGGCAGCGGGGTATCGTCGCAGCCCAGGTAGAGCGGATCCGGGGCGGGCAGGCGCAGCAGGTGCGCGATCGCGGCCGCCGCGTCGTCGATATGGATGCGGTTGGCCCAGTGGGGCGGGTCGACGGGCGCGCGGGCCTGCCCCGCGCGCAGCCGCTCCAACAGCTGCAGGCGGCCCGGCCCATACAGGCCCGCCAGGCGCAGCACCACGGTCTGGCCGGGCCAGGCGTCCAGCGATCGCTCGGCGTCGAGCAGGGTGCGGCCATTGAAGCCCAGCGGGCCGGCAGGCGTATGTTCGTCCACCCACTGCCCGTCGTGCTCGCCGTAGACGGCCGAGGACGAGACGAACAGCGTGCGGCGCAGGGCCGTCGTGTCCAGCGCGCCGCGCAGGTGGCGCAGGCCGTCGACGAAAACCTCGCGGTAGCGGGCCGGGTCGCGCGCGCCGGGGGCCGGCAGGTACACGACCTGCGTTAGGCCGCCCGGCAGGCCGGCCAGCGTCGCGGGTTGGGTGAGGTCGGCGGCGATCCAGCGTGGCCCGCCTTCCTCGGCAGGCGGCGGCTGGCGCCGCAACGCCCAGACTTGGTCGCCGCGCGCCAGCAGGCGCCGCGCCACCCGCGCGCCCAGGTCGCCGCAGCCGGCCAGCAGCACTCGTTCGCTCATGCGAGGCCTCCCCTCCGTGTTTGACGGGTTCACGGTCTGGAAAAAAGGCGCCGCGAGGGCGCCTGGTATCCTGCCGGCGCCCACGTGCGCGCCCGCGCTTACATGCCGCTGTAGACCGGTCCCTCGCCGCCTTGCGGCGCTACCCAGACGATGTTCTGGGTGGGATCCTTGATGTCGCAGGTCTTGCAGTGCACGCAGTTCTGCGCGTTGATCTGCAAGCGGTCGGCGCCGTGGTCGTCCTTGATGAACTCGTACACGCCGGCCGGGCAGTAGCGCGACTCGGGGCCGCCATACTTGGCCAGGTTGACCGCCACCGGCACGCTGTCGTCCTTCAGCGTCAGGTGCACCGGCTGGTTCTCTTCGTGATTGGTGTTGGAGATGAACACCGAGCTCAGCTTGTCGAAGGTCAGCTTGCCGTCGGGCTTGGGGTAGTCGATGCGGGCGCATTGCGACGCCGGCTGCAGGCAGGCATGGTCCGGCTTGTTGTGGCGCAGGGTCCAGGGGAACTTGCCCTTGAGCAGCCATTGTTCGATACCGGTCATGAAGGTGCCGACGGTGCGGCCCTTCTTGAACCATTGCTTGAAGTTGCGCGCCTTGTTCAGCTCGGCGTGCAGCCACGAAGACTCGAAGGCGCTGGCGTAGCTGGCCAGCTCGTCGTGGCTGCGATCGCTCGCCAGCGCGTCGAAGGCCGCCTCGGCCGCCATCTTGCCGCTCTTGATCGCGGCGTGGCTGCCCTTGATGCGCGACGCATTCAGGAACCCGGCTTCACAGCCGATCAGCGCGCCGCCTGGGAAGGCCAGCTTGGGCAGCGACAGCAGTCCGCCCGCGGTGATGGCGCGCGCGCCGTAGGCGATGCGCTTGCCGCCTTCGAACGTGCCGCGGATGGCGGGATGGGTCTTGTAGCGCTGGAATTCCTCGAACGGCGACAGCCACGGATTGGCGTAGTCCAGGCCCACGATCAGGCCGACCACCACCACGTTGTTGTCCAGGTGATAGAGGAACGAGCCGCCGTAGGTGTCGGAGTCCAGCGGCCAGCCGGCGGTGTGCACCACCAGGCCCGGACGCGACTGGGCCGGGTCGACCTCCCACATTTCCTTGATGCCGATGCCGTACGATTGCGGGTTGCGGCCCTCGTCCAGCTTGTAGCGGCCGATCAGCTGGCGGCCCAGCTGGCCGCGCGATCCTTCGGCAAACAGCGTGTAGCGCGCCAGCAGTTCCATGCCGGGCTGGTAGTGGTCGGTGTGCGTGCCATCGCGCGCCACGCCCATGTCGCCGGTGGCCACGCCGCGCACCGCGCCGTTCTCGTCATACAGCACTTCGGCAGCCGCGAAGCCGGGGAAAATGTCCACGCCCAGCGCCTCGGCCTGTTCGCCCAGCCACTTCACCACGTCGCCCAGGCGCACGATGTAGTTGCCTTCGTTGTGGAAACAGGCCGGCAGCAGCCAGTTGGGCGTGGAGCGCGCGCCGGTGGCGCTGAGAAAGAGGAACTTGTCCTGCGTCACGGGCACGTTCAGCGGCGCGCCCTTTTCCTTCCAGTCGGGGATCAGCTCGGTCAGGGCCTGCGGGTCCATGACGGCGCCCGACAGAATATGCGCGCCCAGCTCCGAGCCTTTCTCCAGGACACAGACGCTGACTTCGTGGTTCCTTTCCGCGGCAAGCTGCTTGAGGCGGATGGCCGCGGCCAGCCCTGCCGGCCCGCCGCCGACCACGACCACGTCATATTCCATTGACTCACGTTCGGACATTACACAGTTCCCCTCTGTTGACCCTGATATGGCTGGAAGTATTATCGGCGATTGTATTGCAGCCGGCGCCGCGCCGGCTGCGCATGGTCGATTATCAGGAGTACGGTAAGTGAACCGCGACGAGCACGCTGTGCGCACGCTGCAGGTGGGGGACGCCCACCAGGTGGATATTCCCCTGCGCTGGGGCGATTCGGATTGCCTCAATCATGTCAACAACACGATTTACTTCCGCATGATGGAGGAAGCGCGGGTGCGCATCCTGTATGAGGCCGGTTACGAGCTGCCGGGCCAGTTCGGCGTCATCCTGGCCCACGCCTCGTGCGATTTCCTGCGCCCGCTTACCTATCCCGGCGACGTGCGGGTGACCCATACGGTGGTGCGCATCGGTCGCTCCAGCATGGACCTGGACCTGACGCTGGAGAAGGTGGGCGAGGAGGGCGAGCCCTACGCGCGCAGCCGCAATGTGCTGGTGTGGGTCAACTACCAGACCAACCGCGCCGAACCCTGGCCGCCCCGGCTGCTGGAGCGGATGGCTGCGCAAATGCGGCCGGCGGCCTGAAGCGCGCGCTATGCCGGTACAATTTGCGGCAGAGCAAAAAACAGCGCAGGCGCGGTCCGCCAGGGCCGGGCCTGTACCAGATCATTTCAATTAGGAGCTGGAGCGATGGACAAGGTTTATGCAAGCGCCGCCGAGGCGCTGGCAGGCATCGTCAAGGACGGCCAGATGATTGCCGTGGGCGGTTTCGGCCTGTGCGGGATTCCCGAGGCGCTGATCGCCGCGCTGCGCGATTCCGGCGTCAAGGGGCTGACCTGCATCAGCAACAACGCCGGGGTCGATGGCTTCGGATTGGGCCAGTTGCTCAACACGCGGCAGATCAGCAAGATGATCGCCTCGTACGTCGGCGAGAACAAGGAGTTCGAACGCCAGTTCCTGTCGGGCGAGCTCGAGCTGGAGTTCACCCCGCAGGGCACGCTGGCCGAGAAGCTGCGCGCCGGCGGCGCCGGCATCCCGGCCTTCTTCACGCGTACCGGCGTGGGTACCGTGGTGGCCGACGGCAAGGAAATCCGCGAATTCGACGGCCATCAGTATGTGATGGAGCGCGCGCTGGTGCCCGATGTCTCGCTGGTCAAGGCGCATATCGCCGACCGCAGCGGCAACCTGGTTTTCCGCAAGACGGCCCGCAACTTCAATCCGAACGTGGCGATGGCCGGCAAGATGACGGTGGTGGAGGTCGAGGAGATCGTCGAGACCGGCGCCCTGGATCCCGATCAGGTCCATCTGCCCGGCATCTACGTGCACCGGATCGTGGTCAACGCCACCCCGGAAAAGCGCATCGAGCAACGCACCACTCGCCCGGCCTAAGGAGAATACGACATGGCATGGTCCCGCGATGAAATGGCGGCGCGCGCGGCGCGCGAACTGCAAGACGGCTTTTATGTGAACCTGGGCATCGGCTTGCCGACCCTGGTCGCCAACCACGTTCCCAAGGGCGTGGAAGTATGGCTGCAATCCGAGAACGGCCTGCTTGGCATCGGCCCGTTTCCCACCGACGACGAGGTCGACGCCGACCTGATCAATGCCGGCAAGCAGACCGTTACCACCTTGCCCGGCTCGTCGATCTTCTCCTCGGCCGATTCGTTCGCCATGATCCGTGGCGGCAAGATCAACCTGGCCATCCTGGGGGCCATGCAGGTGTCCGAGAAGGGCGACCTGGCCAACTGGATGATTCCGGGCAAGATGGTCAAGGGCATGGGCGGCGCCATGGACCTGGTGGCCGGCGTCGGCAAGGTCGTGGTGCTGATGGAGCACGTGGCCAAGAAGAAGGACGGCACCGAAGACATCAAGCTGCTGCCCGAATGCAAGCTGCCGCTGACCGGCGTCGGGGTCGTCGACCTGATCATCACCGACCTGGGCGTCATGAAAGTGACCGAAGACGGCCTGAAGCTGCTGGAATTGGCGCCGGGTGTGACGGCCGATGAAATCAAGGCAAAGACCCTTGCCAAACTGGATGTGTCCGCGGTGAAGTGAGGCGGATTCTTCCTTGTATGTAAGGCGCCGGCGTAAGCCGGCGCTTTTTTTTGCCTGTGGCTCCGGCTCGCGCCGGGGCGGCTGGCGTCCGGCGCGCTGGGAAAGGGTATTCCCTGGGTTTGAAAAGATTTTTTCTTCCATAAAATACTTGCGTAAACAGATTTACATATTCGCTCGCCCGCCCGCCGCAATCCGTCCCGTTTTCTCCGGTTCCGCCGTCTCCATGTCCCTTCCCCCCACTTCCATCGCAGAACGCATCGCGCGTGCGCAACCCGCCTTCAGCCGGACCCAGCACCGCATGGCCGAGTACGTGCTGGCGCACCAGTTCCGGGTCGCCACCATGACCATCGACGAGTTCGCGGTCGCGGTCGGGGTGTCGGTGGCTACGGCGAACCGTTTTGCCCGCGTGCTGGAATTGCCCGGCTATCCGCAATTTCGCGCCGAACTGGCGCGCGGCTTCGAGGCGGCGCTGGAGCCGGTCGAGAAGCTGCGCGTCGAGCTGGCGCATTCCGCCAGCGCGGCGCAGGTCTTCGCCGCGACGCTGCAGGAAGACATCCACAACGCGCAGATGACTTTGCAGTCGCTGGATGCGGGCGCCTGCGAGCGGGCGGTCGAGGCGATCCTCGACGCCGAGCGGGTGTTCATCATCGGTTTTGGCGCCAGCGGTTTCCTGGCCGGCCTGCTGCAGCGCGGCCTGTGCATGCATCTGCACGCGGTCGAATCGCTGGCCGGCCCCGGCGGCGTGTCGCATGCGGCGCGCCAGATGTCGCGCATGACTTCGCGCGACCTCGTGATCGCGCTGGCCTTTCCCCGCTATCTGGCCGATACGGTCACGCTGGCCAATGCCGCCAAGCAGGCGGGGGTGCCGGTGCTGGTGCTGACGGACAAGCCGACTTCGCCGCTGGCGCCGTGCGCCACCGTGGCCTTGTATGCCCATGTGTCGCGCCAGTTGTCGTCCAACGCGGAAACCGCCGCGCTGGGCCTGATCGAAGCGCTGTCCGCCGCGGTGGCGCATCGCTCGAAGAATTCGATAGCAGCCGCTGCCGGCGTGGCGCAGTCCGTCATGCCCTGGCTGATCCATGGTGAAGCAGGAGCAGGAAAACGATGAGGCAGCCCGTAATCGCCATTCATGGCGGGGCCGGCGCGATATCGCGCGCGGCAATGTCGGCCGACAAGGAAAAGGAATATCTGGATGCCCTGGCGCGCATCGTCGCCGCCGGCCAGGCGGTGCTGGCCGGCGGCGGCAGCGCCATCGATGCAGTCACCGAGGCCGTGCGCCTGCTGGAGGACTGCCCGCTGTTCAACGCCGGCCACGGCGCGGTGTTCACCAGCGCCGGCACCCATGAGCTGGACGCGGCCATCATGGACGGGGCCACGCTGCGTTCGGGCGCCATCGCCAACGTGGACTGCGTGCGCAATCCCGTGCGGGCCGCGCGCGCGGTCATGGAACAGAGCAAGCATGTGTTCTTCGTCGGCGAGGGGGCGGTCGCCTTCGCGCGCGAGCACGGACTGGAGCTGGTCGATCCGGACTACTTCTCCACCGAGGCGCGGCGCGAGCAACTGTTGCGGGTACAGCGCGAAACGCCTGGGGCGGCCGTGCTGGACCACGACGGCCAGGCCCTGGTGACGCACGGCCAGCCGGCCCCCGCCGATCCGCTGGATGCCGACAGGAAATTCGGCACGGTGGGCGCGGTGGCGCTGGACGCGCACGGCAACCTGGCCGCGGCGACCTCCACCGGGGGCATCACCAACAAGCAGGTCGGGCGCGTGGGCGACGCCCCGCTGATCGGCGCGGGCACGTACGCCAGCAACCGGACCTGCGCCGTCTCCACCACGGGAACCGGTGAAATGTTCATCCGCATGGTCGCCGCGTACGACGTGGCGGCGCAGATGGAGTATTGCGGCGCCACGCTGGAGCAGGCGGCCGACCGGGTGGTGCACGACAAGCTGCCCGTCATCGATGGCAAGGGCGGCCTGGTTGCCGTCGACGCCCATGGCAACGTCGCCCTGCCGTTCAATACCGAGGGCATGTACCGCGGCCATGGCCGCGTGGGCGAGCCGCCTGTGGTCGCCATCTACCGATAAGGCGCGCGCAAGCGGCCTGGGCAAATACAGTACAGGAATTGAAATATGGTTGATCGCGCAAACAGCCTGGCGATGCCGGATAACCGCGTGGTCCAGGTCGAGGACCTGACGGTGCGTTTCGTCGGCGCCGAACGCACCGTGGAAGCGGTGCGCAACCTGTCCTTTCACGTCGACCGGGGCGAGACCCTGGCCATCGTGGGCGAGTCCGGTTCGGGCAAATCGGTCACCTCGCTGGCGCTGATGCGCCTGGTCGAGCATGGCGGCGGACGCATCGCCCAGGGGCGCATTGCGCTGCGCCGCCGCAACGGCAGCATCGTCGACCTGGGCGCGTCGTCGCAGCGTGCCATGCGCGGCGTACGCGGCGCCGACATGGCCATGATCTTCCAGGAGCCGATGACCTCGCTGAACCCGGTGTTCACCGCCGGCGAGCAGATTGCCGAAACCATCCGGCTGCACCAGGGCAAGGACGCCGCGGCCGCGCGCGCCGAGGCGCTGCGCATGCTCGAGCAGGTGCGCATCCCGGAGGCGCGCTCCGTCATGGACCGCCACCCGCACCAGCTTTCCGGAGGCATGCGCCAGCGCGTGATGATCGCCATGGCGCTGGCCTGCAAGCCCGCGTTGCTGATTGCCGACGAACCGACCACGGCGCTGGACGTCACGATCCAGGCGCAAATCCTGCAGCTGATCCGCCAGTTGCAGGAGGAAATGCATATGGGCGTGGTGTTCATCACCCACGACATGGGCGTGGTCGCCGAAGTGGCCGACCGCGTGCTGGTGATGTACCGCGGCGACAAGGTGGAGGAGGGGCCTTCCGAGCGCATCTTCGCCCACCCCCGGCATAGCTACACCCAGGCCTTGCTGTCGGCGGTGCCCAAGCTGGGCGCCATGCAGGGCACCGACCAGCCGGCGCGTTTTCCGCTGCTGCGCGTCGACGGGGCCGCGGCCGCCGAACCCGCGCAGCCGGCCACGCCGGCCGAGCCTGCCGCGCCGGCGCCTGCCGAAAGCGGGGCCGCCGGCGCACGCCAGCCCATCCTCAGCGTGCGCGATCTGGTCACCCGGTTCGACCTGCGTGGCGGCATTTTCAGCCGTGTGCAGCGGCGCGTGCACGCGGTCGAGAAAGTCAGCTTCGACCTCTACCCGGGCGAAACCCTGTCGCTGGTGGGCGAGTCCGGCTGCGGCAAGTCCACCACCGGGCGTTCGCTGCTGCGGCTGGTCGACAGCCAGGGCGGCCAGATCCATTTCGGCGGACGCGACATCACCAGGCTGAAGACCGCCGAGCTGCAGACGTTGCGCCGCGATATCCAGTTCGTGTTCCAGGATCCCTTTGCTTCGCTCGACCCGCGCGTCACGGTGGGGTTCTCCATCATGGAGCCCCTGCTCGTACACGGCGTGGCCAGCGGCAAGCAGGCCGAGCGCCGCGTGGCCGAACTGCTCGAGCGCGTGGGCATGCCGCCCGAGATGGCGCAGCGCTACCCGCACGAGTTCTCGGGCGGCCAGCGCCAGCGCATCTGCATCGCGCGCGCGCTCGCCCTCAATCCCAAGGTGGTGATCGCCGACGAGTCCGTGTCGGCGCTCGACGTGTCGATCCAGGCGCAAATCGTCAATCTCCTGATCGACCTGCAGCGCGACCTGGGCATCGCGTTCCTGTTCATTTCGCACGATATGGCGGTGGTCGAGCGCGTCAGCCACCGGGTGGCCGTGATGTACCTCGGCCAGATCGTCGAGATCGGCCCGCGCCGCGCGATTTTCGAGAACCCTCAGCATCCCTATACCAGGAAGCTGATGGCGGCCGTGCCGATCGCCGATCCCACGCGGCGGCACATGTCGCGGACCCTGCTGTCGGACGAGATCCCCAGTCCGATCCGCAAGCTCAACGACGAGCCCGTCGTGGCGCCGCTGGTGGCGGTCGGCCCGGATCACTTTGTCGCGCGCCACAGTATCGGCGGCGCGTATTGAATGCGGCGGTCACGAGGCTGCCGCTTTTTGTTCCTCAACCACGCTTCTCCCGCAAAACCAGGAGCCTTCCATGATGAAAGTTCTGCATCCGACCAAGCTGGTGGCCGCCGCCACGCTGGCCTTCGGCGTGCTCGCGTCGCCGCTGGCCCATGCCAGCAAGGACGTCACCTTCGCCGTCGCCATCGCGCTGGAAACGCTCGACCCCTACAACACCAACAGCACGCTGAACCAGGCCGCCGGCAAGGCCTACTACGAAGGCCTGTTCGAGTTCGACAAGGACCTGAAGATCCAGAAGCTGCTGGCGACCGACTACGAAGTCAGCGCGGATGGCCTGGTCTACACGATCAAGCTGCGCGACGGCATCAAGTTCCATGACGGCACCGACTTCAACGCCGAGGCCGTCAAGGTCAACTTCGACCGTGTCGCCAATCCGGAAAACCGCCTGTCGCGCTACACCCAGTTCAACCGCGTCGCCAAGACCGAAGTGGTCGATCCGCACACCGTGCGCATCACCCTGAAAGAGCCGTTCTCGGCCTTCATCAACGCGCTGGCCCACCCGGCCGCGATGATGATCTCGCCTGCCGCGCTGCAGAAGTACGGCAAGGAGATCGGCTTTCATCCGGTGGGTACCGGTCCGTTCAAGTTCGTCGAGTGGAAGCCGGCCGAGTACCTGAAGGTCGAGAAGTTCGACGGCTATTGGCGCAAGGGCTATCCGAAGGTCGACACCCTGACTTTCCGCACGGTCACCGACAACAATACGCGCGCCGCCGTGGTGCAGACCGGCGAGGCGCAGTTCGCCTTCCCGATCCCCTACGAGCAGGCCGCGGTCCTGGCCAGGAACGACAAGCTGGACGTGGTGGACCACAAGAACTCCATCATGGCGCGCTACCTGTCCATGAACACCCGCGTCAAGCCGTTCGACAACGTCAAGGTGCGCCAGGCGATCAACTACGCGATCAACAAGCAGGCGCTGGCCAAGGTGGCGTTCAATGGCTACGCGACCGTGGTCGACGGCGTGGTGCCGCAGGGCGTGGATTTCGCGTACAAGATCGGCCAATGGCCATACGATCCGGCCAAGGCGCGTGCGCTGCTGAAGGAGGCCGGTTACCCGAACGGTTTCGAGACCTCGCTGTGGTCTGCCTATAACGACGGCACGTCGGTCAAGGCCGTGCAGTTCCTGCAGCAGCAGCTGGCCCAGGTCGGCATCAAGGCCTCGGTCGAGGTGCTGGAGTCCGGCCAGCGCGTACAGCGCGTGCAGCAGGTGCAAAAGCCCGAGGACGCCAAGGTGCGCATGTACTACGCGGGCTGGTCGTCGTCGACCGGCGAGGCCGACTGGGGCCTGCGGCCTTTGCTGAGCACCGCCGCCTTCCCGCCGGTGATGAACAACATCTCGTACTACTCGAACCCGAAGGTGGACGACAGCCTGATGAAGGCGCTGGCCACCACCGATCGCAGCGAGAAGGCCGAACTGTACAAGAGCGCCCAGGAAACCATCTGGAACGACGCCCCGTGGGCGTTCCTGGTGACCCAGAACAACGTGTACGTGAAGTCGAAGAACCTGTCCGGCGTCTACGTCGAGCCTGATACCTCGTTCTGGTTCGGCGACATCGACCTGAAGCAGTAACACCTGGCAATGCCACATCCGGCGGGGGCGCGCGGCCCCCGCCGGTGTCGCGGGAATTTCAATGCTGACCTACATCGTCAAACGTCTATTGGGCATGATCCCCACCCTGTTGCTGGTGGCCGTGGTCGTGTTCCTTTTCGTGCACATGCTGCCCGGCGACCCGGCGCGCCTGGCCGCCGGGCCGGAAGCCGACCAGGAAACGGTCGAGCTGGTGCGCCAGGAGCTGGGCCTGGACCTGCCGCTGCCGCAGCAGTTCGTTCGCTACTTCGGCCATATGCTGCAGGGCGACCTCGGGACTTCGCTGCGCACCAAGCGCCCGGTGTCCACGGAAATCGCCGATCGCTTCATGCCCACGTTGTGGCTCACGCTGGCCAGCATGGTCTGGTCGGTGACGTTCGGCATGGCCATCGGCGTGATCTCGGCCGTCTGGCGCAATCGCTGGCCCGACCGGCTGGGCATGACCTTGGCGGTGTCGGGCATTTCGTTCCCGGCGTTCGCCCTGGGCATGATGCTGATGCAGGTGTTCTCGGTGAACCTGGGCTGGCTGCCCACCGTGGGGGCCTCCAGCTGGAAACACTACATCCTGCCGTCGCTTACGCTGGGCGCGGCGGTCGCGGCCGTGATGGCGCGCTTTACCCGCGCCTCGTTCGTCGAGGTGATCCAGGAGGATTTCGTGCGCACGGCGCGCGCCAAGGGCCTGTCCGAGCGCGTGGTGGTGACCAAGCACGCCCTGCGCAATGCGCTCATCCCCGTGGTCACCATGATGGGGCTGCAGTTCGGCTTCCTGCTGGGCGGCTCCATCGTGGTGGAGACCGTGTTCAACTGGCCGGGCCTGGGCAGGCTGCTGGTCGACGCGGTCACGCAGCGCGACTATCCGGTGATCCAGGGCCTGGTGCTGCTGTTCTCGCTGGAGTTCATCCTGATCAACCTGATTGTGGACGTGCTGTATGGCGTCATCAATCCCAGCATCCGCTACAAGTGAGGCGGCCATGAGCAACACCGATACCGCCGTCGTGGCCGCGCAGGCCTCCAAGGAGGACGTGCGCACGCCCGCCTCCGAGTTCTGGCGCAAGTTCAAGAAGCAGAAGCTGGCCGTCGGCGCCGGCCTGTTCGTCCTGCTGCTGGTGCTCATCGCCGTCCTCGCGCCCTGGATCGTGCCGTTCGACCCGGAAAATTTCTTCGACTACGACGCTCTGAACGCCGGGCCGTCGGCCACCCACTGGCTGGGCGTGGACTCGCTGGGCCGCGACATCTTCAGCCGCATCATCATGGGCGCGCGAATTTCGCTCGCCGCCGGCTTCCTGTCGGTGGCCATGGGCGCCGTGGTCGGCACGTTCATGGGCCTGATGGCGGGTTACTACCAGGGCTGGTGGGAACGCATCACCATGCGCATTTCCGACGTGCTGCTGGCTTTCCCGGGCATGCTGCTGGCCATCGGCGTGGTGGCGATCCTCGGGTCGAGCATGGTCAACGTCATTGTCGCGGTGGCGGTGTTCAGCGTGCCGGCCTTTGCCCGCCTGGTGCGCGGCAACACGCTGGCGATCAAGCAGATGACTTATGTCGAGGCGGTGCGCAGCGTCGGCGCGTCCGATTGGACTATCATCATGCGGCATATCCTGCCGGGCACGATATCGCCCATCGTCGTGTATGGCACTATGCGCATCGGCACCTCCATCATCACCGCGGCCAGCCTGTCATTCCTGGGCATGGGGGCGCAGCCGCCCACGCCGGAATGGGGCGCGATGCTGAGCGAGGCGCGCGCCGACATGGTCATTGCTCCGCATGTGGCGATCTTCCCGGCGCTGGCGATTTTCTTTACCGTACTGGCGTTCAATCTGCTGGGCGACGGCCTGCGCGACGCGCTGGATCCCAAGATCGACCGCAAGTAGGACAGGGCGCGGCGCCTGCATGCGCCGCGCCGGTCGGGCAGCCCGCGCGGCGGCCCTTTCACCTCCAAGGCCGTGGCGACACGGACGAATGCTATGGAACAACTGGACCTCCCGCGCATCGGCATGCTGCCGGCGGGCGAACTCGATTCGATCGGCGATGTGCCCGGCGTGACCGTCGGGCATTTCACGTTGGCGCAGGGTGCGCGGCAGACCGGCGTGACCGTCGTGCGGCCGCACGAAGGCGACCCGTTTCGCAACAAGGTGCCGGCCGCCGCCACCGTCCTCAACGGCTTCGGCAAGAGCTGCGGCCTGATCCAGGTGGAAGAGCTGGGCGTGCTGGAAACGCCCATTGCGCTGACCAATACGTTCGCCGTGGGCGCCGTGGCCAATGCGCAGATCCGCCAGGCCATCGGAGCCAATCCCGAGATCGGGCGCGCCTGGCCTACGGTAAACCCGCTGGTGTTCGAGTGCAACGACGGCTACCTGAACGATATCCAGGCGCAGGCTGTGGCCGAGGCGCACTACGAGCAGGCCTGGCGCAGCGCCGCCAGCGTGTTCGAGCAGGGCTCGGTGGGCGCCGGGCGCGGCATGTCCAGCTTCGGGCTCAAGGGCGGCGTCGGTTCGGCGTCGCGCCTGGCCCAGGCCTATCCGGGCCAGCGCTATACGGTGGGCGCGCTGGTGCTGTCCAATTTCGGCCGGCGTGCCAGCATGACGATTGCCGGCCGCCCGTTCGGCCGCCGGCTGGCCGCCGCCTCGCATGACGGCGAACCCGCGGGCCAGCCCGAGCAGGGGTCCATCATTCTCGTGCTGGCGACCGACGCGCCGCTCGATTCGCGCCAATTGCGCCGGCTGTCCCTGCGCGCGGGCGCGGGCCTGGCGCGCACCGGCTCGGTGTTCGGCCATGGCAGCGGCGACATCGCCCTGGCGTTTTCCACTGCCTACACGATTCCGCACCTGGCCGAGCGCGGCATGCCGGTGCAGGCGATGCTGCACGAAACCCGCATCGACGCGCTGTTCGAGGCCGCCGCCGAGGCGGTCGAGCAGGCCATCGTGGCGGCGTTGTGGCGCGCCGAAACGGTCGCCGGGCGCGACGGCCACGTGCGGCGCGCGATTCGCGAGGCGGCGCCCCAGTGGCGCCAGTGGCTGGCCGAGGCGGCCTTCTGACACTCCCCGAAACGAGGCGGTTTCCCATGAAAGTCCTGATTTCCACCGATATCGAAGGCGTGGCCGGCGTGTTCCATGCAGAGCAGGTACGGCCGGGCAATGGCGAATACGAGCGCGCGCGGGCCTGGATGACAAGCGAGGCCAACGCCGCCATCGCCGGCGCCATCGCGGGCGGCGCCGACGAAGTGCTGGTCAATGACTCGCACGGCGGTTTTCGCAATCTGCTGCCCGACCAGCTCGACGAGCGGGCCCGCCTGGTGCTGGGCAAGCCGCGCTACCTGGGCATGATGGGCGGGCTCGAAGAGCCCTGCGACGCGGTGTTCATGATCGGCTACCACTCGCGTTCGCAGGGCCGCGGGGTGCTGGCGCACACGATCAACAGCTTTGCGTTCGCGCGCGTCTTCATCAACGGCGCGGAGCTGGGCGAAGCCGGCCTGTACGGCGCGCTGGCCGGCGAGCTGGGGGTGCCGGTGGCGCTGGCCAGCGGCGACGACGTGTTCATCGCCGAGACCCGCGAACTGTTTCCCGCCGCCCAATGGGTGCAGACCAAGGTCGCGCACGGGCAGGGCAGCGGCGTGACGCTCAATCCGGCCGCCGCGCGGCGGGCCATCGCCCAGGCGGCGGAGGCCGCCGTGCGCAATCTGGGCGGACTGACTCCCCTGCGCATCGCCGCGCCGATAGAATGCCGTTTGCAGACCCAGAGCGCGGCGCTGGCCGACCTGTTCTGCACCTGGCCCGCGCTGGAGCGCGTGGACGGCGTCACGCTGCGCTTTACCGTCGACAGCATGCAGGCCGCCATCCGCACGCTCAACAGCCTCGCCGCCATGTCCTTCATGCTGCGTTAAGGAACCTCATGTCTGTCACCGATACCCGCATCGGCGCGCTGCGCCGGGCCATGCGCCAGCACCAGCTGGATGCCTACATCGTGCCGTCGGCCGATCCGCACCTGTCGGAATACCTGCCAGGGCGCTGGCAAGGCCGGCGCTGGCTGTCCGGCTTCACGGGGTCGGTGGGCACATTGGTCGTCACGCGCGATTTCGCCGGGCTGTGGGTCGACAGCCGCTACTGGGTGCAGGCCGAGAACCAACTGGCCGGCACCGGCGTGACGCTCATGAAGATCGCCTCGGCCGGCACGCCGGGCCACGTGGACTGGCTGGCCGCCCGGTTGCCGGCGGGCAGCAGGGTGGGGGTGGACGGCCAGGTCCTGGGATTGGCCGCGTTTCGCGCGCTGTCGGCGGCGCTGGCGCCCGCCGGCATCCATCTGGACATCCAGTCCGACCTGCTGCAGGCCATCTGGCCCGATCGGCCGGGCCTGCCGTCCGCGCCCGTCCATGAACATGCGGCCCCGCACGCCTGCGAGCCGCGCGCCGGCAAGCTGGCGCGCGTGCGCGCCGCCATGCGCGAGCACGGCGCCGATGCGCACTGGCTGTCCACGCTGGACGACATCGCCTGGCTGTTCAACCTGCGCGGCTCGGACGTCGAATACAACCCGGTTTTCCTCGCCCACGCGCTGGTCGGGCCGGATCACGCCACCCTGTTCGTCGCCGACGGCAAGATCGACGCGGCGCTGCGCCGGGCGCTGGCCGCCGACGGGGTCGAGACGGCCGATTATGCGCTGGCCGCCGAAGCGCTGGGGTCGCTGCAGACGGACCAGACGCTGCTGATCGATCCGGCGCGCGTCACCTGTGGCGTGTTCCACGCCATGGATCCAGCCGTGCCGCGCGTCGAGGCCATCAACCCCTCGACGCTGTACAAATCGCGCAAGAGCGATGCGGAGCTGGCCAGCGTGCGCGCCGTCATGGAGCAGGATGGCGCGGCGCTGTGCGAGTTCTTCGCCTGGTTCGAGGGCGCGCTGGGCCGCGAGCCGGTGACCGAACTGACCATCGACGAGCGCATCACGGCCGCGCGCGGCCGCCGGCCCGGCTACGTGTGCCCCAGCTTCGCCACCATCGCCGGCTTCAATGCCAACGGCGCCATGCCGCACTACCGGGCCACGCCGCAGGCGCATGCCGCCATCGAGGGCGACGGCCTGCTGCTGATCGATTCCGGCGGCCAGTACCTGGGCGGCACCACCGATATCACGCGGGTGGTCGCCGTCGGCGCGCCCAGCGCCGACCAGAAGGTCGATTTCACGCTAGTGCTCAAGGGCATGATTGCCCTGTCGCGCGCGTCCTTTCCACGCGGCACGCCTTCGCCCATGCTCGACGCCATCGCCCGGGCGCCCATCTGGGCGGGGGGCGCCGAGTATGGCCATGGCACCGGCCACGGCGTGGGCTATTTCCTCAATGTGCACGAGGGGCCGCAGGTCATCTCGTACCGCGCCGCGCCCGGCCCGCATACCGCGATGGAGCCGGGCATGATCACCTCCAACGAACCGGGCATCTACCGGCCCGGCCGCTGGGGCGTGCGCATCGAGAACCTGGTGGCCAACCGCACGTGGCTGGAAAGCGAACTGGGCGAGTTCCTCTGCTTCGAAACCCTGACGCTGTGTCCGATCGACACGCGCTGCATCGACGCCACGCTGCTGCGCGCCGACGAGATCGCCTGGCTGGACGACTACCACCGCACCGTGCGCGAGCGCCTGGCGCCCTGGGTCGAGGGCGACGCGCTGCAATGGCTGCAGGCGCGCACCCGGCCCCTGGGCGCGGACTGAGCGGCCACCGGGCGCAGGGCCGGCGGACGGGAAATCGGGCGCGGGGCTGGCGCGCGGGCGGGCCGCGACCTAACATGGACGGGCGCGCGGACGCCGGCGTGGCGCGCGGCCAACTGTTACCGCCACCCGCCTAAGGGGAAACCCCAACACGTCCGCTTCCCCGGGTATAATCCAAATTTCCCGCATGCGCCCGCTCGTCCCGGGCGCTCACTCACGATGACCAAATACGTATTTGTCACCGGCGGTGTGGTGTCTTCCCTGGGCAAGGGGATCGCCGCCGCGTCCCTCGCCGCGATCCTCGAGTCGCGCGGCCTGCAAGTCACCCTGCTCAAGCTGGACCCCTATATCAACGTTGATCCCGGCACCATGAGCCCGTTCCAGCACGGCGAGGTGTTCGTGACCGAGGATGGGGCCGAGACCGACCTGGACCTGGGCCACTACGAGCGCTTCATTTCGGCCCGGATGCGCAAGGTGAACAACTTCACCACCGGCCAGATCTACGAATCCGTCCTGCGCAAGGAACGCCGAGGGGACTACCTGGGCAAGACTGTCCAGGTCATTCCGCACATCACCAACGAAATCCAGGACTTCGTCGCGCGTGGCGCGGAGGCCGCCTGGAATGGCGCCACCGACGTGGCCATCGTCGAGATCGGCGGCACGGTCGGCGACATCGAGTCGCTGCCCTTCCTGGAGGCCGCGCGCCAGATGAGCCTGCGCATGGGGCGCAACAACGCCGCCTTCGTGCACCTGACGCTGGTGCCCTACATCGCGTCGGCCGGCGAGCTCAAGACCAAGCCGACCCAGCACTCGGTGCAGAAGCTGCGCGAGATCGGCATCTACCCGAACGTGCTGCTGTGCCGCGCCGACCGCCGCATCCCCGACGACGAGCGCGCCAAGATCTCGATGTTCTCGAACGTGCCGCTCGATGCCGTGATTTCGGTCTGGGACGTCGACTCCATCTACAAGATTCCCGCCATGCTGCACAAGCAGGGCGTGGACAACATCGTGTGCGAGGCCCTGGGCCTGACCCCGCCGCCGGCCGACCTGTCCATGTGGGACAACCTGGTCGACGCGCTTGAGCACCCGCAGGATTCCGTCACCATCGGCATGGTCGGCAAGTATGTCGACCTGACCGAGTCGTACAAGTCGCTCAGCGAAGCGCTGGTGCACGCGGGCATCCACACGCGCTCCAAGGTCAATATCGAGTACATCGACTCCGAGGATATCGAGACCCGCGGCACCGACCAGCTCAAGCACCTGGACGCCATCCTGGTGCCAGGCGGCTTCGGCAAGCGCGGCACCGAGGGCAAGATCGCCGCCATCCGCTATGCGCGCGAGAACGGCGTGCCGTACCTGGGCATCTGCCTGGGCATGCAGCTGGCCGTGATCGAGTTCGCGCGCCACGTGGCCGGCCTGGGCGGCGCCAACAGCACCGAGTTCGATCCGGCCGCGCCGCATCCGGTGGTGGCCCTGATCACCGAATGGATGGATCGCGAAGGCCGCGTCGAGCGCCGCGACAACAGCTCGGATCTCGGCGGCACCATGCGCAAGGGCGCGCAGCGCTGTCCGATCCGCCCGGGCACCCGGGCGCAGTCCATCTACGGCGACGACGTCAACGAGCGCCATCGCCACCGCTACGAAGTCAACAACGTGTATGTCCCCCGGCTCGAAGACGCCGGCATGGTGATCAGCGCGCGTACGCCCACCGAGAACCTGCCCGAGATGATGGAGCTGCCCAGCCATCCGTGGTTCGTGGGCGTGCAGTTCCACCCCGAGTTCACCTCGACGCCGCGCGACGGGCACCCCCTGTTCTCCAGCTATATCCGGGCGGCGCTCGAGCATAAAGCGCAGCGCGCCAAGGAGGCGTGATGAAAGCCTGCGGTTTCGATATCGGCCTGGATCATCCCTTTTTCCTGATCGCCGGCCCGTGCGTCATCGAGTCGCGCGAGTTGGCCTTCGAAACCGCCGGCCGCCTCAAGGAGATCACCGGCAAGCTGGGGGTGCCCTTCATCTACAAGAGCTCGTTCGACAAGGCCAACCGCAGTTCGGGCAAGTCGTTTCGCGGCCCGGGCATCGACGAAGGCCTGAAGATCCTGGCCGATGTGCGGGCCCAGCTGGACGTGCCGGTCCTCACCGACGTGCACGATATCGAGCAGGTCGCGCCCGTGGCCGCGGTGGTCGACATGCTGCAGACGCCGGCCTTCCTGTGCCGGCAGACCGATTTCATCCGCGCCTGTGCGGCCACGCTCAAGCCGGTGAATATCAAAAAGGGCCAGTTCCTGGCGCCGCACGACATGCTCCAGGTGGCCCGGAAGGCCCGCGACGCGGCGCTGGAAGCCGGCGGCGACGGCAATAACATCCTGGTTTGCGAGCGCGGCGCTTCTTTCGGATACAACAACTTAGTGTCCGACATGCGTTCGCTCGCTATCATGCGGGAAACCGACTGTCCCGTCGTGTTCGATGCCACGCACTCGGTGCAGTTGCCGGGCGGGCAGGGCACCTCGTCGGGCGGCCAGCGCGAATTCGTGCCGGTGCTGGCGCGTGCCGCCGTCGCGGTCGGCGTGGCCGGGCTGTTCATGGAAACCCATCCCAATCCCGCTTGCGCCATGTCCGACGGTCCCAATGCCGTGCCGCTGGACCGCATGGCGGAGTTGCTTGAATCCCTGGTGGCGCTGGACCGCGTCACCAAACGCAGTGGCTTTCTCGAAAACCAGTTTGTCTGAAGGAATCGCATGAGTGCCTACCTGATCGCCGACGTTTCCGTTACCAAACCCGCGCAGTACGAAGACTATAAGCGCCTGTCCACCCTGGCCATGCGCGCCTACGATGCGAAGGTTCTGGTGCGCGGCGGCGAGTCGCGGCACCTCGAGGGCAGGGAGCCCGGCCGCACGGTCATCATGGAGTTTCCGTCCATGGACAAGGCTCAGGCCTTCTATGACTCCTATCAGTACCGCCGTGCCCGCAATGCGCGAGAAGGCGCGGCCATCATGAATATGTTTATCGTTCAGGGAATGTAAGAACCATGAGTGCAATCGTCGATATCATCGGCCGCGAAATCCTCGATTCGCGCGGCAATCCTACCGTCGAGTGCGATGTGCTGCTGGAGTCGGGCGCGATGGGTCGCGCCGCCGTGCCTTCGGGCGCCTCCACCGGCTCGCGCGAGGCCATCGAACTGCGCGACGGCGACAAGGGCCGTTATCTGGGCAAGGGCGTGCTGCGGGCGGTCGAGAATCTCAACACCGAGATCTCCGAAGCCCTGATGGGCCTGGACGCGCAGGAACAGACCTTCGTCGATCGCACCCTGATCGAACTCGACGGCACCGACAGCAAGGAACGCCTGGGCGCCAATGCCATGCTGGCCGCCAGCATGGCGGTCGCGCGCGCCGCGGCCGACGAGTCGGGCCTGTCGCTGTACCGTTACTTCGGCGGCAGCGGCCCCATGAGCATGCCCGTGCCGATGATGAACGTCATCAACGGCGGCGCGCACGCCAACAACACGCTGGACCTGCAGGAACTGATGATCCTGCCGGTGGGCGCGGCCAGCTTCCGCGAAGCGCTGCGCTGGGGCGCCGAAGTGTTCCACATGCTCAAGAAGCTGATCCACGACCAGGGCATGTCGACCGCCGTGGGCGACGAGGGCGGTTTCGCGCCCAACGTGCCCAGCCACGAGGCCGCCATCCAGCTGATCCTCAAGGCCATCTCCGAAGCCGGCTACGAGCCGGGCACGCAGATCGCCCTGGGCCTGGATTGCGCCAGCTCGGAGTTCTACCGCGACGGCAAGTACACGCTGGCCGGAGAAGGCGGTGTGTCGCTGTCCTCGCAGGAGTTCGCCAATCTGCTGGCGACCTGGTGCGACAAGTATCCCATCATCTCGATCGAAGACGGCATGGCCGAAAACGACTGGGACGGCTGGAAGCTGCTGACCGACCAGCTGGGCAAGAAGGTGCAGCTGGTGGGCGACGACCTGTTCGTCACCAACACGCGGATCCTGCGCGAAGGCATCCAGAAGGGGGTGGCCAACTCGATCCTCATCAAGATCAACCAGATCGGCACCCTGACCGAGACCTTCGCCGCCATCGAAATGGCCAAGCGCGCCGGCTATACCGCCGTGGTCTCGCACCGTTCCGGCGAAACCGAAGATTCGACCATTGCCGACATCGCGGTGGCTACCAACGCCATGCAGATCAAGACCGGCTCGCTGTCGCGTTCCGACCGTATGGCGAAGTACAACCAGTTGCTGCGCATCGAGGAAGAATTGGCCGAAGTGGCCTCCTATCCCGGCCTCGAGGCGTTCTACAACCTGCGTTAATGGTCAGTAATCCGGCCGGGCCGCGGTAGCGCGGACCGGCCGGAAACCGCTGTCTACCGCGTTTGCTCAAGGTGCCCGCGTATGCGCCTGCTGTTCCTGGTGCTGCTAGTGCTGCTAGGCTTGATCCAATACCCGCTCTGGCTGGGCAAGGGCGGCTGGTTCAAGGTATGGGATCTGCAGCGGCAGGTGGCCGAACAGCGCGAGACCAACGACGGCCTGCGGGCGCGCAATACGGCGCTGGAGGCCGAAGTACGCGACCTGGCGACCGGCGTGGGCGCGGTCGAGGAGCGTGCCCGTAGCGAGCTGGGCATGATGCGCGATGGCGAAGTCTTCGTGCATATCCTGCCGCCCGGCACGGCGCTGCCCTCGGACAATTCCACGCCACAGGCTTCGGCGCTGTCCAAGCCCAAGCCGCCCGCCACGCCGCCGCGCCGCTGAGCCGGCGCCGGAACTCCCCGCCAGGGGAGTTTTTTTTGCCGTAGGGCCGTCCCAAGGCAAAAAAGCCCCCTCGGGGGGCAGCAAGCCCGCGTAGCGGGCGCAGCGTGGGGGCACGACTTTTGCCGTAGGGCCGTCCCAAGGCAAAAAAGCCCCCTCGGGGGGCAGCAAGGCCGCGTAGCGGGCGCAGCGTGGGGGCACGACTTTTGCCGTAGGGCCGTCCCAAGGCAAAAAAGCCCCGTCGGGGGGCAGCAAGGCCGCGTAGCGGGCGCAGCCCTGCGCTACTCAGGCAGGCCCGCCAGGCGCAGCCCCTGGGCGAGAGCGGCGAGGTCCTCGTCCTTGCGGATCGGCAGCCACTGCGCCAGGCCGGCCAGCCGCAAGGCGGGATCGAGCCGGCGCAACTCCTCCATGGCGTGCCGCGCCCGCGCGCCGCGGCCGGCCAGGGCGTGGCCGGCCGCGGCAGTGGCGACCGCCATCAGGAAACTGGGCAGTTCGCGCAGCGCCTGTTCGGCCCACGCCGCCGCGGCGTCGTAATGCCCCAGGAACAGATGCGCCACCGCCATGCCGGCCTGCATCCGGTACAGTTCCGGATCCAGCGGGCTCAGCCGCATGGCCTGGGTGAAATGCGTGACGGCCAGCCCGGTCTCGCCGTGCCACAGGCGCAGGAACGCGCTCAGGAACCAGGCCGCGGCCAGGTTGGCGTTGAGCACCAGCGCCCGGTCCAGCAAGGCAATGCCGCCTTGCAGATCGCCGGCCAGGTGGCCCAGCGCGTGGCCGCTGCGCGTGAGGGCCACGGCATCGATCCGGTCCAGCTCCACGGCGCGCCGGGCCAGGCGGGCGCCCTCGGCCATCTCCCGCGGTTTGTCCTGCATCCAGCCATTGACCTTGCGCCAGCAGTGGCACCAGGCGGCCATGGCATAGGCCGGCGCGAAATCGGGGTCGCAGGCAATGGCGCGGTGAAACAGCGGCAAGGCCTGTTCGGCGGCCTGACGGGTGCCCTGGTGCACGCAGGCCATGCCGCGCAGGTAGTAGTCGTAGGCGTCCAGGCTGCCGGTGGGCTTGCGCCGCGCGCGCTCGATCTCGGCCCGCTCCAGCTGCGGCGCGATCGCGCCGACCACGCTTTCGGTCATCTGGTCCTGCAACGCGAAGATATCGTCCAGCACGCCTTCGTATCGATCGGCCCAGTGATGCGCGCCGCTTGCGGCGTCGATCAGTTGCCCGGTGATCCGCACGCGGTTGCGCTCCTTGCGCCAGCTGCCTTCCAGCACATAGCGCACCCCCAGTTCGCGGCCCACCTGGCGCACGTTCACGGTCCGGCCCTTGTAGGTGAAGCTGGAATTGCGCGCTACCACGAACAGCCAGCGGTATTGCGACAGCGCGGCGATGATGTCTTCCACCACGCCATCGGCCAGGTAATCCTGCTCGGGGTCGGCGCTCAGGTTCACGAACGGCAGCACGGCGATGGACGGCTTGGCAGGCAGCGCCGGCGCCGTCGCGGGCGGCGCCGGCGTGCTGGCCATCTCGGCCGGAACCGGCGCGGCGGCCCGCACCTCGGCCACGAAGCGAAAGCCCTTGCGGGCAACGGTACGGACCACCGCCTGCCGCTGTCCGCTGTCGCCGACCGCCGTGCGCACCGCATTGATGTGGCTGGCCAGGGTCGATTCGGAGACGATGCGGCCGTTCCAGACCGCCTGGATCAGTTCGTCGCGGTCGACGACGCGCTCGCGGTTTGCCAGCAAATAGGCCAGCAGGTCGAAGACTTGCGGCGCAGTCGCCACCGCCCGCGACCCGCGCGTCAGTTCGCGCCGGTCCAGGTCGAGCAGACAGTCGTCAAATGCCAATCGCATTCGCAGCTCCTGGTGCCTGGGGACGTGCCGTTCGGGTAACCGTGGGGACGGGTCGGCCGGCGCGGCCTGCGCGGACCGCGCCAAGCGAAAAACAAGGGAAAAACAAGATGCCGGCAAAGTGCTCCGCCAGGGTGCCAAGCATACTGCATGCACAGGTCGCCGCAACGACGGCGATCGTCCCCCCAAAGGAGCAGAGCATGAAGATAGTCGTTATTGGCGGCACCGGCCTGATCGGATCGAACGTGGTCAGCCGGCTGCGCCGCGATGGCCACGAGACGGTGGCGGCTTCGCCGGGCACCGGCGTCAACACGATCACCGGCGAAGGCCTGGCGCAGGCGCTGGACGGCGCCCAGGTGGTGATCGACGTGGCCAACTCGCCTTCCTTCGAGGACCAGGCCGTCATGGCATTTTTCGAAACCTCGGGCCGCACGCTGCTGGCCGCCGAGACCGCCGCGGGCGTGACGCATCACCTGGCGCTGTCGGTCGTGGGCACCGACAGACTGGCCGACAGCGGGTACTTCCGCGCCAAGGTGGCGCAGGAAGCGCTCATCAAGGCGTCCAAGGTGCCTTACACCATCCTGCGCGCGACCCAGTTCTTCGAATTCATCGAGAGCATCGTCAATGCGGGCGCCGATGGCGACATGGTGCGCCTGTCGCCCGCGCTGATCCAGCCCATCGCCGCCGACGACGTCAGCGCCGCGCTGGCGGACCTGGCCGTCGGCATGCCGCTCAACGGCACGGTGGAAGTGGCCGGGCCCGACCGCTTGCCGCTCGATGAGCTGGCGCGCAAGTTCCTCGTCGCGCGCGGCGACCGGCGGCAGGTCGTCGCCGACGTGCATGCGCGCTACTTCGGCAGCGAACTCGACGACCGCTCGCTGGTGGCGGGCGACAACCCGCGCATTGGCCCGACGCGCTTGATGAACTGGCTCAGCCGTCCCGCGGCGCGGCCATGAGGACGCGCTTTCGCCGGGCCTGTCCAGACAACCAACCGGAGCATTCCCCATGACCCAACGCCTCGACTACCAACAGCAGTCTCCCGAATTGTTCAAGAAATTCGTCGCCTTCAGCCTGGCCTTCAAGCAGTCCAGCATCGAGACGTCGATCCGCGACCTGGTCGACATCCGGGCCTCGCAGATCAACGGCTGCACCTTCTGCCTGGATATGCACGTCAAGGAGGCCACCATTCATGGCGAGCGGCCGCTGCGCTTGCACCATATCGCGGCGTGGCGCGAATCAACGCTGTTCAGCCCGCGCGAACGCGCCGCCCTGGCCTGGACCGACGTGCTGACGCGGATACCGGCCGAGGGCGTATCGGATGAGATCTACGCGCAGGTGCGCGAGCAGCTGTCGGACCAGGAGCTCTCGGATCTCACGTTCCTGGTGATGTCGATCAATGCCTGGAACCGCGTCAATGTGGCCTTCCGGATCGAGCCCGGCAAATACGACCAGGCCTTCGGCGTGGACAAGTCCGGCCTGTCCTGAGCCCCGGCCCGCAAGGAGCGAATCATGTCCCGCTTTCCACTGCTATGCCTGGCGCTGTGCCTGGCCACGGGCACGGCGGCCGCCCGGCAAGGGCCGCCCGAACCCGGCGTGACGCCGTTGATGACGCAGCCGCTGCGGGACTATCCCGGCAAGGAAGTGGCGGTCATCGTGGTCGACTATCCTCCTGGCGGCGCCGATCCCGTGCACCGCCACAATGCGCACGGATTCGTCTATGTGCTGCAGGGCTCGATCGTGATGGGCGTGCGCGGCGGCCAACCCGTCACCCTGGGGCCGGGGCAGACCTTCCATGAAGGGCCGGACGACGTGCACACCATAGGACGCAATGCCAGCGCCACCGAGCCGGCCCGGTTCCTGGTCTTTCTGTTGAAGAATCGCGGCGAGGCTATCCTGACGCCGCAGCCGTGAGGTCGCCGCAGCCTCGCGCGTCGCCATAGGCCACATCGGGCCGGGCGGGCCCGAGCACCGGATCGGATTGCATGTCCATGTCCAGTTCGAGCCGCAGCGGCAGCAGGCCCTGCCGCCAGGCGGGCCGGGCGCAAGCCGGGGCCAGCGCGGCCGCAGCCTTGAGCAGGGCGCCCAGCCAGGGAGAGAGCGGCGCCAGGCGGTAGACCAGCCGCAGCCGCAGCGTGTTGGCCTGGAAAATGTCCAGCCCCGAGCGCGGCCCGGCCCCGCCCGGCCAGCCCTGGGCCAGGCGCCGCGCGTGCTGTTCAGCCTGATAATCGTTGCGGATGCGGGGCGGGCCGCGCAGGGCCCGGTTGGCGGCGCCATGGTCGGCGAACGCCGCCGGGCCGGGCCGCAGGATATCGATGCGCCAGACCGGCAGGCCGGTGCGTGCCTGCTGGCGGCTCCAGGCATGTTGCCGGCGTGCCGCGGCCTGGCCGGGCTGGGCTGCCGCGTAGCGCGCCCGCATGGCGCGGGCAAAGGCCCGCTCGATGGCGCCAGGGTCGCCGTGCGAGGTGGCGCCGGCGCGCGCCGCCTCGATCAGCGCCAGATAGGCCAGGTGGCGCGTCTGGTGCCAATACATGGTTTCGACGGCGGCGATGGACACTGCCAGCAACAGCATGCCGGCCAGCATGAACTCGAGGGCGGCGGCGCCTGCGTGGCGCGGGAACGGGACGGCGGCGGTGTTCTCCATGGCCGCCCAGTCTGCTGGGCGCCGCCGCGCGCGTCGATTGTGGCTAGTACGCGGGCTGCGGCCATCACGGCCGGCGCGCCGTCAGTGCACCGTGGGCGGGTCCTGTTCCGGCATGGGGGCATTGGGCGCGAACAGGCCAGCGCAATCCACCTTGTCGAACTCGTAGGGTTTGCCGCAGAAGTCGCATGACACTTCGACCCGGCCCTGTTCGGCAAGAATGGACTCGACTTCGGCCTGGCCGAGCGAACGCAGCATGTTCGACACCCGCTCGCGCGTGCAGGGACAGAACCAGCGCACGGCATGCGGCTCGAACGCCATCAGGGGTTCTTCCCAGTACAGGCGGTGGATGAGCGTGTCGGTGTCGGTCGCCAGCAGTTCGGCCGGCTGCAGCGTGGCGGCCAGATGGGTGGCCCGGCTCCAGCTTTCGGCTGCGTCGCCCTGGGTGGTGCCGCCATGGTCGGGCAGGCGCTGGACCAGCAGGCCGGCGGCATGCTGCTCGTCGGCGGCAAGCCACAGCTGCGTATCCAGTTGTTCGGACGCCTTCATGTAGTGGCCCAGCGCTTCGGCGACGGTTTCGCCTTCCAGCGGCACGATGCCCTGGTAGGCCTGCTGGCCGGGCACCTTGCGCTGCGGATCCAGCACCACCATGAAGCGGCCGTTGCCGTTGGCGTTGAGCAGGCTTTGCATCGTCCCGCTATCAGGGACGGATTCCCCTTCACGGACCTTGACGGTGGCGCGTAGGCTCAGGTCCGAGCGGCACTCGACCACCAGCAGGGCCAGCGGGCCATCGCCCTGGATTTGCAGCACCAGCGAGCCGTCGAATTTGATGTTGGCGGCCAGTAGCGTCGAGGCGGCCACCAGCTCGCCCAGCAGGCGCGTGACGGCGGGCGGGTGCTGATGGTTGACCTGGGCTTGCAGCCAGGTCTCGTGCAGCCGAACCGCCTGGATGCGGACGGAACGGTCTTCGAACAGGTATTTCTTGAGCAGATCGGTCATAGTGGAATCTTAGCCGATTGCCCAGGGGCGCCGGGGCGCCCGCGACCCGTCAGCCGATGCGTTTGAGCGCGGTCTTGTAGTGCAGGCCGCGCTCGACATAGTGGCGATTGTTGGCCTGCATTTCGGCGATTTCCTCGGCGCTGAGTTCGCGCACGATCTTGCCGATGCCGATGACCAGCGAGTTGTCGGGGATGATGCGTCCTTCCGGGATGATGGCGCCGGCGCCGATCAGGCAATTGCGGCCGACCACGGCGTTGTTCAGGACGATGGCCTGCATGCCCACCAATGCGCCTTCATGGATGGTACAGCCGTGCAGCATGGCCTGGTGGCCGACCGTGACATTGGGTCCCACGGTCATGGGGCAGCCGGCGTCCACGTGCAGCACGCTGGCTTCCTGGATGTTGGTGCCGCTGCGCACCAGGATGGGCGCATTGTCGCCGCGGATGGAGACTTGCGACCAGATGCTCACGCCGGCCTCCAGGGTGACGTTGCCGATGATATCGGCGCTGTCGGCCAGATAGGCGCTGGGGTCGATGGCGGGGATCAGGTCGTCGAGCTGGTAAATCGGCATTGCGAAGGTCTTCAGGAGTGAACGCCGCTGGCGCGTTCGGCCTCGCGGCGGCGCAGTACGGCGCGCTGGATCTTTCCGGTAGTGGTCATGGGCAAGGCATCGACGTATTCGATTTCCTTGGGATATTCGTAGGGGGCCAGGCGGTCGCGCACGTGTTCCTGCAGCACCTGGGTAATGCTGTCCGGATCGCGGCCCTGGTACTCGGGCGTCAGCACCACATAGGCCTTCACCAGGGCGCCGCGCTCGGCGTCGGGCTTGGGCACGACCGCGGCATTGGCCACCGCGGGATGGCCAAGCAGGCAGTTCTCGATTTCGCCCGGGCCGATCCGGTAGCCAGCCGACTTGAACACATCGTCGGCTCGTCCGGCGTACCAGAGGTAGCCGTCGGCGTCGATGCTGGCCAGGTCGCCCGTGCGGCACCAGTCGCCGGTGAACTTGGCGGCGGTGGCGGCCTCGTTGCGCCAGTAGCCCAGGAACAGCACCGGGTCGGGGAACCCGTGGATATCGAACCGGTTGAGCGCCACCTCGCCGGTTTCGCCCGGCTTGACCGGTTGGCCCGCCTCGTCGATGACGGCGACCCGGTGGCCCGGATAGGGCCGGCCCATGCTGCCGGGGCGCGCCGGCCAGCGCCGGTTGCTGTTGCCCACCACGTAGTTCAGCTCGGTCTGGCCGAACATCTCGTTGGGCGTGATGCCCAGCGCCTGTTCGCACCACGCGAACACGGTTTCGCCCACGCTTTCTCCGGCGCTCATGATGCTGCGCAGCGCCAACTGGTAGCGGCCGCGCGGCTCGGGCACGGACTTCATCATCATCTTCAGCGCGGTCGGGAACAGGAAGGTATTGGTGACCTGATAGCGCTCCATCAGCTCGAAGGCGCGCTCCGGCGAAAAGCGTCCGCGCGTGCCGACGATGGGGTGGCCGAAATACAGGGTCGGCAGCAGGGCGTCCATCATGCCGCCCGTCCAGGCCCAGTCCGCCGGCGACCAGAAGACGTCGCCGGGCCTGGGGAACCAGTCCTGCGACGCGACGAACCCGGGCAGGTTGCCGATCAGCACGCTGTGCGGCAGCAGCGCGCCCTTGGGCGCGCCGGTGGTGCCCGAGGTGTACATCAGGATGGCCGGGTCGGACGCGCGCGTGGCCACCATCTTGAATTCGCTCGGCTGGCGCGCCAGCAGGCTGCGCCAGGGCAGCACCCGCTCGTCGGCGAAGCCGATGCCGATGATCTGGTGCAGGTTGGGGCAGTTGTCGCTGATGGCCAGCAGGTTGGCGCTGGAGGCGTAGTCGACGATGGCGATCCGCGCCTCGGCATCGCGCAGGCGCGACTCCAGCGCCTCCGGGCCGAACAGGGGCGACAGCGGCAGCACCACGGCGCCGACGCTGTAGATCGCCATATGCGCGACGACGGTCTCCGGACGTTGTCCCAATACCACACCCACGCGGTCGCCGCGCTCCACGCCCATCTTCACCAGGCCGTTGGCCAACTGGTTGGCGGCTTCGGCCAGGCGCGCGTAGGTCCAGACCTCGCGGTTGCCCGCTTCGTCTTCGTAGTAGATGGCGATACGGCGTGCGTCCGGACTGCTGGCGGCCCAGCGGTGGCAGCAGGCGTCCGCGATATTGAACTGGGTCGGAACCAGCCAGCGGAAGGTTTGGTACAGCGCCTCGTATTGGTCGTTCATGGCCCTATGGTCTGAGCTCGGTGGCAACGATGGGATGGTTGGCGTTGCGAGGAGCCGGTTGCCCCAACTGCAAGCATGACTGAGAGGGCCGTGAACTGCAACATCCCCGTATCCCTAACGGGGACGTATAAGGGTTATTACGGGTGGCGGCCCTGGCGGCGCAAGGCCGAGGGCAGGGCGGGCAGGGTCAGCGAGCGCCGCGGCCGGGCCGCCGCGGGGTCGTTGCCGCGTTCGGCCATGCAGGCGGCCCAGTCCAGCAGCTGCAGCTGGCCTTCGTGGGTTTCGCCCAGCGCCGAGAGGCTTTCCACCCAGTCGCCGTCGTTGCAATAGAGGATCCCGTCGACCTGGCGCAGCGCCGGCTGGTGGATATGGCCGCATACCACCCCGTCCAGTCCGCGCCGGCGCGCTTCGCCGGCCAGCGCCTCCTCGAAGTCGGTGATGAAGGCCACCGCGTTCTTCACCTTGTGCTTGAGGTATTGCGACAGCGACCAGTAGTGCAGGCCCAACCGGTGGCGCAGGCGGTTGAAGTGGTGGTTCAGCCACAGCGCGGTCTGGTAGAGCGAGTCGCCCAGGTGGGCGAGCCATTTGCTGTGCTGGATGACGCCGTCGAACTGGTCGCCGTGCAGCACCAGCAGCTTGACGCCCTGGGCCGTGACGTGGATGTCCTCGTCCAGGATCTCGATGTCGCCGAAGGCAAAGCCCGCGAATTCTCGCGCGAACTCGTCGTGGTTGCCGGGTACGAACACCACCCGGGTACCGTTGCGCGCCTTGCGCAGGATGCGCTGGACCACGTCATTGTGGGCGCGCGGCCAGTGCCAGTGCTTGCGCAACTGCCAGCCGTCCACGATGTCGCCCACCAGGTACAGCGTGTCCGAATCGTTATGGTCGAGGAAATCGAGCAGGAATTCGGCCTTGCATCCGGCCGTTCCCAGGTGAATGTCGGAAATCCACAGCGTGCGCCAATGCGTGGGATGGATCTCGGTCACGGTCGTTTCCATTCGGGCTGTCATTGCCCAAGGATGAAACCACCCCCCGATGACGCCTCCGTGAACGAACCGTGACGGCGTTGTGACGCTATGTCCCCGCGACGGCGCGCGCGGCGCGCGGCGGGGCGTTGCGCAACCGGGTGCCCAGCAGCCGGTCGTGCAGGAACTGGCCGTCCGGATCGACCCAGCTCCACGCGAAAATGGCGAACGGCGCCAGCACGATGAACATGTCGACCGAGCGCCAGCCCGTCAGCGACGAGGCCAGCCACACCAGCGCGGCGGCCCCCAGGGGCAGCGGCCACGCCAGCACGTAGCGCAGGATCAGCCGCGGCGTGGAGGGCGGCTGGCCGTCGCGGTCGACCAGGCGGATGTTCCAGGTCTTCATCGGCAGGGTCTGGCCGCGACGCCGCCAGCACAGCACGAAGTACAGGCCGATCACCAGGAACAGCCAGACCTGGCGGCCGTCGCGCAGCATCAGGCCGTGCTTGCTCTGGGTCAGGGTGTCGAACAGGTAGCTGGCGATGAAGACGACGCCGAACAGCAACACGCCTTCGTACATCATGCAGGCGAAGCGCCGCAGGCGGCTGGGAGTCGACTGGAGGTCATGGGTGGCATTCATGGGCCGGTATTATCCAGCAAGCCAGGATCCCGGCCAAAAAAAAACCCGCTGGTTTAGAGCGGGTCTTAAAAGGGGCTTTGCAGCCCCCAAGGGGAAAACGGTAAGGAAAACGGAAAATCGTTGCTTCTTGCGCTCGGGCCTGTTCAGGCGGCCGAGTGGGCGGCCTTGGAGCCGCTCTTGCCGGCGACCGACTTGATGCCGTCGGCCAGCTTGCGCAGCCCGGCAGCCAGCGCGCGCATCGGGCGCGGGCGGAACTGGTCTTCCATGGCTTGCAGCATCAGTTGGCGTTCGAGTTCGTCGGTCAGGCGGAAGGTATTCGGGTTCATCGCGGTAGGCTCCAGGGCCAGTGCATGTGTTCGTGCTACTAGGGTTAACCCCGATTATAGGGTTAACCCTGAACGCATGCAAGCCCGTGGTGCAAAGTGCGCGATGCCTGTGGTGATAATGCCCCAATTCGGCGCAACGGGGGCGCCAGCCATGACGATAGTGGGGCATTGTTGCGGCGCTTTTACAACGCCGCTGCGCCACGTGCCGGCGACTATGCGGGCTTGCGGTAGCTGGCGGGCACCAGTTCGAAGCCGAACAGGCGGCAGTCCAGCGCGCCGTTGTGCAGCGGCACGCGGCGCAGCGGCTTGAGGCGCAGGCGCTGCGGCAGCGTCATGTCGCTGGAAATCACATGCAGCTGCCAGCCGGCGAACTGGCGCTTCAGGCACGCTGCCCAGTCGCGCCACATTTCGGAGTCTTCCTCGGTTTCCATACGCTCGCCATAGGGCGGGTTGGTGACGATCCAGCCGTGGTCGGCCGGCGCAGCCAGGTGGCGCGCGTCGCCCACTTCGAAGCGGATGGTGTCGGCGGTCAGCCAGGCGCGTTCGGCGTTGGCCTGCGCGTATTCGATGGCGCGCGGATCGAGGTCGTAGCCGAACAGCGGGGTCTCGAGCTGGGTCTGGATGCGCGTGCGGGCGTCGGCCTTCAGGTCCTGCCAGCGGCGCGCGTCGTGGTTGCGCAGGCGCTCGAAGCCGAATGGCCGCGAGATGCCGGGCGGCACGCCCAGGGCGATCCAGGCCGCTTCGATGAGAATGGTGCCGCTGCCGCAGAACGGATCCAGCAAGGGTTCGGCCGGATCCCAGCCGGCCAGCGCCAGCATGCCGGCGGCCAGGTTTTCGCGCAGGGGCGCCTCGCCCTTGTCCAGCCGCCAGCCGCGCTTGAACAGGGATTCGCCCGAGGTGTCCAGGTACAGCGTGGCCGTGGTGCCGGACAGGAACAGGTGGACGCGGGCGTCGGGCCGCACGGTGTCGATGTCCGGCCGCGCGCCTTCGATCTCGCGCAGCCGGTCGCAGATGCCGTCCTTGGCGCGCAGGTTGCAGTACTGCAGGCTCTTGACCGGGCTTTTGATCGCCGAGGTATCGACGCGCAGGGTCTCGTCCGGACCGAACCAGCGCTCCCAGGGCACGCTGCGCGCCAGGTCGAGGATATCGTCCTCGTGGCCGATGTCGGCCTGCGCGACCTGGACCAGGATGCGGGTCGCCAGCCGCGAATACAGGTTGGCGCGCTGCACGCCGGCCCAGTCGGTGCTGAAGGCGCAGCCGGCGCGGCCCGGACGGGCATCCTCGAAGCCCAGCGCCTGCATTTCGGCGGCCAGGGCTTCCTCGATGCCCTGCGGGCAGGGGGCGTATACGGCGAAGACTTCGGCTTCGCGCGGGACGCGCGGGCGGCGGCGCGGGGCGTCTTCGTGGTGCGCGGCGTCCTGGCGCGGCGCTTTCCGGCGCGGCGCGTGCTCGTCCTGCCAGGCGCGCGCCGCGCGGGCCGCGCGGTCGTCGCGGCGTCCAGGCTGCGGCGCGTCGGCGGCCGCGTCCCGCGATTCGGGCGCTCGCCGCGGCGCGTGCTGCTCCTTGGCGCGCTCCATCTGCGCCACCAGGCGCGCGCGGGCGCCGGTGCGCTTGCGCTTGGGCGCCTCGTCGCCGGCCGTAGGCGCGGCCGGCGCGGTTTTCTTGATCGTCAGCGTCTTGCGCGGACGCGCTTTATCATCGGTGGGCATACGGGTTCAGGCCATCGCTGGCGCGGAAATCAAAAGGGTTTGACGACAACCAGCGTGACCACGATCAACAGCAGCACAACGGGGATTTCGTTGAACCAGCGATAGAACTTGTGCGTGCGGGCATTGCGGCCCTGCTCGAACTTGCGCAGCATGACGCCGCAGGCATGGTGGTAGCCGATGATCAGCAGCACGAACAGCAGCTTGGCATGCATCCAGGCATTGCCCGGGCCGGTGCCGATCCGGTAGCCCACGTACAGCCAGAGACCCAGCACGATGGCGGGGATGGCCAGCAGCGTCGTGAAGCGGTAGAGGCGGCGCGCCATGCCGAGCAGACAGGATTGGATCGCCGGATCGGACTGCTGCGCCAGGTTGACATAGATGCGCGGCAGGTAGAACAGGCCGGCGAACCAGGCGGCAATGAACACAATGTGGAAAGTCTTGACCCAGAGCATGGAGAGCGCGTCCCTTGCGTGAAACGCCACATTGTATTGCAGGGCCCATGGCGGCGGGCCGGGCACGCCCTCAGATCACGTAAAGATCCACGTACTCGTTGACGGGCATGGTTTCCAGCTTTCGCTGGTCCAGCGAGGCATCCAGGATGCGCTCCTGCTGACGGGCGGGGAAGACGCGCGTCAGGTTGGCGCGGAATTTCGCTTCCAGCAGCGGGAGACCGTCGGCGCGGCGGCGGCGGTGGCCGATCGGGTACTCGCAGACGATTTCATCCAGGCTGGAGCCGTCGTTGAATTCGACCGTCAGCGCGTTGGCGATCGATCGCTTGGCCGGATCGTGGTAGTCCGCCGTGAACGCCGGGTCCTCCATGCACACGATGCGGGCGCGCAGCGCGTCGATGCGCGGGTCGCGGGCGATGCCGTCCTCGTAGTCGGCGGCGGTCAGGCGGCCGTACAGGAGGGGCACGGCCACCATGTACTGGATGCAGTGGTCGCGGTCGGCGGGGTTGTTCAGCGGGCCCTGCTTGTCGATGATGCGGATGCACGCTTCGTGGGTGCGGATCGTGATGCGACGGATATCGTCGGCCGACTTGCCGCGCGCCTTGAGCAGCGCATGGATCTCCATGGCGCATTCCACCGCGGTCTGCGCGTGGAACTCGGCGGGGAAGGAGATCTTGAACAGGACGTTCTCCATCACGTAGCTGCCGTAGGGCCGCTGGAACTTGAACGGCCGGCCCTTGAACAGGACGTCGTAGAAACCCCAGGTCGGCGCCGTGAGCGCCGATGGGTAGCCCATTTCGCCGGTCCGGGCGATGAGCGCCAGGCGCACGGCGCGGCTGGTGGCGTCGCCCGCGGCCCAGCTCTTGCGGCTGCCGGTGTTGGGCGCGTGGCGGTAGGTGCGCAGGCTCTGTCCGTCGACCCAGGCCAGCGACACCGCGTTGAGGATTTCCTCGCGCGACAGGCCCAGCATGCGCGCGACCACGGCCGTCGAGGCAACCTTGACCAGCACCACGTGATCCAGGCCGACCTTGTTGAACGAGTTTTCCAGCGCGATGCAACCCTGGATCTCGTGCGCCTTGATCATCGCGGTCAGTACGTCGCGCATGGCCAGCGGCGGCTTGCCGTTGGCCACGGCGTTGCGCGACAGCCAGTCGGCGGTGGCCAGTATGCCGCCCAGGTTGTCGGACGGGTGGCCCCATTCGGCGGCCAGCCAGGTGTCGTTGAAATCCAGCCAGCGGATCATGGCGCCGATGTTGAAGGCGGCCTGGACCGGGTCGAGCTGGAACTGGGTGCCCGGGACTTTCGCGCCATGCGGCACGACCGTGCCCGGCACGATGGGCCCGAGCAATTTCCGGCAGGCCGGGTACTCCAGGGCTTCCATGCCGCAGCCCAGCGTGTCGATCAGGCAGTTGCGCGCGGTTTCGTAGGCCAGGTTGCCCTGGACCTCGTAATCCAGCACATAGTCGACGATATCGGCCAGCGCCGGATCCCAGGCGGGGCGCTGGTTGAAGGGGATGGTGGCGTGGCTCATCCTCCTCCTCCCTGTAGTCAGAGCGTTTCGGCCGGTACGCGGATATGGCCTTCCATCAGTACGCGGGCGCTGCGGCTCATGACGGCCTTGGTGACCTTCCACTGGCCGTCCTCCAGGCGAGCCTGGGCGCCTACCCGCAGCGTACCCGAAGGGTGGCCGAAACGCACGGATTCGCGTTCGCCGCCGCCGGCGGCAAGGTTTACCAGCGTGCCGGGCACGGCGGCCGCCGTGCCGATCGCGACCGCGGCGGTGCCCATCATCGCGTGGTGCAGCTTGCCCATGGACAGGGCGCGCACGCGCAGGTCGATGTCGCCGGCCCCGACCTGCTTGCCGCTGGAGGCCGTATAGGCGGCCGGCGGCGCCACGAAGGCGACCTTGGGCGTGTGCTGGCGCTTGGCCGCTTCCGCGACGTCGGCGATCAGGCCCATGCGCAGCGCGCCGTGGGCGCGCAGCGTCTCGAACATGGCCAGGGCCTTGGGGTCGCCGTTGATATCGTCCTGCAATTCGCTGCCGGTATAGCCGACGGCCTGCGCGTCGACGAAAATCGTCGGGATGCCGGCGTTGATCAGCGTTGCCTGCAGCGTGCCGATGCCCGGCACCTCGAGGGTGTCGACCACGTTGCCGGTGGGGAACATCGCCCCGCCTTCGCCTTCGCCCTCGTCGGCCGGGTCGAGGAATTCCAACTGCACCTCGGCGGCCGGGAAGGTGACGCCGTCGAGCTCGAAGTCGCCGCTTTCCTGCACCTGCCCGTCGACGATGGGGATATGGCCCAGGATGGTCTTGCCGATATTGGCCTGCCAGATTCGCACCACGGCGGTGCCGTTGCGCGGGACGCGGTCCGGGTCGACCAGGCCGCTTTCGATGGCGAAGGCGCCCACCGCCGCGCTGAGGTTGCCGCAGTTGCCGCTCCAGTCGACGAAGGCGCTGTCGATCGAGACCTGGCCGAACAGGTAGTCGACGTCGTGGTCGGGGCGCTGGCTGCGGTCCAGGATGACCGTCTTGCTGGTGCTGGAGGTGGCGCCGCCCATGCCGTCGATCTGCTTGCCGTACGGATCGGGGCTGCCGATCACGCGCAGCAGCAGCGCATCGCGCGCCGGTCCCGGCGCCTGGGCCGCGGGTGGCAGGTCCTGCAGGCGGAAGAACACGCCCTTGCTGGTGCCCCCGCGCATGTAGGTGGCGCGGACCTTGAGTTGGGGAAGGAAAGCCATGTCTTCGATTCCTTGCGGGGCTGGGGCGGCGCCGCGCGGGCGCCGCCGTAGGAGGGTCAGGTCGTCTGCGTGGACTCCAGGAAATCCTGGGCGAATCGCTGCAGCACGCCGCCAGCCTCGTAGATCGAGACTTCCTCGGCGGTGTCCAGGCGACAGGTGACCGGTACTTGCACTTGTTCGCCGTCGCGGCGGTGTATGACCAGCGTCAGCGTGGCGCGCGGCACGCGCTCGCCGACGACGTCGAAGGTTTCGGTGCCGTCGATGCCCAGCGTCTTGCGGTCGACGCCGGCCTGGAACTCCAGCGGCAGCACGCCCATGCCGATCAGGTTGGTGCGGTGGATGCGCTCGAAGCCCTCGGCCACGATGGCCTCGACGCCGGCCAGCCGCACGCCCTTGGCCGCCCAGTCGCGCGACGAGCCCTGGCCGTAATCGGCGCCGGCGATGATGATCAGCGGCTGCTTGCGGTCCATGTAGGTTTCGATGGTCTCCCACATGCGCATGACCTTGCCTTCGGGCTCCAGCCGCGCGAGCGAACCTTGCTTGACCTGGCCGTCGACCACCGCCATCTCGTTGATCAGCTTCGGATTGGCGAAGGTGGCGCGCTGCGCGGTCAGGTGATCGCCGCGGTGGGTGGCGTAGGAGTTGAAATCCTCTTCCGGCAGGCCCATCCTGGCCAGGTACTCGCCCGCCGCGCTGTCGGCCATGATGGCGTTGGACGGCGACAGGTGGTCGGTGGTGATGTTGTCGCCCAGCACGGCCAGCGGGCGCATGCCCTTGAGCGTGCGCTCCCCGGCCAGCGCGCCTTCCCAATAGGGCGGGCGGCGGATGTAGGTGCTTTGCGGGCGCCAGTCGTACAGCGGGTCGATCTTGCCGGTCTGCTCCTCGGCGAAGCGGAACATCGGCTCGTAGACCTTGCGGAACTGCTCGGGCTTGACGCTGGCGGCCACCACCGCATCGATTTCCGCATCGCTGGGCCAGATGTCCTTGAGCGTCACGGGCTTGCCCGAGGCGTCGACGCCCAGCGCGTCCTTCTCGATGTCGAAGCGCACGGTGCCGGCGATCGCGTAGGCGATCACCAGCGGCGGCGAGGCCAGGAAGGCCTGCTTGGCGTACGGGTGGATGCGGCCGTCGAAGTTGCGGTTGCCCGACAGCACGGCGGTGGCATAGAGATCGCGGTCGATGATTTCCTGCTGGATCTTCGGGTCGAGCGCGCCGCTCATGCCGTTACAGGTCGTGCAGGCGAAAGCCACGATGCCGAAACCCAGTTTTTCCAGGTCGGGCAGCAGGCCGGCTTCCTCCAGGTAAAGCTGGACCGCCTTGGAGCCTGGCGCCAGCGAGCTCTTGACCCATGGCTTGCGCGTCAGGCCGGCGCGGTTGGCGTTGCGCGCCAGCAGCGCGGCGGCGATGACGTTGCGCGGGTTGCTGGTGTTGGTGCAGCTGGTGATGGCGGCGATGATCACCGCGCCGTCGGGCATCTGTCCCGGCGTTTCCTGCCACGGCCCGGCAATGCCGCGTTCGGCCAGTTCGGTGGTGGCCACCCGCTTGTGCGGGTTGGACGGGCCGGCCATGTTGCGCACGACCGACGACAGGTCGAAGCGCAGCATGCGCTCATACTGCGCGCCCGCCAGGTCGTCGGCCCACAGTCCGGCCTGCCGGGCATAGGTTTCAACCAGCTTGACCTGGCTGTCTTCGCGGCCGGTCAGGGTGAGGTAGTCGGTGGTCTGGCCGTCGATATAGAACATCGCGGCCGTCGCCCCGAATTCCGGGGTCATGTTGGAAATCGTGGCGCGGTCGCCGATGGTCAGCGCGCTGGCGCCTTCGCCCAGGAATTCGATGTACGCGCCCACCACCTTTTCGCGGCGCAGGAATTCGGTCAGCGCCAGCACGATGTCGGTGCAGGTGATGCCGGCTTGCGGCCGGCCGGTCAGCTCCACCCCGACGATGTCCGGCAGACGCATCCAGGAAGCGCGCCCGAGCATCACGTTCTCGGCCTCCAGGCCGCCCACGCCGATGGCGATCACGCCCAGGGCGTCGACGTGCGGGGTGTGGCTGTCGGTGCCCACGCAGGTGTCCGGGAAGGCCACGCCGTCGCGCACCTGCACCACCGGGGACATCTTCTCCAGGTTGATCTGGTGCATGATGCCGTTGCCCGGCGGGATCACATCCACATTGCGGAAGGCCTGCTTGGTCCAGTTGATGAAGTGGAAGCGGTCTTCGTTGCGCCGGTCTTCCACCGCGCGGTTCTTCTCGAAGGCGTCCTTGTCGAAGCCCGGGTACTCGACCGCCAGCGAATGGTCCACGATGAGTTGCGTGGGCACCACCGGGTTGATCTGCGCCGGGTCGCCGCCGGCGTCGGCGATCGCGTCGCGCAGGCCGGCCAGGTCGACCAGCGCCGTCTGGCCCAGGATGTCGTGGCACACCACGCGGGCGGGGTACCAGGGGAAGTCCATGTCGCGGCGGCGCTCGATCAGCTGCCGCAGCGAGTCGGACAGCGTGGCGGGGTCGCAGCGCCGCACCAGGTTCTCGGCCAGGACGCGCGAGGTATAGGGCAGCGTGGCCCAGGCGCCGGCCTGGAGGTCTTCGACTGCCTGGCGGGCGTCGAAATAGTCCAGCGACGTACCGGGCAGGTTCTTGCGGTATTTCGTGTTCATGACAGGCGTGTCTCTATGGGCATGCGGGCAGGCCGGCAAGCGCGGCTGCGAGGGCCGGGCCGGCCGCGCCGGGCCGGCATGGCGGGCCCGGCGCGGCACGAGGGCCGCGAGCGCTGGTTCAGGCGCGTTTGCTGATGGGAACGTAGGTCTGGTCTTCCGGTCCGACGTAATTGGCCGTCGGGCGGATGATCTTGTTGTCGATGCGCTGCTCGATGATGTGGGCCGACCAGCCGGCCGTGCGCGCGATGACGAACAGCGGCGTGAACATGGCCGTCGGCACGCCCATCATGTGGTAGCTCACGGCGGAGAACCAGTCCAGGTTGGGGAACATCTTCTTGATGTCCCACATGACCGTTTCCAGGCGCTCGGCGATATCGAACATCTTGGTGCTGCCCGCCTTCCTGGACAGCTTCTTGGCGACGTCCTTGATCACCTTGTTGCGCGGGTCGGAAACGGTGTAGACCGGGTGGCCGAAGCCGATGATGACTTCCTTGTTCTCGACTCGCCGGCGGATGTCGGCCTCGGCTTCGTCGGGCGTCTCGTAGCGCTTCTGGACCTCGAACGCGACTTCGTTGGCGCCGCCGTGCTTGGGTCCGCGCAGCGCGCCGATGGCGCCGGTGATGGACGAATACATGTCCGAGCCCGTGCCGGCGATGACGCGGCCGGTGAAGGTCGAGGCGTTGAACTCGTGCTCGGCGTACAGGATCAGCGAGGTGTGCATGGCGCGCACCCAATCGTCCGACGGCTTGGCGCCATGCAGCAGGTGCAGGAAGTGGCCGCCGATGCTGTCGTCGTCGGTCTGGACGTCGATGATGCGGCCGTTGTGGCTGTAGTGGTACCAGTACAGCAGGGCCGAACCCAGGTTGGCCATCAGGCGGTCGGCGATGTCGCGCGCGCCCGGGGTGTTGTGGTCGTCCTTCTCGGGCAGCACGCAGCCCAGCACCGAGACGGCGGTGCGCATGACGTCCATCGGATGGCTGGAGGCCGGCAGGCATTCCAGCACGTTCTGCAGTTGCGCCGGCAGGCCGCGCAGCGCGCGCAGCTTTTCCTTGTAGGCCTTCAGTTCGGCCTTGTTCGGCAACTTCCCGTGCACCAGCAGGTGGGCGATTTCCTCGAATTCCGCGCTGCCGGCGAAGTCCAGGATGTCATAGCCCCGATAGTGCAGGTCGTTGCCGGTACGGCCGACGGTGCACAGTGCGGTATTGCCGGCGACCACGCCCGACAGCGCAACCGATTTCTTGGGCTTGAACGCAGCCTTCTCCGCGGGTTGGGCGGCGGGCTTCTTCTGTTGGACGGCGGGCTTCTTCTGCGAGGTGCTCATGTCTCTCTTGCTCCTTCCTATGGGATAAACACAGGGGGGGCCGGCGGCGGCTCGTGCCGCGCCGCCGCCCTTTATTGCGATTTGCCTTGCTGGAACAGCTTGTCCAGCTGCGATTCGAATTCGTGATAACCGATGCGGTCGTACAGTTCGTCGCGCGTCTGCATCAGGTCCACCACGTTCTTCTGGTGGCCGTCGCGGCGGATGGCCTGGTAGACGGTTTCGGCGGCCTTGTTCATGGCGCGGAATGCCGAGAGCGGATACAGAACCATGCCCACGCCCACGCTCTTGAGCTCTTCCACCGAGAACAGCGGCGTCTGGCCGAATTCGGTGATGTTGGCCAGCACCGGCACCTTGACCGCCTTGACGAAGCGATCGTAGGTGGGCAGGTCGTAGGCCGCCTCGGCGAAGATGGCGTCGGCGCCCGCTTCCACGCAGGCAATGGCGCGCTCGATGGCGGCGTCCACGCCGTGCGAGGCGATGGCGTCGGTGCGCGCGATCAGGTAGAAGTCGGAGTCGGTGCGGGCGTCGGCCGCGGCCTTGACGCGGTCGGCCATCTCCTCGGTGCTGACGATCTCCTTGCCGGGCCGATGGCCGCAGCGCTTGGCGCCGACCTGGTCCTCGATGTGGCAGGCGGCCGCGCCGAACTTGATCAGGCCCTTGACGGTGCGGGCGATGTTGAACGCCGAGGGGCCGAAGCCGGTATCGATGTCCACCATCAGGGGCACGTCGCACACATCGGTGATGCGGCGCACATCGGTCAGCACATCGTCCAGCGTATTGATGCCCAGGTCCGGCAGCCCCAGCGAACCCGCCGCCACGCCGCCGCCCGACAGGTAGATGGCGCGGTAGCCGGCGCGCTTGGCCAGCAGCGCATGATTGGCATTGATGGCGCCGATGATCTGCAGCGGCTGTTCTTCGTTGAGTGCGCGGCGAAAGAGGGCGCCGGGAGATTCGGGTCTGGACATGGGTGGTCTCCGAAATAATGGAACGCTCGCTGCATGCGCGAGCTATTTTTGCAGGCACGGTGCGGGCCGGTCCACGATTGCGGCAAGCGTGCCAGACGCTGCAACAAGGCTGCCAGACCAGACCGCGAGTCCGGAAAATAACTCTGTCCCCTCCGTGGCGGCCAGGAAGGCGCAGACTTATGTTTCGGCGCGCAGGACCGTCGTGGACGGTCCTGCGAAACGGGCCCGTCTGCGCGGGCCCGTGGCGGCAATGCCGGATTACTTCAGCAGGTCCTTGACGCCGTCGCGCTCTTCGAGGAGCTCCTTCAGCGTGAAGTCCAGGCGCTCACGCGAGAAGGCGTCGATCTCGAGGTCCTTGATCATCTTGTACTCGCCGTTCTCGGTCACCACCGGGAACCCGTAGATGATGCCTTCGGGAATGCCATACGAGCCGTCCGACGGGATGCCCATCGTGACCCACTTGCCATTGCTGCCCAGCACCCAGTCGCGCACGTGGTCGATGGCGGCGTTGGCGGCCGAGGCGGCCGACGACAGGCCGCGCGCCTCGATGATGGCCGCGCCGCGCTTGCCCACCGTGGGGATGAACGTATCGCGGTTCCAGGCATCGTCATTGATCAGCTGGGTCAGGCTCTGGCCGCCGACCGTGGCGAAGCGGAAGTCCGGATACATGGTGGGCGAGTGGTTGCCCCACACGATCAGCTTCTCGATGTCGGCCACGCGCTTGCCCGACTTGGCGGACAGTTGCGACAGGGCGCGGTTGTGGTCCAGGCGCAGCATGGCGGTGAAGTTCTTGGCGGGCAGGTCCGGCGCCGACTTCATGGCGATGTAGGCGTTGGTGTTGGCCGGGTTGCCGACCACCAGCACCTTGACGTTGCGGCTGGCCACGTCGTTCAGGGCGCGGCCCTGGGCGGTGAAGATCTGGGCGTTGACGCTGAGCAGGTCCTTGCGCTCCATGCCGGGGCCGCGCGGACGGGCGCCGACCAGCAGGGCCACGTCGGCATCCTTGAAGGCGGTGCGCGGGTCGCTGTGGGCGGTGACTTCGTGCAGCAGGGGGAAGGCGCAATCTTCCAGTTCCATGATGACGCCCTTGAGCGCCTTCTGGGCTTTTTCGTCGGGAATTTCCAGCAGTTGCAGGATCACCGGCTGGTCTTTACCCAGCATTTCGCCAGAGGCGATGCGAAACAGCAGGGCGTAACCGATTTGGCCGGCGGCGCCAGTGACGGCGACACGCAAGGCGGGCTTGGACATGAATGCTCTCCGTAATAGGTTTTGGCGAGAAAGAATCTCGTCAATCAGTGTAATCGCTGACGGGCTGCAACCGGCGCGCGAAACGCGCGCGGGGCCTCTGTCCGGTAGCTCGAAATCCTAGAGCCAATTTACGTATGCGTCAACATCTCTTATATCTTATATAAGACATAAGACGTTGGACATAGGGAGGGCGTCTGTGCCACAATGGGATGTTTGCCCGGACGGCCTTCGCGCCGCCCTTCGCCGCGATGGCGGCCGGGCGGATACCGAACACACACAACTCCGACATGGCAGAAGCACGGCCCGATTCCCTCACGCGTTCGCGTGCCGCAAAACCGGCAGGCGAGGGGGCCGCTTTCAGTCCGCTCTACCGCCAGATCAAGGAGCTGCTGGTCCAGAGCCTGGATCGCGGCGAGTGGAAGCCCGGCGAACTCATCCCCAGCGAGATAGATCTGGCGGCCCGTTTCCAGGTCAGCCAGGGCACCGTGCGCAAGGCGGTCGACGAACTGGCCGCCGAGCACCTGCTGCTGCGCCGCCAGGGCAAGGGCACCTTTGTCGCCACCCATCACGAAGCGCGCGTGCGCTATCGGTTCCTGCGCCTGGCGCCCGACGAAGAGGGCGAGGGCGGGCGGGCCGAAAGCCGCATCCTCGAATGCCGCCGCCTGCGCGCGCCGGCCGAGATCGCCCGCGCCCTCGAGCTGCGGGCCGGCGAGACCGTGGTGACCATACGCCGCCAGCTGTCCATGAACCACATGCCGACGGTCATCGACGACCTCTGGCTGCCCGGCACGCATTTCCGCGGGCTCACGCTCGAACTGCTGACCGCCAGCAAGGCGCCCCTGTATGGGCTGTTCGAGTCCGAATTCGGGGTCAGCATGGTCAGGGCCGACGAAAAACTGCGCGCCGTCGCCGCCTCGCCTGAAATTGCCCCGCTCCTGGGTGTCGAGCCTGGCCGGCCCTTGCTGCAGGTCGATCGCATTTCGTATACCTACGGCGATCGGCCCATGGAAGTGCGCCGCGGCTTGTACCTTACCGATCATTACCACTACCGCAATAGCCTGAATTGATGAGTTTTTCCCCTACGATTTGATACGAACCCCGCTCTAGGCGAAAATAGCGCGTTTGCCCGCGAGGGCTTCACGGCATTTCGCCGTCACGATTCCCCCTAGTTCCGAAACACCGAGGCCGTCATGTCCGACTCAGCTGCCAAGCCGCGTCCACAGTTTCGCAATATCAGCGTTCCGCAAATCCTTAGCTACCGATTGCCGCTGGCTGGAAAACTGTCCATCCTGCACCGCATTAGCGGCGCGTTGCTGTTCCTCTGTCTTCCCTTGGTCATCGTGCCGTTGTTCGCGGCCAGCGTGACTTCGCCGGAAAGCTACGCGCAGGTCGCCCAGTACGCGGCCAATCCGCTGGTCAAGCTGGTGCTGCTGGCCCTGATCTGGGGCTATCTGCATCACTTCTGCGCCGGCATCCGCTACCTGGTGCTGGACCTGCATATCGGTCTGGACAAGGTTTCGGCGCAGAAAAGCGCCGGCGTGGCATTCGGCGTCAGCCTGGCGCTGACCCTGGTGTTCGGTCTCAAACTGTTCGGAGTCCTGTAATGGCCGATACGAAAAACTATGGCCCCAAGCGCCTGGTCGTCGGCGCCCACTACGGGGTTACCGATTTCATCGCCCAGCGCATCACCGCCGTCATCCTGGCCGTGTATACCCTGGTGCTGATCGTCGGCCTGCTGATCATGCCGGCTTTCACGTATGAAAACTGGAAGGCGCTGTTCACCTTCCACGTGTTCGCCCTTCCGGTGGGCCAGATTCTGGCCTCGCTCGCTTTCTTTGCGCTGGCCTGGCATGCCTGGATCGGCGTGCGCGACATCTGGATGGACTATGTCCGCCCGGTAGGCGTGCGCCTGCTGCTGCAGGTGCTGACCATCCTCTGGCTGGTCGGTTCGGTCGTCTACTTCGCGCAAATCCTCTGGAGAATCTAAGCCGTGGTCGCTGTCATGAATTCCTTGCCGCGCCGCCAGTTTGATGTGGTGGTGGTCGGCGCCGGCGGAGCCGGCATGCGCTGTTCGCTGCAACTGGCCCAGGCGGGCCTGTCGGTTGCGGTGCTGTCCAAAGTGTTCCCGACCCGTTCGCACACGGTCGCCGCGCAAGGCGGCGTGAGCGCGTCGCTGGGCAACATGAGCGAAGACAACTGGTACTGGCATATGTACGACACCGTCAAGGGGTCGGACTGGCTGGGCGACCAGGATGCCATCGAGTTCATGTGCCGCGAGGCGCCCAATGCCGTGTACGAGCTCGAGCACTTCGGCATGCCGTTCGACCGCAACGCCGACGGCACCATCTACCAGCGTCCGTTCGGCGGCCATACGGCCAACTTCGGCGAGAAGCCGGTGCAGCGCGCCTGTGCCGCCGCCGACCGTACCGGCCACGCGCTGCTGCACACGCTCTACCAGCGCAACGTCGCCGCCCGCACCCAGTTCTTCGTCGAGTGGATGGCGCTGGACCTGCTGCGCAACGACGCCGGCGACGTGCTGGGCGTGACCGCGCTCGAAATGGAAACCGGCGAGATCTACGTCCTGGAAGCCAAGACGACGGTGCTGGCCACCGGCGGCGCCGGCCGTATCTGGGCCGCTTCCACCAACGCCTTCATCAACACCGGCGACGGCCTGGGCATGGCGGCGCGCGCGGGCATTCCGCTGCAGGACATGGAGTTCTGGCAGTTCCACCCGACCGGCGTGGCCGGCGCGGGCGTGCTGATCACCGAAGGCGTGCGCGGCGAAGGCGGCATCCTGCTCAACAAGGATGGCGAGCGCTTCATGGAGCGCTACGCGCCCACGCTCAAGGATCTGGCGCCGCGCGACTTCGTGTCGCGCTCGATGGACCAGGAAATCAAGGAAGGCCGCGGCTGCGGTCCCGACGGCAGCTACGTGGTGCTGAAGCTGGACCACCTGGGCGCCGACGTGATCAACAAGCGCCTGCCGTCGATCCGCGAAATCGCGATCAAGTTCGGCAACGTCGACCCGATCAAGGAGCCCATTCCCGTCGTGCCGACCATCCACTACCAGATGGGCGGCATTCCCGCCAACTACCACGGTCAGGTGCTCGAGCGCGCCAACGGCGAGAACAAGATCGTCAACGGCCTGTACGCGATCGGCGAATGCGCCGCGGTGTCGGTGCACGGTGCCAACCGCCTGGGCACCAACTCGCTGCTGGACCTGATCGTGTTCGGCCGCGCCACCGGCAACCATATCGTCGACTCGCATCCCGAGCGCCAGCACGCCCACCAGCCGCTGCCGCAGGAAGCCGTCGACCAGTCGCTGGCGCGCGTCAACGAGCTGGAATCGCGCACCTCGGGCGAGAAGACCCAGGACGTCGCCAACGCCATCCGCATGTCGATGCAGCGCCACTGCGGCGTGTTCCGCACGCTGGAGCTGCTCAACGAAGGCGTGGGCCAGATCGAAGACCTGGCGCAGACGGCCAAGCACATCTACTTCAAGGACAAGTCGAAGGTGTTCAACACCGCGCGCGTCGAGGCGCTGGAACTGGCCAACATGACCGAGGTGGCGCGCGCCACCATCAAGTCGGCCGCCAACCGCACCGAAAGCCGCGGCGCGCATGCGCTGGACGACCATCCCGAGCGCGACGACGTGAACTGGCTCAAGCATACGCTGTGGTATTCCGAAGGCAGCCGCCTCGACTACAAGCCCGTTCAGATGAAGCCGCTGACGGTGGAATCCTTCCCGCCCAAGGCTCGTACTTTCTAAGCAGGATCCGGAATGAGCACTAAACGAATCGTTAAGTTCGAAATCTACCGCTACGATCCTGACAAGGACGAGCGTCCGTACATGCAGAAGCTGGAAGTCGAACTCCAGCCGACCGACAAGATGCTTCTCGATGCGCTGGTGCGCATCAAGAACGACGTCGACGACAGCCTGGCGCTGCGCCGGTCGTGCCGCGAAGGCGTGTGCGGTTCGGATGCCATGAACATCAATGGCAAGAACGGCCTGGCCTGCACCACCAACCTGCGCGAGCTGAAGGAGCCTATCGTCCTGAAGCCGCTGCCCGGCCTGCCCGTGATCCGCGACCTGATCGTGGACATGACGCACTTCTTCAACCAGTACCACTCGATCCGTCCCTACCTCATCAACGACACGCCGCCGCCCGAGAAAGAGCGCCTGCAGTCGCCCGAGGCGCGCGAAGAGCTCGATGGCCTGTACGAGTGCATCCTGTGCGCGTGCTGCTCGACGTCGTGCCCGTCGTTCTGGTGGAACCCGGACAAGTTCGTCGGCCCGGCCGGCCTGTTGCAGGCCTATCGCTTCATCGCCGACAGCCGCGACGAAGCCACCGGCGCCCGCCTGGACAACCTGGAGGATCCGTACCGCCTGTTCCGCTGCCACACCATCATGAACTGTGTCGACGTCTGTCCCAAGGGTCTCAACCCGACCAAGGCGATCGGCAAGATCAAGGAACTGATGGTCCGTCGTACGGTCTAGTGTTTATTGGCATCAAGGTGTTTTCATGAGCAGGCTTACGGAATTGCAGCGGGCTCGTCTGCGTTGGCGAGCACGACGTGGCCTGCTGGAGAACGACATCATCATTACCCGGTATCTGGATGCGTACGAAGACCAGCTTACCGACGAAGACGTAACGGCGCTGACGCAGCTCTTCGAGCTTGGAGACAACGATCTGCTTGATCTGCTGCTCGCGCGCAAGGAGCCGGAGGGAGTGCTGGCCACTCCCCGGCTGCGCGCCATCATTGACCGGATGCGAGAGCTCTGATTCATTACGAGGAAACTGCGATGAACCTGTCTGACAAAAAAGCCACGCTATCCTTTTCGGACGGCAGCGCTCCTATCGAATTCCCAGTCTACAAGGGTACGGTCGGCCCGGACGTGATCGACATCCGCAAGCTGTATGGGCAGACGGGGATGTTCACCTTCGATCCTGGCTTCATGTCCACCGCCGCGTGCGCGTCGGGCATCACCTATATCGACGGCGACAAGGGCGAGCTGCTGTACCGCGGCTATCCCATCGAGCAGCTGGCCGTCAATTGCGACTTCCTCGACATCTGCTACCTGATCCTCAACGGCGAGCTGCCCAACGGCGGCCAGAAGCAGGATTTCGACTCGCAGGTGACCCATCACACGATGGTCAACGAGCAGCTGCATTTCTTCCTGCGCGGCTTCCGCCGCGATGCGCACCCGATGGCCGTGCTGACGGGCCTGGTGGGCGCGCTGTCGGCCTTCTACCACGACTCGACCGACATCACCAACCCGCACCATCGCCACGTCTCGGCCATCCGCCTGATCGCCAAGATGCCGACGCTGGTCGCCATGGCGTACAAGTATTCGCAAGGCCAGCCGTTCATCTACCCGCAGAACGACCTGTCGTACACCGGCAACTTCCTGCGCATGATGTTCGCGACCCCGTGTGAAGAGTACAAGGTCAATGAAGTCGTCGAGCGCGCGCTCGACCGCATCTTCATCCTGCACGCGGACCACGAGCAGAACGCTTCGACGTCGACGGTGCGCCTGTGCGGTTCGTCGGGCACCAATCCGTTCGCCGCCATCGCCGCGGGCGTGGCGTGCCTGTGGGGCCCGGCTCACGGCGGCGCCAACGAAGCCTGCCTGCAGATGCTCGAAGAGCTGCAGGCCAACGGCGGCGTGGCCAAGGTCGGCGAGTTCATGGAAAAGGTCAAGGACAAGAACTCGGGCGTGCGCCTGATGGGCTTTGGCCACCGCGTCTACAAGAACTACGATCCGCGCGCCAAGCTGATGCAGGAAACCTGCAAGGAAGTCCTGTCGGCGCTGGGCCTGGAGAACGATCCCCTGTTCAAGCTGGCCATGGAACTGGAGCGCATCGCCCTGGAAGACGACTACTTCGTGCAGCGCAAGCTGTACCCGAACGTCGACTTCTATTCGGGCATCGTGCAGCGCGCCATCGGCATCCCGACCTCGCTGTTCACGGCCATCTTCGCGCTGGCCCGCACGGTGGGCTGGATCGCCCAGTGGAACGAAATGCTGTCCGATCCCGATTACAAGATCGGCCGTCCGCGCCAGCTGTTCACCGGTTCGGTCACGCGCGACGTGCCCGGCATGGACAAGCGCTGATCGGGCGTACCCATGTCCGCTGAAAGAACCGCCTTCGGGCGGTTTTTTCTTGCCGGCCCATCGGGCCGGCCGGCTCCGCTATCATCCGAGCATGATTCCCGTCGCGCTGCCTTCCCTGTCGGTCGTATTGCTGCTGCTGGCCTCGGCGCTGGGCACGCTGGCCCTGCTGGGGTGGAGCGCCGCGCTGGCCTTCAGCGGGCGCGCCCGGCGCGCCTTCGGCAGGCGCCGCCTGGCGTGCGGCGGCCTCTATGCGGCGCTGCTCCTGCTGGCAGGGTATTTCGCCTATTTCCAGGGCGTTGCGGCGTATGCCCAGCGCGAGATCGAGCGGGAATGGCGGACGCGCAACTACACCCTGTCCGAAGCGGCCCGGGTGGGCGGCATCGACATGCCGGCCGGCACCCGCCTCAGCCTCGAGGTGGCGCATGCGCCGGACACGTACAACCGCGCCGATTTTCCGCATCCGGTGTCCGCGCATGGCGTGCAGGCGCTGCGCATAGAGCGCTACATCCGCCTGGAGCACGAGCCGGACACCTACAGATTGACCGGTGCCTATCCGCTTACCATGCGCGTGACCGGACCGGGTACGCAGACCGTGCAGGGGTGGCGCTGCGACGCGGCCAGCCCCATGCAGTTCAGCACCCGGCGCGACGGCAGCATCGCGGCGTTCGAGGAATGCGTGCTGGCCGAGGGCAACCGGGCCGATGGCATGGCGCTGCCGCCAGGTGCGCGCCTGCTGGCCCATGAGGGAACGGTCTATACCGACGGCCATGTCGATCCCGATCGCTGGCAAGTCTGGCTGGAGCCCGGCATGGCGGTGCGGATCGGTGGCGCATGGCTGGCTGGCGCCATCATCCGGCTCGATGCCGAGCGGCGCTACGATGCGTTCGAGCGAGCCGAACTGGCCTGCCCGCTGGAGGTCGGGCCCATGCGCTATCAGCCCGGCACGGAGGTCAGTTCGGCGCGGCGTGGATGGCGCGAGCGCCATCCCGGGGCCTGGATGTTCAGTCCGGTGGCTGGCGCGCCCGCCAGGTACGCCGGCCACCCTGACGTGGCGGACGGCCAGACAGTCGTGCAGGCGCGCGGCGGCGAGGTGCTGGCCGTGGTTCCCAACAATGAGGCCGGGGTGCTGCGTTTTGCCGTCATCACCGTGGGCGAGAACGACGCGGCCGCGCCGCAGCGGGCCGCCTGCCCGCCGCGCTGAGAGTTCAAGCCCGCTAGATGCCCATGCCGCGCGCCATCAGCACGGCGAACAGCGGCAGGAAGATGAACAGATGCGATTCGATCATTACCCAGCGGCGCGCACGCCGGATCTCGGCGTCGGCGGGGGTGAAGCCCGGTTGCGAGCGCGACTGCTTCTTCCAGCGCAGGAAGGCCAGGGTAGGCGGGATGGAACAGAGCGCGATCAGCACGAACAGCCCGATCTTGGCGTGGAACCATGGGTTGGCCATGTAGAAGGCCGCGCCCTTGGCGCCCAGCGTCAGGCGCAGGACGCCCGTCGCCAGCACGGCCAGCGCGCTCGCCAGGTACAGGCGGTCATAGAGCGCCAGCCGGCCCACGGATTGCGCGGCCATTCCAGGCCGCAGCAGCACGGCCTGGGCAGTCATCAGGACGATCAGGACGAAAATGGCCAGGTAGTGCAGCCAGGCGAGCAACGCGTCTTGCAGCATGAGGGCTCCCGTGTGGTGGCGGCGGCCACGACGGCCGCCGGTCAACCTCGATAGTACGACGGGAAGGTTGCCGCAGCCCGCTCGGGCCACCTGGCGGGCGGGAACCGTGCATCACGGATAGACCATGGAAAAGCCGACATAGGTCGTGACCTGGCCGGCCGTGATGTTGCCAGCTTTTTTCACGTAGGACGCCAGGTAGCGTAGCGTGACCTTTTTCTTGCTGTTGTCCGCGGTGTCCGTGACGGGGTCGAAGGCCTGGGCGTTCTGGGCGGCGGCGTCCCCGCCCATGGGGATTTTGGTGCCGTTCTGGTTGGAGATGCGGATCTGCACGCCTTGCGCTTCGGCCGCGGCGACGATCGCGCTCTGCGTGGTGGCGGGGTTGTTGTTATAGGCGATCGAATACGCCTTCAGGTCGCCGGTTACGTAGTCGGTGGTCGGCCCCGGTTCGAAATACGCCTTCACGCCGTTGTTCAGGGACGTCGGGCAGTCCTTCAGCGTGATCAGGAAGGGCGTGCGGCCGGCCTCGTCGCCGTCCTTGGCCAGCGCGCTCTTGGATATCTTGGGCAACTGCACCACTTTGGTATGCGTCGGTCCGCCGGGGTCTTCGATGACGCAGGTAGTGTCGGTGATGGCGCCGGTGACGACAATGGTGCCGTCGTTGGCATGAACCGCGGCGGGAGCGAACAGGGCGGGGGTCAGTAGCGCGGCCAGTACGGCGCGACGAGGGGCAGGGACATGCATGGAACAGCCGGGCGCCTTGGCGCCGTAAGAGTAACGAGAGTCGCCATCTTACGGTTTAGGGGGTGGGGGGGGGGGCTGATTGTTGGGTAGGAAAATGCCGTGAAGCGCCGGGGTTTGCCTGGGTCAAGTCAGGCGCGGCCCGGCGCCGTCATGGCGCCGGGCCACCGCCTCAGTTTCAGCCTTCGGCGGCTTCCTGCTGCGCGTCCACCACGGCGAGCGCCGTCATGTTGACGATGCGGCGCACGGTGGCGCTGGTGGTCAGGATGTGCACCGGACGGGCCGAACCCAGCAGGATCGGGCCCATCGCAATCCCGTTGCTGCCGGTCATCTTCAGCATGTTGTAGGTGATGTTGCCGGTATCCAGGTTGGGCATGACCAGCAGGTTGGCGCGGCCCTTCAGCGTGCTGTCCGGATAGGCTTGCAGCCGGATCGACTCCGACAGCGCGGCGTCGGCGTGCATCTCGCCATCGACCTCCAGGTGCGGCGCGCGCTCGGCCACCAGCTTGCGGGCGTGGGCCATCTTGCGCGACGAGTCCGTGGGCCGGCTGCCGAAGTTCGAGTGCGACAGCAGCGCGATCTTCGGCATGACGCCAAAGCGCAGCATCTCATCGGCGGCCTGGATCGTGATGTTGGCGATTTCCTCGGCCGAGGGGTTCTCGTTGACGTGCGTGTCGGTGACGAACAGGGTCTGGTTCGGCAGCATCAGCACATTCAGCGCACCGTAGGTCTGGCCGGGCTTGCGGCCGATGACCTCTTCCACGTACTTGAGCTGGTTGTCGTACTTGCTGGCGACGCCGCACAGCAGCGCGTCGGCATCGCCGCGGCGCAGCAGCATCGCGCCGATCAGCGTGTTGTGCTTGCGGATCATCGCCTTGGCGATGGCCGGGGTCACGCCTTCGCGGCCGCGCAACTGGTAGTAGCCATTCCAGGTTTCGTTGAAGCGGCTGTCGTCCTCGGGGTCGACGATCTCGACGTTCTGGCCCGGAACCATGCGCAGGCCGAACTTCTTGATGCGCATCTCGATCACCGCCGGACGGCCGACCAGGATGGGTTCGGCCAGCTTCTCGTCGATCACGGTCTGCACCGCGCGCAGCACGCGCTCGTCCTCGCCGTCGGCGTACACCACGCGCTTGGGCGCCTGCTTGGCCTGCTGGAACAGCGGACGCATCAGTTGGCCGGAGTGGTACACGAAGCCCATCAGCTTCTGGCGGTAGGCCTCGATGTCCTCGATCGGACGGGAGGCCACGCCCGAGTCCACGGCGGCCTGGGCCACGGCCGGCGCGATCTGCACGATGAGGCGGGGGTCGAACGGCTTGGGGATGATGTAGTCGGGGCCGAAGCTGAGCTCCTGGCCCGCGTAGGCGCGCGCCACTTCGTCGTTCTGCTCCGCCTGGGCCAGCTCGGCGATGGCCTTGACGCATGCCAGCTTCATTTCCTCGGTGATGCGCGTGGCGCCGGCATCCAGGGCGCCGCGGAAAATGAAGGGGAAGCACAGCACGTTGTTGACCTGGTTCGGGTAGTCCGAACGGCCGGTGGCGATGATGCAGTCGGGCCGCGCCGCCTTGGCGAGTTCGGGGCGGATTTCCGGCTCGGGGTTGGCCAGCGCCAGGATCAGCGGCTGCGCCGCCATGGTCTTGACCATTTCCGGCGTCAGCACGCCGGCGGTCGAGCAACCCAGGAACACGTCGGCGCCGTCGACCACGTCGGCCAGCGTGCGGGCCTCGGTCTTCTGCGCGTAGCGGCGCTTGTTGGGCTCCATGTTCTCGTCGCGGCCCTCCCAGATGACGCCGCGCGAGTCCACCACGTAGATGTGCTCGCGCTTGATGCCCAGGTGCACCAGCAGGTCCAGGCAGGCGATGGCGGCGGCGCCGGCGCCCGAGCAGGCCAGCTTGACCTGGCCGATGTCCTTGCCGACGACTTTCAGGCCATTGAGGATGGCCGCCGACGAAATGATGGCGGTGCCATGCTGGTCATCGTGGAACACCGGGATCTTCATGCGCTCGCGCAGCTTCTTCTCGATATAGAAGCACTCGGGCGCCTTGATGTCCTCGAGGTTCACGCCGCCCAGCGTCGGTTCGAGCGCGGCGATGATGTCGACCAGCTTGTCGGCATCGTTTTCGGCCAGCTCGATGTCGAACACATCGATGCCGGCGAATTTCTTGAACAGGCAGCCCTTGCCCTCCATGACCGGCTTGGCGGCCAGCGGGCCGATGTTGCCCAGGCCCAGCACGGCCGTCCCGTTGGTGATCACGCCGACCAGGTTGGAGCGCGACGTGTATTTCGACGCCGCGTCATTGCCCTGGTCGAAAATCGCCATGCAGGCCGCGGCCACGCCGGGCGAGTACGCCAGCGACAGGTCGTCCTGATTGGCCAGCGTCTTGGTCGGGGTGACCGAGATTTTGCCCGGGGTGGGGTAAGCGTGGTAATCCAACGCCAGTTTGGTGAGATTTTCGTCCATGGGTGCACAACCTTTGCGGCGCAAACTGAGGGAAATAACGGAAAAGCTGAAATCCGAGGGGAACCCCCTATTTCACCAGAAAGCGCCGTAGTGTGCTTGCTGCACTGCAGCGACAATGCTCCGGCCAGGGCGTGGCCCGGCCGGAGCCGTCGTCAGGATTGCCAGGAGGGAACGTCCCGCGCGGCAGTCCGCAATTGCTCGCGCCGGGCCTGCAGCGCAGGTTGCCAGGCGCTGTCCTCGCGTGCCAGCAGGTCCAGCGCATGCAGCGTGATCCACGGCGCGCCGACCTCGAAGAAGTCGCGCAACTGGGCGCGCGTGTCGCTGCGGCCGAAGCCGTCGGTGCCGAGCACGCGATACGGGCCGGGGATCCAGGCGCGGATCTGCTCCGGCACGGCGCGGACATAGTCGCTGACGGCGACCACCGGCGTGGCCAGGTCGCCCAGGCATCGCGCCAGCCAGTTGCCGTCGGGGCAGGGCAGCCCGAGCGCCTGGGCGCGCTCGGCGGCGCGCCCGCCGCGCGCCAGCTCCGAAAAGCTGGTCACGCTCCAGACTTCCGCGTCCACGCCGTGCTCATCGCGCAGCAATTGCGCCGCGCGCATGGCCTCGTCGAGCATCGGGCCGGCGCCCAGCAGGCGTACCTGCGCGATGCCATCGGCCGCGCGCACGCGATGCATGCCGCGCAGGATGCCCGTGCGCGTTTCCTCGTCCGCGGGCATGTCCGGCTGGGCCAGGTTTTCGTTGGTGACGGTCAGATAATAGAACTCATCGCATTGTTCATCGAGCATGCGCTGCATGCCATGCTCGACCAGGACGGCCACTTCGTAGGCATAGGCGGGATCGTAGGCGCGGCAATTCGGCACCGCCGCCGCGGCCAGGTGGCTGTAGCCGTCCTGGTGCTGCAGGCCTTCGCCGCCCAGCGTCGTGCGCCCGGACGTCGCGCCGATGAGAAAGCCTCGCGTGCGCTGGTCGGCCGCCGCCCAGATCAGGTCGCCGATGCGCTGGAAGCCGAACATCGAGTAGTAGATATAGAAGGGCAGCATGGGCAGGCCATTGACCGAGTAGCTGGTGCCCGCCGCGGTCCAGGACGAGATCGCGCCGGCTTCGGTAATGCCTTCTTCCAGGATCTGGCCGTCGCGCGCCTCGCGGTACGCCAGCACCGAGCCGATGTCTTCCGGTTCGTACAACTGTCCCTGCGCCGAGTAGATGCCCACCTGGCGGAACAGGTTGGCCATGCCGAACGTGCGCGCTTCGTCGGCCACGATAGGCACGATGCGCGGCCCCAGTTGCGGGTCTTTCAGCAAGGCGGTGAGCATGCGCACGATAGCCATGGTCGAGGACATCTCCTTGCCCGAGGCCTGCAGCGCGAAGCGGGCCCAGTCGGCCACCGGCGGCGGCGCCAGGCGCGGGGCCTCGGTGCGGCGCCGCGGCAGGTACCCCCCCAGGGCCGCGCGGCGCGATTCCAGGTAGCGCAGTTCGGCGCTGTCGTCGGCCGGCTTGTAGAACTTCAACGCCAGGCAGTCGGCATCGGAGATGGGCAGCGCGAAACGGTCGCGAAACGCCAGCAGCGCTTCGTCGTCCAGTTTCTTCTGCTGGTGCGTGGTCATCTTGCCCTGTCCGGCGGTGCCCATGCCGAAGCCCTTCTTGGTCTGCGCCAGGATGACGGTGGGCTGGCCGCGATGATGCGCGGCGCGGTGGTAGGCGGCATGGATCTTGACCATGTCGTGGCCGCCGCGGCGCAGGCGGTCGATCGCCGTGTCGGACCAGTCCGCCACCAGCGCGCTCAGCCGCGGATCCTGGCCGAAGAAGTGCTGGCGGTTGTAGGCGCCGTCATTGGCGGCGAAGGTCTGGAACTGGCCGTCCACCGTGTGCGAGAACGTGCTGGCCAGCACGCCATCGGGGTCGCGCCGCAGCAAGGCGTCCCAGTCGCCGCCCCAGACCAGCTTGATGACATTCCAGCCGGCGCCGGCGTACAGCGTTTCCAGCTCGTCGATGATGCGGCCGTTGCCGCGCACCGGGCCGTCGAGGCGCTGCAGGTTGCAGTTGATCACGAACACCAGGTTGTCCAGGCGCTCGCGCGCGGCCAGCGTCAGCGCGGCGATCGATTCGGGTTCGTCCATTTCGCCATCGCCGAAAATGCCCCAGACCTTGCGGTCCGAGGGCATCGCCAGCGAACGGTGCTCCAGGTAGCGCATGAAGCGGGCCTGGTAGATGGCATTGATGGGGCCGATGCCCATCGAGCCGGTGGGAAATTGCCAGAAGTCCGGCATCAGCCAGGGGTGTGGATAGGAAGACAGGCCTCGCAGCCCCTGTGCTCCGGCGGTGATTTCCTGGCGGAAATGCGCCAGGTCGGCGTCGTTCAGGAAGCCTTCCAGATAGGCGCGGGCATATATGCCTGGCGCCGAGTGCGGCTGCATGTAGACCAGGTCGCCGCCGAAGCCGGGCGCGGGGGCGCGGAAGAAATGGTTGAAGCCCACCTCGAACAGGTCGGCCGCCGACGCATAGCTGGCGATGTGGCCGCCCAGTTCGCCATGGGCCTGGTTGGCGCGCACCACCATGGCCAGCGCGTTCCAGCGATTGATGGAGGCGATGCGCTCTTCCAGCGGCAGGTTGCCGGGAAAGGGCGGTTCCTGGTCGGCCGCGATGGTATTGAGATAGGCCGTGCGCGTGGCGCCCGGCGCGCGCACTCCCAGCGCGGCGGCTCGCGCCATCAGCTGCTGCAGCACGTAGGCGGCGCGCTCGGGGCCGCCGGCCTGGGCCAGCGAGTCCAGCGCCTCGCGCCATTCGGCGGTTTCGGCGGGGTCGGGATCCGGGATCTGGGGCGGCGTGGCGCCGGCCTGGGCGTTGCACATGGCGTTGTCTCCTGTTTGCATCCATGCTAGCGCTTTAGGGCTGGCATGAGTCATCGAAAATGCGCCAAAATGCCGATCCATTAAGCATGAAATTCCGTGATTAACATTTCCTGGAGTTGAAAATGCCGCCACATGCGCTGGATGCCATTGACCGCCGGATCCTGGACCTGTTGCAGACCGACGCCAGCCTCACCAATGTCGAGCTGGCGCGCCGGGTGCATCTGTCGCCCTCGCCGTGCCTGGCCCGCGTCAAGGCCCTCGAGGCCGCCGGGATCATCCGCGGCTATGTGGCGCTGGCCGACCCGGCGCAACTGGGCCTCAACCTGAACGTGTTCATCCAGGTCAGCCTGGAGAAACAGGTCGAAAGCGAGCTGGAGCGGTTCCAGGACGCCATGGCCGATTGCCCCGAAGTAATGGAGTGCTATCTCATGACGGGCGATTCGGACTATCTGCTGCGGGTGGTGGTGGCCGACATGCCGGGACTGGAGCGTTTCATCGTCAATCGCCTGTCGCGCATCCCCGGCGTCAAGAACATCCGCTCCGGGTTTGCGCTCAAGCAGGTCAAGTACCAGACGGCCCTGCCGCTCAGGCAGGGAAGCGGGGCGCAGTAAAATTACGGGTTTTCCCTTTGTATTTCGGATCGCTCATGGCTGATGCAACCCGCATTCCCGATAGCGTGACCCTGCCCGAGTTGACGCTGCGCGGCGTCTTGCTGGGGGCATTGATCACCGTCATCTTCACGGCCTCCAATGTCTTTCTGGGCCTGAAGGTCGGCCTGACGTTTTCCTCGGCGATTCCGGCCGCGGTGATCTCCATGTCGGTGCTGCGGATGTTCCGCGACGCCAACATCCTGGAGAACAACATGGTGCAGACGCAGGCTTCGGCCGCCGGCACCTTGTCGGCCATCATCTTCATCCTGCCCGCCCTGGTCATGATGGGGCATTGGCACGGCTTCCCGTTCTGGCAGACCCTGGCCATCTGCGCCGCCGGCGGCATGCTGGGCGTGATGTTCACGATTCCGCTGCGCCACATCATGGTGGTGCAAAGCGACCTGCCGTATCCCGAAGGCGTGGCGGCGGCCGAGATCCTGCGGGTGGGCAGCGCCGAGGCGCCCGACACGGCCCCCGGCCGCCGCGGCGCGTCCGGCATGGGCGATATCCTGGCGGGCGGCGGCGTGGCCGCGCTGGTCAGCCTGGCCACCGGCGGCCTGCGGGTGCTGGGCGACAGCTTCAGCTGGTGGGGCCAGCTCGGCGCGGCGGTGTTCCGCCTGCCCATGGGGTTCTCGCTGGCATTGCTGGGCGCCGGCTACCTGATCGGCATCGTCGCCGGCATGGCCATGCTGGTGGGGCTGCTGATCGCCTGGCTGGTCGCGGTGCCCGTGCTGACCGCCACCACGCCCATCCCGGATGGCCAGTCCATCAGCGCCTTCGCCAACGGCCTGTGGGCGTCGCAGGTGCGCTTCATCGGCGCCGGCGTCATCGGCGTGGGGGCCATCTGGACGCTGGCCACGCTGTTCATGCCCATGGTGCGCGGCGTGCGCGCGTCGTTCGCGGCCTTTGGCCGCAGCGGGGAGGCGGCCTATGGCAGCGCCCCGCGCACCGAGCGCGACCTGCCGTCGCGCTGGATCTCGCTCATCACGCTGGCGCTGGTCGCCGTGCTGGTGGCCGTGTTCGCCGTCTTCCTGCAGCCGGCCATGCTCTCGCCGGGCGCACGCTGGGGGCTGGTGGCCTACGCCGTGGCGTTCGCCATCGTCTTCGGTTTCCTGGTGGCGGCGGCCTGCGGCTATATGGCGGGGCTGATCGGTTCGTCGACCAGCCCGATTTCCGGCGTCGGCATCGTCGCGATCGTGCTGGTGTCGCTGCTCATGCTGGCGATCCAGCGCGGCGACGGCCTGCTGGCCACGCCGCAGGGCCTGCAGATGGGCATCGCCCTGGCGATCTTCACGACCTCGGCGGTGGTGGCGGTGGCGTCGATCTCGAACGACAACCTGCAGGATCTCAAGACCGGCTGGCTGGTGGGGGCGACGCCCTGGCGCCAGCAGGTCGCGCTGCTGATCGGCTGCGTCGTCGGGGCGGCGGTCATCTCGCCCGTGCTGGAGCTGCTGTACAACGCCTATGGCTTCGGCGACGCCTTGCCGCGCCCGGGCATGGATCCAGCGCAGGCGCTGGCGGCGCCCCAGGCGACGCTGATGCTGGCCATCGCGCAAGGCATCTTCACCCATCAATTGAACTGGACCATGATCCTGATCGGCATGGGCGTGGGCGTGGCGCTGATCGTGATCGACCAGGTGCTGCGGCGCACCTGCCGGGTGGCGCGCCTGCCGGTGCTGGCGGTCGGCATCGGCATCTACCTGCCGCCGTCGGCCAGCGCGCCCATCGTGGTCGGGGCGATGCTGGCCTGGCTGCTCGAGGGGGCGCTGCGCCGCCGGGCCGCCGCCGCCGGACAGGCCTACGAGCGCTACGCCGAAGGGCCCAATCGCCGCGGCGTGCTGGTTGCCTCGGGCTTGATCGTGGGCGAGAGCCTGGTGGGGGTGCTGCTGGCAGCCGTCATCGGGGCCACTGGCGACGAGGCGCCCCTGGCGGTGGTCGGCGCGGGCTTCGGCCCGACCGCGGAATGGCTGGGTTTTGTGGTTTTCGCGGCGGTGGCCGTATGGATTTATCGCCGGGTGGTGCGGACCCGGCCGGAACAGGCTTAGCCAGGCCCGTCGGCCCGGCGTCGTTTTCGCGACACAGGGTGAGGCGATCCGGCCCGCGTCGATTGCCGATATTGCCCGGCAATCGACGCGACATGCGCGGCGTTGCGAGAGGTATTCTGGGCCGGAATGAGGGCATGCCGCAAGCTCGGCCCTGTCACGCCGTTGCAGCAAGACGGCCGCAGACTCAAGGGGTATACTGCGCCTATACGGCTTTCGAGGCTTGTACGTGCCTTCTGCCCCTGCTATCCGCTAAACGGGAAGCCCGTGTCGCGGAAGGTTTTCCTGCATCGTATCGAGTGAAGCACTCGTCAAGGTGAAGCGACTTATGTCTACGGAATCAGAATCCCTATCCACCTCCTATCTGTTCGGGGGTAACGCCCCGTACGTCGAAGAGCTCTACGAATCGTATCTCGACAATCCCGGCTCGGTGCCCGACAACTGGCGTGAATATTTCGACCAGCTGCAGCACTCGCCCGCCACCGATGGCCAGGAAGCCACCCGCGACCAGGCCCACGCTCCCATCGTAGAATCGTTTGCGCAACGCGCCCGCGCCAATGCCTTCGTGCAGCGCGCCGCCGAGCCCGACCTGTCGGTGGCCTCCAAGCAGGTGTCGGTGCAGTCGCTGATCGCCGCCTACCGTTCGCTGGGCTCGCGCTGGGCCGACCTGGACCCGCTCAAGCGCCAGGAACGCCCCAGCATTCCCGAACTGGATCCGGCGTTCTACGGCCTGACCGAAGCCGACCTGGACCAGACCTACTCCGCCACCAACACCTACTTCACGACCGCCAGCACCATGACGCTGCGCGACATCCTGAAGGCGCTGCGCGACACGTATTGCCGCTCGGTGGGCGCGGAGTTCATGCATATTTCCGATCCGGCCGCCAAGCGCTGGATCCAGCAGCGCCTCGAGTCGACTTTCAGCGCGCCGGTGTTCTCCACCGAGGAAAAGCGCCACATCCTGCAGCAGCTGACCGAATCCGAAGGGCTCGAGCGCTACCTGCACACCAAGTACGTGGGCCAGAAGCGCTTTTCGCTGGAAGGCGGCGAGAGCTTCATCGCCTCGATGGACGAGGTGGTCAACCACGCCGGCGAATCGGGCGTGCAGGAAATCGTGGTCGGCATGGCCCACCGCGGCCGCCTGAACCTGCTGGTCAACATCATGGGCAAGATGCCCGGCGACCTGTTTGCCGAGTTCGAAGGCAAGCACGCCGAAGGCCTGACCGACGGCGACGTGAAGTACCACAACGGTTTCTCCAGCGACGTCTCCACGCGCGGCGGCCCGGTGCACCTGTCGCTGGCCTTCAACCCCTCGCACCTGGAAATCGTCAACCCGGTGGTCGAGGGCAGCGCCCGCGCACGCCAGGAACGCCGCGGCGATGGCGAGGGCAAGCAGGTGCTGCCGGTGCTGGTGCACGGCGACGCCGCCTTCGCGGGCCAGGGCGTGGTGATGGAAACGCTGAACCTGGCGCAGACGCGCGGCTACGGCACGGGCGGCACGCTGCACATCGTCATCAACAACCAGATCGGCTTCACCACCTCGGACCCGCGCGACTCGCGCTCGACGCTGTACTGCACCGACGTGGTCAAGATGATCGAAGCGCCGGTGTTCCACGTCAATGGCGACGATCCCGAGGCCGTGGTGTTCGCCACCCGCCTGGCGCTGGACTACCGGATGCAGTTCCGCCACGACGTGGTGATCGACATCGTCTGCTTCCGCAAGCTGGGCCACAACGAGCAGGACACCCCCTCGCTGACGCAGCCGCTGATGTACAAGCGCATCGGCCACCACCCCGGCACCCGCAAGCTGTACGCCGACAAGCTGACCACGCAGGGCGTGCTGGCCGAGGGCGATGCCGACCAGATGGTCAAGGACTACCGCCAGCTGATGGAAGACGGCCAGCGCACCATCGAGCCGGTGCTGACCGACTACAAGAGCAAGTACGCCATCGACTGGTCGCCGTTCCTGGGCGCCAAGTGGACCGACCAGGCCGATACCGCCGTGCCGCTGGCCGAACTCAAGCGCATCGGCGAGCGCATTACCACCGTGCCCGAGGGCTTCACGGTGCATCCGCTGGTCGCCAAGCTGCTCAACGATCGCCGCAACATGGCCAAGGGCGAGGTCAACCTCGACTGGGGCATGGGCGAGCACCTGGCCTTCGCCACGCTGGTGGCCTCGGGCTACGCCGTGCGCATCACCGGCCAGGACTCGGGCCGCGGCACGTTCACGCACCGCCACGCGGTGCTGCACGACCAGAACCGCGAGCGCTGGAACGACGGCTTCTACGTGCCGCTGCAGAACGTCTCGGAAGGGCAGGCGCCGTTCACCGTGATCGACTCGGTCCTGTCCGAAGAGGCGGTGCTGGCATTCGAATACGGCTACTCGTCGGCCGAACCCAACACGCTGACCATCTGGGAAGCGCAGTTCGGCGACTTCGTCAACGGCGCGCAGGTCGTCATCGACCAGTTCATCACCGCTGGCGAAGCCAAGTGGGGCCGCCAGTCGGGCCTGACCCTGATGCTGCCGCACGGCTACGAAGGCCAGGGTCCGGAGCACTCGTCGGGCCGCATCGAGCGCTTCCTGCAGCTGTGCGCCGACCACAACATCCAGGTGGTCCAGCCGACCTCGGCCGCGCAGATTTTCCACCTGCTGCGTCGCCAGATGATCCGCCCGTTCCGCAAGCCGCTGGTCATCTTCACGCCCAAGTCCCTGCTGCGCAACAAGGATGCCGGCTCGCCCCTGACCGATCTGGCCGGCGGCAGCTTCCGCCCGGTGATCGGCGAGGTCGACGAGTCGATCAAGGCCGCTTCGGTCAAGCGCGTGCTGGCCTGCTCGGGCAAGGTTTACTACGACCTGGTCAACGCCCGCCGCGAGCGTGGCGCCGACCACGTGGCGATTGTCCGCGTCGAGCAGCTGTACCCGTTCGCGCACAAGGCGTTCGAGACCGAGCTGCGCAAGTACTCCAAGGCCACCGAGGTGGTCTGGGTGCAGGACGAGCCGCAGAACCAGGGCCCGTGGTTCTATGTGCAGCACCATTTGTACGAAAACATGGCCGACGGTCAGAAGCTGGGCTACGCGGGCCGCGCCGCCTCGGCCTCGCCGGCGGTGGGCTACCTGGCCAAGCACCAGGAGCAGCAGAAGGCGCTCATCGAGCAGGCCTTCGCCGCCAAGTACAAGGGCTTCATGCTGACCAAGTAACAACAGCCGCTGACATAGAACACTAACTTTACGGAATTCATCACTATGGCTATTACCGACGTTCTCGTCCCTCAACTGTCCGAATCGGTTTCGGAAGCCACGCTGCTGACCTGGAAGAAGCAGGCGGGCGCCGCGGTCGAGGCCGACGAAATCCTGATCGAAATCGAGACCGACAAGGTGGTGCTGGAAGTGCCGGCCCCGTCCTCGGGCGTGCTGTCCGAAATCGTCAAGGGTGACGGCAGCACCGTGACCTCGGGCGAAGTCATTGCCCGCATCGACACTGCCGCCAAGGCTGCCGCGGCGCCCGCCGCCGCCGAAGCGCCGGCCGCCGCGCCGGCCGCCGCCGCTCCCGCCGCGGCCGCGCCCGCCGCGGCCAGCAGCGCCGCCAGCGGCGTGGCCTCGCCGGCCGCCGCCAAGATCCTCGCCGAGAAGGGCGTGGACGCGGCCAGCGTGGCCGGCACCGGCCGCGACGGCCGCGTCACCAAGGGCGACGCCCTGGCTGCGGGCAGCGCGCCCGCCGCCAAGGCCGCCGCGCCGGTGGCGCCGCCCACGCTGTCGCTGGACGGCCGCCCCGAGCAGCGCGTGCCGATGAGCCGCCTGCGCGCCCGCATCGCCGAGCGCCTGCTGCAATCGCAAGCCGAGAACGCCATCCTGACGACGTTCAACGAAGTCAACATGCAGGCCGTGATGGACCTGCGCGCCCGCTACAAGGACAAGTTCGAGAAGGAGCACGGCGTCAAGCTGGGCTTCATGTCGTTCTTCGTCAAGGCCGCCGTTGCCGCGCTGAAGAAGTATCCGGTGCTCAACGCCTCGGTCGACGGCAAGGACATCATCTACCACGGCTACTTCGACATCGGCATCGCCGTCGGCACCCCGCGTGGCCTGGTGGTGCCCATCCTGCGCAACGCCGACCAGCTGACCATCGCCGAGATCGAGAAGACCATCGCCGACTTCGGCAAGCGCGCCGCGGACGGCAAGCTGGGCATCGAGGAAATGACCGGCGGCACGTTCTCGATCTCCAACGGCGGGGTGTTCGGCTCGATGCTGTCCACGCCCATCATCAACCCGCCGCAGGCGGCCATCCTGGGCATCCACGCCACCAAGGAACGCCCGGTGGTGGAGAACGGCCAGATCGTCATCCGGCCGATCAACTACCTGGCAATGTCCTATGACCACCGCATCATCGACGGCCGCGAAGCCGTGCTGGGCCTGGTGGCCATGAAGGAAGCGCTGGAAGACCCGCAACGCCTGTTGCTGGATCTGTAATCGGCGTCAAGGCGAGAGAGGAATGCCTTCTTCTGTCGCTGCCGCCACGGGCCAGGCCGCCATCGCGGCCGGCCCGGCGGCCCTGCCGGTTTCGTCGAATCCGGTTCTATTAGCCTGCCCGTCCGGGCCGCGCCATGCGCGCGGCTGTCCGGATCCAGCATGCCCGCGGACCTGCGTCCTGGCGGCCGCGCGGTAGGCGGTTTCAAATTTCTCTCATCGCGAGAACACTATGTCCAAACAATTCGACGTCGTCGTCATCGGTGCCGGCCCCGGCGGGTACATCGCCGCGATCCGCGCCGCCCAACTCGGTATGTCGGTGGCCTGCATCGACGCCTGGCAGAACGGCCAGGGCGGCCCCGCTCCCGGCGGCACCTGCACCAACGTGGGCTGCATTCCGTCCAAGGCGCTCCTGCAGTCGTCCGAGCACTACGAACAGGCCAACCACCACTTCGCCGAGCACGGCATCGAAGTCAAGGGCGTCAGCCTCAAGCTGGACACGCTGATCGGCCGCAAGAACACGGTGGTCAAGCAGAACAACGACGGCATCCTGTACCTGTTCAAGAAGAACAAGGTCACGTATTTTCACGGCAAGGGCGCGTTTGCCGGCCAGGTCGACGGTGGCTGGTCCATCAAGGTCACCGGCACCACCGACGCCGACCTGGTTGCCAAGCATGTCATCGTGGCCACCGGCTCGTCGGCGCGCGAACTGCCCGGCCTGCCCTTTGACGAAAAGAACATCCTGTCCAACGATGGCGCGCTGAACATCGGCGCCGTGCCCAAGAAGCTGGGCGTGATCGGCGCGGGCGTGATCGGCCTCGAAATGGGTAGCGTGTGGCGCCGCCTGGGCGCCGAGGTCACCATTCTGGAGGCGATGCCCGACTTCCTCGCCGCCGCCGACCAACAGGTGGCCAAGGAAGCCCTCAAGTCCTTCGCCAAGCAGGGCCTGGACATCCAGACCGGCGTGAAGATCGGCGAGATCAAGGCCACGGCCAAGTCGATCACCGTGCCGTACGTCGACGCCAAGGGCGCCGACCAGAAGCTGGTGGTGGACAAGCTGATCGTCTCCATCGGCCGCGTGCCTTACACCGGCGGCCTCAATGCCGAAGCCGTGGGCCTGAAGCTGGACGAGCGCGGCTTCATCGCCGTCGACGAAGACTGCAAGACCAACCTGCCCAACGTGTGGGCGGTGGGCGACGTGGTGCGCGGCCCGATGCTGGCGCACAAGGCCGAGGAAGAGGGCGTCGCGGTGGCCGAGCGCATTGCCGGCCAGCACGGACACGTCAACTTCGCCACCGTGCCGTGGGTGATCTACACCTCGCCGGAAATCGCCTGGGTGGGCAAGACCGAGCAGCAGCTCAAGGCCGAAGGCCGCGAGTACAAGGCCGGTTCGTTCCCGTTCATGGCCAACGGCCGCGCGCGCGCGCTGGGCGACACCACCGGTTTTGCCAAGGTGATCGCCGATGCCAAGACCGACGAAGTCCTGGGTGTTCATATCATCGGTCCGATGGCGTCGGAGTTGATCTCCGAAGCCGTGACCATCATGGAGTTCCGCGGCGCCGCCGAGGACATCGCCCGCATCTGCCACGCTCACCCGACCCTGTCGGAAGCGGTGAAGGAAGCCGCGCTGGCGGTCGACAAGCGCACCCTGAACTTCTGATCAGGCGTCCCGGGGCCAGCAGGCTCCGGGGCTTCCCGGCTTGGCCTGGGGCGGGTTGTGCAATCCGCCCCTTTGTTTTGGATTTTCCGGTTGCGACATGAACGTCCGCGAATACTACGAACACGCCCTGGCGGAACGCGGCTATCAGCCCGACGAGGCGCAATTGCAGGCCGTCGAACGCCTGCAGCGCTACTACGATGAATGGGTCCGCTTCAAGGCCCTGCGCTCGAACGCCCTGAAGAAGCTGCTCAACCGCCCCGACGTGCCGCGCGGCGTGTATCTGTGGGGGGGAGTGGGGCGCGGCAAGAGCTTCCTGATGGATGCCTTCTATGCCACCGTGCCGGTAGTGCGCAAGACGCGCCTGCATTTCCACGAATTCATGCGCGGCGTGCATCGCGAGCTCGAGGAGGTCAAGGGCACCCAGGATCCGCTGGACGAAGTGGCGCGCCGCCTGGCCCGCCGCTACCGCCTGATCTGTTTCGACGAGTTCCATGTCTCGGACGTCGCCGATGCGATGATCCTGTATCGCCTGTTGCTCAAGCTGTTCGAGCACGGCACTTCGTTCGTGATGACGTCCAACTACGAACCGTCCACGCTGTATCCCGATGGCCTGCATCGCGACCGCATCCTGCCCGCCATTGCGTTGATCCAGAAGCGCATGGATGTCCTGAACGTGGACGCCGGCATCGACTATCGGCGCCGTTCGCTGGAACAGGTGCAGTGCTATCACACGCCGCTCGATGACCAGGCCAGGCGGGCGCTCGAGCACGCATTCGCGCAGCTGTCCGATACCGCGCCGCAGGATCCGGTGCTGCACATCGAGCATCGCGAAATCCGCGCCCAGGCGCTGGCGGGCTCGGTCGTGTGGTTCGATTTCGCGACGCTGTGCGGCGGCCCGCGCTCCCAGAACGACTACCTGGAACTGGCCAACCGCTTCCACGCGGTGATCCTTTCGGACGTGCCGCGCATGGGGCCGCGCCAGGCTTCCGAGGCGCGGCGCTTCACGTGGCTGATCGACGTGTTCTACGACCACAAGGTCAAGCTGATCATGTCGGCCGAAGTCGAGCCCGAGCAGCTCTATACCGAAGGCGCGCTGGCCAACGAGTTCCATCGCACGGTGTCGCGCATCCTGGAGATGCAGTCGCGCGAATACCTCGAGGCCGAGCGCCGGCTGGCCGTGACGCTGTAGCGGCGCGTCGCCCTACAGCATGAAGCTGCCGCCGTTCACATCGATGGTGGCGCCCGTGGTGTAGCCCGCGCCATCGGACGCCAGGAAGGCTACCGTGGCGGCGACTTCCTCCGGCAGGCCCAGGCGTCCCAGCGGCACCGTGGCCGAATGGCTGGCGTTGACCGCGCCGCCGGCCTCGGCCGTCATGGCCGACTGGATGCGGCCCGGCGCCACGCAATTGACCGTGATCCCGTGTTCGGCCACCTCGCCGGCCAGCACCCGGGCCAGGCCCGTCATGCCGGACTTGGTCGCCGAATAATGGGCGCCCGGCACGGGCGTGCGCGTGCGCGCCGCCTGGCTGGTGATCATGATGACGCGGCCCCAGCCGGCGGCGATGAGCGCCGGCAGGCAGGTCTGCGTGACCAGGAACGTGCCGGTGAGATTGACCTCCAGCACCCGGCGCCATTCGTCCAGCGGCATCTCCGCCACCTTGCGCTTGCGTCCCTCGTGCTTGGGGGAAATGCCGGCATTGTTCACCACGATGGCCAGGTTCTCCCACCACAGGCCGCATTGCCGGGGCAGGTCGCGCACCGCCTGTTCGTCCGAGATGTCCAGCTGCATGCCACGCGCGCGCAGGCCGCGGCCGGCCAGTTCGTCCGCGCTGGCCAGCACGTCCGGGCTGGCATCGAGCATGATGACCGGGTGGCCATCCAGCGCCAGGCGGGTGGCGATCGCAAGGCCGATGCCGCGCGCGGCGCCGGTGACCAGGGCTGTTCGGTTGGCAGCCGTCATGGATAACTCCTCTCGGTATGGGTGGGCGGCGCCAGGGCCGCTGTGGTTAAATGCATTGCCCTAGTTCCAGCCGTTCGGTGGCCTGCCATGGAATTGCGCCATTTGCGCTATTTTTTGATGCTCGCGGAGACCCTGCACTTTGGCCGGGCCGCCAGCAGGCTGGGTATCGCGCAACCGCCGTTGTCGCGCCAGATACGCGATCTCGAAGAGCAGGTCGGCGCCACGCTGTTCTACCGCGGCACGCGCGGCGTCTCGCTCACCGATGCGGGCTTGGCGTTTGCCCAGCGCGCCGCGCAGATCGTCGCGGCCGCCGACGAGGCGGTCTTCGAGGCCCGCGAGGCCGGGCAGGGGCGCACGGGTCGTATCGTGATCGGTTTCGTCCACTCGCTGGCCTATTCCCTGCTGCCCAGGGTGCTGCCGGGCTTCAGGCAGAAGCACCCCGGCATAGCCGTCTCGCTGCGCGAGGTCACGGTGGCCGACAAGGAAAGCGCGCTGCTTTCCGGCCAGATCGACACCGGCATCTATCGGCCCACCGTGCGGCACCCTGAAATCGCCACGCTGCCCATCTTCGAGGAGGGGTTCGTCCTGGCCCTGCCCAGCGGGCACCCGCTGGCGCGCAAGCGCCATGTGTCGGTGCATAGCCTGCGCGACCAGCCGCTGATCCTGTTTCGCGCCCTGCGCGGCGACGTGGGCCTGCACGGCACCATCGCGGCGTTCCTGCGCGCGCACGACGTGCCGGTCAAGGCTTGCGAGGAAGTCGGCACGATCCATGCGGGCATGGGCCTGGTGCTGGCGGGGGTGGGGGTATGCATCATTCCGGAGACCTCGCGCATGGTGCATATCGACGGCGTCGTCACGCGTCCTTTCGCCGAAGCCACGACGCGCGTGAGCTCCACGGTCTGCTGGCGCCACCAGGACTCCAGCCGCAGCCTCGACGCGTGGGTGCGGCACGTGCGCGAACTGGTCCGTACCGGCGAGAGCGCCGGCTAGCCGCGCGGCGGCCGGCCGGCCGCGCCTCACGGCTTGACGATATTGGCGGTCTTGACCACCTTGGCCCATTTCGCGGTGTCGTCCTTCATGATGGCCGCGTACTCCTGCGGGGAATTCGTCTTTGGCGTGGCGCCCAGCTCGCTCAGGCGCTTGCTGACCTGCGGGCTGTGCACGACCTCCTGCACGGTCCGGTTCAGTTTCTGCACGACGTCGGCGGGCGTGCCGGCGGGCGCGAAGAGGCCGAACCAGGTCACCACGTCGAAGTCGGGGTAGCCCGACTCCTTCACGGTGGGGATATCCTTGGCGCTGCTCTCGCGGTCCGGGCCGGTGACGGCCAGGGCGCGCAGCGAGCCGTCGCGCACCAGAGAGATCGCCGAGGGCATGTTGTCGAACATGACGACCGGGCCGGTGCCGCCGACCAGGTCTATCAGGGCCGGTCCGCTGCCCTTGTAGGGCACATGTTCCATGCGCAGGCCGGTCGCCATGTTGAACAGTTCGCCCGTCAGGTGGGTGGTCGAGCCGACCCCGGAGGAGGCGAAGAACACGGTCCTGGGGTTCTCCTTGGCCCAGGCCACGAACTCCTTCGCGGTCTTGGCGGGCACGTTCTTGTTGACCACCATCAGGTTGGGCAGGGTGGCGATCAGGGAGATCGGCTGGAAGTCCTTGTTCGGGTCGAACGCCATGTCCTTGTAGATGGACTGGTTCACCGTCATGTTGCCCGCCGTGCCCAGCAGCAGGGTGTATCCGTCCGGCGTCGCGCGCGAGACCTGCTCGGTGCCGATATTGCCGCCCGCGCCGGCCTTGTTCTCGACGATGACGGGCTGGCCCAGCCTGGCGCCCATGTGCTGGCCCACCAGCCGCGCGATCAGGTCGGTGGTGCCGCCGGCCGCGTAGGGCACGATGAGGCGGATGGGCTGGGCGGGGTAGCCGGCGGCCATGGCGCCGCTCGCGCCGGCCAGCGCCAGCAGGGCGGCAAGACAGGCTTGCGCCCGAAGCGTGCTGAAGGTCATGACGTGTCTCCTGAGGTGGCTTTGTTATGTCATGCCTGGCGGGCGCCAGGCTCCCTACAGTTTGATCTGGCTGATGCTCGCGCCGCCGCAGACGAACAGGGTCTGTCCCGTCGTGTAGGCCGCGTGGGGTGCGAGGAAGTAATCGGCGGCGTGGGCGATCTCCTCCGGCGTGCCCAGGCGCGCCACCGGTATGGCCTCCACCAGCGCACGGCTGCGCGCCAGCTCGGGCGGATTGTTGCGTTGGAACATCTCCGTCGCCACGGGGCCCGGCGCCACGCAGTTGACCGTAATGCCGCGTGTGGCCAGCTCGAGCGCCCAGGACCGGGTCAGGCCGACCATGGCGGCCTTGGCGGCCGAATAGACGCTGCCGCCGGGCCGCGCGAGCAGTGAACGGCTGGCGATGTTGACGATGCGGCCCACGCCGGCCTCGGTCATGCCGGGCAGCACCGCCTGCGCCGCATCGATGGCGACCGCGATGTTCAGCTCCAGGATCGCCGACGTGGCTGCGTCGGTGATCTCGCCCAGCGGCTGCATTTGATTGAATCCGGCGTTGTTGACCAGCCGCAGCACGCCATGCGAGGCCGCTTCGCGCAGCACGTCGCGCCGCTGGGCGGCATCGAGCAGGTCGGCTTGCAGCAGCGGGCCGGGAAAGCCGGCGTCGCCGCTGCGCGCAATGCCCATGACGGGTTCGCCGCGGGCCGCCAGCAGCTCGGCGATGGCGCGCCCGATGCCGCGGGTGGCGCCGGTGATCAGCGTGTACCCTTGCGCCAGCGTCATTGCGGACGGCCGCCGGCGATGGTCATGCGATGCATTTCGCGCCGCTTGCCCTGGTAGTCGTTGCAGGCATAGTGCATGGTGCAGCGGTTGTCCCAGAAGGCCAGCGAACCCTTGCGCCAGCGGAAGCGACAGGCAAGCTCGGGCCGCGCCGCATGGGCGTAGAGCTGGTTCAGCAGGGGCAGGCTTTCCTCGCGGCTCAATCCTTCGATTTGCCACGTGAAGGGAAAGTTGACGTACAGGCACTTGCGGCCGGTTTCCTCGTGCGTGCGCACCATGGGATGCAGGGCCAGGTTCTCCTGGGCGTCGGCGTCGGCCTTCAGGCGGGTCGAGCGGCCCGCATTGCGTTCGCTGATGCGCGAGGTGAGGTAGCGGTCGGAATGGTAGGCCCGGCGGCCGTCGATCATCTGCTTCAAGGCGTCGGGCAGCAGCTCATAGGCCAGGTACATATTGGCAAACAAGGTATCGCCGCCATATTCGGGGATGTCGCGCCCATAGAGCACCGAGCCCAGCGGGGGCTCCTGCATATAGGACATGTCGGAGTGCCACGTATCGCCGATGTTGTAGCGGTCGTTCGGCTCCTTGATGACCGGCATGATGTCCGGATAGCCTTCCACATGGGTGTACACCGGATTGACGACCACTTCGCCGAACTGGCGGGTGAATGCGCGATGCTGCTCGGGCGTGAGGGCCTGCTCGCGAAAGAAAATGACATTGTGGTCCAGCAGCGCCTGGCGTATGGCCTTGACGATATCGGCGGACAGCGTTCGCGAAAGATCGACGCCGAATATTTCGGCGCCGCAGGAGCCGGTCAGGGGCCTGACTTCCAGGGCGGTTTGCGTATCCATGTCTTTGTTGTCTCCTCGATCGAACTTGCGGGGTGCGAACGAAGATTAGGATCAATTCCCCTGGGCGTCCAATATTAATTATGTTCTTTTTAGATACCTTAAAGGTATTAATGGAGGTGCCGCCGGCAGCCCTTGGACGGCCGGTGCGCAAACACCGCGCGATGCCCGGCGGGGCAGCCGCGTCAATCGGTATTGATAATGCAAGTAATTATCAATTAATATCCAGCGTTTGATCGTCCTATCATCGCCGCCCCGATGGGTTTGCCGTTGTGCCTGCCAGCCTGATCACTTCGCACTCCGCCCGCCCCGCCGCCGACGCCGTCGCGGTGGAGGGCCTGTACCGCCAGCACCAGTCCTGGCTGGCCGGGTGGCTGCGGCGGCGGCTGGGCTGTCCGCACCGCGCCGAGGACCTGACGCAAGACGTGTTCGTGCGCGTGATCCAGGGGCGCAAGTCGGTGCGCATGGAGCAGGCGCGCGCCTTGCTGGCCACGATCGCCAAGGGCCTGGTCATCGATCACCAGCGCCGCGCGGCGCTGGAGCACGCCTATCTCGAATACCTGGCGGCGCAGCCGCCCGGACACGCGCCTTCGCCGCAACAGCAGGCCGAGCTGCTGCAGGCGCTGGCCCAGCTTGATCGCCTGCTCGATGGCTTGCCGCCGCGCGCTCGCGCGGTGTTCCTGATGTCGCAGCTCGAAGGGCTGGGCTATGCCGAGATCGCACAACGCCTGCGCATTTCGCTCAGTTCGGTGCAGCAATACATGCTGCGCGCCATGAGCGCTTGTTATGCGGCATTCCATGAGTAGGCCGGCGGCGCCCGACGCGGTCGCCCGGCAGGCCATCGCCTGGTGGGTGCGGCTGCAGTCCGGTTGCGCCGCCAGTGCCGAACACGAGGCCTGTCGCGCCTGGCTGGCGCTCGACCAGTCGCATCAGCGCGCGTGGGACCGCGTCGCGGCCCTGGCGGCGGATATCCGCCGCGCGCCGGCCGAGCCGGCGCTGGCCATCCTGCCGGACCTGGGCAGCCGCGGCCCGTCGCGCCGGCAGGTGCTGCGCCTGCTGGCGGGCCTGGGCGTCGGCGCCGCGGCCGGCGCCGGCGCATATTCCTGGACTCCCTGGCAGCGCCTGGCGGCCGATGCCAGCACCGGCGTGGGGGAGCGGCGCCAGATCATGCCCGGCCCTGGCGTGCGCCTGGTGCTTGCCAGCGACAGCGCCGTCCGCCTGCGTATCGACGCGGCCCGGCGCGCCGTCGCGCTGTTGCGCGGCGAAATACTGGTGGATGTGCGCAGTGGCGCGGCCCAGCCGGCGCTGCGGGTCGATACCGGATACGGCATGGCCTTGGCCGAGCAGGCGCGCTTCGGCGTGCGCCGCGCCGGCGGCTCGGCGCGCATCGGCGTGTATGCCGGCAGCGTGCGGGTGGCCAGTGCGCCGCACGAGCCATGGCACCGCGGCGAGGCGGGCGAGTCGCTGCGTCTGGATGGCGCAGGCGCGCCGCTGCGCGGCCGTGTCGCCGCCGACGAAAGCGCCTGGGAGGACGGCCTGCTGGTGGTGCATGGCTGGCGGCTGGACCGCCTGGCGGCGCAATTGGCGCGCTACCGGGTCGGCGTCATCCGGGTCGACCCGGCGGTGGCGGGGCTGCGTGTGTCGGGCGTGTTTCCGCTCGACGACGCCGAGCGCGCGTTGGCCGCCGCGCGCCAGAGCCTGCCCATCGAGATTCGCCGCCACACCGCGTACTGGCTCAGCGTGACGCCGCGCGCGGCCTGAGCGCGGTTACAAAATAATCGCCGCCGTACCTGCAGATTCGGCTTTCCCGCGCGGAATAGCTCATGGAAGAAGCTAACGCATAGGAGAGTTCCGTGTTTTCTCGCAGTCAGAAGCATCCGTCCTGGCGCCTGTCGCCATGCATCCTTGCGGCCGCCTTGTGCGCCGTCGCGGTGGGCAGCCCGGGCAGCGTCCGCGCGCAGGCGCCCGCCGCCAGCGCCCAGCATTATGAAATCGCGGCCGGACCGCTGGCCGATGCGCTGACCCGCTTCGCGCGCCGTGCCGGCGTCGTGCTGTCGTTCGACCCGGCCCTGGTGCAGGGGCGCAGCACGGCGGGCCTGCAGGGCGTGTACGGCGTGCGCGACGGATTCATGGCGCTGCTGGCTGGCTCGGGCCTGCAGGCCCGAGCCAGCGGCGGCAACAACTGGTCGTTGGCGCAATTGCCGCGCGGCGGCGATGCGCAGACGCTGGCGCCGGTGACGGTGCTGGGCCTGGAGGGGGCGCTGGCGCCCACGGCAGGCTACATCGCCAGCGCCAGCCTGAGCGGCACCAAGACCGATACGCCGCTGATCGAAACGCCGCAATCGATTTCTGTGGTGACCCGCGACCAGATAACCGAGCAGGGCGCCCAGACGTTGAACCAGGTGCTGCGTTATACCGCCGGCGTGGCCACAGAGACGCGCGGCGCGACCGCGACGCGGCTGGACCAGTTCAGCGTGCGCGGCTTTTCCGCCGCCACGTATCTGGACGGCATGCGCGTGTTCGGCGGCCGCGACGCCTTGCCCCAGGTCGACGCCTACCGGCTCGAACGGGTCGATGTGCTCAAGGGGCCGGCTTCCGTGCTGTATGGCCAGGGCGGCCCGGGCGGCGTGGTCAACCAGGTCAGCAAGCGTCCCCTGGACGAGCCCTTGCGCGAGATCGAAGTGCAGGCGGGCAATTTCGATTTCCGGCGGGTCAACATGGATTTCTCCGGCCCGGTGGACGAGGACCGGCGCTTCCTGTACCGGGTAACCGGCGCGGCCTATATGTCCGATGGCCAGGTGGATCACACCAGGGAACGCCGCTACTTCATTGCGCCGTCGTTCACGTGGCGGCCCGGCGCGGATACCACGCTGACCGTGCTGACGAACTTCCAGCGCGACCCCGACATGGGTTCATACGGATCGATCTCGGCGATGCGTACGCTGTTGTCGGCGCCCGACGGCAGGCGGCTGGGCCCGAACCACTACGACGGCGACGCCGATTTCGAAAAGAGCGACCGCCGCAGCTATGCGCTGGGCTATCAACTGGAACATCGCTTCAACGATACCTTCAAGGCCTCGCAGAACCTGCGTTTCCAGCATGCCGAGGGCGTCTATCGCAGCATCTACGGCGCCAGCAACAGCAACTACGGCTACCTCGACAAGGACTACCGCTACTCGCAGCGCGGCCTGGCCATCAGCGACGTGGACGTGGATGCGTTCACGATCGACAACAACCTGCAGGCGCGCTTCGATACCGGGGCGCTGGCGCATACCGTGCTGGCGGGGTTCGACTACCAGCGCGTGCAGACCGATACCCTGTCGGGCTACGGCAGCGCGCCGCCGCTCGATGTGTTCGACCCGGACTACCACATGGGTATCGAGCGGCCGCCGTTCACGTCCGACCAGACCCAATACAACTACCAGACCGGCCTCTACCTGCAGGACCAGATCAGGCTGGACCGCCTGTCCTTGTTGCTGGGCGGACGCTACGACTGGTCGCGCACCCATACCGGCACCGACAACCTGGCCAACGGCTCGCACAGCAGTTCGGCGCTCGCCGCCGAAGCGTTCACCGGCCGGGTCGGCGCGATCTACAACTTCGACAATGGCGTGGCGCCGTACGCCAGCTACGCCGAGTCGTTCGAACCGCAGACCGGCACGGGCTGGAACAACACGCCGTTCAAGCCGACCGAAGGCAAGCAGTACGAGGTCGGCGTGAAGTACCAGCCGCCTGGCTCGGCGACGCTGCTCACGCTGGCGGCCTTCGACATCCGGCGCAAGAACCTGCCCACCACCGACCCGGATCCCACCCATATGTGCGGCGTCTCGCGCTGCTCGATACAGGCCGGCGAAGTGCGCACCCGCGGCATCGAACTGGAGGCCAAGACCGAACCGCTGCGCGGCCTGAGCCTGATCGCCGCCTATTCGTACCTCGACAACGAATACGAGAAGGCCTATCCGAACACGACCGGGCTGGATCTCAAGGGCAAGAAGCCGGTGGCCGTGCCGGCGCACCAGGCGTCGGCCTGGGCCCGCTATCAACTGCAGGAGGGACCGCTGGCCGGCCTGGGCATGGGCGCGGGGGTGCGCTACATCGGCAGCTCGTACGCCAACGAAACCAACACGCTCAAGGTGCCCTCGGTGACGCTGGTGGACATGATGCTCGACTACGACCTGGGCCGGGCGAGCCCCGCACTCAAGGGCATGCAGGTGGCGTTGAACGTCTCCAACCTGTTCGACAAGGAGTACATCGGCTCGTGCCTGTCCGATTCGTGGTGCTGGTATGGCTACCAGCGTTCGATCAAGGCCAGCTTGCGCTATCGCTGGTGAGGCAGGCCCCGATGTCCAGCAAATGCAATTAAGAATGATTATAATTTCTGAAATTTCCCAATTATCGGCGCGCATCGCGAACGGCGCGCCGATGCCGGGCCAAGAAGGAGATTGACATGAAAGCGCCCGCTGCCGGTGCCCACATGCTGCATTACCGGGTCGCCGTGACCTCGCGCGCCCTGGCCGCCATCCTGGGCGGCTACGCCGTGTCCAGCGCGGCGGCGGCCTGCCTGGCCGTGTGGCTGCCCATGCGCCGCGTCGATGCGGTGGTGGCCGCGTTGATGCTGTCGTTCGTCGTCTATACGTGCGCCGTGCTGTGGGTGTTCGCCACCCGCAACGCCTGGCGCGCATGGGCCGGCGTGCTGCTGCCCGCGCTGGCGCTGCTGGCGCTGTACTGGCTGGGCAAGGCCGCGGGAGGGGCATGAAACCGGCGCGTACCAAGGCGGCGGGCGAGGAGGGGCTGCGCCAGTCCATGTCGTGGCTGCACACCTGGTCGGGGCTGATCTTCGGCTGGGTGCTGTTCGCGATGTTCCTGACCGGCACGCTGGCGTTCTTCCGGCCGGAGATCACGCGCTGGATGCAACCCGAGATCGATGTCGCGCCGGTTTCGGCCGAGCAGGCCAGCGCGGTGGCGCAGCGCTATCTGCAAACCCACGCGCCCGATGCGCGGCGCTGGTTCGTGACCCTGCCCACCCCGCGCGCGCCCGCCATCCAGCTGTCGTATCCGGCCGTCAAGCCCAAGCCGGGCGAGCGCGGCCTTACGCGCGTGTCGCTCGACCCCGCCACCGGGGACGTGCTGCATGCGCGCCAGACGCGCGGCGGCGATTTTTTCTACCGCTTCCATTTCGAACTGGAGATGGCCTTTCCCTGGGGGCGCTGGCTGGCCTGCATCGCCGGGATGTTCATGCTGGTGGCCATCGTCAGCGGCATCATCACCCACAAGAAGATATTCACCGATTTCTTCACGTTCCGGCCACGCAAGGGCGGCCAGCGCGCCTGGATGGACGGCCACAATGTGCTGTCGGTGCTGGGGCTGCCGTTCCATCTCATGATCACCTTCAGCGGGCTGGTGATCTTCATGTACATGCTGATGCCGGCCGGCATCCTGGCCGCCTATGACAGCGAGCGCGCCTTCTTCGACGAGATGTTCCCCGCCTTTGCCCAGACCGCGCTCCAGGACCGGCCGGCGCCGTTGGCGCCGCTGGCCGGGCTGGCGGCCCAGGCGCGGGCCGAGTGGGATGGCGGCAAGCCCGGCCGTATCGTGGTCAACAATCCGGGCGACGCTTCGGCCACGGTCAGCATGACGCGCTCGACCAGCGAGCGCATCGCCTACGGGCGCATGGCGCCGACCATCACCTTCGATGGCGTGACCGGGCAATTGCGCAGCCAGGACGCCAAGGAAAGCGCCGTGGCGGCCACCGCCGGCACCATCGTCGGGCTGCACCTGGGCCTGTTCGCCGAACCCGTGCTGCGCTGGCTGTATTTCCTGGTGAGCCTGGCGGGAACCGCCATGGTGGGAACCGGCCTGGCGCTGTGGATCGCCAAGCGCCGCCAGAAGGCGGCGGGGCGCGAGTCGCTCGCGCTGCGGCTGGTCGACGCGCTGAACGCCGGCAGCATCGCGGGCCTTTGCGTGGCCGTGGCGGCGTTCTTCTGGGCCAACCGCCTGTTGCCGGCGGCGCTGCCGCAGCATGCGCAATGGGAAGTCCGGATTTTCTTCGGCGCGTGGCTGCTGTGCGGCCTGTACGCGGCGGTGGCGCGCCGGCGCAAGTGGCGCGACCTGCTGGCGCTGGCAGCATTCATGGCCGCCGCGCTGCCGGTCCTGAACCTGTGGACGACCCGGCGCCACCTGGGGGTGTCGCTGCCGGCGGGCGACTGGGTCATGGCCGGCTTCGATCTGACCGCCCTGGCGTGCGCCGCCTTGCTGGCCTGGATGGCTTGGCGGGCGGCGCGCAAGGCCGCCGCGGCCGCGCCGCCGCGCGCCCGGCCCGCGGCCGTATCGCGCATGGCGCCCGCGCGCGATGCGGCGGCCGCCGCGGTGGGCGAGACGAGGTGATCCCATCATGCTGAATGCCACTGCCTTCTGCCTCGCTTACGCGGGCTTTGCCGCCCTGTCGCTGGGCATGGACCGCCATTACGAAGACGTCTTCGACCGGGTGTTGCCCAGGCGTCGCCGCCTGGCGCTGCGCAGCCTGGGGTGGCTGGGCCTGGCGCTGTCGCTGTGGGCATCGGCGGGCGCGTGGGGATGGAACTACGGCACCGTCGAATGGATCGGCATCCTGAGCCTGGCCGGCCTGCTGCTGATCTGGTTCCTGACGTTCTGGCCGCGCGCGGCCCTGGGCGCGGGCGGCGCCTGCGCATTGGCCGCGCCAGTGCTGGCGCTGCTTTGAATGCGCTCGCCGGGGGCACGGTAAACTGTGCCCTTCGATCCACAGCCTAGCAGTCCTCCATGAATACCCGAGTCCTCACCGGCATCACCACCACCGGCACGCCGCACCTGGGCAATTACGCGGGCGCGATCCGCCCCGCCATCCAGGCCAGCACCCAGCCGGGCGTGGACGCGTTCTTCTTCCTGGCCGACTATCACGCGCTGATCAAGTGCGACGATCCGGCGCGGGTGGCGCGTTCGCGGCTGGAACTCGCCGCGACCTGGCTGGCCGCGGGGCTGGACCCCGAACGCGTCACGTTCTATCGCCAGTCGGACATCCCGGAAATCCCCGAGCTGTGCTGGCTGCTGACCTGCGTGACCCCCAAGGGCCTGATGAACCGCGCGCACGCCTACAAGGCGTCGGTGGACCAGAACGCCGCCAAGGGCGTCGAGCCGGATGACGGCGTGACCATGGGGCTGTTCTCGTATCCGGTCCTGATGGCCGCCGACATCCTGCTGTTCAACGCCAACCAGGTGCCGGTCGGGCGCGACCAGGTCCAGCACCTGGAGATGGCGCGCGACATCGCGCAGCGTTTCAACCACCTGTACGGCAACGAGTTCTTCGTCCTTCCCGAGGTGGTGATCGCCGAGGAGGTCGCGACCTTGCCGGGCCTGGACGGCCGCAAGATGTCCAAGAGCTACAACAACACCATTCCGCTGTTCGAGGGCGGCGCTGCGGGCCTGCGCAACGCCACGCAGCGCATCGTGACCGATTCGCGCCTGCCGGGCGAACCCAAGGACGCGGAGGCCTCGCACCTGTACATGCTGTACCGCGCCTTCGCCACGCAGCAGGAGTCCGCGGCGTTTCGCCGCCAGCTCGAGGAGGGCATGGGCTGGGGCGACGCCAAGCAGGCCTTGTACGAACGGCTGGAGCGCGATCTGGCGCCGATGCGCGAGCGCTATGTCGAACTGGTTTCCAACCCCGGCCTGATCGAGGACATCCTGCAGGCCGGCGCCGCCAAGGCGCGCAAGCTGGCGCAGCCGCTGGTCCGCACGCTGCGCGATGCGGTGGGCCTGGGCGCCTTGCAGCCTGCTGCGGCCAAAGCCGCCCAGCCGCCCCGCAAGGCCGCCAAGGGCGCGCGTTTCGTCAGCTTCCGCGACGACGATGGCAGTTTCCGTTTCCGGCTGCTTGCCGCCGATGGGGAAGAGTTGCTGTGCTCGGTGCCGTTTGCCAATCCCAAGGAAGCCGGCGCACTGATGCGCCGCCTGCAGGACGAGGCGCCCGAGCAGGCCTTGCGCGGCCACGATGCCGTTTCGTATGCGGCCTGGCTGGATGGCAAGGAAGTGGCGTACGGCCCGCGGGCCGCCGATGCCGGCGCGCGCGATGCCTTGCTGGCCAAGGCCCGCGAGGCCCTGGCCCAATTGGCTGCCGGTTAGGATCGGCTCGGGCGTGCCGGCCAGCCGGCACGCCTGGGCAGCAGGGCAAGGACGCAGGCGCCGCACCCGGCGATGGGGCGGCGCCTGTGTCGTGATCAGCGCTTGAGTTTTGCGAAGGCGTCGGCCATGGCGCTGTTGGCCGGCGCGCCGCGGCCGCTGTCGGCCTGCGGACGGCGCGCGCCCCGATCGGCGCCGCGCGCCGGGCCCGAGCCCGCGCCGTTGCCGCGGCGGGCCGGCTCGGCGGCATCGTTCAGGCGCATGGTCAGGGCAACGCGCTTGCGCGCCACGTCGACCTCGAGCACCTTGACGGTCACGGTCTGGCCCACGCGCACGACGTCGCGCGGATCCTTGACGAACTTCTCGGCCAGCGCCGAAATATGGACCAGTCCGTCCTGGTGCACGCCGATGTCCACGAAGGCGCCGAAATTGGCGACGTTGGTCACCACGCCTTCGAGCACCATGCCGGGGAACAGGTCGTTGAGGGTTTCGACGCCTTCCTTGAACTGCGCGGTCTTGAACTCCGGGCGCGGGTCGCGGCCGGGCTTTTCCAGTTCGGCGAAGATGTCGCGCACCGTGGGCAGCCCGAAGCGCTCGTCGGTGAAGTCGCTCGGCGACACGCCCTTGAGCGCCTCGCGCTGGCCGATGATGTGGCGTACGTCGGCCTTGATGCGGGCGACGATGCGCTCCACGACGGGATAGGCCTCCGGGTGCACCGCCGAGGCATCAAGCGGGTTGTCGCCGTTGGGAATGCGCAGGAATCCGGCGGCCTGCTCGAAAGCCTTCTCGCCGAAGCGCGGCACCTTGCGCAGCATGTCGCGGGTGGGGAAGGCGCCGTTCTCGTCGCGCCAGGCCACGATGTTCTTCGCCAGCAGCGTGTTCAACCCCGAGACGCGCGCCAGCAGCGCCGCCGAGGCGGTATTGACGTCCACGCCCACGGCGTTCACGCAGTCTTCGACCACCGCGTCCAGCGAACGGGCCAGCTCGCGCTGGTTGACATCGTGCTGGTACTGGCCCACGCCGATCGCCTTGGGATCGATCTTGACCAGTTCGGCCAGAGGGTCCTGCAGGCGGCGGGCGATCGAGACGGCGCCGCGCAGCGTGACGTCCAGGTCGGGGAATTCGAGCGCGGCCGTTTCCGAGGCCGAGTACACCGAGGCGCCGGCTTCGGAGACCACCACGCGGGTCAACGCGAGGTCGGGAAAGCGGGCCATCATGTCGCCGACCAGCTTTTCGGATTCGCGCGAGGCGGTGCCGTTGCCGATGGCGATGAGCTCGACCTTGTGGCGCGCCGCCAGGGCCGCCAGCGTCTTGATGGTGCCTTCGCGGTCGCGGCGCGGCTCGAACGGGTAGACCGTGGCCGTATCGACGACCTTGCCGGTGCGGTCGATCACCGCCACCTTGCATCCGGTGCGGATACCGGGGTCCAGCCCCAGCACCGTCTTGGGGCCCGCCGGCGCGGCCAGCAGCAAATCCTTCAGGTTGGCGGCGAACACGCGGATGGCCTCGGCTTCGGCGCTTTCGCGCAGGCGGCCGAACAGTTCGCTTTCGAACGCCGTCAGCAGCTTGACGCGCCAGGTCCAGCGGCACACCTCGCCCAGCCAGCGCGCGCGCGGCGCGGCATCCAGGGCGAACAGGCCATTGCCCAGCTTGAGGAACGAGGCGATGCGCGCCACGCAGGGGTGGGGCGTCTCGGCCTCGAGGTCGGCTTCCAGGCCCACGCGCAATTCCAGCACGCCTTGCTGGCGGCCGCGCATCAGCGCCAGGATGCGGTGCGAAGGCAGCGTGCGCAGCGGCTCGTTGAAATCGAACCAGTCGCGGAAGTTCGCGCCGTCGGTTTCCTTGCCTTCCACCATTTTCGAATAGAGCAGGCCGGTGCCCCACAGGTGCTCGCGCATGTCGGCCAGCAGGTCGGCGTTCTCGGCATAGCGCTCGGCCAGGATGTCGCGCGCGCCGTCGAGGGCCGCCTTGGCGTCGTTGATAGAGGCTTCCGGGTTGAGGTACTGCGCCGCCAGCGCCGCGGGATCGCAGGCCGGGTCGGCCAGGATGGCGTCGGCCAGCGGCTCGAGGCCGGCCTCGCGGGCGATCTGGGCGCGCGTGCGGCGCTTGGGCTTGTAGGGCGCGTACAGGTCTTCCAGACGCTGCTTGGTATCGGCCGTGGCGATTTCCTGCTGCAGCTCGGGCGTCAACTTGCCCTGCTGCGCGATGGATTCCAGGATCGTGCCGCGGCGCTCTTCGAGTTCGCGCAGGTAGCCCAGGCGCACCTCCAGGGTGCGCAGGGCGCCGTCGTCCAGGCCGCCGGTGGCTTCCTTGCGGTAGCGGGCAATGAACGGCACGGTGGCGCCGTCGTCCAGCAGCTCCACGGCCGAGGCGACCTGGGAGGCGCGGGCGCCGATCTCGGTGGCAAGTTGGGCAATGATCCGGGCGTGATCGACGCCCGGTGCGGCGTTCGTGGTAGCGGAGGTTTCAGACATCTCGATACGACGGCAAAGGGAAAACAAGGGGCGGATTGTGCCACAAGCCACTGTTACCAGATATGGCGGGTGGCGCGCTTATGTCACGCCGGCCTGCGCCGGCCGGCCGGCCGCGTGGGCCGGAGGCGCTATTATGTCAGCCACTTTAGCGCATGGCTTCATCAATGCTGGACCTCGACATTTCGGAATTCTTCGCGGACGACGGCCCGCTGGCGCGCGCCATGCCGGGCTACCGGCCGCGGCAGTCGCAGGTCGAGCTGGCGCAGGCCATAGACAGCGCCATCGCGGCGCGCGCCACCCTGGTGGCCGAGGCCGGCACCGGCATCGGCAAGACCTGGGCCTACCTGGTGCCCGCCTTCGCGCAAGGCGGCAAGGTGCTGATTTCGACCGGCACGCGTACCCTGCAGGACCAGCTGTTCGCGCGCGACCTGCCCAAGGTGCGGCAGGCGCTGGCCGCGCCGGTGACGGCCGCGCTGCTCAAGGGGCGCGGCAATTATGTCTGCCACTACCATCTGGACCGCCTGCAGGGCGACGACCGCGCCTTGAAGTCGCGCGCCGAGATCGGGCAGCTGCGCCAGATCCAGGTGTTTGCGGGCATCAGCAAGACCGGCGATCGCGCCGATCTGGCGCAGGTGCCCGAGGATGCCGACATCTGGCAACGCGTGACCTCCACGCGCGAGAACTGCCTGGGCCAGGAGTGCCCGCGCATCCGCGACTGCTTCGTGGTCAAGGCGCGCCGCCAGGCGCAGGAGGCCGACGTGGTGGTCGTGAACCACGCGCTGTTCATGGCCGACCTGGTGCTGCGCGAAGAGGGTGTGACAGACCTGCTGCCCGAAGTGGATACGGTGATTTTCGACGAGGCGCACCAATTGCCCGACACCGCGACCCGGTTCCTGGGCAGCAGCGTGTCGACCCACCAATTGCTGGACTTCGCCCGCACGCTGGAGGCGGCCGGCCTGGCCTATGCGCGCGAAGCCGCCAAATGGAGCGACGTCGGCCGGCAGGTCGAAACCGCCGCGCGCGAGCTGCGGCTGGCCTGCGCGCCGCTGGAGCGCCTGCCCGGCCGCAAGGCGACCTTCGAGGCCATGCCGGATCCGGACGAATTCGACGCCGCGCTGGCCAGCCTGCGCGAGGTGCTCGACGCCGCGGTGCGGGCGTTGAGCGGCGTGGCGGAAAAGCATCCGGACCTGGCCGCCGCCGCCCGCGCGGGCGCCGACATTTCGGTGCGCCTGTCGCGTTGGGCCACGCCGCCGCGCCACGCGGCCCAGGCCGCGCAGCACGACGAGGGCTGGGGCCGCGACGACCAGGCCGTCGCGGTGGCGGCGCCGTCCGAGGCGCTGCTGGCCGAGGCCGCGGCCGCCGCCAGCTGGAGCGGGCCGGCGGTGCGCTGGGTCGAGCATGGCCAGCATCATGTGCGCCTGCATGCGGCGCCCTTGTCGGTGGCGCAGGCCTTTTCGCGCTATCGCAAGCCCGGCCAGGCGTGGATTCTGACGTCGGCAACGCTATCGGTTTATGGTGATTTCGGTCATTTCACGCAACAGCTTGGCTTGGAGGATGCCCGCACCGGACGCTGGGAATCGCCCTTCGACTATCCCGCGCAGGGCCTGCTGTTCGTGCCGCGCGACATGCCCGAACCGCAGTCGCCGCGCTTCGTCGAGCGCTTCGTCGAGAATCTGCTGCCCTTGCTGGAGGCCAGCCCGGGCGGCGCGCTGGTGTTGTGCACGACGCTGCGCGCGGTCGACAAGGTGGCGCAGTTGCTGGCCGACGCCTTCGCGGACGCGGGACACGACTGGCCGCTGCTGCGCCAGGGCGAGGCAACCCGCCGCGACCTGCTGGAACGCTTTTGCAGGCTGGAGCATCCGGTGCTGGTCGGCAGCGCCAGTTTCTGGGAGGGCATCGACCTGCCGGGCGATGTGCTGACGCTGGTGGCGATCGACAAGCTGCCGTTCGCGCCGCCCGACGACCCGGTCATCGAAGCCCGCCTGCGCGCCTGTCGGCTGCGCGGCGGCAATCCGTTTGCCGAATACCAGCTGCCCGAGGCCGCCATTTCGCTCAAGCAGGGCGCCGGTCGCCTGATCCGCACCGAAACCGATTGGGGCGTGCTCATGGTGGGCGATGCCCGCCTGGTCGAGAAGCCCTATGGCAAGCGCCTGTGGCGCGGCCTGCCTCCCTTTGCCCGCACGCGCGACATGAACGAGGCGCTGGCTTTCTACGCCCGCATGGGCGGGGCGCAACCGTAACGGCCGCGCAAATGGAAAACCCGGCCTGGGGCCGGGTTTTCCATGGACGGCTCGGGCGGCGTCAGCGCCACGAGAACGGGTTCCACCAGCTCTTGTCCGCCGACAGGCCTTGCGTCTTGAACTTGCTGTTGGGGTAGTTCTGGTCGAGCACGCGCTCGGCGTCGCCCTTCAGTTCTGTCATTCCCAGCTTGTCGTACGACTCCACCATGATGTAGAGCGCTTCTTCCGAGGCGGGGGCCCCCTCGAAATCGGTGATCACGGTCTGCGCCCGGTTGGCGGCGGCCACGTAGGCGCCTCGCTCGTAGTAGTAGCGCGCCACGTGGACTTCGTTCATGGCGATGGCGTTGACCAGCCAGGTCATGCGTTTTTGCGCGTCGGGGGTGTACTTGCTGTTGGGGAAGCGCTGCACCAGCTCGTTGAACGCATCGTAGGACGCGCGCAGGCCCTTGGGGTCGCGCTCGGCGGGGTCCTGGCCGGTCAGGTTGCTCATGAAGGCGCTGGCCGGCGTGAAGTTGACCAGCCCCTTCAGGTACAGCACGTAGTCCGTGCCCGGATGGTTGGGGTAGAGCTGCTGGAAGCGGTCGATGGCGGCCAGCGCCTGCTCGTTTTCGCCGTCTTTCCAGTTGACGTAGGCCAGTTCGATCAGGGCCTGCTGGGCGTACGTGCCGAACGGGTAGCGGCTTTCGATGGCGGTCAGGCGCTCCCGCGCGTCGGTCCAGTTGCCCGCCGCGACTTCCTGCTTGGCGTCGGCGTAAAGCTGTTCGGCGCTCCAGCCCGCGGTCTTGTCGTATTTGGTGCTGGACGAGCCGCAGCCGGCCACGATCAGAATGGTTGACAGCGCGATCGCCGCGCGCAGGGCCACCCCGCGGCGGGAGGCGGGCTTCGAGAGTGCAGCGGGACGGTGAGTCACGTGAGTCCTATCCTTGGTGTTAGCATGGCAGGCTGATTATATGATTTGTCTTCATGTCTGATACAGCCGCCAGTGTAGACCTGCTTTCCGACGACGAACCGCTGCTGCTCACGGTGCCGCCGGATACCCCGGCAGACCGCCTGGACAAGGTGCTGGCGGGGCTGCTGCCCGGGCATTCGCGCAGCCGGCTGCAGGGCTGGATCGAGGCCGGTTACGTTTTGGTAAACGGCGCCCAGGCCAAGGTGCGCCAGGCGGTCGGCCCCGGCGACGTCCTGTCGGTCTGGGAGCAGCCGGCCCCCGAAAGCCGGGCCTTCGCGCCCGAGCCGGTGGCGTTCGGCGTGGTGGCCGAAAGCCCCGACTGGATCGTGGTGGAAAAGCCGGCGGGGCTGGTGACGCATCCCGGTGCGGGCAACTGGAGCGGTACGCTGCTCAACGGCCTGCTGCACCGTTTTCCCGAACTGGCGCGCGTGGCGCGCGCCGGCATCGTGCACCGGCTCGACAAGGACACGTCCGGCCTGATGGTGGTGGCGCGCAACGAACGGGCCCAGACCCATCTGGTGCGCCAGTTGCAGGCGCGCACCATGGGCCGCCAGTACATTGCGCTGGCGCACGGCTGGCTGGGCGCGGCCGGCACCGTGGACCGCCCCATCGGCCGCGATGCGCGGGTTCCGGTACGGATGAGCGTCGAGCGGCCCATCGCGCCCAAGCCGGCGATCACGCATTTCGACCCGCGACGGCTAGGCTGCGCCGAAGGCGGCGCCCGGGTGACCGAAGTGCTGTGCCGGCTGGAAACCGGCCGCACCCACCAGATCCGCGTGCACCTGGCCAGCCTGGGGCATCCCCTGCTGGCCGACACGCTGTACGGCGGCAAGCCGCTGGCCGGCGCCACGCGCCAGATGCTGCACGCGCGCGCCCTGCATTTCGACGATCCGGGCGGCGCGGGCGAAGTCAGCTTCGAGGCCGGCGTGCCCGCCGATATGTCCGACGTCCAGGAAACCTTGGCATGGAACGCCTGATACACGATCTGCCTGTCATCACGGGTCCGCGATGGCCAGGCGTGAACTACTTCTGCACCACGCGCGCCGGCGGGGCGGGCGTCGCGCCGCACGACACCCTCAACCTGGGGCTGCGCGCCGGCGATCGTCCCGAAACGGTGGCGGAGAACCGCCGCCGGGTACGCGCCGCGGTGCCGGCCGAGCCCTTGTGGCTGCGCCAGGTGCACGGCCACGAAGTGGTCGACGCCGACGCCGGCCCGCCGCATGAACCGGCCGCCGACGCCAGCGTCACGGCCAGGTCCGGCCGCGTGCTGGCCATCATGGTCGCCGACTGTCTGCCGGTGGTCATCGCCGACCAGGACGGCACCGTGCTTGGCGCGGCGCATGCTGGCTGGCGCGGCCTTGCCGGCGGCGTGCTGGAAAACACCCTGGGTGCCATGCAGGCCAAGGCGCCGGGCGCGCGCGGCTGGCGCGCCTGGATCGGGCCCGGCATCGGGCCGGCGGCGTTCGAGGTAGGGGCCGATGTGCTGCAAGCCTTCGCGGCCGACGGCCCCGAGGCCGCGGCCCTGTTCGCGCCGCGTCCGGGCCTGCCCGGCAAATGGCTGGCCGACCTGCCCGGGCTGGCGTTGCTGCGCTTGCGGCGCGCCGGCGTGCAGGCGCAATCGTGCGGTTTGTGCACGGTGCAGGATTCCCGCTTTTTTTCGTATCGGCGCGACCGGGAAACCGGCCGGATGGCTTTGCTGGCCTGGCTCGACGCCCGGTAATGCGACTTCGGTATGCTTGCGGGATGGCTCCTAGGTATACCCGCATTGACAGTAAAAATGGCGACATGCACCATCAATTCGCGCAGTTCCGATAACAAGGTGTCGAAGTGAACGCCCATTTTTCCGCTGCATGGCCCGTCCCGGTGAGCGTGGCACCGGACGCTCTGGCAGAAATCCAGGCCGATTTCTCCCGCGAATGGCTGCGCCTGTGTGACGAGGCCAAGCGCGGCGTACTGGGCGCCCCGGCCGACAAGCGTTTCGCCGGCGCGGCCTGGCTGGACGACCGCCAGCGCCTGCTCATGGCGCATGCCTATCTGTTGTCGGCCCGCGCAATGACGCGCCTGGTCGACGCGGCGCAGGTCAGCGAACCCATGCGCAACCGTTTGCGGTTCTCGGTCATGCAGTGGGTCGATGCCATGTCGCCCGCCAACTTCCTGGCCTTCAACCCGGATGCGCAGCGCGCCATCGTCGAAAGCGCCGGCCGCACCTTGCAGGAAGGCATGGCCAACCTGCTGGGCGACATCCAGCGCGGACGCATCAGCCAAACGGACGAGACACAGTTCGAAATCGGCCGCAACGTGGCCACCACGCCTGGCCATGTGGTGTTCGAGAACAGCCTGATGCAGCTCATCCAGTACGCGCCGCAGACCGCCAAGGTCCGTGAGCGGCCGCTGGTGATCGTGCCGCCGAACATCAACAAGTACTACATCCTCGACCTGCAGCCCGAGAACTCCTTTGTCCGATATGCGGTGGAGCAAGGCCATACGGTGTTCATCATCTCGTGGCGCAATCCGCTGGCGACCGATGCCGATGGCGTGGATACCGCCACCTGGAGCGAATACCTGGACGACGCGGTGCTCAAGGCGCTGGCGGTGGCCAGCGACATCAGCGGCCAGCCCCAGGTCAACGCGCTGGGCTTCTGCGTCGGCGGCACCATGCTGGCCTCGGCGCTGGCGCTGGCCCACGCGCGCGGCGAGCGGCCGGTGGCCTCGCTCACGCTGCTGACCTCGCTGCTGGATTTCCACGATACCGGCATCCTGAAGGTGTTCGTCGACGAAGCGCATGCCTTGCTGCGCGACCACCAGTACGGGCAGCGCGGCCTGATGCCGGCCCGCGATCTGGCCACCACGTTTTCGTTCCTGCGCCCTAACGAATTGGTGTGGAACTACGTCGTCTCCAATTACCTGAAGGGCAGGACGCCGCCCGCGTTCGACCTGCTGTTCTGGAACGCCGACAGTACCAACCTGCCGGGGCCGTTCTTTGCCTGGTACTTCCGCAACACGTATCTCGAGAACAACCTCAAGGTGCCCGGACGGGCGCAGGCCGCGGGCGTGCCGCTGGATCTCACCCGGCTCGACATGCCCGCCTATCTGTACGGCTCGCGCGAGGACCATATCGTGCCCTGGCCGTCGGCCTACGCATCGACGCAGTTGCTGCGCGGCCCGATGCGTTTCGTGCTGGGCGCTTCCGGCCATATTGCCGGGGTGATCAATCCGCCGGCCAAGCAACGGCGCAGCTTTTGGGTTAACGAATCGGCCGGCGCGGTGTCCCACGACCTGCCTGGCGATCCCAACGCCTGGCTGGCCGGCGCGGTCGAGCAAGCGGGCAGCTGGTGGCCCGACTGGACTGCCTGGCTGGCGGGGCATGGCGGCAAGCAGGTCGCCGCGCCCGCGCAGCCGGGCAGCAAACGGTTCCGGCCGATCGAGCCGGCGCCGGGGCGTTATGTGAAAGTACGAGCGGTCTGAGTACGCGCGTGGGCCGGAGGGCCGGCATTCTTGGCGGGCGTTCGCCGTGAAAACAGGAGGAAGTCAAATGAGCGGAAAATTGGCATATGTGACGGGCGGCATGGGCGGTATCGGTACCGCGATCTGCCAGCGGTTGGCCAAGGACGGCTTCCGGGTGGTGGCGGGGTGCGGTCCCAGCCGCAACTATCAGCAGTGGCTCGACGAACAGGCGGCCCAGGGTTATACGTTCTATGCATCGGTGGGCAACGTGTCCGACTGGGACTCCACCGTCGAGGCTTTCGAGCGCGTCACGGCCGAATTGGGCCAGGTCGACGTGCTGGTCAACAACGCCGGCATCACGCGCGACGGCCTGTTCCGCAAGATGTCGGTCGACGATTGGCGCGCGGTGATCGACACCAACCTGAACAGCCTGTTCAACGTGACCAAGCAGGTGCTCGACGGGATGGTGGAGCGCCAATGGGGGCGCATCGTCAACATCAGCTCGGTCAACGGCCAGAAAGGGCAGTTCGGCCAGACCAACTACTCGACCGCCAAGGCGGGCATCCATGGTTTCACCATGGCCCTGGCCCAGGAGGTCGCCAGCAAGGGCATTACCGTCAACACCATTTCGCCGGGCTACATCGGGACCGACATGGTGCGGGCAATCCGTCCCGACGTGCTGGAGAAAATCGTCGCGACGATTCCGGTGCGCCGGCTGGGCACGCCCGAGGAAATCGCGTCCATGACGTCCTGGTTGGCGTCGGACGAATCGGGTTTTGCCACGGGCGCGGATTTCTCGCTCAATGGCGGCCTGCACATGGGTTGACGCCGTATTCGGAGGGGGCCGGGGTCCGGGGGGAAGCGGACACCCGGTATTACACGTAAAATGGTTGAAAGTTAAAGAGATCTCCCGATCTCGGGGACAGACATGACGCAAGCACAAAATGGCGCCGCCCTGCGCCTGATCAAGAAGTATCCCAACCGCCGGCTGTACGACACGCAAACCAGCACCTACATCACGCTAGCCGATGTCAAGCAGCTGGTGCTGGCCAACGAGAACTTCCAGGTCGTCGATGCCAAGAGCGGAGAGGATCTCACGCGCAGTATCCTGCTGCAGATCATCCTCGAAGAGGAAAGCGGCGGCATGCCCATGTTCTCGTCCAACATGCTGGCGCAGATCATCCGCTTCTATGGCCACGCCATGCAGGGCATCATGGGTTCCTACCTGGAAAAGAACATCCAGGCGTTCATGGAAATCCAGCAGCGCATGGCCGAGCAGTCCAAGGGGCTGTACGGCAGCCAGTTCGGGCCCGAGGCCTGGACGCAGTTCATGAACGTGCAGACGCCGATGCTGCAGAAGATGATGAACAACTACATCGACCAGAGCAAGAACCTGTTCGTCCAGATGCAGGACCAGATGCAGGATCAGACCCGGGCGATGTTCTCGAATTTCCCGTTCACGCCGCCGGGCGGCGATGGCCCGCAAGGCGGGCGCGGCAAGTAGCGCCGCGAAGCTGGCTGGAGAAAAAGGGGCGCCTGCGGGCGCCCCTTTTTCGTACGGGTCCTGAAATTGGGGTCGGCTTAAGGGAGCTGTAAGCCGAACCGAATTACATTAATGAAAACGGTTCTTGTTTGTGTTTCTTCGAGCCGTTTTTTCAGTTAAGAGGACTCGTACATGATGAAGAAAGCCTTGCTACTTGCGCTTGCCCTGAGCCTGCCTGGCGCAGCGTTCGCGGCCGAGTATCCGATCGGCAAGCCGGCCGAGAAGGGCGGCATGGAAATCGGCGCGGTCTATCTGCAGCCCATCGAGATGGATCCCCCCGGCATGATGCGCGCCGCCAAGGACTCCGACGTCCACCTGGAAGCCGACATCCACGCCACCGCCGGCAACGCCACGGGCTTTCCGGAAGGCGAGTGGGTGCCTTACCTGGTGGTCAAGTACGAAGTGCAGAAGGTCGGCAGCGACAAGGTCCAGAAGGGCACCTTCATGCCCATGGTGGCCAACGACGGTCCGCATTATGGCGACAACGTCAAGCTGGACGGCCCCGGCAAGTACAAGCTGAAGTACACCATCATGCCGCCGACCTCCGACAAGATGAACCACTTCGGCCGCCATATCGACAAGGAAACCGGCGTGGGCCCGTGGTTCGAGCCGTTCGATCTCGAGTATGAATTCGTCTTCGCCGGCACCGGCAAGAAGGGCGGGTACTGATCGTGCGCGCACCGGTGGCGGCCTTGCTGGCCATGGCGTTGGGGCTGGGCGCGCCCCTGGCGGCGCGCGCCGCCGACCTGCCTACGTTCACCCTGACGTTCCAGCCCGACGGCACGTTCGAGCCGGCCCGCCTGGAGGTGCCGGCTGGGCGCTTCAAGATCGAACTGATCAACGCCAGCAATGAGCCGGTGGAATTCGAAAGCATTCCGCTGCGCAAGGAGAAGGTGCTGGGTCCGGGCGTGAAGTCGTTCGTCGTCATCACCATCTCGCGCCCGGGCGAGTATCCCTTTTTCGATGACTTCCACCAGGACGTGAAGGGCACGCTGGTCGTCAAGCCCAAGGACTGAGCCACCGGGTCGGATATGGAACAAGTACTTTTCATCGTATGGCGCGAAAGCGTCGAGGCCCTGCTGGTGGTGGGCATTCTCTACGCCTGGCTGCGGGCCACGCCCGCCGGGCGGCGCGGCATGCCCTACCTGTGGGGCGGCGTGGCGGCGGGCCTGGCGCTGGCGGTCCTGCTGGCGCTGGTGCTGCTGGGCGTCTCGTCGTGGTTGAGCGACGAAGGCCAGGAATGGTTCCAGGCCGGCATGTCGCTGGTGGCTTGCGCGCTGGTGGTCCAGATGGTGATCTGGATGAAGCGCCACGGCCGCACGCTCAAGCGCGAGCTCGAAGGCGGGGCGCGCGCTTCCATCGAGCGCGACAACTGGTGGGGCCTGCTGGTGCTGGTCATGATCGCCGTGGCGCGCGAAGGCAGCGAGACGGTGGTGTTCCTGTACGGCACCGTGGCCGCCGCGGCCGGCCAGGCGGGGGACGCCGCGATGCTGGTGCTGGCCGGCGCGGCGGGCTTCCTGATCGCACTGCTGACGTTCTGGCTGCTGCAACTGGGCGGCAAGCTGATTACCTGGCGGCGCTTCTTCCGCGTTACCGAAATCCTGCTGCTCCTGCTGGCCGGCTCCCTGCTGGTGGGCGGCCTGGATCACCTGATTTCGCTGGATGTGCTGCCCACGCTCATCGATCCGGTCTGGGACAGCTCATGGCTGCTCGACGACAGCAGCGGGGTGGGCAAGATCCTGGCCGATTTCGCCGGCTATCGCGCCTATCCGGCATTGATCTCGGTCTTGCTGTGGCTGGCCTATTGGCTGGTGGTGTGGCTGCTGCTGCGCCGCGCCGATGGCGCGGCGGCGGTTTCGGCGCGCTCGGCCGCCTGAGGATACCCAGGTGCCGCGCGCCACGACATGAAGGTTTGACATGGCATCTGTACTCGGGCGGGCAACCTCCCGCCTTGCCGACGGGCTTCGCGACCATGCCCCTTTGCTGCGCAAGCTGCAATGGGGCATCGTCGCTGTGTATGCGTTCCTGTTGGTCGTGCCCGCGTTCCTGCCCTTGCCGGACAACGCCGCATCGGTGTTCGACAACCTGACCGTGCTGGCGCAATTCGCATTCTGGGGCGTGTGGTGGCCGTTCGTCCTGGTTTCCATGCCGCTGTTGGGCCGCGCCTGGTGCGGCTGGTTCTGTCCCGAGGGCATGCTCAGCGAGTGGGCCAGCGAGCGAGGCCAGGGCAGGGCCATCCCGCGCTGGATGCGCTGGGGCGGCTGGCCGTTCGTGGCCTTTGCCCTGACGACGATCTATGGCCAGTTGGTCAGTGTCTATCAGTACCCGCTGGCGGCGCTGGCGGTGCTGGGCGGCTCGACCGTGGCGGCGATGATCGTCGGCTGGCGCTATGGCCGCAGCAAGCGCGTCTGGTGCAAGTACCTGTGTCCGGTCAACGGCGTCTTTACCTTGCTGGCCAAGCTGGCGCCCTGGCATTTCAAGGTGGACGAGGAAAAATGGCGCCACCCGGTCATTCGCATCGAGGCGGTCAACTGTGCGCCGCTGGTGCCGCTGCGCCACATGAAGGGCGCCGGCGATTGCCACGTCTGTGGCCGATGTAGCGGTTATCGCGGGGCGATTGCCCTGACGCCGCGCTCTCCCGAGGCCGAGATCGTGGAGGTCGCCGACGGCGACGGCTGGCAGACCGCGCTGATCTGCTTCGGGCTGATGGGCGTGGCGGTGGGAGCCTTCCTGTGGAGCGCCAGCCCCTGGTATGTGACCGTCAAGCAGTGGGTGGCCACGTGGCTGGTCGAGCACGACATCATCTGGCCGCTGCTGGACAATGCGCCCTGGTTCGTGCTGACGCACTACCCGGATGTCAACGACAGTTTCTCCTGGCTGGACGGCGCGGGCATCCTGCTGTTCGTGGCCGGGGCGACCCTGGCCGTGGGCTTGCCGGCATTCGCCGCATTGTGGCTGGCCGACCGCGTCGCGCCGCTGGCCGCGCGCACGGGCCGGCTGGCCGGTGTGCACAAGCTGGCGCAGGGGTTGATTCCCTGTGCCGGAATCGGCGTGTTTCTCGGCCTGTCCGCCACCACGCTGACCCTGTTGCGGCACGAAGGGGTAGGCACCGGCTGGGCCAACCCCGTGCGCTTTACCTTGTTGACGCTTGCCGTGCTGTGGTCGTTGCGCCTGGTGTGGCGCCTGCTGGCGCGCCGTCCGGGCGGTGTCGCGCGGCGCGGGCTGGCCTGGCTGGTCGCGGCGGCGGGGCTGGCGCCGTTCTGCCTTTCCTGGGTGCTGTTCTTCGCTATCTGGTAGCGCTGGTCCGCGCGGCGCGGTATGGTGGCGATCCCGCCACCTCTTTCGGGCGCCGACCGCGCCTGGGTCCGTCCGCCATGACGTCCTACGCTTTCCGCCTGCTCAATGTATTCGCCGAATCCTGTTTCGGCGGCAACCCGCTGTGCGTGTTCGAGGACGCGCGCGGGCTGCGCGACGAAGAGATGCAGGCCCTGGCCCTGCAGTTCAATCTGTCCGAGACCACCTTCATCCTGCCCGGCGGCGATGGCGCCGACGCGCGGGTACGGGTCTTCACCCCCGACGCCGAGATGCGCTTCGCGGGCCATCCCGCCCTGGGCACGGCCCGAGTGGTCAGCGACCTCCTGGGGCTGGGGGCGTCGGTGCGCCTGGGCTTTGCGGCCGGCGTCGTCACGGTGCGCGAGCGCGAAGGCGCGTGGACTTTCACGGCGCCGTCGTCCGGCATGCCCAGGACGGCGCGTGCGGCTTTGGCCGCGGACGAGATCGCCGGCCTGCTGGGCCTGGACCCTGCGGATCTGCATGACGAGCCGCTATGGGTGGACACCGGTTCCGACCAGCTGCTGGTGCCGCTCAGGACGCCGGAGGCGGTGATGAGCGCCGCGCCCGACGGCGCCTGGGCGGCGCGCTGGCCGGCCAGCAGCCTGGGCCGCAAGACTGCGTATGTATTTGCGTTCGGCCCGCGGACCGCGGCGGACGCGCGGCAGGTCGTGCACGCGCGTTATTTCCATGCGCGCACCGGCGGCGGGGTGGCGGAAGACCCCGGCACCGGTTCGGCCTGCGCCAACCTGGGCGGCTGGCTGCTGGCGCGCGGCGCGCCCATGCCTGCCCATATCCTGGTCGAGCAGGGAGACCTGGTGCGCCGGCCGTGCCGGCTGCGGCTGGACGTGGATGAGGCCGGCGCCATCCAGGTGGGCGGCGGCGTGATCGAGATCGGACGCGGCGAGATCCGCCTGCCGCGCTAGGCCGCGGCGGACGCGGCAGGTGCCGGTTCCGTCCCGATGCACGGGCGCCTGTCCCTACCGGGACAGGCACCAAAAAAAGCCTTCGGGGCGAACCCGAAGGCTGTACACGTACGGCGCGCCGGACCACCCGGCGGCCCCGCGTCATGACTTATTTTGCGGCCTTGGCCGGGTCGACCTTGATGTTGTTCATGACCTGCTTGACTCCCTCGACGTCGCGCGCCACGGTCGCCGCTTGATCCGCCTCGGTGGCGGTGCCGACCGTGCCGGTCAGTGTCACCACGCCGTTGTTCGTTTCGACGGCGATGTCCAGCGCGCTCAGGGACTTGTCGGCGACGAAGGCAGCCTTGACCTTGGTGGTTACCGTGGCATCGGAGGCGTACTCGCCCACGGACTGCTTGGGCTTGTCTTCACCCGCGGCGTGGGCCAGCGAACCGATGGCGGCGGTGGCGCCGATGAGGGTGGCAACGAACAGTTTGCGAACTTGCATGGTTATTCTCCTTTATCGATGAAGCCCAGGATCAGGAGCGGGGATTGGCGCAGCCCGTCATTTCCTGAAGACGCCGCCCAGGATGGACAGCAGCGCCAGCACCAGGAACACGAAGAACAGGATCTTGGCGATGCCGGCCGCCCCGGCGGCGATGCCGCCGAAGCCCAGCACGGCTGCAATGATGGCGATGACGAAAAACACGACCGCGTAGTGCAGCATGATGTTTCTCCTTGGTTCGCGAAGCAGTCAGTCAGGGATTGCGATCGAAGAACTCGCGCACCTCCCGCTGGGCCTGTTCCTTGGTCTTGCCGTAACGTTCCTGGATCAGGCCGGCCAGCCGTTCGGCGTTGCCTTCGGTGCGAGTGAGCTCGTCGTCGGTCAGCTCGCCCCAGGCCGCCTTGGCCTTGCCCGTCAATTGCTTCCACTTGCCTGCAACAATATCGTTGTTCATGGTTGTCCTCTTCTAAGTCGTTGCGGCGCGGGATCCGTGGCTGCCGAATGCCTTGCCGCGAGTGAGTGTGGACACTGATCAGCGTACGGTTCTACCGTAAGAGGGGGCGGTGGCGGTGTCAAACCGGCGTGTGGAAAAATGTAAATGGCCCCGCGTGGGCGGGGATGCGGTTCGCGCAGGGAGAAAAAAGGCCGGCTTGCGCCGGCCCTAGTTACATTTGAGCAAAGAATTGACCCGCTTTGACGGAGTCAGGTAACCGCGCTTGTCATGGTTGCCCGGCGACGCGGCTGGCGATATGGGCCAGGGCTTCTTCCACCTGGTCCACCAGGATCAGGCAGAGATCGCCGGGGGCCAGCCGCGCCAGGGCGGCGTCGATGGCGACGAATTCGCCCTGGATTTCGTCGATGTGGCGCGTGCGCGGCGCCTGTTGCAGGCCCTGGCGCAGCAAGGCCACCACTTCGCCGTCGGCGCGGCCGCGCTGGCATTGGTCCTGGTACAGGATCACGTCGTCGAACGCGCCGCCCAGGATCTCGGTCTGCTGGCGCAAGTCTTGGTCGCGCCGGTCTCCCGCGCCGCTGATGACCACGCTGCGGCGGCGCGCCGGCATGGTGTCGATGGCGCGCACCAGCGCCTGGATGGCGTCGGGGTTGTGGCCGTAGTCGGCGATCAGGGTCGCGCCGCGGAAATCGAAGACGTTGAAGCGTCCCGGCGCCGTCTGGGCGTCGTTGACGAAGATGGCAAGCGCATGCCGGATGGTGCTCCAGTCGATGCCCAGCGCCCAGGCCGCCGCCAGCGCCGCCATGGTGTTCTCCACCTGGAAGGCGATCGCGCCGCCGCGCGTCAGCGGGATGTCGGCCAGCGCGAAGACGGTTTCGGCGCCGCCTTGCGCGGCGACGAGGTTGTCGCCGTCGCGGTAGACCACGCGATGGCCCTGGGCGCGATGGGTGGCCATGACGGGATGGTTGCGGTCTTCGGCGAAATACGTGATCGAACCGGGGCAGGCGCCGGCCATTTCGGCGACCATGGGATCGGCGGCGTTGAGCACGGCCATGCCGTCGGGCTGCACGTATTGCACGATCACGCGCTTGACGACCGCCAGGTCCTCGACGGTGCTGATATAGCCCAGTCCGAGGTGGTCGCCCATGCCGATGTTGGTGACGATGGCGACGTTGCAGCGATCGAAGGCCAGGCCCTCGCGCAGCACGCCGCCGCGCGCGGTTTCCAGCACCGCGGCATCCACGTCGGGATGCAGCAGCAGGCGCCGGGCGCTGCGCGGACCGCTGCAGTCGCCGGTGTCGATGCGCTGCTTGCCCACGTAGACGCCGTCCGAGTTGGTCATGCCGACGCGGTGGCCCGCGCAGCCCAGGATATGCGCCGTCAGGCGCACCGTGGTGGTCTTGCCGTTGGTGCCGGCCACCGCCACGACCGGAATGCGGCCGTCGTCGCGCTCGGCGAACATGTGGGAGATGATGGCCTCGCCTACCGCGCGGCCTTTGCCGAACGACGGGCTCAGGTGCATGCGCAGGCCGGGCGCCGCGTTCACCTCGACCACGCCGCCGTGCTGGTCCTCCAGCGGCAGGTGCACGGTCTCGGCGACGACGTCGACGCCGCAGATGTCCAGGCCTATCATGCGCGCGGCGGTGACGGCGCGCGCGGCGAGTTCGGGATGGACTTCGTCGGTGACATCGGTGGCCGTGCCGCCGGTACTGAGATTGGCGTTGTTGCGCAGCACGACCAGGGCGCCCGCGGCCGGCACGGAGTCGGCCTCGTATCCCTGCTTGCGCAGGGTGGCGATGGCGATGTCGTCGAAGCGGATCTTGGTCAGCGATGTCGCATGGCCGTCGCCGCGCAGCGGATCCGCGTTGACCTGGGCCACCAGCTCGGCGATGGTGTGCGCGCCGTCGCCGGTCACCTGCGGCGGATCGCGGCGCGCCGCCGCCACCAGGGCGTCGCCCACCACCAGCAGGCGGAAGTCATGGCCGGGAATGTAGCGCTCGACGATGACCTCCGAACTGATTTCCGCGGCGGCCTCGAAGGCGCTTTCGATACGGTCGCGCGTCTCGATATTGACCGCCACGCCGCGTCCCTGGCTGCCGTCGCGGGGCTTGACCACGACGGGGCCGCCGAGCGCCTGCGCCGCCTGCCAGGCCGCGGCGGCGCTGTCGACCGAGTTGCCCATCGGCACCGGGACGCCGGCGGCGTCCAGCAGCATCTTGGTCAGGTCCTTGTCCTGGGCGATCGACTCCGAGATCGCGCTGGTCATGTCGGTTTCGGCGGCCTGGATGCGGCGCTGCTTGCTGCCCCAGCCGAATTGCACCATGCTGCCCTGGGTCAGCCGGTGATAGGGGATATTGCGCGCCACGGCGGCGTTGACGATGGAGCCGGTGCTCGGGCCCAGGCGCATGTCCTCGTCGAGATCGCGCAGGCGCTGCAGGCCCTGGGGCAGGTCGAAGGGCGTATCGTCCTGGGCCGAGCGGATGAGGGCTTCGGCCAGTTCGAATGCCAGCCTTCCGACTTCCTCCTCGCTGTACTCGACCACGACCTGGAACACGCCGGGTTCGATGGTGGGAGACGTACGCCCGAAGGTGACCGGGCAGCCTGCGTGGGCCTGCAGGCCGAGCGCGGTAGCCTGCAGCACGTGGGCCATCGAAATGGCGTCGCGCTGGCCTTCCGGCTGCAGCACGCCCAGCTGCGGGAACCGGGCGCGCAGGCGCGCCTCGAAGTCCGGCATGCCGCTGATCGCGCATTCGGCATCGGAGCAGGCGGCGATGGCCTCGATGGCGGTGTTGCGGCTCCAGAGGTTGGGGCCGCGCAGGGCGCGGATTCGGGAAACTTCCATGGCAGGGGTTCCTGTCGTCGAAGAAGCGCCGCCGTTCGGGCGGCGCGGCAATAGGGGCGAAGTCGCGGGTTCAGCCTTGTTCTATCCAGCGCCGCACCAGGTCTATGGTGGGTCCGGAGAATGCTTCATCGGATTGCAGCAGCGCGAAGTCACCCTCGCGCAGGCCGTCGAGCACGCGGGCGATGGCGCGCGCGTGGTCGGCCTCTTCGGCGATGGCCGTGGCGCGCGCCGATTGCTGCAATCCCTGGCGCAGCAGGCTGCGCGCCTGCCCGGCCGGGCGCTTGCTGGCAACCGTGGCGTCGTCGTAGAGCACGACCTGGTCGAATGCGGCGCCCAGCAGGCGGCCCTGTTCGATCAGGGCGTCGTCGTTGCGGTCGGCGCCGGCCGAGTACACGGCGGCGCGCCGCCTGGCGGGGAATTGCTCGATGGCGGCCAGCAGCGCGCGCAGCGCCGAAGGGTTGTGCACGTCGTCGACCACCACGCAGGCGCCGTTGCGCTCGAACAGTGTGAACTGCCACGGCGCGTCGGCCTGGTCGATGTCGAAGGTTTCGATGCCGGCGCGTATCAGCTCGACCGGAATGTCCAGCGCCCAGGCGGCCGCGACCGCGGCCAGCACGTTCTCGACCTGGAAGGCGACGCGGCCGCCATGTGTCAGCGGGACCGCGGCGATGTCGGCCAACGCCTCTTCGTCGCGGCCATGCGCCAGCACGATGCGTCCGGCGCGCAGGTAGACGGCGCGCCTGCCGTCGGCCAGGTGGGCGGCCAGCGTCGGCAGGGCCGGGTCCAGGCCGAAGTACAGCACCTCGCCGTCGCACAGCTCGGCCATGCGGACCACGCGCGGGTCGCGCGCATTGAGCACGGCCGCGCCGCCGGGCAGCACGACGTCGATCTGGGTGCGGAACACGTCGACCAGGCGGTCGGTTTCGTTGATATCGAAATCGCCCAGATGATCGCCGTCGTCGATGTTGGTGACCACGCCGACCTGGCAGCGGTCATAGGCCAGTCCCTGGCCGAGGATGACGCCGCTGTCGTTCTCGATCACCGCCGCGTCGACCGAACGGTTCATCAGCACGCGCCGTCCCGCGGCCCAATTGGCGCAGTCGCCTTTCTGAACCAGGCGCTTGTTCAGGTACAGGCCTTCGCTGCAGGCCAGGCCGGTCTGCCTGCCGGACAGGTGCAGCAGGCGCGCGACCAGGCGCGCGACCACGGTCTTGCCGTTGGTGCCGGTCACGCCCACGATGGGGATGCGGCCGTCGTCGTCGGCCGGGAACAGGTGGTCGACGATGGCGCGGCCTACCGGGCGCGGCGGGCCGTCGGCGGGCTTCAGGTGCATCAGCAACCCCGGCCCGGCGTTGACTTCGACGATGGCGCCGCGCGTTTCGTCCAGCGGACGCGAGATGTCATCGGTGACGAGGTCGACGCCGGCGACGTCCAGGCCGACCACGCGGGCGGCCAGCGCCACCGTGGCCGCCACGCTGGGATGCACGCGGTCGGTGACGTCGAAGGCCACGTTGCCGCTGCGCTGGATCAGCACATTGCGGCCCGCCGCGGGCACGCTGGTGGCCGTCATGCCCTGGCGGGCGATCTCCAGGCGCGCCGCCGAATCCAGCCGCACCGGGTTGAGCGGATGGTTCTCGGTGCGGCCGCGCCGCGGGTCGGTATTGATCTGGCTGCCGATCAGGTCTTCGATGGTGGAAACGCCGTCGCCGGTGACCCAGGCGGGTTCGCCCGCCGCCGCCGCCACCATGCGGTCGCCCACCACCAGCAGGCGGTGTTCGTTGCCGGTGATGAAGCGCTCGACGATGACGCCGCTGCCTTCATCCACCGCCACGGCATAGGCCGATTCGATTTCGTCGCGAGTCAGCAGGTTGGTGAAGACACCGCGTCCGTGGTTGCCGTCGTAGGGCTTGACGACCACCGGCAGGCCGATGTCCTGCGCGGCCTCCCAGGCGTCGGCCGCGCTTCGTACCAGCCGTCCCTCGGGGACCGGCACGCCGCAGGTCGACAGCAATTCCTTGGTCAGGTCCTTGTCGCGAGATATGCCTTCGGCGATGGCGCTGGTGCGGTCGGTTTCGGCGGTCCAGATGCGGCGTTGCCGCGATCCGTAGCCGAACTGCACCAGGTTGCCTTCGAACAGGCGGATATAGGGAATGTCGCGATCGTCGGCCGCGTCCACGATACAGGCGGTGCTGGGGCCCAGGCACAGCGAGTCGACCAGGGCGCGCAGCCGCGCGACGGCCGCCGGCACGTCGAACGGGCGATCCTCGATGGCCGCCATCACCAGGTCGCGTCCTTCCTGCAGGGCGGCGCGCGTGACCTGTTCGTGCCAGGCGCGCACCACCACCTTGTAGACGCCGCGCCGCGAGGTTTCGCGCGCCTTGCCGAAACCGCCGGGCAGGCCGGCCAGGTTCTGCAGTTCGAGCGTGACGTGCTCGAGTATGTGGCCTGGCCAGGTTCCTTCGCGCAGGCGCTGCAGGAAGCCGCCGCGCACACCCGGGCTGCAGCGGTGCTCGATCAGCGTGGGCAGCCAGCCTGACAGGCGTTCGTAGAACCCGGGTATCGTGTTGGAGGGGAAATCCTCCAACTCGCCGATGTCCACCCACGCTTCCAGCACCGGACGGTACGTCCAGATGTTGGGGCCGCGCAAAGTCACGACATCGAGAAATTCAATGTCTTTCTTTTTCATGGTTATGGAGGAGTGATTGCGCATTGGCAGGCCGAAGTCACCCCGTGCAAAGTCGAGGGGCGAAGGGCCGGTTGGGAAGTGCCAACACGTGGATGGGCGGAAGAATTCCTAAGTATGGAAATTGTGAAAATCGGCTGCTACTATACGCCGCCTTTTTGCCCATATAAACTCGCGCTGTTGTAAGGAACGGACAGGCTTCAGGTCCGAGGCCGGAAGCCGGAGAATCGCCTTTTTGGGCCGGGCCGTGGCTCGAAACGCGTTCTAATGAAAAAACCACAAAATCTTGCTGGCACGGGCCGGCGCGAGGTACCGGCCGAGTGGAGGGATGCGATTCATTCGCATCTTGACGCAGGTGAAACCGTGCTGGCCTGGCTGGAAACCGATCTTGACGCGCGGCTGCGCTTCGAGACGGGAATGGTGTTGGCGACCGACCGGCGCATCCTGGCCTGCGCGCCGGGCCGGCGCGAATGGTCGAGCTGGCCGTATTCCCCTGATTTGCGCCTGAGCTTGCACGATCACGCCGGCGCCGCCAGCCTGGATCTCGATGCCGGCGCGCGGCGCGTGGCAAGCTGGCGGTTCACCCTGGGCCGCAATCCGGCGGCCTTGCGCCTGCTGGAGCAGTTCGAGAGCCTCCAGGCGCTGCGCCTGGCCGGCGCGGCCCGGGCCGCTGCCGGGTCTCCCCGGCCATGCCCGACCTGCCAGGCGCCGATTCCCGCCGACCGGGAAGACTGCCCGGAATGCAGCCAGGAGCCCGCCGCCCCGCCGGCAACCTGGGCGCTGTTGCGCCTGTGGCGGTTCGCGCGGCCCTATCGCGGCGCGCTGCTGGCCGGGTTCCTGCTGACACTGCTGGGCACCGCGGCCACGCTGGTTCCGCCTTACCTGACCATGCCGCTGATGGACGACGTGCTGATTCCGTTCCAGAACGGCGCGCCCATCGACTACGCCAAAGTCCGGCTGTACCTGGGCGGCCTGCTGGCCTCGGCCGTGCTGGCCTGGGGGCTGGGCTGGGCGCGCACCTATATCCTGGCCTGGGTCAGCGAACGCATCGGGGCGGACCTGCGCACCACCACCTACGAACATTTGCAGCAGCTTTCGCTGGAGTACTTCGGCGGCAAGCGGACCGGCGACCTGATGGCTCGCATCGGCAGCGAAACCGACCGCATCTGCGTGTTCCTGTCGCTGCACCTGCTGGACTTCGCCACCGACGTGCTGATGATCGCCATGACAGCGGCGATCCTGGTGTCGATCAACCCGTGGCTGGCGCTGGCCACCCTGGTGCCGCTGCCGTTCATCATGTGGATGATCCATGTCGTGCGCGACAGGCTGCGCCACGGGTTCGAGAAAGTCGACCGGATCTGGTCGGAGATCACCAACGTGCTGGCCGACACCATACCGGGCATTCGCGTGGTCAAGGCGTTTGCCCAGGAGCGGCGCGAAGTGCAGCGCTTTCGCGAAGCCAACAACCGCAACCTCGAGGTCAACGACCGCGTCAATACCGTGTGGTCGCTGTTCTCGCCCACGGTGACGCTGCTGACCGAGATCGGCTTGCTCATCGTCTGGATCTTCGGCATCTGGCAGGTGTCGCAGAAGCACATCACGGTTGGCGTGCTGGCGGCGTTCCTGGCCTATATCGGCCGCTTCTACACCCGCCTGGATTCGATGAGCCGCATCGTGTCGGTGACGCAGAAGGCGGCCGCCGGCGCCAAGCGCATTTTCGACATTCTCGATCATGTCTCCAGCGTGCCCGAGCCGCACAAGCCGGTGCGCCTGCCGCGCGTGAACGGCCACATCGAACTGCGCGACGTGGGGTTCCGCTACGGCAACCGTTCGGTGATACGCGGGCTGGACCTGTCGATCGCGCCAGGCGAGATGATCGGCCTGGTCGGGCATAGCGGCTCGGGCAAGAGCACCCTGATCAACCTGATCTGTCGTTTCTACGATGTGTTGGAAGGCGCGGTGCTGGTCGACGGCGTGGACATCCGGTCGCTGCGCATCGCCGATTACCGGCGCAACATCGGGCTGGTGCTGCAGGAGCCTTTCCTCTTTTTCGGCACCATCGCCGACAACATCTCGTATGGCAAGCCCGACGCCACGCGCGCGGAGATCGTCGCCGCCGCGCGCGCCGCGCATGCCCACGAGTTCATCCTGCGCCTGCCGCATGGCTATGACTCGCTGGTGGGAGAGCGCGGCCAGGCGCTGTCCGGCGGCGAACGCCAGCGCATTTCCATCGCCCGGGCGCTGCTGATCGATCCGCGCATCCTCATCATGGACGAGGCGACCTCGTCGGTGGACACCACGACCGAGAAGGAAATCCAGAAAGCGCTCGACAACCTCGTGCGCGGGCGCACCACCATCGCCATCGCGCATCGTCTCAGCACGCTGCGGCGGGCCGACCGGCTGGTCGTGCTGGACCGCGGGCAGATCGTCGAGCAGGGCGCGCACGAGGCGTTGATGGCGCGCGAAGGCGCCTACTATCGGCTGTACCAGGCGCAGCAGACGCGCCAGGCCGAAGGCGGCGACGACGACAGCGACGCCGTTGCCGCCATCGCATGAGAGCGCAGCCCGCCATGAGCCACCCCGCATTCCAGCTGCATCGCAACCAGGCCGGCCGGCTGGTTTTTACCGGCGCCGACGGCCGCTCACATGAAGGCGTGGCGCCGGTGCGTGCGTTCCCGATCAGCGCCCCGGCCAGCGGGTTGTCCTTGGTCAGCGCCGACGGACACGAGCTGGCCTGGCTGGACGACCTGGCGCAGTTGCCGCCCGCGCAGCGGCAACTGGTCGAGGAGGAGCTGGCCAGCCGCGAATTCATGCCCGAGATCCGCCGCATTGTCGCGGTGTCCACATTCGCCACGCCATCGTCCTGGCAGGTCGAGACCGACCGTGGCAGCGCCACCTTCGTGTTGCGTGGCGAAGAAGACATCCGCCGGCTGTCCGGCCATACCTTGCTGATCACCGACATGCACGGGATTTTCTTCCTGATCCGCGATGCGCTGGCGTTGGATCGCCATAGCCGCAAGCTGCTGGACCGGTTCCTGTAGCGCAGGGGCCCGGGAAGTTGGCCGGTGCCAGTCCCCGTGCGGGGACGGGCACCTGAGAAGTTGGCCGGTGCCTTGTATCTTTCCTCCGGTGGTGATTAGCTATCACCACCGCGCGCCGATGACCGCGAGTTGGTGCCCAAAGCGAGGACTTTGTGGGACAGATAGCGGCTCGGTTGCGCACTGCTGGGCCGGCGAAACACTGGACGGTATCGTAGGGCGAGGACCCTGTATGTACAAGGCAAGTGGGCGCAGTGGCTGACAGCAGTTTGTTATCTGCAGGAGGCCAAGTCCATGTTTTTTATAGGTATTGATGTATCGAAGGCTAAGCTGGATTGCACGTTGCTGACGGCTCAGTCTGATAAGCGTAAGACCAAGGTGGCGGCCAACAGCGCCGCGGGCGTGAAGGCCCTGCTGGCGTGGTGCGCCAAACACGGCGCACAGCCAGCGCAGTTGCACGCCATCCTGGAGCCCACGGGGCTGTATCACGAGCAAGCGGCCACGGCGCTGCACGATGCCCAGGTCCGGGTCTCTTTGGTCAATCCCGCCCAGGCTCGGGACTTTGCCAAGGCCTTGGCGATGCGCTCCAAAAATGATGCGCTCGACAGCTACGTTCTGGCACGCTATGGACAGACGCTGAGCCCGGCGCTGTGGCACCCGGCGCCCTTGCATGCGCGCCAACTGCGCGCCTTGTTGACGCGACGCGAGGCGCTGGGCAAGGATCTGCTGCGTGAGCTCAATCGCAAGGAGAAGAGCCAGTTCAGCCCTTCGGCGCCCTTGGTCGATGGCTCCATCGACAAGGCCATCGCGTTTCTGCGCGAACAGCTCAAACAGATCGAGCGGGCGATCGAGCAGCACATCGACAACCACCCCGATCTCAAGCAAGACCGCGAGCTGCTGAACTCCATCCCCGCCGTCGGGCCTCAGGCCGGCAACGCCATCCTGGCCGTCATGCACAATCGGCGTATCGACTCCGCCCAGAGCCTGGCCGCCTACCTCGGGATTGTCCCCGTGCAGCGCCAATCCGGCAGCAGCCTGAACGGCCGCGCACGCCTGTCCAAAGCCGGCCCGGCCCAGGTGCGCGCCACGTTGTACATGGCGGCCCTGGTGGGCACCCGCCACAACCCCCACATCCGTGCTCTCTACCAGCGTCTGCTCAAAGCGGGAAAAAGCAAAAAGGCCGCGCTGGGCGCGGCCATGAGAAAACTGGTGCATCTGTGCTTCGGGGTCCTCAAAAACCGCATCCCCTATCAGCCCAATTACGCCATGAACGCTTGACGGCCAAGACGGTATCTGTCCCCATGCGGGGACAGGCACCGGAGGGTTATGTCAGGTTTTTCGAAACGGGCTGTGCGTGGCCAGTTCGTCGCGATACTCGTCGATGGCGTGGGTTTCGTGGCCGAGGAAGTCGTCGATGGCCGCGGCAAAGCGCGTGTCGGCGATCCAGTGGGCCGACCAGGTCGGCGTGGGCAGCAGGCCGCGCGCCACCTTGTGTTCGCCTTGCGCGCCGCCTTCGAAGCACGTCAGGCCGTGCGCGATGCAGTACTCGATGGACTGCAGGTAGCAGGTCTCGAAATGCAGGCCGGGGATGTAGCGCCGGGCGCCCCAATAGCGGCCGTACAGCACGCCGTCGGCCTGCAGGTTCAGCGCCGCCGCCACCGGCTGTCCGTCCTGTTCGGCGAGGATCAGCACCAGGGCATCGGGCATCTCGGCATGCAGCTGCCGGAAGAACGCCGGATTCAGGTAGGGCGGGTTGCCATGCGCCAGGTAGGTGTGGCGATAGCACTGGTAGAAGAAGTCCAGTGCCGCGGCATCGATGTCGGCGCCGCGCAGCCAGCGGAACGAAACGCGTTCGGCGGCGACCTTCTTGCGGTCCTGGCGGATTTTCTTGCGCTTGTCGTGGCTGAACGCGCCCAGGAAATCGTCGAACCCCGCATAGCCGGCGTTGCGCCAATGGAATTGCACGCCGGCGCGAATCAGGTAGCCGGCCTCGCGCAGGGCGAGCAGGTCGTCATCGCTCGGGAACAGGACATGCAGCGACGATACCTCGAACTGCCGGGCCAGTTGGATCAATCCGCGCGCCAGCAGCAGCCGGTCGGCATGCGCATGCGCCAGCAGGCGCGCCCCGCCGACCGGCGTGAACGGCACTGCCGACAGCAGCTTGGGATAGTAGGGCAGGCCGTTGCGCGCGTAGGCGTCGGCCCAGGCATGGTCGAACACATACTCGCCGCGCGAGTGGCTTTTGGCATAGAGCGGCACCGCGCCGGCCAGCCGGCCATCGCGGCGCAGGGCCAGGAAGCACGGCGTCCAGCCAGTGCCTGGATGGGCGCATCCGGTATCGTGCAGCGCCCGCAGGAAGGCATGGCGCACGAATGGCTGCGCGCCGGCCAGCGCATCCCATTGGGCCGCATCGAAGTGGTCCAGGCCGGCTTGCACCGAGAGTTCGACAGACGAGGAGGGCATGGCCAATGATAAAGTCGCCATGTGGCCATGCCGCGGCGCCACAGGCCCGGCATGCCTTTCGCAACGAGAAGACAATGGAAGCAGCAAGCATAGCAGCGACCGGCGTCGGGGCCGGCGCCAGTCTGCGCGCCCAGGCGCTGGACGCCCTGATGACGCCTGCCTGGGCCGACAAGCTGGCGGCCGTGGCGGCCATCGACGATGACGCGCCGGCGGGCGCGCAACAGGACCTTGCCGAGCCGGCTGGCCTGCCGGGGCGGCCTGCCGCCCCGCAACTGGTGCCGCCGTCGCAGGTGCGGCAGCGCTCGGTGCAGTCGCCCGAAGGGCGTGCCGCCTTGCTGCACGCCCTGGCGCACATCGAGTTCAACGCCATCAACCTGGCGCTGGATGCCGTGTGGCGCTATGGCGGCCTGCCGCACGCGTACTATCGCGGCTGGCTGAAGGTGGCGCGCGAGGAGGCCTATCACTTCGACCTGCTCAACCGTCACCTGGCCGGGTTGGGCCATGCCTATGGCGATTTTCCGGCCCACAATGGCCTGTGGGAGATGGCCGAGAAAACGCGCGCCGACCTGCTGGCGCGCCTGGCGCTGGTGCCGCGCACGCTGGAGGCGCGCGGCCTGGACGCCTCGCCGCTGATCCGCGACAAGCTGGCCGCGGCTGGCGACGCCGATGGCGCCGCCATTCTGGAGATCATCCTGCGCGACGAGATCGGCCATGTCGCTATCGGTAACCACTGGTACAAGGTGTTGTGCGCTCAACGCGGCCTGGATCCGGTGGCGCAGTATGCGCAGCTCGCCGCCCGCTACGGGGCGCCGCGCCTGCGCGGCCCGTTCAACCTCGAGGCGCGCCGCGCGGCCGGTTTCGACGAGGACGAACTGCGAGCCTTGTTGCAGGCGTAACGGCGCGCGCATGCCCGCGGACGGCCGCCCGAATTAGAATGGTGCACATGAAAAAAGCCTACCTACGCCTGTTGTGCGCCACGGCCTTCGCCGCGGCGGCCGTTCCCGCGCTGGCCGCGCCCGCCGCCGCCACCCCGGCCGACCTCGATACGTATCGCGCCTGCCTGAAGCAGCTGCGCGGCGACGCCATCAAGAGCGGCGTGCAGGCCAGCACTTATGACGCGCAGACCGCGTCGCTGGCGCCCGACATGGACGTGCTGGGCTTCCTGGACGCGCAGCCGGAATTCAAGACGCCCATCTGGGATTACATGGCGGGCCTGGTCGACGAGGAGCGCATCGAGGACGGCCGCCAGGCCCTGGCCCAGCATGCCGACGTGCTGGCGCGCGCGCAGGCGGAGTACGGCGTCGATCCCGCTACCGTGGTGGCCGTATGGGGAGTCGAGAGCAATTTCGGCAAGAACCTGGGCGGGCGCTCGTTGCTGACGTCGCTGTCGACGCTGTCGTGTTTCGGACGCCGGCAAAGCTATTTCCGCGGCGAATTCTTCGCCACTCTTAAGATCATCCAGGATGAGCACATGCAGCCCGAGCGCCTGGCCGGTTCTTGGGCAGGCGCGTTCGGCCAGACGCAGTTCATGCCGTCGACCTACCTGCGCCTGGCGGTCGATTTCGACGGCGACGGGCGGCGCGACCTGGTCGACAGCGTCCCCGACGCCCTGGGCTCCACCGCGAACTTCCTGCGCCGCGCCGGCTGGCAAACCGGCCAGCCCTGGGGCTTCGAGGTCAAGCTGCCGCCCGGCATGGACCTGGCCGGCACGGGACGCCGCAACAAGCAGCCCATGAGCGCCTGGCAGGCGCGCGGCGTCAAGCGCGTGGATGGCGGCCCGCTGCCGGCGGGCGATACGCCCGCGGCATTGCTGGCGCCGGCCGGGGCGCAAGGCCCGGTGTTCCTGGTGTTGCGCAATTTCGACGCACTGTATTCGTACAACGCGGCCGAGAGCTATGCGTTGGCCATTGCCCACCTGTCGGATCGCCTGCGCGGCGACCTGCCGTTCGCGCGTGCCTGGCCCACCGACGATCCCGGGCTGTCGCGCGCCGAACGCCGCGAGCTGCAGGAGTTGCTGCTTGCCCGCGGCTTCGATATCGGCAAGCCGGATGGCGTGATCGGCGCGCGTACGCGCCAGGCGCTGCAGACCGTGCAGGGCCAGCTTGGCCTGCCGGCCGACGGGCGTGCCGGCCAGAAGACGCTCAAGGCGCTGCGCACGCCGTAGCGTTCGCCCGTGGGTGCGGCGCCGTCGGCCAGGCCCACCCCGCAATCGCCAAGGCCCGCCGCGCGCGCGGGGCGCGGAAATGGTTGCAATTTCCGCGCCCCGCGCGCGCGGCGGTGTCGGAGGGATGCGCTAGACTGGCTTCCCCTTCGTTCTCTTGGGAGCCTGTCATGGGTCTTCTCGATTCTCTGACGTCGATCGCCGGCGGCGCCCTGGGTGGCGGCGACGAGCGCCCGGCCAACGGCGGCGTGGCGGCGTTGCTGCCCGTCCTGGTCGCGCAACTGAACAATTACCCTGGCGGCCTGACGGCCTTGATCCAGCGCTTCCAGCAAGGCGGCCTGGGCGAGGTGATCGCCTCGTGGGTAAGCGCCGGGCCCAACCAGCCGGTGACCCCGGCGCAACTGGACTCGGTGCTGGAGCCGGGCATGGTCGACCAGATGGCGCAGCAGTCGGGCCAGGACCGCAACGATGTGCTGGCCAACCTGAGCCGCCTGCTGCCGGGCCTGGTGGACAGCGCCACGCCGGGCGGCCAGGCCGAGCCGGGCCAACCCTTCGACGCCGGCAGCCTGCTGGCTTCGCTGTCAGGGCTGCTCGACGGCAAGCGCGGCTGAGGCGCGCCGCCTAGCGCAGGATCAGCACCGCCAGCGAGACCCGGCTCAGGATTTCGGTGGTGGTGCTGCCCAGCACCAGTTGGCGGATGCGCGAATGCCCGTAGGCGCCCATCACCAGCATATCGATGCCGTGCTGCCCGGCATAGGCGGCCAGCGCGTCGGCGGGCCGTTCGGTGGCGTGATGCGTAATGGCGTCGAAGCCGCCCTGGAGCAGTTGTTCGCGCGCCCATTGCAGCGCCTGGCGCGCCTCGCCGGCGTCCGAGCCGGCCGTCAGGACATGGGCCTGCATGCCTTGCAGCAATGGGCTGCGGCTGACCATCTCCACGGTCTTGCGGGAGGTGGCGCTGCCGTCGAAGGCGACCAGGAAGCGGGTCGGCGGCACGAAACTGGGGCCGGCCACCAGGACGGGCCGGTGCAGCGCGCGCACCGCCGCTTCCAGGTGCTGGTCGGGCAGCAGGCGCGACGGCTTGGTGGGACGGTCGTGCTGCCCCATCACGAACAGGCGCGCGTCGTCTTCCAGCTCCAGCAGCACATCGACCAGGTAGCCCTGGCGGGCCAGCCCGGCCAGTCCTTGTATGCCGGCTTCGCGCGCCCGTTCGGTGGCTGCCTGCAATAGCTGGCGCCCTTGCTCCTGGGCGAGCTGCTGGCGGCGTTCGTCGAGCTCGGCCAGCTCCTTCAGCAGGGTTTCCTGCGCTCCCATCCAGATCCCGCCGCTCAGGTCCGCGATGGGCACCGCGTCCTGTTCGCGCTCGACGACGTGCAGCAGCTCCAGTTCGCTGCCGAGCCGGCGCACGGCCCAGATCGCATAGTCGCAAATGCTCTGTACGCGCCTGGGGCTGCTGATGCAGGCTATGACGTTCTTCATGACCATCTCCCGGAGTTTGCCGGTTCGTCGTGCGCGCTGCCCGGCTTACCATACTATCCCGCCTTCGCCTGCAAACCGCAACCGCAACCGTGACGGGGGCGGATGAGGATAAGATGGCGCTTTTGCCCGTTACGTTCCCCGACGATGCGCCAACTCGATCTGCGCCGCCTGATCCTGGGCCTGAGCATGCTGTCATTATTGCTGGCCCTGGGCGGGACGCTCTATGCCAGCGCGGTGGTGCAGCGCGACATCCTGCTGTCTTCCACCCTGGAGGACAACCGTGTCTACGCGCGCAAGCTGGCGCTGGCGGCCGATGACCTGCTGGCCAACGCCATGCGCGACCTGGCCTATGGCGCCCAGAAGATCGGCGAGCGGCCCGACAGCCGCGTCATCGCCCAGGAGGTCGAGCGCCTGCAGGCGCAGACCAATCGCTTCAATGCCGTCACCTATGTGGACGCGCACGGCGTGTTCCGGGCGGTCGCCCCGCACGCCAGCAACATCGTCGGGCGACCGGTCGCCACGGCCGAGATGCGTCAGGCGCTGGAGCATCGCGGCGCGCTGATTTCCGATCCGTTCGTCGCGCCCACCGGGCGCTGGCTGATCGCCATGTCCCAGCCGGTCTTCGGGCCGGACGGCGCCTTTGCCGGCGTGCTCTCGGGGCTGTTCTACCTGCATGAGGGCAATGCCCTGAAAGCGCTGCTGGGCGAGCGCGATCATCGCAACGGCAGCTACCAGTACGCTGTCGACCGTCAGGGCGTGCTGCTGTACCACCCGCAGGCCGCCCGCATCGGCGAGAGCCAGACCAGCAATCCGCTGCTTGCCGAAGTGCGCGCCGGGCGCGGCGGAGCCCAGCGGCTCGTCAACACCCTGGGCACCGAAATGCTGGCCGGTTATGCGGTGGTGCCGGCCACCGGCTGGGGCGTGGTGGCCCAGCGGCCGGTCAGCAGCGTGGTGGCCGCCACCCAATTGCTGGTGCGCCGCACGGTCTATGCGCTGGCGATATGGGTAGCGCTGGGCGTATTGTGCGTGTGGTGGCTGGCCGACCGCATTTCGCGTCCGCTGTCGCAGCTGGCGCGGGCGGCCGCCGACCTCGACAACCCGCGCGCCGCCGACGGGGCGCTCAGCGTGCGTGCCTGGTATCGCGAAGCGCTGCAGATCAAGAACGCGCTCATGCTGGTGCGCCGCAAGATCGGCACCAAGTTCGAACAGTTGCGCCAGGACAGCCTGACCGACCCGCTGACCGGTCTGCTCAACCGCCGCGGCCTGGAGGAATACCTGCGCAATACCCCGTGGCAGGACGGCGCGATGACGGTGCTGGCCCTGGATATCGATCGTTTCAAGACCATCAACGACAACTACGGCCACGCCGCGGGCGACGAGGTCATCCAGTCCCTGGCGGCGATCCTGCGTGCCAGCGCGCGCACCAAGGACGTGCTGGCGCGCCTGGGCGGCGAAGAGTTCGCCGTGCTGCTGCCCGATGTGGACGTGCCGCAGGCGCCCCAGCTGGCCGAGCGCATACGCCGTTCGATCGAGGCCGCGCCCACCGCGGCCGGCGTGTCTTACACCGTATCCATCGGCGTGGCCTGTTATCCCGCGCATGGCGCCTCGCTGGAGGCCGTCATGCGCTGCGCGGACGAGGCCCTGTACGCCGCCAAGGCGGGCGGTCGCAACCGCACGCATTTGTATCGCGTCGGTATGCCTCTTCCTGCAGGTGCAACGGAAGCCGCCGCCGGCCCGGAATCAAGCCAGGACGCGCGTTCCTAACTGAATTGGCCGGCCTAGCGGCGCCCCAGCCGCGCCAGGCTGATCACGCCGGCCACCCCCGCGCATACCGCGCCCGCGTACAGGCACTGCACGGCGCCTTGCGGGCCGGCCCGGCCCAGCAGGTAAGCCACCAGGGCGGCGCCCGCCGCCTGTCCCAGCAGGCGCGCCGTGCCCAGCATGCCGCTGGCCGCGCCGCTGCGCGAAGGCGGGGCCGCGCCCATGATCGCGCGGTTGTTGGCCGGCTGGAACAGGCCGAAGCCGGCGCCGCAGATGGCCATGCGCAGCAGGACGTCGGTGATGGCCGGTTCGCGCGGCAGCGCGGCCAGCAGCAGCAGCCCCGTGGCCAGCAGCGCCATGCCGACCGAACCCAGCACCGCCGCGCTCCAGCGATCGGCCAGCCTGCCCGAGCTGCTGGCGATGGCGGCCAGCGCCAGCGGCCAGGGAGCCAGCAGGATGCCGGTGTCGACGGCATTGAAGCCCAGCACCAGCTGGTAATAGAACGGCAGTCCGACGTAGGCCAGCGTCTGCGCCGCGAACGAGCAGATCGACGTACAGAGAGAAAGGCTGAAAGCCGCCTTGCGCAGCAGGTCCAGCGGCAGCAGCGGGGCTTCCACGGCGCGCTGGCGCCGCACCAGGAACCACCCCGTGGCGATCGCCATGGCCAGCAGCCCCAGCACCAGCAAGGCTGGCAGGCGATGGGAGAACGTGACCACGGCAAGCAGCGCCAGGCCGAACGCCGTGGCGCTCAGGATGGCGCTGCGCCAATCGTAGCCGCCTTCGCGGCGGTGGCTTTCGGGCAGGGAGCGCGAACCGGTGAGGATGGCGGCGATGCCCGCCGGCACGCCGATGGCGAACAGCCAGGGCCAGCTGCCGATGGACAGCACCACGCTGGCAAGAACCGGGCCGGCCGTGGAAGCGATGGCGGCCACCGTCGCGTTCATGCCGATCGCCCGTCCCAGGCGGTCGCGCGGCACGATATAGCGGATCAGCGCCAGATTGACGCTGAGAATGCCGGCGGTGCCCAGGCCCTGCATCACCCGCGCCAGCACCAGCGCGGTCAGGCTGCCGGCCAGCGCGCTCATGAGCGAGGCGCCGGTGAACACGTACAGGCCGGCGAGGTAGACGCGCCGGTACCCCAGCGATTCGCCCAGCACCGCCAGGGGCAGCAGCGCCATGAACAGGGCGATCTGGTAGGCGTTGACGATCCAGATCGACGTGGCGGCGGGCGCCGCCAGGTCCTGCGCGATGAGCGGCAGGGCGGTATTGGCGATGACGCCGTCCATCACCGCCATCGTGACGCCCAGCGTCACGGTAACGAGGGCCCGTTGCTGGCGTGGGCCGCTCAGGCCGTTTTCTTCCACAGACTGCTGGGCCAAGTTCTTCAAGCTAGGGTGTCCGGCTGTTTTGCTGGAATCATAAAGTAATTCCGATTCCGTTTCGCCCGGCCGGCGGCGCGGCGCGCAAGCCGCGACAGGAGGCGCCGGCCCGTCCTCTCCCACTTTGTAACGGCCGCTTGCTGCGCGCTGGAAACTTCGCTAGACTCTTTTCACAAAGGTAGTATCAATTGATACTGCCAAAGGCGGATCGATAACAAGCCAAGGAGACTGACCATGAAGTCACGCATTTGCCGCCGGCTGGCCGGCGCGTTGCTCGGTATGGTTGTGGCTTGCGCCAGCCAGGCGCAAGACACCATACGCCTGGGGTTGCAGGCGGTCCCCACCGACGAGCTGTACCAGGCCCGGGACTGGGCCCAGCCCTACGGGTTGAAGACGGAAATCTCGACCTACAGTTCGGCGGGCGATTCCCTCAAGGCGTTTCTGGCCGGCCGCGTGGACGTCGTGTCCGGCGGCGCGGCGCGGCTGGTCACCATGGCCGCCAAGCAGCCCGAGGTGTTCTACATCGTGGCCGCCAACCAGTACGGCGGCGACCGCTACGGCATCATCGTCGGGCCCGATGCTCCGTACAAATCCATCGCCGATCTCAAAGGCAAGAAGATCGGGGTGGTCAGCGGTTCGGGCGCGCACGGCACCTTGATGCTGTATCTCGAGAAGAACCAGCTCAGTCCCAAGGATTTCCGCTTCGTCAACATGAAGGTCGAGGACATCGCGGCGGCGGTGAACCGCGGCGTGGTCGATGCCGGCCTGGCCTGGGAGCCGCATGTCGCGCTGGCGGAGGTCAGCGGCGCGGTCAAGCGCATCCAGTCGATGAAGGGCGTCAACGAAAGCCCGAACTTCATCCTCGTCAATCGCGAGTATGCCGGCAAGCACCCAGAAGCGGTCGCCAAGTACATCGCGTCCATGATCGACATGTCGCAGCTGACCACGAACGACCCCAAGAAGGCCGGCGAGATGATCGCGGCCCAGCTGGGCAAGTCCGGCGTCAGCATCCCGCCCAAGGCGATGGAGCTGGCCGTTTCGCGCATCGTGGTGGACCCCCGGATCGAGGACCGCCTGCTCGACGAGCTGCCCGCCATTGCCGAGCCCATGATCGCCGCCGGACGCATCAACGCCATGCCGGAGTTCGGCAAGCTGGTCCAGAAGTCGTACTACGAGCGGGCTGCCGAGCTCGCCAAGGCCAGGCAGTGAACCGGATCAGGGAGACCCCATGAAGCCGCTTGCCGCAACCACCGCTCATACGGCAATGATCAGGCCTGCCCCGCGGCGTACCCCCGGCGCTTTCGCCGCGTACGCCGAGTTCGGCCGGTTCATGCTGCCCATCGTCACCCTGCTCGTATTCTGGGAGTTCGCTGTCCGGGCAGGGTGGATCGCCTCGAACATCTTCCCTTCGCCGTCGATGATCTTCGCGCGGGCCAGCGAGCAGATCTTTTCCACCGGGCCCGAGCAGGGCATGCTGTTCAAGCACATCGGCGCCAGCCTGTACCGCGCGATCAGCGCCTTCGTGCTGAGCGTGCTCATCGGGATACCGCTGGGCTTCTGCCTGGGCCTGATGCCGGCTGTCCACAGGTGGATCAGCCCGATCCTGAGCGTCATGCTGCCGTTGCCCGCCGTCGCGTGGACGCCCATCCTGCTGGTCGCGTTCGGCCAGGGCGACCGGACCATCATCACCGTATGTTTCCTGGGCGCGTTCTTTCCTGTGCTCTACAGCACGATCCAGGGCGTCAAGGCAGTGGGAAAACAGTCGATCTGGGTGGTGCGCAGCATGGGCGGCAAGCGCCGGCACGTACTGCTGAACGTCCTGCTGCCATCCTGCCTGCCGGCGCTGATATCCGGCCTGAAGCTGGGCATGGCCCACTCGTGGCGCACGCTGGTCGCCGCCGAGATGCTGGCGGCCATCAGCACGGGCCTGGGCTACATGATCTTCGCCGCGCGCAGCTATATGGACGTCTCGACCATGTTCGTGGGCATCGCGCTGCTGGCCCTGATCGGCATGGCGATCGAATACGGGATATTCGGCGTGCTGGAGCAGCGCACCATCAGGAAATGGCATGGCGCCTCGCGCATCGGAGGATCGAAATGAGCAGCGCAATGGCTTCCTCCATGCCCGGCGGCGACGGGGCCAGGGCTTTCGACCGGCTTCTCGTGCCCCTGGTTTCGCTGGGCGTGCCGCTGTTGGTCTGGGAGTTCCTGGCGCGTTCCGGCCTGGTCAGCGACTTCCTGTTCCCCCCGCCCAGCAGTATTTTCTCCACGCTCTGGTCGGACTCCGGGGCCGACGTCCACGGCGGACAGCTATACCGCCACGTGTACTACAGCATGATGCGCCTGCTGGCCGGCCTTGCGCTGGCGGCGGCCGTCGGCACCCTGATTGGCATCCTGATCGGCCTGACCCGATGGGGGCGGTTCGTCTTCAAGCCCTTGCTGAGCCTGTTCATGCCGGTGCCCACGCTGGCCTGGACGCCGATCCTGCTGTTGTTGATCGGCGTCGACAACAAGACCACGATCCTGATCGTGTTCATCGCGGCCAGCTTCGAGGTGATTCTCAACGTCGTGGCCGGCATCGAGAACATGAACGTCAAGGTGTTCTGGGTCGCGCGTTCGATGGGGGCCAGCCGCTCGCAGATCTTCTTCAAGGTGATCGTTCCCGGCATCCTGCCGTACCTGATCACCGGGGTGCGGCTGGGCAGCGGCTACGCCTGGCGGGCGTTGATCGCCGCGGAAATGCTGGCGGCCAGCTCCTACGGGCTGGGTTTCATGATCTACGAGGCCTCCGAGTTCATGGACATGACCACCATCTACGGCGGGCTGATCATGATCGCGCTGCTCGGCTATCTCATCGAGAACGTCCTGATGGGCGCGTTCGAGGAGCGTACGGTCGGCAGATGGGGCGTCCAGGTCGAACGCTGAAAACAACCAAACGGGAGACGGAGATGGCAAGGGACAAGATCGTGGCCAGGAACGTGAGCATGCGGTTCGGCGACGTACTGGCGATCAAGGATGCGACCTGCAGCATCGGGGAGCGGGAGTTTGTCGCGATCATCGGCCCCAGCGGCTGCGGCAAATCCACCTTTCTGTATGTGATCGCGGGTTTCGAAGGGATTTCGGGCGGCGCCATCGAACTGGACGGCGAACCGATACGCGGACCGGGTCCGGACCGCGGCATCGTCTTCCAGGAGTTCGTCCTGTACCCCTGGCGCACCGTCATGGAGAACGTCACGCTGGGCCTGGACATCAAGAAGACGCCGCCGCAGGAAGCGCGGCGGCGGGCCCAGAAGTGGATCACCCTGGCAGGGCTGGACGGATTCGAGGATGCGTATCCGTCCACGCTGTCCGGAGGCATGAAGCAACGGGTGGCGATCGCCCGGGCGCTGACCTACGACCCCGAGGTGATTCTGCTGGACGAACCGTTCGGGGCGCTGGATGTGCAGACCAAGAACTACATGATCCATGACCTGCAGAACCTCTGGACTGAGGCGAACAAGACCATCGTCATGGTGACGCACAGTGTGTCGGAGGCGGTGCTGCTGGCCGACCGCGTGCTGATCTTCAGCGCACGGCCGTCCTCCATCATTGCCGACATCAGGATCGACCTGCCGCATCCCAGGGGCGCCGGCGACGACAGCGTCAAGGCGTACGAGAACGAGGTGACGCGCATCCTGTCCGCCGAAGTCGACAAATCCATGAGCATGGAGCGGCGCGTGGCGGCGTGACGCGCGGCGGGCCGGCCATGCCGGCCGCGCGCGGCCGGCGGCCGCATCCCGTATTGGCGTGCCGGATTTAAGGTAGTAGCATTAAATACTTCTAATTGGACTTCAACCACACCGAGGTGAGAGAAATGAGCATGAACGAGGAAACCGCCGCCAAACTCCAGGGCCTGACCCGGCGTTTCGCCAAGCTGGTGCACGAGCTGAAATTCGAGGACCTGCCCGAGGAGGTGCTGCACAAGGCCAAGCTGATCATTCGCGACGGGCTGGGCAACCAGATCGCGGCCTCGGCCATCAGCGAGCCGGCGCGGCGCGTGGTCGAGATCGTGCGCGAATGGGGCGGCAAGCCCGAGGCCACCGTCATCGGCTACGGGTTCAAGGTGCCCGCGCCGCTGGCTGCCATGTGCAATGCCATGCTGGGCCATGGCGTGGAGCTCGACGACGCGCATGGTTCGGGCCTGATCAAGGGCGGTTCGGTCATGATCCCGTCGATCATGGCGCTGGCCGAGGCCAACGGCAAAAGCGGCCGCGAGGTCATCACGGCCATCGTCGCCGGCTATGAAGTAGCGGTGCGCATCGCCAAGGCGATCAACCCCGGGCATCGCCAGCGCGGCTTCCACACCACCGGCACGGTGTCCCTGTTCGGCGCGGCCGCCGGCGGAGCCAAGCTGCTGGGCTGCGACGAAGAGGGCATTGCGGCGGCGATCGGCCTGGCCGCCATGCAGTCGGCGGGCATCCAGTCCTACCTGGACGATCCGTGCATGGCCAAGCCTTTCAGCCCCGGCAAATCGGCCTTCAACGGCACCATGGCGGCCGTCATGGCCAGCCGCGGCTTCGCCGGCCCCCGCAAGGCCCTGGAATGCAAGGAGGGTTTCTTCAACGCCTACTGCGAAGACATCCGCGTCGAGGACCTGCTCGACGGACTGGGCGAGCGCTTCGTCATCATGGAAGTCGGCTTCAAGCCGCATGCCGCCTGCCGCTATGCGCACGGCCCCATCGATCTGGCCCAGCAGTTCTTCGAAGAGGGGGTGCGCCTGGAGGACGTCGAGAAGATCGACGTGCGCATGTGCGAACTGTCGATCCGCCAGGCGTCCAAGCCCAAGGCGCCCAACCTGAACGCCGCCATGGGCAGCACCGAGTTCGGTGTCGCGCTGGCATTGGCGGGCGGCCGCAACGGTCTGCGGGAGTACTGGGACGGTTTCAACGACCAGCGCGTCCACGAGGCCGCGGCGGACCGCACGCGTCTCATCATGGAGCCTGCCTATGGCGTCACCGGCCGCCAGGCGGCCATGGCGGTTACGCTCAAGGACGGGCGCGTGCTGCAGCGCGACCAGGCCGAGCCCAAGGGCGAACCCAGCAATCCGCTGACCGACCAGGAGCTGACCGACAAGTTCACCGGCCTGGTCGATATGGTCGAAACGTCCGCGCAGGTCAGCGGCGAGTTTTCGCGGCGCCTGATGCACCTGGAGGACGAGAAGGCCATTGCGGACCTGATCGGACCGCTGAAGGCGGCGGGCCAGACGCCCGCGCTGCGCGCCGCTTGACGCCGCCGCGCCGGGATGCGCGGCAATGAAGCGCGGGGGCGCCGGCCGTCCCCGCGGCACCAGACCCAAGGGCGTGGGCATGTCGTCCGGCGTGTCGCGGTTTGCCGACGCGGACGTTTTGACAAAGCCGTCCAGGCATACGCATCGATTCAACGGCGGTACGTCAGCGCCGCGCGTCAGAGATGACCGAAGAGCGCCTGATCGTCTTCAACCAGTAGTTCTCGATCCGGTCCGAAAAGCGGCCCGCCGCAAGGCGGGCCGTTGCGTTCAGGCGGCCTGGCGGCATCCGGCCAAGGCATACCGCGCCGCGCCCGCGCCCGCGATGCGGCCGAAGGCGGTGCCGATGGCCATGCCGATGCCCCCGGTGTAGCCCTTGCCGAGAATATTGCCCGCCATCATTTCGCCCGCCACGAACAGGTTCGGGCTGGGCCGGTCATTGAAGCGGACCGCGGCCGTGTCGTCGGTCTTCAGGCCCAGGTAGGTGAAGGTGATGCCAGGCTTGAGCGGAAAGCCCTGGAAGGGCGGCTCGACGATGGGGCTGGCCCAGTGGGTCTTGGCTGGCGTCAGCCCCTGCGTGCGGCAATCATCCAGCACGCTGTGATCGAACGTGCCGGACGTGCACGCGGCGTTGTAGTCGGCGATGGTCCGGCTGGTCTGCTCCACGGGCAGGCCCAGCTTGCGCGCCAATGCTTCGATGCTGTCGGCCTGCGTGCCGGGAAACACCGGCGGCATGAAGCGGCCGATCGATTTGCGGTCGATGATGGACCAGGCGATCTGGCCAGGTTGCTGGGCCACCAGCCGGCCCCATATGGCGTACCGCTTGGGCCAGAAGTCTTCGCCTTCGTCATAGAAGCGCTGGCCGGCTCGGTTGACCACGATGCCCAGCGGTACGCAGTCGATGCGGGTGCAGATGCCGCCGTCGTACAACGGGGACCGCGCGTCGATGGCCACCATATGGGCCTGGGTGGGGTCGCCGATGGCGTCGGCCCCGCTGTCGAGCATGTGCCGCAACAGCACGCCTCGGTTGTACCGGGTGCCGCGGATGAGGAATTGCAGCGCGGGCCTTTCGCCGTTCTCGTTGGTGCCCCAGGCCTGGTCGAGCCACTCCAGGTTGGACTCGAAGCCGCCGGCGGCCAGTACGCAACTGCCGGCCTCGATGCGGGAGCCGTCCTCCAGTAGGGCCGCCACGAAGCGCTCGCCGTCGCGCTCGATGGCCGCGACCGGCGTGTCGTAGCGCACCTGTATGCCGAGGGCGGCGGCGCTGCGATAGTACGCGTTGACCAGGGCCTTGCCGCCGCCCATGAAGAATGCGTTGGTACGGGCCAGGTGCAAGGTTCCCGACAGCGAGTTCTGAAACCGTACGCCATGGCTGCGCATCCACGGCCGGCAATTGGAGGAGCGGCGGATGACGAGCCTGGCCAGGTGCTCGTTGGTGATGCCGCCGGTGACCTTCAACAGGTCCTGCCAGTATTCTTCTTCCGGGTAGCTCTCCACCAGCACGTCCTGCGGCGCGTCGTGCATGCAGCGCAGATTGCGCGTGTGCTGCGAGTTTCCGCCGCGCCATTCGCGCGGCGCGGCTTCGAGCAGCAGAACGCTCGCGCCCGCTTCGCGCGCCGACAGGGCGGCGCACAGCGCGGCGTTGCCGCCACCAATCACCAGTACGTCTATCATCCGTTCCTCCAGGGGTTGGTTCAGTCAGCGCCTACATTGAGCGTGCTGGGCGTGCGTTTCTCGACGGCGTTCTTGAGCAGCGCGGCGCTGCGATAAATGCCGTGGGCGAACTTGCCATACGGCATGGTGAGGAAAAAAGCCATCACGAAGCCCAGGTGTACCGCCAGCAGCACCGCCATCCATGACGTGTCGCGCAGCGCCAGCAACAGCAGGCCGGTCAGGCTCACGAAGAAAAGCAGGGCCATGAATCCGCGGTCCATCGCATGCTGGGCGGGGTCGCCATGGTCGGCGTGGCGCTTGCGGTTGAGCAGGTAGAGTCCGGCGGGCCCGATCAGCAGGCCGATGCCGCCGGCCGTGCCCAGCAGTACGGGCAGGCTGAGTACCGGGTAGGGCGCCTGCCAGCCCAGCGCGTAGTGATAGACCGTGGCTACGCCGGTGGCAGCGAAGCACAGCATGAAGCCGTAGAACGTCAGGTGATGAAAGCGGCGCCGCCACAGGGTGAAGCGCGCGCTTTCTTCGTTGCAGCCTTCCCCGTGTCCGCCGCCCAGGTAGCGCAGCGTCAGGACGTCGAACGACGCCTCCGCGGCCGCGCCGCTGGCCGAGGACGGCGGCGCGGCGTCCTGGCGGGTACCGCACCAGAAACGGGTTGCGCCGATTCCCAGCGCCAGTGCCGCATACAGGAAGACCAGGCCGAACATGGCCACCAGCAGGTTGTGCGGGAATATGGCGTAGAAATTGCCCTGCAACGGGGCGTGCCACAGGGCGCCGTTGAGCCAGACCAGCAGCGCCAGAAAGAGCGAGAGCCCCACGGCCGTCGCCAGCGACAGCGCCAGGCCGTTACGGTCGTAGAGGCGCCCCAGCGCCTTCGGCCACGCATACTCGGAATAGGTTTTCAGGCGCACCTTGGCCAGGGTGCGAGGGATGTTGACGTCGAACTCATGCGGCGCCGCGTATTGGCAGGCATGCAGGCAGGCGCCGCAGTTGTGGCAAAGATTGGCGAGATAGTGCACATCCTCTTTCAGGAAATCGAGGCGCCGCGTCATCGCCGGGAACACCGCGCAGTATCCCTCGCAGTACCGGCACGCATTGCAGATCGTCAGGACGCGCCGCGCCTGCGCCTCGTCGTGGTCGATGCCGGCGTCTTCCACGGCGATCGGCACCATCGCGCGAGCCATGGCCTGGCTTTCGGTATAGGGTGTGCTCATCTGTCTCCTCTTCTTGGCTGAATGTCCGCCGCGGATGCGGCCTTACCGCATCCGTTGCACGAGTTGGCGGATCTTCGCTCGGGCGATATACAACTGGCCCGCCATGATCAGGCGCGCCGTGCGGTTCAGCGCGGCCTTGCGGACCCGCGGCCCGGCTGGCGTCTGGTCCACCTGCGAATCGACCGAAAGCGCGCCGGATGGATGGCCAAGCCGGATCTCGCGCCCGGTATCGCCGCGCAATTGCTCCTGCACCACCGAACCGGGGATGCGGCAGGCGATGGCGGTGCACACCGCGCCAGTCACCGCCAGGGCCTTGTGCGGTTTCTGCATCGCCAGCTGGCGCACGCACAGGTTGATGTCGGCGGCCTTGATGGGCGTGTCGCCCGCCACGTAGTCGCGCGGCGCCGATATCATCATCACGCGCGGCACATTGGGACTGGCCTCGCGCGCCTTGCCGGGGTCGTCGACCAGGCCCAGCATCACGGCGGCCCAGCCGCGCGCCTGCTCCAGGCGGTCCATGAGCGCACTGTCGTTCTGGATGTCCTGCGGGGTGGCGGTGGCGTCGCCGCCTATGTCCTCGGCCACCACGTAGACGAACGGCGTGGCCGCATCGACCAGCGAGACGCGGATGGGGCGCCCGTCGATCCGGATGGTGTCGGCGGCCTGGCCGGTAGGCAGCAAGGCCCCGGATACCGAGCCCGCGCAGTCGCCGAAGTCGATGGCCACCGTCGCGCCGCTGCCCGGCACCCCCGGCACTACCGTCGGCCCCTCGACGCAAGGCACGCCCGCCCGCACCGCAAAGCTGGCCTCTACCACCTGCCTGGTGTTGGTGGTGTAGATGCGCACACGATTCTCTCCCTCCCGGGCCGCGATCAGGCCGCGCAGGACCGCGTATGGCCCGACCGCGGCAAGCATGTTGCCGCAGTTGCCGCCGGTCGATACCTGGGCGCGCGTGAGATCGACCTGGCAGAAGGTGTATTCGACGTCCGCGTCGGGGCGTTCGGATCGCGCGACGATGGCCGCCTTGCTGGTCAGGGGATCGGCGCCGCCGATACCGTCGATCTGCCGGGCGTCCGGCGAGCCGTAAGCGGCCAATAGCGTCGCGTCCCGCTCCAACGGATCGGCCGGAAGCTCGGCCGCGAGAAAGAAGCCGCCCTTGCTGGAGCCGCCCCGCATGTACAGACAGGGCAGGCTGAGTTGTTCCGGGTCGGCCGTCACGCAAAGCGGTGAGGGGGCGGCCTGCGTGCGTTGCGGTTCTCGGGCGGGTGCGTCCATGGGCGTCTCCTTGCGGTTCCTGGCTGGACGGCGGCGGGCGCCTGCGTCTTTACAGGATATTGGAAGTAGTGAATAATACTACTACCGTCAAAACCGTTGTCAAGGCTGGATCATGGACAAGCCGCGTACCGCACCTGCCGCCTCGTTGCCGCCGTTGAGTTTCGATCAGGACCATCGTTCGATGAAGCCGCGGGCCGTCGGCCTTACGTCGGTCATCGATTTCGGCCCGGACGGCTTCGGCTGGACCGGGCCTGCCAGCCTGCGCGATTACTTGCGCTGTGTGGCCGACTACATCGATTACGCCAAGATCTACGCCATGAACGCCCTGATCCTGCCCGAGGAGATCGTGCGCGAGACCGTGCGGATCTACCGGGATGCGGACATCAAGCCGTACGCCGGCGGCATATTGTTCGAGTACGCATACTTGAAGAACGAGCTGGACGGCTACATCCGGCATCTGAAGAAGCTGGGCATGCCCAGGATCGAGGTCTCGGAAAACTATCTGGACTTCAGCGAGGACGAACGCACGCGCCATATAGAGACGATGCAAAAGCATGGCTTCGAGGTGATATACGAGTTCGGCAGGAAGAACCCGACCGAGCCGTTCAGCCTGGCGCAACTGGAGAAGGTCATCCGCAGCAATGTCGCCATGGGCGTGCATCACACCATCATCGAGCAGTCCGAGATCGACTGCGTCAGCGCCAGCAATCCGGCTATACTCAAGGACATTGCCGCCCGGGACTGGTTTCGCAATATATTCATCGAGGCGGATCCGTACGCCTTCCCCAAGGGCCACGTCACGCTGCTCGAAAAGTTCGGTGATGGCGTCAATCTCGCCAACATTACCGCGGACCAGGTGCTGCGCCTGCAAGGGTTCCGCTACGGCGTGGGCCGTGCGGTCAACTACTCCATCTTGTCCCGCATCTGAGGCAGGCCCCGGCAAGGTCACGACAGCAAGGCAGTTTGCAGATGAACAATACGAGATCGGCGTACGAGAAGATAATCAAGGATCTGCAGGGCGTGGGCTTCAGCGATTACGAAGCCAAAACCTATATCGCGCTTCTGCTCACTCCCAACGCAACCGCCTACGAAATCAGCAAGGAAGCCGGCATTCCCAAGGCCAATTGCTACTCCGTGCTCGAGGCGCTGCGCAAGAATGGCGCCGTGCAGGCGGTTTCGGAGAATCCGGTCAAGTACGTCGCCGTCGATCCCAACCGCTATTTCAACCAGATGGTCGAGCTTACCCAGCTGCGCTGCGAAGACCTGAAGGAGAGCCTGAAGAATATCGGCCACCTGCCGCAGGAAGACCTGGTCTGGTCGCTCAACGACGCGGCGGCGGTCGGCCTGCATATCGAGAAGATGATCGGCTCGGCGCGCGACACGATTCGCATCAAGGCCGCGGACACCACGCTGGAGCCGCATCTGCCCAGCTTGAAGAAAGCCGCCCGGCGCGGCGTCAAGGTGCTGATCATCCTGTTCGGCGAGGATGTCCGGCCGTTCGAGCTGGGCAAGAACTGCAAGGTCTATCTGCACGAAGGCAACGGCATACGCGTGGGCATCTCGCACAAGCTGATTACCGTCACGCGCGACTATAAAGAGGCCCTGGTCGCCGAGGTCGGCCGGGACGCATACGGTTCCTATACGGAAAACAAGCCCATCGTCACCCTGGCCGACTCGCTGCTGCGTCACGAGATCTACTTTGCCGAGATCTTCAGCTGTTTCGGCGACGAGATCCAGGAGAAGTTCGGCCCGGCGCTGGTCAAGCTGCGCGAGAGCTACCTGCCCGCCGACCAGGCGGATGCCTTGAAGGTGTTCCTGGAAACCGCCGACCCTGCCCGGCTGGCCGGCAAAGCCACCGTGGCGTGAGCAGGTCGGGCCAGGCCGGGCAAGGCGAGCCTTGCCCGGCCTGCGCGCCGTGTCAAGGCTCGGCCACGATGGGGTTGCACAGGCGGCCTACGCGCTCGATCTCCACTTCGACCGTGTCGTCCGGCTTGAGCCAGAGTGGGGGCGTGCGCGCCATGCCGACGCCGGCAGGCGTTCCCATCACCAGGACATCCCCGGGCTCCAGAGTCATGCATTCGGTAATGATCCTGATCGACTCGGCGACGTCGAAGATCATGTCCGCCGTGTTGGCCTCCTGCACCGTCTGTCCATTTACCCGGCATGAGATCGCAAGGCCGCGCCCGCCCGGCGGAAGGTCTTCGGCCAGGACAAGCGCCGGGCCGAAGCCGCCGGTACGGTCGAAATTCTTGCCCACGGTCCATTGCTGCGTTTTCTTCTGGTAGTCGCGCACGGACATGTCGTTGAAGCAGGCGTAGCCCAGCACCACGTCCAGCGCCTGCTCCGGCGTGGCGTGCCTGGCGGGCCTGCCGATGATGACCGCCAGCTCCGCCTCGTAGTCGAAATGGCCCGAGACCCGGGGCGACCACGCGGCTTGTCCGTGAGCCGCCAGCGAGCTGGGTGCGCGCAGAAAGAACCAGGGATATGTCGGCTTGTCGCGGCCGCCTTCCCTGGCATGGTCGTAGTAGTTCAGGCCCAGGCAGATGACCTTGCCGGGCCGGGCCAGCAGGGGGGCGAACACGGCGGCCGCGCCGGCCACAAGCGGCGCGCCGGCGGCAAGCGCCTGTTTGCCGAGCGCGGGCAGGTCTTCCTCCCGGCGTATGCGCTCGCCCAGCTCCGGCGAGTCGCCGTTGTCCGGGTTCGGCAGCAGGACATATCCATGGGGGTGCGCCACGGCGGCCATCGCGCGCCCGGCCTGGTCTAGGTTCACGAATTGCATGTCTTTCTTCATCTGTGGTGAGGGCGGGGCGTGCTTGCGCGCGCCATCCTATTGGGGCACCAGGGGCGCGTTGGGCTTGACGCCGGGCACCTCGATGCCGTTGGGCCGGCCGTTACTGGCCAGGCCATTGCGCCGCAGCAGCGGCTCCGGGATGGGCGGGCCGCCTTCGCAGGCCAGCCAGAGGCGCAGCAAATGCCGGCGCCGTTCGGTTTCGGGCCAGTCTTCATACGCCGTGCGGGAGTGGAGGATGGTGAAGTTGGACAAGAACTGCACGTCGCCGGGCTTGAAATCCATGTCGAGGTAGAGCGCCGGGTCGCATGCCAACGCATCCAGGCAGTCGAGCGCTTCGTTCTGCTGCGGGGTAAGGCGTGGAACCGACGGCAGCGCCTGCGCCTTGCGGATGGCGCTGCGCACGTAGTTGGCGTACATACGCCCCTGCCAGGGCGCGAAGATGGGGCTCGACGAGTAGGGCTTCTGTCCTTGCGGAATCTCGCCCCAGCGCGTGCGATGGAAACTGTCGAGCAGCGTGCGCGCGTGTTCGGGGTGGCGGGCGGCCAGTTCGTTCCAGACGGTCGTGGAGCTGACGACCGACGACAGCCCGCCGGATTTTGCCGGCCTGACGCACAGCAGGCCCACGATGTCCGACGAGTCCGTATGGTAGGGAAGCCGGTTGGAGGTCTGATAACCGCGTACGGCGGCGTCTGCATAGTCCAGCCCCAGGTTGGCGACATGGCCCAGCACATGCCCTTTGCCGTTTTGCGAGACGGGCAGGCCGAGGCTCGTCCCGAGCGCCCAGAATGCGATGGCGGACTGCCGCATGGTGTACTGCTCGACCGGCACGCCGCGGATCAGGTACAGGCCGCGCCCGTGCAGCACTTCGTGCTTGATGTGCTGCAGGCGTTGGCCAAGTCCGCCCAGCTCGAAATCGTCCCGGGTCAGTTCCGTGATGTCCTTGCCGCCGGCATCGGCGCGCCGCACCGCCTGGTCCAGTTGCGCCAGCTCCGGGCCGGTCAGTTGATGAACCCAGTATTCCGGCTGTCTGTCCAGTTGCGGACCATACCAGGCCTGTGCGTTCCGGTATGAGTCCAATGACGCTTGGGTCGGCGTGCATGCTTCGTTCATGGCGTTCTCCCTGCGGGATGGCCTGCCGGCTGCGCAGCCGGCGGGCGAGTTTGATCCTGCCACGCGCGCGCGGCGGGATTGCGGTTCAAAAGAATGTTGGTCGGACCCGGCGCCGCGGCCGCGTCAGATGGGCTGCAGATTCAGGCGGTCGATCAGGTCGCCCCACTTGGCCATTTCCGACTGCAGCGATGCGGATGCCTCGGCGGGCGTATTGCCGATCGGGACCGCTCCTTCTTCGGCCAGCTTGCGGACGAAATCCGCGTCCTGCATCGCCGACTTCAGATCGTGATTGATCTTGTCGACGATGCGATCGGGGGTGTTCCTGGGCACCATGACGGTGAACCAGGCGCCGCTCTCGAAGCCTGCCACGCCCGCCTCGGACACCGTCGGCACTTCCGGGAGCACCTGGGTGCGGGTCGTGCCGGAGACGGCCAGCGCGCGCAGCTTGCCGGCCTGGATCTGCGGCAGCACGAGCGGAATCGGCGCGAACGCGAAGTCGATGCGGCCAGCCACCACGTCATTGAGGGCGGGGCCCATGCCCTTGTATGCGACGTGCGTGAACTTGACGTGCTTCATCAAGGCCAGCAGCTCGCCGGACAGATGATTGGCCGACCCGATGCCGGCCGAGCCGAAGGTGATCTGCTCGGGCCGTTGGCCGGCGTCCGCAACCAGGCTGGCGACGTCCTGGTACTTCGATTGCCGGGCCGTGACCAGGACGAAGGGCGGGGTGGCAATCACCGAAACGGCCTTCAGGTCCGCGACGGGGTCGTACGGCAGGCCCTTGATCAGCTTGTTCGCGACGACCAGGTTGCCCGCCGCGCCCAGGACCAGGGTATGCCCGTCCGGTTCCGCCTTGGCGACCGTGTTGACCGCAATGGTGCCGGACGCGCCCGGCTTGTTTTCGACCACCACCGGCTTGTCCCAATACTCGGTCAGCTTGAGCGACAGCAGCCTGACGAGCATATCGGCATTGCCGCCAGGGGTGTAGGGCACCAGAAAGCGGACCGCGCGCTCCGGATAGGCCGGGGCGGGGGCTTGCGCGCAGGCGGCTGTGTGCGCCGCGGCGGCCAGCAATACTGCGAAAAGCCGTTGCAACATCATTCTGTCTCCAGGTTTTTCGGTCGGCCGGTGTGCCCCGGCGCGAGGGGTGGCGTACTCCGTTTGGGTGGAAAGCAGTCTATCCGGGCCAGTGATAAATTAATAATAGGAGTAACTTATCAAGTGATCGGAAAAACAAAATGCAGAAATCAACGGTCAGGGGGCTGGGGCATATCCGGATCAAGCACTTGCGCCTGCTCGAACTGGTGGTGCAGTACGGCTCCCTGCGCAAGGCGGCCGAGGGCCTGCACCTGAGCGAGCCGGCCGCCAGCCAGATGCTGCGCGAAGTCGAATCCACGTTCGGGGTGGCGCTGTTCGAGCGGGGCAGGCGGGGGATGCGGCCGAATCCGTTCGCCGATGTGCTGGTCGGCCGCGTGCGGGTCATCCTGCGCGAGCTGCGCGAGATGCAGGCCGACGTGGCCGACCTGGAGAATCGCCAGGGCGTGTCGATCGATCTCGGCGCGCTGCCGCGTTGCCTGCATACCCTCGTGCCCACGACGCTGGTGCGCTTGTTCGGCGCCAGCTTCAAGTCGCGCGTGCGGATTACCGAGGGCACGTCGCGGCAGCTGCTCGACGCGCTGGACCAGGGCGCGATCGATATCGCGGTTACCCGTGTGCTGGAAAGCCACGCGGGCCTGGCCGGCGCGCGCAATTTCGATAGCGCGGTCCTCTATGAGGAAGCCATCGCCATCGTGTGCAGCACGGACCACCCGCTGTGCGCGGCGGACACGGTCGCGCTGGACATGCTGACGCAGTATGACTGGGTGCTGCCGCCATCGACGTCCATTACCGGCAAATTGATCGAAGAGGAGTTCGTCAGCGCGGGACTGCGGCCGCCCGTGCCCAAAGTGGAATGGCTTACCTCGGCCTCGCGCCTGACCCTGGTGCAGAAAAGCAATTTCCTCGGCATATGCCCTGCCTCGGTGGCGGCCGAATTGCAGCAGGGTGGCCGCCTGCATGTGCTGCCCATCGATCTGCGGGTTCCGCTGCCGCCGATTTCGGTGGTGTGGCGGCGCACCAAGGGCGACATCGCGGAAATCATGGACATGAAGAACGCACTGATCGAGTGCGCGGCCGCCATGCCGGGCGCACGGGAAATAGGGGCGGCCGTCCGGGCCGGCGAATGCTGACCCGCGTTCGAGCAGCGCGCTACTTCGACAGCCGCGGCAACAGGCGCGTCAATTCGGACTCGGCCATGAACTGGATCTGGTTGGCCTTCGCATACGCCAGCGCCGGCGCGCTGATGTCGCCGATGGTGACGTAGATGGCGTCGTGCGCGCCATGGGTCTCGCGGACGGCGTCCAGCTCCTGCAGCGCCTGCACGCCGACGCGCGAGGCTTTCCAGCGTTTCGCGCTGACCACGGCCAGCCGGTTCTTGCGCCGCAGCACATAATCGGCCGGCCCGCTCCGCAGCGCCGTGACCTCGCAGCCGTCCTGGCGCAAGCCCTCTTGCAGCACTTTCGAGAAGGTGTCCCAGGACATGGCGCGCACCGCGTTCGTGGCGCGTTCGACGCGGGCGGCCGAAGGGACGTTGCGTTGCTTCCAGGCCGCCATGGCCGCGATGACGAAGAAGGGCAGGGCGGCGAAGAGCAGGATCGCGGCGAACGTTGGCCGGGTGGATGCCAGCGCGCTTGCGATCAGGGCGAGCGCGATGGCGGCGCTGATCCACCATGAGGAACGCAGGAGGATGGCGAATATCGAGTTGGGGGCTGGCTTGAGTTTCACGCCGGAGCTGTCGGGTCTGGTGGGCAGGCGCCAGTATAGGGCAGGCGGGCCGGCCCCCGTCCGCCCGGTCCACCGGCCTGGCCCATCCGCGTTACGGCCGGGGCCGCGCGCCCGGGGCGCCTTCGCGGTCCCATAGCCGCGAGCGGTCCGCTTGCGCGCGCTCCTTGATCTTGTACTTCTCGATCTTGTTGGTGGGCGTCAGCGGCATCGCGTCCACGAATTCGACGAAGCGCGGCACCATGTGCGCCGCCATCTGCTGCTGGCAGAACGCGACCAGCTCACCCGGATCCAGGGCCTGGCCATCCTTGAGCATGACCGTGGCCGCCACTTCGTCCTCGCTGTGCTCCGATTGCAGCGGGTAGACCGCCACCTGCAGCACGGCGGGATGCAGGGCAATGACGGACTCGACTTCGTACGACGAGATGTTCTCGCCGCGGCGGCGGATCATGTCCTTCTTGCGGTCGGTCAGGTACAGATAGCCGTCGGCGTCGAAATAGCCGCGATCCCCGGTATGGAACCAGAGATTGCGCCAGGCCGCCAGCGTGGCTTCCGGCATCTTGTAGTAGCCCAGCGGCGCGGCGCCCGGCTGTTCGATGCGCATCACGATCTCGCCGACCTGGCCAGCCGGAAGGGTGAGGTCGTCCTCGTCCACCACCCGGATCGCGACGCCTTCGCAGGTCCTGCCCAGGCTGAGCGACTTGTCGGGCGGCGCATCGGGCGAAAGCGACGCCCCGAAGCCGTAATCGCTCAAGGCGTAGCCCGCGATCACCCGCAGGCCGAAACGGCGCTCGAAATCGTGCACGAAGGGCGGCGGGGGCGCCAGCGAGCAAATGCGCACCTTGTGGTCGCGATCGGCCGGCGAGGCCGGCTGCGACCAAAGAAAATTGCCGATGGCGCCGATGGCGTTGAAGCGTGTCACGCCAAAGGCGCGTATGCGGTCCCAGAAGCGCGAGACGGAGAAACGCTCGTCCAGCACCACCGATGTGCCGGCCACGATCGCGGTCGTGCAGCTGAGCAGCAGCGCGTTGGCGTGAAACAGCGGCATGCAGACGTAGTCGACGTCTTCGGGCAGGAAGTAGCGATAGTGCACGCTGTGCTTGCCCCAGTGCCAGGCTGCCCCGTGCGGGATCATGATGGCCTTCGAGGGCCCCGTGGTGCCCGAGGTGAACATCAGGTAGGCCAGGTCGGTGAAGCGCACCTCATTGCCAACCGTCTCGTCGCTCGCGGCGTCCGCGGGAAAGGGCTCGACCGCCAGCGGCAGGCCTGCGAGCATCCGGCGAGCATTGGCGGCATCGCCGATGACCAGCACGCGCCGCAGTCGCGCCAGGCGAGGGGCCACCGCCACGAAGGTTTCCATGCAGGCGTCGGCCACGATCGCGGTCACGCAATCCGCATGCGCGAGGTAGTACTCCAGCAGCGACGCTTTGGCATTGGTGTTGATCGGTACCGATACCGCGCCCACCTTGCCGAGCGCCAGATTGCCGAGCAGGCATTCGGGGCAGTTCGGCGACAGCATGGCGACGTGCTCGCCCTGGGCGATGCCATAGCCGATCATCGCGCGGGCGATACCGTTGGTGCGGCGGTGCAGGTCTGCGTAGGTATAGCTGCGGCCGTCCGGCGCAAAGCGCAGGAAAACCCGGTCCGGGCTGCGTTCGGCGCGGCGCGCCAGCACCGCGCCGGTCGTCCATTGCCGGATGTCGCCGATTTCAGCCTCGGCGTCGATGGCCGGCCAGGTGTTTGCTGCTTGCATGGGTGCCGTTCTCACTTTGCCGCCAGCAGGCCGCTTTGGCGCAGCAGCCCGTTCAGGTAGGTACGTTCGGCCGGCAAGGCCTCGAGCCACGCCTTGCCGTCTTCGAACGCGGGCTCCAGGCCCTGGGCGCGGCAGAACTCGATGAAGTCCTGCCCCAGCGTCGCCTTGTGGATGGCCTGGGCAATGGCGTCCACGGCGGCGTCCGGGGTGCCGGTGCGCACGAATGCGCCGTTCCAGGAGACCACCGAGAAATCCTTCGCGCCGGCTTCCATGGCGGTGGGGACCTCGGGCGCGATGATCGATCGTTGCGGTCCGCTGACGGCCAGGGCCTTCAGCGAACCGTTGTGCGTCAGCGCGTTCAACGACCCCAGCGCGGACAGGACCATGGGAACGTGCCCGGCGATGCTGTCGCTGATCAACTGCGCCGTGGTCTTGTAGTTGATGATGTTGACGTCGACGCCGGCCGCCCTGGCCATTCCCGCGGCCGTGGCGGTGCCGTGCGCGCCGGCGGTGCCGATATCCAGCTGGCCGCCGGTGCGCCTTGCCGTTTCCACCATCTCCTGGAAGGTGCTGTAGGGCGCGTTCCTGGTTGCCGCAAGCATGTAGACGGGCGCGGTCACGCGTGCCACCGGACGGAAATCCTTCAGCGGATCGTAGTCCGCCTGCGGGTTGAGATCCGGCACGAAGAGAAAGGGCGGGCCGCTGTACAGGATGGTGTGGCCGTCGGCGGGCGCCATCTTGGCGGCCACCGTGCCGATCAGGCCATCGGCGCCCACGCGGTTTTCCACGTATACCGGCTGGCTCCATTGCTGCGTCAGCCGGGTCGCCAGAAAACGGGCCACGACGTCGACGGCCGTTCCGGCCGGGAAGGGCACGATCATCGCGACAGGGCGCTGCGGGAACGTGGCCGCCTGGGCGGCGCCCGCGAGGGCCAGGCCCAAGGCTCCCGCGGCCAGCATGAAACTGCGGCGAGTGATGCGATTTCCGGAATGCATGTCTCTAGTCCTTGTCGTTATCGTGCGCCGGCGCGAACACCGGCAGCAGCCTGCCTTGCTGCGTGGGGCGGAAGCGGGCGCTGACGCGCTGGCCGATGCGCACGCTGTCGGGGTCGCAGTCGACGATATTGGTCAGCATCAACGGGCCCTCGGCCAGCCTGACGTAGGCCACGACGTAGGGTGTCGCGGTGCGCGCCACGCTGAAGCTGAAGATCTCGCCCTGGCCGCTCGATGCGGTCCAGCGAGGGTCCGGGGCCTTGCAGAAAGGACAGAACGCGCGGGGATGCCAATGGAAGCATTCGCACAGGACGCACTGAGGCAAAAGCAGCGTGCCGGTTTCGGCCGCCCGCCAGAATGGCGTGGACTCCGGATACGCGAGGGCGTAGGGGTCGGCCTGCCAGCCGCCTGCCTGTTCGCTGGTCTGCATTGTCAGTCCTCCCGCTCGAAAATGACGGTCGTGTGCGAATGGCCGATGCCATACACCCCGCCCGGGCCGGCCGCCAGGGCCAGGTCGCAGTTCTTTACCTGCACGGCGGGATGCGCCTCGCCGCGCAGCTGGCGCACGGCCTCGATCGCCTTGGTCATGCCGCCGCGATTGGCCGGATGGTTGTTGCACAGCCCGCCGCCGTCGGTATTGAAAGGCAGCCGGCCCACGCCGGATATCAGATTGCCGTCGGCCACGAAGCGCCCCCCTTCGCCCTTGGGGCAGAAGCCGAGGTCTTCCAGTTGCATGATGACCATGATGGTGAAGTTGTCGTAGATGGACGCATATTTGATGTCCGCCGGCGTCACGCCCGCCTGGGCGAATGCCGCGCCTCCCGAGCGGGCGGCGCCCGTCACCAGCAGGTCCTCATGGTGGCCGCCGTTGTTGGTGCGGATGGTCTCGCCGTGGCCCACCACCTTGATGCGCGGCCGGTTCAGGCTGCGCGCGACTTCGGGCGCCACGATGACCAATGCGCCGCCGCCGTCGGTGATGACGCAGCAGTCCAGCCGGCGCAGCGGGTCGGCCACCATGGGCGAGTTCAGCACGTCGTCCACCGTGTAGACCTTGCGCAGGAGCGCGTTGGGGTTGTGCTGCGCGTGGTGCGAGGCGGCGACCTTGACCCATGCCATCTGCTCGCTGGTCGTGCCGTACTCGTGCATGTGGCGGCGAGCGAAATTCCCGTATAGGGTGCCGATCGTCCAGCGGTATGCGGCATCCCACGGCGCCGAGGGGCGGTCCGGGCCCGGAATGCGCGGCTCGGTGCCCGTGGCCTGGCCGTCGCTGCGCGGGCGTCCGGCCAGGGTGATCAACGCCACCGAGCACTTGCCGGCGGCGATGGCATGGGCGGCGTGGCCGATCTGCGCAAGATAGGAGCCGCCCCCTATCTCGGTGCCGTCCACGTGCCGCAGCGTCAGGTTCAGGTAGTCCACCATATAGGCGGGCCCCAGGCCGGCGTCGCCCGCGCAGAAATACCCATCCACGTCGGCGAAACTCAGGCCGGCATCGTCCAGCGCGCCGCGCGCGCTTTCCGCATGCAATTGCGCCACGGACTTGTCCGGCGCATGGCGCAGTGGATGTTCATAGGCGCCCGCCACATAGGCCAGAGCGTGTCTCGTCATGTCTGTCTCCGTCGTCCGGCCGGTCCCCGCGCCGCGCGATCGGGGGCGAGGCTGGGCCGGAACCCGTTATTGCGGCTGCTGTCAGCGTGTCGTCGCCGCCTGCACCTTGGGCGTCACGGCCCTGTAGGCATAGGCAATCCGATGTTCCGAGATCGAGGGAGACATGGGCATCAAGGGGGTGTCGACGCGGCTGATCAGGGTGTCGAACGTGTGGCGCAGGTCATCGGTTTCGATATCGAACACCGTCATGAAACGCCATGGATGCGGGCCGGCCTTGAGCTGTTCGCGCTCCAGTTCGAAACGCTGCCCCGCCTTGAACCCCGGCACGGCCAGCACGTCGGGAAGATGCTGGTTCACATACCACTCATCGAACTGATCCTCCATGCCCTCGGTCGGGTTGGTAAACACCACCAATCGATATTCCTGCATGCTGTTGCCCCTCCTGTTGAATATGGCCGAGCCTCATGGCGCGGCGCCGTTCGTCCGGGCGCGGTCGTCCCGCCCCGCTAGATGCGGATGCCGGAGCGGCGGACCACCTCTCCCCACCGGCGGTACTCGGCCGCAAGAAAGTCCTTCGCTTCCTGCGGACTTGTCGGCATCGCATCGATGGCGAAGTTGGCCAGCGCCTTGCGCACCTCGTCCGTGGCGAGGGACGCGTGCAGCGCGGCGGCCAGCCTGTCGATGACGTCCGCGGGCGTTCCCGCCGGAGCGTAGGCAGCCATCCATCCGAGGACCTCGAATCCCGGCAGCGTTTCGGCGATCGCCGGAACGTCGGGCAACGCCGGCGAGCGCTGGCGGCTGGTGACGGCGAGCGCGCGCAGGTCGCCGTTCCTGATCAGCGGCAGGGACGGCCCGATGTTGTTGCAAAGGAACTCGAACTGCCCGCCCTTGGCATCGGTAAACAACTGCTGCGTTCCCTTGTATGGAACGTCCACGATGTCGATGCCGGCTTCCTGCTTCAGCGCCTCGAGCACCAGGTGCGGAGAGGTGCCGATGCCCGTGTGGCCGAACGCCGGCTTGCGCGCCGTCCGGCGGCCGGCGTCGAGCAGTTGCGCCAGCGTCGTGGCGTCCGACGCCTGCGTTGCCATCACCACCGAGGCGACGCCGCCCAGCATGGAAATGGGCTCGAAGTCCGTCAGGGGCTGGTAGGGAATGTCGGCGATCAGATGCGGGTTGACCGCCAGCGCGCCCGACGTGGCGAGCAGGATGGTGTATCCATCCGGGGCCGCCTTGGCGACATAGTTCGTCGCGATGGTCTGGTTGCCGCCCGTGCGGTTCTCGACCACGACCGGCTGGCCCAGGATCTTGCCCATCTCCTGGCCCAGCAGGCGCGGCAGGAAGTCCGTCACGCCGCCGGGCGGGCTGGGCGAAATGAACCGGATGGGCTTTTGCGGAAACTCGCCGGCCATGGCGCTCATCGGCCATCCCAGCGCGGGCAGGGCTGCCGCCCCCAGGACTTTCAACGCATGTCTTCGATTCATGTCTCCCCCTGTCGTTATCGATATCGGATCCGGACGGGCCGGTTCGGTGGATCAACGAGAGCTTAGAGAGACAGCCATAATGCGTAAAATACTATTTTTAGTTGCTCTGATAATAAAAACGATATGGCTGATTTCCTGGCAACCGTGAACCTGAAGAGCCTGCGCCACTTCTGCGTCGTCGCCACCGAATTGAACCTGCGCCGCGCCGCCGAGCAGCTGCACATCGCGCAGCCGGCCCTGTCGGTCTCCATCGCGCAGCTGGAATCGAGGCTGGGCGCCAGGCTGTTCGTGCGCGGACGGCGAGGCGTCACGCTGACCGAAGCCGGCGCGCTGCTGCTGCCCGAAGCCATGCAGATACTGCGGCACGCCGAAAGGTTGCCGTTCCTGGCCCGGGACGCCGCCAGCGGCGACGTCGGCACCCTGCGGCTGGCCTTTGTCGGCAGCGCACCCTATCGCCTGCTGCCGCAGGCATTGCCGCAACTGCAGCGCGCCCACCCGGGCGTTCACGTCGAGCTGTACGAGGCCACCACCGATCGCATTGTCGAGGGCCTGCACAATCGCACGTTCGACCTGGGCATCGTGCGCTATCCGCTGGACGCGTTTCCGGGCCTGGAGCTCGAACTGGTGGACGAGGATGGTTTCTGCGTGGCGCTGCCGCACGACCATGCCCTGGTCGCGGCCAGGGAGATTTCGCTGCGCGACCTGGCCGACGAGCCGCTGCTGCTGCCGCCGCGCGAACATTCGCCGCCATTGCGCGCGCTGATGCTCGAGGGTTTCCAGGCCCAGGGCATCATGCCCCGCATCGCCAATCACATGGCCACCCAGACCGCGACCGTGCTGGCGCTGGTGGAAATGGGCGCCGGCATCGCGCTGGTTCCGCAATCCATCGTGGGCCGCGTCGGCTACCGCGTGGCGTTCCGACCGCTCGCGCCAGGCTCGCGATTCCGCACCGGCCTGGCGCTGCTGAGCAGCCCGGACCACCACACCACGCTGGCGGATCATTTCCGGCGGGCGATCCGGCAGAGCCTGGGATAGGGCAGGATCCGGTCTTGCGCGGCTGTCCGGCGTGCCTGCAAAGAAAAAGGGCTCGGAGATTATCCGAGCCCTTGAAATTGGTGGAGCCGGGGGGAATTGAACCCCCGTCCGCAAGCCCTCCGCAACCAGTTCTACATGCTTAGTCGATCTATTTGGATTTAACCCTGGACTTAGCCGATCGACGGGCCGGACCAGGGCGATTCACGTAATTTAAACCAACGCCGTGTGACCCCAGCGGTGGCCGATTCCTTGTGAATGTCGCTGCTGCGGTTCGGGGTTGCCCCCTGGGAAGTTGCCTTCCCCCGCCTGACCCAAGGACAGATCAGTGCAGCGGCTCACCGCTTAAGCGGCGAGAGCGAAACGCTCGTCGTTGGCGTTTGTAGTGTTCCAGTGGATTAACGAGCTTACTGGTGCTCGGCATGCCCTGAGCTGTTTCATGACCCACGTCGAATCCGGATCGGCCCCAAGGTTGACACTCATTGTACCGTCAATTCGGCCCGCGCGTCTTCATGGTTCGACGCCTGGCGCGGGCGTGGCCGGGTGGGGCGGGGACGGGCGCGGCGCCAGCGCCAGCGCGATGGCCAGGCCTACCGCGACGAGCACGATGACGGCGGCGGCCATGCCCAGCGTCGCCAGGCCGTAGCTGTCGATGAAGTGGCCGCCCACGGCGGCGCCCAGGCCGATGCCGATGTTGGCGCCCGAGATGTTCAGCGACGCGGCAAAGGCCGGCGCCTGCGGGGCGGCCTTGATGACGCGCACGTGGCAGACGGTCAGCAGCGCGGCCTGGGCGATGCCCCACAGCGCCAGCGCGAGCGCCAGCCAGTAGGGCGCCTGCATGACCTGGGCGACGAACAGCAGGCCGGCGGTCATGATCAGGCTGAACAGGATGGTGGCGCCCAGGGGGCTGCGGTCGACCAGGCGTCCGCCGAGCCAGTTGCCCAATATGCCGACGCCGCCGAAGGCCATCATGGTCCAGCCCACCACCTTACCGTCGAAGCCGGCCAGGCGTTCGAGCATGTCGGCCAGATAGGTGTAGGCGGTGAACATGCCGGTGAAGACCAGCAGGGACAGCATCACGTGGCCCAGCAGCCAGGGATCGCGCAGGATGCGCAGCTGAGCGCTCAGCCGCTGGCTCGGGCGTCCCGTCCTGGGCTTGGGAAAGTAGGCCAGCAGCAGCAAGGCCTTGGCCCAGGCCACGGCGGTCAGCATCGCGAAGGCGGCGCGCCAGCCAAAGGCGTCGGAAATCAGCACGCCGATGGGAATGCCCAGGACGGTGGCGGCGACGATGCCGAAGCCGATGATGGAAATGGCGCGCCCGGCATAGGCGGGGCCGACCAGTTCGACGGCGGTGGCGCTGGCCAGGGACCAGAACACGGGCAGCGCCAGGGCGGGCACGAAGCGGGCGAACGCCATGACCCAGATATTGGGCGAGACGGCGGCCAGGGCGTTGGCCAGGCCGAACAGCACCAGCACCCAGACGAACAGGCGCTTGCGTTCGATATTGGCGAGCAGGGCGGTCAGCACCGGGCCGGCGGCGGCCACGGTGAAGGCGAACAGCGATACCAGCAGGCCGGCCTGCGGCACGGTGACCTGCAGGTCGCGCGCCAGGGGCGGCAGCAGGCCGACGATCAGGAATTCCGTGGTCAGAATGGTAAAGCCTGCCGCGGACAGCAGAATGATGGGCAACAACATAGGATTCTCCGCGCACCGGCGAGGCGGGCGCGTTGGGGAAGGAACGGTTGGACGCGCCGGCGGCTGGGCGGCGCCGGCGCAGGAACGTTACGCTAGAGGAACGCGATGACAGGATAAAGAGGGAAAACTCGGCAGGACTGTTCGCATGGGGGGAACAATCCGTGACCGGGGATGGCGCCGACGCGGGAGTGGGACCCGCGCCAGCCGTCGCCGCGGGTCAGGCCGTGGCGCGCGCGGGCAGCAAGGGTTCGATGGCGGACCACAGTTCGCGCGGCGACGTGGCGCACGCCTCGGCCTGCCAGGTGGAGACGTCCTCTTCCATGCCGACGTAGCCATAGGCCGCCGCCACCGCCGGCATGCCGGCCGCATGGGCCGCCTGGATATCGCGCAGGTCGTCGCCCACGTAGACGCATCGCCCAGCCTGGAAGCCGGCCTGCTCGGCCGCGTGCAGCAGGGGCAGGGGATGCGGCTTGGCGTGGGCGGTGGTGTCGCCGCAGACCAGCACGGCGCTGTCGCGCGTCAGGCCCAGGTGTTCGACGATGGGCAGCGTCAGGTAGGTGACCTTGTTGGTGACGATACCCCATGACAGGCCGCGTTGGGCGATATCCTGCAGCAGATCGGCGATGCCCGGGAACAGGCGGCTGTGCACGGTCGACTCGGCCGCATAGTCTTCCAGGAACTGCAGCCGCGTCGGCTCGTAGTCGGGATGGTCGGGCAGCAGGCCCAGCGCGGCGCGCAGCAGGCCGCGCGCGCCCTGCGAAGCCATCGGGCGCAGCGCTTCGTAGGGCATGGGCTCCAGGCCCTTGCGGGTACGTTGCCGGTTGGCGGCGGCGGCCAGGTCGGGGGCCGTATCGGCCAGGGTGCCGTCGAAATCGAACAGGATCAGGGCGCTCATTTGCGGGTGGACATCAGGTAGTTGACCGAGGTGTTGGCCGACAGCGAATACACCTGGGTAATGGGGTTGTACTCCATGCCGCGCATGCCCGTGGGTTCCAGGCCGGCCTGGCGCGCGCTGGCGGCCAGCTCGCTGGGCTTGATGAAGCTGTCGTAGCTGTGGGTGCCGCGCGGCAGCAGGCGCAGAACGTATTCGGCCCCGACGATGGCGAACAGGAACGACTTGGGGTTGCGGTTCAGGGTGGAGAAGAACACCCACCCGCCGGGCTTGGCCAGCGCGGCGCAGGCCCGCACGACGGAGGCCGGGTCCGGCACGTGCTCGAGCATTTCCATGCAGGTCACCACGTCGTACTGGCCCGGCTGCTCGGCCGCCAGCTCCTCGACGGGCACCGCGCGGTAATCGACGCTGACGCCGGACTCCAGCCCGTGCAGGCGGGCGATCTTGAGCGATTTCTCGGCCAGGTCGATGCCGGTGACCTGTGCGCCGGCCACGGCCATGCTCTCGGACAGGATGCCGCCGCCGCAGCCCACGTCCAGCACGCGCTTGCCGCTCAGGCTGCCGGCGGTCTCCTGGATCCAGCCCAGGCGCAGCGGGTTGATGGCGTGCAGCGGCTTGAATTCGCTTTCCGGGTCCCACCAGCGGGCGGCCAGCGCGCTGAATTTCTCGACTTCGGCTTGGTCGACGTTGACGCCGGGGGCGCTGGATTGGGTGGCTGTCGTCATGGGCGCGGGGGTCGGCGGGCCGACCGGCTCTATATATAAGGGTGCGGCATGCCGCGCCGAGAGGCGCGGCAAGAAAAAAGGGCCTCGCTATGCGAGGCCCCCTCATTGTAGCGGCTAGCGCTGCAATTAGTTCTTGCGGCTACCGACGATCTCGATTTCCACGCGACGGTTCTGGGCACGGCCTTCACGCGTCTTGTTCGAAGCGATCGGTTGCAGTTCGCCCTTGCCTTCCGTGTAGATACGGTTGGGGTCGATACCCTTGCTGACCAGGTAGGCCTTGACCGAAGCGGCACGGCGCTCGGACAGCTTCTGGTTGTAGGCTTCGGTGCCGATCGAGTCGGTGTGGCCAACGGCGATGATCGTTTCCAGATCGATCGTGCCGGCTTGCTGGGCGACTTGATCCAGCAGCTGGCGGCCTTCCGGCTTCAGCGTCGACTTGTCGAAGTCGAAGAAGGTGTCAGCATTGAACACGACCTTGGCGGCCATGGGAGCGGGCTTTTCCTTCTGAGCGACCGGAACGCCGTCGCAACCGGGGATGCCGGTAGCCGGGGTCCAGAACGCATCGCGCCAGCACAGTTCATTGGTGCCGTTCTTCCAAACGTCGCCAAACGGATTGCGCCAGTTGTCCACGGTTTGCGCGGAAGCTGCACCAGAGGCCGTAACAGCGGCGAAGGCGAGCGCCAGAGCGAATTTGGAGGGTTTGTTCATGTTTCTCCTCGTTGAGCTTGAAGCTGGATAAGTGACTCGCAGCGAACCCCCGCCGCATATCAGGAAAACGGGGCCAGTATAGCAACGCCAAGAACAGGTTCAAAGGATCGCTACTGGGTCTCCTGCGTGCTGGAAACAATCTTAAGGCATTTGGGTGGCTTTGGCTGCCCTAGACCGTTGCATTGACCGTGGATATTGAGCATTTCAGGGCTCGTCGCCTTGATCATGTTGGTTTTTGGCAACAAGGCGGCAAAGCGCGGAAGGATGCCCGCCGGGGCCGCCCCCAAGGAGGCAAAAAGGATCGAATGATAGAATTTCCTGTTTACCCGGCTCGGGTTCATCCTTACATACGATTCTGTCGCCTATATATATGGATTCCTTCGCCAAGGAGACGCTTCCGGTATCGCTGGAAGAAGAGATGCGCCGTAGCTATCTTGATTACGCGATGAGCGTGATCGTGGGGCGCGCGCTGCCAGACGTGCGTGACGGTCTCAAGCCAGTGCATCGCCGCGTGCTGTACGCGATGCACGAACTGAACAACGATTGGAACCGTGCCTATAAGAAGTCCGCGCGTATCGTCGGGGACGTCATCGGTAAGTACCACCCGCACGGTGACCAGTCGGTATACGACACCATCGTCCGGATGGCGCAGGATTTCTCCATGCGCTACATGCTGGTCGACGGCCAGGGCAACTTCGGCTCCATCGACGGCGACAACGCCGCGGCGATGCGTTACACCGAAATCCGCCTGGCCAAGATCGCGCATGAGCTGCTGGCCGATATCGACCAGGAAACGGTCGACTTCGGGCCCAACTACGACGGCAGCGAGCAGGAGCCCCTGCTGCTGCCTTCGCGCCTGCCCAACCTGCTGGTCAACGGCAGCTCGGGTATCGCCGTGGGCATGGCCACCAACATTCCGCCGCACAACCTGCAGGAAGTGGTCGACGGCTGCCTGTATTGCCTGCGCAACCCGGAGTGCTCGATCGACGAGCTGATCGAACTGATCCCGGCGCCGGACTTCCCCACGGGCGGGGTGATCTACGGCATCACGGGCGTTCGCGAGGGCTACCGCACCGGGCGCGGGCGCGTCATCATGCGCGCCAAGACCCACTTCGAGGACATGGAAAAGGGCAACCGCCAGGCCATCGTGGTCGACGCGATTCCCTACCAGGTCAACAAGAAGACGCTGCAGGAGCGCATCGCCGAGCTGGTCAACGACAAGAAGATCGAGGGCATTTCGGACATCCGCGACGAGTCGGACAAGGACGGGATGCGCCTGGTCATCGAGCTCAAGCGTGGCGAAGTGCCCGAGGTGGTGCTGAACAACCTGTACAAGAATACCCAGCTGCAGGACACCTTCGGCATGAACCTGGTGGCGCTGGTCGACGGCCAGCCGCGCCTGCTGAACCTCAAGCAGCTGATCGAGTACTTCCTGCAGCACCGCCGCGAAGTGGTGACGCGCCGCACCGTGTTCCAGCTGCGCAAGGCGCGCGAACGCGGCCACGTGCTGGAAGGCCTGGCGGTGGCGCTGGCCAACATCGACGATTTCATCGCCATCATCAAGGCGGCGCCCACCCCGCCGGTGGCGCGCCAGGAATTGATGGCGCGTTCCTGGGATTCGTCGCTGGTGCGTGAAATGCTGGCCCGCGTAGACGGCGACGCCGCCGGCGGCGTCGCGGCGTTCCGCCCCGACGACCTGGCGCCCGAGTACGGCCTGCAAGGCGATGGCAACTACCGGCTGAGCGAGACCCAGGCGCAGGAAATCCTGAACATGCGCCTGCAACGCCTGACCGGCCTGGAGCAGGACAAGATCATCGGCGAGTACAAGGACGTGATGGCCACCATCGCCGACCTGCTCGACATCCTGGCCCGTCCCGAGCGCATCACCACGATCATCGGCGAAGAGCTGCAGGCCATCAAGGCCGAGTTCTCGACCTCGACCAAGGATACGCGCCGCGCCGAAATCGAGGTCAACGCCACCGAGCTGGATACCGAAGACCTGATCACGCCGATGGACATGGTGGTGACCCTGTCGCATGGCGGATACATCAAGAGCCAGCCGCTGTCCGAGTACCGTTCGCAAAAGCGCGGCGGACGCGGCAAGCAGGCCACCGCCATGAAGGAGAACGACTGGGTCGACCAGCTGTTCATCGCCAATACGCACGACTACCTGCTGTGCTTCTCCGACCGGGGGCGGGTGTACTGGCTGAAGGTGTGGGAGGTGCCGCAGGGCACGCGCAACTCGCGCGGCAAGCCCATCGTCAACATGTTCCCGCTGGCCGACGGCGAGAAGGTGACCGTGGTGCTGCCGGTCAAGGAATTCAGCGAAGACCACTACGTCTTCATGGCGACTTCGCGCGGCACGGTCAAGAAGACCCCGCTGTCCGATTTCTCGAACCCGCGCAAGGCCGGCATCATCGCCGTCGACCTGGACGACGGCGATTACCTGATCGGCGCCGACCTGACCGATGGCAAGCACGACGTGATGCTGTTCTCCGACGCCGGCAAGGCGGTGCGCTTCGACGAGAACGACGTGCGTCCGATGGGCCGCAATGCGCGCGGCGTGCGGGGCATGATGCTCGAGGAGGGCCAGACCGTCATCGCGCTGCTGGTGGCCGGCGACGAGACCCAGAGCGTGCTGACCGCCACCGAGAACGGCTACGGCAAGCGCACCCCGATCACCGAGTACACCCGCCATGGCCGCGGCACCAAGGGCATGATCGCCATCCAGACCAGTTCGCGCAACGGCCGCGTGGTCGGCGCCGTGCTGGTGATGCCGTCCGACGAGATCATGCTGATCACCACCGGCGGCGTGCTGGTGCGCACCCGCGTGGCCGAGATCCGCGAGATGGGCCGCGCCACGCAGGGCGTCACGCTGATCAACGTCGATGACGGCAGCAGCCTGTCGGGCGTGCGGCGCGTGGTCGAAAGCGACGCCGACGCCGATGACGAGGATGGCGGCGAAGACCCCGGCGAAGGGGGCGACGGCCACGGCGGCGACGATGCCGGCGCCCAGGGCAAGGATTCTGAACCGACTGAACCTACGGAGTAATGATGGCTCGCCCCTGGAATTTCTCGGCAGGCCCTTCGGCCTTGCCCGAGGCGGTGCTGCAGCAAGCCGCCGCCGAAATGCTGGACTGGCACGGCAGCGGTATGTCCGTGATGGAAATGAGCCACCGCGGCAAGCACTTCGTGCAGATCTGCGATGAGGCCGAGGCCGACCTGCGCGACCTGCTGGGACTGCCGGCCGACTACGCCGTGATGTTCATGCAGGGCGGCGGGCTGGGCGAAAACGCCATCGTGCCCATGAACCTGATGGGCCGGCGCAGCACGCCGGCGGCCGATTTCGTGGTGACCGGCCACTGGTCGACCCGTTCGCACAAGGAGGCGGGCCGCTACGGCGACGCGCAGATCGCGGCCAGCGCCGCCGAGGCCACCGAGATCGATGGCCGGGCCCAGGCTCCCTGGACCTGGCTGCCGCCGGTGGATACCTGGCGCGTGCGCAAGGATGCGGCCTATCTGCACCTGTGCAGCAACGAAACCATCGGTGGCGTCGAGTTCACCGAATGGCCCGATCCGGCCAGCCTGGGCGCGCCCGACGTGCCGCTGGTGGTCGATGCGTCCTCGCATTTCCTGTCGCGTCCGCTGGACATCGCGCGCGCGGGGCTGGTGTTCGCCGGCGCCCAGAAGAACGCCGGTCCGGCCGGCGTCACCGTGGTCATCGCGCGCCGCGACCTGCTGGGCCATGCGCTGCCGATCTGCCCGTCGGCGTTCGACTATGCCAACGTGGCGGCCGATCACTCGCGCTACAACACGCCGCCCACCTTCGCCATCTACGTGATGGGCCTGGTGTTCAAGTGGATCAAGGCGCACGGGGGCGTGCGCGGCATGGAAGAAGCCAACCGCGCCAAGGCCGAACTGCTGTATGGCTACCTGGACGGCTCCTCGTTCTATCGCAACCCGATCCAGGCCTCGGTGCGTTCGCGCATGAACGTGCCGTTCGTATTGCGCGATGAATCGCTCAACGACGCCTTCCTGCAAGGCGCGGAAGCAGCCGGCCTGATGCAGCTCAAGGGCCACAAGAGCGTCGGCGGCATGCGGGCCTCGATTTACAACGCCATGCCGCTGGCCGGCGTGCAGGCCCTGATCGATTACCTCAAGGAGTTCGAGCGCCGCCATGGATGATTCCCTGCAGGACAAGCTGCGGCCGCTGCGCGACCGCATCGACGCCATCGACGCCCAGATCCTCGAGCTCTTGTCGCAGCGCGCGCGCGCCGCGCAGGAGGTGGGTTCGGTCAAGCATGCCGCGCACGCGGATGGCCCGGTGCTGCGCCCCGAGCGCGAAGCCGAGGTGATCCGCCGGTTGCAGCAGAACAACCCGGGGCCGTTCCCCAAGGCCGCCGTGGCCGCCGTCTGGACCGAGATCATGTCGGCGTGCCGCGGCCTGGAGCGCGGCATGACGGTGGCCTATCTCGGGCCGCAGGGCTCGTTCTCCGAACAGGCCGCGCTCGAGCATTTCGGCCATTCGGTGCAGCAGCTGCCGTGCCCCTCGTTCGACGAGGTGTTCCGCGCCGTCGAGGCCGGACAGGCCGACGTGGGCATGGTGCCGGTGGAAAACTCCACCGAGGGCGCGGTCAACCGCAGCCTGGACCTGCTGCTGAACACGCCTCTGACCATCCTGGGCGAGCGCTCGCTGGTGATCCGCCACTGCCTGATGAGCCAGTCCGGCACGATGGACGGCATCAAGACGATCTCGGCGCATCCCCAGGCGCTGGCGCAGTGCCAGGGCTGGCTGACGCGCCATTACCCGGACCTCAATCGCGTGGCGGCGGCCAGCAATTCCGAGGCGGCCCGCGTGGCCGCCGAGGATCCGACGGTCGCGGCCATCGCCGGCGAAGTCGCCGCGCCGGCCTGGAACCTGCGCGTGGTGGCCGCCGGGATTCAGGACGATCCGCAGAACCGTACGCGTTTCCTGGCCGTCGGCCATATCGAGCCATTGAGCAGCGGCAAGGACAAGACCAGCCTGATCCTGGCCGTGCCCAACCGCGCCGGCGCCGTCTACGACATGCTGGCGCCGATGGCGGCCAACGGCGTTTCCATGACGCGCTTCGAGTCGCGCCCGGCGCGCACGGGCCAGTGGGAATACTATTTCTACGTCGACGTGCTGGGCCATCGCGATGACGCGAATGTGGCCCGCGCACTGGCGGCATTGCAGGCGCAGGTGGCCTTCTTCAAGGTGCTGGGTTCGTATCCGGCGCAATAGGGCCACGGCGTGGTTGACGTACAGCAGGCAGCCGCCGTGACGGAGCGTATGTCCGTCCGGCGCCGCCGTATCGTTTTTCTGCAGGTATGAGCGCGAACAATTCGGCAAACGGGCAGGGGCCCCTGGTCCCCGTGCTGGCCGTGGTCGGCGTAGGCTTGATCGGTGGCTCGTTCGCCGCCGCGTTGCGCCACGCCGGTCAGGTCGGCACCATTCTCGGCGTGGGCCGCAACCCGGCCTCGCTGGCGCGCGCGCGCGAGCTGGGCCTGATCGACGAGGCCGTCTCGCCCGAGGAAGCGGCGGCGCGCGCCGACCTGGTGCTGCTGTCCACCCCGGTGGGCGGGCTGGGCGCGATGCTGGCGCGCATGCGCGGCCATCTGCGGCCGGGCTGTCTGCTGACCGACGCCGGCAGCACCAAGTCGCAGGTCGTCATGGCGGCGCGCCAGGCGCTGGGCGAGCAGGTCGCCTGCTTCGTGCCCGGGCATCCGATAGCCGGGGGCGAGCGTACCGGGCCCGAGGCGGCCGACGCGGGCCTGTACGTACGGCGCGCGGTGGTGCTTACGCCCTTGCCGGAGAACGCCGCCGCGTCGGTGGCGCGCGTGCGCGCCTGCTGGCACGCCTGCGGCGCGCACGTGGTCGAGATGGACGACGCGGCGCACGACCGGCTGCTGGCTTCGGTCAGCCACATGCCGCATTTCCTGGCCGCCGTCTACATGGCCCAGGTGGCCGGCTCCGACGACGCCCAGGCGCGCATGGACCTGGCCGGCAGCGGTTTTCGGGATTTCACGCGCATCGCGGCCGGTTCGCCGGAAATGTGGCGCGATATCTTTTTGTCCAACCAGGCCGCCATGCAGTCCGAGCTGGCGGCCCTGCGACGGGTGCTCGACGAGGCCGAGCAGGCATTGGGCGCCGGCGACGGCGCGGGCCTGCAGGCCTTGCTGGAGCGCGCGGCGCATGCGCGGCGCAATTGGCGCAAGGATTCCAAATGAGCGGATTGGCATATCTCGACCTGCCCGCGGCGCGCCTGGCGCGCGGCGAGGTGGCCCTGCCGGGCTCCAAGAGCATCTCCAACCGGGTTTTGCTGCTGGCCGCCCTGGCCGAAGGCAGCACCGAAATCACGGGCCTGCTCGATTCCGATGACACCCGCGTCATGCTGGCCGCGCTGCGCCTGCTGGGCGTGTCGGTGGGCGAGGTGGCCGACGGCTGCGTGACCATCGAGGGCGTGGCGCGCTTCCCGACCGAACGGGCCGAGCTGTTCCTGGGCAACGCCGGCACCGCGTTCCGGCCGCTGACCGCTGCGCTGGCCTTGATGGGCGGCGATTACCGCCTGTCCGGCGTGCCGCGCATGCACGAGCGGCCCATCGGCGACCTGGTCGACGCCCTGCGCCAGTTCGGCGCCGAGATCGAATACCTGGGGCAGGCGGGCTATCCGCCGCTGCGCATCGGCGGCGGCAGCATTCGCGTCGACGGGCCGGTGCGCGTGGAGGGGTCGGTGTCCAGCCAGTTCCTGACCGCCTTGCTGATGGCCGCCCCCGTGCTGGCGCGGCGCAGCGGCCGGGACATCACCATCGAGGTGGTGGGCGAGCTGATTTCCAAGCCCTATATCGAGATCACGCTCAATCTGATGGCGCGCTTCGGCGTGTCGGTGCAGCGCGACGGCTGGCGCGCCTTCACGATCGCGCGCGATGCCGCCTACCGCGGGCCGGGCCGCATGGCGATCGAGGGCGATGCGTCCACGGCGTCGTACTTCCTGGCTCTGGGCGCCATCGGCGGCGGGCCGGTGCGCGTCACCGGCGTGGGCGAGGACAGCATCCAGGGCGATGTGGCGTTCGCCGCGACGCTGGCGACGATGGGCGCCGACGTGCGCCATGGCCCGGGCTGGATCGAGACGCGCGGCGTGCGGGTGGCCGAAGGCGGGCGCCTGAAGGCGTTCGACGCCGACTTCAACCTGATTCCCGACGCCGCCATGACGGCCGCGACGCTGGCACTGTACGCCGACGGCCCATGCCGCCTGCGCAATATCGGCAGCTGGCGCGTCAAGGAGACCGACCGCATCCACGCCATGCATACCGAGCTGGAGAAGCTGGGGGCGAACGTGCAAAGCGGGGCGGACTGGCTGGAAGTGGCGCCGCCGGCGCCCGGCGGCTGGCGCGATGCCCATATCGGCACCTGGGACGACCACCGCATGGCCATGTGCTTCTCGCTGGCCGCGTTCGGCCCGGCGGCGGTGCGCATCCTGGATCCGGGCTGCGTCAGCAAGACTTTCCCCGATTATTTCGACGTGTACGCGGGCCTGCTGGCCGCGCGGGACTGAACGGCGCCTGCCCATGGCTATCTCCGCATCCTCCGGCGCCGCGCCGGTCATCACCATCGACGGCCCGACGGCCTCCGGCAAGGGCACCATCGCGCACCGGGTGGCCAAGCAACTGGGCTGGGACGTGCTCGACAGCGGCGCCCTGTACCGGCTGACCGCCCTGGCCGCGTTGCGGCGCGGCCTGCCCGCCACCGACGAGCCGGCGGTGGCCGCCGTGGCCCAGGCGCTGGACGTACGGTTCGACGGGCCGCATGTCTATCTGGAAGGGCGGGACGCCGGGCACGAAATCCGCCAGGAAGAGGTCGGAAACTACGCCTCTCGCATCGCGGCCTATCCCGGGGTGCGTCAGGCCCTGCTGGAGCGCCAGCGGGCTTTCCGGCGGCCGCCCGGCCTGGTCGCCGACGGCCGCGACATGGGGACGGTTGTGTTTCCTGATGCGTCCCTTAAGATATTTCTGGTGGCCGATGTCGAGGCGCGCGCGCAAAGGCGTTGTAAGCAGTTGATCGAAAAGGGAATTTCTGCTAATCTAGATGACCTGCTACGCGATATGCGCGAGCGCGATGCGCGCGACACGCAGCGTGCGGTGGCGCCGCTTGCCCCGGCTGCCGATGCGCATGTGCTGGATTCTTCCGGCCTGACCATCGAACAGACCGTACAGGCCGTGCTGGATTTCTGGCGCGCCTAGCCACGGCGCGTGTAGTTTGGCAGTACCTCAGTACCGTTTGAGGCCCTGACGGCCAATCTCCAGCCCCCACGGGACACCCCGCAAGGGCCGGCGAAGCCGGCAGGTTTTACCACTCCACTGCTGCGGGCAATCCGTTGCGGTGTGTTTTGACTGGCCAATCCCGGCCAAATGGATTCCAACCTAATGTCTTCCGTTTCCACCTCCGCCATCGTTGGCGGCGAAAACTTCGCCGACCTGTTCGCAGAAAGCCTCAAGAGCCAGGACATGAAGTCCGGCGAGGTCATCAGCGCAGAAGTCGTGCGCGTCGACCACAACTTCGTGGTCGTCAACGCCGGCCTGAAGTCCGAAGCGCTGATTCCCCTGGAAGAGTTCCTCAATGACCAGGGCGAACTCGAAGTTCAACCCGGCGACTTCGTCTCGGTGGCGATCGATTCGCTGGAGAACGGCTACGGCGACACCATCCTGTCGCGCGACCGCGCCAAGCGTCTGTCGGCCTGGCTGCAACTGGAGCAGGCCCTCGAGAACGGCGAGCTGGTCACCGGCACGATCACCGGCAAGGTCAAGGGCGGCCTGACCGTCATGACCAACGGCATCCGCGCGTTCCTGCCCGGCTCGCTGGTCGACCTGCGCCCGGTCAAGGACACCACGCCGTACGAAGGCAAGACCCTCGAATTCAAGGTCATCAAGCTGGACCGCAAGCGCAACAACGTCGTGCTGTCGCGCCGCCAGGTGCTGGAAGCCAGCATGGGCGAAGAGCGCCAGAAGCTGCTCGAGACGCTGCACGAAGGCGCGGTGGTCAAGGGCGTGGTCAAGAACATCACCGACTACGGCGCGTTCGTCGACCTGGGCGGCATCGATGGCCTGCTGCACATCACCGACATGGCCTGGCGCCGTGTGCGTCACCCGTCCGAAGTCCTGCAAGTGGGTCAGGAAGTCGAAGCCAAGGTGCTCAAGTTCGACCAGGAAAAGAGCCGCGTCTCCCTGGGCGTCAAGCAGCTGGGCGAAGATCCGTGGGTGGGCCTGGCTCGCCGCTACCCGCAGGGCACCCGCCTGTTCGGCAAGGTCACCAACCTGACCGACTACGGCGCGTTCGTCGAAGTCGAGGCCGGCATCGAAGGCCTGGTGCACGTGTCCGAAATGGACTGGACCAACAAGAACGTCGATCCGCGCAAGGTCGTGACCCTGGGCGAAGAAGTCGAAGTCATGGTCCTGGAAATCGACGAAGACCGTCGCCGCATTTCGCTGGGCATGAAGCAGTGCCGCCAGAACCCGTGGGAAGAGTTCGCCACCAACTTCAAGCGTGGTGACAAGGTCCGCGGCGCCATCAAGTCGATCACCGACTTCGGCGTGTTCGTCGGCCTGCCTGGCGGCATCGACGGCCTGGTCCATCTGTCCGACCTGTCGTGGACGGAATCGGGCGAGGAAGCCGTGCGCAACTTCAAGAAGGGCGACGAGCTGGAAGCCGTGGTGCTGGGCATCGATACCGAGAAAGAGCGCATCTCGCTGGGTATCAAGCAGCTCGAAGGCGACCCGTTCAACAACTTCGTTGCCACGCACGACAAGGGCGCCGTTGTTCCGGGCACCATCAAGTCGGTCGAGCCCAAGGGCGCCGTGATCACCCTGTCGGTGGACGTGGAAGGCTACCTGCGCGCTTCCGAGATCTCCTCGGGCCGCGTCGAGGACGCCACCACCGTGCTGAAGGCTGGCGAGAACATCGAAGCCATGATCGTCAACATCGACCGCAAGGCGCGTTCGATCCAGCTGTCGATCAAGGCCCGCGATAACGCCGAGACGGCCGAAACCATCCAGCGCATGTCCGAGGCGAGCGCTTCGTCGGGTACGACGAACCTGGGCGCGCTGCTCAAGGCCAAGCTGGACCAACAGCGCAACGACGGTTGACGTGACCAAGTCGGAGCTGATCGCCGCGTTGGCGGCCCGCTATCCTCAGCTGGCCGCCCGCGACACCGATTACGCTGTCAAGACCATGCTCGATGCAATGACCCAGGCCCTGGCCTCGGGTCAGCGCATCGAAATCCGCGGGTTTGGCAGCTTCTCGCTGTCGCAGCGCTCCCCCCGTATCGGGCGCAATCCGAAGTCGGGCGAACAAGTGCTGGTGCCTGGCAAGCAGGTGCCGCACTTCAAGGCCGGCAAGGAGCTGCGCGAGCGGGTCGATCTGGTTGGCAACGATCAGGGCGACGACTCGTCCAACGGGTCGTCCGACCCGCTGCAATCGGTCATGGATATGCATGCCATGCACTGATGCGCCGCGCAGGGCGTCCCGCGTGGTTGGTGTTGTACCGGCAAAGCCCCTTGCTTGTTCAAGGGGCTTTGTTTTTTCGGGCCGGCGGCGCGCCGCTTCCGCTTACAATTACTCGTCTTGAATTCTTTGGAGCATGCGTCATGCGCTACCTGGTCTGGGCCCTGCGATTGCTCGTGTTTGTGGCGGTTCTGATGTTCGCGCTCAAGAACACCAATCCCGTCGCCGTGACTTTCTACGCCGATTACGTGGTGCACGACGTGCCGCTGATCGTCGTCATGCTGGTTGTGTTCGTCGTCGGGGCCCTGTTCGGGCTGCTGCTGACCGTGCCGGCCGCCATGCGCCGCCGCCGCGAGGCCCTGCGCCTGCGCCGCGAAGTCGAGCGCCTGCAGGCGGCCGCCAGCGGCACGCCGCCGGTCGTCACGCCGGAAGCCGTCGCGCCGATGTCGCCGCTGTAACCCGGGGCGCCGTGTCCCTTCTTCCTACCGAGAGCCCGCGCTGTGGATTTTGAACCCTGGTGGCTGATATTCGTGCCGGTGCTGTTTGCGCTGGGATGGCTGGCGGCGCGCTTTGACTTCCGGCAGATGCTGCGCGAGACGCGCACGCTGCCCGATTCCTACTTCCGCGGCCTGAACTTCCTGCTCAACGAGCAGCCCGACCGGGCGATCGACGCGTTCGTCGAGGTCGCCAAGCTGGATCCCGAAACCACCGAGCTGCACTTCGCCCTGGGCAGCCTGTTTCGCCGGCGCGGCGAAATGGAGCGCGCCATCCGCGTGCACCAGAGTCTGCTGAGCCGCTCCGACCTGCCGGTGGCCGAGCGCGAACATGCGCAGCACGAGCTGGCGCAGGATTTCCTGAAGGCCGGCATGCTGGATCGCGCCGAAGGGGCGTTCGAGCAGCTCAAGGACACCCGCTACGCGCTGCCCGCGCTGCGTTCGTTGATCCGCATCTACGAATCCGAGCACGACTGGCCGCGCGCCATCGAGGCGGTCAAGACCTTGCACGGGCTGGTCGACGAACCCGTGCCGCAGATCGTGCACTATTACTGCGAGCAGGCGCAGGCCGCGCTGGCCGCCAAGCCGGTGGATTTCGACGCCGCCCATGCCGCGCTGGACGCGGCCGACCACGCCGCCGGCATGGTCGAGCGCGGCAACGTGCCGGCCAAGGCTTCGCTGGTGCGCACCGCCATGCTGCGCGCGCGCCTTGCCGCCCTCGAGAGCGATCCCAAGCGCGAGCGCCTGTATCTCGAATCCATTCTCACACAGGCGCCCGAATTCGCCGGGCTGGTGGCCGAGGCCCTGCTGACGAACTACCGGCAGGCCGACCAGGCCGCCGCCGGGTTGGCGATGCTGCAGCAGCAGTACCAGCGGCACGCTTCGCTGGACCTCTTCAACGTGGTGTTCCGCGAGCTGCGCGTGCAGCAAGGCGCGGCGCCCGCCTGGGCGTTCGCGCGCGAGGCGCTGCGCCATCATCCGTCCCTGCTGGGCCTGGACCGCCTGCTCGAGGCCGAACTGGCCTCGCCCGGCGCGCCCGCCGACGCCGGACCCGTGACGGGGGCCGACCTGACCCTGTTGCGCAGCCTCATCCATAAACATACCCAGCGCCTGGACCGCTATGCGTGCCGCAGTTGTGGCTTCCAGGCGCGCCGCTTTTACTGGCAGTGCCCCGGTTGCAATTCCTGGGAAACCTACGCGCCGCGCCGCCTGGAAGAACTCGAATGAATCAATACCCCGCTGAACGCATCGCCCGCGCCCGCGTGCTGGTCGTGGGCGATGTCATGCTCGACCGCTACTGGTTCGGCGAAGTCGACCGGATCTCGCCGGAAGCCCCGGTGCCCGTGGTGCGCGTGGCGCGGCGCGAAGACCGCCTGGGCGGCGCCGCCAACGTGGCGCGCAACGTGGCCGCGCTGGGCGCCCAGGTGACGCTGGTCGGGGTGGTGGGCGCCGACGAGGTCGGCCACCGCATCGAACGCATGGCCGCCGAAGAGGGCGTGCGCACCGACCTGGTATCCGACACCGAACACCCGACCACGCTGAAGATGCGCGTGCTCGGCCGCCAGCAGCAGCTGCTGCGGGTGGATTTCGAGCAGCACCCCGAGCCGGCCGCGCTCGAGGGCGTCAGCGCCGCCGTGGCGCGCCAACTGGCGCAGCACGATATCGTGGTGCTGTCGGACTACGCCAAGGGCGTGCTGGACCGGGTCGAGTCCATCATCGCCGCCGCTGTGGGCCATGGCCTGCCGGTGCTGGTCGACCCCAAGGGCGACCACTACGAGCGCTATCGCGGCGCCACGCTGGTCACGCCCAACCGGGCCGAAATGCGCGAGGCGGTCGGGCGCTGGAAAACCGAGGACGAACTGGCCGAGCGCGCCCAGCGGCTGCGCCTCGACCTGGCCCTGGAGGCCTTGCTCGTGACGCGGTCCGAGCAGGGCATGACCCTCTTTACCGACGCCGGGCGCGACCATGCCGACGCCGCCGCGCACGAGGTCTATGATGTATCGGGCGCCGGCGATACCGTGCTGGCGACCCTGGCCGTCATGCGCGCGGTGGGGCTGTCCTGGGGCGACGCGATGCGCTGGGCCAACCGGGCCGGCGGCATCGTGGTCGGCAAGCTGGGCACGTCGGTGGTGACCGCCGCGGAACTTGCAGGAGAATCAACATGATCGTGGTGACCGGCGCGGCCGGCTTTATCGGCAGCAACCTGGTGCGCGGCCTGAACCGGCGCGGCATCCAGGACATCATCGCCGTCGACGACCTGACCGACGGCGACAAATTCCGCAACCTGGTCGATTGCAGCATCGCCGACTATCTCGACAAGGACGAGTTCCGCGAGCGCGTGCGCAGCGGCAACCTGCCGGCCTTGCGTGCCGTGCTGCACCAGGGCGCCTGCTCGGACACCACCGAGCGCAACGGCCGCTACATGCTGGACAACAACTACCGCGTCACGCTGGAGCTGTTCGAGTACTGCCAGGCCGAGCGCGTGCCGTTCCTGTACGCCTCGTCGGCCGCCGTCTACGGCGGCTCGTCGGTGTATGTGGAAGACCCCGTCAACGAGCACCCGCTCAACGTGTACGGCTATTCCAAGCTGCTGTTCGACCAGGTGCTGCGCACGCGCATGGACAGCCTGACCGCCCAGGTGGTGGGGTTGCGCTATTTCAACGTGTACGGGCCGCACGAGCAGCACAAGGGCCGCATGGCGTCGGTGGCCTTCCACAACATGAACCAGTTCCTGGCCGAAGGCCATGTACGCCTGTTCGCCGGCTGGGATGGCTACGAGGACGGCGGGCAGAGCCGCGATTTCATTTCGGTGGAAGACGTGGTGGCGGTCAATCTGCATTTCCTCGACAACCCCGACCAGTCGGGCGTCTTCAACTGCGGCACCGGACGCGCCCAGCCGTTCAACGACGTGGCCGCGGCGGTGGTCAATACCCTGCGCGCCGAGCGCGGCGAGGCGGCGCTGCCGCTGGCAGAACTGGTCAGCCAGGGCCTGCTGCGCTATATCCCGTTCCCGGACGATCTGAAGGGGCGCTACCAGAGCTACACGCAGGCCGATGTCAGCCGGCTGCGCGCGGCCGGCTTCAGCGCGCCGATGCGCGATGTACAGACCGGCGTATCGGAATACGTGCGCTATTGGCGCGCCCTGAAGTAGCGGATTGGCCCCGGGTAATTGCCCGGGTGGATGTTTGCGTGCACCGCCGGCCCCGGCGTTCGCCAGGGCGGGCAAGATGGCTGCGGGGCGGATCGACCGGTTCGTCCGACAGGCATCCAAGGAGCACAGCATGAATCCGTTTTTGCACGATCCCGTCGCGCGTTGCGCCAGCGCTCCCGCTTGGCCGCTGGTGGGCCGCGGCCGGCCATGGCGGGCGCGCCTGCCCGGCGCCGCGGCGCGCGCACCGGCAGGCCAGGCGCCAGCCGGGCGCAAGCCGGCCCGAGAGCCGCTGGCGCGCTGGCTGGTGATGGCCGGTTGCGCGCTGGCCGCCGCGCCGGCCCATGCGCTGGACGTCAACACCGCCACCGTCGACCAACTCGAAACCGTGCGCGGCCTGGGGCCGCGCACGGCCCGGGTCATCATCGAAGAGCGCCAGCGGGGAGGCCGCTACCTGTCGCTCGACGACCTGTCCGAGCGCGTGAGCGGCATCGGCCACAAGAAAATACAGTCCTTGCAGGCGGCCGGCCTGACGGCCGGCCCGGCTGCGTCGGTCGCGGGCGCCCGGCCCGAGGCCAGGCCGGCGGGCGGAGCGCGCGCCAAGGCGGCCCCCGGTCGCTAGCCTGGCCGGCGGGGCGGGAGCCCCTGGCGCCAGCGCGGCTAAACCGCCCCGGCCGATCCGGGGCGGTTATTATCGGCGGCATGAGCACTCCTACCTACCCCACTATCGAGCAAACCGTCGGCAATACGCCGCTCGTGCGCCTGCAGCGCATTCCCGGCGCGGCCGGGCAGGCGCGCGGCAACGTGATCCTGGCCAAGCTGGAGGGCAACAACCCCGCCGGCTCGGTCAAGGACCGTCCGGCCCTGTCCATGATCCTGCGCGCCGAAGAGCGCGGCGAAATCCATCCGGGCGATACCCTGATCGAGGCCACCAGCGGCAATACCGGCATCGCGCTGGCCATGACGGCGGCCATGCGCGGGTACCGGATGGTCCTCATCATGCCCGACAACCTGTCGCTCGAGCGGCGCGCCGCCATGACCGCCTATGGCGCCGAGCTGATCCTCACGCCCGCCGCCAAGGGCGGCATGGAGTACGCCCGCGACCTGGCCACGGCCATGCAGGCCGAAGGCAAGGGCAAGGTGCTGGACCAATTCGGCAACCCGGACAACCCGCGCGCCCACATCGAGGGCACCGGTCCGGAAATCTGGAACCAGACGGATGGCCGCGTCACGCATTTCGTCAGCGCGATGGGCACCACCGGCACCATCATGGGCGTGTCCACCTACCTGAAGTCGCGCAACGCGGCGGTGCAGGTGGTCGGCGCGCAGCCGGCCGAAGGCTCGCAGATCCCGGGCATCCGCAAATGGCCCGAAGCCTACATGCCGAAGATCTTCGACCGTTCGCTGGTCGATGCCTACGAGTCCATCGCGCAGGCCGAGGCGGAAGCCATGGCGCGTCGGCTGGCCGCCGAAGAGGGCATATTCGCCGGCATTTCGTCGGCGGGCGCCTTGGTGGCGGCGTTGCGCGTAGCCGAGCGGGTCGAGAACGCCACCATCGTGTTCATCGTCTGCGACCGCGGCGACCGCTACCTGTCGACCGGCGTCTTCAACTGACGCGCGTCCGGGCGCGGCGTCCGCCCGCGTGGCGGGCCGAGCCGCGGCAGGACGGCGTCAATAGCCTGTGCGGGCCTGCAGTTCGGCCGCCAGGTCGGCCACGGCCGTGGCATAGAAGTAGCTGCGGTTGTAGTGCGTCAGGGCAAAGAAATTGGGCGTGGCGGTACGGTACTGCGCGGTGCCGCGCGCTTCCTCGACCAGGTCCACGATGCCCATGGGGTGTTCCTGCCAGGCGCCGCGTGCGGCGCCCGGTGCCGCACGCGCGCCGGCGGCCTGCAGGCCGTTCCAGTCCAGCGTCGGCGTAAGGCCGCCGGCCACCAGCGGCGCCGGATCGGCTGGCAACGCGACCGGCGCGAACACCGGCAGGCCGCGTTGCCAGCCATGTTCGACCAGGAAGTTGCCCACCGACATGACCGCGTCCGCGACGCTGTTGGTCAGGTCGATGTGGCCGTCGTCATCGCCGTCGACCGCATAGCGCATGATGCTGCCGGGCATGAACTGAGGCATGCCGATGGCGCCGGCGTACGAGCCGCGCGTCTCGGGGTCCAGCTTGCCCTGCAGCGCCAGGGTGATGAAATCGCCGAGCTGCCCGCGGAACATGTCGGCGCGCTCGGGCTTGGCGGGATCGGGGTAGTCGAACGCCAGCGTCGCCAGGGCGTCGACCACGCGGAAGTTGCCCACGTTGCGGCCATACAGGGTTTCCACGCCGATGATGGAGGCGATGATCGAGGCCGGCACGCCGTAGCGCTGGGCGGCGCGGTTGAGCAGGTCCTGGTTGGCGCTCCAGAATTCCACGCCCCAGGCGATGCGCTTGGGTTCGACGAAACGCCCGCGATAGGTCAGCCAGCTGCGCCAGATCTTCTTGCCCGAGGCGCCGGACGGCGCGATGAGGCGGGCGACGGTCGCGTTGTAGCGCGTGCTTTCCAGGCTGGCCAGCACTTGCGGCAGCGGCAGCTCGCGCTGCGTCGCCAGCTGTTCGGCGAAGACCCGGACTTCGGGCCGCAGTTCGCCGGCCGGCGTCAGCGTGGCGGGGCCTTCGTCGCTCAAGACGGGTTTGTCCGGGCCGATGCGGACGCGGTCGGCCTGGCCTGTGGCGGCCTGCGGGGAGATATGCTGGGCTTGGGGTGTTTGGCTGGAGGTGGCGCAGCCGGCCAGCAGGGCCGACAGCGCGCCGATTTGCAGGAATCGCCGACAGTTGAACATAATCTTCCTTATGGAGACTATGTATCTTACCCACCCGTCATGCCGCTTGCATGAAATGGGCGACTGGCATCCCGAGAGCCCGCAGAGGCTCGATGCCATTTCCGATCAATTGCTGGCCAGCGGCCTGCTGCCCTACCTGCAGGAGCGGCAGGCTCCGGAAGCCTCGCGCGCCGACATCCTGCGGGTGCATACGCCGGCCTACCTGGACAGCCTGCGCGCGCACCAGCCGGAGCAAGGCTATTACGCCATAGACGCTGACACGTCGATGAACCGCCACACCTACGAGGCGGCCCTGCACGCCGCCGGCGCGGGGGTGGCCGCGGTCGACGCGGTGCTGGGCGGCGAGGCCGTCACGGCATTCTGTTCGGTGCGTCCGCCTGGCCACCATGCCGAGCGCGACCACGCCATGGGATTCTGCTTTCTGAACAATATCGCGATCGCGGCCCGCCACGCGCTGGACTTCCATGGCCTGCAACGGGTGGCGCTGGTGGATTTCGACGTCCACCATGGCAATGGCACCGAACATGCCTTCGCGGGCGATCCGCGGGCGCTGATGTGCGGCTTCTTCCAGCATCCGTTCTTCCCCAACAGCGGCGCCGACGATCCGGCGCCCAATATGCTCAATGTGCCGGTGGCCGCCTATACCGGCGGCGCGGCGATACGGACGATCGTGCGCGACCAGTGGCTGCCGCGGCTGCACGCGCATCGCCCCGAACTGATCCTGATCTCGGCCGGTTTCGACGCCCATCGCGAGGACGATATGGCCCAGATGGGCCTGGTCGAGGCCGACTACGCCTGGATCACAGACCGCCTGGTGGAAGTCGCCGACCAGCATTGCCAGGGGCGTATCGTCAGCACCCTGGAGGGCGGTTACAACTTGTCAGCCTTGGGCCGCAGCGTGGTCGCGCATATACGATCCCTGTCGAAGCTGTAGAATCGGGAAAAAATTGTGCAATGCGGTCCCGGGTTTCGCCGGGTAATTATTGTTATTTTGGAGACTGCTGGATGAAGGTGCTGGTACCAGTCAAGCGCGTGGTCGACTACAACGTCAAGGTGCGCGTCAAATCGGATCAAACGGGGGTGGATATCGCCAACGTGAAGATGTCCATGAACCCGTTCGACGAGATAGCGGTCGAGGAGGCCACGCGGCTCAAGGAGAAGGGCGCGGTGTCGGAGGTGGTGGCGGTTTCTTGCGGCGTTGCACAATGCCAGGAGACGCTGCGCACGGCGATGGCGATCGGGGCGGACCGCGGGGTGCTGGTGCAGACCGACGCGGAGCTGCAGCCGCTGGCGGTGGCCAAGCTGCTCAAGGCGCTGGTGGACAAGGAGCAGCCGCAGCTGGTGATCCTGGGCAAGCAGGCGATCGACGACGACGCGAACCAGACGGGGCAGATGCTGGCGGCGCTGCTGGATTGGCCGCAGGCGACGTTTGCGAGCAAGGTGGAGCTGGGCGATGGGCAGGCGACGGTGACGCGCGAGGTCGATGGGGGGCTGGAGACGCTGTCGCTGAATCTGCCGGCGATCGTGACCACGGACCTGCGCTTGAACGAGCCGCGCTACGTGACGCTGCCCAACATCATGAAGGCCAAGAAGAAGCCGCTGGAGACGGTGAGCCCGCAGGACCTGGGGGTGGATGCGGCGCCGCGGCTGAAGACGCTGAAGGTGAGCGAGCCGCCGGCGCGCCAGGCCGGCATCAAGGTGCCTGACGTGGCCACGCTGGTGGACAAACTGAAGAACGAAGCGAAGGTGGTGTGATGACGACGCTGGTAATTGCCGAACACGATAACGCGCAGTTGAAGGGCGCGACGCTGAACACGATCGCCGCGGCGTCCAGGCTGGGTGGCGAGGTGCACGTGCTGGTGGCGGGCTCGGGCGCGCAGGCGGTGGCCGAGCAGGCCGGGCAGGCGGCCGGGGTGTCCAAGGTGCTGCTGGCCGATGCGCCGCAGCTGGCCGAAGGGCTGGCCGAGAACCTGGCCGCGCAGGTGCTGGCGGTGGCCGGCGGGTACAGCCACATTCTGTTCGCGGCCACGGCCTCGGGCAAGAACGTGGCGCCGCGGGTGGCGGCCAAGCTGGATGTGGCGCAGATCTCGGACATCATCGGGGTGGAGTCGGCCGATACGTTCCAGCGGCCGATCTACGCGGGCAACGCGATCGCCACGGTGCAGTCGGGCGATGCGGTCAAGGTGATCACGGTGCGCACGACGGGCTTTGACGCGGTGGCCGCGCAGGGCGGGTCGGCGGCGGTCGAGGCGCTGGAGGCGGTGGCCGATTCGGGGCTGTCGCGCTTTGTGGGCCGGGAGGTGGCCAAGAGCGACCGTCCGGAGCTGGCCGGCGCGCGGGTGGTGGTCTCGGGCGGTCGCGGGCTGGGCAGCGCGGAGAACTTCAAGATCCTGGATCCGCTGGCCGACAAGCTGGGCGCGGCGCTGGGGGCTTCGCGCGCGGCGGTGGACGCCGGCTACGCGCCCAACGACTGGCAGGTGGGGCAGACGGGCAAGATCGTCGCGCCGCAGCTGTACGTGGCGGTGGGCATCTCCGGGGCGATCCAGCACCTGGCGGGCATGAAGGACTCCAAGGTCATCGTGGCCATCAACAAGGATCCGGAGGCGCCGATCTTCGGGGTGGCCGACTACGGCCTGGTGGGCGACCTGTTCCAGCTCGTGCCCGAGCTGACCGGCGCGCTCTGAGCGCTGCCGCGCACAGGAAAGCCGCGGGCCGACGCCCGCGGTTTTTTTTGGTCCATGCGCGGCATGCCGCCGTCCGCAAAGACGCCCGCGTGGTTACATCTGCCGCCCGGAATGAGGTTGCCCTGCGTGGCGAGGCCGATTATCGTCGCTTGGCATACCTTACGAAATCCGCTGGCGCGCCGCGCCGCGCCGCGCCGGCGCGCGCCATGCGGAATCCTGGCCGCCCTGACCGCCAGCCGCATCAAGACTACGGAGACAAAATGACTTACGCCACACCGTTGCAGGATTTCCGCTTTGCGCTCAATGAGCTGGCCGGGCTGGAAGAAATCCTGAAACTGCCCGGGTTCGAAGAGGTGACCCCGGACCTGGTGGACGCCATCCTCGAAGAAAACGCGCGCTTCGTGCAGCAGGCCATCGCGCCGCTGAACGTGGCCGGCGATACCAAGCCGCCCGTCTGGAACGATGGCCAGGTGACCACCACGCCGGGCTTCAGCCAGGGTTTCGCGGACTATACGGCGGGGGGCTGGCAAGGCCTGCAGCATCCGCAGCAGTGGGGCGGGCAGGGCCTGCCCAAGGTCGTGGCGGCGCCGGCGGGAGAAAACATCCAGGCGGCCAGCCTGGCGTTTTCGCTGTGTCCCATGCTGACCGATGGCGTGATCGAGGCGCTGCTGACGGTGGGCTCCGAGGCGCAGCGGCAGACATACGTGCCCAACCTGATCGGCGGAAAATGGACCGGCACCATGAACCTGACCGAGCCGCAGGCCGGCTCGGACCTGGCCCAGGTGGCCACGCGCGCGGTGCGGCAGGACGATGGCAGCTACCGCCTGAGCGGGCAGAAGATCTTCATCACCTATGGCGAGCATGACCTGGCCGAGAACATCATCCACCTGGTGCTGGCGCGCACGCCCGATGCGCCGGCCGGGGTCAAGGGGATCTCGCTGTTCATCGTGCCCAAGTTCCTGGTCAACGGGGACGGCTCGCGCGGCAAGCGCAACGATGTGTGGTGCGCCTCGCTGGAGCACAAGCTGGGCATCCATGGCAGCCCGACCGCGGTGCTGCTGTACGGCGCCGGCAAGGGCGAGGTGGGCGAGGGGGCGGTGGGCTATCTGGTGGGCGAGGCCAACCGCGGCCTGGAATACATGTTCATCATGATGAATGCCGCGCGCTATTCGGTCGGCCAGCAGGGCATAGGCGTGTCCGAGAGGGCATACCAGCATGCGCAGGCCTACGCGCGCGAACGCGTGCAGGGGCGCGCCATCGAAGGATCGGCCGCGCCGGTGACCATTGCCCACCACCCCGATGTGCAGCGCATGCTGCTGACCATGCGGGCGCTGACCGAAGCGGCCCGCGCCGTCTCCTACGTGGCGGCCGCCGCGCACGACAAGGGCACGCATCATCCCGACGCCGAGGTGCGCGCCCGCAACCGCGCCTTCTATGAATACCTGGTGCCGATCGTCAAGGGCTTCTCGACCGAATCGGCCGTGGAAGTGGCATCGCTGGGCATCCAGGTGCATGGCGGCATGGGTTTCATCGAAGAGACCGGCGCCGCGCAGCATTATCGCGATGCGCGCATCCTGCCCATCTACGAGGGGACGACCGCCATCCAGGCCAACGACCTGGTGGGACGCAAGACGCTGCGCGACGGCGGGGCCACGGCCCATGCCTCGATCGCGGCCATGCGCGACACCCTCAAGGCGGTGGCGGCCGAGGCGCAACGCGCCGATACGGCCGACCACACCGCCTTGCGCGTGTTGCGCGACAATTTCGACCAGGCCATCCAGTCCTATGAGGACGCGGTCGAATTCATTCTGGCGCACGCCGCGTCCAATGTGCGCGCGGTGTATTCGAGCAGCGTGCCTTATCTGATGCTGGCCGGCGTGGTTCACGGCGGCTGGCAGATGGCGCGCGCGGCATTGGCGTGTCGCCGCCACCTGGCCGCCGGGTCCGGCGATGATTTCCATCGTCACAAGCTGGGCACGGCCCTGTTCTACGGCGCGCACATCCTGCCGCGCGCCCTGGCCCTGGCGGCGGCGGTGCGCGCCGGCGATGTGGCCGATTCGTGCGGCAGTATGGCCGATATCGCATAAAGTTATATGCCTTACGTATTTCCCCCTAAATAGGTTTGATGCAAAAATCAGAGCGCCACTTAACCTGAAGCAGGAGACGTCAATGGGTCAACTCCGTCTGGGCGATACCGCCCCCGATTTCGAACAAAAATCCTCCATCGGTCCCCTCCGCCTGTACGACTACCTGGGCGACAGCTGGGGTGTGCTGTTTTCGCATCCGGCCGATTTCACGCCGGTCTGCACCACCGAGCTGGGCTACACCGCCAAGCTGGCCGGCGAGTTCGCCAAGCGCAACGTCAAGGTGCTGGCCCTGTCGGTGGATCCGGTCGATTCGCACACCAAGTGGATCGACGACATCAACGATACGCAGTCGACCACGGTCAATTTCCCCATCCTGGCCGACGACGATCGCAAGGTGTCCGAGTTGTACGACATGATCCATCCCAACGCCAACGCCACCCTGACGGTGCGCTCGGTGTTCGTGATCGATCCGGCCAAGAAGGTGCGCCTGATCATCACCTATCCGGCCAGCACCGGCCGCAACTTCGACGAGATCCTGCGCGTGATCGACTCGCTGCAGCTGACCGACAGCCACAGCGTGGCCACGCCGGTCAACTGGAAGGATGGCGAGGACGTGATCATCGTGCCGTCGCTGAAGGACGAAGCCGTCATCAAGGAGAAGTTCCCCAAGGGCTACAAGGCGCTGCGTCCGTATCTGCGCATCACCCCGCAGCCGAATAAGTAAACCGGCCGCTTCGGCAGGAACGCTCCGCAAGGAGCGTTTTTTTTTGCGCCGCGCGCCTTATGCCCTGAGGCGATGAGCAACCAAAAAATGAGTCGTTCCGTTCAGTAGGAGCGGCCGGCACACTTGCATCCATCCCACTATTCTCGAAGGAAGCAGGTATGCCACGCAGCACAGCAGGTATCCGCGGCGCCATCGTGGCGCTGGCGACGATTTTCTCTCTGGGCCTGCCGCTGGCCGTGCAGGCGCAGGCAAAGCAGACGCTGCTCAATGTTTCCTACGACCCCACCCGCGAGTTGTACCGTGCGGTGGACGAGGCCTTCATCAAGGACTACCAGGTCCGCGCCGGCGTGGACCTGACGGTGCGCCAGTCGCACGGCGGCTCGGGCCGCCAGGCTCGCTCGGTGATCGATGGCCTGGATGCCGACGTGGTGACGCTGGCGCTGGCCTACGACATCGACGCCATCGCCGACCGCGGCCTGTTGCCGCAGGACTGGCAGAAGCGCCTGCCGCGCAACAGCTCGCCCTATACCTCGACCATCGTGTTCCTGGTGCGCAAGGGCAATCCCAGGCAGATCCATGATTGGGACGACCTGGTCAAGGACGGCGTGCAGGTGATCACGCCCAACCCCAAGACTTCGGGCGGCGCGCGCTGGAACTACCTGGCGGCCTGGGCCTATGCGCTGGCGCGCAACGACGGCAGCGAAGCCAAGGCGCGCGAGTTCGTGGGCCAGTTGCTCAGCCATGTGCCGGTGCTGGACACGGGTGCGCGCGGCTCGACCACCACGTTCGTCGAGCGCGGCGTGGGCGACGTGCTGCTGGCCTGGGAAAACGAGGCCTTCCTGGCGCGCGAGGAGCTGGGGCCCGACAAATTCGACATCGTGGTGCCGTCGCTGTCCATCCTGGCCGAGCCGCCTGTCGCCGTGGTGGACAAGGTGGTCGATCGCAAGGGCACCCGCGCCGCCGCGCAGGCCTATCTCGAGTACCTGTATACGCCGGCCGCCCAGGAAATCATCGCCCGCAATTTCTACCGGCCCACCGACGAGACCGTGGCGGCCAAATACGCAAGCCGGTTTCCCAAGCTGAAACTGGTGACCATCGACGACCCGATCTTCGGTGGCTGGCGCAAGGCGCAGAAGGATCACTTCAGCGACGGCGGCACCTTCGACCAGATCTATCAGCCTCAGCGGAAATAGCAGGGTCCAGCCACATGTCCATGGCCATTCTTTCCGGGCCCGCGCCGACGGCGGCGCGGCGCCAGCGCCCCGGCGTATTGCCGGGCTTCGGCATCTCGATGGGGTACGCCGTGCTGTACCTCAGCCTGCTGGTGCTGGTGCCGCTGGCGGCCCTGCCGATCAAGAGCCTGGAGTTGGGCTGGGCCGGCTTCTGGGATACGGTCACCGCGCCCAGGGTGGTGGCCTCGTATCGCCTGACATTCGGCGCGTCGCTGCTGGCGGCGCTGGTCAACCTGGTGTTCGGTACCATCGTCGCCTGGGTGCTGGTGCGCTACCGCTTTCCCGGCAAGAAGATCGTCGACGCCCTGGTGGATCTGCCGTTCGCGCTGCCCACCGCGGTGGCCGGCATCGCGCTGACCGCGCTCTATTCGGCCAACGGCTGGTTGGGCGCGCCGCTGCAGCGCTGGTTCGACCTGAAAGTGGCGTTCACGCCGCTGGGCATCGTGGTGGCGCTGATCTTCATCGGCGTGCCGTTCGTGGTGCGCACGGTGCAGCCGGTGCTGGAGGATGTCGAGCGCGAGCTGGAAGAGGCCGCCGCCAGCCTGGGCGCGGGCCGCTGGCAGACCATACGCCGCGTGCTGCTGCCCGCGCTGCTGCCGGCCTTGCTGACCGGTTTCGCGTTGGCCTTCGCGCGCGCCATCGGCGAGTACGGCTCGGTGGTGTTCATCGCCGGCAACATGCCCATGATTTCGGAGATCACCCCCTTGCTGATCATCTCCAAGCTGGAACAGTACGACTACGCCGGCGCCGCGGCGATCGCCACCGTCATGCTGGCGCTGTCGTTCGCCTTGCTGCTGGTCATCAATCTGCTGCAAGGCTGGCAGGCGCGCCGCGGCGGGAGGCAGCCATGAGCCCGGCCGATCACCGGCCCGCCCACCTGACCGAGCCGCGCTGGGTGCGTGCGCTGCTGCTGGGCGCGGCGCTGGCGTTCCTGACGCTGTTCCTGCTGGTGCCGTTGGCCGCGGTGTTCACGGAGGCCTTGCGCAAGGGGTGGCAACTGTACCTGGCGGCCATCGTCGAGCCCGATGCCTGGGCGGCCATCCGCCTGACCGTGCTGGTGGCCGCCATCGCGCTGCCGGTGAACCTGGTGTTCGGCGTGGCGGCAGCCTGGGCGGTCACCAAGTTCCAGTTTCGCGGCAAACAGTTGCTGATCACCCTGATCGACCTGCCGTTCTCGGTTTCGCCGGTGGTGGCAGGCATGGTGTTCGTGCTGCTGTTCGGGTCGCAAGGCTGGTTCGGCCCCTGGCTGCAGGACCATGACTGGAAGATCGTGTACGCGGTGCCGGGCGTGATCCTGGCGACGCTGTTCGTCACGTTTCCGTTCATCGCCCGCGAGCTGATCCCGCTGATGCAGGCGCAAGGCAGCGAGGAAGAACAGGCCGCGTTGACGCTGGGCGCCAGCGGCTGGCAGATCTTCTGGCGCGTCACGCTGCCCAATATCAAGTGGGGGCTGCTGTACGGGGCCATCCTGTGCAATGCCCGCGCCATGGGCGAGTTCGGCGCGGTCTCGGTCGTGTCCGGACAGGTTCGCGGCCTGACCAACACGATGACCTTGCACGTCGAGATTCTCTACAACGAGTACCAGTTCGCGGCGGCCTTCGCCGTGGCCTCGCTGCTGGCCCTGCTGGCGCTGGTGACGCTGGCGGCCAAGCAGGTCGTCGAATGGCGCAACCAGCAGCTGTCGCCGCGCCAGGCCGAGGCGCCCGCGCACGCCGGCGCGCTGGCGGTGCGGCCGGCGGCAGCCTGAGCGCCGTTTACCAGGAGACGATTCATGAGTATCGAAGTTCGCGGTCTGTCCAAGCGGTTCGGCGCATTCCGGGCGCTGGACGAGGTTTCGCTGCATATCGAGACGGGCGAGCTGGTGGCCCTGCTCGGGCCGTCGGGCTGCGGCAAGACCACCTTGTTGCGCATCATCGCCGGACTGGAATCGGCCGATGCCGGCAGCGTGCTGTTCGCCGGCGAAGACGCCACCGACGTGGACGTGCGGCAACGCCAGGTCGGCTTCGTGTTCCAGCATTACGCGTTGTTCAAGCACATGACGGTGTTCGAGAACGTCGCCTTCGGACTGCGCGTGCGGCACCGTTCGCAACGCCCCTCGGAGGCGCGGATCCGCGCCAAGGTGCTGGACCTGCTGGGGCTGGTGCAGCTGGACTGGCTGGCCGACCGCTATCCCGCCCAGCTCTCCGGCGGGCAGCGCCAGCGGATTGCCCTGGCGCGCGCCCTGGCGGTCGAGCCGCGCGTGCTGCTGCTGGACGAGCCGTTCGGCGCGCTGGATGCCAAGGTGCGCAAGGAGCTGCGCCGCTGGCTGCGTCGCCTGCACGACGAGCTGCACGTGGCCAGCGTCTTCGTCACCCACGACCAGGAGGAAGCCCTGGAAGTGGCCGACCGCGTCGTTCTGATGAACGCCGGGCGCATCGAGCAAGTGGGCTCGCCGCGCGAGGTCTGGGAGCGGCCGGCCACGCCGTTCGTCTACGGTTTCCTGGGCGACGTCAACCAGTTGCATGGCCATGCCACGCGTGGCGTGTGGCGCCTGGGCGAGGTGGCGCTGCCGGCGCCGGACCTGCCCGAGGCCGACCACCAGCGCGCGATCGCCTATGTGCGTCCGCACGAGATCGACCTGGCCCGGGCGGGCACGGCCGTGGCCGGCATCCCCGTGCGCCTGAACCATGTGTACCTGGCCGGACCCAGCGCCTATCTCGAACTGGCCCGCCAGGACAATCAAGCCATCATCGAGGCCCAGGTGCCCGAATCCCTGTTCCGCAGCCTGGGCCTGCAGGAAGGCGAGGCGCTGCTGGCCCAGCCGCGCCGCGCGCGCGTGTTCGCGGTGCAGCCATGATGGCGGCCCGTCCCCTTGCCGCCATCGCCGGCCTGACGGCCGCCGCCGCCGCCCGCTGGCACGACTTGCAGTCGCGCCTGGCGATCATCGCGCGGCAGTATCCCGACGCGGCGCTGGCTTCGTCGCTGGCGGCCGAAGACATGGTGTTGACCCATGCCATCTATGCCGGCGACCTGGACCTGGAGGTGTTCACCCTGGATACCGGCCGGTTGCATGCCGAGACGCTCGGCGTGCTGGACGCGGTGGCCACGCGCTACGGGCGCGCCATCACGGTCTACCGGCCCGACGCCGCGGCGGTGCAGGCCCATGTGGACGCGCACGGCATGCACGCCTTCTATGAAAGCGTGGCGCTGCGCAAGGCCTGTTGCGAAATCCGCAAGGTCGAGCCCCTGCGCCGCGCGCTGGCCGGGCGCGGAGCCTGGATCACCGGGCAGCGCCGTGCGCAATCGGCCACCCGTGGCGAGCTGCCCGACGAGGAACGGGACCCCGTGTTCGGCCTGTACAAGTTCAACCCGCTGGCGGCCTGGAGCGAGGCCGATGTGTGGAGCGTGATCCGCGCGCTGGGCATCCCCTACAACCCGCTGCACGACCAGGGCTACCCGTCCATCGGCTGCGAACCGTGTACGCGCGCCGTGCGCCCGGGCGAGGACGTGCGGGCCGGCCGCTGGTGGTGGGAGTCGTCGGACTCGAAGGAATGCGGCCTGCATGCCGGCAACCGGGTCATCCAGATCGCGGCCCGGCCCGCCTGAGGCCCGGGCCGTCACAGACATCGATAACGCAGAAAGAAAGGAAACGCCCATGAGCGCCGTCATGACCCGCAGCCATCTCGATTGGCTCGAATCCGAAGCGATATTCATCCTGCGCGAGGTCGCGGCCGAATGCGCCCGGCCCGCGCTGCTGTTTTCCGGCGGCAAGGACTCGGTCGTCCTGCTGCGGCTGGCCGAGAAGGCCTTTCGTCCGGGCAAGTTCCCGTTTCCCTTGCTGCACATCGACACCGGGCACAACTACGACGAGGTGATCGCCTTTCGCGATGCCCGCGCCGCCGAGCTGGGCGAGACGCTGCTGGTGCGCAGCGTCGAGGACTCGATCGCCCGCGGCAGCGTGGTGCTGCGGCGCGAGACCGACTCGCGCAACGCCGCCCAGGCCGTGACCCTGCTGGAGGCGATCGAGGAGCTGGGGCTGGATGCCTGCATCGGCGGCGCCCGGCGCGACGAGGAAAAGGCGCGCGCCAAGGAGCGCATCTTTTCCTTCCGCGACGAGTTCGGCCAATGGGATCCCAAGGCCCAGCGTCCGGAACTGTGGAGCCTGTTCAATACCCGCGTGCACCGGGGCGAGAACATGCGGGTCTTCCCGATTTCCAACTGGACCGAACTGGACGTGTGGCAGTACATCCAGCGCGAACGCCTGGCGCTGCCGTCGATCTACTACAGCCATACCCGCGAGGTGGTGCGGCGCAAGGGGCTACTGGTGCCAGTCACGCGCCTGACGCCGCCGGACGAGGGCGAAACCGTCGAGCGGCTGGCGGTGCGCTTTCGCACCGTGGGCGATATCTCGTGCACCTGCCCGGTGGCTTCCGAGGCGGCCGATGCGGCCGCCATCATCGCCGAGACCGCGGTCACCGACATCACCGAGCGCGGCGCCACCCGGATGGACGACCAGACCTCCGAGGCGTCAATGGAACGCCGCAAGCGCGAAGGCTATTTCTGAGCCCGCCGATACCTGAACACCGGCGCGCCGGGCGCGCCTACTGGGGACCTGCATGAACGCTTTGAACGATTCTTTCCTGGCCGGCGCCGACAACGGCGTGCTGCGCCTGATCACCGCCGGTTCGGTCGACGACGGCAAGTCGACGCTGATCGGCCGCCTGCTGTATGACAGCAAGGGCGTCTTCGCCGACCAGCTCGACGCCATCTCGCGCGCCAAGCACAAGCGCGTGGCCGGCGACGGCATCGATTTCTCGCTGCTGACCGATGGCCTGGAGGCCGAACGCGAGCAGGGCATCACCATCGATGTGGCCTACCGTTATTTTTCGACGCCCCTGCGCAAGTTCATCATCGCCGACGCGCCGGGCCACGAGCAGTACACGCGCAACATGGTGACCGGGGCGTCCACCGCCGATGCCGCCATCATCCTGGTCGACGCGACGCGGGCGGCCGACGGGCAGTTGCTGGCGCAGACCAAGCGCCACAGCGCCATCGCGCGCCTGCTGGGCATCAAGCACATCGTGGTCGCCGTCAACAAGATGGACCTGGTCGACTGGGACCGGGCCGTGTTCGAGCGCATCGGCGCAGCCTACGGCGAGCTGGCGCGCCGGCTGGCGCTGCCGGCGTTTCACATCCTGCCGCTGTCGGCGTTGCATGGCGACAATGTCGTCAACCTGTCGCCGCGTTCGCCCTGGTACGAAGGACAGCCCTTGCTGACCCTGCTCGAAGGGCTGGACCTGGCGGGAGACGGCCGCGACCTGCCATTGCGCCTGCCGGTGCAATGGGTGGCGCGCCACGGCGGCGAACGGGCCGACGATTTTCGCGGCTACGCCGGCCGCGTGGCCAGCGGCGTGCTGCGTCCAGGCGACGAAGTCGTGGTGCAGCCGTCCGGGGTGCGCGCGTGCGTGCAGCGGGTGCTGGCCTTCGACGGCGAGCTGCGGGAGGCGGTCAGCGGCGACTCGGTGACGGTGATCCTGGATCGCGATGTCGATGTCTCGCGCGGCGATGTGCTGGCGCATGCGCAGGCGCCGGCGCGCGTGGGGCGCGAGTTCGACGCGCAGCTGTGCTGGCTGGATGCGCGGCCGCTCAATCCCGCGCGCCGCTATCTGCTCAAGCATGGCACGCGGCTGACTTCGGCGAAGATCAGCGCGGTGCATACGCGGCGCGACATCCATGAACTGCAGGAGGTGTCCAACGCCGATGGCGCATTGCACATGAACGATATCGGCCGCGTCTCGCTGCTGACGCGCGAGACCTTGGCGACCGATCCGTACGCCGCGATCGCGGCCACCGGCGCGTTCATCCTGATCGACGAGGCCACGCACCAGACGGCGGCCGCCGGCATGCTCGAATAGGTGGCCGCAAGGCCTTCCGCCAGGCTGTTGTTTTTAATCCAAACCCTTGCTGGACGCGGCTTTCCGGGCGATTTCCAAAGGATGAAATGATTTCCCCGGACGGCGCCGCCGTCTTGGGGTAAATTCGATGCATGGCTCGCAAGGGCTGCGGGGCTTGTCAAAAGTACTGTGTTTTTGTACAGTGCATTCATGGCAAGCACCGAACATTCTTTTTCCGCCGGTTTTGGGTCCCCGGCTGCCGCCCCCGCCGCCTTGCGCGGTCGGGGTGCGGTTACTAATGTTTCGCACCGCTTCCAGCAAACCGACCGGGTCCGCGTCGACGATGGCTGGGCCAACCCCGACTACACCGCAGGTTCCGACGCAGCCGCTCTGGCGCTGGGCGCCGGCGCGCCCGGGCAGGGCGGGCGGCGGGCCATCCCCATCGCCGTAGAGGGCGATGATGCGTCCCCGAATGCTTGCGCCCAGGCGCCGGCTCCGCGCACCACCGTGCAGGCCGAGCAAGCCCGCAAGATGCTGTCGCGCAACGACTCTCCCGACATTCCGTTCGACGTGGCGGCCAATCCCTACCGGGGCTGCGAGCACGGCTGCGTGTACTGCTACGCACGGCCCACGCATGCCTACCTGGGCTATTCGCCGGGGCTCGACTTCGAAACCCGCCTGGTGGCCAAGGCCAACGCGGTCGCCGCGCTGCGCGCCGAGCTGGCCCGTCCCGGTTACCGCGCATCGCCCATCAACATCGGCTCGGCCACCGACGCCTACCAACCCATCGAGCGCACCTGGCGCCTGACGCGCGGCATGCTCGAACTGCTGCTGCAGACACGCCATCCGCTCACCGTGGTGACCAAGAACGCCCTGGTCGAGCGCGATCTCGACCTGCTGCAGGAGCTGGCGCGCCAGAATCTGGTGACGGTATTCGTCAGCATCACCACGCTGGATGCCGCCATGGCCCGCACGCTGGAGCCGCGCGCCTCGGCGCCGTACCGGCGGCTGCAGACGGTGCGCACCCTGGCGCAGGCCGGCGTGCCGGTGGGCGTATTGGTGGCGCCGGTCATCCCGTTCATCAACGACGAATCCCTCGAGCACATCCTGGACGAGGCCAGCGCGGCTGGCGCCTGCTACGCCAGCTACACCGTGCTGCGCCTGCCCTGGGAAGTGAAAGAGGTCTTCGAAACCTGGCTGCAGGCGCATTTCCCGGATCGGGCCCAGCGCGTGCTGCACCGTATCGAAGACCTGCGCAACGGCCGGCGCAACGATACGGCCTTTGGGTCGCGCATGCGCGGCACCGGCATCTGGGCCGATTTGCTGCGTCAGCGTTTTGCGCTGGCCACGCGCAAGCTGGGCCTGAACCGCCACCGCCCCGAACTCGACACGCATCGGTTCATTCCGCCGCTCGAGCCCGGCTTGCCGCCGGCCCGCGGCCGGCGCGAGGCGCGCGTCCAGCCCGGGCAACTGGCCTTGTTTTAGCGGCGCGTCGCCGCAGGCGCCTGGCGCCGCCGCGACGTTGCCAGTGGTAAGGGGGCCGCGCCCGTCGCGGCAGTGGTTGGAAATGCATTCCGCGGCGTGGTCCGCGCAGAGCCGGGGCCTCGAAGCCCGCCGGCTTCAACACCAGGAGAGTCGACATGACTATCGCTACGACGCTTGACGCTGCAACATCCTTGCCGACGGCCATGCCTGGCCGCACTTTGGGCGCGTTGCGCCGCCTGGCGCGCGCATGGGCCGGCGCGGCCGTGCCGCAGCGCAAATGGCCGTTCCCGCCGACGCCGCCGGGCCAGGCGCAGCCTTGCACGGCCAGCCAGCCCCGGCCTGCCCAGGCTGTCCAGCCTGCCCAGGTCCAAGCCCAGGCCCAGCCGCTTCACGCTCAGGCCGGGCTTGGCGACGCGGCGGCGCAAGTATTGAGCACCAAGGCCAAGATCATCGACGTGCTGCTGGTGGCGGTATGGGGCGCCATGATTCCGGCGCTGATGTGGCTGGGCGCGGCTGGCGGGTTCTGATCCGGGCTCAGCTCGAGCCCAGCAGCACCACGCCGGCCAGGATGGCCAGGCAGCCAGCCAGCCGGCCTATGCCTACTTTTTCCCGCAGCAGGAACATGCCCGCCAGCGTGCCCAGCATCATCGACATTTCGCGGGCCGGTGCAACCAGGCTGAGCGGCGCGCCATTGCGCAGCGCGTACAGCACCAGGATGTAGCCCAGCGGCGACAGGACGCCCACCGCAATGGCAAGGTGCCAATAGCCACGCATGGCCGGCCAGTATTGGGCCCGCCGGCGCAGCACGTGGGGCGTCATCATCAGCGTGCGGGTGGCGCAGGTGAACCAGTCGAACAGCACCGGCATGATCAGCAGCATCTTTACGCCATAGGCGTCCACCACGGTGTAGGCTGCGATGAACAGGCCTATGACCACGCCCCAGCGCACGCCAACCCAGGCCTGCGCCTGCCGGAACATGCCCAGCCGGCCTTGCGTGGCAATCAGCAGTACGCCGCCGACCACGCACAGCATGCCGGCAATGCCGGTGGTGGTGGCCGGTTCGCTCAGCAGCGTGAAGGCGCCCATGGTCGAGAGCAGGGGGCCTGTGCCGCGCGCGATCGGGTACACGACGGACAGGTCGGCGACCTGGTAGCCGCGTTGCAGGCACAGGCTGTAGCCTAGATGCAACATGCTGGATGCCAGGATGCACAGCACCACCGGCCAGCTCCAGACCATCCCGTCGTGCGCCAGCACCCAGATCACCCAGGGGGCATACAGTATGGTTGCCGCCAGGCCATAGGCAAAGACGAACATGGGGCCGACCATCGCGGCGCGCTTGGCCAGCAGATTCCAGGCCGCATGGGCCATGGCAGCCATTACCACCAAAATAAGGGACGTGTACGACATTGCGTTGGGATATGTCCGCTGGAGCGGGGTCGAGTCCCGGTGTATATGGGCTGCCCGTGCCGCTAGAGTAACGTAAATAGGGCCGGAGGGTGGCGGGCAGCGGCCTTATCCGCGCTTTTGATGTAGAATGTTGGGTTTGCCAAACCTCATCCTCTGCTTGCGGAAACCCAATAGCCGTTGCCTGGTCGCGGCATCCGGCGGTAGCCATACCGACGGAGCGGCAGGCGCCACTTGTGGCGCATGACAGGCGACGGACAAGAAATCCTGGCAAATACCGTCCGCAAGGCAAGATGATCAAGGAGTTCTCGTGAACCTCATCGCTATCCTGGAACAGGAAGAAATTGCTCGCCTCACCGGCGGCAATGCCGTAACCGAATTCGCCCCCGGCGACACCGTCGTGGTCAGCGTCAACGTGGTCGAAGGCACCCGCAAGCGCGTTCAGGCTTTCGAAGGCGTGGTCATCGCCAAGCGCAACCGCGGCCTGAATTCGTCGTTCATCGTGCGCAAGATCTCGTCGGGCGAAGCCGTGGAACGTACGTTCCAGCTGTACTCGCCGCAAATCGCCGGCATCGAAGTCAAGCGCCGCGGCGACGTGCGCCGCGCCAAGCTGTACTACCTGCGCAGCCGCTCGGGCAAGTCCGCGCGCATCAAGGAAAAGCTGGTTCTCAAGAAAGCCAAGTCGGCTTGATCGAGACCGCGGTCGTGTCCGGCATGCAAACGTTGACGCGTTTGAGCCTGGCACGGCATTCCGCGATAAAAAGGCACCCGCAAGGGTGCCTTTTTATCGCGACAAAGCATCAGGAAGAGAGCCTTCCGGGCCCGGAGAGGCAGCACCCTTGCGGGTGCCTTTTTATCGCGACAAAGCATCAGGAAGAGGGCCTTCCGGGTCCGGAAAGGCAGCACCCTTGCGGGTGCCTTTTTATCGCGACAAAGCATCAGGAAGAGGGCCTTCCGGGTCCGGAGAGGCAGCACCCGCAAGGGTGCCTTTTTATCGCGACAAAGCATCAGGAAGAGAGCCTTCCGGGCCCGGAGAGGCAGCACCCTTGCGGGTGCCTTTTTATCGCGACAAGGCATCAGGAAGAGAGCCTTCCGGGTCCGGAGAGGCAGCACCTTTGCGGGTGCCTTTTTATCGCGACAAAGCATCAGGAAGAGAGCCTTCCGGGTCCGGAGAGGCAGCACCCTTGCGGGTGCCTTTTTGTCGCGAAAAGGTACCTGGAAAACAGCCTTTTCAGAGTAAAAAGGCAGCTGCAAGGCTGCCTTTCTGCATTGCAGGGTTACTCTTGCAGCTGCCTTCTCTTTTTTTCGTTGCCGCATGTCTGACTCTGCCCCTTCCCGTCCGCGTCGTACGCCAGTGCGTCCGCTCTTCGATCCCATGGCGCAGCCCTGGGAAACCGCCAACCAGGGGCTGGCCCGCGTGGATGAGCGCCTGCTGACGCCGCCCGAACTGCGCTCCAGCCTGCGTCCGGCCGATCACTGGCGGCTCGATCCCTTGTGCGCGGCGGAGCCGCGCGCGCCCGGCCGGGAAGGCAGCCTGGTGGCCGCGGCGGTGTTGATCCCCCTGGTCATGCGGGCCGACGGCGTGCGCGTCATGCTGACCCAGCGCGCCGCGCACCTGCACGACCATGCCGGCCAGGTCAGCTTCCCGGGCGGGCGTATCGAAGTCAGCGACGCCACGCCGGTGGCTGCCGCGCTGCGCGAGGCGCAGGAAGAAACCGGCCTGCCGGTACAGCAGGTGGAAGTGCTGGGCAGCATGCCCCAGTATTTCACCGCCACGGGCTTTGCCATCACGCCGGTGGTCTCCCTGGTGCAGCCCGACTTCGAGCTGGCGCCCGATGCCTTCGAAGTGGCCGAGGTGTTCGAGGTGCCGCTGTCGTTTCTCATGGATCCGGCCAATCACCGTCTTTACCGCGCCGCGCTGCCCGATGGCTATGTGCGGCAATACTACGCCATGCCATGGCAACGCTATTTCATCTGGGGCGCCACCGCGGGCATGCTGCGCAACCTCTACCAGACGGTGCGCGAGGCGCTGCCGGGCTGAGGCCTGCCAGGAGGGGAGTAATATCCCCGAACAGTACGGCGCGCCGTGGCGCGCTTTTTTCATTCCCGGCGCAGGGCGCCTTGCAGTCTGGACAGGATCTAGCCGTGAAATACCGCAAACTCGGACACACCGATCTCGACGTCAGCCTCATCGGCCTGGGCACCATGACCTGGGGCGAGCAGAACACCGAGGCGCAGGCTCACGAACAGTTGGACTACGCGCTGGCGCACGGTATCAACCTGATCGACGCCGCCGAGATGTACCCCGTGCCGCCCAAGCCGGAAACCCAGGGGCGTACCGAAAGCTGCATCGGCAGCTGGCTGGCCCGGACCGGGCGGCGCCACGAAGTGGTCCTGGCCAGCAAGGCGGCGGGTCCGGTGCGCGATGCCAAGCGCCCCAGCCATATCCGCGACGGCAAGACCAATCTCGATCGCAAGAACCTGACGCAGGCGCTGGACGCCAGCCTCAAGCGCCTGCGAACCGATTACCTGGACCTCTACCAGCTGCACTGGCCCGACCGCACCACCAATACTTTCGGCAAGCTGGCCTATCCGTGGGTGGACGACGCCCATACCGTACCGATCGAAGAGACGCTCGGGGTGCTGCAGGATTTCGTGCGCGCGGGCAAGGTGCGTCATGTCGGCCTGTCCAATGAGACCCCGTGGGGGATGGCGCGTTTCCTGCAGGCAGCCGAGAAGCACGGCTTGCCCAAGGTGGCCACGATCCAGAACCCGTACAACCTGCTCAACCGCATCTTCGAGATCGGGCTGGCCGAGTTCAGCCACCGTGAAGGCGTAGGGCTGTTGGCCTATTCGCCGCTGGCCATGGGCATCCTGTCGGGCAAGTACCTCGACGGGGCGCGCCCGGAAGGCTCGCGGCTCGCGCTGTTCACGCGGTTTACCCGTTACAGCAACCCGCAGGCCGAGGCCGCGGCGCGCGACTATGTGATGCTGGCGCGCGAGCACGGCCTGGCGCCGGCGCAGATGGCGCTGGCCTGGGTCAACCAGCGCCCCTTCGTGAGCAGCAACCTGATGGGCGCGACCACGCTGGCGCAACTGAAGGAAAACATCGAGAGCGTCGACGTCACCCTGTCGGACGAGGTGCTGCAAGGCATCGAGGCGATCCACGCGCGCCAGCCCAATCCGGCGCCGTAAGGGGGGTGGAAGCCTGCGGGTGCCAGTCCCCGCCGCGACGGGCACCTGGGGGGGGTCAGTAGGGGCGCGCGGCCGCGTTTTCGTCCAGGATGCGCAGGTACAGCGCGTAGCGGCCGGCGTCGATCTGGCCGGCCTGCAGCGCTGCCAGGACGCCGCAGCCCGGCTCGTGGCGATGGGTGCAGTTGTAGAAGCGGCAGTGTTCGATATGCGGGGCGAATTCCGGGAAGCCGCGCAGGATCTGTTCGCCGCTGAGGTGCTGCAGGCCGAACGCCTGGAAGCCCGGCGAGTCGATCAGGTCGCCGCCGGGTTCGGGCAGGTGGTAGAGCCGCGTGCTGGTGGTGGTGTGGCGGCCCATGTCCAGCGCCGCCGAATATTCGCGCGTGGCGGCCTGGGCGTGCGGCACCAGCGTGTTGAGCAGGGTGGACTTGCCCATGCCGCTCTGGCCCAGCAGCAGGCTGGTGCGTCCGGCCAGCCGCGGCGCCAGGCGCTCGTGCACCATGGCGTGGTCCTGCGCGCTCAATTCGATGACGGGCACGCCCAGCCGGCGCAGCGGCTCCAGCCGCGCGCGCGCGGCGTCCAGGGCGCCGGGCAGGTCTATCTTGTTGAGCACGATCACCGGCTCGATGTCGGCGCTCCAGGCGCCGGCCAGCGCGCGGCCGGTCAGGTCGTCCGCGAAGGTGGGCTCGACCGCCACGACGATCAGCAATTGGTCGACGTTGGCGGCGAACTGCTTGACGCGCATTTCGTCGGAGCGAAACAGCAGGTTGCGCCGCGGCAGCACGGCTTCGATGGCGCCTTCGTCGCGCCCTTGCGGCGTGATGCGCACCCGGTCGCCGACGGCAGGGCCGTTCTTCTTGCCGCGCGGAAAGCACTGGCGCAGCGAGCCGTCGGCCAGCTCCACGGTGTAGTGGCGGCCGTGGGCGGCGATGATCAGGCCTTCGGCGTGGTTGCCGCTCATGCGCCCGCCATCAGGTGGCGGATGCGTACCGCGGCCGGCGGGTGGCTGTCGTAGAAGGCGGAGTGCACAGGGTCGGGCGTCAGGGTGGCGGCGTTGTCATCGTACAGTTTGACCAGCGCCGATACCAGCCGATCCGGCGAACTCTGGGCCGCGGCGTAGCGGTCGGCCTCGAATTCGTCGCGGCGCGAGTACCAGCTGGCCAGCGGCGTCAGCATGAAGGTGAACACCGGCACCACCAGGAAGAACAGCACCAGCGCCATGGCGTCGTTGCGCCCGGCCAGATTGGGCAGGACGCCCAGTCCTTCGTAGAACCAGGGCTGGCGGGCCAGCCAGCCCAGCGCGGCGAAGAAGACCAGCGCGCCGGCGAAGCTGAGCGCCAGCCGCTTGATGATGTGGCGGCGCGCGAAGTGGCCCAGCTCGTGGGCCAGCACCGCTTCGATCTCGTCGCCGTTCAGGCGCGCGAGCAGGGTATCGAAGAAGACGATGCGGCGCGATTTGCCGAATCCGGTGAAGTAGGCGTTGCCGTGGGCCGAGCGGCGCGAGCCGTCCATGACGAACAGCCCGTTCAGGGCAAAGCCGCAGCGTTGCGCCAGCTGGCGGATGCGGCCGGCCAGTTCGGGGTCGTTCAGCGGGGTGAACTTGTTGAAGAGCGGCGCGATGAAGGTGGGATAGATGAGCAGCAGCAGCAGGTTGTAGCCCAGCCACAGGCCCCAGGCCCACAGCCACCAATAGGCCCCGGCGCTGGCCATCAGCCACAGCACGGCGGCGGCCAGCGGCAGGCCCAGGACCAGCGCCACCAGTACGCCCTTGACGGCATCGCTGAAGAACAGCGCGGGCGTCATGCGATTGAACCCGAAGCGGCCCTCCAGGCGGAATTGCCGCCACAGAGTGAAGGGCAGGCCGAGCAGGCCCAGCAGCAGCGGCACGCAGGCCAGCAGCAGCAATTGGCGCAGGAAGTCGTGCTGGGTCAGCTGGCCCAGCCGCAGGTCGATGAACTGCAGGCCGCCCAGCAGCGTCAGCGCCACCAGGATGGCCGCGTCGTAGACGCGTTCGAGCATGCCCAGGCGCACGCGCGCCACGGTGTAGTCGGCCGCGCGCTGGTGGCTGTGCAGCCCGATGCGCGGGGCGAACTCGGGCGGGACGGATTGGCGGTTGGCCGCCACATGGCGGATCTGGCGGGTAGCCAGCCACAGGCGCACGCCGATATCGGCCAGCAGCAGGACAACGAAGAAAAGCGTGAAAAGGGGCACGGGGGCGGTCACGGGGCGGTGGTATGCGAAAATGGTGTGTTTTAAAGGCAAATTATATGGCTGCGAACGAAAACCGCCTGGTCTGGCTCGATATGGAGATGACCGGGCTCGATCCCGAGAAAGAGCGCATCATCGAGGTGGCGGTGGTCGTGACCGAGGCCGATCTCACCGTGGTGGCCGAAGGCCCGGTGCTGGTGGTGCACCAGTCCGACAGCCTGCTCGACGCCATGGACAACTGGAACAAGTCCACCCATGGCAAGAGCGGCCTGATCGAGAAGGTCAAGGCGTCGACGCTGGGCGAGGAGCAGGCCGAGCGGATCCTGCTCGAATTCCTGGCCGAGCACGTGCCCGCGGGCAAGTCGCCGCTGTGCGGCAATACCATCAGCCAGGACCGGCGCTTCATGTACGCCTACATGCCCAACCTGGAACGCTTCTTCCATTACCGCAACCTGGATGTCAGCACCCTGAAGGAGCTGGCGCGGCGCTGGGCGCCCGCCGTCTACAAGGGATTCGACAAGAAAAGCCGCCACGAGGCGCTGGCCGACATCTACGAATCCATCGACGAACTCAAGTATTACCGCGAGCACCTGCTCAAGGTCTGAGCAGCCCCGCGCGGCACCGGACGGCAGGGCCCCATGGACATCGATCGCGTCGAGCAGATTCGCGCCGTCGAACGGCTGGCGCATTCCCGCGGGCTGGCGCTGATGCCGCGCGCCGGGCTGGCCGCCGCCGACTTCGTCGCGGCCCGCCTGCCGCCCGGCGCGCCGGTGCTGGCCCTGGCCGGGCCGGGCAACAATGGCGGCGACGCGCTGGTGGCGGCCACGCTGCTGCGGGCGCGCGGCTATCGGGTCGCGGTCGTCATGCCCGCCGGTGCGGCGCGCCTGCCCGACGACGCGCGCCATGCCTGGCAAGGCTGGCGCGCCGCCGGCGGCCAGGCCAGGGCCGACCTGCCGGCCGATGCGCCCGCGCTGGTCATCGACGGCCTGTTCGGCATCGGCCTGGCGCGTCCGCTGGATGGCGCATGGCAGGGACTGATCGACCAGGTCAACGCCTGGCGCGCGCCGGTGCTGGCGCTGGATGTGCCCAGCGGCCTGAGCGCGGAAAGCGGCCAGCCCCTGGGCGATCCGCCGGGCCGGCCGGTGCGGGCCACCTGGACCCTGTCGTTCATCGGCGTGCCGGCCGCCCTGCGCGCACCCGGCGCCGCGGCCTGGTGCGGCGAGCAGCATCTGTCCCTGCTTGGCTTGACGCCGGCGTTCCTGGCCGAGGCGGCCGGTTCGCGCGGGCAGGCCGCGGCTACGGCCGGCCGCCGAAGCGGCCCATGATGTCGGCCTGGGCCGGCCGGTAGCGCGCGTTCTCGCGGCCGGCGACGGCATCCAGGTGGCGCTCCGACGCGTCGAATACCTGCCAATAGATGCGCCGGCACAGTTCGCGGGCGGCGTTGCCGGGCCAGCCGTCCGGCTCCATGGGCGTGGGCAGTTGCGGATCGTGCAGCACGATGCGCCGCCAGTTGTGCAGCAACAGTACGCGCACCGCGAAGGCCTGCGCGGGGGTGGGGGGCGGATCCAGCAGCTTTTCCACCGGGCCGAAGTTGCGCGAGAACAGGCGGTACTGGTCCGCCACTTCATCGAGATTCCAGCATTGTCCCGCCAGGCTGGCGATCGGCAGGCCGCCGGCGCCGGCCAGGTCGCGCGCCGACAGCACCAGGGCCTTGTCGGGAATGCCCAGTTTTTCGAGGATTTCGTGCGCGGCGCGCGCTTCGGTCTGCGGGTGGGCGAACAGGCCCGGGGCCACCATGCCGAAACCTTCCCAGAGCAGTTCGCGGCGCAGTTCGCCGCGCTCGGCCAGGCCGTTGTTGCCGGTGCGCGGCAGCGCCACCAGCGTCCACTCGCCGTTCCAGGCGCGCGCCGGCCCGTCGTAGATGCGCTGCGAGGCGTGCGCGGTGTGGCGCAGGCCGTGCTCGGACAACAGGTACAGGCTGCGCCGTCCATGGCGCTCGGATTGCAGCCAGCCCTGCGCGACCAGCCTGAACACGCTGGTGCGCAGCAGCCGTTCGTTGATGCCGATCGGCGCCAGCAGCTCGATCAGGTCGCCCAGCCAGATGGCGCCGCCGTGCGGCGCCAGCGCGTCGCCCAGCAGGCTGACGCACAGCGACTTGGCGCGCGGCGGATCGTTTTTCAGCAGACGGGAGAGAAAGCGGTCCAGCGGTGACGGAGTGCTTGCCATGAGCGGGCGTAGGCCGGGCGGATATGAGGATTCATGACATGATACATAAATCCAATGTGATACAGAAATAGGTTTGACAATCAAATTTTTGTATTAAATAATCCGATCCATGAGACGGCGGAAATTCCGGGCGCGCCAGCGCCTGGCGCAGCCCCGCCGCAGGAGACAGACATGTACGCTCAACTGGTCGAAACCGGGGTCAGCAAGGTCAAGCACGTCGATCAGCTGGAAGGTCCCGAACAGGCGTTCCAGCGCCGTATCGACGACGGGGTGCGCATCGAGCCCAAGGACTGGATGCCCGAGGCCTATCGCAAGACCCTGGTGCGCCAGATTTCCCAGCACGCCCATTCCGAGATCGTCGGCATGCTACCCGAGGGCAACTGGATCACCCGCGCGCCGTCGCTCAAGCGCAAGGCGATCCTGCTGGCCAAGGTGCAGGACGAGGCCGGGCATGGCCTGTATCTCTACAGCGCGGCCGAGACGCTGGGCGTCTCGCGCGAGGACCTGATCGACGACCTGCATGCGGGCCGCGCCAAATACTCCAGCATCTTCAACTATCCCACCCTGACGTGGGCCGATATCGGCATGATCGGCTGGCTGGTCGACGGCTCGGCCATCATCAACCAGATCCCGCTGTGCCGATGTTCGTACGGCCCCTATGCGCGCGCCATGGTGCGCGTCTGCAAGGAAGAGTCGTTCCACCAGCGCCAGGGCTACGATCTGCTGATCCAGATGTGCCTGCATGGCACGCCCGAACAGAAGGCCATGTGCCAGGAGGCGTTCAATCGCTGGTGGTGGCCGGCGCTGATGATGTTCGGCCCTTCCGACGCCGATTCGCCCAACAGCGCGCAGTCGATGCAATGGAAGATCAAGCTGTTCTCCAACGACGAATTGCGCCAGAAGATGGTCGACCAGACCGTCCCGCAGGCCGAGTACCTGGGCCTGACGGTGCCCGATCCCGACCTGAAGTGGAACGCCGAGCGCGGCCATTACGATTTCGGCGCGATCGACTGGGACGAGTTCTACGCGGTGATCAAGGGCCATGGCCCGTGCAACCGCGAACGCCTGGCCGCCCGCGTCAAGGCGCACGAGGATGGCGCCTGGGTGCGCGAGGCGATGGTCGCCCACGCCGACAAGCAGGCGCGCCGCAAGGCGGCCTGACCGCGCCGCCGGTTTCTTCATTCCAGTTTCGGCGCGCCCAGGCGGCGCGCCAGGGATACGCATCATGAGCAAAGATTGGCCTCTTTGGGAAGTATTCATCCGCAGCCAGCATGGCCTGGCCCACAAGCACGTGGGCAGTCTGCACGCGCCCGACGCCGAAATGGCCATCAATCATGCGCGCGACGTCTATACGCGCCGCAACGAAGGCCTGAGCATCTGGGTCGTGCGCGCGGCCGACATCGTGGCCAGCAGCCCGGGCGACAAGGAGCCGCTGTTCGAGCCCGCCAACAGCAAGGTCTACCGGCATCCGACGTTTTTCCCGATGCCCGACGAAATCAAGCACATGTAGGGCGGCGCGGCGGACATGGACAAATCATTGTTTGAGTACCTGCTGCGACTGGGCGACACCACCCTGGTGCTGTCGCAGCGCCTGGGCCAGTGGTGCGGCCACGGGCCGGTGCTGGAAGAGGACCTGGCGCTGACCAATACCGCGCTCGACCTGCTGGGCCAGGCCCGCATGTGGCTGACGCTGGCCGGCGAGGTCGAGGGGGCGGGGCGCGACGAGGACCGGCTGGCCTACCTGCGCGATGCGCCGCAGTTCCGCAACCTGCTGCTGGTCGAGCGGCCCAACGGCAACTATGGCGACACCATGGCGCGCCAGTTCCTGTTCGACACCTGGCATTACTTCCTGCTGATCCGCCTGGCCAAGTCGGCCGATGAACGCGTGGCGGCGATTGCCGCCAAGGCGCTGAAGGAGGTCACCTATCACGCGCGCCGTTCCGCCGATCTGGTGGTGCGGCTGGGCGATGGCACGGCGCTCAGCCACGAGCGGATGCAGGCGGCGATCGACGCGGCCTGGCCCTACGCGGGCGAGATGTTCGTCGACGATGCCATCGACCTGGATCTTGCCGCGCGCGGCGTCGCCTGTGAGCTGTCCAGCCTGCGCGACGAGTGGCTGGCGCAGGTGCGCGAGGTGCTCGACGAGGCCACCCTGGCCATGCCGCCGGAAGACGAGGCCTTCCATCCCGCCCACCGCGGCGGACGGCAGGGGCGCCATACCGAGCACCTGGGCTACATCCTGGCCGAGATGCAGCATCTGCAGCGCGCCTATCCCGGAGCCTCGTGGTGAACGCCTTGCCCAGGGTGCCGGCCGGCCAGGTGCTGGCCTGGCTGGAAAGCGTGCCCGACCCGGAGATCCCCGTGCTGTCGGTGGTGGACCTCGGCGTGGTGCGCGACATCGGCTGGGACGGCGATACCTGCGTGGTCACTATCACGCCCACGTACTCGGGCTGTCCGGCCATGCGCGAAATCACCCACGACATCGAAACCACGCTGGCCGGCCACGGCCTGGCCAGCGTGCGGGTCGAGACGCGCCTGGCGCCGGCCTGGACCACCGACTGGATGAGCGCGCGCGGCCGCGCCGCGCTCAGGCAGTACGGCATCGCCGCGCCGGTCGAGCGCGCCGTCGATATTTCCGGCATCAGCCGGCGCCGCGCCGCGCCCGCCATCGAATGCCCGCATTGCGGTTCGCTCGATACCCGCCTGATCAGCCATTTCGGATCGACCTCCTGCAAGGCGCTGTACCGTTGCGTCGCCTGCCGCGAGCCGTTCGATTACTTCAAGCCCCACTGACTGCCCGCGCCATGAGCCACAATCCATTCCATATGCTGAAGGTCGCTTCGGTGGCGCGCAACACGCGCGACGCCGTGGTCGTCACGTTCGACCTGCCGCCCGAGCTGGCCGGCGACTTCCGCTTCCGGCCGGGCCAGTACCTGACCCTGCGCACCCGCCTGGACGGCGAGGAGGTGCGCCGTTCGTATTCCATCTGTTCGGCGCCGGGCGACGGCGTGCTGCGCGTGGCCATCAAGAAGGTCGACGAGGGGGTGTTCTCCAACTGGGCCAACCACGAGCTGCAGCCGGGCCAGAGCCTGGAAGTGATGCCGCCGGCCGGTAACTTCACCGTCGACTTCGACCCGGACAACGCGCGCCACTATGTGGCGTTCGCGGTAGGCAGCGGCATCACGCCGGTGTTCTCGCTGGTGAAGTCGGCCCTGTCGGCCGAACCGCGCAGCCGCTTCACGCTGTTCTTCGGCAACCGCGCCTCGTCGTCGGTGCTGTTTCGCGAGGAAATCGAAGACCTCAAGAACCTCTATATGGAGCGCTTCTCGCTGGTCTACATCATGAGCCGCGAAAGCCAGGACATTGAGCTGTTCAATGGCCGCCTGGACGGCGATAAGGTCGATCAACTGCTTACCGCCTGGATGCGGCCCGGCGATATCGATTACGCTTTTGTGTGCGGCCCGCAGACCATGATCGAGAGCGTGGTCGAGCACCTGCAGGCGCGCGGCATGCCCAAGTCGCATATCAAGTTCGAGCTGTTCGGCGCGCCCAAGGGGCCGCGGGCGCTGCGCACCGGACGCGACGCGCCTGCCGCGCCAGGCAAGGGCCAGTGCGAGGTCACGGTCGTGCAGGACGGCCACAGCCGGACGTTTTTCATCGACAAGAACAAGGACAGCGTGCTCGATTCGGCGCTGGCGCAAGGCGTCGAGCTGCCTTATTCGTGCAAGGGCGGGGTATGTTCCACCTGCCGCTGCAAGGTCGTCGAAGGCGAAGTCGACATGGATGCCAACTTCGCCCTGGAAGATTACGAAGTGGCGCGCGGTTTCGTGCTCAGTTGCCAGAGCTACCCAGTCAGCGATCGACTGGTCATCGACTTCGACCAGGAAACCTGAGCCGCCGAGGCCAGCGAAGCAATACAACTATTCATCACGGAGATAGCGCAGTGTCCCAAGATTTCTTTGAACGCCACCAGCCCATGCTGCAGAAAGCGCTGGAAGCCGCCGCGCAGCGCGGCTATTGGAGCCCGTTCCCCGAGTCGCCCAGCCCGCGCAACTACGGCGAAACCGCCGCCCAGGACGGCCAGGCCGCGTTCGAGGCGCTGCGCGGCAAGCCGTTCGCGCTGGACCTGCCGCAAGCCTCGGGCACCGTCGGAGGCGAGGTCTCCCCGTTCGGCTTCGAACTGGGCATTACCTATCCGCAGGTCGCGCCCGAGGCGCTGGTCGCGGCATCGTCCAAGGCCCTGGAACAATGGCGCCGCGCCGGGCCGCGCGCCTGGGTGGGCGTGTCGCTGGAGATCCTGCAGCGCCTGAACCGCCGCAGCTTCGAGATGGCCCACGCCGTGCAGCACACGACCGGCCAGGCTTTCATGATGGCGTTCCAGGCCGGCGGCCCGCATGCGCAGGACCGCGGCGTCGAGGCCGTGACCTATGCCTGGCAGGAGATGTCGCGCATTCCCGGGGTGGCGCTCTGGGAAAAGCCGCAGGGCAAGAACGACCCCATCAAGATGGAAAAGCGCTTCACCGTGGTGCCGCGCGGCATCGCGCTGGTGATCGGCTGCTCGACCTTCCCCACGTGGAACGGCTATCCAGGCCTGTTCGCCAGCCTGGCCACCGGCAACACGGTCATCGTCAAGCCGCATCCCGGCGCCATCCTGCCGCTGGCCCTCACGGTCCAGGTGGCGCGCGAGGTGCTGAACGAGGCCGGCTTCGACCCCAATGTGGTGCTGCTGGCGGCGCATCCGGCCGGCGACGACACCGCGCAGCGCCTGGCGCTGGATCCGGCGGTGCGCATCGTCGACTTCACCGGCAGCAGCGCCAACGGCAACTGGCTGGAGCAGAACGCCCGCCAGGCCCTGGTGTACACGGAGAAGGCCGGCGTCAACCAGGTCCTCATCGATTCCACCGACGACCTGAAGGGCGTGGCGCGCAACCTGGCATTCTCGCTGGCGCTGTATTCCGGCCAGATGTGCACGGCGCCGCAGAACATCTATGTGCCGCGCGACGGCATCCGGACCGCCGAAGGCCGGGTCGGCTTCGACGAGGTGGCCGCGGCGCTGGGGGCTGCCCTGGACAAGCTGGCCGGCGATCCGGCCAGGGCGGTCGAATTGACCGGCGCGGTCCAGAACGACGCGACGGCGGCGCGCATCGACAAGGCGCGCCAGCTCGGCCTGCCGGTGCTGGCCGACAGCAAGGCGCTGGCGCACCCGCAGTTCGAGCAGGCGCGCGTGCATACGCCGCTGCTGCTGCGCGCCGAAGCCGGCAACGAGGCGCTCGGACAGGAGTGGTTCGGGCCGATCGCCTTCGTGGTCGCCACGGACTCCACCGCCCACAGCATCGAGCTGGCCGGCGCCAGCGTGCGCCAGCATGGCGCGCTCAGCCTGTCGGCCTACACCACCGACGAGGCGGTCGCGTCCCAGGTGCAGGACATGGCCGAGCACAGCGGCGTGTCGCTGTCGCTGAACCTGACCGGCGGCGTGTTCGTGAACCAGACCGCCGCGTTCAGCGATTTCCATGGCACCGGCGCCAACCCGGCCGCCAATGCCGCGCTGTCCGATTCGGCGTTCGTCGCCAACCGGTTCCGCGTCGTGCAAACCCGCCGCCACGTTTGAGAGGGCGCCCATGACCTACCAGGACATCCTGTTCGAGCTGGCCGGCGGCGTGGCCCGCCTGACGCTGAACCGCCCAGACAAACTCAACAGCTTCACGGCCCGCATGCACGGCGAGGTGGCCGACGCGCTCGGCCGGGTCGAGCGCGAGGGCGCCCGCGTGCTGGTGCTGACCGGCGCCGGCCGTGGCTTTTGCGCCGGCCAGGACCTGAGCGAACGCCGTCCCACGGCCGATGGGGCGCCGCCCGACCTGGGCGAGACGGTCGAGAAATTCTACGGACCGCTGGTGCGCCGCCTGGCGGCGCTGCCCCTGCCCGTGGTGGTGGGCGTCAATGGCGTGGCCGCCGGGGCCGGCGCCAACCTGGCTCTTGCCGGCGACATCGTGATCGCCCGGGAGTCGGCCAGTTTCATCCAGTCGTTCTGCCGGCTGGGCCTGATCCCCGATACCGGCGGAACGTTCGCGCTGCCGCGCCTGGTTGGCCGCGCCCGCGCCGCGGGCCTGAGCATGCTGGGCAACAAGCTGAGCGCCCGGCAGGCGCAGGATTGGGGCCTGATCTGGCAATGCGTGGCCGATGACGAGTTCGACAGCGTGCTCGACGGACTGGCCGCCCATTTCGCGCAAGCGCCCACCAAGGGCCTGGCGTTCACCAAGCGGGCGCTGCAGGCCAGCCTGGGCAACGATCTGTCCACCCAGCTCGACCTGGAGCGCGACATGATGCGCGAGCTGGGTGGCAGCGCCGACTACGCCGAGGGCGTGGCGGCATTTCTCGATAAACGCGAACCGCAATTCAAGGGGAAATAATGAACGCGCATGTTCCTGCCGTAGACGTGCCCAGCGATCCGCACGAACTGGCACGCGCCGTGGGCGCCACGATGTATGCCGGCGACGCGGCGTCGCAGGGCCTGGGCATGACGGTGGTGGAAATCTCCCCGGGCTATGCCAAGCTGACCATGCCGGTGCGCGCCGACATGCTCAACGGCCACAAGACCTGCCACGGCGGCTTCATTTTCGCGCTGGCCGACAGCGCGTTCGCGTTCTCGTGCAATTCGCGCAACGTCAGCACGGTGGCGTCGGGCTGCACCATCGATTACCTGGCACCGGGCCTGGAGGGCGACGTATTGACGGCGGTGGCGCAGGAGCGTTCGCTGGCCGGCCGCACCGGCATCTACGACGTGACCGTCACCAACCAGCAGGGGCGTTCGGTGGCGGTATTCCGCGGCCGCTCGTACCGGATCCGTGGCCAGGTCGTGGGCGAGCCGCCGCAGGACTGATCCCGCGGGCCAGGACAAGAAAGGGCGGCCGGCAACGCGCCGCCGGCAACAGGAATTTTCAGGAGACAAACCATCATGTCCACCACCATGAGCAAGCCGGGGTTGGATCCGATCGAGCACGCCAGCCGCGACGAGATCGCGGCCGTGCAGCTGGAGCGGCTCAAGTGGACGCTCAGCCATGCCTACCAGAACGTGCCCCATTACAAACAGGCATTCGACGCGGCTGGCGTGCATCCCGAGGACCTCAAGCAGCTGTCCGATATCGCCAGGTTTCCGTTCACCACCAAGCAGGACCTGCGCGACAACTATCCCTTCGGCATGTTCGCGGTTCCGCGCGAGCGCGTGTCGCGGGTGCATGCCTCCAGCGGCACCACCGGCAAGCCGACCGTGGTGGGCTACACCGCGCGCGATCTCGACAATTGGGCCAACCTGGTGGCGCGCTCGATCCGCGCGGCAGGCGGCAAGCCCGGCGATATCGTGCACGTGGCCTACGGCTACGGGCTGTTCACCGGCGGGCTGGGCGCGCACTACGGCGCCGAGCGGCTGGGCTGCACGGTCGTGCCCATGTCGGGCGGGCAGACCGAGAAGCAGGTGCAGTTGATCAACGATTTCCGGCCTGACATCATCATGGTCACGCCGTCCTATTACTGCAATATCCTGGAGGAACAGCGCCGCCAGGGCATGGACCCGCGCCAGAGCTCCCTGCGCATCGGCATCTTTGGCGCCGAGCCGTGGACGGGCCAGATGCGCGCCGATATCGAGGCCGAAGGCGGCATCGACGCGGTCGATATCTATGGCCTGTCCGAAGTGATGGGGCCGGGCGTGGCCAGCGAATGCGTCGAAACCAAGGATGGTCCGGTCGTGTGGGAAGACCACTTCTATGCCGAGATCGTCAATCCGGACACGGGCGAGCCGGTGGCCGACGGCGAACCGGGCGAGCTGGTGTTCACATCGCTGACCAAGGAAGCGATGCCCATCATCCGCTACCGCACGCGCGACCTCACGCGCCTGCTGCCGCCCACTGCGCGCAGCATGCGCCGCATCGGCAAGATCACGGGCCGCAGCGACGACATGCTGATCGTGCGTGGCGTGAACCTGTTTCCGACCCAGGTCGAGGAACTGGTACTGAAGATCGCCCAACTGGCGCCGCACTACCAATTGGTGCTGTCGCGCTCGGGCAACCTGGACGAGCTGGAAATCCTCACCGAGGTGCGCGCCGAGTTCTCGACGCTGACCGAGGCCGAGCGTGCTGGCCTGGGCAAGCAGCTGCAACACGCGGTCAAGTCGTACATCGGCGTCAGCGCCCGGGTGCAGGTTGCCGACGCGGGGTTCGTCGAACGCACCCTGACCGGCAAAGCGCGGCGCGTCATCGACAAGCGTCCGCGCTGAAGGCGGATTCGCATGGCGCAACGCCGGCCGCCATGGCCGGCGTTGCCGTTTCAGGGATAGACCACCGAAAAGCTCACGTAGGTCGTCAACGCGGCCGCTTCCACGTCTTCCTTGTCCTTCTTCACGTAGCCGGCCAGGTATTGCAACGTGAACGATTTCTTGCTCTGGCCGGCTTGCATGGTGCCGGAAAATGCCGCGGCATGCTGGTTGGGCTCGGTCTCGCCCATGGGGATATGCTGGCCGTTCAGGTTCATCAATCGCACCTGCACGCCCTTGATCTCGGTAACGGCGGGAGGCATCTGGATCGTTATGGGGTCGACATACCATGTCTTGTATGCCTTCAGATCCTTGGTGCCGTAGTCTGTGGTCGGGCCGGGCTCGAAGTACAGCTTGAGGGAGTCGACGGTGGTCGGGCAGTCTTTCAGCTTGATGTCGAAGCGAGTGCGGCCCGCCACGTCGCCGGCGTTCTTCAGCGCACTCTTGGAGATCGTCGGCAGGTGCACGACCTTGACGTAACCGGGGCTCGGGTCCTCGAGCGTGCAGGTCTGGTCGGTAATCGTGCCGGTGATGACAATGGTGCCGTCTTCGGCATGGACGGCGAGCGCGGCGCCGACGAGCGCCGCGCCAAGAATGAACGTCTTGGCTTGCATACAGGGCTGGAGTAGTGAAAGGGTCCAGGGACAATGTGTGTGCAAGATTATTAGACGACTCGGGGGGGGGGGGGGCTGATGGGTGTGTAGGAATTTCTCCTGTCGCCGCCAAATCAGGTATGGACGACGGCGGGAATCACTTACGTGGTAAGGCTTCATGCCGCCATCGAGGGGTGGGTTCGTCGGCCTATGGGATTTGGCCCTGCGCGCGTCGATATCCGCGCATTCGCCCCGCTAGGGATAGACGACCGAAAAGCCCACGTAAGTGGTAATCGAGCCGGTATCCACATCGCCGCCGGTCTTGCGCACATACGAAGCGAGGTAGCTGAGGGTCGCGGCTTTCTTGGCGCCCTGGGCGACCGGGTCGAAGCCTTGCGCGCCCTGCATCGTCTCGGTGGCGCCCATGGTGACTTTGCTGTCGTCAAGGTTGGACAGGCGTATCTGCACCCCCGTGGTTTCGGTGGCGCCCACGATCTGCGCGGTCTGCGTGACCGGGGCGGACGAGGAATACCGGATCTTGTAGGCCTTGAGGTCGCCGGTCGCGTAGTCAGTGGTGGCGCCGGGTTCGAAATACAGCTTGATGCCGTTGCCCACCGAGGAGGGGCAGTCTTTGAGCTTGATGTCGAAGCGCGTCCTGCCCGCCTGGTCGCCCGGCTTGCGCAACGCGTTCTTGGAAATCGTGGGCAGGATCACGATCCGCAAATGATCGGGCCCGGCCGGCTGTTCGATGACGCAGGTGGTATCGGTGATGCTGCCGGTGATGACGATCGTGCCGTCGTTGGCGTGCGCCGCGACGGCAATGGTCATGGCCCCGGCAAGCGTCGACGCGCGGAGAATGGAAGATATTGCTTGCATATCGATGGTAAGGAGCGCCAAGCGCTGTACGTGAATCGAGGTGCAAGCATCTTAGAAAACGCGGGGGGGGGGGGCTTTCTTTTGTGTAGGATTTTTCTATATCAAGCCCCGCACCCTGTATCTAGGGATATACGACCGAAAAACCTACATAGGTGGTTATTGCGCTCGCAGAAATTGTGCCCGTGGCTTTCTTCACATACGCGGCCAGATAGCGCAAGGTCACTTCTTTCTTGCCTGCTTGCCCATTCTGCATTACCGGGTCGAAGCCGCGCGCATTCTGGCCGGTGACGTTTTCACCCATGGGAATCTGGGTGCCGTTCAGGTTGGCGATGCGCACCTGCACGCCTTCCGCGACCTGGCCGGCGACAATCTTGCTGTTGGTCGTGGTGTTGGCGACGTAGGCCAGCTTGTAGGCGATCAGGTCCTTGGTGCTGTAGTCGGTGGTGGGGCCGGGCTCGAAGTACAGTTTCACGCCATTGCCCAGCGAATCAGGGCAGTTCTGTAGTTTGATGGAAAACGGCGTCGCGCCGGCGGTATCGCCGGTCTGCTTGAGCGCGCTTTTGGATATCTTGGGCAGGTGCACCACTTTGACGTGATTGGGTTGCGGCGGATCCGCGATCTCGCAGGTGTTGTCGACGATGTTGCCGGTAATCACGATGGTGCCGTCGTTGGCATGGACGACGGCGTGCAGGCCCATGGCGCTGGCCAGGCAGGCCAGCGCCAGCCCACGATGGCGGCGAAAGTGCTTCATGCTGGTATGGGCGCAAGTGCGCCGGAATCACGGAGGAAGCAAGAATATTAGAGGTCGCCGGGGGGGGGGGGGCTGATAGATATGTAGGAATTCGACGTATTGTCGGGTGGCTCTCATTAAGGGTAGACCACGGAAAAGCCCACATAAGTCGTGATGGCGCTGGCTTCGACGTCGCCGTTCTTTTTGACGTAGGAGGCCAGGTAGCGCATCGTGACGGTTCGCTTGCTGGCGTCGCCGGTCTGCGCTTCGGGGTTGAAGCCTGCCGCCTGCTGGGTCGCCTCGTCCGCACCCATGGCGATCTTGGAGTCATTGAGGTTTGAAATCCGTACCTGTACGCCCTGGGCCTCGGTGGCGGCGGTGATGCTGTTCAACTGGGTTTGCGGATTGGTGGCATAGGCCATCTTGTATGCCCGCAAGTCGCCGGTGGCGTAGTCAGTGGTCGGGCCCGGTTCGAAATACGCCTTGACGCCGTTGCCCAGGCTGGACGGGCAATCCTTCAGCTTGATGATGAAAGGCGTACGGCCGGCCTGGTCGCCCACGTTCTTCAGGGCGGACTTGGAAATCTTGGGCAGGGTCACGACCTTGGTATGGCTGGGCCCGGCAGGGTCCTCGACGACGCAGGTGGTGTCGGTAATCGTGCCGGTGATGACGATGGTGCCGTCGTTGGCGCGCGCCGGGATGTGCCACGACAGGGCGCCGGCCAGGACGGCCGGCGCGAGGAGGAAGTATGCGGAGACTTGCTTCATGCGAAAACTGGCTTGGAAGCCTATACAACGATGGAAGCAAGAATATTAGAGGTTCGGGGGGGGGGGGGGCTGATGCGGCTGTAGGAATTGAGTGTGGTTGATCGATGCCTCTTTACCACCAAGGTGGACAGGAATGAGGATAAGCAGGCGGCCTGTGCTACCTGCCGTAGACCAGATCGCGCAGGCCCAGCGACAGGCCGGGCCAGTAAGTGATGACAAGCAGGCAGGCGAGCACCACGCCCACGAACGGGATCAGCGGCCGGACCAGGCGTTCCAGCGGCAGCTTGGCGACGGCGCAGGCGGCGAACAGATTGACGCCGAAGGGCGGGGTGATCATGCCCAGCGCCAGGTTCACCACCATGATGACGCCGAAGTGCACCGGCTCGACGCCGAACTTCATGGCCACCGGCAGCAGCAGCGGCGCCAGCACCACCACCGAGGCCGAGGTTTCGATGAACATCCCGATCACGAACAGCGCCGCGTTCACGCCCATCAGGAAGGAAAACTGGTTGTCGAACAGCTGGCTCAGCCAGACGCCCAGCGCGTCCGGAATGCCGGCGCGGTTGAGCAGGAAACTGAATACGCCGGCATTGGCAATCACGAACATGATGACGGCGGTCGAAATCACCGAGCGGTGCAGGGTGGCCGAGATGAGGCCGAACGACAGGCGACGGTAGACCAGCGTGCCTATCAGCACCGCGTACATGACCGCCACCACCGAGGCCTCGGTGGGCGTGAACACGCCGCCGTAGATCCCGCCCAGGATGATGACCGGCATCAACAGGGCCAGCCAGGCCCGCCTGAATGCCAGCCACACCGGCAGGCGGCCGGCGCCATCCTGCTTGCCCAGCCCGTTGCGGCGCGCGTACAGCCATACGTACAGCATCAGCGCCAGGCCGATCAGTACGCCGGGCATGATGCCGGCGATGAACAGCTCGCCGGTGGAGGTGTCGGTGGACACGGCGAACAGGATCATGGGGATGGACGGCGGGATGATCACGCCGAGCTCGGCCGCGCTGGCCTGCAGCGAGGCGGCAAACGGCGCCGGGTAGCCGTGGCGCACCATGGCCGGAATCAGGATGGCGCCCACCGCGAAGGTCGTCGCCACGCTGGAGCCTGCCACCGCCGCGAAGATCATGCAGGTCAGCACGCAGGTGCAGGCCAGGCCGCCCTGTATGCCGCCCACCAGGCTCTTGGCGAACTCGACCATGCGCTCGGAGATTCCGCCGGCCTCCATCAGGTTGCCGGCCAGGATGAAAAAGGGAATGGCCACCAGCGGATACTTGTCCAGGGCCGCGTAGATCTGTTGCGCCACGACCAGCCACGGCAGGCCGCCCACCGACACGCCGGTCAGGGCCGCGATCCCGATCGCCACCGCGACCGGCACCGACAGCCCGAAGAAAATCAACATCGAGAGAATCATCAACTGCGACATGATGGACAGCCCTGGTTGCTCGAAGGGGATGGAACGGGCTTCAGCCCTGCGCGTCGTTGCGCACCGGCACGTCGTCCTGCTCGCCGCCCAGCCAGCGCGCCAGCACGGCAATGACCGCCAGCGTGGCGCCGACCGGAATCGCCAGGTAGATCCAGGAAATGGATATATCCAGGCTGGGCACGTTCTGGAAGCGCACGCGCCAGGTCATCTGGCCGCCGATCCAGGCGATGAAGGCCAGGAAGGCGATGCAGATCAGCGCGATGGCATGCTCCAGCAAGCGGCGCGCGGCGCCCTGCAGGGTGTTGCGCAGCAGTTCCACGCTGATCATCGCGCCATGCCGGAAGGCCAGCGCCACGCCCAGCAGCACGGTCCAGATCAGCAGCGCGCGCGTGGCGACTTCGCTCCAGTCCGCCGGGGAGTGCAGGACAAAACGGGCAATGACTTGGTAGAACGCGGCGCAGGCGGCGGCGATCAGCAGGATCTGGGCAATGGCCGAAACCAGGCGGAACAGCGCGCGCTCGGCGGTGCAAAGCAGTCGCATGATGGCTTCCGGGATGGGAGGACGGCAGCCTGGCGGGCCGCCGGGCGCCGCGCCGGCCAGGCCGGGCGGCGCGCGAGCAGGCTTACTTGGTGTCGCGGATCGACTGGATGAGCTGCTTGTCGAACTTCTTGTAGTACTCGGCGTAGGCCGGTTCGACGGCGGCGGCGAACGCGGCGCGGTCGACCTCGCTGACCTGCATGCCTTCCTTCTTCAGTTGCTCGACGCCGGTCTTCTCGATGTTGTCGACGTAGGCGCGCATGGCCTGGGCCGAGTCCTTGCCGGCAGTCTTGAAACTGGCCTTTTCGGCGTCCGACAGGCCGTTGTAGACGTTGGCGGACATCAGCACCAGGGCCGGGCCATATACGTGGCCGGTCAGCGACAGGTATTTCTGCAGCTGCGACAGCTTGGCCGAGGTAATGACCGACAGCGGGTTCTCCTGGCCGTCGATGGTACCCTGCTGCAAGGCGGTGGCGACCTCCGGCCAGGCCATGGGCGTGGGCAGGATGCCGATCTGGCGGAAGGCCGTGATGTGGATGGGGTTCTCCGTGGTGCGGATCTTCAGGCCCTTGGCGTCGGCCGGCGTCTTGACCGGGCGCACGTTGTTGGTCAGGTGGCGAAAGCCCTGTTCGCCCCAGGCCAGGGCGATGATGCCCCGGTCAGGGAACTTCGCCAGCATATCCTGGCCTATCTTGCTGTCGAGCACCGCGCGGGCGTGCGGCAGGTCGCGCAGCAGGAACGGGATGTCGAACACGCCGGTCTCGGGCACGAAGTTCAGCGTCGCGCCGGTCGAGACGATGGCCAGGTCGATGGTGCCGATCTGCAGGCCTTCGATGACTTCGCGTTCGCCGCCCAGGGCGCTGTTGGCGAATTGCTGTACTTTGTACTTGCCGCCCGAGGCGCCTTCGATGGATTTGGCGAAGGCCTCGGCCCCCGCCCCGTAGTGCGACGAGGTCGACAGGGCATAGGCCATCTTCAGGGTGGTCTGGGCCGCCGCGGGCAGGGCGGCGGCAACGGTGCAGGCGGCCAGGGTCGCGGCCGCAAGCCAGGACTTGCGCATAGTGTCTTCTCCGTTTCATTAATTAATATTGTTGCTTGACAGCCGCGCCGGACTGCCCCTCGCGCATGATAGCGGGATTCCCTGACAACCCCCCTACTTGGTTACGATTGCCCGATGATGGATTTCCCTGATGCCCGCAGCCCCGCCCGCCAGGGCTGGTTGCCGACCCTGCGCCTGGGTTTGCGCATGATGATGCGCGACGCGCGCGCCGGCGAATTGCGCCTGCTGGTGCTGGCGCTGGTGGTGGCGGTGGCCGCGGTCACCAGCGTGGGTTTCCTGGCCGACCGGGTAGGCCGGGCGCTGGAGCGCGATGCGGGGCAGATGCTGGGCGCCGACCTGGTGCTGGAGGCCGACGAGCCGGTGCCGGCCGAGTTCGCGCAGCGGGCGCGCCAGGCGGGGCTGTCGGTTTCCAGTACCTTGCAGTTCCCGTCCATGGCCAGCGCCAACGGCAACGCCCAGCTGGCTTCGCTGAAGGCCGTCGAGCCGGGCTACCCGCTGCGCGGCAGCCTGCGGGTGGCCGACGCGCCCTTCGCCCAGGACGCGCCCACCCGCGACGTGCCGGCGCTGGGCGCTGTCTGGGTCGACGCCCAGCTGCTGACGCTGCTGGGTGTGCAGGTGGGCGATACGCTGGGCCTGGGCGATGCCCGGCTGCGCATCGAGCGCGTCATCACCTACGAGCCCGATCGCGGCATGCAGTTCGTCAATGTGGCGCCGCGCGTCTTGCTGCGCACCGCCGACCTGCCCGCCACCGGACTGGTCGCGCCTGGCAGCCGCATCGGCTACGCCCTGCTGGCGGCCGGGCAGCCCGACGCTGTGGCCGCCTACGGGCAGTGGCTGGGCCAGCATCTGCAGCGTGGCCAGAAGCTGGCCACGCTCGAATCGGGGCGGCCGGAAGTGCGGCGCACCCTGGACCGGGCGCAGCGCTTCCTGGCGCTGGTGGCGCTGCTGGCGGTGCTGATTTCGGCGGTGGCCGTGGCGCTGGCGGCCGGCCGCTTCATGCAGCGGCATCGCGACGGCATCGCCGTCATGCGCTGCCTGGGCGCGGTGCAGGCGCAGGTGACGCGCATGCTGGTGCTGGAATTCGCGCTGGTGGGGCTGGCGGCCTCGGCCGTCGGCTGCCTGCTGGGCTACGCGGTGCACCAGGGGTTGGTGCTGGCGCTGGGCCAGTTGATCGACACCAGCCTGCCGGCGCCGTCGGCGATCCCGGCGGCCCAGGGCGTGCTGACCGGCCTGCTGATGCTGCTGGGGTTCGCGCTGCCGTCGCTGGCGCAGTTGCGTCACGTGCCGCCGGCCAGGGTGCTGCGGCGCGACGCCGACCGCCTGCGCGCGCGCGGCGCGGGCGGCTATGCGCTGGGCGCCGTCGGCATGGGCCTGCTGATCTGGTGGTTTGCCGGCGACGCGCGCCTGGGCGCGGTGGTGGCCGGCGGTTTCCTGGGAGCCTTCGCCGTGTTCGCGCTGGTGGCCTGGCTGGCCGTACAGGCGCTGGCGCGGCTGCGCCACGCCGCGGCCGGCCTGCCGGCCCTGCGCTTCGCGCTGGCCGGCGTGGTGCGGCGCCGGGCGGCTACCATCACCCAGGTGTGCGCGCTGGCGATCGGCCTGATGGCCCTGTTGCTGCTGACCATGACGCGCACCGACCTGATCGCCGGCTGGCAGCGCACGCTGCCCCCCGACGCGCCCAACCGTTTCCTGATCAACGTGCAGCCCGACCAGCGCGAGGCCGTCATGCGGCGGCTGGCCGATGCCGGCCTGGGGCAGGTCCATCTGTGGCCGATGGTGCGCGGCCGCCTGGTCAGCGTCAATGGACGGCCGGTCGGGCCGGACGATTTCGACGAGCCGCGCGCCAAGCGGCTGGTGGATCGCGAATTCAACCTGTCCTATGGCGATACGCTGCCCGAGTCGAACCGGGTGGAGCAGGGGCGCTGGCTGCGCCCCGACGCGGCCGAGGTGTCGCTGGAGTCCGGGCTGGCCCGCTCGCTGAAGCTGGCGGTGGGCGACAAGCTGGTTTTCGACATCGCCGGACAGCAGGTCGAAGTCGTGGTCAGCGGCACCCGCCGGGTCGACTGGGATTCGATGCGGGTGAACTTCTTCGCCATCCTCTCGCCGCAGGCGCTGGCCGATGCGCCGCAGAGCTGGATCACCTCGTTCCACCTGCCGCCCGGCAAGGCCGCCGTGCTGCGCGACCTGGTGCAGGCCTTTCCCAACCTGACCGTGTTCGACGTGGGGGCGATCCTCGGGCAATTGCAGACCGTGCTGGACGAGGTGGTCAAGGCCGTGCAGCTGTTGTTCTTGTTTACACTGGCGGCCGGCGTGCTGGTGCTGGCGGCCGCGCTGACGGCCACCCGCGACGAACGCGTGCGCGAGGCCGCGGTGCTGCGCGCGCTGGGGGCGACCCGCCGCCAACTGGCCCGCGCCCAGCGCCTGGAGCTGCTGGCGGTGGGCGGCCTGGCGGGCCTGCTGGCCGCCGGCGGCGCCACCGCCGTGGCCTGGGTGCTGTCGACCCAGGTATTCGATTTCGCCATCAGCCTGCAATGGTGGCCCTGGCCGGCCGGCGCACTGGCCGGCATGCTGGGGGCGTGGGCTGGCGGCGCCCTGGCTTTGCGGGGCGTGCTGCGCACGCCGCCCCTGGTTACTTTGCGAGAAGCGTAATGACGACGACCCGCGTCCAGCCGATTTCCGAGCCGCTGGACACCTCCAAGACCGTTTTCGACATGCTCGGCGGCGAGCCCGGCGTGCGCGAGCTGGTCGACCGGTTCTACGACCTGATGGACATGGAGTCCGATTTCAAGGCGTTGCGCGACGCCCACGGCCCCAGCCTGGAGCAGGCGCGCGACAAGCTGTTCTGGTTCCTGTGCGGCTACTTCGGCGGTCCGGACCACTATATCGAGCGCTTCGGCCATCCGCGCCTGCGCGCGCGCCACCTGCCGTTCTCGATCGGCGAGATCGAGCGCGACCAGTGGGTGGCGTGCATGGGCCGCGCCATGCAGGACCGGCAATTGCCCCCGGCCCTGGTCGATCGCCTGCTGCAGGCCTTCTACGGCACGGCCGACTGGATGCGCAACCGTGCCGGCTGAGGCCCGACCGCGCACCGAACGCCTGGCCTGGCGCGAGACGCCGGCCGGCGCCATGCTGTATGACGCGGCGCGTATCGAGGCGCCCGGGCCGGCGCTGTTCGATCCGGCCAGCTATGGCGCGGCCGCGCAGCCGGTGGCCGCGGGCGGCCGGCAGGCGGCGTGGTTTGTCGCCGCGCCCGGCTGGCAGGGGGTATTGCGCGGCTACCGGCGCGGCGGCCTGGCCGCGCGCGTCAGCCGCGATGCCTATGTGTGGCAGGGCGAGGCGCGTACCCGCAGCTTGCGCGAGTACCGCCTGCTGGCGCAGATGCGCGAGCAAGGGCTGGCGGTGCCGGCGCCGCTGGCGGCCGGCTACTGGCGCCACGGCCTGACGTACCGGGCGGCGATCCTGGTCGAGCGCATCCCGGCCGCCCGGCCGCTGGCCAGCCTGCTCGACGAGCCCGCCTGGGAGGCGGTGGCGCGCGCCATCGCGGCCATGCACCGGGCGGGCGTCTGGCATGCCGACCTCAACGCCTTCAATATCCTGCTCGACCCGGGCGGGCTGGCATGGCTGATCGATTTCGACCGGGGCACGGCCGGCGGCGTGTCCGAGCGGGGGCGCCAGGGCAACCTGGCGCGCCTGCGCCGTTCGCTCGCCAAGGTCGGCGGCGAGCGGGGGCAGGCCTTCTGGCGGCGGCTGGAGCCGGCCTACCAGGCTGCCTGGGCGCGCGGGACCGCAAGGGCCTGAACCGCCGCCCGGCGAAGCCCGCGGGTGAAAACTGCTTGTCCAGGGCTGGATTTGCGACCAGTCCGCTCCTAAAAGGCTTTATGATTCCGCCTTTTGGCAATTCTCGAAAATCGCATCATGGCAGGGGGTTCGCGATGAAATTCTCGGCACAGTTGCGCTGCGTATTGGGCGGCGCAGTGCTGGCGGCGGCGATGTCGCCGGCAGGGGCGCAAAACAAGGTCGTCAACGTCTACAACTGGGCCGAATACACGGCGCCCGACACCATTCCCGGTTTCGAGAAGGAAACCGGCATCAAGGTGCGTTATGACGTCTATGACAACAACGACACCCTGCAGGCCAAACTGCTGACGGGCAAGTCGGGCTACGACGTGGTCGTGCCCTCGACCCACTATGCATCGCGCCAGATCGAAGGCGGGCTGTACCAGAAGCTGGACAAGTCCAAGATCCCCAACTGGAAGAACCTCGACCCGGACGTCATGGCGCTGGTCGCCACCATCGACCCGGGCAACCAGTACGTGATTCCGTGGGGCTACGGCACCAATGGGCTGGGCTACAACGTCACCAAGGTCAAGCAGATCATGGGCGAGGGCGTGGACCTGGCCAATTGGGACATGCTGTTCAAGCCCGAGAACGCCGCCAAGCTGAAGGAGTGCGGCATCTCCATGCTGGACGAGGCCGCGCAGGTCTTCCCGGCGGTGCTCAAGTACCTGGGCAAGGACCCCAACAGCGCCAACCCGGACGACTACAAGGAAGCCCTGGCCCTGCTCAAGCAGATCCGGCCCTATATCCGCCAGTTCAGCTCGTCGGGCTATATCGACGAACTGGCCGTGGGCGACCTGTGCATGGTCTACGGCTTTTCGGGCGACGTGATGATCGCGCGCCGCCGGGCCCAGGAGGCCAGGAAGCCGTACGAGATCAATTACTTCATCCCGCAGGGCGGTGCGCCGGCCTGGTTCGACGTGATGGCCATTCCCAAGGATGCCCCGCATCCCGAGGAGGCGCACGCCTTCATCAACTACATCGAGACGCCGCAGGTGCACGCGGCCATCACCAACACCATGTTCTATCCCAACGCCAACAAGGCGGCGCGCGAGTTCGTGGTCAAGGACGTGGCCGACAACCCGATGATCTATCCGCCCGCCGACGTGTCCAAGACCCTGTACGTGATCAAGGCCCAGCCCTTGAACGTGCAGCGCCTGCAGACGCGCATGTGGGCCGAACTGAAGTCCGGGCGCTGAGCCATCATGAGCGACATCCGCTATTCGGCGCAGCATTCCGCCGATCCGGACGAATTCGTCAAGGTCACCGACGTCGTCAAGATCTTCGGCGACGTGGTGGCCGTGCAGTCGGTCAACCTGGCCGTGCGGCGCAACGAGATCTTCGCGCTGCTGGGCAGCTCGGGCAGCGGCAAGTCGACGCTGCTGCGCATGCTGGCCGGCTTCGAGGACGCCACCTCGGGGCAGATCCTGCTCGACGGCGAGGACATCACCAACGTGCCGCCGTACCGCCGGCCGGTGAACATGATGTTCCAGTCGTACGCGCTGTTTCCGCACATGACGGTCGAGGCCAACGTGGCCTTCGGCCTGAAGCAGGAAGGGGTGGACCGCGCCGAGATCCATGACCGCGTGTTCGAGGCGCTGGACCTGGTCCAGATGGCCGGCTACGCGCGCCGCAAGCCGCACCAGCTGTCCGGCGGGCAGCAGCAGCGCGTGGCGCTGGCGCGCAGCCTGGTCAAGCGGCCCAAGCTGTTGCTGCTCGACGAGCCGATGTCGGCGCTGGACAAGCAGATCCGCCAGAAGACGCAGATCGAACTGGTCAAGATCCTGCAGCAGGTCGGCGTGACCTGCATCATGGTGACGCACGACCAGGAAGAGGCCATGACCATGGCGCACCGGCTTGCCGTCATGACCGAAGGCCAGATCGTGCAATGCGGCACCCCGCAGGATGTCTACGAGTTTCCGAATTCGCGTTTCGTGGCGGGCTTCATCGGCTCGACCAACCTGTTCTCGGGCACCATCGTGGTCGACGAGCCCGACCATGTCGCCATCGAGTCGGGCGAGCTGACCCGGCCGCTGTATGTCAGCCACGGCGTGAGCGAGCCGCTGGGCATGGAAGTGCACGTATCGATCCGGCCCGAGCGGCTGGTGGTCCTGCGCGAGCAGCCCGAGGCCGAGCACAACTGGGCGCATGGCATGGTCACCCACATGGCCTGGATGGGCAGCTACGGCCTCTACCAGATCCGCCTGGACTCGGGCAAGATCGTCGAGGCCAGCGTCCCCAGCCTGCAACTGGCGCGCCAGGACGCGCCCGGCATCGACGAGGAGGTCTTCGTCAGCTGGGACGCCGATAGCGCGACGGTGTTCTCGTCATGAGGCGGTTCGCCCTGCCGCGGCCATCGCGCCGCACGGTGGCCATCGTGCCGCCGTTCGCCTGGCTGGTGCTGTTCCTGCTGGTGCCGTTCCTGCTGGTGTTCAAGATCAGCTTCGCGGAGCTGCAGTTCGGCATCCCGCCGTACACGCCGCTGGCCGAGTTCAAGGACGAGGCCGTGCAGCTCAGCCTGCACCTGCGCGGCTATGTCCTGCTGTTCACCGACAGCCTCTATGTCGCCACCTACCTCAATTCGGTCAAGATGGCGGCGATCACCACGCTGTGCTGCATTCTCATCGGCTATCCGATCGCCTACTACATCGCGCGTTCGGCGCCCGCGCTGCGCAACCTGTTGCTGCTGGCCGTGATCCTGCCGTTCTGGACCTCGCTGCTGCTGCGCGTCTACGCGTGGGTGGGCATCCTGCGCAACGACGGCCTGCTGAACAAGCTGCTGATGGGCCTGGGCCTGATTTCCAGCCCCCTGGAAATCTACCGTACGGACCTGGCCGTCTACATCGGCTTGGTCTATGCCTACCTGCCGTTCTTCATTCTGCCGCTGTACGCCAACCTGGTGAAGATGGACCTGCGATTGCTCGAAGCCGCCTACGACCTGGGCGCGCGGCCGTGGCAGGCGTTCTGGCGCATCACCGTGCCGCTGTCGCGGCCGGGCGTGATCGCCGGCGCCATGCTGGTGTTCATCCCGTCGGTGGGCGAGTATGTCATCCCGGAAATGCTGGGCGGCGCCGACACCCTGATGATGGGGCGCGTCATGTGGAACGAGTTCTTCAACAACACCGATTGGCCGATGGCCTCGGCCGTCACCTGCGTGATGGTGCTGTTGCTGCTGGTGCCGCTGGCCCTGTTCCAGTACAACCAGATCAAGCAGCAGGATTTCGCCGGCGGAGGCCGCCGATGAAGGGGCCCGACAAATCGCTGCGGATGCTGGTGCTGGGCCTCGGGTACTTCTTCCTGTATGTGCCCATCATCAGCCTGATGGTCTTCTCGTTCAACGACTCGCCGGTGGTGACGTCCTGGACCGGATTCTCGCTGCGCTGGTATGGTTCGCTGCTCGAGGACAGCGCCCTGCTGCGCGCCGCCTGGCTGTCGTTCAAGATCGCCGTCCTGACGGCCACCGCCGCCACCATCATCGGCACCTGGGCCGGCTACGTGCTGGGGCGCATGGGCCGCTTTCGCGGCTTCACGCTGTACGTGGGCATGCTCAGCGCGCCGCTGGTCATTCCCGAGGTCGTGCTGGGCATCTCGCTTCTGCTGATGTTCGTCGAGATGCGTGGCCACCTGGGCTGGCCGGAGCAGAACGGCGTGTTCACCATCTGGGTGGGCCACGTCACGCTGTGCATGGCGTTCGTGGCGGTCGTGGTCCAGTCGCGCATCCGCGACATGGACCGCTCGCTCGAAGAGGCCGCGCTCGATCTGGGCGCCACGCCCATCAAGGTGTTTTTCGCGATCACGCTGCCGCTGATCGCCCCGGCGCTGGTGTCGGCCTGGCTGCTGGCATTCACGCTTTCGCTGGACGACGTGGTGATCGCGTCGTTCCTGTCGGGGCCGGGGTCGTCGACCTTGCCGATGGAGGTGTTCTCGCGCGTTCGCCTGGGGCTCAAGCCCGAGATCAACGCGCTGGCCACCCTGTTCATCCTGGCGGTCGGCACCTGCGTGATCATCGCCAACCGGTTGCAGTGGCGCAAGGAGGCCGATAACCGATGAAACAAGTCACCCTGTATGGTCTGAACAAGTGCAGCACCTGCGTGAAGGCGCGCGACTGGCTGGCGGCCCACGGCGTGGAGCATGCCTTTGTCGATTATCGCGACCATCCCGTGCCGGCGGCCACGCTCAGGCAATGGGCCGGCAAGGTGGGCGGCTGGGAAAAGCTGGTCAACCGCACGTCCATGACCTGGCGCGCGCTGTCCGACGAGCGCAAGGCGGCCCGGAGCGACGCCGAATGGACCGCGCTGATCGCCGAATACCCGGCGCTGGTGCGCCGTCCCGTTACCGTGACGCCGGACGGCGAGGTGACCGTTGGCTACTCGGAAAAGCGCTACGGCGAGCGCTTCGCCTGATCGCATGCCGGCTCCTGCGCGCACGGCCCGGCCGCGGCCGGGCCCGGCCTTGCCGGCCGCCTTCTTCGACCGCGACGCCCAGCAGCTCGCGCGCGACCTGCTGGGCAAGGTGGTGCGCCACCGCGTGGACGGCCTGTGGCTGTCGGCGCGCATCATCGAGACCGAAGCCTATTACCTGGCCGAGAAGGGCAGCCATGCCTCGCTCGGCTACACCCACAAGCGGCGTGCGTTGTTCATGGACGGGGGCGTGGTCTACATGTACTACGCGCGCGGCGGCGATTCGCTCAATTTCAGCGCCGCGGGCCCCGGCAACGCGGTGTTGATCAAATCGGGCCATCCCTGGATCGACGAGGTGTCCGGGCCGCGCGCGCTGGCCTGCATGCAGCGGCTCAACCCGGATGCGCAGGGCCAGCCCCGGCCGCCGGCGCGCCTGTGCGCGGGCCAGACCCTGCTGTGCCGCGCGCTGGGGCTGAAAGTGCCGCAATGGGACGCCAAGGCCTTCGATCCGCGGCGGTTTTTCGTCGAGGACGTGGGCGTGCGGCTCGAGCGCCTGGTCCGCACCACCCGGCTGGGCATTCCGGCCGGGCGCGACGAGCACCTGCCGTACCGCTATGTCGATCCGGCCTATGCGGCGTTCTGCACGCGCAATCCGTTGCGCCGCGGCCAACAGGCCGGGCGTGATTTCGATTGGGTGGACCCCGACGGCGCGCTGTACGTGTAGCGCCGGCTCAGGGCGCCGGGGCGGGCATGCGGGCGCGCAGTTCCGCATACTTGCGCATGATGCGCTTGCGGTTCAGGCGCCGGCTCCAGGCATAGGTGGGAATCAGCGGCAGCACGCCGAACCCGTCGATCAGGTACAGGCCTTCGCGGCCTTCGGCATTGCGGCCACAGGCGATATTGCTGGCGGAGATATCGTGGATCACGATGTGGGCGTCGGCCAGGTCTTCGAAGAACCGGTCCAGGCGATGGGCCAGCGCGGTGTCGAATTCGCCGCGCTTGACCAGGTCGCTGACGGTCGGCGCCATGTTGCCGGCCGCATCGGTGATCTTCTCGGCCAGCAGGCCCAGGCCCAGCGACGTCTGCGCCAGCCCCACGATGCGCGCCAGCGGCACCTGCCATACGCCGGAGGCGCCGGTCGAGGTGGTGACGTATTCGGTGATTTCGTTCAGGTAGACGCGGTAGGCGCTTTCCCGCTGGAACTGCTTGTACCAGCGCTTGAACGGGCGCGCCTCCAGGTAGACGGCGCGCGCCTCCATGTCCATGACCTTGACCAGCAGCGAGGGCTCGTGCGGGTGCTGGAATACGTATCGGTCGCCGCCCTGGGCCAGCAGCCGCGCCTGGCTGAGGTCCAGCGGGCCGAACATGGCGGCATAGCCGCTGCCCGGCAAGGGCGCGTGATGGGTGTTGTTGTCTGCGGTATTGTCAGGCCAGGACACGATGAAAAAAGGATAGGTATGACAGTCAGCGAGCAATGTTAGTCTTTTTTTGTATGCCCGGCGTGCGCCTGTGCCGGCTTGCGTAGGTGGTGTTCCGGTGTGGGCCGGCCCATGTTCCTACAATCGTGGTTTGTGGAGATTGGCTTGGAATCTTATCTGCCTTGGATAACCGTGGCCGCCGCGGTGTTTGCGCTGCTGGCCTGCCTGCTGGCGCTGCGCGGGCGAGGCGGCGATGCGCGCCTGCAGGCGCTGCTCGACGGCCTGGAGCGCGTGGACCGGGGGCTGCGCGCCGATCTGGCGGAGAGCCAGCGCGGGTTGCGCGCCGAGCTGGCCGAGTCGATGCGCGCGCTGCGCGCCGAGATGGCGCAAAGCCAGGAAGAGCTGCGCGCCACGCTGGGACGCGACGCGCGCGCCGCCCGCGCCGAGCATGGAGAGTCGCTGGCGCGCTTTGCCAGCCAGTTCGGCGAGCGCCTGCAGGGCCTGGTCGAACTGAATGACCGCCGCATGCAGGACGTGCGCCAGGTGGTGGACCAGCGCCTGCAGGCTTTGCAGGCGGACAACGGGGCCCGCCTGGAGGAAATGCGCCGCACCGTGGACGAGAAGCTGCACGCGACGCTGGAACAGCGGTTGGGCGAGTCGTTCCGGATGGTGTCGGATCGGCTGGAGGCCGTGCACAAGGGCCTGGGCGAGATGCAGACGCTGGCGGCCGGCGTGGGCGACCTGAAGCGGGTGCTGACCAACGTGAAGTCGCGCGGCACCTGGGGCGAGGTGCAACTGGCGCGCCTCATGGAGGACGCCATGACGCCCGAGCAGTATGCGCGCAACGTCAAGCCGGTGCCGGGCAGCGACGCGGTGGTGGAGTTCGCGATCCGCCTGCCCGGCAAGGACGAAGGCGGCGGCCCGGTGTGGCTGCCCATCGACGCCAAGTTTCCCAAGGAAGAATACGAGCGCCTGATGGACGCCCAGGACGCGGCCGAGCAGGAGGCCGCCCGCGCCGCCGGCGCGGCGCTGGCGAAGGCCGTGGAGACGCAGGCGCGGCTTATCGCCTCCAAGTACGTGGCGCCGCCCCACACGACCGACTTCGCCATCATGTTCCTGCCCACCGAAGGCCTGTACGCGGAAGTGCTGCGACGCCCCGGGCTGCTGGACAAGCTGCATGGCCTGCGCGTGAACGTGGCCGGCCCCGCCAACCTGGCGGCCCTGCTCAACAGCCTGCAGATGGGGTTTCGCACCCTGGCGATCGAGCGCCGCTCGTCCGAGGTGTGGCAGGTGCTGCGCGCGGTCAAGACCGAGTTCGCCAAGTTCGGCGAATCGCTGGCCACGGTCAAGAAAACCCTGGACACCGCCAGCAACAGGATCGGCCAGACCGAGGTGCGTACGCGGGCCATGCTGCGCAACCTCAAGACGGTCGAGGCCTTGCCGGAGGCCGAGGCGGCCCGGCTGCTGGGCGATGAACCCGATACACTAGGGGCTGACCAGGGCTCCCCATCCTGAGGAGCAGGCCCGGGGGCGGCGAGCCTCCGGCGGGGCGGGCGGTCCGCCCACTTCTTATGCCGCCAAGGCCGGAGGCGCCATGCAGCCGTTCCTTACGCACCAGGTGACCAACCAGGTCGCGCCGCTGGAAGATTATTCGCTGTACGAGACCGATCCGGTGCTGCAGGAGGCCGTGCGGCGCGAGGGCGCCGCGGCCTTCGAGCCCGAGTTGCGCGAGCACGGCGCATGGCTGGGCCGGGCCCAGACGCTGGAGGCCGCCGCCGAGGCCAATCGCAATTCGCCGCGCCTGCTGGCCTATGACCCGACCGGCCACCGGCAGGATAAGGTGGCCTTTCATCCGGCCTGGAACGCCCTGATGACCGGCATCGTGGCGCGCGGGCTGCACAGCAGGGCCTGGGCGCAGCCCGTGCCGGGCGCGCATGTGGCGCGCGCGGCCGCCTACCTGATGCAGGGCCAGATCGAGGCCGGCACCCTGTGTCCCACCACCATGACCCACGCCGCGGTGCCCTTGCTGGCGCGCGAGCCGGCCGGCGTCATCGACTACGGACGCGACTGGCTGGGCGTGCTGTATTCGCGCGAGTTCGATGCCAGCGACGCGCCCATCGGCCGCAAGCGTGGCGCCCTGATCGGCATGGGCCTGACCGAGAAGCAGGGTGGTTCGGACCTGCGCTCGGTGGCCACGCGCGCCGAGCCGGTCGGCGCATCCGGGCGCGGCCAGGCCTACCTGCTGACCGGCCATAAATGGTTCCTGTCGGTGCCGCACGCCGATGCGCACCTGGTGCTGGCGCGCACCGACGAGGGGTTGGGCTGCTTCTTCGTGCCGCGCTGGGTGCCCGAGGGTCCGCGCAACGCCGTGCGCCTGCGCCGCCTGAAGGACAAGCTGGGCAATCGCAGCAACGCCAGCGCCGAAGTGGAGTTCGAACAGGCCTGGGGCGCCATGCTGGGCGAGCCGGGGCGCGGGACGGCCGTATTGCTGGAGATGGCCGCGACCACGCGGCTCGATTGCGTGCTGGGCAGCGCGGCGCTGTTGCGCCAGGCGGTGGCGCAGGCCCTGCATCACGCCGCGCAGCGCCAGGCTTTCGGCACGGCCCTGCTGGCGCAGCCATTGATGCGGGCGTTGCTGGCCGACCTGGCGCTGGAGAGCGAGGCGGCGACGGTGCTGGCGTTGCGGCTGGCGCGCGCCGTGGACGAACGCGCCGACCCGGTCGCGCGCGCCCTGGTGCGCGTGGGCACTCCGGCGGCCAAGCTGTGGGTCTGCAAGCGCGCCATCGCGGCGCTGGGCGAATGCATGGAAGTGCTGGGCGGCAACGGCTACGTCGAGGAAGCGCCGCTGGCGCGGCTGTACCGCGAGGCGCCGGTCAATTCGATCTGGGAGGGCTCGGGCAACGTCATGGCGCTGGACGTGCTGCGCGGCCTGGCGCGCGAGCCCGAGGCGCTGCCCGGCCTGCGCGACGAGCTGGGCCGCGCGCGCGGCGTGGCGCCCGCGTTCGACCAGGCGCTCGACGGCTGGCTGGCGCTGGTGGCGCAGCCGGACTCGGTACCGCAGGGCATGGCGCGCCACGTGGCGGCCGGGCTGGCCACGCTTTGGCAGGCAGCCTTGCTGATTCGCCACGCGCCCGCGCCGGTGGCCGCGGCCTTTGCCGCCACCCGCCTGCGGGCGCCCGCGGGCATCGCCGGGGCCGCGCCGATCGACGACCCGGCCCCGATTCTGGCCCGCGCCTGGCCCGGTATCTGCTAAATTTCCGGCCTTCAAGGTTTCGCGCGCCTGCCGCGCTCATACTCGCAATCGCCATGCTTACTCAGCAAGAACTCAAGCAACAAGCCGCCGACGCGGCCCTCGAATTGGTCGAACAGGTAGCCGGGCCGGACGTGATCATCGGCGTGGGAACCGGCTCGACCGCCGACCTGTTCATCGACGGCCTGGCCCGCTTCAAGGGCCGGCTGCGCGGCACGGTGGCCAGTTCCGAGCGCAGCGCGGCGCGGCTGGCCGGCCACGGCCTGGCGGTGCTGGACCTCAACGACGTCCAGAGCATGCCGATCTACGTGGACGGCGCCGACGAAATCGATCCTAACCTGCACATGATCAAGGGCGGCGGCGGCGCGCTGACGCGCGAGAAGATCGTGGCCTCGGTGGCCCGGCGCTACATCTGCATCGCCGACGAGTCCAAGCTGGTCGAGCGGCTGGGCCGCTTTCCGCTGCCGGTGGAGGTCATCCCCATGGCGCGCAACGCCGTGGCGCGCGGCCTGAGCCGGCTGGGCGGGCAGCCGGCGCTGCGCGAAGGCTTCGTTACCGACAATGGCAACATCATCCTGGACGTGGCCGGCCTGTCGATCGCCGACGCGCCGGGGCTGGAGAAGACCATCAACGACATTCCGGGCGTGGTGACCTGCGGCCTGTTCGCCCTGGCCGGCGCCGATGTGGCGCTGCTGGCCACCCAGGACGGCATCCGCCGCCTGGAGCGCCGCGGCTGACCCGGCGCGCCTTCCCGGGGCCGGCTTGCCGGTCTCCCGGGGGGGATTCATAATCCTGTCATAGTCGGGTCATAACCTTGCGGGTCGGGCAGCCCTCTGCGCAACCGCGTTTTCAGGGGCACTACAGATGAGACCAACCACGCAGGGAGTCCGGATGACGGAGCACACCAACAAACAATTCGACGCAGACCTGCAGCACGTGCGGTCGCAGTTCCTCCAGATGGGCGGAATCGTCGAGGCCATGATCCACGAAGCGGTCGAAGCCATTCCGGCCGGCGACATGAGCATGGTCGAGAAGGTGCGCGAGCGCGAGAAAGAGGTCAACCGGCACGAAGTCGAGATCGACGAGCGCATCAGCCTGATCCTGGCGCGCCACCAGCCCACCGCGATCGACCTGCGCACCTTGCTGGCCGTCTCCAAGATGCTGACCGACATGGAGCGCTCGGGCGACGAGGCCGAGAAGATCGCCACCGCCGTGCGCCGCATGTACGAGAACGACCAGCGTCACATTCCCCTGATCGAACTGCGCCACATGGCCGTGAATGTGGGCAATATGCTGCGCCAGGCGCTGGACGCCTTCGCGCGCCTGGATCCGATCCTGGCCGCGCAGGTCGTGCGCAGCGACAAGGAAGTCGACAAGGAATGGAAGGCGGCGCTGCGCAACCTGATCACCTACATGATGGAAGACCCGCGCACCATTTCGCGCGCCATCGACATGATCTTCATTGCCCGCGCGCTCGAGCGCATCGGCGACCACGCCAAGAACATGGCCGAGCGGGTGATCTACATGGTCAAGGGCGCCGACGTGCGCCACACCGGCGTCAAGAACACCGAACGCCTGGCGCGCGGCGAAGAGGCCATCGAGAAGGGCGACAAGGCCGAGAAGGCCGAGAAGGGCGAAACGCCGGCGTCCATCCCGGACCCGGACGCCCGGCAATAAGCCGCGGGGCGCGTCAGCCCAGGCGCGGGTCGGGCCGGCCCGGCCCGGCGGCGCGCGCCCGGCCGGCCAGCCGCAATGATTGTCCCGCGGCGCTGGCCGTCAGGTCGTACCAGCCGCGGTTGGCCGACGGTTCGCATGGCCAGGCGGCCCGTTCGCCCGGCGCCAGCCGCAGCAGCGCCGGCGCGTCGCCGTAGGCCGAATCAATCCGCACCTGCAGGGCCTGCACGCCCCGGTTTTCCAGCAACAGGGCGGGCGGCTGGTCGCGCCAGGCCGCCGCCAGGGGCGCGCCGGCCGCGTGGCGGCGGATGCGCCGGTGGAATCCGTCCGGCCCCAGTATCCACAGGTCGCAGGCCAGGTCTGCACCGGCATCCGGCCAGCTGTCTTCCCATTGCCGGCCCGGCTCGATGGTGTAGCGGCGCGGGCCCTGCGCCAGCCGCAGGCAGTCGTACACATGCAGCACCAGCGTGGCGCGGCCCGGGTTGGTCATGCGCAGCCGCTGGCGGCCATCGGCCGCCCAGGTTTCGACACGGCACGCATAGGGCGAAGGCCGGCAGCGCGGCCGCGGCGCGGCCGCGTTTTCCTGCGCGCCGGTGAAATCGAAGGCATGGCTCAGGTCGCCGCAGACGGCGCGCCGCCATGGGCTGATGTTGGGCTCGGCCACGCCAAAGCGCGACTCCAGCAGGCGGATGACCGAGGTGTGGTCATAGACGCGCGCATCGAGCCAGCCGCCGCGGCTGAATGGCGAGACCACCAGCATGGGCACGCGCGGCCCCAGGCCGTAGGCGCGCCCATGCAGCGCGCGCGGGTCGTCGGGCGTGCCGGCCGAGGGGCCGCCGCGCGCCTGGTGGTATTCGCCCGCGGTAGCCACGGTGCTGCCGCCGCCTGCCGCGCCGGGCGGCGCGGGCGGCGGCATGTGGTCGAAAAAGCAGTCGTTCTCGTCGTAGGTAAGCAGCAATGCGCAGCGCCGCCAGAGCGCCGGGTCGCGCGTCAGGATGTCGAGCACGCGGGCGCTGAAGGCGGCGCCCTGCGCCGGGCTGGACACTTCCGGATGCTCGGAGTCCGCAGTGGGGGCGATGACCCACGCTACCTGCGGCAGGCGGCCGTTGGCCGCGTCATCGGCCAGCGCCGCCAGGGTGCGGGTGCTCAGGGCGCGCTCGCGCAGCGGCGCCCGGGCCGCGCCGCCGGCCAGTTCGGCGCGGTACTGCCGAAAGCCGGCCAGCGGATTGTCGTGATAGTTGTCCGCCATGTCCTGGTAGATGGCCCAGTCCACGCCGGCGGCCTGCAGGCGCTCGGGGTAGGTCGTCCAGGCGTAGCCTTCGTGCGCCGGCCCGAGGCGGTCATGGGTATTGACCAGCGCCGGGCCGCCGGCCTGGCCGAGCGGATCGTTGGTGCCGGTCCACAGGAACAGGCGGTTGGGGTTGGTGCCTGCCTGCATCGAGCAGTGGTACGCCTCGCACAACGTGAAGGCGCGCGCCAGCGCGGTCTGCAGCGGCAGTTCCTCGGGGCGGTAGTAGCCCATTCCCAGCCGGCCCTTGGCCGCCAGCCACCGGTCCATGCGGCCGTCGTTCCAGGCGCGCTGGGCATCGTCCCAGGTGTGCGGCGTCAAATGGCCCAGCGGCTGGCCGGGCGGCAGCGCGGGCGCCAGCGGATAGGGCGCCAGGCGCTGGCCGGCATGCGCCTGGACGAGCACGTCGCCGTCGGGCGTGGGCGCGCGATGCGGGTCGGCCCAGCCGCGCGCGCCGGGCAGGGCGCCGTAGTAGTGGTCGAAGCCACGGTTCTCCTGCATCAGGATGACGATGTGGTCGAGGTCGCGCAGCGTGCCGCTGCGGCGCTCGGGGGCCACGGCGGCGGCGCGCGCGACCAGCGCGGCGATGTCGGGATCGGTGGCGGCGGGCATCAATGAAAAACCGGCCTGCCGGCCGGTTGCGAAGGGGGGCGGGCTCGCGGCGCGCTCAGGCCGAGGGCGGGACGTAGCCTTGCGCCTCGACGCTGCCGTCCTCGAACAGGAAGCGTTCCATCTGCTGCTGCAGATACTTGCGGGCGCGCGCGTCGGCCAGGTTGAGGCGGTTCTCGTTGACCAGGCGCGTCTGGATCTGCTTCCATTCTTCCCACGCCTCCTTGGAGATCTGTTGCCAGATGCGGGTGCCCAGTTCGCCCGGGTACGGAGGGAAGTCCAGCCCTTCGGCTTCGCGCTTGAGTTTCACACAGTTGACGATACGGGACATGGTTTGCTGCCGGTAAGTTGCGAACAGGTCATTTTAGCCGGCTTGCCGCCGCAAGCGGCGCCAAGCCGGGCGGTTACAGTTTCTTGATGAAAACCAGGCTGTTGCGCGAGCGGTTGTAGTTGTTCTGCTTGTCGCGCGGCAGGTCGGCGACGCCGCCGCGCACGAAGCCGCGTTTCATGAACCAGTGCGAAGTGCGGGTGGTCAGCACGAACAGGCGGCGCGCGCCGCTGGCGCGGGCGCGCGACTCCATGTGGCGCAGCAGGATTTCGCCCTCGCCGGAGCCCTGCCATTCGGGGTGCACGATCAGGCAGGCCATCTCGGCCATCTGGTCCTCGGGGAAGGGATACAGCGCGGCACAGCCGTAGATCACGCCGTCGTGCTCGAGCACGGTGAAGCGCTCCACGTCGCGCTCGATGGCGCTGCGCGGGCGCGGCACCAGGGTGCCGTCGGCTTCCAGCGGCTCGATCAGGCTGAGGATGGCGCCCACGTCATCGAGCGTGGCGGCGCGCAGGTCGTCCAGCGTGTCCTCGACCACCATGGTGCCCACGCCGTCATGGGTGAAGATCTCCAGCAGCACGCTGCCGTCCAGCGAGTAGGGCACCAGGTGGGCGCGCGCCACGCCGCGCTTGACGGCCAGCGAGGCGTGCTGCAGGAAGTAGGTGGTGTCCTCGTCCAGCTCGCCGCGCGCCAGCAGGGCGTCGGCGTCCACGCGGGCCAGCTCGGTGTCGACCGCGCCGTTGCCGTCGAGCACGCCGGGCGCGCCGGACAGGAAGATCAGTTTCTCGGCGCGCAGGGCCACCGCCACGCTGGTGGCCAGGTCTTCCATGGCCAGATTGAAGGCGTCGCCGGTGGGCGAGAACCCCAGCGGCGAGAGCAGCACCACCGAGCCTTGCTCGATGGCGAACTTGAGCGCGTCGACATCGATCTTGCGCACCTGGCCGGTGTGCTTGTAGTCGATGCCGTCGACCACGCCGGTGGGGCGGGCGGTGACGAAGTTGCCCGACAGGACGCGGATGTGCGAATGCGACATCGGCGTGTTGGGCAGGCCCTGGCTGAAGGCGGCCTCGATGTCCAGGCGGATTTCGCCGGCCGCCTCCTTGGCGCATTCCAGCGCGGCCGGGTCGGTGGGCGCCAGGCCCCGGCCGAACTGCTGGGTGTAGCCCTTCAGGCGCAGCTGTTCATTGACCTGCGGACGCGAGCCGTGCACCAGCACCAGGTGGATGCCCAGGGCCGACAGCAGGGAGAGGTCCTGCACCAGGACATTGAGGGCGCCGGCCTGGACCAGTTCGCCGCCAAACGCCACCACGAAGGTCTTGCCTCGGAACGCATGCACGTAGGGCGCCACTTCGCGGAACCATCGGACGAATTGCGCGGGGGCGAATTCGGGGGCTTCGAGCGCGGAGACGGTGTCTGGTTCCAGGTCGGGCATGATGGTCGGAATACTCCTGTGGTCTTGGTGCGGGCAGCGGTCTTGCATGGCCGCCGGTCAGCCGCGATCGTGCGGCCAGCGGAAATTATATGGCCGGCGCGCGCCGGGGGCAGGGGCGCCGCGCGGGTTCCCGGTTGGCCGGCGCCTCCTATAATGCCGGGTTCAACGGATATTTCGTCAATGCCAGAAGCCTCCCGTCCGCCCGAGCGCGCGGCCGCCGCGCGTTCCGAACCGCGCCCCGAGCGGCCGATTCCCGCGATTTCCTATCCCGAAGACCTGCCGGTCAGCGCGCGCCGCCAGGAAATCGCGCGCGCCATCGCCGCGCACCAGGTGGTCATCGTCAGCGGCGAGACGGGGTCGGGCAAGACGACCCAGCTGCCCAAGATCTGCCTGGAGCTCGGGCGCGGCCGGCGCAAGATGATCGGCCATACCCAGCCTCGCCGCCTGGCGGCCACCTCGGTGGCCAAGCGCATCGCCGAGGAGTTGCGCACGCCGATGGGCGAAGTGGTGGGATACCAGGTGCGCTTCAACGACCGCACCGGCCCGAACGCCTCGATCAAGCTGATGACCGACGGCATCCTGCTGGCCGAGTCGCAGCGCGATCCGCTGCTGCGCCGCTACGACACCATCATCATCGACGAGGCGCACGAGCGCAGCCTGAACATCGACTTCCTGCTCGGCTACCTCAAGCAGCTGCTGCCGCGCCGGCCCGACCTGAAAGTCATCATCACCTCGGCCACCATCGACGCGGAGCGTTTCGCGCGGCACTTCGCCGCCGGCCCGGAGCATCCGGCGCCCGTCATCGAGGTGTCGGGGCGCCTGTATCCGGTGGAGGTGCGCTACCGGCCGGTGCAGCCTCCCATGTCCGACGACGAGGCCGCCGCGCCCGCCAAGGGCGGCCGCGAACGCAGCGCCGGCGACGAAGAGCGCGACCTGATCGACGCCATCGTCGACGCGGTCGATGAATGCGCGCGCCACGGCCCCGGCGATGTGCTGGTGTTCCTGCCGGGCGAGCGCGAAATACGCGAGTCGGCCGAGGCGTTGCGCAAGCGCCATCCGGTCGGCACCGAAGTGCTGCCGCTGTACGCGCGGCTGTCGCAGGCCGAGCAGGAACAGATATTCCACCCGCGCGGCAATGCGCGGCGGGTGGTGCTGGCCACCAACGTGGCCGAAACCTCGCTGACCGTGCCGGGCATCCGCTTCGTGGTCGACAGCGGCCTGGCGCGCGTCAAGCGCTATTCCTGGCGCAACAAGGTCGAACAGTTGCGCATCGAGCCGGTCAGCCGCGCCTCGGCCAACCAGCGCGCCGGCCGCTGCGGCCGGATCGGCCCGGGGCTGTGCATCCGCCTCTACGACGAGGCCGATTTCAACGCCCGCGCGCCGTTCACCGACCCGGAAGTGCTGCGTTCCTCGCTGGCGTCGGTGATCCTGCGCATGAAGTCGCTCAAGCTGGACGACATCGAGCAGTTTCCGTTCGTCGAGGCGCCGCCGGGACGCGCCGTGGCCGACGGCTACCACCTGCTGCAGGAACTGGGCGCCATCGAGCTGGCCGGCGCCGGCGACGACGAGGCCGCCGAGGCGGGCGGCGGCGCGGCGTTCCGCCTGACCCGCACCGGCCAGGAACTGGCCAAGCTGCCGGTGGACCCGCGCATCGGCCGCATGATCCTGGCCGCGCGCGAACAGCAATGTCTGGCCGAGATGCTCATCATCGCCGCCGCCCTGTCGGTGCAGGACCCGCGCGACCGTCCGATGGCCGAACGCGAGGCGGCGGAGAACGCGCACGCCAAGTTCGCCGACGACAAGTCCGAATTCCTGTCGTTCCTGAAACTGTGGCGCTGGTATGGCGAGCAGGTGCAGCACAAGGCGTCCCAGCGCAAGCTGGTGGCGCTGCTGCGCCAGAACTTCCTGTCGCCGGTGCGCCTGCGCGAATGGCACGACGTGCATACCCAGCTGGCCGCGCTGGTGGGCGAACAGGGCTGGCGCCTGAACCAGAGCGAGGCCACCTACGAGCAGCTGCACATGGCGCTGCTGTCGGGCCTGCTGGGCAATATCGGCTTCAAGGGCGAGGAGGGCGGCCAGTACCACGGCGCGCGCGAGATCCGTTTCCACATCCATCCCGGCTCGCGCCTGGTCAAGAAGGCCGGGCGCTGGATCGTCGCCGCCGAGCTGGTCGAAACCACGCGCCTGTACGCGCGCTGCGTGGCGCGCATCGAGCCGGTGTGGCTGGAGCGCGCCGCCGCGCACCTGCTGCGCCGCAACTGGTCCGACCCGCGCTGGGAGAAGAAAGCCGGGCAGGTGGTCGCCAACGAGCGCGCCACCCTGTATGGCCTGCTGGTGTACAACGGCCGGCGGGTGCACTACGGCCGCATCAACCCGCAGCACGCCCGCGAACTGTTCATCCGCCAGGCCCTGGTGCCCGGCGAGATCGACACTCGGCTGCCGTTCGTGGCCCACAACCGCAAGCTGATCGCCGGGATCGAGAAGCTGGAGCATCAAACGCGCCGTCCCGACATCCTGGTCGACGACGAACTGATCTACGCGTTCTACGATCGCCAGCTGCCGGCCGACATCTCGCAGACCGCCAGCCTGGAAAAGTGGGTGAACGGCCTGGACAAGGCGGCCGCCGCGCGCCTGCTGCTGACGCGCGACGAACTGATGCGCCACGAGGCGGCCGGCGTAACGACCGACGTCTTTCCCAAGAAAGTCGAGTGGCAGGGCGTGGCGATGCCGCTGGACTATCACTTCGAGCCGGGCTCGCCGCGCGACGGCGTCACGCTGTCGGTGCCCCTGTTCGCGCTCAACCAGATCGACGCGCAGCGCTGCGAATGGCTGGTGCCGGGCATGCTCAAGGAAAAGGCCCATCTGCTGCTCAAGTCGCTGCCGCAGAAGCTGCGCCGCCATTGCGTGCCGCTGCCCGACTACGCGGCGGGCTTCTACGAGCGCTGGTACGAGCGCCAGGCCGACCCGCAGCAAGGCCTGGTCGATGCGCTGATCGCCGACATGTGGGACCAGGTACAGGTGCGTCCGGCGCCTGGCGACTTCAAGCTGGAAACGCTGCCGGCGCACCTGTTCATGAATTTCAAGGTGGTCGACGAGCATGGCCGGATGCTGGCCGCCGGGCGCAACCTGGCGCAGCTCAAGGCCGAATTGGGCAAGCAGGCCCAGGCGACCTTCCAGCAACTGGCGGCGCGCGACTCGGACGTGGCGCAAGCGCTGGCGCACGAGAACCTGACATCCTGGTCGTTCGGCCCCTTGCCCGAGATCATGGAGATCAAGCGCGGCGGGCGATCCGTCATCGGCTACCCGGCGCTGGTCGACCGGGGCGCGCATTGCGATCTCGACGTGTTCGACGACCCCGACGAGGCGCGCCGCCACCATCGTGCCGGCCTGCTGCGGCTGTTCCGGCTGGCCTTGCGCGAGCAGGTCAAGTTCCTGGAAAAGAACCTGGCCGACCTGACGAAGATGAGCATGCTGTACATGGCCCTGGGCACGCAGGAAGAGCTGCGCGACCAGATCATCGATTGCGCGCTGGCGCAGGCCTGCCTGGCCGAACCCTGGCCGGTCGATGAACGGCAGTTCGAGGCGCGCCGGCAGGAGGGCAAGGGCCGGCTGGGGTTGCTGGCGCAGGAAGTGGCGCGCATGGCGCATGCCATCCTGGCCGAGTACGGCGCCCTGCAGCGCAAGCTGCCGCAGGCCAGGCCGCACGCGGCGGCCTATGCCGACCTGCAGCAGCAATTGGGCGTGCTGATGCCCAAATGGTTCGTGCGCGATACGCCCTATGCGCAGCTGGCGCACTATCCGCGCTATCTCAAGGCGGCGGTGGCGCGCATCGACAAGCTGCGCGCGGATCCGGCGCGCGACGCCCGCCTGATGGGCGAGATGGCGCCCATCCTCACCCAGTACCAGCGCGCGCGCAGCGCGCTGAAGGGCGCGCCCGATCCGCGCCTGGACGAATTCCGCTGGCTGCTGGAAGAACTGCGGGTCGCCCTGTTCGCCCAGGAGTTGCGTACCCCCATGCCGGTCTCGGTCAAGCGCCTGATGAAAGCCTGGGAGTCGTTGCGGCGGTAGGGGGCTGTCCCACAGGCGCCTGTCCCCGCGGGGACAGGCGCCTGTGGCTTCAGAGGGCCAGGAAGCCGATGACCAGCAGGGCGATCAGGCCCCACTTGGTGGCTTTGTAGACGGTGCGGTTCCAGGCCTTGAACTGCTTGCGCTTCTGGTCGATGACCCAGTGCGCGTGGGTCAGCTTGTTGATGGCCCCGGTCTGGTCGCCGGCGTCGTTGGGCGAGCTGGCGGCCGACATGACCACGCGGCCGAACCAGCGGTTGAAGGCCTCCGCCCAGCGCCATTTGAGCGGGCGCTCGACGTCGCAGAACAGGATGATGCGATTGCCTTCGCTCTTGTTGTGCGCTTCGTGCACATAGGTTTCGTCGAACACCACGCTTTCGCCGTCGCGCCAGCTGTAGCTTTCGCCGTCGACGGCGATGTAGCAGCGGTCGTCGTTGGGCGTGGCCAGGCCCAGGTGGTAGCGCAGCGAGCCCGAGAAGGGGTCGCGGTGCGGGTTCAGCTTGCCGCCCGGCGGCAGTTCGGCGAACATGGCCGCCTTGACCTTGGGCAGGCTCTTGAGGATGGCCACGGTCTTGGGGCAGAGCTCCTCGGCCGATGGGTGGCGGGCGTCGTACCACTTCAGGTAGAAGCGCTTCCAGCCGTATTTGAAGAACGAGTTGAAGCCGATGTCGTCATGGCGCTCGGCGGCCTTGATGCGGCGCAGCTCGGCCATCTTCAGGGCTTCGTCGCGAATGGTTTCCCAGTTGTCGTCCAGCACCTTGAGCTCGGGGATTTCGCTGGTGGTCAGGTACGGGGTGGTGGGCACGCGCGAGGTCAGCACCATGAAGGCGTTGACCGGCGCCAGCAGCACGGAGTGGTCCAGCATCTGGCGCGACAGCGACAGCCGCACGCGGCCGCGGAAGTGGGCAAACAGGATAGAGGCCAGCCATAGGCCCGGGATCAGCCATTTCATGGTGCGCAGAGGATGCCGTTGCGGCATCCGTGGGATAAATCGGTAATCAGGTATTGTTACACAGGCGGCGGCGCGGCGGGTCCGGACGAGGGGTGAAATCGCGCCGTCGGCTGCCCCGACTGGGTACAATTCCGGACATGTCCGAAGCCGTAACAAATCCGCCCCCATTTGTACATTTGCGCGTCCACTCCGAGTTTTCCGTCTCGGATGGCATCGTGCGCATTTCCGATCTGATCAAGCGCGTGGCCAAGCTGGGCCAGCCAGCCGTGGCGCTGACGGATCTGTCGAATATCTTCGGCCTGATCAAGTTCTACAAGGGCGCGCGCGGCGCCGGCGTCAAGCCGGTGGCCGGCAGCGATATCTGGCTGACCAACGACGATGACCGCGAAAAGCCGTTCCGTCTCCTGCTGCTGGTGCGCAACCACCAGGGCTACCTCAACCTGTGCGAGCTGCTGACGCGTTCGTTCCTGGAAAACCAGTACAAGGGGCGCGCCGAGGTGCGCCGCGAATGGCTGCAGGGCCAGGAAGGGCTGATCGTGCTGTCGGGCGCGCGTGGCGGCGATGTCGGCCAGGCGCTGGAAGCCGGCAATGCCGTCACGGCGCTGTCGCTGGCGCGTCAATGGGGCCAGTTGTTTCCGGGTTCGTACTACATCGAATTGCAGCGCGCCGGCTTTGACGGCGACGAAACCTATACCCAGGCCGCCATGCGGCTGGCCGCCGAGGCGGGGCTGCCGGTGGTGGCCACCCATCCGGTGCAGTTCCTGGACCGCGACGAGTTCCAGGCGCATGAGGCGCGCGTGTGCATCGCCGAAGGCGAGATCCTCGCCAATCCGCGGAGGGTGCGGCGCTACACGCAGGACCAATACCTGCTCAGCTCCGAGGAAATGGCGCGCCGCTTCGCCGACGTGCCTTCGGCGCTGGCCAATACGGTCGAGATCGCGCGGCGCTGCAACCTCACCCTGGTGCTGGGCAAGCCGCGCCTGCCGAATTTCCCCACGCCGGAAGGCGTGACGCTGGACGATTACCTGGTCCAGCTGTCCGAGGAAGGCCTGGAAAAGCGCCTGCAGTTCCTGTTCCCCGACGAGGCCGAGCGCAACGCCAAGCGCGAGCAGTACTACGAGCGGCTGCGCTGGGAGTGCAAGACCATCATCCAGATGGGCTTTCCCGGCTACTTCCTGATCGTGCAGGACTTCATCAACTGGGGCAAGAACAACGGCGTTCCGGTCGGCCCGGGGCGGGGGTCGGGCGCCGGCTCGCTGGTGGCCTATGCGCTGGGCATCACCGACCTGGACCCGATCCGCTACGACTTGCTGTTCGAGCGCTTCCTGAACCCCGAACGGGTATCGATGCCCGACTTCGACATCGACTTCTGCCAGGACAACCGCGAACGGGTCATCGACTACGTCAAGATGAAGTACGGGCGCGAGGCGGTCAGCCAGATCGCCACCTTCGGCACCCTGGGCGCCAAGGCGGTGGTGCGCGATGCCGGCCGCGTGCTGGACATGCCCTACCTGTTCTGCGATGCCCTGTCCAAGCTGATCCCGTTCAACCCGGCCGATCCGTGGACGCTGGAGCGCACGCTCAAGGACGAGCCGGCCTTCAAGGACCGCTACGAGCAGGAAGAGGAAGTGCGCGCCCTGGTCGACCTGGCGCGCCCGCTCGAAGGCCTGACGCGCAGCATCGGGATGCACGCCGGCGGGGTGCTGATCGCGCCGGGCAAGCTGACCGATTTCTGCCCGCTGTATTGCCAGCCCGGCCAGGAGAACAGCGCGGTTTCGCAGTTCGACAAGGATGACGTCGAGGCGGCCGGCCTGGTGAAGTTCGACTTCCTGGGCCTGCGCAACCTGACCATCCTGGACTGGGCGGTGCGCTTCGTGCGCCAGTTCAACGCCGACAAGCGCGACTTCGACGTCATGGCCCTGTCGCTGGACGACCAGGCCGCGTACAAGGTGCTGTGCGACGCCAACACGACCGCGGTGTTCCAGCTTGAATCGCGCGGCATGAAAGAGCTGCTGAAGAAGTTGCGCCCCAGCACTTTCGAAGACATCATCGCCATGCTGGCCCTGTACCGTCCGGGGCCGCTGGAATCCGGCATGGTGGACGATTTCGTCAACCGCAAGCACGGCCGCGCCGCGGTCGATTATTTCCACCCGGACCTGGAAGGCACCCTGCGCAGCACCTATGGGGTCATCGTCTACCAGGAACAGGTGATGCTGATCTCGCAGATCATCGGCGGCTACTCGCTGGGCGGCGCCGACCTGCTGCGGCGCGCCATGGGCAAGAAAAAGCCCGAGGAAATGGCCAAGCACCGCGAACTGTTCGAACAGGGCGCGCGCGAGAAGGGGCACGATCCCGACCTGGCGGTCAAGCTGTTCGACCTGATGGAGAAGTTCGCGGGCTACGGCTTCAACAAGTCGCACTCGGCCGCCTATGCGCTGATCGCCTACCAGACCGCATGGCTGAAGGCCTACCATCCCACCGAGTTCCTGGCCGCCACGCTGTCGTCCGATATGGACGATACCGACAAGGTGCAGATCTTCGTGCGCGATGCGCAGGACAACGGCGTCGAGGTGCTGCCTCCCGATGTCAACGCCTCGGGCTATCGTTTCGAACCGGTGGCCGACAAGCACACCGAGCAGGGCAAGCCGCCGCGCACCATGCGCTACGGCCTGGGCGCGGTCAAGGGCACCGGGCAGGGCGCGGTCGAGGAAATCCTGCGCGCGCGCCAGGAAGGCGGCCCGTTCGCCAACCTGTTCGACTTCTGCCGGCGCGTCAGCAAGCACGCGGTCAACCGGCGCACCATCGAGGCCCTGATCAAGGCCGGCGCGTTCGACACCATCGAACCCAACCGCGCCGCCATGCTGGCCTCGGTCGGCACGGCGATGGAAGCCGCCGAGCAGGCCGCGCGCAGCGCCAACCAGGCGTCGCTGTTCGGCGACGACAGCGGCGACGTGGTCGCCGGCGAACTGACCAAGGTGGCGCCCTGGAACCTGCACACCACCCTGACCGAGGAAAAGACGGCGCTGGGCTATTACTTCAGCGGCCACCTGTTCGACGCCTGGCGCGACGAGGTGCGGCGCATCGTGCCGATGCAGCTGGCGCGCCTGGAGCCGCAGCGCGACCTGCAATGGATGTGCGGGGTGCTGGCCGGCGTGCGCACCATGATGACGCGGCGCGGCAAGATGGTGTTCGCCGTGCTTGACGACGGCACGGCGCAGATCGAGATCTCGGTGTTCAACGAGCTGTACGAGAAGCATCGCAGCCGCCTGCGCGAAGACCAGTTGCTGGTGGTGCAGGGCAAGGTCAGCAACGACGAATACTCCGGCGGCATGCGCATCGTGGCCGAGCAGCTGTACGACCTGCAGCTGGCGCGCGAGGCGCGCGCCAAATCGCTGCGCATCCGGCTCAACGGCCAGGCCGACGCGGCGCGCCTGCGCCAGTTGCTCAACCCGTTCCGGGCCGAGCCCGAGAACGGCGTGCCCGGCGTGCCGGTGGACGTGGTCTACCGCAAGAACAATTTCCTGTGCACGGTGCGGCTGGGCGAAGACTGGCGCGTGCGCATGGCCGACACGCTGCTCGAGAACCTGAACGACTGGGCCAAGCCCGACGGCGTCGAGGTTACCTACTGATGCGGCCATTGCGTATCGTGCACTCCGAAGCCGCCACCAGTTTCGGCGGCCAGGAAGGGCGCATCTTCAAGGAAATGACGGCCATGCGCGAGCGCGGCCATCACATGGAGGCCATCTGCCAGCCGCAGGCGCAGCTGGCGCGCCGCCTGGCCGAGGCCGGCTTCACCGTGCACACGCTGGAAATGGACGGGCCGGGCAATTACCTGCGCGGCGTGCTGAGCCTGCGCCGCCTGCTGCGCCAGCGCCGCTACGACGTGCTGAACACCCACAGCCGGCGCGATACCGTGATCGCCGCGGCCGCCGGCCGGCTGGCGGGCACGCCGCTGATCGTGCGCACCCGTCACCTGTCCAACAAGGTCGGCTCGCTCTGGTCGTATACCGGCCTGCCGCATCGCGTCACCACGGTCAGCGACCACGTGCGCCAGCACCTCATCGAGCGCGGCGTGCCCGCCGGCCACATCGCCACGATCTATTCGCCCATCGTGCTGCCGCCCCCCATCGAACGCTCGACCCTGCGCGACGAACTGGGCCTGGCGGCCGAGGACATCGTGGTCGGCTGCGTGGCGGTGATGCGCGCCACCAAGGGGCACCGCGAGCTGATCGACGCCATGCGGCCGCTGATGGCCGAGCGTGCCAACCTGCACCTGGTGTTCGTCGGCGGCGGCTCGCCGGTGTTCGAGCAGACCCAGGCCTATGTGGCCGAGCTGGGCCTGCAGGCGCGCATCCACCTGATGGGCACGCGCAACGACGTCCCCAACCTGCTGGCCGGTTTCGACCTGTTCGCCCTGGCCACCCGCCAGGAGGCGTCGGGCACGGTCTATGTCGAAGCCGAGGCCTGTGGCCTGCCGGTGGTCGGCACCGACGTGGGCGGCGTGTCCGAGATGATGCGCGACGGCGAGACCGGCATCCTGGTGCCGGTGGGCGACCCGGCGGCGCTGGGCGCGGCGCTGCGCCGCCTGATCGACGACCGGGCGCTGCGCCGCCGCATGGGCGAGGCCGGCCGGCGCATGGTGCGCGACGAAAAAGTATTCGCCCCCGAACGCCTGGCCGAGCGCACCGAGGCGATCTACCGGCAGTGGCTGGCGGAGCGCGGCCATGCGTAACGCGCCCAACGTCCCGGTGCTGATGTACCACCACGTCACCCCGGCCGGCGGCATGATCGCCGCCACGCCGGAGGTGTTCGAGCAACAGATCGCCGCGCTGGCGCGGGCCGGCTACCGTTCGCTGGGCACGGCCGAATTCGCCGCCTACCTGGACGGCGCCCCGGTGCCCGAGAAGTCGGTGCTGATCACTTTCGACGATGGATACCTGAACAACTGGGTGTATGCACACCCTGTCCTGCAGCGCCACGGCATGAAGGCCGTGCTGTTCCTGATCACCGGCCTGCTCGGCGACGGTCCGGCGCGGCCCTGCGCCGGGCAGGGACAGCCGCTGCCGCCCGCGCCCGACCACGACGAAAGCAAGCGCCTGATCGCCGCCGGACGCGCCGACGAGGTCATGCTGCGCTGGAGCGAAGTGCAGGCCATGCTGGCGGCCGGTACCTTCGAGGTGCATTCGCACACCCACACCCATACGCGCTGGGACAAGCAGTGCGGCCCCGACGTGGACGCCAAGCGCGCCCATATCGCCCAGGAGCTGGCCGATTCGCGCCAGGCGCTGCAGGCCCGGCTGGGCGAGGTCAGCGACCACCTGTGCTGGCCCCAGGGCTATTTCGACGCCGACTATGTCCAGGCGGCGCGCGAGGCCGGCTTTCGCCATCTCTACACCACCGACGCCCTGGGGCAGAACGTCCCGGGCGGCGATCGCGAGCACATATACCGCTTCGCGGTGCGCAACCGCGCCGGCGGCTGGCTCAACCGCCGCATCTGGCTGGCGCGCCATCCCTGGATCGGCCCGCGCTATCACGCCTGGAAGGCCTGGAAGAAAAAGCTGAGGAGGCGCGCATGACGCTGTCGGTCATCATCATTACCAAGAACGAAGCGGCCAATATCCTGGCGTGCCTGGAGTCCGTGGCCTTCGCCGACGAGTTCATCGTGGTCGACTCGGGCAGCACCGACAACACCGTCGAGCTGGCGCGCGATTTCGGCGCGCGTGTCGAAGTCACGCCGGACTGGCCGGGATTCGGACCGCAGAAGAACCGCGCCCTGGACCTGGCCACGGGCGACTGGGTGCTGTCCATCGATGCCGACGAGCGCGTCACGCCCGAACTGGCGGGCGAGATCCAGGCCGCCATGGCCGGCGCCAGCGCCGATTGCTACGAAATCGCCCGGCTGTCGGATTTCTGCGGCCGCTTCATCCGCCACAGCGGCTGGTGGCCCGATTACGTGCTGCGCCTGTTCCGGCGCGGCAGCGCGCGGTTCACCGATGCGGCCGTGCACGAGCGCGTCGTGCCGGCGCGGGGCCAGCCCGCGCGCCTGCGCGGGCACTTCCTGCACTACCCGTACAACAATTTCGACGCCCTCATCGCCAAGGTCAACCGCTATTCCTCGGATGCGGCCGCGATGATGCATGCGCGCGGCAAGCGCGCCACGGTGTTCTCGGCGCTGGGCCACGGTTTCTGGACCTTCGTGCGCATCTACCTGATCCGGCGCGGCTTCCTGGACGGGCGCCACGGGCTGGTCCTGGCCGTGACGGCCGCCGCCGGCAGCTTCTTCCGCTATGCCAAGCTGATGTTCCTGTCCGAGCCACGCAAGTGAAGATCCTGTACACCAATTTCCATGGCCGCAACGGCGGCGGCCATGTCACCTATGTCATCAACCTGGCGCGCGCGCTGGCGCCCGAGCACTCGCTGACCGTGGCGGTGCCCGGCACCAGCCGGCTGTACCGCTATGCCCGCGAGATTCCCGGCGTCGAGGTGGTGGACATGCAGTACACCACGCGGCTGTCGTCCTGGTTCCATGACCGGGCGGCGCTGCGCCGGCTGATCGCCGAGGGCGGCTACGACATCATCCATTGCAATGGCTCGGCCGATCACAAGCAGGTCATGCTGGCCACGCTGGGGCTGCGCCGCCGTCCGCGCATCGTCTTCACCAAGCACAACGACCATCCCCTGGGCAGCCTGGGCAATCGCCTGCGCGCCGCGCTGGCCACCGATCACAGCATTGCCGTCAGCGCCTATGTGCACGGCCTGCTGGCCGATTCGCCGTACCGCCGCCACCCCATCACCACCGTGCGCCACGGCATTGACACCGATTACTACGCGCCGCCCGACGCCGCGACCGCCGCGCAATGGCGCGAGCGCTACTTCGGCCCGGACTGGCGGGGCCAACTGCTGCTGGGCAGCGCGGGCGGCACCGATTACGACAAGGGCTGGCTCGACCTGGTGGCCGCCGCGGGCAGTCTGCCCGCGCCGCTGCGCGAGCGCGTCCGCATCCTGGTGGCCGGCGATCCGCCCAGCCAGGCCAAGCTGGATCGCGTGCGCGAGCACGGCATGCAGGACCAGATGGTGTTTCCCGGCCTGCTCGACGACGTGCGCGAGGCGCTGGGCGCCTGCGATGCGGGCTATGTGCTGTCGTACCGCGAGGCCTTGTCGTTCGCCTGCCGCGAAATGATGGCGCTGGGCAGGCCGGTGCTGGCCAGCGACGCCGGCGGGTTGCCCGAGAACATCACGGCGGGCCGGGATGGCTGGGTCGTGCCGGTGCGCGACGTGCCGGCCATCGCGGCCGTGTTGCGCGAGATGCTGGAGCAGCCGGAGCGCGTGGCCGAAATGGGCCGCCAGGCGCGCGCCACGGCCGAGCGCGAGTTCGGCCTGCGCGATTTCGCGCAGGCCACGCTGGACGTCTATCAGCGCACGTTGGGCGCCTGAGCGCGCGGCCCCACGCGCGGCGGCGTGGCCGGACGGCGGCCATCCGGGTGCGGCGCCAGTTCGGCGTACGCATACACGTCGCGCCTGGCGTCGATCACCCGTACCGGCCGGCCCGCGCAAGCCGGGGCGGCGGGCCGGTGCTTGCAATCGTCCACCCCGGTCGCCACGCCCAGCCAGTCCAGGATCAGCCCGTAGTTGTCCTCGGTGGAATAGGGCGCGTCGTATTCGCGCCGCGCCCGGGCTGGCGCGGCGGGACTGTTCCAGATGAACATCGGAATGTCGTAAGCCTCGCGCGAGGGCCGCACGCCGCCGTGGTAGAACGTGCCCAGCACGCTTTCGTGGCGCTCCAGGCCGTGGTCGGGGTAGAACAGCAAGGAGGCGCGCCGCTCGCGCAGCCGGTCCATCACCGCGCCCAGCAGCGCGTCCACATAGCGGATGGAATTGTCGTAGCAGTCCTCGTAGCGCGCGCCGCCCTGGTACACCGTGGCCGATTCCGGGTAACGCGTGCAGTAGTTGTCGTGATTGCCATTGATATGCAGGAAGACCACTTTCCTGCCTGGCTCGGCCAGCGCCGCGTCCAGCAGCGGCAGCAAGGCCTCGTCGTACGGTGCGTCGGCCCAGGTCTTGAAGTGGGCCATGTTGGCCATGGCCGTGACGGGCGTGTCATAGCGGCCCAGCCTGGCCTGGTTGCTCAGCCAGTAAGTGCGGAATCCCGCATCGCCGGCCAGCGCCACCACGTTGTCGCCGAACAGGCGCGGGTCGTAGCGGTCCACCGTGGCCGCGCTCAGGGTCAGCGGTACCGCCATGATGGTCAGCGGCGCGGGCGCGGCGGCCCGGGTATACAGCGTCATGCGGTCGCGTTCCGCCGCCGCCCGCGGCGTGGTGTCGCGCGGGTAGCCGTACAGCCCCCAATTGGCGCGCCGCGCCGATTCGCCCACCACGACGACATAAGTGTCGATGCCGGTGTCGCGCCGGGTCAGCGGGTGCGTGACGCGGTGCCGGTTCGCCGTGTCGAGCAGCGACTGGTCGTAGCTGGCCTGGATGAAATAGCGCATGTTGAACATCGGCGAGCGCGAAACCGTGCGCTCGATCGACGGGTAGTACTCATCGGCCGCGCCGCGCATCGCCAGCTCATAGCGCAGCCACGAACCGAAAAAGACCAGCGCGGTGGCGGCCGCGCCCAAGGCCAGCCAACGCGTGGGCAATTCGCGCGCGGCGCGCCGCACCACCCACAGCAGCAGCGCCAGCACCGCCAGGGTCAGCGCGGCCGAGCGCCAGTGCAGGGTGAGCATCTGGACGGTCTCGTCGTAGTTCGTCGTCAGAATGCTGTAGGCGAAACCGAAGTTGAAGCGCTGGCCATAGGCCTGGTAGCTGAATTGCGCCAGCCCCAGGTTCGTCGCCACGCCGACGCACAACAGCACGGCCGCCGGCCGCGTCCAGGCGCGCCGCCACAACAGGGCGCAGGCCAGCATCAGGGTAACGCCCAGCAGATAGACGCGCGGCGAGAAGGTGTCGCCATGCAGGCGGGCTTGGATCCAGATCGGAGCGATGCCGGCAACGAGAAGCGGCACCCAGGCTTGCAGGAAGCGGGTCATGGCAATACGGGAGGCGGGAAGAGGGCGTGGACGCGGCGCGCGGGGGCGCGGTCCGGCACGGCGGCGGCGGACGCCTAGCGATCGGGCAGGCGTTCGCGGCGTGGGGCGGGCTGGCGGGGAATCGAGCGAGGCGCGCGTCGGTGGCGCGCCGGGACTGCTTGTCTCTGCATGGGGGCGGCGCCGGTCGTGGCGTCGGTTCTTTTACAAGGTGCTTGTTTTGTTATAATTATACTTTATTTGATTCAATTTGACATATTGTGGCGTTGTCGCTCGCCCCTGTCATTTCCGATCGACTTAACGGCAGCATTGAGGGAATCTTGAGCGGGCTTGGCCGGCATCGATCCCCATATAATTCGGCATCATGCCTATCCCCATCCTCATGTACCACCAGATCGGCGAGCCGGCGCCACGCGGCACGCCGTATCGCGGACTGACGGTCCATCCCGCCAGCTTCCGCCGCCAGATGACCTGGCTGCGGCGCTTCGGCTATCGAGGCCTGTCCATGCGCGACCTGATGCCCTACCTGCGCGGAGAGCGCAGCGGCAAGGTATTCGGCATCACGTTCGACGACGGCTACCGCAACGTGCATCGCAACGCCATGCCCGTGCTGGGCGAGCTGGGCTTTACCGCCACCAACTATTTCGTGGCCCATCAGCTCGATGGCGGCAACGTGTGGGATCTCGAAAAAGGCATTCCGTTCTCGGCGCTCATGAGCGCGCAGGAAATGCGCGAGTGGCACCAGGCCGGCAACGAGGTCGGCTCGCATACGCTGGACCACGTGCACTTGCCGCGCATGGCCGCCGACGAAGCGCGGCGCCAGATCCGCCAATCCAAGGACGAACTCGAACAGGTGCTGGGCGCGCCGGTGACGGCATTCTGCTACCCCTACGGCGACCACACGGACGAGCATCGCGCCATGGCGCGCGAAGCCGGCTACGACAACGCCACGCTGACCGTGCGCGGGCTGGCCTCGGCCGCAGACGATCCCTTCGGCCTGCCGCGCGTCACGGTTTCGCGCTCGACCCACTTGCTGCGCTTCCTGCAAAAGACCCTTACCGGCTATGAAGACAGGCGCCGCCGCGGATAAGCGGCGCTTGCGCATTGCGCTGCTGGTGGACCGGTTCGGCAATCGCTTCGGCGGCGCCGAAGCCTACGGCGTCGAATTGATGCGCGTCCTGGCGCGGCGGCACGATGTCACGGTGGTGGCGCGCGAATACGACAGCGACCTCGCCTTGCCCTATCTGCCGGTGCGTGTCAGCTGCCGCCTGCCCAGTTGGCTGCGGGTGCTGTATTTCGCCTGGCGCGCGGCGCGCCTGACGCGCGAGGGTTTCGACATTGTCCATTCCCACATGAACGGGGGGGCGGGCGATGTGCAGGTCATGCACGTCACGCCCGTGCGCTACAACTGGCTGTGCCGGCCGGGGCTGGGCCGGCGCCTGACGGCCTGGACCAGCCCGCGGGTGGCCACCTACCTGGCGCTGGAAAAAGCCCGCGTGGCCCAACGGCCGGGCAAGCGCGTGGTGGCGGTGTCCGAGCTCATCGTCGAGCAGATGCGCGACGCCTACGGCGTGGGCCTGCCCATGGAGACGATTCCCCCCGGCGTGCAGTTGCCCGCGCCGGCCGACCCGGCGCGCCGGGCCGCCACGCGCGCCGCGCTGGGTTGGGGCGAGGACGACCTGGCGTGCCTGCTGGTGGCGCGCAACCCGCTGCGCAAGGGGCTGCCGGCGCTGCTGGCCGCGTTGGCGCAATTGCCGGACCGCTACCGCCTGCTGGTGGTCGGCGCCGACGGCCCGGCACGCCAGTGCGTCGGCGACAGCGGGCTGCCCGATGGCCGCGTCCATCTCGTCGATCCCACGCCGGGCGTCGCGCCCTACTACGAGGCAGCCGACATCTACGTGCACCCGACGCTCAACGACAGCTACGGCATGGCGCCGCTGGAAGCCATGTCGCATGGCTTGCCCGTAGTGGTCAGCAGCGCCGATTATTGCGGTTTTGCGCAGTACCTGGCCGATGGCCGCGATGCGCTGATCCTGCGCGACCCGCGCGACGGCGCCGAGGTGGCGCGCGCCGTGGCCGCGATCGGCGAGGATGCGCCCGTGCGCGCCGCGCTGTCGGCCGCCGGCCTGGCGCTGGCGCGCGCGCAGAGCTGGGAGGCGGTCGCCGCCCGCTACGAGACCTTGTACGAAACCTTGCTGCGCGAACGCGCGGCCGGCTGAATCACGCGCCGGCGGGCGCCGTCGCCTCCTCCAGCCTGGCCAGCCAGGCGATGGCGTGCCCGCGATCGGCGCCGCACATATCGGCCGCGGGTTGCAGTCCACTGCACACGGCAGGGCGCTCCGGGCGCCCGAAAATCGCGCAGCGCAGCTCGGCCGTCAGATGGGGGCAGGGCACGCCCGCCGGCTTGCCCTCGGGCAGCCCGGGCAGCGGGCTGGAAATCGACGGCGCGATGCAACAGGCGCCGCAGCCGGGCCGGCACGACAGCGTGGCGGGCATGGCGTTACACCCAGCCGCGCAGCCAGTAGACGAACAGGCCGGCGTATTCCTTGATGATGGAACGGCTGGCGTCGAAGCTGCGCTGGTCGGGCAGCCAGGGCGACAGCAAGCCGTCGGCCGGCGCCACGATCTGCGGCGGCGCGGGCGCGGCGATTGCCTGCACCCCCTGCTTGGAGAATGCCGCCATGGCGCGCGGCATGTGCAGCGCGGAAGTCACCAGCAACACCTTCTGGATGCCGTGCTGGCGCAGCGTGTCTTCCGTCAGCGCCGCGTTTTCGTAGGTGGTGCGACTGGCGTTCTCCAGGATCAGCGCGCTTTCCGGCACGCCATGCTGGCGCATCCGGTAGGCCATGCCGCGCGCTTCGCTGATGTCGCCTTCGAGCGCGCCGCCCGACAGCACCACCTTGGGCGCGCGGCCGGCCTGGAACAGCTCGGTGGCGGTGTCCACGCGCACCACCGCGGTTTCCTTGTCGTAGGGCAGGAACCAGTTGGCCCGGCCATTGGCGGTGTTGCCGCCCAGCACCACGATGGCGTCGGCGGTGGGCGACTGCTCGGGAGGCAGGTGCGGGTAGCGCGACTCCAGCGCCCCCCCGAGCCACAGCGAGGTGGCCGGCAGCGACCAGGCCAGGGCCCACAGCAGGCCGCCGGCGATCAGGGCCGCGCCCGTCTTGCGCAGGCGGAACAGGCCCAGCACCAGGCCGAGGACGACCAGCGTCAGGCACAGATTCAGGGGAATGATCAGATTGGTGAGGAAACTCGATATGGCCATGTCGGGTTGGGTTTACGCGCCGCTCAGTAGTTCGAGCGATTTTTCCATTACTTGTTCTGGCTCCGGCCAGTGTGTTTCGGAGCCCAGGCAGACCGCCCCGGGCGACCACGGGCCGGTGCGCCCCGGGCGGGTCACGCCGAACAGCGTCAACTGGCGGGCATCGACCGCCGCCGCCACATGGGATACGCCTGAATCATTGCACACAACCAGGGCGGCGCGCTGCGCCAGGGCGGCGAAGGCGCCCAGCCCCAGCGGCGGCAGCAGCGTGGCGGAGGGCGCGTTGCGGCGGGCCTCGGCGACTTCGGCCGGTGGAGGGCACATTACCACGGTCTGGCCCCGTTCCTGCAGGGCCCGGGTCAGGACGTCGAAGCCCGGCCATACCTTGACCTTGCCCTTGTGCAGGCCGGTGGCGGTGGGGGCGATCAGCACGAACGGCCGTCCGGCCAGCTGCTGCTCCTGCAGCAATTGCCCGGCCGCGTCGCGATGCGCCTGCGTCAGCGGCAGGCCAAGCGTGCCCGGCTCGGCGGGTCCGGCCGGCAAGCCCCAGCGCTGCAGGGCCGCGCGGGTCAGGTTGTGCCACGACTGCACCGCGTGCAGGCCGGCGCCAGGCTTGTCCACCGGCCAGCGCAGCAGCGGGCTGCGGCCATCGTCGCGGTAGCCCGCGCAGGGTACGCCAGCCAGCCGGAACACCGCGGCGCTCGACAGCGAGTCCGGCAGCAGCAGGCCGCGCGTGGCGCCGCCGCCCAGGGCGCGCCGGTGCGCGGCCACCGCGGCCCGGTCGCGCAGCACCTTGCCGGTCATGGGCAGGAAATCCCGCTTCGGCACGCCGGCCAGCAGGTCGCGCGCCCAGGGGCGCGCGCAGATGACCAGCGGCACGCCGCTGTCCCGCAGGGCGCGCAGGCTGGGCAGGCTCATACAAACATCGCCGATCCAGTTGGGCAGGCGGACATAAATGCATGAAATGGTGGTCATCGGAGTGTGCGTGGCATGCTGGCGTGGCGGCCGGGTCGGCCGGACGGTTGTCGGGCGGCGGGTGGCCGACGGTACAATCCCGGGCACGATTGTATTAAAGCGAGTGTTTCCTTGAATTCTGCCGCACGCAATGCGCCCGCCGGCTCCCAGCCGGTCAAGGCCGAACTCTGGAAGCGGGTCTACAGCCGCGTAGGCTCTTACTGGAAGGGTTTGGTGCTGGCCGTCCTGCTGATGGCCGGCGCCGCCGCGACCCAGCCCACGCTGGCAGTCATCATGAAACCGCTGCTCGATGATGGCTTCTCGGGCGCCAAACCGCATTATGTCTGGTTCCTGCCGCTGGCGGTGGTGGGGCTGATCCTGCTGCGCGGAATCTGCAATTTCTTCAGCGACTACCTGCTGGCCTGGGTGGCCAACAACGTGCTGCGCGGCATCCGGGGCGAGATGTTCGAGCGCCTGCTGGGCCTGCCCGACGCCGACTTCAAGCGCGGCGATACCGGCCGGCTGCTCAACCGCTTCACCATCGACGCGGGCAACGTCACCGGCTACGCCACCGACGTCATCACGGTGCTGGTGCGCGAAACCCTGGTCGTCATCGCCCTGATCGGCGTGCTGCTGTACATGTCGTGGGCGCTGACGCTGATCATTCTCGTCATGTTGCCGGTGTCGGTGGGCATCGCCCGCGCGTTCACGCGCCGGCTGCGCCGCATCAATCGCGAAACCGTCAACATGAACGCCGAGCTCACCCGCGTGGTCAGCGAGGGCATAGACGGGCAACGCGTCATCAAGCTGTTCGATGGCTATGACGCCGAGCGCCGCCGCTTCGACTTCGTCAACTCGCGCCTGCGCCGCTTCGCGATGCGCAGCGCCACCGCCGACGCGGCGCTTACGCCGCTTACGCAGGTCTGCATTTCGGTCGCCGTGGGCGCGGTCATCGCCGTGGCCCTCAGCCAGGCCAACAGCGGCGCGCTTACCGTGGGCAGCTTCGCCTCGTTCATGGCCGCGCTGGCGCAGATCTTCGATCCGATCAAGCGCCTGACCAACCTGGCCGGCAAGATGCAGAAAATGCTGGTGGCGGCAGAAAGCGTGTTCACCCTGGTGGACCAGACGCCCGAGGCCGACGCCGGCACGCGCGCCTTGCCCGAACCGGTGCGCGGCAAGGTCGAGTTCCGCGCGGTCAGCCACCGCTTCCCGGATGCCGACCGCGATACCGTCAGCGCCGTGTCGTTCCTGGTCGAGCCGGGCCAGACCGTGGCCCTGGTCGGGCGCTCGGGCAGCGGCAAGACCACCCTGGTCAACATGCTGCCGCGCTTTGTCCTGCCCGATGGCGGCGACATCCTGTTCGACGATGTGCCCATCCAGGACCTCACTTTGCGCAGCCTGCGCTCGCACCTGTCGCTGGTCAGCCAGGACGTGGTGCTGTTCGACGACACCATCGCCGCCAATGTGGGCTATGGCGCCGGCGGCACCGTCGACGACGCGCGCATCCGCGACGCGCTGGCCGCGGCCAACCTGCTGGAGTTCGTCGACGGCCTGCCGCTGGGCATCCACACGCCGGTGGGCCAGAATGCCGCCCGCCTGTCGGGCGGCCAGCGCCAGCGCCTGGCGATCGCCCGCGCCCTGATCAAGAACGCGCCGGTGTTGATTCTCGACGAGGCGACCTCGGCGCTGGACAACGAGTCCGAGCGCCAGGTGCAGGCGTCGCTGGAGCGCCTGATGCGCGGACGCACCACGCTGGTCATCGCCCACCGGCTGTCGACCGTGCAGAACGCCGACCGCATCATCGTGCTGGACGCCGGCAGGATCGTCGAGCACGGGCCGCACAGCGAGCTGCTGGCCGCCAACGGCCTGTACGCCTCGCTCTACAACATGCAGTTCCGCGAGGACTGAGGCCCGCGCCGGCGCGCCTGCGTCAGCAGCGCCGCGCCCGCCAGCAGGGCCGCGGCCGTCGCGGCCACCACCACGTACGCATGGTCGAACGCCCGGTAGGCCAGCGGCAATACCTGCTGCGCCCACTGCGGCGCCATGGTTTCGGCGGCGGCCAGCGCCTGGTCCAGGCTGTCGCGCAATTGCGCGGCGGCCGGCGCATCGGCCGGCAATACCAGCGTGCGGGTGTAGACCGTGGTCATGATGCTGCCAAACAGGGTCACGCCCAGCACGCTGCCCAATTCGTATGCCACTTCCTCGATCGAGGCGGCCATGCTGGCGCGGTCGGCGGGCGCGTGCAGCATGACGGCGGTCGAGGCGGCGGTCATGGCGCCGCCCAGGCCGGCGCCCAGCAGGGCCAGTACCGCCATCTGGCCGGCCAGCGGCCACCCGGCGCCGGCGACCATGCCGGCCGCCCCGAGGCCAGCCAGGGCCAGCGCGGAGCCCATCACGCGGCGCTCGCCCGCGCGGCCCAGCCACAGGCCGGCCAGCGGTCCGGCCGCGGCCGCCGCCAGCGGCACCGGCAACAGCAGCAGCGCCGCCTGCAGCGGCGTCATGCCCTGCACCAGCTGCAGCCGCTGGCTGAGCACCAGCTCCACGCCCACCAGCGTCAGCATCGCGATCAGGGCGACCGCGACGCCGCGGCTGAATCCGGCATCGCGAAACATTCCCACGTCTATCATCGGCTCGGACTGGCCACGCTGGCGGCGCGCGAACAGCGCCATCGCCACGGCGCCCGCCGCCACCGCGAGCGCGGCCACGCCGTAGTCCGGCGCCGGCTTGCCCAGCTCCTTCAGCCCGAACACCAGTCCCACCAGCGCCGTCATGATCAGCACGGCCGCGGCCAGGTCCCAGGGCCGATGGGCCGCCGGCCGCACCGCCGGCACCAGTCGCCACGCGGGCCAGAGCAGGGCCAGCACCACGGGGACGTTGATCAGGAACACCGAGCCCCACCAGAAATACTCCAGCAGCACGCCGCCGACCACCGGCCCCAGGGCCGCCCCGCCGGAGGCGATGGCGGCCCATACGCCGATAGCCAGGGCGCGTTCGCGCGCGTCCGTGAAGACATGGCGCAGGATCGCCAGGGTGGCGGGCATCATCAGCGCCGCGCCGATCGCCAGCAGGCCGCGGGCGACGATCAACAGGGTGGCCGAGGGCGCGTAGGCCACGCACAGCGAGGCCGCGCCGAATGCCGCCAGCCCGCTGGTGAACGTGGCGCGCGGCCCCCAGCGGTCGCTCAGGGCGCCCATGGCCGGCAGCAGCCCGGTGACCACCAGCGGATAGGCGTTGATAATCCACAGCTTTTCCGCCGCCGAGGCGTGCAGGTCGTGGGTCAGGCGGGGCAGTGCCGCATACAGTACAGTCGTATCGACCGTGATCAGGAAGAGGGCGCTGGCGATGATGGCCAGCACCAGCCAACGGTTTTGAGGCCGCATGATGGAATGCCTTGAAGAGATTCACGCCGGAACGGGCGTGCCTATAATATAAATCCATACGTATGTATTGAAAAGAGGCCCGCATGGGACGAAAACGCAGCATTGACCGCGACAAGGTGCTCGACGCGGCCGAAACCATCGTCGTGCGCGATGGCGCCAAGGGCCTGACCATCGACGCGGTCGCCAGGGAAATGGGGGTCACCAAGGGCGGCATCCAGTACTGCTACGGCAGCAAGGACGCCATGATCGAGGCGCTGTTCGAGCGTTGGGACAAGGCCTACGAAACGCTGTTCCAGGAGGTGCTCGACGAGGACGCCTCGCCGCGCGGGCGGGTGCGCGCCCATGCCGAGGCCACCCGCCGCGCCGACGCCGCGTCCAATGCCAAGGCGGCCAGCCTGCTTGCCGCGCTGATCCAGGCGCCCGAATTGCTGGGCAGCACCCGGTCCTGGTATCGCAGCCGGCTCGATGGCCTGGACGTCGATACCGACGCGGGCCGGCGCGCGCGGCTGGCCGTGCTGGCCACCGAGGGCGCCTTCCTGCTGCGCTTTTTCGGCCTGATGGAGATGGACGAATCCGAATGGCAGGCGATTTTCCGCGACATCCGCGCCGTGCTGGTGGATGCGCCGTGAGCGGCCAGCCTGATCACTTTGACTGCAATGGGGGCCCGGCCATGGCCACCAGTACCGCTTATCTCGGCCCGGCCGGATCCTGGACCCACCAGGCCTGCCTGGACCTGTACGGCCCCGACGGCCTGGTGCCGTTGTCGCGCGAAGCCCTGTTCGCCGCCTACGCGGACGGCAAGGTCGAGCGCGCCTGCGTGCCGGTCGCCACCTCCGTGGTTGGCCTCACGCCCTATATGGACGACGTGCTGGCGCTGCCCGGCGTGGTCGTGGTGGCCGAGTACCCCAGGATGCTGGGCTACAGCCTGCTCGCGCGCCCCGGCACGCGGCGCGAGGACATCAAGGAAGTGCTCGCCCATCCCGTGGCCTTCGAGGAGGTCCAGCCCTGGGTGGAGCGCGAGATGCCCGGCGTCAGGCGCGTGCCGGCCGCCAGCGGCGGGGCCGCGGCCCAGGCCGTGGCCGCCAGTGCCACGCGGGACAAGGCATCCTTCGGCCCCAAGGTCGGCTCATCGGTCTACCGACTGGTCTCGCTGGAGGACGGTATCGAGGAGGGGCCCCACAACGTGACGCGTTGGTGGGTGCTGGGCCGCGATATGCCGGCACCCACCGGCCAGGACAAGACCTCGCTGCTGGCCGGCATCTCGGACGGCCAGCTGGCGCCGCTGCTGGCCGCGTTCGCGCGGGCCGGGGTGCCCATCCTGACCATCTACGAGCGTCCCGCCAGGCAAACGCTCGACACCCATCGCTATGTCATCGAAGTGGCCGGCCACGCCCGCGATGAGGCTTTGGCCGGCCTGCTGGCCCGGCAGGGTGCGCTGCGCGTACTGGGTTCGTACCCGCGGCGCTACTGAACAACCCGGTCCACGCGCGCCAGGCGCGCGCGGCGGCCCGGCTCACCAGTCGGCCGATGCCTTGCTGATCACTTCGGCGCTCCAGTCGATGAAGGCGCGGATCGCGGGCGCAAGATGGCGCCCTTGCGGGTACAGGATGGAAATGGGCTCGGGCGCGGCGTCGATATCGTCAAGGAGGCGGATCAACCGGCCATTGGCGATGTGCTCGCGTGCCATGTAGCTGGCAATGCGGATCAGGCCCAGGCCCGCCACGCCGGCCGCGACATAGGCATCGGTGTCATTGACGCTGACGTGTTGCGCCATCGCCACGGCGGTGGCCTGCCTGCCCTTGCGGAAAGTCCAGCTGGACGAGCGGCCGGAGCGTCCGCCGATGTAGCCCACCGCCGTGTGCCCGCCGAGCGCGTCCAGGCTCGTGGGCTTGCCGTGCCGTTCCAGATAGTCGGGCGAGCCGCACACGTACCAATGGAATTGGCCGATGCGCCGCGCGACCAGGCGTGACGGCTGCGGCGTCCCGGTCCTGATGACGCAGTCTATGCCGTGCTGGACGACGTCCACGGTGGCGTCGCTCAAATGGAGATCCAGGTCTATCCCCGGGTAGCGCCGCGCAAAGTCGGGCACCGCCGGAATGATGAAGTTCCTGGCCAGGGACGCAGTGGTGCCGATCCTGACGCTGCCCCGCGGCAAGCCCGTCTGCTGCGCAGCGGCCTCTTCGGCCAGCTGCACGTCGCGCAACAGCGCCTTGCAGCTGTCGTAGTAGCGCAGGCCCGCATCCGTGATGCTCAGCGCGCGCGTCGTCCTGTTCAACAGCCGCGCATTCAAGTGCGATTCGAGCTCCTTGATCGTGCGTGTCACGGTGGAGGGAAGCACGTGCAGGGTGTCGGCGGCTTTCGTGAAGCTGCCTGCCTCGACCACGCGTACGAAGGTTTCCATGGCTTGCAGCCGATCCATGCGATGACGCTCCCGTGTCTGGCGAATCGAGAAATTATTGCAGATATTCAAATTATCAAACGGAGCCGGGCCGCTTTATCCCGAGCCGCTGCTGTTGCACCATGGGGCCCTTCGATCACGAAAGAACGGCCGGATTTTCCGGCCCGGCCATGGCATCCCGGGCCTGTCGGGCGGCTTTGGGCTTTGCCGCGCAGGCGACGTGATTATGTTGAACAATTGAAGGAATCAAGAGATGCGTCATAGCGAATCAGGTCGGCAGGGGATGCTTGTGCTGGGGGCGGGGCAGCTGGGGATGGCGGTGCTGCGCGCGCTCGCGCCGCGAGCCGGCGCCTCGCAGGTCACCGTACTGGTCTCTCCGGGCGCCGCCGCCAGTCCGGGCGGGCAGGAGGCCCGGGATCTTGCCTGGCTTCGGGGCATGGGCGTCGAGATCATCGGTTTCGATCTGGCGTCCGGCGAGGAAGCCCTGAAGAACATTTTCGGCGGTTACCGGACCGTCCTGAACTGCACCGGATTCGTCGCCGGGCCGGGCACGCAGTTGAAGATCACCCGGGCCGTGCTGGCCGCCAGGGTGGAGCGTTATTTCCCATGGCAGTTCGGGGTCGACTACGACATCGTCGGCCGCGGCAGCGGGCAGCCGGTCTTCGACGAGCAGTACGACGTGCGGCAATTGCTGCGCAGCCAGCAGGACACCGAGTGGGTGATCGTTTCCACGGGCATGTTCACCAGCTTCCTGTTCGAGCCGGCGTTCGGCGTGGTGAACCTGGAGCGTCGAACCCTCCACGGTCTGGGCAGCTGGGATACCAAGGTCACGGTGACGACGCCGGAAGACATCGGCCGGCTCACCACGGAGATCCTGTTGGCCGAACCGCGCATCGCCAACGAGATCGTCCATGTCGCCGGGGACACGATCTCATATGGGCGGCTGGCGGAGGTCGTCGAGCGCGTCACGGGGCAGGCGTTCGAGAAGGCGGTATGGACCCGGGAAAAGCTGCGCGCCGACCTGGCGGCGGCGCCGGACGACGTGATGGCGCGCTACCGCGCGGCATTCGCCCGCGGTGATGGCATGTGGTGGGAGAAATCCGAGACGTTCAATGAGCGCAACGGGTACGAGACGACCGACGTCGAGCGCTACCTGCGCAAGCGCTGGCGCGCCTAGGGCGGTTCCTTCCTGTTCCCGCGCGGGCGCTCGGGCAGTCGGGAGGGGGCGCTAGATCAGGATGATGTCGTACTGCTCCTGCGAATACTGCCCCTCGACCTCCAGCGATATCTGCTTGCCGACGAAGTCGCCCAGCATCGCCAGGTGCTGGCTTTCTTCTTCGAGGAACAGGTCCACCACGCCCTGCGCGGCCAGGATGCGGAATTCGCGCGGATTGAACTGGCGCGCCTCGCGCAGGATCTCGCGCAGGATCTCGTAGCACACCGTACGCGCAGTGCGCACATTGCCGCGCGACTGGCACATCGGGCACGGCTCGCATAGCTGGTGCGCGAGCGAGTCGCGGGTGCGCTTGCGCGTCATCTCGACCAGCCCGAGCTGGGTGAAGCCATTGACCGTCATGCGGGTGCGGTCGCGAGCCAGCGCCTTTTTCAGTTCGGCCAGCACGGTTTCGCGGTGGTCCGGGTCTTCCATGTCGATGAAATCCAGGATCACGATGCCGCCCAGGTTGCGCAGGCGCAATTGGCGCGCGATGGCCTGCGCGGCCTCCAGGTTGGTCTTGAAGATGGTGTCGTCGAAGTTGCGCCCGCCCACGAAGCCGCCGGTATTGACGTCCACCGTGGTCAACGCCTCGGTCTGGTCCACGATCAGGTAGCCGCCCGACTTGAGGTCGACCCGGCGCGACAGCGCGCGTGCGATTTCCTCGTCGACGTTGGCCGTGTCGAACAGCGGGCGCTCGCCGCTGTAATGGCGGATGCGCTCGGCCACCGAAGGCGTGTACACGCGGGCCCATTCCTGCAGGGCGCTGCTGGTGCTGCGCGAATCGACCAGGATGGCGCCGGTGTGCGGGCCGACCATGTCGCGCAACACGCGCTGCCCCAGCGTGAGGTCCTGGTGCAGGGCCGTGGGGGCGGGCTGGCTGCGCGCGGCCGCCTGTACGCTGGCCCACAGCTTGCGTAAATATTCGAGGTCGGCGGCGATTTCCTCGTCGGTGGCTCCTTCGGCCTGGGTGCGCACGATGAAGCCGCCTTTCTCCTCGGGGGGCATCAGCGCCTGCAGGCGCTCGCGCAACTGGGTGCGTTCGGATTCGGAATCGATCTTCTGCGAAATGCCGATGTGGGGATCGTGCGGCAGGTACACCAGCATGCGCCCGGCTATGCTGATCTGCGTGGACAGCCGCGCGCCCTTGGTGCCCAGCGGGTCCTTGATGACCTGCACCATCAGGGTCTGCCCCTCGAACAGCAGCTTCTCGATCGGCGTGGGCGTCTGGCCCTGGCTGCGCTCGCTGCGGTTCTCGCGCAGGTCGGCGATATGGATGAAGGCGGCGCGCTCCAGGCCGATATCGATGAAGGCGCTCTGCATGCCCGGCAGCACGCGCACGACCCGGCCCAGGTAGATATTGCCCACATGGCCGCGCTGGATGCTGCGCTCTACATGCAGTTCCTGTACGGCGCCTTGCTCCACCAGGGCGACGCGGGTCTCAAACGGGGTAACGTTGATCAGGATGTCTTCCGTCATTGTGGGCAGATCAGCTTATGGATAGAAGGATGCGAGGGATTGGCTAGGGTACAGGAACTCCGCAAGCAGCGGGTTTATAGTTGTGCTATAGTTCGCCCCCTTCGCAGCCCGGGTTATCCCGCAAGCGAAGCCGGAACCGCGAATCCCGCGGTTTGCAGGTTCTCCGCCCAGGTGCGGGAGCCGGCAAGCCAGGGCAGGAGGCGCGGGCAACACCGGGGCAGGGCGAGCGGGATTAAGCCGATGGGCGGTTCCCGGGGTTCTGGCAGGTGTTGTTGCACGACGGTTAACGAATCGCTGCCTTCGGGTTGCAAGTTCTGCAAAAGTCGTGTTATAGTTTCGGGCTTGGCAGTTGCCGAAACCCAAGGGTTAACCCTGATGCCGATAGGCGCGGGTGCTGGGGTTTCGAGAAGTGCCAGGCGAGAGGCGCAGGCCTTGAGGAAGGAGCGAGTCGGAGTTGCGGTGCAAGCCAGGCCAACTTGACAAGCTGAAAAAACTTCTTCATAATCTCGTTTCTCTGCTGCTGAGAACGCAGCGCCGGTCGGAAGGCCGGGTGGCAGGACCGCTCTTTAACAATTTAACAACCGATAAGTGTGGGCACTTGGTGCGAGCGCACGATGGCGGATTCGTCTGTCATCACAAGCGAAGCATTATCAAGTGCTCACTGAATGAAGTAAGGTTTTTTAAACCTCACTTCCTTTGAGCAAGCGATACGGATCCTGGCTTAGGTCAGGGTCCACACACAGAGATTGAACTGAAGAGTTTGATCCTGGCTCAGATTGAACGCTGGCGGGATGCTTTACACATGCAAGTCGGACGGCAGCACGGGCTTCGGCCTGGTGGCGAGTGGCGAACGGGTGAGTAATGTATCGGAACGTGCCCAGTAGCGGGGGATAACTACGCGAAAGCGTGGCTAATACCGCATACGCCCTACGGGGGAAAGCGGGGGACCTTCGGGCCTCGCACTATTGGAGCGGCCGATATCGGATTAGCTAGTTGGTGGGGTAACGGCCTACCAAGGCGACGATCCGTAGCTGGTTTGAGAGGACGACCAGCCACACTGGGACTGAGACACGGCCCAGACTCCTACGGGAGGCAGCAGTGGGGAATTTTGGACAATGGGGGCAACCCTGATCCAGCCATCCCGCGTGTGCGATGAAGGCCTTCGGGTTGTAAAGCACTTTTGGCAGGAAAGAAACGGCACGGGCTAATATCCTGTGCAACTGACGGTACCTGCAGAATAAGCACCGGCTAACTACGTGCCAGCAGCCGCGGTAATACGTAGGGTGCAAGCGTTAATCGGAATTACTGGGCGTAAAGCGTGCGCAGGCGGTTCGGAAAGAAAGATGTGAAATCCCAGGGCTTAACCTTGGAACTGCATTTTTAACTACCGGGCTAGAGTGTGTCAGAGGGAGGTGGAATTCCGCGTGTAGCAGTGAAATGCGTAGATATGCGGAGGAACACCGATGGCGAAGGCAGCCTCCTGGGATAACACTGACGCTCATGCACGAAAGCGTGGGGAGCAAACAGGATTAGATACCCTGGTAGTCCACGCCCTAAACGATGTCAACTAGCTGTTGGGGCCTTCGGGCCTTGGTAGCGCAGCTAACGCGTGAAGTTGACCGCCTGGGGAGTACGGTCGCAAGATTAAAACTCAAAGGAATTGACGGGGACCCGCACAAGCGGTGGATGATGTGGATTAATTCGATGCAACGCGAAAAACCTTACCTACCCTTGACATGTCTGGAATCCCGAAGAGATTTGGGAGTGCTCGCAAGAGAACCGGAACACAGGTGCTGCATGGCTGTCGTCAGCTCGTGTCGTGAGATGTTGGGTTAAGTCCCGCAACGAGCGCAACCCTTGTCATTAGTTGCTACGAAAGGGCACTCTAATGAGACTGCCGGTGACAAACCGGAGGAAGGTGGGGATGACGTCAAGTCCTCATGGCCCTTATGGGTAGGGCTTCACACGTCATACAATGGTCGGGACAGAGGGTCGCCAACCCGCGAGGGGGAGCCAATCCCAGAAACCCGATCGTAGTCCGGATCGCAGTCTGCAACTCGACTGCGTGAAGTCGGAATCGCTAGTAATCGCGGATCAGCATGTCGCGGTGAATACGTTCCCGGGTCTTGTACACACCGCCCGTCACACCATGGGAGTGGGTTTTACCAGAAGTAGTTAGCCTAACCGCAAGGGGGGCGATTACCACGGTAGGATTCATGACTGGGGTGAAGTCGTAACAAGGTAGCCGTATCGGAAGGTGCGGCTGGATCACCTCCTTTAAGAGCTTAGGTGCTCGTATTAAGTGTCCACGCTTATCGGTTGTTGTTATATAGCTGCTGGATCGGTGGCTGCTGATCCGAGAGAGAGAGGTTTCGCGGGTCTGTAGCTCAGTCGGTTAGAGCACCGTCTTGATAAGGCGGGGGTCGTTGGTTCGAATCCAACCAGACCCACCAAGGTTTCCTGAGAGGGAAATGGGGGTGTAGCTCAGCTGGGAGAGCGCCTGCTTTGCAAGCAGGATGTCATCGGTTCGATCCCGTTCACCTCCACCACGCGCCTGTTTCTGAGCAAGGGTGTGGGGCGAGAGGCGAGACCAGAAGGCGAGAGAGCAACGCTTAGTGCTGCGAGTCAGTGTTAAGCGTTGGGTTTTGGCCCGACAGCTATATATGTTCTTTAACAATTTGGAAGAAGCACAACGTAAAGTGTTCGTTTAGTAGTCGGTGCGAGCCGATGAAGACGGATACGGGTTGTGATTGCATGATTTTGTTCCAAGTCTCAAGACTGGCTGGGCGCGCAAGCGTTTGGTCAGATGCTTTGAACTTATGAACGGCACAAGCGCGAATGAACAGCACCTATAAGACTTTAGTGTTATAGGATCAAGCGACTAAGTGCATATGGTGGATGCCTTGGCGATCACAGGCGATGAAGGACGTAGTAGCCTGCGAAAAGCTGCGGGGAGCTGGCAAACAAGCATTGATCCGCAGATATCCGAATGGGGAAACCCACCGCGCAAGCGGTATCCCTGGCTGAATACATAGGCCAGTGGAGGCGAACCGGGTGAACTGAAACATCTCAGTAGCTCGAGGAAAAGAAATCAACCGAGATTCCGAAAGTAGTGGCGAGCGAAATCGGAAGAGCCTTTACGATTTAGCATTTTGCATAGTCGAACGGAATGGAAAGTCCGGCCGTAGCAGGTGATAGCCCTGTAGACGAAATGCAGAGTGTGGAACTAGGCGTAAGAGAAGTAGGGCGGGACACGTGAAATCCTGTCTGAAGATGGGGGGACCATCCTCCAAGGCTAAATACTCGTGATCGACCGATAGTGAACCAGTACCGTGAGGGAAAGGCGAAAAGAACCCCGGAAGGGGAGTGAAATAGATCCTGAAACCGTATGCATACAAACAGTCGGAGCCTCTTTATGGGGTGACGGCGTACCTTTTGTATAATGGGTCAGCGACTTACATTCAGTGGCGAGCTTAACCGAATAGGGAAGGCGTAGCGAAAGCGAGTCCGAATAGGGCGTCCAGTCGCTGGGTGTAGACCCGAAACCAGATGATCTACCCATGGCCAGGTTGAAGGCACGGTAACACGTGCTGGAGGACCGAACCCACTAGTGTTGAAAAACTAGGGGATGAGCTGTGGATAGGGGTGAAAGGCTAAACAAATCTGGAAATAGCTGGTTCTCTCCGAAAACTATTTAGGTAGTGCCTCAAGTATTACTGCAGGGGGTAGAGCACTGTTATGGCTAGGGGGTCATGGCGACTTACCAAACCATGGCAAACTCCGAATACCTGCAAGTACAGCTTGGGAGACAGAGCACCGGGTGCTAACGTCCGGACTCAAGAGGGAAACAACCCAGACCGCCAGCTAAGGTCCCGAATTATCGCTAAGTGGGAAACGAAGTGGGAAGGCATAGACAGTCAGGAGGTTGGCTTAGAAGCAGCCACCCTTTAAAGAAAGCGTAATAGCTCACTGATCGAGTCGTCCTGCGCGGAAGATGTAACGGGGCTAAGCGATAAACCGAAGCTGCGGGTGTGCACTTTTAGTGCACGCGGTAGGAGAGCGTTCTGTAAGCCTGCGAAGGTGGCTTGTAAAGGCTGCTGGAGGTATCAGAAGTGCGAATGCTGACATGAGTAGCGATAAAGGGGGTGAAAAGCCCCCTCGCCGTAAGTCCAAGGTTTCCTGCGCAACGTTCATCGGCGCAGGGTGAGTCGGCCCCTAAGGCGAGGCAGAGATGCGTAGCTGATGGGAAGCTGGTTAATATTCCAGCACCGTCGTACAGTGCGATGGGGGGACGGATCGCGGAAGGTCATCAGGGTGTTGGAAGTCCCTGTTGCTGCATTGAAGATGGCGCTTAGGCAAATCCGGGCGCGTAAATCAAGGGTGTGGCACGAGCGAGCAAGTCTCGCGAAGTGATTGGAAGTGGTTCCAAGAAAAGCCTCTAAGCTTCAGCTGTACGAGACCGTACCGCAAACCGACACAGGTGGACGGGATGAATATTCCAAGGCGCTTGAGAGAACTCAGGAGAAGGAACTCGGCAAATTGATACCGTAACTTCGGGAGAAGGTATACCCTGGTAGTGTGATGCGCCTGCGCGCTGAGCATGAAGGGGTCGCAGAGAATCGGTGGCTGCGACTGTTTATTAAAAACACAGCACTCTGCAAAGACGAAAGTCGACGTATAGGGTGTGACGCCTGCCCGGTGCCGGAAGGTTAAGTGATGGGGTGCAAGCTCTTGATCGAAGCCCCGGTAAACGGCGGCCGTAACTATAACGGTCCTAAGGTAGCGAAATTCCTTGTCGGGTAAGTTCCGACCTGCACGAATGGCGTAACGATGGCCACACTGTCTCCTCCTGAGACTCAGCGAAGTTGAAGTGTTTGTGATGATGCAATCTACCCGCGGCTAGACGGAAAGACCCCATGAACCTTTACTGTAGCTTTGCATTGGACTGTGAACCGGCCTGTGTAGGATAGGTGGGAGGCGCAGAACTCGAGTCGCCAGATTCGAGGGAGCCATCCTTGAAATACCACCCTGGTTTGTTTGCGGTTCTAACCTTGGTCCGTTATCCGGATCGGGGACAGTGCATGGTAGGCAGTTTGACTGGGGCGGTCTCCTCCCAAAGCGTAACGGAGGAGTTCGAAGGTACGCTAGGTACGGTCGGAAATCGTGCTGATAGTGCAATGGCATAAGCGTGCTTGACTGTGAGACTGACAAGTCGAACAGGTGCGAAAGCAGGACATAGTGATCCGGTGGTTCTGAATGGAAGGGCCATCGCTCAACGGATAAAAGGTACTCTGGGGATAACAGGCTGATACCGCCCAAGAGTTCATATCGACGGCGGTGTTTGGCACCTCGATGTCGGCTCATCTCATCCTGGGGCTGTAGCCGGTCCCAAGGGTATGGCTGTTCGCCATTTAAAGAGGTACGTGAGCTGGGTTTAAAACGTCGTGAGACAGTTTGGTCCCTATCTGCCGTGGGCGTTGGATACTTGACGGAGCCTGCTCCTAGTACGAGAGGACCGGAGTGGACGTACCTCTGGTGTACCGGTTGTCATGCCAATGGCATTGCCGGGTAGCTAAGTACGGAAGAGATAACCGCTGAAGGCATCTAAGCGGGAAACTCGTCTGAAGATTAGGTATCCCGGGGACTAGATCCCCCTGAAGGGTCGTTCGAGACCAGGACGTTGATAGGTCGGGTGTGGAAGCGCAGTAATGCGTTAAGCTAACCGATACTAATTGCCCGTGAGGCTTGATCCTATAACTCTCAAGTCTTAATTATTACCGCTGGACAGTAAGCGCCAGCGCCGTTCATACCAACACAACATACATACGCAACCCGCGTCGCTGCCAGTCCCAACCGACTGCCAGGCGCACGCTGTGCTTCTTCCAGATTCAAGCCGTTGACCATGCGTCAACCGCTTAGCCGGTTACGCCTGACGACCATAGCAAGGTGGTCCCACTCCTTCCCATCCCGAACAGGACAGTGAAACGCCTTCGCGCCGATGATAGTGGATGTACATCTGTGAAAGTAGGTCATCGTCAGGCTTTTATTGCTCAAAACCCCGCAGCCTCACGGCTCGCGGGGTTTTGTTTTTTGGGGTGCGCAACCATGCGCGCCCGCTGCGGCGCGCCCCGCCCCGCCCCGGCGCCCGGCGCCCCGGGTGCCTGTCCCCGAACGGGGACTGGCACGCCGCCACGCCACCACAAAATCCGCGCTCGTCTCAGCGCGACGCGTACCGTCCCTGCGACGGGATTGCGCGGGGGATCTCCATGCGCGTCCTCCCTCAGACCGAGGATGGCCCTGGCCGCACACGGGGTGTCGGTCCCCTGCGGGGACAGACACCCGTGGAGGCCGGCCCTGCTTCGACGCGCGGGCGCCCGTCCCGGCATGGAACTGACCTCTGCGGCAGGATGTGCCTGTCCTCACTGGGACAGGCGCACCGTCGCAGGCCACGAACGGTTGACGGCCAGGAGGGTATCTGTCCCCGCAGGGGAACTGGCACCTGCATGCCTGCCCAGCTTCTGAGCGTGCCGCCTGCAGCGTGTGTCAGTCCCCGCACGGGGACTGATACACACTGTGGAATCCTGCCTTGGCATCACTTCCGCCAACCATGACGGCAGGCAACCACCCATGCGTCCGCATCCGCCGCACGCCGCTGGGGGGGCTGTCCCCCCGCACGGGGAATGGCACCTGCTTGCCCATGGCACCGTCAGCGGACGTCGCCGTCCACGTAGTACCAGCGCCGGTCTTTCTTGACGAATCGGCTCAGCTCATGCAGGCGGGTGGCGCGGCCGGCCTGGCGCAGGCGGGCGACGAATTCGACAGTGGCGTGGGTGTCGTCCTGCTGCTGGCTGGCCTTGATCTGCAGGCCCAGCCATTTGACGTCGGCGGCGTTGGGTTCGAGTTCGGGCGGGCGGGTGTCCGGATGCCAGGTCTGCAGCAGATAGTCCAGCTGATCGAGTACGAAGGCGCTGTAGCGAGAGCGCATCAGCGATTCGGCGTCGGGGGCTTGCAGGAACTGGGCGCCGGTGTGCCAGCGGCCGCAGCAGTCAGGGTAGGCGCGCGGTCTGCCGCAGGGGCAGGCGAGCGGGGATGATAGGTTCTTTTTCACGGTGTCATTGTGGCGGGCGGCTGGTGGGGCGGCGTGCCGGAGACGGCATGCGCGAGCCGGGCGGGGTTTTCCGCCGGGCGGCGTTCATGTCGGCCCGCCAGGCGGTTTCAGGCCAGCAGGTCCTGGTATTCGGGGTGGCGTTTGAGGTAGAGGGCCGCGTAGGAGCACTGCGGGATGACTTTCCAGCCGCGTTGGCGGGCGGTGTCCAGGGCGGCGCGCGTCAGGGCGGCGGCGATGCCGCGGCCGCCGACCGGGGCGGGGACGCCGGTGTGCACGATGGTCATGGTGTGGTCGCGCAGGACGTAGTCCAGCTCGCAGAGCTGGCCGTCGACGATGGTTTCAAAGCGGGACTGGGGTTCGCGATGCGCGATGTCGCTCATGGATGGGGGCTTCCTTGTTGGCGAAGAATGGCCAGGATGGCCGTCAGTTGTGCATCGCGCGTGGCGCTCAGCTCGGCGATGGAGCGCTGGCCCGCTTGCGCGGCGACGCCTTGGATCAGTTTACGCTGCAATGCGGGCGTGAGTTCCGGTTGGCCCAGGTCGTCCCACCAGGTCTGGACCGGGCCCAGCAGGTGGTCGAGGAAGTGTGCGAGCCCGCCGTCGCCGCCGCCCAGGTGGAATGTCATGTGCGGGCCGTACAGGGCCCAGCGCAGGCCCGGCCCCTGGGTGACGGCGGCGTCGACGTCGGCGACGCTGGCGACGCCTTCGGCGACGAGGTGGATGGCTTCGCGCCACAGGGCCGCCTGCAGGCGGTTGGCGACGTGTCCCGGGACTTCCTTGTCGATGCGGATGGGATGCTTGCCCAGGCTGCGGTAGAAGGCCATGGCGCGTTCGACCGTGGCCGGGGCGGTCTGCCTGCCGGCGACGACTTCGACCAGCGGGATCAGGTGCGGCGGGTTGAAGGGGTGGCCGATGACGCAGCGTTCGGGGTGGCGGCAGCCGGCCTGCAGGGTGCTCATGGCCAGCCCGGAGCTGCTCGAGGCGATGATGGCGCGCGGCGGCAGGGCGGCGTCGATGCGCGTGAACAGACCGGCCTTGAAGCCGGGGCGCTCGGGCGCGTTCTCCTGCACGAAGTCGGCGCCTTGCAAGGCATCCTGCAGATTGGCGTCGAACCGTACGGCGCCGGGGTCGGCGCCGTCCTGGATGGCGCCGGCGGCGGCCAGGGCGGGCCAGATGGCGGCGATGCGCATGCGCAGCGTCTCGGCCGCGCCGGGCGCGGGGTCGGTGACGGTGACGCGCAGGCCGCGGGCGGCAAACAGGGCGGCCCAGCTTGCGCCGATGGTGCCGGCGCCGACGACGGCGACGCGCGCGATGGGCGGGGAAACGACGTGTTCGGCGGGATTCATGACGGGCTCCGGGCGTAGGCGGGCGCCGCGTACGGGCGCACGCGCCTATCTTGGGCGCGTCGGCGATGCGGCGCAAGCAGGCGCTGGACGGCGGCGGCACGACGGCGCTATGGTGGAGCGCAGCGCCCGCGGCGGTCGGGGCGCCTCATGCACGCATCGAGGAGGAGTCCCGTGAGTCAGCTCTGGCGCATGTCGGCAAGCGAATTGGCGCAGGCGATCCGGGCGCGCGAGGTGTCGGCGCGTGCCGCGGCCGAGGCCGCCCTGCGGCGGCTCGACGAGGTCAATCCGCGCCTGAATGCGGTCGTGGACTGGCGTCCCGGCGAGGTGCTGGCCCAGGCCGATGAAATCGACGCGGCGCTTGCGCGCGGCGACGATCCCGGGCCCTTGGCGGGGGTGCCGGTGACAGTCAAGATCAACATCGACCAGGCGGGTTTTGCGACCAGCAACGGCGTCGCGTTGCAGAAAGACGTGATTGCCCAGGCCAACAGTCCGGTGGTGGACAATCTGCGACGCGCCGGCGCGGTCATCCTGGGCCGCACCAATGCGCCGGCGTTCTCGTTGCGCTGGTTCACGTCCAACCTGCTGCACGGCCGCACGCTCAATCCACGCAATGCGGCGCTGACGCCGGGCGGCTCGTCGGGCGGCGCGGCCAGCGCGGTGGCCGCGGGCATAGGCCAGTTGGCGCACGGTACGGATATCGCCGGCTCGATCCGCTATCCCGCCTATGCCTGCGGCGTGCACGGGTTGCGGCCGTCGCTGGGACGCGTGGCGGCGTATAACGCGGCGCTACCGGAACGCTCGCTGGGCGGGCAGATTACCGCGGTGTCGGGGCCGCTGGCGCGCACGGTGGCCGATCTGCGCCTGGGGCTGGCGGCGATGGCGGCCCCGGACGCGCGCGATCCATGGTGGATGCCCGCGCCTCTGGAGGGGCCGCCGGCGCCGCGCCGGGCCGCGCTGTGCGTGTCGCCGGACGGGCTGGAAACGCAGCCCGCAGTGTGCGCGGCGCTGTACGAGGCGGCGGCGCGGTTGCGCGACGCGGGCTGGCAGGTCGAGGAGATCGACGTCATTCCGCCGCTGCAGGAGGCGGCCGATCTGCAGATCCGCATGTGGCTGGCCGACGGCTACGAGGCGCTGCTGCGCGCCGCGCAGCAGGAGGGCGATCCCGGTGCGCTGGTGGCGCTGCGCGGCCAGCGGGAGGCGGCGCGGGCGCTCGATCTGCCCGCGTACACGGCGACCCTGACGCGCCGGGCGACGCTGACGCGCCTGTGGCAGCTGTTCTTCGAAGAGTATCCCGTGCTGCTGCTGCCGGTTTCCGCCGAGCCGCCGTTTGCCGACGACCTGGATCTGCAGGGCGCCGATGCGTACCGGCGCGTCTGGCGCGCCCAGCTGACCCAGGTCGGCCTGCCGTTCATGGGGTTGCCGGGGCTGGCCCTGGCGATGCCGGGCGGGGGTGCGGCGCCGCTGGGCGTGCAGGTGGTGGCGGCGCGGTTCCGCGAAGATCTGTGCCTGGCGGCGGGCGCCGATATCGAGGCGCGCGGCGCGCCGGTGACGCTGGCCGGGCCTTGAGGCCCGGGCCGGCGCGATGGCCTACATGCCCAGCAGCAGCATGGCCCACAGCGAGATCATGGCCAGCAGGCCGAGCCAGCATGCGCCCCAGAAGCCGATGATGGGCCATTTGACGTCCAGCGGCACGCGCTTGGGATCGACATGGGCCAATTGCTTGTTGGCATGGCCGATCAGCCACCACTTGGCGCGCGGAAAGGACAGGCGCAGGAAGTAGTCCAGCATGATCGAAGCCTGGATGGCGAACGGATACTGCTTGAACGGCCGGTGCTGCAGCAGCGGGTGCCGCAGTTCCTCGTTGGCGCGGCGCGCCTTGAGCAGGAACAGCACCAGCCCGCTGACGGTGCAGGTGATGAAGCACAGCACGAACAGGCTGAACAGGAAGGCGACGGTTTGCGAGTACATGCCGGCCTGCATCATCCGCGCACCTGGCCTTCGCCGTTGAGCACCCATTTGAGGGTCGTCAGGCCTTCCAGGCCGACCGGGCCGCGCGCATGCAGGCGGTTGGTCGAGATGCCGATTTCCGCGCCCAGTCCGTATTCGAAGCCGTCGGCAAAGCAGGTGGGCAGGTTGACGTACACCGAGCTGGAGTCCACTTCGCGCTGGAAACGCTGCGCCGCCGTCAGGCTTTCGGTGACGATGGCGTCGGTATGGCCGGAGCCCCAGCGCGCGATGTGCTCCATGGCTTCGTCGATCGTATCGACCACGCGCACCGCCAGGATGGGCCCGAGGTATTCGGTGGCCCAGTCGGCGTCGTCGGCCGGCTTGCCCTCGGGCAGCCACTGCAGCGCGCGCGCGCAGCCGCGCAATTCGACGCCGTGCGCATGCAGCGCCTGGCCCAGCGCGGGCAGCAGGCGCTGCGCCACGTCGGCGTGCACCAGCAGGGTTTCCATGGCGCCGCACACGCCGTAGCGGTAGGTCTTGGCGTTGAAGGCGATGGCCTGGGCCTGGGCGAGATCGGCGGCCGCGTCCACGTACACGTGGCAATTGCCGTCCAGGTGCTTGATCAGCGGCACGCGCGCCTCTTGCGCCAGCCGGGTGATCAGGCCCTTGCCGCCGCGCGGCACGATCACGTCCACATGTTCGGTCATGGTGATCAGCTTGCCCACGGCGGCGCGGTCGGTGGTGTCGATCACTTGCACGGCGGCCGTGGGCAGGCCGGCGGCCTGCAGGCCCGCCTGCACGATGCGGCCCAGCGCCACGTTGGAGTGCAGCGCCTCGCTGCCGCCGCGCAGGATGGTGGCGTTGCCGGATTTCAGGCACAGCGCGGCGGCGTCGATGGTGACGTTGGGGCGCGACTCGTAGATGATGCCGATCACGCCCAGGGGCACGCGCATCTGCGCCACGCGCATGCCGTTGGGCCGCACGCTGGTGGCGGTAATGCTGCCAACCGGGTCGGGCAGGGCGGCGATCTGGCGCAGGCCTTCTGCCATCAGCTCGATCGAGCGGTCCGAGAGCGTCAGGCGGTCGAGCAGGGCGGCTTCGAGGCCGTTGGCGCGCGCGGCGGCCACGTCCTTGGCGTTGGCGGCCTGCAGGTCGGCGCGCTGGGCCAGGATGGCCTCGGCCATGGCCAGCAAGGCCTGGTTCTTGGCGGCGCCGGTGGCGCGCATCATGGCGCGCGAGGCGCTGCGGGCCTGTTCGCCCACGGACTGCATATAGGTTTCGATAGAGGACATGGCTGCGTTCTGGTCTTGTAATGTCGGGCCGGCGGCTGGCCGGCGTGCATGGCTGAAGTTTAGCCCGACCGATGCGCGGGGCGGACCGGTCGGCGAGGCGGAGGTGGCGGCCAGGCCGCCTTCACGGTCGGGCGCCGGCCGCGGCCACGCGCAGCGCGAGCCGGGTCATTTCTTCCCAGGGATCGGCCAGCCGGCCCGGTACGCTCAGGCCCTTGATCAGGCGATCGACTTCATGGGCGTGTTGCACGGCCGCCGGCCATGCGCCGGGCGCCACCCGGCCCAGCGCCTGCAGCGCAAGCCGTTCATGGGCGCCGAAAATGCGCAGCCGGCGCATCAGCGCGCCGGCGTCCTGGCCCTGCTGGCGCGCCTGCGCCACGCGCGCCAGCAGGCGGATTTCCTCGCCGACCGCCCATAGCACCAACGGCAGGGCCTCGCCCTCGGCGCGCAGGCCGTCGAGCATGCGCACGGTGCGCGCCGTATCGCCGGCCAGCATGGCGTCGCGCAGCCCGAATACGTCGTAGCGCGCCACGTTGAGCACGGCGCGTTCGACATCCTCGGCGGCCAGTTGGCCTTCCGGGTAAAGCAGCCCGAGTTTCTGGATTTCCTGGTGGGCGGCCAGCAGGTTGCCCTCGACCTTGTCGGCCATCCATTGCAGCGTGGCGGTGTCGGCGCGCTGGTTCTGGCGTCCCAGGCGCATGCCGATCCAGGCCGGCAGGCGGCCGCGCTCGACGTTGGCGATGTCGGCCATGATGCCGCCGCGCGCCAGCGCCTGGGCCCACTTGCTGTCGCGCGTGGCCTTGTCCAGGCGGGGCAGGGCGACGACCACGAGCGTGTCGGCGTCGGCCTGGTCGCGCGCCTGCTCGGCCAGCCGGGCCAGCATGTCGCCGCCGCTCTTGCCGGGCTTGCCGGTCGGGATCTTCAGCTCCAGCAGGCGCCGGTCTCCGAACAGCGAGACGCTTTGCGTGGCGGCCGCCACCGCGCTCCAGTCGCTGCGCGCGTCCATGACCATGGAGGTGCGCTCGGTGTAGCCGGCCGCGCGCGCCGCCGCGCGGATGGCGTCGGCGGCTTCGGTGACCAGCAGCGGTTCGTCGCCCGACACCGTGTACAGCGGCGCCAGCCGGCCCCCCGCGCGTGCGAGGTGGCTGGCCAGGGCGTCGCTGTCCAGGGGCGCGGCCATCGTCAGGGCGTGCCCATGCCGGGGTAGGCGTTGGGGGTATTCCAGGGCGACGGCTGGCTGGCGGGCGTGGCCTGGTTGGGGTCATAGACCGGCGCGTCGGGATCCAGCGTGCCGGCCGCCGCCTTGGTGGCGGCTTCGTGCACGTCGGGAGCCGTCAGGCGGCGCAGCAGGCGGTTGACCAGCTCTTTTTCCATCGACTGGTACAGCGAGTCGATCTGGCCCTGCTTGGCCTGCACGACCTGGTCGTCATACGGCATTTCGCGATAGATCGACATGGTGGTGTCGGGCACCAGGGCATTGCCCTTGGCGTCGATCAGGCGGAACGTGTAGTCGATGCCCAGTTCGTATTCTTCGACCCGGCCCTGCGCGTTGAGCGAGACCTCGCGCAGCGTACGGTCGGTGCTGACCTGCTGCAGGATGGCCTGCGCCTCCTTGGTGCCGGCGACCAGACGGGTATTCGGCGAGGCGGCGCGCAACGCGCGCCGCACGTCGGCGCCGAAGCGCGTGTTGTCGGGAATGCCGACATACAGCGTATCGAACGGCAGCGGCGTGACCCCGCGCATGGTGAAGCCGCAGCCGGCCAGCAGCATGAGCATCGCCAGCGCGATGCCGCGCGGCCAGGTCAGGCGGGGAAGATGCAGGAAGTGCCCGGCGAAGTTCATGCTTGTGGACCTCTGTCAGCCTACGACGTTGACCAGCTTGCCCGGTACGACGATGACGCGCTTGGGCGGACGGCCTTCGAGAAAGCGCGCCACTTCTTCCTGGGCGGCGGCGATGCGTTCGATGTCTTCCTTGGGCGCCTTGGCGGCGACCCGGATCGAACCCCGCAGCTTGCCGTTGACCTGCAGCATCAGCTCGATCTCGTCGGCCACCAGGGCGGCCTCGTCGACGTGCGGCCAGGGCGCGTCCAGCAGGTCGCCCAGGTGCTCGGCGTAGCCGAGATCCTGCCACAGGTGCCAGGTGATGTGCGGCACCACGGGGTACAGCACGCGCAGCAGCAGGCCCAGGGTCTCGGCGCGCGCGGCATCGGCGGCGGGCCCTTCGGGCAGGGTCGCGTCGTCGATGGCGTTGAGCATTTTCATGCAGGCCGACACGACCGTGTTGTACTGGATGCGCTGGTAATCGTAGTCGGCCTGCTTGAGCAGGCCATAGACCTCGCGGCGCAGGTCCTTGACGGGGGCCGGGGCCTGCGTCCAGTCGGCGCCGGCGGCCAGGCCGCGGCCGACCGCCTCGCGCTGCGCGTAGCCCAGCGCCCACAGGCGGCGCAGGAAGCGGTTGGCGCCCTCCACCCCGGAATCGGACCATTCGAGCGTCTGCTCGGGCGGGCTGGCGAACATGACGAACAGCCGCGCCGTGTCGGCGCCCAGGGTGTCGATCAGCGACTGCGGGTCGACGCCGTTGTTCTTGGACTTGGACATCGTGCCCACGCCGCCGTAGTTCACCTCGGAGCCGTCGCGCTTGAGCCTGGCGCTGACGATGGCGCCCTTGGCGTCGTAGACGTTGTCGACTTCCTCGGGCCAGAAGTACTCGATGCCGCCCTGCGGCGTCTTGCGCGAGTAAATATGGTTGAGCACCATGCCCTGGCACAGCAGCTTGGTGAAGGGCTCGTCGAAGTTGAGCAGGCCCAGGTCGCGCATGACCTTGGTCCAGAAGCGCGCGTACAGCAGGTGCAGCACGGCGTGCTCGATGCCGCCGATGTACTGGTCCATCGGCATCCAGTAATCGTTGCGGGCGTCGACCATGGCCTGGTCGTTGTCCGGCGACGTGTAGCGCATGAAGTACCAGGACGAGTCGACGAAGGTGTCCATGGTGTCGGTTTCGCGGCGCGCGGGCTTGCCGCAGCGCGGGCACGAGCACGACAGGAAGGCTTCGTTCTTGGCCAGCGGGTTGCCCGAGCCGTCCGGGATGAGGTCGTCGGGCAGCACCACGGGCAGGTCCTGCTCGGGCACGGGCACCGGGCCGCAATCGGCGCAGTGGATGATGGGGATGGGCGTGCCCCAGTAGCGCTGGCGCGAAACGCCCCAGTCGCGCAGGCGCCAGGTGGTCTGCTTCTCGCCCAGGCCCTGGGCCGCCAGGTCGGCGGCGATGGCGTCCACGGCGGCCTGGTAGGCCAGGCCGTCATATTTGCCGGAGTTGACGGTGCGGCCGGCCTGCTTGTCGCCGTACCATTCCTGCCAGGCGTCGGTGGAGTAGGCCTTGCCTTCCAGCGCGACGACCTGGCGGATCGGCAGGCCGTACTTGCGCGCAAAGGCGAAATCGCGCTCGTCGTGCGCCGGCACGCCCATCACGGCGCCGTCGCCGTAGGTCATCAGCACGTAGTTGCCGACCCAGACGTCGATTTCCGCGCCGGTCAGCGGATGGGTGACGGTCAGGCCCGTGGGCATGCCTTCCTTTTCGCGCGTGGCCATCTCGGCTTCGGTGGTGCCGCCCAGCTTGCATTGTTCGACGAAGGCGGCCAGCGCCGGATCGGACTGCGCGGCATGGGTGGCCAGCGGGTGCTCGGGCGCCACCGCGCAGAACGTCACGCCCATGATGGTGTCGGCGCGCGTGGTGAATACATACAGCTTGCCGTCCTGGATCAGCTTGCCGTCGGCGCCGGCGATTCGGTGCGGGAAGGCGAAGCGCAGCCCCTCGGACTTGCCGATCCAGTTCTCCTGCATCAGGCGCACGCGCTCGGGCCAGCCCGGCAGGTTGCCGCTGACCTGGTCCAGCAATTCTTCGGCGTAATCGGTGATGCGCAGGTAGTAGCCGGGGATCTCGCGCTTTTCGACCGGGGCGCCCGAGCGCCAGCCGCGCCCGTCGATGACCTGTTCGTTGGCCAGCACCGTCTGGTCGACCGGATCCCAGTTGACGACCTGGGTCTTGCGGTAGGCGATGCCTTTTTCCAGCATCTTCAGGAACAGCCACTGGTTCCACTTGTAGTACTTCGGGTCGCAGGCGCACATCTCGCGCGACCAGTCGATCGCCAGCCCCATCGCCTTCATCTGCTTCTTCATGTAGGCGATGTTGTCGTAGGTCCACTTGGCCGGCGGCACCTTGGACTTGATGGCGGCGTTCTCGGCGGGCATGCCGAAGGCGTCCCAGCCCATCGGCATCAGCACGTTGTAGCCGCGCATGCGCAGCTGGCGCGCCATCATGTCGTTGATGGTGTAGTTGCGCACGTGTCCCATGTGCAGCTTGCCGCTCGGGTAGGGCAGCATGGAGCAGGCGTAGAACTTGGGTTTTTCCGACCCGTCGGGGTTCCTGGCGTGCTCGCGAACCAGATAGGCATCGCGGGCCTGCCAGTTCTGCTGGGCGGCTGCTTCGACGGAGTTGGGTTGGTAGCGTTCCTGCATGGACTCGTGCGAAAAAATAGGTAACGGACCGCGCCCGGCGGGCGCGGGCGGTCAAAACCATCAATTATAGGAGGTGCTAGCCGATCGCAGGGGCCGGCGTGGTTTCGGGGATGCGCGCCGACCGCGCCAGGCACCCGTACAGCAGGGCGGCCAGCGAGGTCAGCGCGCCGGCCGCCGTGACGCCCAGCCAGCCGGCGTGGGCGTAGATCCAGGCCGACAGCAGCGATCCCGCCGCGCCGCCCAGGAAATACGAGGTCATGTAGCCGGCGGTCAGGCGGCTGCGCGCCTCGGGCCGTAGGCGGTAAATGGCGCTCTGGTTGGTGACATGGACCGCCTGGATCGCCAGGTCCAGAGCCAGCACGCCCGCCAGCAGGGGCGCGACATGGTGGGTGCCCCAGGCCAGCAGCGGCCACGAGGCCAGCAGCAGCAACAGGCCCTGGCGCGTCGAGCGGTTGCCCTGGCCGCGGTCGTTCAGGCGTCCGAACCGGTTGGCGCCATAGGCGCCGATGGCGCCGGCCAGGCCGAACAGCCCGATGGTGGTATTGGAATAGCCATAGTTCGGGCCGGACAGCAGGAAGGTCAGCGGCGTCCACAGCATGCTGAACGCGGCGAACAGCAGCGCGCCGAGCACCGAGCGTGCGCGCAGCAAGGGTTCCTGCGCATAAAGCTGGGCGATCGAGGCCAGCAGGCGCGGATAGCTCAGCCTGGTCGGGTTGACAGAGCGCGGCAGCACGCGCCACAGCGCCATCGACATCAACAGCATCAGGATGGCGGCCACCCAGTAGACGGTGCGCCAACTGCCGAGATCGGCCAGCGCGCCGGCAATGGTGCGCGCCAGCAGGATGCCCAGCAGCAGGCCGCTCATGACGGCCCCGACCACCTTGCCGCGTTCGTGCGGTTCGGCCAGGGTGGCGGCAAACGGCACCAGGACCTGCGCCACGACGGACAACAGCCCGGTCACGGCCGTGCCCAGCATCAGCCAGCCGATGCCGGGCGAGAAGGCCGACAGCAGCAGGCCCACGGCCGACAGGGCGGTCATCAGCGCGATCAGGCTGCGCCGCTCGTAGAGGTCGCCCAGCGGCACCAGCAGGATCAGGCCGACGGCGTAGCTGAGCTGGGCCACGGTGACGATGGCGCCCGCGGTCGCGGTGGTGAGGGAGAACTCGGCGCCGATGGTATGCAGCAGCGGCTGGGCGTAATAGTTGCTGGCCACGGCCAGGCCGGTGGCCACGGACATCAGCAGAACGATGGGCGCGGTCAGGCGCGCGCGCGCTGGGCTCATTGCGGGATGCCTCCCGGCGTCGTGCGGTCGTGTTCGGCCAGCAGACGCTTGAGCAGGCCCGCCAGCTGGCGGCGCTCGGTGGCCGACAGCGGCGTCAGCAGGGCGTCGATCTCCGCCAGGTAGTCGGCCAGGATCTGCCGGATGGTGCGCAGGCCCGCGGGCGTGAGCGAGACGATGACGCCGCGCCGGTCGTCGGGGTTGGGGCTGCGCGCGATCAGGCCGCCTTGTTCGAGTTGATCGAGCCGGTGCGTCATGGCGCCGGAGGAAAGCAGCAGGGCGGCGGTCAGTTGCTGCGGCGACAGCGCATGCGGGGCGCCCGCGCGGTACAGCGTGGCCAGCAGGTCGAATTGTCCCTGGTGCAGGCCGGCGGCGCGAAACAGCGGCTCGATGCGCCGCAGCGCGGCCGTGTTGAAGCGGAAAACGCGCGCCAGCACGGCCATGGACGAGACGTCCAGGTCGGGGCGTTCGTGCGCCCATTGGGACAGCACCAGGTCGACGTGATCTTTCATTGTTATCTTGATGTAAAGTATCTTTATATCAAGATAAATGCGGCCCGGTCAAATCGCGGCCGCATAAACGAAGAGCCCGCCGGTGCGGCGGGCTCTGCGGTTTGACCTGAGACGTCAGGCGCTTATTGCGCGGCGTCCTTCAGCTTCTTCAGGGGGCGAACCTTGACCTTCACCGAGGCGGGCTTGGCCGGGAACCAGCGCTCTTCGCCGGTGAACGGGTCCTTGCCGAAGCGCTTGGCCTTGGCGGGAACCTTCTGCACGGCGACCTTGAACAGGCCGGGCAGGGTGAATTCGCCAGCGCCCTTCTTGTCGACCGAGGCGAGCACCGAGTTTTCCAGGCCGGCCAGCACGGCCTTGACCGACTTGGCTTCCACGCCGGTGTTCTCGACCAGGTAGGCGATCAGTTGCGACTTGTTCAGCGCTTCCTTGATGGGACGCACTGCGGCGGCCGTTTTCTTCACGGCGGGTTTGGCGGGGGCCTTCTTGGCGGGAGCCTTGGCAGGAGCCTTGGCGGCGGTCTTCGTGACTTTCTTGGCAGGCGCTTTTGCTTTGGTAGCCATGGTCAAAATCCGTAGTAGTGAGGATATGGAGGCAGCGTGTTCGCCGGATATTCGATGAACAACACCTCGCGCCCGATGATAGCGGAAACTCGCGCCGCTGCATGCGTTCAGCGCCGAGCAGGGGTACAGGTTGTTGTTTTCAGCGCAACGAATGCGTGCCGACGCTGGTTTTCCCTAGCCGTGCGAGGGGTGCGCGGCGATGCGCGCGGGCGCGTCGAAGCCGTTGTGGACGATGTGCGCGGACTGCTTGGCAGGGGGCTTGGCGATGGCGCGCTCAATCCCGGATGTTTTCTCGCCAGTATCGGAAAGCGCCATGGCAAAGGCGGGTCTCGCCGGCGCGTTGCGCGTGCGCGGCCATGGGTTTACGCTAGCGCCTTTTGACGCGACAGCGGGCGGAGGCGGCCGTGGCGCGGGATACAAGGTCAACAAGATGGGGAAGACAGTACGCGGCGGCGTGGCCGCAATCCTGGGCGGCTGGGTAAACGACATCACTGCCGGCACGCTGCGCGCGGATGCGCAGGCGGGCTTGCTGGGGGCGTTGCTGGTGTTGCCGCAAGGGGTGGCCTTCGCCATGCTGGCCGGCCTGCCGCCCGAATACGGGCTTTATTCGGCCATCGTGCCCTGTGTCGTCGCGGCGCTGTTCGGCTCCAGCCGGCATGTGCTGTCCGGCCCGACCAACGCCAATTCGCTGGCCCTGTTCGCCGTGCTGGCGCCCCTGGCGCTGCCGGGCAGCCCCGGTTATATCCAGATGGCGCTGGCGGTCACCATCCTGGTCGGGGTGATGCAGCTGGCGGTCGGGCTGCTGCGGCTGGGTTCGCTGGCCAATTTCATTTCGCCCTCGGCGCTGTTCGGCTTTACCAGCGGGGCGGCGCTGCTGATCGCCGTGCATGCGCTCAAGGATGCGCTCGGGCTGGAAGGCGTGCAGGCGCACTCCGCCGGCGCGGTCCTGGCGGCGGTGGGCAGCCGTCTGGGCGAGGCGCACTGGGGCGCCAGTGCGGTCGCGCTGACCACCATCATCGTGACGCTGCTGGTGCGGCGCTGGGATCGCCGCAAGCCGCACATGCTGGCCGGCCTGGCGGCCGGCACGCTGCTGGCGGTGGCGCTCAACGCCGGCGTGTTCACCGCGGCGGGCCAGCCGATTTCGGTGCTTGGCGCCCTGGCGCAGCCGTGGCCGCCGTTTCACGTGCCGGCCGTGCAATGGAGCGTGCTGCCCGACCTGGTGGGCGTGGCGGTGCCGCTGACCATCGTCGCGCTGGCGCAATCGATCTCGATCGCCAAGGCGGTCGCGATGCGCTCCGGGCAGTTGATAGACGCCAACCGCGAGTTCATCGGCCAGGGCCTGTCCAATGTCGTGGGCGGGCTGTTCTCGTCGTACCTGTCATGCGGTTCGCTCAACCGTTCGGTGCCGAACTACGAGGCGGGCGCGCGCACGCCGATGGCGGCGGTGTTCGCGGCCTTGCTGCTGGTCTTGCTGGTGCTGGTCAGCAGCCCGGTGCTGGCGCTGATTCCGCACGCGGCCATCGCCGGCCTGCTGATCGTGGTGGCCTGGTCGCTGCTGGACCTGCCGCGCTGGCGCGTGCTGGTGCGCATCGCGCCGCGCGAGGCGCTGATCGCCGCGGCGACGCTGGTGGCCACCGTGACGATCCGCATGGAAATCGCCATCCTGCTGGGCACGCTGCTGTCGCTGACCGCCTACCTGTACCGCACGGCGCGGCCCGCCATGCGCCCGATGGGCTTCGACGCCGCCGATCCGCAGCGCCATTTCGTGGTGCTGGAAGGGCAGTCCGGCGAATTGCCGGAATGTCCCCAGCTGAAGCTGCTGCGCATGGAGGGGTCGGTGTATTTCGGCGCGGCCACGCATGTCACCGACCGCCTGCAGGCGCTGCGCGCAGGGGCGAGCGCCGGGCAGCGCCACCTGCTGGTGATGAGCAAGAGCATGAACTTCATCGACCATGCCGGCGCGCAGGTCTGGGAGGAGGAGTTGCGCAGGCGGCGGGCGGGCGGCGGCGATCTGTATTTCCACCGGCCGCGCCCCGAGGTGCTGCGCGACTGGCGCCGCTCGGGCTTCATCGACCGCCTGGGCGCCGACCATATCTTCCCCGACAAGGCGACCGCCATACACACCATTTACGAGCGGCTCGATCCGGAGATCTGCCGCGCCTGTACGGCACGCATCTTTACCGAGTGCGGCCCGCCGGGCACGGCGCACCAGCCCGGCGCCGAGCGCGCCGAATGAGGCGCTCGGCCGGGGCGGCGCTGCCGCGGCGAGCGCGGCCAAATAAAACGGCCCCGCCAGGGCGGGGCCGCTCACCATGGCGCGCGCACGCGCCATGCCAACGCAAGCCGAATTACTTCAGCTTGGTCTCTTTGTAGTCGACATGCTTGCGAGCGACGGGATCAAATTTCTTGATCAGCATCTTTTCGGGCATGTTGCGCTTGTTCTTGGTGGTCGTGTAGAAGTGGCCCGTGCCGGCAGTCGACTCGAGCTTGATCTTTTCGCGGATACCTTTGGCCATGTCGTGCTCCTGAGGTGTAGTGTTGGCGGCTAATGTCTAGGGGGCTGGTGGGGGCGCAAGCCCTGCTCAGACCGCTTCGCCGCGGGCACGCAGGTCGGCCAGGACGGCGTCGATGCCGTTCTTGTCGATCGTGCGGATGGCTTTTGCCGTCACGCGCAGGCGCACCCAGCGGTTTTCGCTTTCCACCCAGAACCGGCGCGATTGCAGGTTGGGCAGGAAGCGGCGCTTGGTTTTGTTGTTCGCGTGCGAAACATTGTTGCCCACCATCGGGCCTTTACCGGTCACTTGGCATACGCGTGCCATGGATGCACCTCTCTGGGTTGTTCTAGTCCGCGGCGCGTCGGGAATCGGTGACCGGGCATTTGCCGCAAGGTGCTGCGCCGCGGCCGGTGGCCGATTGGCGCCCGGGGGAGGCCCCCCGGCCTTGCCACCCAGTATCTGGATGGGGTCCGCGAGATGGCCGATCCGGCGCCTGTTGCGTCGCGGGGATTCCTGATCCACCAGAACGCGCGCGGCAATCCGTAAGCCAACCCAGGACCTGTGCTTATACCCCGTTGCCTATCCCGCGTGTGTTCACTGCGAGACGCAAATTATGCACACGGCCACAAAGCATAGTAGTCGTGCACGGGAAACTTCAAGTCAAGACATAAAGTCTACTACGAAAACCCAAGGAAAATCAAGCAGGTCTGCGCGCCATGCGGCCAAGCTGCCACGACAGGCAGGCCGAGCCGGCCAGCACCGCCGCCAGCGGCAGCACGCTTTCGGCCGGCCAGATACTGATGATCAGCCCGGCCAGCGCGCCACAGGACAGCTGCAGCGTACCCAGCAGGGCCGATGCCGCGCCCAGGCGCCGGCCCTGTTCGGCCAGCGCCAGGGCGGCCGAGTTGGGATTGACGAAGCCCTGGCTGAACATATAGCCCATCAGGCAGGCCATCAGCAGCGGCAGGCTCATCAGCCCGAGCAGGGCCAGGGCCAGGGCGCTCAGGCTGGCCGCCGCCAGCGCGACCTGGGCGCGCCGCTGCAGGGTGGCCGGCGCGGACTTGCGCAGCAGCCGGGCGCTGATCTGCGAGCCGACGATGAGCGCGGCCGCGTTGGCGCCGAACAGCAGGCCGTAATACTGGGGCGCGATGCCGTACAGCTCGATGAAAATGCGCGGCGAGCCGACGATATAGGCGAACATGCCGGCCTGGCCCATGCCGCCCGCCAGGCTGTGGCCCATGAAGCCGCGGTGCGCCAGCAGGGCGCGGTAATTGTTCAGGATGGTGCCCGCCCGCAGCGGCACCATGCGCTCGGGAGCCAGCGTCTCCTTCATGGTCAGCGCGACGGCCAGCAGCAGCGCCAGGCCGCCGGCGGCCATCAGCCAGAACAGACTGCGCCAGCCGACGAAGGCCAGCAATTGCGCGCCGGCCAGCGGCGCCAGGATCGGCGCCAGGCCCATGATCAGCATCAGCAGCGACATGGCGCGCGCGGCTTCCTGGGTCTCGTAGTGGTCGCGGATCACCGCGCGCGGGATGACGACGCCGGCCGCGCCGCCCAGGGCCTGGGCCACCCGCCACGCCGTCAGGGTCTGGATGTCGCCGGCCAGCGCACAGCCCAGCGAGGCCAGCACGTACAGGATGAGTCCGCCCATCATGGGCAGCTTGCGGCCGTAGCGGTCGGCCAGCGGGCCATAGATGATCTGCGCCCCGGCCATGCCGATCAGGTACGCCGCCAGGGTCCGCTCGACTTCGCCGCGTTCGACGCCCAGGCCGGCGGCGATCGACGGAAAGGCCGGCAGGTACATGTCGATGGAAAAAGGGCCGATGGCGGTCAGCGCACCCATGAGGATGAGCCAGCCCGGCATGCTGCGGGAAATGGTTTTCGGGGGCATGGGAGGGGCGTGCGCGGCGACGGCGTACAGGGCCGTGCGAGCGTTATTGCATGTTTCGAGGCAAGCCGGCCACTTTATCACGGCCAGGCTTGCGTTTGAATTGCAACTGTTTTCCGATAAAGTCTGCGTGTCCGTTCATATTCAGGGGAGAGGAAGTCGTGAATCCTTTGCTGTCTGTGGTGGAACGCAAGCTCCAGGAATTACCGGTACCGGTGCAATTGACCCTGCCTGACGGCACGGTCCTGGGCAGTCCGGAGGCGCGCGTGCGCTTCGTGGCGCGGGACAAGACCGCGCTGGCCCACCTGGCCGAGGGCGCCGTCGGCGTGCTGGGCCAGGACTACGTCGAGGGCCGCATCGATATCCAGGGCAGCATGCGTGATGTGATGGCGGCCGCCGCGGCGCTGCTGCCCAGTTCGCCGGTCGACGCGGCACGCGGCGGCTGGCTGACCGAGCTGGTGCGCAAGGTCACCTCGGTCTGGCGCCATTCGATCGAGCGCGATGCGCGCCAGATCGAGTTCCACTATGACCTCTCCGACGACTTCTACGCCCTGTGGCTGGATCCGCGCCGGGTCTATTCCTGCGCCTATTACCGCACGCCCGACATGACGCTGGCGCAGGCCCAGGAGGCCAAGCTGGACCACATCTGCCGCAAGCTGCGGCTGCAGCCGGGCGAGCGCTTCCTGGACGTCGGCGCGGGCTGGGGCGGCCTGCTGCTGTGGGCGGCCGAGAACTACGACGTCGATGCCACCGGCATCACGCTCTCGCGCAACCAGCACGCCTATGTCAACCGCCTGATCGAGGAAAAAGGCCTGTCCGGGCGGGTGCGCATGGAACTGCTCGACTACCGCAAGCTGGATGAAGGCACGCCGTACGACAAGATCGCGTCGGTGGGCATGTTCGAGCACGTCGGACGCGCGCAGCTGCCGGCCTATTTCGCCAAGCTGCGGCGGCTGGTCAAGCCGGGCGGGCTGGTGATGAACCATGGCATTACCGCGGGCGGCGTCTACAACGCCGAGCTCGGCAACGGCATGGGCGAATTCATCGAGAAGTACATCTTCCCGGGCGGCGAGCTGACCCACATCAGCAGCGTGCTGGAGGCGGTGACGGCGGGCGGCCTGGAAGCGGTCGACGACGAGAACCTGCGCCCGCACTACGCGCGTACGCTGTGGGCCTGGAGCGACGCGCTGGAAGCGTGCCTGCCCGAGGCCGCGCGCATCCTGCAGGGAGAGCAGGGCGAGCGTTCGCTGCGCGCCTACCGGCTGTACCTGGCCGGGTGCGCGATGGGTTTCGAGCACGGCTGGATTTCGCTGCACCAGGTGCTGGTCACGACACCCGCCACGGGCCGCGCCGACGAGCTCGACATGGCCCAGGACCTGGCCTATCCATGGCGGCGCGATTACATCTACGCAGGCAACGCCCGCTAGGGCGGCCGCCGGTCCTGGCGCCATGCGCAGGACCGGCGGCTGCAAATCATTTCATCTCAAATTGAAACCAAATGAATCCGCATTGTGTTGCGTCGCAGCACTGCGCGGACGCTGGTTTTGCGCCGGGCGCCTAGGGGCTTTCCCCGACGCCTGAACAGGGTGAATGTATCCGTTTGCTTCCGGTTCGGGGTTGGTCGAGAATTCAAAATCGTCTAAGATGCGGCCTTCTTCGTTTAGTTTCTTTCAAATTTCTGCGAGCCTTGTGCCGGCAACCTGCCGGTGACCAGGCCGCTGTCTTACAGGATGGCCCCAGCCCGCGGCGCGGCCTCCTGCTGCTAGTGTCGGTTTGTATTGGCGGTTCTGCCCGTCTTCCGCACAACCCCCTTAGCTCCACGGCATGGTCCGGCGTCTGCCCGGTCCCGTGTCCCTGAACCTATGGAGGCAAAAGCCAATGCGTTTCACCCCAGTAAAGACCCTGGCCGCCCTGGCCGCACTATGCGCGTTCAGCGGTGCGGCCCAGGCAGCCGACAAGCCCCAGTGCGAAATCTCGCGGCCCGTCAATTTCGGCGGCATGAATTGGGAGTCCAACCTCGTCCTCGTCGACATCGAGCGCTTCATCATGGAAAAGGGCTACGGCTGCAAGACCGAGGTCCTGCCCACCGAAACCCTGCCGGCGCTGGCCGCCCTGGAGCGCGGCGACCTCGACATCAATACCGAAATCTGGCTCAACAGCGTTGCCGATCCCTGGGAGCGCGCCCAGAAGACCGGCAAGGTCAAGCGGGTGGGCGAGCTCTACATGGGCGGCGAAGCCTGGTTCGTGCCGCGCTACACCGCCGAGCGCCTGCCCGAGCTGAAGGCGGCCGCCGACCTGCCCAAGTTCAAGGACCGCTTCAAGGACCCCGAGGAACCCGGCAAGGGGCGCTTCTATGGTTGTCCGGCGGGCTGGGGCTGCGAAGTGACCAGCACCAACCTGTTCCATGCGCTCAAGCTGGATGACAGCTACACGCTGTACTCGCCCGGCACGGGCGCGGCGCAGAAGGCGGCCCTGATGTCCGCCTACAAGCGCAAGCAGGATGTGGTGTTCTATTACTGGTATCCCACGCCGCTGGTCGGCTCGATGGACCTGGTCAAGCTGGAACTGCCGCCGTACGATGCGGAAAAGCACAAGTGCCTGACGGCGCCCAAGTGCAGCGATCCGCAGCCCAGCGCCTATCCCGAGAACCCGGTGTTCACCGCCGTGAATACCCGGTTCTCGGAAGAGGCGCCCAAGCTGACCGAGTTCCTGTCCAAGGTGGCGGTGCCGCTGCCGGTCATGGACCAGACCCTGGCCCACATGGAAGAGTCCGGCGACGAGTCCGCCGCCGTGGCGCAGTGGTTCCTGAAGAACCAGGCCGATGTCTGGAAGAAGTGGGTGCCGGCCGACGTGGCCGAGCGCGTCCAGACCGCCCTGTAGCGGTCCAGGGCCGCGACGGCGCCGTTGCGCCGCCGCGGCCCGCGATGGCGCCCTGACGGGGGCGCCGATCGCGCCCGGCGCGGCCGCAGGCCCCGGGCATCCCGTGTCGCCGGCTCCGTACGCCGGAGCGGCCCTTTCCCCGGCCGCGCGACACGCCAGAATGGAGTCGCCTGATGTTCCCTGAAGTTATTCCCGCGCGCGCAGTGCGCGGGGCCATCGACGGATTCGTCGATCATCTCGTTACCAACTACGCCGACACGCTCGAAGCGATGTCGCAACCTTTCCTGAGCGTGCTGGTCTGGCTGGAGCAGGTGCTGCGCCAGTCGCCCTGGTGGGCGGTGGTGGCGGTCACCATCGCCATCGCGTGGCTGGTCAGCCGCCGCATCGGCCTGAGCCTGGCCATGGGCGCGCTGCTGTGCGTCATCGGCGTGCTGGGCCTGTGGGACGCCGGCATGCAGACGCTGGCGCTCATGATCATGGCCGCCGGCCTTTCGGTGGTGATCGGCATCCCGCTGGGCGTGCTGATGGCGCGGGTGGACTGGCTGCGCGCCGGCATGCTGCCGGTGCTGGACGTGATGCAGACCATGCCCAGCTTCGTGTACCTGATCCCGGTCGTGATGCTGTTCGGGCTGGGCAAGATCCCGGCCATCATCGCGACCGTGATCTACGCCGTGCCGCCGCTGATCCGCCTGACCGACCTGGGCATCCGCCTGGTCGACCGCGAAGTCCTGGAGGCGGCGCGCGCCTTCGGCGCCAACCCGCGCCAGCAGCTGTTCGGCGTGCAGCTGCCGCTGGCCTTGCCCAACATCATGGCCGGGATCAACCAGACCACCATGATGGCGCTGTCGATGGTGGTCATCGCCTCGATGATCGGCGCGCGCGGGCTGGGCTATGAAGTCCTGCTGGGCATCAACCGCCTGGAGGTCGGCCGCGGACTGCTGGCCGGGCTGGGCATCGTCGTGCTGGCGGTGCTGTTCGACCGCATCACGCAATCGTACGGGCAACGCGTACGCAACGGAGGCCAGCGATGAGCAAAATCGAAGTCAAGAATATCTACAAGATCTTCGGCCCGCATCCCGGCAAGTGGCTGCAGGCCGCGCGCGACGGCATCAGCAAGGAAGACCTGCTGGCCAGGAGCGGCCACACGCTGGGCCTGCGCGACATCAGCCTGTCCATCGAGGAAGGCAGCATCTACGTGATCATGGGGCTGTCGGGTTCGGGCAAGTCGACCCTCATCCGCCATTTCAACCGCCTGATCGAGCCCAGCGCCGGCCATATCCTGGTCGATGGCGTGGACGTGGTCAGCCTGAACAAGCGCGATCTGGAGACGTTCCGCCAGAAGAAGATGAGCATGGTGTTCCAGCGCTTCGGCCTGTTCCCCCATCGCACGGTGCTGGACAACGCCGGCTACGGGCTGGCGGTGCAGGGCGTGGCGCGCCCCGAGCGCGAGCAGCGGGCCCGCCACTGGCTGGAGCAGGTCGGCCTGTCCGGTTTCGAGAACCAGTATCCCCACCAGTTGTCGGGCGGGATGCAGCAGCGCGTGGGGCTGGCCCGGGCGCTGGCCACCGACGCCGAGATCCTGCTGATGGACGAGGCCTTCTCGGCGCTGGACCCGCTGATCCGCCGCGAGATGCAGGACCATCTGCTGCAGCTGCAGGCCAAGCTGAACAAGACCATCGTGTTCATCACGCACGACCTGGACGAGGCGCTGCGCCTGGGCAATCGCATCGCGATCCTCAAGGACGGCGAGCTGGTGCAGGAGGGCACGCCGGAAGACATCCTGCTCAATCCCGCCACCGAATACGTGCAGTCGTTCCTGCAGGACGTCAACCGCACCAAGGTGCTCAACGCGGCGCACGCGGTGAACCCGCCGCGCCTGACCTTGACGATGCGCTCGCGGCCGGCGCATGCGCTGGATCGCATGCAGGCGCTGAGCTACGAATATGCGCCGGTGCTCGATGGCAAGCGCCTGGCGGGCGTGCTGATGGCCGCCGCCGCGCAGCAGGCGGTGGAGGAGGGCGCGCGCGACGTGTCGCGCTTCGTCGAGGACCTGGCCTCGGTGCCGGCCACCGCCGGCCTGGACCAGGTGCTGGCGCAACTGGTGCACAGCGACCAGCCGGTGGCGGTGACGGGCGAGGGCGACGAGTTCATCGGCATGCTGTCGCGCAAGAAGGTGGTCGAGCTGGTCACGCCGGTGCTGGCCGAGTCCGACGCCGCCGGCGGGCCGGGCGATGCGGCGGAGGCGGCCTCGGACGGCGCGGGGCAGGCGCACGAGCGCGACGCGGCTTGAGCCCGCGGACTTCGCGGCGCGCCCCGACGGCGATATGATGGCAGACGGTCACCACGGGGTGGCCGTTTTTCTCAATCGCTACCGGAACCATGTCATGCCTCTCTTGAATGTACAGATCATGCAAGGCCACCAGCCGGCGCAGAAGTCGGCGCTGCTCGCGGCCGCCTGCCAGGCTGTGGTCGACAGCATCGGCGCGCCGCTGTCCAGCGTACGCGTCGTGCTGGAGGAAGTCCCCGCCGCCCATGTCATCGTGGCGGGCGAACTTGGCCGGCAAATGGCGCTGGTGACGGTGGACATGATCGCCGGCCGCACCGACGAGCAGAAAGAGGCGCTGATCGGGGCGCTGAACCGCGCCGTGTGCGACAGCATAGGCATCGACGGCACGGACGTGCGCGTGATGATCCACGACGTGCCCAAGGCCGGCATGGGCGTGGCCAATGGCATCAGCGCCCGGGCGGCGGGCCGCTGAAGCATGCCGCGCCCGGCGGCGGTATGATCGATTGCATGGCCATACCGCATGAAAACAGGAGGAATTGACATCATGAACGAAGTCGTAGTCGTAGCCGCAGCCCGTACCGCCATTGGCGATTTCGGCGGTGGCCTGAAAGACGTGGCGCCCTGCGACCTGGGCGCCACGGTCATCCGCGAAGCGCTGGCGCGCGCCGGCGTGGCCGGCCCCGAGGTCGGCCACGTTGCCGTCGGCCATGTCATCAACACCGAGCCGCGCGACATGTACCTGTCCCGCGTGGCCGCCATCAACGCCGGCATCGGCAAGGAAACCCCGGCGTTCAACGTCAACCGCCTGTGCGGGTCGGGGCTGCAGGCGATCGTGTCGGCCGCCCAGACCATCATGCTGGGCGATACCGAGATCGCCGTGGGCGCGGGCGCCGAAAGCATGAGCCGCGCGCCGTATATCGCCCCGGCGCAGCGCTGGGGCGCGCGCATGGGCGACAGCGCCATGGTCGACATGATGACCGGCGCGCTGTCCGATCCGTTTGGCCGCATGCACATGGGCGTGACGGCCGAGAACGTGGCGGCGCGCTATTCCATCAGCCGCGCCGACCAGGATGCGCTGGCGGTGGAGTCGCACCGCCGCGCCGCGGCCGCCATCGACGCGGGCCGTTTCCGCGACCAGATCGTCCCGGTGACGCTGAAGACGCGCAAGGGCGAGACGGTGTTCGATACCGACGAACACGTGCGCCGCGATATCACCCTCGAAAGCATGGCGGCCCTGCGGCCCGTGTTCCAGAAGGAAAACGGCACGGTCACGGCGGGCAACGCGTCGGGCCTGAACGACGGCGCGGGGGCGGTGGTGCTGATGAGCGCGGCCGCGGCGGCGCAGCGCGGCATCGCGCCGATGGCGCGCCTGGTGGCGTATGCGCATGCCGGCGTGGATCCCGAGATCATGGGCATCGGCCCGGTGCCGGCCACACAGGCCGCCCTCAAGCGCGCCGGCCTGACCGTGGACCAGCTCGACGTGATCGAGGCCAACGAGGCGTTCGCCGCGCAGGCCTGCGCGGTGACGCGCCAGCTGGAGCTGGATCCCGCCAAGGTCAATCCGAACGGCAGCGGCATCAGCCTGGGCCATCCCATCGGCGCGACCGGGGCCATCATCACGGTCAAGGCCTTGTACGAACTGCAGCGCGTGGGCGGCCGCTACGCGCTGGTGACGATGTGCATCGGCGGCGGGCAGGGCATCGCCGCCATTTTCGAGCGCGTCTGACGCCCCGGGCTCGCGGCGCCGCCGGTGCCGCGAGCCCGGCCGCGGCATGGGACAAGGGTGTGAGGGCGCAGTGGCTACAATGCCGCGATGCCTATTCGCCACACCCCCTCAGAACTCGATCAACCCTCGCTGTCCGAAGCCGACGGCATCCGTTATCTGCATTTCGGCACCGAGTGGGTGCAGGGCGCGATGATGATCCGCGACCCGGCCCGGCTGGTGCTTGAATACACTGCCCAGATGATGGCGTGGCTGCTGTTTCTCGAACCGCCACGCGAACAATCCATCGGCCTGCTCGGCCTGGGCGCGGGGTCGCTGGCGCGGTTCTGTCTCAAGCACACGCGCAGCCCCGTGACGGTGGTCGAATGGAATCCCCAGGTCACCGCGGTCTGCCAGATGTTCTTCCGCCTGCCTACGTCGCAGCGCCTGGACGTGCATCACGAGGATGCCGGCGCCTGGGTGGCCGATCCCGCGCACGCCGGCGATTGCCCGGTGCTCATGGTCGACCTCTACGACGCCATGGCGTGCGGCCCGGTGCGCGATTCGGTCAAGTTCTACCGCGATTGCCGCCGCGTGCTGGGCGAGGTGGGCGTACTGTCGGTCAACCTGTTCGGCCGCCACGAGAGCTACGGGCGCAATATCGACAACCTGAGCAAGGCTTTCGACGACCGCCTGGTGGTGCTGCCCGAGATCGACGCGGGCAACCAGATCGTGCTGGCGTTTTCCGGCCCGCCGCTGGCCATCACGCCGGCCGACCTGCTGGCGCGCGCCGAAGTCGTCGAGGCGCAGTACAGGTTGCCGGCGCGCCGCTGGGCGCGGGCGCTGACCCGCCACGCGGTCGACGGCGTACTGCACTTCTGAGCGGGCGGCCGCCACCCCTGGGAATACCCTAGGCGTACGGCGCTTACCGCCCGCGCGAAAGCAGGCTACCATGGGTTTATTCATAATTATGAATTACCGCAGAGGGCAGCCCGATGACTACACCCATCGTCCGGCAGGCGTTGTACCTGGAAGTGGCCGATCGTCTGCGCACCATGATCCGCACCCACGCGCTGGGCGCCGGCGCCTGGGTGGACGAAGCGGGGCTGACCGAGCAGCTGGGCATTTCCCGCACGCCGCTGCGCGAAGCCCTCAAGGTGCTGGCCACCGAGGGCCTGGTGCGCCTGGAGCCGGGCCGGGGGTGCTTCGTCAATGAGCTGACGGTGCGTGACCTGGAGCAGATCTTTCCGCTCATGGCCATGCTGGAGGGGCGCTGCGCCTTCGAGGCGGCGCAGCGCGCCGGCGAGGACGACCTGCGCGCGCTCGAACCCTTGCACCGCGCCTTGCAGGCGCATGCGCAGGCTGGCCGCATCGACGCCTATTACGAGACCAACTTCCGCATTCACGTCGCGGTGCAGGCCCTGGCCGACAATCGCTGGCTGTCCGACATGGTCGACAACCTGCGCAAGGTGCTCAGCCTGTTCCGCCACAAGAGCCTGGCGCTGCCGGGGCGCATCCGCGAATCCTGCGCCGAGCACATGGCCATCTTCGCCGCGCTCAAGGCGCGCGACCCGGAAGGCGCCGAGGCCCTTACCCGCAAGCACCTGCTGCGCCAGCTGGCCGCCTTGCAGGCGCTGGCCGGGCAGGAGCCGGCCGGGGCCGCCGCCATCGACTCACCCGCCGTTCAGGCCGTACAGGAGCTCAGCCATGTCCGCACTCGATCCCCAGGCATCCGCACGCGTCGCACGCACGCCTGACGCCGAACCGGAAGCGGCCGATGCATCGGCCGGCGAAAGCGCCGGCCTCATTGCCCGGTTGGGTCGCCTGTTCGAGCGCGACCGGATGCCGCCGCCGGCCGACCTGGCGCAATTGTTCGAGGCGCGCCTGACCGACGTGCGCGCCAACAAGCTGGCGCAGGCCTGGCGCCTGGCCTATGAGCAGGCCGATGGCAAGCGGCGCCGCGCCATGCTGGGCGGGCTGGCGCAGGTCGGCGCGGGCATGCAGGGCGACGGGGCGCAGGGCACGCGCCTGTTCAAGCGGTTCAATGCCTTGCCCGACGGGCTGCGCTTCCTGGTGGCGCTGCGCGCCGACATGCTGCGCTGGCGCAAGCAGGTCGCAGGATTGCAGGCGCTGGACAAGGAGCTGGAGGCGCTGCTGTCGGCCTGGTTCGACGTGGGCCTGCTGGAGTTGCGTCCGCTGACCTGGGATTCGCCCGCCTCGCTGCTCGAGAAGCTGATCCTCTACGAGGCCGTGCACGAAATCCGCTCGTGGGACGACCTGCGCCACCGGGTGGCGGGCGACCGGCGCTGCTACGCGTATTTCCATCCGCAGATGCCCGACGTGCCGCTGATCTTCGTGGAGGTGGCGTTTTCCGCGCAGATGGCCGACAACGTCCAGGCGCTGCTGGACACCGGCGCGCCGCCGCAGGACCTGGACAAGGCGCGCTGGGCGATCTTCTATTCCATCTCGAATACGCAGCCCGGCCTGCGCGGGATCAGCTTCGGCAACTTCCTGCTCAAGCGCGTGATCGACCGCCTGTTGCAGGAGCTGCCCAAACTGAAATTCTTCGCCACGCTGTCGCCCATTCCCGGTTTCGTCGACTGGCTGTCGCGGCTGGACGCGCAGGAGGTCGAGCAGACGGTGCGCGACAAGGCACGCACGCGCAGCGGTGCGCCGGATGGCGCGCGCTGGGCAACGCGGCTGGCGCGCGCGGCTACGGGCAAACCGTCGGAAGTGGTGCAGCGAGCCGGCCTGCGCCTGGCCGCGCGCTACCTGCAGGCAATGCGGGGCGGCCAGCCGCTCGATCCGGTGGCCCGGTTCCACCTGGGCAACGGCGCGCGCATCGAGCGCCTGAACTGGGCCGCCGACACCTCGGCCAAGGGGCTGGCGCAGTCCTGCGGCATGATGGTGAACTATCTCTACGAACTGGGCGAGCTGGACGGCAACCTGGCGCGCCTGAACGAGGGCAAGCCGCAAGTCAGCCGCGGCATTGCGCGCCTGGGATGAGCCGCGCCATGAAGCCGAGTTCCCAGCCTGGGCAGGTCCTGTGCCGTGTCGACGCCGGCGTGGCGCATGTCACGCTGAGCCATCCGGGCCGCATGAATGCCCTGACGGTCGCGATGTGGCGGCAGCTGCGCGAGGTCTTCGAGGCGCTGGGCGCCGACGCGGCGCTGCGCTGCGTGGTCGTCGGCGGCGCCGAGGGACACTTCGCCGCCGGCGCCGACATCCGCGAGTTTCCGGCCGAACGCGCCGACCTGGCCGGAGTGCAGCGTTATCACCGCGAGATCCTGGCGCCGGCGCTGGCCGCGGTGGCCGCCTGCCCGCATCCCGTGCTGGCCCGTATCGAGGGCGTATGCGTGGGCGGCGGGCTGGAGATCGCCGCGCAGTGCGACCTGCGCATCGCCGCCGAGTCGGCCCGCTTCGGCGTGCCGATCGGCAAGCTGGGTTTTCCGATGGCGCCGGACGAAATGCGCGGCCTGCTCGAACTGGTGGGCCGCGCGGCGACGCTGGCCATCCTGCTCGAGGGACGCGTCTTCGACGCCGCCGAAGCGCTGCGCCTGGGGCTGGTCACGCGTACGGCGCCCGCGGCCGAACTGGACCAGGCGGTGCAGCGCAGCGTGGCCGCCATCCTGGGCGGCGCCCCGCTGGCCGCGCGCATCAACAAGCGCCAGGCGCGCCGCCTTTGCGCCGGCGCGCCGCTGGGCGAAGACGAATACCTGGATTTCTTTTCCTATGCTGAAAGCCGCGACCACCGGGAGGGCGTGCGCGCCTTCCTGGCCGGCACGGCCCCTACATTTACCGGAGACTAGACAAGGTGAGCAACGCCAACCTGTATGCTGTGCTGGAGGGGGGCTTCCCCGCCGATCGCGACCGCGTCGCGCTGGAGACCCCGACGCTGCGCTATACCTGGAACGACATCGACCGCGCCAGCGCCTGCCTGGCCAATCTGCTGGCCTCGCTGAAGCTGCCGGCCGGCGCGCGGGTGGCGGTGCAGGTCGAGAAGTCGCCCGAGGCGCTGCTGCTGTACCTGGCCACGCTGCGCGCGGGGCTGGTCTACCTGCCGCTGAACACGGCCTACCGCGAAGCCGAGATCGAATACTTCCTGGGCAACGCCGAGCCGGCCGTGGTCGTGTGTACCAGCGCCAACGCCCAGTGGGTGCGCCGCGCCGCCGCCAAGGCGGGCAGCGCGCACGTCTATACCCTGGACGAAGACCGCACCGGCACGCTGCTGCAGGCCGCCGCCGCGATGCCGCAGCGCTTCAGGACGGTGGCGCGCCAGGCCGGCGACCTGGCCGCCATCCTGTACACATCCGGCACCACCGGCCGCAGCAAGGGCGCCATGCTGTCGCACGGCAACCTGGCCTCCAACGCCCGCGTGCTGCACCAGTACTGGGGCTGGCGCGAGGACGACGTGCTGTTGCACATGCTGCCGATTTTCCACGTGCACGGTCTGTTCGTCGCCTCGCACGGGGCGCTGCTGGCCGGCGCGCGCATGATCTGGCTGCCCAGGCTGGACGTGGACCAGGCGCTGCGCTACCTGCCGCAAAGCACCGTCATGATGGGCGTGCCCACCTATTACGTGCGTCTGCTGGCCGACGCGCGCTTCGACCGCGCGGCCTGCGCCAACATGCGCCTGTTCATCTCCGGCTCGGCGCCGCTGCTGACCGAGACGTTCACGGATTTCCAGGCCCGCACCGGCCACACCATCCTGGAGCGCTACGGCATGAGCGAAACCGTCATGCTGACCTCCAATCCCTACCGGCCCGGGGACGGCGAACGCCTGGGCGGCACGGTGGGCAAGGCGCTGCCGGGCGTGCAGGTGCGGGTGGTGGACGACGCGGGCCAGGCGCTGGCGGCCGGCGAGATCGGCAACGTGCAGGTGCGCGGGCCGAACGTCTTCTCCGGCTACTGGCGCATGCCCGAGAAGACGCGCGAGGAGTTCACCGCCGACGGCTGGTTCAAGACCGGCGACGTGGGCCGCTGGGGCGGCGAGTCGGGCGGGCGCGCGGTGCCTGCCGATTACCTGTCGATCGTCGGACGCAGCAAGGACCTGATCATCTCCGGCGGCTACAACGTCTACCCCAAGGAGATCGAGACGGTCATCGACGAGATGCAGGGCGTGCTGGAGTCGGCCGTCATCGGCGTGCCGCATCCCGATTTCGGCGAGGCGGTGGTGGCGGTGGTGGTGCCGCGCGCCGGCGCGGCGATCGATGTCTCGGCCATGCAGGCCGACCTGAAATCGCGCATCGCCAATTTCAAGGTGCCCAAGCGGATCCACGTCGTGGACCAGTTGCCGCGCAACACCATGGGCAAGGTGCAGAAGAACGTCCTGCGCGATACCTACGCCGCGTCCTGACGCGATATCGACGGCGCGCGCCGGGCGGCGCGCGCCTCCATGAAACAGACCAGGGAGGAGTGCAGACCACCAGACAGACAACCGCACGATTTGGACGCGTCAGATGTACATACAAGCCGGCCGCCAGCATGGCGAGCGCGGCGCATAACAGACCGGGCCTTCAGGCCCCGCTACGCTGTACCAACGAGGAGACACCATGAAATACCCCATCCTGGGCGCCGCGCTCATCGCCGCGACGGCGCTGGGCGCCGCGGCGCCGGCTCAGGCCGCCTGGCCGGAGCGTCCCGTCACCATCATCGTGCCGTTTCCGGCCGGAGGCGGCACCGACACCTTCGCCCGCCCGCTGGCCCAGCAATTGGGCATGCAGCTGGGCCAGAGCGTGGTCATCGACAACAAGGGGGGCGCGGGCGGCACCGTGGGCGCCGCCGTGGCGTCCAAGGCCAAGCCTGACGGTTACACCTTCTTCATGGGGGGCGCCCACCATGCCCTGGCGCCATCGCTGTACAAGAACCTGAGCTACGACATCCAGAAGGATTTCGTGCCGGTGGCCCTGCTGGCGCAGCCGCCCCAGGTCGTGGTCATCAACACGGCCAAGCTGCCGGTCAAATCGCTGCAGGAGTTCATCGAATATGCGCGCAAGCGGCCGGGCGACATCAACTTCGGCACCGCCGGCAAGGGCAGCACCCACCACCTGGCCGGCGAGCTGTTCGCCATGCAGACCGGCATCAAGCTGGTCGACGTGCCGTACCAGGGCGCCGGGCCGATGCTCTCGGCCCTGATCGGCGGCCAGGTCGACCTGGCCTTCGACGGGCTGGGGTCGTCGGCGGGGCATATCCGGGCCGGCACCATCAAGCCGCTGGCGGTGGCGGCGTCGCAGCGTTCGCCGTCGTTCCCCGACGTGCCCACCGCCGCGCAGGCGGGCGTGCCCAACTACGAGGTCTCGACCTGGTACGCCCTGTGGGCGCCGGCCGGCACCCCGCAGGAGGCGGTCGACAAGATGACCGCCGCCGTGACCAAGGCCTTGAACGATCCCAAGATCAAGGAAACCTGGGCGGGCAACGGTTCGGCCATTCCCGACCTGACCGGCCCGCGGTTCGGCGAATTCGTCGATAGCGAAGTGGCGCGCTGGGCCAAGGTCGTCAAGGATTCGGGCGTCACGCTGGACTGAGCGGGTGTACAGTGAGGGACGAAAGGAGAGCCGCGCCAGCCGGCGCCGCTCTTCTTTCATCGCTGGTTCCGTATCGCAGTCGGCCTGGCCGCGGGACCGCATGGCGCGGGCTTGGCCGTGCGCCAGCCCCGGCGGGCCCTTTTCAAGGAGCATGTGATGAAGTCCCTGATAGCCTTGGCTTTGGCGGCCATGTCCGGCGTGGCCGCCGCCCAGTCCGTCGAAATGTCCCTCCTGAGCCCCAAGGGCGACGACCAGAAGATCGGCCAGATCAAGTACGAGCAAACGGACTACGGGGTGTTGTTCACGCCCGACCTGCACGGCCTGTCGCCCGGCGTGCACGGCTTTCACCTGCATGCCAAGCCCTCTTGTACGATGACCAAGGTCGACGGCAAGGACGTGGTTGGCGGCGGGGCGGGCGGACACTGGGATCCGGACAACACCGGGGCCCACAAGGGGCCCTACGACAAGACCGGCCACAAGGGCGACCTGCCGGCCATGTACGTGGCGGCCGACGGCAAGGCGACCTATCCGGTGCTGGCCCCGCGCCTGAAGGTCGCGGACCTGGCCGGCCATGCCCTGATGATCCATGTCGGCGGCGACAATTACAGCGATCACCCGGCCGCGCTGGGCGGCGGGGGCGGGCGGATGGCCTGCGGTGTCGTGAAGTAAGAAGGGGTGCGCCGTCGCGCGGCCGGCCGTTCTAGGGATATCCCGCGCCTTGGGGCCGGCCGGCTCACGTTAGACTACACGGTTTCATGGCCGCACGATCTGCGGGAGGCCGCGGGGGCGCCATGGACGATAACTACCCGAGGGTCTAAGGAGCAAACAACATGCTGATCGGAAAAAAACATTTTCTGACGGTAGGCGCGCTGGCGCTGGCGATGGCTATCCACGCCGCACCGGTCATGGCGCAGCAGAAATCGGTGGCGGTCACGGCCATCGTCGAACACCCCGCGCTCGACTCGGTGCGCGACGGCGTGCAGGACGCCCTGAAACAGGCGGGTTACGAATCGGGCAAGAATCTGAAGTGGCAATACCAGAGCGCCCAGGGCAACACCGGCACGGCCGCGCAGATCGCGCGCAAGTTCGTCGGCGACCGGCCCGATGTGATCGTGGCGATCGCCACGCCGTCGGCCCAGGCCGTGGTGGCGGCCACCAAGGACGTGCCCGTGGTGTACTCGGCCGTGACCGACCCGGTGGCCGCGCAGCTGGTGCCCTCGATGGAGGCCTCCAACACCAACGTCACGGGCGTGTCCGACCTGTTGGCGCTGGACAAGCAGATCGAGCTGATCGGGAAGGTGGTGCCCAATGCCAAGCGCGTGGGCATGGTCTATAACCCGGGCGAGGCCAACTCGGTCGTGGTCGTCAAGCAGATGCAGGACCTGCTGCCCAAGGCCGGCATGACGCTGGTCGAGGCGGCCGCGCCGCGCACGGTGGACGTGGCCTCGGCCGCGCGCAGCCTGATCGGCAAGGTCGACGTCATCTATACCAACACCGACAACAACGTCGTGTCGGCGTACGAGTCGCTGGTCAAGGTGGGCAACGACGCCAAGATCCCGCTGGTGGCTTCGGACACCGACAGCGTCAAGCGCGGCGCGATCGCCGCGCTGGGCATCAACTACCGCGACCTGGGCGTGCAGACGGGCAAGATGGTGGTGCGCATCCTCAAGGGCGAAAAACCCGGCGCCATGCCCTCCGAGACCAGCTCCAAGCTGGAGCTCTACGTGAACCCGGGCGCGGCCGCCAAGCAGGGCGTGACGCTGTCCGACGCGCTGGTCAAGTCCGCGGCGCAAGTCATCAAGTAATCGCGTATTCGGCCGGGCGCCACGCGGTGCCCGGCCGGCATTTCCACCGAACACAATTCAAGGCAGCGCCGGCCTCATCCACAAGACAGGGCTGGCCAGGTTCTCCTACATGTCATTGTTCTCTTTGCTCGGGGCGTTGGAAATCGGCCTGATCTTCAGCCTGGTCGCGCTGGGGGTGCTGATTTCCTTCCGCCTGTTGCGCTTTCCCGACCTCACGGTCGACGGCAGCTTTCCGCTGGGCGGCGCGGTGGCCGCGACCCTGATCGCCGCGGGCTACGACCCCTTCACCTCCACCATCATCGCCACCTTCGCCGGCGCCGCCGCCGGGCTGGTCACCGGCTGGCTCAATGTGCGGCTGCGCATCATGGACCTGCTGGCCAGCATCCTGATGATGATCGCGCTGTACTCGGTCAACCTGCGCATCATGGGCAAGCCCAACGTGCCCCTGATCACCGAACCCACCGTCTTCACCCTGCTGCAGCCGCAGTGGCTGAGCGATTACGTGGCGCGGCCGCTGATCCTCCTGGTGGTGGTCATCATCGTCAAGCTGGCGCTGGACTGGTTCCTCGCCACCCAGACCGGCCTGGCCATGCGCTCTACCGGCTCCAACGGCCGCATGGCGCGCGCCCAGGGCGTCAATACCGGCGCCATGATCCTGGCGGGCATGGCGCTGTCGAACGCCCTGGTGGCGCTGGCCGGCGCGCTGTTCGCGCAGACCCAGGGCGGCGCCGACATCTCGATGGGCATCGGCACCATCGTCATCGGGCTGGCCGCGGTCATCGTGGGCGAGAGCATCCTGCCGTCGCGCCGCCTGGTGATGGCGACCCTGGCGGTCATCCTCGGCGCCATCGTGTACCGCTTCTTCATCGCGCTGGCCCTGAACAGCGATTTCATCGGACTCAAGGCACAGGATCTGAACCTGGTGACGGCCGTGCTGGTCACGATCGCCCTGGTAATCCCGATGCTCAAGCGCCGCCTGGTCGGCAGGAAGGGGGCTTGACATGCTGAGCGCCAAGGATCTGCACATTACCTTCAATGCCGGCACGCCGATCGAGACCCGCGCGCTGCGCGGGCTGTCGCTGGACATTCCGAATGGCCAGTTCGTGACCGTCATCGGCTCCAACGGGGCCGGCAAGTCGACGTTTCTCAATGCCATCTCCGGCGACCTGCCGGTCGATACCGGCACCATACGCATCAACGATGCCGACGTGACCCGCCAGCCGGTCTGGGAGCGCGCCGGACGCGTGGCGCGCGTGTTCCAGGACCCCATGGCGGGCACCTGCGAAGACCTGACCATCGAGGAGAACATGGCGCTGGCCCAGATGCGCGGCGCCAGGCGCGGCTTCAGCCGGGCCGTCAAGGCGTCGATGCGCGACGGTTTCCGCGAGCGGCTGGCGACCCTGGGCCTGGGGCTGGAGAACCGCCTGGCCGACCGCATCGGCCTGCTGTCGGGCGGACAACGCCAGGCGGTCAGCCTGCTGATGGCTGCGCTGCAGCCCTCGCGCATCCTGTTGCTGGACGAGCATACGGCCGCGCTGGACCCGCGCACCGCCGATTTCGTGTTGCGGCTGACCGCCCGCATCGTGGCCGAGAGCCAGCTCACCACCATGATGGTCACGCACAGCATGCGCCAGGCGCTCGACGTGGGCGAGCGCACCGTCATGCTGCACCAGGGCCAGGTGGTGCTGGACGTGTCGGGCGACGAGCGCAAGGGCATGGACGTGCCAGACCTGCTCGCCATGTTCGAGCGGGTGCGCGGCGAGAAGCTGTCCGACGACGCGTTGCTGCTGGGCTGAACCGCCCGAGGGGAGGCCCCCCGGGGCCTCAGTCCAGCACGCCCAGCATCACGCTGGCGGCGTCGAACAGGGCGCAGACCGGCATGCCGGCGGCCAGCGCCAGGTCGCGCGCGCTTTCCTCGGTGACGATGGCGGCCAGCGTGCCGCCGCCGTCGAGCTCGACGATGATCTCGCTGTTGACGGCGCCCGGCCGCACCTCGGCTACCTTGCCGGGCAGCTGGTTGCGCGCCGACAGGCGCAGGCCGGGGCCGGGCAGGCCCAGCAGCACCGCCTGCGCCTTGATCAGGGCGATGGCCTGGGTGCCGGGCGCCAGGCCCAGCTCTTCGGTGCTGGCGCGGGTAATGACGGCCGCGATGCGCTGGCCGCCGGCGATGCGCAGCACGATTTCGTCGTTGACGGCGCCGGCATGGACCGCTTCGACGGTGCCCAGCAGGCGGTTGCGGGCGCTGGTCTTGAGCATGAATCGCCTCATGATGTCGATGTCGCCGGCGGCGTCCAGCCCGCCGGCGGCCAGGTGCTGGACGAAACGCTGGTGTTCGGCCTGCAGCGCCCGGAACGTGGCGATCAGGCGGCGGGCGCGGTCGGTCAGGCGCGTGCCGCCGCCGCCGCGCCCGCCGGTCGAGCGCAGCACCAGGGGCTCGCCGGCCAGGTTGTTCATGGCGTCGATGGCGTCCCAGGCGCCCTTGTAGCTCATTCCGGCGGCGCGCGCGGCCGCGCTGATCGAGCCGGTGGCCTCGATCTGGGCCAGCAGGTCGATGCGATGCTGGCCGCCCCAGGGCTGGTCGCCCGAGCGCAGCCAAAGCGCGCCGTCGAGTTGCAGGGAAGGTGCGGACATGGCGGTCTGGCCGGCGCGGCCGGCCGATGGTGGATGCAAATGAGAGTTTATTGCAAGTTGCCCCCGATCGCGGCATGATGGGCGCTCACACGTCGCTACACAGGTGAGACATGCAGATCGTCAAATTGCTTACCGCCTCGGTGGCCGCCGGCCTGCTGGCCGGTTGCGCGTCGGGGCCTACGCTACGCAGCGATTATGACCACAGCGCCAACTTCGCGCAGTACCGGACCTTCGCATTCATGTCGCCGCTGGGCACCGACCGGGCCGGCTACAGCAGCCTGCTGACCGAACGCCTGAAGCAGGCCACCCGCGGCCAGCTCGAGATGCGCGGCTACACCTATGACGACAGCAAACCCGACCTGCTGGTCAATTTCAACGGCAAGCTGCAGGAAAAAACCCAGGTGACGCCGGCGCCGCCGCCCATGGGCCCGTACTACGGCTACCGGGCCGGCTTCTACGGCGGCTGGCCCGGCTACGGCTGGGGCGACGACGTCTACCAGTACACCGAAGGCACGCTCAATATCGACCTGGTCGACGCGCGCCGCCGGCAACTGGTGTGGGAGGGCGTGGCCACGGGCGAGGTCAACGATCTCGACAAGGCGCAATCGGTGGCCAGCGTCGAGCAGGGCGTGGCGCAGATCTTCTCCCGGTATCCGTTCCGCGCCGGCAACGGCCAGCCGCAGACGCCTCCCAAACCGTAGCGGGGCGCCGATGAGCAAACGCAAGGCGCGCGGCGGCGCCCGCATGCCCGACTACGAGACGGTGGCGCTGGTGTTGCAGGGCGGCGGCGCCCTGGGCGCGTACCAGGCCGGCGTCTACGAGGGCCTGCATGCGGCAGGCATACGGCCCAACTGGCTGGCCGGCATTTCCATCGGGGGCATCAACGCGGCCATCATCGCCGGCGCTCCCGTGGACGAGCGGGTCGGGCGCCTGCGCGGCTTCTGGGAGGCCATCTGCCGGCCCACCGGGTTCGCCGGCCTGCCCTGGGGCGACGCCTGGGCGGCCCTGTTCGCCAACGCGCCGTTCGGCTTCGGTTCCAACCAGAGCAATGGCCAGCTGGCCGCCTTCAATGCGCTCACGCGCGGCCAGCCGGGGTTTTTCGAGCCGCGCTTTCCGCCGCCGTACCTGGTGCAGGGGGGCGGGGCGGCCGCGACCAGCTTCTACGACACCACGCCGCTGCTGCAGACGCTGCGCGACCATGTCGATTTCGACCTGCTCAACCGCGGCGATGTGCGGGTCAGCCTGGGCGCGGTCAACGTGCGCACCGGCAATTTCGCCTACTTCGACAGCCGCGAGACCGTCATCAGGCCCGAGCACGTCATGGCGTCCGGCGCGCTGCCGCCCGGCTTTCCCGCCATCGAGATCGATGGCGAGTTCTACTGGGACGGCGGGCTGGTGTCCAACACCCCGCTGACCAAGGTGCTGGCGGTCCATCCGATGCGCGACACGCTGGCTTTCCAGGTCGACCTGTGGCCGGCGCGCGGCCCCTTGCCCGCCAGCCTGGAAGAGGTGGCGGAGCGGCAGAAGGACATCCAGTACTCCAGCCGCACGCGCATCGTCACCGATACGTTCCGTCGCCAGCTCAAGCTGCGCCGCAGCCTGCAGCGCGTGCTCGACCGCCTGCCCCCGCGGGTGCGCAGCAGCCCCGAGCTGGCCGAGGCCCGGCGCGAGGCCTGCACGCCGCTGGTCAATGTGGTCAACCTCATCTACGAGGCCAACCAGTTCGAACGCCATTCCAAGGACTACGAGTTCAATACCGAGTCGATGCGGGAGCACTGGCGCTTCGGCCTGGCCGATATCGAACGCACCCTGGCGCAGCCAGGCGTGCTGGACAAGCCGTCGCCCGACGAGAGTTTCGTGACGCACGACATCCATCGTACGGACGACTGAGTCCGCGACCGTGCCGGGCCGTCGGAAGCCGCGCCTGCCGGGGGCGAATTCCGCCCGGCGTCGTGTCCGCCCCGCCGGGCAGGGACATGGACATTCGTACGGGGCGCTTGCCGCCGCGGCCGGCGTGGGGCGGGGCAGCCGGAACGGCCCGCGCTGTCCGCAAACGACCGTCCCATGCGCCTTTGAGGCCGGCATGCCCATCCGCCGAATGCGGGAAACCCCGGCGTTTTAACTGAAAATCGGCTACATTAACGCGTTCTCTGCGTGCCTCATGCTCGCGTGCGGCCGTCGCAATGGCGGTTGGGAGCAGCGCGCTTTTACCTCCGTGAGGAATCCATGCGTTTTTCGCCTCAGCGTGTCTCGGCTTTCGGTCTTGTTGCGACGCTTTCAGTGTTGTTGGCAGCATGCGGCGAAAAGCCCCAGTTCAATCCCGGCATGCCTCAGGTCAGCGTGATCACGGTGCAGCCGCAGCGCGCCGCGGTGGTGTCCGAGCTGCCCGGCCGCGTGGACGCGGTGCGCGACGCGCAGATCAGGGCGCGGGTGACCGGCATCGTCCAGAAGATCGCCTTCGAGCAGGGCGGCGACGTCCAGGCCGACCAGCTGCTGTTCAAGATCGACCCGGCGCCTTACCAGGCCGCCTACGACCAGGCCGCCGCGCAGCTCAAGCAGGCGCAGGCCGACCTGTTCAGCGCCAAGCTGCTGGCCGAGCGCTATGCGCCGCTGGTCAAGGCCAATGCCGTCAGCAAGCAGGAATACGACAATGCCGTGGCCCGCTACCGGCAGGCCGACGCCAGCGTGGCGGCGGCCAAGGCCAACCTGACCAATGCCAAGATCAACCTGGGCTATACCGACGTGACCTCGCCCATCAAGGGGCGCATCGGCAAGCCGCTGGTGACCGAGGGCGCGCTGGTCGAGGCGACCTCCGCCACCCAGATGGCCACGGTGCAGCAGCTCGATCCGATCTACGTCGACTTCACGCAATCCACCGCCGACCTGGCGGCGCTGCGCCGCGCGTTCGCCGCCGGCAAGCTGCAGCAGGTGGGCAAGGATGCGGTCAAGGTCCAGGTGGTGCTGGAAGACGGTTCGACCTACCCCGAAGCGGGCAAGCTGCTGTTTACCGGCGTGACGGTGGATCCGACCACCGGCCAGGTGAACCTGCGGGCCGAGGTGCCCAATCCGGACAACATCCTGCTGCCTGGCATGTATGTGCGCGTGCGGGTGGACCAGGGCGTCGACGACAAGGCGCTGCTGGTGCCGCAGCAGGCCCTGCAGCGCACCGCCGACGGCATGCAGAGCCTGATGCTGGTCAAGGACAACAAGGTCGAGCAGGTGCCGGTGACCACGGGCAGCGTGATCGACAACCAGTGGGTCATCAACAGCGGCCTGGCGGCGGGAGACGTGGTGGTGGTCGAAGGCTTCCAGAAGATCCGCCCGGGTGCGCCGGTGCAGGCTTCGCCCTGGAACAAGGGGGGCGCGGCGCCTGCCGGCCAGCAGCCCGCCGCGGGCCAGCAGCCTTCCAAGCAGGAACCCGCCAAGCAGGCGCCGGCCGCCGGCCAGCAGTCGTAAGCGGCGCGCGGCGCCCGACGGCGCCGCGTTCCCTTTTCGTGAGCATCGCTTTCAGAGTCAGCCCACATGCCGCAATTTTTTATCGATAGACCGATTTTTGCCTGGGTAGTCGCACTGTTCATCCTGCTGACAGGGATATTGGCCATTCCCAATATGCCCGTGTCGCAGTATCCGGACGTGGCGCCGCCCGCCATCACGATCACCGCGACCTATCCGGGCGCTTCCGCCAAGGAAGTGGCCGAGTCGGTCACCAGTATCATCGAGGACCAGCTCAACGGCGCCAAGGGCCTGCTGTATTACGAGTCGGTCAGCGACTCGTACGGCCAGTCGCAGATCACCGCGACGTTCGCCCCGGGCACCGATCCGGACCTGGCGCAGGTGGACGTGCAGAACCGCGTGTCCAACGTGACGGCGCAGCTGCCGGTCGCGGTGATGCAGCAGGGCCTGCAGTACGAGCAGACCAGCGCCGGCTTCCTGATGATCGTGACCCTGTCGTCCACCGACGGCACGCTGGACCAGACGGCCCTGGCCGACTACATCACCCGCAACGTCAAGAACCCGGTGTCGCGCGTGCCCGGCGTGGGCCAGTTCCAGCTGTTCGCCGCGCCGCGCGCCATGCGCATCTGGGTCGACCCGGACAAGCTGGTGGGCTTCAACCTCAGCATGGCCGAGGTCAACCAGGCCATCAGCCAGCAGAACGTGCTGATTTCGGCCGGCAGCATCGGCGCGCCGCCCAACCCGGAAAGCCAGCGCGCCACGGCCACCGTGATCGTCAACGGCCAGTTGAGCACGATCGAAGGCTTCGGCCAGATCGTGCTGCGCGCCAACACCGATGGCTCGAAGGTATTGCTGCGCGACGTGGCTCGCATCGAGGTGGGGGCGGACAACTACCAGTTCGGCGCGCGCCTGAACGGCAAGCCCACGGCGGCGTTCGCCATCGTGCTCTCGCCCGACGCCAACGCGCTGGCCACCGCCGAGGGCGTGCGCCAGCAGATGGCGTCGCTGTCGCAGTATTTCCCGTCCAACATCCGCTACGACATCCCGTACGACACCGCGCCCTATGTGAAGGTGTCGATCGAGCAGGTCATCCACACCCTGGTCGAAGCCATGGTGCTGGTGTTCCTGGTGATGTTCCTGTTCCTGCAGAACGTGCGCTATACCCTGATCCCGGCCCTGGTGGTGCCGGTGGCCATGCTGGGGGCGTTCGCGGTGATGCTGGCGCTGGGCTTCTCGATCAACGTGCTGACCATGTTCGCCATGGTGCTTGCCATCGGGATCCTGGTCGACGACGCCATCGTGGTGGTCGAGAACGTGGAGCGGATCATGGCCACCGAGGGCCTGTCGCCCAAGGAGGCGACCAAGAAGGCCATGCCGCAGATCAGCGGCGCCATCGTCGGCATCACGCTGGTGCTGGTCACGGTGTTCCTGCCGCTGGCCTTCATGACCGGCTCGGTCGGCGTGATCTATCGCCAGTTCTCGGTCGCGATGGCGGTGTCGATCTTCTTCTCGGCGTTCCTCGCGCTCAGCTTCACGCCGGCGCTGTGCGCGACGATCCTCAAGCCCATTCCCAAGGGCCATCACCAGGAAAAGAAGGGGTTCTTCGGCTGGTTCAACCGCAAGTTCGACGCCACCACCCACAACTACCAGAACTGGGTGTCGCGCATCCTGCACAAGGGCGGCCGCATGATGCTCGCGTTCGCGCTGCTGGTGGTGCTGCTGGGCTGGCTGTACATGCGCCTGCCGTCGTCGTTCCTGCCCGAGGAAGACCAGGGCTACGTGGTCAGCAACATCGAGCTGCCCACCGGCGCCAGCGCCAACCGCACCATCGAGGTGATCGAGGAAGTCGAGAACTACTTCCGCAACATCCCGGCGGTGGAGAACGTCATCACGGTGCAGGGCTACAGCTTCAACGGCAACGGCCTGAACGCGGCCATCGCGTTCACCACGCTCAAGGATTTCTCCGAGCGCAAGAGCCGTGCCGACTCGGCCGGGGCGATTGCCTTCACGGCTTTCTCCAAGCAGCTGATGGGCATCCACGACGCGCAGGTGTTCACCCTGGTGCCGCCGGCGATCTCGTCGCTGGGCAACGCCTCCGGCTTCGACTTCCGCCTGCAGGACCGCGGCGGCGCCGGCACCGAGGCGCTGGGCGCGGCCACCGCCGAGCTGATGGGCATGGCGGCCAAGAGCCCGGTGCTGTCGCAGGTGCGCATTACCGGCTTGGGGCCGGGTTCGCAGCTGAGCCTGACGATCGACCGCGACAAGGCGGCGGCGCTGGGGGTCAACTTCGACGAGGCGGCCACCCTGATCTCCACCGCGGTGGGCTCGGCCTTCCTGAACAAGTTTCCCAACATGGGCCGGATGCAGAACATCTGGGTGCAGGCCGACCAGCAGTACCGCATGCAGGTCGAGGACCTGCTCAAGCTGAACGCCCGCAACAACCAGGGCGGCATGGTGCCGCTGTCGACCTTCGTGTCGGCCAAGTGGGTGCAAGGCCCGGTCCAGGTGGTGCGCTACAACAGCTACGAGGCGGTGCGTATCGGCGGCGACGCGGCGGCGGGCTACACCACCGGCGAAGCCATGCAGGAAATGCAGGACCTGGTGGCCCGGTTGCCGCAGGGCTTCGGCTACGAATGGAACGGCCTGTCCTACCAGGAGCGGCTGGCCGGCAACCAGGCGCCCATCCTGATGGGGCTGGCGCTGCTGGTCGTGTTCCTGGTGCTGGCCGCGCTGTATGAGAGCTGGGCCATCCCGCTGTCGGTGATGCTGGTCGTGCCGCTGGGCATGCTGGGCGCCGTGGCGCTGGTGTCGGCGCTGGGCATGTCCAACGATGTGTACTTCCAGGTGGGCATGGTGACCGTGATCGGGCTGGCAGCCAAGAACGCCATCCTGATCGTGGAGTTCGCCAAGGACCAGTACGCGCGCGGGCAGGGTCTGTACGAGTCGGCGGTGGAGGCGGCGCGCCTGCGTTTCCGCCCCATCCTGATGACGTCGCTGGCGTTCATCCTGGGCGTGGTGCCGCTGGCCATCGCCACCGGCGCCGGCGCGGCCAGCCAGCGCGCCGTCGGCATCGGCGTGCTGGGCGGGATGCTCGCGGCCACCCCGTTCGCGGTGATTTTCGTGCCGACCTTCTTCGTGGTGGTGCTGGGCCTGTTCAAGACCCGGCCGCGCCTGCTGGGCGCCGAATTGCGCGCCTTCGAGGAAGAGCAGGCGGCCAAGCGCGCCGCCGAGCAACAGCAGCCGCAGGACGGCGCCGCGACGCCGGCGCCGCAGACCGGCGGTCAGGAGAACAAGGAATGATGGCCGTGATGTACAAGCGCAGTGCGCTCTCGGTGCTGGTGGCGGCCGCGCTCGCGGGCTGCTCGCTGGCGCCCGACTACAAGCGTCCCGAGGCGCCGGTGCAGGCCGATTGGCCGAGCCAGCCCAAGGTGCAGTACGGCGCCTACGCCAGCCCCACCTCGCTGGGTGAGCAGCCGGCCGCGGCGGTGGCGCCGCAGGGCGCCACGCCGGCCGACGAGATCGGCTGGCGCGAATTCTTCCGCGACGAGCGCCTGCGCAAGCTGATCGAGCTGGCCCTGGTCAACAACCGCGATCTGCGCGTGGCGGTGCAGCGCGTCGAAGAGGCGCGCGCCCAGTATGGCGTGCAGCGCGGCGCGCAGTGGCCCAGCATCGGCGCGGGCATCCAGGGGCAGCGCCAGCACCTGCCGCCCGACATGCGTCCGCTCGGCCCGGATTCGACCTCCATCTCCAGCCAGTACCAGGCCGGCCTGGGGCTGACCACGTTCGAGATCGACCTGTTCGGCCGCCTGCGCAATCTCTCCGAGGCGGCTTACCAGCAGTACCTGTCGACCGAGCAGGCGCAGCGCAGCGTGCACATCACGCTGGTCGGCGCGGTGGCGCAGTCCTACTTCAACCTGCGCGCCGCCGAGGTGCAGCTGGAGTTGACCCAGAAGACGCTGGCCTCGCGCCAGGAGTCGTACAACCTGGTCAAGACGCGCTTTGACGGCGGCGTGGCCTCCGAGCTCGACCTGAACCAATCCAAGTCGCTGCTCGACAGCGCCTCGGCCGACCTGGCGACGCTGGCGCGCGCGCGCGCGCAGGCCGCCAATGCCCTGGTGGTGCTGGTCGGGTTGCCGGGCCTGCCCGAGGACCTGCCGGCGCCGGCCGTATTCGGCCGCGACCAGCTGCTGGCCAGCGTGCCGGCCGGGCTGCCGTCCGACCTGCTGACGCGCCGGCCCGACATCCTGGCGGCGGAGAACCAGCTCAAGGCGGCCAATGCCAATATCGGCGCGGCGCGCGCGGCGTTCTTCCCGACCATCTCGCTGACCGGCCTGCTGGGCGTGGCCAGCACGTCGCTGGACACTTTGTTCAAGGGCGGGCAGGGCTACTGGAGCTTCTCGCCGTCGATCACGACGCCGTTGTTCGCCGGCGGCAGCATCCGCGAGGGCCTGAACCTGGCCAAGGCGCGCGACAACATCGCGGTGGCCCAGTACGAACAGAGCATCCAGCAAGCGTTCCGCGAGGTGTCGGATGCGCTGGCCGGCGAGGCGACCTACAGCGCGCAGCTCGATGCGCAGCGCGCGCTGCAGGTGGCGGCCGGGCGCACGCTGGAACTGTCCAACCTGCGCTACAACAATGGCATCGACAGCTATCTGCAGGTACAGACGGCCCAGGTCGACTACTTCAACGCGCAGCTCGGCCTGGTACAGACGGGGCTGGCGGCATTGATCAACCGCGTCGAGCTGTACAAGGCGCTCGGCGGCGGCTGGCAGGAATCAACCACGAAGCAACCATGATCGAACTAGGTGTCAATATCGACCATGTGGCCACGCTGCGGCAGCAGCGCCACACGGCTTATCCCGACCCCGTGCAGGCGGCGCTGCGCGCCGAGGACGCCGGCGCCGACCTGATCACGCTGCACCTGCGCGAAGACCGCCGCCACATCCAGGACGCCGATGTCTACGCCATCCGCCCCTTGCTGCGCACCCGCATGAATCTCGAGTGCGCGGTGACGCCGGAGATGCTGGAGATCGCCTGCGCGGTCAAGCCCAGCGACGTGTGCCTGGTGCCGGAAAAGCGTACCGAGCTGACGACCGAGGGCGGCCTGGATGTCGCCGGCGCGCAGGCGGCCGTTACCGACGCCGTGCAGCTGCTGGCCGAGGCCGGCATCCGGGTGTCGCTGTTCATCGATCCGGACGCGCACCAGATCGAAGCGGCCGCGCGCGCCGGCGCGCCGGTCATCGAACTGCATACGGGCGCCTACGCCGAGGCGCGCGACGATGCCCAGGCGCAGGCCCAGCTTGCGCGCGTGCGCGCCGCCGTGGCCGAGGGATTGCGCCACGGCTTGCGCGTCAATGCCGGCCATGGGCTGCACTACGGCAACGTGCAGGCGGTGGCGGCGCTCGACGGCATCGCCGAGCTGAACATCGGCCATGCCATCGTGGCCCAGTCGATCTTCGACGGCTGGGACAAGGCAGTGCGCGACATGAAGGCGCTGATGGTGCAGGCGCGCCTGGCGGCCGTGCGCGGCCACGCCTGAAGCAGGGCGGGAGCGCCCGGCGTATTATCATCACGATATCGCGTCGCGGCAGCGCCGCGCGCTCCACTGCAGGAATCCGAACCACATGAGCTCCGTTTCCGCGGCCGGCGCGACGCCGCCCGCGTCGCCCGGCTGCATCGCCGGCATCGGCATGGATCTGTTGCGCATCGAGCGTATCGAGCGCGCGCTGGCGCGCCATGGCGACCGCTTCGCGCAGAAGATCCTGGGGCCGGAGGAACTGGCCAAGTTCCAGGCACGGCGCCGGCGCGATCCGGCGCGCGGCGTGCGTTTCCTGGCCACCCGCTTTGCCGCCAAGGAGGCCTTTTCCAAGGCCATCGGGCTGGGTATGCGCATGCCCATGAGCTGGCGGCGGGTGCAGACCCTGAATGCCCCGGGCGGCAGGCCGGTGCTGGTGATCGGCGCCGAGCTGGCCGATTGGTTCGATGCGCGCTTCGGCGCGGCGCATGTGTCCATTACCGACGAGTCCGATATGGCCGCGGCCTACGTGATCGTCGAACGCAAACCGGCGTCCGACGGCCGGCCGTGAGGCCGGCGCGGCCGCCATCCCAACCGAGGCAAGAGCCATGTCCCGCAAGAAGAAATCCAAGCCCGTCCTGCCTCCCGGCCCCGTCATGGTGGATGTGGCCGGCACGACGCTGACCAAGGACGAGAAGCGCCGCCTGCGCAACCCCCTGGTGGGCGGGGTGATCCTGTTCGCGCGCAACTTCGCCGATCGCCGGCAATTGTGCGAGCTGACGCGGGCCATCCACAAGGCGCGCAAGGAGCCGCTGCTGATCGCGGTGGATCACGAAGGCGGCCGCGTGCAGCGCTTTCGCGACGATGGCTTCACCGCGCTGCCGCCCATGCAGGCACTGGGCAAGCTGTGGGACCGCGATCCGCTGGCGGCGATGCGGCGGGCGACCGAGGCCGGCTACGTGCTGGCCGCCGAGCTGCGCGCCTGCGGCGTCGATCTCAGCTTCACGCCGGTACTGGACCTCGACTACGGCGTGAGCAAGGTGATCGGCAATCGCGCCTTCCATCATGACGCGCGCGTGGTGGCCATGCTGTCGCGCGCCTTGGCGCAAGGCCTGGCGCTGGCGGGCATGGCGGCCTGCGGCAAGCATTTCCCCGGCCATGGTTTCGTGGGCGCCGATTCGCACCATGAAATCCCGGTCGATCCGCGGCCGCTCGAACGCATCCTGAAGGACGACGCGGCGCCCTACGCCTGGCTGGGCGACCTGGTCATGCCGGCCGTCATGCCGGCGCATGTGATCTATCCGAAGGTCGATGCCCATCCCGCGGGTTTTTCGCGCCGCTGGGTCAGCGAGATCCTGCGCGAGCGGCTGGGCTACGATGGGGTGGTGTTCTCCGACGACCTGACCATGGAGGGCGCCTCGGTGGCGGGCGACATCCTGGCGCGCGCCGAGGCGGCCCTGGGCGCCGGCTGCGACATGGTGCTGGTATGCAACCGCCCGGACCTGGCCGACGAGCTGCTGGAGCGGCTGCGGATCGAGCATCCGGTCGCCTCGGTCGAGCGCATCCGCCGGCTGATGCCGCGGTTTGCCGCGCCGGACTGGGACACTTTGCAGAATGACAGCCGCTATCAGCATGCCCGACGACTTCAATCTCAAATCGTTTCTGGCTGACCTGCCGCACCTGCCCGGCGTGTACCGGCATCTCGATGCCGCCGGGGAGGTGATGTATGTCGGCAAGGCGCGCGATCTCAAGAAACGCGTGTCGTCGTACTTCCAGAAGAACCTGGCCAGCCCGCGCATTGCGCAGATGGTGGCCAAGGTGGCCAGCGTGGACGTCACCGTCACGCGTTCGGAGGCCGAGGCGCTGCTGCTCGAGAACAACCTCATCAAGAGCCTGCGGCCGCGCTACAACATCCTGTTTCGCGACGACAAGTCGTATCCCTATCTGCTGATCACCGGCCACGAGTGGCCGCGCATCGCCTATTACCGCGGCGCCACCAGCAAGCGGGGACAGTACTTCGGTCCGTACCCCAACTCGTGGGCCGTGCGCGAGACCATCCAGATCCTGCAGAAGGTGTTTCGCCTGCGTACCTGCGAGGACACGGTTTTCGCCAATCGCTCGCGTCCCTGTCTGCTGCACCAGATCGGCCGCTGTTCGGCGCCCTGCGTGGGCGTGATCGAAGCCGCCGACTACGCCCATGACGTGCAGCGCGCCGTGCGCTTTCTCAACGGCGAGGCGCGCGAAGTCATGGACGAGATCGAGGCCCGCATGCTGCAGGCCTCGACCGAGCTGCGCTTCGAGGAGGCGGCGGCGCTGCGCGACCAGATGGGTTCGCTGTCCAAGGTGCTGCACCAGCAGACCATGGAAAACGTCGGCGGCGAAGATACCGATGTGATCGCCGTGGCGTCGGCCGGCGGCAAGATCTGCGTCAACCTGGCCATGGTGCGCGGCGGCCGCCACCTGGGCGACAAGCCGTTCTTTCCCACGCATGCCGAGGGCGAGCAGCCGGCCCAGGTGCTGGAGGCGTTCGTCGCACAGCATTACGCCGAGGGCGCCATGCCGCCCGTGCTGGTCTGTTCGCATGCGCTGCCCGACAGCGGGCTGGTCGGCCTGCTGGCCGAGCAGGGCGGCACCCGCGTGGCCCGGGTGCTGACCCGCCCGCAAGGCGTGCGCCGCTCATGGCTGGAGCAGGCGCAGAAAAATGCCGAGATGGCGCTGGCGCGGGCGCTGACCGAGTCGGGCGCGCGCGCCGGGCGCACCCTGGCGCTGGCCGAAGCGCTGGATCTCGATACCGACGAGGAGTCGCTCGATGCCTTGCGCATCGAGTGCTTCGACATCAGCCACACTGCCGGCGAGGCGACGCAGGCCTCGTGCGTGGTGTTCCTGCACCACGACATGCAGCCGTCGCTGTATCGCCGTTACAACATCGTGGGCATTACGCCGGGCGACGATTATGCGGCGATGCGGCAGGTGCTGACGCGCCGCTTCGGCAAGGTGGCCGACGGCGAGGCGCCCATGCCGGGGCTGGTGCTGATCGATGGCGGCAAGGGCCAGGTCGAGGTGGCCCGCCAAGTGTTCGTCGAACTCGGGCTGGATATCCAGTCCCTGGTGGGGGTGGCCAAGGGGGAGGGCCGCAAGGTGGGGCTGGAAACCCTGGTATTCGCCGACGGGCGGCCGCCCGTCGCGCTGGGCAAGGAATCGGCGGCCCTGATGCTGATCGCGCAGGTGCGCGACGAGGCGCACCGCTTCGCCATCACCGGGATGCGCGCGCGCCGCGCCAAGACGCGCAATGTCTCGCGCCTGGAGGAAATCGAAGGGGTCGGGGCGCGCCGGCGCCAGCGGCTGCTGGCGCGCTTTGGCGGGCTGTCGGGCGTCAGCTCGGCCAGCATCGAAGACCTGGCCTCGGTCGAGGGTATTTCGCAGGAATTGGCCGAGCGTATCCATGATGCGCTGCATGGCTGACATCCGCCCGCCGCGCCGGTGAGGTAGCATACGGTCACTATGCCGATAAACGTACCCATTTTCCTGACCTGGCTGCGGATCGCCATGATTCCGCTGGTGGTCGGCCTGTTCTACCTGCCCGAGAGCTGGATGTCCGTGCCCATGCGCGACACCTTCGCGGCCTGGGCGTTCATTATCGCGGCCCTGACGGACTGGTTCGACGGATGGCTGGCGCGGCGCTGGAACCAGACCTCGGCCTTCGGCGCTTTCCTGGACCCGGTGGCCGACAAGCTGATGGTCTGCGCGGCGCTGATCGTGCTGCTGGACCTGAGCCGCGTCGACGCCTTCATTTCGCTGATCATCATCGGCCGGGAAATCACCATTTCGGCGTTGCGCGAGTGGATGGCCAAGATCGGCGCCAGCGCGAGCGTCGCGGTACACCGGCTGGGCAAGTTCAAGACGGCGGCGCAGATGGTGGCGATTCCGTGCCTGCTGTACGATCAGCCGCTGTTCGGCCTGAGCAGCCGCCTGATCGGCGACGTGCTGATCGTGGTGGCGGCGGTGCTGACCGTCTGGTCGATGCTGTATTACCTGCAGCGGGCCTGGCCCGCCATCCGCGAAAAGTCGCAGTAAGCGTACGCGGCCGGGCGCAGGCCCGGGCAATACAAGAGGCGAAGCGCGCGCAGCGCGTCATTCGCCCATGGTGTGGCGGGCTGGTTTGCGGCCGCCGCGTTCTGGAGACCGCGAAGCGCCGCCGCCATCGGCGCGCCTCGCTCCTGCCCCTGCCGTGGGGCCGTGATGGCTATGAATTCGGAAACCGCTGTACTGGATAGTCCCGCCCTGCGCCGGCGCGACTGGCAAATCATCCTGCTGATAGGCGTGGCGCATTCGTCGTCCCACTTCTTCCAACTGGTGCTGCCCTCGCTGTACGTGTCGCTGGGCACGGAGTTCGGGCTGGATTTCGCCCGGCTGGGCCTGCTGGTATCGGTGTTCTACGTGGTTTCCGGCCTCGGGCAGGCGTCCTCCGGCTTCGTCGTCGACCGCATCGGCGCGCGGCCCGTGCTGTGGTTCGGACTGGCCTGCTTCGTCCTGTCGGCGGTGCTGATCGGCGCGGCCAACGGCTATGCCATGCTGATGCTGGCGGCGGCCATCGGCGGCATCGGCAATTCGGTGTTCCACCCGGCCGATTACTCCATCATCAACCATCGCGTCAGCCCGCCGCGGCTGGGCCATGCGTTCAGCCTGCACGGGCTGACCGGCAACCTGGGCTGGGCCCTGACACCGGTTTTCATCACCACCATCACGCTGCTGGCCAACTGGCGCGTGGCGGCGTTTTCGGCCGCCGCGCTGGTGGCCGTGGTGCTGCTGATGACGGTGATAGGTCGCGACCTGCTCGGCGGCGCAGCGCCAGCCGAGGCGAGCGGCAAGAGCGCCGCGCGGCCGGCCGCCCAGGAAAGCGTCTGGCAGACGCTGGCGGCGCTGCTGGCTCGGCCGGCGCTGTGGGGCGCCTTCCTGTTCTTCGCCTGCACCTCGATCGCGCTGTCGTCGGTGCAGAACTACACCATTCCGCTGCTGGGCCAGCTCTACGATTTGTCCAAGGTGGCGGCCAGTTCGGCGTTGTCGGGCTATATGGTGGCGTCCGCGCTGGGCATGGCCGCGGGCGGGTTCCTGGTGTCGGCCAACCCTCGCACCGAGCTGACGGTGACCGCCGCGCTGATCATGGCGGGGCTGACGCTGGTCGTGCTGGCCATGGGCTGGGTGCCGGCCGGTTGGGCGGCGCTGGTGGTCGGGCTGGCCGGGTTCTGTTCGGGCGTGGCCGCGCCGTCCCGCGACATGCTGATCCGCCGGGTCACGCCCAAGGGCGCGACCGGCTCGGTGTACGGGCTGGTGTATTCCGGCATGGACGTCGGGTCGGCCCTGGGGCCGCTGGGTTTCGGCCTCCTGCTCGATGCCGGCATGGCGCATGGCCCATGGGTCGGCGCCGGCGTGGCGTTCGCCGCCGCCGCCCTGCTGGCCCAGTGGATCGCGGTGCAGGCGCGCCGCGCCGCCTGAACGCGGTTACTGGCGCGCCGTGCGGACGTCGGCCGGCGGCGCGCTTTCGAAATTGCTGCGCCACGGATTGATGTCCAGCCCGCCGCGTCGCGTGTAGCGTGCGTAGACGGTGAGCTGGCGCGGCTGGCAGGCGCGCATGATGTCGCCGAAGATGCGTTCCACGCAATGCTCGTGGAATTCCGCGTGCTGGCGAAACGACACCACGTACTTCAGCAGCGCCGCGCGGTCGATCGGCCGGCCGCGGTAGCGCACCTGCAGGCTGGCCCAGTCGGGCTGGCCGGTGACCGGGCAGTTCGACTTCAGCAGGCGCGTGGCCAGCGTTTCCTCCACCTCGTCGCCCGGCGCGCATCGCAGCAATTGCGGCGCCGGTTCGTAGGTGTCGATCTCGATGTCCAGCTTGTCTATATAGATGCCGTCCAGTTCGGCCATGCCCAGTTCGCCAAAGCGCTGCGGACTGATGAACTCCAGGCCCACGGGCGCGCCGGCGGCGGCGGCCAGGTCGCGTTCCAGGCGGTCGCGCAGCGCCTGGGCATTCGGCAGCCGCGTCTGGTTGAACGAATTCAGGTACAGCTTGAACGACTTCGATTCGATGATGTTGGGGCTGTCGGCGGGAAAGCTGAAGGTGGCCATGGCCACGCGCGGCTTGCCGCGCGCGTCCAGCCACGAGAGTTCGTAGGCAGTCCAGATATCCACGCCGGTAAAGGGCAGGGTGGCGCCCAGCTGCAGGCTTGCGCGGTTGGCCGCGCGCGGGATGGGAAACAGCAGGCCGGGATCGTACTGCGAGGGGTAGGCGACGTGTTGGCCCAGCGGGGCGTTGGACAGCGACATGGAAACCGGGATCCGCGTAAGCAATGATGCCCGCATTGTAGGCGCTTCCACGGCGCTCTTTTTTTGCAATGTGAAAAGCCGACTTCGTCATATGAAAGCGCGTGTTGCGCGGCAATGCGATGGCATTTCACAGGCAACAATTGCGTTTCACAATCCGAAAATTAAAATATAACTACTTGATTTTTAATATATAAAATTTTTGTCTTATATAAGATATAAGCCTGCATTGCCCTGCAGCAAAGGCATAGACTCTCTCCAACGATTCGCGCTTTGAAAACCGCCGGATCAACGCCTTTCCAAACCTGAGCAGGAGCACACCATGAGCAATCGCGAAACCGAAATCCGCAACTTGCAGAAAGACTGGGCCGAGAACACCCGCTGGCAGGGCATCAAGCGCGCCTACAGCGCCGAGGATGTGATCCGCCTGCGCGGCTCGGTGGCCGTCGAGCATTCGCTGGCGCGCCGCGGCGCGACCCGCTTGTGGGATTCGCTGCACAGCGAGCCCTTCGTCAATTCGCTGGGCGCGCTGACCGGCAACCAGGCGATGCAGCAGGTCAAGGCCGGCCTGAAGGCCATCTACCTGTCGGGCTGGCAGGTGGCCGGCGACGCCAACCTGGCCGGCGAGATGTATCCCGACCAGTCGCTGTACCCCGCCAACTCGGTGCCGCAGGTGGTGCGCCGGATCAACAACGCGCTGGCGCGTTGCGACCAGATCCAGTGGATGGAAGGCAAGAACCCGGGCGACCAGGATTACATCGATTACTACGCGCCCATCGTGGCCGATGCCGAGGCGGGTTTCGGCGGCGTGCTCAACGCCTTCGAACTGATGAAGGCCATGATCGAGGCGGGCGCGGCCGGCGTGCACTTCGAAGACCAGCTGGCTTCGGTGAAGAAGTGCGGCCACATGGGCGGCAAGGTGCTGGTGCCGACCCGCGAGGCCGTGTCCAAGCTGGTTTCGGCCCGCCTGGCGGCCGATGTGATGGGTACGCCCACCATCCTGCTGGCCCGCACCGACGCCGACGCGGCCGACCTGGTGACCAGCGACGTGGACGAGAACGATCGTCCGTTCATCACCGGCGAGCGCACGGTGGAAGGTTTCTTCCGCACCCGCGCCGGCCTGGACCAGGCGATTTCGCGCGGCCTGGCCTACGCGCCGTACGCCGACCTGATCTGGTGCGAAACCTCCACGCCCAACCTGGAATATGCGCGCAAGTTCGCCGAGGCCATCCATCGCCAGTTCCCGGGCAAGCTGCTGGCGTACAACTGCTCGCCTTCGTTCAACTGGAAGAAGAACCTGGACGACGGCACGATCGCCAAGTTCCAGCGCGAACTCGGCGCAATGGGCTACAAGTTCCAGTTCATCACGCTGGCCGGCTTCCACGCGCTGAACTATGGCATGTTCGAACTGGCGCACGGCTATGCGCGCCGCCAGATGAGCGCTTTCGTGGAACTGCAGCAGAAGGAATTCGCCGCCGCGGAGCTGGGCTTTACCGCGGTCAAGCACCAGCGCGAAGTCGGCACCGGCTACTTCGACGCCGTGACCCAGACCATCGAGGGCGGCCAATCCTCGACCACGGCCCTGACCGGCTCGACCGAGGAAGCGCAGTTCGAGCAGGGCGAGCAGGCCGTCAAGGCGGCGTGATCTTCCGGCGCCTGCCCCCACGGGGGCTGGCGCCAGCAAGTGTAGTTGCAGGGTGGATTTGGGGCGTCCTCGGACGCCCCCTTTTTTTGCCCCGGCACCTGGAAGCTGCGCGTGCCGTCAGGGAGCCAGTCCCCCTGCGGGGACAGGCTCCCCGCGCATCGGGACAGGACCGGGTGCGCGGATGGCTCCGGGGCGGGCCGCGCGCACTTTATGCTAATGTCTGACGCCTCTTTTCCTGCATGGCGTGCTTCATGGCCCTGGTTCTGGCCCGTTTCGGTTTTGGTTTCTGCATGCTGCTGGCGGCGCTGGTGCTGCTGGTGGCGGCGACGCTGCTGGCGACCCGGCTGGTGGGCTGGGCCGTGCGCGCGTTTGCGCTGGAGCGGTCGCAGGCGCTGGCCAGCGGCGTGGCGATTTTCGTCCTGGTGGCGCTGGCCCTGTGGGGCTGCCATGCGGTGGGCGAGGCCCTGTATGGCGCCATCGGCGCCACGGCGCTGGTGGGCGGCGCGCCCCATTGGCTGGCGGGCAACAGCCACCTGTCGGCCGCGGCCCTGATGGGGGCCACCACGGCGGCGGCCATGCTGGCCGGCGGCCCGGCGTTCTGGCGCTGGCTGCGCGCCCGGCGCGCCGCGGCGGCCGAGCAGCCGGCGGCCCGCAAGGCGGCGCCGCCCAAGGGGGCGAAGCCGGCCGCCCGCGCCGCCAAGGCCGCGGCCAGGACGCAGCTCGCCCCGCGCGGCCAGCGGATTCCCTGGCTGGGCTGGACGGCCTTCTTCCTGTTGTTCATCGGCGCGGCCGTGCTGGCGTTCGCCTATATCGTCGCGCCCATCGAAGCCGGCGCCAGCGGGCTGCGGCTGGAGCACGCCACCCGGGCCCGGCCGGTCTACCTGGCCGGCCTGACCCTGCTGGGCGGCGGGGCGTTCTTCCTGCTGGCCTGGCTGAGCCGGCGGCGTACGCCGCGCGATTGAAGGCGCGCCGCTACGAGCCGCCCAGCCCCGCGGCCAGCCGGAACGCCACCGGGATCAGCAGCGAAGCCAGGATGACTTGCAGTCCCAGCGCCAGGCCGGCGTAGGCGCCGGCGTCGGCGTTGACCTGGATGGCGCGCGCCGCGCCGATGCCGTGCGACACGGTGCCCAGCGCGAACCCCCGGTCGGCCCAGTCCTGCCGGCCGCGTACCGGGCCCAGCAGATCGAACAGGTATTTGCCGGTCAGCGCGCCCACCAGCCCGGTCAGCGCGGCGAACACGGCCGACAGCGCGGGGATGCCGCCCAGGGTTTCGGACAGGCCCATGGCCACGGGCGCGGTGACCGACTTGGGGGCCAGCGACAGGATGATGTCGCGCGGCAGGCCGACCGCCCAGCCCAGCAGCACCGCGCTGGCGCAGGCCACCGCGCCGCCGAACAGGGCGGCCCACAGCAGCCGGGCCCAGCGGCGGCGCAGCTCGGCGCGCCGCATCCACAGGGGCCAGGCCAGCGCCACCACCGCCGGGCCAAGCAGGAAGTGGATGAACTGGGCGCCGGCAAAGTAGGTGGGGTAGGGCACGCCGAAGGCCAGCAGGCCGGCGGCCAGCACCACCATGCTCCATAGCACCGGGTTGGCCAGCGGCACCTGGCCCAGGCGCAGGTACAGCGCGTGCGCCGAAAGGTAGACCGTCAGGGTGGCGGTCAGGCCGAACAACGGGGTGGACGAGAGGTAGATCCAGAGGTTGACGAAATCAGGCATCGTCGGCCTCCGGCGTCGCGGTCCTGCCCACGCGCAGCGCCCAGTACGTGGCCGCCATGCCGGCCAGCGTCGACAGCACGATCACGGCCGCCATGCGCAGGCCGTACTCGGCGAGCAGCGCGATATGGGTCATGACGCCCACGCCAACCGGCACGAACAGCAGCGACAGGTGCGACAGCAGGAACTGCGCCGCCAGCGCCACCGGCTCGCGCACCAGCGGCCAGCGCAGCGCCGCCAGCAGCAGCAACATGCCGGTCACCGGGCCGGGGATGGGAAAGTGCAGCAGGCGCGTGCAGGCCTCGCCCAGCGCCTGCAGGGCCAGCAGCCAGGTGAATCCGGTCAGGGCCTGCATGCCGGCGCCTCCTCGGTGTCGGGCCAGCGGCGCGCCAGGCAGTCGGCCAGCGGCGGGATGCGCGCCGCCCAGGCCTCAACCGCCTCGGCATCGACGCGCGCCAGGCGCGGGATCTGCGCCAGCACCGGCACGCCGCCGAAATGCTCGATGGCATGGCGGTTGCCTTCGGAGGGCTCGCCCAGCATGACGACGCCCAGCACGGGCAGCCCGCGCTCGCGCAGGGCGCGCAGGCTGAGCAGGGTGTGGTTGATGGTGCCCAGTCCGCTGCGCGCGGCCAGCACCACGGGCATGTCCAGGCGGGCAATGAGGTCGATCATCATGTGGCGCTCGTCGATGGGCACGTACAGGCCGCCGGCGCCTTCGACCACCAATGGGCCGTCGACCCGCGGCGGCGCGATGGCCGCCGCATCGAGCGTGACGCCCTCGAGCGGCGCGGCCGCCCAGGGCGCCAGCGGCGCCTGCAGGACATGGGCCGGCGGGTGCAGGCGGGCGGGTTCCAGCCCGGCCAGCGCGGCCACGGTTTCGGTGTCGCCCGGTTCTTCGGCCACGCCCGTCTGCAGCGGCTTCCAGTAGTGGGCTCGCCAGGCGCGCGCCAGGATGGCCGAGACCAGGGTCTTGCCGACGCCGGTATCGGTGCCGGTGACGAAAACGCCCGGGGCCTGCTTGCGCCACAGGCCGTAGGCCAGGTCGTAGGTCACGTGGTTTCCTTGTCGATCGAATTGGGCCAGCACCCGCCGGAAGGCGGCTGGCGACAGCGGTGCATGGCCGGCGGCCGGCGCGGTCGCGCCGATGCCCTTGAGGCTGCGTACGAAGTGCAGCGCATCGGGATGGCGCTGGCGGTAGGCCACGCGCGCCACCCCGCCGCGCAGGCCCGCCAGGGCGCGGCCGATGCGCTCGGCCGGCGGATAGGCGGGCGTGGCCGCGCGCAGGCCGTGGGCCTGGTGGGCGGCGCGCCACTCGCTGAAGGTGTTTTCGGCCAGCGTCGCGATGGCGAGCAGGCCGCCGGGCGCCAGCAGCGCGGCCAGCCGGGCCAGGCCCGCGTCCAGGTCGCCGAACCACTGGACGGCCAGGCTGGAGCAGATCAGGTCGTAGCCGCCGGGCAGGCCGGCGGGGTGCTCGCCATCGACCAGCTGGTGGCGTACCCGCCCGGGCGGCGGCGGTCCCGCCCGCTGCGCGGCCAGCATGGCCGGCGCGATGTCGGTGATGGTCCAGTCGGCACGGCCCAGCCGGCGCGCCAGCGCGCGTGTCAGCAGTCCGGTGCCGCAGCCGATTTCCAGGATGCGCGGTTCGGCGGGCAGGGGCAGGGCGGCGATGCGCTCGGCCAGTTGTTCGGCGGCGTGGCGCTGCACCTCGGCATGGGTTTCGTAGCGGGCCGCGGCGCGGTCGAAGCGCTGCCCTATCGTGGGTGGGGAACGCATGTTCATGAGGGCAGCCCGGCGAGAAAGGCGCGTATCCGGCCTGCGCACCAGCCGGGGTCCGAGACAGGCAGCAGATGGCCGCCGCCGTCGCGCCAGCGCAGTCCGGCGCATGCGCCGAACTGCGCCTGGGTCAGGGCGGGCGCAACGATGGGGTCGGCGGTGCCGGCCAGGGCCAGCAAGGGCAGCCGGCTGGCCGCAAGCGTCTGGCGTTCATCGGCCTCGAGCAGGCGCCGCAGGTCGTGGCGCAAGGGTTCGGGCCGGAGCGTGCCCGCGTGCGGGGCGCTGCCGGCGCGGCGCCGGAAATCGTCCACCACGGCGGCGGGGTCGCGCTCCAGGCGCGCCATCATGCGCTCGAGCAGCCTGGGCGCCACCCCGGGCGGGTAATCGGCGCCGCCGGCAAAGCGCGCGAAGCCGTTGATGGCGATGTAGGCGATGCAGCCCGGCGGGGGGGCTTGCAGCAGCTTCAGAAAGCCGAGCGAGTGGCCGATCGCGACCACGGGCGCGGCGGCGTGGCCGGGCGCGACGGGCGCGTCGAAATAGCCGGCGTCGGCGGCCTGCTGCGGCCAGTCGGCCAGCGCGGCGCGCAGCGGCGCCCACACGCCGGCGTCGTGGGCCCAGCCATGCTCGAAATGCAACAACGGGCGGGGCGCGCTCATGCCGCTTGCCGCACGGCGCGCCAGCCGGCGGCCAGGGCCTCGATCAACCGGTCCAGCTCGGCCTCGCCGTGCGCGGCGCTCAGGGCGATGCGCAAGCGGCTGGTGCCGGCCGGCACCGTGGGCGGGCGGATCGCCACCGCCAGCAGGCCGCGCCGCTCCAGTTCGGCGGCCAGGGCCAGCGCATGGCCGGCGTCGCCGACGATGGCCGGCACGATCTGGGTCGAGGACGCGCCGCAATCGATGCCCTGGGCGGCCAGGCTGGCGCGCAGCCGCTCGCCGTGGTCCGCCAGGGCGGCGCGCGCCTGGTCCAGCTGGGGCACCAGGTCCAGCGCCGCGTCGATGGCGCCCAGCACGGCCGGCGGCAACGCGGTGGTGTAGATGAAACCGGAGCAGGCGTTGACCAGGTAGTCGCACAGCGCGCGCGAGCCGGCCACGTAGGCGCCGAAGCTGCCCAGGCCCTTGCTGAAGGTGCCCATGGCCAGGTCGACGCCGCCGGGCGCCAGGCCCGCCAGCCCCATGCCGCGCGGTCCGAGCACGCCGGTCGCGTGCGCTTCGTCCAGGTACAGGAAGGCATCGTGGCGGGCCGCCAGCGCGGCCAGCGCCGCCACGTCGGCGCGGTCGCCATCCATGCTGAAGACGCTCTCGGTCACGATGAAGCGCGCGCCCGGGGCGCCGGCCCGTTCGGCCAGCAGGCGTTCCAGGTGCGCCAGGTCGTTGTGGCGGAAGCGGATCTGGCGCACGCCGGCGGCCTGGCAGCCATGGTGCAGGCTGGCGTGGTTGAGCCGGTCGGTGTAGACCTGCGGCTCGCCCTGCGCGGCCGCGGCCTTGAACAGGGCCGGCAGCACCGCGGCGTTGGCCTGCCAGCCGCTGGCCAGCAGCAAGGCGGCCTCGGTGCCTTTCAGGCGCGCCAGCTTGGCTTCGACCTGTTCGTGCAGGTCCAGGTTGCCGCATACCAGCCGCGAGGCCTGCGCGCCGGCGCCGTGCCGGGTGGCCCACAGGCTGGCGCGCTCGGCCAGCAACGGATGGCGCGCCAGCCCCAGGTAGTCGTTGCTGGAGAAGTTGACCAGGGTGCGGCCATCGAGGGCCAGCCGGCCGGGGGGCGCCGCGGTGGCGCGGCGCAGGCGGCGGCGCACCTGGCGCCGCGCGGCCTGCTCCAGCGCGGCGGTGAACAGGGAATCCAGCTTGGACATAGACACGACCCGAGGCGGCTTGTCGGACAAGGGCCAGGCGCGCCTGGCCGTAGAATGCCGAGCATTGTAGTGGAGCGGCCGAAGCCGCTCCCGGTTTCCGGAAGCGATCATGTCAGACACCACGCCTGCCTGGATGGCCCAGGGCTATCCCCATATCTGGCTGCCCTATGCGCAGATGAAGACCGCCGCGCCGCCGCTGCCGGTGGCGCGCAGCCACGGCAGCCTGCTGGAGCTGGCCGACGGGCGCACGCTGATCGACGGCGTGGCCTCGTGGTGGACCGCCTGCCATGGCTACAACCACCCTCATATCGCCCAGGCGGTGCGCGAGCAGCTGGACCGCATGCCGCATGTGATGTTCGGCGGCCTGGCGCACGAGCCGGCGCTGAGCCTGGCCAGCCGCCTGAGCGCGCTGCTGGGGCCGGGGCTGGAGCGCGTGTTCTACACCGACTCGGGTTCGGTGGCGGTGGAGGTGGCCATGAAAATGGCCGTGCAGTTCTGGCTCAACCAGGGCGAGCGCGGCCGCACGCGGTTCGTGGCGTTTCGCGGCGGCTACCATGGCGACACCTTCGGCACCATGGCGGTGTGCGACCCGGACGAGGGAATGCACGCCATGTTCCGCGGCCTGCTGCCCGAGCACGATGTGCTGGCGCTGCCGCGCGACGAGGCCACGCTGGCGGCCCTGCAGGCGCACCTGGAGCGCCATGGCGGGCGGATCGCCGGCATGCTGGTCGAGCCGCTGGTGCAGGGCGCCGGCGGCATGCTGCTGCACGACCCGCAGGTGCTCGCGCGGCTGCGCGAACTGGCCGACCGATACGGCATCCTGTTGATTTTCGACGAGATTTTCACCGGTTTCGGGCGCACGGGCACGATGTTCGCCTTCGAGCAGGCCGGGGTGCGGCCCGACATCCTCACCCTGTCCAAGGCGCTGACCGGCGGGACGCTGCCGCTGGCGGCCACGGTGGCGAGCGCCCGCGTCTTCGAGGGGTTCTGGTCCGACGACCCGGGCCATGCGCTGATGCACGGTCCCACCTTCATGGGCTGCGCGCTGGCCTGCGCGGCGGCCAACGCCTCGCTCGACCTGTTCGAGCGCGAGCCGCGGCTGCGGCAGGTGGCGGCGCTGGAGCAGGCGCTGCGCGCCGGGCTGGAGCCCTGCCGCGAGCTGCCCTGGGTGCGCGATGTGCGGGTGCTGGGCGCCATAGGCGTGGTCGAGCTAGACGGCATCGGCGAGCGCGACGACCTCAGGCGCCGCCTGGTCGAAGCCGGGGTGTGGGTGCGGCCCTTCGGCGACATCGTCTACCTGACGCCGGCCTTCACCATCGCCGAGGACGAATTGCAGGCGCTGCTGGCGGCGGTGCGGCGGGTCGTGGCCGAACGCCGTCCCTAGACCCCTGGCGCCAGGCGCCCCGGCTTGATCTGCATCAAGGGCGGCCAGGGGCGGGGCGGGCTACCATCCCTCCCATGCGACCAACCTCTATTCTTGCCGTGCCCGCGGACCTGCCGAGCGCCGACCGGCAGTCGCGCCGCCATGCGCTGGTGCGCCTGGGCGTGGCGTGGCTGGCGATGATGCAGGTGATGATGTTCGCCTGGCCGGGCTATGTGCGCAACGACGGCATTCCGGCCGATGCGCTGGCCACGCTGGACTGGGCCATCGTGCTGATGAACTGGGCCGCCTTGCTGATGACGGTGCCGGTGGTGCTGTATTGCGCCTGGCCGATCTGGCGTGGCGCCGCCGACGGGCTGCGGCGCGGCCGCGCCGGCATGGACGCGCCGGTGGCGCTGGGCATCGTGGCGGCCTTCATTCCCAGCGTGCATGCCACCTGGACGGGCCGCGGCGAGGTGTATTTCGATTCGGTCACCATGTTCGTGGCGTTCCTGTTGACCGCGCGCTACCTGGAACTGTGCGCCCGCCAGGCCTGCGGCGCCAGCGCGCCGGCCACGCCGCTGGTGCGGCGCCTGCACCAGGCCGGCGGCGAACTGGGCGCGGCGGCAGACCGCCTGGCCACGCGCTTCGTGTTCGTCCAGGTGGCGCTGGCGCTGGCCGCCGGCGCGGTGTGGACGCAGATCGACGCGGCGCACGCGGTGCCGGTCATGGTGGCGCTGCTGGTCATGAGCTGCCCGTGCGCCATGTCGATGGCCGTGCCTTCGGCCATGGCATGCGCGCATTCGGCGCTGCTGGCGCGGCCCGAGGCCACCCCGGCGCAAGGCGATGCCCTGCTGGCCGCGGCCGCGCGGGTGGCGCGCCAGAACCTGTACGGTTCGCTGGCCTGGCACCTGCTCATGACCCCGCTCGCGCTGGCCGGCTGGGTGGCGCCATGGCTGGCGGCCATCACCATGCTGCTGTCTTCGCTGGCGGTGGCCGGCAATGCATGGCGCCTGCGGCGCCACCAGTGGGACGCCGCGCCGGCCGCCGCCGTGGCGCAACCCGCGCCATGACCATTCTCTACCTGCTGCTGCCGCTGTCGCTGGTTTTCGTGCTGGCGATCGGCGTGGCGTTGTGGTGGGCCGTGTTCAGCGGCCAGTACGACGACACCGAGGACGAAGGCGCCGCGATATTGCGCGATAACGACAACTGAGCGCCGCGCCGACCCCGCAAACAGGCGGAACGACGGCCGCTTGACGCAAATCAAGGCGTCCCGGCGCGCGGGGCCGCATCATCCATCCTGGAGAAACACTGTCTTTTCTTTTGGGGGATGGCTGATGAACGATTGCAGCGCAATCGCAAGCAAGGCCGAGACGTTCAACTACAAGGTCGTGCGGCAATTCGCCATCATGACTGTGGTGTGGGGCATCGTCGGCATGGCCGTGGGCGTACTGATTGCCGCCCAGTTGATATGGCCGCAACTGAATTTCGAAACCGCCTGGCTGAGCTACGGACGCCTGCGGCCGCTGCACACCAACGCGGTGATCTTCGCCTTCGGCGGCAGCGCCCTGTTCGCCACCTCGTACTACGTGGTGCAGCGCACCTGTCAGGCGCGGCTGTTCTGCGACAGGCTGGCCGCCTTCACGTTCTGGGGCTGGCAGGTGGTGATCGTGGCAGCCGCCATCACCCTGCCCATGGGCTTTACCAGCAGCAAGGAATACGCCGAGCTGGAGTGGCCCATCGACATCCTGATCACGCTGGTGTGGGTGGCGTACGCGGTGGTGTTCTTCGGCACCATCGTCAAGCGCCGCTCCAAGCACATCTACGTGGCCAACTGGTTCTTCGGCTCGTACATCCTGACCATCGCCATCCTGCACATCTTCAACAATATCGAGATGCCGGTGACGCTGTGGAAGTCGTACTCCGCCTATGCGGGCGTGCAGGACGCCATGGTGCAGTGGTGGTACGGCCACAACGCGGTGGGCTTCTTCCTGACCACCAGCTTCCTGGGCATGATGTATTACTTCGTGCCCAAGCAGGCCGGCCGTCCGATCTATTCGTACCGCCTGTCCATCGTGCACTTCTGGGCGCTGGCGTTCACCTACATGTGGGCGGGCCCCCATCACCTGCTGTATACCTCGCTGCCCGACTGGACCCAGTCGCTGGGCATGACGTTCTCGCTGATCCTGCTGGCGCCGTCGTGGGGCGGCATGATCAACGGCATCATGACGCTGCAGGGCGCCTGGCACAAGCTGCGCACCGACCCGATCCTGAAGTTCCTGGTGACCGCGCTGTCGTTCTACGGCATGTCCACCTTCGAGGGATCGATGATGTCGATCCGCACGGTCAATTCGCTGTCGCACTACACCGACTGGACCATCGGCCACGTGCACTCCGGCGCGCTGGGCTGGGTGGCGATGATCACCTTCGGCTCGCTGTACTACCTGATCCCGCGCCTGTACGGCCGCCAGCAGATGCACAGCGTGCGCGCCATGGAGCTGCATTTCTGGGTCGCCACCATCGGCGTGGTGCTGTACATCGCCGCCATGTGGATCGCCGGCGTGCAGCAAGGCCTGATGTGGCGCGACACCGCCGCCGACGGCACGCTGGTCTACAGCTTCGTCGAGGAACTCAAGACGCGCGTTCCGTACTACGTGATTCGCCTGGCCGGCGGCGTCCTGTACCTGAGCGGCGTGTTCGTCATGGCCTGGAACGTCTGGATGACCGTGCGCGGCGCGCGCGCCGTCAACCCGGCGATTCCGCTGGAAAACGATACCCGCGCGACGGCGCCCGCGGGTGTGCCGGCGGCCGCCCCGGCAGTCTGAGGAGAATCTCGTGGCACAGAAACAACATGGCTTTTTCTCCCACCAGACGCTGGAGAAGAACATCGGCCTGATGATCATCGCCAGCATCCTGGTGGTGTCGGTCGCCGGGCTGGTGCAGATCATCCCGCTGTTCTTCCAGCACTCGACCACCCAGGCCATGCCCGGGGTGGAGCCCTACGAGCCGCTGCAACTGATGGGGCGCGACGTGTACATCCGCGAAGGCTGCGTGGGCTGCCACTCGCAGCAGGTGCGCACCCTGCAGGCCGAGGTGCAGCGCTACGGCCCGTACTCGGTGGCGGGGGAGTCGGTGTTCGACCATCCCTTCCTGTGGGGCTCCAAGCGCACCGGGCCCGACCTGGCGCGCGTGGGCGAGCGCTATTCCGACGAATGGCACCGCATCCACCTGCGCGATCCGCGCGCCGTGGTGCCCGAGTCCAACATGCCCGCCTACCCGTGGCTGCAGCATGCCGACCTGACCGGCCAGAACGTGGCCCAGCGCATGCAGGCGCTGCGCCGGCTGGGCGTGCCGTACACCGACGAGGCCATTGCCGCGGCGCCGGCGGCCATCGCCGGCAAGAACGAAGAGGACGCGCTGGTGGCCTATCTGCAGGCCCTGGGCGTGGGCGCGCGGCGCGGCGCCGCCAGCGAGCCGCAACGCGCGGCGGGAGGCTGATCATGATGGGTTACCTGAGCGCCCTGATAACGGTTCTTTCGATGGGGACGTTCCTTGGCATCGTATGGTGGGCCTGGTCGAGCCACCGCCAGAGCGCCAACCGCGAATCGGCCTTGCTGCCGTTCGCCTTGCCCGACGAGGACGGGCCCGCAAAACAGGATGGAGCAATGCAGCCATGAGCGATTTCGTCAACGGCTTCTGGAGCTATTTCATTGGCATCATCGCCATCGGCGGCATCATCTGGTGCGTCTGGCTGCTGTATTCGCAGCGGCGCTGGCTGGGCAACCGGCCGGCCGGCGGGGCGGTCGAGGATACCGGCCACGTCTGGGACGGCGACCTGACCGAGCTGAACAACCCGGTGCCGCGCTGGTGGACCTGGATGTATCTGCTGACCTGCGTGTTCGCGCTGGGCTACCTGGTGCTGTTTCCGGGCGTGGGCTCGTACGAGGGCACCCTGGGCTTCACCTCGGTCGGCGAGGTCAGGCAGAAGCAGGCCGAGCTGGCCGAGCGCGTCAAGCCGGTGTACGAGCGCTTTGGCGGCATGACGCCCGAGCAGCTGGTCGCCGACGCGCCGGCGCGCGAGATCGGCCAGCGGCTGTTCCTCAACACCTGTGCGCAATGCCACGGGTCGGACGCCAAGGGCAGCACCAGCTTCCCCAACCTGACCGACGGCGACTGGCTGTACGGCGGCACGCCGGAAATCATCGCCGAGACCATCGCCAAGGGGCGCCATGGCGTGATGCCGCCCTGGAAGGGCGTGATCGATCCCAGGATGGCCGGCGACATCGCCCACTACGTGCGCTCGCTGTCCGGCCTGGCGGTCGATCCGGTGCGGGTGTTCCGCGGCAAGCGCGAGTTCGCCAACTACTGCGTGGCCTGCCACGGGGTGGACGGCAAGGGCAACCAGGCGCTGGGCGCGCCCAACCTGACCGACGATGTGTGGCTGTACGGCAGTTCCGAGGCGTCCATCGTGCGCACCATCCTGGAAGGCCGCGACAACCGCATGCCGGCGCACGAGGAAGTGCTCACGCCCGAGCAGATCAAGCTGTTGTCGGCCTGGGTATGGGGCCTGTCGAACCAGGCGCCGGCCAGGACGGCCGAGGCGGCGCGATGAGCGCGCGCCGGCGCGCTGGCCGGCCGTCGGCCGGCTGTCGCGCCGGCGGCGTGTCCGCGCGTCCGCGCCAATCGCAGTACGGAGTATCGCAATGACCCAAGGGGCACCGGCCGCGCCTGGCGGCCCGTCCGATCCGCAGCCGCCGGCCTGGCGGCCCGCTCCCGGCCCACGCCGCGCCGACGGAGAAACGCTGGAGCAGACGCTCGCCGACGTGCGCAGCAAGATCTACCCGCGCTCGGTCAGCGGCGTATTCGCGCGCTGGCGCGTCGTGTTCGTCCTCCTGACCCAGTTGATCTTCTACGGCCTGCCGTGGCTGCAGTGGAACGGCCGGCAGGCCGTGCTGTTCGACCTGGGCGCGCGCAAGTTCTATCTGTTCGGGCTGGTGCTGTGGCCGCAGGACGTGGTGTACCTGGCCGTGCTGCTGGTGATCAGCGCGCTGGCGCTGTTCCTGTTCACGGCCGTCGCCGGACGGCTGTTCTGCGGCTACGCGTGTCCGCAGACGGTCTATACCGAAATCTTCATGTGGATCGAGCGCCGCATCGAAGGCGACCGCATCGCGCGCATCCGCCTGGACGAAGCGCCCTGGAGCGCGCGCAAGCTGCGCATCAAGGCCACCAAGCACGTGCTGTGGCTGGCGGTGGCATGGTGGACCGGCTCGACCTTCATCGGCTACTTCGCGCCCATCCGCGAGCTGGGCCATCAGCTGTTCACGCTGCAGCTGGGCGCCTGGCAATGGTTCTGGATGCTGTTCTACGGCTTCGCCACCTGGGGCAACGCCGGTTTCATGCGCGAATCGGTCTGCAAGTACATGTGCCCGTACGCACGCTTCCAGAGCGTGATGGTCGACCACGACACGTTCGTGGTGACCTACGACAAGCGGCGCGGCGAGCCGCGCGGCGGCCGTTCGCGCAAGATCGACCACAAGGCGGCGGGCCTGGGCGACTGCGTCGATTGCAGCCTGTGCGTGCAGGTCTGTCCGACAGGCATCGACATCCGCGACGGCCTGCAGTACATGTGCATCGGTTGCGGCGCCTGTATCGACGTGTGCGGCCAGGTCATGGACAAGATGCACTATGCGCCGGGCCTGATCCGCTATACGTCCGAGCGGGCGGTGGACGAGGGGCTCGATGGCCGGCGCGCGCGCTCGCACCTGCTGCGCCCGCGCGTGCTGATCTATGGCGGGCTGATCCTGGCGCTGGCGATCGCCTTCGTGGTGTCGCTGGGCATGCGCAACCCTTTGCGGGTGGACGTGATCCGCGACCGCGGCGCGCTGGGCCGCGAGGTGGCCGGCGGGTTGGTCGAGAACGTATACCGCCTGCAGATCATCAATACGTCGGACCAGCCCTTGCGCCTGCAACTGACGGCCGAGGGCATCGAGGGCCTGGCCGTGCTGGCCGGCCGCGACGGCTCGGACGTGGTCGAGGTCGAGGCCGCCGCCAACAGGCTGGTGCCGGTGGTGCTGCGCGCGCCGCGCGGCGACACCGCGCCTGGCGCCCATTCCATCGTCGTGCAGGCCCGTTCGCAGGACGCCGGGCGTGTGCTGGAAGTGCGCGAACGCGCGAGTTTCTACCTACCCGAATAGGCCGGAGCCCCGGCAAGGAGACGCTTTCATGACCGATACGCCCGCTGCCCGCCCCTGGTACCGCGAGCCCTGGCCCTGGATTCTGATGGCCGGGCCGCTGGTGGCCATCATCGGCTGCGTCATCACCATCTACCTGGCGATGACGCGCTACGGCGACCAGCCCATCGCGGAAGGCGCGGTCAAGCGCGGGCTGGTGGTCGAGCGCGTCGCCGCGCCGGCCGCGACGCCCGCCGACGCGCGTCGCTGAAGCGGAGCCGACCATGCGCTGGCGTTCGCTGATGTGGATACTGTGGCCGTCCTTCCTGGCAGCCGGCGTGGGCAGCGCGCTGATCTTCGCGCTGATCGACCCGCTGGACGTGGCCATCTTCGGCCAGGTGCCGACCAGCCGGACCGGGTTCTATACCGTATCCTTCTTCGTGCTGTGGCTGGTGACGGCGCTCTCCAGCACCGTCACCGCCTACCTGATGCCTGCCCGCGACCAGGACGACGCGCCGTTCTGAGGCGCCATGTTTGCTGCGGCGCAGCAAGCACGGTTCGCGCAAGCCCGGTAAGATCGCCGCCTGCCATCACGTTGAACAAGGGGGCGGCGGGCGTATCGTGGATGCATTGCATGTGGTGGTAGTGACCGGCGCGGTGGTGGCCGGCTTCGTGCAGGGCCTGTCGGGTTTCGGCTACGGGCTGACCGCCATGTCCGTCTGGGCGTGGAGCATCGATCCGCGCCTGGCGGCCGCTCTGGTGGTGTTCGGCTCGCTGACCGGGCAACTGATCGCCGCCTTCTCGGTGCGGCGCGGCTTCGACTGGCGGCGGCTGCTGCCGTTCCTGCTGGGCGGCCTGGCGGGCATCCCGATCGGCGTGCGCATCCTGCCCATGCTGGACGTCCATATGTTCAAGGCGCTGCTGGGTGGCTTCCTGGTGCTGTGGTGCCCGCTCATGCTGGCGGTGAAGTACCTGCCCCGCATCACGGCGGGCGGCCGGCTGGCCGATGCCGTCGTGGGCGGTCTGGGCGGCGTCATGGGCGGGATCGGCGGGTTCACCGGAACCTTGCCCACATTGTGGTGCACATTGCGCGGCTTTGCCCGCGACGAACAGCGCTCCATCATCCAGAACTTCAATCTGGGCACGCTCTTGGTTACCATGGCCACATACGTCGGCACCGGTATCGTTACCGCCGACATGCTGCCGCTGTTCGGCCTGGTGGCGCTGGCGATGCTGATTCCCACCGTGCTGGGCACGCGCCTGTACCTGGGTATATCGGACCAGGCGTTTCGCCGCATCGTGCTAGGCCTGCTGACCCTGTCCGGCGTGGCCATGCTGGCTTCGTCGCTGCCCCGATTGCTATAGGCGTCCGCGTGCCGGGCGCCGCGGGAGACCCCATGCTGATCCGTTCCGAAACCCCTGCCGACCAGCGCGCCATCTTCGACGTGACGCAGGCGGCGTTTCGCGACCGTCCGCACAGCGAGCAGACCGAGGCATACATCGTCCAGGCGCTGCGCGCCGCCGGCGCGCTGACGCTGTCGCTGGTGGCCGAGCTCGACGCCCGGGTGGTCGGCCATGCCGCGTTCTCGCCGGTGCAGATTTCCGATGGCAGCCCGTCGTGGTTCGGCCTGGGACCGGTGTCGGTCGACCCGGCCCACCAGGGCCGCGGCATCGGCACCGCCCTGATCGAGCACGGGCTGGCGCGGCTGCAGGCGCGCGGCGCGGCCGGCTGCGTCCTGGTGGGCGAGCCGGCTTACTATGGGCGTTTCGGATTCCGGCCCGAACCCGGGCTGGTGCTGCCGGACATGCCGCCCACGCATTTCCTGGCGCTGACCTTCGGCGCGCCGGCGCGCGGCACCGTGACCTATCATCCGGGGTTCGCGGCGCGTGACGCATAATCCGCCGCGGCCGACTGCAGTTGTCGGCGCGGCCGTGCAGTGGCGCGCGGCCAGCCGGTAGAATCGGCCATCCCGTACCTTTCCTCCAGGGAGACGCAGTGCAAGCAGTCATCTCCGTGCAAGGCCTGTCCAAGACTTATGCGTCAGGGCATTCCGCGCTGAAGAACATCAACCTGGATATCCACCGCGGCGAAATATTCGCGCTGCTCGGCCCCAACGGCGCCGGCAAGACCACGCTGATCAGCATCATCTGCGGCATCGTCAATCCGGGCAGCGGGCGCGTGCTGGCCGACGGCCACGATATCGTGCGCGAGTTCCGCGCCGCGCGCGATGCCATCGGCCTGGTGCCGCAGGAGCTCACCACCGACGCGTTCGAGACGGTCTGGAACACCGTCAGCTTCAGCCGCGGCCTGTTCGGCAAGGTGGCGGACCCGGCGCTCATCGAACGCATCCTGCGCGACCTCTCGCTATGGGACAAGAAGGACAGCCGCATCATGGCGCTGTCCGGTGGCATGAAGCGGCGCGTCATGATCGCCAAGGCGCTGTCGCACGAGCCGCGCATCCTGTTCCTGGACGAGCCGACCGCCGGCGTGGACGTCGAGCTGCGCCACGGCATGTGGCAGATGGTGCGGCGGCTGCGCGAAAACGGCGTCACCATCATCCTGACCACGCACTACATCGAGGAAGCGCAGGAGATGGCCGATCGCATCGGCGTCATCCGCAAGGGCGAGATCATCCTGGTCGAGGACAAGCATGCGCTGATGAGCAAGCTGGGCAAGAAGCAGCTGGTCATCATGCTGGACGCGCCGCTGGCGGCGCTGCCGGCGCTGGCCGGCGACTACCAGCTCGAACTGGCCGCAGAGGGCACGCAGCTGGTCTATACCTACGACAACCAGGTCAGCGGCGGGATCGCCGCGCTGCTGCGCGAGCTGGACGCGCGCGGCATAGGCTTTCACGACCTGCAATCGTCCGAGAGTTCCCTCGAGGATATCTTCGTCAGCCTGGTGAGTGCGCAAACATGAACTGGTATGCCATCAAGGCCATCTACAAATTCGAAATGGCGCGCGCCTGGCGCACGCTGATGCAAAGCGTGGCCTCGCCGGTCATCTCGACCTCGCTGTACTTCGTGGTGTTCGGCGCGGCCATCGGCTCGCACATGGTCGAGATCGACGGCGTGAGCTACGGGGCGTTCATCGTGCCGGGCATGATCATGCTGTCGCTGCTGACCCAAAGCGTCGCCAACGCCTCGTTCGGCATCTACATGCCGCGTTTTTCCGGCACGATCTACGAGATCCATTCGGCGCCGATCTCGTACGTCGAGATCGTGCTGGGCTACGTCGGCGCGGCGGCCAGCAAGTCCATCCTGCTGGGGCTGATCATGCTGGCGACGGCGCGCCTGTTCGTGCCGTTCCATGTCGACCACCCGTTCTGGATGCTGGCCTTCCTGGTGCTGACGGCGGTGACCTTCAGCCTGTTCGGCTTCATCATCGGCATCTGGGCCGATGGCTTCGAGAAACTGCAGATCATCCCGCTGATGATCATCACGCCACTGACCTTCCTGGGCGGCACCTTCTATTCGATCAAGATGCTGCCGCCGTTCTGGCAGACGGTGACGCTGTTCAACCCGGTGGTGTACCTGGTCAGCGGCTTTCGCTGGGCGTTCTATGGGGCGGCCGACGTCAGCCTGGGCGTGAGCGTGGGCATGACGCTGGCCTTCCTGCTCGTGTGCCTGCTGACCGTGCGCTGGATCTTTCGCACCGGCTATCGTCTCAAGACCTGAGCGGCGCGCGCCGGCTCAGCGGGCCGGCGACTGCTGGCGCACCCACTGCATGAACAGGACGTAGCCCAGCCCGAACCCCACCGACCCCAGGAACAGGCCGACGATGCCGGCGGCCAGCACGCCGCCCAGGGCCCCGATCAGGATGACCGGAATGGGGATGTCGACCCCGCGCGCCAGCATCAGCGGCTTGAGCACGTTGTCGCACAGCGACACCAGCAGACACCAGACGGCGAACACGATGGCGACCGTGGGGGTGTTGTTCAGGAATACATACGCCACCATGGGCACCATCAGCAGGAACAGCGGCAGCTGCACGATGCAGATCAGCAGCGCCACGATGGCCCACAGCCCGGCGGCCGGCACGCCGGCCAGCAGGAAACCCAGGCCGGCCAGCACGGCCTGGATCAGGGCCACGCCGATCACGCCCTGGGCCACGGCGCGGATGGTGGCGGCCGTCAGCTGCGCCAGCGCGACGCCCTGTTCGGGGCCGGCGATGCGCACGCCGATGGCCTGCGCGGCGCGCTTGGCCGGGTCCGCATAGACCAGGATGACGCCCGCGATGGCGATCGAGGCCAGGAACACGGCGATGCCCAGGCCGGCGCTGGCCATGCCCGCCAGCAGCCAGCGGCCGGCGGTGGCCAGCTGGGGCTGCAAGGGCTTGAGCACGTCCTGCAGATTGGTCATGGCCTGCAGCCAGATTTCGTGCAGGCGCGCGCCGATCAGCGGCAGTTCGATCACGAAGTCCGGCGGCGCCGGGATGCGCACGATCCGGCCGCTGGAGTGATGGAAAATGTTCACCAGCGAGTCGCCCAGCGACGCGGTCAGCATGGCGCAGGGCACCAGCAGCACCAGCATGGTGGCCAGCGTCAGCACGACGGCGGCCAGCCGCGGGCGCGCGCCGAGCCAGTGGGTCAGCCGCAGGTGCAGCGGCGCCAGGGTGACCGCCAGGATGATGGACCACAGCAGCATGCCGATGAAGGGCTCGGCGACCCGGTAGCACCAGACGGTCAGTCCGCCGATCAGGGTAATGCGGATGGCCAGGTCGAGCAGGTTGCGCGCGATGAAGCGTTCGGCCAGGGGATTGGATTCTGTCTGCATCATGAGCCTCGCGGGTTGAAGACGGACTTCAGGCGCGCGGCGTCAGGAAAGCGGGCAAAGGGGTGGGGGCGCGCGTGGCTATTCTACTGTCGGCCGGCCGCTAGGCGGGCTGGGGCTGCAGCGTGTGGGCCAGGAACTCGGCCGCCGGCAGCGGCCGGCCCAGCAGGAACCCCTGCAGCGAATCGCAGCCCATTTCGGTCAGGAAGGACTGCTGCGCCAGGGTTTCCACGCCCTCTGCGACGATCTTCAGGTTCAGCTTCTGGCCCAGCGCGATGATGGCCGACACGATGGCCGCGTCCTCGTTGTCGTGCTCCAGCTGGTTGACGAAGCCGCGGTCGATCTTCAGCTCGGTGGCGGGCAGGCGCTTGAGGTACAGCAGGCTCGAATAGCCGGTGCCGAAGTCGTCGATCGAGATCGACACGCCCAGTTCGGCCAGTTCGCGCAGCACGGTCAGGCTGGCCTCGGCGTCGCGCATCGCGGTCGATTCGGTGATCTCGATGGCCAGGCAGCGCGCCGGCAGGTCGTGGCGCGCCAGGGTGGCGCGGATCGAGGCGACCAGGTCGGGTTGCGAGAATTGCAGCGACGACAGGTTCACCGCCACGGTCCAGTCGGCATGGCCCATGTCGCGCCACTGCCGCATTTGCCGGCACGCTTCGTCCAGCACCCAGGCGCCGATGGAGAAGATCAGGCCGGTGCGTTCGGCGATGGGGATGAATACGGTCGGGCCAATCACGCCGCGGGTGGGGTGGTTCCAGCGCAGCAGCGCCTCGGCGCCGACCACCGGGCCGGCGGGCGCGACGAACTTGGGCTGGTAATGCAGCTCCAGCTGATCGCGCGGCAGCGCCAGGCGCAGGTCTTGCAGCAATTGCAGCTGTTCGAGCGCATCCTCGTTCATCGACGGTTCGAAGAAGCTGACGCGATGCGTCTGGCTCAGGCGCTTGGCGTGGTACATGGCCGCGTCGGCATGGGCCAGCAGCGTGCCGGCGTCGGCGCCGTCGCCGGGGAACAGGGCGATGCCGATGCTGGCGGCCACCGACACCTCGTGGCCTTGCACCTCGGCCGGGATGGTCAGCGCATCGATCAGGCGTTCGGCCAGGCCGGCCGCGTCATTGGGGTCGGGCAGGTCGGCCAGCACCACGAACTCGTCGCCGCCCAGCCGGGCCACGCAGTCCTGCGGCCGCATGGCGCGCTTGATGCGCTGCGCCATTTCGACCAGCAGCAGGTCGCCCGCGCCATGGCCATAGGCGTCGTTGATGGCCTTGAAGCCGTCCAGGTCGATGAACAGCAGCGAGAAGCCGCGTCCGGCGGCGGTGGCGCGGATGATGGCCTGCTTCAGGCGCTCGTCGAGCAGGGCGCGGTTGGGCAGCTTGGTCAGGGTGTCGTGCAGCGCCATCTGCACCAGTTCTTCGTTGGCCTGCGCCAGCGAGGCATTCAGCGCCGAGGTGCGCGTCTCCAGCCGCGTGTCGAGCACCGCCACCACCAGGGCCACGGCCAGCACGGCCAGCGTGACGGAGGCGGTGGAGACCGCCAGCCAGCCGGCCGAGATGCCGCTGTTGGCGGCCATGCAGACGCTGCCTTCCGGGAAATTGGCGGCGGCCATGCCGGTGTAGTGCATGCCGACGATGGCCAGGCCCATGACGATGGCGGCGCAGATCCGGTAGGCCGGCGCGCCGGGGCGGTTGTGGCGCAGCGCGTGGGTGATCCACAGGGCGGCGCCCGAGGCCGCGATGGCCACGGCCACCGACAGCATGAACAGGACCGGCGAGTACTCGATGGCGGGGTGCATGCGCATGGCCGCCATGCCGGTGTAGTGCATCGCCGCGATGCCCGAGCCCATCAGGGCCGCGGCGCCGGCCAGGCGAGGCCACGGCAGCGTGGCGCGCGTCACCACCCACAGCGCGAACGCCGAGCAGGCCACCGCGAGCGCCATTGACGCCACGGTCAGTGCGATGTCGTAGCCCAGCGCGATAGGCAGGCTGAACGCCAGCATGCCGATGAAGTGCATGGACCAGATTCCCAGGCCCATGGCGAACGCGCCGCCGCCCAGCCAGACCCGCGCGGCCACGCCGCGGCTGGCCGCGACCCGCCCGGCCATGCCCAGGGCGGTGTACGACGCCAGAATGGCAACAAACAGCGAAGTCAACACCAGGGTTGCATCGTAATTGCCAACGAGCATCGGAAGCCTCCAGGAGTACGGCGCATGGCCGCGAGCGCGGGGGAAAGAGTGCCTGCCGACGCCAGGCGCGTCGAGGTGCGCCAATATACCAGCGGGAGGAGGCTTGTGGGCGGGTCCTGGCCTAGGGGTGGGCGCGGCCGCGCAGCAGTTCGACCGCATGACGCACCGCGGCGCTGCGGGGCTCGCGCCGGTACGCCATGTCCAGCAGCGCGCGCGGCGCATCGCCGCGGATGGGTCGGTAGACGATGCCCGCCGCGCCCATGTGGCGCATGGCCGCGGGCACGACGGCGATTCCCACGCCGGCGGCCACCAGGCTGATGATGGAGGCCATCTGGGGGGCCTCCTGGATGACGCGCGGCGTGAAGCCGGCGCGCTGGCATGCCTGCATGATGGCGTCATACAGGCCGGCGCCGATGGGGCGCGGGTACAGCACGAAGTCCTGTCCGGCCAGAGCGGCAACGGGCACGGCGCGTTTGCGGCACAGCGGATGGTCCGGCGGCAGCGCCACCAGCATCGGCTCGTCCAGCACCCGTTCGCTGGCGAACTCCTGGTCCAGGGCGTAGGGCGGGCGCACGAAGGCGACGTCCACCTCGCCGCTGCGCAGGCCCGCCAGCAGCGCCCGCGTATTGCTTTCGCTCAGCGCGATGCGTACGCCGGGGTAGCGGTCGCGATAGGCGCGGATGGCGCTGGGCAGGTAGGGATGGAAGACCGCCGAGGCGGTGAAGCCCACCGCGATATCGCCCTGTTCGCCGTGACCCAGCCGGCGCGCGGTCTCCACGGCCTGCTCGGCGGCGGCGAGCACCGCGCGGGCATCCTGCAGGAACCGGGCGCCGGCCTCGGTCAGGGTCACGCCGCGCGGCTGGCGCAGCAGCAGCGCCGTGCCGATCTCCCGTTCCAGTTGCTGGATCTGCAGGCTCAGCGGCGGCTGGCCGATGCCCAGCCGGGCGGCCGCGCGGGTGAAGTGCAGGTCTTCGGCCACGGCGACGAAGTAGCGCAAGTGACGCAGTTCCATTTTTTTAAAATATCGTTGGTGCCGGTTTCATATATTGGACAAATGACGGCCGGAAGTCTACTGTGGCCGGGCGGGCATGTGCTCCGCTTGCCGTCTTGCCGAGAACCCCATGCCGCCCCCGTCTGCCGTCGCCGCCACCCCGCCCACCACGCATTCCGGGGCGGATCCGGGGCAGCCTTATCTGCGGCGCGGCACGGCCGAGCTGCATCGCGCCCAATGGGCGCTGTTCGCCGCCGGTTTCGCCACTTTCTCCCTGCTGTACTGTGTGCAGCCGCTGATGCCGCTGTTCTCCCAGGCGTTTGCCGTCTCGCCGGTCCAGAGCAGCCTGTCGCTGTCGCTGTCCACCATCTTTCTGGCGCTGGCCATCTTCCTGGTGGGCTTGTGGGCGCAGGCGCTGCCGCGCAAGGCCGTCATGGCGGTCTCGTTGTTCGCCGCCGCCACGCTGGGCACGGTGGCGGCCTTCGCGCCCGACTGGCACACGCTGCTGGTGCTGCGCGCCCTGCAAGGCGCCGCCATGGGCGGGGTGCCGGCCGTTGCCATGGCCTACCTGGCCGAAGAGGTCGAGCCGGATACCCTGGGTTTCGTGATGGGGCTGTACATCAGCGGCAGCGCGTTCGGCGGACTGACCGGGCGCGTCATCACGGGCTTCGTGTCGGACTACCTGGGCTGGCGCGCGGCGCTGGGCGCGCTCGGCGCCCTGGGACTGCTGGCGGCCGTGCTGTTCGTCTGGCTGCTGCCGGCTTCGCGCCGCTTCGTGCCGCGCCGCGGCAACGGCTGGCGCGATGCGCGGGCGGGCCTGGCCACGCATCTGCGCCATGGCCGCCTGGTGGCGCTGTTCGTGCTGGCCGGCCTGCAGGCCGGCGCGTTCGTGACGGTCTACAACTATGTGGGCTACCGGCTGCTGTTGCCGCCGTTTTCGCTCAGCCAGACCTTCATCGGCGCCATTTTCGTGGTCTACCTGGTCGGCATCGTGGCTTCGACGCTGTTCGGCCGGCTGGCCGACCGGCATGGCCGGGGCGCCATGCTGTGCACGGCCACCAGCATCGCGATGGCGGGGCTGTTGCTGACGCTGTCCGATGCGCTGGCGGTGCTGGTGGCCGGCATCATCGTGTTCACCTTCGGCTTCTTCGCCGCCCATGCCGTGGCCAGCGGCTGGGTGGGGCAGATGGCGCGCGGCTACAAGGCGCAGGCGGCCTCGCTCTACCTGCTGGCCTATTACTTCAGCGCCAGTGTGCTGGGTTCGGTGGGCGGAGGCAGCTGGTCGCATGGCGGCTGGGCCGGCGTGGTGGCCCTGGCCGGCGCGCTGCTGGCCGGGGCGGTGGGGCTGAGCGCGTGGTTGTTCCGGGGCAGTCCGGTCCGTGGCGGCGCGGCCGCGGCGCGCCCGCCCGCTGCCTGAGCCGGGCCGCGGACACGAACTGGCCCATGCGCGCACGCTGTCGAGGCGGCGCGCCGGACTGGCGGCGGGGAGGAGAAGGGGGCGCTATGCGCCGTTCTTCAGGATCGCGTAGATCTGATCCTTGAGATGCAGCTTTTCCTTCTTCAGCTTCTCGATGTCCAGCGATGTGCCGGTGGCGCGGCCGGCCTCGATATTCTGGATATGCTGGTCGAGGTTGTTGTGCTTGTCGTACAACCTGGAGAAATGCGGATCGTCGTTCTTGAGTCGGGATATCAAGTCGCGATACTCAGGGAACATGGGGACCTCCTTGATAAAAACACCGCGTCCGCCAGGGGGGCGGCGCGGCTGTTCAAGATTGCCGGGTTCCTGATATGAACCCAGTATAGCGGTTGCCGCGCTGTCCATGCGCCGTGTCGATTGCCTATCATGGCGCAATGGGCGCGCATCGCGCCGTGGACCTGCGGAGGCGGTATGTTCAGGATCAAGGGGTTGGACCACATTGTGCTGCGTGTGCGCGATGTAGCGCGCATGCGCGCGTTCTACGTGGACATACTGGGCTGTACCGGCGAACGCGAGCAGCCCGCACTGGGCCTGACCCAGCTGCGCGCCGGCAGCGCCCTGATCGACCTGGTGGCGCTCGATGGCAAGCTGGGGCGCGCCGGCGGCGCCGGGCCGGGCGCGCAGGGCCGCAACGTCGATCATTTCTGCCTGGCCGTCGAACCGTTCGATACCGAAGCGATCGTCGCCTATCTGCGCGGACATGGCGTGGAAGTGGGTGAAACAGGCATGCGTTATGGCGCCGGCGGCGAAGGGCCGTCGGTCTACCTGAACGATCCCGAAGGCAACACCGTCGAATTGAAGGGGCCGCCAACGGCTGCTTGAACCAGCGGAGCTAGTAGCCGCCGCCACCACCACCACCGCCACCGCCGGTATCGTCCGGCATGGAAGAGGCGGGGCGGCCGGCTCCGGGTTCGCTGGCGCAGCCGCCGGTCAGGGCGGCGATCGCCAGCATGGCGAGTATGAGCAAGCGCTTCATGGCGCGTCTCCTGCCGCGGCCCGCGCGGCGCTATCCGCATACCATAGCGCCGCGCCGGCGCCTTGCCAAGGCGCGTGCCCGGCCGCTCAAGGCGCGCGCCGGCGCCCGAACACCAGCGCCAGCCCGGCGATGATGGCCGCCATGCCGGCCAGGCTGGCCGGCGCGGGCCGGTTGCCCAGCAGCAGGTAATCCAGCAGCGCGGTGCCGGGGGGAACCAGGTAGAACAGGCTGGTCACGTCGACCAGATTACCGCCCTGGATCAGGCGGTACAGCAGCAGCGTGGCCGCCACCGATATGACCAGCGCCAGCCACAGCCAGGCCGCCACGAAACCAGGACTCCACTGCACCTGCCAGGGCTGTCCGGGCGCAAGCGCCAGGCACAGCGCCAGGCTTGCCGCATACTGCAGCGGCAAGACCTCGCCCGGCGCCTGGCGCGACCCCTTCTGCAGCAGGGCGCCCGCCGTCATGCAGCCCAGCGCGGCCAGGGCGTAGGCCATGCCGGCCTGGTCCAGCCGCGTCACATCGATGTTGCGCCACACCACCAGCACCAGGCCCGCCAGGGCCAGCGACAGCCCGGCCAGCCGGCGGGCCGGCAGGTCGCGTTCCAGCCACAGCAGCGTCAGCAGCGGCTGCACGCCCAGCACCGTGGCCAGCACCCCCGGCGTCACGCCGTGCTGCAGCGCCAGCAGATAGCAGATCGAATAGCCGCCCAGCAGCAGCGCGCCGGTGGCGGCGGTGCGCAGGCGCGTGCCGGGCGCGGGCAGGCAGCGCCCCGCGCGCAGGCCCAGGGCCGCCAGGACGGCCAGCGCCAGGGCGAAGCGCAGCACCAGGAAGGCAAAGGGCGAGGCATAGTCCAGCCCCCATTTGGCGAAGATCGCGCCGCTGCTCCACAGCAGCACGAAAAGCGCCGTCGAGCCGCGCGCGGCCCAGACGGTCTGATTGAATGGCATGTCGAATCACCTGTGTCGAAGAATGCTCGGGTTGCCGGCGCGCGCGGGCGCGAGCGCCATGGCCGCGCAAGGCGGCCGCGGCGCGGCGGCGACGGAGAAAGGCCGGGAGGGCTGCGGATCAGCCCCGGGCGTGCCGGGGCGGCGGCGGAGCGCCGCGCAGCAGGCCGGCTGGCGGTGAGACGACAGGCGGCGGGGCCTGCAGGCCCGCCAGGGTCGTGCGCGTGCGCGGCAGGCCGCCGGCAAATGCGGCGGCGGGCGGGCAGGACGGACCGAAGCGGATCATGGAGGCACCCGGAGGTAGCGGGATGTAGGAGGCCTATACGCTACACAGGGACGCTGGCGGCGTCAACCGGACGGCTGGCCGCTTGGCGGCAGCGGCAGGAACGCGCCTTCGACCTCGAAGTCGCAGGTCTCGCGCGCGATGTCGATGACCGTGCTGACAACCGGATTGATCAGGCTTTTCTTGTAGACGGCGTAATAGTGGATGGTGGGCAGGTCCGGTTGGACGCGCAGCCGGCACAGCGCGCCGCGCGCCACCAGCGGATCGAAATAGGCCGAAGGCAGGTGGCTGATGCCCAGCCCCAGCATGGTCAGCTGCGCCATCATGGCCAGGCTGTTGCAGGTCAGCACGCGCTTGACCGACAGGCCTTGCTGCGCGAACCACGCATCGTACAGGTGCGACAGCGCCGAGCTCTGCGGCTGGCTGATGACGGGAAAGGGCGCCAGGTCGTGCGGCGTCAGCACGCGTGCGGCATCGAGCGCCAGCGAGGGGCTGGCCATCCAGGCGTTGGTCACCGAGCCGAGCTGCACGCAGTCGTACTCGTAGCTCCAGAAGGGGCCGGGCATGATGGCCAGGTCCAGTTCGTCGCGTTCGAGCTGCTGGTACATCGTGATGCCGGCCTCGATCTCGGGTACCAGCTGGATCTTCGGATAACGCTGGTTAAGCCGTTCGATGACCCCGGCCAGCGACGTGAGCGCCACCAGTTCCGTCACGCCCAGGCGCACGCTTCCTTCGAAGCGCGATGGGTCGGCCATGTCCAGCACCATGCGGCTGTTGAGCTCCAGCATCTCGCGCGCGCCCTCGAACAGCTTGCGGCCTTGCTGGGTCAGGACCAGCGATTTGGCGCGCCGCTCGAACAGCGGCGTGCCCGCGAACCCTTCCAGCTCTCCGACCCGCTTGGCCACGGCCGACTGGGTGGTGTGCAGTTTGCGCGAGGACGCACTGAAGCTGCCCAGCACGGCGCTCCAGTAGAACGCCTCGAGTTGCTTCAGGGTGTACATGGCAGAGTAGGCGGGCTGTCGATCGGAAGGTCCAACCATACCATCGCCCCACGGCCGCGCGGCCATGCGCCGGTTCATGGCGCCGCGGCGCCATGAAAGGTGTCGCTGCCCATCAGGCGGGGTGGTGTCCGATGATGTCGGCCAGGAAGCGCTGCGCCCGCGGATGCTGCGGCGCGCTGAAAAAACGCTGCGGCGTGGCGATCTCGAGGATCTCGCCGGCGTCCATGAAGATCACCCGGTCGCTGACCTCGCGCGCGAATCCCATTTCGTGCGTGACGCAGACCATGGTCATGCCGTCGCGCGCCAGCGACTTCATCACCTGCAGCACTTCGCCGACCATCTCCGGATCCAGCGCGCTGGTCGGTTCGTCGAACAGCATGATCGGCGGCTTGAGGGCCAGCGCCCGGGCGATGGCCACGCGCTGCTGCTGGCCGCCGGACAGCGCGCCGGGATAGGCCTGCGCCTTGTGCGCCATGCCCACCCGCTCCAGCAGCTGGTGCGCCAGTGCCTCGGCGTCGCGGCGCGGCGTCTTCAGGATATGCAGCGGCGCGTACGTCACGTTGTCCAGCACGCTCATGTGCGGAAACAGGTTGAACTGCTGGAACACGAAGCCGATGCCGCGGCGCAGCGTGTTGATGTTCACGCCCTTGGCGTGGATGTCCCGGCCGTCGATGCGGATGACGCCCTTGCCGATGGGTTCGAGCCGGTTGATGGTGCGGATGAGCGTGGACTTGCCCGAGCCCGACGGGCCGCACACGACCAGCACTTCGCCGCGTCCGACCTCCAGGCTGACATCCTTGAGCACATGGTGCTCGCCGTACCACTTGTTGACGCCTTCTAGCTTGATCATGTTGTGATTCCTCCCGCCGTCACGCCATGCTGCGGCTGCGGCGCACCCAGTTGTCCAGCCAGGCCACGCTGCGGCTCAGGCTGAAACACACCAGGAAGTAAATAATGGCCAGGATGCCGAACACCTGCAGCGGCTGGGTCAGCACCAGGTTGTTGACCTGGTTGGCCGCGAAGGTCAGCTCGTTGACGCTGATCACATAGCCCAGCGAGGTCTCCTTGATGGTGGAGACGAACTGGCTGGTCATGCTGGGCAGCACGTTGAACAGCGCCTGCGGCAATACCACTTTGCGCATGGTCGTCCAGTAGCCCACGCCCAGCGAGCGCGACGCTTCGATCTGGCCCTTGGGAATGGCCTCGATGCCGGAGCGGATGACCTCGGACAGATAGGCGCTTTCGTAGATCACCAGCGCGGTGACCAGGGTCCAGAAGCCGCTGATGCTTCCGCCGGTCAGCTTGGGCACGGCGAAGTAGGCCCAGAAGATCAGCATCAGCAACGGCATGCCGCGCACGGTATTGACCAGCAGGCGGCTGGCCACCCGCAGGCCGCGAAACGGGCTGACCCGGGCGATGGCGATCAGCAGGGCCAGCGGCATCGACAGCAGCAGGCCCAGCAGCGCCAGTATCAGCGTGAGCGCCAGGCCGCCCAGCGGGCCGTTGGGGTATTGGCCCACCAGCAGCATGGGCCAGTAGTCATGCAGGATATCAAGCACGGCGGCCTCCGCTTCCAATGCTGTAGCGGGCGTACACGCGCGAGCCGATGAACATCAGCAGGAACGAACCGAGCAGGTACATGAGAGTGGCGGCGCCGAAGGTGGCGAAGGTGCGGTAGGTCTCGTTCTCGATCTCGCGCGCCTGGTAGGTCAGCTCGACCACGCCGATCGCCATGGCCACGCTGGTGTTCTTGAACAGCAGCAGGGCCCGGCCGACCAGCGGCGGGATCGAAATGCGCAGCGCCTGCGGCACGATGACGTGGCGCATGCATTGCAGGTACGACGAGCCCAGGGCGCGGGCGGCTTCGAACTGGGTGCCGGGGATCGCGCGCAGGCCGCTGCGTATGTCTTCGGCGATATAGGCGGCCGAGCCCAGGCCCAGCGCGATGGCGGCCAGCGAGAGCTCCGCGTTGTGCTGGTAGAGCCAGCCGCGCACGCCTTCGGGCAGCAGCTCGGGCATGCCGAAGTACCAGAACAGCACCTGCACCAGCAGCGGCACGTTGCGGTGGTATTCGACATAGGCGTCCACGAACCAGCGGCACGGCGCCAGGTTGGTGGTGCGTATCACGACCAGCAGCACGGCCAGTGTGAAGGCCAGCACCCAGGCCACCAGGAACAGCTGCACCGTGGTCATCATGCCATCGGCGAGCTGGGACAGATAATGGGCGTCTAGGAAAAACACGCGTAGAACTCCGGAAATGACTGCGCGGCGGCGCCGGGGAGGGGGCGCACGCCGCGGCAGGGTGGCGCGCCAAGGCCCGGGCGGCGGCCGGCGCGCCGGGGCGTCATCCCGCGATGGGCCCGATCTTGAACGAGCGCTCCAGCTTGTACGGGGTCTGCGCGCCGAACCACTTCTCGAACAGGCGCTGCGCCTCGCCGGAGGCTTCGGCCTGGTCCAGGATCTCGTTCACCTTGGCGATGAAGCGGGTTTCGGACTTGCGCATGCCCAGGCCCCAGGGTTCGTCGAACACCGCCTTGTCGATGATCGAGACGGGCGCGGTGGGCGGGCTTTGCAGCATCAGACGCACCAGCACCAGTTCCGAGGCGAATTGCGCGTCGACCTTCTTCTGCTGCAGGGCCAGGTAGGAGGCCGAGCTGTCGGTGAAACCGATCACCTGCGACTTGTCCAGGATGCGCTTGATCTCGCGCTCCGAGCTGGAACCCTTGGTGGCGGCCACGCGGCGGCCGTTGACCGACTCGATGGTCTGCAGGTTCGAGTCCTTGCGCACCAGCAGCTTCTGCGGGCTGACGTAATAGGTGTGGCTGAAGGCGATCTGCTCGGCCCGCTCGGGCGAGTAGCCCAGGTTGGCGGCCAGGATGTCCACGCGGCTTTCGTTGAGTTCGGGCACGCGCGCGGCCACCGACAGCAGCTTGTAGTTGACCTTCACGCCCAGCTTGTCGGCCACCAGCTTGCACATGTCCACGTCGTAGCCCACCACGGTGCGGGTGGCGGCGTCCTGGTAGCTGAACGGCTGGGAGGTGCCCAGCGTGCCGCACAGCAATTCGCCGCGCGCCTTGATATCGTCGAGCTGGTCGGCGTGGGCCGGGCCGGCCAGGCCGAGCAGGCTTATCGTCAGCACGGCAAGAACATTGCGTTTCATCATCGATCCCCTTGTTGGTTGTCGAAAAAGCCGCGGCGGGCGCGGGCCCGCCGCCGATCGGGTTGCGCTCAGGCCAGGCGTTCGCACGCCGCGCGGATGGCCGCGCAGCCTTGCTGGATATCCTCCAGCGCCGCTGCGAAAGAAAGCCGGAAGGTGCCGGGCACGCCATACGGCGTGCCGTCGATCACCGCCACGCCGGCTTCGCGCAGCAGGTAGTGCACGAAGTCGGTGTCCGTCTCCAGGACGCGGCCGTCGGGCGTGGTCTTGCCCAGCACGCCGGCGCAGTCCGGGAACACGTAGAAGGCCCCCTCGGGCATCACCACGGACAGGCCGGGCGCGCCCTGCAGGGCCGCCACCGCGGCGTCGCGCCGGGCCTTGAAGGTGCGGGCGAACTCGGCCACGCAATCCTGGGGGCCGGCCAACGCTTCGCGCGCCGCCGCCTGGCTGATCGAGCAGGCGCCGGAGGTGCTCTGCGATTGCAGGATGGCCATGGCCTTGATCAACGCCTCCGGACCCGCACCATAACCGATGCGCCAGCCCGTCATCGCATAGGCCTTGGACACGCCGTTGACCACCAGCGTGCGCTCGGCCAGTTCGGGCGCCACCTGCAGCGGATGCACCGTCGGCGTCGCGGTGAAGTTCAGCCGTGCGTAGATGTCGTCGGTCATGAGCCAGACGTGCGGGTGGCGGCGCAGCACCTCGGCCAGGCCGCGCCATTCGTCGGCGGTGTAGATGGCGCCGGTGGGGTTGCTGGGCGCGTTCATCATCAGCCACTTGGTGCGTGGCGTGATGGCCGCCTCCAGCGCCTGCGGCGTCAGCTTGTACTGGGTGGCCGGCGTCGCGGTCACCGCCACGGGCACGCCGCCGTTGACCAGCACCATGTCGGGGTACGACACCCAGTAGGGGGCCGGAATGATGACCTCGTCGCCCTCGTTCAGCGTGGCGGCCAGGCCGTTGTAGAGCACCTGCTTGGCGCCGGTGCCCACGATGATGCGGCCTTCGGGGTAGTCGACGCCGGTTTCTTCCCGCAGCCGGGCGCGCACCGCCTTGCGCAGCGCCATCGTCCCCTGGGCCGGCGGATACTTGGTTTCGCCGCGCTGCATGGCCGCGATGGCGGCCTCGCAGATATGCGCGGGGGTGGAGAAGTCCGGTTCGCCCACCGTCAGGTCGATGACGCGGCGGCCTTCCTCGCGCAGCTGGGCCACGATGGCGCGCGTGGCCACACTGGGCGACAGTTTGATGCGCTTGATCTTGTCGGCGACGATGCTCACTGCGCGCCCCCCGTCTTCTCGGCGATGAGGCGGTCCACCCAGGGCTTGGCGTAGGTGCCGGCGCGCAGCTTTTCCTTGGCCAGCAGCTCCGCGTCCTCTTTCTTGCGGGCCGCCGCCAGGACTTCCCCGGCCTGGGCCAGCGGTACGGCAACCACCCCGTCGGCGTCGCCCACGATGACATCGCCGGCCGCCACGACCTGGCCGCCTATGCTCACCGGCACGTTGATCTCGCCGGGGCCGTCCTTGTAGGGTCCCTTGTGCGACACGGCGCGGGCAAAGCAGCCGAACCCGCCTTGCTGGAACACATCCAGGTCACGCACCGCCCCGTCGACGACGAAGGCAACCACGCCGCGCGAGCGCGCGTCCATCATCATCAGTTCGCCCACCAGGGCGTTGGCCGTCTCGCCGGCGCCATCGACGACGATCACGTCGCCCGGCCCGGCCAGCGAAATGGCCTTGTGGATCATCAGGTTGTCGCCCGGGCGGGTCTTGACCGTGATGGCGCGGCCGACGATGCGGGCAGCGCCGGCATGCAGCGGGCGCAGGCCCTGCGCGCCGTACAGGCGGCCCATGCAATCGCTGATCTGGGCCGTGCCGATCTGGGCGAAGCCAGCCAGCACCTCATCGGCCGCGGGCGGCTCGGGCGGGGGAAGAATACGGAAACCGATAGAACTCATGGGAATGGAACCAGATACGTCACGGAACAGGCTTGCATTACAAGACGCCGATGCACATTCCTCAAAACGATATAAATTCCACGCCATGCACGAATTTAATTCGTGGATGTGTGGGATAAGGGTAAACCCTTATTCGTGACGCCGCGGCGAGCCCCGCCAGGTGGCTTGACGCCGCCGCCCGGGCTGGTAGTATGGGCGCGACCGCCTGTCGAGGCGGTCTTCTTTTGGTCGGCGCGTACTGTTCCCGAAAGGGCTGGAGCAGGCGCGCCGCTTGCTATCGACGGTCATGAACGCCACAGCTCCTGCCAGCCGCACCACGCTTCCCGCCGGGCCCGCCCGCTGGTGGGCGCAGCGTTGCGCGCCGCGGGCGGCGCATGGCCTGGGCGCCATCGACGCGCTCGACCTCGCACGCCGGGCCATGCTGCTGGCCTCGTACGAAGTGGCCGCGCGCTCGGCTTATGCGCGCGCCAAACCCGGCTGAGCAGACAAGCACGCCATTTTCCCGCCACACCGCCCGCGGCGGCGCATTGCGCCACGCGGCGGCCCGGCCCGCCCGCCCGCGCGCATCCCTGCCGGATGCGCGGGCCGGACCGGCCTCGAGCCTGCGTGGCGCGCCTTGTCTCGTCCTGTCCGATAGCGTTATGCAACTTACCAAGAACTTCGTCAAAGCCAAGAACCCCTGCACGGCCGGATACCGGTGGTTCCTGCGCGACCACAACGGCCATGGCGAGTACCAGCCCGTGCTCGACGCGCTGGTGGCGGCCGGCCGCATCGACGACGCCATGTGGCTGATCGACCAGTTCGGCCCCACCGACCAGGTGCTGAACCTGGATACGCTGGACGCGCCGGCGCTGGTGTTCGCCGGCACCGTGACGGTGCGGCGCGGGATCACCGTCGACGGGGTGCTGCGCGCGGGCCGCAATATCGTCTGCGGCGCCGGCATTCGCGCCGGCACGCTGGTGCAGGCCGGCGAAGGCATCGACGCGCGCGGCAGCATCGTCTGCGACGGCGACGTCCAGGCCGGCGGCGATATCCAGACCACGTGGGGTGTCCAGGTGGGCAAGCGCCTGACGGCGGGCGGACAGCTGCGCGCAGGCTGGGACATCCGCACCGGAGGCGACCTGAGCGTGGCCGGGCCCATCCGGGCGGGCGACGCGGTGGTCAGCGGCGGCATCCTGAAGTGCGAGCAAGGCATTCGCGCGGGGCAGGACGTACAGGCCGAATACGACATCAACGTGGTCAGCGGCATCCAGGCCGGCGGCTCCATCCTGGCCGGCGGCCATGTGGAAACGGGGTGGGGCATGATCGCCGGCCACGACATCGTGGCCGACGGGGCGATCCGTTCGGGCGAAGGCCTGGAGGCGGGCGGGCGCATCGAGGCTGGCGAAGGGCATGGCGTATACGCCGGGCTGCGCGTGCGCGTCGACGCCTGGCCCGATTCGGCGCGGGTCGCCGCCGCGCGTTGTCTCGGGCCGCTGCTCAGCGGCCACTGGATCGGCGCAACCGCCCTGGACGCACAGGCATAGCGCCACGGCGCATGGCGTATCCTAGGGATATGCAAAGACTTCCCGACCAGGCTGTGGCCGACGACCCCAAGCCGGAGCCGCCGGAGCCGCCCGAGCCCTCCGATTGCTGCCAAAGCGGTTGCATTCCGTGTGTCTACGACCTCTACGACGAGGCGCGCGAGCGCTACCAGGCTGCGCTGCGCGCCTGGCGCGCGCGCCATCCCGAGGCGGCGGGCGGCGGCGACGCCTGACCCATATTCACTGGCTGCGCTTGAGCACGTAGTGCTCGGCCAGGGGGCCGCTGGGCAGGCTGCCGTCCTGCGACATCATGGTCAGCTGGTTTTCGCCGACCTGGTAGCGGTAGTGATCGCCCGCGCTGTCCAGTTCGATGGCGTTGTCGCCCGTCAGCCAGCCGAAATTGCCTTGCACCGTGTCCGGGCGTGGCTGGCGTTCCAGGTACTGGGTCTGCAGCTGGTAGGTGTTGTCGGCGCGCAGGGTCAGCACCGTGCGGATGCCGGGGCAGTCGGCGCACGGCAGCACGCCCTGGTACGTGCCTTGCCAGTCCAGCGAATTGCGCGAGGTGTGCGTATCGGGCGGCGGCGCGCCTTCGGGCGTGTCCGATGGGGCGTTCGCATTGCAGGCCGACAGCAGGGCGGTAAGCGCGAGGACGGGTAGCAGGGTTTTCAAGACGTTCTCCTTGTGCGGGCCAGGCCCAACCATAAGACTTCATCGAGGCGGGCGGGGTAACCGGATATTGGATGCCAGCCCCCTGGCGCGCGCAATAGGACGGCGCCGCCGCGACCGAGATGAAACGTCTTGTTTCATCTTTGGCGCTCCGGCGTGTCACACGGGCGGGGGCTGGCTCGTCTTGTCCGCATGGCTGCCCGCCCCGGGCGGCCGTCGATTCGAGGAACCGCAATGAAGCCCCGCATGAACCCCTATACCGTCGCGCCCCGGACCATGCAGGCCCTGATGGCCCTGCAGTCGTACGTCAACGATTGCGGACTGGAGCACAGCCTGCTCGAACTGGTGAAGATGCGCGCCTCGCAGCTCAATGGCTGCGCATTCTGCCTGAACATGCACTATACCGAGGCGCGCAAGCAGGGCGAGAGCGAGCTGCGCCTGCAACTGCTCAACGCCTGGCGCGAATCGCCGCTGTATACGCCGCGCGAGCGCGCCGCGCTGGCCTGGACCGAAGCGCTCACCCTGCTGGCGCAAACACGGGCGCCCGACGCGGACTATGCCGAACTGGCGGCCCACTTCGACGAGCTGGAACGGGTTAACCTGACGATGGCCATCAATACCATCAACGCGTGGAACCGCATCGCCGTGGGGTTCCGCAGCCTGCATCCCGTCAATGAGTAAAACCGCCGCCCTTACGACCGATACGCCGCGCGCGGACGATTTCGAGCCGCACCGGCGCCACCTGTACGGGCTGGCATACCGGATGCTGGGCTCCTGGTCCGAGGCCGAGGACGTCGTGCAGGAAACCTGGCTGCGCTGGCGCGAGGTCGATCCGGCCACGCTGGACGATGCGCGGGCGTTTCTCTCGCGCATCGCGACCCGCCTGTGCCTGGATGTGCTCAAGTCGGCGCGCGTGCGCCGCCAGGTCTATGTCGGTCCCTGGCTGCCCGAGCCCCTGCCCGACGCGCAGGCCTATGCCGGCGCGGCCCCGGGCGAGATCGCGCACGATGTGTCGGTGGCGCTGATGCTGGCGCTGGAGCGGCTGTCCGCATCCGAGCGGGCCGCCTTCCTGCTGCACGATGTGTTCGATGTGCCGTTTTCCGAAATCGCGGGCACGCTGGGGCGCACCGAGGCAGGCTGCCGCCAGTTGGCCGCGCGCGCCCGCAACCGCGTGCGCGAGTCGCGGCCGCGCTTTGCCGTGGAGGAAAGCGAAGGCGTCCGGCTGGCGCGCGCCTTCATCGACGCCGCGCGGCATGGCGACGTGGACGTCCTGCGGCAGTTGCTGGCCGACGACGCGGTGCTGCACAGCGACGGCGGCGGCAAGAAGCTGGCGTTCATGCGCCCCATCCTGGGCCGCGCCAGCATCCTGCGCGCCTTCGCCGGCCTGGCGCGCAAGGGCCAGAGCGATCTGTCGTCGGTGCGCATCGTGCAGCTCAACGGCATGCCGGCCATTTATGGCATCGAGCGCGACGGGTTGCCGCGCACGATTTCGCTGGGCATATGCGGCGGGCGCATCGTCCGCGTCTACATCATGCGCAACCCCGACAAGCTGGCGCACCTGGCCCGGTTGGTCGGTTGAGCAGGCCGGGGCGGCGCCGGCCGGCGTGCGGTCTTGTTGCCCTTGTTGCCGATTGGCACGCGCGGGCGCGGCCGCGCCGGGCTACCATAGGCGCAGCCGTCGGGCGCCCGCCATCGGCAGCCCGGCGCACCGTATCGCCACGAGGTAACCATGAAGACACCCCATCGCATTCTTGCCGCCGGCCTGCTGGCGGCCTTGTGCGCCGCCGCCCCGGCGGCGCAGGCGCAGGCCGTGCAGCAGCAGTACCAGTACCCCAGCGCGCCGTCCAGGGATGGCAGCCAGTCGCCGCCTTCGACATTGCGCATCACCGAGACGCCCGGCAGCACGGCCGCTCCCATTCGCGACACTCCCGAGAGCGTGCGCGAGTACCAGCGTTGCCGCGAAGTCTCGGACCGCGCCGCCGTGTCCAACGAGCAGATGCGCGCCGGCGTGGCGCAATGCCTGAAAGAGCTGGAAGCGCGCCGCCAGGCGGGCTGAGGCGGAGTACATCAGGCGGCGCCCATGAATCCACAATTGCTGGCGCTGCTGGTCGAGCGCGAAATGCCCTATGGCAAGTACAAGGGCCGCCTGATGGCCGACCTGCCGGGCCATTATCTGGCCTGGTTCGCGCGCAACGGCTTTCCGGCCGGCGAGATCGGCCGCCTGTTGGCCTTGATGCACGAACTGGATCACAACGGCCTGCGCGACTTGCTCAAGCCCTTGCGCGGCGGGCGCGCCTGATCCTGGGCGCCGCGCCGGCGATGGTAAGCTGGCCCTTTTCCGCGTGGCCGTGTTGGCCGCGCGCATGCCAGCCCATGCCATGAGCGCCGATCCGTCCGATTCCTCCCATCTCGTCGAAACCCTGATCAGCAGCGAAACGCTGTGCGATGGCGGGTTCCTCAAGGCGCGCCGCGACACCGTGCGCCTGCCCAGCGGCCGCGCCGCCACGCGCGAATACATCGTGCATCCCGGCGCCGTGGTGGTGGTGCCGCTGCTCGATGACGGACGGGTGCTGCTCGAGCGGCAGTTCCGCTACCCCATCGGCCAGGTCATGACCGAGTTCCCGGCCGGCAAGCTGGACCCGGGCGAAGACCCGCTGGCTTGCGCCAGGCGCGAGCTGCTCGAGGAAACCGGCTATACGGCCGGCCAGTGGGCCAGCGCCGGCGCGCTGCACCTGGCTATCGCGTATTCGACCGAAATCATCCACATTTTCTTCGCGCGCCAGTTGCGGGCCGGCGCGCGACAGCTGGACGAAGACGAATTCCTCGATGTGCACAGCGCGACCGTCCCCGAGCTGCTGCAAGCCTGCCGCGAAGGGCGCGTCACCGATGCCAAGACCCTGACCTGCGTGCTGTGGCTGCAGAATGTGCTGGCCGGCGAGTGGCCGCTGGACTGGCAGTCCGCATGAGCCCGGAAGACCACGAGGTAGAGATCCGGCCGCAGGGCTGGCGGTTCGGCGCGCGGCCCGGCGAGTCCTTGCTGCGGGCTGCCGCGCGCGCCGGCATCCGGTTGCCCAGCTCCTGTCGCAACGGTACCTGCCGCACCTGTCTTTGCCGCCTGGTGTCGGGCGAGGTCGCCTACCTGGTCGAGTGGCCGGGCGTCAGCGCCGACGAGAAGGCGCAGGGCTGGATCCTGCCTTGCGTGGCGCAGGCGCTCGCGCCCGCGGCCATCGAGGCGCCGCGGGCGACGCCCCTGCCGCCCAAACCGCCGCCCTCGTTGCCCCTGACAGGCGCCAGGCGGGCCTGATGGCCGGGGCAGGCCGGGCAGGGGCCGCGGCTCAGCGCCGGGCGGGCAGGCAGGCCGGGCCGTCGGGCAGCGGCGCGCTGCGGCCGCCCAGCAGGGCGCGCGCGCCGCAGCTGGAACCGAACATCTGCGCGGCGTCATGGCCGGCGTCCACGACCTCCTGGGCGTCATGGTGCCATGCCACCGACTTGGGCAGGCGCGGCGCCAGCACGCCGGCTTCGTAGCGCCAGTACCCCAGCCCCCGCGTTAGCCGCGTGGCGCCTTGCGCCTCGGCGCCGCAGCCCTTGTCCAGCAGCTGATGCTCGGGGTTGTTGTCGGCCGATCCCAGCAGATAGGTGACGTGCCGCTCGGCATAGCGCGCCGGCAGCCTGGCCGGGTCCAGGCCGCGCGCATAGGCGGGCAGGTGGTCCAGGCCGTACTTGTATTGGTTGTAGGTGGGGCAGATGCCGCGTTCGTAGGGGGCGTACCCCTTGCCGTCGGCGCGTGGGCGCTCCGGCGACAGGTACAGGTACGAGGACGGATTGGCGACCACGTAGTGCAGCGTCAGGCCTTCGCGGCGCAGGGTCTCGTCCAGGCTGTTGAGCACCGCGTAGCGCTGCACCAGCTGCGCGCCGCCCGAATGGCCGGCCAGGACGATGTCGCGCAGGGCCGGCAGGCGGGACGAATCGCTCAGCTCGCGCAACAGGTCGTCGAGCACCTGCAGCGAACTGACCGGCGCCGGGCGTCCCCTGGCCTGCATGCTGAGCTCGCCGTCTTCCCAGGTGGCGCGGCGCCAGGCCGGCATGGCGGCAAAGCCCGCGTCGATGGCGCTGGCGAACTTGGGGGCGATGACCAGCGTATCCTCGGCGCGCTCGGGATTGGCCTCGAACAGCGCCGTGACCGTGCCATGGATGGAAGCCGCGTTGCGCTTGACCCCGTGCAGGACGATCACCAGGCGCCGGATGCCGCGCAGGTCATCGCGTTCCAGGTTCTTGCTGCTGTAGAGGGGAAAGGCATAACGGTGCCCGGGCGGGCCGATCTGCAGCGGTTTCCACTGCGGCGGCGCGGCGCGCGGCGCCACGACGGGATCGCCGTAGGGGTCGGCCTCGGCGTCCTGCGCCCATGCGCCTGCGCACACGAGCCCGGCGGCCAGCAGAGCGCCTATGCGGAAAAGGCCGGATACCATGGGCGCCCGCGGCCTGCCGGTCAACAGCTCTCTTGGCCGATCAACTGCTTCAGGCCGGGCAGATCGATCAGGCGGACTTCGCGTTGGTTGATGCGGATCAAGCCCTCGCGGCCGAAGCGCGAGAATAATCGGCTTACGGTCTCCAGCGTCAGGCCGAGGTAGTTGCCGATTTCCTCGCGGCTCATGCGCAGCACGAACTCGGTCGATGAATAGCCAAGCGCCGCGTAGCGCTGCGACAGATTCAGCAGGAACGCGGCCAGCCGCTGTTCCGAGCGCATCGCGCCCACTGTCGCCAGCATCTGGTGCGAGCGGCTGATCTCGCGGCTCATGAGGCGGCGGAACTGCTGCTGCAGCGATGGCAGCTGGGTCGAGACGCGGTCGATTTCCGGCAGGCGTATGACGCAGACTTCGGAGTCTTCAAGGGCGACGGCGCTCGAGACGTGCTTGCCCTCGAGCATGCCGTCCAGGCCGACGATTTCGCCGGGCAGGTGAAAGCCGGTGATCTGCTGCTGGCCGCTGGAATCCTCGAGCTGCGTCTTGAGCGAGCCGAAGCGCACGCCATAGACGGCGTCCAGGGGATCGTCGAGCTCGTAGAGCGATTTGCCGCGCTCCACGCGCACGCGCTCCTTGACGAGCTCGTCGAGTTTCTCGACTTCGTTGGCGGGCATGCCCACGGGGACGCAGACGTGCCCCAGCATGCAGCTGGAACAGTGTGCCGCATCTGGTGAAAGGGGAACCCGTCTTTGCATGTGATACCTCTGGCAATGCGTGAGAGCCGGTGCGCCGCGAGCGCCCGGCACGCTAGGAATCGTTACATTGTAGACCGGACGGCGCGCGGCAGCTTGACCGAGTGGTTACAACATTGCGCGCCCGGGCCGGCCCGGGCGGCCGCATGGCGCGGCCTGGGGGAATGCGTATATGCTGGCGGGACAAGGTGTTGTAACGAGCAAGTCGTCATAACGGCAACAGGAGCGGGCGCAAGGTCTTGAAATGGCCTGCATTGCCCGCATTTTCAGATCATCGGGCTGACCGCGACGCCGGTCGGGCTCTCTCATCTGCTAACCGTACATTATGCGATTCGACAAACTTACCACCAAGTTCCAGCAGGCCCTGGCGGACGCGCAAAGCCTGGCCGCCCGTAACGATCATCCCTATATCGAGCCCATCCACGTGCTGGCGGCCCTGCTGGGCGACCCCGACAGCGGCGCGGCCAGCCTGCTGGCGCGCGCCGGCGTCGCCGTCAACCGCCTGCAGCCCGCCATCGACAGCGCCCTCAAAGGCCTGCCGCAGGTGCAGGGCGACGACAACGTCCAGGTCGGGCGCGAGTTGCAAAGCGTGCTCGTGCGCACCGACAAGGAGGCCGCGCGGCGCGGCGACACCTATATTGCCAGCGAGCTGTTCCTGCTGGCGCTGGCCGACGACAAGGGCGACGCCGGCCGCATCCTGCGCGAGGCGGGCCTGCAGAAGAAGGCCCTGGAAGCGGCCATCGACGCCGTGCGCGGCGGCGAGAATGTCTCCGGCGCGGAAGGCGAATCCAACCGCGAGGCGCTGTCCAAGTACACGCTGGACCTCACCGAGCGCGCCCGCCAGGGCAAGCTGGATCCGGTCATCGGCCGCGACGATGAAATCCGCCGCACCATACAGATCCTGCAGCGCCGCACCAAGAACAACCCCGTGCTGATCGGCGAACCCGGCGTCGGCAAGACCGCCATCGTCGAAGGGCTGGCGCAACGCATCGTCAACGACGAGGTGCCCGAGACGCTGCGCGGCAAGCGCGTGCTGTCGCTGGACCTGGCGGCGCTGCTTGCCGGCGCCAAGTTCCGCGGCGAGTTCGAGGAACGCCTGAAGGCCGTGCTCAAGGAGCTGGCCCAGGACGACGGCCAGAACATCGTGTTCATCGACGAACTGCACACCATGGTCGGGGCGGGCAAGGCCGAAGGGGCCATGGACGCCGGCAACATGCTCAAGCCGGCGCTGGCGCGCGGCGAGCTGCATTGCATCGGCGCCACCACCCTGGACGAATACCGCAAGTACATCGAAAAGGACGCCGCGCTCGAACGCCGCTTCCAGAAGGTGCTGGTCGGCGAGCCCGACGTGGAGTCCACCATCGCCATCCTGCGCGGCCTGCAGGAGCGCTATGAGCTGCACCACGGCGTCGAGATCACCGATCCGGCCATCGTGGCGGCGGCCGAGCTGTCGCACCGCTACATTACCGACCGGTTCCTGCCCGACAAGGCGATCGACCTGATCGACGAGGCCGGCGCGCGCATCCGCATGGAGATCGATTCCAAGCCGGAAGTGATGGATCGCCTGGACCGGCGCATCATCCAGCTCAAGATCGAGCGCGAAGCGGTCAAGAAGGAAACGGACGATGCTTCCATGCGCCGCCTGGCCGTGATCGAGGAAGAGCTGGAGAAGCTGCAGCGCGAATACAACGACTACGAGGAAATCTGGAAAGCCGAGAAGGCCGCCGTGCAGGGCACGCAGGCCATCAAGGAAGAGATCGACCGCGTGCGCGCCGAGATGGCCGAACTGCAGCGCAAGGGCCAGTTCGACAAACTGGCCGAGCTGCAGTACGGCAAGCTGCCCGAGCTCGAAGCGCGCCTGAAGGCCGCCGACAGCGCCGAGCGCGAAGCCGGCGAATCCGACAGCGGCAAGCCGCGCCTGTTGCGCACCCAGGTGGGCGCCGAGGAAATCGCCGAGGTCGTCTCGCGCGCCACCGGCATCCCGGTGGCCAAGATGATGCAGGGCGAACGCGACAAGCTGCTGCGCATGGAGGACTTCCTGCACAAGCGCGTCGTGGGCCAGGATGAAGCCGTGCGGCTGGTTTCCGATGCCATCCGGCGTTCGCGCGCGGGCCTGGCGGATCCGTCGCGTCCCTACGGTTCGTTCCTGTTCCTCGGGCCCACCGGGGTGGGCAAGACGGAACTGACCCGCGCGCTGGCGGACTTCCTGTTCGACTCCGAAGAGCACATGATCCGCATCGACATGAGCGAATTCATGGAGAAGCATTCCGTGGCGCGGCTGATCGGCGCGCCGCCGGGATACGTGGGCTACGAGGAAGGGGGCTACCTGACCGAGGCGGTGCGCCGCAAGCCGTACAGCGTGATATTGCTCGACGAGGTCGAGAAGGCGCACCCCGATGTGTTCAACGTGCTGCTGCAGGTGCTCGATGACGGCCGCCTGACCGACGGCCAGGGGCGTACGGTGGACTTCCGCAATACGGTCATCGTCATGACATCCAACCTTGGGTCGCAGCACATACAAAGCATGGCGGGCAAGCCGTACGAGGTCATCAAGGAAGTCGTGTGGGACGAGCTCAAGCATACGTTCCGCCCGGAGTTCCTGAACCGTATCGATGAAGTCGTGGTGTTCCATGGCCTGGAGGCCCAGCATATCGAGTCCATCGCCCGGATCCAGCTCAAGCGGCTGGGCGAGCGCCTCGAGAAGCAGGAGATGCGCCTGGACGTGTCCGACGCGGCGCTGGCGGAAATCGCCCGCTCGGGCTTCGACCCGGTGTTCGGCGCCCGACCGCTCAAGCGAGCCATCCAGCAGCAGATCGAGAACCCGGTCGCCAAGCTGATTCTCGAAGGCGTGTTCGGACCGCGCGATGTCGTGCCGGTCGACTGGCAGGACGGCAAGTTCGTTTTCACGCGCACCTTGCAGTAACGCCGCCGACAGGCGCCGCCACGCGCGGCGCCCGGTCTCCCAACCCCTGGCTCCATTGGACCAGGGGTTTTTTCTGTTCGCTCGTATCGCGATTTCAGGGTGGCCTTGCGGTGGCTTCAGTGCGAAGAAAGGCCGATGCGACACCGTTCGCGAACAACCGGCCTATGGCCGGATGGGTGATGCCGATAGGAGACTTGGTTGTGCGCGTGTGTATGGAAATGCTTAGTCGAGTGTTTTCATTTTCGCAAGCGTACGAATCAATCTTGATAAACGGCATGCTCATTCATGTGGGTGTGCGTAAGACAGGTCTTAGCTTATGTTCGTCCATCGAAAATCGCATGGCGTGCGCATCGATCGGCGCGTGCATCGCGTCCCGGCTTCTTGGCGCCATTGCTGGCGTTGGCGGCTCGCCGCGTTGGCGGGCTCGGGCGCGATATGCGCGGCGCCTGCCTGGGCCGCGGGCGCGGGCCAGGCCGACCTGCGCCAGTGGCTGGCCCCGCCCAGCCGGAAGGCGCCCGAGGCCACGCCGCCGGGAAAACAGGCAGCGGCCACGGGCATGGCAGGCTTCGGCTCGCTGAGCGCCGGCGGCCTGGATCAATGGCTGGCGCCGTCGAGCAGGCCTGCCCCGGTCCGGCCCGGCAGTCCCTCCGGCTCGCCAGCGGCGTCCGTGAGCGGCTCATCGCCCGGCACGCCTGCCATGCCGTCGCCCGATGCCTTGCCACATCCGCCGCCTGCTTCAGGCGGCGATCGCGTGATCAGCGGGATCCTGCAGCAGGACCTCGGCAGCTGGCTGGCGCCGGATGCCGCAAAGCGCAGCCCCTCCAAGCCCGGCAAGACGGCCGAAAAAATCGGCGCAACGCCGGACGAGGGGCCCGGCAAGTGGCTGGTGCCGGGGGCGGAAAAGCGCAATCCGCCCGAACCTGGCAAGACGCTCGACGAAATCCGTGCGGGTCTCGAAAAATGGCTGGCGCCCGGGTCCAAGCCGCCCGTCGAGCCGGATCCGGACAAGGCGGCGCAGGAGTATCGCAAGGACCTCGATAAATGGCTGGCGCCCCCGGCCAGGCCCAGCCCGCCTTCCGGCCAACCCGAAGCGCCGCCGGCGGCGCCACCGCAAGCGGGGCCCGAAGCGCCGCCGGTGATGCCGGAGCCGGCCGAGCCGCCTGCAGCCGAGCCGCCGGCCGTCCAGCCCGCGCGGCCGGCCGGCGACGCGGTGTACCTGCCGGGCACGCGCACGCTGACGCCGACGGCCGACGCGGCGCTGGGCACGGCGAGCGCGGCGCAAGGCCTGTGGCAGGCCGAGATGAACGCGCTGGGCAAGCGCATGGGCGAGTTGCGCCTGACGCCGGCGGCGGGCGGGGTGTGGGGTCGGGCCTTCGCGCAGCGGCAGAAGCTGGACAACGGCGCGGCGCGGGAATTGCGCCAGACCGTGGGCGGCTTCGAAGTGGGCGCGGACACGGCGCTGGCGGCGGCCGAGGGGCGCTGGCACGTGGGCGCGGTGGCCGGCTACAGCCACGGCAAGCTGAAGTTCGGCGGCGGCGCCACGGGCGAGGGCGACAGCGCGCACGTGGGGGCTTACGCGACCTACATCGAGGATGGCGGGTTCTATCTCGACGGCATCGTGCGGGTGGCGCGCTATGCGCATGCGTTCAAGGCGCCCGATGCCAAGGGCCGGCGCGCGCGGGGCAGGTACCGGGCCAATGGCGTGGGCGCGTCGCTGGAGCTGGGCCGGCGCTTCACGTGGGCCGATGCCTGGTACGTGGAGCCGCAACTGGAGATGGCGGTGTTCCATGCGCAAGGCGGCAGCTATAGCGCGGGCAAGGATTTGCGCGTCAAGGACGGCGGGCTGACCTCGTTGCTGGGGCGGGCGGGGCTGCACGTGGGGCGGCAGTTCGACCTGGGCGATGGGCGCGTGGTGCAGCCGTACGCGAAGCTGAGCTGGCTGCAGGAGTTCGACGGCAAGAACACGGTGCGCACCAACGGCATACGCCACAAGAGCCGGCTCGATGGCGGGCGCGTGGAACTGGACGTGGGGGTGGCCGCGCAGCTGGGCCGGCACGGCAGCCTGTATGGCTCGTACGAGTACGCCAAGGGCAGCCGCCAGACCATGCCGTGGACCTTCCACATCGGCTATCGCTACACCTGGTAGCGGGCGCTTGCGCCGTGTGCCTGTCCCGACTGGGACAGGCACACCGTTCTACGCCATGAACGCTTGGCCGCCAGGACGGTATCCGTCCCGGCGGGGGCAGGCACACCCTGCCTCAGCGTTCAGCCTCATGCGGGGCAGGACCACAGGGCGCGACGCTCATGCAGGCGCGTTGCGCTTGCGCCGGGCCTGCGACTTGCCGGAAGTCGGCGCAATGCCGGCTTCCTGCTTGGCCTGACGGACGATGGCCTGCGCGGTCCATGTCACGACGTCCACGATGTCGTCCAGTTCCAGGTGCCAGATATCCTTGAGTATCAGGAAGACTTCCGTGCCGTATAACAAGGACAAGGCGCGCATGACGCGCTGGTGCGCGGCGGGCTCGAGCTGGCCGGCCAGCGGAGCCGTGACATATTTGAGGGTATCGACCCGATGGCCGCGCACCAGGCGCGGCGTATCGGGGTTATGTCCGGCGCTGGCTTCGGCGTATTGCTGCAGCGACAGCATGATGGCCGCGCGCAGCGAGGCTTCATGCTGTTGCAGGCGCGGATAGGCAAAGCGCAGCAGTTCGTCGATGCGTTCGGCCGCGTCATCCGATTGCGCCCGCCATTGCAGGATGGGGCCCAGGCTCTGGTCCACCACCGCGGCGATCAGCGCGCTCTGGCTGGGAAAGTAGCGGTAGGCGGTGGCGCGCGAGACCGCCGCGGCTTCCGCCAGTTCGGCCACCGAGGGGGTGATGCCCTGGGCCATCAAGCGCTGGGCGGTATCGAGCAAGGCCTTGCGCATGCGGGCTCGCGGGCCGTGCGGGGGCTCGCCGCTGAGCGCGGCCTGCGGACTGGCCGGCGCGATAAGCTGTCCTGATTCGGGTACCGTCTGCGTTGCGGCCATGTCGGCCGTCCCAGCGGATTGACGTGAGACACTCGTCTCAATATGATTCTTTCGTCTCATTTTTCCTGGCGTACTGTCTGCCGGGGACACCGGGGTCCATCAAGTGTAGCTCGCCCAGCGGAGGAGCCATGCAAGAGATTGAACAGCGGATTTACCTGGCCGCCACCTACGACACCAAGGGCGAGGAGGCGGAGTACCTGCGGCAGTTGCTGCGCCGCGACGGCGTCATGGTGGTGACGGTCGATGTGGCGACCGGCGGCCAGGGATCGCCGGCCATGGTGTCGGCCCAGGAGGTGGCGGCCTGTCACCCGCAGGGGGCGCAGGCCGTTTTCACGGGCGAGCGTGGCAGCGCCATCGCCGCGATGGCGCTGGCTTTCGAACGCTACCTGGTCGGCCAGCGCGATGTCGGCGCGGTGCTGGGCATCGGCGGCTCGGGCGGCACGGCGCTGATTACGCCTGCGATGCGCGCGTTGCCGGTCGGGGTGCCCAAGCTGATGGTCTCGACCATGGCCTCGGGCAATGTGGCGCCATATGTCGGGCCGTCGGACATTGCCATGATGTACTCGGTGACCGACGTGGCGGGCCTGAACCGCATTTCGCGGCGCGTGCTGGCCAATGCCGCGGGCGCCATCGCGGGCGCATTCCGCCAGGCGCGCCAGCCTGTCGCCGACGATGGCCGGCCGGCCGTGGGCATCACCATGTTCGGGGTGACCACGCCATGCGTGCAGCATGTGACGGCCGCGCTGCACGACCGCTACGATTGCCTGGTGTTCCACGCCACCGGAACGGGCGGCCAATCGATGGAAAAGCTGGCCGACAGCGGGCTGCTGGCAGGCGTGCTGGATCTCACCACGACCGAAGTCTGCGACTTCCTGTTCGGCGGCGTGCTGGCCTGCACCGACGACCGCTTCGGCGCCATCGCGCGCAGCGGCGTGCCTTACGTGGGATCGTGCGGCGCGCTGGACATGGTCAACTTTGGCGCGATGGACACGGTGCCGGCGGCCTGCCGCGAGCGCCTGTTCTACCCGCACAATCCGCAGGTGACGCTGATGCGCACCACGGCGCAGGAAAACGCCCGGCAAGGCGCGTGGATCGCCGAGCGCCTGAACCGCTGCGAAGGCCAGGTGCGTTTCCTGATTCCGGAGGGCGGGGTGTCGGCGCTGGACGCGCCTGGGCAGGCGTTTCACGACGAGGCCGCCGACGCGGCGCTGTTCCAGGCCCTGTACGACCATGTGCGCCAGACCGACAGGCGCCGCCTGGTGCGAGTGCCTTGCCATATCAATGATCCGCTGTTCGCCCGCGCCGCGGTCGAGCAGTTTCAAGAAATCAGCCAATGAGGTATTGCCATGCCGCGTTTTGAGCGCTCGGCCCTGCTCGACAAGTTCCACGACATGGTGCGCCGGCGCCAGCCCATCGTGGGCGGCGGCGCGGGCACGGGCCTGTCGGCGAAGTGCGAAGAGGCCGGCGGTATCGACCTGATCGTCATCTACAACTCGGGCCGCTACCGCATGGCCGGGCGCGGCTCGCTGGCCGGGCTGCTGGCCTATGGCAACGCCAACGACATCGTGCTGGACATGGCGCGCGAAGTGCTGCCGGTCGTGCAGCACACGCCGGTGCTGGCCGGGGTCAATGGCACCGATCCGTTCTGCAATTTCGACGCCTTTCTCGACGAGCTCGCCACGGCCGGTTTCTCCGGCGTGCAGAACTTTCCCACGGTAGGCCTGATCGACGGCACGTTCCGCGCCAATCTGGAGGAAACCGGCATGGGCTACGGCCTGGAGGTCGAGATGATCCGCCTGGCGCACGCCAAGGGCATGCTGACCACGCCCTATGTCTTCGATCCGGACCAGGCGCGTGCGATGACCGCCGCCGGCGCCGACATCGTGGTGGCGCACATGGGGCTGACCACGGGCGGCAATATCGGCGCGGAGACGGCGCTGTCGCTGGATGATTGCGTGGCGCGCATCGACGCGATCGCCGCCGCGGCGCTGGCCGAACGCGGCAACGTGATCGTGCTTTGCCACGGCGGGCCGATCGCCACGCCGCAGGACGCCGCCTATGTGCTGCAGCGCTGCAAGCACTGCCACGGTTTCTACGGCGCCAGCTCGATGGAGCGCCTGCCCGCCGAACAGGCGCTGACGGCGACGACGCGCGCGTTCAAGCAGCTGAGTTTCTGAGGACCGGCGGGGCCGCCGGCCCGCGCCGGGATGTGCAAGCAGGCGGCTACGGCCGCGGAGACCGTTCATGAGTCATCTGGTGTATGTCAGCCGTGTCATCGCCGCGCCCATCGAGCGGGTGTGGCCGCATCTGCGCGATTTCAACGGCCTGTCGGTCTGGCATCCGGGCGTGGCCGACAGCCGCCTGGAAGAGGGCGGGCGCGCCGACGCGCCGGGCACGGTGCGCTTCCTGTCGCTCAATCCGTCGGGCTATGTACGCGAGCGTCTGCTGATGCTCGACGATGCCGGGCGGTCGCTGCGCTACGCCATCATCGAAACCGACTTGCCCATGCGCGATTACGTCGCCGGCGTGGACTTGTGCCCGGTCACCGAGGGTGGCGGCACGTTTGCGCAATGGTGGGCCGATTTCGACGTGGTGGCCGGCGCGAACCGGGACGAGGTGGCCCGCCTGGTGGGCGAGGGCGTGTTTGCCGCCGGCCTGGAGGCCCTGGACCAGTACCTGCGCGATCGGCGGGGATAGGGGCAGGGTTTTCAGGCGCGGCTGTTGCGGCTGGCCGGACGGCAGCCCGCCGGCAGGGCGGCCTGCCGCACATAGGCGCGCAGCGTGTCGATGAGCGCCGCGGCGGCCGGGCTGAGCGCCTGCTCCTGGTGGCCGATGATGCATAGCGTGCGCATCACGGTGGGACGCGCCAGCAGGGCGAAGGCCAGGCCCGGCTCGCGCACCCGTTCGGCCGCCAGCGCCGGCAGCAGGGCCACGCCCAGGCCCGCCTTGACCAGCGCCGCCTGCGAGGTGGTGCTGGAGGCTTCGTAGAACGGCGCCGCCGCTTCGATCGGCAGATCGGCGCGCGCGCGCAGCAGCGCCATGATGCCGGTTTCATCCACGACCCCCACCAGTTTGCGATGGCTCAGGTGCTCCCATCGCACGTGGCCGTCGCGGCCCGGCTGGATGCTTGTGTCGTCGGCCCGGTAGAGCACGCCGAACCGGTCTTCCAGCAAGGGGTCGAACGCCAGCCCCGGCGCGTCGGCCCAGCGGCTGGTCAGGCCGAAGTCGACCTCCTGCGCGGCCACCTGCCGCTGGATGCGCCCGGAATTGTCGTCGCGCAGGTACAGGCGGATGGCGGGGTGGCGCCGTGCGAAGTCGGCCGCCGCCGGCGCGATCAACTCGGTGATGGCCGATGGCGCGGCCGCCACGCTCACGCGGCCGCGCTCCAGCGCGCCGTAGCGCACCACATCCTCGATCGCGCCGTCGAAATCGGCCAGCAGGCGCATCACGCGCGGCAGGAAGTCCTGGCCGGCCGCGCTCAGCAGGACCTTGCGGCTGGTGCGCGCGAACAGCTGGGTGCCCAGCGCGGTCTCCAGCTGCCGCACCAGCGTGGTGACCGAGGATTGGGTCTGGAACAGGCGGCGCGCCGCGTGCGTGAAGCTGCTTTCCTGGGCCACGGCCACGAAGGCGGTCAGATGCTTGAGCGTGACGTGCTTGGGCAGGCGATTCATTGCAAATTACGATAGATGGATAAAGTAAAACAATTTTTCATGATCGATGTTTGCGATGATACTGGACCCTTCCAAGGTTTGGGACAGGCCCGCAAGGGGTGGACATGCAGAACGCGGACAGGCTCGATTTCAAGATTACTGGCGGCTGGATCATCGACGGCACGGGCGCGCCGCGCCGCCGCGCCGACCTGGGCGTGCGCGACGGCCGCGTCGTGGCGATCGGCGAGCTGGGCGCGCATCCGGCGCGCCGCGCCTGGGACGCCAGCGGCAAGATCGTGGCGCCGGGCTTCATCGATGTGCACGGCCACGATGACCTGATGTTCGTCGAGAAGCCGGACTTGCGCTGGAAGACCAGCCAGGGCATCACCACGGTGGTGGTGGGCAACTGCGGCGTGAGCGCCGCGCCCGCGCCGCTGCCGGGCAACACCGCCGCGGCGCTGGCGCTGCTGGGCGAGACGCCGCTTTTTGCCGATGTGCCGGCCTATTTCGCCGCGCTCGACGCGCAGCGGCCCATGATCAACGTCGCCGCGCTGGTCGGGCATGCCAACTTGCGGCTGGCGGCGATGCGGGATCCGCAGGCCGCGCCCACGGCGGCCGAGCAGCAGGCCATGCAGGACATGCTGCAAGCGGCGCTCGAGGCCGGCGCGGTGGGTTTCAGCACCGGGCTGGCCTACCAGCCCGGCGCGGTGGCGCAGGCGGCCGAGCTCGAAGGGCTGGCGCGGGTGGCGGCCGAGCGACAGCGCTTGCATACCAGCCACATCCGCAACGAGGCCGACGGCGTCGAGGCGGCCGTCGAGGAGGTGCTGGCGATAGGGCGCGGCACCGGTTGCGCCACGGTGGTGTCGCATCACAAATGCATGATGCCGCAGAACTGGGGGCGCAGCCGCGCCACCCTGGCCAATATCGACCGCGCGCGCGAGCAGGGCGTGGAGGTGGCGCTGGATATCTATCCCTACCCGGGAAGCTCCACCATCCTGATTCCCGAGCGCGCCGAGACCATCGACGACATCCGCATCACCTGGTCCACGCCGCACCCGGAATGCAGTGGCGAGTACCTGGCCGATATCGCCGCGCGCTGGGGGTGCGACAAGACCACCGCGGCGCGCCGCCTGGCGCCTGCGGGCGCGATCTATTTCGCCATGGACGAGGACGAGGTCAAGCGCATCTTCCAGCATCCCTGTTGCATGGTGGGCTCGGACGGCCTGCCCAATGATGCCCGCCCTCACCCGCGCCTGTGGGGCAGCTTTACCCGCGTGCTGGGCCGTTATGTACGCGAAGCCCAGTTGATGACGCTGGAGCAGGCGGTGGCCAAGATGACCGCGCTGCCGGCGCGCGTGTTCGGCTTTGCCGGCCGCGGCGTGCTGCAGCTGGGCGCCTGGGCGGACGTCGTGGTGTTCGATCCCGATACGGTGGCCGACCGCGCCACCTGGGACGAGCCGACGCTGGCCTCGGTCGGCATCGCCGGCGTGCTGGTCAATGGCGCCGAAGTCTTCCCGCAGTCCCCCGCCGATAGCCGTCCAGGCCAGGTACTGCGCGCCGGCGCCTGAGCGCGCCGGCTTTTTTTCCTACGCATCGACACTTGAAACGGAGACATCCCATGCGCAAGACCCTGGCCGTCCTGGCCTTGATGGCCGCGGTGCCCGCGGCGCACGCCGATTTTCCCGAGCGTCCGATCACGCTGATCGTGCCGTTCCCGGCCGGCGGCCCGACCGATATCGTCGGCCGCGTGGCCGCGGCCAAGGCGGGCGAGATCCTCGGCCAGCAGATCGTGGTCGAGAACCGGACCGGCGCGGCCGGCACCATCGGCATCACCGCCACCGCGCGGGCCAAGCCCGACGGCTATACGCTGGGCCTGGCCACGGTCAGCACGCACGGCACGGCGCCGCACCTGTTTCCCAACCTGGCCTACGATCCGATCAAGGACTTCACCCCGGTCAGCAACCTGGTGACCAGCCCCAACATCCTCAGCGTCAATCCCTCGTACCCGGCGGCCGATCTCGGCGCGTTCGTGGCGCACGTGCGCGCCAACCCGGGCCGCGACGGCTACGCCAACGCGGGCGCCGGCGGCGTCAACGACCTGGGCATGATCTGGTTCCTGCAGCTGATTGGCGGCAAGATGACCAGCATTGCCTACCGCGGCTCGGCGCCGGCACTGACCGATACTGTCTCGGGCGTGGTTCCGGTGATCTTCGACAACTTCCCCTCGTCGTTGCCCTACGTCAAGAGCGGCCACCTGCGCCCGCTGGCCATCACCGGCACGGCGCGCAATCCGCGTCTGCCCGAGGTGCCCACCTTCGCCGAACAGGGCTACCGCGATTACGACGTGACGGCCTGGTATGGCGTGGTCGCGCCGGCCGGTCTGCCGGACGCGGTACGCGACAAGCTGGCCCAGGCGTTTGCCCAGGCCGTGCGCGACCCGGCCACGGCGGCGAAGATGGAGGAGACCGGCGCATTCCCGCTGGGCAATACGCCGGCCGAGTTCGCCGCGCAGATCCAGACCGAGCAGGCGCGCTGGAAGACCGTGATCGAGAAGGCCGACATCAAGCTGCAGTGACGGCGTGCACGGCGCTCAGTACACGTCGCGGCGATAGCGTCCGGCGTGCTGCAGCGCCTGCAGCTGCGCCGGACCCAGGATGTCGGCCAGCGCCTGGTGCACGCCTTCGGCCATGCCGTGCAGGCTGCCGCACACATACACCGCGGCGCCCTCGCTTATCCAGTCGCGCACGCGTTCGGCGCGTTCGCGCAGCAGGTCCTGCACGTAGCGGCGTTGCGGCGTGTCGCGGGAAAACACCGCGTCCACATGTTCGAGCCAGCCTTCGCCGCGCCATTGTTCCAGTTCGTCGCGGCAGAACCAGTCGTGGGCGGCGTTGCGCTCGCCGAACACCAGCCAGTTGCGTCCGTGGCCGGCGCCGCGGCGCGCCTTGATGAGGGCGCGCAGGCCGGCCAGCCCGGTGCCGTTGCCCACCAGGATCAGCGGGCGGGCGTCGGCCGGCGGATGGAAGTTGCGATTGGCGCGCACCCGCAGGTCGATGCGCTGGCCGGCCTGCGCGGTGTGCGTCAGCCAGCCGCTGCCCAGGCCCAGCGCGCCGTCGGCGGCGCGCATCTGGCGCACCAGCAGGTGTACCGCGCCATCGGCCGGCAGCGAGGCAATCGAATATTCGCGATGGGCGTGCAGCGGGCTGTCGGGCGCGTCGCGCGGGCCGATCTCGGCGATGTCGCCGGCTTGCCATTGCGGCGCCATGCCGTGCGGCGGCGTCAATTCGATGAAGTAGCAGGGCCCGCCCTGGCTGCCGGGGTTGAGCAGGGTGCGCCGCGCCAGCCGCCAGGCCTGGTAGGCGGGGGCTTGCCAATCCGGCAGGTCGGTGCAGCCGGTCACCAGGCCCAGGTGGTGTTGCCAGTGGCGCAGCGCCGCCGCGTCGCCGGCGTCGACCTCGACCAGGTCGAACAGCGGCGTGGCGCCGTTGGCGCGCAGCCAGTCGTCCAGGCGATGGCCGAAGCCGCAGAAGTGCGCGTAGCTGCTGTCGCCCAGCGCCAGCACGGCGTAGCGCAAGGCGCCCAACCCGGCGGCGGACTGCATGGCGGTGTCGGCGAACGCGGCGGCCGCGTCGGGTGGATCGCCCTCGCCGTAGGTGCTGGCGATGAACAGCGCGCGGGCGTAGTGGCCGAGCGTGGCGGTGTCGAGCTGCCCGAGTTTGGCCACGCGTGCTTGCAGGCCGCCGCTGGCCAGCGCCGCCGCGGTATGTTCGGCCAGTTCGGCGGCGAAGCCGGTCTGGCTGGCGTAGGCCACCAGGACGGTCTGCGGGCCGGGCGGGGCGTCGAGCGCGCGCAGCGCGCGAGCCTGGCTGGCGGCGCGCATGCGCGCCTGGCGCCAGGCCCACAGGCACAGCAACAGCCAGGCGAGCACGATGCCGGCCGCGGCGATCAGGCGCGGATGGGGCGGCAGCGGCATCAGGGTTCCAGCAGCGCGGCGAAGGCCGGCGTGGCGCGCACCTCGTGGCCCGCCGCGCCGCGCAGGATGAACAGGGCGGCCAGGCCATGGCGCGCGGCGTAGTCGCCGCCGGCGGCCGCGCCCAGTACGCCCAGCGCGGTGGCCAGGCCGTCGGCCAGCATGCATTCGGGATGGATCACCGTGACCGAGGCCACGTCGTTGTCCAGCGGCTTGCCGGTGCGCGGATCCAGCGTGTGCGCGTAGCGCCGGCCGGCCTGTTCGAGGTAGCGGCGGTAATCGCCCGAGGTGGCGATCGACCGGTCGCGCAGCGGCACCGCCAGCGCATGGGCGCCGCTGGCATCGGGCACTTCGACCGCCACGCGCCAGGGCAGGCCGTCGGGCCGCGCGCCATGGGCGCGCAGTTCGCCGCCCACTTCCATCAGGCAGGCCGTCACGCCCAGCGCGCGCAGGGCCAGCGCGGCGCGGTCCACGCCATAGCCCTTGGCGATGGACGACAGGTCCAGGCGCACGCCGCCGGGTTGCCAGGCGCGCCGGGTCCCGGCATCCAGCCGCACCCGCCCGTGGCCGCAATCGTCCAGGGCGGCGGCGATCGCCGCGGCGGCGGGCGGCTCGTGCACGCGCGGCCCGGCGCCAAAGCCCCAGGCGTCGACCAGTGCGCCGATGGTCGGGTCGTAGGCGCCGCCGCTTGCGTCGGCGAGATGCAGCGCATGCGACAGCACGTGGAACAGCGCTTCGGGCAGCGCATGCCAGCCCGTGGCGGCGCGGTTGAAGCGCGAGATGTCCGAGCCGGCCTCCCAGGTGCTCATCTGGGCCACGACTTCGTCCAGGGCCGCCGCGATGGCCGCCCGGGCCTGCTGGCGCGTCACGCCGGGCGGCAGGGCCAGGCGCGCGGACCAGGTCGTGCCCATGGTGGCGCCGGCCAGCGCCACCGGTTCGCCGGACAGGCGCGGCGGGGTCGAGGGCATGCGCGCCGCCAGCGGCGGCGCGTAGGAGGGCGGACGAGCCATGCTCAGGCGCTCAGGGGCGCAGCACTTCCAGCGTCAGCGCGTACGACATGCGGCGCTTGGTGGCCTTGGGCACGCTGACCTTGTCGTCTTCGGCCCCGGTGTGCACCCAGTACATGCCGGGCTGCGGCCACTTGACCTGGAACTTGCCGTCGGCGTCGGTCTTGAGCTCGATTTCCTCGATCTTGTCGCGGTAGCGGCTGCCGTTGGGCACGATTTCGATTTCCAGGCCGGCGGCCGGCTTGCCGTCGAGCAGCATCTGGAAGGTGGCCGGCTCGTCGGAGTACAGATCGTTGGGGTGCGATACCGCCACCAGTTCCAGGCCCTTGCCGACCGGCTTGATCGCGCCGGGCTTGCCGGCGGTCACGAAGGTTTCGACGCGGCCCAGGCTCTGCGAGATTTCCAGCTCCTGCGCGTTGGCCGGCACCGCGGCGGCCATGCCTTCGGGCTTGCCGAAGTAGCGCTTGGGCTTGCCGTCCTCCTTCCAGCGCGCGAACACGCCGTCGTTGACCACCGCCACGCGATAGGTGCCGTTCTGCTTGAGCTGCAGGTCGAAGGTGCTGCGGATCTTGCCGCGGCTGACGTTCTCGGCCTGCGCGGCGCTGCCGTCGGGGGCGACGATGTCCAGGCCGTCCAGGCGCAGCGGCGCGTGGTTGAAGTAGAACTTGTCGTTGCCGACCGCGGCGTCCACGGTGATCCAGCTATCCACGCCGGACAGCACCGTGGAAGAGGGCAGGACCCAGACGTCGTGCGCCTGCGCGGCAAGCGGCAGGGCCAGGGTCAGGGCGGCGGCCAGTTTGGCTACGGCTTTCATGAGGGCGCTCCTAGTGGGGGAAAGGAATGTCAGGGCTTGAGATCGACGGCGATGGCGCCCAGCTCGTGCTCGCCGCGGGCGGTGAGCTGCTGCGCCTGTTGCGGCGGCCAGTCGAACGGCACGCGTACCAGCTCGCGGCCGCCGACTTCGCGGGCGGCCTCGACCACCACGGCATATTTGCCGGGCTTGAGATCGGCCAGCGGCTTGGCGGTGCCGGCGTACGACAGGGCGTGCTTGCCCGCCGGGCGCGTGGCGCCGCTGACGCCGTCGACCGGGAACTGCTGGTTGCGGCCGCTGCGGCGCCACCACTGGCGCATGTCCTTGAGCCATTCCGTGCCTTCGTTGTTCTTCTTGGCCACGTCGTACCAGACCGCCAGGTCGCCCGCTACGCTCTGGTCGGCCTGCTCGATCCAGATGGCCACGTACGGGCGGTGGTACTCGGCCACGTCCAGGCGGGGAATTTCGACGCTCAGGCCCAGGTCGGCCGCGTAGGCGGTGCGGGCGACCAGGCCGGCCAGCAGGGCAGACAACAACAGTTTGCGCATAGTCCGATATCCAGTAAGACGGTCAATGAATGAATAGCAGTGCCAGCACGACCGGGATGATCACGCCCAGCCCGACCATGGGCCAGGTGGCGGCGCGGTTGCCGGCATGCATTTTCAGCAGCACCAGCCCGGTCAGCGAAAACACCAGACAGGCCACCGCGAAGATGTCCAGGAACCAGCTCCACGCCAGGCCGGTGTGGCGCCCCTTGTGCAGGTCGTTCAGGTAGGCGATCCAGCCGCGGTCGGTGCGCTCGTATTCGAGTTCGCCGCTTTGCAGGTCGATCGACAGCCAGGCGTCGCCGCCCGGCCGCGGCAGCGATACGTACAGTTCGTCGGGGGACCATTCGGGCTTGGCGGCGGCGCCGCGCGCATCGACGTCGAGTTCGCGGTCCAGCCATTCGAGCAGGGCCGGCGGCAGCGCCGGCCTGGCCGGGGCCGCGGCGGCCAGTTCGGCGCGCAGCGGCGCCGGCAATTCCAGGCGGCGGGTATCGACGCGGGCGCGCGACTCGATGTGCGAGGCGTTGTTCAGCGTCAGGCCGGTCACGGCAAACAGCAACATGCCCAGCAGGCAGAGCGCCGAACTGATCCAGTGCCATTGATGCAGCGTCTTCAGCCAGTAGGCGCGCCGTTTGGAGGAGGTTTTGCCGTCCATGGGATTTCGTTTGTCAAGGTCGCGGATTCTAACACTTAATGAGAATGAATCTTATAAAAGCCTCGTTTTCATTCTGGCTGGCCCTATTTCAATCGGTTTCGCGCGCGCCACGCGGGCGCGGCGCGCCGCGGATATAGAATCGTCGCCATGTCCTCCAACCTGGTTTCCGCCTCGTGCGCGCCTGTCCTGCAGGTGCATGGCCTGACCAAGCGCTACGGCGAGCGCGTGATCGTCGACGGCCTGTCCTTCGCGCTGCGGCGCGGCGAGTGCTATGGCCTGCTGGGCCCCAACGGCGCCGGAAAGACCACCACCTTGCGCGCCTTGCTGGGCCTGACGCCGTTCGACGGCGGGGACGTCGAGGTGCTGGGCCGCGCCGTGCCGGCGCAGGCCAGGCAGGCGCGGGCGCGCCTGGGCGTGGTGCCGCAGCTCGACAACCTGGACCCCGATTTCACCGTGGCCGAGAACCTGCTGGTGTTCGGCCGCTACTTCGGCCTGAGCGACGCGCAGGTACGGGCCAGGCTGCCGCAATTGCTGGCCTTCGCGGCGCTGGCGGCCAAGGCCGATGCGCGCATCGGCGAGCTCTCGGGCGGCATGAAGCGGCGCCTGACGCTGGCCCGCGCGCTCATCAACGATCCCGACCTCATCATCATGGATGAGCCGACCACCGGGCTGGACCCGCAGGCGCGCCACCTGATCTGGGAGCGCCTGAAGGCGCTGCTGGCGCGCGGCAAGACCATCCTGCTGACCACGCATTTCATGGACGAGGCCGAACGCCTGTGCCACCGGCTCGGCGTGATCGACCATGGCCGCCTGATTACCGAGGGCGCGCCGCGGGCCCTGATCGAGCGCTACCTGGAGCCGCAGGTGGTCGAGATCTATGGCGAGGACCTGCACGCCTGGCTGGACGCGCATCGCGCGGCCTTGCCGGCGCGGGTCGAGGTGAGCGGCGAAACGGCGTTCTGCCATACCGACGACGCCACACCCATCGTGCAGGCGCTGCAGGGCTGGCCGGACCTGCGCTACCTGCACCGGCCGGCCAACCTCGAAGACCTGTTCCTGCGCCTGACGGGGCGCGGCATGCGGGAGGACGCATGAGCGCCGGCGCCTGGGGCTGGCCGCCGCTGACGCGCCGCTGCGTGGCGGTGCTGCGGCGCAATTTCCTGGTGTGGCGCAAGACTGCCCTGACCACCGTGCTGGGCGACGTTCTCGATCCCATCGTCGCGCTGCTGGCGCTGGGGTTCGGCCTGGGCGCGCTGCTGCCGGGCATCGAGGGCGTGCCCTACGTGACCTTCCTGTCGGCCGGCTCGATGTGCGTGGGGGCGCTGTATGGCGCCACCTTCGAGGCCACCTACAACGCCTTCTCGCGCCTGCACGTGCAGCGCACCTGGGATGCCATGCTGAGCACGCCGCTGGACCTGGACGACGTGGTCTGGGCGGAAATCCTCTGGGCCGCCGCCAAGGCGCTCAAGAGCGGCATCGCGATCCTGCTGGTTGTGGTGGCGCTGGACATCGCGCGTGCGCCGACCCTGCTGTGGGTGCCGTCGGTGCTGGCCCTGGCCGGGCTGGCTTTCGCGTCGATGGCGCTGGTGGTCAGCGCGCTGGCGCGCGGCTACGAGTTCTTCATGTATTACTTCACGCTGGGCGTCACGCCCATGGTGTTCCTGTCGGGGGTGTTCTTTCCCGCCTCGCAACTGCCGGCCGCGCTGGCCGGCCCGCTGCAGTGGCTGCCCGTGGCCCCGGCGGTCAACCTGATCCGGCCGCTCACGCTGGGTCAGGTGCCGCACGCCTGGTGGGCCGATGTCGCGCAGCTGGCCGTGACGGCCGCGCTGGGCATCTGGCTGGTGGCGGTGCTGATGCGGCGCCGGCTGCTGCGTTGAACGGCGCCCGCATGACAGGGGCGGCGTGGACGTCTAACATGTTTCCAGGGCCCGCCTGGGCGGTTTGTCGCGGTACTCAAAGGAGAACGTCATGGTCACGGATGCGGTGTTGAATCATGCAGGACGCGAGTGGGGCTGGGTGGCGTTGCGCGGCGTGGTGGCCGTGCTGTTCGGCCTGATGGCGGTTCTGATGCCAGGCATCACTTTGTCGGCGCTGGTGCTGGTGTGGGGCGCTTTCGCGCTGGCCGACGGGATTTTCGCGCTGATCGCGGGCTGGCGCATCCGCGACCAGGACAAGCCGTTGTGGCCGCTGATCCTGGTGGGCCTGACGGGCATCGCCGCCGGCATCGCGACCTTTGCCTGGCCCGGCCTGACCGCGCTGGTGCTGCTCTACATCATCGCGTTCTGGGCGGTGATCGGCGGGGTGTTCCAGATTGCCGCGGCGATCCGCTTTCGCAAGGATATCGAGAACGAGTGGCTGCACGGCCTGTCGGGCGCGCTGTCGATTGTCTTCGGGGCGCTGCTGTTGTTCCAGCCGGGCGCCGGCGCGCTGGCGCTGGTGTGGGTGATCGGCGTGTACGCGGTGCTGTTCGGCGTGCTGCTGCTGGCCTTGGCATTCCGGCTCAAGAACCACGCCGCGACGCCGGCCTGAGGAGTTTTCGTGCTGACCTTCGCACCGCTCAATTTCATCGCCATCGGCATCGGCGCGACCCTGGGCGCCTGGCTGCGCTGGGTGCTGGGCCTGCGCCTGAACGGGGCAGGCTGGCCCTGGGGCACCCTGGCGGCCAATCTGGTCGGCGGTTATCTGATCGGGGTGATGGTCGCGCTTGTCGCCAGCCATCCGGAATGGCCCGCCTGGATACGGCTGGCCGCGGTGACCGGCTTCCTGGGCGGGCTGACCACGTTCTCGACCTTCTCGGCCGAGACCGTCGACATGCTGGAGCGGGGCGTCTACGCGACCGCGGCGGCCTACGCCGGCGCGAGCCTGGCCGGTTCGCTGGTCATGACCGGGCTGGGGCTGGCGACCGTGCGCCTGCTGTTGCGCTGAGGCCGGCGCCGGGCGCCGGCCTCAGTCCGGCGCGGCCGCGCCGCCGAGCACGACGCGGGCGGCCTGCAGGCCGCTGCGCACCGCGCCTTCGAGTACGCCGGGGTAGCCCGTGTCGGTCCAGTCGCCGGCCAGCGCCAGCGAGCGCCATGGCGTGCTGTTCAGCGGCCGCGCCAGGCCGGGCACGGCGGCGAAGGTGGCGCGCTTTTCCACGAACAGTTCGGCGATCTCGACGGCGGGCATCGGGGCCAGGCGCGCCGGGTGGCGGCTGGCCTGTTCGGCCACCTGGCGTGTCAGGGCGGCGATGGCCTGCTCGCGGTCGGCGGCCGCCACGGCGCGCGCCGCGCTGACCACCAGCGCCAGTTCGCCGCGCTCGCCGCGGCCGGTCAGGCGCGAGCGGTCGAACAGCCACTGGCCATGAAAGCCGCGCGCCGGTTCCTCGCGCAGCATCATCATGGGTTCGGGCAGCGGCCAGGGGCCGGCCAGGCGCAGGTTCAGCGTGGCGATGGGTTCGTAGTTGAACGCCTGCAGGGCGCGCAGCAGCCCGACGGAGCCTTGCCCGGCCAGCGCGTTCTCAAGCAGGCGCGCCGCCACCTGGGGCGAGACGGCCAGGACGGCCGCGTCGAAGCGTTCGCCGTTGACCTCGACGCTGCCGGCCTGCGGCGTCAGGCGCCGCACCGTGTTGCCGTAGCGCATGGTGGCCTGGAGGGCCGCCACATCGGGCCACAGCGCCGACAGGTCGGCGCAGGGCAGCAGCAGATCGCTGTTGCGCCGGTGGCCGGTCAGGCTGTCGCGCAGGATGTGCGCGTACAGCAGGGCGCTGGCCTGCGCCGGCGGCGTGTTCAGGGCGGCCAGGCACAGGGGCACCCAGACGGATTGGCGGATGCCGGCCGGCTGGCGGGTATGGTCCAGCAATTGCGTGACGGTCCAGTCGCGCGGCGCCTGCCACTGCATCTGGCGCAGGTAGTGCATGAGCCGCACGGCGGCCAGGCGCGAGCGCCAGGGCAGGCCGCGCGCCAGCAGCAGCGCGGCGGCGGCGTGCAGGGGGGCCGGCAGGGGCGGCGCCGACAGGCGGAAACCGCCGTCCAGGCTGGCCAGCCGCAACGGCCGGCGCATCAGCAGCGCATCCGGGTTGCGTCCCAGGCGGCGCATCAGCGCCAGGGTTTCGCCATAGGCGCCAAGCAGGATGTGCTGGCCGTTGTCGAGGTCGTCGCCGAACTCCGGATGGACCACGCGGCGGGCGCGCCCGCCGGGCGTGCGCCCGGCTTCGAACACGGTGACCTTGGCGTCGGCCTCGCGCAGCGCCACGCTGGCGGCCAGGCCGGCCCAGCCTGCTCCGATGACGGCGACCTTCATCGCGCCAACCGGCGCACCAGGGGGGCGCCGCCGCTTACCCAGGTCTTCCAGGCCAGCCACAGCTTGCGCACTGGCGTGAGCGAAATGCGCTGGTCCAGCACTTGCCAGTCGTCGCGCTCGATTTCGTCGAGCAGCGCATGGTAGATGGCCGCCATCATCAGCCCGGGCCGCTGGGCGCGCCGGTCCGTCTCGGGCAGGGCCTGCATCGCCTCGCGGTACAGCCCGCGGGCGCGCTCGGCCTGAAAGCGCATCAGCGCGCTGAAGCGTTCGGAATGGACGCCGTTGAGGATATCGGCGGCCTTGACCTCGAATTGCTGCAGTTCGTTGACCGGCAGGTAGATGCGGCCGCGCCGCGCGTCGTCGCCGACGTCGCGGATGATGTTGGTGAGCTGGAACGCCAGCCCCAGCTTGCCGGCATAGTCCAGCGTGCGCGCATCCTGGTAGCCGAACACGCCGGCCGACAATTCGCCGACCACGCCGGCCACGTGCCAACAGTATTTGCGCAGGCCGGGCCAGTCCAGGTAGCGGGTCTGGTCCAGGTCCATCTCCATGCCGTCGATGACGGCCAGCAGACGCTCGCGCGTGATGTTGCAATCGGCCAGGTGCGGCTGCAGCGCGCGCGTGACGGGGTGGTCCGGCTTGCCATCGACCATCTGGTCCACCTGCGTGCGCCACCAGGCCAGCTTGACGCGCGCCAGGGAGGGGTCGCTGCATTCGTCGACCACGTCGTCGACCTCGCGACAGAACGCGTACAGGGCGGTAATGGCCCGCCGCCGCGCCGGCGGCAGGAACAGGAACGAGTAATAGAAGCTGGAGCCGCTTTTGGCGGCCTTTTCCTGGCAGTATTCGTCAGGGGTCATATCAGGTGAAGGCGCGCCACAGCATGACGGCCCAATCTTTGGCGCCCAACTCGGGGCGATTCATGAAGACGTCGTATCCGGCGTCCTCGATGCGTTGCAGGATGCGCAGGCCGCCCTGGACGACCAGGCGCAATTCCAACCCGATCCTGCCCGGCAGGCGGCGCGGCAGCGCAGCGCCAGAGTGTAGCAGCGCGCGCGTGCGCTGCACCTCGAAGGCCATGAGCTCGCGCCATTGCGGGGTCAGCCGGCAGGCCGCCAGGTCGTCGCGGCCGACGCCGTGGCGGCGCAGATCCTCCTCGGGCAGGTAGACGCGCTGCTTGCGCCAGTCGATGCGCACGTCCTGCCAGAAATTCACCAGTTGCAGGCCGGTGCAGATCGCGTCGGCATCGCGCAGATTGGTTTCGTCGACGGCGCCATACAGGTGCAGCATCAGCCGGCCCACCGGGTTGGCCGAGCGCCGGCAGTAGTCCAGCAGATCGTCGTAGGACTCGTAGCGCTTGACCGAGATGTCCTGCTCGAACGCCGACAACAGGTCGAAGAACGGCGTGATGGGCAACTGGTGGCGCGCGATGGTGGCCGCCAGCGGGGTGAAGATGGGCGCCAGGTCGGCGCTGGCCGGCACGGCCAGCGCGCCCGGCTCGGCGCCGATGCGATGCAGTTCGGCGCGGAAGGCGGCCAGCTGGCGCAGGCGGTCGGCGTCCTCGGCGGCGCCTTCATCGGCGATATCGTCGGCGGCGCGGGCGAATCGATAGATATCGGTCACGGCGCCGCGCAGCCGCCGCGGCAGCAGCAGCGAAGCGACGGGAAAATTCTCGTAGTGATCGATGGCCATACGGATAGAGAGGTCAGGGCGGCATCAGCCGCCGGAATGAGGCATTTTAGGGGAGGGCGGCGTATGGCGCCGCGGGCGGATCAGTTAGACTTGGCGGCAACAGGCCCGGGTGCCTCGGAAATCTCATCATGCCGCGTCCCATATTCGCTTCGATCTCCCAGTCCGCGCTGCGGCACAACCTTGCCACCGTGCGCCGCCATCTCGATGACGTGGCGGCCAAGGCGGATGGCACGCCGCCTTCCATCTGGGCGGTGATCAAGGCCAATGCCTACGGGCACGGCATCGAACAGGCGGTGGCCGGCTTCTCGGCGGCCCAGGGCCTGGCCATGCTGGACCTGCAGGAGGCCGTGCGCTGCCGCGAAGCAGGCTGGGGCGGTCCCATCCTGCTGCTCGAAGGCTTCTTCCAGCCGTCCGACCTGGAAATCGTCGATCGCTACCATCTCGCCACCACCGTGCACACGCGCGAGCAGTTCGACATGCTGGCGCATGCGCGGCTGTCGCGCCGCGTCGACATCATGGTCAAGCTCAACAGCGGCATGAACCGGCTGGGTTTCGCGCCGGACGCCTACGGGTCGGCCTATGCGCGCGCGCAGCAGCTGCACGAGTACGGCGTGGTGGGCGGCATCGGCAAGATGACCCACTTCGCCTGTGCCGACGGGCCGCAGGGCGTGACGCAGCAGATGAACGTCTTCAACGGCGCCACCGCGCACCTGGCCGGGACGACCAGCGTGTGCAATTCGGCCGCCACCCTGCGCTATGCCGACCTGGCGGTCGGCCACGACGGCCAGACCCACTGGGTGCGCCCGGGCATCTGCCTGTACGGCGCCTCGCCGTTCGCCGATGCCCACGCCGGGGCGTTCGGATTGATTCCGGCCATGACGCTGCGCTCGGAGCTGATCGCCATCCAGGATATTCCGGCCGGCGCGGCGGTGGGCTACGGCGCCATTTTCCGCGCCGAGCGGCCGATGCGCATCGGCGTGGTGGCGTGCGGCTATGCCGATGGCTATCCGCGCCATGCCGGCACCGGTACGCCGCTGACCGTGGGCGGCGTGCGCACGCGGCTGGTCGGCCGCGTGTCGATGGACATGCTCATGGTCGACCTGGATCCGGTGCCGGCCGCCGGCATTGGCACGCCCGTGGTGCTGTGGGGCGAGGATGGCCCGTCGGTCGACGAAGTGGCCGAGGCCGCCGGCACCATCGGCTACGAATTGCTGTGCGCGCTGGCCCCGCGCGTACCCGTGCGCCACGAGGGCTGAGCGCTGCGCGGACCGCCGGCGGGCCGGCCCGCTGGCATGAATTGCTACGCAAGTTACATGACGCCGCCGGCCGGATGGTGTCTACTCTATACCCTGTCGTCGCGCGGCCGCCGGTCGCGCTGGCGGGGCAAACATGACGAGGTTTCAATCCATGAAGGACAAATGCGTGCTGGTGACAGGTGCCACCAAAGGCATCGGCTGGGCACTGACGCAGCGGTTGACCGATCTGGGTTGCCACGTAGTGGGTATCGCGCGCAATACCGCGGATGTCGACTTCCCTGGCTATCTCTACGCCTGCGACCTGGCCGACGCCGGCCGCACCGAGGAAGTGCTGCGCGAGATTCGCGACAAATTCCCGGTCGACGCGGTGGTCAACAATGTCGGCATCGTGGCGCCGCAGGCGCTCGGCGAGATCGACCTGGCCACGCTCTACAGCGTGCTCGACCTGAACGTGCGCGTGGCGGTGCAGGTGACCCAGACTTTCGTCGAGTCGATGAAGGTGCGACGCAGCGGACGGATCGTCAATATCTGTAGCCGCGCCATCCTGGGAGCCTACGACCGCACCAGCTATTCGGCCGCCAAGAGCGCCCTGGTCGGATGCACCCGCACCTGGGCGCTGGAGCTGGCCGAGTATGGCGTCACGGTCAATGCGGTGGCGCCCGGCCCGGTCGAGACGGAGCTGTTCCGGCGCGGCCATCCGGCCGGCAGCGACGCCGAAAAGCGCGCCCAGGCTTCGATCCCCATGAAGCGGTTCGGCACGCCGGCCGAGGTGGCTGCCGCGGTGGCGTTCTTGCTGTCGGACGATGCCGGCTTCATTACCGGGCAGGTCCTGGGCGTGGACGGCGGCGGCAGCCTGGGCGGCCACTGACCGGTTCCGGCCCCTATTGGCCGGGCGTGCCGCCCGGGTCGGCGGGCGCCAACTGTTCGAGATCGGGCGGCAGGGTCAGCCCCGGGACGGCATGGCGCCAGGCCAGGACTTCCGCGGCCGCCTCCTGCCGCTTGCCGTCGCGCACCAGCGCGCGGATGCGCTCGACGCGTTGCGCATAGGCCGGCTCGTCGCGCTGGCGCGCTGACGCCGCCAGGTTTTCCTGTTGCTGTTTTTCGGCCCGCACCGCGGGCGCGGCGCGCTGCGGCATATAGCCGCGCCGTGCCGGCGCGGCGTCCTGGGCCGACGATTCGGCGGCGGCGCCGCGCGCGGCCTCGGGCGCCAGCGCCGGCGGCAGGGCGGGCGCGGGCGCCGGCGCCAGCGCGCCCAGCGGCGGCGGCGCGGCCAGGGCGGGATCGGGAGCGGGCGGTTCGGGCACGGCGTCGCGGGTGGCCTGGGCGGCCTCCTGCTCGGCCTGCAGCTCGACCTCGGCGGCGGGCTGCAGCGCGTACTGCTCCAGGTCGGTGAACACGAACAGGGCGCTCACCGCGACCACGCAGGCCGCCACGGCCCAGGCCGGGTGCCAGGTCGCGCGCGGCCGGCGGGCGCGACGGTCGGCTTCGGCGGCGCGCTGGGCCTGCTCGCGGATCGAGGCGTCGAGCATGATGTCGGGCTCGTGGCGCGGCAGCTCGCGATACAGCGCGCGCAGGTCGCGATCGTCGTCGTCGGGCGGCAGGTGCGGGTTCATGGCCTAGGGGCTCCTGGGGGCGCTCTCGGAGCTCAGCTCCTCGCGGATGCGCCGGGTGGCGTAGCGCAGGCGCGATTTGACGGTTTCGCGAGAGACACCGGTGACTTGCGCAATTTCTTCCACATCCAGATCGTGCTCCAGTCGCAGCAGCATTGCCAGTCTTTGTTCATCCGGCAGGCGCTCGATGGCCAGCTGCAGCCGGCGGCGCCGCTGGAACTCGGATAGCCGCGCCTCGGGCTGCTCGTGCTCGGCGGCCGGCACGCTGGCCAGCGCGGCCTCGGCCAGCTCCGGGGCGACCGGGGCGGGCTGGCGGCGATGGGCGTCGACCAGCAGGTTGTGCGCGATCTGCAGCAGCCAGGTGGTAAAGCGCGCCTGGGGACGGTAGCGGGCCCGGGCGTCGATGACGCGGCTCCAGGTTTCCTGGAAGATGTCGTCGGCCTGGGCCGCGTTGCGCGCGCTGCGCAGGATGTAGCGGTACAGGCCGGCGCGGTGGCGGGCGTACAGGGCATCGAAGGCGTCCATGTCGCCCTCGGCCCCGTAGGCCAGCATCAAGGCTTCGTCGGCGGCGCTCGCGGTGTCCATGGCGGCGCAGTGTATCGCCTCGGCGGCGATTGCGCACGCCGCCGAGGCCGGCGCGACTGCCAGGGTCGTCACCGTATTCAGCGCGCCGCCGGGGCGCCCAGGCTGGCGGCCAGCTCGACCAGGTTGGCGAACTCGGCCTGCAGGCCCAGCGGGTCGGCGCCGCGCGATTGCCGCGCCAGCGCCGCGATGGCCGGCGGGGCGTAGCCGTCCAGGTATTTGCCGCCGCGCAGCCATTGCGCGAAGGCCGCCGCGGCCGCCGCGCGATTCAGGCGCGCGCTCGCGTCCGGCGCCGCCGCGCCGGCCGCCACCGGCTGCTCGATCAGGCGGCTGGCGCCGCCTTCGGGCGGCTGGTAGCGGATGCGCACATGGGCCAGTTCGTCGCGCGCGCTGTCCGCGGCGCGGGCCGGCTGTCCGTAACGCAGCGGATCGATGCGCCGGGCGCCGCCCACCGGGGTGATCTCGTACAGCGCCGTGACGTTGGCGCCGGCGCCCAGCTCGCCCGCGTCGACCGTGTCATTGTTGAAGTCCTCGCGCGCCAGGGCGCGCTTTTCGTAGCCGATCAGGCGGTACTCGGCCACCTGCGCCGGGTTGAATTCCACCTGCACCTTGACGTCCTTGGCGATGGTCAGCAGGGTGGCCGACAGTTCGCTGGCAAAGACCTTGCGCGCCTGCAGCAGGCTGTCGATGTAGTGATAGCTGCCGTCGCCGGCGTTGGCCAGCTGCATGGCCATGGCGTCGTTGTAGTTGCCGCTGCCCAGCCCCAGGGTGGTCAGCGCGATGCCGCGCTTGCGCTGGCTGCCGGCATAGTCCTTGAGCTGCGCGAGATCGGTGCGGCCCACGTTGAAGTCGCCGTCGCTGGCCAGCACGATGCGGTTGACGCCATCCTTGACCAGGCCCTTGGCGGCCTCGGCGTAGGCCAGCTCCAGGCCGGCGCCGCCATTGGTCGAACCACTGGCCTGCAGGCCGTCGATGGCCGCGAGGATCTGCGCATGGCGATCGCCGGGCGTGGAGGGCAGCACCAGTCCGGCGCTGCCGGCATAGGCGACGATGGCGACGCGGTCCTGCGCGCGCATCTGCGTCACCAGCTGGCGCAGGGCCGATTTGAGCAGCGGCAGCTTGGCCCGGTCGGCCATCGAGCCGGAGGTGTCGATCAGCAGCACCAGATTGACCGCGGGAATATCCTGCGGCGCCACCCGGTACCCCTGGATGCCGACCAGCAGCAGCTGGCGTTGCGGATTCCAGGGCGCCGGCGCGACCTCGGTGGTGACCGAAAAGGGGACCGCCGGCGTGGCGGGGGCTGGATAGCCGTAGTCGAAGTAATTGATGAACGCTTCGGCGCGCACGGCGTCGGCCGGCGGCAGGCGGCCATCGTTGAGCAGGCGGCGCACGTTGCTGTACGAGCCCGTATCCACGTCCAGTCCGAAGGTGGAGACCGGCTGCTCTTGCGCCAGCTGGACGGGATTGTCCTGGTAGCCGGCATAATTTTCGCGATCCTCCTGGATGACCGGCAGGGGCGCCGGCATGATCCGCATGCGTGCCTGGTCGGCATGCGCCCGGACTGCCGCGTGCGGCGCCGCGGGCATATAGGCTTGCGCCGCCAGTTCGCGCTGCGGCGCGCCGGCCGGTTCGCCGCGCGGCGCAGCCGGCACGGCCTGTGGCGCCGGCCGGCCCGGTACGGCGGCGGGCTGGGCGGCCGCGCCGGCCGGCGGCGGTTCGGGCGGGCTGCAGGCGCTCAGCAGGGCCAGGCTGAGCACTGTGCACAGCAGGGGAGAGGGGCGTAGGATCGGCGTCATGGCGTCGGGTCTCGTCGTGGTGGATCGGTACTTGGTTAAACGCACGAGCGACCCGGAAGGGGTTGATGCGAGGCGACAGAATTGCAAACAAACGTATCGGCACTGCGCTTGCCGGTAAACTGCCGGCATGGCGAAATCCCGAACCATCTATGTTTGCGCCGAATGCGGCGGCACCAGCCTCAAGTGGCTGGGCAAGTGTCCGCATTGCTCGGCCTGGAACACCCTGGAAGAAACCGTAGAGTCCGCCGCGCCCTCGGCCGGCGGGCATCGCTACGCCCCCCTGGCGGCGGCCAGCCCGGTACGCAGCCTGTCCGAAATCGAAGCGCGCGAGACGCCGCGCCAGCCCACCGGGCTGGACGAGTTCGACCGCGTGCTGGGTGGCGGGCTGGTCGCCGGCGCGGTGGTGCTGATCGGCGGCGACCCCGGCATCGGCAAGTCCACGCTGCTGCTGCAGGCGCTGGCCTCGTTGTCGGCCACGACCAAGGTGCTGTATGTCACCGGCGAAGAGTCGGCCGAACAGGTCGCGCTGCGCGCGCGGCGGCTGGGCCTGCAGACCGGCAATGTCGACCTGCTGGCCGAGATCCGGCTCGAGGCGATCCAGGCGGCGGTGTCGGAACAGAAACCCACCGTGGCGGTGATCGATTCGATCCAGACGCTCTACAGCGGCGAGCTGACCGCCGCGCCGGGCTCGGTGTCCCAGGTGCGCGAATGCGCGGCGCAACTGACGCGCCTGGCCAAGCAGACCGGCATCGCCATCGTGATGATCGGCCACGTCACCAAGGACGGCGCGCTGGCTGGCCCGCGCGTGCTCGAACACATCGTCGATACCGTGCTGTACTTCGAGGGCGACACGCATTCGTCGTTTCGCCTGGTGCGCGCCTTCAAGAACCGCTTTGGCGCCGTCAACGAACTGGGCGTGTTCGCCATGACCGACCGCGGCCTGCGCGGCGTGGCCAACCCGTCCGCGCTGTTTCTCTCGCAGCACCAGCAGCAGGTGGCGGGTTCGTGCGTGCTGGCGACCCAGGAGGGTACGCGCCCGCTGCTGGTGGAGGTGCAGGCGCTCGTCGACACCTCGCACGCGCCCAATCCACGCCGCCTGACGGTCGGGCTGGAGGGTAACCGCCTGGCCATGCTGCTGGCCGTCATGCACCGCCATGCCGGCGTCTCGACCTACGACCAGGACGTGTTCGTCAATGCCGTGGGCGGGGTGCGCATCACCGAGCCGGCGGCCGACCTGCCGGTATTGCTGGCCATCATGTCATCGCTGCGCGACAAGCCGCTGCCCGCCGGCCTGGTGGCGTTCGGCGAGATCGGCCTGGCCGGCGAGATCCGGCCCGCGCCGCGCGGCCAGGAGCGCCTGCGCGAGGCTGCCAAGCTGGGGTTCAGCATTGCGCTGATTCCCAAGGCCAATGCGCCGCGCCAGCCCATCGAAGGGCTGGAGATATGGGCCGTGGACCGGCTGGACGCCGCCCTGGACAAATTGCGTTGATGGAACGCCCGGGGAGCATGTCTTGAGTCTGTTGGTAATCGTGGCCTGCCTGGCCAGCGGCGCGCTGATCGGTTTCATGGGCGGCGCGCTCGGCATCGGCGGCGGGCTGATCGCCATCCCGGCGCTGGCGCTGCTGCTTGGCATGTCGCAGCAACTCGCCCAGGGCACGGCCCTCATCATGGTGCTGCCCACCATCATGATGGCGGTGCGCAAGTACCACCAGCATGCGCGCATCGACATGCGCGTGGCGGCCGCCGGCGCGGCGGGCGCCGTGGTGTTCACCTGGGTCGGCGCGCAGCTGGCGCTGGGCATCTCCTCGCGTACGCTGCGCCTGAGCTTCGCGGTGTTCCTGTTCTTCATCGCGCTGTTCTATGTCTACCAGACCTTGCGCAAGCGCGCCGCCGCGCCGGCGGCGCAGGCGCGGCCCGCGCCCGTCCTGAGCCCGCCGCGCGCCACCGCGCTGGGCATGCTGTGCGGCACGCTGGGCGGATTCTTCGGGGTGGGCGGCGCGGTGCTGGCCGTGCCCATCATCACTTCGGTGTTTCGCCTGCCGCAGACGATGGCCCAGGCGCTGGCGCTGACCATGGTCATCCCCGGCTCGATGATCGCGCTGCTCACCTACAGCTGGGCCGGGCAGGCGGACTGGTGGATAGGCGTGCCTTTGGCGGCCGGCAGCCTGGTGTTCGTGCCGGTGGGGGTACGGCTGGCCTATCGGCTGCCTGAACGCAAGCTGAGAGCCTGCTTCGCCGCCATGCTGTTCGCGACCGTCGCCTTGTTGATCTTCGAGGCCTGATCGGCGCGGGATCATGACGAGCCGTTAGCGACGGAAAAATTTATTCCGCACTCCGAACCTTTCCTTGGGTGCTTGCTCCAACGAATTACAGGTCTCATGGCATTTTGCCGGGCCTTGTATGGACGGGCTCCCGCGCCCGCAAGATAGGAGTACACAACATGACGACTCAGTCCCGTATCGCCGCCTTTTTGTCCACCTCGGCCCTGTGCCTCGGCCTGGCGGCCGCCCCATCGGCGTACGCCGCGCAGGGCGACGCGCAGTCCGGTGCCAAGAGCAGCGTCAAGGCGCCGTCCGGCGGCAAGCATGCCAAGGGCGAGAAACACGCCAAGAGCGGCGCGCATCACGGCGCCCACCACGCCAAGACGGGCGGTACATCCACCAAATAATTTTCATGGCAGCCGGTCCATGGCACGGGGCGCCGCGGGGGCGCCGCGCCGCGGACCGGCGCCGCGTTCAGCCGCGGGCCAGCGCCAGCCGCGCTATCCGACGGTACCAGTAGTGCAGCAGCACGGCCGACAAGCCCAGTCCGGCCATCGCCATCAGCCACATCGTGCCGGCGCCGGCCGGCGAGCCCGGCATCAGCGCCGCGCGCACCGGATCCAGGCCGCCGCGTCCCGGACCGAATCCCAGCCACCACCCGCCCAGCAGGCCGACGCCGCCCAGCGCCACGGTTTGCAGCACCAGCGGCATGACAGCGACCTTGTGGGCGCGCAGCAGGTACGAGTTGATGCATTGCATCGAGTCGCACAAGTGGAACAGCGGGATGATGGCCAGCAACGACGCCGCGACCGCGGCGACTTCGAGATCGTCGGTATAGGCGGCGATGATGAGCGGGCGGCCGACCAGCAGCACGGCGGCGGTAAGCGCCGCGCCCAGCAGGCCCAGCGCCAGGCCGGCCATGCCGGTGCGGTGCGCCAGGTCGGGGCGGCCCGCGCCGATCGATTGCGCGGTCAGCGCGGCGGTCGCCACGCCCAGCGCCATCGGCATCATGTAGCACAGCGCGGCCAGGTTGGACATGATCTGGTGTCCGCCGGACACGTATGTGCCTTCGCGCGCCACCAGCAAGGCCATGAACGTGAACGCCGATACCTCGACCAGGTACGAGCCGCCCATGGGCAGGCCCAGGCGCAGCAGCTCTTTCAGCGCGCGCCAGTCGGGCCGTCCCACGCGCAGGCGGAAGCGGCGGTAATAGCGGTCGTGCGTGATGATCCACAGGCCTGCCGCCAGGCTCAGCCAGCCCGAGATGGCGGTGGCCAGGCCGGCGCCCACGGCGCCCAGCGCGGGCAGGCCGAACTTGCCGTAGATCAGCACCCAGTTGCAGAACGCCTTGACGAACACCGCCGCCAGGTTGATGCTCATCACCACCTTGGGACGCGATACCGCCGTGCCCAGGGCGTAAATGGTGCGAAACACCAGCATGGCGGGCAGGGCCAGCACGAGGGCGCGCAGATAGGCCGCGACCCGGTCGCGCACCGCCGGGTCCACGTCGCCGGACAGCGAGAGCCAGGCGTCGGGAAACAGCATCAGGATTGCGCCTACCACCGACAGGCCCAGCGCCAGCCACACGCCCTGGCCCCAGGTGCTGCCGACTTCGCGATGCTGGCCGGCGCCGAAGTGCTGCGCCAGGATGGGAATGAGGGCGTGCACCACGCCCATCAGGCCGACGAAAACCGTGATGTACACCGACACCGACAGCGACATCGCCGCCAGGTCCTGCGCGCTGGCGTGGCCGGTCATGGCGGTGTCGAGCACGCCGAACGAGATGCCGGCCCATTGGCTGATCAGTACCGGCCATGCCTGGCGCGCGATGTCGCGCATGGTCGCGCCGAACCCGGGCGAGGGGGCGGCGGCGGACGTCATCGGACGGGCGTGACGCGCAGCAGGCGGAATACTTCGTGCCGGTCGGCGCGGCGGCCCCCGCGCCACAGTTCGGTGGCGCCGTCGCTGTAGGCGGCGGTGCCGTCGCGCAGGCTGCTGTGGGTGGTCTGCTGCAGCACCAGCGTGCATTTGGAGTCATAGGTGAACGACATGTTGTCGAACACCAGGAACGAGGCGCGCTGCCCGCTGCCCAGGCTCAGGCCGCGCACGCACTCGCCCGGCTGGCGATTGGCCTGCAGCGCCTCGGCCAGCTGGCCCGACACGGTGCGGTAGCTGCGCGCATAGTCCACCGCGGGCTGCCACAGCAGCACCAGCAGGATCCAGGTGGCGGTCAGGCCGCCGGCCGACAGCACCGTGCCGCGCCACAGCGCCAGCGGACGGCTGCGCAGGCGCCAGACGACCAGCACGACCCAGGCGGCCGAGATGACCAGCGCCAGCGCGCTGGCCAGCCAGGAAATGGACGCTTCGTAGCCGGTGGTCTGGCGGGCGATGTTGCGGGAAATCTGCGCCGGCCAGCCGAAATGCAGCGCCACCCAGCCCAGCCAGGCGGTGGCCGCGGTAAGCGAAAAGCACATCACCGCGAACCAGTCCAGCGTGTTGACCACGCCGCGCCGCAGCGTGGGCAGCGAGAAGGCGCCCAGGATGGCGCAAGGCACCGCCAGCATGGCGTACTCGGCGTCGTTGGGTCCGTCCAGGAACAGCAGCATCAGCGCCGCGGTGGCGGCCAGCACCAGGGGCACCCAGATATGGGGCGCATACAGCCAGGCGCGCCAGCGCCAGATCGCCAGCAGGGCCAGCGGCCAGGTGGGCCACAGGTACCAGGGCAGGTCGCGCAGCGTGCGGCCGGTGATGCGCAGGTCCGGCCAGTCGTACGAGGCCAGGGTCCAGGTTTTCCAGTTGCGTATCCAGTAGTCGCTGCCCTCGGCCAGGGTGGCGGGCAGCCACCAGGCCAGCATCAGCGCGGCGGCGACCAGGGCCGCCCAGGGCAGCCAGCGCACCCGCTGCCACAGCAGGCTGCGCGGGTAGAACGCCAGCACCGCGGCCACCATCACCGGCGCGGCGCCGATCCAGCCGCGCGTCAGGAAGGCGCCCGCCACCGCCACCCCCAGGGTAGTGGCGCCCAGGAAAGGGCGGTCCAGTGTGCGCGCCATGGCGTAGAACGCGAGCGCCTGCCAGGCCATGATGGCTGGCACCACCGATGTTTCGTGCAGGCGTTGCAGGATGCCCACCGTGGCCAGCAGCAGCAGCAGGGCCGCGTCGGCCAGCATGCGGCCATAGTCGCGCGCCGCCGGCTCGCCGCCGAACGGCAGTTTCAGCGGCTGCGCTTCGGCGCGCCGGCCCAGCAGATAGGTGCCGTACCAGACGCTGACCGTGGCGATGCCGAACCACAGCAGGTTGGGCAGGCGGCCGGCCGTGATGTCGCCCAGCCATGGGCCGAACAACCACATCGAGGCGCCGCCGACCCAGGTGATCATCGGGCCTTCCTCGGCGTGCGCCAGGTGCCCCACCTGCGGCAGCAGCCAGGTCATGCCGCCTTCGCGCAGCGCGGTGACCATGGTGGCCAGCCCGACCACATCGTCGGTCTTCCAGGGGTCGCGCATGAACAGGCCCGCCACGATATAGATCAGCGACAGGCCAAGCAGGACGAGCCGGGGCAGCTTGGCGGTAGCCTGTACCGTCAGCCGGGCCGGAGTAGAGCGCGAAGTGGGAGACACGGACGTAATGTAACCGACGAGCGTGGAACCGATGAGGGTTGGCGCGGCATGCCGCGAGGAAAAAAAAGCAGCCCGCAGGCTGCTTTCTGGTGCGCCTCCCGAAGGAGCTTGCCGATCAGGACGCCGACTTGACCGTCCCGGCGGTGCGGGCGAAACGGGCGCGGAATTTTTCCACGCGGCCGGTCTCGACGATACGCGTCTGCGCGCCCGTGTAGAACGGGTGCGATTCGGACGTCACGTCGCACTTGAAGAGCGGGTACGTCTTGCCGTCCATTTCGACGGTTTCGCGGGTGTGGATGGTCGAGCGGGTGATGAACTTGTTGCCCGTCTGAACGTCCATGAACACCACTTCGCGGTATTCGGGGTGAATGCCTTCTTTCATGATAATTTCCCAGGTTAGCGGGTCGCCAGCCAGGCCGGTGGAGCCGCCCGGCGCACGGCCACGCGTCTAGCGCGGCGGCTGCCAGGATGCGCCGTCTGGCAACGTATCCAAAAAACAACCCCGCATTCTAGCACGCATATCCGGCCCCGATACAAGTCCCGCGTGCCTCAGAGATCCGTCCTCAATTTCCAGATTTCCGGAAACAGCACCACCTCCAGCATCTTGCGCAGGTAGGTGACGCCGGAGGTGCCGCCGGTGCCGCGCTTGAAGCCGATGATGCGCTCCACCGTCGTCACGTGGCGAAAACGCCACAGGCGGAAGGCGTCCTCCAGGTCGGTCAGCTTTTCGCCCAGCTGGTATTGGTCCCAGTAGCGCTCGGATTGCCGGTAGACGGTGAGCCAGGCCTGTTCGACCCGGTCATCGGCCTGGTAGGGCTGGGTCCAGTCGCGCTGCAGCGCGCCGGCCGGCACGTCCAGGCCGCTGCGGGCCAGGAAGCGCAGCGCCTCGTCGTACAGCGAGGGCGCCTCGAAGGCGGCGCGCACCTGCGCCAGCAGGTCGGCGCGGTGGGCATGGGGCTGCAGCATGGCGGCGTTCTTGTTGCCCAGCAGGTACTCGATCTGGCGGTACTGATAGCTCTGGAAGCCGCTGGAGCGCGCCAGGTAGGGACGCAGGGCCGAGTATTCGGGCGGCGTCATGGTGGCCAGCACATCCCAGGCCGACACCAGTTGCTCCATGATCTTGCTGACGCGCGCCAGCATCTTGAACGCCGGCTGCAGGCGGTCCTGCTGGATCGCGGCGATCGCCGCGCGCAGTTCGTGCAGCATCAGCTTCATCCACAGCTCGCTGGTCTGGTGCTGCACGATGAACAGCATTTCGTTGTGCTCGGGCGAGAGCGGGTGCTGGGCGCCCAGCAGTTCGTCCAGGTGCAGGTAGTCGCCATAACTCATGTCGCGCGCGAAATCGAGCTGGGCTTTCTCGTCGTGCACGATGGCTTCGGGGCGTTGCGTAGGGGTGGGCGGCATAGTGGGTCCTGCTGCGTGAATGGCGGGCGGGTCAGGCCAGTTCGCGCAACACGGCGCGCACCGGACTGGCGTCGGCCTGGACCAGCGCCAGCGGAAGCGCGATCAATTCGTAATCGCCTTCGTCCACGTCGTCCAGGCGGAGGTTTTCCAGTACGCGCATGTCGTGCCGCCGGATGACGTGATGGCTGTCCAGGGTCTTGCTGGACGCGGGGTCTATGCTGGGCGTATCGATGCCGATCAGCGTGACGCCGCGTCCGGCCAGCCATTCGATGGTCTGGGGCGCATAGGCGGAGAAGTCGTCCACCCACCATTGCAGCGCCGCGTGGCGTGCCGTGCGCACCAGCACCCGCGGCGGCAGGCCGGCCTGGGCGTGCGCCAGGTGCTCGGGCAGGATGAGCGGCCCGCGGCCGATGGCGTGGATGACGCGACAGGGTCCCAGGAAGGGTTCGAGCGCGACGGCGCCTATGGCGGCCGCGCCGTTCTCATAGTGCAGCGGCGCGTCGGCGTGCGCGCCGACGTGGGGCGACAGGGTGATCTCGCTGACATTGACCGGGCAATCCGGCGTCAGCGACCATTTCCATTGCTGGCGATATGGCGTGTCGCCCGGGAAAACCGGCGAGTCGGCCGAAACCGGCGGCGAAATGTCCCACAGGCGCTTCATGAGAAAAAACGGTTTAGGATTGAAATGACTGACTCCTAGTCTAACGAACTGCCCGGGGTTTGGCGATGCCGGGATGCCTGGGCCTGTCAGAGGTGCCCTTGCGCGGCCATCGACACGGTGGTGGCGCCGGCCACGATGACGTGGTCGATCAGCCGCACGTCGATCAGGGCCAGCGCCTGCCTGACCTGGCGCGTCATGGCGATGTCCGCGGCGCTGGCGGCGGCGGTGCCGCCCGGATGGTTGTGGGCCAGGATCAGCGCGGCCGCGTGGTGGCGCAGCGCCTCGCGGACGATTTCGCGCGGGTAGATCTGCGCCTGGGTCAAGGTGCCGCGCGCGACTTCGGCGCAGACGATCAGCTTGAGCCGCGCGTCCAGGTACAGGGCGATGCAGTGCTCGACCTGGCGGTGGCCCAGGGCCGCCTGGCAATAGCGGCGCACCAGGTCGGGGTTGGCCAGCGCATCCTGGCGCGCCAGGTCTTCCTCGAGCGTGCGGCGGGCCAGTTCCAGCACCGCGGCCAGTACGCAGGCCTTGGCGGTGCCCAGTCCGGGCACCGCCTGCAGTTCGGCCGGCGAGGTGCCGAGCAGGCCGCGCAGGCCGCCGAACCGGCGCAGCAGGTCATGCCCCAGCTGGACCGCGTTGCAGCCCGCCACGCCGGTGCGCAGCGCCAGCGCCAGCAGCTCCGGATCGCTCAGCGCGGTGGCGCCGTGGCGCAGCAGGCGTTCGCGCGGCCAGTCGGCGCGGGGCAGGGGGGCGGGCAGAGTCATGGCATAAGCTCTAAAATCAGATCTTTATTGGATTGCCATACGGTGACAGACCTTGAGCGCCGCCTCTGAGAATGTGAATGTTTTGGTCCGTCCGGACTCCTACCTCACCCTGCATTACCGCATCGTGCTGGCCTCGGGGCCTGCCGAAGGCTCGGTGTTCACGGATACCTTCGACGGTCGTCCGGCGACGCTGCAGATGGGCAGCGGCCAGTGGGCCCCCGGCCTCGAAGCCGCCTTGCTCGACCGCGCGGAGGGCGAGCGCTTCAGCGTGACGCTGGCGCCGGCCCAGGCCTATGGCGAGCGCAATCCGGACCTGGTCCAGAAAGTGACGCGCGCCATGCTGGCCGAGCATGCGGGCGCCGATGCCACCTTCGAGCCCGGCGACCTGGTCGAGTTCGCCGCGCCCAACGGCGGGCGCTATTCGGGCGTGCTGAAGGAAATCAACGCCGATTGGGCGATGTTCGACTTCAACCATCCGCTGGCCGGCACGGCCTTGCGCGTGGATGTCGCCATCCTGGGAGTGCTGTGATGACCGCTGAAGTTACCGCCGCCGATGCCGAAGTCATGCTGGCGCAGCCGCGCGGCTTCTGTGCCGGCGTGGATCGCGCCATCGACATCGTCGAGCGCGCGCTCGAGCTGCACGGTGCGCCGATCTATGTGCGCCACGAGATCGTGCACAACCGCTACGTGGTCGAGGACCTGCGCGGCAAGGGCGCCGTGTTCATCGACGAACTGGACCAGGCGCCGGCCGGCGCCATCGTGGTGTTCTCCGCGCACGGCGTGTCGCAAGCGGTGCGCGGCGAAGCCGAGGCGCGCGGCCTGCGGGTGTTCGACGCGACCTGCCCGCTGGTGACCAAGGTGCACATCGAGGTGGCGCGCATGCGCGCGGCCGGGCGCGAGATCGTCATGATCGGGCACAAGGGCCATCCCGAGGTGGAGGGCACGCTCGGGCAGGCGCAGGGCGGCATGTACCTGGTCGAAACGGTCGAGGACGTCGCGGCCCTGCAGGTCGGCGATCCGGGCAACCTGGCCTATGTCACGCAGACCACGCTGTCGGTGGACGACGCCGCGGCGGTCGCGGGCGCGCTCAAGGCGCGTTTCCCGGGCATCGTCGAGCCCAAGAAAAGCGACATCTGCTATGCCACCCAGAACCGCCAGGACGCCGTCAAGGTGCTGGCGCCGGAGTGCGACCTGGTGCTGGTCGTGGGCAGCCCCAACAGCTCCAATTCCAACCGGCTGCGCGAAGTGGCCGAGCGCAAGGGCGTGGCCGCCTACCTGATCGACGGCGCGCACGCCATCGACCCGGCGTGGCTCAAGGGGCGGCGGCGCATCGGCATCACGGCCGGCGCCTCGGCGCCCGAAGTGCTGGTGCAGCAGGTGGTCGAACGCGTGCGCGAACTCGGTGCGGTGTCGGTCCGCACCATGCCGGGCCTGGAGGAAAGCGTGGCCTTCCCCCTGCCCAAGGGCCTGTCGCGCAAGATCGCCCAGACCGAATCCCTCGAATGACAACGACGCGCGGCGCAGCCCGCGCAGCTGGAGGCAAAATGGAGTTGTACAGCTATTTCCGCAGTTCGGCCGCCTATCGGGTGCGCATCGCCCTCAATCTGAAGGGCCTGCCGTACGACTATCGCGCCGTGCACCTGCTCAAGGACGGCGGCCAGCAATTGGCGCCGCAGTACCGCGCGCTCAATCCGAATGGCCTGGTGCCGGCGCTGGTCGACGGCGATGCGGTCCTGACCCAGTCGCTGGCCATTGTCGAGTATCTCGAGGAAGCCCATCCGCAGCCGCCGCTGCTGCCCTCCGACGCGCTCGGGCGCGCCCGCGTGCGCGCGATCGCGCAGACCATTGCCTGCGACATCCATCCGCTGAACAACCTGCGCGTGCTGAAATATCTCAAGCATGAGCTCAAGGTGAGCGAAGAGGCCAAGAACGCCTGGTACAGCCACTGGGTGGAATTGGGCCTGGCGGGGGTCGAGGCCATGTTGGCCGATGCGCCGCAGACTGGGCGCTTCTGCCATGGCGATGCGCCGACCCTGGCCGACCTATGCCTGGTGCCGCAGCTGGCCAATGCGCGCCGCTTCGGCTGCGATCTGTCGGCCATGCCGACGCTGGCCCGCATCGAAGCGGCATGCGCCGAACTGCCTGCGTTCCAGCAGGCAGCGCCTGCCGCGCAGCCCGACGCCGAATAGCCGCGCGCCCAAGCAAAAGGGCAGCCCTGATGGGCTGCCCTTTTTTCTGGTGCCGGCAAGAGGAGTCGAACCCCCGACCTTCGCATTACGAATGCGCTGCTCTACCAACTGAGCTATGCCGGCCAAAACCTGTTTCTCGGATGCCGCGCCCCGTGCGGGTGGGCGTATCCAGGAAAGACCGAGATGATATCAGAAAAAAATCGCGATGAGAAACCCGGGCCGGATAAACATGCATCGGGCGGGGTGACTTGCGCACTTAAAAAAAAGTCGTCATAATCTCGTTTCTTGGCAGTTCCCCGATAGCTCAGTCGGTAGAGCGACGGACTGTTAATCCGCAGGTCGCTGGTTCGAGCCCAGCTCGGGGAGCCAAAAGAATTTTTTGCCGTATCGTCGACAGTACCGACACCGTCGACACAAAAGGGCCGTTCACGCTAGTGAGCGGCTTTTTGCATTGCGCGGTCGGCATCGCCTGTGGCCGGGCGCTGCCGCGCGGCGGGCGCAGTCCGATTGGATAGAATGGCGGCCGGCGGGCTTGCGTTGCGGGCAGGCCGCCATCAGGGGCGCGCCAGCATCAGCGTGACCAGCAGCGTGCTGTCTTCCAGGGCCTTGACGGCGTGCGCGACGCCTGGCGCCAGGTAGACCAGCGTGCCGGCGGGCATGCGTTGCGTCGTGTCCTGCGCGGTCAGCATGACGGCGCCTTCCAGGCACTGAATGGTGATCGCGCTGGCGTCGATGGCGTGGCTGGGAAGCTGGTGGTCGCGCGGCAGCACCAGGCGCATCACTTCCAGGTGGTCGGCGCGCACCAGCGCCTGCGAGACGGTTTCGCGCAGCGATTCGCCCAGCGGGCGCAAGTCGATCAATTCGCCCGAGCGGGCGTGATGCATGGCCATAACAAGAACCTCCCTGTGCGAAGGGGGCAAAACCTCAGCTTACTGCACGTCCCCGGGCGTGCAAACGCGGGAGGCGCATGTGCAAGCCCGCGGGCGGCCCGCGGGATGATCAATAGGTGTTGCGTCGTGCGCGGCCGCTGCCCTTGGCATGGGCGGCGAGGCCGTGCCGGGGCGGCAATGGCGCGGGACGGGCCCGCGCATGGGAAAGCGATGGATGCGTTCAAGCAAGACAGTCGCATCGGCGTGACGGTGTTGACCGGATTCCTGGGCAGCGGCAAGACGACGCTGCTCAATCGTCTGGTGCAGGAGCCCGAGTACGCCGCGGCGGCGGTCATCGTCAACGAGTTCGGCGACATAGGCGTGGACCACCATCTGGTGCGCAATGTCGATGACCGTATCGTGCTGCTGGAGGGCGGCTGCATATGCTGCACCGCCAGCGGCGGGCTGGTCGATACGCTGCGCGATCTGTTCATGCTGGCGGTGCGCCGCCGCATCAAGCCGTTCAAGCGGGTGCTGCTGGAGACAACCGGCCTGGCCGGGCCCGCCTCGGTCATGTTCTCGCTGCGTCACGATCCGTTCCTGGCCGAGCGCTACGCGTACCATGGCGCGATCGCCCTGGCCGACGCGCAGCGCGTGCGCGAACAGCTGATGGTGCAGCCCGAGGCGGCCCAGCAGATCGCGCTGGCCGACCTGGTCGTGTTCAGCAAGGCGGACCTGGCTGGCCGGGCGCAATTGGCCAGCGCCATGCGCGATGTGGCGCGCGCCAATCCGGGCGTGCCCACGTGCGTGGTGCGGCGCGGCGAGCCGCTGGATGAACGGCTGCGCGGCGACTTCCTGGTGCGCGAGCGCCGGCAGGCCGCGCCCATGGGGCGCTGGCTGAGCGCGTTTGCCACGCCGCCGGGCGGCCCGCATCCCAATGTGGCGCATTTTTCCCTGAACCTGTCCGTGCCGCTCACGCGCGGCATGTTCCTGGCGCGGATGTCGGAAATCCAGGCGGTCTATGACCGCGGTATCCTGCGCGTCAAGGGGTTGGTGTGTTTCGAGGCGGAAGCCTTGCCCTGTGCGGTGCATGGCGTGCACCGCCAACTGTATCCGCTGGAGCCGTTGCCGCAATGGCCGGGCGACGACCGCCAGTCGCGCCTGGTGTTCATCCTGCGCGGCCTGGATCGGGATGCGGTCCAGGCCGATGTCGCCAGGCGGCTGCGGCAGGGGTGAGGGCGCTGGGCGGCCCCTGTCCGGGGGCGAGGCCGCGGCGCGCGGCCTGCCGCGCTCAGAGGATCTGCGCCGCGGTGTCGAATGGCAGGCGCGGGCCGCGCGGATAGTTGCCGGCCGGGTCGCCATGACCCAGGTTGACCAGGAAGTTGGACTTGCAGCGGCCGTCGGGGAAAAACTCGGCGTCCACCTTGGCCGCGTCGAAGCCGCTCATGGGGCCGGCGTCCAGCCCCAGCATGCGCGCGGCCACGATCAGATAGGCGCCCTGCAGGGAGCTGTTGCGCATGGCGGTCGCGCGCGCGGCATCGGCGTTGTTCTCGAAGACCGGGCGGGCGTCGTAGGCGCTGAACTGCGTGGGCAGGTGCTCGTAGAACCGGGTGTCCTGGGCGACGATCACCGTCACGGGCGCGGCCAGCGTCTTTTCCAGGTTGCCGGGAGACAGGGCGGGCGCCAGGCGCTGCCGTGCCTCGGCGCTGCGCAGGAAGATGAACCGGCCAGGTTGCGAATTCATCGCGGTCGGTCCCCATTTCATCAGCTCGTACAGTTCGAGCAGGGTCGCGTCGCTGATCGATTGGTCGGTATAGCGATTGAAGGTGCGGGCGGCCTGGAAGATCTGTTCCTGGGCGGCAAGGCTCAACGGGGCATTCATGGGGGAGGGGCGTGCGGGCGTGGATGTTGGAGACCCGTCAATTTTAAGTGCTTGAAACGCATCAAAATACGGTATAAACAGAACAGTCTGATGCATAAAGCGAGACAATCTTGGATCGTCTGAAAGCCATGCAGGTGTTCGTGGAGGTCGCCGATCGCGGCAGCCTGTCGGCGGCGGCCATGCACCTGGGCATGTCGCGCGCCATGGTGTCGCGCTACCTGGCCGAGCTCGAGGCATGGGTGGGCGTGCGGCTGTTGCACCGGACCACCCGCCGCCTGAGCCTGACGCTGGCCGGCTCGGAAACCCTGCCGCGCTGCCGCCGCATGCTGGAAATGGTGGGCGACATGCGCGAGGCGGTGGCCGCGCCCGACGCCGAGCCGCGCGGGCTGCTGCGTGTCACGGCCGCCATGTCGTTCGGCGGCGCGCAGCTGGCCGAAGCGGTGGCGGAGTTCGTGCGCCGCCATCCGGCCGCCAGCATCGACCTGCTGCTGGTCGATCGCGCCGTCAATCTGGTCGAGGAGCGGGTCGACCTGGCGGTGCGGATCACCAATGAGCTCGATCCCAACCTGATCGGGCGCAGGCTGGCCGACTGCCGGTCGGTCGTCTGCGCCGCGCCGCACTATCTGCAGCAGCACGGCGCGCCGGCCAGGGCCGAGGACCTGTCACTGCACAATTGCCTGACGCATTCGTATTTCGGCCGCAGCCTGTGGCGTTTCGAGCGCGCCGGCGAGCCCATCGAAGTGCCGGTCGGCGGCAATATCACGGCCAATGAAACCGACGTGCTGATGCGGGCGGCGCTGGCCGGCGCGGGCATCGTCATGCTGCCCACCTACCTGGCGGCCGGGCAGATCGCCGCGGGCAGCCTGCGTCCCTTGCTGCCCGATTGCGCGCCGCCGGTGCTGGGAATACATGGGGTCTACGTATCGCGCAAGCAGATGCCGCTGATACTGCGCACCATGCTCGATTTCCTGGCCGAGCGCTTCAGCCCCGCCCCCTGGGATGCGGCCCTGGACGGGCGCTGAGTGTGGCGCGGGCGTCGCGAGGGCTTTGTCGGGTGGGCGGTTGTGGGTATAATCAAAACATTACATCCGGCCTGGCGTGCGACGCCAAACCGGTTTGTCCGGGCGGGCCTGCGCTGATTGCGCGATATGCCGCCGGACACAATGTCGTTCCAATACGTCTAAGAATCCCCCGATCAACGATTGCGCGTAACCCGGCCCTTGCGGCACGGGCGCCCGGTCACAAGCCGGTACGGTGGTCGTTGTGCGGTCGGGGCCGCGCCCTGGTCCGGAACGGGCCACGCAGGCGGGCCCGCCCTGGCGGATTCATTGTTTGCGATTGCCGTGGCGCGCCTGCCCCGGCGCCTGGATGCAGGCGCTTGCAGCCGCTGCCGGCTACGGTCAAGAAAGCCTCGGTCTGTGGGCCATGCCCGCGATGCGGTTTGCCGATGTCGCGCCGCCATGTCGGTGCGGCGGCTGGCGCGCCATTTCGCGGCATGCCGGGCCGCGGCATAGCTGGCGGGCCGGCACGGGCGTCGCGCGGCCGTGGTTCGACGGCCGCGTCGGCGCAGCCGGCATGGGGTGGTCCCGCCGTGATCCAGTTTGATTGAACAAGATATTCGTGAGCGCCAGTATCCGTATTTCCGGTCATGCGTTTTTTCAAGCCCGGGCTCATCATGCCCAGGCTGCCGGGGCGGCCGTGCGCGCTCGTCGCGTGTCGCTCGGCGTGCGTGGCGCCGTTGCGCCCGGCGGCAAGCGCCGCGCCAATGAAAAAGGCCCGGCAACGATGTGCCAGGCCTTGATCAACGATTTGGTTGCGGGGGCAGGATTTGAACCTACGACCTTCGGGTTATGAGCCCGACGAGCTGCCAGACTGCTCCACCCCGCGTCTGAGAAGAAGAATATTAATCTCAATCCCGATTTAGCGCAAGTTTGCCCCCTTATTTTGTGAGTGCCGATGAACGATAGCGAGGCAATACTCGTGCTGGAAACCGCGCTGCTGTGCGCGTCCCAGCCGATGCAGTTCGCCGAAATGCGCAAGCTGTTCGGTGATGACCAGGATCTCGACAACAACGCATTGCGCGCCTGGCTGGAAGCGCTGCAGGTGCAATGGAACGAGCGCGGCCTGGAGCTGGTGCAACTGGCCTCGGGCTGGCGTTTCCAGAGCCGGCCGCAGATGCAGCGCTACCTCGAGCGGCTCAATCCCGAGAAGCCGCCCAAGTATTCGCGCGCGGTACTCGAGACGCTGGCCATCGTTGCCTGGCGGCAGCCCGTGACGCGCGGCGATATCGAGGACATCCGCGGCGTGACGGTGTCGTCGCAGATCGTCAAGGTGCTGGAAGACCGTGGCTGGATCGAGGTCATCGGTCATCGTGATGCGCCGGGCCGGCCGGCGCTGTTCGCCACCACCCGGCAGTTCCTCGATGACCTGGGCCTGCGTGCGCTGGATGAGTTGCCGCCGCTGGAGTCGGCGCAGGCCGCCGCCGCGCTGGCGGGGCTGGACCTGGGCGGCACCGAGGTGCTGGTCGAGGCAGTCGAGGGCGATGCTGTCCAGGACGGCGCGGCCGGTGACGATGCCGCGGGGCAGGTGGCTGCCTCGCTGGGCGATGCGCCGCCGGAGGTGGCGCAGGCGGCCGCGGATAGCGTAGAATCCGCCGTGTCGCCGGCGCCGGCTCCGCCCGTATCCGCCGACGATGATACGAACGAGCCGGCCGAAACCACGGCCGCCAGCCTGCCCGGCGCAGGTGTTGCCGAACCGGCGCACGAGTCCGCCGGCGCGGCGCCGGATGATGGGAATGGGCCTGTCGAGGTCCCTCCGCTCCAGCCAGACCAGATATCCCTACCTGACGAGCCTGCCGAGGCGCGCCCGCACGTGCCGGCGCCCGAGGTCGATCCTGGCGAGCCGCAGCCCGAAATCGTGCCGGCCACGCCCGAGCCCGCCACCCCGCCGGCCCCAGAGCCGGCGCCGGGACGCGAGGAGGCCGATGGCGTGGTGTCCGATCCTGAAGATGACGAGTCTGCCGCATCCGGCCGGCTCCCCCAAGTTTGAAATTCGGAGCTGTCCCAGTGACAACGAATACAACGATGCAAGACGATAATTCCTTTCCTGATAATGAATCCCCGGTGGCGCAGCCGCCCGTCGGCGAGCCCGCCGCATCCGGCGAGGCCGGCGACGGCGAGGGCGGAGCCCGGGCGCGTGGCCGCAAGCTGCGCACGCCGTTTCGCCGCCGTCGCGGCGATGCGGCCGCCGCTGGCGAGGCCGGCGCCGACGAGGCGGGCGGCCAGCCTGCCGTCCAGTCCGAGGGCGACGCCCGCGCCAGCGAGCGCGACGCCGACCAGGCGCTGGCCTACCTGGACAATGCGGCGCGTATCGAGCAGCGCCTGGGCAAGTACCTGAACAGCGAGGCGGTGATGCCCAAGCTGCACAAGGTGCTGGCCGATGCCGGGATCGGTTCGCGCCGCGAAATGGAAGAGCTGATCGTTGCCGGCCGGGTGTCGGTCAACGGCGAGCCGGCCCACATCGGCCAGCGCGTCGCCCCCAACGACCAGGTGCGCGTCAACGGCAAGCCGATTGCACGCCCCAATGCCAAGAAGCCGCCGCGCGTCATCCTTTACCACAAGCCGGCCGGCGAGATCGTCAGCCATGACGACCCGGGCGGGCGCGCCAGCGTGTTCGCCCGGCTGCCCAAGCTGCGTACCGGCAAGTGGCTGTCCGTGGGGCGGCTGGACCTCAATACCGAAGGCTTGCTGATCTTCACGACCTCCGGCGACATGGCCAACCGCATCATGCATCCGCGCTACGGTACCGAGCGCGAATACGCGGTGCGCGTCCTGGGCGAGATGGACGACGCGCAGCGCAAGTCGCTCACCGAGGGCATCGAGCTGGATGACGGCAAGGCGGCTTTCGGCTCTTTCGAATACCTGGGAGGCGACGGCAGCAACCGCTGGTATCGCGTCACCCTGCAGGAGGGGCGCAATCGCGAAGTGCGCCGCATGTTCGAGGCGGTGGGTGTGACCGTCAGCCGCCTGATCCGTACGCGTTTCGGCGATATCGTGCTGCCGCGCAACCTGCGCCGCGGCCGCTGGGAAGAGCTGGACGGTTCGCTGGTGACCGCCCTGATGGTTCAGTTGGGCCTGCTGCGCGACGGGGACGAGTCCGAAGGGCGGCGCAAATCGCGCCAGCCCCAGTCGCATGACAGCGCGCTGCCGCCGGGCTTCGGCACGCTGGAGCGCAATGGCATGAACGGCGCCCGCATCGGCCGTCGCGGCAAGCTGCAGGGCGGCCGTCCCGGCAGCGCGGCCGCGTGTCCGTCCGACCCGTTCGGGACCGGGCTGATGATTACCGGCGGCTATGCCAATGGCCATCCGCTGGGCAACGACAGCGCGGCTGGGCGGGGCGGCAAGGGCAAGCCTGCCAAGGGCAAGGCCGGCGGCGACAGGCCGCAGCGCGGCCAGGGCCGCAAGGCGGCGGGCGCGCAGGGCGGCGCCGGCCAGGGTGGCCAGGGCGGCGGCCAGGGCGCGGCGGCCAAGCCGGCGGGCGCGCGTGGCGGCAAGAAGGCCGGGGGGCGCGCCACGGCGCCTGGCGCCAAGGGCGCGGGCGGCCGTGCCGGCGGCAACAAGGCGGCCGGCGCGGGCGGCAAGGTGGCGGGGGTGGCCAAGCCCGCCTCGCCGACAGGCAACCGCGGCCCGGCCGCGCCCAAGCCGCAGCGCGCGCGTCGCGGTGGCGGCGGTGGCGGCGGCCGGGGCGACGATTGGCAGCCCAAGGGCGCTGGCGCCCACGAGTCCCGTCTCGGTTTCCTGGGCGGGCGAGGCGGGCGCGGACGTTGATGCGCTGCGCCATGAGGATCGGATGTGTCCCGCTTATCCGTAAGCTCCCGGCGTATCAGGCAAATTTCCGGTTTATCTGGTAAAATCAACGGTTTTCATGGCGCGCAGTGCATTTGCAGGGCAATGCGCGCGCAGCACGGCGTTGCGCGCAGCGGCTTTTGAATGCACGTTGTGCACGCTTTGGCGCGTGATTGATGTGATTTGCGCTATTTGGCGCGTGAGTCGCAAGTGCGCCGGGTTTGCCTTTGCAGGGCAGGCCAGCCGGGTGGGCGGCGCGCCAGGGGAACCTGGAATGCGCACGCGGCCACCAGCGGGCCGCGGGCAAGCGCGGCCGATTTTTGCAATATATTTTGGGTCGCAATTTTGGGCTTGGGTTCGGCAAGCGGCGCTGTCAGCAGCGCCCGGCCGGGGGCCAGGCAATACGGTGGGCTGGGCGTGCAGCCCATTTTTTTTGAGTGTATGGCTGATTTATTCGCACTGACCGAAGAAGCGCTGGCGGGCATGGACATCGAACTGGTCGATGTCGAACGTGCCGCCATGGGGCTGTTGCGCGTCACCATCGACCGGGTCGATGGCGTGCGTATTGAAGATTGCGAGCAGGTGTCCCGCCATTTGTCGCGCGTGTACGAAGTCGAGAACATCGACTACAAGCGCCTCGAAGTCGGGTCGCCGGGCGTCGATCGTCCGTTGCGCAACGAGGCGGAGTTCCGCCGTTTCGCGGGCGAACGTATCGAGATCAAGCTGAGAGAGGCGCTCGACGGGCGCAAAGTGTTCTCCGGCACGCTGCACGCGCCCGAGGCGGGTGGCGCGTCCGGCCAGGATGACACCGCCGGTGCGGGCAAGGCCGTATTCGGTCTCGAATTTGAGGCAAAGAAGAACGATATCCAGGTGCTGAGCTTCACGCTCGATGACATCGAGCGCGCAAAGCTGGATCCCGTTCTGGATTTCAAGGGCAAAAAGCGATGAGTCGCGAAATTCTTCTGTTGGTCGATGCTTTGGCGCGCGAAAAGAACGTCACCCGCGAAGTGGTGTTCGGGGCGCTCGAAAGCGCGCTGGCTTCGGCCATGAAAAAGCGCTTCAAGGACGACGCGGACATCCGTGTCTCCATCGATCGTGAAACCGGCGGCCACGAAGGCTTTCGCCGGTGGCTGGTCGTGCCCGACGAGGCTGGCCTGCAAGAGCCCGACAAGCAGGAGCTGCTGTCCGATGCGCGCGAATTGGCGCCCGATATCGAAGTCGGCGAGTACATCGAGGAAGCGCTCGAGCCGGTCGAGTTCGGCCGCATCGGCGCGCAGGCCGCCAAGCAGGCGATCCTGCAGAAGATCCGCGACGCCGAGCGCGAGCAGGTCCTCAACGACTTCCTCGACCGTGGCGAGACGATCATTTCCGGGTCCATCAAACGCATGGACAAGGGCGACGTGATCATCGAAACCGGCAAGATCGAAGCGCGCCTGCCGCGCTCCGAGATGATCCCGAAGGAAAACCTGCGGGTCGGCGACCGCGTGCGCGCCTTCGTGCTGCGGGTCGACCACGCCGCGCGCGGCCAGCAGGTGATCCTGTCGCGCACCTCGCCCGAGTTCATCCGCCAGCTGTTCGAGAACGAAGTGCCCGAGATCGAGCAGGGCCTGCTGGAAATCAAGGCCGCGGCGCGCGACCCGGGCGTGCGCGCCAAGATCGCCGTGGTGGCCTACGACAAGCGCATCGATCCCATCGGCACCTGCGTGGGCATGCGCGGTTCGCGCGTGACCGCCGTGCGCAACGAGCTGGGCGGCGAGCAGGTCGATATCGTGCTGTGGTCGGAAGACCCGGCGCAATTCGTGATCGGCGCGCTGGCGCCGGCCAACGTCGAGTCCATCGTGGTGGACGAAGACAAGCACGCCATGGACGTGGTGGTCGACGAGGAAAACCTGCCCAAGGCCATCGGCGCCAAGGGTCAGAACGTGCGCCTGGCGTCCGAGCTGACCGGCTGGCAGATCAACATCATGACGCCGGAGGAAAGCCTCAACCGCCAGGAGACCGAGCGTGCCGCGTTGCGCGCGACGTTCATGAGCAAGCTGGACGTCGACGAAGAAGTGGCCGACATCCTGATCGATGAAGGCTTCACCGGTATCGAAGAGATTGCCTACGTGCCCATGCAGGAACTGCTGGAGATCGAGGCATTCGACGAGGACACCATCAATGAGCTGCGTGCCCGTGCCCGCAATGCGCTGCTGACCGAGGCGATCGCCCAGGAAGAGCGCCTTGAAACGGCCCAGGACCTGCTCGAACTCGAGGGCATCACGCCGGAGCTGGCCGCCAAGCTGGCCGAACGGCAGGTGCATACGCGTGACGATCTGGCCGAGCTGTCGACCGACGAGCTGGCCGAGATCGCCGGCCTGCAGGAACAGGAGGCCAGCGACCTGATCATGCGCGCCCGCGCCCACTGGTTCGACGAGGAATGAAACACGGCGCACGGTTGTACGGCGTAATGCCGAGAGTTCATGTTTGTAATTAGCTGCATATAGGGAAGAGAGCCTAATGTCGAGTAATACTGTCGCCCAGTTCGCTACCGAGCTGAAAATGCCTGCCAACGTGCTGCTCGAGCAGTTGCGTGCGGCCGGTGTTGACCTCAAATCGGTGGACGACGCCGTCACCGATAGCGACAAGGCGAAGTTGCTCGAATCGCTGCGTCGCGCGCATGGTGCGACCGAGGGCAAGAAAATCACCCTGACGCGTCGCCAGACGTCCGAGATCCGCCAGGCCGACGCCACCGGCCGCTCGCGCACGATCCAGGTCGAGGTGCGCAAGAAGCGCGTTTTCGTCAAGCGCGATCCGGCCGAGCTGGCCGCCGAGCAGGCTGCCGCGCGTGCGGAAGAAGCCGCGGCGGCCGCGGAGGCCGTGCCGGCCGAGGTTGCGCCCGCGCCGGCCGAACCGGTGCGCGCCGAGCCCGCGGTCGAGACGGCCGCCAAGCCGGTCGAACCACCCGTCGCCCAGGCGTCCGCCGAGCCTGCCGAGGCGCCGGCGGCCGAGCCGCAACCCGAACAGCCCGCTCAGGCCGAAGCCCAGCCCGAGCCGACTCCCGCTGCCCAGGCCGAGCCTGAGCCGCAACCCGAGCCTCAACCGGAAGCCGCCCCTGCCCAGGCAGTCGCCGAGCCGGTCGAACCTGCAAAGAATGTATCTGTCACCGAGACCGAGGCTGAACAGGCCCGGCCGGAACCCGTTGTGCACGCCCAAACTGAACTGACCTCCAAGACCCCGGCTCCGGTGGCCCAGCCGTCCGCACCCGCTGAATCTCCCAAGAGCGCCAAGGCCGAACCGGCCGCCGCGTCCAAGACCACGGCCAAGCCGGGTGAGATCCGCCGCGCCGCCGCGCCGGCGGCGCCCGACCGTGCCCGCGAAGAGGCGCGTCGCGCCGCCGAGGCCGAGGCCGCCGCGCTGCGCGAGATGCTCAGCCGTCCGCGCAAGGTGCTGCGTGCCCCCGAGCCCGAGCCGCAGGCAGGCGCCCTGTCGGGCACGCTGCACAAGCCGGCCGGCAAGCCGGCCGCCACGGCCGCGCCCAAGAAGGACGCCAAGCCGGGCGCGCCGGGCACCAAGAAGACCATCAAGACCGCCGAGGTGTCCTCCACCTGGAGCGACGACAGCGCCCGCAAGAAGCCGGCCGACAACAAGCCCGCGGTCACCACGCGTGACGGCTGGCGCGCCGGCGGCAAGGGCGGCAGGGGCGGACGCAACAGCCGCAACCAGCACCAGGATCGCCGCCACGAGCAGGTGCAGCAGGAATTCATCGCGCGCGAGATCCACGTTCCCGAAACCATCAGCGTGGCCGACCTGGCCCACAAGATGTCGGTGAAGGCGGCCGAGGTCATCAAGCAATTGATGAAGCTGGGCCAGATGGTCACGATCAACCAGGTGCTGGACCAGGAAACCGCGATGATCGTGGTGCAGGAGTTCGGCCACACGGCGATCGCCGCCAAGCTGGACGACCCCGAGGCCTTCCTGGACGAAACCGCGGCGGTCACCGAGGCCGAAGCCGAGCCGCGCGCGCCGGTCGTGACCGTCATGGGCCACGTCGACCACGGCAAGACCTCGCTGCTGGACTACATCCGCCGCGCCAAGGTCGCCTCGGGCGAAGCCGGGGGCATTACCCAGCACATCGGCGCGTATCACGTCGAGACCGGCCGTGGCGTCGTGACCTTCCTGGACACCCCGGGCCACGAGGCCTTCACGGCGATGCGTGCGCGCGGCGCCAAGGCCACCGACATCGTCATCCTGGTGGTGGCGGCCGACGACGGCGTGATGCCGCAGACGCGCGAAGCCATCCACCATGCCAAGGCCGGCGGCGTGCCGCTGGTGGTGGCCGTCAACAAGATCGACAAGCCCGAGGCCAACCCCGAGCGTGTCAAGCAGGAGCTGGTGGCCGAGGAAGTCGTGCCGGAAGAATACGGCGGCGATGTGCCGTTCGTGCCGGTGTCGGCCAAGACGGGCGCGGGTATCGACGATTTGCTCGAGAACGTGCTGCTGCAGGCCGAGATCCTGGAACTGAAGGCGCCGATCGACGCGCCTGCCAAGGGCCTGGTCATCGAGGCGCGTCTGGACAAGGGGCGTGGCCCGGTTGCCACCATCCTGGTGCAAAGCGGCACGCTCAAGCGCGGCGACGTCGTGCTGGCCGGCGCCAGCTTCGGCCGCGTGCGCGCCATGCTGGACGAGAACGGCAAGCAGATCCAGACCGCGGGTCCGTCGATCCCGGTCGAGATCCAGGGCCTGACCGAAGTGCCGGCCGCCGGCGACGAGCTGATGGTGCTGTCCGACGAGCGCAAGGCGCGCGAGATCGCGCTGTTCCGCCAGGGCAAGTTCCGCGACGTCAAGCTGGCGCGCCAGCAGGCCGCCAAGCTGGAATCCATGTTCGACAACCTGGGCGAGGGCACGCAGACCCTGGCGCTGATCGTCAAGACCGACGTGCAGGGTTCGCAGGAGGCGCTGGTGTCGTCGCTGACCAAGCTGTCGACCGACGAAGTGCGCGTGCAGGTGGTGCACGCCGCCGTGGGCGGCATCTCGGAAAGCGACGTCAACCTGGCCATCGCCTCGAACGCGGTGGTGATCGGGTTCAACGTGCGCGCCGAGCAAAGCGCCAAGAAGCTGGCCGAGACCAACGGTATCGACCTGCGCTACTACAACATCATCTACGACGCGGTCGACGAAGTGAAGGCCGCCATGTCGGGGATGCTGGCTCCCGAGAAGCGCGAAGAGGTCATCGGCCTGGTCGAAGTGCGCGAGGTCTACACGATCTCCCGCATCGGCACGGTGGCGGGCTGCATGGTGCTCGACGGCGTGGTGCGCCGCGATTCGCAGGTTCGACTGCTGCGCAACAACGTGGTTCAATGGACGGGCCATCTCGATTCGCTGCGCCGTTTCAAGGACGACGTCAAGGAAGTCAAGTCCGGCTTCGATTGCGGCCTGACGCTGCGCGGCAACAACGACCTGCAACTGGGCGACCAGCTGGAAGTCTTTGAAATCAAGGAGATCGCGCGCACGCTGTAAGGTGCGAGGCGATACAGCAATCTTTACATGAGCCGTCACAAGTCCAAATCCATCCCCGGCCGCAACCTGCGGCTGGCCGACCAGATCCAGAAGGATCTGGCCGGGATCATCCAGCGCGAGATCGATATGACCCGCGCCGGACTGATCACGCTTTCGGGTGTGGAGCTGTCGGCCGACTACGCGCATGCCAAGGTGTATTTCACGGTGTTGGGCGCCGAGCCCGACACCGCTGCCGCCTTGCTGAACGAAAAGGCCGGCTGGCTGCATTCGCAGCTGTACAAGCTGCTGCACATCCATACTGTTCCTACCCTGCGGTTCGTGCATGATCCGCAAATCACCCGCGGCATCGAGATGTCGATGCTGATCGATCGTGCCAACCGGCCCGGTCCGCACTCGGGCGTTCCCGACGAGCCCGAAGACCAGTCCTGACCGGGCTGTCGTCGCTGCTTTTTCTCTTTTTTTCCGGATTCGACGATGGCTAAACGACGCGGGCTCGCGCTCGACGGTGTGCTGTTGCTGGACAAACCCGTGGGTCTGTCCAGCAATCACGCCTTGCAGCGAGCCAAGCGCACCGTGGACGCGGCCAAGGCCGGTCATACGGGAACGCTGGACCCTTTCGCCACCGGCCTGCTGGTTTGCTGCATGGGCCGGGCTACCAAGATCTCGGGCCGCATGCTCGAGGCCGACAAGACCTACCAGGCCACGCTGCAGTTTGGCGAGGAGACCGACTCGGGCGACCTGACCGGCCACATCGTGGCCCGGGCGCCGGACGGATTCGCCGGGGTCGAGGAGGCGGCGCTGCGCGATGTGCTGTCACGTTTCGTGGGCACCATCGAGCAGATTCCGCCCATGTATTCGGCGCTCAAGCGCGACGGCAAGCCGTTGTACGAGTACGCCCGGGCCGGCATCGAGCTGGACCGCCCGCCCAGGCGGGTGACCATTCACCACATCGAGCTGCTGTCGTTCTCCGGGATGCAGGCGCAGATCGACGTGGCCTGCAGCAAGGGCACCTATATCCGCACGCTGGCCCAGGACATCGGCCGCGCGCTGGGCTGTCACGCCCACCTGGCGGCGCTGCGGCGCACGCACGTCGGGCCGTTTTCGCTGGACCGCGCCGTAACCCTGGAAGCCCTGCAGGCGATGCCCGACGCCAAGCAGGCCTTGCTTGCCATGAATGAATTGCCGGCGGGCCTGCTGCCCGCCACCTGAACTTAAAGGACCTGCTATGACCCGCGCCCTGCGCAACGTCGCCATCATTGCCCACGTGGACCACGGCAAAACGACCCTGGTCGACCAATTGCTACGCCAATCCGGCACTTTCCGCGAGAACCAATCGGTGGCCGAACGGGTCATGGATTCGAACGACATCGAGAAAGAACGCGGCATCACCATCCTGGCCAAGAACTGCGCCGTCGAGTACGAAGGCACGCACATCAACATCGTCGACACTCCGGGACACGCCGACTTCGGCGGCGAAGTCGAGCGGGTGCTGTCGATGGTCGACGGCGTGCTGCTGCTGGTCGATGCCGTCGAAGGCCCCATGCCGCAGACCATCTTCGTCACGCGCAAGGCGCTGGCCCTGGGCCTCAAGCCCATCGTGGTGGTCAACAAGATCGACCGCCCGGGCGCGCGCCCGGATTTCGTGATCAATGCCACCTTCGAGCTTTTCGACAAGCTGGGCGCCACGGAAGAACAGCTGGACTTCCCGGTGGTGTACGCCTCGGGCCTGTCGGGCTACGCGGGCCTTACCGACGACGTGCGTTCGGGCGACATGCGGCCGCTGTTCGAGGCCATCATGAAGTACGTGCCGCAGCGCGATGACGATGCCAACGGGCCGCTGCAGATGCAGATCATTTCGTTGGACTACAACAGCTACGTCGGCAAGATCGGCGTGGGCCGCATCAACCGCGGCCGCATGCGCGGCAACATGGACGTTGCGTTCCGCTTCGGGCCCGACGGCGAGGTCCAGCGCGGCCGCATCAACCAGGTGATGAAGTTCAGCGGCCTGGAGCGCGTCGTGGTGGACGAAGCCGAGGCCGGCGACATCGTGCTGATCAACGGCATCGAGGACCTGCACATCGGTTCGACCGTCACCGATCCGTCCACGCCCGAAGGCCTGCCGGTGTTGCGCATCGACGAGCCCACGCTGACCATGAACTTCATGGTCAACACCTCGCCGCTGGCCGGCCGCGAAGGCAAGTTCGTGACCAGCCGCCAGATCCGCGACCGCCTGGAGCGCGAACTGAAGTCCAACGTCGCGCTGCGCGTGCGCGACACGGGCGACGATACGGTGTTCGAAGTCTCGGGCCGTGGCGAACTGCACTTGACCATCCTGATCGAGAACATGCGCCGCGAGGGCTACGAGCTGGCGGTGTCGCGCCCGCGCGTGGTCTACAAGGAAGTCGACGGCGTGAAGTGCGAGCCGTTCGAGGCGCTGACGGTCGACGTCGAGGACGCCCACCAGGGCGGCGTGATGGAAGAACTGGGCCGCCGCAAGGGCGACCTGCAGGACATGCAGCCCGACGGCCGTGGCCGTACCCGCCTGGAATACATCATTCCGGCGCGCGGCCTGATTGGCTTCCAGAACGAGTTCCTGACGCTGACGCGCGGCACCGGCCTGATGAGCCACATTTTCCACGAGTACGCGCCGGTGCGCGAAGGCTCGATCGGCGAGCGCCGCAACGGCGTGCTGATCAGCCAGGATAACGGCGACGCGGTGGCCTACGCCCTGTGGAAGCTGCAGGATCGCGGCCGCATGTTCGTCAACCCCGGCGAGCCGCTGTACGAAGGCATGATCATTGGCATCCACAGCCGCGACAACGATCTGGTGGTCAACCCCATCAAGGGCAAGCAGCTGACCAACGTTCGGGCCTCGGGCACCGACGAGGCCGTGCGCCTGGTGCCGCCGATCCAGATGTCGCTCGAGTACGCGGTCGAGTTCATCGACGACGATGAACTGGTCGAAATCACGCCGAAGTCGATCCGCCTGCGCAAGCGCCACCTGCAGGAGCACGAGCGCCGCCGCGCTTCGCGCGAAAACGCGTAACGCAGGACCGGGCGGCCGCCAGGCGGCCATGCCTGGCGCAAGGGTTGTGGCCGTGGCGGCCACAACCCTTTTTACATGCAGCCGCCGCGATTGCAGGTGGCCAGCTCGGTGAGCGCGTAAGCCGGCATGTCGGGCTCGGCGGCAATGGCCGGGCGCCGGTCATGGTCGACATAGACGCGCAGCGGCAGGCCTCGCCGCTTCAGCGTCTCCAGGGCGCGCCGCAGCGGGGCGTAGGATTCGCGGTGCGGCTGGCCCGGCTGCGGGCTGATGCAGGCTTGCACCACGGGGCTGCCCTCACGCGTGAATACCGCGCACAGGTCGCCGAAGGGCAGGTATTCGAGCCGGGCGACGCGCACATTGGAATAGTGGCCCGGCCCCCTGGCGGGCTGGCTGCCGTGCCGCCATTGCCAGCCGCGCCACCAGGATGCGTCGCGCCAGGCGGGAAGGTACCGGTCCGGGCCATTTCCGGTCGCGCCGTCCCAATCCGAGGCGAGGCAGAAGTGATCGCGCAGGCCGCGGATATCCTCGATGCGGGTACGCTTGAGTTCGCCGCCGTACCTGCCGCCCAGGTATTGTCCGTCGGCCAGTCCGTGGATCGGCCAGGGCTCGTTGCCCGACAGTTCGCGCATGCGTGCCCGCAGCGACGGTTGATGCGCCTGGTCGTATGTGAGCGGGGCATAGCCGAAAGGGCAATTGCCATAGCCGCGCACCAGGATAAGCTCGGAGGCGGGCCAAGCGCGCGTACCCGCCAACAGCAGGCACAGCAGCGCGGCTGCCCGCCAGCCCGCACGCGCCGGGATCCGCCTCATGGAAGATACCCGCCCATACCGCAGGGCGCGATGGAGAGGATCTCGGCGCGCGAGAACAGGCGGTATATCTGCGGATCGGTCCAGACGTCGGATTCGACCCGCAGCGATGTGGGTATGTTTGACGCATGGCAGGTGAGGATGCGCGCGAGGTGTTCGTCGAAGTGTTTGCGCCCGCTGCCGTAGCGTTGCACGGCGCAGGCAATGCGCAGCGCTTGCGGCGAGGCCTGCCCGGCGGGATGGAAGCGCGCGCACACGAAGGGCGTGGAGCCGGTGCGCAACTGGCCGATGTGGTAGGCGTCGATGACGGCGGAAGGGTAGTCGTGCACGGCGCCGGCGTGCGCCGGGAGCCAGGCGGCCAGCAGCGCGGCCAGCGCGGACGCGGTGAAATTAAATGGGGGCATAGCGAGGAGGACCCTGGACTGCGAGTTGTGTGGCAGTCTAGGGCGCTGGCCTGCGCCGTGGGCGCTCGACCGTCGGGGGTTATGCCAAAGTAGATGCTTCCTTCAGGTCTGGTTGCTCTTTCTTGGTGATAACGAAGCGTTATCCCTTGTTATGCCGGGAGGGAGGGCGCGTACTGGCTGTCCGTCCTGCCTTGCCTGTCGTGGAATTCGACCACCTTGCGCACGACCTTGGCGGGGTCGTCCTCGATGATGAAGAGATTCAGGTCGTGGGCCGCGATCATGCCGTTGGCCAGCAACTGCTCGCCCAGCCAGTCGACCAGGCCATGCCAGAATTCGCTGCCCACCAGCACGATGGGGGCGGGCGGGACCTTGCCGGTCTGGATCAGGGTCAGCGCCTCGAACAGCTCGTCCAGGGTGCCGAACCCGCCGGGCATGGCGACATAGGCCATACTGTGCATGAAGAAGGTGGCCTTGCGGGAATAGAAGTACTCGAACGACAGGCTGATGGTCTGGTATTCGTTGTTGTGCGCCTCGTGGGGCAGGCTGATGTTCAGGCCGACGCTGGTGCCGCCCGCCTCGAAGGCGCCCTTGTTGGCCGCTTCCATGATGCCGGGGCCGCCGCCGGCGATGATCGCGAAACCGGCGCCGGCCAGGGCCGCCGAGATGGCCACACAGGTTTCATAATAGGGCGACTCGCGGCTGATGCGGGCGCTGCCGAACATGCTCACCGCGGGACCGATGTCGGCCAATTTCTCGGCCGCGGTCTTTATCTCTGACATAATCACCGGAATTTGTTTGCCGGCGGGTGTCTCAAGCTCTGCCTTTGTAACCATGAAAAAAACCTTATTGCTGGTAGACGGTTCGAGCTACTTGTACCGTGCTTTCCACGCCATGCCCGACCTGCGCAATGCGCAGGGCGAACCCACGGGTGCGCTCTATGGCGTGGTCAATATGTTGCGCAAGCTCGTTCAGGATCATAAGGCAGAGTATGCCGTATGCGTTTTCGATGCACGCGGAAAAACGTTCCGGGACGATTTGTTCCCCGACTACAAGTCGCACCGCCCGCCCATGCCGGAAGACCTGGCGGCGCAGATCGAGCCGATCCACGAGGCCGTACGGGCCCTGGGCTGGCCGCTGCTGGCCATCGAAGGGGTGGAGGCGGACGACATCATCGGCACGCTGGCGCGGCAGGCCAGCGCGCAGGGCATCGACACCATCGTCTCCACGGGCGACAAGGACCTGGCGCAGCTGGTCGACCCGCACGTGACGCTGGTCAACACCATGAGCGGTGAGGTGCTCGACGTCGCGGGAGTGAACAGCAAGTTCGGCGTGCCGCCCGAGCGCATCGTCGATTACCTGATGCTGGTGGGCGACGCGGTCGACAACGTGCCCGGCGTGAACAAGGTCGGGCCCAAGACCGCCGTCAAGTGGTTGGCCGAGCACGGCTCCATCGACGCGCTGGTGGCCGCCGCCGACAGCGTCAAGGGGGTGGCCGGCAACAACCTGCGCGAAGCCATTCCGAACTTTCCGCTCACGCGCACGCTGCTGACGGTCAAGTGCGACTGCGACCTGAGCGGCCATGTGTCGGGCTGGGAAGACCTGGCATGGCGCGAGCGCGACGCCGATACGCTGACCGCGCTGTTCGACCGCTATGGCTTCCGCACCTGGCTGCGCGAGCTGACGGGCGACCAGGAGCGCCTGCCCACGGGCGACGCGCGCGCCGCGCCGCAGGCCGTCGCGCCGGCCGAACTGGACTATCGCATCATCACCGACTGGGCCGCCTTCGACGCCTGGATGGCGCTGGTGGACGACGCCTCGCTGGTGGCGCTGGATACGGAGACCACCTCGCTCGATGAAATGCAGGCGCGGCTGGTGGGCCTGTCGATGGCGGTCAAGCCGGGCGTGGCCTGCTATATCCCGGTGGCGCACCGCGGCCCCGAGGCGGGCGATCAACTGCCCCGGGACGAGGTCATCGCGCGCCTGCGCGGCTGGCTCGAGGACGCCGGGCGCGCCAAGCTGCTGCACCATGCCAAATACGATACCCATGTGTTCGCCAACGAAGGCGTGAGCCTGGCGGGCGTGGCCGAGGACACGATGCTGCAGGCCTATGTGCTGGAATCGCATCGCGGCGTGGGCCTGAACGATCTGGCCCAGCGGTTTCTCGGGCGCAGCGGCGTGAATTACGAAGACCTGTGCGGCAAGGGCGCCAAGCAGATCGGTTTCGACGAAGTGGCGGTCGCCCTGGCGGGGCACTATTCCTGCGAGGATTCCGATTTCACCCTGCAATTGCACGAGGTGCTGCGTCCGCGCGTGGCCGAAGACGAAGGGCTGGAGCGCACCTACCTGCTCGAGCTGCAGGTCTCGCGCGTGCTGACGGTGGTCGAGCGCAATGGCGTGAAGGTCGATGCCCAGGAGCTGGGACGCCAGAGCCACAAGCTGGGCCAGGAAATGCTGGCGCTGGAGCAGCGCGCCTATGAGCTGGCCGGCCAGCCGTTCAACCTGAACTCCCCCAAGCAACTGGGCGAGATCCTGTTCGGCCGCATGGGGCTGCCGGTTGTGCGCAAGACCGCGGGCGGCGCCCCCTCGACCGACGAGGAGGTGCTGTCCAGGCTGGCGCAGGACTATCCGCTGCCGCAGGTGCTGCTGGAATACCGGGGCCTGTCCAAGCTGAAGTCCACCTACACCGACAAGCTGCCGCGCATGATCAATCCGGCCACCGGCCGCGTGCACACGCATTATTCGCAGGCGGCGGTGATCACCGGCCGGCTGGCGTCGTCGGATCCCAACCTGCAGAACATCCCGGTGCGCACCGAGGCCGGCCGGCGCGTGCGCGAGGCCTTCGTCGCCGAGCAGGGCAAGCTGCTGTCGGCCGACTACTCGCAGATCGAACTGCGCATCATGGCGCACGTGTCGGATGACGCCAACCTGCAGCGCGCCTTCGCGGCCGGCGAGGACATCCACCGCGCGACCGCCTCCGAGGTGTTCGGCGTGCCGCTGGCCGAGGTCGGCGCCGAACAGCGCCGCGCCGCCAAGGCGATCAATTTCGGCCTGATCTACGGCATGGGCGTGTTCGGGCTGGCTTCCAACTTGGGCATCACGCGCGACGCCGCGCAGGCCTACATCGACCGCTATTTCACCCGTTATCCCGGCGTGGCGCGCTACATGGAGGACACGCGCCGGCTGGCGCGCGACCAGGGCTACGTCGAGACCGTATTCGGCCGCAGGCTGCAATTGCCGGACATCCGGGCCGCCTCCGGGCCGCGCCGCCAGGGCGCCGAGCGGGCCGCCATCAACGCGCCGATGCAGGGCACCGCCGCCGACCTGATCAAGATGGCCATGGTGGCGGTGCAGGACTGGCTGGACGCCGAGCGCCTGCGCACCCGCATGATCATGCAGGTGCATGACGAACTGGTGCTGGAGGTGCCCGACGAGGAACTGGCATCCGTGACGCAGGCGCTGCCCAGGCTGATGTGCGATGTGGCCACGCTGCGCGTGCCGCTGGTGGCCGAGGTGGGCATGGGCGCGAACTGGGAGCAGGCGCACTGATGGGGCCCCCGGCCGGCGCGTATGCCGGCCGGTTGCGAATTGCCTGACGGCCATTTTCGATTTGGTGCTTGCAACGATATAATGTTGCGCTTTCCCGCCTGAATCGCCCCTCGCCATGCTGCTGCTCTGGATACTGCTCGCCACGATTGCCGGCGGCCTGATCGCCGTCTCGATCGCCAGCTGGCTGGCCTATCGCGTGTTCGCGCGGTACCTGCACCACATGGTCAGCCTGTCGGTGGGCGTGCTGCTGTCGGTGGCGCTGCTGCACCTGCTGCCCGAGGCGTTCGAAACCGCGCACGCCGACGCGCGGGCCCTGTTCGCGCTGATGCTGGCCGGCCTGATCGGCTTCTTCGTGCTGGAGAAGATCGCGCTGCTGCGCCACAGCCACCACCATGAGGGCGACGGGCACCATCATCACAAGGGCCACGACCGGCACGAGGCAGGGCGGGGCGGCGTGCTCATCCTGGTGGGCAGCTCGCTGCACAACCTGGCCGATGGCGTGCTGGTGGCGGCGGCCTTTCTTACCGATCCCATGCTGGGCGTGCTGACCGCGGCGTCGATCATCGTGCACGAGGTGCCGCACAAGCTGGGCGATTTCGTGGTGCTGCTCAACGCCGGCCTGGCGCGGGGCAGGGCATTTTCCCTGATCCTGTTCACCAGCCTGTGCACGGCGGCGGGCGGCGTTGTAGGATACTTCGTATTGCAGGAGGCGCAGGCGGCGGTGCCCTACGTCTTGGTCGTCGCGGCCAGCAGCTTCCTGTACATCTCGGTTGCCGACCTGATGCCGCAAATGCACGAACGCGTTTCGCCGGCCGATGCGGTGCCGCAGTTGTTGCTGGTGGGCGCCGGCGTGCTGCTCATCTATGGCGTCACCTCGTTCATGCATCATGAGCATGACCCGGCCCGCGAGCACGGGCAGCATGCCATCGAGGCGGCAGGCCACCGGCATTGACCGCGGCGCGGCGGCAGGAGGGCGGCCATTTCCTTTCCACGCCCAGGAGTTGCCATGAGTTTCGCCGCCGCCGCGGGTAGTACCGCGCCCACCACGATCCATACCGACACGCAGGGCCTGTCGCACGGCGATTTCGAACTGGCGGTGCCGGGCGGACCGGTCGCCGCCTATTACGCCGCGCCGGCCGGGCGCGAGCAATTGCCCATCGTGCTGGTGGTGCAGGAAATCTTCGGCCTGCACGAACACATCAAGGATGTCTGCCGCCGCCTGGCGCACGATGGCTACCTGGCGGTCTCGGTCAACCTGTACCAGCGCCAGGGCGACGCCTCGCGCTACGACAATATTCCCGAACTGGTCGCCGAGCTGGTGAGCAAGGTGTCCGACGAGCAGGTCCACGCCGACCTGGACGCCAGTCTGGCCTGGGCCGTCGCCCACGGCGGCGACGGCGCGCGCGTGGGCGTGACCGGCTTTTGCTGGGGCGGACGCGCCACCTGGATGTATGCGGCCCACAATCCGGCCGTGAAGGCGGGCGTGGCCTGGTACGGGCGCTTGTCCTCGGGCCATGGCCCCTTGATCAGGCAGGTGCCGCTGGACGTGGCCGGCAACCTGCATGCGCCGGTGCTGGGGCTGTACGGCGGCAAGGACGAGAGCATTCCGCTGGACGATGTGCGGGCCATGGAAGCGCGCCTGCAGCAAGGCGGCGCGTCCGCCCAGGCATCGCGCATCGTGGTGTACCCGCAGGCCGGGCATGCCTTCCTGGCCGATTACCGTCCCAGTTATCGCGCCGCCGACGCGCAGGACGGTTGGCGGCGCATGCTGGATTGGTTCGCGCTGTATCTGTAGCGGACCGGGGCCTGCCGGTCTCCGGGCAGGCCCTCAGTTGCCCGCGTCGCGCAGGCGGCTGGGCAGGAGCTCGCCGTGGCGCGCCAGCAGCGGATACGCCGATGCGCCCACCACGTGTGAGTTGATGCCCTTGAGGTCGCGCAGGATGTCCAGGTAGAGCGCGCCGACTTCGGCGGCATCGACCTTGCCGGACTTGATCTGCTGCAGCTGCGTTTCGGCGGCTTCCGCCTCGAGGGCGCGAAAGCGCGCCTTTTCGCCCGCCAGCGCGCGCGCCTGGCGCAGGTCGTCGGTGACGAACAGCGCGGCGGCCTGGCGCTGGTTGGCGATCAGCTCGCCCAGCGTCGCGTCCAGGCTGGCGCGCTGCTCGGCCGACAGCAGCAGGCCTTGCTTGCGCAGGCGGCCGATATGGTTGAGCAGGCCGTGATAGGCGATATCGCCCGCGTGGCCGATGTTGCTGCAGAACGCCAGGATGGCGTCGAGCCGCTGGTGGTCCTCGCGCGTCATGTTTTCCTGGTCGAGCGTGGCCAGGTAGGTCGTGATGGCGGTCTCCAGCTTGTCCAGCGCGCTGTCGAGCTGGCGCGCCTGCACCATGCGGTGCCGGTTGTCGCGCTTGAAGCCGGCGCGCGCATACAGCAGCAGGGTCTGCAGCATGTCGGCCATGCGCAAGGCCTCGCGCGCGGCGTTGCCCAGCGCGACGGTCGGCACGTCATGGGCCCATTCGTCCAGGTATTGCGGCCGCGCCGGGTCGTTGGGGTCGGTGCGCTTGGGCAGCCAGCGCGTCAGCAGCGCGGCGTACGGCGCGAGGATGGGCAGGAATACCAGCGCGATCACGACGTTGAACAAGGTGTGGAAGTTGGCCACGGCGTGCGCGGGGTCGCCGGCCATGGCGCTGAGCCAGGGCTGCAGCCAGGGCAGCAGGATGATGCCGGCGAGTACGCCGGCCACGCGCGTGAGCAGGTTGCCCAGCGGCAGGCGGCGGGCGGCCGGGTCGTCGCCCGTCACGCCTTCGATCATCGGATTGATCGCGGTGCCCAGGTTGGCGCCCAGCACCAGCGCGAACGCCAGTTCAGGGTTGACCATGCCATGGCTGGCCAGCGACATGACCAGCACCACGATCGCCACGCTGGAGTGCGCGGCCCAGGTCAGGGCCGCCGCCAGCAGCACCGCGGCAACCGGCTGGCTGGCCAGCGCGTCGAGCAGGACGCCCAGCAGGGGCGCGGTCTCGAAGGGCTGGAACAGCTGCACCAACTGGTGCAGCGACAGCAGCAGCAGGCCCAGGCCGATGAATACCCGCCCCAGGTCGCGGGTGCGGCCGGGCGCGGCGCGTCGGAACATCCATACGCCTGCCAGGATGAGGATGGGCGCCAGCGAGGTCAGGTCGAACGACAGCAGCTGCACGATGAGGGTGGTGCCGACGTTGGCGCCCAGCATGGCGGCCAGCGCCGGCACCAGCGCCACCACCCCGCCGGCGGCGAAACCGGTGATCATCAGCCCGGTGGCGGTGCTGCTTTGCAGCGCGGCGGTGATGGCCAGGCCGGAGGCGAAGGCGCGCAGCCGCGTACCGAGGGCGCGCCCCAGCGCGATGCTCAGCGCGGCGCCGAAGGCGCGCTGCACGCCGGTCTGCACCATGTGCACGCCCCACAGCAGCAGGGCTACGTAGCCGGCGAAATCGAGCAACGGCAGCAGTCCGGACATGGCTCTCCCTGGAAAAGGCGCGCCGCGCGCGGGGCGCGGCGTCCATATATGACATGAAACAATTCTGTAATCATCGCACGCCTCGCCTCGCAGCGGAAATCCGGGCCGGCGCGTATGATGCTATCGACCGCCATGGCGGCCAGTGGACCCAGATACGGAGTGTGCGCGTGGCAGTTTCCGTCTTCGACCTTTTCAAGATAGGCATAGGGCCGTCCAGTTCGCATACGGTGGGCCCGATGCGGGCCGCGCTCCTGTTCGTGCAGGGGCTGGAGCGCGACGGCCTGCTGGCGCGCGTGGCCAGCGTGCGCGCCGAACTCTACGGGTCGCTGGGCGCGACCGGCAAGGGGCACGGCACCGACAAGGGCGTGCTGCTGGGGTTCATGGGCCAGGCGCCCGATACGGTCGACCCCGCGGCCATCGCCGGCATGCTGCAGGCCGTGCGCGCCAATCGGCGCGTGTCGCTGCTGGGTCGGCACGAGGTGCCGTTCGTCGAAAAAGAGCATATGTTGTTCTATCGCCGCGAGGCGTTGGCCGAACATCCTAACGGGATGAAGTTTCACGCTTTTGACGCCGATGGCCACTTGTTGCGCGAATCGCGCTACCTGTCGGTGGGCGGCGGCTTCGTGGTCACGGCCGGCGCGGCCAATGCCCAGGTCATCGGCGCGCACGACCAGATGCCGTATCCGTTTCGCAGCGGACGCGAGCTGCTGGAGATGTGCCGCGCCAGCGGCCACTCGGTGGCGGGCCTGATGATGCGCAACGAGCTGACCTGGCGCGGCGCCGCCGAGATCGAGCAGAGGCTGGACCGCATCTGGGAGGTCATGCAGGCGTGCGTGGCCCGTGGCTGCGGCATCGGCCATCCGGAGGCCGACGGCGACCTGCCGGGCCCGCTCAAGGTGCGTCGGCGCGCGCCCGAGCTGTATCGCGCGCTGACGCAGCGCGCCGAGCGCACGCTGTCCGACCCCCTGTCGGTGATGGACTGGGTGAACCTCTACGCCATGGCCGTCAACGAGGAAAACGCCGCGGGCGGCAGGGTGGTGACCGCGCCGACCAATGGCGCGGCCGGCATCATTCCGGCGGTGCTGCATTATTACGACCGTTTCGTCCCGGGCGCCGGCCGGGCGGGCGTGCACGATTTCCTGTTGACGGCGGCGGCCATCGGCCTGCTGTACAAGTACAACGCTTCGCTGTCGGGCGCCGAGGTGGGCTGCCAGGGCGAGGTGGGCGTGGCCTGTTCGATGGCGGCCGGCGCGCTGGCCGCCGTGCAGGGCGGCAGCGTCGAACAGGTCGAGAACGCCGCCGAGATCGGCATGGAGCACAACCTGGGCCTGACCTGCGACCCAGTGGGCGGGCTGGTGCAGATTCCGTGCATCGAGCGCAACGCCATGGCCTCGGTCAAGGCCGTCAACGCCGCGCGCATGGCGCTGCGCGGCGACGGGCACCACTATGTATCGCTGGACTCGGTCATCAAGACCATGCGCGAAACCGGCGCCGACATGAAGACCAAATACAAGGAAACCGCGCGCGGCGGATTGGCGGTGAATATCGTCGAGTGCTGACGGCACTGTGTGCCAGTCCCCTGCGGGGACGGCCGCCGTCTGCAGGCGCCTGTCCCAGCGGGGACAGGCACTTCTGCCTGTGGGGGCAGGCACGTCGGGTTGAGTTTGCGGGTGCCAGTCCCCTGCGGGGACAGGCACCCGGGGTTAGAGTTTTTCCTCTACCCCGTAGAACTTCACGCCGAGGTGGATGCGTTCGCGGCCCTGGGCGCGGCGGTGGCGGTTGGTGTCGCGCAGCGAGTAGACGCAGCCGCAGTATTCCTGCTGGTAGAAGTTCTCGCGCTTGCTGATTTCGATCATGCGCTGCGAGCCGCCGCCCTTGCGCCAGTTGTAGGTCCAGTACACCAGGTCGTCGTAGCGGGCGGCGGCGCGCTCGCCGCAGCCGTTGATCTGGTTCATGTCCTTCCAGCGCGAGATGCCCAGCGAGCTGGTGATGGTGTCGAAGCCGTGCTCGTGCGCGTACAGGGCCGTGCGCTCGAAGCGCATGTCGAAGCAGGCGGTGCAGCGGATGCCGCGCTCGGGCTCGTTTTCCATGCCCTTGACGCGCTCGAACCAGTTGTCCATGTCGTAGTCGGCGTCGATGAATTCGATGCCGTGTTCCTCGGCGAAGCGGATGTTCTCGTTCTTGCGGATCTCGTACTCTTTGACCGGATGGATATTCGGGTTGTAGAAGTAGATCGCATAGTCGATGCCGGAGGCGGTCATGGCTTCCATGACTTCGCCGGAACAGGGCGCGCAGCACGAGTGCAGCAGCACCTTGCGGCGGCCGGCGGGCAGTTCGAGTGTGGGGCGCACGAGTTGGGACATGGCGTGAAAAGCGGCTTTGCGGCGGGGAAAAACCGTTATTTTACTTCGGCTTGCGCAATCGTGCCGTCCTGCAGCACGGTTTGCCACAATTCGCACACCGTGGCGCGCTCGGCGGCCAGTTGCCCGGGCGGCACGCGCGCCTTGTCGACGCCCTTCAGGCGCAGCTGGTGCTGCACCCGCCGCAGTGTCCGGTAGGCGTCGCCGGCGGCCAGCGCCAGCGGCGCCGGGATCAGGCCCGCCTCGCCGGCCAGGCGCAGCAGCGCGATATTGCCCAGATTGTTGACCAGCACCCGGTGCGTGGCCGCGTGGCACAGCACCAGGTATTGGGTGACGAACTCCACATCGACCATGCCGCCGCGGTCATGCTTGACGTCGAACAGCTCGGTGGGATTCGGGTGGCCGGCGCTGATCTTGTCGCGCATGCCAAGCACCTCGCCGCGCAGCGCCTGCGCGTCGCGCGGCATGACCAGGATGTCGGCGCGGATGCGCTCGAAGTGCGCACCAGCCTCGGTGTCGCCGGCGGCGTAGCGCGCGCGCGTGAGCGCCTGGTGCTCCCAGGGCCAGGCGTGCGAGCGCTGGTATTGCTCGAAGGCCTCCAGCGAGACGGCCAGCAGCCCGGCGTCGCCGTCGGGGCGCAGCCGCAGGTCGATTTCGTACAGGCGGCCCGAGGACGTCATGGTCGATAGCCATGACGTCATGCGCCGCCCCAGCTTGGCATAGAGCTCGGCGGCGTCCTCGCGGTCGTCGTCGAACAGGAACACCAGGTCCAGGTCGGAGGCGTAGCCCAGTTCCTTGCCGCCCAGCTTGCCGTAGGCGATGACGGCCAGGCGCGGCTCGGCGCCGGGCTGCCGGTTGACCAGCGGCCAGACGCGGCGGATGGCCTCGGCCAGCAGCAGGTCGGCCAGCGCCGAGAGCTGGTCGGCCAGTTTCTCCACCGTCAGCTCGCCTTCGAGATCCTGCGCCAGCAACTGGAAGCTGGCCTGGCGCTGGACGTCGCGCATCAGATTCATCTGCCGCTCGATGTCGGGCTCGCCGTCCGGCAGCCGGCAGGCGTCCAGGTCGGCGGCCAGCTGGCGCGCGACCTGGGCGAAATCCAGCGGTTCGAACAGCGTGCGCCAATCGATCAGGCTGTCCAGCAACAGGGGGTGCTGGGTCAGGTACTGGGCCGCCCAGGGGCTGGCCGCCACCATGCGCGCCACGCGGGCCAGGGTGTCGGGGTACTCGGCCAGCAGCGCCAGGTAGGCGCTGCGCTGCGCAATGGTTTCGATGAGGTCGAACAGGCGCAGCGCGGCATCCATGGGCGCGCCGGTCTGCGCCGCCGCCGTCAGCGCCGCCGGCAGCAGCGCTTCGAGCCGGTGCCGGCTGCTGTCGGGCAGGCTGCGCACGCGATGGCTGCCCAGCAGCGTTTCGGTGCGGCGCAGCAGGTCCTCGGCCTGTTCGGGGAAGTCGCGCTGGATCTGTCCGGCCAGGCGCTCCTCGATATCGTGCAGGGCGCCGGCATGCGGGCGCATGCCGTGCCCGTTGGCGAAGGCGCGTGCGGGGGCGGGGCTGTCGTCCTCCTCGCCCATGCCCGCCAGGCGGAAGGCGTTGCGGAAGGTCTGCGACACGAAGGCGCGATGTTCGGCCAGCGTGCGCTCGAAGACGGCCGGCTCGTAGCCCAGGGCCGTCGCCAGCGCCGCGCGCTGGGCCGGATCGGCCGGCAGCAGATGGGTCTGTTCGTCCTCGCGGTATTGCAGGGCATGCTCGGTGCGGCGCAGGAAGCGATAGGCGGCTTCCAGTTTCTGCGCGTCGCCCTCGGGCACCAGCCCGGCGGCGCGTTCGGCGTGCAGCGCTTCGAGCAGGCCGCGGCGCTGCAGCGCGGGCATGCGGCCGCCGCGTATGAGCTGCGACAGCTGCACGATGAACTCGATCTCGCGGATGCCGCCATCGCCCAGCTTGATGTTGTTGGCGCTGTCCACGCCGTTGCGCGCCAGGGCGCGGCGCTGCCAGTCCTGGCGAATGCGTTCGCGCAGGGCGCGCAGCGCCGCCAGGGCGTCGAAGTCGAAATACTTGCGGTAGACGAACGGCACGCGCAGGCTTTCGAGCTGGCGGGCCTGGGCCTGCGGATTGCTGTCGGCAAACGCCTGCGCCGGCATCAGCCTGGCCTTGAGCCAGGCGTAGCGTTCCCACTCGCGTCCCTGGCCGATGAGGTAGTGCTCCAGCGCGTCCAGGCTCCAGGCCAGCGGTCCGGCGTCGCCATCGGGGCGCAGCCGCAGGTCGGTGCGAAAGACCTGGCCATCGGCGTCCACCTCCGACAGCACCGGCATCATGCGGCGCGTCAGCCGGCCATAGAACTCATGGTTGCTGATGCGCCGCGGTCCGTCGGTCTCGCCTTCGTCGCCGTACAGCATGACCAGGTCGATATCCGAGGAAACGTTCAGCTCGCGGCCGCCCAGCTTGCCCATGCCGACGATCAGCATTTCCTGCGGGTCGCCGGTGCTCTGTTCGCGCGGCAGGCCGTGGACGGCGGCAAGTTCGGCCGCCACGCTGCGGTAGGCGGTGCCCACGGCGATGTCGGCCAGGGCCGTCATCGCCCCGACCACTTCCTCCAGGTCCGCCTGTCCGCCGAGATCGCGCACGATGAGGGTCAGGAAGACGCGTTCGCGCAGCTTGCGCAGCATGCCGCGGCATTGGTCGACCGGCAGCACTTCCGGCGCGTCCGGGCCGCTCAGTTCGGCCTGCCAGGCCGCCAGCACGTTGGCGCTGACGGGATGGGCGCAGGCGTTGGCCAGCCAGGCCGCCAGGTCGGGATGGGCATCGAGACGGCGGCGCAGGTGGCCGGACCAGGCCAGGGCGGCGGCGAAGGGAGGGGCGGAGGACATGGCGGGACTCAGGCAGACGGAAAGGCGGGATTCATGTATAAGGGGACGATACTGCAAGACGCCTCTTCCTGCCCGCCGCCCGTGTCCGTATCGACGAAAATTCTTCGCTTGCTGTTCTGGAGCGTGTTCGCCATTTATGGCGTGCTGGCGATCGCTTTCCTGGGTTTGCGTTACTGGGTGTTGCCGCGGGCCGACCAATGGCGGCCGCAGATCGAGCAGTACGCCAGCCAGGCGCTGGGTTCGCGGGTGGCGATCGACAGCCTCAGCGCGGACTGGAGCGGCCTGAATCCGCGCCTGAATCTCTCCGGCGTGCGCATCTACGACCACCAGGCCGACCCGGTGCTCAGCCTGCCCTCGGTGGCGGCGGTGCTGGGCTGGCGCAGCGTGCTCAAGCTGTCGCCCACTTTGCAGAGCCTGCGCATCGACGGCGCCGATCTGCTGGTGCGGCGCGACGCGGCCGATCGTCTGTGGGTCGCGGGGCAATCGATCGACCTGGCCGCGCCGTCCGACCACGGGCTGACCGAATCGCCGGCGCTGCGCTGGCTGGCGCGCCAGCGCGAGCTGGCCCTGCACGGGGTGACGCTGCGCTGGCAGGACGAGGCGCGCCAGGCGCCCGAACTGCGCCTCGATGGCCTGGACCTGCTGATGCGCAACGGGGTGCTGTCGCATCGCTTCTCCCTGCGCGTGCGGCCGCCCGCGCACCTGGCCGCCAGGGTATCGGTGCGCGGCGAACTCAATCGCAGCCTGTTCGCGCGCGACGGCAGCAATCCGGCCAGCTGGAGCGGCCAGCTGTTTGCCGAGGTGCAGGACGCCGAGCCGGCGGCCTGGGCGCCGTGGGTCGCGATGCCGGCGGCCGAAGGCCGCTACGCGGCGCGTGCCTGGCTGCAACTGGATCATGGCAAGTTCACCGACCTGACGATGGACGTGGCGCTGCGCGGGCTGAACTGGCGCGCCGGCCAGAGCGCGTCGGTCAGCGTGGACAGCGCGCAATGGCGCCTGCAGGGCGCCCCGGGCGACCTGCTGCAGTTCTCGGACCTGCCGCTGGCGCGCAGCGCCGACGGCGCCGGCGTGGCGGTCACGGGCCAGGCGCAGGGCCTGTGGCTGAACCTGCCCGAGATATTCGAGCACCCGCTGGCGCTGGACCGGGCGCAACTCGACGCCAGCCTGACCGAGCCGGCGGGGCAGCCGCTGACCCTGAACCTGCGCCGCCTGCAGCTTGCCAATCCCGACCTGGATGCGACCCTGCACGGCGCCTGGCGCCAGCAGGGCAAGACGGCGGCCGGCACGGCAGACCTGCGCGGCAGCCTGGCGCGCGCGTCGATGCCGGCCATCCACCGCTACCTGCCCCTGGAGGTGAACGAGGATGCCCGCCTGTGGCTGGCGACGGGCCTGCCGGCGGGGACGGTCCATGACGCCGCCATCACCCTGGCCGGAGACCTGGATGACTTCCCGTTCTCGCAGCCGGGCGACGAGGGGCAGTTCCGCATCGCGGGACGGTACCAGGATGCCGTGGTCGATTACGCGCCGGCCGAAGGCAAGCGCAAGGCCTGGCCCAAGCTGGAGCGATTGTCGGGCAACTTCGCCGTGGACAAGGTGAGCCTGAGCCTGGACAGCGCCGGCGGCGGCCTGGTGCGCACCGCCGACGACCAGGTGGTGAACCTGGGAGCGGTGAGCGCCTCGATTCCCGACATGGAGGACCACGCGCAATTGCGCGTGGAGGGGCAGAGTTCCGGCGCGGTGCCGGCCTATCTGGCGCTGGCCGCCAATTCGCCGCTGGGCGAGCTGCTCGACGGCGCGCTGGACGAGGCCGAGGGCACCGGCCAGTGGGAGGTGCCGCTGGCGCTGGACGTACCGCTGCTCAATGCCGAAGACACCAAGGTCCAGGGGCGTATCGTATTCGCCGGCAACGCGTTTCGCTTCATGCCCGAGATGCCCATGCTGACGCAAGTGCGCGGCGAGCTGGCGTTCTCCGACCTGGGCATGAGCGCCAAGGAAATCCATGCCCGCTTCCTGGGCGGGCCGGCGCGCATCTGGGGCGTGCTGGAGCAGGGCAGCGCCCCGCTGCGCTTCGAGGGCACGCTGACGGCGGCGGGCCTGGGCGAGGTGAGCAAGGCGCCGGCGCTCAAGCGCCTGTCCGGCCAGAGCGCCTACCGCGGACAGCTCAACTACCTGAAGGGCGGGGCGGTCGATATCTCGATGGAGTCCAACCTGGACGGCATGGCGATCGACATGCCGGCGCCGGTCGGCAAGCCCGCGCGCGGCGCCATGCCGCTGAAGCTGCAATGGGGCCCGGCCAACGACCGCGGACCGCGCGGCCGACGCTGGCTGTCGGGCAGCCTGGCCGAGAACATCAATGCGCTGCTGGAATACGATCCCGCCGACGCCTCGCGGACCTATTTCGCGCGCGGCGCGCTGGGCGTGAACCGGGCCGCCAGCCTGCCGCAGCGCGGCCTGACCGTGGCCGCGACCCTGCCAGAACTGGACCTGGACGCCTGGGACGCCCTGAAGGCCGATTTCGACGAGCCTTCCAGCGGCCGGCGGCAGTCGTCGCGCGTGCCGCTGCTGCCGCAGCCCGACCAGATCAACCTGGCCGCCGACCGCTTGCGCGTGGCCGGCTATACCCTCAATGACCTGAAACTGGCGGCCCAGCGGCCGGCCGCCTCGCAGTGGCGCGTGACGGTGGACTCGCGCCAGGCGCAGGGCACGCTGGAGTGGACCGAGGCCTCGGGCGCCATCGCCGGCCGCGTGACCGGCCGTTTCAAGCGGCTGGCGCTGGCGGGCGAGGAGGACACGCGCCAGGAAGAGGATGCGCTGTCGGCCGGCAACGACCTGGAGGATATCCCCGCCATCGATCTGCAGGCCCAGGAATTCAGCCTGTACGGCAAGGAGCTGGGCAGCCTGCAGCTGGTCGGCACGAACATGGAGCGCGGCCGCCTGTGGCGGCTGGACAAGCTGCAGATCGCCAACGACGCCGCCCGGCTCGACGCCACGGGCAATTGGCGCCTGGACGGCACGCAGCGCGGCCTGACCGTGCAGGCCAACGCCGAGTTCAGCGACCTGGGCAAGTTCCTGGACCGGGTCGGGCTGCCGCAGACCGTGGGCGGGGGCAAGGGCAGCCTGGAGGGTACCGTCACCTGGCGCAATCTGCCCTGGTCGCACAACCTGGCCGAGCTGGAAGGCAATGCGCGCGTCAGTCTGGACAATGGCCGCTTCCTGCACGTGAATTCGCGCGCCGCGCGCCTGCTGGAGCTGCTGTCGCTGCAGTCGCTGCAGCGGCTGGCGCGCCTGGACGCCAACCCGGGCGGGCTGCTGCGCGAGGGGTTCCCGTTCGACACGATCCGCGGCGACATGTCGCTCAGCCAGGGTGTGCTGACGACCGAGGGCTACAAGCTGAGCGGCCCGGTGGCCGGGATCGTCCTGGCCGGCACCACCAATATCGTGGACGAGCGTTGGGACATGCGGGCGGTGGTGGTGCCCAACCTGGACGCCAGCGGCGCGGCGGCCGTGACGGCCGCGCTGGTCAATCCGCTGATCGGCCTGGGCGCTTTCGTGACGCAGTGGCTGCTCAAGCAGCCGCTGGCGCGCGCCATGTCTTCCGAGTATGCGGTCACCGGCACCTGGGACGACCCCAAGGTGACGCCGGTGGAGTCGCGCGCGCCGACGCGCCAGCAGGAGCCGCAGCCAGAGCACTGAGCCGCGCCGCAAAGCAAAACCCCCGGCGCGGGCCGGGGGTCGGGACAGGCATGGCGCGGGCCAGGCTTATTTCTTCATCATGTCGAAGAATTCGGCGTTGGTCTTGGTGGCGCGCATCTTGTCGAGGATGAATTCCATCGACTGGATTTCGTCCATGTCGTGGATGAACTTGCGCAGCACCCACACCTTCTGCAGCAGTTCGGGCTTGATCAGCAGCTCTTCGCGGCGGGTGCCCGACTTGTTCAGGTTGATGGAAGGGTAGACGCGCTTTTCGGCCAGACGGCGCTCCAGGTGCACTTCGGAGTTGCCGGTGCCCTTGAATTCTTCGTAGATGACTTCGTCCATCCGGCTGCCGGTTTCGATCAGGGCGGTGCCCAGGATGGTCAGCGAGCCGCCTTCCTCGAGGTTGCGCGCCGCGCCGAAGAAGCGCTTGGGGCGCTGCAGGGCGTTGGCGTCCACGCCGCCGGTCAGCACCTTGCCGGAGGCCGGCACCACGGTGTTGTAGGCGCGGGCCAGGCGGGTGATCGAGTCCAGCAGGATGACCACGTCCTTTTTCATCTCGACCAGGCGCTTGGCCTTCTCGATGACCATTTCGGCGACCTGCACGTGGCGGGTGGCCGGTTCGTCGAAGGTCGAGGCCACCACTTCGCCGCGCACGGTGCGCTGCATTTCGGTCACTTCCTCGGGACGCTCGTCGACCAGCAGGACGATGAGCACGGCATCCGGGTAGTTGGTGGTGATGGCGTGGGCCACGTGCTGCATCATGACCGTCTTGCCGGACTTGGGCGGCGCCACGATCAGGCCGCGCTGGCCCTTGCCGATGGGGGCGAAAATGTCGAGGATGCGGCCGGTGAGGTTTTCCTCGCTCTTGATGTCGCGTTCCAGACGCATCACCTGGTTGGGGTGCAGCGGCGTCAGGTTCTCGAACATGATGCGATGCTTGATCGCTTCGGGGGGCGAGCCGTTGACCTTGTCCACCTTGACCAGCGCGAAATAGCGCTCGCCGTCCTTCGGGGTGCGCACTTCGCCTTCGATGGAGTCGCCGGTGTGCAGGTTGAAGCGGCGGATCTGCGACGGCGAGATGTAGATGTCGTCGGTGCTGGCCAGGTACGAGGTGTCCGGCGAGCGCAGGAATCCGAAGCCGTCGGGCAGGACTTCCAGCACGCCGTCGCCGAAGATCTGTTCGCCTTGCTTGGCGCGCCGCTTCATGATGGCGAACATCAACTCCTGCTTGCGCAGGCGGTTGGCGTTCTCGATTTCCAGGCCGGCGGCCATTTCCAGCAACTGCGACACGTGCAGCGCCTTCAGTTCATTGAGGTGCATCGCGGTGAATGTAGGGGGAGGTAAGAAGAAGGGTTCGGGCGGCGGGCCACGGACGGGCCCGCGCGGGAATCAGGGGGAATGCGCGGGCCGGTCGGCGGCGCATTCCCGGATTTTACAACGCGCCGTCCAGGAATGCGGTCAGCTGCGATTTGGACAGGGCGCCGACCTTGGTGGCGGCGGCCTGGCCGTCCTTGAACAGCATCAGGGTCGGAATGCCGCGCACGCCGTACTTGGCCGCCGTGTCCTGGTTTTCGTCCACGTTCAGCTTGGCCACCGTCAGGCGGCCGGCGTATTCGGAAGCCACCTCTTCGAGGATGGGGGCGATCATCTTGCAGGGGCCACACCAGGCGGCCCAGTAATCCACCAGCACGGGCTGGCCGGATTTCAGCACATCTGCCTCGAAGCTGGCGTCGCTGACGTTCTTGATTTGCTCGCTCATGATGGTGATTCTCGGATTCCGCTGCGCGGCCCGTGCATGGAGCATGTGGCCGCTGTTCTTGTTCGACGTGTAGGAAGGATTAAAGCATACCACTGTCATTAACAACAGGGTTTGCCGGTTTTGTGTAGGATGTTGCGGCGTCACCGGGCCCACAAAAGGGTCCGGCGGCTGTCACAATGTTCATCGTACCGAATTCGCGGCTGGTCAGCGCGTGCGCATCCCACCTGGAGCCGCGCCGAATATGGACTTGTCCGTAAAATGTCGGTTTTTTTCCACAGATGTTGGGGATAACTTGGCCACACCACGTTACACCGAAGCGTCGATCCGCGTTCTGAAGGGGCTGGAGCCTGTGCGCCAGCGCCCGGGTATGTATACCCGCACCGAGAACCCCCTGCACGTCGTGCAGGAGGTCATCGACAACGCGGCCGACGAAGCGCTGGCCGGTTACGGCAAGCAGATTCAAGTCACGCTGCACGGCGACGGCAGCATTTCGGTCGAGGACGACGGACGCGGTATTCCGGTCGGCCTGCACCCGGAAGAGAACGCGCCGGTCGTCGAGCTGGTTTTCACGCGCCTGCACGCAGGCGGCAAATTCGACAAGCAGGGCGGCGGCGCGTACGCGTTCTCCGGCGGCCTGCACGGCGTGGGGGTGTCCGTCACCAACGCGCTGGCCACCCGCCTGGAGGTGGTGGTGTGGCGCGACGGCGCCGCGCACCGGCTGGTGTTCGCCGGCGGCGACGTGATCGAAGCGCTGGCGCCGTATCCCGAGGGCGGGCGCAAGAAGTCGGGCACCCGCGTGCGGGTATGGCCCGACGCCAAGTATTTCGACAGCCCGGCCATTCCGATGGCCGAGCTGACCCACCTGCTGCGCAGCAAGGCCGTGCTGCTGCCGGGCGTGAAGGTGTCGCTGGTCAACGAGAAAACCGGCGACACGCGCACCTGGCAGTACCAGGAGGGCCTGCGCGGCTACCTGGCCGAGGCGCTGGCCGGCGCCGAGCTGATGATCCCGTTCTTCGAGGGCCGGCAGTACGCCGGGGCCGACCACGACAGCTTCGCCGAGGGCGAGGGCGCCCAATGGGTGGTGGCCTGGGCCGAGGACGGCAACGTGGTGCGCGAGTCGTACGTCAACCTGATCCCGACCCCGGCCGGCGGCACCCATGAGTCGGGCTTGCGCGAAGGCCTGTTCGGCGCGGTCAAGGGGTTCGCCGAGCTGCACAGCCTGTTGCCCAAGGGCGTCAAGCTGCTGCCCGAGGATGTGTTCGCGCGCGCCAGCTTCGTGCTGTCGGCCAAGGTGCTGGACCCGCAGTTCCAGGGCCAGATCAAGGAGCGCCTGAACAGCCGCGACGCCGTGCGCCTGGTGGGCGGCTTTGCCAAGAGCGCCCTGGACCTGTGGCTGCACAGCAATGTCGAATATGGCAAGAAGCTGGCCGAATTGGCCATACGCCAGGCGCAGGCGCGCCAGCGCTCGGCGCAGAAGGTCGAAAAGCGCAAGAGTTCGGGCGTGGCCGTGCTGCCGGGCAAGCTGACCGATTGCGAGTCCAGCGACGCCAGCCGCACCGAAGTGTTCCTGGTCGAGGGCGACTCGGCCGGCGGTTCGGCCAAGATGGGGCGCGACAAGGAGTTCCAGGCCATCCTGCCGCTGCGCGGCAAGGTGCTCAACTCCTGGGAGGTCGACCGCGACCGGCTGTTCGCCAACAACGAGATCCACGATATTTCGGTGGCGATCGGGGTGGACCCGCACGGCCCGGGCGATGAGCCCGACCTGTCGGGCCTGCGCTATGGCCGCATCTGCATCCTCTCGGACGCCGACGTGGACGGCTCGCACATCCAGGTGCTGCTGCTGACGCTGTTCTACCGGCACTTTCCCAAGCTGATCGAAGCCGGTAATGTGTTCGTGGCCCGGCCGCCGCTGTTCCGGGTGGACGTGCCGGCGCAGGGCAAGCGGCCGGCGCGCAAGATCTACTGCCTGGACGCCGGCGAACTGGAAGCCGCGCAGGACAAGCTGCGCAAGGAAGGCGTGCGCGAGTCGGCCTGGAGCGTGAGCCGCTTCAAGGGCCTGGGCGAAATGAATCCCGAACAGCTGTGGGAGACCACCATGAACCCGGACACCCGCCGGCTGCTGCCGGTCGGCTACGGCGACCTGACTCCCGGCGACACCACCCGCATGTTCGACATGCTGATGGGCAAGGGCGAGTCGTCGCAGCGGCGTGCCTGGATCGAGGAGAAGGGCAACCTGGCGGAGCTGGATATCTGATGGCGCAGGCGCCCGACAGCAGCGCGCCGGTGCGCATGGTGGTCGACCTGACGGTCGACGACTATGCCGCATTCACCGCCTATGCGTACCAGCGCCCGGCGCTGCGCCGCCGCCGCCGCGCGTCGCACCTGCGTTTTGCCGTCCTGCTGGCCGCCGGCCTGCTGGCGGTGATCCTGCTGCGCGTGTGGGACGGCGGGCAGCTGGATTGGGGCGCGGCGCTGCCGGCCTACGGGCAGGCGCTGGCCGTAGGCCTGGCGGTGTTCGCGCTGCTGGCCGCGGGCTACGAGTACGTGCTGCCGCGGCTGGCGCGCGGCAACGTGCGCCGCGCGCTGGGCCGCCAGCCCGACAATCCCTTCCTGGGCCGGCACACGCTGGACTTCGGGCCGCGCGGCGTGGATGACGCCGCCGCCGGCGCCAGCGGTACCATGCCATGGGAGGCGGTGGCCCAGGTCGAGGAAACCGCTAGCCATCTGTATCTGTTCATCAGTCCGCTGCAAGGCGTGATCATTCCCAAGCGCGGCCAGTCCGCCGATGTCCTGCAGGCGGTGCGCGCGCAGTTGCGCGCGCACGTGCCCGGCGCGGTGCTGGCCGGCGCGGCGGACAAGCAATAGTCAAATCCGAGTACATCATGAGCGACAGCAATCAACCGGGCCTGTTCGACGGTGGCGCCACCGATCCCCACGAAGCCATCACCCTGGGCCGCTATGCCGAGCAGGCCTACCTGGACTACGCCGTGTCCGTGGTGCGCGGCCGCGCCCTGCCCGATGTGGGCGACGGCCAGAAGCCGGTGCAGCGCCGCATCCTGTACGCGATGCAGGCCATGGGGCTGGCCGCCGGTGCCAAGCCGGTGAAGTCGGCGCGCGTGGTCGGCGACGTGCTGGGCAAGTACCACCCGCACGGCGACCAGGCCGCCTATGACGCCATGGTCCGCATGGCGCAGGACTTCTCGCTGCGCTATCCGCTGATCGACGGCCATGGCAACTTCGGTTCGCGCGACGGCGACAACGCGGCGGCCATGCGCTATACCGAGGCGCGCCTGACGCCGTTCGCCAAGCTGTTGCTCGACGAACTGGAGGAGGGCACGGTCGACTTCGTGCCGAACTACGACGGCAGCCAGCAGGAACCGGCCATGCTGCCGGCGCGCCTGCCCGTGATGCTGCTCAACGGCGCCTCGGGCATCGCGGTGGGCATGGCCACCGAGATCCCCTCGCACAACCTGCGCGAGGTGGCGCAGGCCTGCGTGGCGCTGATCCGCAATCCCAAGCTGCCGCAGGAGGAACTGCTGGGGCTGGTGCCCGGCCCGGATTTCGCCGGGGGCGGCCAGATCATCACCCCGGCCGCCGATATCGCGCATATCTACGCCACCGGGCGCGGCTCGTTGAAGGCGCGCGCGCGCTGGCAGTTCGAGGAAATGGCGCGCGGGCAGTGGCAGCTGGTGGTGACTGAGCTGCCGCCGGGCACCTCGGGCCAGAAGGTGCTGGAAGAAATCGAGGAAATCACCAATCCGAAAGTGCGCGCGGGCAAGAAAAGCCTGTCGGCCGAGCAGCAGCAGGCCAAGGCCGTCATGCTCAGCCTGCTCGACGCGGTGCGCGACGAATCCGGCAAGGACGCGGCGGTGCGGCTGGTGTTCGAGCCCAAGACCTCGCGCGTCGACCGCGACGAATTCGTCAACACCCTGCTGGCGCAGACCAGCATGGAAAGCAACGTGCCGGTCAACCTGGTGTGTATCGGCACCGACGGCCGGCCGCGCCAGAAGAGCCTGCGCGACGTGCTGGAAGAGTGGGTGGCGTTTCGCACCGATACGGTGGTGCGCCGTACGCGCCATCGCCTGGACAAGGTGCTCGACCGCATCCATGTGCTGGAAGGGCGCATGGTGGTCTACCTCAATGTCGACGAGGTGATCCAGACCATTCGCGAGGCCGAGGAGCCGCGCGCCGCGCTGATGGCGCGCTTCGGGCTGACCGAGCGCCAGGCCGAGGACATCCTGGAAATGCGCCTGCGCCAGCTGGCGCGCCTGGAAGGCATCAAGATCGAACAGGAACTGGCCGGCAAGCGCGAAGAGCAACTGCGCCTGCAGGACCTGCTGGAGAACCCGGGGTCGCTCAAGCGCCTGCTCATCAAGGAAATCGAGGGCGACGCCAAGCAGTACGGCGACGATCGCCGCACCCTGATCGAAACCGCCGAGCGCGCGGTGCTCGAGACCAAGGTGGTCGACGAACCCGTCACGGTGATCGTGTCGCAGAAGGGCTGGTTGCGCGCGCGCCAGGGCCACGGCCATGATGCCGGGCAATTCAGCTTCAAGCAGGGCGACGACCTGTACGGCGCCTTCGAGTGCCGCACCACGGATACCCTGATCGCGGTGGGCGACAACGGCCGTGTCTATTCGGTGGCGGTCTCGGGCCTGCCGTCGGCGCGCGGCGATGGCCAGCCGGTCACCACCATGATCGACCTCGAGGCCGGCACGCGCATCGTGCACACCATCGCGGCGGCGCCCGACAGCCGCTGGTTGCTGGCCACGCGCCGCGGCTTCGGCTTCGCCGCCCGGCTGAGCGACATGAGCAGCCGCCAGCGCGCCGGCAAGCAGTTCATCACGCTGGAGAAGGGCGACGAGCTGTTGCGGCCGGTTCCGCTGTTCGACGGGGCGACCCAGCTGGCGCTGCTGTCGGCCAAGGGCAAATTCCTGGTGTTCGGCCTGGACGAGGTCAAGAGCCTGTCGGGCGGCGGGCGCGGCACCATCCTGATGGGGCTGGACACGGCCGACAAGCTGGACCAGACCGTGCCGATCGGCGCGGCGGGCCTGCGCGCAGCCGGCATCTACCGCAACAAGCCGACCGAGGACATCCTGGCCGGCGCCGCGCTCGCGCCTTACGTCGGCAAGCGCGCCCGCAAGGGCCGGCAACTGGACGTGCGTCCCAAGCAGCCTGTGCTTTCGCCGGTGTTCTGAACGTGACCGACGGCCCCGCCGCGCAGCGCCTGGCCCACCTGGACGCGCTGCGCGGCTTCGCGCTGTTCGGCATCCTGGTCGTCAACATCGGTGTGTTCGCCTCCGTGTACTACGGTACCGGGCTGCCCGATCCCGCGTTCTCGCGGCCGCTGGACCAGTGGGTCAACCTGCTGGTGGCCGTGCTGTTCGAAACCAAGTTTTACCTGCTGTTTTCGTTCCTGTTCGGCTACAGCTTCACCTTGCAGATCGACGCGGCCGAGCGGGCCGGCGCGGCCTTCGCGCCGCGCTTCCTGCGCCGGCTGGCCGGCCTGGCGGTCCTGGGGCTGGCGCACGCGGTGTTGCTGTACCACGGCGACATCCTGTTGACGTACGCCCTGCTGGGCGCGCTGTTGCTGGCATTGCGCCGCACCGCGCCCGGGCGGGCGCTGCGCTGGGCCTGCTGGCTGGCGCTGCTGGCCGGACTGGGCTGGCTGGCGCTGGGCGTGCTCAGCCTGATGACGCCGCAGGATCCCGCCACGCTGGCGCTGACGCAGGAGGATGCGCTGGCGGCGCTGCAGGCCTACCGCGGCACCATAGGCACCACGATCGCGCGGCACATCCATGATTTGACCCATGGCGTCTGGATGGTCGTGCTGCTGGTGCAGGGGCCGTTCGTTCTGGCGATGTTCCTGGCCGGACTGGCGCTGGGCCGGCGGCGCGCGCTGGCCGACCCGCAGGCGCATCCGCGCCTGCTGCGCGCCGTGCTGGCCGCGGGCTTGCCGCTGGGCGCGGCGGGCGCCGCTGTCTATGCCTGGAGCGGCTTGCCCGGCCAGCCGCTGGGCATCGATCTCATCGGCCTGGGCGCGGGCATGCTGACCGCGCCGCTGTTGAGCGCTTCGTACGCGGCCGCGCTGCTGCTGGCCATGCGCCGCCCGGCGGGGGCGCGGCTGGCGCGCTGGCTGGCGCCGGCCGGGCGCATGGCGCTGACCAACTATCTGCTGCAGTCGCTGGTCTGCGCCGTGCTGTTTACCGCCTGGGGGTTGCGCTGGGTCGGCACCCTGGCGCCGCTGGCCGTGCTGGCGCTGGCCGTGCTGCTGTTCGCGCTGCAGATGCCCTGGTCGGCATGGTGGCTGCGCCACCATGCGTATGGGCCGGTGGAGTGGTTGCTGCGTGCGCTGACGCTGGCGCGCCGGCCGGCATGGCGGATCGGGCCGCCGCCGGCCGGGCGCGGCTAGCGCGCCGCCGCGCGCTGGCGACGCCCCTGCGCGAGCCACACCAGGGCCAGCAACACGAGCGCGGGCAGATAGGCCCAGAATTCCGCCGGGCGCGCGGGGTTGGGCACGCGCAGCTCGAGGATGTCCCAGCCTTGTTCCCAGCCGGCGCGGCGCGCGGTGCTGCCGAAACGCACGCCGCCGACCTGCACCTGGTCGCCCAGCGCGACGACGGTCAGGCCGGCGTCGGTCAGCCGCTTGCGGCCCGCGGCCTCGCCTTGCAGGGCCTCGCCTTCGTCCAGGGCCGGCAGCGCCACCGCCACGGTCTTGGTCAGCTCGTCGCCTTCCAGGTTGATGCCGCGCAGCACGGCGACCAGGCGTCCGTTGTGGGGCAGCGCCGCGGCGGTCCGCACCACCTCGGCGGCCGGCCGAGCCTGGTAGCGCTCGGACACCTGGTCCAGCAGCCAGTCGGGCCGGAACAGCATGAACGTGACGGCCAGCAGCACGACGATCTCCAGCACCGTGCAGCGCACGCGGAACCAGCCCAGCGTCGCCGCGGCGAAGGTCAGCGAGGCCAGCGTGGCGCTGCCGGCCACCAGTATCAGCTCGGTCCACGAGTTGACGTCGATCAGCAGCAGCAGGGGGTTGAACACGAACATGAACGGCAGCACGGCCGTGCGCAGTGCGTAGGTCACGCCCTGGATGCCGGTCTTGATCGGATCCGCGCCCGAGATCGCCGCGGCGGCGAAGGTGGCCAGGCCCACCGGCGGCGTGATGTCGGCCATGATGCCGTAATAGAACACGAACATGTGCACGGCGATCAGCGGGATGATGAGGCCGTTCTGCGCGCCCAGCTCGACCACCACCGGCGCCATCAGGGTGGCCATCAGGATGTAGTTCGCCGTGGTGGGCATGCCCAGGCCGAGGATCAGGCACACGATGGCCGTGAAGATCAGCATCAGCAGCACGTTGCCCATCGACACCAGTTCGACGAAGGCCGTCATGCGCAGGCCCAGGCCGGTCAGCGTGATGGCGCCGACGATCAGGCCCGCGGTGCCGCAGGCGATGGCGATACCTATCATGTTGCGCGCGCCGTCCTGCAGGCCGCCGATGGCGTCCTGCCATCCCAAGCGGGTGGCGGGCGCGACAGCCTGGCCGCGGAACCACGCGACCAGCGGACGCTGGGTCACCATCTGCAGCAGCATCGCCGCGGCCGCCCAGAACGCCGACAGGCCCGCCGACAGCTCCTCGACGCTCAGGCACCACACCAGGATGCCGATGGGGATGAGAAAGTGCAGGCCGGCGCGCACCGTCGGCCATGGTTCGGGGCGCACCGGATGGTTGACGTCGATCTCGGTGGGCAGGTCGGGGTGGCGCGCGGCGACGCGCAGCAGCCATATGTTCAGCGCCGCCAGCATGGCCAGCAGGATCCAGATCGCGGCCGCGCCGGCCACCGCCTGCACGCCCACGCCGATCCAGTAGATCAGGCCCATCGCGATCAGCGTGCCGCTGATGCCCATGCCCCAGCCGGCCAGCTTCTGCAGCGGCGTGCGCGGCTTGCCGGCGGCCATCATGGGCTCGATGCCCAGCTTGAGCGCTTCCAGGTGCACGATGTAGAACAGCGCGATGTACGAGATCGAGGCCGGCAGGATCGCGTGGCGGATGATATCGGTGTAGGGAATGCCCACGTACTCGATCATCAGGAAAGCCGCCGCGCCCATGACCGGCGGCATGATCTGGCCGTTGACCGACGAGGCCGTTTCGATGGCGCCGGCGCGCACGCCGCCGTAGCCGGCCTTCTTCATCAGCGGGATGGTGAAGATGCCGCCGGTCACCACGTTGGCGACCGAGGAGGCCGACACCAGGCCGTTGACCGCCGAGGACACCACGGCGACCTTGGCCGGGCCGCCGCGCAGGTGGCCCAGCAAGGCGAACGAGACCTGCATCATGTAGTTGCCGGCGCCGCACTTGTCCAGCAGCGAGCCCAGCAGCACGAAGATGAAGATGTACGACACCGACACGCCGAGCGCCACGCCGTAGACCCCTTCGGTGGTCAGCCACATATGCGACATCAGGCGCTCGATGGAGGCGCCGCGGTGCGCGAGCACGTCGGGCAGCCACGGACCGGCCAGGGCGTACAGGACGAACACGGCGCCCAGCACGGTCATGGGCAGGCCCAGCGCGCGGCGGGTGACTTCCAGCAGCAGCAGCAGGCCGGCCACGGCGGTGGCCACGTCCATCGACGTGGGCTGGCCCGGCCGGGTGGCCAGCTCGTTGTAGAACAGGTACAGGTAGGCGCCGCAGAACCCGGCGGCCAGGGCCAGCACCCAGTCGTACCAGGGCATGCGGTCGCGCGCCGAGCGCTTGGTGGCTGGATAGGCGAGATAGCCCAGGAACATGGCGATGCCCAGGTGCAGCGCGCGCGCCTCGGTATCGTTGAAGATGCCCCAGTGCAGCGAGAAAGGCAGCGGCGAGGCATACCAGAGCTGGAACAGCGACCAGACCAGGGCGCCGGCGGCCAGCGTGGCGCCGGCCACGCCGCCGGCATGGCGGCCGCCCCGGTCGGCTTCGGCGACCAATTGCTCGAGGTCTGCGGTCGTGGTGGACGACTCGTTTTTCATGCGTGGATTCCCCTGCTTGTCATGGCGCGCGCGCGGCCTGGCGGCCGCCCGCGCGGTGTTGCGAAGGCGCGCGCCCCGGCAGGCTGGCGCGCGCCGCGGCTTGCGTCTACAGCAGGCCCTTTTCCTTGAAGTACTTCTGGGCGCCGGGGTGCAGCGGCGCGGACAGGCCATTCTTGACCATGTCGGCGGCCTTCAGGTTGGCGAAGGCCGGGTGCAGCTTCTTGAAGTCCTCGAAGTTGTCGAAGACGGCCTTGACCACCAGGTACACCGTTTGCTCCGGCACATCCTCGGAGGTGACGAAGGTGGCGGTCACGCCATAGGTCTTGGTGTCTTGCGGATTGTTGGGGTACAGGCCACCCGGGATGGTGGCGTGCGCGTAGTACGGATACTTGTCGACCAGCTTGTCGACCGCCGGACCGGTCAGCGACACGAGTTGCGCGCCGCAGGTCGTGGTGGGGTCCTGGATGTTGGCCGAGGGGTGGCCCACGCCGTAGAAGAAGCCGTCGATCTTGCCGTCGCACAGCGCCGGCCCGTGTTCGTCCGGGCGCAGTTCGGAGGCCAGGGAGAAGTCCTTCAGCGTCCAGCCCATGCTCGACAGCAGCTCCTCCATCGAGGCGCGCGTGCCCGAACCCGGGTTGCCGACGTTGAAGCGCTTGCCCTTGAAGTCCTCGAACGACTTGATGCCGGCGTCCTTGCGGGCCAGCACGGTGAAGGGCTCGGGGTGGATGGAGAACACCGAACGCAGCTTCTTGTACGCGCCGCCTTGTTTGAACTGGCCTTCGCCGTTGTAGGCATTGAAGCCGACGTCCGATTGCACCACGCCCAGGTCCAGTTCGCCGGCCTTGATGGTGTTGACGTTGAACACCGAGCCGCCGGTCGATTCGACCGAGCAGCGCACGCCATGGGTGGCGCGGTCCTTGTTGACCAGGCGGCAGATCGCGCCGCCGGCGGCGTAGTACACGCCGGTCACCCCGCCGGTGCCGATGCTGACGAACTTCTGCTGGGCCGCCGCTGGCGAGGGCGCGGCCCACGCCAGCGTCACGGCGGCGCAGGCGGCGGCCAGACTGAAGGCTTTGCGGTGGCCCAAGGTGTGTTTGACTGACTTGCTCATACAAACTCCTTTTGGGGTTTTTCCCCGTGGTATTGCCGGTCTGTGCCGGCGGTCTGCGCTGGCGCCCGTGACGCCAGCCGCTACTGAGTCGCGCGCCGCGCGCGGCCGTCAGGCGCGCGTTTGCGCGATGGCCGCGTCGATGGCGCCGGCCAGCCGCTCGACGAGCTGGTCCAGTTCGTCGTCGGCGATGATGAAGGGCGGCGCCACGAGCACATGGTCGCCATGGCGGCCGTCGATCGTCCCGCCCATCGGGTAGACCATCAGGCCGCGCGCCATGGCCTCGCGCTTGACGCGCGCGTGCAGGGTCAGCTCGGGGTCGAAGGTCGCCTTGGTGGCGCGGTCGCGCACCAGCTCCACGCCCAGGAACAGTCCGCGGCCGCGGATGTCGCCCACGTGCGGATGCGCGCCCAGCGCATGGACCAGACGCTGGCGCAGGCCGTCGCCCTGGCGGCGCACGCGCGCCAGCAAGCCGTCGCGGCGGATCACCTCCTGCACCGCCAGCGACGCCGCGCAGGCGGTCGCGTGACCCAGGTAGGTATGGCCGTGCTGGAAAAAGCCGCTGCCCTTGCCCATGGCGTCGACGATGCGGCCTTGCGCCATGACGGCGCCGATCGGCTGATAGCCGCCGCCCAGACCCTTGGCGATGGTGATCAGGTCCGGCACGATCCCTTCCTGTTCGACGGCGTACAGCGTGCCGGTGCGGCCCATGCCGCACATCACTTCGTCGGCGATCATCAGGATGCCGTAGCGGTCGCAGATTTCGCGGATGCGGCGGAAATACCCCGGCACTGCGGTCAGCGCGCCGGCGGTGGCGCCCACCACGGGTTCGGCCACGAAGGCGATGACGGTATCCGGGCCCAGCCGCTGGAAAGTGTCTTCCAGTTCGCGCGCCAGCCGTTCGCCGTACTGTTCGGCGCTTTCGTCCTCGCGCTGGTCGCGGTAGGCATAGCACGGCGCAACGTGCTCCACGTCGATCAGCAGCGGCGCGAACTGGGCGCGCCGCCATTCGTTGCCGCCCACCGCCAGGGCGCCCAGCGTATTGCCGTGGTAGCTCTGGCGGCGCGCCACCAGGTGGCGGCGTTGCGGCTGCCCGATCTCCACGAAGTACTGGCGCGCCATTTTCAGGGCCGCCTCGACCGCCTCGGAGCCGCCCGAGACGAAATAGGCATGGCTGGTGCCGGCCGGGGCATCGGCGACCAGGCGGTCGGCCAGGCGTTCGGCGATCTCGGTCGAGAAAAAGCCCGTGTGCGCATAGGCCAGCGCGTCGATCTGCGCGTGCATGGCCGCCCGCACATCAGGGTGGTTGTGGCCCAAGCACGAGACGGCCGCGCCGCCCGAGCCGTCGAGGTAGGCGCGGCCGGCCTGGTCGTACAGCCAGACGCCTTCGCCACGCACGGCGACCGGCGGAGTGTGGCGCAAGGAGCGATGAAGAACGTGGGTGGTGCTCATTCCGGTATTCCTGGTAGGAGAGGCAAGAGGAGAAGGGCGGTCATGCCGTTTCCCGCGGCATGCCGCGGCCTGGCCGCGCCTTGTCGCGGCGCGCGTGCGCCGGCGACCAATACACCTGCTCGGCCTGCAGGCGCGCCTCGATTTCGGCCAGCCGCGCCAGGGCGGTCTCGCCGCCGCACGCGGCCAGGCGGGCGATCAGGTGCTCGGCCAGACCCAGCAGCCCGGCGGTGGTGTGAAAGAACGAGCCCGGGCCGCGCTGGGCCGGCTCGGCATAGACCCGCTCGCGTTCCGGCCGCGCGAACAGCAGCACATGGCCGGCGTCCAGCGCCAGGGGCGAGAGCGGGTCGTCGGTGAGCGCCACGATGGTCACGCCGCGCTGGCTGGCCTGGCGCGCCAGGTGCACCGTGGCGGCCGGGTAAGGGGCCTGCGAAATCGCCACCAGCGCGTCGCCGGCCTGCAGGTTGTCGATCTGTTCGGCCGGCGCGCCGCCCAGTCCGTCGATCAGCAGGCCGTTGCGGCGCACCAGCTGGTAGGCATAGCGCATCTGGTGCGCGATGCCGAAAGCCGAGCGGGTGCCCAGGAAGCCCACCTGGCCGGCGGCCAGCAGGGTCCTGGCCGCGGCGTCGAAGGCGGCCGGCGGATTGAGCGCCCGGATCGAGCCTATGGCCTGGGTCTGCAGCCCCGTCAATACGTCATGGCCGGGCGCGGCGCCCGCGTCCTGCGCCGCCTGCAGTTCCGCCGCGCGGTCGCGCCAGCCCGATCCGCCGGCGGCGGTCAGCGCCTGCTGGAACGGCGCGCGGAAGTCTTCGTAGCTGTCGCAGCCTGCCGCCCGCGCCAGGCGCAGCATGGTGGCTGGCGCCACGCCCACGGCCTGGGCCTGCCGGCGCATCGACCACAGGCCCACTTCGGCCGGGTGCGCGGCCACCCAGCGGGCGGCGCGCTGCAGTTCGGCGGGCAGGTCGTCGAGCAGTGACTGGAGGGTTTCCAGCATGGACGGGGCGGGGGTGGGCAGCATGGCGTGAAACAGGATAAAAAACACATGATATATCCCGTCAAAAATAAAAAACATGTGTTTTATGCGTCCTAGGGGTAATCCACTAAGCCCCCTGGGAGGATTCGCCCGCCGAAGCGATCATGACGGCAATTGCCGCAAAAACGCTCGCATTGAATTACATCTTGCCGGCAATTCTGGTTTGACTTGAATGGATTGCAGGCATATCATTTGAGTAGAAATCAATTTGGTCCGAACCTCTTTTTTCCTGGCTATGAACAACGTCGCTCAGACTGACACGCCGCAGCAATACGATCTACGCATCCTGCGCGCCCTGCGCCGCATTACGCGTTCCATCGCGCTGCATTCCCGGCAATTGGCGGCCGTCAGCCACATCACCGCTCCGCAGCTGATGTGCCTGCGCGCCGTGATCGCCGGCGGCCCCATGACGGCCACGGCCATCAGCCGCGAAATCCACGTCAGCCCGAGCACGGTGGTCGGCATCCTGGATCGCCTCGAAGACAAGGGCCTGATCCGCCGCGAACGCGGCCGGGAAGACCGCCGCATCGTGTTCGTCACCGCCACCGAGGCCGGCCGCGCGCTGGCCGCGGACGCGCCGTCGCCGCTGCAAAAGCACCTGGCCGACGGCCTGAATGCCCTGCCCGAACTGGAGCAGGCGACGATCACGCTGGCGCTGGAGCGCATCGTGGCGCTGATGGAACAGGAGGGGCATGCCGTCGAGGCGGCCGGCGAGGGATCGCCGCCCATACTCGAAATGCCTACTGGCGGCGCGCCCCCGGAATCGGGATTGGTAGTATGAGAAAAGACGAAACATCGAACACCTCGCCAGATATCTCCGCCGCGCAGCCGGCCAGCGCCTTGCGCTACCAGCTGCGCCCACCCCGCCGCAACGACGGCGCGGCCATACACCAGTTGGTGTCCGAGTGTCCGCCACTGGACCTCAATTCCCTCTACGCCTACCTGCTGCTGTGCGAGCACCACGCCCATACCTGCGTGGTCGCCGAAAGCCCGGGCGGACGTATCGACGGGTTCGTTTCCGCTTATCTGCTCCCGACTCGGCCCGACGTGTTGTTCGTCTGGCAGGTCGCGGTGCATTCCCGCGCACGCGGCCATCGGTTGGGCCGCGCCATGCTTGGCCACATCCTGGAACGCCAGGAGTGCAGGCATGTTCGACATCTTGAAACCACGGTGGGGCCTGACAACCAGGCTTCGCGCCGCACCTTCGCCGGCCTGGCCGGCGAGCGGGGCGCGCATGTCTCCGAACAGCCGTTCTTCGACCGGCAGGCTTTCGGCGGCGCAGACCATGACGACGAGATGCTGTTGAGGATAGGTCCGTTCACGCATCCGCCGCACTAGCTGGGCGGGCCGCACGGCCTATCGGAACCGGGACGCAGCGTAAAGCCTGGCCGCCAAAGCGGCAGCAGGCCGGCGCTGGCCGTCTGTCAACTTATATGAAGGGAGGATTTATGGACTTGAAAATCTTTGACCGAATGGAGTCGGAAGTGCGGGGCTACATTCGGTCTTTTCCAGTGATATTCAGCCAGGCGCGCGGTTCGCTGCTGATCGATGAGGAAGGCAACGAGTACATCGATTTCTTCAGCGGCGCCGGCACGCTGAACTACGGCCATAACAATCCGGTCTTCAAGGAACGCCTGCTGGAGTACCTGCACTCCGATGGCGTGGTGCACGGCCTGGACATGGCCACCAGCGCCAAGAAGCGCTTTCTCGAAACGGTGGACCGCGTGCTGCTCAAGCCGCGCAACTGGCAGTACACCCTGCAGTTCACCGGCCCGACGGGCACCAACGCGGTCGAGGCGGCGCTGAAGATCGCCCGGCAGGTCAAGGGGCGTTCGAACATCATATCGTTCACCCACGGATTCCATGGCGTCAGCGGCGGCTCGCTGGCTGCGACGGCCAATGCCAAGTTCCGCGACGCGGCGGGCGTATCGCTGGGAAATACCACGTTCATGCCGTATGACGGCTACTTCGGCCCGGACGTCGACACCATCGCCTACATCGAGCGCATGCTGGACGATTCCAGCAGCGGGCTGGACAAGCCGGCCGCGGTGATCGTCGAGACCGTGCAGGGCGAAGGCGGCGTCAACGTCGCGACGCTGCGCTGGCTGAAGGACCTGCAGAAGCTGTGCCGTCGCCACGACATGCTGATGATCGTCGACGACATCCAGGTCGGCTGCGGCCGCACCGGCAGCTTCTTCAGTTTCGAGGCGGCCGGGATCCAGCCCGACATCATCACGCTGTCGAAGTCGCTGTCCGGTTTCGGCCTGCCCATGTCGCTGGTGCTGATGAAGCCCGAGCTGGACATCTGGAAGCCGGGCGCCCACAGCGGCACGTTCCGCGGCAACAACCTGGCCTTCGTCACCGCCACGCAGGCGCTGGAGACCTACTGGTCCAGCGACGCGTTCTCCAACGAGGTGCAGCGCAAGGAGCGCCTGGTGCGCGACTGGCTGGAGAACCTGGTCCACAGCTATCCCAACGCCGGCCTGGCCGTGCGCGGCCGCGGCCTGATCCAGGGCCTGGTGGCCACCGCCGAGCCGGAACTGGCCAATCGCATCGCCCGCAAGGCTTTCGAGCGCGGCGTGGTGATCGAAACGTCGGGCGCGCAGGACGAAGTGCTCAAGCTGCTGCCGGCGCTGACCATCGAGGACGAGCTGCTGACGCGCGGCCTGGACCTGATCGAGGCCAGCGTTGCCGATGCGCTGTCGGAAGACCAGCCTGCCGCCCAGGTACTGAAATTTGGAGGAAAACGTCGATGATCGTACGCAACGTGAAAGATGTGATGGGAACCGAGGACGAAGTCCGCACCGAAACCTGGGTCAGCCGCCGCGTGCTGCTGAAGAAGGACGGCATGGGGTTCTCGTTTCACGAAACCACCATTTTTCCGGGCACCCGCACCCATATCCATTACAAGAACCACCTCGAGGCCGTGTGGTGCATCGAGGGCGACGGCTCGATCGAAACGATCGCCGATGGCAAGACGTATGAATTGGGTCCGGGCGTGGTCTATGCCCTGAACGAGAACGACGAGCACTGGCTGTGCGGCGGCAAGCAGCCGCTGCGCGTGATCTGCGTGTTCAACCCGCCGCTGACCGGCCAGGAAGTGCACGACGCCGAAGGCGTCTATGCGCTGGTCGAGGAAGCGGCCTGAGAACCAAGGAGGCTCATTATGATTTCACCTGCTCAGGATCCGTACGCCTCGCGTACGGATCGCAGTTCCGCCATCATTGCCCGCCAGGATCCCGTGGTCTATGGCGAGGGCAAGTTTGCCGACGCGTTGTCGGCCGACCAGGTCCAGTCCTACGAGCGCGACGGCTTCCTGCTGCTGGAGAACCTGTTCTCCGATGAAGAGGTTGCCGCATTGCTGGCCGAGGTCGAGCGCATGACGCGCGATCCCGCCATCGTGCGCCGCGAAGAAGCGATTACCGAACCGGGCAGCAACGCGGTGCGTTCTATCTTCATGGTGCATGTGCTCAGCCCCATCCTGGGCCGCCTGGTGCGCGACCCGCGCCTGGCCAATGCCGCGCGGCAGATCCTGGGGTCGGAGGTGTACATCCACCAGTCGCGCGCCAACATGAAGCCGGGCTTCAAGGGCAAGGAGTTCTATTGGCACTCCGACTTCGAAACCTGGCACGTCGAGGACGGCATGCCGTCGATGCGCGCGCTCAGCTGCTCGGTGCTGCTGACGGACAACAACGAGACCAACGGCCCGCTGATGCTGGTGCCCGGCTCGCACCGCCAGTTCATCTCGTGCGTGGGCGAGACGCCGCGCGACCATTACAAGCAGTCGCTCAAGAAGCAGGAGTATGGCGTGCCCGATCCGGTCAGCCTGCAATTGCTGGCCGAGCAGGGCGGCATCAGCACCATGACGGCCAAGGCCGGCTCGGTGGTGTTCTTCGACTGCAATACCATGCACGGCTCCAACAGCAACATCTCGCCGTGGCCGCGCGCCAACGTGTTCATGGTCTACAACAGCATGGAGAACACGCTGAACCCGCCCAAGTACGGGCTGAATCCGCGGCCCGAGCACATTGCCACCCGTCAGGCGTTCAAGGCGGTGCGTCCGCTCGATAGCCTGAAACTGGTCGAGCGCTAGGCGCGGAGCGGCCCTCGGGCCGACCTGCGTTTGGCTTGAGCCCCGCGAACCCCCGCGGGGTTTTTTTATGCCCGCCATGTCCCGGATCGGCAGGGCTGGGCCCATGCGGATCGCTGCCCGGAATCGAGAAAAAACGGTGACAAATCAGTATGTTGCAGATTTGTACGTACAGGTTGTACGTATAGGATTAGAATGGCGCTTTTCCCAGCAGCTGTGTTCCCTCTGATGCATAAGCAAAGCAAATCCTACGGAGACAACCTGTCATGACTACCGAAGTTTCCCGCGTACCGTTCTACTCGACCATGATGAAAGTGCCGGGCGGCCTCATGCTGCTGCCGCTGATCCTCGGATCGCTGCTGGGTACTTTCGCGCCCGACGCCCTGGCCATCGGCGGCTTCACCACCGCGCTGTTCAAGAACAGCGCGCTGCCGCTGATCGCGCTGCTGATCTTCGCGACCGGCACGCAGGTCAACATGCGCACCGGCGGTCCGATCCTGGCCACGGCCGGCACCATCCTGCTGATGAAGACGCTGGTGCCGGCCACGCTGATCATTCTGCTGGGCCATTTCGTCGGCCTGGACGGCGTGATGGGCATTTCCATCCTGGCCATGCTGGCGGCCTTCGACAACAGCAACGGCGGCCTGTGGCTCGCCTACACCGGGCAATACGGTGACAGCCGCGATCGCGGCGCCTACGTCGCCAGCGCGGTCAACGACGGCCCGTTCTTCAGCCTGCTGTTCCTGGGCGCCTCGGGCCTGGCGGACATCCCGACCATCGCCCTGGTGGCCGCGCTGGTGCCGTTCCTGCTGGGCGTGGTGGTGGGCAACCTGGACATCGAATGGCGCAACGTGCTCAAGCCGGTGCCCAACATCGTGATCCCGTTCTTCGCCTTCGCGCTGGGCACCGGCATCAACCTGGGCGCGGTGATCTCGGGCGGCATGAGCGGCCTGGTCCTGGGCCTGCTGATCAGCCCCATCACGGGCGCGCTGGTGTACTTCGGCTACCGCTACATCCTGCGCCGCGGCGGCAAGAGCGGCCTGGGCTTCGCCGCCGGGACCACCGCCGGCAACGCCATCGCCACGCCGGCCGTGGTGGCCGCCGCCGATCCGTCGTTCCAGCCCTATGTCGCGACCGCGACGGCCCAGGTGGCCGCGTGCGTGCTGATCAGCTCCATCCTCGCGCCGGTGCTGGCGTCGTACTTCCTCAAGCGCGCCGGCGAACTCAAGCCGGTGGACCAGGAACCGCAGGACGAGCGCGCCGGCCAGCCCGCCGAAGTGAGCCTCTGAATGAGCGGGCCGTACATAGGCATCGTGGCCGACGACCTGACCGGGTCGGGCGACACCGCGGTGCAGTTCGTGCGGGCCGGCTGGGCGACCCAGCTGTCGGTGGGCGGCGCCGAGCAGGCGCTGGCCGATCCGGCCGTGCGCCAGGCCGAGGTGCTGGCGGTCACGACGCACAGCCGTCCCCTGGCGGCGCAAGCCGCCGCCGCCGTGGTGCGCGGCGAGGTCGAGCGGCTGCGCGCCGCTGGCGTGCAGCGCCTGTACAAGAAGGTCGATTCGACCCTGCGCGGCGCCTTCAAGGCCGAGATCGACGCCGCGCGGCTGGCCTGGGGCGAAGATGCGATCGCGGTGGTCTGCCCGGCGTTTCCCGTCACCGGCCGCACGGTGCGCCAGGGCGTGCTGTATGTGGGCGATCGGCCGGTCACCGAGACATCGGCCGCCACGGACCCGGTGACGCCGGTGACCGAATCGCACATTCCCACCCTGCTGGGCTGCGCCCACCTGGCGGTACAGGCGGGGGAAACCCCGGCCGAACTGGCGCGGCGCATCGCCGCCGCCGCTCCGGTGGTGGTGGTGGATGCCCTGGACGACGCCGATATGCAGCGGCTGGCGCACGCCATCGGCGTGCTGGGCCAGCGCGCCGTGCCGGTCGGCTCGGGCGGGCTGGCCGCGCCGCTTGCGCGCGTATGGGCGGGCGGGCAGGCCGCCGGCCCGGTGCTGGTGGTCGTGACCTCGCAGCACAGCGCGGCGCGCCAGCAGGCCGCCGCGTTGCAGCAGGCCGGCGCGCGCACCTGGTCGCCGACACTGGCGCAACTGGCCGATGACCGGAGCTGGGCGGCCTGGGCCGCCGAGGTCGAGGCGGCCGAGCACGGCATGCCGGCGGTCGACGCCTTGATGCTGCTGGCGCCCGAAGGACGCCTGGCCGGGCTGGACGCCGACAGCGTCGCGCGCAGGCTGGGCGAGCTGGCCGCGCGCCTGGTGCTGGCGCACGGCGCGGCCGGCGTGGTGGCCACCGGCGGCGACGGCGCCAGCGCCGTGCTGGCGGCATTGCGGGCCAGCGGCATTGCGCTGGTCGATGAAGTCACCGGCGGCGTACCGCTGGGCACCCTGACCGGTGGCCAGGCGGCAGGGCTGCCAATCGTTACCAAGGCCGGCGGCTTTGGCGAGCAGGATGTATTGATCCGGGCCGCGCAGGCGATCCGGGAACGGAGATTCACGAAATGACGCAAGACGCTACCCCCTCCCGCATTCCCACCCTGGCGGTGACGCTGGGCGACGTGGCGGGCATAGGCCCGGAAATCACCGCCAAGATGCTGCTCGGCCACGACGAGCTGCGCCAGCGCGCCCGCCTGCTGGTGGTCGGCGACGCCGCCGTGCTGGCCCAGGCCGTGCAGGCCGTGGGGGGCGATCCGGCGCGGGTGCGCGTCATCGCGACGCCGGCCGAGGCGACCAACCAGCCCGGCGGCATCGAAGTGATCCAGGCCGGCCCGTCGCTGGCGCACGTGCCGCCGGGCCAGCTGAGCGCCGAGGCCGGCGACGGCTCGGTGCGCTACGTCACCACGGCCTGCGCGCTGGCGCGCGACGGCCTGATCGACGGTATCGTCACCGCGCCGCTGAACAAGGCCGCCATGCACATGGCCGGCCACAAATGGCCGGGCCATACCGAGCTGCTGGCGCACGAGTTCGGCGTCAAGACCTTCTCGCTGGTGCTGTCGGCCGGCGACCTGTATATCTTCCATGCCACCACCCATGTGTCGCTGCGCCAGGCGATCGAGGATGTGAATCCGCAGCGCATGCGCGCGGTGCTGCGCCTGGCCGGTTCGTTCGCGCGCGCGCTGGGCCGCGCCGACCAGCCGGTGGCGGTCGCGGGCCTGAACCCGCATGCCGGCGAGAACGGCATCTTCGGCACCGAGGACGACGAGATCCTGGCGCCGGCGGTGGCGCAGGCCAATGCCGAGGGCATCCTGGCGGCCGGCCCGATTCCGGCCGACGCGCTGTTTCCGCAGGCCGTGCGCGGCAAGTGGAAATTCGTCATCGCCTGCTACCACGACCAGGGCCATGCGCCGTTCAAGTCGGTCTACGGCGACGACGGCGTCAACATCACGGTAGGCTTGCCGGTGGTGCGCGTGTCGGTCGACCACGGCACCGCGTTCGACATCGCCGGCAAGGGCATCGCGCGCGAGGACAGCCTGGTGCTGGCCGCCGAGCGCGCGGCGCAGCTGGCGCCGGGCTGGCATCAAGTATGGGAAACTGCGCGCTCCACAACCGGAGGCTGATCGCATGGCGTTGTCCGCCATTGAACCCCTTGCGCTGGATCGTTCCGGCGCAATCCCCCTGCATGCGCAGGTGGCGGACGCAATCCGCGCCCATATCCGCAACCATCGGCTGACCGCCGGCACCGTACTGCCCAGCGAGGCGGCGCTGTGCCACAGCTTCGGCGTGGCGCGCAGCGTGGTCCGGCAGGCGCTGGGCGCCCTGGTCGCCGAAGGGCTGATCCGCCGCGACCAGGGCCGCGCGCCGGTGGTGGCGCCGCCGCGCGAACATCGGCGCATGGTGCAGCGCTCGGCCGGCCTGTACGAGCAGTTCGCCGGCCTGGGCGTGGCGCTGCGCACGCGCGTGCTGGTCTGCCGGCCCGCCGAACCGCCGCCCGAGGTGGCGGCCTTCTTCGGCACGGCCGAGACCTTGCTGCTGGAGCGTTTGCGCAGCGTCGACGCCCAGCCGCTGGCGTACGTGCGCACCTGGTTGCCGCGCGCGGCCATTGCCGGGCTGGCGGCCGACCACTTGCGGGACGCCTCGCTGCACCGCGTGCTGGCGCAGCGCTTCGGTCTGCGCCCGGGGCGCGGCCGCAATCGCATCCGGGCCGTGGCCGCCGACGCGCCCCTGGCGCAGGCGCTGGACGTGGCGCCGGGCAGCCCGCTGCTGATGCTGGAAGGGCAGGGACTGGACCAGGACGGCCATCCGCTGGAGTGGTTCACCACCTGGCACCGCCCTGAAAACCTGGTGTTCGACGTGGACGTGGGGCAGGAGCAGGAAAGCGTGCAGCCCGCGCTCACTCGCGGGGCGGCCGCCGTGACGTCGCCGGCCGTGGCCGTGCCGCCGTCCGGCGCACTGGACGCCGTCGAGCAGTCGCTGCTGCAGGCGCTGCAGGCCGTGCGGCACGCCCGCGAGGGCCGATAGGGCAGGCGCGCCATTTCGCGCCGGCTGGCGCCAACTGCTATTCTTGACGCCTTCTCCTGTCAGGTCGCGTCGCCATGTCCACCCGCATCCGCAGTCTGCATATCTATCCCGTCAAATCCTGCGCCGGCATCGACCTGGCCGAGTCGAGCGTCGATCGCGCCGGCCTGGCGCACGATCGCCGCTGGATGGTGACGACGGCCGCCGGCCAGTTCATGACCCAGCGCCAGTATCCGCAGATGGCGCGCATCCGCCCGGCGCTCGAGGACGGCATGCTGGTGCTGCGCGCTCCGGGCATGGACGACTTGCGCATACCGGCGGATGGCTCGGAACTGGCCGAGCGCACCCAGCCCGTGGGCGTGTGGCGCGATACGGTGATTGCCCGCGCCGAACATCCGCGCTGCGCCGAGTGGCTGAGCCGCTTCCTGGGACTGCCGTGCCGCCTGCTCAAGATCGACCTGCGGGCGGACCGCTCGGCCAATCCGGAATGGGTCGACACCTGGCTGGAGCGCCACCCCGAATGGGCCGAGGATTTCGCCGGCGACCATTTCTTCGGCTTTGCCGACGGGTTTCCGCTGCTGGTGGCCAACCAGTCGTCGCTGGACGAGCTGAACGAACGCCTGGCGGCGCGCGGCCAGGCGCCGGTGCCGATGAACCGCTTTCGCGCCAATATCGTGGTCGAGGGCGACTGGCCGGCCTTCGAGGAAGACCAGACCGCCTGCATCGTGGCCGGCGGCGTGCGCATGGCGTTCGTCAAGCCGTGCACGCGCTGTCCGATGCCCAATGTGGACCAGGTCACCGCCGAGGTGTATGACGAGCCCGGCCTGACGCTGACGACCTTCCGCTCACTGGAGATCGGCGTGGTGTTCGGCCAGAACGCCATCGTCGATCGTACCGCCCCGGCGCCATTGCGCGTGGGCGACGCGGTCGAGATCGAACTGGACTTCTAGCCCCGTCCGCCGCGGCGCGCGCGTCGGCGGCGGCAAAAAATATAGAATGTGGGTTTGCGCGGGCACAGCCGGATGCCGGGCGCATTCGAGCACGCTTGCGCGGTCCGGCCCGCGCGCCAGGACATTTTCTATGCAACGCATCATGCTGCGGGCGAAGCTGCACCGCGTTACGGTCACCGAGGCCGATCTGCACTACGAGGGATCGTGCGGCATCGACGAAGACCTGCTGGACGCCGCCGGCATGCGCGAGTTCGAACGGATCGAGCTCTACAACGTCACCAACGGCGAACGCTTCGACACCTACATCATCAAGGCCGCCCGCGGCAGCGGCGCGATCTCGCTCAACGGCGCCGCGGCGCGGCGCGCGCAGGTCGGCGACCTGCTGATCATCTGCACCTACGGCCCGATGTCGGAAGAGCAGTCGGCCGCGCACAAGCCGCAGGTCGTGCTGGTCGACGACGCCAACCGCGTCAAGGAAATCCGTAAATTCCCGGCCTGACGGCCGTTGCGCGCGCGCCCGGGCAGGGCGCCGCGGTCACTTCCGATTCGTATCGCTATGAGTTTCCAGGTCACCATCGAACCCAGCAAGCACCAGTTCCAGGCCGAGGCCGGCCAGACTGTCCTGGATGCGGCCCTGGCGGCCGGCATCGTGCTGCCCTATAGCTGCCGTACCGGCGCGTGTTCGACCTGCAAGGGCAAGGTCGTCTCCGGCGAGGTGGATGCGGGGCCCTATCCGGCCCAGATCCTGTCGCCCGAGGACCTCGCGCAGGGCTACACGCTGTTCTGTCAGGCCAAGCCGCAGAGCGACCTGGTGGTCGAGTCCACCGAAGTCCGGCTGGCCAGCGACATCCAGATCCGCAAGCTGCCTTCGCGGGTCCAGACGATCGAACGCGTCGCGCCCGACGTCGCGGTGCTGAAGCTGCAATTGCCGGCTTCCGAGCAGTTCCGCTACTACGCCGGCCAGTACATCGAAATCATCCTCAAGGACGGCAAGCGCCGCAGTTATTCGATGGCCGGCGCGCCGCATACCGGCAGCCCGCTCGAACTGCATATCCGCCACATGCCGGGCGGCCTGTTCACCGACCACGTGTTCGGCGCGGGCGACACGCAGATGAAGGAGCGCGAGATCCTGCGCCTGGAGGGGCCGTTCGGCTCGTTCTTCCTGCGCGAGGACAGCGACAAGCCGGTCGTGCTGCTGGCCAGCGGCACCGGATTCGCGCCGGTCAAGGCCATCGTCGAGCACATGATCCACCACCAGATCCAGCGGCCCGTCGTGCTGTACTGGGGCGGACGGCGCCCGCGCGACCTCTACCACGATGCGCTGGCGCAATCGTGGACCCGGAGCCTGCCGGGCTTTCGCTATGTGCCGGTGGTCTCCAACGCGCTGGACGAGGATGGCTGGAGCGGCCGCACCGGCTATGTGCACGAAGCGGTCATGCAGGACCTGCCCGACCTCTCTGGTTACGAAGTGTATGCATGCGGCACGCCGCTGATGGTCGACGCGGCGCGGCGCGAATTCAGCGCGCAGTGCGGCCTGCCCGCCGAGGCGTTCTATGCCGACGCCTTCACCTCGGAAGCCGATCTGGCCAGGGCGACGCCCTGAGGGCGGGCCGGCGCGGCAAGCACGGGGCGGCATCCCTGCACGCGGCGCGTGCAAATGGATACCGCCCTTTTTTTAATGTCATAGGCGCGCCCGGCGCGCCGGAGTAAACTGCCGGCCAGCATATTGACCGGTCATGCGGCCGCGGTGCGCAGGTCGGGCCCGCCGATCCGACCCGCACCCAGGGAGCGATTCAGGAATGAAAGTAGCGGTATTGGGCAGTGGCATCATAGGAGTCTCGAGCGCCTGGTGGCTGAGCCAGGCAGGCCACGACGTCGTGGTCGTCGATCGGTGCACCGGCGCGGCGCAGGAAACCAGCCTGGCCAACGGCGCGCAGATATCCGTGTCGTACGCCGAGCCCTGGGCCAATCCGCAGGCGCCGTTCAAGCTGCTGAAGTGGATGTTCCAGGACGACGCGCCGCTGCTGTTCCGGCCGCAGCTCGATTGGCGCCAATGGCAATGGGGCCTGGCGTTCCTGCGCGAATGCCTGCCCTCGCGGCTGGCGCCCAATATCCGCGCCATGGTGCGCATGGCCGAATACAGCCGCGCCACGCTGCAGGGCATGCGGGCCGAACTGGGCATCCAGTACGACCACCTCGAGCGCGGCATTCTCAATTTCTACCGCGACCAGCGCGAGTTCGAGACCTCGCAGCGCGCCGCCGGCCTGATGCGCGACTTCGGCGTCGAGCGGCGGGTGATCAACGCCGACGAAGTGGTGGCCATCGAGCCGGCCCTGGCCGCGCATCGCCAGACCATCGTCGGCGGCGACTACACGCCCGAGGACGAAAGCGGCGACGTGCATCTGTTCACCGCCGAACTGGCCCGGCGCTGCGAGGCCGCCGGCGTGGAGTTCCGCTTCTCCACGCGTGTGACGCGCCTGCTGAGCGAAGGCGGGCGCGTGCAGGGCGTGGAACTGATCGAGCCCGACGGCCGCTACGGCCGGCTGGATGCCGACGCCTTCGTGGTGGCCATGGGCAGCTTCAGCGCGCAACTGGTGCGCCCGCTGGGCGTGCCGTGCATGGTGTATCCCGCCAAGGGCTATTCGGCGACGTTCCCGGTGCGCCCGGGCGCGCTCGCGCCGATGGTCAGCCTGACCGACAGCAGCCACAAGGTGGTTTTCTCGCGCCTGGGCGAACGCCTGCGCATGGCCGGCACGGCCGAACTGTCGGGCTATTCGCGCGGCCTGAATACCGGCCGCTGCGAAGCCATGACGCGCCTGGCGCGCGAACTGTTTCCCGAGGCGCTCGATTTCGAGCGCGTCAGCTATTGGTCGGGCCTGCGCCCGTCCACGCCTTCCAACGTGCCCCTGATCGGCCGCACCAGCGTATCCAACCTGTACCTCAATACCGGACATGGTACGCTGGGCTGGACGATGGGGGTGGGCTCTGGCCGGGCCCTGGCCGACCTGCTCAGCGGGCGGCGGCCGGAACCGGAATTTCCCTTTCTTGGTCTGTGAACCTATGAAGAAACTGCAAATGACGGGCTTTGCCCGCGCGATGCGCGCCAGCCGGCGCGCTTGTGTGCTGGGCCTGGCGATGGCCGCGATGGGCGCGGCCCAGGCCGCCGACTCGGTCGAGATCCAGGTCTGGCACACCCTGTCAGGCCCCAACAAGGCCGAATTCGAGAAGCTGGCCAAGCAATTCAACAAAGAGCAGGACGACGTCGTCGTCAAGCTGCGCGACTTCGGCAACCAGGACGACCTCAAGAAGGAGGCCGCTTCGGCCGTCAAGTCCAAGAAGGGACCGAACCTGGTGCAACTGGCGGACAACCACTCGCCGGAAGTGGTCGCCGAGCACAAGGCCATCCTGCCGCTGCATCAGCTGCTGGCCAAGTATCCGGTCAAGGACCTGAACTGGTTCCTGCCGTCGACCACCAGCTTCACGCGCGACGGCAAGGGCCGCCTGCTGGCCTTCCCGTGGATGGCCGAAGTGCCGGTGATGTTCTACAACACCGCGTACTACAAGAAGGCGGGCCTGGACCCCAACAAGCCGGCGCGCACCTGGGCCGACCTGCAGGCCGAGCTGCTCAAGCTGCGCGACGTGGCCAACATCGATTGCCCGTATGCCACCAGCGACCAGGTCACGGTGCACCTGGAGAACCTGGCGCCGGTCAACAACCAACTGTACGCCACCCTGAACAACGGCCTGGACGTCGCAAAGAAGGGCTCGCCGTCCATGCAGTTCGACACGCTGTACATGCGCCACGTCTCGCTGATGGTGAGCTGGAAGCGTTCGCTGCTGCTGACCGCGTATTCGGACGACAACAAGAGCGACCAGCTGTTCGCCAAGGGTGAATGCGCCGTGCTGACCACCAGTTCGAGCGCGCTTGGCCAGTTCCTCAACACCCGCTCGCTGTCGTTCGGCGTGGCGCCGCTGCCGTACTATGACCAGGTCACCAAGACCGGCGGCCGGCCATTTGTCAGCGGCTCGGCGCTGTGGGCCATGGAAGGCCATCCGCAGGCGCAGGAGAAGGCCACCGCCCAATTCCTGGCGTGGCTCTCCAAGCCCGTGATCGCCGCCGAATGGCACCAGCGCACCGGCTACCTGCCGCTGACCGAGGCGGCCTTCCGCGCTTCGGACGTGTCGTTCTACAACAAGGTGCCCGGCGCGCAGCAAGTGGTCGAGTTGATGCGCAACCCGCCGGCGGCCACCAGCCGGGGCTTTCGCATCGCCAACTACGATCGCATCGAACCGGTGCTCAACACCCAGCTGACCGCGGCCTTCGACGGCAAGACGCCGCCGGTCGCGGCGCTGAACAATGCCGCCTCGCAGGCGCGCTCGCTCGCCGCGCAGCGCTGAGCGTTCAGGCGCCGCAACGGAACCGGGCCGCTGGCCCGGTTTTTTTTTGCGTACGGCGCGGTGCCTGTGCCCGCAGAGGGAGCGACACCTGCGGCCAGGGTGCCTGTCCCCGCCGGGACAGGCGCTCCGTCATGGCGCCGTGAATGCGCCTGGCGTTCAATCGCGCTTCTCGGTGCGCCGCCGCCGGGGCCTTGCCGGGGAGGCCGCCGGCGTGCCCAGTTTCGCGACCACCAGGTCGTACAGCGCCTGCGCGGCGATCGACAGCCTTTCCTCCTGCCGGCGGACGATGTAGATCTGGCGCGTCAGGCCCGGCAGCGAAATGGGGCGGATGAGCAGGCCGGGGCGTTCGAACTGGTACAGCGTGAAGGTCGGCACGACGCTTATGCCCAGTCCGGCCTCGATCATGCCCGCTACGGTCGCGAGCTGCGCGACCTCCAGTATCGTTTTCGCGACGTGCGGGCGCAGCGCCGCCTCCACCGTCTGGCGCACGCTGCTGTTGCGCGTGAGATGGATGAAGGGCCAGGGCGCCAGGTGCCTGAGGGTAAGGCGCGGCTCGCACGCCAGCGGATGGTCCTTGCGGCAGATCAGGTGGAAGGTGTCGCTGCACAGCTCGCGCGCATGCAGGACCGCGGGATCCGAGGAGCGGATGCCGCGCGAGGCGAGCGCAAAGTCGGCCTGGCCGCTGCGCACCAGCTCGATGCACTCGTCGGACAGGACATCCGAGAGCATGAGTTCGATGTCGGGATGCTCGGCGTGGAATTCGTGCAGGATTTTCGGCAGCCATCCCGCCGCCAGGGAGGGAAGGGCGGCGACATGGACGCGTCCGCGCCGCAGTTCGACGAAGCTGGCGATGTGCGTCATGGCGTGGCCGAGGTCGGCCAGCAGCCTGCGCGCCAGGGGCTCGAACAGCTCGCCTTCCTGCGTCAGCACCACGCGCCGCGTGCTGCGATCGAACAGCTGCATGGCCAGCGTCGCCTCCAGCGACTGGATCAGCGCGCTGAATGCGGGCTGGGATAAATGGCATGCCTGCGCGGCCTTGGTGAAGTGGCGCAGGTCGGCAAGCATGACGAAGGCGCGCAATTGGCGGGTGGACAGATCGGCCTGGGGTCTCATTGATTTGAAGTATCTATTAATCAATCCAAAAAATCGATTTTTCTTATCGTACTGCCGATTCTAAACTGGCTGCCACCGTCACTTCGTGATTCAGCAATGCGTTCATTCCCTTCCCTGTTGATCGGTTGCGCCGCAGGTTTCTCGGGCGACCGTGTCGATGCCGCCGGCCCGGTGGTGGATACGCTGATCGCCCGCCTGGGCGGCGCTCCCGCCAACGGCCGAGCCTTCCTGATTTTCGAGACCCTGGCCGAGCGCACCCTGGCGCTGGCGCAGCTGCGCAAGCGCGCCGATGCCCAGGCCGGGTACGAACCCCTGCTCGAGGACATGCTCGGACCGGTGCTGGCGCGCTGCCTGGCGCATGGCATACGCATCGTCAGCAACTTCGGGGCCGCCAATCCGGAAGGCGCGGCGCGCCATATCCTGCGCATGGCCGCGCGGCAGGGCTTGCGCAAGCCGCGCATCGCGGTAGTCAAGGGCGATGATGTCTCGGGCGCGCAGCATGCCGGCATGCTGGCCGAATACCTGGGCGAGCAATACGATCCGTCCAGCATCGTCAGCGCCAATGCCTATCTGGGAGGCGAACAGATCCGCGATGCGTTGGACCATGGCGCGGAAATCGTCGTGTGCGGCCGCGTGGCGGATCCGTCGCTGACGGTGGGGCCCGCGATGTCCTATTTCGGCTGGCAGGCCGACGACTGGGACCGCATCGGCCGCGCCACCATGGCCGGGCATCTGCTCGAGTGCGGCGCGCAGGTCTGCGGCGGCTACTACGCCGACCCCGGCTACAAGGACGTGCCCGGACTGGAGCAGGTCGGCTTTCCGGTCGCCGAGATCGACGAGGACGGTCATTGCGTCATCGGCAAATCCGATGGCACGGGCGGCCTGGTCGACGAGGCCACCGTCATCGAACAGTTGCTCTACGAGGTGCACGATCCGGCCGGCTACCTGACGCCCGACGTGGTTGCCGACATTTCGCAGGCCGAGGTCCGGCGCGTGGCCGACAACCAGGTCCGGCTGACCGGCGTGCGCGGCCATCCCCGGCCGGCGGCGTACAAGGTCAATGTGTGCCTGGAAGGCGGCTGGCTGGCCGAGGGCGAGATTTCATACGCGGGCCCGCGCGCCGAGGCGCGCGCGCGCCTGGCCGCCGAGGTGGTGTGCAAGCGGCTGGCCGACCTGCGCATCCGGACCGACCTGATCGGCCGCGTGAGCATTTTCGGCGACGACGCCGGGCGCCTGCTGGCCGGCGCGCTGACGGGCGATGGCGAGGACGTGCGCCTGCGCCTGGCCGCGCACGCCGTCACGCGCCAGGACGCCATGCGCCTGACGCGCGAAGTGACCGCGCTTTACTGTTGCGGCCCCGCCGGCGGCGGCGGCGTGCGCACCACGCTGACGCCGCGGCTCGATATGGTTTCATGCCTGCTGCCGCGCGACCTGGTGCGCGCCGGATTCGAAATGGTGGATGCCGATGTCTGATGTGCTTGTTCCCCTGTTTCGCGTCGCGCACGCGCGCACCGGCGACAAAGGCGACCGCTCGAATATCAGCGTGATCGCCTGGGACCGCGCGCTGTACCCCTTGCTGGTCGAGCAGCTCACGCCCGAGGTGGTGCTGGCGCAATTCGCGCATCGGCGGCCCGCCGGGGCGCAGCGCTATCTGCTGCCCAAGCTGGGCGCCATGAACTTCGTGCTTGACGCCGTGCTCGACGGGGGCGTCAATGGCGCGCTCAACCTCGACGCGCACGGCAAGGCGCTGTCCTATTTGATCCTGAAGACGGAAATCGCCGTTCCGTCCGACCTGGTCTGCCGCCTGGCCGGTTCGCCCGGCTGAAGGCGGTCAGTCTGCTTATAACAACTCAACTGATAAGGGGCCCCCTGATGCGATACCTGAAAAGTACCTATGCAGCCGTCCTGCTGGCCATCGGCACGGCCGTGCCGCACGCGACCACCCTGGCGCAGGAAGTCAAGGTTGCGGCCGAGGCGCCGTTGAGGCTGCTGGACCCGGTGGGCACGACTGCGTATATCACGCGCAACCACGCCTACATGGTCTACGACACGCTGTTCGCGCTGGACGCGCAGCTCAAGCCGCAGCCGCAGATGGTGGGCAACTGGAGCGTGAGCCCCGACAAACTGGTCTATAGCTTCACCTTGCGCGACGGGCTGAAGTTCCATGACGGCAGCCCGGTGACCGCGGCCGACTGCGTCGCGTCGATCAAGCGCTGGGCGCAACGCGACCTGACCGGCCTGCGCATGATGGCGGCGACCAAGGAAATCACCGCCAAGGACGACAAGACCTTCGAGATCGTGCTGGAGCAGCCCTTCGGCGCCGTCATCGAAGGCCTGAGCAAGGCCAGCTCGCTGCCGGCCTTCATCATGCCCAAGCGCATCGCCGACGCGCCGGCCAGCCAGGCGATCACCGAAGTGATCGGGTCCGGGCCGTTTCGCTTCGTGGCGTCGGAATACCGCCCCGGCCTGCAGGTCGTCTACGAGCGCAACACGGATTACGTGCCGCGCAGCGAGCCCGCCAGCGGCCTGGCCGGCGGCAAGGTCGTGAACGTGGACCGCGTCGTCTGGCTGTCGCTGCCCGACATCCAGACCGAGGCCAATGCGCTGGCCAAGGGCGAGGTGGACTATGTGCAGACCGTGTACCCCGACGTGGTGCAGACGCTTCAGGCCAGCAAGGATGTGGTCATCCAGAAACTGGCCAGCACCACCACGCCGACCCTGCGCCTGAACTGGCTGCAGCCGCCGTTCAACAACCAGAAGGTGAGGCAGGCGCTGCTGCATGCCGTGAGCCAGCGCGACTACATGGATGCGCAGGTCGGCGACCCCAAGGCCTATCGCGTGTGCTGGGCCATGTTCGGCTGCGACTCGCCGCTGGCCAGCACGGCCGGCGTGGTGTCCAAGGACGACGAGGTCGATCTCAACGCCGCCAAGGCCTTGCTCAAGGAGAGCGGCTACAAGAACGAGAAGGCCGTCTTGCTGCACGCCACCGACTATCCGCCCACGTCGGCCATCGCGCCGTTCACGGCGCAGATCCTGCGTTCCATCGGCATGAAGGCGGAAGTCCAGTCCATGGATTGGGCGACCTTCCTCACCCGCCGCGGCAAGCAGGACCCGGTGGAGAAGGGCGGTTGGAGCGTGGCCTACGGCAGCTGGAACACCCTGGACCTGATGTCGCCCATCGCCAACCTCAACCTCGACGGCCGCGGCAAGGAGGGATACGCGGGCTGGACCGAGAGCGCCGAGATGGAGTCGCTGCGCACGCAGTACGCCCAGGCCACCGACCCTGCCAGCCAGCAGCAGATTGCCGCGAAGATCCAGCAGCTGGCCTATGACCAGGTCTTCTATATTCCGCTGGGCACCTACAGCAACTACGCCGCCCATCGCAGCAATGTGACGCCGCTGCTGGACGCGCCCGTGACGGTATTCTGGGGAATATCCAAGAACTGAGTCGCCGCGCGGCGCCGCCACGGCGCCGCGCAGCACGTAGGAGGTCGTTTCCGTGCAAATTCTGAGGTTGCTGTTCCTGCGCCTGGCCAGCGCCATTCCCGTGGTGCTCGTGGTGGTGACGGTGGTGTTCCTGCTGGTCAGGTTGACCGGCGATCCCGCCACGATTCTTGCCGGCGACATGGCCAGCCCCGAGGTGGTCGCCAGCGTGCGCGCCGACCTGGGGCTGGACCGTCCCTTGCTGGGCCAGTATGCGCAATGGCTGTGGGATCTGTTGCAGGGCAACCTCGGCACATCCATCGTCACCAAGCAGCCGGTGGCGACGCTGATCGGCGAACGCCTTGAATCGACCCTGGTGCTGTCGCTCAGCGCCCTGGTCGTGACGGTGCTGCTGGCGGTGCCGCTGGGCGTGCTGGCGGCCTGGCGCCACAATACGCTGGTGGACCGGGTCGTGATGGTCTACGCGGTCATCGGCTTCTCGCTGCCCAGCTTCGTGGTGGGGTACCTGCTGATACTCATGTTCTCGGTCTGGCTGGGCTGGCTGCCGGTGCAGGGCTACGTCAGCATCACCGACGATCTCTGGCTGGCCGCGCAGCACCTGGTGCTGCCCACCCTGGCGCTGGCGATCTTCTACATGTCGCTGATTTCGCGAGTGACGCGCGCCAGCGTGCTGGAAGTCCTGAACGAGGATTTCGTGCGCACCGCCAAGGCCAAGGGAGTGCCGCCGTTGCGCATACTTTCGCAGCACGTGCTGCGCAACGCCGCGATTCCCATCGTCACCGTCATCGGCATCGGGCTGGCCTTCCTGATCAGCGGCGTGGTGATCACCGAGAGCGTGTTCAACCTGCCCGGCCTGGGCCGCCTGACCATCGACGCCGTGCTGTCGCGGGACTATCCCGTGGTCCAGGGCGTCATCCTCTTTTTCGCCTGCGTCTATATCCTGGTGAACCTGTTGATCGACATGCTGTACGTGGTCATCGACCCACGGATCCGCTACTGACGATCCGGAGACGAGACATGACATCCATTCTTCGCCACAACAGACTGGCGCTGCTGGGAGGCGGCGTGCTGCTGCTGATGATCGCCATCAGCGTCGCGGCCTCCTGGGTCGCCAGCATGGACCCCGCGATGATGCAGCCGCGCATGCGCCTGACGCCGCCGGGCGAGGCCTTCCTGCTGGGCACCGATGCGCTCGGGCGCGACGTGTACTCCCGCGTCGTGCATGGCAGCCGCATGTCGCTGGCGATCGGCGCGCTGGTGGTCGTCATCACGATTGCCATCGGCACGCTCATCGGCCTGGTGGCCGGGGCCTCGCGCATCATGGACCGCATCCTCATGCGGATCATGGACGGCGTCATGGCCATTCCCGGCATCCTGCTGGCGGTGGCCCTGGTGTCCCTGTTCGGCGCCAGCCTGGTCTCGGTCGTGATCGCGATCGCCGTGCCCGAGATTCCGCGCGTGGTGCGCCTGGTGCGCAGCGTGGTGCTCTCGGTGCGCGAAGAGCCCTACGTCGAGGCCGCGGTCGGGCTGGGGGTGCCGTATCCCAAAGTCGTCTGGCGGCACATCCTGCCCAATTGCTTCGCGCCGCTTATCGTGCAGGCCAGCTACGTGTTCGCCGCGGCGATCCTGCTCGAGGCCGTGCTGGGCTTTCTGGGCGTGGGCTTTCCGCCCGAAATCCCCACCTTCGGCAACATCCTGGCCGAGGCGCGGCCGGTATTCCAGCGCGCGCCGTGGGCCACCGTGGCGCCCGGCCTGCTGCTGGCCGTCACGGTGCTGGCGGTGAACCTGCTGGGCGATGGACTGCGCGACAGCCTGGACCCGAAACTCGCGAGGCGCGCAAATGACTGAGAACACACCGAAGCAACGGGTGCTGGAGGTGTCCGGCCTGGCCATCCACGCCGGCGGGCGGCCGCTGGTGCAGGACGTCACGCTGAACGTGGCGCAGGGGGAAATCCTGTGCCTGGTGGGCGAGTCGGGGTCGGGCAAGTCGCTGACGGCGTCGGCCGTCATGGGGCTGCTGCCGGGCAACCTGAGCGTGGGCGCCGGCAGCATCCGGCTCGACGGCGAAGACCTCACCGCGGCGTCGCCGGCGCGCATGCAGGCGCTGCGCGGCGACCGCATGGCCATGGTGTTCCAGGAGCCCATGACCTCGCTGAATCCGTTGATGCGCGTGGGACGCCAGATCGCGGAGGTGCTGCAGGTGCACCGGCCCGAGCTGAGCGGCGGGCAAGTGCGGGCGCGGGTGCTGGAGCTGATGCACGATGTGCACCTGCCCACCCCCGAGGCGCTCATGGACGCCTTTCCGCACCAGCTGTCGGGCGGACAGCGCCAGCGCATCATGATAGCGATGGCGCTGGCGCTGGAGCCCGCGCTGATCATCGCCGACGAACCCACCACGGCGCTTGATGTCACGACCCAGGCGCAGGTGCTCAGGCTGTTTCGCCAATTGCTCGCCAAGCATTCGAGCGCGGTGCTGTTCATCACCCATGACTTCGACGTGGTGCGCGATATCGCCGACCACGTGGCCGTGATGCAACTGGGCCGCATCGTCGAGCAGGGGCCGGCCGGGCAGGTGCTGGACGCGCCCCGCCACGACTACACCCGCAAACTGCTGGCCGCCGTGCCCAGCGGCACGCCCAAGGCGCAGCAGGGCGCGTCGTCCGATGAGCTGCTGTCGGTCAGCGGCCTGAACCTGGTCTATGAGTCGCGCGGCCTGCTGGGCCCGGCGCGGCGCACGCATGCCGTCGCCGATGTCGGCTTCACGCTGAAAAAGGGCGAAACCCTCGGCGTCGTCGGCGAGTCGGGTTCGGGCAAGTCCACGCTGGGGCGCTGCATCACGCGGGCGCACACGCCCACGTCGGGCCGGATCGTATTCGACGGCGTGGACATCGCGGGCCTGTCCGGCAAGGCGCTGCGGGCGGTGCGCCGCCGCGTGCAGATGGTTTTCCAGGACCCCTACCGGTCGCTGAATCCGCGCCGCAGGATCCTGCACGCCTTGATCGAAGGCCCGGTCGAAAGCGGGGTGGACCGCAAGACGGCCTGCGCGCGCGCGGCCGAGCTGATGGCCCTGGTGGGCTTGCCGGCCGACGGCCTGCAGCGCTACCCGCACCAGTTCTCGGGCGGGCAGCGGCAACGCATCTGCATCGCGCGCGCGCTGGCGATGGAGCCCGACCTGATCGTCGCGGACGAAGCCGTGTCGGCGCTGGACGTGTCGGTGCAGGCGCAGGTGCTGGAGCTGTTCGAGGACCTCCAGAAGCGGCTGGGATTCGCCATGATCTTCATTACCCATGACTTGCGCGTGGCCGCGCAGGTCTGCGACCGCATCGGCGTGATGCAGAAAGGGCGCCTGCTGGAGCTGGGTCCGGTGCGGCAGGTCATCCATGCGCCCCGGCACCCCTATACCCGCCACTTGTTCGATTCGCTGCCCGGCCGCGTGGGCCAGGCGGCGGAACCCGCCATGGAGCTACAGGCATGACCAGTACCGATCAGCACATTGCCCGCGCCGGCGTCGCCGAGCTCGCCAGGGGGATCGCCCGGGGCGAGTACACGCCCGCCGGGGTGACCGACGTATTCCTGCGCCGTATCCAGGACCTGAATCCCGCGATCGGGGCGTTCGTGGCCGTCTACGAGGACGAAGCCCGGCAAGCGGCCCGGCAGGCCACGCAGGCGCTGGCGCAAGGGCAGCGCCTGAGCCCCTTGCACGGCATTCCGTTCGCCGTGAAGGACATCGTCGACGTGGCCGGCAAGTTCACCACCTACGGCTCGCGCACCGGCGCGGGGCGGCAGGCCGGCGCCACCGCCGAGTACGTGCGTGCGCTGCTCGACGCCGGGATGATCCTGCTGGGCAAGACCCACACCGTCGAGTTCGCGTTCGGCGGCTGGGGCACCAACCAGCGCATGGGAACGCCGCGCAACCCGCTGCGCGCGGACGTGCCATGCGCGACGGGTGGGTCGAGCAGCGGATCGGGGGCCGCGGTCGGCGCGCGGATGGTGCCCTTCGCGGTAGGCACGGACACCGGCGGTTCTATCCGCATCCCCTCGGCGTTCTGCGGCCTGACCGGCATGCGGCCCAGCATGGGACGCCACAGCGGCGCCGGCGTCATGTCGCTCAGCCACACGCTCGACACCATCGGGCCGCTGACGCGCACCGTCGAAGACGTGCAGATGCTCGACGACCTGCTGACCGGCAAGACCACCACGGACACCGCGCAGCCGGGTTCGCAGGCCATGGCGCGGGTGCGCGACGCGCGTATCGGCGTGCTGGGCACGGATTGGCTGGGCGCCATCGAGCCCGAGGTGGCGCACGCCTATGCGCAAAGCCTGCGGGCCTTCGAGGCGATGGGCGCGACGCTGGTCGAGCTGGCGCTGCCGTTCGACCGGGAAGTGTTCGCCCAGCTGACCTCCACCCTGATTGCCTGCGAAGGCCTGCAGTTCGCCGGGAAGTACGCCCACGATCCGCTGTCTGGCATGGACGAGGACGTGCGCGGGCGCTTCCTGGTTGGCGACCAGTACGACGCCGCGGCCTATGCCGAACTGCTGGGGCGCCGCAGCGCGATGATCGATACGTTCACGCAGGCCATGGCCGGCGTCAAGGCCTTGCTGATGCCCACGACGCCGTGCGTGGCGCAGCCGCTTTCGGGGCTGGAGCAGTCGCCGTACAACCCGGCGGTGTACACGCGCATGCCGGCGTGGCTGGGTTGCTGCGCGCTGGCGGTGCCCAACGGCACCGGGGCGCACGGCTTGCCGACCTCCCTGCAGATCGTCGGCCTGCCCGAATCGGACCGGCTGGTGATGGCGCTGGGACGTGCCTACCAGGAATATGCGTAGGGCGCGGCGCGCCGCGGGCCGGCCGCCGGCCGGCCTTTTTTCGTGCCCGTGGGCCTGCGCCGGCAAGGCCTAGTGCCCGATTGATCCATGCGTACATGTCGGTCTAGGCGCGCCTGGCCGGTTGCGCCACCATGCCTGGCATCCCGCGGCCGTCGCGCCGCCTTGCCAGGAAAGTCGCATGGTTCGATCGCTGTTCGTAGTGTGCCTGCTGGCCATCATGGTGCAGGCCTGCGCAGGCCCGGGTCCGGATGCCTGGGCCGAGGCGCCGGCGGGCCAGTACCGCTTCGACTGGCGCCTCTCGGGCGATCCGGCGGTGGCGCCGCTGCAAGTGTTCGACGACTCCCGGCGCATCTGGCTGCAGTTCGCGCCGGGCCAGCCGGTGCCGGCCATCTTCGCGCATGGCGCGGGCGGCGAGCGTCCGGTGCCGTACGTGCGCCGCGACCCCTACATCGTCGTGGATGGCGCCTGGCCCGCGCTCAGCCTGCGGGGTGGCCGCTATGTGGCGCGCATACAGCGCGCCGGCGCGCCGGCCGCCCGCGCCGAGGCGTCGGCCCCGCCCGCCACGCCCGCCTCCGAGGTTCCGGCCGCCGCCACTGCCGAGGCCCCGCCGCCGGCGCCGCGTTTCCAGGCCGCGCCGCCCGACCAGACCTTGCGGGCCGTGCTGGCGCGCTGGGCGCGCGCCGCCGGCTGGACCTTCGAGCCCGAACACTGGACTCTCGACGTCGATATTCCGCTGGCGGGCAGGGCCGAGCTGCCGGGTGATTTCAAGGCTGCAGTGCGCGCGCTGCTGGCCACCACCGAATTGTCCGAGCGGCCGGCGCAGCCGTGCTTCTACGCCAACCGGGTATTGCGCGTCGTGCCGCTGGCGCAAGCCTGCGACCGCACGCGCGCGGCCGCGCCGGGGCTGACATGAAGGCGCGGCGCCTGGTCGCGGCGGGCCTGTTGCTGGCGCTCGGCGGATGCTCCCTGTCGCAGCAGATGCAGGCCATGCGCGACGCCGCGGCGTCCCTGCGCGCCCGCCTGCTCGAAGGGCAGCAGGCCGTGGGCCGGGGCGGCGAGCGGCCGGCGCGCGAGGCCGCCCAGGACGTCGCGCGGCCCTGGCTGGCCGGGCGCGCCCAGCCGCTGGCCCGCGACGTGCTGCTGCCGCCGGCGCTGCGCGCCGATGTCGATACGACCTTGCTGTTCGCGGGCAAGAGCACGCTGCCCGTGCTGGCCGAACGCCTGCATCGCGCCACCGGCATCGCCGTGCGCGTGCATCCGGACGCGCTGCTGCCGCGCGCCGCTTTCCTGCCGCGCCTGGCCGAGCAGGCCGAACTGGCGGCCGAGCCTGGCGGCCAGGCCGAATTGCGGGCCGGGCCGCGCCCGCTGGCGGACATTCTCGATGCGCTGGCCGCGCAGCTGTATGTGCACTGGCGTTACCATCGCGGCGCCATCGAGTTCTACCGCACCGAAACGCGGGTCTTCGATGTGCATACGCTGGCGCTGGCCGCCAGCGCGCAGGCGCGGCTGGGCCGCGCCGGCGGCGACGAGGCCGGCGGTTTCGACCACGCCTCCAGCACGGTGCTGAGCACCGACGCCGGCAAGGCGCTGCAGGCCGTGCGAGACCGCGTCGCCGCCTTCCTGACGCGCGCCGGCGTCATCGCCGGGATCGAGGCGGGCGGAAGCACACTCGCGGTTACCGATACGCCGGAGGCGCTCGAACGCATCGAACAATACCTGCAGCGCGAAAACCGTTCCCTGACGCGCCGGGTGCGCCTGGTTTTCGAAGAACTCACCGTGCGCACCACGGCCGCCGCCGAGGGTGGCATCGATTGGCAGGCGGTCTACGCCAGCGCGCGCGCCGCGGCATCCTACGCCATGCCCGGCGGGGCCGGCGCGGCGGGCGCGCTTGGCGCCCACGTGCTGGCGGGGCCCTGGCGCGACGCGCGCGCCCTGATCGCCGCGCTGAGCACCATGGGGGCGGTGCTGCGCCATCGCAGCATACCCATGCTGACGCTGAACCGGCGCGCCGTCACCCACGCCGTGCGCACCACGTTCTCCTACGTGGACCAGGTGCAGCGCCTGGGCCAGGGTTCGGCGGCGCCCGATGGGCGCGACGTCGCGCCGGGCCTGGCCGTGCAGCAGAAGCGCGAGACCGTGGGCACGTTCCTCACGTTGTTGCCCGAGGCGCGCGATGACGGCCGCATCCTGCTCTCCATTTCCTATGACAACACCACCGCCCAGCCGCTGCGCACCCTGGCCTTCGGCGAGGGCGGCCAGCAGGTGTCGCTGCAGCAGATCGCCATCGACGGCAGCGGCATCGTGCAGCAGGTCGAACTGTTGCCGGGCCAGCCCGTCATCCTGTCGGGCTTCGACCACAGCGAAGATCAATACGAACGCCATCGCCTGTTCCCCGATGCGCCGCTCGCGGCGGGCGGGCACGACCGCACGGCGCGCGAGCGGGTCACGACCGTGGTCATGGTCACCGCGCAGATCGACGAGGGCTGACCCCATGGGCGCGACCACGCATCCACCGCTGGTGCTGCAACAGACGCAGGGCGGGCCCGCGCTGGCCTTCGGGCTGACGTGGTTCGCCGTGCTGGGCAGCCACGCCGCGCTGCAGGGGCGGGCCCGCGCCCGCGCCTTGCGCGCCACGCATTACGTGGTGGGCGGCCGGCACGCGGTTGCCGCGGGTTGCGCGCGCCTGCCGCGCCGGTATGGCGCGATGGCGGTCCACAGCGCGGCGCAGGCGTACGCCAATCTGCACCCGGAGGGCGCGCAGGCAGGCGTGGCCAGCCTGCCGGACGGGCAGGGCTGGCTGATCGCCGTGCAGGACGGCGCGGTGCTCGCCAGCGCCGACCGCCTCTTCGCGGACGCCGCCCAGGCGCAGGCCCGACTGCGCGCCCTGCTGGCGCAGCGTCCCGATCTGCGCGAGGCGCCGGCCCAGGATGCGCTGGATGCCTTGCTCGCCAGGCCGGATCCCGCCGCCCGCCTGGCGCCGCTGGCCTCGCGCTGGTCGCGTGTGCCGGTCGCGGCGCGAGCGGGCGCGCTGGCGCTGGCCGTGGCTGGCGGCGTCTCGCTGTGGCGCAGCGCGCACCAGGCGCCGCCGCCCGCCGCGCCCGATCCGCGGGCCGCCTGGCGGGCCGCCCAAGCGGAGTTCCTGCGCGCCTGGCCGGTGCATACCAGCAACGAGCTGGCGCGCGTGCTCGACACCTTGCAGGCCTTGCCGTTGCGGGTCGCCGGCTGGGCGCTGCGGCAGGCGCAATGCGTGCCGGGCCCGGCGTGGCAGTGCGACGCCGACTACCACCGCGTCGATGTGGCCGCCACCAGCCTGGCGTTTGCCGCCGCCGTGCCGCCCGGCTGGCAGATGCGGCTGCACACGCTGGAACATACGCGGGTGGCCTGGATACTGGCCGGCGACCGGCAGGGGCTGGATCGCGCTACGCCGGCCTCGCCGGCCGACACGCTGGCGCTGGCCGCCACGCTGCAGCGCGCCAGCGCCGCCTTCACGCATGTCTTCGTGGGCGCTTCGCAAGCGCTGGCCGGCCCGGTCTGGGACGGTCCGCCCGAGCTCGCGCCGCCCCCCGCGCCCGCGCTCCACCGGCGCGAACTCGTGCTCGACGGGCCCCTGCGTTCGCTGGCGCTGGTGTGGCCGCTGTCGGCGCCCATCGGATGGACCGCGGTGTCCCTGCGCGTGGTCCCGGATACGATCGCGACGCTGCGCGCCAGCGTACTGTCGCTGCATCTTCAAGGATCCCTCTATGAGCAGACGACTTCCCGTTCCTAGCGGGGCATCCCTGTTGGCCGCGGTATCGGCCCTGACGGCCCATGCCGCGCTGGCACAGCCGGCCACGCCGCCCGCGCCGTGGCCGCAGGCCGACACCGTGCGCGAGCTGCTGCGGCGAGAAACCCTGGCGGCCGCGCGGGCGCCGCGGTCCCCGGCCCCGGGCGAGGCAGCGCGGGCCGCGCCCGGCCGGCGCGACGACCGCATCGTATTGCTGGCCATCTACGGCGTCGGCGCGGCGCTGCGCGCCGAAGTCTCCATCAACCGGCGCCATTGGCGCTACCTGGCCGGCCAGCGCAAGCCGTCCGGCCAGGCGGCCGAGGCCCGCTACCAGCTCGATGGCATCGACGCGCCATGCGTGCACCTGCGCAAGGGCGCGGCCCGCCATACGGCCTGCCTGGGGCCGGCCGCGAGCCTGGACAGCGGCGCGGCGCCCGCCACAGGCGAGGCGCCATGAGAATGCGTTCCCACAGGCCGGCCCTGCACGGCGCGTGCCCGACGCTCGCGCCGTTCGTGGCCGACTACGAGGCGCTGGGCCGCCTGCGCCCCGCGTTCGTGCGCGCGCTGGCGCGGGAGTTCGACCTGGGCGCCCTGGCGGGACGCCTGTGCCCGGTACTGCTCGAAGGCAGCTACGCCGCCCTGTTCGCGCTGGCCGATTACGTGCACGGCGACCAGGCCGACGAGCTCGAACGGCTCATGCGCAAGCGCGGCTACCGGCTGGCGGCGCCGGCGCGCTATGTCTTGCCCTCGCCCTTGCTGCTGGCCGTGGCGCGCGAGGCGTCCGGCGCCCCGGGCCTGCACGCGGCCGAGCATCCCGCGCAACGGCGCACGGCGCTGCAGGCGCTGTTCTTCGACATGGTGCGCTGGGGCGTGCGCCACGGCGCCAGCGATCTGCACCTGCATGCCGACCGGCGCGCCGCGGCCGCGCAGGTTCGCTACACCGTGGGCGGCGCCTATGTGGCCGCGCCATGCTTCCAGGGCCTGTCGCACGCCTGCCTGCTCGAAATCCTCGCGGTGGCCTGGATGGACGTGCGCGCGGGCAATGGCGCGGTGTTCGATCCGCGCGCCGAACAGCAGGGGCGCATTACGCTGCAGGTCGACGAGGTGCCGGTCGTGCTGCGCTGGGCCTCCCTGGCGACGGATCACGGTCCGTCGGTATGTTTGCGCATCCTGCGCCAGGACCAGCCGCACGGCGGGGGCAGCCTGGCGGAACTGGGCTATCTGCCGGCGCAGGTCGCCACGCTCGAGCGCGCCTGCCAGCGCGCCGGCGGGGCGGTGGTGCTGGCGGGCACGGTGGGGGCCGGCAAGTCCACCACGATCGCCGCCATGCTGCGCGGCCTGCCGGCCGAGCGCAAGCTGGTCACCCTGGAGGACCCGGCCGAGTACGCCATCGCCAACGCCTTGCAGAACAGCGTGAGCCGCTCGCTGGAAGGGGAGGCCGGCGCGCCGTTCGATGCCAAGCTGCTGACCATCAAGCGCTCCGCCATGCACGACCTGTACCTGGGCGAAGTCCGCGATCGCCAGACCGGGCGCGTCTTCACGGAACTGGCCGGCTCCGGGGTCAGCCTCTACACCACGACCCATGCCGGCTCCGCCTTGCTGATCCCGGAGCGCCTGGCGTCCGACTTCATCGGCGTGTCGCGCGACTTCCTGGCCACGCCCGGCGTGCTCAAGCTGCTGGTCTACCAGACCTTGCTGCCGCGCCTGTGTCCGGCATGCGCCTTGCCCCTGGCCGTGCTGTGGCGCCGCGACGCCGGGCGGTCCCATGCGCAACGCCTGGCCTGGCGCTGCTGGGCCGCGCGCCTGCGCCGCGCCGGCGTGGCGCTGGAGCAGGCGCGCGTTCGCAACCCGGCCGGCTGCGAGGCTTGCGCGGACGCCGGCTTGCCGGCCTTGCGCGGCTACGCGGGCCGCACTGTCGTCGCCGAACTGCTCGAGCCCGAAACCGACACCGTCCTGCTCGATCTCATCCGCCGGCGCGACAATCCGGCGCTGCGCCGCCTGCTGGGGCGGCGCGCGCGCCGGCGGGCGCCCGATGCGCCGTTGCGGGCGGTCGATTGCGCCTGGCGCAAGGTCGAGGCCGGAGGGGTGGATCCGCGCCTGGTCGAACGCAGCTTCGCGTTGCCGCCCGCCTTGCGCGCGCCGACGGGCGCGGAGGGCGGCCATGGCTGAGCATGCGGCGCTGGCGTCGGCCTGGCGCGCGGACGGCGCGCTGGTCCAGCGGCTCGACGCATGGCGCTTCGGCGCCGAGCGGGCCGATTATTACGAATACCTGGCCGACATGCTGGAAGGCCTGCAAGGGCGGCAGACCCTGCGCGACATCTTCGAGGCCGACGCGGCGCGCCATGGGCAGGCAAGCGTGCGCGGCCGCCTGGCGCGCCGCTGGCTGCATCGCTACCAGGATTGCGGCGGCGACCTGCGCGCTACCTGGTCGGGCTGCCTGCCCGAGGGCGATTGCGCGCTTCTGGCGCTGGCGCAGTCGGCGGGCGGCGGCGCGCTGGGCGTCGTGTTGCGCGATCTGGCGCACCTGACCCGCCTGACGCAGGGGCTGCGGCGCGAGTTCTGCATGACGACCGCCGCCGGCATCGTCGCCATGGCGGTGGCCTGCGCCTTGCTGGCGGCCGTGCCGGCCTTCAGCGCGCCTCGCCTGCGCCTGGTATTCCAGGCCGTGCCGCCGGATTACTACGGGGCCTGGTCGGCCGGCCTGTTCGCGCTGGCCAGGCACGTCGAGGCGGCCTGGCCGGCGGCAGCGGCGGCATTGGCGGTCGCGGCGGCGCTGGTGTGCTGGTCGCTGCCCCGCTACACGGGGCGCGCGCGCATGTTCCTGGAACGCTGGCAGCCATGGCGCCTGTACCGCGATATGCAGGCGGTCCGCTTCCTGGCGCTGGCCACCGTCCTGTTGCGCCAGCGAGGCAACATCGACACGCGCCTGCGCACCGCGCTGCTGGTCCAGGGGGCCGACGCGCCGCCATGGCTGGCCTGGCACCTCGAGCGCATGCTGCTGCGGGTCGACGCCGGGGCGGTCGACGCCAGCGTGTTCGATACCGGGCTGTTCGAGCCCGCGCACGCCTGGTTCATGGCCGACATGGTCGCTGCGCATGGCCTGGCAGCCGGGCTGGCGCGGGCGCGCATGCGCGTCGAGGCGCACATGCTGCCGCGCCTGCGGCGCCAGGCGCAAGGCCTGCGCTGGGCGCTGCTGCTGGGCGCGGTGGCGGCGGTGCTGGCCCTGGCGTTGTGGCATTACGCCGCCATCGACGATCTACGGCGCGCACTGGTCAGTTTCTACGCCAGCCAGTAAAGCCCGGCAGGCGTTTCTTCAAGCAGGAGCATTCTTCATGTCGCACACGATTCCGTCCGGCCGCCAAGCCGGCTTCTCCCTGGTGGAGGTGTCCATCGTCACGGCCATCGTCTTGCTGGTGGCCATCATCGGCATTCCCGCCATCGGCTCGTATGTCATCGAAAGCAAGGTTCCCCGGGTCGGAGAGGAACTGCAGCGCTTCGTGGCGCGGACCAAGGCCAATGCGCAAGGCGATGGCGCCGCGCCGTACACGGGCATCGGCACGGCGTCGCTGGCGCATGCGCTGCGCGATTCCAGCGTGGTGTCGGTGCGCGGCGAGGGCGCCGGGGCGACGGTGGCGCACGGCCTGGGCGGGCAGGGGGTCGGCGCCAATGGCGTCATCAGCGTGGCGCCGGCCGCGCCGGGCGGCGCGCCGCCCGGATCGGCGTTCACGCTGACGCTGACCAATGTCAACGACGCGGCGTGCCCGGCGCTGGCCTCGGTCATGCAGCGCGTATCCGACATGATTGCCGTGCAGGGCAAGGCGGGGCCGGTGGTGGTCAAGAACGCGCTGGCCGTGCCGGCGTTGCCGTATCGCGCGCAGGCCGCCCAGGCGCAGTGCGTGGCGGGCGATCGCAACACTTTCGTGTTCACGGCGCGATGAGGTCCGCGCACACCCAGGGTGGCCTGGCCTTGCTCGAGCTGGCCGTGGCCGCCGCGCTCGCGGCGATGGCGGCGGTGTGGGCCGCCAACCGGCTGGTGCAGGATGCGCAGGACGCGGCCGCGCGCGGCGCCGGCGTCTGGCTGGGCGAAATCCAGCGCGGCCTCGAGCAATTGCTGCAGCGGCATTTCGATGCGCTGGCCGAAGGGCTGGCGCCGCGCGATGAGCGCGGGCGTGCGCTGTTTCGCGATGCCTGGCGTCCGACGCTGCCCGAGCTGCGGGCAGCCGGCCTGCTGGCAAGCTCGCTGCCCGGGCGCTCGCCCCTGGGCACGGGCGTGACCCTGCAGGTCAGGCGCGATCCGCATTGTCCATGGGCGGGCTGCCGGCTGGACGCGCTGGCCTGGCTCGATCGTCCCTTGCTGGACGGCCACGGGCAGATCGACCTGATGCGCATGGCGCCCCTGGTGGCGGCCACCGCCGGCCATGGCGGCTTCGCCTCGGCCGACGCGGTGCGAGGCGCGGCGTTTCGCTTTGCCAACCCGCCCTGGCCGGGCATGGCGCGGTTGCCCGCCGGCACGCCGCTGGCCTGGGCCGGCCTGGCGGCGGGCAAGGCGTCGGCGGCGTTCGGCGGGGCCTATTCGGTGAACTCCCACACGGGCTGCCGTTCGTACAGCGGCCATACCAGCCGCAACCCGCTCACCGGTCAGTGTTCGTGCCCGCCGGGTTACACGTCGGTCATCATGGCGCAGACCACCGACCGGGTGGACGGCGCGCCGGGGTTCAGCAGCTTCGTCTGCGTGCGTCCGGACAAGGGGTAGGGCGGCGGCGCTGGCATCGGTCTGCCGACCCTCTATAATCAAAAATTCGCCAAAATCCCGATTCATCCACGATGAAATCCTCTGAGATTCGCCAGAAGTTCCTGCAATTCTTCCAATCCAAGGGCCACACGATCGTCCCGTCGTCGTCCCTGGTGCCGGCCAACGACCCCACGCTGCTCTTTACCAACTCGGGTATGGTGCAGTTCAAGGATGTGTTCACCGGCAAGGAAGCGCGCGCCTACACGCGCGCCACGTCCTCGCAGCGCAGCGTGCGCGCCGGGGGCAAGCACAACGACCTCGAGAACGTGGGCTACACCGCCCGCCACCATACGTTCTTCGAGATGCTGGGCAACTTCAGCTTCGGCGACTACTTCAAGCGCGAGGCCATCCAGTACGCCTGGGAACTGCTGACCCAGGTCTACAAGCTGCCGGCCGAGAAGCTGTGGGTCACGGTCTACCAGGAAGACGACGAAGCCTACGATATCTGGGCCAAGGAAGTCGGCGTGCCCACCGAACGCATCATCCGGATCGGCGACAACAAGGGCGCCCGCTATGCGTCCGACAACTTCTGGCAAATGGCGGACACCGGCCCCTGCGGCCCGTGTTCGGAAATCTTCTACGACCATGGCCCGGACATCTGGGGCGGCCCTCCGGGCTCGCCCGAGGAAGACGGCGATCGCTATATCGAGATCTGGAACCTGGTGTTCATGCAGTTCGAGCGCGACGCCGCCGGCAACATGGAGCGCCTGCCCAAGCCGTGCGTGGATACCGGCATGGGCCTGGAGCGCATCGCGGCCGTGCTGCAGCACGTGCATTCCAACTACGAGATCGACCTGTTCCAGAAGCTGATCGCCGCCGCCGCGCGCGAGACCGGCGTGAAGGACCTGGCCGATAACTCCCTGAAGGTCATTGCCGATCACATCCGCGCCTGCGCCTTCCTCATCGTCGACGGCATCATTCCCAGCAACGAAGGCCGTGGCTACGTGCTGCGCCGCATCGTGCGCCGCGCCCTGCGCCATGGCTACAAGCTGGGCCAGACCAAGCCGTTCTTCCATCGCCTGGTCCCGGACCTGGTGGCCGAGATGGGCGACGCCTATCCCGAGCTGGCGCAGGTGGCCGAGCGCGTGGCGCAGGTGCTGCGCCAGGAAGAGGAACGCTTCGGCGAAACGCTCGAACACGGCATGAAGATCCTGGACGGCGCGCTGGCCAAGGTCGCCAAGGGCGGGCAGCTGGACGGCACCACGTTGTTCACGCTGTACGACACCTATGGCTTTCCGGTCGATCTCACCGCCGACATCTGTCGCGAACGCGAGGTCGAGGTGGACATGGCCGGCTTCGAGGCGGCCATGCAACGCCAGCGCGAGCAGGCGCGCGCCGCGGGCAAGTTCAAGATGGCCGAGGGCCTGAGCTACGAAGGCGCCGAGACGCGCTTCGAAGGCTACGAGAACCTCGAATTGAGCGGCGTCAAGGTGACGGCGCTGTACGTCGAAGGCACCCAGGTCGAGCAGGTGTCGGCGGGGCAGGACGCAGTCGTGGTGCTCGACGCCACCCCGTTCTATGCCGAGTCCGGCGGCCAGGTGGGCGACACCGGCCTGCTGGAGGCCGGCGGCGTGCGGTTCGCGGTGGCCGACACCCTCAAGATCCAGCCCGGCGTGTTCGGCCATCACGGCACGCTCGAAGCCGGCGCGCTGAAGGTCGGCGACACCTTGCTGGCGCGCGTGGACGCGGTGCGCCGCGCCCGCACGGTGCGCAACCACTCCGCCACGCACCTGATGCACAAGGCCCTGCGCGAAGTGCTGGGCGCCCACGTGCAGCAGCGCGGTTCGCTGGTCGACCCCGACAAGACCCGCTTCGATTTCGCGCACGACGCGCCCATGACGGCCGAGCAGATCGCCCGCGTGGAAGCCATCGTCAACGCCGAGGTGCTGGCCAACCAGGCCACGCAGGCCCAGGTCATGGCCTACGACGATGCCGTCAAGGGCGGCGCGATGGCGCTGTTCGGCGAGAAATACGGCGATACCGTGCGCGTGCTGGACATCGGCTTCTCGCGCGAATTGTGCGGCGGCACGCACGTGCAGCGCACCGGCGACATCGGCCTGTTCAAGGTGGTGTCCGAAGGCGGCGTGGCGGCGGGCGTGCGCCGCATCGAGGCGATTACCGGCGACAACGCGCTGGCCTGGGTGCAGGACCAGAACGCGCTGCTGCAGCGCGCCGCCGGCGTGCTGCGCGCCCCGGCGAACGAGCTGCCCGAGCGTATCGCCCAGGTGCAGGAACAGCTCAAGGCGCTCGAGAAAGAGCTCGAGCAGGCGCGGACCAAGCTGGCCGCCAGCGCCGGCAACGACCTGGCCGCCACGGCCACGGTCGAGGTCAAGGGCATCAAGGTGCTGGCCGCCAGCATCGGCGATGTGGATCCCAAGGCGTTGCGCGGCATGGTCGACAACCTGAAGGACCGCCTCAAGCCGGCCGTGGTCCTGCTTGCCGCCGGCTCGGCCGATGGCAAGATCAGCCTGGTGGGCGGCGTGACGGCCGACCTCACCGGCCGCATCAAGGCCGGCGATCTGGTCGGCTTCGTAGCCGGCCAGGTGGGCGGCAAGGGCGGGGGCCGTCCCGATATGGCGATGGGCGGCGGCACCGACCTGGCGGCTCTGCCGGCTGCCGTGGCCAGCGTACAGAAGTGGGTCGATGAGCGCCTCTGATACCGGCGGCCTGCCGTCCTACCAGCACGAGGTCGACGCCAGCGGACTGACCTGTCCGCTGCCCATCCTGCGCGCCAAGAAGGCGCTGGCGCAAATGGAAAGCGGCCAGGTGCTGCGGGTGGTCACCACCGACCCCAACGCCATCCGCGATTTCCAGGCCTTCGCGCGCCAGACCGGCAATACCTTGCTGGCGCAACACGAGGCCGAGGGCCGCGGCGAGCATTTCCTGCAGCGGCGCTGAGCGCCCGCCGGCACGCAAACGGCCCGCGCGAGCGGGCCGTTTGCGTAGGCGGGCAGGAGCGGGGCTAGCGGTTGCGCACGGCGGCGGCCAGCGCGCGCGTCACCGTGAAGTCGACCAGGTCGCCTTCCTTGAGGGTGCGCAGCTTTTCCTGCGCGGCGGCGCTGCGCAAATGGAAGGTCTCGCGGCCGCCTTGCGGGCCTTGCAGGATGACCGTGCGGCCATCCTTGGCGATGTGCCAGATTTCGGCCGTGATGGTCGTGCTGCGGCCCACCGCGCCTTGCGGCAGGGCGCCCTCCTTGGCGCGGGTGGCGACGGTCTCGCTGCGGACTTCCGGCACGCCGCTGCCCTTGGCGCGGGTGGCGATCGACACGGATTCGTAGTAGTCCACCCGCATGGTGTCGCCCACCTTGATGCGGTCGAAATTGCGCACTTCGGGGCCGGCCTGCAGGGGGACTTCGTTGCCCTGCGGACCGCGCACCGTCACCGTGCGAGTGGCGGGGTCCACCGCGGTAATCTGGCCTGTGACCGAGACCAGGGCGGCGTCGCCGACCCGCGCGGCCGCCGGCAAGGGGGCCGCCAGGATGGCGGCCAGGGCGCCGCAGGCAGCCAGGCGGGTAAGCGGGGCAAGAATCGAGCAATGCTTCATGATGGAAAGCTCCTTGTCGATGCGATGAAACAGCGGGCGGTGTATGCTTGCATACCTGCCGGGCCGGCTGCCTTTGCAGGCAGGCCGGCGCGCCGCTTGCGAGGGGCCTTGGGGCCGCCCGCGTGGCCGATCCCCCCGATTGCGTCACGCAAGCATACGCCTGTGGCGCTGGCGGCGTTCAGCGCAGTCGGGCATTCGCCCCATTTTTTATCTGTCCATAGGGGAAAAACGCAACTTCAGTTGCCACCAGGCAACTTTAAGTGCTAGAATTTCCCGTTTTTCACAACCAATTCAAGGGATTACCTATGCTGGTGATTCGTCTGGCCCGCGGTGGCTCGAAGAAGCGTCCGTTTTACAACCTGGTAGCTACCGATTCGCGCAATCGTCGCGATGGCCGTTTCGTCGAGCGCGTTGGCTTTTACAACCCGGTTGCCGCCGAAGGCACCGAGAATCTGCGCATCGCCCTGGACCGCGTGCAATACTGGACCGGCAATGGCGCGCTGCTGTCGCCCGCCGTCGAGCGCCTGGTCAAGGAATACTCGGCCAAGGTTTCGGCTGCTGCCTGAGCCCGCTGCCGGGTGCGGCGGGTGCGGGCGCGCGTAAGCGTACCCCCGGCCGTGCCCCCGTGCGCGTCTGGCCGGGGCTTTGCCATGCCCGCCGGCGCCCGCATTTCTTGAAAGCGCTGCCTGGGTCAGCGCTTTCTTTGTCCGCAACTTTGCTACACACGACACATGTCTGAAGCCGCACATTCCGGCGCGGCGCCCGCGGATCTGGTCGAGCTGGGCCGCATTGCATCGGCCTACGGTGTCAAAGGCTGGGTAAAGGTGCAGCCCCACTCGGCACAGGCCGAAGTGTTGCGCACCGTCTCTCACTGGTGGCTGACTCGCCCCGCGCCGCAAGCGGCCCGGGGCGTTGTCGCGTCCGTGCCGCGCGCCTACCAGGTGCTGCAGGCGCGCGTCCATGGCGGCGCGGTGGTGGCCCAGCTGGCAGGCATCGACGACCGCGACCAGGCCGAGGCCTTGCGCGGTTGCCTCGTCCAGGCGGCGCGCAGCGCCTTTCCGGCGCCCGCCGACGACGAATACTACTGGGTCGACCTGATCGGCTGCGCGCTCTACAGCGACGCGGACGGCGAGTCCCGTTTGCTGGGCGTGGTCGACGAGGTATTCGACAATGGCGCGCATGCGGTCCTCAAGGTCCTGCGCCAGCAGATCCAGCCGGGCCAGTCCGAGCCGGTGCCGCTGGTCGACGCCAAAGGTCGTCCGCTCGAAGAACTGGTGCCGTTCGTGGGCGCCCATATCCGGCATGTCGATCTGGCCGCGCGCCGCATCGACAGCGACTGGCCACTGGACTACTGATGCGCTTCGACGTCGTCACGCTGTTTCCCGACATGTTCGGCCTGGTGCGCGACCAGGGCGTGACGGGGCGCGCGCATGCGCAGGGCCTGTGGGCGCTGCACGCGTGGAATCCGCGCGACTTCACCCACGATGTGCACCGCACGGTTGACGACCGCCCTTACGGCGGCGGTCCGGGAATGGTGATGATGGCCGCGCCGCTGGAGGCCGCGGTGGCGGCCGCGCAGGCCGCCCGTGCCGCGCAGGGACTGCAGGCCGCGCCGGTGATCCTGCTGTCGCCGGCGGGCCGGCGCTACGACCAGGCCGAAGCCACCACGCTGGCGGCGGGCTCGGGCGCTATTTTCATTTGCGGACGCTACGAAGGCGTGGACCAGCGTTTCATCGAGCGCTGTGTCACGCATGAGCTGTCATTGGGCGATTTCGTGCTGTCGGGCGGCGAACTGGCCGCCTTGGCCATGATGGACGCCGCGGTGCGTCTGCTGCCCGGCGTGCTCAACGACGGCGACTCCGCGCTGCAGGATTCCTTCAACGCGGCGCTCGACGGCCTGCTCGACAGTCCGCACTACACCCGTCCGGAAGTGTACGAAGGCGCGCCGGTGCCGCAGCCGCTGCTCAGCGGCCACCATGCCAATATCGCGCGCTGGCGCCGCGAGCAATCCCTGCGCCTGACCGCCAGCCGCCGCCCCGAACTGATCGAACGCGCGCGCGGCGAGGGCCGGCTCAGCAAGGCCGACGAGCGCTTCCTGGCCAGCCTGGCGGGCGAGCGCGAAAGCTAGGGCGCGCGGCGCGCCAGCGCGGCCAGCGCATCGACCAGCGCGTCCATTTCGGCCTCGGTGGTCAGGTAGCTGACCGAAGCGCGGACGATCTGCCGCAGCCCGCGCGCCTGCATGTCCAGGGGCGTATAGGCCACCCCGTTGCAGCCCAGCGCGATCCCCTGGCGCGCCAGGTCGCGTTGCACCGCATCGGCCTGCCATCCTGCCACATCGAAGGCAACCAGCCCCGATCGCACCCGTCCCTGGTCCAGCAGCGTGATGCCGTCGAGCGCGGCCAGGCGCGCGCGCAGGCGCGTGGCCACGGCGTCGATGCGCGCGCGGATCGGCGCGATGTCCAGCTCGAGCGCTTCGTGCAGCGCGTGGGCCAGGCCGCAGCGCAGCGCCACGCTGTTTTCGGCCGACTCGAAACGGGCGGCGTCGCCGCGCACCATGGGGGTCCCATCCTCGCCCAGCGGCGCCGACCAGGTGTCGACCCAGGCGGGCGCAAGCCGTTGCAGGAAAGCCTGCCGAACATACAGCAGTCCGGTCCCGCGCGGTCCGCGCAAGGCCTTGCGGCCGGCGCCGCTCAGGACGTCGCAACCCACCTCGGCGACATCGATGGGCAGTTGCCCGATGGCCTGCGCAGCATCGACGAAATAGGCGATGCCGTGGCGCCGCGCAATGCGCCCGATGGCGGCGGCCGGATTGACCAGTCCGCCATTGGCCGGCAGCCATGTCAGCGCGATCAGGCGCACTCGCTCGTCCAGCATGGCCAGCAAGGCCGCGGGGTCCGCCGCGCCGCTTTCGTCCGAGGCAATGGTTTCGATTGTCGCGCCGGCGCGCTGCGCGGCCAGGCGCATGGCCGCCAGGTTGCCGCCCCATTCATGGCGGGCGACCAGGATGCGGTCGCCGGCCCGCCAGGGGCCGAGCGCGGCGAATGCCGCGCCCCAGCCCGCCGAATTGCCCGTGGTCAGCGCAATCTCGGCCGGTTGGGCATTGAGCAGGCGGGCGGCCAGCAGGCGCGCTCGCTCGGTCTGCTCGCGCGCCTGCGCGCCGGCTTCCATGGGCCCCTGCATGGCCTCGAGGCGCAGATGCGTCTCGATGGCCTGCAAGGTGCCGGCCGAAGGCAGCGAAGCGCCCGCGTGGTTGAAGTGGATGAATGCGCCCTGCGTGCCCGGTGTGCGGGCACGCAGGGTGGCGACGAGCTCATCGGTCAGCGTTGCGGGCATGGCGCAATCCTGGCGTTGGAGCGGCTCAGGCCTGGGCCAGCGCGATCACGGCTTCGACTTCGACGGCCACGCCGTTGGGCAGCGAGGCGACGCCCACCGCGCTGCGCGCGTGGCGCCCGGCTTCGCCGAACACATTGACCATCAAGTCCGATGCGCCGTTCGCGATGGCGCTGTGGCGATTGAAGTCCGGCGTCGCGGCCACGAACACGCCCAGGCGCACGACGCGCGCCACGCCTTGCAGGCGGTCGCCCGTGGCGGCCGCCAGTTGCGCCAGCACGCCCAGCGCGGCCTGGCGCGCGGCCTGCACGCCTTCCTCGTCGCTTACGCTGTCGCCAAGGCGGCCCAGGTGTACGGGCTTGCCACCCACGCGCGGCACCTGTCCCGATATGTACAGGAGGTTGCCGTCGCGCACGAACGGCACGTAATTGGCGGCTGGGGCGTTGGCCGGTTCCAGGGCCAGGCCGAGTTCGGCGACGCGGGCGGAGATCGAAGCAGTCATGTCGGTACACCTGTTGGGAGAGTGAATCCCACATCCTAGCGGTTGCGGCCCATGCTGGCCAATCCTTCGTGCGCTAGCCGCGCGGCGCGAAGCCCACGGCGATGCCGAAGCCGCGGCCGTCCAGGCCGGGGCCGCAGTCGATCCGGGCATGATGCAGGCGGGCGATCTGGGCCACCAGCGAAAGGCCGATGCCGCCGCCGCGTTGCGCCTGTCCCGGCTGGCGATAGAAGCGCTCGAAGATGCGCGCGTGCCGGTCGGCGGGCACGCCCGGGCCGTTGTCCAGCACGCGCAGGCCGACGGCGCCGTTCCCCAGCGGGCCGCAGTACACCACGATCCGGCCGCCCTCGGGCGTGTAGCGCAGGGCGTTGTCGACCAGGTTGCTCGCCAGGATGCCGAGCGAGTCCAGGTCGCCGGTCACGGCAGCGGGCTGGACGTCGAGCTGTATGCGTTGGCGGCGGGCCTGCGCGCGCGCCTGGCAGTCGGCGATGATCATGGCGGTCAGCGCGGCCAGGTCCACTTCGCCGCTTGGCACGGTGGCCTCCATGGCGTCCAGGCGGGCCTGGTCGAGCAACTGCTCGGACAGGCGGGCGGCGCGCCGCGCCGCGTCCAGCAGCTTGCACAGCGCGCTGTGCCGTTCGTCGTCGTGGCGCGCGCCGAGCGCGACTTCGGCCTGCATCTTCAGCGCGGCCAGGGGGGTGCGCAGCTCGTGCGCCGCGTCGGCGATCAGGCGCCGTTCGCGCGCCAGCGCCGTGTGCACGCGCGCGAACTGCCGGTTGATCGCCGTGATCAGCGGCCGCAGTTCGGCCGGCACGTCGCCGTCGGGCAGGGGGGCGAGATCCAGCGGATCGCGTTGCTGGACGGCGCGGCCGACATGGTCCAGGCGCCGCATGGCGCGGTCGATCGCCAGCAGTATGCTCAGGGCCAGGAACAGGAACAGCAGGGCCGAGGCCTTCAGGCTGGCGCCCAGCCACTGCAGGATGTCGCCGCGGCGCGCGGCCAGCGAATGGCCGGCCTGCGCCTGTATCCGGCCTTCGGCGTCGGTCACGCTGTAGACGCGCCATGGCTCTCCGTCCAGCTCGACGTCGGCATAGCCGTCGGCGAAGGCCGGGTTGAGCGGGCCGGGCGGCGCATTGACGCTGTGCACGATCTGGCGGCGCGACGCCATGCTCCATATCTGGAAGCTCATGCGCAGCTCGCTGGTCGGCGCCGGCTCGGGCAGGCGGAAGCCGGTCGGCTCGGAACGCTCCATGATGTCCAGCGGCATGGACAGCATGGCCTGGCTGGCCACATCGCGCAGCCGGGCGTCCCAGGTGCCGGTTTCGCGCCGGCCCATTTCGAAGGCCTGCCAGCCCAGCCAGACTCCCCAGTTCAGCAGCAGCGCGGCCAGTACCGCGGTCAGGATGCGGCGCTTGAGCGATTTCATGCGCCTTCCTGGCCGATACGGTAGCCGTAGCCATGCACCGTCTCGATCAGGTCGTCGCCCAGCTTGCGCCGCAACTGGTGCACGTACACGGCGACCGTGTTGCTTTCCAGCGCCACGCTGGCGCCGTAGACGTCGTGCTCCAGCTGCTCGCGCGAGACCGTGCGGCCGCGCCGCTGCATGAGCGCCAGCAGAGTGCGGTATTCGCTCTGGCTGAGCGCGACGGGCCGGCCCGCGCGCGACACCTGGCGCGCCGCGGGGTCCACCAGCAGTTCGCCGTGCCGCATCAGCGGGGCCACCTGGTTGTGGCTGCGGCGCAGCACGGCGCGCAGGCGCGCCAGCAATTCGTCCAGTTCGAACGGCTTGACGATGTAGTCGTCGGCCCCGCCGTCCAGGCCGCGGATGCGGTCGCTGAGCTGGTCGCGCGCGGTCACCAGCAGCACCGGCGTGGTGTCGTAGCCTTCGCGCAGCGCGCGCAGCAGTGCGAGCCCGGACGGTCCGGGCAGGCCGATGTCCAGCAGGATCAGCTGGTAGGCGTGGTCGACCAGCGCAAGCTGCGCCTGCGCGCCGTCGCGCACCCAATCGACCCGGGCGCCGAGTTCGCGCTGCAGCGCGGTTTGCAGCGCGTCGCCCAGCATCGGGTCGTCTTCCACCAATAGCAAATGAGTCATGTCGTGTCGCCGGGCTGTCTGCGTCCAGTGTCGCAGCCGCCGATTAAAAAGAATTTAAAACGCGGCGCGCACAATCGCGCCGTTGGGGCAGGCCGCCAGCGCGGCGCCCCGGTTTTCCAAGGAATGACAATGAAGCACGCATGGTGGCGCGCGACCGTCGTGTGCCTGGCCGGCACGCTGGGCACGGCGGCGCAGGCCCAGAACTACATCGGCATGTCGGCCGCGGTGGCGCCGCGCTACGAGGGCGCGAAGGACTACCGCTTCCTGCCGGTGCCCCTCATCCATTACGAGAACGGGCCTTTCTTCATTTCGCCGCGCGCCGGGCTGCCCAGCGCCGGCCTCAAATGGCAGCTCGGCGAACAGGTGCATGCCGGCGTGTTCGTGGGCGCGCACCTGGGGCGTGACGCCGACGATTCGGCCATTCTCCATGGCCTGGGCGACATCGACATGCACGCGACCTACGGCGCCTACATCGAATGGCAGCATGGCGCGCTGGGCCTGGGCGCCGCATACCGCCAGGCGGCGCGCAGCGGCTACGGCGGCGTGGGAGAGCTGCGCGCCACCTACCGCATCTGGCAGACGGGGCGCGACAGCGTCTCGGTGGGCGCGCGCACCGAGTGGGCCAGCGACGACTACATGCGCACCTGGTACGGCATCAGCGCCTCCCAGGCCGCGCGCAGCGAGGCCGGGTTGCGCCGCTACTCGGCCTCGTCGGGATTCAAGTCCGGCGGGCTCTTCGCGTCCTGGACGCACCGCCTGGACCAGCGCTGGGCCGTCAATGCCACGGCCGGGGTCAACACCCTGTTCGGCGACGCCCGCGACAGCCCCGTGAGCGAGCGTTCGACCAACTACTTCGGCGGCGTGGGCCTGACCTACGCGTTCTGAACCGCGCAAGCGCCGCCGCGTCCATGGCGATTGGCGTGGGCAAGAAGAACCCCCGGCCGTGCCGGGGGCTTTTTGCGTTCAGGCGCCCAGCTTGATGCGCTGGCCGCGCACCTTGTCCAGCGTTTCGCTGAATTGCGCCAGGCGCGCCTTCTCCTGTTCGACCACGGCCGCCGGCGCGCGCTCGACGAAGCTGGCGTTGCCCAGCTTGCCGTTCGCCTTGGCGATTTCGCCTTCCAGGCGCGCGATCTCCTTGTCCAGGCGCGCGCATTCGGCCGCTACGTCGATTTCGACATGCAGCATCAGGCGGGCGTCGCCCACCACCTGCACCGGCGCGCCGGCGTCGGGCAGGGCGGCCACCACCTCGACCTCGCTCAGCTTGGCCAGCGCCGCCAGGTAGGGCGCATTGCGCGACAGGACGTCGATGGAGCCTTCGGCCACCAATGGCACGCGCTGGGCCGGCGACAGGTTCATTTCGCCGCGCAGCGCGCGCACGGCCTCGACCTGGGCCTTCAGCTCGGCCACCGCGGCCTCCGCCTCGGCGTCGACGGCCTGCGGATTGGCGCGCGGGTAGGGCTGCACGCTGACGCTGGCCACTGCGCCGGCGGTCCGCTTGCCGGCGACCAGCGCGACCTTCTGCCACAGTTCTTCGGTGATGAACGGGATGATGGGGTGGGCCAGGCGCAGCACCGCCTCCAGTACGCGGATCAGCGTGCGGCGGGTGCCCAGCTGCTGGGCCGGCGTGCCCTGTTGGATCTGCACCTTGGCCAGTTCCAGGTACCAGTCGCAGTATTCGTCCCATACATAGCGGTACAGCGCGTTGGCCACGTTGTCGAAGCGATAGTCGGCGAAGCCGCGCTCGACCTCGGCTTCCAGCGCCTGCAGCTGGCTGACGATCCAGCGGTCGGCAAACGAGAGTTCGCCGCCGTCGCCGCCCAGCTCGTGCCCTTCGGTGTTCATCAGCACGAAGCGGGTGGCGTTCCACAGCTTGTTGCAGAAGTTGCGGTAGCCTTCGCAGCGCTTCAGGTCGAAGTTGATATTGCGTCCCAGGGTGGCGTAGGCCGCCATGGTGAAGCGCAGCGCGTCGGTGCCGAACGCGGGAATGCCGTCGGGATACTGGCGGCGCGTGGCTTTCTCGATGGCGCCGGCCTGCTTGGGGTTCATGAGGCCGAAGGTGCGCTTGCGCACCAGGCCGTCCAGGTCGATGCCGTCGATGAGATCGACCGGATCGAGCGTATTGCCCTTGGACTTGCTCATCTTCTGGCCGTCGGCGTCGCGGATCAGGCCGTGCACGTACACGTGCTTGAACGGCACGCTGCCGGTCATGTGCATGGTCAGCATGACCATGCGCGCGACCCAGAAGAAGATGATGTCAAAGCCGGTGACCAGCACGCTGGAGGGCAGGTAGCGGCGCAGGTCCGGCGTGTCCTCGGGCCAGCCGAAGGTGGTGAAGGGCACCAGGGCCGACGAGAACCACGTGTCGAGGACGTCCGGGTCGCGCGTCAGCGGGCCGGCCACGCCGGCGGCGCGCGCCTGTTCCCGCGCCTCTTCCTCGGAGCGCGCCACGAACACCTGGCCGTCCTCGCTGTACCAGGCCGGGATCTGGTGGCCCCACCACAACTGGCGCGAGATGCACCAGTCCTGGATATTGTTGAGCCACTGGTTGTAGATCGTGGTCCAGTTCTCGGGGTAGAACGCGATGCGGCCATCGGCCACCGCGTCCAGCGCCACCTCGGTGATGCTCTTGCCGGGGTTGAGCGTGCCGGCCGGGGCGGGCTTGCTCATGGCGACGAACCACTGGTCGGTCAGCATCGGCTCGAGCACGACGCCGGTGCGGTCGCCCTTGGGCTGCATCATCTTGTGCGGCTCGACCTTCACCAGGTACTGCTGCGCCTGCAGCTCGGCCACCACGGCCTGGCGCGCTTCGTAGCGCTCCATGCCCTGGAACTGCTTGGGGCCGTTCTCGTTGATGTGGGCGTCGAGCGTGAAGATGACGATCAGCGGAATGTCGTGGCGCAGCGCGCAGGCGTAGTCGTTGAAGTCGTGCGCGCCGGTGATCTTGACACAGCCGGTGCCGAAGTCGGGGTCGACGAAATCGTCCGCGATGATGGGAATGTTGCGGTCGCACAAGGGCAGTTCGACCAGCTTGCCGACCAGGTGCCTGTAGCGCGGATCGTCGGGGTGCACGCACAGCGCGCCGTCGGCCAGCATGGTTTCCGGGCGCGTGGTGGCGATCGTCATGCCGCGCAGCGTGACGGTGTTGCCGTCCTCGTCGGTGATGGTCTGCGGGCCATCGACGAAGGGGTAGAGGATGTGCCACATGTGGCCATCCACTTCCTCGGACTGCACCTCAAGGTCCGATACGGCTGTCAGCAGCTTCGGATCCCAGTTGACCAGGCGCTTGCCGCGGTAGATCAGTCCTTGCTCGTACAGGCGCACGAAGGTCTCGGCCACCCCGCGCGACATGCGCGCGTCCATGGTGAAGTACTCTCGCGGCCAGTCGGCCGATGCGCCGAGGCGGCGAACCTGGCCGGTAATCGTGCTGCCGGACTGTTCTTTCCATTCCCAGACTTTTTCCACGAATTTCTCGCGGCCGAGGTCATGGCGCGAAACCTTCCGGGCATCGAGCTGGCGCTCGACCACGATCTGGGTGGCGATGCCGGCGTGATCGGTGCCGGGCACGAACACGGTGTCGTCGCCCAGCATGCGGTGGTAGCGCACCAGGCCATCCATGATGGTCTGGTTGAACGCATGGCCCATGTGCAGGGTGCCCGTGACGTTGGGGGGCGGGAACTGGATGACGTAGGGCTGGGGGTCGGTCCCCGTTTCTACGTGCTGGCCGGCGTCGAAGTAGCCGCGCCTGGCCCACTCGTCGTACCAGCGGGTTTCGATTTCGGCGGGTTCAAAGCTCTTGGACAGTTCCTGGGATTCGTTCACGGGTTGATTGGGTGCGGCGTCAGTCATTGCGGGTTCCGGCGGTCAGCCTGGGAAGAATAGGGGGCAAGCAAACGGTAGATTTTAGGATGTAATACGTTCTTGCCGGCGTGTTAGAATACCCGGTTACTGTAAACCTTTTAGAAGTGCCTGTTTTTATTGGGAAAATCTGATCGGTGTGCAGTCGCGAATCCTTGCTTTGACGTTCGGCCCGAGCCTATCGGGCGTTTCGCGCGCCCATGGCGCAGGCCGCCCGCGGCGGCGCGCCGCCCCGGGCGCCCGGGCAGCAGGCTGCGCGGATTTGAGCGTCATAGCCCCTCGGAAATATATTCTTTAGTCAGATCCTGGAGTTTTCATGTCCATCGAACGCACCCTTTCGATCATCAAGCCCGACGCCGTCGCCAAGAACGTCGTCGGCCAGATCGTCGCCCGCTTCGAGCAGGCCGGCCTGAAGGTGATCGCCGCCCGCATGCAGCAACTGTCGCGCACCGACGCCGAGCGTTTCTACGCCGTGCACAAAGAGCGCCCCTTCTTCAAGGACCTGGTCGACTTCATGGTCTCCGGCCCGGTCTTCGTGCAAGTGCTCGAAGGCGAAAGCGCCATCCAGAAGAACCGCGACCTGATGGGCGCCACCGATCCCAAGAAGGCCGCGCCGGGCACCATCCGCGCCGACTTCGCCGACAGCATCGACGCCAACGCCGTGCACGGCTCGGACGCGCCCGAGACGGCCGCCGTCGAAGTGGCTTTCTTCTTTCCCGAAATCAACATCCACAGCCGTTGATTCCCGGATATAACGCCTGAACCGATCATGGAATCCGTCGAACGCGTCAATTTGCTGGGCCTGGATGGCGCCGCATTGTCCGAGCTGGTGGGGCAGTGGGGCGGCAAGCCGTTTCGCGCCCGGCAATTGCAGCGCTGGGTGCACCAGCGCGGCGCCGATTCGTTCGACGCCATGACCGACCTGGCGCGCGATTTCCGCGCGCAGCTGGCGCGGGACTGCGTGATCGAGGCGCTGCCGGTCAATACCGAGCAGCGTTCGTCCGACGGCACGCGCAAGTGGCTGTTCGACGTCGGCCAGGGCAATGCCATCGAAACCGTTTTCATCCCCGAGGACGACCGCGGCACCCTGTGCATTTCCAGCCAGGCCGGCTGCGTGGTCAATTGCCGCTTTTGCTCCACGGGCCACCAGGGCTTCAACCGCAATCTGCGCGCCAGCGAGATCATCGGCCAGCTGTGGTGGGCCAAGCGCGTACTCGAGGCCGCGGTGGATACCGCCAGGCTGCCCGGCGGCAAGGCCGGCGAGGACACGCGCGTCATCAGCAACGTGGTGATGATGGGCATGGGAGAACCCCTGCTCAACTACGACCAGGTCCTGCCCGCGCTGCGCCTGATGCTCGACGACAACGCCTACGGCCTGTCGCGGCGGCGCGTCACCGTCTCGACCTCGGGCGTGGTGCCCATGATGGACCGCCTGTCCCAGGACTGCCCGGTGGCGCTGGCCGTGTCCCTGCACGCGCCCAACGATGCGCTGCGCGACGAGCTGGTTCCGCTCAACAGGAAATACCCCCTGAACGCGCTGCTGGCCGCCTGCGAGCGCTATCTCGCCCATGCGCCGCGCGATTTCATCACTTTCGAATACTGCATGCTGGACGGCATCAACGATACCGACCAGCATGCCCGGGAACTGATCCAGCTGGCGCGCCAGGTGCGCTGCAAGCTGAATCTGATCCCCTTCAATCCTTTCCCGGCCTCCGGCCTGAAGCGTTCGCCGTCGGCGCGAGTCAAGGTATTCGCCCAGCGCCTCATGGATGCCGGCATCGTCACCACGGTGCGCAAGACGCGCGGCGATGATATCGACGCGGCCTGTGGCCAGCTGGCCGGCGAAGTGCGCGATCGCACGCGCATCACTGAACGCAACGCCACCCGAACCATTCCCATCCAACAGGTGCACGCATGACGCAGGATTCCGTTTCGGCCGCCACGCCCGCCGCAATCGCTCCCGGTGCCGCGGCGCCTACGGTGGGTTCGGCGCTGCGGACGCTGCGCCAGGCCAAGGGCTGGTCGCTCGAGGAGGTCTCCAGCCGCATCAAGTTTTCGACGCGCATGATCCAGGCGCTCGAGGAAGAACGCTGGGAAGCCCTGCCCAAGGGCGTGTCGCTGCGCGGCCTGGTGCGCAACTACGCCCGCATGCTGGGCGCCGACGCCCAGGCCGTGGTCGATTCGCTGGATCTCGAGGCGGCGCGCGCGCCCGCGCCGGCCAGGCTGGCGCCGCGCGGCGGACAGGGCCTGCGTCCGGCCGGCGTCAATATCTCGGTCGATGACGAGCGCTCCTCCGGTTCCTGGGGATGGCTGCTCGCCATCCTCGTGGTGGTCGCCGCCGGGGTGGCCTATGCTTTTTGGCAAGGCTGGCTGCCGCAGGAGTGGCTGCCGGCGCAATGGTTTTCTCCGGTGACCCAGTAACAACGGGTGCGATACATGCAAGATAGCTCTATGCCCTGCCAGGATGCGCCGCCGCCGGACGCCGGCGCGGCGCCGCGCCGCGCCACGCGCGCCGTGCGGGTGCAGTGGGGCGGGCGCACGGTCACCGTGGGCGGCAATGCCAGCGTGGTCGTGCAGTCCATGACCAATACCGACACCGCCGACGCGATGGCCACCGCCATCCAGGTCAAGGAACTGGCCCAGGCCGGCTCCGAGATCGTGCGCATCACCGTCAACACCCCCGAGGCCGCGCGCGAAGTCGCCGCCATCCGCGAACAGCTCGATCGCATGGGCGTCGACGTGCCGCTGGTGGGCGATTTCCACTACAACGGCCACAAGCTGCTGACGCAGTTCCCCGAGTGCGCGCAGGCGCTGTCCAAGTACCGCATCAACCCGGGCAACATGGGCGGCGGCAAGCGGCGCGACGACAATTTCGCCCAGATGATCGAAGTGGCGTGCCGCCACGACAAGCCCGTGCGCATCGGCGTGAATTGGGGCAGCCTCGATCACGAGCTGATGGCGCGCAAGATGGACGAGAACAGCCGGCGTGCGCAGCCCTGGGAGGCCCGGGCCGTCATGCGCGACGCCCTGGTGGTCTCGGCCATCAGCAATGCGCGCCGCGCCGAGGAGCTCGGCCTGCGTTCCGACGCCATCGTGCTGTCGTGCAAGGTCAGCCATGTGCAGGACCTGATCGCCGTCTACCGCGACCTGTCCGCGCGCTGCGACTATCCGCTGCACCTGGGCCTGACCGAAGCCGGCATGGGCAGCAAGGGCATCGTCGCCTCCACGGCGGCGCTGGCCGTGCTGCTGCAACAAGGCATCGGCGACACCATTCGAATCTCGCTGACGCCCGAACCGGGCGGGGACCGGGCCCGCGAAGTCATCGTGGCGCAGGAAATCCTGCAGACCATGGGCTTGCGCGCGTTCACGCCCATGGTGGTGGCGTGTCCGGGCTGCGGGCGCACCAGCAGCACCTTCTTCCAGGAACTTGCCGACAGCATCCAGTCGTTCCTGCGCCGGCAGATGCCCTTGTGGCGCACGCGCTACCCCGGCGTCGAGAGCATGAATGTCGCGGTGATGGGCTGTGTGGTCAACGGGCCGGGCGAAAGCCGGCACGCCGACATCGGCATCAGCCTGCCCGGCACGGGCGAGGTGCCCGCCGCGCCGGTTTTCATCGACGGCGAGCGCACGGTCACGCTCAAGGGCGACCATATCGCCCAGGAATTCCAGGCCATCGTCGAAGACTACGTCGCGCGCCGCTACGGCGCCGGCATCATTCATCAGGAATAAGGGACCAAGCCGCCAGGCCCGCTTCGCTGCGGGTGTGGCGGGCATGACGAAGATGACGCAAGTTTTCCAGAAAGTCTCCGCCATCCGGGGCATGAACGACGTGCTGCCGGGCCCCAGCGCCCGCTGGGAAAAATTCGAAGATATCGTGCGTGGCTGGCTGCGCGGCTACGGTTATCGCAATGTGCGCACGCCGGTGCTCGAGCACACCAGGCTGTTTGCCCGGGGCATCGGCGAAGTCACGGACATTGTCGAGAAAGAGATGTACACCTTCACGGACGCGCTCAACGGCGACTCGCTGACGATGCGTCCGGAGATGACCGCAGGCATCGTGCGCGCCAGCATCGAACACAACATGCTGTACGACCGGCCGCACCGGGTCTACGCGATCGGTCCCGTGTTCCGCCACGAGCGTCCGCAGCGGGGCCGCTACCGCCAGTTCCACCAGATCGACGTCGAGGCGCTGGGCTTTGCCGGCCCCGATGTCGATGCCGAAATGATCGTCATGCTGGCCCGGCTCTGGAAGCTGCTGGGCCTGCAGGATGTCCGCCTGGAGCTGAACTCGCTCGGGCAGCCGGCCGAGCGCGCCGCCCACCGCGCCGCGTTGATCGAGCATCTGGAGCGCCACCAGGACGTCCTCGACGAGGATGGCCGCCGCCGCATGTACAGCAACCCCTTGCGGGTGCTGGACACCAAGAACCCTGCCATGCAGGAAATGGCCGATAGCGCCCCGCGCTTGTTCGATTTCCTTGGCGAGGAATCGCGCAGCCATTTCGATGGCGTGTGCCAGCGCCTGGCCGACGCGGGTATCGAATACCGCCTCAATCCGCGCCTGGTGCGCGGGCTGGACTACTACAACCTGACCGTGTTCGAGTGGGTGACCGATCGCCTGGGCGCGCAAGGCACGGTATGCGGGGGCGGGCGCTATGACGGCCTGATCGAGCTGCTGGGCGGCAAGCCGGCGCCGGCGGTGGGCTTCGCCATCGGCATGGAGCGCCTGCTCGACCTCTGGGAGCAAAGCGTCGAGATCGAACAGCCGGCCGAGTGCGAGGTCTATATCGTGCACCAGGGCGAGGAAGGCCAGCGGCTGGCGGCCCAGGTGGGCGAGCAGCTGCGCGACGCCGGCCTGGATGTCATCGTGCACGCGGGCCCGGCCGGCTTCAAGGCGCAATTCAAGCGCGCCGACGCCAGCGGCGCGCGTATTGCGGTTATTCTTGGCGGCGACGAAGTGGCCAGCCGCACCGCCAGCATCAAGCACCTGCGCGGGCCGGTCGGCGCCGAGGCGGCGCAGCAGCAGGTGCCGCTGGCGCAGTTGGCCGATGTTTTGAAATCCAAGGGTTAGCATGGCATACGATCTCGAAGAACAGGAAAAACTCGACGCAATCCGGGCCTGGTGGGCGCGTTACGGCACGCTGATCCTGACGCTGGCCACGCTGGTGGTGCTGGCATGGGGCGGCTGGTCGGGCTGGAAGGCCTACCAGAACTACCGCGCCAACCAGGCCATGGGCTATTTCGAGGCGCTCGAGGACGCCGCCCGCCTGGGCGGCGCCGATGCCGCCACGCGCATCAAGGCCGCGGCCGCCACGCTGCGCAGCGACTATCCGGCCACCGGCTACGCCGGCCGCGGCGTGCTGATCGCGGCCCAGGCGCTGCAAAGCCAGCAGGACGTCGACGGCGCGCGCGAGCAGCTCGAATGGCTGGCCGCGCAGGCCAAGCAGCCGGCCCTGCAGCCCGTCGCCCGCCTGCGCCTGGCCGGCATCCTGCTGGACCAGAAGCAATACGATGCGGCGCTTGCGCAGTTGAACAACCCGCCGGCGTCCTTCGCGGCCCTGTTCGCCGACCGGCGCGGCGACGTGCTGGCCGCGCAGGGCAAGCGCGATGAAGCGCGCGCGGCATGGCAAAGCGCGATCGACGGCCTGGGAACCAGCAACCCGTTGACGCAGGTCGTGCAACTGAAACTCGATGCCTTGAGCGGAGCCTGATCTTGATGCGTAATTCCCGCCCCGGCCGCGCGTGGCGCGGCGCCGTCGTGCTGACGGGCCTGCTGGCCCTGAGCGGCTGCTCGATGTTCTCCAGCGACGACGATCGCTACAAACCCGCCGAGCTTACGCAATATGCGCCCGGCATGTCGGTGCGCACGGCCTGGACGGCCTCGGTCGGCAGCGGTTCGGGCCTGGGCTTCGCGCCCACGGTGCTGGGCGAGTCGATCTACGCCGCCACGCCCGACGGGTCGGTCGGCAAGTTCGACCTGCTCAGCGGCCGGGCCATCTGGAAATCCTCGGCCGACGCCAAGCTGTCGGCGGGCGCCGGCAGCGACGGCCAGACCACCGCGGTGGCCACGCCCGACGGCGAGGTCATCGCCTTCGACGATACGGGCAAGATCAAATGGCGCGCCCGCGCCACCAGCGACGTCGCCATTCCGCCGGTGGTCGGCTATGGGGTGGTCGTGGTGCGCAGCGGCGACTACCGCATCCAGGCCTTCAACGCCGAGAACGGCGAGCGCATGTGGAGCATGCAGCGGCCGGGCCCGGCGCTGGCGCTGCGCAGCGCCGCGCAGATGGTGCTGGCCGAGGGCCTGGTCATCAGCGGCCTGCCGGGCGGCAAGCTGCTGGCCATCAACAGCGCCACCGGCAACGTCCAATGGGAAGGCACGGTGGCCACGCCGCGCGGCGCCAGCGACCTCGAGCGCCTGACCGACGTGGTGGGCGCCCCGCGTATCGCCGGCCGCCTGATGTGCGCGGTCGCCTACCAGGGCCGTATCGTGTGCTTCGACGTGTCGGCGGGCGGACGCCCCATCTGGGCCAAGGATTTCTCCAGCGCCAGCGGCATGGTCATCGACGACCGCTTCGCCTACGCGCCCGACCAGGGCAGCGTGGTCAGCGCCTTCGCGCTGGACAGCGGCAACAACGTATGGAAACAGGCCGAGTTGAAGAATCGCCTGCTGACCGCGCCGGCCTTGCTCGGCGAGGCCGTGGCGGTGGGCGACTTCGAAGGCTATGTCCATTTCCTGTCGCGTAGCGACGGCCGCCTGCTGGCGCGGCTGTCGGTGGGCGGGGGCGCCATTGTCTCGCCGCCGCAGACCACCTCCCAGGGCGTGCTGGTGCAGACCGGCAATGGCAGCCTGGTGATGGTCCGCGCCAACTGAACTTTTCCTAGAGCAAGCCTCATACCGTGTCTTTCAAGCCTGTCGTTGCCCTGGTCGGCCGTCCCAATGTGGGCAAGTCGACCCTCTTCAACCGCCTGACGCGCTCTCGCGCGGCGCTGGTGGCCGATTTCTCCGGCCTGACCCGCGACCGCCACTACGGCGAGGGCAGGGTGGGCGACACGCCCTTCCTGGTGATCGACACGGGCGGCTTCGAACCGGTCGCCAAGGACGGCATCCTGGCCGAGATGGCGCGCCAGACGCGCCAGGCCATCGCCGAGGCCGACGTGGTGGTGTTCCTGGTCGATGCGCGGGCGGGCGTCAATGCGCACGATCACGAGATCGCGCGCCTGCTGCGCAAGTCCGGCCAGCAGCGCGTGCTGCTGGCGGTCAACAAGGCCGAAGGCATGGGCGTGGGCAACGCCACCAGCGATTTCCACGAGCTGGGCCTGGGCGAGCCGCATCCGATTTCGGCCGCGCACGGCGACGGCATCGTCGACCTGATCGAGGTCGCCCTGAGCGGCCTGGTCGCGCCGCCGGTCGACACCGGCGAACAGCTCGAGCAGGATGTCGTCGACCACCGCATCAAGCTGGCCATCGTCGGCCGGCCCAACGTGGGCAAGTCCACCCTGATCAATACGCTGCTGGGCGAAGAGCGCGTGATCGCCTTCGACATGCCCGGCACCACGCGCGACGCGATCGAGATCGACTTCGAGCGCGACGGCAGGAAGTACACCCTGATCGACACCGCCGGCCTGCGCAAGCGCGGCAAGGTGTTCGAGGCGATCGAGAAGTTCTCGGTCATCAAGACGCTGCAGGCCATCGAGGCCAGCAACGTGGTGCTGCTGATGATCGACGCGCAGGCCGAGGTGTCCGAACAGGATGCCCACATCGCCGGCTTCGTGCTCGAGACCGGCCGCGCCGTGGTGGTGGCCATCAACAAGTGGGACGGCCTGGACAGCGACCAGCGCGAGCGCATCGAGCGGGAGTTCCAGCGCAAGCTGCGCTTTCTCGGCTTTGCGCGCATGCACACGATTTCGGCGCTCAAGGGGCAGGGCGTCAAGCCCTTGCTGAAGTCGGTCAACGCCGCGCACGCGGCGGCTTTCGCCAAGCTGTCCACGCCCCGGCTGACGCGCGAATTGCAGGCCGCCGTCGAACAGCAGCCGCCGCCGCGCAAGGGCATTTTCCGCCCCAAGATGCGCTACGCGCACCAGGGTGGACAGAACCCGCCTCTCATCGTGATCCATGGCAACGCGCTGGACGCGGTGCCCGATTCGTACCGCCGCTACCTGGAGACGCGCTTTCGCAATGCCTTCGACCTGGCCGGTACGCCGCTGCGCATCGAGTTCAAGTCGTCGCGCAATCCCTACGTCCAGGAAAACTGATCCATGAGCCGCTACTGGAGTCCCGTGGTCGGGACGCTCAGTCCCTATGTCCCAGGCGAGCAGCCCAAGCTGCCGGACCTGGTCAAGCTGAATACCAACGAGAACCCGTACGGGCCGTCGCCCAAGGTGCTGCAGGCCATCGCCGCGGCGGCCGGCGACATGCTCAAGCTGTACCCGGATCCGGCCTCGGACGACCTGCGCGGCGCGATTGCCGCGGCCGTCGGCGTGCAGCCCGACCAGGTGTTCGTGGGCAACGGTTCCGACGAGGTGCTGGCGCACGTCTTCATGGCGCTGTTCAGGCATGGGCGGCCGGTGCGTTTTCCGGATATCAGCTACAGCTTCTATCCCGTCTACTGCGGCCTGTACGAGATTCCCTATCAGGTCGTGCCGCTTACCGATGACTTCCGCATCGACCCGGCCGACTACCAGCCCGGCGACCAGGCCGCCGGCGGGATCATTTTCCCCAATCCCAATGCCCCGACCGGCCGCGCCCTCGCGCGCGACGAGGTCGAGCGCATCGTGGCCGCCAACCGCGACACCGTCGTGGTGGTGGACGAGGCCTATGTCGACTTCGGCGCCGAGTCGGTCGCGCCGCTGGTCGAACGCCACGACAACTTGCTGGTGGTCCAGACCTTGTCCAAGTCGCGCTCGCTTGCCGGCCTGCGCGTCGGTTTCGCGGTGGGCAGCCGGGCGCTCATCGACGGCCTGGAGCGGGTCAAGAACAGCTTCAACTCCTATCCCATAGACCGGCTCGCGTCGGCCGGCGCGCAGGCCGCCATGCAGGACCAGGCGTACTTCGACCAGACGCGCCAGGCCGTGATGGCCACGCGCGAGCGCATGAGCGCCGATCTGCGGGCGCTGGGGTTCGACGTGCTGCCCTCGGCGGCCAATTTCGTGTTCGCGCGCCACCCGGAGCATGACGCGGCGCAGCTGGCCGGCCAGCTGCGCGAACGCAGCATCCTGGTGCGCCACTTCCGGCAGGCCCGTATCGATCAATTCCTGCGCATCACGGTGGGCACGGACGCCCAATGCGAGGCCTTGATCAGCGCGCTGAAGAAAATTTTTTCGTTGTGACGCGCACTGGGGAATTTCCTGAAAACTCTGGTGTCATATTTGCGTATATCGCAAGTGGCACCGCCCGGGAAAACCCTGTAGAGTACTGATTTCGGCGTACTGTGCCGCCACTTAAAACAAACAAATGGAGCCTGGCCAATGAGCAATAAAGGGCAAACTTTGCAAGATCCGTTTCTGAACACGCTGCGCAAGGAACACGTGCCCGTGTCCATCTACCTGGTAAACGGCATCAAGCTTCAGGGGCAGATCGAATCGTTCGACCAGTATGTCGTGCTGCTGCGCAATACCGTGACCCAGATGGTGTACAAGCACGCCATCTCCACCGTGGTTCCGGCGCGCGCCGTCAATTTCCAGGTGGAAGTTCCCGCTGAATAATCGCCTCGCTCCAGCATTACCCTTGATTGCCCGCCGCGCGGCCAGCGCCGGCGGGCATTTTCGCTTTGGCTCCAAAATGGTGCATGTATGCGCGCACTGATCATCAGCGTCGATCTCGGCAATCCTGACTACCCGGCCCACGCCGAGGAGTTCGCCATGCTGGCCAAGGGCGCCGGCGCCGAGATCGTCGGCACGCTGACGGCGCGGCGCGACCGGCCCGACGCCAAGTTCTTCATCGGTTCGGGCAAGGTCGAGGAGGGCGTGGCGATGGCCGGCGCGCTGCTGGCCGACATCATCCTGTTCGACCAGCCGCTGTCGCCGGCGCAGCAGCGCAACCTCGAGCGCGAATTCAACCTGCGCGTGGTCGATCGCGTGGCGCTGATCCTGGATATCTTCGCGCTGCGCGCCAAGAGCCACGAAGGCAAGCTGCAGGTCGAGCTGGCCCAGCTGCAGCACCTGGCCACGCGCCTGACGCGCATGTGGAGCCACCTGGAGCGGCAGCGCGGCGGCATCGGCATGCGCGGGCCGGGCGAGGCGCAGCTCGAAATGGACCGCCGCATGATCGGCGCCAAGGTCAAGGTGCTGCGCGAGCGCCTGGACCGGGTCGAGCGCCAGCGGGTCACGCAGCGCCGGGCGCGGGCGCGCGGCGGCGCGCTGTCGGTCTCGCTGGTGGGCTACACCAACGCCGGCAAGTCCACGCTGTTCAACGCCATGACGCGCGCCGGGGCCTATGCCGCGGACCAGCTGTTCGCCACCCTGGACACCACCACGCGGCGCATCTGGATCGACGGCGCGGGTTCGGTGGTGCTGTCGGACACGGTCGGGTTCATCCGCGACCTGCCGCACAACCTGATCGCGGCATTTCGCGCCACGCTCGAGGAAACCGTGCATGCCGACCTGCTGCTGCACGTGGTCGACGCGGCCAGCGCGCAGCGCGACGAGCAGATCGCCGAGGTCGACAAGGTGCTGGCCGAGATCGGCGCGGCGCAGATTCCGACCATTCTGGTATACAACAAGATCGACCGCGCGGGCCTGGAGCCACGGGTCGACCGCGATGCCCATGGTACGATTGCGCGAGTATTCGTAAGCGCTACCGAGCGCGCCGGTCTGGATGCGTTGCGCGGGGCAATTGCAGAGATCGGCCAGATTGTGGGAAACAATGTCTCGAATCACCAAACTCTTCAATCTGAATGACCCCGGCTGGGGCCGCGGCAACAATAACGGCAACGGCTCCGAGCCGCCGCGACGTCCTCAGGGCGGCGGCGACGGTCCGCCCGACCTCGACGAGGTCTGGCGCGATTTCAACAATCGCATAGGCGCGTTGTTCGGCCGCAAGGGCGGGGGGGGCAACAATCGTCCCAACAACCGCGGCGGCATGACGCCGCCTTCGCCGCGCGGCGCCCGCATCGGCCTGGGCATCATCGCCCTGGTGCTGGTGCTGCTGTGGCTGGCCAGTGGATTCTTCATCGTCCAGGAAGGCCAGGTCGCGGTCGTCACCCAGTTCGGCAAGTACAAGAACACCGCGCCGGCGGGCTTCCAGTGGCGCATGCCTTACCCCATCCAGAACCACGAAATGGTCAACGTGTCGCAGCTGCGCACGTTCGAGGTGGGCTTTCGCGGCGGTTCGCGCAACAAGGTGCTGCCCGAGGCCTTGATGCTGACCACCGACGAGAATATCGTCGACATGCAATTCGTGGTGCAGTATCGCCTGCGCGCCGACGGCGCGCCCGACTACCTGTTCAAGATGCGCGACCCGGACGAGTCCGTGCGCCAGGCGGCGGAAACCGCCATGCGCGAAATCGTCGGCAAGAAGCCGATGGACTTCGTGCTCTACGAGGGCCGTACCGAAGTCGCCACCGAAGTGCAGAATCTCATGCAGCAGATCCTGGACCGCTACAACGCCGGCATCCAGATCAGCACGGTCGCCATCCAGAACGTCCAGCCGCCCGAGCAGGTGCAGGCCGCGTTCGACGACGCCGTCAAGGCGGGCCAGGACCGCGAGCGCCAGATCAACGAAGGCCAGGCATACGCCAACCAGGTCGTGCCGCTGGCCAGCGGCCAGGCCTCGCGCATGATCGAGCAGGCCGAGGGCTACAAGGCCAAGGTGATCGGCGATGCGCAGGGTAATGCCGCGCGCTTCTCCTCCATCCTCAACGAGTACGAGAAGGCGCCGCAGGTCATGCGCGAACGCCTGTACCTGGAAACCATGCAGGAAGTCTTCACGCGCGCCAGCAAGGTCATGGTCGATACCAAGGGCGGCAACAACATGCTGTACCTGCCGCTGGACAAGATCATGCAGCAGGCCGCCCAAGACGCCGGCAAGCCGTCCTCCTCCAGCCTGGGCCTGCCCGGCGCGAACCAGCCGGCGATTCCGCAGGCGCCGGCGCGCGGTTCGGCCAGCGGCCAGCCTTCATCCGGCAGCAGCAATAGCAACACGCTGCCTCGCGACCGCATGTCGCGCTAATCCGGAGGAGTCCCCAACATGCAACGTCTCATGCCCATCCTGGTCGGACTGCTCGTTATCCTGGCCGTCCTGTCTTCATGCGTCTTCGTGGTCCGCGAGCGCGACTACGCCCTGGTGTTCTCGCTGGGCGAGGTGCGCAAGGTCATCAGCGAGCCCGGCCTGTATTTCAAGGCGCCGCCGCCGTTCCAGAACGTCGTCACGCTGGACAAGCGCATCCTCACCATCGAGTCCAGCGATGCCGAGCGCATCCAGACCTCCGAGAAGAAGAACCTGCTGATCGACTCGTACGTCAAGTGGCGCATCGCCGATCCGCGCCTGTACTACGTGACCTTCGGCGGCAACGAGCGCGCCGCCCAGGAGCGCCTGCAGGCGCAGATCCGCGACGCCCTGAACGCTGCGGTCAACGTGCGCACGGTCAAGGACGTGGTGTCCGCCGAGCGCGACAAGGTCATGGCCGAAATCCTCACCAACGTCGCCAAGCGCGCCGAGCCGCTGGGCGTACAGGTGGTCGACGTGCGCCTGCGCCGCATCGAGTTCGCGCCCGAGATTTCCGAGTCGGTCTATCGCCGCATGGAAGCCGAGCGTACCCGCGTGGCCAACGAACTGCGTTCGATCGGCGCGGCCGAAAGCGAGAAGATCCGCGCCGAGGCCGACCGCCAGCGCGAGGTCATCGTGGCCCAGGCCTATGCGCGCGCCCAGGGCATCATGGGCGAGGGCGACGCCCAGGCCGGCAGCATCTACGCCCAGGCGTTCGGCCGCAACACCGAGTTCTACACCTATTACAAGAGCCTGGAAGCCTATCGCGCCGCGTTCGGCAAAACCGGTGACGTATTGGTGGTCGATCCGACTTCGGAGTTCTTCCAGTTTTTCAAGAACCCAGGCAAGGGCGCGCCGGGCGCTCCGGCACCGGCGAATTGACGCCGGCGCGGTAAAGTAGGGCGGTTCGGGACAACCCCTAGGAACAGGGTGCCGATCCATGTACAATACCGCGTAAGCTAGAAAACATTCCGCAACGGCTGAGCGGGCTTACGCCCTCTCGGCCGTTTTTCGTTTGGGCAACGCCCGCGCATGTTCCGGGCGTGATTCAGGTATAGAAATCCATGGGTAACTGGTTGCTGCCCGAAGGCCTTGCCGACGTTCTGCCGGCCGAGGCCCGGCGCATCGAGGAACTGCGTCGCGAATTGCTCGATCTCTACCGTACCTACGGATTCGAGCTGGTCGCGCCGCCGCTGGTCGAATACATCGATTCACTGCTGTCGAGCACCGGCAGCGATCTGAATCTGCGCACCTGCAAGCTGGTCGACCAGCTGTCCGGCCGCACCCTGGGCGTGCGCGCCGACATGACTTCGCAGGTCACGCGCATCGACGCCCATCTGCTCAACCGTGCCGGCGTGACGCGCCTGTGCTATTGCGGCAGCGTCCTGCATGCGCGCCCGGCCGACCTGCTGTCGAGCCGCGAGCTGCTGCAGATCGGCGCGGAAATCTATGGCCATGCGGGCTTCGAGGCCGACCTGGAGATCATCCAGCTGGTCATGGAAACCCTGGCTACCGCCGGGGTGCGCAATGCCCGCCTGGACCTGTGCCATTCGGGCGTGATGCGCGCCATTTTCGACGCCGATCCCCAGGCCTCGCGCCATGCCGGCGACCTGTGCACGCTGCTGCGCGAGAAGGACGTGCCGGGGCTGGCCGAGCTGGCGAGCCGCGTCGAAGGGCTGGGCGCGGATACCGTGCGCGCGTTGCAGGCGCTGGCCACGCTGTACGGCGGACCCGAGATCATCGCCCGGGCGCGGCGCGAGCTGCCGGCGGTGCCCGGCATGGCGCAGGCGCTGGACGCCCTGCAGGCCCTGGTCGATGCCATGCCTGGCGTAACGCTCAGCGTGGACCTCGCCGACGTCGGCGGATACGGCTATCACTCGGGCGTGACCTTCGCGGTGTATGCCGAAGACTGGCACGACGCGCTGGTGCGCGGCGGCCGCTACGACGATGTCAGCCTCGCTTTCGGCCGGGCCCGCCCGGCCACCGGCTTCAGTCTCGACCTGCGCAAGCTGGCGGCGGGCCTGACGCCGGCCGAGCCGGCGCGCGCGGTGCGCGCCCCTTGGGGACAAGACCCCGCCCTGACCGACGCCGTGCGTCGTTTGCGCCGGTCGGGCGAAATCGTCGTTCAGGTACTGCCCGGTCACGAGCAGGGCCTGGACGAATTCGTTTGCGATCGCGAGCTGGCGCTGCAGGATGGCGCCTGGACGGTCAGAACGCTGTGACTAACTCCCTCCTGGCAACGGGAGGGCCGCGGGGAGATTTCCGGATTTCCCGAGAAACTCGATATTGATTCGTAAAATGAGCAAGAACGTAGTTGTGATCGGCACCCAGTGGGGTGACGAGGGCAAAGGCAAGATCGTCGACTGGCTGGCCGAGTCCGTGCAGGGCGTGGTGCGCTTCCAGGGTGGCCACAATGCCGGCCACACGCTGTGGATCAACGGCAAGAAGACCATTCTGCGCCTGATCCCGTCGGGCATCATGCATGACGGCGTCACGTGCTTCATCGGCAACGGCGTGGTGCTGTCGCCCGAAGCGCTGCTCAAGGAAATCGAAGAGCTCGAGGCGGCCGGCCTGGACGTCCGTTCGCGCCTGCAGGTCTCCGAGATCTGCACGCTGATCCTGCCGTACCACGTGGCCGTCGACAAGGCGCGCGAGGCGCGCAAGGGCGAGGGCAAGATCGGCACGACCGGCCGCGGCATCGGCCCGGCCTACGAAGACAAGGTCGCGCGCCGCGCCCTGCGGGTGCAGGACCTCTTCAACCCGGCGCTGTTCGACGAGAAGCTGGCCGAGGTGCTCGATTACCACAACTTCGTGCTGACCCAATACCTGGGCGCCGAGCCCGTGTCGGCCAACGAAGTGCGCGACCAGGCCATGGCCCTGGCGCCGGCCATCGCGCCCATGGTGCGCGATGTCTCGAGCAACCTGTTCGCGCTGCAGCAGGAAGGCAAGAACCTGCTGTTCGAAGGCGCTCAGGGCGCGCTGCTCGACGTCGACCACGGCACGTACCCCTACGTCACCAGCAGCAACTGTGTGGCGGGCGCGGCGTCGGCCGGCGCGGGCGTCGGTCCGCAATCGCTGCAATACGTGCTGGGCATCACCAAGGCCTACACGACCCGCGTCGGATCGGGCCCGTTCCCCACGGAGCTGGTCGACGAGATCGGCACGCGCCTGGCCACCATCGGCAAGGAGTTCGGCTCGGTCACCGGCCGCCCGCGCCGCTGCGGCTGGTTCGATGGCGCCGCGCTGAAGCGCTCGGTGCGCCTGAACGGCATTTCCGGCCTGTGCATCACCAAGCTGGACGTGCTCGACGGCCTGGAAACCATCCAGCTGGGCGTGGGCTACCGCGTCAACGGCGAGTTCCGCGACGTGCTGCCGTATGGCGCGCACGCCGTGGCGCAGGCGCAGGCGGTGCTCGAAGAGCTGCCGGGCTGGACCGAATCCACCGTCGGCATCACCGAGTACAGCAAGCTGCCGGTCAACGCGCGCCGTTATCTGGAGCGCGTGGCCGAAGTGTGTGGCGTGCCGATCGACCTGGTCTCGACCGGGCCCGACCGCAACGAAACCATCGTGCTGCGCCACCCCTTCAAGGGCTAGGGCGCCGCGGGCCGCGCCCCGTTGTGGCGCGGCCTCGGTTATTATTCGCCAGGCCGCCGCGGGTCGTTCCGCAGGCGGCCTTGTCATTTTCTTTTGCAGGGAGATATCCGCCTATGAGCTCGCCGAGCAGTGACGATAGCCATTTGTGGGTGACCTGGGACGATTACCACCGCCTGATCGAGCGGCTGGCGCTGCAGGTGTACCAGTCCGGCTGGCAGTTCGACCAGATCCTGTGCCTGGCGCGCGGCGGCGTGCGGGTCGGCGACGTCATGTCGCGGATTTTCGATGTGCCCCTGGGCATTCTGGCCACCAGCAGCTATCGCGAGGCGGCCGGCACCAAGCAGGGCAACCTGGACATCGCGCAGTTCATCACCATCACGCGCGGCACCCTGTCCGGGCGGGTGTTGCTGGTGGACGACATGGTCGATACCGGCCATACGTTCAACAAAGTGCATGCCCACCTGAGCGAGCAGTTCCCGGCCATTGCCGAGTTGCGCAGCGCCGTGCTGTGGTGGAAGGGGCATTCGCAGGCCACGCCCGACTACTTTGTCGACAAATTGCCCACCAATCCGTGGATCCACCAGCCGTTCGAGGATTACGACAGCCTGCGTCCGCACCAGCTTGAAGCCTGGATCCGGAAAGGCTACAAATAGAAAACGGCCCGGTCGGACCGCCTGGCCAGGGCCCGCCACGGGCTGCCCCTGGTCAGAATGGCGTCAATCGTGCTAGAATCGCTGGTTATCGCTAAACCGAACCTGGCGTCTTGTTTCCTGGTAATACCAAGGGTGGCTGGAAACGCTGGTTGGGCTGTGCTACTGATGCGGCAAGTTGTCCTAGCTTGTCGCCATGGGCGCATAGCCGCGGCAGCCAAGCCAGGTTAGTGGTCAAACCGTTACCCACTTATTGCTATCCATAAAGGCCAACCACTTTATGCCTATCGTTCGACTGAAGGAAAACGAACCGTTTGAAGCCGCGCTGCGCCGCTTCAAGCGCACCATCGAGAAAACCGGCTTGCTCACCGAACTGCGTTCGCGCGAGTTCTACGAGAAGCCCACGGCCGAGCGCAAGCGCAAGCACGCCGCCGCGGTGAAGCGCCACTACAAGCGGATTCGTAGCCAGCAACTGCCCCCGCGCCTGTATTGATGCCTGATTCCCGAATCTATTGATTCCAGAATCATTCATCCAGGATTTGCTCGCCCGCGTCGACGTCGTTGACGTCGTCGGGCGATATGTGCAGCTGCGCAAGGGTGGAGCCAACCTGCTTGGCCTTTGTCCCTTCCACAACGAAAAAAGCCCGTCGTTCACTGTCAGTCCGACCAAGCAGTTCTATCACTGTTTCGGTTGCGGCGCGCACGGCAGTGCCATCACCTTCCTGATGGAGCATACGGGCGCGAGTTTCCCCGAGGCCGTACGCACGTTGGCGGCCGCCGTGGGGCTCACGGTTCCCGAAGAAAACCGCAGTCCTCGCCAGCAGGCCGAATCGGCCCGCCGCAAGGCCGAGGTGTCGCGCCATACGCAGGTGCTCGACGCCGCGCAGGCGCACTATCTGCGCCAGTTGCGCGCTTCGCCGCAGGCCATCGCCTACCTCAAGCAACGCGGGCTGACCGGCGAGATCGCCGCCCATTTCGGGCTGGGGTGGTCGGGTACCGACCGCCATGGCCTGTCCCATGTGTTCGACAACTACGATGATCCCGTGCTGGTGGAAGCCGGCCTGGTGATCGAGTCGGAGGACGGGCGGCGCTACGACCGCTTTCGCGAGCGCGTGATGTTTCCCATCCGCAATGCGCGCGGCAGCCTGATCGGTTTTGGCGGACGCATCATCGGCAAGGGCGAGCCCAAGTACCTCAATTCGCCCGAGACCCCGCTGTTTTCCAAGGGCCATGAACTCTATGGCCTGTGGGAGGCTCGCCTGGCGATACGCCAGGAGGGGCAGGTCGTGGTGGTCGAGGGCTACATGGACGTCGTGGGACTGGCGCAGCAGGGCATCGCCAACGCGGTGGCCACGCTGGGCACGTCGACCACGCCCGATCATGTGAAGAAGCTGCTGCGCGCCAGCGACAAGGTCATTTTCAGCTTCGACGGCGACGGCGCCGGCCGGCGCGCCGCCTGGCGGGCCCTGCAGGCCTGCCTGCCGGTGCTGCGCGACGATATCGCCATCCGCTTCCTGTTCCTGCCCAGCGAGCACGATCCGGATTCGTACGTGCGCGAACTGGGCGCCGAGGCGTTTCGTACCCGCCTGGGCGAAGCCGTGGCGCTGTCGCGCTTTCTGCTGGACGAGCTGGCCTCGCGCCATACCATGGGCGAGGCCGAGGGGCGGGCCAGCTGCCTGCACGAGGCCAAGCCGCTGCTGGCCGCCATCCCCGAGTGCGCGCTGCGCGTGCAGATCGAACGCGAACTGGCGCGCCTGGTGCAGCTCACGCCCGAGGAAATGGCCCAGGTGCTGGCCCAGCAACCCGCCCGGCCGCTCGCTGCGGCCGCCGCGCCGGCCCAGGCGTCCGCGCCGGCGGCCGGCCGCGACGGCGGGTCGGGGCATGCCGACGAGGCGCCGCCAGACTGGGCGTTCGAGCCCGTGCATGACTTCGAGCCCGATGCCTATTCCGTTGGCGCCGTCGACGGGGAGCCGGGTATGCCGGCCTCGGGCGGCTGGCAGGAGCGCAAGGGCCGGCAGGGCGGCGACTGGAAAGGCAAGAAAGGCGATTGGAAAGGCAAGAAGGGCGACTGGAAGGGCCGCCGCGACAATGATACGGGCGGTTACGAAGGCCGCCGCACCATGCCGTCGCTGGCCAGGCGGCTGCTTTGCCTGTTGCTGGCCCACCCCGAACTGGTCGATACCATGGGTGACCAGCAGCTTGAAGTTATCGACCATGGCCCCCATTTAGGACTGGTAAGGGATCTGATCCTGCTGGCGCAGACCAGTGGCGCGCGCCACGTGGGCGCGCTGATGGAGGCTGCCGACCCGGATTCCGATCTCTACGTGGTGCTCAAGGGCCTGCGCGCCGATGTCCTGGCCCAGGAAGACTTGCCGCACCCGCAGACCGAATGGGACGACGCGCTGCGGCGCATGGAGTTCGACGCGGCCCGCGCCGAAATGGCGAAGCTGGCCGAAAGCGGCCTGGCGACCGACGAGGCGCGCCGGCGCTACCTGGAACTGTCGAGCAGAATCATGGTCTTAAAGAATGCCGGGGCACAGTAATTGCGGTAAGATCGAGGGTTTTCGCTTAAAGGCGAAATTTCGGTTTTGAGTGTTGCCGTTCTGGCGTTGCGCCGGGTGTTTTCAGGCCCGCGGAATGCGGGCGGCGGTGGCGACATCGAATTGAATGCGTGGCACTGGCGAGCGGGCGCTTGGCGCTTGCCGCGGGTGTGCGGGGATGGACGGGTGCCGGCTGACGCACGGTGCGCAGGGTCATGGCGGGTGGCGGCATTTATGTGCCGGGCCGGCGCATGGCCTTTTGCGGTTTGCGGCGCGGCAGCCCCGAGGTCCGTCCCTGATATGTTACAAACGTATTAGCAGGAGGCAGGTTCAGCAGTCTGGCGTGGACATCGTCCCGTGGCATTGCAGTCGGGTGTTGTGTTTGGAGAGCAGCGAAGGGCAGGGCCCATTGAGCTGACCAGGCCTGTAACAGGCGAGACAACCCCGCGCGTTGCCCGGCATGCCGGCCAGGCGGCATGGCGTACCGGCGCGTCTTTGGGCCCCAGGGCCAGAAAGGACGCGCCACGGCCCGCAAGCGGGCCGGGCTGCGATACCAGCGCAGCGCGTCGTGCCGGCGGACCCGCCTTGTTTTACCCGTGTCGACGTGTTTCGTGCGATGCTCGAAAACGCGTTCATGCGGTGCAATGACCCCAATGGGTTGCGACGACCACGGAAGCGACTATGACCAAATCCACAGGCAAATCCCCCTCTGCAATCGATGCGGCAACTGCCCAATCCACGACGGCCAAGCGCGCCGTAAGCATGGCGGCGGAAAAGGCCCCTGCCAAGACTGCGGTGAAGGTCGCCAAGCCCGCTGCCAAGACGGCCGCCAAGAAGGCGGCCACCAAGACGGTCGCGGCCAAGACGGCCGCCGCCGACAAGCCGGCCAAGACCACCAAGGCGCGCGCCAAGAAGGCCGAGGACAAGCTGGCCGACCTGGTCGGCGCCGCGCGTCCGGCGCCCAGCGGCCGCCGCCCCGGCCGTCCCGCGAAGAACGCCAACAACGATAGCGACGCTTTCGATGATTCCATGGACGGCGAAGGCGAAGTGCTGCCCGACCTGAAGCCGCCCAAGCGCGGCGGCAAGCGCGGCAAGGCCGATCCCAAGGATCTGATCGCCCGCGGCCCCGTCACGCCCGAAGAATACGAAGCGCGCCGCAATCGCCTCAAGCAGCTGATCAAGCTGGGCAAGGACCGCGGCTACCTGACCTACGGCGAAATCAACGACCATCTGCCTGACGACCTGGTCGACGCCGAAGCGATCGACGGCATCATCAGCACCTTCAGCGACATGGGGATCGCGGTCTATGACCAGGCCCCCGACGCCGAAACCCTGCTGATGAGCGAGAACGCGCCGGTCGCCTCCAACGACGACGATGTCGAGGACGAGGCCGAGGCCGCCCTCACCACCGTGGACTCCGACTTTGGCCGCACCACCGACCCCGTGCGCATGTACATGCGTGAAATGGGCTCGGTCGAGCTGCTGACGCGCGAAGGCGAAATCGAAATCGCCAAGCGGATCGAGGACGGCCTCAAGCACATGGTGATGGCCATTTCGGCTTGTCCCACCACCATCAACGAAATCCTCGCCCACATCTTGCGCGTGCGCGAAGGCCAGGCCCAGATCGACGAAGTGGTCGATGGCCTGGTCGATCCCGAGGACGGCGAGGAATACGCCGGCGCCGGCGTGACCGCCGACGAGGACGAAGGCGATGACGGCCCGGCCGGCGGCATGTCCAGCAAGCAGCTGGAAGACCTGCGCGTCAAGGCCCTGGCCAAGTTCGACGAGGTGAGCAAGCAGTTCGAGAAGATGCGCCAGTCCTACGAGAAGGAAGGCTATAAGTCGGACGCCTATCTCAAGGCCCAGGACATCATCCAGACGGAGCTCATGGGCATCCGCTTCACGGCCAAGATGGTCGAGAAGCTGGCCGATACCCTGCGCGCCCAGGTCGAGGAAGTTCGCCAGCTCGAGCGCGCGGTGCTGCATACCTGCGTCGACCGCGCTGGCATGCCGCGCTCGCACTTCCTCAAGGCCTTCCCCGGCAACGAGACCAACCTGCAGTGGGTGCTGGACGAAGTCGCTGCCGCCCATCCGTACAGCGAAACCCTCGAACGCCAGGTCCCGGCCGTGCAGGAACTGCAGCAGAAGCTGATCGACCTGCAGACGCGCGTCGTGCTGCCGCTGAAGGACCTCAAGGACGTCAACAAGCGCATGGCCACCGGCGAAGCCAAGGCCCGCAAGGCCAAGCGCGAAATGACCGAGGCCAACCTGCGCCTGGTGATCTCCATCGCCAAGAAGTACACCAACCGCGGCCTGCAGTTCCTGGACCTGATCCAGGAAGGCAACATCGGCCTGATGAAGGCGGTGGACAAGTTCGAATATCGGCGCGGCTACAAGTTCTCGACCTACGCCACGTGGTGGATCCGCCAGGCCATTACGCGTTCCATCGCCGACCAGGCGCGCACCATCCGGATCCCGGTTCACATGATCGAAACGATCAACAAGATGAACCGGATCAGCCGCCAGATCCTGCAGGAAACCGGCGCCGAGCCGGATCCCGCGACCCTGGCGCAGAAGATGGACATGCCCGAGGACAAGATCCGCAAGATCCTGAAGATCGCCAAGGAGCCGATCTCCATGGAAACGCCCATCGGTGACGACGACGACTCGCACCTGGGCGATTTCATCGAGGACACCGCCACCCTGGCGCCTTCCGACGCGGCGCTGCACGGCTCGATGCGCGATGTGGTCAAAGAAGTGTTAGACTCCCTCACCCCGCGCGAGGCCAAGGTGCTGCGCATGCGTTTCGGCATCGAAATGAGCACCGACCAGACGCTGGAAGAGGTGGGCAAGCAGTTTGACGTCACGCGCGAGCGCATCCGTCAAATAGAGGCCAAAGCGCTGCGCAAGCTGCGCCACCCCAGCCGCGCCGACAAGCTGAAGAGCTTCCTCGAAGGGCAGTAAACATTTCCTGGGCCTCTAGCTCATGCCTGGTTAGAGCAGCGGACTCATAATCCGTTGGTGCCGAGTTCGACTCTCGGGGGGCCTACCAAAAACCCAGGTGCAGCAAGCACTTAGTCCAGATGAGGGCCGGATTCATTCCGGCCCTCTGCACTCACCATACCGGAACCACACCGGGACTGTGCTCAGATTGTGCTCGTGTGCTCGCGCGGATTCCCGTGTAGGCCAAGCGGCCCGGGCTGAATTTCGCTGCGATTTACCGCAGGGGTATCCGGCCGGGCTTCTTGTGTGAACTGGGGGTTTGGCGATTTCCAGTTTCTCAAATCCGGTTCGGATGAACCATGCATACAACCTATTGAATCTTCACAGCCAGCCTTGTGCCTTGGTTCGCTGGTTGACGACAGCGCGGACAAAGCGCATCGGGAGGCTGAGTATGCATAGGGCTGCTTCGATTTCCGTGCTGGAGCGCATTTGGCGAGAAGGACGGTGCGATCTCCGCCCCGGTGACTGTGGCACCGCGTCAGGCCCGAGTTGCCAGAGCGGCAGGAGGCGGCGCGTGATGTCGATATCAGTTCTTGTGCACGTGCGACGTGACCCGATGCGCCTCGGCGGATGCGTATGCCATACGTCCTTTAGCGTCGACTTTGTGTCTGTTGGCGCGGCACCAGGCGGGGAATGTATCCGGGTCGATGTATGCCTTGATGACGACGTGTCCCAGCTTGAGCATTTCTTCCCTCCTTTCCTCGGCACGCTTCTCCCAGTCCTCGAAGGTATCGGGGAATGTATGGGCGTCGTCCGAAATAGCGCGTACCCGCTCGTAATCCTCTTTTCGGTACCAGGCGATACCGACGCCGCCAATTCGATTCATGGCCAATCTTCTCTCGGAAATGGTTGGTATGTGGGATTTCAATCCTATCCGATTGGGGGCGGCCGTCTCAACGGAGATATCCACGCCTGCTCCCGACTTCAAGACGTTCTATCTCGCGTTTCCCTAGGAAATACGAACCAGATTTGCCGGAAAAGTGTGGCGCAAGAAGGCCGTGGAGCAACTGTGGCAAGCCTGCGACGAATTCGGTACGGCATTTGATCGTGCTGGATTGCTGGCCTTCTTCTTCAAGGAACCGAGCGCCCAGCACAAGGTGGCCTGATGAAGTGAACATGGAAATCCGCCCCGTACGCACCGAGGCCGATTACAAGTCGGCTCTGAAGGAAATTTCTCGGCTCATGGAGTCGGACCCTGGGCTGGGTACGCCCGATGGCGATCGGCTGGACGTGTTGGTGACTCTGGTGCAGGCCTATGAGGCGCGGCATTACCCGATCTAGTCAGGCTCGTGTGGTGCGGACTGGGCTCGATGCCGAGCTCGCCACGCGGGAGTCCTGGGCCGTGCGCCTTCTGCCCGACGCGCCCAAGGCGCGGACACGGGGCCTGGATTCTGCCGCAGGTGTAGTCCTTCCGCAGCCGCCAGCAATGGCGGCTGTTTTCTTTTCCGGCGCCTGCGCGGCCTGGGAGGCTTGATTCTTTCTGATTGCAGCCGGCGGTGCTGACGCATGGAACGCGAGCGTTGCCTATTCCACTAATCGGGCGCGGATGACGGTACAGGCCATCGGGCGTACACCGTCGTCCGGAGAGTCCGGCGTCCTGCCGGAATTCAGAACGGTTTGGGGGCTTGTCGATGTCAGCGTCGATTCTTCTTCGTGGCCGCGTCCGGCGGCTCGGCTTCGGCGTGCCGCGCGGGGGGCGTTGACCATGGGGTTTCAGCTATCGGCGCGTGATCGCGAGCGTCTGGCCGGGGTGCATCCGGACCTGGCGGCCGTGGTGGAGGCGGCGGCCGGTGCATACAACGGGCGGTTCATGGTCCTGGAGGGCGCGCGCTCGTCGCAGCGCCAGTCCAGGCTGCTCGCCCAAGGCGTCAGCCAGACGCTGTGCAGTCTGCATATTCCCCAGCCGGACGGTTGGGCCCATGCCGTGGATCTGGCGCCGCTGGCGGCCGGAACCATTCCCTGGGCGGACTGGGCGTCGTTCAAGCGGTTGGCGGAGGTGATGAAGCAGAGCGCGGCCAGGCTGGAGGTACCGCTGGAGTGGGGCGGCGACTGGACGACGCTCAAGGACGGGCCGCATTTCCAGCTGCCGCGCGGTCGGCGGGGGAAGGCGTGAGCGTCCCGTTCAGGGGAGGCGCGCGCCGTACCTGCTCGGCGCCGGCGCCGTGGCCGACGGACCTGCGTGGGCAAAGCAGTGAAGCTGGCTGACCGCGCAGCGATACGCGCCGAGCGCAAGGCCGAACAGGACAGGCTGAATGCGAAGAAGTCGCTCAGTCCAGCATGGCTTCGGCTTCGATCTCGATCAGCCATTCGGGTAGCGACAGGCCGCTGACGATGATCCAGGAGGAGGGCGGCGGGTTGTCCGGAAAGCGGCGGCGCAGGGCGGCGGCGATGACTTCCTGGTCGCCGCGCGCGTCCTCGCAGATGTAGAGGCGCAGCATGATGACGTGCTTCATCGCGGCGCCGGCGGCCGCCAGCACGCGTTCGATATTGTCCAGCGCGGCGTCGGTCTGCTCGTTCAGGCCGGGGCCGACGGTGCGTTCCTGGGCGTCGACGCCGACCTGGCCGGACAGCAGGATGCGGCGCTGCCCGGTGACGATCAGTCCCTGGCTGAAGCCGTATTGCAGGGAGTCGAAGACGGTGTCGGGATTGAGGGCGGTTCTGGGCATGCCGGCTCCTGTCCGTGCGCGGGGGGGAATGAGGGCATTCTAGTGCGTCCCGGCGTGGCATCCGCGCGGGCGGCGCAATTTGGAGATTGCAATCCGGCTGGGCGTTCTTATAATAATCAGATCGGTCGATTAATTAATTACGGGAAACGCATTGGCCATGGAAAAGATCGCGATCATAGGCGCCGGGCAGGCCGGCGCCGCGCTGGCGGCGCGCCTGCGCCAGGCCGGTTTCCAGGGCGGCATCGACGTGTTCGGCGCCGAGAGCGCGCCGCCTTACCAGCGGCCGCCGCTGTCCAAGAAGTACCTGGCGGGCGACTGGGAGGAGGAGCGTCTGTGGCTGCGTCCGGCGCAGTTCTGGCGCGAGCAGGGCATTACGCTGCACCTGGGCGGCACGGTCGAAGCGCTGGACCTGGCGTCGGGCACGCTGCGCTGCGGCGGCCAGCGCCATAGCTGGCACAAGCTGGCGTTGACCACCGGCGCCGCGCCACGCCCCTTGCCCGCGGCGTTCGCGGGCCGCGGCAATGTGTTCGAGCTGCGCAATCTGGCCGATGTGCAGCGGCTGCAGCCGGTGTTCCTGGCCGGCCGCAGGCTGCTGGTCCTGGGGGGCGGCTATATCGGACTGGAAACCGCCGCGGTCGCGGCGCGGGCGGGGCTGTCGGTGCAGGTGGTGGAGCGCGCCCCGCGGATCCTGGAACGGGTGGCGTGCCCGGCCACGGCCGCGGCCATCCGCGCCTTGCACCAGCGCCATGGGGTGCTCATCCATGAGGGTCGCTCGGTGGCGCGCACCGAGGGCGACGAGGCCGTGACCGGCGTGGAGCTGGACAACGGGCTGCGCATTGCCTGCGACCTGGTGGTGGCCGGGGTGGGCGTGGCGCCGCAAACGGCGCTGGCCGAGGCGGCCGGGATCGATTGCGACGACGGGATCCTGGTCGATGCGTTCGGACGCACGTCGGCGCGCGGTGTGTGGGCGGCGGGGGATTGCGCGCGGTTCGTGCTGGGCGGCGAGCCGGCGCGGCTCGAGAGCGTGCAGAACGCCATCGACCAGGCCGAGGCGGTGGCCGACGATATGCTGGGGCAGGGACGGCCGTACCAGCCCGTCCCGTGGTTCTGGTCGGATCAGTACGACATGAAGCTGCAGATCGTCGGCCTGAACCGCGGCTACGACGCGGTGGTGAGCCATGCGTCGGCCAAGGGCGAGTCCCATTGGTACTTCCGCGCCGGCCGCTTGATTTCGGTCGACGCGCTCAATGACGGGCGGGCGTATATGGTTGGCAAGAAGCTGCTGGAAGCCGGTCGCGCGGTCGGCCGTGGCGAGGTCGAGCGTCCCGGCTTCGAGCCGATGCAGTTGCTGCGCGATCAGGCCGAGGGCAGGTTGAGGTAGCCGTCCAGGAACAGCTGCACGGTGCGCTCGGCGAGCGCATCGGGCGAGACGCTGCCATCGGCCTTGTACCAGGTGTAGGTCCAGTTGATCATGCCGAAGAACAGCATGGTGTCGACGTGGGCCAGGGTGCGGTTGGCGGCCATGTCGGGGCGCAGTTGCAGGAGCGCGTCGCGCACATAGGCGATCAGCTCGCGCTGCTTGGCGATCAGCGCCTTGCGCTGGTCTTCGGGCAGGGCGTCCAGGCAGGTCAGCATCACGACGTGCCGGTCGCGCGAAGTGGCGTAGATCTCGAGAAACAGCTTTACGATCTGGAGAAAGCGCGCCTTCGGTTCATTCGAACCGTACAGGACCTGGCGGCAGCGCTCCAGCAGGGAGTCGACGTGCGTGGTGAGCATGTCGCGCAATACCGCTTCCTTGCTGTCGAAGTAATGGTACAGGCGCGATTTCGAGCACTCGCAGGCCCGGGCGATATCGCCGATGGATGTTTCCGAGTAACCTTGGCGCGCAAACATTGCCGCCGCGCGCTCGATGATGGTGTCGCGGATATTCTCGTAATCCGCAGATCTCGTACGGGCCAAAACACCTCCGATGACGCGAGTGCCGCGATGGCTGTTTGTCGTGCCGCCATTTGTCGTGCATTCGCCGCCTGCAGTGGGCGGTGCCTGACGAAGGCCGGGCGCGCCCGCTTGGACGCTGCCTGATGCGAAGCAACAAGCAGCGCGTGAACTCATGACTGAGGCAACCTCTAATTGTAGGGCCAGATGGCCCCGGGGGCAATGCGCCGGCCGGCGCGTTATCGCTCATATTCCCAGGTAGGCGGCGCGTATGCGCGGGTCCGCGATCAAGGCGCTCGCCGCTCCTTGCATGGTGATGTTGCCGGTCTCCATGACGTAGCCGCGGTCGGCGATCTGCAGCGCGCCGTAGGCGTTCTGTTCGATCAGCAGCACGGTGACGCCGAGTGCCTTCAGTCCGCGGATGACGTCGAAGATCTGCTGCACGATGATCGGCGCCAGGCCCATCGAGGGTTCGTCCAGCAGCAGGCAGGACGGCCTGCCCATCAGGGCGCGCGCCATCGCCAGCATCTGCTGCTGCCCGCCGGACAGTCCGCCGGCGGCCAGGTGGCGTTTTGCACGCAGGATGGGAAACATCTGGAACGCATCTTCCATGTCGCGCTCGACCCGTTGGTCGGCGTACAGGTAGGCGCCCAGCCGCAGGTTTTCCTCGACGCTGAGGTTGGTGAAGATCTGCCGGCCTTCGGGCGAGTGCGCCAGCCCGCGCGCCAGGCGGCGATGGGCGGGCACGGTGGCCAGGGCCTCGCCCCGGAAGGTAATGGCGCCGGCCGAGACCGGCTGCACGCCGGACAGGCAGCGCAGCAGGGTGGTCTTGCCCGCGCCGTTGGCGCCGACGACGGTGACGATCTCGCCGCTGTCGACCTGCAGGTCGATGCCGTGCAGCACTTCGATGCGCCCGTAGCACGAGCGTAGTCCTTGCACGGTCAGCATGGGCGCTCTCCCGGCTGGCTGTCGGTTCCAAGGTAGGCGGCGATGACCGCCGGGTCGCGGCTGATGGCGTCCGGCGAGCCTTCGGCGATTTTCTCGCCGTGATCGAGCACGACGATGTGGTTGGAAATGCGCATGACCATTTTCATATCGTGTTCGACCAGCAGGATGGCGACGCCCGTGGCGGCGACCTCGGCGATCAGGTGGTCGATCTCCTCGGTTTCGACCGCATTGCAGCCGGCGGCCGGTTCGTCCAGCAGCAGTACCTTGGGCTGCAGCGCCAGCGCGCGGGCGATCTCCAGCCGCTTGAGCGAGCCGTAGGAGAGGCTGGCGGCCTCGCGTTCGGCCGCGCGCTCCAGGCCCACGCGCCGCAGGAGCGCGCGGGCGCCTTCTTCGGCGCGCCGGGCGCGGGTCCGCGAAGCGCGCAGGTTGAAGAGATCGGACAGCAGGGCGCCTTGCTCCTGCAGGTGAAAGCCCGCGATGGCGTTTTCCAGCACCGTCATGTTCTGGAAGATCTGCAGGTTCTGGAAGGTGCGCGACATGCCGCGGCGCGCCAGGCGGAACGGCGCCATGCCGGTGACGTCGTCGCGGTCCAGCACGACGCGGCCGGCGCCGGGCTGGTAGATCCCCGAGATCATGTTGAACAGGGTGGTCTTGCCCGCGCCGTTGGGGCCGATGACAGACACGATCTCGCCCGGCTCGACGCTGAACGCGACGTCGTGCACGGCGCGCAGCCCGCCAAAGGTGATGCCCAGGCCGTGGATTTCCAGCAGGCTCATTTTTTCCTTCCTCGTATCGTGCGCATGATGGACGGAACCAGGCCTTCGGGCAGGAAGATCATGACCAGCATCATGGTCAGCCCCAGGATGAGGGGCTCGTAGTCGGCGAACACCGTCAGCACCTGCGGCAACAGCGTCAGCAGGCTCGCGCCGAAGATCGCGCCGGCGACCGAGCCGACGCCGCCCAGCACCGCCATGGTCACCATTTCGATCGAGTGCATGAAGCCCGCGACGTCAGGCGTGATGAAGCGGTTCTGCAGCGCCAGCAGCGAGCCCGAGACCGAGGCGTACACGGCCGATACGACAAACGCCTTGAGCTTGGCGCCGGCCACGTCGATGCCGACGGTGCCGGCCGCGATCTCCGAACCGTGCAGCGCGCGCAGCGCCCGGCCGGTCGGGCTGTGATAGAGGTTCAGCGCGAGCCAGGCCCCGGCCAGCAGCGCGATGCCGGTCATGGCGTACCAGAACTGGCCGTTGGAGAGCTCCAGGCCCCAGCCCTTCAACAAGCCGCGCAGGCCGGGGTCGGGCACGGCGATGCCGTCCGGCCCTTTGGTGAGCTGGCGCTCGTTGTTCAGCACCATGGCGACCAGGATGCCGAAGCCCAGCGAAGCCACGCCCAGGTAGTAGCCTTTCAGGCGCAGGATGGGGCGTCCGACCAGCCACGCCAGCACGCCCGAGACGGTCGCGCCCAGCACTACCGACAGCGCCGAGGGCAGCCCCAGGTGCACGGGCGCCAGCGCGCAGGCATAGCCGCCGATGCCAGCGAATCCCGCATGCCCCAGGCTGATCTGGCCGGCGTAGCCGGTCAGGATGACGATGCCGGTGACCGCCAGCGCGTTGACGAAGATCGTCGAGCCCACCCGGAAGTAATAGCCGGAAGGGAAGAACAGCGGGGCGATGGCGATCAGCGCGGCCAGGACGATCAGCGTCCAGTGTTTCGATGATATCCGCATGGCTTATACGCGATCCGTGGACTTGCGTCCGAACAGTCCCTGCGGCATGAAGAACAGCACCGCGAGAATGGTGAGGAAGGCCGCCGCGTCCTTGTACTGCGACGACAGGTAGCCGGCGGTCAGGGATTCAAGCAGGCCGAGCAGGATGCCGCCGGCCAGCGCGCCCTTGGGGCTGCCCATGCCGCCCAGCATGGCGGCGGCGAAACCCTTGAGCGCCAGGGTCAGGCCCACGTCGTACGAGGTCAGCGTGATCGGCGTGATCAGCACGCCGGCCAGCGCGCCGATGGCCGCCGACAGCGCGAACGACAGGGTCATGATGAATCGGGTGTTGATCCCGACCAGGCGGGCCGCCAGGCGGTTGTTCGAGGTGGCCAGCACCGCGCGGCCTGTCAGCGTCCTGGTGAAGAACAGCCACAGGACGATGAATACGGCCACCGCGCCGCCGATCATCCACAGGCTTTGCGACAGGATGGTGGCGCCCAGCACGTGTATCGGGTCGTCGCCCGAGAATGCGGGCAGGCTGTGGATCTGTTTGCCGAACAGGCTTTGCACCGCGCCGCGGATGAAGATCGAGGCGCCGATGGTGATGATGATGAGCGAGACGACGGGGGCGCCGCGCGCCGGCTCGATCGCCAGGCGGTTCAACGCCACGCCTGTCGCGGCGGTCGCGGCGATGGCGAGCAGCGCGGCCAGCGGCAGCGCCAGGCCCGCACCGTGCGCGAAGACTGTGATCATGCCGCCCAGCATGACGAATTCGCCCTGGGCGAAGTTCACCACGCCGGTCGCGTTGAAGATGATCGCGAACCCGAGGGCGACGAGCGCGTAGACCGCGCCCACCGTCACCCCCGAGAAAATGAACTGCATGAATTCCGACATGGGCACTCCGGCGTTTGTCTGGGCTGGGATGGCGGGCCCGCGCTCGATGCGCCGGCGACGGGCCGCCGTTCAGGCGCTCAGTCGACGACTTTCCATTTGCCGCCGCGGATTTCGAGCACGCGGAAGGCCGAGAGGTCCAGGCCCAGGTGATCGGTCGGCGAGAAGGTGTAGACGCCGGTGGTGCCGGCCAGCTTGCTGGTTTTCTCGATCGCGTTGCGGATCGCGGCGGGCTTGGTCGAGCCGGCGCGGTTCAGCGCATCGACCAGGATCAGGAAGGCGTCGTGCGCATAGCCGCCGAACGTGCCCACGGGGGCGCCGGTCCTGGCTTCGAAGGCTTTCTTGTAGGCGATGGACGGCGCGGCCTGGGGATCGCTGGCGGGCAGCAGGTCCGCCACCAGCAGCGCGGTTCCCGGCAGGCGGAAGCCTTCGACGACGTCGGCGCCGGCCAGGTCGATGTAGCCCTGCGATGCGACGCCATGCGAGGCATAGAACGGCAGGTTCATGCCGAGCTGGCGGTAGTTGCGCGCCAGCACCGCCGCGCTTTGGCCGAACCCCGGGTTCAGGACCGCCTGCACGCCCGGGATGCCCCGGATCTTGGTCAGTTGCGCCGTCATGTCGGCGTCCTTGGGTTCGTAGGTTTCGCTGCCCACCAGTTCGATGCCGTACTGGCCGGCCACGGCCTTGCACTGCGCCTGCATGGAGGCGCCGAAGCCGTCCGTCGAGCCGATCAGCGCCACCTTGGTCCAGCCGTTCTTGCGCATGTCGGCAAACACCTTCTGGCATGCCATGCGGTCGGTATGCGGGGTCTTGAAGGTATAGGGCTTGACCGGATCGATGATGTCGATGGCGCCGGCCAGCGAGATGAACGGCACCTTGGCGTCTTCGGCGACCGACAGGATGGACATCGAGGTGCCGGTGGTGGTGCCGCCGATGATGGCCTGCACTTCGTCGTCCTCGACCAGCCGGGTGGCGAAGGTGCGCGCCTTGTTGGCGTCGCCGCCGTCGTCGTAGAGCACCAGCTTGATCTTCTCGCCCTTGATGCCGCCGCGCGCGTTCAGTTCCTGCACGAGCAGTTCCAGGGTGCGGGCTTCGGGGTCGCCCAGGATGCCGGCCGGGCCGGTGGCCGAGACCGAGGCGCCGAGCCGGATCTCGGCCGCGACGGGCAGGGCGCAGCCCAGTGCGAGCAAGCCCGCGACGATTGCCTTGCTTGTGTTCATGACTCCTCCTGTATGGCGGCTCGATATATGGTGTGAGCCTATTATTGAACAACCGTTCGTGTAATTTATCAGGGCTTGCAGGGCTTGGCTATAGCTGCTTCCGCGCTTTTCCGACGCGCTGGATTCGGCGCTGTTGTTTGGAAAATCATTGATAAATCAATGTATTGCCGCTTCTTTTAAGCTGATTTTAAGAAAACGACCTAATGGTTTCCCCTGATTTGATTGGAAGAAATTGTTGTAAAAACCGAATGGGCGATTGGTTATAAAAATCTGTGCTTGACATGCTGGCGCCTCCTCATTTATAAATCGAACGACCATTCGGATTATTAAATAATTCACAAACCATCGGAGGTGAGGGCGATGTCTTCCATCAGGAACGAGATCGACTACCGGGCGCTGATCGAGCCCACGCGGATCAATAGCCGCCTGTATGTCGATCCGGAGATCTTCCAGGAGGAGCTGGACAAGATCTGGCATAAGACCTGGGTGTACGTGGGCCACGTCAGCGAAGTGCCCAACAAGAACGATTACGTGACCAAGAGCATCGGCACGACGCCGGTGCTGTTGCTGCGGGACCGGGATGGCGAGATCCGGCTGTTGCTGAACAAGTGTCCGCACCGGGGCAACCAGCTGTGCGCCTACAAGGAAGGCAACCGCAGCACCTTCACGTGTCCGTACCACTCGTGGACGTTCTCGAACACCGGCGACCTGATGGGGTATGCGCTGGCCGACGGCTACGAGGGCGCCTCCAAGGCCGGCGTCGGGCTGGGCAAGGTGGCGAGGATCGGCATTTATCGCGGTTTCGTGTTCGGGTCGTTCGCCGAAACCGGCCCGAGCCTGGACGAGCACCTGGGCGGGGCCAAGGCCGCCATCGACCAGTTGTGCGACAACTCGCCCAACGGCGAACTGGACCTGCGCGCCGGGTTCCTGCAGCACCGGGCCAAGGCCAACTGGAAGTTCATGCTGGAGAACGAGACCGACGGATACCACCCCGGCTTCGTGCACGGTTCCATCTTCCAGGTCACCAACAGTCCGATCGCCAATCTCTATGGCAAGGATTCGACCGCGCTGACGCGCGACTACGGCAACGGCCATACCGAGTTCGACCTGCGGCCGGAATGGCGGCGCATCGACAAGCCGCTGTACTGGTTCGGCTCGTCGGTCGAGCGGATGGCGGACTACGCGGCCGCGATGGAGCAGGCCTACGGTTCCGAACGGGCGCGCCAGATCATGATCGACGGCTCGCCGCACACGATGATCTTCCCCAATCTGTTCATCGCGGAGATCCAGATCTTCGTGCTGCAGCCGGTGTCGGTGGAGGAGACCATCCAGCACGTGACGGCGGTGCAGTTCAAGGACGCGCCCGACATCAACCGCCGGCTGCGCCAGCAGACCATGGGTTCGGTCGGGCCGGCCGGCCTGCTGCTGGCCGACGACACGGAGATGTACGAGCGCAACCACCGCGGCGCGAAGATCCGCGACCCGGAATGGCTGATGCTGACCCGGGGCCTGCATCGCGAGCGCAAGGACGAGAACGGCTACACCGTCGCGCACTCGACCGACGAAGTCCCGCAGCGCGGGATCTGGCGCCACTATTTCAAGCTGATGCAGGAGTAATCCGGATGACCGCACGCCCCGAAACCCGTCCGGCTGTTGACGATCTGCAGGCGCTGGACGAACTGACGCTGCACCACCGGGTGTCGCAGTTTCTCTACCGCGAGGCCCGGCTGCAGGACACGCACGATTACCAGGGCTGGGAGTCGCTCTGGGAGGACGACGCCATCTACTGGATTCCGGCCAATGGCGAGGACATCGATCCCGAACAGAAGATGTCGGTGATCTATGACAACCGCTCGCGCATCCGTGTCCGCATCGAACAGTTGCTGACCGGCCGGCGGCATACGCAGACGCCGCGCTCGGCGCTGGCGCGCCTGATTTCCAACATCGAGATCGTCGATGTCGCGGGGCAGGAAGTGACGGCGCTGGCCAATGTGCTGATCTACGAGGACAACCTGCGCGGCGAAACGCATTGGGCCGCCCGCAACGAGTACCGGCTCAGGCTGGTCGATGGCGCCTTCCGCCTGGTGCGCAAGAAGATTGCCCTGGTCAATGGCGCAAAACCGATTTTCACCCTGTCCTTCCTGGTATGAGGAGATGACGATGACGACAGCAAACCCCGAGACCTGGATCGGCGAGGGTCCCGTGCTGCTGGACTACGCGGACCACGTGGCCCGCATCACGCTGAACCGCCCCGAGGCGGCCAACGGCATGAATATCGAGTTCATGAAGGCGTTCCACGAAGCGGTGATGCGCTGCCATCGCGAGCCGGATGTGCGCGTGGTGCTGCTGCGCGGCGCGGGCAAGCATTTCTGCGCCGGCGGCGATGTGCGCGAGTTCGCCAGCAAAGGCGAGGGCCTGGGCGACTTCCTGCGTGAAGTGACCGCCTGGCTGCAAATGGCCATCGGCGCGCTGATCAGGCTCGATGCCGTCGTGGTGGCGCAGGTGCAGGGCTTCGCGGCCGGCGGCGGCGGCCTGGGCCTGGTGTGCGCGGCCGATATCGTCGTCGCCGCGCAGGGCGCCAGGTTCCTGGCCGGAGCCACGCGCGTGGGCATGGCGCCGGACGCGGGCAGCTCGGTCATCCTGCCGCACCTGATCGGCTTTCGCCGCGCCATGGAAATGATGCTGTCGAACCGCACGGTGGGCGCCGACGAGGCGCTCGAGATGGGCCTGGTCAACCAGGTGGTGGCCGACGCCGAGCTGGACGAGAGCGCGGCGCGCCTGGCCGCGACCTACGCCGCCGGGGCGCCGCTGGCGCAGGCGGCGACCAAGCGCCTGTTGTGGAACACGCTGCAGGTCGAACGGGCCCTGCCCGAGGAGGCCCGCACCGTGTCGTCGCTGTCGGCCACGGCCGATAGCCGGGAAGGACTGGCGGCGGTGATCGGGAAACGCCAGCCGGTTTTCCGGAGGCATTGATGCCGCGGCACGCGCTCGTTACCGGCGGCGCCAACGGCATCGGCGCGGCCACGGTCGCGCAGTTGCGCCGCGACGGCCATCGCGTCACGTTCTGCGACCGCGACGCGGTGGCGGGCGCGAGCGTGGCCGAGGCCACCGGCGCGCGCTTTGTCGCGCTCGATGCCACGGACGCCGAAGCGGTGGCCGGATTCTGCGCCGACGCCGCGCCGTTCGACATCCTGGTCAACAACGTCGGCGCCGACCAGCACGCGTTTTTTTCCCGGACGACGCCGCAGGACTGGCGCACGCTGCTGGCCGTCAACCTGGAGAGCGCGTTCGCCTTCACGCTGGGCGTGCTGCCCGGCATGCAGGCGGCGCGCTTTGGCCGCATCGTCAATGTGTCGTCCGAAGCGGGCCGCCTGGGTTCGCGCGGCGGGGCGGTCTACGCCGCCGCCAAAGCGGGCCTGCTGGGCTTCACCCGCTCGATCGCGCGCGAGAACGCGCGCTACGGCGTGACCGCCAATGCCGTGCTGCCCGGACCGGTCGATACGCCGATGCTGGCGCGCGCCGTCGACGCCGCGGGCGCGAAGATGCGCGCCGACCTGGAAGCGTTGACGCTGCTGCGCCGCCTGGGGCGGCCCGAGGAGGTCGCCGCGGCGATTGCGTTTTTATGTTCCGAAGCCGCCGGCTTCATCACCGGCGAGGCGTTGGGCGTCTCCGGCGGGATGGGCTGCGGCGCTTGATACACGACGGGAACGCCTCGTATGACAACGATTATTTTCATCACCTCCAACGAGGCTCGCCATGTCGTCCAGGCGGACGACGGGCTGAGCCTGATGGAGTGCGCCCGGCGCGCCAATGTGCCGGGCATCGCGGCCGAGTGCGGCGGCGCGTGCACCTGCGCCACCTGCCATGTCCATGTGGGCCGGGAATGGATGCAGGCCGTGGGAGAGCCCGGCGACATGGAGCGCGACATGCTGGATTTCGCCCATGATGTCCGCGCCGAATCGCGCCTTTCCTGCCAGATCACGGTCGCCCCGGCCCTGGAAGGGTTGACCGTCCGGGTCGCGCCGCAATGACGGCGCAAGCGGAGGGCATGGCGCCCGCCTTGCAGGGTTTGCGCATCATCGAGATGGTGGGGTTGGGGCCGGCGCCGTTCGCGGCCATGATGCTGGCCGATCACGGGGCCGACGTGGTGCGCGTCCACGCGGCGCACAGGAAGGGGGACTTTCCCTTGCTGGACAGCCGCTTCGATGTGCTGGCGCGCGGCCGGCGTTCGCTGGCGCTGGATCTGCGCGCGCCCGGCGCGAGCGAGCTGCTGCTGGAGCTGGTTGGCGCCGCCGACGGGCTGATCGAGGGCTTTCGGCCCGGCGTCATGGAGCGCATGGGCCTGGCGCCCGAGGACTGCCTGCGGCGCCAGCCGCGGCTGGTGTACGGGCGCATGACGGGCTGGGGCCAGCACGGGCCGCTGGCCCGCCAGGCCGGACACGACCTGAACTACCTGGGCCTGACGGGGGCGCTGCACGCCATCGGACCGGCCGACCGCCCGCCGCCGGTGCCGCTGAACTACGTGGCGGACTTCGGCGGCGGCGGCATGTTGCTGGCGTTCGGCATGCTGGCCGCCTTGCTGGCGGTGCGCGGCGGGGCGCCGGGCCAGGTGGTCGACGCGGCCATGGTGGATGGGGCGAGCCTGCTGGCTTCGATGTTCTGGGGCTTTCGCGCCGGCGGCGGCTGGTCCGACCGGCGCGAGGGCAACCTGCTCGACGGCGGCGCCTATTTCTATGCCACCTATGCCTGCGCCGACGGGCGCTTTCTGGCCGTGGCCTGCGTCGAGCGGCGCTTTCACGATCTGCTGGTCGAACGGCTGCGGCTGGACCCGGCCGTGTACACCCACGACCGCGACCCGGCCCGATGGCCGGCCTTGCGCGCGCGGCTGGCGGCGCTGTTCGCCACCCAGCCGCGCGACCACTGGGCGGCGCTGTTCGAGGACAGCGACGCCTGCGTCACGCCCATCCTGGATTGGCGCGAAGCCGCCCATCACGGGCATGCGGCGGCCCGTGGGGCCTATGTCGATGTCGAGGGCGTGACGCAGCCGGCGCCCGCGCCGCGCCTGAGCGCCACGCCGGCGCGCGAGCCTGCCGCCGCGCCGGCGGTGGGGGCGCACTCGGTCGAGGTGCTGCGCGAATGGGGCATGGCGCCCGAACGCGTGGCCAGCGCGCTGGATAGCGGGCTGATCGTCCAGGCATGAGGGAGAGGCGGCGCGCCTTGCGCGCCGCCTCGCGCTAGTCCTGCCGCAGATGCCGGCCCAGCGCGTCGATCGATTCCCCCGCTTCGGCCAGCGCTTCGTAGATCTGGAAGTGATGGCACATGCCGGGAAAAACCTGCAGTTGCACCTGGCCGCCGGCGGCGCGCACGCGTTCGGCCAGGGTGTGCGAGTCGTCCAGCGTGATGTCGTGCGCGCCGGCGTGCACGACGATGGGCGGCAAGCCCGACAGATCGTCCCACAGCGGCGAGGCCGACGGCGCATCCGGCGGCGGTCCGTGGCGCCCCAGGTAGCTGCGCGCCATCGCGCGCAGCTGTTGCGGCCGGGAGAAGATGTCCCGGTCGGCCAGCTCCTCATAGCTGCGGCCCTGCATGGACAGGTCCAGCCAGGGCGAGAGGAGCACGAGGGAGCGCGGCAGCGGCAAGCCGGCGTCGCGCGCGCGCTGCGCGGTCTGCAAGGCCAGGGCGCCGCCCGCCGAGTCGCCGATGATGGCCGCCGGCGCGCCGCCGTTGGCCAGCAACCACCGGTAGGCCGCGAAGGCGTCGTCGATCGCCGCCGGATAGCGGTGCTCGGGCGCGAGCCGGTATTCGACGGCCAGGATGCGCGCCTGGCCGGCCTCGGCCAGGCGCGCGATCAGGCTGGCGTGCGAGGCGACGCCGCCGATCTGGAAGCCGCCGCCATGGCAATACAGCGCGCGCCGCGCACCCTGGCCGATCCAGGCGCCGGCCAGCGCCGGCGCCAGGGGCTGGGGCTGGGGGCGGGCCATGGCCGCGCCGCGCGGGCCCGCTTCGGCCAGATAGTCGGCGAAGCTGGCGCGGATCTGCGCCAGCGAGGCGGCCGTTTGCCAGGACGCCGTGACCTCGGCCAGGCGGGCGCGGATAGCGGCCAGCGGATCGCGCGCGGTCATGCTTCGGGACGATGCAGCACGCGCACGGCCTTCGCTTCATACCGCGGCAGCGTGCCTTCGGGGTGGCATTCGACGCAGACCTTCATGCCCAGGCGCGCGTGGATTTCCCGGCCGACTTCATGGCTGAGCTGCTCGGCCGGACGGCCCGCCTGGGCGGCCGCCTCGATCGCCACGGTCATGGTGCCGATGGTCATGCATTCCTTGTCGATATAGATTTGCCAGGCTTCCTTGACCACGCCTGCGATGCCGGTGATGACGTCCTCGATCTGCGACGGGAAAACGATCACGCCCTTGAACTTGATCATGTCGTCGGAGCGCCCGATGATGCGCCCGATCTTGCGCATGCCGCGCCGTCCCGACGGGCAGTCATAGGGGCGCGGCGACAGCCTGACCAGGTCATGCGTGCGCCAGCGGATCACGGGCGAGGCCTCCTTGCTCAGGGTGGTGATGACGATCTCGCCCACTTCCCCTTCGGAGACCGGCTTGAGCGTGACCGGGTCGAGGATCTCGGTCAGCACCGTGTCTTCGTTGATGAGGTGCAGTTCGTCGTCGGCGTGCGTGTACGGGGTCGAGATGGCCAGGATGGGGCCGCCCGCCTCGGTGGTGCCGTAGATGTTGTGCGACACGAATCCTTCGGGCATCTCCGCTTCCAGCTGGGCGCGGAATTCGGCCGAGACCGACTGGCCGCCCAGGATGGCGGTGCGCAGCGCCCAGTCGGTCTTGGGGTTGATGCCCTGGGCGCGCGCGGCCTGCGCCAGGCTCATCAGCCACAGCGGCGACATCGAGGCCACTTCGTAGGCATGGTCGCGCATCCAGCGCGCCGCCAGGTCGCCGCGGCCCGGGCCCAGGGGGAAGTTGACGCAGCCCATTTCCTTGAAGCCCTGGTCCAGCGCCAGGCCGCCGATCCACAGGCCGTAGCCGTAGCCCTGGTAGGCGCGCGCGCCGCGGCGCACGCCCGCCGCGGCCAGCAGGCGCGCGGTCTGGCTGGGCAGCAGTTCGTGCAGGTCGCGCCGCGTCAGGCCGAACATTACCGGCAGGCCGGTGGTGCCCGAGGTGGCGACGAAGCGCTCCACGTCTTCGAGGGGAACGGTCAGGAACGGGTAGGGATACTGCTGGCGCAGGTCGGCCTTTTGCAGGAAGGGCAGGTGCTCGAAGGCCTCTGGCGAGGCAAGGTCGGCGGGCGTCATGCCGACGCTGGCGAAATGCTCGCGCCATTGCGGGCTGTGCTGCAGGCGCTGGCCCAGTTGGGCCAGCCGTTCGCGCTGGAGCTTGATTATGCCGTCTCGGTCCAGCAATTCTATCTCGGGGTGAAGCATGTCAGTCTCCTCCTGTGGGCAGGATGGTGTTGATGATTGTGCGCGGCCCCCGCGGGCCGGGGCGGCCCGGGTTCAGGCCGCGCCGAGTATTGTGATGGAACACACGTTCTGCGCGGGCGCGCCGCCCAGATTGTGGGTCAGGGCCAGCGAGGGCGCGGGCAGCTGGCGCGGACCGGCGCGGCCGCTCAGCTGCAGCCAGGCTTCGTAGAGCATGCGCAGCCCCGAGGCCCCCACCGGGTGGCCGAAGCATTTCAGCCCGCCGTCTATCTGGCAGGGCAGCGCCCCGTCGGCGTCGAAGCGGCCGTCCAGCATGGCGCGCCAGGCCGTGCCGGGTTCGGCCAGGCCGATGTCCTCCAGCGTCACCAGCTCGGTGATCGAGAAGCAGTCGTGCAACTCGGTCAGGCTGAGCTGCGCGCGCGGATCGCTGATGCCCGCTTCCGCGTACGCCTTGCGCGCCGCCACGCGGGTGGTGTGCACATACGAGCCGTCCCATTCGGACTGCTGCAACTCCCAGCCGTTGGAGGTGGCCAACTGGATGGCCTTCACCAGGACCAGCGGGCCGCGGTCCAGGCTGCGGGCGATCTCGGGGGTGGTGACGATGGCGCAGGCGGCGCCGTCCGATACCGGACAGCAATCGAACAGCCCGATGGGGTCGGCCACCAGCGGCGCGCCGGCGGCCTGGTCGCGGCTGATGGCCTTGCGCAGGTGCGCCTTGGGGTTGTGCACCGCATTGGCATGGCTCTTCATCGAGGTATGGGCCATGGCCGCCTTGAGGTCTGCGCGGGCGACGCCATGGCGCGCCTGGTAGGCGCGCGCCAGTTGCGCGAAGTTGCCCGGGTTGCTGTGCGTGGGCAGGTACATGGGCGCCAGCGTGCCGCGCGAAGCGAGCGGCAGGCCGGCGAAGCCGGTGTCTTTCAGCTTTTCCACCCCGAGCGCCAGTGCGATGTCGGCGGCGCCGGAGGCGACCGCGTAGACGGCGCCGCGAAACGCTTCGGTGCCGCCGGCGCAGAAGTTCTCCACGCGCGTCACGCCGATGTCGGGCAGGCGCAGCGCCATGGCCATTGGCGTGCCGGCCTTGCCCGCGCCGATGTCGTCGTAGTGCGACGAATACCAGGCCGCCTCGATGGCGCGCGGCTCGATGCCGGCGCTGGCGAGCGCCTCGGCGTAGGCCTCGACCATCAATTCTTCCTGGCCCACGTCCCAGCGTTCGCCGAAGCGGGAACAGCCCATCGCCAGAATGGCGACGCGATCCTTGATTCCTGTAGCCATCAGTCTGTCCTCAATCGGCCGTCGGCGCGGCCAGCGCTTTCCAGAAATAGCGGCGGTAGCCGGTCTGCGGGTCGAGATCCTTGATGCGCAAGGCGAACGCCACGGCGGCGCCGGCCTCGAGCTGGCTGGCTCGCGGGTCGGTGAACTCCATCAGCACCCGCCCGCCGCCATCGATGTCGACCAGCCCGTAGCAATTCGGCGGGCATGGCGAAAACGCCAGGAGATCGGCGGTAAAGGTGGCGATGCGCCCGCGCCGGTCGGCCAGCGGCCAGGGTTCCTGGGTATCGAGATGAAAGCCGTCCGCGGCGGCCAGGCGCGTGGGCGGAAACTGGACCTGGCCCGTTTCGCGGCAACGTCCTCCCACGAAGCCGAGCAAGGCATCCGCGTTGCGCCAGGCCGTGCTCAAGGCCTCGTTGACCAGGAAGCGCCCGCGCAGGCCGCGGTCCCAGGCGATGCGGCCGCGAAAGGCCAGCAGCTTCATGTAGTTGTCTTCGGCCAGCCCGTCCTGCAGGGCCGGCGAGACCGGCGCGGCCAGGCCGGCCACCGCCTCGCCCGCCTCGAACAGCAAGGCGGTCGCGCCCTGGCCGAACTGGGCGACCAGCACCTTCTGGCCGGGGGCGGCCTCTTCGAGGGCGCGGCCCAGCATGACGAAGGCATGCGCCGCGCCGGTGTCGCCGCAGTCATCGGCCAGGGCGCTGGCCAGGCGCGCCTGGGCCAGGCCGGCCTTGGCGGCGACGGCCGCCGCCACGCCGTGCACGGGGCACGGCAGGACGAAATGGTCGATCTGTTCGGGCCGCAGCGACGCCGCCTGCAGCGCACGGCCGATGGCGTCATGGACCAGTTCCAGGTAGCCGGCTTCGCGCAGCCAGCGTTCCTCCCACTCCTGCGGGTAGTCGTGGCCGGCGGCGCGGTAGCGATCGGTGAACGGGGCGCTCAGGCTGGCGCCGCCCAGGTAGCGCAGCAGCCCCGGCTCGTCGCCGGTCAGCACCGCGGCGCCGCCATCGCCGGCGCGCGCCTCGGCCGTGCTGCCCGGCAATGCCGCGGGCAGGTCCGCCGCCGCGACCAAGGTCCGCGTGCCGCTTTCCAGGGCCATGTGCAAGGCAAGCAGGCCGGCGCGCGGCGTGCCGTGGACATCCTGGGTCAGGGTGGTCGCCGGCAGGCGCAATGCCGCGCGCACGAAGGCCGCGTTCTGCGGCTCGGCGAACGGCGGCGTGGTGCTTGCGAACTGCAGGGCGTCGATGGCGGGGGCGGCCTGCCGCGCCAGGGCGTGGCGCGCGGCGGCCACCGCCATGGTGACGCTGTCTTCGTCCCAGTAGGCCAGGGTGCGGCTGCCCTTGCCGGCGCCCGCGCCGCCGGTCAGCCAGCCCAGCGCATTCGCCATGGCGCCACGGGACAGGCGCAGCCGCGGGAGATGGACCCCGATAGCCAGAATGTTGGACACGCGATTGTCTCCTGCGTCGGCGCCGCCGCGCGCGAAGGCGGCATGGCGGCGCGTCCGGATTAATAATAGTCAGAATAGTCGGTCAATTAATAATACAGGAAACGGAATCGGGAAGGAAGAAATTTGAATGGGGGGGCGGCGGGGCCGAAGCAGGCCTGGAAACCGGCGCTGGCGAGGCGCGGAAATGGCGGCCGTCGCGCCAGGGCGGATGCGTGGCATTGCCGCGGCCGCCGGGGAGGCCGGCCGGGCTTGCCGTGCCGCGCGGCCTTGCGGCGCGCGGCACGGCGGGGGGGATTACGCCTTGCGTTCTATATAGATCGGACTGGAGTAGATGAAGAACCCGTCTTCCGTCGTGGCGCGCAGGTACAGGGCATTGTCCTGTCCCGTATGCAGGGGCACCTGGACGCGCGCCTTCAGATGGCGGGCGGGGTTGTCGTCCGGCAGGCGGAGCACTTGCAGGCGCCGGCGTATGCCGCCGTTCTCGAATACCAGCGGCTCCAGGCCGATGTCGGCCACCGGGATGCGCGCCTGGATCAGTTCGGTGTCGATGCACAGCGTGCCGCGCTCGGCATCCTCGAGCATCACGTCCACGCCGCTGAAGCCGCCCGTGGTCAGCGACTGCCAGCACAGGCGGTCGGGCTGCGGCTGCTGCAGCGTCTTGTCGAGGTTCCAGAAATTGATGGGCTTGGGGTCGACGAAGGCGTTGTCCTGCAGCGTGGCGCTGCCGTCCCATACGGTCTGGCGGCCGCGGCCGCGGTACTCCGAGCCTTCCCAGACGATGCGGATGCGGCGGCCCAGGTCGGCTGGCTTGAAGGGGCGCAGGGTCTGGACCACGTCCATGCGGTTGCGCACCTCCACCGATTCGATCGGCGCCTCGGTGGCGAGGTCGAATTCGAACTCCACCATGTCGGTGTCGCAGTCGAGGATGGCACCCATGTCCGCGCTGCGCACTTGCGTGCTGGGGGCATCGGGGGCGAGTTTCGGATCGTCGGCGTAGCGGCGCGCCGGCGCGCCGAAGTGGGCCGCCACGTCCAGGTAGGCGCGACAGCCGGTGGTGGCGTAATGGCGGCGCTGGCGCAGGCACTCGGCCAGCGATTGGCGGTCGAGCGTATCGGCGATCAGGCAGCTCAGCCCGCCGTAGGCGCCAAACAGCGAGGCGCCGGGATGGCTGGCGCCGTGGCGTCCCTTGTGGCCGTCGCTATTGGCGAGGATGCCGACACGGTAGCCTTGCTTGAAGGCGTCCTCGAGCAGCCATTCGAAGGTGCCCCAGTCTGAGTGGATCTCGATGGAGCGTTCGATGCGCGGGTCGTGCGACAGCGTAATGTCGGCGTAGCGGCCGCCGATGTGCGCGAAGACGACGGCGTCTTCGTCCTTGATGGCCTGGAACAGCGCGTCGGCGCTGTTGGCGTCGGAGTCCAGGTCGGACAGATCGTCCACCAGGGCATGGGACGAGCGGTGCAGCGGACGGCCTTCCTGCAGGTACAGCACGTTGCGGTCGCCGCCCAGGCCGGTATTGCCCGACCATTCGTAGCCGGGGAAGATCACGAAGCGGCCAGGCTCGTCGTAGCGGGCGGTCAGGGTGTTCAGGTGCTCCCAGAATTCCTGGGTGATCTGGAAATCGTTGCCCTGGTGGCTCATCGCGTCCAGGAAGGCGCGGTCGCGCGCGAACAGGATGAGATCTTCGGCGGAGTTGGTGCCGATGGTTTCTTCCGACTGGCCGTGCAGGTCGGCCCAGTAGTGGTTGCGCGCCGCCTGCGCGGCGACGCGGCACGGGTTGCTGCGCGCCACGACCCGGTCGCCGTGCAGGACTTCCAGGCGCAGGTCGCCTGTTTCGGCGGGAACGATGTCTTCGATCGCGTGGGCATAGGCGCCGGCGGCCATGTCGAACGACTCGGGCATCCGCGCCATGCGCAGGTTGCTGCGCAGGGTGTAGCGGCCCTGCGCCTGGTCGGACGGGTTGCCCCATTTGTCCTCGCCCTTGAAGCCCAGGCGCAACGGCTGGCCGGCCAATGACAGGCTGGGCAGCACGGCCTTGTATCGGACGGGGGGGCCGGCCACCACGGAGATCGTCGGCGACGCCTCGATCTCGACATAGTTGTACGTGGCGAAAGCGTCCACCAGCACCTTGAACTCGAAAGTCGGTTCGTGGAAGGTCTGCACGCGCATGCCGGGCGAGCCCTGGCGGGTGTCGCCGAAGCGCACGATGATCTGTTCGCCTTCTTCGAGATAGCCGCGCACCACGCGGATGAACAAGGTCTTGTCCCACGGGCGGATATTGCGCTTGCCGTCGTATTCGACGTGCAGCACCGCGCCATTGCTGGCTTCGATGGTGGTGTAGTTCCAGCCCTGCGGATCGGTGAACTGCGGCTTGCCCATGTCGCTGGCGAAGCGGTGCACGATCTTGATCGAGCCGGTGTCGTCGATGCCGAAGTAGCCGGCGGTGTAGGTAAGGGTGAAGCTGGCGAAGCTGCCCGCCTCGAAGGCGCCGGTGGGATCGATGGTGGCGGAGCCCATGAGGTGGCGGGCGTAGTCGGAGTGCGGCATGGCGGTCTCGGTGTACAGGAGGGGTTTTTGCCATGCTATGGAGGACAAGCCCATATTGCTATAGTATTCGAGCTATTCCTGCATGATGCGACGTTATGATGGATGCTATCGAATCGGTTTCCTTGCGTCAGTTGCGCGCCCTGGTCTCCATCGGGGATACGGCCAGCTTCACCGGCGCGGCCGAGCAGCTCGGCATGTCGCAGCCTTCCGTCAGCCATCTCATCCGGCGCCTGGAGGCCGAGGTGGGGCAAACGCTGGTGGTCCGCGGCCGCGAGGTGACGCTGACCCGCCAGGGTCAGGCACTGGCCGACATCGCGCGCCGGGCGATCCTCTCCATCGACGGCGCGGTGCGCGAGTCGCGCGACCAGTCGGCGCTCAAGTCCGGCTCGGTCAGCGTCGCCGTCGGGCACGTCAGCGCCGCGACCCTGCTGCCGCGCATCCTGGTGGCCTTCAACCAGCGGCACCCCAATATCGAGCTGATCGTGGTCGATTGCGTGGTCGAACAGATCCGCAACAAGCTGCTTTCGCATGAGGCCGATGTCGGCCTGGGCGCCGTGGTCGGCAGCGACGATTCGCGCCTGTCGACCGAGCTGCTATGGGACGGCGGGGTGTCGCTGTTCATGCGCGACGACCATTACCTGGCCGATCGCGAAGCGATCGACGCGGCGATACTGGCCGAGCTGCCCTGTATCCAGCTCAATCCCAACGCGCCGCCCTGGCTGGTGATCAGCCGCCTGCTGGTGGCCAATGGCATTCACCCGCGCGTGGAACAGCGCGTCGTGCTGGTGTCGACCGCGGTGGGCATGATCCAGGCGGGCATGGGCGTGGCCATGTTGCCGCATGCGGCGGCGGCGCAGGCGCCTCGCGGCGTGCGGGCGGTGCCGATCCGCAACCCCTTCCTGAGCTGGCCGATTTCGCTGGTGCGGCTCTCGAACCATCCGCTTTCCCCGGCGGCGCAGGCCTTCGCGGCGGTCGCGCGCGACGTGCTGCGCCGGCTTTGAGGCGCCCGGGCCATTACATGACGACATGACGCTATAGCGCTTCACGCCTATTTCACGCACAGACCTTCAGATAACCTGCCCTGCAGGCGTGCCACCCGACACGATGATGGCGCCCGACGACAAACAAGGGGAAGTGCATGAAGAACGTGTTGTGGATGGCGCTGCTGGCCAGCGTCCTGTCTAAAGGCGCGCTGGCCGCGGAGTTTCCCACCCATCCGGTGACGCTGGTCGTGCCGCTGGCGGCGGGCAGCACGGCCGATATCCTGGCGCGGGCCATGCAGCCGGGCCTGAGCAAGGCGCTGGGCCAGACCGTGGTGGTGGAGAACCGCCCAGGCGCGGGCGGCCAGCTGGCCATGAGCTATGTCGCCAAGCAGGCCGCCGATGGCTACACCATCGTCATGGGCTCCAACGGCACATGGGCGATCAACCTGGGCCTGTACGAGAAGCTGCCTTATCGGCCGGTCGAGGATTTCGCCCCGGTCGCGTACCTGGCGGGCGGCTCGAACATCCTGATCGTCAAGCCGAGCAGCCCGTATACCTCGGTCGCCGCGCTGATTGCGGCGATGAAGGCGGCGCCCGGGAAACTGACGTATTCCTCGGGCGGCAACGGGACGACCCACCACCTGTCGTCGGAACTGCTGAAATCCCTGACGGATACGCAGGCCATGCACATCCCGTATGGCGGCGCGCCCCAGGGTGTCAGCGCGGTGATGGCGGGCGAAACCGATTTCGGCTTCTACAACACGCCCAGCGTGTCCAGCCTGGTCAAGGAGCGCAAGCTGCGCGCGCTGGCCGCCACGGGAACCATACGCACGCCCATGCTGCCGGAAGTCCCGACCATGATGGAGGCGGGCGTGGACGGCTATGTGATGTCGGTGGATTTCGGCCTGCTGGCGCCGGCGGGCACGCCGGAGGATGTCGTCCTCAAGCTGAACCAGGCCGCCAATGCCGCCATGGCGCAGCCGAAGCTGCAAGAGACCCTGAAGAACTATGGATTCGAGGTCTTCGAACAGGGCACGCCCGGCGACATGGCAAAGCGGGTCAAGGCGGATATCGACAAATGGGTGCCCATCGTCAGGCAGGCAAAAGCCAAGGTCGACTAGCCGCCGGGCGCGGCTTTCCTTTTCTGCCGGGGGCTGATTCGTCCGCCCGCGCAGGCGTAGCCGGGCGCTAGCGCCCCGCACGCACATCCTGGCGCCCGGCCGAGAGCCGGGCGCGTCTGTTCGCGCGCCTTGCCGCGGCCGACACCCCGCGCGCGGCAAGCGCTCGCCAGCCCAGGCTGGCGCGACCCCATCCACTTTCGACGCCTTCCGGCCCGCACCGACGCGCCGGCGCCGTTTTGCGCCTGCGCATCATAAAATTCTTGTGAAGGAATAAATATTCAATGGTGGGAATTATTCGTGATATAGTTTTCTGACCCGTCCGAAGACGCCATAGAGCGGCCGCGCGGGTTCCGGTATGGCGCAAGACACATTCAGGAGACAACATGAAGATCGGGTTCAAGACACTGGCGACAGCGGGTTGGCTGGGCGCGCTCGCGTTCGGCACGGCCATGGCGCAGGGCAGCTATCCCAACCAGCCGATACGGTTGATGGTGGGTTATTCGCCGGGCGGCTCGGTGGATATCGTGGCGCGCGAGTACGCGCAGCATCTTGGACGCCTGCTCAACCAGTCCGTGGTGGTGGAAAACCGCGGGGGCGCCAGCGGCACGATCGCGGCGCAGGCCGTGGCCAGGGCGCCGGCCGATGGATACACGCTGTTCTTCACGGCCAGTCCGACCGTCACCATCACCCCGGCCCTGCAGAAAACGCCGTTCGACCCGGTGAAGGACTTCCAGCCGGTGGCCTCCGTGGTGAGCTACACCAATGTGCTGCTGGTCAACGCCCAGGCGCCGTACCGGGACATCCAGGCCCTGGTGGCGGCGGCCAAGGCCGATCCCGGCAAGCTGACGTACGGGTCGGCGGGCGTGGGCGCGTCGAACCATCTGTCCGGCAAACTTTTCGAGGACAACGCGGACATCAAGCTCAGCCATGTCCCGTACAAGGGCAACGCGCCGGCCCAGAGCGACCTGATCGCCGACCGGATCACCATGCTGTTCGACCTCAACACCACGGCCAAGTCGCTGGTCGAAAGCGGGCGGGTCAAGGCGCTGGCGGTGACCTCCGGCCAGCGCAACCCGATGTTCAAGGACGTGCCGACGATGGCCGAGGCCGGCTACCCGAATTTCATTTTCGACGGATGGCTGGGCATCCTGGCGCCGGCCGGGGTGCCAGACGCCGTCGTCAAGACACTGGCCGACGCGACGCGCAAGATACTGGCCGACAAGACGTTCAGCGACCGGATGCAGGCATCGGGTTACACGATCACGGCCAGCTCGCCGCAGGAACTGGGCGCAACCGTGGCGCGCGAGGGCAAGCAATTCCAGGACCTGGCCGAGCGCGCCAATCTTCGCCAATTCTGAGGGAGCGGTTTGATGTCGAAATACCTTGCAGGTCATCTGGTCGCGGATTTTCTTGCCCATAACGGCGTGGCGACCGTTTTCGGCATTATCTCGGTCCACAACATCCCCATGATGGACGGCATCACGCTGAACAAGGGCATCCGCATGGTGATGACGCGTGGCGAGACGGGGGCCGCGCACATGGCCGATGGGCTGGCGCGGGCAACCGGCGCGATGGGCGTGGTGATCAGCAGCACCGGGCCGGGCGCTTCCAATACCGTGCCCGGCCTGGTCGAGGCGCGCTTTGCCGGCACGCCCCTGCTGCACATCACCGGACAGAGCGCCACGGCCCATCTCGGCCGCGATACCGGGGCGGTGCATGATGTGCCGGACCAGCTCGGCATGCTCGGCGCCGTCAGCAAGAAGGCGTACCGGGTGCGGTCGGCCGAGGAAACGCTGGATGTCCTGAAGCAGGCATGGACGCAGGCCATGAGCGCGCCGTGCGGCCCGGTCAGCGTCGAGATTCCCATCGACATTCAGCGCACGCCCGTGGCCCGGCCGGCCGACAGCCAGGCGTATCGGGTTGCCGCGCCGCAGGCGCTGGCGCCGTCGCAGTCGGCGCTGGACCAGCTGGCCCAAAAGGTGCGGGCCGCCAGGCGCCCGCTCATCTGGGCGGGCGGCGGCGCGCGGGCCGCCGGCAAGGAGCTGGCCGCCCTGGTGGAGCTGGGCTTCGGCATGGTGACCAGCTGGAACGGACACGGGGTCGTCAGCGACGATCATCCGGCCAACCTGGGAGCGCTCAACGGGCCGGGCAGCCCCGCGGTCCAGGCCTTGTACGATCAGGCGGATCTGCTGCTGGTGGTCGGTTCGCGCCTGCGCGGACACGAGACGCTCGACCACAAGCTGGAGTTGCCGCAGAACCTGGTGCGGATCGACGTCGATCCCGCCGCGCAGGCGCGCGGCTACGCCAGCGCGCTGCTGGTGTGCGGCGACGCCGCCGTCACGCTGCAAGGGCTGCTGGAGCGCCTGCGCGAGCAGGGGCCGGACATCGACGCGGCCTTCACGCAGGCGGTGCGCGAGGCCAAGCCCAAGGCCGCCGAGGACTTCCGGCAGACGCTGGGTCCCTACAAGGATTTCGCGTCGCAGCTGCGCGCGGTGATGCCCGCCAGCGCCGTGTTCGCGCGCGACATCACCCTGAGCAACAGCACCTGGGGCCATCGCCTGTTCCCGCTGCACGAGCAAAGCCAGAACATCTATCCGGTGGGCGCGGGGATAGGGCAGGGGCTGCAGTTGGGCATCGGCGCGGCGATAGGCAGCAAGGACCGCAAGGTGGTGCTGCTGACGGGCGACGGCGGTTTCTTCTTCAACATGACCGAGATGTGGACGGCCGTGCAGGAAGCCGCGGATATCGTGATGATCGTCATGAACGACGGCGGCTATGGCGTCATCAAGCACATGCAGGACGCGATGTGCGAAGGACGCTATGCGCACAGCAGCCTGCTGGCGCCGGACTTGCTGAAGCTGGCCGAGCTGGCGGGCATTCCGGCATGGCGGGTCGAGCGTGCCGCCGATTTCGGCGCGACGGTGGCCCAGGCCCTGGCCACGCGCGGGCCGACGCTGGTCGAGGTGGACATGAACGCCATCGGGCCGTTCCCGCCGTACTACCCCTATTCGGCCATGATCAGCGCCGCGCGCGAGCAGGCCGGCGCGCGCTGAAGGAGACGAGATGCGAACCATCACCAGCCTGATCGACGGCCAATGGGTGGCCGGCTGCGGCGAAAGCGAGAACATCAATCCGTCCGACCTGTCGGCGCCGGTATGCCTGGTGTCCCAGGCCAGCGCGCAGCAGGCGGCGCAAGCCGTCGAGGCGGCGCGGCGGGCCCAGCCGGGCTGGGCCGCCACGGGCCTGGCGGCGCGGGCGCAAATCCTGAAGGACATCGGCCGCGGCATCGCGGCCAACAGCCAGCAGCTTGCGCATACCCTGGCCAGCGAGCAGGGCAAGACCCTGCCCGAGGCGCGCGGCGAGGTGCAGCGCGCCGCGGACATCTTCGACTACTACGCCGGCGAGGTGTTCCGGCTGGGCGGCGAGATGTTCCCGTCGGTACGCCCCGGCGTCGAGGTGGAGATCTCGCGCGATCCGCTGGGCGTCGTGGCCTTGATCACGCCGTGGAATTTCCCCATCGCCATTCCCGCCTGGAAGACGGCGCCGGCCTTGGCTTGCGGCAATGCGGTCGTGCTGAAGCCGTCGGAGTTCACGCCCGCCACGGCGGTCATGCTGGCCGAGATCATCCGGGCCGCCGGCGTGCCGGACGGCGTGTTCAACCTGGTCCTGGGCACGGGAGCGGACGTCGGACAGGTATTGACCAGCCATCCGGCGGTCTCGGGCGTCAGTTTCACCGGGTCGAGCGCCACCGGCCGGAAGATCGCCGCATCGGCGGTTGCCGGGCACAAGAAACTGCAGATGGAAATGGGCGGGAAGAACCCGCTGGTGGTACTGGACGATGCCGACCTGGAGATCGCGCTGGCCTGCGCGCTCGACGGCGCCTTCCATGCCACGGGCCAGCGCTGCACCGCCTCCAGCCGGCTCATTGTCACGCCGGGTATCCACGACCGTTTCGTGCAGGAGCTGGCGCAACGGGTCATGGCCCTGAACGTGGGCCATGCGCTGGACGAGCAGAGCCAGATCGGTCCGGTGTCCAACGGCGCCCAGTTCGACAAGGACCTGTCGTACATCGCGCTGGCGCGCGACGAGGCGCAGCGCGTCGTCGGCGGCGAAGCCTTGCAGCGGGCGCAGCGCGGCTATTACCTGCAGCCTTGCCTGGCCCTGGATGTGAGCCCGGACGCGCGGATCGCCCGCGAGGAAGTTTTCGGCCCGCTTGCCTGCGTGCTGCGCGCGCAGGACTACGAGCACGCGCTGGCCATCGCCAACGACACGGAGTACGGCCTGTCGGCCGGCATCTGCACGCAGTCGCTCAAGCATGCCACGCATTTCCGGCGCCACGTCCAGAGCGGCCTGGCCATGGTGAACATGCCGACCTCGGGCGTGGACTTCCACGTTCCGTTCGGCGGGCGCGGGGCGTCCAGCTACGGCAACAGTGAGCAGGGCCATTATGCGCGCGAGTTCTTCACCAGCCTCAAGACCTCGTACATCCGCCCATGAGAAACGCCGCTGACATGCCCGCGGCCGTCATGGCGGGCAGCGCATTGGACGGCATACGCATCGTGGACCTGTCGCGGGTGCTGAGCGGGCCTTATTGCACCCAGATACTGGCCGACCACGGCGCGGACGTGATCAAGATCGAACCGCCGGGCGGCGATGAGACCCGGACCTGGGGGCCGCCGTTCGCGGGCGAGGCCGCCGCCTATTACCAGGGCATCAATCGCAACAAGCGCGGCGCCTGGCTGGATCTCTCGTCCGAGGCCGGGCGCGCCGCGCTGCTGGCGCAGCTCGACGGCGCCGATGTGCTGGTGGAGAACTTCAAGTGCGGCACCATGGAGCGCTGGGGGCTGGGCTTCGAGGTGTTGAGCGAGCGGTTTCCGCGCCTGATCCATTGCCGGGTATCGGGCTTCGGCGCCGATGGCCCCATGGGGGGCATGCCCGGCTACGACGCGGCGATCCAGGCCATGTCGGGCATCATGAGCATCAACGGCGACGCCGGCGGCGAGCCTACCCGCGTGGGGGTGCCCATCGTGGACATGGTCACGGGCATGAACGCGGCGATCGGCGTGCTGCTGGCGCTGCAGGAGCGCCAGCGCAGCGGCCGCGGGCAGTTCGTCGATATCGCGCTGTTCGATTGCGCGCTTTCGATCCTGCATCCGCATACGGCCAGCCATTTTGCCGCCGGCACGACGCCCGGGCGCACCGGCAACGCCCATCCCAACATCGCTCCCTACGACATTTTCCCCACGGCAACCGATCCGCTGTTCCTGGCGGTCGGCAATGACCGGCAATTCCGGATCCTGTGCGAGGCGCTTGGCGCGGCCACGCTGGCCGACGATCCGCGCTACGCCTCCAACAGGCAGCGCTGCGCCAACCGGCTGGCGCTGACCGGGTCATTGGCCGCGCTGCTGCGCCGGCACGAGGCGCGGCAGCTGGCCGAGCGGCTCATCCGCGCGGGCGTGCCTTGCTCGAGCGTCCTGGACATCCCCCAGGCATTGCGGCACCCGCAGGCCGTGCATCGGGAAATGGTCGTGCAGCGCGACGGCTACGCCGGCGTGGCCTCGCCCGTGAAGCTGAGCCGCACGCCCGCGCGCTACCGCATGCCGCCGCCGCGCTTCGGCCAGCACCAGCTCGAGTTCGACTTCCCCGTCTCCTCGGGCCGCTGAAGCACGCTTTCCACATTCAACCTGGCAGGACAACACATGGATTTCCGTCTGAGCGACGAACAAGAGCAAATCAAATCGGCGATCGAACGCTTGTGCGAGCCGTTCGACGACGAGTATTGGTTCAACCGGGACAGGGAGGGAGGCTTTCCGCACGAGTTCCACCAGGCGCTGGCGCAGGCAGGCTGGCTGGGCATCGCCATGCCGCAAGCGTACGGCGGCGCCGGGCTGGGAATCAGCGACGCGGCGCTGATGATGCACACGATAGCGGCGACCGGCGCGGGTCTGTCGGGCGCCTCGGCCGTGCACATGAACATTTTCGGCCTGCATCCGGTCGTCGTGTTCGGCACGGCGCAGCAGAAGCAACGCTGGCTGCCGCCGCTGATCGCAGGGCAGGACAAGGCCTGCTTCGGCGTGACCGAGCCCAACACCGGCCTGAATACGCTGAAACTGAGAACGCGCGCCGTGCGCCAGGGCGACCACTACGTGGTGACCGGCCAGAAGGTATGGATTTCCACCGCGCAGGTGGCCAACAAGATCCTGCTGCTGGCGCGCACCACCCCCATCGAAGCGTGCACCGGCAGCGAAGGCCTCAGCCTGTTCTATACGGACCTGGACCGCGCCGCCATCGAAGTGCATGAAATCGAGAAGATGGGCCGCAAGTGCGTGGACTCGAACCAGTTGTTCATCGATAACCTGCGCATCCCGGTCGAAGACCGGATCGGGGAGGAGGGCAAGGGGTTCAGCTATATCCTGCACGGCCTGAATCCGGAACGGATCCTGATCGCCGCGGAAGCCGTCGGCCTGGGCCGGGCAGCGCTGCGCAAGGCCGCCGGCTACGCCAGGGAGCGCGAGGTCTTTGATCGGCCCATCGGCAAGAACCAGGGTATCCAGCATCCGCTGGCGCGTTCCTGGATGGAACTGGAAGCCGCGCACCTGATGGTGCAGAAAGCGGCCTGGCTCTACGACCAGCAGCAGCCGTGCGGCGCGGAAGCCAACAGCGCCAAGTTCCTGGGGGCCGAAGCCTGCTATGCCGCGTGCGAGAACGCCATCTTCACCCACGGCGGGATGGGGTACGCGAAGGAGTATCACGTGGAGCGCTATCTGCGCGAGGCGTGGATACCGCGCCTGGCGCCCGTGAGTCCGCAGATGATCCTCAGCTTCATCGCCGAGAAGGCGCTCGGGCTGCCCAAGTCCTATTAGGGCCCGCGGCCGCTTTGCTCACGGCCCGCCTGTCGGCGGGCCCTGGACGCCCGGCGCCGGAAAGCGGCGGCGCGATGCCCTTGCGGTTCAGTTGCCGGCGCTGCGCCGCAGCCGCGCCGATTCGGCCTGGTTCAGGCGCCTGGCCTCGGCCTCGGCGTAGTCGCGCTCGTCGGGCTCGTAGGAGCCCTCGTAGATACATCCGCTGCGGTTCCACCTGCATTCGTCGCTGACCCGGCTGGACGTGGATCTGCGATCCGAATCCCCCAACCCGATCCAGGAACACCCGGAAACCAGCGCGACGAGGGACAGCGACGCGGCCCATCGACTCCATGTTTGAACGTACATCTGTTCCAGCCCGGCAAAGACAACACAGCCACGTTTATAACAAGCCCGCGGGGGCGTTCCAAGTGGCGTGGCCTTTCAGCGCCGGGAAGCGGGCGCGCGAGGCCTGTCCGCGGCGTCATGAACCGCGCGCAAGCAGCCACTCCACCAGCTCGACGGCGCAGACCATGATCACCAACGCGATGCCGGCGACATGCAGGTAAGAGCTCCAGCCGACGCGTTCGTCGGCATCCTCCTTTCTCCGTCTTTTCACGATTCCCTCCAGGCACGTACGGTTCCAGGGCAACCATAGAGAAAGCGCGGGCCAGCTTGTATCGGCCGGTGTCAGTAGGCCTTACGCGGGAACGGGAATGTCATGCGTTTGGCCGAAGGCGGAGGGCTGGCGCGCCTGTCCTGGCCCGGAAAACCGCCGGCGCGCGCCGGGTTGGAAAAATAGCGGCAAAATGGCGAATGCTGCAAAATTTTGACATTTGACGCAATTCTTGGATGCGTTTTGTCAAACAAACTGCTAGCATCCGATCCAGCGGCGTGGAACGCCGTTGATTCGAGTGCGATGTCGCCAGCTCCGCATTGCGCGCAGGATGGGCCTGGTAGTAAGTGGCCGGCAATCCCGGCCGGTTGTCTGACGCCCCGCCGGCAGGCGAAATGGGCATGACGCAGGGCCACGTCATGTCCGGGCGGGAAGCCAACAACATGACGATCAGATATCTTCCGGTCCGGCACAGACTGCTTTTCTTCGCCGTTCCTATTGTGGCCTGCGGCCTGGCGGCGGCGGCAATCGGCTATGCCTGGAAGGGCATGCAAGCGGCCAGCATGGTCGAGCATGACAACGCCGATTTCCTGGCGCGCTCCCTCGATATCGCGCGCGAGCAGCTCGACATCGTGCTCGAGGCGGGCGTGGCGCCCGCGGCCTGTTCGGAGGCGGATCTCGCCGCCTTGCGGCAACGGGTCTTTCGCTCGAAATACGTCGCCGACATCGCCCGCATTGACGGCGGCGCCTTGCGCTGCTCGGCGGTATGGGGCGTATGGCGTCATCCGTATGTGCTGCCGCGCGGCGGCAGGACGGTGCGCGACGGCGTCTTCCTCTGGCAGAACATGGAGAACCCGATCCAGCCGGAACTGTCGGGCGACGTGCTGGCCAGCGAGCGGCTGGCCGTTTTCACGATTCCGGGCATCTTCGACGATATCGTGCGCCGCGCGGGCGGGCAGAGGACCACGCTGTATTCCCGCAAGCAAGGCCATGTCTACAAAGCGTTCGGCGCGTCGGCGGCGGCGGACGGTCAGGGATCGGCTGGCTGGTTCCAGCTCGTGCGCACGGCCGCGGCTTGCGCGCCGGTGGGCGGGCCGGATATCTGCGTCGAAACCACGGCCCGCGTGAACGCGCGCGGCGCCGTCGTCATCGCCGGCCTGGGAGGCATGGCGCTGGGCGCCGGGGTCGGCCTGATCCTGTTCCTCTGGTGGCGCAGGTCGTTCGGGCTGCGCGCCAGCCTGGTCGACGCGCTGCGCAAGGGCAAGATACAAGTGGCCTATCAACCGCTGCGTGTGCTGGACTCGGGTCGCCTGGCAGGCGTGGAGGCGCTGGCGCGCTGGACGCACGACGAGGTCGGGCCGATTTCCCCGGTCACCTTCCTCGCCTGGGTGGAGGCGATGGGCCTGCGCCAGGCTTTCACGCGCCACATCGTCCAGACCGCGTTGGACGGGGTGAAGAGGCGGATGGCCGGCGAAGCGCCGTTCTACCTGAGCATCAACGTCTTTCCCGAGGACCTCGAGGACGAGTCGTTCCTGGATTTCCTGACGCAAAGCGTGCGCGAGCGCGGCCTGAGGCCGGGCAGCGTCGTGCTGGAGGTGACCGAGTCGGCGGTGTTCTCGACGGCCTCGCCGTCGGTGCTGTTTCGCCGTTTCCGGGCCGCGGGCTTCCGGATCTTCCTGGACGATTTCGGCGTGGGCTATTCGAACCTGGGAAACATCATCCGCTGGGAGGTCGATGGCATCAAGCTGGACCGGATCTTCATGCAATCCCTTGGCGATTTCGACAGCGCGGCGCCGGTGCTGGACCAGGTCATCGAGATGGCCCGCCAGCTCGACCTGCACCTGGTCATCGAAGGGATAGAAGTGCAGAGCCAGGCCGACTATATCTTCAAGCGGGCGCCGCATGCCGTCGGCCAGGGCTGGCTGTTCGGGCGCCCGGGGCCGGCCAGCGCGCTGCCGGCGGCCTGACTCGGAACGCCCGGCGCGTGCGCGGCATGCCGGCGTGTGCGCGGTTGTCGTCGCCGTACTGGCCGTCGCCGACTCAGGCGCCGGGCGGATGGCGGATCAGTTCGAACACGCCGTCGATGATGAACTGCACGCCCATGCAGATGAGCAGAAAACCCATGACGCGCGAGATGGCGTCGATGCCGGACTGGCCCAGCATGCGCATGACCCGCTCGGCGCTGCGCAGGCAGACCCAGAACAGCAGCGCCAGCAGCAACGTGACGGTAATGACGGCGAAATGGTGGACGAGGGTGATGCCGCCGTGGCTGTGCAGGGTCGAGGCGGAACTGATGATCAGGGCGATCGTGCCGGGGCCGGCGGTGCCCGGCAGCGCCAGCGGCACGAACGAGATGTCGCGCGCCGGCGCGCTGGCGTGGGCGGCGCCCGGGACCTGGATGTGCGGCTCGTCCGGCGCCATCTCGACTTGCGCCTGCGCCTCGTTCTGCGAGGTGGCCGGGAACAGCATGGTAAAGCCGATGTAGGCGACGATCAGTCCGCCGGCGATGCGCAGGCCGGGAATGGAAATGCCGAAGCTGCTGATGATGGCGTTGCCGGCATAGAACGAGGCCAGGATGATGGCGGCCACATACACGGTGGCGCGGCCGATCTGGCGGTTGCGTTCATCGCGCGTATAGCCGCTGCCCAGGGCCAGCAGCAGCGTGGTGCTGGTCAGCGGGTTGGCCACGGGCAGCATGGTGACCAGGCCGAGGCCGACCAGTTGCAGGTATTCGATGATCACGCGCGCGCCTCCTGCCGATGCGGTGGCGCGCCGCCGTGGCGCGCCGGGTTGGCAGGCCGGCGGCGATGCGCCGTACCGGCCCGGGTTCGACCCTGGCAGTGTACAGGCAGGCGCGGCGGCTCACGTCCCGCGCGCGCCATCGTCCGCGGCGTCGATCTGCTTGAGCCAGCGCCACAGCGTCGAGCGGCTGACGCCCAATTGCGCGGCCGCCTGAGCACGATTGCCGCCGGCCTGGCGCAAGGCTTGCACGATGCGCTGCGGACGCGGCGCGTCCGTGGCGGCGGGGTGCTCGAACAGTTCGGGGCATTCGTGCCGCAAGGCGTCATGGCGGATCGCCGCGGTGTCGTCGAACTGCAGCAGGCACACCGCGATGCGCTCGCACAGGTTCTCCAGCTCGCGCACGTTGCCCGGCCAGGGATAGGCGGCCAGCCGCGGCAGCAGGGGCGCGAGCGCGGCCTCGGCGTCCAGGGGCGAGCCCAGCCGGTCCAGGCAGCGCGCAACCAGCCGGGTCGCCAGCAGGGGAATGTCGGCGCCGCGCTCGCGCAAGGGCGGCAGCGGCAGCCGCAAGGCATTGATGCGGTAGTACAGGTCCTGGCGGAAGCGCCGCTGGGCCACCAGCTCCTGCAGCGGCTGGTGGGTGGCGGCCAGCACGCGCACGTCCACCGGCACCGGCGTGGTGGCCCCCAGGCGCGTGATTTCGCCTTCCTGCAGCACGCGCAGCAGGCGTGTCTGCAGCGACAGCGGCATGTCGCCGATTTCATCGAGAAACAGCGTGCCCGTATGCGCGGCCTCGATCAGGCCGCGCTTGCCGTCGCGGCGCGACCCGGTGAAGGCGCCGTCCTCGTAGCCGAACAGTTCGCTCTCGAGCAGGGTTTCGGGCAGCGACGCGCAGTTGATGGCGACGAAGGGCCGGTGGGCGCGCGCGCTGGCGTTGTGGATCGACTGGGCGAACAGTTCCTTGCCGACGCCGCTTTCGCCCTGGATCAGCACGCGCAGGTCGGTGCCGGCGTAGCGGCGCGCGGTGTCGACGGCGCGCATGAACGCGGGGCTTTGCCCGAGCAGGGTGTCGAAACGGTGGCGGGCCGCGCTCTGACGGCGGCGTTGCTGCATGCGCAAGCTGCTGTCGGCTTCCTGGATGCGGTGCGCGTCGTACAGGGTAAGGGCGGCGCCGACCAGCTTGCCGTATTCGAGGATGGGCGTGCGATTGGCGATCCAGTCGCGCCTGGCGTAGCGCTGCACCGCGGCGCGCTCGGCCTGGCCAGAGTCCAGCGTGGGCTGCAGCGACAGCTCGGGCTCGACGGCATCCAGGCGCTGGCCCAGCAGCGTGCGGTTGGGCATGCCCAGCAGCTCGCGCATGGGGGGATTGACGGCGATGATGCGGTGGTCGCGGTCGACCGCCAGCACGGCCTCCTGCAGGTTGTGCAGCACGCCGTTGAGCTGCTCGTAGCGGCCGGCCTCCAGGCGCGCCACGCGCGCCAGCTCGATGGCGTCCTCGAACCCCTGCCGTACGCTTGCCAGCGAATAGGCGAGGATGCCGCGCAGGCCCGCTTCCTCGGCCAGTTCGACCACCAGGCTGGAGCCCACGATGACCTGGAAGCCGTCGCGCCGCAATTGTTCGAAGCCCTGGCGGGCGTGGTAGGGCGTCTGGTAGGCGTACTGCGTGATCTCGATATTGAGCAATTCCTTGACGGCGTCGAGCTCGGGCAGCGTCTGGCCATACATGACGACCCCGACCCGGCTGGCGATGCGGCGCGCCCGGATGAGGGCCTGCAGCAGGTCGAAGCCGCCCAGCTGGATGGTGGCCACCGGGGCCTGCAGGTTGGCGCGCAGGATGCTGGCGTTGGCGCCCGCGCTGATGAAGGCATCGACCGCATTGCGCTCGATGCGGTCGCGCGCGACGGCCAGGGCATCGGCGAAGGTGCCGTCCACCACGTCGATGGCGGCCCGGTTGCCGTATTCGGCGATGACCGGGGCGGCGAACTCACGGATCTGGCGGTAGCTGACGAAGCACAGGCGCGGCAACGGCTGCGTGGCGGAAAGCGCGGGCATGGCGTGTTTCACTGGAACGGATAAATGTTTCGTGAGTGTTGCATGAAACGTTGCGATGTGCGCGACCTGGGTGGAAATGCATAGGAATCAAGCGCTTGGCGTCGCGACGCAAGCTGGCACGGCATTTGCGTAAGGGTAGGCATCGCATTGCACATGACGGAGATTGAAACCTTGGCGCTGCAACACATTACCGTGCTGGACCTGACCCACATGCTTTCCGGCCCCTACGGCACCATGCTGCTGGCCGACCTGGGCGCGCGCACCATCAAGGTGGAGCCGCCCGGTACCGGCGAGGGCACCCGCCGCCTGCTCGAGCACGATCCCGATTATTCGCGCGACGGCATGGGGGCGTACTACCTCACGCTGAACCGCAACAAGCAAAGTGTGTGCGTGGACCTCAAGAGCGAGGCCGGCAAGGCGGTCTTCCTGGACCTGGTGCGCCAGGCCGACGTGGTGTTCGACAACTTCGGCGTGGGCGTGACGCAGCGCCTGGGCATCGATCATGCGTCGCTGGCGCGGGTCAACCCGCGCATCATCACCTGCTCGGTGACCGGTTTCGGACAGACCGGACCGCAGACGCAGCGTCCCGCGTTCGACCAGGTGGTCCAGGGCATGGGCGGCGGCATGTCCATCACCGGCACGCCCGAGACCGGCCCGATACGCAGCGGCATTCCCATCGGCGACCTGGGCGGCGGCCTGTTCGGCGCCATGGGCGTGCTGGCCGCGCTGGCCGAGCGCGAGCGTACCGGCCGCGGCCAGCATGTGGATGTCTCGATGCTGGACGCGCAGATTTCGATGCTCAACTACATGGCGACCATGTACCTCATGTCGGGACAGGTGCCAGCGGGCATCGGCAACGGCCATTTCGTGCACGTGCCGTACAACACCTATCCCACCGCCGACGGGCACATCATCGTCGCCTGCATCGGCGACGCCTTCTTCGAGCGTTTCGTCGAATGCATGGACCTGCCCGAACTGCGCGATCCCGACTACCGGCGGCAGCCGGCGCGCTTCGCGGCCAAGGCGCGCATCGACGCCATCGTCGGCGCCGCGCTGCAGGCCAGGCCGACCGCGTACTGGCTGGAGCGCCTGGGCGCGGCGCGCATTCCGTGCGGCCCGGTCAACGATTTTGCGCAGGCCCTCGACGACGCGCAGGTGCGCGCGCGCGACATGGTGGTCGAGGTGCCGCTCAAGAGCGGCGAGCGGCTCGGCATGCCGGGCAATCCGGTCAAATTGTCGGCGGCCGCGCCGCGCGCCTATACCTGCCCGCCCGCGCTGGGCGAGCATACCGAAGCAGTCCTGGCCGAGCTGGCCGGCTATGGTCCCGGGCAACTGGCGCGCCTGCGTGCCGCCGGCGCGATCGGGTGAGGCCATGGCAGAGCGCATCCATATCACCGACGTCTCGCCGCGCGACGGATTGCAGAATCAGCCGGCGCAGGTGCCCACGCACGAGAAGCTGCGCCTGATCCGCCTGCTGGCCGAGGCGGGCGTGCGCAGCGTCGAGGCGACCAGTTTCGTGTCGCCGCGCGCCGTGCCGCAAATGGCCGACGCGGCCGAACTGGTGGCGCAGGTCAACGCGGCGCTCCCGGATCTGCGTACCTCGGTGCTGGTGCCCAACCTGAAGGGCCTGGAGCGTGCCCTGGCGGCGGGGGCGCGCGAGATCGCCGTGGTGCTGTCGGCCACCGAAACCATGAACCGCAAGAACATCAACATGGGCCTGGCGCAGGCCGTCGGCGTGAGCGAGCAGACGCTGGCCGCGGCGCGCGGCGCCGGCCTGCGCACGCGCGCCTATGTGGCGGTGGCGTTCGACTGCCCGTTCGAGGGCGCGACGCCGCTGGCCGACGTGCTGCGCCTGGCCGCCGCCATGTACGCGGCGGGCGCCGACGAGATCGTGATCGCGGACACCATTGGCGCGGCTTCGCCGGGAGAGGTCAAGACGCGCTTGCGCGCCTTGCGCGACGTGGCCCCGCTGGAGCGGCTGGCGGTGCATTTCCACGACACCCGCGGCATGGGCGTGGCCAATGCCTGGGCGGCCCTGGAGGCGGGCGTGCGCCGTTTCGACGCCAGCGTGGGCGGCATCGGCGGCTGCCCGTTCGCGCCGGGCGCGGCGGGCAACCTGGCCACGGAGGATCTGGTGCTGATGGCCGAGCGCAGCGGCTTTGCGTCGGGGATTTCGCTCGACGGCCTGCTGCGCGCGGTCGACGCCGCGCAGGCGCAATTGCAGCGCCCGCTGGGGGGGCGCTCGATGGCGTGGCTGCGGCGCCAGGCAGGTAGTGCGGTTCGAGTCCAACAACCATAAAGGGAGACATCGATGCTAGGGAAATCTGCAGGCAGGTGGGGCATGGGGCGCGTGGCCGGCGCGGCGATGCTGTGCGCGGCATGGGGCTGGAGCGCCGCGGCCGGGGCCGAGGCCTATCCGGACAAGCCGATCAGGCTCATCGTGCCGTTCGCGCCCGGCGGGGTCACGGACACCGGCGCGCGCGTGGTGGCCGACAAGCTGGGCCAGCGCCTGGGACAGCAGGTGGTGGTGGACAACCGGCCCGGCGCAGCGGGCAACATCGGCACGCAGATGGCGGCGCGCGCCGCGCCCGACGGCTATACGCTGGTGGTGGGGTTCGACGGCACGCTGGTCATCAATCCGCACATCTACCGCGACCTGCCGTTCGATCCGGTGAAGGACTTCGCGCCGGTCAGCAAGATCGGCGATGCCGTGCTCATCATCGTCACCAACCCCAAGGTGCCGGCGAAGAACCTGCAGGACTTGCTCGCCTATTCCAGGTCGCTGCCGGCCGGCGTGTCGTATGGCAGCGCGGGCATCGGCAGCACGCCGCACCTGGCCGGCGAACTGCTGAAGATGCGCACCGGCGCCAATTTCGTCCACGTGCCCTACAAGGGCGGCGGGCAGGCCATGGCCGACCTGGTCGGCGGTACGCTGCCCATGCTGTACACGGCCGTGGCGGGCGCGTATCCGTTCATCCAGAAAGGCCAGGTCCAGGCCATCGCGGTATCGAGCCGGCAACGCCTGGCATCGCTGCCCGAGGTGCCGACCGTGGCCGAGTCCGGCGCGCCGGGATTCGAGTCCAGTTCGTGGATCGGCATCCTGGCGCCCAAGGGCACGCCGCAGCCCATCGTCGACAAGCTGCAGCGCGAACTGCGTGCGGTGGTCAGCGAGCCGCAGACGCGCGAACGCCTTGCCGCGCTGGGCATCTCGGCCTCTGGCAATACGCCGGCCGAGTTCGGGCAGGAAATCCAGGCCGACCTGCAACGCTATGGCGAGATCGTGCGGGCCGCGCAAATCCGGGTGGACTAGCGGTGGGGCGGGGCGTCTAGGGGCGCATGCGCTTGAGGGCCTGGAGCAGGCGCGTGCCCCACCACGCCAGGTCGTCGAACAGCAGCGCCAGGCACAGGACGATGCCGCCCACCATCGCGCCATAGAGCAGGGCGTGCCCCCAGGACGGGGCCGCCTGGCGCAGCCACCCCGTCACCAGCGCGGAGGCGAGAAAGGCAAGGACGAAGGCGCAACGCCAGAAGGTCGATCGAAACCGGCTCATCCGCCTAGCATAGCCGCAAACGCGCCACGCGGCGGCCGGTCGCCCGGTCACCACGACACGCAATGAAAGATCGTGTGACAAGTGCGCGCCGGGCCCGCGGGTAGAATCAGTCGCGTTTCCATGTTCAAGATCCCGAGGCCATGAAGCGTATTCTTGCCCTATCCGCATTGGCAGTGCTGCTGCAAGCCTGCTCCTCGTCCCCGACCGTATCCGGAGATCCCGCCACGATGCCTGCCCACTCATCCACGGCGGCCGCCCAGCCGGCAACGCTGACCACGCACACATGGCGGCTGGCGGCGGCGGTCGACGGCCAGGGCCGACCCATCGCGCCTCTGCAGGTCGGCCTGGAGCGGCCCTTGCGGCTGGCCTTCTCCGAGCGCGCCATCAACATCAGCGGCGGCTGCAACGCACAGTTCGGCGGCTACACATATGGCAAGGGCAGGCTCGAGATCGCCAACCTGGCTGCCACGATGAAGGCCTGCGAACCCGGGCTGATGGCGCTCGATGCGGCGGTAGGCGAGCGCCTGAAGGGCAGCCTGCGCGCGACCTTGGGCGAGGCGGCCGGACAGCCCCGGCTGGTGCTGGTGGCGGACAACGGCGATACGCTCAGCTTCGATGGCGAGCCCACGCCCGAGACCCTGTATGGCAGCGAGGGCGAGACCGTGTTCCTGGAAGTGGCCGCGCAGCGCGTGCAGTGCAGCCATCCCATGATCCCGCAGCATCGTTGCCTGCAGGTGCGCGAGCGCCGCTACGATGCCGCGGGCCTGCAACTGCCCGCGCAGGACGACTGGCATCCGCTGTACCAGCCGGTGCAAGGCTACGAGCACCGCGACGGGGTGCGCACGGTGTTGCGCACCAAGCGCTACGAATGGAAGAACCCGCCCGCCGACGCACCGTCCACGGTGTATGTCCTGGACATGGTGGTCGAGCAGGAAATGGCGCCCGGCGGCAAGCGCTAGCGCCAGGCCGGCGCGGGCTCGCCGGGCGGCCCGCGCGCGGACTACCGGCGGGGCTCGGCGCAGTCGCCGCTGAGCATGGCGTTCAGCTCGCGATTGCGCATGCGCAGATCGGGGAACCGCATGTCGCGGTAGCGCACGAAGCGCGAGCCGCGCACCAGGCGGTAGCCCAGCCAGATCGCCAGGAACAGCGGAATGCCGATATAGGTGGCGGCCGCGCCGGTCCAGTCGATGCGGTCCTGCAGGAACGCGTGGTAGTTCTGGCCGAGCGTGATGACCAGGCACAGGACGAACGCGAACAGCGGGCCGAACGGGAAGAAGGGCGAGACATACGGCAGGTCGGCCAGGTTGTTGCCCTGGGCGACATAGCCGCGGCGGAAGCGGTAGTGGCTGATGGCGATGCCCAGCCAGGCGATGAATCCGGTCATGCCCGAGGTGTTCAGGAGCCAGATGTACACCGCCTTGGGGCTGAACAGGAACGACAGAAAACACAGCGCGGCGACCGCGGTGGTGGCAAGCAGCGCCCACAGGGGCACGCCGCTGCGCGACAGGCGGCCAAAGCGCGCCGGCGCCTTGCCGTCGCGGGCCAGGCTGTAGAGCATGCGGGTGGCGGCATACATGCCGGAATTGCCGGCCGACAGCACGGAGGTCAGCACCACCGCGTTCATGATGGAGGCGGCCGCCAGCAGGCCGGCGCGCTCGAAAATCAGCGCGAACGGACTGACGCTGACGTCGGAGACCTCGTTGCGCAGCAATTGCGGATCGGTATAGGGAATCAGCAGGCCGATGACGGCGATGGCCAGTACATAGAAGAGCAGGATGCGCCAGAACACCTGGCGCACGGCGCGCGGCAGGTTGCGGGCCGGGTCCCTGGATTCGCCGGCGGCGATGCCGATCAGCTCGGTGCCCTGGAACGAGAAGCCCACCACCATGGCCACGCCGATCAGCGCGGCGAACCCGCCGGCGAACGGCGCATCGTCCAGGGTCCAGTACGCCAGGCCGCCGTGCTCGCCGCCGCGGATGATGCCCAGCAGCATCAGTACGCCCATGGCGATGAACGCCAGGACCGCGATCACCTTGACCAGCGCGAACCAGAACTCGGCCTCTCCGAAGCCGCGCGCCGACAGGGCATTGAGGCCGACGATCAGCGCCAGGAAGGCGGCGCTCCAGAGCACGCCGGGCACTTCGGGAAACCAGTACGCCATGACCAGCTGCGCGGCGACCAGGTCCACCGCGACGGTCACGGCCCAGTTGTACCAGTAGTTCCAGCCCAGCGCGAAGCCGAAGCCTTCGTCGACATACTTGGCGCCGTAGGTGGAGAACGAGCCCGCCACAGGCATGCTGGCCGCCAGTTCGCCCAGGCTGGTCATCAGGAAGTACACCATGATGCCGACCAGCACATAGGCCAGCAGGGCGCCGCCGGGTCCGGCCTGGGCGATGGTGGCGCCCGAGGCCACGAACAGGCCGGTGCCGATCGAGCCGCCGACCGCGATCATGGTCAGGTGGCGCGCCGAGAGGGTGCGGCGCAGGCTCGACGGTTCGGGCGGGGGCGTGGCAGGCCCGGCGTTATGGCGGCGGCCGTTCGCCGGGCTGGGGACGACGTGGTCCGGTGGAGCCATTGTGTTTCCTTTGCGTCATGGGCGCGCGCGGCTTGTGGCCCGGGCGCCCTTCGAGAATTCCAGGCAGCCGGCGAGCATAACGCAAAGCGGCCCCTTTCCGCGAACGGAAACGGGGCCAGATCAGGGTGGGCGCCTGGCCGCGCGCGCCCAGGCGCCGTGTCAGCGCGACAGCCAGCGCAGGGCGGCGGGCAGACGCGGGAGCAGCACGCGGTCGAGCGACCAGCGTCCGCCTCCGGACAGCACGAAGGACAGGCAAACGAAGGCCCACATGGCGGGGAACTCCCAGCCGCCGCCGGGATTGGCCCAGGTAAAGCCGAGATGCTGGTGATTGCCCATGAACAGCGCGACGACCAGGTACGTCGCCGTGCCGACCGCCGCGACCCGGGTGAATAGTCCGAACGTGAAACCGACGAAGGCCGCGAATTCGCACAGGCCGGCAAGCAGCAGCATGGGCTGCGGGTGGGCGGTGACGGTCGAGAAATAGTGCAGGACGTTGGCGTATGCCTGGGCGCCCAGCAAGCCGAACTTCTCGGCGAAGTGATGGATGAAGTCCAATCCGATATAGACACGTATCAGCGTGAGCTGGATCTCTCTGCTCGGCACGGCGTGCTCCTCCTTGGCCGGAATGCCATCCGGCCGCGCATGGGTTTCAGGAGGCGCCATTATGGGCACGGCATGGCGGACGTAAACGGTCGTGCTGGCGTCGAGGAAGTAACCCGCGCAACTAAGGCATTGTCTGGTTCGCGGTTTCCGCTAGGCGTAGGCGTGGGCAGGGGGGCAGAGCGGTCGCGGGCCGCGCCCGATCAGTCTTCGGCGGGCGGGATGGGCGCGGGCCGCGGTACGGCCATGCGTTGCCGGCTTTCCTGGATGCGCGCGGCCAGATGCGCCAGCAATGCGGCGGACGTTGGCGGCCGGGCGGCCTGGCCCTCGTACCAGGCGGCGGCGAGGGCCGCGCAGGTGGCTTCCTTGTTGCCGGTACGGATCGCCCACCGTCGTGCGATGGCACAGGCCTGTTCGATGCTGCCGATGATTCTTTCCATGTGTCCCACCGCCTTGATGGTCGAGCGCGCCGCGCAGCACTCTTATATGCCTGTCGCGGCCGCACGGGGATAGGGCGCACGCGTAGTTGCGCAGGCGCGACAGGGCGCGCCGACATGGCGGCGGTACGCGCCGGCCGCGCTGGCGCGCTGGCGGGCCGGTCGTCATTCCGATGGCGGAGGGGGGCGTGCTTATGGCCGATGGCGCGGCGGCCGGAACTGTCGTGAAGGGCGGCTACAGCAGCTTGGCGCCCAGCGGGACGTCGCGGTCGGGCACGCACAGCGCGACTTCGCCCTGCGCGTTGTGGAAGCCGGTGATCAGGCATTCCGACTGCAAGGGGCCGATCTGCTTCTTTGGAAAATTGACCACGCCGACCACCAGTTTGCCCAGCAGCGTTTCGGGCTGGTAGAGGTGCGTGACCTGCGCGCTGGACTTCTTCACGCCGATCTCGGCGCCGAAGTCGACGTGCAGGATATAGGCCGGCCTGCGCGCCTCGGGAAACGGCAGGGCCTGCACGATGCGGCCGACCCGCAGTTCGACCTTGGCGAAATCCGTCCAGTCTATGAGTTCCATTGTTGGTTCGATCCGTTGCTAGTGGGCAGGCGCCGATCTTAGCGCGCCTGCGCGTCGGCGCGGGCGATATCGCTTGACCATCCTTGACATTGCGCGGGCAGGGCACGCTGCCTCGTATCCGCGGGACCGCGCGGTTCGATGGCGGGGGCGCGGCCGCCGCGGCGGCAGCCTGGATGTCCGATCGATCTTGACTATTCCCGGCAAATCAACGACGGTTATGGGCGCTTGAAACGAAGCGCATCTTCACCAGTGCCGCAACGCGTGCGAGGAATGGCGATACCCTCGGTGCGCAGTCGCGTTCGCGGGCGGGAAGATCAGCATAATACGAACCGGCGCCGTCAGCGATGCCAGGCGCAGCAGTGCGACTCAGCTTTGGGACAAACGATGTACTTTCCCTTGCGCAAGGCCTTGTTAACCGGGTTATGGACTGCTGCCGCGTTGGGCGCGGTGATCGGACCAAGTCTGCTCGCCGTGGACATGGTGCGCGAGTATGGGCTGCGGCAACAGCGCGAACAGGCTCAGGTGCTGGCGCAACGGTTGCTGGGCCGCATCGGCCTGACTGCCGACCGCCTGCTGCGCATCCACCGCGAGCTGGTGCATACCGGGGGCTCCAGCCCTTGCGCGCCATACTCCACCAACCTGATGCAGCAGCAGGTGCTGCGTTTTCCGGATGTGCGCGCCGTTGCCTACGTGGAGCAAGGCCGGGTGATCTGTTCCTCGCTGGGAGACACGGTCACCGGCGTCGATCTGGGACCAAGCGATTTCACCACGGGCAACCGTATCTCGGTGTGGAACTCGGCCGTGTTGCCGGCCGCGCCCGAGACGCCGTTCAGGGTGTTCGCGAAGGAAGGCTACGCCATCATCATGGAGCGCGAAAGCACCAACCAGCTCGGTGGCGCGGTGCCGCAAGCGATGGCCGCCGTCTCGTTCTCGGGCACGGCCGAAGACGCCATCGTATGGGGCGAGCTGCCTCGCGCATGGTTCAAGCGGGCGCGTGAAAACACCACGTTCGTCGACGACAAATACGTTGTTGCGGTGCAGCGTTCAACCGCCCAGGGGCTGGTGGCGCTGGCCGCCGTGGCGTCCTCGCCGGGCGGCGAGGCCTTGCAGCGGCTGGCCATCCTGCTGGTGCCGCTGAGCGCGGCGGCCGGGCTGGGACTGCTGGTCGGCGCCGTCATCCTGGCGCGCCGGCAATTCAGCCTTCCCCAACTGATACGCTCGGGGTTGCGGCGCAACGAGTTCTACATGGTCTACCAGCCCATCGTCGAAGTCGGCAGCGGCCGTTGCGTGGGGCTGGAAGCGCTGATCCGCTGGCGCCGCCGCAACGGCGACCTGATCGCGCCCGATGTCTTCATCGACGAGGCCGAGCGCGTCGGGCTGATCGGCAAGATCACCGAGCGGGTATTCGAACTGGTCTCGAGCGACGTGCAGCGCTGGCGCGGCGGGCTGGGCGATCTCTACATCAGCATCAATGTATCGGCGGCCGACATGGCTTCGGGCGCGGCCGAGCGCCTGCTGAGCGAAATGTTCGCGCGCACGGGGTTGACGCCGTCGCAGGTGGTGGTCGAACTGACCGAACGGGCGCTGCTGCACTCCGACGAGGCGGTGGCGGCGATCAAGATCATACGCAAGATGGGGGTGCGGGTAGCCATCGACGACTTCGGCACCGGTTACTCCAGCCTGGCGTACCTCACCTCGTTCGAGGTCGATGGCCTGAAGATCGACAAGCGCTTTGTCGACGCCATCGGGCGCGATGCGCCCAGCAGCAGCGTGTCGGTGCACATCATAGAAATGGCCAAGTCGCTGGGCCTGCGGGTCGTCGCCGAGGGCGTCGAGACCGCCGGGCAGCAGCGCTTCCTGAGCGAGCATGGGGTCGATTATGCGCAGGGCTGGCTGTTCGGGCGTCCCATGCCGCTCAACGAGCTGCTGGCGATGGCGCGCCGGCCGCCGCTCGCGGCGCGGCGGGCCTAGCCTGGCCGGTCACGGCCGCGGCGCGGGGGGAATATCGTTATCCGGCGCCCGGACGCGAGATGCGGGGATAAGTGGCCGTGCGTGACATCTGATCCCTGAATTGACCCCGGGGGGCGCCGATACACTGGGTACAGACCAAGAGCAGCCGGGTGCCGGACCACCCGCCAGGAGGGGGATGCCATGCGCAAGAATTTGCCCGTCACCGAGCACGAGTTCGTATTGCAGGATGACCAGTATCTCATTTCCAAGACGGACCTGAAGGGGCGCATCACCTACTGCAACCCGGCCTTTATCGCCATCAGCGGCTTCTCGCGCGAGGAGTTGCTGGGTCAGCCGCACAATATCGTGCGCCATCCGGACATGCCCGAAGACGTGTTCGCCGACATGTGGGCCACGCTGCAGGCGCGCAAGCCCTGGCTGGCGGTGGTCAAGAACCGGCACAAGTCCGGCGGCTTCTACTGGGTGCTTGCCAACGCGATGCCGGTGATCGAGGCGGGCAGCGTGACCGGCTATGCCTCGGTGCGGGTCAAGGCCACGCCGGCGCAGATCGAGGCGGCCGAGCACTTCTACGCCCAGGTCGAAAGCGGCCGGATGGGCGGCCACGCGCTGCGCCATGGCCAGCGGGTGCCGCGCGGCTGGCGGCGCATGATGCGCGCGCTGACGTTTCCCTTGCGCAAAGGCCTGCGGCCTGCCTTGCTGCGGCTGGTGGCCGCCATGTGCGGCCTGGCGGCCGTCCCCGCGTACTTCGCCATCGACGCCATGCCGCCGGGGACCGCGCCCTATGGCTGGGGCGCCTATGCGCTGGGCGCGCTGGGTTCGGTGCTGGCGGCGATGGCGCTGGGCGGCCGCTTCGGCAGGCAGCTGAGCAACGCCGAGGAAGTGGCGCGCCAGATCGCGGCCGGCAACCTGGTCAACGAGGTGGATTCCGGCGTCGGCGGCGAAATGCGCAATCTGTATTTCTACCTGGACATCATGCGCAAGAGCCTGATCGGCATCTCCACCGAGGTCATCGGCAAGACGTCCGAGCATGTGCACACCATCTCGCGCCTGCGCGAGGACAGCCAGGGCCTGGCTGCGCGCACCGAGGCGCAGTCGGCGGCGCTGCAGGATACCGCCAGCAGCGTGGAGCAACTGGCCGAGACGGTAACCCGCAACGCCGAAAGCGCCGGCGTGGCGGCCCGGCTGACCCAGGAAAGCAGCGAGGTGGCCGCGCAAGGCGGCGCCGTGGTCGGCGAACTGGTGGCGACCATGCAGGGCCTGGACGCGAGTTCGCGCAAGATGGCCGAGATCGTGTCCGTGATCGAAGGAATCGCCTTCCAGACCAATATCCTGGCGCTGAACGCCGCCGTCGAGGCGGCGCGGGCCGGCGAACAGGGCAAGGGCTTTGCCGTTGTCGCGGCCGAGGTCCGCAGCCTGGCGCAGCGCACCGCCCAGGCGGCCAAGGAGGTCAAGGTGCTGATCGACGACTCGGTGGGGCGCATGTCCACCGGGTCGGCGCAGGCGGGACGGGCGGGCGAGACCATGCGCGAGCTGGTGCAGTCGGTCGAGCGCGTGACCGCCTTGATGGCCGAGATTTCCACCGCTTCGGGCGAGCAATCGACTGGCGTGGCGCAGATCAGTTCCGCCGTGCATCGCATGGAGGAAGTGGTGCAGCAGAACGTATCCATGGTGGGCGAACTGACCCACGTCGCCGAGCATCTGGGGCAGGAGTCGGGTTCGCTGGTCGAGGCCATTGGCGTATTCCGCACCCCTGGCGCGGGCTCGCGCGCGATCGGCATGCCCGAGCAGGCGCCGCGCCGCACGCCTGCGCGCGCCCTGCTGCTGGCCGAACATCCCTGAGCCTGCCCGCGGCCGAATCCGTGTTCGCCGCCGCGGGCAGGGCGGTCCTGTCCGCCCGCGCCCTGGCGCGCGCGTCGTGTGGACATCCCATGCTTTATGTAACAATTTGCGTATTTTGTGCGGCCCCTTGACGGTATTTCCCGTCTCCCGGGGCGTCGGGCCGTGGCGTTCTGGCCTGGCTTTGCCAAAATTGACAATGCCAAATTGTTCATCCTCGTATACTTTAGTTACTGTAACTCCGGAGCGGCCATAAATCCCGTCGTCCGGAGCCGCGGCAATGACCGGCGGGCTTTATGCCACCGGGAACGTCAGGCTTTCTTTCCGAGCACGTTGCAATATGGCCATTTCCGATGCGAATCGTGGCGGCGCGCCAGGCGCTGCGCTGGGTCCCGACCCGGCTCATATCTTGCATGAGCTCGCCGGATTGATGGCCATTTCCCCCGGGCGGGACTTCCTGGACGAACTGGTCAACCGCGCGGTCCAGCGCCTGGGCGTGGACTACGCGTGGGTGGTGCTGCATGGCGCCGCCACGGGCGAGCATGCCAGGACCGTGCTCAGCGCCAACTGCCGCATGCGCTGGAACGGGGCGGAGAGCTACCTCGCCACGGGCCAGAGCGCGCTGGCCGGCGTACTGTCGCATGCGACCCAGTATGTGTGCGCACGCGACCTGGAGCGGCATGTGCCGGGCGACCTGGCGCTGCGGCGCCTGGGCGCGCAGGCCTGCGTGGCGCACGCTTTGCGCGACGAATCGGGGCTGCAGCGCGGGCACGTCGCGTTCGTGTTCAGTGAACCGCTTGCCGATCCGGCCATCTATGTGAGCGCGCTGAGCGCCTGCGCATCGTTTACCGAGCGGGCCGTGCTTGCGTTGGATACCGAGCGCAAGGCGCGCCAGGAGGCGCTCCAGCTTGCCAGCCGCTACCAGGCCCTGTTCGAGAAGGCGCCGGTACTGATCAACGCCTTCGACGCGCGTGGCAAATGCATCCTGTGGAACCTGGAATGCGAGCGCAAGTTCGGCTGGTCGATGGAGGAAGTCAACAACCACCCCGAGCCGCTGGCGCTGTTCTACCCTGATCCGCAGACGCGCGCGCGCGTCGTGGCCTCGGTCAGCCAGGCGCCGGGCCGGGCCTTCGAGGAATGGCATCCGGTGACCCGCGCCGGCAAGGTGCTGTCCACGCTGTGGTCCAACATCGTGCTGGAGTCCGGCACGATCGTGAACATCGGGTTGGACATCACCGAACGCAAGCGCGCCGAACTGGCGCTGACCCGGCTGGCCACGATAGACAGCCTCACCGATTGCTGGAACCGCGCCGAGATACTGAAGATCCTGCGCCAGGAAATCACGCGGCTGCGCCAGCATCCCGACCAGCCGCTGGCCGTGGTGATGCTCGACCTGGATCACTTCAAGCAGCTCAACGATCTCCACGGCCACCTGGTCGGCGATGCGGCGTTGCGCTATTTCAGCGACCAATTGCGCTCGAACCTGCGCGGCACGGATTTCGTCGGCCGCATCGGCGGGGAGGAATTCCTGGCGCTGTTGCCGGGCTGCGACGGCGACGCCGCGCTGGCCATGGCCGACCGGCTGCGGGCGGCGCTGCGCAACGATCCGTTCACGACCGAGGGCCAGGCCGTGCCCTTGTCGGTCAGCGTGGGCATCGCGTTCGCGACGCCGGAAGACACCGCGGTGTCCGACGTCATGCGGCGCGCCGACACCGCGCTGTACGAGGCCAAGCGGCGCGGCCGCGACCGCGCCGTCGTCTACTTCGGCTGACCCGCCCCGCCGCGCGCGCTGCCGCCGTCTGCTATAAGGCAGGACGGCACATATCGGTGGAAAGCATCATGCAGCGCGTGCAGGCGTCGCTCGAACGAAGGCAGGTCGGTATCTATCTGGCGGCGATGGCGCTGGGCGCGGCGCTGGCCTGGCGACTGCCCGGGCTGCAGGCGGGCGAGACCACGCTCAATCTCATGCTGGCCGGCATGCTGTTCGCCACCTTCATGCAGGTGCCGCTGGCAGGCTGGCGCGCCACGCTGCCCGGCATGCGTTTCCTGGGGGTGCTGCTGGGCGTGAACTTCGTCGCCGTGCCGGCCCTGGTCTGGGGCCTGGCCGCGCTGCTGCCGGCCGATCCCATGATCCGCCTGGCGGTCCTGCTGGTGCTGCTCGCGCCCTGCATCGATTATGTCGTGACGTTCGCGCAACTGGGGCGCGCCGACGCCCGGGCCCTGCTGGCGGCCACCCCGGTGCTGCTGTGCGCGCAGATGCTGTCGCTGCCGCTCTACCTGAACGCGATGCTGGGTACCGACGCCGCCGCGCTGATCCGTCCCGGCCCGTTCGTGCAAGCCTTCGTCTGGCTGATTGCCTTGCCATTGGCGGGTGCCGCGGGCGTGCAGTGGGCCGCCGCCAGGTCGGCCGCCTGGCGGGGCGCGGCCAGTGCGCTCGGCCTGCTGCCGGTGCCCGCCACCGCGCTGGTGCTGGCGACCATCGTGGCCGCCGTCGCACCGCGCATGGCGCTGGCCGGCGAGGCCGTATTGCGCGTCGTTCCGGTGTATCTGCTGTTCGCCGTCACGGCGCCGGCCGTGGGTTGGCTGGCCGCGCGCCGCGCGCGCCTGCTGGCGCCGCAGGCGCGCGCGGTCGCGTTCAGCGCCGGTACGCGCAACTCGCTGGTGGTGCTGCCGCTGGCCCTCGCGGTGCCTGGCGGGGCGCCGCTGCTGCCCGCGCTGATCGTGGCGCAGACGCTGGTCGAGCTGTGCGCCGAGCTGCTGTATGTGCGCGTGCTGGGCCGGGCGGGCACCGGCCGCGCCGGAGAGGGCTGAGGCGCGCGCGGCTCAGGATCGCAGCGTGCTGTCGGGCACCACGTGCGCGATCGTGCCGTCCGGCAATTCGTAGGTCTGCTCGTCGATACGGCGCACCGCGCCGCCGCCGGCCAGGCGGCAATAGATGTAGTCGATGCCGCCCACCAGATCCGGATGGCCGCCCTCGATGCGATGGCGCTCGACGCGATACAGCCTGCCTTGGGCGTCCTGCACCAGCAGGTCGGCCAATCGCCGGCCGACGCGGTTGCGGGTGTTGCCTTCGGGAAGAATGGCGCACAGCAGGTTCATAGACTGGTGTGGAATGTCTTTTGCAGGCATTCGCCGATGATGCGCTGCTTGGTTCGGGCGATGGCGGCGGGACTGACGTCGCGAGCCGCGGCGGCATCGTCATCCTGCACGGGCGTGGACTGAAAGTCGCCGATCCGGATGTTGGCTTCGTATTCGCAGCGCGCGCGCGCCGCCGCTTCCTTGGAGTATTGGCCGTCGGAGCGGCTGGTCGAGGTCGACGAGCAGGCTGTGCAGGCCATCACGGCGAAAGCGCACAGGATGCGTGGCAGGATATGCATGGCGATCACCAGGTGGGCGGGAGGCCATGGCAGTGTCCCACCGCGCTTGCGCCGCGCACTATCGACCATATGGCCGAAATCGGTCTTATCGTCCGAATGGTTCATGCCGGATGGTGCGGCCAGGCATGAAAAAAATCCCGGCGTGTTACGGCCGGGATATCAACCTTCGCTGTACAAGCGTGCCCGCCTGGCGAAAGGGGGGAGGGGAGAATGCCAGACGAGCACAGATGCATCCTAGACCTTCGATCGGGATGTTGCGATAAGGATTTTGGCGTTTTCCTTGTCTGAACTTGGTTTTCATTGCGTGGCTTTTCTTCTTCGCGTATCGGATATCTACCACAGTGCTTCGATCACGGAAGGCGGCTACGAATCTTCAGGCAGGGGGCTGCTGGCATGTCGTAGCGAGTCGGGTGAGACTGGCGCGGCCCGTCAATCCAATATCTACATCGTGCCGCGGCGCCGCCTCGACCTCCTCCATGAATCGCCCCCCATTGCCCGATTTTCCTTCCCGCCCCATGCCGCGCGCCGGAAGCTGTGCCATCAACGGATGGCGCGTGTTTCCGTAGGCGTGCCGGCCCGCGAGTCCGCAGGTCCGAAGCGCCTCGCTTATTGAGGCCTCGATCGTCCATGAATCCGTTTCACCATGCGCCGCGCCGCCGCGCCGCGCCCATTCAGGTATTGCTGTTGAGTATGAGCGCATTGCTGTGGCTGCCCGCGGCCCAGGCTCAATACTGGTCGTCCGGCGCGCAGGCGGGGCCTCACAACGCGGGGACCGACGGCGTTTTCGACGAAGACGAAGACTCCGTTCCGCGCCCGCGGCCCGGCCCGCTGACGGACGACCTGGCGGATCTGGAGGATCTGTTCGGTTCGGACGACGCTCGCCCCACACCGCCGCCAGGGCCGCCATCACGCGGGCCCGTGGTGCCGTCGCCCGGGGATGCGCCGTCCGGCACGCCCGATCGCTCGGGCGACGATGGCAAGCCTTCCGCATCGTCGCCCGCGCCGTCACCCGGCAAGCCGCCTCAGGCCCGGCCAGAAGCCTTGCCCGACGCGCCTCCCGCGGCGCAACCCGATGCGCAACCCGATGCGCAACCCGATGCGCAACCCGATGCGCAACCCGATGCGCAACCCGATGCGCCGCCCGAAGCGCCGCCGGTGATGCCGGAGCCGGCCGAGCCGCCTGCAGTCGAGCCGCCGGCCGTCCAGCCCGCGCGGCCGGCCGGCGACGCGGTGTACCTGCCGGGCACGCGCACGCTGACGCCGACGGCCGACGCGGCGCTGGGCACGGCGAGTGCGGCGCAAGGCCTGTGGCAGGCCGAGATGAACGCGCTGGGCAAGCGCATGGGCGAGTTGCGCCTGACGCCGGCGGCGGGCGGGGTGTGGGGTCGGGCCTTCGCGCAGCGGCAGAAGCTGGACAACGGCGCGGCGCGGGAATTGCGCCAGACCGTGGGCGGCTTCGAAGTGGGCGCGGACACGGCGCTGGCGGCGGCCGAGGGGCGCTGGCACGTGGGCGCGGTGGCCGGCTACAGCCACGGCAAGCTGAAGTTCGGCGGCGGCGCCACGGGCGAGGGCGACAGCGCGCACGTGGGGGCTTACGCGACCTACATCGAGGATAGCGGGTTCTATCTCGACGGCATCGTGCGGGTGGCGCGCTATGCGCATGCGTTCAAGGCGCCCGATGCCAAGGGCCGGCGCGCGCGGGGCAGGTACCGGGCCAATGGCGTGGGCGCGTCGCTGGAGCTGGGCCGGCGCTTCACGTGGGCCGATGCCTGGTACGTGGAGCCGCAACTGGAGATGGCGGTGTTCCATGCGCAAGGCGGCAGCTATAGCGCGGGCAAGGATTTGCGCGTCAAGGACGGCGGGCTGACCTCGTTGCTGGGGCGGGCGGGGCTGCACGTGGGGCGGCAGTTCGACCTGGGCGATGGGCGCGTGGTGCAGCCGTACGCGAAGCTGAGCTGGCTGCAGGAGTTCGACGGCAAGAACACGGTGCGCACCAACGGCATACGCCACAAGAGCCGGCTCGATGGCGGGCGCGTGGAACTGGACGTGGGGGTGGCCGCGCAGCTGGGCCGGCACGGCAGCCTGTATGGCTCGTACGAGTACGCCAAGGGCAGCCGCCAGACCATGCCGTGGACCTTCCACATCGGCTATCGCTACACCTGGTAGCGGGCGCTTGCGCCGTGTGCCTGTCCCGACTGGGACAGGCGTCGGATTCTTCTGTGCGGCGATTGGCGCGCCAGCCGTGCGATGGGTTTGTTTCGCCTCAGGTTGCAGGCGAATTCTGATCGCCGGGCAGCAAAGGCAACGGTCTTGCAAGAGATTGCTGGTGGTCTGTCGAAGAGAAGCGAACCACACTCTCCGGTGGCGCAAGTGACCCGATTTTCCCGACGTGTCGCGGCGCTTGCCCGTTCCATCACCCTCGTCGCTTGTGCGTTGTGCTTTCGCGCAATGGCAGGCCAACAGCAACATCAAAAACATGATTTCTCCTACAAACGATCAAACCATGAAACGCGGCGGTTGTGTTTCCGGGTCCGTCCGTGGCGCCTCGGTTGCCAAGTCATTGCGAACTCTCGTGCTTGCGTTGGCCAGCGCGGGCATAGGGGCGACGCCGTTCGCCGCACAAGCCGCCGATCTGCGTCCGTTGACTGACGAAGAGTTGGCATTGGTATTGCCCGAGGGCATGACCTTGGACGAGATGAAGCGCACGATGGAGCAGTGGGCTCCTGGCAGCGTCGCATCGTTGCAGCCTTCGTCGGCGCCCAAGAGCGGAGCTGCGGGAGCAACTGGTGGTGAGCATGGGCATCAATCGGATTCCCCCAAGGCCAATGCGTCATCTTCCGAATCCGCTGTCGGCGGTTCGTCAGTTGGGGGGGGGGGCTCCAATTCTCGGCATGAAAATGGACCTGATGGTGTAGGAAGTGCGAGTGATGGAGCTGGGAGTTCTGCTTCGGGGCCCGGCGTAGTTGCCGGTGGCGCGCCTGGTGGGGCAAAACATCCCGATTCCGGCCCGCCGGGCGGTGCTGCCGTTTCGCCCGGCGTTGCGCCGGGGCCTGTGGCCGGCGTAGCGCCTGGGATGGGTTCGCCGGAAAGCGCGGGTGCAGCGCATTCTCCGTCGGACAAAACCGCGCCCGCAGGTGGAGGGCAAGGGAAAGGTCCGGGAGGCGGGACTGGCGGGGTGGGGGGATCGCCAGTGCCCGGCGGTGGTGGCGGCGGTAGCGTGCCATCGGGGGCGGTCGGCGGTGACAGTCCTCCCAACCCTCCTTCGACTGGGGGCAAACCCAGTGGTGGTCCGGGTGATGCGGGCGGCAGCGCCGTGCCGCCGGCTCAGGGCGGTAAACCGGAGCATCCAGGTTCTGATGGCCAGCCTCCGGCTGAGCGCGGCAAGCCCGGTGGCGGTGATCAACCGCCGCAGAAAGACGCAGGCAAGGCGAATGGACAAGCGCCTGATGGCGCGATGGCTCCCGTGCCGCCTCGAGATGGCGAGGCAGGGGCGAAACCGCCTGGTGGTGGCGCAGGTCCGGATCGCCCCGAGGGTGGCGGCGGCGATGGCGCGGCCCCGAACCCGCCCGAGGCCGGCGGCAATGGTCCGCGACCGCCCGCGGGCAACGACGACGCGGGCCCGCAACCGCCGCAGGGCGACGGCGAGCAAGGCGACGGCGAGCAGGACGCGCCGGGGGCTCCTCCCGTCGCGCCGGCGCCGCCCGCGGGCAACGGCGTCTATGACCCGGGTACGCATACCTTGAGCACGCCGGCCGCTGCGGCGGTGGGTTTGGCCAGCAGTTCGCACGGGTTATGGCAGGCCGAGATGAACGCGCTGAGCAAGCGCATGGGCGAGCTGCGCCTGACGCCGGCCGCCGGCGGCGTATGGGGCCGCGCCTTCGGCCGGCGCCAGGACGTCGATAACCGTGTGGCGCGCGAGTTCCGCCAGACCATCAGCGGTTTCGAACTGGGCGCGGACACCGTCTTGCCGGTGGCCGAGGGGCGCTGGCACATCGGCGCGGTGGCCGGCTACACCAACGGCCGCATCAAGTTCGAGCGCGGCGGTTCGGGCGACGACGACAGCGTGCACGTGGGCGCATACGCCACCTATATCGAAGACGGCGGCTTCTACATGGATGGCATCGTGCGGGTCAGCCGCATCCGCCACGAGTTCAAGGTGGACGATGCACAGGGCCGGCGCGTGCGCGGCCGCTACCGCGGCAATGGCGTGGGCGCGTCGCTGGAGCTGGGCAAGCGCTTTACGTGGCCCAGCGCCTGGTACGTGGAGCCGCAGCTGGAGGTGGCCGCCTTCCATGCGCAAGGGGCCGACTACACCGCCAGCAACGGCCTGCGCATCAAGGACGATGGCACGAACTCCATGCTGGGCCGCCTGGGCCTGCACGTGGGGCGGCAGTTCGACCTGGGCGATGGGCGCGTGGTGCAGCCGTACATGAAGCTGAGCTGGGTGCAGGAGTTCGACGGCAAGGGCACGGTGCGCACCAACGACATCCGGCACAAGGTGCGCCTCGACGGCGGCCGCGCCGAGCTGGCCGTGGGGGTGGCCTCGCAGCTGGGCAAGCACGGCAGCCTGTTCGGCTCGTACGAGTACGCCAAGGGCAGCCGCCAGACCATGCCGTGGACCTTCCACGTCGGCTATCGCTACACCTGGTAGCCGGTATGTCGCCTGCCCCCGCCGGGCAGGCAGCGCAAGCACGGCGCAAATGGAAGAACGCCCCAGCTCGCGGATGAGTCTGGGGCGTTCTTGCCGGCCTTCGCACGCATGGGTGTCAGAAGACCTGGCAAGTTCAATGTAGTGCCGACGGGCAGGCGCCGCAAGCGCAAAATTGTTTCCGTGGCATCCAGGGGAAAATCACAGCTAGCCAACGGCTGGCCACGTGATATCGTTCGCGCATCGAGGTAGCGTAGGCGCAAGTGGGTGACGTGATGCAGCGAGGCGAATTGGCATATTGGTTGAACGTCGTGGCCGAAAACGGCGAGCCGGGCGCGCCGCAGATACCGGTGCCGGAGCAGTTCGTGACGGCATTGACCACGCTGCGCTGCATCGAACGCAATGCGCAAGGCCAACTGGTTGTAACGGAAAAGGGGCGCCTGGCCTTGCATATGGAGGAGCCTGGGGCCCTGCATCGCCAATAACAGTTTTCTTTTCCCGCGAATTGTTGCAGGACACGCATGAGTGAGAAGGAACTTGTGCGTGGCAGCATAGTCCAATTACCAGAAGCGGGATTAGCACCACCCGCCGACGTCGCGCGTAGCAGCCGCACGCGTTTTGCAAGTAACGGACTGGGAGGGCGCCATGCAGCATCGTGACCAGGAAGTACTGATCGACGTTTCGACGGCCGCCATGGACACTGGCGGGTACGGCGTGCTGTTGACGGTGACTGCCGAAGGCGGCACCGAAGTCGATGCAGCGTTTTCTTATCTTGGAACCTGCGCCTCGCTGGATGAGGCGCGCGATCGGGCGGAGGCATTCGCGCAGGATTGGCTGCGCGAGAACATCTACCGCTGACCGGCGCGGGAGCGCCGGCAATGGCAGGGCGAAAGGCGCTTGGGCGGTGGCTGCGGCGATTTGGGTTATCGTCGCGGTTGCGCCGCCTGGAGCGCCTTTTGCATGCGCGTCGTACTCCCATGTCAGCCGCCTCTTTCCACACCGATCTGCCCGCCCTCGTGGCGCAGTTGCGCCAGCATTTCAATACCGTCATCGTGCCGCTCTGGCTCGAACGCGGCTTCGACGCCGGACTGGGCCTGCCTTGCGAGGCGCTCGACGCCCGCGGCGCGCCGCTGCCCGCGCAGCGCTATCGCGCCATGGCGTGCGCGCGCCAGCTGTATGTGTTTTCCCGTACCGACGGCGCGAGCGCCGCGGCGCATGCCGAGCGGCTGTTTGCCTCGCTGTTGCGGTATTTCCAGAACGCGGAGCAGGGAGGCTGGCGCTACAGCGTCGATGCGCGGGGACAGCCGCTCGACGATACGCAGGACCTCTACACGCATGCCTTTGTGGTGTTCGCCTGCGCGGCGTATTTCGCGCGCACGCGCGATGCGCGGGCGCGCAAGACGCTGCTGGCCACCGTCGATATCATCGAGCAGCGTTTCCGTACCCGCGAAGGCTTCTATGTGGCGGCGCTGTCCGCCGATTGGACGCAGGTCGTGCGCGGCCCGGCGCAGAATCCGGTCATGCACCTGACCGAGGCCTATCTGGCCGCCGCGGGCGTGGTCGAGCCGGCTTGGTTCGCGCAGGCGCTGGGACGCTTGACGCAGGACGTCGCGTCGACGTTTCTTCATCCGCCGCGGCTGTGCATCGCCGAGGAGCCGCTGGACCAGCCGCCGCGGTTCGAGCCCGGCCATCAGTTCGAGTGGTATTCGCTGCTGCATGGCGCTCCGGACCTGTTCGGCGACCTCGAGCTCGGCAGCGCCTTGCGGCGGGGTTGTGTCTGGGTGCGGCAACATGGCGTGGATGCGCGCAGCCATGGCGTGGCGGCGGTGCTCGACGAGACGGGCGCCGTGCGCGACGCCACCCAGCGCATCTGGGCCCAGACGGAGTACGCACGCTATCTGGCCCTGAGTGGGCAGTGGCCCGAGCTGGCCGCGCAGTTGCGCGCGTTCCAGGCGCGTTTCCTGCACCAGGACGGCTGGCACGAATGCCTGGACGCACAGGGCAATGTGAGCCGGGCCGACATGCCGTCCACCACGCCTTACCACCTGGCGACGTGTTACACCGCGCTGGAGGAGGCGCTGGCCGGCCAGGCATGAGCCTTCGGCACGGCAGCAGTCGCATAAAGTTACGCCAGCAACGTGATTCGCCGAAATCCTTTACAATTTGGCTACCAAATGTGTAGGAGTGGGCGATGAGCGTAATGTGCCCGGCATGCCAGGCCATCAATGCAGGCTCGTCCGGCGTCGAACCGCATTCGCGGTTGGGCCACCAAGGCTTCACGCATCCCAGCCAGAAGGGACGCGAGGCCAACCGCGAAGATCATTTCCGTTGCATCGAGTGTGGCGCCAAGTGGTTGCGGGAAACCGATCGCTGGGGCGTGGACCTCGGATTCAGACTGGCGCCTTGAGGGGCGCGCGACGGGCGGCCGGCAGGCCGCCCGTTTGCATTTCAGCCGGCCGCCGCATGCTGCGCGGCCAGCACGTCGGGATCGCTGGCGGCGGTCTCCAGCAGCCATTCGCGCAGGCAGGCCAGCGCCGGATGGTCGCGCCGCTGGGGCGGCGCGCACAGGTAGTAGCCGCGCGGCCGCCGCACCGGCACATCGAACAGCGCGACGACCGCGCCGGCGGCCAGTTCCTCGCGCACCAGGCAGCGCTGCAGCACCGCGACGCCCATGTCAGCCATCACCGCCCGGATCACGATCGACACTTGGTCGAAGCCCTGTGACAGCGTAATGGCCGGGGCGGTCACGCCCAGCGCGTGCATCCAGTGCTCCCAGTTGTCCGGGGCGCTGGTGTGATAGAGCAGGGGCTCTGCCAGCAGGTCGGCGGGTTGGTTCCAGCCCTGTCCGGCGCGGCGCCGGGCGGCTCGCGCGGGATGGCAGATCACCACCATTTCGCGTCCGATCACGTAATCGCATTGCCAACCCGGCCATTGCGCGGGCGTGCCGCTGAGGATGGCCGCGTCCGGCGTGGCGCCGGAGAAATCCTCGTCGCGCCGATACGGCACGAAGCTGAGCCGGATGTGCGGGAAACGGCGATGGAAGTCCGGCAGGCGCGGCACCAGCCATACGCTGGCCAGGGTGGGCACGGCCGAAAGCGTCAGGTGGCCGCGGCGATCCTGCGCGCGCAGCGAGGCGCTGACGGTCTCGATGGCGCGCAGCGGTTGTTCAATGGCGTCGTAGAGGGCGCGGCCGGTGGCGGTCAGCTTCAGCCCGTGCGCATTGCGCTGCATCAGCGGCTGGCCGAAATGGGCCTCCAGGCGGGCGATGGCGCGGCTGACGGCGCCCTGGGTGACGCACAGGTTCTGCGCGGCCCGGGTGAAGCTGCCCAGGCGCGCCGCGGTGGCGAACGCGTGCAGCTCGGACATGGACGGAGAGTGCAGTCGCATGGGGGCGGTCGCCGCGGCGGCTGGTTAGCATGACGATTGGTAATGAAGGCGTGCAATATAGTCGTTTGTCGCTGCACGGTAAAGTTCGCACACTCTCGGGCGTCTGAACCTACCGGGAGAATACTGATGTTCCGCCGCGATTTCGGCCGCGCCGTGCTGGCCGGCCTGCTTGCCACTGTTTCCTGTTCCGCGCCGGCGCTGGCCGCGGACTTTCCCGCGCGTCCGATCAAGCTGGTGGTGCCGTTTGCCGCCGGCGGCTCCACCGACATCGTGGCGCGCCTGGTGGCCGAGTACGCCGGCCGCGAGCTCAAGCAGACCATCGTGGTCGAGAACAAGGCGGGCGCCGGCGGCTCGCTGGGCATGGAGCAGGTGGCGCGCGCCACGCCCGACGGCTACACCATAGGCATGGCGACCATGAGCACGCACGGCTCGAACCCGGCCGTGTTCCGCAAGCTGAACTACGACCCGGTGAAGGACTTCGCGCCGATCGCCAATGTGCTGGCCGTGCCCAGCATCTTCGCCATCAATCCCGGCGTGCCGGCCCAGGACATGCAGGCCTTCGTGGCGCTGGCCAAGGCCCAGCCCGAAAAATACAGCTTCGCCTCGCCGGGCATCGGTTCGCTGGGACACGTGAACATCGAGAACTTCATGATGCTCGCGGACATGCGGCTGTTGCACGTGCCGTACCGGGGCGCGGGTCCGGCGCTCAACGATGTGATGGGCGGCCAGGTCGATGCGATCACCGACAACCTGTCCTCGACCCTGCCCCAGGTGCGGGGCGGCAAGCTGCGTGCCCTGGCGGTGCTGGGTCTGGAGCGCTCGCCGTTGCTGCCAGACGTGCCGACCTACAAGGAGTTGGGCTACCCTGAAATGGGCACGGGCGGCTGGTTCGGCCTGGTCGCGCCGGCCGGCACGCCGCCGACGGTGATCGAGCGCCTGAACGCGGCGGTGCGCGCCGCGATGAACGACGCCGAGTTCCGCAGGAAGGCCGAGGAAGTCGGCGGCACGCTGATGCCCACCACGCCGCAGGAGTTCCAGCAGCAGATCGACGAGGCGCTGGCGCGTTATGCCAAGGTCGCCAAGGCCGCCGATATCCAGGCAGATTGAGGATCCGAACCATGAGCGCAGCGCCGATCACGCCGTTTTTCCGTCACGCCCCGGCCGGCGAGGCCTTGCCGCTGGTGTGCGACTCGCCGCACAGCGGGGTGCAGTATCCGGCGGATTTCGGCGCGGCCGCCGACCTGACGCGCCTGCGCCAGGGCGAGGATACGCACGTCGAGGCGCTCTGGGATGCGGCGCCGCGCCTGGGCGCGACGCTCATCGCGGCAAATTTTCCGCGCGTGTACATCGATCCCAATCGCACGCTGCAGGACCTCGATCCGGATCTGCTGGCCGAGCCCTGGCCCGAGCCGCTGGCGCCGGGCGAGAAGACCCGCCTGGGCAAGGGGCTGATCTGGAGCCGGCTGGACCCCCATACGCCGATCTACGACCGGCGCCTGGGGCTGGCCGAGGTGCGCCACCGCATCGACGCCTATTACCGCCCCTACCATGCCGCGCTGGCCGAGGCCGTGCGACAGGCCTGCGCGCGCTTTGGCGGCGTCTGGCACCTGAACCTGCATTCCATGCCCAATGACGCCTACGAGCGCCTGGGCATCGCGAGCACGCGGCCGCTGGCCGACTTCGTGCTGGGCGATCGCGACGGTACGACCTGCGAGCCGGGGCTGGTGGCGCTGATCGAGGCGCAATTGCTGGCGCGCGGCTACACGGTGGCGCGCAACGATCCGTACAAGGGCGTGCAGCTGATCGCGCAGATCGGCCAGCCGGCGCTCAACCGCCACAGCCTGCAGATCGAGATCCGCCGCCCGCTGTACATGGATGAGCGCACGCGCGAGCGCAATGCGGGATTCGAGCGCCTGCGCCGCGACGTGAGCGAGGTGCTGGCCAGCGTGGCCGCCTATGTGCGCGACCGGGTGGCGGGCGCGCCGGCCTGATCCTGCCGCGGCGCGTCGGCGCGCGCCGGCTTAAGTTCCGGGCGCTGCCTGCCGTAATGGAGGTATCGCGGCAAGCGCCGCCAATCAGGCCAGGGCGCCATGGTTCAGAAGGTCCTCAACGGTTTCGCCGTCGTCGCGTTCGCCACCCAGCCCGAGCACGGCATGCCGCCGCGCGCGTTCATCCAGACAGCGCCCGTGGACGACGCCGGGCAGGCCGAGCCGCAGGTGTTCGAGATTTTCCTGGCGCGCCGCTTTCGCAGCGCGGTGGAAGCCATGTCGGCGGCGCGCAACGCGCTGGACCGGGTGGTATCGGTGGACCAGGACGGCGTACCGGCGCCGCTGCCGGACTGAGGAATGCGCTAGCCGCGCGGCTGGATCCTGCCGCTGGGCAGCCAGTACACCGCCACGCCATCGGCATCCGGCCGTTCGTCGACCTGCAAGGCCGTCAGGCGGCCGTTCCTGCACGGGCCGCCGACGCACAGGCCGGTGTCCGGCTCGTAGGTGGCGCCATGGCGCGCGCACATGATGAGATCGCCGGCGCGGGTGAAGAAACTGTTCTCCCAGTCCAGCTCGACGCCGACGTGCGCGCAGCGGTTCAGGTAGCCGTAGACCTGGCCGCGGTAGCGCACGAAGAACGCGCTGGCCTGGCCTGCGCCGTCGGTGACCGGGACTTTCACGCCCAGGCCGCCGTCGACCAGGTCGGTGGCGGCACAGACGCGTACGGCGGGCGTGGAATCAGTCATGGCGGCAGGGGCGGCAAAAGCGCGCATCTTGGGCATCGCGGCGGCGCTTGTCAATCGTCCAGGGCCACGGCGGCCGGGCGGTTGGCTTCCTGCTGGCGCGCCCACATGCCGGCGTAGATGCCGCCCTGGGCCAGCAGCGCCTGGTGGCGGCCGCGCTCGACCACGCGGCCATCGCCCAGCACGATGATTTCATCGGCGTCGGCAATGGTGGACAGGCGATGGGCGATGATCAGGGTGGAGCGACCCTGGCTGACCTCGCGCAGGTTGGCCTGGATTTCGCGTTCGGTATGCGTGTCCAGGGCGCTGGTCGCCTCGTCGAACAGGAAGATGGATGGGTTCTTGAGCAGCGTGCGCGCGATGGCCACGCGCTGCTTCTCGCCGCCCGACAGTTTCAGGCCACGCTCGCCCACCATGGTGCGGTAGCCGTCGGGCATGGCCATGATCAGGTCGTGGATGTGGGCCAGCCGCGCCGCCGCCTGGACTTCGCCGTCGCTCGCGCCGGGCCGGCCGTAGGCGATGTTGTAGTGGATGGTGTCGTTGAACAGGACGGTGTCCTGCGGCACGACGCCGATGGCCGCGCGCAGGCTGGCCTGGGTCACGCCGCGCACGTCCTGCCCGTCGACCAGGATGGCGCCGCGGTCGGCGTCGTAGAAGCGAAACAGCAGGCGCGCCAGCGTCGACTTGCCGGCCCCCGACGTGCCGACCACGGCCACGGTCCTGCCGGCTGGAATGCGGAAGCTGACGCCCTTGAGTATGGGGCGGCGCGGGTCGTAGCCGAAATACACGTCGCGGAACTCCACCGCGCCGCCTTCCAGCCGCAGCGCGAGCGCGCCGGGCGGGTCGGCGATTTCGCGCCCTTCGCCGAGCAGTTCGAACATGCGTTCCATGTCGATGAGGGCCTGCTTGATTTCGCGGTAGATGAAGCCGAAGAAGCTGAGCGGGTCGTACAGCTGCAGCAGATAGGTATTGACTAGCACGAAATCGCCCAGGGTGTAGCGCCCCTGGGCGATGCCGCGGGCGGCCATCCACATGACCAGCGTCAGGCCGGCCGAGATGATCACGGCCTGGCCGATGTTCAGAATGGACAGGCTGACCTGGCTGCGTACCGCGGCGCGTTCGTAGCGGCGCAGCGAGGCGTCGTAGCGTTGCGCCTCGTGCTCTTCGTTGCCGAAGTACTTGACGGTTTCGTAGTTCAGCAGGCTCTCGACCGCCTTGGTGTTGGCCTCGGAGTCGGTCTCGTTCATCTGGCGGCGAAAGCGCGTGCGCCATTCCGTGACCACCAGCGTATAGGCCAGGTACAGGGTGACCGTCACGCCGGTGGCCAGCGCGAGCCAGCCGTCGAACATTTTCCACAGCACCGCGCACACCAGGCCGATCTCGAACAGCGTGGGCAGCACGTTGAACAGCAGGAAAGTCAGCAGGGTCTGGATGCCCTTGGTGCCGCGCTCGATGGCGCGCGTCAGTCCGCCGGTCTGGCGCGCCAGGTGAAACCGCAGCGCCAGCGCGTGCAGGTGCCGGAAGATCTGCAGGCCCACCGCGCGGATGGCGTGCTGGCCGACGCGGGCGAACACGGCGTCGCGCAGCTCGGAAAACAGCAGCGACAGCACCCGCGCGGCGCCGTAGGCCAGGATCAGTCCCAGCGGCACCGTGACGGCGCCGGGCGCGCCGCCGCCCAACCGGTCGACCGCTGACTTGTAAAGAATGGGTACATACACGACGGCCGCCTTGGCCGCCAACAGGCACAGAATGGCGATGACGACCCGGGCTTTCAGGCCGGGGCGGCCGGCGGGCCAGAGATAAGGCGCCAGCGTGCGCAGGGTGGCCAGGCTGTTTCGCCCGGCTGGAGTCGGAGAGGGGGATGGCATCAATGGCAGGGGCGCCCGCCTGGAAAACAGGGCCGGAAACAGGCTTTCACATTGGCATTATGGGCCACGGGGTTATCATCCGCGAGAATGTCCTGCAAGAGTGTCGGATTTTTCATCCCATCAGATTCATCTACACCAGGGAGGGTTTTATGGCGCAAGTACCGGTACTGAAGCTGAACGACGGTAACGCAATGCCCCAGCTGGGCCTGGGGGTGTGGCAGGTTCCTAACGATCAGGCGGCCGCCAGTGTCAAGGCCGCATTGGCGGCCGGCTATCGATCGATCGATACGGCCGCCATCTATGGCAACGAGGCCGGCGTGGGCGAGGGGCTGCGCGCCGCGGGGGTCGCCCGCAAGGATTTGTTCATCACCACCAAGCTGTGGAACGACCGGCATGGCTACGACGAGGCGCAGCGCGCCATGGACGAGAGCCTGCGCAAGCTGGGCCTGGCCTACGTAGACCTGTTCCTGATCCACTGGCCGGTGGCCGGCAGCGACAAGTTCGTCGATGCCTGGCGCGCCATGGTGGCCATGAAAGAGGACGGGCGGGCCCGCTCGATCGGCGTGTCCAACTTCACGATCGACAACCTGCGGCGCCTGGTGGAGGAAACCGGCGTGGTGCCGGCGGTCAACCAGGTCGAACTGCATCCGGGGTTCGCCCAGCGCGAGCTGCGCGCGTTCCATGCCGAACAGGGCATCGCCACCGAATCGTGGAGCCCGCTGGGCCAGGGCGCCGTCATGCACGACGCGACGCTAGCCGCGATCGCCGCGCGCCACGGCAAGTCGGCGGCGCAGGTGACGCTGCGCTGGCATCTGCAGAATGGCCTGATCGTGATTCCCAAGTCGGTGACGCCGGCGCGCATCCAGGCCAACATCGATGTATTCGACTTCGAGTTGTCGGCCGACGAGATGGCCGACATCGACGCCTTGCCGGAAGGCCCGCGGCTCGGGCCCGACCCCGCCACCTTCACCGGCTGATACCCGCGACGCCGCCCCGGAAGGGGCGGCCAAGGAGCTTGGAGACCATGGAATACGTACGACTGGGCAGCACCGGACTGAAGGTGTCGCGCCTGTGCCTGGGCTGCATGACCTACGGCGAGCCGGCGCGCGGCAACCATGCCTGGACGCTGGATGAAACGCAGAGCCGGCCGTTCTTCCGCCAGGCGCTGGATGCCGGCATCAATTTCTTCGATACCGCCAACAGCTACTCGGACGGGACCAGCGAGGAGTTCCTGGGGCGCGCCCTGCGCGAGTACGTGCCGCGCGACGAGGTCGTGGTGGCGACCAAGGTGTTCTTCCCCTTGCGCAAGGACCCCAACAGCGGCGGGCTGTCGCGCAAGGCGATCATGCGCGAGATCGACGCCAGCCTGAGGCGGCTCGGTACCGACTATGTGGACCTGTACCAGATCCATCGCTGGGACTACGACACGCCCATCGAGGAGACGCTGCAGGCCCTGCACGATGTGGTCAAGGCCGGCAAGGCGCGCTATATCGGCGCTTCCTCGATGCATGCGTGGCAGTTCGCCAAGGCGCTGTACCTGGCCGACCGGCATGGCTGGACGCGTTTCTCCACCATGCAGAACCACTACAACCTGTTGTACCGCGAGGAAGAGCGCGAGATGCTCAAGCTGTGCCGCGCCGAGGGCGTGGGCGTGTTGCCGTGGAGTCCCCTGGCACGCGGCCGCCTGACGCGCGACTGGGCCGAGGGCAGCGCGCGCGCCGACACCGACGAGGTGCTCAAGCGGCTCTACAGCGCCACCGAGCAGGCCGACCGGGCGGTCATCGACGCGGTGGGCGAGGTGGCGGCGCAGCGCGGCGTCTCGCGCGCGCAGGTGGCCATGGCCTGGCTGCTGCGCCAGCCGGCGGTGACCGCGCCCATCGTGGGAGCGAGCAAGCCGCGTCACCTGGAAGACGCGCTGGCGGCGCTGGCCCTGCGCTTGACCGACGAGGAGGCGGCGCGCCTGGAAGCGGCCTATGCGCCGCATCCGGTGGCGGGATTCGCCTAGGCGTTGCGGCGCGGGCCGGGGGCGGGGCGGCGTTCGCGCGGGACGATCCAGAAGCGCGCGATCACCGCCAGCAGCCAGGCCAGCGCCAGCCACGAGGCCCAGTGCCACACGCCGGTGCCCAGCAGCGCGGCGAGCAGCCCGAATATGCTGAGCGCGCCCAGCACGATGGGCATGCCCCAGACGAAATAGAAATGCTGGCGCGGCGTCATACGGGCGTCCTTTGCGGCTCGGCCGCCTGCCGGTGGCGGCGCACCAGCTCGGCCACGCGCGCGTCGGTGGCCTTGCGGCGCGCCAGCCACAGGTAGAGGCCGCTGGCCAGCACCACGATGGTGACCAGGTCGAGCAGGGCCCAGATGATTTTCAGCGGCATGCCGCCGTAATCGCCGAAATGCAGCGGGCGCGACAGTTCCAGGACGGTGAGGTACCACGGCATTCTGGCGACGGCGGCCAGCTCGCCGCTCTTGCCGTCGACCAGCACCGGCGTGTTCAGCTTGGAGGTCAGCGGCGTATTGCCCTTTAGCCAGACGATAAAGTGCTGCGGGCTGCCGAAGGCATTGCCGGGATACGAGATGCCGGTCAGGGCGCGGTCGGGCACGGCCGCCAGCGCCGTGTCGGCGGCGCGCTGCGGCGCCGACAGCTCGGCCGGACGGGGAACGGGCTTGCCCTCGTAAGGGGCCGTCATGGCCTGCAGTTCGGTCTGTTGCCAGAGGCGGAACAGCGGCGTGGACAGCTCGTTGATGACGCCGGTCAGGCCGACGACGAAGGCCCAGACCAGGGTGACGATGCCCAGCAGGTTGTGCAGGTCCAGCCATTTCAGGCGGTTCGAACGCGAGGCGCGCACCGTGCCGAAGTCCAGTTTCTTCATGAACGGGCCGTACAGCACCACGCCCGAGACGATGGCAATGACGAACAGCAGGCCCATCAGGCCAAGAAACAGTTCGCCGGCCAGGCCGGCGTAGAGATCCACGTGCAGCGCCAGCATGATGCCCATGAAGCTGAAGCGGTCGGCCGAATACTTGGGGCCGTCGTGCAGGATGTCGCCGGTGCGGGCGTCCACGCGCACCGCGTGGCCGGCCTCGACCGCCTGGCCCAGCCTGGGCGTGAAGCCGACATAGACCTGGGGTTCCTCGTCGTCCAGGAAAACGTAGTCGATGTATTCGTCGGGGTAGAGCGCCTGGGCGCGCGCGACGATGGTGTCGAGGCTGGCGTTGGGCGTGCCGTCCGCCACCTGGGCCACGGGCTTGCCCTCGTCGAGCAGGTGCTCGATCTCGTGATGGAAGACCAGGGGCAGGCCGGTGATGCAGATGATCAGCAGGAAAAGCGTACAGACCAGGCTGGTCCATTTATGGACGAGGTACCAAGTCTTGATGGTCGACGCTGTACTCATGGAATGATGGAAGTGGGCCTAAAAGCGGAAAAGTATCACGAATAATATTTATTCTCATCAGTTTTTTGTAAGCTGGCCGTATGGACCGGGGCGCGCTGGCCTGTCGCCATCCGGGTTACAGTGACGGCACCGATTCTTTCCAGGGATTCGGCCCTGGCTTGCGATGTCCCCGAACCTGCAGCACCCCGCTTTCCTGCGCTTGCCGCGCAATCCTTCCGGACGCGATTTCGCCGTGGGCGATATCCATGGCCATTTCTCCCGCCTCGAGCAGGCGCTGGACGAATGCGGCTTCGATCCCCGGCGCGACCGCCTGTTTTCGGTCGGCGACCTGATAGACCGGGGGCCGGACAGCGAGGCTGCGGTGCAGTGGCTGTCCCGGCCGTGGTTCTACGCCGTGCAGGGCAATCACGAGGACTATGCGATCCGCCATGTGCGCACCGGCCTGGTCGACCAGGACAATTGGCGCAGCTATGGCGGCGGCTGGTTTCTCGATGCCGCGCCCGAGCGCCAGCGCGCCTGGGCCGGCGCGTTCGCGGCCTTGCCGGTGGTGATCGAAGTGGCGACGCAGGCCGGCCCGGTGGGCTTGCTGCACGCCGATTGCCCGGTGCGGGACTGGAGCCGGCTCGAGGTTTTCCTGCAGGCGCGGCCCAAGCGGGCCCGTTCGGTCTGCCAGTGGTCGCGCGAGCGGCTGGCCAGCGGCGACGAGCGCGGCGTGGATGGCATCCGCGCCGTGGTGGCGGGCCATACGCCGGTCAGCGAGCCCGTGGTGCTGGGCAACGTCTATCACATCGACACCCAGGGCTGGCGCCCGCATGGCTATTTCACCCTGCTCGATCTCGCCACGCTGAGCGCGTGGCCGCGTCCGGCGCGGGCCGGCGCGCCGGACGCGCCCGGCTGAGCTAGAGCGGCGTGGCGCCGACCCGGCCCGGCAGGGTGACGGGCTGGGCCGAGGCGCCGCCGTCGGCGGGCGCGGCAGGCGGCGCGGAAGCGGCCGCGGGCGAGGCGTCCAGCGGCAGGCTGGCCGGCGTGGCCTGTCCGTCGGGCAGGTCGGCGCGGGGCACCGGAATCGGCGGAATGGGCAGCCGCCCGTCCGGCGAGGAGCCGGCCGGTGGCTGCCCGGGCTGCTGCACGCGCGCGGGCGCGCCGTCGCTGGGGCGCATATTGTTCAGGAAGTCGGTCAGCTCGTCGCCGCTGGACAGATCCAGCGCGGCCACGGCCTGCCCGGGCGGGAATTCGCTGAAGTAGTACTCGCCGTTGTCGACCAGCAGGCCCTGCGGGCGCGGCGCGCGCGGCGCCTGGGGCGTGCCCTTGAGCGTGGGCTGTTCGTAGTCGAGCCAGGTGGACAGCGCCAGCCCGCTGCCGAATTCGTTGGTGCCCAGCGAGCGGGGCTGGTCGAATCCCATCCAGACGGTCGTGGTCTGCTGCGCGGTGTAGCCGGAGAACCAGACGTCGACCGCGTCGTTGGTGGTGCCGGTCTTGCCCGCGATGTCGTTGCGCTTGAGCGTGCGATAGACGCGCGCGGCGGTGCCCTTGGTGGTGGTGTCGTGCATGATGTCGTCGATCACCCAGGCCGTGCGCGGGTCTATGGCGCGCGCGGTTTCGTCGCCGGCCTTGACCGGCGTGGTCTGCATCAGCACCTTGCCGGCGCGGTCGGTGACGCGGTCGATCAGGTAGGGGGTGACGCGGTAGCCGCCGTTGGCGAACACGCTGTAGGCGTTGGCGACTTGCAGCGGCGTGGCGCCGCCGGCGCCCAGCGCCAGCGGCAGCACGGCGGGCCAGCGCGCCTGCTCGAAGCCGAAGCGGGTGAGATAGTCGCGCGCGTACTCGGGGCCGATGGCCTGCAGGATGCGGATCGACACCATGTTCTTGGACCGGTACAGCCCTTCGCGCAAGGTGAGCATGGGCTCGTAGCGGTTGCCGTCGTTCTTGGGCTGCCAGGCGCGCGAGCCGGTCTGCTCGGCGGTCAGCATGAAGGGCTGGTCGTTGACCTGGGTGGCCGGGGTCATGCCGCGCTCGAGCGCGGCGGCGTAGACGAACGGCTTGATGGTGGAGCCGGGCTGGCGCCACGCCTGGGTGACGCGATTGAACGAGCCGCGGTGGAAATCGAAGCCGCCTATCATGGCGCTGATCGCGCCGTCGGCCGGCGACATCGACACCAGGGCCGCCTGCAGCGCCGGCATGTTGATGATTTCCCAGGTGTCGTCGTTCTTGTGCAGGTACACCACCGAGCCGCGCCGGATGCGCTGCGCATCCTTGGCGCCGGGGGCCAGCGCGCGGGCCACGACGGCCAGCGCTTTCTTGTCGTCGACGGTGACGATGTCGGCGGCGGTGCGGGCCACGGTCACCGAGGTGGGGCTGGCCGACAGCACCACGCCGGCCAGCAGGTCGTCGCTGTCGGGCGCCTGGTCCTGCACGCTGTCGAGGATTTCGTCGAACGCCTGGGCGTCCTGCTCGATGCCGTCGGGCAGGTCGATCTGCGCCTGCGGGCCGGGGTAGGGCGCGCGCCGGGTGTAGTCGAGCACGCCCGCGCGCACCGCGCGATAGGCGGCCTGCTGGGCCTTGGAATCGATGGTGGTGTAGACGTCGATGCCGTGCGTATAGGCGCCGTCCTGGTAGACGCTGTACATCAGCTGGCGCACCAGCTCGGCGGGATACTCGCCGTGGACGGCGAAGCCGTGCGCCGGGCCGCCCTCGCTGCCGCGCAGCACGATGGGCTGGGCGCGCGCCTCCTGCACCTGCTCGGGGGTCAGGTAGCCCAGCGTCTGCATGCGGCCCAGCACATATTGCTGGCGCGCGGTGGCGCGCGGCAGGCTGGCCAGCGGGTTGGCGCGCGAGGGCGCCTTGGGAATGCCGGCCAGCATGGCGGCCTCGGCCGGGGTGACCTCCGACAGCGGCTTGCCGAAATAGGTGCGCGACGCGGCGGCAAAGCCGTACGAGCGGTGGCCCAGGTAGATCTGGTTCATGTAGAGCTCGAGGATCTGGTCCTTGGTGAGCTCGGCTTCGATCTTGTAGGTGAGCAGCAGTTCGTAGAACTTGCGCGAGTACGTCTTCTCGGAGGACAGGTAGAAGTTGCGCGCCACCTGCATGGTGATGGTGCTGCCGCCCTGGCTCTTGGACAGCTTGACCATGTTGGTCAGCACGGCGCGCGCCACGCCCATCCAGTCCACCCCGCCGTGCTGGTAGAAGCGGTCATCCTCGGCGGCCAGCACGGCCTGCCTCATGACCTGCGGGATTTCGTCGGCGCGCAGCACGTTGCGGTGTTCCTCGCCGAACTCGCCGATCAGCACGCCGTCGGCCGTATAGACGCGCAGGGGCACGCGCGGCCGGTAGTCGGTCATGGCGTGCAGCTCGGGCAGGCTGGGCCAGGCCAGCGCCAGGGCCAGCCCCAGCGCCAGCGCGCCGGCCGCGCCCAGGCCGGCCACGGCCACGCCCGCTTTGATCAACAGGGATTTGCGAAACAGCCGCGGCCCGCCGGGCGGGGGCGGCTTGGGGGATTGCGAAGACGTATTCATCGGTGCCGATTCTAGGGCAGAACACCATAGACCGGCATCTGGGGGATTTGGTTTCCGTAACCAAACGTGCACGGCGCCCGGCCGGCGTAATGCGGGACGGATTGATCCGGCCCCCCGCCGGGGCGGGGGCCGGGCTTATGGCTTGAGGTGCTCGGTGAAGAATTTTTCCATGGCGGCGTAGAACTCGAACTTGTTCTCGTCGTTGTGGAAACCGTGGCCCTCGTTGTCCTTGACCATGTACTCGACCTCGACGCCGCGCTGGCGCAGGGCCTGGACGACCTGGTCGCTCTCGGCCTTGTTGACGCGCGGGTCCTTGGCGCCCTGGGCGATGAACAGCGGCGTCTTGATGCGGTCGACGTGCAGTGCGGGCGAGGTGGCCTCCAGGCGCGCCTTGTCGCGCACCGGGTCGCCCACCATGTCCTGCATCTTGGCCAGCAGCGGCTTCCAGTAGGGCGGTATGGTGTTCATGAAGGTGAACAGGTTGGATACCCCCACGTAGTCGACCGCCGCCGCGTACAGGTCGGGCGTGAAGGCGACGCCGGCCAGCGTGGCGTAGCCGCCGTAGCTGCCGCCGTAGATGCCGATGCGCCGGGGGTCGGCGATGCCCTGGTCGATCAGCCATTGCACCCCGTCGGTGATGTCGTCCTGCATCTTCAGGCCCCATTGGCCGAAGCCGGCTTCCCAGAACTCGCGGCCATAGCCGGTGGAACCGCGGAAGTTCATCTGCAGTACGCAGAAGCCCCGGTTGGCCAGGAACTGCACTTCCGGGTTGTAGCCCCAGCCGTCGCGCGCCCATGGCCCGCCGTGCGGGTTGACGATGCAGGCCAGGTCCTTGGGCGCGCGGCCGGCCGGCAGGGTGAGATAGCCGTGGATGGTCAGGCCGTCGCGGCTCTGGTAGCTGATGGGCCGCACCGGCGCCATGTCGGCCTCGGGGATGGCGGGATTGATGTCGGCCAGCTTGTGCAGGCTGTCGCGCCGCGCGTCGTACAGGTAGCGCGATCCGGGCGTGCGGTCGTTGTAGGCGGCCACGATGAAGGTGTTCTCGTCGCGGTTCCAGCCCTGCAGCGCGAAGTCGTAGCCGGGCAACGCGCGCGCCAGCCGGTCGTACAGGGCCTCGGTCTCGGCGTCGAAGAATCGGTGGCGCGGCTTGTCGGTCTGGTAGGAGGCGACGGTCAGCACCTTGCGCTTGCGCGAATAGCCGGCCGCGTCGAGATCCACCTCGTCCGGTTCGAAGACGGGTTCTTCCGCGTCGGGCGCGGCCGGGTCGATGACCACCAGGGCCAGCTTGTCGCGGCCGCGGTTGCTCAGGGCGTACAGTTTCCTGTCGTCGAAGGTGAAGAAGGCCGGGCTGACGCTCACGCGATAGTCGGTGGTGATGAGCGGGCGAAACGGCGCGGCCTCGTCGTCGCGGTAGAGCAGGGTGGTGTTCAGGCCGTCGCTGGTGATGGCGGCGCGCACCTTGCCGGCATGGTCGGTCTGCCAGCCCACCACGTTGCCCGGGTTCTGCGCGACCAGCTCGGCCGCGCCGGTGCGCACATTGACGCGGTAGACGTCGAACACCTGCGGATCGCGCTGGTTGTGGCTGACCAGCACGTGGTCGGGGTCGTCGGGCAGATCGTCCTCGATCGAGGCGCGCACCCCCTCGTAGGGGGTGAGGTCGGTGACCTGGCCGGTGCGGGCGTTGACCGCCAGGACGTGGAAATTCTCGTCGCCGCCGAAGTCTTTCTGGTAGAGCACGGTGTCGTCGCCCTTCCAGAAGAAATTGCTGATGTCGCGCGCGGTTTCGCTGGTCAGCTTGCGCGGCTCGCCGGCCGGTACGCCGTCGGCCAGCGCCTGCACGTAGATGTTCATGCGCGGCGGCTGGCCGTCGATGCTGACGGGCTGCATGAAGCCCAGCGTCTTGCCGTCGTCGGCCAGGCGGAAGTAGCCGCGCTCGGGGTTGCGGAAGAAGTCCTTGAGCGGATAGGCGCGCGGGGGCTGGGCGGCCGCGCCCAGCGTGGTGCCGATCAGGCCGGCGGCCAGGACGGTGCGCTTGATGAGGGTGAGCAAGGGGAACCTCCGGAGAATGCGGGCGCGGCGCGGCCGCGCGATACGGCGTTGGGCGTGCCGCCGGCGCCGGCGACCGTGTCGATCATGCCACAGGCGCGCCGGCAGTGTCGAACGGCCCCGATATGCGGGATAATCGCGCCCATGTCATCGGGAGAAATCATGCGCATTGCACGGATTGCCGCGGTTGCGGGGGTGGTGGGGCTGGCTGGCTGCTCGGTGGGCACCGCGCCAGGGGCCGGCGCCGTGTCCGGCAACTACAAGCTGCAGACCAACTATCAGGACGCCTATCGCTATGCGACGGTGCAGGCCGAGCGCTGCCTGGTCGGCCAGGGCGGCTACCGGGTGGTGGGCGAGCTCGACGACAACGCGCGCACCGGCCTGGTGCGGGTCGTGGCGCCGTTCTTCGACGGCGAGATGGCGCGCGTGGAAATCGGCGCCATCGATGCGCACAGCTCCAACGTCTATATCGGCATGTGGGGCAAGAGCATCTGGAACACCGACGCGCTGCGCGCCATGCGCGAAGCGGTCGTGTACGGCGTGCCGTCCTGCGTGGCCTATATGCCGGGCGATCCGGCGCCGACCGAGGAAGTCTGGCGCCTGCCCAACCGCTAGCTCAGTCGCCGCCGGGGCGGCGCTGGATGATCTTGAACGTGGCGGTGGCCTTGGCCACCAGTTCGCCGGCGCCGTCGCGGATTTCTCCCTCGCAGAAGGCGATCGACGCGCCGCGGCGCAGGCAGCGCGTTTCGATGACCAGGTCGCCGCGGCCCGGGGACATGAAGCTGGTGTTCATGTCGATGGTGGCCACGCCGACTTCGGGGGTGTCGCCGCGCACGGCGGCGCCCAGGGTGAAGTCCAGCACGCTCATCAGCGTGCCGCCATGGACATCTCCGCGGCTGTTGACCAGGTCGGCGCGCGCCGGCAGCCGGGTGCGGGCGGTACCGTTGCCCGAATGTTCGGGAACCACCCCGAGCAACTGCATGAAGGGAATGGTCAGGCCGAAAAAGTCGGTGTTAGGTGTCGACATGATGGTAGGGGTTGCGTGACGGATCTGTAGTAAAGGTAAGAGGCGGGCCATAATATCGCTTTTTCCGGCCGCGGCAGGCGGCGACGCTTTTCAGTCATGTCCCAGCTCCAGCGCAAAATCGTGCACATCGACATGGATGCGTTCTATGCGTCGGTCGAGCAGCGCGACAATCCGGCATTGCGCGGCCTTCCGGTCGTGGTGGCCTGGACCGGGCCGCGCTCGGTCGTGTGCGCGGCCTCGTACGAGGCGCGGCGCTATGGCGTGCATTCGGCGATGGCGGCGTCGCGCGCGCAGCGGCTCTGTCCGGACGCGGTCTACGTGCCCCCCGATTTCAATCGCTACCGCGAGGTGTCGCGCCAGGTGCGCGCCATTTTCGCGCGCCATACCGACCTGATCGAGCCGCTTTCGCTGGACGAGGCCTATCTGGACGTGACGTGCAACAAGCTGGGCCTGGCCTCGGCCACCGAGGTGGCGCAGATCATCCGGCGCCAGATACGCGAGGAGACCGGCCTGACCGCCTCGGCGGGCGTGGCGCCCAACAAATTCCTGGCCAAGATCGCCTCCGACTGGAACAAGCCCGACGGCCTGTTCGTGATCAAACCGTCGCGCGTGCTCGACTTCCTGCAGCCCCTGCCGGTGCGCAAGGTGCCGGGCGTGGGCAAGGTCATGCAGGCGCGCCTGGAGCAACTGGGCATCCAGACCGTGGGCGACCTGGCCCGCCATTCGGCGGCCGAGCTGGAACAGCGTTTCGGGCGCTATGGCGTGCGCCTGTACGAGCTGGCGCGCGGGATCGACGAGCGCGCGGTGCAGGCGGACCAGCTGGCGCAGCAGGTTTCGGCCGAGACGACCTTCGACACCGATCTGGCGCTGGAGGCCCTGGGCGAGGCGCTGGAGCGGCTGGCGGCCAAGGTATGGGAGCAGGGCGCGAAGAAAGGGCGCATCGGGCGCACCACGGTGCTGAAGCTGAAGACCGACCGGTTCCGCATCCTGACGCGCAGCCTGACGCTGATGCAGCCGCCGGGCTCGGCGGCGGAGCTGGCGGCGATTGCGCGCCAGCTCTGTACCCGGGTGGACCTGCCGGCGCACACGCGCTACCGGCTGGCCGGGGTGGGGATGAGCAATTTCCCCGACGCCCAGGCCGAGGCGCCGCGCCAGGCGGAGCTGTTCGGCGACGCTTTCTAGGCGGCCTGGCCGGCCGCGCGCCCTAGGGGACCAGGCGCGCCTTGACCTGCTGCGACAGCGCGGCCATGTCGGCGCGTCCGGCCAGCTTCTGTTTCAGGATGGCCATGACCTTGCCCATGGCGGGCGCGCCCGTGACGCCTTGCGCGCCGACTTCGGCCAGCGCGGCGTCGACGGCGGCGGCCACTTCCTCGGGCGCGGCCGCCTGGGGCAGGAATTCCTGCAGCACGGCCAGCTCGGCTTTCTCGTGTTCGGCGGTTTCTGTGCGCCCGGCCTGCTCGAACGCGGCGATCGATTCGCGCCGCTGCTTGACCTGCTTCTCGATGACAGTGGTGATTTCGGCGTCGCTCAGGTCGCGGCGCTCGTCGACTTCGCGCTGCTTGATGGCGGCCAGCAGGAAGCGCAGCGTGGCCAGGCGCTCGGTGGCCTTGGCGCGCATGGCGTCCTTGACCGAGTCGGACAGGCGGGCTTTGAGCGTATCGTGGCTCATGACGGAATCCTTGGATAGGTGACGGCAAGCCGCTATTTTCGCCGGCCGGGGGCGGGGCCGCAAACGACGCGCCATGCGGGGCCCGATAAAAGATGTAGAATAAATGCATGTTTTGATTTTTCGCAGCCACATCGAAGGAACCGCAGTATGTTGAGCCCCGAAGTCCGCGCGCTGGTCAAGGCCACCGCGCCCGTCCTGAAAGAACACGGCGAGGCGCTGACGCGCCATTTCTATACGCGCATGCTGGGCGGCAACCCCGAGCTGCGCCAGCTGTTCAACCAAGGCCACCAGCAAAGCGGCCAGCAGCAACAGGCGCTGGCCGCCGCGGTGGCGGCCTATGCCGAGCACATCGACGATCCCTCGGTCCTGCTGCCGGTGGTCGAGCGCATCGCCCACAAGCACGTCAGCCTGGGCGTGCGCGCGGAGCACTACGCCATCGTCGGCAAGCATTTGCTGGCCTCGATCCGCGAGGTGCTGGGCGAGGCGGCCAGCGACGAACTGATCGACGCCTGGGCGGCCGCCTATGGCCAGCTGGCCGATCTGCTGATCGGACGCGAGCGCGCGCTGTACGCCGCCGCCGCTGCCCGCGATGGCGGCTGGACCGGCTGGCGCGCCTTCAAGGTCGTGCGCAAGACGCCGGAAAGCGCCGAGATCACCTCGTTCTACCTGGCGCCGGCCGACGGCGGCGCCACGCCCGACTACCTGCCCGGCCAATACGTGTCGGTGCGGGTCTACGTGCCCGAGCTGGGCCTGATGCAGCCGCGCCAGTACAGCCTGTCCGAGGCGCCGGGCATGCCGGGGCAGTTGCGCATTTCGGTCAAGCGCGAGGCCGGTTCGCCCGCCGGCATGGTGTCGGGCACGCTGCACAACCGCATCAACGAGGGCGATGTGCTGGACGTCTCGCCGCCGCAGGGCGATTTCACGCTGGATGCCGAGGACGGCCGGCCGGTGGTGCTGCTCAGCGGCGGGGTGGGGCTGACGCCGATGGTGTCCATGCTCAACCACCTGACGGCGCGCGACGACGGCCGGCAGATCCGCTTCGTGCATGCCTGCCGCGAGGCCGGCGTGCATGCGATGAAGGAGCACATCAATGCGCTGGCCGCCAAGCGGCCGAATGTGCGCAAGGCGGTGTTCTACGAGCGCGTGGGCGCGGACGACCGGCGCGGCGTCGACTACGACTACGAAGGCCGGGTCGACCTGCATGCGATCCGCGACGAGGTGATCCTGCCCGACGCGGATTACTACCTGTGCGGTCCGTTGCCCTTCATGCAGGCGCAACGGCGCGCCCTGGCCGACCTGGGCGTGGCCGAGCACCGCATCCATGCCGAAGTGTTCGGCACCGGCGGCGTGGCATAGCGGTGTATGCTTGCCGCGTCCCGCCGCCCATCCCGCGCCAGCCATGCAACTGAACCGCTTCACTGACTTCGGCCTGCGCGTCATGATGTACCTGACGCAATGCCGCGACCGCACCGTCCCCGTGACGATTCCCGAAATCGCCGCGCGGTTCGAGATTTCGCGCAACCATCTGGTCAAGGTCGTGCATTTCCTGTCGCAGCAGGGCTGGATCGTGGCGACGCGGGGCAAGGGCGGCGGGCTGCGGCTGGCGCGCGACGCGGCCGATTACCGCATCGGCGAACTGGTGCGCGTGCTCGAGGACCAGGGGGCGCTGGTCAATTGCGCCCAGCCCCCCTGTGTGCTCAATGGCGCCTGCCGCCTGAGCGGCGCGCTGGCCGAGAGCCTGCAGGCGTTCTACCGTACGCTGGATGGCTATACGCTCGAGGACCTGGTGCGCGCGCCCACGGCGCTGGCCATCGTGCGCCTGCACCGGGCCGCGTAGGCCGGGCCGCGCCGGCGGCCAACCTTAGGTTATGGCCGCTGCCCGGATTGCTATTTGGCGCGGCGCGCGCCGCTATCCCACAATGACGCCTGGATGATTTTTTGCGGGATATGACATGCGCGTCTGCGTCGTTGGCGCTGGTGTGGTGGGGGTGACGTCGGCCTATTTCCTGGCGCGCCAGGGGCACGAGGTGGTGCTGGTCGACAGCCATGCGCAGCCGGCCGAGGTGTCGAGCTACGCCAACGGCGGGCAGCTCAGCTACAGCTATGTGGCGCCGCTGGCCGGCCCCGGCGTGCTGCCCAGCGTGCCGGGCTGGCTGCTGCGCAGCGATTCGCCGCTGCGCTTCCGGCCCCGGCTGGATCCGCATCAGTGGCGCTGGTGCCTGCAGTTCGCGCTGGCCTGCCGCGCTTCGGTGGCCGAACGTTCGACCGCGCAGCTGCAGACGCTGTCCTACCTCAGCCGCGACGTCATGGACGGCCTGCTGGCGCAGGAAGAACTCGAATTCGGCCATGTGCGCAACGGCAAGCTGATCGCCTATCGGGACCACGCCTTGCTGGAGAAGGCCCGCCGGCTGGTGGCCTACCAGGCCTCGCTGGGCGCCGAGCAGCAGGTGCTCGATGCCGCGCAGACGCTGGCGCTGGAGCCGGCCCTGGCCGGGCTGGGCGCCAACCTGGCCGGCGCCGTCTACACCCCGAGCGAAGAGGCCGGCGATTGCCGCCAGTTCACCGAAGCGCTGTTCGCGCGCCTGCGGCAGCTGGACAACGTGCAGTGCCTGATGTCCAACCCGGTGCGCGGACTGTGGCGCGAAGGGCGGCGCATCGTGGCGGTGCAGGCCGCGCAGGGCGATATCGGCGTGGACGCGGTGGTGCTGGCCACCGGCGTGGGCACGCGCGCCTTGCTCAAGCCGTTGGGCCAGGACGTGCCGCTGTATCCGCTCAAGGGCTACAGCCTGAGCGTGCCGCTGCCGGTCGGCGATACGACGGCGCCCGCGATCAGCGTGACCGATTACGAACGGCGCATCGTTTATGCGCGCATCGGCCGCGTGCTGCGCATTGCCGCCATGGTGGATATTGGCGGCACCGACGCCACCATCGAGCCCGCGCGCATCGACCTGCTCAAGCGGCAGGTAGCCGAGGCGTTTCCGCAGCTGGACCTGGGCCAGGCCGTGGCCTGGGCGGGCCTGCGGCCGGCCACGCCGACCGGCAAGCCGCTGATCGGCGCCAGCCGCGCGGCCGACAACCTGTGGCTGAACATCGGCCAGGGCGCGCTGGGCTTCACGCTGGCCTGCGGCAGCGCGGCGCTGCTGACCGCCCAGATGTCGGGCCTGGAACTGCCCATCGACGCCACGCCGTTCGCGCCCCACCTTTAGCGTGCCTGTCCCCGCATGGGGACAGGCATCCGCTGAATCTGGGCGTGCCTGCGTTGCACCGGGACAGGCCCCCCACCGGCACCCGCTGCGTTTTCCGCGTTCAGTGGAAGTTGCGGCTGGAGGCGGCCAGGCCATCCTGGCTGAGCTGGCCCAGCAGGCTGCTCAGGTCGACCAGGCGCTGCGCCACCAGGTGGCGCACGCCATCGATGCTCTGCCAGGTTCCGTAGATGCCCAGGAGCGTGGCGCCCAGCAGTTCGCGGCGCTGCCGTTCGATCAGCTCGGGGCGCACCACGGCATTGATGGGCCCGGTTTCGTCTTCGAGCGTGACAAAGATGGTGCCCTTGGCGGTCTGCGGCCGCTGGCGCACCGTGACGATGCCGCAGGCGCGCGCCAGCCGGCGATTGGGGTAGGTGTCGAGGACCGCGGCAGTCTGGAAGTTGCGCGCGGCCAGTTGCGGCCGCAGCAGCGCAAGCGGATGGCGGCCCAGGGTCAGCCCGACGCTGCGGTAGTCGGCGGCGATGGCCTGGCCTTCGGACGGCGCCGGCAGCGCGGGCGTTTCGGTTTCGACGATCACGGCTTCGCGCAGCAGGTCGCGGCTTTGCGCGCTGGCGGCCGCTTGCCAGCTGGCCAGGCGGCGATGGCCGGCCAGGGTGCGCAAGGCATCGGCGGCGGCCAGTGCGTCCAGCGCCTGGCGCGGCAGCGCGGCGCGGCGCGCCATGTCGGCGGTATCGGCGAAGGGCTGGCGCGCGCGCGCCTGTTCGATGGCGCGAGCGCTGTCTTCGCGCAGCCCCTTGACCAGGTTCAGGCCCAATCGCACGGCCGGCCGCGCCGCGCCCGGCGCGTCCTGCAGGCAGGCTTCCCAGCCGCTGTGCACCACATCGGCCGGCAGCACCCGAACGCCATGGCGGCGGGCATCCTGCACCAGTTGGGCCGGCGCGTAGAAGCCCATGGGCTGCGAATTCAGCAGGGCCGCGAGAAAGGCCTCCGGCTCATGGCATTTGAGCCAGGAACTGGCGTAGGCCAGCAGCGCGAAGCTGGCGGCATGGCTTTCGGGAAAACCGTATTCGCCGAAGCCTTCGATCTGGCGAAACAGGGCCTGCGCGAATTCGGCCGTATAGTTGCGCGCCAGCAGGCCGCCCACCAGCTTGGCCCGGAACTTGTCGACGCCGCCCTTGCGCCGCCAGGCCGCCATCGAGCGGCGCAGGGCGTCGGCTTCGCCGGGCGTGAAACCGGCGGCGTCGACCGCGATCTGCATGACCTGCTCCTGGAAGATCGGCACGCCGAGCGTGCGCGCCAGCGCCTTGCGCACCGCCGGCCCGGGGTAGGTGATGTCTTCGCGCCCCTGGCGCCGCCGCAGGTAGGGGTGCACCATGCCGCCCTGGATTGGGCCGGGCCGCACGATGGCCACCTGCACCACCAGGTCGTAGTATTGACGCGGCCGCAGGCGCGGCAGCATGCTCATCTGCGCGCGCGACTCGATCTGGAAGACGCCTATCGTGTCGGCCGCGCAGATCATGTCGTAGGTGGCGTTGTCGTCGGGCGGAATCTCGTGCAGCGCCAGCGGCCGGCCGCGCCGCTGGCCGACCAGCGCCAGCGCGCGGCGCAGCACCGACAGCATGCCCAGCGCCAGCACGTCCACCTTCAGCAGCCGCAGCGCGTCGAGATCGTCCTTGTCCCATTGCACCACGCTGCGCCCGGGCATGGCGGCATTCTCGATCGGCACCAGGCGCGACAGCTTGCCGCGCGAGATCACGAAGCCGCCGGGGTGCTGCGACAGGTGGCGCGGAAAACCCATCAGCGTTTCGGCCAGCTCGGCCCATTGGCGCGCCACCCGCGAGGCCGGGTCCAGGCCGCAGGCGGCGAGCGAGCGCAGCATTTCCTTCTTGCCGTCCCACCATTGGTGCGCGCGCGCCACGGCGTCGATGATGGCGTTGTCCACGCCGAGCGCGCGCCCGGTATCGCGCAGCACGCTGCGCGGCCGGTACGAGATGACCACGGCGGTCAGGGCGGCGCGCTGGCGGCCGTATTTTTCGTAGATGTACTGGATGACCTCCTCGCGCCGCTGGTGTTCGAAGTCGACATCGATATCGGGCGGCTCGTTGCGTTCCTTGCTGATGAAGCGTTCGAACAGCGTGTTGCCGCGCTCGGGATCGACCGCCGTGATGCCCAGGCAATAGCAGACCGCCGAGTTGGCCGCCGAGCCGCGGCCCTGGCACAGAATGCCTTGCGAGCGGGCGTAGCCGACGATGTCGTGGACCGTGAGGAAATAGGCTTCGTAGCGCAGCTCGGCGATCAGGCCGAGCTCTTTCTCGATCTGGGCGGCGACCTGCGGCGTCATGCCATCGGGAAAGCGTTGCCGGGCGCCCAGGTAGGTCTGCTGGCGCAGGTAGGAGGCCGGCGTATGGCCGGCGGGCACGATTTCGTCGGGATATTCGTATTGCAATTCGTCCAGCGAGAAGGTGCAGCGCCGCGCGATGGCCAGCGTTTGCGCCAGGGCCTGGGCCGGATAGAGGCTGGCCAGGCGCAGGCGCGAGCGCAGGTGGCGTTCGGCGTTGACGGCCAGGTCATAGCCGCACTGGCCGACGCTGCGTCCGGTGCGGATGGCCGCGAGCGTGTCGTGCAGGGGCTTGCGCGAACGGCGGTGCATCTGCGCCTGGCCCAGCGCGACGATGGGCAGGCCGCTGGCGCGGGCGGCGTGCTCGACGGCGGCGCGGTGCAGGTCGTCGCGGCAATGGTGCAGCAGGGTCAGGCCGATCCAGGCGCGGCCGGGGCATTGCGCGGCCAGCCAGCGCGCCTGTTCGGCCAGGCGCTCGGCGGCCAGGCCGGGCGGCGGCGTCAGGATGGCCAGGCAGTCGGGCATGCCGCGCAGATGCGCGTTGTCGCCGGCGGGCGCTTCGATGTCGGCCGGCGTCAGCAGGTACTGGCCCTTGGCGGCGCGGCCGCGCCCCAGCGTGATCAGTTCGGCCAGGTTGCCGTAGCCTTCGCGGTTCTGCGCCAGCAGGGTCAGGCCCAGCGGCGGCACGTCGGCGCCGGCCTGCAGGATGAAGCTGCTGCCGATGATGAGCGGCAGTTTTTGCTCGCGCGCCTCGACGTGGGCGCGCACCACGCCGGCCAGCGAGCATTCGTCGGTCAGGGCCAGCGCGGCGTAGCCGAGTTCGCCCGCCCGCGTGACCAGCTCCTCGGGGTGCGAGGCGCCTTGCAGGAACGAGAAGTTCGATTGGCAATGCAGTTCGGCGTAGCCGGGCAGGGCGGCGGACATGGCGCTTCTCAGGCAAACAGGCCGTGCAGGAACCAGCGCGCCTGGCGGGCGTCGCGTTCGCGGTACAGCCAATAGCGCGCCCCGGCGGCGTCCTCGGCCACGAAGTAGTCGCGCACGGTCAGGGCGGCGTCCCACCAGCCGCTTTCGATGCGTTCGGGGCCGCGCACCAGGCGCAGCGCCTGGCCGTTATGGCTGGGGCGGTGCTGCTGCATGCCCAGGGGCTGGGCGGGAGACAGCAGCCAGAAGGGGCGCTCCAGCGGCTCGGGCTGGCCCGTGGCGGGGCCCGCCGGTGGCGGGTCGTGCGCGGCCTGCCAGCGGTTGGCCTGTTCGGGACGGTGATCGGCCGCCGGGCGGGCGCGCAGCACCCGTTCGCGGCCCAGGCGGGCGCCCAGCAGGTCGAGCAGGCGGGCATGGTCGGCCGGGGTGCCGCCGGGCTCGGGGAACAGGCAGGTGCTGGCGGCCGGCTGGGGCACGGTGTCGGGCGCGTGCAGGCCGACGGCGATGGCCGGCGCGGGCAGGACCAGGCGCCCCAGCCGCTCGCGCAGCAGGCCGAGCAGATGGGGCGTCTGCCAGGCCGGCTGGGCCAGCGCCAGCGTCAGTTCGGTGGGCGCGCAGGCGCGCCGGCCGCGCTCGTGGTCCAGGCGCAGCACGATGCGCTCGACCGCCCGCTGGTGCGCCGCTAGCCAGCCGCTGAGTTGTTCGCACAGGCGTTGCGCGACATGCAACAGGGCCGGCGCGTGTTCGACATAGTCCATCAGTTCGATGCGGCGTGCGAAGCTGGCGGGCGGCCGGACCCAGGCATGGGCCTGGGCGGCCTGGCCATAGGCGGCGTCCAGCGCGCGCAGCAGCTCGACGCCGCCGCGTCGCTGCAGGCCGCCGCGCGGCAGGGCGCGCAACTGGCCCAGCGTCTGGCAGCCGATATCGTGCAGCCAGTCCAGCCGCGCCTGGGCCGGTGGCAGCAGCGCGGGCGACAGGCGGTCGAGGCGGCGCGCCAGCGTGGCGTCGCGCAGGACGCGGCGCGCGGCGCCGCGGGCAGGGTCGCGCGCCAGCAGCCAGGCGCCGGCCGCATGCGGCGCCATGCCCAGGCTGGCATCCAGGCCGAGCGTGCGCAAGGTGGCGGCGACACGCCGGTGCAGGGCGCGCGGGCCGCCGAAGACCTGCAGGCTGGCGCCGACGTCCAGCAGCACGCCGTCTTCGGCCAGGGCGACCTGCGGGGTGTATTGCAGCAACGCCAGCGCGGCATCCTGCAGGGTCTGCGTTTCGGCCGCGGGCGCGCGTTCCAGCAGGATGGCCTGTGGGGCAATGGCCAGCGCGCCGGCGCGCCGCATGCCGGGCCGGATGCCGGCCAGGCGCGCGGCGGGCGAGCAGGCGCTGACGCATTCGCGCTCGAGCACGGCGCACACGCCCTGGTCACGAGACCAGTGCGGGCGTACGGCGTCCAGCGACAGGCTGCGCAGGAAGACGGCGATCCAGAGGCGCATGGGGAGCGGGAAAAACGGACAGGCCGGCGCCGGTTTCGAGGCCGATGTGGACAGGGTGTTCGCAGGCGGGGCCGCGGCGCTTGACGATGCGTATCGACAGGCCGCCAGGCGCCGGCGCCAGCGCCAGGCGCAGCACGGCCGGCGAGGCGTGCTGTTCGGCGGCGGCCGGGCGCAGGGCCACGAACAGGGCGTCGCCGCCCTGGGCCGCCAGGTGCAGGCGGCGCAGCGATTCGGGGCGGACCTGCGGCAGCCAGCACAGCAGGGCGGCGCAGCTGCCGGCCTTGAGGATCTGTTCGGCCGCCCACAAGGTGTCGGCGGGCCGTTCGGGCGCCACCCACAGCAGCTGGCGCGGATCCAGCCGCCAGCTTGCCCAGCTGGCGATATGCGGCGCATGCGGCGGTTGCACCAGCGCGATGGCGCGGCGGGCCTCCAGTTGGGCCAGGGCCGGGCGCAGCAGGCGGATCTCGCCGCTGCCAGGCTGGGGCAGCAGCAGTTCGACCAGGGCGCCCAGCGGCCACCCGCCGCCGGGCAATTGGGCCGACAGGTCGGCGTAGCCGGTGGGCAGCTTGCGCGTCGGGCCGTGCGCCAGTTGCGTGGCGCGCCAGAGGGCGGGATGGATGCGTTCGGGGGCCAGCATGGTCAATCTCTATTTCACTGTATGAATATACAGTATTTTTGGGATTACCAGGAGCCGGCGCGCTATAGAATGGAAAATTCCAGGGCCTGGCGGCCCGCCTGGAGTCGTGCATGGTGCCAAGCGCTTCCATCGAAATTCTGCCCAATCCCGATATTCCCGTCCGGCAGCTGTTCATCCTGCTGCATGGCGCCGGCGGCGCGCCGGATGACATGGCCGCGCTGGCCCAGGCGCTGCGCGCCGCCTTTCCCGCTTCGGCGGTGATGATTCCCGAAGGCTTCGAGCCCTACGATGGCGGGCCGCGCGGACGGCAGTGGTTCGCGCTGCAGGGGATCACCGACGAGAACCGTCCCGAACGGGTGGCGCGGGCCATGCCGGCGCTGCTCGATTATGTCCGGGCCGCGCAGCAGCGCTTGGGCCTGCTGCAGTCCGACACGGCGCTGGCCGGTTTCTCGCAGGGTGCGATCATGGCGCTGGAGGCCGTGATCGCGCACGACGGGCTGGCCGGGCGGGTGCTGGCGTTCTCGGGCCGCTATGCGCAACTGCCGCGCAGCGCCCCGCAGTACACCACCATCCACCTTCTGCACGGCGCGGCCGACGCGGTAATGAACGTGGCGCATGCGCAGGCCGCGCAAGAACGCCTGGACACCCTGCATGGCGATTCGACCATCGACGTGGCCACGCAGGTGGGCCATCAATTGCATCCGGCCCTGATCGAGCGCGCCATCGTGCGCCTGCAGACCTGCGTGCCGCTGCGCAGCTGGGAAGAGGCGCTGGGCTTGAAGCAGGCCCCGCCCGACGGCTCCACGCTGCACTGAACGCGCTTATTCCCAGCCGCCGCCCAGCGCCAGGAACACGGCGATCTGGTCGCCGGCCAGCTGCGCCTGCGAAGCCGCCAGCGCGCTTTCGTTGCCGGCCAGCGTGCGCTCGGCATCGAGCACGGTCAGGTAATCGGTCTTGCCCAGCCGGAACAGCTGGCGGGCCTGCGCGGCGGCCTGCGCGCCTTGCTCGCGCGCGGCGCGCAGCGCGGCGTCGCGATCGAGCTGGCGCGCGTAGGTGACCAGCGCGCTTTCCGTCTCGCGCAAGGCATTGAGCACGGTGGCGTCGAAACGCGCCAGCGCGCCCTTGGTCGAGGCCTCGGCCTGGGCGATGCGCGCCTGCGCGGCGCCGGTGTTGGGCAGGGTCCAGCTGATCAGCGGGCCGACGCTCCAGCTGAAGGTGCCCGGTTCGCCGAACAGCGCGGCGGGGCCGGCCGAGGCGCTGGACAGCCCCAGCGAAATCTTCGGATAGAGATCGGCGGTGGCCACGCCGATGCGGGCGGTGGCGGCGGCCAGGCTGCGTTCGGCCTGGCGGATGTCGGGCCGGCGGCGCAGCAGCGCCGCGCCGTCGCCCACCGGAATGGCCTGGGCCAGCCGCGGCGGGCGGACACAGGCCAGCAGGCCTTGCGGCAATTCGGCCGGGGCGTGGCCGGTCAGCGCCGCCAGGCGGTACAGCGCGGTGCGCTGGCCTGCCTGGAAGGGCGGCAGTTCGGCCTGCAGTTGTTCGAGCTGGCTGCGCGCGCGCGCGACGTCCAGCGTGGTGCCGCGGCCGGCGGCCAGCAGGCGCCGCACGGCATCGACCGATTGCTGCTGCACCTGTACCGAGTGGCGTGCCGAGTCCAGTTGCATGCCGGCGGCGCACAGGTCGGCATAGGCGCGCGCGGTCTCGGCGGCCACCGTCACGCGCGCGGCGTCATAGGCCGCCTGGGCGGCCTGGGCGTCGTCCTGCGCGGCCTCGATGGCCCGGCGGATCTGGCCGAACAGGTCCAGCTGATAGGACACGCCCATTCCGCCCGAGTACGACCAGCGGTCCTGCGGGCGCAGTCCGGGTTGCAGCTCCTGCACGCCCGAGGCATGGCCGAAGGCCGGCGCCGCGCTCACATCCACCGTGGGCTGCTGGCGCGCCTGGGCCTGGCGCGTGACGGCCTGGGCGCGCTCCAGGTTGGCGGCGGCGACGCGCAGATCGGCGTTGGCCGCCAGCGCCTGCTCGACCAGGCTGTCGAGCTGTCCGTCCTGGTACAGGCGCCACCAGTGCGGCGGCAGTTCGTCCTGCCGGTAGACCGCCTGCTCGCGCGCCTGCACGAATGGCGCGGCGGCGGCCGAGCGTTTGGCCGCCGCCTGGTCGGGCAGGCGATAGTCGGGGCCGACGGCGGCGCAGCCGGCCAGAGCCAGGGCCAGGGTCAGCGGCAGGAGAGAGCGTATGGACATGACAACAACGATGCGAAAAAAACGGAATCAGGATGGGCGGGGGCCGGCTTCGTCGATGGCGACGGTGGCGGTCTGGCCGGCCACCAGCCGCACGCCGGCGGGCACCTGGTCGATCCGTACGCGCACCGGGATGCGCTGGGCCAGCCGCACCCAGTTGAAGGTCGGGTTGACGTTGGGCAGCAGATTGGCGCCGGTGCTGCGGTCGCGGTCGGCGATGCCCAGCGCGATGCTCTCGACATGGCCGCGGATCGCGCGCGAATCGCCCATCAGCGTGACGGTGACGCCATCGCCTTCGTGGATGCGCGCCAGCTTGGTTTCCTCGAAATAGCCCTCGATGTAGAACGAGCCGGCGTCGACCAGCGCCATCACGGGCTTGCCGGCGCTGGCATAGGAGCCGGCGCGCAGGTCGAGGTTGGTGACCCGTCCGGCCACGCCCGCCACCACGCGGCTGCGCGCCAGGTTGAGCCGGGCGGTATCCAGCTGCACTTCGGCCTGCGCGCGCGCGGCCTCGATCTGCCGCAGGCGCGTCTGGCTCTGTTCGAGCGCTTCGGCGGCCACCAACTGGCCCAGGGCCCGATTGCGCTTGACATCGCGCAGCGCCTGCTCGTGCGCTACCTGCTGCGCGCGCAGCGCTGCCTGCGCCTGGTCGTAGGCCAGCTGGAAGCGCGCCCGGTCGATCTCGAACAGCACGTCGCCGGCCCGCACATCCTGGTTGTCGCGCACCGGCACGGCGGTCACCAGCCCCGAGACGTCGGGGGCAACCTGCACCACATAGGCCTTGACCCGGCCGTCGCGGGTCCAGGGTTCGAGTTCGTAATGCGCCCATAGCTGCCAGCCGGCATACACGGCGGCGGCCACGACGGCAGCGGTGACGGCGAATTTGCCGAGCGCGGCGGGACGCAGCGATTGCGGGAATTTCATCTTCTCATCTCTGGAAAATATGCGGGGAAATCAGCGAGGCGCCATACAGCAGCACGATGAACAGCGCCAGGTCGAACAAGGCCGGATGCCACACCAGCCGGTAGAAGCCGATGCGCGCCAGCGCGCGCCGCGCGATCCAGGCCACGCCCAGCGTCAGCACGCCCAGCACCAGCAGCCAGGGGAAATAGACGCCGTACAGATTGAACTCGCCGATCATGATGCAGGGGACTCCACGTCGCGGCCGGGCCGGTAGGCGGCGGCCTCGGGAAAGAACGCGCGGCGCAGGCCGACCAGCGCCACCACGGCGCGTTCGCGCGCCGCATGCGCGACCGGCGTGTTGCTTACGCTGTACAGGGCCCGGTCGATGGTTTGCAGCAGTTCGGCCGGCCGTCCGCCGTCGTGGCCGCCCGGGCGCCTGCGGAACAGGCCGGCCAGCGCGCGCAGCACCGGCTGGATGGCCGGATCGGCCATGGGCAGGTGGCGGCGGGCGCGCTGCAGTTCCGCGATGTCCTTGCCGACCCGCAGGTCTCGCAGCGCGTCGTCGGCCAGTTGGTCGTCGCGCCGCTTGCTCAGCGCCAGCCGCGGTTGCAGCAGGCCGATGCGGTCGAGCATGCGGGCGGTGAAATCGAGGCGGGCCGGCGCGCGGCCGGCGCTGGCCAGCGCGGCCAGCTCCTTCCAGTTGGCGGCCTGGATGCGGCGCGCGCTCCATTCGGCGCTGACGGTGCGGAACACCGCCGCGATGATGGCCGCCACGGCCACGCCGATGATCTGCGCCACCACCGTGTCGACGAACGACACCAGGTCGGCCGTGTGCGTGTCCTGCAGCGCCAGCGTGCCCGACAGGCCGAAGAACACGGCCATGGCCTTGCCGGTGGTGGTGGGGCGCGCGATGTAGACGCCGGTGACGAAGGCCACCGGGAAAATGGCCAGCGCCAGCATCTCGAACGAATGCAGGGCCGGCATGATGCCCAGCAGATACAGCGCCGACAGCGGGATCGAGTAGATCGTGTAGGTCAGGAACTGCATGATGCCGGGCACGGGGTTGTCCTGCGCGGCGAAAAAGCAGCTGAAAATGGCCGCCATCATGGCGGCGGTGGCGCCGTTGGTCCAGGCGGTGCCGATCCAGAACAGGCAGCACACCGAGATGGCCAGCGCGGCGGCCAGCGCCGACAGCAGCGCCAGGCCGTGGTCGCGATGCAGGGCCGCGCCGCGCGTCAGGCGGCGGGTGCGCCCGGTCGGCGCGCCGCCCAGGCCGGCGCGGATGTCCTGGCGCAGCACCAGGCAGGCGTCGTAGCTGTCGACCAGTTCGCGCAAGCGCGCGACCAGGCTGGCCAGCAGCGCATCGTGCCAGCCGGACTGCCGGTCGATCGCGGGCGCCAGGCGCGCCAGCGCGGCGCGCAGTTGCACGGCCTGCTCGCGCGTGGCGTGGCCGCTGTCGTCCATCCAGGCCGAGATATCGGCCAGCACGTTGGACACCGGCGCCGGCAGCGCGCGGCCCTGCGCCTGCAGGGCCTGCAGGCGGTCCTCGACGGCCGAGACGGCCGGCGTCAGCGCGGTGATGTGTTCCTGCATGGCGCGCAGGGCGTTGGCGGTCCAGCGGATATTGCCGGTGTCGAACGGTACGTGGGTCGACAGCAGGCGCAGCTGGGTGATGTCGTTGGCCAGCGTGCGGCGGTCCCTGGCGTGCTGCGCGGCGCCGCGCTGGCCGAGCACGTCCTGGATCCAGCTGCGCGCGTCGCGCACGGTGGCGTCCAGGCGGCCCATCATGGCGCGGCCGATGCCGCGCGGCAGCACCACGCTGTGGACCAGCGTGGCGCAGATGATGCCCAGGCTGATTTCCTCGACACGCGCCAGCCCGGTGTCGAACACCAGCGCCGGATCGGTCACGCTGGGAAAGCCGATCATGGCGGCGGTATAGCCGGCCAGCATGAAGAGGTACGAGCGCGGCGTGCGGTCGAGCACGGCGATGTACAGGCACAGGCCGACCCACAGCACCATGGCCAGCGTCATCAGCACGGGGTAGTTGGCCAGGCGCGGCACGGTATAGATCGTCATGGCCGAGCCGAAGAAAGTGCCGCCCAGGCGGTACACCGCCTTGGAGCGCACGGCGCCGGACCACGGCTGCGAAACGACATAGGCCGTGGTCATGGCCCAGAACGGACGCGGCAGGCCGATGGAGTACGACAGATAGAGCGCCAGCATGGCGCCCAGGTAGCACTTGATCGAGAACACCGCCTCGTCGGCGGTAGGCAGCTTCATTGGCGGTAGTCCTCCCGCGCGGCGGCCGACTCCCGTCCCAGCGCCGACTTGAGCGAATCGAACACGCGCAGGCAGGTCTCCAGGTCGGCGTCGGCGATGCCCTGGAAAAGCTGGCGGCGCAATTGCACCAGCACGTTCTCGACCTGTTCGCGCAGGGACTGCCCGGCGGGGGTGAGATGCAGGGTGCGGGCGCGGCGGTCCTGCGGGTCTTCGCGGCGCTCGATCAGGCCGGCGGCGACCAGCTGGTCCAGCACGCGCACCAGCGACGGGCCTTCGACGCCCAGCGCCTCGGCCAGCGCGCCCTGGCGCACGCCATCGCCCAGCCGGCCGGTCAGGATGACCGGCCAGGCGGTGGCCTGGGACAGGCCGAAGTCGGCCAGGGCCTTGTCGGCTGCGCTGCGATAGGCGCGCGAAAGCACCATCAGGTTGGCGGTCACGGCCATGAGGCGGTTGTCGGTGGCGGTTTTCATGATCTAGATTGTATCCTATTTATTAGCATCCTATTAATTAGTCTGTATGGATAATTGGCGGGCATTGTGCCGGGCGGGACAATCGGGGGCGTGGGCGGGGAAAGGCGGGGCCCGGGCACGCCGGGCAGGAAGGTCAGCCGCCGCTGGCGATGACGACCAGGGCGCGCGCCAGCTTGCGGCCCTCGGCGCTCAGGCTGTGCGGCAGGTAGCCGGGAAAGCGCACGCTGTCGTCGCGTTCGAGCAGCACGGTATGGCCGCCGAAATGCACCCGGATGCGTCCGTCGAGCACGAAGATCAGTTCGTCGCCGGCATGGTGGACCTCGGTGCGCGCGCCATGCGTGCCGACCTCGACCACCATGACCGACAGGCCGCTGTGCGAGCTGCCCAGGGTGATGGCTTCGTAGATATGTTCGCCCGGCCCGGGGGCGGTGGTCATGCGGTGCCGGTCGGCGGCGCGCACGATCTGGATCTCGGTCTGCGGATCGGCCTCGCCCAGCAGGGCCGACAGGCTGCTGCCCAGCGCGCCGGCCACGGTATGCAGGGTGCCGACCGAGGCCGACTTCTCGCCGCGCTCCAGGCGCGACAGGAAACCCTTGTCCAGGCTGCATTGCGCCGACAGCCAGGCCAGGGTGCGTTTCTGCCGCTTGCGCAGGGCCCGGATGCGCAGGCCGATCTGTTCGGGGCTGGGCGCGGGGATGGGCGGCGATTTGGCGGTCATGGGCGGTGGCGGGGAATGCGTCAGCACGCATGATGCCATTTTTGGACGCGGCCCGCCGTCTTGCGGGTTTTCCCTCGTTGAGGGTTTGGGCAATTATTTGTATGTTGGGCAACAAGTTGCCTATTAGGCAATAATAAGGCAATAAATTGCTCGCCCCTGGCGAGACGAAACCGGATGGAAAGCATGATGTCGTCTTCTTACACAGTGCAGGACAAGGATGTATTGCGCGCGCGCGTCGACCGCGAAATCGAGTCGCGCGTGAGCGAACCGCAATGGACGCGCGCCCAGAAAATGGCGCTCGCCTGCCGCATGCTGGCCGAGCAGGGCCACTGGCATGGCGGGCTGGCCGGCCAGATCACCGCGCGCGGCGAGGAGCCCGGCACGTTCTGGACGCTGCCGTTCGGCGTGGGCGCCGACGAGGCGCGCGCCAGCGAACTGATCCTGATCGACGAGGACCTCAATCCGCTCGACGGCAAATCGCTGCCCAACCCCGCCAACCGCTTCCACATCTGGATTTACCGGCACCGGCCCAACGTGCAGTGCATCGTGCACACCCATCCGCCGGCCGTCTCGGCCCTGTCGATGGTGGGCGAGCCTCTGGTGGTGGCGCATATGGACGCCACGCCGTTCTACAACGATTGCGCCTACCTGCCGGAGTGGCCGGGCCTGCCCATCGGCGATGACGAGGGCGAGGTGATCTCGGCCGCGCTGGGCGAGAAGCGCGCCATCCTGCTGGCCAACCATGGCCTGTTGACCGCCGGCAGTTCGATCGAGGAGTCCGCCGTCATGGCGCTGTGGATGGAGCAGGCGGCGATGCTGCAGCTGCGCGCGCGCGCCATCGGGCCGGTCAAGGCGGTGCCCGGCGAGCTGGCGCAGGAATCGCACGACTTCCTGGTCAAACCCAAGATCCAGTCGCTGACCTTCGCCTATTTCGCGCGGCGCGCGCTGCGGGCCGCGCCCGACTGCCTGGATTGAGGCGCGCGCCGCCGCCAGTTTTTCAGCCATAGACCAAAGAAAGAGGGATCATCATCATGCAGCGACGTCGTTTTCTGACCGCGGCGGCCGCCGGCGCGGGTAGCGCGGTGCTGGCCGCGCCCGCGGTGGCGCAAGAGGCGCCCACCATACGCTGGCGCATGCCCAGCAGTTTCCCGCGCTCGCTCGACACGGTGTGGGGCGCGGCCGAGGCCATTACCGCCCGCGTCAGCGAACTGACCGACGGGAAGTTCGCCATCCGGGCCTTTCCGGCCGGCGAAATCGTGCCGCCCCTGCAGGTGCTGGACGCGGTGCAGAACGGCACCACCGAGTGCGGCCATACCGCCGGCTTCTACTACATGGGCAAGGAGCCCGCGCTGGTGTTCGATACCGGCGTGCCCTTCGGCCTGACGCCGCGCCAGCACAGCGCATGGGTGCTGCAAGGCGGCGGCCAGGCGCTGATCGACGAGCTGTACGCGGGCTTCAACGCCATCGCGATTCCCTGCGGCAACACCGGCGCGCAAATGGGCGGGTGGTTTCGCAAGCAGATGCGCACGCCGGAGGATTTCAAGGGCCTGCGCATCCGTACGCCGGGCCTGTTGAGCATGGTGTACCAGAAGCTGGGCGCGATTCCGCAGCAGGTCGCCGGCAGCGACATCTATCCCGCGCTCGAGAAGGGTTCGCTGGACGCCGTCGAGTTCGTCGGTCCCTACGACGATGAGAAGCTGGGTTTCGCCAAGGTGGCGCAGTACTACTACGGCCCGGGCGTCATGGAACTGGGCGCCAACCTGTGCCTGAACGTCAACCGCGAGGCCTGGCAGACGCTGCCGGCGCGCTACCAGGCGGCGTTGCGGGCCGCCTGCGCCATGGCCGGCGAAGAGCTGCTGGCCAAGTACGACGCCCACAACATCCCGGCGCTCAAGCGCCTAGTGGGGCAGGGCGCCAAGCTGCAATCGTGGTCGCCCGAAATCATGGCGGCCATGCAGAAGGCCACGCGCGAGGTACTGGAAGAGTACGCCGCCAAGAGTCCGCGTTTCGCCAAGGTGCTGGAGTCGTGGCGCGCCTTCCGCGCCGACCAGCTGCTGTGGGCCAGCGTCAACGACGGCGCCGCCGAGCGCTACCTGCTGGCCACGCGCGAGAACGGCCTGTAGGCGGCCGCGCGCCGGGGGCCGTCAGCTGCCGCAGTCGGCCCAGCAGTTCGGCGTTTCGTACAGGCGCACCCGGGTCAGGCGCAGGTCCGCGCCGTAGTGCCCGTGGTAGTGGGGCGCCAGCGTCGCGAAAATGATGCTGGCCAGGTTCTCGGCCGTGGGAATGCGGTCGAGAACCACCGTCTTGTGGTCCGGCAGCGTATCGAGAAAGCTGCGTACGGCGTGGTCGCCCTCGTAGACCAGGAAGGCGTGGTCCCAGACGTCGACGATGTGCGTCCTGGCGATGCGCTTGATCTCGGAAAAATCCATCAGCATGCCATTGTCGGAGGCGCCGGGCGCCTGCACGATGTCGCCGCTGAGCGTGACTTCCAGCACGTACCGGTGTCCGTGCAGGTTGCGGCACTGGCTGTTGTGATCGGGAATGCGGTGGCCGGCGTCGAACTCGAGCCGGCGGGTGACGGAAATCATCGCGCATCTCCGGCGATGGGGCGGACAGTCATGGAATACCTATGTATTTATGGGTTTGCAGGCTCAGGCGCCATTGCGGGTGATCGAGGCAGTACTGCACGGCCTGGGCGGTGTGTGCCGCGCGCGCGGGGCCGTCCATGGGCTGCAGGAAGAAGTGCTCGAACGCCAGGTGGGCGAACGCCTCGGGGCGCGCGTCGGCCTGCGGAAATACCAGCTTGAGCTCGTGGCCGCGCTCGACGACGAGCGGCGCCCGGCCCTTGGGGCTGACGCAGATCCAGTCGATGCCCGGCGGCGGCGGCAAGGTGCCGTTGGTTTCGATGGCCACCGTGAAGCCGCGCGCGTGCACGGCCTGCAGCAGGGCCTGGTCCAGCTGCAGCAGCGGCTCGCCGCCGGTGAAGACGACGTAGCGGCTGGCGGGGTTGTCGCCCCAGCACGCCGCGATGGCGTCGGCCAGGCCGGCCGCGTCGGCGAACTTGCCGCCGCCCTGGCCATCGGTGCCGACGAAATCGGTATCGCAGAATGTACAGGCGGCGCCGGCGCGGTCGCTTTCGCGTCCGGTCCAGAGATTGCAGCCCGCAAAGCGGCAGAAGACCGCCGCGCGGCCGGCCTGGGCGCCTTCGCCTTGCAGGGTCTTGAAGAGTTCTTTGACGGAGTAGGTCATGATGCTGGTCCGGCGTCGCCAGGGCCAGGATAGGTGGATCGATCCACCATTTTACCGGGGTGGCGGCCCGGGCGTTTGCCGCTTCCGGCAACAGGCGTAGACTGGCGCCCTATGCTGCATGTATTGGGTTCCCTCTATCTGGACGAACGCGAACTGGATTTCGACATGATCCGGGCGCAGGGCGCGGGCGGACAGAACGTCAACAAGGTGTCCAGCGCCATTCATCTGCGCTTTGACGTGCGCGCCTCCTCGCTGCCCGACAGCGCCAAGGAGACGGTATTGGCGCTGGCGGACCGGCGCATTTCCAGCGACGGCGTCATCGTCATCAAGGCGCAGACGTATCGCAGCCAGGAGAAGAACCGCGCCGACGCCGTCGAGCGCCTGCTGGCGCTGCTGCGCGATGCCCTGCGGCCGGTGCGGCCGCGCCGCGCCACCCGGCCGACCCTGGGTTCGCAGCGCCGGCGCGTGCAGAGCAAGGTCCAGCACGGGGAAACCAAGCGCCTGCGCGGCCGGGTGCGCGATGACTGAAGCGCGCGCCGGGCTGTTTGCCCGCCGGCGCTATCTGCCGGCGCTGGCCGTGCTGTATGCGGCGCTGTGGCTGGCGCTGGCCATCGACCCCCATGACCGCGCCGACTGGCTGCTCGAGAACGCCCTGGTGCTGGCGTTCGGCGTCGCGCTGTACGCGACGCGGCGCTGGTTCGTGTTCTCGCGGGTGTCCTACACCTTGATCTTCCTGTACCTGTGCCTGCACGCCGTGGGCGCGCACTACACCTATTCGCTGGTGCCCTACGACGCCTGGTGGCAACGCCTTACCGGCCACAGCCTGGATCAGCTACTGGGCTGGGAGCGCAACCAGTTCGACCGGCTGGTGCATTTTTCGTATGGACTGCTGCTGGCGTACCCGATCCGCGAGGTCTTCCTGCGCGTGGTCGAGGTGCGCGGCTTCTGGGGCTATCTGCTGCCGCTGGACGTGGCCTTGTCCACCTCGGCCCTGTACGAGCTGATCGAATGGGGCGCGGCCGAATTCTTCGGCGGCGAACTGGGCGTGGCGTACCTGGGCACCCAGGGCGATATCTGGGATGCCCAGAAGGACATGGCCCTGGCCGGGCTGGGGGCGCTGATCGCCATGGTCCTGACCGCCGTGTTCAATCGCGGCGCGCGGCGCGATCCGGCGCGCGACTGGGTCGACCGCATGAAACCCGGGCATTCGTAGCGGGGCGCCGCCATTGACGCGCCACGGCCGGCGGCGGCAAGATCGGAGCCTTCGGGCTCCGGCCCTGGACCCACCAGGCGCGCATGGCGCCGCAAAGGACTTCCATGAACGCAACCACAGCATTCCTGCTCGCGGCGGCCTTGCTGCCGCTGGTTCCCGCGATCGCGGCCAAGGCCGGCGGCCGCCGCTACGACAACAACGATCCGCGCCCCTGGCTGGCTGGCCAGGACGGCTGGCGAGCGCGCGCCAATTCGGCCCAGGCCAATACCTTCGAGGCCTTGCCGTTTTTCTTCGCCGCCACGCTCTACGCGCTGTACACCCAGGCGCCCGCCGCCACGCTGCATGTGCTGATGGGCGCCTGGCTGGTCGCGCGCCTGGTCTATGTGGCGCTGTACATCGGCGGCTGGGGCAATCTGCGCTCGCTGGTATGGCTGGCCGCGCTGCTGGTCAACGTGGCGATACTGCTGGCCGGGCATTGAGCATGCTGCGCGCGGACGCCTGCCCCGGCGAGGGCAGGCGCCGCGCCGCGGCGCTCACCCGTGGTATCCCGGCCGGCTCGACGGCCCCTGCAGCTTGCGGTGTATGTCGTGCAGTTCCCGCTGCAGCGCGCGCGCGATGTCGGGCCATCTGTCGGCCGGCATTCTGTGGCTCACGGCGGACACGCTGAGCGATCCGATCGGCCGGCCGTCCTCGATGCAGATCGGCACGGCGACCGCCGTCACGCCCAGCGTGACCCAGTTGCCGCACACCGCATAGCCGCGTTCGCGCGTTTCGTGCAGCAGCATGCGCATGATGTCGGTGCTCATGCGGTTGTACCGGTCCAGCTTGGATTCACTGGCCTGGATGACGGTTTCCGCTTCTTCCTCGGGCAGGCAGTCGAGGATGGCCAGCCCCGCGGCGCCCACGCCCAGCGGGCGGCGGCTGCCGATGTCCAGCGTCAGCACGCGTATGGGCGAGGCGCCCTCGCGCCGGTCGATGCAGACGGCGTCGAATCCGCTGCGCATGGTCAGGTAGCAGGTGTCCTGCGTCTCGGCCTGCAGCCGGTCCAGGGCATCGCCGCACAGGCCCCGGATGTCGCAATGCTCGGCCGCCGCCAGGCCCAGCTCGAAGGTCAGCGTGCCCAGCCGGTAGATCTTGGTCGCGGGATCCCAGGCGACCATGCCCAGGCCGGTCAGGTGGCGCAGCAGCCGCAGCACCGTAGGGTGCGGCAGGCCGGTCATTCTCGATAGTTCACTAAGTGAAAACCCACGCTTCATCGGCGCGGACAAAGCCTTCAGGATTTCGATCGATCTGCGCAGAGATTGCGCGGTATCGCGCGGGGTCGATGCGGGACTGTTTTTCATGTTTACTTAGTGGACAATTCAATTGAGGCTCTTGGGCGATTTTCCTATAGTCCGCCTGCGTTTTGTGCATTATTTTCGGAAACCCAGGAGCACTCATGGCAGCAAGATTTCCCGGTTATGTCCCCGCGGGCGTGATCCCCGCGGCGCTGATGCCGTTCAACGAAGACCTTTCCATCGACGAAGAATCCCTGCGCGCGCATATTCGCGAGCTGGCGTCGGTGCGCGGCATTTCCGCGCTCTGCGTCAACGGCGTCTCGCAGGAGATCCCGGGGCTCACGCTCGACGAGCAGCGCCGCGCATTGGACGTGATGGCCGACGAGGTTGGCGACCAGGTCCCGTTGATGCACGGCGTGTATGCGCACGGTCCGCTGGACGCCGCGCGGATCGCGCGCCAGGCCGAGGCCGGCGGCGCTTCCTGCCTGCTGGTGTTCCCGCCCGCCGTGTTCGCGCGCGGGGCGGCCATGCTGCCCGAGATGACGCTGGGCCATTACAAGGCCATCGCCGACGCCACCGACCTGCCGCTGATCGTTTTCCAGTACGAGACCTCGACCGGCATGGCGCATCCGCTGGACACCCTGGTCAAGCTGGCCGAGGAAGTGCCGTCGGTGATGGCCATCAAGGACCGCAGCAACAATCCGATCGAGCACGAGCGCAACATCCGTGTGCTGCAATCGCTGCCGCGCCCGGTCAACGTGCTGACGACGCACAGCGCATGGCTCATGCCGTCGCTCGTGCTGGGCTGCAACGGCATCCTGTCGGGTTCCGGTAGCGTGCACGCGGACCTGCATGTCGCCCTCTGGGAGGCGGTGCAGGCCAACGACCTGGCGGCCGCGCGCGCCATCAACGACCAGATCTATCCCATGGCCAGCTGCTTCTACAGCGCACCGACGCTCGACATGCACACGCGCATGAAAGAGGCGCTGGTCATGCTGGGCCGCCTGCCCAGCGGCCGCGTGCGCCTGCCGTGGGTCGACCTGAGCGACGCCGAGCGCGCGCGCGTTCGGGCCGCGCTGGTCCAGGCGGGCAGGCTGCCGGCCTGAGCGACGGCTGATCCGGGAAACCATACAAGGAGAAAAGGGTGAGAGTGATGCAGAAAGGCCTGATGGCCGCGCTGCTGCTGGGCAGCGCCTTGGCGAGCGCGGCGCCGGCGGATTCGTTTCCGCAACGGCCCGTGACCATCGTGGTGCCGTTCACGCCGGGCGGCGCCGTGGACATCGTTGCCCGCACGGTGGCGGCGGGCTTGTCCGAGAAGTGGTCGCAGTCGGTCGTGGTCGAGAACAAGGCGGGCGCCGGCGGCGCCATCGGCATCCAGTCGGTGGCCCGCGCCAAGCCCGACGGCTACACGCTGCTGCTGGGTTCGGTCGGTCCGGTCACGGTCAACCCCAGCCTGGGGCCGGTCGGCTACGACGTGGCCACGGAGCTGGCGCCGGTGGTGTTGCTGGCGAAGACGCCGGCGGTGCTGGTGACGCTGCCCTCGGCGCCGGTCGACGACGTCGCGCAATTCGTGAAGCAGGCCAAGGCGCAGCCGGGCGGCTTGAACTATGGCTCGGCGGGAACCGGCAACATCACCCACCTGGTCAGCGAGTACTTCCTGAGCAGCGCCGGGCTGGCCGCCAACCATATTCCCTACAAGGGCAGCGCGCCGGCCATCACGGACATGCTGGGCGGCCGGCTCGATTTCATGTTCGATGTCGTGCCCACCGCCCAGCCGCTGATCAAGTCGGGCAAGTACAAGGCGCTGGCCGTCACCACCATCAAGCGCTCCGACGTGCTGCCGGACGTTCCCACCCTGGACGAGCTGGGATACAAGGGGTTCGACGTCAGTTCCTGGTTCTCGCTGATGGCCCCGGCCGGCACGCCGGACGCGGTCATCGGCGAGATCAATGCGGCGGTCAACGACGTGCTGCGCTCGGACGCGTCGCGCGAGCGCCTGGCGGCCATCGGGGCCTACGGCGCCGGCGGCACGCCCGAGCAATTGGGCGAGTTCGTGCGGTCCGAGACCGCGCGTTGGAAAAAGCTGATCGACGAGCGCGGGATCCGCGCGAATTGACGGCCGCGGCCTGATGCCCAGATCCTGGGCGTCAGGCCCCGTCCGGGGCCGGCCGCGCCTTGGCGCCGGTGCGGCCTCAGTCCTTCCATTCGAACACCGCGCGCGCGGTGCTGCCCGGACGCACGCTGACCTGGCGGGTCTGCTCGACGCCGCCCGAGGTGGCCTTGACGCGGTAGGTGCCGGCCGGCAGCTTGGCCAGCAGGTAGGGGCCGTCGGCTTTCGCATCGAGGACGGACTTGCCGCTACGGTCGAGGATCTGCACCGAGACATCGGCCAGGTACAGGCCGCTGCGGCCATCGCCGCGCGCCGCGAAGGTCAGGGCCAGCGGATAGTCCTTGCTGGCGGCCTTCATGGCCTCGGATTCGTCCAGGCCGACGCCGCCGGTTACGAATTGGACACTGCCTTGCTGTTGCACCGCGGGCAGCGCGCCTTGCGCCTGCGCGGCGCCGCCCAGCGCAATGCTGCCGGCGGCCAGCGCCGCCGCCATCCATGCGCGTTCATGACGTTTGTTCATGGAGAGTTCTCCTGTAAGGCGGGCGCGCAGGGCCGGCCGCGCGCCCTGATAGGAACTACTTAGACACAGGAGGCGCGGTGAAGTTCGGCGCGCGCGCCGCGCCAGGAGAAGTCCAGGTCGGTCTGGCCGGCGATCGCGCCGTCGGGACGGAAGCGCCGCTCGTGCAGTTCGCCCCGGCCATCGTCATGCAGCGCCAGGACGCAGGCGCTGCGGGTGCCATAGTCGGGGCTGACGATGAAGGGGCTGCTGAGCAGGCGTTCGCGCTCCAGGGCGAGGCCGGTGGCCGGCAATTCGTGGTCGGCCGCCGGCGTGGGGTCGGCCAGGGCCGCGTACAGCGCGGGCAGATCGGGTTGCGGCGTGGCGGCGATGATGCGTTCGAAGGCGGCCTTGGTGCGCGCCAGCTTGGGCCAGGGCGTATCGAGCAAATGGTTCGACAGGGCGTAGACGCCATCGGCCAGGCGCCGCGGCGCGCCGTCGCGGTTGCTGCAGTACCAGGCGCCGCCGGCGTCGCCGACGATCAGGTTGAAGCCGTTGTAGCGCGCGCCACGGGCGTGTATGTCGTGCAGGTACTCCTGCGCGCTGGCCTCGCCGCGCAGGAAGGCTTCCACCAGGGCGCCGCGCGAGGGCGCGTCGGGCTGGATGTTGCCGGGGTCGCGGAAATTGGTGACTACCGCATAGCGGCCCTGGTCGCTGACGCCCATCCAGGTGCCGCCGGCCAGCAGGTCGCGGCCGGCGTATAGGGCGGGGCTGCCGGGCCAGCGCGCTGCCTCGGCGGTGGGGCGGGCATGGAATTCGTCGCGGTTGGCGGCGATCAGCACCGGCAGGCCGGGAAGGGCGTGCAGGGCCAGGACGGCAAGACACATGGCGGATTTCCGTGAAGCGAGCAGGCTCGATAGGGCGATGATACGCCGCAGGCGTAAGAATTCTTGTGTCTGTCCCATGGCGCCGCCGGCCGATGGTGTAATGGGCGGGTCATGGCCGGCCGCCCATGCCGCGGACTGCCTCTTCCCCAGGAGCGACGCATGAAAATACTGATGGTGCTGACTTCACATGACCGGCTGGGCGATACCGGCCGCAAGACGGGGTTCTGGCTCGAGGAGTTCGCCGCGCCTTATTACGTATTCGTCGACGCCGGCGCACGTGTCACGCTGGCCTCGCCAGCCGGCGGCCAGCCGCCGCTGGATCCCAAGAGCGACGAGCCCGACGCCCAGACCGAGGCGACCCGCCGCTTCGCGGCCGACACCCAGGCGCAGCGCGAACTGGCGCGCACGGCGCGGCTGGCCGACATGCGCGCGGCCGACTTCGACGCGCTGTTCTATCCGGGCGGGCATGGCCCGCTGTGGGACCTGGCCGAGAACGCGCATTCGATCGCATTGATCGAGACCTTCCTGGCCGGCGGCAAACCGGTGGCGGCCGTGTGCCACGCGCCCGGCGTGCTGCGGCACGCCCGCGCCGCCGACGGCGCGCCGCTGGTGGCGGGCCGTCAAGTGACCGGCTTCAGCAACACGGAGGAAGCGGTCGTGCAGCTGACCGAGGTGGTGCCGTTCCTGGTGGAAGACGAATTGGTCGCCCTGGGCGCGCGCTACAGCAAGGCCGAGGATTGGCACGCCTACGTGGTCAGCGACGGACTGCTCATCACCGGGCAGAACCCCGCCTCGTCCGAGCGCGCCGCCCGCGCCATGCTGACCGCGCTGGACAACGGCCACGGCTAGGCTTACTACCGGGGCTAGGCCAGCCGGTAGTGCGCGGCCGCGGCTTCGAACTCGGCCAGCGTGGCGCGGCTCCAGGCTTCGTCATGGCCGAGTTCCTGCGCCAGGATGCGGGCCACTTCGGGCGCGGCCAGCACGGCGGCCTCGGCGTCCAGGAACAGGGCGCGATTGCGGCGGGCCAGTACGTCCTCCACGGTGCGCGCCAGCTCGTGGCGGGCGGCGTAGCGCACGTGCGCCTCGGTCAGGGCGCTGGCCTTGACCAGCATGCGGTCGGCGCCCGGCAGCGCGCGCAGCGCGGCCAGGTCGGTGCCGTAGTAGCTGTCGGGCGTGCCGTGGGGCGCGCCGCTGGACTGCCCCTCGGCCGGCGCGCCATGCAGCGGCAGCTCGGCCGTGCGGCACGGCGCCGCGGCCAGCAGCTTGTGCTGGATGGCGGTGTCGACCACATCCTGGGCCATCTTGCGGTAGGTGGTCCATTTGCCGCCGGTGACCGTGACCAGCCCGCCCTTGGAGACCACGATGGTGTGTTCGCGCGACAGCGACTTGGTCGAGGCTTCGCCGGTGGCCTTGACCAGCGGGCGCAGGCCGGCCCACACGCTGGTCACGTCGGCGCGGGTGGGCTTGCGGCTCAGGTAGCGCGCCGCGGTGGCAAGGATGAAGTCGATTTCGCTCTGTCCGGCCTGCGGGTCGAGCGGCAGGTCGGTACGCGGCGTGTCGGTGGTACCGACGATGGTGTGGCCGTTCCAGGGCACCACGAACAGCACCCGGCCGTCGTCGGTCTTGGGAATGAGGATGGCGTCCGCGCCGGGCAGGAAGTCGCGCGGCAGCGTCAGGTGCACGCCCTGGCTGGGCGCCACCATGGTCTGCGCATCGGGGTCGTCCATGCGGCGCACCGCGTCGACCCACACGCCGGTGGCGTTGACCACGCACTTGGCGCGCAGGGTGACGCGCAGGTCGCCCAGCGCGTCCGCCACGGTCACGCCGTCGACGCGGCCGTCCGTGCGCGTCAGGCCGACCGCGCGCGCGTAGTTCAGCGCCACGCCGCCCAGGTCGTACAGGGTGCGCATCAGGGCGATGGCCAGGCGCGCATCGTCGAACTGGCCGTCGTAGTACAGGATGCCGCCGCGCAAGGCGCGGCCGTTGACGCGCTCGGCCACGGTGGCGGCGTGGCGCAGCGTTTCGCCGCGCGACAGCCAGCGGCTGGGCGCCAGGTTCAGCTTGCCGGCCAGCATGTCGTACATCTTCAGGCCGACGCCGTAGAACGGCTGGTCCAGCAGGCTGTAGGCCGGCACCACGAAGCCCAGCGGCCACACCAGGTGCGGCGCGTTGCGGTTGAGCAGGCCGCGCTCGTGCAGGGCCTCGCGCACCAGGCTGATGTTGCCCTGCGCCAGGTAGCGCACGCCGCCGTGCACCAGCTTGGTGGCCTTGCTGGAGGTGCCCTTGGCGAAGTCGGCGGCCTCCACCAGCAGGGTGCGGTAGCCGCGCGCGGCGGCATCGACCGCGGTGCCCAGGCCGGTGGCGCCGCCGCCGATGACGATGACATCCCAATCAGGGGCGCCTTGCAGGTCGGCAAGCAGTCGCGCGCGCGCGGGCGGGTCGATGGGAGCGAGGGTAGGGGCGGTCATGGATTCTGTTCGGGGCGGGAAAAGGGCTGGGCGGGCGTTCAGGCCGTGGCGGCGCCTGCCGATTGCGCGGCGACGTCGCAGCGCACGCCGGCGTCCTGCAGCACCTGGGCCAGCGGCTCTTGCGGCTGGGCGTCGGTGAAGAAGCGGTGGATGCGCGAGACGTGCACCAGTTCGACCATGGCCTGGCGCTGGAACTTGCTGCTGTCGGCGGCCAGCCAGACCTCGCGCGATTGTTCGATGATGGCGCGCGCCACGCGCACCTCGCGGAAGTCATAGTCGCGCAAGGTGCCGTCGGCCTCGATGCCGGATATGCCGATCAGGCCGATGTCGACCTTGAACTGGCGGATGAAGTCCAGCGTGGCCTCGCCGACGATGCCGCGGTCGCGCGAGCGCACCACGCCGCCGGCCACGATGACTTCGCAATCCGGGTTATCGGACAGGATGTCGGCCACGTGCAGGTTGTTGGTGATGACGCGCAGGCCGCGATGGCGCAGCAGGGCGCGCGCGATGGCCTCGGTGGTGGTGCCGATGTTGATCAGCAGCGAACAGCCGTCGGGCACTGCGCGGGCCACCGCCTCGGCGATGCGGCGCTTGCCCTCGGCATGCAGCCCCTGGCGCTTGCGGTAGGCGATGTTCTCGATGGTCGACGACTCGATCCGCACGCCGCCATGAAAGCGCGACAGCATGCCCGCTTCGGAAAGCAGGTTTACGTCGCGCCGCACGGTCTGTAGCGTGACGTCGAAATGTCGCGCCAACGCTTCGATGGTGGCCGAGCCCTGTGTGCGAACCAGTTCGACCAAGGCGCTTTGTCTGGGATTGAGGGTCATGTTCGCATCATAAAACAACAAAACCGAAAAATAATGACGCAGTGCAAGATTGTTTTTCTTTCGCTTGTTCGTTAAAACGCAAAGAAAGCAACGAAAGCAATCGTACCGCGTTTGCCGGAGGAGAGATGCAGCTGGTTCTGGACGGAATTCAACTGCGCGCGGGGTCACAGGTACACCTGTACCCGCTCAGCTTGCGGCCCGCGCCGGGCGCCATGACCGTGCTGCTGGGGGCGACCCTGGCCGGCAAGACTTCGGTGATGCGCGTCATGGCCGGGCTGGACCGCCCCACCGAGGGCAAGGTGCTGGTCGACGGCGCCGACGTCACCGGCGTGCCGGTGCGCCAGCGCAACGTCGCCATGGTGTACCAGCAGTTCATCAACTACCCCTCGATGCGGGTGGCCGACAACATCGCCTCGCCGCTGCGCCTGCGCGGCGCCGCCGATATCCCGGCGCGCGTGCGGGCCATGGCCGAACGCCTGCATATCGGGCACCTGCTGGATCGCTATCCGTCCGAACTGTCCGGCGGCCAGCAGCAGCGCGTGGCGCTGGCGCGCGCGCTGGTCAAGGAGGCGCCGCTGGTGCTGCTGGACGAGCCGCTGGTCAACCTGGACTACAAGCTGCGCGAAGCCCTGCGCGAAGAACTGGCCGGCCTGTTCGCCCAGGGGCGCTCGACCGTGGTCTATGCCACCACCGAGCCCGCCGAGGCCTTGCTGCTGGGCGGCCATACCGCGGTGCTCGATGCCGGCCGCCTGCTGCAATACGGGCCGACCGCCGAGGTCTTCCATCGCCCCAATTCCATCCGGGTGGCCCGGGCCTTCAGCGACCCTCCCATGAACCTGTTCCCGGCGCGGCGCGCCAATGGCGGCTTCATGCTGGCCTCGGGCGTGGCGGTGCCGTGCGCGCTGCCGCCGCCCGAGACCGGCGACGATGCGCTGACGGCGGGGCTGCGCGCCGGGGTGTTCCGCACCGAGGGGCGCGCCGCCGACGTGGCCTTGCCGGGCGTGGTCGAGCTGGCCGAGATCTCCGGATCGGATTCGTTCGTGCACGTGCGCACGCCCGCCGGCCCGGTCGTGGCGCAATTGACCGGCGTGCACCGCTATCCGCTGGATTCGCGCCTGACGCTGTATTTCGATCCGGCCGACAGCTACGCCTTCGGGCCGGACGGCGCGCTGCTGGCGGCGCCGCGCCGCGCCGGGGAGGCGCGCTGATGGCCAGCATCGAGCTCGACCTGGCGCATGCCTACGGCGCCGACCCGCGCGGCGAGGACGACTACGCGCTGCTGCCGCTGCGCTTCACCTTCGAGGACGGCGGCGCCTACGCCTTGCTGGGACCGTCGGGCTGCGGCAAGACCACCTTGCTCAATTGCGTGTCCGGCCTGCTGCGGCCTTCGCAGGGCCGGGTGCTGTTCGACGGCCAGGATGTGACCGGCCGCACGCCGCAGCAACGCAACATCGCCCAGGTGTTCCAGTTCCCGGTGGTCTACGACACCATGACCGTGGCCGACAACCTGGCCTTTCCGCTGCGCAACCGGGGCGTGCCGCAGGCGCATATCCGCGAGCGGGTCGGCCGCATCGCCGAAATGCTGGAGCTGTCGGCGGTGCTGGAGCGCCGCGCCAGCGGCCTGACGGCGGACGCCAAGCAGAAGATCTCGCTGGGGCGCGGCCTGGTGCGCAGCGATGTGTCGGCCATCCTGTTCGACGAGCCGCTGACGGTGATCGACCCGCACCTGAAGTGGGAGCTGCGGCGCAAGCTGAAGGAAATCCACCACGAATTCAAGCTGACCCTGATCTATGTCACGCACGACCAGACCGAGGCCCTGACGTTCGCCGAGCGGGTGATGGTGATGTCGCGCGGACGCGCGGTGCAGGTGGGCACGCCGGACGACCTGTTCGAGCGGCCCGCGCATACGTTCGTGGGGCATTTCATCGGTTCGCCGGGCATGAACTTCCTGCCGGCCGAATGGCGCGACGGCGCGCTGCGCATCGGTTCGCAACGCCTGGAGGGCCTGACGGCCAGCCAGGCCGAGGCGCTGGCGCAGGGCGGGCCGGTCCAGCTGGGCGTGCGGCCCGAGTACCTGCGCGTGGCCGCCCCGCACGCGCCCGGCGCGCTGCCGGCGCGGGTGACGCGAGTGCAGGACGTCGGCACCTATGCCTTGCTGGGCGCCGAGTTCGAGTCCATCGCGCTGCGGGCGCGCCTGCCGCTGGATGCGGCGCTGCCAGGCGCCGGCGACACGGTCTGGCTGGCGGTGCTCAATCGCCATACCTGCTTTTACCGCGACGAGGAGCTGATCCGATGAAACCAATCGATCACCGGGCCTGGCTGCTGGTGCTGCCCGTGGTGCTGTGCGTGGCGTTCTCGGCCATTCTGCCGCTGATGACCATCGTCAACTATTCGGTGCAGGACATCATCGCGCCCGACCGGCGCGTCTTCGTGGGCACCGAATGGTTCGCCGCGGTGCTGCAGGACGAAGAACTGCATGGCGCGCTGTGGCGCCAGGTCGGCTTTTCGCTGGCGGTGCTGCTGATCGAGATCCCGCTGGGCATCCTGCTGGCGCTGGCCATGCCGGCCAGCGGCTGGCGGGCCTCGGCCGTGCTGGTCGTCATCGCGCTGTCGCTGCTGATTCCCTGGAACGTGGTGGGTACCATCTGGCAGGTGTTCGGGCGCACGGATATCGGCCTGCTGGGCGCGGCCCTGGCGGCGCTGGGGCTGGACTACAACTACACGGGCGACGCGCTGGACGCGTGGCTGACCGTCCTGGTCATGGACGTATGGCACTGGACCCCGCTGGTGGCGCTGCTTTGCTACGCGGGCCTGCGCGCGATTCCGGACGCCTACTACCAGGCCGCGCGCATCGACGGCGCGTCGGCCTTCGCGGTGTTCCGCTATATCCAGCTGCCCAAGCTGCGCGGCGTGCTGATGATCGCCGTGCTGCTGCGCTTCATGGACAGCTTCATGATCTACACCGAGCCTTTCGTGCTGACCGGTGGCGGGCCCGGCAACGCCACCACCTTCCTGTCGCAGTACCTGACCCAGAAGGCGGTGGGGCAGTTCGACCTGGGGCCGGCGGCGGCGTTTTCGATCGTCTACTTCCTGATCATCCTGCTGCTGTGCTTCGTGCTGTACAACTGGATGCAGCGCGCCGGCACCGCCGGCGGGCTGGACGAGGAGAGCCGCCATGGCTGAGCGCCGTTCCTCCTGGCGCGGGATCTTTCTCGCGCTGTACCTGCTGTTCGCCGTGTTGCCGCTGTACTGGATGGTCAACATGTCGTTCAAGACCAATACCGAGATCCTCGGCAGCCTGACGCTGTGGCCCAGCGACTTCACGGTCGAGCACTATCGCACCATCTTCACCGATCCGGCCTGGTACTCGGGCTACATCAATTCGCTGATCTACGTGCTGATCAACACGGTGATCTCGCTGGCGGTGGCGCTGCCGGCCGCCTATGCGTTCTCGCGCTACCGCTTCATCGGCGACAAGCACGTGTTCTTCTGGCTGCTGACCAACCGCATGACGCCGCCCGCGGTGTTCCTGCTGCCTTTCTTCCAGCTGTATACCTCGCTGGGGCTGATGGACACCCACCTGGCGGTGGCGCTGGCGCACCTGGTGTTCAACGTGCCGCTGGCGGTGTGGATCCTGGAGGGGTTCATGTCGGGCGTGCCGCGCGAGATCGACGAGACCGCCTACGTGGACGGCTACAGCTTCCCGCGTTTCTTCCTCACCATCTTCCTGCCGCTGATCAAGGCCGGGGTGGGGGTGGCGGCGTTCTTCTGCTTCATGTTCAGCTGGGTGGAGCTGCTGCTGGCGCGCACGCTGACCTCGGTCAACGCCAAGCCTATCGTGGCCACCATGACGCGCACCGTGTCGGCCTCGGGCATGGACTGGGGCGTGCTGGCGGCCGCCGGCGTGCTGACCATCGTGCCGGGCGCCATCGTGATCTGGTTCGTGCGGCACTACATCGCGAAAGGCTTCGCGATGGGCCGGGTTTGAGGGGAGGCGCCATGTTCGGCTGGATGGTATGGACGACGCCGGTGGCGGTGTTCTTCACCTGCATCGCGCTGATGCTGGTGGGCATGACGGTCTGGGAGCTGCGTGCGCCGACGCGCCTGCGCAAGGGATTCCTGCCCATCGCCACCACGCGTGGCGACCGCCTGTTCATCGGCCTGATGATCGCGGCGTGGATCAATCTCGCCTACGTCGGGCTGGGCGGCAAGGCGATGGAGTGGTTCGCGCTGGACGAGCCGCCTACGGTCTGGATCGGTTTTGCGTTGTCGATGGTGGTGCTGGCGCTGGTGATGCGCAAAGGGTAGCGGCACGCATCCGCTGCCCCGGAAAATCGTTGGGGGTCTTACAGGACAACGGCCCAGCCTTCCCCGGCCCGGCGTCCCGCAGCAAAGACAGGGGAGGCGCATCGAGGAGACAGGTCATGAAAATGCGGATGCATGCCATGGCGGCCGCCATCGCCCTGATCGGGACGCAGGCGGCCTGGGCTGGCGAGCCGGAGGCGAAGAAATGGGTGGACAGCGAGTTCCAGCCTTCGTCGCTGTCCAAGGACCAGCAGATGGCGGAAATGAAGTGGTTCATCGACGCGGCCCGGAAACTGAAGGCCCAGGGAGTGAACGAGATCAACGTGGTGTCGGAGACCATCACGACGCACGAGTACGAGGCCAAGACGCTGGCGCGCGCCTTCACCGAGATCACCGGCATCAAGGTCAACCACGACCTGATCCAGGAAGGCGACGTGGTCGAGAAGCTGCAGACGTCCATGCAGTCGGGCAAGTCCATCTACGACGGCTGGATCTCCGATTCGGACCTGATCGGCACGCACTACCGGTACGGCGCCATCCTGCCGCTGTCGGACTACATATCGGGGGCGGGCAAGGAGTACACCAACCCCGGGCTGGACCTGAAGGACTTCATCGGCACCAAGTTCACCACGGCGCCCGACGGCAAGCTGTACCAGCTGCCCGACCAGCAGTTCGCCAACGTGTACTGGTTCCGGGCCGACTGGTTCGCGCGCAAGGACCTGCAGGACAAGTTCAAGGCCAAGTACGGCTACGAACTCGGCGTGCCGACCAACTGGTCGGCGTACGAGGACATCGCCGAATTCTTCTCCAACGACGTCAAGGAGCTCGATGGCAAGCGGGTCTATGGCCACATGGACTACGGCAAGAAGGATCCGTCGCTGGGCTGGCGCTTCACCGACGCCTGGCTGTCGATGGCCGGCGCGGCCGACAAGGGCCTGCCCAATGGCATGCCGGTCGACGAATGGGGCATCCGCGTGGCCGACGACAAGTGCACGCCGGTGGGCGCCTCGGTGGCGCGCGGCGGGGCCACCAACAGCCCGGCCGCGGTCTATGCGCTGACCAAGTACGTGGACTGGATGAAGAAGTACGCGCCGCAGCAGGCCACCGGCATGACCTTTTCCGAATCCGGCCCGGTGCCGGCGCAGGGGCAGATCGCCCAGCAGATCTTCTGGTACACCGCCTTTACCGCCGACATGACCAAGAAGGGGCTGCCGGTGGTCAACGAAGACGGCACGCCGAAATGGCGCATGGCGCCGTCACCCTATGGACCGTACTGGAAAGACGGCATGCAGAACGGCTACCAGGATGTCGGCTCGTGGACTTTCTTCAAGTCCACCGACGCCAACCGGCTGGCCGGCGCGTGGCTCTACGCGCAGTTCGTGACGTCCAAGACGGTGTCGCTGAAGAAGTCCATCACCGGCCTGACCTTCATCCGCGACAGCGACATCAACAGCGAGTTCTTCACCAGGAACGCGGCCAACTACGGCGGCTTGATCGAGTTCTATCGCAGTCCGGCGCGCGTGGCGTGGACGCCCACCGGCAACAACGTGCCCGACTATCCCAAGCTGGCGCAGCTGTGGTGGAAGAACGTGGCCACCGCCGTCACGGGCGAGAAGACGCCGCAGCAGGCCATGGACGCGCTGGCCAACGAAATGGATCAGGTGCTGGCGCGTCTGGAGCGCGCCGGCATGGCGCAGTGCGCGCCCAAGCTGAACCCCAAGAGCGATCCGGCCAAGTGGCTGTCGGACCAGCATGCGCCATGGAAGAAGCTGGCCAACGAAAAGCCCCAGGGCCAGACCATCGCGTATGAAAAGCTGCTGCAGGCCTGGAAGGAGGGCAAGGTGCGCTGAGTCAGGCGGGCCGGGGGAAGTCGGGCAGCACGATATCGGCATGCCCCGGCCCGACCCAGCGCGCGCATTCGCGCGTGGCGTCGATGCAGCCGCCCTCGGCGTAGACGCCCTGGGGATCGCGGATGCGCACCATGCGTTCGAGCACGCGCGCGGTCGCCTGCGGGTCGGCCATGGTCGCGTGCACGCGCGCCTCGACGATGGATTCGTCGATGATCAGCTTGCCTGCCTCGTTGCGGCGCGCGCCGTGGCGCCAGTGGTAGATCTCCACGCACTTGCCGGCCAGCGTGTACGGCTGGTCGCGCTTCCAGAAGTTGTTGAACAGCCCCGAGCCCAGGTAGAACACCCACGAGCCTTCGTAGCCTTCGACGTTGGACGAGTGCTCGTCCGGGTTGCGGAACCACAGGCGGTCGCCGGGCACGTAGTAGCGCGGCGGCAGCGGGTCCTGCAGCGAGCCGTACTCGCGCAGGAACGTGTCGTGGAACAGGCCGGACATCACCGCGCGGGTTTCCCACTGGCGCTGCAGGCGCGCGGCCAGCTCGGGGTTGCAGGCCTGCAGCTCCTGGGCGATGCCCAGCACGGTCACGTATTCGGTGGCGCGGTAACAGGAAAACGAATACAGCCGGCCCGACTCGTCGGGCTGGGTGGCCTTGCGCAGCGCCTCGACCAGCGGGTGGCCCGGCAGCACGGTGAAGCCGCGCTGTTCGTCGTAGACCCAGTCGTCCTCCGGCCGCTCGGCCTGCTCGGTGTCGAAGGCCAGGGCGGTGCGCCGCGCCGCCTGCACGATGTGGCGGCGGATGCGCACCGCCGAGGCCAGCTCGGCGGCGTCGGGCAGTGCAAAGGCCACCGGGCTGGCGAGGATGGCGAGCAGGATCTCGCGTTCGAGGTCGCCGCTGTCCTGCCCGGGGCGCAAGCCCAGCGAGGCGGCGATGCCGGTCGTGTCGTGGCCCGGCGCATGGCGCGCCTGGAACGCCGGCGCCAGGGCCATCGACAGGGCGGCGCTTTCGCCGTGCCGGACGCAGGCCAGCGAGACGGCGTCGGCCAGGCCCAGGCCATGGACATATTGCAGGAGTGCTTGCCGGTTGGCGTCGGCCGCGGCAGCGGCGCATGCGATCAGAATGCCGCCCGTAACGGGCGCTGCGGTGGACATGGATAGGCTCCCCGAGCCGTCGTGGCGCCGGAGGGGCCCGGCGCGGGAAGCAATCATTGCCAATCGGCGCGAAATCCGCAAGAGGCGGCGCGCCGATCGGCGCCGCCCAGGGGGATGGGTCAGGCCAGCGGGCCGCCCGCCGCCGGCGGGGCCGGGGGCGCGGGCGGCGTCGGCGGCGTGGCCGCCGTGCCGCTGGCCGCGCCGTTCTCGGCGCGCGCCATCCAGGCGATCAGGGATGAACGCATCGCTTCCTCCACCGACATCTGGATCGGATGCACCCACTCGGTAGGCACGAACACGGTGTAGCCGCCGATCATGTAGCCCATGGGCAGGTAGACGGCCACGCGCTCGCCCTGCGTGAATCCGGCCGGCAGGCCGTCGACGGTGCGGCGGGTGACCAGGCCCACCAGCTCCAGCGGGTTGCCCGGCATGCGCAGGATCACGACCTGCTGCGAACTGGTCTTGGCGCTGGGCGAAAAATAATCGGCGAAGCTCTTGAGCGACGAATAAATGCTCTTGACGACCGGCAGGTTGGTGAACGGCATTTCCAGCAGCAGCAGCCAGCGCTGCACGCGCTGTTTCGACACCAGGTAGCCGATGGCCAGGATGCCGAGAATGCCCAGCGCCAGGCCCATGCCGGGGATGTAGAAGCTGCCGATGAACGGACGCAGCAGGGTAAGCGCCAGCGCTTCGGTCCAGGCCAGGAAAATGAACAGCAGATACAGCGTCAGCGCGATGGGCAGGACGGTGATCAGGCCGCGGAAGAAATATCGGTACAAACGACTCATGGATGGGGCTCCTGCGCCGCGCCGGCGGGCGCGGACGACGGGCATGAAATGAAATACGGCACGGAATGGTACAGAAAAACAGTGAAGTGTCCCTGATTCAGGGCGGGCTGCGCGATTCAGCGGTCCACAGGCAGGTAGAGGGTTTCCTTGATTTCTTCCATGACCACGTAGCTGTGCGATTCCGCCGAAGCGGGCAGGCGCTTGAGAATCTCGCCCAGCAAGCGGCGGTATTCGTTCATTTCCGAGAGCCGCGCCTTGACCAGGTAATCGAAGTCGCCCGAGACCAGATGGCATTCCATGACCTCGGGCACGTACAGAAGTTCCTGCTTGACCTTGTCGAACACATCGCCGGACTTGGCCGACAGGCGGATTTCCAGGAACACCAGCAGCGTCTTGCCCAGCGCCGCCGGATTGATGCGCGCATGGTAGCCGGTAATCACCCCTTCGCGTTCCAGGCGCCGGACGCGCTCGGAACAGGGCGTGGCCGACAGGCTGATTTTCTCCGCCAGCTCGGTAATGGATATACGCCCTTCACGTTGCAGAATATCGAGGATTTTGCGATCGATGCGGTCCAGTTCGCGCATTTCACTTCCAAAGGTAAGAAAACCCACGGTGCCCAGTGATAAAGCTGGTTCGTTGGGGTTATTTTAGTGATTATCGCTGCCTATGGCCTCCTAGACTACGGGAATTCACGTATGTAAAAGAGTGTGGGAGATTCTATGCACGTCATCGTCCTGGGCAGCGGCGTCATCGGCACGACGACCGCCTACTATCTGGCGCGCCAGGGCGCGCAGGTCACGGTGCTGGAGCGCCGCGCCGGTCCCGCCGACGAAACCAGCTATGGCAACGCCGGCCAGGTGTCGCCCGGCTATTCCACGCCGTGGGCGGCGCCCGGGATCCCGCTCAAGGCGCTGAAGTGGATGTTCCAGAAACACGCGCCGCTGGCCATCCGCGCCGATGGCAGTTTCTACCAGTGGCGCTGGCTGGCGGCGATGCTGGCCAATTGCTCGGCCGGCCGCTACACCGTCAACAAGGAACGCATGCTGCGCCTGGCCGAATACAGCCGCGACTGCCTGCGCACCCTGCGCGCCGATACCGGCATTCAGTACGAGCAGCGCACCCAGGGCACGCTGCAGTTGTTCCGCACCGCCGCGCAGATGGAAGCCGCGCGGCGCGACATCGCCGTGCTCGAGGAATGCGGCGTGCCGTACGAGTTGCTCGACCGCAACCGCCTGCCGACGGCCGAGCCGGCGCTGGTCCGCGCGCTGGACAAGCTGGCCGGCGGCCTGCGCCTGCCCAACGACGAAACCGGCGACTGCCGGCGCTTCACCCTGCAACTGGCCGAGAAGGCCAAGGCGCTGGGCGTGCGGTTCCGCTTCGACCAGCAGGTCGAGGGGCTGGACGTGCGCGGCGACCAGGTGGTCGGCGTGCGCGTGGGCGGCGAGCAACTGGCCGCCGACCGCTACGTCGCGGCGTTCGGCAGCTATACGCGCGGGTTCCTGCGTCCGCTGGGCCTGGACCTGCCGGTCTACCCCGTCAAGGGCTATTCGCTCACCATTCCCATGACCGACGAGTCCGCCGCGCCGGTTTCCACCATCCTGGACGAAACCTACAAGGTCGCGGTCACGCGCTTCGACCAGCGCATCCGCGTCGGCGGCATGGCCGAGCTGGCGGGCTTCGACCTGCGCCTGAAGGAGGCGCGCCGCAAGACCCTGGAGCTGGTCGTCAATGATCTGTTCCCCGGCAGCGGCGCGGTCGGGCAGGCCGAGTTCTGGACCGGCCTGCGGCCGATGACGCCGGACAGCACGCCCATCATCGGCGCCACCAAGTACGGCAACCTGTTCCTGAACACCGGCCACGGCACCCTGGGCTGGACCATGGCCTGCGGGTCGGGCCAACTGGTGGCCGACCAGGTATGCGGGCGCCAGCCGGCCATCCGCGCCGACGACCTGGCGCTGTCGCGCTACACCGTCGGCGGGCCGGCGGGCGGCGGCGTGGCGCGCGCGCAGCACAACGCCGCCTGAGCCGCCGGCGCGCGCCGGCGCTTGTGCCACAATCCGGGCATGACGACAGGCGCGGCGCGCGCCCGACCGGAGCTTCGTGACCCGATTCATTCATACCGCGGACTGGCAGATCGGCCGCCAGTACGGCCAGTTCGACAGCGATGACGCGGCCGTGCTGGCCGAGGCGCGGCTGGAGGCCGTGGCGCGCATTGCCGCCCAGGCCAGCGAACTGGCCGTCGACGCCGTGCTGGTGGCCGGCGACGTCTTCGATACGCAAAGCGTTTCCGATCGCACGATCCGGCGCCTGTTCGGCGCCATGCAGGCCTACCAGGGGCCGTGGGTGCTGATCGCCGGCAATCACGATGCGGCGCTGGCCGACAGCGTCTGGTCGCGCGCGCGGCGGCTCGATTGCATCGGGGCCAACGTCCACGTTCCGCAGGGCACGACCGTGCTCGAGCTGCCGCGGGCGGGGCTGGCCGTGCTGGCGGCGCCGCTGACGCAGCGCCATACCTATGACGATGTGACCGCCGCGTTCGACACCATGGACAGCGCCGCGGGCCTGGTGCGCGTGGGGCTGGCGCATGGCAGCGTGGCCGACCGGCTGCCCGAGCAGGCCGATGCCGCCAATCCGATCGCGCCGGACCGCGCGCAGCGCGCCCGGCTGGACTACCTGGCGCTGGGCGACTGGCACGGCTGCCTGCGCATCGACGAACGCACCTGGTATGCCGGCACGCCCGAGCCGGACCGCTTTCGCGGCAATGCGCCGGGGTACGCGCTGCTCGTGGAGGTGGCGGCGCCCGGCGCGCCGCCGCAGGTGCGCCAGCTGGAGGTCGGCAGGTATCGCTGGTCGCACTGGGTCGAACGGCTTGATCTGGCTTCCGATGCCGAGGATCTGGGCCACCGCCTGGCAAGCCTGCGGGCCGGCGACGTGCTGCGCCTGGAACTGCACGGCGCGCTGTCGCTGGCGCGCTGGGACGCGTTGCGCGGCGATGTCGAGCGCGCCGCGGCGCGCGTGCGCGCGCTGGTCGCCGACAGCGCCGGACTGGTGCTGGAGCCGGATGCGGCCGACCTGGCCGCGCTCTCGGTCGATGGCTACGTGGGCGCGGCCGCCGCGCGCCTGCAGGCCATGCAGGCCGACGGCGCGCAGGCCGCCACCGCGCGCGCGGCGCTGCGGCTGCTGCTGCAATACCAGCGCGAACTGGCGGAGGGCGCGTCGTGAAGCTGCGCCGCATCGCCCTGGAGGCATTTCGCAAATTCCGCCAGCCTGTCGCGCTGGAAGACCTGGACGGCGGCCTGAACATCATCGTGGGCCCCAACGAGGCGGGCAAGAGCACCTTCGTCGCGGCCTTGCGCGCCGCCTTCCTGGAACGCTACGCCACCAACAAGCCGCTGGCCGACCTGGCGCCCTGGGACATGCCGGACGCGCGCCCCGCGGTGACGGTGGACTTCACGCACGACGGGCACGAGTATTCGCTGCGCAAGCAGTTCCTGCACCGCGCGCGCTGCGAACTGCTGATTGACGGCGGCGCGCAGCGCCATGAAGGCGAGGAGGCCGAAAATCTGCTGGCGCGGCTGCTGGGCTACGAATTCGCGGGCCGCGGCCTGAGCCGGCCCGAGCACGCCGGAGTGCCGGGCCTGTTGTGGATCCAGCAGGGCGAAGGGCAGACCCTGCTGGCGCCGGCCGGCCATGCCGGCACGCACGTGCGCGCGGCGCTGACCGAGGTGTCGGGCGAGCTGGCCGCCACCGATGGCGATCGCCTGTTCGAGCGCGTGGCGGCCGAGCGCGCCGCCTTGCTGGATGCGCGCGGCGGCAAGCCCAAGGGGGCCTACAAGGAAGCCGAGGAAGCCTGGGCGCGGGCCAGCGCGCAATGCGAGACACTGGCCGCCGCCAAGCGCCAGATCGACGACGATGTCGACCGGCTGGCGCGGCTGCGCGCCGAGTACGAACGGGCCCAGCGCGAACAACCTTGGCAGGCGCTGGCCGAGCGGGCCGAGCAGGCGCGCCAGCGCCTGGACGGCATCGCGCGCGAACGCCAGGCCCTGGAGCAATTGCAGCGCGAACTGGCGCAGGCCGGCGAGACGCTGGCGCTGCTGACCGAGCAGGTCGGGCGCGACCAGCATGACGCCGAGGCGCTGGCGCAGTTGCGCAACGACGCGCAGGCGGCGCAGCAGGCCATGGAGCCGGCCCGGGCCGCGCTCGAACGCGCGCAGGCCGGGCAGGGCGAGCTGGCTGCCCAGGTGGCGCACTGGCGCGAACGCCTGGCCAGCGCGCAGGCCGGCGCCGAGCGGGGCGACCTGGCCGAGCAGCTGGCCCGCCTGCAGGCCGACGCGCAGCGCCAGCAACAGGCCTTGCGGCAGGCCGCGGAACTGGCCGCCGCGGTCGCCGGCTACCAGGCGCAATTGGCGGAGTCGGCCATCGACGCGGATACCGTCGGGCGCCTGCGCGAGCAGGAACGCCTGCTCAATGAGTTACGCGCCCAGCAGCGCGCGATGGCCACGCGCCTGCACCATCGGCTGCTGCCCGGCAGACAGGTCGAACTCGACGGCGTGGCGCTGGCCGGCGATGCGCAGGTGCTGATCACCAGCGCCGCGCGCGTGCGCATAGAGGGTGTGGGTGAGCTGGAAATCCTGCCCGGCGGACGCGACCTGCCGGCCGTGCTCGACGAGCTGCGCGCATGCGGCGCCGAACGCGATGCGCTGCTCGGCAAGCTGGGCGTGCCCGACCTGGCCGGCGCCGAGGCGCGCCTGGCGGCCAGCGAGCAGGCCAGGCGCGACCTGGACATGGCGCGCAAGGCCTTGCGCATCCAGGCGCCCGACGGTGTGCCGGCCTTGCAGGCCGAGCAGGCCGCCACGGCCCGGCGCCACGACCAGTTGCAGGCGCGCCTGCAGGCCTTGCCGCCGGCGCCCGCGGAGAACATGCCGCCGCTGGCCGAAATCCGGCAGGCGCTGCGCGCGGCCGAGCAGGCCGCCGAGCATGGCGCGCGGGCAGCGGTGGCGGCGCGCACCGAACTGGACGCCCAGGCCGCCCGCGCGCAATTGCTGCAGGCCCAATGGCAGGCGCGCGAACAGGATTACGCGGGCGAGCAGCGCAGCGCGCAGCGTGCCCAGCGGGGCTCCCGCCTGGTCGAGGCGCGCGCCGTGCGCGACAGCCTGGCCCGGCGCGCCAAGGAGGCCGGCGCGGCGCTGGCGGCGCATCAGCCCGAACTGGTCGAACAGGACCTGCGGCGCTACGAACGTTCGGCCGCGCTGGAGCGCGACGCCCAGCATCGCCGCCATGGCGAGTTGCTGCAGTTGCAGGGCCGCCTGGAGCAGGCCGGCGCCCAGGGGCTGGGAGAGCAGTTGCTGGTGGCCGAGGCCGACCTGCAGCGGCTGGCCCGGCGGCGCGCCGAATACGTCGAACGCGCCGAGGCGCTGGACTTGCTGTGGCGCCTGCTCGACGAACAGCGCACCGCCGCCACCCAGCGTCTGCTCGAACCCCTGGCCCGGCGCCTGCAGCACTACCTGGCCCTGTTGTTCCCGGGTGCGCAATGGCGCCTGGACGAGACGCTGATGCCGGTGGCGCTGCGGCGCGGCGGCCTGGAAGATGGGCTGGATGCGCTCAGTTTCGGCACGCGCGAGCAACTGGGCGTGCTGGCGCGCCTGGCGTACGCCGACCTGCTGGCGCAGGCCGGGCGGCCCGCGCTGCTGGTGCTGGACGACGCGCTGGTCCATGCCGACGACGCGCGGCGCGACCTGGTCAAGCGCGCCCTGTTCGACGCCGCCTCGCGGCACCAGGTGCTGCTGTTTACCTGCCACGCCGAAGCCTGGCGCGACATGGGCGTCCCCTTGCGGGAACTGCCCGCGGGCGGGTGAGGCAAGGGCGCCTGTCCCCGCGGGGACAGGCGCGCCGTCAGTTGAGCTGGATTTTCTGTTCGGTGGCGATGCGCTTGCGCAGTTCGAGTTCGCGCTTGATGAGGCTGGCGTATTCGGCCGGGGTGCTGCCTTCCACGATGGAGCCGCCGTCTTCCAGGCGCTTGCGGATCTTCGGGTCCTGCAGGGCCTTGACGGCCGCGTCATGCACGCGCTTGACGACCTCGGGCGGTACGCCGGCCGGGGCCACCAGGCCGTACCAGGCCATGTTGTCCATCGCGGGGTAGCCGGCTTCGCCGAAGGTCGGTACGTCGGGCAGGGCGCTGACGCGCTTGGGGGCGGCCACGGCCAGGGCGCGCAGCTTGCCGGCCTGGATGTGCGGGATGGACGACGGCAGATTGTCGAACTGGGCGTTGACCTGGCCGGCGATGGTGTCGTTGAGCGCCGGGCCCGAGCCGCGGTAGGGCACATGGACCATGTCGGTGCCGGTCAGCGACTTGAACAGTTCGCCGTCCAGGTGCGAAATGCTGCCGGTGCCCGAGGACGCGTAGCTGTACTTGCCCGGGTTGGCCTTGACCAGGGCGATGAATTCCTTGAGCGTCTGCGCGGCGATCCTGGGGTTGACGGTCATGACGTTGGGCACGCTGACCAGGTTGGTGATGGGCGTGAAGTCCTTCAGCGGGTCGTACGGGGTCTGCGGGTTGGTGGCCGGGTTGGTGGCCATGGTGCTTACCGTGGCCACGCCCAGCGTGTAGCCGTCCGGGGTGGCCTTGGCCAGCGCGTCGGCGCCGATCGCGCCGCCGCCGCCGCCGCGGTTTTCCACCACGACCGGCTGCCCCAGTTCGCGTCCCAGCCCCTCGGCCACGATGCGGGCCACGATGTCCGTGGTGCCGCCGGCCGCGAACGGCACGATCAGGCGCACCGCATGGTTGGGATAGGACTGGGCCTGGGCGGCGGCGCCTGTCACACAGGCGCCGGCCACCAGCGCGCCGAGCAGGATCTTGATGGAAGCGGGTTTGCTCAAGGTTGTCTCCTGGTTGTTCCAGAGGGGGCTGCATGGGCGGCCGTTCGTGACGGCCGCGTCTTGGGGTGCGCCATTGCACCGAAATTGCCGGGAACCGGAAATGCGGATCAACCCCAAGCCGCCAGAACCCCTCATTCAGCCTGTTGACAGGTAGGGGGAAACTGTCGCAAACAGCCCGCTTTTGCATAGATCCGTGCGTAACTTACGAGAATCTGATATTTTTCGGGTGAGATTCTTGGCCGGTCTTGCCAGAACGCTACCTTATATTTCGATTGACAGCGCTTGTTCTCCAGGCGATCTTGCCTTCGAGCGCGGTAGTGAGTTGTTGCGACGTGCTGGGCCAGGGTTCCGCCGATAGCCCCCCGGCCACGCTCGCCTTTCGCCGCCGCGAGAGAGAGGGCCGGACCCTTCCCGGAGCGCCATGTCGCTATTACTAGTACTCGCCCTGCCGTTTCTCGGCAGTCTGTGTGCCGCTTTGCTGCCCGCCAATGCCCGCAATGCGGAAGCCTGGCTGGCCGGCCTGATCGCCCTGGCCTGCACCGTACTGGTGGCCAGCCTGTATCCCCAGATCGCCGCTGGCGGCGTGATCCGCGCCGACCTGCCGTGGGCGCCGGCGCTGGGGCTGCAGTTCACCTTGCGCATGGACGGCTATGCCTGGCTGTTCGCCCTGATCGTCTCGGGCATGGGCGCGCTGGTCGTGCTGTACGCGCGCTACTACATGTCGCCGGAAGACCCGGTGCCGCGCTTTTTCTCGTTCTTCCAGGCGTTCATGGCCGCCATGCTGGGCGTGGTGATGTCCGGCAACCTGATCCAGCTGGTCATGTTCTGGGAAATGACCAGCCTGGCCTCGTTCATGCTGATCGCCTATTGGCATCACCGGCTCGACGCCCGGCGCGGCGCGCGCATGGCCCTGACGGTCACCGGCGCCGGCGGCCTGAGCCTGCTGGCCGGCGTGCTGATGCTCGGCCATATCGTCGGCAGCTACGACATGGACCAGGTGCTGGCCGCGGGCGATATCGTGCGCGCCGACCCCTGGTATCCGGCGGTGCTGGTCCTGATCGCGCTGGGCGCGCTGACCAAGAGCGCGCAGTTCCCGTTCCAGTTCTGGCTGCCCAACGCCATGGCCGCGCCCACGCCGGTGTCGGCCTATCTGCATTCGGCCACCATGGTCAAGGCGGGGGTTTTCCTGCTGGCGCGCTTCTGGCCCGTGCTGGCCGGCACCGACGAATGGTTCTGGATCATCGGCGGCGCCGGCCTGTGCTCGCTGGTACTGGGCGCCTACGCGGCGATTTTCCAGCAGGACATGAAAGGCGTGCTGGCCTATTCGACCATCAGCCACCTGGGGCTGATCACGCTGATGCTGGGCTTGAACAGTTCGCTTGGCCTGGTGGCGGCGATCTTCCACATGGTCAACCACGCCACCTTCAAGGCCTCGCTCTTCATGGCCGCGGGCATCGTCGACCATGAAACCGGCACGCGCGACGTCAGCCGCCTGAGCGGCCTGTACGGGGCCATGCCCATCACCGCCACGCTGGCCATGGTGGCGGCCGCCTCGATGGCCGGGGTGCCGCTGCTCAATGGGTTCATCTCCAAGGAGATGTTCTTCGCCGAGACCACCTTCGTCAGCGGCGATGTGCTGGTGCGGTGGGGCTTGCCGCTGATGGCGACGCTGGCCGGCGCGTTCAGCGTGACCTATTCGCTGCGATTCATCCTGCAGGTGTTCTTCGGTCCGCCGGCCGAAGACCTGCCGCGCGCGCCGCACGAGCCGCCGCGCTGGATGCTGCTGCCCAGCGCCTTGCTGGTCATGGTGTGCCTGGTGGTGGGCGTGCTGCCCGGCGTGACGCTGGGACCGATCCTGCACCTGGCCGCCAGCAGCATCCTGGGCGAGCACATGCCGCAGTACAGCCTGTCGGTGTGGCATGGCTTCAACCTGCCGCTGGCCATGAGCTTCGTCGCGCTGACCGCCGGCGTGCTGCTGTACCTGGCGCTGCGGGCGCGCCAGCGCGCCCATCCGGGGCTGGTGCCGTTCATCTACCGCTTCGACGGCCGGCGTACCTTCGAGTATCTGCTCGACGCCTCCAGCGTGGCGGCCGCCTGGCTGCTGCGCTACCTGGCGTCCTCGCGCATGCAGGTGCAGATGCTGGTCATCGTGCTGGGCACCCTGTGGGTGGCCTGGCTGCCGCTGCGCGCCGGCGGCTGGCTGTCGGGCCAGGCGCGCCTGACGCCGGCCGACCCCGCGTTCGCGATCCTCTGGGTGGTCGGGGCAGCCTGCGCGCTGGGCGCGGCCTACCAGGCCAAGTACCACCGCCTCGCATCGCTGACGCTGTCCGGCGGCGCGGGGCTGATCACCTGCCTGACCTTCGTCTGGTTCTCGGCGCCCGACCTGGCGCTGACCCAGCTGGCCGTGGAGGTGGTGACGGTGGTGCTGCTGCTGTTGGGCCTGCGCTGGCTGCCGCGGCGCATCCAGACCGGCGGCGACCAGGAGCGTCCCGACGTGCGTGCGCGGGTGCGCCGCCTGCGCGACCTGGGGCTGGCGGGCGTGGCCGGCGCCTGCATGGCCGGACTGGCCTACGCGGTGCTGACGCGTCCGGTGGGCGACACGATCTCCAGCTTCTTTACCGAGCGCGCGCTGCCCGATGGGGGCGGGACCAACGTGGTCAACGTGATCCTGGTCGATTTCCGCGGTTTCGACACCCTGGGCGAAATCACCGTGCTCGGCATCGTGGCATTGACGGTCTACGCGCTGCTGCGCCGCTTCCGCCCCGCGCCCGAAAGCGTCGAGCTGCCGCATCAGCAGCGCGAGCAGGACGGCACGCCGGCCGTGGACGAAACGGGCGAGCGGCCGGCGCCGGACACCAAGTCGCCGCTGCCGGCCGGGCCCATGATGATTCCGGCCGTGCTGGTGCGGCTGCTGCTGCCGGTGGCGGTGCTGGTGTCGGTCTACCTGCTGCTGCGCGGCCACAACCTGCCCGGCGGCGGTTTTGTCGGCGGCCTGGTCATGGCCACCGCGATCATCCTGCAGTACATGGTCGGCGGCGTGTACTGGGTCGAGTCGCGCAGCCGCCTCAATCCGCAGCACTGGGTCGGCCTGGGCCTGCTGGCCGCCGGCGGCGCCGCGGTCTCGGCCTGGCTGGCGCTGCGGCCCTTCCTGTCGGCGCTGGCCTGGGACGTGGCGCTGCCCGTCGTCGGCCACGTGCACCTGTCCAGCGTGCTGCTGTTCGACATCGGCGTCTACATGCTGGTGGTCGGCGCCACGGTGCTGGTGCTGGTGGCGCTGGCGCACCAATCGTTGCGCGCGCAACGCCAGGCGGCCGTCGAGGCCCAGGCGGCCGCGCAAACCGGGAGTCCTGCCTGATGGAAATCGTTTATGCCCTGGCCATAGGGGTGCTGGCCGGTTCGGGAGTATGGCTGCTGCTGCGGCCGCGCACCTTCCAGGTCATCATGGGCCTGTCGCTGCTGTCTTACGCGGTGAACCTGTTCATTTTCGGCATGGGCCGCCTGACGGTGGGCAGGCCGCCCGTGGTCAGCGCCGCGGCGCCGGTCGACGCCGCGGCTTATGCCGACCCCTTGCCGCAAGCCCTGGTGCTGACCGCGATCGTGATCGGTTTTGCCACCACGGCGCTTTTTCTCGTGGTGCTGTTGGCCTCGCGCGGGCTGACCGGCACCGACCACGTCGACGGCCGGGAGCCTGAATCTTGATCGACTGGCTGCAACACCTGCCCATCTACCCCATCACCGTGCCCCTTATCGCGGGCGCGCTCATGCTGTTGCTGCCCGATACGCAGCGCAAGACCCGCGCGGGCATCGGCCTACTGTCCTCGCTGCTGCAGCTGGCCAGCGCCATTGCCTTGCTGAGCCTGGCCGCCGGCGCCGGCGGCGTCTGGCCCGATGGCATCGGCGTGTACCTGCCGGGCGATTGGCCGGCGCCGTTCGGCATCGTGCTGGTGGTCGATCGCCTGGCCGCCGTCATGCTGGCGCTGACCGCCGTGCTGGGCCTGGCCGCGTTGATCTATTCGCTGGCCCGCTGGGACCGCGCCGGGGTGCATTTCCACTCGCTGTACCAGTTCCTGCTGATGGGGCTGAACGGCGCCTTCCTGACCGGCGACCTGTTCAACCTGTTCGTGTTCTTCGAGGTGCTGCTGGCGGCTTCCTATGGGCTGATGCTGCATGGCTCGGGCATCGCGCGCGTCACGGCCGGCCTGCAATACATCGCGGTCAACCTGGTGGCTTCGTTCCTGCTGCTGATCAGCATCGCGCTGATCTACGGCGTGACCGGAACGCTCAACCTGGCCGACCTGGCCTTGCGCGCCGGCACGCTGACCGGCGGCGAGCGCAGCCTGTTCGAAGCCGGCGCGGCCATCCTGGGGGTGGCGTTCCTGGTCAAGGCCGGCGCCTGGCCGCTCAATTTCTGGCTGGTCAAGGGTTACGGCTCGGCGGCCGCGCCGGTGGCGGCGCTGTTTTCCATCATGACCAAGGTCGGCATCTACGCCTTACTGCGCATCGGCTCGCTGCTGCTGCCTACCGGCGCGCCGGCGGCTTTCAGCCTGGACTGGATGTTCGCGGCGGGGCTGGCCACGCTGGTGTTCGGCGGGCTGGGCCTGCTGGCCAACCAGCAGCTCGAAAAGCTGACCGGCTATTGCGTCATCGTCTCGGCCGGCACGCTGCTGACGGCCTTGGGTATGCCCGGTGTGACCTTGACCGGGCCGGCGCTGTTCTACCTGATCAGCTCGGTGCTGGCCACCGGGGCGCTTTTCATGCTGATCGAACTGATCGAGCGCACCCGCAGCTTCGGGGCCAACGTGCTGGCCGTCACCATGGACCTGTTCGACCTGGACGATCCGTCCACGCCCAACCGTTCCGACGACGTCGTGGGCGTGGCGATTCCGGCGGCCATGGCCTTTCTCGGCCTGGCCTTCGTTTCCTGCGCCTTGCTGGTGACGGGGCTGCCGCCCCTGTCGGGCTTCGTGGCCAAGTTCTCGCTCCTGTCGGCGGCGGTGACGGCGGCCAATACGCCGTCCGTGGCGCTCGACGCCTGGGTGCTGGTGGCGCTGGTGCTGTTGTCGGGCCTGGCCGGGCTGATCGCGCTGGGCCGCGTCGGCATACGGATATTCTGGAGTTCCGATGACCGCGTCACGCCCCGCCTGCGGTTGATGGAGGCCGGGCCGGTGGCGGTGCTGATCCTGCTGTGCGTGGCGTTGGCGGCCGGCGCCGGGCCGGTGTCGGCCTACCTGGACGCCGCCGCCCAGTCGCTGGACCGGCCTGCCGCCTACGTGAACGCGGTGCTCGCCAAGCAACCGGCGCGCGCGCTGTCGGAGGGCCTGTGATGCGGCGCTACTACCTTGCCTTGCTGCCGCTGGCCATGCTGGCGCTGTGGCTGTTGCTCAACCAATCCGCCTCGGTCGGCCAGCTGGCGCTGGGTGCGGCGCTGGCGCTGTGGCTGGGCTGGGCGTCCAGCCGCCTGCGGCCGCTGCGCGGCAAGCCGCGCCGCGTGTGGCTGCTGCCGGGGCTGGCCGCGCGGGTGTTCGCCGACATCGTCCGCTCCAACGTCGCGGTGGCGCGGCTGGTGTGGCAGCGGCGCCCGGATTTCTCGCCCGGCTTCATCGCCATTCCGCTCGACCTGCACGACCCGCACGGCCTGGCCATCCTGGCCTGTATCGTGACCTACACGCCGGGCACGGTGTGGGTCGACATCATCGACGGCAAGCTGGTCCTGCACGTGCTGGACCTGCAGAACGAAGAGGCCTGGATCGCGCTGGTCAAGCAGCGCTACGAACGCACCCTGATAGAGGTATTCGAATGATGAACATCGTCCTGTACTGGTCGGCGTCGTTCGCCTTGCTGTGCTTCGCGCTGGCGATGGCCTGCGCGGCGATCCGGCTGCTGCGCGGACCGACCGCGCAAGACCGCGTGCTGGCGCTGGACTCCCTGTACGTCAGCGGCATGCTGACCATGCTGGTGTTCGGCATCCGCGCCGGCACCCCGGTGTATTTCGATATCGCGCTGCTGATCGCGCTGTTCGGCTTCGTCGGCTCCACGGCCATGGCGAAGTTCCTGCTGCGCGGCGAGGTGATCGAGCCATGATCGACGTCGACATTCCGTTGTGGGCCGGCATCCCGGCCGCGATCCTGCTGGTGCTGGGCGGGCTGCTGACCCTGACCGGCGCGCTGGGCATGTTGCGCTTCGGCCATTTCTACGCGCGCATCCACGCGCCCACGCTGGGCAACACCATGGGGGCGTGCAGCGTGCTCACCGCTTCGATCCTGGTGTTCTCCAGCCTGTCCATGCGGCCGGTGGTGCACGAGTTCGTGATCGGCATGCTGCTGGTGCTGACTTCGCCTGTCACCGGCATGCTGCTGATGCGTGCGGCGGTGTACCGCGCCCGGCGCGCGGACGACAGCGCCTGAGGGCAGAGGGCGGCCGCGGGTTTACGTGTGCCAGGGTCTTGTAACATTTTCGTAGCCCGGGCGGCCGGGTAATCCCTTATGGTAGAAAGGTCAGCGGCAGGCCATGGCGGCCGCCGCCTACTTCAAGGAGCGAAACATGTCGAAGATTCGTATCCAACGATGGTGCGGGGCCCTGGCGCTGGGCACGGGCAGTCTGATGGCCTTCGGGGCGTACGCGGCCGGCACGGGCTCCGGCCAGAGCCAGTACCAGATGGACGTGCAGCGCTGCAATAGCGGCGACACCAACCAGGATCGCGCCACCTGCCTGCGCGAGGCCGGCGCCGCGCGCCAGGAAAGCCAGCGCAACCGGCTGGACGACAAGCAGGAAGGGCGCTACCAGGACAACGCCATGATGCGCTGCAAGAACCTGCCCGCCTCGCAGCAACAGGATTGCATCACGCAGATGACTTCCGGCAATACCACCACGCGCGGCAGCGTCGGCGGCGGGGGCGTGCTGCGTGAAACCGTCATCCAGGTGCCGGCCGGCACGCCGGGCTCGACGCCGGGCACGCCGATGCCCAGCGGCCAGATGCCCAGCGGCCAGATGCCTGGCGCCGCCCCGGGCGGGCTGCAGCCGCCGCCCGCCGGCACGGTGGCGCCGCCGCCGGTCATGCGCTGAACGGGCATGACCGCAGGCGCGAGCGGGCCCGGCCAGTGCCGGGCCCGCTCGCATTCAGGCAAAATGTCGGCTGTCCTACCCTTTTCGACCTTTATCCATGTCCGACGTCATCGCCCTGGTTTTCGATTTCGACGACACGCTGGCCTCCGATAGCACCACCGGCTTTCTCGAGAGCATCGGCGTCGATACGGCGTCGTTCTGGAAAGACCAGGTCGATCCGCTGCTCTCGCAGCAGGACTGGGACCCGGTGCCGGCCTACCTGTACGAGATGATCCAGCTGTCCAGGCAGGGCAGCCATGGCCTGATCACGCGCGAGCGCCTGCGCGAGTGGGGCGCCCGGCTGGCGCTGCACGACGGGGTGCAGACGCTGTTCGGCCGCCTGCGCGCCGCGGTGCGCGCCGAGCACCCGCAGGTCCAGCTGGAGTTCTACCTGATCTCCAGCGGCATCGGCGACGTGGTGCGCGCCACGCCGATCGCCCACGAGTTCACCGAAATCTGGGCCTCCGAGTTCGTCTACGGCGAAGACGGCGGCATCAGTTTCCCGCGCCGCATCGTCAGCTTCACCGACAAGACGCGCTACCTGTTCCATATCCAGAAGGGCCTGATCGGCCGCGAGTATCGCAACAAGCCGTTCGAGGTCAACCGCAAGGTGCCGGAAGACCGCCTGCGCGTGCCGTTCGACCAGATGGTGTTCGTGGGCGACGGCTACACCGACATTCCATGCTTTTCGCTGATCCGCAGCGCCGGCGGCTTCGCCTTCGGCGTCTGGGATCCCAAGCACCGCGACAAGCGCAGCCGGGCCTGGGGCTTCATCGAGGAAGGGCGCGTGTCCAACCTCAACCAGGCGCGCTACGACGAGCAGGCCGAGCTGTACCAGTGGCTGGAAGAGGCCGTCACCAGCCTGGCCGGACGCATCGCGCTGAAGTCGCGGGTCTATCGTGGTTGATGCGCCCGCGAGCGAAACCGATGCGCGCGTCGCCGACGACGCGCGCCTGATGGCGCTGGCGCTGGAGCAGGCGCAAGAGGCCGCGCGGCTGGGCGAAGTCCCGGTCGGCGCCGTGGTGGTCGATGCCCGGGGCGAGGTGCTGGGCGCGGGCTACAACCGCACCATCCTCGACCGCGATCCCACCGCGCATGCCGAGGTCGTGGCGCTGCGCGCCGCGGCGCGCCGGCTGGACAACTACCGGCTGCCCGGCGTATCGCTGTACGTCACGCTGGAGCCCTGCGTGATGTGCATCGGCGCCATGCTGCACGCCCGCCTGGCGCGGGTCGTCTACGGCGCCCGCGATCCCAAGACGGGCGCCTGCGGCAGCGTGCTCGACGTGGGGGCCGTCGGCCAACTGAATCATCACACGACCATCATCGGCGGCGTGCTCGCCGAGCCCTGCGGCGAATTGCTGCGCGGTTTTTTCCGCGCCCGCCGCGCCAAGGAATCCCCAGTATGAGCAAGAAGAAAAACCCGCCAGCCTCCCACGGGCACGACCACCACGACCATCACGGCCACGAACCTGGCCATGTCTGCGACGCGGGCTGCGCCCACGCGCCGGCGCAGGCCAGCGGCATCTACCTGGTGTCGCCGTCGTCGGCGGTGCGCGACGCGGCCGAGCTGGAACTGGCTTGCCAGCGCCTGGCCGCCGAAGGGTTCAGGACCAAGGTCGACCGCGCCGCGCTGGCGGTGCACCAGCGCTTCGCCGGAACCGACAAGCAGCGCGTGGCCGGCCTGCAGCGGGCGATCCGGCAAAAGCATCCGATCGTGATGGCCACCCGCGGCGGCTACGGCCTGATCCGCCTGCTGCCCATGATCGACTGGCGCGCCATGGCCGACAGCGGCAAGCGTTTCGTCGGCATGAGCGATTTCACCGCCTTCAACCTGGCCTTGCTGGCCCAGACCGGCGCGGTCAGCTACAGCGGCGCGACCGCCGTGCGCGACTTCGGGCTGGCGAAAGCCGATGAGCTGACCGTGGCGCTGTTTGGCGAGATCATGCGCGGCGAGCTGGAGATCCTCAGCTTCGAGACGCGCGACGCCGATGCCTTCGACGGCCGCGGCGTGCTGTGGGGCGGCAACCTGGCCACGCTGGTGTCGCTGCTGGGCACGCCGTACATGCCCAAGGTGCGCGGTGGCATCCTGTTCCTGGAAGACGTGGCCGAGCACCCGTACCGGGTCGAGCGCATGCTGGCCCAGCTATGGCAGGCCGGCGTGCTGGAACGCCAGAAGGCCATCGTGCTGGGCAGCTTCTCCGACTACCGGCTGGCGGCGCACGACAATGGCTACGACATGCCGGCGGTGGTGGGGTGGCTGCGCAAGACGGTGAAGGTGCCGGTCGTGACCGGCCTGCCGTACGGCCACACCGATACCAAGGCCACGCTGCCCATCGGCAAGAAGGTGGGCCTGGCCACCGAGCGGGGCATGGCCCACCTCGTCATCGACGAGCACACCCACTGAACGCGGGCCCGGCTACTGGTCCTGCTGGGGCACCCAGGCGGGCTGGCGCTTTTCCAGGAAAGAGGCCAGGCCCTCGCGGCCGTCGGCGCTGGCGCGCTGCTCGGCGATGCGGGCGGCGGTTTCTTCCAGCAGGGCGGCGTCGATCGGCGCGCCCGCCACGTCGCGGATCAGCCGCTTGGCCTGCGCCACCGCGTGGGGCGAGGTCAGCATGAAGCTGCCCAGCAATTCGTTGATCTGGCCGTCCAGCCGGTCCGCCTCGCACAGTTCGTGCACCAGCCCGATGCGCCAGGCCTCGGCGGCCTCGAAGGCCTCGGCGCTCAGGAACCAGCGGCTGGCGGTGCGCGCGCCCATGGCCCGCAGCACGTAGGGCGAGATCACCGAGGCGATCAGGCCCAGGCGCGTTTCGGTCAGGGCGAAGCGCGCCTCGTGCGAGGCCACGGCGATGTCGCAGGCCGTGGCCAGGCCCATGCCGCCCGCCATGCACGGGCCATGGATGCGCGCGATGGTGGGCTTGGGGCAGGTGTAGATCGTGTGCAGCATGGTCGCCAGCGTCTGCGCGTCGGCGCGGTTCTCGGCGTCGCCGGCCTGCGCGCTGCGGCGCATCCAGTTGAGGTCGGCGCCGGCGCAGAACGCCTTGCCGCGTCCGGCCAGGACGATGGCGCGCACCTCGTTGTCGGCCCCCAGCGTCATGAAGGTCTCGGTCAGCTCGGCGATCATCCGAGGATCCAGCGCATTGCGCACATCGGGCCGGTTCAACCAGACCACTGCGGTCTGCGGCCCGTAGGCAACTTCCAACGTTTGCAGCATACGACGACGACTCCATGAAACGGGGACCGGCCACGCGGGGCAGGGGTTCTAGCGGTACAGGACCGTGGGCAGCCACAGGCCGATGCCAGGGAACATGTACAGCAGGAAGATGGCCAGCAACTGAATGCCCATGAATGGCATCATACCCAGGAAAATCTGGTTCAGCGTCACGTGCGGCGGCGCCACGCCCTTCAGGTAGAAGGCCGACATGGCCACCGGCGGCGACAGGAACGCCGTCTGCAGGTTCAGCGCCACCAGCAGGCCGAAGAACAGCGGGTCGATGCCGAATGCCTTGAGCAGCGGCACGAAGATCGGCATGAAGATCACGATGATCTCGGTCCACTCCAGCGGCCAGCCCAGCAGGAAGATGATGATCTGCGCCAGCAGCATGAACTGGATCGGCGTCAGCCCCAGCGACAGCACCCATTGCTCCACGATGCCCTGGCCGCCCAGCAGCGCGAAGGCCGCCGAGAAGATCGACGAGCCGACGAACAGCCAGCACACCATGGCGCTGGTCTTGGCCGTCAGGTAGACCGACTCCTTGAGCACCGGCATGGTCAGGCGCCGGTAGGCCAGCGCCAGCAGGGCGCCGCCCAGCGCGCCCATGGCGGCGGCTTCGCTGGGCGTGGCCAGGCCGAACACGATCGAGCCCAGCACCGCCACGATCATCAGCGCCAGCGGGAAGAACGAGCCCATCAGCAGCCGGACCACTTCCAGGCGGGTCCAGTTCAGCAGCGCATAGAAAACCAGCAGCAGCGCCACGCAGACCGCAAAGAAGATCCAGAATCCGTAAGGCGCCGGCAAGCGTTCGGCGGCGGCGTCCTCGGCGGCCTCGGCCGCTTCCGCCTGCGCGGTTGCTGCCTCGGGGGCGGCGGCCGCGCCGGGCGGCTCGGCCAATCCGCCGTCCTCGCTGGGCGGCTCGGCCAGTCCGCTGTCGAAGCTGTCGCCGCCGCCCAGCCGCAGCTCATCCGGGATCTCGTAGACGATCGGCGGTTCGGTCACCGTGCTGTAGGTGGCGCCGGTGATCAGCACGAAGGCCGCCAGCGGCGCGACCACCAGCATCAGGTTGCGCGCCAGGAAGCTGCCGGTGACTTGCGGGTCGCGGCGCTTGAACAGCCCCGCCAGCAGCCCCGGCACGGCATGGCGATAACCCTGGCGCTGCAGCGCCTCGGCGCCCGGCTGCAGGGGGATATGGCGTTCCTCCTTGGACAGCGGCGGCGCCATGTCCGGGCGCAGCTTGGCCACGATCATGACGTACAGCACATACAGGCCCGCCAGCATGATGCCCGGGAAGAACGCACCGGCGTACAGCTGAACCACGGACACGCCGGTGGTCGCGCCGTAGACGATCAGCATGACCGAAGGCGGGATCAGGATGCCCAGGCAGCCGCCGGCCGTGATCGAGCCCGCGGTCAGGCGCACGCTGTAGCCGGCCTTGAGCATGGCCGGCATGGCCAGCAGGCCCATCAGCGTGACCACCGCGCCGACGATACCGGTGGCGGTGGCGAAGATGGCGCAGGTGATCAGGGTGGCCACGCCCAGCGCGCCGGGCAGGCGCGCCAGCGCCAGGTGCATGGACCGGAACAGCCGTTCGATCAGGTTGGCCCGTTCCACCAGGTAGCCCATGAACACGAACAGCGGCACCGAGATCAGCGAGTCGTTGGTCATGGTGGCATACGTGCGCTGCACCATCAGGTCCAGCGTCTGGCGCACCGCGCGCGCGCCATCCTCGTGCTGCATGAAATAGGCAAGGAAGGTGAACAGCACGCCCATGCCCATGAGCGTGAAGGCGGTCGGAAAGCCCAGCATGATGGCGACGACGATCAGGGCCAGCATCAGCAGCCCGATGTGCCCCGTGGTGAGGTGATCCCACGGGGTCAGGAAAACGATCATCAACAACACCAGCCCGATGCACGACAAACCGAACCACAGTGCTTTGTGGATTTTCATCGGGTCTGCTCTCCCTTTTCAACGTATTGGTCCAGCTCGGCGATGTCCTCGTCCTTGACGTGCACCATCTCCTTGAGCTTGTCGACGTCGACTTCCTCCACGTCCTCGGCGCGCGACGGCCACTGGCCCTTGCGCAGGCACAGCAGGCAGCGCGCGATCTCGGCCAGGCCCTGCAGCAGCAGGAACGCGCCGGCGATCGGGATGAAAGCCTTGAATGGATAGATGGGCGGCCCGTTGGCCATCAGCGACGAGTGCTCGCGGATGGCGATCGACTCGCCGGCGTAGTACCAGCCGGCCCACACCATGGCGACGACGCCCGGAATGAAGAACAGGATGTACAGCAGCAAGTCCAGTCCGGCCTGCACGCGCGGCGGCAGGAAACCGTAGAGGATGTCGCCGCGTACGTGGCCGTTCTTGGCCAGCGTGTAGGCGCCGGCCATCATGAACAGGATGCCGTAGTACATCAGTTGCAGGTCGAAGGCCCAGGCGCTGGGCGTGTTGAGGATGTAGCGCGCCGAGACTTCCCAGCATATGTGCAGGGTGAGGACGACAATGAGCCAGGCAAAGGCCTGGCCCACGAAAGTGGACAGCCTGTCTACCAAACGTATCAATCGCAGCATGAGCGCGGGCCCCGTTCATGGGATGGGAGGAGTAACGCGCTGCGCGGGCGCGTCGCGACGCGGCACGGCTTGCGCCGGCGCTGCGCGCCGCGGGGCGGCAGGCAGCGCCGACGTGCCGGTCCGGTCAGGCGGGTTGCTTGCGGGCGAAGTAGTGATTGAACGCCATGCGGAAATTGACGTTGGTATCGTTGCTCCAGCGGCCCGCGCGTTCGGCGAACTGGCGTTGCGACTCCAGCACCTTCTTGAACAACGGGTTCTCGGCCGAGCGCTTGGCGATCATTTCGTCCCAGATCTTGAGCTGCTGCTGCAGGATGGCGTCCGGCGTCTTGTAGAACTTGACGTTGTGGTCCTTCTGCAGCTTGATGTAGTCCTGCGAGTACCGGTCGGCGGCCTTCCACGACATGTCGGCGCTGGCCGCCTGCGCCGCGTAGGCCAGGATGTGCTTGAGATGCTTGGGCAGGGCGTCGTACTTGTTCTTGTTGAACAGGATCTCGAACTGCTCCGCGCTCTGGTGGAAGCTCTGCAGCATGCAGATCTTGGAGACGTCCTGGAAACCCAGCGCGAGGTCGGACGAGGCGTTGTTGAATTCGGCGCCGTCGAGCAGGCCGCGGTCCAGGGCGGGCACGATTTCGCCGCCAGGCAGGGCGTTGACCGCCGCGCCCATGGCGCTGTACATGTCGATGGCCAGGCCCACGGTGCGGAACTTGGCGCCCTTGACGTCGTCGGCCTTGGTGATCGGTTTCTTGAACCAGCCGAACGGCTGGGTCGGCATGGGGCCGTACATCAGCGACACCACGTTCACACCCATGGCCTTCTGGATTTCCGTCAGCAGTTCCTTGCCGCCGCCATACTCGTGCCAGGCCAGCAGCATGTTGGCGTCCATGCCGAACGAGGGGCCCGAGCCCCACAGCGCCACCGCCGTGTTCTTGCCATACCAGTACGCCACCACGCCGTGGCCGCCGTCGAGCGTGCCGGCCGATACCGCGTCGAGCAGGTCGAAAGCCTTGACCACCGCGCCGGCCGGCAGCACCTCGATCTTGAGCTGGCCTTCGGCCATGTCGTTGACCTTGCGGGCGTAATCCTGGGCGAACTCGTGGAAAATATCGTTGGCGGGCCAGGTGCTCTGGAACCGCAGGCTCACCGGGGAGCCCTGGGCGCGCGTGACGGCGGGAAATCCCAGCACGGCGGTCCCCGCGACCGCTCCGGCACCGGAAATGAATTTGCGACGGGACTGCGTAACGTGTTGCATGGCGTGTTGTCTCCTGAGTGGACTACAAGGACCAGCTTTTTGTTACTGCGGTAAGTCTGCGCGAGGGATCGCGCCGCTGCGCAGCCGATCGAGAATGAATACTGAGGGAGCACTGGCGCCGCCGGGCGGGGTATGCAGACATTTGCATACAAAACAGTGTTTCTTTCAGTAGCCTTTCATTATCAATCGGCCCTGGGGGATTAAACCTTGCATGGCGCTGCCTGACAATCAGCCTAACGTCGGGAATAACCCTAGCACTTGTACAGATATCTCCGCGGCCGTGGTCGCGGCGCGTTGGCGAGGCGCCTGGCGCAACTTGGTACACTACCGGGTTTATCTCCATTGCGCCCTTGCGGCGCGTCAGGCTCGCACATACACCGTGATTTCCACTGCCAATCTCACTATCCAGTTCGGCCCCAAGCCGCTTTTCGAAAACGTCAGCGTCAAGTTCGGGGAAGGCAACCGGTATGGTCTGATCGGGGCCAACGGTTCCGGCAAGTCGACCTTCATGAAGATCATCGGCGGCGACCTCGAGCCCTCGGCGGGCAACGTGTCGCTCGAACCCGGCGTGCGGCTGGGCAAGCTGCGCCAGGACCAGTTCGCCTTCGAGGACGTGCGGGTGCTGGACGTGGTCATGATGGGCCACACCGAGATGTGGGCGGCCATGTCCGAGCGCGACGCGATCTACGCCAACCCCGAGGCCACCGAAGACGATTACATGCGCGCGGCCGACCTGGAAGCCAGGTTCGCCGAGTACGACGGCTACACGGCCGAGGCGCGCGCCGGCGAACTGCTGCTGGGCCTGGAAATCGCCGTGGACCAGCACAACCTGCTGATGCGCGAGATCGCGCCCGGCTGGAAGCTGCGCGTGCTGCTGGCGCAGGCGCTGTTCTCCAACCCCGACGTGCTGCTGCTGGACGAGCCCACCAACAACCTGGACATCAATACGATCCGCTGGCTCGAGAACGTGCTCAACGGCTACCAGAGCACGATGATCATCATCAGCCACGACCGGCACTTCCTGAACCAGGTCTGCACCCACATGGCCGATGTGGATTATGGCGAGATCCGCGTCTACCCCGGCAATTACGATGACTACATGCTGGCCTCCACCCAGGCCCGCGAGCGGTTGACGGCCAACAACGCCAAGGCCAAGGAGCGCATCGTCGAGCTGCAGGACTTCGTGCGCCGCTTCGCCGCCAACAAGTCCAAGTCGCGCCAGGCCACCTCGCGCCTGAAGCAGATCGACCGCATCAAGGCCGACCAGGTCGAGGTCAAGCCCTCGTCGCGCCAGAACCCGTACATCCGCTTCGAGCAGAACAAGGTCATGCACCGCCTGGCGGTCACGGTCGAGAAGCTGTCCAAGTCGTACGACCAGCCGGTCATCCGCGACTTCTCCGCCATGGTCGACGCCGGCGAGAAAGTCGCCATCATCGGCGCCAACGGGGTGGGCAAGACCACGCTGCTGCGCATGCTGGCGACCGACCTGGCGCCGGACTCGGGCACCGTGAAGTGGTCCGAGAACGCCGATCTCGGCTACATGGCCCAGGACGTGTCCGACCAGTTCCAGCAGGGCGACATCAACCTGTTCGACTGGATGGCGGAGCACCGCCAGCCGGGCGACGACGACCAGTCGATCCGTTCCGCGCTGGGCCGGCTGCTGTTCTCCGGCGACGACATCCCCAAGGCGCCCAAGGTGCTGTCCGGCGGCGAGAAGAACCGCATGACCTTCGGCCGCCTGATGTTGGGCCGGCACAACGTCATGCTGCTGGACGAGCCCACCAACCACCTGGACATGGAGTCCATCGAATCGCTGCAATTCGCGCTGGAGAAATACGAGGGCACCCTGTTTTTCGTGTCGCACGACCGCGAATTCGTCTCGGGGCTGGCCACGCGCATCATCGAGATCCTGCCTGGCGGCGAGCTGGTCGACTACCGCGGCGGCTACGAGGACTACCTGGCCTCGCGCGGCATCGAGGCCTAAGCGGGGACGCCTGCGGGCGGCCTGGTCGGCCGCCCGCGGCATGCTTATAACGACAGGTAGTTAAAACATTCTATAAATATAGTTTGTGTTCATATAACCGATTGTTAGATTAGGGCCTGTCCTTTCGTTTGGCGCCGCGGCGCCCGAGCAAGCCCATGAATCTGACTTTCGATCACGTCCACAAGAGCTTCGGCTCGCTCAATGTCGTGGACGGTTTTTCCAGCGAATTCAAGACCGGCGAGCTGGTCGCGCTGGTCGGCCCCTCGGGCTGCGGCAAGTCGACCCTGCTGCACCTGGCCGCCGGGCTGGAGCAGGCCTCGCAGGGCCGCGTGCTGGCCGACGGCAAGCCGGTGCAGGGCCCGCACCCCAGCCGCACCCTGGTGTTCCAGGAACACGCCCTCTATCCGTGGCTGACGCTGCGCGACAACGTGGCGCTGGCGCTGGAATTCCAGAACGCGCCCAAGGCGCAGGCGCGCCAGCAGGCCGTGCACTGGCTCGAGCGCGTCGGGCTGGGCGGCTTCGACGCCTACTATCCCCATCAGGTCTCCGGCGGCATGCGCCAGCGCGCCGCCCTGGCGCGCGCCTTCATCGCCCAGCCGCAGACCCTGCTGATGGACGAGCCCTTCGGCGCGCTGGATGCGCTGACCCGCTTGAGCCTGCAGGACGTGCTGCGCCAGCTGATCGAACAGGAGAAGCCGTCGGTGGTGCTGGTCACGCACGACGTCGACGAAGCCCTGTTCCTGGCCGATCGCATCGTCGTGTTCAGCCAGCGCCCGGCCCGGGTGCTGCGCGAATTCAACCTGGCCAACCGCGCCAGGAGCCACGACCTGTCCGACCTGGCCGGCGAGAAGCGGGAAATCCTGCGCCTGCTTGGCATCGAGGTCGACAACCATGGCCATGGCCATGGCGCCAAGGTGGCGCTGGCCGCCTGAGGCAGGACCCCGTTCCCTCATACCGATACCGTGTCGCGGGCCCGCCGGCCCGCGGCCCATTCGCCGATCCCTGGAGATTCGCATCATGAAACTGAAGCAATGGTTGTCCCTGCCGCTGGCCGCGGCGCTGCTGGCCGCCGCCCCGGCGATGGCCGCCGAGAAATTCCGCGTGGGCTACCTGCGCGTGATGGACGACGCGCAGGCCATCGTCGCGCAGGAAGGCGGCTACTACAAGAAGGCCGGGCTGGACTCGGAGCTGATCGAATTCAAGTCGGGCACCGACCTGATCAAGGCCATCGTGGGCGGCCAGCTCGACATCGGCGTGCTGGGTTTCACCAATGCCGTGGCCTGGGCCTCGAAGGGCGCCGACCTGAAGGTGGTGGGCGGCGCGCAGCAGGGCTACCACTCGCTGCTGGTGCGCGATGATTCCGGCATCAAGGATATCGCCGGCCTGAAGGGCAAGACCCTGGCCTCCCAAGCCGAAGGCAGCACCGCCGACGTGGTGCTCAAGGGCGTGGTGCTCAAGGAAGGCAAGCTGGGCGCCGACGACGTCAATGTCATGGGCGTCAGTCCCGCCGTCGCGGTGCAGTCGCTGGTCGGCAAGCGCGTGGACGCCGCGTTCCTGTTCGAGCCGTACGACCGCATCGCCCAGCTGGTGGCGCCGGTCAAGCAGATCTACGAAGTGGGGCAGGCCTGGCCGTTCCCCTGCATGGTGGTGATCACCTCCGGCGACGTGCTGGCCAAGCGCAAGGACGATGTCTGGAAGGCGCTCGACGCCCAGAAGGAGGCCATCGAGCTGCTGCAGAACAAGCCGGCCGAGGCGTCGCGCCTGATCGCCTCCTATTTCATCGCCGAGCCCACCCTCAAGACCCTGACCCGTGGCGAACTGCCGCGCGAGACGGTGATTTCCGAAGCCATCAGCACGCAGGTATTCACTCCCAAGCTGACCGACAAGGACACCAACCGCATGCAGGAGATCGCCGATATCCTGCAGGCCCAGGGTTCGCTCAAGACGCGCGACGGCAAGCCGTATGACGTGTCGAGCATCGTCGACCTGTCCTGGCAAGAGGCGCGCAAGCTTTGAGCTCCTCCACCCGCGTAACCGGCGCACGCAAGCACCTCGCCGGGGTGCTTGGCGTGCTGTTCATCCTGGCGCTGTGGCAAGCGGCGGCCTGGGTCCTGCCTGATTTCCTGATGCCGGGCGTGCCCACCGTGGCGCAACGCCTGGTCGAGGACCTGGGCCAGGCTTCGTTCCACCAAAGCCTGCTGGGCACGCTGGGGCGCCTGGGCGCCGGCTACGGCCTGGCGCTGGCCGCCGGCATCGGCTTCGGCCTGGTCGCCGCCGTGCTGTTCTTCTTCCGCGAAGTGCTGCGCAGCGCCATCGTCATCCTGCAATCGATTCCCTCGATCGCCTGGGTGCCGCTGTTCCTCATCGTGATGGGCTTCGGCAACACGCCCATCATCGTGGTGGTGGCGCTGTCGGCGTTCTTCCCGGCGGCGTTGAGCGTCATGAACGCGACCGAGTCCGTGCAGCGCGTGCACGTCTCGGCCGCCCGCGTGATGGGCGCGACGCGCTGGGGCCTGGTCAAGCGCGTCTACCTGCCCGCGGTCATGCCCGAACTGATCACCGGCGCGCAACTGGCCTTCGGCAATGCCTGGCGCGCGCTGATCTCGGCCGAGATGCTGATCGGCTTCGGCAAGGGGCTGGGCCGTTCGCTGGCCTACTCGGGCGAGATCGCCGACATGACCGGCGTGATGACCAACATCCTGGTCATCGCCGTGCTGGCCGCGCTGATCGACCAGTTCGTGCTGGAAAACCTCAAGCACCGCCTGCTGCGCTACCAATACGTCTGAACCACGCGCGGGCCTGGCGCCCGCGCCTTCATCGCCATGATCGCGCCGTCCTCCTTCCGTCTTTTTCGTCCGTGCCTGGCCGCGCTGCTGGCCGTGGCGTTGCCCGGACTGCCCGGCGCGGATGCCCAGCCGGGCGTCGCGGCCGACCCGCTGGCCGCGGCGCGCGCGCGCGGCGTGCTGGTCGTCGGCGTGCCGTTCCTGGCCGATGCGCCGCTGGCCGGTGCGAAGGTGCGCACGCCCGAGCGCCTGGATGGCGCGGCGGCCGAGCGGCTGGCCCGGCAACTGGGCCTGCCGCTGCAGTTGCGCCGCCTGGCGGCCGGCGACGCCGCCGGGCAGCTGGCCTCGGGCGCGGTCGACCTGGTGCTGGCGGATCGGCGCGACGGCGCGCCGCTGGCCGCGCAGGCGCCCGGCATGGCCGTGGTCGGGACCGGCTACGCCACCGCGCCCAAGGCCGTCATCCGTGGCGATACCGCGCTGCGGCGCTGGCAGGACGTGGCCGGGCACAGCGTGTGCATGGCCGACGCCGCGCAAGCAGCGCAGGCGCTGGCGCAGCGCCACGGCGCGACCGTGCGCACCTATCGCGCGCCGTCCGATGCGCTGGTGGCGGTGCGCGAAGGCGCCTGCGACCTGGCGTTGATTGACGACGCGGTGTGGGCGCCGCTGATGAAGTTTCCCGAATGGAAGAAATTCTCGGCCACCCTGGCGCCGCAAGGCCCGCGCGCCGAATTGGTATGGCTGGCCGCGCCCGGCGACGCGGCCTGGCTGGCCGCGCAGATGCAGGCCTGGCGCCGCGATGGCGCCTGGACGGCCATGACGGCCAAATGGGCCCGCGACGTGGCCTTCGACGTGTACCTGGACCAGGAAGTGCCCGACTGCCACGGCTAAGCGGCGCGCACGGCGCCGCCACGTACAATGGCGCCGTATGATGCACACGCTTGCCGCCGCCTGCCGCCACCAGGAAGAAATCAAGAAAAGCCGCTTTGCCGCCTATGCCGCGCCCGTGGGCACGATCGCCGAGGCCATGGCGCATTTTGCCGCGCACAGCGATCCGGCGGCCACGCACAATTGCTGGGCCTACCGCATCGGCAACGAATACCGCTTCAATGACGACGGCGAGCCGGGCGGCACCGCCGGGCGGCCCATTCTGCAGGCCATAGACGGGCAGGGCCTGGACCGCGTGGCGGTGCTGGTGGTGCGCTGGTTCGGCGGCATCAAGCTGGGCGCAGGCGGCCTGGTGCGCGCCTATGGCGGCTGCGCCGCCAACTGCCTGCGCGCCGGCGAGCGCCTGCCGGTCATCGCGCTGGCGACGGTGCGCTGCCGCTGCGGCTTTGCCGAACTGCCGCTGCTGCAGGCGCGGCTGGCGCAGGCAGGCGCCAGCGTGCGCAGCGAAACCTTCGACGCCGACGGCGCGCAACTGGAACTGGAAGTCCCGCGCGCCGCGCTCGAAGAGCTGGCGCGCACATTCGCCAACATCACCCGCGGGCGCGGCGGCTGGGACGTGCAGGCCTGAACCGGGCCCGCCGCGGCCTCAGGCCTGTTCGCCTTCGCCGTTTTCGCGCGCTTGCGCGATATCGCGATGCACCTCGGCCATGTCGACTTCCTTGACCTTGGTCAGCAGTTCGCCGAGCTGGCCGGCCGACAGGGCGCCGGGTTGCGAAAACAGCAGGACTTTCTCGCGAAACACCATCAGGGTCGGGATCGAGCGGATGCCCAGCGCGCCGGCCAGTTCCTGTTCGACGTCGGTATTGACCTTGGCGAAGGTCACGTCGGGGTGCTGCTCGGCGGCCTGCTCGAACACGGGGGCGAAGCCGCGGCAGGGGCCGCACCAGGGGGCCCAGAAGTCGATGATCAGGGTGCCGTCGGGCGTGATGGCGTCCTGGAAGGTGTCCTTGGTCAGTTCAACGATGCTCATGCGTGTCGTCCTTGCCGCCCGCGTGGGGTGGCGTCTGGGGCCGGTGGGCCCGGTTGGCGCGGCCGGGGCCGCGCGGTGGATGTTCCGTCCGTGGTCGGTGGGCGAAACGCGTGGCGCGATCCCGCGCCGTGCCGGTCAGGCGTTCGCGGTGCGGGTCGATACGCCTGCGTCCTGCTTGAGCGAGGCGACGATCTCGTACGAACGCAACCGATCGGAAAAGTCGTAAAAATCGGAAACGATCATGACCTCGTCGGCCTGGGTCTGCGCGACCAGGGTTTCCAGTTCGCGCTTGACCGTATCGGGGCCGCCCACGATGGCCGCGCCCAGTCTTTGTTGGACCGCCGAGCGTTCCCACTCGTTCCATACGCCGTCCATGCTTTCCACCGGCGGCTGCAGCGGCAGGCGGTTGCCGCGGATCAGGGACAGGAACTTCAGTTGCTGGGTGGTGGACAGGAATCGTGCCTGTTCGTCGGTGTCGGCCGCCACCACCGGCACGCCTATCATGGCATGGGGACGCGCCAGCGTCTCCGACGGCTTGAACAGTTGCCGATACAGGCGCATGGCGGCCATGCCCTCGGGGGAGAAATGTCCCGCGAACGAGAAGGGTAGGCCTAGCTCGGCGGCCAGCCGCGCGCTGAAATCGCTCGAGCCCAGCAGCCAGATGGGCACGTCGGTGCCGGCGCCGGGAATCGCGCGCACCGGCTGGCCCGGCCGCGCCGGCGCCAGGTACGCGCGCAGCTCGTGCAGCAGTTCGGGGAAGTCCAGGCCGCTGCGCGGCCCGCGCCGCAGCGCCTGCTGGGTGGCTCCGTCGCTGCCGGGCGCGCGGCCCAGGCCCAGGTCGATGCGGCCGGGAAACAGGCTCTCCAGGGTGCCGAACTGCTCGGCGATGATGAGCGGCGCGTGGTTGGGCAGCATCACGCCGCCCGAGCCCACCCGCAGCGTGCTGGTGTGCGCGGCGACGTGGCCGATCAGCACCGCCGTGGCGCTGCTGGCCACGCCGGTGATGTTGTGGTGCTCGGCCAGCCAGAAACGGCGATAGCCCCAGCCTTCGACGTGGCGCGCCAGGTCGACGGTGTTGCGAAACGCCTGCGCGGCCGTGCCGCCCTGCACGATGGGGGCAAGGTCGAGGACCGAGAACGGTACGCTGGCCAATACACTCATGCGGGTGCTCCGGTTGTGTCGCGGCGCGGCGCGCCCGACGGGTCAGGAATATATGGAGAGTGTATCGGCGATTTCAACCGCGCACCCGAACAACCTTGGGCGCCATCGGGTCGATAGCCTCGCTGTATCGCGGCGATTGACGGCCTCGAAAACAGGCAGGCCGCCCGAGGCGGCCTGCTTGCGGGACGAGGCGCGGTCCTGCCTTATTCGGGGAAGAAGGCGTAGCGGACGATGAACAGGATCGCCACCAGCCAGGTGGCCGGGTGCACTTCGCGGATGCGGCCGGTGCAGGTCTTGAGCACCACGTAGCTGATGAAACCGAAGGCCAGGCCGTTGGCGATGGAGTAGGTGAACGGCATGACCAGCGCGGTCAGCGCGGCCGGCGTGGCCTCGGACACGTCGTTCCAGTCGATGTCGATCAGCTCGCGCATCATCAGGCCGGCGACGTACAGCAGCGCCGGCGCGGTGGCGTAGGCGGGCACCGAGCCGGCCAGCGGCGCGATGAAAAGCGCGGCCAGGAACAGCAGCGCCACGACCAGCGCCGTCAGGCCGGTGCGGCCGCCCGCCTGCACGCCCGAGGCGCTTTCCACATAGGCGGTGGTGCTGCTGGTGCCCAGCATCGAGCCGGCCACGATGGCGGTGCTGTCGGCAAACAGCGCGCGTCCCAGGCGGTTGGGGCGGTCTTCCGGCACCAGGCCGGCGCGCTTGGCGATGCCCATCAGCGTGCCGGTGGCGTCGAACACCTCGACCAGCACGAACACCAGGATCACATGCACGAAGCCCGTGTGCAGGGCGCCCAGGATGTCCAGCTGCATGAACGTCGGCGCCAGGCTGGGCGGCGAGGAGAAGATGCCGTTGAACTGGTTGTAGCCCAGCAGCATGGACAGCACGGTCACCGACAGGATGCCGATCAGGATGGCGCCGCGCACGCGCAGCGCGTCCAGCGCCGCGATGATGAAAAAGCCCAGGATGGCGAACAGCGGGCCGGGCTCGCGCAGGTCGCCCAGTGTCACCTTGGTGGCGGGGTGCGCGACGACGATGTTGGCGTTGGACAGCGCGATGATGGCCAGGAACAGCCCGATCCCTGCGGCGATGGCGCTGCGCAGCGAATGCGGGATGCCGCGGATGAGCCAGGCGCGGATGCCCGAGATGGTCAGGAACAGGAAGATGATGCCCGAGATGAACACGGCGCCCAGCGCCTGCTCCCAGGTGTAGCCCATAGTCTTGACCACCGTGAACGCGAAGAACGCGTTCAGGCCCATGCCCGGCGCCATGCCGATGGGCCAGTTGGCCACCAGCGCCATGATCAGCGAACCCAGCGCGGCGGCCAGGCAGGTCGCCACGAACACGGCATTGCGATCCATGCCGGTGCTCGACAGGATGTCGGGGTTCAGGAAGATGATGTACGACATCGTGAGGAATGTCGTCAGCCCGGCCACGATCTCCGTGCGTACGGTCGTGGCATGGTCACGCAGTTGGAATAGCTTCTCCAGCATGGAAGTCCCCGGGGGTTTGAGAGCGGTTGTTGTGTTTGCGCCGGCGCCGCCTGCCGCGCAGGCGATAATGTAAGCGCAAAACCCGTATTTTCGCACCAGGGCCCGCGGACCCTGGTTGTAAACTCTGCGCCCATGATCATTCTCGGCTTTGAAAGCTCGTGCGACGAAACCGGCGTGGCCGCCGTCTGCACCGAGCGCGGCCTGCTTGCGCACGCCCTGCATACCCAGATCGCCATGCACCAGGAATATGGTGGCGTGGTGCCCGAACTCGCCTCGCGCGACCACATCCGGCGCGTCGTGCCGCTGACCCGCCAGGTGCTGGCCGAGGCGGGCCTGACCCTGGACGACGTGGGCGCGGTGGCCTACACCGCCGGCCCGGGCCTGGCCGGCGCCCTGCTGGTGGGCGCCAGCGTGGCCCAGGCGCTGGCCTGGTCGCGCGCGCTGCCGGCCATCGGCATCCACCACCTGGAAGGGCATCTGCTGTCGCCGTTGCTGGCCGAGCCGCGCCCCGAGTTTCCGTTCGTGGCCCTGCTGGTCTCGGGCGGGCATACCCAGTTGATGCGGGTCGACGGCGTGGGCCGCTATGAATTGCTGGGCGAGACGCTGGACGACGCCGCCGGCGAGGCTTTCGACAAATCGGCCAAGCTGATGGGCCTGGGCTATCCGGGGGGCCCCGCGCTGGCGCGCATGGCCGAGCAGGGCGACGCCAGCCGCTACGACCTGCCGCGCCCCATGCTGCACAGCGGCGACCTGGATTTCAGCTTCAGCGGGTTGAAGACCGCGGTCCTTACCCGTGTGAAGGCGGCCACGCGCGACGGCGGCGAACTGGGCCAGCAGGATCGCGCCGACCTGGCGGCGGCAACGCAGGCCGCCATCGTCGAGGTGCTGGCGGCCAAGGCCATCCGCGCCTTGAAGCAGACGGGCCTGCGCCGCCTGGTGGTGGCCGGTGGGGTGGGCGCCAACGCGCTGCTGCGCGCGCACCTGGCGCGCGCGCTCAAGCCCTTGCGGGCCGAAGCCTATTTTCCGCCGCTATCGCTATGCACGGACAACGGCGCCATGATCGCGTTCGCGGCGGCCGAGCGGGTCAAGGCCGGGCTGGCCGACCTGCGCGAGGGCGACCATGCCTTCACGGTGCGGCCGCGCTGGGATCTGGCCGAGATCCAGGCCGGGTAGGCTGACGGGGTGCCTGTCCCGGCGGGGACCGGCACCCTTGCCGCAGGTGTCGCTGCCCATGCGGGTCGGCGGTCGGCAGGCGCCTGCCCGCGCCGGGACAGGCGCCTGAGTGGGTTACTTCTTCTTCCCGATGCGGCTCTCGGTGCCCTTGAGCAGCCGCGCGATGTTGGCGCGGTGGCGGTAGAACAGCAGGGCGCTGATCACGGCGATGGCCAGGCCGACTTCCAGCCGCGCATGCCAGGCGGCGCCCGAGCCGAATACGTAGTAGACGGGCGCGAAGAATGCGGCAACCAGGGCCGCCAGGGAAGAATAGCGGGAGAACACGGCCACGATCAGCCAGGTCGCGATGGTGGCCACGGCCAGCCACGGCTCGATCGCCATCAGGACGCCCAGGGCCGTGGCGACGCCCTTGCCGCCCTTGAAGCGCAGGAACAAGGGGTAGAGGTGGCCCAGGAATACCGCCAGCGCCACCAGCGCGTAGGCGCCCCAGGAGAGCTCGGGGACCAGCGCGCGGGCCAGCCACAGCGCGAACCAGCCCTTGGCCGCGTCGCCCAGCAGGGTCAGCGCGGCGGCCGTCTTGTTGCCGGTGCGCAGCACATTGGTGGCGCCCGGGTTGCCGGAGCCGTAACTGCGCGGATCCTGCAGGCCCATCAGCTTGCTGACCACCACGGCAAAGGGGATGGAGCCGATCAGATAGGCCAGGACGATCAGTGCCGAACTGGACAGGAGCGAAGGGGCGGTCAGGACCATGGTGGCAGGCATTCCGTTACGGTTGCGTCGTTTGGCTGCGGATTCTACATCGCGCGGCGATTCCGACGCGATGATGCCGCTTCATGACGGTACAATCGGTCGCGGTTTGTGGCGATCCCCACGATTCAGGAAGATTGATGCGTATTCTGGTTTCAAACGACGATGGTTACAACGCTCCCGGGCTGGAGGCGCTGGTCGAGGCGCTATCCGGGCTGGGCGAACTGACCGTGGTCGCGCCGGAGACGAATCACAGCGGCGCTTCGAATTCCCTGACCCTGAACCGGCCGCTGACGGTGCGCACCGCGGCCAACGGCTTCATCTACGTCAATGGCACGCCGTCCGATTGCGTGCACGTCGCGTTGACCGGCCTGATGGATGCGCGCCCCGACCTGGTGGTGTCCGGCATCAACAACGGCGCCAACATGGGCGACGACACGCTTTATTCCGGCACGGTGGCCGCGGCCAGCGAGGGCTATCTGTTCGGTATTCCCTCGATCGCCTTCTCGCTGATCGAGAAAGGCTGGCAGCACATCGAATCGGCCGCGCGCGCCGCCCGCCAGGTGGTCGAGCGCCAGATCGCGCAGCCGCTGGTCGCGCCGGTCCTGCTCAACGTCAATATCCCCAATCGCCGCTACGAGGACATAAAAGGCTACGCCGTCACGCGGCTGGGCAAGCGCCATCCTTCCGAGCCGGTGGTGCGCACCACCACGCCCTATGGCGACACGGTGTACTGGATAGGCCCGGTCGGCCTGGCCGCCGACGCCACCCCGGGAACGGACTTCCACGCCACGGCGCAGGGACAGGTTTCGGTGACGCCGCTGCGCCTGGACCTGACCCAGCACAGTCAGCTCGACGACGTGCGCAACTGGGCGGAGCCGCTATGCGTAAACGCGTAGACCCGCCGGGCCGCCTCGCGCCCGGCATCACGCCGGCCAACAGCAACACCCGCATTTCGGCCGGCGCCTTGCCGCGCGCGCCCGCGCAGCCAGCGCCGCTGGCCAGCGGCAACCTGGGCCTGAACTCCGACCGGCTGCGCCAGGCCATGGTGCAGCGGCTGCGTACGCAGGGCATCGTCGACGAGCGGGTGCTCAACGCCATGGCGGCGGTGCCGCGCCATCTGTTCGTCGACGAAGCGCTGGCCAGCCGCGCCTACGAAGACGCGGCGCTGCCCATCGGGCACTCGCAGACCATTTCGCAGCCGTGGGTGGTGGCGCGCATGATCGCCGCCGTTTGCGAGGACCGCGCCCCGGCCCGGGTCCTCGAGGTCGGCGCCGGCTGCGGCTACCAGGCGGCGGTACTGGCCCAGATCGTGCGCGAGGTGCACGCCATCGAGCGCATCCGCGGCCTGTACGAGCTGGCGCGCGGCCATCTGCGGGCGCTGCGCCTGGCTACCCGGGTGCGCCTGATCCATGGCGACGGCATGCTGGGCGTGCCCGGCGTGGCGCCGTTCGATGCTATTGTTGTGGCTGCGGCGGGCCTGGCCATTCCGCAGGCCTTGCTGGACCAGCTCGCGCCGGGCGGGCGGCTGATCGCGCCCGAGGGGTCCACCCACCAGCGGCTGGTGCTGATCGAACGCACCGGGGCCACCGCCTGGAACCGAAAAGAACTCGAAGCTGTACGTTTTGTGCCCCTCAGGGCCGGAATACAATCTTGAGCAAACAGGAGAATCGTATGCTCAACGGGCAGTTGCAACTGACCGAATCCCAATCCGTGGCAGGCGCATCCGCCGCCGCCGCTTCCCGCCCGGTTCTCTGGGCGGGCATGCTGGCCATCGTCTTGCTGGCCGGCTGCGCTTCCAAGGGGCCGCGCGCGCCCGTGGTGGACCTCGCCGGGCAGCCGGGCGCCTCCGGCCCGACCGACGGCAGCTATGTCGTCAAGCCTGGCGATACGCTCTACAAGATCGCGCGCGCCAACAACGTCGATATCGAGAACCTCAAGCGCTGGAACAACCTCACCGATCCCAACCAGATCAGTGTCGGCCAGGTGCTGCGCCTGTCGAGCTCGGGCGCCGGCGGCGCGCAGACCACGCCGGTGACCTCCACCAAGCCGCAGCCCAAGCCGCTGGACCAGGGAACCACCGAAACGCCGGCCGGCGGCATGGAAGCCGGCGCCGGCGGGGAAACCGGCGGCGCCACCACACCGCCCGCGGCGACGGTGCCCGATCCCAAGCCCGCGCGCGCGGCCGATGCCGCCGTCATCAACTGGGGCTGGCCGGCCAATGGCGCCATCCTGCAGACCTTCAACAGCAACACCAAGGGCATCGACCTGGCCGGCTCGCTGGGCGACCCGGTGATCGCTGCGGCCGATGGCAAGGTGATGTACAGCGGCAATGGCGTGCGCGGCCTGGGCAACCTGATCATCATCAACCACCAGAACGGCTTCATCACGGCCTACGCGCACAACCGTGCGCTGCTGGTCAAGACCGGCCAGAACGTCAAGCGCGGCGCCAAGATCGCCGAAATCGGCCAGACCGACACCACGTCGCCGCGCCTGCATTTCGAGATCCGTCGCCAGGGCACGCCGGTCGACCCCATGCAGTACCTGCCGCCGCGATGACGCCCACGCTCGTCTTCGACCTGGAGACCATCCCCGACGTGGCCGGCCTGCGCCGGCTCAACGAATGGGGCGGCGAGGTGTCCGACCTGGAAGTGGTCGAGCGCGCCTTCGCCGCGCGCCGCGAAGCGGTGGGGCACGACTTCCTGCCCTTGCACCTGCACCAGGTCGCGGTGGTCGGATGCGTGTTCCGCGACGACCAGGGCTTCCGCGTCAAGACGCTGGGCCAGCCCGACGACCCCGAGGCGACGCTGCTGTCGGGTTTTTTCAAGACCATCGAGCGCTACACGCCGCGACTGGTCAGTTGGAACGGGTCCGGCTTCGACTTGCCGGTGCTGCACTACCGCAGCCTGATCCACGGCGTGCCGGCGCCGCGCTATTGGGACATGGGCGACGAAGACCGCGACTTCAAGTTCAACAACTACATCAGCCGCTATCACAACCGCCACATCGACCTGATGGACTTGCTGGCCAAGTACAACGGCCGCGCCAATGCGCCGCTGGACGAACTGGCCAAGCTGTGCGGCTTTCCCGGCAAGCTGGGCATGGACGGCAGCAAGGTCTGGGAAGCCTGGAACCAGGGCAAGGCCGACGAAGTGCGCGCCTACTGCGAGACCGACGTGGTCAATACCTGGCTGGTGTATTGCCGCTTCCGCTTCCTGCGCGGCGAGCTCGACCGCGTCGCCTATGACGCCGAGATCGCGCTGGTGCGCGACACGCTCGCGGCCAGCGACGCGCCGCACTGGAAGGAATACCTGGCGGCCTGGGACGACGCGTAAGGCGCGTCGGCAATCGACTGAAACAGATGGGCCGGGGGCGAAACCCGGCTGAAACCGCGCCGCCCGCACAATGGCAGCGCGTTTCAACCTTTCAGGAGATCACCATGTCCCGACACGCTATCCGTTCCACTCTGGCAGGCCTGACCCTGGCGCTTTCGGCGGGCGTCGTGGCGGCTCCCGCCCTTGCGGCCACCCAGGAAGGCCCCGCGGCCGGCCATATGAAGGAGCAGGGCCGGCACCACCACAAGAAGATGATGCGCGACGGCGTCTGGCTGCCGGGCGTCGGCCCGCTGTCCAAGGCGCAGATCGAGTCGCTCAAGCTGGACGCGCAGCAGCAGGGGCTGGTCGACCAGGCCCGCCAGGCGCAACGCGACATGCACAAGAGCCGCCGCGACGCCGGCGCCACGGGCCGCGACGCGCTGAAAGCGCAACTCGACGCCGGCAAGCTGGATCCGCGCGCGCTGTTGGCTGAGTCGGACAAGCGGCATGAGCAGTTCCGCACCCAGGCCACCCAGGTACGCGACAAATGGCTGGCGGTCTGGGACAGCCTGAACGAGGCCCAGCGTGGCCAGGTCACCGAGATCGCCAAGGCCAACCAGGCCCGCATGAGCGAGCGCCACGCCCGCATGCAGGAACGCATGCAGAAGCGGCACGCCGAAGGCGGCCAGTCCGCCGCGCCGGCCGGCGCCGCCACGGCGAACTGACCCGCGCCAACCCGCAGGGATGACGCCCCGGGGCTGCAAAGCCCCGGGGCGTTTGCGTGGGCGCGCGGGCCAGCCTGGCGCGCCGTGCGCCGAAACAAGGCGACGCCGGGTCGCGGCGTGCACCGCGGCGGTGCGGCGCGCCACCCTGCGCGCGCGCCATGCCGGCGCGGCGGGGCTGGCATGGAATGTGCTTTTCCTGCGGTAAGCCGCCAGGGGAGGGGACTTGCCCGGCGGCTGGGAGGACGGCTGCATGCCGCGTCCTTATTCCAATCGATCAGGAACCGCACATCATGAAAAAGCCCTTGTTCGCCTTGCCCCTGGTACTGGCCGTCTGCGCCGCCGCGGGCGCGCGCGCCGAGCCGACCGACCTGGGGGCGGGATTCTCGCTGAGCGGCAACGCCGCCATGGTCAGCGACTACCGTTTCCGGGGTTATTCGCAGACCGATTTCCGGCCCGCCATCCAGCTGGGGTTCGACCTGAACCACACTTCCGGCCTCTACCTGGGCAACTGGAACTCGAACGTCTCCGACTTCGTCTTCACCGACGGCAATCTCGAAATGGACTTCTACGGCGGCTGGAAGGGCGAGGTCGGCGGCGGCGTCGGCCTGGACGTGGGCGTGCTGCACTACTACTACCCGGGCTCCAGTTCGCCCAAGGGCGGCAACTACAACAACACCGATCTGTACCTGGGCGTGAGCTATGCGAACTACTCGCTGAAGTACTCGTACACGCCCGGCGACTTCTTCAGCACGCCCGACACCAAGGGCACCTGGTACCTGGACGGCACGGCGACGTTCGACCTGGGCGATGGCTGGGGGCTGGTCGGCCACCTGGGCTACCAGAAGCTGAAAAAGGCCCGGGACATGGACGGCGACGCGCTGGGCCACTACGTGGACTACAAGCTGGGCGTGACCAAGGACCTGAGCGGCTGGGTGCTGGGCCTGGCCGCCGTGGGCGCGAGCCGCGACAACTGGCTGCCCACCAAGAACGGGCACCCTTCGGGCAGGCTGGGCGCGGTGTTTTCGGTGGCGCGGACCTTCTGAGGCGCCGCCCGGGACGTCCGGCCCGCCCGGGGCCCGGACGTCCGTCCGGACAGCCGTTTCCGGCATGGCCCGCGCTCTTTTACAATGCCGGCCTGCCTGTGTATCTGGACTGTGCGAGATGGTCGACGTTTTGAATATTGAATCCCTGGACCTCGAGGCCCGGGGAATAGCCCACCGTGACGGCAAGGTGCTGTTCGTGGAAGGCGCCTTGCCCGGCGAGCGGGTCACGGCGCAGACGGTGCGCCGCAAGCCGTCCTACGAGATTGCCAAGGTCGAGGAGATCCTGCGGCCGTCCTCGCAGCGCGCGGTGCCGCGCTGCCCGCATTTCGGCGTTTGCGGCGGCTGCGCCATGCAGCACCTGGCGCCCGCGGCCCAGGTCGCCATCAAGCAGCGCGCGCTCGAAGACACCTTCTGGCACGTGGGCAAGCTCAAGCCGGCCCGCATCCTGCCGCCGCTCCATGGGCCCACCTGGGGCTACCGCTATCGCGCCCGCCTGTCGGTGCGCGTCGTGCCCAAGAAGGGCGGGGTGCTGGTGGGCTTTCATGAACGCAAGAGCAGCTACGTGGCCGACATGCGCGAATGCCATGTGCTGCCGCCCGCGGTCAGCCGCCTGCTGCTGCCCCTGCGCGCCATGATCGCGGCGATGTCGGCGCCGGACCGCATGCCCCAGATCGAGGTCGCGCTGGGCGACGAGACGATCGTGCTGGTGTTGCGCCACCTGCTGCCGCTGACCGATGGCGATATCGCCGTGCTGCGCGCGTTTGCCGCCGAGCACGGGGTGCAGTGGTGGCTGCAGTCCAAGGGCCCGGATACCGTGCATCCACTGGAGCGCGAGCATGCCGACGCGCTTGCCTATACCCTGCCGGAGTTCGGGCTGCGCATGCCTTACAGGCCGACGGACTTCACCCAGGTCAACCACGCCATCAACCGCGCCATGGTGTCGCGCGCCCTGAAGCTGCTGGATGTGCAGCCGCAGGACCGCGTGGCGGACCTGTTCTGCGGCCTGGGCAATTTCACGCTGCCGCTGGCCACCCAGGGGCGCGAGGCGGTAGGCGTGGAAGGCAGCAAGGCGCTGACCGACCGCGCGCACGAGGCGGCGGCGCGCCATGGACTGGCCGCGCGTACCAGCTTCGCCACGCTCAACCTGTTCGAGGTCGATGTGCAATGGCTGCGCGGGCTGGGCTACTTCGACCGCATGCTGATCGACCCGCCGCGGGAAGGCGCGCAGGCTGTCGCGCAGGCGCTGTCGCTGCTGGCCCCGGGCGAGCGGCCGCGCCGCATCGTGTACGTCTCCTGTAACCCGGCCACCCTGGCGCGCGACGCCGCCATCATGGTGCACGAAGGCGGCTATGCGCTGCGCAGCGCCGGCGTCATCAACATGTTCCCGCACACCGGCCACGTCGAGTCGATCGCGGTGTTCGAGTCGCTCGACGAGGCGGCGGTGCTGCACGCGCAGGAACAGGCGCGGCAGAAGGCGCGCGAGCAGGCCGAGCGCCTGGCCGAGGCGGCCGCCGCCTGAGGCGGTTCCGCGGGCAGCGGCGTTCAGCGCTGCCCGGTGCTGCTCAGTTCTTCGATGATCGGGCAGTCGGGCCGTGTGTCGCCATGGCAATGGTGCGCCAGGTGCTTCAGCGTGTCGGCCATCTGGCGCAATTCGTCCGCCTTGCGTTCCAGGGTGGCGACATGTTCCAGGGCGATGCGCTTGACGTCGGCGCTGGCGCGGCTGCGGTCGCGCCACAGCGCCAGCAGTTCGTTCATCTGCTCGACCGAGAAACCGAGGTCGCGTGCGCGACGCACGAAGCGCAGCGTATGCAGCTCGGCATCGCCATAGACGCGATAGCCGGATTCGGTTCGCGCGGCAGGGCCGATCAGTCCGATGCTTTCGTAGTAGCGGATCATCTTGGCCGAAATGCCCGAGGCCTGGGCGGCGTCTCCGATATTCATGGGCGGTGTCCTTGGCCGCCGACGGCTGGCCGGTTGCGCGCCTTCCCGCATGGAAGGCGTCGCTTCCATTCTACGCTTGACCTTAACATCATGGGAAGGTTTAAGCTCTCCGTAACGTTCGAAGCCGGACGCTGTCCGCCGGCGCCAGGCCGGCCCCACCCAGGAGAAAACCATGACTATCGCCTTTCACGTTCCCGACATGACCTGCGGCCATTGCGTCAAGAGCATCACGCAGGCGGTGCAGCAGGCCATGCCCCAGGCGCTGGTCCGGATCGACCTGGCGGCGCGCCGCGTGACGGTGGAAGGGGCGGCGGCGGCCGAGCCGGTCGCCCAGGCGATCCGCGCCGCCGGCTATGATGCACAAACGGTTTAATCAGAATTTATATTTCGATTGTTTTAGGCTATCAATTAATTAGATTTATTAAATTTGATTAATTGATAGTTAGCGCTTATCATGTCTTCATGGTGGTTGTTCCACAGAAGCCGCAAACCCGATCCAAGGAGATATGAATGCTGCAGAATCGCGAAGGCCAACGTGTACCGAGCGTGACGTTTCCCGTCCGTGAAAACAATGCCTGGAAACAGGTGACGACCGATGACGTGTTCAAGAACAAGACCGTCGTGGTGTTCTCGCTGCCCGGCGCCTTCACGCCGACCTGCTCGTCCACGCACCTGCCGCGCTACAACGAACTGGCTCCCGCCTTCTTCGCCGCCGGCGTCGACAGCATTGTCTGCGTTTCCGTCAACGACACCTTCGTCATGAACGAGTGGGCCAAAGACCAGGAATCCGACAATGTGACGCTGCTGCCCGACGGCAACGGCGACTTCACCGAGGGCATGGGCATGCTGGTCGACAAGAAGGACCTGGGCTTCGGCAAGCGCAGCTGGCGTTATGCCATGCTGGTCAAGGACGGCGTGGTCGAGAAGATGTTCATCGAGCCCGAGAAGGAAGGCGATCCGTTCGAAGTCTCGGACGCCGACACGATGCTCGCCTACATCGCGCCGCAGGCCAGGAAGCCCGACCAGGTCGTGGTGTTCTCGAAGCCGGGCTGCCCGTTCTGCGTCGATGCCAAGGCCCTGCTCAAGGGCAAGGGGTTCGATCCGATCGAGATCCCGCTCGACAACAAGGTGCGCGGCCGTGTGATCGGCGCCGTCTCGGGTGGCGATACCGCGCCCCAGGTGTTCATCAATGGCAAGCTGATCGGCGGTTTCGACGCCCTCAAGGCCTACCTGGCCTGATGCCTGGCCGGCGGCGCTGCCGCCGGCTTTCCCCTCCCTTCATGCCGACGCTGGCCGCCTTGCGGCGGCCAGCGCGTCTGCCTGTCCGCGCGCCGCCTGGGCGGCTCGCCCGCACTCATGAGGATAATCGATGAAAACCTTGCATACTGACGTGGCCATCATAGGTGCCGGCACGGCCGGCCTGGCGGCCTATCGCGCCGCGCGCGCCGCCGGCAAGCGCGCCTTGCTGATCGAAGGCGGCCAGTACGGCACGACTTGCGCGCGCGTGGGCTGCATGCCGTCCAAGCTGTTGATCGCGGCCGCCGAGGCGGCCCATGCGGCGTCCCACGGCGGCCCCTTCGGTGTGCACATCGATGGCGCGGTGCGGATCGACGGCGCGCAGGTGATGGCGCGTGTCAAGGCCGAGCGCGACCGCTTCGTCGGTTTCGTGCTGGAGGGGGTGGAGAACATCCCGGCCGAGGACAAGCTGCGCGGCATGGCGCGCTTTGCCGAGGACACGGTGTTGCGCGTGGACGGGCATACCGAGGTGCGCGCCGGCAGCGTGGTCATCGCCAGCGGCTCGCGGCCCGCGGTGCCCCCGCCGTTCCTGGCCCTGGGCGACCGCCTGGTGGTCAACGACGACGTATTCGCCTGGGACGCGCTGCCGGCGCGCGTGGCGGTGTTCGGGCCCGGCGTGATCGGACTGGAACTGGGCCAGGCGCTGGCGCGCCTGGGCGTGCAGGTGCGCGTGTTCGGCGTAAGCGGCAGCCTGGGCGGCATCACCGACCCGCGCGTGCGCCAGAGCGCCCGCAAGGCCTTCCAGGAGGAGTTCTACCTGGATCCGGACGCGCGTGTGCTGGAAACCAAGCGCATCGGCGACGAGGTCGAAGTGCGCTACGTGGCGCTGGACAATACCGAGCGCACCGAACGTTTCGACTACGCCCTGGTGGCGACCGGCCGGCGTCCCAATGTCGATGGCCTCGATCTGCACAACACCAGCCTGGCGCTCGATGCGCGCGGCGTGCCGCATTTCGACCGCCACACCATGCAGGCGGGCCAGGCGCCGGTGTTCATCGCCGGCGACGCCAACGCCGACGCGCCTTTGCTGCACGAAGCGGCCGACGAAGGGCGCATCGCCGGCGAGAACGCCGCGCGCTATCCGGAGGTCGCGCCGGGCATGCGCCGGGCGGCGCTGGGCGTGGTGTTCTCCGATCCGCAGATCGCGCTGGTGGGCACGCCGTTCGCGCGGCTGGAAAGCGATACCTTCGTGGCTGGCGAAGTCGATTTTGGCGACCAGGGCCGTTCGCGGGTCATGCTGCGCAACCGCGGCATGCTGCGCGTCTATGCCGATATCGAAACGGGGCGCTTCCTGGGCGCGGAGATGGTCGGCCCCAGCGCCGAGCACATCGGCCACCTGCTGGCCTGGGCGGCGCAGCAGTCGCTGACGGTGGCGCAGATGCTGGAAATGCCGTTCTACCACCCCGTGGTGGAAGAAGGTTTGCGCACCGCCTTGCGCGACGCCGCGGCGCGCCTGGGCCAGGCGCGACCGCAGCGCCTGGCCGCCTGAGCCGCCCGGCGTCTCAGGGGTTCTCGCGGTACTGCAGCGTGAAACCGGCCCGGTCGTCCTGGGCCAGTTCGCGCGCCAGCAGCGGCATGGCAGGCTTGAGCGCGTCGTGCAGCGTCCAGGGCGGATTTACCAGGAACATGCCGCTGCCGTGCAGCCCGAAGCCGTCGGCGGCGGGCTTGCGCACGGTCAGCGTGGCGTGCAGCCAGCTCTTGACCGGCAGCCGCTCCAGCTGGCGCGCCATCTCCGATGCCTCGCGGCGCTGCACCAGCGGATACCAGACGGCGAAGGTGCCGGTGGCAAAGCGCTTGACGCCTTCGCGCACGGCAGTCAGCGTGCGCCGGTAGTCCTGCTTGTCCTCGTAGGATGGGTCGATGAGGACCAGGCCGCGGCGCGTCGGCGGCGGCAGCAGCGCCTTGACGCCTTCGAAGCCGTCCGCGGCGAAGACCGTGGTCTGGCGCAGGGCGGTGCGCTCGTTGCGCCGCTCCAGGTTTCTGACCAGCACGTCCGATTCGCTCGGGTGCATCTCGAACAGGCGCAGCCGGTCGCGTTCGCGCAGCACATCCAGGGTCAGCCAGGGCGAGCCCGGGTAATGGCGCAGGACGCCGTCCGTGTTGTAGTCGCGGATGCGGGCCACATAGTCGGACAGCAGCGGGGGCAGGCCGGCGAGCTCCCACAGGCGCGCCACGCCGTCGGCATGCTCGGCGTTCTTGCTGGCCCAGTCGCTGCCGAGCGCGTACAGGCCGGCGCCGGCGTGGGTGTCCACGACCCAATAGGGGGCTTCCTTGCGATTCATGTAGTCCAGCACGTGGACCAGAATGGCGTGCTTGAGGACGTCGGCGTGGTTGCCGGCGTGAAAGGCGTGTCGGTAACTGAACAAGAGGGCTCCGCGTCAGGCGGCGGGCCGGATCGCGGCCAGCTCGTCGGTGAAAATGGCGTCCATGCCCCAATCCAGCAGCAGCCGGGCGCGGGCCGGGTCGTTGACGGTCCAGGCGGCGATGCGGTAGCCGGCCTGGTGCACGGCGTCGATCAGCTCGGGGGTGGCGTCGCGCTGGTTGATGTTCAGCGCGATGCAGTCGTATTTGCGCAGCCGTTCGAGCCAGTCGGCCGGCACGCGTTCCACCAGCAGCGCGCGGGGCAACTGCGGAGCGGCGCCGCGGGCCGCGTGCAGCGCGGGCTCGGCGAACGAGGACAGCAGCGGGGCGGGTTGGGCGTCCTGCCACAGCGCGGCGGCCGCGCGCGCCACGGCCGCGCCGGTCTCGGCTTCGCGGCCCGGGCAGGGCTTGATCTCGACATTGCAGGCGATGCCGTTGGCCAGCGCATAGCGCGCCACCGCCGAGAAAGTAGGGACGGGTTCACCCGCGTACTGCGGCGAATACCAGCCGCCGGCGTCCAGCTGGGCCAGCTCTGCGTACGTCTTGGACGCCGCCGGGCCGTGGCCATTGCTGGTGCGGTCCACGTCGTCGTCGTGCAGCAACACCTCGACATTGTCGCGGCTGAGCTTGACGTCGAATTCGAACATGGTGAAGCCGTGGGCCGCGCCGACGCGCATGGCGGCCAGGGTGTTTTCGGGCGCCAGGCGGCCGCCGCCGCGGTGCGCGATATAGGGGGAATAGGGCCAGGCGGGAAGGGGTGCGGTCATGATGCTCGGTTTCGGGAAATGGGGCTGCGCACAGCCGCGCTCAAGCCTGCAAGCATACCCCGAACGCCGCCTTCTTCCGTGCACGGCGGGGGTGGTTCGCCGGCCTGTTGGTGGTAAACTCCGGCGGCTGATCCGGTACAGTTTCCGGCACGGAGTAAGGCGAATCGGGTTCGCCTTTTTTTATGCGTTTTCTTGCGGCTTGGCGCGGCGAAGGTTCGCGCAAGCGCGGCAACAGGGGTTCCATGTTTGAAATAATTCGCACCCATCGACGCTGGATGCAACTCATCCTGCTGCTCTTGATCGTGCCGTCGTTCATGCTGGTCGGCGTCCAAGGTTACGACAGTTTCATCAATCGTGAACCCGAACTGGCCACCGTGGCCGGGCAGCCCGTCACCCGCTCCGAGTTCGACCAGGCCCACCGCAACCAGCTCGAGCAGCTGCGCCAGCGGCTGGGCTCGCAGTTCGACCCGGCCATGATCGATACCCCGGCGATGCGCGAGCAATTGCTCAACCAGCTGATCGACCAGCGCCTGCTGGCCGTGGTCGCCGCCGACAATGGCTTCTCGGTATCGGACGGCACGCTGCGCAACACGATCGCCGCCATCCCGCAGGTCCAGGACAACGGCCGCTTCTCGCCCGAGCGCTATCGCCAGGTGCTGGCCGCGCAAGGCATGTCCCCGACCTCGTTCGAAGCCGGGCTGCGGCGCGACCTGGCGGTGGCGCGCGTGCTCGACCCCATCAGCCAGTCGGCCAGCGTGCCGGCCGAAGTGGCCAGGTCGGTCGAAGCCGCCCTGACGCAGCGGCGCACGGTGCAGCTGCGTCAGTTCGCGGCCTCCGACTTCCGCGCCAAGGTTACCGTGTCCCCGCAGGACGTCCAGGCCTGGTACGACGCCAACCAGGAGCAGTTGCGCGTGCCCGAGCAGGTGCAGGCCCAGTACCTGGTGCTCGACGAGGCGGCCGCCACCGAGGGCGTGCAGGTCAAGGACGAGGACGTCGCCAGCTACTACGAGCAGAACAAGTCGCGCTTCGGCCAGCCCGAGCGCCGGCGCGTCAGCCACATCATGATTTCCATCCCGCCTGGCGCCTCGGAGGAGGCCCGCAAGGCCGCCGCGGCCAAGGCGCAGGAAATCGCCACGCAGGCGGCGGCCGACCCGGCCGCGTTCGCCGAGCTGGCGCGCAAGAACTCGCAGGACACGGGCTCGGCCGCGCAGGGCGGCGACCTGGGCTGGGCGCCCTTGCCCGGCCCCCTGGAGCAGGCCGCCCAGGCCCTGGCCAAGGACCAGGTCTCGGGCGTGGTGGACACGCCCACCGCCTTCCACATTCTCAAGGTCACCGACTTCCAGCCGGGTTCGGTCAAGCCCCTGGCCGAAGTCAAGGACGAGGTCGTGGGCGAGATCCGCAAGCAATTGGCCTCGGCCCGCTTCGCCGACATGGCCACCGATATGACCAAGCTGGTCTATGACCAGCGCGACAGCCTGCAGCCCACCGCCGACAAGCTGGGCCTGAAGCTGCGTACCGCCGGCGGCATCACCCGCACCGGCCTGCTGTCGGCCGAGCAGGCCGGCGCCGGCTCCGCCGCGGGCAGCGACGATGCGCAACTGCTGGACAATCCGCGCGTGCGCCAGGTGCTGTTCTCGCCCGACGTGCTGCGCGAGAAGCTCAATTCCGGCGTGATCGAGATCACGCCCGATACGATGCTGGCGGTGCGTGTGGCGGCGGTCGAGCCCTCGCATATTCCGCCGCTGGATCAGGTGCGCGCCAGCATCGAGGACCGCCTGCTCGGCGAGCGCGCCGCCCAGGCTGCGCGCGAGGCCGGCGAGGCCGCGCTCAAGAGCCTGCAGGCCGACGCCTCGGCGACGCCGGAGGGCTTCGCGCCGGCCATCGTGGTGTCGCGCCAGGATGCGCAGAACCTGCCGCGCCGCGTGCTCGACGCCGTCATGCGCCAGGCGCCGTCGCCGCTGCCCGCCTATACCGGGGTGGAACTGGGCGCCGACTACGTCGTGGCGCGCATCGAGAAGATCGAGGCGGGCCAGAGCACCGAGCAGGATCTCGACCTGCTCAAGACGCAGCTCTCGGGCGCCTGGGGCCAGGCCGAGGACGCGGCGGTGCTCAGGCAGCTGCGCGACCAGTACAAGGTGCAGGTCCTGCCGGAGGCCGCCGAGGCCATCAAGGGCGACGCTCAGTCGGCCGCGGGCTGAGCCAGCATCGGCTCGAGCACGGGCCAGACATTGTCAAGCAGCGCCGGCTGGGCGTCCTCGTTGGGATGGATGCCGTCGGCCTGGAACATGGCCCGGTTGGTGGCGATTCCTTCCATGAGGAACGGCACCAGCCGGGCTTTTTCCTGTTCGGCCACGGCCGGGAAAACCTGTGCGAAGCGCTGGGTGTAGTCGCGGCCATAGTTCGGCGGGATCTGCATGCCGACCAGCAGCACCGCGGCGCCGGCCTGGCGCGACGCCTGCGCCATGGCGCGCAGATTGCGCTCGGTCATGTCCAGCGCCAGGCCGCGCAGGGCGTCGTTGGAACCCAGCTCGAGCACGACGACGGCCGGCGCGTGCTGGCGCAGCAGCGCCGGCAGGCGCGCCAGCCCGCCGCTGGTGGTATCGCCGCTGATGCTGGCATTGACGACGCGGTAGTTGGGGTATTGTTGCGAAACCCGCCGGGCCAGCATGGGCACCCAGCCGGACCCGCGCCGCAGGCCGTATTCGGCCGACAGGCTGTCGCCGACCACCAGGACGGCGCGCGCTGCGGAACCTGCGGGCGCGGCCGCGGTCTGAGCCTGGGCCGGCAAGGCGGCGGCAAGCGCGGTGGCGGCAAGGCAAGGTACGAGCAAACGGAAAACAATGCGCATGGATAACGGCAACTCGATTGAAGTGAAAGGGCTGGGCAAGCGCGTGGCCGACGCAGGCGGTGAACTGTCGATCCTCGATGGCATCGATTTTACGGTCAGGGCCGGCAGCGCCGTGGCCATCACCGGCAGCTCCGGCTCGGGCAAGTCCACCTTGCTCGGACTGCTGGCGGGCCTGGATGTTCCCTCGTCGGGCAGCGTCCACCTGGCCGGCCAGGACCTCTTCGCCCTGGACGAGGACGGCCGGGCGCGCCTGCGCGCCAGTCACGTGGGCTTCGTGTTCCAGTCTTTCCAGTTGCTGCCCAACCTCACCGCGCTGGAGAACGTCATGCTGCCGCTGGAGCTGGCCGGCCAGCCGGCGCGCGAGGCCGCGCAGGCGATGCTGCGGCGGGTGGGCCTGGGCGAGCGGCTGCATCACTACCCGCGGACCTTGTCGGGGGGCGAGCAGCAGCGGGTATCGCTGGCGCGCGCCTTCGTGGTCCAGCCCGACCTGCTGTTCGCCGACGAACCCACCGGCAGCCTCGATGCGGCCACCGGCGAAACCGTGATCGACCTGATGTTCGACCTGCATCGCGAACATGGCACGACGCTGGTGCTGGTTACCCACGACCCCGAACTGGCCGCGCGCTGCGGCCGGCAACTGGTGCTGGCCGCGGGCCGCCTGCAGGACTGAGCTTCAGGTGGCGGCCGGCGCCAGGCGGCGCCCGCGGCGCCATTCCAGCACCCCGATGACGCTGCCGCTGGCGCAGATGATGGCAATGCCCAGCCAGGTGATCGCGTCGGGGAAATGCCCCCAGAAGAGCCAGCCTATGGTGGTTGCGCTGACGATCTGCAGGTACACGAAGGGGGCCAGCGTGGAAGCGGCCGCGTTGCGGTAGGCGCCGATCTGCAGCAGGTGGCCCAGCGCCCCGGATACGCCGGTCGACAGCAGCAGCAGCCAGTTGCCCAGGCTCAGTTCGCGCAGCACCGGCAGGGCCGGCGGCAGGATGAGGGGCAGGGCCGCGGTCAGGCACAGCGCGCCGACCGCGCCGCTCCAGATGAGCGAGGTATAAGGATCGTCGCCGGCCACTTTGCGGGTGGCGATGTACTGGGCCGCGAAGCAGCAGGCCGTCAGCAGGCCGAACATCACGCCCAGCGGATGCAGGCCGCCGTCGGGCCGGATGACGATCAGTACGCCCAGGAACGCCACGCCGGCCGCCACCCAGCGCGACAGGCGCGGCGGCTCTTTGAGGACCCAGGGCGCGATCGACAGCACGATCAGCGGCGCCAGGAAATTGATGGCGGTGGCCTCGGCCTGCGGCAGGTAGCTCAGCGTCGTGAAAAAGAGCAGGGTGGCGCAGAACATGGCCGCGCCGCGTACGATCTGTTCGCGCGGGCGGGTGGCGCGCAGGATGCGCAGGCCGCGGGTGGGCAGCACCAGGGTCAGCACCAGCACCAGGTGCACCAGGTAGCGCACCCAGCAGAGCACCAGCAGCGGTACGCCGGCGGCCATGACCCACTTGCCGCTCGCATCCAGCCCCGACAGCGTCCACATGGACAGGATCAACAGCGCCACCCCGATCAGCGGGCGCGCGGTGAAGGGCGTCGGGGTGGTCGAGGCCGGCGGGCGCGCGGCCAGGCCGGACTGGCGCCGGTGCATGGTGGTCTCCTGTTTCGATCGCGGTTGCGCGGCGGCCGCCGGCGGGCGGCCGATCCGGCACGGCGGTCATGATACGCTCATCCGGCTATAGGAACGGCACATGATAGACCTCAAACACATCGAGACCTTCTTCTGGGTGTCCACGCTGGGCAGTTTCCGCGCCGCGGCCGAGAAACTGAATACCACGCAGCCTGCGATTTCGCAGCGCATCGCCTCGCTGGAAGCCGACCTCGGTGTGCGCCTGTTCGAGCGCGACGCCCGCGGGGTCTCGCTGACCGGCAAGGGGCAGGAGCTGCTCTCGCATGCCGAGCGCATGCTGCAGATGCGCCACGACCTGATGCAGGCCGCGCGCGAGCAGAATGTCATGAGCGGCACGGTGCGCATCGGCGTGGCCGAAACCATCGTCCAGACCTGGCTGCCGGCGCTGATCGAACACGTGCACGCCGCCTATCCGGCGCTGGTGCTGCAGATCGAGGTCGACACCACGCATGTGCTGCGCGGGCAACTGATGGCGCGCCAGATCGACGTTGCCTTCCTGATGGGCCCCATCCTGGAGGCGCGCATGGAGAACATTCCCTTGTGCGCCTATCCGCTGGCCTGGGTGGCCAGCCCCTTGCTGGACCTGGGCCCCGAGCCGCTGACGCTCGAGCGCATCGGCACCTTGCCCGTCATTACCTATCCGTCCAGCAGCGAACCGTACCGCCAGGTGCGCGACATGCTCACGCGCGCCGGCGTCGCGGCGCCGCGCATGTACGGCAGCGCGTCGCTGTCCATGGTGGTGCGCATGACCAAGGATGGCATCGGCACCAGCGTGATCGCGCCGGTGTTTCTCGACGAGGAACTGGCCAGGGGCGAGCTGCGCCTGCTCAACGTGCAGGCCGACCCGCTGCCCGAGCTGGCTTTCACCGCCACCTGGGTGCAAGGGCCGGACAGCCATGCCGCGCGCGCCATCGCACTGCTGGCGCAGCGCGCCGCGGCCGAGCACGGCGGCGCCATCGGCGCCGGCTAGCCCCAAGGGGCTGCGTTCGCCGTTGCGGGCGCCGCAGGCGCCTAGGGGATTTCCCTGAAGAGAGGCCCGCGCCCGGGACCGGACGCGGCGCCCTGGCGTACTTGCCGCGTTCGGCCCGTCGCCCCGCAAGCCACGTGGATACTGGCTTTGCGCGATACGCCCGGGCGCCGCGCCGCGAGGGTTAAGAAAAATTTATACCCCCTCATCCCAACTAACGATTGGACGCTGCCAGTGGCGTGCAGTGCAATGGCGCCGATTGACAAGGCCGATGGCATACGCGCGCCGCCAGGGTAACGGGGCCCCGGCGCGTATCGGATATCCCGCCTGCTAGGAGAGTTGCCCATGAAGAAGCCTCTTGTTTTCGCCGCCGCCTTTGCCGTGGCCGCTTTGACCGGCGCCGTGCATGCGCAGGACCTGCCCAAGACCAAGGTCAAGGTGGTCGGCGGGCTGAGCAACCTGACTGCCTACAACGATTACGAAAAGCCGTTCTGGACCAAGACCGTGCCCGAGTTGTCCAAGGGGCAGGTCACCGCCGACATCAAGGGTTTCAACGAGATGGGCCTGAAGGGGCCCGAGATCCTGCGCCTGATGTCGCAGGGCGTGATCGAGTTCGGCACCGCGACGCTGGCGTACTTCGCTTCCGACAACCCCATCAACGAAGCGATCGACCTGGCCGGCCTCGCGCCCGATGCCAAGACGGCGCGCCAGGTGACCGACGCGTTCGAGCCGGTGTATGCCAAGCTGTACGGCGAAGGCGCCAACGTCAAGCTGCTGGGCATTTCCACCTACCCGGCGCAAGTGCTGTTCTGCAATGCCGAGATCAAGGGCCTGGCCGACATCAAGGGCAAGAAGGTGCGCACCAGCAGCCGCACCACCGCCGAGTTCGTCGAGGCGCTGGGCGGCTCCAGCGTCACCATGGCGTTCGGCGAGGTCGTTCCGGCCCTGCAGAACAAGGTGGTCGATTGCGCCATCACCGGTTCGCTGTCCGGCTACTCGGCCAAGTGGTACGAAGTGTCGACGCACCTGTATGCCTTGCCGATCAACTGGAACCAGCAGATCCACGCCGTCAACCAGAAGGCCTGGGACAAGCTGGACCCCAAGGTGCGCACGTTCCTGCAGGACAACATCAAGAACCTGGTCGACCAGATCTGGGATGCCGCCGCACGCCAGACGCAGGAAGGCTATGACTGCAATACCGGCGCGGCCGCGTGCCCGTATCCGGTCAAGGGCAAGATGGTCCTGGTGCAGCCCACCGACGCCGACCGCGCGCTGCTGAAGAAGGTGACCGAAGAGGCGGTGCTGCCCAAGTGGGCCGCCCGGTGCTCGGCGCAGTGCGTCAGCGACTTCAACGCCACCATCGGCAAGACGCTGGGCCTGGTCGCCAAGAAGTAAGTCCGCGCGCGGGCCGGCCGGCCCGCGCCATTGCTGCACGCGCGCCGCGGCCCGGTCGCGGCGCGCCTGGTTTTTCGCCACCGCGGGCTCGCCCGCAGAGGTTCATTCATGACCCGATCCGAACACTTCCGCGCCCTGGGAGGGCTGCTGCGGCGCGCCGAGTCGCTGTCGCGCCTGGCCGTCTGGGTCGGCGGCGCGCTGACCATCGCCAGCGTGCTGCTGATTTCCTTCGACGTGCTGGCGCGCAAATTCTTTGGCTTCACCACCGGAGGCGCCGACGAGCTGTCGAGCTACGCCTTCGCCATCAGCACCTCGTGGGCGCTGGCGTTTGCCACCTTGCAGCGCGCCAATGTGCGCGTGGACGTCGTCTATCAATACCTGCCCGTGCGCGTATCGGCCGTGCTCGACTGGATCGCGCTGGTCGCATTGGGCGTTTTCATGGTTTTCATGACGTATTACGCCTATGAGGTCGTGCAGACCTCCTGGGCGCAGAAATCGACCGCCAACACGCCCCTGGCCACGCCGTTGTGGGTCCCGCAAGGCCTGTGGGCGCTGGGCCTGGCCTGGATGTGCGTGACCGTGGCATTGATGCTGGTGCGTGCCTCTGCCGCGCTGATCACCGGCGACCTCGACCTGGTCAAGGAAATCTGCGGCGTGCGCTCGGCGCAGGAAGAAGCCGAGGAAGAAGCCGCAGCCGGCGAACGCATGGTCAAGGGAGCCTCCGCATGATTGCCACCGCCCTGATCCTGCTGCTGGTCCTGATCGGCATTTCCATTCCGGTGGGCGCCGCGCTAGGCGTGCTGGGCCTGATCCTCGATCCGCTTTACTCGATGCTGCCGCTGACGCGCGCCATCGGCGAGGTGACCTGGAGCGCCAACAACGAATTCCTGCTGGTCGCCATTCCCCTGTTCATCATGCTGGGCGAGGTCCTGCTGCGCGCCGGTTTCGCCGAACGCATGTACGCCGCCATGAGCCTGTGGCTGTCCTGGCTGCCGGGCGGGTTGATGCACGCCAACATCGGCGCCTCCACGCTGTTCTCCGCCACGTCGGGCTCCAGCGTGGCCACCGCCGCCACGGTGGGCACGGTGGCGATCCCGCAGATCAAGAAGTACGGCTACAACGAGCCGCTGTTCCTGGGCAGCCTGGCCGCCGGCGGCACGCTCGGCATCCTCATCCCGCCGTCCATCAATCTGGTGATCTACGGCGTGCTGACCAACTCGTCTGTGCCCAAGCTGTACCTGGCAGGCATCATCCCCGGGTTCGCCATGGCGGCCTTGTTCATGGCGACGGTCGTGGTGGCATGCGTCGCCAGGCCGTCGTGGGGCGGACACCGCATCCAGGCCTCCTGGGCCGAGCGCATCGCCAGCCTGGTGCACCTCGGGCCGCCCATGGCGATCTTCTTCCTGGTGGTCGGGTCGATCTACGCCGGCCTGGCCACGCCGACCGAGGCCGCCGCGCTCGGCGTGCTGGGCGCGCTGATCCTGGCCGCCTGGTTCCGCCGCCTGACCTGGACCATGTTGCGCGAGGCGATCGAAGGCACCATGCGCTCGACCGCCATGATCATGCTGATCGTGCTGGCCGCCAGCTTCCTGAACTTCGTCATGTCGGCCACCGGCCTGACCGATGCGCTGGTGCAGTCCATCACGGGGCTGGGGCTGTCGCCGGGCTGGATGCTGCTGATCGTGGTGATTTTCTATCTGGTGCTGGGGTGTTTCATGGAAACGCTGTCCATGATGATCACTACGATCCCGATCGTGGCGCCCATCATGATCGCGCTGGGCTATGACCCGATTTGGCTGGGCATCCTGATCATCGTGCTGGTAGAGGCGGCCCTGATCACGCCGCCTGTCGGCCTGAATCTGTTCGTGGTGCAAAGCCTGCGCAAGAGCGGTTCGATGACGGCCGTCATCAACGGGGCGCTGCCATTCGTGCTGGCCATGTTCGTCATGCTGGCGCTGCTGGCCTTCTTCCCCGACCTGGCGCTGTGGCTGCCGCGCGTGTTCGGGTAATCGTCTGGAAACAGGCGCGGCCATCGCGGCCGCGCGCTTTACTGCAAGGTATCAAATGAAAATCGCATTCCAAGTCCAGGCCGATGGCGCCACCCGCACCGTCGAGACCGAAATCCGCAACCTGGTCGTGGCCGGCTGGGCCGGGCGCGACCGCGCCGCCATCGAACACCACATCGAGGAGCTCGCTGAACTGGGCGTGCCGCGTCCGAGCAGCGTGCCGCTGTACTACCGCATCGCCGAGAACCAGTTGAGCCAGGCCGCCCGCGTGCAGGCCGTCGGCCCCGATTCCTCGGGCGAGGCCGAAACCTTTGTTTTCAGCGCCGGCGGCGAGCTGTACGTCAGCCTGGCTTCCGATCATACGGACCGCAAGCTGGAGGCCCATAGCGTCGCCCTGTCCAAGCAGGTCTGCGTCAAGCCGGTGGCCAGCGACGCATGGCGCCACGCCGACGTGGCCGAATACTGGGACGAACTGGTGCTGCGCTCCTACATCGTGGAGAACGGCGCCGAGGTGCTGTACCAGGAAGGTACGCTGGCCTCGCTGCGCACGCCGCAGGACCTGATCGCCGGCTACACGCAAGGCCAGGCATCGCTGCCCGAAGGCACGGGCATGACCTGCGGCACGGTGGCCGCCATCGGCGGCATCCGCGCCTCGACCACCTTCATCATGGAGCTGCACGACCCGCGCCGCCAGCGCAGCCTGCGCCACCGCTATGATGTGGAAGTACTGCCGGAAATCGCCTGAGCGGCCGGCGGGCCTTTCCTTAACCTCCAACCGCCGCGGCGCGGCATACGGATTGTTCCCATGCAACCGACGTTGACACAACAAAGCCTGGCCTTGCAGGAAGGCCGCGACACTTCCACCGGACTGACCGAGGCCGCCCTGGCGCGCGCCGCCGATCCGGCCGGGGAGGGCGCGCGCGTCTTTACGCGTGTGTATGCCGAGCAGGCCCGCGCCGAGGCCCGCGCGGCCGATGCGCTGCGCGCCGCCGGCGTCACGCGCTCGGCCATCGACGGCCTGCCCATCTCGATCAAGGACCTGTTCGACGTCGCGGGCGAAACCACCATGGCGGGTTCGGTCGCGCGCCAGGGCGAACCCGCCGCCGCGCGCGACGCGGTGGTGGTGCGGCGCCTGCGCGCCGCCGGCGCGGTCATCGTCGGGCGCACCAACATGACCGAATTCGCCTATTCGGGCCTGGGCCTGAACCCGCACTACGGCACTCCCCGCAACCCCTGGGACCGCGGCACCGGACGCATTCCCGGCGGATCCTCCTCGGGCGCGGCCGTTTCGGTGACCGACGGCATGGCCAGCGGCGCCATCGGCTCAGACACCGGCGGATCGGTGCGCATCCCGGCCGCGCTGTGCGGCCTTGCGGGCTTCAAGCCCAGCGCGCAGCGCGTGTCCATGCAGGGCGTGCTGCCGCTGTCGGCCAACCTCGATTCGATCGGCCCGCTGGCGCCCTCGGTACGCTGCTGCGCCACGCTCGACGCCATCCTGGCCGGCGACGATGACGCGGACACGCCCGCGCCGGCCGCGCTGCGCGGCCTGCGCCTGGCGGTGCCGACCACGCTGGCGCTCGACGGCCTGGATGCGCATGTGTCGGCCACCTTTGCCGCGACGCTGGCGAAACTGGCCGAGGCGGGGGCGCATATCGAGGAAATCGCCGTGCCGGAGTTCGCCCAGCTGGCCGACATCAACAGCAAGGGCGGATTTACGGCGGCCGAGGCCTGGGCCTGGCACCGCGGCCTGATCGAGCGCGCCGCCGATCGCTACGACCCGCGCGTCGTGGCGCGCATCCGCCGCGGCGCCGAGATGTCCGCGGCCGACTACATCGATCTTTTGGCGGCCCGGCAGGCCTGGCGGGAGCAGGTCGAGGCGCGTATCGCCGGCTTCGATGCCCTGGTCCTGCCGACCGTGCCGGTCGTCGCGCCCGCCATCGCCGACCTGGAGGCCTCCGACGCCTTGTTTGGCTCCACCAACCTGCTGATCCTGCGCAATCCCACGCTGATCAACTTCCTCGACGGCAGCGCGCTCAGCCTGCCTTGCCACGAGGCCGGCACCGCGCCAGTGGGGTTGATGATCGCCGCGGCCAATGGCTCGGATCGGCGCGTGCTCGCCATCGGCATGGCCATCGAAGACCTGCTGCGCGGGTAACCTTCGGCGGGCCGGCGCCGCGCCGGTCCGCCCCTCACCATCGAGTTGCTGCCAACATGACGATTCTCTCCCTGGCCGGCGCTGGCCATCAGGCGCGCCTGGACGCGCGTGGCGGGAAACTGACCGGACCCACGGCCAATCTCGCGCCCGGCCATGTGCAGGCCAACCTGGCCATCCTGCCGCAAGCGGTGGCGGGCGATTTCCTGCGGTTCTGCCAACGCAATCCCAAGCCGTGCCCCTTGCTGGCGGTTTCCGAGCCCGGCGACCCGTCCTTGCCCGAACTGGGCCTCGATATCGACATCCGCACCGATGTGCCGCGCTACCGCGTCTGGCGCGACGGCAAGCTGGTGGACGAACCGCTCGACGTGCGCGGCTTGTGGCGCGACGATCTGGTGGCCTTTCTCATCGGCTGCTCCTTCTCGTTCGAGGAGGCCATGCTCGAGAACGGCCTGCCGGTCCGCCACATCGAGCAGGGCCGCAACGTACCCATGTACCGCACCGACATCGCCACGCATCCGGCCGGCCCGTTCTCGGGACCGCTGGTGGTCTCGATGCGGCCGCTGAAGGCTGCCGACGCGATTCGCGCCATCCAGGTCACATCGCGCTTTCCGTCCGTACATGGCGCGCCCGTCCACCTGGGCGACCCCGCATTGATCGGCATCGCCGACCTCGGCCGGCCGGACTACGGCGACGCGGTCGACATCCGCGCCGGCGAGATACCGGTTTTCTGGGCCTGCGGCGTAACGCCGCAATCGGTCGTGGCGGCCGTGCGTCCGGAGTTCTGCATCACCCATGCGCCCGGCCACATGCTGGTCACCGATCTGCTCAACAGCAGGCTGGCCGCCTTCTAAGAGAGGAGGCGAGCGCATCCACCCAGTACGATTGGGAAAGGTCCGGCGGGCATGTGAGGAGTGTCCTATGGCGAGGCTGGCAACGGTCATTTCCAATATGACGTTGTTCATTTCGCCAACGTCAGTACTGCTTCATGATCCACTGGACCAACCGCGCTCGCAGCAGTTTCGAGGCCTCCCTCAGTTCGTGCCGGCGCGCCGTACGCGCCAGGCAGGCGCCGGTCGAAGGGCCCACCGGCGCCGAACTGCGCGCCGCGCTCAAGCGCGACGAATTCATTCCAGCGTTCCAGCCCGTGGTCGACGCCGGCACGGGCAATCTGTTCGGCGTGGCCACGGCCATGCAGTGGGCGCATCGGTATTGGGGGCTGGTGCCCGAGCACCGCTACATGGCCGCCGTGATGCGCGACAACCTCCATATCGTGCTGGCGCAGCAGCTGCTGGCGCAGGTCTTCGACCTGGCGGCCGCCATGCGCCGCGGCAACCGCCATGTGGGGCTGTTCATCCAGCCAGAGCCCATATGCCTCATGAGCCGCACCTACAGCGATGATGTCCTGCGCAACCTGGATAACAGGGGTTTGCCCGCGTTTGGATTGACGCTGGCGGTTTCGCCCAGCCTGCTGCAGTCTCCCTACGGCCAGCAAAGCCTGCTCAGCCTGCGACGGCTGCAGCGGGCCGGGTGCAACCTTGTTTTCACCATCAGTACGTTCGATGCCGAATCGCCGCTGCAGCTGGATACGCTGGAAATCTGCGGCATCGCCCTGATGCCCGAGCTCATGTATGCCCTGTGCCAAGGCGGCAGGGCCGGCGAGGCCTGCCATGCCATTGCGCAGCTTGCCTCGGCGCGGCGGATTCCCGTCATGGCCACCGGCGTGGCCGACGAAGCCGCAGCCCAGGTGGCCGGCCTGTTGCCGTGTCGGTACCTGCTGGGCGACCATGTGGCCCCGCCCATGACAGACCAGCGCTTTCTGTACTGGTACTACCACCGCGAGATGCCGCCCAATTATCCGTAAGGCCCGTAAGGCCCGTAAGGCCCGTGTGGCAGGGCGGGGCCAGCCTGGCAAGGCGCCTCGCGCCGGGGCCTCAGGCGTGCTTCTCCGGGCGTGGTCGTTCCTCCAGCCAGGCGGTCAGCTGCGCCTCCAGCATGGCGGACTGCGCGGCAAGCGCCTGCACCAGGCCGTCGATTTCGGGCGAGGGGCCAGCGGCCTGTCCCTGTGCTTTTTTCTCCAGCGCCAACGCGGTGTCTATCATGGTCTTGGCACTGACCACGCGCGCACCGCCGGCCAGCCTGTGCGCCATGTCCGAGACCTTCGGCCAGTCGGCTTCCTGGTGCAGCCTTTGCAATTGCGCCACGTCCGCCCGGTTGGTGCGGATAACCTCTTCGAGCAATTGCCGGATCAGCGCGTCGTCGTTCTGCGTCAAGGCAAGAATCGACTCGGCCGAGAACGCCGGCGGGGCGTCGTCCGTGGCTGTCGCCGCGGCCTGGGGCAAGGGCGGCTGCGTCCGCGCCGCGGCTTCGCTCAAGTGCTGACTCAAGGTGTCCACGCCGATCGGCTTGAACAGGCAGTCGTCCATGCCGGCGGCGCGGCAGCGCTGCGCTTCGTCCATTTGCGCCGAAGCCGTGAAGCCGAACAGGATGCACGGCGCGCGTGCATAGCCCGGCGCGGCCTCCGCGGCGCGTATGCGGCGCGCCAATTCGTAGCCGCTCATGCCGGGCATGTTGCAGTCGGTGATCACGACGTCGAACGCATGCTCGTGCCACAGGGCCAGGGCGGCTTCGCCGGAGTCGGCGGCGATGACACGCTGGCCCAGGTAGTCCAGCTGCTGGCGCAGCAGCATCAGGTTGGGTTTGTGGTCATCGACGACCAGTACGCGCAGTGACGCCCGCGGCTGCTGCGGCGCGGCCTGCTCGGCCGGGGCGGGCGGCGTGGCCTGGGCCGGCTTTTCGAGCATGGTCAGCTGCAGGTCCACCGACACCGTCGTGCCCACGCCGGGCGCGCTGCGCATGACCAGCGTGCCCCCCATCAATTCGACGAGGCGGCGGCTGATGGACAGGCCCAGGCCGGTGCCGGGAGCCGGCCCGGCCTCGCTGCCGCCGCCGACCTGGGAGAACGGCTTGAACAGTTTCTGCTGGTCGGCCTCGCTGATGCCGCAGCCGGTGTCGCTCACGCTGAACTGCACATGCGCGGTGTCGCCTTCGGCGCGGGCCGTCAAGGTCAGCGTTACCTGGCCTTCCGTGGTGAACTTGATGGCGTTGCCGACCAGATTCGACAGCACCTGCTTCATGCGCAAGGGGTCGATCAGTACATCGTCGACGCCTGTGATGTCGGTTTTCAATGCCAGCCTTATGCCTTTCTGGCGCGCCAACCCATCGAAGACGCGCACTACCCCCTCGGGCAGGGTGCGCAGCGTCGTGCGTGTCGGCGCCAGGTCGAATTTGCCGGCCTCGATCTTGGCAATGTCCAGGATGTCGCCTATCAGGTCCAGCAGGCTGCGGGCCGAGTCGTACGCCACCTGGATGGACTTGCGGTCGGGCTCCTGGTCGGCCGGACGCAGCAGCGCCAGTTCGAGCATGCCGATGATGGCGTTCATCGGCGTGCGGATCTCATGGCTCATGGTGGCCAGGAACGTGGTCTTGGCCCGGTTGGCGGCGTCCGCGCTTTCCTTGGCGTCGTGCAGTTCGCGCAGCAGCTCGGTGCGTTCGGTGATGTCGACCCAGCCGCCGATGACGCCCTTGAGCTCGCCCAGCGAATCGCCGTACGGAACCGTCCATTGGTAGACGTGGCGGGTGCGGCCATGCAGCGTGACATCGTGGTCCTCGAAGCGCGGCTCGCGCTCGGCGGTCATGCGCGCCAGCAGGTACTCGTGCATCTCGCGGGCCAGCGCCGGGTCGCCCACCACGTTGGCCTCGGGGATGGTCTTGCCCAGCACCGCGTCGGCGGTGACGCCAAAGGTATCGAGGTAGGCGTTATTGCACAGCAGCATGCGGCCTTCCATGTCGCGCACATAGATGGGGTTGGGCGTGCCGTCGATCAGCACTCGCATGAACTCCAACTGGTCGTTCAACGCCCGTTCGGCGCGCTTGCGCTGGCGGATCTGGCGCCGCAGGTAGATGATCCAGCTCAGGAACAGCAGGGCCGACAGCAGGCCCAGGCCCGCCAGCAGGTAGATCTCGTTGCGGTAGGCATACCAGGTGCGCGGATCGCCGTCGCTGCCGCGCCAGCGGCTGACGATGGAGGCGAGCTCGTCGTTCGAAATGCTGTAGAGCGCCTTGTTCAGAATGGACATCAGTTCGGTCTGGCCGCGCGCCGTCGCCAGCGCGATCTCGGCCGGGGGCAGGTCCAGCGCCGAAGCAATGCGCAGTTTTCCGGCGAAGTAGCGGTTGACGTAGTAGCTGGCGCTGATCTGCGTCTGCACGACAGCATCCGCCTGGCCGTCGGCCACCAGCAGCATGGCCTCGGTCGGGTTGTCGGCGGTCACCACCTTCGCCCGGGGATAGCGCTGCTTCATGAGCGGGATGGCGGCGCTGTTGCGCACCATCGCAACCGTGCGGCCGTCGAGGTGATCGGCGTCGGCTGGCGCGGCGGGGTCCTGGCGCGTGACGATCACCAGGCCATTGCGCACATACGGCCGGCTGAAACTGAGGAAGGATTCCCGCGCGGTGTTGACGAACAGGGCGCCGGCCATGTCGGCCTCTCCCGAGCGCAGCTTGGCCATCAATTCTTCGACCGTGTCGACGCCGATGATCTCGAACTCCAGGCCGGTGCGCAACTGCAGCAGCTGCAGCACGGCGGCGCTGATGCCGCCGAACTGTTCGTCGGTACGAAACAGGGTGAAGGGCGCGAACAGGTTCAGGACCGCCACCTTGACGACCGGATGACGCTCCATCCATTGCTGTTCGCGCTGCGAATAGGCAGGGCGCTCGAAATCGAGCGAAATGCTGCTGCCCAGGCCCCAGCGGTAGATCAGGCTGCGGCGCTCGGAGGCCGGGACGGCCTCGAGCACGGCATTCACGACCCGCAGCAGGCGCGTGTTGTCGGCTCGCACGCCGAAGGATTCCCCGCCCGTCACGACCTGCGCCGGGGCGACCACGCGTACGTCGTTGAAGTAGCTTTGCGAGACGAGGTGCGAGGTGGTCAGTGCATCGCCGATGAATACGTCGGCCTGGCCATAAGCCACCGCGGCCAGCGCCTGCTCGGATGATGGGTAGTAACGCAGCGTTGCCTGCGGGTAGACCCGCTCCAGTGTTTCCCTGGGCAGGTAGTTGACATCGACCGCCAGCCGCTGGCCGGCCAGGTCCGGGGGTGGAGCGCGGCGTGCGCCGATGGGCGTGGCCAGCACCGGCTGGTCGACGGCGTAGGGAACGCTCAGGCGCAGGCTCTGTTGCCGGCCCTCGATGCCGTTGACGGTGCCGACGAGGTCGATCTGGCCGCTTTCCAGTGCGCTGACGGCTTGCTCGCGCGTGGGGTATCGCAGCACTTTCGCCTGGACGCCCAGGTTATGCGCGATGATCGCCATGTAGTCGGCCGTCAGGCCTTCGTAGCGTTCGTCATGGGTCACATCGAACGGAGGGATGTCCGGCGCGTACACACCCAGCGTCAGTACCCGCTTGCGCGCCAGCCAGCGCCAATCGTCGCCGTCGAGCGCCACCTCGACGTCGGGCAAGGCGGCCTTGCCGACCAGGGTCAGCTCCTGGCTGGCATGCGCGGGCGCCCAGGCCAGCAGGGTCCATGCCAACAGCGCCTGGGCCAGGCAGATCAGACTGCGGGGAAACAGGCGATGCAGGACGGGCATGCGCGGCGCTAGGCGAGATTGTTGCGTTTGGCGAGGTCTATCAGCTCTACCAGCGACGTGGCATTCAGTTTCTGCAGCAGGCGCGTCTTGTATGTGCTGACGGTCTTGTTGCTGAGGAACATGCTGTCCGCGATGTCCTTGTTGGACATGCCTTGCGCCAGTAGCTGCAGGACGGTCAGTTCGCGGTTGGACAGCACGCTGATGAGCGTACTGTCGCTCTTGGCGTTGTCGCCCATGCGCATCTCGCTGAGCGTCGTGCTGGGGAAGTAGGTGTAGCCGGCCATCACCGCCTTGGCGGCATTGATGACTTCGTGCAGATTCTCGTGTTTGCAGACGAACCCCGCGGCACCGGAATTCAGGCAGCGACGGGCGAACAGCGAAGGCGGCTGGCCGGTCAGCACCAGTACGCGCAGCGGCAAGCCCAGCGATTGCAGCCGGGCGATGACCTCCAGCCCGTCCAGCTTGGGGATGCCGATGTCGAGTACGACCAGGTTGGGAATTTTCTCGCGGGCGATTTTGAGCCCGTCGATGCCGTTGTCGGTTTCGCCGATGACTTCGAATCCTTCTTTCTCCATCAGGACTCGAACAGCGAATCTCAGTACCGGGTGATCGTCGATGATGAGGACTTTGTTGTACATAAGAAGAATATGCTTGAGTTTCGTGGCAAAAAAGAGATTCCTACAACGCGAACCACATGGGTGCGTCAAAGGAACGGCTGCGAAATTTCACATTCTCCTATACGTCAGCAGGCGACGATATGGTTGTGAGTGCTACTAAACAATATCCTACACCGATTTAGGAAAATGCCTAACCCTTGTGCTTGTGGCGGCGCAAGCGTGTGTGTTGCGGGTGCGGGGAAAGCATGTTCCACGACGCCAGGATTATCTCTGTAGGAAATTGCCTACGTCCGTAATGGAAAAATCCTGCTGAGTTTGGGCGCATTGCCGGCAGACGAAGTGCAGGGGTTTATTCAGACTGCGTGCTGAATTCAAAACCTAGAACGAGCAAGCCCCCCAAGGCGGGTTTTGCCGCTTCTCCTCTTCGCTGATCGGAAAATGAATACGAACTTCTACAGGCTGGTTTTCAGCCGCGTCCGTGGCATGCTCGTTCCTGTCTGTGAGCATTGCACTGTCGGAAGATCCTCCTCGCCCCGCGATCGGGGGCAGTCCGGTGTTTCCTGTGCTGGGTCTGGCTGGCCCGTCCCCCCCAAGGCGCTGGCCTGGGCGCTGGCGCTGGCGTGTACGGGCGTCTCGTTAGTTGCATACGCCGAGGGTTTGGTTCCCCAGGGGCAGACGCGGGTGCAGACGGGCGGCAACAACGTTCCCGTGGTCAATATCGCCAATCCGAACTCCGGCGGCGTATCGCACAACAAGTTCGAACGCTTCAATGTCGCCAATCCGGGCGTGGTCTTCAACAACAGCCTGACCGACGGCGTGTCCAGGATCGGCGGGGCGCTGACCAAGAACCCCAGCCTGACCCGCCAGGCCTCGGCCATTCTTGCCGAAGTCACCGGCACTTCGCCCAGTCGCCTGGCCGGCACGCTCGAAGTCTATGGCAAGGGCGCCGACCTCATCATCGCCAATCCCAACGGCATCAGCGTCAACGGCCTGAGCACGCTCAACGCCAACAATCTGACCCTCACGACGGGCCGTCCCAGTGTCAACGGCGGCCATATCGGCCTTGATGTCCAGCAGGGCGCCGTCACGATCGAGCGCGGCGGCGTCAACGTCACCGGCCTGGGCTATTTCGATGTGGTGGCGCGCCTGGTCAAGCTGCAGGGGGCCGTGTCGAGCGAACAGGGCAAGCCCTTGGCCGATATCGCGGTGGTCGCCGGCGCCAACCGCTACGACCACGCGACGCGCCGCGCCACGCCGATCGGCGGGGCGTCGCGCGGTGGCGCCGCCGGCGCCTATGCGATCGACGGCACGGCGGCGGGCGCCATGTACGGCAAGCACATCACGCTGGTGTCCAGCGATTCGGGCCTGGGCGTGCGCCAGCTCGGCAGCATGTCCTCGCCATCGGCCATTACCGTGTCGTCCCGCGGTGAAATCGCGCTGGGCGACGCCACGGTCCAGCGCGGCCCGCTCAGCCTCAAGGGCGCGGGAGCCGTGTCGGCCGGCAAGCTGGCCTCCGGTGGCGCGGTGAGCGTCACCGGGGGCGGGGCGGTGAAGCTCGCGTCGGCCAGCAGCGTTGGAGGCCTCACGGTGCAAGGTGGCGGCGGGGTGCAGGCCACGCAGTTGAACGCGGGCGGCCCGCTCCAGGTATCGAGCCGCCAGGCTGTCCGGCTTGGTGCGGCAAGCAGCCGCCAGACGCTGTCCGTGAGCGCGGACGCCGCGCTCCAGGCGGACAAGCTGTCGGCGGCGGGGCGGGTCGGGGTGGACGGCAAGCAGGCCGTCACGCTGGGTTCGGCCGTCAGCGGCGGCGCGCTGTCCGTGAGTGCGGGCGGAAACCTGCAGGCGAAGCAATTGGTCTCCAATGCCGGGCTGGAGGTGCGCGGCCAGAGAGAGGTCTCGCTGGACGAGGTGTCGAGCGTACGCGGCATGAGCGTGGCTGCCGCCGGGGCGTTGGCGGCCCGCAACCTGCAATCGAAAGGCGCCATCCGCGTACAGGGCGGAGAGGCGGTCAGCGTGGCCAACGCGAACAGCGATGCGGCACTGCACGTTTCCGGGCGCGGCCAGGTCGATCTGGGCGACTTGAGCGCAGCGCGCGGCGTGGATATCGCCGGCGAGCAACGCGTCAGGATCGGCCAGGCGCACAGCGATGGCGATGTGGCCGTCGCCGCACGCGGCGCCTTGTCGATCGACAGCGTGGCGGCCCGCGGCGCGATCGGCGTCAACGGAGGCGGGAGCGTGTCGGCCAAGGAAATGCGCAGCCATGGCGCCGTGACGGTCAGCGGCGGCGGCCCCGTCAGCCTGGGCGGCGTCCAGTCGGGCGGGCAGGTCCGCGCCTCCAGCGTGGGCGCCATGGCCGTGCGGGACGCCACGGCTGCCGGCGGCCTCGCGCTGCAGGCCGGCGGCGCGTTGCAGGCCGGGTCCCTCAAGTCGGCCGGCGCCATGGACGTAAGCGGCGGCGATGGCGTGCGACTGGATCGCGCGCAGGCGGGTGGGCGACTGCGGGTCTCCAGCGACGGGCAGGCTGCGTTGGGCAGTCTCGAGGCCAAGGGCGCGCTGACGGTATCGGCCGCGCGCGCGGCGACCGTGGCGGGGCTGCAATCTCTCGAGAACATCTCCGTGGCGGGCGGCGAACGCGTATCGGTCCGGAACGTCAACAGTGGATCCAGGGTCGCCATTTCGGCGCACGGTGCGCTGGACGTGGGCAAGGTTTCCGCCAGGAGCGGCATCGACATCGAAGGCTGGGGCGCGGTCGGGGCGGGTTCCCTCGGTTCCGACGGCGCGATCACCGTGTCCGGGCGCGATGCGGTCAGGGTCGACCAGGGCCGCAGTCTTGCCGACATTTCGCTGGGGGCGGAAGGTGGCGTCACGCTGGGCGCGGTGGAGGCCGCCGGTTCGATCGAAGTGCGCGGCGGATCCACGGTGGCGGCGAACTCGCTGCGCGCCAATCGCGACGTTCGGGTCAGCGGCAAGGACGCGGTGCGCGTAACGGCCGCCACCACCGGGGGCGGTCTGCATGTGTCGAGCGATCGCAGGCTCGATCTGGGGGACGTCCAGGCGCGCGGTGCGCTGGCGCTGGACGGCGGCGCCGGCGTGGCGCTGCAATCGGCCAAGGCTGGCGGCGCGCTGCATGTGCATGGCGGCGAGCACCTGGATCTGGGGACATTGGCCGCCGTAGGAGCCGTGGACGTCAACGGCGCGGGAGACGTGCGCGTTGCGACGCTGGTGACCGATGCAGGCGCCGGCCTGCAAGCGGGGCGCTCCATGACGCTGGGTACCGTCGACGCGACCGGCGATCTGCAGGCGCGCGCGCAGCGGACGCTGGAGCTCGGCTCGGTCAAGGCCGATGGCGGCCTTCAGGCCGCCGCCGGCGAGGCGCTCAGCCTGGCGGCAGCTGATGTCGCGGGAGCGCTGGAACTCTCGGGCCACGGCGTAACCGTGGACAGAGCCAGCGCCGGCCGGGCACGCATCGACAGCACCGGCTCGGTCGGCATCGGCGCGCTGAAGGCAGGCGCTGTCGAGGCCGCCGCGCCACGGCGGGAGCGCCGTGCGCTGCGGCAGAATCTCTCCACGCCCGGCAGCGTAGTGGTCCGTGCCCGGGGAAATGTCACGGTCGGACGCGGCGATCCGCATCAGGGCGTGCTGGCCCAGGGCGATATCGTCATGGATGCGCAGGGCGGCACATTGCTGCTGCGCAACGATGCGGTGACCGAGAACGGGACGGCCACCATATCGGCCGACTCGGCCGTGCTCGAGCATGCCACCATCGAGAGCAAGATCAGCCAGCAGGCGCTGGAAGCCAAGGTGGGCAAGGGCAAGCCGGCGGTGTCGGTGAAGGTCGCGAAGAAGCTGTTCCTCAATGGCACGCTGCGGGCGGTCAACGACAATGAGGAAACCATGCCCGGGCGCCAGATCGACGTCGTGGACGGACGTCCGCGGATCACCGACGCGGTCACGGGCGTAGAGCGTAGAGACGAATCGGTCGTGTCCGACGCCGCGCTCGTGGCCGATGGCGGTCCGATCGTGGTCGAGGCCGGCGAGCTGGTCAGCCATGCCGGCGGTATCGGCAACGGCCGCAACAAGGGGGATGGCGCCAACGTCACCGTGCGCACGACTGGCAACGTGGTCAACAAGGGCTACATCTCGGCTGGCAAGCAGGGCCAGCTCGACGTGGGCGGCACCCTGACGAACGAGTTCCTGGTCAGCTCGAACGGCACCCAGCGTATCGAGGCGCAGCGCATCGAGAACAAGGGCTCCTTCCAGAGCCTGGCTCCGTCCGGTACGGCTGGCGCCCTGGTGGTCAACGCGGCCGAGGCCATCGTGCACGAAGGTGTCATGGCTACCGAAGGCGAGATGCGGATCGCTGGCAAGGGCGGCGGGTCTCCGTCCGTCACCGCCGCCGCAAAGGCGGCGATCAGCGCGCACAAGCTGAGTGTCGACGCGGCGAGCTGGGACAACGCAGGCAGCCTGGATATCAAGAAGGGCGGCGCGCAGGTCATGCTGACCGGGCGCTATGCCGAGCACGGCAAGCTCTCGATACAGGGCGATTACTCGGTCTCGGCCGACGCCATCGCGCTGGCGGCGCAGGTCACCCAGCGTGGCGGCGCCGCGCACCTGACCTCGCGCCACGATACCCGCTTCGCCAACAACATTCGCCTGATGGGGCCGCTGCAGGTCGACGCCGGCGGCGCGGTGACCAATACCGGCAATCTGAAAGTGCGCGAGGGAGTGCGCGTGATGGCGGCGTCGTTCGACAACGAGGCTGGGGCCGAGGTAATGGCCAAGAGCGCCGAGGTAATGACCTCCGGGGCCGTGCGCAACGCTGGCCAGACGAAGGTCAAGGAGGCCGCCACGATCGTCGCCGCCAGTGTCTCCAATCCCGGCACATTCACGGTCGGCGCGGATCTCGCTGTTACCTCGCGCGGAAAATTCGATAACGACGGCAAGATGGAGTCCAACAAGGACATCGTCATCAAGACAGAACAGTTTGGCAACGCCGGGGGCCTCGATGCCAAGCATGATCTGATGGTCACGGCGAGCGGACAGGCAGACAACCGGGGCAGCCTGAAGGCAGGCCACGATTTCACGATGCAGGCCCAGCGTATCGACAACAGCGGCACCATGGCCGCCGGCCACGACGCCACGCTGACGGCGCCGCACCTGCGCAATACGGGCCAGCTCGTGGCGGGACACGACATTCATATCATCAACAGCGCCAAGCTGGAGAACGCCGGGCGTGCGGATGCGCGCAACGATATCGTTCTGGATGTGGAGGATTTCACCAACACGGGATCCCTCTATGCCGAGCATGACGCGACGCTGACGCTTGCGCAAGGCACGCAGCGCGATCTGGTGGTGGACCAGGAGCATATCCTGCCTGTGGCGCAGGAGACCTTGCGGGTCAAGGCCAAGTCGCTGAGCACCGAAATCGAGACCGGCAATCCGGGCAACCTGATTGCGGATATCCAGGAGAACATCGACAACAAGCAGGCCATCGCGGTGGGCAAGAGCCTGACGCTGAACTCGGCTCGGGGCGACCTGATCAACCACGAAGCGGGGCTGCTGTGGGCTGCCGAGGACCTGACCGTCAAGGCGCGGAACATCACCAATGAACGGGCCGCGCTGATCGAGGCCGGCGGCAACGCTCGGCTGACGGCGGCCGATGCCTTGCTCAACAAGCTGGGCCGAATTCGCGCGGGCGGGGACATGCGCCTGGATGCGCCGCGCATCGAGAACACCGCCAAGCTGAACGGCCGCGTGCAAGCCAAAGGCGTGCAGTACGTCGGGGGCGGCAAGTACGGCCGGTGGAGCGGTATCGGGTATGTCAATTACCACTTGAGTTCCGGCTCCGGCGCTATCGCGGCGCCGTGGTACGGCAGTGACCTGACCGCCGAACAATCGCTCATCGAGGTCGGCAAGGATCTCTATCTGAATGCCGATGCGCGCAAGGACGAACATCGCCATCTGCTCAATGAAGGCGTGATCCAGGCGGGCGGCCATGGCCACATCGGCGGCGACGTGGACAACCGGTCGGTGGTGCGCACCGTGTCCACCATGGAGTACTTCAAGACCCCGCTGCCTGTGAGCCTGACTGCCCTGGACAACCGTGCCGGCCTGTCGCCGGCGACCTGGAACTTCAAGTCCACGTATGAACTCCTGGATTATCTGCTGGACCAGAATCGCTACGAGTACATCTGGGGGGTGTATCCGACCTACACCGAGTGGTCGGTGAATACGCTGAAGAACCTCGACCTGGGCTACCAGGCCAAGCCGGCTCCCACGGCGCCGCCGGTGCCCAAGATGCCCACGCTCGATCTGCGCGGGCATGCGCCGGAGTCGGCCGAAGGCCGGAAGATCTTTGGCGAGTACAAGAAGCTGCAAGGCGAGTACGAGAAGGCCAAGGCGGCCGCCCAGGCGGTGGAGGCTTACGGCGAAGCCACCCGGCGGGTCCATGACCAGCTGGGCCAGCGCTACGGCGCGGCCCTGGACGGGATGGATGCCGAGACCAAGGAGGTCGATGGCATCATCCAGGCGTTTGCCGCGGATCTGCGCACGGTCTATGCCAAGCAGACCGACCAGGCGACCATCGACGCGGAGGCGGATAAGGTCGCCCAGCGCTATAAGTCGAAGATCGACGCGGTGCGGCTGGAAGCGATCCAGCCTGGCCGGGTCATGCTGGCCAAGGCGCTGTCGGCGGCGCTGGGAGCCGACTGGCGCGCGCTCGGCCACGCCGAATTGATGCAGCGCTGGAAGGATTTCAAGGCGGGCAAGCGCGGCGCGGACATCGCGTTCTATCCCAAGGAGCAGACCGTGTTGGCGGCCGGCGCCGGGCTGACCCTGTCCAACGGGGCGGTCCACAACGGCGAGAACGCCGCGCAGAATCGCGGCCGGCCGGAAAACCTGAAAATCGGCGAACACTCGGCGGCTTCGGTCGGCGGCTCGTTCGATGCCTTGCGCGACGTTGGGCTGGAAAAGCGGCTGGATATCGATGATGCACTGGCTGCCGTGCTCGTGAATCCGCATATCTTCACGCGGATCGGGGCGGCCCAGGCCTCCCTGTCCGACGGCGCCGCCGGGCCGGCGCTGGCGCGGCAGGCCAGGCAAGCGCTGGGAACCGACGGCATGGTGGGTGCGCAAGGGTTGGGCAGCGCCGATGCGCTCGCTTCTCTGGCCAGCCTGGACGCGGCGCAGGGACCGGAGGTTTCCGGCAAGCGCAATGCGCAGGTGGCGGACGCCGGGCTTGCCGCGCAGACCGCCGTCGCGGCGGCGGCTGCTGCCGGGGCGGCCGGTGTTGGCGCGGAGCATGCCGGGGCGGTTCGGATCGCCCCGCCGGCCGTTGCGTTGCCGCGGCCGCTGTTCGAAACCCGCCTCAAGTATATCGATCAGAGCAAATTCTATGGCTCGGGTTACTTCTTCGAGCAGATCGGCTACCAGCCCGATCGCGCCGCGCGGGTGGCGGGCGACAATTATTTCGATACCACGCTGGTGCGCGAGCAGGTGCGGCGCGCCCTGGGCGGCTACGAAAGCCGTCTGCCCGTGCGCGGTATCGCGTTGGTGGCGCAGTTGATGGAGTCGGCCGGGAAGGTCGGCAAGGCGCTGGGCCTGAAAGTGGGTGTCGAACCGACCGCGCAGCAGCTCAGGCAGGCGGATCGCGATTTCGTCTGGTACGTGGACACCATGATCGATGGCCAGAAGGTCCTCGCGCCCCGGCTGTACCTGACCGAGGCGACGCGCAAGGGCATCATGGATCAGTACGCCGGCGGCGGGGCGCTGATTGCCTCCGGCGGCGACGTGAACGTGGACACGAACGGCCATGACGTCAGTTCGGTCAACGGGCTGATCCAGGGCAAGCGCGTCAAGGTGGACGCCGGCAAGGGTAAGGTCCTGGTGGCCGACAGCAAGGGGATGGGCAGCGGCATCGAGGCCGATGAGGACCTCGACGTATCGGCCCAGGATATCGACATCGAGGGCGGCAGGCTGCGCGGCAAGAATGTCGGGCTCAAGGCCGACAAGGTCAAGGTCGCGACCTCGATGCGTTACGACGGCAAGGGCAGGCTGGCGGCGCGCGGCGACGGCGCCCTGGATGCGCAAGGGGGCAAGCTGCACATCGAGGCCAAGCGGCTGGAGACGGCCGGCGCGACCCTCAAGGGCGGCAAGGTGAAGCTGGATGTCGATGAGGTCAAGCTGGGCGGCGTGTACGAGGCGGGGTCCAGCTACGAGCACAAGAGTTCGACGCCGCTGGGCAGCCTGTTCGCCATCCTGTCCTCAACGACGGAAACCAGCCAATCGGCGCGCGCGAACCATTACGGTACGCGCATCGAAGCCGGTGCGCTGGAAGGCAAGATGCGGAATCTGGAGATCGAGGGCGGTTCGGTCGCTGCGGCGCATACGGACGTGTCCGTGGCCGGCGACGCGACGTTCAAGGCCGCCGCGGATCTCGCGCACGCCGAGCACGAGAAGGACGTGCGCCAGCTGTCCCTGAGTGCCAAGGTGGGGGCCGGCGGCTACGAGGCGGGTTTCAGCCTGGGCAGCGAAAGCGGTCCGGAAGCGCACGCCGGCCGCGGCATGACCGCGGGCGCTGAATTCAAGGTGGGTTATCAGGCATCGCACGAACAATCATCGGACACCGAAAAGTCCTATCGCAACGCGGACCTCAATTTCGGCGGAGGCACTGTCGAGGCTGGCAATGTCCTGGATATCGGCGGCGCCGACATCAACCGGAACCGGTACGGTGGCGCCGCGAACGGGAAAAATGGAGCCGATGAGGCCTTGCGCATGCGCGCCAGGAAGGTCGAGTCCACCAAGTACGTCAGCGAGCAGACGAGCCAAAGCTCCGGCTGGAGCGTGGAACTGGCGGCGACGGCCAGTGCCCGTTCCAGCGTGTTGACGGCCGCCACGCGCCTGGGCGACAGCGTGGCGCAGAATGTCGAGGACGGCCGCGAGATCCGCGGCGAGCTGATGGCCGCGCAAGTCGCCGCGGAGGCCACGCAACTGCTAACCGCCGACACGGCGGCGCTGGCGCTGAGCGCCGGGATCAGCGCCGACGTCAACAGCAGCCACAGCCGCTCCACCTCGCAGAATACCCAGTATCTGGGTGGGAACCTGTCCATCGAGGCCACCGAGGGCGATGCGACGTTGGTGGGCGCGAAGTTCAGCGGCGGCGACCAGGTCAGCCTGAAGGCAGCGAAGAACGTGAACCTCATGGCGGCCGAATCGACCTTCGAATCGCATTCGGAGAGCCATAACTTCCACGCCTCCGCCGATGCGAATCTCGGCGCCAACGCCATGCAGAGCGCCGTTGGCCTGGGGTTGACGGCGGGCGTGGGGACGTCGCATCAGATTACGAACGAAACCGGCAAGACCTACGCCGGAACCTCTCTGGATGCGGCGAACGTGTCGATCGAGGCGGGCAAGGATTTGAATCTCTCCGGGTCCCGCGTGCGGGGTACGCGTGTTGCCCTGGGTGTCGAGGGCGATATCAATGCGACCGGCAAGCAGGACGACCGCAACTACAACTCCAGCGGTGGCGGTTGGGATGCCTCGGCAGGCGTGGCGATTCAGAACCGCACGCTGGTCGCGCCAGTGGGATCTGCCGGCTTCAATTTCAATACGGAGCACGACAATTCGCGCCTGACCAATGACGGGGCGGCGGGTGTCGTTGCCACCGACGGGTTGACGGGCCATGTGCAAGGCGACGCCAACCTGATCGGCGCCACCATTGCCGATTTGTCGGGCCAGGGCAATCTCAAGGTCGACGGCGCAGTCAACGCGCAGAATCTGAAAGACTACCGCGACAAGGACGGCGGCAGCGGCGGCCTGAACGTGGGCATTTCCTCCACCACGCTGGCGCCCACCGTGGGAGTGTCGTTCGGCAGGGTGGCCGGAGAGGATTATCAGGCCGAGCAACGTGCCACGATCGACGTCGGTCAGACCAGGAATCCTTCGCGCCTGCAGGTCGGCGGCGGCATCACGGGCGCCCTCAATCAGGATGCCGCCAAGACCACGGTCGTTCAGCGCGACAAGCACTGGGCCGGAGGCGGATCCGAGTTTTCCGTACAAGGGAAATCCTTGAAGAAACCGAACCGGGTGCGTCCGGTGACGCCAACGCCGCGGCCGGATGCCGTGGATGGACCGCCCAGCCGCCCGGCCACGCCGCCGGCATCGCCGCAGCCGATCCGGGCGAAGGTCGAGGTCAGCTCGCCGCCGCCAGCGTCCGTGGCCAGCGTGGACGTCGTGCCGCGGCCCAAGGTTGAAACGGCACAGCCGCTTCCGCCCCGGCCGGTGGCGGCCCAGACGGTGCCGGTGGCGCCTCCCAAGGTGGAAGTCGCCAAGGTGGACGTCGTGCCGCGGCCGAAGGTTGAAACGGCGCAGCCGCTTCCGCCCCGGCCGGTAGTGGCCGAGAAGGTGACGACGCCGGCGGTCCAGCCCCAGCTCGCCAAGGCGGAGACGGTGCCGCCGGTGAAGCCGGAAACCGCCAAGCCGTTGCCCAAGCCGCTGCCGGTGGCGAAGGTGCGGGAAGCGTCGCCGCCGGTCGTGGAGACCGCCCAGCCGCTGCCTGCGGCCAAGCCGAAAACGGCAACCCCCGGTCCCGTGGCCGAGGTCGGCAAGGCTACCGTCACGACGGTGCCGGTGCAGAGCGCGCCGCCCAAGCCGGCCCCGGTGGTCAAGCAGGCGCAGCCCGCGCCGGAACCCGCGCCCGCACCGAAGCCCAAGCCCAAGGCCAAGGCCGAGCGTCCGAAGCCGGGCAAGACGACGCCCTTGAGCGGGCGCCACGTGGTGCAACAGCAGGTGCAGGTCTTGCAGCGGCAAGCGAGCGAGATCAACAACACCAAGAGCCTGCCTGGCGGGAAACTGCCCAAGCCGGTCATCGTCAAGCTGACCGACGAGAACGGCAAGCCGCAGACGCTGACGATCAACCGGCGCGAAGACCTGATGAAGCTCAATGGCAAGGTGCTGTCCACCAAGACGACACAGGGTCTGGAGCAGACCTTCCGCCTGCGGGTCGAGGACGTTGGCGGCAAGAACTACCGGGTTTTCTATGAAACCAACAAGTAGGTAGTCGTGGCCTGCGCGCCGCGGCGGCATGTCGCCGGCCCGGCGCATGAGGATTCGCAGGGATCCCATGCGCCAGGCAACGCCGGCCAATGGCGCCGCCTTTGGACCTTACTCCAGCCCATCCTTGCGGATGGGCTTTTTGTTGAAATTTCCTACAAATCCAATTGAATTCGCCTACGCGAAATTGCGTGTAGGACTACAGGAAAACTGGCTGTGAATTTTTAGAATTCTTTCCGTAGTCAGTTTATTTCCTTCGTCTACAGATGAATATTTCCTGGCATCGGGCTCCATTTCTGGATTCGTTTTCAAGGAGCGCGGATCGCCTGGTTTTCGGATCAACAGGGGTCGATCATGAATCTCAAATTTGCAGGAATCGCACTGGGCCTGAGCGCCTGTGCATTGACGTACCAGCATCAGGCTCTCGCGGCGGACGGCACGCTCGTGATTACCGGCGCCATCACGGATACGACGTGCAAGATCAATGGCACGGAGCCTCCCACCAACGTGGCGGTGCAATTGCCGACCATTTCGCGCACCGCGCTCAAGGACGTCGGGTCGACGGCAGGCGGGACAGTTTTTGATGTGAAACTGACCGAGTGTCCGCAGGTATTGAATGGCCAACAAGTGGGATTGTTCTTCGAACCCGGTGGCACGGTTGACTATACGTCGGGAAACCTGTTCGCGTACAAGGCAGATGGTAATGGCGCCCAGCAGGTTCCGCAGACGAAAGCCGACAACGTGCAATTCCAGCTTGCCAATCTGGATGGGTCCGCCATTCACCTGGGCCGCAACAAGGGTGACCAGGCTGCTCAGACGTTTCTGGTATCGCAGACGGCAGGAGCATCGACGTACGGGACGACCCTGCGTTATCTGGCACGCTACATCCGTTCGGGCGCTGGCCCCATTGTTGCGGGGAATCTCCGCAGCCAGGTGGGGTTCTCCGTGATGTATCCGTAGCCCGTGAAAGAGGGGCCACCCATTGCGGGTGGCTCCGGTACGGGTGGTCGGCTTGTCACGAGACTCTTGTTCTCCATTTCTTTCTTTCTTTGCACGCGGCCGCATTGCCAGCTTGATGCATGCGAAGCATCGATGGTTTCGGGCGGTCGCGATTCTTGAGCCATGAATACGTACGCTTGTGACGGGGCGCTCGCGCAGAGCCGGCCCCAGGGATGGTTTACGCCTGCATTTACGGTAAAGCGGCAAGGCGGCGCGGCACGCTGGCGCCGGCGGCTGGGCGCCGCGGCGCTGGGCGCGGCCGTACTGGCCGGCCTGGCGCCCGCCGCCCGGGCCAGCCTCGTGATCACGGGTACGCGCGTGATCTACAACGCGGGCTCGCCCGAGACCACGGTGAAGATGAGCAACGAGGGGCAGGCGCCCGCGTTGATGCAGGCATGGATCGATGATGGCAATGCCGAAGCGAAGCCGGACGAGGTCCAGGTGCCGTTCTTTCTGACGCCGCCGCTGGCGCGGGTGGATCCGGGCAAGGGGCAGACCTTGCGCATTTTCTTCAACGGCTACCCGGATGGCAAGACGCTGCCATCCGACCGCGAATCGGTCTTCTGGCTGAACGTCCTCGAAGTGCCGCCCAAGGCGACGCCGGAGGAAGGCCACGGGGTCCTGCAGCTGACTATCCGCTCGCGCCTGAAGCTGTTCTATCGGCCCAAGGGCCTGCCCGGCAATCCGCTGACGGCGGCCGCCGACCTTACCTTCAAGCGCAAGGCCAACGGCGTGCTGGAGGTGCACAACCCGACGCCGTACTACGTGAACCTGCAGAAGCTGGAGGTGGGCGAGAACGGCGTGCACGGCAGCAAGACGCCGTGGATGCTGGCGCCGCTCTCTTCGGACGAGCTGCGGCTGAAAGGGACGGGGGCCAAGTCGGTGCAGTACTGGGCCATCGACGACTTTGGCGGCGTGACGCCCTATCAGGCGGCCATTGCGAACTGACGAACACGGGGGCATCGGGACCGGCGCGCGCCAAAAGCGCGTTGCCGATGCCGGAGCTGGATCATGAAACAGATACCACTGATTCTCGCGATGAGCCTTGCGTTCGCTGGCGTGGCGAAGGGCGAACCCGCGCCGGATCCGCAGGCCGCGGTCAACTTCGACTCGGCCATGCTGTGGGGCGGCGCCAATGGCGCGGATCTGAGCCGGTTCAACTACAGCAACGCGCTGCGGCCGGGCAACTACATCGTCGACATTTACGCCAACAACTATCCGCTGATCCGGCAGCAGGTCCGATTCGTCGCGGCGCAGGCTTCCGGGCAGGGCTTGAAGGCGGCGCCGGCGGTGGCGTGCTTCACCTACGACCAGCTGGAGGCGATGCAGGTCCGGTTGCGTGCGCTCGATCCCAAGGTCGTCGCGGACTTGAAGTCCAGCGGACGTTGCGAGGTGCTCGGCAAGCTGCTTCCGGACAGCCGCGAGTCGTTCGACTTTGGCGAGAACCGCCTGGAAGTGAGCATACCGCAAGCCTATACGATCAATCGCTTCCGGCGCGACATCTCGCCCGATGAGTGGGATAGCGGCATTACCGCCTTCCGCCTGGGATACCAGTACAACTACGCCGATTACATCGGCGGCTTGCGCTCGGGACGGCGGTTCGACCTGAACCTCTACAGCGGGTTCAACTTCAAGGGCTGGTACCTGCGCAACAGCTCGACGCTGGGATGGGGCCAGGGCCGCTTCACGCGCCGCAGCCAGCGTACCAGCCTGCAAACGGATATTCCGTCCTGGCGCGCGCGCCTGGTGTTCGGCGATGTGTTCTCCAGCGGCGAGTACTTCGCGCCGTACTCGATGCGCGGGGTGCTGGTCGGTAGCGATACCGCCATGCTGCCGTACTCGGAGCGGCTGTACCGGCCGACCATACGCGGCGTTGCCCGCACCCGGGCCAACGTCAAGGTGTACCAGGCCGGCGTGCTGGTTTTCCAGGACGCCGTACCTCCCGGGCCGTTCGCGATCGACGATTACAGTCCGGCCTCGTATGGCGGCGACCTGCGGGTGGTGGTAACCGAGGCGAATGGCGCGGTCCAGACGTTCACCGTGCCGTATGCGAGCGCGGTGCGCCTGATCCTGCCGGGCCAGACGCAGTGGTCGTTCAGCGCCGGGCGCTATCACAACTATCGCAACGATGAGCAGGACCGCCCCTGGGTGACCCAGCTGACGGGCCGCCATGGCGTGGCCGACGGCGTCAACCTGTACGGCGGCCTGCTGATCGCCCAGGCGTACCAGGCCGGCCTGGCCGGCCTGAGCTGGAACACGCCCTGGGGGGCAATGGCGGCGGACGCCACGCTGTCGCGCAGCCAGTTGTCCACCACGGGCAACGCCAACGGGTCGAGCCTGAGGTTCTCCTATAGCAAGACCTTGTCCGGCACCAACACGGCGATCCGGCTGGCCACGCTGCGCTACTCGTCGAGCGGGTTCTGGAACTTCGCCGATGCGGTCAATGCCGCTGCGGTCGCGCCGAACGGGCGCGACGGGCGATTCGGCTTCCATTCGCTGCTGGGCCGCGAGCGGCCGCGCGGCGACTTCAGCGTCACGCTGAGCCAGCCGCTGGGCGGATACGGCAGCCTGTACGTATCGGGGTTGCGGCGCACCTACTGGGGGTCGTCGCGGGTCGACCAGCAGACCCAGCTGGGCTATGCGACCCAGGTCGGCAGGGTGGGCGTGAACCTGGATGTCTCGCGTACGGAGAACCGTCACAGCGTCGAGCACCAGGTCATGCTGAATCTGTCGATTCCGCTTTATGGCGCGACTTCCAGCGGCGTGGTGACGGGGTCGCTGGTTCGCACCGGCTCGGCGCCTGTGCAGCAAAGCGTGAACTACAGCGGCATGTCTGGCGAGCGCGACCAGTACACCTATGGCCTGGGCGTGCAGCGCGCCGGCGCGAGCGCGCAGTATGCGCTGAACGGTTCGTGGTCGGGCACCTATGGCGAGGTAAGCGGGCAGCTCACCCATGGACGCAGCTACAGCCAATACCAGATCAACGGCAGCGGCGGGCTGGTGGCGCACTCGGGCGGCGTGACCTTCGGCCAGTACCAGGCCGGCACCATCGGCCTGATCCAGGCCGACGCGGCGGCAGGCGCGAAGGTCGTCAATACGCGCAACGCCGCCGTCGACCGCAGCGGCTATGGACTGGTGTCGCTGACGCCGTATTCCCTCAACGAGGTCGAACTGTCTCCGCAGGACCTGCCCCTGGACGTCCAGCTGGAGTCCACGGTGGAGCAAGTCATCCCGCGCGCGGGCGCCGTCGTGGCGCTGCGCTTTCCGACGCGTCACGATGTCGCCGCCATGCTGGTTGCCGAACCCGGCAGCGAAGGCGCGCTGGCATTCGGCACCGAAGTGCGCGACGGCGCCGGCAAGGTGGTGGGCGTGGCCGGCCAGGGCGCAAGCGCGCTGGTCAGAGGCATGGCGGCAGCGGGCACGCTGGAGGTGACGCGCGCGGACGGTTCGATATGCCGCGCCACGTACGACTTGAAAACGGCCGGGCAGGCCGTGCGCGGCCTGCCGCGCATTGCGCTGGCGTGCGCGCCGCAAGGCGGCGGCGACCCCGCTGCACGGGCGGCGGTCCCGGCCGTGGCGCAGCCGGCTGCTATCTCCATTTCTGGCAAAGATCATGAGCCAGATATTCACTGACCGCCGGGCCACCGCGCCCGCGCGCGCATTTTCCTTCTGGGGGGCCGTGCTTGCCGTCTGGGCTAGCCTGGCCGCGCAGCCGGCCATGGCCGTCGATCCGCCGGTGGACTGCGGCCGGGCGATAGGCCTGCATTTCTGGTCGAGCACGTCGATCATCTCCGACCAGACACCGGATGGGACGCTGATTGGCACGCCCGTGGTCGGGCGGGCTGTGCTGTCCAAGAGCTGCGAGACGCCGGATGACATCAAGGACGAACTCAGCGACAAACATGATGGCGAACCGGTCGACATCGTGCTGGAACTGGGCAGTGGGTACAAGATACGGCCGCAGTCCTACGGCCACCCGGGCATCGTGGTGGACCTGCCGACCGGATCCACCGAGGAGACAGGCATCGCCATCTATATCGATTTCGGCAGCTCGCCGATGCAGCAGATTGGCGAACGGCAGTGGCTCTATCCCCAGAAAGGCGAAGTGCTCTTCGATGCGCTCGCCATCAACGGCGACAACTCGGAGATTCGCTATCAGGCGATCAAGGTCGGGCCACTCAAGCGGCCGCGCAAGCTGGTTCTGTCGCAGTTTTCGAACCTGTTCACCTACAAGTGGGTGTTCAAGCGCGGGACCAGCCAGGAGCGCGTGCTGGCGACGGGGACCATAAGCACCGACGTCGCCACCAGCACCATCGACCTGAAAACCTGCCGCTATACCTCGCAGACGGTCAGCCTGCCCACCATTCAGCGTACGGCGCTGAGCGGCGTGGGTACGACCTTGGGTACGACCGATTTCCACATGCCGTTCTGGTGCTATGGCCGGCCAAAGGTATCGGTGTACCTGAGCGCGGCGAATACGCAGGCCGGCGTCGACGGCGTGGCGTTGCCGGCGACCGGCCAGGCGGCTGGCATGGCCAGTGGCGTGGGCGTTCAGTTGATCAATGGCAGGACGCAGCAGCCTGTCCAGCTGGGCCTGCAGGGCAAGATCGCCTTGCGCGAAGCGCAGCAGACCGACTCGGCGACGTTCTCGCTGCCCATGCAGGCGCAGTACTACCAGACCTCCGCTTCAACCTCGGCGGGCAAGCTGTCCGTCACCTATACCGTGACCTTGAATTATGACTGACGCAACGACCCGTTTCGCGCCGGGCCGGTCCGCCGTTCGGGCGATCGTCCGGGCCAGCCTGCTGTTCGCCGTGGCCGCCTGTGCGCAGGCGCAGTTGCTGCCGGGCGCGCGCGACCTCAACCGTATCGACGATAGACAGCGCAAGGAGCAATTGCAGCGCGACATCGAGCGCGCCTTGACGCGGCCTCCCGTGGAACTGAACCCGCAGTCCGAGGGCGTTTCGCCGGCGCCCGGGCCGGACGCCGCGTCCGGCCACACCGTGACGGTACATGCCGTGGACCTGGACTTCGGCGTCGAGGGCCGGCTGTTCGATCCGGCGCCGCTGGTCCAGGACTATCTGAACCGTCCACTGGACAATGAGCAGTTGTTCCTGCTGGTCAAGGCATTGAGCGCGGCCCTGTACGACCGGGGCTACGCGACCAGCATCGTGACTTTCGTGCCGCCGGGCGTGGTGGACGGCGTGCTCAAGCTGAAGGTGGAGTGGGGCCGCATCAAGGGATGGCTGATCGACGGCAAGCCGCTGGAGAGGACACGCGACCGCATGATGGTGTTCTCGGCCATGCCGGGTTGGCAGGACAAGGTGCTGAACGTATTCGATATCGACCAGGCGATCTATAACATCAACAATGGCGGCAAGACCGGCAACATCACCATCGTTCCCGCGGATGAGTACGGCTATTCCTATCTCGATCTGCAACTGCAGCGGCGCGCGCTGCCACGCGTCTCGCTGGGCATGGACAACTCCGGTCCAGGCACGCCCGAGAATGGCCGCTACAAGTACAACGCTTCGGTGACGGCCAACGACCTGCTGGGCGTCAACGACACGCTGGGCCTGTATTTCGGCAACCGCTACTATCGCGACGCCGGCCACGACGCCGAACGCAATTACGATTTGATGTACAGCGTGCCGCTGGGGCGTACTCGCCTGGATTTCCAGGCCGGCTACAGTACCTACCGCAATCTGCTCAAGACCCGCTACGGCCAATACCAGTCCGCCGGCAATTCGCGCAGTTTCGGCCTGAAGGCTACCCGCCTGCTGTATCGCGATACTCGGTCGCAGTTCAGCGTGTACGGCGGTCTCAAACTGCGCCAGAACAAGAATTATCTGGCCGGCACGCGCCTGGACGTCAGCAGCAAGCACTACAGTGACGTCACGGTGGGAATGCAATACTCCATCCAGCGGGGCGTCAACGCCTATTTCGGCGACCTGTCGTTCACGCGCGGGGTGGGCATCAACAACGGCAAGTATGCCGCCTACGACGAGCGCGGCCCGCAGGGCAACGTGTCGCGGCTCAACGGCAGCCTGGCGTGGACGCGCTACATGGCGCTGGCCGGCCAGCCTATCCAGTGGGCGTCGCAACTGGGGTTCCAGTACTCGCGCCAACAGCTGCTCAACAGCTACCAGATCACCGTGGGAGACGAGTACACGGTGCGCGGCTACAACCTCAGGACGTCGCAAAGCGGTGACAGCGGCGTGTACCTGAGCAATACGCTGACGGTGCCGGTGCAGTTCAGCCTGCTCGGCAAGCAGGCGTCGATGGCGCCGTTCGTCGGCGTGGATGTGGGGGCGCTCAAGAGCAATCACTCCGACGCGCGCACGATGCACATGGCGGGCCTGGCGGCCGGCGTGCGGTTCGACCTGCCATACGCGCGCATGTCGTTCACGTATTCGAAGCCCGTGGGCGCGCAGCCAGGCGGCGCGCCGCGCGCGCCGGTCTGGTACATCAACGCGGGCCTCAGTTTCTGAGTCCGGCGAGAACGCGGCCGCGACGCTACAGCGTCATGTGCCGCGGCAGCCAGGTGGCGATGCCGGGCAGGTAGTACAGCAGCAGCACGGCCAGGATCATCAGGATGAACATCGGCAGCGAGGCGCGGGCGATGTAGGGCAGCTCGCGCCCGCTCATGCCGGCAAGCACGAACAGGTTGAAGCCGACAGGCGGGGTGATCTGCGCCATCTCGACCACGAACACGATGAAGATGCCGAACCAGATCAGGTCGATGCCGGCGGCCTGCACGGTGGGCAGCAGCACGCCCATGGTCAGTACGACGATGGAAATGCCGTCCAGGAAGCAGCCCAGGACGATGAAGAACACCATCAAGGCCATGATCAGGCCGAACTGGGACAGGCCCAGCCCGCCGATCCACTCGGCCAGCGCGCGCGGCAGGCCGATGTAGCCCATGGCCAGGGTGAGGAACTGGGCGCCCGCCAGGATGAGGGCGATCATGCAATACAGGCGCGTGGCGCCCAGCAGCGAGGTCATGAAGCTGGCGCGCGTCAGCGAGCCCTGCAGGGCCGAGAGGATCAGCGCGCCGACCACGCCCACGGCCGCCGCCTCGGTGGCGGTGGCGATGCCGGTGTAGATGGAACCAAGCACCGCGCCGATGAGCAGCAGCACCGGGATCAGGTGGCGCGACTGCTTCAGCTTCTGCATGAACGAGATGCCCGGATCGGCGGCAGGCACGGCGCCGGGGTTCCTCAGGGCCCACCAGGCGATATAGCCCATGAACAGCAGCGCCAGCAGGAGGCCGGGGAAAATGCCGGCGATGAACAGCTTGGCGATGGAGACGTCGGCCGCCACGCCATAGACGATCATGATGATGGACGGCGGAATCAGCAGGCCCAGCGTGCCGGCGCCGGACAGCGTGCCGAGGATCTTGTCTTCCGGATAGCCGCGCCGCGTCAGTTCGGGAATGGTCATCTTGCCCACCGTGGCGCAGGTGGCGGCCGACGAGCCGGAAACCGCGGCGAAGATGGCGCAGCCGATGACGTTGGTGTGCAGCAGCCGGCCGGGCAGCCGGTTCAGCCACGGCGCAAGCCCTTTGAACAGGTCCTCGGACAGGCGGGTGCGGAACAGGATCTCGCCCATCCACAGGAAGAGCGGCAGGGCGGTCAGCGTCCAGCTCGACGAGGCGCCCCAGATGGTGACGGCCATGGCGTCGCCGGCGGGTCGGCTGGAGAGGATTTCCATGCCGATCCAGGCCGTGCCGGCCAGCGTGAGGCCGACCCAGACTCCGCAACCCAGCAGTGCGAAGATCGATACGACCAGCAAGGTGACGATCAGGATTTCATTCATGGATTTGCTGCGATGTTGCGAAGCCCTGCCCACGGATGCGCCGTACGAGCTCGTCGACCAGGGCGACGAAGAACAGCACGGTGCCGGCGGCCATGGTCAGCTGGGGAATCCATAGCGGCGTGGCGTCGTTGGCGGTGGAGACGTCGTTGAACAGCCACGAGTCGTGGGCCAGCTTTACGCTGAACCAGGCGAAGGCCGCGGCCAGGATGGTGCCGACGAAGAGCGCGAAGATGTCGAGCCGGCGATGGCCCGGCGCGGAGAGGGCGTTGAGCAGCAGGGTGACGCGGATGTGTTCGCCATGCTTGAAGGTGCTGGCCAGGGCCAGGAAGCCGGCGGCCGCCATGAAATACCCGGCATAGGCATCGGTGCCGGGAATGTTCAGGCCCAGTTGGCGGGCGATGATGGCGGCCAGCACGGACACCAGCACGCCGATGGTGCACAGGCCGGCCAGCAGGCCGGCCGCGCCGTACAGGCGATCCAGGAGACGGCGCATCGTGCTTTATTGCTTCCGATAGGCGTCGATCATGGCCTGGCCGTCGGGGCCGGCTTTCTTGAGCCAGTCGTCCAGCATGCGCTTGCCGACCTCGCTCAGGCCGCTCTTGAGTTCGGCGGTGGGCGCGATGATGGCCATGCCGTTCTTGGCCAGTTGCTCCTTGTACCAGCTGTTCTTCTCCTGCGACAGCTTCCAGCCGCGCTCTTCGGCTTGGGCGCCGGCCTTCTTGAGGGCCTGCTGGGTGGCGGGGTCGAGCGCGTCGAAGGCCTTCTTGTTGACCAGCACGGCGTTCTTGGGCAGCCAGGCCTCGGTATCGTAGAACTTCTTGATGTACTCGTAGGTCTTGGTGTCGAAGCCGGTCGAGCCGGACGACATGTACGAGTCGATCACGCCGGTGGCCATCGCCTGCGCCAGTTCGGCCTGCTGCACCGTGACGGGCTGCGCGCCGACCAGTTCGGCGATCTTGGCCGTCACGGGGCTGTAGGCGCGCCACTTGAGGCCCTTCATGTCGGACACTTGCTTGATGTCGCGGTTGGCGAAAATGCCCTGGGGCGGCCAGGCCACCGAGTAGAGCAGCATCATGCCCTGCGAGGCCAGCTTCTTCTCGAGGAAGGGTTTCTGCGCCTGGTACAGCTTGAACGAGGCATCGTAGCCAGTGGCCAGGAACGGCAGGCCGTCCAGTTCGTAGACCGGGTCTTCGTTGGCGAAGTTGGTGAGCAGGATCTCGCCGATCTGGGCCTGGTTGCCCTGGACCGCGCGCTTGATTTCGGGCGCCTTGTAGAGCGACGCATTGTTGTGCAGCGTGATTTTCAGCTTGCCGCCGGACAGGCTGTCGACGTCCTTGACGAACTGGGTCAGGTTCTCGACATGCAGGTTGCTGGCGGGATAGGCGGTCGGCAGATCCCATTTGGTCTGGGCTTGCGCGCCCGCGCCGAAGGCGAGAACAATGGTGCCGGCCAGCAAGGAGAGCTTCTTGTACATGGAGACGTCCTTCGTGATGGGATTTTCAAATTGCGGCATACCGCGGAGCACACCGCAAGGCATGGGCAACCAGGGGCGGGCGGTTGGCCGCGCCCTTGAAACGCTGCAATTCTAAGTCCCTGCGCGCGCCGCTACACGGTCCCGCGCGGGCTTTAGGGGTAATTCCTAGGTAATTTGGCGCATCGGCCGAATTGTTTTAGGCTTGAATGGTCGTCGCGGCCGGCCGCGCTCACCGCATCGCCAGCGGCAGCGCGGTCACGATGGCCGGAAATACGGTGATGAGCGCCGTGGCCAGCACCAGCAGCAGGAAGAACGGAAAGGCCATGCGCACCAGCTCGAACAAATTACGCCCGGTGATGCCCTGGATCACGAACAGGTTGAAGCCGACGGGCGGCGTAATCTGTGCCATTTCGACCACCAGGATTAGATAAATGCCGAACCAGATCGGGTCGATGTTCGCTGCCTGGATGGCGGGCATGAGCACGGCGGTGGTCAGCACGACGATGGATATGCCGTCGAGGAAAGCGCCCATCAGGATGAAGAAGACGGTCAGCACCGCGATCAGGCCATACTGGCTCAGGCCCAGCGACGAGATCCACTCGGCCAGGTTGGCCGGCAGGCCGGTGAAGCTCATCGCGCTGGTGAGGTAGGCGGCGCCCAGCAGGATGAAGGAGATCATGCACGAGGTGCGGGTCGCGCCCATCAGGCTGTCGATGAACGACTTGCGGTTGAGCGACTTGCCCCAGGCGGCGATCGCCAGCGCGCCGATGACGCCGATCGTGGCGGCCTCGGTGGCCGTCGCGATCCCGGCATAGATCGAGCCGATGACCCCGGCGATCAACGCCACCACCGGCAGCAGCAGGCGCAGGCGGGCCAGCATGGCGAGCCAGGGGACCGCGGGCTCGCGCGGCGGCACCCGCGCGGGATTGCGCAGCGACCATACGCCGATGTAGCCGGAGAACAGCGCCATCAGCAGCAGGCCGGGCAGGATGCCGGCGATGAACAGCTTGATGAGCGAAACCTGGGCCGCCACGCCATAGACGATCATGACGATGGAGGGGGGGATCAGCAGGCCCAGCGTGCCGGCGCCGGCCAGAGACCCGATGGCCAGGCCGTCGTCATAGCCGCGTGCCTTGAGCTCCGGCAGCGAGATGCGGCCGATGGTCGCGGCGGTGGCGGCGGACGAGCCGCTGACCGCGGCGAAGATCCCGCAGCCCAGCACGTTGACGTGCACCAGGCGTCCCGGCAGGCGGCGCACCCAGGGGCCCAGTCCGCTGAACATGTCCTCGGCCAGGCGGGTCCGGTAGAGGATTTCGCCCATCCAGATGAACAGCGGCAGCGCGGTCAGCGCCCAGTTGGCCGAGGCGTCCCAGCTCTTGGTGGCGAAGATGATGCCGGCCGGCGCGTCGGTGAACAGCAGCAAGGCCACCAGGCCGCTGGCCACCAGCGCCAGCGATACCCATACGCCGGCGGCCAGCAACAGCAGGAGGCTGGCGATGAGCACCAGGCTTTGCGCGAGATCACCCATGAGGGGTCTCCTCCGGTTGCTGGCCGCGCGCCACCATGGCCAGGCGGCGCGCCAGCATCAGCGTCAGCAGGGCCAGGCCGATGGGCATGCAGAGCTGCGGAATCCACAGCGGCACGCGGAGCATGCCCTGCGCCACTTCGTCGTAGGCGAACGACTCGTGGACGAAGCCGGCCGCCTGCCACGCGGCCCAGGCCGACAGCGCCAGGCCCAGGGCGGTGGCCGCCAGCTCGTAGGGCCGGTGGGCGGCCTTGGGCAGGAACTGCAGCAACAGGGTCACGCGGATATGGTCGCCGCGCAGCATGGCGTAGGGCAGGGCCAGGAACACCGAGGCCGCCATCGACCAGGCGGCGAAGTCGTCGGCCGCCGGGATCTGCATGCCGAGCAGGCGGCTGGCGATCTGCGCGGCGATGATGGCGCCGATCAGCGCCAGGAACAGCGCGGCCACGGCGCCGCTGGCGACGGCGATGCGATCGAGTATGGGCATGGGGTCGTCCGGCTTACTTGCGGTAGGCATCCAGCAATTGCTGGCCTTCGGTGCCGGCCTTCTTGCTCCAGTCCGAGACCATGGCCGTGCCGATGGCCTGCAGTTCCTTGGCCAGTTGCGGGGGCAGCGGCTCGACGGTCATGCCGTTGCGCGCCAGGGTGTCGGTGAGTTCGCGGGTCTTGGCGCGCGCGGTCTGCCAGCCCCGGATTTCGGCCTTGGCGCCGGCGTCCAGGACCGCCTGCCGCACTTCGGCGGGCAGGCGCTGGAAGGCCCGCTTGTTGGCGATGACGAAACTCTGGGGGATGAATGCCTGGGCATCGTAGTAGTACTTGACGTAGTCCCAGGCCTGGCTGTCCACGCCGGTGGCCGGCGAGGTGAGCATGGCGTCGATCACGCCGGTCGAGAAGGCCTGCGGGACTTCGGGCGTTTGCACGGTGGTGGGCACCGCGCCCATCAGCGCGGCCATGTGGCTGGTCGAGGCGCTGTAGGCGCGGAAACGTGTGCCCTTCAGGTCGGCCAGCGCGGCCACCGGCTTCTTGGTGTAGATGCCCTGCGGGGGCCAGGGCGAACCGTACACCAGCACGATGCCCTGCTTGTCCAGGCGCTGGGCCAGCAGGGGTCGCGTGGCCTTCCACAGTTTTTCCGATTCGTCGAAGGAGGACGCCAGGAACGGGACGCTGTCGATTTCGAACAAGGGGTCTTCGTTGCCCAGCGCCGAGACCAGCACCTCGCCGATCTGCACCACGCCTTGCTGCACGCCGCGCTTGACTTCGGGGCGCTTGAGCAGGGTGCTGTTGGACTGCACCTTGATCTCCAGCGCGCCGGCGGTGGCGGCCTTGACCTCGTCGGCGAACTGGCGCGCATTCTGGGTCAGGTAGTTGGCGTCGGGCTGCTCAGCCGTCATGGTCCAGCTGGTGGCGGCTTGCGCGCCAGCCGAGAAGGCGAGGGCGGCGGCAAGTACGGCGAAGGGCGTTTTCATGGCGGTCTCCTGGGGCAGGTTCAAGGGGCGGCGCGCAGATCGTCCGCGCGCAGGTCCCACAGCAAGTGGAAGGTCTGGATGCCGTCGGTGGGCAGTTCCAGCTGTTCGGCCAGCAAGCGGGTGGCGGCGGCGGCGGCCGGTTCGGTGGTCGCGTCGATGATCAGGACGGGGTCGAGCACGCGCGCGGCGGGGTCTTCGGAAGGCAGCGGGGTGGACAGCTGCGGATCGGGGGTCAGCACGCGCAGCGCCAGGACGCCTTCGATTTCGTGCGCGCTGGCGGCCAGTGCGGCGGCGCGGGCGGCGAGCTCGACGCTGCCCAGGCGCAGCAGGCCCAGCGCCGCGCCGGTGCCGGCGCCCGCCAGCGGCGAAACAATCATGACGCGGCGATTGGTGTCGCGCATGCGCGCGAAATTGGCCAGCGACCACGGCGTCTGGTGTTCGAATGCCTGTCGGTACGCGGCGCTGCCGAATACGTGCAGGTCCTCGGTGCGGTACAGCGCCAGGTAGCGCCGCAGGCCGTGCTGCGAGCGATAGCGGCGGGCCCAGCGAAAGCCCGCGATGCCGGCGCGCTCGGCCATGTGTTCACGGTCGTACCACTGGTTGAAGTCTTCTTCGTGCGCAGGGTCGATGTCCGTCCAGATGAACAGTTCGCCCATGGCGTCGCGGTCTTGCCGGATTGGTGCTGCCACGTGTTTCTCCATCGCGCGGCCTGGAGGGGCCGTCATGGAGGCTGATTCTCGGCACCGGCGCCGGTAGCGACAAACGGTTTATTCCGGTGCGGCGGATTAAGAAAAAGTTATCGCGCGCGCGGCCCGCGTGGCGGGGGGCCGCCGCCGCTCGGGCCGTCTTGCCGCGCTGGGGAAAACCCCCAAGACGGCGTGCTCGGGCTTCACAGCGCCAGCACGCCGCTGTCGAGCGGCGGCAGCGCGTCGTCGTTGTGCCGCGCGTACAGGCGCATCTCGTCCAGGGCCAGCCGGACCACCGCCTCGGCCAGGCCGGCCACGCGGTCCGGGCGCCAGCTGGCCACCAATCGCAGATGCGGCAGGTCCGGCGTACAGCACACTTGCCGGTAGCGCCCCGCGGCCAGGCCGGCGCGCACGGCGGCCAGGGGCAGCGTGGCCGCGCCCAGGCCCGCCTCGATGAATTGGGTGCACGCGGCGATGGACGAGACGAAATGGATGCGCCCGGCCTGTACGCCTGCCGCGTCCAGCACATCGAGCAGCTGCAGGTGCGGCTGCGAATGGCGCGGAAAGGTGACCAGGGAATGGGTGGCCAGTTCGGCGACGCTGGCCTGCGCGGGAATGCCCGCCGTCGGGCTGCAGATCCAGCCCATCTTCAGCATGCCCATGTCGCGGTTGCGCACATCGTCGCCCACGATGGGGTCGGTCTGCAGGGCGACGTCGATGCTGCCGTGCTTGAGCAGGTCCTGCAGCCGCCGGGTCGATTCGGCGGTCAGCTCGATCTCCAGTTCCGGGTGCGCCTGCGACAGGCGGCGGATGAATGGCGTGAACCAGGTATGGACGATGGATTCGACCACGCCCAGGCGCACGCGGCCGCGCAGGGTTGCGCTGCCGCGCAGGGCCTGGCGCATGGCGTGGTCGGTGTCGAGCATGCGCTGGGCATAGTCGAGCAGGGTGCGGCCGGCCGGCGTCAGCCGCGTATCGCGGCTGCCCCGTTCGAACAGCAGTTCGCCCAGGTCGTTTTCGAGCGCGGCGATGCGTCCCGAGATGGCGGCCTGGGTCAGGTTCAGCTTGCCCGCGGCGGCCTTGAAGCTGCGTAGCTGGGCGACCCAGATGAAGGTTTCGAGAAAGCGGATATTCATGGCATCCCCCGTACGCGAGCCGCGGCGGCCGGACCGTGCGGGTAATCCCCAGTGCTTCGGCCAGGCATTGCTGTGTGTTTTTTGTTGATGAAATATAGATAAATTATTAGTATTTCGTCTACAAGAACTTCCGGCCACCCGTCATGAGCAGCACGCCCCTGATCGCTTCCTCCGCCCATCTGGCCAGCGGCCGCGCGCCCGATCTGTCCGAGGTCGAGTTCGGCCTGATGATCGCCAGCCACGCCTTCAACCGCTGGACGGTGCGCTGCATGGCGGCCGCCGGCCTGCCGGACCTGACCGCCAACGACGTCATGGTGATGCACCACGTGTATCACCGCCAGCGTCCCAAGAAGCTGGCCGACATCTGCTTCACGCTGAACGTCGAGGATACGCACATCGTCAGCTATTCGCTCAAGAAGCTGGAGCGCCACGACGTGGTGCGCGGCGATCGCAGCGGCAAGGAGGTGTTCTACAGCGTCACGCCGAAGGGGGCCGGAATCATCAAGCGCTACGCCGAAGTGCGCGAGCAATGCCTGCTCGACGGGCTGGAGGCGGGCGCGGCCGGCGGGCTGGAGTTCACGCGCCAGCTGGCGCATACCCTGCGTTCGCTGTCGGGGCTGTACGACCAGGCCGCGCGGGCGGCCACCTCGCTGTAAATCCATCATGCATCGGCGCGCGCCCGCCGGGCGGGGCGCGGCCTTTTCACCTGTTACGCCTGTAGATCCGAGGACGCTATGAAGTGGCAATTCTGGGTTGACCGTGGGGGCACGTTCACCGATATCGTGGCGCGCCGGCCAGACGGCGCCACCGTGACCGCCAAGATGCTGTCGGAGAATCCCGAACAGTATCGCGACGCGGCGGTGGCCGGCATCCGCAAGCTGCTGGGCATCGCGCCGGGCCAGCCGGTGCCGGCCGACCAGGTCGAGTGCGTCAAGATGGGCACCACGGTGGCGACCAATGCCTTGCTCGAACGCAAGGGCGAGCGCACCCTGCTGGTGACCACGCGCGGATTTCGCGACGCGCTGCGCATCGCCTACCAGAACCGGCCGCGCCTGTTCGACCGCAACGTGCAACTGCCCGAGATGCTGTACGAAACGGTGGTCGAGGCCGACGAGCGGCTCGACGCCGATGGCACGGTGGTGCGCGCGCTGGAGGAGGACGGCCTGCGCGCCGACCTGCGGCGCGTGTTCGACGACGGCATCCGCGCCGTCGCCATCGTGTTCATGCACGCCTGGAAGGAAGGCGTCCACGAGCAACGCGCCGCCGCCATCGCGCGAGAGGTCGGCTTTACCCAGGTGTCGACCTCGCACGAGGCCAGTCCGCTGATCAAGTTTGTCTCGCGCGGCGACACCACGGTGGTCGATGCCTACCTGTCGCCCATCCTCATGCGCTATGTCGAGCAGGTGGGCAGCGAGCTGCCGGGCGTGCGGCTGATGTTCATGCAATCCAGCGGCGGCCTGACCGACGCGCACCGTTTCCGCGGCAAGGACGCCATCCTGTCCGGTCCGGCCGGCGGCATCGTCGGCATGGTGCGCACCAGCGAGCTGGCGGGCTTTGACCGCGTGATCGGCTTCGACATGGGCGGTACGTCCACCGACGTGTCGCACTACGCCGGCGAGTTCGAGCGCGAGTTCGAGACGCTGGTGGCCGGCGTGCGCATGCGCGCGCCGATGATGAGCATCCATACCGTGGCGGCCGGCGGGGGCTCCATCCTGCATTTCGACGGCGCCCGCCTGCGCGTCGGCCCCGATTCGGCCGGGGCCAGTCCGGGGCCGGCCTGCTACCGGCGCGGCGGCCCGCTGGCGGTGACCGACTGCAACGTCCTGCTGGGCAAGATCCAGCCCGATTTCTTTCCCAGCGTGTTCGGCCCGGACGCCGACCAACCGCTGGACGTGGCGGTGGTGCGCGCGCGCTTCTCGGCCATGGCCGACGAGGTGCGGGCGGCCACCGGGCGCGAGATGAGCGCCGAGCAACTGGCCGAAGGGTTCCTGGAGATCGCCGTGGGCAACATGGCCGAGGCGATCAAGCGCATTTCGGTGCAGCGCGGCCACGACGTGACCGGGTATGCGCTGACCACTTTCGGCGGCGCCGGCGGCCAGCATGCCTGCCTGGTGGCCGACGCGCTGGGCATGACGACGGTGTTCGCCCATCCGCTGGGCGGCGTGCTGTCGGCCTATGGCATGGGGCTGGCCGACCAGACGGAAATGCGCCAGAAGACCGTGGAGCAGGTGCTCGATGCCGCGCTGATGGCGCAGCTGGAGGCCGGCCTGGACGAACTGGCCGGGCAGGCCGGCGCGGAGCTTCTGCGCCAGCACGTGCCGGCCGACAAGGTGGCGGTGCAGCGACGCCTGCACCTGAAGTACCGCGGCACCGACACCGCGCTGGAGGTCGCGTTCGGCCCGCTGGAGCAGGTGCGCGCGGCGTTCGAGGCAGGCTACCGCCAGCGCTACTCGTTCCTGATGCCCGATCGCGAACTGGTGGTCGAGACCATTTCGGTCGAGGCCACGGGCGGCGGCGAGGCCGCCATCGAGGCGCCGGTGACGCGCATGCGCGCCGCGCCGCTGGCGGCGCGCCGCACGGTACGCATGTTCAGCGCCGGACAGTGGCGCGAGACGCCCCTGTACGTGCGCGAAGACCTGGCGCCCGGCGACGTGATGGCCGGGCCGGCCATCATCTCCGAGCCGAACCAGACCACCGTGATCGAGCCGGGCTGGCAGGCCGAGGTGACGCCGCGCGACCACCTGGTGCTCAGGCGCGTGGAGGCGCGCGCGCAGCGCCGCGCCATCGGCACGCAGGCCGACCCGGTCATGCTGGAGGTCTTCAACAATCTGTTCATGTCGATCGCCGAGCAGATGGGGTACCGCCTGCAGAACACCGCCTATTCGGTCAACATCAAGGAGCGCCTGGACTTCTCGTGCGCCATCTTCGACGCCGAGGGCAACCTGATCGCCAACGCGCCGCACATGCCGGTGCACCTGGGCTCGATGGGCGAATCGATCAAGACGGTAATGCGCGCCAATGCGTCGCGCATGCGGCCGGGCGACGCCTACGTCGTCAACGATCCGTACCACGGCGGCACGCACCTGCCCGACGTGACGGTCATCACGCCGGTGTTCGACCGCGCCGGCCGGGATATCCTGTTCTTCGTGGGCTCGCGCGGCCACCATGCCGACATAGGCGGAACGACGCCGGGCTCGATGCCGCCGGACTCCCGGACGGTGGAAGACGAAGGCGTGCTGTTCACCAATTTCCAGCTGGTCGGCAACGGCGAATTCCGCGACCGCGAGGCGCGCGAGATCCTGGCCTCCGGGCGCTGGCCGGCGCGCAACCCGGACCAGAACATCGCCGACCTGCACGCGCAGATCGCCGCCAACGAGAAGGGCGTGCAGGAGCTGCTGCGCATGTGCGACCACTTCGGCCTGGACGTGGTGCGGGCCTACATGGGACATGTGCAGGACAACGCCGAGGAAGCGGTGCGGCGCGTGATCTCGGTGCTGAGGGACGGGCGCTACACCTACCGGCTGGACAACGGCGCGGTCATCGAGGTGGCCGTGCGCGTGGACCGCCAGGCGCGCAGCGCGGTCGTCGATTTCACCGGGACCTCGGATCAGCTGGAGAACAACTTCAACGCGCCGGGCGCGATCGCGGTGGCGGCGGTGCTGTATGTGTTCCGGACCCTGGTCGATGACGAGATCCCGCTGAACGCGGGCTGCCTCAAGCCGCTGGAGATCATCATCCCGGAGGGCTCGATGCTGCGTCCGAATCCGCCCGCGTCGGTGGTAGCGGGCAACGTCGAGACTTCGATGTGCATCGTCAATGCGCTGTATGGCGCGCTGGGCGTGCTGGCGGCCAGCCAGGGCACCATGAACAACTTCACGTTCGGCAACGCGCGCTACCAATACTACGAGACCATCTCGGGCGGCACGGGCGCCGGGCCGCTGCGCATCGACGCGACGGGCCCCGGGGATGCCGGCTTTGCCGGCACGTCGGTGGTGCAGGCGCACATGACCAATTCGCGCCTGACCGATCCCGAAGTACTGGAGCTACGCTTTCCGGTGCGGCTGGAGTCGTACGAGATCCGCCATGGGTCGGGCGGGGCCGGCCGCTATCGCGGCGGCGACGGGGGCGTGCGCCGGGTGCGCTTCCTGGAGCCCATGACGGCCGCCATCCTGTCGAACAACCGCCGCCATGCGCCGTTCGGCCTGGCGGGCGGCGCGCAGGGGGCGATGGGGCGCAACTACGTGGAACGCGCCGACGGCCGCGTCGAGCCCCTGGGCCCGCAGGACAGCACGGAACTGGCCGCCGGCGACGTGTTTGTCGTCGAGACGCCCGGCGGAGGAGGCTACGGCCCGGCCTGAGCGGGCGCCGGATTCACGCGGCCGGACACACCGTCACGCGCAAGGCGGGCTGGCTGCGCCGGTCATGGACCTGCAGGGTCAGCCCGCCATCGCGCATTTCGAACAGGGCGGTGGCCAGCGTGTTTTCCTCGTCGGGGTCGTCGGCGGCGCAGCGCAGGATCGGCAGCTCGCCTTCGCGGTCAAGCAGCGTGGCGACCAGGCGCGCGCCGTCGACGGGTGGCTGCCAGTGGTCCATCAGGTTCTCGAGGCGGCGCTGGCGGCTGCGCGACGAATCGGTGATCACCTGGCCGATGGCCTCGCCGCCGGGATGCACCAGGTGGTTGGCATGCCCGTTGCCGCGCGCGATATCGCCGATCGAGCAGGCCGCCGGCGACGCTTCGACGCTGTAGAGGCGCGGGTCGCCGGCCGCGCCCAGCGTGTGGTGAAAGCCGCCGGCGCGCGGATGGTCGCGCAGCACCGCCAGCGCGTCGTCCAGCGTGACGCAGTCGAGCACCGCGCGCGCCAGCAGCATGCGCGGCACGCCGGCGTGCCGCTGGCGAATGCGCACATTGTTGATCGTCTGCACCAGCCCGGCGCGGTTGGCGGCAAAGGTATGGCCGGGCAGCGAGCCGGGATAGTAGAAGCCGATATAGCCGGGGGCGTCGTCCGGCCGCACGTCCACCATGTGGCAGCGGCCGTACAGGAAGGGATCGCCGTCTTCGTTGTGCGCGATCCAGCGTGCGTCTTCGTCGCCGCGCCATGCGATCGATGTGCAGCCGTCCGAGGTCTTGTGCAGCAGGTCGCCGCGGCAGTTCCACAGCAGGGTGTCGACAGGCGGCATGCGCAGGCCTTCGGCCAGCCCTTCGAGTTCGTCCCAGATTTCCGGCAGGGCCTGGCTGGCTTCGTGCGCCAGGGCTTCCAGGTAGGCGTGGCCGCGCCAGGGACGCAGCGCGGCCCAGACGGTGCTCTGCGCCAGGTAGGTGGCCATGAGCGGGCGCGCCAGCTTGCCCAGCGCCTGGCCGGTCTGGCGCCGCGTACCGGTGATGCTGACGGGTTTGAAAGCCATGGCAAGCTCCTGTCGTGGGTCGCTTCTGCTTTGATTGTAATGACCCGCGGGGGGATGGCGGCGGGGGACGTATGCGTTAAGATGATCCGCAGGTCCGCGCCGGATTACCCATGCGGCACGGACTCGGAGATGGTAGCCCCTTACAACAAATGGCTGGGGCCTGAGCAGACCCCAAGAGGAGAGTTCCATGATCAAAGCGAAAGTTGCGGCCGTACTGATCGGCGCGTCGGCGGCCCTGCTGGGCGCCGTGTCCACGGCATCGGCCCAGGGCAAGGAACTGGTGGTCGCCACCGACACCGCGTTCGTGCCGTTCGAGTTCAAGCAGGGCAACACCTATACCGGCTTCGACATTGATCTGTGGGCGGCCATCGCCAAGGAGCTGAACCTGAAGTACAAGCTGCAGCCCATGGATTTCAACGGCATCATCCCCGGCCTGCAGACCAGGAACATCGATGCGGCGCTTGCCGGCATCACGATCCGGGACGACCGCAAGAAGGTCATCGACTTCTCCGATCCCTACTATGAGAGCGGGCTGGCCATCCTGGTCAGCGAGAAGAACGACAGCATCAAGGCGGCCAAGGACCTCTCCGGCAAGAGCGTGGCCGTCAAGACCGGCACCGCCACGGTCGACTTCATGAAGTCGCAGGTGCCCGACGCCAAGCTGAAGCTGTTCCCCAATATCGACAACGCCTATCTCGAACTGGCCACCGGCCGCGTCGACGCGGCCGTGCATGACACGCCCAACGTGCAGTACTACGCCAACACGGCGGGCAAGGGCCGCGTGAAGGTGGTCGGCACGGTCAAGAGCGGCGACTTCTACGGCATCGCCTTCCCCAAGGGCAGCGAACTGGTGCCGCAGGTGAACAAGGCGCTGGCCACGCTGAAAGCCAACGGCCAGTACGACGCCATCTACACCAAGTGGTTCGGCAAGCAGCCCTGAGCCGGCTGGCATCCGCGGGCCGGCGCATGGCGCCGGCCTGACCCGCATCCGCTGGCAGGGGGAAGACTGTGGATTTCGATTGGTCGGTAATCGGGACGGCATTGCCCAATCTGCTTGACGGCACGTTGATGACCGTCAAGATCACTTTCTGGGGGCTGGTGGGCGGCTTCGTGGTGGGCGCCCTGGTCGGGGTGGCCCGGGCCTACGGGCCGCTGTGGCTGGCTGGGCTGGCGCAGGTATACGTGGCCGTGATCCGCGGCACGCCCATCGTGGTGCAGGTGATGTTCATCTACTTCGCCTTGCCGCTGATGATCGAAGGCATGCGCGTCGACGCCGTGGCGGCGGCGATCGCCACGCTGATCATCAACTCCGGGGCGTACATCGCCGAGATCGTGCGCGGCTCGCTGCTGTCGGTGCACAAGGGCCTGAAGGAGGCCGGGCAGGCGATGGGCCTGCCGTTCTACAAGATCCTGCTGTACATCATCGGCCCGGTCGCTTTCCGCCGCATGATTCCCCCGCTGGGCAACCAGTGCATCATCAGCCTGAAGGATTCTTCCCTGTTCATCGTGATCGGCGTGGCCGAACTGACGCGCCAGGGCCAGGAAATCATGGCCAGCAATTTCCGCGCGGTCGAGATCTGGTCGGCGGTGGCCATCGTGTACCTGATCCTTACCGGGACGATGGCCCTGGGCCTGCGGATGCTGGAGAAAAGGATGCGCATACTATGAGCATGGTCGAATTCCACAATGTCACCAAGAAGTTCGGCGATTCGACGGTGCTCGACGGCATCACGCTGGATATCGACGCGGGCGAAGTGGTGGTGGTGGTCGGGCCGTCCGGATCGGGCAAGTCCACCTTCCTGCGCTGCATCAACGTGCTGGAGACCATCAACGACGGCGACCTGCTGGTCGGCGGGCAAAGCGTCAAGGGGGACGCCGCCCAGGTGCGCGAGATCCGGCGCGAGGCGGGCATGGTGTTCCAGCAATTCAACCTGTTTCCGCAGATGACGGCGCTGGAGAACGTCATGTTCGGCCCGCTGCATACGCGCGGCGCCGCGCGCGCCGAGGCGCGCCGGCAGGCCGAGGAACTGCTGGGCAAGGTGGGGCTGGCCGAACGCATGAACCACTATCCGTCCGAGTTGTCGGGCGGCCAGCAACAACGCGTGGCCATCGCCCGCGCGCTGGCCATCAAGCCCAAGCTGATGCTGTTCGACGAGCCGACCTCGGCGCTCGACCCGGAGCTGCGCCACGAAGTATTGAAGGTGATGCGCGATCTGGCCGAGGAGGGCATGACCATGATCGTGGTCACGCACGAAATGGAGTTCGCGCGCAAGGTGGGCAGCCGCCTGATCTTCATCGATTGCGGCAAGATCGCGCACGACGGGCCGCCGGCCGAACTGCTGTCCAATCCGCCCAGCCAGCGGCTGAAGGACTTCCTGCAGCACGTATCCTGAGCGGCGCGCCGCTCAGCCCTTGACGCGTACGATCTTCTGGACCTGCGGCACGTGCCGGATGGCGCGGATGACCTGCGCCAGATGCTTGCGGCTGTCCACCTGCACCGTCAGGTGCAGCGAGACCGTGGATACCGCGTCGTCGTGCATCGTGACATGCACGATATTGGCGTCGGCCGCCGTGACTTCGGCCGCCAGGCGGCCCAGCACGCCGCGCTCGTTGCGCGTGACGATGTCCAGGCGCGTGGGCAGGTGCTTGGCGGTCTGGGCGTCCCAGGCCACGTTGATCCAGCGCTCGGGTTCGCGCGCGCGGGCGCGCAGCGCGACCGGACAATCGGAGGTGTGCACGACCAGGCCGTGGCCCAGCCGCATGCCGGCGATGATGGGGTCGCCGGGCAGCGGGCCGCAGCACGGCGCCAGCTGCACCGCCTGGCCTTCGCTGCCCTGGATCAGGATGGGCGCGGCGCGCGCCGAGGTGATCTGGTCCACGGCGGCGGCGGTGGTGGCGATGAGATCGTGTTCGGGCGCGAAGCGCCGCGCCACCACGGCGGCCAGGCGCTTGCCCAGGCCGATATCGGCCAGGATTTCATCGCGCGAGCTGGCGCCCGAGCTGCGCGCCAGCTTGTCCCATTGCGGATCGTCGGCGCTGGGCATGGGCAGGTGCAGCTCGATCATGGCCTGTTCGAGCAGGCGTTCGCCGAAGGCCACGGACTCCTCGTACTTCACGGTCCGCAGGTAATGGCGGATTTCCGAGCGGGCGCGGCCGGTGCGCACATAGTTGAGCCATTGCGCGTTCGGGCGCGAGGCTGGCGAAGTGATGATTTCGACCGTGTCGCCGCTGCTGAGCTCGGTGCGCAGCGGCACGAACTCGCCATTGACCTTGGCGGCGACCGCCTGGTTGCCGATGTCGGTATGGATGGCGTAGGCGAAGTCGACCGGCGTGGCGCCGCGCGGCAGGGAAATGATCTTGCCGCGCGGCGTGAAGACATAGACCGCGTCAGGGAACAGATCGACCTTGACGTGTTCGAGGAACTCGCCCGAATCGCCGGTCTGGCTCTGGATGTCGAGCAGCGACTGCAGCCACTGGTGGGTGCGCTTCTGCAGCTCGTTGAGCGTCAGGTCGGCATCCTTGTAGAGCCAGTGCGAGGCCACGCCTTCCTCGGCGATGTGGTGCATGTCGCGCGTGCGGAACTGGAACTCCACCGGCGTGCCGTACGGGCCTACCAGGGTGGTGTGCAAGGACTGGTAGCCGTTGACCTTGGGGATGGCGATGTAGTCCTTGAACTTGCCCGGCACCGGCCGGTACAGCTGGTGCAGCGTGCCCAGGGCCAGGTAGCACTCGGGCAGGGTATGGACGATGACGCGGAAACCGTAGATATCCAGCACTTCGGAAAACGATTTCTTCTGCTCGGTCATCTTGCGGTAGACGCCGTACAGCGTCTTCTCGCGGCCGGTCACCTCGGCCTCGATGCCGGCGGCCGGCAGCGCCGCGCGCACGGCGTCCTCGATCTTGCTGATGACCTCGCGCCGGTTGCCGCGGGCCGCCAGCACGGCGCGATACAGCACCTGGTAGCGGTTGGGGTACATCGCCGCGAAGCACAGGTCCTGCAGTTCGCGAAACAACAGGTTCAGGCCCAGCCGGTGCGCGATCGGGGCGTAGATTTCCAGGGTTTCGCGGGCGATGCGGCGGCGCTTCTCGGGGTTGACCGCATCCAGCGTGCGCATGTTGTGCAGGCGGTCGGCCAGCTTGATCAGGATGACGCGCACGTCGCGCGCCATGGCCAGCAGCATCTTGCGAAAGCTCTCGGCCTGCTGCTCGGCCTTGGTCGCGAAGTCGAGCCGGTCCAGCTTGGACAGGCCGTCGACCAGTTCGGCGACTTCGGGGCTGAACTTCTCGGCCAGCTCGTGCTTGCCCACGCCCTGGTCTTCCATCACGTCGTGCAGCAGGGCGGCCGACAGCGCATTGGCGTCCAGCTTCCAGCCGGCGCAGATCTCGGTGACGGCGATGGGGTGGGAAATGTACGGCGCGCCGCTGGCGCGGAACTGGCCCAGGTGGGCCTGGTCGGCGAAGCGGTAGGCCTCGCGCACGCGTTCGACCTCTTTGGGATCGAGGTAGGTGCTGATGATCTCGGTCAGCGGCGCCAGCGAGGCGACCGGCGAGGCGGCCGCGTCGACGGCTTCCTGGGCGCCGGGAGACGGGGAGGGGGGCGTGCGGCCTTTCTTACCGGTGCGCCGTCCCAGGCGCAACGCGGCAAGCAATCCTGACGAGGCGTACTTCAGCCCGGGAAAAGCCATTGCCACCGCCTCCCTGGGTAGGTATCAGGTCGGGACTTTGCGCAGCATTTCCAGGCCGGTGAGACCGGAGGCGATTTCCCGAAGCGCGGTGACCGTGGGTTTGTCCTTGCTGTCCAGACGCGGCGCATGGCCCTGGGCCAGTTCGCGGGCGCGATAGGTCGCCGCCAGCGTGAGCTTGAAGCGGTTGGGAATCTGGTTCAGACAGTCTTCGACAGTGATACGGGCCATGGAAAATACCTGGAGCTGACGGAAAGGGAAGGGAGTTCGTCTCAGTGCGCGGCGGGAATGCCCAGTTGCGAGAACAACTGCGCGTTGCGCACGGCCTGGGACGAAAAACGCAGCCGCGCGGCACTGATGATTTGCACCAGTTCCGTCAGGGCTACGCTAAATTCTTGATTAATAATAACATATTCGCATTCAGGCGCGTGCGCGATCTCGCCGCCGGCGGCCAGCAGGCGGCGCGCGATGACCTGGGGCGCATCCTGGCCGCGGGCCTTCAGGCGGCTTTCCAGCTCGTCGATGGAAGGCGGCAGGATGAATATGCCGATGGCCTCGGGGTAGCGCTGCTTGACCTGGCGCGCGCCCTGCCAGTCGATCTCCAGCAGGACATCGTGGCCGGCGCGGGTGGCCGCGTCGATGCGGTCGCGCGGGGTGCCGTAGAAATTGCCATGCACCTCGGCCCATTCGAGCAACTGTTGCCCATCGCGCAGGCGGGCGAATTCCGCCTGGTCGACGAAGCGGTATTCGCGGCCGTCTTCCTCGCCGGGGCGCGGGGCGCGCGTGGTGCACGAAATGGACAGCACGAGAGAGGGGTCGCGGTCGAGCAGGGCGCGAACCAGGCTGGACTTGCCGGCGCCGCTGGGAGCGACGACCATGAATACATTGCCGGAGGGAGCGGACATGGACAAAAACGACACAAGGGGCAGAACCGAAGAATAGCAAATCGGCCGGCGCGCCGGGAGCGGCCGGCCGATTTTTCGCCTTGGGGCGGCCGAGGGCGGCAAAGCCCCTCGGATGGGCGGCAGGCCCTCGCGGCGCCTACTTGGCGGCCGCCCGCAGCTTGCCGCCGGACGGCGGCGCTTCGCTGCCCAGCAGATGGCCGTTGACTTCCAGCCCGTACAGGGAGTCGTCCGAATCGTGGTACTTGGCGCGCGTTTGCGCCACCGAGCCCTTGTAGCGGGGGTCCTGCGGGCGCTCGTGGGCGTTCATGAAGTACGCCACGTCCCAGGCTTCCTGGTCGTTCAGCAGGCCGGCCTGGCCCAGCGGCATATTGGCCTTGATGAAGCCGGCCGCGTTGCCGATCTGGTGCATGCCCGCGCCCCAGTTGAACGAGTGCTCGCCCCAGAGGGCCGGGAATACCCAGTGCTGGCCATTCCTCTGCCCCTGGCCTTCGGCCCCGTGGCAGACCGCGCAATATTGCGCGTAGGCCGCCTTGCCGCGCAGGTAGTCGGGCTTTTGCGGCGGCGCCGGCAGCTTGCGATAGCCCTGGCCCGCCAGCTTGACGCCGGTGGGGGCCTTGCTCGCCAGCCAGTACATGTACGACTGCAGGGCGACCAGTGTCGGGTCGTCGGCCGGCGGCGCCTCGCCGTTCATGCTGTAGCGAAAACAGCCTTGCAGGCGCTCGGCCAGCGTGTTGACGTGCTCGTTCTTGGCCCGGTAGGCTGGATACAGCACGTAGGCCGCCCACATGGGCGCGGAATCGGCGCGCCGGCCCGCGTCCAGGTGGCAACTGGCGCAAGTCAGGTCGTTGCCGACGAACTTGGCGGCGCGCTGGGGGGTATGCAGGAAGATCTGTTCGCCTTCGCGCACCACTTTGCCGAACTCGTTATCGGGAATGGCGTCGGCCGCGGGCGGCGTGAACGTGGGCGGGGCGTCGGCGGCCTGGGCTTGCGCTGCCGGCATGGCGGCGGCCAGCAGCGCCGCCAGCGCGAGTCGGTGGATCGGTGCGTTCTTCATTTGGCGGCCTCCGGTCGCGGCGCTGCGGGCGCGGCGGCCTGCTTGGGAAGGTTGGCGTAGTAGGCCGAGACCGCGTCGATCTCGGCATCGCTCAGGCGGGTGGCGACGGCGGGCATCAAGGCCAGCGGGCCGGGCGGCCGCTGACCCTGGCGCCAGGCGCGCAACTGGCCGGCGATATAGGCGGCCGGCTGGCCGGCCAGCGCGGGGAAGGCCGTGCCTACCCCTATGCCGCCGGGGCCGTGGCACTGGTTGCAGGCGGGCACGTTCTTGTCCCAGGCGCCGCGCACCGCCAGCCAGGCGCCGGCGTCGGACTTGGCGGGCTCGCCCAGGTGGGTGGCGGCCAGCTGGTCGGCGTCGAAGGGCGCGGGCAGGCCCGCGTAGTACTGGGCCAGGGCCTGGCGCTGCGGGTCGCTCAATCCTTTCGCGATGGGCGCCATGACCGGGTTGGCGCGCGAGCCATTGGCCAGCGCCGTCAGTTGCTCGTACAGATAGCCCGAGCCCAGGCCGGCCAGATTCGGGAACCCGGCGGCCGGGTTGCCTTCGCCCTTGGCGCCATGACAGGTGACGCAGGCGGCCACGCCGTCGGCGCCCTGGCTGGCGATGCGGGCGGCGTCGGCGGCGCCGGCCTGCGCGTGCGCCGCCGGGCTACAGAGGGCCGCGAGGGCCAGCGTTGGCAGGGCGGGCCAGCGACGGACTTGCCGGTGAAGGTTCATGGATGCCTGCTCCTTGGTAAGCGCTGTGGCAATGCCGGTTTCCAGGGCCATTCTTTTTGGGTAATAAGCAAATATCGGAAAATTATATAGGCTCGTTCCTGACCGCTTCCTAACTGGAAGCCCGACGGTTCATCCCCAGTCGAACGGAGTCGTCCGAAAAAGTCACGGGCACTTTCAGCGCCTGTCCGACGATTGGGTTAGGATGCGGCGAATACGTGACAAAAGAGGAGATGGGCATGCAAGCCAACGCTAATTCGGGCGTCAAGGTCGCACTGGTGACGGGGGCGGGCACGGGCATCGGCCGTGCCGTGGCGCTGGAATTCCTGGCACAGGGCTATCGCGTGGTGCTGGCAGGCCGGCGCCGCGAGCCGCTGGAGCAGACCCGCATTGCCGCCGGCGAGGACGGCGTGCGCGCGCTGGTGGTGCCGACCGACGTGGCGCGCGAGGAATCGGTGCGCGAGCTGTTCGACGAGACGCAGCGCGCCTACGGCCGGCTTGACGTGCTGTTCAACAATGCCGGGCGCGGCGCGCCGGCCGTGCCCATCGAGGAATTGCCGGTCGAGACCTGGCGCGACGTGGTGGATACCAACCTGACCGGCATGTTCCTGTGCGCGCAGGCGGCGATCCGCCTGATGAAGGCGCAGCAGCCGCAGGGCGGGCGCATCATCAACAACGGTTCGATTTCCGCGCATGCGCCGCGGCCTTTCTCGATCGCCTATACCGCCACCAAGCATGCGGTCACGGGCCTGACCAAGTCGATTTCGCTGGACTGCCGGCCCTATGGCATCGCGTGCGGGCAGATCGACATCGGCAACGCCGCCACCGAGATGACCGAGCGCATGGCCGCCGGCATCCTGCAGGCCGATGGCAGCACCCGCCAGGAGCCGCGCATGGACGTGGCGCACGTGGCGCACGCCGTGGCCGAAATGGCGCGCCTGCCGCTGGACACGAACGTGCAGTTCATGACCATCATGGCCACCAACATGCCGTTCGTGGGGCGCGGCTGAGTCGTCAGTTGTCGCTGGCGGCCAGCAGGGCGCCGCCGGTGGCGGGCGCGTCGAGGTAGCGGCGCGCGCCGACGAACCGCTTGTTCCAGTAGCTGTTGTCCATGCTGTCGACGCGGACCTTGGAGCCGCGCGTGGGGGCGTGCACGAACTGGTCCTGGCCGATATAGATGCCCACATGCGAGGTCACGCCGCGGCCGCGGGTCGAGAAGAACACCAGGTCGCCCGGCCGCAGGTTCTTGCGCGCCACGGTGCGGCCGGCGCCGCGCTGGGCGCGCGCGGTGCGCGGCAGCTCCAGCCCGGCGGTCTGGCGGTATACGAACAGCACCAGGCCGCTGCAATCGAAACCGTCGTCGGGATCGTCGCCGCCCCAGGTGTAGGGGGTGCCGATGGCGTCCAGGCCGGCCTGGACGACGCGGTCGCGCAAGGTGGGAACGGTGGGTTCGTCCGCCAGGCGCAGGCCTTGCAGCGAAGGACGGGCCTTGGGCGAGAGCGCGGCTTGCGCGGTATCGGGGGCGAGCGACAGGCCCAGCGCGAGCAGCGGGGCGGTCAGGAAGGCGGGCAGGGACAGCGACAGGAGTCGGGCTTTTCGCGTAGGGGGAGTCATTACGGCACTTCGGGAAAGACAGTGGACGGCATGGCTGGACAAGGCGCGGGCCGGCGGCGAAGACACTCCAATCGGAGAGATCTGCGCAGCATTGTAATGGAATAATATTCCATTACATTTGCAAAGGCTTGCAGCATCGAGGCAAGCGCATGTAGCCGCTCGGGTGTCCGGCCGGAGACACGCCGGTGGGGCATAATCGACGCAACAGACAAGCTGTCGTACCACTACGGAATCCGCCTCGCCCATGCCCTCCGACTATTCGATCGCTCAATTGCATTGCCCGGACCCGGTGCCGTTCGAGGCCTTCGACAGCGCGGTCGCCGCCACCGACCGCCTGATCGAGCTGTACCGCCGCAATACCGGGTTCGTGCGCGAGCTGTTCCACGAAGTGGTGGGCGGGCGAGAATTGTCCGGACGGGTGCGCGCCTGCTATCCCGCCATCCGGATCGGCGTGCGGACCTACGATCCGATCGATTCGCGCCTGTCGTACGGGCACGTGGCCGAGCCGGGCGAGTACCAGACGACCATCACGCAGCCGCATCTGTTTCGCGACTATCTCATCGAGCAGATCGGGCTGCTGTTGCAGAACCACCGCGTGCCGGTGGAGGTGGGCGAGTCCGACATGCCGATTCCGCTGCATTTCGCCTTTCCGGACGGCACCTACGTGGAAGGCGAGCATATCGAGAACCTGAAGCGTCCGCTGCGCGATCTGTTCGATGTACCGGACCTGGCGGTTACCGACGACGCCATCGTCAATGGCTCGTGGCGCGGCCAGCCTGGCGAGCCCCGGCCGCTGGCGCCGTTCACGGCCACGCGGGTGGATTATTCGCTGCATCGCCTGCAGCACTACACGGCCACCGCGCCCACGCACTTCCAGAATTTCGTGCTGTTCACGAACTACCAGTTCTACGTGGACGAGTTCTGCGTGTGGGCGCGCGGCCTGATGGCCAGCGGCGGCGGCGACTACGACGCGCTGATCGAGCCGGGCAACCGCATCACGCGGCGCGGCGAACAGGCGCCGGTGGAGGCGGCGGCGGTGCGCCTGCCGCAGATGCCGGCGTACCACCTGGTGCGTCCCAATCATTCGGGCATCACGCTGGTCAATATCGGCGTGGGGCCGTCCAACGCCAAGACCATTACCGACCACATCGCCGTGCTGCGCCCGCATGCCTGGCTGATGCTGGGCCATTGCGCCGGCCTGCGCGATTCGCAGCGCCTGGGCGACTACGTCCTGGCGCACGGCTACGTGCGCGAGGACCACGTGCTGGACGCCGACCTGCCGACCTGGGTGCCGGTGCCGCCGCTGGCCGAGGTGCAGGTGGCGCTGGAGCAGGCGGTCGAGGAGGTGGCGGGCCTGTCGGGGTGGGAGCTCAAGCGCATCATGCGCACCGGCACGGTGGCCACCATCGACAATCGCAACTGGGAGCTGCGCGACCAGGGCGAACTGGTGCAGCGGTTCGCGCAGTCGCGCGCCATTGCGCTGGACATGGAATCGGCCACCATCGCGGCCAACGGCTTCCGTTTCCGGGTGCCGTACGGAACGCTGCTGTGCGTGTCCGACAAGCCCCTGCACGGCGAACTCAAATTGCCCGGCATGGCCAGCGCCTTCTACCGGCGCCAGGTCAACCAGCATCTGGAGATCGGCATCCGCGCGCTGGAGCGCCTGCGCGAAATGCCGCCGGAGCGGCTGCAGTCGCGCAAACTGCGCACCTTCATGGAGACGGCGTTCCAGTAGGCGCGGCCGGCGGGCGCTGCGATAAAGCCGGCGGTTCCTCGCACGCCAACGGTGACAGTCAGGCCAGCGCTTCGATCACCGCCTGGGGATTCCGGTCGATCACGTTGAGCAGAACCAGCGCGGCCCCCCGGGGAGTGCGGTCGCCACGTTCCCAGTGCCGCAGGGTTGCGGGCGAGAAGCCGAACTGGGCGGCGAACTGTTCCTGGGTCATGCCCACCTTGGCACGCACGGCCTTGACATCGACCTGGCGGGGGCGATGCACGCGCACGCCATGAACATTGCCCTTGGCGTGAGCGATCGCTTCCGACAGGCCCTGCCTAATGTTGTTGAATGCAGTGCTCAAGATTTCGCTCGTCCTTTCCAGATGTTCACCAACACATCGACCAGGGCGGCCAGCTCATTACGCTCGGCTTTGGTCAGATCGGCTTTGTCGCCCTTGGCAAAGAGCGCCAGCAGATACAGTGGCATGAGGTCATCGTGGTAGTAGTAGATGACGCGCACGCCTGCGCTTTTGCCTCGGCCGCCACGGTGCCAGCGCAGCTTGCGCACGCCGCCCGTGCCTTCCATGATGTCTCCGGCTTCAGGATGTGCGGCCGGATAGCCGATCAGGTCTTGGCGCTCTTGCGGGCTCAAGAGCTTGTCGGCCAAGCGAATGTAGGTGGGCAGTTCAGCAATGCCGTGCATGATTTCGTAGATGTTCCATTCTAATCCAATGGATTAGTTGAAACAAGAACGACTGAAAAGGATTTCAGGGGCCCCCGTCTATGCAGGGGGCGATGCTGTCGGCTGCATTGTATTGAGACCTACCCGGCTGATTGAGGAGCCCGAGACGAATTTGTCACCCATTTCTGGGTCGATTTGGCAGTGTCTCTTGCGGCAATCAGGCGGCGCTTCGGAGTCTGTGGCGGCGGATGCGGCAAAGCGGCAGGGGGGGAAGGCCAGGGCCCTCCCGTCGCCTCACTCCAGGTTCTGCGCCTGTTCGCGCATCTGCTCGATCAGCAGCTTGAGATCCATCGCCGCGCGCGTGACTTCCAGGCTGCCGGCCTTGGAGCCCAGCGTGTTGGCCTCGCGGTTCATTTCCTGGAACAGGAAGTCCAGGCGCTTGCCGGCGCTGCCGCCGCGCTTGGCTTGCGGCTTGGCCGGGCCGTCGCCCAGCAGGTGGCGCAGTTCTTCGAGGTGCGAGCGCAGGCGCGAGAGTTCTTCGGCGACGTCGATGCGCAGCGCGAAGAGGGTGGCTTCCTGCGTCAGGCGCTCGGACAGTTCGGGCCCGGTGATGTGGGCGAAGCCGCCGGGGAAGGCCGATTCGACGGCTTCGCGCAGCTTGAGCGCCAGCTTCTCGCGGTGATCGGCCAGCAGTTGGGGCAGGTGGGTTTCGACGCCGTCGACGATGCGGCCGACGCCGTCGGCGCATTCGCGCATCATCGCGGCCAGGCGCTCGCCTTCGCGGGCGCGGCCTTCCTGCATTTGCGCCAGCGCCTGCTGGGCGGCCTGCATGCAGGCCGCGCCCCAGGCCTGCGGATCGAGCGCGTCATTGCCGCGCTGGCCGGGCCAGTTGAACAGCTCGACCAGGCGCGGCGCGGCCACTTCGGGCAGGATGGCGCGCGCGTTGTCCAGCTGGACGGCCAGCGAGCGCAGCCATTGCGGGTCCAGCGTGGCCAGCTCGGTGGAGGCGGCGCGGGTATACGACACGCGCACCTCGACCTTGCCGCGCGCCAGCTTGGCGGTCAGCAATTCGCGCAGCGGCGTCTCGACGTGGCGCAGCTCGTCGGGCAGGCGGAAATACAGGTCGAGGTAGCGGCTGTTGACGCTGCGCAGTTCGAGCGCGAGCGAGCCCTGCTCGAGGTCGGCGCGGGCGTTGCCGAAGGCAGTCATGCTGCGGATCATGGGGAGGCTTCCGGGTGATTCGATGAAAGGCCCGCCGCGCGCAGGCCGGCGGCAGGATGCCTGCAGGATAACCGATGCGCGCGCTCCGCCGGCACGTACAATCCCGCTATCGTCATATTTTCCAGGAGCCGATAACCGTGAGCACTTCCGCCGATACGCTTTCCCGTCCTTCCGGCCGCGCCGTCGACGCCTTGCGGCCGTTCAGCCTGGAGCGCGGCTTTACGCGTTATGCCGAGGGCTCGGTGCTGGTGCGCGCGGGCAATACGCATGTGCTGTGCACGGCCAGCGTGCTCGAGAAGGTGCCGCCGTTTCTCAAGGGGCGCGGCGAAGGCTGGGTGACCGCCGAGTACGGCATGCTGCCGCGCGCCACGCATACGCGCGGCGACCGCGAGGCCGCGCGCGGCAAGCAGAGCGGCCGCACGCAGGAAATCCAGCGGCTGATCGGCCGCAGCCTGCGCGCGGTGTTCGACCTGCGCCTGCTGGGCGAGCGCACCCTGCACCTGGATTGCGACGTGCTGCAGGCCGACGGCGGCACGCGTTGCGCCAGCATCACGGGCGCGTGGGTGGCCGCGGCCGACGCCGTGGCGCTGCTGATGCAGCGCGGCGACCTGGCGCACAACCCGATCCGCGACGCGGTCGCCGCCGTGTCGGTCGGCCTGGTGGATGGACGCGCGGTGCTCGACCTGGATTACCAGGAGGATTCGGCCTGCGCGGCCGACGTCAACGTGGTGATGACCGGCAGCGGCGCTTTCGTCGAAGTGCAGGGCACCGGCGAGGGCGCCACCTTTACCCGCGGCGAACTCGACACGATGCTCGGGCTGGCCGAAAACGGCATCGCCCAGCTGGTGCGGGCGCAGCGCGAGGCATTGCAGTAAACCCGCGTGCCTGTCCCCGCACGGGGACTGGCACGCGCTGAATCTGGGGTGCCCGTCCTCCCCGCTGATCTGGTGTGCCATGCGCACTCGACCACTGGGACAGGCACCCCGTCTTCCGTCCTGGCCACTGCCTTACTCGCTCAACAGCTTGCCCACCCGCTCCTGCTCGGCCAGGCGCCACGCCTGGGCTATCAGGGCGCGTACTTCGCTTTCGGTGGCGTGGCCGCCGTAGCGCGCCAGCCGCAGGGCCTTGTCCTCGATTTCGGGGCGCGCGAGGGTGTTGCCGGGGTCGCCCTTGGGCTCGTCGACGCGGCCGTGCAGATGGCGGCCATCGGTGGTGGTGACGTTGACCTTGCCGATCCAGCGCCTGGGGTAGGCGCGGTCCACTTCGTCGTCGAGCGTCATGCGCACTTTGTCGCGCAGCGCCGCCACCTCGGCGTCGCCCGGGGCGGCGTCGAACTCGGTGAGGCCGGCGTGGCCGCGCAGCGCGATCAATGCCAGCACGGTGCCCATCGAGAACTTCGATTGATGGACGGTGGCGGGGGCGGTGACCGGGCCCAGCACGTCGATGGCGCCCTGGTGCACCAGGGTTTCCACCGCGGCCAGGTCGGCGGCGCGCAGGCCATGTTCGCGCATCACGTGCTGCAGGGCGTCGGCCGCCGGATGGGTGTGGCGGCACGAGGCGTGGTACTTGAAGGAGGTCTCGGCCAGGGCCCAGCGCTGGCCCAGGCCGTCGAGCAGGCGGCTGGGGTCGGCGTCGCTGGACATGCCGGCGGCCAGGCCTTGCGCGCCTTCGAGAATGCGTTGCGCGCCGGTGAAGCCGTCCCGCGCCAGGTAGGCAGCCGTGATGCCCGCGGCCGCCGCGTGCGCGGTGTGCAGTTGCTTGGAGTCGGCGGCATCGCGCAGGAACTCCCACAGGCCGGCCGATTGCGTGCCGGCCGAGCCCAATGCATGCAGCATCCGGGTGGCGTCGAGACGCAGCAGATGGCCGACGGTGACGGCGGCGGCCAGGGTGCCGACCGTGGCGGTGGTATGGAAGATCTTGTAGTGGGAGCGGCCGAGGAATTCGCCGATGCGGATGCCCGCTTCATAGCCGGCCACCGCCGCGGTCAGCAGGTCGCGGCCGCTGCGGCCCAGCGCCTGCGCCACCGCCAGCGCGGGCGGGAATACCACCGCGGCCGGATGGAACACCGCGCCGTTGTGCACGTCGTCCTGTTCGACCACGTGGCAGGCGGCGGCGTTGACCATGGCGGCGAACAGCGGCGTGGTGCCGGTGCGCGTGACCAGGTTCTCGGATGGGCCGTCGGCCGGGCCCATGGCGGCGGCATAGCGCGCGATGGCCTGCACAGGAGGGGCGCCGGCGCCGGCCAGGATCGACGCCAGGCTGTCGAGGAACAGGTCTTCGGCGCGCCGGAGCACGGCGGGCGGGATGTCCTCGTAGCGCAGGTCCGCGGCGAATTCGGCCAGCCGGGCGCTGGGGTGGTCGGATGGGGAGGGGTTCATGGTCATGGTCAGAATGAGCGGGTCATGCCCAGTACGTGCTCTCCGCCATGCCATTGCAGGCAGGCGTTGGCGGCCTCGACGTTGACATAGGCCCGCGCGCTCACCGCCTCGCGGATATCCTGGAAGTTGGGGTGCGTATCGGGCATGGGCGCGTCTTCTTTTATGATGAGGGTTGCGGAAACGTAATCGAGCACTGTGCCCCAAGCCCGGCGCCATGCCAATTTACGATTGCCGAATACCGGGTTATGGATTACCGAAGGGAGGGGGCGCATGGCCGCGCATTTCGATTTGACCGACCTGCAGCTGCTGGTGCATATCGGCGATTGGCACAGCCTGACGCGCGGCGCCGAGAAGTCGCACCTGTCGCTGCCGGCCGCCAGCACGCGGGTCAAGAACCTCGAAGAGCATTTCGGCACCCAGTTGCTGTACCGCACCAGCCAGGGCGTGACCCTGACGCCCTCGGGCGAGGCCATGCTGCGCCATGCCCGCACGGTCATGCAGCAGGTCGAGCAGATGCGCGGCGACATGCAGGAGTTCGCGCGCGGCGTCAAAGGGCACGTGCGCGTGCTGGCCAATACGACGGCGATGACCGAGTTCATGCCCGCCGTGCTGGCGCGCTACCTGGCGGCGCACCCGGACGTCAACGTCGAGCTGCGCGAACGGCTCAGCTACCTGGTGGTGCGGGCGGTGGCCGATGGCTCGGCCGATATCGGCGTGGTGGCCGGCTGTGTCCCGGACCAGAAACTGCAGTTCATCCCGTACCGCAAGGATCGGCTGGTGGTCGTGACGCCGGCCGCCCACCGGCTGGCGGCCGAGGAATCGGTGGCGTTCGCCGATACGCTGGCCGACGATTATGTCGGCCTGTCCGAGTGGAGCGCCATCCATCCGTTCCTGGTGCAGGCGGCCGCGAGCCTGGGACGCACCTTCAGGTTCCGCGTCGAGGTGGGCAATTTCGAGGCGGTCTGCCGCATGATCGAAAGCGGCGTGGGCATCGGCGTGATCCCGGAGTCGGCCGCGCTGCGCTACGCGCGCAATCTCGACATCGCGCTGGTCGGCCTGACCGACGAGTGGGCCGTGCGCGAACTGCAGATCTGCGTGAAGAACCTGGACAGCCTGCCGGCCTTCGCGCGCGAGCTGGTGGAAACCTTGGTGGCCGACGGGGACGCGGCCGGCTGAGCGTGTCAACAATCTGCAAGACTGCCTGACCATAATGGCGGCGACGCCGCCATGCGCGGCTCAGCCTCACTTGCGGATCCCGATGCGAAAGAAACTCAAACTTGCGGCCGCGCTGTCGGCCACGCTGGCATTTTTCGTGCTGCTGTTCGCCGCGGCCGCCGGCGCCGGCGTAGCGGTGCTGCGCGATAACCAGGCAGCCATCGAAGCCCTGGGCCGCGGCAATATCGAACGCGCCAGCGACCTGGGCGATACGACCAGTTGGCTGTTCCAGGCCCGCGCCGTGCTGGCCGACGCCAAGACGTATATGGAAGGCGGGCTGGAAGCGCAGCGCGACGCGGCCCTGGCGCAGGCGGCCACGCTGCTGGAGCAGGCCCGCGACAGCCAGGAGCGCCTGCGCGGCAATCCCGAGACGGCCGCGCAGGGCGCGCCCCTGTACGACGAGGTGCTGGCCGGCTACGACGCGCTGGCCACCCAGGCGCTGGCGCCGCTGCATGCCGCGCTCAAGGGCTGGAACGGGATCGAGGCCAACCGGCTGGCCGAGCGCGTGCTGCCGCAGGCGGCCGAGCGCTACATCAAGGCGGTCGACGCCTTCCAGGGCTACGCGCGGGAGCAGGGGCGCGCCGCCGTGGCCGACGCCGCGCGCGTGCTCGAACGCATGGGGCTGGGCGCGCTGGCCCTGCTGGCGCTGGTGGCCGTCCTGGCTGTCGTGATCCGGCTGGGCTTTCGCCGCGCGATGTTGCGGCCCTTGACCGAGGCTGGCCGCCATTTCGACCGTATCGCCGATGGCGACCTGACCGCCGCGATCGCGGCGCGCGGCGACAACGAGATCGGCGTGCTGTATTCGGCGATGCGGCGCATGCAGGGCGGCTTGACCCGCGCGGTCGAATCGGTTCGCCACGGCGTGGAGGAGATCCACACCGGCTCGGGCGAGATCGCCGCCGGTGGCGTGGAGATGTCCGGCCGCACGGCGCGCCAGGCTGGCGCGCTGCAGGAGGCCGCCGCCAGCATGGCGGAGCTGGCCGGTACGGTGCGCGCCACCGCCGAGCACGCCGACCAGGCCAGCCGGCAGGCGGCCGGCGCCACCGAACTGGCGCGCCAGGGCGGCACGGCGGTCGAGCAGGTGGTCGCCAGCATGCGCGACATCGCCAGCGGCGCGCAGCGCATCGCCGAGATCGTGGGGTTGGTCGACAGCCTGGCGTTCCAGACCAATGTGCTGGCCTTGAACGCGGCGGTGGAGGCGGCCCGGGCCGGGCCGCAGGGCCGGGGTTTCGCCGTCGTGGCCGGCGAAGTCCGGTCGCTGGCCCAGCGCAGCGCCCAGGCGGCGCGCGAGATCAAGGCCTTGATCGACGATTCGTCGGCGCGCGTGGCCAGCGGCGTGCAGCAGGTCAACCTGGCGGGCGCGACCATGGGCGAGATCGTGCAGTCGATCGACCGGGTGACGCAACTGGTGGCCGGCATTTCGGAGGCCAGCGCCACGCAGGCCGCCGGCATTGCCTCGGTCAACCTGGCCGTGGCGGATGCCGAGCGCGCCACGCAGGAAAACGCCGCCATGGCCGAGCAGACCGCCGCGGCGGCGGCCTCGCTGGAAACGCAGGCGCAGGCCTTGCGCCAGGCGGTGGCGGTCTTCCGCCTGGCGGGCGCGCCGCGCTCAGGCGGCGCGGGCGGGCACCTGGTAGCGCTGGACCACCAGCGCCAGGTTGCCGTGCTTGACCTGCTGCTTGACGTGGGCGGCGGCCGAGGCGAGGTCCTCCGGGCGAACGTGGCTGCCTAGTTCGGCCGGGCTGACTTCCAGCGCGCCGATGCCCAGGGTGACGCAGGGAAAGAAGCGCAGCACGCCGTAGCGGTCCTCGGCGCGGATGCCGCCATCGTGGCGGCCCTGGTCGTCGTACAGGTCGAGGGCGCGCAGGTTGAACTCGGCGATGATGCGCTCGACCCGCAGGCGCCAGTCGGTGCTGCGCAGCATGACGACGAAGTCATCGCCGCCGACGTGGCCCACGAAGTCGCGGCGCGCGTCGCAGTGGCGCTTGATGGTGTCGGCGCACAGGCGGATCATGTCGTCGCCGCGCCAATAGCCGTAGACGTCGTTGAACGGCTTGAAGTTGTCCAGGTCGGCGTAGCAGACGACGAAGTCGGGCGCATGGCCAAGCAGGTGGGCGATGTGCTGGCTGATGGGAATGTTGCCCGGCAGCGAGGTCAGCGGGTTGGCGTAGCGCGCGGCTTCGAGGCGCATTTCGGTGACCGAGCGCACCAGCGCTTCGCCGGTGCCCAGGCTGTCGTAGCGGCCGCCGCGGGTGATGACGAAGCCGTCGGCCAGGTAGCGCTGGTCGTCGGACAGCAGCACGTGGCTGAGCTGGTCGATCGAGGTGTGCACCTCCACCAGCACGGGATCCGGGTTCATGAACGTCGAGCACGGGTTGCGCCCGAACAGGTCGCGGGTATAGCGCTGGGCGTAGTGCTCGGAGAAGTCGCGCCGGTTGATGATGCCTACCGGCCGGCTGTCGCTGTCCAGCACCGCCACGGCATGCAGGTGGCGATGTTCCTGGAACAGCCGCTGTACGTCGTCGTTGGTGTGGCGCGCCAGCATGACCGGCGGCGCCTCGACCCGCAGCGCCAGCGCCGTGTGGCCCGGCAGGGGCGCGGGTTGCGTCGCGCAGGATGGCTGCAGCGAGGCACGCGCCGCCGTGGGCAGGTCGGCGCGCGGCTCGTTCTCGGGGCGGCCCAGGAACCAGCCTTGCGCATAGCGTATGCCCAGCTCGTACACCGTGCGCAGGTCGTCGGCGTTCTCGATGCCCTCGGCCACCAGGGTGGAGTTGAGCTGCCGCGCCGTCGACACCATGGAGCGCACCAGTTGCAGGCGGCGCTCGTCGCGGCTGATGCCGTTGAAGAAGTAGCGGTCGATCTTGACCAGGTCGGGGGCCAGCTCGGCCCACAGCTGCAGGCTGGCGTTGCCGACGCCGTAGTCATCCAGCGCCACCCGCATGCCGCTGGCGCGCAGGCAGGCCAGGGCCTGATTCAGGGCCGGCAGGTCGCCGCCCACCGGATCGTATTCGGTGATCTCGATGACCACCCGGTCGGCCGCCAGGCCGCTGTCGGCCAGCAGCATGACCGGCAGCCCGCCGCCGTAGCGGCGCCAGCACGCCACCAGGACGGCGCCGGAGAGATTCAGGAACAGGTTGCCGGGCGAGTCCAGCTCGGTGAAGCGGCGCGCGCCGGCCTGCAGGCTGGCAAGTTCGAGTTCGGCGTGCAGGCCGTCGCGGCGCGCCGCGGCGAACAAGGCGTCCGGCATGTGCAGCACGCTTTGCCGCGGCCCTCGGATCAGGCTTTCATGGCCGAAAATGCGGTCCTGCGCCAGGTCGGCCACCGGCTGGTAGCAGGGATTGAGCAGGCCGCCCTGGAGAATGGCGGCCAGGCCGGCGTCGGCATGGAGATCTGCTGAGGAAGACGAGATCATGCTGGGCGTATGCGCGAAGGGCCAGGCAGGCCGGGGTCAATATCATGACGAGTCATTATTGCCGCGATGTTGCGTAGGTTCGCCAGTCGCGCCGAGGCGGCCGCATCCCGTTCTACAATGTTGCCCATGTCCGCAGAAATACTCAATCCAAACTTGCGTCGTGTGGTGCTTGCATCCAACAATGCCGGCAAATTGCGCGAATTCTCGGCCCTGTTCGCCCCGCTGGGGATAGAGCTGGTGCCGCAAAGCGAATTGGGCGTCTCGGAGGCCGAGGAGCCCCACGCCACCTTTGTCGAGAATGCGCTGGCCAAGGCCCGCCACGCCAGCCGGCACACCGGCCTGCCGGCCCTGGCCGACGATTCCGGCCTGTGCGTGGTGGCGCTGGGCGGGGCGCCTGGCGTGCATTCGGCCCGCTACGCCCAGCAGCCCGGCGGCGCCCGCAGCGACGCGGCCAACAACGCCTTGCTGGTGCGCGAGCTGGCCGCCGCCGGCGACCGGCGCGCCTGGTACGTCGCGCTGCTGGCGCTGGTGCGCACCGAGAACGATCCCTGTCCGCTCATCGGCGAGGGGCTCTGGCACGGCGAGATCGTCGATACGCCGGCCGGCGAGCATGGCTTCGGCTACGACCCGCATTTCTATCTGCCGCAGCAGGGCTGCACCGCCGCCCAATTGGCGCCGGAGCACAAGAACCGCATCAGCCACCGGGCGCAGGCCCTGGCGCAGCTGCTGGACAAGCTGCGCGCGACCGGGCCGGTGGACCGGCCCTAGCCGGCCGTGGCGAGCACGCGCATGGCCATCACGATTCCCATCCGCAGCCTGGGCGGCCCGGCCGCCGGCGCGCGCGCCATCGCGCCGGCCGGCGCCACGCTGACCAGCCTGCCGCCGCTGTCGGTCTACGTGCACGTGCCCTGGTGCGTGCGCAAATGCCCGTATTGCGATTTCAATTCGCATGCCGCGCCGGGCGAGATCCCCGAACGCGCCTACCTGGACGCGCTGCGCGCGGACCTGGAGCAGGCCGTGCCCGAGGTCTGGGGGCGCCAGGTCATTTCCGTCTTCATCGGCGGCGGCACGCCCAGCCTGCTGTCGGCGGCGGGGCTGGACGAACTGCTGGCGATGCTGCGCGCCTGCCTGAACCTGCTGCCGGACGCCGAAATCACCATGGAGGCCAACCCGGGCACCGCCGAGGCCGGACGCTTCCGCGATTACGCGGCCAGCGGCGTGACGCGGCTGTCGCTGGGCATCCAGAGCTTTGACGATGCCCAGCTGGCCAGGCTGGGCCGCATCCATGACGCGGCCCAGGCGCGGGCGGCCATCGCCATGGCGCAGCAGGCGGTCGAACGCGTCAACCTGGACCTGATGTTCGCCTTGCCGGGCCAGGAGCTCGAGCAGTGCCGGGCGGACCTGCGCCAGGCGCTGGCCTACGGCACGGAGCACCTGTCGCTGTACCACCTGACGCTGGAGCCCAATACGGTTTTCGCCAAGTATCCGCCGGAATTGCCGGACGACGACGCCAGCGCCGCCATGCAGGACATGGTCGAGGAAACCCTGGCGCAGGCCGGGCTGGCGCGCTACGAGGTCTCGGCCTATGCCCGCAGGGGCGCGCGTTGCCGGCACAACCTCAATTACTGGGAGTTCGGCGACTACCTGGGCCTGGGACCCGGCGCCCACGGCAAGCTGTCGTTTCACGACCGCATCGAACGCCAGGCGCGCCTGCGCAACCCGGATTCCTGGATGCAGCGCGCCATGGCGCGCGATGGCAGCCATGTGGCCGAAAGCCGGGCGGTCGGGGCGGGCGAACTGCCGTTCGAGTTCATGCTCAACGCGTTGCGCCTGAAAGACGGCGTGGCCGCGTCCTCGTTCGCCGAGCGCACCGGCCTGTCGCTGGCGGCCATTGCGCACCAATTGGAAGCGGCGACCCGGCGCGGCCTGCTCGACGCCGATCCGACCCGCCTGCGCGCCACTCCACTGGGCTGGCGCTTCCTGAACGATCTGCAGGAAATGTTCCTGTAATCGCCGCGCACCAAAATAGGGCAATCAACGCCCTGTGTTTTGCACCATAATGGTGCTAAATTTCTGTTCTCGCATTCCGCCGCCGCCTCCTTCCGGGAGTGTGGCGCCTGGCACGCATTTTGCTTGCCTGTTTATTGCCAGTCGGGCAACCAAGGCCCTCGACGCTTTTATCTTATGGAGATGACATGGCAAGCCCCAAAGACGTTCTCAAGCAGATCGCCGACAACGAAGTCAAGTTCGTGGATTTCCGCTTCACCGATACGCTCGGGCGCGAGCACCACGTTTCCGTTCCCACCTCGGCCGTCGACGAGGACAAGCTGGAGAGCGGGCAGGCGTTCGACGGGTCGTCGATCCCGGGCTGGAAGGGCATCGAAGCCTCCGACATGCTGTTGATCCCGGATCTGAGCACGGCCAACCTGGACCCGTTCCGCGAAGAACCGACCCTGATCCTGAGCTGCGACGTGGTCGAGCCGTCGGACCTGAAGGGCTACGATCGCGACCCGCGTTCGCTGGCCAAGCGCGCCGAAGCCTACCTGAAGTCCTCCGGCCTGGGCGATACCGCCTACTTCGGCCCGGAGCCCGAGTTCTTCGTGTTCGACGGCGTGACCTGGAACACCGACATGTCGGGCACCTTCGTCAAGATCAAGTCGGAAGAGGCGCCGTGGTCCAGCGGCCTGGAATTCGAAGGCGGCAACATGGGCCACCGCCCCGGCCCCAAGGGCGGCTACTTCCCCGTGCCGCCGGTCGACTCGTTCCAGGACATGCGTTCCGAAATGTGCCTGCTGCTCGAGCAGATGGGCGTGCCGGTCGAAGTGCACCACCATGAAGTGGCCGCGCCCGGCCAGCTGGAGATCGGCACCAAGTTCAGCACGCTGGTGCAGCGCGCCGACTGGAACCAGGTCATGAAGTACGTGATCCACAACGTGGCGCACGTATACGGCAAGACCGCCACGTTCATGCCCAAGCCCATCGTCGGCGACAACGGCTCGGGCATGCACGTGCACCAGTCGATCTGGAAGGATGGCCAGAACCTGTTCGCGGGCAACGGCTATGCCGGCCTGTCGGAGTTCGCGCTGTACTACATCGGCGGCATCATCAAGCATGCCCGCGCGCTCAATGCCATCACCAATCCGGGCACCAACTCGTACAAGCGCCTGGTGCCGCACTTCGAGGCGCCGGTGAAGCTGGCCTATTCGGCCCGCAACCGTTCGGCCTCGATCCGCATCCCGTACGTCGGCAACCCCAAGGCGCGCCGCATCGAGACGCGCTTCCCGGATCCGCTGGCCAACCCGTACCTGGCGTTCTCGGCCCTGATGATGGCCGGCCTGGACGGCGTGCAGAACAAGATTCACCCGGGCGACCCGGCCGACAAGAACCTGTACGACCTGCCGCCGGAAGAGGACGCCAAGATCCCGACCGTCTGCGCGTCGCTGGAAGAGGCCCTGGCCGCGCTGGACAAGGATCGCGAGTTCCTGACCCGCGGCGGCGTGTTCAGCAACGACATGATCGACGCCTACATCGAACTGAAGATGGGCGAAGTCACGCGTCTGCGCATGACCACGCATCCGGTCGAATTCGACATGTACTACAGCCTGTAATCCGGGAGGCTGTGCGGCGGCGGGCCCCGCGGCCCGCCGGCCGCGCCGTCCCGGTTGCCTCCTATGACGAATGTCGATGCTTTTGATCTGCTGGCCACATCGGTCTTCCTGCTGAACGAACGCGGGCACATCGAATACGCCAATGCCGCCGCCGAAGACCTGTTCGGCCGTTCCCGCAAGCAATTGCGCGGCCTGTCGGCCGCGACGCTGTTCGACAATCCCGAAGACCTGCAATCGGCCATCGACAGCGCGGCCGCCGGCAAGTTCGCCGACGTGCGCCAGCTGGCCTCGCTGCGGCGGGTGGTCGAGTCGGTGGAGGTCACCGTCACCACGGTGTCGCTGTCCGGCCAGGCCTGGCCGGTACTGATCGAGACGCGCGAGATCGAGCAGCGCGTGCTGGCCGACCGCAACCAGCGGCTGGTCGACGAAATCGAATCGCATCGCGAGTTGCTGCGCAACCTGGCCCACGAGGTCAAGAACCCCCTGGGCGGCCTGCGCGGCGCGGCCCAGCTGCTGGAAGCCGAACTGCCCAGCGCGGCCTTGGCCGAATACACCCAGGTCATCATCACCGAGGCCGACCGGCTGCAGGCGCTGGTCGACCGGTTGAGCGGGCCGCAGCGCGTGCCGCTGGCCGCGCGGCCGGTAAACATCCATGAAATCTGCGAGCGCGTCTGCGCGCTGATCCAGGCCGAGTTCCGCGACGCGGTCGAACTGGTGCGCGACTATGACGCGTCGATGCCCGAGCTGCGCGGCGACGCGGCGCGGCTGATGCAGGCGGTGCTGAATGTGGCGCGCAACGCGGCGCAGGAGCTGGTGCAGCAGCAGCCGGGCGCCGACGTGCCCGCGCCGCGCGTCGTGCTGCGCACGCGCGTGGCGCGCCAGGTCATGCTGGCGCACCGGCAGCACCGGCTGGCGCTGGTGGTGTCGGTGCTGGACAATGGACCGGGGGTGCCCGAGCACATCCGCGAGCGCATTTTCCATCCGCTGGTGACCGCGCGCGCCGGCGGCACCGGGCTGGGCCTGAGCCTGGCCCAGGATTTCGTGCAGCAGCACGGAGGCATCATCGAATTCGAGTCCCGTGCGCAGCACACCGAATTCCGGCTGGTATTACCGATGGAGCCCCCACTTTGATGAAACCCGTTTGGATTGTCGACGACGACCAGGCCATCCGCTGGGTGCTCGAGAAGGCCCTGGCGCGGGCCGGCATCGCCACCCGCAGTTTCTCCCGCGCCGCCGACGTGCTGCAGGCGCTGGCCGCCGACGTGCCGTCGGTGCTGGTGTCGGACATCCGCATGCCGGGCGGCGACGGACTTGAGCTGCTGCGCCAGATCAAGGAGCGCAATCCCGGACTGCCGGTGATCGTCATGACCGCCTTCGCCGACCTGGACAGCACGGTGTCGGCGTTCCAGGGCGGCGCGTTCGATTACCTGGCCAAGCCATTCGATGTGAACGAAGCCGTGGCGCTGATCCAGCGCGCCATGCAGGAGGGCGAGCCCGCGGCCGATGCCGGCGCGGCGGGCGAGCCGGCGCAGAATGGCGAGCGCTGGGTGATGACGCAGTCCTCGTCCACCGCGATGCAGGAAGTGTTTCGCGCCATAGGCCGGCTGGCGCAGTCCAAGGTGACGGTGCTGATCACCGGCGAGTCCGGCACGGGCAAGGAACTGGTGGCGCGCGCCCTGCATGGGCACGGCGCGCGCGCCGGCGGGCCGTTCGTGGCGCTGAACGCCGCGGCGATTCCGCGCGATCTGCTGGAGGCCGAGTTGTTCGGGCACGAGCGCGGCGCCTTCACGGGAGCCAATACGCTGCGGCGCGGACGCTTCGAGGAAGCGCATGGCGGCACGCTGTTCCTGGACGAGATCGGCGACATGCCGATCGAGTTGCAGACCCGCCTGCTGCGCGTACTGGCCGAGGGCAGTTTCTACCGCGTGGGCGGTGCGCAACCGGTGCGCGTGGACGTGCGCATCGTCGCCGCCACGCACCAGCCGCTGGAACAGCGCGTCGAGCAGGGCCTGTTCCGCGAAGACCTGTTCCATCGCCTCAATGTGATCCGCCTGCGGCTGCCGCCGCTGCGTGAACGGGTCGAGGATATTCCGGCGCTGGCCCAGCACTTCCTGGCCACCAGCGCGCGGGCGCTGGGCGTGCCGGTCAAACGGCTGACGCCCGACGCGCTGGCCGTGCTGGCGCGCTTCGATTTTCCCGGCAACGTGCGCCAGCTGGAGAACTTCTGCCATTGGCTGACAGTCATGGCCCCGGGCCAGACGATCGACCGCAATGACCTGCCGCCCGAAATCCGGGCGGTCGAGCACCAACAGGCGGCGGCGCGGCAGGCGCCGGCGCCTGTCGCGGCGGCCGCGGCCGGCACGGAGCCGGCCCGCGCCGAGGCGCCGGATGCCGCGCCGCGCAACTGGCACGAAGCCTTGCTGCGCGACGCGCAGTTCCGGCTCGAGCGCGGCGAGCCGGCGGTCATGGCGACGCTGACGCGCCAGTTCGAGAAGATCCTGCTGCAAAGCGCCCTGGATGCGAGCCGGGGGCGACGGGTCGAGGCCGCGTCGCGGCTGGGCATCGGCCGCAATACCATCACGCGCAAGCTGCGCGAGCTGGGTATCGACGACGCATAGGGCCAGCCCTCACGGCACGCCCAGCAGGCTTTCGCACAGCCGGGGCGAGCGCAGCCGGTCCAGCCACCACTGCAAGGCCCGCCCGGGCTTGGGGTCGCGCCAGGCGTAGACCACCTGCTCGGTGAGCGGCACGACGTCGTCGGTGGGGCAGGTGGCCAGCAGGCCCTGGGCGAGGTAGGGTGCGGCCAGGGTCAGGGGCAGGTGTCCCACGCCGATGCCGCGCACCTGGGCGTCGATCTTGGCCTGCATGGTGGGCATGACGATCACGGGCTGTTCGCGCAGCAGGCCGCGCGTGCGCGGCGGCAGGTCGCGCGAGGTATCGGCCACCACGATGGCGCAATAGGCCGCGATGTCGCGGGCGCCCAGGGGGCGCCCCAATGCGGCCAGCGGATGATGCGGCGCCACGCAGAAGGCGAACTGGGTTTGCCCCATGGCCTGGGTGCGGTAGGCGCCCGACGGCGCGCCCGCCGCGTCGGCGCCGATCAGCAGGTCGGCGCGGCCCGAGGCCAGCGCATCCCAGTTGCCGCTGAGCACTTCGGAGGAAAAGCGCAAGGTCGTGGCGCCCGCCAGGGCGCGAAAATCCTCGATCAGGTCGTACAGCGGCGTCCAGGGCAGCACGGCGCTGACGGCGATGCGCAATTCGCCTTCCCAGCCGGTGGCCACGCGCTTGACGCGGCTGGCCAGTTCGTCGAGCGATTGCAGCACGTGGCGGCCTTCGGCCAGCAGGGCCTGGCCGGCGGGGGTGAGGGCGGCCCGATGGCCGCTGCGGTCGAACAGCAGTACGTCCAGGCCGTCCTCCAGCTTGCGGATGGCGTAGGTGACGGCCGAAGGCACTTTGCCCAGCTCGCGCGCCGCCTTGGCGAAGCTGCCATGGCGGGCAATGGCGTCGACCATGACCAGCAGGTCGGGCGTGATGGGCTGGCCGGCGGCCGGGGCGGCGCGTGGACTGGGCATGGCGGCGTCCAATCGTTCAAATTAATTGAATGATGTCATCAAATCCCTCCCTCATCAAGGCCTGGAGGGCCGGGCATAATGAACCCATGTTGTGAATGACGGTACACGGCATGCGGCCGATGCACCAAACATTCATATTATTGAAACAAGGAGTTCGCCATGCTTACCCTGCGTCGCAGCGCCGAACGCGGCCATGCCAACCACGGCTGGCTCGATACGCACCACACGTTTTCCTTCGCCAACTACTACGACCCGGCCCATATGGGGTTCGGGCCGCTGCGCGTGATCAACGACGACCGCATCGCCGCCGGCCGGGGCTTCGGCACGCACGGCCACCGGGACATGGAGATCATCACCTATGTGCTGGACGGCGCGATCGCGCACAAGGACAGCATGGGCAGCGGCTCGACCATCCGGCCCGGCGATGTGCAGCGCATGAGCGCCGGCCGCGGCGTGATGCACTCGGAGTTCAACCCGCAGCCGGATGCCGCGACCCACATGCTGCAGATCTGGATCGAGCCCGATGTGACGGGCATTGCGCCCGAGTACGAGGAAAAGCGTTTTCCCGAGGCCGACAAGCGTGGCCGGCTGCGCCAGCTGGTTTCCCCCGACGGCGCCGACGGCTCGCTGCGCATCCACCAGGATGCGCGCCTGTACGCGGGCCTGTTCGACGGCACGGAAAGCGCCGAGCTGCCGCTGGCGGCCGGGCGCCGCGCCTGGGTGCACGTGGCGCGCGGCAGCCTGGTCGTCAATGGCCAGCAGCTGGGCGCGGGCGATGGCCTGGCGCTGCAGGACGAGGCCGCGGTGCGCCTGGGCGACGGCGAAGGCGCCGAAGTGCTGGTATTTGATTTGCCGTAAAGTGAGACGGGCGCCGCCTGGCGGCGCCCATTTTTCCACGGCGCGGCCGCGCGGCCAGCCGCTACAGGAGGAGAACCATGTCGATTTTGAACAATGCGCCGCAATCGGCGGTGCAGACCATCGTGGTGCCGCGCACCAGCGACCTGGGCGGATTCGAAGTGCGCCGCGCCTTGCCGTCGGCGCAGCAGCGCTCGGTGGGCCCGTTCGTGTTCCTCGACGAAATGGGCCCGGTGCAGTTTCCCGCCGGCGTGGGCATGGACGTGCGGCCCCACCCGCATATCGGGCTGGCCACGGTGACCTATCTCTACGAGGGTGCGCTGGTGCACCGGGACGGGGCCGGCAATGTCCAGACCATCCTGCCCGGAGAGGTCAACTGGATGACGGCCGGCCGCGGCATCGTGCATTCCGAGCGCACCTCGCCGGAAAGCCGGCTGGCGCCGCTGCGCATGTACGGCCTGCAGATGTGGGTGGGCCTGCCCAAGGCGCACGAGGAAACGGATCCGGGCTTCGTGCACTACGGCACCGAGGCGCAACCGGTGGTCGAAGGCGAGGGCGTGCGCGTCCAGGTGATCGCCGGCTCGCTGTTTGGCCAGACCTCCGGCGTGCGCACCCTGTCGCCGCTGTTCTACGGCGACGTGCAGTTGCAGGCCGGGGCCACGGTGGTGGTGCCGCCCGAGCACGAAGAGCGCGCCGCCTATCTGGTGGAGGGGACGGTGGATATCGAAGGGCAGGCGTACGAGCCCGGCCGCCTGATCGTGTTCGCGCCGGGCGTGGCGGTGACGATCCGCGCGCAGACGGCGGCGCGCATGGCGCTGGTGGGCGGCGAGCCCCTGGACGGCCCGCGCTTCATCTGGTGGAACTTCGTCTCCAGCAGCAAGGACCGCATCGAACAGGCCAAGGAAGACTGGAGCAGGAACCGTTTCGGCCAGGTCGTGCCGGGCGACGAGACCGAGTTCATCCCCTTGCCGCCGCCGCGCTCCTGAGTGGTCCGCCGCGTCCCGGCTAGCGCCCGCGGTCGAACGCCTGCAGGCGCTGCTCCACCAGGGCTTCGCGGCGGATGAAGTCGCGCACGAACGGGCTGGCCGGGTGCTGGTGCAGGTTGTATGGGGTGTCCCATTGCTCGATATGGCCGCGCGCCATGACGCCGATGCGGTCGGCGATGGCGAAGGCCTCGGCCTGGTTGTGCGTGACCAGGATGGCGGTGTGGCCGGTGCGCTTGAGGATCTCGCGCACCTCGAAAGCCAGGCGCTCGCGCGTATCCACGTCGAGATTGGAGAACGGTTCGTCGAGCAGGAGCAGGTCGGGCGAGGGCGCCATGGCCCGCGCCAGCGCCACGCGCTGCTGCTGGCCGCCGGAGATTTCGTGCGGATAGCTGTCGGCCGATTGCGCCAGGCCGACCAGTTCCAGCATTTCGGCCACGCGCTGCGCGCGCGCCGAACGCGACAGCCGGCGCAGGCCGAAGGCCACGTTCTGGCTGACGCTCAGGTGCGGGAAGAGGGCGTAGTCCTGGAACATCATGCCGACGCGGCGCAGTTCGGGCGCCACCTGCGCGTCGGGCGAGGAAATGACGGCGCCGTCCAGCGCGATGTGCCCGGCCAGCACCGGCTCGAAGCCGGCGATGGCGCGCAGCACGGTGGTCTTGCCGCAGCCGGACTCGCCCAGCAGGCAGCCGATGTGGCCGGCCGGCAGGCTCAGCGACAGGTCGTCGATGATGGTCTTCAGGCCCTGGGGCGTGTCGTAGCCCAGCCGGATGTGATCGAGTTCTAGCAGGTCGGCCAAGGTATCAGTGTCCCATCTTCAGATTGGTGCGCGCCAGCAGGATGACCGGCACCAGACCGGCCGCGACGATGGCCAGCGCGGCGACCGCTCCTTCTTCGTAGGTGCCGCGCGCCGCCTCCGCGTACAGCCAGGTGGCCAGCGTCTCGAAGTTGAGCGGGCGCAGCAGCAGCGTGGCGGGCAGTTCTTTCATGGTGTCCACGAACACCAGCAGCGCGCTGGCCGCCAGGGCGGGGCGCAGCAGCGGCAGGTGGACGCGGCGCAGGGTGCCGGCGGAGGTCTCGCCCAGCAGCCGCGACGCCTGCTCCAGCGAGGCGGGAATGCGCGCCAGGCCGGCTTCGATGCCGCCGGTGGAGATCGCCAGGAACCGGATGGTGTAGGCGCATACCAGCGCGCCCGTGGTGCCCATCAGCAGCAGGCCGTTCCAGCCGAACAGCGCGGACATGGTGTGGTCGAGCCAGGCGAAGGGCGCCAGCAGGCCGATGGCCAGCACCGTGCCGGGCACGGCATAGCCCAGGCTGGCGATGCGCCCGCAGGTGCGGCCGGGGTTGAACGAGGCGCTCTCGCGCAGGCTGCGGCCGGCCCAGGCCACGATCAGGCCGCACAGCAGCGTGACGATGGTGGCCAGGGTGGCCACCATCAGCGTATTGCGCAACCCGGCCCAGAGCTGGTCGGAGACGCCGCCCACCAGGTGCAGGCGCTTGTAGGTTTCGACGATCAGGTACAGGGCCGGCGCCACGAAGCCCAGCACCACGGGAATCCAGCCCAGCACGGCGGCCAGCGCGGCGGCCGCGCCATGCAGCCGGCGCGGCTGCATGGCGCGCATGCGCTGGGTGTTGGCGTAGCGCTGCCGCTTGCGGCCGTGGCGTTCGAGCAGGATGAGGGCGATGACGAACACCAGCATGGTCAGTGCGATCTGCGCCGCGCTGGCCAGGTCGGACCGGGTGATCCAGGTGGTGTAGACCGACACGGTCAATGTCTGCACACCCAGGAATTCGGAGGCGCCGATGTCGTTGAGCGTCTCGAGCAGCGCCAGGCTGACGCCGACCGCGATGGCCGGCCGCGCCATGGGCAGGGCCACGCGCAGGAACACGCCGACGCGGCCCGCGCCCAGCGTGCGGGCGGCTTCCAGCAGGCTGGCGGCCTGGGTCATGAACATCACGCGGGTGCTCAGGTACACGTAGGGGTACAGCACGAAGCCCAGCACGAAGATGGCGCCGTAGATCGAGCGCAGGTCGGGCAGGCGGAACTGGCGCGGGCTGTCGTATCCCAGCACGGCGCGGATGGCGCCTTGCACCGGTCCGATCGGATGCAGCAGGTCGAGATAGGCGAAGGCGATGATGTAGGTGGGCACGGCCAGCGGCAGCAGCAGGGCCCAGGTCAGGGTGCGGCGGGTCGGGAACTCGTAGGCGGTGACCAGCCACGCCGCGCCGGTGCCCAGCATGGTGACCAGCACGCCCACGCCGGCCAGCAGGATCACGGTGTTGGCCATGGCCTGCGGCAGCACATAGCGGGTCAGGTGGGTCCAGTGCGAGAGGTCGGCGTGCAGCGCCCACCATGCCAGCGCCGCCACCGGCGCCAGCACCGCCAGCGCGATGAGGGACGCGCCGGCCAGCCAGCCGGCGCCGCGTTCGCTGAAGCGGGTCCGCGCACTGCGCGGCAAGGAAATGGTGTGCATGCTACGGGGAAAAATGCAAAGCGGCCGGATGGCCGCTTTGCCGACAAACAAGGCAGTTCATGCCGTGCGCCAGGCAACGCCCGCGCCGCCGCAATGGCGTGGCGGGCGTGAGTGTAGCGCGGCTCAGTTGTCGAAGCCCACCTTGTCGACCAGTTCGCTGGCCTGCTTGCGGTACTTCGCGACCTCGGCCACGGGCAGGGTATCGACCTTCAGCGGGCCGAAGCTGGCCACCACCGGGTCCAGCTTGACGCCGGCGCGCACCGGGTACTCGTAGTTGGCCTGGGCGTACAGCGTCTGGGCCGGCTCGGAGACCAGGTATTCCAGCAGCTTGACGGCGTTGGCCTTGTTGGGCGCGTGCGCCGCGACCGCTGCGCCGCTGATGTTGACGTGGGTGCCGCCATCCTTGGCGGTGGCGAAGGTCGGGCGCACCACCTTGATGGCGTCGCCCCACTTGCGGGCGTCGGTGCCCGGCTCGGCGTTCTTCATGTGGCCGACGTAGTAGGCGTTTGCCAGGCCGATGTCGCAGATGCCGCCCAGGATGTCGCGCGCCACGTCGCGGTCGCCGCCGGCCGCCTTGCGGGCCAGGTTGGCCTTCACGCCGCGCAGCCATTTCTCGGTGGCCTCGGCGCCGTCATGGGCGATCATGGCCGCCACCAGCGCGGTGTTGTACGGGTGCTGGCCCGAGCGGATGCACACCTTGCCCTTCCATTTGGGGTCCGCCAGGTCTTCGTAGCGGAAGCTGTCCAGCTTGAGGTCTTTCTCGACGTAGAGCACGCGGTCGCGCAGCGACAGGGCATACCAGCTGCCTTCGGCGCCGCGCAGGTTGGCGGGCACCACGCTGTCGAGCGTCTGCGACTGGATCTTCTGGGTGACGCCGCCGTTGACCAGGTCGATCAGGTTGCCGATGTCGACCGTCATCAGCACGTCGGCCGGCGACTTGTCGCCCTCGGCCCTGACGCGCTCGAGCAGGCCGTCCTTGACGAAGACGGTGTTGACCTTGATGCCGCTATCCTTGGCGAAGGCGTCGAGCAGCGGCTGGATCAGCTTGGGTTCGCGTGTGGTGTAGAGGCTGACCTCATCGGCGGCCAGCGCCTGGGCGGAGAACGTGGCAACGCCCGCGAGCGCCAGGGCGCGCAGCAGCGGGATCAGGGAGGAACGCTTGGTCGACGGCATGGAATGACTCCGGCAGGACAGGAACGCACGCCGATGCGGATTGCAGTTGCGTGCGCTAACGAAAATGATTATCAACTGAGACGGGCACAATAACAGGAAGCGGACCGCTGTTCAACTTGTTGAAAGCTCAATCGGCAGTCGCGGCGGGGCGGGATTTGACCCCGATCAAACGGCATATGGGTATTACGATTAATAAGAGCAGTTCTCAGCTGCTTGCGTTAAAATCAGGATTAACCCTAGGTTCGCCCATCGTCTGCTTGCGGCGCGGCCTGCCCTCCGTTTCTTCCTTTGTGCGCTGGAAGGCGCCGTAATTTACAACGACATGGCAGCTTTCAATACCGAGCGCGTGCTCAGCGTGCGCCACTGGAACGACACCCTTTTCTCCTTCACCACCACCCGCGACGCGGCGCTGCGCTTTCACAATGGCCATTTCGTCATGATCGGCCTGGAAATCGAAGGCAAGCCGCTGATGCGCGCCTACAGCATCGCCAGCGCCAATTACGAGGAAAACCTCGAGTTCCTGAGCATCAAGGTGCAGAACGGGCCGCTGACCTCGCGGCTGCAGCACCTCAAGGAAGGCGACACCATCCTGGTCAGCCGCAAGCCGGTGGGCACGCTGGTGGTCGACGACCTCAGGCCGGGCAAGCACCTGTATCTGTTCGGCACCGGCACGGGCCTGGCCCCGTTCATGAGCATCATCAAGGATCCCGAGGTCTACGAGCGGTTCGAGAAAGTGGTGCTGGTGCACGGCGTGCGCTGGGCCAGCGAACTGGCCTACGCCGACTTCATCGAAAAGGAGCTGCCCGGCAACGAGTTCTTCGGCGACATCGTGCGCGACAAGCTGATCTACTACCCCACCGTGACGCGTGAACCGTTCCGCAACCAGGGCCGCATCACGCAGCTGGTCGACTCGGGCAAGCTGTGCGCCGACATCGGCCTGCCGCAGCTGGACCCGGCGGTCGACCGCGCCATGATCTGCGGCAGCCCGCACATGCTGGCCGACATCCGCGACATGCTGGACAAGCGCGGGTTCGAGGTTTCGCCGGGCGTGGGCGAGCCGGGCGACTACGTGTTCGAGCGCGCGTTCGTGGACAAATAAGGCCGCGCTCCGCCAGGAACGACCGCCCTCGGGCGGTTTTTCTTTGCCCGTGCGCAGGCGTTCATGCGTCGAACGGCCGGGTGCCCAGCGCCTCGATCACGTGATCCACGAAGCAGGTGATGCGCGCGGCCAGCGTGGTGTTGCGGTAGTAGACCGCGTTGACCGGCTGGCGTACGTCCAGGGTCTGCCTGGCGAACAGCTGTACCAGTGCGCCGGCGCGGCGGTCCTCCCAGGTCATGAAGTCCGAGAGGCAGACGATGCCCAGGCCCGCCAGGGCCATGTGCCGCAGCGTTTCGCCGCTGGACGAGGCGATGGTCGGCCGGATGCGCAGGACGGCGCCGTCGGCGTCGCGCAAGGGCCAGTCGTTCAGCGTCTCGGGCTGGGTGAAGCCGAGCAACGCGTGCTGCGCCAGTTGCGCGGGGCGGGCGGGCACGCCGCGGCGCTCGAGGTAGGCGGGGCTGGCAAGCACGCGCAGGCGGCTGGTGCCGATGGAGCGGGCGTGCAGCGTGGAGTCTTTCAGCACGCCGATGCGAAACGCCACGTCGGTGCGCTTTTCGATCAGATCGACGATGCCTTCGTTGGAATTGAGCTCCAGCTCCACCTCGGGGTAGCGGGCATGAAAGCCGGCTATCAGCGGCACCAGCACATGCAGCATGAATGGGGTGGCCGCGTCGACCCGCAGCCGTCCGGCCGGGCGCATGCGGCGGGCCGCCATCTGTTCCTCGGCCTCGTCGACCGAGGCCAGGATGGCGCGCGCATGCTGCAGGAAGGCGGCCCCTTCCTCGGTCAGCTCGAGCCGGCGGGTCGTGCGGCGCACCAGGGTGGTCTGCAGCTTTTCCTCCAGCCGGCCCAGCGTGCGGCTGGCGGCCGAGATCGTCAGACCGAGCTGTTCCGCGGCCGCGGTGATCGAACCCGTGTCCACGACGGCCACGAAGGCCTGCAATTCGTCCAGGGTGGTTTTCATTGTTGAATTCAAATCAAAAGAATTTGGTTCATACAGGGCTTAATCCGCAAATATAAACCCGGCACACTGTCGCCATTGGACTTTTTCAAGGAGAAGCGGCGATGAAATCCTCGGCCGCATTGTTTGCCCTGGCCACCGGCGCATTCGCCATCGGCACCACGGAGTTCACGCCGATGGGGCTGCTGCCCGTCATCGCCGACGGCGTGCAGGTAAGCATTCCGACCGCGGGCATGCTGATCTCGGCCTACGCGGTGGGCGTGATGCTCGGGGCGCCGGTCATGACCCTGCTGTTTGCCCGTTTCGGCAAGCGCGCGGCCCTGATGTCGCTGATGCTGATCTTCACCATCGGCAACCTGCTCTCGGCGTTCGCGCCCAGCTACGCGACCCTGCTGCTGTCGCGCCTGATCACCAGCCTCAACCACGGCGCCTTCTTCGGCATCGGGGCCGTGGTGGCTGCCAGCGTCGTGCCGCGCGAAAAACAGGCCAGCGCCATCGCGGCGATGTTCATGGGCCTGACCCTGGCCAATATCGGCGGCGTGCCGGTGGCGACCTGGATCGGGCAGCAGGTGGGCTGGCGGCTTGCCTTCGGCGGGACGGCGGCGCTGGGCCTGGTCACTATCGCCGCGCTGTGGCTGGCGCTGCCCAAGGGCGAGCCCGGCAAGCGTCCGGACGTGCGCCGCGAGCTGGGGGTGCTCACGCGTCCCGCGGTCCTGCTGGCCATGGGCACCACGGTGCTGGGCGCCGGCGCCATGTTCGCGCTCTACACCTATGTGGCGCCGGTCCTGGCCGACCTGACCCACGCCAGCCCCAACTTCGTGGCCTTCGCCCTGGTGCTGATCGGCATCGGCTTCACGCTGGGCAACACGCTGGGCGGTCGCCTGGCCGACTGGTCGCTCGACGGCGCCACCAAGCTGATCCTGGGGCTGCTCGCGGTCATCATGGCGCTGCTGCCGCTGCTGCTGACCACCCATGTGGGCGCGGCCATCGGGCTGGTGGTGTGGGCGGCCGCGGCCTTCGGCATCGTTCCGCCGGTACAGATGCGCGTCATGCAGGCGGCGGCCCAGGCGCCGGGCCTGGCCTCGTCGGTCAACGTCGGCGCGTTCAACCTGGGCAACGCGCTGGGCGCCGCGCTGGGCGGCGCGGCCATCGGCCAGGGCCTGGGCTATGCATCCGTGCCCCTGGTCGGCGCGGCGCTGGCCGCCGGTGGCCTGGGCCTGGTCTGGCTGGGCAATGCCGGCCGCCGCCGGGTGGCGCAGGGCGCCTGAGCGGGCCGGCGTCGCCGGCAAGCCGTCGACAACCTTCATTTCCACCTTCACATCCGTTCTGCATTCAAGGAGTCTTCGAATGAGCATCCCTTCCTTTGGCGTGGGTACCTTCCGCCTGACCGGCCAGACCGTGATCGACTCGGTCCGCAACGCCATCGACCTGGGCTATCGCGCCGTCGACACGGCGCAGATCTACGGCAACGAAGCCGAGGTCGGCCAGGCCATTGCCGAAAGCGGCGTGGCGCGTTCCGAACTGTTCGTGACCACCAAGATCTGGACCGACAACTACGCCCGGGCCAGGCTGGTGCCCAGCCTGCGCGCCAGCCTGGACAAGCTGCGCAGCGACTATGTGGACCTGGCGCTGATCCACTGGCCCGCGCCGGGCAACGGCGTGGCGCTGCCCGAATACATGGAAGCGCTGGCCGAAGCCAAGGCGCTGGGCCTGGCGCGCCAGATCGGTATCTCCAATTTCAATATCGCGTTGACCAGGCAGGCCGTCGCGGCGGTGGGGCAGGGCGAGATCGCCACCAACCAGATCGAACTCAGCCCCTATCTGCAGAGCGCCAGGCTGACGGCATTCCTCAAGGAGCAGGGTATCGCCGTGACTTCCTATATGACCCTGGCCTACGGCAAGGTGCTGAAGGATCCGGTGCTGGCCCGGATCGCGGACAAGCATCAGTCGACGGTGGCGCAGGTGGCGCTGGCCTGGGCCCTGCAGCTGGGGTATGCGGTGATCCCGTCCTCGACCAAGCGCGAGAATCTGGCGAGCAACCTGCTGGCCCGCGGCCTGACGCTGGACGCCGATGACATGGCGCGGATTGCCGCGCTGGAGCGTAATGGCCGCGAGGTCGATCCCGAGGGTCTGGCCCCGGTGTGGGACTGAGCGATCGGGGTGCTGGGAAATGTTCCAGGGTTGTTCGCAAGACAGGCGAGCGGTTAGGGTTTTTCACCAGGCGTCACGGTAAGGGATGATAGGTCCGCATCTGGGCGGTTGGCAGACTGCGCGGAGTGCTGCGTCGGGAACGCAGCGTTCGTCAGAGGATGCCATGCTCAGGTCTGTCTTGCCGTTGTTTTCCCTGCCCGTTGCCGGGCGCCTCCAGCCGGCCCGAATGGTGGCGGGCGCCGCGCGGCCGGTGCTCGCCGCAGCGCTGGGCGGTGCGCTGATGTGGGCGCCCCCGCTTCGCGCCGACCATTGGTCCGGTGCCACGATCAAGAAGACGGGCCAGGGCGAGATCGGCATATCGCTTTCCGCTGGCGGTGCCGACGATCAGGCCGGCCATCCGGGGCCGTGGGTGGCGCGCAAGGTGACGGTGGAAACCACCGGCATGTGGGGCATGGCCGTGCTGCTGAACCAGCCCGGGGGAACGCTGTCGCTGGAAGAGGCGATGGTCAGCTCCAGCGGCGACCTCGGCCTGAATGCAACCTATCAGCCGCGGGCCACGGTGATGGTGCGGGCCGGCGCGTTGAACGTGCGCGGTTCGACCATACGCAATCGCTACCGCTCCGGTTCGCAATACTACGGGCGCCAGCCGGCGGCCTTGCGCCTTGCCGGCGAGCAGGCGTCGCTGAGCATGGCCGACAGCCTGGTCGAAGGCGAGCGCGGCATGCGCTTGATCAATACGGCCCAGGCCGACATCGTGCGCAGCATCGTGCGGGGTCTGGATGGCGAGGGCTTGTCGATGGACCACGCCGCCAAGGCCAGACTGACCGACGCGCAGGTGCTGGGCAAACGGGCGGGCAGGGTGGATGGCGCCGGCGAACTGATAGCACACAACACGCGGTTCAGCGGCAAGGCTGGTCTGTTGCTGAGCAGCAAGGGACGCGCCGACCTGAGCGGCGGCACGCTGGCGGCGAGCGAAGGCGATGCCCTCTATCTGTATGGCGACGCCGAGGCGCAACTGCGTGACGTGGAGGTAAGCGCGCGAGGCAGGCAGCAGGTTGCCGCCATCGAATTGGTTTCGGCCCTGGCTGGCGATGCCGCGCCCGATTCGTCCGAACCGCCTGTCCGCGCGGATCCCGTGCTGCGCGTCGCGGGCGGTTCGATTTCGGCCGCCGGCGTCGAGTCCCCGGCGCTGCGGCTGGCGGGCGGACAGGCGAGCCTGGATGGCGTTCAGGTTCTTGCGGAGGCCGCGCCCGCAGCCGAACTGATCGCCGGCACGCTCAGCATCGCGGGCGGCACGTTGTACGCCGAGCAGGGGCCGGCGCTTTCCACGGGAAAATACGATGACCTGCTGGGGGCCGCGCGGATTTTCCTGGGGCGCGGGGCCGTCGCGCCGAACGACATGATGCCCGGGGTGACGGTGACCGTGCAGCGCGGGGCCAGTGTGGGTGGCGCGCAGCTGCTGCGCCAGACCACGCCGATACCGGTGCGGCTGGTCCTGCGCGATGCGGCGGTCGCGCAAGGCGATGTCGTGCGCGCGCCCGAAGATGCGCCGCAAAAGGATGCATTCGGAATGCAGGTTCCGCCGGGCTTGCGCGTCGGGCTGGAACAGGCGCGGCTCGAACTCGATGTGGCCGACGGCGCGCAGTGGCATGGCGCGACCCAGTCGCTCGACAGGCTGGTACTGGGCGCGGGCGGCCAATGGCGGATGAGCGCGGCGTCCAGCGTGGGCGATTTGAGCATGGAGCCCGGCGCGGCCGTCGTGTTCGGCGATACGGCCGGGCCGGGGTTTCAAACGCTGACGCTGCGCACGCTGGCGGGCGCCGGATCGTTCGAGATGCACGCGGACGCCAGGCTGGAGCATGCCGATCAACTGGTGGTGACCGGACAGGCCGAAGGGCGGCATCGCGTGCGGGTGCGCGCGCCGGCGGGCGCCGAGCCGGGCAAGGCGCAGGCCGTGCTGGTGCGCGCACCGGCCGATAGCGCGGCCAGTTTCGAGCTGGACGACCGCGACGGCAGGGCCGACTTCGGCACCTATCGCTACGGGCTGGCGCAACAGCCGGACGGCGCCTGGGGGCTGGTCAGGACGGGGTATTCGGCCACCGCCGCCGCGGCGCTGGACACCGGCGGGCTGGGCGCGCCGCAGGGGCTGTGGTACGCCGAAGCCAACGCATTGGGCAAGCGCATGGGCGAGTTGCGCCTGAATCCGGACGCCGGCGGCGCCTGGGGACGGGCGTTCAGCCAGCGCCAGCGCATCGGTCCGCGTGCGGGACGACATTTCCAGCAAGACGTCAGCGGCATCGAAATGGGCGCCGACCAGGCCTGGCTAGTGGCCGGCGGCCGTTGGCACGCGGGTGGATTGCTAGGCTATACGCGCGCCCGGCGCGGATTTGCCGGCCAGGGCAAGGGCCACACCGACAGCGTGCATGTGGGCGGCTATGCCACCTACATCGGCACCAACGGCGTATACGCCGATGCCACGTTGCGCGCCAGCCGCTTCGAGAATACGTTCGACGTTGCCCGGCCGGGCGGGGGGCGCACCGTGTCCGGCAGCTACCGCGCCAACGGCGTGGGCATGACGCTGGAAGCCGGTCGGCGCCTGGCGCTGGGCCGGCACTGGTTCGTCGAGCCGCAGGCCGAGCTGGCGTGGTTCCGCGCTGGCGGCGGTACGTACAGGGCCAGCAATGGCTTGCGTATCGAGGATGACGGCGGCACGTCGCTGCAGGCGCGGCTGGGCGCCCAAGCCGGACGCCGCTTCGATCTGCGCGGCGGCGCGGTGGTGCAGCCCTACGCGCGGTTGAGCTGGGTGCAGGAGCTCAAGGGCGTGAGCACGGTGCGCACCAACGGTATCGCGCACCGTACCGACCTGGGCGCGGGCCGGGTCGAACTGGGGTTGGGCGTGGCGGCCGCGCTGGGCAAGGGCCACAATCTGTACGCATCGTACGAGTACTCGCACGGGCCCAGGCTCAGCCTGCCGTGGACCGTGCAGCTGGGTTACCGCTACGCTTGGTAAGCCGGCCAGCCATGGCGGGCGCGCATTGCCGGCCGCCGCCCGCCCTCTGTACCATTCGCTCATGGCGCAATGGCGCGCGAGGCTCGTCCAAATGGTTGAGGGCGAGCCACTTTCGCAAATGCCTATTGCTGATTAAACTCCGATAGTCGATGTTCCCTATCACGAGGACTGCCCCCATGAGCAAGCAGATCATTCATACCGACGCCGCGCCCGCCGCGGTCGGCCCGTATTCCCAGGCGGTGGCCGCCACCGGCACCAGGACGGTCTACCTGTCGGGCCAGATCGGCCTGGAGCCGGGCACCGGCGACCTGGTGTCCGAGAATTTCGACGCCCAGGTGCGCCAGGCGTTCGCCAACATGCAGGCGGTCATCAAGGAAGCGGGCGGCACGCTGGACGACATTGTCAAGCTGACGCTGTTCCTGACGGACCTGAACAAGTTCGCCGCCGCCAACGCCATCATGGCCGAGCTGATCCCGCAGCCGTTTCCGGCCCGCTCGACGGTAGGCGTGGCCAGCCTGCCCAAGGGCGCGCAGTTCGAAGTGGAAGCGGTGCTGGTCCTGTAACGCCGGGAGCCGCCCATCAGCAGTAACGGCGCGCCTGCCGCGTCCAAGCCGGCCGCCAAGGCCAGCGGCGCGGCCCGACCCACAGATACCGAGCGCAAGCTCCATAATCTGGGCTTGGTCGCGCCCGAGGATTTCGTATTGCACCTGCCACTGCGCTACGAGGACGAGACCCGCGTGACGCCGGTGTCTGCCTTGCGGCCGGGGTTCGCCGCACAGGTCGAAGGCGAGATCCTGCGCGCCGAGGTGCTGTACCGGCCGCGGCGGCAACTGACGGCCGTACTGGCCGACGACTCGGGCGAATTGCAGTTGCGCTGGCTGAATTTCTACCCCAGCCAGCAGAAGCAGTTGACGGTGGGGCGGCGCCTGCGGGCGCGCGGCGAAGTGCGCGGCGGATTGTTCGGCCGCGAGATGGTGCACCCGCGCATGAGCAGCGCCGACCAGCCATTGCCCGCGTCGCTGACGCCGGTCTATCCCAGCACCGAAGGCCTGCCGCAGCCCACGTTGCGCAAGGCCATCGGTCAGGCGCTGGCGCGCGCCGATCTCTCCGATACCTTGCCCGAGGAGGCGCGCCAGCGCTATGGCCTGGCCGAGTTCGCGCCGGCCGTGCGCCTGCTGCACGCGCCGCCGCCGGATGCGGCCGAGCACGAGCTGATGGAGCGCATCCATCCCGCCTGGCGCCGCATCAAGTTCGACGAACTGCTGGCGCAGCAACTGTCGCTGGCCGCCGCGCGCGCGGCGCGCCGAGTCAAGCGCGCCGAGCCCTTGCCGGCAAGCGAGGACGAGGACGGGCTGGTGGCGCGCCTGTACCGGGCCTTGCCGTTTGCGCTGACCGGGGCGCAGCAGCGCGTGGTGGCCGAGATCGCCGCCGACCTGGCGCAGCCTTATCCGATGCACCGCCTGCTGCAGGGCGACGTGGGCAGCGGCAAGACCGTGGTGGCGGCCATCGCCGCCGCGCAGGCCATTGCGCGCGGGGCCCAGGTGGCGCTGATGGCGCCTACCGAGATCCTGGCCGAACAGCATTTCCGCAAGCTGGTGGGCTGGCTGGAGCCGCTGGGCGTGGCCGTGGCGTGGCTGAGCGGCAGTCTCAGCGCCAAGGCGCGCCGCGAGGCCGCCGCCGCCGCGGCCGACGGCAGCGTGCAACTGGTGGTCGGCACGCAGGCGCTGATCCAGGACCACGTCGTGTTCCAGCGGCTGGGCCTTTCCATCGTCGACGAGCAGCACCGTTTCGGCGTGGGCCAGCGGCTGGCCCTGAGCCGCAAGGGAGAGACCGGACGCGGCGTGATCGTGCCGCACCAGCTCAACATGAGCGCCACGCCCATCCCGCGCACGCTGGCGATGACCTTCTTCGCCGACCTGGACGTTTCGGTGATCGACGAATTACCGCCCGGCCGCACGCCGGTGGTCACCAAGCTGGTGGCCGATGCCCGGCGCGAGGAGGTCATCGGCCATATCGCGCACGCGGCGCGCCAGGGACGGCAGGCGTACTGGGTTTGTCCGCTGGTGGAGGAAAGCGAGGCGCTGGAGCTGCAGACGGCGGTCGACACCCACGAGGCGATGCGCGCCGCCTTGCCCGACCTGCGCATCGGCCTGGTCCACGGGCGCCTGCCGCAGGCCGAGAAGGCCGAGGTGATGCGCGCGTTTCGCGAGGGCGAGATCGACCTGCTGGTGGCCACCACGGTCATCGAAGTCGGGGTCGACGTGCCGAACGCGTCGCTGATGGTCATCGAACATGCCGAGCGTTTCGGGCTGGCGCAGCTGCACCAGTTGCGCGGCCGGGTCGGACGCGGCACCGCCGAGTCGATCTGCGTGCTGCTGTACCAGGCGCCGTTGTCGCAGGTGGCGCGCCAGCGGCTGCGCGCGATGTTCGAGACCAGCGACGGATTCGAGATCGCGCGGCGCGACCTGGAGCAACGCGGGCCGGGCGAATTCCTCGGCACGCGCCAGTCCGGCCTGGCCTTGTTGCGTTTTGCCGACCTGGAGGCCGACGTGGCCATCGCCGAGCAGGCGCGCGAGGCGGCGGTGTGGCTGCGCGCCAAGCATCCCGAGGCGGTGGCCGCCCACCTGGCGCGCTGGATGCGGGGGCGCGAGGATTTTCTACGTACTTGAAGGGCCGGCGCCGACACGAGGCGGCGCGGCATACCTGGAGCGAGTGGCGCTATGACACTGACCGAACTCAAATACATCGTCGCGGTGGCGCGCGAACGCCATTTCGGCCGTGCGGCCGAAGCCTGTTTCGTCAGCCAGCCGACCCTGTCGGTGGCGATCCGCAAGCTGGAGGACGAGCTGGGCGTGACCCTGTTCGAGCGTGGCGGCACAGAGGTCGGCGTGACGCCCATCGGCCAGCGCATCGTGGCGCAGGCGCAGAAAGTGCTGGAGGAAAGCGCCAGCATCAAGGAGATCGCCCGCCAGGGCCATGATCCGCTGGCCGGACCGCTGCGGGTGGGCGTGATCCACACCATCGGCCCGTACCTGCTGCCACGCCTGGTGCCCGAGCAGATCGCGCGTACGCCGCAGATGCCCTTGCTGCTGCAGGAGAACTTCACGGTGCGGCTGGTCGAGCTGCTGCGCCAGGGCGAGATCGATTGCGCCATCATGGCCTTGCCGTTGCCCGAGGCCGGCCTGGTCATGCAGCCGCTGTACGACGAGCCGTTCGTGGTGGCCGTGCCGCAGGACCACGAATGGGCGCAGCGCAAGGCCATCGACGCGCAGGACCTCAAGCAGCAGACCATGCTCCTGCTGGGCAGCGGCCACTGCTTCCGCGACCAGGTGCTGGAAGTCTGTCCGGAGTTGTCGCGCTTTTCCGCTTCCAGCGACGGCATCCAGCGCACCTTCGAAGGCTCGTCGCTGGAGACCATCCGCCACATGGTGGCGGCCGGGATCGGGGTGACGGTGCTGCCGTTCACCGCGGTGCCGAACCCGCCGCAGCCCAAGAGCCTGTTGCGCTACCTGCCGTTCGACGGCGAGACGCCCGAGCGCCGCGTCGTGCTGGCGTGGCGGCGCAGTTTTCCGCGCCTGGCGGCCATCGAAGCGCTTGCCCAGGCGGTGTATGCGTGTGGCCTGCCGGGCGTGCGCATGCTCAACGAAGAAGCCGCCAGCACGCAGGTCGAATGAGGGCTCAGGCCGGCGTGGCGAAGCCTGGCCGGAAATGCTCGGCCAGGGCCTGCTCGACCACGCGGTGCGCTTCGGTGGGCGTGGCCGAGAACGGCTTGAGCAGGTAGAGCGAGCGGCCGAAGCCGGCATAGCAGTCCCACTGCGGCAGCACCGGCTCCAGGTCCGCGCAATCGCCCAGGCTGAAGTCCGGCACCATGGCGATGCCCAGGCCATGGGCCGCGCCTTCGCGCAGCAGTTCGCTGTTGTTGACGCTCAGGCAGTCCACCGGCTTGACGTGCACGGCCGGGCCGCGCCCCTGCCTGGGGGCGAACGACCACTGCGGGCTGCGCTCGTCGCCGCGGTACAGCAGGCAGCGATGGCGGGCCAGTTCGGCAGGATGCGCGGGGCGCCCATGGCGGGCGAGATACGCGGGGCTGGCCACCAGGCGGGCGCGGGTGGCGCACAGGCGCTTGCTCACGTAGGCATCGGAGACCTGGTCTGCGTGCCTGAGGGCGAAGTCGAACCCCTCCTGCCGCAGGTTGACGAAGCGGTCCGATAGATAGACTTCCAGCGCGATGTCCGGGAATTGCTGCCCCAGGCGCGCCAGCAGGCTACCCAGGTGCTGACGGCCCAACGCCACGGGGGCGGTCAGGCGCAAGCGGCCGCGCGGCGCGCGGGTGAGATTGCGCACTTCGCCCAGGCTGTCCTCCAGGGTGTCCAGCGCCGGGCCGGCCCGTTCGACCAGCAGGGCGCCGGCTTCGGTCGGGCGCACCGAGCGGGTCGTGCGCAGCAGCAGGCTGACGCCCAGCTCCTGCTCCAGGGCCTTCATGCGCAGGCTGATCAGGGACTTGGAGATGCCCAGGCGCTGGGCGGCGGCGGTAAAGCTGCGCGTGTCGGCCAGTACGGCCAGCATTTTGAGGTCGGCCAGGCGGTCGAAGATGGGGGCGCTCATTATTGTTTAACCAGATAAACAGTCTTTCCAACTATAAGGGATTACTGGGGCGGCGTCCTTTTCCTAGACTGAGGCTTCTTTCTCAGTGGGAGCGAAGCATGGCGAATCAGACCGCGCAGGTGGCGCATTGGATCGGCGGACAGGCCGCGCACGGCGCCGAACACGGGCTGCAGGACATTCATGACCCGGCCACCGGCGAGGTGGTGGCGCGGGTGGGGCTGGGCGGCGGCGATACGGTGGCGCGCGCCGTCGCGGCGGCCCGTGCGGCGCAGCCGGCCTGGGCCGCCAGGAGCCCGCTGCATCGGGCCCGGGTGCTCAACCGTTTCCTGGCCTTGCTCGAAGACAACCGGGAAGCGCTGGCGCGCATGATTTCGCGCGAGCACGGCAAGGTGATCTCGGATGCGCGCGGCGAAGTCATGCGCGGTATCGAAGTGGTCGAGTTCGCCTGCGGCGCGCCCGAGCTCATGAAGGGCGCCATGTCCGTCAATGTGGGCGGGGGGATCGACAACTGGGTGCAGCGCGAACCGCTCGGCGTGGTGGCGGGCATCACGCCGTTCAATTTCCCGGTGATGGTTCCCTTGTGGATGATGCCGATGGCGCTGGCCACCGGCAATGCGTTCGTGCTCAAGCCCAGCCCGCTGGACGCATCGCCGTCGCTGGCGCTGGCCGAGATGCTGGACCAGGCAGGCCTGCCGGCGGGCGTGGCCAGCGTGGTGCAGGGCGGCGTGCAGGCCGTCAATGCCTTGATCGACCATCCCGACGTCAAGGCCGTCTCTTTCGTCGGATCGACCGCGGTGGCGCGTCAGATCTATGAGCGCAGCGCCCGCGAGGGCAAGCGCGTGCAGGCCCTGGGCGGCGCCAAGAACCATCTGGTGGTGATGCCGGACGCCGATCCGGAGGGCGCCGCCGATGCGCTGGTGGGCGCGGCGTTCGGCAGCGCGGGCGAGCGCTGCATGGCGATCTCGGTAGCGGTATTCGTGGGCGGCGCGTCCGAGGCGGTCATGCCGCGCATCCTGCACAAGGCGCGCGCGCTGAAGGTGCGCCGCGGCATGCAGGAGGACGCCGAGATGGGCGCCATCGTGAGCGCCGCGGCGCGCGACCGTATCGCCGCGTATATCGCCTCGGGGGTCGACGAGGGCGCCAGCCTGCTGCTCGATGGCCGGGAGATCGCCGCGGCCGACTGCGGCGAGGGCTGCGGGAACGGCTATTGGCTGGGGCCGACGGTGTTCGACCGGGTCCAGCCCTCCATGCGCATCTATCGCGAGGAGATCTTCGGCCCGGTGCTGGCGTGCGTGCACGTGGATACGCTGGAGCAGGCCATCGACCTGATCAACGGCCATGATTTCGCCAACGGCGTCAGCCTGTACACCGATAGCGGCACGGCCGCGCGCGCCTTCGTGCAGGGCATCGAGGTGGGCATGGTGGGCGTGAACGTGCCCATCCCCGTGCCGGCGGCCTGGCAGGGCTTCGGCGGCTGGAAGCAGTCGCTGTTCGGCGACCTGCACGTGTACGGCGAAGAGGGCGTGCGTTTCTACACGCGCCAGAAGAGCGTGATGCAGCGCTGGGCCGCCAAGGCGGCCGGCATGTCGTTTGCCATGCCCCGTTCGGGCTGAGCCCGAGCCGGCGCCGCCGGGGGCGCGCGGGGCCGGCCGCGGCTCGTGTCGGCGCGGCCGACGGGGCTGCCTTGTTACGTCCCTCGGTGGTATTCTTGACGTGTTTCCATCCCCTGGACAAGGAGCACTACATGGCAAAACCGACCAAGAACAGCAGCGCCGCGCCGCGTATCAATATCGGCATTTCCGACAAGGACCGCGCTGCCATCACCGGCGAACTGTCCAAGCTGCTGGCCGACTCGTATACCCTGTACCTGATGACGCACAACTTCCATTGGAACGTGACCGGGCCGCTGTTCAATACGCTGCACAACATGTTCATGACGCAGTACACCGAAGCGTGGAATGCGCTGGACAGCATCGCCGAGCGTATCCGCGCGCTGGGCCATTACGCGCCGGGCACGTATCGCGAGTACGCCAAGCTGTCGTCGATCGCCGAGCCCGATTCGGTGCCCGACGCGCTGGAGATGGTGCGCATGCTGGTCAAGGGCAACGAAGCGGTGGCCAAGACGGCGCGCGCGGCCTTCGACAAGGCCGACGCGGCCAATGACCAGCCGACCGCCGACCTGCTCACGCAGCGGCTGGACGTGCACGAGAAGAACGCCTGGATGCTGCGCAGCCTGCTGCAGTAGCAAGCGGCGCGTCCAGATGAAAAGCCGGCATCGAAAGATGCCGGCTTTTTTCTTATCGGGTGCCTGTCCCCGCATGGGGACCGGCACCCGCAAACTTCAGGCCTGTCCCCGCATGGGGACTGATATCTGCGGCAGCGTGTGCCTGTCCCCACTGGGACAGGCACACCATCGCAGGAACTTCACGCCTGTCCCCGCATGGGGGACAGGCGCGCCGAGCGCCGGCTCAGGCCGGCGCGCTTTGCAGGAAGCGCTCCAGGATGCGGCGGCTCTCGCTCAAGTTGCCCGTGCGCAGGTTCTGCACCGCCAGCTCGATGTTGGCGTCGCGGTCCAGCGGGCTGGCCTCGATGATGCGCTGGGCGCTGGCCATCAGGTCGGCCGGGGTGGCGGCCTGCGCCCGTTGCGAGCGGAACTCGCGCTTGTGGGCTTCGGACAGCGAGCGTTGCAGCGAGGTCAGGCCGGCATAGCCGGCGTCGATTTCGCGGATCGACGCCAGGGCCTGTTCGGCGTCGCGCAGGCGCTCCTCGGTGATGCATGCGCGCACGCTGCGGGCCAGGGCGCGCAGGCACTTGTCGATGTACTCCTGGGCGGTGGCCGTGTCCATGGCGCCGCTGTTGGCCAGGCGGCGGTACACCGAGGCGGCGGTGCGGTGCGCCTCGAGTTGCGACAGCTTGCTGGCGGCCAGGGCCACGGTGTCGCGGCCGGCGGGCAACTCGGCGCCGGCCAGGTGCTCCCAGCACTTGGCCGCCGCCTGCTTGCGGCCATGCGCGTGCAGCATCTTGGCGGCGCGCTGGATGTAGCGCGGATCGACTTCGGGCAGGGCCGCCAGGTCGGCAAGCAGGGCGATGGCTTCGTCGCTGTTCTGGTACTCGGGCGTGCCCTCGTAGGCTCGCAGCAGGCGGCGATAGGCCTGGTTGATCAGGTCGGCGTCGTGCGCGGCGCCATGCTCCGAGGGCAGGGTGCGCACGGCGTAGAAGGCGCCCAGCGAGGGCAGCAGCGCGCCGGCGCGTCCGGCGTGGCGGACTTCGCGCGTGGCGCGCTTGAGCACCGTCTGGCGTACGCCGTCGACGCTGCCGGGGTCGGCCGCCGGCGTGGTGGTCAGGGCATTGACCATGCTGGCGGCGTCGGCCAGCGGGGTATGGGCGCGCGCGGCGAAGCGCAGGCTGCGGGCCGGATCGCTGGCGGCGCAGCGGCGGAAGACCTGCTCGGCCTGCGCATTCATGCCCAGGCGGGTATAGACGCGGCCCAGCAGCAGGGCGGTCTTGTCGTCGTCCTCTTTCTGCAGCGAGGCTTCGGCCCATTCGCGGGCGCGCTCATGGTCGCGCATGTAGAACGCGGCCTCGCCGGCCTGGCGCAGCACGTACGGGGTGCGGTTGCTGTCGGTGGCCAGGGCCAGCGACCAGGCTTCGAGCATGTCCTCGGTCTGGTCCAGCGCGGTGACGGCGCGCGCGCGCAGCACATAGGCCGATCCGCTGCCGGGCTTGAGTTCGATGGCGCGGTTGGCAAAGAGCAGCGCGAGATCCCACTCGTGCGCCTGGGCCGACTGCTTGGAGCGCTCCATGCACGCGCGGAAATCCAGGTTGTGCAGGCTGTCGGCGGCATCCTCGGTCATGGCGGGGCCGAGCAGTTTGTCGCTGATTTCCTTGCCCACCAGCTTGGCGAAGGCCGGCGTGTAGTGGGCGGTGTCGAGGCCTTCGTCGGGCATGCCGCGTTCCTGGCCGAAACCGGCCAGCAGCGCGCCCGGGTCGACCGAGACCAGCCCAAGGCGGGCGGCGGCCTGGGCCACGCGGGCCACCATCTTGGCGCGTTCGGCGATCAGCTCGCCCGTGGCGTTCTTGGCATTGCAATGCGTCACCAGCACCAGCTTCGGACCCAGTAGCTGGGCGATGGCGTGCAGGTCTTCCTCGATCTCGGCGGCGGTCTGGCTGCGCACGACGGTGTGGGTCAGGGCATGCTGGATGTGGGTGGCCAGGCGGGCGAACGAGGGCGTGGCCTGCAGCAACTGCAGGCGCTGGCCGCGCTGTTCGGCGCCAGGATGGTCGAAGAAGATCTTGCGCAGGTCCGGGCAGACGCTGAGCGCTTCCTTGAAGCGCACCAGCTGCAGGTACAGACCGTCGAGCTCCAGCACCTTCACGGAGCTGATCTCGACCACGTAGTGAGCGTCCGGGATGTGCGGCGTGCTGTTGCCGTTGCGAAACGGTTGATCCGAAATGAAGGGCCACAGGCTTTCGGGCAAGCGCAGCTCGCCGCGCATGAAGCGGATGGCCTGGATGGTTTCCTTGGTGTTGTGGGTGAACCCGTACAACAGCCGGTTATCCAGTACGAAACTACGCTGCGCCTGGAGCTTGGTCATGGGGCCGGCCACGCGGCACGAACCTATTGTTGAAATAATCACGGGTCAATACTCCTTCTTAACAGCAGGGGAAAAGAGGCCCCGCGCCGCGCCCGCTGCGCGGGCGCGCCGTCTCCCTCGACGGATTGTCGCCTTGGGCCTGTCCGGCGCGACACATGGCGGGGCTCGGGGCTGGCATGGCCTACGACACCTTCAGGTGCAGCAGTTGCGGTTCGGCGCGCCGGCCGGGTACGTGCGGCTGCGGCGTGGCCGCCTGCAGCAGCAGGGCGCCGATGGCTTCGTCGTAGTCGTGCCAGGGCAGATGGCGCTGCACGCTTTCGCGCGCGCGCTTGCCCAGCTCGCCGGCCTCGCCCAGCACTTGCTGCAGGTGCGAGGCGGTTTCGGCGGCGGGCGCGTTCAGGTCGATCTGCACGCCGTTCTGGCCTGGCTCCACATGGGCGGCGTAGGCGGGCGCCGGGCCGATGGCGGGGCACACGCCCAGCGCCATGCATTCGAGCAGCGCGGCGACCGACGGCACCAGGCTGACTTCGGCGCGGTTGTCGACGTAGGGGAACAGGGCGATCTCGACGCGCCGCAGCAATTGCTCGCGCGAGACGGCGTCGCTGGCGGGCGGAGCGAATATCACCTGGCCTTCCTGCAGGCCGATCGCCACGGCATGGTGGCGCATCGCCGCGGCGGCCTTGCCGTTGGACATGATCAGCAAGACGGCATCGGGCTGCACGAACGAGATTTCCGCATACAGGTCGATCAGCGCGCGCGCCGTTGCCACGGCGGGCTCGTCCTCGGTCACGGCGAATACGCGCTTGCCCTCCAGGCGGCGCAGCGTGGCGGCCAGGTCCGGCGGGGCTTCCTTGCGATGATTCATCGGCGGCAGGGGCAGCGGCGGGACCAGTGCGACCGGACGCGAGCCGTCCAGCAGGTTCTCCAGCGCGCCTTGCAGCGCGGGGGTGCCCAAGGCCAGCAGATCCGCCTGGCGGGCCGCCAGGGCCAGCAGGTTGAGGTCGACGCGCGCGCGCTCGGACAGCAGATGATTGGCCGCCGTCTTCTGGAAGAAGTCGAGGCTTTGCAGCACCAGCCCATAGGGCACGCGCAGGGTCTGGGCCGCCGCGCTGGCGCCCAGCGCGCAATAGGCGTCGTCCCAGGCGAGCACCGCGCGCGGCTGCTGGCGCACCGTGGCGGCCAGCACCGTTTCGGCCATGGCCGCGCACACGTCCTGGAACGACGGCGTCTGGCGCGATATGGCCGGGGCGTGGCGGTATGCCACGCCATCGACGACCAGCCCGGTGCGGGCGTGCAGCGCGGCGTCGGCCTGCTGGCCGGGCGCCGCGTCGGCGGAGTCGGCCTGCTGGGCGGCCAGGCTGATGACCATGGTGTCGCCGTAGCGGGCCTGCATGCTCAGCGCGAAGCGGTGCAGCGCGTTGCTGGCGGCGTTGCGGCCTTGCAGGATGGACACGGGCGAGAGGATGACGATGGGACCCTGCGCATCGAAATCAAAGGTGTAGTTTCCGCGCGCGGTGGGCTCGATGGATTGGGCCAGGATGCCCTGCGCGTGTTCGATGCGCTCGGCGCGCAGGCGTTCGGCCGTGCTGAAGGCGGCTCCGGCGGTGCGCGCGGCGCGCAGCAACTGGGCGGACGCGTCGACGATGCCTGCGTCATAGAGGCTGAACGCGAGCTGGCGCACGTGCGGGGCGGCCGGATCGAGCCCCAGCAGTTGCTGGACGATTTGCTCGGCGACCTGCGGATAGCTGGTGCGGGCCCATTTGGCCACTTCGCAGAAAACCTTGGCGCGTACCTCGGCCGGCCAGGGCTGGCGTCCGATCCAGAGGATGACCTCGGGGCTGCGCACCCGCTTGACGTACTCCAGCGCCTCCTTGATGGCGTTGGCGGTCTCGGCGGGCAGCGCGGCCGACGCGTGCTTGCGCACCACGGGGGCGTGGCGGCTCTGGCGGCGATGGTCTTCCGACAGTTTGATCAGCCGGTAGGGCAGCAGCACGTAATCCTTCAAGGTGCGCGCGCGCGTGACCGCTTCGCCGAACTGCCAGGTCAGCGTGCGGCGCTGCTTGGCGAGCTGCTGGTTGGTTTCGCGCAGCAACGCCTTGACGCCGGCGAGGTCCTTCTCTGCCTGCACGCGCGCGGCGCGCTCCTGCTCCAGGCGGGAGTACGCCAGCTCGTTCTCCTGGGTCAACTGGCGCAGGCGGTCCGGCGCGGCCGCCCGGCGAGCGGCCGGAGCGGGCATGTGGCGTACGGTATTGTTGTCGTGTTCCATGAGCGCAAAGAAAGTTGTGCGTGGCGTCAGGGCGTATGAAGCCGCGCCAGGCCGGCGTGGCGGCGCATCCAGGTCTCGCGGTAGGCGATCCGCCGCTGCCTGCCCTGGTCGGAAGCCAGCCCGGTCTCGCCGTGCTGGGTCAGCGACTGCGGCCGGTGCAAGGCCACGGTCTGGACCGCGCGGCTGCGGGCGATGCTGTGGGAACCCAAAAGAACCTGCATGCGATGCTCGTACTCCTCATCGGCGCCGAAGCGCATTTCCTCGAACTGCCCGATGACGGCCAGCGCGTCGCGCCGGATCATCAGCGAGCAGGGGTTGTGCCGGACGAAGGGAAACACGCGCGGGGCGGCCAGTTGTCCGTCGGCCGTGATGCGCAGCAGGCGGCTGACGGTGGCGCAGGCGCCGCTGGCCTGCAGCAGGGCCGCCTGGTCCTGCAGGCGAGTCGCCAACATTATGTCGTCGGCATCGAGAAAGGTAATGAAATCGCCTTTTGCCCGCTGCAGGGCCATATTGCGCGCCGCATATACGCCGTGATTTTTCGTCCTGGCGATATTTATACGCGGATTTTCAGAGGCGGCGGCGCTCAGATGTTGGAATGTGTTATCGGTCGAGCCGTCATCTATCGCAATAATTTCAATATTAGGATAGGTTTGCGACCATACGGATCGCAGCGCATTGTTGATATAAGGCGCGGCGTCGCGGGCGCAGATTATGACGCTTATCAGCGGGGCTCCGGCCGGGACCGCCCGGGGTGAAATCGGCGCAAGGCCTATGAAATCAGCGGGTCGCAGCGGCGTGTCCCCGGGCGGCACGGAAATGCGCGAATCTGTCAGTAGCTGCGATAAATTATTTCTGGCTGCCGGGAAATCCCCCAGCTGTATGTGCGCTGCAGCAAGAATTTCATGCAAATTCTTTGATTTACTAATATTGCTCGCAGATTTCCTTGCCTTGTGTAAGGCCAGGTCAGCGCGGCCGCCCGCCAGGTCCAGGGCGAGATCCAGTTCCCAGTCGGCCGGCGCGAGCCATTGGCGCGCGCTTTCGGGATCCTGGCGCGCCAGGGTCAGGGCGTACTGGCGCCGCGCATGGTCGGAGACGCGGCCCCGCAGCCGCGCGGGGTCGGGACGGTCGGCGGCGTGGCTGCATTCCAGCGCGGCCCGCGCCCGGCACAGTCCTTGTTCGACGCCGCGCGCCCGGGCGGCGGCGGCGCTCTGGAACAGTCCCAGCCGGTTGAGCACGGCGGGATTATCGGCGGCACGCGCCAGCAACTGCGCCAGCGGCAGGCGGCTGGTAAGCGCTTGTACTCTTTTCTGATAAATATTAAGCAGTGCGGTGCGCAACATGGCGGCCTTGCAAGTGCGCCGCCCGGCCGTCGACGGATGCGCGGCATTGGTTTCCCGGGAAAATCCCGGTTCTGATGCCATGAATTATAGGCCGCCAATACACCATTTTTGTGAAGCGATTGATCGTCGCAAGGATGGTGTTGATTTGATATATGTTGAAATCAACGGCCGTTGCGCCGAAATTATCATTCTCTCGTTCCGACCGCCGTCCGACATTTTGGACGGTTTTGTTTTTGTTTATATGAAAGTGGCGCGTCGATAATCCACCTGGTTATTAAGCGCGCCGCGAGGGAGCGAAAGATGCAGCCATCGGGAGCCCAGGTTTGAGTTCGGCGCTGACGGTACAGGCGCGGGTAATCGGGTCTTTGATATTCCGGGAAACGAGGGTGCGCTTCGGCGGTACGCGCCTGGGCTACCTGTGGGCGCTGATCGAGCCGATCCTGCACGTGGCGGTGCTTTCGACCATCTATGTGGTGTGGGGCAGGCAGGCGCCGGTCGGCAACCTGCAGATGTTCTTCATCACCGGCATCATGCCGTTCTTCCTGTTCAGCCACACATCGTCGCGGCTGGCACGGTCGATTTCGTCGAATGCGTCGCTGCTGCGGCTGCCGCCGATCACCAACATGGACATCGTGTTCGCCAAGGCCTTGCTGCAGGCGCTGACCTGGGTGGCGGTGTTCGCCATCCTGCTGTTCCTGGTGATGCTGGGCGGCAAGCTGATCCTGCCGCAGCGCCTCGAAGAGTGCGCCGCCGCGGCGCTGTTCACGTTCCTGCTGGGTTTCGGCGTGGGCCTGATCAACGCGGTGCTGAACATGCTGTTCAAGTCGTGGGAGCACCTTTACTCGGCGCTGACCCGTCCGCTGTACCTGCTGTCGGGCGTCTTCTACCTGGTCGATGCGTTGCCGGAACAGGCGCGCCGCGTGCTGGTATGGAATCCGCTGGTGCATGCCATCGAGTGGTTCCGCGCCGGGTATTTCACCCATTTCAGCTCGCTGACGCTGGACCGCGGCTACCTGATCAAGTGGGCCGTGGGCAGCGTGGTGCTGGGATTGTGCCTGGAGCGCGCCATGCGCCGCCGGCTGCATACCCGCTGATGGAGACGGCCATGGACCAGGACACCATTATTTCGCTGCGCAATGTCTGCAAGGGCTACCGCTCCAAGAAGGGCATCAGGCGTGTTCTCGATGACGTGTCGTTCGATTTCCGCGGCGGCGAGAACCTGGCCATCCTGGGCGGCAACGGCTCGGGGAAATCGGTGCTGCTGCGCATGATCTGCGGCATGGAGCTGCCCGACTCCGGCACGGTGCGGCGGGCGGTCAGCATTTCGTATCCGCTGGGGTTCGCCGGCGGCATCAGTTCGAACATGACCGGCCGCGATAACGTGCGCTTCATCGCGCGGATCTACGGCTGCGATGTCCCGGACGTGGAGCGCTTTGTCCACGACTTCTCGGAGCTGGGGCGGTCGTTCGACCTGCCGGTGGTGACCTACGCCAACAGCATGCGCGCGCGGCTGTCCTACGGCATCTCGATGGCGTTGCGCTGCGACGTGTACGTGGTCGACGAGATGGCCGCGGTCGGCGACGTGAATTTCAAGCGCAAATGCCTGGAGGTGTTCGCCGAGCGTTCGCGCGGCGCCACCATCATCATGGCGGCCAACGCGCCCACCACGGTGCGGCGCTTCTGCAGCCACGGCGTGATCATGCAGCAAGGCACCATGACGCACTACGGTCCTTTGGACGAAACCATCGCACGCTACACGCAGAGCGCGCCCGCGCCGGCGGCCGCGGTCGAGCCGGTCGTCGACACCGTCGACGCTGAGCAATCCTGAGCCCGATCCGATCGGCAATTCACCTGAATCCAGAAGCGACTATGACTAGTACGGAGAAAACCTATACGGGGCCGCGCCTGCCCGGCATGACGCCGGGCAAGCCCGCCAATTACCTGCGCTGGTCCGCCATCGCGCTGATCGGCATTCCCGGCGTGCTGCTGGCCTTGTACCTGTTCTTCATCGCGTCCGACCAGTATGTCTCGGAGGCGCGCTTCGGGTTGCGCGCGGGTTCGCAGATGCAGCAGGCCAGCGCCAACCGAGACGGGCACTCGTCGATGGGCAGCGGCGCGATGGCGACCGAGCTGTTCGTCGATTCGTTCGCCGTGGTCGATTATGTGAAGTCGCGCCAGATCGTGCAGGAGCTCGACAAGGAGCTGAACCTGCGCGAGATGTGGTCCAAGCCCATGATCGACTTCTGGTACGGCATGGACGAGGACGAAACAGCGGAAGGCCTGTGGCGGCAATGGAACCGCATGGTGGACATCGAGTTCGACATGTCCACCGGCGCGATCATCCTGCGGGTGCGGGCCTTCTCGCCGGAGGAGTCGCTGCGCCTGGCCGAGGCGATCCTGCAGGCCAGCGAGAAGCTGGTCAACCAGATGTCGGTCAAGTCGCGCGAGGACAGCGTGGACTTCGCCCGCGCCGAGGTGGGCATCGCCGAAAAACGCCTGGCGCAGGCGCGGGTGCAGGTTCAGGACCTGCGGGCCCGCACCGGCGTGCTGGATCCTGTCAAGGAAGCGGAGGCCAACCTGCAGCTGGCCGCCAAGGTGCGTGGCGACGTGGCCACCGCGGCAGCGGAGCTGGACGCGATGGGGCGCGGCGGGCTGCGCAGCGGCCCGGCCTACGAGCGCGTCAAGGCGCGTCACGAAGCGCTGATGCGCCAGCTCAAGGACCTCAATGACCACCAGATCAGCGGCGGCCGCAGCGAGAACGGCAACACGCTGTCCAAGCTGCTGCGCGAGTACGAGGCGGCCGAGACCGAACGGCAGTTTGCCGAGGCGTACTACACCGGGGCCCTGAAGACCCTGGAGGACGCCCGCGGCCTGGCGGCGCGCCAGGTGCTGTACACGGTGATCGCGTCGCAGCCGCAGCTGGCCGACGAGTCGCTGTACCCGCGCCGCTTCACCGATACGGCGCTGGGCCTGCTGGGTCTTTTCATTCTGTGGATCGTGGCGGTGCTGGTGGTTTACGCCGTCAAGGACCACGCCTGAGCCACCGTTCAACCGTCAACGAGATCACGCCATGTTTTCGTTTCTGTCCCGCATCCGCAAGCCGCGCCGCGCAGATACCGCGGCCGGCCCGACCGGCGGCCCGGCTTCCGGGCCGACGATCATCGACCTGCTCGACGCCGCGCTGGCGGCGCCGGGCGAGGCGGAAGAGCCCGGTCGCGAGCTGTTGCAGCAGGCGCGCCAGGTGCTGGAGCGCCACGCGGCGGTCCACAAGCCGGCGGACGCCTTGCCCGAGCTGCTGGAGTATGTGCGGCGTTATCCGCATACCGAGCTGTTCCAGGTGCTGGTGGCGCGGGCGCTCGAGGCGGCCCACCGCAGCGACGAGGGCCTGGCGGTTTGGCGCGGCATCCACCAGCGCTTTCCGGACTCTTCCGAGGCTTTCATCCTCATGCTGCGCGGCGTCAAGCGCCAGCAGGGGATAGAAGCCGGACGCGCCGAGATCGAACTGTATTTCTCCGGCGGCAGCAGCAGCGCGCGGGAGATCCTGCTGGAGGCCAAGAGCTGGGACGAGATCGGCCAGAGCGAGCAGGCGGACGCCTGTTTCGAGCGGCTGTCCCGGCAACATCCCGAGTTCGAGAACGGCTATGTCGGCTGGGCGCAGTCGTTGACGCGCCGCGGCGCGCTGTGGCGCGCCCGCGATGTGCTGCAGGCGGGGCTGGACGCCATCGGCGACGGGGCGCGCAAGCTGACGCGGCGGCTGGTCGATTTGAACGCGGACCTGGCCGCGTTGCGCCGCCTGGGCGTGGAGGGCGACGGGCGCGACGTGCCGGTCAGCATCCTGGTGCTGGAGAAAATGCTGCAGGAGATCGGCCGGCGCCGCAATGCGGAGTACGACGCGGGGCCGGAGTCGTTCGTCGGTCCGGTGCTGATGATCAATGGCTCGCTGGGCGCCGGCGGCGCCGAGCGACAGTTCGTCAACACCGCCGTGGCGCTGCAAAGCGCCATCCAGCAGGGTCAATCGATTGCGGGCTACGGGGTGCTGGGACCGGTGCAGGTCGTATGCCGCTCGCTGCGCAGCCGGGAAGGCGCCGATTTCTTCGCCGCCACGCTGCGCGACGCCGGCATCCCGGTTTCCGTCTATTCGGACATGCAGGCATGGGGCGGTTGCGAGTTTTCGTCGCTGCTGGCGCCGTACCGAGAGTACCTGCGCTTCCTGCCCAAGCAGATCATCGAGGGGACGACCAAGCTGACGGACGTGATGCGTTCGTCGGTGCCCAGCGTGGTGCATATCTGGCAGGACGGTTCGATCTTTGCCTGCGCGCTGGCGGCGCTGCTGGCCGGTGTGCCGCGTATCGTGCTGTCGGTGCGCACCATGCCGCCGGTGGACCGGCCGGACCGCTACCGCGTCGAGTACGACATCATTTACTCGGAACTGCTGAAGATGCGCGGCGTGGCGCTGAGTTCCAATTCGCAGTTCGCCGCGCACCGTTATGCCGACTGGCTGGGGGTGGACGAGCGGCGCATTCCGGTGGTCTACAACGGGCTGGCGCCGCTGAAGGCGGTGCAGGACGACGCCTGCACCGCCATGATGGCGCAGTTCGACGCCCGCACGTCGGGCGCGCGCTTTACCGTCGGCACGGTCATGCGGGTCGACGACAACAAGCGTCCGTTCCTGTGGGTGGAAGCGGCGCAGCGCTTCGCCGCCAGCCACCCCCATGTCCGTTTCATCATGGTGGGCGGCGGCCCGCTGCTGGAGTCGGTGCGGGAGTTCGCGCAGCGGCTGGGCATGGGCGAGCGCATCCTGTTTACCGGCCTGTCCAGGCGGGTGGGCTACTGGCTGACGCAGTTCAACGCATTCCTGCTGCTGTCGCGCTTCGAAGGGCTGCCCAATGTGCTGATCGAGGCGCAGTTCTCGGGCGTGCCGGTGGTGACGACGCTGGCCGGCGGCGCCGGCGAGGCGGTGCAGGAAGGCGTGACGGGACTTACCCTGCCGGCCGATACGGTGACCGCGCCGGACGTGGCCGAGGCGCTGGCGCGCATCCACGACATGTGCGCGGCCGATCCGGGAATCGCGCGCAAGGCGGCCGACTGGGCGTCGGCGCGTTTTTCCCTCAACCAGATGATTGCATCGACGGTCCGGTGCTACCAGATGCCATGACCATGCCGCCCAAACTCTTCGTGCTGGGCAGTTGCCGGGTGCACCGGCCGGCGCGCCTGCTGCATGACGGCGGCCTGGCGCAGCCCCTGACCGCCGGAATAAGCGGCTACATCCACAGTACGCGCGAAGCCGTGCAGCGCGTGCAATGGCTGGCCGACCGGACACGCTTCGATTCCCAGTTGCTGCCGTTCCTGTTTCCGGCCGGACGCACGCCGGTGGTGACGCCGGCGCGCGCCGACGAACTGGCGCAGGCCGACGCGGTGCTGGTCGAGGCGGCCTCGGAGCGCAGCGTGAGCGTCAATGGCGTGTTCCTGCAGAAGAATCTGGTGGTCAAGCACCTGGTGCGAGAGCTCGGCGACGAGGGCCGCAACTGGTGGCGCTCGCTGGTGCGTGCCGGCGAGGTGGCGCCCGATGCCTACGAGGCCGTGGCCGGCCTGTACCGCGACCAGGCCGAAGACGCGGCGCTGGCGGGCGGCTTGCGCGTGCTGCGCGAGGCGCGCTGCGCCGAGGACAGCGAGGCCGTCGTGCGCGCCGACCTGATGTACCTGGCGCTGCGCGTGGGCAAGCCCGTGCTGGTGGTGACCCACGTCGACGCCGAGCGCGCCGACGGGCGCCGCATCGCCGCGCGGGCACGCCACGTCGCGCGCATCAAGGCCGCCGCGCGCGGGCTGCACCAGGTGCATGTGATCGACCCGCTGGACGCCGCGCCCGGCTGGCCCCCGGCGCGCTTGCTGGCCAGCGACGGCGCCGACATGAATCATTATTCGCCGGCGTTCGAGCCCGTGCTGGCCGAATACATGCATACGCGCATCCGTGCCGCGCTGGCCGCTTCGAGCGGCGCGCCGGCGCCTTCCCAGTTTCTACCGGAGTACCAAGACGGACCATGAACCATAGACTCATACGCTGCCTGAGCATCGCGCTGCTGGCCTTGCTGTCGGGCTGCAGCATTCTCTCCGGGTCGGGCCCGACGCGGTCGGCCATCATGGACGGCGGGTCGACCGATGCGACCGGCGCCAAGCCCGGCTCCTACGATCTGGTGGACCTGCGCGCCGACACCATCGCGCCCTATGTGCTGGTCAAGGCGGTGTCCAAGGACGGCGCCACCTCGGACGGCTACGTCGGCAATATGCGCGTGATGCCGGGCGACGTGCTGCGCATCCTGGTGGCCGACAGCATGGAGACGGGCCTGTTCGCGCCGCTGGCGGCCGGCGGCACGGTGTTCGAGGCCGTGCGGGTCGCCGCCGACGGCAGCATTTCGCTGCCCTATGCGGGCCGCCTGAAAGTGCAGGGCAAGTCGCTGGAGCAGATCGAACAGCTCGTGAAGGGCAGCCTGCGCAATACCGCGGCGGTGCAGCCGCAGGTCATGGTGGACCTGGCCGACGACCGCTCGAATTCGGTGCTGGTGGCCGGAGCGGTGCCGCGTCCGGGGCGGTTCGGCGGCAACAAGGGGCCGCTGACGGCGCTGGACGCGATCACGCAGGCGGGCGGTTCGACGTTGCCGGCCTACCAGGCCGACGTGGTGATCCGCACCGGCCGCAAGGTGCAGCGCATTCCCTACCAGCAACTGCTCAACGGCCGCAACGTGGCGGTGGAGCCGCGCTCCGAGCTGGTGGTCGAACCCAACCTGAAGCGTTTCGTGGCGATGGGGGCCCTCACCAAACCGGGCCTGCACGAGCTGCCGTCGAACCAGACCAACCTGCTTGACGCCCTGGGCGTGGCCGGCGGTCTGAACGACCGTGCGGCCGACGCCACCGGGGTGTTCGTGTTCCGCCTGGACGGCCGCAACGCCGACGGCCGCCCGCGGCCCACGGTGTTCAGGCTGAACATGCGCAATCCCGAGTCCATGTTCCTGGCCAAGCAGTTCGAACTGCTGCCCGAGGACGTGGTGTATGTCAGTAATGCGCCCATGTACGAATGGGAAAAGATCATTACGCCTATCGTGCAGGTCCTGATCGTGGGCCAACGCGTGGGTACTTACTAATTTTCACTGGAAGGTAGCACCAATGCCGAAGAAGTTTTCCAATCCTGCAGATGTTCATCTCGCCGTCGTCGGCCTGGGGTATGTCGGGTTGCCGCTGGCCGTGGAGTTCGGCAAGAAGCGCCCGGTGATCGGCTTCGATATCAATGAGCGGCGCGTGGCCAGCCTGAAGGCCGGCCACGACCACACCCTGGAAGTCGATGACGAGGAACTGGCCCAGGCCGCGCAACTGAGCTACACCACCGAACGCGAGGCGCTGGGCAAGGCCAATGTGTTCATCGTCACCGTGCCCACGCCCATCGACGAGTACAAGCAGCCGGACCTGACGCCGCTGGTCAAGGCCAGCGAGACCATCGGCGCGGTGCTCAAGCGCGGCGACATCGTGATCTACGAATCGACCGTGTACCCGGGCGCCACCGAGGAAGACTGCGTGCCGGTGCTCGAGCGCGTGTCGGGCCTGAAGTTCAACCAGGACTTCTACGCCGGCTACAGCCCCGAGCGCATCAACCCGGGCGACAAGGCGCACCGCGTCAACACCATCAAGAAGGTGACCTCGGGCTCGACGCCGGAAGTCGCCGAGCTGGTCGACCAGCTGTACAACGAGATCATCACGGCCGGCACCCACAAGGCGTCGAGCATCCGCGTGGCCGAGGCCGCCAAGGTGATCGAGAACACGCAGCGCGACGTCAACATCGCGCTGATCAACGAGCTGGCGCTGATCTTCAACAAGATGGGCATCGACACCGAGGCCGTGCTGCAGGCCGCCGGCACCAAGTGGAACTTCCTGCCGTTCCGCCCGGGCCTGGTGGGCGGGCACTGCATCGGGGTCGATCCGTACTACCTGACGCACAAGGCGCAGTCGATCGGCTACCACCCCGAGATCATCCTGGCCGGGCGCCGCCTGAACGACTCGATGGGCGGCTATGTGGTCTCGCAGCTGGTCAAGGCGATGGCCAAGCGCCGCATCCACGTCGAGGGCGCGCGCGTGCTGCTGATGGGCCTGACGTTCAAGGAAAACTGCCCCGACCTGCGCAACACGCGCGTGGTGGACATCGTGCGCGAACTGGGCGAGTACCACGTCGATGTGGACGTGTACGACCCGTGGGTGGACCCGGCCGAGGCCGAGCACGAGTACGGCATCACGCCGGTCGCCAAGCCGGCCGCCGGGGCGTACGACGCGATCATCCTGGCGGTGTCGCACCACCAGTTCGTCGAGATGGGCGCCGAGGCGATCCGCAAGTTCGGCAAGCCCGAGCACATCCTGTACGACCTGAAGTACGTGCTGCCTCCCGAGCAGGCCGACCTGCGTCTGTAAGGAGGCACGACATGACGACACGATACGAGACGATTTGCGCGCAGACCCTGACGCAGCGCCGGAAGTGGCTGGTGACCGGCTGCGCCGGCTTCATCGGCTCGAACCTGCTCGAGACGCTGCTGGGGCTGGACCAGGCGGTGGTGGGGCTGGACAATTTCGCCACGGGGCACCAGCACAACCTGGACGAGGTGCGCGCGGCGGTGACGCCCGAGCAGTGGGCGCGCTTTACCTTCATCGAAGGCGACATCCGCGACCTGGCGACCTGCCAGCGCGCGGTGCAGGGCGTGGAGCGGGTGCTGCACCAGGCCGCGCTGGGTTCGGTGCCGCGTTCGCTGAAGGACCCGATCACGACCAACGAGGTCAACATCGGGGGATTCCTGAACATGCTGGTGGCCGCGCGCGACGCGCAGGTCCAGGCGTTCGTCTACGCGGCCTCGAGTTCGACCTATGGCGACCATCCCGGCCTGCCGAAGGTCGAGGACCGCATCGGCAATCCGCTCTCGCCGTACGCGGTGACCAAGTACGTCAACGAGCTGTACGCCGACGTGTTCGCGCGCTCGTACGGGTTCTCCAGCGTGGGGCTACGCTACTTCAACGTGTTCGGCAAGCGCCAGGATCCGGACGGCGCGTACGCGGCGGTGATTCCGAAGTGGACGGCGGCGATGATCAAGGGCGAGGACGTCGTGATCAACGGCGACGGCCAGACCAGCCGCGACTTCTGCTTCGTGGAGAACGCGGTGCAGGCCAACCTGCTGGCGGCGATGGCCGGTCCGCAAGGGTCGAACCAGGTCTACAACGTGGCGTACAACGCGCGCACGACGCTGACCGAGCTGTTCGAGCACCTGCGGCGCACGCTGGCCGGGCAGGGGGTGACGTACGAGAAGGCGCCGGTGTACGCGGACTTCCGCGCCGGCGACGTGCGCCACTCGCAGGCCGACATCGGCAAGGCCGGCAAGCTGCTGGGCTACGAGCCGGCCTACGACATCCTGCGCGGGCTGGAAGCCGCCATGCCCTGGTACACGCAGTTCCTGCGATGATCGAGCTCCATTCGTCAGGCATCGCGCGTATTCCGTACCTGACGGAGCTGCTGGGCGCGCCGGTCACCCGCTACCGGCGCTTCTGGCCGCTGGGCGGATCGGCGCCGCGCGCGGTGGCGGGATGGGGCGCGCGCCCCAGCGCCGCGCCGGCGCGGCGCCGCGCCCGTTCGCTGGGCGTGCCCTACATTGCGCTGGAAGACGGTTTTCTGCGCTCGTTCGGCACCGGGCGCCATTTCCCGCCTCTGTCGCTGGTGGTCGATCGCCTGGGCATCTATTACGACGCGACGCGCGAATCCGAGCTGGAGTGCCTGCTGGCGTCGTCGCGCACGCTGCTCGACGGCATCGAGGATGCCGTGCCCGAAGCCATGGACCTGGTGCGCGAACGCCGCCTGTCCAAGTACAACCAGGGCGGCTTCCTGGCCACCGGCGTGCCGGCCGACGGCCGGCGCCGGGTGCTGGTGGTGGACCAGACCGAAGGCGACATGAGTGTGACGCTGGGTTGCGCCGACGCGGGCACCTTCCAATCCATGCTGGCGGCGGCGCGGGCCGAGAACCCCGGCGCGCTGATTTGCGTCAAGACGCATCCCGAGGTGGTGGCCGGCGACAAGTCGGGCTATCTGTCGCGGGTGGCCGACGACGCCGATACGGTGGTGCTGCGCCACGACATGAATCCCCTGGCCTTGCTCGAACAGATGGACCGGGTCTATGTGGTCAGTTCGCAGATGGGGTTCGAAGCCCTGATGCTGGACAAGCCCGTGACCTGCTTCGGCATGCCCTGGTATGCCGGCTGGGGCGTGACCGACGACCGCCAGCAATGCGAGCGGCGCGGCCGCTTGCGCAGTGTCGAGGAGCTGTTCGCCGGCGCCTATTTCCACTACACCCGCTACCTGGATCCGGTGCTGCATCGCCGCGGCACGATCTTCGACGTGATCGATTGGCTGACGCGCCAGCGCGCCATGGCGCAGCGGTTGCCGTCGCGCGTGATCGGCGTGGGGATGCGCCGCTGGAAGGCGGCCGCGCTGGCGCCCATGCTGGCGCTCAAGCCCGGCCAGGCGGTGTTCGCCGCCGACGCCGCCCGCGCGCGGGACCTGCGGCCGGCCGCGGGCGAAGCCCTGGTGCATTGGGGCGCCCAGGCGCCCGCCGGCGTGGCCGAGCTGGCCGAGCAGAGCGGCTGCGCGGTGCTGGCCGTCGAGGATGGTTTCCTGCGGTCGGTGGGCCTGGGGTCGGACCTGATCCGGCCGCTGAGCCTGGCGCTGGACGGGCGAGGCATCTATTTCGATCCTGGCAGGCCCAGCGATCTGGAGCATGAATTGAACCGGGGCGGGTTCAGCCAGGGAGAACTGGCCAGCGCGGCGCGTATCCGCGCGCTGGTGGTCGCCCACGGCATCACCAAGTACAACGTGGCGCAGCCCGAGCCGGCCAACTGGCCGGCGCGCGGCCGCGAGATCGTACTGGTGCCCGGACAGGTCGAGGACGATGCGTCGGTGCGGCTGGGCTGCGACGAAGTCCGCACCAACCTGGACCTGCTGGCGGCCGCGCGTGCCGCGCATCCCGACGCCTACATCGTCTACAAGCCCCATCCGGACGTGGTCAGCCGCAACCGGCGCGGCCGCGTGGCGCTGCGCGAGGCGCGCCGCCATGCCGACCATGTCGAGTCGGCGCTGTCGGTGGTCAGCTGCATTCAGGCCTGCGACGTGGTGCATACCATGACCTCGCTGACGGGTTTCGACGCCTTGCTGCGCGGCAAGCGCGTGGTGACGTACGGCAGGCCGTTCTACGCCGGCTGGGGCCTGACCGAGGACCGCGCCACCGATTGGCCGCGTGAGCGGCGCGCCCGCCGGCTGAGCCTGGACGAACTGGTCGCGGGTACGCTGCTGCGCTACCCGCTGTACTGGGACTGGGAGCTGCGCGGCTATACCACGTGCGAGGCGGTGCTGACGCATATTTTCGAGACGCGCGAACGCCTGCAGCGCGAAGGCCGCCTGCAACAGCTGCGCGCCGGCTATGCGCGCCGCCAGGTGCGCAAGCTGCAGACGCTGTGGCTGGCCCGATGAACCGGAGCACGGCATGAGCGCCTCGTTCCTGTTCCTGCAAGGCGTCTGTTCGCCGTTCTTCGACCGCCTCGGGCGGGCGTTGCGCGAACACGGCCACGCGGTGCGCCGCGTCAACTACACGGTGGGCGATGCGGCGTACTGGCGCGGCGGCCAGGCGCATGCGTACCGCGGCGAGGCGCAGGCCTGCGGCGATTTCTACGCCCAATTGCTGGAACGCCACGCCATCAGCGATATCGTGCTGTTCGGCGACCGCCGGCCGGTGCATCGGCCGGCGGTCGCGCTGGCCCGCGCGCGCGGCGTGCGCGTGCATGTGTTCGAAGAGGGGTATTTCCGGCCGCACTGGGTGACACTGGAGCGCGGCGGCGTGAACGCCCATTCCTCCCTGCCGCGCGATCCGGCGTGGTATCGCGCCAGCGCCGCGCGCGTGCCGCAGGCCAGCCCGCGCGCGTTCAGGTCGCCGTTCTGGCTGCGCGCCTGGCACGACGTGGCCTACCACGCATGCAGCGCCTGGAACCCGCTGCTGTTTCCGCGCTATCGCACGCACGCGCCGCACGGCGCGGCGCGCGAGTACGCCGCCTATGTGCGGCGGGCCCTGCGCTTGCGCGCGCGGCGCGCCGACGACGCCCGCGCCATGGCCGACCTGGCGGCACGGCGCACGCGCTTTTTCCTGCTGCCGCTGCAGTTGGACAGCGACGCGCAGATCCGCGACCACTCTCCGTACGGCGATATGCGCGAGGTCCAGGAAGCGGTGATGGCCTCGTTCGCGCGCCATGCGCCGCCCGACTGCCTGCTGGTGGTCAAGAACCATCCGCTCGATCCAGGCTTCGTCGACCAACGCCGCATTACCGCGGAAACCGCCCGGCGCCACGGCCTGCAACGGCGCGTCCGTTACCTGGAGACCGGGCATCTGCCCACCTTGCTGGCGCATGCCGCCGGTGTGGTGACCGTCAACAGCACCGTGGGCAGCGCGGCATTGGCGGCCGGCTGCGCCACGCTGGCGCTGAGCCGGCCCATCTATGCCATGCCGGGGCTCACCTGCCAGCACTCGCTGGCCGATTTCTGGCGTGACCCCACGCCGCCACAGGCGGCCCTGTTCGCCGCGTTCCAGGCCGTCGTGATCCATGCCACCCAGGTCAACGGCGGCTTTTATTGCGCGCCGGGCATCGACCTGGCGGTCGCCAACGCGACGGCGCGCCTGACGGCGCCGCGCTCGGCCCTGGAGGAATTGCTATGAGCGCGAAGCGGCCCGCCTGCGTGCTGGTTACCGGCGCCAGCGGCGACATCGGGCGCGCGCTGGCGCTGGAGTACGCGGCGCCCGGCGTGCGGCTGATCCTGCAGGGCCGACGGCTGGAGCGGCTCGACGAGCTGGCCGGGCTGTGCCGCGAGCGCGGCGCCAGCATCAGCGTGGCGGCTTTCGACATCCGCGCCACCGACCGCCTGCTGGCGTGGCTGGAGGACGTGAACGCCACGCATCCGCCCGACCTGGCCATCGTCAACGCGGGCGTCAATATCAACGTCGGGGCCGACCACGCGGGCGAGCGCTGGGAAGACGTGTGCACGCTGATGGATACCAACCTGCGCGCCGCCCAGGCGACGGTGCATGGCCTGTTGCCGGCCATGCGCGCGCGCGGCCAGGGACAGATCGCCCTGATGAGCTCGCTGGCGGCCTGGCGGGGCCTGCCCGATACGCCCAGCTACAGCGCCAGCAAGGCCGCCGTCAAGGCGTATGGCGAGGCGTTGCGGGACTGGCTGGCGCCGCAGGGCGTACGGGTGAATGTCATCATGCCAGGCTATGTGGCCTCGCCGATGTGCGCGGCCATGCCCGGCCCCAAGCCATTCCTGTGGCCGCCCGGGAAGGCGGCCCGCGCGATACGGCGCGGGCTGGCCGCCAACCGCGCGCGCATCAGTTTTCCGTTTCCGCTCAACCTGGGCTGCTGGTTCCTGGGACTTGCGCACCCGGCTGTCTCCAGCCGCCTGCTGCGCTGGCTGGGCTACGGTGCTTGAGGCATTCTGGCTGGCATTGGCGCCCGCCTGGGCCGGCGGCCTGGCGCTGTCGTGGGCGCTGGAGGGCTTGCTGCGCCCGCCGGTACTGCCGCCATGGCGCCGGCCGGCCTGGACGCTGCTGCTGCACGCCGGCGTCTGGACCCTGCTGTTCGCGCTCGAACTGGCCCTGTTTCGGCGGCCGTACTTCGGCGCGATCAACGTATTGGCCATCGAGGCGGTGCTGGTGCTGGTCAGCACCGCCAAGGCGCGCGCGCTGCGCGAGCCTTTTGTCTACAGCGATTTCGAGTACTTCACCGATGCGCTGCGCCATCCGCGCCTGTACCTGCCGTTCCTGGGCTGGCCGGCGGCGCTGCTGCTGGCGTGCGGGTACGGCCTGGCGCTGTGGGCCGGGCTGGCGCTGGAGCCCTCGGCCACCGGGGCGCGCACGGCGGCGCGGGCCGCCTACGCCGAGCCGGCCGCGTTCTGGGGCGCCACGCTGGCGCTGGCGGCCGCCGGCGCGGCGCTGGCCGTGCTGGCCGGCCGCCGCGACGGCGGGTTGACCTACGAAGCGGACCAGGACCTGCGGCGCCTGGGCCTGGTGGCCACCCTGTGGCTGTATGGACGGGCCGAGCGCCAGCCGTGGACGCCGGCCATGCGCGGCGGCCCGTTCGACGCGGCGCCCGCGGCGGCCGGCCCCGGGCCGCTGCCGCACCTGGTCAGCGTGCAGAGCGAGTCTTTCTTCGACGCGCGGCGTGCGTTCGCGCAGCTCAAGCCCGAGGTGCTGGCCGGCCTGGATGCGCTGCGCGCCGAGGCGCTCGAGCATGGCCAGCTCGAGGTGGCGGCCTGGGGCGCCAATACGGTGCGCACCGAGTTCGCCTTCCTGACCGGGCTGGCCGCGCCGGCCCTGGGCGTGCATCGCTACAACCCGTACCGGCGCCTGCGCCAGCCCCAGCCCAGCCTGGCCAGCCATCTGCGCCAGCGCGGCTACCGCACGGTGTGCGTGCATCCGTTTCACGCCGGTTTCTACGGCCGCGACCGGGTCATGCCCTGGCTGGGCTTCGACGAGTTCGTGCACCTGGACGCCTTCGCCGACGCGCCGCGCGCCGGGCCCTACGTGGCCGACGCGGCCCTGGCGCGCTACGTGGCCGACCGGCTGGCCGGGCAGGGCGGCCAGCCGCTGTACGTGCACGTCATCACCATGGAGAACCACGGCCCCCTGCATTGGGAAACCGTCGACGAGGCCGACGCCGCGGCGGTGCTGGACGGGCCGCTTGCGCCCGGTTGCGCCGACCTGGTGGCCTATGCGCGGCATCTGCGCAACGCCGACGCCATGTTCGGCGCGCTGGCGGCGGCCATGCGCGGCCTGTCGCGCCCGGCGGGCCTGTGCGTGTATGGCGATCATGTGCCCATCATGGCCGAGGTGTACCGGCGCCTGGGCGAGCCGGATGGCCGTACCGATTACCTGATCTGGCAGGCCGGCCGGCGCGCCGGCGGCGCGCCCGGGCAGCGCCGCGTCGACGAGCTGGCGCAGGTATTCCTGCGGCACATGGGACTGGCCCCACCGGGCTAGGTTCGGTCGATTTCCTCGGCAAGGGTGTCGACCGCCTGGCGGATGTCGGACTCGCTGTGCTGGGCCGACATGAAGAAGCGCAGGCGCGCCGATTGCTCGGGAACGGCGGGGTAGAGGATGGGCTGCACGTTGATGCCGCGCTCGAACAGCGCGGCCGACAGCCGGGCCGCCTTGATGGAGTTGCCGACAATGGCGGGTATGACGGCCAGGCCGCTGCTGCTGCCGGTGTCGATGCCGCGCGCGCGCGCCTGGCGCAGGAAGTCGCGTCCGCGCGCCTGCAGGGTGGCGACCCGTTCCGGCATTTCGCGCATGCGCGCCAGGGCCGCCAGCGCGGCCGCGGCGACCGCCGGCGGCATGCCCACGCTGTACAGGAAACCGGGCGCGAGGAACTTCAGGTGTTCGACCAGGGCATGCTCGCCGGCGATATAGCCGCCGCAGCCGGCCAGCGTCTTGCTCAACGTGCCCATCCAGATATCCACATCGTTGCCCGCCAGGCCGAAGTGTTCGCGGATACCGTGTCCGCGCGCGCCCATCACGCCCAGCGAATGCGCCTCGTCCACCATGAGGAAGGCCCGGTGGCGGCGCTTGACTTCGATGAAGCGGGGCAGGTCCGGGTAATCGCCGTCCATGCTGTAGATGCCTTCGAGCACGATCAGCACCCGCTCGAAATGGCCGCGCTGTTCGTTGAGCAAGGCATCCAGGGCGGCCCAGTCGTTATGGGGAAACGACAGGCGCCGCGCGCCGGCCAGCTGGATGCCTTGCAGCACGCTGTTGTGGATGTACTCGTCGTGCAGCACCAGGTCGTTGGCGCCGAACAGATGGCCGATGGTCGATACGTTGGTGGCGTGGCCGCTGACGAAAACGACCGCGTCATCGACCTCGTACAGCCGCGCCAGTTCGCGCTCCAGCTCGCGATGCACGGGTCGCTCGCCCGATACCACGCGGCTGGCCGAGACCGAGGTGCCGTAGCGGTCGATGGCCTGCTTGGCGGCGTCGTTGACGCGTGCGTCGCCGGACAGGCCCAGGTAGTTGTAGCTGGCGAAGTTCAGGTAGGGCTGGCCGCCGATGCGGGTGGTCGCGCCGGCGCTGCCTTCATGCAGCTTGAAGAATGGGCTGTCGATGCCCAGCCGGGCGGCGCCGTCATTGATGATGCGCAATTGCTGGTAGGCCGGATGCTGGTCGAAACGGCAATGGGCCTCGCCCACGGCCACGCGCGCGCCGGCCGCCAGCGGCGAGGCCGTGGCCGGCGCCGCGTTGCGCAGCTTGCGCTGCAGCGCCTGCTGGATCAGTTTCTGCTTGATGCCGGCCGCCAGGCCGGGGAGGGTCTTGCCGTGCGTCATGGGATTCAATGGATCATTTTCTGGCGGGGCGCCGCCGTATCGAGGTCGGCGGCGAACTCGGCCAGGGAGTCGGCCGGCACGTCGGCCGCGTGTTGCGCGGCCACCTGCCGCACCTGTGCGGCGGTCGCATCCGCCGTCGGGTCGGACTCGCCGCGCAGCAGCGACACCAGGCGTTCGGCCAGCTGCTCGATGGTGGGGCTTTCGCTCAGCGCCATCACCGGCAGCTTCAGCCCGCAACGGTTCTCCAGCGCCACCACCAGTTCGACCCCCATGAGCGAGTCCAGGCCCATGTCGTAGACGGAACGGCTCGCGTCGAGGCGGTCCATCGGCACGCGCAGGATTTCGCCCACCTCCGCTTTCAGGATCTCGACCAGGCGGGCCTGCAGCGCGGCGTCGTCCAGCGTGGCGGCCAGGTGGCGGATGTCGTCGTCGTTCAGATCGGGGCCGCCGGCCTGGGCGCGGCGGCGCGCCACGTCGCCGAACTTGGGACTGGCCGCGCTGGGCAGGAAGCGCGCCAGCGCGTTCCAGTCCAGCTCCAGCACGCCCAGGTCGCTGCGATCGGCCAGCAGGATGTCCTCCAGCGCCTGCAGGGCCACCTCCGAGCGCAAGGCCTGGCCTCCCATGCGTCCGGCCAGCGCGTCCCTGACCTTGGCATTGCGGGCCAGGTAGCCCACATCGTCGAGCGCGCCCCAGGCTACGCTGGTCGCGGGCAGGCCGCGCTCGCGCCGGGCGCGGCAGAACGCTTCGAGCCAGGCGTTGGCGGCGACATAGTTGCTCTGGCCGGGGTTGCCGAACAGCGTCGTGGCCGAGGAGAAGCAGACGAAAAAGTCCAGCGGCAGTCCGGCCGTCAGCGCATCCAGGTGTTGCGCGCCCAGCAGTTTCGGCGCCAGCACGCGTTCGATGCGCGCCGCGTCGGTATTGCGCGCCAGGGCGTCGTCGATCACCATGGCCGCGTGCACGATGCCGCGCAGCGGCGTCTCGCCCGGGATGCCGGCCAGCAGCGTCGCCAGGGCGGCGCGGTCGGTGACGTCGCAGGCGACGGCCTGCACGGCCACGCCCTGCTGGCGCAGGGCGGCCAGGGCCGCCTGCGTGTCGGGCTCGACGGCTCCGCGCCGGCTTGCCAGCACGAGATGGCGCGCCCCTTTTTCGGCCAGCCATTGCGCCGTGCGCAGGCCGAAGCCGCCCAGTCCGCCGGTCACCAGGTAGCTGGCGCGCGGGTCGAGGGCGAGCGCGGCGTTCGGCCGCGGCGTCGCGGCAGGCGCGCGGCGGACTTCGTCCATGCCGGTGACCACGATCTTGCCGATCTGGCGGGCCTGTTGCATGTGGCGGAAGGCATCGACCACTTGGTCGGCATGAAACACCGTGTGCGGCAGCGGATGCAGCGCGCCGGCCTCGAACAGCGCCATCATATCGGCGAACAGCCGCTGGGTCAGGGCGGGACGGCGCGCCATCAGCTGGTCGGCGTCGATGCCGAAGTAGCTGATGTTGTTACGGAACGGCCGCAGGCCGATGCGCGTGTTCTCGTAGAAGTCGCGCTTGCCCAGCTCCAGGAAGCGGCCAAACGGCTTGAGCACCACCAGGTTGCGATGGATCGCTTCGCCAGCCAGCGAGTTGAGCACCACGTCGACGCCGGCGCCGCCGGTGTTGGCCAGCACTTCGTCGGCGTAGGACAGGGTGCGCGAATCGTAGATATGCTGCACGCCGAGCAGGCGCAGGAAGTCGCGCTTGTCGGCCGTGCCGGCGCTGGCGTGGATTTCGGCGCCGCGCCATTGCGCGTACTGGATCGCCGCGATGCCCACGCCGCCCGCGGCGCCGTGGATCAACACTTTCTCGCCGGGTTCGAGCTGCGCCAGGTGGTGCAGGGCGTAGTAGGCGGTGAAAAAGGTGCTGGGTATCGTGGCGGCCGCTTCCAGCGACATGCCGGCGGGAACGCGGGCCACGGCCGCGGGCGCGGTCAGCACGCGGTCAGCGAAGCTGGCCGGTCCGAACCCGACCACCCTGTCGCCCGCCGCGAAGCCCTGGACATCCGCTCCCGCGCGCGTGACCGTTCCGGCGAATTCCAGGCCCAGCGTGGCGCCGGCGAAACCGTTTTCGATCGCTTCGTCGGACAGCATGCCCAGCGCGTACATCACGTCGCGGAAGTTCAGCCCGGTCGCGGCCACGGCCACTTCCAGCTGGCCGTCGGCCGGCGCCGGCAGGGGCGCCTGGCGCCAGGCCAGGGCGCGCAGCTGCCCGGGCAGTTCGAAGCCCAGCTGTACCGCCGCGGCGTCCCGTGGCGCCTCGGCCGGGCAATCGGCGCGCGGCGCGGGCCGCGGCGCCAGGCGCAGGCGCGGCGCGTAGCGGCTGCCATCGGCGGCCAGGGCGAGCTCCTGCTCGGCGTCGGGCCACAGCAGTTCGCGCGTGAGCGCGTCCAGGGGAAAATCGGCCATATTGCGCGGCAGGTCCAGCATGCGCGTATCGCCCGATTCGTTCATCAGCGTGCGGCCATAGCCCCACAACGCGCTGTCGGCGGCCGGGGCGACGGCGTCGTCGCCGGCCAGGTGCTGGGCGGCGCCGCGCGTGAGCAGCCACAGCGGCGCGTCGGCAATCGGCGGCCCGGCCTGCAGCGTGGCGGCGGCCAGGGCGCAGCGCCGCACCTGGTGCCGCAGCATGGCGGCGGCGTCGATGTGGGCGGTGGCGGCCAGCCCCGCGGCATGGATCACGCCGTCGACCGGAGCGCCTTCGACGGCCTCCCGCAGCCAGCGGACCAGATCGGCGTCGTCCTCGGGGGCATCGCCGACCGCGACGACTTCCTGGCCGGCGGCGCGCAGCCGGGCCGCCAGCGGCCTGGCCACGGCGGCATCGGCCGTGTCGGCCAGCAGCAGCCAGCGGCGCGCCGGCGGCGCGTCTGCCGTATCGACGGTGTGGCCGTCGGCGACCGTGGCCACGGTCGCCGCCAGCAGATAGGGGCCGCTGCGGGTGTCGGCCAGGAAGTCGGCCGCCGGCTCGCAGGCGCAGCCCAGGGCTTGCAGTTCGCGGCGCCAGAACGCGGCCGGCTGCAGCGCGGGGGTGGCGTCGCCCGCGACCGAGGCGCTCCACCATTGGCCGCGCGCGCCGAAGATGAAGTCCAGCCACGCGGTGGGCTGGTTGGCCAGCAACAGCAGCACGCCGCCGGGCGCCAGGCAGTGCCGCACATGGCCCAGGGCCTGGCGCGCCTCGTCCAGCGTCGGCCAGTTGGCGTGCAGGATGGCCAGGTCGAAGCGTCCTTCCGGCGGTTCGCTATCGTCGATGGTCTGCACGACCAGATCGGGACAGCGCTCGCGCAGCCGTTCGGCCTCGTCGATGGCCGCGCCGCGCGAGCTGCGGTAGACGAAGTCGATACGGTCATCGTCGAGGGCCTGGTAGCAATCGAGCCCGAAGGCGGGACCGTCGGCGCCGCACTCGAGCACTCGCAGGCGCGCGTCGCCGCGCAGTTGCGCCACGGCCGTCGCCAGCCAGCTGGCGATGTGCCGGCCGAGGCGGCGCTGCTGTCCCGCGGGCAGCAATTGCGCGGTCAGCGAGCCTGGCGTGAGGGCGGGCGGATGGACATCGTCCAGGGTGCGTTCGCCGCGCAGCAGCGCCGGCAGGCTCAGGCCCACCCGGCCAACCGCCTGGGCGAGACGGAAGTGCTCGGGGTATTCGCGCACCAGCGTGTTCCATATATCGGTGGCGCGCGGTTCCTGCGGGTCGGCCGCGCGCAGCCGCCAGCCGGAGGGCGTGGCGTCGAGCTGTCCGTCTTCCTGGGCCTGGCGCAGCAATTGTTCGAGCAGCGGGGCGCCGCCATCGACGGCTTCCCGGCAGCGCGTCACGGTCGACGCGGGCAGCAGGCCGTCGCTGTCGGCCAGCGCATGCAAGGCTTCGAAGGTGAACTGGCGGCACAGGCTGTCGAGCAGCGGATCGACCTCGTACGCGTAGCGCTTGAGCGCGTCGGCGTCGATGGCCTGCAGGATCGCGCGTTCGCCATCGGCCACCCGCAGCGGCGGCGGCGCGTCGGCGTGCGGGTGCGGACGCGGCACGCCGACGTAGTTCAGGAAATCGAGCGCCTCGCCGGCGCCCTTGCGCAGGCGGATGCTGCGGAACCGCGCTTCGCGCGCGTGGGCGACCTGCCTGCCGCTGGCGTCGAACAGCGCGAATTCGGCCATCAGGGAATGCGGGTTGCGGCGCAGCAGCCGCACGCGCGCCGAGTGCACCGGGCCGGCGCCGCGCCGCCAGGCCAGGCGGCCGATGCGGGCCGGTACATAGGTCAGCCCGCTGTCGCGTCGCGCGTCGTCGCCGAACCAGTGGATGATGAGCTGCAGCACGCTGTCGAACACCGCCGGGTGCAGATGATGCGTGGCCAGTTCCGCGGCGATTGCCTCGGGCATGCGCAATTGCGCGACGATGTCGCCGTCGTCCTGCAGCCAGCCGCGCTCCACGGCTCGGAACGCCGGCCCATAGTCCAGGCCCACGCTTTCGGTCAGCGCCAGGTGGCTGGCGGCGTCGAAATCGGCGGGCCGCTCGGGCAGCGCGGGCGCACGTTCGCCCAGCAGGGCGGCGCCGGGCTCGCTCAGGATGCGTGCCGTGGCGTGCGTGGTCCAGGCGCCGTCGCTGCCCTGGTCGCGCGCGCTCACGTGCCAGCGGCCGTCCTTGGGGTCGACGGCGCAGCGCGTCACCTTGGTCGCGCCCGCCGCCAGCAGCAGCGGCGCGTGGATCTCCAGGTCCTCGAGTTCGACGTACTCCCCGTCCGCGTGGCGGGCCTGCGCCGCGGCCAGCGCCATTTCGGCGAATCCCGTGCCCGGGAACACCACGGTCTGGTCCACGACGTGATCGGCCAGCGTCGGATGGGTGCTGCAGTCGAGCTGGTTTTCCCAGGTCGATTCGTGCTGCCGCAGCGGGTAGCCCAGCAGGGGATGCGCGCGGCGGCGCTCCAGCAGCCCGATGCCCGATGGCGTGAGCGGATGCCAGTGGCGTTCGCGCTGCCAGGCGTAGGCCGGCAGCTCGACATGCCGGCCCGGCCACGGAAACAGCGTTTGCCACTGGGGCGCGGCGCCGCTGGCCACGACCTGGCCGGCGGCGTCGTGCACGCGTTGCGGATCATCCTCGCCGCGCGTCGCGGTGACGATGACGCGGCCTTCGACATTGGCCTGCTTGAGTGCGTCATTGATGTAGCCGCGCACCACCGGGTGCGGCCCGATCTCGACGAAGACGTTCTCGCCCTGCTCGATGAGCGCGGCCATGGCCTCGTCGAAGCGCACCGGCTGGCGCACGTTGCGCCACCAGTAGTTGGCGTCCAGCGTGGCGCCGTCTATGCACGCGCCGGCGACGGTGGAGTAGAAGGGGATCGCGGTCTCGCCGGGCGTCAGGCCCGCCAGCGCTTCGTGCAGGGCGCCGCTGATGCCGTCCATGGCGGGGCTGTGGAAGGCATAGTCCAGGTCGAGCCGGCGCTGGAAGGCGCGCCGTTCGCGCAGCGCATTTTCCAGCACCGCCAGCGCGTCGGGATTGCCGGCGATGGTGGCGCCGCGGCTGCTGTTGTGGCCGGCCACGCTCAGCACGCGCGACAGGCCCAGCTCGGCGATCATCGCCAGCGCCGCGCCGCCGTCCACGCCCACCGCGGTCATGGCGCCGCGTCCGCGCGTCAATCCCTGCAGGCGGCTGCGATGGAAAATCACCTGCACGGCGTCGGCCAGCGTCAGCGCGCCGCTGGCCCAGGCGGCCGCGACTTCGCCCACGCTGTGGCCGGCGACCGCGCGCGCGACGATGCCGCGCTGGTTCAGCATGCGGGTCATGCCCACCTGCATGGCGAACAGCGCGGGCTGCGCATATTCGGTGCTGTCGTAGCGGCAATTGCCCGGGGCGGCGCGCAGCGCATCGCCCAGCAAGTAGCCGGCCAGCGGATGGAAATAGGCGTCGATCTCGTGCACCGCTTCGGCGAACACCGGGTTGTGCATCAGGCGCTCGCCCATGCCGGCCCACTGCGAGCCGTTGCCCGAGTAGACGAACACCGGCCCCTGGGCGTCGGGCACGGCGCGGCCGCTGGCGACCAGCCGGCGCGGGCCGCTTTCCTCGGCGAACGCGGTCAGGGCCTGGGCAATGGCTTCGGAAGTGGCGCCATACACGACGGCCCGCTCGGCGTGCCAGTCGCGGCGCAGCGCCGCCTGGTAGGCGATATCGTAGAGGGCGCGCGACGGTTGGCTGCGCAGGTGCCGCGCCATGTCGCGCGCGGCCGCCTTGAGCGCGGCGGGCTGCTTGCCGCTGATGACCAGCGGGATGGCCGAGGTGGTGGCCAGCGTCGCAAGCGGCGCATGCGGCTCGTCGGGCGGCGTCTGCAGGATGACGTGGGCATTGGCGCCGCCGAAGCCGAACGAGTTCACGCCCACGGTCAGCGTGCCGCGCTCGGGCAGGGCGCGCCGTTGGCGCACGATGTCGATGTTCCAGGCGGCGCAATCGATGTTGGGGTTGATTTCGTCCACGCCGATGGTGGCAGGCACTTCCCGGTGGCGCAGGCAGTACAGCGCCTTGACCAGGCCGGCGACGCCGGAGGCCGCTTCCAGGTGGCCCTGGTTGCTCTTGACCGAGCCGATGGGCAAGGGCGCGTGGCCCGCCCGCTGCCGGCCCAGCGCCATGCCGATGGCGTGGGTCTCGATGGGGTCGCCCACCGGCGTGCCCGTGCCGTGCGCTTCCAGGTAATCGATCTGCCGCGGATCGATGCCCGCCTGCGCATAGGCCTGCGTCAGCAGCCTGGCCTGAGCGTCGGCGCTGGGCACGGTCAGGCCGGATTTGCGGCCGTCGGTATTGACGGCGGTGCCGGCCACCACGGCCAGGATGGGGTCGCCGTCGGCCAGGGCGGCATCGTAGTCTTTCAGGATGAACAGGCCGCCGCCTTCGGCGCGCACATAGCCATCGGCGCTGGCGTCGAACACGCGGCAACGGCCGCGCGGCGACAGCATGGACGCCTTGGAGAAGGTCACGAACCCGTAGGGGTGCAGATGCAGGCTGACGCCGCCGGCCACCGCCATGGTGGCGTCGCCGGCGGAAATGGCGCGGCATGCCTGGTGAAAGGCCACCAGCGACGACGAGCACGCCGTGTCGACGGCCATGCTGGGACCCCGCAGGTCGAACACGTAGGACAGCCGGTTGGCGGCGATGCTGCTGGTATTGCCGGTGGCGATGGAGGCGTCGACCACTTCCAGGTCGTCGGCCAGGCGGTAGGCATAATCCGCGCTGGCGATGCCGATATATACGCCACAGTCGCTGCCCCGTATGCGGGACGGCCGCAGGCCGGCATTTTCGAACCCCTCCCAGCACAGTTCCAGCAGCAGGCGCTGCTGCGGATCCATCAGGGCCGCTTCACGGGGCGAGATACCGAAGAAATCCGCGTCGAAGCCGGAAATGTCGCCGAGCGAGCCCGCGCTGCGGGTATATGCGGTGCCCGGATGATCGCGTTGCGGGTGGAAATATGCGTCGCTGGACCAGCGCGATTCGTCGACCTGGGAGACCAGGTCTTTGCCCTGGAGCAGGTCGCGCCAGTAATCGGCGGTATTGGTGCGGGGGAATCGGAACGACAATCCGATGACGGCAATACGCTTTGCCATTGAACATCCTTCTAGCATGCTGTCTGACAGCGGGCCATTAATGGGCGCGCTCTGCCGCAATGCGGCAGAGCGTAGGAATTGCGCACTGCACAACGATAAATCCCGGCCGCGCGGCCGGTTATGGCCGATCAGGCAGCCGTTATCGGGCAGGGCCTGGCGCCGGCGCCGTTGGAGCGACGCGCCATCCCGCCCGGAAGCGGAGAGCTGCGGAGGATTCTAGAGGGCGGCCTGTCGACAAATATTTCAAGCCCCGACATTCTCAATGCCAATGTTGCGTCGCCTGATTAGCCTGGGGCGTGTGCCGTAGCCGCGCGGCGCATATGAGGTTGCAGTGCGGTACGGCTGCTTACATGGTTATCCTTGCGCTTACACGTTGCCCGCCGCGGAAATAATGCTGTAGCGATGCCGTGTTTGCGGCGCCGCGCCGGGCATCGCCTGATTTATTAATTCCCGGATTATCGGTTTTGGTTTTCAGGCTATTTTTTCAGAGCGTGAAAAGATTAACGGACGCCGGGCGTCCGTTAATATGGATCGGGCGCGGGGGAGCGCGGGCGCTAGCCGTAGCGCGGCGGCGCCACGATGCCGGCGGGCACCGCGGGGATTTTCTCGGCCGGCGGGCTGATGCGCCAGCAGGCGCGCCGGCGCAGCGCGGCCAGTTGTTTCAAGCCCTGCGGCCAGGCACCCAATTGACTGTCGGCGTTGATATGGCCGGCGCCGTGCAGCACCACCAGCCGGCTGCCCCAGTCCTGGGCGAACTGGCGGGCGCGCTCCAGCCGGCAGCAGGGATCGTCGTCGCTGGCGATCACCACGCTCTGGTACGGCAGGGATTGGCGCGGCACCGGGCCGAAGGCGGCGATGGCGGCGGGCGCGCCGGGCCGCTCGACGTCGGCCGGCGCCACCAGCAGGGCGCCCGCCACCTTGGCGCGCAGCGCGATCGGCAGCGCCGCGCTGACCAGGCAGCCCAGGCTATGGGCCACCAGCAGCACCGGCGTGGGCGCGGCGTCGACGGCGGCGGCCAGGGCCGCGATCCATTCGGCGCGCCGCGGCCGCTGCCAGTCGCGCTGCTGCAGCTGCACGGCATGCGGCAGCGTGCGGGCCCAGTGCGTCTGCCAGTGTCCGGGGCCGCAGCCTTGCCATCCGGGAACGATGATGGGTTGGAGTCTCATGGCCCTGATGATGCCGTCGCCGCTTATGAACGCAAACGAAGAAATGCTCCATTGCATATATGCGCCCAGGTATAACGGACGGCCGTGCGACGCCTGCCGGATGCGCCGCAACATGCCCGGAAATAGGGCCTTTCAGTGTATGCTTGCCCTGCTATAGGTCGGGCGCGGACGGGCATTGTCGGTCCACGCGCCAGGCCGGTCGATATCAATGATTAAAAGCCAAGGAGCAGGCATATGAACAAGGTATTTCGTTTCACGCCGGTGATCGCGGCGCTGGGCATGGCGGCGGGTATTGCCATGTCGGCCGGCGCCCACGCGCAGACGATCAAGATCGCCGTGGTCGGCCCCACCACCGGCCAGGTCACCCAGTATGGGGACATGGTGCGCGAGGGCGTGGATACCGCGATCGAGCGCATCAACGCCACCGGCGGCGTCAACGGCAAGAAGCTGGAGGCGGTGGTCATCGACGACGGCTGCGAACCGAAGCAGGGGCCGGTGGCCGCCAACCGCGTGGTCAACGACAAGATCGGCTTCGTGGTGGGCCACGTGTGCTCGGGCGCGACCATCGCCGCCACCGAGATCTACAACAATGAAGGCGTGGTCATGGTGACGCCTTCGGCCACCTCGCCGGCGGTCACCGACGGCAAGAACTACGAGTTCATCTTCCGTACCATCGGCCGCGACGACCAGCAGGGCCCGGCAGCGGCCAAGTTCATCCTGGAGAAGATCAAGCCCAAGACGGTGGCCGTGATCCACGACAAGCAGTCGTACGGCCAGGGTATCGCCACCGCGGTCAAGGACACGCTCGAGAAGAACGGCACCAAGGTCGTCATCTTCGAAGGCATCAACGCCGGCGACAGCGATTATTCGGCGGTGATCACCAAACTCAAGGCCGCCAAGGTCGACTTCGTGTACTACGGCGGCTACCACCCCGAGATGGGCCTGCTGCTGCGCCAGGGCGCCGAGCAGGGCCTGGATGCCAAGTTCATGGGGCCGGAAGGCGTGGGCAACCCGGACATCAACGCCATCGCCGGCCCGGCCGTCGAGGGCATGCTGCTGACCTTGCCGGCCGACTTCACGCTTAATCCGGCCAACGCCGAGATCGTCAAGGCGTTCAAGGATAAGAAGCGCGACGCCAGCGGCGCGTTCCAGCTGACCGCCTACGCGGCCACGCAGGTGATCGCCGACGGCATCAAGGGCGCCGGCAGCGAGGATCCCACCAAGGTGGCCCAGTACCTGCACGCCAACAGCTTCCAGACGCCGATCGGCAAGACGTCGTGGAACAAGCAGGGCGATTTGAACGCGTTCGAGTTCGAAGTGTTCACCTGGCACAAGGACGGCAGCAAGACCTCGTACAAGTAAGGCGCGTGCGCGCGGCTTGCCGCGCACGGGTGCCTGTCCCCGCGGGGACAGGCACCGAATACGTCAGAGCCCCTCGACGCGGCGGCCGGTGTCGGCCTCGAACCAGTGCAGGGGGTGGCGGCCGTCGGGGCCGATGGTCAGCGTATCGCCGACCCGGGCGGGCGCCTCGGAAAACTGGCGGGTGCTGCAGCGCACCACCACCATGTGCTTGCCGCAGCGGCCATGGACCAGCTGTTCGGAGCCTAGCGTCTCGATCATCTCGATCTCGGCGCCCAGGCCCTGCGCATTGAGCAGCATGTGCTCGGGGCGCAGGCCCATGATGACCTTGCGGCCGCGCACCTGCTGCGGCACGGCCAGCGGCGAGATCTCCAGGGCGATGCCATCGCTGGTGTGCACGATGCCGTCGCCGCCCACGGCGACTTCCAGCAGGTTCATGGGCGGCGAGCCGATGAAGCCGGCCACGAAGGTCGAGGCCGGTTTCTCGAACACCTCCATCGGCGTGCCGATCTGCTCGGGCACGCCCTGGTACATCACCACCATGCGGTGCGCCAGCGTCATGGCCTCGACCTGGTCGTGCGTGACGTACAGGCTGGTGGTGTTCAGGCGCCGATGCAGCTTGAGGATCTCCAGGCGCATCGCGACACGCAGCTTGGCGTCCAGGTTGGACAGCGGCTCGTCGAACAGGAATACCTTGGGTTCGCGCACGATGGCGCGGCCCATGGCCACGCGCTGGCGCTGGCCGCCGGACAGGGCGCGCGGGCGCCGGTCCAGCAGCTTGCCCAGCTCGAGGATCTGCGCGGCGGCCTCGACGCGCTTGCGGATCTCGTCCTTGGGCAGCTTGCGGATCTTCAGGCCATAGGCCATGTTGTCGAACACGCTCATGTGCGGGTAGAGCGCATAGTTCTGGAACACCATGGCGATGTCGCGCTCGGCCGGCTCCAGCGTGTTGACGACCTTGTCGTCGATGAGGATCTCGCCCTCGGTGACGGTTTCCAGGCCGGCCACCATGCGCATCAGGGTGGATTTGCCGCAGCCCGACGGGCCGACGATGACGATGAACTCGCCATCGGCGACGTCCATGTCGATGCCGTGGATCACCGGCACGTTGCCGGCGTAGGTTTTCTTGACGTTGCGAAAGCTGAGAGTAGCCATACGGATGTAATCGTCTGCGTGATTCTGGGCGGAAGGCGGGCGGGCGGCGGCTTACTTCTCGGTGTCGACCAGGCCCTTGACGAACCATTTCTGCATCAGGATGACCACCAGCGCGGGCGGGATCATGGCCAGGATCGCGGTGGCCATGGTGATGTTCCATTCGGTGACGCTGTCGCCCCCGCTGATCATGCGCTTGATGCCGATGACCACGGGATACATGTCTTCCTGGGTGGTGATCAGCAGCGGCCACAGGTACTGGTTCCAGCCATAGATGAACTGGATCACGAACAGCGCGGCGATGCTGGTGCGCGACAGCGGCAGCAGCACGTCGCGGAAGAACCGCATCGGCCCGGCGCCGTCGATGCGCGCGGCTTCGATCAGCTCGTCGGGCACCGTCAGGAAGAACTGGCGGAACAGGAACGTGGCCGTGGCCGACGCGATCAGCGGCAGCGTCAGGCCGGCGTAGCTGTTGAGCAGGCCCAGGTCGGCCACGACCTTGTAGGTGGGCGCGATGCGCACCTCCACGGGCAGCATCAACGTGACGAAGATCATCCAGAAGAAGAACATGCGGCCGGGGAAGCGGAAATACACCACCGCGAACGCCGACAGCAGCGAGATGGCGATCTTGCCCAGCGAGATCGCCAGCGCCATGATCAGGCTTACATACATCATGCGGCCCACCGGCGCGCCGTACGAGCCGCCGCCCGAGCCGGCGAACAGCGCCTGCATGTAGTTGTCGACGAAGTGCTTGCCGGGAATCAGCGACATGGGCGCCGAGGCGACTTCCTGCGCCGTCTGCGTGGAAGCCACGAAGGTGACGTAAATCGGGAAGGCCACCAGCGCCACCCCGCACAGCAGGATGAAGTGGGCCAGGATGTCCAGCCAGGGACGACGTTCTACCATGGTTCGTAGCCTTCTGCTTTCAATACTGGACCTTGCGGTCGATGTAGCGGAACTGCAGCACGGTGAGCGCCACCACGATGGCCATCAGCACGACCGACTGCGCCGCCGACGAGCCCAGGTCCAGCCCGCGGAAGCCGTCGCTGTATACCTTGTAGACCAGGATGGAGGTGGCCGTGCCGGGGCCGCCCTGCGTGGTCGTGTCGATGACCGCGAACGTATCGAAGAATGCGTAGATGATGTTGACCACCAGCAGGAAGAAGGTGGTGGGCGAGAGCAGGGGAAACACGATGGTCCAGAAGCGGCGCGCGGGCGAGGCGCCGTCGATGGCCGCCGCCTCGATCAGCGAGCGCGGGATCGATTGCAGCCCGGCCAGGAAGAACAGGAAGTTGTACGAGATCTGCTTCCACACCGCGGCGATCAGCACCAGGATGAGGGCCTGGTCGCCATCGAGGCGCGGGTTCCAGTTCACGCCCATGCCGTTGAGCGCCACGGCCAGGATGCCGACCGAAGGCGAGAACAGGAACAGCCACAGCACGCCCACCACCGCCGGGGCCACGGCGTAGGGCCAGATGAGCAGGGTCTTGTACAGGCCGGCGCCGCGCAGCACGCGGTCGGCCATCACGGCCAGCAGCAGCGAGACCGCCAGCCCGACGAAGGCCACCAGCGCGGAGAACACGGCGGTGACGCGGAAGGAGTCCAGGTAGCTTTGCTGCGAGAACAGGTCGGCGAAGTTGGCCAGCCCGACGAACTCCGACGACAGTCCGAAGGCGTCTTCCAGGCGCAGCGATTGCCACATGGCCTGGCCCGCCGGCAGGAAGAAGAAGACGATGGTGATGATGATCTGCGGCGCCAGCAGCAGGTAGGGCAGTGTCTTGTGGCCGAATACGACGCGTTTTTCCATGGAGCGGGAGTCCAGGTGAGAATACAGGCGGCCGGCCGGTCATGCCGGCCGGCCGCGACAGGCAGGCCAGACGCACCGAGGGCCCGAACCCGCGCATGCCGCGAAGTCAGGGCCCGTTTGCGGCGGCGCATGGCGCATCATGCACCAGAGCGCCGCCCGGCGCCGGGCGAAAAGCCCGCTACTTTACACTTTTCTCGAACTTCTCCAGCAGCTCGTTGCCACGCTTGACGATGCTCTGCAGGCCGTCCTTGGCCGGCACCTTGCCCGCGACGATGCGCTCGATCTCGGCATCCTCGATCTCGCGGATCTGCGGCAGGTAGCCCAGGCGCAGGCCGCGCGACTGCGCGGTGGTTTCCACGTTCAGCTGCTTGACGCCGACGTCGGTGCCCGGATTCTTGTCGTAGAAACCCTGTTTCTGCGTCAGCTCGTAGGCGGCCTTGGTCACCGGCACATAGCCGGTCTGCTGGTGCCAGCGGGCGGCGATCTCGGGGCTGGCCAGGAACTTGAAGAACTTGGTCACGCCCTTGTACGTCTCGGGCTTCTTGTTGGCGAAGACCCACAGCGAGGCGCCGCCGATGATGGTGTTCTGCGGCGCGCCCGGCACGTCGCTGTAGTAGGGCAGGGTGGAGGTGCCGAACTCGAACTTGGCGTTCTTGGCGATGTTGGCGCGCAGGCCGCTGGAGCCGGTGATCATGGCGCACTTGCCGCTGATGAACAGCGAGTTGGGCTCGTCGCCGCGCCCGCCGTACATGAAGATGCCTTCCTTGGCCAGCTTGGCGAGGTTGTCGAGGTGGCGCACATGCAGGGGCGTGTCCACGGCCAGGCGGGCGTCCAGGCCGGCGAAGCCGTTGTCCTTGGTGGCATAGGGCACGTTGTGCCAGGCCGAGAAGGTCTCCAGCTGCACCCAGGACGGCCAGGAGGTGGTGTAGCCGCATTCCTGGCCGGCCGCCTTCAGCTTCTGGCCGGCGGCGGCCAGTTCTTCCCAGGTCTTGGGCGGCTTGTCGGCGTCCAGGCCGGCCTTCTTGAAGGCGTCCTTGTTGTAGTAGAACACCACGGTGGAGCTGTTGAAGGGCATCGATACCAGCTTGCCCTCGGGCGACGAGTAGTAGCCGGCCACCGCGCCGATGAACTGCTTGGGATCGATGGGGTCGCCCACTTCCTCGGACATCTGCTGCACCGGCTTGATGGCGCCCTTGGCGTACATCATGGTGGCGGTGCCGACTTCGAACACCTGCAGGATGTCCGGCGCGTTGCCGGCGCGGAAGGCCGCGATGCCCGCGTTCATCGATTCGCCGTAGTTGCCCTTGTAGACCGCCTTGACCTGGTAGTCGGCGTTCTGCTTGTTGAACTCTTCGACCAGGCCGTTGACGCGATCGCCGAGCGCGCCTTCCATGGAGTGCCAGAACTGGATTTCGGTGGCGGCGTGCGCCGAGGCACCGGCGAACGCGGCCAGGATGGCGGCGAAAGTGAGCGCTAGACGTTGGGATCTCATGAAGGGGTTCCTCCGGTTGTAGACCATCGCATCGGCGGTTCGCGCAATGCGAAAGTGTGACACCTTATGAATTGTTTGTGACAAAGGCGTGACTTTTACACCACAGCCCGGTGCTGTCAAACGCCGGGCCGCGCCCGGCCTACATTCCAGGGCAGATCGCCCGGGTGAGGCCATTCTGCATCCTGGGGCGGCGGTTTACAATCGCCGCACTATGAAAAACGATCTCTCCATCGCGTTCATCGGCGGGGGCAACATGGCCGCCGCCCTGGCCAGCGGCCTGGCCGGCAAGGTTTGCCCGGCGGCCAATATCCATGTCGTCGACATCAATGCGGACTCGCACGCCGGCTGGCGCGCCCGCGGCATGAGCGCCGCGGCGGCGCCGGACGCCTCCCTGGCGGGGTGCCGGGTGTGGGTGTACGCGGTCAAGCCGCAGCATATGCGCGAAGCCGTGGCCGGCACGCGCCCGTGGCTGCGCCCGGACACGCTGATCGTCAGCGTGGCGGCGGGCATCCGCGCCGATACGCTGGCCGGCTGGCTGGGCGAACCGGGCCAGCCGTGGCAGCGCCTGGTGCGCTGCATGCCCAATACGCCGGCGCTGGTGGGCGCGGGCATGACCGGGCTGGCCGCCTTGCCGGGCGTCAGCCCGCAGGACCGCGAGCTGGCCGGCCGGTTGCTGGCTTCGGTGGGCGAGGTGGTCTGGGTCGACGGCGACGCCGGGCTGGACGCGGTGACCGCGCTGTCGGGCAGCGGCCCGGCCTATGTGTTCCTGTTCATCGAGGCGCTGATCGCCGGCGGCCGCGCCGTCGGGCTGACCGACGAGCAGGCGCGCCAGCTGGCGCTGGGCACGCTGGCCGGCGCCACGCGGCTGGCGGCGCAATCGGATGAGCCGCCGGCGGTGCTGCGCGAGCGGGTCACCTCCAAGGGCGGCACCACCGCCGCCGCGCTGGATGTGTTCGCCCAGGGCGATTTCGCCGGGCTGGTCGAGCGCGCCATGCAGGCCGCCGCCCGCCGCTCGCGCGAGCTGGCCGAGGAGTTCGGCCGATGAGCCAGGCGTCGCGCCGCTACGAGCCGCTGCGCAGCGGCCCGTTCCTGCTGGCGGTGTTCTGCATGGGCCTGGTGGTGGTGGGGTCCAACATCCTGGTGCAGGTGCCCCTGAACGACTGGCTGACCTGGGGCGGCCTGTCCTATCCGGTGGCATTCCTGGTGACCGACGTGCTGAACCGGCGCTACGGGCCGGACGCGGCGCGCCGGGTGGCCTGGTTCGGCTTCGCGGCGGCGCTGGCGGTGTCGGTCTGGGTGGCTTCGCCGCGTATCGCGCTGGCTTCGGGCCTGGCCTACATATGTGCGCAATTGATCGACATCCGGGTGTTCGACCGGCTGCGCGACCAGCGCTGGTGGCGCGCGCCGCTGATTTCCGGCGTGATCGGGGCGGTGGCCGACACGGCGGTGTTCTTCAGCGTGGCGTTCGCCGGCTCCGATACGCCCTGGGTAACCTGGATGCTGGGCGACCTGGCGATCAAGCTGGCCGTCAATATCAGCATGCTGGCGCCATTCCGGGCGCTGATGTGGAACCTGGCGCGGCCGGCCGAAGCGCGGCCCGCCCAGGCCTCGACCGGGCGTTGACCGGGCGTTGACCGGGCGTTGAAACGGGGCGCGGACGGCGCGGCGTAAGTTTCGTGAAAGCCGCGCCGTATAAGGCTCGCGCGGCAATTCACGGCGCCATGTGTCACGCATTTCGATGGGGTCCCAAATATTGGGGATTACACGCAGTGACACGCTTCTTCGTAGCTCGCAGAATACCGGCCACATTGCTTTTTTGCCCAAGAAGCCGGCAATGCCCGTTGCGATGCGCAGCCCACCCTGTTGCGCAATCCGACGCAAAGCCGCTCAAAACCTCTAGCCGGGAGAATTCCGCATGAAGTTTTCGCAACGCTTTACCCCGCTTGCCGTTGCACTCGGCGCACTTGCCTTCGCGGGCGCCGTGCATGCCGCCGACACGATCAAGATCGGCATTCCCCAGCCCATGACCGGTCCCAATACCCAATACGGCGACCAGATCCAGGCCGGCGCGCTCACCGCGATCGAAACCATCAACGCCAAGGGCGGCGTCAAGGGCAAGAAGCTGGAGCCCATCCTGATCGACGACGGCTGCGAGCCGAAGCAGGCCGTTCCGGCGGCCAACCGCGTGGTCAACTCGGGCGCCAAGTTCGCCGTGGCGCATGCGTGCTCGGGCGTGACGGTGGCCGCGGTCAACGTCTACGAGCAGGAAGGCATCGTCGCCATCACCCCGGGCGCGACCTCGCCGCTGGTGACCGACACCATCAAGCCGCATTTCTTCTTCCGCACCATCGGCCGCGACGACCAGCAGGGCCCGTTCGCCGCCCGCTACATCGCCAACACCATCAAGCCCAAGAAGGTGGCCGTGCTGCACGACAAGCAGACCTACGGCTCGGGCGTGGCGACCCAGGTCAAGGACACGCTGGAGCGCAACAAGGTCAACGTGGCGCTGTTCGAGGGCATCAACGTCGGCGACAGCGACTACTCGGCCATCATCACCAAGCTGAAGTCGGCCGGCGTGGACTTCGTCTACTTCGGCGGCTATCACCCCGAGCTGGGCCTGCTGCTGCGCCAGGCGCGCGAACAGGGCCTGAACGTGCAGTTCATGGGGCCGGAAGGCACCGCCAACCAGGACCTGGTGGCCATCGCCGGCCCGGCCATCGACGGCCTGCTGGTGACCCTGCCTTCGGACTTCACCAAGCTGCCGGGCAATGAAGGCGTGGTCAAGGCGTTCCAGGACGCCAAGCGCGACCCCGACGGCGCGTTCCAGATGCCGGCCTATGCCGCGGTGCAATTGCTGGCCGAAAGCATCAACGCCGTGGGCGAAGACCCCGCCAAGGTGGCCGACCACCTGCACAAGAACACCTTCAACACCGCCATCGGCAAGGTCGAGTACGACGCCAAGGGCGACCTGAAGGACTTCGAGTTCGCCGTCTTCAAGTGGGACAAGAACGGCAAGAAGACCCAGCTGTAAACACGCGACGGGCCGGCTATCCGCCGGCACCTCAACGTACGCCCAGGTTTCCGGCTCCGGGTCGCACTACCGGAGCCGGAGCCATTTGGAGCACGAGTAAATATGTCAGACCTCATCCCACAACTTACCCAGCAGTTCTTCAACGGACTGTCCCTGGGGGCGATCTACGCGCTGATTGCCATTGGCTACACAATGGTCTACGGCATCATCGGTATGATCAACTTCGCCCACGGCGAGATCTACATGATCGGCGCCTACGTCGGGCTGGTCACGCTGACCGCCATCGGCACCAACAGCGGCCTGCCGCTGCCCTTCATCATCGCCGCCATGCTGGTGGTCGCCATCTTCGTGACCGGCGTCTACGGCTACAGCGTCGAACGCGTGGCGTACCGGCCGGTGCGCGGCAGCCCCCGCCTGGTGGCGCTGATCTCGGCCATCGGCATGTCGATCTTCCTGCAGAACTGGGTCGCCCTGGGGCAGGGCGCGCGCGACATGGCCGTGCCGGCGCTGGTCTCGGGCGCGGTGCAGTTCCACATGGGTTCCAATTTCGACGTCACCGTGCCGTACTCGCGCATCATGATCATCGTGGTGACCGTGGCGCTGATGGTGGCGCTCACGCTGTTCATCAAGTATTCGCGCATGGGGCGCGCCTCGCGCGCCTGCTCGCAGGACATGCACATGGCCAACCTGCTGGGCATCGACACCAACCGGGTGATCTCCTTCACCTTCGTGCTGGGCGCCATGCTGGCCGCGGTGGGGGGCGTGCTGATCGCCATCACCATCGGCAAGCTGAATCCGTTCATCGGCTTCCTGGCGGGCATCAAGGCGTTCACCGCCGCGGTGCTGGGCGGCATCGGCAGCATCCCCGGCGCGATGCTGGGCGGCGTGCTGCTGGGCCTGGCCGAGACCTTCGCGGCCGCCTACATCTCCTCTCAATACAAGGACATCGTGGCTTTTGCGCTGCTGGTGCTGATTCTGCTGTTCCGTCCTACCGGGCTGCTCGGCAAACCTGAGGTGGAAAAAGTCTGATGACCCAACAAAGTCCTCTCAAGAACGCCACGATCGCCGCGGTCATGACCGCAGTCATCGTGACGCCGATCTTCGGCCTGCAACTGGTGCGCCAGGGCGCGCGCACCCTGATGGAGCCGCGCTGGGACCTGGTCGCGCTGGCCTGCGCGCTGGTTTTTGCGTTCCAACTGTTGCGCCCATGGATTTCCAAGCCCTTCAAGGCGCTGAAAACAGGCCTGCCGACGCTGCCTTCGGCGCCGGCGCGCGGCCACAAGTGGGTGGTCGCGCTGCTGATCGCCGTCGCGGTGATCTGGCCGTTCTTCAGCGGCCGCAGCTCGGTCGACATCGCCACGCTGGTGCTGATCTACGTCATGCTGGGCCTGGGGCTGAACATCGTGGTCGGCTTCGCCGGCCTGCTCGACCTGGGCTTCGTGGGCTTTTACGCGGTCGGGGCCTACACCTACGCCTTGCTCTACCACTGGGGCGGCTGGAGCTTCTGGGAAGCGCTGCCGTTCTCGGGCGCGGTGGCCGCGCTGTTCGGCTTCGTGCTGGGCTTTCCGGTGCTGCGCCTGCGCGGCGACTACCTGGCCATCGTGACGCTGGGCTTCGGCGAGATCATCCGCCTGCTGCTGATCAACCTGAACACGCTGACCGGCGGCCCGGACGGCATATCCGGCCTGCCCAAGCCCAGCGTGCTGGGCATGGAAATGGCGCGCCGCGCCAGCACGGAAGGCGGCCAGACCTTTCATGAAATCATGGGGTGGACCTTCCAGAACCAGCACATGGTGATCTACCTGTACCTGATGGCGCTGGCACTGGCGCTGGTGACGCTGTTCGTCTCCACGCGGCTGATCCGCATGCCGGTGGGGCGCGCCTGGGAGGCGCTGCGCGAAGACGAGATCGCCTGCCGCTCGCTGGGCCTGAACCCGACGCGCATCAAGCTGTCGGCCTTCACGCTGGGCGCCATGTTCGCCGGCTTCGGCGGCGCCTTCTTCGCCGCCCGCCAGGGCATGGTCAACCCCGAATCGTTCACCTTCATCGAGTCGGCGCTGATCCTGGCCATCGTGGTGCTGGGCGGGATGGGCTCGCAGGTCGGGGTGATCCTGGCGGCGATCCTGCTGACGGTGCTGCCCGAGCTGGCGCGCGAGTTCGCCGAATACCGCATGCTGATGTTCGGCCTGGTGATGGTATTGATGATGATGTGGCGTCCGCAGGGATTGCTGCCCATGAAGCGTCCGCATGTGGAGCTGCGCAAATGAGCGAAACCCTGCTGAAAGTATCCGGACTGACCATGCGCTTCGGCGGCCTGCTGGCCGTCGACAGCGTGGCCTTCGATGTCAGGCGCGACGAAGTGTTCGCCATCATCGGCCCCAACGGCGCCGGCAAGACCACGGTGTTCAACTGCGTGGGCGGTTTCTACAAGCCGACCGCCGGCGAGATCGTGATGGACGGCAAGCCCATTACCGGCATGCCCAGCCACAAGGTGGCCCGCCATGGCCTGGTGCGCACGTTCCAGAACGTGCGGCTGTTCAAGCAGCTGACGGTGCTGGAGAACCTCCTGGTGGCGCAGCACACCCAGGTCGAGGCGCGCCTGCTGCCGGGCCTGCTCAAGCTGAAGTCCTACCGTCAGGCCGAGGCCGAGGCGCTGACCCGGGCGGCCCAATGGCTGGACTTCATGGGCCTGCGCGAATTCGCCAACCGCGAGGCGGGCAACCTGGCGTACGGCCACCAGCGCCGCCTGGAGATCGCGCGCTGCATGATCACCAAACCGCGCCTGCTGATGCTCGACGAACCGGCCGCCGGCCTGAATCCGCAGGAAAAGCGCGACCTGCAGTCGCTGATCGACCAGCTGCGGCGCGAGTTCGGCGTCGCGGTGCTGCTGATCGAGCACGACATGAGCCTGATCATGGGGATATCCGACCGCATCCTGGTCATGGAACACGGCAAGCCCATCACGACCGGCACCCCCGATGAAGTGCGCAACGATCCGCGCGTCATCAAGGCGTACCTGGGGGAAGAATAAATGCTGAAGCTGGAAAACATCCACACCTACTACGGGGCCATCCAGGCGCTCAACGGCGTATCGGTGGAGGTCAGGCAGGGCGAGATCGTCACGCTGATCGGCGCCAACGGCGCCGGCAAGACCACCTTGCTGATGACGGTATGCGGCAACCCGCGTGCGCGCGAAGGCGTCATCACCTTCGAGGGCAAGGACATCACCCATGCCGAGACGCACCACATCATGCGCAGCGGCATCGCCATCTCGCCCGAGGGGCGGCGGGTCTTCAAGGACCTGACCGTGGCCGAGAACCTGATGATGGGCGGTTTTTTCTCCAAGCGCGAGGAAATCGACGCCGGCCTGGAGCATGTCTACACGCTGTTCCCGCGCCTGAAGGAGCGCGCCGCCCAGCGCGCCGGCACCATGTCGGGCGGCGAGCAGCAGATGCTGGCCATCGGCCGCGCCCTGATGACGCAGCCGCGGCTGCTGCTGCTGGACGAACCCACGCTGGGCCTGGCGCCGCTGATCATCGCGCAGATCTTCGACATCATCCGCACCATCCGCGAGCAGGGCGTAACGGTGTTCCTGGTCGAGCAGAACGCCAACAAGGCCCTGCAGGTGGCCGACCGCGGCTATGTGCTGGAGAACGGCCGGGTGGTGCTGCACGACACCGGCGCCAACCTGCTGGTCAACGACCAGGTGCGCAAGGCGTATCTGGGCGGGTAGGCCGGGGTGTCGCTCCCCGCACGGGGAGCGACCTGCGGCCCGGGTGCCTGTCTCCCGCGGGGAAGGCACCCGGGCCGCACGTTACGCGACCAGCTTCTGCGTCTGCTGGTCGGCCTCGTAGTGTTCGATGGCGGCCAGGGCGAGCGCGTCGATGGAGTCGGTCAGCATGATCCCCAGGCCCGGCCGCAGGGCGTGCGGAACGGCCAGGGGCAGTTCCGTGCAGCCCAGCACCACGGCATCGGCGCCGCGCGCTTTCAGGCGGGCGATGCATTCGGCGGCCGGCTCGTAGGCGAGGTCCAGGCGGTTGGCCTTGACGGCGCGGATCGAACCCATGCAGTAGCGCTCGACTTCGTCGGGTTCGGGGATGATGCAGCTGTAGCCCTGGCGTTGCAGCGTCTGCTGGTACAGGCCCAGCGCCAGCGTGGCCGAGGTGCCCATCAGGCCGATGCGTCCGCCTTGCAGGCCCTGGCGGCGCAGGTCCTGCGCCACGGCTTCGATGATGTGCAGCACGGTGCAGCCGGCCACCGCGGCCAACGGCTCGTACCAGAGGTGGGCGGTATTGCAGGGAATCGCGATCAGGCGCGCGCCGGCCTCGCGCAGGAAGCGCATGCCGGCGATCATCGCGGGCAGGGGGTCTTCGCCGCCCTGGGTGCGGGCATTGCTGCGGTCGGGAATGCGAGGGTCGTTGAGCAGCAGCGTGGGAATGTGCTGCTGGTCGGACTGGGCAGGGGTCAGGGCCGCCAGCCGCAGCGCGAAGGCCGCGCCGGCCATGGGTCCCATGCCGCCGAGTACGCCCAGGTAACAACTTTGCGTGGGGGCTGTCATCTGTACTTCCGCAGGGCGCCGCGATCGCGGCGACGCCCACCGGCGCGCGCCGCGCGCCAGGGTGGTCGATCTGTGAATCGGAGCCCGCATCATACCCCGCGGGCGCAAGGGGCGCCGCCGCGCTGGCGCGGCGGCGCGGGTGTCACGAAAGCCCTTCGGCCTTCAGCGCGGCTTGCACCGCCGGGTCGGCCTGCATGCGCTCGAAGAACGCCGCCAGGTTGTCCTGGCCGGACAGGTCGATCTGCTTGGCGTGGGCCCAGCGCAGGACCACGTACAGGTAGGCGTCGGCGATGGAAGGCCGGGCGCTCGCCAGGAACGGACGGCCCTGCAGCTGGGCGTCGAGCTGGCCGAACAGGCCGCGCAGCATGGCGGCGGCCGAGGCGCGCACTTCTTCCTGGGCTGCGGCGTCGGCCACGAAGCGCTGGGCGCCGAATACCAGCGAGAAAGTCTTGTGCACGTCGGAGTTGATGAAACCCAGCCAGCGGCGCACCTCGGCACGCGAGCGCGCCGAGCCGTCGCCCAGCAGATTCAGCTGGGGCGCCTGTTCGGCCAGGTATTCGAGGATGGCGGCGTTCTGCGTCACGACCCAGTCGCCTTCGCTGAGCGCGGGCACCGCGCCCAGCGGATTGATCCTGAGGAACGCCGGCTCCTTGAGCGCCTCGCGCGACAGCGCGTGCGTCTCGTAGGGCTTGCCGATCCATTCCAGCACGATATGGGCCGCCAGCGAGCAGGCGCCGGCCATGTAGTACAGTTTCATCGTAGACGGTCTCCGTAGCGGGGCGCGCGCCGCGCCCCGGCCCGGGTATGGTACGCCAGTTTGCTGGCGCCCCCGGCGGGCCCGCCTGTCGCATACACCAACCACCTGTCGCGGGGAGGCTTCGATGTTGCGCGTACTGGCTGCCACGATCATGCGCCACGGCGTCCTGCCGGCGCTGCTGGCCGCGCTGGCCGCGCCGGCCATGGCGGCGCAGGCCACGTCCGAGCCGGCCCGGGCCGCTGCCCGCGTCACCGAAGTGGCCGGCGGACTCGAGCATCCCTGGTCCCTGGCCTTCCTGCCCGATGGCGGCATGCTGATCACCGAACGGCCCGGGCGCCTGCGCCACCTGCCGCCCGGCGGCGCGCTGTCGGCGCCGCTGCAGGGGGTGCCCAAGGTCGCGGCCCAGGGGCAGGGCGGCCTGCTCGACGTGGCGCTGTCGCCGGACTTCGCGCGCGATCGCCTGGTCTACCTGTCGTATGCCGAAGCCGGCGAGGATCGCAGCGGCACGGCGGTGGGACGCGGCAGGCTGTCGGCCGACCTGACGCGGCTGGACGATTTCACGGTGATCTTCCGCCAGCAGCCCAAGCTGTCGCGCGGCCAGCACTTCGGCGCGCGCCTGGTGTTCGACCGCCAGGGCTTCCTGTTCGTCGCGCTGGGCGAGAACAACGACCGGCCCACGGCGCAGGACCTGGACAAGCTGCAGGGCAAGGTGGTGCGCCTGCATGCGGACGGATCGGTGCCGGCGGACAATCCCTTCGTGGGCCGCGCCGGGGCGCGTCCGGAAATCTGGTCGTACGGCCATCGCAATCCGCAGGGCATGGCGCTCAACCCCTGGAACGGCCAGCTGTGGGAGCACGAGCACGGTCCGCGCGGCGGCGACGAGATCAACGTGGTGGTGCGCGGCGCCAACTATGGCTGGCCGCTGGCCACGCACGGCATCAATTACTCGGGGCTGCCGATTCCGGAGGCCAAGGGGGACACGCTGCCCGGCGGGCAGGAGCCGCTGTACTGGTGGCGGCGCTCGCCGGCCATCAGCGGCATGGCGTTCTACACCTCGGACCGGCATCCGCAATGGCGCCGTTCGCTGTTCATCGGCGCGTTGGGCAGCGAAGACCTGATCCGGCTGCAGCTCGATGGCGAGCGGGTCGTGGCCGAGGAGCGCCTGCTGGGCGAGCGCAAGGCGCGCATCCGCGATGTGCGCCAGGGGCCCGACGGCGAAATCTATGTGTTGACCGATGCGGCCAGGGGCGCGCTGTGGCGCGTCGCGCCGGCCGCTGTTCCAGGAGGCGGATCATGAGCACGTACGAACTGATCGGCTCGCGCGGGTGCGGGTCGGCCATCGTCGAGATGGCCCTGGCGCTGGCCAATGTGCCCTATACCCTGACGGACTTGCCCTATCTGAAGCCGGGGCCGGGCCGCGACCGGCTGCTGAGCCTGAACGTGACCGGCCAGGTGCCGACGCTGGTGCTGCCCGATGGCGAAGTCATGACCGAAAGCGCCGCCATCGTCATGCACCTGCATGATGTGGCGCCCGCCGCCGGACTGGCGCCGCCGCCGGGCAGCGCCGAGCGGGCGCGCTTCTGGAACACGCTGGTGCGCCTGGTGGCGGGCGTGTACGCCACCTTCACCTATGGCGACGATCCGGCCAAATGGACCTTGCCGGGCGATGCGGCGGAGCTGCTGCGCACGCGCGTGCACGACCGCCGCGCGCAGCTGTGGCAGGAAATCGAGCGCGGGGCCGGCGCGCCGCACGTGCTGGGCCGCCGTTTCAGCGCGCTGGACCTGTATGTCGTGGTGATGACGCGCTGGCGCCCCGGGCCGCCCTGGTTCGAGAGCGTTTGTCCCAAGCTGGCGGCGGCCGCCCATCGGGCGGCCGAAGAGCCCAACGTGGCGCAGGTGCTGCGGCGCCATTTCGACCCCCCGCTCGAATAGCCGCGCCGGCGCCTAACGGCGGCGCCGGCCGGTGGCGCGCCAGGCGATGTACAGGCCGCTGCCGGCAATGAAGGCCGCGCCCACGCAGTCGAGCAGGTCCGGCGTCTCGTGCCAGAACAGCCAGCCCAGCAGCGTGGCCCATAGCAGCCCGGTGTAGTCGAACGGCGCGACCACCGATGCCGGTCCGATGCGAAAGCCCTGGGTGATCAGCGTCAGGCCCAGCGTGCTGAACAGCGCCACGCCGGCGAAAAAGGGCAGATCGGCCCAGGCGGGCGTGGTCCAGAACCAGGCCACGGCCAGGGCGCTGCACAGCAGCTGCCCGGCCACGATATAGAACATCGTGGTCAGCATGCTTTCGCCGCGGCCGATGGCGCGCGCGGTCAGCATCATCACGGCATACAGTAGCGCCGTGGCCAGCGGCCACAGCGCCGCCGCCTGGAAACTGCCCGAGCCGGGCCGCACGATGACCAGCACGCCGGCAAAGCCCGCCGCCACCGCCAGCCAGCGCGCCGCGTCGACGCGCTCCTTCAGGACCAGCACCGACAGCGCGGTGACGAACAGCGGCGCCGCGAACGCGATGGCGGTGTTCTCGGCCAGGGGCAGGGCCTGCAGGCCCAGGTAGAAAAAGGTGGCCGAGATGACGTTGATGGCGCCGCGTATCAAGTGCACCAGCGGATACTGCGTGCGCAAGGCGCGCCGCCCGCCCAGCGACGCGGTCAGCGCCAGCACGAAGGGCATGGCGATCAGCGCGCGCAGGAACAGGATCTGAACCGGGCTGTAGCGCTCGCCCAGCCACTTGGCCTGGGCGTCGCTGAGCGTCAGGCAGAAGATGCCCGCCGCGACGCAGGCGATGCCGACCAGCGGCGAAGCGGAGCGCGTGTTCGCCGTTGCGATCATGCGGGCGCGCGCCAGGCCGCCCAGGCCACCATGGCCCATGCCAGCAGGAACGCCACGCCGCCCAGCGGGGTGACGGCGCCCAGCCAGCGGGTGCCGGTCAGGACCAGCACGTACAGGCTGCCGCAGAACAGCACGATGCCGATGAACATCACCAGGCCGGCCATCGACAGCAGGGGCGAGCCGAAGCGCGCGCCCAGCAGGGCGACGACGAACAGGCCGAGCGCGTGGATGAGGTGATAGAGCACGCCGGTGTGCCAGATGGCCAGCAGGGTGGGGTCGACCACGCGCCTGAGGCCATGGGCGCCGAACGCGCCGGCGCCGACGGCGACCATGATGTTGAGCGCCGCCAGCACGATGAGTTGCCGATCCGTCATGGGGTTTCCTTGCATTGCGGGATACGAAAGATGCCTATGATAAGGTGCCGGCGCTTCGGCGCGCGGCGCGCCCGGTCTTGCGATGGGGTTTCATATGGAATATAATATTTTCTAAATGGAATTCATCAGCCCGCACAGGAGGCCGCCATGAGCATTGCCGTCGCCGAGAAAAGCCCCGCCGGGGGCGCGCCCAAGCGGCGCCCGCCCGCGGCGCGCAAGCGCGCCCTCGAGCAAGAGGCGCGCGTCGATTCCTTCGCCGACCTGGTCGACAGCCCCCTGATCGCCATGGCGCATGGCGTGCAGCGCGGGCTGTCGCCGCGCCTGCTCGACGATGCGGCCGATTACCTGCAGGTGCCCAAGGCCGAGATCATGGCCATCACCGAGGTGAAGGCCGCCTCCCTGTCGCGCTGGATGCGCGACGGGCAGGCGCTGCCCCTGGGCGAGTCGGACCGCCTGGCGCGGGTGGCACGCGTGACCAAGGTGGCGCGCCAGGTGCTGGGCGGCGACGCCGAAGCGGTGCAATGGCTCAATACGCCGGTGCCCGCCCTGGGCAACGTCAAACCGCTGTCGCTGCTGACCTCGGACGCCAGCAGCCGCATCGTCGAGGATACCCTGACGCGCGCCGCCGCCGGGGTCTACGCTTGAGCCACGTATCGCTGTGGCGCATCGCCACCACGGCGGGCAAGTACCGCGCCGACGACCTGAGCGGCGCCGGCGCGGCGGCAGTGGGCGGGCGCTACAACAGCCCGGGCACCGCCGTGGTGTACACCTCGTCCTGCGTGGCGCTGGCGGTGCTGGAGACCGTCGTGCATTTCGCCGCGCCGGCCACCGCGCAGGCCAACCGCTACCTGATCGAGATCGTGGTGCCGCGCGCGGTGTACGAGGCGCGCCAGGTGCTGGAGGTCGACGCGCTGCACAAGCGCCACCCATTCTGGGACGCGGTGCCGTTTGCCGAAGTGTCGCAGCGCATCGGCGACGCCTGGGTGCGCGGCAACGGTTCGGCGCTGCTGCAACTGCCCAGCGCCATCGTGCCGTGCCGCGGGGTGCCCGACTGCAATCTGCTGATCAATCCGCAGCATCCCGATGCCGCCAGCGTGCGGGTGGCGCGGCGCGAGAAGTTCGTCTACGATCCGCGCCTGGCGCCCGGCGGAGCGCGCCAGTGAAGGCCGCGCCCGCTTTGCGTACGCCGCGTCTGCTGCTGCGCCCCTGGCGCGACGCCGATCTGGCGCCGTTTGCCGCGCTCAACGCCGACCCGCGCGTCATGGCGCACTTCCCGCAGGTCCTCGCCCCCGCCGAAAGCGATGCCCTGGCCGCGCGCATCAGGGCCGGTTTCGCGCGGCACGGCTTCGGCCTGTGGGCGGTGGAGATACCCGGGCAGGCGGCGTTCATCGGCTTTGTCGGCCTGTCGGTGCCGCGTTTCGAGGCGCATTTCACGCCCTGCGTGGAGCTGGCCTGGCGGCTGGCGCATGCCTGGTGGGGACAGGGCTATGCCACCGAGGCGGCGGCCGCCGCGGTGACGCATGGCTTCCAGGCGGCAGGCCTGGACGAGCTGGTGGCGTTCACCGCCGTGCACAACGTGGCGTCGCGCCGCGTCATGGCGCGGCTGGGCATGACGCACGCGGCGGCCGACGACTTCGACCATCCCTTGCTGCCGGCCGGCCATGCCCTGCGGCGCCACGTCCTGTACCGGCTGGCCCGTCCCGCAGCAGCCTGATCCCCTTGCCAGGCGCAGGGCTACCGGCCCGGCCGCGCGACCCGTGCGGCACAATGGGACTTTTGGCGCAAGACGGGACGGCGATGCGGATTCGAGGCGGCTGGATGCAATGGTTGGGGGCGGCGGCGCTGTGGTGCGCGGCCATCTCCGTGGGCGCGGCGCAGCAGGCGCCGCTGCGCATAGGCGTGATCGCCAGCGTGGCCAACGAGGCCACCGAGATCGCCATCGCGCAGGCCCGGGCGCAGGGGCTGGAGGTCAAACTGATCGAGTTCAATGACTGGGTCATGCCCAACATCGCCGCGGCCGAAGGCTCGATCGACGCCAATTTCTTCCAGCACGAGCCTTTCCTGCAATTGTTCAACCGCAGCCGGGGCACGCACCTCACGCCGATCGCGTACGGTTATTCCACCACCATCGGCCTGTTCTCGAAGAAGCTGAAGAAAGGCGACGCGATCCCCGAGGGGGCGACCATCGCCGTGCCCAACGACCCGGTCAATACCGGGCGCGCGCTGCAGTTGCTGGCCTCGATCGGGCTGATCGGGCTCAAGCCCGGCGCGGGGCACCAGGCCACGCTGCAGGACGTCACCGACAATCCGCGGCGCATCAAGCTGGTGCAGCTGGAAGGCTCGCAATCGGCGCGCACCTTCGACGACGTGACGGCCTCTGTCACCTACACCACCTTCGCCAAGCACGCGGGCATCGACGAAAAGGACGGGCTGGCGTTCGACAACACCGACCCCGAGACCGTGCGCCGCTACGCCATCCGCTGGGTCGCCACGCCTGAGCGCGCCCAGGACCCGCGCTTGCTGGCCTTCATCCGCATCTACCAGTCCTCGCCCGAGGTCAAGGCGACCCTGCGCCGCCTGTACGGCGAGCTGATCGACTTTCCCTGGGAGTGAGCGAGCCCCGCCCTACAGGCGGCGCAGCAGCTCGGGCGCCATGGCGGCGCAGCGCGTAATGCCCAGCATGGCCATGTTGCGGTCGATCTCCTCGCGCAGCAGGCCGATGGCGTGCGCGACGCCGGCTTCGCCGCCCACGGCGGCGGCATAGTTGAAGGGCCGGCCCACGAACACGAAGCGCGCCCCCAGCGCCAGCGCCTTGAGCACGTCGCCGCCGCGCCGGATGCCGCTGTCCATCATGACAGTCATGGGGCCGGCCGCCCCGGCGATGTCGGGCAGCACGCGCAAGGGCGCGCAGGCGCCATCGAGCTGGCGTCCGCCATGGTTCGAGACGATGATGCCGTCGGCCCCGTGGGCGCGCGCCAGGGCGGCGTCGCGCGGATGCATGATGCCCTTGATGACCAGCTCGCCGCGCCAGGACCGGCGGATGCGCCGCACATGGCTCCAGTCGAGGTGGTCGCGCGCCGAGAAATCGCGCAGCACGTTGGCCGACAGGATGGGCGCGCCGCGCGTGGCGAAGGAGTTCTCGAAGTGCGGCATCCCGTGCGCCAACAGGGTGCGCAGGAAGGTGCCGGCCAGCCAGCGCGGACGGGTGAGGCCGTCCCAGGCCAGCCGCAGGCCGGGCCTGAGCGGGGTGGAGAATCCCGTGCGCACATTGTTCTCGCGGTTGGCCGATACCGGAATGTCCACGGTCAGCACCAGCGTCCGGTAGCCGGCGCGCGCCACGCGCTCGATCAGGGCGTCGATGCGCGCGGGGTCGCCGGGCAGGTAGGCCTGGAACCAGGTGCCGGGCGCCTGGCGTGCGACTTCCTCGAGCGGGATGAGCGACGATCCGCTCATGATGGCGGGGATGCCCGCCGCACGCGCCGCGCGGGCCAGCACGATGTCGCCGCGATAGGCCGACAGGGCGCTGATGCCCATGGGGGCCACGCCGAAGGGCGCCGCCCATTCCTGGCCGAAGATCTCGGTGCGCGCATGGCGCGCCGACACGTCCACCAGCACGCGCGGCAGGAATCCGTATTCGGCGAAGGCGCGGCGGTTGTCGTCGCGCGCCTGGTTGTCCTCGGCGGCGCCCGCCACGTAGCCGAAAATCGGCCGCGGCAGGCGGCGCCGCGCCGCCGCCTCGAAATCGTCCAGCGACAGCAGCCTGCGCAACGAGGCAGGCACGGCGGCGGGGCGGACGGCGCGGGCCGCGGCGGGCAGGGGCAATGCGGAAGACGGCATGAGGGCTCCAGAAACGGCGGCAATGGCCAGGCCGCAATCTAGCAAGCCCTCATGTGTCGATAAAGCGAATTTATTTTGAGATGTTTATTCGCTTTATGGAAACGAAATGGCGCTGCTGACGGGCAAGGCCAGCGTTTCGCCCATGCGCACGGGCCCGCGCACCGAGGGCAGGTCCAGCCAGCGCACCCGCCTGGGGCCGAACAGCACGATGACCGTGGAGCCCAGCTTGAAGCGGCCCATTTCGGCGCCCTTGTCCAGATGGATGGGCGCGCGGGCGGCGTCGTCGTAGCGGACGCTGCGCACCTGGCGCTTGTGGGGCGTCACCAGGCCGGCCCAGACGGTTTCGATGGAGGCGACGATCATGGCGCCGACCAGCACCAGCGCCATGGGGCCATGCTCGGTGTCGAACAGGCAGGCCACGCGCTCGTTGCGCGCGAACAGTTCCGGCACGCTGCGCGCGGTCAGCGGGTTGACCGAAAACAGGCGGCCGGGCACGTGCACCATCTCGCGCAGCGTGCCGGCCAGAGGCATGTGCACGCGGTGGTAGTCGCGCGGCGAGAGGTAAATGGTGGCGAACTGGCCGCCGGCAAATGGCGCGGCGCGCTCGGCATCGCCGCCCAGGAGGTCGGTCAGCCCGAAGCTGTGGCCCTTGGCCTGGAAGATGCGGCCGTTGTCGATGGCGCCGATCTGGCTGATGGCGCCGTCGGCCGGGCACAGCGCCGCGCCGGGCTCGTCGTCCAGCGGGCGGGCGTCCGGCTTGAGGGCGCGGGTGAAGAAGTCGTTGAAGCTGGCGTAGGCCAGCGGGTCCTCGACCAGGGCCTCGCTCATGTCGACGTTGTAGCGGCGCACGAAGCGCGAAATCATGCGGTTCTTGATTTCGGGGGCGCGGCAATCGGCCGCGCGGCCCATCAGGCGCGAGACCAGGTGATGCGGAGCGAGATACTGGCTGGCGAGAAAAAGCTGGTCTTTGAAGGGCATGTATGGGTTCGGCGAACGGCGTCGGGCGGGCGCCGCACTGGTGGGAACGGATACAGACGGGCCGCGCGCGGCGTCCGTGGAGACAGGCGGCAATTGTAACGTGGAATGGGCGCGAGCCCGCGCTTGTCAGGCCTGCGGCAGGCGCTCGACCGGCACATCGGCCGGCACGCGCGTCAGGCGCTCGCGGTCGATGCGGCGGCTGACGAAGCTGGTGCTGCGCGCGGCGGCGTTGCGCAGCAGCACCGACAGCACGGCGCCCTTGTCCTGGATCCAGCGCGGCTTGGCGCGCAGCAGCTTCATCGCGCTGTCGGGGTCGCCCATCCGGTAGTTCATGCCGTTGATGGCGGTGGAGCGCTTGCCGTCGAAATGGGTCTCGTCCAGCTCGGTGATGGCGGCCGCGTCCAGGTTGTTGCAGTCGTGCTCGACGCGGTAGACGAACTTGATGCCGCTGTGCGGATCCTTGATGACCACCAGCTTGTCGGCGCCCGAGATGTCCGAAAGCATGCCGACGACGACGGACTCGACCCATTGGTTGCCGCGCTGCTCCTCGGTGTACAGCAGGATGGTGGCGGGCGTGGGGCGGGAGGATTCGGTCATGGGCGGTGCGGTCATAGAGGGGCGCTCGCTGCGCGGCAGCCGGATGATAAGCGCGGCCGGCGCGCGGCAAAGGGGCGAACAACAGGCCTTGCGCCGCGTTGTTCGCCGTGGTCCGCCGCAGGCGCTCAGGCCGCCGGGATGAACTCGGGGCGCAGCACGCCGCGCAGGCGCTCGTAGGGGATGAGGATTTCCGGCTGCCCGTGCGAATACGGCGCGATGGTATAGGCGTCGTACTTGACCACCAGCCCCTTGCGCGTGAGGGCGAAGTTGGTGGTTTCCTGGAATGGCCACATGCGGTCGTAGGCGGCGCGGTCGCGTTGCGCGTCTTCGTTGGCGGCGAGCCAGCGCTGATGCGCTTCGCGCATGGCGGCGACGTACTCGGCCTTGCGGCTGGGGATCAGGACTTCGTCCAGCGTCAGGGGCCGGCCCTGGCCGCGCTGCCAGTTCAGGTAGTGCGTGGCGGGGATGCCATGCGCCGCGCCGGTCAGGAACTGGGTGGTGCCCAGCTCGACGGCGACGATGTCGCCCACCACGTCCTTGACGCTGGCCTTGAAATAGGTGGCGTCGCGCGCCTGGGCGGTTTTCCAGAAGTACTGCGTGTATTCGGACAGCGTCTGGTAGCGGCCGCGCAGGTTCTGGTCCACGCCGGTCATGGCCGCCAGCTGGCGGTCGACCATCTCGCTCAGCGCGGGGATGCCGGGAAAGGACACGCTGTCGATCTCGATGCGCGGGCATTCGCCGGTGCAGCCCGGCTTGGCGCTGGCCCACTGGATGCGCTCGGTGCGCACGTCGCCGATGGTGGCCGGCTGGGCGCCGGCCGCGGCGGGCGTGGCGCCGGCCAGCGTGATGTCGGCCGGCGGCGCGCTGCCGCAGGCGGCCAGCAAGGCCAGCGCGCCGGCGGCGCAAAGCAGTTTCAGAGGGGGCGGGGGCAGCGCGGTCGCGCGGTACTTCATGGGCGGTGCTCCAAGAGGGCGGAAGGCATCAGGGAACGAGGGCGGTCCACTCGGGGCTGGAGAATTTCTCCTCGGCCTGGCGCTGCGCCGCCTGCATGGTGGCCTCGCCGATCTCGGCGGGCGTCAGGCGGCACATGCCGGCAAAGGTCTGCAGCATGCGTTCGATAATGGTATCGCGAGCCAGGCCGGTCTGGCTGCGCAGCGGGTCCACGCGCTTCCTGGCGCTGGTCGTGCCCTTGTCGGACAGCTTTTCGCGGCCGATGCGCAGCACCTCGACCATCTTGTCGGCATCGATGTCGTACGACATGGTGACGTGGTGCAGCACCGCGCCGGCGCGGCGCGCCTGGGCGGCGCCGCCGATCTTGCCCGAGTCCGAGGCGATGTCGTTGAGCGGCTGGTACCAGGCCTTGATGCCCAGCTCGTGCAGCGCGCGGATGACCCAGGCGTCCAGGAAAGCATACGACTCCTGGAAGCTCATGCCGGCCACCAGGGCCTGCGGCACGCTCAGCGAATAGGTGATGGTGTTGCCGGGCTCGACGAACATCGCGCCGCCGCCGCTGACGCGGCGCACCACGGTCACGCCGTGGCGGCGCGCGCCATCGGGGTCCACTTCGTTCCTGAGCGACTGGAAGCGCCCGATGATGACGGCCGGCTGCGACCATTCCCAGATGCGCAGCGTGGGCGGGCGCAGGCCCGCGCCGACCTCGTCGGTGATGGCGGCGTCCAGCGCCATGTGCAGGGCCGGCGGCAGCGGGCCCGGGTGGATCAGTTGCCAGTCGTAGTCGGTCCAGGCGGTGCGGTTCATGACAGCGCCCTCTGCACGACCACGGCTACGGCTTCGGGGCTGAAGCCGAACAGCTCGGCCTCGGCCGGCAAGGCGTCGCGCACGGCCTGCGCGATGCCCTCGGCGCCGGCGTCGGCCGGCAGGCCGTCCAGGCCGTGGTTGATGGCTTCCAGCGCTTCGGGCGGTTCGAGGAAGAAGTCGCCCGACAGGCGCACCTGGCGCAGGCGGCCCTGCGCGACTTCCAGGTCTATGACGACCAGCTTGCCGCCGGGGACTTTGTATTCGCCATGCATGGCCGCGATTCCTTTCATGCCAGTTCCAGCTTCATGCCTTCGTGCGAGGCCTTGAAACCCAGGGATTCGTAGAAGCGCCGGGCGTCGGCGCGCTGCTTGTCGGTGGTCAGCTGCACCAGCCCGCAGCCCTTGTCGCGGCACTGGGCGATGGCCCACTCGAACAGCGCGCGGCCGGTGCCGGCGCCGCGCTCGCTGGCCGCCACCCGCACGCTTTCGATCTGCCCGCGCCACAGGCCGCGGCGCGACAGGCCGGGGATGAAGCTGAGCTGCAGGCAGCCGATGACCTGGCCGGCCCGCTCGATCACCGCCAGGAACTGGTTCGGGTCGCGGTCGATGGCGCCGAAGGCGGCCAGATAGGCGGGTTGCGGCGGCATGGCCGGGTCTTCGCGCTGCTGGCCGAGGGCGTCGTCGGCCAGCAGCGCGATGATGGCCGGCAGGTCGGTCGCGGCGGCGCGGCGGAAGCTGAGGGTGGCGGTCATGGCGGCCTCGTTCAGCGGCGCACGTTGGCGGCCGTCTGGCCGAACAGCACGCGGCGCGATTCCTCGGTGTCGACCGACGGCTTGGTGTTGATCCGGTCGGCCAGCGCATAGGCGCGCTGCGTGGCCGCACGGGCGCCGATGGCCTCGAACCAGCGCTTGAGATGCGGAAAGTCGTTCAGGTCCTGGCCCTGGCGCTCGTGCGGCACGATCCAGGGATAGGCCGCCATGTCGGCGATGGAGTAGTCGCCGGCGATGAACTCGCGCTGCGCCAGCTGGCGGTCGAGCACGCCATACAGGCGGTTGGTTTCCTTGACGTAGCGTTCGATGGCGTACGGAATGCGCTCGGGCGCATAGGCCGAGAAGTGGTGGTTCTGGCCGGCCATGGGGCCCAGTCCGCCCATCTGCCAGAACAGCCACTGCAGCACGTCGGCGCGCCCGCGCAGGTCGGCGGGGATGAAGCGGCCGGTCTTCTCGGCCAGGTACAGCAGGATGGCGCCGGACTCGAACAGCGGGATCGGCGCGCCGCCGTCGGCCGGCGCCTGGTCGACGATGGCCGGGATGCGGTTGTTGGGCGCGATGGCCAGGAATTCCGGCTGGAACTGTTCGCCCTTGCTGATGTTGACGGGGTGGATGCGGTACGGCAGGCCGGTCTCTTCGAGAAAGAGCGTGATCTTGTGGCCGTTGGGAGTCGTCCAGTAGTAGAGATCTATCATGGCGCGTCCTGAGCGAATGCCGGGCGGAGCCGGCGGGCAGCCGTCATGATAGCGGGTCGCGCCGCGCCGGCGCGCCATGTCCACGTTCGCGGGTCGGGCAGGGGCGCCGCTAGGGCGTGGGGCCGGGCGCGGCGCAGGCGCGCGCAATGTCGTGGCGCAGCGATTCGGGCGTGTGGGCGGGCGCGTAGCGGCGCAGCGGCAGGCCGTCGCGCCCGACCAGGAATTTGGTGAAATTCCATTTGATGGCGCGGGTGCCCAGCAGGCCGGGCTTGCGCGCCTTCAGCCAGCGGTACAGCGGGTGGGCGTGGGCGCCGTTGACCTCGATCTTGGCGAACAGCGGGAAGCTGATGGCGTACTGGGTTTCGCAGAACTGCGCGATGGCCGCTTCGTCGCCCGGCTCCTGGCGTCCGAACTGGTTGCACGGGAATCCCAGCACGGCGAAGCCTTCGTTGCGGTACGAGCGGTAGAGTTCCTCCAGGCCCGAGTACTGGGGCGTGAATCCGCAGCGCGAGGCGACATTGACCACCAGCGCCACCTGGCCGCGGAAATCGGCCAGCGCGCGCTCGGCGCCGGTTATGGTGGGGGCGCTGAAGTCATACATGGTGTTCATGCAGGCTCTCCAGGGGGACGGTTCAGGCCGCAGCGGCCTGCGTGGCCAGTGTAGCGCCAGCGCGCCGTCCGTGGCGCCGCGTCAGACCAGCTTGAGATCGAGCGGACGCGCCCCCGGAAAGACGGCCTGCAGGCGTTGCGCGTCGAGCCCGTACAGGCGGCCGAACAGGCCCGCGAACAGCGCGCGGTAGTCGGTCAGCACGGGGTAGTCGCGATCCTGGAACAAGGTATCGCGCCCGACCGCCACCTGCTCGCCGGCGATGCGTCCGCCGCGCACGCCGCCGCCCAGCACCCAGTACACGCTGCCATGGCCGTGGTCGGTGCCCTTGTTGCCGTTCTCGCGCAGGGTGCGGCCGAATTCGCTGATGACGACCACGGTCGTATGGCGCCAGGCCGGCCCCATCGCCTGCGCATAGGCGGCCAGCGCGCGTCCCAGCTGGCCCAGCTTGGTGGCCAGCACGCCGCTGGCGGCGCCCTGGCCGACGTGGGTGTCCCACCCGCCCACATCCACGAAGCCGAGGTTGTAGCGCTCGGCCATGAAGGCGCCGATGCGGCGCGCCTCCTGTTCCAGTTTCTCGGTGCTGCCGGCGCCGCCATTGGCCTCGCGCATTTCGGCCTCCAGCGCGGCGCGCGCCTGGCCCATGGCGGCCAGGCCTTCGTTGACCGAGGCATCCAGGCCGGTGCCCCGGTACATCTGCGCGATGGCGCTGCTGCTGTCGGTCGTCAGCCGCGACTTGCGGTTGGCGCCGCCCAGGTCGATATTGGGTACGCGCGCCTGGCCGCGAAAGATCTGCGGCACGTCCTCGGTAAAGGCGGCCGGCCTGCCGGCCTTGCCGTCGAGCTGGGCGGCCAGCCGGTTGAGAAAGCCGGAGGCGGGCGCGGCGGCGCCGCCGCCGGCGCGGCCCAGTTCGATGCGGTTCTGCGTCTCGAAGTGGCTGCGGCTGGCATCGTCGGTGCCGGCGAACGGAACGAAGGCCAGCTCGCCGCGCTGGTAGAAGGGCAGCAGGCTGTCCTTGACGGCGGGGTGCAGGGCCCAGCCGTCGGCCAGCGCGGTGGCGGCGTCGCGGGCGATGGCGATGTGCGGTCGCGACTCGTAATAGAAATCGCTGGCGGTGGGCACGAGCAGGCTGGCGGCGTCGTAGGCGCCGCGCATGAACACCACCAGCAGGCGGGTGTCGCGCGGTCCGGCGGCCAGCAAGCGGCTGCCGTACAGGGTCAGCGGGGCGGCGGCGGCCAGTTTGAGCAGTTGGCGTCGGTGCATGGCGATTCCTGGGATGCGGGCGTTCAGCGGCGCATGAATTCGGGCGAGGCCAGCAGGTAGGTGTTGGCGTCGCGTACGTTGGGGGCCGATTCGATGGCGCGGCGCGTGGCCGGCGACAGGGCCGAGAACGGTCCCGCGCCGGCGCCGTAGGCCTGGGCCAGGGCCGGCAGGGGCGGCACGCGCGGCCTGTCGTCGCGGTCGGCGCGATAGAAGGTCGCGGGCGCGGCGGCGATGGCGCGCGCCGCCTCGAAGCGCGTGGTCATCTGCCCCGAGCCGGCCCAATCGGATTCGTTCATGGGATAGCCGTCCGGCGTCAGCCGCTGGTAGAGCGGCTGGCCCATGCGCTTGAGCCAGTCCAGCGCCGCGTCGGGATTGCGCAGCGGCTCCCTGCCGCCATAGGCAAGGCGCAGGGCCGAATACAGATAGTGCGCGGGATCCTTGAATTTTCCGCGCGCCAGCGAAGCCTCGAATTCGGGCGACTCGAACATGGCGGCCAGCGTGGCGGCGATGTCGCCGTCGCTGTCCTGGAATGCGCGCGCCATCCGCTGCACCAGCGCATCGGGCGGCTGGTCGGCCACGAAGTACTGCGCCAGCTTGCGGCTGACGTGCCGGGCGGTGGCGGGATGGCGCGCCAGCAGGTCGAGCGCCTCGTCCAGCTCGGCCAGTCCGCGTCCGCCGCGTATGGTGTGGCCCAGCAAAGTCTTGTCGCCGTGGTCATGGCGCCCCGGGTCGAACAGGAACAGGCCGTCTTCGACCAGCAGCTCGCGCTGCGCGGCCTTGACGCGCGGCGCCTCGCCGGTCTGGTTCAGGCCCACGCCGGTGAGCACGCGCGCCAGTTCCTGCACGTCGCGCTGGCTGTAGCCGCCTTGCACGCCCAGGGTATGCAGCTCCAGCAGTTCGCGCGCGTAGTTCTCGTTGATGTGGCCGGCGCTGTTGCGGATATTGTCCAGGTAGATCAGCATGGCGGGCGAGCGGGCGGTCGCGGCCAGCAGGTCGCGGAACTTGCCCAGCGCATGCGGCCGTATGGTCTGGTCTTCGTAGGCGTCGAGCACCGTGCCGACATTGGCCTTGCCGGCGTAGACGCTGAAATGGTTCATCCAGAACCAGGTCATCTGCTCCTGCAACTGGTTGGGGGAATAAAGCGCCAGCCAGACGGCGCGCTGCATGGTCTCGTTGGCCCGCTGGCGCGACACCATGCGGTTCTCGCGCGAGGCCGCCAGCTTGCGGGCGGGGTCTTCGATCTGGCGGATCTTCGCGGTCTGCTCGCGCTGCGCCAGCAAGGCGTCGCGCGCCGGCACGCGCGTGATCGACAGGGCGTCGATCCGGGCCTGCACCGCGGGCGGCAGCGCGGCCGGTCGCGGTCGCAATTGTTCCTGCAGATAGACGGTCCAGCTCAGCCGCTGCGCGCGGGCCAGCTCGGCGGGCGTGACGCCCCAGCTGACGCGGTCGACCTGGGCGGCCAGGCGCTGCGGACCCGCCGCGGCGGCTTGCGCGGCGGCGGGCGCGATCGGCGCGACGGCCGCCGCGCCGGCCAGCAGGGCGGCGCCGGCCAGCAGGCGCCAGGATTGCATCCACGATGGAAACGGCATGATCGATGGCACAGAGGGTTCCTGCATTGTTCATGTATCGGATCGCACTATGGCCGAATAATTCGCCGCGCACATCGATTTGATACGCACCGACACAGACGGTTTTCCCCTGTCGGAACGCGGAGATGCCGGCGCCACGCGGGGAGCTGGCCTATCATGGACGGACGCGGCGCCCTGGGGCGCCTTTGCAGGAGAAGACCTTATGCAAGCCATGACCGAGCGCCTGGAAGCCATGCTGGCGCAGGGCACCGACAACATGTTGTTGCGTTTCACGCTGGGCAAGACGTACGCCGAACACGAGCAATTCGACGCGGCGCTGCCGCACCTGCGCGCGGCGCTCGATTTCGATTCCACTTATTCGGTCGCCTGGAAGTGGCTGGGCAAGGCCTTGCAGGGGCTGGGCGACCGCGCCGGCGCGCGCCAGGCGTGGGAAAGCGGACTGGCGGCCGCGCAGTCGCGCGGCGACCAGCAGGTGGTCAAGGAATTGCAGGTCTTCCTGCGGCGGCTGGCGCGCGAAGACGCCGCGCAGCAGGGCGGCTAAGGCGCGGCGCCCGCGTCACACCCTATGTAAAATTTACAAACAGATGTGACGTCGAGGCCAGGGACGCGGCCAGTGGCGCCCCCCCGGGCGGTCAATTCGTGAAACACCGTCGAGTCGCCTACATCTTGACGCAACACAGGGCTGGACATGTAATCGCCTCATCGGCTCGTGAGCACTGAAGACTGCAATGGGAAACCTGATGGATCTCCACCCGCCCGTGGCGCGAGGGCAAGCACATACCGCCAAGGGGGCCCGGGTAGCCCTGCAGAACCTGTGGGGCGCCGCGGGCCTGCCCGACGAGGCGCTCGACCACCTCGAGCTGCGTGGCGCCGAGCCGGTGCTGCCCTCGTCGTTCGCCGTCGGCACGGCCGCCCAGGCCAGCATCGCGGCCGCCGCGCTGGCCGCGGCCGAGATCTGGCACCTGCGCGGCGGCCAGCGCCAGCGCGTGGCGGTGGACATGCGCCACGCGGCGCAGGAGTGCCGCAGCTACTTCAAGATCAACGGCGTGACGCCCAATATCTGGGACAAGATCACCGGCGTCTACCCATGCGGCGACGGCGGCTGGGTGCGCATCCACGCCAATTTCCCGCACCATCGCGACGGCGCGCTGGCGCTGCTGGGCTGTCCGCCCGGCGAGACGGCGACCCGCGAAATGGTCGAGCGGGCCCTGGCGCGCTGGCGCGCGGGCGATTTCGAGCAAGTCGCCGCCGATGCCGGCATGGTGGTCGCCGCCATGCGCAGCTTCGACCAATGGGACCGCCACCCGCAAGGCCTGGCGACCGCCTCGCAGCCGGTGGTGCGCATCGAACGCATCGATAACGCCGATCCGCGGCCGCTGCCCAGGTACGGGCACGAGGCCACGCCGCTGCAGGACATCCGCGTGCTCGACCTCACGCGCATCATTGCCGGCCCGGTGTGCGGGCGCGCGCTGGCCGCCTACGGCGCCGACGTGATGCTGATCAATTCGCCGCACCTGCCCAATATCGACAACATCATCGACACCAGCCGCGGCAAGCTGTCGGTGCACGCCGATCTCGAGACCGCCGACGGCCGGATTGCGCTGGGCAATCTGTTGCGCGGCGCGCATGTGTTCGTCCAGGGCTACCGGCCCGGCGGCCTGCAGGCGCTGGGTTTCGGCCCGGAGGACGCGGCGCGCATCCGCCCGGGCATCGTGTATGTGTCGCTGTCGGCCTACGGCGATAGCGGCCCGTGGGCCGGCCGGCGCGGCTTCGACTCGCTGGTGCAGACGGCCACGGGCTTCAACCATGCCGAGGCCGAGGCGGCAGGCCAGCAGGCCCCCAAGGCCATGCCGGTGCAGATCCTCGATCATGCCAGCGGCTACCTGATGGCCTTCGGGGCATTGGCCGCGCTGGCGCGCCAGCGCATCGAGGGCGGCAGCTGGCACGTGCGCGTGTCGCTGGCCAGCACGGCGCGCTGGCTGCGCGAGCTGGGACGCGTGCCCGGCGGGCTCGCCTGTCCGATGCCGCCGATCGAGGAGCTGCTGTACACCGAGGAGTCCGGGTTCGGCGAGCTGACGGCGGTGCGCCACGCGGCGCAGTTCTCGTTGACGCCGGCGCGCTGGACGCGGCCGGCCATGCCGCCGGGCTCGCACCCGACCGTGTGGCCGTTTCGCTGAAAGCCGGCGGCCGCGGGTAGACTATAGGGTGGCCTGATGTTCCACCGAGGAGTCTGCATGTCTGCCACCATCTACCACAACCCGCGTTGCAGCACGTCGCGCAACGTGCTGCAAATGCTGCGCGACGCGGGCATCGAGCCCACCATCATCGAGTATCTGAAGACGCCGCCGTCGCGCCAGACGCTGGCCGGCCTGATCCAGCAGTCCGGGCTGAGCGTGCGCGAGGCGGTGCGCGCCAAGGAGTCGATCTACCAGGAGCTGGGCCTGGACGGCGTGGACGACGAGGGCCTGCTCGACGCCATGGTCGACAATCCCATCCTGATCAACCGGCCGTTCGTCGTGACCGAGCGCGGCGCACGCCTGTGCCGCCCGGCCGAGACGGTACGCGAAATCCTGCCGTAAGCGGCGGCTTCAGAACCTGCCCACCAGATTGAGGGCGTAATTGCGGCCTGGCGCGGTAAAGCGCGCCAGGCCGCGTCCTTGCCGGTCGACCATATTGGTGGTGCCGCTTTCGGGAATGCTGCGCAGGCTGTCCCAGGTGCCGTAGCGCCGGTTGAAGACATTGTTGACGGTCAGGTTGAGCGTGAAACGCCGGGTCAGGCGCACGTGGCCATGTAGATTCGCCACCCAGGCGGCGGCGTTGAGATGGCGGGCCGGACGGCGCACCGCGCCGCGCCAGCCGTATGTGGTGCGCAGGGTGTCGCGAGCCCGCTTGGCGCCCAGATAGGTAGCGGTGGCGCGCACGCCCCACTGGTTGCCGGGATGCTGGTACGCCAGGCCCAGCACGGCCTTGAACGGTTGCAGCGCGCGCATGCCGTCGCCCAGGCTGGTGCGGCCGCGCGCATGGGTCAGGCGCAGGTCTGCCGACCAGCCGCGCGGCACGCCCAGCCAGCCGTGCAGATTGACGCGCGCCTGGAAGTCCAGCCCGCGTACCCGCGCGCGGTCGACGTTTTCGTGGCGGAAATGGCTTTGCACCGTGGTGGGCTTGACCAGGTCCGGATACAGCTTGCGGATGTCTTCCGGGGTCTGCTCGTAGTAAGGGTTGGGCGCCTCCACCTCGGTGTGGCGCTCTTCGATGAAGTGCCGGTAGTCTGACTGGAACAGCGCCACGGCGGCCTGCGCGCGAGGCGATTCCCAGCTCAGGGTGACTTCCTGGTTGAGCGCCGTTTCGGGCCTGAGGCCCGGGTTGGGGTCGAGATAGTTGTCGCCGCGGCGGAACTCGAAATACAGCTCGCGCGCATTGGGCGCGCGAAAGCCGCTGGCGGCCGCATAGGACAGCTGCAGTTGCCCGGACAGCGCGTGCGAGACCGTGGCGAACCAGGTGGTGGCGCCATAGCGGGCGCCGCCCATGTCGTAGCTGGCCGGGTTCTGGTTGTCGGCCGCGCGCTCGATCTGGTGGCGATAGCGGTCGTGGCGCAGCCCGGCGCGCACCTGCCAGTCGGCCCCCCATTGCATGTCGTCGGCCACGCCGATGCTGAAGGCGCGGGTGCGTACCGGGTTGCTGATACGGTAGCGCGATACGCCGCCGGGCGAATCGCGGAAGAACAGTTCGTCGACGTTGTGGTTGTTCCAGTCGGTGCGTGTCCAGCTCGCGTCGCCATGCAGGCGGTGGACGGCGCCGGCGTCGAACGGCCTGGCCTCCCAGTTCAGCACGTAGCGGTCGGTGCGGTGCGCCAGGCTGCGGTCATAGCGCTGGTCGACGAAGCCGGGATCGCGCAACGAGAGGTTTTCGGTGACGGCGTGCAGATCGATGTCCTGCCGATGGTAGTCCAGGCCCAGCGAGCGCAGCCAGCGATGGTCGGCGGGCGTCCAGGCATAGCCGGCCGAGAAGCGCCGGTAGGGCGAACTGTCGCGTGCGCGCCGCTGCTGGCCGAATACCGGCGAGTACGAATACTCGTCGGTGTGGGTGTGGAGATCGCGCCCTTCGTAACCCAGGGAGGCGCAATGCGGGCCGTCGTTGCACAGGCGCAGCTTGGCCAGCCAGCCCTGCGCCCGGCGCCGGGCGGGGTCGGCCAGGCCGCGTGCCGGCCCCGTTACATCCGCGCCGTCGCCGTAGGCGCGCATCTCGTGGCCGCGCCGCCGCGTGTGCTGCAGCAGGAAGCCTCCTTTTCCGAGGCGCACGCCGGCGCCCGCCACGGCCAGCCATTCGCGGTTGCGCGACGCATAGCCGCTTTTCAGGAAGGCGCCGACGTCGCGGTCGGTGGCCACGAAGTCGTCGAGCTCCTTGGTGCGGTACTGCACGGCGCCGCCGATGGCGCCGCTGCCGGCTTCGAACGAATGGGCGCCCTTGTGCACCGTGACTTCGCGCATGTGCTCGAGTTCGACATCGTTGCGGTTGCCGTTGAAGTAGCCGTAGCCGGCGTAGACGGCGGGCAGGATGTTGTCGGCCTGGGCCACGCCGTCGACGGTGATGGCCACGCGGTTGCCTTCGACGCCGCGGATGGCGAAGCCGTTGCCGCCGGCGCGGCCCGCTTCAACCACGGATACGCCGGTGTGTTCGCGCAGCAGGTCGCGCGCGTCATGCACATTGTTGCGGGCGAAGTCGTCGGCAGTTTCGGTGAAGGTGCTGGCCTGGGCAGGCGCCTCGCCCTCTACCAGGATGCTGTCGAGTTCGTAGGTAGCGGGCCGGGCTTGCGCCGTGGCCGGGGCGGGCAGGGCCAGCAGCGCGGCTGCCAGGCCTGCTAGGGAAACGTACTTCATCTGGGCGATGTCCTGTCAGCGGAGAGCAGCGGCAGGCATCTGACGAGATGCTGCCGCCTGAACAGGATTTGCTCAGAACGAGAGGGGGGAAATGCACCATGGTGGCTGCGGCGGGCATGCCGCAGCTGCAACGACAACGCGCTCAGTTTACGGTTGCCGCATTGACGGTGCTGTAGGTTGAATTGATGCGATAAGCCGGACGATTCCGGAGCTTATTTCCTGCTGGCCTGCCAGTCGCGCAAGGCCTGCAGGGTGTTGGCGACGTGGCGATCCGGGCTCATGTCCGTGAATTCGTAGACGATGCGGCCCTGCGGCGATATCACGTACGAAATGCGCTGGGCGTATTCGGGCCGCTTGTCGTGCACGGCGTCGTAGGCCTTCATGATGGCGCCGTCGGCATCGGCGGCCACCGGAAACTTGCCGCGGCACTCGCTGACCGAGAATTTGCGCAGGGTTTCGATATCGTCGCCGGAGACGCCGATGACGGTGGCGCCCAGCGCCCGATACTGGTCGATCGCCTCGGCGAAATTGCGGGCCTCGATGGTGCAGCCCTGGGTGAAGGCCGCCGGGTAGAAATACAGCACTACCGGCCCCTGCCGCAGCGCCTGCGCCAGCTCGAAGGTGAAGGTATTGCCGCCTTGCGAAGCCTGCGCGCTGAATCCGGGCGCGGCCGCGCCCACCGGCAGGGCGGCATGCGCGGCGGGCGCCGCGATCGACAGGAGGGCGGCCAACAGCAGTGCGGGGCGTGACATGATGACTCCGGACGGAAAGGGCCCGGCGAGGCGGACCGACGCCCTTACTGTAGCGGCGGCGTGGCGGATCGGTCCAGCACGGCGGCAAGAAGCCTAGCCATCGCGCCCGCGTCCGCCGCCGTTGCCGCGTTCGCCCGGGCCGCGCTCGGCCTTGCCCGCGCCTTCCTGGCGGCCGGGCGAGCGTGGCTGCGAGGCGGCGCGCTCGGCCTGGGGGCGCGATTCGGCGCGCGGCGCCGGCGCGGGGCGCGATGCCCGGTCGGGCGCGCCGCCGGCGTCGCGCCGCGGTTCAGCCGCCCGTGCGCGCTCGGGGCGCGGCGCGTTGTGCTGGCGCGGGGCGCTTTCCTGGCGCGGCATGGTTTCGCTGCGGCGGCTGCTTTCCGGGCGCGCGCCGGTGTGGCGCGGGCCGCCGTCCGGGTTGGCGCGTGCGTCCCCGCGCGGCGCGGGCATGTCGCCGGCGCGCGGGCCGCCGCCTTGTCCGTAGGCGCGGTCCTGGCCGGGGCGGCCATGGTCGGTCGGCCCCCGCGCACCGGGCGAAGGCGCGGCCTTGTCGCGGCCGCGCTCGGACAGCGGGTGTTCCAGCGCGGTGCGGGCCGGGCCGCGGCGCGCGCCGCCGTCGAACTGGGCGCGGTCGCGGCCGGCCTGGCGGGCGTGGTCGCGCTGCATGTCGGTGGGCGGCGTGTGGCGTTCGCGCGCGGCGGCCATCTCGCGCGGGTCGGCGCGCCGCTGGATGCCGCGCGGCCCGCCGTTGTAGCTGACGCGGCTTTTGTCGATGTGCTGGACGACCACCCTGCGTTCGTAGACGTGGGTGACGCGCGTGATGTTCACGTTGGTGACGGCGCGGTTGTAATAGAAGCGGTCGCGGTTCCAGTAGCCGCCCACGTAGCCGAAGCCGATGTAGCCGTAGCCATAGTTGATGCCGCCGTAAAAGCCGATGTGCGGGCCCCAATAGCCGCGCCGCCACCGGTAGTAGCCGGCATCGTAGGCCCAGTAGCCTGGCGTCCACAACGCGCCCGGATAAGGCGCCAGCATCCAGGCGCCGGGCACCCAGTAGAAGCCCAGGGCATTGAGGGCCCAATAGCCCGGCACCCAGATGTAGCCGTCGCCCGGCACGGGCGGCTGCTGGTAGACCGGCAGGGGCGGCGGCGCTTCGCGGGCCACTTCGACGGGCGCCAGGTTGGCGGCGGCGGGGTCGGCGCCGGCCGGCTCGTCGTAGGCCGGTTCAGGGTCGTAGCCGACCTGCGCCAGGGCAGGCGGCGTGCTCACGCCCAGGGCCAGGGCCAGGGCGGCGAGAGGGGCTTTGGCAGTAGGCATGGCAATCCACCGCGAGCGGCGTCCATAAATCCCGATGTCAGGATTAGGCCATTGTTTCGGCCTGGGGGTTCGCCAGCGTAACGGGTTGGAAACACAACAAGCGTGACAGTTGATTACCAAGCGTCCAAAAAAACAGGGCCGCCCCGGGGCGGCCCTGCGATCGCGGCGCGGCGCTCAGTTCCAGCGGCCGCCCGATCCAGCCAGGCTGAAGCGGCCCGCGCCCATGAAGGCCAGGGCCAGCGCGCCGAACAGGAACATGCCTTGGAGCTCCAGGGCCCAGCCGCCGGTGTTGCTGATGGCAAACAGTTGGCCCATGTGCGCCAGCAGAATGGCCACCACCATGTTGATGACCACCAGCAGGGCCCCCAGGCGGCAATAGATGCCCAGGATGACCAGCAGGGGGCCGACGATTTCGCCGACGTAGGCGAAGTAGGCGAGGAAGCCGGGCAGGCCGTGCGAAGACAGCATGCCGGCGATGCCGCCCACGCCGCTGCTCAGTTTGGCCAGACCGTGCATGATGACCAGAATGCCCAGCGCAAGGCGAAGAATCAGCTTGCCGGCGTCGTCAGATTTAATCATGGGGATCTCTATGTTCCAGAAGTTGATCGGCGTACGGGAGCGTAAGGGGCAAAGAAAAGCGTTAGGAGAACTTCCTTACAAGCGCGCTAATTATTGCAAATTCCGCTCAGAATACAAGAGAGAATAGGTAGGATAAAGTTGCTGGAATGGGACATGCGCCCGTGGCGGGTAACGGGCGCCCCGTAGCCTGGCAGGAGGAATGCGATGAAGCGGCCAATGTCGAAAGGCGCGCGCCCGCGCGTGGTGCCTCCCTATCTGCTGGATCGGCTGGCGCAGGCCGCCGACGCGCGCCTGAGCGCGTGCGCCGTCAACACCTTGCGCATCGATTCCAGCCAGCGGGCCGTGCGCCTCGCTGCGCCGCCGGCGCCCGCGTCGGCGCGCGCGCCGGGGCAGGCCGACCGGCAGGTGCACGACGCCGGCGGCGGCCTGCAATTGCCGGGCGCGCTGGTGCGATCCGAAGGGCAGCCCGCCCAAGCCGACGTGGCGGTCAACGAAGCCTACGATCACCTGGGCGCGACCTATGCGCTGTTCTGGCAGGCCTACGGCCGCCATTCGCTCGACGGGGCGGGGCGGCCGCTGGTGGCCAGCGTGCACTACGGCGAGGACTACGACAACGCGTTCTGGAACGGCGCGCAGATGGTGTTCGGCGACGGCGACGGCGACGTGTTCAACCGTTTCACCATCGCGGTGGACATCGTCGCCCACGAGCTGACGCATGGCGTGATCGACCACGAAGGCGGCCTGCGCTACGAAGGCCAGTCGGGCGCGTTGAACGAATCCCTGTGCGATGTGTTCGGTTCGCTGGTCAAGCAGCATGCGGCGGGCCAGCGCGCCGACCAGGCGGACTGGCTGATCGGCGCGGGGCTGTTCACCGCCAAGGTCCGGGCGCGCGCGCTGCGTTCGATGGCGCAGCCCGGCAGCGCCTACGACGATCCCCTGCTGGGGCGCGACCCGCAGCCGGGACACATGCGGGACTTCGTGCACACCGGCGAGGACAATGGCGGCGTGCATATCAATTCCGGCATACCCAACCGCGCCTTCCACCTGGCCGCCATCGCGCTGGGCGGCCATGCCTGGGAGGTGGCCGGCCGGATCTGGTACGACACGCTGCGCCTGCCGGCGTTGACGCCGCAGGCCGATTTCGCGCTGTTCGCGCGCCTGTCGGTGGAGCAGGCCGGCCGCCATGGCGCGGCCCAGGCGGCGGTGCGGCAGGCGTGGACCGATGTGGGGGTATTGACATGATTGCGCTGCCATCGCTGGAGCAGGCCGCCGAAGTGCTGGTGTCGCGCCAGGGCGGCGTGGCATTCGTGCCGGCCCTGGCGCGTACCCGCCGCTTCGACCTGGGGACGTGCTCGGAAACCCTGCGCGCGCAGATCGATGCCGCCTTGCGCAATGCGGCCGGACAGGCGCGCGATGCGTGCGGGCAGGGGGACCAGCGCTATTTTCGCGTCGAGGTGCGCTTTGGCGCCGGAGCGCACGCCGAAGCCTTGCGTTTCGACGTGCCCGAGGACCTGGCGCCGCACGACCTGGTATGGCTGTGGCGCGGCGCGCCGGCGCGCTGAACGCGCTGCGCCGGCGTCGCCGGCCGCGGCGCTAGGGTTTGTCGTTCCAGAATGCCAGCGGCGGCGGGGCGGCCATGCCGGCGGCCAGGTTGTCGCGCATATGGGCGGCCCGCCCGGTGCCGGGTATGGCGCAGGTGACGGCGGGATGGCTGAGCACGAACTTCAGCAGCACCTGCGCCCAGCTGGTCGCGCCGATTTCGGCCGCCCAGGCGGGCAGGGGCTGGCCGGCCAGGCGCCGCAGCAGGCCGCCGCCGCCAAACGGCCGGTTGACCAGCACCGCCACGCCGCGGTCGGCGGCCAGCGGCAACAGGCGTCGCGCGGCCTGGCGGTCGTCCAGCGCATAGTTGATCTGCAGGAAGTCCAGCCGTTCGGCGCGCAGCACGGCCTCGACTTCGTCATACGCGCTTGCCGTGTAATGGCTGATGCCGACGTAGCGGATGCGGCCGGCGGCCTGCCATTCGCGCAGCACCGGGAGGTGGGTGCGCCAGTCGAGCAGGTTGTGGATCTGCATCAGGTCGATGCGCTCGCCGCCGAGATGGCGCAGGGACGCCTGCATTTGCGCCAGGCCGGCCGCGCGGCCGCTGGTCCAGACCTTGGTGGCGACAAAGGCGCGCTGGCGCAGGCCGGTCTCGGCCAGCAACCGGCCGGTCACGGCCTCGGCGCGCCCGTACATCGGGGAGCTGTCCAATACCGCGCCGCCCGCGGCGAACAGCGTCCGCACCACCTCGCCGAGGGCGTCGTACTCGGCCGAGGGCCGGGCGACGTCGAAACCGATGTAGGTTCCGCAGCCGATGACGGGCAGCGGCGCGCCGTCGGCCGGGATCGGCCGCGTCAGCAGGCCGGGCGCGGCCGGCACGCGCGGGGCGGCCAGGCCGAGGGCGGCCGCGCCGGCCAGGCGCAGGAAGCGCGCCCGGCTCATGGGCAGGCTGGCGGCGGGGTGCGGCGCGGGATTTACTTCACGAGCGTGATCGGCACGTCGGCCAGGTGGATCACCTTGCGCGCCACCGATCCCAGCAGCAGGCCGCTGACCGCGCCCAGGCCCCGGGTGCCCATGACGATACGGTCGCACTGTTTCTCCTTGGCGTAGTTGGCGATGGTCTCGCCGTACTGGCCGGTACGCATCTCGGATTCGAACGGAATGCCGGACTCGGCGACGACGGGCAGCACGGTGGCCAGGGCGGCTTCGCCTTCGGCCTGGTAGTAGCTTTGCAGCTCGTTGTGGCGCAGGAACATCTTGGCGTGGCCGGAGATCAGCGGCAGTTGCACGTTGAGCAGGTGCAGCTGCGCGCCCTTGCTGTCGTTGGCGATCTTGATGGCTTCACGCACGGCGCGTACGGCGCATTCGGAACCGTCCACGGGAACCAGGATTTTCAGCATATCAGCCTCTGTGTTGAGAGTTGTCCATGGTTCAGCATAGGTTATCGCCTTTTTCAGCGTATTGACAGGAATCAATCCTTGTCGCGGCGCCTGCGTTGCCTGACGCCGAGCAAGGCGCCCAGGCTCATGCCCACCAGCGCCAACGCGTAATCGCCCAGCATGACGCGCAGGTGCGTGCCTTGCGCTTCGGGGGGCAGACAGGCATAGGACAGCCCGTCGGCGTCGAGCCAGACGCCGGGCGCGAGCTCGGCCGGCTGGCCGTCGGGCGGCAAGTGGGCGCGAGCGCCGTTGTACAGGCCGAGATTGCAGCCCAGCGGGATGGCGGCATCGATGGCGGCAAGCTGCGTGGGCGTGCATTGCTGCAGCCAGGTGGCGGCGCCGGCCAGCAGAAGGAAGGCCAGCGCGGCCACGGCCAGGGCCGTCATCCGCGCGCGCGGCGCCAGCCGCGCCAGCACGGCGCCGGCGGCCAGGGCGCTGAGCAGGGAGAGAAAGAAGGTCAGGCTCACCCGGCCGGTGGGCAGCCGCTGCTGCACGGCCGGCGCAAGCTGGTTGGCCAGGATGGCATGGAGCGCGGCGCCCACCACGCCGGCCAGGCCGATGCGGTAGAACTTCGACATGGCGCGCACTATATATGAGGGCCTGCGCGCGAATCGCTGGAACAGCAGGCTAAATCGCCCGTTGCGCCGCGCCATCGGCCATCGGCGGCAAGGGGGCGATGGCCGGCGGGCGCAGGCAGGCGTCCACCGAGCACGCGCCCGCGCCGTGACGCCACAGCAGGGCCAGGCCGACCAGCCACAGGGTCGAGGGCAGGGGCGCGGCGGCGCGGGCCGGCACGGCCAGCGCCAGGCCGGCGATATGGCCGGCGGCCAGGCCGGCGATGGCGATGCGGGTGGAGGCGCCGGCCATCAGCAGCAGGGCGCAACCCGCTTCGAACGCGGCGTAGAGCGCCAGCGGCGTGGCGCCGGCGGCCGCGCCATCGAGCAGCGCGTGCGCCGGGCGCAAATCGACCAGGTAGCGCCAGGCGCAGAACAGTCCGCTCATGCCGATGCCCACGCGCAGCAACAAGGCCGCGGCCGCCCAGGCCAGGGGCAGGAGCCGGCGAGGGCGGGAGGCGGGCGAGGCGAGGCAGGCGCGTGACATCTTGGGGCGTTCGGAAAATGACCGCCCTATTATGGGAATCTGCCTGGCTGGTGTGGCTAGGGCTTTATTTACTTAAGTGAAGGAAATTTCCCAAGTCTGTCCTGCGCATCCAGGCAGAGCCGCAGGTCGCGCGCCAGGCGGCGGGCCGTGGCGTGCTCCAGGGTGGCGATGGTGATGCGCAGGCCATGGACGTCCTGGCGTACGCCGAAGGACCTGCCGTTGCGCAAGCGCCAGCCGCGATGGGCGAGTTCCAGCAGCAGCGCAGGGCTGTCCTGGGCCAGCGGCACCCACAGGTTCAGGCCGTCGGCCGGCCACTGCGCGGCGATTCCTTCGGCGCGCAGCGCGTCGGCCAGCCAGGCGCGCCGTTGCGCGTAGGCCGTGCGCGCCTGGGCCATCCGCGCCTGCACCGGCGCCGACGCCAGGCAGGCCGCCACGACATCCTGCAGCAGGTGGCTGACCCAGGTGGTGCCGCTGGCCAGCCGCAGGCGCAGGCGCCGCGAGGTGTCGGGATCGCTGGCGACGAAGGCCAGCCGCAGGTCGGGCCCGAGCGCCTTGGACACCGAGCGCACCAGGGCCCAGCGCAACGCGGCGGGGGGAATGGGGCTGTGGTAGGGCGAGGCCGAAAGGTGGGCGAAGTGGTCGTCGGCGATGACCATGACGTGCGGGTAGCGTTGCAGCACCTGGCGCAGCGCCCGCGCGCGGGCGCGGGTCAGGCTGGCGCCGGTCGGGTTCTGCGCGCGGGGCGTCAGTAGCACGGCCTGCGCGCCGTCGGCCAGCGCGCGCTCGAGGGCGTCGGGCAGCATGCCGGCGGCGTCCAGCGCCACGCCTTCGGCGCGCAGGCCGAGCGCGCGCAGCGCATTGATGCTGCCGAGAAAGCCCGGGGCTTCGACCGCCACCGTGTCGCCCGCGGCAAGGTTGGCGCCCAGCAGGCGCTCGATGGCGTCGATGGCGCCGTGGGTGAGATCGATCTCGAAGCCGGCCGGGCAGTCGCCGGCGTACCACTGGCTTGCATAGGCCCGCAGGCGCGCATCGACCGTGGCTTCGCCGTACAGGCGCGGCGGGCTGGCGCGTCCGGCCATGACGGCCAGCGGATCGGGCAGCCGGGCGGGGTCGGGGTTGCCGCTGGCCAGGTCGATCAGGGGCGAGCCGGGGTGCGCGCCGTCCTGCTCGCCCGGCTCGGACGGGCCGCGGATGATGGTGCCGCGCCGGCCCTGGCTGAGCGCCAGGCCGGCGCCGACCAGCCGTTTGTAGGCGGCGGCCACGGTGTTGCGATTGACCCCCAGCGTTTGCGCCAGCTCGCGCACGGGGGGCAACGCCTGGCCGGGCAGCAGGCGGCGGGCCTGTGCCAGCTGGCGCACGCTGTCGAAGATTTCGGCCGCGCTGGCGCCGCTGATGCTCATCTGGCCTGGGTCGTTATATACTTTGTCATAGGACAAATTCTATAGGATTCGAAACAGCCATGCACGCCGATACTGCCCAGGATGCGCCCGACGCGGCGGCGCGTTACCCCCGCGCCGACAGCGTGGCCGATTTCGAGCACAACCTGGCGGCGGTGCGGGCCCGCATCGCGGCGGCCTGCCAGCGGGCCGGGCGCGACCCGGCCGGCGTGCGGCTGCTGCCGGTCAGCAAGACGGTCGACGAGGCGCGCATCCGCATGTCGTATGCCGCCGGCTGCCGCGAACTGGGCGAGAACAAGGTCCAGGAGGCCTACCGCAAATGGGAGGCCATGGCCGACCTGGCCGACCTGCGCTGGTCGGTGATCGGCCATTTGCAGACCAACAAGGCCAAGCTGGTAGCGCGCTTCGCGGCCGAGTTCCAGGCGCTCGACAGCGTGCGCCTGGCCGAGGCGCTGGACCGGCGCCTGCAGGCCGAGGGGCGCTCGCTGGACGTGTACGTGCAGGTCAACACCTCCGGCGAGGCCAGCAAGTACGGCCTGCATCCGGACGAGGCGGCGGCCTTCATCGGCCAGTTGCCGACTTATGGCGCGCTGCGCGTGCGCGGCCTGATGACGCTGGCGGTGCTGTCGGCCGACGCCGCGCGCGTGCGCCAGTGCTTCGTGCTGCTGCGCGACTTGCGCGACCGCCTGCGGCAGGACGCGCCGGCCGGCGTGAACCTGGACGAGCTGTCCATGGGCATGTCGGGCGATTACGAGATCGCCATCGAGGAAGGGGCCACCGTGGTGCGGGTCGGCCAGGCTATCTATGGCGCGCGCGCCTTGCCCGACGAATATTACTGGCCCGACAGCGGCGCGGCGCGCCGGCCGGAGGACGAATGATGAAACCGGCGGCCCCCAATCCGCAGGCGCTTGCGCCGCTGCCCATCGACGTGGTGTCGATCCAGTCGCAAGTGGTGTATGGCCAGGTCGGCAACAGCGTCGCCGTGCCGGTCTTCAACGGCTTCGGCCTGCGGGTGGTGGCGGTGCCCACGGTGGTGCTGAGCAATACGCCGCACTACCCGAGCATGCATGGCGGCGCCGTGCCGCTGGACTGGTTCGAGGGTTATCTGGCCGACCTGGGCGCGCGCGGCGCGCTGGCGCAGGTACGAGTGGTGCAGCTGGGCTACCTGGGCGGGCCGGCGCAGGCCGAGGCGCTGGGCCGCTGGATCGCGGGCCTGGTGGCGCAGCGTCCCGAGTTGCGCGTGCACATCGACCCGGTGATCGGCGACCACGACAGCGGCGTGTACGTGGCGCCCGGCATGGTCGAGGCGTACCGCGATCATCTGCTGCCGCTGGCGCAGGGGCTGACGCCCAACGGCTTCGAACTGGAGTGCCTCACCGGGCTGCCCACCGGCACCATGGAGCAGACCATCGCCGCGGCCCGCGCCTTGCTGGGCGGACGGACCCGCTGGGTGATCGTGACCAGCGCGGCCCCGGCCACCTGGCCGCCGGGCCGGGTGCGCGTGGCGGTCGTCACGCATGACGACGCGCAGGTGCTGGAGCACGCCCATGTCGACACGGCGCCCAAGGGAACCGGCGACATGTTCGGCGCGGCGCTTACCGGCCACCTGCTGGCCGGCCGGCCGGTGGCCGAGGCCGCACGCCGCGCCGCCCTGCAGGTCATCGAGGCGCTGGAACGCACGCGCGAGGCGGGCTGTGGCGAGCTGCTGCTGGCGGGGCAATCCAGGTAGCGTCGTGTTACCTCGCGTAGTGGTATGGCCGGCGCGCCCTGCAATACAGTGGCTCATTGGGCCACGGGCCGGCGCCAGCCGGCGATGGCCGCCATGCGAGGACCGAGATGCTGCGCAAGGGAGACCGGGTTTCCAGCCCGTGGACGAATACGCTGGCGCGTCTGGAGGACGAGCGGGTGATGCTGCAGCGCATCGCCGCGGGCGTGCCCTTGACCGATGTGCTGCTGCATGTGCTGCAGGCGGTCGAGGCGCAATCCAGCACGGAACTGCTGACCTCGGTCGCGTTCGTGGATGAATCGGGCACGCGCCTGCGCCATGTGGCCACGCCCAGCCTGCCCCCCGCCTATGTGCAGGCCACCGACGGGGCGGCGATCGGCCCGGGAGTGGCCTCGTGGGGCGCGGCGGCTTTCCTGGGGGCGCCGGTCTACGTCGAAGACCTGACGGCGCATCCGAATTGGCTGCCATGGCGCGAGGTGGCCGCCCAGCATGGCTTGCGCGCCTGTTGGTCCACCCCGATCAAGGCGACCGACGGCCGCACCCTGGGCGTATTCTCCAACTACTATCGCGAGCCGCGCCTGCCCACGCGCGAGGACATCGAGGCGATCGCGCTGGTGACCCGCACCGCGGCGCTGGCCATCGAACGCCACCTGACCGAGCAGGCGCTGCGCAACAGCAGCGTGCGCTGGCGCGGCATGTTCGAGCGCATGCAGGAGGGCTTTTTCCTGGCCGAAGCGCAGCGCGACAGCGCGGGCAACGTGGAAGATTTCACGCTGCTGGAGATCAACCCGGCGTTCGAGGCGCAGAGCGGGCTGGCCGTCGGCCAGCCGCTGGGGCCCATGCTGCGCGTCATGAGCCCGGCCGCGGCCGACAGCATCATGCGGATCTTCGTGGGCGTGATCGAGAGCGGCGAACCGGCGCAGTTCGAAGTGGACGCGCCCGGGCCGCCACAGGCCTGTTATGAATGCCGCGCCGGCAAGGAGGGGCACGACCGGGTGGCGGCGCTGTTTCTCAATGTCACGGCGCGCAAGCTGGCCGAGAGCGAGCTGTGGGAGCGGCAGTATCGCAAGAATTTCCTGCTGACCCTGGGCGATCGCATGCGCGAAATCCACCAGCAGGACCAGATCGAGCAGATGGTGTGCGAGGAGCTGGGCAGGCACCTGGAGCTGGGCGCGGTGGCGGTGATGGAATCGGTGCCGCAGCGCGGCGACCGCATTGCGGCAAGCTGGGGGCCGCAGCCGCCCTACGACGGACGGTCGGTGCTGGCGTCCGCGCCGCTCAGCCCCGATTACTACGAGGCGGTGCGCAAGGGCCGCACGGCCTATCTGTCGCCGTACCTGGCCGGCCCGGCGGGCAACCAGCAGCCCTCGGCCATCGTGGTGCCGCTGCGCCGCTGGGGCCGCGCCGACGGCACCTTGCTGGTGCGGCCCGACCCGACACACCCGCTCAAGGGTACGGATATCGCTTTTATCGAAGAAGCGGCCGAGCGTATGTGCGAAGCCATCGAACGTTCGCAGTACGCGCGGGTGCTGGAGCAACGCGTCGAACACGCCATCGCCGAGCGCGACCGCATCTGGCGCCTGTCGCCCGAGCTGCTGGCGGTGGCCGACCATGGCGGGCGGCTGGTGTCGGTGAACCCCGCGGTGCGCGCCATACTGGGCTGGTCGCCCGAACAGTTCGTGGCGATGGGACTGGACGAGGCCGTGCACCCCGAGGACCTGCCGTCGATGCAGGCGACGCTGGAGGCGCAGCCCGCCGAGGGCATGCAGCCGGTGCGGCACCTGGAGAGCCGCCTGCTGCACAAGGATGGCACTTATCACTGGATCACCTGGAGCCTGTCGCGGGCCGAGGGCAATGTGTACCTGGCGGGACGCGATGACACCGACCTGAAGGCGCAGGCCGAGGTGCTGCGCCAGACCGAGGATGCGCTGCGCCAGTCGCAGAAGCTGGAGGCGGTAGGCCGGTTGACAGGCGGGATAGCGCACGACTTCAACAACATGCTGCAAGGCATTTCCGGCGCGCTGTACCTGATAGACCGCAAGCTGCGCCGGGGCAAGCCGGAAGAGGCGGGCAAGTATGTGCAGACCGCCCAGGAATCGACCGATCGCGCCGCGCGCCTGACCCAGCGCCTGCTGACTTTCTCGCGCCAGCAGGCCATCGATCCGCAGGTGTTCGATCCGGGCGAGATCCTGCGCTCCATGGACGAGCTGTTTCGCCGCTATACGGGCGAGCAGGTGCGCCTGACGCTGAAGCTGCCGGCGCAGTCGTGGCGGGTGCGCTGCGACATGAACCAGTTCGAGAACGCGGTGCTGAATCTGGTGATCAACGCCTGCGACGCCATGCCGGCCGGCGGCGACCTGGAAATCGAAGTGGCCCACCGCGAACTGGACGCGGCGGCGGTGCAGACCAATCCCGGCGCCGAGGCGGGCGAGTTCGTCGAGGTCTGCGTCTCGGACATGGGTTGCGGCATGGCGCCGGACGTGCTGGCGCGTGTGTTCGAGCCGTTTTTCACCACCAAGCTCATGGGGCAGGGCACCGGCCTGGGCCTGTCGATGATTTATGGCTTCGCCCAGCAGGCTGGCGGCATGGTGACGATCGCCAGCGTGCAGGCCGAAGGCACCGCGGTGCGCCTGTTCCTGCCGCGCCATGTGGGCGAGGCGGTTGCGTTGCCGGCGCCCGCGTCGTCCGAGCCGCCCGCCGCGCCCGCGCATGGCGCGGTGGTGGCGCTGGTGGAGGACGATGCGCACGTGCGCGACATGGTGCGCGCGGCGCTGGAGGAACTGAACCTGACCGTGCTCACGGCGGCCGACGGCGACGCGGGCCACCGCCTGCTGCAAAGCGACGCCAGGATAGACCTGCTGCTGAGCGATGTGGGCCTGCCGGGCATGAACGGCCACGCGCTGGCGCAAGCCGCGCGCAGGCTGCGGCCGGGGCTGCGCATCATTCTCATGACAGGCTATGCCGACGAGCGCGAGAACGGCTGGGCGCAGCAGGAGCGCGACATCAGCCTGATACGCAAACCCTTCTCGCCGGACGAGCTGGCCGCCCGCGTGTGCCGCTCGCTGGCGGCCAATCAGGGCTGAGCCCGGCACAGCGCCACCGGCCAGCGCGCGAGCAGTTCGGCAAGCGGCAGGGCGCGGCCCTGGTGGCCGGCGTGCGTAAGAATGTCGCGCCAGGGCGGCGCGCCGGCCGGCAGGTGCACGCAGGTGTCGCCCCAGTGCGCGGCGGCGTCCCAGCGCGGCCCGGTCTGCCCGGCCAGCGCCAGGGCGCTGGCGCGCGGCACGACGACCAGGGCCTGGCGCGGTCCGCGGGTGCGCAGGCAGGCCAGCACGTGTCCGGCGCGCGTGCCGCTGACGCGCAGCCAGCGGCAGCCGCCGTGTTCGAACAAGGCGGGCTGTTCGCGGCGCCATTGCAGTGCGCGAGCGATCAATGCCTGCTTGGCCCGACCGTCGCGCCACAGCCCGGGCAGCGCCAGCGCGCCATGGCCGAGGCTGGCCAGCGCGCCGCGCCGCGCGGCATAGTCCACCGCGCGGCGGTTGTCCGGGTCCACCAGGCTGAGGTCCCACATTTCACAACCCTGGTACAGATCGGGTACGCCCGGCAGGCTCAGCCGCAGCGTGGTCTGGGCCAGGCTGTTGACCAGGCCCGCCGGCGCCAGCCTGCGCGCCAGGGCGGCCACGGCGGGCAAGGCCGCGCCGTCGTCGGCCAGGGCGCGCAGATAGCGTGTGCACAGCGCTTCATAGGCCAGGTCGGGACAGGTCCAGCTGCTGCGTTGCCTGGCTTCGCGCAAGGCCTTGGTCTGCCATGCGGCCACGCGCTGCAACAGCGCGGCCATGCCGGCCTGGTCGTCGGGCGCGAGGTCGGCGGGCCAGGCGCCCAGCAAGGTCTGCAGCAGCATGTAGCGGTCGGCCCAGGCGGGCGGCGTGGCGCCGCCGCCGGCGTCGGCCAGCCACTGGCGGGCCCAGTCGCACCATTGTTGCGGCATTTCGCTCAGCACCGCCAGGCGCGCGCGCACGTCCTCGCCACGCTTGTGGTCGTGGCTGGCAGTGGCCAGCAAGGCTTGCGGATGGCGGCGCGCGCGCGCCGCCACACTGCGGCGCAGCGCGCCGCCGCCGAGCGCGAACTGGGCCGGCGCGGCGCCGACCTCGTTGCGTGACAGCAGGGTGCCGTCACGGTAGAACCAGGTGTCTTCGAGCGCCTTGGCGGCCAGCGGCGGCGTGAGCTGCTGCAGGCGCCGCAAGGCCAGGCGGTGCGGCGCATCCGTCACGCGCCCGTCGAGAGCCTGGCAGAGCTCGGCCAGCAGCGCTTGCCGGGCAGGGTCGAGATGGGCGTTGGCGCGGGTTTGCGCCGTCTGGCGCCAGGCCTGGTCGGCGGCGTCGCCGGCGCCGCCTTCGGCATAGGTGCGATAGACCGGGAAGCAGGCCAGCCATTGCGTGAGCGCATGGTCGATGGCGGCCGGCGCGGCGCGCAGTTCGGGCAGTTCGGCCAGGCTGCGCGCCAGCGTGCGCCGTTCGGCGCCGAAGTGGCGCCGCAACAGGCGCAGACGCACCTGCCGCAGCTGCTCGCGCCAGTGCGGCCAGGGGCCGGCATGGCTGCGCCAGAAGGCGGCCAGCGGCGCGGCGCCGCGCGCATCGTGCAGCCAGGCCGAGACCTCGTTCATGAAGTCGTACCCCGTGGTGCCCTGGACCGGCCAATCGGCGCGCAAGGTCTCCTGGTCGCCCAGGATCTTCTCCACCACCACATAGGGGTCGGCGCTCAGGCCGCGCGCGGCGCGCGCCGGGCCGGCCTGCTCCAGCTCGGCGCGCAGGCGGCGGCAATAGGCGCCGGGTTCGGCCAGGCCATCGACATGATCGATGCGCAGGCCGTCGATCAGGCCCGCGCGGTACAGCGCGAGGGGCAGCGCATGCACGGCGTCGAACACCTCCGGCCGTTCGACCCGTACGCCCACCAGGTCGCCGATTTCGAAGAACCGCCGCCAGTTGATGGCCTGCGCCGCGCTGCGCCACCACGCCAGGCGATAGGCTTGCGCCCGCAGCAAGGCGTGCCACTGGGCGGGCGCTCCGCCATGGTGCAGCAGCAGCGCGGCCATGGGCAGGCTCGATGGCGCCAGCGGCAGGTCCAGCCCGTTGGCGTGCAGAACGGGCGTGCCGTCGAGGCCGGCGCGCAGCCCGATCTCGCCGCTGGCCAGCGCGGCGCGCGCGCCTTGAGTGAGCACGGGCAGCAGCACCCGGCCGCGCAACGCCCGGCCGGGCGGCCGCCAGTCGATGTCGAACCAGTCGGCATAGGCGCTTGCAGGGCCGCCGCGCAGCACGTCGCGCCACCAGCGATTGTCCGGGTGGGCGGCCATGTGGTTGGGGACGATGTCGAGGATCAGGCCCATGCCGCGCTCGCGCGCCGCGCCGGCCAGGCGCCGCAGCGCGGCCAGCCCGCCCAGTTCGGGGTTGACCTCGGCGTGGTCGATCACGTCGTAGCCATGGGTGGAGCCGCGCCGCGCGCGGGTGACCGGCGACAGGTACAGATGGCTGATGCCCAGCGCGTCGTAGTAATCCAGCTGGGCGGCGGCGTCCTCGAGCGTGAAGCCGGCATGCAATTGCAGGCGGGCGGTGGCGCGGATCATGGCCGGCCCCGGTACGCGGCGATCGCCGCCAGCGCCTGGCGCGCGGCCGGCTGCGCCAGCATCGCCGCGGCGGTCGCGGGCATGCGCCGGCGCCAGTTGGGATGGCTCGGGCAGCCTGGCACGTTGGGCTGTTCGGCCAGCCCCGCCAGGTCCTCGAGCGGCACCAGCATCAGCGGCGTACGGCAGCGGGCTACGTGGGACAGCAGCGCGGCGCGGGGCGGCTCGGCGGGTGGCGCCGTGGTGGCCAGGCCGGGCGGGGCCGCCTGGCGCCACAGCGCGCGCCGGTCCTGGTCGCGCAGCCGGCGCTGCGCGCCGGCCTCGTGCGCGGACGCGCACCAGTCTATGTCGCGCCCCTGCCACCAGCCGCGCAGGGTAGGCAGGTCGTGGGTGCTGGTCATGGCGACGGCGCTGGCGGGCCAGCGGCCCGGCGGGCGAAAGCGGCCCGCGCCGCCTGGGCCGGTTTCGCGCTGCAGCCACAGCACGTTCATGCCCAGCACGCCATGCGCGCGCAGGCGCGCGTTGAAATCCGGCGGCACGGTGCCAAGGTTCTCGCCGATGAGCACGGCGCGGTGGCGCCAGGCCTCCAGCGCCGCCAGGCGCAGCAGGTCGTCGACCGGAAAGGCGAGGTACGCGCCCTGGTCGGGCGGCGCGCCTTCGGGGATGACCCAAAGGCGCGCCAGGCCGAGCACGTGGTCGATGCGCACGCCGCCGGTGCTGGCCAGCGCGCGGCGCAGCATGTCGATGTAGGCCGCATAGCCCTGGGTGGCCAGCGTGGCCGGCGAACAGGCAGTCAGGCGCCAGTCCTGCCCGCCTGGGTGGTGCAGGTCGGGCGCCGCGCCCACGTTCAATCCGCCGAGCATGGCGTCGGGCTGGGCCCAGGTCTGGCTGCCGGCCGGGTCCACCCCGACGGCGAGGTCGGCGATCAGCCCCACGCCCATGCCCGCCTCGCGCGCGGCGGCCTGGGCATGGGCGAGGCTGCGCCGAGCCAGCCATTGGGCAAAGATGTGGAAATCCACCTCGCGCGCATGGTCGCGCGCGCAGCCGGCGGCCAGCGCGGCGGCGGGGTTGCGCCACGCCGCCGGCCAGCCGCGCCAGTCGGTGGCGCCGTTGGCCGCGTGCAAGGCCTCGAACAAGGCGTGGTCGCGCAGCGCCGGGCCGCCTTCGGCGCGAAAGCGCGCCAGCTCGGCGGCGCGCGGATCGTCGCTGGCCAGGCCGCGGTGCAGGCGCCGCAGCATGGCCAGCCGCGCGTCCGCGCTTTGCGGCCAGTCGATCAAGGGCCCGTCCGCGCGGGGCGATGGACGGCGCGCGGCGGCGCATTCGGCGGCGCTGAAGGTGTCGAGCGGGTCCGCGTACAGGATATTGAGAAACAGCCGCGTGGAGGGCGAGTAGGGGCTGCAGCGCCGCGGCGCGGCGGCAAACAGCGCATGCGCGGGGCTGAGCGCCACTGCGTCGGCGCCGTGGCGGGCGGCGGCGACGGCCAGCTCGGCCACCGCGCCGAAATCGCCATGACCGTCATCGGGGTCGGCCGTGCCGCGCAGGCTGTAGATCTGCGCGGCCACGCCCCAGCGGCGCGGCCGCGGGCTGGCCAGCAGGCGCGCCAGCGTGGGCGCGCGTGGCGGCGCGACCGCCAAGGCGATGGACGCGTCGCCCAGCCGCAGCGAGTGATAGCCAGGTTGGCTGGGCGCGCGCAGCGCCAGGCCGCCGGCGGCGTCGGGCTCGGCCAGGCCGCGCACCACCTGGCCGTTGTCCAGTTCGATGGCGTAGCGCGTGGCCGTGTCGCCGGGCACGCGCAACGCCCCGCCGGCGCGCGCGGTCAGCATGGCGGGAGGCCGCTCGCGCCATCGCGCCAGGGTGTCGGCGGCCTGGGCCGGCGTGGCCGCGGGCAGATCGAGCGCGGCCAGAACCGCGCGCAAGACCGGCGGGGCGACGTCGCGCGTCTGGCCCCACACATCGGTCCAGCGTGGCGAGACGCCCGCCAGCGCGCACAGCCGGGCGAGGATCCGGTCGTCGTTCATGGCGCGGGCTCCCACAGCGCAAGCGTGCAGTCGCCGCGCAGTACGCCGGCGGCGAGGTCCTGGCCAGCGCCGGCCAGCGTGGCGCAGGCCAGCTCGCCTGCCGGCGGCGCGGGCACGCTGACGCTGTCGGGCAGCAGGTTTGCGTACAGCGTGAGCCGTGCGCCATCGCCCAGCCGCCAGGCGGCGCGCACTGCCGCCGGGCCCAGCGCCGTGGCGCCGTCGGCGCGCGCGCCAGCCAGGCGCCCGCCGAGCAGGCGCGCGCGCAGGCGCAGCAGGTCGCGGTAGTAATCGAACCAGGCCTGGCGTTCGGCGCCGGGCGGCGGCCAGGGGCACGAGCGGCGGTAAGTGTCCGGATCGTTTGGATCGGGCGGGGGATCGCAATCGTGCATCGACGCCGCGAATTCGCGCGCCCGGCCCGCGCGCACCGCCGCGGCCAGCTCGGGACCGTGGCTGGTGAAGTAGAAGAAGGGCGCTGTCGAGCCGTACTCTTCGCCCATGAACAGCAAGGGAATGTGCGGCGCCAGCAGTTGCAGCGCGACGGCGGCGCGCAAGGCCGGCGAGCCGGCGGCCAGCAGCGCGGTCAGCCGCTGGCCGTCGGCGCGGTTGCCGATCTGGTCGTGATTGTGCAGGAACAGGACGAAGGCCCACGGCGGCAGGTGCGCGCTGGGCTCGCCGCGCGCGCGATTGCCGCGGGCAGGCGCGGCCTGGCCCTGGTAGACGAAGCCTTCGCCGAGGGCGCGCGCCAGCAGCGAGGCGGGCGCCTGAACATAGTCGGCGTAATAGCCTTGCCGCTCGCCGGTCAGCAGATGGTGCAGGACGTGATGCGCGTCGTCATTCCACTGGGCGTCGAAGCCCTGTTCCAGCAGGCTGGCCTGGTTGGCGTCGTTTTCCACCACCAGGTGGATGTGGCGGTGCGGGCTGGCCGCGCGCGCCTGGCGCGCCAGCGTGGCCAGCCAGTCGGTGCGGCCCATGGCGTGCACGGCATCGAGCCGCAGGCCGTCGAAGCGATATTCCTGCAGCCAGTACAGCGCGTTGTCGATGAAGTAGTGCTGTACGGCCTGCTGCCGATAGTCGATGGCCGCGCCCCATGGCGTGTCGGCGCGCGCGTCGAAGAAGCCGGCGGCGTAGCGATGGAGGTAGTTGCCGTCGGGCCCGAAGTGGTTGTAGACCACGTCCAGCATGACGCCCATCTCCAGGCCGTGCGCCGCGTCGATGAGCGCCTTCAGCTCATCGGGCGTGCCGTAGGCAGTGTCCGGCGCGTACGGCAGGACGCCGTCGTAGCCCCAGTTGCGCGGGCCGGGAAAATCCGCGATGGGCATGAGTTCGAGCAGCGTGACGCCCAGGCGCGCCAGTTCGGGCAGGCGGCGGCGCAGGCCGGCGTAGCCGCCGCATAGGCCGGCATGCGCCTCGTAGATGACGCTGTCCTGCCAGGGGCGGCCGCGCCACCCGGTATGGCGCCATGGATGGCGGTCGGGTCCGACCACGACGCTGTGGCCGTGCACGTCGCCGTCCTGCAGCCGCGAGGCAGGGTCGGGTACGGCGCAATCCGTATCGAGCCTATAGCGATACCGCAGGCCGGGCGCGCCGTCCACGATGGCCTGCGCGTAGCCGTCGGGGCCGGGCCGCAGGGCGATGGGCGCGCGGCCTTCGATCTCCAGGGCGAGCGTGGGCGGCGCGCTGGGGGCCCAGAGCCGAAAGCGGACCTTGCCGGGCGCGCAGACGGTCGCGCCGATGGGCGCCGGCCCGTTCATGGCGCGTGCGCCCCGTCGACCGACGCCGTCAACAGCAGCACGGCGCGCGCGCCCACGATGGCTTCGCGTCCGCCGCACGGCGCGGCCGGCGCTTGCGGCGCGGCGCTGTCGAGCGCCAGCGTCCAGGCCAGCGTCGGCGGGGGCAGGGCGCATGGCCGCGGCTCGGCCGCGGCATTGCACAGCAGCAGGGTGACGTCGACGCGGCCCGGGCGCGCCGGGTCCGGCGCGGCGCGGCGCAGGGCCAGCAGGCGGCCCTCCGGCGCGTCCCAGTCTTCGGGCGTCATGGGCGCGCCGCGCGCATTGAACCAGTCGATTGCCCCCAGGCCTTCCTGCCATTGGTGCGCGGGGTCGCCGTAGCGCGTCGCGCGCAGGCTGGGGTGGGCGCGGCGCAGCGCCGCCAGCCGCACGGCGTAGGCCGTCAGGGCGCGGCCGGGCGTGCTCTGGGCGACGGCCCAGTCCAGCCAGCCCACCGGGCCGTCCTGGCAATAGGCGTTGTTGTTGCCGCCCTGGCTGTTGCCGAACTCGTCGCCGGCCAGCAGCATGGGCGTGCCGTCGGCCAGCATGACGGTCGCCAGCAGGGCACGCTGCACCCGGGCGCGGGTTTCGCGCACGGCCGCGCTGCTGGCGGCCCCCTCGACCCCCCAGTTGCTGCTGTAGTTCTCGCCGTGGCCGTCGGCGCCGTCCTCGCCGTTGGCTTCATTGTGGCGTTCGGCGAAGCTGACCACGTCCTGCAGGGTGAACCCGTCATGGGCGGCCGCGAAGTTGATGCTGCTCCAGGGCCGGCGGTGGCGGTGGTCGAACACGTCGCGCGAGGCGGTCAGGCGCGCCGCCAGCGCGCCGGTCATGCCCGGGTCGCCGCGCCAGAAGCGCCGCGCGGTGTCGCGGAACTGGTCGTTCCACTCGGCCATGCCGGGCGGGTGGCGGCCCAGCTGGTAGCCATCGGGACCGACGTCCCAGGGTTCGGAAATCAGTTTGACGCGCGCCAGCACCGGATCCTGCAGCAAGGCGTCGAAAAAGCCGCTGCCGGCATCGAAGCCGGTGCCTTCGCGGCCCAGCGTCACGCCCAGGTCGAAGCGAAAGCCATCGACGCGGTAGTGGGTGGTCCAATGGCGCAGCGAGTCCATCACCATCTGCAGCACGCGCGGATGCGACAGGTTGAGGGTGTTGCCCGTGCCCGTGTCGTCGATGTAGCGGCGCTCGTCGCCGGGCACCAGCCGGTAATAGCTGGCGTTGTCCAGGCCTCGCCACGACAGCGTGGGGCCGAGCTCGTTGCCCTCGCAGGTGTGGTTGTAGACCACGTCCAGGATGACTTCGATGCCGGCCGCGTGCAGGCGGCGGATGGCGCGCCGCAGGTCGTTGGGCTGGCCGTCGGCCAGATAGGCCGGTTCGGGCGCGAAGTACGCCAGGGTGTTGTAGCCCCAGTAGTTGCGCAGCCCGCGTTCGACCAGGGTACGGTCCTGCAGGAAGGCATGCACCGGCATCAGTTCCAGCGCGGTCACGCCCAGCTGGTGGAGATGGTCGATGAAGCGCGGGTCGGCCAGGGCGGCGCATGTGCCGCGGATGGGTTCGCGCAGGTCGCTGCGCAGCATGGACACGCCGCGCACATGCGCTTCGTAGATGACCGTGCGCTCCCATGCGGTGGCCGGGCGCCGCGTAGCTCCCCAGTGGAACGCCGGCTCGGTCACCACGGCTTTCGGCACGCCGGCCGCGCTGTCGCGCCGGTCCATGCTCAGGTCGGCGCGCGGGTGCTGCATGCGGTAGCCGAACAGCGCGTCCGACCAGCGCAGCGCGCCGGTCAGGGCAGTGGCGTACGGGTCGAGCAGCAGCTTGTGCGGATTGAAGCGATGGCCGGCGCGCGGGTTGTACGGCCCGTGGGCGCGATAGCCGTAGACCAGGCCGGGCTGCGCGTCGGGCAGGTAGCCGTGCCACACTTCGTCGGTGCATTCGGGCATGGGCAGGCGCGCCAGCTCCTTGCGGCCGCGCGCGTCGAACAGGCAAAGTTCTATGCGCGCGGCGTTGGCCGAGAAGACGGCGAAATTCACGCCCAGGCCGTCGCTGGTGGCGCCCAGCGGGGCGGGCTGGCCGGGCAGCAGTCGGTCGGGCAGCGACGGATACATGGCTTTACTCCGAGTGGCGCAGGTACAGCGCGGCGAAGCCGGGCAGGTCCAGGACCAGCGATTGCGGGTGCCCATGGGCCGGGATGGGTTCGCTGCGCAGGCAGATGGGTGGGCCGCCGCCGGCGCCGCCGTAGCGCCTTGCCCCGGTGTCCACGCGTACGTGCCAGTCCCCCGCGTGGGGTACGCCGAAGCGGTAGCCCGGCCGCGCCACCGGCGTGAAGTTGCAGACGGCCACCAGGCAATGGCTGGCGTCCACGCGCGCGAAGGCGAGCACGCTGTTGTCCGCGTCGTCGCCGACGATCCAGGCGAAGCCGCTTGGGTCGGCGTCGCGGCAATGCAGTTCGGGCAGCGTGGCGTACACGTGGTTGAGGTCCGCGACCAGGCGCTGCAGGCCGCGATGGGCCGGATCGTCCAGCAGCCGCCATTGCAGCATGGCGTCGTGGTTCCACTCGTCCAGCTGGCCGAATTCGCCGCCCATGAATAGCAGCTTCTTGCCGGGATGCGCCCACATGAAGGCGTAGTACAGCCGCAGCTGGGCCAGCTGGGCGGCCCGCTCGCCCGGCATCTTGCCCAGCAGCGAACCCTTGCCGTGCACCACTTCGTCGTGCGAGAGCGGCAGCACGAAGCGCTCGGCATAGGCGTAGACCATGCCGAAGCTGAGGTCGTGATGGTGATGGCGGCGATGGATCGGATCGCGCCGCATGTAGCGCAGCGTGTCGTGCATCCAGCCCATGTTCCACTTGTAGTCGAAGCCCAGCCCGCCGTTGGCCACCGGCGCGGTCACGCCGGGCCAGGCGGTCGATTCCTCGGCCACGGTGATGGCGCCCGGGCATTGCGCGCCCACGGCCGCGTTCAGTTCGCGCAGGAACTCGATGGCTTCGAGGTTCTCGCGTCCGCCGTGGCGGTTGGGAATCCACTGGCCGGCCGGGCGGCTGTAGTCGCGATACAGCATGGAGGCGACCGCGTCCACGCGCAGCCCGTCGACGTGATAGTGGCGCAGCCAGTGGATGGCGCTGGCGATGAGAAAGGCCCGCACCTCGCGGCGGCCGTAGTTGTAGATCAGCGTGTTCCAGTCGGGATGGCGGCCTTCGCGCGGGTCGGCATGCTCGTAGAGCGGCGTGCCGTCCAGGCGCGCCAGGCCGTGCGCGTCGTCGGGGAAGTGGGCCGGAACCCAGTCCAGGATGACGCCCAGCCCGGCCTCGTGGCAACGGTCGACGAAGTGCGCGAAGTCGGCCGGCGCGCCGTGTCCGGCCGCCGGCGCGAACAGCCCGAGCGGCTGGTAGCCCCATGAACCGCCGAAGGGGTGCGCCATCACCGGCAGCAGCTCGATATGGGTAAAGCCCAGCGAGCGCGCGTACTCCGGCAGGCGGGCGGCCAGGCTTTGCCAGCGCGGCGCGCCGGCTTCGTCGAACCAGGAGCCGGCATGCACTTCGTAAATGGATATCGGCGCGTCGCAGCGCTGGCGCGCCGCGCGTTGCTCCATCCAGGCCCCGTCGGTCCACGCGAAGGGGCGTTCGTCGGGCACGATGGAGGCGGTGGCCGGCGGCGCTTCGGCCTGGCGCGCCAGCGGGTCGGCCTTGAGCACGGTATGGCCGTCGGCGCCCAGCACCTGGAACTTGTAGCGCGCGCCCGGCCCCACATCGGGCAGGAACAGCTCCCAGACGCCTGCCGGATAGCGCAGGCGCATGGCATGGCGCCGGCCATCCCAGCCGTTGAAATCGCCTACCACCGCCACGCGCCGGGCATTGGGCGCCCACAGCGCGAAGCGGGTGCCCGTGCAGCCGTCCACGGAAGCGGCGTGGGCGCCCAACAAATCGCTCAGGTAGCGCCAGCCGCCCGCCGCGCAATGCTCGAGCTGGGTGGCGTCGAGAACGGGACCGAATGCGTAGGGGTCGGCGGTGTGCTGGACGCCGCCTTCCCATTCGATGCACAGGCGGTACGCCGCCGGCGCGCCCGGCCGCAGGCCCGGCACGGTATGTTCGAACAGGCCGGGCTGCATGGGCAGCAGGGGCGTGCGCTGCCCGCCGGTCAGCTCGACCATCACGGTGCGGGCGTCCGGCGCCAGCACGCGCACCACGGTATGCGTGCCGGCCTGGTGGGGCCCCAGCACGGAAAACGGATCGGCATGGCGGCCGGCCAGCAGCGCGTGCTGGGTGGCCGCGTCCAGCGTGCCCTGCATGGAAGACGGTTCCCGCATCATGGCGCCGGTCCTTCATCGTGGTCGACGGCGGCCGCCAGCAGCGCGGCGCGGGCGATTTCGGCCAGGCCGTTGATGGGCACCGGCAGGCGGTCCGGCCGGTAGGCCGACTCGTAGCAGATTTCGTAGGCGGCCTTCTCCAGCAGGTACAGGCAGGTGAGCGCCTGGGCCCGTTCGGGCGGCAAGGCCAGCGCGGGGTCGAGGGCGTTGCCGTAGCTGGCCAGCAGGGCCGCGCCGGCGCGCTGGCGGAAACGCGCCAGCAGCGCCTCGCGGGTTTCCCTGGGCGCGCTGGCCGGGTCGGCCGGCTCGGCGGCGCCGGCGTTGAAGTCGCGCGGCGCGCCGCCCAGCGGATCGTCGCGGCTCAGTTCGGCCACCGCATAGTCGAACGAGCGCAGGATCCCGGCAACGTCCTTGTACGGATTGCGCAACTGGCGCCGCTCGGCCATGGGCCGGGCCGGCTCCCCCTCGAAATCGATCAGGTAGGCGTCGGTCTGCGCGACCAGCACCTGGCCGAGATGGAAGTCGCCGTGCACGCGGATGCGCAGCGCGCCCGTCTCGGCCTGCGCCAGCGCCATCATGTGGGCGGCCAGCCGGTCGCGATGCGCGAACAGCCATTGCGCGCAGGCGTGCGAAGGCGCGGCCAGCCCGCCCTCGCATGAACGCAAGGCCTGCAGCGCGCGGTCCACCTGCGCCACCGCCTGTTCGCCCGCCTCGGCGGCATCGCGTTCGCTGGCCGGCCGCGGCGCGAAGCCGGGCAGTTCGCCGGCGCGCGCCAGCACCGAGTGCATCTGCGCCAGGCGTTGTCCGATGGTGCCGGCCAGCACTTCGTAGCCGGCCAGTTCCTGCTGGTAGTCATCGGCGCTGGCGCCGGTCAGCATGGCGGCGTCGACCGTGCGCTTCAGGTAGGCCAAGGTCCAATTCCATGCATCGCCCTCGTTGACGACGTAGGCGTGGGCGAGCGCCAGCGTATGGGGCGCCTGGTCGCCGTGCTCGCGCACGACCTCGCCCAGCAGCGCCGGGGTATGCGCGTAGCCGGCCTGGGTGAGGTAGCGCGTCATCTCGGCTTCGGGATGCGGGCCGGCATGCAGCTCGCGCAGCAGCTTGAGCACGACGCGTTCGCCGACCAGCAACGAACTGTTGGACTGGTCGACGCTGAGCGCGCGCACTTCGCTGTCGTCGCGCGGGGCGATGTCCGCCAGCGCCGGCTCTGGCAGGAAGCGCAGCCGCACGGCGGGCTCGCCGTCGGCCTGGATGTCGCGGCCCGCCGCCAGGGCCGCCAGCAGTACGCGCGCATAGCCGGGCTGCAGCGAAGCATCGGTGAGCGTGCCCAGTTGTGCGCCGCGGCGCAGGCGCGCCAGCGGATACTGGGCAGCGGTCTCGTCCTGCCAGGCCAGCGCCACGGGCGTATGGAAGCGGCGCGGCGGGTCGTCGTCGCTGACTTCGACCTCGGCTTCGTAATAGCTTTCCACGCCGTCGTTCAGCGGCACGCTGTAGGCCAGCCGCATGGCGCCGGACTTGCGGCGCGCGGCATACCAGCGCTGGCGCTGCAGGTAGGCCGGCAGCACGTCCGCTTCCAGCTGGCGGCGCGATGCCTCGGTCAGGCGCAGCGCCGCGCCCGCGCCGCGCGACACCAGGGTGACCGACTCCGGCATTTGCGGCGGCGGTTCGCTGTGCCACGCGGGCGGCGCGGCGTCGGCGCTCAGGTCCAGCCAGTAGAAGCCGAAAGGCGGCAGCGTCAGCAGGTAGGGCAGCTCGCCGATCTGCGGGAAGGCGGTGCCGCCCAGCATTTCCACCGGCACGCGGCCGGCGTACTCGGACAGATGCAGTTCGACCGGCTGGGCCGCCTGCGAAAGATTGGCCACGCACAGCACCACCGTGTCTTCCCAGGTGCGCAGATAGGCCAGGATCTTGCGGTTGCCCGGATACAGGAACGACAGTTCGCCGCGGCCGAACACATGGCTCTGGCGCCGCTTGGCCAGCATGCGGCGGGTCCAGTTCAGCAATGAGTGCGGGTCGCGCTGCTGGGCCTCGACGTTGACCGCCTCGTAGCCGTACAGCGGCCCCATCAGCAGCGGCAGCGGCAGGCGCTCGGGGTCGGCGCGCGAGAAGCCGCCGTTGCGGTCGGGCGACCATTGCATGGGCGTGCGCACGCCGTCGCGGTCGCCCAGGTGGATGTTGTCGCCCATGCCCAGCTCGTCGCCGTAGTACAGCACCGGCGTGCCGGGCATGGACAGCAGCAGGCTGTTCATCAGTTCGATGCGGCGCCGGTCGCGCTCCAGCAGCGGCGCCAGGCGGCGCCGGATGCCCAGGTTGATGCGCGCGCGCGGCTCGGCCGCGTAGACGTTCCATAGATAGTCGCGTTCGCGGCTGGTCACCATTTCCAGCGTCAGCTCGTCGTGGTTGCGCAGGAAAATGGCCCATTGGCATTGCGGCGCGATGGACGGCGTCTGGCGGATGATGTCGGTGACGGGCAGGCGGTCTTCCTGGGCGATGGCCATGTACATGCGCGGCATCAGGGGAAAGTGGAACGCCATGTGGCATTCGTCGCCCGCGCCGAAGTATTCCTGCGCGTCCTCGGGCCACTGGTTGGCCTCGGCCAGCAGCATCCTGCCCGGGTACTCGTTGTCGATGACGTGGCGGATGCGCCGCAGGATGGCGTGGGTTTCGGGCAGGTTCTCGTTGTTGGTGCCTTCGCGCTCGACCAGGTAGGGGACCGCGTCCAGGCGCAGCCCATCCACGCCCATGTCCAGCCAGTAGCGCATCGCGCCCAGCACTTCGCGCAGCACTTGCGGATTGTCGTAGTTCAGGTCGGGCTGGTGCGAGTAGAAGCGATGCCAGAAATAGGCGCCGGCCACGGGGTCCCAGGTCCAGTTGGACTTTTCCGTGTCGCAGAAGATGATGCGGGTGCCGGCATAGGCCTTGTCGTCGTCCGACCAGACATAATAGGCGCGGTGCGCCGAGCCCGGACGCGCGGCGCGGGCGCGCTGGAACCACGGGTGCTGGTCGGAGGTGTGGTTGATGACCAGCTCGGTGATGACGCGCAGGCCGCGCGCGTGCGCCGCCCGCACCAGCCGCCTGGCGTCGGCCAGCGAGCCGTAGTCGGGATGCACCCCGCGATAGTCGGCGATGTCGTAGCCGTCGTCGCGGCGCGGCGAGGGATAGAACGGCAGCAGCCAGATGGTATTGACGCCCAGTTCGACGATGTAGTCCAGCTTGGCCAGCAGGCCGGCAAAGTCGCCCACGCCGTCGTCGTTGGCGTCGAAGAAGGACTTGACGTGCAACTGGTAAATGACGGCGTCCTTGTACCAGAGGGGATCGGGAGCGGGATGGGTGGCTGGCATGATCGGTACGCTCAGGAAAGCAGGGGCCGGGACCACAGGCGCCATAGCCGGTAGGGACGTTGCGGGGTCAGTTCCAGATCCAGCGCGGCCTCGCGCCAACTTGCGCGCGCGCCGTCGAGCAGGTCCTCGCCATGCAGGACGGCGCTGTCATCCAGCCCGAACAGCCAGCGCGGCAGCGCCACCCGGGCCGGCTGCGGCGTCCAGGGGTCCAGGCTGACCGCCACCAGCACCACGCTGGCCCGGTTCGGCGTGGCCTTGCAGTACGCCAGCACCTGTTCGTTGCCGCAGTGCAGCGGCACGTAGCCCATGTGGCTGTGCAGCGCCGGGTTGGCGCGGCGAATGCGATTGAGCGCCGCGATCTCGGCCGCCACGTTGCCGGGGGCATGCCAGTCGCGCTGGCGCAGCTGGTATTTCTCGGAGTCCAGGTACTCCTCCTTGCCCGGCACCGGCCGCGCCTCGCACAGTTCGAAGCCGCTGTACATGCCCCACAGCCCGCTGCCGGTGGCGGCCAGGGCTGCGCGGATGAGAAAGCCGGCCCGGCCCGAGGTCTGCAGGAAGTACGGATTGATGTCGGGCGTGTTGACGAAGAAGTTGGGGCGGAACCACTCGCAGACCGGCGGGCGGGAAAGTTCGCGCAGGTAGCTGTCGAGTTCATGGCGGGTATTGCGCCAGGTGAAGTAGGTATAGGACTGCGTGAACCCCAGCTTGGCCAGGCGGTACATCATGCGCGGCCGCGTGAAGGCCTCGGACAGGAACACGATGCCGGGGTCGCGCGCGTGGATGTCGGCGATCAGCCACTGCCAGAACGGCAGCGGCTTGGTATGCGGATTGTCGACGCGGAAAATGCGCACGCCGGCGGCGATCCAGAACAGCAGCACATCGCGCAGCGCGCGCCACAGCGCGCGGCGCGGGCGGCCATTGGCCTGGTCGTAGAAGCTGACGTTGACGATGTCTTCATAGCGCTTGGGCGGATTCTCGGCGTGCCGGATGGAGCCGTCGGCGCGGTGTTCGAACCAGTCCGGGTGGCGTTGCAGCCACGGATGATCCGGCGAACACTGGATCGCGAAGTCCAGCGCGACTTCCATGCCGTGCGCCTCGGCCGCTCGCACCAGCCGCACGAAGTCGGCGTGGGTGCCCAGCTCCGGGTGGATGGCGTCGTGGCCGCCGTCCGGCGAGCCGATGGCGTAGGGGCTGCCCGGGTCGCCCGCGGCGGCCTGCAGCGCGTTGTTGCGGCCCTTGCGCTGCGACTGGCCGATGGGGTGTATGGGCGGCAGGTACAGGACGTCGAAGCCCATGGCGCGCAGGGCGGGCAGACGCGCGATCACGTCGTCGAAGGTGCCGTGCACGCCGGCGGGCGCGGCCTGGGACCGCGGGAACAGTTCGTACCAGCTGCCGTGGCCGGCCGCCGCGCGGTCGACCCATAGCGGATGGCTCGCGCTGGTGTGCATGAAGGAGCGCGCGGCCAGCGCGCGCATGGCCTGGGCGAGCTCGTCGCGCAGCAGGGTGGCCACGGCGTCGGCCGGCGCCGGTTCGCCGCCCAGCATGGACAGCGCGGCTTCGATGGGTGCGCGGCGCGCGTCGCCGCGCGCCGTGCGCCGCGCCAGGGCCGCGCGCAGGTACGCGGCGCCTTCGGCCAGCTCCAGCGCGATGTCCTGGCCCGCCTCGTGCTTGAGCCGCAGCTCGCGGCGGAAAGTCAGCCAGGCGTCGCGCCAGGCGCACAGGCGGAACTCGTGCAGCCCGACCCGGCGCGGCGCGAAGCAGGCGTGCCAGCGATCGTTGTCGCCCGCCGCCAGCGGCACGCCGTGCCAGCCGGCCTGGTCGGCGGCCCGCCATTGCAGCTCGCCGGCCAGCTGTTCGTGTCCGTCGGAGATCAGGTCGACGCCGACTTCCACGGGTACGTGGGCCAGGGCCTTGGCGGGCAGGCTGCCGTGCGCCGCCGAAGGGGTGATGTGCTCGAAGACGACGCGGGCTTCGCGGTCGCAGGCCGCGGGCGGGCCGGGCAGCAGCGCGCTCGCCGCCGCGCGCACCGGGCGCTCGGCGGCCACGCGGTACAGCGCGCCGTGTTCGACCGGATCGGCCAGGTGTCGTGGCACGCCGGCCGGCAGCAATGCGGCGCCGGCGCTCCAATCCACCCGCGGCTCATGCGCGGCCTGCGGATCCAGCGCCAGCACATGGGCCGTGCCGGGCGGCCCTGGACGGATGATGAGCGTGGCCCAGCCATCGCGCCCGCATAGCAAGGCCGGCCGGCCGCTCGGCGCGGCCTGGCGGCGCCAGCGCAGCGCGCGCGCCACGGCGGGCATCATGCCTTGCAGTTCGCTGCCTACCAGCAGCCCATCGCCCCACAGCGCGGCCACCCAGAGGGCGCGCAGCGCGGCGTGAGCGGCGGCGCTTGCCGGCGCCAGCGGCACGCCGCCGGCCGGGGCAACCGGGGCGGCCAGCAGGGGGGCCACGTCGCGCAGGCGCTGCGATTCGGCGTCCAGCCAGGCGGCGTCGGGTGGCCACCAGGGGATCGAGCCGAACACGCCGTCGAACCCCACGCCGGCCAGGGCGGCCGACTGCGCCGGCGTCAGTCCCGCCGTCCAGGCCAGCAGCCGCAGCGCCGGCTGGCTGGCCCGCAAGGGTTCGAACAGGGCGCGCCAATCGGCAGGATCGAGACGCTGCGGCGCGGTGCAGCGAAAACCGGCCACGCCGGCGTCCAGCCATTCAGCCAGGCGGGACTGCCAGGCCGCCAGGAAACCGGCCGGGGCCGGGCGCGCGCGCACATAGCGCACCCCGTGCCGCGACAAGGGCTGGCGCGGGTCACCGGCCGGCTCGTCGGCGGGGTTCTCCAGCCATTGCGGCTGGGCGGTGCGCGGCGCGGCGTCGCGCGCCACCCGGTCCGGCTCCAGGTCCAGCAACAGCGCCAGCCCCTGCGCGGCGGCCTCGCGCGCCAGGCGTGCCAGCGTGGCGTCCATGGCGCCGCCGCCCCAGCGGGCGTCGGCGCGGTCCACGTCGGCCGGCGCAGCCTGGATGTCATCCGGGCACTGCCATGGCGGCGTCAGGCACACCGCGTTGAAACCGCAGCGGCGCAGCCGTACGCACAGTGTCCGCCACGCCGCGAACGGGCCGGCGCGCGTATCGCGCGCCAGGGCGATCGCGGCGGCGTGAAAGGCCAGCAGTTGGGCGTGGCGGTCGAGACGGGCGGCGGCGCGGCGAACCATGGCGCCGGACCTCAGGCCGCGTTGGCCAGCAGCGGCAGCGTGGGCGCGGGCACCCGGCCGCGCTGCGGCGCGCTGGCCAGGCTGGCGTACAGGCCGGCATAGGCCTGCGCCGAAGCGCGCCAGCTGAAATCGGCCTGCATGGCGTTGCGGCGCATGGCGTCGCGCACCGCCGGCTTGGCCAGCGCGCGCAGCGCGCGCGCCACGGCCTGCTGCATGTCGGCGGGCTCGCAGCCATCGAACAGGAAGCCCGTTCCCTGGCCGGCGCAGGACTCCTCCACCGCCGGGCCGGGGTCGCGGATGGTATCGACCATGCCGCCCACCCGCGAGGCCACCGGCAGGGTGCCGTAGCGCATGGCGTACAACGGGGTCAGGCCGAAAGGCTCGAAGCGGCTGCCGTGCAGCAGCAGGTCGGCGCCCGCGTGCAAACGGTGGGCGAGCGGTTCGTCGTAGCCGATGTGGATCGCGCAACGGCCCGGGTAGCGCGCCGCCAGGGCGCGCAGCGCCGTCTCCAGGGCCGGCTCGCCGCGGCCTATCAGCGCGAACTGCAAGTGTGGGTGCGTCTCCAGCAGCGCGGGCAGGGCGGCGATGGCCACATCGGCCATCTTCTGGCCGGTCAGGCGGCTGCCCATGGCCAGCACGACCGCGTCCGCGCACGGCCGCAAGCCCAGTTCAGCCTGCAGCGCGGCCTTGCAGCGGGCCTTGTCGCGCAGGTCCCGCGCGTTGAAGCGCAGGCCGCCCAGGTGCGGGTCGGCCGCGGGATTCCACAGCGCGGTGTCGATGCCGTTGGGCACCGGGCTGAGGTCGGCGCCGCGAGCGCGCAGCAAGCCGTGCAGGCCGCAGCCGAAGGCCGGCGTGAGGATCTCGCGCGCATAGGCGCGGCTGACGGTGGTGACGCGGGTCGCATAGCGGATGCCGGCCTTGAGGAAATTGACGTGGCCGTCGGACAGCGCGCCGTCCTCATGGCGGCACGCCGTCGGAATGCCCAGAGCGCTGGCCAGCCCGGCGGGAAACGTTCCCTGGAACGCCAGGTTGTGAATGGTGAGCAGCGTCTTGACGTAGTGCAGTCCGGCCGCGTGGATGAGCAGCGGCGCGAGCGCGGCATGCCAGTCGTGCGCGTGCACCACATGCGGCGGCCGCAGTCCGGGCACCCCTTGCGCCAACCGGGCGGCCGCGTGCGCCAGGGCCGCATAGCGGCGGGCATTGTCGGGATAGCCCTGGCCGCTGTCGTCCACGTAGATGCCGGGCCGGTCGTACAGCGCGTCGTTGCGCAGCAGCAGCACCGACAACCCCGAGGCCGGGCAATGGCCGCGCACCAGGCTGGCCGGGCCGCCGGGCAGACCGCCCAGCCGCGCGACCGTGCGCGGCCGATACACCATATCCAGCGTGCCGCGATAGGCGGGCATCAGCAACTCGCACCGCACGTCCATGCCATCCGGCCGGCGGTCCAGCGCCTGCAGCATGCCCGCCACGGCGTCGCCCAGGCCGCCGGTCTTGGCCAGCGGAAACGCTTCCGCGGCCACCACCAAGGTACGAATGGTCGTCATGCAAGCTCCCTGAGAAGGATGCCCGCGTCGCAAACAGGGACGTGACCGGGCCGATGCGCTGGTTCAGCAAGCGCCGTGCCCGGGTTGTTCGCCAGCCGTATCGGTCCAGGACACAGTCCCGCCCAGCCTGCGCTCCGGGACGGCGAAGCGCAGGCCGCGCGCGGCCAGGGCGCGCATGATGCCCAGGTTGATGTCCTGCTGGATGTCCATGTAACGGTTGTAGTCTGGGCTATCGACGTAATACACCGCTTCATATTCCAGGCCGTTGTCGCCAAAGCGGGCCAGGTGCACACGGTCGACGCGCACGTGTGGCTGGCGTTCTATCTCGGCCCGCACCAGGGCGGGCACTGCGCCAGCCTGCTCGGCGCTGGTGGCGTAGGCCAGGCGCAGGCCGAACACGATGCGTCGTTGTTGCATGCGCTTGTAATTCTGAATCGTCTGCTTGAGCAGTTCGGCGTTGCCGCACACGATCTGCTCGCCGCCGAGGCTGCGTATGCGGGTGGTCTTCAGGCCGATATGCTCGATGCTGCCGGCCACGCTGCCGAACACCACGAAGTCGCCCACCTCGAAAGGCTTGTCCAGGCCGATGGAGATCGACGCGAACAGGTCGCCCAGGATGGCCTGCACGGCCAGGGCCACGGCAACGCCGCCGATGCCCAGGCTGGCGACCAATGCCGTGACATTGACGCCCAGGTTGTCCAGCATCGCCAGTATCGCCAGGGTCCAGACCGCCAGGCGCAACAGGAAGCCCAGCAAGGTCGCGGTGACGGCGCTGGCGCGCGTGCGCAAGGCGATATTGCCCAGCAGCACCGCCACCAGGCGATCCAGCCAGAGCGCCACCTGCAGCGCGATCACCACGAACCACAGCCGCGCGGCGGCGCCGCTCCAGGGCATCTGGACGCCGGCCGCGTCCAGGCCGACCAGCAGGGCCGCCAGCGCCAGCAGCGGCCGGCTGGTGCGCGCCAGCACGTCCGCCAGCGCCAGCGGCCAGCGCGACGCACGGGTGGGCGCGCGGCGCAGGCGGCGCTCGGCGCCGCGCAGCAGCAGCGTCGCCGCGCCGTAGACGACGAGCGCCACGGCGAGCGCGATGGCCCAGGCCAGCCAGGGATGGTCAATCTGCCATTGCGCGATCCAGTGCGGCATTTGCTACCTCCTCGTATGACGCGCCGCGGCGCAAGCGGCATGCCGCACCGCGGACAGGCACGCCGCTTGCGAAATCGTGGATTCCTTACCTGGAGGAATCGATATGAAGCAACGAAGCCTGACTTACCTGGTTGCCGGCGCCATGGCCGCGGTGCTGGCGCATGGCGGCGCCCTGGCGCAGAGCGGTACCGCGCCGACCACGCCCTCGACCACGCCCAACGATTCGACGGCCGTGCCGCCCAACCGTCCGGTACCGCCGGGCCAGGTGCCGCCCGCGCCCAATACCACGACCAACGACGGGACGCCCAGGACGCCGCAGCAGCACATGAACGAGCATCGCGGCAACGACACGCGCGGCGACATGCCGCGGCGCCAGCCCGACATCAACGACAACCCGCCCGCCACGCCGGCGCAAGGCGCTTCGCCGCCGCCGGGATATCCCAACACGGGTGGATCCAAGTAGTATCGCGGCCGGTCCGCGCCGGCACGCGCCCGTCAGTAGTACTGGCGGCGCGCGTCGGCGGCGGGCAGGCGCAATTGCAGCCGGTACTTCGAGACGGTGCGGCGCGCCACCACGATGCCGTCGCCGGCAAGCCGTTCGGCCAGCGTCACATCCGACAAGGGCATGCGTGGATCTTCCGCGTCGATGTATTCGCGGATCAGCGCGCGCACGGCCGCGGCCGAACAGGTCCCGCCCGATTCCGTGCTCAGTTCGCGCGAGAAGAAATGGCGGAATTCGAACACCCCGCGCGGCGTCGACATGTACTTGTTGGCGGTGGCGCGCGAGACGGTGGATTCGTGCATTTCCAGCTCGTCGGCGACCTCGCGCAGCATCAGCGGCCGCAGGGCGATCTGGCCGAATTCGAAGAACATCTGCTGGCGCTGCACGATGGCCTCGGCCACGCGCCGGATGGTGGCGTAGCGTTGCTCGACATTGCGCACCAGCCAACGGGCTTCCTGCAGTTCCTGGGCCATCGGGCTGCGCTCGTCCATGCGGGCGCGCCGGAACAGGTCGGCATAGGCCTGGTGCAGCCGGGCATGCGGCATTGCGCCCCGATTGGGCACCACCAGCCATTGCTGGCGCTGCTTGCTCACCACCACATCGGGCACGACGTAGCTGGGCGGTTCGTGCGCATAGCGGCGGCCGGGCTTGGGGTCGAGGCCGCGGATCACGCCGCAGGCCTGACGCAGCACCGGTTCGCTGCAGCGCAGCGCGCGCCGCATGCCGGGGTAATCGCTGCGCGCCAGGCGCTGCAGGTGTTCGGCGACGATGGCCAGGGCCGCATCGCGCACGGCCGGATCGAGCTGGCTACAGGCGCGGATCTGCAGGGCCAGGCATTCGGGCAGGTCGCGCGCGGCCAGGCCCGGCGCGTCGAGCTGCTGGACCAGGTGCAGCGCCGCCTGCCACTCGCTGGCGTCGGGCTGCGGATCGAAGTCGGCGGCGCCGGCCAGTTGGGCCAGTTCCTGCCGCAGGTAGCCATCGTCGTCCAGCGCGTCCACGATGAATTCGGCCAGCGCGCGGTCGCGCTCGCTCAGCGCATAGGCGCCCAGCGCCTGCGACAGGCGTTCATGCAGACTCAAGGTGGCCGGCACCCAGGCCGCCGCGTCGCTGGCCGCGCCCGGTTGGGCGGCGGCGCTGCGCGTGGGATAGTCGCCGGCATAGGAGGGCGGTTCGGGCGGCGGCTCGGAGGGGCCAGGCGGCTCCGCCGCCGTGGGCGAGGCCGGCGCGTCGTCTTGCGCTTCGGTTTCGTCGGCGTCTTCCAGGAACGGATTGGTCGCCAGGGCCTGTTGCACGGTCGTGGTGAACTCCAGCGCCGACATTTGCAGCAGATGAATGGACTGTTGCAGGCGTGGCGCCAGCGTGGTTTGCTGGCGCAGCCGCAGATCCTGCAGGACGTGGCTCAAGTCTTCCTCCGGCATGGACGCGCCTGGGCGCGGGGACATACCAGGGGAATACGCAAGATCGATGCCAGCCTGTGCGCCACTCGGGAGGCGGCGCCACGGCGCGGCTACGGCGGGTCAGGAGTTACAACGTCGCCGTATTTTTTTCCGGATCCGCGCCGGCGCCCACGCCATAGGCGTTGAGGCGGTTGTAGAGCGTCTTGAGACTGATCGCGAGCGTGCGGGCGGCGCGCCGCTTGTCGCCGCCTTCGCGCGCCAGCGTGGCGAGGATCAGCTCGCGTTGCGCGGATTCGAGGGGGGTTCCCACGGGAAAGGCCAGCGTATCGGCATCCTGCCGGGCAGGGCGGCGCAGCACCACGTCGGCCAGCGCCTGTGGACCGATCGGACCGTCGTGCAGGATATAGGCGCGTTGCACCGCGTTGCGCAGTTCGCGCGCGTTGCCGGGCCAGTCGTGGGCGGCCAGCGCGTCGAGCATGGCGCCGGTATAGCGCTTGGCCGTGCCGTGGCGCGCATTGAGTTCGTCGAGAAACCGCTGGGCCAGGAAGCGCACATCGTCGGGCCGTTCGCGCAGCGGCGGCACCCGCAGGGGCAGCACCAGCAGGCGATGCAGCAGGTCTTCGCGCAGCCGGCCCTCGGCCACCGCGGCGTGCGGGTCGCGGTTGGTGGCGCCGATGATGCGCACGTTGGCATGCAGCAATTCCACCCCGCCTACCCGGCGGTATGCACCGGTTTCCAGCACCCTCAGGAAATGCACCTGCATGTCGGGCGGCATCTCGGTGATCTCGTCCAGGAACAGCGTGCCGCCGCTGGCGTTCTCGAAATAACCGGCGTTGTGCGACAAGGCGCCGGTGAAGCTGCCCTTCTCGTGGCCGAACAGCTGGGCATGCGCCAGCGTCGGGCTGATCGCCCCGCAATTGATGGCCATGAACGGCGCATCGCGGCGCGCGCCCAGGTCGTGGATGGCGCGGGCCAGCACATCCTTGCCGGTGCCGCTTTCACCCACCAGCAGTACGGTGGCGTCGCTGTCCGCGGCGCGCTCGATGCTGGCGGCCAGCTTGCGCATGCACGCGCTGGGGCCCAGCGCCGCAAGGCGTTCGAGCGGGTCGGAAGTCGTTGCAGGCGTAGTTGCGGTTTGGTTGGGCACGATACAGCCTCGCGGCAAGAAACCAGGCGACGGGTCCATTGTGATGGGTGGGCCCCGCCAGGGGTGAGACCAGATGCAAAGGTTGGAAAAAAATGTTGCACCGTAGGGTGTTGTTACTGCCATCTCGAGCCCGCCACGCTACGCTATGGACGCAGGGCGGGTACTTCACTCATACACATTGACCGGGCGGCATGGCGACTGGCGCCGCCATGCGCAATTCTTGCATTGCGGGGGGAACGATGCCTCACTTGCTGATCGTCGACGACGACGATGCGGTACGCGACAACCTGGTGGAAATCGGCCGCGAGCACGGCTATACCGTGGCGCAGGCCGCGACGGTGCGCGACGCGCTGATCCAGGTAGAACGGCAACTGCCGGACCTGGTGCTGACCGATGTGCGCCTGCCCGGCGCCACCGGCATGGAACTGTTCTCCCGCATTTCGCATGCCGGGGTCGAAGTGGTGGTCATCACCGGCTATGGCACCATGGAGAACGCCATCGAAGCGCTGCGCGCCGGCGCCACCGATTACCTCGTCAAGCCCATCTGCATGGAGCGGCTCGAGCAGATCCTGGCGCGCGTGGCCTCGGCGGGTCAGGACGGCGACTGGGATCCTTCCCAGCCGTTCCAGCAGGAAGGCCGTTTCGGGCGCCTGGTGGGAGCTTCGGCGCCGATGCAGGCGCTGTACCGCCAGATCTCGCGCGTGGCGCCCACCGAGGTCACGACGCTGCTGATCGGCGAGAGCGGCACCGGCAAGGAGCTGGCGGCCCACGCGGTGCACGAGCTCAGCGCGCGGCGCGCCGGCCCGTTCGTGGCGGTCAACTGCGGCGCGATCTCGCCCAACCTGATCGAGAGCGAACTTTTCGGGCACGAACGCGGCAGCTTTACCGGCGCCGAGCGCCAGCACAAGGGCTATTTCGAACGCGCTGACAACGGCACGCTGTTCCTGGACGAAGTGACGGAAATGCCGCTGGACTTGCAGGTCAAGCTGCTGCGCGTGCTGGAGACCGGCGCTTTCATGCGGGTGGGCACCAACCGCGAGATTTCCTGCAGCGTGCGCGTGGTGGCCGCCACCAACCGCAGCCCCGAGCAGGCGGTGCGCGACGGCAGGCTGCGCGAAGACCTCTATTACCGCCTGAGCGTGTTTCCCATCGAGTTGCCGCCGCTGCGCGAGCGCGGCGACGACCTCGCCATGCTGGCCGAGCGTTTTCTCGACGGGCTGAACCGCGAGTACGGCAAGAGCAAGCGCCTTGCGCCGCAAGCGCTGCAGACCATGGCGGAGTACGCCTGGCCCGGCAACGTGCGGGAATTGAAGAACTTCGTGCGGCGTGCGTTCATCCTGGCCGAATCCGACACGCTGGACGCCAGCGCGCTCACGCCGCAGATCTCGCCCAGCGACGCGGCAGGCGGCGGGCAGGTGATCGTGCCGGTGGGCTCGACGCTGGCCGAGGCCGATCGCCGGCTGATCCTGGCCACCTTGCAGCGTTGCGGCGGCGTCAAGAAACAGACCGCGGCGATGCTGGGCATCAGCGCCAAGACGCTCTACAACCGGCTGGAAGAGTATGGCGAGGCAGGCCCGCCGGACGCGGCAGCCAACGAAGAGGGAGCGGCCCCGCGCGCGCAGCGCTGAGACCCGGGCGGGCATGGTGCTTGCTGACCCGCCAGCCAGGCGCCCTCGGGGCGCCGGCACTTTTCGGGAGCAGGCATGGAAACCGTATCGGACTTCGTACTGGAACGTCTCGCGCAATGGGGCATCCGGCGCATCTTTGGCTATCCTGGCGACGGCATAAACGGCCTGATGGGCGCGTTCGGACGCACGCGCCAGCCGCTGGAGTTCGTGCAGGCCCGCCACGAGGAGATGGCCGCCTTCATGGCCTGCGCGCACGCGAAGTTCACCGGCCAGGTCGGCGTCTGCATGGCCACCTCGGGGCCGGGTGCGATCCATCTGCTCAATGGCCTGTACGACGCCAAGCTGGACCACCAGCCCGTGCTGGCGCTGGTGGGCCAGCAGGCGCGCCGCGCGCTGGGCGGCGACTTCCAGCAGGAAGTCGACCTGGTGTCGCTGTTCAAGGATGTCGCGCACGACTTCGTGCAGCAGGCCGCCAGCGCCGAGCAGGCGCGGCACCTGATCGACCGCGCGCTGCGCATTGCGCTGGAGCGGCGCTGCGTGACCTGCGTCATCCTGCCCAATGACGTGCAGGATCTGCCGGCCGTGCGCGAACTGCCGCGCGAACATGGCAGCGTGCCGACCGGCATAGGCGTCACATCGCATGCGGCGGTGCCGCCGGATACGGCGCTGCGCAATGCCGCCGACATTCTCAACCGCGGCGAGCGGATCGCCATCCTCGCCGGCGCGGGCGCGCTGGAAGCGGCCGCGCCCCTGCAGGCGGTCGCCGAGCGGCTGGGCGCCGGGGTCGCCAAGGCCTTGCTGGGCAAGGCCGCCTTGCCCGACGCCTTGCCTTACGTAACGGGCGCCATCGGCCTGCTGGGCACGCAGCCCAGCTGGGAGATGATGAACGAGTGCGACACCTTGCTGATGGTCGGCACGGCTTTTCCGTACAGCGAGTTCCTGCCGCGCGAAGGACAGGCGCGCGCGGTGCAGATCGACCGCGACGGCCGCAACCTGAACCTGCGCTATCCGGTGGAAGTGGGCCTGGCCGGCGACAGCCGCCAGACCCTGCAGGCATTGTTGCCGCTGCTCGAAACCAGGCCGCAGACGCGCTGGCGCGAACGCATCGAAGCGTCGGTGGCGCGCTGGTGGCGTACCGTCGAGGCGCGCGCCATGGTGGACGCCACGCCGGTCAACCCGCAACGCGTGTTCTGGGAACTCTCGCAGCGCCTGCCGGACCGCAGCATCGTGACGGCCGACTCGGGCTCGGCGGCCAATTGGTATGCGCGCGACGTGAAGCTGCGCGAGGGCATGATGGCGTCGCTGTCGGGCGGGCTGGCCACGATGGGCTGCGCCGTGCCTTACGCGCTGGCGGCCAAGCTGGCCTATCCCGAGCGGCCGGTGGTGGCGCTGGCGGGCGACGGCGCGATGCAGATGAACGGCATCAACGAGCTGATCACCATCGCCGACCGCTGGCGCGCCTGGGCCGACCCCACGCTGGTGGTCCTGGTGCTGAACAACGGCGATCTCAACCTGGTGACCTGGGAACAGCGCGTGATGGGCGGCGACCCGCGCTTCGAGGATTCGCAACGCCTGCCGCCGTTCGCCTATGCCGATTACGCCCGCATGCTGGGCCTGCATGGCTTGCGCGTGGAGCGCGCGCAGGATCTCGGCGCGGCCTGGGGCGAGGCGCTGACCGCCGGCCGCCCGGCGGTGCTGGAAGTCATGACCGACCCCGAGGTGCCGCCGCTGCCGCCGCACATCCCCGCGCGCCAGGTGCGCGCCTACGTGCAGGCGTTGCGGGCCGATCCGGCCGGCGGCGCGGCGCTGCGCGCCACGCTCAAGCAATGGTGGGCCGGCTGAGGCCGGCCGACATCGTGTTTTTCCCGCAATCACCAGGAGCAGCATCATGAAGGCATCGAACGATACCCCATCGTCCAAACCGTCCGCGCCGCGCCGCGACGAGGCGCCCGCGCCCAGAAAGCCGCGGCCGCGCGAAGAGCAGGCCGACGGCAGCCCGGGCGAATCGGGCGCCGTCTCCAACCCCATGCCCGGGCTGAGTCCGCAACGCACGCCGGGCATAGACCGCTGGTCGGAGAACGACTTCGAGGCGGTCTGGCGGCGCGCCACCCGGGAGCTGTAATGACGGCCGCGCGCTGGGCCGACGCCGAAGCGGCGGCGCGGGCGGTCGACAGGGTGCGCCCGCTGATCGACGCGGCGCTGGCCTGCCGCGCCATGGGCGAGAGCGGTTTCCTGCACGTGGTGGTGATGGATCCGCTGGCGACCGGCTTGCCGTTCGAGCAGGCAGTGCTGTACGAGGAGAGCTTTGGCGACACCCGCCGCTGGGATGCCGACTACGGGGCGTACGCACGCCGCAAGGCGGCCCTGAGCTGGCGCACCGGACTGGACAGCCATACGGCGCTGGCGGCGCGGCCGCACCTGGTCGCCCAGGACGAGACCGTATGGGGCAGCGTATGCGTGGAAGGCATCGTGGTGGCGGTCAGCGGGCTGGATCCCTGGTACGACGAAGCCGTGGCCGGCGCCATCGCCTACATGTTCAAGGCCGAAGCCAAGGCCGGCGCGCAAGCCGCCTGAACCCGCTTATCGCGTCGGGCGGCGGGCGCGCAGGCCCCGCCACAATTCCTCGGCGTAGGGCAGCGCTTCGAGCAGGAGCGCCGCCCCCAGTATCGCCGCGACATAGCCGAATGGCAGCGGCTCGGCCTTCCAGCGCAGCGACCAGTCGGCGGGCTGGTCCCCCAGCCCGAACAGCGACAGAAACGCGGGCCAGTTGAGCAGGGCCACCAGCGTGCCGGCCATCAAGGGCAGCAACTCCAGGAAACTGTGCACATGCTGCTCGAGCGGCGTGATGCGCCGGCGCGATTGGGCGTAACTGACGTCCCACAGCGCGGTGGCCTCGTGCAGGACGAACGCCGCCAGCATCACCAGGAACACCAGCGCATTGATTTCCAGCAGCAGGCACATCAGCAAGGGCAGTCCGATCTCGGCGAACATCAACAGGTGCAGCAGCGATTCGCGCGGGCCTGCCGTATGCGCGATATCGCTGGCCCGATGGCAAAGCCAGTCGGCCACGCCGGCGAGGATCCACAGCGGCATGATGAAGTACAGCAGAACCAGGATGGTGGCGTCGGCCATGGGAGCTCCGGTCGGGCCGCCGCGGGCGGCGGGACGGCGCCCGTGCCGCAATGCCCGTGCCCCGGGGCGGCACGATACTTGCGTACCGGGGCCGGCGAGCGCCCGCCACGTCGGCGGCGCCGGCATTTTCTGCAAGGAGACGTCATGCATGCACATACCGAAGACCGCGCCCGCATCCGCGAATCGAAACAGCAAGTCAAATCCGGCCTGCATGAATTGATCGCCGGCGCCGAGGCGCTGCTGCGCTCGACCGCATCGTACGGCGGCTCGGAGCTGGAGTCGGTGCGCGACCGGCTCAAGCATCAGCTGGAGGCGGCGCGCGACCAGGCGGGCGGCTGGGAACGCAGCGCCGTCGAACGCTACCAGCGCGCCTCGCGCGTCGCCGACGGGTACGTGCACGAGAACAGCTGGAAGCTGATCGGCGTGGCCATCGTGCTGGGCGCGCTGCTGGGCGCCTGCGCCATGTCCGATCACGGGCGCAGGCGCTAGCGTCCGGACAGGTGCCGGGCTACAGCGGGTCGCGCACCCGGATCTCGTTGCGCACGTCGCGTACGCCGGGCACCGAGCGGGCAGCCGCCAGCGCCTGCGCGGCGGCTTCGTCGGTGTCGGCCGTGCCGGAAAGTCGCACCGCGCCGTCGCGGCTTTGGACCTGCACCGTCTCGGAACGCAGGCCAGGCGTCTCGACCAGCGCCTGGCGGACCTGGGCGGCAAGAGCGGTGTCGTTGCCGCTGGCCGGGCCGGAGCAGGCCGCCAGCAACAGGGTGAGCAGGGCGCTGCGCAGCGCGCAGGGGAGGGAAGCGGTCGTCATGCGGGCTCCTCTGGGTCTGGGCGGGCGGCCGGGATGGCCGCCGCGGCCATCCTGAGCGGCAAGCCGCGTGCCCGCGCCACGGCATGCGCCTTGCGGCCCTGCGCGATCCGTTCCACGCCAGGATCCCTTCGCCATGGATGCAAACCAGCAGGCCGCCAGCGCGCGCCGTGAAGTCAACCGCACCATCCTGAGCGCCCTGTGGCGCTACCGGGGCCGCACGGCGGCCGCGGTGGCGCTGCTGGTGACGGCCAAGCTGCTGATGGTGGCCGTGCCGGCGGTGCTCAAGCGCATCGTCGACCTGCTCAGCGCCCCGGGCATGCTGGCGCTGCCGGTGTTCCTGTTGCTGGGCTACGCACTGTTGCGCTTCGCGGGCAGCCTGTTCACCGAGCTGCGCGACCTGATCTTCGTCAGGGTGACGCAGGCGACCGTGGCCGATTTCACCTTGCGCATGTTCGCGCATCTGCAAAGCCTCGGCGCGCGCTTCCATGCGGCGCGCCAGACCGGCGCGCTGGCGCGCGACGTGGAGCGCGGCACCACCGGGGTGGGCTTCCTGCTGGGCACGGCGCTGTTCACCCTGTTGCCCACGCTGGTGGAGATCATCTCGGTGGTGGTGATCCTGACCGCCGGGTACAGCCTGTGGTTCGCGTTCATCGTGGCGGTGACGTTTTCCGCCTATGCGGTGTATACGGTGTTGCTGACCGAGCGCCGCACCGTCCTGCAACGCGCGCTCAACGAACTGGATTCGCGCGCCAGCGCCCGTCTGGTGGACAGCCTGCTCAACTACGAGGCGGTCAAGCAATACGCCAACGAAGCGTTGGAAAACGAACGGCTGGGGCAGGTGATGCACCGCTGGGTCGGCGTAGGGGTGGACAACCAGCGCTCGCTGTCGCGCCTGCATATCGGCCAGGCGGGCATCATCGCCTGCGGCGTGGCGGCCGTCATGCTGCTGGCGGGCCAGCAGGTGACCAGCCGCGCCATGACGGTGGGCGACCTGGTGCTGGTCAATGCCTACATCATCCAGATCTGCCTGCCGTTGAGCACCCTGGGCCTGATCTTTCGCCAGGCCAAGGAAGCGTTCATCAACGCCGAACGGATCTGCGGGCTGCTGTTGCTGCGTCCCGAAGTGGCCGATTCGCGCGACATGCCGCCCTTGCGCGTGGCCGGCGGCGAGGTGCGCTTCGAGCGGATCGATTTCGGCTACGAGCCGGGCCGGCGGATTCTCTGGGACGTGGATTTCACCATACCGGCCGGGGCCACCGTGGCGGTGGTCGGCGGCAGCGGTTCGGGCAAGTCCACGCTGGCGCGCCTGCTGTTTCGGTTCTACGACCCGGACAGCGGCCGCGTGCTGTTCGACGGCCAGGACTTGCGCACGGTCGAGCAGGGCAGCCTGCGGCGCTCACTGGGCATCGTGCCGCAGGATACGCTGCTGTTCAACGACACGATTGCCTACAACATTGGGTACAGCATGCCGCAGGCCTCGCGCGAGCAGATCGTGCAGGCCGCGCGCGGCGCGCGCGTGCATGAGTTCATCGAAAGCCTGCCGGCCGGCTACGACACCATGGTCGGCGAGCGGGGCGTGAAGCTGTCCGGCGGCGAACGCCAACGCATCGCGATTGCGCGCGCGTTGCTGAAGAATCCGCCCGTGCTGGTCTTCGATGAGGCCACCTCGGCCCTGGATACGCGCACCGAACGGGCCATCCAGGCGGAACTGGAGCGCATTTCCCGCGGACGCACGACGCTGGTGATCGCGCACCGCCTTTCGACCATCGTCAACGCCGACCGCATCCTGGTGCTGGACCACGGGCGCATCGTGGAGAGCGGCGAGCACCAGGCGCTGCTGGCGGCCGACGGCCTGTATGCGCAGATGTGGCGCCTGCAACGCCAGCAGCACGAACTGGAGCAGGCGGGCGAGCGCGCCAGCCGCCAGCCGGTCAACCTGGTCACGCTGGTGGCGGCGGTGCTCGACGGCGCACGCGAACTGATCGACGCCAAGGGGGTGAATCTCTACACCCTGATCGGCGCGGACGCGGGCCGCATCACCGGCGATCCGGGCGAGGTGCAACAGCTGATCTGGGACCTGACCCTGCACGCCGTGGCGGTGACGCCGCCGGGCGGACGGCTGGAGCTGCGCCTCGAGCGCGACGGGCCGGTGGCGCGCCTGGTGGTCACCGACGGGCGCGCCGCGCCGGCCGACAGCCAGGCCCAGCTGCCCGACGACGACGCCCCGCCGGCGCTGCGCGCGGCCGCTGCGCTGGATCCGGCGCGCGCGGCCGCCACGGCGCAACGGCTGGGCGGGGTGTTGCGCAGTGCGCCGGCCGCCGGCGGAGGAATCAGCTGCACGCTCGAATTCGCGGTGCGCGCGCTCGATGACGCCGCGGGACAGGCCCGCGAGGTCAGCGTCGACCTGGCCGGCATGGCCATCCTGCTGGTCGACGACCAGCGCGAGGCGCGCGAGCTGGTGGGCGAGGCCTTGCGCGACCACGGCGCGCGCATCGAGGCCTTCGGCGGCGGCAGCCAGGCGCTGCAGGCCCTGGGCGAACGGCCCGCCTCGGCATGGCCGGACCTGATCATCTGCGACATTTCGCTGGGCGATATCGACGGCTATGAGCTGCTGGGCCGCGTGCGGGCCATGGAGGCCGAGCGGCAGACGTCGCTGGAGACACGGGTGCCCGCCATCGCGCTGTCCGGCCACGCCGACGCGCAGGCGCGCCTGCGGGCCCTGCTGGCGGGCTACCAGGTGCACCTGGCCAAACCGGTGGACCCGCGCGAACTGGTGGCGGCCGCGGGTTCGCTGGCGCGCGGGCCCGGCCGGCGATCTTCCACCGGTTCTTCCACCTAATTACCCGCACGTGTAAGAAGTCCACGCACCGCCGCCGCGTGGGGCCTTGCCATGGCGGTTCGAGGCGGCGTCATAGCGCGGCGCCGTGCGCACGGGCCGGGCTGGCACAGCGCTTGCGAACCTCTTCTGTCACGGGCGGGCGGTCGCGCGCCGCCGGCCCGACCCGCAACCCGCAACGCAGGAGAAGGCAAATGCGTAACGACAACCGACGCCAGCCGCCCTACGGCGACGACGACTTCGGGCCCCCGGACGAATTCGAGCGCGATTTCCGGCGCGGCGGCCGCGATGTCAGGCAAGGCAGGCCTTCGTGGCATGGCAACGACCGTCCCGAAGCCCAGGACTACAGCCGCGGCAGCGGCCGCTGGGGCGCCGAAGAAGCGGACTACGGCCGCCCGTACGGCGAACGCCCCAATCCCGGGGTGGGCGGCCGGCCGAACCGCCGCGGCCCGCAATACGAGCAGGGCGGACCTTATCCCGGCACGCGCCGCGCGCAATGGAACGAACCGATCACCAGCCGCAGCGCCGACCCGGGCCAGAGCAGCTATGGCGGGTTCCATGGCGAGGACCCGCGCTGGCAACGGCAGCAATTCCATGACGGTCCGCTGGCCGGCGATTACGGCGGCTATCACGGCGAAGGCGGCGAATGGGCCGGCCTGGCCGGCGCCGGCCACCGGGAAGGCAGCCGCCGCATCCTGCCCAAGGGCTACACCCGCTCGGACGAGCGCCTGCGCGAGGACGTCTGCGAGCGTCTGGCCCACAGCGGCCTGGATGTCAGCGACGTGTCGGTCTCGGTGACCGACGGGCAGGTGGAACTGAGCGGGACGGTGGCCCGCCGGCGCGACAAGTACGCCATCGAGAACTGCGCGGACGATTGCCTGGGCGTTGCCGACATCGACAACCGCATTCGCGTCGTCGCGCCGACGACCTCACCATGAACAAGGAGCAAGACATGGGCATCCCTCCCGAGCAGGCCCCGCAAGCCACCGCCGCCGCGGCGGGTGGCCCGACGCGCATCGTGGGCCGTGAAAAGGACAGCGCCGTCGGCCCCGGCCCGCAGATCATGGCGGCCGACACGCTGGAAGGCAACCGTGTGCTCAACCCGCAAGGCGAGCACCTCGGCACGGTGCAGCACATCATGATCGACGTGCCGCAAGGCCGCATCGCCTATGCCGTGCTGTCGTTCGGCGGCATGCTGGGCATGGGCGACAAGCTGTTCGCGCTGCCGTGGAGCGCGCTGGTGCTGGACACCGACCAGAAATGCTTCGTGCTGGACATCGCCAAGGACCGGCTCAAGCAGGCGGGCGGCTTCGACAAGAACGACTGGCCGGGGATGGCGGACAAGCGCTGGGCCGAGGAGCTGTACGACTACTACGACCAGCCGCCGTACTGGTAGGCCATGGCCAAGCCGGCGTGGCATGGACACGCCGGCCACCTTCAATCATCGGAGCACAAAAATGAGGCATATCGCCATCGTCAGCGAGCACGCGTCGCCGCTGGCCCGCCCCGGCAGTATCGACAGCGGCGGACAGAACATCTACGTTGCGCAGACGGCGCGCCAGTTTGCCGCCATGGGTCACCAGGTGGATATCTATACGCGGCGCGACAGCGCGACGCTGCCCTCGATGGTGCAATGGGCGCCCGGCGTGCGGGTGATCCACGTACCCGCCGGCCCGGCCCACTACCTGCCCAAGGAAGACCTGCTGCCGCACATGCCGGCATTCGAGGCATTCCTGATGCGCGCCTTTGGCGAACACCGCCCGTCGTACGACGTGGTGCACGCCAATTTCTTCATGTCGGCCATGGCCAGCCTGCCGGCGGCGCACCGCTACGGCGTACCGGTGGCGGTCACCTTCCATGCGCTGGGACGGGTGCGGCGGCGCCATCAGCAAGAGGCCGACCTGTTTCCCGATGAGCGCTTCGAGATCGAGGACGACGTGGTGCGCCAGGCCGACCGCATCATCGCCGAGTGCCCGCAGGACCGCGACGACCTGATGGAGTTGTATGGCGCCGATCCGCGCCGCATCGAGGTGGTGCCTTGCGGTTTCGACGCCGCCGAAATGCAGTGCGTCGACCAGGACGTGGCGCGGGCCGAGCTGGATTGGGGCGGCGGATCGGCGTTTCGCATCCTGCAGCTGGGCCGCATCGTGCCGCGCAAGGGCATCGATAACGTGATCCGCGCGCTGGCGCGCCTGCGCAGCCGCCATGGCGTGGATGCGCGGCTGTGCGTGGTCGGCGGCAACGATCCGGTGCCGCGCGACGAAGGCACGCCCGAACTGGCCAGGCTGCGCCGCATCGTGGCGCAGGAGCGGCTCGAACCCTATGTGCAGTTCACCGGCCGGCGCGACCGCGAACAGCTGTGCAGGTACTACTGCGCCTGCGATGTGTTCGTGACCACGCCCTGGTATGAACCGTTCGGCATTACGCCGGTGGAGGCGATGGCCTGCGGCCGCCCGGTGGTCGGGTCGAACACTGGGGGCATCCGCACCACGGTGCTGGACGGCAAGACGGGTTATCTGGTCCCCGCGCGCGATGCCGACGCGCTGGCCAGCCGGCTGGCGCAGTTGGCGCGCGACCGGCAGCTGTGCCGCGACATGGGACTGGCCGGCCAGCGGCGCGCCCGGCGGCTGTTCACCTGGGAAAAGGTGGCGGCGCAGTTGCTGCGCGTCTACGACCGGCTGGGTACCGCCAGCGTCCAGGCGCAGCCCGCGCACGCGGCGCGCGCCACCGCATTGTGAGGAATCCGCTCATGCATGAATTCGAAACCCTCGAGGGACGCGTGGTGCTGGTAACCGGCGGCGCCAGCGGCCTGGGCGCGGCGATGTGCCGCATGCTGGGGCAGGAGGGCGCCTGCGTGGCCGTGGCCGACCTGCGCGCCCAGGGCGCGCAGGACATGGCGCGCGAGATCGAAGCCGATGGCGGGCGCGCCTGCGCCCTGGCCATGGACGTGGGCTATCCGGCGGCGGTGGGCGCGGCGCTGGACCAGGCCATCGCGCGCTACGGCAAGCTGGACGCCGTGGTCAATAACGCCGGCATCGACGTCACGGCCTCGCTGGCCGATCTCGATATCGCCGATTGGGAGCGCGTCATGCGCACCAACCTGACCGGACCGTTCGTGCTTGCCAAGCTGGCGCGCGAACGGCTCTCGCCCGGCGGCCACATCGTCAACGTCGCCTCGACCGCGGCGCGCCGCGCCTGGCCCAATGCCTGCGCCTACCACGCCAGCAAATGGGGCCTGCTGGGCCTGTCGCACGCGCTGCATGCCGAATTGCGCGCCGCCGGGCTGAAGGTCAGCGCCATTATCGCGGGCGGCATGCGCACGCCTTTCCTGCTGGACCGCTTTCCCGATATCGACACCGGCACGCTGCAGGATCCCGCCAACGTGGCGCGGGCGCTGCGTTTCGTGCTGACCCAGCCGCCGGAGACCGTCGTGCCGGAGGTCATGGTCCTGCCCATCAAGGAAACCTCATGGCCCTGACGCCGGCGGTGTTTCTCGACAAGGACGGCACGCTGCTGGAGGACGTGCCGTACAACGTCGCCCCGGAGCACATGCGGCTGGCGCGCGGCGCCCGTGAAGGGCTGCGCATGCTGGGCCGGCTGGGCCTGCCTCTGATCGTGGTCAGCAACCAGCCCGGGGTGGCGCTCGGCCATTTCGACACGGCGTGCATCGCCCCGATGGCGGCGCGGCTGTCGACGCTGTGCGAGCAGGCCGGCGCGCCGCTGAGCGGCTTCTATTGGTGTCCGCACCATCCGCAGGGCAGGATCGCCGCCTACGCGCGGCGCTGCGCGTGCCGCAAGCCCGCGCCCGGCATGCTGCTGCGCGCGGCGCGCGAGCACGGCCTGGATCTGCGGCGCTCGTGGATGGTGGGCGATATCCTGGACGACATCGAGGCCGGCCATCGCGCCGGCTGCCGCAGCGTGCTGCTGGACAATGGCGGCGAAACCCTGTGGCAGGCCGGGGCGCAGCGCACCCCGACCCAGTGCGTGCCGGACCTGGCCGCGGCGGCGGCGGCGATCGTCGCCACGTTGCGCGCCGAAGGGATGGCGGCCGCATGAACCGCGCCCAGCCCTGGCGCCAGGCGCGCCGCATTCTTTGCGTCCGGCTGGATAACCTGGGCGACCTACTGATGACGACGCCGGCCCTGCGGGCGTTGCGCGACAGCGGTCCGCCCGCCCGCACGCTGACGCTGCTGGGCTCGCCGGCGGGCGCGGCGCTGGCGCCGCATATCGACGAGATCGATGAGGTGGTCGAACATCGGGCGGCCTGGGTGCGCAACGCGCGCGCGGACGACACGGCCGAGCTGGCGGCGCGACTGCGCGCGGCGCGCCATGACGCGGCGGTCATATTCACGGTCTACACGCAAAGCCCGCTGCCTGCCGCCATGCTGTGCCGCCTGGCCGGCATTCCTCTGGTCCTGGCGCATTGCCGCGAGAACCCCTATGCGCTGCTGTCGGACTGGGTGCCAGATGCCGACGCGCGGGCCGTCTCGCCCGATGCGGTGCGCCACGAAGTGCGGCGCCAGCTGGACCTGGTGGCGGCGGTGGGCGCGCATACCCGCGACGAGCGCCTGTCGTTTCGCGTGCGCGAAGCCGATCGCGCCAGCCTGTTCCGCCGTCTGCATGTGCTGGGCGTGAGCGAGGAGGGCGGCTGGATCGCCGTGCATGCCGGCGCCAGCGCGGCGTCGCGCCGCTATCCCGCCGAGTTGCTGGCCCAGGCGCTGGTCGCGCTGCGCGGATCCGGACGCCGCCTGCTGATGCTGGGCGGCGAGGCCTCGCCCGGCGTGCGCCAGGCCCTGGCGGCCACCCCGGCGGCGGTGCCCGGCATGGCCTGGCTGGACGACCTGAGCCTGGGCGAGCTGGCGGCCGCCATCGAGCGCGCCGGCGTGCTGATCTGCAACAACAGCGGGCCGGCCCACGTGGCGGCCGCGCTTGGCGTGCCGGTGGCCGACCTGTACGCGCTGACCAACCCGCAGCATGCGCCATGGCTTACGCCGCACAAGCTGCTTTATCAGGACGTGCCGTGCAGGTATTGCCTGCGCAGCGTCTGCCCGCAAGGCCACCATGCCTGCCTGGCGGGCGTGCCGCCAGCGCGCGTGGCGCGGGCCGCGCAAGACTTGCTGGCCGGCGCAAACTAGGAGGTTCTGCCATGCACACCCTGGGAATCAACGCGGCATTTCACGACTGCTCGGCGGCACTGGTCCGCGATGGCGTCGTCGTCGCCGCGGCCGAAGAAGAACGCTTTACCCGTATCAAGCACGGCAAGCGTCCCGTGCCGTTCACGGCCTGGCAACTGCCTTTCCATGCGATCGACTACTGCCTGGCGCAGGCCGGCATCGCGCTGCGCGACGTCGACCACGTCGTCTACGCCTTTACGCCCGCGCTGTTGCCGCACGGCTCGGTGGCCGAGGACGGCATCCGGCTGCCTCTGGAACCGAGTCGCGCCGGTGCTGCCGAGGGCGAGGATTCGCCTTGGGGACCGTTGTTCCTGTCCTATGTGATCAATGCGCCGCGCCAGTTGCTCGACGGGGCGCCGCATCACCTGAAGGCGCGCTTCGAAGGCCTGGCGCTGGACGCGCTGATGCAGCGCTGGGTGTACCTGGACCATCACCTGTCGCATGAGGCCAGCGCCTTCCTGGCCGCGCCGTACCGCGACGCCGCGGTGCTGACCATCGACGGGCGCGGCGAAGATACCACGACCAGCTTCGGCCTGTTTCGCGATGGCGAGTACGCCCACCTGAAACAGATCGGCATGCCGCATTCGCTCGGCTTGCTCTACGAGGCGGTCACCACCTATCTGGGTTTCCTGCATTCGTCCGACGAGTACAAGGTGATGGCACTGGCCTCGTACGGCCAGCCCGAGTACCGCGACCCGTTCCGCGCCATGGTGCCGCTGGACGAGGAGGGCGGGTATCGCGTGGAGATGGCGGACCTGGCCGAGCTGTTCGGCCCGCCGCGGCAACGGGGCGCGCCGTTCGAGGCGCGCCACAAGCATATCGCGCGCTCGCTGCAGGATGTGGTCGAGGAAACCGCGCTGCATATGGCGCGCTGGCTGCGTGCGCGCACCGGGGCGCGCAATCTGGCCCTGGCGGGCGGCGTGGCGTTGAACTGCGTGATGAACGCGCGCCTGGCGCGCGACAGCGGTTTCGAGAGCATCTGGGTCCAGCCGGCCGCCGGCGATGCCGGTACCGCGCTGGGCGCGGCGCTGTACACCGACTTCCACCGTCGCGGCGGCCAGCGCCGCTGGGTGATGGAACACGCCTATCTGGGGCCGGAGTACGGCGAAGACGAGATCGAGCGCCTGCTCGACGGCGCGCGGCTGAGCTACCGCCGGCTGGACGACGTGGCCGGCGAAACCGCCGACCTGCTGGCGCAGGAGAAAATCATAGGATGGTTCCAGGGCCGCATGGAGTTCGGCCCGCGCGCGCTGGGCGCGCGCTCCATCCTGGCGTCGCCGCGCGACAGCGCCATGCAGGCGCGCCTGAACGGGCTGAAGGACCGCGAGGATTTCCGCCCGGTCGCGCCCGTGGTGATGGAAGAGCGCGCCCACGAGTGGTTCGACGCGCGCGGCGCGCAGCCTTTGTGCGCGCCCTTCATGCTGTTTGTCTATGACGTGTTGCCACACCAGGCGACCCGCATCCCGGCGGTGCGCCACATCGACGGCACGGCGCGGGTGCAGACGGTGCGGCGCGACCAGCATCCGCTGTACTACGATCTGCTGGCTGCCTTCGAGCGGCGCACTGGCATCCCGGTGCTGGTCAATACCTCGTTCAATACCCGCGGCGAGCCCGTGGTGTGCACGCCGCGCGATGCGCTGGAGAGCTTCTGGACCACGCCGCTCGATGCGCTGGTGATTGGCCCCTTCCTAGTGGAGAAGCCCCGATGAACCTGCGCGCCTCGGTCGTGATTCCCACCTTCAGGCGCGCAGCCTTGCTGCAGCGCTGCCTGCTTGCGGTGCTGCGCCAGCGCCTGCCGCCCTCGGCATACGAGATCATCGTGTGCGACGACGCGGCCAGCGAAGCGACGAGGCGCCAGGTCGAGGCGCTGGCCGACAGGCATCCCGGCGGGCCTGCATTGCGCTACGTCGCGGTGCGCGGTACGCGCGGGCCGGCGGGCGCGCGCAATGCAGGCTGGCAAAGCGCGCGCGCCCCGGTGATCGCCTTCACCGACGACGATACCATCGCCGATCCGGACTGGCTGGCCGAGGGCCTGGCCGCCCTGGACCCGGGCACGGATGCGGTGGCCGGCACTATCGACGTTCCGTTGGGCCCGCTCCCGACCGATTACGAGCGCGACCAGGCCGGCCTGGCGCGCGCCGAATTCGCCACCGCAAACTGCTTCGTGCGGCGCGACGCCTTGCAGCGCACCGGTGGCTTCGATCCGCGTTACCGCATGGCGTGGCGAGAGGACTCGGACCTGCATTTCGCGCTGCTGGAGGCTGGCTGCGCGGTCCGGCGCGCGCCGCGCGCGCGGGTGCTGCATCCGGTACGCCCGGCGCCGTTCGCCGCCGGCCTGCGCATGCAGAAGAAGGTCATGTTCGACACCTTGCTCTACGGCAAGTACCCGCGCCTGTACCGCGAGCGCGTGCGGCGCGGACCGCCGTGGTTCTATCTGGCGGCGACCCTGGCGCTGGCGGCGGCCATCGTGCTGGCGCTGGCGGGCCTGTGGCGGCCGGCCGGCACCGCCGTGCTGGCGTGGCTGGCGCTGACGCTGTGGTTCTTCGGGCGGCGCCTGCGCGCGGTTTCGCGCGCGCCGGCGCACGTGGCCGAATTGCTGCTCACCTCCTGCCTGATCCCGCCGCTGTCGATCGCCTGGCGGCTGGTGGGCGCCTGGCACTACGGGCCGAGGCTGCCATGAGCACGCTGCTGCTGCGCCAACCGGGCATCGAGCGCATCCTGGTGTTCCGCGCCCTGCAGTTGGGCGACATGCTGTGCGCCACCCCGGCGCTGCGCGCGCTGCGGCAGGCGTTTCCGCGCGCGCATATCGCATGGGCGGGCCTGCCGGGCAGCCAGGCGCTGGCGCGTCGCCTGCGCGCCTATGTGGACGCCTTCCTGGAATTTCCCGGGCTGGCCGCGTTTCCCGAGCAGGCCGCGCGCGAGCAGGCGCTGCCGGATTTTTTCCGCCAGGCGCGGCGCGGCCGCTATGACGTGGCGCTGCAGATGCACGGCAGCGGTGCGCAATCGAACGCCATCGTGGCGCAATGCGGGGCCCGCCATTGGGGAGGATTCGTGCCGGGTCCGGTGCAGCAGCAGACGGGGCGCTGGCTGGCCTGGCCGCGCCACGAACCCGAACCGCAACGCTACCTGAGCCTGCTGCGCCATCTGGGTATCGCGGCCCACGATGCGACGCTGGAGCTGCCGCTGCAAACCCGCGACCATCGTGAAGCCGAGGCGTTGGCGCGCAGCCTGGGATTGCATCCGGAGCGAGCGATACTGGTGCACCCGGGAGCGCGCCTGCGCTCGCGGCGCTGGCCGGCCGAGCGTTTCGGGGCGGTGGCGCGCGCGCTACGCGAGCGCGGCTGGCAGGTGGCGGTGACCGGCACGCCGGACGAGGCGCCGCTGTGTGCCGTGGTGCGGCGAATGGCGCCGGACACGCTGGACCTGTGCGGCCGCACCACGCTGGGCGGCATGGCGGCGCTGGCCGCGCGCTGCCGCCTGGTCGTCTGCAACGATACCGGCATGTCGCATATCGCCGCGGCGGTGCGCTGTCCGAGCGTGGTGATCGCCTCTGGCAGCGACCCCTTGCGCTGGGCGCCGGCCAACCGCGCGCTGCACACGGTGCTGGCCACGCCGGTGCCGTGCCGACCCTGCGCGTATGAGGACTGTCCAATCGGCCATCCCTGCGCGCTTGGCGTGGCGACACAGGCCGTGCTCGAACAGGCCTTGCGGCGCCTGCCGGGAGGGCCGGACCATGGCTGAGCGGCGACCGTTACGCATTCTTACCTGGCACGTGCATGGCAACTATCTGTACGCACTGACGCAGGTGCCGCATGTTTTCGTGGTGCCATACCGCGACGACGCACGGCCCGGCTACCAGCCGCTGGGGCCGGCCATTCCCTGGGGCGCCAATATCCGCCGCGTTCCCGCCGCGCAACTGGCCGACGAACCGCTGGACGGCGTGCTGTACCAGTCGCGGCAGAACCTGGAGGACGCGCGGACGCTGCTGTCGGCCGCGCAGCGACGCCTGCCGCGCGCCTACGTCGAACACAACCCGCCCGAGCCGCATCCCACCGATACGTGGCACCCGTTCCAGGACGAGGGCGGCATGCTGGTGCATGTCACGCGCTACAACGCGGAAATGTGGCGCAGCCCGCTGGGGCAGCGCACCTGCGTGATCGAGCATGGCGTACCCGATCCCGGGCCGCTGTACCGCGGTGAACTGGCGCGCGGAATCGTGGTGGTGAACCATCTCGCGCGGCGCGGCCGCCGCGTCGGCGCGGACCTGTTCGAGGCGGTACGCCGCGAGGCGCCGCTGGACTTGATAGGCATGGGCTCGCAGGAGCTGGGAGGCCAGGGCGAGGTACCCAATATGGAAGTGGCGGCTTGCATGGCGCGCTATCGCCTGTTCTTCAGCCCCGTGCGCTACGCCAGCCTGGGCCTGTCCCTGGTGGAGGCCCTGCTGGCCGGCGTGCCGGTGGTGGGATATGCCGCGACCGAGCTGCCATGCGTCATTGAATCGGGGCGCACCGGCTATGTGGATACCCATCGCGGCCGGCTGGCCGAGGTCGTGCGCCAACTGTGCGCCGATCCGGCGCTGGCCCGGCAATGGGGCGAGGCAGGGCGCGCGATGGCGCGCCGCCGATTCGGCATCGAGCGCTTCGTGCGCGACTGGCTGTCGCTCTGGGCGACGCTGACGGAGGAATGATGAAAGACTACAGCTATCCCGCAATGCGCATCATGGTGGCCGGCGGGGCCGGCTTTCTCGGTTCGCACCTGTGTCGCGCCCTGCTCGGCGCCGGCCACGAGGTGGTGTGCGTGGACAACTTCGCCACCGGCCGGCGCGAGAATATCGCCGACATGGCGGCGCACGCGCGCTTCAGCGTGCTGCGCCACGATATCGCCGACCCCCTGGTCGCGCAGGTCGATCGCATCTACAACCTGGCCTGCCCGGCCTCGCCGCGGCACTACCAGGCCGATCCCGTCGGCACGGTGCGCACCTGCGTGCAGGGCACGCACCGCCTGCTGGAGCTGGCCGAACACTGCGGCGCGCGACTGCTGCAGGCGTCCACCAGCGAGGTCTACGGCGACGCGCGCGAACACCCGCAGCGCGAAAGCTATTGGGGCCACGTCAATCCGGTGGGGCCGCGCGCCTGCTACGACGAAGGCAAGCGGTGCGCCGAGACCCTGTGCGCCGAGTACGGGCGCCGCCACCCCGGCAGCGTGCGGGTGGCGCGCATCTTCAACACCTACGGACCGATGATGGCGCCAGGCGATGGGCGGGTGGTGTGCAACTTCATCGTGCAGGCGCTGGCCGGCCAGCCGCTCACCGTCTACGGGCGAGGCGAGCAGACCCGCTCGTTCTGCTATGTCAGCGACCTGATCGCGGGGCTGAGTTGCCTGATGGAAAGCGACGCCGACCCGGGGCCGGTGAACCTGGGCAATCCCGAGGAACGCACCGTGCTGCAGGTGGCCGAGGCCGTGCGCGCGTTGACGGGTTCGCGCTCGGCGGTGCAGTTCGGCCCCCTGCCGGTGGACGATCCGGTGCGGCGCTGCCCGGACATCTCGCTGGCGCGCGCCCAGCTGGGTTGGCAGCCGCACACGCCGTTCGAGGAAGGGCTGGCGCGCACCATCGCTTTTTTCCAGGGCCGCGCCGCGGCGCGCCCGCTCAGCCGTGCCGACGCAGTGCACTGATGTTGCCGTCGGGCTCCATGTAGGCGCGGTGCACGTCGTCCAGGCTGTCGTAGCCTTTCAGGCGCAGTTCGCTCATCAGCTCGTCCTCGGTGATGTACTCGCGGCGCATGTTGCGCCGCTGCAGCTCGCCGTCGCGCACCAGGCAGACGGTGGAGGGCGCCAGCAGGCGGCCCTCCGACGGCAGGAAATAGCTGGCGCGGTCGATCGCCACCGTCCAGCCCACGATGGTCAGCAGCAGGATGGCGCCGTCGGTGACGGATTTGTACTCGCCCGCCATGGCGTTCTGCGCCGCGTCGGCGATCAGTACCAGCACCAGCATGTCGGCCACGCCCAGCGAGCCGATGTCGCGCCGGCCCGCCAGCCGCAGCAGCGCCAGCAGGAACCAGTAGATCAGGGAACCGCGCAAGAACAACTCCAGGGGTGGCACGGTCAGCTCGAACATGCCGTTCCAGTCCACGTCCATGATGCGCTCCTGCCCAGGCCAGGGGGAAAAGTGAATTTTTTACACGCGGGGTCACGCTTTGTCCGGCTCCCCGCCATTGCGCACGGGGTCGGGGCGACGGTGCGAAACGCCGGCGCGGTCGGCGTCGGTCTGCTCGTCGGGCGCGATATCGGCGCCGTCGGGAGGCTGGCGGTCGTACTCGACGTCGGGACGCTCGCCGGTGCCGCTGGCGTCGCTATCCGTATCGGCGGCGGCCTCGGGCAGGTCGCTGGCGGAGTCCGACGAGTCGCTGGGACCCAGGCCGGGGCGGGGGCCGGCCTCGGGAGGGGAAACAGGCCAGAGCGAACGCTTGGACACGATGACTCTCCGGAAATGGTGGCGCCCTGTGCCCCGCAAGCGGCGTGCCCGGGAACCGCAGGCATGGGCACGCCGCTTGCGGCCCGCCCCTGCGTTCAGGAGCAGCGATCATGTTCGACCATTGCCCATACACTTTCGACCGCGCGTTGCCTTGCATTCCGAAGCCCGCCTGCGCGCCTTGCCTCGTTGCAGCGCGTGCGCCGTGTCCAGGGGCGGCGCCGGCGCAGCGCCACTGATGCGCGCGGGTTGCGTGATGGACCAGCGCCTGCTGGTGGTGTCCCCGCATTTCGACGATGCCGTGCTCAGCTGCGGCGGACTGCTGGCGGCCACGCCGGGCGCCATGGTGCTGACCGTGTTCTCTGGCGTGCCCAGCGTCGCCGCCGCCTTGCCCGATTGGGACAGGCGCTGCGGCTTCGAGCGCGCCGACCAGGCCATGCAGGCGCGCCAGGCCGAGGACCGCGACGCCCTGACCCAGCTGGGCGCATCGGGGCTGGGGCTGGGGCTGCTCGACAGCCAGTACCCGGGCAGCGAGGCGATGCTGGCGCGCTTGCCTTCGGTGCTGGCGGCCGCCGTCCAGTCGGTACGGCCCGGCGCCTTGCTGATTCCGCTGGGCCTGTTCCATGAAGACCACGTACGGGTGGCCGATGCCGCGCTGGCGGTACGCGGACTGTTCGATGGCTGCGACTGGCTGGCTTACGAAGAGGCCTTGTACCGGCGCAAGCGTGGCGCCGTGCAGGCGCGCCTGACCCAGCTGCATGGGCGCAATGTATACGCCACCCCGGTGGCGCTGCCGGGCGATGCCCGCGATGCCAGCAAGACGCGCGCGGTGGCCGCCTACCGCAGCCAGCTGGACGCCCTGGGCGTGGTGCCGGGGCAGGGCGATGACGCCGCGCCGGAACGCTACTGGCGCCTGAGCTGGCCGGGCGCTGCCTTGCCATGAGCGCGTCGGTTTCGGTGGTTCTGCTGACCTACAACCGGCGCACCGAGGCGCTGGCCACGCTGCGCTGCCTGCGGCGCGCCATCGGCGCGACGCCGCTGATCGTGGTGGACAACGCCAGCAGCGACGGCACCGACGTGGCGGTGCGGCAGGCCGATCCGGACTGCGTGCTGGTGCGCGCGCCGCGCAACCTGGGTGCGGCAGGGCGCAACCTGGGCACGTGCTGGGTACGCACGCCGTACGTCGCGTTCAGCGACGACGACACCTGCTGGGAGGCCGGCGCGCTGCAACGCGCCGTGGCCATCCTGGATGCCCATCCCGAAGTGGCGGTGCTCAACGCGCGCATCCTGGTCGGCGGCGCCGCGACGCTGGATCCGACTTGCGCGCGGATGGCCGCCAGCCCGTTGCCGCTCATTCCCGGCGCGGGGCCGCAGCTGACCGGTTTCATGGCCGGGGCCTGCGTGATGCGCGCGCAGGCGTTCCGGCAGGCCGGCGGTTACTGGGCGCCGCTGTTCATCGGCGGCGAGGAACGCCTGCTGGCGCTGGACCTGCTGCAGGCCGGCTGGCGCATCGTCTATGCGCCGCAAGTGGTGACACGCCACCATCCGTCGCCGCTGCGCGATAGCGCGTTGCGGCGGCGGCTGCTGGCCCGCAATGCCATCTGGACGGCCTGGTTGCGCCTGCCCGTGGGCGCGGCGCTGCGCGAGACGTGGCGCGTACTGCGGGCGGCCGCCGGCCGCGAGCGCTGGGCGGTAGCCGGCGCGGCCCTGGGCGGCTGGCGCCTGCTGGCGGCCGGACGCCGCCCCGTCGGCGTGCGGGTACGCCGCTTGCTGGCCACGCAGGCAACGCAACAGGAGGACGGACCATGTCGATGATCGTCGCCGCCCGTTTCATGACTTTCGATGCCGCCGCGGCCGCCGCCGGGCGCTTGCAGGCGGCAGGTATTTCGCAGGAAGATATCCATACGTTCTACGTCAACAGCGCCGGCGCGCACGACCGCTACCCATTGGGCGGCGACCAGCGCGCCGACCCCGACGCCGGGCCGGCGCAGTACGGCGCCATTACCGGCGCCGCGGTGGGCGGGCTGGCGCTGGGCGCGATCGCCGGCGTGGTGGCCAGCGTCCTGGCGGCCACTGCGCTGGCGCTGGTGGCCGCGGTGGGCGTGGGCGCCTATGTGGGCGCGCTGTTCGGCGCGCTGTGGGTGGCCGGGCGCGGCCGCCGGCCGATGCGGCCGACCACGGCCGCCCCGGCTTCCAGCCCGCCCGGCGCCGACGCACATGCGCCGGTGCGTCATGCCGGCGTCATGCTGGCCCTGCACGTGGACGGCGCGCAGGCCGAACGGGCGCTGGCCGTTTTGCGCGAGGCCGGCGGCCTGGATCTCGAACGCGCCCAAGGGCGCTGGGTGGACGGCAAATGGGAAGACTTCGACCCCTTGCAACCGCCGCAATTGGCGGCCGGCGGCTAAGCCCGGCCGCCCGTTGGCTGGCCGGCCTGCTGTGCCTGTGGATATGGGCGGCGCAGGCAAGCCCGGCGGCCGACGAGGCATGGCTGCGGCGCGCGGCGCAACTGGCGCAGACCTCGGCGCAAGCCGCCGCGTTGGCGCGCCAACACGGCGCCAGCGGCGAAGTCCAGGCCTATGCGCGCCAGGCGGCCGCCCGGCTGCAAGACCTGGGGCGCGAACTGGCCGACGTGGCGCACGCGCAGGAAGTGACGCTGCCGGCCGGCCCCGACGCGACGCAACGCACCCATTTGCAGGAACTGGCGCAGCAGCGCGACGCCGCCTTCGATCGCGTCTATCTGCACTGGGCCGGCGTGGCCCTGGGCGAGGAAACGCTGAAGCACTACCGGCAGGCGGCCGACGCGGCGCAAGCGGCGCCGGTCCGGGAGTTCGCCGCGCATGCGGTGCCCATGCTGCAGGATCTGCTGCGGGAGGCCGAACGGCTGGCGCAGCCGCCGCCGCAGGCCGAACCGCGCAAGCTGCCGCCCGGGGGGCCGGGCGAGCCCGCGACCACTTCGCCGGCTTCGCCGCGCGCGCCGCCCTCCATCGACGCCACGCGCCCCGGCCGCTAGCGGCCTTACTCGCCCGGCGTGCCCGTGACCGGCAGCACGATGCCCGTGATGTAGCTGGCGCACGCCGGGCTGGCCAGGAACACGTAGGCCGGCGACAGTTCCTCGGGCTGGGCGGGGCGCTTGAGCGCGGTCTTGGCGCCGAAGTCCTTGATCTGTCCGGGCGCCTGGTCGGCGGGGTTGAGCGGGGTCCACACCGGTCCGGGCGCCACCGCGTTGACGCGGATGCCGCGCTCGGCCACATTGGCCGCCAGCGACCAGGTGAAGGCATGGATCGCGCCCTTGGTGCTGGAGTAGTCCAGCAGTTCGGGATGGCCGCGCAGGCCGGTTACCGAGCCGGTGTTGACGATGCTGGCGCCTTCCTTCAAATGGGGCAGCGCGGCGCGCGCCATGTGGAAGTAGCCGTAGATGTTGGTGCGGAAGGTTTCATCCAGGCGCTCGTCGGTGATGTCCTGCAACGACGAAGCGTGCTCCTGGTAGGCGGCGTTGTTGACCAGGATATCCAGCTTGCCGAACTCGCGCAGCGTGCGCGCGACGGCCTCCTCGCAGAAGGCGGGATCGCGCACGTCGCCGGCGATCGCCAGGCAACGCCGGCCTTCGGCCTGGACGTGGCGGGCGGTTTCCCGGGCGTCTTCGTGCTCCTGCAGGTACACGATCGCGACATCGGCGCCTTCGCGGGCATACAGCACCGCGACCGCGCGCCCGATACCGGAGTCGCCGCCGGTGACCAGCGCCGTCAGGCCTTCCAGCTTGCCGCTGCCGCGGTAGGCCGGCGCCATGAACTGCGGCTGCAGCGCCATGTCCGCTTCGTTGCCGGGTTTTGCCAAGTGCTGGCCCGGCATGGGCGGTTCGGGCTGCTCGCGCGCGCCGGTGTGCGGCGCCTCGCCTGGGGGGGCTGCAGCGGGCTTGCGCTGGTCGCGCCGGTCCTGCTCGCGCTGGATGGCGCGCTGGCGTTCGGCGGTCCGGTCGGCGGCCTGCTGATCGGATGGGGTCTTGGGCATGACAGGGCTCCTGATGCGTGACTGCGCCGCGAGGCACGGCACCACGGACCAGCAATGCGCATGCCTGTGGTCAATCGCGCGGCAGCCGTCCCTGCATGCGCGGGCCCAGCGTGCGCCGGCTGGCGGCATAGTCGGCCCAGGGGTCGGGTTTGCGCCGCGCCTGCTCCAGCGCATTGGCGATGTTCCAGCGCGCGCCGCGCAAATCGTCGCCGGCGTCGAGCGCGTCCCAGGACAGCGGCATGGAAACGGGCGCGCCGTCGCGCGCCCGCGCCGAGAACGCGGCCACCGCGGTAGCGCCGTTGCCGTTGCGCAGGTAGTCCACGAAGATGCGCCGCTCGCGCCGGGCCTTGGCCATGTTGGCGGTGAACCGGTCGGGCAGGGCCACGGCCAGCTGGCGCGCCAGCGCGCGCGCGAAGTCCTTGACCGTGTCCCAGGGTTGCGTGGGCCGCAGCGGCGCCACCAGGTGCAGGCCCTTGCCCCCGGTCGTCTTGAGAAACGGCTCCAGCCCGACTTCCTGCATCAGCAGGCGGGCCATCTGCGCGCCTTCGACGATGGCCGGCCACCCCACGCCGGGGCCTGGGTCCAGGTCCAGGGTGATCCGGTCGGGCGTGTCGGGATGGCGGGTATCGGCGCCCCAGGTATGGAACTCGATGGCGCCATACTGCACCAGCGCGATCAGGCCGGGCAGCGATTCGATCACCAGATGCCCGCCGTCGCGCCGCACGCCGGCAGGCAGCGCCTGGCTCAGGTGCTTCTGGAAGAAGCAGGTCGTGCCGGCGCCGTCGGGACAGCGCAACAGCGCCACGCGGCGCTGGCCCAGGTGCGGCAGGATATGCGGGCCGATGGCGGCGTAGTACTCGGCCAGCTGCAGCTTGGTGTAGTCGGGCTCGCGATAGGCCAGCCGGTCCGGATGCGAGATGCCCACCCCGGCCACTTCGGCACGGCCGCCGCGGGCGCGGCGCGACGGCGCGGCCGTCCTGGCCGCCGGCGGCCGCTTGGCCGCTTCGCCGCGCACTTCGCTGGCCGGCTTGTCGGCGCGCAGGCCGGCGAACGAAGCCTGGCGCAGCAGGCCGTCGCGCGTGATGCCCGCATAATTCACTTCGGCCACCAGCTCGGGCCGGACCCAATGCATGGCGGCGTCGCCGCGGCCGCGCGGCACGTCGCCGGAAAACGGCTTGGCATCCTGGCGCAGCGCCGCCAGCCGCTGGCCCAGCGTGCGCAGCGTGGCCGCGCCGAAGCCCGTACCCACGCGGCCCGCATAGCGCAATCGGCGGCCTTCGCGCAGGCCCACCAGCAAGGCGCCCAGGTGGCGGCGCGCGCCGGTCGGTTCGGTATAGCCGCCGACGATGAATTCCTGGCGCGGGCGGCACTTCAGTTTCAGCCAGCTCTGCGAGCGGCCGGACCGGTAAGGCGCGTCCAGGCGCTTGCAGATCAGGCCTTCCAGGCTCAGCCGGCAAGCCTCGTTCCAGGCCGCCTTGCCTTCGGTGTCGTCGGCCACCGGCAGGCGTTGTGTCAGCATCAGCGGCGCGTCCTGGGGCACATCCTGCAGCAAGTCCTCGAGCCGCTCTTGCCTGGCTTGCAGGGGCAGGGCGCGCAGATCCTCGCCATTCCAGAAGGGAAGGTCGAACGCGACGAAAACCAGCCCTTCGGCCTGGCCGTCCAGCGCATTCTGCAACAGCTGGAAATCGGCCACGCCGCGCTCGTCGAGCACGACGACCTCGCCGTCGAGCCAGCCGCGCCCCAGCTTCAGCGCGCCCAGCGCGCGCGCCAGCGGCGCCATGCGGGCCTGCCAATCCTCGTTGCCGCGGCTGACCAGGCGCACGCCGCCGGCCGAGCAGGCCGCCAGGATGCGATAGCCGTCGTACTTGACCTCGTACGACCAGCCCGGACCATGCGGCGGACTGTCCACCAGGGTGGCCAGCTGCGGCGCCAGGGTGCGCGGCATGGCGGCACGGCGCCCGCGCGGCGCGGCCGCCGGGGCATGCCCCCGGGCGGGCGGCGGGGTGGCCGGCGCGCGTTCGGCGTCATCGCCCGGCACCGCCGCCTCGTCGTCTTCCTTGCGCAGCAGCCATTGGTCGTGCTCGCCGCTCATGCGCACCAGGACCCAGTCGCCGGCAAGACGCCGGCCGTGCAACGCGAAATGCAGCTTGCCGCGCCGCAAGCCCTGGCGTGGGTCGCCGCGCGGGATCCAGACGCCGCTGTCCCAGATGTCGACATGTCCGGCGCCGTACTGCCCCTTGGGAATGTCGCCAGAGAATCCGCCGTATTCGAGCGGATGGTCTTCGACATGCACCGCCAGGCGCTTGACGGACGGATCGCGCGACGGGCCCTTGGGCACCGCCCAGCTCACCAGCACGCCGTCGATTTCGAGGCGGAAATCGTAATGCAGGCGGCGCGCCTGATGGCGCTGGATGACGAAGGACAGGCCTTCGCTTGCGCGGGCGGCCGTGCGCCGGCGCCGCGCGGCGCCGGCCGGCTCGGCGGTGGCGCGGAAATCGCGCTTCTCGCGGTACTGCCGCAGTGACTGTGTCATGGGCGCGGTGCTCTCCTGTCAGGCCGCCTTGCGGGCCGGAGCGCGCCGCGCGGGCGTCTTGCGCGCCCGCTTGGCGGCGGCGCCCTTGGCCGTGGTTTTCCGGGCCGACGCGGCCTTTTTCGCCGGGGCCGCGGGCGCGCCGGCACGCCGCTTGCCGCGCTCCAGGCTCTGCTGCAGCATGGCCGCCAGGTCGATGACCTTGGCGCTGGCGCGCGGCGCGGCTTCGCCCGGCTCGGCCAGCTCATGCGTCTTGCCGGCGCGCACTTTCTTCTCGATGGCGGCCATCAGGTCGTCGCGATAGGCGTCGCGGTACTGCGCGGGGTTCCATTTGCGCGTCATGTCGTCGAGCAGGCGCATGGCCATGCGCAGTTCGCGCGTGCCGGGCTTGTCGTGCGTGGCCGCGTCATCCAGGCCGAATTCCTCGGCCGGCACGATCTCGTCGGCGTAGCGCATGGTGACCAGCATCAGCACCTCTCCCACCGGCATCACGGCCGCCAGGTGCTGGCGCGTGTGCAGCACGACCTGGGCAATGCCGATGCGGCCGCTTTCGCGCAGGGCGCGGTGCAGCAGCGCGTAGCCGGGCCCGCCACGCCGGTCGGGCGCCAGGTAGTACGGCGTGTCGAAGTAATACAGCGGCACTTCGTCGGCCTTGACGAAGTCGAGGATCTCCACGGTCTGCGTGGCGGCGACGTTGGCGCGGGCGAAATCCTCGTCGTTCATGTAGACGTACTCGCCTTTCTCGTACTCGTAGCCCTTGACGATATATTCGCTATCGATCGTGCGGCCAGTGCGCTTGTTGATGCGCTGGTAGCCCACCGGCGCATTGTCGCGCCGGTCGATCCAGTCGAAATCGAGCCGATTGGGCCGGCTCGCCGCATGGACCACGATGGGCACGTGCACCAGCCCGAACGCGATCGCGCCTTTCCAGACGATTCTGGCCATCATCCCTCCTTGTCAGGACGGCAGGCTCGGCAAACAGCGTGCCCGCCTCAGGTCAGCGGCGGCACAGCAGGGCGCCCACCAGCATGCCCACGCCAGCCGCGACGCCAACCGCCTGCCAGGGCCGCGCATGGACGAACTCGTCGGCGCAGTCGACCGCTTCGCTGGCTAGGCTGCTGGTGCTGTCGGCAAGCTGGGACCAGGCTTCGCGCGCCGCGTCCAGCTGTTGCCGCAAGCGGGTCTTCAGTTCTTCGATATCGGCGTATCGGGGATCGTCCAGCGTGGCGTGGATTTCGTCGAGCCAGCGCTGGCGCGCGCCGGCGGACATGGGCGCGGTCGGATCGGCGGGGAAGTTGGCGGGGCGCTTGGAAGTAGGCATGGCGGGCTGCTCCGGTTGGGGGAAAAGGGTGGGACAGGAAGCCGGCAAGGCGCTGCGTCAGGGCCGGGCCATGGCCCGGCAAGCGCTGGCGCAGGCATGACAGGCCGTGGCGCATTCCTGGCAGTGGCGAGGCTCGTGGCGTGCGCATTCGTCGCCGCAGGCTTCGCATATCCGCGCGCACAAGGTGCACATATCGGTAGAAAATTCGCTTTCGCGCGCCATCAGGGCGGCGCACAGGCGGCAGGCGGCGGCACAATCCAGGTCCAGTGCGATGCAGCGGGCCATATCGGCGCCGTGGCCCTCGCGCAGGCAGCTGCTCGCGCAGTAGTCGCACGCGGCGGCGCAACGGCCGCAGGCCTGCAGGCATTCGACAACGTGAGTATTGAGCATGACCATCTCCTTGGGGCAAACCACGCGTGCCGCAAGCGGCGCGCCTGGCGCCGCGCGCTCAGACTTGCTTGCAAATGGAGACCAGCCGTGATGGCGGCGCGCCGCGCCGCCCACTACCATGAACTGTACGCAATCTCTTGCGCGAGGTGCAACATGTCCAAGGCCAGACCCGTGCGCGGAACCAGCGCGCGCGACGATCCGTCACTCGATCAAGCCAAGGTGCTGCCGCCGCGCGGCCCGGTGCTGGTGCCCAATCTGCCGCCCAAGCCGCCGGCAAGCCCTCGGGCCGGCAAGCAGGGGCCGGCGGTGGACAACCAGACCGAATCCAATTGGGCCGATGGTGCGGCGCCGCAGCCACGCGCCAAGAACGCCCGTTCATCGATCTACTGAGTCCGGCCAGGCCGCCACGAAGGCCAGCAGGCGGCGTTCGTCGGCCGCCAGCCCGCGCGGCCCGGCCGGCGCGGCGCCGCCCGCCGGCAAGGCGCCGTCCAGGTAGGCCTGGACGATGCCGGGATGGATGTAGCAGGCGCGGCACACCGCCGGCGTGTTGGCCAGGCGGGCGGCCACCAGCTTGACGACCTCGGCCACGGCCGCGCGCCGCGCCGCGGCGTCCGCGGCCGGGCAGCGCACCAGCAGCGCAAGCGCCAGCACGGAGGCCGCCCAGGTCCGGTAGTGCTTGGCGGTGAAGTCGCCGCCGCCGGCCTCGCGCAGATAGGCGTTGATCAGTTCCGAATCCACCGGGCGCGGCTCGCCGTCTTCGTCCAGATAATGGAACAGCTGCTGGCCGGGCAGGTCCAGGCAGCGCTTGACCACGCGCGCGATGCGGCGGTCGCGCACGGTGACATCGTGGGCCACGCCGCTCTTGCCGGTAAAGCGCAGGCGTAACCGGCTTCCCTGCAGCGAGGCATGGCGGCGCGTGACGGTGGTCAGGCCGAACGAACCGTTCTCGCGCGCGTAGGCACGGCTGCCGACCCGCGCCAGCGTGGTTTCCAGCAGGCGCACCACGGTGGCGGCGACCTTGTCCGGCGCCAGGCCGCGGCCGGACAGGTCGCGCGCCACACGCCGCCGGATGCGCGGCAGGGCGCGGCCGAACTCTTGCAGCTGGCCGTACTTGGCCGCGTCGCGCCAGGCCCGCCAGTCGGGGTGGTAGCGATACTGCTTGCGTCCGCGGGCGTCGCGCCCGGTGGCCTGCAGATGCCCGTCCGCGCGCGCGCAGATCCACGCTTCGCGATAGGCGGGGGGAATGGCCAGCGCCGCGATGCGCGCCAGCGTGCCAGGGTCGCGCACCCGGCGGCCGTCCGCATCGTAGTAGGCGAACTTTCCGCCGGGCAGCCGGCGGCGCGTCAGGCCGGGACGGCTGTCGTCCACATAGCGCAGCGCGGCGGGCGCCGCGGCGCTCACGAGCGGCGCGCGCCCTGGCCCCGGTTGCGCTGGCTGGATTGATCCTGGTTGCTGCCTATCTGCGATACGTGGCCGTCCTTCTTGGTGCGCGACTGCTGGCTGCCATGGCTGCGCTGCGCTTCGCGCTCGGTGTCGTCATCCTGCTTGCGGTCGTGGGAGGTGGGGGTAGGTTTCATGGTCGAGGGCTCTGGATTGCCCGCCGCGCGCCACAGGGCGTGGTAGTGCGGCAGGCGTTGCAAGGCATAGCGGGCGCTGTCGCGGCGTATGGTGTTGCGCGCGCCGTCGAACCGCGCCGTTTCGGTATAGACCGTGGGCTGGGCGTCGGCCGGGCCGGCCTTGAACAGCCACGCATAGCACTGGGTGCCGGCCGGCGTGCCATCGGCGGGCTCGTCGGCGACACCGGTGTTGGCGATCGCCACGTTGGCGTCGCTGTGGCGCGCCGCGCCCAGGGCCATGGCGCGCGCCACGGCTTCGCTGGTGAGGTTGTGGCGGCGCAATATGCCGGGCGCCACGCCCAGGCAGCGGGTCTTGGCCTGCGGCGAATAGACGACATAGGCGCAGTCGAGCAGGGCCCCGGCGCCGGGTTCCTCGGCCAGCAAGGAGGCAATCAGGCCGGCGGTGCAGGATTCCGCGGTGACCAGCGTCAGCCGCTGTTCCTGCATGTAAAGGGCGGTGCGTTGCAAGGCGTTCATGGCGTTTTCCTGGACAGTTGGCGGCAAGCGGCATGCCTGCGCGTTCAGGCCGGGCGGCCCGCGCCGACCCGCGCGCCCACCACCATTTCGGTGGCCCAGTTGAGCAGGATGGACGAATAGGCCTGCTGGCAGCGCTTGTCGCTCAGCGCGTGGTCGGCGCCGTCGACGATGCGATGGGTCAGCGAATGCGAGTGCAGGAACGCGCCGCGATAGCTCATGATGGTCGAGTGCGGGATGTAGTCGTCGTGCTCGGCCTCCACGATCAGCACGTCGCCCCGAAACGACGAGCAGGCGCTCAGCGCGCGGTTGCCTTCCGGCGCCACGGTGGCATGGCGGTAGGCGGCGATGGCGGCGCGGTCGAGCTGCAGCTTGGGCTGGGCCCATTCGTCGTCGCGGTACAGCGCCGGCACATGCAAGGCCAGCCAGCGCACCGCGCGCAGCGTGGTCAGGATGGCGGCCAGATAGCCGCCATAGCTGCTGCCGACCACCGCGATGGCGGACGTGTCGACGGCCGGGTGGGCGATCAGCGCGTCATAGGCCGCCATGATGTCGCGCAGGCTGTCCTCGCGCGTGACCTGGCGCCGCTGCGCCTCGGTGGCGGCGTGGCCGCGCAGATCGAAGGTGAGGCAGATGCAGCCCAGGCCGGCGATGTCGCGCGCGCGGCTGAGGTCGAAGCGCTGGCTGCCGCCCCAGCCATGGACGAACAGCACGCCGGGCAGCTTGGCGCGCGGCGTCAGCAAGGTGCCCGCCACCTGGGTGTCGAACACGGGGATCGTGATGGTCTCGCTATGTGTCGTCATGGTCCGTGCCGTTGTCTTCCGTGATGCCGCCCGCCTTGGAAATGAAGCCGACCTCGGCGTCGCGGGCGTGGAATACGATGCGGGTGCCCGGCGGGTGCGCCGGGTCCGGGCCATAGTGCTCGCTGGTGGCGGCGTGCGCGCGCCGCAGGCTGCCATCCTGCGCGAACGCGCGCAGCGCGGCGATCTCGGCCAGGCTGGCCCCGCCGGCCCGCCACGATTGTTCCAGCACGCCGGTGCGCCAGCGGCCCCGCGCATCGCGGCCGCGCGCCACGTCGTAGTTGCGGCGCGACGCATACAGGCGCGGGTAGCAGGCGAACGCCTGTTCGTCATAGCGCATGGCGTGCTCCAGCGCGGCGCGCCGCGGCGCGTCCAGGTCCAGCTGCAGCAGGGCGGACAGGGGGCCCGGCACGAACCAGAGGTCCGAGCCGCCGTAGACTTCCTGGCCCGCGTGGTCCAGCGTCAGCGACTGCGTGCCGATGTAGCTGGCCACGTGTTCGCCCACCTGCGCCACGCCAACGCTGTAGGTCGAGATTTCTTCCAGGTGCTGCTCCAGCACCAGGCCATAGCGGCGCACTTCGCCGGCGTCCTGCTCGGCCAGCGCCTGTTCCAGGGCCGCCGCCTCGGCGACCTTGCGCTGGCCGCGGCCGGCGGTGGCGCGCACGGGCTTGATGCGCAGCGGGCCGGCGCGCAGCATCCGCGCGCCGGCCTGGCGCGCCTCGTCCAGCGCAAAGACCGTATACCCGGGCAGCACGCTGTCGGACAGCCGCGCGCCCAGTTCGCGCGACCAGGCCGCCGGGGCGGCGCACCGGTCATGCGGCAACGCATGGGTGATCGCCTTGGTGGCGACGAAGCCATGCGGCGCGACGCCGCCGAACAGGTCGTCCGGACCCTGGATGCCCAGGGCCAGCGCGCGGCCGCCGAGCAAGGTGCGAGCTGGCACGTAATAGACGCGCAGTCGCGGGTCGCGTTCTGCCGCGGGCAGCGTGTCGGCGTACTCGCAATCCAGCAATTCGGCAATGCCGCGCGCCAGCGCGCGCAGGCTGGCGCGCTCGTGGCGCGGCGCGTCGCGCCGGCCCGGATGGGCGACCACCAGATCGACGGGACGGCGCGTTACAGCGGCGGTAGGGCTCATGGGCGGGTCCGGAAGCGGAAACAGCGCCGCAGCAGCAAGCGCCGTGCCCGGGGTCAACCGGCCGCGGCGCGCCGGTGGCGCCATTCGGTGCCCAGGTAGGCCGGCAGCGCCACGCACAGCGGTATCCAGGCGTACAGCAAGCGGTACATCAGCACCGCGCCCAGGCTTTCGCTGGCCGGCATGCGCGTGGCCAGGGCGGCGGCGAACAGCGCCTCGATCACGCCCAGCCCGCCCGGAATGTGGGCCACCAGCGCGGCGATGCTGCTGAACAACAGGATGGCCAGGACTTCCGGATAAGGCGCGCGGCCTTGCAGCAGGACGTAGATGATGCCGCCCATGATGGCCCATGACACGCCGGCCAGGCCCATTTGCCGCAGCGCGGTCGGCAGGTCCGGCAGCACCCAGCGGTGGCCGCGCAAGGTGTAGGCGCGCCGCCGTGCGTAACGGCACAGGTACAGATAGGCCAGCGCGCCGGCCAGCAGCGCCGCGCCCACGGTGCGCAGCAGGCCCGCGCCCAGATGCCACCCGGCTGGCGTGGGCATCTGGCCGGCCAGCAGAAGGGCGCCGGCCAGCCAGGCATAGCCGACCCAGTTGGTGGCCGTGGCGAACGCCACCACACGCAGGCCGCAGGCGGTGCGCAGGCCGTGGCGCCCGTACAGCCGCAGCCGCACGGCGACCCCGCCCAGCAGGACGCCCAGGTTCAGGTTCAGCGCGTAGCTGGTCATGGCGATGGTCGCCACCCGCCACGCGGGCAGGTGATGGCCGGCATAGCGGCGCGCCAGGATGTCGAAGCTGGCGTAGGCCAGGTAGCCGGCCAGCGCCAGCGCGGCGGCCAGCGCCACGGCCGGGCCGGGTATATCGTGCGCGGCGCGCGCCACCGCGTGCCAGTCGATGCGGCGCGCCTGGTAGAGCAGCACCCCGACGACGCCCAGGCCCACGATGCCGGCCAGCCATGCGCCCAGGCGGCGCCTGCGGTGTCCATGATGGTGCGCGTGCGTCATGTCGCATCGTCCGGTTGGCCTTGGCCGTCGGGCCGCAGGGTCTGGATGCGGGGTTTGTGGGCGGGCAGGCTGCCGGCCCAGGCGGGAAAGCGCCGCAGGAAGTGGTAGACCAGCGCGCCGGCGAACAGCCGACGCAGCTGGCGCCCGGCGCCATCGTGTTTCGGCGCCGGCCGGCAATGATCGATCGCCAGCCGTTCCAGCCGCTCTCGCAGGCCGCTGGCGAAGGCGCTGTCGCGCACCTCGACATTGGCCTCCAGGTTCAGCGCCAGGCTGAACGGATCGAGATTGCTCGACCCTACCGTGGCCCACTCGTCGTCGACGCTGGCGACCTTGCCGTGCAGCGGGCGCTCGCAATACTCGAGGATCTCCACGCCGGCCTCGGCCAGGGCGTCGTACAGCAGGCGCGCGCCCAGCTGTGCGATGGGCATGTCGGGCTCGCCTTGCAGGATCAGGCGCACGCGCACGCCGCGCGCGGCAGCCGCGCGCAGGTCGCGCAGCAGCCGGTAGCCGGGAAAGAAATACGCGTTGGCGATCACGATATCGCGGCGCGCGGCCCGGATCGCCACGCGGTAGCTTTGCTCGATATCGTTGGTGTGCCGGTCGTTGTCGCGCACCACCAGGCGTGCGCGCGCCGGGCCGGCCGCTTGCGGCGGCGCGGCCGGCCGCGCGCGGCGCCAGCGCCGCCGCGGCACGGCGGCCAGCGCGGCGCGCGCGAAATCGCGGATGTCGGCAGCCAGCGGGCCGGCGATCTCGATGGCGTAGTCCTGCTTGGACTGGGGGCCGTAGTCGTCGAGATGGTCGGCCGAGAAATTCAGCCCGCCGACGTAGGCCAGCGTGCCGTCGATGGCGACGATCTTGCGGTGCAGGCGGCGAAACAGATTGGTGCGCATGCCCAGCAGGCGCGGGCGCGGATCGAATACGTGGAAACCCACGCCCAGTTCGACCAGGCCGGCGATGAATTCCGGCGGCAGACTGTCCGAGCCATAGCCGTCGACGGTGATGTCGATACGCACGCCGCGCCGCGCCGCCGCCATCAGCGCCTCGCGCAGCTCGCGCCCGACCGCGTCGTCGAAGAGGATGAAGGTTTCGATGAGGATTTCCTCGCGGGCCTTGCCGATGGCTGCGTAGACGCGCGGGAAATAGCTGCCGCCATTCTCGAGAATGGCGAAGCGGTTGCCGTCGCGCCAGGGCGTGCTCACAGCGTTACCTCGGCGGCCAGCGGTACATGGTCGGACAGCCGCGACCACGGACGCCGGCTCAGGCGGCGCGGCTCGGATGCGGCCACGTTGCGCACGTAGATGCGGTCCAGCCGCAGCAGGGGGCAGGCGGCCGGAAAGGTGCGCGCCGCGTGCCCCAGCGCCAGCCGGTGCACGTCGGCCAGGCCGCAGCGCGCCAGCGTCGCGTCGGCGCGCTGGCGCCAGTCGTTGAAGTCGCCGGCCAGCAGGGCCGCGGCCTGCGCCGGCACGTGCTGGCGCAGGTATGCGCACAGGCGCCGCAGCTGCTCCTGGCGATGCGCCTCGCGCAGGCCCAGGTGCACGCACAGGGCGTGCAGGGGCGCGGGCGCGTCGCGCACGTCCAGCACGCAGTGCAGCATGCCGCGCGGCTCGTGCGCGGCGCCCACGCTCAGGTCCTCGTTGCGGTGCGAGACGATCGGGTACTTGGACAGTACGGCGTTGCCATGATGGCCATCGGGGTAGACGGCGTTGCGTCCATAGGCATAGGCGCTCCACAGCGTGTCGGCCAGGAACTCGTACTGCGAGACCGTCGGCCAGCGCGCGTGGCGCGCCGCGTGACGCTGGTGTTCGCCCAGCACTTCCTGCAGGAACACGAGATCCGGCCGCGCCTCGCGCAGGGCCTCGCGCAGTTCGTGCAGGATGAAGCGGCGGTTGAAACTGGTGAAGCCTTTGTGTGCATTGACGGTCAGGATCCTGAGCCGGATCGGTTCTGGCGGCATGGGCGCTCCGGGCGGCGAGATGCCGCAGCCCCAGCAAGCGCCGTGCCCGCGCGGCGATGGCGCGGGCACGGCGCTTGCGCTACGCTGGCTTTCGATGGTTTGCGCCCCGCCCCAAGGAGACGACGATGTCCGCCACGTTGCGCTGTCACGTACCCCCCAAACCCGATCCCATTCCGCCGGATTCGCCGCCCGGCGACCTGCCGGTCGATCCGGATACCGACGATCCCGATATCGACCTGCCGCCGCCCGACGCGCCGGGCGAGCCTGTCAGGCGCCTGACAAGCTCGCCAGCCAACGCGCCACGACTGCAATGATGGCCAGCATGGCCACTGCGACCAGCCAGCGCCGCGCGATCGCGCGGCGCCGCTGTTTCGATTCCTCTGTCCGCATGTCCTGATCCTCCTGATGCCGCGGCAGGCGAGCACGCGCCGTGCCCGCGCGGGCCGGCCGCTTGCGCAGGCCGGGCCGCGGCGGTGTTTTTTACATGCGGCTTGACACTTTTGCGGGGGCCGATATATCGTAAGATCTATATCTTAAGATATAGGTGACCCTATGCATCCATTTCATGCCTTTGCCATGGCCGCGCACGGCGGCCGCCGCGGCGGCCATGCCGGGGGACGGCATGGCGGCGGCCACGGCGCCGGCGGCGACGGTCCAGACTGGCGGCGCGGCCGCAAGTTTTCGGCCGACGACCTGCAGCTGATGATCCTGGCGCTGCTCGAAGAAGGCCCCAGCCATGGCTACGAGCTCATCAAGGCGCTGGGGGCGCGCAGCCGCGGTTTCTATACGCCCAGCCCGGGCATGGTCTATCCCACCCTGACCTGGCTGGAAGAGGCCGGCCACGCCACGGTCAGCCAGGACGGCGCGCGCAAGCACTACCACCTGGCCGAGCCGGGCCGCGCGCATCTGCAGGCCAACCGCGAGCGCGTCACCCTGTTGATGGCGCAGCTGGCCCACGTCGGCCGCAAGATGGAGTGGATGCGGCGCGCCTGGGCCGGGCAGCCCATGGAAGCCGGCCCCGAGGGCGAGGACCTGGCCACCGGCTGGCTGCCCGAGTACGTGCAGGCGCGCATGGCGCTGAAACAGGCGCTGGCGCGCCACGCCGAGGCCACGCCGGCGCGGCAGCGGCAACTGGCGGCCATCCTGGCGCGCGCTGCCGCCGAGCTCGACGGCCTGTCGTCCTGATACAAATTTCCCTGGAAGACCTGCAATGCCCCCAACCGAACTGAACGTGCAGCGGGTACGCCATCCGCTGAAAATGCGCCTGCTCGAAGTCAAGCGCGTGACGCGGCCCACGCCGCACCTGGCGCGCATCACCCTGGCCGGCGACGATCTGCGCGACTTCGTCTCGGCATCGTTCGACGACCACGTCAAGGTGTTCTTCCCGCCGCCCGGCGCGGCACGGCCGGTCCTGCCCGAACTGGGACCGGACGGCCTGGTGTTCGCCGAGGGCGAACCCCGTGCGCCCATGCGCGACTACACGCCGCGGCGCCACGACGCGCGCGCCGGCGAGCTCGACCTGGAGTTCGTGCTGCATGGCGAAGGGCCGGCCGCCAGCTGGGCGGCCCAGGCCCAGCCGGGGCAGCAACTGGGCGTGGCCGGGCCGCGCGGCTCGTTCGTGGTGCCGCTCGAGTACGACTGGCATCTGCTGGTGGGCGACGAAAGCGCCTTGCCGGCCATCGCCCGCCGCCTCGAGGAACTGCCGCCCGGCAAGCCCGCCATTGCCGTGATCGAAGTCACCGACCCGGCGGCCCGGCTGGCGCTGTCGACCCGCGCGCAGGCCAGCGTGCAATGGCTGCTGCGCGAATCGGCCGGCAGCCGCCTGCCCGAGGCGGTGCGCGCGCTGCGGCTGCCGCCGGGCGAAGGCTACGCCTGGGCCGCGGCCGAATCGACCGTTGCGCGCGCCGTGCGGCAGGCGCTGGTCGACACGCACGGGCTGGACAAAAGCCGTATCCGCGCCGCCAGCTACTGGAAGCGCGGCCAGGCGGCGGTGCACGAAACGCACGATTGAGCCGTCGCCGGACTTGTGACACCGACGCAACACGGCGCCGGGCCCGGCCGCTCGCGCGTCCTCGCAAACGCGACAGAAAATGGTGCATTTCTTACAAAAAGCACACATTTCTCGCGTATCCAGCCGCTACTCTCGCAAAAAACAATGCAAGATGTTGCGAACTGGAGACCCGATGCGTACCGTCCGCCGCCGTTCCACAGCGCGATCCGCCCCGTTGCCGGCCATGCTGGCCGCCGCCGGCCTGCTGCAATCGCTGGGCGCGACGCCCGCGGCCGCGGCCTGCGCACCCACGCTGGCGCCTGCCAGCGGGCAGAGCGTGCAATGCGACGGCATCGTGGCCAACCAGTCGGTGGAGGCGGCGGCCGGCAGCCAGGACGTAAGCATTACGGTGGCGCCCGGCGCGCTGTTCTCGACCAACGCCACGCGGGCGCTGTCGGTCGATGAGCGCAGCCGCATCGTCAACGAGGGCACGATCGAGATGGCCGGCGGCGCCGGCTCCTCGCGCGGCGCCATGGTGGGGTTCGGCAACGACAACCAATTGATCAACAGAGGTTCGATCAGGACTTCCGGCAGCGGCGTGCGGGGCATTTCGGTGCCCAACGTAGGCAGCACGGGGACGCTGGTCGACAACAGCGGCAGCATCGTCACTCAGGGCGGCAGCGCGCACGGCATCGCCATCAACGGACCGGGCAACCGCGTCGAGAACAGCGGCACCATCACGGTCAACGGCACCGATGCCAAGGGCGTGTACCTGCAGGGCGGCAGCCCCACGGCCAACGTGCTGGTCAACAGCGGCACCATCCACGCCCGCGGCGCCAGCAGCAACGGCATATTCGGCCCGGACGGCGTGCATGTGAACACCACCAACGCCAACGGCTTCCATGCCCGCGTCGAGAACCTGCCCGGCGGGCGCATCATCAGCGATCACTCGTACGCGCTGCGCGGCCAGAACGGCAACGATACCTTCATCAACGCCGGCTACCTGGAAGGGCATGGCGGGGCCGGCGGCGGCACGGCTGTCTACATGGGCCCCCAGGGGACGGGCACGCTGATCCTGCGCACCGGCTCGGCCATCGCCGGCCTGGCCGACGGCGGCGCGGCGGCCAGCCATGCCTATCTGGAAGGCAGCGGCACGGTGGACAACCCGTTCGCCAATTTCCGCACCCTGACCATGCGCGGCGCCGACTGGCGCTGGACCTCGGACGCCGCGTTCACCGAAAGCGTGGATCTGCGCACCGGTACGTTCTTCCTTGCCGGCACGCTGGCCAGCCCGGCCAACAGCCTGGCCGCCGGCGCGGTGCTGGCCGGCACCGGCACGCTGGCCGGCGCGTTGCGCAACGCTGGCGAGATCCGGCCCGGCCCGAACGACGGCAGCGGCTTCGGCGCGCTGACCGTGCGCGGCGATTACGCCAGCGCGGGCGGCACCCTGCGCGTCAACACGGTGCTGGCCGGCGACGGGGCCGCCTCCGACAGGCTGGTCATCGATGGCGGGCGGGCCAGCGGCAGCACCCCGGTCACCGTCGTCAACCGGGGCGGGCAGGGCGCCCTGACCGCGGCCGACGGCATCCTGGTGGTCCAGGCCATCAATGGCGCCAGGTCGGATGCCGGGGCCTTCTCGCTGGCCGCTCCCCTCAACGCCGGCGCATACGAGTACCGGCTGTACCGCGGCGGCGCGACCGGCGGCGCGCCGGATAGCTGGTACCTGCGCTCGCGTGCCTATCTGGTCGACGACCGACTGGCCGGCAGCCTCACCGAAGCCGAGGCGATCGCCGACGACATCGCCCGGCGAACCGGCGAACGGCCGAGCATCGAGGACACGCCGCTGTACCGGCCCGAGGTGGCGCTGTACAGCGGCATTCCCATGCTGGCGCGGCGCATGGGCCTGGCCCAATTGGGCACCTTCCACGAGCGGCAGGGCAACCAGGCGCTGCTGGCGCGCGACGGCGAACGCGTCGCGGCCTGGGCGCGCGTCTTTGGCGGCAACAGCAAGCAGGCCCTCGACGGCGATGCGCAACCCGGCATCGACGCCCGTCTGGCCGGCGTGCAGCTGGGGCAGGATCTCTACAGCAGGGTGCGCCCCGACGGCGGGCTGCACCGCTTCGGGCTGTTCGGCGGCTATGCGCACGCGCGCGGCGACACCCATGGCTCGGCGGGCGGCGAGCGCGACGCCGCCACCGGCCGGCTGACCATCGACGGCTACAGCGTCGGCGGCTACTGGACCTATGTCGGCCCGCGCGGCTGGTACGTGGACACCGTGCTGGCCAATACCTGGATGGACATCGACACCGATTCCAAGGCCGGGCGCGACGCCGATACGCGCGGACAGGCGTTCACGGCCTCGCTGGAAAGCGGCTACCCGCTGGCGCTGTCCGAGCGCTGGACGCTGGAGCCGCAGGCGCAGCTGATCTACCAGCGCACGCGCGTGGACGACTTCTCGGACGCCGTGTCCGAAGTGCGCATCCGCGACGACAACGCCTTGACCGCCCGGCTGGGCGCCCGGCTGCAGGGCGAGTACGCGGCCGCAGTCCATGTGTGGCGCCCTTATGCGGCGCTGAACTTCTGGCGCACGTTCAGCGGCGAGAACACCATCGTGCTGGGCCAGGACAGCATCGATACGCGGCGCGGCGCGACCTCGCTCGAACTGGCGGCCGGGGCCAGCGTGACGCTGGCCCCCAGCCTGGCCCTCTACGGCAGGCTGGCCTACGCCACCAGCATCGACAGCCAGTACCTGCGCGGCGCTTCGGCGCAACTGGGCATGCGCTACACCTGGTAAGGCGGCGCGCTGCCCGCCTCGGCCACCCAGCACAAGGTGTTGACCAGGGCCATCTGTTCGGCGCTGCGGCAGCGCACCGCCGTCAGCGCCGGGCTGGCGACCAGGATGGCCAGCGTGCGCGCGCGCGATATCGCCACGTTGAGGCGATTGCGGCTGAACAGGAACTCCAGGTCGCGCGGCAGGTAATCGCCGCTGGAGGTCGCCATGGACACGATCACGACCTGGGCCTCCTGGCCCTGGAACTTGTCCACCGTGCCCACGCGCGCGCCGTCCGGCAGGGCAGCGCGCAGGGTATTGACCTGCACGTTGTACGGCGCGACGAACAGGATGTCGTCCAGCGTCAGCGGCGCGGGCGCGCCGGATTCGTCCACATAGCGCTGGCGCAGCAGGAGCGCGCACAGTTCCGCCACGCGCGCGGCTTCCTCGCGGCTGGATTGCGTATTGCCGTCGTGCGCCACCGGCACGTAGCGGATGCCGTGCGCGGGCAGTTCGCGGCCGGCCGCCTCGTCGAGCAACAGGCGGTGGGCCGCGGTGGCCGGCGCCGCGCGCAGCCTGCCGTCGTAGATGGCTTGCGAAATGAAGCCGCAGATCTGCGGATGCATGCGGTAGGAGGTGTCGAGGAAAATGCCCTGCGAGGCCGCGATGGTGGCCTCGCCGTCGAGCAGGTATTCCAGCGCCGATTCGCCCGAGCGGCCCGGATGCGTGCCCTGGCTGGGCTGGCCAAGCTGCATCTGGTCGCCCAGCAGCACGATGTTGCGCGCGCACTGGCCCATGGCGACGAGGTTGGCCAGGCTGACCTGGCCCGCTTCGTCGACGAACAGGTAGTCGAACGCCTGCTCGAACTCGGGGCGGGCAAACAGCCAGGCGGTGCCGGCCACCAGTTGATGGCGCGCGGGATCGACATCCTTGTTGTCGAACACGTCCTCGATCTGCGTGCCGCCCAGGCAGCTGTCGTCGCCAGCGCTGGTGGATTTCTTGGCCCCGCGCAGGGCAAAGCCTTCGCGTTCGGCCAGCCGCTCCAGGCCGGCCAGCAGGTTGTTGATGGCGTGGTGGCTGTTGGACGACACGGCCACGCGCTGGCCGGCGCGCAGCAGCTGCAGCAGCACCCGCGAGCCGGTGTAGGTCTTGCCGGCGCCTGGCGGCCCTTGCAGGAACAGAGTCGTTTCGTCCATGCGCGCCACGATGTCCAGCACCTGGGGCAGCAGTTCGGCGCGCGGCGCAACCAGCGGCGCGCCGCTGGCCAGGCCGCGGATGCGCGGGAGCTCGCGGCGCAGCAGCGCATCCACGGCGCGCATCGGCGTGGATGCGCCGTCCGGCGCCCGGCACACCGCGTCGCCGTAGCGAAACACCGCGTTGACCAACTCCTTGTTGTTGACCGGCGCCGCGGGCCCCAGCGCCATGCGCGGCGGCGGCGCGGGCTTGCGCGCACCGCAGGTGAAGCTGGCCAGGCGCGCGTGCGGGTCGACGACCAGGTTGGCCAGGCTGGCGCCGGTGCGTACGTCGGTACAGCGCGAGCCGGTGCGCAGCTTGGTTTCCTGCGCGGGATAACGGTAGGTATAGCGCAGCGACTGCGCCTGCCGCACGGGCGGCGCGGCGTCGTCGCGCACCAGTCCTCCCAGGCATTCGGCGTCTTCGACCAGCTCGCCGTCGGTGGCCTCGGCGCGGGCGAACCAGGCCCACCACGCCGGCTTCTGCTCGCGCCGATGGAAGTCCAGCAACTGGTAGACCAGCGCCCGGAAAGCGTCGCGCGGCGACCAGTCGGCTTCGTCGGCCGGCAGCGCCTCGGCCAGCGCGGCCTGGTAGGGCAGCAGGCGGCGCTCGGCCTCGGTCATTTCGCCGATGACCGCCCGCGCGGCGTCGAGGTCTTGCTGGCCGGCCTCGTCGAGCCAGGGCAGGCCGGCGGGACGGATGCCGCACAGCCAGTCGCGCAGGCGCCAGGTGGAGATCACGTCGTCGCGGTTGTAGTCGGCGATGTCCTGCAGCAGGCGCGCCTCGCCGGTGGCTTTCCAGCGCTCGTAGTACACGATGCTGGCGCCGGCGCTGGTGACTTCGCCCGCGCGCTGCGGCAGGTAGAAATGCTCGATGTACTTGATCGAATAGCTGGGCTCGGACACGCGCAGCCCTTCGCGCACCACGCGGTACAGGTCCACCAGCTTGCCGGCGCGCAGCAGGTGGTCGACCTCGGCTTCCCGGGTGCCGTGCAGCGACATCAGCTTCTTCAAGGCCGTGGCCTCGTAGGGCGCGTAGTGATAGATATGCGCATCGGGGTGGCGGCGCAGCCGTGCGGCCACGAAATCCATGAAGGCTTCGAAGGCCTGCTTCTCCTGGCGCCGGTCGTGGGCCCAGAACGGCACGAAGCGTTCGACGCCGTCGTCGATCACGTACAGGCCGAACAGGTACTCGAGGCCGCCGTCTTCGAGCGGATCGCCTTCCATGTCGAAGAACATGTCGCCGGGGTCCGGGCGCGGCAGGCGCGCCAGGCCGCGTGGCCCGTCGCCCTGCGCCGCCAGCAGTTCGTAATGGCGCGCGCCATCGACGCGGGCGCGCCATTGCAGGGCGGCCTGCGCGCGCAGCCGCTGCAGCGCGCCGGCTTCGATGCCGGCCACCCGCGCGTGCTCGGGCAGGGCGCCAAGCTGCGCCAGCGTGGTCACGCCCTGGGCGTTGAGGCGCCGGGTCTGCTGGCGCGAGATGCCGGCCACCAGCGACAGATGGTCGTCGGCGACGCGGCGGGCCTCGCAGCCCGCGCGCCAGCGACATTGCGGACAATGCTCGCAGGGTTCGGGATAGGTCGGCGGCGCCGGCGTGGCGGCGGTCGCGGCCTCGAAGCGGCGCAGCACCTGCCGCAGGTAATGGGCGTAGTCGGCCACGCGCAGCGCCAGTTCGCGGCCGCTGCCCAGCACCACGTGCATGCTGCGCGGCGCGACGCCTTGCGCGTGCTCCAGCAGCCAGGCGTAGAACGACAGCTGCAGCACGAAGCTGGCGCGCGGGCTGCGCGCCAGCTTGGTGTCCAGCGCCTCGTAGCCGTAGCCGCCCAGCGCCGAGGGGTGTTCGGTGCGCAGCAGGAAATCGGCATGCCCCACGTAGGGGCCATGACAGAGCGCGGCCTGGTAGATGACCGGGGCGCCCGCGGCCATCGCCGCGCGCGTGGCGGCCAGCCGCGCCGGCAGGTCCGGGCCGGCGCGCGTGACGTCGGCCAGGTCGGGGTGGCGGGCGCGCAGGCGCTCCAGCCAGGCCTGCTCGTGCGCCTGGCCCTTGGCCTGCACCAGCGCCATCTGTCCGTCGTCGGCCGGCGTCGGCACCTGGCCCGCGTCGAGCGCGCGCAGGTCCAGCTGCGTCAGGTGTTCGCAGGCCAGGAAGCCCACCAGGTCCGAGGCGGCGTAGCGCCGCGTTGCGCCGAGCTGCTGCATGGCGCTTTCAGTCTTCCTGCAGGGCCGCGAAGCGCTCGGCCAGGAAATCGACCAGCGTGCGCACCGACGACAGCAGGCCGCGCCGCGACGGGAACACCGCGTGGATCAATTCGCGGCACGGCGCCCAGTCGGGCAACAGGCGCACCAGGGTGCCATCGGCCAGCTGGCCGCGCACCATCATCGAGGGCAATTGCACCACGCCCACGCCGGCCACCGCCGCGCTGCGCAGCGCCAGCATGTCGGTGGTGACCATGCGCGGGGCCAGGGGCACCGTGGCCTGCGTGCCTTGCGGATCGGTCAGCAGCCAGTTGTGCGGCTGGTTCGGCTGGCCCAGCGCCAGGCTGGGCCAGGCAGCCAGGTCGGCGGGCAGGGCGGGCGCGCCATGGCGCTCGAGCAGGGCGGGGCTGGCCACCAGGCATTGGCCGCGGTCGGCGAACGGGCGCATCACCAGGTCGCTGTTCTCCAGCGGCGGCGGGCGCACGCGGATCGCCACGTCCACGCCTTCGCCCAGCACGTCCACGCGGCGGTTGCTGGCGTCCAGGTGCAGGGTGACGCGCGGATAGCGCAGCATGAATTCGCCCAGCATGGCGCCGACATGGGTATGCAGCAGGGCCACGGGACAGGACAGCCGCACCACGCCGCGCGGCTCGACCTGCGCGGCGTCGATGGCCTCCTGCGCCGCCTCGGCCTCCACCAGCATGGCCTTGCAGTGTTCGTAATAGGTCTGGCCGATGTCGGTGACCGAGAAGTGGCGCGTCGAACGCTGGATCAGGCGCACGCCCAGCCGTTCTTCGAGCACGGCGATGCGCCGGCTCAGCTTGGATTTCGGCATGCCCAGGGCGCGGCCGGCCGGGGCGAAGCCACGGTGATCGACCGTCTGAACGAAGTAATAGAGGTCGTTGAGATCCTGCATGGACGCCCCTCGATAGTTCTGAAAATAGGACAGCGCGGCCCGGAATCGCAGTCTACCCGTATTTTCGATCCGGCTGCATGCTGGCGCACGCCTGCTGCTATGCTGCCAACCAGGGCGTCCACACGCGAGGTTCCGAACATGGCCAGACTCCACATCATCATCTGCAGCACGCGGCCCGGCCGGGTCGGGCCGGCCGTGGCCGACTGGTTCCATGGCCAGGCGCTGGCGCATGGCGGCTTCGAGGTGGAACTGGTGGACCTGGCGCAGGTCGGGCTGCCGCTCTACGACGAGCCGCGCCACCCCATGCTGCAGCAGTACGAACATGCGCACACGCGCGCCTGGAGCCGCAGCGTGGCCAGCGCCGACGCGTTCGTGTTCGTCACGCCGGAATACAACTACGGGCCGCCGCCGGCGCTGGTCAACGCCCTGAACTATGTCTACAAAGAGTGGAACTACAAGCCGGCGGCGTTCGTCAGCTATGGCGGCGTCTCCGGCGGCATGCGCGCCGTGCAGGCCGAAAAGCAGATCCTGACGACCTTGCGCATGGTGCCCATCTTCGAATACGTGGCCATCCCCATGGTGGCCGAACGCCTGGACGCGGCAGGCCGCTTCCAGCCCGAACCCATCCACGACAGCATGGCCCTGGGCCTGCTGACCGAACTGCGCCGGTTCAGCGACGCCTTGCAGGTGTTGCGCGAGCCGGCGTCCGCGCCATGATCCCGGACCCTGTCACGCCATCCTCCATGAACCGTACGCAAACCACGAACGCCACGCGCCCCTTCCGCTCGGTGCTGTATACCCCCGGCGCCAATGCGCGCGCGCTGGCGCGCGCCCGCGAACTCGATGCGGACGCGCTGATCCTCGACCTGGAAGACGCGGTCGCCGTGTCGGCCAAGGAAGAAGCGCGCGCGCAGGTCGCCAATGCCTTGCGCGCGGGCGGCTTCGGACGGCGCAGCGTCATCGTGCGCGTCAACGGCCTGGATACGCCCTGGGGCCGCGACGATGTGCGGGCGCTGGCGCCGCTGGGCCCGCATGCGATGCTGCTGCCCAAGGTCGAGCATCCCGGACAGCTGGCGCGCGCCGCCGCGCTGGCGGCCGAGGCGGGCGCGCCGGACCTGGCGTGGTGGGCCATGATCGAAACGCCGTTGGCCATCCTCGATATCGGCGCCATTGCCGCCGCGGGCGGGCCGCTGCAAGCGCTGGTGGCGGGCACCTCGGACCTGGTCAAGGCGCTGCATGCGCGCCACACGCCGGGGCGCGCCGAAGTCCTGGCCGCGCTGTCGATGACGGTGCTGGCCGCGCGCGCGCACGGGTTGCTGGCGCTCGACGGCGTGCACCTGGACCTGGCCGACGCCGAAGGCCTGCGCCAGGCCTGCCAGCAGGGCCGCGACCTGGGCTTTGACGGCAAGACGCTGATCCATCCGCGCCAGATCGACAGCGCCAATGCCGCCTTCGGGCCGTCGGAAGCCGAGGTCGTGCGCGCGCACGCCATCATGGCCGCCTGGCAGGACGCGCAGGCGCGCGGCGTGGGCGTGACCGTGGTCGACGGCATGCTGGTGGAAGCGCTGCACGTCGAGGACGCGCAGCGCGTGCTGGCGCTGGCCCAGGCCATCGCCGCGGACTGAACCCGCCGCGTATCAGGGCCGGAAAATATCCGGCGGCATGTGCTCGACGATGTCGCAGGCGCGCTTCAGGTGCGCCTTGACCTCGGCGGCGGCCTTGCGGCCGTTGCCGTCGACGATGGCCTGGGCGATGCGGCGGTGCTCGTCGATCGACGCCTGGATGGACTGCGGCGTGATCGCGCCGCCGAGCTGGAACATGATCAGCGGTAGCTGCAGCTTGCGGATCAGCTCGGCCAGCTGCGCATTGGCGCTGAGGTCGGCAATGGCCTGGTGGAAGCGCCGGTTCTCGTCGAAGTAGGAAGGCCCGGCGGCCAGCGAGTGCTCGTCCCAGATCGGGCCGATGGCCTGCAGGAAACGCGCCTTGGCGGCCGGATCTGCCATGCATTCGGCGGCGCGGCGGGCCGCCAGCGCTTCCAGTTCGGCGCGTATCTCGAACAGTTCCAGCATCTCCGCCTTCGAATAGCGGCGCACCATGGTGGTCTGGTTGGGAATGCTCTCGACCAGCCCCTCGGCCGACAGGCGCCGAAACGATTCGCGCACCGGGCCGCGGCTGACGCCCAGCTGGCGCGTCAGATCCGCCTCGACCAGGCGCTGGCCGGGCACCAGGCGCCCGCTGAGTATGCCTTGGCGCAGCGTGTCGACCACGTACTCGAGCGTGCTGCCGGAAGTTGCGTTGGGCTTGCTGGTTCCTGTCATGGCGTCCATTCGGATAGGCGATAACCCTGATTGTACGACAAGTTGACGAACGTTATTGTCCTACAAAAACGTGCATCAATATTCCGCCGCACATGGCGGAGCCCCGAAGGAGACATCCATGCAGACCCCGGCCGCACCTGGCGCGACGCCCGATCCCGCGCTGCCGCCATTCCTGTTCCAGCCCCCGCAGGGAGCGCGTCCATGAACGCCGTCCAGCGCATCGGCAAGCTGCTCAATCCGCGCAGCATCGCCATCGTCGGCGCCTCGCCGGCGCCCAACAAGCTGGCCGGCCAGCTGATCCCCGCGCTGCGCGAGGGCGGCTACGAAGGCGCCATCTATCCGGTCAACCCGCGCTACCAGGAAGTGGCGGGCCTGCGCTGCTTCGCTTCGGTCGGCGACATTCCGGGCGAGGTCGACCACTGCGTGATCGTGGTGGGCAAGGAACGGGTGCCGCAGGTGCTGCGCGATTGCCGCGCCAAGCAGGTGCCGGGCGCCAGCATCTACACCTCCGGCTATGCCGAGGCCAGCGGCGACGGGCGCCAGGCGCAGCGCGCGCTCGAGGAAGCGGCCAGCGCGCTGACCTTCATCGGCCCGAACTGCATGGGCTTTTCCAACCTGGCGGGGCGCGTCATGGCCGCGCCCTCGGCCGTGCTCAAGCGGGCCGACGGCGTGGGCGACGTGGCGCTGGTGTCGCAAAGCGGGGGGCTGGCCTACGCCACGCTGGCGTACTACGCCCAGCGCGACGGACTGGGATTCAGCCATATCGTCAATACCGGCAATTCGGCCGGCGTCTCGTACGGCGACCTGCTCGAGTACATGTTCCAGGACCCGGCCACGCGCGTCGTGCTGGCTGTCACCGAAGCCGAGCGCGCCGCCTGCGAGGTGATCGACGCGGTGCGCCGGCTGGGCCTGCGCAAGCCGGTGGTCCTGCTCAAGCTGGGGCGCGGCCGGACGGGCACGCGCATGGCCCTGTCGCACACCGGCTCGCTGGCCGGCGACTACCGCCTGGTGCGCGATCTGGCCGAGCAGCACGGCATCGTCTGCGCCGACGACGTGGACCAGGCGCTGGGGCTGTGCGAACTGCTGCGGCATGGCTTCGGCGCCGAGCATGCCGAGGGCATCGCCTCGCTGTGCATCTCGGGCGGCAACATCACACTGTTCGCCGACCAGGCCGACGCCCACGGGCTGGGCTTCGCCGAGCTGGACGCCGCCACCGAGGCGCGCCTGGCCGAGGTGCTGCCGGACTATATCTCGGTGCACAACCCGATCGACATCACGGCGCTGGGCTACGAGAACCCGGCGCTGCACGCCGATGTGCTGGATGTGCTGCTGACCGACGCGGCGGTGCGCACGGTGGTGCCCATCCTGACCACGGTGGACGATTACACCGAAGTCTGCCGCCTGCTGGCCGAGGTGCGCGGCAGGACCCGCTGCGCCATGATCGCCCTGTGGAACGGCGGATCGTACGAGACCGCTTCGCGCGAGATCCTGCGCGAGGCCGCCATACCGGTGTTCCATTCGGCCGCCTTGCTGGCCGCCTGCCTGCAGCGGCTGCGCCGCGCCGCCGGCCGGCGCGCGCCCATGCCCGCCGCGCCGGCGACGCCGGCCGCCGACGGCGCGCCGCGCGCCCTGCGCGAAAGCGAGGCCATGCAATGGCTGGCCGGGCACGGCGTGGCGGTGCCCCCGCAACGCGCCTGCGCGCGCGCCGGCCTGGTCGAGGCGGCGGACGAGCTGGGCTACCCGCTGGTCATCAAGGCCGACTCGGCCGACACCCATATTTCCGATCAGGACAGCGTAATCCTGAACATCCGCAATGCCGACGAGTTGGCACAGGCGCTGCAGCGCGTGGCGCGCTGGCAGGACGAGCGGGTGCTGGCCATGCGCTACCTGCCCGGGCAGGAGCTGGTGGCCGGCGTGCTGGCGCATCCGCAACTGGGCCCGGTGCTGATGACGGGATCGGGCGGCCAATGGGTGGAATTGCTCAAGGATGTGCGCTTCGTCGCGCTGCCGGCCAGCCGCGACGAACTGGCCGACGCCCTGGCCGGCACGCTGGTCGGGCGCGCGCTGCGGTCGCGCTTTCGCGGCGCGGCGGGCTTTGACGAGGCGGTCGGGCTGCTGGCGGCGCTGGCCGAGGCGGCCTTGCGCGCCGGCCCGCAAGTGGCGCAGATCGAACTCAACCCAGTGACGGTGGGCCGTCACGGCGCGGTGGCGGTCGATGCCGCCGTCTACCTGCGCGCCTAGCGCGAATCAACCGAGGAGATGACCATGAAAAGAATCACGACCCTGTTGCGCGTGCTGGCGCTGGCCGGGGCGATCGCGCCGATGTGGGCGCAGGCCGCGGACTTTCCCAGCAAGCCGGTGCGCGTGGTGGTGCCTTATTCGCCAGGCGGCCCGGCCGACGCGCTGATGCGCGCGGTGGGGCAGAAGCTGAGCGACAAGTGGGGCCAGCCCGTCATCGTGGAAAACCGGCCGGGCGCCAACGAGATCATCGGCGCCGATGCCGTGATCAAGGCCGCCCCCGACGGCTACACGCTGCTGCTGGGCTCCGAGGCCGCGTTCTCGCTCAACCCGCAGCTGTACGCCAAGCTGTCGTACAAGCCGGCCGACCTGGCGCCGGTCAGCCGGCTGGTCACGGCGCAGCTGATGCTGGTGACGCGCCCCGATTTCCCGGCCGACGACGTGGCCGGACTCATCAAGCACCTGAAGGCCAACCCGGGCAAGTACACCTATGGCATCACCGGCATCGGCGGCGTGCTGCACCTGGCCGGGGCCTGGTTCAACCAGCTCTATGGGGTGCAGACCAGCGAGGTGCCGTACAAGGGTCTGCCGCTGGCCATGCAGGACGTCATGGCCGGGCGGGTGGACATGCTGTTCGCCATCGCCGGCGGGCCCATGCCGCACGTGGCCACCGGCAAGCTCAAGGCGATCGCGCTGGCCGGACCGCACCGCGTGGCGATCGCGCCCGATGTTCCCACGTTCGCGCAGGCCGGCTATCCCGAGTTCGATGCGTCGGTCTACTTCGCCCTGGCCGCCCCGGCCGGAACGCCGGAGGAGCTTCGCCGCAAGGTGGCCGACGACGTGGGCGCGGTGGTCAGCGACGCCGATTTCGTGGCCCGCAACCTGACCGCCATCGGCTTCGAGCCGGTGCGCGAAACCCCGCAGGCGTTCGCCGCCTTCCTCGACCTGGACCGCGGCGTCGCGGCCCAGCGCGTACAGGCGGCCGGCGTCAAGCTGGACCAGCCCTGATTCCCCACACAAGGACTTTCATCATGAATGCACTGACTTCCGACATGGGCTGGAGCGATGCCCGCACCATCGTCGTGCGCGGGCACGATCTGAACCACGAGATCATCGGCCACCTCAACCTGGGCGACTTCGCCTTCCTCGAGATCACCGGCCGCAAGCCCGATCCGCAGGAATCCACGCTGTTCAACGCCTTGCTCGCCGTGCTGGTCGAGCACGGCATGACGCCCACCGCCATGGTGGCGCGCCTGACCTACCTGGGCGCTCCCGAATCGATGCAGGCCGCCATCGCCGCCGGGCTGTGCGGCATGGGCACCAAGTTCGTCGGCACCGCCGAGGGCGCCGCGCGGCTGCTGCAGGAGGCCCTGCCGCTGGGCAGCGACCAGGCGCTGGACATCGACGCCACCGCGCAGCGCATCGTGGCCGAACAGCGCGCGGCCCGCCAGATGCTGCCCGGCATCGGCCACCCGGTGCACAAGCCGGTGGATCCGCGCACCACGGCGCTGTTCGCGCTGGCCGAGCGCACCGGCTTTCATGGCCGCTACGTGGCGCTGATGCAGGCCATCTCGGCGCAGGCCGAGAAGGCGCTGGGCAAGCCGGGCGTGCTGCCGGTCAACGCCACCGGCGCGCTGGCGGCGCTGGCCAGCGAGCTGGGCATTGCCTGGCAGCTGTGCCGCGGCATCGCGGTGATCGGCCGCGCGGTCGGCCTGGTCGGCCACATCGCCGAGGAGCTGCGCAATCCCATCGCCGAACGCCTGTGGGTGCGCACCGACGCCGAAGTGTCGGCGCACCTGAAGCCGGCGGCCCAGGAGGCGCGTTCATGAAGCTGTTGCAACACATCCGCGTGCTCGACCTGGGCCGCTTCATCACCGCGCCGCTGGCCGGCCAATTGCTGGGCGAGCTGGGCGCCGACGTGGTCAAGGTGGAGTCGCGCGACGCCATCGATCCGTTTCGCGCCTTCGAGGGCGGACTGTACGGTCCGCACTTCCAGTCGCACAACCGCAACAAGCGCAGCCTGGCGCTGGAGTTCGCCACGCCCGAAGGGCAGGCGGCGCTGCGCCGCCTGATCGCCTCGGCCGACGTGGTGCTGCTCAACATGCGCCCGGGCGCCGAGCACAAGCTGGGCCTGGACTACGAAAGCCTGCGCGCGCTCAACCCGGGCCTGGTGTACTGCTCGATCACCGGCTTCGGCGCCAGCGGCCCCTATGCGCACCGGCCGGCCTTCGACAACGTCGGCCAGGCCTTGTCGGGCTGGCTGTCGATGTTCCACCAGGGCGGTGACCCGCGCGTGCCCGGCCCGCCGGTGTCCGACTCGCTGACCGGCCTGTACGCCGCCATGGGCGTGCTGGCCGCCTTGCTCGAACGCGCCCGCAGCGGCCAGGGGCGCAAGGTGGAAGTCTCCATGCTGGAGTCGCTGATCGCCTTTTCCACCGAGCCGCTGGGCCAACTGTCGGCCAAGGGCGCGCGGCCGGCCCACTACAGCCGCGCCTCGCTGTCGCAGTCGTACATCCTGACCTGCGCCGACGGCCTGCGCATCGGCCTGCACCTGTCCAGCCCCGAGAAGTTCTGGCGGTCGCTGGTTGCGGCCATCGAGCGGCCCGACCTGCTGGCGCGCTTTCCCGACCGCGCCAGCCGGGTCGACGGCTACGAGGCGCTGGCGCGCGAACTGGCGGCGGTGTTCGCGCAACGCGAGCGCGCCGACTGGATGCGCGTGCTCGAAGCGCACGACGTGCCGGCCGCGCCGGAACGCCTGCTCGACGAGCTGGCCGGCGACGCCCAGGTGCGCCATCTGGGCGTGTTCCAGGAGATGCGGCATCCGCTGCACGGGCCGGTGACCGCCGCCAACCGCGCCATCCGTTTCGATGGCGACAATCACAGCGCCTTCGCGCCGCCGCCGGCATTCGGCGAGCACACGCTGGAAGTCCTGGCCCAGGCGGGCTTCGACACCGAGGAAATCGAACGCCTGCGCGCCTGCGGCGCCATCGACGCCACCGAGCACGGAGCCCGCGCATGAAACCGAACATCCTCCAATGGGCGCTGGGCGCCGCCTTCGCCTGCGTTGCCGCCGCCGCGGCGGCCCAGGACTACCCGGCGCGGCCGGTGCACCTGATCGTGCCGTACCCGCCTGGCGGCGGCACCGGCAGCGTGGCGCGCGCCGCGCCGGACGGCTACACCATCGGCCTGGTCACCAGCACGTACTCGATCAACTGGGTGCTGGACACCAACCTGCCGTACAAGCCGGCGCAGTTCGCCGCGGTGGCGCCGCTGGTGGGTGTGCCCATGCTGGCGCTGGTGCCGGCCGGCTCGCCGGTCAAGGACATGGCCGGCCTGGTGGCGGCCAGCAGGCAGGCGCCGGGGCGCATGAACTACGCTTCGCTGGGGCCCAACAGTCTGCAGGCCATGTCCACCGAATGGCTCAAGCATCTGTCGGGCGCGGACCTGACCGCGGTGGCCTACAAGGGCGCGGCGCCGGCGCTGGTGGCGCTGTCCTCGGGCGAGGTGGACTTCACCTTCGCCGGCCTGGGCGCCAGCCGGCCGATGCTCGACGCCGGCAAGGTGAGGGCGCTGGCCATCTCCACGGCGCAGGCGTTTGCGCCCATGCCGGCGCTGCCGCCGGTGGCGCAGGCCGCGCCTGGCTATGACGTGCAGATCTGGTATGGCCTGGTCGCGCCGGCCGGCGTGCCGCCGGCCATCCTGGATCGTCTCAATACGGCGCTGGCCCGGGTCATGGACGATGCGGCGCTGCGCCGCCAGTTCAGCGACCTGGGTTATGTGCCGGCCGTCATGGACCGCAAGGCGTTCGAGCAGTTCCTGGAACGCGACACGCAGCAATGGCGCGAGATGATCAGCGCGGCGGGCATCCGCGCGCAGTAAGGCGCAAGAGGCGGGACGGCTCAGCGCGCCAGCGGGCGCGTCGAGCCGCGGATGGCCAGCGTGGCGGGAAAGCGCGAGGCGGTGGCGTGCGCCGGGTCGGCGACGGCCGGCACGGCCTCGCCCTGGATGCGCGCCAGCAGCAGATTGATGGCGTAGGCGCCCAGCGGATAGACCGGCGGCGACACCGTGGTCAGGCCGTCGCCCACCAGTTCGAACCAGTCGGGATCGCCATAGCCGACCACCGACACATCGGCCGGGCACGACAGGCCCAGGCCGCGCAACGCCTTGAGCGCGCCGACGGTCAGGCGCGAGCTGCCGATGATCAGCGCGGTGGGCGGCTTGGGGCCGCTCATCATGCCGTGCACGGCGCGATGCGCGAACTCGACGCGCGGCGGGCCGACGGCGGTCAGGCTGGCGTCCAGGCCGGCCTTGCCCATGGCGCTGTTGAAGCCGGACAGGCGGTCTTCGCCCAGGCTCAGGTCCGTGGTGGTGCCCACGTAGGCGATGCGCCGATGGCCGTAGTGGATCAGGTGCTCGGCGGCGGCGCGCGTGGCGGCCCGTTCGTCGATCACCACCGCTTCGGCCGCCACCGCCGCGTGCTGGCGGATCAGCTGGATGGCGCGCACGCCCTTGAGCAGGGCGATGGTCTCGGGCTTGGGCTTGATGGTGGGCGTGATGATCACGCCGGCCGCGCGCGACACCACGAACGCGCGCAAGTCGTTGAACTCGCGCTCGGGGTTGTCCTCGGTGATGCTCAGCGCCAGCTGGAAGCCGCGCGCCACCGCCGCGTCGGCCACGATCTTGGCCACGGCCGAATAGAAGTCGTTCTGGATGTCGGGCACGATCAGCCCGATCACCGGGCTGTGCGCCGTGCGCATGTTCTGTGCCGTGCCGTTGGGCACGTAGCCCATGGCCTGCGCGGCCTCGCGCACGCTGGCCTTGGTGGCGGCGCTGATCTTGGGATGGTCGGCCAGCGCGCGCGACACCGTGGCATGCGACAGCTTCAGGCGGGTCGCGATGTCCTTGATGGTGACGTTGGTGCGCGCGGCTATGCCAGCCATGGCTGATCCTGTAGCTGGCGCCGCTGGAACGCCGCGATGTCGGCCGCGCGCGCCAGCGCCAGGTCGATGTCGTCGATGCCCTCGAGCAGCAGCTGGCGGCGGCCCGCGTCGATCTCGAACGGATAGGCGCGGCCGTCCGGGCCGATGACGCGCTGGCTGACCAGGTCCACCTCGCAGGCGCAGCCGGGATCGGCCAGCACCTGCGCCATCAGCGTCTCGACGTCGGCCGCGGGCAGGGTGACCGGCAGCAGGCCGTTCTTGAGGCAGTTCTCGTGGAAGATGGGGCCGTAGCTGGCCGCGATGATGGCGCGGATGCCGTAGCCCTGGTGGGCCCAGACCGCGTGTTCGCGCGACGAGCCGCAACCGTAGTTCTCGCGCGCCAGCACGATGGCCGCGCCCTGGTAGGCGGGCTGGTTGAGCACGCACTCGGGGCGGGGCTCGCCGTGTTCGTCATAGCGCCAGGCGCCCATGAAGCCGTCGGCCAGGCCGTCGCGTTCGACGGTTACCAGCCAGCGCTGCGGAATGATCGCGTCGGTGTCGACGTGGTCCTGGTTCATGGGCAGGATGATGCCGTGGGCTCGAATGAAGGCTTGCATATTAGACCAGATCCCTGTGATCGACGATGGCGCCGGCGATGGCGGCCGCCGCGGCGCTGGCCGGGCTGGCCAGGTGGGTGCGCGCGCCCGGCCCCTGCCGGCCTTCGAAGTTGCGGTTGGAGGTGGAGACGCAGCGCTGGCCGGCCGGCACCTTGTCGGCGTTCATGCCCACGCACATCGAGCAGCCCGGCTCGCGCCACTCGAAGCCGGCGTCGACGAACACGCGGTCCAGCCCCAGCGCCTCGGCGGCGCGCTTGACCCGCTGCGAACCGGGCACCACCAGCGCACGCACGCCGGCGGCCACGCGCCGGCCGCGCGCCACCGCCGCTGCGGCCTGCAGGTCCGACAGCCTGCCGTTGGTGCACGAACCGATGAACGCCCACTGCACCGGCACGCCCGCCAACGGACGGCCCGCGCGCAGGCCCATGTAGTCATAGGCGTGCTGCATGGCGGCGCGCTCGCCGGCGTCGGAGGCCACGGCCGGATCGGGCAGCGGTTCGTGCACGTCCACGACCTGGGCCGGGTTCACGCCCCAGGTCATCTGCGGCGCCCGCAGCGCCAGGGCGATCGTGCGTTCGGATTCATAGCGCGCGCCCGCATCGCTGCGCAGCGCGCGAAAAGCCGCCAGCGCCGCCTCGTCGTCGCGCACCGCGGGGGCATGGCGGCGCAGGTAATCCAGGGTGACGTCATCGGGCGCGATCAGCGCGGCGCGCGCGCCGGCCTCGATGGCCATGTTGCACAAGGTCAGGCGCTCCTCCATCGAGAGCGCGGCCACCGGGGCGCCGGCCAGCTCCAGGAAACCCACGGCCGCGCCGCGCACGCCGAGCTGGCGCAGCACGTGCAGCGTCAGGTCCTTGGCGCTCAGGCCGGCGGGCAGGGCGCCTTGCAGCGTCAGGCGCATGGCGCGCGGGCGGCGCATGGCCAGCGTCTGGGTGGCCAGCACATGCTCGGCCTCCGAGGTGCCGATGCCCCACGCCCACGCGCCCAGCGCGCCCAGCGTCGAGGTGTGGCTGTCGCCACAGGCCACCGTCATGCCGGGCAGCACCAGGCCCAGCTCGGGCGCGATCACGTGCACGATGCCCTGGTCGGGATCGTCCGGACCATAGTGCCGGATGCCGGTACGCGCGGCGTTGGCGGCCAGCGCATTGATCATGGCCTGGCTGCCGTCGACGTGTTCGCCGCGCCGTCCGGGGGCGGTCGAGACGATATGGTCGGCGATGGCCACGTTGCGCGCCGGGCTGTGCACCGGCCGGCCCTGCGCGCGCAGCGCGGAGAAGGCCTGCGGGCTGGAAAGATCGTGCAGCAGGTGCCGGTCGATGTGGATCAGGCTGCGGCCGTCGGGCAGGTCGGCCACATGGTGACTGTCCCACAGGCGGTCGAACAGGGTGCGCGGCCGCGCGTTCGCTGGGGAAGATGGGGTCATTCTGCCTCCTTGGTGCACACGTATGAAATCTTCATCGCGGCAGTTTATATCGGGTAAACCAGTATGTTCTGTCGTATTGACGCCCTAACCTTGGCTAATTATAGTTCGACTAGTGCAAACGTGTGCACTAAGAAAAACACATCGTAGTGCCGACACAGCGAGGAGACAACCATGAATAGCATCAAGCGAGTACGCGGCCAGACCGCCGCCCTGTTCGCCGCGCTGGGCCTGTGGGCCGCGGCCGCGCCCGCCGCGGGCGCGGCGACCGCGTACCCCGAGCGCCCGATCCGCCTTATCGTGCCGTTCGGCGCGGGCGGCACCACCGACATCCTGGGCCGCGTGCTGGGCCAGCAGCTGGGCGAAGCCCTCAAACAGACCGTCATCGTGGAAAACCGCCCCGGCGCCAACGGCAACATCGGCAGCGACGCCGTGGCCAAGGCCGCGCCCGACGGCTATACGCTGCTGTTCGCCGCCGACGCCACCCTGGTCATCAACCCCACGCTGTACAGCCAGCTGCCGTTCAAGCCCGAAAGCGACTTCGCGCCCATCTCGCGCATCGCGGTCGTGCCCCTGGTGCTGGTCGCCAACCCGGCGGTCAAGGCCGACACGCTGCCCGAACTGGTGAAGCTGGGCGGCAAGCCCGATGCGCGCCTGGATTTCGGCAGCGCCGGCGCGGGCAGCATGGGCCATCTGGTGGGCGAGCGCCTGAACCGCGCCACCGGCATGAGCATGACGCACATTCCCTACAAGAGCGGCGCCCAGGCCATCTCGGACGTGGTGTCCGGCCAGATCCCGCTGCTGATCACGGGCCTGGCGGTGGCCGAACCGTTCCTGCGCGACGGCAAGCTGAAAGCCATCGCGGTGACCTCGGGACAGCGTTTTCCCGGCGCGCCCAAGGTGCCCACCATCGCCGAAGGCGGCGTGAAAGACTTCGATTCGCCCAGCTGGTATGGTTTGCTGGCGCCGGCCGGCACGCCCGAGCCCGTGCTGGAGAAGATCCACGCCGCCCTGACCAGCGCCTTGCAGACCGAGGATATGAAAAAGCGCATGGTGGAGCTGGGCGCCTGGCCCGTGGTCGACACCCAGGCGGCGTTCGCCGAACTCATCAAGGCCGATACGCAGCGCTGGTCGCAGATCATCCAGGCCGCCGGCATCACCGTTCAGTAACCCTTGCTACCCAGTATCCATGCGCATCACCGCCATACGAGAAATCGCCGTTCCCCTGCAGGGCAACATCTCCAATTCGCTGGTCAGTTTCGCCGAGCACACGGTCTCGCTGGTCGCCCTGGTCAGCGACGTCGTGCGCGACGGCCGGCCGCTCATCGGCTATGCCTTCGATTCGATCGGCCGCTATGCCCAGCCCGGGCTGATGCGCGAGCGCTTCATCCCGCGCCTGCTGCAGGCCGCGCCGGCCGACCTGCTCGATGACAGCGGGCAGGCGTTCGACCCGGCCCGCGCCAGCGCCATCATGCTGCGCAACGAGAAGCCGGGCGGGCATGGCGATCGGGCGGCGGCGGTGGGCGCGCTGGAACTGGCGTTCTGGGACCTGAACGCCAAGCTGCGCGACGAGCCCGCCTATTGCACGATCGCGCGCCACGCCGGACGGCCGGCGCAAGCCGGCGCCACCCAGGTCTATGCGGCCGGCGGCTACTACTACGACAGCGGCGATCCGCTGCAGCGGTTGCGCGACGAATTCCGCGGCTATCTCGATCAGGGCTTCGTCAAGTTCAAGATGAAAATCGGCGGCGCGTCGCTGGGCGACGACCTAGCCCGCATCGAGGCGGCGCTTGGCGTGGCGGGCGAGGGCGCCAACCTGGCGGTCGACGCCAATGGCCGCTTCGACCTGGATACCGCGCTGGCCTATGCGCGCGCGCTGGAGCCCTACGGCCTGCGCTGGTACGAGGAAATCGGCGATCCGCTCGATTACCACCTGAACAGCCAGGTGGCGCAGGCCTACGCGGGCACCATCGCCACCGGCGAGAACCTGTTCTCGCTGCCCGACGTCCGGAACCTGCTGCATTTCGCCGGCATGCGGCCCGGCCGCGATATCCTGCAGATGGACCCGGGGCTCTCGTACGGCCTGACCGAGTACCTGCGCATGATGGCGGCGGTGGAAGCTGCCGGCTTCGGGCGCTCCTGCCTGCACCCGCATGGCGGCCACCTGATCAACCTGCACATCGCGGTCGGACTGGGGCTGGGCGGCTGCGAGGCCTACCCGGGCGTGTTCCAGCCCTTCGGCGGCTACCCGGCGGCGTGCGCGTTGGGCGGGGGGCAGGTGCGGCCCACCGACGCGCCGGGCTTCGGGCTGGAGCAGAAACAAGAATTGGCGCCGTACATGTCCGTACTGGCGCACGGCAAGGCGTAAGGAAGAAATCATGAAGATTGCAATTATGGGATGCGGTGCGATGGGCTCGGTGTATGCCGGCCTGCTGGCGGCCAACGGCCATGACGTCATCGCCATCGACCGCTGGGCCGAGCACGTCCAGGCCATGTCCGAGCAGGGCCTGCGCGTCGAAGGCGCCAGCGGCGATCGGGTGGCGCGACTGCGGGCCTACCGCGAGGCGCCGGCCGAGCCGGTGGACCTGATCATCATCGCGGTCAAGGCCGCCCAGGCCGGCAGCGCCGCGGCGCAGGCGCGCGCCATGCTGGGCCCCGACACCCTGGTGCTGACCATCCAGAACGGCCTGGGCAGCGCCGACAGCGTGGCCGAGGCCATCGGCGGCGAGCGTCTGGCCGTGGGCATCGCGGCGGCCTTCGGCGCCTCGCTGAGCGGCCCGGGGCACGTGCACCACAACGGCATGTCGGCGGTGCGCATGGGCGCCTACGCCGGCCTCGGCGCCGACAAGCTGGACGGCATCGCCGAAGTGTGGCGCGGCGCGGGCTTCAACGCGCAGGCGGTCGACAACCTGCCCGCCATGCAATGGGAAAAACTGATCTGCAACGTGGCCTACAGCGCGCCGTGCACGTTGACGGGCCTGACCATCGGCGAAGTGCTGGACGCCCCGCATGCCAGCGCGGTCAGCCAGGCCGCCGCCACCGAAGCCTGGAACGTCGCGCGCGCGCTGGGCGTGCCGATCGCGGTGGAGGACCCGGTGGCGCACGTACGCGCATTCGGCGAACGCATCCGCGGCGCCAAGCCCTCGGTCATGCTGGACCATGAACAGCGGCGCGTCAGCGAGATCGACTACATCAACGGCGCCATCCCCAGGCAGGCGGCGCGCGCCGGCATCCAGGCTCCGGTCAACCAGGCCCTTACCGCGCTGGTCAAGCAGCGCGAGGAGGCGTGGAAGTAATCGGGGTGAGTCCCGCGCAGGGACGGATACCGCCTGGCCGTCACGCGTCGATGGCATACGACGAAGAGCCTGTCCCAGCGGGGGCAGGCATCAGGGTTTGCGGGTGCCAGTCCCCATGCTGGGACAGGCACCCGGGTAATCACGCTTCCGATACCGGGCCGGGCGCGTAGCTGGCGCCGCCGCGCGGCGTTCTGTCGCCGATCCAGGCCTGGACTTCGATCTCCACGTCGACGTCCATGGCCAGCTTGGCTTCGACGGTGCTGCGGCACGGGAAGCCGTCCTGGAAGTGCTGTTTGTAGGCGTCGTTGAAATCCGCGAACAGCGCCAGATCGGACAGCCACACCGTCACCTTCACCACATCCTGCAGGCCGGCGCCGGCCAGCGCCAGCGTTTCGCGTATGCGGGCGATGGCGGCGTCGGTCTGGGCGCGGATGTCGCCGCGCACTACCTGGCCGCTGGCGTCCATCGGGATCTGGCCGGACAGGAACAGGAAGCCGCCGGCGATGGTCGCGCGCGAAAAGGGCAGGGGCAGGGGGCTGGCGATGCGGGTAATGGCAGGCATGTAGGTTTCCTTCTGCAAGGCATGAAAAAGTCCGAAGCGGCCATTCTCGGGGCGATGGCGTGGCAGGGCAAGCGCCGCGCGCCGTTCACCGCGCGGGCGCAGGCGGCGCGCGTTCCAGCGCCAGGGCCTCGATGGCCGGGAAATCCAGCATGGCCAGCGCGGCGCGCACCGCGTCGAGCCCGGCGACGCAGGCCGGGTACAGGCGCTCGATGCGCGCCACCCAATGTTCGATCTCGGTCAGCTGGCCGTCGCGCGCCAGGATGGCCAGGCGCATGCGCTCCGCATCGGGCAGGTGCAGCCGCACGCGGGCGCGAGCGGCGGGCCGGGCCGACGGCGCCGGCGTCACCGCCTCCGGCGACAGCGAGTGCGCAAGTATGTCGAAGCTGAAGCGGCAGCCCTGGCCGGGCGCGCTGGCCACGCGCAGCGTGCCGCCCATTTGCTGGACGATGCGCCGGGCGATGAACAGGCCCAGGCCCACGCCGCCCTGGCTGCGTTCGAACTGCTGGAACGCGGAAAATATCGCCGCCTGCTCCGGCAGGTCGATGCCGGGCCCGGTATCGCTGACATCGAACGCCAGCCGCCAGCCGTCGCGGCGGCGCTCGGCCGCCACGCGCAGCCGCACCTCGCCATGGCGTGTGAACTTGGCCGCATTGGCCAGCAGGTTCAGCAGGACCTGCTGCAGCCGCCGGCCATCCAGGTGCAAGAGCCGCGGCAGGCGGGCCGGCGGCGAATACACGTAGCGGTTGCCGTGCGGCGCGCACAGCGCCTCGGTGTACTGCGACACGTCGCGCAGCAGCGGTTCCAGCCGCGTGGGGGCCGGCGCCAGCGCCAGCGGCTGGGTCTCGCCCCGGGCATAGTCGAGCAAATCGTCGATCAGCGCGATCTGGTACTGCACGTTGCGCTCGATGGCGTGTACGTGCGGCGCCAGCGCGCCGTCGGCCTTCTGCTCCAGCAGGCGCACGTGGCCGGTGACGGCGGCCAGCGGCGCGCGCAGGTCGTGGCCGACATACCCCATGGTCAGCGTCATCTGGCGGTTCTTGTCGCGCGCGTAGTTCAGCGCATCGTGCAGCGCCGACGTCTGGCGGGCGACCTCGCGGCGCAGGCGCTCGTGCTCGTCTTCCTGCCAGCGGCCCAGGGCGCGGCGCGCGACGGTGCGCTGCTGGATGACGAACTGGATCCAGGCGGCCAGCACGATCAGATAGGCCAGCAGGCCGGCCTGCGCCACCACCGGGTTGGGGTCCACCCCCATGCTGAAGCGGCGAAAGAACGCCTGGCCCCAACCGAATATCTCGGCCAGCGTCAACGAATAGTTGAACAGCGCCACCACGGTGGCGAGCAGGATGAGGCGCGCCGCCGGGATGCTGCGCCGCACCAGCGCGACCGCCAGCGCGACCAGCGCCGCCATGAACAGCGCGTTGCCGATGATGGTGGCCACGCGCGCCACGCCCACCGGCCCGAACCAGCCGTACGCCGCGAGCAGGCCTTGCATGCCCAGCAGGCTCCAGGTCAGCGCCGGCAGCGGCACTCGGTAGCCTTCGCGCCGCGCCAGCGTCAGCACGAACAGCATCACCAGCGCGCTGGTGCTGCTCGACAGCACGGCCAGGCTGCGCAGGTTCCAGTCCGGCGCCTCGGGCCACAGCAGGAAATGGGCATAGCCGCGCTTGGCCGCCTCGAACAGCGCCGCCGTCACGCAGGCCCAGGCCAGCAGCAGAAACGGCGCGTTGCGCGCCAGCACGCACACCAGCAGCGCGCACCAGGCCAGGGCCAGCAGGCCGCCGATCAGCGCGCCGTCCCACAGCGCGGCGCGCCGCTCGCCGGCCTCGTAGGCTTGCAGGCTGTACAGGCGGGGTTTGAGCGCATGCGGCGCCTGGCTGCGCAATTGCACCAGCAGGCGCGCCGTCTCGCCCGGCGCCAGCGTCAGGCGCGCGGCGATGCGGCGTTCGGGGTGGGTCCAGGCCGACATGGGTCGGCCCGCGCCGGCCGTGACGTGCGTCCAGCCTTGCCCGCGCAACACATGGAAATCGACCTGCTCGACATGGCTGACGCCCGGCACGAACACCAGCGCCAATGGCTCGGCCGAGGCATTGGCCAGCGGCAGCAACAGCCAGCGCACCGAGCCGATGCGATGCGCCGCCAGGTTGTCCGGGTTGGCGCGCGCGTAGCCGCCGGGCGCGTCCAGCGGCAAGGCGGCGGCCTGCCGCGCGGTTAGCGAGCCGGCGAGATCATCGTGAATCCAGAGGGGTTCGGGCGGCGCCAGGGGCCAGGCCATGTCCTGGCGCAGCGCCAGCGTGCCGGGATGGGCCAGGGCCGCGCCGCACCACAGCAGGGCAGCCAGCAGCAGGGTCGCCGCGCGCCAGGCCGGCCCCGGCCGCGCCGCGCTCACGGGCCTGCCGCGCCAGCCCGCGCGCGATAGGCCGTGGGCGTCATGGCGTAGCGCAGGCGGAACGCGGTGGCCAGGTTGGCCGCGCTGGAGAACCCCGTTTCCTCGGCGATCAGCGCCACGCTCAGCGAGCTGCCGGCCAGCAGGCCGGCGGCCGCGCCCAGCCGCTGGTCCTGCAGGTACTCGAAGACCGTCATGCCCAGTACCGCGCGAAATGCCCGCGTCAGGCGCTTTTCGTGGGTTCCGAGCCGCCGCGCCAGCTCGCCCAGGCGCGGCGGTTCGGACAGGCGGGTGGCGAGATGCCGGCGCGCCGCCTGGACCAGCACCTCGTCGTGGCTCGGGTTGGCGCCCACGGCGCAAGCCGGCCCGGCCGGCGCCGCGCCCAGGTGGATACGGATGCGCGCCAGCACTTCGGCCGGTTCGAATGGCTTGAGGACATAATCCGAGCCGCCGTTCTCCAGCCCCTCCAGGCGATGGTCCAGGTCGGCCATGGAGCTCAGGAAAAGCACGGGGATGCGGGCCGTGGCGGGGTTGCTCTTGAGCAGGCGGCAGGCGGCGAAACCGTCGGTGCCGGGCATGCGCACGTCCATCAGGATCAGGTCGGGCATGCGCGCGACGGCGCGCTGATAGGCCTGTGCGCCGTCGAAAGCCACGCTGATGCGGTAGTTGGCCTGGCGCAGCAGTTCTATCAGAACGCGCAGTTCGTCGAGCTGGTCGTCGACGAGGAGAAGGTGGCCGTTATCGGTCAACGGCGCGGGCGACTCCATGCAGTGGACGCAAGCGGTCGGGGTGTAGCGGAAGAACGGGCAATGGTAGGACAGCGTCGCGGCAGTGTCCACGCATGCGCAGCGCCCCGACGTCAAGGATTGCAAAGTGGCGCTATGCGCCAAGCTGGCGCAGGCTCAGCCCCAGCGCCACGGCCAGGCGCAGCAGCGTCTGGCGGCGGTGGCGTCCGGACGCGCGGCTCTCCATCACCGCATAGGTGCTTTGCGTAATCCCCATGCGCGCGGCCACCTCCGCCTGTGTCAGGCCCAGGTGCAGCCGCCACGCATACAACAGCCTGCCGCCGTGGCGCGCCGCGACGGCGGCCACCGCATCGGGCACGCCTGGTCCGCCGGCATTGGCGCCGCCGCCCGCGCAGGGTTCGGCACGCGGCGCGCGCGGCTCGCGCGCCGTGCTGGCGCGGCGGCGCAAGGCGCCCTTGTGGCGTTGCGCCAGCTGGCCGAAGCGCCTCACATTGTCGGCGCTCCACCATTGCGGTCCGCCATAGCCGCACAGGTAGCGCAGGTACTGCGCCGATTCGGCATGATCGAGCCCGATGATGGCCCAGCGGCCCTGGCCGTCGAGCGTCAGCAGATCGCGCTCGGCCAGCATGGCGCGCAGCGATTCGTCGTTGAGCAGGGCGTGGTTGGCGGGCGCGGGCGCGCCAAGCGGGGTCTCGGCGGTCATGGTTGAAGGCAAGGTCCGTGGCTGGCCGCCAGAGGCGGCCCAATACGCCAGTAGACCGCATCGCGCACCGCCGCGCGTTTGCGCGGGCGCCGTAATGCTTTGCTTTACGGCCTGTCGAGCAGGCGCAGCCCGCCGTCGCCGGTCAGTTCGATGTACTGCGTGTTGCGATAGGCGCCGGATCCCGCCGTTTCGCTGACCAGCCGCAGCACCCGCCTGCCCTGGCGTTCGTCCAGCGCCCAGTCCACCAGTACCCCATCGCGCGCGATGGCCAGGCCGGCGCGAAAGGCGCCGGTATCCAGGTCGTCGTAGCGGCTGACGACGTACGAGCCGATCGAAGCCGGCTCGCAGGCGCCGTTGCTGACGACCACCGCGCCGCCGCCGGGCAGCGGCGCGCTGACGGCCTGCCCGGCGGGCGGGCAGGGCGCGGCGTCCGAGGGCGCGGCCAGCGCATGCGTGGCCGGCAGGGCCAGCAGCACGGCCAGGCTGGCCAGGACAATGCGTGGACGGCAAGACGGCATGGCGAAGATTCCTCGGGCAGGGCGGCTGGCGCCGGTCCCGCCACTGTATGAGCTGGGCGGCGGCGGCGCAAGCCCGTTTCAGCGCACCACCGTGTCGGCCACCAATCGCAGGCCGCTGCTGCCCACCTTCACGCCGCGCAAGACGCCTGCCAGGTCGCCGGGCTGGGCCTGGGCGGTGCCGGCGCGGCTGACGCGGATTTCCACGTCCACCGTGCCGGCCTGGGCCAGGGTGGCCTGCGGCGACATGGCCTGGCTTCGGTCCAGGGTGAAATCCAGCGGCAGTTCGCGCACCTGCTTGCGCAGGATCGCCAGCGGCATGCGCGTCCCGTCGGCCGGACGCGCCAGGATGAACACGGTATCGGTATCGGCGACCTGCGCGCGCAGCGCCGCGGCGATCGACGCCTGGCCGGCCAGGCTGTCGGGCGCCGCCGCCGGCGGCGCCGGGGCGGGCGCGGTCGCGGGCGCGGCGCCCGTGGCCATGGCGCGTGCCTGCGCGATGTTGTTGTCGATCTGGGCGGCCGCCGACGAATCGGGCGGCAGCAGCGTCTTCAGCCGCTGCCAGTGCGCCAGGGCCTGCGCCGCGTCGCCGCGCCGCAAGGCCGCCATGCCCGCCAGCGCCAGGGCCTTGGGCTGGTCGGGCTGCAAGGCCAGCGCCTGGGCGATGACGCGCTCGGACTTGGCGTCGGGCGCGCCGCCATTGGCCGACAGCAAGGCGTCGGCCAGGTCGGCGAGCAGGGCCGGCTGGTCCGGCACCAGGCGTACGGTTTCCATATAGGCGGCGACCGCGTCGTCATAGCGGCCCAGCGTCTCGTACGAGCGCGCCAGCATGTACCAGCCCTCGGCGTCGTCGGGTTGGCGGCGCAGCCGTTCGGCCAGCGCGCCGATGGCCTGGGTCATGTCCTGGGCGGCGTCCTCGGCGTGGGCATCCTGGGGCGCCGCCAGCATCATCGAGGCGGCCGCGCGCGGGTCGCCCAGGTGCTGGTACAGCAGCATGGCCGCGACCGGCACGGCCACGCTCAGCGCGCAGGCCGCCGCCAGGCTGGCGCGCCGCGCCGGCGCGGGCGCGGTGTCGCGGCGCGCATCCAGGGCCTGCAGCAATTCGCGCTGCAGCTCTTCCTCGGCGCGCGCATGGGCCTGGGCGGTCAGGGCGCCGTCGTGCAGCTCGCGCTGCAACTGCGCGCGCTGCGCCTGGTAGAAGGCGCGCACCGTGGCCGCGGCGTCGGCCTGGCCGGTCGCGCGCTCGCGGCGCAGCATGGGCAGGATCAGCGCCGCCAGCGTGGCCAGCAGCAACAGCAGCACGATCAGCCACAGCGCGGTCATGATTCCTCGTCCAGAAAGCGTTCGGCGCGGGCGCGCTGCGCGTCGGTCAGCGGCGCGGCGCCGGGGCGGCGCGCCAGCGTGCGCCACAGGACAGCGAAGCCGGCCAGCAGCAGCGCGAAGGGCCCCAGCCACAGCAGCCAGGTCGCCGGCTTGAAGGGCGGCTCGTAGCGCACGAAATCGCCGTAGCGGTCCTCGAAGAACTGCATCACTTCCTCGTCGCTGCGGCCGTCGGCCAGTTGCTGGCGGATCAGGGCGCGCATGTCGTGCGCCAGCGGCGCGTTGGACTCGGCCAGGGTCTGGTTCTGGCAGACCAGACAGCGCAACGAATGCGCCAGGCGCAATTCGCGCTGCGCGATATCGGCCGCCGCCGGAGCGCCCAGCAGCAGCCACAATCCCAATAGCAGGGCCGCGCGTCTCATCGCAGGCCCTCTATGACGGGCAACAGGCGCTCGCGCCAGATCTGCGGGGTCAGCACGCCGAGCTGCCGGTAGCGGATGCGGCCGGCCCCGTCGATGACGAAGGTTTCCGGCACGCCATAGACGCCGTACTCGATGCCGACGCGGCCGTCGACGTCGCTGGCCGAGGCCACGTACGGATTGCCGTGGCGCGCGAGCCAGGCGCGTGCGTCCTCGGGCTTGTCCTTGTAGTTGAGCCCGTAGATGGGCACCGCGTCGCGCGGCCCGACTTCCTGCAGCAAGGGCAGCTCTTCGCGGCAAGGCGCGCACCACGAGGCCCATACATTGAGCACCCAGACGCGCCCGCGCAGTTCGGCGAGGTCGAGCCGCCGTCCGTCGTCTTGCAGCAGCGGCAGGCCGATGGGCGGGGCCGGCTTGTCCAGCATGGCCGAGGGCAGGGCGCGCGGGTCGCGGCCCAGGCCCAGCGCCAGGAACGCGGCCATGGCCAGGAAGGCCGCCAGCGGCAACAGGTAGCGCAGCATCAGCCGGCCTCCCGCGCCACCGCCGCCACGCCGCGGCGCGCCTCGGCGGCGCGCCACTGGCGGTAGCGCCGGTCGGTGGCCGCCATCAGGCCGCCCAGCGCCATCAGCACGCAACCGGACCAGATCCAGGCCATGAAGGGCTTGACCTGCAGCCGCACCGTCCAGGCCCGCTCGCCGACCGGCTCGCCCAGCGCCACGAACAGGTCGCGGGTGAAGCGCGTGTCGATGGCGGCATGGCTGAGCGGCATGCCCTGCACCGTGTAGTGGCGCTTTTCCGGATGCAGCGTGACGACCGGGCGGCCGTCGCGCGTCACCACGAAGCGGGCGCGTTCGGCCTGGTAGTTGGGGCCGGCGGCCGGCGCGATATCGGCGAACGTGAACTGGTAGCCGCCGGCGGCCTGGGTGGCGCCGATGTCCATGCGCAGTTCCTGCTTGTCTTCATAGCCGTTGGCCAGCGTCACGCCGGCGATGAACACGCCCACGCCGGCGTGCGCCAGCAGCATGCCGTACCAGGCGCGCGGCTGGCGGCGCAGGCGGCGCGCCCAAGAGCCTTCGCCGTCGGCCAGGCGCTGCCAGGCATGGGCGGCGGCGCTGGCGACCGACCAGGCCGCCAGCCACAGGCCCAATACGATCAGCGGCGAGCCTGGCCAGGCGCGCGCGCCGGGCCAGGCCAGCGGCACGGCCAGCGCGGTGGCCAGGCTCACGCCGAAGGCGATGCGCAGGCGCTGCGCCAGGTCCGGCACGGCGCTGTGTTTCCAGCGCGCCATCGGGCCCACGCCCATCAGGAAGATCGCCGGCGTCATCAGCGGCACGAACACAGCCTCGAAGTAGGGCGGGCCGATCGAGATCTTGCCCCAGTCCAGCACATCGAGCGCCACCGGGTACAGGGTGCCCAGCAGCACCGCGCCGGTCGCCGCGGCCAGCACCACGTTGTTGCCGAGCAGCAGCGACTCGCGCGACAGCAGGGCAAAGCTGCCGCCCAGGCCGACCGTGGGCGCGCGCCAGGCGTACAGGGCCAGCGAGCCGCCCACGATCAGCGTCATGAAGCCCAGGATGTACAGCCCGCGGCCGGGGTCCACCGCGAAGGCGTGCACCGAGGTCAGCACGCCGGAGCGCACCAGGAACGTGCCCAATATGCTCAGCGAGAACGCGGCGATGGCCAGCAGCACCGTCCAGCTGCGGAAGGCGCCGCGCCGCTCGGTGACGATCAGGGAATGGATCAGCGCCGTGCCGGCCAGCCAGGGCATGAACGAGGCGTTCTCGACCGGGTCCCAGAACCACCAGCCGCCCCAGCCCAGGACGTAGTAGGCCCAGGCGCTGCCCAGCAGGATGCCGACGGTCAGGAACATCCATGCCAGCAAGGTCCAGGGCCGCACCCAGCGCGCCCAGATGGCGTCCAGCTCGCCCGACAGCAGCGCGGCGATGGCGAACGCGAACGCCACCGAAAAGCCCACGTAGCCCATGTAGAGCATGGGCGGATGCACGATCATGCCCGGATCCTGCAGCAGGGGGTTCAGGTCGCGGCCGGCCTGCGCCGGCGGCATCAGGCGCTCGAACGGGTTGGACAGGAACAGCAGGAACAGCAGGAAGCCGATGCTGATCCAGGCCATGACCGCCAGCACGCGCGCGGCGAAGGCCGGCGGCAGCGCGCGGCTGTGCAGCGCCACCGCCAGGGTCCAGGCGGTCAGCAGGTACAGCCACAGCAGCAGCGAACCCTCGTGGCCGCCCCACAGCGCGGCGAAGCGGTAGGCGGCGGGCAGGTCGGCGTGCGAGTTGCCGGCCACGTACAGCACCGAGAAGTCGTTGGCCAGGAACGACCACGCCAGGCAGGCCATGGCCACGGTGACCAGGCAGAACTGGGTGACGGCGGCCGGCCGCGCCACCCGCAGGCCGGCCTGCCAGCCGGTCGATGCGCCCACCAGCGGCAGCACGCCCTGCACCATGGCCACCAGCAGCGCCAGGATGAGGCTGAACAGACCGACTTCCGGGATCATTGCGCCTCCGTCCGCAAGGTGGCGCTCGGCAGGGCGCCGGCTTGCTTGAGCGCGTCGGCGGCCTGCGGCGGCATGTAGTTCTCGTCGTGCTTGGCCAGCACCTCGGTGGCGCGAAACACGCCGTCGGCGCCCATGCTGCCGGCCACCACCACGCCCTTGCCTTCGCGAAACAGCGCCGGCAGCAGTCCCGTATAGGCCACCGGCACCTCGCGCGCCGTATCGGTGACGACGAAGCGCAGGGTCAGGCCGTCGGCGGCGCGCTCGACCGAGCCGGCGCGCACCAGCCCGCCCACGCGAAAGCTGCCGCTGGACGGCGCCTCGCGCGCGTGCACCTGCGTGGGGCTGAAGAAGAACACCAGGTTCGAGCGCAGCGCATTGAGCACCAGCGCGGCGGCCAGCGCCAGCAGGCCCACGCCGCCCGCGATCAGCAGCGCGCGGCGGCCTCTACGCGTCGCCATCGTCGCCTCCGGCGGCCGGACGCCGCGCGGCGCGCCACAGCATGGCCAGCTCGATCGCGATCAACAGCGCGGCGCCGCCATAGGCGGCCAGGATATAGGGGCTGTGCCCCTGCAGGGAAAACAGCGCGTCCCAGCTCATGGGGCCTCCCGCGATGACGGGCCGCCGGCCGCCGCGGCCGGCTCGCGGCCGGCGATGATGACGCGCGCGCGCGCCAGCGCCACCGCGGCGCTGTAGGCCCAGAACGCCGCCACCATCAGCAGGGTGGCCGCCACCATGATGCGCGCCATGCTGGGCGCGGCGGTCAGCGAAATCGAGGCGCCCTGGTGCAGGGTGTTCCACCAGGTCACCGAGAAATAGATGATGGGGATGTTGATCACGCCCACCAGCAGCAGAACGGCGCCGCCGCGGTCGGCGCGCCGCGTGTCGCCCGCGGCCGCCTGCAGCGCCATGAAACCCAGGTAGAGGAACAGCAGGATCAGCTCGGAAGTCAGGCGCGCGTCCCAGACCCACCAGGCGCCCCAGGTCGGCTTGCCCCACAAGGCCCCGGTCCACAGGGTGACGACGGTAAAGAGCGCGCCGGTCGGCGCCAGCGCCCGCATCATCATGAACGACAGCCGCGTGTTGTAGACCAGCCCCAGCGCGGCGTAGCCGGCCATGACCAGGTACAGGAACATCGACATCCAGGCCGCCGCCACGTGCACGAACAGGATGCGGTAGACCTCGCCTTGCTGGCTGTCGACCGGCGCCACCGCCAGCCCCAGGTAGAGCCCGGCCGCCGCCAGCAGCGCGGCCAGCGCGCCCAGGCGCGGCGCCCAGCGGCCGGCCAGGGGGTAGAACAGGGCGGGCGAGGCATAGCGCAGCCAGCCGCGGCCGCCGGCGGGACGGTCGCGCACGGGCAGGGCGGCCGATGATTTCGACATGGCGTACTTACTCCAACGCCACGCGCAGCGCCGCCGAGGCGCTCCACGGGCACAACAGGATCGCCAGGCACAGGCATGCGCCCAGCAGGGACAATTGCGGCCAGGCGCCCAGGCCGGACGCGGTGGCGGCCACCGCGCCGCTGCCGAAGATCAGCACCGGCACGTACAGCGGCAGCACCACCAGCGGCAGCAGGGCGCCGCCGCGCAGCCCCAGCGTCAGCGCCGCGCCCAGTCCGCCTATCAGCGCCAGCGTCGGCGTGCCCAGCAGCAGCGACAGCGCCAGCACGCCGACGGCCTGGGCCGAGAGCCCGAACTGCAGCGCCAGCAAGGGGCTGGCCAGGATCAGCGGCACGCAGGTGGCCAGCCAGTGCGCGGCCAGCTTCAGGCCGACCAGCACGGGCAGGGGATGGGGCGAGACCAGCAATTGCTCCAGGGCGCCGCTGCCGTGGTCGTGGACAAAGGGTTGCTGCAGCGAAAGCAGGATCGCCAGCAGCGCCGACACCCACAGCACGCCCGGACCGATGGCGGCCAGCAGCGTCGGGTCCGGGCCCAGCGCCAAGGGGAACAGCGTGCCCGCCACCACGAAGAACAGCGTGGCGCCCAGCGTATCGGCCGGCCTGCGCCAGGCCAGCCGCAGCTCACGCCAGGCAATCTGCGCCAACGACTTCAGCATGCGCGTATTCGTCCAGTTCCAGGGTTTGCGTACAGCCGGCCCAGGCGTCGCCGCCGCGATGCGACGCCAGCACGGCCGCGCCGCCGCCGGCCAGGTGCGCTTGCAGCATGCCGTGCAGCCGCCGCAGGCTGGCGGCGTCCAGGCCCGCGTCGGGCTCGTCGAGCAGCCACAGCCGCTTGCGCGAGAGCATCACGCGCGCCAGCGCCAGCCGGCGGCCCTGGCCCTGCGACAGGCGCGCGGCCGGCGCGTCGGCGCCCGCGGCCAGGCCCCAGTCCCGCAAGGCCTGCTCCAGTTCCGCCTCGGCGCGCGGCGCGCCGGCCACGTGCAGCGCGTAGCGCAGGTTCTCGCGCGCGGTCAGCGCATCGCTGCAGCCATTGTCGTGGCCCAGGTAGGCCATGTGCAGGCAGTAGCCGGCCAGGTCGGCGTGGATGTCGGCGCCGTGCCAGCGCACCTCGCCGCGCCGCGGCCGCAGCAGACCGGCCAGCGTGCGCAACAGGCTGGTCTTGCCGCTGCCGTTGGCGCCGCGCACGTGCAGCAACTGCCCCGGCCGCAGGCTCAGGTCCAGCGGCCGGCGGCCGCCGCGCCGTCCCACCAGGCCGTGCGCCGCCAACAGGGCGGGCGCGGACTCAGCGTTTCGCATGGCCGGTTTCCGCGCGCGCCAGTTCGCGCGCCGGGCCCGCCGCGGGCGGCGCCAGCGAGGTCTGGTCCGGCGGCATCTTCGGCAGCGTATGGGCGATGCCCTTGTGGCAATCGATGCAGGTCTTGCTCTTGTCGGCCAGATAGGTCGAGTGCATGTTCTGCGCGCGCACGCTCTGGCGCGTGAAGTCCATGGACTCGTAGTTGTGGCAGTTGCGGCACTCGAGCGAATCGTTGGCCTTCAGGCGCGCCCATTCGTGCTGGGCCAGCTCCAGCCGCTTCTCGACGAACTTCTCGCGCGTGTTGATGGTGCCGAAGATCTTGCCCCAGACCTCCTTGGAGGCCTGCATCTTGCGGGCGATCTTGTCGGTCCAGTTGTGCGGCACGTGGCAGTCCGAGCAGATGGCCCGCACACCCGAGCGGTTGGTGTAGTGGATGGTGCCCTTGAGCTCGGCGTACACGTTGTCGCGCATTTCGTGGCAGCCGGTGCAGAACTGCTCGGTGTTGGTCAGCTCCATGGCGGTGTTGAAGGCGCCCCAGAACAGGATGCCGCCGACGAAGCCGCCCACGGTCAGAAAGCCCAGGCTGAAATGCACGCTGGGGCGGCGGATGATGTCCCAATAGCGCTTGATGAGTTCTCTCATGGCTGGCACCCGCCCGTCATTTCTGGTCCGGTTTCGGCGCCGTCAGGCGCTTGAGGATCACGTCGATATCCTGGAAGGTATTGGACACCAACGGGCGCGCTTCGGCCTGCGGCACGTGGCACTGCACACAGAAATAGCGGCGCGGCGACACCTCGGCCAGCACGTTGCTGTCGCGGTCCATGTAGTGGGTCACGCTCAGCGGCGGCGCCTGCGTTTCCTCGGTGTTCACCCGAGCATGGCAGGCCAGGCAGCGGTTGAAGTTCTTGTCGATCTGGTAGCCGTCGATCTTGTGCGGAATGGTCGGCGGCTGCATGGAGTAGGTCCGCACGCGGCGGATATCCTTGTTCTCGACCGGGCTCATCAGCGGCGGATCGGTTTCCTCGGCCACCGGCGTGGGTCCGCGCATGGGGTCCTGCAGCGGCAGGGGCGGCGCGGCCCAGGCGGCCGCGCCCAGCGCGGCGGACAGGACGATGGCGGCGGTGCGTAAGCTCATGGCTGTCTCCCTGTCCTGGTCAGACCTTCACGATCTTGACCGCGCATTTCTTGAAGTCGGTCTGGAACGAGATCGGGTCGGTGGCGTCCAGCGTGACCTTGTTGATCAGCTGTCCCGCGTCGAACCACGGCACGAACACCAGTCCGCGCGGCGGCTTGTCGCGTCCGCGCGTCTCCACGCGCGTGCGCATCTTGCCGCGCCGCGACACCACCTCGACCTCGACGCCGCGCCGCACGCCCAGCGCCTGGGCGTCGTCGGGGTGCATGAAACAGACCGCCTCCGGAAAGGCCTTGTACAGCTCGGGCACGCGCCGCGTCATCGAGCCCGAGTGCCAGTGCTCCAGCACGCGGCCGGTCGACAGCCAGAACGGGTACTCCTTGTCCGGCGCCTCGGGCGGCGGCTCGTAGGGCAGGGCGAAGATCACCGCCTTGCCGTCCGGGTTGCCGTAGAACTGGAACCCCGTGCCCGGCTTGACGTAGGGGTCGGAGCCTTCGCGGTAGCGCCACAGGGTTTCCTTGCCGTCGACCACCGGCCAGCGCAGGCCGCGCGCCTTGTGGTAGACGTCGAACGGCGCCAGGTCGTGGCCGTGGCCGCGGCCGAATTCGGCGTATTCCTCGAACAGGCCCTTCTGCAGGTAGAAGCCGAAGGCCTGCGCCTCCTGGTTGGCGTACTCCGGGTCCAGCTCGGTGTTGGGGAACTGGTTGACCTTGCCGTTGGCGAACAGCACGTCGTAGAGCGTCTTGCCGCGGTACTCGGGCTTCTTGGCCAGCAGGTCGGCCGGCCACACCTCCTCGACCTTGAAACGCTTGGAGAACTCCACCAGCTGCCACAGGTCCGAGCGCGCCTGGCCCGGGGCGTCGACCAGCTGGTGCCAGAACTGGGTGCGCCTTTCGGCGTTGCCGTAGGCGCCTTCCTTCTCCACCCACATGGCCGCCGGCAGGATCAGGTCGGCCGACAGGGTGGTGACGGTCGGGTAGGCGTCGGACACCACGATGAAGTTCTCGGGGTTGCGATAGCCGGGCAAGCCCTCGTTCATCAGGTTGGCGGCGGCCTGCATGTTGTTGTTGACCATCACCCAATAGGCGTTGATCTTGCCGTCCTTGAGCATGCGGTTCTGCAGCACGGCGTGCGCGCCCACCTTGGACGGGATCGTGCCGTCGGGCAGCTTCCAGATCTCCTCGGCGTGGCGGCGGTGCTCGGCGTTGGTGACCACCAGGTCGGCCGGCAGGCGGTGCGAGAAGGTGCCCACCTCGCGCGCGGTGCCGCAGGCCGACGGCTGACCGGTCAGCGAGAACGGACTGTTGCCCGGGGTGGAAATCTTGCCGGTCAGCAAATGGATGTTGTAGACCATGTTGTTGCACCACACGCCGCGCGTGTGCTGGTTGAAACCCATGGTCCAGAACGAGGTGACACGCACTTTCGGGTCGGCGTACAGCTCGGCCAGCTCCTCCAGGCGGTTCTTGGGCACGCCGCTCAGCTTGGCGGTGTACTCCAGGTCGTACTTGGCGACAAAGCGCGCGAAGTCGTCGAAGGTGATCGGCTTGGAGCCGCCCGCGTCGCCGGCGTTCCTGGCCGCCTGCTGCAGCGGATGCTCGGGGCGCAGGCCATAGCCGATATCGGCGTTGCCTTCGCGGAACACCGTGTGCTTGTCGACGAAGTCGCGGTTGACGCGCTTGGTCCGGATGATGTGGTTGGCGATGTAGTTGAGGATCGCCAGGTCGCTTTGCGGCTCGAACGTCAGCGTCAGGTCGGCCAGCTCGTACGAGCGGTGCTCGAAGGTCGACAGCACCGCCACCTTGGTGGCGGGCGCGCTCAGGCGCCGGTCGGTGACGCGCGTCCACAGGATGGGGTGCATCTCCGCCATGTTCGAGCCCCACAGCACGAACGCGTCGGCGTTTTCGATGTCGTCGTAACAGCCCATCGGCTCGTCGGCGCCGAAGGTGCGCATGAAGCCCACCGCGGCCGAGGCCATGCAGTGGCGCGCGTTGGGGTCGAGGTTGTTGGTGCGAAAGCCCGCCTTCATCAGCTTGAGCGCGGCGTAGCCTTCCCACACGGTCCACTGGCCCGAGCCGAACATCCCGACCGCTTCCGGCCCCTTGTCCTTGAGCACGCGCTTGAACTGCTCGGCCATCACGTCGAAGGCCTGGTCCCAGGACACGGGCGCGAACTCGCCGTCCTTGGCGTACTTGCCGTCCTTCATGCGCAACAGCGGCTGGGTCAGGCGGTCGCTGCCGTACATGATCTTGGACAGGAAATAGCCCTTGACGCAGTTAAGGCCCTTGTTGACCTCGGCGTTGAAGTCGCCGTGCGTGGCCACCACCTGGTTGTCCTTGACGGCCACGTTCACGCCGCAGCCGGTGCCGCAGAATCTACAGGGCGCCTTGGACCACTTCAGCTTGGCGGCCTCCGACTCGGTCACGATGTTCTGGGTATACCCCGTCAACGGCACGCCGGCCACGGTGGCGGCGGCCGCGGCGGCGGTCTGCTTGATGAAATCCCTACGAGCCATTGACATCGTCAATCTCCTCGTTCATCGAGTCCAAAGTATCGATATGTTGATAGACCATCGCCGAGGCGAGCACGCCGTCCTGGCCCTGCACGGCGGCGATGCGCTCCATCATTTCGCCCGTGCTGTGGGCTTCGAGCGTGACGACCAGCTTGCCGGTATCGGACACCGCATGGATTTCCGCGCCGGGCAGGGCGGCGATGGCCGCGCCCAGCGCCTGCGCGCGCCCGGGCAGGGCATGCACGACCATGCTGGTGATATGCAGCTCGGCCACCGGCGGCGGCGCGAGTGCGCGGGAGGGAAGGGCTGACATGGGGGGCTGCGCCATCAACTGCCGGGAGGGCCGGCAAGCAGCTGGTAGAACCATACGGCGAAACCGTAGGTCACGATGATGATGCCTGTGATCACAGGGGCCATCACCGCCGCAAGCAGCAGGAAACTGTTGAGTTCCTGGCGCTTGCTGTAGGTGGTTGGATCGTTCGCCACGCGTCACCTTTCTGCTGGTTGATATTGCGCCAACGTGCCAATGACATCGTTGTATCAAAGGCCGGTCATGGGGGTCAATGACATAAATCAATGTTGCGGCACGGCAAGCCGCCGGCCGGCCACGCCGCCGGGCCGGCGGAAATAGTCCGGTTCGATGTCCCCGTACGTCCCGATAGCGGGCCGCCGCGCCCCGGTATGGCTACAATTGCGGCCTTGATCGCCCGGCGCCCCCGTCCCCGGGGGGATAAAATGGCTGTCCGCAGCCTGGGGCTGCGCCGCACCGTTGTCCATTCTTGCGCCCGTCGGGCCACTATCCATGAAGAAAATCACCGCTGTACTGCTGTTCTCGGCCACCGCGCTGCTCGCCGCCTGCGGCCAGGGCGACGACGCCTCGTCCACCGCCAGCGCGCCGGCCGCGTCCCAGAAGGTCGTGGTCGGCCTGGACGACAACTTCCCGCCCATGGGCTTTCGCGACGAGAAGAACGAACTGGTCGGCTTCGACATCGACATGGCCAAGGAAGCCAGCCGCCGCCTGGGCATGCAGGTCGAATTCAAGCCGATCGACTGGAGCGCCAAGGAAGCCGAACTCAACGGCAAGCGCGTCGACGTGCTGTGGAACGGCCTGACCATCACCGAAGAGCGCAAGAAGAACATCAGCTTCACCGCGCCCTACATGGCCAACCACCAGATCATCATCGTGGGCAGCGCCTCGCCCATCAAGACCAAGGCCGACCTGGCCGGCAAGGTGGTCGGCGCCCAGGAAGGCAGCAGCGCGGTCGACGCCATCAAGAAAGACGCCCCGGTGGCCGCCAGCCTGAAGGAAATCAAGACCTTCGCCGACAACGTCACCGCCCTGATGGACCTGGCGGCCGGCCGCCTGGACGCCATCGTGGTCGACGAAGTGGTGGGCCGCTACCTGGCCAGCAAGCGCGAAGGGCAGTACCGCGTCCTGGAAGAGAACTTCGGCACCGAGGACTACGGCGTGGGCGTGCGCAAGGACGACACCGAGCTGCTCGCCAAGCTGGACAAGACCCTGGCGTCGATGAAGGAGGACGGCACCGCCGGCCGCATCGCCACCCAGTGGTTCGGCGCCAACATCATCAAGTAAGCGGCCCCGTCCCGGTCCGCGCCGCGGCGCGGACCGGCAGGGCCCGGCCAATCCTCTTTCCCGCAGGTCGTCGCAGGCGGTGGGAACCCCCGGCATGGACTACGTAATTTCCCTCCTGGGGCCGATGGCGCAAGGCGCCCAGGTCACCCTCACGCTGTTCTTCATCACGCTGGCCCTGGCGGTGCCGCTGGGCCTGGTGCTGGCGCTGGCGCGCATCTCGCGCTGGCGCCTGCTGTCGCGCCTGGTCAACGGCTATATCTGGCTGATGCGCGGCACGCCGCTGATGCTGCAGCTGCTGTTCATCTACTTCGCCCTGCCGTTCGTGCCGGTGGTCGGCATCCGCCTGCCGGATTTCCCGGCCGCCGTGGTCGCCTTCGCGCTGAACTACGCGGCGTACTTCGCCGAGATCTTCCGCGCCGGCATCCAGTCGGTGGACCGCGGCCAGTACGAGGGCAGCAAGGTGCTGGGCATGAGCTACCTGCAGACCATGCGGCGCATCGTGCTGCCGCAGATGGTGCAGCGCGTGCTGCCGCCCATGAGTAACGAAACCATCACCCTGGTCAAGGACACCTCGCTCATCTACGTGCTGGCGCTCAACGACATCCTGCGCACCGCGCGCGGCATCGTGCAGCGCGACTTCACCACCACGCCGTTCCTGGTCGCCGCCGCCTTCTACCTGATCATGACGCTGATCCTCACCTGGTTCTTTCAACACATGGAAAAGCGCTATGCCAAATACGACCAGTAAGCCGGGGCCCGGCGAGCGCCCGGCCATGATCGACGCCCGCGGCATCGCCAAGGCGTTCCATGGCGTGCGCGTGCTCGACGGCGTGTCGCTGACGCTGCGCAAGGGCGAGGTGGTGGCGGTGATCGGGCCATCCGGTTCGGGCAAGAGCACCTTCCTGCGTTGCCTGAACCACCTCGAAACCATCGACGAGGGCGGTATCGAGATCGAGGGCGAGACGCTGGCGCGCGCCGTGCCCGGCGGCAAGAGCCAGTACGCCGCCGATGCCGACGTGCGCCGCATCTGCCGCAAGATGGGCATGGTGTTCCAGTCGTTCAACCTGTTTCCGCACATGACGGTGCTGCAGAACGTGATCGAGGCGCCGGTGACGGTCAAGGGCCTGCGCCGCGACGCCGTGATCCCCAAGGCCGAGGAGCTGCTGCGCAAGGTCGGCCTGCTGGCCAAGCGCGACAACTATCCCGGCCGGCTGTCCGGCGGCCAGAAGCAGCGCGTGGCCATTGCCCGCGCGCTGGCCATGGAGCCGGACATCATGCTGTTCGACGAGCCCACCTCGGCGCTCGACCCCGAACTCACGGGCGAAGTGCTGCGCACCATGCGCCAGCTGGCCGACGAGCACATGACCATGCTGGTCGTCACCCACGAGATGGGCTTCGCCCGCGAGGCGGCGCACCGCGTCGTCTTCATGGACGAAGGCCGCATCCTCGAGGAAGCCGCCTCCGACCGCTTCTTCGACGCGCCGCAGCATCCGCGCACGCGCGAATTCCTCGCCCACATGCTGTAGGCCCTGCCGGGCCGCCAGGGCCGGCGCAAGGCCTTGCGCATGCGGGCCCCTATTGCTTCTGCGCCCAGCGCGCCAGCGCGCCGGCCAGGTCGGTGGGGAAGGGGAACACCACGGTGGAACTGTTCTGCGCGCCGATCACCGCCAGCGTGCTCAGGTAGCGCAACTGCATCGCCTCGGGCTGCTGCGCCAGCGTGCGCGCGGCGTCCAGCAGCTTCTGCGCGGCCTGCTCCTCGCCCTCGGCGTTGATGACCTTGGCGCGCCGCTCGCGCTCGGCCTCGGCCTGGCGCGCGATCACGCGCACCATGCTTTCGTTCAGGTCGATGTGCTTGATCTCCACATTGGCGACCTTGATGCCCCAGGCATCGGTCTGCGCGTCCAGGATCTCCTGGATATCGATATTCAGCTTGTCGCGCTCGGACAGCATTTCGTCCAGATCATGCTTGCCCAGCACCGAGCGCAGCGTGGTCTGGGCCAGCTCGCTGGTGGCCTGGCGGAAATTCTCCACCTGGATCACCGAGCGTTCCGGGTCGATCACCCGGAAATAGATCACCGCGTTGACCTTGACCGATACGTTGTCGCGCGAGATCACATCCTGGCTGGGAACGTCGAAGACGGCCGTGCGCTGGTCGACCCGCACCATCTGCTGCACCACCGGGATGATGAGGATCAGGCCGGGCCCCTTGACGCCCGTGAAGCGCCCCAGCGTGAAGATCACGCCGCGCTCGTACTCGCGCAGGATGCGCACCGACAGCGCGATCAGGGCCAGCAGCAGCACGAGGATGGGGACGTAGAAAGCGAGGTTCATGAACATGGCGCACTCCGCAAAGAAAAGGATAGTCGGGCCGCCCGCGCGTCACGGGCGGGAGGGCGCTTGCGGCGCCGGCGGTTCGGGCGCCACGTGCAGCGTCACGCCCTGCACGGCGTGGATCGTCACCGCGTCGCCGGCGGCCAGGCCGGCCGGGCCGCGCGCGCGCCAGCGTTCGCCGTCGGCGGCGACGAAACCCTGCTCGTGCTCCCAGCTCAGGACGCGGCCGCGCCGGCCGACCAGGCCCTGCGCGCCGCTGACCTGCGGCGCGCGGCGCGAGCGCAGCGCCAGCCGGGCGATCAGGAAGGTCAGCCCCAGGCTGGCCGCCGCCACGCCGCCCACCAGCGGCAGCGACACCGCGTAGGCGGGCGTATCCGCGTCGACCAGCATGGTCGCGCCCAGCACGAACGACAGCGCGCCGCCCACGCCCAGCGCGCCCAGCGAGGGCGTGAAAATCTCCGCCACCATCAACGCCGCGCCCAGCGCGACCAGGCCCGCGCCGGCGTAGCTCAGCGGCAGCACCGACAAGGCATACAGCCCCAGCAACAGGCAGATGGCGCCGAGCACGCCCGGAAACAGCGCGCCGGGGCTCATGAATTCGAAGATCAGCCCGTACACGCCCACCATCAGCAGGATCAGCGCCAGATTGGGGTTGGTGATCACGCCAAGCAGGCGCGTGCGCCAGTCGGGCTCGCGCTCGACCAGCGCCAGCCCGCTGGTGTGCAGCACGGTATTGGCCGCGCCCACGCGCACCGTACGGCCGTCGGCCTGGGCGAGGAGGGCGGGGGTGTCCTCGGCCACGATATCGATCACGTTGCGCGCCAGCGCCTGGCTGGCCGACAGCGACGCCGCCTCGCGCACCGCCTGCTCGGCCCAGTCGGCGTTGCGGCCGCGCAGATCGGCCAGCGCGCGGATATACGCCACCGCGTCGTTGATGGCCTTGTACTCGGCGGCGTTGCGCGGCGTGACGGCCTTGCCGCCATCGGCCGGCGCCGCGGCGCCAGGGGCGGCCTTGTCGCGCTCAGCCTTGTCGTCCGGCGGCGTGAAGCCGCCGCCCAGCGACACCGGGGTGGCCGCGCCCAGGTTGGTGGCCGGCGCCATGGCCGCCACATGGCTTGCATACAGGATGTAGGTCCCCGCGCTGGCCGCGCGGGCGCCGCCCGGCGCCACATAGGCCAGCACCGGCACGGGCGAGGCCAGGATGGCGCGGATGATCTCGCGCATCGACGCATCCAGCCCGCCCGGGGTGTCGATGCGCAGCACGACCACGGCATCCTGCGCTGCGGCGCCGGCCAGGCCGCGCACGACATAGTCGGCGCTGGCCGGCCCGACGATCCCGTCCAGCGACAGCACCACGGCGGCGCGCGGCGGCGGGGCGCTACCGTCGGCCGCGCGCGCGCCGCCCCAGCCGGCCGGCAGCAGCAGGGCGGCCACGCAGCCCAGCAGGCGCAGCAGGTGCAATAAATCGGCGACCAGCCTCGGGACGCGGGCATGCATGCGCGTATCCCCCAAATCGCGGTGGGCGGACGACGGCGGGCGGAAAGCCCGCCTCGTTGGCTCCAGCGTACTCCATTTGCGTGCGGTACCCGGTTTCACGCCCGCCGGTCAGCAAGGCCCGTGCCCGGCCGCCGGATCGCGCCGCCTCAATACGCCTGTTCGAGGATCGCCACGATATCGGCCGGCGAGGAGATCGGCCGCGGGTTGCTGCGGACCATCATGTTCTGCATGCCGCCGGCGGCGATGGCCTCGAAATGCGCCCGCTCGACCCCCACGTCGCGCAGCCGCGTCGGCATGCCCAGCTCGCGCGCCAGCGCCTCGATCAGGTCGGCGGCCGGCACGTCGGGCTGGCCCAGCGTGGCGGAAATCAGCGCCTGCCGCTCGGCGGTGTGCGACAGGTTGTGGCGCATCACGTTATGCAGCATGACGCACGAGGTATGTCCGTGGGGCACCGCGGCCACCGCGCCCAGCTGGTGCCCGATGCCGTGGCTGGCTCCCCATTCGATCCGGCCCAGGCCGGTGGAGGCCAGCCAGACGCCCAGCTGGCTCTGCAGCCGCGCGTCCAGGTCGTCGGGCGCGCGCCGGGTCTGGCGCAAGCCGTCGAACAGCATTTTCAACCCATGCAGGCAGGTCGCATCGGTAAACGGCTGCGGATTGCGCGAGCAGATCGTCTCCACCGCATGGTCGATGGCGCGCATGCCCGTCGACAGCCACAGCCACTCGGGCGTATGCACCGTCAGGCGCGGATCGAGGATGACCGCCTGCGCGCCGATCAACCGGCCGGTATAGAGGTCCTTGACCTGGCGCAGCGGGTCGGAACATCCGCCCAGGTTGCTGAATTCCGCGCCCGACAGGGTCGTCGGCACCACGATCTGGCGGATCGGCGGCGCCTTGACCGCCGGGACGCGCTTGCTGCCGTCCTCGAGCACCTGGATGCGATAGGTGCCCAGTTCCTCGGCCGTGCGGATGTCCTCGGCCAGGCAGATCAGCAGGATCTTGGCCGTATCGATCGGCGTGCCGCCGCCGATGGTGACGATGAGGTCGGGCCGGGCCTGCCGGACGCGCTCGGCGGCCTCGAGCACGCTGTCGCGCGGCACATGGGCCACGCATTGGTCGAACATGCCGCAAAAGCGCGCCCCGAGGGCGGTCTTGATGGCCTCGATTTCGTCGGTCTTGCGGCTGAGGGTGGCGCTGCTGACGAGGAACACCCGGTTGGCGCCCATCTGCGCCGCCGTATCGAGCACGGCGGCGGCAGCCGGCTCGCCATAGATGACCCGGTCCTGGGCCAGGAATTCGTAGCGACCCCGCATGGTCTGTCTCCTTGGGCTGGCGTTATGGTTATCGGTCAAGCCTGACGCATTCCAGGGTGGCACGAAGGACACGGATGGAATGCACAACGATTATGCATGAATTCAACCGATACGTCAGGACACTAACCGCGCGTTTAATCCAGCGCCAGGGCCGCCATCTTCGGGCTACAGTAGCGTATCGATATGTATCGAAAAGGGTTGGGCATGTCTGACGCAAACACACTATTGGACGACAGCGCGGTGTACCGGACCTTGCTGGAGTCGACCAAGGCGATTCCCTGGAAGATCGATTGGGCCACCATGAAGTTCACCTATATCGGCCCGCAGATCGAGGCCCTGCTGGGCTGGAGCGCCGACAGCTGGGTCAGCGTGGAGGACTGGGCCATGCGCATGCATCCCGAGGATCGCGAATATGTGGTGAATTACTGCGTCAGCCAATCCCAGGCCGGCGCGGACCATGAAGCCGACTACCGGGCCCTGACCAAGGACAACGGCTATGTCTGGATTCGCGACGTCGTGCATGTGGTGCGCAACGACGAGGGCGAGGCCGAAGCGCTGATCGGCTTCATGTTCGACATCACCGAACGCAAGAAGACGGAAGAAAAGCTGCTGCTTCTGCAAAAAGAGCTGGAGGTGCTGTCCTTCAAGGATGGCTTGACGAACATCGCCAACCGGCGCCGCTTCGACAGCAGTTTCGAACTGGAGTGGGAGCGCGCGCGCATCGAACGCCAGCCGCTGTCCGTGCTGTTGTTCGACGTCGACTATTTCAAGCAATACAACGACTTGTATGGCCACACCCAGGGCGACCAATGCCTGGTGGAGATCGCCCAGACCCTGAGCCTGGCGCTGGATGGCCCGCGCGACCTGGTCGCGCGCTACGGCGGCGAGGAGTTCGTCGTGCTGCTGCCCGAGGCCGACGCCGAGGTGGCCCGCAAGGTCGCCGAGCGCTGCCAGCGCCTGATCGAGAAGAAATCCATCGTACATGCGCTGTCGCCGCATGGCAGGCGCGTCACGGTCAGCATCGGAGCCGGCACCGTGGTGCCGGACGGGCAGACGAAGCCGGCCGGCTTCATCCAAGCCGTCGATCGGCAGCTCTATGCGGCCAAGAAGAATGGCAGGCATCGCATCGAGCATGCGCGGGTGTAGGCCTGGGCGCCCAAGCCCGGGGCGGCAGGATTGCGAAGCAGGGCGGCTCTCCCCGTAATTGACCTTGCTCCCGCGCGCGGCGCAGTTCTATACTTTCTCTCGATCTCTCCGAATCGAGGTGCTGATCATGTGCCCAGGTGACGTATCCATAGCCTCCACGGTGGATGAACTGCTTGCGGCGGTGGGCAAGGCAGGGCCAGGAAAAATCATCATAAAAGGCCATCTGACCAACGTTCCTGGATTCTCCCTGGCCCCCGGGCAAGGCCTCGAAGGCGCGGATCGGCAGGCCATCATTACGTTTGCGCCCGATCAGGATGGCCTGTGCCTGTCCACGGACAACACGGTGTGCAATCTGCGCCTGGAGACGGCCCCCGAACGCCGGGCGATCCACAACGACACGCAGGCGACCCATCTCGGCGTCATGCGCCTGGCCGACGTGGCAACCATCGGCCAGGTGCAGATCCTGGCGCGCGACCAGGTGCGGGGCGGGCATCTGGAAGTCGCCGGGCTGGATGTGATTGCCGCCGATACGCGCTCTCGGGACGAGCGCCCGCAAGGGTTCGGCGTGCGCGTGATCCAGGGGGCATTTACGCTGTGGAACATGCAAACCGACCCGCAGGTGGTCGTGACTGCCGACTTGATCGGATTGTCCGCCGGACGCGCGTCGGCGCCTGTCATCGGCAGCGGGATTTTTGTCAGCGGGCCGGACTTCGCCCAAGGCTGTCTGAGTATTCGCAGGCTCGAGACCGGGCCGATATTCAGCGACGGACGCATTCCACCCGGCACGCCCGATGTCATCACGGGCGGCGTATTCACCGTGCACGGCGCCTATGTCGATAGCGTGCGCAATCTCGGCCCGGTCACTACCTATGGCGTCAACGACATGGTGCTCGACAACTGGGGGCAGGTTGATCGCTGGGAAGCGGATGCAAAGATCACCTCATTCGGCCCGAGCGGCATCGGCTTCGTGAACTTCGGCGGCCTGGGCTGGCTCAAGATCAACGCTCCGATCGAGACCTTTGGCCAGGGAGCGCGTGGCTTCAACCTGTACGCGGGCACGTTGAATCGGGCCGAGTTCGATCGCATCGCCACCCATGCGGATGGCGCGGTCGGCGTACAGGTCAGCCAGCCGATGGGGCCCTTGCATGTGAACCGGGGAATCGAAACATACGGGGCCACCGGCGATTCACTCGTCAAGGGCGTGGTGGTTTCGCTGAGCGCCGTTGCCTTGAGCATCAAACCGGGCGGCTCGGTGGCCGAAGTGGTGATCGCGGGCGGTGTCATCACGCACGGCAAGGAGATTGCCCCGCTGGAGATCCACGGCGAAATCGGATCCCTGCAGATCAGCGGCGGGATCCGTTCGAGCAGCAACTAGCCGCAGAAGGGTGAGCGTCATGACTCGTGCCATTGCCAACGTCTTGCCGGGCCAGCGTCTGATCGATGACGGCGATATGCTCTTGTGGCGTGCGCTGCCTTCAGACCAGCGGGATCAGCTAGGTCCGTTCGTTTTCATTGACCACTATCGGCATCAAAGCAAACGCGGAATCGGCGATCGGCCGCATCCACATGCCGGCATCGAGGTGCTGAGCTACCTCCTGGAAGGGGGCGTGGAGCACCGCGACAGCATGGGCCGCTCTGACCGGCTCGGCCCAGGAGATGCCCAGCACATCCGTGCCGGCCGCGGGATGCTTCACGCAGAGCAACCGCAAGGAGGGCGACATGGCCTGCAGCTCTGGGCCGCGCTTCCACCAAGCCAGAAGCTGGCGGAGCCTGCCTATGCCTCATACCGCGAGGCCGCCATCCCGGAAATCAAGCGCGACGGCGCGCGCGTACGGGTGCTGGCGGGCCGTATCGACGATGTCGAAGGCCCCATGCATCTGGCATCTCCCACCATCTGGGCAGTCGCGCGGCTCGACGCCGGCGCAAGCATCGCCCTGAAGGTCGACGCGGACGCCGAGCTTGGCCTGTATGTGCTGGATGGGTTGATCCAGCATGGAACGGAACCCGCCATCGGCGCCGGCAGCCTGGCCGTGCTGACTTCGGGCGACGACAGCGTGCGCATTACCGCAACTGCAGGACAGCCGGCGGATGTCGCGCTGCTGGGCGGAGCACCGGCCGAAGGTCCGATTCTGTTTTCAGGTCCCTTTGTCATGGACACGGCAGCGCGCTTGGAACAGGCCAAGCGCGACTACGCCAGCGGGAAAATGGGCACGCTGGATGGCGTGCCTTTCTGACTTTCCATGGCGGCCATCGGCCCGCGGATACGGACGCCCAAAATACGCATAATGTATATTATGTAAAGTATTGGATTGATGAGCTGGCAGCATGACAGCCTGCTGCCCATTCGAGATAAACCATACACATTCGCAAGGCTAAATCCCGGCTTGGTGTATCAATCCGTTCAGAGCCGCCCGTGCGTTGGCCAATGGCAACTGCAGTCTCCAGTCGGCGACCACGAAATTTTCGATGGCCGCGAGACAATGCATCGCTTCAGTGCGATCGCTACAGGAGTACGCGGCATGGCTAGCACACTCAACCATCAGCGCTTGCCACTCCTGGCGGTCCTCGTAGGCTGCAAGAGCAATTACACTAACGTACAAGCAAAAAACGATCCCCTCTTGTGACGCAGTTGCTGCAGCCCTTGCCTGCTTGATGACAAGCGTGGCGAGAGCTGTATCCCGCCCACTGGCCGCTAGATAAGCGAGCCACGCCAACACTTCGATGGATTGGCTGTCAGTGTGCCCTGCAAAAACTTGAGCTCCATATTGTTCGACGCTTGCCAATAACTTAGCGTGAAGCGACTTGGGCAGCCTAACCGTCGTTCCGATCCTGGCGGCCATCATCCACGCATGCAGTGCTTTGGTAGGCAGTTGGCCCAATAACCGCTCAAGTGCATCGTGATGTATGGCCGGCAGCTCTTGCAACGCAATACTGCCCTCCGTGGGGCCAGGGGCAGTACTCATCAGCATATCGCCTGACGACTGTAAAGTTTGTATCGTCGAAGCGAATTCCTCGCGATGAGTTTCGAAGGCTGGAGCTATGTCGACATAACTAAACCAAGCCGCGAGCACCCTGCCCAGTAGCTCTTGCTGCAGTTGGTGCTCATTTAACAGCAAAGGGGCCCAGGCGGGCTCCCGTTGCATATCGATGATACTGGCGCCGAAGTACACGGCTGCCATCGGCTCGAGCGTTTCTAAATACGGCTCAATATTTCCGCTCGTACGTATCAGAGCACGCTCAATTAATGCTGCTTGACCTATGGATGCAAGCCTACGCCAATATGGCGGTGGATCCGTACAAGGTGATAATGATCGGATCCGAATATCAGCCGCGCGTACCAGCGCTACGAGCGAGCGGCATCTATCCATAGTCTGATTCACGAGGCGATCGAAGAGGCTCAAGAGTTGTAGGATCTCGTCTTTAAATTCCTGAGCTGCGTCGCCTCGCCTAAATAGCCCCTCAAGAAAGGCCGTTAGGGACCAGATGTCTAGAGATAAAACATGATCAGCAATAAATGCCTTGAGCGCTGGTATACCTGCCTGCACGATCATGAGGTGTGGGCTCGTGGCGCTATGCCCGCATGATAGGAGCCCAATCAAGAGGCGTGTATCAAACTGGACTGCTTCGTCTTGTTCGGGAGTTGCGCGCGCTGCGAATGTCAAGATGTCGGGCTCACCTTGCCACTCGCCTACCATATGCTCGTAGTAGGCCAACTGTGATGGAAACATTGTGCCCAGCGTTACCCCGCCCCTTTGCATATCATCCATCAACATATCATGTCGGGCTATTGGAAACTGCAAAAGCAACGTCTGTATCTCGTTGATCTTCCTACTAGTCAATGGTGCACGCCCTAGATCGGCGAGTACTGTATCGTCCAGGGACCCGATGCTCACACCTGCCGCGGTACATTTGGAGATGAAATGCGCGACGCGGGCCTGAGGGTCATCGAACATATACTCGATATCTGGAAACACCAAGGGACGTGCATGGCCCACCACGTCAAGAACCGCCTGTCCGCGACTGTTGCGTCTAACAATCCATGACTTTTTATCACAATCGGCAACTTCGGCACTCTCCGCGCCCTGTAGAACCTTAGCCACAGCGGAGTACAGAACATCAGAGTTGAATTTTGGATTTTCAAAAATATTAAGCTGAAGTTGTGGCTCAATCGGCAAGGCCAAATTCGTTCGAACCGACTCGTCCTCAACCAAGGCGATGCGCAGCGATTTCGGTAACTGTCGAATGCGGCTCCATAGTAGCGTTGGAACGCGAGGCCTATCTTCCATTGGTACGGTTTGAATTAACTGCTCCTTCAAACGAAACAACATGGCCTTCGATTGCGCAACTAACTGTTCGTGCGCGACCGGTGAGTGCCAAAGGAGCGTATCAAATATTTCTGTAACCGTATCGCTGGGCCGTCCACTCTCTTCCAGGAACATGCTTGCGGCCATCAGTCTCGCATACGAAGTGAGGCCCATAAAGCGTAATCTTTCGGCGGACATCTCTCCTGGGAAACAGTCGCCGAAATTTCTGACATCACTCAGATCAAGTACCGTTTTGACCAGCACACTTTGCCGATTATTGTCAGTAACTTGTAGCAATACGATAAGTAGCTCATTCCACGCCTTAAGCAGCGTTTCTAACCACGCATGCTCTAGCGGTAGACTTAACACACCCCGCATTTGGACTAATAAGACTGCTTCCCGAATAGCTCGAAAATCACGCCCTTCGGTTACTACATCCGAACGCACGTGAGTCGCTTGAACAGCTGTAGCCAACTCTTGTTCTGTCACAGGGATGAGCGCGTAGCCTCCACGGCGTAGTTCGGTACGATGAGATATCCATTGGGAATCACTGAGTATCCCTGTATCACGCAAATGATCAATGACATCCAGTGTGCAATTGATCGAAATTGCTTCGCCGTTTTCACGTGTAATCTCGTGGTGTTTGTTGAACAACCTATCATCAATTAGGATAGAATCGAATTTATCTTGAAGTAGGAAGATATCTGTAGTCGGAAACAAGGGCTGATTTGGCTGCCCCCAATGCTCATACGGCAATGGAAGGACTTCGATCTCTCCCGACCGCACACCAGCGGTCAGAAACTCGCGAACCCTATAAAGCACATTACGCAGTTGTCTCCCCGACTCCCGCAGTTCGGCATACTCTCTTGCTTGGTCCCTGAGCTTTGAATGTATTATTAGTTTGAATTTTGATCGCGCAAGCTGGGGAAGTAACTCCAGTGACTGGATATAGCTAACGGCCAAGTCGTCCAGCAAGAGCGTTGTACCCGCTGGGATCTCTGCGTCGCGACTCCATCTCCGATCGACACGGAGTAAAAGTACTTGCGCCCTCTCTCTTTCCCGTGCTGTAAGTAGCCCATGCAAGTCGAGTGTCTCGATCAAGCAGCCAAGGCTTCTGAGAACTCCCTCATAGTGCGCAAGATCAGCTTCCCGTTCGAGCAACGAATCCACCAGATGAATTGGTGCAGTACTGATTACAAACGCCGCTTGTCCCGTTCCCTGCAACTCCTTGGCGCGATGCAGCAGATCTGCCAACTCTGGCCCCACCTCGGGAATGAGCATCGTATCTTCAATAATCACCTTAGAGCAGACCTGTATCCGCTCCTGGGCTATATAGCCGAGCAGTCGGCCCGCATCTTCAATCAGCTTCGGCTGATGAAACTCCGAATGCTGAATGTCCTCGAATAGCCAAGCGCCAGTGTAATGTGGTACGAATATACGCGAGTAGATACCCCGCAGTTTATCCAGCAATCCAAGATACGCCAAGGTCATTAGCGCCGTCATATCCACTGCCACTCTTTTCCCTACCGCCAACGTCAGCGGTTGACGTACTCCACTATAGGCAAGGACGATAGATCGGCGGCGAACATCGTCGAGATTTGCATTGTTGATTGCGGCGCCGACAGTTATTTGAGATAGCTGCTGATTTACTGATTTTGCGTATGCTCCAAGCCAGAGCTCACCCGATCGCAATGCAGACCACGCCCGTTCATTCTGTTTACGCCATTTTGGAATCCGCTCAATTAAATCTGCGAGCGAATGTCGTTGTAGTACGCCATCATCGCCTGACTGCTCGATAGCCAACTTCAGCCACGTCCGTGCGATTTCTTCGTTATCCCACATGCCCTTCGCTGCAAGCAGATACGAGGACATCAAGATCTTGGGGTCGGCAGGTGCTGTGTCGGCCGCATGAGCTGCGAGTTTTTTGCTGTCGGTGTCGCGACCAATAGTGGCTGCGACGGATGCCAGTTCCAACAACGCCTCCGCGGCGTATTTGTTTGGCATGGCCAGGGCCTCATCAATCTGCGAGTTAAAGTCGTCCCATTGAAAGGTCAGCAACGACACAAGGTGCTGGACTTTCCGGGCTAATGCCTCTGATAGTGGACTACCCGCAAGGGCCTCTTGTAAGTGCCGCCATCGCCCCAGAAGAAGACAAAATTGTGCATATGTATCTGCCAGTTCACCTGGGTGACGAGAAAATTCTGGATACTGCTCAAAGAACCCGACCAGCTCGCTCCATCGTTCGGCCATTTTGAGTGCAGATACATAATGAATAGCACTGTCGACACTCTTTGATCGGTTAAACATCTCGCGGCTGTAATCGGCGACCTCTGGCCATAGCTGGTTATGCGAGAGGCTCGTGATTAGTTGCTGAAGATCAAACATCTCCCCCGTACGCAGGAACGCTTCACGACGCTTGGTCAATAAATCCGTACTTCCCCGTGCTGAAATTAATATCTCTAGTCGATTCCGCGTGCGCTCCGTATCAGGATTGAACTCCAGCCGGTTGAGAGCAGTGCGAGCGCCCTCTATATTGTCGTCCTGCAAGCAGATCTGCACCTCCAGCGAAATGAGAAACGCATCGGAAAAATGTGTCGCAAGTTGGTTCTCATAGGCACGCCAGTCGCCTGAACTTGTCCGCCCTTGCCCAATCAAAATTGTGGCCAGTAGTGCTCGCGCACTACTGAAATTGTGAGAGCCAAGGCGGATATAGCGATGTTGAAGTCTTTGTCGTATTGTCGAAATGCTTACTTTGACTCCAGCCGAGATTGCAAGCGGCACCCAGCGCTCCCAATCCTCGCTGCGCGATACTAACATTTCGATTTCTCGCATCGTGTTCTGCTCGTGTGGCGCCTCCGCTAATTTCAACCAAAGCATATACTCCAGCGCGTGATCGCTCACCAAACTCAACTCTAGGTTTATTGCGACTGTCCGAAGCCGGTCAAACAGTTCAATCGCTCGCGCGCGCGCCGCCATCCCCATGGCTGTCGCGGCAAGTGGGAACCCCAACGGATCCCATAAAGGCGGCATCTCCAGGATCTCGTCGCGTCGTTCAATCGGCGCTGCTTGACAGAGATTGGCCAATGCGCAGGTCAACAGCAGGCTCGGGTGTACACAGTTCTCGGTATCGATGAGGGCGGCGAACCTGGTGACCTCGTTCCATCGCTCAGTACGCATCAGGTCTCCAAGAAGAAGTGCTTGGCCGTCCTCATCAAGCTCGTCAACGCCCAGACCTGCTTGCTCGAACCACGCAATCGCCGTCGCGAAGCCTATAGGGCCTTTCACGGAGCGTCGCTGAATGATGTAGCGTGCAGTCATCGCCTGGGGCGATGTTAGATTTTCGATCTCGGAAAAAGCCAACGAAACATCGTCAACTGCAGAACGGATTGCGCCCGTGAGACGCGCCATCTCTGAGTCCGCCACCAACTCCTTAGCAGCTTCGATTAACTCAGCAGCCAATTCCGGTTGTTCATCCAATAAAACCCTCGCCGACCAAGATAACGCCATCTCGCGTACATCATCTGACGCCCCTGAATACTTTCCTGGTAGACGAATATCTGCTGCGAGCGCTCGTGCCGCGGCCACCTTGTCGTAGCCGACGAAATACCTAGAGCTCTTCAGAGCGTTAATGCGAGATAAAACGTTACTATCCAGCACGTCTTTGGGTAAATTATCCGCAATTGCCGCCTTAGTAGTGAGTTCCTCGAACTCTTGGGCACTCATGCTTCGAGTGGCAAGTCTGTCGAGCAATTCTTCCAAACCAGGCTTATCAAGCCTCCGTTCATCTCTATCGGTGTGCTGCGCAAGCTCAATCACATGTCGGAGAACGGCGCCCACATATTTTTTTCCTTGTGCCCGCTCGACCCCGCGTTGCCGTAGACGTGCAATCACCCTTTCTTCCAAATCTTCGGCGAGACGGCCGATCGGCAAAGCCCCTGTATGCCAATCGAACTGCGTTACTAGGTCTTCACGAAGCTGGTCCTCAGACCTTACCTTTATAAATTCGTGGAGTTCGGGAGATAGTGACATCGCAAGCAATACGCGCCTCAATGGAGCGATTTCGCCACCCTCTTGAACTCGCTGCCAATAAGAAATGCTGCCTGCCGGAGACGCTCGATGCTGGGTACGCTGCTCCACCGACGCGGTCGCCGTTGTGATAAACGCATATTTGACAGCCTTATTTGAATTCAGGCGTTTCAGTTCAACAAAAGACGCCAATGCGCTCCGAGCGCCCTCGTCGTTCAACGTGATATTTCTCGACAAATCCTTAACTTGTGTGGCGACGAGTTCCTTGTTAACGATTTTTACGTAATCCTCGGCGACCTCGACAAATAGCACTTCCCCATCCTTAAGTTCTAGCCACGCAATGGCTGTTCTATAGTCCTGATAAAGATATCCTCTGCGTGGTGCGATCGCCTCTCGCTTAACGTTTCCCATTGGCGTATGAAGCTCCTCCACGAGAGACTCTCTATTCTCATCTCTTGAGGGCGATACTGTAATCGGAGTAACATCTGTCTCGATGGATGCTCGGGTTAATCTATTTGTCATAGCATGCAAACGTTGAAATTGGCCCTGAAAACTGAGCTCCTTAGCCACCCTTCTGCTTCAGCGATCAGTGCGTTCAATAGGTGTTTCCCGTTATACCAAAGATAAGTCGCCGCTCGAAATTTTAGTTCCAAATAAAACAGAGCGTATGCTGCCCAATCGCGGTCATTCGTAAAGCTCTCGAGATAGCGCCGCGCTTCGTTCGACGCGTATGGGCTTCCTTTCTGGTCATCATCCCTCTATTTTTCTAAACGTACTGCTCGGTCTGGGAATGCTTCGCAGTTTTTTTTCTAGAGCCAAAGTAATGAAGAGTTTTTCACGGTATGACTTGCCGTCCGACGCCGAACGATAGGAACGCACACTGCGCGGCAGCGGATACCTCCACCATGGCGAGCCAATAGCGTTGAGCAATTTGTTCGGACAATGTTCCGAGACCTGAGGTATTTATACCTTTGAACACTTGCTGCAGCCATACTTCGCGTACCTGTTTCTGAAGGCGACGAGCTATTGATTGATCGTCATCATCGATAAGAGCGATTCCCGAAAGGGTGTGCCAGTCAAGAATCAATTCATGCCCAAATGTGATCTTCGACCCACCCACCGTCCTGGCCACCTATCGACCCCGGCTAGAACCTGTACAGCGCGTAAAGCACAAAACCCGCTCCCAGCGCCAGATGAATGGCGACCCCCTGTCTTCCTTGCAGGATCGACGCGGGCCGCCGCGCGCGCACCAGGCACGCCAGCAGGCCGGAATGCGCCAGCAGCAGGCCCACCGGCCACAGCGCCAGGTAAAGCAAGACCCCAAGCGGGTCAGGCCCGTAGCCGTCGCCGTAACGCGGCGCCTGGTAGAGCGTGCTGGCGATCGCCCAGGCCGCGAGCGCCAGCACGCTGAGGACGAAACTGATCCGGTAATAGAGAAACAAGGCGGTCCGCTCCTGTTGAAACATCGAATCCGACACGCGCCGCTCGCCCCGTCCTGGACGGGCCATCTGGCCCGCGGCGCCGGCGCCATGATAAAAGACGGGGCCGACAAGCATGGGCCCAACCGACATGAGAGTATCCACCCGCCAGCTCCAAGCCTTCCTGCTGGTCGCTGAGGTCCGCAGCTTCACGCGCGCGGCCGAGACGCTGCACGTCACCCAGGCGGGCCTGAGCTCCATGATCAACGAACTGGAGACGCAGGTCGGGATCCGCCTGTTCGAGCGTTCGAACCGCGCGACCGCCCTCACCCAGGCCGGCACGCAGTTCCTGCCCTACGCCCGCCAGGCCATGGAAAGCCTCAACAAGGGCGCGCTGGAGCTGTCCGCGCTGACCCGCCGCCAGCAAGGCGGGATCCGCGTCGGGGTGTCGCCCCTGATCGCCGGCACGGTCCTGCCGGCCGTGATGCGCGAGTTCCAGCAATGCACGGGCCGGTCGTGCGAGGTTGTGGACGCTGAACTGGAAGTGCTGCACGACATGGTGGAGGCCGGCAGGCTCGATGCCGCCTACGGCACCTATATGCGGCGCGCCTCGCGGCTCAAGAGCGAGTTCATCTTCGACATGAGCTTGCGGCTGGCCTGTCCTGGCAGGCTGATGCCGCCGGGCCTGGAGATCGCGCGGGTGGAAGACTGGGCGCGCCTGCACGACATGGTGCTGTGGGTGCTGCCGGACTCCAATGCGGTGCAGCAGGTGGTCGACCGCTACCTGCTGGAATCCGGCGCGCATGCCCTGCGGCGCCAGGAGGTGTGCCACCTGGCCACGGTGGCGTCCCTGATCTCGGCCGGCATGGGAATGGGTTTCGTGCCCACTTTCCTGGCGGATTCCTACGATCGCGACACGGTCGGCCAGATCGCGCTGCCGCGCGGCGCGCCGGCGGTCGACTTCTATTGCACGAGCGACCCCTCCAATCCGGCCTCCTCGTCCATCCACGTATTTTCCAGGCTGCTGGCCGCCCACTGCGGCGCCGCCGCGTAGCGTAGTCAGCAGCGGTTCACGATCGGGATGCAGGCGCCGTTGATCTGGGCGGCCAGCGGCGAGGCCAGGAACAGGATCAGCTCCGCCACCGCGTCCAGCGATACCCAGCGGGAGAAATCGGCCTCGGGCATGGCCTGCCGGTTGCCCGGCGTGTCCAGGGTGCTGGGCAACACCGCGTTGGCCGCGATGCCGCGGTGGCGGGTTTCGCTGGCCAGAGTCCTTACCAGTTCGGCCACGCCCGCCTTGGACGCGGCGTACGCCCCGAGTCCGGCGTGCGCGCGCCCGATGGCGTCCGAGCCGATGCACACCACATGCCCGGCGCCGCGCGCCAGCATCAGCGGCAGCGCGGCCTGGCAGGCCACCACGGCGGTGCGCAGATTGAGCGCATACATGCGGTCCCAGGCCTCGACGCCGCCGTCGGCCAGCGTCTCGTGATGAAAGCCGCCGGCCACGCTGACCAGGGCGTCCAGCCTGCCGAACCTGCGCGCGATCGTGTCGAAGGCATGGCGCGTGCTGGCGACGTCGTTGAGATCGACGTCGAGCAAGGCCAGGTCGGCACCCGCCTGCGGCCGGCCGGCGGCGTCCGTGGCCCGGTCCAGCACGACGACCAGGTCGCCGCGCCGCCTGAACCGCTGCGCCAGCGCCCTGCCCAGCGCGCCCATGCCGCCGGCGATGGCCACCACGGCCGCGCCGTCGCCGGCTGTTGCTTGCGTCTTCATGCCGGGCCGCTCATCAGTTGGTTTTCATGTCGACCGACTTGACGATCGGCGCCCATTTGCCCAGGTCGCTATCGATCTTGCCGGCCATGTACGCCACCGACAGGTCGCTGGCCGGCCGCAGGCCGATGTTCTGCAGCGCCTCGCGCACCTGCTGCTTGTCGAACACCTTGCGCACGCTGGCGTTGAGCCGGGCGATGACCGCGTCGGGCGTGCCTGCGGGCGCCACCAGGCCATACCAGGGTTCGACATCGAAGCCCTTCATGCCGCTTTCCTGCATGGTCGGGATATCGGGGATGCGGCCGTCGCGCTGCGACCCGGTCACGGCCAGCGCGCGCAGCTTGCCGGCCTGCACCATGGGGATGGCGCTCAGGTCGCTGAACATCAGCGTCAGCCGCCCGCCCAGCAGGTCCGAGCGGGCCGGCCCGCCGCCGCGGTACGGGACGTGCGTCATCTTGACCTGCGCCGTGGTGCTGAACAGTTCGCCCGCCAGGTGCATGGTGCTGCCGGTGCCGGACGATCCGAAGGTGGCCTGGCCAGGATGCTGCCTGGCATAGTCGGCCAGGTCCGCCACCGATTGGATCTTGCTGTCCGGATTGACGACCAGGATGTTCTGCGTGGTGACCAGCATCGAAACCGGCTTGAAGTCCTTGACCGGGTCGAACGGCAAGTCGTGGTACAGCGACGGGTTGATGGTCAGGATGCTGATCGTGCCCAGCAGCAGCGTATAGCCGTCGCCCGGCGACTTGGCCACGATGTCGGCGCCGATGTTGCCGCCGGCGCCGGTCTTGAACTCGGTGTACACCGGCGTGCCCAGATCGCTGGACAGTTGCTCGGACACCAGTTGCGCCAGCGGACCGATCGTGGCGCCCGGCGCGAAGGGCACCACCAGCCTGATGGGCTGCTCGGGAAACGCGGCATGGGCCAGGCCTGGCCGGCAAGCCGAGAGCACGGCGAACGCAAACGCTGCACAGATGCCTTTCATCATGGTCTTCTCCTCCTTGTTTATTGTTTGAGCGCCATCCGCCGGCCATGGCCGGCGGCGATGCGGTCAGGCGTGCGCGGGCTTGGCCGCCATGCGCACCAGCCTGCCGGGCAGCGCGCCGGTGGCCTCGGCGTTGCGGTAGACCACCACGCCGGACACGATGGTCGCCACATAGCCGCTGGGCTTTTGCAGATAGCGGCCCTTGCCGGCCGGCAAGTCCATGCTCATGACCGGCACGCCGGGATCCATCGTCGCGGGATCGATGACGTTGATGTCCGCCTTCTTGCCGACTTCCAGCACGCCGCGGTCGAGCAGGCCCACGGCCCGGGCGGTGTCCGCCGTCTGGCGCTTGACCAGCCACGGCAGGTCGAAGGCCGGCTGCCCTGCCCCCCCGCCCCAATGCTTGAGCAGGAAAGTCGGGAAGCTGGCGTCGGAGATCAACGCTACGTGCGCCCCGCCGTCGCCCAGGCCGATGACCGTGTTCGGATCGGCAATCATCTGCGCGCAGGCGTCCAGGTTCTTGTCGGCGTAGTTCGCGAATGGCGAGAACAGCAAGGCCTTGCCGTCGTCCTCGAGCAGGCAGTCGTAGGCCAGGCCGGCCGGATCGGCGCCGGCGCGCCGGGCCAGCGCCGCGATCGAGCGTTCGGGGCCTGGGTCATAGCACGGCGGGTTGCCCAGCGGAAAGATGTTGTCGAATTCGTTCAGGCGCTTGCCCAGCGGCGTATCCCGGCTCTCGCGCAATTCGCGCAGCAGCTGCGCGCGCAACGCCGGATCCCGCATCCGGCGTACCCGCTCGTCCAGGGGAAGGTCGGCGATGGCCTTGTAGCTGGCGCAATCCGAGAAGACGTTGCGGCTGCCCTGCATGCCCAGCAGCACGCCCACCCCGCGCGGCGCGACCTGCGCCCGGATGGGCAGGCCTTCGGCCGCCGCCTGCGCCGTCAGGGCCAGCAGCCGGCGCCACCCTTCCTTGTTGCCGTGCTTCTGCATCAATGAGAACGACAGCGGCCGGCCGGACTTTTCCACCAGGCGGCGCATCATGCCGAACTCGGCCTCCAGCAGGTCCGGATCGTCGAAATCGATGATGATCTCCAGCACGCCGCCGCCGGCGTCCGCCAGTCCCAGGGCGATGCCGGTCAGCTCTTCCTCGGCCGCGCGCAGCGACGGCATCGGATCGCCGGTGACCGAACGGTGATTGATCGAGCGCGAGGTCGAGAACCCGATGGCGCCATGGCGTATGGCCTCGGCCGCCAGGCCGCGCATCCGCGCGATGTCCTCGGGCGTGGCCATCTCCAGCCGCAGCGCGCGTTCGCCCATGACATACACGCGCAGCGCCGCGTGCGGCAGTTGCGCGCAGAAGTCGATATCGTGTTCGATCCGTTCGGTCGCCCGCAGGAAGTCGGGAAACGTTTCCCAGGCCCAGTCCAGGCCTTCGTGCAGCGCCACGCCCGGGATGTCCTCCACGCCTTCCATCAGCTCGATCAGATTGCCGCGATCGGCCGCGCGCACCGGCGCGAACCCGACCCCGCAGTTGCCCATCACCACCGTGGTCACGCCGTGCCAGCTGGACGGGGCCAGGCGGGAATTCCAGATGATCTGCCCGTCGTAATGCGTATGGATGTCGACGAACCCGGGCGTGACGATCTTGCCGCGCGCGTCGATCTCGGCGGCCGCGCCCGGCGCGATGTTGCCGATCTCGGCGATCAGCGCGCCGCGCACCCCGATGTCCGCCACCCGGGGCGCGCCGCCCCGCCCGTCCATGAGCAGTCCGCCGCGGATGACAAGATCGAGCGCCTGTTCGTCGTGCATTTCTTCCTCGCTTGAGCTGCCCTGCGCGCCTGCGTGCGGGGCGGGGTTCACCATGCCTGTCCCGACGGATTACAACGGCGAACCCGGCGGGCGACAAGCAAGGATTTCTTATGCTGTGACAAGGATTTCCAATCCACGGCGCGGCCGCTTGCGCGTTCGCCGACGCCGCCTCGCACGCCTAGCGCCAGGCGCTGCCCACCTGGATGTAGAACGCGTTCTGGTCCTTGCTATGGGCGATATCGATGCCCGCGGACAGGCCCAGCTTGCGCGCGATCAGGTACCGGAACCCGGTGCCGATGCTGGTCACATTGGAGGCTTCGCCGAACGACTTCCAGCGGCCGTAGGCCTTGCCCACCCCGGTAAAGCCCAGCAGGGACCAGCGCGGCGTGACGTTCCAGCGCAGCTCCACCTCGCCGGCCAGCGCGGTCTTGTCCTGGTAGCGGCCGCGCTGCACGCCGCGCAGATCGATATAGGGCTGTGCGTAGAACGGCACCGCGCCGCTGGTCGTCTGGGCGTCCAGGCGCAGGCCCAGCGTCCATTTCGGATCGATCGGCAGCCAGGTATAGCCGCGCGCCCGGTAGGTCTCGAACGACTTGGAGCCGCCGAGCCAGCCGCGCGCGAACTGCGCCTCCAGTTCCGCGTAGCTGCCCTTGGTGGGATAGAACATGTTGTCGCGGTTGTCGTAGTCGATGACCAGCCCCAGCTTGCCCACGCTGGCGGCCTGGTCCCTGACGCCCAGCTCGGTGGCGGCCTGGCCGGTAAAGCGCGTGTCGGACTTGAAGTAGGTGTAGCGCGGGCCGACATACCAATGCGAGTCGCCCACCCGGGCCAGCAGCTGCTGCACCAGGAACGTGCCTTTCAGCTCATAGCTGCGCCCGCGGTTGAGCATGCCGTAATAGTCGAGGTTGGCCTTGCCCTGCGCCAGCGCGCCCAGGTAGCGGTAGCGGTCGCCGTCCCAGGTATGGAAGTGGAACAGCCCGGCGCCGCGCGAGCCGTTCTCGGTGCCCAGCACGCCCGCGCCGGTCACGTTCGGCGGCGCCAGGGCGTCGCCCTCCTTCCGGGCCTTCTGCCCCGCCTCGGCCAGCGATTCGGCGAAGTACATCAGCATCAGTCCGCCGCCATAGCCCACGGCGGGCTCGGTGATCACCATCGGCACCGGGAACACGCCTTTGCGATGCAGCAGGTAGTCGCTCATGTCGAACGCGCCATCCTGCGGATCCCTCCAGGACGAGGGTTGCGCCATGCAGGCTGCCGCGCCCATGGCGGCGCCGGCCAGCAAGCCCGATGCAAGTCCTCTCGTGGTTCTCATCCAGCGTCCCGTCGGTCCCAGGCAAGCCGCGGACCGCCGCGTCTCGACCGTCCGCGTTCCGCTTGAACTAGCATAGGCGCAAAAACCGCTGGCCCCTATCGCCGCCGCGCCGCAACAGGCGAAAAACCAACACCTGCCCTCTACGCGCCGCCTGGCGCGGGGGCTTTGGCGCGCGCGACGCCCATGTGCTCGGCCGCGACGGCGCCGAAGCATTGCGCGAAGGCGTCGATGCGCTCGCCGCCGCCCTGCCCGGCCCGCATGATGCAGTAGTAATCCACCGCCACCCGGGGCGCCACCGGCACCAGGCTGACGCGCCAGCGCCGGCTCGCCACCGCGGCGAACGACGGCACCACGGCCTGGCCCAGGCCCGCCTCGACCATGGCCAGTACCGTTTCCAGGTGCGTGACCACGCGCCCCGGCGCGTCGCCCTGCACGCCCAGGTGCTGGTTCACCAGGCGCTGGATCGGATTCCCGTCGGGCAAGGCGATCAGGCCGTCGCGGTCGATCTGCGGCCAGCGCACCGACCTGCGCCGCTCGCCCTCCACGCGCGGCACGGCCAGCGCCAGCCGGGCCGGAAAGACCGTTTGCCGCCGTATGCCGGCCGCGCGCGTGAAGAACGCGCCGAAGCCGGCGTCCAGGTCGCCGCTTTCGACCCGGGCGGCGATCAGGCTGCGATCCAGGTCCATCACTTCCACGCGCACCCGCGGCGCCAGCGCCTGGAAGCGCTTGAGCACATCCGGGATCACGCTGCAGGCGATCAATGGCGTCACGCCGATGCGCAGGCGGTCGCGTCCGTCGGCGTCCAGGGCGCCCAATTGCGCCACCGCCGCGCCCAGGTCCTGCACCGCGCGCTGCGCCACCGGCAACAGGCTCTGGCCCGCCGGCGTCAGGCGGACCGCGCGCGTGGTGCGCTCGAACAGCCGGCTGCCCAGCTGCGTTTCCAGGTCGCGCACCATAGCGCTCAGCCCGGCCTGCGAGATGTGCAGCTGTTCGGCCGCCTTGGTGAAGCTGGCATGGCGCGCCACCGCAAGAAAGGCGCGCATCTGGCGAAAAGAGAAGTTCATGGTCGGCCGGCCCGGGGAGAACAGGCGTTCATATTAACAAGCATTGCTTGTCAATTTATCCAATATTGTTCTTTTACTTATTTAACCCGGTGCGTTGAAATAGTGGATCGGCCCATCCGAGGCCCCATTGCCGCAAAAGACACTGGAGACGAGACATGACGAATTCGCCCGCATTGACCATGACGCTGCGCGCCGTGCTGGCGCTGGCCGCCACCGCCACCCTGGCGCTGGGTCCGGCCGCTCCCGCGGCCGCCGAGACGTTCCCTTCCAAGCCCGTCACCCTGGTCGTGCCCTTCCCGCCGGGCGGCCCCACCGACACCAGCGCGCGCCTGTTCGGCGCCGTCATGGCCGACCAGCTGGGCCAGCCCGTCATCGTCGAGAACCGCGCCGGCGCCGGCGGCAGCGTCGGCACCACCGTGGTCACGCGCGCCAAGCCCGACGGCTACACCCTGCTGTGGGGCGGCACCAGCAGCATCGTGGTCGCGCCGGCCCTGTACACCAATCTGCAGTACGACCCGATCAAGTCCTTCACGCCGATCGGCATGGCCGTGCGCGGCCCGCTGATCCTGGTCAGCCGCCCCGACCTGGGCCCCAAGGATATCGGCCAGCTGCGCGACTACGCCAAGGACCATGACCTGAGCGTGGCCTCGGCCGGCACCGGCTCCATCGGCCACCTGACCGCCGAAATGTTCAAGAGCGAGGCCGGCGCCCGCATGCTGCACGTGCCCTACCGGGGCGGCGCGCCGGCCCTGACGGACGTCATGGGCGGCCAGGTCGACCTGTTGTTCGACACGGTCACGCTGCTGACGCCGCAGATCCACGCCGGCAAGCTGCGCGCCTACGCCGTCACCGGCAGCCAGCGCTACAGCGGCCTGCCCGACGTGCCGACCGTCTCGGAGACGATCGGCAAGCCCTTCGAGGCCTATTCCTGGTTCGGCCTGATGGCGCCGGCCGGCACGCCGGCGCCGGCCGTGCAGGCGCTGACCGACGCGCTGGCCGCCGCCGCCAAGGATCCCGAGGTCATCAAGCAGCTCAGCGCGCTGGGCCTGGAGCCGGTGGGCGACACCCCGCAGGAGTTCGCCCGGTCGATCCGCGCCGACCTCGACAAATGGACCGGCGTGGTCCGCAGCGCGGGCGTCAAGCCCCAGTAACCGCGCCTACGTATCCGCTACACAGAAGGACAATCCACGATGCCCGACACCACCTCACCCCGGATCCTTATCGCGGGCGCCGGCCTGGGCGGCCTGACCGCCGCGCTGGCCCTGCAGGCGCGCGGTTTCCAAGTCCGCGTGCTGGAGCAGGCCGCGCAGCTGCGCGAACTGGGCGCGGGCATCCAGCTCAGCGCCAACGCCAACCGCGTACTGTACCAGCTCGGCCTGGGCCCGGCGCTGGAACAGGTGGCCAGCCCGGCCTCCGGCAAGCGCATCCGCCTGTGGAACACCGGCCAGACCTGGCCGCTGTTCGACCTGGGCGCGCAATCGGTCGAGCGCTATGGCTACCCGTACCTGACCATCTACCGCGCCGACCTGCACCGCGTGCTGGCCGACGCCGTGCTGGCGCGCGACCCGCACGCCATCGAACTGGGCGCCCGGGTCGAAAGCGTCACGCAGGACGACACCGGGGCCAGCGTCACGCTGGCCGACGGCAGCACGCGCCGGGGCGATATCCTGGTGGGGGCGGATGGCGTGCACTCGCGCGTGCGCGCCGCGCTGCACGGCCAGGACCAGGCGCGCTTCTCCGGCGCGCTGGCCTGGCGCGGCGTCATCCCGGCGCACAAGCTGCCGCCGCATCTGCGCGAACCCTATGCCGTCAACTGGGTAGGCCCCGGCGCCCACGTCATCCACTACCCGCTGCGCCGCGGCGAACTGGTGAACTTCGTCGGCATCCTGGAGCGCGACGACTGGCAGGTGGAATCCTGGACCCAGGAAGGCACGATCGCGGAATGCGCGCGCGATTTCACCGGCTGGCACGAGGACGTGCAGACGCTGATCCATGCGCTGGATACGCCCTTCAAGTGGGCGATGATGCTGCGCGAACCCCTGGCGCAATGGACCCGCGGGCGCATCACCCTGCTGGGCGACGCCTGCCATCCGACGCTGCCGATGCTGGCCTCGGGCGCGGCCATGGCCATCGAGGACGGCTACGTGCTGGCGCGCTGCCTCGACGGCATGCGGGCCGACGCGCCGCGGGCGCTGGTGCGCTACCAGGACCTGCGCGTCGAGCGCACGGCGCGCGTGGTGCGCGGCTCGGCCGAGAACGCCAGGCGCTTCCACAACCCGGAGCTGGCGCACGCGGCCGGCGCGGCCGCCTATGTCGAACAGCAATGGAGCGAGGCGCGGGTCCGCGAACGGTACGAATGGCTGTTCACGTACGACGTGGACGCCGAGCCCGTCTGAACGCCTCCGGGAGACAGGGTTTCCCCTTGGATGCGCGCCGGCACCTTGTCGTGCCGGCGCAATCGCTGTAAGTTGTGCCGGTTCCACCAACGTGCAGTTCGGGAGAGATCGTCCAGCGGACGACGCCGACGGAGCAACCACCCCGGAAACTCTCAGGCAAAAGGACCGACCTGCAGGAACATCTGGAGAGTGGCGCGCGGTACGGCGCCCACCGAAGGGGATCCCTGGCGCGCTTGCATCGGCGCACGGGTGAAGCTCTCAGGTAAATGGACAGATGGGGTTGTGGCCGGGCCATTCCGATGGCCGGCAGACGCCAACCTCTTCTGGGACCACGACCATGTCTCGAATCGCCGTCATCGGCGCCGGCATCACCGGCGTCACCACCGCCTATGCGCTCGCATTGCGCCAACACCAGGTCACGGTATTCGACCGCCACCGCTATAGCGCGATGGAAACCTCGTTCGCCAACGGCGGACAGCTGTCCGCCAGCAATGCCGAGGTCTGGAACAGCCGTTCCACGCTCTTCAAGGGCCTGCGCTGGATGCTGCGGCGCGACGCCCCGCTGCTGCTCAATCCCCGTCCCAGCTGGCACAAGTACTCGTGGCTGGGCGAGTTCCTGCGCCAGATTCCCCGCTACGAAGCCAACACCATAGAGACCGTGCGCCTGGCCATCGCCGCTCGCCAGCACCTGTTCGAGATCGCGGCCCGCGAACGGATCGATTTCGATCACGAGCGGCGCGGCATCCTGCACTTCTATGCCAGCAAGCAGGAGTACGACGGCGCCTTGCGCGTCAACGCGCTGCTGCGCGCCGGCGGGCTGGAGCGGCGGCCCGTATCGCCCGAGGAAATGCGCGCCATCGAACCGGCCCTGCAGGGCGATTTCCACGGCGGCTTCTTTACCGAGTCGGACTCCACCGGCGACATCCACAAATTCACCACCGGCCTGGCCCGGGCCGCCGCGCGGCACGGCGCCGTGTTCCGCTACGAAACGCCCGTCAGAGGCATCGAGCATCGCGGCGGCGCCATCGCCATCACGACCGCCGAGGACGTCGAACCCTTCGACAAGGTGGTGATCTGCGCCGGCGTGGGCAGCCGCCAGTTCGCCAGCATGGTGGGCGACCGCGTCAACGTCTATCCGGTCAAGGGATATTCGATCACGGTCAGCCTGGACGACGAGGCCAGCCAGGCCGGCGCGCCCTGGACCAGCCTGCTGGACGACCGCGCCAAGATCGTGACCAGCCGGCTCGGCGCGGGCCGGTTCCGGGTGGCCGGCACCGCCGAATTCAATGGCTTCAATCGCGATATCCGCGCCGACCGCATCGAACCGCTTATCGCGTGGGTGCGCAGGTATTTCCCGCAGGTCTCGACCAGCCGCGTCGTGCCCTGGGCGGGCCTGCGGCCCATGCTGCCCAGCATGTTGCCGCGCGTCGGCCCTGGCAAGCGGCCGGGCGTGTACTACAACACCGGCCATGGCCACCTTGGCTGGACGCTGTCGGCCGCGACGGCGCAACTGGTGGCCGACGCGGTGGCGGCGGGCGGGGGGAAATAGCGGGCGCGCCTCAGGCGCGCCCGGCCGCGTCCAGCCGGCCCAGGCATGCCCGCAGGCCAGGTGGCAGCGCCACGGGACGGCGGCTGGCGCGGTCGACGTAGACGTGCACGAAGTGGCCCTGGGCGGTGCAAAGCTGGTCGCCGGCCCGGAACACGCCCAGCTCGTAGCGCACGCTGCTGCGCCCCACGTGGGCCACGCGCAGGCCGATCTCCAGCGTTTCCGGGAATACGGCCGGCGCGTGGAAATTGCAGTGCGTTTCCACCACCAGGCCGATCACCGCGCCCTGGCGCGGATCGAGTTCGCCGGCCAGCGACAGGTAGCGATTCACCGCCGTGTCGAAGTACGCGTAATACACGACGTTGTTGACGTGCCCGTACATGTCGCAATCCATCCAGCGCACCGGCATGGCCTCGAAATGGCCGAAATCGGCGCGCTGCCACCGTGGCGCGCGCGGGGACGGCTGCGTGGCGTCGCTCATAGCGCCTCCCGGTAAAGCCGCAAGGCGTCGTCGTAGCCAAGCTGCCTGGGGTTGTTGACCAGCAAGCGCTGTTGCTGCATGGCTTGTTCGGCGAGCATGGGCAGGTCCGGCTCGGCCACGCCCACTTCGGCCAGGCGCCGCGGCAGCCCCAGCCGCGGACCCAGGCCTGCCATCTCCCGCACGAACCCTTCGGCGCGCGCCTGCTCCGTGCCGCCGACTTCCGGGCAGACGATCTGCGCAAGCTGGGCATAGGCGGCGCAAGCCCGCGGCAGGTTGAAGCGCAGCACCGCCCCGAACATCAAGGCATTGGACAGGCCGTGCGGCACGTGGAACGCGCCGCCCAGCGGATACGCCAGCGCATGGACGGCCGCCACCGGCGCATTGGCAAACGCCTGCCCCGCCAGCATCGCGCCCAGCAGCATGTCGTGGCGGGCCGCCATGTCGGCGCCGTCGCGGCATGCGGGGCCGATGGAACGGCACAGCAGGCGCAACGCCTCGCGGGCCAGGCCATCGGAGATCGGGTTCTTGCGCAACCTGCTGGTATAGGCTTCGACGGCGTGCACGATGGCGTCGATGCCGGTGGCGGCGGTCACGCTCGCCGGCAGGCCGCGGGTCAGCTCCGCATCCAGCACGGCGATGTCGCAATACAGGACGGCAGACACGATGCCCGCCTTGGAGCTGTCCGCGCGGGTCACGATGGCAATGGGGGTGGCTTCCGATCCGGTGCCGGCAGTGGTCGGCACCTGCACCAGCGGCAGCCGCGCGCCGGTGACGCGATCGATCCCGTAGCTATCGCGAAAGTCCGCCGGGGATCGGGCGAAAGCCGCCACCAGCTTGGCGATATCCATCGACGAGCCGCCGCCAAAGCCGATCACGCATTGCGCGTCCATTCCGCGCGCCTGCGCGATCGCCTGGTCCACGGCCGCTTCGGGCGGGTCGGCCAGCACGCCGTCGTAGACATCAACCGTATGGCCGGCGCCACGCAGACCCGCCGCGAAGGCGGCAACCAGGCCCAGCCGCACCAGCTGCTCGTCGGTGACCACCAGGATACGGCACGGCCCCCATTGCGCCGCGACCGCCTCGCCCAGCCGTTGCGAAGCCCCCTCGCCCGCGAGCGTGCGGGCGTGTGTCCGAAATTCGAATCCGTTCATAGCACCTCGAATAATCCCGCGGCGCCCATCCCGCCGCCCACGCACATGGTCGCCACGACGTAGCGCACCCCTCGGGCGCGCCCTTCCAGCAGCGCATGCCCTACCAGCCGCGCGCCGGACATTCCATAGGGATGGCCGAGCGCGATGGCGCCGCCATTGACGTTCAACCGATCGTCCGGCAGGCCCAGGCGGTCACGGCAATAGATTACCTGCACGGCGAACGCCTCGTTCAATTCCCATAGACCGATGTCGCCGATCGCCAGCCCGGCGCGCACCAGCAGCCTGGGCACGGCGTGCACCGGACCTATACCCATTTCGTCGGGACGGCAACCCGCCACCGTGAAGCCGCGAAAACCTCCCAGCGGCCGCAGGCCGCGCGCTCGCGCCGCGTCGGCGCGCATCAGCACGCAGGCCGAGGCCCCGTCCGAAAGCTGGCTGGCATTGCCGGCCGTGACGCAGCCGCCCTCCCGCACGCTCTTGAGCGTGGCCAGCCTCGCGGCCGTCGTTTCCGGACGAATGCCCTCGTCCTCCTCCAGCAGGACTTCGATTTCGCCGGGCGGATCGACCGCCAGACGGCGCACGCGCATGGGCGCAATCTCCTCGCGCAAGCGGCCCGCCGCGCGCGCCGCCGCGGCACGCTGCTGGCTGGCGGCCGCGTAGTCGTCCTGGCGCTGGCGCGAAATACCGTAGCGCCTGGCAACCACTTCGGCCGTATCTATCATGGGCAGGAAGATGCCCGGCATGCGATGCGCCAGCCACGGATCCTGCTCCATATGGTGATTCATGTGCTCGTTCTGCACACACGAAATCGAGTCCAGTCCGCCAGCCACCACCATATCCGCGCTGCCGCACAGGATGGACTGCGCTCCCATGGCGATGGCCTGCAATCCGGACGAGCAAAGCCGGTTGACGGTGACGCCCGGCACCTCCACGGGCAGGCCGGCGCGCAAGGCGACCTGGCGCGCGATATTCTCGCCCGCCGTGCCCTCGGGCCGGCCGCAACCCATGATGACGTCATCGACTTCGGCTGCGTCGACGCCGGCGCGCCGCACCGCGTGTTCGACCGCGTGCGCGCCCAAGGTGGCGCCATGGGTATTGTTCAGCGCGCCGCGATACGCCTTGCCGATGGGCGTGCGGGCGGTCGAGACGATGACCACCTCGTCGTTCATGCTTCCTCCCTGCAAAAATCCCGCAGCCGCGCGCCCTGTCGCGCCAGGCGGACCAGCAGTTCGGCCGGTTGCCAGAATTGCGGCTCTTCGTTGGCCGCGCGCCGCCGTAGGGCGGCCACGACCGCCGGCAGGCCCGAAACGTCGGCGCTGTAGCAAGGGCCGCCGCGCCATCGCGGAAAGCCGTACCCGGCCAGGAATACCGCGTCCACGTCCGCCGCGCTGGCCGCGATGCCTTCCTCCAGCAGGCGCGCGGCCTCGGCGATCAGCGCGTGCAGGCAACGCTCGACGATTTCCCCCGCCGGAATCGCCCGGGGCGAGGCGCCCGCCTCGCGCGAGGCGGCGGCAATCATGGCTTCCACCTCGGCATCGCGCCGGGGCTGGCGGCCGCCGTCCGGATAGGCGTGAATTCCGCTGCCTCCTTTCAGGCCGAGGCGGCCCGACTCGCTGACCCGGTCCAGCCAGTCCGGCCAGGGGCGCTCGGGCGTTTCGCTGCGCTGCCGCTGCCGGATACTGTAGCCAACGTCCAGACCCGCCAGGTCGGCGACCTGGAATGGCCCCATGGCGAACCCCCACTCGCGCAGCGCCGCGTCGACCTCCATGGGCATGGCCCCCTCCTGCACCAGCAAGGCCGCCTGCCGCAGATACTGGTGCCACATGCGGTTGCCGATGAAACCGTCGCACACGCCGGCCACCACGGCGATCTTGCGCAAGCGCCGCGCCAGCCCCTGCACGGCGGCCACGACATCCGCATGGGTGGCGTCGCCGCGCACGATTTCCAGCAAGGGCATCACCGGCGCGGGGCTGAAGAAATGCAGGCCGACCACGTCCGGCGGACGCCGCGTGGCGTGCGCGATCCGGTTGACGTCCAGCGTCGAGGTGTTGGTGCCGAGGATGGCGCCCGGCTTGAGGATGCGGTCGAGTTGGCGGAAAACCCCGCGCTTGACCTCCATATCTTCGAACACGGCCTCGATGACCAGGTCCGCTTGCGCGACGTCCGCCATGTCGCCGACCGTCGTGACGGCGCTGGCGTACTGGTCGGCCTGGCCAGGCGTCAAGCGCTTGCGCGAGACCTGGCGATCGAAATGCTGCCGCACGCGCGCGCGCCCCTGCGCCAGGCAGCCGGCATCCACATCGTGCCAGAGCACCGGCAGGCCGGCCTCGGCCAGGCAGATAACGATGCCGGTGCCCATCGTGCCGGCCCCGATGACCGCGACCTGGTCGATGCGCCTGGCCGAGGCATCGCCGGCCGGCGCGCGCGGCCGTTCGGCGAAGAAGGCATAGCGCAAGGCCCGCGCCTCGGGGCCGTCGCGCAGACGCGCGAACCAGTCATGCTCCAGCGCCCGCCCGGCTTCATACGGCCCCTGCGCCGCGGCCAGGCATAGCAGCGCCGCCTCGCGCGCCGGCGCGCTGCCGACTGGCCGGATGGCGGCTTCGCGCGCCGCCTCGGCGATGGCTTGCGGCGCCAGCGCGGGCAGGCTGGACGCCCGGCGCGGCGCCAACCCGCCCGGCGCGCCGCGCATCCACGCCAGCGCCTGCTCCAGCGTATCGACCTGCGGCACCCGCGCATCGGCCAGCTTGTGCCGCAGCGCGGTCTCGCCGGTCACGGGTTCGCCGCCGAGCACCATCTCGACGGCCTGGCGCGCGCCCACCAGGCGCGGCAGGCGCTGCGTCCCCCCGGCGCCGGGCAGCAATCCCAGCTTTATCTCCGGCAATCCCAGCGAAGCGCGCGGCGACACCAGCCGGTAGTGGCACCCCAGCGCAAGCTCCAGCGCGCCGCCCAGCGTCACGCCGTCGAGCAGCGCCACCACGGGCAACGGCCCGCTCTCGATCCGGTCGATCAGTTCGCCCAGCCCGGGGGCCTGCTGCGGGCCGGCATGGTCGAACTCCTTGATATCCGCGCCGGCCGAGAAGATGCCGGCGCGGGCGCTGACGAGCAGCAATGCCCGCAATTGCGGCCTCGCATACGCGTCCTCCAGGCAGCGGGCCAGGTCGCGCCGCAACGCATGGCCCAATGCATTCACTGGCGGGCTGTCCAGGGTCAGCACCCCTATCTCGCCCCGCATCGTGATCGCTACCGACATGTCCAGGCTCCTACTGTTTCTCGATGCCGGCGATCTCGGCCGCGCGGCTCCACTTGGCGATCTCGTCGATCTGGTACCGGCGCAACGCCGCGGGACCCGCCGCAAAGCTGTCCCAATTCGTGCCGGCCAGGAACTCCTGCGTCTGCGGACGCTCGTAAATCGCCACGATGGCGCTGCTCAGCTTGTCGATGACCGGCTCGGGCGTACCGGCCGGCGCGAACGCCGAAGTCCAGTTCACCATGTCGAAACCCGGATAGCCCGCCTGCTCGACCGTGGGCACGCCGGGCTCGCTTTCCAGGCGCTCGGCGCTGCTGACGGCCAGCAGGCGCAATTTTCCGGAGCGCAGGAAAGGCACCAGCGCCGCGTAATCGGCGAACGCGAAATCGACTTGTCTGCCGGCCAGGTCCGTCAACGCCTGGGCAGCCCCCTTGTAGGGAATGTGGCTGGCCTTGCTGCTGGCCATCGAAAGGAACAGCTCCGTGGTGATCTGGTAGGCGGCGCTGCCCGAGCCGTAGTTCAGCGCGCCAGGCCGCTCCCGCATCGCCGCGACCAGATCGTCCACCGAACGGTAGGGAGACTCGGCATTTACCGCCAGGCCCATCGCGCCCTTTGCCAGCCGTGCGACCGGCGCGAAATCCTTCAGCGGGTCGTAGGGCAGCGCCTTGAAGATGGCCGCGTTGACCGTCATGGCCGACGACCCGGAGATCAGCAATGCATAGCCGTCGGGCTGCGCGGCGGCCACCATCTTGGCGGCGATGAAGCTGTTGGCGCCAGGATGGTTCTCGACCACCACCGGCGAACTGAAGACGGCTTCCATCTCGCGCGCCAGATAGCGCGCCGTGTTGTCGGTGCCGCTGCCCGGCGCGAACGGCACGATGAGCCGGATCGGGCGCGCCGGGAATGTTTGCTGCGCCAGCGGCGCGCTGCTCGCAAGCAGCGATGTCGCGCCCAGCAGGACCGACAGAACGAACTGTTTTTTTCTCATGGTCTCCTCTCGTGCTAGAACGGTGCGGACTTCAGCGTCCGTGGAAAACCGGCGGCCGCTTTTCCAGCAGGGCCGCGATGCCCTCCTGGTGGTCGGCGGTGCGATGCGACAGGGTTTGGTACAGCCTGGAGAGTTCAAGCATGGCCTCCAGCCGCTGGTGCAGCCCTTCGCGGATCAGTCGCTTGGCAAAGCGCACTTGCTGCGGCGGGTTGGCGGCAATCCGCTCGGCCAGCTGGCACGCGGCGTCCATGAGTTGCCCCGCCGGCACGACGCTGGAAACCAGGTTCCATTGCAGCGCGGTTGCCGCATCCAGCATGTCGCCGGTGAAGGCCATTTCGTAGGTGCGCGCCAGCCCGACGATGCGCGGCAGGAACCAGGATCCGCCATCGCCCGGAATAATGCCCAGCTTGACGAAACTTTCGGCGAATCGCGCATCGTCGGCGGCGATGCGGATATCGCACATGCAGGCCAGATCGCAGCCCGCGCCGATGGCTGCGCCGTTGACCGCGGCGATCAAGGGCACGTCCAGTTGCGCCAGGGCCATGGGAATGCGTTGGATTCCCGTGGCGTACTTGGCGGGGATGCGCGCCGCGGGCCCGCTGTCCGGGCCATAATCCTCCAGCATCTTCTTGACATTGCCACCCGCGCAGAAAGAGGGGCCGTTGCCGGTCAGGATCGCCGCCCTTACGTCCAGGTCGGTGTTTAGGTCGCGCACAAGATCCTCGAACTCCTGGAACTGCTCTGTATCGGTCAGCGCATTGCGCGCCTCGGGGCGATTCATTCTGACGATACAAATGCGGCCGCGCCGCTCCACCTCAAGAAATCGGGTCATATCCGTTGTTTCTCCTCGTTGAGCAATTCTTAACGTCCGCTCCAGCGCGGCGCGCGCTTCTCGCGAAACGCCAGCGCGCCTTCCCGCGCGTCGTCCGAGCGGTATAGCGGCTCCATGATGTGGAAAGCCGTGCGCAGGGCCGCGCCCCGTCCCATCTCGGCCGCGGCGTAGACCATCTCCTTGCAGGCCGCCGCGCTCAGCGGCGCGGTGGCAACGATGGCGCGCGCCAGCTCCATGGCCTTGTCCATGAGCTGCGCGGCGGGCACGACATGGTTGACGAAGCCGATCTCGGCGGCCCGCTGGGCGCTGATGGGATTGCCGGTCAGCAACAGTTCGAGCACCAGTTTCTGCGGAATGACCCCCTGCAGCCAGACCGCCCAGGCGGGCGCCCGGCCGACCTTGGACTCCGGCATGCCGAACACGGCATGGTCCGCGGCCACCGCCAGGTCGCACATTTGCGTGAAGAACCAGCCGCCGCCCAGCGCCGCCCCATTGACGGCCGCGATGACGGGTTTGCTTGCCTGGACGTTGTCGCCCAGTATGGGCAGGAAGCTCTTCTGGCTGAGATCGGTGTTCTCGGACAGGTCGCGCCCGGCGCTGAAGCTGCGCTCGCCGGCGCCGGTGAGAATGGCGACCCGCAGCGACGGATCGTTTTCGAACCGCTCCCAGGCGGCGATCAGCGCCTGCCGCATCTCCAGGTTGATGGCGTTGCGCTTGTCGGGCCGGTTCAGCGTGATGATCGCGATCTGCTCGCGCGCTTCGAATCTTACGGTCGAGGATGTGTTCATTTGACTTCCGGGTTGGCTTGAAGACGGGATGCGGACAGCGACGACAGCACCGCTTCGGTGTGCTCGCCCAGCACGGTCGGCGGCCTGCCGTGCCGGGCCGGCGTGCGCGACATGCGCAACGCGCTGCCCATCGAGCGGATTTCGCCGAATACCGGGTCCGGCGCGGCGGCCACGAGCGCTCGATGGCGGACGTGCGCATCGTCGAGCACCTCCGCCACGGTCTGGATGGGGCCGCACGGTATGCCTTCGGCCAGCAGGCGCTCCATCCAGTACTGGCGCGTCTGGCCGCGGAATGCCTCGCGCAATTGCGCCATCAATGCGTTCTTGCCCTGGACGCGCAGTTCGTTGGTCGCGTAGCGCGGATCCCGCGCCAGCGATTCGCGGCCCAGGTGGCGGCAAAGGCGCTGGAACTGCCGGTCGTTGCCCACCATCAGCATGAGCGGCCCATCCATGCAATGGACCGCATCGCCCGGCACGACGGTTGGGTGCTCGTTGCCATTGCGTTGCGGCGCCTGGCCCGACGCCAGGAAGTTCGCCGCCAGGGTGGACAGCGCCGATACCTGCACGTCCATCAGCGAGAGATCCAGGTGCTGGCCCTGCCCGCTCGCGTCGCGCTCGCGCAAGGCCATCAGCACGCCGCAGCAGGCGTAGACCCCGGTCATCAGGTCGATGATGGGAATCCCCGTTTTCTGCGGGCCGCCGCCGGCGGCCTCGTCGGGCAGGCCGGTCACGCTCATCATTCCGCCCACGGCCTGGATGATCGAGTCGTAGCCCGGCCTTGCCGCATAAGGGCCGGTCTGCCCGTAGCCCGTGATCGAGCAGTACACCAGGCGCGGATTCAGCGCCGACAGCGTGGCGTAGTCCAGCCCGTGGCGGGCCAGCGCGCCGGCCTTGAAGTTCTCGACCAGGACATCGCTGCGCAACGCCAGTTCGCGCAGCGCCTGGCGGTCCGTTTCGGACTCCAGGTCCAGGCAGACGGAACGCTTGCCCCGGTTGGCGGCGCAGAAGTATGCGGACACCCGCGCCTGGCCATCGGCCGACTCGTAGAACGGCGGCCCCCACGCCCGGCTGTCGTCGCCCTGCCCCGGACGTTCCACCTTGATCACATCGGCGCCGAAATCGGCCAGCATCTGCGTACACCACGGGCCGGCCAGCACGCGCGACAGGTCCAGCACCCGGATGCCGTCCATCGGCATGGGCTTGCTTGCACCATCACTGCTCATTACCGCTTCCTTTTCCGTTACCCGGCAAGTTGCGCCTTGCGCACGACGCCGCCCCATTTGTCGTATTCATCGCGCACGAACTTCGCGCAGGTCGCCACATCGCTGCCGACGACGCTGTTGCCCTGCGCCTGCAGCGCCTGGCGCAGGCGCGGGTCCCGCATGGCGGTTGCCAGGCCGCCCTGCAGCGCCTCGACGACCCCGGCGGGCGTTCCGCCCGGCGCGAACAGCGCCTGCCATGTTTCCGAGGAGAAACCGGGCAACCCGGATTCGGCGATGGTCGGCAGATCCGGCATCTGGTTCGAGCGCGCCTCGCCCGCGCAGGCAAGCGCGACCAGCTTGCCTGCCCGGATGTGCGCGGCCGACGCCGAAATGGTGGTGAACATGACCTGCACGTTGCCCGCCATCAGGTCCACCAGCGCGGGGCCGTCGCCCTTGTAGGGCACGTGGGTCATCTCGACCCCGGCCAGGCTCTTGAACAGCTCGCCCGACAGGTGGAACGGGCCGCCCGTGCCGGAAGACCCGTAATTGAACTTGCCGGGTTCGGCCTTGAGCAACGCGATCAGCTCGTCCAGCCCGCGCGCCGGCACCGATGGGTTGACCAGCAGCACGACGTCGTTCTTGACCAGCAGGCTCACAGGCGCGAAGTCCTGGAATGGGTCGTACGGGACTTTCTCGATGTGGGGAGCGATCGTGATCGGACCGATTCCGCCCAGCAGCAGCACATAACCGTCCGGCGCCGCGCGCGCCACGGCCAGCGTGCCGATGCGGCCGTTGGCGCCGGCGCGGTTGTCGATGATGACCGGCTGCCCCAGCGCGGCCTGCATGTGCTCGGCGATGACCCGGGCAACGTTGTCGGTGGCCCCGCCGGGCGAATACGGAACGATCAGCGTAATGGGGCGTTGGGGGTAAGGCCTGGCGGCCACGGCGCTGCCCAGCCAGGTTGTGGTTGCCAGCGCGGCGAACACGCCCAGCGCATCGCGTCGGTTCATTTCCTGTCTCCCGTTGTCCCGCCATGAGCGGGTTCTTGTTGTGACGGAAGGAAGCGTAGCCAACGCAGTGCCATATCAACAAATATTGAATTTATATCCTTCCCATATGAAAATCGACTACCAATATCGAATCGAAGAACAGGACCATGGATCTGAAGCAGATGCGGTATTTCGTGGCGGTGGCCGAAGAGCGCAGTTTCAGCCGCGCCGCGGAACGGCTGCACATTTCCCAGCCGCCGCTGTCCCAGCAGATCAAGGCGCTGGAAGACGAGCTCAACGCCCAGCTGTTTCGCCGCCTGCCCCGTGGCGTGGCGCTTACCGGAGCGGGCGCCGCCTGGCTCAAATCGTGCCGCGCGATCCTGACGCAGGTCAGGATGGCAGCCCAGGAGACCAGCCAGATCGCCGCCGGGATGCTGGGCACGGTCCGCATGGGCACGGTCAGCTCGGCGCTGGCCCATCTCGTCCCCTGCATCCTGGCCCAGGTCGGCCAGTCCATGCCGGGCACCAAAGTGGAACTGACGGAGATGAGCTCGCGCGAGCAGACCCTGGCGGTCCTGCGCGATGAGCTCGATATCGGCCTGGTGCATACGCCCATCGATACGGCCGACTTGCGGACTCGCCAGGTTCTGCGCGAACCGTTCTACGCCGCCGTGCCCAGCGGCCATCGCCTGGCCGGCCGCAAGGCCGTGGCCGTCTCCGACCTGGCAAGCGAGGAGTTCGTGTTCTTTCCCCGCTCCCTGGCTTCGGGCCTGTTCGACAAGATGGTGTCGCTTTGCGTAAGCGCCGGCTTCAGCCCCAAGATCCACCACACGGCGCGCCACCAGTCGACCATCCTGCAGATGGTGGCCATGGGCCTGGGCGTGACAGTCGTGCCGCGCTCCTTGCAGCGGATCTACAAGGGCAGCGCCGTCTTCCTGCCGTTCAGCGGCGCGCCGCACTATCTGGAACTGAGCCTTATCTGGCAGGACGGCACCGCGGACGGGCTGGTCGAGAAACTGGTGGACAGCCTGGAGCCGCTACGCGATTTCGACGGTCTTTCCTAGGCCGCGCCCAGGCACGGGCGCCGCGCCGCCCTTTCCGATCGAATACACTTATTTCCGTTGAACCAAATCAGTTTCTGTTCAACGGAAATACAGGATGGGCCTGTATTCGCAGCATGAACCCGCGAACCGGCGGGTTCCATCGGAAAAGGGAAAGCCATGTCGTCCAATGTTCTTGAAAACAGGATCGCCATCGTCGTCGGAGCCGGACAGACGCCCGGCAGCACCATGGGCAATGGCCGCGCCACCGCCATCGCCTTCGCGCGCGCGGGCGCCAAGGTCGTGGCGGTAGACCGCGACATGGCCTCGGCCGACGAGACGGTCGGACTGATTCTGGCCGAAGGCGGCCAGGCCATGGCGGTGCAAGCCGACATCACCAGCGAAGCCTCCATCGCCGCCATGGTGCGCCAGGTCATGGATGCGCACGGCCGCATCGACATCCTCCACAACAATGTCGGTATCGCGGGCGCCGGCGGCGACGCGCCGGTCGAGGATATCTCCGCGCAGGCGTTCGATCTGCTGGCCAACCTCAACCTGAAAGGCATGGTGCTGACATGCAAGCACGTGCTGCCGGCCATGCGCGGCCAACGCAGCGGCTGCGTCATCAATGTCGCGTCGACGGCGGCCTACGCGCTGTATCCCAACGTGGCCTACAAGGCCACGAAGATGGGCGTGCTGGGCCTGACGCAGCACATAGCGACGACCTACGCCGAGCACGGCGTGCGAGCCAACGCCATCCTGCCGGGCTTGCTCGACACGCCGATGGCTATCGAGGCCCGCGTCCGGCTGACCGGCAAGCCGCGCGAGCAGATCGTCGCCGAACGCAATGCGATGGTGCCCTTGCGCGGCCGCATGGGCACGAGCTGGGACGTCGCCCACGCCGCGGTGTTCCTGGCGTCCGACCAGGCGGGTTTCATCACCGGCGCGCAATTGCCCGTGGACGGCGGAGCCCTGGCGCGCGTCGGGCCCTGAACGCGGATCCGCGACCGCCGCGCCGCCATGCGTCCGGCCCTTCCCGCGGGAAAACCCTAGCTATCCCTGCCTTTTGTCGGGCGCTTAGAATTTTGTTTAACGGAAGTCATTTCCGTTCAACGGAATTAATACCAACTACCGCGCATGCAGCGCCCGGCCTCCGCGCCGAGAAAAGACAGGAGACTTTCCATGCAAGACCGCCATCCCGAAGATGCTGTCGTCCCGCGCCGCCGCGCACTGAAAACCCTCGCGGCGGCGTGCTCGCTCACCCTGGCTCCCCTGGCGGTCCTGGCGCCGGCGCATGCCGCCGACGCCTTCCCCGCCAAGCCCATCACGCTGGTCGCTCCCTTTGCCGCGGGCGGGTCCACCGACATGCTGGCGCGCGTCGTCGCGAAGGCCCTGGCGGCCGAGCTGGGGCAGTCGGTCATCGTCGAGAACAAAGGCGGGGCCGGCGGCACCATCGGCGCGGCCTATGTCGCGCGCGCGGCCGCCGACGGCTACACGCTGCTGCTGTCGAATGTCACCTTGACGTCGGCGCCCGCCCTGTACAAGAACATGTCGTACGACTTCAGCAAGGACATGTCGGCGATCTCCCTGCTCGGCCAGGTGCCTTGCGTCCTGGAGATCAACAAGGACCTGCCGGTCAAGGACGGCAAGGAGTTCCTGGAGTATCTGCGCGCCAACGACGGCAAGCTGTACTACGGCTCGTCCGGGGTGGGCGCGGCGCTGCACATGGCGACGGCCTCGTTCCTGAGCGCGGCCGGACTCAGCGCGATCCATGTTCCCTACAAGGGAACCGGGCCCATGATGGTGGACCTGATCGCCGGAAACGTGCAGTTCGCCATCGATACGTCGGGCTCGGCGTCGGCCCAGGTGCGCGGCGGCAACGTGCGCGGCGTGGCGGTGACTTCCCGGGACCGCGACCCGGCCTGGCCCGGCGTGCCGACGTTGCGCGAACTGGGCGTGCCGTTCGAGATGACCATCTGGTACGGCATCTCCGCGCCCGCCGGCGTACCCGAGGCCGTCCGCGAGAAGCTGCACGCCGCCATCGAGAAAGCCACGCGCACCGAGGAAGTGCGCACTGCCTACCAGTCCATGGGCATGCAGGTCGACACCCGGGGCGGCAAGGAGTTCGAGCAAGTCATCGCGGAAGACACCGCACGCTGGATCACGCTGGTCAAGGACGCCGGCATCAATCCGAGCTGAGCGCCATCGGCCCGCACAGCGACACCACCCGGACGGCGAGCCCCTCGCCGCCCGAGGCAAAGCCACAGGAGCAAGCAAAATGCAAGAAACAGCACAGGCAAGCGGCGGCCAGCGGTATGCCGACGATGCCCTTCCCATCGAGGATCTGAAGGAAGCCACGCTTCCGCCGTTCGAGATCAAGGACGCGGTGGTGTACCTGCGCGGCAGCCGCAGCCGGTCCTCGGGCAGCATGGCCTTTCCTGAACGCGAGGTATGCCTGCAGACCGGCGCGCGCGACATGGAGCCGTTCCTGTTCGGCCCCGACGCCACGCTGTACTCGTACACCACTGTCCACGTTTCGTCCGCGCGGCCCGTGCCCTACACGCTGGGCTACGTGGATTTTCCCAATGGAGTGCGCGTGCTCGCCCACGTCGTGGCCGACCCCGCCCAACCCTTGCATTGCGGCCAAGCGGTCCGGTTGCGCGCCGATGGCGAACGCTGGTTCGTCACGCCCGCCTGACCAGGACCAGGAGAGATACCAGTGAGCAAAGTCTATATCGCCGGCGCGGCCATGATCCCCATGGGCAAGCACCGCCAGTCCAGTTATTCGGGCCTCGCCGTGCCCGCCCTGCTCAACGCGCTGCGCTCGGCCGGCATCGCGCCCAAGGACATCCAGGCCGTGGTCTGCGGCCATGCCTTCGGCGGCATGTTGACCGGCCAGCGCATCGTCAAGGAGGTGGGGATAGGCGCGGTCCCCATTTTCAACGTCGATAACGCCTGCTCGGGCGGCGCGTCGGCGCTGCACCTGGCCTACAAGGATATCCAGGCCGGCAAGCACGATATCGTGCTCGTCATCGGCGTGGACAAGCTGACCCAGTTCGGCGGCGGAACGCTGCCCCTGGTCGCGGAAGACCCGGAAGTCCGGCAGGGCATCGTGATGCCGGCGGTCTATGCCATGCGCGCGCAACGCTACCTGTACGAACGCGACGCCACCGTGGCGGATCTCGCGCAAGTCAGTGTCAAGGCCCGCCGGCATGGCGCCCGCAATCCCTACGCGCAGTTCCGTTCGGAAGTGACGGTCGACGAAGTGCTGCAATCCCGCCCGATCTGCGACCCGCTGACGCTGTTGCAGTGCTGCCCCACCGGCGACGGCGCCGCGGCGGTCGTGATGGTGTCCGAGGCGGGCCGGCGCAAACTCGCCGCCCCGGCCGTGCGCGTGGCGGCCTCGGTCGTCCATAGCGGACAGGTCACCGCGGGCTATCGCGACATGCTCAACCCGGAGATCAGCACCGACTCGGCGCGCGACGCCTATGAAGCGGCCGGTTTCGGCCCGCAAGACCTCGACGTGGTCGAACTGCACGACGCGTTCTCGATTGCCGAGCTGGTCTATTACGAGGCCCTCGGCCTGTGCCCGCGCGGCGAATCCGCCGCGTTCCTGCGCGCCGGCCAGTCCACCTACGGCGGCCAGGTCGTGGTCAACCCCAGCGGCGGCCTGCTCTCCAAGGGACATCCGGTGGGGGCCAGCGGCGTGGCGCAGGCCGTCGAGGTCTATTGGCAACTGACGGGCCAGGCGAGCGAGCGCCAGGTGGCCGGCGCCAGACGCGCGCTCAGCCACGTGACCGGCGGCGGCATCGCCGGCCTGGACCATGGCGCATGTACCGTGCATCTGTATGAAGCCGTCTGAGACGCTACGACAAGAACAAGCCTGGAATCGCAGCACCATGCATGAAGTCCCCGAGCAGTCCCCCGCCCCGGCCGCCAGGCCGTTGGCCGGCTATCGCGTGCTGGACCTGACGACCTTCCTGTCAGGCCCCTTCTGCACGCAGATCCTCGCCGACCTCGGCGCCGAAGTCATCAAGGTGGAGGCGCCCGACGGCGACTCCAGCCGGCACATTCCGCCGCACTTCGTGGACGGCGACAGCGCCTACTACCTGGGCATCAACCGGGACAAGAAAAGCCTGGCCGTCGACATGAAGCAGCCCGAGGGGCTGGCCCTGGTCAAGTCGCTGATCGCCCGCAGCCACGTGGTGGTCGAGAACTACCGGCCGGGCGTGGCGGCGCGCATCGGCCTGGATATCGCGGCCCTGATGGCGCGGCATCCGAGCCTGGTCTGGGCGTCGATCAGCGGTTTCGGCCAGGTCGGGCCGCTGCGCGACCGCCCGGCCTATGACATGATCGTGCAGGCCATGTCGGGCGTGATGAGCCTGACGGGCGAAGCGGGCCGCCCTGCCGTCCGCCTGGGCATTCCCGCCGGGGACCTGGCGGCCGGCATGTACGCCGCCATCGCGGTCAACGCCGCGCTGGCCGACGCCGAGCGCGGTGGGCGGGGTCGCCATATCGACATCTCCATGCTCGATTGCCAGCTGGCCATGCTCTCGTACCAAAGCACCTACGCGCTGGTGGCCGGCGTGACGCCGCAACGCCAGGCGGCCCGCCACGATTCCATCCCCACCTATCGATCGTTCGTCGCCGGCGACGGCCGCGAACTGGTGGTCACCGCCAACACCGAGCGCATGTGGAAAGGCCTGTGCGAGGCATTGGGGTTGCCGGACCTGGTCCAGGACGCCCGCTTCTCCGATGGCGAGAAGCGCCTGCAGAACCGTGAACCCTTGTGGGATCTGCTCGAAGCGGCCTTCCTCGCCCGCCCCGCCGCCGAGTGGATAGAACCCCTGGCCGCCAACGGCGTGCCCGTGGCCTTGATCAAGACGGTGCCCGAAGCGCTGAGCGAGGCGCGCACCAGCGGGCGCGGCATGGTCATGCCGTTGCGGCGGCCGGGCGGGCCGCAGATCGAAGTGGTCGGCAACCCGATCAAGTTCATGGGCGAAGCCGAGCCGCCGGCGCGCTACCCGCCTCGTCTGGGCGAGGACGCGCCGGCGATCCTGGCGCGGTGGCTCGGCTGGAGCGAACAGGAGATCCTGGCCATGCAGGCCAGGAAAGTCGTCATGTAGTTTCCCGCCAGCGCCATCCCCCGGGCCGTCCGCGGGATGGCGCCCCGCTACAATGTCGGCCTACAGAGTCGACCGCAGGCCTTTTCTGCGCGGTCAGGACGACGACGCGCCAGGCCGGCGGCCACGCTCGTCGCTACCGACATGGGAACTATGGCAAAGACAGACAATACGTTGGGGACCGTCGCGCGCGTGGTTGCATTGCTGCGCATCCTGGCCGAACGCAGCAACCGGGTCACCCTGAGCGACCTGGCGTCGGAGCTGGCGCTGGCGCCTTCCACGATCCATCGCCTGCTGGCGCTGCTCAGGGACGAAGGCCTGGTGGCCCGGGACCCCGTCACCAAGATGTATTACTGCGATGTCGAGTTCGTGCGCATCGCGTCGCTGGTGGTGGATTCGTCGCAGATCAAGGACCTTGCCGCGCCCCTGCTGCAATCCCTGGTGGAGCGCTTCAACGAAACGACGCTGCTGTGCCTGTACCTGGCCCAGCAGCGCCGCTACACCATCGTCAGCGTCCACCACGGCACGGAACTCCTGCGCTACGACGTCAAGGAGAACACGCCGCTGCAGATGGCATGGGGCGCCACGGCGCGCAGCATTCTTGCCTTTCTGCCCCAGGACGATATCGACCGCATCCTCGCCGAGGCCGGCCCGTCGGCAACCGGCGCCGGCGTGGTCGATGAAACGGTGCAGAAGGACCTGGCCGTGATCCGCAAGCGCGGCTATGCCGTAACCAAAGGGCAACGCATCGCCGGCTCCATCGGCCTGGGCGCGCCGTTTTTCGGCGTCGACGGCAACGTGCTCGGATCGCTGTGCCTGACCATTCCCCACGGACGCTTCAACGCCCGGCGCGAGGCCGAATACACCCAGGCGCTGATCGAGCATGCAGCGCGGTTGAGCCACAGCCTGGGCTACGCGCCGCCGTCGGAAGCACAACCCCGCAAACCGGCCGCCGCCGCGCGCCGGGCCTGAGCGGGCGGCAAATCACGGCGGCGCGCCGGCGCACGCATGGAGTCGGTACCGATCGACGCGCGCATCGGCGACATCGGACTGTGGCGCGCTCGCCCAGGCTTCCCGCACCACGGCGATGCCGCAATGGTGCGCCACCGCGATGCCGCGCCGCCCGGCCGGCACGGCCAGCGACAGCGCCGCGTCGTAGCGTTGCAATGTCCGCGCCACGACCTGGGTGGTGCGTTCGTCGTCGGCGAGGTCGAGCGCCAGCATGCCGTGGCAGCCTACCGTGCGCAGCGGACGGCCCCAGCGCCGCGCGATGGCCGCGAAGGCGGCCAGCCGCGCCAGCAAGGCGTCCTCCAGCTCGATATCCGGCGTGGCCATGCCGCTATCGCGCGGGTCCAGCCCGCGCGGATAGTCCAGGCTCAGGCCCACGTCGAGGCCGGCGGCAAGCGCCCGCACGGCCCGGCCCAGGGCCGGGGCCGGGCCGTCGGCCAGATAGGCCACGCGGCACGCCGGCGGCAGCGCCGGCAAGGCGGCGTCGACGTCCGTGCGGATGTGCGCGGCCCATTCGGCCCGGCCGCCGCTCACGGCGCCTCCCGGCCGCCGTCCTCGGCGGCCGGCGGCGTCATGTCGTAGGACGGCGCATAATCGTCCGGCGCGCCGGGCGGGATCGGCGGATAGGCCTTGAGCGAGGCCTGGAACGCATTGACCATGCGGCGTATGGGGCCGCGCACCCAGCCCTGCATGGTGTTGACGTCGGTTTCTTCCTTGGGATCCTGCACCAGGTTGAACACATAAGGCGTCTCCAGATGGTTGGGCCCGGCGTTGGGCTCCACCTCCCAGACGAAATGCATTTTCCAGTCGCGCCATTTGGCCGCGCGCAGCTCGTTCTTGATGTAGTAGACAAAGCCCTCGCGCGCCGATTTCTCCTGGCGGCCCAGCAGGAACGCGGACTGGTCGACGCCGTCGATGGGCCGGTCGCGCGGCACTTGCAGGCCGGCGATGCCGGCCAGCGTGGGAAACAGATCCACCACGTGCACGATCTCGTTGGTCTGCCGGCCGGCCGGCACCTTGCCCGGCCAGCGCACGATGAGCGGCACGCGCAGCGCGCCTTCCATCGCCGTGTGATAGGTGCCGGTCCACATGCCGGCGCTGCCGCGCCAGGGCCGGCGATACTCGGGCCCGTTGTCGCTGGCGAAGATGAAGACCGTATCGTCGGCGATGCCGTGCTGCTCGACCGCGTCCAGGATCTGCCCGACGCGCGCGTCCATCTCCACCAGGGAGTCGGCGAAGTCGCCCTTGCCGGTGCGGCCTTCGAAGCCGCGGTGCGGGATGGTGGGAAAATGCAGCTGCGTCAACGGCACGTAGAGGAAGAACGGGGTCTTGCCCGCGTGGCGGCCGATGAATTCGCAGCTGCGCTGCGCGAGCACCTCGTCGATGCGGCGGCGCATTTCCAGGTCGTACCGCTCGCGCTTTTCGGCCGGCCGGCCCTTGCGGCCTTCCATGACGTATGGCACTTCGACGACGTCGGGATCGAAGCCCACCGCCTCCATGAACATGCTTTCGTTGGTGGTGCGCGGGATCCCGTACCACTCGTCGAAGCCCCGGTCCTTGGGATAGCGGCCTTCCTTGTCGCCCAGGTGCCATTTGCCGTACATGGCGGTGGCGTAGCCTTGCTCGGCGAAGGCCTGCGCCAGCGTGCGCTCCCACGGCACGAGGCCTTGCGGCAGGCCCGCGGGCACCGACTGCATGGCGCCGGTGCGCACCGGGTGGCGGCCGGTCATGAGCGCCGAACGCGTGGGCACGCAGTCGCTTTCGACATTGAAATTGAGGAACTGCGTGCCTTGCGCGGCCAGCGCGTCGATGCGCGGCGTGGGCGCGCCGCGGATCGCGCCGCCGCCGTAGCATCCCAGTTCGCCCCAGCCGAGATTGTCGGCCAGGATCAACACGACATTGGGATGTTGCTTCACTTGCGACATGAAAAACCTCCGAATCAGTCCAGCTTGATGTTCAGTTCCGTGACCAGGCGGCCCCAGTCGGCCACGTCCTTGTGGATGAAGGCGTCGAATTCCGCGGCGGCCATCGACTTGGGCGTGAGCCCGATCTCGCGCAACTTGGCCTGCACGTCGGGTTGCGCGCCGATCGCGGCCATGGCCTCGGACAGGCGCTTGACGATCGCCGGCGGCGTGCCGCGCGGCGCCACCACGCCCACCCATTGCGAACGCGTGATCTGCGGGTAGCCCAGTTCGGTCAGCGTCGGCACATCCGGCATGGCGGGGTTGCGTTCGGCCGTGGTGACGGCGACGATGTGGATCCCGCCGCTGCGCGCCTGCCCCAGCAGGGGCGCGAAGCCCAGCACCGCCGCCGGCGTGGTGCCCGACACCAGGTCGGTGACCGCCTGGCCGCCGCCCTTGTACGGCACGTGGATCATTTGCACGCCGGCCAGGTGGGTCAGCCATTCGCCGACGATATGCTGCGACGTGCCCAGTCCGGAGGTGCCGAAAGCGATGGTCCCGGGCTCCTTGCGGGCGGCGGCCAGCAGCGCGTCAAGGCTGGCGTACGGCGAGCGCACCGATACGGCCACGCCGATGGGCTGGTCGCCGACCATCGCCACGCCGGCCATGTCCTGGTCGAGCCGCCAGTCCATCTTGCGGGTGGCGCTGAGGATGGACGCGGTGTCGGAAGCGATCGCCAGGGTGTAGCCGTCGGCGGGCGAGCGCGACGCCAGCTGCATGCCGATGGCGCCGGAGGCGCCGGGCCGGTTTTCCACCACCACGCTTTGGCCCAGGGCCTTGCCCAGCTCCACGCCCATCAGGCGCGCCACCGTATCGTTGGTGCCGCCGGCCGCCTGCGGCACGATGATCTTGATGGGCTGGTCCGCTGGCCACTCGGCGCGGGCCGCGGCGGCTGCCAGCAGGCCGGCGCCCAGCAGCAGGATACGAAAGACTGTTTTCATGCTCTTCCCCTTTTCGTCTGCGTCGCGAAAGAACAAAGTGTAGGGACAAGTCTGAACCGTTAATATTCAAAAAATCCTCTTATGTGATAACCAATACCTTTCACGAAAAGCGCATCCCCGCCATGGCCCAACGTTCGCGCGCGGCGCTCTCGCACCTGAAATTCCGCCACATCGCCCTCATCCAGTACCTGCTGCAGGAAGGCACCTTGCGCAAGGCGGCGCGGCGGCTGAGCATCAGCCAGCCGGCCGTCACGGCCATGCTCAGCGACATCGAGAGCCTGCTCGGCGTGCGGCTGTTCACGCGCAGCCGCCAGGGCGTGGCGCCGACGGCGGAAACGCTGGCGCTGGCGCCGCGGCTGCGCATCCTCATGAACGATTTCGACGAACTGGGCGCCATGCTGGACCGGCTGGACACCGGCGAGCACGAGGTGCTGCGGGTCGGCGTGGTGCCGCAGGCGTTCACCGTCCTGCTGCCGCGCGCCATCGAGGGCTTTCGCCAGGCCGGCGGCTGTCATCTGCATACGGTGGAAGGCAGCGCGCAAGACTTGCTGGCGCGGCTGCTGGCCGGCGAACTGGATTGCGTGCTGGGGCGCCTGCCGCCGGACGTGGCCAAGCTGGGCCGCGACATCGCCACGCTGACCTTCGTCAACCTGTACGAGGACGACGTTTGCGTGGTGTGTGGCCCCGACCATCCGGCGGCGCGCCTGAAGAAACCCGGATACGCCCGGCTGGCGCAATGCGACTGGGTGCTGCAGCGGATCAGTTCGAGCGTGCGCCAGGCGCTGGCCGAGGCTTTCCTGCGCCAGGGGCTGGTGCTGCCCCACCCCGTGGTGGAGACCCCCACCTACACCCAGGCGCTGGACATCGTGGCCGCCACCCGCCTGCTCACCGCGGCGCCGCGCCATACCGCCATGGCGCACGCACGCAGCGGCCGCGTGAAGGTGCTGGACATCGCGCTGGGGGTGGCGCCGATGCAGGTCTGCCTGATCCTGCGCAAAAGCGCCGAGACGCATCCGCAGGTCGTGCGCTTTCGCTCCGTGTTCGAGGCCATGCCGGAACAGCTGCCGGGCGCCTGAGCGGCGGCCTGGGCATCGACGGGGCTTTGCTTGGCGGGCCGCGCCGGCTACTCTGTATGCAGTCCGCCGCGGCGACGCGGCGATACCGCTGCTCAACGACACACGACGAGGATGACGATGTCCCGCTGGACCTTCTATACCGCCCCTGGCACCTGTGCGCTGGCGACGCACATCGCGCTGCATGAAGCCGGCGCCGATTTCGATCTGGTCAAGCTGGATTTCGGCGCCACGCAGCAGCAAAGCCCCGACTACCTGCGCGTCAACCCCAAGGGCCGCGTGCCGGCGCTGGCCACCGAGGATGGCGTGCTGACCGAGAACCCCGCCCTGCTCGCCTTCGTGGCGCAGCGTTTCCCGCAGGCGCAACTGGCTCCGCTGGACGATCCGTTCGCGTTCGCGCGCATGCAGGAGCTGGCCAACTACCTGGCGTCCACGGCGCACGTGGCGCACGCGCACAAGCGGCGCGGCGCGCGCTGGGCCGACGACCCGGCCGCGCACGAGGCCATGCGCGCCAAGATTCCCGAGAACATGACGGCCATCGCGGGCTACCTGGAATCGCAGATCGTCGGCCCCTGGGCGCTGGGCGAGCGCTACAGCGTGGTCGACGGCTATCTGTACACGGTGGGCAGCTGGCTGGAAGGCGACAGCGTGGACATGTCGCGCTTTCCCAAGCTGGCCGACTACCTGGCGCGCGTCGGCGCGCGGCCGGCGGTGCAGCGCGCGCTGGCCGAGATGAACGGCTGACCTGCGCCGGGCCGCCGGCGGGGTCGGCCCCGCTCAGAACCGCCAGCGCAGGACCGCGCTGGCGGTGTGCTGGCGGTTGCCGCCGCCGAATTCCCCCGTATAGGCCGCGCTCAGGCTGGCGTTGCGCGCCAGCGCGATCTCGGCGCCCGCGCCGACCAGGGCCGCGTCGCGCGCGATCGGCGCGCCGGCCACCTCGAAGGCGCTGCCCTGGCCGAAGGCCAGCATGCTTTGCGGCGTGCGGTCGCCGAAGGCGTGCCGCCAGCCGGCCATTGCCCGCAGCGTGGCGCCGGCCCCGACCGGCACCGCAACGCGCGCGCCCAGCGTGCTGGCCGCGATGTCGTCATGCCCGCTGGCGCCATGCAAGGCGGCGCTGCCGCCCGTCTCGGTAAAGCCGCGCACGCGCAATTGGTTCCAGGCCAGCCCGGCGAACGGCTCCAGTTCGGCCGACGCGCCCAGCGGCATGGCGTAGCCCAGTTCGGCAAACAGTTGGGTGGTGCTGGCGCCGTAGTCCGCCGCCAGGTCCTGCCGCAGATCGCCCACGGCGACGTGGCGTTCGCTGGCGATGTCGTGCCAGGTGTAGGCGGCGCCGGCCAGCAGCTTGAGCCGTCCGGCGCCCAGCTCCCAGGCGCGGCCGCCGTAGAGCGCGGCGGTGTAGCTGTCGACGTCGGCTTGCGAGGCGCGCCCGTCGACCTCGATCCGGGCATCGGTAAAGCCCAGCGAGCCGCCCACGCGCCAGCCATTGCCCAGCTCGGTATCGGCGCCGACGAACAGGCCGCCCGTGTGCTGGCGCACCTGCGCCGCGTTGCCGTCGCCATCCAGGCGTTGCCAGGCGCCGACCACCTCGGCCCAGGCCGGCGACGGCGCGCCCGGCAGCGCCGCCGCGCCGGGCGCGCCGCCGGCAGCCGCGATGGGCGCGCCGGCCTGCGAACCCAGGTCCAGATGCCTGCGCAAACGTCCCAGGCTGACCTGCTGCGCCAGGCGCGCGCCGCTCAGCAGCGCGCTGCGCGTACTGGCATGCACTTCGCCCGAGAGGCTGTCGAAGGCCGCCGGCGGCGCACCCTCCGGCAGCGTTTCCACGGCACGGTAGACAGGATGCCCGGCCGGCAAGGTATCGGCCGCGCGCGCGGTGGCGCGCTGGTTGGCCGTCTCGGCCAGGTCGGCGAAGGCCATCGAGCCTCCGGCCCCTGGGCCGGCGCGGCGTTGCAGGATCAGCGCCACGCTGGTCGCGTCATACGACAGCGACGGCGCCAGATAGGCGTAGTCCGAGCTGACCGTATCGAACTGGCCGCGCCGCTGGCCTGCCGTCAGGATCACGTAGCGCTGGCGCGCCTCGAACCCGCCTTCCGGCCCGACATGCAGAACCGCGCCTCCGCGGATGTCGGCGGCGCCGCTGACCGCGACGCGATCGCCGGAGGTGCCGGCCGGGTCGGCTTCGACCTCGAAACGCGAACCCGGCTCGAACACCAGGTCGCCCGCCACGCGCAAGGTGCCGATGGAATTGCCCGGCGCCAGCGCGCCGCCGGCCCGGACGGTCGTGTCGCCCACCGTGCCCGTGCCGCCCAGCGTGCCGCCAGCGGCCACCGTCATGGTCGACCCCGCCATCTCGGCATCCACGGCCAGCCGCCCGGCCCGTACGGTCCAGGGCAAGGCGGCCGGGTTGCTGCCCGTCAGGCGCCACGTACCGGCGCCTGTCTTTTCGTACGCCGTGAAACCGGCATACCGGGGCACGCCGCTCCACGCGGCCGGCGCGCCGGCCACCAGCGCCGAGACGTCGAAGGCGGCGCTTTCCGTGCCGCCGAGAGCCAGCACGTTGGCGCCGCCCATGGCCACCGCGTTGCCTTGCAGGACGGACCCCGCGTGCAGTTCGAAAGTGTTGCCCGCGCCGTCGATGCGCACTGCGTCGGCCCGCGCGCCATCGGCGGACAGCCCGCCGGCGATGCGGCCGGCGTTGACCAGGCGATTGCCGTTGCCGGCGATCCGCACGCCGGCGCCGCCCGCGCCGGGTGCGCCGGGGGCGGCCCGCTCGCTCGTGCCGCCCGTCGCGCCCAGGCCGCCTTGGATCCGGCCGTGGTTGACTACCCAGCCCATATCGCCGGCCAACGCCAGGCCCGTGCCGCCCGCGCCGCCCTTGCCGCCGTCGAACTCGCGGCTGGCGTTGCCCCTGGCCCCGTTGCCGCCCTGGATCAGGCCCGCGGTTTCCACCTGCCACCGCGACGCCGACACGAACAGGCCGGCCCCGCCGGCTCCGCCCGCGCCCGCCCAGTGACTAACCGGCCGCGTGGTGCCGCCATCGCCGCCGCGCAGGCTGCTGTCCGCGGCCACGCGCAGGCGCAGGTCGTTCGCCGCGCCCGCCAGGCCATGCCCGCCGTCGCCGCCGCCGCCGCTGCCCCCGGAACCGGCGCCGCCGTCTCCGCCCTGGCCGCCCGCGACCTGCGCGGCGAGCAAGTCGATCCGTACATCCGCCGCATCGACGCGTATGCCGTGGCCGCCGCCCCCGCCGCCACCCGACTCGAACCCCGCGCCGCCCGTCCCGCCACGCCCGCCCACGATGGCCGCGCCTCGCGCACGATAACCGCCGCCGGCAAGTATGGCCGCGCCACTTCCGCCGCCGCCACCGCCACCGCCGGGCTCCGTGCCGTCGCTCGGGGCGCCGCCGTCGTCGCCCGCGCCGCCGCGACTGGACTGCAGATCCGCGCCGACGCTGAGCGCCTGGGCCACGCCGCCGCCGTTGCCGCCGTTGCCGCCCGCCGCCCCCCCTCCCATCTCGAGGACCAATGCGCCGCCGCCTCCACCGCTGTCGCTGCCGCCGCCACCGCCGCCGTTATGGGTCGATTCGCTGGCGCCGGCGGCGCCCGCGCCGCCGCCGGCGCCGCCGTTACCGCCCGGTACGGGCGTCGTCCTGTCGCCGCCCAGGCCCGGCGCGGGTCCGCTGCCTGGCTGTCCCGGCAGCCCCCGGCTGGGGGAGCCCGCGCCGCCGGACGGCCCGCCGCCGTCCACGCCCAGCAGCTCGGCATGCGCGGCAGCGCAACAGGCCAGCGCGCCGGCCAGCAGCAGTCCGCCGCGCGCGGCCCGGGCGGGCAACGGTCCAAATGGGTATTCGATTCGAAAAATCGGTTTCATGAACGAGCATCGAGTCCGGGTTGTCGCGGCCCAGGGGCCGCGCTACAGTGCAGCAAAAGTTACGATTACTTTCGCTCTGTGTCTGTCCCCCGAACTGGGGACAGCCGGGGCCGCACGGAGACGCACGCCATGCAAACCTGTACGCCGGCGCGGCCTGCCGCATCGCTGCGCATCGCCATCGTCGAGGACGACCCGGCGTTTCGCCACGCCGTGGTCGCGGCGATCGCGCACGAGCCCGGCATGTCGGTCCTGGCCCAGGCGCGCACGTACGCCGACGCGCTGGCCATGCTGCACGGCCCGCCGGCCGACGTGCTGCTGGTCGACCTGGGCCTGCCCGACGGCTCGGGCATCGACGTCATCCGGCAGGCGCGGCGTCTGTGGCGCGACTGCGGCGTCATGGTCAACACCATGTTCGGCGACGACGCCCACGTCCTGCGCTCCATCGAGGCCGGCGCCTGCGGCTACCTGCTCAAGGACAGCGAGCCCGCCGGCATCGTGCGCGACATCCGCGCGCTGCGCGACGGCGGCAGCCCGATCAGCCCGCTGATCGCGCGCCAGTTGCTCGACCGGCTGCGCGCGGACCTGCCGCCCGCCGAGCCGCCCGCCGCGCTGGCGCTGTCGCCGCGCGAGCAGCAGGTGCTCGAACGGATCACGCTGGGCTACACCTACGAGGAAATCGCCCGCGAACTGGACGTTTCGCACCATACGGTGCAGACCTTCGTGCGGCGCATCTACCGCAAGCTGCAGGTCCATTCCAAGGTCGACGCGATCAATGCAGCGCGCGGCCTGCGCCCGCATGGATGAGCGCCGGCGGCTGATGCGTCGGGCCTGGGCGGTGCTGGCCTGGCTGTGGCTGGCGCTGCCCGCGGCCGTGCAGGCCGAGCCCCGCCACTTCACGGCCGCGCAGTTCCTGCTGCAGGACGAGGCGGCGGCCGCCGCGCCGCAGCGCGTGCCGGCGCAGGGCCCGCCCGGCGACTGGCAAAGCGTGGCGCTGCCCCATGCCGGCCTGCGGCGCCACATGGTGCCCGACCCGCGCGCCGGCGACGCAGCGCTGGCCTGGTACCGGCTGGACCTCGACGCCAGCGGGGTCGACGACCCCGTGCTGTACCTGCCGCGCTGGCAGACGGTCGGGCGCCTGGCCGTCTATGGCGACGGCAAGCTGCTGTACCGCTCCGGCGGCAGCGCGCAATGGAGCGGCTTCAACCGGCCGTTATGGCTGCCCCTGGCCGCCGGTGGCGCGCCGCCCGCGACGCTGCTGCTGCGCATCGGCAGCCTGGACGGCGCGGGCGCGGGGCTCTCGACCGCCTGGGTCGGCGCCGCCGGCGAGCTGCGCTGGCGCTACGAGCTGCGCCGCTGGCTGCAACAGGACCTGCCGTACCTGGCCAGCGCCGTGTTCCTGGCGCTTGGCCTGTTCGCGCTGGGGGTGTGGGCGGTGCGCCGCAAGGAATCCATCTACGGGCTGTTCTTCGCGGCTTCCGTGGTGTTCTACCTGCGTTGCCTGCATTACCACGCCGGTCCGTTCCAGCTGCTGCTGGACGATGAATGGTTCAGCTGGCTGACCATCACCTCGGTCGGCTGGCTGGCGATTGCCTCGTATTTCTTTGCGTTCCGCCTGCACGGCCGCGCCTATCCGCGCAGCGAGCGCGCCATGCTGGCCGGCATGGGCGCGCTGACGGTGGCCATGCTGCCGGTCTGGCAAATCCACCCGCACCTGGTGCTGCTGGCGCCGCTGGCCTACCTGGGCATTACCGTGGTCAGCCTGTTCGCCTGCCTGCTGGCGGTCTGGGGCGCGTGGCGAGCCCGCTCGCGCGATGGCCTGGTGCTGGCCTGCTGGAACCTGGCGGCCATCCCGGTGGCGGTGCACGACATGCTGCTGCAGAACTACCGGCTCAGCATGGAGCATGTCTACCTGCTGCCCTATACCGGCATCGGCATGTTCGTCATCTTCCTGTATGTCGCCTATCGGCGTTACGTCAACGCCCTGGCCGAGGCCGCCGGCGCGCAGGCCACGCTGCAACACCGCCTGGCCGAGCGCGAACGGGAGCTGGAGCGCAGCCATCGCCGCCTGCGCGAGGTCGAGCGCACCCGTATCCTGGCCGGCGAGCGCGAACGCCTGATGCAGGACATGCACGACGGCCTGGGGTCCTCGCTGGTGTCGGCGCTGCGCATGGTGCAGCACGGCAACAGCTCGGAAGGCGCGGTGGCGCAGGTGTTGCAGGAATGCCTGGACGATCTCAGGCTGACCATCGATTCGCTCGAACCCGCGCAGACCGACCTGGCCCTGCTGCTGGCCACGCTGCGCTTTCGGCTCGGACCGCGCCTGCAGGCCGCCGGGCTGGCGATCGACTGGCGGGTCGGCCCGCTGCCGCCGGTGTCCTGGCTGACGCCGCCGGCCGCGTTGCACGTGCTGCGCATCCTGCAGGAGGTGTTCACCAATATCCTCAAGCATGCGCGGGCGCGCCGCCTGACCGTGAGCACCCGGCTGGAGCCCGCGCACGCGGTCATCGCCGTCGTCGATGACGGCGCGGGCTTTCGCGGCGGGCGGCAGGCGCCGGCCGCGGCCAGCCCCGGGCGCGGCCTGACCGGCATGCAGGCGCGCGCACGCGCCATCGAGGCGCGCATTCTGTGGCGCGAGGTGGCGCGCGGCACCCATTTCGAATTGCATTTGCCGTGCGACCACGCTCAGAAGCTGACCGCCAGGCCGACCGAGAACCCCGATACGTTGTTGCCGAACACATAGCGGCCGACCAGCCGGGTGCGCGTCACGAATACGTCGTAGGCGCTGGAATCGAGCTCCAGGCCCGCGCCCACCGAAGTCAGGCGATCGAAGCCCAGGATGCCGCGCTGATCGCCCAGGAACTCCGAATGCGTCAGTTCCAGCACATAGCGCAGCGGCCGCTGCAGCAGCGTCGCGCCGGTGGGCGCCCGATAGCGCGCCCACAGGTTGGCCGATTGCGCCGTGGCCTGGCCGCGCACCGCCGCCGAACTATCGAAGCTGCGCAGCCGGATATCCGAGTAGCGCAACTCCACGTCCACCTCGTAGCCCGGCCGGTAATGCTCGTAGTCCAGCATCAGCGACCCGCCCAGCCCGTAGGCATTGAGCGAGCCGCGGTCCAGGAAGTCGATGTCCTGCCCGGTCTGCCGCCCCACGTACCAACTGGCCGCGCGCAGGTCGCTGGTCACGTTGCCCAGCGCCACATTGAAGATGGGCCGCAGCTTGAGTTCGTCGGTCAGCGGGAAATCCCAGCCTATGCCGCCGGTGGCCGAGACGCTGTTCCACTTGGCGGGGATGCGGCGCGAATCGGCGCCCTGGGTCGCGACGAAGGTCGGATCGTAGCGGCTGGCCGCCAGCACGCCTTCCAGGTAGAGGGGCACCGATTTCGAGATGGTGTCGCCGCCGCCCAGCTGCGTCATGTAGAACTCGGTCGACCCGCTGGTCGAGCCCCCGCCGCCGGCGATGTTCAGGGCACTGGTGGTGATGTCGGGAACGATGGAGAACGACATCAGCGCCAGCACGCCATTGGCGCGCTTCTGCAGGTCGTCCTTGCTCAGCCGCAGGCCTTGCTGGCCCCATGCGGCCGACGCCACGGTGCAGGCCGCCAGCGCCATCAGCCACGGGACCGGGCGCCCGGCCGCCGGCCGCATGCCTAGCGCTCCCCGGCGCCGCCCACGAACCAGCGCAGATACGGATTGTCGCGGCTGGCGCGCGCCAGCGCCGGCGCATGGCTGGCCCAGGCCTGCCGGTCGCCCTGGTAGGCGGCCAGGGCGCTGCGGTACAGCAGGTCCAGTTCGGCGCGCGCGCGGGCGATCTCGGCGGCGGCGATGACGCCGTCGTCCTGCACGGGCGGCGCGCCGCGCAGCGCCATCAGGGCCGGCAGCGTGCGCGTCACTTCGCGCGGCCGCACCCAGCCGGCGTATTCGATGGCGGGCCGGTCGTCGGTCACCGCCGGCGTCTGGCCGGCAAAGCGCGCCAGCCCCGCGCGGTCGGTGACCCAGGTCGCCAGCAGCGCGGCGGGCGAACCCACCCCTACCTCCGACAGCGCTTCGCTCACGCCGGGCTGGGCGTAGCGCGCGGCGATGCGGGCGGCGTCCAGCGGTAGGGGCGCCAGCGAGCCGACCAGCAGCATTTCGTGGAATTCCGTGGTCCACAGCGTGGCGTGCGGGAAGACCTCGATGAAGCTGGCCACCAGCGCGCGCGTGTCGTCCAGGTTCTGCGTGGGCAGCGGCAGCCACTGCGCGACGATGCCGTACATGTTCAGCCGTCGGGCGGCCAGCGCGTAGAAGTCGCGCGAATAGAGGTTGACCACGCCGGCGGCCGACGGCGGCGGCGGCTCCAGGGTGATGAGGTCATAGCGTTCGGAGCTGGCCAGCAGTTCGCGCCGCCCGTCGCGCAGCCGCACTTGCAGCCCGGGGTCGCCGGCCGCGCCGTAAGTGCCCCGGAACAGCGGCGCGGCGTGCAGCACGCCGGGCAGCAGTTCCGCCACCACGCGCTGGCGCAGGCCCGGATAGCGCGACAGCGCGCCGGCCGTGATGCCGGTGCCGTAGCCGATCACCAGCGCCGAGCGTGGCTCGCCGGCGTGCACGATGAGCGGCAGCAAGGCCTGCAGCCGCATGTAGCGCAGCGAAGGCATGGCGTCGCCCGAATTGGAGACGCCCTGGATGTAGAGGCGGTGGAAGCGCTGTCCGCCCTGCCCGCTTTCCACCACCGCCACCGTGCCGCCATGGTTCTCTTCATAGAACAGCAGCTTGCCGCCCTGGGCGCCCGGCAGCAGCCGCGCCAGGTGGGACGCGGGCAAGGTCCAGCCCAGGATCAGCACCCCGCCGGCCAGCGCCGCCACCAGCGCCCGCGCCATCGCGGCTGGCGCCGGCGCGCGCCACACCGCCAGCGCGCCCACGCAGCAGGCCGCCAGCGCCAGCAGCACCAGGGCCCGCACCGTGCCCAGGTACGGCAGCAGCACGAAGGCCGTCAGCGCGGTGCCGGCGATACCGCCCAGCGTATTGCCGGCCAGCACCGCGCCGGCGCCCTGGCCGCGCCGCTCGGGCGGCACGGCGATGCGCAGCACGGCCGGAAACGCCGCGCCCAGCAATAGCGTGGGCGCCAGCACCACCACGGCCGCGGCCACGGCGAAGCGCGCGCTCATGCCGGCCAGGCCGCTGGCGGTCCAGTCCGCCACGGCCGCCTCGGCCACGCTTTGCGCGGCCACCAGCCAGCGGCCCAGCAAGGCCGCCTCGACCAGCGCGGCCACGCCGGCGCCGGCGATCAGCAGGCCGAACACGCGCCACGGATCGCCCAGCCGGCGCTCCCAGCGGGCATACAGCGCCGCGCCGCCGGCCAGGCCCGCCAGGTACACCGCCAGCACGATGGAGAACGCGAACGCGCGCGTGCTCATGAAGGGCACGATCATCTGCGACCACAGCACCTCGTAGCCCATGGCGATGGCGCCGGCCACGCTATACAGCCCGATGGCCAGCCGGGCGCCGGGCGACCACGCGGCGCCGGGCGCCGGCGCCGCCACGGCCTGCTCCGTTTGCGCGGCGGCGCCGCGCCGACGGTCCAGCCAGCAGGCGCCCAGCGCCGCCAGCAGGTTCAGCCCGGCCGCCGCCCAGGCGCTGCCCTGCACGCCCAGCGCGGGAATCAACAGGAAGGCCGGCAGCAGCGCGCCGGCGATGGCGCCGCCCGTATTGGCGGCATACAGCGTGGCGCCGGCGCGGCCCACCCGGCCCGCGCCGGCCGCGCGCAGCAGCACCGGCAAGGTGCCGCCCATGAGAAACGGCGCCGCGCCCACCAGCAGCAACACCGCCAGCCAGGCCAGCCAGGGGCTGTACTGCTCGCCCTGCACGAAAAGCGGCGCGGCGCGCGCCAGCACAAGCGTGACCGCCAGCGCCAGGACCGCCACGCCGGCCTCGATGGCCGCGTACAGGCGCAGGGGGCGCGGGCTGCGGTCGGCCCGGCGTCCCAGCCACCAGCCGCCGGCCGCCAGGCCCAGGAAGAAGGCGCTGACCGCCAGCGCGATGGCGTGCACTTCCACGCCCACGATCAGCGACAACTGCTTGATCCACAGGATCTGGAATATCAGCGCCGCCGTGCCGGACAGCGCCAGCAACAGGGCCGGCGCCCACAAGCCGGCCAGCGGCCGCGCCTGGGCGCGCGGCGTCGCCGCCGCGCGCCCGGCCCGCAGGGATGTACTGCTCATGTCGTGTGATCCGGGAAAGACATGCCCATGGAGTCCGCGACGCAAGCGGGCGCGGGGCCTGCCCGCGCCCGCCCGCGCCTACTTGCCCTGCTTTTGCTTCTGCTCTTCGAAGTACTGCATGATCTTGCGGTCCACCTCTTCCTGCACCTGGTCCACGCTGAAGCTGGCCGGGCGCTGGCTGGGCGGCCACTCGACGAAGGTCTCCAGGAACTCCGAGGCCTTGGCCGAGCCGATGAAGGCCAGATAGGCGTTCTTGGACAGCCAGTCGTAGTACTGGTCGGAAACGATGTCGGCGCGCTCGTAAGGGTCCATCCTCAGGTTGAACACCTTGGGCACCCGCAGGCACACGAACGGATCCTTCCACACGTCGAAGCCGCCTGGCGCACGCTGTTCGCAGAACACGATCTTCCAGTTCTCCATCCGCATGGCGACCAGCAGGCCGTCGTCGTTGAAGTAATAGAAGTCGTTGCGCGCGCTCTTGTCGCTCTTGCCGGTCAGGTAATCGAGCTGGTTGTAGCCGTCCAGGTGCACCTTGTAGTCCTTGCCGCCATTGCCGGCGCTCCAGCCCTTGAGCAGCTTCTCCTTGATGTCGCTATCGCCCGCCGCGGCCAGCAGCGTCGGGAACCAGTCCAGCCCGGACACCATGCCGTTCTTGGTCACGCCCGCCGGAATATGGCCGGGCCAGCGCACCATGGCGGGCACCCGGAACGCACCTTCCCAGTTCGAGTCCTTCTCGTTGCGAAACGGCGTGGTGGCGGCGTCCGGCCAGCTGAACTGGTTGGGTCCGTTGTCGGTCGTGTAGACGACGATGGTGTTGTCGGCGATGCCCAGGTCGTCCAGCTTCTTGAGCAGCTTGCCGACATCCTGGTCATGCTCCCACATGCCGTCGGCGTAGTCGTTGCCGGGCATGCCGCTCTTGCCCTTGTGCTCGGGCCGGATATGCGTATAGATGTGCATGCGCGTGGTGTTCATCCACACGAAGAACGGCTTGTCGCCCTTGCCGTGCTTGTCGATGTAGTCCAGCGCGGCGCCCACCGTTTCGTCGTCGATGGTCTCCATGCGCTTGGAGGTCAGCGCGCCGGTGTCCTCGATCTTGCCGTCGGCGCTGGCCTTGATGACGCCCCGCGGCTTGTAGGCCTTGATGATCGGATCCTTGGGATCCTTGGGCCAGTACGGCCGCTCGGGCTCTTCCTCGGCATTGAGGTGATAGAGGTTGCCGAAGAATTCGTCGAAGCCGTGCTTGGTGGGCAGGTATTCGTCGCGGTCGCCCAGGTGGTTCTTGCCGAACTGCGCGGTCACGTAGCCATGCGCCTTGAGCGCCTGCGCGATGGTGATGTCGCGGTCCTGCAGGCCCACGGCGACGCCGGGCACGCCGACCTTGGACAGGCCGGTGCGCCGCGGCGACTGGCCGGTGATGAACGAGGACCGGCCCGCCGTGCAGCTGTTCTCGGCGTAGTAGTCCGTGAAGATGATGCCCTCCTTGGCGATGCGGTCGATATTGGGCGTGGTGTATCCGACCACGCCGCGCGTATATGCGCTGATGTTGGCCTGTCCGATATCGTCGCCGAAGATCACCAGGATATTGGGCGGTTTGCCGGAGGCTTGCGGCTTGGCCGCCTCGCCCTGGGCCTGTGCATGCGCGCCGGCCGCCATGGCCAGCCCTCCGGCGGCCACCAGCGCCGCCGTCAACCATCGTCTTGCATTCATGACTGCTCTCCTCGCCCGACAGGGCCTTGTGCCGCCAAGTCAACAAACTTCAGGGTTGTTCGAATGCGTATACGCGCTTCCACTCTGTCTTCATGTCCACCACGGTCCAGTCCTGCCGCCGCGCCTCGTCCAGCGCGCGGTCGAGCCGGCCGATCCTGGAATCGCGGTCATAGGCCCACTCGCGCTGCGCGTCGGTGTGATGCACCAGGCCGGCAAAACGCTTGCCATCGCCGGCCGCGGTCCATTGCAGCATCTGCAGGTCGCCGTCCGAATTGCCGAACGCCAGGATCGGGCGCCGGCCGATGTAGCGCTGGATCGCCACCGGCTTGCCCGGCCCGTCGTCGTTGAACTCCAGCTTGCCGTGGCGCCACAGCGTAGGCTCGCCGTCGCGCACGCCATAAGTCGTGACAAAGCTGGAGCCGATGACCTGCTCGGGCGGGATGCCATAGGCCTGCTGCGCCCAGGGCCGCATGAACTCGGTCTCGCCGCCGGAGACGATGTAGGTCTTGAAGCCATGGGCGCGCAGGTAGTCCAGCAGTTCCCGCATGGGTGCGAAGGTCAGCTCCGTATAGAGGCGGTCGAAGCGCGGATGGCGCGCCGTCGAGGCCCAGTACCTGACGCTGCGGGTGAAGGTGTCGGTGCTCATGTCCGTGTGCGTGGCGCCGACGATCTTCATCAGCGCGGCATCGCCGCCCTTGGCCAGCGTCGCGTGGTCATCCTCGAGGGCGGCCTTGAACGGCTGGCGGCGCGCCCAGTCCGGATGACGCGGCGCCATGCTCTTGACGCGATCGAGCGCGAACAGCATCTGGAAGTACATGGGCTGCTCGCTCCACAGCGTGCCATCGTTGTCGAACACGGCGATGCGCTCGTCGGCGGCGACGAAATCCGGCCCGCCGGAGCGCGTGACCGCGCGCACGAATTCGACGATGGCCGTACGCGACGGCCCGTCGTTCCAGGACGGCAGCTCGTCGACGGACGCGGCCTGCTGGCGCGGCGCCGCGCAGGCGGCCAGCAACAGCGCCATGGCGGCCGCGCCCAGGCGCGCCGTCCAGCGGCGCCAGCCCTTGGTCATATGTCTGTTCATCGTCAGCTCCTTGGGCGCGCGGCGCGCGCGGGGTTGAGAACCGCAGGCAGTCCATGCGGCGGCGCGGCGGCGCGGCGCGCCCGCCAGCTGCCGCGCCACTGCCGCGTCGCCATGCCCAGGCGGGCCCGCCAGCCACTGCGGGCCGGCGCACGGCCGTAGGCATCGCGCAGCGCGGCGGCCGCTGCGCGTTGCGCCGGCTCGTCCAGCGTCGCCGTGGCGCCGCGCATATCGGGCGCGCCGCCGGCCAGCGCCAGCCAGCGGTAGAACGCGCTCAGCGTGCCGCTGTCGCGTCGCGCCTCGCGGCGCCAGGCGCGCCAGTGCCAGGGCTCGCCGGCCCGGCGCCGTGCGCGCAGGCGCTGCGCCGCCGCGCGCAGCCGGCGCAGGCCCAGGCGCCACCAGGGCCAGCCCAGCCAGAGCGCCAGCAATGCCAGCGCGCCGCCGCCGGCCCAGGCCAGCCAGGCCGCCGGCAAAACCCAGCGCAAGCCGTGGCGCAAGCGGGCCAGATCGTCGGCCAGCGAGAACGGCGGCGCGGCGGCCGGCGCGGCCGCCACCGTGAAGGCCCGGCCTGGCAGCGTCTGGCGCGGCGCCCCGCCGGCGCCCTCGCCCCAGGCCAGCGTGACGGGCGGCAGAGTCAGCTCGCCGGCCTGCTCGGCCACGTAATCGGCGCGATCGATGCGTTGCCCGCCCACGAAACCGCCACGGCCATCGGTCAGCGTGGTCACCTCCGGTTCGCGCGCATAGCGCTTGAAACCCGGCGCATCGGCCAGCGGCGCCGGCGGCAGCAGCATGGCCTGCATCCCTTCGGCGCGTTGCGTAATGCTGCGCGTCACCCGGCCGCCTGCCACCAGCGGATCCGGCGCCAGCGCGAAATCCTGCGACACCGTCAGCGTGCCGCCGGGCGCCGGCTGTCCGCCCGCCGCGCCGCCCACCGTGAACGACAGGGGCGCGCTGCTGGCGCTGGCCGGCGTCCTGCCCGGCCCCACCTCGGCGCTGACGGCCAGCGCGGGCACATCCACCCGGCCCGCGGCCGTGGGACTGAGCAGATAGGTATAGCGCAGGCCGCTGTATGCCACGCCATCGTGCTCGTCGCGCACCAGCTCGCCCTCGCCCGACGGCGGCGTCACCATTACCCCCGGCAGCGTCAGCGCGGGCAGCCGCGGCGGCTGCGTGAACCAGGTGGTGGTCATCACGTCCAGCTCCAGGCGCAGCGTGGCGCCGACCTGCGCCTGCGCGCCCGCCGCCAGGCGCGCGCTCGCCCGCAGCGGCGGCGCGTCCTGCGCGCGCGGCGCGCCGGCCAGCCCCAACGCCAGCAGCGCCGCGCAGGCAAGTGCGGGCCAGCGTCTCATGGCCGCGCTCCGGCCGCCGCGTCCTCGGCGGCGAACTTGCCGCGCAGGAAACGCGCCGGCGACAGCGTCACATTGCGCAGCCAGGCCTCTTCCGAGCCGGCCTGCGCCACCGGCACCTGGCTCAGCTTGCCCGCCTGCGCGGTCCGGTCGGCGATCGTCTGGTCCGGCGGCTCGGCCGGCTGGTCCTGCTGCGTCTGCGCCATGGCGGCCAGCAGGCGCGCCACGATGCCGCGGTTCACCAGGGCCGGCTGCCAGCCCGGCCTCAGCGCCAATGCCCGGTCGTAGGCCGCCAGCGCGGCGTCGTACTGATGCAGGCGAGTCTGGGTATTGCCGAGATAGAAATAGCCCTCGGCGCTGGGCAGGGTCGAGAATGCCGCCAGCGCGGCCTTGTAATCGCCCGCCTCGTAGGCCGCGCGCCCCTTCCAGTACGGATCATGGAAATGCCGCGCCGCGTCGTCGTAGCGCCCGTGCTCGAAAGCCCAGCGGCCCTGCTGGTCGGCGGTCAGGAAGGCATCGGCCAGCGCATCGGCGCGCGCCGGCGGCGGCATGCCGGCCATGGCGACGACCAGCACGCCGGCGCTCCAGGCCACGCTCCAGCCGCGGCGCACCGCCAGCAGGGCCAGCAAGGCCAGCGGCCAGCACAACCAGTACCCGGCGTCTTTCCAATGCACCGGCCCGGACTGCGCGTCCTGCACGGCGCGGAAATGCGCCTGCGCATGCAGCGCGATCCAGTCCTGGTCGTCCGGCCCGCCCGTCAGGCTGCCCAGCGCCGCGCCGGCGGCGCGCGCCAGATCCTGCAGGGCCTGCGTGTCGATGCCGTTCACGCCCACCGCCATGACCAGCACCTGCATGTCGCGCGCGGCCTGGGCCTGGCGGCGCACGGCGTCCATGCGCGCGTTGTCGGCGCCGTCGGTCAGGATCAGCAAGGTGCCGCCGGCGCGCTCGGCCGCCAGGGCCTGCGCGGCCAGTTCGATCGCGCCGTCGGCGTCGCGGCCCGCGCGCTCGATCAGGCCGGTGGCCAGGGCCTGCGCGAACAGATCCAGCAAAGCCGCGTCGTCGGTGGGCGGCAGCACCAGGTGGCTGCTGCCCGCATAGGCGATCAACCCGGTGCGGGCGGCCGCGCGCCGCGCCGCCAGGTCGCGCAACACGCGCCTGGCCGCTTCCAGCCGCGTGGGCGGCACGTCCGCGCTGTCCATGGAGGCGGACAGGTCCAGCGCCACGATGAGCGGCGCCACGTTGTCCAGATAGGCCGGCTCGTCGCGCTGCCACGCGGGTCCCGCCGCGGCGATCCCGCCCAGCGCCAGGATCAGCGCCAGCGCGTCGATGGGGCGCGGCCCGCGGCTGCCCGGCGTGCGCAGCACCAGGTACGGCAGCAGCGCCGGCGCGATGCGCAGGTCGCGTCCGGGCGCGCCGCGCTCGCCGCGGCGCGCCCACCACAGCAGCGCCGCCACCGGCACGGCCAGCAGCCACCACGGACGCAGGAAATGGAAGGCGCTCAGGTCTATGTCCATGCGTCCTCCCGGCGCGGTCGCCGGTCCGGGCGCCTCGCACGCCAGGCGGCCAGGGCCGCCCCGCCATGCCACAGCGCCAGCAAGGCCAGCGCCGCGCCCAGCGGCATCCAGAAATCCTCGCGCTTGGGCTGGTGGCGCAGCGTGCGGACTTCGTGCGGCGTGATGCGGTCCAGCGTCGCGTACACCTCCTGCAGCGACGCCCGGTCGTGGGCGCGGAAGAAACGCCCGCCGGCGATGCGCGCGATGTCGCGCAAGGCGTCGAAATCCACCCGGTCCTCGCCGGTGGCGGCCGGGTCGCCGATGCCGATGGTGTGCACCACGACCTGGTGCCGCGCGGCCAGCTCGGCCGCGCGCGCCGGCGGCACGGCGCTGGCCGTGTCATTGCCGTCGGTCAGCAGGATCAATACCTTGTCGCGCTCCCTGGCGTGATCCAGCATGCGGATGCCCAGGCCGATGGCATCGCCCAGCGCGGTGTTGGGCCCGGCCATGCCGACCGCCGTGTGCCGCAGCAGCAGCCGCAGCGCGGCGTGGTCGCGCGTCAGCGGAGCCTGCGGGTACGCGCCGGTGCCGAACACGATCAGCCCCAGCCGGTCGTCGGGCCGCTTGTCGATGAAATCGCCCACCACCGCCTGGACCGCCTGCCAGCGCGACGCCGGCCGGCCCTGCGCATCGCGGAAATCCTCGCTGTCCATGGACTGCGAGATATCCACGGCCAGCAGGATGTCGCGCATGGGCTCCACATGCGTGAGCGGCGGCTCGACCCATTGCGGACGCGCCAGCGCCAGCACCAGCAGCAGCCATACGGCGGCGTTCAGCCACAACTGGGCCCGGCCGCGCTGCACGCCCGGGCGCGTGGGCGACTTGCCGGTCAGCGTGGCCATGGTGTCGAAAAAAGGCAGGCGCAGCGCCTGCCGGCCCTGCACATAGGCCGGCAGCCAGCGATAGGCCGCCAGCGCCAGCGGCGCGGCGGCGAGCAGCCACGGATATTCAAGCCGCCACATGATGGCTCTCCATCCAGCGGCGGCTGGCCGCGAACAGGCGCGCCAGCGCCGGCGCGTCCAGCGCCCGCACGGCGGCGTCCGGGGCATAGGCCAGCAGCGCCAGGATGCGCGCGCCGTCGTCCGGAAACACGGCGCGCCCGCCATCCTGCGCAAGGTGCGCCAGCCACGCCTGGCCGCCCAGCGGCGCCACGGCGGGCTGGCCGGCCGCCAGCGCGGTCCGCTTGAGCAGGCCCGGCAAGGCGCGCGCGGCCAGCGGATCGGCGGCCGAGGCGCGCGCCAGCCGCGCCAGCTCGGCCAGCGCCTGGCGCCGATACCGGTTGCGGCGCCGGTGGCGCCAGCCCGCGTAGCCGGCCCATGCCGCGCCGACCAGCACAAGCGCAGCCAGCACCGCCCAGCCCCAGGTCTGCGGCCAATACGGCACCGCCGCCGGCAGCGGCAGCTCCTGCAACTGGTCCAGGCCGGGCAGCGCATCGCTCATCGCCGTCCTCCCGTCTGCAGGCGCCCCAGCGCGCGGCGCAGTTGCACCACTTCGTCCTCGGCCGTGTCGATCGACAGCAGCGGCACGCGGCTGCGCCGCAGCAGGTCGGCCACCTCGCGCAGCCGGCCGCTGAAGAAATCGGCCAGCGGCTGGCGCTCGCGCTGCCGGCCCACGGCGATCTCCAGCTGCAGCTCGCCCTGCGTCACCACCAGCCGGCCGCGGCGCGGCAGGTCCTGCGCCATGGGATCGAACACCAGCATCGCCACCACGTCGTTGTGCCGCGCCAAGAGGCGCAGCGCGCGCAAGGTGTCGGCGTCGGCGCCGGCGAAGTCGCTCACGATGCACAGCAGGCAATCGTGCGGCGCATGCGCCAGCGCGCCGCGCAAGGCCCCATTCAGGACGGCGGCAGCCTGCCGCTCGGGCCGCGCCGCCGACAGGCTGGCGTTGGCGCGCGCCACTTCCGCCAGCAGCGCCTGCACCCGGTCGCGGCTGCGCAGCGGCTTGAACGCGCGCACGCCGTCGTCGTCGAACACCAGGCCGCCGACCCGGTCGCCGCCGCGATAGGCGGTCCAGGCCGCCAGCGCCGCCAGGCGGGCCGCCACCGCGCACTTGAAGGCGCGCACCGACCCAAAATACATGCTCATGCGCTGGTCCACCACGATCATCGCGGGCCGGTCGCGCTCCTCGGTATAGGCGCGCAGGTACGGCTTGCCATAGCGCAGCGAGGCGCGCGGGTCGAGCTGGCGCAAATCGTCGCCCGGCACGTAGCGCCGCAGCTCGGCGAAATCCAGCCCGCGGCCGCGCAGCCGCGATCCATGCTGGCCGGCCAGCACGCTGCCCAGCGGCGGGCCGGCGACGAACGACAGGCCGCCCACGGCCGCCTCCAGCGCCACCAGTTCGGGCAATGGCGGGTGGACAGGGTGGGCGGCGCGTGGCATCGGCGTTCCTAGGCGGGCACGGCCACGGTGTCCAGCAGCCGGTCGATGACCTGTTCGGCCGTGACGCCGTCGGCCACCGCGTCGTACGACAGGTGCAGGCGGTGGCGCAGCACGGGATGCGCCACCGCGCGCACGTCGTCGGGCGAACTGAAATCGGCCCCGGCCAGCCAGCCATGCGCGCGCGCCGCGCGGTCCAGCGCGATGGCGCCGCGCGGACTGGCGCCGATCTGTATCCAGCGGCCCAGCTCGGCGTCGTAGTCGGCCGGCCGCCGCGTCGCGTTGACCAGGTCCACGATGTAGCGGTCGACCGCCGGCGCCACATACAGGGCGGCCGCCGCGTCCCGGCAGGCGAACAGCTCGTCCTGGGAGAGGCGCGTCCCGGCGGCCGCGCCGGCCTGCGGCGCGGCGCGCAGCAGGGCCAGCATCGCGACCTCGTCGTCGGCGGCCGGATAGTCCAGCCGGATCTTCATCAGGAAACGGTCCATCTGCGCTTCGGGCAGCGGGTATGTGCCCTCCTGCTCGATGGGATTCTGGGTGGCCAGCACCATGAACAGCGGCGCCATCGGCCGCGTCACCCCGCCCACCGTGATCTGCCGCTCTTCCATCGCTTCCAGCAGGGCCGATTGCACTTTGGCGGGCGCGCGGTTGATCTCGTCGGCCAGCACCAGGTTGCCGAACAGGGGCCCCTGCTGGAACTCGATGCGCTGGCGGCCTTCGGCGTCCTGCTGCAGCACGTCGGCGCCGGTGATGTCCGAAGGCAGCAGGTCGGGCGTGAACTGGATGCGCCGCATGGTCGCGTCCAGGTGCGCCGCCAGCGCCTTGACCGTGCGCGTCTTGGCCAGGCCCGGCAGGCTTTCGAGCAGCACGTGGCCGTCGGCCAGCAGGGCCACCAGCACGTGGCGGATCACCGCCGCCTGCCCCAGCACCGCCGCGGACACGGCCTGTTCCAACGCCAGAATGCCATCACGATTGGCCATGCATGCTCCTGTGTGTGTCCGCGCAGCCTGCGCGGGCGGCCGGCGCGCGCCGGCTCAGCGGCTGGCGACGCGGCCCTGGCGGGCCTGGGCCAGCTTCCATTGCTCGGGCGTCATCACTGTCCGAAAGCCCAGATGCGACATGGGATTGAGCGGATCGGTGCCCCGCCGCGCGCTGGCACGGTAGCTGATGCAATAGGTGTCGCTGCACAGGAAGGATCCGCCGCGCGTCACCCGCTTGGGCGCCGAGGCCGGCACATTGCCGTCGTCCGGGTCGAAACTGTCGGCCGGACCGGCCGGATCGAGCGGAGGTTCGCGGTACTGGGCCTGGATCCGGAACGCATCGGCCCGGTACCAGTCGGCCGTCCATTGCCACACATTGCCGGCCATGTCGTAAAGGCCGTAGCCATTGGGCGCGAAGCTGCCCACCGGCGTCGTGCCGACCTGCACTTTCTCGTCCTTGACGACGGGAAACGGCTGCTGCTGGCGCGTATCCCAGATATTGGCCATCGCCTGGCCCTGCGGCAGCAGTTCGTCGCCCCAGGTGTAGGTGGCCTGCTCCAGCCCGCCGCGCGCGGCGAACTCCCATTCGGCCTCGGTCGGCAGGCGCTTGCCGGCCCAGCGGGCATAGGCCTGCGCATCCTCGTACGACACCTGCACCACCGGGTGGTCGTCCTTGCCGTCGATGCTGCTGCCCGGCCCTTGCGGGTGGCGCCAGTTGGCGCCGGGCACGAAGCGCCACCAGCGCGAATAGTCGCGCAACGAGACCTCGGTCTGGGTGCCCACGAACACCATGGCGCCGGGCACCAGCTGGCTGTCGTCCGGGCGCGGCGTGCCAGGCGGCAGCTGCGGCCGCAGATCTTCCCAGCGCGGCTTGCGTTCGGCGGTGGTGAGGTAGCCGGTGGCTTGCACGAAGCGGCGGAACTGCGCGTTGGTGACGTCGTGCACGTCCATCCAGAACCCGCTGACCCGCACCTGGTGCGCGGGACGCTCGTTGGGCTGCGACAGCTTGTGGTCATTGCCCATGAGGAACTGGTGGCCGGGAATCCAGGCCATGTCGGCCGGCCCCGTCTTGCCGTCGCCCAGCCTGACGGCGGGCTCCTGCGGGGCGTCGGACGTACCCGCCACATAGGCGCCGAGCGCGCCCGCGGCGCCGACGATAGCCACCATCGCCAATGCGATCTTCAGCTGCTGCTTCACTGCCCTTCTCCGTCACGCGTCTGAGAACGGAGCGCCCTACCGACCGGGCGCCATCGCCAACACGGTACCGCCAAGGCTTGCCAGATCCAGCTGAATGTCTCCCGATCCACGCCGGGAAGATATTCGACCTTGGCAGGATACCCAGTTTTGTTTTCACTTGTCATCAATTTTGGGGCAATCCGTAACCTCGCGCACTGGCTTGACGGTGCTGGGGAATCGGCAGAAACTCGGCGGGCGGGCAGCCAGCCAGCATGCATCCGCGGGTCAGCTCCTCATGCTCCGGATGCCATCCGCCGCCTGGCTGCTCATCCGTGCGGCATCCTGTGCAGCGAGCGTGGAGGCAATATGCGCAGCAGGTTTTCATGGCGTCTATGCAGCGCCGGCCTGGCCCTGGCGTTGGCCGGCCTGCCCGGCGCGGCGCGCGCCACCGAAGGCGCGCTGGGCCGGCTGGTCACGGGCACGACGGTGCAGCCCAATGCCGGTGTGGTATCGCCGCAACCCATTACGGTGCTGAGCCTGGGCCAGCTATACCTCGACGGCAGGATAGGCGGCAGCCGCGAAGTGCCGGTGGCGGGCAAGACCTCGCTGGGCCTGGACGCCGAAATGGCCCTGACCCTGGCCACGCTCATGAAGACCTGGGACACCGGCCCCGGGCGCTGGAACTTCGCCTCCAGCCTGACCGTCCCGTACCTGTGGCTCAAGACCACCGCTACGCTGGCCGGCGAGCGCGGACGCGCGGCGCAGGAAAGCGACATCGCGTCCAATCTGTTCGACCTGAACTTCACGCCCCTGATCGCCGGCTACCACTTTTCCGAAACCCAGCACCTGGCCCTGAGCCTGAGCATCTGGGCGCCGACCGGCAAGTACGACGCCGACGCGCTGGCCAACCCCAGCCTGAACAACTGGACCTTCATTCCGCAGGTGGCCTATACCGGCATGTTTCCCGAGCACGGCCTGCAGCTCGACGCCATGGCCAACGTGCAGTTCTATACCCGCAACACCGCCACCGACTACCGCAACGCGCCGATCCTCGGCCTGGAGCTGATGGGCCGCAAGCTGTTCAGCAACGACGTGGGCGCCGGCCTGATCGTCGGCACCCAGCAGCAGCTGGGGTCGGACAAGGGCCCGACGGCCGATCGCCTGAACGGTTTCAAGGGCCGCGACTGGGCGCTTGGCCCCATCCTCACCTACGACCGCAAGCTGGCCGACCAGCGCTCGCTGTCGTTCAGCCTGCGCTGGACGCCGACCATCAGCAGCACGCGCCGGCTCGACAGCGACAGCACCGTGCTGGGCACCGTCGCGCTGATCTTCTGACGCGCCGGGGCCTGGCCGGCTTTGCAGGCCGCCGCGCCGGCGGCGCGTGCGCATTCATAAAATATTCTGCTGAATCCATAAAAAGATTTGGTTTTGCCTGCCCGCCCGGGTCTGCCTTAATGTGCGCCTGGCGCGGGCGAGATCGTCGCCTGCCTTCAGTCACAACAACAAGATGGAGACTCGCATGCGATTGATACGCCGATTTGCCCATGCCTTGGCCGTGGTGGGCTCGGCTGGATTCATGGCCGCCCCGGCGGCCGCCAGTACCGGTACCTACCCCGACAAGCCGATTCATCTGCTGGTGGCGTTCTCCACCGGCGGCGTGCTCGACACGCTGGCGCGCACCATGGCCAGCGAACTCTCCACCCGCTACGGCCAGTCGATCGTGGTGGAAAACCGCACCGGCGCCAGCGGCAATATCGGCACCGACCTGCTGGCGCGCGCCAAGCCCGATGGCTACACCATCGGCATGGGCACCATCGCCACCCACGGCATCAATCCCGCGCTCTATGGCGAGCGTCTGCCCTACGATCCGGTCAAGGGTTTCACGCCGCTGGCCCTGCTGGCCGAGCAGACCAATATCGTGCTGGTCAACAACGACCTGCCGGTGACCTCGATCCCGACGTTGATCGAGTACCTGCGCGCCAACCCCGGCAAGGTCGCCTATGGGTCGGCCGGCAACGGCAGCTCGCAACACCTGTCGGGCCAGCTGTTCAAGCTGGCCGCCGGCGTGGAACTGTTGCACGTGCCGTATCGCGGCAGCGTGCCGGCGCTGACCGACCTGGTGTCGGGCCAGGTGCAGCTGATGTTCGTCGACGTGCCCGCCGCGCTGCCTTTCATCAAGAGCGGCAAGGTGCGTCCGATCGCGGTCACCGCCGCGCACCGCTCGTCGGCCTTCCCCGATCTGCCCACGGTGGCCGAGCAAGGGCTGGAAGGCTTCAACGTGCGCGCATGGTTCGGCGTGCTGGCCCCGGCGGACACGCCCGCGCCGATTGCCGAGAAGCTGTCGGCCGATATGATCGCCGCCGTGCAGCAGCCGGCCATCCGCGAGCGCCTGGAGTCCCTGGGCATGGACATCAAGACGCTCGATGGCCCGGCCTTCGGCCAGTTCATCCAGGACGAGATCGCCCGCTGGGACGAGATCGTCAAGCGCTCGGGCACCCGGCTCGAATGAACCATCGGGCCGGGCCGATGCGGCCCGGCCCTCACCAGGACACACTATGGGACGACTTTCGGGGCGCAACGCCCTTATCACCGGCGCGGCCGTCGGCATCGGCGCGGCCATGGCGCGCCGCTTCTGCGCCGAAGGCGCGAGCGTGCTGCTGGGCGATATCGATGTGGAGCGCGGCCAGGCCCTGGCCGCGGAGCTGGCCGCAACCGGCGCGCGCGCCCGCTTCGCGCGCCTGGACGTGACCGACGAGGACAGCGTGCGACAGGCGACGGCGCTGGCCGAGGCCGAGCATGGGCCGCTGCACATCCTGGTCAACAACGCCGGCGGCTCCAGCCTGAACGACCGCTCGGTGGTGGAGTTCGCGCTGGAGGAATTCTGGCGCGCCATCAACATCGACCTGCTGGGCACCGTGCTGTGCTGCCGGCATGCCATCCCGCGCATCGCCGCGGCCGGCGGCGGCGCAGTCGTCAACATGGGGTCGATCGCGGCCCTGCGCGGCCTGAAAGGGCGCGACGCCTACACGGCCGCCAAGGGCGGCGTGCATGCGCTCACGCGCTCGATGGCGGTGGAGTTCGCCGAGCAGCGCGTGCGCTGCAACGCCATCGCGCCCGGCGCCGTGCTGTCCGAGCGCATGGCGCGCTTCATCGATGAGGATCCGCGCGTCGCCGCGGCGGTATCGCGCCACCTGCTGGGCCTGCCCGAGCCCGACGAAATCGCCGCGATGGCGGTGTTCCTGGCCAGCGAGGAATCGCGCCACGTCACCGGCTCGATCTTCCAGATCGACGGCGGACGCGCCGCGGCCGCATAGGAACCGCGCCAAGGCCGCGCCGCGACGACCGGCGCGCGCCGCGCCCCGGCCCAGTAACCCTGAGCGCGTCACCGGTACTGGCCGATCCGCCCGCCGCCCTGCCTAGAATCGGCGAGAGCGTGTCTTTCAAGGGAGTGGCCTGCGGGCCGCGTCGATGCGGCGCTCCATCGTCCTTTCGGCGGACTACTTATGGTCGAGGCCATCGAGACGTTCCATTGGGGCGCCATATTCCAGATCGTTCTGATCGACATCCTGCTCGGCGGCGATAACGCCGTCGTGATCGCGCTGGCCTGCCGCAACCTGCCTCACAAGCAGCGCATCAAGGGCATCCTGTGGGGCACCGCCGGCGCGGTGCTGCTGCGCGTGCTGTTGATCGCCTTCGCGCTGGTCCTGCTCGACATCCCGTTTCTCAAGGCGCTGGGCTGCCTGCTGCTGGTCTGGATCGGCATCAAGCTGCTGGCCCCGCATGAAGATGCGCACGGCAACATCACCGGCGGCACCTCGGTGCTGGCGGCGATCCGCACCATCATCCTGGCCGATTTCGCCATGAGCCTGGACAACGTCATCGCCATCGCCGGCGCGGCCCAGAACGCGCAGGCCGACCACCAGCTGTACTACGTGATCTTCGGCCTGTGCGTGAGCGTGCCCATCATCGTCTGGGGCAGCACGCTGGTGCTCAAGCTGATAGACCGCTTCCCGCTGGTCGTCACCCTGGGCGCCGGCCTGCTGGGCTGGATCGCCGGCGGCATGCTCATCACCGACATCTTCGTGGTCGAGCGCTGGGGCGAGCCCGCGCCCATGCTGAAGCTGGCCGTGGAAGCCGCCGGGGCGCTGGTGGTGGTGGCGGCCGGCAAGTGGCTGGCGGCCCGCCGCCGCCACGCCCGCCCGGCCGGCGACGAATCGGCCTCCACCACGCCGGGCGGCTAGCCGTCCGAAACCGGCGCCGGCGCGGCCCGCACGGCGAACACTGCGTTGGCCTTGAGCATCAGCTTGTCTTCGACCTGCAGCAGGCAGGTGGCGTAGATGAGCCGGCGCCCCTGCTTGTCGATGCGCACCCGCGCCTGCAGCCAGTCGCCCGGCTTGACCGCGCTCAGGTATTCGACCGACATCTGCACCGTGACCACCGACGCCTGCGCCCGCCGCGAGATGCAGTAGCCCAGCGCGCTGTCGGCCAGCGTGGCCAGCAGCCCGCCGTGCGCAATGCCGTGCATGTTGGTATGCGGCGGCCCCACGCGCACGGCCAGCACATCGTCGGCCTCGCGCACGTAGAAGGCGCCTAGATCGGCCAGGTGGGCCATGAAGGGGCTGCCCGGTCGCCAGGGCGCGAAACCGTCGGGAATGGAATCGTTCATAAACAGGGATGGTTGGACGAATGCCATCCAGCGTACCACCAGCCCGGCGCGCCTGTGCTGGAGCGCACTGCGAAAATCGATTCCATTATTTTAATATACCTTATATATCATATAATTAAATTAATTTTTTAATCTTAATTATTTAAAGTGGTTTCGACATGAAGCCTTCTGCCATGCGATGGATCCGGCCAGTACACAGCGGGTGCCATATGGCGTGACGGAGCCACAAAATTATGCGAAAGGATGCATAATTTCTTCGTTAGCCGCTAAAATATGCTTCTATTCGCATAAAAAGTGACGCCACTTTCTCGAGAGGTGCCATGTTTTTATGCGTTGTATGACATTTTTTGCTCAGCCAGGGTAAATTTATGCTTTCTAACGCATATTTTTCGATGAAGACGCTGCCAGACGTGGGGGCGCGTTTCAGGACCTTGCGCAAACAGGCCCGCAAGACCCAGCGCGAGCTGGCCGCCGCGACGGGCATGCGCCAGGAAGCCATCTCCCGCTTCGAGGCCGGTTCGGCGAGCGACTTTTCGCTGAACAAGCTGCTGACGCTGCTGCAGGCCCTGGACCTGGAATTCGAGTTCAAGCCGACCGTGCGCCGTCCTGATCTCGACGATCTGCTGGCCGAGCGACGCGGCCGCCTGAGCGACGCCAAGGACCCGTCTTGAAGCTGAACGTCTTCGTCCACGGCACCCGAGTCGCCATCCTCGACAGCCCCGATGGCTTCCAGCACCGGCTGGCCTACCTGCCCGAAACGGACCCGGCCAAGTTCGCATCGCTGACGATGCCGGTGCGCGCCGAACCCTGGAGCTGGCCAACGCTGCATCCCTTCTTCCAGGTAAGCCTGCCCGAGGGATTTCTTCTCATGCTGCTCAAGGAACAGCTCGGCCCCCAACTGGGCGCCAAGCAGCTGGATCTGCTGGCCGTCGTCGGCCCGAACATGATCGGCCGCGTCCAGGTCAGCGCAGGCGAAACGCTCGAGCCCGCAATGGCGCTCGAGAGCCTGGATCCGCTGCTGCACGGGCCGGCATCGCAACAGGTCTTTCTGGAACTGATGGCCCGATACGCCGCCTCCGGCGTCTCGGGCGTGGTTCCCAAATTCCTTACGCCGGCAACCCAGGCTCTCTTTCGCAAGGGCACCATCGCCACCGAGCGGCATATCGTCAAGGGCAGCTCGGAGCATCAACCCTTCGTGGCCCTCAACGAGCATCTATGCATGACGGCCGCGCAAGGCACCGGTATCCCGGTGGCGCGCACCAGCGTGTCCGACGACGGACAAGTGCTGGTGGTCGAGCGATTCGACATCGATCCGGCTACGGACCGCCGCCTGGGCTTCGAGGACTTCTGCAGCCTGCTGGGCCTGTCAGCCGACGAAAAATACGAAAGCACCTGGGAGCGCGTGGCCCGCGTGGCCAGCGATTACGTGCGGCCGGAAGGACGGCTGCAGGCCCGCACCCAACTCGCGATCACGCTGCTGCTGAGTTTCGCTTTGGGCAACGCGGATTGCCACGCCAAGAATCTTGCCCTTCTCTATGACACGATCGACGACGTGCGCATCGCGCCGGTCTATGACATGTTGACGATTCTTGCCTACGACCGATATGCGGCCAATCCGCCCGGCATGGCGCTCGACGGCCGCAAGTCGTGGACCATGTCCAAGGCCCTGTGGCGTTACCTGCAGCAGCACCTCGGTTTCACGCCCGCTGCGCAGCGCGAGCTGGTCGACCGGGTGTGTTCGGCGATCGCCGACACCGTGCCGCGACTCAAGGCGCACATCCGCCATACGCCGGGTTTCGAGCCAGTCGGCTTGCGCATGCTGTGGGAATGGAACGAGGGGATGAAGAGGCTGAGCGAGCGCCGGCAGATCGCCGTTCCCGACTGGGTCGCATCGGCGCAGGACGAAGGATTGCCGCGGCCCGTGCCCGCCGCGCACTTTGCCGCCCCGCGCATCGGCGAATCGCCGCTGCTGGCGCCGCGCAAGCGCCGCCAGCGAGCGCGGCCGCCGTCCTGAAGGCCGCCTGGCTGTGAAGATTCGATAATTGCGCCGGCCAAGGCGCTGGCCATCAATATGAATTACTATTTATTCAATATATAACAATAAATTAGGCCTATTTCTTAACCTGATTTCTCAAAGGCGATTTGGAGGTCACGCCTGGGCGGCGAGATCGTGCCGCCGGGCCAGCAGCGGCAGCATGGCGTCGCGCGTCTGGTCCAGGTGCTTGAGCAGCACGCCCACGGCGCCATCGGCGTCGCCGTCGAGGATGCGCTGCAGCAAATCGTCGTGCTCGGTTTCGAGTTCGGCGGCCACCGCGGTCAACGGCAACAGCGCGCGCTGGTAGATGGCCGAAGCCTCTGCGAGCTGCCGCACCATTTGCAACAGCCGCGGGCTGCCGCAGGCGCGCATCATGACCAGGTTGAATTCTTCGTGGCGCGCCAGCCAGTCGGGATTCAGTTTCTGCGGATCTTCCGGCGAAACGATGGCGGTGCCGCCGAGGCGATGGTGGGCGGCCACCACGTCCGACTGCCAGTTCAGGTCGCCGCGCGCAATCGACTGGCGCAACGCCAGGCTTTCAACCACACCGCGTTGCTGGAAAAGATCCACCAGATCTTCCGCCGACAGCCCCCGCACCGCGAAACCGAACTGCGGCTGCAGCTCGACCAGTTGCTCGCCCGCCAGGCGATTGAGCGCCTCGCGCACCACATTCAGGCTGACGCCATGTTGTTCGGATAACTGGGAGACCTTGAGCCGCTGGCGCGGCGCGAATTGCCCGGTGAGGATCTGCTCGCGCAACTGCTCGTAGACCTCGGCATTGAGGGTGCGTCCGTTTTTCGCGTTTTTCATGATGTGGCTGATCGGTGGAGCGGCAATGGTAGCACATGCCGGGCCAACAACTGATTTTGAATACAAGTATGGATTCTACTGTTCGGGTTTACGATACATTGTTTTGATCCATTGAGATACATAGAATCCATTTTTATGTAAATCAACCATTTCAACGCCATGTCATTGCCCGACGGATACACGCTCAACCATCTTCCCTTCGAAGGCATCCCCTGCGCCTACCTGCGCGGCGGCAACGGTCCGCTGCTGTTGCTGGTCCATGGTTCGGGGCCGGGGGCTTCGAGCCTGGGCAACTGGCGCACGGTGCTGCCGGCGCTGGCCCGCCGCTTCGACGTGGTCGCCATGGACCTGGTCGGCTTCGGACAGAGCGGGCGCAAGCCGGCCGCGCCCTACTTCGACTTCGACATGTGGGTGCGCCAGGTGCGGGCCATGGTGGCGCACCTTGGCGGCGGCCCGATCGGCGTGGTCGGCCACTCGCTGGCCGGCGCCCTGGCGCTGACGGTGGCCAGCGACAACCCGGCGGTACGCGGCGTCGTGACCACCGGCACCATGGGCGTGCCCTTCACGCCGAACGACGCCACCCGCCGTACCTGGAAATGCCCGCGCAGCCGCCCGGAACTGGTGCAGGCGCTGCGGGGATTGATCCACGATCACGCCGTGATCGACGACGCCTACCTGGCCGTGCGCGAGCCCGTCATCTTCGCGCCAGGCTATGCCGACTATTTCGACGCCATGTTCGACGCGCCCCCCGCCACCTACATCGCGGCGGCCACCCTTTCGGAGCAGACCTTGCGCGGCATCCGCTGCCCGGTGACCTTGCTGCATGGCCGCGACGACACGGCCTTCCCGGCCGCCGCCTCGCGCCAGATCAGTGAAAGGCTGGCCGACGCCGACCTGGTGCTGCTGGCGGGGTGTTCGCACTCGGTGGCGTTCGAGCGGCCCGACGTTTTCCTCGCCATAGTGCTCCAGCGGTTCGGCGCACTTCCCTTCTCTCTCTGACTATCCCCATGAAAACAGGCTACGTACTCAAAGGCAGGGTCATAGACGGCACGCTCGGCCCGGCGCTGGAACAAGGCGCCGTCGTCACCGAAGGCGAACGCATCGCCTGGGTCGGCCCGCAAGCAGGCTTGCCGGCGCAGTATGCCGGCGACGGATTCGAGGTGGTGGACCTGCCCGGCCGCACCATCATGCCGGGCCTGATCGACGCCCACACCCATATCTCTTTCGGCGAATCGCGCTCGGAAGAAGAGAACGCGCTCTACACCCCGGTCGAGTTCCGCACCGCCAAGGCGCTGTGGTACGCCCGCAAAGTGCTGCAGGCCGGCGTGACCAGCGCCTTCGACGCGGCCACCAGCTACAACATCGCCCAGGCCGTGCGCGACGCCATCGACACCGGCATGTTCGAAGGCCCGCGCTTCACGGTCTCCGGCAAGCAGCTGACCAACCACCAGGGACTGGAGGACTCGTTTCCCAACGAAATGGCGTTCCCGCCGGGACAGAGCGCGGTGCTGGTCAAGACGCGCGACGATCTGGTCGAAGCGATCCGCTATCAGGTCAAGGACGAGGTCGACGCCATCAAGGTCTCGGGCTCGAACGACAACCTGATCACGCCGGACGCGCTGGGGTCCTCGGCATTCACCTATGAAGAATTCAAGATCATCGCCGACGAGACGCACCGGCTGGGACGCCTGTGCAGCGTGCATGCGCGCTCGCGCGACGCCGCGCTGTACGCCGCCCAGGCCGGTTTCGACAACCTCTTCCACGCTTCCTATATCGACGACGAAGGCATCGAGGCGTGCCTGAAGAATCAGTGCGTCATCACGCCCACGCTGACCCTGCTGGTCAACCTGGTCGAGGCCAAGCAATCGCACGCGGGGGCTTCCGGCGCCCAGGCCTTTCGCCACGAGATCGAAGCGGCCAGCGTGAACCTGAGGCGCGCCTACGACGCGGGCGTGCCCTTGCTGGCCGGCAGCGAAAGCGGCTGGTCGCCGGTGCCGTACGGGCACTGGCATGCCCGCGAAATGGAAATCTTCGTCAAGTTGCTGGGCCTGACGCCCCTGCAGGCCATCCACGCCAACACGCTGGCCTGCACGCGGCTGCTGGCGCGCCACGGGCACGAAGTCGGCAAGCTGGAGGCTGGCCGCCTGGCCGACGTGCTGGTGCTGCCGGGCAATCCGCTCGAGGACATCACCCTGCTGCAGCGCCCCAGCCGCTTCGACTACATCTTCAAGGGCGGCAAGCCCGTCGACCGCACGGCGCCGGCGCCACGCGTGCGCAAGTGGTACGAGCGCACCAAGATTTTCCTGGCGGGCGTCTACGAGTATGACCAGGAAAGCGCCAGCGGCCGCCTGGTGCAGTAACCCCCCTTTTCTTCCACCATTGGCCGCCGCGCGGCGGCCCCATGAAAGGACACGAGCATGAGTCGAGCAGCCGTTCAGTACCTCAACCCCGAAGGCGCCGCGCCGGCGCAGGGCCTGTATTCGCACGCCACGCGAGTACGCGCCGGCGACCTGCTTTTCGTCGCTGGCCAGCTGGCGGTGGGCGCCGACGGCGCCGTGGTCGGCGAAGGCGACTTCGATGCGCAATTCGACCAGGTTTTCGCCAATCTGCGCGACGTGCTGGCCGGACTGGGCGCCGACTTCAACGACGTCGCCAAGTTCACCACGTACCTGGTGCATTCGCAGGACATCCCGCATTTCATGCGCAAGCGCGCCGAACTGTTTCCGACCCTGTTCGCCGGCAAGGCCTATGCCCCGAACACGCTGCTGGTCGTGGACCGCCTGGTCAAGGAAGCATTCCTGATCGAAGTCGAGGCCGTCGTGCGCGCGCGCGACTGATCCCCATCCGCAACGGAAATCCAACGTGAAATACCTCAGCTTCGAACTGCCCGACGGCCGCCGGCGCGTCGGCGCCCTGGCCAGCCCTGACACCATCGTCGATCTCACCGCGGCGATGGACCTGCCCGATCTCCTGACGCTGGTGCGCCGGCACGGGCAATTGGCCGGCGACATCGCGCAACGGGTGGCGCAGGCGCGCCATACGGTGCCCCTGTCCACGGTACGCGTGCTGGCGCCGCTGCCCAATCCGCCGCGCAACGTGTTCTGCGTCGGCAAGAACTACCACGAACACGCGCGCGAGTTCGCCCAGAGCGGCTTCGATTCGAGCGCCGCCGCCGGCGCCATTCCCGCCGCCCCCATCATCTTCAGCAAGCCGGCCTCTTCAATCAGCGGCCCTGGCGACGCCATCGACAGCGCGCTGGACCCGTGCGATTCGGTCGACTACGAGGCCGAACTGGCGGTCGTCATCGGCAAGGCCGGGCGCGTCGCGGCGGGCGACGACCCCTGGTCTTTCGTATTCGGCTACACCCTGGTCAACGACGTAACGTCGCGCGGCTTGCAGAAGCGGCATAGCCAGTGGCTGCTGGGCAAGGGTATCGACGGCTTCTGCCCGATGGGCCCCACGCTGGTCACCGCCGACGAGATCGACGACATCGGAGCGCTGCGGATCGCCTGCGAGGTCAATGGCGAACCGCGCCAGTCCGCCCGGCTGTCCGACCTGATTTTCGACATTCCCACCCTGGTGCGCGCCATCGGCGCCTCGATCACCCTGCAACCGGGCGACATCATCGCCACCGGCACGCCGGTGGGCGTGGGCATCGGCTTCACGCCGCCACGGTACCTGCGCCCCGGGGACGTGGTGCGGGTGCGCGCCGAACCGATAGGCGTGCTGGAAAACCCTGTCATCTGATCCAGCGCCGCCTCAGACAGCCATCCGGGAGTTGCCGCCATGATGCATTCCGAAGGCGCCGCGAGCGCGGCGCCTGCCCCTCAACCGCCGCCGCTGCTACGCCTGCGGCGGATCAGCAAGCGCTTCGGCGCCACCCAGGCGCTGGCCGATGTGTCCATCTCGTTCGAGGCCGGCAAGGTGCATTGCCTGCTGGGCGAGAACGGCGCCGGCAAATCCACCATCGGCAAGATCATTGCCGGCCTGTTCCCGGCCGACAGCGGCGCGCTGCTTCTCGACGGGCAGGAGGTTCGCCTGGCCGACGCCAGCGACGCGCGCCGGCGCGGCATCGCCGTGGTCTACCAGGAGCTGTCGCTGGCGCCTGACCTGTCGGTGCGCGCCAACCTGTGCCTGGGGGCCGAGGCGGCGCGCCGGCCCTGGTCGCCCTTGCGGCGCGCGGCCGAGACCGCGCGGGTCGGCGCGGTGCTGGCGCGCCTGGGCCTGGACCTGGACATGGAGACGCCGGTGCGCCAGTTGCCCGCCGGCATGCAGCAGTTGGTGGAAATCGCCAAGTCCCTGATGGCCAGCCCGCGCATCGTCATCTTCGATGAACCGACCGCCATGCTGGGCGCGGCCGAAAAGCAGCGCTTCTTCGAGGTGGTGCGCGGCCTGCGCGCCGAGGGCATCGCCTGCATCCTGGTCACGCACCATATGGACGACGTCGAGGCGGTGGGCGACTGCGTCACCATCATGCGCAACGGCCGGCATGTCGATTCGTTCGACCTGCGCGCCGGCGTCACCGGCGCAACGGTGCTGGAGAAGCTGACCGGGCGCCGCGAAGTGCTGGCGGCCGGCGCCGGGCCGGCGCGCCAGCTCGGCCCCACGCGCCTGCGCATTGCCCTGCCGGCCGGCGGCGCGCTGTCCGAGATCGAGGCCCGCGCCGGCGAAGTGGTCGGCTTCTACGGCGTGCTGGGCTGCGGCGCGGGCGAGTTGATGTACGGGCTGGTGGGCCTGGACGGGCCGCCGCGCGCGGACTACTACCTGAACGGCGCCCCCTACCGGCCGCGCCATCCGGCCGCGGCCCTGCGCCAGGGCGTGGGCCTGTTGCCGGCGGGCCGCCAGAGCCACGGCGTGCTGACCGGCCGGTCGATCCGCGAGAACCTGATGCTGACCCAGTTCGATCGCGTCAGCCGCTGGCGCTGCATCGATCCGGACCGCGAAGCCGCCTTGGCGCGCGAACAGCTCGAGCGCGCCGGCGTCAAGCATGGCGACCCGGCCGACCCGATCGAAAGCCTGAGCGGCGGCAACCAGCAAAAGGCGCTGCTGGCCCGCGCCCTGGGCGCGGCGCGCCAGTTGCTGCTGCTGCACGAGCCCACCGCGGGCGTGGACATCCTGGCCAAGCAGCACATCCACGAACAAGTGCGCGCCGCCGCCGCCCAAGGGCTGACTGTCGTGATGCTGTCCAGCGACCTGCCCGAGGTGATCGCGCTGTGCGACACCGTCTACACCTTTTTCCATGGCACGGCCGTCGCGCGTTATGCGCAGCCTGGCCCGCAATGCCAACCCCATATCGTCGCCGACGTCCTCGGCCAACGGGAGCCCCAGCATGCACACTAAGACCCTGGCCGTATCCCGCGCCGCGCGCCCGGCGTCCGGCGCGCGCCTGGCCGACGCCATCCTGCCGCTGCTCATCGCGCTGATCGCGCTGGTCGCCAGCCTTGTCGAACCGCGGTTCGCGTCGCTGGACAACCTGACCAACCTGGCCTGCCAGCTGGTGCCCCTGCTGATCCTCTCGGTGGGCCAGGCCTTCGCCATCCTGCGCGGCGGCCTGGACCTGTCCATGTCGTCCGTGCTGTCGCTGGCCGGCGTGGCCGGCGTGCTGGCCATGCCGGCCTGGGGCATCCCTGCCGGGCTGGCCGTGATGCTGGCCGTGGGGCTGGCCGCCGGCGTGCTGTCGGGCTACATCATCGCGCGCTTTCGCACCACCCCCCTGGTGGTGACGCTGGGCATGCTGTCGGTGACCCAGGCCATTGCGCTGATCCTGTCGGGCGGCGTGCCCATCTACGATGTCCCGGCGCCCTATGTCAACGCGGTGGGCTTCGGCAGGACCCTGGGCTTGCCCAACATGGTCTGGATCGCCGCCGCCGTGACCTTGTCGGCCGCCTTCGTGCTGCGGCGCACGGTGTTCGGGCGCTACGTCTACGCGCTGGGTTCGAGCGAGTCGGCGGCCTCCAAGGCCGGCGTGAACGTGCAGCGCTACACCGTGCTGGTGTACGCGGCCAGCGGACTGTGCGCGGCGGTGGGCGCGGTGGTGCTGACCGCCTGGACCAGCTCGGCGCAGCCGGTGGCCGTGCCCGGCCTGACCCTGCAATCGATCGCCGCCGTCGTCCTCGGCGGCGTGGCCCTGACCGGGGGAAGCGGCAGCATCGTCCAGGTTTTCCTGGGCGTGCTGGTGCTGTCCGTGCTCTCCAATGCCATGAACATCACCGGCGTGTCGGCGTACTTCCAGACGCTGGTCGTCGGCGTGGTCATCATCATCGCGGTCATCCTGGACCGCTTTCGTCGAAGCTGAAACGGGCCCGCGCCCGCCACACTACAAGGGGAACACAACCATGAAACTCTTCGGCAAAACCTCGCGGCGGCCAGTGCTGGCGCGCCGGGCCGCCGGCCTGGCCCTGGCGGCATGCGCCCTGGCCAGCCTGCCGGCGCAGGCCAAGGATCCCGAAGGCGACCGCCTGCAGGGCATCGTCGATCCCATCGTCGCCAAGAAGCCGCTCAAGCTGGGCGTGACGGTGGTGCACCTGCTCGACAACTTCTACAAGGGCATCGCCTACGGCATCGTCGACGAAGCCCGGCGCAGCAACGTGGAAGTGGTGCAGGTGGCGGTGGCCGGCGCCTACGGCAACGTGCAGCAGCAGTTCGCCCAGCTGCAGTCGTTCAAGACCCTGGGCGTGGACTACGCCGTGCTGTCGCCGGCGGCTTATTCCGGCTACGACCCGGTGGTCGCGGACCTGGCCAGGTCCGGCATCAAGACCATCTCCGCCGGCATTCCGGTCAACAGCGACAAGGTCGCCTTCGGCGTGCTGCAGGACGACACCCTGATCGGCAAGGTGCTGGGCAAGGCGCTGTGCGACGATGGGGCCCGGGGCAAGCAAGTCATCATCGTGCCGGGAGCCGCCGGGCTGGAATGGTCCAGGCTGCGCTACGAAGGTTTCAAGGAGGTCGCCTCGGCCTGCGGCGCCAAGCTGGCGCCGGCGGCCTTCCGCGGCGAGATGAGCCTGGCCGACGGCATGGCGCAGACGCAGGACCTGCTGATGCGCACGCCTGACGCGGAATATGTGTTCACCCCGGTTACCTTCCTCGGCATGGGCGCGGTACGGGCCGCCCGCCAGGCCAATCGCCCGGTCAAGGTGCTGACCTCGGCCATGGTCAAGGAAAACGAGGCCATGATCCGCGAAGGCCGCCTGCTCGCGGTCGCCTCCGAGCCGGGGGTCATCATGGGCCGCCTCATCGTCCAGTACGCCATCCGCGAGCACGAAGGACTGCCCATGCCGCCGCTGGACAAACCGACCCGCAGCGTGCCGTACCCGCATTTCAACGTCCCCATCACCGTGGTGGACAAATCCAACGTCGACACCCACCCGTACGCGTTCTACGACTATCCGCCGCAAGGGTGGAGCATCGAGACCGCCAGATAGCGCACCTGGCGCGGCGCCCCCCAAATGGGGGGCGCGCGCTCGCCCCCGCAGCCCGCACAATCGTTCCGATGAATGCCGCGCCCTGGCGCGCATACGGGAGACGAACGATGTGGACGCTGCTGCGCAACGGGTTGATGTCCGTGCTGCCGGCTTTGTGGCTGGCCTCGCCGGCGCTGGCCTTCGATGCCTTCGAATGCGACTGCGCGCGGCAGGTCGGCACCTGCAGCGCCACGGTCAAGATCCTCAAGACTCAGGGCAGCGCGCCCTCCTACTCGGCGGAACTGCTGGTGCAAAGCTCGGCTCCCGCCTGCTCGCGCGTGTCGTATCTGATCGACCAGACGCCCTACACCACGGTGTTGACGCGCCGCAACCAGGACACCGAATCCACCTCCGGCACCTCGCCCATCAAGGCGGCCAACGTCAAGGTGCAGGGCTGCGCCATCTGCGCCCGCAAGAGCGCCTTCGCGGCCAGCGAGTCCGCCCCGGCGCCCGACGATAGCGGCGCGTCCCGGGCGTTCTCCGCCGGCCTGGCACCCGGCGGCTTCGACCCCGCATCGAAGCAGGCCGGCTTCGACGCGGCAGTGTCCGGTGGCAGGGCGCGCGACGCCGCCTTCAACAGCATCGTTTCAGGCCTGGGCGCGGCGGCGGCGATCACCTCCGCGGCCGCGCAGGCGCAGCAGGCTGGCGCGCAACGGCCGCCCGCCACGCCGTCGAGATCGGGCTACTCGCCCCAGTACGACCTGCGCTCGGCCGGCCCGCAGGGCGGCGGGCGCTGCCCGGACCCGGCCGCGCCCGGCTGCCCCTACCACCTCGGCAACTATGATCCATTGGGGGCGCCAAAGTGACCGGCGATCGCATGCGCCGCCTGCCCGGCGCCATGATGCGGCTATGCGCCCTCTCGTGCGCCCTGCTGCTGGCGGCCTGCGCCGGGGCGCCACCCGTTCCGCCGCAAAAGGACGCCGCCGCCGGCATCTTCCCCGGCGAGCGCCCCAAATCGCCGCTGGCCAAGGTGCCGGCCGGACCCGACGTCAAGGCGGTGGCGGTACTGAGCGAAAACACCCTGGCCAACGCGGCCTGGAAACGGAAAATCCACGATAACGCGCGCGCCATGGCGCAGGGCAAACGCTTCGGCGACGCCACGATCGCCAGCGCCGGGGCTGAACTGTTCGACCCCGATTACCCGCTGGCCTGGGTCGCGGCATCCCTGAAGCGCTATTTCGGCAGCGTCGAACAGGTAAGCCTGGCCCAACTGCCGCAGGCCAGCGGCGACGTGCTGGCGATCGTCGATGTCTATGCGTATCCGACGGACGATTCGGTCGCCCGCATCAAGGTCGCCTTCTTCGACCGGGAGCTGCGGCACATTGCCGACGCCAGCGGCGAAGACGCGCAGCATTTCAACATGTGGGCCCGCACCGGCGGCGCCACCGCCATCGCCGAAGGCTATCGCCGCGAGAACGAAGTCCTCATGCGCGCGCTGCGCAGGTTCGACGCCTCGCTGGCGCAGCAGGTAGAGGGCCCGCCCTTGCAATCGGCCAGCGGCTACGACGCCTGCCTGCAGCGCGCCCTCGCCGCCCAGGACCCGCAGCTACGCGTCGCCGCCATGGCCGCCTGCGACGCAGCGCGCTGAACGCACGGCGCATGGCGCCGCCTACCCCGGCGCCATGCGCGCCTGGCGTGCGGCCACCACCTCCCGCACGCACCGCGCGAAACGGTGCGACAGGTGCGGATGCGCGTCGAACTCCGGATAGGCGACGCAGACCTCGAAGCCCACTTCCGGCCGCAGCGCCAGGATGCGCATCCGGCGCGGGTCGGCGCCCAGCGCGGTGAGCGAATCCACCAGGGCCACGCCCAGCCCGGCGGTGGCCAGCTTGAGCGCCACGTGGAACTGCTCGATCTCGACGTGGTTGTCCGCGTCCAGCGCCTGGTCGGCGCACAGTTGCGCCAGCCGGCGGCCCATGGGGTGGCGCCGCTCCGGCACGAACACGGTACTGTCGCGCAGGTCGGCCAGCGTGACGTGGTCGCGTCCGGCGTAGCGGTCGGCCGGCGCCACGCAGACCAGCGTGCCGCGGCCCACCGTTTCCTGGCGGATCAGCGCCTGCGGCGCGCAGCGGTAGACCAGGCCGATATCGGCATCGCGCAGCAGCAAGGCGGCCAGGATGTCGCCCGAGTAGCCGGTCTTGACCGTCATGCGCGCGTTGGGGTTGTCGGCCATGAAGGCGGCCAGCGCGTCCGGCACCACCTCCATCGCCAGCGCCGGCGCGGCCAGGATGCGCAGGCGCGCCGGCCCGTCCTGGCGCAGGTTGACGGCCATCAGCTTGACCGCGTCGAGCTGGCTGTTGAGCTTCTCCACTTCGGCGTGCAGCGCGTGCGCCTCGGGCGTGGGCGCGAGCCGGCCCTTGACGCGCTGGAACAGCGCGAAGCCCAGCTGCAGTTCCAGACTGTTCATGGTCTGCGAGACGGCCGGCTGGGTCATGTTCAGCAGCCGGGCCGCCGCGCTCAGCGACCCGCCGACCATCACGGCGTGGAAAACCTCGATATGGCGCAAGCGCATGCGTTCCCCTGGCATGGTGCGGCGCGGCGGGCGGCGCGCGTATAAGCAAACCGCCAGCATGCCCCTTGAATGCTTATAACCGGCGCGCCGCACACCCTCCTACACTCGGTGCCACGGCCGGAGACTGCGCAAAGGGTACTACCGGCTGATGATTCGAACCAAGGGGAAAACCGCCATGATCCGTACTATGCCCGCCGCCCGGCGCCTGCTCGTTCAATCCACGCTGGCCATGACCGGCCTGCTGGCAGCGGCCGCGGCCTGCGCCCAGCCGGCGACCGACTGGCCCACCCGTCCGATCGAGCTGGTGGTGCCCTACCCGGCCGGCGGCAGCTCGGATGTGCTGGGCCGCCTGCTGGCCAAGCCGCTGGGCGAGATCCTGGGCCAGCCCGTGGTGGTGCTGAACAAGTCCGGCGCGGCCACCGCGATCGGCACCACGTTCGTGGCCCGCGCCGCTGCCGATGGCTATACGCTGCTGCTGGCCGACAGCCCGCTGGTGGTCAACGCGGCGGTCAACCCGGCCGTGACCTACGACCCCATCAAGGACTTCGCCCCGGTCGGCATCATCGGCACCTCGCCCTCGTTCCTCTACGCGCCGGCCGGGCGGGTCAAGGACCTCGACGATTTCATCGCCCAGGCCAAGGCGCACCCGGGCAGGCTGAAGGCCGCCAGCGCCGGCGCCGGCACCTCGACCCACCTGCTGCTCGAACTCATGCAGCACGAAGCGGGCATCTCGCTGAACCACATTCCGTACCGCGGCTCGGCGCCGGCGTTGACCGACACCGTGGCCGGCATCGTGGACGGTTCGTTCTCGACCTATGCCTCGGCGCAGCCTTTCGTCGCCTCGGGCAAGCTGCAGGTGCTGGCCATGACCGCGCCGCAGCGGCTGCCGGCCTTTCCCGGCGTGCCCACCTTCGCCGAGGCCGGCATGCCCGGGCTCACCTTCCTGACCTGGTGGGGCATTCTCGGCCCGGACGGGCTGCCGCAGCCGATCGTGGACAAACTGCAGCAGGCGCTGGCCCAGGTCATGAAAGACCCGGCCATCGGCGAACAGTTCGTGCGCCTGAGCGTGGTCGCGCAGGCCGGCGAACCCCAGGCGTTCGCCCGGACGCTGCAAGGCGACCTGCAGCGCTGGCGCGACATCGCCCGCGCGGCCGGCGTCAGCATGCAATAACGGCGCGCTGCCGCCGCATCCCCTGAACCGACATGGGCGGCGCCACGCCGCCAGGAGACCTCTGCCATGCCATCCCCCAGCGCGCTGCATGCCTTGTGCGACACGCCCCCTACCTTCATGGGCGTGCCCCATCGCCACGCCATCGACGGCGCCAAGGCGGCCATCCTGGGCATCCCCTTCGATTGCGGCACGCACGCGTTTCGCATCGGCGCGCGCCAGGGCCCGCAATCGATCCGCGAACAGTCGCGCCTGATGCGCACCTTCAACCCCGAGCTGGCCGACTACAACCCGCTGCAGCGGCTCGGGGTAATCGATTGCGGCAACGTGCGCGTGGTGCCCAGCGACATCCTCGACGCCTTCGAGCGCATCGAGCAGGCGGTCGGCGCCATCGTCGACGGCGGCGCGGTGCCGGTCACCATGGGCGGCGACGGCAGCGTGTCGCTGCCGCAACTGCGCGCGGTCGGCAAGCGCCATCCAGGCCTGGCGGTCATCCACCTCGACTCGCACACCGACACCAATACCTTCGTCAAGGGCAAGGAATACAACGCCGGCACGCAGTTCACGCACGCGGCGCTGGAAGGCTGCGTGGACACCTCGCTGGCGTTCCATATCGGCACGCGCGGCACCACCTTCACCCAGCATGTGTTTCGCCACGCGCGCCACTTCGGCTACCGGATCATCCCGCTCAACGAGCTGCTGGCGCGCGGCATGGCCGAGGTGCTGCAGGACCTGCGCGCGCGCCTGGGCGAGCGGCCGGTCTACCTGTGCCTGGACATGGACGTGCTGGACCCGTCCTGCGCGCCCGGGGTGTGCGCGCCCAGCTGGGGCGGCCTGAGCGCGCGCGAGGCGATCGCGTTCCTGCGCGGACTGGCCGGCCTGAACATCGTCGCCATCGACGTCAATACGGTCAGCCCGCCGCACGACGTCAACGGCACCACGGCCTCGCTGGCGGCCGCGCTGATGGTCGAAGGCCTGGTGCTGCTGTGCAAGCGCCTGGGTCTGGATCATCCGGACCCGGTGCCCGACTTCGCCGCCATGTACGCGCGCTGAACGCGGGGCCGCCGCGGCGGCCCGTGTTTTCCCTAGTGTCCGGCGGGTCGCTTCGCCAATAAGATTCGGACTTATTAAATAAGTACGAACTTATTAGCCAAGGGAAAGCCTATGTCCGCCGCCGTCCGTTTCCTGCTTCGCGCCGCGCTGGGCGCATGCGCCCTGACCGCCGCCGCGGCCGCCCATGCCCAGCAGCGCTGGGATATGTCGCTGGCCTGGCCGGCGGGCAACTTCCACAGCCGCAACGCCGAGGCGTTCGCCGCCAAGGTGCGCGAGGCCACCGACGGCCAGGTGCTGATCACGGTGCACGCCGGCGGCGAGCTGAACGTCAAGGGGCCCGACACGCTGATGGCGGTCGAATCCGGCATCGTGCAAGTGGCCGACATGCTGGTGTCGCAGCAGGCCGGCGTCGAGCCGTTGCTGGGCATGGACGCCCTGCCCGGGCTGATCGCCGGCCAGGACGACATGAAAACGTTCCTGCGCCACGCCCGCCCGGTCTACGACCGCATCGCCGCCGCCCACAACCAGCGCATCCTGTACGCCGTGCCGTGGCCTTCGCCCGGGCTGTTCAGCCGCAAGCCGCTGTCCACCCCCGAGGACATGAAGGGCCAGAAGCTGCGCGCCCACGACAAGGCGGCCTACGAATTCATGGCCCAGCTGGGCGCGGCGCCCACCCAGATGCCGTGGGGCGAAGTCGTGCCGGCGCTGGCCGCGGGCACCATCGATGGCGTGGGCACCTCCGCGTCCTCGGGCGTGGACGGCAAGTTCTGGGAGTTCACGCCGCACTTCCTGCCGCTGAACTGGGCCACCTCGCTCAGCCTGGTGACGGTCAACCTGGACGCGTGGGACAAGCTGAGCGCCGCGCAGCAACAGGCCGTGCAGGCCGCGGCCGCCGAGCTCGAACCGCGCTTCTGGCAGATCAGCGCCGCCCAGGACGAGAAGGACCTGGCCATCCTGCGCGAGCACAAGGTCGCCATCGCCGCCCCCTCGGAGGCGCTCAGCGCGCGCGTGGCCGCCGTGGGCCGCCCGATGTGGGACGCCTTCGCCCGCCAGGCCGGCCCGCAGGCGCGCCAGCTGCTCGACGCCTATCTGCAAGACCGCAAGCAGCCCTGAGCGAGCCGCCATGGATCGCCTGCTACGCCTGATCGACGCGCTGTGCGCCGGCGCCGAGAACCTTGCCATCGCCCTGCTGTACGGCATCGCCGCCCTGATGCTGGCCGAAGTGGGTGCGCGCGCCATGGGCCACAGCATCCCGTTCTCGTGGGAGTACTGCGCCTACGGCATGGCCGCGGCGTTCTTCCTGGGCATGGGGGCGGCGCTGCGCCATGGCGCCCACATCCGCGTCCTGTTCCTGCGCGATGCGCTGCCCGCGCGGCTGGGGCGCTTGCTGGATATCGCGGCCAGTTGCGCCGGCCTGGCGCTGTCGGCGGTCATTGTCTTCGCGCTGGCGCGCCTGACCGGCAAGTCGATCTCGCGCGGGCTGGTGTCGAACACCGTGATGCAGACCCCGCTGGCCATCCCGCAGGCTGTCGTGCTGGCCGGCGCCGCGCTGCTGGCGCTGGCCTTCCTCGCACGCCTGCTGCGCCAGCTGACCGGCCGCCAGGCCGAAACCGACGGCGGCCGCGCCGCCGGCCATTGACCCGCGCCGCCCCGCCATCATGATCGCCATCACCGTCGTCACCGCCGCCTTGCTGCTGCTGTTCCTGGGCGCCTCGATATGGGTCAGCCTGAGCCTGTTCGGCGCGGCCTACTTCCTGTTGCTGCTGTTCAAGCCCAACCTGCCCCTGGAGGTGCTGGCCGGCCAGATCGTCTGGACCTCGTCGACCAGCCAGGAACTGCTGTCGCTGCCGCTGTTCGTGCTGATGGGCGAGATCCTGGCCAAGACCAGCGTGGGCCGTTCGCTGTTCGCGGGGCTGGCGCCCTGGGTGGGACGCCTGCCCGGCGGCCTGACGCACGTCAACGTGCTGGGCTGCACCTTGTTTGCCGCCATCTGCGGCTCGTCGGTGGCGACCACCCAGATCGTCGGCCGCGTCACCCTGCCCGAGCTGCAGCAGCGCGGCTATGACGCGCGCCTGTCGATCGGCTCGCTGGCCGGCGCCGGCACGCTGGGGTTCCTGATTCCGCCCAGCCTCATCATGATCGTCTACGGCGTGCTGGCCGAGCAGTCCATCGTCGAGCTGTTCATCGCCGGCGTGGTGCCCGGCCTGGGCCTGGCGGCCGTCTACATGGCCTACATCGCGCTGCGCGGCCGCCGCCCCGCCGGCGCCGGCCGGGGCTACACGCTGCGCGAGCGCATCGCCGGGCTGACGCAGATCCTGCCGGTGATCGGGCTGATCGCCGCCATCATGGGCGCGCTCTACCTGGGCATCGCCGGCCCGTCCGAGGTCGCCGCCGTGGGCGTGCTGGGCGCGCTGGCGATCGGGCTGCTGCAGCGTTCGCTCACGCGCGCCAGCCTGGTGGCCGCCGGCCGCAGCGCGGTGCGCACCTGCTCGATGATAGGGTTGATCCTGGCCGGCGCGGCGCTGATCTCGGTGGCCATGAGCTACCTCGGCCTGCCCAAGTACGTGGCCGCGCGCATCGGCGAGCTGGGCCTGTCGCCGCTGCTGCTGATCGCGCTGCTGCTGCTGTTCTACGTGGCGCTGGGCATGTTCCTGGACGGCACCTCCATCATCGTGCTGACCCTGCCCATCGCCCTGCCGCTGGTGGTGGCGGCGGGCTACGATGCGATCTGGTTCGGCATCTTCCTGGTGGTGGTGGTCGAGATGGCGCAGATCACGCCGCCGGTCGGCTTCAACCTGTTCGTGATCCAATCGATCACGGGGCGCTCGCTCAGCTTCGTGGCGCGCGCCACGCTGCCGTTCTTTTTCCTGCTGCTGGCGTGGGCCATGGCCCTGGCCGTGTGGCCCGAGATCGTCCTGTGGCTGCCCGGCACGCTGCGCAACTGAGATCCATGCCCGCCATGACCGATTCCGACAAGAAAACGCCGCTGTACCGCCGCGTGGCCCAGGACCTGATGGGCGACATCGCCACCATGCCGGTGGGCAGCATCCTGCCCACCGAAGTCGAGCTGGCCGCGCGCCTGGGCGTGAGCCGGGCCACGATACGCGACGCGATGGAGATCCTGGTCGAGCACGGCATGGTCGAACGCGTCAAGCGCCTGGGCACCCGCATCCTGCGCAATACGCCCGGCCACCGCTACGTGCAGCACATGGACGGCCTGGCCCACGCGCTGGAGTTCGCCGGCCAGTCGCTCATGCGCATCGACGACACCGCCATCGTCGAGGGCTCGGGCGGCGAACCCGGCCTGGCCGCGCTGCCCAACGCCACCGGCCAATGGCTGCGCGTCACCGGCACCCGGCGCCTGGTCGGCGACGACGCGCCCTCGACCTGGACCCGCGTATTCGTGCCCGGCCGCTACCAGGGCATCGCGCCGCTGCTGCATGGCGAGATGGATTCCGTCTATGCGGTCATCGAGCGCGTGTACAGTCTGAAGGTGGCGCGCCTGCGCCACCGCGTCACCGCCGTGGCCGTACCCGCCTATGCCAGCGCCGCACTGGGCCTGCCAGCCGGCGCGCCGGCGCTGCAGGTCAACGCCTGGCTGCACGAGGCCGACGGCGCGCTGGTCGAGTACGTGCGCTCGCTGCATCACCCCGAGAAAGTCAGCATCGATTTCTCGGCTGCTCAATCTTCGTGACGCCCGCCGCGCGGGCGTTGCCTGTTCCACCGCAACGCAAAGGACTATCCGACATGACCATGATCACGCTCAAGACCCGCGATGGCCAGACCTTCGAGGCCTATCACGCCCCGGCGCCCACGGCCGGCGCGCCGGGCCTGGTGCTGATCCAGGAGATCTTCGGCATCAACCCCGCCATGCGCGCCGCCGCCGACCAATGGGCCCGGCTGGGCTTCGACGTGCTGTGCCCGGACCTTTTCTGGCGCCAGGAGCCGGGCGTGCAGCTGGACCCGACCTCCGAGGCCGATTTCGGCCAGGCCGTGCGGCTGATGCAGGCCATGGACGAGGACCAGGCCATCGCCGACCTGGACACCGCCCGCGCCTGGCTGGCCGAACGCAGCGGCGGCAAGGTCGCCGGCCTGGGCTACTGCCTGGGCGGACGCCTGGCCGTGCGCCTGGCCATGGACACCCCGGTGCAATGCGCGGTCAGCTACTACGGCGTGATGCTGGACCAGTTGCTGCCCACGGTGGGCGCGCAGGCCGCGCCCATGCTGCTGCACGTGGCCGAGCTGGACCGCTTCGTGCCGCCCGAGGCGCGCGCCGTCATCCTCGAGGCGGCCGGCAAGCTGCCGCAATGCGAGCCGCACGTCTATGAAGGCTGCGACCACGCGTTCGCCCGCCCCGGCGGCGAGCACTGGGACGCCGCGGCCGCCGCGCTGGCCGAGGAACGCTCGGTGGCGTTCATGCAGCGCCACCTCGCCTGACGCTGCGCGCCATGACGGCAGTACCGTCCATCGCGCCGGCCCTCGACCTGTCCGGCCGCAGCGCGGTCGTCACGGGCGCCGGCGCCGGCATCGGCCGGGCCGCCGCGCTGCGGCTGGCCCAGGCCGGCGCCGCCGTGGCGGTGATCGACATCAACGGCGAGGCCGCGCACGATACCTGCGCGCGCATCGCCGCGCTGGGCGGCGCGGCCGCCGCCTACGCGATCAGCGTCACCGACCAGGATGCCCTGCTGGCGGCCGCGCGCGACGCGCAGGAGCGGTTGGGGCCATGCGGCGTGCTGGTCAACAACGCGGGGGTGCTGCTGCGCAGCGCCTTCACCGACCCGCGGGCGCGCGATTTCTGGACCGCCACGCTGGACGTCAACCTGAACGGCCCGTACCTGGCCGCGCAGGCCTTCTATCCGCAGCTGCGCGCCACGCGCGGCTGCATCGTCAACATCGCCTCCATCCATTCGTTCGTGGCGGTGAAGAATTCGGCCGCCTACACGGCGTCCAAGGGCGGCATCAAGCAGATGACGCAGGCGCTGGCGCTGGAGCTGGGCGCCGACGGCATCCGCGTCAACGCCGTGGCGCCCGGGCTGACCGTCACCGACATGACGCGCGCCACGGTGGCCGACCCCGAGGGACTGACACGCTTCCTGGCCCGCGTGCCGCTGGCGCGCCCCGGTTCGGTCGACGACGTGGTCAACGCCATCTGCTTCCTGGCCAGCGACTGGGCCGCCTACATCACGGGCGTGACGCTGCCGGTCGACGGCGGCTACGTGGCCAACTGAGGCCCCCGGCTCAGGTGAAGGCGCGCACCGCGTTGGCGATGCCGCGCGCGCAATCGCGCAACGGCGGCGCCAGCCGCGCGAAGGCCTCTTCCTGGGTCCAGCGGCTGGTGGGCGCGACGATGTGCACGCAGGCCACCGGCGCGCCGCGTCCGCCCACGATGGGCGCGGCCAGCGTCATGTCCCCCAGGAACAGCTCTTCCTTGTTGTGCGCCACGCCGCTGACGCGCGCCTGCTCGATCAGGGCGCGCAGGCGCGCCGGATCGGTTTCCGTCCACGGCGTGTGGCGCTTGAGCGCCGAGCCGTCGAGGATGGCCTGCGCGCGGGCGTCGTCCAGCGCGCTGAGGTAGGCGCGGCCCGACGCCGTGCAATACATGGGGATACGGCTGCCGATGGGCATGTGGATGGGAATGAACTTGGCCGCCACCACGCGCGACACGTAGACCATCTCGCGCTCCAGCGGCTCGGTCAGGTTGACCGTCTCGCCGGTGATGTTCGACAGCTCGGCCAGGAACGGATTGGCCGCCTCGACCAGCGCGTCGGCCGAAATGTAGTTGCAGCCCAGCTCCAGCACGCGCAGCGTCAGCGAGTACTTGCGGGTCTTGGGCGACTTGCTGATCAGGCCCAGGCGCTCCAGGGTGAAGACGGTGCGCTGCACCGAGCTGATGCTGGCGTCCAGCCGCGCGGCCAGTTCGGACAGCGACATGGCGCTCTGGTGGCCCTGGAAGGCGAACAGCGCTTTCAACCCCTTGGCGAACGACTGGTTGAACATGGCATTGCTGGCCAGTTCTTCGTCGTAATCAAGCATACGGACTCCTCGTTTACCCGAATTTCGGGTGTTTATTATCGCTGTACGGTAATTCTAAACCGTTTTACGGGTAAACATTATTGCCAGAGCATACCCGTTCCCCTATCCTGCCGACATCGCCTAGCCGCAAACCCGAGGCTGTTCGAGCATGGAAGGTCATCCCCCGCATCGCGACACCCGGATCCTCGAGATATCCGGCGTCACCAAAACGTTCGGTCCGACCACGGCCCTGGCCGGCATCGACCTGGACGTGCGCGAAGGCGAATTCCTCACTTTGCTGGGCCCCAGCGGCTGCGGCAAGACCACGCTGATCCGCATCATCGCCGGCTTCGAGGCGCCCACCGCCGGCGACGTGCGCATCGACGGCCGCTCCATCGTCGCCGCGCCGCCCTACCGCCGCCCGCTGGGCATGGTGTTCCAGAGCCTGGCGCTGTTCCCCCATCTCAACGTGGCCGAGAACATCGGCTATGGCCTGAAGATCCGCCGCGTGCCGCCGGCCCGGCGCCAGGCCAAGGTGGCGCAGGCGCTGGAGATGGTGGGCCTGGCCGGCTACGGCGAGCGCTACATCGGCCAGATATCCGGCGGCCAGAAGCAGCGCGTGGCGCTGGCCCGGGCCATCGTCACCGAGCCGCGCGTGCTGCTGCTCGACGAGCCGCTGGGCGCGCTGGACATGAAGATCCGGCGCCAGATGCAGACCGAGCTCAAGCAGATCCAGGAGTCGCTGGGCACGACCTTCATCTTCGTCACGCACGACCAGGAAGAGGCCCTGACCATGTCCGACCGCATCGCGGTGTTCCGCAACGGCGCGATCGAGCAGGTCGACACGCCGGCGGCCATCTACGAACGTCCGGCCACCCGCTTCGTGGCCGAGTTCGTGGGCGACACCAATTTTCTCGAAGGCACCGTCGACCGCCAGGCCGGCGGCGCGCCGCGCGTGCGGCTGGCCGACTGGGATTGCAGCCTGCAGCCGCCCGCCGCGCAATGGGCCGAGGGCGCGCGGGTCGGCGTCTCGCTGCGTCCGCAGCACCTGCGCATCGCCGCCCTCGAGCAAGGCCGCCTGCGCGCCACCGTGCTGCGCCGCGTCTATGCCGGGCAGAACACACGCCTGTGGCTGGCCGTGGGCCAGCGCAAGCTGCTGGCCGACTGGCACGGCGCCGATGACGGCGCGCCGCCCGAGCCGGGCGCCACGGTCGGCCTGACCTGGGACGACCGGCGCGTCTGTGTCGTATCCCTTTGACTCGCAGCACTCTCCAGGAGCCAACATGAACATCACGCAGCGATTTGCCAAGTGGGCGCTGGCCGCCTCGATGCTGGGGGCCTCGGCCGCCGCGCCCGCGCAGGACATCACCATGGCCACCTGGGGCGGCGGGGTCGGCAAGGCCTGGCGCGAGGCGTACGCCGACCCCTTCATGAAGGCCGGCAAGCTGGAGGTGAAGATCGTCGAGGTGCCCACCCCCGAGGCGCAGGTGCGGGCCCAGAAAGGCGCCCCCAAGTTCAACGCGGTGCTCTCCTCGCTGTTCGAGGCGGCCCAGATGTACGAAGACGGCCTGCTCGAGGATTTCGACATGGCCGATTTCCCGGCGCTCAAGAACGTGCCGGACAAATACCTGCTCAAGGCGCCCAATGGCCGCCTGATCGGCGTCAGCACCTACTTCGCCTACTACGGCATCGCCGTCAACACCGACCTGGCCAAGCCGGCCGACTTCGCGTCGTGGAAGAACCTGGCCGATCCCAAGTGGGCCGGCAAGCTGTCGGTCACGCGCCCGGTGTACAGCTCGGCCTACGACCTGACCATCATGTCGGTGGCCGAGGGCGGCAGCGAGCGCGACACCGCCAAGGGCCTGGAACTGCTGACGGCGCTGGGCAAGAACGCGCTGACCATGTACAGCTCGATGGCGCAGATGAACCAGCTGCTGCAGCGCGGCGAGGTGGCCGCGGCGCCCTATTACTCCACCCGCGTCTGGCAGATGCAGCGCGACGGGCAGCGCAACGTCGAACTGGTGGTGCCCAAGGAAGGCGCGCTCATGCTGCCGTACCTGGTGGTGGTGCCCAAGGGCGCGCAAGGCCGCGAGCACTACATGAAATGGCTGGAGTACGTCGGCCAGCCCGAAGGCCAGCAGCGCATCGCCGAGATCGCCGGCTACATGCCACTCAACAGCCAGGCCAGGCTGTCGCCGGCGGCCGAGAAGGAACTCGGCCAGCCGCTGGACAAGCTGCGCGACCAGTTGTACCAGCCCGACTGGAACCTGATCGCCAAGACGCGCAAGAGCCGCATCGAAGCGGTCGAGCGCGCCATGGCCGGCGCGGCGCGCTGACGCGGCGGCGATGATGCGCGCGATCCGGCCTCCCCTGTTGCTGCTGGCGCCGCCGGCCCTGCTGGTGGCGCTGTTCGTGGTCGGCGTCGGCTACCTGGTGGTCGAATCGCTGCACACCGGCGCCGGCTGGGGGCTGGATAATTTCGTGCGCTTCTTCGGACGTCCCGATTACGTGGCGGTGCTGGTGCGCACCATCGTCATCGCCGTGGCGGTGACGCTGTGCGCGGCCCTGGTCGGCTATCCGATCGCCTACGCCATCGCGCGCTACCGCGGCAATCGCAACTTCCTGATGATGCTGGTCATCATGCCCTGGCTGGTCAGCGTGGTGGTGCGCACGTATGGCTGGATGGTCATCCTCGGCCCGCGCGGCACGCTCAACTCCATGCTGCTGTCGGCCGGCGCCATCGATACGCCGCTGCGCCTGATCTTCAACATGACCGGCGTGGTCATCGGCCTGGTGCACGTGTTCTGTCCGTTTTTCATCGTGTCGGTGCTGGCGGTGCTGCTGTACCTGGACCGTTCGCTGGACGAGGCCTCGCAGACCCTGTCGGCCGGCCCCTTCAAGACCTTCTGGCACGTCACGCTGCCCTTGAGCATGCCGGGCGTCATCACCGGCGCCATGCTGGTCTACCTGCTGTCGACCGGCGCCATCGTCACGCCCCTGCTGCTGGGCGGCGTGCGCGACGGCATGCTGGCCACGCAGATCTACCAGGACGTGCTGCAGGTGTTCGATTATCCCAAGGCCGCCAGCATGGCCGTGGTGCTGCTGCTGACGGCGTTCACGCTGGTCATTCCGCTGCAATGGCTGGAACGGCGCGTGGCCGCGCGCGTATCGGGAAGGGGCGCCTGACATGAAGACCGCCCGCATGCTGCTGCTGTGCCTGCTGTTCGGCTTCCTGCCGCTGCCCATCGTCGTCGTCGCCATCTCGTCGTTCACCCAGAGCGGCTATTTCTCGGTGCCGCTGGATGCGCTGTCGCTGCGCTGGTATGTCGAGTTCTTCACCGACTGGCAATGGATCTCGCTGCTGCTGGTCAGCGCCGCGGTGGCGCTGGGGGTGGCGCTGATCAGCACCACGGCGGCCTTGCTGGCCGCGCTGGTGCTGGCGCGGCGCCGCTTCGCCGGCAGCGGGCTGCTCGAAACCCTGATCATGCTGCCGCTGGTGTTTCCCAACGCCGCGCTGGGCGTGGCCTTCCTCGGCGTGCTGGGCCTGCTGGGCATCGGCGGCACCTACCTGGGCATCGTGCTGGCGCATTGCATCATCACCCTGCCCTTTGCCTACCGCCCCATCCTGAACGCGCTGCGCAAGCTGGACCCGGCGCTGGAGGAAGCCAGCATGAGCCTGAGCGCCACGCCGCTGCAGGTGCTGCGCACCGTCACGCTGCCCATGCTGCGGCCGGGGCTGATCACGGCCTTCCTGTTCTGCTTCATCGTGTCGTTCGACGAGGCCACGGTGACGATCTTCCTCATCGCCCCCGACGTCAACACCCTGCCGGTGCGCATCCTGACGCAGATCCAGGAAAGCGCCAGCCCGGTCATCGCCGCCATCGCCACCTTCCTGATCCTGTTCACGCTTTCGCTGGTGCTGCTGCTCGAACGCACCGTGGGGCTGGAGCTGTTCGCCGCCCCGCAGCGCGAGCGCTGACGCCCCTCTTACCGGAGACCGCCCATGTATGAGATCCAGCCCGAGGATGCCGAACTGCTCCGGCACTTCCGCACCACCACGACCAGGACGCGGCCGCTCAAGCTGAACCGGCTGCTCAACCGCCTGCGCATGGAGCCCATGGCGGGCAAGCAGGTGATCGTGTGCACCCGGCCCTACAGCGAGTACGCCATCGGCACGCTGGGCGAGCGGCGCGGCGACCCCGTGGCGCTGCACGCCGAGCGCTACGCCACGCTGGCCGAGGCCCAATGGGCCATTCTCAAGATCCGCTGGGCCATCCACTCGCCCTATCCCTGGCCGGCCGACCTGGACTAGCCCCGCCCGCCGCCACGCCCACGCCCTCGAATCCAACGCCTTTTCCGGAACCCCTATGTACGAGATACTTGGCTACCCCAGCACCTGGACCGTCGCTCCCGGGGAAACCATCGAGTTCAAGGTCAGTTGCGCCCGCGCGCTGCGCTACGACGCCGACCTGGTGCGCGTGCGCAGCGGCGATACCTCGCCGGGCGCGCCCGGCCTGAAGGAGACCGTCGCGCTGGCTGGCATCGCGCGCGGCGTGCAAGGCCGGCCGCAACACACCGAGACCGGTTCGCGCGCGGTGGCGCCGCCGTTCGCCGAGCCGGCGCGCGGCGCCAGGAGCTGGCTGCTGGCCATCATGCCCACACTGCCGCAAAGCGGCCACGAACAGGTCATCCTGGCGCGCCACGACGGCGCCGCGGGCACGGGCTACGCCCTGGGCCTGGACGAGGCCGGCTGCCTGTTCTGGGAACAGGCGCAGGCGGGCAAGGCGCGCCGCCTGACGCTGGCGCGCGCCGTGGTGGCCCGCCAATGGTATCTGGTGGCCGTCGGCATCGACGCCGACAGCGGCGAGGTGACGCTGCGCCAGGTGCCGGCCAATCCGCTGCTGGCGGCCAACAGCCATGACCAGGCCGGCGCCCGCTGGAGCCCGTTGCCCACCACCGCCACCGACGCGCTGCCCGTGGTGTTCGGCGCCCGCCCCACCGGCGGCCAGGCGCCGGCCTATGTGCATCACTACAACGGCCGCATCGACGCTCCCACCCTGCTGCCGTGCCGTGCGGGCGACGACGACCTGGCCCAGCTGCGGGTGGAGGCGGCGCGGCGGCGCCACGGCGCGCCGCCGCTGGCCGCCTGGGACTTCGGCCTGAAGATCGACAGCGACGTGATCGTCAACACCGCCATCCCCTGGGCCGAAGGCCGCATCGAGAACCTGCCCGCGCGCGCCGTGCCCGGCCTGCGCTGGGACGCCAGCATCATGCGCTGGCAGGACGGCCCCGACCATTACGGCGCGCTGCACTTCCACGACGACACGCTCGAAGACGCCAACTGGGACACCGATTTCAGCCTCGATATTCCCGCCGACCTGCCCAGCGGCCTGTACGCCGCGCGGCTGACCGGCGCCGCAGGCGAACAGGAGCGCATCACCTTCGTGGTGCGCCCGCGCGCCGGCGCGCCGCGCAAGCGCATCGCCTTTCTCGCCTCGACCGCCACCTACATGGCCTATTCGAACTCGCACTACCGCCTGGACGAGGAAGGCATGGAGATGAAATCGGGCAACTTCATGGTGCTCTATCCCTGGGAGACCTACCTGGGCGAGCACCGCGAACTGGGCCTGTCCATGTACGACACCCACTCCGACGGCTATGGCGTGTACTACGCCACGCGCCGCCGGCCGGTGTTCAGCATGCACCTGCAATGCCGCACCTGGTCGCTCAACGGCGACACCCATTTCCTGGACTGGCTCGACGAAAAGGGCTTCGAGTACGACGTCATCACCGACGACATGCTGCACGCCGAGGGCCTGGCCGCGCTGCAGGGCTACCGCGCCGTCATGACCGGCGCCCATCCCGAGTACTGGAGCACGCGCATGTGGCAGGCCATGGTCGCGTACCAGGCGCAGGGCGGACGGCTGATGTACATGGGCGGCAACGGCTTTTACTGGCGCTGCGCCTACCATCCCGAAAAGCCCTGGCTGATGGAGCTGCGCCGCACCGAAACGGGCGCACGCTACAGCGAGACCCCGGCCGGCGAAAGCTACCACAGCTACAACGGCGAATACGGCGGCACCTGGCGGCGCATCGGCATCGCGCCGCAGACGCTGGTGGGCATCGGCACCACCGCCACCGGCTTCGACGCCTCCTCGTACTACCGCCGCCGCCCGGAAAGCCATGATCCGCGGGTGGCGTTCATGTTCGACGGCGTGAGCGAGGAGATCATCGGCGACTTCGGCAGCAGCGGCGGCGGCGCCGCCGGCGACGAAATCGACCGCGCCGACTTCCGCCTGGGCACGCCGCCGCACGCGCTCATCGTGGCGCGCTCGGAGAAGCACACGCGCTACTACAACGTGGTGCCCGAGGAGACCACTTACCACCACCCCACCATCAACGGCGAGGAAGCCAAGTACTGCTATGCCGACCTGCTGTTCTACGAGTGCCTGAACGGCGGCGCGGTGTTCTCCACCGGTTCGATCACCTGGGGCGCCTCGCTGGCCTGGAACGGCTACGACAACAACGTCTCGCGCATCACCGCCAACGTGCTGAGCCGCTTCGCGGACGACACGCCTTTCGACTTCCCCACGGCGCCGCAGGCCTGATCCCACCATGCCCCCGCCCCTGCCGTACGACGCCATGCGCTCCGTGTGGACGGACACTGCCGCGCCCGCGATGGCCACGGCGCCGCTGGCCGGCCAGGCCGACTGCGACGTGGCCATAGTGGGCGCCGGCATCACCGGCCTGTCGGCCGCCCTGCACCTGGCCGAACGCGGCCTGCGCGCCTGCGTGCTGGAGGCGCGCGACCCGGGCTGGGGCGCCTCCGGGCGCAACGGCGGCCAGGTCATCCCTGGCATCAAGCACGATCCGGACGAGATCCTGGCGCGCCACGGCCGCGAACGCGGCGAGCCGCTGCTGCACATGGTGGGCACGGCCGCCGACACGGTGTTCGGCCTGATCGACCGGTACGGCCTGGACTGCCATCCGGTGCGGCGCGGCTGGATCCAGCCGGCGCACTCGCGCCAGGCGCTCGACACCGTGCTGGCCCGGGCGCGCCAGTGGCGGGCGCGCGGCGCCGACGTGGCCGAACTGGACGCCGGCGAAGTGGCGCGGCGCCTGGGCACCGGACACTTCCTGGGCGGCTGGATCGACCGGCGCGCCGGCAGCATCCAGCCGCTGCGCTACACCCGGGGGCTGCTGCGGGCCGCGCTGTCGCTGGGCGCGGCCGTGCATGGCCGGTCGCCGGTAGTGGCGCTGGAGCGCGAGGGCAGCCGCTGGCTGGTGCGCTGCGCGCAAGGCGCCAGCGTGCGCGCCGAGCACGTGCTGATCGCCACCAACGCCTACACCGACGACCTGTGGCCCGGCCTGCGGCGCACCGTCATCGCCGCCAACAGCTTCATCGTGGCCACCGGCCCGCTGGACCCCGCCCTGGCGCCGGCCATCCTGCCCGGCGGCGAGGTCGCTTCGGACTCGCGGCGGCTGCTGCTGTATTTCCGCCGCGACGCCGATCGCCGCTTCATCCTGGGCGGACGCGGCCGCTTCGCCGACCCCGTGTCGGACGCCGACTGGAACCATCTGGTGCGCGGCGCGCGACTGCTGTACCCGCAATTGGCCGACACGCCGTTCGTGCACCGCTGGAGCGGGCGCGTGGCGCTGACGCGCGACTTCGTGCCGCACGTGCACCAGCCCTCGCCCAACCTGCGCATCGTGCTGGGCTACAACGGCCGCGGCGTGGCGCTGGCCACGCAGATGGGCAACTACCTGGCGCGCGAAATCAGCGGCGGCGAACCGCTGCCCTATCCCGTCACCCCCATCGCGCCCATCCCGCTGCATGGGCTCAAGCGCCTGTACATCGGCCTGGCCGTGGCCTACTACGGGCTGTGCGACCGGATTTCCTGAGGCCGGGCCGGCGCGCCGGGAGCCCCCGGCGCCCTTACCCCCCGTAGGCGATGCGCGCCAGGGTGCGGCGCACGATTTCCATGTCGCCCTCGCCGCTGGCCTGGGCCAGTTCGTTCTCGACCCGGTCGATCACGTCGTGCATCTTGATCAGATAGCGCACTCCCGCGTCGGTGAAGGACACCACGGCGGCGCGCTTGTCGGCTTCGTCGGGGCGTTTCTCGACCAGGCCCATGGCCTCCAGCGTGGCCACGACCTGGCCCACCGCCTGGCGCGTGGTGCTGGCGCGCTGCGCGATCACGGTGCTGCGGGTGCCCTCCAGGTCGATGTAGGGCAGGATCATCACGCAGCCGTCCGGCATGGGCTGCAGGCCCGAGGCCTGCATGGCCTCGGCGACGCGCTCCAGGAACACCCGCCTGGCCAATAGCAGCAGGCGGCTGAGTCCGCGCTGCCGGGAGGCCTGCAGGGTGGCGAACTGTTTTTTGCTGATCATGGGTATACGTGGGATGGCGACCGCGACATTATCCCCCAAGCCGCGGCCGGGCCGCGGCGCCACGCCCCTGCCCGGACCTGCGCCTGCCTCTCGCATGGGCTTTCTCCTTGGCGGCAAGAATGCCACAATAGTAAATCTGCTTTACTATTTTTAGTAAAGTAACTTGACTATTATCGCGCGGCTTCGTATTGTCTCCTCACCAGAAGAGCACATGACATGAGGAGACAACATGTCGGATCGCAGATTGGCCCGCTACGCGGGCACCCTGGCCTGCTTCCTGGCGCTGGCCACGCCCACCCCGCAGGCCGCCGCGCAGCCGCGCGCCTGGCCCGCCGAGCCCATCACGCTGGTGGTGCCGTATGCGCCGGGCGGCACCACCGACCGGCTGGCGCGCGAATACGCCGACTACCTGCGCGAGCACCTGAAGCAACCGGTGCTGGTGCAGAACCGGCCCGGCGCTTCCACCAATATCGGCAGCGACTACGTCGTCAAGTCCAAGCCCGACGGCTACACCTTCCTGGTGGGCATCGACGGCCTGGCCACCAACCAGGCCACCGGCCCGGTGCCGCCGTTCGACCCCACCAAGGACCTGGCGCCGATCAGCCTGCTTACGCGGGTGCCCTGCCTGGTGGCCGCCGGCCCCAAGTTCAAGGGCGGGGACGCGGCCGATCTGATCAAGCTGGCCCGCACCGATCCCGAGAAGTACTCGATCTCCAGCGCCTCGCTGATCTTGCAGGTCGGCATGCTCAACCGCGGTTCCGAGATGAGGCTGTCGCACATTCCGTACAAGGGCGGCGCCCAGGCCGCCGCCGATGCGATGGGCGGCCAGGTCGACCTGGTCATCGCCAACGTGCCGGTGCTGGCCTCGTTCGTGCGCAGCGGCAAGCTGCGCGCCCTGGCGGTCACCTCCGGCAAGCGCAGCGATGCCTTCCCCGATACGCCCACCATGCTCGAGAGCGGCATGTCGAAGTCCGATTTCTCCAACTGGTATGGCGTGTTCGGCCCCAAGGGCACGCCGCCCGAGGTGGTCGAACGCATGGCGGCGCTGTCGCGCGATTTCGTGCGCGACCCCGCCATCAACAAGCGCCTGAGCGATGAAGGCTACCAGCTGGAATCGTCCACCCCGCAGGCGCTGGCCGAGCTGATCGCCCGCGACGCCCACACCGCGTCCGAGTTCGTCAAGGCCAACCCGGGGCTGTTCAAGCAGTAGGCGGCCGCCGCGCGGCCGATCACGACACACGCATGGAAGGAAAGCGCAGAAGATGGCATTCGAAACCTTGATCGAAGAACTGGCTCAACGCGAGGCGCGCGCGCGCGCCATGGGCGGCGAGGAAAAGCTGGCGCGGCGGCGCGCCGAAGGCGTGCTCAACGCGCGCGAACGGATCGACCGCCTGGTCGACGCCGACAGCTTCCTGGAGTCCGGGTTGCTGGCGGTATCGGTGCGCCCGGAGGTGCGCGACCGCACCCCGGCCGACGGCAAGATCGCCGGCTACGCGCAGATCGACGGCCGCGACATCGCGCTGGTCGCCAATGACTTCACGGTCATGGGCGCCTCCAGCAGCTCGGTCAACACCAGCAAGATCGGGCACATGGTAAAGAACGCCACGCGGCGCGGCCTGCCCATGGTGTTCCTGGGCGAGTCGACCGGCGCGCGCATGCCCGACACCATGGGCGCGCGCGGCATCGGCAGCGGCGACCGGCCCACCCAGTACCGCCGCACCCGCGAAACGCCCTGGGCCTCGGCGGTGCTGGGACATTGCTACGGCTCGTCGAGCTGGTACGCGGTGCTGGCCGATTTCGCGGTCATGCGCAAGGGCGCCATCATGGCGGTCTCCAGCGTCAAGCTGACCTCCATGGCCATCACCGAGGCGGTGGACCCCGAGGAACTGGGCGGCTGGGAAATGCTCACCAGCGGCTCCGGCCTGGTGGACATGGCCGTCGATAGCGACGAAGAGGCGCTGGACGCCGTGCGCCGCTTCCTGTCCTACCTGCCCTCGCACCACATGGAAGCCCCGCCGGTGCGGCCGGTTCCCGCCGGCTCGGGCGAACAGGGCCACCGCATCCTCGACATCCTGCCCGAGTCGCGCACCAAGGTGTACGACGTGCGCAAGATCCTGTCGCTGATCGTCGACAACGACAGCCTGTTCGAACTGAAGGCGCGCTACGGCCGCTCGGTGGTCACCACGCTGGCCCGCATCGACGGCCATACCGTGGGCATCATCGCCAGCAACCCGCAGGCCAAGGGCGGCGCCATCGACGTCGACGCCTGCAACAAGGCCACCAGCTTCATGGTGCTGTGCGACTCGTACAACATCCCACTGGTGTTCATGGCCGACCAGCCGGGTTTTCTCATCGGCGTGGAAGGCGAGCGGCGCGGCGCGGTGGGCCGCGTGATGAACTGGATGAACGCCCTGTCGCTGGTCAGCGTGCCGAAGATCTCCATCATCATGCGCAAGACCTACGGCCAGGCGGTGCTCAACATGGGCGGCGCCGGCAACGCCGACGAAGTCATCGCCTGGGCCACCGCCGAAGTCAACTTCATGGACCCGCGCTCGGGCGTGACCATCGTGCACGGCCTCACCGCCCAGAGCGACCCGGACGCCTACGCGGCGCGCCTGGCCGAAATGGAGCGCGACACTTCGGCCTGGGAGATGGGCGGCGCCTATTCGGCGCACCACGTCATCAACCCGGCCGACACCCGCGACACGCTGATCCGCTTGCTGCGCGTGCACCGGCTGCGCCTGACCAACGGCGTGGGCGAGCACCTGATGCGCACCTGGCCGACCAGCTACTAGGAGCCCGACGTGAACAAGATCCTGATCGCCAATCGCGGCGCGGTCGCCGCGCGCGTGGCGCGCGCCGTGCGCGAGATGGGCCTGCGCTCGGTCGTGGTCTACTCCGAGGCCGACCGCGACCTGCCCTATGTGCAGATGGCCGACGAAGCCTATTGCATCGGTCCCGCGCCGGCCGCGCAGAGCTATCTCGACCAGGCCGCCCTGCTCGACGTGCTGGCGCGCACCGGCGCCGACGCGGTGCATCCGGGCTATGGCTTCCTGTCCGAGAACGCCGGGTTCGCCCGCGCCGTGGACGCCGCCGGCGCCGTCTTCATCGGCCCGGCGGCGCGCTGGATCGAGGCCATGGGCCACAAGACCCGCGCCCGCGAACTGATGGCGCGCCACGGCATGCCCATGTGCAAGTCGTCGGCGGTGCTGGGCGAGGACGAGGCCGGCGTGCTGGCCGCGGCGCGCCAAGTCGGCTACCCGGTGATGGTCAAGCCGGCCGGCGGCGGCGGCGGCATCGGCATGATCGCCGCCGCGGGCCAGGCCGAACTGCTGGCCGCGGTGGCGCGCGCGCGCTCGCTGGCCGCGCGCAGCTTCGGCAACGGCGACATCTACCTGGAGCAGCTGTTCGAACAGCCGCGCCACATCGAATTCCAGATCCTGGCTGACCGCCACGGCAACGCCCGCCACCTGTACGAACGCGACTGCTCGGTGCAGCGCCGCCACCAGAAAGTCATCGAAGAGGCGCGCGCGCCGCGCGTGCCCACTGCCGAGACGCAGGCGCTGGGCGAGCGCATCGCCGCCTTGCTGGCCGAGCTGGGTTACGACGTGATCGGCACGGTGGAAATGCTGCGCGACCAGCAGGGCCGCTACAGCTTTCTCGAAATGAACACCCGGCTGCAGGTCGAGCATGCCGTCACCGAGGCCATTACCGGCCTGGACCTGGTGCAGGCGCAGATCCGCCTGGCGGCGGGCGAGCGGCTCGACCGCGTGGTGCCGGCGGACCTGCAAGCCTCGGGCCACGCCATCGAGCTGCGCGTGTACGCCGAAGACCCGGTGCGCTTCATCCCGTCGCCGGGCACGCTGGCCGTGTTCGAGTTGCCGCAGGGGCCCGGGGTGCGCACCGAAACCGGCTACCGCGCCGGCAACGCGGTCAGCCCGCACTACGACCCCATGATCGCCAAGATCATCGTGCACGGCGCCGATCGCGCCCAGGCCATCGCGCGCGCCGAGCAGGCGCTGGCCGAGACCGAGATCGCCGGCGTCAAGACCAACCTGCCCTTCCTGGCCCGCGCGCTGGCCTTCGAACCCTGGCGCCAGGGCCGCCTGCACACCGGCATCGTGGCCCAGACCCTGGCCGAGCCCGCGCCGGCCGCGCTCACCGCTTGATAACCCTCAGGAATAGACATGAAGAAGATCCCCGTGAAATCCGAAGTCACCGGCAACGTCTGGGAAGTCCTCAAGGCCGGCGATGACCGGGTCGAGGAAGGCGAGACGCTGATCGTGGTGGAGTCCATGAAGATGGAAATCCCCGTGGACGCGCCGGCCGCCGGCCGCCTGGTGGAAATCACCGTACAGAAAGGCGACGCCATCGGCGAAGGCGACGTGGTGGCGATGCTGGAGGTGGAATAAGCCGTCGCGCGCCGTCAACCCCCGCTACCTGCCCAGGAGACACCACTCATGACCCAACCCGCAGCCGGCGCCGGCCCCCTGGCCGGCTACACCGTGCTGGAACTCGGCTCGACCATCGCCGGCCCCTTCTGCGGCCGTCTGCTGGCCGATTTCGGCGCGCGCGTCATCAAGGTCGAGGCGACCGAGGGCGACGCGCTGCGCTCCATGGGGCGCCACAAGGACGGCCATTCGCTGTACGCGCTGTCCCTGCTGCGCAACAAGGAGTTGGTCAGCATCGACCTGCGCCAGCCCGACGGCCAGGAGCTGGTGCGCCAACTGGCCGCCCGCGCCGACATCCTGATCGAGAACTTCCGCCCCGGCGCGCTGGAGAAATGGAATCTCGGCTACGACGCACTCAGCCGCGCCAACCCGGGCCTGGTGATGGTGCGCATCAGCGGCTACGGCCAGGACGGCCCGTACAGCGGGCGGCCCGGCTACGGCGTGATCGGCGAGGCCCACAGCGGCCTGCGCTCGGTCACCGGCGACCCCGACCGGCCGCCCTCGCGCGTGGCGACCTCGCTGTCCGACTACATCACCGGCCTGTATGGCGCGTTCGGCGCCCTGCTGGCGCTCGAATCGCGCCGCCGCACCGGGCGCGGCCAAGTGGTGGACACGGCCCTGGCCGAATGCGCCTTCAGCTTCATGGAGCCGCACGTCATGGCGTACGACCAGTTGCGCGAAGTGGCCAACCGGGCGGGTTCGCGTCTGCCGGGGTCGGCGCCCAACAACCTGTACCGCTGCGCCGACGGCGCCTATGTGCACATCACCACGCTGACCAACGCCCTGTTCCGCCGCCTGGCCGCCGCGCTGGACGCGCCGCAGCTGGCCGACGACCCGCGCTTCGACCAGCCCGGCCATCGCGTGGCCAACGAGGCCGCGCTGGACGCGGCCATCCAGGACTGGGTCGGCCGGCATGACTGCCCCGCGGTGCTGGCGCGCCTGACGCAGGCCGAGATCCCGCATGCCAAGGTCTATGGCGTGGACGACGTGTTCGCCGACCCGCACTTCCAGGCGCGCGGCGCGCTGGCGCGCCTGCCGCATCCGCAGCTGGGCGACGTCACGGTGCCCAACGTGGTGCCGCGCCTGTCCGACACCCCCGGCGCGGTGCGCAGCCTGGGCAAGGACGCCGGCGCCGACACCCTGGCGGTGCTGCGCGACGAACTGGGCCTGGACGCCGCGCGCCTGGAGGCGCTGCGCCAGCGCGGCGCGATCCGCGCCTGAGGCGCCCGCCCCGCGCCGCCGCGCCTAGCCCGCGGCGGCCGGGCCGCTGCGATGCACGACGTGCAGCTTGTTGCCGTCGGGGTCGCGCAGGTAGGCGCCGTAGTAGCCCGGCCCATAGCGCGCACGCGGCCCCGGCGCGCCTTCGTCGCTGCCGCCGGCGGCCAGGCCGGCCGCGTGGGCCCGGTCGACCTGCTCCGGCGTCTGCGCCAGAAAGGCCACCATGGCGCCGTTGCCCGGGCTGGCCGGCTGGCCATTGAACGGCATATAGGCGAAAAAGCGCGGCAGGCTCGTGCCGGCCTGCACCCAGCACAGCGCAGGCGGCCCGCCGTCGGGCTGCGCCTGCCGCTGGCGCAGCCCCAGCGGCTGCAGCAGCGCATCGTAGAAACGTCCGGCGCGCGCCAGATCGCTGACGCCCACGGTCACATGACTGAACATGGCATTCGCTCCATCGAAGCCCGTGTCCGCGGCGCAAGGCGGCGGCCGGGCAGGTGTGTGTGCCAATCCAGTGTAAACAACCCGCCGCCGGCCGCGCCGGCGCTCAGCGCCCGGCGGCGCGCGCCGCGCCATACAGGCGTAGCGGATTCAGCTCCATGACCTGGCGGCGCAACTGCGCATCCGGCAGCCATTGGGCGATGGTCGCGCCGATCGCCGCCTCGTCCGGCGCCGGGAACGGATGCCGGTGGTCGGGCGGATGCGGCCAGTCGCTTCCCCACACGAGCTGGCGCGGATTGGCCCGCACCAGCTGGTCCACCAGCGCCCGCGCGCCCGACCAGGCGGGGCCTTGCGCGCCCACCCGATACGGCGCCGACAGCTTGACCCAGGCCGCCCCCTCGCGCACCAAGGCAAGCAGATCCTGCCAGCCCGCGCTGCGCAGCAGCCGCTCATGCGGGTGATGGCCGAAATGGTCCACCACCACGGGCACATCGCGCGCGGCGATCCGCCTGACCAGGTCGATGTCCTCGACGATGTCGGTCAGCACCTGCACGTGCCACCCGAACGGCTTGACGCGCTCGACGATACGCTCGGGACGTTGCGGCGCGCCGGGAAACAGGCGATTGATCCGGGTGCCGGCGGTGCCCAGGCGGTCCCATTGCTCGATCCGCTCATCGGGCGTGGTCGTCTCGTCGGGATAGACCACCGCCACCCCGCGCAGCCAATCGCCGTTGGCCGCCAGCGCGTCCTCATAGCTGCTGTGGTCGGCGCCGTACACACTCGGATGGACCAGCACCGCCCGGCCGATCCCGCGGGCGCGGCACACGCTGCGAAAGTCGGCCAGGCTGGCGTCCGCGGGCTGGTACGCGCTGCCGGCCGCCAGCGCGTAGCGGCTGGCGTCGAATACGTGGAAATGGCAGTCCCAGCCGCTGCCCTCGCCCTCGCGCGCGCGCTCATCCATCGATCAGCCTGCCCTGCTCGATCATCGCCTTGGCCAGGTCCTCGTCGGCCTGCAGGATCTGCGCGAAATGAGCCGGATCGGCGTAGAACGCGCCGCTGCCGATCTCCCGCAGCTTGCTGTCGAAGGCCGGGTCGCCGGCCACCTGCCGGATGACCGACGTCAGCTTTGCCACGGTCTCGGCCGGCACGCCCTTGGGAGCCAGCACGCCGATATAGGTGCTGGCGTCGAACTCGGGCAGCCCCGCTTCCTTGAGCGTGCGCACCTGCGCGATGCTCGGATCGCGCGTCGGGCCCAGTATCAGCAGGGCCGACAGCTTGCCTCCCTTCAGGTGCGGCAGCGAGCTGCTCACCTGGTCGAAGATGACGTCGATCTGGCCCGACAGCAGGTCGATCAACGCCGGCCCGGAACCCTTGTAGGCAATGGGCGTGAAGCGCGTGCCCGTCGCGTTCTCGAACTGCAGCATGGCCAGGTGGTTGGGCGAACCGGGCCCGGCATGGCCCACGTTCAGCTTGCCCGGGTTGCGCCTGGCGTACGCGATGAATTCCTCCGTGGTCCTGAAGCGCGGATCGTCGTGCTTGACGACCAGGGCGATCGAGGTCTTGCTCACCACGCCCACCGGCACGAAGTCCGCCGGCTTGTAGCCGGTCTTGAACATGTGCGGCAAAGTGCCCAATTGGCCCGGCGTGGCCGAAAGCAGCGTGCTGCCATCGGCGGGCGCCTTGGCCACGATGGCCGTGCCGATCGCGCCGCCGCCCCCGCCGCGATTGTCGACCACGACGGTCGCGCCGATCAGTCTGGACATGGGCACGGCGTATGAGCGCGCCACGATATCGGCGTTGCCGCCGGGGGCGAACGGCACCACCAGGGTCAGGGGCTTGCCGCCCAGGTCCTGGGCCGGGGCCGCGCCGCAGGCCAAGGCGGCGGCCAGCGCGCAGGCCGCGCGAAGTTTCGTCATTTTCTTGTCTCCGATGAAAGTGGGTGCGGGGTGCGGCGGCCGGCTCAGGACACCGTCGTCCAGCGCCCGTACCGGGCGACCGCATTCTCGTCGAATCCGAAGCCCAGGCCGGGGGTTTGATGCAGGATGACGCGTCCGTCCTTGTGCTCGAGCTGGCGGTCCACCAGCCGGCGGAAATTCAGCACCTGGTCATCCCAGAAGAACTCCACATAGCGCGCGTTGGGGGTGGCCGCGACCAGCGGCGCATGCACGTCGTGGAACCAGTGCGGGCACATCTGGATGCCGTAGCCGGCCGCCATCGCCGCGATGCGTTTCCACTCGGTGATGCCCCCGCAGACCGCCGCGTCCGTCTGCAGGATGGCGGCCGCGCCCATGTCCAGCAACTGCTTGTGGTACCAGCGGCCGTAGCCGATCTCGGCGGTGGCCACCGGGATGCGGGTCAGCCGCGCCAGGCGCGCGTGGCTCTCCACGTCGTCGGGGCTGAACGGCTCCTCGATGAAGTACGGGTTGTACGGCTCCATGCGCCGCAGGTATTCCATCGCCTGCACGGTGTCCACCCAGCCGTTGTTGCAGTCCAGCATCAGCTCGACATCCTCGCCGATGGCCTCGCGCGCGGCCCGCACGCGCGACTCCTCGCCCTGCGGCGACCAGCGGCCGGTCTTCATCTTGACCGCCTTGAACCCCAGCGCGACGTAGCTGGCCATCTCCTCGCCCAGCTGCCCGGCGGTCTTGCCCTCCACGTAATAGCCGCCGCTGGCGTAGGCCGGCACGCTGTCCAGTTCGACGGCGCCCAGGTACTTGTGCAGGGGCAGGTTCGCGGCCCGGGCGTTCAGGTCCCACAGGGCGATATCCAGCGCGCTGAGCGCGCGCATGACCGTGCCCATGCGGCCCTGCAGCAGCGCTTCCTGGTACATGTCGCGCCACAGCCCTTCCACGGCCAGCGAGTCGCGCCCGATCAGCACCGGTCCGAGCAATTGCTCGACGGCAACCCGGAAGATCTCCCCCGCCTGGTTGCCGACGTAGCAGAAACCGATGCCTTCGACGCCGTCGGCGCTGCGCACCTTCACCAGCCCGTAGTGGCGGTCCACGACGGTCCGGTTGGACAAATAGGTGACCTTGTCCATCGGGACGCGCGCCACGCAGACTTCGATGGACTTGATGATGGCCATAACCGTCTCCTGATGCCTGTTGAATGAGAAGACGCGATGTTGCGCGCCTTCGATAAATAAAAAAAGCCGCACTCCCAAGTTTCATAAAACGTAAAATACGTGTTCATGGACATGCGATTCCTCCAGAGCTTCGTCACGGTGGTCGAATCCGGCTCGATCGCCGACGCCGCGCGCCGGCTCGGCCTGGCGCCCACGACGGTCGCGCAGCAGATACGCGCGCTGGAAGCCGACCTGGGCTCGCGGCTGCTCACGCGCGCGGGCCGGACGGTCCAGCCGACGGTGGCCGGCGCCCGCATCGTGGACCGCGCCCGCGAATTGCTGCGCGGCGAACGCGACCTGCGCTCGGCCGCCTCGGACACCGACCTGCCGGCCGGCCCGCTGCGGCTGGGCGCGACGCCGACGGCGCTGATGGGGCTGCTGGCGCCCCTGCTGCGGCGCTGGATGCGGGCGCATCCGGACATCCGGATCTACATCGAGCCCGGCACCTCGTCCGTCCTGCTGGAGCGCGTCATGGCGGGCCAGCTGGACGCCGCCATTCTGGTGCATCCGAATTTCGAACTGCACAAGACCTGCGCCTGGAGCCTGATCCGCGAAGAACGCCTGATCCTCCTGGCGCCCGGCGCCCTGCGCGTCAGGGACGCCCTGCTCGTCGCGGCGCGCGAACCCTTCATCCAGTACGACCGCAAGGTGGTCGCCGGCAAGATGGCCGACGAATACCTGCGCGCCCACGGCGTGCGCCCGAAGGTGCAATTCGAACTCGACGGCATCGAACACATTTCGGGGCTGGTCGCCGAAGGCTTCGGCGTCTCCGTCCTGCCCGACTGGCCCACCCTGGGGCCTCCCGATACGCGAGTCAGGCGCTGGCCGCTGCCCGATCCCTGCCCGTCGCGCCAGGTCGGCATGGTCTGGCTGCGTTCGTCCGTGCGCTCGCCGCTTGCCCAGGCCTTCCATGCCTACATCGGCGCCGAGGCCGGCGCGCCTTGACGGTTCCGCCGCGCCCGCGCGTGCCCAGCGGCTTGCATGCTTTCCCCGGACACGGCATGACAAGCCCGCGCCGGCGGGCGAGAATGTCTCCCGCATCGAACCGCCATCCGCCAACCCCGCAAACGGAGCCCGCAGCATGAATCAAGTCGCCTCTCACTCGTCCCTGGCCGGCAGGACCGCCCTGGTCACCGGTGCCAGCCGCGGCATCGGCCGCGCCATCGCGCTGGCGCTGGGCCGGCGCGGCGCAACCGTCGCGGTGCATTACAACGCGGCGCGCGAACAGGCCGACGAAGTCGTCCAGGCCATCGGCGCGGCCGGCGGCAAGGCCTGGGCGCTGCGCGCCGACCTGGCGCATCCGGACGGCGCCGGCTCACTGGCCCGCGACCTGCGCGCCGGCCTGCGCGAACAGACCGGCGACGAAGGCCTCGACATCCTGGTCAACAATGCCGGCGTGAGCCTGCGCGCGCGCCTGCCCGAGGTCACCCCGCAGGACTTCGACCGCATCATCCAGGTCAACCTGAAAACGCCGTTCTTCCTGATCCAGCACCTGCTGCCCCTGCTGCGCGACGCCGGGCGCATCGTCAACGTCTCGTCGATGGGCACGCGCGCGGCCTACCCCGAGATGAGCGTCTACGCGCCGGCCAAGGCCGGGCTGGAGGCGCTGACCCTGCTGCTGGCCCGCGACCTGGGCGCGCGCGGCATCACCGTCAATGCCGTGCTGCCCGGCGCCACCGCCACCGACATGAACACGCGCGCCCGCGATCCCGCCATGGCCGACGCGCTGGCCCGCGACATCGCGCTGGGCCGCGTGGGCCAGCCCGAGGACATCGCCGACATCGTGGCCTTCCTGGCCTCGGACGAAGCGCGCTGGATCACCGGCCAGCGCATCGACGCCACCGGCGGCCAGCGCCTGTAGCCAAGCCGGCGCGGCGGGCCGCGCCGGCGCGCCCAGGCATGCCAATACCCACTGATCCTCAGTGGCATATTTAATTTCACACTGGATGCGGCGACCGCTACCATAGGCCATCCTCAGCCTTGCCGCTGCCGGCCATCGGCCCGCGCAGCCCTGCAAGTCCCGCGCGGCGGCGCCGCGTGGCCTCCCGCCACTGCCCTGCGCCGCCCCGCGCCGCCTCTCTCCGGTAGCCGCTTTGCTCACTTTCAGACTCAACCAGCTGCCGCAGGCCGGTGCCGGCCTGCCGCACCCGGCCCGCGCCATCGCCGTCGCGGCCATCCTCATCAACGTCTTCATGGCGACGCTCGAATCGGCCATCGCCAACACGGCCCTGCCGGCCATCGCCGCCGACCTGGGCGTGAGCGAAGCCAGTTCGATCTGGGTCATCAGCGCCTACCACCTGGCCATGGTGGCGGCGCTGCTGCCCATCGCCTCGCTGGGCGAGATCATCGGCCATCGCCGCATTTCCATGGCCGGCCTGGTGCTGTTCACCCTGGCCTCGCTGGCGTGCGGCCTGGCGCCGTCGTTGCCGTGGCTGATCGCCGGGCGGCTGGCGCAGGGCGTGGGCGCGGCCGGCATCCTGGGCGTGGCGCTGGCCATGACGCGCTTTGTCTATCCGCGCGAACAACTCGGGCGCGGCCTGGGCCTGAACGCGCTGGTCGTCAGCCTGTCGCTGGCGGCCGGCCCGACGGCCGCTTCGCTGATCCTCAGCCTGGGCAGCTGGCACTGGCTGTTCCTGATCAACGTCCCGCTGGGCCTGCTGGGCCTGGCGCTGGGCATACGCGCGCTGCCGCCCACCCCGCGCAGCGAACGCCGCTACGATGCCGTCGCGGGCCTGCTGTGCGCGCTGTTCCTGGCCTTGCTGGTCTATACGCTCAATGCCTACGCGCACGACGTCGGCGCCGGCCGCAACACCGCCTACGCGCTTGCCACGCTGGCACTGCTGGCGCTGCTGCTCAAGCGCCAGTCGGGCCGCGGCGCGCCCATGCTTGCCACCGACCTGCTGCGCCGCCCCATCTTCGCGCTGTCGGCCGCCGCCACGCTGGGCGCCTTCGCGGCCCAGACGCTGGCCTTCGTCGCGCTGCCCTTCATGCTGCAAAGCCTGCTGGGCTACACCCAGGTGCAGACCGGCTTCCTGATCACGCCCTGGCCGGCCCTGGCCGCGCTCAGCGCGGCATGGGCCGGCGCGCTGTCGGATCGCCATCCGCCCGGCCTGCTCGGCGGCATCGGCATGGCCGTGCTGGCCGCCGGCCTGCTTTCGCTGGTGGCGCTGCCGGCCGCGCCGCACGCCTTCGACCTGGGCTGGCGCATGGCGCTGTGCGGCGCCGGGTTCGGCTTCTTCCAGGCGCCCAACATGCGCGCCATGCTGGCCGATGCGCCGCCCGAACGCAGCGGCGGCGCCAGCGGCATGACCAGCTCCAGCATCATGCTGGGCCAGTCGCTGGGCGCGGCGCTGGTGGCCGGCCTGTTCACCCTGAGCGGCGCCGCCGCCGCGCCCGCCGCGCTATGGCTGGGCGTGGCCTGCGCCGTCATCGCGGGCATCGCCAGCCTGCTGCGTCTGCGCCATGCCGCGGCGGCCGGCGCCGGCCCGCGGCTGGACCTGAAGCGCGTTTGACCCTATACTTGCGGTCTATTCTTACTGTCACCAGGCATCAAGACGTTCACCGGCCTTGATGTCCAGCACCAGGCTGCGCACAGCGGCCCGGCATTCGTGCCGAAACACCCCTCCCGGCCCCACGGCCGCGGAACCAACATGCCGGCCCACAAAGCCGGTTCATTGCTACACCGTATCGGGCAGCGCCAGACGCCCACAAATCCAACCCGATCCGGTAGCAAGACACCATTGCGGTGTGTCTTGATGCTTGCCTGACGCCGGGCCTCGCCGATCGCGACCCTGTCGGGCGTGCATGCGATCGCGCGTACGTTATCGATCGTCCGGTGTTTCGGTCTGCCATGGGTAGTTGCCGCCCATCGCACTTCCGCGGAAACGGCATTCATGCGGCCATGACCGGTGAATCATGCGCCCAGCGGGGGAAAAGGACCCATAAGATGCAAGAGTCTGAATTTTTCCAACTCTCAGGGACCACAGCCGTCCTGCTCCTGGTGGCCTTCTACGGCGCCACTTTCCTGATGTCGCTGATGATCGGGCAGAAGAAGGAGAACGTCGATGGCTACATGGTCTCGAACAGCTCGGTCGGTTTCGGGCTGTCGGCGGCCAGCATGATCGCCACCTGGATCTGGGCCGCGTCGTTCTACGCCAGCGCCACCTCCGGCTTCAAGTACGGCCTGTCCGGCCCCATCCACTACGGCTTCTGGGGCGCGCTGATGATTCTGTTCATCTACCCGTTCGGCAAGCGCTTCCGCCAGCTGGCGCCCAAGGCCCACACCCTGGCCGAGGTCATCCACGCCCGCCACGGCGCCTCCAGCCAGATGATCATGGCCATCTCCAACATCGTCGGCAGCTGCATCAGCCTGATGGTCAACTTCACCGCGGCCGGCGCGCTGGTCTCGGTGCTCAGCCCGCTGTCGTTCATCCAGGGCGTGCTGATCGCCGGCCTGGGCGTGCTGTCGTATACGCTGTGGTCGGGGTTCCGCGCCTCGGTGATGACCGACTTCGCGCAACTGGTGGCCATGATCCTGGCCGCGGTCATCATCATCCCGCTCATTTTCTTCAATGCCGGCGGCCCCGACATGCTGCAGGCCAACATGTGGCGGCTGAGCAGCGAGCAGGCCGACTTCTTCTCGACCACGGCCATCCTGGAACAGGGCGCGCCCTACTTCGTGGCGGTGCTGGCCTACGCCATCGGCAACCAGACCATCGCCCAGCGTCTGTTCGCGGTGCGCGAAGACCTGATCAAGCCGACCTTCCTGACGGCCACCATCGGCTACGGCGCGGTGGTGATCGGACTGGGCATGCTGGGCCTGCTGGCCCTGTTCGTCGGCCTGGAGCCGGTCAACGGCAACATGAACAACATCATCCCGCAGATGGCCTCGACCTACCTGCCGCCCGTCGGGATCGCGCTGTTCTTCATCCTGGTGGTGGGCTCGCTGTCTTCCACCGCCGACTCCGACCTGGCGGCGCTGTCGGCCATCGTCATGACCGACATCTACGCCAAGAACCTGGCCGGCGGCCGCCCGGATCCGCGCCGCATGCTGTGGTGGGGCCGCGCGACCATGATCGTCGCCACCATGGTCGGCGTGATCTTCGCCAGCCTGCGGCTGGACATCCTGGTGATGCTGGTGTTCGTCGGCGCGCTGTGGGGGGCCATCGTGTTTCCGGTCATCGCCAGCTTCTACTGGGACCGCGTCAGCAACAGCGCCTTCTTCTGGTCGGTGATCTCGGCGGTGGTGCTGTTCACCATCGTGCGCTTCGAACTGGTGCCGATCGAAGGCGCGGTGGCGGTGTTCTACGAAATCTGCGCGGCCATCGGCGGCGGCGTGGTGATCGGCCTGATGAGCTTCGCCTTCTTCGGTCGCGTCACCGCCCTGACGCTGGGCACGCTGGCGACCCTCATCCTGCTGCCCTGCTTCGTCGGCACGCTGCGCGAGTACATCGTGCTGCTGGGTTCGCTGACCGCCTACGGCGTGAGCACCGTGGTCTGCGTGGCGCTGAGCCTGCGCAACCAGGAGCGCTTCGATTTCGGCCTGCTGTCCGAGCGCGTCACCTCGTTCCACTACGAGAAGGCGCGCATGATGGGCGGCAAACCCTCGGCGCCCGCCGCCCAGCCCCAGCCGGCCCGCGGCTGAGCCGCCCGTTCCAATCAGGAGAACCCATCATGCTATTGACGCTTTACTTCCTGGCCTGGCCCGTCGTTTCGGCCGCCGTCCTGCTGCTGCTGGTCGTCACCCTGTGGCGCGACATCCGCGATGCGCGCGCCACCGGCAAGTCCATGGTCTAGGACCGCGATCCCGGCTCACGCCCGCACTGCGAACGCCGCGCCCGCCGCGGCGTTCGCGCGTTCAGGCCGCGCGCATCGCGGCGCGCGCCCGCAGGCGGCTGGCGATCGCCGCCGCGCACAGGCCGCCGATCAGCGACACGTGCTCCAGCGCGAAGTACATCGACAGCGTGGCCTGCGGCTCGGGCAGGCGCCAGAACGTATGGACGATGGCGATGGTCAGCGCCAGGAACAACGCCAGCGCGCCGGCGCCCAGCCAGAGCGCGCGATCCAGCAGGACCAGCCCGGCGCCGGCCAGCAAGGTGACCGCCACCGCCGCGTTGAACAGCGCCGCCGGCGCCAGGCCGGCGGCGCGCATCTCGGCCACGCCACCGTCGAAGTCGATCAGCTTGGCCAGGCCCGAGGCCATGAACACCACCGCCAGGCAAAGCCGGGCAAGCAACCAGAACCAGCGGCTTTCGAGCACGCCATCGATGTATCGCAGCACAGGACATCCTTTGTGGATATGGGCCGGCACGCCCGCGGCGCGCCGGCCGGTTGGAGGAAAGTCCGGGCACTGTAGGACCTCGATCTTGCTTGAGGTCAAGCCATCCTGGCTCAGACGGCGACGGCCTGCTCCAGCCGCAACGCGCCGCGCCCGGCATCGAGCGTGACGCGCGCGCCCAGGGGCAAGGTGAGATTGGGATCGCCGTGGCCGCTGGGCCAGCCGGCCAGCACCGGAATGCCGCGCGCCTGGAAGTGTTCGCGCACCAGCGGATACAGCGCCGCCTGCGCCGCTTCGCCTTCGCCCGGCACGCCCAGCAGCCGGGTGAAGCTGCCCACCAGCACGCCGCGCACTGCGTCGAACGTGCCGGCCCGCCGCAGTTGCGCCAGCATGCGGTCCACGCGCGGCAAGGCTTCGTTGACGTCCTCGAAGAACAGGATGCTGTCGCGCGCATCGATGGCGTAGCGCGTGCCGGTCAAGGCGGCCAGCAAGGCCAGGTTGCCGCCGATCAGGCGTCCCGTGGCCACGCCGCTCGCCAGGGTGGCCAGCCGCGCCTGCGGCGGCGCCACGATCCACGAGCCCGCGCCCACCCGGCCGCTCACCATGTCCAGCAAGGCCTGCTCGGTGGGCGCCTGGCGGCCGGCCAGCAGGTCCTGCGCCAGCATGGGGCCGTGGAAGGTCACGAAGCCGGCGTAGCGCTGGATCGCCAGGTGCAGCGCGGTGACGTCGCTGTAGCCGATGAAAGGCTTGGCGTGCCGGCGCAGCAGTCCGTAGTCGATCTGGTCGAGCACCCGCCACGAGCCGAAGCCGCCTTGCAGGCACCATACCGCGCCCACCGCCGGATCGGCGAAGGCGGCATGCAGGTCGGCCAGGCGCGCCGCGTCGTCGCCGGCCAGGTAGTCGAACGGCGGCGCCAGCCGCGCGCGCGCCGCCGGCATGACCAGCGGCTCGTAGCCGCGGTCCAGCAGCCATTCGGCCGCCTCGTCGGCGGCCCCGGCGATGGCCGAGGCCGGCGCCACGATGGCCACGCGCGCGCCGGCCCGCAGCGCCGGCACCGGCTGGCCGGCCGGCGGCGCGGCCGGCGCCGGGGGCGTGCCGCCGGCCGCGGGCGAAGCCGGGCCCGGCGCCGGCCGGCGCGCGGCGCAGCCTCCCAGCAGCGCGCCCGACAGCAGCAAGGCGCTGGCGCGCTGCAAAAAATCCCTGCGACGATGTATGGGTTCCATGGCACCTCATCCGATGCGCGGGCCGGCCGGGCGCCGGACGCGGTGGCGTGGCTGCATGGTAGCCAGCGCTTGCCCTTCATGCAACGCGCGCCGCCCCGCATTCAGCGCCCCGCAACTGCTAGACTCTGCGCAATCCGTCGTCCCACCCTCATTTGCCGAGACCGCCATGCCCCGCCCCGCCCCGACCGATTCCGCCCTGTCTTTGTACCAGGACGCAGCCGTCGCCGCGCTGCGCGACGACCTGGCCCTGGCGCTGCGCGCGGCCGCGCACCACGGCCTGGGCGAAGGCGTGTGCAATCACTTCAGCGTCGCGCTGCCGGGTCAGGCGGGCGCGTTCCTGCTCAACCCGCGCGGGCTGATGTGGTCGGAGGTGCGCGCCGACGACATCGTGCTGGTCGACGCCGCCGGCAACAAGCTGGCCGGCCGCCATGAAGTCGAACCCACCGCCATGTTCATCCATGCCGCCATCCACCAGATCGCCGGCAAGGCCTGCGTGCTGCACACCCACATGCCCTATGCCACCGCGCTGACCCTGACCGAGGCGCGCATGCTCGACACCACGCTGTCGCAGAACGCCATGCGCTTCCATGGCCGCGTGGCCGCCGACCGCCGCTACAACGGCCTGGCCCTCGATGCGGCCGAAGGCGAACGCATCGCGCGCGCCATGGACGGCGCGGATATCGCCTTCCTGGGCAACCACGGCGTGGTGGTGTGCGGCGAACGCATCGACCATGCGTTCGACGACCTCTACTACCTGGAGCGCGCCTGTTGCGCGCAGGTGCTGGCCGAATCGACCGGCCGCCCGCTCGTGCCGGTCGAGGCCGCGCTGGCTGCCAGCGTGGCTGGCCAGGCCCGCTCCGAACGCCTGCAATCGACGCTGTTCTTCGAGGCGCTGCGCCGCACCCTGGGCTGAGGCCGCTTCACGCCGCGGCGGCGGAGCGCCGCTGGGCATGCTCCTTCAACAGTTTGACGAAGCGCTGCGCCTGGCGGCCGGGCCGCTCGAAGCGCGAGCGCACCAGGCTCAGGGCCAGCGGAATGGGTTCGCGCAGCGGCCGCACCTCGATGCCCGGCCAGCCGCCGCCGGCCACCGAGAACTCGTCGACGATGGCCACCCCCACGCCGCTGCGCACCAGCGCGCAGGCCAGTTCCGCGCGCACGATATCGACCGTGGCGCGCCACGGCACATTGGCGCGCTGGAATGCCGCCGCCACCAGCTGGCCGAACGGAATATTGCGGCTGTACAGCACCAGCCGGTTGCGGGCCAGCTCGGCCAGCCCCACGCTGTCCTGGCGCGCCAGCGCATGCCCCTGCGGCAGGATGCAGACCATGTGGCCGGTGGCGAACGGCTCGACCACCAGATTGGGATTGTCGATGGGCAGCACCGAGACGGCCAGCTCCACCTTGCGCCCCAGCAACTCGTGCGCCATGTCCGAAAGCAGCGTGGTGTGGTATTTCAGGCGCACCCGGGGGTGCTCGTTCACATAGCGGGCGATCACGGGCGGCAGGAAATTCAGCGCCAGGCTGGGGCTGGAACACAGCTTCAGTTCGCCCTCCGGGCGTTCGGCCAGGTCGCGCGCCAGCTCGTCGATGCGCAAGGCCTCGTCGAACAGCTGGCCCACTTCCTCGAACAGCCGCTGCGCCTCCGCGGTGGGCGTCAGCTTGCCCTTGTCGCGCTCGAACAGGCGCAGCCCCAGGCTTTGCTCGGCATGCGCGATCAGGCGGCTGACCGCCGGCTGCGAGACGAACAGCAGGCGGGCCGCGCCGTTCATCGAGCCGGTCAGCATCACCGCCCGGAACGCCTCCATCTGCCTGAGCTTGAAACGCACTCTTGCCCCCCGGATTTCCATTGAATCGATAATGGAACGTTATACCCCAAGGTCAACTACGCATAAGTATAAAAACTCTCTCATCGGTAGCATTGCTGGGTTGTGCCGGCGATCGATACGGCGCATTCGATAAGGAATATGCATGATGCAGACACTGGGGTTCATCGGCCTGGGCATGATGGGCTTGCCGATGCTCGAAAACCTGGCCGGCGACGAGCGCTGGCAGATCCTGGCCTACGACCGCTCGCCCGCCCCCTTCGAGCGGCTGGCCGGCCACCCGGCCTGGGGCGAGCGCCTGCGCGCGGCCGCCGGCCTGCGGGAACTGGCCGCCTGCGACACGGTGATCACCATGCTGCCCAACAGCGCCATCACCAACGCCGTGGTGCTGGGCCACGACGGCCAGCCTGGGCTGATCGACCTGCTCAAGCCCGGCGCCGCCATCGTGGACATGGGCTCGTCCAACCCGGCCGATACGCGCCGCCTGTCCGAACAGCTGGCCGCGCGCGGCCTGACGCTGATCGACGCGCCCGTCTCCGGGGCCGTGGCCAAGGCCTCCACCGGCACGCTGGCCATCATGGCCGGCGCCGCCGAGGCCGACCTGCTGCGGGTGCGCCCCATCCTGGAACGCATGGGCGCGGCCATCATTCATACCGGCGCGGTCGGCTCGGCGCACGCCATGAAGGCGCTGAACAACTATGTCTATGCGGCCGGCCTGCTGGCCGTCTCCGAAGCCATGGTGATCGCGCGCCGCATGGACCTGGATCTGGACGTCTTCACCGACGTGCTCAATGCCTCCAGCGGCCGCAACGTCGCCAGCGAAACCAAGCTCAAGCAGTTCATCATTCCCGGCACCTACAACGGCGGGTTCGCGCTGGCGCTGATGGCCAAGGACCTCGGCACGGCGCAAAGCCTGCAGGCGCTGACCGGCGTCCAGGCCGATCAGCTGGCGCTGTGCGCCGAGCTGTGGCAGCAGGCGCTGGCGCAATTGCCCGGCGGCGTGGACAACACCGAGATCCATCGCTTCCTGGCGCAGCGCACGCCGGCCACCGAGCCCGCCTGAAGGCGCGGCCGTCCCACGAATCACAGGAGACAACCCGACATGTTCAAACCCCTGTTCGCCACGGCGGCGCTGGCGCTGGCCATCGGCCAGGCCGCGGCCGCCTACCCCGAGCGCCCGATCCGCATGGTGGTGCCGTTCCCGCCCGGCAGCATTACCGACGTCGTGGCGCGCAGCCTCGGCCAGGGCATGGCCGCCGAACTCGGCCAGCCTGTCGTGGTCGAGAACAAGCCCGGCGCCAATGGCATCATCGGCACGCAGGACGTGGTCAAGGCGCAACCCGACGGCTACACGCTGGTGGTGGTCGGCGTATCGACCGCGGCCAGCGGCGTCAGCCTGTTCAAGAACCTGCCCTACGATCCGGCGCGCGACCTCACGCCCATCGGCGCGGTGGCCGAAACGCCGTACCTGCTGGTCGGCGGGCAGAACGTCGCGGGCAAGACGGTCGCCGACCTGTATGCCTACGGCCGCCAGCACCCGGGCAAGCTGACCTACGCCTACGGCTCGGGCAGCGCCCAGGTGTTCGGCGCCAAGCTGGCCACGATGGGCGACATCACCGTCACGCCCGTGCCCTATCGCGGCGGCCCGCAGGCGCTCACCGATGTGATCGGCGGCACGGTGGACCTGACCTTCACCGACCTGGCCAACGGCCTGCAGCAGGCGCGCGCCGGCAAGGTCAAGGTGTATGGCGTCAGCACGCCCGAGCGCTTCGCGCTGACGCCCGACATCCCCACGCTCAACGAAAGCGGCGCGCAAGGCTTCGACCTGACCGTCTGGTTCGGCCTGATGGGGCCCGCCGGCCTGCCGCCCGCGGTCACCGAGCGCCTGGCCGGCGCGCTGGACAAGGCGCTGGCCGCGCCCGAGCTGACGCAGACGTACGCCCGCCAGGGCCTGAGCGTGAAAACGCAAAGCCCCGCCGCCTTCGGCGCCTTCGTGCGCAGCGAAATCGACAAGTGGGCCGGCATCGTCAAGGAAACCGGCATTCCGCCCCAATAACCCCTTGCCCACAGGATGACACCATGTCTTTGATCGAAATCCGCAAGCGCACGCTCATCGTCGAAACCACCTATCACGAGAACGGCCCGGCGCCGGCGCAGCCGCTCAAGCTGGCGGCCTCCTGCGCCGTGATTCGCAATCCGTACGCGGGCCGCTACGAACCCGACCTGATGCCCTTCATGGCCGAACTGCGCTCGCTCGGCACCCTGCTCGCCACCGAACTGGTCGACACGCTGGGCAAGGACAACATCGAGGTCTACAGCAAGGCCGCCATCGTGGGCGTGGACGGCGAAATGGAACACGGCGCGGTCTGGCACGAAGCCGGCGGCTGGGCCATGCGCAGCGTGCTGGGCGAACCCAAGGCCATGGTCCCGGCGGTCAAGGCCGTGGCCTCGGCCGGCTATCGGATGATGGTGCCGGTGCACTACATCCACGCCTCGTACGTGCGCAGCCATTTCAACAGCATCGAGATCGGCATCCAGGATGCCCCGCGTCCGCGCGAAATCCTGTTCGCGCTGGTCATGGGCACCGGAGGGCGCGTGCACTCGCGCCTGGGCGGCCTGACCAAGGAAGCCGTCTCGGCGCACGACGGCCAGCGCTGAGCCGGCCGCCGCGCCTACACCGGGCCGGCCGGTTCGCCGGCCGGCGCTTCGACGCGGCGCGTGGCGCGCACGCGTTCGATGCGCGGCCCGATGCGGCGCTCGACCTCGAAGCGCCACTGGCGCCAGTCCATGCCCTGGCCTTCCTCGGGGATGGCGCCGCTGGCGCGCAGCAGGCAGCCGGCCAGCGTCGCATCCGGATAGTCGCGCCGCAGGTCCGGCGCCTGCAACAGGCGCGCCACTTCCTCCACCGCCAGCCGCGCATCCAGCGACCAGCCGCCGTCAGGCAGCCGGCTGGCGCTCGGCGGGTCCGCGTCGCCCGCATCGGGCAGTTCGCCGGCCACCGCCGTCAGGACGTCCAGCGGCGTCACCAGGCCCACGCACACCCCATGCTCATCGACCACCAGCAGCAGATGCTGGCGCAGGTCGCGCACCTGCTGCAGCAATTGCGGGATCGGCGTGGTTTCGCTCACGTAGGCGGCCGGACGCGCCGCGTCCACCAGGTCCACCGGCCCCGGCGCGGACAGCCGCGGCAGCAGGTCGCGCAGATGCACCACGCCCAGCACATTGCCCGGGTCGCCGGCGCACAGGGGCAGGCGCGCATGGCCCAGGGCGAATTTCTCCAGCACCACGTGGCGCGGATCGCGCACGTCCAGCCACACCATGTCGGCGCGCGGCACCATGATCGAGCGCACATCGCGTTCCCCCATCGCCAGCACCCGCTCGATCATGGTGCTTTCCTCCGGCGCGAACAGCGGCCCCTCGCCGGTGTCGGCCACCAGCGCGGCGACTTCCTCGGGATGGGCCCGTCCCTCGCGGCCGGCCTGCAGCAGGCGCAGCACCGCGTGCGCGGCGCGCTGGCGCCGGCCCAGCGCATGGGCGCCGCGCGCCAGGTTGCGCCGGGCCAGCTGATTGCAGGCCTCGACCAGGATGGAAAAGCCGATCGCCGCGTACAGATAGCCCTTGGGCACGTCGAACCCCAGGCCTTCGGCGACCAGGCTGAAACCGATCATCAGCAGCAGGCCCAGGCACAGGATCACCACGGTCGGATGGCGCGCCACGAAGGCCATCAGCGGCCGGCTGGCCACCATCATCACGATCATCGCCACGACCACGGCGGTCATCATGATGCTCAGGTCCTGCACCATGCCTACCGCGGTGATCACCGAATCGAGCGAGAACACCGCGTCCAGCGCCACGATCTGCACGATCACCTGCCAGAACGCGGCGTACTGCGTACGCCCGCCGCCGCCCGCGTGCGCGCTGCCCTCGACGCGTTCGTGCAGCTCCATGGTGCCCTTGAACAGCAGGAACAGCCCGCCCAGGATGAGAATCAGGTCGCGCCCGGAAATCTGAGCGCCCCACACCGTGAACAGCGGCGCGGTCAGCGTCACCACCCAGGCGATGCTGGCCAGCAGGCCCAGCCGCATCAGCAGCGCCAGCGTCAGGCCTATCATGCGCGCGCGGTTGCGCTGGTGCGCCGGCAGCTTGTCGGCCAGGATGGCGATGAACACCAGGTTGTCGATGCCCAGCACGATCTCCAGCACGATCAGGGTCGCGAGCCCCAGCCAGGCGGTGGGGTCGGTCATCCATTCGAACGGCATCGGCATTCCTTGCGGGCAAACGGCGAGCGCCGCGGCATGCCGCGGCGCGTCATCGGAAACGGGGAAACAAGCGGATGGGCCGGCGCGCGCGCCGGCCCGGGTCTGGACGGAGGTTCTTCGGTCATGGGGATATGACCCATGGCGCGACGATTTAATCCGGGTCGCGCCGCATTTTTACAAATTTCCCGGCGCGGAACTTCCGGGCGTCCGGCCCGGACCAACCCTGTACCCGCCAAGCCTCGGAGCGCGCCATGGAAATCGCCCCCGTTACCTGGTCAACGCCCCTGGCGCGCCTGGCGCCGCTGCCGCCGCGCGCCACGCCGCCAACCGTCGCCTCGCCCCCCGCGGCGCCTGCCGCCCGGGTGCGCGCCGCCGCGGCCCCCGCGGCGCCGCCGGTGGATCTGCTGCGCGACCTGCACGCCCAGGCGCGCATGGCCCGCGCCGTGGCCGCTTACCATGAAGAACAGGCGGCCCGGCAGACGGCGGCGCAGTCATCCTGCGCCACCCAGGACCTCGGCGACATCGATTGCCTGATGGTGCTGCAGGCCTACCGGGTGGCCATGCCCAACGCGCCGGTGCAGGACCTGCAGGGCATGCCGGCCGAAGCGCAACCCGGCAGCCCGGCGGTGGGCCCGGTCGCGCGGATCGGCGCCACCGATAACCAAATACGTCGATAAATCAGGTGATTACAGGCGACTCTTAAGGTATTGCCTTACGATCTGAGACGCTGCCTGTAAGCTGCCGATCGTCGCGGCTATTTGGCTGCGCCGAGGATGCGCAGCGCCTTGGCCTCGACCTCGGAAGTGCCGATGACTTCCTTGTCGAACTCGCCCGACACCTCTACCAGCGTATTGGCGTCGACCGGCTGGTTGGGGGGAAACAGGTGCCGGTCGATCTCGACCTGGACGCGCCCCGTACCGTCATCCAGCAGATAGGTGTCGTCGCTGAGCTGCTTGACCAGCTTGCCGCGCAGGGTCACCACCGCATCGTCACGCGCGGTGTCCAGCAATTCCTTCACGCTCATCTGCTGGTTGCTGGACGGGCCGACATACTGGGCCTGCGCCAACCCGGCCTGCGTGGCCAGGGCCAAGGCGGCCAGGGTCAGGACTATGGACTTGGACATGAACACCTCCTGGGGAAACCGGCGGAAAAGCGCCGCCTGCGGAAAAGTCTAGCAACGCGCTCGAAGGCGTGCGCCGCGCCGTTTCAATTTCCTGCATCCTCGCCCAGGCGGTCGCTGGCCACGGCGAAATAGAACCACTCGTTGCCCGCCAGGGCGCGCGGGTTGGGGAACACCACGTAGCCGTCGCGCGGCGCCAGCACCTGCCGGCCATCGGCGCGCGTGCCTACCAGCTCGCCCTGTCGCACGGGGTCGAAACTGGCCCAGGGACGCGCGAAGGCGTCGCCGTCGGCCTCGCGGTCCACCACGTCGACCAGGCACAGGGTTTCGAAGTCGCGGCGCGGCGGCTCCAGCGCGATATCGGCCAGGCCCAGCAGCGCCAGCGTCTGGCGGATGGCGCGATAGGCCACCTCGGGCGCGGCCGGGTCATCGTGCTGGCCGCATTCCAGCGTCACGCCATAACCGCCATGCGCGCGGAAATATTCCGTGGAGCCCACGCCATAGGCGGCGTCCAGCAAGGCCGCGGGCGCGCCGGGGTTCTGCTCGCGCCGCCGCCGCACGCCGCGCTCGTAGGCCTGCATCCAGCCCTCGACCACGCGACGCGGCCCCAGGTGCGCCACCAGCCGCGCCTCGTCCCGGGCATGCGCGAAGGGCTCGAGCGCTTCCTGGTTGTCGCGCGGGCCCAGCATCGCGAAGGGCTGGCCGCCGGTGTGGAACGAATGCAGGTCCAGCAGCACGTCGTGCGCCTGCAGCAGCGGGCACAGGACATTGCCGATGCGGTCTTCGTAATCGGCCGGCGTCGCGCAGACGCGCAGGTTGCGATTCAGGTTGCGGTCGCCCTGGCGCTCGCCCTTGCGGTAGGCCAGGGGATTGGTGACCGGCAGCAGCGTCAGCTGGCCGCGCGCGATCGCCAGCGCGCCGCTTTCGATCTCGGCCAGGATGCGTTCAATGGCGCGCGTGCCGCAGACCTCATTGCCATGCACCGCGCCCAGCACCAGCAGCCTGGGCCCCGGCCGCAAACCCAGGAACTGGTGCGCGCGCAGGTAATCGGTGGAAACGGGCGTGGGAGTATTCAAGATGCGGCCTCTGGAAACGACGAATGGACGGCCCGTCCCGCCGGAAGCGGGCCAAGCCGGCCATCATAGCAATGTCGCGGTCCGCCCGGGCCCGCGCCGCGCTAGCGGTACACCAGCACCGGCACCCGCGAATGCGCCAGCACCTTCTGCGTCTGGCTGCCCAGCAGTACCGCGGCAACCCCGCCGCGCCCATGCGAGGCCATGGCGATCAGGTCGCAGCCCCGTTCGGCCGCCGTATCCACGATGGCGCGAAACGCCATGTCGGCGTCGCGCTTGAGCAGCTCGCACGCGACCCCCGCGGCGGCGGCCTTGGCGCCCGCCGGCTCCAGCCATTCACTGGCGCGCGCATGCACCTGCTTTTCGTACTCCTTGCGCAGGCCGCCCAATTGCACGGCCTCGGCGGCCATGTGCGGATAGGGCTCGACCACCGTCAGCACCGTGACACGGGCGCCGAGCGCCTTCGCGAGCGCCAGGCCCTTGTCGACCGCCGTATTGGCCAGATCAGAGCCATCGATGGGAATGAGGATGTGTTGATACATGGCGAGCTCCAAAGTATGGCCGGGCAGGTCGCGGCACTGCGCCGCCAGGCCCGGATGCACAACCATAACGCCCTGCCGGGCCCGCCGGTTTGACCCGCGTCAAGCCGGACGGCCGGCATGGCTCCGCGCCCGGCCCGCCGCCTGCGCGCCGGCCGGACGATCCCATTGTGCGCCGAATCGCGCGCCCGCGCCTACTCGTGCACCAGGGGAGCATCCGCCAGGCGCTGCGCCAGCGGCCGCAGCGCCGCTTCCGGCAACGCGCCGATCACCGCATAGACCCATGCGCCGCGCCGCCACCAGAACAGGGTCTCGACGCCCGCGCCAGGCACCATCAGCGGGGCGCTGTCGGGTCCTGCCCCGCCTGGCGCGCCATACAGCGATATCGGTCCCGCGCGCCCGGCCAGCAGCGCCACCTCGACGGCCGGTCCGCCGCGCGACGGAAAGACCTGCACATCGCGCGGCAGCCAATCCCACGGCCAGGCCGGCAACGGCACGCCGGCCTGGCGCGCCAGTTCGGCGCGATCCAGGCGCGGCGCGGCGGGCTGCGAACGCATGCCGGCGCGCAACTGCGCCGTGCGATGCGCGCGCATCGCCTCGTCCAGGAACACCTGCACGTCGGCGCCGCCGGCCGGCTCGGCGGGCGCCCAGGCAGTCAGGGCCGCATGCCCGCCCCAGCCCGCCACCAGCAGGATCGCCACCGCCAGCAGGCGCCGGACGCGGCGCGCGACCCGCCTGCGCGCATGGGCCGCCTGCAGGCGCTCGGCCAGGGCCAGCGTATGCGCGTCGCGCGCGTGCACGCCTTGGCCCGCGGCGCCTTGCCGCAGGGCATCGCGCAGGCGCAGGTCGGCGCTTACGCGCGCCGCCGCGCGCGCGTCGCGCGCCAGGAACGCCTCGACGTCGGCGCGCCGCGCGCTGTCGAGCTGGCCGTCGATGTAGGCGTCCAGTTCGACCTCCGCGATACGCTCCGTGGGTCCGTCCATCATGATCGGAGCCGGGCCGCCTGGCCGCGCGGACTGGGCAGGATGTACGAATGCATACCGCAATAGACGCGCCAGCCGCGCGCTTAATCCCTGTGGCCTGCCGGCGGGAAGGATACGACGGCGGCGCGCTCAGTCCTGCGGCGCGCCGGCGGGCCTGCGCACCCGCACGATGTTCAGGGCGGCCGGCTGCGCGACCAGCACGCATTGCTTGCCCGTGCGCTTGCAATGGTCCTGCACGCGCCAGTACGCCCCATGGCTGACGCAGCCGGTCTGGCAGATGACCAGGTCGGCCGACACCAGGCTGGCTTCCAGCCCGGCGGCATCGCCGCCTTCGCCGTCGTGATGCAGGAAGCGGCCGCCGGCGCGCTCGATGGCTGCGCGCGCGGCCCGCGCGGCGGCGCCGCCCTCGCCGACGCACAGCACCGCCTTCGCGCTGGCGTCGACCATCAGCGCCGGCCCCGCCGCGCCGCCGGAACGCGCGCGCAGCAGGCCTTGCACACGCTCCATCAGGATCTCGAGGCGGCGCGCCAGGACGCGGCGACGCGGCAGGCCCGGTATGGCCGCCTCCAGGGCGGCGCGGTCCTCGCGCTCCCAGGCCAGGGCGCTGGTCTGCGCCACCAGCGCGGCGCGCAGCACCATGACCTCCTGGCGCAATTGCGCGATCTGCTCGCCGTGCCGCGACAGCAGATGGCTGCAGCGCGCCTGGACGCGCCCGTACTGCGACAGCAAGGCGGCGTATTCCTGTTGCAGCAAGTCGTACTGGAATCGGATATGGGGCATGGCGCGAAACGGCTCAGGCGAGGCGGCAAGGCCACGATGCGTCGATTATAGATAGCATCGATTCTCATTTGCAATGTGGATCGACACGGCCCGGACTTGGAAAAGCACGGGCGAAGCGATATAAGCATCAGAGTTGGTCACGCCGATCCGGCACGCCAGGGGTTCGCATGCATCTGCCCGACATTCTCGTCGTCGAAGACCATCCCGCCCACCGCCTGGTCGTGGTCCATGCGCTGCGTGCATTGGGCTACACCCGCATCCTCGAGGCGGCCGACGGCAACGAAGCCTTGCGCTGCCTGGACGGGCACGGCCCGGTCGGCATCGCCATCTGCGACATCAAGATGTCCGGCATGGACGGAGCGCAATTCCTGCGCGTGGCCGCCCGCCGGCAGTTGCTCGGCGCGGTCATCATCAGCAGCGATGTCAGCAGCGACCTGATCGCGGCGGTGCTGGACATGGCGGCGCTGATCGGCCTGCGGGTGCTGGGCGACCTGGCCAAGCCGCTGGACGCCCAGCGCCTGAAGGCCCTGCTGGACCGCCACGAGGCCGAGCGCCAGCGCGCCCGGGCCAACGCCGCCCCCAGCGCCGGCCGCCAGCCGCCGGCGCCGCCCGCGCGCGAGGCCGCCCACGCGCTGGCCGCCGGCCAGATCGTGCCCTACTTCCAGCCCAAGGTCGACCTGCTGACCCTGCGTCCCTGCGGCGCCGAAGTCCTGGCGCGCTGGCATCATCCCGATCTCGGCGTGCTCGGCCCTGCCTCGTTCCTGGAGGCGCTCAAGGAGCAGGACCTGCTCGACCGCCTGACCTGGCACCTGACCGACGCCGCGCTGGAGCAGGCGCGCCGCCTGGCCATGGCCGGCGCCACGCAGGACCTGGCGCTCAACTTCGAAACTTCCCAGCTCGGCTCGGCCGAGCTGTTGCCGACCCTGGCGCGGGCGCTGCGCAAGCACGCCCTGCCCGCCTCGATCGTGACCATCGAAATGACCGAAAACGGGCTGCTCGACGCGCCCGCGGCCACGCTCGAAAACCTGGTGCGCCTGCGGCTCATGGGCTGCACGGTGTCGATCGACGATTTCGGCACCGGCTTTTCATCGATGCAGCGGCTGTGCCACCTGCCCTTCAACCAACTGAAGATCGACGCCTCGTTCGTGCGCCGCCTGCCCGGCGACGCCCGCAGCGAAAGCGTGGTCGCCGCCACCCTGGCCATGGCCGAGCGCCTGGGAATCACGGTGGTGGCCGAGGGCATCGAGACCCCGCCGCAGCACCAGGCGCTGCTGCAGCTGCAATGCCGCCAAGGGCAAGGCTACCTGTTCGCCCGCCCCCTGAGCGGACCGGACTATGCGCGCTGGCTGGACGACGCCGCATCCGCCGCGGCCGGGTAACGCGCGGCCGCCGCAGTCATCCACAAGCGCGGTGGAAAAGCTGTGGATAACCCGCCCCGCCGCCGCGCCACGCCTGCCCGCGCATCGGCGTGGGCATTTCTTGCGCAAAAAGAAAACCGGCGCCGCCAGGGCGCCGGTCTGCTCGCGGGGCGGACGCGCGCCCGCCCCGCCGCCATGCCGTCAGGCGCTTTCGCGCGCGGTCCGCGGCGCGGCCGCGGCCTTGCGGCTGGCGAACCAGCGGCCCAGGCCCACGATCAGCAGCGCGCCCGCCACCTCGGCGGCGATCTTCGCGGCGCCCGACACTTCGCCGAAGCGCTCGACCACCACCACGTCGGTAACCAGCATGCCGCCGGCGATCCAGCCCAGCAGCGCCGCGCCGAAGGTGACGACCATGGGGAAGCGGTCGATCAGCTTGAGCACCAGGGTGCTGCCCCAGATGATGATGGGCACGCTGACCACCAGGCCGAAGATCACCAGGCCCAGCTGATGCTCCTGCGCCGCGCCCTGCGCGGCGCCGGCGATCGCGATGACGTTGTCCAGGCTCATCACGAAGTCGGCGATGATGATGGTCTTGACCGCGGCGGCGATGGACGTGCCTCCCTTGATGTTGCCATGCGCGTCATCCTCGGGGATCAGCAGTTTCACGCCCACCCAAAGCAGCAGCAGCGCGCCCACGATTTTCAGGTACGGCACCGTCAGCAGCGTCAGCGCGAAGGCGATCAATACGACCCGCAAGCCGATGGCGCCCGCCGTGCCCCACAGAATGCCCTGCATGCGCTGCTTGGGCTCCAGGTTGCGGCACGCCAGCGCGATCACGACCGCGTTGTCGCCGCCCAGCAGGATGTCGATCAGGATGATCTGGAATACGGCGGCCCAGCTCAGGGTCTGGAAAAACTCAAGCACGGGCGCCTCCTTCGGCGCCACGCGCCATAACGTGTTGTGTCATGCGGGGATACTCCTCGGTAGTGAAAACAGAAACACCGGACGCGCCCGTCAGGGCGTGGCCAGCATGGCGACAGTGATCTGGCCGGCGGCGCGGCCCAGTTCGGCATCGGGCAGGTCGCCGGTGATCGCGTAAGCCCACTGCCCCTGCTGCCAATAGGCGATCGGGGCGTCCTGGAAGCGCGAGACGACCGGCGCCGCGTCGGCGGCATGGGAAGGCTCGCGCGCGGCGAACACCCACAGCCGTCCCAGGCCGGCGGCCTCGACTTCCATCTCCACGCTGGGCCCGGTGCGGCCGGGGAAGACCTGCACGTCCCGCACGGCCCAGGAAGCCGGCAAGGCCGGCACGCGCACGCCGGTGGCGCGCAGCAATTCGTCGGCATCCAGATGCGGCACGCGCGGCTGCGAGGCCATGGCCGCGCGCACCTTGGCGGTGCGGTGCGCCTGCACCGCGTCCTCGACAAAGGACGGCGCGGTCGCCGCGACCACATGCCGCATGTCCGGATAGCGCGCCGCGTACCCGACATGCCCGGCCCAGCCGACGGCCACCAGCAGCACCGCCGCGGCGGCCTGGCGCAGCCGGTCGCTCAATCCGCGGCGGGCCAGCCCGCGCTCAAGCCGGCGCGCCAGGCGCCGGGTGTGCACGGCGGCGAGGTCGTCCTCGCCGCCGGCCGGGGCCTGGCGCGGCGCGCCCAGCGCCCAGCGCAGCGCGTCGCGCTGGCGCAGGTCCGCCATGACGCGCATGGCCTCCTCGGGGTGGCGCGACAGGAAATCCTCAACCTCGATGCGGCGGGCCGGGTCGAGCTGCCCGTCCACATAGGCGTTGAGATCGATTTCGGTCACGGGTTCATGCGGCATCGCGGCCTCCCACGATCCTCAAGCGCGCGCGCCGGTCGGCCGCGGCATCGCCCATGCCGTCCTCGAACCGGCGCAGCGCCGCGCGGGCGCGGCCCAGGCGCGACATCAGCGTGCCGATCGGAACCTGCAGCGCGTCGGCGGCCTCCTGGTATGCCATGCCTTCTATCGTCACCAGGTGCAGCGCGGCGCGCTGGTCGTCGGGCAGTTGCATGAAAGCGCGCTCGATCTGCCCCAGCCGCACGCTGTGCTCCTGGGGCGGCGCCACCGCGGCGGCATCCTCCATGTCGTGCAGCGGCGCGGCCTGCGCCGGCGCGGCCTGGCGGCGGCGCCATTCGCTGGCGAAGACGTTATGCACGATCGCCATCAGCCACGCCCGCAGGTTGCCGTCGGCGCGCAGGGTATGGCGGCGCTCGTAGGCGCGCGTGAGCGCCTCCTGGAGCAGGTCCTCGGCGTCGTGCGGGTTGCGCGTCAGGGTGCGCGCATAGGCGCGCAAGGCGGGCAACTGGGCGGCGACGGGAAAGGTTGGCGAATCGGCGGTCATGGAGGGCTAGACGCGCCAGCGGCGCGCATAATCCCCAACCTTACCATTTCTTACAGATTCCTGAATATCCGCCCCGGCCTGCGCCGGGCCGGCCTACGGGCTGCCCGGCTCGCGCGCCATCTCGCGCTCCGCCCCCCGCCCCGCGGTGCTCGGGTCGCCGATGCGCTCGACCCGGTTGCGGCCGCGCGACTTGGCCAGGTAGAGCGCCGCGTCTGCGCGTTCGACCAGCACCGCGGCCTCGCTGCCGGCCAGCGGCGTCATGGCCGTACAGCCGATGCTGACCGAGACCACGCCGCCGCGGTTGCCGCGATGCGGCACGGCCAGCCCCAGCACCCGCGCGCGCACGCGCTCGGCCAGCCACCCGGCGCTGCGCAGCCCCATGCCGGGCAGCAGCACCACGAATTCGTCGGCGCCATGGCGCGCCACCACATTGGCGGCATAGGGCACGCAATCGCGCACCGCATCGGCGACGCGGCGCAACAGCACGTCGCTGGCCGAACGCCCGTAACAGTCGTGGTAGGCCTTGAAGTGGTCCACGTCGACCAGCAGCAGCGCCAGCGGCGTGCGGCCGCGCAGCGCCGCCTCCCATTCGAGCGCCAGCACCTGCGCGAAGGCGCGCCGGTTGAGCAGTCCGCTGAGGGTGTCGATGCGCGCCAGTTGCGCCAGCTCGGCCTCGGCGTTGCGGCGCCTGCGCACCTCGCGCTCCAGCGCCGCCAGCAGCGCCACCAGCACCGCGCACAGCAGCAGCACGGCGCCGGCCAGCACCCAGGCGTGGCGGCGCCATGGCGTCATCATGTCGTCGGTGGACAGCGCCACCACCATGATCAGCGGCAGCTTGCCCACCCGCTCGAACTGGTAGAGCCGCTCCACGCCGTCCAGGATGGCGGTGCCGACGAAGGCGCCCTTGCCTTCGCGCCGGAACCGGCTCACATTGGCCGACTCGCTCAGATCCACGCCGATCTGCGCTTCCACGTACGGTTTGCGGCTGATGACGATGCCGTCGTCGCGAAACAGGGTCATCGAGCCGCGCGGCCCCACGTTCAGCTGGACCGCGCGATCGCGGAAATACGCCAGGCTGACCGCCGCCACCACCACGCCGGCGAAGCTGCCGTCCGGATGGGCGAGGCGGCGGCTCAGCGCGATGCTCAGCTCGCCGTTGCGGTTGCGGCTGCGATAGGGCTTGCTGATGAACAGGCCGGCGTCCGGGTTGCCGACATGCGCCTGGAAATAATCGCGCATGGAACGGTTGCGCGGCGAAACGGCGGCCGTGCGCGAATCCAGGATCACGTCGCCGCGCTCGTCGAGCACCAGGAGCACCGCCAGGTTGTCGGGCCGCGCGCCCTGCTGGAACAGCAGGCGGTGCAGCGCCTCGGGCCCCATCGCCGCGACGTCCGGCTGCGCCAGGTCGCCGATGACGCCGCGGATGGCCAGGTCGTAGGCCGTCACCGTGCGCTCGAATTCGCCGGCCAGCGCCTGCAGCACATTGCGGGCCGACCGGGCTTCGCGCTCCCAGACCTGTTGCCGGTCCTGGGCCAGGATGGAGGCCACCGCGATCACGATGCCGAGCGCCGCCACGATGCCCAGTGCGGTCACCATGCCGATACGGCTCAGTAAGCGTGCAGGCCCGGAAAGCGCCAAGATAGTCAGCTCCAGACAGAGGCGTCATGCGCCGCCGGCCATTTCCTTGCCGCGTGGGGCGGGCATACGGATGCTACACCAGGAAAAACGCCGCCGCATCCGGTTCTACCCGCGTGCGCTTGACAGGGCCGGCGCGGCGCGAGAAGGTACGAAACACCCGACGGCGTCGCGCCGCGCCTACCTTGCCTCCATGCTGCAAGCACCCGCCTCCGCCCCAGAAGACCTGCCGCGCGCCAGCGCCGATGCCGCCCCGCCGCCATCCCACCCCGGAGTGCTGGCGCCGTTCGGCTATCCGGCGTTTCGCATGATCTGGATCGCCAACCTGTTCGCCAACCTGGGGATCTGGGCCCAGTCGGTGGCCGCGGCCTGGATCGTGACCGAAGCCCAGAGCGGGCCGCTCATCGTCGCCATGATCCAGGTGGCCGCCGCCCTGCCCCTGGTGGCCTTGTCCATCGTGACCGGCGTGGTCGCCGACAACCACGACCGGCGCAAGGTGATGCTGGTGGGCATGGGCCTGGAACTGATCGTCGGCACCCTGATCACGGCGCTGGCCTTCCTTGGACTGCTGCACCCGGTCACCCTGATCGTGGCGGTGTTCGTGGTGTCCATCGGCAGCGCCATCGTCACCCCGGCCTGGCAGGCCGCCGTCAGCGAGCAGGTGCCGCGCCAGTACGTGGGCAACGCCGTCCTGCTCAACAGCGTGAACTACAACGTCGCGCGCGCCATCGGGCCGGCCATCGGCGGCGTGCTGCTGGGCGCCCTGGGCGCCCCGTGGGTATTCCTGCTGAACTGCTTCTGTTATGGCGCGCTGATCTGGGCGATCTGGCGCTGGCGCCGCGACACGCCGCCGCGCACCCTGCCGCCCGAGCGCATCTACGAAGGCGTGGTGGCGGCGCTGCGCTTTACCGAGTACTCGAACGTGACCCGCCTGGTCATGATGCGCGCCTTCTCGTTCGGCCTGTCGGCCAGCGCCCTGTGGGCGCTGCTGCCGGTGCTGGCGCACGAGCACGACAACGGCAGCGCCTCGCTCTACGGCTACATGCTGGGCGCCCTGGGCCTGGGCGCCATCGCCGGCAGCCTCGGCATCCGCGCGGTGCAGCGGCGGCTGGGCGTCAGCCGCCTGATCAGCGTGACCGCCGCCCTGCTCGCGCTGGGCCTGATCGCCCTGGGCGCAACCGAAAACCTGTGGGTGGTGTTCCCGGCGCTGCTGCTGTCCGGTTCGTGCTGGATCGCGGTGCTGGCCACCTACAACTCCACCGTGCAGCTGCTGGTGCCGGACTGGGTCAAGGCGCGCGCGCTGGCGCTGTACCAGACCGCCATTTTCGGCGGACTGGCGCTGGGCTCGTTCATCTGGGGCCACTTCGCCGGCAGCATGGGCACCCGCGGGGCGATGGCGGCGGCCGGCGTGGCGCTGCTGTTCACCGTGGCGCTGCTGTACCGGTCGCGGCTGCCCGACCACGTCGACGACAAATGCCTCTCGGTGCTGCCGCGGGCTGCCCTGCCCGCCGGGCAATCGGACTTCGACGCCCGCCATGGCGTGGTGCTGGTTTCGATCGAGTACCTCATCGCCGCCGAACGCGCGCGCGCCTTCATCGACGCCGCCGGCCCGCTGCGGCTGATGCGCATGCGCAACGGCGCCGACCAGTGGCAATTGTTCCGCGACCTCGAGGACGCCGAACGCTGGTCGGAGATGTTCGTGGTCGACTCCTGGCTGCAGTATCTGCGCATGAACGACCGCATGACGCTGGCCGACAAGATGGCCATCGACGCGGCCCAGGCCTTTCACAGCGGGCCCAATCCGCCGCGGGTCACGCACGCCGTCAGCTACATCTCGGTCAGCGCCGCGGGCGGGCGCGGCCATGCCGCCCCGCCGGCCCCCGCCGGCCCCGCGCAGGCCGCCATGGGGCCGGTAACCGCGGATTAGAAAAACCCGCGAACCGCGGAATATAAGTTACGTTAAGTTTCAAATTTCATGGTGATCCGTATCAACATTAGGCATCATCCTACGCATGTGGCCCAGGGCGATTCTCCATACTGAGCCACCGTCGCGTCGAAAGTCGGCCCGCTGCCGCAAGTAGGCAACGGTTTGCATAAATCATCATTTATGTGAGCTCGTCCATGTCCTGCAATACCTTCCGCGCCCCTGCCGCCGGCCTCCCGCCGGCCCGCCCCGCGCCGCGCCCCCGCTTCCTGCCCGTCCCGCCGCACTGTCCTCGCTAGCGCGGCGCGCAGCGCCGCGCCCCAGCATCCCGTCTTATGCACGCCGGCCGCGTTTCCGCCGGCTCTGTCCTTGTTCCACGCCAGTTCACTTCGGAGATCCAGCATGAGCAAATCGCCAGAACAGATGACGCCTTACGACCAGTTCAACATCGAAGTCCCGGAAGACCACTTCCCGGTCGAGGGCATGTCGGCGCGCGCCGCCCAGGCGCTGGTGCTCAGCGACGAGTGGACCGACACCAACCCGATGCTGAACATGTCGTCGTTCGTGACGACCTTCGCCGAACCGGAAGCCGTCCGGATCGCCGAAAAGAACATGTACAAGAACTACATCGACCATGACATGTACCCCCAGCTGTTCGCCATGGAGCAGCGCATGGTCAGGTGGCTGCACCAGCTGTGGAACGGCCCCAAGGACGTCGATCCCTACGGCACGGCCACCATCGGCTCGTCCGAGGCGTGCATGCTGGCCGGCCTGGCGCACAAATGGAACTGGCGCCAGCGCCGCGAGCGCGAAGGCAAGGACGCCACCCGGCCCAACATGGTCACCGGCGGCAACGTGCAGATCGTGTGGAAGAAGTTCCTGCGCTATTTCGACGTCGAGCCGCGCATCGTGCCGCTCAAGCCCGGCCAGTACTGCCTGACCGCCGAAGACCTGGACAAGTACGTCGACGAGAACACCATCGCGGTGGTCGCCATCGCCGGCCAGACCTTCACCGGCGAGGACGATGACATCCAGGGCATCCACGACTGGCTCGACGCCTACGAGAAGAAGACCGGCATTTCGGTGCCCATGCACATCGACGGGGCCTCCGGCGGTTTCGTCAATCCGTTCCTGTATCCCGACTACAAATGGGACTTCCGCCTGCCGCGCGTGCAGTCGATCAACGCCTCCGGCCACAAGTACGGCCTGACGCCGCCGGGCCTGGGCTGGGTGATCTTCCGCGAACGCAAGGTATTCAACGAGGACCTGGTCTTCTACGTCAACTATCTGGGCGGCGAGATGCCCACGGCCACGCTCAACTTCAGCCGCAACTCGTTCCAGGTGGCGGTGCAGTACTACCAGTTCCTGCGCCTGGGCTTCGACGGCTTCAAGCGCGTCATGCAGCGCACGCTGGACAACGCCATCGCGCTGCGCCAGCACCTGGTCGACAGCGGCTACTTCACCATCATGAACGATACGCAGCGCATTCCGGTGGTGGCGGTCACGCTGGACCCCAAGGTCAAGAAGTTCAACGAGTTCGACGTGTCCAACAAGGTGCGCGAACGCGGCTGGGTGATTTCCGCCTACACCATGCCGCCCGACGCGGAATCGGTGCGCAGCCTGCGCGTGGTGGTGCGCCCGCACATCAACCGCAACGTCGCGCTGCTGCTGGCCGAAGACATCGTCAAGGCCTGCAAGTACCTGGAGCAGCACGGCGGGACCGCCACGCCGCCGGCGCTGCACGAAGCGCACAAGTCCTCGCCGGCCAAGTGCTAGGGCCGCGCGGCGGGCCCGGCCGGGTCCGCCGCCATGGGCGCAAGGCGTGCGATGCGCCGGCCGGGCATCGCACGGTTGACTGGACGAATCGCGGAGCATAGACCATGCAGGCTTTCGTGCAATTTCTGGGCAACAACCCGTACATACTGCTGTTTCTCACCATCGGCCTGGCGGTCTGGGTCGGCAAGTTTTCCATCAAGGGCTACGGCCTGGGCGCGGTCGCCGCCGCCATCGTGGTCGGCTGCCTGGTCGCCACCGTGGGCGCGGCCTACGGCGTCAAGTTCCACCTGGACGAATTCGCCAAGTCGCTGCTCTACTACCTGTTCATGTACGGCGTGGGACTGCGAGTGGGCCCGTCCTTCGTCAATGCCCTGAACAAGGAATCCATCAACTACGCCATCCTGGCCATCATCGCGCCGATCCTGGGCCTGGCCATCGTGGTGCTGGGCACGCAGTTCTTCGGCCTGCCGCTGGGCGCGGCCGGCGGCATGCTGGCCGGCTCGCAGACCATGTCGGCGGCCATCGGCTCGGCCGAGCAGGCCGTCAGCGCCGGCGTGCTGTCGCTGGGTTCGGAATCCCCCGAGCAGATCAGCGCCATGATCGCGCTGTCCTACGGCATCACCTACATTTGGGGCACGGTCGGCATCATCCTGCTGTGCAAGTACCTGCCGCGCATCTGGGGCGTGGACGCCAAGGCCGCCGCGCGCGAGTTCGAGCAAGCCCATGGCGTGCCCAACGTGGACGACGCCGGGCTGACGGCCTTCCATCCGTTCGACCTGCGCGCCTACCGGGTCGAGAACCCCGAGTCGGTCGGCAAGACGGTCCAGCAGTTCCGCACGCGCTTCCCCCAGTACCAGGTGGTCAATGTCGAGCGCGGCGACCAGTTGCTGGGGCCCTCGGCCGAGACCGTGCTGCAGCACGGCGACGTGGTGGCGCTGGGCGGCCGCCTCGAGGAAATGACCGCCAACATGGGCGTGCTCGGCCCCGAGGTGCCCGACGCCCGCGCGCTGAACATCCCGCTGGACCAGGCCGAGATCCTGGTGACCAACAAGGAGGTGACCGGCCGGCCGCTGAAGACCTTCCGCGGCTCGGAACTGGCCGGGCAGGTCCAGTTGCAGCGCATCGAGCGCAGCGGCGTGCCGCTGCCCATCGGCCTGGAAACCACGCTGCAAAAGCGCGACGTGCTGTTCGTGACCGGCCTGCAGCCGGCCGTCAGCAAGGCCGGCGAGATCTTCGGCGTGATCGCGCGCCACAGCTCGGCCACCGACCTGCTGACCCTGTCGTTCGGCATGATCCTGGGCTTTCTCATCGGGCTGATCGAAGTGCCGGCGTTCGGCGCCAACGTGGGCCTGGGCAACGCGGGCGGCCTGCTGCTGTCGGGCATCATCGTCTCGTCGATTTCCTCGCGGCTGCGTTTTTTCGGCAACACCCCCAACGCCGCGCGCAACATCCTCGAGGACCTGGGCCTGATCGGCTTCGTGGCCATCGTCGGCATCAACGCCGGCGCCGACCTGCTTACCCAGCTGACCGGCGCGATCGCGCTGAAGATCTTCATCGTGGGCTTTCTCGCCTCGACCATCCCGCCCATCATCGTGTGGGCCATCGGCTTTCACATCATGAAGATCAACCCCGCGCTGCTGATGGGCGCCACCGCCGGCGCGCGCAGCCACTCGGGACCGGCGCGCGAAGCGGCCAAGGAAGTCGGCTCCAGCGTGCCCTGGCTGGGATTCCCGGTCGGCTACGCCGTCTCCGGCGTGCTGCTGACCGTGTTCGGCTACTTCGCCATGGTCCTGGCGCACTGAGGCGCCGCCACGCTAGCGCGGCGTCATCTGCTGCGTGGCGGCCCGCTGGTCCCGCTGCACCTGGCCTGGCCAGGTGCTTTTTATATAGGCCAGCACCAGCACGATCTCCTCGTCCGACAGCACGCCGGCGTAGGCCGGCATGTCGCTCTGGTAGCCGTCCGGCGCGTGGCGTCCCGGCACCATGCCGTGGCGGATGATGTCCAGCAGCACCGCGTCGGGATGGTGCCAGGTATGGCCGCTGGCGTCGTGCGGCGGCGCCGGCAGCCGCCCGCTGGCCAGCCGCTGGCGCCAGTCGGGCTGGCCTTCGAGCTGCGCGCCATGGCAGGCGGCGCAGTTCGCCTGGTAGATGGCCTGGCCGCGCAGGCGGTCCTGTCCGGCCGCGGGCGCGATATAGTCGGAAGACGGCGCGAGCCGCCAGGCAAGCAGCCCAGCCGCCGTCGCCAGGCCGCCGGCCAGGACCAGCCACTTCAGCATCCGCCCAGGAAACCGCCTCATGAATATTCTCTTTCGAACAGGCCGCCCAGTGTATGCGCAAACGCGCCCGCGCCCATGAAGCCCGCCATCCACCTCAAGCGCGCCTATGAGGCCGCCGCGCCCGCCGACGGGCGGCGCGTGCTGGTCGACGGGCTGTGGCCGCGCGGCCTGCGCAAGGACGCCCTGCCGCTGGACGACTGGATCAAGGACCTGGCGCCCAGCGCGGCGCTGCGCCAGTGGTTCGGCCACCAGACGCCCCGCTGGCCGGCGTTTCGCGAACGCTACCTGGCCGAGCTGGGCGCCCCGGCGCATCAGGCGCAGTTGCGCGCCCTGCTGGCGCAGGCCGCGGCCGGCCCGCTTACGCTGGTCTACGGCGCGCGCGACACCGAGCACAACAACGCGGTGGTGCTGCGCGAGGCGCTGCTGGCGCTGGCGGCGGCCGGGCGCGGCGCGACCTAGTGGTTTTCCCTAGAAAGCCCGGATTCGCCTACGCCCGCTATTTTTATTCGCCGGACGCTTCGGTATATTAGTGGCCTGACCACTGGGCCACCAGATAACCGGACACACCACCAACCATGGGATCCTTCCAAGCCGTCGCGCCCACGCGCCTGTACCGCATGATCGCCGACCAGATCGCCGGCCGCATCCGCGCGGGCGATTTTCCCGCCGGCGGCCGCCTGCCGGCCGAGCGCGAACTGGCCGAGCAGCTCCAGGTCAGCCGCGCCTCGGTGCGCGAGGCCCTGATCGCCCTGGAAATCGAAGGCTATGTCGAAGTCCGCGTGGGCACGGGCGTGTTCGTGGCCGCGCCGCGCGCCGACGGCGACTACGGCATCGCCCCGGCGCCCCTGCCCGGCCACACCGACATCGGCCCGTTCGACCTGCTCGACACGCGCCTGCTGCTGGAGCCCGAGTGCGCGTCGCTGGCCGCCCAGAAGGCCTCGCCCGCCCAGATCGCCGCCATCTCGTCGGCGCACGCGGCGATGTCGCTGAGCGATTCGCCCGGCGCCCACGACCAGGCCTTCCACGGCGCCATCGCGGCCGCCTGCGGCAACGCCGCGCTGGCCGCCGCCATCTCGCACATCTGGCACCTCAGCGCCACCAGCCCGGTATTCAGCCGGCTCGAGCAGCACTTCGTCACGACCAAGGTCTGGGAAGCCGCCGAGCGCGAACACGAACGCATCCTCGCGGCCATCGTCGACCGCGATCCGATCCGGGCCCGCCACGCCATGCACGACCATCTGGTCGGCATCCTGGCGCGCCTGCGTGAAGACTTTGGCAGCGGAGCCATCCGATGAATTGATCCCGGCGGCCCGTCCGCCTCCCGCGCCCGACGCCGGCGCCCTGCTTTCCGATTTCCCGCCTTGCCGCCGACACGCTCGCGCGTCGGCCTGGGCCCGCTTGCGCCGGCGGTTTCCGGCTTCGTTCCTCCCGACGTTTCACAAGCCAGAACATTTCAAGGTGAAAACCATGCAGCTGACCCGTACCCTGACCTCCCTGTTCGCCGCCGCCGGCCTGGCGCTGGCAGCCGCCCCGGCCGCCCACGCCCTGGACATCAAGCTGGGCCACGTCCTGGCCCCCAGCCACAGCTGGAACAAGGCCGCCGAAGGTTTTGCCGCCGAAGTCAAGGAAAAGACCGACGGCCGCGTCAACTTCATCCTGTTCCCCAGCGGCCAGCTGGGCAACGAGAAAACCATGCTCGAAGGCCTGCAGATCGGCAGCCAGGGCGCGGCCATCATCGGCTCGGGCTCGCTGCAGCCGATCGAGCCCAAGTTCGGCATCGTCGAGCTGCCCTACACCTGGACGACCTCGCAGCAGGCCTACAAAGCCTATGACGGCGAACTGGGCGCGGCGCTGGCCAAGCTGGCCGAGAAGAAGAACCTGGTGATCGTGTCGTGGTGGGAAAACGGTTTTCGCCACCTGACCAACAACCGCGGCCCGGTCAACACCCCGGCCGACCTGAACGGCCTGAAGACGCGCGTCACGCCCGACAAGATGCGCCTGGACACCTTCACCGCCCTGGGCGCCAACCCCGCGCCGCTGGCCTTCGGCGAGCTTTACTCGGCCCTGCAGCAGAAGGTGTTCGACGCGCAGGAGAACCCGCTGTCCATCATCTACACCTCGTCGTTCTTCGAGGTCCAGAAGTACCTGTCGCTGACCGGCCACGTCTGGGGCCCGGCCAACCTGATCGTCTCCAAGCCGATCTGGAACCGCATCTCGGCCGACGACCGCAAGATCGTCCAGGCCGCCGCCGACAAATGGCGCGACGCGCAACGCCAGATGATCACCGAAGGCGACCTGCAGTTCGTCGCGCAGCTCAAGGAGAAGGGCATGCAGGTCAACGAAGTCGACAAGGCCCCCTTCGCCGCCGCCGTCGCGCCGGTCTGGAAGACCTACGAAACCGCCTACGGCCCCGAGCTGATGGGCCTGCTGCAGAAGTACCGCGAGGCCAAGTAAATGCTGGGCCGGATCTCGCACGCGCTGTCCGGCCTGAGCAAGGCCATCGCCGCCCTGGCGGTGGCCTTGCTGGCCGGACTGATTACCTACGTTGTGTTCGAACGCTTCGTGATGCACACCACGCCGCACTGGGCCGAGGAATTGCCGCGCCTGGTGCTGGTGTGGGCCGCCTTCATCGGCGGCGTCACCTGCAGCCATGAACGCACCCACCTGATGGCCGGACTGCTGCCGTTCGTCGTGCGCAACCCGCGCGCGCTGGCCATCTGCGACCGCGTCAACCAGGTATTGATCATCGTCGGCCTGGCCGCGCTGGGCTATGCCGGCTGGCAGCTGGCCGAACTGACCATGGACCAGACGCTGCCCGCGCTCGACGTGTCGGCCGGCACGGTCTATCTCGCCCTGCCGGTGGCGTGCGCCATCACCATCGTGGTGCACCTGGCGCAATTGTTCCAACCGGCCGACCCCGTCGCGGCAAAGGATTAAAAGATGTCTACCGGTGCCCTTTTCCTGATGGGCGTATTCACGATCACGGTGCTGATCGATATGCCGATCGCCTTCGGGCTGGTGCTGGCGTGCCTGGCGTACCTGGCCGTCTACGACGCCGCCCCGATGATGGTGGCGGCCCAGCAATACGTGGTCGGCCTGGACAGCTTCACGCTGCTGGCCATTCCCCTGTTCATCCTGGCCGCCCAACTGATGAACGGCGCGGGCCTGACGCAGCGCATCGTGCGGCTGTGCGCGGCCATCGTCGGCGACATCAAGGGCGGCCTGGCCGTGGTGGCCGTGCTGGCGTGCCTGATGTTCGGCGCGCTGTCGGGCTCGGGCGTGGCCGACGTGGTCGCCATCGGCAGCCTGCTGCTGCCCGCCATGGCGCGCAGCGGCTACGACAAGGGGTTCAGCTGCGCGCTGATCGGCAGCGCCGGCGCGACCTCGACCATCATCCCGCCCAGCATCGTGCTGATCGTCTACGGCACCATCACCGACACCTCGGTGGGCAAGCTGTTCCTGGCCGGCATCATTCCCGGCATCCTGCTGGGCGCTTCGCTGATCGTCGTGGCGATCTGGCAGGCCCGCAAGCACAACTGGGCCGGCGGCCAGCCGTTCTCGTGGAGCGAGCTGCGCGCCGCCGCCATCGACGCCCTGCCCGCGCTGATGGTGCCCGTGCTGATCATCGGCGGCATCCGCTTCGGCATCTTCACCGCCACCGAAGCCGCTTCCAGCGCCATCGTCTATGCGCTGCTGGTGGGCTTTTTCTGGTACCGCACGCTCAGCCTGAAGTCGCTGTGGGAGAGCCTGAAGTCGACCGGCGAAGGCAGCGCGTCCATCCTGCTGCTGATCGGCGCCTCGGGCCTGTTCGCCTGGGTGCTGGTGGCCGAACAGGTGCCGCAGGCCCTGTCCAGCCTGCTGGTGGACTGGACCGACAGCAAGATCGCCGTGCTGCTGGTGCTGACGGTCGTGCTGCTGCTGCTGGGCACCTTCATGGAGGCCATCCCGGTCATCATCATCGTGGCGCCCGTGGTCATGCCGGTGCTGGCGCACTACAACATCGACCCGGTGCATTTCGGCATCCTGCTGTCGATCAACATGGCGATCGGCGCCAACACCCCGCCGGTGGGCGTGGACCTGATGGCGGCCTGCAAGATCGGCGGCATCAACATGATGCAGACGCTGCGCCCGCTGAGCTGGATGATGCTGGCCATGACCGCCGTCATGCTGCTGCTGACCTTCGTCCCCGAACTGGTGCTGTTCCTGCCGAGGCACGTGCAATGACCCCCATCGCCAACCCGGGCGGCCCGCGCCGCCCCGCCAGCCTGCGCCGCAGCTGGATGTTCGTTCCCGGCCTGCTGGAGCAGGCCCAGGCGGCCGGCCTGGCCAGCGGCGCCGACGCGCTGGTGGCCGACCTGGAAGAGTTCACCGCGCCGGCCGACCGCCCGGCCGCGCGCCGCCGCATCGTGGCGCTGCTGGCGCAATGCCGCGCCGCCGGCGTGATCGGCGCGGTGCGCATCAACAAGCTGGAAGAGGACGGCCTGGACGACCTGCGCGGCATCATGGCCGGCGCGCCGGACGCGATTTTCCTGCCGCACGCCGAAAGCGCGGCGCAGATCGCCGCGCTGGACCGCGCCATCTCGGCCTGCGAGGCCGAGGCCGGCCTGGCGCCGGGCGGCACCGAGATCGTGCCGACGCTGGAATCGGCGCTGGGCGTGACGCGCGCCTGCGAGATCCTGACGGCCAGCCCGCGCGTATCGGCCTGCCTGCTGGCCGCCGAGGACCTGACCGCCAGCCTGGGCGCCGAGCGCGGCCCCGACGGCATCGAGCTGCACGCCGTGCGCGCGCGCTTCCTGGTCGATTGCGTGGCGGCCGGCTGCCTGCCGATCGACTGCCCGTTCAACTACCGCGACGCCGCCGCCCAGCAGGCCGACCTGCTGTGGGCGCGCCGCATCGGCCTGAAATCCAAGTGCGCCGTGTTCGCCGAACAGGTGCCCGCCATTCACGCCGCCTTCACCCCGGACGCGGCCCGCGTGGCCGGCGCGCGCGACTTGGTGGCGCGCTTCGAGGCGCAGCGCGACGGCCGCGACGCCGGCGCGCGCGTCGACCCGCCCGACTACAACACCGCGCGCCGCCTGCTGGCGCGCCACGCCGAATTCGAACAATGGGCGGCGCGCGCGGCGCGCGCCCGCGAGCCCCAAGGAGAGCAGTCATGACCACGCCAGCCCTGCCCGAGCGCAACGGCGGCCAGATCCTGATGCAGCAGCTGCGCGTGCACGGCGCGCGCCGCGTGTTCATGATTCCCGGCGAGAGCTACCTGCCCTGCATCGACGCCCTGAACGAGCATCGCGGCGCCATCGACGCCATCGTCTGCCGCCAGGAAAGCGGCGCGGCCTACATGGCCGAGGCCTATGGCAAGCTGACCGGCGAGCCCGGCATCTGCTTCGTCACCCGCGGCCCCGGCGCCACCAACGCCAGCATCGGCGTGCATACGGCCTACCAGGATTCGACGCCGATGATCCTGTTCATCGGCCAGGTCGGCAACGACTTCATGGAACGCGAGGCGTTCCAGGAAATCGACTACCGCCGCATGTTCGGCCAGATGGCCAAATGGGTCGCGCAGATCGACCGCACCGAGCGGATTCCCGAATTCATCGCGCGCGCCTTCGCGGTGGCCACCAGCGGCCGGCCCGGGCCGGTGGTGCTGGCGCTGCCCGAGGACACGCTGTGGGGCCGCGCCCGCGTGGCCGACATGCCGCGCTACCAGCGCGCGCGCAGCCTGCCCGGCGCGGCCGACCTGGCGCGCATGGTCGAATTGCTGGACCAGGCCGAACGGCCCTTCATGCTGCTGGGCGGCGCGGGCTGGAGCGCCGAGGCCATCGGACAGGCCGCCGCGTTCGCCGAGCGCTTCGAGCTGCCGGTGGGCACGGCCTGGCGCCGCCTGGAATGCTTCGACCAGCGCCATCCCAATGCCGCCGGCCACGTCGGCTGGGCCATGGCGCCGGAACTGCGCCAGCGCATCGCCGGCGCGGACCTGGTCCTGGCGGTGGGCACGCGCATGGGCGAGGCCACCACCGAAGGCTATACCGTCATCGAAAGCCCGCTGCCGCGCCAGCGGCTGGTGCACGTGTACCCCGACCCCAACGAACTGGGCCGGGTGTTCGCGCCGACCCTGGGCATCGTGGCCGACCCGGCCGGCTTCGCGGCCTCGCTCGACGCGCTGCGGCCAGGGCACCGCGCCAGCCGCGCGCAGGCCGTGCGCGCCGCGCACGCCGAATACCTGGCCACGCTCGCCCCGCTGCCCTCGCCCGGCCCGCTCAATCTCGACAGCGCCGCCGCCTACGTCAACCAGCACATCCCGGCCGACGCCTGCATCACCGTGGGCGCGGGCAATTACGCGCTGTACCCGCACCGCTACCGCCAGTTCACCGGCCCGGGCACCAGCCTGGCGCCCACCGTCGGCTCGATGGGCTACGGCCTGCCGGCCGCCATTTCGGCCAAGCTGGAAAACCCCGCACGCACCGTGGTGTGCTACGCCGGCGACGGCTGCTTCCAGATGAACATGCAGGAACTCGGCGTGGCGCTGCAATACCGCGTCGGCGTGGTGGTGCTGGTGTTCAACAACGGCATCTGGGGCACCATCCGCGCGCACCAGGAACGCGACTTCCCGGGCCGCGCCATTGCCCTGGACTTCCAGAACCCCGATTTCACCCAATTCGCGCGCGCCTACGGCGGCTACGGCGAAGCGGTCGAGCGCACCGAGGACTTCGGCCCGGCCTTCGAACGCGCCCGCGCCTTCGCCGAGCGCGAGCAATTGCCGGCGCTATTGGAAATCCGCTACGAAGCCGACGGCATCGCGCCGGGCCAGACCCTGACGGAAATCCGCCAGGCCGCCCAGGCCCAGGCCGCCGGCGTGCAATGAGGTAAAGACATGAGCAACACTCCTATCTCCATCGATGGACAGCGGCTGTGGCAGTCGCTGATGGACCTGGCGCGCATCGGCGCCACGGCCAAGGGCGGCAACTGCCGCCTGGCGCTGACCGCGCTCGACGGCCAGGGCCGTGATCTGGTCGCGGGCTGGATGCGCGACGCGGGCCTGACCGTGCGCGTGGACCAGGTCGGCAACATCTTCGCGCGCCGCGCCGGACGCGACGCCTCGCGCGCGCCGGTCATGACCGGCAGCCACATCGACACCCAGCCCACCGGCGGCAAGTTCGACGGCTGCTACGGCGTGCTGGCCGGGCTGGAAGTCATGCGCACCCTCAATGACCACGGCGTGCAGACCGACGCGCCGCTGGAAGTGGCGATCTGGACCAACGAGGAAGGCTCGCGCTTTCTGCCCGTGATGATGGGCTCGGGCGTGTTCGCCGGCAAATTCCCGCTCGAGACCGCGCTGAACGCGCGCGACGCCGAGGGCAAGTCGGTCGCCGACGAGCTGCGCGCCATCGGCTATGCCGGCGCCGACCCGGTGGGCGGACGCGCGGTGGACGCCTACTTCGAGGCGCACATCGAGCAAGGCCCCATCCTGGAACATGAGGACAGGATCGTCGGCGTGGTGACCGGCTCGCTGGGCGTGCGCTGGTACGACGTGGTGGTGCAAGGCATGGAGATGCACGCCGGGCCCACCCCGATGCCGATCCGCAAGGACGCGCTGTACGCGGCCAGCCATCTGCTGCAGGCGGTGGTCGAGATCGCCAACGCGCACCAGCCGCACGGCCGCGGCACGGTGGGCGAAATCCACGCCTACCCCGGCTCGCGCAACGTGATTCCCGGCCAGGTGCGCTTCACGGTGGACCTGCGCCACGAGGACGAAGCCACGCTCGCCGCCATGGACGCGCTGTGGCGCCAGGCCTGCGCCGACACGGCCGCGCGGCATGCCGTCTCGGTGCAGTGCGAGCAGGTGCAGTACTTCGCGCCCACGCCCTTCCATCCCGACCTGGTCGGCAAGGTGCGCGACGGCGCGCAGCGCCGCGGCCTGCCGGCCATGGACATCGTGACCGGCGCCGGCCACGACGCGGTCTACATGGCCGCGGTCGCGCCCACGGCGATGATCTTCGTGCCCTGCAAGGACGGCATCAGCCACAACGAAATCGAGGACGCCCAGCCCGCCCACCTGGAGGCCGGCTGCAACGTGCTGCTCGACGCCATGGTGGCGCGCGCCAACGCGCCGCGCTGATTCACCCCGCCCGGCGGCGCGCCGCCGGGCCTGCCCGCATCCGACTCCCATGACCCTGCACGATTCCGCCTACTGGCGCGCGCAAGCCGCCGCCCTCGCCCCCGAAGGCCGCGCCTATATCGACGGCGCCTACTGCGACGCCGCCGACGGCGCCACCTTCGCCGCGCACAGCCCGATCGACGGCCGCAAGCTGGCCGATGTCGCCGCCTGCGGGGCGGCCGACGTGGACCGCGCGGTGGCCGCCGCGCGCCGCGCCTTCGAGGCCGGCGTCTGGAGCGGCCTGGCCCCGCGCGAGCGCAAGAACCGCCTGCTGCGCCTGGCCGCGCTGATCGCCGAACACCAGGAAGAACTGGCGCTGCTCGAAACGCTGGACATGGGCAAGCCGATCCGCGACGCCCTGGCCTTCGACCTGCCCGAGACCGCCCGTTGCTACGCCTGGTACGCCGAGGCCATCGACAAGCGCTACGACGAGATCGCGCCCACCGGCGCCGACGCGCTGGCCACCATCACGCGCGAGCCGCTGGGCGTGGTGGCCGCCGTGGTGCCGTGGAACTACCCCTTGATGATGGCGGCCTGGAAAGTGGCGCCGGCGCTGGCCGTGGGCAACAGCGTCATTCTCAAGCCGGCGGAACAGGCCTCGCTGTCGGCGCTGCGGCTGGCCGCCCTGGCCGAACAGGCCGGCATCCCGCCCGGCGTGTTCAGCGTCGTGCCCGGCCTGGGCGCGCAGGCCGGGCAGGCGCTCGGCCTGCACCCGGATGTCGACTGCATCGCCTTCACCGGCTCGACGGCGACCGGCAAGCGCTTCATGACCTACTCGGGCCAGTCCAATCTCAAGCGCGTCTGGCTGGAGTGCGGCGGCAAGTCGCCCCATATCGTATTCGCCGACTGCCCCGACCTGGACCGCGCGGCCCAGGTGGCCGCGCTGGCGATCTTCTCCAACCAGGGCGAGGTCTGCATCGCCGGTTCGCGCCTGTACGTGCAGCACGGCATCTACGATGCCTTCATGGACAAAGTCGCCGCCTTCGCCGCCACCCTGCGCCCCGGCGATCCGCTGGACCCGGACAGCGCGCTGGGCGCCATGGTCGACGAGCGCCAGACGCAGGCGGTCATGGCCCGCATCGCCGCGGGGGCCCGCGAAGGCGCGCGGCTGCGCCTGGGCGGGCGGCAAGTGCTTGCCGACAGCGGCGGCTACTACATCGAACCGACCATCTTCGATTGCCCCGGCCAGGACAACTCGCTGGTGCGCGAGGAAATCTTCGGGCCGGTGCTGGCCGCGCAAGGCTTCGCCGACGAGGACGAGGCCATCGCGCTGGCCAACGACTCCATCTACGGGCTGGGCGCCGGGCTGTGGACCGCCGATCTCGGCCGCGCGCACCGCCTGTCGCGCCGCCTGCGCGCCGGGCTGGTGTGGGTCAACTGCTATGCCGATGGCGACATCACGGTGCCCTTCGGCGGCGTCAAGCAGTCCGGCTTCGGGCGCGACAAGTCGCTGCACGCGATGGACAAGTACAGCGACCTCAAGACCACCTGGATCAGCCTGCGCTGAAAACGGCGCCGGCCCCTCGCGGGGCCGGCTGCCTTGCGCGCCGATGCGGGCCGCGCCGGGCCCGCCGCGCATCGATCAGGGGTACAGCCCGCGCACCTGGCGCGCCTGCAGGATGCGGGTGCACGCCACGATGAAGGCCGCGGTGCGCAGGGTGACCTTGTGTTCCTTGGCCACCTGCGACACGGCGCTGTAGGCCTCGCGCATCAGGCGCTCGAGCCGCTGGTTGATCTCCTCCTCGCTCCAGAAGAAGCTGGAGAAGTCCTGCACCCACTCGAAGTAGCTGACCGTCACGCCGCCGGCGTTGGCCAGCACGTCGGGCACTACGTAGACGCCGTTTTCGCGCAGGATGTCGTCGGCTTCCGGGGTGGTCGGCCCGTTGGCGCCCTCGACCACGATCTTGGCGCGCACCTTGGCGGCGTTGCTCTCGTTAATCTGTCCCTCTAAAGCAGCGGGGATCAGGAAATCGGTCTCCAATCCCCAGAAATCGTCGTCGGCCAGCTGCTGCGCGCCGGTGAAACCGGCCACGCCGCCCTGGTTGCCGACGTGCGCCAGCAGCTTGTGCACGTCCAGCCCGCCGTCGTTGTGGATGGTGCCGGTGTGGTCCTGCACCGCGATCACCTTGGCGCCGGCCTCGTGGAACAGGCGCGCCGCGGTGCCGCCGACGTTGCCGAACCCCTGCACCACGATGCGGGCCTTGGATACGTCGATATCCAGGTCGCGCGCCGCCTCGCAGCCGACCACGAACACGCCGCGGCCGGTGGCCTCGACCCGGCCCAGGCTGCCGCCCAGGGCGATCGGCTTGCCGGTCACCACGCCGGTGGCGGTGGCGCCCTCGTTCATGGAATACGTGTCCATCATCCACGCCATGGTCTGGGCGTTGGTGTTCACGTCGGGGGCCGGGATGTCCTTGGACGGCCCGATGATGACGCCGATCTCCGAGGTGTAGCGGCGCGTCATGCGCTCGAGCTCGGAGTGCGACAGCGTGCGCGGGTCGACCCGCACCCCGCCCTTGGCGCCGCCGTATGGCAGGTTGACGGCGGCGTTCTTGATCGACATCCAGGCCGCCAGCGCCATCACTTCGGACAGGGTCACGTCCTGGTGGAAGCGCACTCCGCCCTTGCCCGGGCCGCGCGAGGTATTGTGCTGGACGCGGTAACCCTCGAAGTGGGCGATGGTGCCGTCGTCCATTTCGATCGGCACGTCCACGATCAGCGCGCGCTTGGGGCGCTTGAGCGTCTCGACCCAGCGGGCCAGCGGCCCCAGGTACGGCGTGACGCGGTCGACTTGCTGCAGGTAGATCCCCCAGGGGCCCAGATGCTCGGCATCCAGGTATGAGGGCAAGGCATGGGCGGGAGCTTGGGACATAGAGAGGATCTCCGGGCTGAGGTTGCGCTTATTTTTCCACGAAACCGACTACGACCCCAATAAAAAGAGATAAATATTTATTGGTGACGTATTAAAACAGCGCACCCTGCGACAACCTTCGGACAGGCCGTCCGGATCGGGCCGATCCGGACGGCCAACGTCCACATCCTAAGCCCGTGGCGGGCCCGTCGTCTACCGCGCGGCGCCGCCCAGCAGGCGCCACGCCAGGCGCGCCGCCACGCGCGCCGTGCGGTGGTCGATGTCGTAGGCCGGATTGCACTCGGCCAGGTCGGCCAGGCGCAGCTTGCCGCTGTCGCGCACGCGCATCGCCACCTCCTCCACCACCGCCAGCGGCACGCCGTAGGGCGCGGGCGCCGAAACCCCGGGCGCGGTCGCCGCCGGCAGCACGTCCAGGTCGATGGTCAGATACACGTGGCCGGCCGCCGCCAGCAGGGTATCGAGCTGGGCCAGGCGTTCGCCCAGGTGGGCTTCCTGCATGTGGCGGTCTTCCACCCAGACGGCGCCGATCTCGGCCGCCCGCGCATAGAGCGCGGGCGTGTTGCCCAGCGGCGAGACGCCCAGGCAGGCGTACTGCAGCGCGTGCCCATGCGCCGCGCAATACTCGGCGATCTGGTCGAACGGCGTGCCCGAGCTGCCCGGCCGCCCCGTGCGCAGGTCGAAATGCGCGTCAAGGTTGAGCACCAGCACCGGTTCGCGGTCGCCGCGCGCGTCCAGCCAGCGCCGCAAGCCCTGGAAACTGCCCCAGGCGATCTCGTGCCCGCCGCCCAGCACCACCGGCCGTGCGCCGGCCTGCAGCAGCGCCGCCACACGGCCGGCCAGCGCATCCTGCGCCGCCTCGAGCTGCTCGCCCTCGCACACCACGTCGCCGGCGTCGACCAGGCGCCGCAGATTGTGCGCCGGCAAGCCGGCCATCATGCGCCGGATGGCGCGCGGCGCCAGCGCCGCGCCGCGCCTTCCCTGGTTGCGAGCCACGCCGGCATCGCAGGCAAAGCCCAGCACCGCCGGATCGCCGGCGCCGGCGTCCTGCCCCGGCGCGACGATGTGCGCCAGGCGGCGCGTATCGCCACGCTCGCCGCTGTCGTCGCGCGCGGTCCAGATGGGCGCGGAATCATTGGCCAGGCTCATGCCGCCCCCTGCGATGCGCTCAGCACCGCCTGCAGGAAGGCGCGGGTACGCGCCTCGCGCGGCTGGCTGAAAATCAGCTCGGGCGGACCTGACTCGACGATGCTGCCGCCATCCATCACCGCCACCACATCGGCCACTTCGCGCGCGAAGCCCATTTCGTGCGTGACCACCATCATGGTCATGCCTTCGCGGGCCAGCAGCTTCATGACCTGCAGCACCTCGCCCACCAGTTCCGGGTCGAGCGCCGACGTGGGCTCGTCGAACAGCATCACGCGCGGCTGCATCGCCAGCGCGCGGGCGATCGCCACGCGCTGCTTCTGGCCGCCCGACAGCGATCCGGGCATGGCCGCCATCTTCTCGCGCAGCCCCACCTTGGCCAGCAGGTCGCCGCCCAGCTCCTCGGCCTGCGTCCGGCTCATGCCGCGCAGCGTGCGCGGCCCGATCGTCACATTGTCCAGCACCGACAGGTGCGGAAACAGGTTGAAGCCCTGGAACACCATCCCGACCTGCATGCGCAGGCGATTGAGCTCCGCCTCGGGCAGCAGCCGGCCATCCTTGAGCAGGTTGTGGCCGCAGATGTCGATGGTGCCGCCCTGCGCCACCTCCAGGCCGTTGCAGCAGCGCAAGAGCGTGCTCTTGCCCGAGCCGCTGGGCCCGATCACCACCACCACCTGCGAGGCCTCGACATTGAAATCGATGCCGCGCAGCACTTCGTGCTCGCCATAGGCCTTGCGCAGTCCGCGGATGCGGATCATTTCTTGCGTACTCATTGCACCATCCCTCCCGCGCGCAGGCGATGTTCGATCCGGCGCAGGATCGTCGTCGTCGCGGTCGTCAACACCAGGTAAATCAGGGCGACCACCAGATAGGTCTCGAGCGAGCGATACGACACGCTGATGATCTTCTGGCCTTCATGCATCAGGTCGTGGATCGTCAGCAGCGAAACCAGCGCGGAATTCTTGATCAGGGCGATGAACTCGTTGCCCAGCGGCGGAATCATGCGCACCACGGCCTGCGGCAGGATGATGATACGCATGGCCTGCGCGGAGGACATGCCCAGCGAGCGGGCCGCCTCCATCTGGCCGCGATCGACCGACTGGATGGCGCCGCGCACGATTTCCGAGACGTAGGCGCCCGAATAGATGCCCAGGCCGAGCACGCCGCAGGCGAACGCCGGCAGCGTGATGCCGAACTGCGGCAGCCCGAAGAACCAGATGAACAGCTGCACCAGCAGCGGCGTGCCGCGGAAGAACAGCAGGTATACGCTGCACAGGTTGTAGATGAAGCGGCGCTGCGGGTTGAGGCGGCCGACCCCGACCAGCAGGCCGATGACGCAGCCCAGCAGCAGCGCGCAGGCCGTCACCTCGACGGTGACGACGGCGCCGCGCAGCAATGCGTCGAAGTCGGCAAAGACAGGCGCGAAATCCAGCATCATTTGGCCTGCGCCTCGAACCACTTGTTGACGATGCGCTCGTAGGTGCCGTCAGCCTTCAGTTTCTTGAGGGCCTCGTTGAGCTCGCGGGTCAGCCCGGACTTGGACTTCGGCACGGCGATGCCGTACTCCTCGGTGGTGATCTGCTCGGCCAGCACGGTCAAGTCCTGCGTGCTTTGCGCGAACAGCTTGGCCGCCGGCTTGCCGGTCACGGCCGCATCGGCGCGGCCGATCTGCACCAGATTGAACATCTCCTGGTTCTTCTCGACCTCGACGCGCTGCACCTTGGGGAAATGCTCCTTCAGGTAGTTGACCGATTTGGTGCCCACCTGCACCGACACCTTGCGGCCTTCCAGGTCCTTGAGCGACTTGATCGGACCGTCCTTCTTGGTCAGCACCACCAGGCCGCCCGCATAGTACGGGTCGGTGAAATCCACCACTTTCTGGCGCTCGGCGGTGATGTAGATGGCCGACACCGCGATGTCGGCGCGGCCGGCCTGCAGCGCCGGGATCAGGCCCTTGAAGTCGATGTCGATCCATTCGACTTTCTTGCCCATGGCCTGGGCCAGCGCTTCGACCAGTTCGATATCGAAGCCCGTGCGCTTGCCGTCCTTGACGAATTCCATGGGCGGGAACGTCGCGTCGGTCACGGCGCGGATGGTTTCCTGGGCATGCGCGGCGCCGGCGCCCCAGGCCAGGCTCAGGGTCAGGGCGGCGGTCAGCAGTTGGCGGCGAGTCGTCATGATGCTTCCTTTGGTGATGGATACGGCGTTGGAATGAAGAAGGCCGTATGGATGGATACGGCCACAGGGGTACGTCAGGAATGCTGCAAGCGGCTGGAAATGCGTTTGGCGGCCGCCAGCGTCAGGTTGATCAGGGTCGTGGTGCGGTCGGCCACGCGCGTCGAAGGCGCCATCAGGGTGACCGAGCCGGCGGCCTGGTGCGGCCGCTCGAACACCGGCGCGCTGCAGCCCCACACGCCGGCGTCGACCTCGCTGTCGCTGACCGCGTAGCCGGCGGCGCGGATCGCCTCCAGGTCGCGCGCCAGCGCGGCGGCGTCGACGCCCTGCCCGGCCAGTTCGTGCAGCCGCCCCTGCAGGCGCGCCGGCGCCATGAACGCCATCAGCGACTTGGCCGAGGCCCCCCGCGCCAGCGGCAGGCCGCGACCCTTGACGAACGAGCAGCGCAGCGGATGCCGGCTTTCGACCATCTCCAGGCAGACCGCCTGGTCGGACATGGCCACCAGCAAGCCCACCGTCTCGCCCGAATCGGCGGCCAGGCGGGTCATGTCGGGCAAGGCTTCCTGGATCAGATAGGAAGACTGGTCGAAGCCGCGCGCCAGTTGCACGCACAGGGGGCCCGGCGTATAGGCGCCGGCCTGCTCCAGCACGAACCCCCAGCGCTTGAGCAGGGCCACCTGCCGGTACAGCGTGCTCTGGGCCAGGCCGGTGCGCTCGGCCAGCGCCGCCACGGTCAGCGGGGCCTCTTCGCGCGCCAGCGTGGCCAGCACGTACAGCACGCGCTCGGCGCCACCCGCGATGGCTTGTTCTTGCATGTCGGTCGTTCCTTGAGATTGCGTGCGCAGATTATTCAGTTTTTCCCATTTTCTCAGAATTCATTCTCAATTTATGAGAATTTCTAGGGAAAACCCCGAGCAAAAAAAATGCCGCCCGGGTGGGCGGCACATGATCAGGGGGGAAGCAGGAACAGGGAGGCTGCCCCCTGCCAGGGTGCCTGTCCGCGCAGGGACAGGCACCGAGAAGTTGGCGGGTGCCAGTCCCCATCCGGGGACAGGCACCCGGGTTAGTCGTAGGAGTTCAGGCGCACGCCCGACACGCCGGACAGCGTGCGGCCTTCGCCTTGCGGCGCCGCGGCAGGCGCGGCCGCGGGTTGCGCCGCGGGCGGCGTCTCGGCGGCCGGGGCCAGCCGGGGCGTGGCCACCGCGCCATGGCGCGCCTGCCGTTCGGCCTCGGCGCGGGCGATCATGGGCTTGAGCTCGCGCGCCAGCGCCTCGGACTTGCCGAAGGCGGCCCAGTCGGCCGCGCTCATGCCCTTCAGGTTGCGCGTCGTGATATCGGCGCCCGCATCCAGCAGCAACTGCACCGTGCGGCGATCGCCCGAATACGCGGCCATCATCAGCGGCGTGGTGCCGTCGGGCGACGGCGCGTTGACCAGCGCCTGCTTGCCCAGCAGCATGCGCGCGGTCTCCAGCCGACCCTTCGACGCCGCATAGTGCAGCGGCGTCCAGCCCAGCCGGTTGACCTGCGCGCCGCGCGCGATCAGCGCCTGCGCGCGCTCGGTCTGCCCCGCCACCGCCAGGTACATCAAGGGCGTTTCGCCCGCCGGGTTCTCGGCGTTGAGGTCGGTGCGGCGGTTGGCCGCCAGCACATCGAACACCTCCCAGGCGTTGTCGACCACCGCCCGCATGATGGCCGGCTGGCCATTGCCGTAGCGCACGTTGGGATCGGCGCCCGCCGCCAGCAAGGCGCCGATGTCGCGGGCCTTGTCGTTATGGACGTACACCCACCAGTCGGCCTGCTTGGCCGCCCAGGCGGGGCTGGCCAGCAGCGCGCCGGCAAGCAGGCCGCCGGCCGCGGCGCCGCGCCAGCGCAGCAAACGGGTATGCAAGGGTTTCATGGGGCTACCGCCATAATCTTGAATTCACTTTAAATAAATCAGATTAAATTATCTCTTTATCTTATTGAAAAGTTTGAAGAAATTTTCGGTAGACGCCTGAGCCACCTCGGCCACCGGAATGCCCTTGAGCTCGGCGATCTTCTCGGCCACATGGATCACCTTGGACGGATCGTTCAGCTTGCCCCGGTATGGCACCGGCGCCAGGTACGGCGAGTCGGTCTCGATCAGCAGCCGGTCCAGCGGCATATTGGCGGCGACCTCATGCACGAGCTGCGCGTTCTTGAACGTCACGATGCCCGAAAGCGAGATATGGAAATTCAGCGCCATGGCCTGCTGAGCGATGTCCCAGGACTCGGTGAAACAGTGCATCACGCCGCCGACCGCGTCGGCGCCCTCTTCGCGCAGCACGCGCACCGTGTCCTGCGCCGAGGCGCGCGTATGCACGATCAGCGGCAGGCCGGTGGCGCGCGCGGCGCGGATGTGGCGGCGAAAGCGCTCACGCTGCCAGTCCAGCGGCTCGCTCAGGCGGTAATAGTCCAGCCCGGTCTCGCCGATGGCCACCACCTTGGGGTGCGCGGCCAGGCGCTCCAGCTCGGCGGGCTCGGGGTCGGGCGTGTCTTCATAGTCGGGGTGCACCCCCACCGACGCCCAGAGGTTGCCGTGCGGCTCGACCAATTGCATCAGGCCAGGCCAGTCCGGCATGTTGACGCTGACCACCAGCGCGTGGGTGACCTGGTTGGCGGCCATGCGGTCCAGCACGGCCGGCAGGTCTTGCGCCAATTCGGGAAAATTCAGATGACAGTGGGAGTCTACGTACATACGGACCACAAAATACGGATCACAGGAGCATCGGGCCGCGGCCCGATCGTCACTGGCAGGATAGCACCACGCGCTGCAAGGCCGCGTGCACGAACAGCTTGGCGTTCAGCGGATGCGTGGCCAGCCCGCGCTGGCGGCTCAGCCAGCGCGCGGTCTCGGCCAGTTGCGCGGGCCGCGCCCGCGCGGCGGCTTGCCGCACCGGCTCGGCCAGCGAGGGATAGTAGCGGCTGGCCGAGCCATGGGCGGCCAGCGTCAGGTCGGTGAACAGGCGCTGCAAGGCGTCGATCCACTCGGCCGCCGCCACCTTTTCCAGGCTTTCGGTCAGTGTGCCCACATCGGGCGTCTTGCCCGCGGCCAGCGGCTGCACCAGCTGCCCCAGCCAGGCCGGACACGGCGTATCGCCCCGGGCCGCCAGGCGCTGCGCCGCCAGCGGCGCGCCACCGGCGGCGGCCAGCCAGTCGGCCGCCGGCTCCACGCCCTGCTCGCCCAGCCATTGCAGCGCCTGCCCGGCCGCCGGCGTGGGCAGCGGCAGGCGCCGGCAGCGCGATACCAGCGTGGGCAACAGCCGATCGGGCGCATCGGCCACCAGCAGGAACACCGTGTGCGCGGGCGGCTCCTCCAGCACCTTCAGCAAGGCGTTGGCCGATATCACGTTCAGCGCGTGCGCCGGATACAGCAGCGCCACGCGCCAGCCGCCCCGGTGCGTGGCGGTGTTGAACCATGGCTCGAGCGCGCGGATCTGGTCGATGCGGATATCCTTGGACGGCGCGCGCTTGGCCGCCCCGGCGCCGGCCTCGGCCTCCTCGGCGCCTTCGGCCTGGTCGGCGCCCTCTTCCAGCGCGACCGCCTCCGGACGGATGCGCCGCAGATCCGGATGATTGCCGCTGGACACCCAGGCGCAGGCCGCGCACGCGCCGCACGCCAGGCCCTGGTTCGGCGACTCGCACAACAGGCTGGCCGCGGCGGCCGCCGCGAAGTCCAGCTTGCCGATGCCGCCATTGCCATGGATCAGCCAGGCATGCGCGAAACGGTCGCGCTCGCTGAGCCAGGAGCGCGCGATCTCCGTCTGCCAGGGCAGGAATTGTCCGAGGCTCATGCCGGTTGCGCCACCAGCTCGCGCACCTCGCCGTCGAGCTGCGCGCGCACGACCTCGAGCGGCCGGCTCGAATCGATGATGCGGATACGTCCATCCGAGGCGCGCGCCCGTTCGTGATAGGCGGCGCGGGTGCGCTCGAAGAACGCGTCTTCCTCGCGCTCGAAGCGGTCGAGCTGGCGCGAGCGCGCCAGCCGGGCGCGCGCCACGTCCAGCGGCACGTCGAACAGCCAGGTGCGGTCGGGCTGCAGGTCGGGATGCACCCACTGCTCCAGCACGGCCACGCGCGCCGCGCCCAATTGGCGTCCGCCGCCCTGGTAGGCATAGGACGCATCGGTGAAACGGTCGCACACCACCCATTCGCCACGCGCCAGCGCCGGCGCGATCACTTCGCGCACGTGCTCGCAACGCGCCGCGAACATCAGCAGGGTTTCGGTTTCCAGGGTCATGGGCTCGGACAGCAGCAGCTCGCGCAGCTTCTCGCCCACCGGCGTGCCGCCGGGCTCGCGGGTGGCCAGCACCGTCAGGCCCAGGGCGCGCAGCGCCTGCACCATCCATGCCGTATGGGTGCTCTTGCCGGCGCCATCCACGCCCTCCAGCGTAATGAAACGTCCACGCGGGGTCATTGCTGCGATCCTTGTTGCGGTTGTCCTTGTCCCAATATGTAGCGCGATACGTTGCGGTTGTGGTCGTTCAGGTTGACCGAGAACTCGCTGGTGCCGTTGCCGCGCGACACGAAGAACAGGTATTTGTGGCGTTCGGGCTGCACCGCCGCCAGCAGCGCGGCGCGCCCGGGCGCGGCGATGGGCGTGGGCGGCAGGCCCGGACGGGTGTAGGTGTTCCACGGCGTGTCGGTCTGCAGGTCGCGCTTGCGGATGCGGCCCTGGTAGGCCTCGCCCATGCCGTAGATCACGGTCGGGTCGGTCTGCAGCAGCATGCCGATGCGCAGGCGGTTGGCGAACACCCCGGCCACGCGCGCGCGCTCCGGCCCATGGCCGGTCTCCTTCTCGACGATGGACGCCAGGATCAGCGCCTCGTAGGGCGTGCCCACCGGCAGGCCCTCCTGGCGCTTGGCCCAGGTCGACGCCAGGATGCGCTGCCCTTCCTGGTAGGCGCGCCGCAGGATGTCGAAATCCGTGCTGCCCGGGGTGAACACATAGGTGTCGGGAAAGAACATGCCCTCGGGATGGGCCACCGTCGAGCCCAGCCTTTCCATCAGGGCCTCGTCGCTGATTTCTCCCAGGGTCTGCCTGACGTCCGGATGCTCGCGCAGCGCCTGGCGCATCTGCCGGAAGGTCCAGCCCTCAAGGAATGTGATCTGGCGCTGGCTCATGTCGCCGCGCGCCAGCCGCTGCAGCAACTGCCAGGGCGAGTCGCCGTTGATGGCCTGGTAGCCGCCGGCCTTGATCTGCTTGTCCAGCTCGGACAGGCGCGCCATCCAGACGAAGCCCGGCTCCCAGACCTCCACGCCGGCCTGGTTGAGAGTACGCGCGATGGCGCGCGGCGTGCTGCCCGGATCCACCACGAAATCGATGCGGTCCGACTTGAGCGCCACCGGCCTGTGCATCCAGGTCCAGGCGCCGCCGGCCGCCAGCGCGGCGCCGAGCAGGGCCACCAGCACGAGCAGCAGAAAATAGAAACGAATGCGTTTTCTCATAAGTGTGCGCAAGTTTAATGGATCGCGGGCGCGGCGGCAGGCCCGCCCACGCCCCCGCGATCAGCCGGGTCATACGGGCTGGCGCCGGCAGCCGCGGGTATCATCGGGGTTTGTTCGACGCCGCGCGGCCCGCGCCGGTTCGCGGGTCGGCGTCATCCGCCCCTTTTAGAATTCCGCCATGCACGCTTTCTACGATTCGATTCCCGCGCGCGCCGATGGTTCGGCGCAATGCGCGCCGCTGGCCAGCCTGCGCGTCATCGGCGCATCCGGCGCCGACGCGCTGGCTTTCCTGCATGGGCAACTGACCCAGGACGTCACCGGCCAACCCGCCGACCATGCCCGCCTGGCCGGCTACTGCACCGCCAAGGGCCGCCTGCTGGCCACGCTGGTCATGTGGCGCGCCGCCGCGGCGGACGAAAACGCCCCCGTATGGCAGGCGCTGGTGCGCGCCGACATCGCCGAGGCCGTGCTCAAGCGCCTGTCCATGTTCGTCTTGCGCGCCAAGGCGCGGCTGGCGCCGGTGGCGGCGTGGGCGGCGGGCGTGCAATGCGCCCCCGCCGCGCTGGCCGCGCTGCAGGACGCCGCCGGCGGCGCCCTGCCCGCCGCGCCCTGGCAACGCGCCGACTTGCCCACGGGAACCTGGATCGGCGCGCCCTCGGCCGATGCGCAGCCGCGCTGGTGGTGGATCGCCACCGACGCGCAGCTGGAGCACGCCGGCGCGCTGGCGGCGCACCTGGGCCGAGCGTCCGAATCGGCCTGGCAGGCCGCCGACCTGGCCGCCGGCCTGCCCTGGATCGGCGCGGCCACGCAGGACGTCTTCATTCCGCAGACGGTCAACCTGGATCTCATCGGCGGCGTCAGCTTCACCAAGGGCTGCTATCCGGGCCAGGAAGTGGTGGCGCGCAGCCATTACCGCGGCACGGTCAAGCGCCGCATGGCCCATGGCGTGATCGCGCAGGCACCGGCCGACCTGCCCGAGCCCCTGGCCGGCCAGGATATCTACGACAGTGCGCGGCCGGACGAACCCTGCGGACGCGTGGTCGACGCCGCGCGCAGCGACGGGCGGCTCGCGCTGCTGTTCGAGACCACGCTGGCCAGCCTGCCCGGCGGCGACCTGCGGCTGGGCAGCGCGGATGGCCCGCGCATCGCCCTGGCGCCACTGCCTTACGAACTGGCCGGCAACGCCGCCGGCTAGGCCCCCGGCTACACCGCCACGCCGAACAAGGCCCCCACGCCCGCGGTCAGGGCCATGGCGGCCGCCCCCAGCGCCACCACCCGCCAGGCGGCCGGCCCCACCGGCGCGCCGCCGACACGCGCGGCCACCGCGCCCAATATGCCCAGTCCGGCCACCGACCCGGCGATCACCACCGGCATCAGTTGCGCCAGCGGCGCCGCCATGGCGATGGCCAGCGGCAGCGCCGCCCCGGCGGCGAACGAGGCGGCCGAGGCCAGGGCCGCCTGCACCGGCTGGGCGCGGTTGTGCACCGAAATGCCCAGTTCGTCGCGCGCATGCGCGTCCAGGGCATTGTGGTTCGTCAACTGGCGCGCCACCTGCCCCGCCAGGTCGGGCGAGAGGCCCCGTTCGACATAAATGCCGGTCAGCTCTTCGAGTTCTTCGCGCGAATTGCGCTTGAGCGAACGCTGTTCCAGCCGCAGGTCGGCCGCCTCGATGTCGGCCTGCGATTTCACCGATACGTACTCGCCGGCGGCCATGGACAGCGCGCCGGCCACCAGGCCGGCCAGGCCCGAAGTCAGGATGGCGGCATGGCTGGCTTGCGCGGCCGCCACCCCGGCGATCAGGCTGGCGGTGGAGACGATGCCGTCATTGGCGCCCAGCACTGCGGCGCGCAGCCAGCCGGAACGGAAGATGCGATGATGGGATCGGGCGGGCATGGGCAGGCGTCACTCGTGGCGGCCGGGATTGGCGCGCCAAGTATAGGCCGCCGCGCCGTTCAACGCGGCGTCACCCGCACCGCGGTCATCAGCCCCACCAGGCACAACGTGCTGCGCTCGCCGCGGCAGGCGCGCACCTCCACCTGGCAGATGCTCAGCCGCCTGCCAGGCTTGAGCACCTTGCCGCTGGCCACGAAGCGCTCGCCATCTGCCGGCGCCAGGAAGTTCATCTTGAACTCCGAAGTCAGCACGTCTTCGCCAGGCCCGAACAGCGTATAGGCGGCATACCCCCCCGCGCTGTCGGCAATGGTGGTGGAAATGCCGGCATGCAGGAAGCCGTTCTGCTGGCACAGGTCGGCGCGATACGGCAGCGCGATCCCGACCTCGCCGGGCTCGACGGCGTCCAGGCGCGCGCCGATCAGCGCCATGATGCTTTGCCGCGCAAAATTGTCGCGCACACGCTGGCGCGCGGCCTCGAAAGCCTCGGTATCGGGCATGCAAGCCTCTCGCGGAATGGCCCTGGCCATCCGGCCAGGGCGGGATCAGTTGCGTTCGCCCGGCGAATACAGATTGACGATGCTGGAGAAATCCAGCCCGCCGCTGCCGCCCTGGCTGTGCAGCGAATACAGGTTGCGCGCCAGTTCTCCCAGCGGAATGGACGAGCGCGTGCCCAGCGCCGCCTCGGCCGCCAGCCCCAGGTCCTTGAGCATCAGGTCCACGCCGAAGCCGCCGGCATAGCCCTTGGACGCCGGCGCATGCTCCATGACGCCCGGCCAGGGGTTGTACAGCTCGGTAGCCCAGTTGCGGCCCGAGCTCTTGCTGATGATGTCCGACAGCACCTTGGGGTCCAGGCCGTTGGCCACGCCCAGCGCCAGCGCCTCGGAGGTGCCGGCCATCAGGATGCCCAGCAGCATGTTGTTGCAGATCTTGGCCACCTGCCCCGCGCCGGCGCCGCCGGCATGGAAGATGTTCTTGCCCATGCTGGCCAGCACCGGCCGCGCGCGCTCCAGCGCCTGCGCCTCGCCCCCGACGATGAAAGTCAGCGTGCCGGCCGCCGCCCCGCCCGTGCCGCCGGAGACCGGCGCATCGATCATGGCGATGCCGCGCGCCTGCGCCGCGGCGGCCACCTTGCGCGCCGAATCGGGCGCGATGGTGCTGCACTCGATGACCAGCGCGCTGGCGCCGATGCCGGCCAGCAGGTCCTGGCCCAGGTACAGGCCTTCGACATGCTTGCTGGCCGGCAGCATGGAAATGACGAGTTCGGCGCCCTGCACCGCCTCGGCGGCCGAGCCGGCCGCGCGCGCGCCGGCGTCGGTCAGCGTCTTGACCGCCGCCGGCACCAGGTCGAATACCGTCAGGTCGTGGCCCGCCTTGACCAGGTTCAGCGCCATGGGCGCGCCCATGTTGCCCAGACCGATGAATGCAATGCTGCTCATGATGGTTGTCTCCTGTGCGTCATAGGGGAACGAGCGGACCGGCGCGCCTAGGCGCCGCGGCCCAGGTCCGCCAGCGGATGCGGCTGGCCGGCCGGCCAGGGCTCGTCAAAGAACTTGCGCACCCAGTCGTCGCTGGCCTCGGACAGGGTGGCGGGATTCCAGCGCGGCTGCCTGTCCTTGTCGACCAGCAGCGCACGGATGCCTTCGGCGAAATCGCCGTGCGCCGCGCAGGCCAGCGCGGCCACGTACTCGATGCGGAATACGTCGGCCAGCGAGCGCAGCCGCGTATGCTGCTGCAGGGCATACGCCAGCCGCGCCGAGCCGGGCGAGCCGGCCAGCATGGTGGCCGCGGCCCTGGCCAGCCAGGGATCGGCGTGGTCCTTGAGTTCGGCGATCTCGGCGTAGATGTCGTCCAGCCGCTTGCTGCCGCACAGGCTGTTCACCAGGAACGCGTGCTGGCGCAGGGGGCCGGGCTCCAGCTGCGCCGGGGGCTCGTGCGCCAGCAGCGCCTGGCGCAGCAGGCCGTCGTTGATCGAGCGCGGCGCCGCGTTGCCGGTGCCCTGCCCGCCCGGCTGGCCGGCCCACGGCAGGCTCAGCAGGGAGGCGCAGAAGTCCGGCCACCGCGCCGAATCGAGCCGGAAATCGGCCAGCCCGGCAAAGAAGGCGTCGGAGGCATTCACGTGCGCGCCGGTCAGCGCCAGGAACAGCCCGGTGCGCCCCGGCATGCGGTTGAGCAGCCAGCTGCCGCCCACGTCGGGAAACAGCCCGATGGTGATCTCGGGCATGGCCATGCGCGTGGTCTCGCTGACCACGCGGTGGCTGGCGCCCATCATCAGGCCCACGCCGCCGCCCATGACGATGCCGTGGCCCCAGCACAGCACCGGCTTGGGATAGGTGTGGATCAGGTAATCCAGCCGGTACTCGTGCTCGAAGAAGCGGCGCGCATGCGTGTTGGCCCAGGCGTCGCCGCTGGTGTTCTCGCGCATGCTGCGGTAGAGCCCGTGCAGGTCGCCGCCGGCGCAGAACGCCTTCTCGCCCGCCCCTTGCAGGATGACCATCGCCACGGCGGCGTCGTCGGCCCACGCGCGCAGGCGCGCGTCGAGCAGCTCGACCATCTCGAGCGACAGGCCGTTGAGGGTCTGCGGCGCGTTGAGCGTGGCCACGCCCAGGCGCACGCCATTGTCGGCAATTCGTTCTTCAAACAGCACGGGCGCATTCATCGGATATCGGCTCCTTTTTCAAGCAATTGTCGGGCGACGATGACCCGCATGATCTCGTTCGTGCCCTCCAGGATCTGGTGCACGCGAGTATCGCGCACCAGGCGCTCGAGCGGATAGTCGCGCAAATACCCATATCCGCCATGGATCTGCTGCGCGTCCAGGCAGATCTGGAAACCCATGTCGGTGGCGAAGCGCTTGGCCATGGCGCAATAGGTGCTGGCGTCGGCCGAACCGGCGTCCAGCTTGCAGGCGGCCAGCCGCACCATCTGGCGCGCCGCCACCAGGTGCGTGGCCATGTCGGCCAGCTTGAACTGCAGGGCCTGGAACTGCGCCAGCTTGCGGTTGAACTGGCGCCGCTCGTCCATGTAGCGGCGCGCCGCGTCCATGGCGCCCTGGGCCGCGCCGACCGAGCAGGTGCCGATGTTGATGCGTCCTCCGTCCAGGCCCTTCATGGCAATCTTGAAGCCCTCGCCGGGCTCGCCCAGCATGTGCGAGGCGGGCACGCGCACCTGCTCGAACGTGATGGGCCGCGTGGACTGGCTGTTCCAGCCCATCTTCTCTTCCTTGCGGCCGTAGGCGATGCCCGCGGCGTCGGCGGGCACGGCAAAGGCGCTGACCCCGCCCGGCCCGTCGCCGCCGGTGCGCGCCATCACCACCAGCAGGTCGGTGTCGCCGCCGCCCGAGATGAAGGCCTTGGCGCCATTGAGCACGTAGTCATCGCCCTGGCGCTCGGCCCGCGTGGCCAGCGAACCGGCGTCCGAGCCCGCATTGGGCTCGGTCAGGCAGTACGACGCCAGCTTCTCGCCGCTGGCCAAGAGCGGCCCCCATTGCTCGCGCACCGCCGGCCGGGCCCATTGCCCCACCATCCAGGTGGCCATGTTGTGGATTGTCAGGAAAGCCGTGGTCGATGGGTCCACGGCCGCCATCTCCTCGAAGACCAGCGTGGCGTCGAGCCGGGGCAGGCCCAGCCCGCCGATGTCCTCGCTGGCATAGATGGCGCAAAAGCCCAGTTCGCCGGCGCGGGCGAAGGCCTCGCGCGGAAAAATGCCCTCGGCGTCCCAGCGCGCCGCGTGCGGCGCCAGCTCGCCCTGTGCATAGTCGCGCGCGGCCTGCGCGAACGCGCGCTGCTCGTCGGTGAGTTCGAAATCCACGGCCAGTCTCCCTATGTTCTCGGTATGGTCAGGCAGCTGCGTGGCGATCTTGTGAACCGTCGGCGGCCGCTCGGCATGACGTTAACGTAAACGTAAGTCGTTGGCGACTATGTTACGCCCGAAATGGCCGCGCATTGTCTTGTCGGCGACAATGTGGGCGCCCGGGCGCCGCGAGCGTGCCGGCGCAGCCGGCGCGGGCCTACAGCAGGCCGGCCGGACGCGTCTTGCCGCCGCGCGCGGCCAGCGCGCGCCGGTGCTCGGCCCGCCGCCGGCGCGACTCCTTGGGATCGAAACTCAGGCCCCGGTAGATTTCCACCCTGTCGCCATCGGCCAGCGGCGCGTCGGCCGCCTGCGCCTTGCCGAACACCCCCACCCCATGCGCCCAGGGGTCCTGGCCGGGGTGCGCCGCGGCAAAGCCGCTGGCGGCCACCGCGTCGGCCACCGTGGCGCCGGCCGGCAGCGTGACGGCGCGCTGCCACGCCCCGTCCGGGCGTGCATGGCAGACCGTCACGCGCAGCGAACCGGCGGGCGCCGGCGCGTCATTCGCCATACTTGGCCTGCGCGCGCTTGGTGAACGAATCGATGAAGCTGGCCGCGATACGGTTGAATACCGGGCCCACCACCATCTCGAGGGCCCGGTTGGAGAACGCGTACTCCAGCGTGAACAGCACCTTGCAGGCATCCTCGGCCAGCGGCTGGAAGACCCAGTGCCCCACCAGCATCGAAAACGGTCCGTCGACCAGCTCGAGATCGATGCGCTGCGGATAATCGTGCGTATTGCGCGTGCTGAAGCGCTGCTTCAGGCCCGCGAAGCTGATCAGGATCGAGGCCTGCATGCCATGTTCGGAACGCGAGTGCACCTCGGCGCCGCCGCACCACGGCATGAATTCGGGGTATTTCTCGACATCGGCCACCAGGTCGAACATCTGGGCGGCCGAATACGGAACGAGGACGGATCGTTGGACTTTGTGCATCAGCTATCGCAAATGGCTAGAATGCTAGGATTTTACCGGCACTGCGCGCCCTTACCATTGTCTCCATGAGTATTATCGATAACCGCAAGGCCACGCACGACTATTTCATCGAGGACCGCTACGAGGCTGGCATGGTCCTGGAAGGATGGGAAGTGAAGGCCATCCGCGAAGGCCGCGTGCAATTGAAGGAAAGCTACGTCATCGTGCGCGATGGCGAGATCTACCTGCTGGGCATGCACGTCAGCCCGCTGCCCACCGCGTCCACCCACGTCCGTCCCGACGCCACCCGCACCCGCAAGCTGCTGCTCAAGGCCGAGGAAATCCGCAAGCTGATCGGCAAGGTCGAACAGCGCGGCTACACGCTGGTTCCGCTCAACCTGCATTACAAGAACGGCCGCATCAAGCTGGACTTCGCGCTGGGCCGCGGCAAGAAGCTGTACGACAAGCGCGACACCGCCCGCGAAAAGGATTGGCAGCGCGAAAAGGAACGCGTCATGAAGCACGACACGCGCGTCAGCCAGCGCGATTCCTGATGCGGTCGCGGCCGGCCTGCTTGGCCGCGTACAGCGCCGCGTCCGCCCGCTCCACCAGCACCGGCAGCGTATCTCCCGCGCGATATTGCGCCACCCCGCCGCTGAACGTATAGGCCAGCGCCTTGCCGCCGTGCGAGCACGGCGTGGCGCGTACGGCGGCCAGCAGGCGCTCGGCCACGCCCACCCCCGTGTCGCTGTCGGTATCGGGCAACAAGGCCACGAACTCCTCTCCGCCCAGCCGTCCGATGACATCGCCGCTGCGCAGCAGCGCGGTGGCCAGCGAACCGAAATGCCGCAGCACCACATCGCCGGCGGCATGCCCGTGCTGGTCGTTGACCTGCTTGAAGCGGTCGATGTCCAGCGCCAGCAGCGTCAGCGGCCGGCCCGTGCGCAGCGCCCGCGCGCACAGGCGCTCGCCCTCGCGCCACCATGCCTTGCGCGACAGCAGTCCGGTCAGGAAATCCTGGTTGGCCTCGCGCTCGCGCTCGGCCAGCATGCGGTCATGGATCATCATGATCATGCCCAGCGTCATGCTGGGCATGACCAGCACGCCGATCGCCAGGAAAGCCACGTTCCATACCGATGACTGCAACAGCCCCTGGGTCTGTTCGATCTGCAGGCCGTAGACGGCCGTGCGCAAGGCATGGCCCAGGGCCGCCACGGTGGCGGTCACCCCGGCGAACCAGTAGCTGTAGCGCGACCGCCGCGCCGGCATGTTGCGGTAGATCGTCCAGGCGCTGCCGCCCCACAGCAAGGCATGCAGACCCGAGGCCGCGACCACCCGGGCGTTGACCGAGGGGTCGACATAGTGGAACCAGATATTGGCGCCGATCGACAGCGCCAGCCCCGACAGCAGCAGGCGCCACGGCGGGCGCCGCTGCATGAAGCGGAAGATGCCGGCGCAAAACAGCATGACGCCGGACGAGATCAGCACGTTGGGCGCCTGGATGGCCAGCCACGGCGGCGTGGCGGGGTTGGCCTGCAGCGTGAACAGCAGCAGCGAGCACAGCACCAGCACGTTGGCCCACATCAGCTCGCGGATGCCCGCGATGCCGCTGCGCAGCAGCGAACCCAGGACCCCCAGCGTCACCAGGCTCGACAGGGAGGAAATCACCAGCAGGGTGACCGGGGCCAGCATGGGAGCGGGGGACGCTATGGCGCGGACGCGAAAGGACGCGCCGCGGCCGGCGCGTCCGGGGTGGACCTCACGCGCCCTTGGTCGACTTGACGATCGTCATGGCCGAGGCGATGAGCCCGCCCACATCGGACAGGTTCGACGGCAGGATGAGCGTATTGCCCTCCTTGGCCACGTTGCTGAAGGCATCCACGTAGCGCTCGGCGACCTTGAGATTGACGGCTTCCATGCCGCCGGGCTGGCGCACGGCCTCGCCCACCTGCTCGATCGCCTTGGCGGTCGCCTCGGCAATGGCCAGCACCGCCGCGGCCTCGCCCTGGGCTTGGTTGATCTGCGCCTGCTTCTCGCCTTCGGAGCGCGCGATCGCGGCCTCGCGTTCGCCGGTGGCGATGTTGATCTGCTCCTGGCGGCGCCCCTCGGAGGCCGCGATCAGGGCGCGCTTCTCGCGCTCGGCGGTGATCTGCGCCTGCATCGCGCGCAGGATTTCGTTGGGCGGCGTCAAATCCTTGATCTCGTAGCGCAGCACCTTCACGCCCCAGTTCAGCGCGGCCTCGTCCAGCGACGCGACGATGGTGCTGTTGATGAACTCGCGCTCCTCGAACGTGCGGTCCAGCTCCAGCTTGCCGATCACCGAGCGCAGCGTCGTCTGCGCCAGCTGGGTGATGGCGGAGATGTAGTTCGACGAGCCGTACGACGCGCGCATCGGATCGGTGACCTGGAAGTACAGCACGCCGTCGACCTGCAGCTGCGTGTTGTCGCGCGTGATGCAGACCTGGCTCGGCACGTCGAGCGGGATTTCCTTGAGCGAGTGCTTGTACGACACCCGTTCGATGAAGGGAATCACGAACCCGGCGCCCGGCGACAGCACGCGGTCGAACTTGCCCAGCCGCTCCACCACCCAGGCATGCTGCTGCGGCACGATGGCGATGGCCTTGATCACGATCATCAGCGCCAGGATGACGATGACAATCAGGACCACAGTGGAAACGTCGATCATGGTAGATACCCTCTGCTAGTGAAGCCTGCCGGCGCCGGCAGGCAAGGTCATGGTTGCGCGGCGGGCGCGGGCGCCAGCACCAGGCGCGTGCCGCGTATTTCGGCGATGATGTGGCGGCCGCCCTGGCGCGGCTGGCCATGGACAAGCTCGGCCTGCCATTGCGCGCCCCGGTAATACACCTGGGTCGTGCCCGCTTCGGACCACGCATCCACCATGACGGACTGGCCGATATCCAGGTTGACGTCGGCGTTGCGCGCGGCGTCGACCTCGCGCTTTTTCAGCACGCCGGTGCGGCGCAGCACCAGCAGCCCCAGCAGCGCCACCAGGCCGCACGCCACCAGTTGCCAGGCCAGGTCCGCCCCCAGCCAGGCCGCGATGCCGCCGGCGGCCAGGCCCAGCGCCACCAGCAGCAGGTAAAACGTACCGGAGCCCACCTCGCCGATCAGGGCAACGGCGGCCAAACCGAACCAAATCCACATAGCGTTCCGTCCCGAGTTTCAATATATGGCAACGATTGTACGTATTTCCCGCCCCTCGCGCCTGTCACGCCATACCTTTATCATGACGTTCCCCCTATCCCGCCGCCGGCCCCATACCCCGCCATGACCGCCGCCCTGCCCGTCCTGATCCTGCATACCGGCAATCCCGCCGCCGCCCTGCGCGCCGCGCACGGGGGCTACGCCGACATGCTGCGCCAGGCCGCCGGCCTGGACGCCGCCGATACGCACGTGGTGGCCTCCTACAAGGACGAGGCGCCGCGCGCGCCCGGCGCCTACCGGGCCGCGCTGATCACCGGCTCGCCGGCCATGGTGACCGACCGCGAGCCCTGGAGCGAGGCCGCCGCCGACTGGCTGCGCCAGGCCGCCAGCGCCGGCCTGCCCATGTTCGGCATCTGCTACGGGCACCAGCTGCTGGCCCACGCGCTGGGCGGCGTGGTGGGCGACAACCCGGCCGGCCGCGAGCTGGGCACCCTGCCGGTCGAACTGCTGCCCGCGGCCGCCGCGGACCCCTTGCTGGCCGGCCTGCCGGCCGCCTTCGACGCCCAGATGATGCACGAGCAGGCCGTGCTCGCCCCGCCGCCGGGCGCCGCCGTGCTGGCGCGCTCGGCCCAGGACGCGCACCAGATGCTGCGCCTGGCGCCGCGCATCTATACGGCCCAGTTCCACCCCGAATTCACGCCCGGGTTCGTCGCCGCCCATCTGCGCCACCACGCCGCGCTCTATGCCGCCGAAGGGCTGGACGTCGAAGGCCTGGCGCGCGCGGCCGGCCCCACGCCGCTTGCCGCCTCGCTGGTGCGCCGCTTCCTGGCCTGCTGCGCCTAGCCGCCGGCGCCGCAAGACGAAAAAAAGCCTCGCCGCAAGGGGCGAGGCTTTCTTTTTCCAGCGGACGCTTACTTGGCCAGTTGCTGCCAGGTCTCCACCACCGTGTCCGGGTTCAGGGACATGGACAGGATGCCTTCGTCCTTGAGCCACTGGGCGAAATCGGGATGGTCGCTGGGACCCTGGCCGCAGATGCCCACGTACTTGTTGGCCGCCAGGCACGCCTTGATCGCGCGGCGCAGCATGAACTTCACCGCGTCGTCGCGTTCGTCGAAGTCGGCCGCCAGCAGCTCCATGCCGGAGTCGCGGTCCAGGCCCAGCGTCAGCTGGGTCATGTCGTTCGAACCGATGGAGAAACCGTCGAAGTACTCGAGGAACTGTTCAGCCAGGATGGCGTTGGAAGGCACCTCGCACATCATGATCAGCTTCAGGCCGTTCTCGCCGCGCGCCAGGCCGTGGGCGGCCAGCAGGTCCACGACCTTCCTGGCCTGGCCCAGGGTGCGCACGAACGGCACCATGATCTCGACGTTGGTCAGGCCCATTTCGTCGCGCACTTTCTTGAGCGCCTCGCATTCCATGCGGAAGCACTCGTCGAAATCGGCGGCGATGTAGCGCGACGCCCCGCGAAAGCCCAGCATGGGGTTCTCTTCCTCGGGCTCGTAGCGCGAGCCGCCCACCAGCTTGCGGTACTCGTTGGACTTGAAGTCCGACATGCGCACGATCACCGGCTTGGGCCAGAAGGCCGCGCCGATGGTCGCCACGCCTTCGGCCAGCTTCTCGACGAAGAAGGCGCGCGGGCTGGCGTGGCCGCGGGCGGCCGACTCGACCGCCTTCTTCAGCTCGCCATCGACATTCGGATAATCCAGCACCGCCTTGGGGTGGATGCCGATGTTGTTGTTGATGATGAATTCCAGGCGGGCCAGGCCCACGCCGGCGTTGGGGATCTGCGCGAAGTCGAACGCCAGCTGCGGATTGCCCACGTTCATCATGATCTTGACGTCGATCGGGGGCATCTCGCCGCGGCGCACTTCCTCGACCTCGGTCTCGATCAGGCCGTCGTAGATGCGGCCTTCGTCGCCCTCGGCGCACGAGGCCGTCACGGCCTGGCCGTCCTTGAGCAGGTCGGTCGCGTCGCCGCAGCCGACCACCGCCGGAATGCCCAGTTCGCGCGCGATGATGGCCGCGTGGCAGGTGCGTCCGCCGCGATTGGTGATGATCGCCGAGGCGCGCTTCATGACCGGCTCCCAGTTGGGATCGGTCATGTCGGTGACCAGCACGTCGCCGGCCTGGACCTTGTCCATTTCGGAGATGTCGGCCACCACGCGCACCTTGCCCGCGCCGATCTTCTGGCCGATGGCGCGGCCGGTCACCAGCACCTGGCCGGTGGCCTTCAGGCGGTAGCGCTGCTGCACGTCATTGACGCCCTGCTGCGATTTCACCGTTTCCGGACGCGCCTGCAGGATGTAGATCTTGCCGTCCACGCCGTCGCGGCCCCACTCGATGTCCATCGGGCGCTGGTAGTGCTTCTCGATGATGACCGCGTAGCGCGCCAGTTCGATGACTTCGTCGTCGGTCAGCGAATAGCGGTTGCGTTCGGACACCGGCACATCGACGGTGCGCACGGCGCGGCCCTCGGGACGCTCGGGATCGAATTCCATCTTGATCAGCTTGGAGCCGATGCGGCGGCTGACGATGGGATAGTTGCCGCGCTCGAGCGCCGGCTTGAAGACGTAGTATTCGTCCGGGTTGACGGCGCCCTGCACCACCGTCTCGCCCAGGCCGTACGACGAGGTGATGAACACCACGTCCTGGAAGCCCGACTCGGTGTCGATGGTGAACATCACGCCGGCGCTGCCCTTGTCGGAACGCACCATGCGCTGGATGCCGGCCGACAGCGCGACTTCGGCGTGGGCATAGCCTTTGTGCACGCGATACGAAATGGCGCGGTCGTTGTACAGCGAGGCGAAGACGTGGCGGATCTTGTCGAGCACGTCGTCGACGCCCACCACGTTGAGGAAGGTCTCCTGCTGGCCGGCGAACGAGGCGTCGGGCAGGTCTTCGGCGGTCGCCGAGGAACGCACCGCGAACGAACCCTTGCCGTCGGCATCGAGCTCGGCGAATGCGGTGCGGATCGCCTGTTCGAACTCAGGCGAGAACGGCGCATCGATCACCCATTGACGGATCTCCGCGCCAGCGCTGGCCAGCTCGCGTACGTCTTCGGGGTTGAGGGTGGAGAGGCGGTCAGCGATGCGCTTGTCCAGACCGGAAGCCTGCAGGAAGTCCCGGAAGGCCTGGGCGGTCGTGGCAAAGCCGCCGGGCACGCGTACCCCCGCGCCGGCCAGCTGACTGATCATTTCACCTAATGATGCGTTCTTGCCTCCTACCGAGTCCACGTCCGTCATGCGGAGCTGCTCGAACGAAACCACATACGACATTGAAGTCACCTTTTACAATGGAATGAAAGCGAGTTTGGTCAATGCAGCTCAACTGCGCTGACCAAACTGGCCTTGGACCGCCCCTTGGGGTGACTTATTAGGGGGCGATTGTACTCGCTTGAGCACAAGCCACCCGGTACCTGGTTGGAATTTTTTACACATGACTTCTACCCCTATTGAACGTGCGGTCTACATCGTTTCGGACAGCACCGGCATCACCGCCGAGACCTTCAGCCACTCCGTGCTATCGCAGTTCGACGAGGTCAATTTCAAGCCCGTACGCCTGCCTTTCATCGATACGCTGGAGAAGGCGCGCGAGGTGGTGGCGCGCATCAACCGCAACGCGCTCGAAGCCGGCGTGCCGCCGATCGTCTTCAGCACCCTGGTCAACCCCGAGATCCTGGCGCTTGTTCGCCAGTCGAACGGTGTTTTCCTCGACCTTTTTGGAACATTCGTCAGCCACATCGAGCAGGCCTTGGGCTTGAAGTCCAGCCATTCCATCGGCCGCTCCCACATGGCGGCCAACTCCGAGAAATACCGCAACCGTATCGACGCCATCAACTTCAGCCTGGCGCACGATGATGGGCAGTTCGTCAACCAGCTGGACCAGGCCGACGTGATCCTGGTTGGCGTGTCGCGCTGCGGCAAGACGCCGACCAGCCTCTACCTGGCCATGCAGTACGCGGTCAAGGCCGCCAATTTCCCGCTCACCCCGGATGATTTCGAACGCGGCGCGCTGCCCAAGACCATCGCGCCGTACCGCGGCAAGCTGTTCGGCCTGTCGATCCAGCCCGAGCGGCTGGCCGAGGTGCGCAACGAACGCCGCCCCAACAGCCATTACGCGCGCCTGGAGCAATGCCGCTACGAAGTGGCCGAGGCCGAACGCATGATGCGCCGCGAGGGCATTTCGTGGCTGTCGACGACCACCAAGTCGATCGAGGAGATCGCCACCACGGTGCTGCAGGAAGTCGGGCTGGAGCGCGTCTAGGCGCGCGGATCAGCGGCGCTGGCGCCGCTGCTCGAACAGGCAGATGGCGGCGGCCGCGCCCACATTGAGCGACTCGACCGCCGCCGCCTCGTGCGGGATGTGCACGCGCAACGCGGCGGCCCGCAGCAGCGCCTCGGCCACGCCCTGCCCTTCGTGGCCGAACACCCAGGCGCAGCGCGCCGGCAGGTCCGTGTCGTAGAGCGAACCCGAGCGCTCCAGGGTGGTCGCCACCAGCGGCACGTCCAGCCGCGGCAGCACCGCCTCCAGATCCAGGTGTTCGTGGATATGCAGGGCGAAATGCGCGCCCTGGCCGCTGCGCAGCACCTTGGGCGACCATGCCGCGGCCGTGCCGGCGGCCAGCAGCACCCGGCGCACGCCGGCCGCCGCGCAGGTGCGCAGCAAGGTGCCGACATTGCCCGGATCCTGGATCCGGTCGAACAGCACGCAGTTCTCGTCGATGCGCTCGGGCAGCGCCGGCTCGGGCGCGTGGGCCACGAACACCACGCCCTGGCCGCTTTCTACGCTGGCCAGCCCCTGCAGCAGGCGCGAATCCAGCGCCAGGCAGTGCTGCGGCGGCACCTGGTCGGCCAGGGCCCGGATCTCGGGATGGTCCAGCCGCGCGGCGTCGAACAGCGCCTGGATGGGCGCGCCCTGGTGCGCCAGCCAGGCCTGGCACAGATGCACCCCGTCGAGCAGGATGCGGCCGTCGCGGCGGCCGCCGCCGGCGGCCAGCCTGTGCAACGCCTTGACCGCCGGGTTGTCGCGCGAGCTCAGGTGTTTCATGGCGCGCCGTACGCCTTGATCGGCGCGAAACTGCGCCGGTGTTCGGGGCACGGGCCGTGCTCGCGCAGCAGGGACAGGTGCTGCGGCGTGCCGTAGCCCTTGTGCTGGTCGAATCCGTACTGGGGATACAGGGCATGCAGGCGCAACAGATCGGCGTCGCGCGCCGTCTTGGCCAGGATCGACGCGGCGGAGATCGCCGGCACCAGCGCATCGCCCTTGATCACGGTCTGCACGGCGCAGCGCAGCTTGGGCGCCTGGTTGCCGTCGACCATGGCAAGTTCCGGCGCCACGGCCAGGCCGGCCACCGCCCGCTGCATCGCCAGCATGGTGGCGCGCAGGATGTTCAGGCTGTCGATTTCCTGCACGCTGGCGCTGGCCACGAACCAGGCCAGCGCCTGGGCGCGGATCTGCCCGGCCAGCGCTTCGCGCTGCTCGGCCTTGAGCACCTTGGAGTCGGCCAGGCCATCGACCGGCCGCTCCGGGTCCAGGATGACGGCGGCCGCGTAGACCGCGCCGGCCAGCGGGCCGCGGCCGGCTTCGTCGACCCCGGCGATGATGGCGGGCAGCGGCGCCAGCGTGCCGAACAGGTCAGGCTGCTCCACCGGCCACCTCCAGAATCGCCTGGGCGGCCAGCGCCGGCGTATCGCGCAGCAAGTCCTGGTGCAAGGCGGTAAAGCGCGCCTCGATACGCGCCGCGCCCGCCTCGTCGGTGAGCGCCTGCCAGGTTGCCTCGGCCAGCGCGGCCGGCGTGGCATCGTCCTGCAGCAGCTCCGGCACGGCGAAATCGCGCAGCAGCACATTGGGCAGCCCCACCCACGGCAGGTAGGGACGCTGCTGCCCCGATTTCCAGGCCATGATGCGCCGCATCCACGGCGACAGCACATACGAAATGACCATGGGGCGCTTGTACAGCGCCGTTTCCAGCGTGGCCGTGCCGCTGGCCACCAGGACGGCGTTGCTTGCCTCCATGACCGACCAGGCCACCGGCGTCTCGCCCTGCCCGTCGGCGGCCGTCACGCAGCGCAGGCCCGGCACCGGATGGCGGGCCGCGATGGCCTCGAACTCGGCGCGCCGCTGCGGATTGACCATGGGCACCACGCACTGCAGGCGCGGATCGCGCCGCACCAGCTCGGCCGCGGCCTGCAGGAAACGCGGCGCGAGCAGGCGGATCTCGGACGAGCGGCTGCCCGGCAGGATGGCCAGCACGCGCGCGTCGGCGTCGATGCCCAGCCGCGCGCGGGCCGCGGCCCGATCGGGCTGCATGGGGATCACGCCGGCCAGCGGATGGCCGACATAGGTCACCGGAATTCCTTCCTTGCGATAGAGCGCTTCCTCGAACGGAAACAGCACCAGCATGTGGGAGACGGCGGCGCGGATCTTGTTGATGCGCTCGTAGCGCCAGGCCCAGATCGAGGGGCCGACGAAATGCACGGTGGGGGTGCCGGCCTGGCGCAGCTGGTGCTCCAGGCGCAGGTTGAAATCCGGCGCGTCGATGCCCACGAACACCGACGGCGGGTCGGCCAGCAGGCGCCGCTTGACGTCGCCGTAGGTCGACAGCAGGCTGGGAATCCGCTTGAACGCGTCGATGTAGCCGAACACCGTGAGCGCATGCATGGGGTGCCAGGCCTCGAAGCCGCGCGCCGCCATCTGGGGCCCGCCGATGCCGGCGCAGCGCACATCGGGCGTGCGGGCCTGCAGGCCCGCGATGATGCGCCCGGCCAGCAGGTCGCCCGAAGGCTCGCCGGCGACCATGCCTATGCGCAGGCTCATGGCCGGATGATGCCGCGCGTCGAAGCGTCCAGGAAGTCCAGCATGGTCTGCAGATGCTCGGCGACATCCGGCTCGGCCTGCTGGCGCGCGCGCAGCTCGGCGCGCGCCTCGTCCAGCGACAGTCCGCGCCGGTAGATCGACTTGTACGCATCGCGCAGCGCCGAGATGGCCGCCGCCGGGAAACCGCGCCGCTTCAGGCCTTCGACATTGACGCCCACGGGCCGGCACGGATTGCCCGCGGCCAGCACGAACGGGGGCGCATCCTGCATCAACGAGCTGTTGCCGCCGGTCATGCTGTGCGCGCCGATCTTGGCGAACTGGTGCACGCCGGTCAGACCGCCCACGATGGCCCAGTCGCCCACGTGCACGTGGCCGCCCAGCTGCACCGAGTTGGCCAGGATGGTGTTGTTGCCGATATGGCAGTCGTGCGCGATGTGCACGTAGGCCATGATCCAGTTGTCGTCGCCGATGCTGGTCACGCCGCCGTCCTGCACCGTACCGGTGTTGAACGTGGTGAACTCGCGCACCGTGTTGCGATCGCCGATGACCAGCCGTGTCGGTTCGCCGCTGTATTTCTTGTCCTGCGGCATGCCGCCGATGGAGCAGAAGCGGTAGAAACGGTTGTCGCGCCCGATGCTGGTCACGCCGTCGAGCACGCAGTGCGCGCCGACCTCGGTGCCCGCGGCAATGCTGACTCCCGGCCCCACCACGCTGTACGGGCCGATCACGACCGAACTGTCGATCTGTGCCGCGGGGTCTACCACGGCGGTGGGATGGATGTTTCCTGACATTTACTCTTCCAGGCTACGGATCGCGCACATCAGCTTGGCTTCGGCGACCAGTTGGCCGTCGACCAGGGCCCGGCCCTGGTACTTGCAGATGGTACGCGACAGGCGCTCGGCCTCGACCTCCAGCCGCAACTGGTCGCCCGGCACCACGGGTTTACGGAAGCGCGCGCCGTCGATGCCCACCAGGTAGTAGGCGGTCTTGGCACCGTCGCACTTCAGCCCGCCGTTCTCGTCGGTGAACGAGAACAGGGCCGAAGCCTGCGCCATGGCCTCGACGATCAGCACGCCCGGCATGACCGGATGGTGCGGAAAATGGCCCGTGAAGAACGGCTCGTTGATCGAGACGTTCTTGATGGCAACGATGGATTTGCCGGGCACCATCTCCAGCACACGGTCGATCAGCAGCATCGGGTAGCGATGCGGCAGCCGGTCCATGATCCCCTTGATGTCGAGTTCCATTTGTTTTCCTGCAAAGCAAAAATAGATTATGTTGCAACGCGCCGCCAACCGGGCGCGCGGGCCGCGCGGGATTATTCCCGCTCGAGGGCCCGCAGGCGCCGGCGCAGCAGCGCCAATTGCTGAATGACCGCGGCGTTGCGCTGCCATTCGCTGTGTTCGGCGTAAGGATACACGCCGGTGTAGCGGCCGGCCTTCGCGATGTTCGATGTCACCGCGGTGCCGCCCGAGATATTGACGTCGTCGGCGATGGCCAGGTGCCCCGACAGCATCGAGGCGCCGCCGATGGTGCAGCGCTCGCCGATGGTGGTCGAGCCGGCGATGCCGACACAGGCGGCAATGGCGGTATGGGCGCCGATCCGCACGTTGTGCGCCACCATGATCTGGTTGTCCAGCTTCACGCCGTCGCCCACGACCGTGTCGTCCAGCGCGCCGCGGTCGATGGTGGTGTTGGCGCCGATCTCGACGTCGTTGCCCACCCTCACCCCGCCCAATTGCGGGATCTTGCCCCAGGCGCCGCGGCCCAGCGTGGGGTCCGGCGCGAAGCCGAAGCCGTCGGCGCCCAGCACGGCGCCGCTATGGATGATGGCCCGCTCGCCCACGTGCACGCCCGCATACAGGGTGACCCGCGGATGCAGCAGGCTGTCGGCCCCCACCGTGGAGCCGGCGCCGACCACGCAGCCCGGCCCCAGCCTGGCGCCGCGCCCGATGCGGGCGCCCGCCTCGATGACGCATTGCGCGCCGACGCGCGCATCGGCGTCGATCTCGGCGCTGGGGTCCACCACCGCGGACGGGTGCACGCCGGCGGGCCCGGCAGGCCGGCTGGCGCGCTCGAACCACTGCGCCAGGCGCGCATACAGCAGATAGGGATGCTTGCACGCCACCAGCACGGGGCCCGCCCCGCCCTGCTCCTGCCGGGCCTGCGCGACGTCGGGCGTCACGATGACCGCGGCCGCGCGCGTGGTGGCCAGCTGATTCTGGTAGCGGGGATTGGACAGGAAGCTGATTTCCTCGCTTCCCGCCGAAGACAGCGTGCCGATGCCGCGGATCCTGGGCAGATCGGCGGCATCGGGGGCGCTCAGGTGCCAGTCCAGCCCCTTGGCATCGGTGCCGGCCAGCAGGACATCGAGAGCGAGCGCGTTTTCAGGGTCCAGCAGAACCGGCATGGGCGTGCTTATCGGCCCAGGCTCTGGATCACCTTGTCGGTGATGTCGATACGGGGGTTGACCGTAACGGCGTCCTGGATGATGAGGTCGTAGTTCTCTTGCTCGGCGATGCGCTTGATGGCGTCATTGGCCTTGGTGACGATGCTCGAGAACTCTTCGTTGCGGCGGCGGTTGAAGTCCTCCTGGAACTCGCGGCGCTTGCGCTGCAGGTCCATGTCGAGGTTGCTCAGCTCGCGCTGGCGCTTGACACGGTCCGACTCCGACAGCACCGGGGCGTCCTTGTCGAATTTCTCGGCCTGCGAGCGCAGGCTGCTGCTCAGGCGCTGCAGTTCGTCGTCGCGGCGCTTGAATTCGGATTCGATCTTGCTTTGCGCCGCCTTGGCGGGACCCGATTCGCGCAGGATCCGCTCCGTGTTCACGAAGCCGATCTTGGTGCCTTGCGCCTGCGCGGTGACCGCCGCAGACGACCCGAACAGCAAAGCACCCGCCAGCGCCAGCGATACGCCCAGCTTGCCGGCCCCTCGTTTGGCGCGCTTGGAACCCGAGGTATTAAGTGCGAAATCAGACATCATGAAAATCTCACCTTCCAATGAGGTAAAGCAAAGACGATATTGTGCCACTAAACTGCGGGACGGCCGGGCAACCGGCCATTTCCCATGTTTTCATGCGTAACGGCTCGCAGGCTTCCCCGAAGCGGTCAGAAGCCCGTGCCGATCTGGAACTGGAACGCCTGCGTGTCGTCGCCGGACTTGGAATTCAGCGGGCGGGCATACGACAGCTGCAGCGGGCCCAGCGGCGACTGCCACGACAGGCCGATACCGGCCGAGAAGCGCCAGCCGCACGGATCCTCCACTTCGCTGCCCGGCTTGCCGGCCGTGCACGACATGCCGCTGCCGGCCGCGACCTGGCCAGCATCGGTGAATACGAACCAGCGCAGCGTGCGGTCCTTCGAGGCCCCCGGGAACGGCAGGTACAGCTGGGCGTTGGCCACCATGCGGCGCGAACCGCCGATGTAGTCGCCCGTGAGGCGGTCGCGCGGGCCCAGCGAGGCGCCCTCGTAGCCGCGCACCGTGCCGATGCCGCCGGCGTACACGTTCTTGATCACCGGATAGTCCAGGCCGCCATAGCTGCGGCCATAGTCGATCATGCCGTTCAAGGCCAGCGTGTAGCTGCGGCCCAGCGGCAGGTAGTACTGCTGCTGCGCGGTCAGCAGGTAGTACTTCAGGTCCATCGTGGAGAAGTCGCCCTTCAGGCGCGTGTACGCGCCCTTGGTCGGCGCCAGCGCGCTGTCGCGCGTGTCCTTGGACCAGCCGGTGTTGAAGATCAGCGCGTTGGTCGAATCGCCGTACTGGTCGACGAAGTCGCGATAGGCCAGCGGCGAGTTGTTGTACAGGTCGATCTGGTTGCGCTCGAACGTGCCGCCCAGGAAGATCCGGTCGTACTCGGAGATGGGCACGCCGAAGTTCATGCCCAGGCCCATGGCCTTCACGCGGTAGTCGCCGTCGTTGTTGTCCCACGGCTCGGTGACGCGGTAGTACGCCGAGGTGGTGCGGCTGATGCCGTCTTTGGTGAAATACGGATCGGTGTGCGAAAGCACCACGGCGCGGTTGGTCTTGCTGGTATTCAACTGCAGCGTCAGGTTGGTGCCGCTGCCGAATACGTTGTCTTCGCTGATGCCGGCCGACAGGATCGCCTTTTCGGACGAACCGTAGCCCACGCCCAGGTTGATGATGCCGGTGGGCTTTTCCTTGACGTCCACGTTGACGTCGACCTGGTCGGGCGAGCCCGGCACCGGATCGGTCTTGACGTTGACCTCGTTGAAATAGCCCAGGCGGTCGACGCGGTCGCGCGACACCTTGATGTCGCCCGCGTCGTACCAGGCGGCTTCCTGCTGGCGCATTTCGCGCCGCACCACTTCGTCGCGGGTGCGCGTGTTGCCGCCGATCTGGATGCGGCGCACGTACACGCGGCGGCTCGGGTCGACGTAGAACGTGACGTCGGCCTCGTGCTTGGCGCGGTCGAGCTGCGGGTTGGGGTTGACGTTGGCGAACGCGTAGCCCAGGTCGCCCAGGTAGTCGGTGATGGCCTTGGCCGAGTTGTTGGCCTTGGCGGCGGAGAACACCTCGCCCGGCTTGATCTCGACCAGGTTGTTGATTTCGCTGTCCAGGCCCATCAGATTGCCGGCCAGCTTCACCTCGCGCACCTTGTAGGGCTCGCCCTCGTGCACGGTGATGGTGATGTAGATGTCCTTGCGGTCGGGCGAGATGGTGACCTGGGGCGGCTCGACCGTGAACTCCAGGTAGCCCTGGTCCAGGTAGAACGAGCGCAGCCGCTCGATGTCGCCTTCCAGCTTCTCGCGCGAGTACTTGTCGGTATTGGTGTACCAGGTCAGCCAGCCCGGCGTGGTCAGGTCGAACTGGTCGAGCAGATCGCTTTCCGAGAAGGCCTTGCTGCCGACCACGCGGATTTCGCGGATCTTGGCCACTTCGCCTTCGAACACGTCGAAACTGACGCCCACCCGGTTGCGCGGCAGCGGCGTGACCGTCGCGGTGACTTCGACGCCGTACTTGCCCTTGGCCAGGTACTGTTCCTTCAGTTCGTACTCGGCCCGCTCGAGCATGGACTGGTCGAAAATGCGCCCTTCGCCGAAACCCACCTGCGCCAGCGACTTGGTAATGGCCTTGGAGTCGAACTCGCGCATGCCATTGAAGCTGATCGAGGCGATCGTGGGCCGTTCCTGCACCACGACCACGACCACGTTGTTGTCGGTCTGGATCTGCACGTCGCTGAAAAAGCCCGTGCCGTACAGGCGGCGCACCGCCTCGGTGGCCTCTTCGTCGGTGAACTTCTCGCCGACCTTGACCGGCAGGTAGCCGAACACCGTGCCGGCGTCGGTACGCTGAATGCCCTCCACGCGGATATCCCGCACGACAAAGGGCTCGAAGGCATGGGCCAGCGCGGGCGCGAGAAGCGCGGCGGCTAACAAACCCGGTATAACGCCCTTTTTGTGGTGAAACATCCGGCGTAGAGACATCCTTGGGTATCCTCGGTCGTGCAAATGGCGGGGGATTTTATTCTATTCGTGCCTAAGTGAACAGGCGCGCAAAATCATTAAACAGTGCCAATCCCATCAATCCTGCGAGCAGGCCGATGCCGGCTCGCTGGCCGATGTCGATCCAGCGCTCGGAAACGGGACTGCCTTTTACAATTTCGACGAGATAGTACAGCAGATGCCCTCCGTCCAACATGGGTATCGGCAGCAGGTTCAATACACCCAGGCTGATACTGATCAGCGCCAGGTAGGCAATATAGGCTTCCAGGCCGATCCGGGCCGTCTGGCCGGCGTAATCGGCGATCGTGACCGGGCCGCTGATATTGCGCCAGGAGACCTCGCCCAGCACCATCCGGCCCATCATCCGCAACGACAGCCAGGCCGTGTCCCAGGTGCGCTGCACCCCGCGCCAGACGCTGTCCACCACCCCGTAGCGCACCGTGACCATGGGGATGTCCCCGCCCAGCTGCACACCGATGCGGCCCACCTCCTGGCCCTGCACGGACTCGGCGCGCGGCACCACGGTCAGGGTCAGCCGGTCGGCGCCGCGCTGCACCGTCAGGGCCAGGGGCTGGCCGGCATGGCGCTGGATCAGGGCCACCAGCGCGCCGGCGTCCAGGTCGGCGGCCTGGCCGGCCGCCACGATCAGGTCGCCGCCGCGCAGGCCGGCCTGCTCGCCGGCGCCGCCCGCGATGACCTCGCGCACCACCGGCCTGGGCTGGGCCAGGCGCAGGCCGGTCTCGGCCAGCGGGTCGCCGTCGGCCGGGTCCAGGCGATTGCCGCCCGGCACCTGCAGCACGAGCCCGCGCGCCGCGCCGTTGGCGCCGCGCACCTCCAGCTGCGCCTCGCCCTGGCTGGAAAGCACGTCCAGCAGGCGCCAGCGCGCGTCGTTCCAGGAATCGACCGCGCGCCCCTGCACCGCCTCGATGCGGTCGCCGGCCGCCAGGCCGGCCTGCGCGGCCGGCGTGCCGGCCGCCGGCTGGCCCACCACCGGCGCGGGCACTTCGGTGCCGGCCAGGTTCAGGCCGGCATACAGGACCACGGCGAGGAAAAGATTGAACAGCGGCCCGGCCGCCACGATGGCGATGCGGCGCCCGACCGGCTGGGCATTGAAGGACCGCGCCGCCTCGGCCGCGCTGGCGCCGGCGGGGGGATCGTCCTGCATCTTGACGTAGCCGCCCAGGGGAATCGCGGAAATGGCCCACTCGGTGCCGTGGCGGTCGGTGCGGCGCGCCAGCACCCGGCCGAACCCGACGGAAAAGCGCAGCACGCGCACGCCGCACAGCCGGGCGATCCAGTAGTGGCCCAGTTCGTGGAACGTAATCAGGGTGCCCAGGGCGACGACGAAGGCCAGCAGCGTGAAAAGCATGGATCAGACTCGGGTGGACGCGAAAGGCGGCCCGGCGCGTCACGCCAGGCCGAGATTGCCGGCGAATGAGCGCGCGCGCGCATCCAGGTCGAGCACGTCATCCAGGCTGGTCAGGGTAACAGATGCCTGCTTGGCCTGCCACTCGAGCACCGCCTCGATGACCCGGGCGATCCAGGTATAGCGCAGGCGTCCTTCCAGGAACGCCGCGACCGCGATTTCGTTGGCCGCGTTCAGGGCCACGCAGGCCGGCTGGCCGGCGCGCAGCGCCTCGAACGACAGCGCCAGGCACGGAAAGCGCTGCAGGTCGGGCTGCTCGAAATCCAGCCGCCCCCAGCGCGTCAGGTCCAGCAGCCCCACCCCGCTGGCCAGGCGCTCCGGGAAACCCAGCCCGTAGGCGATGGGGGTGCGCATGTCGGGCTGGCCCAGCTGCGCCAGCACCGAGCCGTCCTCGTACTCGACCATGGAATGGACCACGCTCTGCGGATGGACCAGCACGTCGATGCGCTCGGACGGCATGGCGAACAGCCAATGGGCCTCGATGACCTCCAGCCCCTTGTTCAGCATGGTGGCCGAATCGACCGAGATCTTGCGCCCCATGCTCCAGTTGGGATGCGCGCAGGCCTGGGCCGGCGTCACTTCGTGCAGATCGGCCGGATCCTGGCGCCGGAACGGGCCGCCGGAGGCGGTCAGCAGCAGGCGCCGCACGCCGGGCGCGGGCGCGGTGGGCGCGGTCGCCCGGGCGCCCTGCGGCATGCACTGGAAGATGGCGTTGTGTTCGCTGTCGATGGGCAGCAATTCGGCGCCGTTGTCGCGCACGGCCGCCATGAACAGCGACCCGGCCGCCACCAGCGCCTCCTTGTTGGCCAGCAGCACCCGCTTGCCGGCTTGCGCCGCGGCCAGGGCCGCCGGCAGGCCGGCGGCGCCGACGATGGCGGCCATGACCGTGGTGCACTCGGGCGCGGCGGCCGTCTCGGCCAGCGCGCGGGGCCCGACCCGCACCTCGGGCACGGCGGCGTTGCCGCGCCAGGCGGCGCGAAAGCGCGCGGCCGCCGCATCGTCGGGCACCACCACCACGGCGGCGCCGCAAGCGGCCGCCTGGGCGGCCAGCTTGTCCATGCGGCTATAGGCCGACAGGGCATACACGCCCAGCCGATCGGGGTGGCGCGCGATGACGTCGAGCGTACTGTCGCCGATCGATCCGGTCGATCCCAGGACGGCGACGCGTTGAAAGCGGGTCAAAACAACACTCCAGACATGAGCAGCGCCAGCGGCGCCACCGGCAGGATCGCGTCGATGCGGTCATAGACGCCTCCGTGGCCGGGCAGCAGCGCGCTGGAATCCTTGCGGCCGGCGCGGCGCTTGAGCAAGGACTCGAACAGGTCGCCGACGATGGATACGACGCCCAGCAAGGCGGCCACCGGCAACGCCAGCCACCAGGACCAGCGTTCGACCAGCGCCTGGCCATAAGTTCCGTCCCACTGGCTGCTCAGGGCGATCCAGGCGACCGCCCCCAGCACGCCGGCCACCGCGCCCGCCACCGTCTTGCCGGGACTGACCCGCGGCGCCAGCTTGCGTTTGCCGAAGGCACGGCCGGCGAAATAGGCGGCGATATCGGCCACCCACACCAGCGCCAGCAGCGACACCACGTAGGCGCCGCCGCGCGACAGGTACATCAGCGCCAATACCGACCAGGCGGCCAGCACGGCGGGAATGGCGAACAGCGTCCAGCCCAGGCTGGCCGCCGGCGCGTCGGCGCGGCCGCGCACGACCGCCGAGCCGGCGCCCAGCAGCCAGACGGCCACGACCGCCGGGGTGAGCCAGTAGCCGACCCAGATCTCGAGCCGCAGGCCGGGCACGCCGCCCTGGATCCAGGCCCGCGCCATGGCCAGCATCGCCGCCAGCAGCGCCGCCGCCAGGCCGATGCACAGCGCCGCCGAGGGGGGCTGGCGCACGGTCAGCCGCAGCCACTCCCAGGCGGCGCAGGCCGCGCCCAGCGCCAGCAAGGCGACGAACCACCAGGGGTTGGCCAGCGCCAGGGTCAGGGCCAGGACGGCAAGCAGTACGGCGGCGGTGATGATGCGCTGGCCCAGCATGAATACGTCTCCTTGGGGGTCAGCGCTTGGCGCCGCCGCGCAATTGCGCGCTGGTGCGGCCGAAGCGCCGCTCGCGCGTGCGATACCACTCGAAGGCGGCATCGAGCTCGTCGGCGCCGAAATCGGGCCAGAACTGTTCGGTGAAATAGAACTCGGCGTAGGCCAGCTGCCAGACCAGGAAGTTCGAGATGCGCTGTTCGCCGCCGGTGCGGATGAACAGGTCCGGTTCCGGCGCCCAGGCCATCGAAAGATGCTCGGCCAGCCGCGCCTCGTCGATGCGGTCGGGATCCTGGGCCAGGCCCGGATCGGCGCGCAGCATGGCGCGCGTGGCCTGCAGGATGTCCCAGCGGCCGCCGTAATTGGCCGCCACCGTCAGGTGCAGCCGATCGTTGTGCTCGGTGCGCTCCTGCGCCTGGGCGATCAGCTCCTGCAGCTTGGGCTCGAACGCGCTCAGGTCTCCCACCACGTGCAGGCGCACGCCCTGCTCCTGCAGTTTGTCGACTTCGCGCTCGAGCGCCTGCACGAACAGGCGCATCAACAGCGACACTTCGTCGGCCGGACGGCGCCAGTTCTCGGAGCTGAATGCGAACAGGGTCAGGTAGCGCACCCCGCGCCGGCCGCAGGCCTCGACCACGCGGCGCACCGCGTGCACGCCCTTGGCGTGCCCCGCCGTGCGCGGCAGGTGGCGGCGCGTCGCCCAGCGGCCGTTGCCGTCCATGATGATGGCTACGTGCCGGGGGATGTCCCCCGTTTCCGGAATCGCCTGAGTCGAACTGAGTGCCATGGCAGGGGCTTGGCGCAAGGCGGCAAGCAAAAAGGTATTGCAAAAGCCTGCGCCGTCGCGCCTGCGCCAAATCCGACGGGAGCGGCGCGGCCGGGACGGCGCGTACGGAACAGATTCCTATATCGGCACCGGAGCCGTCCATACGGCCCCGATACCTCTAGCGGAATTATACGGTCATGATTTCCGCTTCTTTCTGGACGATCATCTTGTCGATGTCGCCGACGGCACGATCAGTCAGCTTCTGGACGTCATCCTGGGCACGACGCTCGTCGTCCTCGGAAATTTCCTTGTCCTTGACCAGTTTCTTGAGCGCCTCGTTGGCTTCGCGGCGCAGGTTGCGCACCGCCACCTTGGCGTCCTCGCCTTCGCTCTTGACCACTTTGGTCAAGTCGCGGCGGCGCTCCTCGGTCAGGGCGGGCATCGGCACGCGGATGGTTTCGCCCATCGAGACCGGGTTCAGGCCCAGGTCCGACTCGCGGATCGCCTTCTCGATCGGGCCCGCCATGCTCTTCTCGTAGGGCTGCACGCTGATGGTGCGGGCATCGACGAGGTTCACGTTGGCGACCTGGCTGATCGGCACCGGCGAGCCGTAGTACTCGACCTGCACGTGATCCAGGATGCCGGTATGGGCGCGGCCCGTGCGGATCTTGGCCAGGCTCGCCTTGAGCGTTTCAAGCGACTTGGCCATCCTGGTTTCAGCGGATTTACGAATATCTGCGACGCTCATGGAATTTCCTTTTCTTAAACGTGTACCAGCGTGCCTTCGTCTTCGCCGCTGACGGCCCGCTTGAGGGCGCCGGACTTGTTGATCGAAAACACTTTGATGGGCAGCTTTTGGTCACGACACAGCGCGAACGCCGTGGCGTCCATGACTTCGAGCCGGCGCACGATGGCTTCGTCGAAGCTGATGCGCGCGTAGCGGGTCGCGGTCGGATCCTTGTTGGGATCGGCGCTGTAGATGCCGTCGACCTTGGTTGCCTTGAGCACGATTTCGGCGCCGATCTCCGCACCGCGCAGCGCGGCCGCGGTATCGGTGGTGAAGAACGGGTTGCCGGTGCCGGCCGCGAAGATCACGACCTTGCCCTCTTCGAGGTAGCGCAGGGCCTTGGGCCGGATGTAGGGCTCGACCACCTGGTCGATGTTCAGCGCCGACTGCACGCGCGTGTCGACGCCCTTGTGCTTGAGCGCGTCCTGCAGCGCCAGCGCGTTCATGATGGTTGCCATCATGCCCATGTAGTCGGCGGTCGCGCGGTCCATGCCCTGCGCGCCCGGGGCGACGCCACGGAAAATATTGCCTCCGCCGATGACGATGGCCAGCTCGACGCCCAGGGCGGCGACTTCGGCGATCTCATCGGTCATGCGGACGATGGTGGAGCGATTGATGCCAAAGGCATCTTCGCCCATCAGCGCCTCGCCGGAAAGTTTGAGAAGAACCCGTTTATATGATCTGCTGCTCATAGGTGATATCCCGAGAAACGATCCGACGAAAGTGTAAGACAAGAAATAGGCCGGCAGTTCGGGAAGCCCCGCCCTGGCCGGCCCCTACGATGACGCGTCAGGCGCGGCCAGCGGCGGCGGCGGCGACCTCGGAAGCGAAATCGGCGGTCTTCTTCTCGATCCCTTCACCAACGACGAACAGAACGAACTTGGTGATCGAAGCGCCCTTTTCCTTGAGCATCTGTTCGATCGTTTGCTTGTCGTTCTTGACGAAGGGCTGCGACAGCAGAGTAACTTCCTTCAGGAATTTCTGCACGGAACCTTCGACCATCTTGGCGACGATTTCGGCGGGCTTGCCCGATTCGGCGGCCTTCTGCTCGGCCACCGAGCGCTCGGCGGCGATGTCTTCGGCATTGACGCCATCGGCATTGAGGGCCTTGGGCTTGGTCGCGGCGATGTGCATGGCCAGGTCCTTGCCCACTTCTTCGGCGCCGGCGAACTCGACCAGCACGCCGATCTTGCCGCCGTGCACGTAGCTGGCCAGCGAATTCGGGGTCTGGATGCGCTCGAAGCGGCGCACCGAGATGTTCTCGCCGATCTTGCCCACCAGCGCGGTGCGGGTGGTCTCGACCGTGCCTTCGCCGAACGGCAGCGCCGACAGCGCGGCCACATCGGCCGGGTTCTGCGTGGCGACCAGCTCGGCCAGCTTGTTGATGAAATCGATGAAATCGGTGTTCTTGGCGACGAAGTCGGTTTCGCAGTTGACTTCGATGACGGCGCCCTGCTTGCCGTCGGCGGCGATGTACAGGCCGATCAGGCCTTCGGCGGTCACGCGGGCGGCGGCCTTGCTGGCCTTGTTGCCCAGCTTGACGCGCAGGATTTCCTCGGCGCGGGCCAGATCGCCTTCGGCTTCGGTCAGAGCCTTCTTGCACTCCATCATGGGCGCATCGGTCTTCTCGCGCAGTTCCTTGACCAGGGCGGCGGTAATTTCAGCCATGTTTGCTCCAAATTCGCTAATACATGGCCCGGCAAGCATGAACCGGGACATATGGTTGATTCGATATGGCACCCGCCTGGGCGGGTCGTGAGGTGGGAGCCCACCTCGGCGCCGGCGGCCGGATGGCAGCCCGGGCGTCCAGCGCCCGGGGCTTGCCGGCCCGGCCGGCGCGGCAACCGGCTATCAGGCCTGGTTGTCCTGCACTTCGACGAACTCTTCCTGGCCTTCGCCGATTTCCTCGACCAGGCCATTGATGTTCTGCTCGCGGCCTTCCAGCACGGCGTCGGCCATGCCCTTGGCGTACAGCGCGATGGCACGGGCCGAGTCGTCGTTGCCGGGGATGACGTGGTCGATGCCGTCGGGCGAATGGTTGGTGTCAACCACGGCCACGACCGGAATGCCCAGCACCTTGGCTTCGGCGACCGCGATCTTGTGGTAGCCGACGTCGATGACGAACAGCGCGTCGGGCAGGCCGTTCATGTCCTTGATGCCGCCGATCGACTTGTTCAGCTTGTCCAGCTCGCGCTGGAACAGCAGGCCTTCCTTCTTGGTCATGCGCTCGAAGCCGCCGTCGGCGACCATGGCTTCCATGTCCTTCAGGCGCTTGATCGAGCTCTTGACCGTCTTGAAGTTGGTCAGCATGCCGCCGAGCCAGCGGGCGTCGACGTAGGGCATGCCGCAACGGGCGGCTTCGGCGGCCACCAGTTCGCGCGCGGCGCGCTTGGTGCCGACGAACAGGATGTTGCCGCCACGGGCAACCAGCTGCTTGACGAACTTCGAGGCTTCCTGGTACTTGGCGACCGTCTGCTCGAGGTTGATGATGTGAATCTTGTTACGGTGACCGAAGATGTACGGGGCCATCTTGGGGTTCCAGTAACGGGTCTGGTGGCCGAAGTGGACGCCAGCTTCCAGCATTTCACGCATGAGGGACATAATTATCTCCGAGGGTTAAGTCTTGCGCTACACCTGCATCGGACAGAACCGACACCCTGGGTGGAGTAACGCGCGATTTCCTGACAAACAGGATGAAATAAAAAAACAAACCGGGCCGACCGATCGCCGCGCCACGAACCACGGACGCGGCAATGAACCCAGACGGTCGCGGGCGTACCGAGTGCCGCCACCTGTCTCGATCGCCCTGGCGGCCGATATTGCCGGCCGCCTGGTTGCCTGCCTTGTTGGCAGCGGAATCGGGCCACTGGAATCAGGCCCCGGGGCAGTTCTTCAGGCAACCCGCCAGCGCGAGCCGCCAAGAACTTAAGCCGGGCGCCCACACCGCGCCTGCACCGCTGCTCTAAAGCGTCGATCGAGAAATGGTGCCACATCAACCCGCGATATCGCGCAACGCGCCAACCGCAAGCCAGTCTACCCTTTCCCAGCCATCCGGCCCATCCGGCCTGCCTCGCCCCGCACAAGCCCACCCCGAACCGGGCCAGACACCGTGCGTACACAAGACAAACCGTATAGCCTTACACTTATTGCTTTGCTACTTGCCTGCCCGCCCTGCTCCATCACCGGCCAGAACAGCCCAAGCCTCCTATGCGACTACGTCCGCAGCTCTACGTCTGCGACTACGTCCGCAAAGGCCGCCCAAACTGCCCCTGAAATCGCCGCTGAAACCGGCCCGCAAACCACAGTCCGGGCCAAGATGAGGGCATGCTTTTCCAGGCAAGCCTATAATTCTACTATTTTTCGACCGCGCTACTCAAGCAGATACATGGGCATCGTTACCGATCCGGCCGATCTGGCCAAAATGCGCGCCGCCTGCCAAGACGCCGCCAAAATCCTCGACTTCATTACTCCGTACGTCAAACCAGGCGTCACGACCGGCGAGCTGGACAAGCTGTGCCTGGCCTATCTGACCGACGAACTGAAGGTCAAGTCGGCCACCATAGGCTACGCCCCGCCCGGCTACCCCCCTTTCACCGGCGCCATCTGCACCTCGGTCAACCACCAGGTCTGTCACGGCATACCGGGCGACAAGGTGCTCAAGAACGGCGATTCGCTCAACATCGACGTCACCATCATCAAGGATGGCTGGTTCGGCGACACCAGCCGCATGTATCACGTGGGCGAGCCCTCGATCCTGTCGCGCCGCCTGACCGAGATCACCTACGATTGCATGTGGAAAGGCATCGAACAGGTGCGCAACGGCGCCACGCTGGGCGACATCGGCCATGCCATCCAGAAATACGCCGAGGCGCAGGGTTTCTCGGTGGTGCGCGAATTCTGCGGCCACGGCATCGGCCAGCGCTTCCACGAAGACCCGCAGGTGCTGCACTACGGCAAGCCCGGCACCGGCGTCAAGCTGGTGAGCGGCATGCTGTTCACGGTCGAGCCCATGATCAACGCCGGCCGGCGCGAGATCCGCCAGTTGGCCGACGGCTGGACGGTGGTGACACGCGACCACAGCCTGTCGGCCCAGTGGGAGCACACGGTGCTGGTCACCGACACCGGCTACGAGGTGCTGACGGTTTCGCCCGGCATGCCCGCCCCGCCGGCCTTCGTGACGCGGCCGGTCGAAATCCCGGCCCTCTGACCCCCGCCCCCGCGCGGCAAGGCTGCCCATGCCCCACGTCGATCTGAATCCGCTGAAGCAGCGCATGCAGGCCGCCCGGGCGGCGGCCGTCGCGCAGTTCCGCCAGCATCCCCGGCCGGACATGCTGCTGACCGAGTTGCGGCGCATCGTCGACCAGGCGCTGCGCGAGCTGGTCAAGCTGTGTCCGCTGCCGGCCGGCGCCACCCTGGCGGCGGTCGGCGGCTATGGCCGCGGCGAACTGTATCCACATTCCGACGTCGACCTGCTGATCCTGCTGCCGCAGGCCCCGTCGGCGGCCGATGCGCGCGCGATCGAGGCATTGGTGGCCGCGCTGTGGGACCTGGGCCTGGAACCCGGCCATAGCGTGCGCACGCTGGAAGACTGCGAGCGCGAGGCGCGCGGCGACATCACGGTCGAGACGGCGCTGCTGGAGTCGCGCTGGCTGGCCGGCAGCCGCGCGCTCATGAAGCGCCTGGACAGCGCCATGCAGGCGCACCTGGACGCCCCGGTGTTCTTCCAGGCCAAGCGGGTGGAGATGCAGCAGCGCCATGCCCGCTACCAGGACACGCCCTACGCGCTGGAGCCCAATTGCAAGGAGTCGCCTGGCGGCCTGCGCGACCTGCAGGTCATCCTGTGGATGGCCCGCGCCGCCGGCTTCGGCCACAACTGGCGCGAGGTGGCCCAGGCCGGCCTGCTTACCTCGTCCGAGGCGCGCGACCTGCGGCGCGCCGAACAGGCCTTCAAGCGCCTGCGCATCGAGCTGCACCTGCTGACCGGCCGGCGCGAGGACCGCGTCCTGTTCGACCTGCAGCCGGGCCTGGCCGCGGTCTACGGCATTGCGTCGACGGCGACGCGGCGCGCCAGCGAATTGCTGATGCAGCGCTATTACTGGGCCGCGCGCCTGGTGACCCAGCTCAATGTCATCCTGGTGCAGAACATCGAAGAACGGCTGTTCCCGCGGCCCGACAGCGACGCCCGCCTGATCGACGACGATTTCCGCAACCTGCGCGAGCGGCTGGACATCGTGCGCGAGGACGGCTTCGAGCGCAATCCGACGCTGCTGCTGCGCGCCTTCCTGGTGATGCAGCAGCATCCGGAATTGATCGGCATGTCGGCCCGCACGCTGCGCGCCATCTGGCATTCGCGCCACCGCATCGACGCGCAATTCCGCCGCAACCCGGTCAACCGCAAGCTGTTCCTGCAGATCCTGCAGCAGCCGCGCGGCATCGTCCACGAACTGCGCCGCATGACCATGCTCAACATCCTGCCGCGCTACCTGCCGGTGTTCCGGCGCATCGTCGGCCAGATGCAGCATGACCTGTTCCATGTCTATACGGTCGACCAGCACACCCTGGCGGTGGTGCGCAACCTGCGCCGCTTCACCATGCCCGAGCACGCCCAGGAATACCCGCTGGCCAGCCAGCTGATCGCCGGCCTGGACCGCCACTGGCTGCTGTACGTCGCGGCGCTGTTCCACGATATCGCCAAGGGCCGCGGCGGCGACCATTCCGAACTGGGCGCGCGCGAGGTGCGCCGCTTCTCGCAAGACCACGGCCTGGATCCGGCCGATGCCGAGCTGGTCGAGTTCCTGGTGCGCCATCACCTGCTGATGTCGGCGGTCGCCCAGAAGCGCGACCTGTCCGACCCGCAGGTGGTGCGCGACTTCGCCGCCCAGGTGGGCGACGAACGCCACCTGGCCGCCCTGTACCTGCTGACGGTGGCCGATATCCGCGGCACCAGTCCGCGCGTCTGGAACGCCTGGAAGGGCAAGCTGCTGGAAGACCTGTTCCGCCTGACCCTGGCGGCGCTGGGCGGCGCGCACGCCGACGCGCACACCGTGCTGACCGAGCGCAAGGAGGAGGCCGCCCGCCTGACCCGCCTGGCCGGCCTGCGCGACGACGCCCGCGAAGCCTTCTGGAACCAGCTGGACATCGCCTACTTCCTGCGTCACGACGCCTCCGAGATCGCCTGGCACACGCGCCACCTGTATTACCAGGTGGCGCCCGACGAGCCGGTGGTGCGGGTCCGCCCCACCGAACACGGCGAGGGGCTGCAGATCATGGTCTATACGCGCGACGCGCCGGACCTGTTCGTGACGACCTGCGGCTATTTCGACGCCAAGTCGCTCAGCGTGCAGGATGCGCGCGTGCACACCACCCGCCACGGCTGGGCGCTCGACAGTTTCATCGTGCTGGCGCCCGAGGGCTTCGCCGACCTGCGCGCCCAGGCGACCCTGGTGGAGCACGAACTGGCCGAACGCCTGCGCGATCCGCACGCCGCCCGGCACGCGCATGCGCCGCGACGCCTGCCGCACAGCCGGGCCCGGCGCTCGCGGGTGTTCCCGGTCATGCCGCAGGCCGAGCTCTCGCCCGACGAGCGCAGCCAGTCCTGGCGCCTGTCGGTCACCGCGACCGACCGGCCCGGCCTGCTGTACGCCCTGGCGCGCGTATTCGCCGAACACGGCGTGGACCTGATCATGGCCAAGGTCATGACGCTGGGCGAACGCGTCGAGGACGTGTTCATCGTGTCGGGTCCGGCGCTGGAGCGGCCGCGCAGCCAGATGCAGTTCGAACGCGCCATCCTGGACGCGCTGGCCGGCGACGAGTCGCGCCAGCAGGCCGCCTGAACGGCCGCGGCCTTCACCCCGCCCTCACCACCGCTCCCCCGCCGCCATGCCATACAACGAGTACGTGCTGGTTTTCGGACGCAGCTTCTTCTTCGCCCTGGCCACGCTGCTGCCGTTTCTCAACCCGCCGGCCATCACGCCGATCTTCTGGACGCTGACCGAGGGCGCGTCCAAGCAGACCCGCGCCCAGCTGTCCAAGCGCGTGGCGATCAACGTGGCGTTGATGATGATCGGCGCCATGATCGCCGGCAACGTGGTGCTCAGCTTCTTCGGCATTTCGCTGGCCATCGTACGGGTGGGCGGCGGCATGCTGGTCATCTACAGCGCCTGGCGGCTGGTCAACTCGCCCGATGCCGATACCTCCCGCCACGCCCAGATGGCCGAATCCTTCACGCCCGAGATGGCGCAGGCGCGCGCCTTTTATCCGTTGACCTTCCCGATCAGCTGCGGACCCGGCACCATCGCCGCCTGCATCACGGTCGGGGCGTCGCTGCGCGACGAAAACCACATGCTCAGCCTGGCGCGCCTGGCCGGCTCGCTGCCTGGCGTGGCCCTGGTGGCTTTTACCCTGTTCATCTGCCTGCGCTTTGCCGCGCAGATGCTGCACCGGCTGGGCGACAATGGCACCGCCGTGTTCATGCGGCTGTCGGCATTCATCATGCTGTGCCTGGGCGTGCAGATTTTCTGGAGCGGCGCGAGCGAACTGCTGCTGGACGTGATGCGGCAAGTCATGCAACCTATTGCGGCGCCGCCGGCCTAACCTGGCGCGGCAATCCGTCCGCCCTCTTTCCGTTTCCCGTTCCTGCCCCCATGACCCGATACCGCGAACGCCTGCTTTTCCTGATCGCCATCCTGTGCTTTGGCGCCGTGGGCCTGGCCCTGCTGTCGCAACACGTCTTCGATATGCCGCCGTGCGCCTGGTGCGTGCTGCAGCGGCTGATCTACCTGTGCATCGGGGTGCTGGCCCTGGCCGGCGCACTGGCCGGCGCCATCGCCGCACGCCTGGCGGCCATGCTGGCGGCGCTGCTGGCCCTGTGCGGCGTCGTCGCCGCCTGGTACCAATACAGCGTGGCGGCCAGGATGCTGTCGTGCGACCAGACCTTCGCCGATCGCTTCATGAGCGCCACGGGGCTGGACGGCGCCCTGCCCTGGCTGTTCGGCATCTATGCCACCTGCATGGATGCCACGGTGGCGGTGCTGGGCATCGAGTATGCGCTATGGAGCCTGGCGCTGTTCGTGATCGTGCTGGCGCTGGCCCTGCCGGCGGCGTTGCGGCGCAACGCCTGACGCGCCGCGCGGCCGGCTTGCGGCAAGCCGGCCGGCGCCGCGCCGTTCAGGCGTCGTTGGCCGCGTAGCCCATGTTGAACTGCAGGCCGCCGGCTTCTTCGTCGCCGGCGCTGCTGTCGCGCGACTGGCCCAGGCGGGCCAGGTATTCGGCGGTGATGTCGCCGGTCACGTATTCGCCGTCGAAACACGATGCCTCGAAGCGGCTCAGGCGCGGATTGATGTCGCGCACCGCCTGCTGCATGTCCTGCAGGTCCTGGTAGATCAGCGCGTCGGCGCCGATGGTGCGGGCGATTTCGTCATCGGTGCGGCCGGTGGCGATCAGTTCCTTCTGGGTCGGCATGTCGATGCCGTACACGTTGGGGTACCGCACCGGAGGCGCGGCGGAGGCGAAATACACCTTGTTGGCGCCGGCCGCGCGCGCCATGTCGACGATCTCGCGGCTGGTGGTGCCGCGCACGATCGAATCATCGACCAGCAGCACATTCTTGCCCTTGAATTCCATGCCGATGGCGTTGAGCTTCTGGCGCACCGATTTGCGGCGCACCGCCTGGCCCGGCATGATGAAGGTGCGGCCCACGTAGCGGTTCTTGATCAGGCCTTCGCGATAGTCCAGCCCCAGCCGGTGCGCCAGCTGCATGGCGGCCGGACGCGACGAGTCGGGAATGGGCATCACCACGTCGATGTCGCCCAGGCGCATGCTGCGCGCGACCTTGTCGGCCAGGTATTCGCCCATGCGCAGGCGCGCGTCGTACACCGAGACGCCATCGATCAGCGAATCGGGGCGGGCAAAGTACACGTACTCGAAGATACACGGCACCAGCTGCGCATTGTCGGCGCACTGGCGGCTGGTCATGCGGCCGTCGAGGTCGACGAACACCGCCTCGCCGGGCTCGACGTCGCGCACGAAGGCGAAGCCGCTGCCTTCCAGCGCCACGGATTCGGAGGCGGCCATCCATTCCACGCCTTCCTCGGTCTCCTGGCGGCCGATGCACAGCGGCCGGATGCCGTGGGGATCGCGAAACGCCAGCATGCCGTAGCCGGAGATCTGCGCCACCACGGCGTAGGCGCCCTTGACGCGCTGGTGCACCGCGGAGACGGCGCGAAAAATCGTGTCATCGTCGAGCGACACGCCGCTGGCGGCCGATTGCAGCTCGTGCGCCAGCACATTGAGCAGCACTTCGGAGTCGGAATTGGTATTGATGTGGCGGCGGTCGACGCGGTAGAGCGACTCGCGCAGCTCGCGCCAGTTGGTCAGGTTGCCGTTGTGGGCGAACATGATGCCGAACGGCGCATTGACGTAGAACGGCTGCGCCTCTTCCTCGCTGGCGCTGGAGCCGGCCGTGGGATAGCGCACCTGGCCCACGCCGCTGGTGCCCGGCAGCGCGCGCATGTTGCGGGTACGGAACACGTCGCGCACCAGGCCGTGCGCCTTGTACATGTTGAAGTGGTTGCCCTGCAGCGTGGCGATGCCCGCCGCGTCCTGCCCCCGGTGTTGCAGCAGCAGCAAGCTGTCATAGAGCAGCTGGTTGACCGGCCCGCGCCCAATGACCCCGACGATTCCACACATGGTGAGTTCCTAGTAGATAAAGCGTAAAGCGAAAAGCGAATTCAATAGGGCAGCCACGTCGCCAGCGAGGGCGGCAGCCAGGACTTGACCTGCCGGACGGCCTCGGTGGCCGAGTGCGAGAACATGGCGTCGCGCCACCAGTCCTCCTGCGGCAAGGGCGTGAAGCCCGCCAGCGCCACCAGCACCAGCACCAGCAGCAGGCCGCGCGCCAGGCCGAACATCGCGCCCAGGCCGTGGTCGGCCGGCGTCAGGCCGGTGGTGCGGATCAGGGCGGCAAGCGTCATGTTGACCAGGCCGACGGCCAGCAGCACGATGATGAACACCACGGCGTAGGCGATACCCATGCGCAGCAGCGCGGTTTCGATATAGGGTTCAAGCCAGACATAGACCGTGGGCCCCCACCAGATCGCCGCGACGAACGCCAGCAGATAGGCAAGCAGCGACAGAATTTCCTTGAGCAGTCCGCGCACCAACCCCAACACGGCCGACACGGCCAGGATCGTCAGGACGACGAAATCGAAGCCGGTCACTGTGCGGCGATGAAACCGTTGTCATAGCCCAGCGTGCGCAGGCGCGCCTGCGCCGCCTGGGCCGCCTCGCGCGAGGGAAACGGGCCCACGCGCAGTCGATACTGTTGCTTGCCGTTGATCGAGGCCTGCTCGACGAACGCATTGGTGACGCCGGCCTGGTGCAGCTTGCCGCGGCGCGCCTGCGCATCGGCCTGCGTGGTATAGGAAGCCACCTGCAGCACGAAATTGCCATTGGCGGCCGGCTTGGGCTGCGCGGCCGGCGGCGAGCGCCCTTCCAGCAGCGCCATCGCGCGTGCGCCGTCGTCCGAACGCGCCGGCTCGGCCGGCTTGGCGGGCTTGGGTTCCGGTTTGGGTTCGGGCTTGGGCGCGGCCGGCGGCGTGGCGGCCTGCTGCGGCGGCGTGGCCGGCGGCTGGGCCGCGGGCGGCGTCTGGGGCTGGGCCGGCGCCTGGCCCGGGGTCTGCGGCGGCGCGGACGCCAGCGCCGGCGGCTGCGGCGCGCCAGCCTCGGGCGTGCCGGCCGGCGCCTGCGGCACGGGCGGTTCCGGCTGCGGCGCGGCGGCCTGCGGCTCGTTGACCGTGGGCTGGAAGGCGGAATTGCGGTCCGGGACGCGGATGGGAATGTCGCTGTCGACCGGCACAGGCTCGGAGTCGAGAATCATGGGCAGGACGATGACCGCGGCAAGCACCAATGCGACGGCGCCTGCCAGGCGGCGCCTGGCCCGGGCCCGCAGCTCGGCGGCCTGCGCCTCGCTGGATACGGATGGACGCGGTCGCGAGGACTGCGTCTCGGAGGCCGAATCTTTGCTAGTGAACAATCCCATGGAGCAGAATTCCTTGCGGGCGGGGCCGGTGCGCGCCGCCCTTGCGATGGCGCGATCCGCTTAGATTTTGCGGCCCAGCGCCTGCAGGACGGAGGCCACCGTGAGAAATGACCCGAACACGATGATTCTATCACCCTCGCCCGCCTTTTCCCGCGCCGCCGCATAGGCCGCGGCGGGGTCGGCGCAGGCCTGCACGGTGGGCGTTTCGGCGACGCCGTCCGCCTCGGGCAGGACCTGGCGCACATGGCCTGCCAGGGTCTGCCCGTCCAGCCCGCGCGGCCCCGGCAGGCCGGCGCAGTACCAGTGGTCGACGCGGCTGCCCAGCCTGGCGATGACGCCATCGACGTTCTTGTCGGCCAGCATGCCGAATACGGCGTGCGTGTAGGGATGAAAGCCCATGTTGTCGAGGTTCTGGGCCAGGACCGCGGCGGCATGGGGGTTGTGCGCCACGTCCAGGATGACGGTGGGCTGCCCGGGCAGGATCTGGAAGCGGCCCGGCAGCGACGCCTGCAGCAGCCCCACCCGCACCGCCTGCTGCGGCACCGGCAGGCGGTCGCGCACGGCTTCGAGCGCGGCCAGCGCGGCGGCCGCGTTGAGCAACTGGTTGGCGCCGCGCAGCGCCGGGTAGGCCAGCGCGTTGCGCCGCTGCGCCCGCCCGCCGTAGGCCCATTGCTGGCGATCGCCCGAATAGTTGTAGTCGCGGCCCAGCAGCCACAGGTCGGCGCCAATCGCCTGCACGTGCTCCAGCAGCGATTGCGGCGGCACCGGGTCGGCGCATATGGCGGGACGCCCGGCACGGTAGATGTGCGCCTTCTCGAAACCGATCTGCTCGCGCGTATCGCCCAGCCAGTCGGTGTGGTCCAGGTCGATGCTGGTGATGATGGCGCAGTCGGCGTCGACGATATTGACGGCGTCGAGTCGGCCGCCCAGGCCGATTTCCAGCACCACGGCATCCAGGCGCGATTGCGCGAACAGGCGCAGGATGGCCAGCGTGGTGAACTCGAAGTAAGTCAGCGAGATATCGCCGCGCGCGGCCTCGACCGCCTCGAACTGCCGCACCAGCGCCGCGTCGCTGGCGATTTCGCCATTGATGCGGGCGCGTTCGTTGAAATCGATGAGATGGGGCGAGGTGTACAGGCCCACCCGATAGCCGGCGGCCAGCAGGATGGATTCCAGCATGGCGCAGGTGGACCCCTTGCCGTTGGTGCCGCCCACCACGAACTTGACCCCGTCCAGGCTCAGGTCGAGCCGGTCGGCCACCTGCCTCACCCGCTCCAGGCCCAGGTCGATGGCCTTGGCGTGAATGGATTCCAGATACTGTAGCCAGGCAGGCAGGTCTGCGCTGGCGTCGGGGCGGGAAGTGGACATGGCGGTGAGGGCAAATCGAAACAGGGCGCAGTTTAGCAGCGTGGCCCTGGTGTTTTCCCCAAGCGCCCGCGCGGCTCGGGGTTTTTCGGACGGAAACGCGGGGCCGGCACCGCAATCCTGACGCGCCCGGCGCCGCGGCGGGGGCAGGATCCGGCCCCGAAAAAGCGCCACGGGTCTAAAGTTCCGCCCGGGCGTGTCGTTATGGTAGCTGAAGGTTCCCTCGAAAACCCATCGCGTCCCTGTCGACGCCCGTTATCGCTTGTTGGAGTGATCATGGCCGTAAGCCCTATCAACGCCGCGGCGCCCGCGCTGGTTTCCGTTGCGCCCGCCCCTGTCCCCGCGCAGCCGGCGGTCGCCGTGGCGCCAGCCGCCGCGGCCACCAACGGCGGGGGAGCCCAATCCGCCACGCAGGACCAGCACGGCGGGCCCAAGCTGCCCATGGACAGGGCGCTGGAAGAAATCAATGCGCAGCTGAAGGCCTGGTCCACCCAGTTGCAATTCGAGATCGACCCGGACGTGCACCAGGTGGTGGTCTCGATCGTGGACGCCGAAACGGGGGATGTGCTGCGCACCATTCCGTCCGAGGCGGTGATACGCATCGCCAAGATGATCGTCAGGATGCAGGGAAATGCCGTCGAAACGACGGCCTGAGGCAGCATATCGCGCTGCGCGCGTGCACCAGAATGGGGCAAAAGCGGCGTAAGCAAGGAAATAGCCCGACCTTATGCCCTTACCCGGCCAATAAGGCGGCGCCAATTTTTGACAGAATCGCATAGCTAGAAGGAGCACCACATGGCCACCATTTCCTCTCTCGGGTCCTCCGGCCTGGAGCTTGAGGGCATCCTGGAAAAGCTGCAGGCAGCCGAAGAGAAGAAACTGACGCTGATCACCGCGCGCCAAGCGAGCTACGAGACGCGCATTTCGGCCTACAGCAAGATCCAGGCCGCGGTCGAGGCCGTCCAGAAAGCCGCCGCCACGCTCGGCAACATCGACACGCTCAGCGCCGTGAAGGCCGTGGTCTCCGGCGATGCGCTGTCGGTGAAGACCGCCGCCGGCGCCGTGCCGGGCCAGTACAGCATCAGCATCGACAAGCTGGCCACGGCGCAGACCCTGCAGTCGGGCGAGCTGAGCAGCCGCACCGAGAAACACGGCACGGGCGGCTCGATCGAGATCGTCCAGAAGGACGGCACGACCAAGACCGTCACGCTGGGAGAGGACACGTCGCTGAACGGCATCGTCAAGGCCATCAACGGCACCGACGACCTGGACGTGCGCGCCACCGTCATCAGCGACGGCAACGGCAAGCACTACCTGATGCTGAACAACAAGACCGAAGGCACCGAGGCCGCGGTCACCCGGATCACGGTGACCGGCAACCAGGAGGTCGCGGACATCCTCGACTTCGACGCCGCCGACGCCGGCGCCTCCAACCTGACGGTGCAACAGGCCGCGCAGAAGGCCGAGCTGACCATCAACGGCATCCCCGTGGTCAGCGAAACCAATACGGTCAAGACCGCCATCGACGGACTGACGCTGACCCTGACCAAGCAGACCACGGCGCCGCTGAACGTGACCGTCTCCAGCGACCCGAGCGTGGCCGCCACGGCCGTCAACGATTTCGTCAAGGCCTACAACGGCCTGCAGACCACCATCGCGGACCTGACGGCATTCGACGTCAAGGCCGAAAAGCAGAGCGCCCTGACCGGCGACGGCACCACCCGCAACATCCAGTCGGCCATCGCCGCGGCGCTGCGCGTGGCCACCGGGGAAGGCAGCCTGCGCACGCTGAGCCAGCTTGGCATCACCACCGATCCCAAGACCGGTTCGCTCAAGACTGACACCGAGAAGCTGGAAGCCGCCCTGCGCGACAACCCGGCCGACGTGGCGCGCATTTTCTCCGGTCCGAACGGACTGGGCGAGAAGGTGAAGCTGGCGACCGAGCAGATACTCGGCGACGAGGGCTCGATCAAGATCCGCCAGGAAGGCCTGGAAGAAACGCTCGAGTCGCTGCAGAACCAGTACGACCGCCAGAAACTGAGCATCGCCGCGACCATCGAGGCCTACCGCAAGCAGTTCGTGCAGCTCGATGTCTTCGTCACGCAGATGAACAACACCAGCAACTACCTGTCCCAACAGTTCGCCGCCCTCTCCGGCACCAAGAAGTAAGCCAGCCATGACGTACGCCGCGCGCCGCCCTACCGGCTCCTACTCTGTCAAGTCATATAGCGATATCGGCCTGGAAACCCAGGTCATGAGCGCCACCCCCGAGCGCCTGATCACCTTGCTGTATGCCGGGGCGCGCGCCGCCATCGCCCAGGCCCGCCTGCATCTCGAGGCCGGCCGCGTCGTCGAGCGCGGGCAGGCCATCGGCAAGGCCATCCGCATCGTCGACGAGGGATTGAAGCTGGGGCTGAACCAGGATGCCGGCGGCGAGGTGGCGGCCAACCTGGCGCGTCTGTATGACTACATTACCCGTACGCTGCTGACCGCCAACCTGAAAGCCGACAAGGAGCAGCTCGACATCGCGGACCGCTTGCTGGCGGATCTGTCCGAAGCATGGCAGGCCTCGGTCGACCACCCTGCGCCCGCCGTTCCGGCCTGAAACCAGGAAGGCACTTTTTGTCCAGCCGCCCCCAGCGCGAGAAATCTATGACGGCGTTAACGCAGCATGCCCCGGTCCTGGAGATTTACCAGGACATCGCCAACCTGACCGGCAGGATGCTGGCGGCGGCCAATGCCAGCGATTGGGACCTGGTCCTGACCCACGGCCAGGAGTATGTCTGCCTGGTGGAACGGCTGCGCGAACTGGAGCCGGGCGAGCCGCTGGACGAAGCCGCCCGCGGCATGAAGTTCGACCTGCTGGTGCGCATTCTCGAAAACGACGCGGCGGTGCGCGACCTGGCCCTGCCGCAGCTGGCCCGCCTGAGCGACCTGCTGGGGCGCATGAAACGCCAGCAGTCGCTGCTGGCCACCTATAGCGGCAAGGCCAACGGCACATGAGCGTCGGCCCGCCCGCCCTGGGCAGCATTCTGGTGCAGCGGCTCGACGCCGTGCTGGGCACCACGATGTCGGCGCAATCCAACCTGGTGTCAGGCGCGCGCCCCGACGCGGTCGCCCAACCCGGCGAGGCCGCGCGCCCCGGCGCGTCCCAGACCGCCACGCGCGATCCGCGCCAGGCGGTACAGGCCGGCGGCGAACGCCCCGCGCGCCAGGGCGCCGCGGGGGTCGACGCCAAGACCGCGGCCGCGCTGGCGCTGGCCGCCCGCGGCCTGCAGACCAGCACCGGCACGACCGCCTCGGCGCCGACCACGCTGGGCCAGACCGCGCGCACCATACTCGCCCTGCTGGCGCAGTACCCCGGCCAGGCGCCGGCGCTCAGCGCCCGCGCGCCGCTGTGGACCCCGCCGGCCCAGGACGGCGCCGCCGCGCCCGCGGCCGGCCAGCCAGGCGCGTCCGCTCCCGACGCGCCTGCCCAGGGGAACACCGCGGCCGGCGGCGCCGGCGCTGCGAACGCCCTCCGCCCGCAGGCGGCTCAGCCCGACGCGGCAGGCGCCAGGACGCCGGCGCAGGCGCCGCCCGCCGCCACGGCCGCCCTGGCGGGCCGGGCCGCGCTGCCGACCGCGCCGGCGCTGGCCCAGGCATTGCGCCAGACGCTGCAGACCAGCGGCCTGTTCTATGAATCCCATCTGAGCGACCTGGCTTTCGGCAAGCGCAGCGCACAGCAACTGCGGGCAGAACCGCAGGCGCGGCTGCCCGCCGCCGGCGCCGAGCCGGCCGCCACGCCGCGGGCGCCCGAAAGCGCGGCGCCGGCGCGCGCCCTGCCCACGGCCGAACCCGCGCCGGCCGGCCAGCCCGCCACGCACACGCCCGGCGCGCCGGTGCCGGGCATCCACCAGGACGCCACGCTGCTGGTGCGCCAGCAGCTGGATGTGCTGGCCAACCAGATGCTGGCGTGGCAGGGACAGGCCTGGCCCGGCGCGCCGATGGAATGGGAGGTCGCGCGCGAGCACGGCGACGAGGCGGCCGGCCAGCCCGGCACCCACTGGGCGACCCGCGTGAAACTCAACCTGCCGCGCCTGGGCACGGTCGAGGCGCGCCTGAACCTGGCGGCCAGCCAGCTGGTGCTGCACGTCGTGGCCCCGGACAGCGCCGCCGAGATCGGCGCCGGCGCCGACGCCCTGCGCCAGCAATTGGCGGCCGCCGGCCTCACGCTTACCAATCTGTCGGTCGACGCGATTGCCGCGCCCGGCTTCGCCCTGCCCGAAGCATGAATACGCCCGCCCCGCCCACGCCCGCCAGCGCCGATGCCGACGCCAGCCGCCCGGTCGCGGTGGCGCTGTCCTATGACGGCGGCGAAGCGGCCCCGCGCGTGGTCGCCAAGGGCTACGGCCAGCTGGCCGACACCATCGTGCGCACCGCCCGCGAACACGGCCTGCATGTGCACGAATCGCGCGAACTGGTCGGCCTGCTGATGCAGGTGGACCTGGACGCCCATATACCGCCGCAACTCTATACGGCGGTGGCCGAACTGCTGGCCTGGCTATATCGGCTCGAAGCGCGCGAGCTGCCCGATGCGTTGGCGCCACGGACCTGAGGGCGGCGCATGACGGCCCAGGACCAGATCGTCGTTCTGACCCAGTCCGAACAGATACGCAGCACACTGCAGGAACTGCGCCACCCTGATTGCCAGATCGTGATTTCCGGCATGGACCAGCGGCCGTGGCCGGTGCGCATCCTGGGCCCGGACGCCAAGGACGGGTATTTTTTCTGGCGTCCGCTCGACCAGGCCTGCCCCGATCCCGCCATCCTGGCGCGCATGGCCGACGACGACGAACCGCCGCTGGCCTTTCACGCCCAGACGGCCGACGGGTCGCGCGTCCATTTCTGCGTGGACAGCCCGGTCACGCTGCGCTTTGGCGACGGCAGCATCGCCGTGCTGTCGCTGTTTCCCAGCGCGGTGCGCCACACCTGCGCGCGCCCGCCCCGGGCGCCGGCCTGAGGCGGCGCCGGCCTCACACCGCCATCGAGGAGATTTCCTTGTAGGCGGCGACCAGGCGGTTGCGCACCTGCACCGACGTCTGGAAGCCCAGGCTGGCCTTCTGCAGATCGATCATCACGTCATTGAGCGAAATGCCGGGCGCGCCCAGCTCGAACGCCTTGGCCTGGTCGCTGGCGGCATTCTGCGCCTGCGACACGCGCCGGATGGATCGTTGCAGCTCGGCGGCGAACCCGGACGGCCCTGGCGCCAGTTCGGCCTCCGTGGCGCCGCCGCTTTGCGCGGCGCGCACCACGGCGCGCATTTGCGACAGCATGCTCTCGATGCCGGACAGTCCTGATACAGCCATTGCGATACCTCTGCGGAATAAGCGGATCCTGGGTTGCAAGACTAGCGCGCGCGGGGCTTGCGCATAGGGCGCAAAAGGCGCCAAAAAAGCCGCCACTTCCCGGCTTGGGCGGCGCCCGGCGGCCGCGCGCCGCGCGCGCCGGACTGATACGGAACAAATAACGCCGAAAAGACGGTTGTTTTCGGGCATTGGGATTGCGCGCGGTCCATCCATAATCCACGCTCCCACACCCAAAGCACGTTGCATGCGTAACCTGCCCCGAGCATCCATGTCGTACGTTTATCCCCACCGCGAAGCCAGCGGGAGCCGCCGATGAATCAGCAGGCAACCCTGAGCGCGTCGCTGCTGGCGAGGTTTCCCGTGCTGGAGAAACTGCGCGCCCTGCCCAAACCCGTCCTGCTTGGGGCGGCGGCGGCGCTGATCGCCGTGGTGGCCGCGGTGGCGATGTGGAGCCGCGAGCCCGATTACAAGGTGCTGTTCTCCAACCTGGACGACCGCGATGGCGGCGCCATCGTCTCGGCGCTGGGCCAGATGAACGTGCCCTACCGCTTCAGCGACAACGGCAGCGCGCTGCTGGTGCCCGCCGATCGGGTCTACGACACGCGCATGCAGCTGGCCAGCCAGGGCCTGCCGCGCGGCGGCTCGGTGGGCTTCGAGCTTCTGGACAATACCCGCTTCGGCGCCAGCCAGTTCGCCGAGCAGATCAACTATCAGCGCGGCCTGGAAGGCGAGCTGGCGCGCTCGATCGAGGCCATGCACACCGTGCAGCACGCCCGCGTGCACCTGGCCATGCCGCGCCAGTCGCTGTTCGTGCGCGACCGCCAGGCCCCGACAGCCTCGGTGCTGCTCAACCTGTACCCGGGCCGCAGCCTGAGCGACGCCCAGGTGTCGGCGGTGGCCTGGCTGGTGGCCTCCAGCGTGCCCGAGCTGACCGCAGAGAATGTCTCCATCGTCGACCAGAACGGCCGGCTCCTGTCGGCGCCGCTGGGCGAAGGCCGCGGCATGGACGCCGACCAGTTGCGTTTCGTGCGTGAAATGGAACAGCGCACGGTCGAGCGCATCCTGACCATCCTCAACCCGCTGGTCGGCCCCGGCAACGTGCATGCCCAGGCCAGCGCCGAGATCGATTTCGCCCGCCGCGAAGAGACCTCGGAGGTCTACCGCCCCAACCAGGAACCGGGCCAGGCCGCCGTGCGCAGCCAGCAGACCAGCGATTCGCGCCAGACCGGGCCGAACGCGGCGCAGGGCGTGCCCGGCGCGCTGAGCAACCAGCCGCCGGCCAACGCGCAGGCGCCCATCGTCAACCCGCCGGCCGTCGCCGGCACCCCGCAGCAGCAACAGCAGCAGCGCGCGCAGCAACAGGCCGCCGGCGCCACCACCCAGGCGCAGCAAGGCCCCGTGGTGCCGAGCAACGACCGGCACGACGCCACCATCAATTACGAAGTCGACCGCACCATCAGCCACGTCAAGCAGCCGGTGGGCATGCTCAAGCGGTTGTCGGTGGCGGTGGTGGTGAACTACCTGCCCAACAAGGACGGCGAATCCGAGGCCCTGCCGCCCGAGGAACTGAACAAGCTGACCAATCTGGTGCGCGAGGCCATGGGCTATTCGGAAGCGCGCGGCGACTCGCTGAACGTGGTCAACAGCCAGTTCAACGACACGCCGGCCGCCCTGCCGCTGTGGCGCGACCCGGAACTGATCGCCATGATCAAGACGGCGCTGGGCTGGCTGTTCGGCCTGATCCTGGCCTTCTGGCTGTACCGCAAGATCCGCCCGGTGGTCACCGACTACTTCTACCCGCAGGTCGACCCCGAAGTGGCCGCCGCGCAACGCCAGGAAGCCGAGCGCGAAGCGCAGGCCGCCGCGCGCGCCCGCGAGGTCGACCGCTACGAAGACAACCTGCAGCGCGCCCGCGACATGGCGGGCAAGGATCCGCGCGCTGTCGCCATGGTCCTGCGTTCGTGGATGAGCAAAGATGAAAAATGACGGAAAGCCCCTGGACGGCATGACGCGCAGCGCGGTCCTGATGATGTCGCTGGGCGAGGACGCCGCCGCCGAAGTCTTCAAGTACCTGAGCGCGCGCGAGGTCCAGCAGGTGGGCGCGGCGATGGCCAGCCTCAAGCAGGTCACGCGCGGCGACGTGGCGGTGGTGCTGGAGGAGTTCCGCCAGGAGGCCGACCAGTTCATGGCCGTGACCCTGGGCTCGGACGACTACATCCGCACGGTGCTGACCAAGGCGCTGGGCAGCGACCGGGCCGCCGGCCTGATCGAGGACATCCTGGAGGCCGGCGAAGGCGGCAGCGGCATCGACGCGCTGAACTGGCTGGACCCGCACACCGTGGCCGAGCTGATCGGCGACGAGCATCCGCAGATCATCGCCACCATCCTGGTGCACCTGGAGCGCGACCGCGCCGCCAGCGTGCTGGCCATGCTCAGCGAGCGGATGCGCAACGACGTGATGCTGCGCATCGCCACCTTCGGCGGCGTGCAGCCGGCCGCGCTGTCGGAGCTGACCGATGTGCTGAACTCGGTGCTGGCCGGCCAGGGCGCCAAGCGCAGCAAGATGGGCGGCGTGCGCACCGCCGCCGAGATCCTGAACATGATGAATTCGTCGCAGGAAGAGGCCGTGGTCGAAAGCCTGCGCGAGCGCGACTCCGACCTGGCCCAGAAGATCATCGACGAGATGTTCGTGTTCGACAATCTGCTCGACGTCGAGGACCGCGCCATCCAGCTCATCCTCAAGGAAATCGACAACGACACTCTCATGGTCGCCCTCAAGGGCGCCGGCGACGAGCTGCGCAACAAATTCCTGCGCAACATGTCCAGCCGCGCGGCCGAGATGCTGCGCGAAGACCTGGAGGCGCAAGGGCCGATCCGCATGTCCAAGGTGGAAGGCGAGCAGAAGAAGATCCTGCAGATTGCCCGCCGCCTGGCCGAGAGCGGCCAGATCGTGCTGGGCACGCAGGGAGACGACGCGTATGTCTGAGGCCCTCGCGCGCGAACCGGCTGCCCTGCCGCGCAGCGCCGCCTGGCGCCGTTGGCAGATGCTGTCGTTCGACGAGCCGGCCGAGGCCGAGACGCCCGAACCGGCGGCGCTCGAACCCGCACCCGAGCCCGCGCCGGACCCCGAGGAGCTGCTGCGCGAATGGCGCGCCACCGCCGAGCAGGCCGGCCATGCCGCCGGCTACCAGGCCGGCCAGGAGCAAGGCCGGCGTGACGGCTACGCGGCCGGCCACGCGGAAGGACTGGCGGCAGGCCGCGCCGAGGGTCATGCCGAAGGACTGGCGCAAGGCCGCGAACAGGCCCGCCAGCAGGCCGAGCGCCTGCATGCGCTGGCGCAGGCCTGCGCCGCCTCGGTCGCGCGCCTGGAAGACAACATGGGCCAGAGCCTGTTGACGCTGGCCCTGGATATCGCCGGGCAGGTGCTGCGCACCACCCTGGCGGAGCATCCCGAGGCCATGGTGGCGGCGGTGCGCGAAGTGCTGCATATCAATCCGGCCACCGGCGCGGCCATGCGCCTGTGGGTCCATCCCGACGACCTGGAACTGGTGCGCACGCACCTGGCCGACGAGCTGGACGAGGCCAACTGGCGGCTGCAGGCCGACGAATCGATCACGCGCGGCGGCTGCCGCACCGAGACCGCCTACGGCGATGTCGACGCCACGCTGCAGACGCGCTGGCGCCGCGTGGCGGCCTCGCTGGGCCGCAGCGCCGCCTGGGAGGAAACCGCGTGAACCCGCCCGCCCTGCCGCTGCCGGCCGACACGGCCGCCGTGCCGGTGGCCGACCGCTGGCAGACGCAACTGCAGATCGGTTCGATCCGCGCCGCCTCGACCGAGCCCTGGCTGGTCAGCGGCCGCATCACGCGCGCGGCAGGATTGGTGCTGCACGCCACCGGCCTGCGCCTGCCGGTGGGCGCCGCCTGCCGCATCGAACTGGCGCGCGGCCATGACCACTGGGCCGACGCCGAGGTGGTGGGATTCGACGGCCACACGCTCTACCTGATGCCGCAAAGCGACATCTCGGGCCTGCCGCCCGGCGCCCGCGTGGTGCCGGCCGAGCCCGCCGTGCAGCGGCCGGTGCCGCTGCCGCGCAAGGCCGAGCTCAACGGCAACGCCAAGCCGCAGGTGGGCCGCCACCTGCCGGTGGGCAACGCCATGCTAGGCCGCGTCGTCGATGGCGCGGGCCGGCCGCTCGACAGCCTGGGCCCGCTGGCCGGCGCCGAACAGGCGCCCCTGACCGCCCTGCCCATCAACCCCTTGTCGCGCGCGCCCATCGACAGCGTGCTCGACGTGGGCGTGCGCGCCATCAACGGCCTGCTGACCGTCGGCCGGGGCCAGCGCATGGGTCTGTTCGCCGGGTCGGGGGTGGGCAAGAGCGTGCTGCTGGGCATGATGGCGCGCTACACCCGCGCCGACATCATCGTGGTGGGCCTGATCGGCGAACGGGGCCGCGAGGTCAAGGAATTCATCGAGCACAACCTCGGCCCCGAGGGCCTGGCCCGCTCGGTGGTGGTCGCCGCGCCGGCCGACGTCTCGCCGCTGCTGCGCCTGCAAGGCGCCTCCTATGCCACGCGCCTGGCCGAACATTTCCGCGACCAGGGCCTGGACGTGCTGCTCATCATGGACTCGCTCACGCGTTTCGCCATGGCGCAGCGCGAAATCGCGCTGGCGATCGGCGAGCCGCCGGCCACCAAGGGCTATCCGCCCTCGGTGTTCGCCAAGCTGCCGGCGCTGGTCGAGCGCACCGGCATGGGCGCGCCGGGCCCCAACGGCAAGGCCGGTTCGATTACCGCCTTCTACACCGTGCTGGCCGAAGGCGACGACCAGCAGGATCCGATCGCCGACTCGGCGCGCGCCATCCTGGACGGGCACGTCGTGCTGTCGCGCCACCTGGCCGAGGCCGGCCACTACCCGGCGATCGATATCGAAGCCTCGATCTCGCGCGCCATGACCTCGCTGATCACGCCCGAGCAGTTCCAGCAGGTGCGCCGTTTCAAGCAGATCCTGTCGCGCTACCAGCGCAACCGCGACCTGATCTCGGTCGGCGCGTACGTGGCCGGCGCCGATCCGCAGCTCGACGACGCGATTGCGCGCTATCCGCGCCTGGAAGCGTACCTGCAGCAGAACATCGGCGACAGCGTGGACTACGGCACGGCCATCGATCAACTGCAGCGCAGCCTGGAAACGAGGGAGGCCTATGCCTAGCCAATTGCCACTGGACATGCTGATCGGCCTGGCCAAGGACAACACCGACGAGGCGGCCCGCGAACTGGGCCGCCTGAGCGCCGAGCGCAACAACGCCGAACAGCAGCTCAACATGCTGCAGGACTACCGCCAGGACTACCTGCAGCGCATGCAGACTGCCATGCAGTCGGGCATGTCGGCCGCCGACTGCCACAACTACCAGCGCTTCATCGCCACGCTGGACGATGCCATCGGCCAGCAACGCCATGTCCTGCATCGGGCCGAGGCGCACCTGAACGACGGGCGCCTGAACTGGCAGCAGCAAAAGCGCAAGCTGAATTCGTTCGACACCCTGGCGCAGCGCGAATCGCGCGCCCAGGCGCTGCTCGAAGCGCGCCGCGAGCAACGCGTCAACGATGAATACTCCGCCCGGCTGGTACGCCGCCAGGCGGGCTTCTGATATCCATGAGCCGCAACAGGACAGCCGCTATGACGACCGCTACCCTGCCCCTTCCCGCCCTGACGCCCGCGCCCGGTCCGGCCGCTCAGGGCGCCTCGGCCGCCGCCGGCAAGGGCCCCAGCTTCTCGCAGGTACTGGCCCGCCAGCACGGCGGCAAGGCCGGCGAAACCGGCACGCCGGCCGCGCCCGGCGGCCAGGCCGGCGCGCCGGTGCAAGGCCCCGCGACGCAGAACCCGGCCGGCGCCGGCAAACCCGGCAGGCCTGGCGACAACGCGGCCTGGCCGGCGGACGGCCAGCAGGAGCAGGCGGCCGGGACGGCCGCCGACGCCGCCACGCTGGCCGCGCTGGCCGCGCTGGCCGCGCAAGCCGCGCCGGCCCCCGCGCTGCCGCTGCAGGCCCTGGAGATCGCCGCCGAAGCCGCCGCCGTCAACGCCCAGGTTGCAGCCGCCGCCCAGGCGGGAAGCGCCGCCGGCCGACAATCCGCCCACGCGGCGATGCTGCCGGCCGGCCAGCCGGCCATGCCGGCCGCGCTGTCCGCCGCCGGGGCGCCGCCCGCCGATGCCGCGCCGGCCATGCCGGCCGCCCTGCCGCAAGCCGCGCAGCCGGCCGTCCCGGCCCAGGCCGCGGTGGCGGCCAGCGCGCCCAACGCGCCGGCCGCCGAAACCGCCGCAACGCCGCCCGCCGCGCCCGGCCTGCCGCACCCGCTGCCGTCCGCCGGCGGCGCGCCTGAAGATGGCGGCGAGGCGGCCGAGCCGCCCGCCACCGCGCCGGCCCAGCCGCAGCCGCTGGCCGCGGCCGAACACGGCGCGGCCCTGCACGCGGCGGCCCAGGCGCATCTTGCCGCGCGCCAGACCGTCGGCAACCCGGCCCCGGCAAGCCAGCCCGCCGCCGCGCAGCCGCTGGCGCTGGAGGTCGCCTCGCCGGTGGGCTCCAGCCAATGGGGCCAGGAGCTCGGCCGCCAGCTCGTCACCATCAGCCACGATGCGCGCCAGGGCCACCATACGGCCGAACTGCGCCTGGACCCGCCCGACCTGGGCCCCTTGCGCGTCAGCATCAACCTGCATGAGGGCGTGGCCAGCGCCGCGTTCGTCTCCACCCACGCGGCGGTGCGCCAGGCGGTCGAGGCCGCCTTGCCGCAACTGCAGCAGGCGCTGGCGCAGGCCGGCATCTCGCTGGGCCAGACCAGTGTCGGCGACCAGTCCGCGCAGCAGGGCTTTGCCCAGCAGCAGGGCCGCGGCGCCGGCGCTTCGGGCGGCGGCGCCGCGGGCGCCGAAAGCGAGGCGGCCACCGTGGCCGCCGCGCCGGCGCGCAACGCCGATGCCTTGGTCGATACCTTCGCATGAGGGTCGCGCGCAGCGCAGCAATAGCTTGAGATACCCGGCTTTCGCCCTGTTTTTCGCCTGCCAGCGCGGGCGCGAATTGGGGCAGAATGCCTTCATTCCATCAAAATCCGTTTCATAGCGGCACTACGCATCGACATCGAGATGGCAACGACCAAAACTTCCACCATGCCGTCGCGCACCACCCTTCCCCTGCGCTCGGGCGGCGCCGGCCGCCTGCTGCGCCCGCTGCTCATGCTGCTGGGCCTGGCCCTGGTGGTCGCCGCCAGCGTGGCCGGCACGTGGTACTTCATGAAGCGCATGCAGCCGCCGGTGGCCGTGCCCGTGCAACTGGGCGTGGGCCAGCCGCAGGCAACGCCCATGCAGTTCGTCGCGCCGCCCGCGGCGCCGCCGGTGGTGCCCGCGCCGATCTTCATCCCGCTGGAAGCCTTCACCGTCACGCTGCAGAACGCCGACAGCGAGCGCATCCTGCACGTCGGGATCACGCTGCGCGTCAGCGACGAGCAGACGCGCCAGCGCATCGAAAAGTACATGCCCGAGGTGCGCAGCCGCATCCTGATGGTGCTGTCCTCGCAATCGCCGCAAGCGGTCCAGACCCTGCAGGGCAAGACCGAGATGGCGCAGGCCATCACCGAGGCGGTGAAACGCCCGTTCTCGCCCCTGCCCGACGGCCAGTACGTGACCGACGCGCTGTTCACGGCATTCGTGGTGCAATAAGCATGGCCTACGAGGCTTTTCTTTCGCAGGACGAAGTCGACGCGCTGCTGGCCGGAGTCACGGGCGAAAGCGACGAGAAGCAGCCGGCCGGCGACGAGGCCGGCGCCCCGCGCGCCTACGACCTCAGCTCGCCCGAACGCGTGGTGCGCCGGCGCATGCAGACGCTGGAGCTCATCAACGAGCGTTTCGCGCGCCACATGCGCAATGTGCTGCTGAACTTCATGCGCCGCAACGCCGACATCACCGTCGGCGCCATCAAGATCCTGAAGTACGCCGATTTCGAACGCAACCTGCCGGTGCCCAGCAACCTGAACATGATTCAGATGAAGCCGCTGCGCGGCACGGCGCTGTTCACGTACGACCCGAGCCTGGTGTTCCTGGTGATCGACAGCCTGTTCGGCGGCGACGGCCGCTACCACACCCGCGTGGAAGGCCGCGACTTCACCACCACCGAGCAGCGCATCATCCGCCGCCTGCTCAACCTGACGCTGGAGAGCTACGGCAAATCCTGGGACCCGGTCTATCCGATCGAGTTCGAGTACGTGCGTTCGGAAATGCACACCAAGTTCGCCAGCATCACCGGCAACAACGAAGTCGTGGTGGTGTCGCCCTTTCACATCGAATTCGGCGCGACCGGCGGCGATCTGAATATCTGCCTGCCCTACTCGATGATCGAGCCGGTGCGCGACCTGCTGACGCGCCCGCTGCAGGACACCGCGCTCGAGGAAGTCGACCAGCGCTGGGCGCAGCAGTTGCAGCGCCAGGTGCGCAGCGCCGACATCGACCTGGTGGCGGAGTTCGGCCACATCCCTTCGAGCATCGGCGAGCTGATGCGCATGAAGGCCGGCGACGTGCTGCCCATCGCCGTGCCCGAGACCGTCACCGCCCACGTCGACGGCGTGCCGCTCATGGAGTGCGGCTATGGCGTCTTCAACGGCCGATACGCGCTGCGCGTGCAAAACTTGATCAATTACGACGATACCGATTCCAACGAGGCCCCCGACCATGACTGATACGAACGAGCGGCCCGACCAGACCGGCGCCGGCGCGCCCGCCCCGGCGGACGACTGGGCCGATGCGCTCGCCGAACAAAACCGCGCCGCCGCGCCCACCCAGGCCGACGGCCTCAAGCCGCAGGACGACTGGGCCGACGCCATGGCCGAGCAGAACGCCGCGCCGGCCGTGCAGCCGGCCGCGCAATCCGTCTTCAAGCCGCTGGCCACCAAGGAGACCGGCCAGGGCACCGACATCGACCTGATCATGGACGTGCCGGTGCAGATGACGGTGGAGCTGGGCCGCACGCGCCTGACCATCAAGAACCTGCTGCAACTGGGCCAGGGCTCGGTCGTGGAGCTGGACGGCCTGGCCGGCGAGCCGATGGACATCTTCGTCAACGGCTACCTGATCGCCCAGGGCGAAGTGGTCGTGGTGGACGACAAGTACGGCATCCGCCTGACGGACATCATCACGCCGTCCGAGCGCATCAACCGCTTGAACAGCCGCCGCTGAAAACCGCTCCATGACCGAATCCGCCGTCCTGCGCGTTGTCATCGGCCTGGCGCTGGTGATCGCGGCCATCCTGGTCTCGGCCTGGCTGGCGCGGCGCTCGGGCCTGATCCAGCGCCACGGCGGCGCCCTGCTGCGCCAGGTCGGCGGCATGAGCCTGGGCCCGCGCCAACGCGTGGTCGTGCTCGAAATCGAGGACACCTGGCTGGTGCTGGGCGTCACGCCCAACCAGCTGACCACCCTGCACACCCTGCCGGCCGGCCAGCTGCCCGACCCCTCGCCGGCCGCCGCCGGCACCTTTGCCGCCAAACTGGGCCAGGCGCTGCAGCGCGGCCATCGAGTAGACAGGCCCTAGGCTTGCCCGCAATGAGCATCAGCTTCCGCTTTTCCGATACGCGCCGGCGCGCGCCCTGGTGGCCCGCCATGGCCGCCGTCGCCGTGGCCGCCGCAGCGCTGTGGCCCAGCGGCGCCCTGGCGCAGGCCACCCTGCCGGCCCTGACCGCCACGCCCGGGCCCAATGGCTCGGAGACCTACTCGCTCAGCATGCAGACGCTGCTGCTGATGACCTCGCTGTCGTTCCTGCCCGCTGCGCTGCTGATGATGACCGGTTTCACGCGCATCATCATCGTGCTGGGGCTGCTGCGCAGCGCCATGGGCACCGCGATGTCGCCGCCCAACCACGTGTTGATCGGGCTGGCGCTGTTCCTGACCTTCTACACCATGTCGCCGGTGTTCGACAAAATCTACACCGACGCCTACCAGCCGCTGGCCGCGGGCAGCATTCCGTTCGAAACGGCGGTCGAGCGCGCCGGCGCGCCCCTGCACACCTTCATGCTGCACCAGACCCGCGAGAATGACCTGACGCTGTTCGCCAACCTGGCCAGCCTGCCGGCCATGGAAGATCCGTCCAAGGTGCCGATGCGCATCCTGATCCCGGCCTTCATCACCAGCGAACTGAAGACCGCGTTCCAGATCGGCTTTACCATCTTCATCCCCTTTCTCATCATCGACCTGGTGGTCGCCAGCGTGCTGATGGCGCTGGGCATGATGATGGTGCCTCCGGTCACCGTGGCGCTGCCGTTCAAGCTGATGCTGTTCGTGCTGGCCGACGGCTGGCACCTGCTGCTCGGCTCGCTGGCCCAGAGCTTCTACCAATAGCGCGAGGAAGGCCGCCATGACCGCCGAAACCGTGATGTCGATGACCTACCAGGCGCTCAAGGTCGCCCTGGCGCTGGCCGGACCGCTGCTGCTGGTCACCCTCATCGTCGGCCTGGTCATCAGCATCTTCCAGGCCGCCACGCAGATCAACGAGATGACGCTGTCGTTCATCCCCAAGCTGCTGGCCATGTGCGGCACCCTGGTGCTGCTGGGCCCCTGGCTGCTGGGCCTGCTGACCGACTACATCCGCCAGCTGATCGGCCAGATCCCGATGCTGGTGTCCTGAACGCGCCTGGCCGCGCCGCGCCATGATCGCGTTCACCATGGAACAGCTCAACGGCTGGCTGGCCCAGTTCATGTGGCCGTTCGTGCGCATCCTGGCGCTGGTGGGCGCCGCGCCGCTGTTCTCCGAGTCGACCATCCCCACGCGGGTGAAGATCGGGCTGGCCTTCATGCTGACCATCGCCGTCGCGCCGGCGATCGGCCCCATGCCCGCCGTGCCGCCCAGTTCGTATGCCGGGCTGTTCCTGCTGGGCCAGCAGGTATTCATCGGCGTTGCGCTGGGCCTGTCCATGCGGGTGGTGTTCGCCGCGGTGCAGACCGCGGGCGAGTTCGTCGGCCTGCAGATGGGCCTGTCGTTCGCGTCGTTCTTCGACCCGGCCACCGGCGCCAACACCGCGGTGCTATCGCGGCTGTTCAACATCATCGCGATGCTGGTTTTCCTGGCGCTGGACGGCCACCTGCTGGTGCTCGGCGCGCTGGTGCGCAGCTTCGACACGCTGCCGGTCGCGGTGGGCGTGCTCGACCGCAACGGCTGGGGCATCCTGGCCGAATGGGGCGCCACCATCTTCGTCTCCGGCCTGCTGCTGGCGCTGCCGCTGATCTGCGCCCTGCTGACCATCAACCTGGCCATGGGCATCCTCAACCGCGCCGCGCCGCAACTGTCGGTGTTCGCCATCGGCTTTCCCGTCAGCCTCATCGTCGGCCTGGTGCTGCTGGCCATCGTGCTGCCGCATTCCGGCCCCTTCCTCGAACGCCTGTTCGAACAGGGCCTGAACACCATGAATAACGTGGCCAACGGACTGGCGGGCAAGTAACCCCCTCGGGTGCCTGTCCCCGCAGGGGGACTGGCGCCCGCTGACTCCCTGCGGTGCCTGTCCCCGCAGGGACAGGCACCCGGCGGCACCTTGCCTGCCCCCCGCACCACCACCCTCACCCCTGTTCGCGCGCCATCCTGAACACGCGTATCGTCTCGCGCAACGCGGCCGACTGGTGGCCGAGTTGCGCCACCGTGTTGCCCAGCTGCTGCACCAGGCCTGAGTTCTGCACGGTCATGCCGTCCATCTGCGAGACGGCCTCGTCGACCTGTTCGATGCCGCTGGCCTGCTGCTGCGAGGCCACCGAGATTTCGCCGATGATGTCGGTGACCCCGCGCACGGCGTCGACGATCTCCTGCATGGTGGCGCCGGCCTGCTCGGCCTGCAGGGAACCCTCGGTCACGCGGCTGACCGAGTCCTCGATCAAGTCCTTGATCTCGCGCGCGGCCTGGGCGCTCTTCTGGGCCAGGCTGCGCACTTCGCCGGCGACCACCGCGAAGCCCTTGCCGGACTCGCCGGCGCGGGCCGCCTCCACGGCCGCGTTCAGCGCCAGGATGTTGGTCTGGAAGGCGATGCCCTCGATGATGTTGACGATCTCGGCGATCTTGCGCGAGCTGTCCGAAATGCCGTGCATGGTATCGACCACGCGCCCGACGGCATCGCCGCCGCGGCGCGCCACGTCCATGCTGCGCGCCGCCAGGTCGTTGGCCTGGCGCGCGTTGTCGGCGTTCTGGCGCACCGTGGAAGTCAGCTCTTCCATGCTGGCCGCCGTGTTCTGCAGCGAGGCGCTCTGATCGTCGGTGCGGGCCGACAGTTCCTGGTTGCCGCGCGCGATGCCCAGGGCGGCCTGCGTGGTGCCTTCGATGCCGCCGTAGACGTCGCGCGCGATGCCGACCAGGCTCTTGCGCATGACATCCAGCGAGAACGCCAGCTTGCCCACCTCGTCGTTGGCGTCGCTGCCGATCTGCGTCGTGAGGTTGCCGGCGGCCACCTGGCGCGCCATGTCGGCCGCGCTTTCCATGGTGCGCAGCACCGCGGCGCGCAGGCGACACTGCATCGCGAGCACGCCCAGCGCGGCCAGCGCCACGGCGGCGCTCGCGACCCCGGCCTGCGCGCTGCTCCATTGCTGCCACCAGGGCGCCAGCGCGGCGGCGCCCGCGCCAGCCACGGCCAGCGCGGCCAGCAAGGACTGCCGCAGCATACGCGCGCTCAGGCCGCCGCGCAGCGGAAACGCGGCGGCGGCCAACGCGCGCCGCCAGCCGGTGGGCACCACCTGGCCACGCGACAGGCGCCGGCCACGCAGCGTGCCGGCGCGCAGCCGCGCATACGCCGCTTCGGCGGCCTCGATCTGCTCGTCGCTGGCCTTCACACGCACCGACGAATAGGCCACCACCTCGCCGTCTTCGTAGATCGGCGTGGCGTTGGCCAGCACCCAGTAGAAGCCGCCGTCCTTGCGGCGGTTCTTCACCACCCCGAGCCAGGACTGCCCCGCCTGCAAGGTGCGCCACAGGTCCTCGTACGCCTGGGGCGGCATGTCGGGATGCCGTACCAGGTTGTGCGCCTTGCCGATCAGTTCGTCGCGCTCGAAGCCGCTGACCTCGACGAAGGCGGGGTTCGCGTAGACGATCCGCCCCTTGGTGTCGGTGCGCGAGATCAGGTATTGGTCCTCGCGCAGCTTGGTCTCTACGTCATATATCGGGAGGTTAACGCGCACTGCCAGTCTCCTGTGGAACTGCTGAACAACACATCTCGGACATGCGATCCGCCCGCGCGGCCGCTGCCTGTAAAAAGACGATCCGGCGCGGCGCTGGCCGCGGCGGATCGCCGCTTTCCCGCCCGGCTGGACGGACCGCCCGGCCCGCGGCCCCGCGGCCACGGCGCCGGGACGCCGATCAGGACTGCGCCACCAGGGGCGCCGCGTAGCCCGACAGCTGGTGCGCCGGCACTTCGATCACTTCGCCGGTATTGATCTTGAACACCGCGACCGCCTCGGCCAGGCGCTGGGCCTGCTCCTGCAGCGAACCGGCCGCCGCCGCGGCCTCCTCCACCAGCGCCGCGTTCTGCTGCGTCACCTCGTCCATCTGCGACACCGCCCGGTTGACCTGATCGATCCCGCTGGACTGCTCTTCCGAGGCCGCCGAGATCTCGCCCATGATGTCCGTCACCCGCTTGACCGAGGCCACGATCTCCTGCATCGTCGCCCCGGCGCGCTCGACCTGCTGCGAACCCGTGCCCACCTTGTCGACCGAGTCCTCGATCAGCACCTTGATCTCCTTGGCCGCCTGGGCGCTGCGCTGCGCCAGCGAGCGCACTTCGCCCGCCACCACCGCGAAACCCTTGCCCTGCTCGCCCGCGCGCGCCGCCTCCACCGCCGCGTTCAGCGCCAGGATGTTGGTCTGGAACGCAATCCCGTCGATCACCGACACGATCTCGGAAATCTTGCGCGAACTGGCCGAGATGTCCTGCATCGTCGTCACCACTTCCGACACCGCCGAACCGCCGCGCTCGGCCACGTCCGAGGCGCTGGCCGCCAGCTGGTTGGCCTGGCGCGCGTTGTCGGCGTTCTGCTTGACCGTCGAGGCCAGCTGCTCCATCGACGCCGCGGTCTCCTCCAGCGAGGCCGCCTGCTCCTCGGTGCGGCTGGACAGGTCCGTGTTGCCGGCCGAGATCTCGCGCGACCCCACGTTGATCTCGTCCACCCCGCGGCGAACCGTCGCCACGGTGCGGGTCAGGCTCTCCTGCATGCGTTTCAAGGCGGCGAACAGCTGGCCGATCTCGTTGCTGTTGCGCACCTCCACGCGCGCGGTCAGGTCGCCGGCGGCGATCCTGTCGAAATGCTGGCCGGCCTCCTTGAGCGGGCGCACCACCAGGCGGCCGAACACCGTGCGCGCCACCAGCATCAGGACCAAGGCCAGCACCACCGCCGCCGTCACCGCCATCAGGGCGCGGTCGAAGTTGGTGCGGGCCTCGTCCATGGTGGCCTGCTGCTGCTCGTTGATGTACTTGCTGAAGTCGCCGATGGCGGCAATGAAGGCGGCGCTGCGCGGCGTGCCGTACTCATTGTTGACCATGTAGAACGTCGAGTAGTCCTCGCTGCGAAGGGCTTCGACCATGGTGTCCACGCCATCGTCGATATACGAGCGGTAGCGCCGCACCAGGTTCATCGACAGCTGGCGGCCGGTATCGTCCTCCAGCATGTTCTTCTGGAAATCGGCAAAGCGGGTACGCACGCCCGCCAGCAGATCGGTGGCGTCCTTCAGCGAAGCGGCCGCGGCCTGGGCGGCGTTCGCGCCGCTGCCCCAGCCCGACTCCTGCAGCTGGCGCGCCGACACCATCAGCGAGACGCGCGCGCGCAACATGTCGCTATTGATGATTTCCACCTGGCCGACCCGGTCGGTCAGGGCGTTGATTTCCCCCACCGACTGGTAATTCTGTTGCAGGAAATACGCAGCCATCGCGCCGACGCCGGCAATCATGAGCGCGAATACGCCCAACACCCACATCAGCAATGAGCCGACATGGGCGTCACGCAGGCGGAGGCTGCGCTTTTGCCTGGGCGCTCGCGCGCGCTTGTTGGCCTTGACCTTCTTGGCACCAGTTTCGAGATCCGCTTCCATGTTTCCCCCCGTCCTTCAGGAATTTCAAAAATGACGCTTTCCCCGGCGCGCGAGGCGTGCCAGGGAAAGCGGCCACGCCGGCGGCAATCCGGCGTCGGTGGCGTCGGCGACTATTGCACTGGAGCCGCCGGCACCGGTATGGCAACCGGCGCCGCCTGGGGAGCCGCTTGCGGCGCCGCCGGTTCGGCGGGCCACGGCGGCTCGGGGCCCAGCAACTTGCGGCGTTCCCAAGGCTCCAGCAGGATATTGGTACTGTCGACCAGACGCATCAGCCGTCCGTCGGGGCCGAACTGCAGCAAGGCTTCCTTGCGGCTGTAGAACCCGTCGGTGACGAACGTGATCTTGAACTGCCACAGGGCCAGCACACCGCCGTCCCGTTGGCCATATATCGTGTCCGGCGGCGCGCCCAGCTCGCGCGCCGCCTCTTCCAGCGTTGTCTGCCCCGGCGTCAGCCGCGACAGCCGGCCCGGGTCGAAATTGTGTCCGGTGGCCGCGCAGCCCGCCAGCCATAGCACCACCAGCATGGCGCCCAATCCCGCTATCCATCTCGGCATGGCGTGCTCCTTGCGGTCGGCGGGGTTCAAAAGGATTCCCAGTCGTCGTCGGCCGGCGCACGGCGGCGCGAAGGCGCCGGCGTTGCCGCGTCGGCCGCCGGCCCGGCCGCGGCCGGCCGGCGGGCGGGTCGACGTACGCTGGCCGCCTCGGCCGCCACTTCCGCGCGCGCGGCCGGACGCGCCAGCCGCGGCGCCGATGCCGGCGCCGGCTCGGTCCGCCCCTCGGGCGCCGGGGCGCTGGCCGCCGGCGCCGCCGCCACGCGCGGCGCCTGGCGCTGCTGCGCCAGCTGGCGCGCCGAAACGTCGATCACCTCGCCGGCATTGATCTTGAACACCGAGACCGCTTCGGCCAGGCGCTGCGCCTGCTCCTGCAGCGAACCGGCCGCCGCCGCGGCCTCCTCCACCAGCGCCGCGTTCTGCTGCGTCACCTCGTCCATCTGCGACACCGCCCGGTTCACCTGCTCGATCCCGCTGGACTGCTCTTCCGAGGCCGCCGAGATCTCGCCCATGATGTCCGTCACCCGCTTGACCGAAGCCACGATCTCCTGCATCGTCGCCCCGGCGCGCTCGACCTGCTGCGAACCCGTGCCCACCTTGCCGACCGAATCCTCGATCAGCACCTTGATCTCCTTGGCCGCCTGGGCGCTGCGCTGCGCCAGCGAGCGCACTTCGCCCGCCACCACCGCGAAACCCTTGCCCTGCTCGCCCGCGCGCGCCGCCTCCACCGCCGCGTTCAGCGCCAGGATGTTGGTCTGGAACGCAATCCCGTCGATCACCGACACGATCTCGGAAATCTTGCGCGAACTGGCCGAGATGTCCTGCATCGTCGTCACCACTTCCGACACCGCCGAACCGCCGCGCTCGGCCACGTCCGAGGCCACGCCGGCCAATTGATTGGCCTGGCGCGCGTTGTCGGCGTTCTGCTTGACCGTCGAGGCCAGCTGCTCCATCGACGCCGCGGTCTCCTCCAGTGAGGCCGCCTGCTCTTCGGTGCGGCTGGACAGGTCCGTGTTACCGGCCGAGATCTCGCGCGACCCCACGTTGATCTCGTCCACCCCGCGGCGCACCGTCGCCACGGTGCGCGTCAGGCTCTCCTGCATGCGCTTCAAGGCGGCAAACAGCTGGCCGATCTCGTTGGTGCTGCGCACGTCCACGCGCGCGGTCAGGTCGCCGCCGGCGATCCTGTCGAAATGCTGGCCGGCTTCCCTGAGCGGGCGCAGCACGGCGCGGCCGATGAACAGCCCGCAACCGGCGCACAGCGCCAATGCCACGACGATCAACGCCAGGGTTACCGTATTGGCGCGCAGGTGCTCGGCGCGCGCGTCCTCCACCAGCGCATCGGTAGCCGTATCGATCCGGTCCAGGTAGGCCGACGCCGCCGTATCGAAGGCGGTGTTCAAGCGCTGCGCCGAGGGGTTGAGCTGCACGAACTCGCCCAGCTTCTGCTCCTGCATGGCCTGCATCTGGCGCGCCGCCACATCCAGATAGGCGCGAAATGCCGTTTCCACCGCGCCGGCCTGGTCGGCTGTCGAAGACGCCTTGGCCACCCGCAGGAACGATTCGAAGCGCTCGCGCGCCTCGCCGGTCTGGCGCTGCGCGTGGGCCAGCGTATCGGCCGACTCCTTCAGCCGCCCTTCCTGCAGGTCCAGCATCGACGAGACCATGTTCAGCCGCGCCCGCAGCAGCATGACGTAGGCGTCGTAGGCCGGCACCGCCTGGTTCGAATACGCGTTGTTGACGCGCTCCAGCTTGTCGTTGCTGGAACTCATGCCCAGCCAGGCCATTCCATTGGACACCAGCATCGCCACCAGGAACAGGCCCAGCACCAGGGTGATGCAGGTGCGTACCTTCAAATTCGACCACATGATTATTTGCTTTCCATCGAACACGCGCTCCTCGAGGGGAGCGCGCGCCATTTCCCGACTATGAGGCCTGCCGTGGATCTATCGACCCATCGAGAACAGGCTGTTTCCCTGTATGCGTTGCAGGGCCAGCGAAGCCGCCTGCAATGCGACCTGCCGCAACAGCAAGTCGCTGGTCGCCTGGTAGATATTCACGTCCTCCAGGTCAGACAGCTGCTTGACGTACGACAATCCCTTCTGCGCGCCGGTATTGCCCAGCGCTTCCAGTTCATTGAGGCGGGCGCCCACCGAAGCCTGCACCGTCAGCACGTTGTCCAGCGACAGGTTCAGCTTCTTGTTGGCCGTGGCCAGCGTGTTGGCCAGCGCGGCGGCGGCCCGCGGATCGCCGCTGATGGGCGTATCGAGCGCGTTGATCAGATCGTTGAGCGTGTCGAACACGTCCACATTGGCCGACTTCGGCGTGGTCACGGCGAACGTGTCGCCGGCGGCCGGCTGGCCGTCCACCTTGACCTTAAGGCCGCCGATATCGATGACGTCGCCCGGCTTGACCGGCACGTTGGCCGGCAGGCCGGGATCCGGCGGCGTGCTGGTCACGCTGTAGAGCAGACCGCCGGCGCCGTCGTCCAGGAATTCCACGCTCAGGTTCTTGCCGGTCAGCCCGTCCGGCAGCGACACCGGCGTCAGCGCGGCCGATCCGGTATTGGCCGCGTCGCCCTGCACGCCCATCTTCCAGGACTTGGGCGTCTCCACCGTGAACACATCGCCCGCCTCCGGTTGGCCCGTCAGCTTGATCGACACGCCGTTCATGTCGATCACCGAGCCTTCCGAATAAGGCATGTTGGCCGGCAACGGCTGCTCAGGCGGGACCACGGGCGGATCGCTGAGCACCGAATACTGCAGCTCGTCGGTCACCGGATCGCGCGCGAATTCGATGCGGAAATCACGCCCCACGTAATTGTCGGCGCGCGGCCCGTCGAACGACACCGCGCCGTATTGGCCGGTGCCGGTATTGCCCGCGCCGGCGTCCGCAATATAGGCCAGCGTGCCGCTGGTGACGCTGTTGAAGATATCGCTGCCGACGTCGCCGCCGCTCATCAGGCGGCTCTGGTCGACCTGGATGCCGCGCTGGCCCAGGTCGCCGTTATAGGTCACCTTGCCGGTCGCGGCGTCGAAGCTGTAGGGCTGGGTAAAACCCTTGTAGCCGGAAAACAGGAACTGCCCGTTGCCATCCGTGGCGTTGGCCAGCCCCACCAGTTCCTCGCGCGCGCCCTTGAGCGCGATGACCAGCGCCTGGCGATCGGCGTCGCTCATGGTGCCGTTGCCGGCCTCGACCACCCGCTTGAGCATTTCCTGCATGTTCTTGACGACCGACTGCAGCGTATTGGTCTGGGCGCCCAGCGCCTGCTCGGCCTGCTTGCGGTTGGCGTCGTAGTTGCTGTTCATGCTGGACGTCTGCGAGACATTGACCGCCAGCGCGGCGGCCAGCGGGTCGTCGGCCGGCGTCAGGACCCGGCGGCCGCTGGAGAGCTGCTCCTGCAGGCGCGCCATGGCGGCTTCCTGGTTCAGCACGCCGTTCAGGCCGTTCTGGTAAATCAGTGCGGTGCTCAAACGCATCGTCGAACTCCAATCTCTTGTTTAGCGTCGCGCTCAGCGCAGGCCCAGCAAGGTGTCGAACACCGTGCTGGCCACGTCCAGGATCTTGGCGCTGGCCTGGTATTGCTCCTGGAAGATCGTCAGGTTGACGTATTCTTCGTTCAGGTTCACGCCCGACACCGACAGGTGGGCGGTGGCCTGCTGCTTGACCAGGTTGGCCTGCGCCGTGTTGGCCGTGCTGACCTGCTGGGTCTGCACGCCCACGTTGTTGACGAGCTGCGAGAACATCTCGTTCAGGCTCATGCTGCCGTTGCCCAGCACCTTGGCCGTCTGCAGTTCGGCCAGCTTCAGGCCGTTGTTGCCGTTGGTCGTGCCCAGCGCCGAATCGGCCAGCGCCAGCTTGCTGGGGTCGCTGATCAATTGCTTGAGGTCGCGCGCCGCGTCGCGGGCCGGCTGCAGCGTCCAGACGTCGCCGGCGGCCGGCGTGCCGCTGCCGGTCAGGGTCAGGCCGTCGAACGACAGCGTGGGCGGCGTGCCGCTGGGCGTGACGCCGAAACTGCTGCCGTCGGACAGGCGCGTCACCGTGTAGTTGGCGCCGTCGTACTGGATGCGGTAGGCGCTGGCGCGGATGGCGTTGGCGTCCGTATAGGCCGACTGCCACTCGCCCGTGCTGGTATTGCCGGCATTGCGGATCGCCGCGGGCGCCTTCAGGCCGAACATGTCGCCGCCAGGCTGGCCGTCCAGGTCGTAGCCCTGGCGGTGCTGCGCGTTGAACGCCATGGCCAGCCCGATCGCCAGCTGGCCCAGCTGGTCCTGCACCGCGTCCAGCGACTGGCTGCGGAAGCTGAGCAGGCCGCCCAACTGCCCGCCGGTGACCTCGCTGTCGTTCATTTCCACCTGGATGGTGGTGCCCGGCCCCGACGGCAGCGTATAGGCCACCGCCAGGCGCTTGGGGTCGCTGGCCGAGGGCACCGCCTGCAACGGGTAGACCGTCGTGCCCGACAGCAGGGTCTGCCCGCTTTGCAGCGTGATGTTGAAGGCGTCGCCCTGCTCGTAGAAACGGATGCCGGTCAGCTGATTCAGTTCCGAGACGGCCTGGTCGCGCTGGTCCAGCAGGTCGTTGGGCGCGTGGCCGTCCTTGCCGCGCGCGATGACGATCTGCTTGTTCAGGTCGTTGATGCGCTCGAGGTAGCTGTTGACCTGCTCGACCGTGGTCGAGATCTGCGTATTGAGGCCATTGCGCTGGTTTTCCAGCTCCTGGTAGGCCGTGTTGATCTGGGTCACCAGGCTGTTGGCCTTGCCGATCATGTCGGCGCGCACGGCCGGATCGGCCGGCTTGGTGGCCGCGGCGTTGGTGCTGGTGAACAGGCCCGCGAGCGCCGGCGTGATGCCGACGGTGCGATCGCCGAACAGATTGTTCACCTGCGACACTTGCGCGAGGTGGGTGCTCAGCTGGGCGCTGCTGCCTTGCGCGCCGACCAGCTGCCGGTACAGGAAACTGTCGTACTGGCGCGTCACCGTATCCACCTGCACGCCGCGGCCGAAAAAGCCCTGCCCGGTCTCGCCGGCGCCGGCGGTCGAGGTGATGACACGCTGGCGGCTGTAGCCGACCGTCGTGGCATTGTTGATGTTGTGGCTGGTCGTCTCCAGGCCTGCTTGCGAAGCGTTCAGGCCGGTCAGCGCCAAGTTGTACAGATTCATGCTAGCAATGCCCCGTAATTCACCGCACGCGGTTCAGATGCCTGGTTAACGGCAGCCCGCCGCCAATATTTAGAGGCCGCCGGAAAAATCGGCGCGCGCCACGCTGGTGCGCAGCTGGCCCATGATGCTGATCAGCTTCTCGGCATAGCGCGGATCGGTGGCGTAGCCGGCCTCCTGGATGCGCCGCGCCGCCTCGATTTCGTTGCTGGCCTGGGTGACCGCCTCGTAGCGCGGGCTGTTGCCGATCAGGCGGGCGTAGTCGCTGAACGACTCCTCGTAGGACGAATAGGCCCTGAACGGCTGCACCAGCTTCTGCGCGACTCCGTCGACGTACTCGGTCGTCATCACATTGACGACCTTGCCCTTCCAGCTGGCGCCCGCCTTGATGCCGAACAGGTTGTAGCTGGTGCTGCCATCCTCGTGGCGCAGTTCGCGCCGGCCCCAGCCCGATTCCAGCGCCGCCTGGCCCAGGATCAGCCGCGCCGGCACGCCGCTTTGCTGCGCCGCGACATTGGCCGCGCGCGACATGCGCGACACGAAGTCGACCACGTGCGAGGGCGCGCCCTCGGCCGCCGCCATGGCGCGGTCGCGCGCCCGGTTGTTGCGCAGCACGTCCAGCAGCGCGTTGACCTCGCGCCTGGGCGCGGGGTCGGGCTGTACGTAGTTGCCGCGCAGGTCGCGCACCAGCGGCGCGGGCGCGGCCGTGCCGGCCAGCGCGCGGGCCGCGGCGGCGTCGCCGCCAGCCGCGGCGGGCTGGACCGGCGGCTGGCCCTGCTGCATCTGCCCCAGCAGCGCCTGCGCCAGGTCGATGCCCGGCGAGGCCAGTTGCAGGGCCAGTTGCTCGTCGGCCATGGCCTGCAGCATCTCGGTCTGCTGCGAATCGAACAGGCCCTCCTTGGGCGTCGCCTCGCGCATGCGCTTGAGCATCATCTGCAGGAACAGCGCCTCGAACTGGCGGGCCACTTCCTTTTGCTGGCCCTCGCCGCCCGGCGCCTTCACCGCGTCGCGCTTGAGGTCGGCCAGGCGCCCCAGGTCGAAGACCGATTCCTGGGCGCCCGGGCGGGGGGTATAGCTGACGAATGACATGGCTGCGTCGGTGGGCCTTAGATGATTTCCAGGTCGGCGCGCAGGGCGCCGGCGGTTTTCATGGCCTGCAGGATGGCCAGCAGGTCCTGCGGCGTGGCGCCCAGCGCGTTGAGCGCCTTGACCACGTCGGCCAGGTTGGCGCTGGTGGTCACGCGCTGCAGCGCGCCGCCGTCCTGGCGCACCTCGATCTGCGTGTTCGGCACGACCACGGTCTGGCCCTCGGTAAACGGCGTATCGGGCTGGAACACCTGGTTCTGGCGGTTGATGATCACCGACAGGTTGCCGTGCGCCACCGCGGCCTCCTCGATCATGACCGTGCGGTTCATCACCACCGAGCCGGTGCGCGCGTTGATGATGACCTTGGCCGTGGCCGGCGCGCGCACGACCTGCAGGTTCTCCACCTGCGACAGGAACGCCGGCATCATGGACGGGTCCAGCGGGCCGCGCACCTGGATCACCCGGCCGTCCAGCGCCATGGCGGTGCCGGCGCCGAACTGGCGGTTGATGGCCGAGGCGGCGTTCTGCGTCGTGCCGAAATCGGTATTGTTCATCTCCAGGTACACCATGCCGTCCTGCGCGTACATGGTGGGCACGGCGCGCTCGACTATCGCGCCGTTGCTGATGCGCCCGCCGTTGAGCTGGTTGATCTGCACGCTGGAGCCGCCCGCCGAGGCCCCCGCCCCGCCCACCAGGATGTTGCCCTGGGCGATGGCATAGACCTGGTTGTCGGCGCCCTTGAGCGGGGTCATCAGCAGCGTGCCGCCGCGCAGGCTCTTGGCATTGCCCATCGACGACACCACCACGTCCACGGTCTGGCCGGGGCGCGCGAACGACGGCAGGGTCGCGGTCACCATGACGGCGGCCACGTTCTTCAACTGCATGTTGCTGCCCTGCGGCACCGTGATGCCCAGCTGCGACAGCATGTTGGTCAGGCTTTGCTGCGTGAACGGCGTCTGGCGCACCTGGTCGCCGCTGCCGTCCAGCCCCACGACCAGGCCGTACCCGATCAGCTGGTTGCCGCGCACGCCCTGGATCGAGGCCAGGTCCTTGAGGCGCTCGGCATGCGCGGCGCCCGCGCCCAGCAGCGCCAGCGCCAGGACGGCGCGCGCCAGCGGAATCAGCAAAACGGATAGCGAGGTCGGAAATGTCATGATCAGAACGGCGAAGCGATCAGGAAAAAGCGTTGCAGCCAGCCCATGGTCTGGACTTCGTCCATGACGCCCTTGCTGCGGTATTCGATGCGCGCGTCGGCCACCCGGGTGGACGACACCGTATTGCTGCCGGTGATCGAGCGCGGATCGACCACGCCCGAGAAGCGCACATACTCGCTGCCCCGGTTGATGGCGATCTGCTTCTCGCCGGCGATCTGCAGGTTGCCGTTGGGCAGCACCCCGATCACGGTGGTCGTGATGGTGCCGGTGAAGGTGTTGTTGGCGCTGCTCTTGCCGGTGCCGTTGGCGGTGTTGCCGCCCGAGATATCGGTATCCAGCTTGTCGTTGATGATGCCGTCCATGAAGCGCGGCGCGGCCGCCACGCCCAGCGTGGCCGAGCCGTCGCGGCTGGTGTTGGTGGCCACGCCCTTGGCGGCGTTGGTCTTTTCCTCCAGCACGATGGTGACGATATCGCCCACGTTGCGCGGCCGGCGGTCCTCGAACAGCGGATAGTTGCCGTAGGCCGAGGGTTGGTAGATCGAGCCGTTGGGCCGCGCCGAGGGTTGCGGCGGCGGCGGCGGCGGCGCGGTCAGCGGGCCGGTCACCACCGGTTCGGGCGGAATCATCGCGCAGCCCGCGGCCAGCGCCAGCAGCGCGGCGCAGGCCGCCAGGCGCAATACGGTTTTCAGCATCACAGTTGGGTCAGGCGGGCCAGCATTTCGTCGGAGGTCTTGACCGCCTTGCTGTTCATTTCGTAGGCGCGCTGGGTGGTGATCATGTTGACCAGTTCCTCGGCCACGTTGACGTTGGACGTTTCCACGTACTGCTGCAGGATCTGGCCGGCGCCGTCGATGCCCGGCTGCAGCAGGTTGGCCGGTCCCGACGAGTCGGTTTCCAGGTACAGGTTCTCGCCCACGCTCTGCAGGCCGGTCGGATTGATGAAGGTGGCGACCTGCAGCTGGCCGATCTGCACGTTGGTGCCGGCCGCGCCGGGCTGGGTGACCGACACCGTGCCGTCCTTGCCGATGGTCAGCGACAGCGCGTTGTCCGGCACGTTGATGGGCGGCTGGATCACATAGCCGCCGGCGGTGGTCAGCTGGCCGTTCTGGTCGACCTGCAGCGAGCCGTCGCGGGTGTAGGCCTGCGTGCCGTCGGGCAGCTCGACCTGCAGGAAGCCGCGTCCCTGGATCGCGATGTCCATTTCGCCGCCGGTATTGTTCATGTTGCCCTGCGAGAACACCCGCTGGGTGGCGGCCACCTGCACGCCCGTGCCCAGCTGCAGCCCGGAGGGCAGCTGGTTGGCGTCGCCGACCTGCGCGCCGGGCTGGCGCAGCGTCTGGTACATCAGGTCCTGGAACACCGCGCGGCCCCGCTTGAAGCCGTTGGTCTGGACGTTGGCCAGGTTGTTGGAAATGACGTCCATCGACGTCTGCTGGCCTTCCAGGCCCGTCTTGGCAACCCACAACGAACGCATCATGATGAAAACTCCTGGCGCGGCGCCTGGCGCGCGCGCATTGATAATCAGCTGGCCGCGGCCAGAATCCCGTTGGCGCGCTCGGCGTTCTTGTCCGCCTCGCGTATCACCTGCATCTGCATCTCGAACCGCCGTGCGTTCTGGATCATGCCCACCATGGCGCCCATCGGGCTGGCGTTGCTGCCTTCCAGCACGCCGCTCAACAGGCGCTGCGACGGATCCGCCGGCAGCGGCGCGGCGGGCTGGCCGTTGGGCTGCTGCGGCATGCGGAACACCCCGTCGTCGCCATGCACCAGCTGCTGCGGCGGCGGGTTGACCATCTTCAGGCGGCCCAGGTTGAGAATGTTGTTGGGCGGGTCGCCCGCGCCGATGGCGGTGACGGTGCCGTCCGACGCGATCGTCAGGCTGGCCTGGTCCGGCACTTCGATGACCGCGTTCTGGTCGGACAGCACGGGCTGCCCGGTCGCGGTCTGCAGCAGGCCATTGACGCCCACCTGCAGCGCCCCGGCGCGGGTATAGGCCTCGCCCTGCGGCGTCTGCAGCGCGAACCAGCCCGGCCCGGCCAGGGCCACGTCCAGCTCGCGCCCCGTCGTCATCATGTTGCCCATCTCGAAGTTGTTGCCGGGCGTGGACGCCACGGTCGAGACCCGCGTGGGCAACGAGGTGCCGTCGGCCATGGGCACCGAGCGGTACAGCGCGATCTGCTCGCGGAACCCCGGCGTGTTGACGTTGGCCATGTTGTTGCCCAGCACCGTCTGGTGCTCGGCAATGCGGGCTGCGCCGTTCATGGCGGTGTAGATGATCCGGTCCATCCTGGCCTTCCGTTATCGATTCAGGTGGGCGCCGGCGCTCAGCGCATGTTCATCAGGACCTGCATGACTTCGTCCTGCGTCTTGATGGTCTGCGCGTTGGCCTGGTAGGTGCGCTGGGCCACGATCATGTTGACCAGCTCGCGGCTCATGTCCACGTTGGAGGCCTCCAGCGCCTGCCCGGCGATGGTCGCCAGGCCGTTGGTGCCCGGCTGGCCCAGCGTGGCCTGGCCCGATTCGGACGTCTCCACCCAGGCGTTGTTGCCCACCGGCTGCAGGCCCTGCACGTTGTTGAAATTGGCCAGCACCAGGGTGCCGATGGTCTGCGTCTCGCCGTTGGTGTACTTGGCCACCAGGCTGCCGTCCTTGCCCACCGACAGGCCCATGAACTCGCCGCTGGAGTAGCCGTTCTGCACCACCTTGGGCGCGAAATCGCTGCCGTACTGGGTGACGCCGTTGTAGCTGACGGTGATCGCCAGCGGGTCGGCCGGCGCGGCGTTGCCGCCCGGGTTGGCGAACGTCACCTGCGCGGTGGGCGGCTGGTTGAGCAGATTGCCGGCGGTGTCGAAATTCAGCGTCTGCGAGGCGCCGCCATTGACCTGCATGGGCTGGCCGTCCAGCACGTAATAGACCTCGTACACGCTCTCGGTGCCCACCGCGGGGCGCTTGGCGAAGTACTGGATCATCTGGTGCGAGTTGCCCAGCGAGTCGTAGACCGTGGTCGGCACCTGGTCGGTGTACGACAGCGGGTTGGTCGGATCGAACGGGATGCCGGCCACCAGCGGCTGGTAGGGCTGGTAGCCCGGCTGGCTGGCCAGGTCGCCGGTCACCGCGCCGCCGGCGATCACGATGTCGCCGCCGTTATAGGTGCCGTCGACCGGCGCGGGCGCGACCCAGGCGAACACGCCGCCCGCATTGGTGAAGCTGTAGGACGTGCCGTCCAGTTCCACCGTGCCATCCACGGCCGGCGTATCGTTGGGGTTGATGACCTTGGCGTTGGCGTTCAGGTTGGTCTGCAGGCCCGCGGTGCTGGTCGCTTGCGGCGCGATGTTGCCTTGCGGCAGTTGCAGGTCCACCGGCTGGGCGCCCACGCCGCCGGCCGGATAGCCGGTCAGGCGAAAGCCCTGGGCGTTGACGATGTAGAAGTTCTTGTCGACCATGAACTCGCCGTTGCGCGAGTAGAACACCCCGCCGCTCTGGTCGGTCAGGCGGAAAAAGCCCTTGCCGCCGTCGATCGCCATGTCGTATTCGCCGCCGGTGGTCGAAATATTGCCCACCGTGAAGCGCTGGTTGATGGCGCTGACTTTCACGCCCAGGCCGACGCGCGAGCTGGCGTACACGTCGGCGAACGAGGCCGCGCCCGACTTGAAGCCGACCGTGCCCGAGTTGGCGATGTTATTGCCGATTACATCCAGGTTCTGCGAGGCGGCGTTCAGGCCGCTCAATCCTTGTCCGAATCCCATGTCTTTGTCCCGTAGCTCTCAGAAGTTGAGGTGAGTCGCCAGCGCGCGGCCGGCCCGGTTTGGGGTCATGCCGACCCGGAAGCCCCGATGACCTTGCGCACGTCCAGCATGCTGATCTGGCCGGCCAGGCCCAGGTCCAGGCGCAGGCCGTTGGTGGAGTACGCCACGCTCTTGACCTGGCCGTAGGTCAGCGCCTCGGTCTTGACCGGATTGGCGTCGGCGTCGCTGGCGCTCACCGTGATCGAATACTTGCCGTCGGCCAGCGGCTGGCCGCCGTCGTTGTTGCCGTCCCATTGCAGCGTGTGCACGCCGGTCTTGAGGTCGCCCAGCTCCATGGTGCGCACCACGGCGCCCGAGGGATCCAGCACCTTGACCGTCACCTTGGTCGCGTCGCCCTGCAGATCGATGCCGAACGGCGTGGCGCCGCGCTGGGCGGGGTCGTTGGGGTCGGTGCCCAGCGACACCTTGTCGCCCGGCATCAGCACGCCCTTGCCTATCATCGACACCGCGTCCATCGACTGCGACACGTCGATCTGCCCGCTGATGGCGAGCATGGTGTTCTTGAGGTTGTTGATGCCTTCCACCGTGGAGATCTGCGCCAGCTGAGAAGTCAGTTCGGCGTTCTCCATCGGGTTGAGCGGATCCTGGTTGCGCAGCTGCGTCACCAGCAGCGTCAGGAATTGATCCTGGATGCCCTGGGCGGCGCTGTTGGAGCCGGCCTGCGCCAGGGCCAGGCCGGCCTTGGAAGTGGTTTCGTTGACTGTGGTCATGGATGAATGCTCCGGTATGCGTGCCGCAGGCGATGTCCGCGCGCCGATCAGGACTGGCCGATCGTCAGCGTCTTGAGCATCAGCTGCTTGGCGGTGTTGAGCACTTCGACGTTGGCCTGGTACGAGCGCGAGGCGGCGATCATGTTGACCGTCTCGGCCACCGGGTCGACGTTGGGCATGTTCACGTAGCCCTGCGCGTCGGCCATCGGATGCTTGGGGTCGTAGATCTTCTTGAAGGGCGATTGGTCTTCGACCACGCCGGCCACGCGCACGCCGCCGATCTCCTGCCCGAAGGCCTGGCCGGCCGGCGGATTGACCTGGAACACCACCTGGCGCGCCCGGTACGGCTGGCCGTCGGGGCCGGCCACGCTGTCGGCGTTGGCCATGTTGCTGGCCGACACGTTCATGCGCTGGGACTGCGCGCTCAGCGCCGAACCGGCGATCTCGAAAATGCTCAACAGGGACATGGCTGGACTCCGTTATTCCTGGATCGCCGACATCAGCGAACGGATGCGGCCGGACAACACCTGCATGCTGCTCTGGTAATGCAGCGTGTTGTCGGCGAAGCGCACGCGCTCGCTGTCCATGTCGACGGTATTGCCGTCCAGGCTGGGCTGGTAAGGCAGGCGGTACATCAGTTCGGCCGGCGCCGGCGTGGTGGCCTGGCCGGGAATGTGGCGCGCCGAGGTCAGCGCGAGATTCGTGTCGGGCAGGCGCATGCGCTGCTCCAGCGCGCCCTGCATGGCGGCCTTGAAATCGAAGTCGCGCGCCTTGTAGTTGGGCGTATCGGCATTGGCGATATTGGAGGACAGCACTTCCTGCCGCTGCGCGCGCAACGCGATCGATTGCTGGAAAAAGCGGAAATCCTCGTTTAGCCGGTCTAGCATCCTGGCGCGTCCCGATAGTGTGCGAACTGATTGGCCGGGCGAACCGGCCGGACGGCCTGGCTCGCTTTTTGGCATGACGGCATCTTAGGTTGCGGGCGGCCGCCACAAAAAGCCAAACAACCCGCCATTTCCGAGCCAATTCGGCTATTGCGCGGCACGGCGCCCTTCTACAATTTGCCTATCATGAAATCGCCCCGTACCCGTTCCATCGCGCGCCTGGCGGCGCTGGCCATCCTGGCGGGCGCCGCGCCGCGCGCCGCGGCCGAGCCGCCCGCCCAGGATCCCGCCGAGCTGGCCGCGGCGGCCGAGACCTATCTGCGCCAGCAATTGGCGGCCTTGCCCGGCGAGCCGTCCATCACCCTGGATCCGTTGCGCGCCGACCGGCTGGATGCCTGCGAGGCCCTGACGCCCTTCATGCCCTCGGGCATGCGGGTGCGCGCCCGCATGACGGTCGGCCTGCGCTGCGTCGCGCCGCGCACCTGGACGATCTACGCCCAGGCCACCGTCAGCGTGCCGGGCCAGTACTACGTGGCGGCGCGCCAGATCGCGCCGGGCAAGACCATCGAGGCGGCAGACCTGACCACCCGCGACGGCGACCTGGTGGCCCTGCCCCCGGGCGTCATCACCGACGCGGCCGCCATCCTCGGCATGCGCCCCACCCATCGCATCGCCGCGGGCCAGCCCATCAAGGGCGCCGGGCTGCGCAGCGCCGAATCGGTGTCGCGCGGTCAAAGCGTGCGCATCACCGCGCGCGGCAACGGCTTCGTGGTCAGCAGCGAAGGCCAGGCCCTGGACAACGCCCCGCCCGGCGCGACGGTCCAGGTGCGCACCGCCTCCGGCCAGGTGGTCAGCGGCATCGTGCAGGCGGCCGGGCTGGTTGAAGTCCAGCTGTAAAATCTGTTACATATGACAGGGCCCGTACCGTTCCCGCGCCCTAAAGTTTGCGCCCATGGTGTCGTTACACAGGCATAACCAGGCGGACCTGCCCCATCGGGCCGGTCCCGCGCAGCGGAGAATATTTTGAAGATCCAATCCTCGACCAGCCATCCGGTGAGCCCCAACGCGGTCGGCGCACGCGCCGAGCACGCCGTGGCCCAAGCCTATGGCAGCGGCGCCCAGGCCGGTTCGGGCAGCGCGCAAGTGGCGCTCAGCCCGGCCTCGCGCCAGTTGCTGGCTCAGGAAGGCGGCAGCGACATCGACGTCGAGCGCGTGGCGGCCATCCGGGCGGCCATCGCGTCCGGCCAGCTGCGGATCGACCCCGCCCGCATCGCCGACAGCCTGATCGCCAGCGCCCGGGAATTGCTCAAGTAGACCGCTGTTGCCCGCCATGAACCCTGCCGCCCTGAAGACCTGCCTCGAACGCGAAAACACCCTGGTGGTGGAATTCCTCCATGCCCTGGAGGCGGAAACCGAGGCGCTGATGGACCGCCGCGCGCACGAGTCGCTGCAGGCCGCGGTACAGCGCAAGGAAGCCCTGGCCGACGAGCTGGCGCGCCTGGGCGCCGAGCGCGACGCCCTGCTGGACGCCGCGGGCCTGGCCGGCGGGCCGGCCGGCACCGACGCGGCGGCGGCCGCCCACCCGGAGCTGGGCCCGCTGTGGCAAGCCCTGCAGGCCAATGCGGCCAATGCGCGCGACCACAACCAGCGCAACGGCACCCTGATCGCGGTGAACCTGCGCCATACGCAGGAGTCGCTCGACGCCCTGCGCCAGGCCGCCGGCACCGGCGCGGCCGCCACCTATGACGCCCAGGGCCGCGGCAAGCGCGGCTACTCCAGCGCCGCCTCGGGCCGCGCCATCGTCGCCACCTGAGCCGATCGGGCCGGCGTTCAGCCGGCCATCTCCAGCAAGGCAAACAACTTCATCAAGGCAGCGGGCGCCAGCCGCGCGGGCGCCTTGCGCGCGCCCGGCCCGAGCAGGCCGGGCAAGGCCTGGCGCATCGCGGCGGCCTGCGCCTGGTGCTCCAGCTGCCAGCACGCGGCGCCCAGCTGCCCCGCCGCCAGCGCGCGCGCGGACAGCGCCGCGGCATCGCCCGCATCCGGCGGCAACGCCGCCCAGGCATGCGCCATGTAGCGGAACGCGCCGCGCGCCTGTTCATACTGCACCAGCCAGCGGGCCAGCGTGGCCGCGTCGGCCTGCGCGGCGGCCAGGTTCGTCAGGCCGAACCACTGCGCCACCTGGCGGCCGCTGGACGGATCGAGCAGGCGCGCGCTGACCATGCGCACGGAAAGCGGCGCCTGGCCGCGCGCGGCCAGCAAGACCTCCGCGCTGCCGGCCCACAGCGCCAGGGTCGCGCCGCCCTTGCCCGGGACCGTCACATTGCCTACCGGCAGGTATCCCAGCCCGCGGGCCACGGCCTTGAGCAAAGTGGGACACAGGTCCTGCTGCACCCGCGTGGCGCCGGCGCAGCGCGCCAGCCACAGGTTGTCCTGCCCGGCCAGCGCCTGCCACGGCGGGGCCGAGCCGGCGTCGAACACATGCACGTGCGGCAGCCGGGCCAGTTCGCCCGACAGATAGCCCGTGCGCGCAAGCATGGCCTGCATCGCATTGGCGCCGGCCGGCTCGCCCGGCGCATACGCGGCCAGCAGGCCATGCTGCAGCATCAATTGCTGGGCGGGCGCGGCCAGCGCCGCGCCGCGGTCGCTCATCAGCAGCGCCGACAGCAAGGTGGCCTGTGGCAGGCCGGCCGCGCGCAGCGCCGCCTTGCCGTGCATGGCCAGCAGATAGCGGGCGCTGGCGGCCGGGTAGGCCTGGCGCGCCAGGGCCAGCGCCGCGTCGCCCAGCGCCTGCGCCGTGACCGGGCCGGCCATGGCCGCGCGCCAGTCATGGCGCGCCTGAGCGCAGGCCGGATCGTCGCGCAGCCAGTCCAGCGCGCCGTCGAGCTCGCGCGCCGCGGCGCCGCCCTGACCCAGCAGCGTGGCCGCCAGCATCTGGCGGCGCTGCGCCGGCGCGTCGCGCACCTGCTCGCGGGAGGCGCTGCACAAGGCGGCCAGGTCGGCCTCGCTGGGCGCGTACAGCGGCTTGACCCGCTGCAGCGTGGCCAGGGTGCGGTCGATCAGTTCGTCGGCGCGCGCCAGGGCCATGTGCTCGGGCACCTTCTGCCCGTAGGAGACATAGTGGATGGGCAGGCGGTGGCGGATCGCCGTATCCAGCGCCGGCGCCAGCCGCGAAGCCTCGTCCAGCTTGGTGATGATGCAGCCGACCACGTCCTCGCCCACGCCGTTGCGATAGGCGTGCGCCACTTCGTCCAGCGTGTCGCCCTGGCTGGCGGCGTTGAGCACCAGCAGGCGGCGCACCGGCTTGCCGGCGTTGCACAGCATGGCGGCCTGCCCCGCCACCTGGCGGTCGCGCTGGCTGATGCCGGTGGTGTCGATCAGGATGATCCTGCGGTTGCCCAGGCTGCCCAGCGCGTCGCGCAATTCGTCGGCGTCGCGCACCGAATGGGCCGGGATGCCCATCAGGCGTCCATAGATCTGCAACTGTTCCAGCGCGCCGATGCGGAAATTGTCGGTGGTCAGCATGGCCACCTGCTCGCGCCCTTCGCGCGCCACGCAGCGCGCCGCCAGCTTGGCCAGCGTGGTGGTCTTGCCCACCCCGGTGGGGCCGACCAGCGCGAATACGCCGCCGCCGGCCAGCAGGTCGTCCTCGCGGCGCAGCACCGGCAGGTGCGCCACCAGCTCGTTGCGCGCCCAGGCCAGCGCCTGCGCGGCGTCGAGCGCCTGCGGCAGGCGCTCGAGCAGGATGCGCGCCAGCGGCATGCTGAAGCCCGCCTCCAGCAAGGCGCGGAACAGTCCGGCGCCCACGGGCTCGCGGCCCGGCCCGTCGCGCGTGCCCCACAGCAGCCCGTCCATGCGGCTTTCCAGCGAGCCGCGCAGCGCGTCGATGGCGGCCTGCACACCCGCCTCCAGCCCCGGCGGGACGCGGCCGGCCGGCATGGCCGCGGGCATCGGCGCATCGGGCAGGCGCGCCATGGACAGCGGCGCGGCCGCGTCCGCGGCGGGCATCCCGGCCGGCGTATCGCGCGGCGACGCGGCAGGCGCCGCGGCGGGCGTCTCGTCCAGCGTGGCCACCACTTCGATGCCCTCGGCCACGCTGCGGTTGGACACGATCAGCGCATCCGGGCCCAGCGCCTCGCGCACCAGGCGCATGACTTCGCGGCTGCTGGCCGCGACGAAACGGCTCAACTTCATTCGCCATTGCCTCCAATGAGCGCCGTCACGCGCACCACGCGCTCATCGGGGATCTCGGCATTCGAAAGCACGCCCAACTGCGGCAGATGATGTCTGAGAAAGCGCGACAGCGGCGCGCGCAGCGGCGGCGAGGTCAGCAGCACCGGGGCGTTGCCCTGCGCCTCCTGGCGCGCCAGCGCCGCCTCGGTCTCGCGCAGCAGCGTCTCGGCCAGCCCCGGCTCGAGGCCGCCGCTGGTGGCCATGGCCTGCGTCAGCACGCGCTCCAGGCGCACGTCCAGCCCGATCACGCGCAGTTCGCCGTCGCCCGGGAACCATTGCTGGGTGATGGCCCGGCCCAGCGAACGGCGCGTCAACGCCACCAATTCGTGCACGTCGGGCTGCCCGCCCGCGTTGGCGGCCAGGGCCGCCAGGCGCGGCGCGTGCTCGGACAGGGTATCGACGATGGTGCGCATGTCGCGGATCGGCACTTCCTCGGCCAGCAGGCCCTGCAGCACTTTCTGCAAGGTGGTCAGCGACAGCGTCTTGGGCACCAGGTCCTCGACCAGCTTGGGCGATTCGCGCCCGATGCGCTCGATCAGCGCCTGCACTTCCTGGCGGCCCAGCAGGTTGTCGCCGTGGCGGTGCATCAAGTGGTTCAGGTGGGTGGCCACCACCGTGCTGGCGTCCACCACCGTGTAGCCGGCCACCTGGGCCTGGTCGCGCTGGCCATTGTCGATCCACAGCGCCGGCAGGCCGAAGGCCGGGTCGGTGGTGGGAGTGCCCTTGACCTGCATGGCCACGCCGCCCGGATCGATGGCCAGCCATTGGCCAGGCATGGCCACGCCGCGGCCGATTTCCACGCCCGACAGCAGGATGCGGTAGTCGTTCGGCTTGAGTTCCAGGTTGTCGCGGATGTGCACCACCGGAGGCAGGAAGCCCACGTCCTGGGCGAACTTCTTGCGCAGGCTGCGAATGCGGTGCAGCAGCTCGCCGTTCTGCGCATGGTCGACCAGCGGAATGAGGCGATAGCCCACTTCCAGCCCCAGCTGGTCCACCATCGAGACGTCTTCCCAGGTCGCCTCCGAAGCCGCCGCCTGCGCCTGGGCCGCGGCGGTCTCGGCGGGTTGCTGCGCCTGGCTGGCGGCGGCCAGGTTGCGCTTGTAGAGCATCCAGCCGCAACCGGCCAGCAGCGCGGCCAGCGTCAGGAACGCCAGGTGCGGCATATTGGGGATCAGGCCCATGATGCCGACGATGGCGGCCGTCAGGAACATCACGTTGGGGTTGGAGAACAGCTGCGACAGGATCTGCTGGCCCACGTCCTGGTCGGTCGCCACGCGCGAGACCACCACGCCGGCGGCGGTGGAGATCACCAGCGCCGGGATCTGCGCCACCAGGCCGTCGCCGATCGTCAGCAGCGTGTACACGCGGGCCGACTCGCCCACCGACAGGTCGTGCTGGGCCACGCCCACGATCAGGCCGCCGATCACGTTGATGACCATGATCAGCAGGCCGGCGATGGCGTCGCCGCGCACGAACTTGCTGGCGCCGTCCATCGAGCCGAAGAAATCCGATTCCTGCGCCACCTCGGCGCGGCGCTTGCGCGCCTCGTCCTCGCCGATCAGCCCGGCGTTGAGGTCGGCGTCGATGGCCATCTGCTTGCCCGGCATCGCATCCAGGGTGAAGCGCGCGCCGACTTCGGCGATCCGCCCGGCGCCCTTGGTGATGACGATGAAGTTGATGATGGTCAGGATCACGAACAGGATGATGCCGACCGCGAAATTGCCGCCCACCAGGAAGTGGCCGAACGCCTCGATCACCTTGCCGGCCGCGTCCGGCCCCTGGTGGCCGTTGAGCAGCACCACCCGCGTCGAGGCCACGTTCAGGGACAGCCGCAACAGCGTGGCGAACAGCAGCACCGAGGGAAACGCGGCGAAATCCAGCGGCTTGCGCGTGAACATCGCCACCAGCAGGATCATCACCGACAGGGCGATGTTGAAGGTGAACAGCAAGTCCAGCAGGAACGTGGGCAGCGGCAGCACCATCATGCCCAGCACGAGCACGATGAGGATCGGGCCGGCCAGCAGCTTGGCGTTGGCGGCCCCGTTGGTTTTCAGCATGGAGAGCAGCGCGCTCATTCGTCAGGCTCCTTGGGTGGCGGGCTGGCTGTGCGGGTCCAGTTCGGCCGGTACGGCCAGCGCCGTCGGCGCCTGCGGCTCGCGTCCCAGTCCGGGACGCCAGCTGCGCAGCTGGAACACCCACGCCAGCACCTCGGCCACCGCGGTATAAAGCGCCGTCGGGATTTCCTGTCCCAGTTCGACGTGTTGATGCAGGGCGCGCGCCAGCGGCGGCGCCTCGAGCGTCGGGATGCGATGCTCGGCGGCGAGCTCGCGGATGCGGGCGGCGATCAGCCCGGTGCCCTTGGCGACCACGCGCGGCGCGCCGGCCGCGCCGTCCGCGTACTTCAGCGCCACCGCGTAATGGGTCGGGTTGGTCACCACCACGTCGGCGCCGGGCACCTCGGACATCATGCGCCGGCGCGCCATGGCGCGCTGCTGCTGGCGGATGCGGCCCTTGACGTGCGGGTCGCCCTCGCTTTCCTTGTGTTCCTGCCGCACATCCTCCTTGGTCATGCGCAGCTTCTTGAGATGGCTCCAGATCTGCCAGGGCACATCCAGCAGCACCACGAACAGCAGCGAGGCCACGATCAGGGCGCTGCACAGCGCCACCAGCGACATGGCGCTGGTCAACGCGGCGCTGGGCGCCACGTGCATCAGCCCCAGCATGTCGTCGTGGTAGTGCCAGATCACCCAGACCGCCACGCCGCCCACCAGCGCGGCCTTGGCCAGCGCCTTGACCAGCTCGACCGCGGTCTGCGCCGAGAACATGCGCTTGATGCCCGACCACAGGCTCAATTTCGAGAAATTCGGCTCCAGCGGCTTGGTCGAGAAGACGAAGCCCCCCAGCAGCACCGCCGACAGCACCGCCACCACGGCCAGCATGCCGAACATGGGCAGCACCGTCAGCAACGCCTGCCCGGCGCCGTGCACCGCCTGCTCGACCATCACGCCCGGGTCCTGCGCCACGCGCGGCTCGAACCCCAGGCCGCGCCGCAGCACGCCGGTCAGCCCCCGGTACAGCATCGAACCGCTCAGCCATACGCCCGCCACGCCGGCGGCCAGCATCATGAACGTGCCCAGCTCGCGCGAACGCGCGATCTGCCCCTCCTCGCGCGCCTTTTCCAGGCGCCTGGGAGAGGCGGCTTCGGACTTTTCAAGATCGCTTTCTTCGGCCATGCTCGACGCTTTGTTTGCAGCCCGGATGCGGGTTGTGGACTGCCCGCCGAGATTCTAGGCGGACGGCCCGCGCGGCGATAAGCCAAGAAGCGGGGGGAAAGCGGCGTTATTCCGGGATGGCGGCGGCCGGCGCGTGGGGTGCCTGTCCTCGCAGGGACAGGCACCCCGCACCCTGCGCCACGCCGATTCGGTGCCTGTCCCCGCGGGAACAGGCACCCTGCCCTGGTCAGAAGCCCAGGCTGGCCAGCAGGTCGTCGACCTGGTCCTGGCTGGTGACGACGTCGGCCTTGCCGCCGGGGTTGACCTGCGGACCGTTGAGCAGCGAGTTGGCTTCGTCGCGGCGCTCCTGCGGCACGTTGTCCAGCAGCACCTGCAGCAGTTCGCGCTCGATCGCGCCCACCACGTCCATCATGCGCATGATGACCTGGCCGGTCAGGTCCTGGAAATCCTGCGCCATGACGATTTCCATCAGCTTGGCCTGGGTCTGCTGCGTGTGCTGCGGCACGGCGGCCAGGAAGGCGCGCGTGTCCTGCACCAGGGCGCGCGCCTGCGGCAACTCGAGCGGCTGGTCGTACCATTGCTGCCAGCGCTCGTCCAGGGCCTGCGCGCCGCGCGCCATGCCGTCCTGGATGGGGCCGGCGGCCTCGGTGGCGTTGAGCACCCGGTTGGCGGCCTGCTCGGTCATCTGCGCCACGTAGCGCAGGCGGTCGCGCGCATCGGGAATCGCCTCGGCGGCATCCTTGATGGCCTGGTCCAGCCCGAGCTCGCGCATGCTGTCGCGCAGCATGCGCGTCAGCGAGGCGATCCGCTGGATCAGGTCGGTCGGGTCTGCCTGCATGCCAGTGTCCGTCGCATTCATTCGGTACCTCAGCCGGCGAGTTTCTCGAAGATCTTGTTCAGCTTCTCTTCCAGCGTCGCGGCCGTGAACGGCTTGACCACGTAGCCGTTGGCGCCGGCCTGGGCCGCCGCCACGATATTCTCCTTCTTGGCCTCGGCCGTCACCATCAGCACCGGCAGCGACTTCAGCGCCGCGTCGGCGCGGATCTGCTTGAGCATTTCCAGGCCGTCGAGGTTGGGCATGTTCCAGTCCGACACCACGAACTGGAAGCCGCCGTTGCGCAGTTTCTCCAGCCCGATGGCGCCGTCCTCGGCCTCGTCGACGTTCTCGAAACCCAGCTCCTTGAGCAGGTTGCGTATGATGCGCCGCATGGTGGGGAAATCATCCACCACCAGTATCTTCATTCCCTTATCTACCATCTCAACTCCAAGAAAATAATGTCCGGACGCCCGCGCCGTTGGGGCGGCGGCGTCAAACGCGATGCCCGCGGTCGCCCAGACGTGTCAGAATCCGCTCACTGATATCGGCCAGCGGCACGACCTCGTCGGCCGCGCCCAGCGCGATCGCCTCGCGCGGCATGCCGAAGACCACGCAACTGGCCTCGTCCTGCGCCATGGTACGCGCGCCGGCGCGTTTCATCGCCAGCAGGCCCGCCGCGCCGTCCTTGCCCATGCCGGTCAGGATCACCCCGATCGCGTTGCCGCCGGCCGCCTGGGCGGCCGAATGGAACAGCACGTCCACCGAGGGACGATGACGGTTGACCGGTTCGCTGGCCAGCAGCTCGATCACGTAGTTGGCCCCGCTGCGGCCCAGGCGCATATGCGTCTCGCCGCCCGGCGCCAGGTAGACGTGGCCCGGCAGCACCCGCTCGCCGTCGCTGGCTTCGCGCACGGTCACCGCGCACAGCGCGTCCAGGCGTTGCGCGAACGAACGCGTGAAGCCGGCCGGCATGTGCTGGGTGACGAGGATCGCCGGGCTGTCGGCCGGCAAGGGCTGCAGCACTTCGCGGATCGCTTCGGTGCCGCCGGTCGACGCGCCCACGATCACCAGCTTCTCGGAGCTGGCGAACGGGCTGCGCAGGCGCAACGGCGCCGCGTGGCCGGCCGGCGCGGGCGCGCGCAGGCGCGCGCGCGAGGCGGCGCGGATCTTGTCCGCGATCACCTCGGAATACTCGATCAGTCCGTCGCGGATCCCCAGCTTGGGCTTGGTCACGAAGTCGATCGCGCCCAGCTCCAGCGCCCGCAGCGTGATCTCGCCGCCGCGCTCGGTCAGCGACGACACCATCACCACCGGCATGGGCCGCAGCCGCATCAGCTTTTCGAGAAAATCCAGGCCGTCCATGCGCGGCATTTCCACATCCAGCGTCAGCACGTCCGGGTTGTGCTTCTTGATCAGTTCGCGCGCCACCAAGGGATCGGGCGCGGTCGCGACCACCTCCATGTCCGGATGGCTGTTGATGATCTCGGTCATCAGGCCGCGCACCAGCGCGGAGTCGTCCACGCACAAGACCTTGATCTTCTTCATACTGGGAACTCGCCGCTGGCCTGCTCGTAGACGGTCTGCCCGCGCAGGCGGAAATCGCGGCTGATATAGGTGAAATTCTCGGAATGCCCGGCAAACAGCAGCCCGCCCGGCTTGAGCAAGGGGACGAACCGCCGCAGGATCCTGGCCTGGGTCGGCTTGTCGAAGTAAATCATGACGTTGCGGCAGAAGATCGCGTCGAACTTCTCGTTGATCGGCCAGTGCGGCGCCAGCAGGTTCAAGGTATCGAAGCGCACCATGTCGGCCAGCTCGGCGCGCACCTTGACCTGTCCTTCATTGGCGCCGCGCCCGCGCATGAAGAAGCGCTTCAGGCGCGCCGGGTCCAGCTTGGCCACCCGTTCGTACGGATAGACGCCCGCGCGCGCGCGTTGCAGGCAGTTTGTGTCGATATCGGTGGCCAGCAGCTGGCTGGCCTGGGCGCGGGCGCCCAGGCTCTCGATCAGCGTCATGGCAATCGAGTACGGCTCCTCGCCGGTCGAGGCGGCGCAGCACCACACCGATACCGGCCCGCCGCGCTGGCGCGCGAAATCGGCCAGGATGGGAAAGTGATGCGATTCGCGAAAGAACGCGGTCAGGTTGGTCGTCAGGGCGTTGACGAAGTCCTCCCACTCGGGCGCCGCCGGCTCGTTCTCCAGTCCGTCCAGGTAGGCGCGGAACTCCTGCTGCCCCAGCGCGCGCAGGCGCCGCGCCAGGCGGCTGTACACCATCTCGCGCTTGTGCGCGCCCAGCGAAATGCCGGCGCGCGCGTAGATCATCTGCCGTACCCGGGCGAAGTCCGCGTCGCGGAACTCGAACTGGCGCTCGGCGCTGAAAGCCGGCGTCGTCATTGCTGTCGCCACGCCTGACCTCAGTGTCCCAGCGCCAGCGCTTCGTCGTGCGCCAGCGTCGTCTCGCGCGCACCCGGCGCCTGCCTCGATCCCAGTTGACGGGCCGGCAGGTCGATCACTTCGCCGGCATTGATCTTGAACACCGAGACCGCCTCGGCCAGGCGCTGCGCCTGCTCCTGCAGCGAACCGGCCGCCGCCGCGGCCTCCTCCACCAGCGCCGCGTTCTGCTGCGTCACCTCGTCCATCTGCGACACCGCCCGGTTCACCTGATCGATCCCGCTGGACTGCTCTTCCGAGGCCGCCGAGATCTCGCCCATGATGTCCGTCACCCGCTTGACCGAGGCCACGATCTCCTGCATCGTCGCCCCGGCGCGCTCGACCTGCTGCGAACCCGTGCCCACCTTGCCGACCGAGTCCTCGATCAGCACCTTGATCTCCTTGGCCGCCTGGGCGCTGCGCTGCGCCAGCGAGCGCACTTCGCCCGCCACCACCGCGAAACCCTTGCCCTGCTCGCCCGCGCGCGCCGCCTCCACCGCCGCGTTCAGCGCCAGGATGTTGGTCTGGAACGCAATCCCGTCGATCACCGACACGATCTCGGAAATCTTGCGCGAACTGGCCGAGATGTCCTGCATCGTCGTCACCACTTCCGACACCGCCGAACCGCCGCGCTCGGCCACGTCCGAGGCGCTGGCCGCCAGCTGGTTGGCCTGGCGCGCGTTGTCGGCGTTCTGCTTGACCGTCGAGGCCAGCTGCTCCATCGACGCCGCGGTCTCCTCCAGCGAGGCCGCCTGCTCCTCGGTGCGGCTGGACAGGTCCGTGTTGCCGGCTGCGATCTCGCGCGACCCCACGTTGATCTCGTCCACCCCGCGGCGCACCGCCGCGACCGTGCGCGTCAGGCTTTCTTCCATGCGCTTGAGACCGGCGAACAATTGGCCGATCTCGTTGTTGTTGCGCACATCCACGCGCGCGGTCAGGTCGCCGGCGGCGATCTTGTCGAAATGCTGGCCCACTTCGCGCAGCGGCTGCAGCACGCGGCGGCGCAGGAACAGATAGGTCGAGAACACCAGCAACGCGGCCAGCACCCCGCCCGCGGCCACGGCCGCCAGCACGAAGCGATAGCGCGTCTCGGCCACTTCGTGGGCGTCGAGCAGCTCGCTGGCGCGCCAGAAGTCGAACGCGGCGATGGCGCCCGAGAAACGGCCCTCCAGCGCGTCAAGGACGTTCTGCGCGTGCGACCGGTAGCCGGTCATGTCGCCCTTCTCCAGCGCGGCGGCCAGCGGATGGAGTCCCTGGCCGACCAGCGCCTGGAAGGCGTCCTCGACCTCTTTCAGGCTTTCGGCGGCGCTGGCCGGCCGGGGCAGGCCCTTGTAATACTCGTACTCGGTCTCGGCGCGGTTGAGTGAAGCCTTGGCGCGCTGCAACAAGCCCGCCGCTTCGCTGCCCAAGCCCTGTTCGACCTGCACCGGCTGGCCCACGGCGCTCACGATCGCGCCATAGTGCGATGCCGCGGCGCGGCCCAGGCCATTGAGCGCGTCCTTGTAGCTGTTGACGACGCGATCCATCGCGTCGGCGACATCCTGGGTCTGCTTGACTCCCTGCAACGTGTCGTTGCTGACCCGCAGCGACAGCACGCCCAGGGCGGCGCCGACGACCAGCATGAAAGAGAAGAACGCCAGCACGCCCAACAGGCTGCCGCGTATCGACAGGTTCGCGAGGAACTTGCGCATGACAGGAACCACTCCTTGACTGCAAGCGTTGAACAAAACGGCGGGCGGCGCGCCGCCCGCGCACCGGCCCCGTCAGGACGCCACTTTCTCCACCAGCGCCATCTCGTCGCTGGTCATCAGCTTCTCGATGTCGACCAGGATGAGCATGCGTTCGTCCACCGTGCCCAGGCCGGTCAGGTACTCGGTGGACAGGGTGGCGCCGAACTCCGGCGCCGGGCGCACCTGGGCCGCGTTGAGCATCAGCACGTCCGACACCCCGTCGACCACGATGCCGACCACGCGGCGGTCGAGGTTGAGGATGATGACGACGGTCTGCTCGTTGTATTCGACGCTGCCCAGGTTGAACTTGATGCGCAGGTCCACGATCGGCACGATGATGCCGCGCAGGTTGGTCACGCCCTTGATGAAGGACGGCACATTCGCGATGCGCGTGACCGTGGCGGCGTCGTAGCCGCGGATTTCCTGCACTTTCAGGATATCGATGCCGTACTCTTCCTCGCCCAGCGTGAAGACCAGGAACTCGTTGCCCACGTCTTCGGCGCGCGTGGCCTGGGTGTGCGGTTTGGCTGCCATGGTATGTCTCTCCGTCAATTCAGAATGGCTTCGGGCTGGGACCACTTTTCCCGGTTGGCGCGCGCCAGCGCGAATACGTCCACGATCAGCGCCACGCTGCCGTCGCCCAGGATGGTGGCGGCCGAAATGCCGGGTACCTTGCGATAGTTCGATTCGAGGTTCTTCACCACCACCTGGTGCTGGCCGACGAGGTGGTCGACCAGCAGCGCGAAGCGGCGCTCCTCGGCCTGCATGATGACGGCGATGGCCTGGGTGGGATCGGCCTGCGCCTGGCCCACCGAGAACACCCGGTGCATTTCCACCAGCGGCAGGTACTCGCCGCGCACCTGCATCACGCGCTCGTTGCCGGCCACCGAATAGATCTGGTCGGCCTGCGGCTGCAAGGATTCGGTGACATGGTTCAGCGGCAGGATGAAGGTTTCCTCGCCCACCCGCACCGACATGCCGTCCAGGATGGCCAGCGTCAGCGGCAGAACGATGCGCGTGGTCGTCCCCTGCCCCGGCACGCTGGAGAGCTGCACGTGACCGCCCATGTCCTGGATGTTGCGGCGCACGACGTCCATGCCGACGCCGCGCCCGGAGATGTCCGTGACCTGGTCGGCGGTCGAGAAACCGGGCGCGAAGATCAATTGCCAGACTTCGTCGTCGGGCGAATTCTCGTTGACCGCCAGCCCCTGGGCCGCGGCCTTCCTGAGGATGCGTTCGCGGCTCAGGCCGCCGCCATCGTCGCTGACCTCGATGACGATGTTGCCGCCGTTGTGCTGCGCCGACAGCACCAGCTGGCCCACCGGCTCCTTGCCGGCCGCCACGCGCTTTTCCGGCGTTTCGATGCCATGGTCCAGGCTGTTGCGCACCAGGTGCGTCAAGGGGTCGATGATGCGCTCGATCAGGCTCTTGTCCAGCTCGGTGGCACGCCCATAGGTCTGCAGCTCGATCTGCTTGCCCATCTTGCCGGCGATATCGCGCACCAGGCGCGGAAAGCGGCTGAACACGTAATCCATCGGCATCATGCGGATCGACATGACCGCTTCCTGCAGGTCGCGCGCGTTGCGCTCGAGCTGCTCCATGCCATTGAGCAGGCGATCATGCAGCACCGGATCGAGCGTCGAGGCGGTCTGCGCCAGCATCGCCTGCGTGATCACCAGCTCGCCGACCAGGTTGATCACCTGGTCGACCTTCTCGACGCCGACGCGAATCGAGGTCGACTCCTTGTCGGCGTGCGCGGGCGCGATGCTCGGGCGCGCGGCGCGCGCCGGCTCGGCGGCCTGGGCCGCGGCGGGAGCGGGAGCCGGCGTCGGCGTGGCGGCGGCATCCGGGGCGGCCGCCTGCGCCGGCGCGTGGGCCGGTTCGGCCTCGCGGGCGATTTCCAACTGGTCCGCGTCGATGATGAAGCAGCACACCGCTTCGATATCGTCCGGCGAGCAGGTCGTGTCGACCCACACCGTCAGCGTCTGGCCGGCGCGCTCGCTGGCGCGCACGTCGCCCAGATTGCCCATTTCCTCCAGCAGCGACTGGGCGTCCTTGTCCGACACCTTGCTGAATCGCACCCGCAATGGCAGGCCCGGCGCCGCGGATGCCGCGTCCGGCTGGGGCGCGGGTTCGGGTTCGGGCTCGGGTTCGGGCGCCGCCACCGGCGCGGCGGCCGCGGGCGCTTGCCCGCCTTCCAGCGCCAGCTGGCGCAACACGGCGCAAATGCGCTCGAATACCGCGTCTTCGGGCTCTTCGGAGGCCCGGTAGGCGTCCAGTTGGCTTTTGAGCACGTCTTTCGTTTCCAGGAAAATGTCCACCATGTCGGCGCGCAGTCCCATCTCGCCGCGCCGGATCGCATCCAGCAGGTTTTCGAGCAAATGCGTGGTTCCGGCCAGCTTCTGGAAGCAGCCGAAAGTGGCCGCGCCGCCCTTGATGGAGTGCGCGGCGCGGAAGATCGCGTTGAGCTGCTCGATATCGGGCGCGCCCACGTCCAGCTCGAGCAGCAACTGCTCCATCTGCGCGAGCAGCTCGTCGGCTTCGTCGAAGAATGTTTCGTAGAACTGACTGAGGTCCAGACCTGAACTCATGACCCGTATGCTTCCTATAGAAACCGCTACGCGCCTGGCGCCACGCCAAGCAGCTCCGCCGCCAGATCGACCAGCACGTCCGGGTCGAGCGGCTTGTTGAGCCAACCGCATACGCCCAGATCGCGCGCGGCGGCCTTGCTGTCGCCATCGTCCTCGGTGGTCAGCACCAGCACGGGCAGGTCCTGGTAGCGGGCCTGCCCGCGCAGGCCCCTGATCAGGTCCAGCCCGCCCATGACGGGCATGTTCCAGTCGCTGACGACCAGGTCGACAGGCTGAGCCTGGGCCAGTTCGAGCGCCTGCCTGCCATCGCTGGCGGTCACGACCTGCCAGCCCGCCCCCGTCAACGCGGCCTGCACGATCATGCGCATCGTCGCCGAATCGTCCGCCACCAGAATTCTTGCCGTCATGCCTCTCCCTATCGCTACCTGGCGCCCCCGTCCGAGCCGCCGGCCGCCACCTGGCCGGCCAGCGCCGCGCCGACGCCCTGCGCGTCGCGCGCGCTGACATCGGCCGCCGCGGCGTTCTCGCTCTCGATGCGCCGCTGGGTGGATGCATTGAGCACCACCAGACTGATACGTCTGTTAACGGCAGCAAACGGGTCATCTTTAACCAGGCTCATGCTCGAGGCCAGGCCCTGGATGCGCAGCACCTTGCCCTCGTGCATGCCGCCGGCCACCAATTCCTGGCGCGACGCGTTGGCGCGATCGGCCGACAGCTCCCAGTTGCTATAGGCGCGCTCGCCGCGCGCGTACTGCGACGCGTCGGTATGGCCGGCAATGCTGACCTTGTTGGGCAGGTCGTTGAGCACCGGCCCCAGCTCGCGCAGGATGTCGCGCATGTACGGCTGCACATCGGCGCTGCCGGTGGCGAACATGGGGCGGTTCTGGTTGTCGACGATCTGGATGCGCAGGCCCTCGGTCGTCATGTCGATCAGCAGCTGCGGGCGGAAATTCTTCAGGACCGGGCTTTCCTCGATCAGGCTCTCCAGCCGGCCCTTCAGGCGCTCCAGGCGATGGCGGTCGCGCCGCTCGGCGTCGCCCATGGGCTGGGCCTCCACACGGCTGCCCTCGGCGCGCCGTACATCGCCCTGGCTGCGCAGCGGGTCCTGCCCGCCGCCGGGGATCGCGCTGGTCTCGGCCGAGCTGCTGGGGCCGCCGGTCAGGGCCACCCGCAGGGGCATGCGGAAATACTCGGCGATGCCCTTGAGTTCTTCGCGCGGCACGATGCTGATCAGCCACATGACGAGAAAGAACGCCATCATGGCCGTGATGAAGTCGGCGTAGGCGATCTTCCAGCTGCCGCCGTGGTGTCCGCCGCGGCGCACCTTGCGGCGCCGGACCACCACACGGTGATTGTTGACCGTGCTCATGCGGCGGCTCCGTCAGGCGCGGCCGGTGGCCGCGCTCTTGGCCTGGCGCACATGTTCTTCCAGTTCGCCGAACGAGGGGCGCACCGCCGAGAACAGCACCTTGCGGCCGAACTCCACCGCCAGCTGGGGCGGGTAGCCGTTCATGCTGGCCAGCAGCGTCACCTTGATGCATTCGAGCACCTTGACCGATTCGGAGGTGCGCCGTTCGATGCGGGCGGCCATCGGCGCCACGAAACCATAGGCCAGCAGCACGCCCAGGAAGGTGCCGACCATGGCCTTGGAGATCAGGTCGCCCAGGATCGCCGGCGGCTGGTCGACCGCGGCCAGCGCCTTGATCACGCCCAGCACGGCGGCCACGATGCCGAAGGCCGGCAAGGCGTCGGCCACCTGCTGCAGCGCATGGGTGGGCACCTCGCGCTCGTGCCGGTAGGTCTCGATTTCCTCGTCCATCAGCGTTTCGATCTCGAACGAGCTCATGTTGCCGCTGATCATGATGCGCAGGTAGTCCGTGATGAACTCCATCAGCTTGGCGTCCTTCATGATGCGCGGATACTCGTTGAAGATCGGGCTGGACAGCGGATCCTCGATGTGCGATTCGATCGCCATCAGGCCTTCGCGGCGCGCCTTGTTCAGCAGCACGTACAGGAGCGCCATCAGCTCCATGTACACGTCCTTGCTGTAGGGCGAGCTGCGAAACGCCTCCGGCACCGCCTTGGCGACCAGGCCGAGCGACTTGCGGCTGTTGCCCGCCATGAAGGCGCCCACGGCCGCGCCGGCGATCAGCGTCAGTTCGAAAGGCTGGTAGAGCGCGCCCAGATGGCCGCCCAGGCCGATGAAACTGCCGACCACCGCCAGGATGACCACTGCATAACCGATAACAATCAACACATCAGGCCTCTGCCAACGAAGTCTAGAACCGACGCCAATGATCCCCCCAGACCCGTCGGGCAAAAACGCGGGTTATGGGGGGTTTTCTGGTGCTTTTGGCCTATTTGGAAGCTGGCGCGCTCAAGGCCGCGCCGGCGCGGCGAGCTGGCCGGCGCGCGCGCGGGCCGCCGCGCGCGTCTTGCCGGCCCGGGGCGGCGGCCGGCAGATGGCGCAGACGAAATCGGTCTGCGGATCGTGTGCGTGGGCGATGAAATGCCCGCCGCACTGGCGACAGCCCGACAGCTGCAGCATGCCGCCGTCGAAGAACCGCACCAGCATCCAGGCCCGCGTGAAGCTGAGCACCGGTTCGGCGGCATCGGCCGGCGCATGCTCCAGGTACAGGCGGTATGCGTCGATCACCGCCCGGATGCCCTGGCTCGAGGTGCGCTGGTTCAGGAACGTGTACACGTTGTAGAACAGCGAGGAATGGATGTTCGGCAGCCAGGTCATGAACCAGTCCACCGAGAACGGCAGCATGCCCTTGGGCGGCGAACAGCCGCGGATCTCGCGGTACAGCCGCGCCAGCCGGTCGTGGCTGAGGCCGGTCTCGGCCTGCAGCACCTGCAGACGCGCGCCCAGCGTGATCATCGAACTGGCGAGCAGGATCTCGTCGGCTTCCTGCGAAACACTCTTGGTGGCCATTGCGCCCTCTTGTCCCTATCTATCCAGCCGGCGGCTCAGGCCAGCTCTTCGACAGGCTGGCGCGCCAGCAGGATGGTGGCGTGCGCCTGTTGCAGGGCGCCGCCCAGCACGTCCTGGGTCAGGGCCGACAGGAGGCTGTAGTCGTCGAAGCGAAATCGGCACAGCAGCGAACTGGAGCTGGCCAGCTTGACCAGCTGGGCCGGCGATAGCCGCATCAGGATATCGGCCACTTCATTGCTGAAACCCAGGCGGAACATCGACGCGGCATAGTCGTCGCGCAGCATGCGCTGCGCCAGCAACAAATAGGAAAGATTGACTTCCCGGATATCCGCGAGCAAGGAACTATCGGCTGTTTTCACACATGACTCCTGAGACTTAGGCAAGCCGGGGGCTGAACTCCAGGCGGCGCGCCCCGAGAACCCCGCGCCAGCCTGCTTTCGTCTTAATGCGAAATGTATCATTTCATCGCAATTTGCATGCAATTTACCATGGACGGTGTCATTTTCTATGACTTTTATGACGAAACATTGATATTTTGCAGATTATCTCCGGTAAAGTTACCGGGAAGTTACATCATTTGCATATCGATGTCGGCAATTTCGTAAATAAACGTGCAAAAAGTTGCGTTCTTCTCCGAATGAAAAGCGGGTATTTGCCGACAATCTCCCCTTGAAACGACAGGGTTGAACCGGTCCGCGCCCAGCGGCCTGACCGCCAGGCCACTGTCGCCACCCAGCAACACCCCACCCGTTCGCAGCTTTGTTCGCGCGAGACATCCGCAGACAGAACCTGAATGCCCAACCCCGAAGACAGCCTGGTCCAATATGCCCCGCTGGTGCGCAAACTGGCGCTGCAGCTGCTGGCGCGCCTGCCCTCCAGCGTGCAGCTGGACGACCTGGTGCAGGCCGGCATGATCGGCCTGCTCGACGCCGTGCGGCGCTACCAGGAAAGCCCTGACGCACAGTTCGAGACCTACGCCACCGCGCGCATCCGCGGCGCCATGCTCGACGAGCTGCGCAGCCAGGACTGGCTGCCGCGCAGCGTACGCAGCAAGAGCCGCCGCATCGAAACCGCCATCCAGCGCAAGGAACAGGAATTGATGCGCGCCCCCAGCGAAGGCGAAATCGCCGACGAGCTGGGCGTGCCGCTGGCCGAGTACCAGGGCATGCTGGCCGATGCGCACGGCGTGCAGATCCTGCACTACGAAGACTTCAACACCGACGGCGACGGCGACAGCCCGTGGGCCGAAAGCAGCGCCGAACACGCCGACCCGCTCGACGCCCTGCTCGCCGGCGACCTGCGCCGCGCCCTCATCGACGCCATCGACGGCCTGCCCGAACGCGAGAAGCTGCTGCTGTCGCTGTGCTACGAACAAGGCCTGAACCTCAAGGAAATCGGCGCCGTGCTCAACGTCACCGAAGCGCGCGTGTGCCAGCTGCGCGCCCAGGCCACCGCCCGCATCCGCGCCCGCCTCAAGGAGCAATCCTGGGCCCGCCTGCCCACCGCCCACCACCTGGCGCAGGTGGTGTAGGCGTAGCGCAGTGTGCCTGTCCCAGCGGGGACAGATACCGTCTTGGCAGTGAACCGTTCGTGGCATAGAGCGGTGTGCCTGTCCCAGTGGGGACAGGCACGCCTCGCCGCGGATGTCTGTTCCCGTTCGGGGACTGGCACACCCTGCCGCGGCTGCCAGTTTCCATCCCGGGCCAGCCGCTCCGCAGCCAGGTTTTTCCGCGCATTTCAGAACTTCGCATTTTTTGCTTAAGTCCGTCGCAAACCTGCCGTAATCCAGGCAACAAAGGAAATCGCGGCGCTGTGCAAGCGAAAGTCCGATGTTACAGATGGGCGGCCTAGCTGCCCGGTTTGAAGAAGCCTTTCTCTCTTGGGAGCCTCAACATGGCTGCAGTCATCAATACCAACTACTTGTCGCTGGTTGCCCAGAACAACCTGAACAAGTCCCAATCGGCCCTGGGTAGCGCCATCGAGCGCCTGTCGTCGGGTCTGCGCATCAACAGCGCCAAGGACGACGCGGCCGGCCAGGCCATCGCCAACCGCTTCACCGCCAACGTCAAGGGCCTGACCCAGGCTGCCCGCAACGCCAACGACGGCATCTCGATCGCCCAGACGACCGAAGGCGCGCTGAACGAAATCAACAACAACCTGCAGCGCATCCGCGAACTGACGGTTCAGGCCTCCAACGGCACGAACTCGGCTTCGGACATCGACTCGATCCAGCAGGAAGTCAACCAGCGCCTGGAAGAAATCAACCGCATCGCCGAACAGACCGACTTCAACGGCATCAAGGTCCTGAAGTCCAACGCCACCGACATGACCCTGTCGATCCAGGTCGGCGCCAAGGACAACGAAACGATCGATATCAAGATCGATCGCAACTCGAACTGGAACCTGTATGACGCCGTGGGTACCGTCCCGGGCGGCACGGTCAACGGCGAGGCCCGTACCGTCAACGCGCTGGGCTTTGACGTGCTGTCGGCCGTCACGACCACCATCGCTTCCGACACCGTGACCTTCAACGCCGCCGTGGCGGCCGCTGAACAGGCCGCTGGCGCCGCCGCAGGCGACGGCAGCGTGGTCTCGTACGGCGATACCGCCAACCCGCAATACGCGGTCGTGGTGGACAATGCCGGCACGATGACCTCGTACGCCCTGACCTTCGACAAGGACGGCAAGGCCGCCCTGGGCGACCAGCTGGGTGCCGTCGCCTCGCAGGCTGCGGAAGCCGCCGTCGGTACCAACGACGTCGCTGCCGGCGACAACGTCTCCGTGTCTGGCGGCAACGCCGACGCGCTGGCCAAGCTGGACGCCGCCATGAAGGCCGTGGACGAGCAGCGCAGCTCGCTGGGCGCGATCCAGAACCGTTTCGAATCGACCGTTGCCAACCTGAACAACACGATCACGAACCTGTCGGCCGCCCGTTCGCGCATCGAAGATTCGGACTACGCGACCGAAGTGTCGAACATGACCAAGAACCAGATCCTGCAACAGGCTGGCACCTCGGTCCTGGCCCAGGCCAACCAAGTCCCGCAAAACGTCCTGTCGCTGCTGCGCTAAGCATCGGCATACCCCGGGCGGGCACAACCCGCCCGGGGCCATGGCAGTACGTACGCCCGGCCGCCTCACCGCGCCGGGCGTTTTTGCGTCCGGCGCGCGCAAGAGCGCCTGTCCCCGCGGGGACAGGCGCCTGCTCCCCCCCGCCCTCTTCCGTTGGCCAATGCGTCGCGCCAAAGCACAAGGGCCCCGCGAGGGGCCCTTGTGCTGCCATGCCGCGCCTTACTTCTTGCGCATCGGCGGCAGGTCGGTGCACACGCCTTCGGCGACTTCGGCGGCCATGCCGACGGATTCGCCCAGGGTCGGGTGCGGGTGGATGGTCTTGCCGATGTCCACCATGTCCGCGCCCATTTCGATGGCCAGGGCGATTTCGCTGATGAGATCGCCCGCGTGCGTGCCGACGATGCCGCCGCCGACGATGCGGTGGGTCTCGGCGTCGAACAGCAGCTTGGTGAAGCCCTCGTCGCGGCCGTTGGCGATGGCGCGGCCGGAGGCCGCCCACGGGAACAGGCCCTTCTCGACCTTGACGCCCTGCTTCTTCGCCTCGTCCTCGGTCAGGCCTACCCAGGCCACTTCCGGATCGGTGTAGGCCACCGACGGGATGACGCGCGCGTCGAAGAACGACTTCTCGCCATGGGCCGCCTCGGCCGCCACGTGGCCTTCGTGCACGGCCTTGTGCGCCAGCATGGGCTGGCCGACCACGTCGCCGATGGCGTAGATGTGCGGCACGTTGGTGCGCATCTGGCGGTCCACCTCGATGAAGCCGCGCTCGGTGACGGCCACGCCGGCGCGCTCGGCGCCGATCTTCCCGCCGTTGGGGCTGCGCCCCACGGCCTGCAGCACCAGGTCGTAACGCTGCGGCTCCTTGGGCGCGCCCTCGCCCTCGAAGCTGACGTAGATGCCGTCCTTGCGGGCCTCGGCGCCCACCGTCCTGGTCTTGAGCATGATGTTGTCAAAGCGCGGCGCGTTCATCTTCTGCCACACCTTGACCAGGTCGCGGTCGGCGCCCTGCATCAGGCCGTCGAGCATTTCCACCACGTCCAGGCGGGCGCCCAGCGTGGAGTACACCGTGCCCATTTCCAGGCCGATGATGCCCCCGCCGATGATCAGCATCTTCTTGGGAATGGCGCGCAACTGCAGCGCGCCGGTGGAGTCCACGATGCGCTCGTCCTCGGGCAGGAACGGCAGTTTCACCGACTGGCTGCCGGCGGCGATGATGGCCTGCTTGAAGCGGATGGTCTGCTTCTTGCCTTCGCCGTCGGTCACCGTGAGGTGGTGCGGGTCGGCGAACTCGCCCGTGCCGGTGACCACGCGCACCTTGCGCGCGCGGGCCATGCCGGCCAGGCCGCCGGTCAGCTTGGCGACCACGCTGTCCTTGTAGCCGCGCAGCTTGTCCAGGTCGACCTTGGGCTCGCCGAAGCTGATGCCGTGGGCGGCCAGCGCGCGCGCCTCGTCGATCACCGCGGCGTTGTGCAGCAGCGCCTTGGAGGGAATGCAGCCCACGTTCAGGCACACGCCGCCCAGGGTGGCATAGCGCTCGACCATCACGGTGTCCATGCCCAGGTCGGCGGCGCGGAAGGCGGCCGAATAGCCGCCAGGGCCCGCGCCCAGCACCAGCATGTCGCATTCGAGGTCGGCCGAGCCGCTGTAGGCGGCCGCGGCCGGCGCGCTCGCCTTGGCGCCTTCGGCCTGCGGCGCGGCGGCCTTCGCGGCGTCGGCCTTGGGCGCCTCGGCGGCCTTGGGAGCCTGTTCGGCCTGGGGCGCGGCGGCGGCCTCGCCGGCCGCCTCCACTTCCAGGATGACCGTGCCCTCGGCGATCTTGTCGCCCACCTTCACCTTGACCGACTTCACCACGCCCGCGGCCGAGGCCGGAATCTCCATCGATGCCTTGTCGGACTCCACCGTGATCAGGCTTTGCTCGGCCTTGATGGTGTCGCCCGCCGATACCAGCACCTCGATGACTTCCACCTCCTTGAAGTCGCCGATGTCGGGCACCTTGATTTCCACGATATTGCTCATCGATTGCCCCCGTTACAGCGCGATGCGGCGGAAGTCGGCCAGCAGCTGGCCGAGATAGGCATTGAAGCGCGCCGCCGAGGCGCCGTCGATGACGCGGTGGTCATAGGACAGCGACAGCGGCAGGATCAGGCGCGGCACGAATTGCTTGCCGTCCCAGACCGGCTTGTGGGCCGAGCGCGACACCCCCAGGATGGCCACTTCGGGCGCGTTGATGATGGGCGTGAAATGCGTGCCGCCGATACCGCCCAGCGACGAGATCGAGAAGCACCCGCCCTGCATCTCGGCGGGCGAGACCTTGCCTTCGCGGGCCTTCCTGGCCAGTTCGGAGGTTTCGCGGGCCAGCTCGAGGATGCCCTTCCTGTCGGCGTCGCGCACCACCGGCACCACCAGCCCGTTGGGCGTGTCGGCCGCGAAGCCGATGTGGTAGTACTGCTTGAGCACCAGGTTGTCGCCGTCCAGCGAGGCGTTGAACTCGGGGAATTTCTTCAGCGCCGCGACGACCGCCTTGATCAGGAAGGCCAGCATGGTGACCTTGACGCCCGACTTCTCGTTCTCCTTGTTCAGCGCCACGCGCAGCGCTTCCAGGTCGGTGATGTCCGCTTCGTCGTTGTTGGTGACGTGCGGGATCATGACCCAGTTGCGGTGCAGGTTGGCGCCCGAGATCTTCTTGATGCGCGACAGCGGCTTGGCTTCGATGGGCCCGAACTTGGTGAAATCGACCTTGGGCCACGGCAGCAGGCCCAGCGCGGCGCCATCGCCGCCGCCCGAGGCGCCGGCCGGCGCGCCGCTCGACAGCGCCTGCTTCACGTAGGCGCGCACGTCCTCGGCCGTGATGCGGCCCTTGGCGGCCGAGCCGGTGACCCGGCTCAGGTTCACGCCCAGCTCGCGCGCGAACTTGCGCACCGACGGCGAGGCATGCGGCAATTGGCCGGGCTTGAGGTCTTCGTCCTGCAGCGCGGCGGCCGGGGCGGGCCGCTGCGCCGGAGCCGAAGCCGGGGCCACGGGCGAAGCCGGCGCGGCGGGCTCGGCTGCGGCCGGCGCCGCGGCGGGCGCCTCGGCCTTGGCCGCCGGGGCGGCGGCGCCCTGGCCCTGCACCACGGCGATGACCGTGCCCATGGCGACCTTGTCGCCTACCTTGACCTTGAGCGACTGCACCACGCCGCCCGCCGAGGCGGGGATTTCCATCGAGGCCTTGTCGGACTCGACCGTGATCAGGCTTTGCTCGGCCTTGATGGTGTCGCCCTCGGCGACCAGCACCTCGATGACCTCGACTTCCTTGAAGTCGCCGATATCGGGCACCTTGACCTCGACCGGGCCGGCAGCGGCCGGCGCGGCGGCCGGCGCCGCGGCCTGGGACGCCTCGGCCTTGGGGGGCTCGGCCTTCGCGGCGTCGGCCTTGGGCGCCTCGGCGGCCTTGGGAGCTTCGGCCTGGGGCGCGGCGGCGGCCTCGCCGGCCGCCTCCACTTCCAGGATGACCGTGCCCTCGGCGATCTTGTCGCCCACCTTCACCTTGACCGACTTCACCACGCCCGCGGCCGAGGCCGGAATCTCCATCGATGCCTTGTCGGACTCCACCGTGATCAGGCTTTGCTCGGCCTTGATCGTGTCGCCCGCCGATACCAGCACCTCGATGACTTCCACCTCCTTGAAGTCACCGATGTCGGGTACCTTGATTTCCACGATATTGCTCATGTCTGTTTACCCTCAGGCGTGATGCGGGTTGGCTTTGTTCGGGTTGATGCCGTACTTCTTGATGGCTTCGGCGACCTTGGCGGCCGGGATCTTGCCCTCGTCGGCCAGCGCGCGCAGCGCGGCCAGCACCACGAAATGGCGGTCGACCTCGAAGTGCTCGCGCAGCTTGTAGCGGAAGTCCGAGCGGCCGAAACCGTCGGTTCCCAGCACCTTGTAGGTACGGTCCTTGGGCACGAACGGGCGGATCTGGTCGGCGAACAGCTTCATGTAGTCCGTCGAGGCGATGATCGGGCCTTCGCTCTTGGCCAGCTGCGCGGTCACGTACGGCACCTGCTGCTTGCCTTCCGGATGCAGCAGGTTGTGGCGCTCGGCGTCCAGGCCGTCGCGGCGCAGCTCGGTGAAGCTGGTCACGCTCCAGATGTCGGACGCCACGCCCCAGTCGGCTTCCAGCAATTCCTGGGCCGCCATCACTTCGCGCAGGATGGTGCCCGAGCCCATCAGCTGCACGCGCTGCTTGCCCTTGCCGTGCGACTTCAGCTTGTACATGCCGCGGATGATGCCTTCCTCGTCGCCGGCGGTCAGGCCCGGCTGCGGGTAGTTTTCGTTCATCACCGTCAGGTAGTAGTACACGTTCTCCTGGTCTTCCACCATGCGCTTGAGGCCGTGCTGGATGATGACGGCCAGCTCGTGGGCGAAGGTCGGGTCGTACGAGACGCAGTTCGGGATGGTCGAGGCCAGCAGGTGGCTGTGGCCATCCTCGTGCTGCAGGCCCTCGCCGTTGAGCGTGGTGCGCCCGGCGGTGCCGCCCAGCAGGAAGCCGCGCGCCTGCATGTCGCCGGCCGCCCAGGCCAGGTCGCCCACGCGCTGGAACCCGAACATCGAGTAATAGATGTAGAACGGCACCATGATGCGGTTGTTGGTGGAGTACGACGTGGCCGCCGCGATCCACGAGCTCATCGCGCCCGCCTCGTTGATGCCTTCCTGCAGCAGCTGGCCGTCGGCCGACTCCTTGTAGTACATGACCTGGTCCTTGTCGACCGGGGTGTACTTCTGGCCTTCGGGCGCGTAGATCCCGATCTGGCGGAACAGCCCTTCCATGCCGAAGGTGCGCGACTCGTCGGCCAGGATGGGCACCACGCGCGGGCCGAGGTCCTTGTCGCGCAGGATCTGGTTGAGCACCCGCACGAAAGCCTGGGTGGTGGAGATCTCGCGGCCTTCCGCGGTGGGCTCGAGCACGGCCTTGAAGGCGTCCAGGGCCGGCGCCTTCAACTGCTCGTCGGCCTTGGCGCGGCGCTTGGGCAGGTAGCCGCCCAGCGCCTTGCGGCGCTCGTGCAGGTACTGCATTTCGGGCGAGTCGTCGGCCGGCTTGTAGTACGGCAGCTTTTCCAGCTGGTCGTCGGGAATCGGGATGCCGAAACGGTCGCGGAATTCGCGGATCGAATCGAGCTCCAGCTTCTTCTGCTGGTGGGTGGGGTTCTTGGCCTGGCCGACGTGGCCCATGCCGTAGCCCTTGATGGTCTTGGCCAGGATCACGGTGGGCTGGCCGGCGTGCTTGGTGGCCGCGTCGAACGCCGCGTACACCTTGTGGGGGTCATGGCCGCCGCGGTTCAGGCGCCAGATGTCCTCGTCGCTCATGCGCGCGACCATCTCCAGCAGCTTGGGATGCTTGCCGAAGAAGTTCTCGCGCACGTACTTGCCGTCGTTGGCCTTGTACGCCTGGTACTCGCCGTCGACCGCCTCTTCCATGATGCGGCGCAGGATGCCTTCCTTGTCGTGCGCCAGCAGCGGATCCCAGTAGCCGCCCCAGATCAGCTTGATGACGTTCCAGCCCGAGCCGCGGAAGTCGCCTTCCAGCTCCTGGATGATCTTGCCGTTGCCGCGCACCGGGCCGTCCAGGCGCTGCAGGTTGCAGTTGATGACGAAGATCAGGTTGTCCAGCTTCTCGCGCGCGGCCAGGGCGATGGCGCCCAGCGATTCGGGCTCGTCCATCTCGCCGTCGCCGCAGAACACCCAGACCTTGCGGTTGCTGGTGTCGGCGATGCCGCGGGCGTGCAGGTACTTCAGGAAGCGGGCCTGGTAGATGGCCATCAGCGGGCCCAGGCCCATCGACACCGTGGGGAACTGCCAGAAATCCGGCATCAGCTTGGGGTGCGGATAGGAAGACAGGCCCTTGCCGTCGACTTCCTGGCGGAAATGGTTGAGCTGGTCCTCGGTCAGGCGGCCTTCCAGGTAGGCGCGGCCGTACATGCCCGGCGAGGTGTGGCCCTGGAAGTACACCAGGTCGCCGCCGTGCGCTTCGGTCTCGCCGTGCCAGAAATGGTTCTGGCCGCAGCCGATCATGGTGGCCAGCGAGGCGAACGAGGCGATATGGCCGCCCAGGTCGCCGCCGTCGGGCGGATTGTGCTTGTTGGCGCGCACCACCATCGCCATGGCGTTCCAGCGCACGTACGAGCGGATGCGGGCTTCCAGTTCCAGGTTGCCGGGGTGGGCAGGCTCCAGCCCCGGCGGAATCGTGTTCACGTAGGCGGTGTTCGGCGAGAACGGGATATGGGCGCCGGAACGGCGCGCCTCGTCGATCAGACGCTCCAGCAGGTAGTGCGCGCGCTGCGGTCCTTCACGGTCGAGGACGGCGGCCAATGCTTCCAGCCATTCCTGTGTCTCGAGGGTGTCTTCGTCATTGGCGGCCGCTAGGGCGCCAGCCTGGGCGAAAGAGGACATCGTGTGTCTCCTGTTGGGGTTTCTGGCCGCTTCCCGACTTATCAGTGTGCGGGGCGCAAGGGTTGCCGGATGCCGGATACCATGTTACGCGTGGGTTGCGGACGGCTGCATTGTGCCGAAGCCGGCATTCTAAGTAGCAAGATTAACCCGTCGCAAGGAAATTTTCATGTTGCGGTACGGCATTTCATAATACAAAATCATCCGTAGCAACGGTTATCACGGAAATCCCCTTCCCCGGCAAGCAACAAGCCGCAACAGGCTCTAAAATGCCGGCTCCAACGGCAAGAAGTCCATGTCCAGCCCGCCCAAGTCCAATATACCGATGTCGTTCCGTGACCACGCCCGCGCGCGCAGGCGTGGCGTGTACTGGCTGACGCCGGCGCTCGTGCTCGTCCTCTATATATGTGTGATGGGCGTGTTCTTCTGGCTGCAGCGCATCCACGACGACAGCGTCATGTTCGTCACCATCGACCAGGAGCTGCGCCAGCAGCGGCTGATCTGGGTGGTGCTGGCGCTGTCCTGCGTCATCGTGATCAGCCTGCTGATGCTGTGGCGCTATACGCGCTTTCGCTCCGAGGCCGAGGCCGCCCTGATCGCCGAGACGGGCTTTCGCCGCGCGATGGAGAACTCCATGTCCACCGGCATGCGGGTGCTGGATATGGAGGGACGCATCGCCTACGTCAATCCGGCCTTCTGCCGCATGATAGGCTGGAACGAGGCCGACCTGATCGGCCGCAGCCCCCCCTTCCCGTACTGGGTGCCCGGCCGCCACGAGCAGCACCAGCACACGCTGGAGGTGCTGATGTCGGGCAAGACGCCCAGCAGCGGGCTGGAGGTCGAGGCGCAGCGCCGCGACGGCTCGCGCTTCACGGCGCGCATGTACGTCTCGCCCCTGCTCGACCCCAACGGCGACCAGATCGGCTGGATGACGTCCATGACCGACATCACCGAACCCAAGCGCATCCGCGAGGCGCTGACCGCCGCACACGAGCGTTTCATGACCGTGCTCGAAGGCCTGGACGACGCCATTTCGGTCACCGCCGACACCCACGACGGGCTGGAGCTGCTGTTCGCCAACCGCACCTACCGGCGCGTGTTCGGCGCCCAGACCGGCGGCCACGACGAACTGCTGGCCGGCCGGCGCGGCCGCTTCACCGACGAGTCGGTGGAGGTGTTCGCCCCGTCGGTGCAGCGCTGGTTCGAGGTGCACCACCGCATGCTGGCCTGGACCGACGGCCGCCGCGTGCGCATGCAGGTGGCGCGCGACATCACCGAGCGCCGCGTCCACGAGGAAGCCTCGCGCGTGCAGCAGGAGAAGATCCAGCTCACCAGCCGCCTGACCACCATGGGCGAGATGGCCTCGTCGCTGGCGCACGAGCTGAACCAGCCGCTGACCGCCATCGCCAACTACAGCATGGGCGCGGTGGCGCTGGTCAAGGCCGGCCACACCAGCCCCAACATGCTGCTGCCGGCGCTGGAGAAGGCCGCCTCGCAGGCCGAGCGCGCCGGCAAGATCATCAGCCGCATCCGCGAGTTCGTCAAACGCAGCGAACCGCGCCGCCAGCGGGTGGCGATCAGCCGCATCGTCGACAACGCCATCGGTTTCGCCGAGATCGACGCGCGCAAGCGCCGCATCCGCATCGAGCGCTTCGTGCCCTCGAACGCGCCCGACGTGCTGGCCGACCCCATCCTGATCGAGCAGGTGCTGCTGAACCTGCTCAAGAATGGCCTGGAGGCCATGGAAAAAAGCGAATCCGACGAGCTGAAAGTGGCCGTCATTCCGCACGAGCAACAGATCGAGGTGGCGGTGGTCGACCGCGGCCACGGGCTGCCCGAGCCGGAGCGCCTGTTCGAACCGTTCTTCAGCACCAAGTCGCAGGGACTGGGCATGGGGCTGAACATTTGCCGTACCATTATCGAGTCGCACCACGGCCGTCTGTGGGCGGATCCCAATCCTGCCGGCGGCACCATTTTCCGCTTTACACTGCCCTGCGCCACGCCCCAGTCGCAGGCACAGAACGACCAGTCCGAGGAGTTGCACGCATGAACACGCCCCACCTGTCGAGCACCGTATTCATAGTTGACGACGACGAAGCCGTGCGCGATTCCCTGCGCTGGCTGCTGGAAGCCAACGGCTACCGCGTACGCGCCTACGCCAGCGGCGAGAATTTCCTGGACGAGTACGACGCCAGCCAGATCGGCGTGCTGATCGCCGACGTGCGCATGCCGGGCATGAGCGGCCTGGAACTGCAGGAACAGCTGATCGCCCGCAACGCCCCGCTGCCCATCGTGTTCATCACCGGCCACGGCGACGTGCCGATGGCGGTATCGACCATGAAAAAAGGCGCGGTGGACTTCCTGGAGAAGCCGTTCAACGAATCCGACCTGCGCGAGATCGTGGCCCGCATGCTGGAGCAGGCCGTGCAGCGGATCAGCAAGTTCCAGGCGCAGAAAGACCACGAAGCCATGCTTGCCCGCCTGACGGCGCGCGAGCAACAGGTGCTGGAGCGCATCGTCGCCGGCCGCTTGAACAAGCAGATCGCCGACGACCTGGGCATCAGCATCAAGACCGTCGAGGCGCATCGCGCCAACATCATGGAAAAACTTGAAGTGACCACCGTAGCAGACCTGATGAAAGTGGCCCTGGCCAAACCCGAGGCCCACGCATGACCGCACGCATCATCGACGGCGCCGCCCTGTCGCAGCGCATTCGCGAAGAAGTCGCCCAGCGCGTGCAGGCGCTGGCGGCCAAGGGCGTACGTCCCGGCCTGGCGGTCGTGCTGGTGGGCGACGACCCCGCCTCGCAAGTCTACGTGCGCAACAAGGTCGCCGCCTGCGAGAAGGCCGGCCTGCATTCGGTCAGGGAGCAATACCCGGCCGACCTCACCGAGGCGCAGTTGCTTGAGCGCATCGACGCGCTCAACCGCGACCCGTCCATCCACGGCATCCTGGTGCAATTGCCGCTGCCCAGGCACATGGACGCGCACAAGGTGATCGAAGCCATCGCCGCCGAGAAGGACGTCGACGGCTTCCATATCAGCAATGCCGGCCTGCTCATGACCGGCCAGCCGCTGTTTCGCCCCTGCACGCCCTACGGCGTGATGAAGATGCTCGAATCCGAAGGCGTGGCCCTGCGCGGCGCCGAGGCGGTCATCGTGGGCGCCAGCAATATCGTCGGCAAGCCGATGGCCATGCTGCTGCTGCAGGCGGGCGCGACCATCACGATCTGCAACTCCAAGACCCGCGACCTGGGCGCCCAGACGCGCCGCGCCGATGTGCTGGTGGTGGCCACCGGCAAGCCCGGCATGATCGACGGCTCGATGATCAAGCCCGGCGCCGTGGTGATCGACGTCGGCATCAACCGCGGCGCAGACGGCAAGCTGTGCGGCGACGTCGACATGGCCTCGGCCCGCGAAGTGGCCGGCGCCATTTCGCCGGTGCCCGGCGGCGTCGGCCCCATGACCATCGCCATGCTGCTGGTCAATACGGTTGAAGCGGCCGAACGCGCTGCCGCGTAAGGCCCTGCCCCGCGCAGCCAGGCGCGCCGCGCCTGGCGCGCCCGCCTTGCAATCCGCCCGTCCGTCCCCACTCTCATGGCATGCGCGCCCTTCGGGCCGCGCCCGCTCGTCCACGGAATTCCCAAGCCCATGACCCAGAATCCCCTGCTTGCGCCGGTCGCCGACCTGGTCGACTACGCCGCCGTCAAACCCGAACACATCGTGCCGGCCGTCCAGGCCCTGCTGGATATCGCCCGCGCGGCGGTCGAACACGCGGCCGACCCGGCCCTGCCCGCCACCTGGGACGCCGTGGTGGCGCCGCTGGACAGCGCATCCGAGCGCCTGTGGCGCGCCTGGTCGGTGGCCGGCCACCTGAACGCGGTGGTCAATACGCCCGCGCTGCGCGAGGCCTACAACGCCGCGCTGCCGCTGGTCACCGAGTTCTCCACCTGGGTCGGCCTGCACGAAGGCCTGTACCGCCAGTACCAGCGCCTGCAGGCCGCCGAGGACTTCGCGGCCTGGCCGCCGGTGCGCCGCCGCGTGGTCGAACTGGCGCTGCGCGATTTCCGCCTCAGCGGCGTCGAGCTGCAAGGCGCCGCGCGCGAGCGCTACGCCGAGATCTCCGACCGCGAGGCCCAGGCCTCGCAGAAATTCTCCGAAAACGTGCTCGACGCCATCGACGCATGGTCGCTGCTGGTCGACGACCAGGCGCGCCTGGACGGCATCCCGGCCGACGTGCTGGCTGCGGCGCGCAAGGCGGCCGAGGACGATGGCGCCGCCGGCTGGAAGCTGACGCTGAAGATGCCCTGCTACCTGCCCGTCATGCAGTACGCGCGCGACCGCGCCCTGCGCGAGACCCTGTACCGCGCGTACGGCACCGTCGCGTCCGAGCATGGCGACGCCGCCTACGACAACTCGCCGCTGATCGAGGAGCTGCTGCAGTTGCGCGCCGACGAAGCCGGACTGCTGCGGTACCCGACCTTCGCCGCCCTGCGCCTGCAGACCCGCATGGCGCGCGACGCCACCGAAGTGGTGGACTTCCTGCGCGATCTGGCGCGCCGCGCCAAGCCCTACGCCGAACGCGACCTGGCCGAATTGCAGGCCTTCGCCGCCGGCGAGCTGGGCCTGCCCGAACTGCAGCCCTGGGACGTGCCCTTCGCCGCCGAGCGGCTGCGCGAGTCGCGCTATGCCTACTCGGAAGACGAGATCAAGCAGTACTTCACCGAGCCGCGCGTGCTGGCGGGCCTGTTCGAGGTCATCGAAACGCTGTTCGACGTGCGCCTGCGCGAAGTGCCGGTGTCGTCCTGGCACGCCGACGTACGCGGCGTGCGGGTCGAAAGCCCGGACGGCGCGACGCTGGGGCATCTTTACCTCGACCTGTACGCGCGCGCCGGCAAGCAGAGCGGCGCCTGGGTCGACAGCGAGCGCAGCCGGCGCCGCGTGCAAGGCACGCTGCAGACGCCGGTGGCCTACCTGACCTGCAACTTCTCGCGCCCCAATGGGGGCAAGGCCGCGCTGCTCACGCACGATGACGTCATCACGCTGTTCCACGAAACCGGCCACGCGCTGCACGCCCTGCTGTCCGAAGTGGACGAGCCCGGCGCGGCGGCGTTCGCCAGCGTCGAATGGGACGCCATCGAGTTGCCCTCGCAGTTCATGGAAAACTTCTGCTGGGAATGGAGCGTGGTGCAGAAGCTGTCGGCCCACGTCGAAACCGGCCAGCCGCTGCCGCGCGACCTCTACGACCGGCTGGTGGCCGCGCGCAACTTCCAAAGCGGCATGCAGACCGTGCGCCAGATCGAGTTCGCGCTGTTCGACATGATGCTGCACGACCGCCCGCAAGGCGCGCCCATCGCCGACGTGCTGGCGCTGCTGCAGCAGGTGCGCCAGGAAGTCGCGGTGCTGTTCCCGCCCGCCTGGCATCGCCTGCCGCACAGCTTCTCGCACCTGTTCGCGGGCGGCTACGGCGCCGGGTACTACAGCTACAAATGGGCCGAAGTGCTGTCGGCCGACGCGTACGAAGCCTTCGAGGAAGCCGCCCGCCAGGGCGAGCCGGCCGCCACCACGCTGGACGGCGCCACCGGCGCGCGCTTTCGCAGGGAAATCCTCGCCGTCGGCGGCGCCCGCCCCGCGGCCGAGTCCTTCCGCGCCTTCCGTGGCCGCGAACCCCGCATCGACGCCCTGCTGCGCCACAGCGGCATGCAAGCCTGACCTCTCAGGTGCCTGTCCCCGCATGGGGACTGGCACCTGCTGACTCCTGCTTCGGGTGCCAGTCCCCGCGGGGACTGGCACCTCTGCCAACGCTCCCCCCCGCGCCCCTCCCGCCCCGACGCGGTAGAATCCCCAGGTCCTTCCCACTCCTGCGCGCGCCGCATCGGCGCCTGGCTGTATCTACCATGTACTCACCTCTTTCCGGCCGCGCGTGGCGCGGCCTGCTCCTGGCGATGTTGATGCTGCTGGCGGCTTGCAGCGAACGTTCGGCGGACTGGTCGCTGTACAACGTCAAGGGCCACCTGCCCGACCTGAAGTTCAACCTGCCGGGCGCGCACGGCAAGACCGTCAGCAGCGACGACCTCAAGGGCAAGACGGTATTGCTGTTCTTCGGCTACGCCAGCTGTCCCGACGTCTGCCCCACCACCATGGCGCAACTGACGGCGGTGCTGCAGCAACTGGGCGAGCAGGCCCGGGACGTGCGCATCCTGTTCGTCAGCGTGGACCCGCACCGCGATACCCCGGACATCCTGCAGGCCTATGTCAACGCGTTCAACAACAACGCGATCGGCGTGACCGGCAACGAGAAGCAGATCGCCGACCTGGCGCGCCGCTACCGCGTGGCCTACCAGATCGAGAAGCCCAAGCCGGGCGACGACGCCGATATCTACGATGTCACCCACAGCCGCGGCGTCTATATCTTCGACAATCAGGGCAAGGCGCGCCTGCTGGCCTCCGATACGGACACCATCGACACCATGGTCAAGGACTTGCGCCAGCTCATCGCGCAGACCCAGTGATCCGGACCGCGCCCCAGGGCGCGGTTGTTGCTTTTGCGCCCCACCGCGCGGCAATCCCCCGCGATGGTACGTGTTGTTACAGCGCCGGGCGCACGGCCATGGGTATCATGGCCGCACCATTTCTCCACCACGAAGGAGCGCGCGTATGAGCATCATCATCATGATCATCGTCGGGTTTGTCGTCGGCCTGATCGCCCGGGCCATCATGCCGGGAGACCAGAACATGGGCTACATCATGACGACGATCCTGGGCATCATCGGATCGGTGGTCGCCGGTTTCCTGGGCCAGCAACTGGGCTGGTACGCACCGGGCGAACCCGCGGGCTGGATCGGTTCGGTCGTCGGCGCGATCATCGTGTTGTTCGTCGTGGGCCTGGTCGCCAAGAAGCGCGCCTGACCCCCGACGCCTCGCAAACAGACAGGCCGGCAAGATGCCGGCCTGTCTGTTTTTGGGCGCGAGCGCGCGATCAGCCAGCCTGCGCCGCCGCCACCGTGCGTTCGGACCAGCCGCCGCCCAGCGCCTTGTAGAGCTGGATCAGGTTGGACAGGCGCGCCAGCCGCGTCTCGACCAGCGTCTGCTGCGCCGTATACAGCGAACGCTGCGAATCCAGCACGCTGAGATAGTTGTCGATACCCTGCTGGTAGCGCTGCTGCGACAGGTCGTAGGCGCGCTGGTTGGCCTGCACCAGCAGTTCCTGCGACCGGATCTGCTCCTGCAGCGTGCCGCGGCCGGCCAGCGCGTCGGACACCTCGCGGAACCCGTTCTGGATGGCCTGCTCGTAGCGGGCGATGCCGATGTCCTTCTGGATCTTGGCCAGGTCCAGGCTGGCGCGCAGCGCCCCGCCCGCGAAGATCGGCACGCTGATCTGCGGCGCGAAACTCCAGGCGCCCGACCCGGCGTCGAACAGGCCGCCCAGGCTGGCGCTGGCCGTACCGGCCGAGCCGGTCAGGCTGATGCGCGGGAAGAACGCCGCGCGCGCCGCGCCGATGCTGGCGTTGGCGGCTTGCAGCTGGTGCTCGGCGGCGCGGATATCCGGCCGGCGCGCCAGCAGGTCCGACGGCAGGCCCGCCGGCAGGTCGGCCAGGACCACGCCGTCGGGCAGCGCCGCGGCCTGGTCCAGCTGCGCGCTGATTCCGGCCGGCAGCGGCTGGCCCACCAGCAGCACCAGCGCGTTGCGGTCCTGCGCGGCCATGCGGGTGTACTGCGACAGGTTGCGCTCGGCGGTGCGCAGCGAAATCTCGGCCTGGCTCAGGTCCAGCTCGGTCGCCACGCCCAGGTCGTAACTCTGGCGCGTCAGCTTGTACGACTCCTGCTGGGCCGCCAGCGTCTGGCGCGTCAGCGCCAGCAGCTCCTGGTCGGCGCGCAGCGTCAGGTAGGCGTTGGCGGTCTCGGCCACCAGCGTCAGCTGGGTGGCCACGCGCGTTTCGTCCTGCGCCAGGTAGAGCTGCAGCGCCTGCTCGCTGAGGCTGCGGATCCGCCCGAACAGGTCCAGCTCCCAGGTCGACAGGCTGGCGCCGACCTGGTAGCTGCGGCTGATGCCGGCCTGCCCGCTCGGGTTGAGGTCGGCCGGGGTGCGCTGCACCGAACCATTGCCGCCCACGCCCACGCTGGGCGCGAGGTCGGCGCGCTGGATGCGGTACTGCGCGCGCGCCGCCTCCACGTTGAGCGCGGCGACCCGCAGGTCGCGGTTGTTGGCCAGCGACAGCGCCAGCAGCTCCTGCAGCAGCGGGTCGCCGAAGAAATCGCGCCAGCCCACGTCGGCGGCGGCCGGCACGCCTGCGGCGGCCTGGCCCGGCGCGCCGTAGGCCGGGCCGGACGGATAGGCCGCGTCGACCGGCGCCTGCGGGCGCTCGTAGGTGGGCGCCAGCGAGCAGCCGGCCAGGGCCGTGGCCACGGCAAGGGACAACAAGGTTCTCATGACGACGGGTTTCATTGCGGCTGTCCTCCGTGCGCGGCCGGCTGGGCGCCGCCGTGCGGGTCGTCGTCCTCGCGGTTCTCCGAGGCGCGCTTGACCTTGAACAGGCGCAGGGTAAGGACAAAGAACAGGGGCACGAAGAAGATCGCCAGGAAGGTGCCGGTCAGCATGCCGCCGATCACGCCCGTGCCGATGGCGTTCTGGCTGCCCGAGCCGGCGCCGGTGGAGATGGCCAGCGGCACCACGCCCAGGATGAACGCCAGCGACGTCATCAGGATGGGGCGCAGGCGCTGGCGCGCGGCGTGCACCGCCGCCTCGGTCAGGCTGGCGCCCTCTTCGTAGTGCTCCTTGGCGAACTCCACGATCAGGATGGCGTTCTTGGCCGCCAGCCCGATGGTGGTCAGCAGCCCCACCTGGAAGTACACGTCGTTGGACAGGCCGCGCGTCAGGGTGGCCAGCAAGGCCCCCACCACGCCCAGCGGCACCACCAGCATCACCGCCGTGGGAATGCTCCAGCTTTCATAGAGCGCGGCCAGGCACAGGAACACCACGATCAGCGAAATCGCGTACAGCGCCGGCGCCTGCGCGCCCGACAGGCGCTCCTCGAACGACAGGCCGGTCCAGTCGTAGCCGATGCCCAGCGGCAGCTTGTTGGCCAGGCGTTCCATCTCGGCCATGGCGTCGCCCGAGCTGTAGCCCGGCGCGGCCTGGCCCTGGATGTTGTACGACGGCACGCCGTTGTAGCGGTTCAGCTTCTGCGGCCCGAAGGTCCATTGCGCCGACGAGAAGGCCGAGAACGGCACCATGTCGCCCGCGTTGTTGCGCACGTACCATTTGTCCAGGTCCTGCGGCAGCATGCGCGAGGACGCCTCGCCCTGCACGAACACCTTCTTGACCCGGCCGCGGTCGATGAAATCGTTGACGTACGACGAGCCCCAGGCGGTGGCCAGGGTGTTGTTGATCTCGGTGATCGACACGCCGAGCGCGCGCGCCTTCTCGCGATCGATGTCCAGCTGGTACTGCGGCGCATCCTCGATGCCGTTGGGACGCACGGCCACCAGCAGCGGGCTCTCGCCGGCCTCTTTCAGCAGCTGGTTGCGCGCCGCCAGCAGCTTCTCGTGGCCGACGCCGGCGCGGTCCTGCAGCTGGAAGTCGAAGCCGGTGGCGTTGCCCAGCTCCATCACCGCGGGCGGGGCGAACACGGCCGCCTGCGCGTCGCGCAGCTCGGCGCGGAACCTGGCGTTGGCGCGCGCGGCCACCGCGGCGGCGCGGTGCTCGGCGCCCTTGCGTTCGTTCCAGTCGCGCAGCTTGATGAACAGGATGGCGGCGTTCTGGCCGCGGCCGCCGAAGCTGAAGCCGTTGACCGCGAATACCGAGGCCACCGATTCCTTCTCGTCTTCCAGCAGGTACTTCACCGCCGCGTCGATCGTGGCCTGGGTGCGCTCGCTGGTGGCGCCGGCCGGCGCCTGCACCTGGGCGAACAGGATGCCCTGATCCTCGTCCGGCAGGAACGCGGTGGGGATGCGCATGAACATCCACGCCATGCCCAGCAGGATCACCACGTAGATCAGCAGCAGGCGCTTGGTGCGGCCCATGCTGCGGGCCACGTTGTTGGCGTAGGCCTGGCTGGAACGCTCGAAGTTGCGGTTGAACCAGCCGAAAAAGCCCTTCTTGGAGCCATGATGCCCCTTCGGGATGGGCTTGAGCATGGTGGCGCAAAGCGCCGGCGTGAACACAATGGCCACCACCACCGACAGCACCATGGACGACACGATGGTGATGGAGAACTGGCGATAGATCACTCCGGTCGAGCCACCGAAGAAGGCCATGGGCACGAACACGGCCGCCAGCACCATGGCGATGCCGATCAGCGCGCCGGTAATCTGGCTCATCGACTTGCGGGTGGCCTGGCGCGGCGAGATCCCCTCCTCGGCCATCACGCGCTCGACGTTCTCGACCACCACGATGGCGTCGTCGACCAGCAGGCCGATGGCCAGCACCATGCCGAACATGGTCAGGGTGTTGATCGAATAGCCGAACGCCGCCAGCACCCCGAACGTGCCCAGCAGCACCACCGGCACGGCCAGCGTGGGGATGAGCGTGGCGCGCACGTTCTGCAGGAACAGGTACATCACCAGGAAGACCAGCAGCACCGCTTCGAACAGCGTCTTCACCACGCCCTCGATCGACAGGCTGACGAAGGGAGTGGTGTCGTACGGGTACACCACGTCCATGCCCGGCGGGAAGTACGGCTTGAGGCCGTTGATGGTGTCGCGCACCGCCTGGGCGGTATCGAGCGCGTTGGCGCCGCTGGCCAGCTTGATGGCCAGGCCCGAGGCGGGCTTGCCGTTGTAGTAGCTGTCGATGGCGTACGTCTGCGCGCCCAGCTCGATGCTGGCCACGTCCTTCAGGCGCACCTGCGAGCCGTCGCTGTTGACCTTGAGCAGGATGCGGCCGAACTCTTCCGGGGTCTGCAGCCGCGACGGCCCGATCACCGTGGCGTTGAGCTGCTGGCCGCGCACCGCCGGCTGGCCGCCCAGCTGGCCGGACGAGACCTGCACGTTCTGCTCGCGGATCGCGGTGGTGACGTCGGAGGCGGTCAGGCCGAAATTGACCAGCTTCTCGGGGCTGATCCATATGCGCATGGCGTATGGCGCGCCGAACAGCTGGAAGTCGCCCACGCCGGGCGTGCGGCTGATCGGATCCTGGATGTACGAGGCCACATAGTCGGCCAGGTCGGACTTGTCCATGGTGCCGTCGGTCGACACGAAGCCGGCGACGATCAGGAAGTTCTTGGTGGCCTTGGTGACGCGGATGCCCTGCTGCTGCACTTCCAGCGGCAGCAGCGGCTGCGCCACCGCCAGCTTGTTCTGCACCTGCACCTGCGCCGTGTCCGGGTTGGTGCCTTGCGAGAACGTGAGCGTGATCGACATGCTGCCGTCGGAATTGCTTTCCGACGAGATGTACTGCAGGTTGTCGATGCCGTTCATCTGCTGCTCGATGACCTGCACCACCGTATCCTGCACGGTCTGGGCCGAGGCGCCCGGATAGGTCACGTTGATGCTGATGGCGGGCGGCGCGATGTTCGGATATTGCGCGACCGGCAGGCTCAGGATGGAGAGCGCGCCGGCCATCATCAGCACAATCGCGATCACCCAGGCGAACACCGGCCTGTCGATGAAAAACTTTGCCATGCGGGGACTCCCTTACTTCGCGGCGGCCGGTTGCGCGGCGGCCCTGGATGCGGGCGGGCTCCATTCGGCCGCCTTGACCTCGGCGCCCGGGCGCACGGATTGCAGGCCTTCGACGATCACGCGGTCGCCGGCCGCCAGGCCGCCGCTCACCAGCCATTGGTCGCCGATGGCGCGATCGGTCTTGATCGTGCGCAGTTCGACCTTGTTGTCGGCGTTGACCACCAGCGCGGTGGGCAGGCCGCGCTGGTTGCGCGTGACGCCGCGCTGCGGCACCAGCAGGCCCTCGGACGCCACGCCCTCGGCCAGCCGGGCGCGCACGAACATCCCCGGCAGCAGCTTGCGCTGCGGATTGGGGAACACGGCGCGCAGCAGCACCGAGCCGGTGCCCGGGTCGACGGTGACCTCGGAGAATTGCAGCTTGCCGTCCTGGTCGTACTGCGTGCCGTCTTCCAGCGTCAGCGTCACGCGCGCCGACTGCTCGTCGGCCTCGCGCTGCAGCAAGCCGCTGTCCAGGGCGCTTTTCAGGCGCAGCAGCTGCACGCTGGACTGCGTCACATCGACGTAGATGGGGTCGATCTGCTGGACCGCCGCGACCGCCGCGCTCTGGTTGGCCGTCACCAGCGCGCCTTCGGTGACGTTGGAGCGGCCGATGATGCCGCCGATCGGCGCCAGCACCTTGGTATAGACCAGGTTGATGCGCGCGGTTTCCAGCGCGGCCTTGGCCGCCAGCACGTCGGCCGAGGCCTGGTCGCGCGCGGCGACCGCATCGTCGTAGGCCTGCCGGCTGACCGCGCGGGTATCGACCAGCGGCTTGTAGCGCTGCACCAGCAGCGTGGCGGTCTTCAACTGCGCCTGGACGCGCGCCAGCGCGGCCCGGCGGCTGTCGACCTCGGCCTGGTACAGCGCCGGGTCGATCTGGTAGAGCTGCTGGCCGGCGGCGACTTCGCCGCCTTCGGTGAACAGGCGCTTCTGGACGATGCCGCTGACCTGCGGGCGCACTTCGGCGATGCGGTAGGCGGCGGTGCGGCCGGGCAGTTCGCTGGACAGCGCCACCGACTGGGTTTTCAGGGTGACCACCCCGACCTGCGGTTGCCCGCCTCCCTGCGCCGCCTGCTGTTCCTTGCCGCACGCGGCCAGCGTCAGGGTCAATGCCGCCAAGGAAAGCGCGGCGATGCCGCGCCCGACCAGATAGTTATTCTTCATAGCTTGCCTTTCCGTTCAAACCAAGCGCCGGGATGCCTGTGCGCACCCGCTGCACGCCACAACGCAAAAAAGGAAACACACCGCGCCCGCCATGCGGGCTTGCCGGCCAACATAGTGCTGCGTTGCAAAACGAGCATTTTGCGTTATCCCGCGGTGGAAACAAACAACTTGTTTTCGAAAACATCATTCCAAATATGGGACAATCTCATCTTTCGCCCTCTCACCATCCGCCATGAACCGTCTGCAAGGCATGGAACTCTTCGTCGAAGTGGCCAGGACGCTCAGCTTCAGCCGCGCCGCCGAGAACCTGGCCATTCCCAAATCCACCCTGTCGCGCCAGGTGGCCGAACTGGAGCGCTCGGTCGGCCTGAGGCTGCTCAGCCGCACCACGCGCCGGGTCGAGCTGACCGAAGCCGGGCAGCTGTACTTCGAGCGCTGCCAGCGCATCGTGGCCGAAGCGCGCATCGCCCATGAAGAGCTGCAGAACCTGGTCGAGACGCCGTCGGGTCCGCTGCGCGTGAACATGCCGGCCGACTTCGGCACCGACTTCCTGTCCGAGGCGTTCACGGAGTTCTCGCGCCGCTACCCGGAGGTCAACTTCTACCTGGACCTGGCCAGCCCCGAGCACGCCGAACGGGTTTTCCAGACCTGCGATGTGTCGATCGAGATCGGCGATCTGCCCGACTCCACCCACATCGCCCGCCTGCTGGGCGTGCTGCCAGCCCACCTGTATGCATCGCCCGATTACCTGGCGCGCCACGGCGAACCGCAGCACCCCGATGACCTGCCCCGCCACGAATGCATCGAGTTCCGCGCCGGCACGGGCCGCGTCACGCGCTGGCCCCTGAACAGCGGCGAGCGCCACATCGAGATCACCCCGGGCAACCGCTTTTCGGTCAACAGTGTGTCGATGGTGCGCAACCTGGCCACGCTGGGCGCCGGCATCGCGATCCTCGCGCCCATGGGCAATGTGCGCGAGGACATCGAATCGGGCCGCCTCAAGCGCATCCTGCCCGACTGGCTGGCCGGGCCGTTCCCGGTCTACGCGGTCACGGACACCCGCATGCTGCCGGCCAAGACGCGCATCTTCGTCGAATTCCTGATGGAGCGCCTGAGCAACAAGGCACTGGCAGGCCAGAATAACCCGGCGTTTTTAAATTTGCGTTAATCGCCGGGCCGCGGCGGCCGCTTGGAAATCGACTGAAACGGTTACGTCGCTCAGAAGCGCTCGTCGGCGCGCAGATAGCGCCATTGGCCCACCGGCAGGTCGCCCAGCGACACCCGGCCGATGCGCACCCGCTTCAAGCCCACCACGCGCAGCCCCACCAGCTCGCACATGCGGCGGATCTGGCGTTTCTTGCCCTCGCGCAGCACGAAACGCAGCTGGTCGGCGTTCTGCCAGCGCACCTGGGCCGGGCGCAATGGCTTGCCGTCGAGCGACAGGCCATGGTTGAGCAGGGCCAGCCCCGCTTCGGACAGCCGGCCCTGCACCCGCACCAGGTATTCCTTGTCGACCTCGGAGTCTTCGCCGATCAGCTTTTTGGCGATACGGCCGTCCTGCGTGAGGACCAGCAGGCCCTGCGAATCGATATCGAGCCGTCCGGCCACGGCCAGGCCCTGCAGCTGGCCGCGCTCGAAGCGCTGGGGCGCGCGGTCGCCCGCATAGCGCGAGCGCGCGTCGATCAGCGCCACCGCCGGGGTGTAGCCTTTCTCGGCCTGTCCCGATACATAGCCCACGGGCTTGTGTAGCAGGATGGTGACCCGCGCGGTCTGGCGCGCGGCCGCGGCGCGCTCCAGCGTGATGACCTGATCGGGAAAGGCGCGCGCGCCCAGCTCGGACACCACCACGCCGTCCACGCGCACCCAGCCCCGTTCGATATAGCTGTCGGCCTCGCGGCGCGAACAGAGCCCGCGCTCGGACATCAGCTTGGAGATGCGTACTTTTTCCATGGCGCGTATTGTAGGGCCTGCACCACGGGCGCCGCGCCGGCTTGGCATAATACACAGCCATGACCACCCCCATTCCCCTCGCGCGCGGCTGGCTGCCCGCCGCGCCCTCGACGCTGGACCCCTTGCGCAAGTATTGGCTGTTCCGCCCCGGCGCGCTGACCGCCGGCCTGCGCCAGCTGGGCCACGTACGCCTGCGCGTGCTGGCCGAATACCCTACCGGCGCGCCCCGCGACGAGGCCGACGGCATGCGCATCGCCCCGCACAGCCCGGTCTGGGTGCGCGAAGTGCTGATGTCGATCGACGGCGTGGACAGCGTCGTGGCGCGCAGCCTCACGCCGCTGCGCGCCTCGCATGGCGTCTGGCAGGGCATGCGGCGCCTGCTGACGCGCCCGCTGGCCGACATGCTGTACAACGACCCCGGCATCCATCGCTCGGTCTTCGTATGCCGCCGGCTGGCCGCCGGCGTGCCCTTCCATGCCACCGCCATCGCGCGCGCGCCGGCCGGCGGCCCCGAACCGACGCTGTGGGCGCGCCGCTCCGCCTTCTGGCGCGCCGGCCAGCCGCTGCTGGTGGCCGAGTGCTTCCTGCCCGCCTTCTGGTCGCTGGCGCGCGCGCCTGTCGCGCCGCGCTGACACCGCGGGCGGTTTTGACGCAGAATCAGGGTTGCGCGGCGGCCCGCCGCGCCCTGTTCGCGCCTGGTGCCCATGACCACGACCGCCGAATCGCCGCATATCCGCCGCAACACGCGCCTGCTCAGCTGTGCGCAGGCGCTGGGCGGGGCCAGCCCCGCCATCGTCATCTCGATGGGCGGCCTGGTGGGCCAGATGCTGGCCAGCGACCCGGGGCTGGCGACGCTGCCGGTCAGCCTGTACAACCTCGGCCTGGCCGCCGGCATCCTGCCCGCGGCCGCCATGATGCGCCGCCGCGGCCGGCGCGGTGGCTACCAGCTGGGCGCCCTGCTGGGCCTGCTGGGCGGCCTGCTGGCCGCCTGGGGCATCTGGAGCGGCCGGTTCGCGCTGTTCTGTGCCGGCACGGCGCTGGCCGGCCTGTACGGCGCCTACGTGCAGAGCTACCGCCACGCCGTCACCGACGGGGTGCGCCCCGAGCACCGGCCGCGCGCCATTTCGGCCATCATGAGCGCCGGCCTGGTGGCGGCCGTGCTGGGCACCAATACCGCCCTCTGGACCCGCAACCTGTGGCCCGCGGCGCCCTTCGCCGGCAGCTTCGTCTCGCAGGCCGCGCTGGCGCTGCTGGCGCTGGGCGTGGTCAGCCGGCTGCGCGCCGTGCCGGTGGGCCTGGCCGCGGCGCAGGCCGGCCGGCCGCTGGCGCGCATCGCGCGCACGCCGCGCTTCATCGTCGCGGCCGCGGCTGGGGTGGTGTCGTTCGGCTTGATGAGCCTGGTCATGACCGCCGCCCCGCTGGCCATGGTCGACTGCGGCCACGGCGTCGCCGCCGCCGCCCTGGGCATCCAGTGGCATGTGCTGGCCATGTATGCCCCCAGCTTCGTCACCGGCCGGCTGATCGAGCGTTTCGGCAAGCTGCCGGTCACCGCGCTGGGCCTGGCGCTCATGCTGGCCGCGGCCGGCGTCGCGCTGACCGGCCTGAGCGTGCCGCATTTCTGGGCCGTGCTGGTCCTGCTGGGCGTGGGCTGGAACCTTGGCTTCATCGGCGCCACCGCCATGCTGGCCGACTGTTGCGAGCCGCACGAACGCCTGCGCGTACAGGCGCTCAACGACCTGCTGGTGTTCGGCTGCGTGGCCGCCGCCTCGTTCTCGTCCGGCCAGCTGCTGGCCCATGGCGGCTGGTCCATCGTCACTCTGACGGTCTTTCCCGCCGCCGCCGCCGTCCTGCTGCTGCTGGCATGGCAAGGACGCGAGGCGCGCGGCTGATCCGGCGCGCTGTGGCTGCCCCGGGTGCCTGTCCCCGCAGGGACAGGCACCTCGCGCGCGTCAGCGCCAGGATTGCGGCTCGACCTGGACCTGGCCCTCGTCGGTGCTGACGAAGGCCGCGCCGTCGGAGATGTTGACGTGCACCTGCATGGTGCGGCGCGCCAGCTGCGCCAGCGCCTGGGTCTGCGCGGCAGGCAGGCAGACCACGCGCAGGTTGCGCGCGCGCTCCAGCTTGCCGCGCACGCCGTCCCACCAGACCTGCGAGGCATGGCCGCCGTAGCAATACACCACGACCTCGGCGGCGCGCCCGCAGGCCTTGAGGATGCGCCGCTCGTCGGGCTGGCCGACCTCGACCCACAACTCGATATCGCCGGTCAGGTCCTTGCGCCAGAGGTCCGGCTCGTCGGTGTCGCTCAGGCCCTTGGTGAAAGCGAGCTGTTCGTCGGCGTGCAGCGCGTAGGCCAGCACGCGCACCATCATGCGCTCGTCGGTCTCGGACGGATGACGCGCGATCGTCAGGCCGTGGCTGGCATAATAGTGGCGGTCGGTATCGGCGACATGCAGGTCCGCCTTGTAAATGGTTGCGCGCAGGGCCATGAAGAGTGCCTGATCCAGTTGCTGGGTTGCCAAAGACCGGCAATGATAACTGCCCGCGCGCTCGCGCGCCGCGCCTGCTCCGTCCCTCGCCATGACACCGCTTGCCGCCCTGCTGGCCTTCACGCTGGCCGCCACCCTGCTCACCATCACCCCGGGCCTGGACACCGCCCTGGTGCTGCGTACCGCGGCGCTGGACGGGCCGCGCCGCGCGCTGCTGGCCGGCCTGGGCGTATGCGCCGGCTGCCTGGCCTGGGGCGTGGCCGCCGCCCTCGGGCTGGGCGCGCTGCTGGCGGCGTCCTCGCTGGCCTACGACGCGCTGCGCATCGCCGGGGCGGCCTACCTGTGCTGGCTGGGCGCGCGCCTGCTGGCCCGCAGCCTGCGCCGGCGCGCCGGCGACGCGGCCCCCGGCGCGCTGCCGGCCGCGCCGGTCGGCGGCGGCGCCTTGCAATGGTTCTGGCGCGGCTGCCTGACCAACATGCTCAATCCCAAGGTCGGCGTCTTCTACGTCACGTTCCTGCCGCAATTCATCCCCGCCGGGGTGGATGTGCTGGGGTTCAGCCTGCTGCTGGCCGCGCTGCACGCCGTGCTGGGCCTGCTGTGGTTCGCCGCGCTGGTGGCGGCCACCCGGCCGCTATCGCGCTGGCTGGCGCGCCCCTCGGTGGCCCGCGGGCTCGACCGCCTGAGCGCCGGCGTGTTCATCGCCTTCGGCCTGAAGCTGGCGCTGGAGCGGCGCTGACCTCAGGCGTACACGCCCACCGGATGGCGCGCCACGTAGTGGCCGTCGCCCACCCGCACCAGCGGCGCGACCACCGGCTCGTCGCCCACCTTGCGCACCGGGCTGGGAATCTCGTCGACCAATAGCGAGCGCTCGCGGTGGCGCCGACGCGGATCGGCGATCGGCACCGCCGCCATCAGCTTGCGGGTATAGGGATGCTGCGGGTTCTCGAAAATGGCGCGGCGCGGGCCGATCTCCACGATCTGGCCCAGGTACATGACGGCCACGCGGTGGCTGACGCGCTCGACCACCGCCATATCGTGCGAGATGAACAGGTACGACACTCCCAGTTCGCGCTGCAGGTCCAGCAACAGGTTGACGATCTGCGCCTGGATCGAGACATCCAGCGCCGAGACCGATTCGTCGGCGATCACCACCTTGGGGTTCAGCGCCAGCGCGCGCGCGATGCAGATGCGCTGGCGCTGCCCGCCCGAGAACTCGTGTGGATATCGGTCGGTCATTTCGGGCAACAGCCCGCACTTGTCCATCAGCCAGCGCACGCGCTCGCGCGCGGCGCGCCCGCTGGCCGTCCTGTGCACCAGCAGGGGCTCCATGATCGAGTCGCCCACGGTCATGCGCGGATTGAGCGAGGCGAACGGATCCTGGAAGATGAACTGGATATGGCGCCGCAGCGACTGCATGGCCGCGCCGCGCAGCACGCCGATGTCGCGGCCGTCGAACTCGATGCTGCCGCCCTGGCTCTTGACCAGCTGCAGCAGCGAGCGGCCCGTGGTGGTCTTGCCGCAACCGGACTCGCCCACCAGCGCCAGCGTCTCGCCGGGAAACAGGTCGAAGCTGACCTGTTCGACCGCATGCACGCGCTTGCCGACCCGCCCGAAGATGCCATCGGCGATATCGAACCGCGTCACCAGCCCACGCACTTTCAGCACCGGACCGCCGTCGCGGCGCACGGTGTCCGTCTCGGCCGCCCCGGCCCGCGGGGCCGCCTCGGCCTGGTCGACCTGCAACAGCGGAAACGGCGCCGGCTGGTCGGTGCCCTGCATGGCGCCCAGCCGCGGCACCGCCGACAGCAAGGCGCGCGTATAGGCGTGGCGCGGCGCGGCGAACACGCCGTCGCACCCGCCCTCCTCGACCTTGTCGCCGCGGTACATCACCAGCACGCGATCGGCCACCTCGGCCACCACGCCCATGTCGTGGGTGATGAAGATGACGCCCATGTCCATTTCCTCCTGGAGCTGGCGTATCAGCTGCAGGATCTGCGCCTGGATGGTGACATCCAGCGCGGTGGTGGGTTCGTCGGCGATCAGCAGTTGCGGCTTGCACGACAGCGCCATGGCAATCATCACGCGCTGGCGCATGCCGCCCGAGAGCTGGTGCGGATAGCGGTCCAGGATGGCGCGGGCCTCCGGGATGCGCACCCGCTCCAGCATGCGCAGCGCCTCGGCGCGCGCGCCGGCCGCGTCCAGCCCCTGGTGCAGTTGCAGCGCCTCGGCGATCTGGTTGCCGGCGGTGAAGCTGGGGTTGAGCGAGGTCATCGGCTCCTGGAAGATCATCGCCACATCGGCGCCGCGCACCCGCTGCAGGGTGCGCTCGTCGGCGCGCGCCAGGTCCAGCACGTCGCCGCCGCGCCGGCGCAGACGCATGCCGGTCGCGCTGAGCCGCCCCCCGCCGTACTCGACCAGCCGCATCAGCGCCAGCGAAGTCACCGACTTGCCCGAGCCCGATTCGCCGACGATGGCCAGCGTCTCGCCGCGGTCGACGTGGAAGGACACATCATTGACGGCCTGGACCACCCGCCCCGGGGTGTTGAAGCGCACGCTCAGGCCATCTACCTGCACTACACGGGTGGCGTCCATGCCTATTTCTCCTGGCGCGGATCCAGCGCATCGCGCAGGCCGTCGCCCAACAGGTTGAAGCCCAGCACCACCAGGAAGATCGCCGAGCCGGGGAAGATGGACATCCAGGGCGCCTGGGTCATGAAGTTCTTGGCCGTGTTGAGCATCGACCCCCAGGATGGATTGGGCGGCTGCAGGCCCAGCCCCAGGAACGACAGGCTGGCCTCGGCGATGATGGCGGTGGCGATGGTGATGGTGGCCTGCACGATCAGCGGCGGCATGACATTGGGAAAGACGTGGCGGCCGATGATGCGCAGGTCCGAGGCGCCCAGGGCGCGCGCGCTCTGCACGTAGTCCTCGTTCTTGACCGCCAGCACCTGGCCGCGCGTCAGCCGGATGAACTTGGGCGCGGCCGATACGCCGATGGCGATCATGGCGTTGGTCAGGCTGGGGCCCAGGAAGGCGGCCAACGCGATCGCCAGGATCAGGAACGGGATGGCCAGCAGCGCCTCGGTGGCGCGCGAGATGACGCTGTCGGTCCAGCCGCCGAAATAGCCCGCGGCCAGTCCGAACGGCACGCCCACCGCCAGGGCGATCAGCACCGACACCATGCCCGCCATCAGCGAGGCGCGCGCGCCGTACACCATGCGGCTGAAGATGTCCCGGCCCAGTTCGTCGGTGCCCATCCAGAACGCCGCCGAGGGCGCCTTGCGGATGGTCATGAAGCTGGTCTGGAACGGGTCGTGGCTGGCCACCCAGGGCGCCAGCAGCGCCAGCACGACGAACGCCAGCACGATGAGCGCGCCCAGCATCGCGATCCGGTTGCGGCGGAACTTGCCCCAGGAACGGTTGGCGCGGCGCGGCGCGCCCATGCCCGCGCTTGCGATGGGTGCGCTCATGCGTGCCTCAGACGGGGATTGACCAGGATGTACAGGATGTCGGCCAGCAGGTTCATGACGATGAAGCCGACCGCCACGCACAGCACCACCCCCTGCACCACGGCGTAGTCGCGGTTGAAGACGGCGTCGACGATCAGCTTGCCGAAGCCCGGGATGGTGAAGACCTGCTCGGTCAGCACCGCCCCGGCCAGCAACTCGCCGAACAGCAGCGTCGCCAGCGTCACGATGGGCATCAGCGCGTTGCGCAGCGCGTGGCGCAGCACCACCTTGCGCGGCGAAACGCCCTTGGCCCGCGCGGTGCGCACGTAATCGGCCGACAGCGCCTCCAGCATGGCCGAACGGGTATGCCGCATCAGGTAGGCGGCGATCGCCGTGGACAGCACCAGGGCCGGCATCAGCATGGTCTTGATGGAAAGCCAGAAGTCCTCCGCCGGCGAGACGTACCCCGAGGCGGGCAGCAGCTTCCACTGCACCGAGACCACCATGATGAGGATGATGCCCAGCCAGAAATTGGGGATGGACATGCCCGAGAGCGCCGCCATGTTGGCGCCCATCTCGACCGCCGTGCCCTTGCGCACGGCGGCGACGATGCCCAGGGGAATGCCCGCCAGCAGCGCGAACGCCATCGCCATGACCGCCAGTTGCAGGGTCACCGGCAGCTTCTGCGCGATCAGGGTCAGCACCGGCACATCGGTGCGCATGGACTTGCCCAGGTCGCCCTGCAGCACCTGGGTCACCCAGGCGCCGTACTGCACCGGCAGCGGGTCGTTGAGGCGGTATTTCTCGCGCAGGTAGTCCAGCACCGCGGGATCGCGCTCCTCGCCGGCCAGCGTGAGCACCGGATCGCCGGGCAGGATTTTCTGCAGCATGAAGACGATCATCGACACCAGGATCAGCGTCGGGATCGCCACGACGACGCGTCGCAGGATCAGTTTGAACATGGTCGCCACCGAAAAACGGGCGCGGCGGCGCCCGCGCGCCGCGCCGATCGCGGCAGCCGGCCGCCGCGGCGGCCCGCCGCCCCCACCGTCGCTACTTGGCCAGCGTCACGCCCTTCAGGCGCACCATGCCGTCCGGGTACGGCTTGAAGCCGCGCACGTTCTTGCCCAGCACGAACGGCCACGGCTGGTAGTACAGGTAGATGTCGTGCGTGTCGGCCTGCAGCAGCGCCTGCGCCTGGTCGTAGATCGCCTTGCGCTTGGCCTGGTCGGGCACGGTGCGCGCCTCGGCCAGCAGCTTGTCGACCTCGGGATTGCAGTAGCGGCCGTCGTTCAGCGCGCCCTTGCAGGTCACGAACTGGTAGATGTTGCCGTCCGGATCGACCCGGCCCGACCAGCCGCGCATGATCATCTCGAAGTTGCCGGCCTGCGCCTCGTTGAGCATGGCGGCGTACTCGGTGGGCCGCAGGCTCAGCTCGAAGCCGGCCTCGGCCGCCATGGCCTGGATCATTTCGGCGATGGCCGACGTCGTGGTGTTGTTGCCGAAGGCGAACTCGGCCTTGACCTTCTGCAGGCCGGCTTCCTTGAGCAGCGCGCGGGCGCGCTCGACATCGCGCTTGGGCACCGGGAACTTGTCGCTGTGATAGGGGCTGGCCGGCGGGAACGGCTGGCTGGCCGGATCGAAGATGCCGCCGCCGGCCACTTCGTTGATGATGGCGCGGTCGATCGACAGGGCCAGCGCCTGGCGCACCCGTCGGTCCTTGAACGGGTTGGTCTCGGCGCGCTTGCCGTTGCCCGTATTGAAGAATACCTCCTGGAAACCCAGCCCCGACACCGGCATGAACTGCACGCTGGCGTCGTTCTTGACCTGCGGCGCGTCCGAGGGGTTCATGCGCTCCAGGATGTCCAGCCCGCCGGCGCGCAGATTGGACAGGCGCACCGTGGTGTCCGGAATGGGCAGGAACACCAGCTTGTCGAAGTGGTAATCCTTGGCATCGTAGTACTGGTCGAACTTCTGCAGCACGATGCGGTCGTTCTGCACCCGTTCGACGAACTTGTAGGGGCCCGAGCAGATCGGCTTGCGGCCCACCGCGGCCGCGTCGCCCTCGAACGCCTTGGGCGAGAGCATCATGCCGGCGCGGTCGGACAGCTGCGCCAGCAAGGTGGCGTCGGGACGCTTGAGCGTCAGCACCAGGGTGGCGGGATCGGGCGCCTCGATTTTCTCGACCGAGGCCAGTTCGCCCTTGCGCATGCTGTCCTGCAGCGTCATGGCGCGCTCCAGGTTGGCGCGCGCCGCCGCGGCGTCGAACTTGCTGCCGTCGTGGAACTGCACGTCGGTGCGCAGCTTGAACGTCAGCGTCTTGTTGTCCTCGCTGAAGCGCCACGACTGCGCCAGCTGCGGCACGAACTGCAGCTTCTCGTCGATATCGACCAGCTTGTCGCACAGCGAGGTGAAGACGATGCGGCCCACATAGGTACGGGCGCGGTGCGGATCGAGCACGTCCGGGTCTTCCTGCAGGCCGATGCGCAGGTCCTGCGCCAGGGCGGCGCCGCCCGCGCCGGCCAGCACGGCCGCGCCCATCATCATGCTCAGGCTCTTGGTCTTGGTCATGTTGTGGAGTTCCCCTTGGTGGTCGTGCGCCCGCAGGCGCGTCAGAAGCCTACGGCCTGCCCGTCGCGCCTGCTGTCGCTGGCCGCCACGTAGCCGAGATCGTTGTCGCTTTCCGCCATGCGCCAGATGAACTGGCCCGCGCCGAAGTCCATGTACGGGTCGTCCACCGCCTTCAGGCGATGGCCCAGGTTCTTCAGCCCTTCGACCGTCGCGCGGTTCATGGTGGACTCGATGTCCAGCGTGAAATCGCGGTTGACCTTCCAGCGCGGCGCGCAGCAGGCCGCCTGCGGCTGCTGGTGGTAGTCCAGCATGCGGATGACGGTCTGCAGATGGCCCTGCGGCTGCATGTCGCCGCCCATCACGCCAAAGCTCATGACCGGCTTGCCGCCGCGCGTCAGGAAGCCCGGGATGATGGTGTGGAACGGCCGCTTGCCGCCTTCCACCACGTTGGCCGAGGCCGGGTTCATCGAGAAGCCCACGCCGCGGTTCTGCAGGCTGATGCCGGTGCCCGGCACGACCACGCCCGAGCCGAAGCCCATGTAGTTGGACTGGATGAACGAGATCATCATGCCGTTCTCGTCGGCGGCGGTCAGATAGATGGTGCCGCCGGCATGCGGGCGCCCCGCCTCGAAATGCGTGGCGCGGTCCGGGTCGATCAGCCTGGCCCGGCTGTCCAGGTACGCGTCGTCGAGCATCTGCTGCGGCGTGACTTCCATGCTGCGCGGGTCGGCCACATAGCGGTACAGGTCGGAGAACGCCAGCTTCATGGCCTCGATCTGCAGGTGCTGCGATTGCACCGAATCGACCGGCATGTCGGCCAGGTCGAAACGCTCGCAGATGCCCAGCGCGATCAGCGCGGCGATGCCCTGCCCGTTGGGCGGGATCTCGTGCAATTCGTAGCCGCGGTACGAGCGGGAAATCGGCTTGACCCATTCGGGGCGGTAATTGCGCAGGTCCTCCAGCGTCATGGCGCCGCCGCACTCCTGGCTGAATGCGGCGATGCGCTCGGCCAGCTCGCCCTCGTAGAAGTCGCGTCCGCCCGAGGCGGCGATGCGGCGCAGCGCGTACGCGGCGTCCGGGAAGCGGAAATGCTCGCCCACCCGCGGCGCGCGCCCCTCGGGCATGAACGCCTGGGCGTAGCCGGGCTGCTCGCTCAGCTCGGCGGCCGCGGCGGCCCATTTATGCGCCACCACCGGCGGCACCGTGTAGCCGCGCTCGGCGATCTCGATGGCGGGTTCGAACAGCTGCTCGAACGGCAGCTTGCCCAGCTTCCCGTGCAGCGCGGCCCAGCCCGCCACCACGCCGGGCACGGTCACGGCGTCCCAGCCGCGCTTGGGCTGCACGGCCAGCCCATCGGGGCCGGTGCCGTACTTGCGCTTGAAATACTCCACATTCCACGCCGCCGGCGCCACGCCGGACGAATTCAGGCCGTGCAATTGCTGGCCGTCCCAGACGATGGCGAAGCAATCGCCGCCCAGGCCACAGGACACCGGTTCGACCAGCACGATGGTCGCCGCCGCCGCGATGGCCGCATCGACCGCATTGCCGCCCTTGAGCAGCATGCGCAGGCCGGCCTGCGCCGCCAGCGGGTGCGAAGTGGACACCACATTGCGGGCGAAGACGGGAATGCGGGTGGACGGGTACGGATTGACCCAATTGAAGGCTTTCATCTGATGATCTCTATCGATAGCGCGGGCACAAGTTGAACCTGATGACGTTACTCTCGTGATCTAATTAAATCAATTTGATTTTTTGTTCCGTCATTCAAAATATTTTTATGAGCAGCATACGGTTCCTGCGTACTTTCCTGGCGGTGGCCCAGCACGGCACATTCTCGGAAGCGGCCGAGCAGGTGGCGCTGACGCAGGCCGCGGTCAGCTTCCAGATGCGCGCGCTCGAAGCCGAACTGGGCCGCGAGCTGTTCGACCGCGGCGGGCGGCTTGCCATCCTGAATGCGGCGGGACGCGAATTGGTGCCGGAAATCAAGCGGCTGCTTGATTTATACGACCACCTGAAGGCGCCCCGCAATGTGCCGGGCGAACTGGCCGGCTCGGTGTCGGTGGGCGCCATCGTCTCGTGCATGGGCACCCTGTCCAAGGTGGTTTCGCAGTTGAAGCGCGACCACCCGGCGCTGGACGTGCGCGTGTTCTCCGGCAAGGCCAGCGAACTGGCCGGCAAGGTCGAGAGCGGCGAGCTGGACGCGGCCCTGGTGGTCGAGGCCGGCCGCAAGATGGCCAGCACGCGCTGGACGCCCCTGTACGAAGAGCCGCTGGTCGTGCTGGCGCACCCCTCGGCGCCCGGCGCCGACGCGCGCGAGGTGCTGGCCGCCAACCCGTTCCTGCGCTTTGACCGCACCCAGCGCACCGGGCGCCAGATCGACCGCATCGTGCGCCGGCTGGGCGGGGGCCTGAACGAGTTCCTCGAGCTCAACGCCATCGAAACCCTGGTCGAACTGGTGCGCCAGGAGGTCGGCGTGACCCTGTTGCCGCTGCTCAACGGCGCCAACTGGCAGGCCAGCCCGCAGCTGCGCGTGCTGCCCCTGCCCGCCGAGCTGGGCCCGGCCGTGCGCGCCATCGGCATGATCGAGCGGCGCGACCACGCGCGCCTGGCCATCACCGCCGCAATCTGCGCCCAGTGCGGCGCGCTGTTCGGCCGCTGAGGGCCGCGACTGGCCCGAACCTCCCCCGTCTGCGCGTAATATCGCCGTGCTCACCTTCTCCAGGAACCCGCCCATGCTTCCCATCGTCATCGTCTCGGGGCCGCCCGGTTCGGGCAAGACCACCGCGTGTGGCCTGCTGGCGCAGGCCGATCCGCATGGCCTGCACCTGCCGTCCGATCTGTTCTATGGCTTTCCGGCCCACCCCATCCCGCCATACCGCCCCCAGGCCGATGCGCAGAACGCCGCGGTCATCCGCGCGGTGTGCCGCAGCGCCGCCTCGTTCGCCGCCGACGGCTATCGCGTCTACCTGGACGGCATCTTCGGACCGTGGTTCCTGCCCCTCATCGCCGCGCAATTGCAGGCCGCGCGGGCTCCTGCCGCCTACGCCTTGCTGGATATCGGCCTGGACGAGGCGCTGGCCCGCGTCGAGCAGCGCAGCGGACCCGGGCAGGCGTCGATGGTGCGGACCATGCACGATGCGTTCCGCGCGGCCGGCGGCCTGGCCGGCCACCGCGTCGTCACCGGGGGCCGGCCGGCCGCCCAGATCGCGGACGAGATCGCCGGGCGACTGCAGGCCGGCGCGCTGGCGCTGGACCTGGCCCGCTGGGCGCGGGGCTGAACGCGGCAGGTGCGGGGGGGGCGAGGTGCCTTTCCCCGGCGGGACAGGCACCCCGCAGTCCCCCTGCGGGGACAGGCACGCGGGGTTTGATTTGCCGGTGCCAGTCCCCCTGCGGGGACAGGCACGCGGGATCTACAGTTTTACCCCTGTGATGTACCCCACCGAGGCGCCGAAGCCGTCGCGGTAGTTGGCCTTGACCAGCGGGTCCAGCGTGGCGCGCACGACGGCGTGTACGCCGCCCCAGTCTGCAGCGTGCTGGAAGTTGCTGGTGATGTAGGTCCAGCCGTTGATCTCGTCGACCGCCTGCAGGCCGGTGGACTCGCCGCCGGCCGGACACGACAGGATGCGCGAGAGCGCCCCGCTGTCGACGTTGTAGGCCCACAGGAAGTTGTTGACGTGGCCGTTGCTGTCCTCGCCGATGAACAGCGTGCGCAGCTTTTCCGAGAACTTGATGTTGTCGGGGTTGGAGATGCGGTCGGCGTGGTGGCGGTTGCCCAGCGCATCGGGCGCGGCCAGCTTCTCGCCGACCAGGGCCGGCACCGCCGCCATGTCCACCGGCACCCATTCGCTGTTGATCGCCGCGCCGGCGCTGTCGCGCTGGCCGCCGCGCAGGTTCAGCGCATACACCGCGCCCGGCTCGGGGCCCTGCACGCGCAGATCGGGCGAGGTGCCATCCACCATCGAGGTCTCGATGCGCGACATGGCGCTGTAGGCGATGCGGTCGCGCGCATTGACGGTGGTGCCTTCCATCTTGGAAAACGCCATCGTGCCGCCCATCAGGGCCGCATAGCGGTGCGTCTCCAGGAAAGCCGCGGCCTGCTCGCGCCCCGGCGCCAGCCTGACCCAGTTGGCCTTGCCGTTCACGCGTATCGCCGTGAAGGCCGCATCGCCCGGATCGGCGGTGCGCACGTCCATGATGTCGGCCGCCGTCAGGGTATCGGCCAGCGCCTCGATGTCGGCGCTGCGGGCATGGCCCAGATTGATCCAGCCCAGCGCGCCGGCCCCCGGGCCCTCGCCCGAGGTCTGGCGCCACTTGGCGACGTAGAGCGTGCCTGCCGACAGGTCGGCCTTGCGGTCGGCCACGAACATGAACAGCCCGCCGTTGGTGGCGTCGTCGCCCATCAGACAGGTGCGCTGGTCGGGCATCACCTGGATCAGCTCGTGCGAGATGCGGCCCAGGCAGTAATGCTTCCTGATGGTGCCGGTGCCGTCCGGGTGGACCACCACTTCGGGCAGGTGCCCGTAGTGATACGGATTGGCCTTGGCCGGATCGCCGTACAGGTTGCGGCTGAACGCCTGGAACTGCGCCGAGGCGCGCGCGGTGGTCGCGTCCGGCTCGTATTCTTCGCTGGCCAGATGGGTGTTCCACGGCGACAGGCTCGCGCCGCAGGTGATCCACAGGCCGTGGGCCGGGGCGGTATCGACCTGGCTGTACTTGACCAGCGCCAGCCTGCCGGTGGCCGGATCCTGCGCCAGGGTGAGCACCGCGATGGGCGACGGCAGCAGGCCGTACATGGGCTCGCCCTTCCGGTTGTTCGAGGCGTACTCGAACTGCACCACGGCGAACACCGTATTGCCCTTGACGCCGGGCACCCGGGCCGATGGCAAGGCCAGCAGGGACATGCCGTCGGGGCAGTCCGAAAAGAACTGGCGCGTCTTGCCGGGCACCGAGCGGTCCATGATGGGCTGGCCATGGATATCGAGATAGCCGCCCGCGACCACGGTCGCGCCCGTGCCATCGGGCACGTTGTCGCCGGTCATGAAGAACGGTTCGTACCCCAGCTGGAAGGTCTGCCGGCCGCCGTCGCCGTAGCTGACTTCCAGGGCCGACTCCACGGTGGTGACGGCCATTTTCCCGGGTGCGTCCAGCGACGGCGCGGCCATGGACGTGAAGGCGGCCGCCACGAAATCGCCCCGCGGCCGGGCGCCGCGCGCGGCGCCCCGCGCGCCATCGGCGCCCGTCCCGCAGCCGGCCAGCAGCGTGGCCGCGCCCACGGCGCCCAGCGGCAGCATGGGCGCGCCGCCCAGCATCTTCAGCACCAGGCGGCGCTTGCTCATCGTCGGTTCGTGCATGCCAGTATTCCCTCCGGATCGCGTGGTGGCGTGGGTATGACCCCCCGCATCCTAGCGATCCGCGATGACAATTCCGCTGCACTGCGCGGGGCGTGCGGCCCCGCCTTGCCGATGTCCTATGAGCCGCGCCACTTGTCGATCAGGCGGCGGTCGCGCTTGGTGGGACGGCCGGCGGCGATATCCAGCGCGGGTTCGGGCGCCAGCCGCCGCATCTCGGCGGCCCGCTCGCGCGCCGCCGCGCTTTCCGGCGTTTCCTCGTACAACTGCCGCGCCACCGGCGCCGGGCCGCGCACGCCGCTGACCGCGCATACCCGCACATGGATGGGCGGGTCTTCCTTGCGGATGCACACCACGTCGCCCGGCGCCACTTCGCGCGCCGGCTTGGCCGGCTGGTCGTTGACCTGCACCCTGCCCTTGCCGATCTCCTGCACCGCCAGGCTGCGCGTCTTGTAGAAGCGCGCCGCCCATAACCATTTGTCCAGGCGCATCTTGTCCATCTGCCGTCGCTCCACTGCCTTTCTGATCTAATGCGTGGCCGGATGGCCGCCGCCGCCCCCCTTCAGGAGCCCTGCCTTGACCCGCATCAATTGTGTCCCCGTCGAAGAACTGAGTGGCCCGCACCTGGTCGCCGAATACCGCGAACTGCCGCGGGTTTTCGCGCTGGCGCACAAGGCCGCCGCGCGCGGCGCGCTGGCGCAGCCGGCCGTCTACACGCTGGGCAAGGGCCATCTGCTGTTCTTCTACACCCGCCTGGGCTATCTGGCCAGGCGGCATCGCGAGCTGGTCGAGGAAATGCGGCGCCGTGGCTACCGCCCGGCATTTTCCGGCGTGACGCGCGAGGACTTCCCGGATATTCCCGCGCCGTTCTGGAACGACTGGACCCCGACCGAGGAGGCCCTGGCGCTCAACCGCGCGCGCATCGCCGAGCGCGGCGGCGGCAGGGCCTGACGGGCCCGGCGCCTACAGCGCCTCTTCGTCGCTCTCGCCGGTGCGGATGCGGATGGCCTGTTCGACCGGGGTCACGAAGATCTTGCCGTCGCCGATCTTGCCGGTGCGCGCGGCCTTGACGATGGCCTCGATGGCCGGATCGACCATCTCGTCGGCCAGCACGACCTCGACGCGGATCTTGGGCAGGAAATCCACCACGTACTCGGCGCCGCGATACAGCTCGGTATGGCCCTTCTGGCGGCCGAACCCCTTGACCTCGGTGACGGTCAGGCCGCTGACGCCGACCTCGGCCAGCGCTTCGCGCACTTCGTCCAGCTTGAAGGGTTTGATGATGGCGGTTACTTGTTTCACGTTGTGCTGTCCTGGCTTTTTCTGAATTGGGTGCCCGCCGGCCTCAAACCGTCTCGCGGAATCCGTTGGTCACAGGATACCGCCAATCACGGCCGAACGCGCGCGGCGTGATGCGGGGCCCCGGCGGGGCCTGGCGCCGCTTGTATTCGTTGATGCGGATCAGCCGCACCACCTGCTCGACCGCCTCGCGCGGAAAGCCGGCGGCCACGATATCGGCCGCCGAGGCGTTGTGCTCCATGTAGCGCTCGATGATGCCGTCGAGGATGTCGTAGGGCGGCAGGCTGTCCTGGTCGGTCTGGTCGGGCCGCAGCTCGGCCGACGGCGGGCGGGTGATGATGCGTTCCGGGATGATGGGCTGGCGCTGGTTGCGCCAGTTCGCCAGGCGGTAGACCAGGGTCTTGGGCACGTCCTTGATGACGGCGAAGCCCCCCGCCATGTCGCCATACAGCGTGCAATAGCCGGTGGTCATTTCCGATTTGTTGCCGGTGGTCAGCACCAGCCGGCCGGTCTTGTTGGACAGCGCCATCAGCAAGGTGCCGCGCGCGCGCGCCTGGATGTTCTCCTCGGTGGCGTCGACCGGCAGGCCGGCGAACTGCGGCGCCAGCGCCTCCTCGAAGCGGTCGACCACCTCGCCGATGGCGATCACGTCGTATTGCACGCCCAGGCGCCGGGCCATGTCGGCGGCGTCGGTCAGCGAGATATCGGCGGTATAGCGCGAGGGCATCATGACCGCGCGCACGTTGTCCGCGCCCACGGCGTCGACCGCCACCGCCAGCACCACGGCCGAATCGATGCCGCCCGACAGGCCGATGATGGCGCCGGGAAAGCCGTTCTTGCCGAGGTAGTCGCGCACGCCCAGCACCAGCGCGTTCCAGACCTGCTCTTCCACGCCGTAGGGCTGCACGGCGGCCTGTTCGGTCACCGGGCGCACCGTGCCGCGCGCATCGACCTCGAGCACGTTCACGCCTTCGGTGAAGTCCGGCAGGCGGGCGCTCATGCGGCCCTGGCCGTCCAGCGCGAACGACGCGCCGTCGAACACCAGTTCGTCCTGGCCGCCGACCAGGTTGGCGTAAATCAGCGCGCAGCCGGTGTCCTGCACGCTGCGCCGCGCCACCGACAGGCGTTCTTCCTGCTTGCCGGTGTTGTAGGGCGACGCGTTGGGCACCAGCAGCACCTGCGCGCCGTCGGCCGCCGCCGCGCGCGGCGCGCGCTCGAACCAGATGTCCTCGCAGATGTTCAGGCCGAAGCGCACGCCCTTGACGGTGAAGCCGAAGGCTTCGCCGTGGGCCGAGAAATAGCGCTGCTCGTCGAACACCGAATAATTGGGCAGTTCGCGCTTGCAGTAGCTGCCCAGCACGCGCCCTTCGCACACCACGGAGGCGGCGTTGTAGAGGCGGTCCTGGCGCGCCAGCACATGGCCGATCACCACATGCAGGCCGGCCAGGCCGGCCAGGTCCTGGCAAAGCCGCTCGAACACCGCCTGCTGCGCCTCGATAAACCGGGGACGCAGCAGCAGGTCTTCCGGCGGATAGCCGGTCAGGACCAGCTCGGGCGTGACCAGCACGTCGGCGCCCTGCCCGGCCGCCTGTTGCGCTGCTTGCAGGACCCGGGCCGCGTTGCCGGCGAGATCGCCGACGCAGGCGTTGATTTGCGCGATTCCAACCCGGGCAAGGCTCATGAACGACGGTTCCAGAATGGGAAAAAGGGAAAGAAAAATTATCGCACGGGCGCGGCGCCGTCGCCGCGCAGCGCCAGCGGCGCCTCGCCCGCGGCCACCTGCTCGCGCCGGAACTCGTGCAGGGCCGCCTCGCGCATGCCGCCGGCCAGGTTGCCCAGGTCCGAGCCGGAGGGCTCCTGGAACAGCCGCAGCCCCAGCTCGGGCAGGATGGCCAGCAGATGGTCGAAGATGTCGCCCTGGATGCGCTCGTACTCGACCCAGGCGGTGATGGCCGTGAAGCAATAGATCTCGATCGGGATGCCGTTGGGCTGCGGCTCCATCATGCGCACCATCATGGCCATGTCCTGGCGCACCTCGGGGTGCTGGCGCAGGTAGGCCAGCGCATAGCCGCGGAAGGTGCCGATGTTGGTCAGGCGGCGGCGGTTGGCCGGCACCTCGGCCAGCTCGCCCAGCTGGCGGTTGGCCTCCAGCAGCGCGTCCTCCTTGGCCTGCAGGTAGTCGCGCAGCAGCACGAAGCGCTTGAGCCGCCCGCCCTCTTCCTCGCTCATGAAGCGCACGCTGGCCGCGTCCAGCCGCAGGGTGCGCTTGATGCGCCGCCCGCCCGACTCGAACATGTGGCGGTAGTTGCGGTAGCTTTCGGAAAACAGCTTGTAGGTAGGCACGGTGGTGACCGTGTTGTCCCAGTTCTGCACCTTGACGGTATGCAGCGCGATGTCCTTGACGAAGCCGTCGGCGTTGGCCTGCGGCATCTCGATCCAGTCGCCGATGCGCAGCATGTCGTTGGAGGTGAGCTGGGTGCTGGCCACCAGCGACAGCAGCGTGTCCTTGAACACCAGCAGCAGCACCGCCGACAGCGCGCCCAGGCCGGAGATCATCCACAGCGGCGAGCGGTCCAGCAGGATGGAGAGCACCAGCACCGCCCCCACCGCGCACAGGATCAGCTTGCCGATCTGGATATAGCCCTTGATCGAGCGCGTCTGCGCCCGCGTGGTGGCTGAATACGTATCCTGCCAGGCGCTGAGCACGCCGCTGAAGGCCACGAACACGCAGATCCAGGCCCCGGCATGCGACAGCCGGCCCACGATGGTGACCGCGCGCTCGGCATGCGGCACCAGTTCTATGCCCATGGACACCACGGCGAACGGCACCGCGTACCAGAAGTTCTGGTACGCGCGGCGGCGGCTCAGGGCGCGGTCCCAGTCCTCGCGGCCGCTCAGCACCAGCAGCCGGTGGGCGAAATACAGCACGACGCGCGCCACCACCCACTGCACGAACAGCGCCGTCAGCACCAGCACGCCGATGCCGACCAGCGTCTGGCCCCATGGCGTATCCGGCACATAGTTGTCCAGCGTGGCGACCACGTTCTCCAATTCCTTCGGCAGCACTGCATCCTCCTGAAAGCGCCCTGTCGCAGATTATCCGACAAGTCGGCCGGCGCGCCGTTCCATGGCGCCGCCGCGGCGCGCGCCGGCCCTATATAATTGCCCGCATCATGGCAAATACTTCCCACTCCAGCCAGGACCAGTTCGCCAACAAGGCGCAGGCGTGGTCCGCCCGTTTCTCGGAACCCGTTTCCGACCTCGTCAAACGCTATACGGCCTCGGTCGATTTCGACAAGCGCATGGCGCGCCACGACATCCGCGGCTCGCTGGCGCACGCCGACATGCTGGCCGCGCAAGGCATCATCTCGGCCCAGGACCTGGCCGACATCCAGCGCGGCATGCAGCAGATCCTCTCCGAGATCGACGCCGGCACGTTCCAGTGGCTGCTGGACCTGGAAGACGTGCACCTGAACATCGAGAAGCGCCTGGTGGAACTCGTCGGCGACGCCGGCAAGCGCCTGCACACCGGCCGCTCGCGCAACGACCAGGTCGCCACCGACATCCGCCTGTGGCTGCGCGACGAAATCGACACGCTGGTCGACCTGCTGCGCCAGCTGCGCCACGCGCTGGCCACGGTCGCGCTGGAGAACGCCGCGACCATCATGCCGGGCTTCACCCACCTGCAGGTGGCCCAGCCCGTCACGTTCGGCCACCACCTGCTGGCCTATGCCGAGATGTTCGGCCGCGACGCCGAGCGCCTGGCCGACTGCCGCCGCCGCGTCAACCGCCTGCCGCTGGGCGCGGCCGCGCTGGCCGGCACCAGCTATCCCATCGACCGCGAGCGCGTGGCCCGCACGCTGGGCTTTGACGGCGTCTGCCGCAACTCGCTCGACGCCGTCTCCGACCGCGACTTCGGCATCGAGTTCTGCGCCGCCGGCGCCCTGATCATGACGCACATCTCGCGTCTTTCCGAAGAACTGGTGCTGTGGATGAGCCCGCGCGTGGGCTTCATCGACCTGGCCGACCGATTCTGCACCGGCAGCTCCATCATGCCGCAGAAGAAAAACCCCGACGTCCCCGAGCTGGCGCGCGGCAAGACCGGCCGCGTCAACGGCCACCTGGTGGCGCTGCTGACCCTGATGAAGGGCCAGCCGCTGGCCTACAACAAGGACAACCAGGAAGACAAGGAAGGCCTGTTCGACACGGCCGACACGCTGCGCGACACCCTGACCATCTTCGCCGACATGGCCGGCGGCATCAAGGTCAAGGCCGACAACATGCGCGCCGCCGCCCTGCAGGGCTTTGCCACCGCCACCGACCTGGCCGACTACCTGGTCAAGCGTGGCCTGCCGTTTCGCGACGCGCACGAAATCGTCGCCCACGCGGTGCGCGACTGCGAGCAGCGCGGCTGCGACCTGGCCGACCTGTCGCTGGCCGACCTGCAGGCCTACCACCCCAGCATCGGCGAGGACATCCACCAGGTACTGACGCTGGAAGGCTCGGTGGCCGCCCGCAAGCACATCGGCGGCACCGCCCCCGAGCGCGTGCGCGAGGAAGCCCAGCGCGTGCTGGCCGAGACCGCCGGCGCCTGACCCGGTCCGCCCATGAAAAAACCCGGCTCGCGCCGGGTTTTTTCATGCCGCGCGCGGATGCGCGCTCAGGCGGTCACGCCCTGCCATTCGGACACGAACTCGCGGAAATCGGGACGTTGCGCCGGCGGCACCGCGCAGCCCGGCGTGCCCAGGGCCACGAAGCCCAGGAACCGGTAGTCCATCGCGTCCAGGCCCAGCGCGTCCTGGACGTCCTCGACGTAAGTGCCCAGGCCCGTGCTCCAGAACGCGCCGTACCCCAGCATGTGCGCGGCGTTGAGGATATTCATGACCGCCGCGCCGGTGGCCAGCAGCTGCTCCTGCTCGGGAATGCGGGTGTTGTCGTGCGAAAGTTTCTGCGCCACGGCGATGAACAGCGGCACGCCCGCGGCCCACTCGCGCACCGACTTCTCTTTCTCGGGCGTCATGCGCTTGTCGCCGCTGCGCTTGACCGCATCGATCGCCAGGTCGGCCAGCCGGCCGATGGCCTCGCCGCGGATCAGCACGAACCGCCACGGGCGCAGCGCGCCATGGTCGGGCGCGCTCATGGCGGCCTGCAGGATTTGCTCCAGTTCGTCCTGCCTGGGCGCGGGCGCGCGCAGGAATTTCATCGAACGGCGCGACGTCAGCGCGTGCAAGGGAGATACGGTCATGGGCGCGGAAACTCTCGACGAGAAGAAAACATATTCTCATCATAGCCCAGCGCATGGGGCCGGCCGGCCTATTCCCGGCCTCGCGCCAAGGGCATGGCCGCGCAGCTAGCCGAGGTGGGTGTGGCGCTCGGGGCGCTCTTCGACCTGCATCTCGCTCAGGCCGTGCAGGATGCCGCAGTCCTCGGCGTCCGGACGGGCCGAGGCGCAGCGCCGGCGCAACTCGCCCAGTTGCGCCTTCAGTTGCGTCAGTTCGGCGATGCGGGCGTCCACGTGGGCAATGTGCTCGTCGAACACCTGATTGATCGGACCGCAGCCGGCTTCGTGGTTGTCCGCCAGGGCCAGGATGCTGCGGATCTCGTCCTGCGTCATGTCCAGCGCGCGGCAATTGCGTATCAGGCGCAGCCGCTCGACGTGGGCTTCGCCGTAGCTGCGGTAGTTGTTCAGGCCGCGCTCGGGCGCGGGCAACAGCCCTTCCTTCTCGTAATAGCGCACGGTCTCCACCGTGGTTCCCGCGGTGCGGGCCAGTTCGCCGATTTTCATGGGGGCTCCTTGATCCGGGTGCTTGACCCTATAGTAACTCCAGGGTGTGAAATGCGTCCAACATCAAGACAGGACGTACCAGATGCCCTCCACGACTCGCGACCTTGCCCTCGATACGCCAGCCGGCCAACGCACGGACGCCCACGGCCATGACCACGCCGGCCATGACCATGCCGACCATGAGCACGCCGGCCACGGCCATGCCGCACACGACCATGGCATCCCGGCCTGCTGCGGCCATGACCACGGCCAGCCGGCCGCGCCCGTGGCCGCGCCGGCCTGGCAAGCCGGCCCGGGCCAGCAGGTCACGCGGGTGCGCATCGGGCAGATGGACTGCCCCACCGAGGAAACGCTGATCCGCAAGAAGCTGGCCGGCCTGCCCGAGGTGCACGAGCTCGACTTCAACCTGATGCAGCGGGTGCTGACCGTGCTGCATGCCGACGGCGCGCTCGACCGTATCGACGCGGCGATCCGCTCGCTGGGCATGACGCCCGAGCCCCTGGCCGCCGACGCCCCGGCGGCCCCGGCCGGCGCTGCGGCGCCCGCGCGCGGCTGGCGCCTGCTGGCCGCCGGCGGCGTGCTGGCGGCGCTGTCCGAGGTCGCCCACTTCACCGGCCAGCCGGTGTATGTCGCCGCCGCCCTGGCGCTGGCGGCCATCCTGGCCTGCGGGCTGTCGACCTACCGCAAGGGCTGGATCGCGGTGCGCAACGGCAACCTCAACATCAACGCCCTGATGAGCATCGCCGTCACCGGCGCGATGCTGATCGGCCAATGGCCGGAAGCGGCCATGGTGATGTTCCTGTTCAACGTGGCCGAACTGATCGAAGCCCGCGCCCTGGACCGCGCCCGCAATGCCGTGCGCGGCCTGCTGGACCTGGCGCCGCAGACCGCCACGATGCGCCAGTCCGATGGCACGTGGATCGAGGTGCCCGCGGCGCGACTGCGCCCGGGCGACCTGGTGCGGGTGCGCCCGGGCGAGCGCATCGCCGCCGACGGCGCCATCGTCGAAGGCCAATCCGCGATCGACCAATCGCCCATCACCGGCGAAAGCCTGCCGGTGGAAAAAGGCGTGGACGACGAGGTCTACGCCGGCACCGTCAATGCGTCGGGGTCGTTCGACTACCGCGTCACGGCCGCGGCCGGCAACACCACGCTGGACCGCATCATCCACGCGGTCGAGCAGGCGCAGGGCGCGCGCGCCCCGACCCAGCGCTTCATCGACCGCTTCTCGCGCATCTACACGCCGGCCGTGGTCGGACTGGCTCTGCTGGTCGCGCTGGCGCCGCCGCTGCTGCTGGGCCATGCCTGGCTCGACTCGGTGTACCGCGCGCTGGCGCTGCTGATCATCGCGTGCCCCTGCGCGCTGGTGATTTCCACCCCGGTCAGCGTGGTCAGCGGCCTGACCGCCGCCGCGCGGCGCGGCATCCTGATCAAGGGCGGCGTCTACCTGGAGGAAGGACGCAAGCTGCGCTGGCTGGCGCTGGACAAGACCGGCACGCTGACCCAGGGCAAGCCGGTGCAGACCGACCTGGAGCTGCTGCACGACGCCAGCGCCGGCGGGCGCCCGGCGCTGCGCGCCGCGGTCAGCCTGGCGGCGCGCTCGGACCACCCCGTGTCGCGCGCGCTGGCCCAGGCCGATCACGCCCTGGACGCGCCGCTGGACGACGTGGACGGTTTCGCCGCCCTGCCCGGCCGCGGCGTGCAAGGCGAGATCGGCGGCGAGCGCTTCCAGCTGGGCAACCGCCGCCTGATGCGCGAGCTGGGCGTCGGCACGCCAGAGATCGAGGCCCGCATCGACGCCTATGAGGCGGCCGGCAAGACCGCCATCGCCCTGACCGACGGACAGCGCGTCCTGCTGGTGGCCGCGGTGGCCGACACGCTCAAGGCCAGCAGCGCCGCCGCCGTGGCCGACCTGCACCAGCTGGGCGTGCGCACCCTCATGCTGACCGGCGACAACACCCGGGCCGCCCAGGCGGTGGCCGCCCAGGCCGGCATCGACGAGGCGCGCGGCGACCTGCTGCCGCAGGACAAGCTGGACGCGGTCCAGGCCAAGCTGGACCCGGCCCTGCGCGTGGGCATGGTGGGCGACGGAATCAACGACGCGCCGGCGCTGGCGCGGGCCGACATCGGCTTCGCCATGGGCGCGGCCGGCACCGGCACCGCCATCGAAACCGCCGACGTGGCCCTGATGGACGACGACCTGCGCAAGATCGGCACGTTCGTGCGCCTCTCGCGCGCCACCCACCGCATCCTGACCCAGAACATCGCCCTGGCGCTGGGCATCAAGGCGGTGTTCCTGGTGCTGGCGATGGCCGGCCAGGCCACGCTGTGGATGGCGGTGTTCGCCGACGTGGGCGCCAGCCTGCTGGTGGTCGCCAACGGCTTGCGGCTGCTGCGCGCGGGCGGGCGCCAGGCGTCCTGATGACGGGGTGCCAGTCCCCGCAGGGGGACCGGTGCCTGTCCCAGCGGGGACTGGCACCTGAGGCGCCGGCCAGTGGAAGTCAGCGGGAGCCAGTCCCCCTGCGGGGACAGGCTCCCGGGCATATTGCTTTTTCTCATGTTTTCACGATTTCTTATTCTTTGTGGAAAAATAGGTGCGTTGCTAGAGTGCTCAGTTCCGCGGGGCGCCGCGCCCCGTCCACCTCTTCCTGTGGAGCACGCGCCATGAACTTCTCCTTGCGCAAACTGCTGCTTGCCGGCCTGGTGCCGCTGGCCATGGCCGGCACGGCCGCCCAGGCCGACGACCTGGCCGCCATCAAGGCGGCCGGCGTCATCAAGATCGGCACCGAGGGCACTTACGCCCCGTTCAGCTATCACGACGCCAGCAACAAGCTGACCGGCTTCGACGTGGAGATCGGCCGCGCCATCGCCCGGAAGATGGGCGTGAAGGCCGAATTCGTCGAAGGCAAGTGGGACGGCCTGATCGCCGGCCTGGACGTCAAGCGCTACGACGCCGTCATCAACCAGGTCGGCATCACCGATGCGCGCAAGGCCAAGTACGACTTCTCGGACCCCTACATCTCGTCCCAGGCCGCGCTGATCGTGCGCGAGGACAACCAGGCCATCAAGTCGTTCGCCGACCTGAAGGGCCGCAAGTCGGCCAATACCCTGACCAGCAACTTCGGCAAGCTGGCGCAAAGCTATGGCGCCGAAGTGGTGCCGGTGCAGGGCTTCAACGAAGCCATCGACCTGCTCATGTCGGGCCGCGTCGAGGCCACCGTCAACGACAACCTGTCGTTCCTCGACTTCAAGAAGCAAAAGCCCAACGCCAAGGTCAAGGTGGCCGCCTACGACAAGAGCAAGGAATTCAGCGAATCGGGCGTGCTGATCCGCAAGAACAACCCCGAGCTGCAAGCCGCCATCAACAAGGCGCTGGCCGACCTGAAGGCCGACGGCACCTACAGGAAGATCTCCGAGCAGTACTTCGGCGCCGACCTGTCGGCCGCCCAGTAACGCCCGCCGCCGGCCCCGCCCGGCGGCCCCGCCCTTCCCCGCCCGCAACGCACAGGAGCCCCCATCGTGCCGGCCTGGCTACAGCTCATGCTCGATTCGTTCTGGCCCCTGCTGCATGCGGGGTTGATGTTCACCGTGCCGCTGACGCTGCTGTCGTTCGCCGCGGGCCTGGCGCTGGCCTTCGTGGTGGCGCTGCTGCGGCTGTTCGGCCCCTGGCCCATCGTGGCGCTGATGCGCTTCTACGTCTGGCTGATCCGCGGCACGCCGCTGCTGGTGCAGTTGTTCGTGATCTTCTACGGCCTGCCCAGCATCGGCATCGTGCTCGACCCGCTGCCGGCCGCGCTGATCGGCTTCACGCTGAACGTCGGCGCCTACAACTCGGAAGTGATTCGCGGCGCCATCGAGTCCATCCCGCGGGGCCAATGGGAAGCGGCCTATTCGCTGAGCATGACGCGCGGCCAGGCCATGCGCCGCACCGTGCTGCCGCAGGCCGCGCGGGTGGCGGTGCCGCCGCTGGCCAATTCGTTCATCGCGCTGGTCAAGGACACCTCGCTGGCGGCGGTGCTGACCGTGCCCGAAATCTTCCAGGCCGCCCAGCGCATCGCCGCGGTGACCTACGAGCCGCTCATTCTCTATACCGAGGCGGCGCTGATCTACCTCGTGTTCAGTTCGGCCCTGTCCTCGCTGCAGGTGCGCCTGGAAAAACGCTTCGGCCAGCACGCCGTCTTCGCGGAGCAACATCGATGATAGGGCTGCAAGGCATAGACAAGACTTTCGGCGGCAACCGGGTGTTGCACGGCGTGGACGTGGTCATTCCCGAGGGCAGCGTCACCGCCCTGATCGGCCCCTCGGGCAGCGGCAAGAGCACGCTGCTGCGCTGCGTGAACCTGCTGGAGATCCCCGAGGCCGGCGTGCTGCGGCTGGGGCCCGAAACGCTGGCGTTCGACGGCCGGCGCCCGGCGCGCGACGCCGTGCAGCGCATCCGCCGCCAGACCGGGATGGTGTTCCAGAACTTCCAGCTGTTTCCCCACCAGAGCGTGATCGACAACGTCATGGAAGGCCTGGTCACGGTGCAGCGCTGGGACAAGCCGCGCGCGCGTGCGCGCGCCATGGAGCTGCTGGAGAAAGTCGGCATGACCGCCAAGGCCGACGCCTGGCCGGTCACGCTGTCCGGCGGCCAGCAGCAGCGCGTGGCCATCGCCCGCGCGCTGGCGCCGTCGCCGCGCGTCCTGTTGTGCGACGAACCGACCTCGGCGCTGGACCCGTCGCTGGCCATCGAAGTGGTGGACGTGCTGCGCCGGCTGGCCGGCGAAGGCATGACCATGCTGATGGCCACCCACGACCTGCGGCTGGCCGCCAGCATCGCCCAGCAGGTGGTGTTCCTGGAGGGCGGCGCGGTGGTCGAGGCGGGTACGCCGCGCGAGGTCTTCGCGCAGTCGCGCGACCCGCGCACCGCCGCGTTCGTCTCCACCCTGACCCAGGGCCTGCCCGAGGAATGGGGCGCGCCCGCCTAGGGCTTGGAGCGGCCGTCGATATGGCCGAGCGGCCGGCCCGGATCGAGGTGGTCGCGCACCCGCTGCTTGAGCACCTTGGCCTCGGGAAAGCCGCCGTCGACCTCGCGGTCCCACAGCGGCGCGCCGTTGTAGTGGATGCGGAACACGCCGCCGGTGCCGGGCACCAGGGCCACCTCGCCCAGGTCGGCGCCGAACGTCGAAAGCAGTTCCTGCGCCATCCATGCCGCGCGCAGCAGCCACTGGCACTGCGTGCAATACTGGATGGCGATGCGGGGGCGATGGTCTGGCGGCGTGATCATGGCGGCTGGGCTACGGAATGCGCGGGCGCGTGCCCGACGGCCCAGTGTAAAAGAAAGCGCCGCGCGCTTGCGCGGCGTCAAGGCCCCGGCCCTTGCCTTCCCATGCCGCAGCCATAAGATGTATTATAGATACATCTTATAAACCGCAGGAGTGGCCTCGTGGGCGCGCCCGATCTCTGTACCGAAGAAGACATCACGCAACTGGTGCACCAGTTCTACGCCGAAGTGCGGCGCGACGCCGAGTTGGGGCCGATCTTCAACACCCATGTCGACGACTGGGACGTCCACCTCGCCAAGCTGGTCGACTTCTGGTCGTCGATACTGCGCGGTACCGGACGCTTTCGCGGCACGCCCATGCCCAAGCACGTGGCCCTGCCCGGCTTGCACGCGGGCCTGTTCGAGCGCTGGTTGCGGCTGTTTCGCGCCACGGCCGCAACGCAGCCCAACCAGGCCATGGCCGAGCAGGCCTGCCTGATGGCCGGCCGCATCGCGCAAAGCCTGTGGTACGGCTACCAGTTGCACCGCAGCCCCGACCAGGCCCCCACGGATCTCGCCCATGGCTGAACTGCTGCAGATCGACGAGCCCGCCGCCGGGCGCGCCGCGCCGCAATGGCGCGCCTTCCTGGAACTGGGCTTTCGCCCGCTCTACCTGCTGGGCGCGGCCTGGGGCGCGCTATCGGTGGCGCTGTGGATCGGCGCGCCGCAGTGGCTGGCCGGCGCCATGCCGGGCGTCATCTGGCACGCGCATGAAATGCTGTGGGGCTTCATCGGCGCCATCGCGGTGGGTTTCCTGCTGACCGCCGCGGCCACCTGGACCGGCGTCAACCCCCTGCGCGGCGCGCCGCTGGCCGCGCTGGCCGCGCTGTGGCTGGCGGCCCGCGCCGCCTTCCTCGCGCCAGGCATGACCGCCTTCTGGATCGGCCTGGCCTGCGAACTGCTGTTCTTCGCCTGGGCCGCGGCCGCGCTGGGCCGGGCGATCTACCGGCGCGGCGCCAGCCGCCGCAACCACGGCGTGCCCCTGCTGGTGCTGGGGCTGGGCGCGGCCGACGCGCTTTACCTGCTGGCCGCCCGCGCCGGCGACTATCCCTTGCTGCTGCAACGCTTCAACGCGGGCCTGCTGTGCATGGCCGTGATCGCCTTGCTGATCGCGCGCCGCATCATCCCCTTTTTCGCCATGCGCGCCATCGCCGGCCTGCAGATCCCCATGCATACGCGCAGCGGCCAATGGCAACTGGCCGCCGGCCTGGTCGCCGTGGCGGCGACGCTGGCGCAGGCCGGCGCGGTGACCGCCGTGGCGCTGGCCGCGGCCGGCCTGATCGCGCTGGCGCAGTGGCTGTCCTGGCGCCCCTGGGCCGCGCGCGGCGTGCCGCTGCTGTGGATCCTGTACGCCGGCTACCTGGGCCTGGCCGCCGGCCTGCTGGTGGCGGCGGCAGGCGCGGCGGGCGGCATCGCGCGCGCCGCGTGGCCCGCGCACGTCATCGGCATGGCCGGCTTCGGCCTGCTCATCATCGGCATGATCACCCGCACCGCCCTGGGCCACCTGGGCCGGCCGCTGCGCACCGACGGCCTCATGGTCGCCTGCTACATACTGGTCATCGGCGCGGCCGCCCTGCGCCTGGCCGCCCTCTGGCCCGGCCCGCACACGCTGGCCGCGCTGCACGGCGCCACCGCCGCCTGGGTGCTGGCCTTCTTGCTGTACCTGTGGCGTTTCGCGCCCCTGCTGGTGCGCCCGCGCCTGCACGCACCGGCCCCCACCGTCGCCACGCCCGCCGGGTCCCGCCCATGACCTACCCCATCCTGCTGACGCTGCACCTGCTGGCCGCCTTCGTCTTCATCGGCACCGTCTTCTTCGAAGTCCTGATCCTCGAAAGCGTGCGCAAGCAAGTGCCACGCGAAGCCATGAACGCGGTCGAGCGCGGCATCGGCAACCGCGCCCGCGCCATCATGCCGTGGGTGCTGCTGGCGCTGTTCGGCGCCGGCATCGGCATGGCCTGGCAGCACCGCGGCGTGCTGGAGCAGCCGCTGGCCAGCAGCTTCGGCCTGCTGCTCAGCCTGAAGATCGTGCTGGCGCTCAGCGTGCTGGGCCATTTCGCCGCCGCCATGCGCTGGCGCCGGCGCGGCGAATTGCGTGGCCGGCGCTCGCGGCGGCTGCACCTGAGCGTGTTCTGCCACGTCGTGGCGATCGTCCTGCTGGCCAAGGGGATGTACTACATCGACGCGTTCCGCTGAGCGCTTCCTGCCCGCTTGGCCCAAATCTGCGAAAATCCGCCGTTGGCCGAACTTTTGCAGTGAGACCCCGTGAAACTCGCAACCTGGAACGTCAACTCCCTGAATGTGCGTCTGCCGCAGGTGCTGGACTGGCTGGCCGCCAATCCGGTCGATGCGCTGTGCATCCAGGAACTCAAGCTGACCGACGACAAATTCCCGCTCGACGCCTTTACCGAGGCCGGCTACCACGCCGCCTGGGCCGGACAGAAAACCTATAACGGCGTGGCCATCGTCTCGCGCGAACCCGGCTTCGCGCTGGTGCGCAACAACCCGCGCTACGAAGACCCGCAACAGCGCATCCTGGCCGTGACCCTGCCCAGCCCGGCCGGCGACGTGCGCGTGATCTGCGCCTACTGCCCCAACGGCCAGGCGGTCGACAGCGACAAGTACGTCTACAAGCTGGCCTGGTTCGACGGCCTGCGCGAGTGGCTCGAGGAAGAAATGCGCACCTACCCGCGCCTGGCCATCCTCGGCGACTACAACGTCGCGCCGGCCGACGCCGACGTGCACAACCCGGAAAAATGGGAAGGCCAGGTACTGGTCTCCGAACCCGAGCGCGCCGCCTTCCGCGCCCTGCTGGACCTGGGCCTGACCGACTCCTTCCGCCTGTTCGAGCAGCCCGAGAAATCCTTCAGCTGGTGGGACTACCGCCAGTTCGCGTTTCGCCGCAACGCCGGCCTGCGCATCGACCACGTGCTGCTGTCCGACGCGCTCAAGCCGCACTGCGTGGCCTGCGTCATCGACAAGGCGCCGCGCGCCAACGAACAGCCGTCCGACCACGCGCCGGTCATCGCCACCCTGGCGTTCGACTGACGCCCGGCGCCGCGGCGGCGCCCCACGCCTGGGAGGCAAACATGCATATCCTGGTTGCCGGTTTCCAACACGAAACCAACACCTTCGCGCCTTCCAAGGCGGGCTATGACAACTTCCTGCGCGGCGAAGGCTTTCCCGCCTTGGTGCGCGGCGACGACCTGCTGGCGCTGCGCGCCGTCAACATCCCCGCCGGCGGCTTCCTGAACGCCGCCCTGGCGGCCGGCCACAGCGCGCACCCCGTCATCTGGGCCGGCGCCAGCCCCTCGGCGCACGTCACGCGCGACGCCTTCGAGCGCATCGCCGGCGAGATCGAGGCCGCCGCCCGCGCCGGCCGCTACGACGCCGTATACCTGGACCTGCACGGCGCCATGGTCACCGAGCACCACGACGACGGCGAAGGCGAGCTGCTGCGCCGCCTGCGCGCCGCCGTCGGCCCCGGCATGCCCATCGTCGCCAGCCTGGACCTGCACGCCAACGTCACCCGGGACATGCTGGCGCATGCCAGCGCGCTGGTGGCCTATCGCACCTATCCGCACGTGGACATGGCCGACACCGGCGCGCGCGCCGCCGCCTTGCTGCATGCGCGCGCGCAGGCCGGCAAGCACTGGCACGGCGCCGCACGGCGCCTGCCGTTTCTGATTCCCATCAACGGCATGTGCACCCAGCTCGAACCCGCCCGGGGCGTGTACGCCCTGCTGGCCGAGCTCGAGCGCCGCGAACCCGGCGTCGCCAGCCTGTCCTATGCCCCGGGCTTTCCGGCCGCCGACTTTCCCGAATGCGGCCCGGTCGTCTGGGCCCATGGCACCGACCGCGACGCCGTCGAACGCATCGTGCAGGCCCTGGCCGAGCGCATCGCCGAACTCGAGGCCCGGTGGGCGCCCGATTTCCTCGCCCCGGACGAGGCCATCCGCCAGGCCCGGCAACTGGCGCAAGGCGCGCGCCGCCCCGTGGTCATCGCCGACACCCAGGACAACCCCGGCGCCGGCGGCGACGCCAACACCACCGGCATGCTGCGCGCCCTGATCGAGGCCGACGCCGACAACGCCGCCATCGGCCTCATGTGCGACCCCCAGGCCGTCGCCCAGGCCCTGGCGGCCGGGGTGGGCAACCGCGTGCGGCTGCGCCTGGGTGGCCAGTCGGGCGTCGCCGGCGACGCCCCGTACGAGGCCGAATTCATCGTCGAACACCAGTCCGACGGCAAGACCCGCTACGACGGCCCCATGATGCACGGCATGGCGGCCGACCTCGGCCCCACCGTCTGCCTGCGCCACCGCGGCGTGCGCGCCATCGTCAGCAGCAACAAGGCCCAGACCCTGGACCGCAACCTCATCCGCCTGGGCGGCGTCGATCCCGAGAACCTGGCCATCCTGGTCGTCAAGAGCTCGGTGCACTTTCGCGCCGACTTCGAACCCATCGCCCACGCCGTGCTGATCGCCAAGGCGCCCGGCCCGATGCAGGCCGACCCCGCCGACCTGCCCTGGACGCGCCTGGCCCCCGGCATGCGCACCCGCCCGCGCGGCCAGCCCTTCGCCCCCGCCCAACCCTGAGGCCGCGGCGGCCCGCAAGCCGGCAAAAATTTTCCGCCGGCCGCTACCAAAACGGCCGGAATCCGTGTATAGTTGCGGACTTCATTGGGGCGGTAGCTCAGCTGGGAGAGCGTCGCGTTCGCAATGCGAAGGTCGGGAGTTCGATCCTCCTCCGCTCCACCAAACACCAGACGGAAAAGCCTTGGACACGCCACGTGGTCCAGGGCTTTTTTGTTTCCACGGGGCAATTTCCTGGGCGTGCCTGTCCCGGCCGGGGCAGGCACGCCCCGCCGCAACAAGCGCCTTTGGTCTGCCTCAGAACGCCGAGTACCCGCCGTTGGCGGCGATGGCCTCGCCGGTGATCATGCGCGACTCGTGGCTGGCCAGGAACAGCGCGATGTGGGCGATGTCGATCGGGTCGCCCTCGCGGCACGGGTAGCGTTGCGCCGCGCCGGCTTGCGCCGGTGCGCCGGCATCGAGGTTGCGCAGTATGCGTTCGGTGCGGATACGGCCCGCGCAGATCGCGTTGACCCGCACCCCGTGCGGCGCATATTCGGCGGCCAGCGCGCGGGTCAGCGCGATGACCGCGCCCTTGGCGGCCGTGTAGGCATGCCCTCCGAAGCTGCCGCGCAGGCCGGCCCCGGACGACATGTTGACGACCGCGCCGCCGCCGGCGCGCACGATGGCCGGCACGGCGTGGCGGCAGCACAGCATGGTGCCGTCCAGGTCCAGGCGCAGGGTGCGGCTCCACAAGGCGAGGTCCACCTTGTCCACCGCCGTGTCGCCCGCCACGGATCCGCCGGCGCAGTTGAACAGGGTATCGATCCCGCCGTAGTGCTCGACGGCGCGCTGCACGGCCTGGCGCACGCTGTCGTCGTCGGTCACGTCGGCGGCCACGCCGATCGCCCGCCCTCCTTCGCCGCGGATCCGGCCAGCCAGTTGCTCGATGGCGTCGGGGCGCCGGTCCAGCAGCGCCAGCGCGGCGCCTTCGGCCGCGAAACGCAGGGCGGCGGCGCTGCCTATGCCGCCCGCCGCGCCGGTGATCAGGGCGACTCGCCCCGCCAGCCGGCCCGCCGCCGCGGCGGGATGGGCATGGCCCGCCATGCTCAAGCTCCCGCGCGCGCAGGCGCCGCAAGCGTGCCCGCCCACGGCGCGGCGCGCTCGAGGTCGGCGGCCAGGCGCAGCACCAGGTCGTCGCGGCCCAGCGCGCCGATCAGCTGCACGCCGATGGGCAAGCCCTGCCCGTCGCGGTACAGGGGCACGCTGGCCGCCGGCTGTCCCGAGGCATTGATGACGGCCAGGAACGTCGTGTAGCGGGCCGCCTTCTGGCGAAACGACACGAAGTCGTCCGCCATGCTGATTTCGCCGAGCGCCACCGGCGGGCGCGTCAGGGTGGGCGACAGCAGCAGGTCGTAGCCTTGCATGCAGGCCGCCATGGCGCGGCCGACCGCGTGCAGCGTCTGGATCATGCCCGCGTAGTCGGTAGCGGAAATGCCGCGCGCGCGCCGATAGCCGTCCAGGATGGCCGGCTCCAGGTCGCCGTCGCGCAGGCCGCGCCGCAGGACGGCCAGGCGGGCGTCGACGGCCAGCGCGATATGCGTGCACAGAATGCCGATATGCGCCCGCACGAAGGCCTGGTAGTCGATGGGCGGCGCCGCGATGGCTTCGGTCGCGTGGCCCCGTTGCCGGCACAGGGCCTGGGCATGCGCGAGCGCCGCCGAGCATGCCGGATCGACCTCGATGCCGTCCCAGGCATGCTGCCACACGCCTATGCGCAATGGCCGTTCGAAAGGCCGGTCCAGGGCGGCCAGGTAGCCGCCCGCCGGCGGCGCCGGCGCCGCATAGGGGGCTCCCCGCTCCATGCCGGCGATCGCGTCGAGCGCGGCGGCGCTGTCGCGCACGCTGCGGCTCAGTACGCCGTCGCCCGCCATGCCGCCCCATGCCTCGCCGCGCGCCGGCCCCAGCGGCACCAGGCCGCGGCTGGGCTTCAGGCCGAAGACGCCGCAGCACGACGCCGGAATGCGGATCGACCCGCCGCCATCGCTGCCGTGGGCCAGGGGCACCACGCCGGTGGCGACCGCGATGGCCGCGCCCCCGCTGGAGCCGCCGGCCGAACGCTGCGGCGCCCAGGGATTGCGGGTGGGCCCGCCGTTGGCCAGCGCTTCGGTGGTGGGCGCCATGCACAGCGCCGGCACGGTGGTGCGGGCAAAGGGCAGCAGGCCGGCGGCGTCGAAGCGGTCCACCAGCGTGGCGTTGCCGGCAAAGCGCATGTCCTTGCACAGCGCCATCCCGATGCTCGATGGCAGGCGGTCGCAGGCCAGGCCGGAGTCCTTCAGCAGGAACGGCAGGCCGCCGAACACGCCCGTCGGCCGCCAGGCCGCGGCGCGCGCCAGCGCCGCGTCGTAGTCGGGATAGCACAGGGCGTTGAGGGGTTCGGCGCGCTGCCGGGCCAGCGCGATCGCGCATTGCATCAAGGCATGCGGGTCGGTGGCGCCGGCGCGCAGTTGCGCCGCCAGCGCCAGGCCGTCGTGCCGTACGTATTCGTCGATGTTCATGACGGACGCCAAAGTCGCCAACCGCGATGGATCAAGGCCAGGCCGGTCCGCCGTGGCGGGCCAGGAAGCTGCGCAGGTCCGCCACGCAGCGTTGCGGCAGGTACTCGCAGATGCTGTGCCGTTCGCCTTCGTAGACCAGGATTTCGGCCCGCTTGATATGGTCGCGCATGGGCTGGTAGGCGTCCATGGCGCCGATGCGGCCGGCGCCCGGGATCACCACCAGTGTCGGGCACGTGATGTGGTGGACCTGGTCGCCCCACTCCTGTTGCGCCATGTAGCCGACGAACCTGCCGATGTAGGCCATGTCATGGTCGGACAGCGCGTCGAGGAACTGCTCGCAGCGCGGGGTGCCGACCAGTTCGGGCGGGAAGCGGTCGTCGATGGTGTCGGCCAGGAATTGCCGCAAGCCCTGCCGGGCCACCCGGTCGAGCCAGGTCGAGGCCTGGCTGTTGCGCAGGCCCGGCGCCGAACCGAACAGCGCCAGGGTCTCGATGCGTTGCGGGTGCTGCATGGCCAGGTGCTGGCCCACGTAGCCGCCGGCCGAATTGCCGGCCAGGTGCACGCGCTCGCAGCCCAGGTGATCGAGCAAGGCCAGGATGTCCTCGGTCAGCACCTGCATGTCCAGCGGCTTGTCCGCCGGCGGCACGTCGGACAGCCCATGCCCGCGCAGGTCGGCGCGCACCACGCGGTAATCGCGGCTCAGGCCGGGCACCCAGGAATAGAAGCGCTGGGCATTGGCCATGGCGCCGTGCAGCAGCAGCAAGGTGGGCGCCTTGGTCCACGGGTCGGTGTAGTCGTCGAGGTAATAGCTCAAGCGCACGCCGTCGCGCTCATAGTAGTGCTGCATCATCGTCCTTCCATCGTTGGTCATGCGGCGCCGGCGGCCAGCGCCTGCCGCCGCCGGTAGGTATCCACCACGTCTTCCATGCGCACGAACGTCGCGCCCTCGTCGACCAGGCGGCGCAGCATGCGTTCGAGCATGCGCATGCGGTGGCCGCGTCCGATCACGAACGGATGGAAGGTATAGGTGATGACGCCCCAGTCGAAGTTCTCCTTCAGGTACAGGAAGTCCTCGATCCAGTTGTCCATCACGCTGTTGGCATTCATCAGGCCGGGGATGACGCTCTGCCCGGCGCGCACGAACTCGAAGTGCGGATAGTCGTCCAGCGACCAGCTGACGGGCACCTCGACCAGACGGGTGGGCTCGCCGAACACCGCGGGTTCGTCCAGGGGAAAACTGTCTCCCTGGCGCACCGGATACGGCAGATAGTCGTGCCCCATCATGCTGCTGTCGTAGTCGAAGCCGTGCTCGAGCAGCAGCGCCAGGGTGTGCGGGCTGAGGTCCCACGACGGCGAGCGGTAGCCGCGCGCGGTCCGGCCGGTCAGCGCGCGGATCGCCTCGTTGGCGCGCACCAGGCCGCGGAGCTCTTCTTCGCGCGTCATCAGGTTGGGCGCGACGTGCGTCCAGCCGTGGTGGCCGATTTCATGGCCGGCCTCGTGGACGCGCCGGCAATGGTCCGGATAGCTGGCCAAGGTATGGCCGGGGATGAACCAGGTCGACGGCAGGCCCAGCCGCTCGAGCAAGCCCAGCACGCGGTCGGCCGCCACGGCGCAGAATTCGCCGCGCGACACCGGCGTCGGACTGTCCATGCCGCGCGCCAGCCATACCGAGATCGCGTCGAAATCGAAGGTCAGGCAAACCAGGGATTGTTTGGCGGCCATGGCTTACTCCAGTCGGATATCCGCTTCCTTGACGAAGGCGCCCCAGTCGCCAATCATTTTCTTCATCTGGGCCGTATGCTCGGCGGCGCTGTTGCCGATCAGGGTCAGGCCCAGGTCGCGGGTGCGCTGTTGCACGGCGGGGTCCCGCAAGGCGCCGGTGTAGTAGGCGTTCAGCTTCTCGATGACCGCATCGGGCGTCCCGGCCGGCGCGTAGACGCCCCAATAGGTATCGGCGTTCACACCCTGGATGCCGCGCGAGACGAAGGTCGGCACCCCGGGCAGCAGCGGGCTGGGCTCCTCGCCCGTCACCGCCAGCGCGCGCAGCTTGCCCGACTGGATATGCGGCAGGCCCGTCGTGGTGCCGCCGAAATACATCTGCACCTGCCCGCCCAGCAGCGCCGACATGGCCGGCGCCACCCCCTGGTACGGCACGTGCACGACATCGATGCCCGCGGCCCGGCGGAACATCTCGCCAGCCATGTGGGTCGAGGTGCCGTAGCCGCCCGAGGCGAAGTTCAGCGTACCCGGCCTGGCCTTGGCCAGCGCGATCAGCTCGTCGAGGCTGTTGGCCGGCACCGACGGGTGCACCAGCAGCACCAGCGGCGCGCTCGCCAGCATCGTGACGCCGCGGAAGTCCCGCACGGTGTCGTACGGCAGATTCTTCATGAGCGAGGGGTTGACCAGCACCGAGAGGTCGCCGCCCAGCACGGTGTAGCCGTCCGGCGCGGCTTGCGCCACGTGCGAAGTGCCGATGACCGACGCGCCGCCGGGCCGGTTGTCGACCACCACCGATTGCCCCGCGGCGTCGGCCACCGGCTTTTGCAGCAGGCGCACCAGCACATCGGTGGTGCCTCCCGGCGGATAGGGCACCACGACCCGCAGCGCCCGTTCGGGAAAGGTCTGGGACAGCGCGGCGGCCGATACCCCGGCCATCGATACCGCCAGCACGGCAAGCAGCATATTCCTGATCTTCATGTATATCCTCGCGACGAGCGTCTGATGTCTGATGCGCCACGATTCTAGGGCGCGCCCCGGGCCGCGAATATGATCTACATTACATTCCCGCGCCCCTGCGGCAGCGCCTTCACAGTCAAGCAATGAGCCAGGCAGCCAATCCGACCGCCTCCCCCGCCTGGGACCCGCCGGCGATCCTGGCGCAGCTGCGCGCCAATACCTGCTTCGGAAACATGACCGAGCCCACGCTGGCCGCGTTCGCCGCCATCGCCCAGTGGCGCCGGCTGGACCATGGCGAACTGCTGGCCGGACGCGGCACGCCCGCCCCGGGCGTGGTGATCATCCTGAAAGGCGCCATCCACACCAGCTCGTTCTCCAACGACGGCCACGAATTCGCGCTGTCGATGCTGGAGTTCGACGGCCTGTGGGGCGTGGCGGCGGTACTGGACGGCGGCGGGATGCTGCGCGACAGCCGGGCCTACCAGCAGACGGACATCCTGCTGCTGCCGCGCGCGGCTTTCCTGGAAATACTGGACGGCGACCCCGGGCTGTACCGCTACTTCGTCAAGCTGCTGTGCAGCCGCATACGCACCGCCCACGCCATCATCGACGAGCTGGCGCTGCGCAGCCTGGCGCAGCGGCTGCCGCGCCTGCTGGGCGCGCTGACGGCGGGCAGACCCTGCGACGACGAACGCGGCATCGCCGTGGCGCAGACCCAGGACGCCCTGGCCACCCTGCTGGGCGTGTCGCGCCATGCGGTCAACCGCGAACTCAAGCAATTGGCGAACCAGGGCCTGGTCGGCCTGGGCTATGGCGAAATCTGGGTGCGGGACCTGGAGCGCTTGAAACAGCTCTGGCACGAACACGGCGCCCAGCCCTGAGCCGGGTCGTTGCCGCGCGCGGCGGGTGCACGGTAGATGCATACGTGTACATTACTTGGGTTTTTTTTCGCCTGAAGCAGGCCTGACACGGCACAGTCGGAAAAACCGGGAAGCTGGACATTCGCGAACCATCATTTCGATAAATACCCCTATAAACAAATAATATTGGTAGCCATCGCCTAAGGAAAACCCTAATTTTCCTGTTCCGCATTCCCGGCCTAGACTCCCGCAAAACACGAATGCACACGTGTGCTTTGCAAGCCGTCGCGCGGCCGGCCTGCATGAACATGACCAGAACGCGGGGGATGCAATGGAATACCGGTCACCGGCCCTGGCGGCCATGCAGCCAGCCATGCTGGCGCGACGCCTCCCGGCCAGGCGCGCGCAAGCCTGCGCGCGCCCGCTCCCCGCATCTTGCACGGCGCACGCCCCGCGCCTGACGCCCTTCCCGAGCAAGGCCTGGCCGTTCCAGGCCCACGGCTAGGCGTTTCCCGCCCTCCCTTCTCTGTCCGCGCGGCGGCTCGGTTCCCGCCGCGCGGCACGCCCACATTCTTTTCATCAGGAGCGTTCATGCTAGACCTCGACAATGCCCGAGGCGGTTTCATCGGTTCACACCCGTTCGGGCGACGCCCGGCCCTGGTGGTGATCGATTTCCAGCGGGCTTTCACCGACCCGGACGTCAGTCCGCTGGCCAGCGATTGCGCGCCCGCCATCGCGCAGACCAATCGCCTGATCCGGGCGATGCGCGGACGCGGTCCGGTGGTGTTCACGGTGGTGGGCTACGACGGCAACCATGGCGACGGCGGCTGTTTTCATCGCAAGTGCCCGCCGCTGAAGGACCTGGTGCGCGGCTCGGCGGGCTGCGCGCTGGACGAACGGCTGGACTACGACGCGGCGACCGATGTGCTGCTCTACAAGACGCAGGCCTCGGCGTTCTTCGGTACGCCGCTGTCCGCCATGCTCGCCCACGCGGGCTGCGACACCGTGCTGATCGCCGGCTGCACCACCAGCGGCTGCGTGCGCGCCAGCGCGGTGGACGCCATGCAGTACGGCTTTCCGCCTTTCGTGGCGCAGGACGCCGTCACGGACCGCTCCGCGGCCCAGCACCTCAGCAACCTGATCGACCTCAAGAGCAAATACGCGGAAGTCCTGCCGACCGACGCGCTCCTCCCCCTGCTTGCCAACCCGACGGCCTGAGCGCCACTGCGGAGTACATCAACCATGAACAAGACCTGGATCGCCAAATTGTTGCCGGCCGCGCTGCTGGCGCTGTCCGCCAACGCCGGCGCGGCGGACAAGCCGATCGAATTGACGCTGTCGACCTACGCCCCGCCTTCCTATGAGTACATGTGGAAGCCGCTGGAGACCTTCATCGAATATGTGGAGAAGGAAAGCCAGGGCCGCGTGAAGATCAAGGCTTTCCACTCCGCCCAGCTGTTCGACGGCTACGAGGAGCTGCCGGCGCTCTCGCGCGGGGACATCGATATCACCACCGTGGTGTCGACCTACGCCAGCGGCGCCATGCCGGTGCTGAATCTGTTCACCATGCCGTTCGTGTTCCAGGATACGGCGCACCTGGAGCGGGCCGCCAAGGCCGGCCTGCTGGACGTGAGCATACGCGGCGAAATGCGCGACAAGCACGGCATCGAGGTGCTCGGCCTGGCGCCCATCGACCCGTACCAGATCTATTCGCGCCGCGCGCCGGTCCGCACGGCCGCCGATTTCAAGGGCAAGGTGTGGGCCACGACCGGCGCCGCCGACGCGCGCGCGATCCAGCTGCTGGGCGGCTCGCCCACCAGCATGCCCTCGTCCGAGCTGTACCTGGCGCTGGACCGTGGGGTAGTCGACGGCACGCCGCGTCCGCTGATCACCGGGCTGGGACGCAGCCTGCACGAGGTGGTCAAGCACCTGTCGCTGGCGACGCTGGCCATCGACACCTCGCTGCTGTCGATGAACAAGGCCAAGTTCGATTCGCTGCCGCCGGATATCCAGGACATCATCCGCCGCGGCGCGCAGGTGCGCGACGACGAGCAATTCCGCCAGGTGTATGCCTACATCGAACAAGGCGTGGCGAAGTTCGAGAAGAATGGCGTGTCCGTCTACACGATCGAACCCGCCGCCTTGCAGGACATGCGCGCCGCGACCCGGCCGGCGGTCGAGGAATGGGTCGCGCAGGAGCCCGCGGCCAGCCGCCACCTGGATCTGCTGGAAAAGACCCGGGCGAACTGAGGCCCTTTCGACATGACCGCCTATCGACCTGGATCCCCCCCATGAAATCGCTTCTTGATCGGCTGACGCGGATCGGCCACGGAACCAACCGGGCCGCCGTTTTCATCGCGCAGGCAGCCTTGCTGCTGATGATGCTGCTGACCGTCTACTCGGTCATCGCGCGGTACGTGCTCCAGCAGCCCAGTGTCCACGCCGTGGAGATCAGCATTTACCTGCTGCTGCTGGTGACCTGGCTTTCGGTGGGCTGGACGCATCTGCTCGAGCGCCACGTCAGCATGGAAATGCTCAGCATCCGTGTGCGCGGACGCGGCAAGCGGGCGCTGAACGTGTTTCGCGAGCTGGTGGTGCTGGTGTTCTGCGGCTTCCTGCTGCATGCCGGCGTCCAGATCGCGGCCACGGCATTGGCGCGCAATTACCGCTCGACGTCCCTGCTGGCCTTTCCGATGTGGATCGCCTACGGACTGATCGCGGTCGGCGCGCTGCTGCTGGCGATCGCCGCCGCTTGCAAGCTGAACCCTCCCGACGGCGATGCCGCCCTTGCGCCACCCAGCCCGGAGGCATGACCCGTGGACGCCGTATTCATCCTGACCCTGATCCTCGGGCTGTTCGGCCTGCTGCTGGCGCTGGGCATCCCGATTTTCGCCGCGCTCGGCGTGCCCAGCATTCTCGGCATCTATCTGGTGGGCGGCGCTTCGGCGCTGAACGTCGTGCCGTCCGTGCTGCATCGCGGCATCGCCAGCTACTCGCTGATCTGCATTCCGCTGTTCATCCTGATGGGCGAGACGCTGGCCCGCACCAGCATCGGGGCGCGCCTCTACACCTTGTTCCATACCTGGCTGAGCCGCGTGCGCTGCAGCCTGGCGATAGCCAGCGTAGGGGCCTCGGCCATCTTCGGCGCCATGAGCGGCGTCAGCGTGGCCGGCGCCGCCACGATAGGCCGGGTCGCCATTCCGGAGATGCTCAAGCGCCGCTATGACCCGGGGCTGGCCGGCGGATCGGTGGCCGCGGCGGGCTCGCTGGCCTTGCTGATCCCGCCCAGCGTGGGCTTCGTGCTGTATGGCGAAATCGCCAGCCAGTCGATCGGCAAGCTGTTCAGCGCCGCCATCGTGCCCGGCCTGCTGCTCAGCGTCCTGATGATGCTTTATCTGTACGGATTGAGCCGCATCAGGCCCTCGATGGCGCCGGACGAAGCGCAGAAGGTGTCGTGGCGGGAGCGCTGGCAGGCGCTGCGCGATGTATGGGCCGCCATTGTGCTGATCGTCGCCGTGCTGGGCACGATCTACCTGGGCATCGCCACGCCGACCGAGGCTTCGGGCCTGGGCGCGGCCGGCGCGCTGCTGGTGGCGCTCGGCTACCGCGAACTGGATCGCGCCAAGCTGCGCGAGATCGTCCGCTCCACCATCGTCACCAGCAGCATGATCCTGCTGATCGTGGCGGCCGCGCTGTTGTTCGGCCATGTCCTGATGCGCCTGCAGGCGCCGCAGATGCTGATCGCCTGGGTCGCCGCGCTGGCCCAGCCGGACTGGGTGATCCTGCTGCTGATCCTGGTGTTCCTGCTGATCGTCGGGATGTTCCTGGACATCGTCTCGATCATCCTGATCACGACCCCGATCGTGCTGCCGGTGATTACGTCGCTGGGCCTGGATCCGATCTGGTTCGGCGTGGTCATGATCATCATGTGCGAAATGGCGGTGATCACGCCGCCCATCGGCCTGAACCTGTACGTCATCAAGGGCGTGGCGCCCGAGATCTCGCTGCGCGACATCACCATGGGCGCATTGCCGTTCGTCCTGGTGGAGGCCCTGGCCGTGCTGATCCTGGTGCTGTTCCCGCAACTGGTCCTGTGGCTGCCCAGCCATATGTAGACCGGACCGAGGGCCTGGCCGCCGCGCCAGGCCCGCTTTCCGTCCGCCCTACCCCTGGCTGGCCACCGAGACCGACGCCTCGCTCGTGAGCATGAGGAAGGTCAGCGTTTCGCGCAGGTACAGGCGCACGACCTTGTCGGTGTGGCTCTGGTAGCCGATCGACAGGTCCTGCCCGAGATGCAGCTCGAAGTCGCCGCCGCGCGTGGAGAGCACGCAACCGCCGTTGAGCGCCGGCGCCCAGATGATGTCGCCGCTGACGATGCGCTTGATGTGGTCGATGGTGGGATAGCCGTCGTCGCTGCCCTCGCTCAGGGCGGTGTAGGCGTCGGCGCCCAGCAATACCGAGTATGGTCCGTCCACGCCGGCCAGGCGCAGCTGTTCGAGGGCGCGGCCGATGGCCGCCGGGTAGTCGGCGGCGTCCTTGGGCAGGTTGAGCCGGCCGTTGGACGAACCTTCGCGGATGCCGACGATGCCGGCGGCCTTGTAGCCGTCGAAAATGGCGCGGTCTTCGGCGTACGCCAGTTCGGTGGCGGCGTCCTTGGCCGGCTGCCAGTCGGCATCGTTGGCGCCGCGTTCGACGGCGTCGATTTCGTCACGCTGCAGTTCGAAGGGCACGGTCAGCTCGACCAGGGCCTTGACTTCGCGCAGCTTGGCGTCGACGCCCTTCTGCGGCGCGGCGATGCCGCGCAGGTGGCCGGTGCCCACGGCGGCCAGGCCGAAGCCGCCGGGGTCCTTGACGTCGACCACGCGCCGGCCGGCGACCGAGCGCTTGAAGGTGCGCGCCACCTCTTCTTCGATTTGCGCCCAGGCGGCGGCGGAAATGGGAGCCAGGTCGCGATACAGGTTGTTCATTGCTGGGGGTTTCCTTTCAGGGAGCCAATGTTCAGCGAGCCGTCGTGCTGCGTGCGCGTGGCCGGCGCGGGGTCCGGCTGGCTGCTGTCGGTATCTTGCGGGTCGCGGTCGGCCAACGCTTCGAGCAGATCGGCCGAGGGCGCGAAGAACAGGCCGCCGGTCACCGCGCGGCTGAAGTCGAGCAGGCGGTCGTAGTTGCCCGGCGGGCGGCCCACGACCATGTTCTCGAGCATTTGCTCGATGGGCGCGGGCGAGCGGGCATAGCCGATGAAATAGGTGCCGAACTCGCCGGAGCCGGGCCGGCCGAACGGCATGTTGTCGCGCAGGATCTTGATTTCCTGGCCGTTTTCTTCCAGGGTGGTCAGGGCGCTGTGCGAGTTGCTGGGCTTGACGGCGTCGTCCAGCTCGATGTCCGACAGCTTGGTGCGCCCGATGATGCGCTCCTGGGTCTCGACGGACAGCGCGTTCCAGCCGTCCATGTCGTGCAGGTATTTCTGCACCAGGACGTAGCTGCCGCCGGCGAAATCCGGATCGGCGTCGTCGACCAGGGTGAAATCCAGCGCTTCGCGCCCGATGGGGTTTTCGGTGCCGTCGACGAAGCCGACCATGCTGCGCAGGTCGAAATAGCGAAAGCCATGCACTTCGTCGACCACGGTGACGGCGCCGCCCAACTGCGCCATCACATGCGTGGCCAGCTCGAAACAGAGGTCCATCTGCTCGGCGCGGATGTGCAGCAGCAGGTCGCCCGGGGTGGCCGGGGCGCGGCGCTCGCCGGCGCTGAATTCGCGGAAGGGATGCAGCTCGGCCGGCCGCGGCTGGCCGAACAGGCGGTCCCAGCCCGCGGCGCTGAAGCCGCATACACAGGAAAGATTGCCGGCCGGCACGCGCTTGCCGACGGCGCGCGCCAGGTCGGCCAGCTTGCCGCACAGGGCGCGGACCTTGTCGGCGGCTTCGTTGTCGGCGCCGACGGTGGCGACGAGGAAAATGGCGCTGCGTGTGATGGGACTGACGATGGCCTGTGGTTCCGGATTGTTCTGGGGCATGGGCTTCTATAGACGGTTGGCAATGTCTGCGGTCGTGCTCGCACTCATTCTAGTCGGCGCCGCGCCTTGGAGCCACATCACGGCATGGGCGGGCGCCCGGCGGCGTCCGCGCCAGGATAGACCACCATGCCGTCGGGACGCACGCGCGCGCCCGGCGTGAGGCTGGCCGGCTCGATGCGGCCCGCTGCCATGATATGGAGCACGGTCTCCCCGCGGGCCAGCAAATGGTCGGCCACGATGCGGCGGTGGCAACGCCACCACACGGCTTCCGAACACATGACCGCGCTGCGCAGCGCGCGCCCGCGCGCGACCAGGTGGTCCAGGCCGGCATGAAAGGCCTGCGAGAGCGCGTAGTCGGCATAGTTGTGGAAGCTGTCGTTGTCCCAGTAGCCGTTGACCTCGCGCGGCACCGTGCGCGACCTGGGGCGCAGCCCGCCCAGCGCCGCCAGGTGCTCGTAGGCGATGCCGCGCCCGTCCAGCGAAGCCGGCAGCGCATCCTGGTTGAACTGCGGGTTGGCGCGCGAGCGCGGCACGGTCCGGATATCGACCAGCAGCTCGATGCCGGCCGCCTCCAGCAGGCCGACGAAGGCCTCCAGGCCGAGGTTGGAATGGCCGATGGTGTGAAACGGCGGCGTCATGCCCCGCCCTTGGCGCGCGCATGCCGCAGCGCCTCGCCCCGGTGCGCGGCGATGTGATCGGTCTTGTCGCTCTTGATTTCGTACTGGGGATGGTCGGGGGAGGCGCGATGCGTGTGCCCCTTGTAGTCGAAGTCGCGCGTGTGGATGGCGATGATGGTGCCCGACACCTGGCCGGCCTCCGAGTTCCAGGCCACGTGGTCGCCGATCCTGAATGCCGTCTTGCCGGACATATGCTCGCCTCCGTCTCGCCCATGCCGGGCCGGCGCGCGGCCGGGCCTTCCGCATAGGCTACTCCAAGGTGCGCCCGGGCGTCACGCCGGCGGCGCGTCCGCCGGCCCGGCGTCCTCGGCCAGCAGCCGGCCGATCGCCGCGCCCAGGGCCAGGTCGTCGAGCCGGCCCAGGTGGTGCAGGCGGATCCGCCCGCGGCGGTCCAGCAGCACCAGGCTGGGCGTGCCGCCCAGGCTGTAGGCGCGCATGGTCAGGGGCATGTCGCCGTCGGGATCCGGGCGGTCGATGCCGATCGGAAAGCTCCAGCGGTACTCGTGGTTGAACACCCGCAGCGCCTCGGGCCCCATGACCGCGTGGTGCTCGAAGACCGTATGCAGGCCGATCACCGCCACGCCATCGTCGTGGAACAGGCGGTGCAGGCGCTCGGCCTGAGGCAGGCCGTGCGCGAGACAGCCGGGGCACAGCATCTGGAAAGCATGCAGCACCACAACCTGCCCGCGCAGCCGGGCCAGCTCCAGGGGTTCCGGGGTATTGAGCCACGCGTCCACCTGCAGGGGCGGCGCGGCAACGGCGGCAAGGGCTTGGTGGCGGGACATGGCGGCTCCTGGGAAATGGGCGCGGCCCGCGGCGCGGCGCCGCGGGCGGGCGCAGCGCTTACGCGGCCTGGCGCAGCGCGACCTTGGGAAAGTCTACCGGGACGGCGAACGCGACGTTGACATAGTTGGTGAACAGGTTGAGCGCCACGTGGGCGAGGATCTCCACGATCTCCTCGTCGCTGAAACCGGCGTCCCGCACGGCCTGCACCTCGGCCTCGCCGACCTGCCCGCGCGCCTCGACCAGCTGCAGCGCGAAGCGCAGCGCCGCCGCCGTACGGGGGTCGGCCGAACGGCCGTCCTGCGCGGCGGCCATTTCCTCGGCGCTGGCGCCGGCCTTGCGGCCCAGCGCGGTGTGCGCGGCCAGGCAATACTCGCAGCGGTTGCGGTTGGCCACCGCCACGGCGATCTGCTCGCCGAGCCGCGCGGCAATCACGCCGCCGCCCAGCGCGCCGAAGGCGCTCCACATGCTCTCGAGCGCCGCGGTCGAGTTGGCCACGGCCTTGAACATATTGGGCGTGGCGCCGAACGCGCCCTGGATCTGCGCCAGGATCGCCTGGCGTTCGGCCGTGGCCTGGGAGGGGTCGATAAGGGAAACGCGTGACATGGCTTGCTCCTGGAAACGGTGTGAATACGGTCCGCCGTGACGGACCCACTCATCGTACGTAGAATGTCTGGACGAAAACTTCAATTTCGTCCATGAAAGTTTCCAAATCGTCCATAAACTCGGTGCATCCCGCCGCAGCGCCCGTGGACAGGCTGTCGGCCCTGCTGGAACGCTTCCGCGTGCGCACCGCCCTGTTCCACGCCGGCACGCTGTGCGGCCACCATCGCTTCGAGGCGCGGCCCGGGCGCGCCTTCCTGCACGTACTGCGCCGCGGCGACATGGAAGTGCGCCACCGCCCGGGCGAGACCGCGCTGCCGCGCCTGCGGCTGGCCGAGCCCACCTTGCTGTTCTACCCGCGGCCCTTGCACCACGAGTTCATCAACCCGCCTGCCGATGGGCCCGACTTCACCTGCGCCACGCTGGATTTCGAGGGCGGCGAACGCCACCCGCTGGTGCGTTCGCTGCCGCCGGTGGTCTGCGTGCCGCTGGACGCGGTGGCGGGCTTGCGGCCGGCCCTGGACCTGCTGTTTGCCGAGGCCGACCAGGTGCGCTGCGGCTCGCGGGTCCTGGCCGACCGCCTGTTCGAGGTCGTGCTGATCCAATTGCTGCGCTGGATGCTCGACCATCCGGCCCAGGTCGGCGTGAGCAGCGGACTGATCATGGGCCTGTCGGACCCGCGCCTGGCCAAGGCCCTGGCGGCGCTGCACGGCGCGCCAGGCCAGGCCTGGCCCCTGGCCCGGATGGCGGACATCGCCGGCATGTCGCGCAGCGCCTTCGCCGCGGCGTTCAAGGCGGCGACGGGGGTAACGCCCGCGGCCTACCTGGCCGATTGGCGGCTGAGCCTGGCGGCGTCGATGCTGCGCGCCGGCCACCCCATGAAACGCATCGCGCCCGAACTGGGCTTTGCCGGCGTGCCGGCGCTGTCCAAGGCCTTCCGCCAGCGGATGGGCGCTTCGGCGCGCCAGTGGCTGGACGCGCAGCGCTGAGGCCGCGCCCTTGCCGCATTGATTGCATTTTGCTAAAATGCAATCAATGCATGCAAAAAAAGGAGGTGCTGTCGTGTCTTCGATTACGGTAAGAAATGTTCCCGAGGAAGTGCATCGCGCCTTGCGCGTGCGCGCCGCCACGCATGGGCGCAGCACCGAGGCCGAGATCCGCGCCATCCTGGAAAACGCCGTGCTGCCCGACGGGCGCGTCAAGCTGGGCACCCTGCTCAGCCACATCGGCCGCGGCACGCGCGGCATGGACCTGACCATCGAGCGCAACCCGGCGCCCGCCCGCGCGGCCAGCTTCGAATGATCCTGCTCGATACCGACGTGCTGCTCGAACCGCTGCGGCCGGCCCCCGACCCGGCCGTCGCGGCATGGCTGGATGCCCAGCACGTCGAGACCCTGTACCTGGCCGCGCTCAGCGTGGCCGAGATCCAGCTCGGGCTGGCCCGCCTGCCGCGCGGCAAGCGGGCCGAGACGCTGCGCCACGAATTCGAGCGGCGCATCCTGCCCCTGTTCATGGGCCATGTCCTGCCTTTCGACGCGGCCGCGGCCGACGCCTATGCCGCCGTCATGACGCAGGCCGCGGCGGCCGGCCACGCGCTGGACGCGACCGACGGCTGCATCGCCGCCACCGCCACCGCGCACGGCCTGGCCATCGCCACGCGCCATCCGGCCCGCTTCGAGGCGGCCGGGCTCGCCGTCGTCGACCCATGGCAAGCCGCCGCTTGACAGCGGGCTGACAACGCCGCCGCCCTATTTCTTCTAGAATGGCCCTTGCGTACGCGCCCGTCCGGTTCGCGCGCGGTCGAAAATGTACAGATCATAGGCCGGCCTTGCCATGTCAGACGTCCAGACCTCTCCCCCGAACTCCGCGCCGCCGCGCGGCCGCAAGCTGGATAAAGCCGATTTTGCCGCCCTGGCGGACCTGCGCTACGCGCTGCGCCGCTTCATGGCGTTCAGCGAAGCCGCCGCCACCGAGAGCGGCCTGACCGCGCAGCAGCACCAGGCGCTGCTGGCCATCAAGGCATCGGACGACACCCTGAGCGTGGGCGAACTGGCCGACCGGCTGCTGATCCGCCACCACAGCGCCGGCGAACTGGTCGACCGGCTCGCGCGCATGGACATGGTGCGGCGCATTCCCAGCAACGCCGACCGCCGCCGCGTGCTGGTCGCCCTGACCCCGCTGGCCGAACACACGCTGGATACGCTGTCGGCCGCGCACGTCGAGGAGCTGCGCTCGGTCGGCCCGCTGCTGCGCACCCTGCTGAGCTATTTCGATTCGCCGGCGTATCGGCGCAAGTAGCCCGTTGCGGGGCGCCAGCCCCCATGCGAAGCATGGCCGCTCCCAAAAAAAAAACGGGTGCCGTCGCCAACACCCGCAATCACTCAACTTCACGCTGCGATCATTCTTCTTCGACGAAGGTCTCGTCGCGCTTCTTGCGGATCGACGGCAGCGCCACGATGATGACCAGCAGGGCCGCCGCGCCCAGCAGCGAGGCCGACAGCGGCCGCTCGACGAAGGTCAGGAAGTCGCCGCGCGACAGCAGCAGCGCGCGCCGGAAGTTCTCTTCCATCATGGGGCCGAGCACCAGGCCCAGCAGCAGCGGCGCGCCTTCGCATTTCAGCTTGGACCACACGTAGCCCACCACGCCGAAGATGGCGGTGACGAACACGTCGAAGACGTTGTAGTTCAACGAGTACACGCCGATCGTGCAGAACACCAGGATGGCCGGGTACAGGATGCGGTACGGGACCTTGAGCAGCTTGACCCACAGGCCGACCAGCGGCAGGTTCAGCACCACCAGCATCAGGTTGCCGATCCACATCGAGGCGATCAGGCCCCAGAACAGCTCGGGGTGGCTGGTCATGACCTGCGGGCCCGGCTGGATGTTGTGGATGGTCATCGCGCCGACCATCAGCGCCATCACGGCGTTGCCCGGGATGCCCAGGGTCAGCAGCGGGATGAACGAGGTCTGCGCGCCGGCGTTGTTGGCCGACTCGGGGCCGGCCAGGCCGGCCGGGTGGCCCTTGCCGAAGCGCTCGGGATTGCGCGACAGCTTCTTTTCCAGCGAGTACGAGGCGAAGGCCGACAGCACCGAGCCGCCGCCCGGCAGGATGCCCAGGCACGAGCCCAGCGCGGTGCCGCGCACGATGGCCGGCGCGGCCTCGCGCATTTCCTGCTTGTTCGGGTACAGCGAACCGACCTTGTCGGTGATGTCGACGCGGTTTTCCTTCTGCTCCAGGTTGGTGAGGATTTCGGCGAAGCCGAACACGCCCATGGCGACGATGGCGAAGTCGATGCCGTCCTGCAGCTCGGGGATGCCGAAATCGTAGCGGGCCACGCCGGAGTTCACGTCGGTGCCGACCATGCCCAGCAGCAGGCCGAGGATGATCATGGCCACCGCCTTGAGGATGGAGCCCGAGGCCAGCACCACGGCGCCGATCAGGCCCAGCACCATGAGCGAGAAGTACTCGGCCGGGCCGAACTTGAAGGCGACTTCGGCCAGCGGCGGCGCGAAGGCGGCGATCAGCATGGTGGCGACGGTGCCGGCGAAGAACGAACCGATGGCCGCCAGCGCCAGCGCCGCGCCGGCGCGGCCGTTGCGCGCCATCTGGTGGCCATCGAGCACGGTCACCACCGCCGAAGTCTCGCCGGGCAGGTTGACCAGGATGGCCGTGGTCGACCCCCCGTACTGCGTGCCGTAGTAGATGCCCGCCAGCATGATCAGGCCGGCCACCGGCGGCAGCACGTAGGTGATGGGCAGCAGCATGGCGATGGTGGGCACCGGCCCCAGGCCGGGCAGCACGCCGACCAGGGTGCCCAGCACGCAGCCCAGCAGCGCGTACAGCAGGTTTTCCGGCGTGAAGGCTACGGAGAAGCCGAGCGCCAGATTTTGCAGCAGTTCCATATCGCCCCTTTCCTTTCTTTTGCTGCTGTCCCCGTCGCGGCACGTGATCACGGTACCGGCCGGACGGCGCACAGAGTGGTGTAACGGATTGCGACCAGAACGCCGCCATCAGGAAAACGGAATAGATCGTAGCACGATGCTTTTGCTTGAAAACCCCGGGTTTACGATTAGCTTACGGTCTGCTTTCAAACTGAAAGCATGGCCGCAAGGCGCTGATATTACGTTGAAATAATTGGCCTTCGGCACGATTTCCCAGCCCTTCCGAGTACTTTCCCTGTGCTGGCCTAATCCAAAAGCATGAATTCATATCGTTCTACGATATAAATTTCCGTATCCAGGCGGCGAATCGAACGAGGCGGGCCTCATGCCCGCGGTTGATTTCCGCCCTCCGCGCCGATACGGTTGCGCGACGCCCAACCTGCCGCCTATGCCGCCTATGCCGCCCATGCCGCCCATGCCACCCTTGAACCCGCCTGCCTCCCGCCCTGCGCGCGGCCTGCCCGCGAGAAACCGCCGATGATGCGCCATGAACGCCTGCGCTTCTGGCTGGCCGGCCTGGCGGCCGCGGCGGCCGGCTGGCTATGCTACGCGGGGCTGGCCGAGCTGGCGGGCGCGCTGGGCGTGGCGACCTGGCTGCCCTATCCGGCTCCGCGCCGCCAGTGGCTGCTGATCGGCGAGAGCTGGCAATGGAACGAATTCAGCGGCGCCATGGCCGACGCCTCGGTTTTCCTGGCGGCGCTGGCGGCCGTGGCGGCGTATTACTGCGCGCGCATCGTGTACCACCTCAGTTTCGCGCCGGTCCGCCAGCGCCGGGCGCGCTGGCTGATCGGCGGCTGGGTCGTCGGCACGGTCGCCATGGTCGCGCTGTCGCAAGGGCTGGGCTGGCTGTACGCGGCGTATCCCGGCTTCGCGCGTATCGGCTGGCTGTCGGCCACGCTGGGCTTTGTCGCGCTGGCCGGCGCGGCCAGCGGCTTTGCGCACGCATGGGGCCGGCTGATGCGCGCCCGCAAGGTGCCTGCCACGGACTGACGCCCGGGCAGGCGGCGCGTTACGGCTTGATGCCCGCCGCCGCCACCACTTTTTCCCAGCGCGCCGCGCGCGTGCGCATCCACTGCGCCGCCTGCTGCGTATCGCCAAAGGTCGGCGCGATATCGAGGGCCGCGAGACGCTCGAGGAATTCCGGATTGGCGAAGATCCCGGCCAGCACCCGCTGCCAGGCCTGGACCGCCTCTTCCGGCGCGCCCGCGGGCGCCATCAGCAGATAGCCGAAGCTGGTGTCGAAGTCGCGCACCTGCGCCAGGCCGGACTCGGCGATCGTCGGCACCTCGGGCAGCGCGGCGTCGCGCTGCGCGCCCGAGACGGCCAGCGGCACCAGCTTGCCCGCCTGGATATGCTGCAGCACGCCCGGCACCACCAGAAAGCCCGCCTCGACCTGGCCGCCGAGCAGATCGTTGACCGCCGGCGCGGTGCCGCGGTAAGGCACGTGCGTGACGTCGAGGTCGAGCGCCTGGCGCAGGCTTTCGAAGGTCAGGTGGCCCGGCGTGGCGTTGCCGGCCGAGGCATAGGTGCCGCCGTGCTGCTTGAGATAGGCCATGTAGTCGGCCAGATTGCGCACCCCCAGGCTCGGCTGGACCACCAGCACCTGGTTGAACGTGCCGGTCAGCGCCACCGGCTGCAGGTCCTTGAACGGATCGGCCGGCATGCTCGCATAGACGAACGGGTTGACGGTGGCCAGCGTGTCGGTGGTGATCAGCAGCGTATAGCCGTCGGGCGCGGACTTGGCCACCACGTCGGCGCCGATGTTGCCGCCGGCGCCGGCGCGGTTCTCGACGATGACGGGCTGCCCCAGTTCGCGGCTGGCGCGCTCGGCCACCAGCCGGGCCAGCAGGTCCAGCGGGCCGGCCGGCGTGAAATTGACGACCAGCCGCACCGGCTTGTCGGGATAGGCGGCGACCGCCGCCCCCGCCCCCAGGCACAGGGCGGTGGCCAGGGCCGCGTGGCGCAGGGCTTGGAAAATACGCATGTCTTGTCTCCTCGAATTCTGTTGGCGCGCTTGCCCGGCGGTCAGGCCAGCGCGGTCGGATGGGGGCTGGTCTCGCCATGCCCGATCAGGTTCTGCGCAAGCTGGAACAGCAGCTCCTGGCGCAGCGCCGCGCTGCCCGGCTCGTCCCACAGGTTGCGCAACTCCAGCGGATCCTCGCGCAGGTCGTAGAGCTCGCCCCAGGACACGCCGTGATAGACGCTCATGCGATAGCGGCCGGTCTGCAGCGTGCGCATGCGCACGCGCTTGTCGAAGCCGAACATGACGCGCTGGCCTTCTTCCTCGATCAGCACGGCCTCGCGCGGCGCGGCGTCCTCGCCGCGCATCAGCGCGCCGAGATCGGCGCCCTGGATGCCGTTGTAGGGCAGCAGGCCGGCGCGCGCCAGGATGGTGGGCGCGATGTCGGTGGTCGAGCACAGCGCGTCGCTGCGCGCGCCTTGCGCGCCGGCCGGATCGGCCCAGATGAACGGGGTGCGGATGACGCTCTGGTAATGGACCGGCCCTTTCCACAGCAACTGGTGGTCGCCCAGGTAGTCGCCGTGGTCGCTGGTGAAGATCACCACGGTGTTGTCCGCCAGGCCCAGCCGCTGCAGATGCGCCAGCACTTCGCCCACCGTGTGGTCGATGTGCGAGATCGATCCGTAGTTCAGCGCGATCGCCTCGCGCGCCTCGCGCTCGGTGCAGGCGAACATCGCCGGCGTGTGCTTGACGGCGCGGCCGCTGTCGCGCTGCGCGTACATCCATTGCACGTGCGGCGGAGGCTGCCTGCCGGCGGCCGCGCTGGCATGGAAGGACGCGGGCAGTTCGACGTCCTCGGGCCGGTACATGTCCCAGTACTTGCCCGGCGGCGTGAACGGATGGTGCGGATCGGGAAACGAGCACTGGATGAAGAACGGCTGTCCACGCTGCGCGTAGCCGTCCAGGGCCTGCATGGTGCGGCGGCCCAGGTAGGCGGTGGTCGAACAGGATTCGGGCACGCGCGTGCGCCAGGCCTGCCCTGCCCGCACCAGTTCGAAGCCGGGCGCGGGCAGCGCATGCTCGGGCCCGGCCTGCGCCGCGACCTCCGGATGCTCGCGCTGCAGCCAGCGCCAGTAGTGCCCCCAGACCCGGTCGCCGTGGTCGACCGCCAGGTCCACCTGCGCAAAGCCGTAGAACGGCGTGGCCAGGTCATGCGCCGGATCCTCGCGCCACAAGGGGCCCCACTCCTGGTCGTAGTCGCCCGGCTCGGGCGCCCAGGCCTCGCCTTCGGTAGGCGGATCCTGCGGGCGCGGCCAGACCGGGCCGTTGCCCGTCATGTTCTGCAAGTGCGATTTGCCCACCAGCGCCGTGCCGTAGCCGGCCTGGCGCAGGCGTTCGACGAAGGTGGTGGCGCGCTGCGACAGCGGGATGCCGTTATGGCGCGCGCCGTGCGACGAAGGCATGCGTCCGGTCATCAGGGTGGCGCGGTTGGGCATGCAGATGGGCGAGGCGACGTAGAAGCGCTCGGCCAGCCAGCCGCGCCGCGCCAGGGCGTCGAGCGCCGGCGTGCGGATCTGCGAATTGCCGTAGGCGCCAAGGTGATCGGCGCGGTGCTGGTCGGTGATGAACAGCAGGAAATTGGGCTGGGTCATGGCAGGTGCGGCACAGGCCGGACATAAGTACGCAACGAGGCTCGATTGTGCGTGCGCCACACATAAATGAAAAATGAAAAGATATTAGAATTCCATAAGCTATTAGTTATGTCTTATCCGACGCCCATGCTCACGAACTGGATCGACCGCCTGCGGCCCCGCCACCTGCGCCTGCTGATACGCCTGTGCGAAACCGGCAACCTGACCGAGGTGGCCACCGAGTACGGCATCAGCCAGCCCGCGCTGTCGAAGTGGCTCAAGGACCTGGAAGACGACATCGGCCAGCGTCTGTTCGTGCGCGAGCCGCGCGGCGTGACGCCGACCGCCTGCGCGCGCGAACTGCAGGCGCACGCGCGCGCCATCATCGGCCGGCTGGAACGCGCCCGCACCGCGGTGGACCACATCGCGCGCGGTTTCGCGGGCCATCTGTCGGTCGGCTTCTCGCCGGTGGTGGGCCCGGTCGTGCTGCCCGAAAGCATCCGGCGCTTCCGCGCCGCCTATCCGGACGTGCTGGTCAGCGTGATCGAGGCCTCGATCGACCTGCTGCTGCCGGGGCTGCGCAACGGCGATTTCGATATCGTGGTCGGGCGCCTGGAAGAAATCGCCATGCCGGAGGACGTCCGCTGCGAGACGCTGTACGACGAACCGGTCTGCCTGGTGGCCGGCCGCGCGCATCCGCTGGCCGGCCGCCGCCGCGTCACCTGGGAAGACGCGCAGGCCTATCCGTGGGTCTCGCCGCAACAGGGCACGCCGCTGCGCATGCGGCTCGAAATGGAACTTGCCCTGGCCGGCCAGCCCCTGCCGCGCCATGCGGTGGAGTCGACCTCGGTGCAGACCAACGTCGCCCTGCTCGACCGCTCGGACATGATCGCGCCCATGTCGCGCCGGCTGGCCGAGCATTTCCAGCGCCAGGGGGTGCTGCGCATCCTGCCGCTGACGCTGGGCAGCGGCGGGCCCATCGGCATGCTGTGGCGGGCCGACGGCGTGCATGGCACCCACACGGCCCATTTCATCGCCTGCCTGCGCCAGGCGGTGTGAGGCCTAGGCGTTGCCCGCGGCCCCGGCCGGCAGCGGCTTGAACCAGCGCAGCGCGAACGCGGCGACGGCCAGCGGCGGCAGCGCCAGCCAGCACACGATTTCCCAGCCATAGCGCATCAGCAGGTCGCCCGAGGCGAACGAGCCGACCACCATGGTGCCGAAGATGATGAAATCGTTGGCGGCCTGCACCCGGGTGCGCTCCTGCGGCAGATGGCATTCCAGCACCATGGCCGAGGCGCCGGCGAAGCCGAAATTCCAGCCCACGCCCAGCAGGGTCAGCGACACCCAGAAATACCAGACGCCCATGCCCGCCAGGCCGACCACGGCCGCCGCGGCGGTCAGCAGCAGGCCGGCCGCGACCACCGGCACCGCGCCGTAGCGCGTGATCAAGCCGCCGGCCACGAAACTGGGCGCGTACATCGCGATGACGTGCCATTGCACGCCCAGGTTGGAGGCGTGCTGCGACAGGCCATGCATGCGCATCGCCAGGGGCGCCGACGTCATGAGGAAGTTCATCAGCATGTAGGTCACCACGCCGCACACCACGGCCGCGATGAAGCGTGGCTGGCGCGCGATGACCCGCAGGGGCCGTCCGCCCGCCGCGGCGGCGCGCGCCGGCCGCGGCAGCTCGACGCCGCCCAGCACCGCGGCGGCCAGCACGGCCACGGCGGAAGCGGCCAGGTAGGTGCCGGCGAAAGCATGGCCGCTCCAGGCGTCCATGGTGTAGGACACCAGTTGCGGACCGAGCACGCCGGCCAGCACCCCGCCGGCCAGCACGGTCGACAGGGCCCGGGCCTTGCGGTGCGGCTCGACGCATTCGGCGGCGGCAAACCGGAACGTCAGCACCACGGCGGCATAGGCGCCGCCGAAGGCCATGGCGGCGCAGAACAGCGCGAACGATTCCAGGTAGATGCCCAGCGCGGCCAGCAGGCCGAGCAGCACGCCGCACAGCGTGCCCAGCATGAACGCCGCGCGTCGGCCATGGCGTTGCGCCACCGCGCCGGCGGGCAGCGTGCTGGCGGCCATGCCGACCACGAACACCGAAATCGGCAGCGTCGCCAGCGATTTGGACGGCGCGAGCGCCTCGCCGATGATGGCGGCGGTGGCGTACACCACGGTCGTGTTGGCGCCGGCCAGCGCCTGCGCCGCGGCAAGCCGCAGGACGTTGGAAGAGGACTGCGCGGAACGGGACGGCATGACGGCTTCGGCGGGAGGGAACGGGGCCCGCGCCTGCGCGCCGGCCCGCTTATAACTGCAAGAAATATGCGACCGGTCGCATTATGCCCGATTCCGCGCCCCGCCCCGGAAGCGGCCGCCGCTCAGCCCGCCGGCGCGAGCTGCGGATTGTGGACCACTTCCCAGAGATGGCCGTCCGGATCCTGGAAGTAGCCGGCGTAGCCGCCCCAGAAGGTGTCGCCGGCCGGCTTGACGATGGCCGCGCCGGCCCGCGCGGCCTGCGCCATCACCGCGTCGACCTCGGCGCGACTGGCCACGTTGTGGCCCAGGCTCAGTTCGGTGGCGCTGGGCGGCGCCAGCGCCAGGCCGGTATCGTGCGCCAGGCTGCGGCGCGGCCACAGCGCCAGCTTCAGGCCGGCCTGCAGGTCGATGAACACGACCGCGCCGTGCTCGTACTCCTGCCCCACGATGCCGGCGGTGGGCAGCCCCAGCCCCTCGCGGTAGAAGCGCAAGGCGCGCTCCAGGTCGTCCACGCCCAGGGTGATGACAGTCAGGTTGGCTTTCATGATGCGCTCCGCAAGGCGCCGGCCGCGGCGCAAGCGTCGATTATGCGGCCGGGCGGCGCCTGCGCCGACATTACCGCGTCATTGCACTGGCATTCTGTTGCAGTTTGAAAATCAATAACACCCGCCCATCCGTCACTGGTAATTACAGTCTAGCCCGCGAACTTTCGATCCGGCCTGGGCCGCGAGCCAGGAAGCGCGCCGCCTCGGGACGGCGCGCGCACCTGCCGGACGAACGCGCTCCCGCCCAAACTCGGCTTCGAAGAAAGAGGAATGCATGATGAAGAGCAAGACGAAACTGCTCGGCGGCGCCCTGGCCGCCAGCCTGCTGCTGGCCGGCTGCGCCAGCATGAAGAGCATGGACACCAACAGCCTGCTCTCGGCGGGCTCCGACATGGCCAAGGCGGCCAATCTGTCCGACGCTGACATCATCCAGCTGTCCGACGCCGCCTGCAAGCAAAGCGACCAGGAATCGAAGATCGCCCCGGCCGGCAACAAGTACAGCGTGCGCCTGACCAAGCTGATGCGCGGCTTCGGCAACATGACGCTCAACGGCCAGAAGGTCAACTACAAGGTCTATGTGACCGAGGACGTCAACGCCTGGGCCATGGGCAACGGCTGCGTGCGTGTCTACACCGGCCTGATGGACCTGATGAACGACGACGAGCTGCGCGGCGTGATCGGCCATGAAATGGGCCACGTCGCGCTGGGCCACACCAAGAAGGCCATGCAGACCGCCTACGCGGTCAGCGCCGCGCGCCAGGCCGCCGGCGCCGCCGGCAACAGCGTGGTGGCTTCGCTGAGCGCTTCGCAGCTGGGCGACATGACCGAGAAGTTCATCAACGCGCAGTTCTCGCAATCGCAGGAAACCGCCGCCGACGACTTCTCGTTCGACCTGCTGACCGAGAAGAAGATGAACCGCAAGGGCCTGGTGACGGCCTTCCAGAAGCTGGCCGAACTCGACGGCGGCGAAAGCAGCATGTTCAGCTCGCACCCGTCCTCGCCGGACCGCGCGGCGCGCATGGAAAAGCGCCTGCAGGCCGGCAAGTAAGCTGGCCGGCGCCCGGCGCCCCCGCACACCCGCCCCTCGGGGCGGGTTTTCCATGGGCGGGCGGGACAGGCGAACGCCTTGGGTCCCGCGCCCTCGCCGCATGCGGCGCCCCCTTTCGATCCGCCTGGATCAGGCGAAGCCGCCATTGACGCGCAGCACCTGCGCGTTGACCCAACGGCCGTCCGGGCCGGCCAGGAAGGAAACGGCGGCGGCGATTTCGTCCGGCATGCCAATGCGCTCCATCGGCGCCTGCCTGGCGATGCTGGCGACGGCTTCCTCGCTCTTGCCGTTGAAGAACAGTTCGGTGCCGACCGGGCCGGGCGCGATCGCGTTGACCGTGATGTTGCGGCCGCGCAATTCGTTGGCGAGCACATGCACCAGCCCCTCGACGCCAGCCTTGCTGGCGATGTAGGGACCGTAGCCGGGCAACGACTTGGCGATCACGCTGGTCGACAGCGCGATGATGCGCCCATCGTCGTCGAGGTTGGCCGCCGCCTGGGCCAGCACCAGGAAAGCGCCGCGCAGGTTCGTGGCGATGACCTGGTCGAAGGCGTCGAGATTGGCGGCGTCGATGCTGGCCATCGGCATCACGCCGGCGCTGTTGACGACCACGTCGATGCGGCCGAAGGCTGCCCTGGCCTGGGCGAACAGGTTCGCCACGTCCTGCGGCTTGCCGACATCGCCCTGGATGGCGATGGCCTTGCCGCCGGCCGATTCGATGGCGGCCACGGTTTCGTGGGCCTTGGCGCCATTGCCGGCGTAGTTGACGACGACCGCAAAGCCATCGGCGGCCAGCCGCGCGGCAATGGCCCTGCCTATGCCGCGCGAGCCGCCCGTGACGATGGCGGCCTTGGATATATCCGTGTTCATTGAGGTGCTCCAGGTCGAAAGGCAGGACATGGCGCCCATTGTCCATGTCTAAAATCAATGAATAAATGCATGCGGATGGGAATCTAAATTCAAGCATGGACAACAATCAGGCCTATGGACCGCTTCGACTCCCTGCAACTGTTCACCCGCATCGTCGAGCTGGGCAGCTTCAGCCGCGCCGCGGCCGCGCTGGACATTCCCCGCGCCACCGCCACGCATGCGATCAAGCAACTGGAGGCCCGCCTGGGCGCGCGGCTGCTGGACCGCACCACGCGCCACGTGCGCGCGACGCCCGACGGACAGGCGTTCTACGAGCGGTGCGTCCATGTGCTCAGCGAACTGGACGATGCGCAGTCTGCGCTGCAGCGCGTCGCTTCCAATCCGCGCGGCCTGTTGCGCGTGGACATGCACGGCACGCACGCCACGAAAATCGTCCTGCCTCGAATCGATGATTTCCGCGCGCGCTATCCCGGCATCGACCTCGTGGTCAGCGGCGGCGACAGGCTGGCCGATCTGGTCAGGGAAGGCATCGATTGCGTGATCCGCGCGGGCAATCCGCGCGACTCGTCCCTGGTGGCAAGGCGGCTGGCCGTCATGCCGCAAGTCGTTTGCGCCAGCCCCGAATATCTCGCCGCCTTCGGCGCGCCGCGCCACCCGGACGAACTCCCGGCGCATCGGGTCGTGAAATTCTTCGCCGCCAGCGCGGCCGTCGACTATCCGCTGGAACTGCGCATCGGCGGCGAGATCCGGGCGTTCGCGCTCAATGGCTGGATATCGGTCAGCGACGCGCAGAACTACGTCGCCTGTGCGCTGCGCGGCTGTGGCTTGATCCAGTTGCCGCGCTTTCACGTCGAGGACGATCTGCGCGCGGGACGGCTGGTCGAAGTGCTGAGCGATTGGCCGAGCCCGGACTTGCCGGTGTCCGCGCTGTATCCCTCGCATCGCCACCTGTCCCCCCGCGTGCGGGTATTCGTGGACTGGCTCGGCAAGCTGTATGAAGATGCGTTCCCCGCTGCCGCGCCGGCGCGACGCTAGCGAGGCCGGGCGCCCTCAGCGCCCGGCGCAGGCGGCGCGCAGGGCCGCCAGGTCGGGCGTGACGCCCAGGCCAGGCGCCTGGCCCAGCGTGATGCCGCCTTCGTGCAAGGTCCCCAGCGCCGGGCTGAGCAGGCTGCGCAAGGGGTTGTCGTTGGCGTCGACTTCGAGCAGCCCGGGGCTGGCCCGGCCCGGCACGGCCGCCAGCAGGTGCGCCGACGCCTGCAGGCCGATGCCGGCGCCCAGGTAGTGCGGGCAATAGCGCAGGCCGGCGGCGACCACGGCGCGCGCCACCGGCAGGCAGCCGCTGAAGCCGCCCCACTTGGCCAGGTCGGGCTGCATCACGCGCAGGCTGCGCGCGGCCAGCGCCGCCTCGAAACCCGCCACGCCGGCGATGTTCTCGCCGCCGGCCAGCGGCATGGGCGCGGCCCGGGCCAGCTCGGCCCACTCGGCGGCCGGGCGGTCGGCGCGCAACGGCTCTTCCAGCCAGTCCAGCCGCGCCGGCCCCAGGCGCTGCGCCATCTGGCGCGCGCGCGGCAGGTCCCAGCCCTGGTTGGCGTCGGCCATCAGCGGCGCGGCCTGGCCCAGCAGTTCGCGCACGCGCAGGGCATTGCGGACGTCGCGCGCATCGTCGAAGCCCACCTTCAGCTTGAAGGCGCGGTAGCCTTCGGCCGCCTTGCGCGCCACGACGTCCTCGGGGTTCTCGGGGTTGATGCCGCTGGCGTACACGCCGATGCGGTCGCCGCTGCCGCCCAGCCAGGCCCACAGCGGCTGGCCGGCGCGGCGCGCGGCCAGGTCGCACAGCGCAATGTCCAGCCCCGCGATGGCCTGGGCCAGCGGGCCGGGCTCGCCGGTCTGGATGGCCAGCACCGCGGTGCTCGCCTCGAGATGGGCGAAGGCCTGCGCCGGATCGGCGAACGCGCGCGCGGTCAGCAGCGGCGCCAGCACGGTTTCGACCAGGCGGGCGCGGTGTTCGGCGCCGCAGGCCGGAAAGTTGCACCAGACCTCGCCCCAGCCTACCGCGCCATCGCTGTCCTCGACCTCGACCAGCACCGCCGGCCGGTCGTGCATGGTGCCGAACGAGGTCTTGACCGGCGTGCTGACCGGATAGCGGAACACATGCGCGCGCACCCGCGCGGGCGTGATCGAAGCGGCATCGCGTGTCATGGCGTCCTCAGGGGATCAGGTTCATTTCCAGGTGGATGAAATCGCCGCGATACGAGACTTCGCTCAGGTACACCACCTTGCCGGTCTCGTCGAGGAACAGCCGCCGCACCTCGGCGATCGGCGTGTTGACCGGCACCTGCAGATGGCCGGCGACTTCCATGTCGGCGGTGCCGATGGTCAGCACCTGGTGCGCGCGCGCGATGCGCAGGGCCGGATCGGACACCAGCAGCGGAATGACGGTTTCGTTGCGGTAGCGCACCGGGTCGCGGCGGAAGATCTGCTCGTCCAGGTAGATATTGATCACGCAATACGGCCGCCCCTCGCGTTCGTGCACCCGGCGCATGTAGACATAGCGCTCGGCCGCCACGCCATCCTGCGCGGTCAGCGGCGGATTGGTGATGGTCTCGTCGATATTGACGATCTTGGGCCTGGTGTCGCGGTAGACCTTGGCCAGCTCGGCCAGCGTGGTCTGCACCTGCAGCCAGCGGTCGTTGGGCGGCAGGCCGGTGACGAAGGTGCCGCGCCCCTGCTGCGGCGACACCAGCCCCTCGCGCGTGAGCACGTCGATGGCCTGGCGCACCGTCACGCGCGCCACGCCGAACTCCGCCACCAGCTCCTCCAGCGACGGCAGCCGGTGCCCCTGGCCCCACTGGCCCCGGGCGATGCGCTGGCGCATCAGGTCGGCCAATTGCAGGTAGCGCGGGATGGGACTGTCGTGGAAATTGATGGCCATAAGCTCAGCGGAATTCTTTATTTGCTTAACGTATGGTCTATGGTACGATCTGATCACAATAAGAGCAAGTCACTGCCGATCATCCCCCAAGGAGGAAACGTGAAGCGTCGATCCGCGCCCATGCGCGCGCTGCTGGTCCTGGCCCCGTGGCTGCTGATCGTGCTGCTCTGGTACGGCATTCGCGCCAGCGGGCTGGTCAGCCCGGCCCTGGTGCCCAGCCCCGGCGAAGTCTGGACGCGGTTCGTGGCCCTGATGCAGGCGCGCCTGCCGCACGACATCCTCATGTCGACCCAGCGCGTGTTCGTGGGCGTGTGCCTGGGCACCCTGCTGGCGGTGCCGGTGGGTTTCGTGCTGGGCTGGTACCGCGGCGTGCGCAGCTTCATCGATCCGGTCATCAACTTCTTCCGCGCCCTGCCCCCCATCGCGCTGATCCCGCTGGTCATCGTGTATTTCGGCATCGGCGAGACGGCCAAGATCGCCATCCTGTTCTACGCCTCGTTCTTCGCCGGCGTCATCGTCATGTACGAAGGCATCTCGCAGATCAACCCGATCTTCGTGCGCGTGGCCAAGACGCTGGGCGCGACCGACGGCGAGATCTTCCGCAAGGTCATCGTGCCCCTGACCATCCCGCACATGCTGACCGCGCTGCGCGTGGCGCTGGGCGTGGCCTGGGCCACGCTGGTGGCCTCGGAACTGATCGCGGCGCAGCAGGGGCTGGGCGCGCTGATCCAGGACGCCTCGTCGTTCTTCCAGCTCGACATCATCTATGTCGGCATCATCTGCATCGGCTTCATCGCCCTGGCCATGGACCTCGCCCTGCGCGCGGCCGCGCGCCGGCTGGTGGCCTGGCAGGACCGCATCGCCTGACCGACCACGGAGATCCTGCATGAGCGCGACCCCCGCCTCCGACGTGCGCATCCGCTTCGAGGATGTCTGCGTGGACTACCCTACCGCCGACGGCCCGATGCGCGTGCTCGACGGCATCAACTACGAAATCCGCCAGGGCGAGTTCGTCTCGGTGATCGGCCCCTCGGGTTGCGGCAAGACCACCATGATGGGACTGGTGGGCGGCTTCGTGCAGCCCACCGCCGGCCGCGTGCTGCTCGACGGCCAGCCGGTCGGCGGCCCCGGGCCCGACCGCGGCGTGATCTTCCAGGAATACGGCGTGTTCCCCTGGCTGACGGTGCGCGAGAACATCGCCTTCGGCCTGAACCTGCGCAGCAACCGCGTGGCGGCCGGCGAACGCGCGCAGATCTGCCAGCGCTACATGACGCTGATGGGCCTGGGCGACTTCGCCCACCACTATCCCAAGCACCTGTCCGGCGGCATGCGCCAGCGCCTGGCGCTGGCGCGCGCCTATGCGGTCAAGCCGCAGTTCCTGCTGATGGACGAGCCGTTCGGCGCGCTCGACGCGCAAACCCGCTCGGCCATGCAGGACCTGCTGCTGCAGGTGCAGATGACCGAGGGCAAGACCGTCATGCTGATCACGCACTCGGTCGAGGAAGCCATCTACCTGTCGTCGCGCATCGTGGTGGTCACCGCGCGCCCGGCGCGCATCCGCACCATCATCGACGTGCCGTTCGGCTATCCACGGGCCGAGAACCTGCACGAGGACCCGCGCTTCGGCGAGCTGCGCTCGCACATCCGCGCGCTGGTCATGGAAGAGTATGCCAAGCAGGCGCGCCAGACCGTGCGCCTGTCCGATTGAAGCCCACTCGAGGAGCCACACCATGATGAACCCGCAGCGCAGAACCTTGCTCAAGACCGGCGCCCTGGCGGCCGCCATGGCCGGCATCGGCGTCCCCTCCCTGGCGCGCGCCCGCGACAAGGTGCGCGTCGGCTACCTGCATACGCCGGCCGTCGACGGCCAGATCTGGACCGGGCAGCAGACCGGCGCGTTCGCCAAGCACGGGCTGGACCTGGAACTGATCCAGTTCACCACCGGCCTGGAACTGTTCCAGGCCATGATAGGCGGCAGCCTGGACATGCTCTCGACCGGCGCGGTGGTGTCGAACTTCCCGGCGCGCGGACAGGGCAAGGTGTTCCTGGTCAACAACATCGAATACGCCACCGCCCAGCTGTGGGTGCGCGAGGATGCGGGCATCAAGACTCTGGCCGACCTCAAGGGCAAGAAGATCTCGACCACCACCGGCACGACTGCGCACGTGTTCCTGGACCGCGCCCTGCGCAGCGTCGGGCTGCAGGCGGGCAAGGACGTGCAGATCGTCAACCAGCGCATGGCCGAGGCCGTCACCTCGTTCATTTCGGGCGCGGTGCCGGCGGTGGCGCTGTGGGTGCCGTTCGACGTGACCATCCGCCAGAAGCTGCCCGGCGCGCGCAAGCTGCTCGATGCCTCGGCGTTCTACCCGGAGGCGGCCATCGTGGGCGGATGGGCGGCGCGCAACGACTACTACGACAAGAATCCCAAGATCATCAACGCCCTGATCCAGGCCTGGGCCGAGACCAACGACTACCTGCTGTCGCATACCGACGAGGCGCTGGTGGCCCTGCAGAAGAACCACTACCAGCAAGTCCCGCTGCCGGACCTGAAAGAGCAGTTCAAGGCCTCGAAGTACTTCACCGCCGCCGAATGGCGCCAGCGCTACGCCGACGGCACCGTGACCAAGTGGCTGCAGCAGGTCACCGATTTCTTCGTGCAAAGCGCCAACATCGCCCAGCCGGTGCCGGCCGAGCGCTACTTCGACCCCAAGCCCTACATGGAGGCCGTGCGCGCCTGAGCGCGCCCAGGATCCGATGCCGCCCGCCCTGTCCGCTTCGTATGACTACATCATCGTCGGCGCCGGCTCGGCCGGCTGCGTGCTGGCCAACCGCCTCACCGCCGACCCGGCCTGCCGCGTGCTGCTGCTGGAGGCCGGCGGCGAGGACCGCAACTTCTGGCTGCGCCTGCCGGTGGGATACTTCCGCTCGATCTACGATCCGCGCTTCTCGTGGCAGTTTCCGGTCGAGCCCCAGGCCGAGACCGGCAACCGTCCCATCGTCTGGCCGCGCGGCCGCGTGCTGGGCGGCTCCAGTTCGATCAACGGGCTGATCTACATCCGCGGCCAGCATGCGGACTACGATGACTGGGCGCGCGCCGGCGCGCAGGGCTGGGGCTATCGCGACGTGCTGCCCTACTTCCGCAAGTCCGAGCGCTACAGCGGCGGAGCCAGCGAATACCACGGCGGCGCCGGCGAGCTGTGCGTCTCGGACCTGCGCAACGACCACCCCCTGTGCCGCGACTGGGTCGAGGCCGGGCTGCAGGCCGGCTTTGGCGCCAATCCCGATTTCAACGGCGCGCAAGACAGCGGCCTGGGCAATTACCAGCTCACGCTCAAGGGGCACTGGCGCTGCAGCGCGGCCACCGCGTTCCTGCATCCGGTGCGCGGCCGGCCCAACCTGACCGTGCTGACCGGCGTGCGCGTCACGCGCCTGCTGATCGACGGCGGCGTGTGCCGCGGCGTGCAATGGGTGGACGAGCGCCGGCGCGGCCAGCCGGCGCAGGCCCAGGCCGAGGCCGAGGTGCTGCTGGCCGCCGGCGCGCTGCAGTCGCCGCAGCTGCTGCAGCTGTCGGGCGTGGGCCCGGCCGGACTGCTGCGCCGCCACGGCGTGGCCGTGCAGGTCGACGCGCCGGAAGTCGGCCGCAACCTGCAGGACCACTACCAGGCGCGCGTCATCGTCAAGCTCAGGCATCCGCTCTCTCTCAACGACGACGTACGCAATCCCATGAAGCTGCTGGGCATGGGCGCGCGCTGGCTGCTGCGCCAGGACGGCCCGCTGACCGTGGGCGCTGGCCAGGTGGGCGGCATGGTGCGCAGCGAGCACGCGCGCGACGGGCGCGCCGACGTGCTGTTCAACGTGATGCCGCTGTCGGTGGACAAGCCCGGCGACGCGCTGCATGGCTTCTCGGGCTTTTCCGCGTCGGCCACGCAGTGCCGGCCGCTGTCGCGCGGCACGGTGGAGCTGCGCAGCGCCGATCCGTTCGAGGCGCCGCGCATCGTCGCCAACTACCTGACCGACCCGCACGACATCAAGGTGCTGGTGTCGGGCTTGAAACTCCTGCGCGAGATCTACCACCAGCCGGCGTTTCGCCATCATCTGAGCGGCGAGGAATACATGCCGGGCGAAGCCGTGCGCGGCGACGCCGACCTGGAACGGTTCGCGCGCACGCGCGGCGGCACCGTGTTCCACGCCAGCGGCTCATGCCGCATGGGCGGCGACCCGGCCTCGGTGGTGGACCCCGAGCTGCGGGTGCGCGGGGTGGAGCGGCTGCGGCTGATCGATGCGTCGGTGATGCCGGCGATGGTGTCGGCCAACACCAACGCCGCGGCCATCCTGATCGGCGAGAAAGGCGCCGACCTGGTGCGGGGCAGGCAGCGGCTGGCCGCCGCCTGACCCGCGCCAGGCTTACTCGGCCTTCACGCCGGCTTCGGCGATCACGCCGGCCCACTGCTTGCGCTCGGCGCTGATGCGCGCGGCGGCGTCGGCGGGCGTGGTCCAGGTCGAGATGGCGCCCTGGTTCAGCAAGGCGGTCTGCACCTCGGGCTTGGCCAGCGCTTCCTTGAGCACGGCGTTCAGGCGCTCGACCACCGGGGCCGGCGTGCCGGCCGGCGCGGCGATGCCGAACATCGAACTGACCTGGAAATTGGGCAGGCCGGCCTCGGCCGTGGTAGGCACATCGGGCAGCGATTCGACGCGCTGCGCCGAGGCCACCGCCAGCGCGCGCAGCTTGCCGCCCTTGACGTTGCCCTGCGCCGCCGGCACGGTCTCGATCATGCTGAGCACCTGGCCGCCCATCAGGTCGGTCATGGCCGGGCCGCTGCCCTTGTACGGCACGTGCAGCAGATCCACGCCGGCCACGCGCTTGAACATTTCGCCGGCCAGGTGCTGCGGCGAGCCGTTGCCGGCCGACGCCATGGTCAGGTAGCCGGGCTTGGACCTGGCCAGCGCGATCAGGCTTTGCAGCGAATCGGCCGGCACGCTGGGGTTGACCACGAACACCAGCGGCACCGTGCCCACGATGGCCACGGGCGCGAAACTCTTTTCGATGTCATACGACACGCGGCCCTGGTAGAGCTCCGCGTTGATGGCATGGCTGGTCATGGCGCCCATCAGGATGGTGTAGCCATCCGGCGTGGCCTTGGCCACGACGTCGGCGCCGATGTTGCCGGCCGCGCCGGCGCGGTTCTCGACCACCACCGACTGGCCCAGCGCACCGCTCATTTCCTTGGCCAGCACGCGGCCGATCACGTCCGTGGCGCCGCCCGGGGGGTACGGCACGATCATGCGGATGGGACGGTCGGGATAAGCGTTCTGCGCGGCGACGGGCTGCAGCGCGAAACCGGCGCACAGCGCCAGCATGGAACAGAGGGCTGCGCGGCGCGGCAGGCGCGCGGATTGACGGTCGGACATGGATGTTCTCCTCCTGTGTGCCGGGTGGTGGATCTGACGGAGCAGGTGCAGGCGCCCCGCTCGCTTTGGCCGCAGTGTAGGCGGCATTTCTTGATTGATGAATCCGTATTTTTCTATTGAATGATCCATAAAACAGATCAATAAAGAAAATCCTGGAATTCGCTTGCGGCCGGGATTGCGCGCTGGCTATGATAGCCGCCTGAATTATCAATAATATTATCGAGGCGTTAGATGACCCAGCACGACCAAGGCGGCCAGCCGCCCGGCGGCCTGTCCAAGGGCCTGACCAACTACGGCGACACCGGCTTTTCGCTGTTCCTGCGCAAGGCCTTCATCAAGGGCGCCGGCTATACCGACGATGCGCTGGCGCGCCCGGTCATCGGCATCGTCAACACCGGCAGCAGCTACAACCCCTGCCATGGCAACGCCCCGCAACTGGTCGAGGCGGTCAAGCGCGGCGTGATGCTGGCCGGCGGGCTGCCGGTGGACTTTCCCACCATCTCGGTGCACGAGAGCTTCTCGCAGCCCACCAGCATGTACCTGCGCAACCTGATGTCGATGGACACCGAGGAGATGATCCGCGCCCAGCCCATGGACGCGGTGGTGCTGATCGGCGGCTGCGACAAGACGGTGCCCGCGCAGCTGATGGGCGCGGCCTCGGCCGGCGTGCCGGCCGTCCAGCTGGTGACCGGCTCGATGCTGACCGGCTCGCACCGCGGCGAGCGGGTCGGCGCCTGTACCGATTGCCGCCGCTACTGGGGCCGCTACCGCGCCGACGAAATCGGCACGGCCGAGATCACCGACGTCAACAACCAGCTGGTGGCCAGCGTGGGCACCTGTTCGGTCATGGGCACGGCCAGCACCATGGCCTGCCTGACCGAGGCGCTGGGCATGATGATCAGCGGCGGCGCCTCGGCGCCGGCGGTCACGGCCGACCGCATCCGCGTGGCCGAACGCACCGGCGCCACCGCCGTGGCCATGGCGGCGGCGCGCCTGACCCCCGACCGCATCCTGACCGGCAAGGCCATCGAAAACGCGCTGCGCGTGCTGCTGGCCATCGGCGGCTCGACCAACGGCATCGTGCACCTGACGGCCATCGCCGGCCGCCTGGGCATCGACATCGACCTGGCCGGCCTGGACCGCATGAGCCGCGAGACGCCGGTGCTGGTGGACCTCAAGCCCTCGGGCCAGCACTACATGGAAGACTTCCACAAGGCCGGCGGCATGCCGGCGCTGCTGCGCGAACTGCGCCCGCTGCTGCACCTGGACGCCCTCACCGTCTCCGGCCGCACGCTGGGCGAGGAGCTCGACGCCGCGCCCGCGCCGTTCGCGCAGGAGGTGATCCGCGCCTTCGACGCCCCGATCTATCCTGTGGGCGGCCTGGCGGTGCTGCGCGGCAACCTGGCGCCGGGCGGCGCCATCATCAAGCAGTCGGCCGCCGATTCCCGGCTGATGGAGCATGAAGGCCGCGCCGTGGTGTTCGAGGACGCCGAGGACATGGCGCGCCGCATCGACGACGAGACGCTCGACGTCACGGCCGACGACATCCTGGTGCTCAAGCGCATCGGGCCCACCGGCGCGCCCGGCATGCCCGAGGCAGGCTACATGCCGATCCCGCGCAAGCTGGCGCGCGCCGGCGTCAAGGACATGGTGCGCGTCTCCGACGGCCGCATGAGCGGCACCGCCGCCGGCACCATCGTGCTGCACGTCACGCCCGAAGCCGCCATCGGCGGGCCGCTGGCCTACGTGCGCAATGGCGACCGCATCCGCCTGTCGGTGCGCCAGCGCGAAATCAGCCTGCTGGTCAGCGAGGCCGAGCTGGCGCAGCGCGCCGCCGCCCAACCGATCGAACGGCCGCAGGCCGAGCGCGGCTACCGCAAGCTGTTCCTCGACACGGTCACGCAGGCCGACCAGGGGGTAGACTTCGACTTCCTGCGCGCACCCGCCAGCAAGCAGACCGTGCCGCCGCGCTGAGCCCCCATGACCCTGACCGCCCTGCCCGCCGACCCGCCGCCCGCCGACGCCCTGGACCTGGCGGTGGAACAGCTGGAAGAAGACATCGTCTTCGGCCGGCTGTTTCCGCGCCAGCGCCTGACCGAGGACGAGCTGATGGCGCGCTTCGGACTGAAGCGGCACGCGGTGCGCCAGGTGCTGGCGCAGCTGGAGCAGCGCGGCGCGGTCGAACGCAAGCGCAACGTGGGCGCCGAGGTGCACGCGTTCACCGCGCGCGAAGTCATGGACCTGTACGACCTGCGCGAACTGCTGGAGACGCGCGCGGCCGAGCGCATCGCCCTGCCCGTGGACGAGGCGCGCCTGGCCGCGCTGGTGGCCGTGCAGCGCGAGCACGACGCCGCGGTGGCCGCGGGCGACGCGCGGCGCGTGTTCCGCAGCAACCAGCGGTTCCATCGCGAATTGTTCGGCCTGCTCGACAACCCGGTGCTGCGACAGGCCATCGAGGAATACGCGCGCCGCACCCATCCGATCCGCTTCGGCAGCCTGGCCGCGGCCGGCTACCGCGAGCGCGCGCGCCAGGAGCACTGGGCCATGATCGAGGCGCTGCGCCAGGGCGACCGCGCCGCGCTGGTGGCGCTGTGCCGCAGCCATCTGCTGCCTTCGCGCGACGCCTATCTGGCCGCCGCCGGGCTGCGCGCCGGCTGAACCCTCTGCCTGACACGAAACAGCCGGGCAAACCCCTATGGTGGGGTAGCCCCCTGGCCCGGTAGCGTAGCGAAAAATCTTTGATCAAAGATCAAATGCCTGCGCTGACTCACCCCGACCCGCTCGTCCACACCTCCGTCAACGAAGCCATCTACCGGCGCCTGCGCGACCACCTGATGCGCGGCGACTATGCCGCCGGCGCGGTGCTCGGCATCCAGGAGCTGGCCGATGCATTCGGCACCAGCGCCATGCCGGTGCGCGAAGCGCTGCGCCGGCTGGTCACGCAGCGCGCGCTCGAACCGATGAAGAGCCGCTCGGTGCGCGTGCCGGTGATCTCGCGCGCCAGCCTGGAAGACATCCGCCGCGCCCGCGTGCTGATCGAGGGCCATGTCACCGCCTGGGCGGTCGAGCACATCACGGCGCCGGAACTGGCCGAACTGCGCGCGCTGGCCGACCAGATCGGCAGGTCGCTCAGCGATACGGCGTCGGTCCAGGCCGGGCTGGAGAACAACCAGCGCTTTCACTTCACCATCTACCGCGCCGCGCGCTCGGACTCGATGCTGGCCACCATCGAAAGCCTGTGGCTGCAGTCCGGCCCCTACCTGCGCGCCACGCGCGAGCTGATGCATTCCGACGAACGCCCCTCGGCCGAGCTGCACGCGGCCATCGTCGAGGCCATCGCGCGGCGCGACGCCGACAGCGCGCGCGCGGTCATGGCGCAGGACATCAGCTGGGCCTTCGACAGGCTGCAGGCGCTGCAACCCGCCATGCCCTGAGCCGGCCCCGACCCGTTTCGCCTTTTTCCATGGAACCGATTCATGTCCCTGCATAAGCACCGTTCCCGCATGGTTACCCAAGGCCTGACGCGCACGCCGCATCGCGCCTTCCTGCGCGCCACCGGTTTCGACGACGCCGCCCTGGAGAAATCCATGGTCGGCATCGTGAGCACGCAAGGCGAGAACACGCCCTGCTCCATGGCCCTGGCGCCGCAGGCCGACCGCGCCCGCCTGGGCGTGGCCGCCGGCGGCGGCGTGCCGATCAGCTTCTCGACCATCTCGATCTCCGACGGCACCTCGATGAACCACGCCGGCATGCGCATGAGCCTGCTGTCGCGCGAGACCATCGCCGACAGCGTCGAGCTGGTGGTGCGCGGGCACGCCTATGACGGGCTGGTGGCGTTCGCCGGCTGCGACAAGACGCTGCCGGCCATGATGATGGCCATCGTGCGGCTGAACGTGCCGGCGGTGTTCCTGTACGGCGGCGCCACCCTGCCCGGCCACGCGGCCAGCGGCCAGGCCACCATCCTCGACACCATCGAAGCCGTCGGCCGGGTGCAGCACGGCACCATGGCGGCGGCCGAGCTCAAGGCGATGGAGCGCACCTGTACGCCCTCGGCGGGCTCGTGCCCGGGCCAGTTCACCGCCAACACCATGGCCATGGTGGGCGAGGCGCTGGGCCTGTCGCCGCTGGGTTCGGCGATGATGCCCGCGGTCTACAGCGAACGGCTGGCCATCGCGCAGCGCGCCGGCGAGCATGTGATGCGCGCCCTGGCCGCCGGCGGCCCGCTACCGCGCCAGCTGGTGACGCGCGCCAGCCTGGAGAACGCCTGCGCCGCGGTGGCGGCCACCGGCGGCTCGACCAACGCCGCCCTGCACATTCCGGCCATCGCGCACGAGGCCGGCATCGCTTTCACGCTGGACGACGTGGCCCGGGTGTTCAAGCGCACGCCGCTGATCGCCGACCTGCAGCCCGGCGGCCGCTACCTGGCGCGCGACCTGCACGAGGCCGGCGGCGTGCCGGTGGTGCTCAAGGCCCTGCTGGACGGCGGCTACGTCGACGGCAGCGTGCTGACGCTCGACGGCCGCACGCTGGCCGAGGCCCTGGCCGACACGCCCGCGCCCGACGGCAAGGTCGTGCGCGCTTGCGGCCAGGCCCTGCACCCCACCGGCGGCGTGGCCGTGCTCAAGGGCAATCTCAGCCCCGACGGCGCGCTGCTGAAGATCGCCGGCCTGAAGTCGCTGAAATTCTCCGGGCCGGCGCGCGTGTTCGAGAACGAGGAAGCCTGCATGCGCGCGGTGTCCACCCACGCCTACCAGCCGGGCGACGTCCTGGTCATCCGCAACGAGGGCCCCAGGGGCGGGCCGGGCATGCGCGAGATGCTCAGCGTCACGGCCGCCCTGTATGGACAGGGGATGGGCGAGAAAGTGGCGCTGCTGACCGACGGCCGCTTCTCGGGCGCCACGCGCGGCCTGTGCATCGGCTACGCCGGGCCGGAAGCGGCCGCCGGCGGCCCCATCGCGCTGCTGCGCGACGGCGACATGATCCACATCGACGCCGAGGCCGATACGCTGGAGGTGGCGCTGTCCGACGAGGAGCTGGCGCGCCGCCGCGCCGCCTACCGGGCGCCGCCGCAGGCGCGCCTGGCCGGCGCGCTGGAGAAATACGCCGCGCTGGTGCGCCCGGCCTGCCAGGGCGCGGTCACCCACTCCGGCCAGGTCGATTGGCCTTACGAAACGCCGGAGGCCGAATGAGCGCCACCCTGGCTTTCTGCGGCGCCGGCCTGATGGGCGCGCCGATGATACGGCGCCTGCTGGCGGCCGGCCATCGAGTGCGCGTCTGGAATCGCAGCGCGGCCAAGGCGCGCACGCTGGCGGCCGACGGCGCGGTGGTGTGCGCCACGCCGGCCGAGGCGGCGGCGGGCGCGCAGGCGGTGTTGCTGTGCCTGACCGACCAGGCCGCGGTGCAGGCCACGGTGTTCGGGCCGCACGGCGTGGCCGAAGTGGCCGGCGGCCTGCTGGTGGACCACTCCAGCATCGAACCGGACGCCACCCGCGCGCTGGCGGCGCGCCTGCTGGCCGCCAGCGGCCGCGTATGGATCGACGCGCCGGTCTCCGGCGGCGTGGCCGGCGCGCAGGCCGGCACGCTGTCCGTCCTGGCGGGCGGGCCGGCCGCGGCGATCGAGGCCGCGCAACCCTGGCTGCGCGCCTACGCCGGCCGCGTGACGCGACTGGGCGACACCGGCGCCGGCCAGATCGGCAAACTGTGCAACCAGACCATCGTGGCCACCACGGTCAACGCCATCGCCGAAGCCGTGGCCCTGGCCCGCCGCAACGGCATCGACGCCGCCGCCCTCGACACCGCCCTGGCCGGCGGCTGGGCCGATTCGGTCTTGCTGCGCATCTTCGTGCCGCGCATGACCGCGCCGGTCGAACAACCGCTGGGCGCCCTGGAGACCATGCTGAAAGACCTGGAGAACGTGGCCGCGCTGGCCGCAGCCAGCGGCACGCAACTGCGCGGGCTGCAGGGCGTGCTCGACAGCTACCGCACGGCCGCCGCGCGCGGCCTGGGCCCCGGCGACCTGTCCGACATCGTGCGCGTGGCGTGGCCCGAGCGGCCGGCCGCGCCCGCCAGGGAGCCCGCATGAAACTGGCCGCCAACCTGACGCTGCTGTATCCCGGCCTGCCGCTGGCCGCGCGCATGGCCGCCGCGCGCGAGGACGGCTTCGCGGGGGTGGAGATCCTGTTTCCGTACGACCTGCCGCCCGAGCAGTTGGCGGCGCAGCTGCGCGAGCACGGCCTGGCCCTGGCGCTGGTCAACACGCCGCTGGGCCCGGCCGGCGAGAAAGGCCTGGCCTGCGTGCCCGGCCGCGAAGCCGATTTCGCGGCCGCGCTGGAGCAGGCCCTGGCGGTGTGCCGCGCCACCGGCTGCCGCATCGTGCACGCCATGGCGGGCATGCCGCCGGCGCCGGCCGGCATGGACGAATGCCGCGCCACGCTGGTCGGCAACCTCCAGCGGGCCGCGCCGCGCGCCGCGCAGGCCGGCGTCACGCTGACCCTGGAGCCGCTCAATCGCGCCGACATGCCGGGCTATTTCTATTACCTGCCCGAGCAGGCCGCCGACATCGTCCGCGCGGTCGGCCAGCCGAACGTCGGCCTGCAGTTCGACATCTACCACAACCTGCGCGAAGGGCTGGACCCGCACGCCGAGCTGCGCCGCGTGCTGCCGCTGGTGCGCCACGTGCAGTTCGCCGGCCCCGACGGGCGCCACGAACCCGATCCGGCCAGCCCGCCGGTGGCCGCCGCGCTGCGCCTGCTGGCGCAAAGCGGCTACGATGGCTGGGTGGGATGCGAGTACACGCCGCGCGGCCTGGCCAGCGCCGGCCTGAAGGCCTGGCGCGGCGCCTACGACGCCGCCTGCGGCGCGGGAGGTGCGGCATGCGCGTCCTGATCACCGGCGCCAACGGCTACATCGGCCGCGCCCTGGCCGAGCGCCTGTGCGCCCTGCCCGGCGTGCCCGGCCATGGCGCGCTCGAACAGCTGACGCTGTGCGACCTGGCCTTCGACGCCGCGCCGGCCGACCCGCGCGTGCGCCAGGTGGCCGGCGACTTCGCCGACCCCGCCACGCTGGCGGCCATCACCGACCCGCCGCCGGACCTGGTGTTCCATCTGGCCTGCGTCGCCAGCGGGCGCGCCGAACTGGAGTTCGAGCTGGGCCTGCGCGTCAACCTGGAAGGCTCGCTGCGGCTGCTGGAGCGGTTGCGCCGCCAGGGCCGCTCGCCCGGGCTGGTGTTCACCAGCAGCATCGCCGTCTACGGCGCGCCGCTGCCCGCGCTCGTCACCGACGACACGCCGCTGGCGCCGGCGCTGAGCTATGGCGCGCAGAAACAGGCGGTCGAGATCCTGCTGGCCGACTACACGCGACGCGGCTTCGTGCGCGGCCGCGCGGTGCGCCTGCCCGGCGTGGCGCCCCGCCCGCCTGCGCCCAACGGCGCCTGGTCGGCGTTCTCCAGCACGCTGCTGCGCGCGCTGGCGGCGGGCCAGCCGTGCGAAATGCCGGTCGGCCCGCAGGCCACGCTGTGGCTGATGTCGCTGCCGTGCTGCGTGGACAACCTGCTGCGCGCCGCCGAGCTGACCGCCCAGGCGCCGCCGCCCGGCGGCCGCACCGCCTGGACGCTGCCGGCGCTGCACGTGTCGGTGCGCGACATCGTGCAAGCCTTCGATGCGCGCAGCCAGGGCGCGGCCACGCCATTGGTGCGTTACGCGCCGCGCCCCGATATCGAAGCGCAGTTCGGCAACCAGCCTCCCCTGCGATGCGATGCCGCGCAGGCCGCCGGCTTTCGCCACGACGGCAGCCTGCCGGCGCTGCTGGAGCGGGCCGTCGGCCCGCCGCCTTGATCCTGCCGCACCAACGGCCCGCCGCCTGGCGCGCCCCCCCATAAAACAAGGAGACATGATGCACAAGACCCTCGCCGCCGCCCTGTTCGCCCTTGGCCTTGCGGGCTCGGCCCCCGCCATGGCGCAAAAGCCGGTCGAGCTCACCCTGTCGAGCTGGCTGCCGCCCACCCACGCCGTCGTGGCGGACTTCCTCATGCCCTGGGGCGAGGAAATCCGCAAGGCCACCGATGGGCGCGTGACGCTGCGCCTGCTGCCCAAGGCGGTCACCAACCCGGCCGGCCACTTCGACGCGGTGCGCGATGGCCTGGTCGACGTGACCTTCGTCTCGCACGCCTATTACCCCGGGCGCTTCCAGCTGACCAAGTTCGCCGTGCTGCCGTTCTCGGGCGACACCGCGACCTCGCGCTCCATCGCCGCCTGGGACACCTACGAGAAGTACCTGCTCAAGGCCGACGAGCACAAGGGCGTGCGCCTGCTGGGCATCTATGCGCACGGCCCGGGCATCGCCTTCACCACCAGCAAGCCGGTCAAGCAGATCGGCGACTTCCAGGGCCTGAAGATCCGCGTCGGCGGCGGCATGGCGGCCGACGTGGCCAAGGCGCTGGGCGCCAGCCCCATCGCCAAGCCGGCGCCCGAGTCGTACGAACTGCTCAGCACCGGCGTGGCCGACGGCGTGTTCTTCCCGGCCGAATCGCTGGTGTCGTTCAAGCTGGACAGCATCATCAGGCACGCGACCGAATTCCCCGGCGGCCTGTACTCGGACACGCACGCGGTCATCATCAACCGCGACGCCTTCGCACGCCTGTCCAAGCAGGACCAGGACACGCTGGTGCGCCTGTCGGGCCGCCACCTGGCCGAGCTGGCCGGACGCGCCTGGGACACGCACGACGCGGCCGCGCGCAAGGTGCTCGAAGGCGGCGAGATCGAGCTCGTCAAGGCCGACGACGCGCTGGTCGAAGCCGTGCGCGAACGCACCAAGGGGTTCGAGCAGGCATGGCTGGACGCGGCCAAGGCCAAGGGCATCGACGGGCCCGCCGCGCTGGCGTCGTTCCGCGCCGAGATCAAGCAGCTGGACCAGCAACGCTGAGCGCGCGCCATGCGGATCCTGGACCGGGCCGTCACGGCCCTGCTGCGCGCCATCGTGGTCGTCAGCCTGTGCGGCATGAGCCTGCTGACGGTGGCCGACGCCACCGGGCGCTACCTGCTCAACCGTCCCATCACCGGCACGGTCGAGATGGTCGAGCTGCTGATGGTGGCGGTGATCTTCGCCAGCATCCCGCTGGTGACCCGCGCGCGCGGCCACATTACGGTCGACAGCTTCAGCCACCTGTTCTCGCCCGCGACCCTGCGCGCGCAGGACTGCGTGGCCGGCCTGCTGTCGCTGACGGTCAGCGCCTGCCTGGCCTGGGTGGCGCTGCGCAAGGCGCAGAGCACCGCCGACTACGGCGACATGACACCCATGCTCAACATTCCCCTGGCACCCTTCGTGTACGCCATGGCGGCGCTGCTGGCCCTGGACGCCGCCTACCGGCTGGCGGCCCTGGTCGGGCCTGCCGCTACGCCGCCGGAACCGAACCAAGATGATTGAATCCCTGTCCGCCCTGGGCGCCATGCTGGCGCTGGTTTTCATGCGCGTGCCCGTGGCCTTCGCCATGGCGCTGGTCGGCTTCGTCGGCCTGGGCCTGCTGCGCGGCTGGCCGCCCGCCTACGCCATGGCCGGCTCGGTGATCTACGAAAGCGGCTTCCAGTACCTGCTGTCGGTGCTGCCGCTGTTCATCCTGATGGGCAACTTCGTCACCGAGTCGCGCATGTCGCGCGAACTGTACGCCGCCGCCCACGCGCTGCTGGGCCATCGGCGCGGCGGCCTGGCGATGTCCACCATCGCGGCCTGCGGCGGTTTCGGCGCCATCTGCGGCTCCAGCCTGGCGACCGCGGCGACGATGGCCAAGGTCGCCTATCCGGAAATGCGCCGCATGGGCTACAGCGAGAAGCTGGCGGCCGGCTCGATCGCCGCCGGCGGCACGCTGGGCGTGCTGATCCCGCCCTCCATCATCATGGTGGTGTATTGCCTGCTGACCGAACAGAGCATCGGCAAGATGTTCGCCGCCGGCGTGCTGCCCGGCGTGCTGGCGATCCTGTGCTACATGGCGGCCGTGGCCTGGGTCGTGCGCCGCGACCCGGCCGCCGGCCCGCGCGGCCCGCGCAGCACCTGGGCGCATACCCTGCACGCGCTGCGGCAGGTCTGGATGGTGCTGGCGCTGATCGGCATGCTGCTGGGCGGCATCTACGGCGGCCTGTTCACGCCGGCCGAGGCCGCCGGCGTGGGCGCCTTCCTCAGCTTCCTGTTCGCCTGCAGCCGGCGCGCCATGACGTGGCGCCGCTTCCTGGACGTGGTGGTCGAATCGGCCAAGACCACCGGCATGATCTTCGTGGTGATGATAGGCGCGCTGATGCTGGCCAATTTCATCAACTTCACCTCGCTGCCGCAGGACCTGCTGGACGTGGTCGCCCGCCACCAGCTCAGCCCGCTGACGGTGATCCTGGCCATCTGCGTCATCTACATCGTGCTGGGCTGCGTGCTGGAGAGCATGTCCATGATCCTGCTGACGGTGCCGGTGTTCTATCCGCTGGTGCAAAGCCTGGGCTTCGACCTGATCTGGTTCGGCATCATCGTGGTGGTGGTCACCGAGATCAGTTTCATCACCCCGCCCTTCGGCATGAACGTGTTCGTGCTGCGCGGACTGCTGCCCGGCGTGTCCACGCCCACGATATTCCGCGGCGTCATGCCGTTCGTCGTCAGCGACGTGGTGCGCCTGGCGATACTGGTGCTGTTTCCCTCGATCTCGCTCCTGCTGCCGTCGTTCGTGCGCTAGGGACGGCCGGCGCGGGCTTGTACGCCGAGGCGGCCAGGTGCTCGCGCAGCTGCGCCACCAGCGCGGCCGCCGCCGGCGACAGGGTGCGGTTGCGCGAGGTCACCAGGCCGATGGAGCGCTCGGCCACCGGCCCGGTCAGCGCGCGCTCGACGATGCCGCTGTGCGCCACCGCCGCGGCGGCGATCTCCGGCAGGGCCGCCACGCCGAAGCCGCATTCGACCATGGCGACGATGGTGGCCAGGTGCTCGGCCTCGAAGGCCGGCTGGAAGCGGATGCGGTTCTGCAGGAAGGCCCACTCCGTGTACTGCCGCACGCTGCTCGGATGCACCATCGACACGTGCGGCGCCGCCAGCGTGTCGACCCAGCGCAGCGGCCCCTTGCCGCGCGCCAGCGCATGGTCCTGCGGAATCAGCAGGATGAAGCTGTCGGACATCATGGGCACGTAGTGCAGGTCCGCCTGCTGCGGATCCGCCGCGGTCAGCGCGAAATCGACTTCGCCGGCGCGCACCAGGTCGAACGCCGGGCCCGACAGCGTGTCGTGCACTTTCAGCGCCACCCCGGGATGGGCCTGCCGGTACGCCATCAGCACCCGCGGCAGCAGGCGCGCGGCCAGCGACGGCAGCGCCGCCACCGCCACCTGGCCGTGCTCGGCGCTGGCGATGCCGCTGACCGCGTCGATGGCCTCGCGAAACGCCACCTGCAGCGACGCGGCCTGCTGCATGAAGACTTCGCCGGCGGCCGTCAGCCGCACAGTGCGCGTGGTGCGGTCGAACAGGCGCACGCCCAGCGCCTCCTCGATGCGCAGCACCTGGGTCGACAGGGCCGATTGCGACAGGTGCAGCTGCGCCGCCGCCTGCCGGAAATTGAGCGTGCGGCCCAGCACCAGGGTGGTCTCGATATCGCGCATGGACAGATTGATTTTCATGGCGCCCCACTGATCTATTTTATCGATCATTCTATCCAAAAAATCTGATTCATCAATCAAAGCCGTTTCCCTACACTGGCTGGCATTGCGAACACTCCTGCGAGAAAGGAACAACATGAGCTCTCCCGATTCCGCGCTGGGCCGTCCCGGCGCCAGCCATGCGGTCGTCATCGGCGGCGGCACCATGGGCGCCGACGTGGCGGTGGTGCTGGCCCGCGCGCTGTGCCGCACCACGGTGGTGGAACCCGACGCCGGGCGCGCCGCCGCGCTGCCGCGCCGCGCCGCCGACAACCTGGCGCAGGCCGGCCGCGCCGAGGGCGCCGCGCACATCACGGTCGTGCCCGGCCTGGACGCGGTCGAATGGGATTCGGTCGGCCTGGTGATCGAGTGCGTTCCCGAGCGCCTGGACATCAAGCAGGCGCTGTTCGCCGAGCTGGCGCGCCGCGCGCCGGCCCACGCCATCCTGGCCAGCAACAGCTCCAGCTTCCCGATCAGCGCCATCGGCGCCGGCCTGCCCACGCGCGAACGCATGCTGGGCCTGCACTTCTTCATGCCGGCGCACCTGGTGCCGCTGGTCGAGGTGGTGCTGTGCGAAGCCAGCGATCCGGCCCGCGCCGACGTCCTGATCGCCTTCATGCGCCGCTGCGGCATGGTGCCGGTCAAGGTCGCGCAGGACCTGCCGGGCTTTCTGGCCAACCGCCTGCAGCATGCCCTGTCGCGCGAAGCCTTCGATCTCATCGACCGCGGCATCGCCTCGCCCGAGGACGTGGACGCGGCGGTGCGCTTCGGCTTCGGTTTCCGCTTCCTGGCCGCCGGCCCGGTCATGCAGCGCGACCACGCCGGCATCGACGTGCACGCGGCCGCCGGCGCCACCATGTATCCGACCTTCTGCAACGCCGATACGCCGGCGCGCTGCCTGACCGAGCGCGCCGCCGACGGCCGCCACGGCATGAAGGCCGGCACGGGGTTCTATGCATGGACGCCCGATACCATCGCCGCCGAGCGCGCCCGCTACGACCGCCTGCTGCGCGCCGGGCTGGACCTGCTGGCCGCCGAGCTGCCGGAGATCCAGCCATGAGCCCGTCGCCGTTCGCCGCGGGCGCGCAGGCCGCGCTGGCCGACTCGCCCCTGATCGTCACGGTGGCGCCCAACGGCGCCTACAAGACCGCCGCCGACCACCCCGCCGTGCCGCTGACGGCGGCGGCGCTGGCGGCCGAGGCGCGCGCCTGCCTGGACGCCGGCGCGGCCATGATGCACATGCATGTGCGCACCCCCGAGGGCCGCCACTCGCTGGACGTGGCGGCCTACCGCGAGGCGCTGGCGGCGGTGCGCCAGGCCGTCGGCGACCGACTGCTGGTGCAGGTCACCAGCGAGGCGGCCGGCGTCTACCGCGCCGCCGAGCAGATGGCCATGGTGCGCGAACTGCGCCCCGAGGCCGTCTCGATGGGCCTGCGCGAAATCGCCGTGCCCAATATCCCGGAACGCGAGCTGGCCGACTTCCTGGCCTGGGTCGCGGCCGAACGCATCATGGCGCAGATCATCCTGTACGACGCCGCCGACGTGGCCAAGTGGCAGGCGCTGCGCGCGCGCGGCCTGGCGCCCGAGGGCGCCTGGTCGGTACTGTTCGTGCTGGGCCGCTACGCGGCCGGCCAGGTGTCCTCGCCACGCGACCTGCTGCCCTTTCTCGAAGTCTACGACGGCTCGCTGCCCTGGGCCGTCTGCGCCTTCGGGCGCGAGGAGAACGCCTGCGTGGCCACCGCGGCCGCGTTCGGCGGCCATATGCGGGTGGGCTTCGAGAACAACCTCAAGCTGAGCGACGGCGCGACCGCCCCGGGCAACGCGGCCCTGGTGGCCCAGGCCGCGCAGGCCGGCCGCGTGCTGGGCCGGCCCATCGCCACCGCCGCGCAGGCGCGCGAGATCTACGGGCGGCTGGGGTAGCCAGCGGTGCCTGTCCCAGTGTGGACAGGCACGCCGCCGCAGAGGTCAGTTCCCATGCCGGGACAGACACGCCAAAGGGTCGGATGACGCCGGCGCGATGGCGCGCCAGGCCCGCAGCTTGGCGGCGAAATCCATCGCCGCGTGCGCCGGGCTGGTGGACGGCAGCGCGACGTAGCGCAGGTGCGCCAGGCCGTGCAGGCGCGGCAGCACGTGGCGGCGGTACAGCGCGGCCGCGGCCGCGCCGTTGAAACCCACACAGGCGATGTCCGGATGCGCGGCGAAGAAGGCCTGGAAATCGTTGGGATGCACGCTGCCGGCGACGATGGCGGCGTCCAGGCTGCCCGGGCGCTCGCAAGCCTGCAGCACATCCCACAGGGCCACGCCGGCCCGCTGCAGGGCCTGCACGCGGCGCGCGTATGGCAGCGCGGCGTCCACGCCGAACAGCTCGGCGGCGATCGGCCAGAAGGCATTGCGCGGATGCGCGTAGTACTGCTGCGCCCGCAGCGAGGCCACGCCCGGCATGCTGCCCAGCACCAGCACGCGCGCGTCGGCGCGCGCCAGGGCCGCGAACCCCGCTACCTGCGCCATGCGCTGGCCAGCCATTGCTGCTGCTCGCGCGGCAGTCCGGCGGGCCGGTAATAGTGCTCCAGGGCCTGGAAACCGGCGGCTTCCAGCAGCGCGCGCCAGGACTCCCAGTCATGCCACACGCCATAGCGTCCGCGCGACCAGCCCTCTTCGTTGCCGCCGCGCGGGTTGGAGCAGAACAGCACGCCGCCCGGCTTGAGCGTGTCGCGCAGCTCGCCCAGCACGCGCGGCAGTTCCTGCGTCGGCACGTGAAACAGCGACGCGTTGGCGAAGATGCCGTCGAAACGACCGGCCGGCAGCGCCAGCCGCAGGAAATCCTGCTGCCACACTTCGCAGCCGCTGGCCTGCCGCGCCATGGCCACGAAGTGCGCCGCGCCGTCCAGGCCGACGGCAGCGTGCCCCAGCGCCGCGAACGTCTTGAGGTCGCGGCCCGGGCCGCAGCCGAAGTCCAGGATGGTATACGGCGGATCGCCCTGTATATGGCGCAGCAGGGCCGCGATATTCTGGCTCACGTCGTGGTCGCGCGTGCCCACCTCGAACGAAACGGCGTTGTCGTCGTAGTGGGCCAGCGTCAGCGCCGCGATCTGGCGCAGGTCGTCGGAAGTCAAGGTCATGACGCGATTGTGCCGCAAAGCGGCGCCGGCGCGGCGCCGCAACGCCGCGCCGGCCGGACCTCAGGCCGCCATGCGCCGCTCGATGGCGGTGCGCGTCATCGGCAGGTCCTCGGGCAGACGCGCGGCCAGCTGGGTGAACAGTTCGTCGTGCAGCGCCAGCTCGGCGCGCCATGCCGGCAGGTCCACCGAGATGACCTGCTCGAACTTGTCCGGGCTGAATTCCAGCCCGGTCCAGTCGATATCGCCGTAGGCAGGCGAGATGCCGAACACCTGGTCGACCCCGCCGGCCTGCCCATCCAGGCGGCCCAGCATCCAGCGCAGCACGCGCATGTTCTCGCCGAAGCCCGGCCAGACGAACTTGCCGTCCGGCCCCTTGCGGAACCAGTTGACGCAGTAAATGCGCGGCAGCGTGGCGCCCAGCTCTTCGAGGCGGCGGCCCAGCTTGAGCCAGTGGCCGAAGTAGTCGCTCATGTTGTAGCCGCAGAACGGCAGCATGGCGAACGGGTCGCGCCGCACCACGCCTTGCTGGCCGGCCGCGGCCGCGGTGGTCTCCGAGCCCATGGTGGCGGCCATGTAGACGCCCTCGACCCAGTTGCGCGCCTCGGTGACCAGCGGCACGGTGGTCGAGCGGCGCCCGCCGAAGATGAAGGCGTCGATCGCCACGCCCTTGGGGTTTTCCCATTCGGGGTCGATGGACGGGCACTGCGCGGCCGGCGCCGTGAAGCGGGCGTTCGGATGCGCGGCCTTGCGGCCGGTCTCGGCGGCGATGGCCGGCGTCCAGTCCTGGCCCTGCCAGTCGATCAGGTGCGCCGGCGGCGTGTCGGTCATGCCTTCCCACCACACGTCGCCGTCGTCGGTCAGCGCCACGTTGGTGAAGATCACGTTGGCCTTGAGCGTGGCCATGGCATTGAAGTTGGTCTTCTCACTGGTGCCCGGCGCCACGCCGAAGTAGCCCGCCTCGGGGTTGATGGCGTGCAGCCGGCCATCCGGGCCCGGCTTGATCCAGGCGATGTCGTCGCCGATGGTGGTGACCTTCCAGCCGTCCATGCCGTGCGGCGGGATCAGCATCGCGAAGTTGGTCTTGCCGCAGGCCGACGGGAACGCCGCGGCCACGTGGTATTTGCGGCCCTTGGGCGAGGTCACGCCCAGGATCAGCATGTGCTCGGCCAGCCAGCCCTCGTCGCGGCCCATGGTCGAGGCGATGCGCAGCGCGAAGCACTTCTTGCCCAGCAGCGCGTTGCCGCCGTAGCCCGAACCGAAGCTCCAGATCTCGCGCGTCTCCGGATAGTGCACGATGTACTTGGTGGGGTTGCACGGCCAGGCCACGTCCTGCTGCCCTTCGGCCAGCGGCATGCCCACGCTGTGCACGCACGGCACGAAGGCGCCGTCGCTGCCCAGCACGTCAAAGACCTTGCGGCCCATGCGCGTCATGATGCGCATGTTCACCACCACATAGGGGCTGTCGCTCAGCTCCACGCCGATGTGGGCGATGGGCGAACCCAGCGGCCCCATCGAGAACGGCACCACATACATGGTGCGGCCGCGCATCGCGCCGTCGAACAGGCCGCCGAGCGTCTCGCGCATGGCCTGCGGGGCGGCCCAGTTGTTGGTGGGGCCGGCGTCTTCCTCGCGCTCGGAACAGATGAAGGTGCGGTCTTCCACGCGCGCCACGTCCGAGGGATCCGAGCACGCCAGGTACGAGTTGGCGCGCTTGGCCGGGTTGAGGCGGCGCATCGTGCCAGCCTGGACCATCTGTTCGCACAGGCGGTCGTATTCCTCCTGCGAGCCGTCGCACCACACCACGCGGTCCGGCTTGGTCAGGGCAGCGATCCGTTCCACCCACGCGATCAACCCGCTGTGCTTGACGTAGTCGGGCACGTTCAGCGCGACGGGTTTGACTTCGGATGGCTTGTTCATCGGTAGGGTCTCCTGCGGTGTAACGAACACTGGCCGGGCCATGGCCGGGCCAGCGGCATTGGGATGGGCCTCATCATACTTGCGACCTCCGGCCCCACCAACTCGGCCAGTTGCATGAGCCGGGGACAAACCCGGGTTTACCCTAGGAAAAAAGGTAATATCCCGATTCAAAATCAATGGGAGGGCGCATGCCCCAATCGACAGCCCGCGCCGCCTGGAAGCGCGAGCTCGCCGCCACGCTGGCGCTCAGCCTGCCGCTGGTGCTGACCAACCTGGCACAAATGGCCATGACTGTTACCGATGTGATCTTCATCGGCCGGCTCGGATCGCAGGCGCTGGCCGCCAGCGCGCTGGGCGCCAACCTGTTCACCGCCATCGAATTCTTCGGCCTGGGCCTGGTCGCGGCCACCGCGCCCATGGTCGCGCATGCGCTGGGCCGGCGCGGCAACGCCGTGCGCGACGTGCGGCGTACCGTGCGCCAGGGCCTGTGGACCGCGGTGATCTATTCGGTGCCGGGCTGCCTGCTGCTGTGGCACGGCGAAGCGATCCTGCTGGCCATCGACCAGCCGCCCGAACTGGCCGCGCAGGCCGGCACCTACCTGCGCGCGCTGATGTGGGCCATGCCGCCCTTCCTGGGCTTCCTGGTGCTGCGCTCGTTCGTGGCGGCGCTGCAGCGCCCGCGCTCGGCCTTCCTGATCGCGCTGGCCGCGATCGTGCTGAACGTCTTCGGCAACTGGGTGCTGGTGTTCGGCAACCTGGGCGCGCCGGCGCTGGGCCTGGTGGGCGCCGGCCTGGCCAGCGCGCTGGCCACGCTGGGCCTGTTCCTGGGCATGGTCGGCGTGGTCTGCCTCGACCGCCGCTTCCGGCGCTACCATCTGTTCGGCGGTTTCTGGCAACCGGACTGGCAGCGCCTGGCCGAGTTCTGGAAGCTGGGCCTGCCGATCGGCGCGGCCACCGCGTTCGAAGTCACCATCTTCAACGCCGCGGCCTTCCTGATGGGCTGGCTGGGCGAGCCGGAACTGGCCGCCCACGCGGTAGCGATCCAGATCGCCGGCGTCACCTTCATGGTCCCCTACGGCATCGCCCAGGCGGCCACGGTGCGCGTGGGACACGCGCACGGCGCGCGCCAGCCCGACCAGGTCGCGCGCGCCGGCTGGTGCGCGTTCTCCCTGGGCATCGGCAGCATGGTGATCGCCGCCGCGCTGATGCTGCTGGCTCCTGGCCTGCTGGTGTCGGCCTTCCTGGACATCGGCGACCCCGCCAATGCCCAGGTGCTGCGGCTGGCCACCGCCTACCTGGCGGTCGCCGCCCTCTTCCAGATCGTCGATGGCGCGCAGGTGCTGGGCGCCGGCATGCTGCGCGGCCTGCACGACACCCGCGTGCCCATGCTGTACGCGGCGCTCGGCTATTGGGGCGTGGGCCTGCCCAGCGGCGCGGCGCTGGCGTTCTGGGCCGGCTGGCGCGGCGTGGGCATCTGGAGCGGGCTGGCCATCGGCCTGGCGCTGGTCGCCGTGCTCATGATGCAGCGCTGGCTGCGCCGCGACCGCGTGGGGCTGCTGCGGCGCGCGCCTGCCTGAGGCGCCCCGCCCCGCCTGGGCGTCGGTCACGGGCGTTCGGGCACGCCGGCCAGAAAATGCTCCGCCGCGACGATATCCAGGTCGTTGCGCCGGTCCCGCGCCAGGAACGGCACCACCGCGCGGAAATCCCGCCACAACCGGCCCGTGCCCGCGCCCAGCGCGCGCGGGCCGCCGTCGCGCTGGCGCAGGTCGATGGCCTGCGACGCGTGCAGCAGCTCCACCGCCAGCAGGGTGCGCAAATGCCCCAGTTGCGCCGCCACCCGCTGGCCCACCAGCGGCGCATTGGTGCCCACGTCCTCGATGTTGCCGGTCTGCGGCTGCACGTCGGTCAGCACCGGCGCCGACAGCGCGCGCACCTGGGTGGCCAGCGACGAGGCCGTCTTCTGGATCGGACCGTAGCCGATGGCGCCGCCGCCGGGGCTGAGAAAGCGCGGCAGGCGCGTGAAGGCCGGATCGGTCAGGCGCAGCGTGCGCTGGGCCGACAATTGCGCCACCTGCGACAGCGCAACCGCCAGCCCCTGCAATGGCTGGGCCCAGGCGCTCGGGTCGAAGCCGGCGCTGGGCAGCACGGCGCCGCGCACCGGCCCGTCGACCACATAGAATTGGCGTTCGTACGGGCTGGCGTCCTGCGCGGGCGCCACGTCCAGCGCCACCGTGGGGTTGTCGTCCGAGCTGTTCAATTGCACCGCGAGTTGCCGTTCGAGCAGCTCCAGCAGGTCGCGCGCCGCGCCATGGACCTGGCTGGCGGTGCGGAAGCTGAGCGGATCCTGCAAGGCGCGCGCGCCGTCCGGCGACCACAGCGCGCTGCCGCGCAGCAGCTCCGCCATGTGGGCGGCGGCCTGCCGCTGGCCGTCATAGGGGCGCTGCGCCTGGGTGACCGGCAGGATGGGCGCGAGGTTGCCGTCCAGGGCCTCCAGCGACAATGCCGCCAACGCGTCGGCCTGGCGCAGCGCGCGGGCGGCATCGATGGCCGCCAGCGTGGCCAGCGCCGCGCCGTAGGCATTGGCGCTGACGATGGACAGCGCATCCTTGCCGAACGGGCGCACCGGCGCCAGCGCCTGCGACCGCAGCGCCTCGGCGGCGGGCTGGCGGCGGCCGCCATGCCATACCTCGCCCTCGCCCATCATGGCCAGCCCGATCTGGGGCAGCACGGTGATATCGGCTTCGCCCACCGAGCCGTTGCCAAACATCACCGGCGTGATGTCCCGATTGAGGAATTCGGCGTACTGGCGCACCAGCGCCGGCTGCATCCCCGTTCCGCCGTACAGCGCCGTATTGAGGCGGATCAGCATGGCCGCGCGCGCCACGTCGGCCGGCACCAGCTCGCCGAACGCCGCGCTGTGCGAATGCAGCAGCGTCGCATTGAAGCGCTCGGATATCGCGCGCACTTCGGGCGAGAGCCGCCCGCCTTCGAACAATGTCTGGTCCTTGTTCAGGCCCACGCCCCGGTTCAGGCCATAGACCGGCCGGTCGCTGGCCGCGTACGCCAGCAGCAGCGCATGGGACCGCTCGACGCGCGCGGCCGCCCGCGGGTCGATCTCCACCGGACAGCCCTGCCGCGCCACCTGCGCCACCTGCGGCAAGGTCAGCGAACGGCCATCCAGGCGCACCGCCGCGCAATCGGCCCCTGCCGCCACGGGCGCGCCAAGCAGCGCCAGGATGGCGAGCGCCACGGCCGCCGGGCGGCGCCCGCACTGTTTGAATTTGTCTTGCATCGCCACTCCGTGTGGAACCGGCGCGCGCCGGCCCGGCGCCCTGCCGATGGCGGGGCGCCGGGCGCGCGGCGTCCGGTAAAAGGCGGCCGGGCGGCGCCCGGCCGGCAATCAGCGCGCCGCCTCCAGCGGCAGCTGCATCAGGTCGTGACCCACCACGACCGGCCCCTTGAAGGTCTGCTGCGCCTGCATCCAGTGCTCGCGCGGGGCGTTGCCCGGCACCAGGTGCGAAAGCACCAGTTGCCTGACGCCGGCGCGCGTGGCGACCTCGCCAACCTGCTGCGGCGTCGTGTGCGCGTCGAACAACTGGCGGCTCAGGGCCTGTTGGCGCGCATTCCACGGCTTGGGCCCGACGATGTGGTCGATCCAGGCCGGATCGATCGCCTCGTGCACCAGAATGTCCGCGCCCCTGGCCAGGCGGATCAGGTTCTCGCTGACGGCGGTGTCGCCGGAGAACACCACCGAGCCGGCCGCCGTGTCGAAGCGGAACGCCAGGTTCGGGTAGACGATGCCGTGCGGCACCAGCGTGGCGGTGACCTTGACACGCTCATCCTGCCAGACCGGAAACGGCTCCATGGGCGGCGCCGGATCGACGTTGGGATCCTTGACGATGCCCGGCGGGATCGCGATGTCGTGCGCCTTGAAGAACTGCCGCACGTCGGGCACGCCTTCGTGGCGCACGCGGATGTTGAGGTCGGCCGCCATGCCGGCCACCACGGACTCGACCAGGTCCACCGTGCCGGCCGAAGGGTTTTCCGCATGCACGACCACGTCGTCGTGCATGCCGGGCGCCAGCGGCGGCAACACGCCGCGCCGCCCCGGCCCGAAGATCTGCAGCGACGCCTTGGCGCGGCGCCGCGCGCTGGGGTCGTACATGAGCAGGTTGGCCAGGTCGATGACGTGGTCGGTATGCAGATGGGTGAAGAACACCGCCTGCTCGTCGCCCGGCTTGATGCCGGCCTTGCGGATCTGCCGGTAGGCGCCCGAGCCGAGGTCGACGATATAGGCCTTGCCGTCGACCACCAGAGCCGACGAAATGCCGTGCGGCGAATCATCGCCATACCAGGTCGGGCCGCCGGCCACGCCCAGCAGCACCAGCCGCGCCGCGCTGGCCGACGCGGCCGGGGCCGCACCGGCGGCCTGCGCGGCCCCGGCCGCGCCCCAGGCGGCCGCCGCGACGGCGACCGCGGCGGCCGCCATGCGCCAGCGCACCCGCGCGCCAGCCAGGGAAAGAATGCCTGCTGCGTACATGCTTGCTCCTCGGATTGTCATTGTGGTCGTTCTCATGCGGAAAGCCGGCGCGGCGCCAGCCACAGGGCCGCCAGGGCGATGACGCTGGCGCCCATCACGTACAGCGCCGGCGCGAACGCCACGCCGGTCGTGTAGGTGATCCAGGTCAGGATGGCGGGCGCGAAGCCGCCGAAAATGGTCACGGCCGTGTTGTAGGACAGGGACATGCCCGACGAACGCACCGCGGTCGGGAATATCTCGGACAGCGCGGCCGGCGCCACCCCCACGTACAGCGACACCATCAGGCAGCACAGCGATTGGGTGACGACCAGCGCGAACGGCGTGTGGTTGGCCTTGAGCCACATCATCAGCGGATACACGGCAATCAGCATGACGACCGCGCCCAGGGTCAGGACGGCGCGCCGCCCGATGCGGTCGGACAGCGAGCCGGCCGCCACACAACCGCCGATGAGGAACAGGTTGCCGATCAGGGCCGCCAGGAACGCTTCCGAGCTGGCGAATCCGAGGTTCTTCTGCACATAGATCGGCATGAAGATGATCAGCGAATAGGGGCCGATCGCCCACAGCACCGACAGGCCGATGCCCGCCAGCAGCTGCTTGGGATACTCCCTGATGACGCGCAGCAGCGGCGTCCGGTTCTTTTCCTGGCTGCGCGCCTGGCGCGCCTGCTCCTCGCGGAAATGCGGCGTCTCGTCCAGCGCGCGGCGCATCCACAGGCCCACCGGCGCGATGGCCAGCCCCAGGATGAACGGAATGCGCCAGCCCCATTCGCCGACCTGTTCTTCGGTCAGCACGGTGGTGACCACGGTGGCCACCAGCGCCCCCAGCAGATTGGAGATGCCCATGCTGGCCTGCAGCCACGAGGCATACTGGCCGCGCTTGCCTTGCGGCGCATGCTCGACCAGGAAGGCGGTGGCGCCGCCGACTTCGCCGCCGGCCGAGAAACCCTGCAGCACGCGGCCGCAGACGATCAGCAGCGGCGCGCCCACGCCGATGGCCGCATAAGGCGGCGCGGCGGCGATCAGCAGCGTGCCCAGCGCCATCAGCATGATGGTCAGGGTCAGCGCCGCCTTGCGCCCGGCGCGGTCGCCGTACGATCCGAGCACCAGCGCGCCCAGCGGCCGCACCACGAAGCCCAGGCCGAAGGCCAGGAACGACGCCATCAACTGTACGGCCGGGTCGTCGTTGCGGAAGAAGTTCTGGCCGATATAGACCGCGAACAGCGCATAGACGGTGAAGTCGTACCACTCGAGCGCGTTGCCGGCCGAAGCCGCGATCACCGCCTTGCGGCCGGAGCGCTCCTGGGCCGCGCATGCCGGCGCGCCATGCGCCGGCATGCCGCCGACGCCCGGATTGATTGCCACGTCCTTCATTTTGGTTTTCCCCTTGTGTTTGCGCGCCGCTCAGGCGGCGCGCGCGTCGGCCAGCCGCGCCAGATGGTGGCGACTGGATCCGAACTGCGTTTCGATCACCGTGACGCGCTTGAAATGCGCGCCCACGCTCAGCTCCTCGGTCATGCCTATGCCCCCGTGCAGCTGGATGGCGCCCTGCCCCACCACGCGCGCCGCGCGACCGCACTGCACCTTGGCCATCGAGACCAGGCGGCCGGCCTCGGGCAGGCCGTCGGCCAGCGCCATGTTGGCCGCCATGGTGAGCGAGCGGGCCTCCTCCAGGGCGGCATACATGTCGACCTGGCGATGCTGCAGCGCCTGGAACGTGCCGATCGGACGGCCGAACTGCTGGCGCACCTTGAGGTATTCCAGCGTGGCGTCGTGCATCGCCTGCATGGCGCCCAGCGCCTCGGCGCACAAGGCCGCGATGCCGTGCGCGTGGATGTCGTCGATCAGGTCCGCGCCGCCATCGGGCGGCCCCAGCACGGCCTGCGCATCGACCCGTACGCCGTCGAAGGCCAGGTGCGCCGCGCGGCCGCCGTCGAGGCGGCGAAAGTCGCGCCGCGCCAGGCCCGGCGCGTCGCCGCGCACCAGGAACAGCGTCAGCCCGTCGCGCTCGCCCGCCGCGCCGGCGGTGCGGGCGGAGACGATCAACCCATGCGCGCCGGGCGCGTCGAACACCGTATGCTTGGCGCCCTGCAGCACGAAACCGTCGCCGTCGCGGTGCGCGCGCAGCGCCACGGCATAGCGGTTGTCGTGCGCGCCCCGCTCGGTATGCGCCCATGCCATCTTCAGCTCGCCGCGCGCCAGCGCCGGCAACCAGGCCTGGCGCTGCGCGGCGCCGCCATGGCGCGCCAGGCAGCCCGCGCCAAGCACGGCGGTCGAGAAAAAGGGCTCGGTCGCGCGCGACCTGCCCAGCGCCTCCATGATGAGCATCGCCTCCAGCGGCCCGCCGCCGAAACCGCCCAGCGACTCGGGCAGCAGCACCGCGCACCAGCCCAGCTCGGCCATCAGGCGCCAGTCTTCCTCGGCGTAGCCGCAATCGCCGTCCATCAGGGCGCGGCGGCGCTCGAAGTCGCCATGCTCGCGCGCAAAGGTCTCGGCGCTGTCCTGCAGCATGCGCTGCAGCTCGTTCAACGAAAAGTCCATGTCCGCTCCTACAGCCCCAGCACGTGCTTGGCCAGGATATTGCGCTGGATCTCGTTGGAGCCGCCCCAGATCGTGACCTTGCGCAAATTGAAATACAGCGGGCCGGCCGCCGCCGCGAACTCGGGTCCGAGCGCCTGCGCATCGTCCGCCTTGCCATCGAGCAGCGCCTCGTCCAGCGCCAGGGCGTCGGCGCCCATGCAATCCATGGCCAGCTCGCTGATGGCCTGCTCGATCTCGGTGCCGCGGATCTTCAGGATCGATGCCGCGCTGCCCGGGCTCTGCCCGGCGTTCATCGCCCCGAGAAAGCGCAGCTCGGTGTACTCCAGCGCGCACAACTGCGTTTCGAGATCGGCAAAGCGCAGCCGCAGGCCGGCGTCGTCGGCCAGTACGCCGCCCAGGCCGTCCGGGCGCCGCGCGGCGATGGCCTTCAGGCGCGCCAGCAAGCGCTTGGAGCGCGCCACGCCGGAGATCACGAAACGCTCGTGCTCGAGCAGGAACTTGCCGTAGGACCAGCCGGTGCCCTCGCCGCCCACTCGCTGCCCGACCGGCACGCGCACATTGTCGAAGAACACCTCGTTGACCTCGGCGTCGCCATCGAGCATGCGGATGGGCCGTACGCTCACGCCGGGCGAACGCATGTCCAGCAGCAGGAACGAGATGCCCTGTTGCGGCCGCTCTTCCCGGCTGGTGCGCACCAGCGCGAACATCCAGTCGGCCCATTGCGCCCAGGTGGTCCAGATCTTCGATCCGTTGACCACGTAGTGGTCGCCATCGCGCACCGCCGTGGTCTTCAGCGAGGCCAGGTCGGAACCCGAGCCCGGCTCCGAATAGCCCTGGCACCACCAATCCTGGTTGGCCAGGATGCGCGGCAGGAAGCGCGCCTTCTGCGCCTCGCTGCCATAGGTATAGATGACCGGCCCGACCATGTTGACGCCGAACTGCACCAGCGGCGGGCACGGCTGGGCGCCGTACTCCTGCTGGAACAGGTACTTCTGCACCGCCGTCCAGCCCGGGCCGCCATACTGTTGCGGCCAATTGACCGCGTACCAGCCGCGCGCGGCCAGGATGTCCTGCCAGCGCGTGAAATCGGCGCGCTCCAGGCGCAGCCCCAGTTCGACCTTGCGCCGGATATCGGCCGGCAGATGGGCCGCGATGAATTCGCGCACCTCGAGCCGGAAGCGCTCTTCCTCCGGCGTGAACCGCATGTCCATGCTTCTTCTCCTCAGATCACACCGTCGGCGCGCAAGGCCGCGATGTCCCCCCCGCCCAATCCCAGCACGCGCGCCAGCACCTCCTCGCTGTGCTGCCCCAGCATCGGCGCCGTGCCGATCCGGCCACGCGCCACGCCCGAGAAATGCACCGGCTGCTCCACCAGGGCTGTCTCGCCCAGCACCGGGTGCATGGCTCGCGTGGTCAGCTGCCGCACCCGGGCCTGGCTGCTGTCGACGGCCTGGGCCGTGTCCTGAATCGGCGCGGCCGGCACCCCGGCGCAGGTCATGGCGGACACGGCCTCGGCCACGCTGTGCCGCAGGCTCCAGCCCTCGATGATCTGGCGCAGTTCGGCGTCATGGGCGCTGCGCAGGCCGTCGCTGCGAAAGCGCGGGTCGGCAGGCAGCTCGGGGCAGCCGATGGTATCGGCCACCGCCTGGAACAGCTTGTCGTTGGCCGCCGCGATCACCAGGTGCCCGTCGCGCGCCGCATAGGCGCCGAACGGCGAACTGAGCGGATGGCGGTTGCCCACCCTTGCCGGCGCCGGCCCGCCGAACAGGTACTGCGCCAGCGCCGTGGGCTGCATGGCCAGCAGCGCGTCGAACATGGCCACGTCCACGTGACGCCCGCGGCCGGTACGCTCGCGGTCGTAGAGCGCGGCCATCACACCCCAGGCGGCGAACATGCCGGCGCAGATGTCGCCGACCGACTCGCCGATCAGCGTGGGTGCGCCGTCGGGTTCGCCGGTCAGGCTCATCAGCCCGCTCATGGCCTGCGCCACCACATCGTAGGCAGGCCGTCCCGCGTTGGGACCGCTCTGGCCGAAGCCCGAGATGCTGCAATAGACCAGGCCCGGCGTCGCGGCGGACAGCCGCGCGTAGCCGATCCCCAGCTTGTCGGCCACGCCGGGCTTGAAGTTCTCGACCACCACGTCGCTGCGCGCGGCCAGCGCCTGCGCGATGCGGCGTCCGTCCTCGTGCTTGAGATCCAGGCGCAGGCTGTGCTTGCCCCGGTTGTTCAGCACGAAATTGGTGCTTTCCCCTTCGACCATGCGGCCCATGTGCCGCTGGTCGTCGCCGTGCGGCGGCTCGACCTTGATGACTTCGGCCCCCAGGTCGGCCAGCATGGCCGTGCAGTACGGCCCGGCCAGCACCCGGCTGAAGTCCAGCACGCGCACGCCCTCCAGCATCTTCTTGTCCATGATCGTTTGCCCGGCTCCGTAGGTCAGCGCGCCGCCGCGGCGGTGTCGATGCGCCCGATCGCCTTCGCGCGCGCTTCGTCCAGCGCTTCTTCGTAGCCGGCGTCGGCATAGCGCAGCACCCCGCTGGCCGTGTCGTTGGTCAGCGACAGCGACAGGCGGCGCTCGGCCGCCGGCGTACCGTCGGCCACCACCGTCACGCCGGCGCTGGTCATGTAGCCGCTGTAGCCGCCGCCGCCCGAGTGGATCGCCACCAGGTCCGCGCTGGAGGCGCAGTTGATCATGGCGTTGAGCAGTGGCCAGTCGGCAATGGCGTCCGAGCCGTCGCGCATGTTCTCGGTCATGATGTTCGGATGCGCCATGGCGCCCGCGTCCAGATGGTCGCGCGTGAACGCGATGGGGCCGCTCAGTTCGCCGTCGTGCACCATCCTGTTGACCTGCAGCCCCAGCTCGGTGCGCTCGCCGTGGCCCAGCCAGGCGATGCGCGCCGGCAAGCCCTCGAACGGCACCTCCTGGCGCGCCAGCCGGACCCAGTTCGACACGATGCGGTTGTCGGCGAAGCGCTCGAGCAGGAAATCGTCGATCTTGCGGATGTCGTCCGGATCGCCGGACAGCGCGATCCAGCGGAACGGGCCGATCGCGCGCGCGAACAGCGGCCGCAGGAACGCCTCGGTGAACACCGGGATCTCGAATGCGCGCGCCACGCCGCCCTGCTTCGCATGCGTGCGGATCAGGTTGCCGTTGTCGAACACGATGGCGCCCTGGTCCTTGAAGCCCAGCATGGCGGTCACATGGCGCACGATGGACTGGCGGCTGGCGTTCATCAGCCGCTCGATATCGGTCTTGCGCAGCTCGGCCACCTGCTCCAGCGTATGGCCGGCCGGGATATAGCCATAGACCAGGTCGTGCGCCGAGGTCTGGTCGGTCACGATATCGGGCACGATGCCGCGCGCCAGGATTTCCGGGAACACCTCGGCGGCGTTGCCCAGCAACCCCACCGAGACCGGCTCGCGCCGCTCCTGCGCCTGGCGGATCAGCGCCAGCGCCTCGTCCAGCGTGTCGGCGCGCTTTTCCAGGAAGCCCGCCTTGATGCGCTTGTCGATGCGCTCGGGGTTGACTTCCACGGTCAGGATGGCGGCGTTGGCCATGCGGCCGGCCAGCGGCTGCGCGCCGCCCATGCCGCCCATGCCGGCGGTGAGGATGAAGCGCCCGCGCAAGTCGCTGTCGAAATGGCGCTCGGCGATGCGCGAGAAAATCTCGTAGGTGCCCTGGATCACGCCTTGCGAACCGATGTACTGCCAGTCGCCCGCCGTCAGCCCGCCCCAGCAGATCAGGTTGTCCTTCTCCCACTGGTAGAAATTCTCGGCCTTGGCCCACTGCCCCACCATGTTGCAATTGGCCATGATGACAATGGGCGCATCCGCATGGGTGCGCAGCACGCCGATGGGCTTGCCCGACTGCACGATCAGGGTCTGGTCCTCCTCCAGTTCGCGCAAGGCCTTGACCATCGCATCGTGCGCCGGCCAGTCGCGCGCGGCGCGGCCCAGCGCGGCGTAGACCACCAGGTTGTCCGGATCCTCGCCCACCGCGAGCACGTTCTCCAGCAGGCGCAGCAGCGCCTCCTGGCGCCAGCCCTTGCAGCGCAGCGTCGTGCCGGAAGGAATATTGAATTCTCGTTTCATGCCCGCGCCTCAGGATGCCAGTGCGTAGTCGGTGAAGTTCATGCCCAGCGCCTGCTCCACCACTGCGTAGACGGACGGGTCGGTCACGCTGGAGGACAGCGGGATGTGGCGCTTGTGCACGTGCAGGATGCGCACCTCCACGCCCTCGCGCAGCTTGCCGGCGCTGACCGGATTGCCGTCGGCGTCCAGGGTGGTGATGACGTCCGGATAGCAGGCGATGCGCTCGCCATGCCCGTCGGTGACCGCCATGTGTTCGTTCATCACATGCAGCACGCGCTTGCCGGCGCCTGCGCCGATTTCCACCGTGCCGATGTCGAAGGCTTCCTGGGTGTACTGCAGCGTGTTGCGCACCACCTTGCCGGCGCCGATGATCTCGCCATGGGTCTGCTTGCAGATCGCGTCCACGACCGCCGCGCCGCCACGCGCCTGCGCGGCCAGGATCGCCTCGCCCAGCGCCAGCGCCATGCCGATGCCCCCGAGGGCGGCGTGACGGCGCACATAGCTCGCGCGGATGGGATTGCGGCAACTGGCGATGAAGCCGCCCGACATGTCGGACGCCTTGCGCAGCACCGGCGAGACCTTGCCGGTCGCGCCGCGCACCGTCAACTCCATATAGGCATGGCTGGCCCGGTTGCCGCCGACCGCGCACTGGATCATCGGCTCCGGGCTGTTGGCCAGGCCCAGCGACCCCATGTCGCCGGTGGGATGGGCGCGGATATCGCCCACCGCGTCCACCACCTTGGTGCCCAGCATGGCCGACGGCAGCCAGGCGTTCAGCGTGCTCGACATGCCGTTCTGGCCGATGATCAGGCCGTACAGGCGCTCGCCCAGCGCATCCTGCACCAGCTGCGCCGCCTTGACATAGTCCACGCCCAGCATTTCCCAATCGGTCAGGTCGCCCGGCGCGCCGATCGCCGCCGCGGTGGCGATCCAGGCGTCATCGGGCACCTCGTCCATGGTCACCAGCTCCGGACGGCCGATGGTCACGGCCAGCGTGCCCAACTGCCGGCCGTGCTCGGCCCAGCCGCCGCCCCCGCACGCAAACACCGAGCCGCCCCTGACCGCGGCCTCCACATCCTTGAGGGTCAAGATTCTTCCCATGAAATACCCCTTTCTTCGTTGATCACGGTTGTTCACCAGGCATCGGGCGGCGCCAGGCCGGGCGATGCGACGAAGGGATCATAGGAACGAAAATTGATAATGTCGTATTACCTTTTATGCCTCATGTATAACGCCGTGTTAATGAAATGCCGACTCCCTGGGGCGGCATGCGCGCGCGGCGCGCCTGGCGGTCGATGCCCTAGGGATATCCCCTAGGCGTGGGAAGGCCCGGCCGGATCGTCCATGCCCGCGCCGGTGGGCGTGCCGGCGGTTTCCAGGCTGCGCAGCACGCGGATGAATTCCTGCGCCAGGCGCGACAACGGCTCGAGCTGCACGTGGAAGACGTTGACCGGCGCGCTCACCTGCTCGGCCACGGGGATCGCCACCACGCCCGACCAGATCGGCCCCTTGACCGTCATCTCGTCGACCAGCGCCACGCCGGCGCCGGCCTGCACCATGGCGCAGGCCACGTGCGCCTGCTGCACCTCGATGCGCGCCTCGGGCTGGGCGTCCTGGTCGCCGAACAGTTCGCGCACCAGCATGGCGAAGGGGATATCGGCGCTATAGCCGATCAACGGCTCGCCGGCCAGCTCGCGCACCGACACCTCCGCGCGCGCGGCCAGCGGATGGCCGTCGGGCAGCACCGCCACGAAGCGGTTCTCGTACAGCGCGCGCGATTCGAGGCTGGGATGGTCGATGGGCATATAAGCCACGCCCAGTTCGACCTGCTGGGTCAGCAGCGATTGCAGCATCACGCTGGGAATCAGCGTCTGCAGCACGATGCGCACTTCCGGGAACTCGCGCCGGAAGGCGGCGATCGCGCGCGGCATCAGCGACTGGCCCAGGCTGGGGCTGCACGACAGCCGCAACTGTCCGACCCGGTTCTCGGCCAGGTTTTCGGCCACCTCGTTGACGCGCTGCACGCTCTGATACAGCGTGGTCACCTCGTTGAACAGGCGGCGCGCCTCCGGCGTGGGATAGAGGCGGCCCTTGATGCGCTGGAACAGCATCAGGCCCAGGCGCTGCTCGGTATAGGAGATCAGCCGGCTGACCGCCGGCTGCGAGACGAACAGCAGCTTGGACGCGCCGCTGATCGACCCGCTGAGCATGATGGCCCGGAACACCTCGATCTGGCGCAGATTCAGCTTCATACGAATAACCTGATGTTAATTGTCATGCACATATAAGCATAAGACGTTTTGGAATGCGACTTCTACACTGGCGGGCATCCCTCTTGAAGAATGCGTTGGAGACAGCAATGAGCGATTTCGATCTGGTAGTGCGCGGCAATATCGTGGAACCCCGCCGGGTAGTGGACGACGCCTGGCTGGCGGTGCGCGACGGCCGCGTGGCGGCGCGCGGCACGGGCCAGCCGCCGGCGGCGCGCCAATCGGTCGACGCCCGCGGCCAGTGGATCATCCCCGGGGTGATCGACGGCCAGGTGCATTCGGGCAGCCAGGCCAACCAGGAAGGCCTGGGACATGCCTCGCGCGCCGCGGCCGCCGGCGGGGTGACGGTAATGGTGGACATGCCCTACGACGACCCGGAGCCGGTGGCCTCGCGGGCGCACCTGGACGCCAAGATCGCCGAAGTGGAGCGCGACTGCCACGTGGACGTGGCGCTGTTCGGCACCCTCAACGCCGAACACGGCCTGCAGGCGGCCGCCGGCCTGATCGAGGGCGGCGTGTGCGCGTTCAAGTTCTCGACCTTCGAGGCCACGCCGGGACGCTTTCCGCGCATCGACGAAGACGACCTGTACGAAGCGTTCCGCCTGATCGCGCCGTCGGGCCTGGCCTGCGGCGTGCACAACCAGATGCAGGAACTCACGCGCAAGAACATCGCCCGCATGGTCGAGGCCGGCGACACGGGCTGGGACGCCTTCATGCGCGCCCACACGCCGCTGATCGAGAACCTGGCCACCGCCCTGATCTACGAGATCGGCGCCGAGACCGGCGCGCGCGCGCATGCCGTGCACGTCTCGACCTCGCGCGGCTTCGAACTGTGCGACATGTACCGGCGCGCCGGCCACCAGGCCAGCATCGAAACCTGCGTCCAGTACCTGATGCTCAATCACGAAGAACACACCCGCCGCTTCGGCGCCCGCACCAAGCACTACCCGCCCATCCGCCCCAAGGCCGAAGTCGACCTGCTGTGGACCCACATCGCCAACGACGCCTGCACCTTCGTGTCGTCCGACCACGTCAGCTGGGGCCTGGAGCGCAAGCAGAATCCCGACGTGTTCCGCAACGCGTCGGGCGGCCCGGGCCTGGAGACCCTGCTGCCCGCATTCTGGACCGGTTGCGACGAACACGGCATCGCCCCGTCCATGGTGGTGCGGCAGTTGTGCCATAATCCGGCGCGTCATTTCCTGCTGGACGACCGCAAGGGGTCGCTCGATGTCGGCAAGGACGCCGACATCGTCATCCTCGCTCCCGAACGCTACGCGTTCGACCCCGCCGGCAGCCTCAGCGCGGTGCAATGGAGCTCGTTCGAGGGCCGCGAATTCACCGTGCGCGTGGCCGCCACCTGGTGCCGCGGCCAACAGGTCTACGACGGCCGGCGCATCGTCAACCAGGCGGGAGAAGGCCGCTTCCTGCGTCCGCGCCAGGCATGACGACGCCACGCGTTTTTTCAAGAGACTTGCCCATGACTCCCGCCTTTCCTCCCCTGAACGCCGACCGCCTCTGGTCGCGCGTCGAAACCCTGTCGCGCATGACCTTGCCGGACGTGCCCTGGACGCGGCGCGCGTTCTCGCCGCTGTTCGAGCAGTCGCGCCAATGGCTGCGCGCCGAGTTCGAGGCGGCCGGGCTGGCGGTGCGCCTGGATGCCGGCGGCAACCTGGTGGGCACGCGCCCTGGCCGCGGCCTCGCCCGCAACCCCATCGCCACCGGCTCGCACTGCGACACCGTGATGGCCGGCGGCCGCTTCGACGGCATCATCGGCGTGCTGGCCGGCATCGAAGTGGCGCACACCCTGCACGAGCAGGGCGTGACGCTGGAGCATCCGTTCGAAGTCATCGACTTCCTGTCCGAAGAGCCGAGCGACTACGGCATCTCCTGCGTGGGCAGCCGCGCGCTGAGCGGCCGGCTGACGGCCGACATGCTGGCCGCGCGCAATGCCGATGGCGAGACGCTGGCCGAGGGGCTGCGCCGCATCGGCGGCGACCCGGACGCGCTGGGCGCCCCGCTGCGCGGCCCCGGCGGGACCGCGGCCTTCGTCGAGCTGCACATCGAACAGGGGCCGGTGCTCGAGGGCCGCGGCCTGCCGATCGGCGTGGTCACCAATATCGTCGGCATCCGGCGCGTGCTCATCACGGTGCGCGGCCAGCCCGACCACGCCGGCACCACGCCCATGGACATCCGCCGCGACGCGCTGGTGGGCGCGGCGCGCGTCATCGACGCGGCGCATCGCCGCGCCAGCACGCAAAGCGGCAAGCCGCACTATGTGGTGGCCACCATCGGCCGCATCGCCATGACGCCCAACGCGCCCAACGCCGTGCCAGGGATGGTCGAGCTGATGCTCGAAGTACGCAGCGACAGCGACGCCGTGCTGGACGCGTTTCCCGAAGCCATCATGGCCGAAGTGGCGGACGCGCTGGCCGCGCTGCGCCTGTCGGCCGAGATGGCGCCGGTCAGCCGCGCGCATCCGACCGACTGCGCCCCGCTGGTGATGGATGCGGTCGAAGATACCGCCGCCCGCCTGGGCTATGCCTCGATGCGCCTGCCCAGCGGCGCCGGCCACGACGCCGTCTACATGGCGCCCACCGGCCCGATCGGCATGATCTTCGTGCCCTGCCTGAACGGCCGCAGCCATTGCCCCGAGGAGTGGCTGGAGCCGTCGCAACTGCTCGACGGCACGCGCGTGCTGTACGAAACCGTGCTGGAACTCGACCGCCGCCTGTCGCGCTAGCGGCCGGCGGGCCGGCGATGCGGTAGCATAGCTGGCCCGCCCCCGAGTTTCCCCATGGACCAGATCGAACTGACCGACGGCACCGCCGACCGCTATCTGCTGGACGCGCCCGGCCTGTCGCTGCTTGTCTTCCACAGCCGCACCTGCGCCACCTGCGGCGTGGCGCGCGAGCGCCTGCCTGGGTTCGATCTGCCGGTCGACCGCCTGTGCTGGATCGACGCCGGCGAGAACGGCGGGCTGGTGCAGCGCTATGAAGTCTTCCACCTGCCGGCGCTGTTCGTCACGCGCGACGGCGCCTACTACGGACCGGTCAGCGCGCAACTGGCCGACTGGGACCTGCGCCAGCAGATCAGCCTGGCGCTGGACAGCTACCCGGCCGAACTGCCATGACCGTGGCCGCCGCCGCGCCGCTGCGCCGTCCGCTGGACGGCCTGGCCACTTACGTCATGCTGGCGCTATGCATCTGCTGGGGCTTCCAGCAGATCGCCATCAAGCTGGTGGCCGCCGACGTCTCCCCCACCCTGCAGATCGGCCTGCGCTCGGCCTTCGCCGCCATGGTGCTGATCTGGGTGGTGCTGCGCCACGAAGGCCTGGGCGCGTTCCGCGACGGCACGCTAGGGCCCGGCCTGGCGGTGGGCGCGCTGTTCGCGCTGGAATTCCTGCTGGTCGGCGTGGGGCTGGACTACACCACCGCCTCGCACATGGCGGTGTTCCTCTACACCGCGCCCATCTTCACGGCGCTCGGGCTGCACCTGCTGCTGCCGGACGAGCGTCTCAAGCCGCTGCAGTGGCTGGGCGTGGCGGTGGCCTTCGGCGGCATCGCCACAGCCTTCCTGGGCAAGGGCCACGCGGCCGTGCCCGGCATGCTGCTGGGCGACCTGCTCGGCGTGCTGGCCGGCGCGGCCTGGGGCGCCACCACGGTGGCGATCCGCAAGTCCTCGCTGTCCGAGGCCGCGCCGGCCAAGACGCTGTTCTACCAGATGCTGATGGCCGGGCTGGCCCTGCCCGCCTTCCATTTCGCCAGCGGCGGCGCCGCGCCGAACTGGTCCGGCGCGGCCCTGGCCAGCCTGGGCTTCCAATCGGTGGTCGTGGCGCTATCGAGCTACCTGGCCTGGTTCTGGCTGCTGCGCCGCTACCTCGCCACCCGCCTGGCGGTGCTGTCGTTCATGACGCCGCTGTTCGGCGTCACCTTCGGCGTGCTGATCCTCGACGAACCGCTGGACTCGGGCTTTGTCATCGGCGCGGTGCTGGTGCTGGCCGGCATCACGCTGGTCAGCGGCGCCGAGCTGCTGCGCGAGAAACTGCGGCGCCGGCTATCCTGATGCGCCTGCCCCCGGCGAGGACACGCGCGCCGGACACCGTAGCGGCCCCTCACGCCGGGCGGCAGGCCTCCAGCCGCTTGCGCTGGCGGCCCGCGGCGTCGAAGTTCTCCGGCGCCAGCCACTGCTCGAACGCGGCGCGCAGCGCCGGCCATTCGCTGTCGATGATGGAGAACCAGGCGGTGTCGCGCGTGCGCCCCTTGTAGACCAGCGCCTGGCGGAAAATCCCCTCGAACAGGAAGCCCAGCCGCAGCGCGGCCGCGCGCGACGGCGCGTTCAGGCTGTCGCATTTCCATTCGTAGCGGCGATAGCCCAGTTCGTCGAAGGCGCGCCGCATCAGCAGGTATTGCGCCTCGGTCGAAGCCGCCGAGCGCCGCAGCGCTGGCGCGAAATTCACATGCCCCACTTCGATCACGCCGTTGGCGGGATCGATGCGCATCAGCGACAGCGTGCCGATCGCGCGCCCGCTGGCCAGGTCGATCACCGCGTGATGCAGCGGATCGGCGCTGTCGGCCGCCTTGCGCAGGTATTCGTCGTAGCCGGCGCGGTCGGCGAACGGGCCGGCCGACAGGTAGGTCCAGCCGCTGGCCGCGTCGGGCACGGAAAAGGCCGCGTACAGATCCTCGCCATGGCGCGCGGCGTCGAGCGGTTCGAGCCGGCAATAGCGGCCTTCGACGGGCAGGCGCGGGGGACGCGGCCGCGCCTGCCAATGCGGCATGGCCTGGCCGATGGGTTGACCGAATTCGTTGACGCGGGCTGGCATGGACGGCTTCCTTTGCGGGTGGGCGGCACGCCACCACGGCGCGCCCGCCACGGCATCAAGATAGGCGATTCGTGGCATGATAAAAAGTGCCACGAACCGCCTTTTTGATAGAGCCATGGATTTTGCCGCGATCCTCCTGCAGGCGCCGCCGGCCGGCACGCGCCTGCCCATGCAGCGCCAGCTGCTGCAGCGCTTCAAGAACGCCATCCTGGACGGCCGCCTGGCGCCCGGCAGCCGCCTGCCCGCCTCGCGCGCGCTGGCGCAGCAGCTGGGCATTTCGCGCAACACCGTGCTGCTGGCCTACGAACACCTGGCCGCCGAAGGCTATGTGCGGGCCGATCGCCAGGGCACGCGGGTGGCGGAGCATGCCCGCGCGGGCATGCCGGCGCGCGCAAGCGCCGCGCCCAGCGCCGGCCCTACCGCGCGGCGCCTGGCCGCGCTGAAAGCCAGCGCGCCGCGCACCGACACCTATCTGCCGCTGCGGCCCGGCACGCCGGCCCTCAACCATTTTCCCGCCAGCGCCTGGCGCAACGCGATGGAGCGCGCCCTGCGCGAAGCGCCCAGCACCCTGCTGGGCTACGGCGAACCCGCCGGCGAACCGCGCCTGCGCCAGGCCATCGCCACCTACCTCGCGGCCGCGCGCGGCGTGCGCTGCGAGGCGCGCCAGATCGTCATCACCGAAGGCGCCCAGGAAGGGCTGGCACTGTGCGTGCGGCTGCTGGGCAACGCCGGCGACACCGCCTGGGTCGAAGACCCGGGCTACCGGGGCGCCAGGACGGCGCTGCGCTGCGGCGACATGCGGGTGGTGCCGGTGCGGGTGGACGCCGCTGGCCTGCTGGCGCCGCCGCAGGCCTGGCGCGATGCGCCGCCGCGCCTGATCTACGTCACGCCGTCGCACCAGTACCCAACCGGCGCCGTGCTGCCCGTCACACGCCGGCTGGCGCTGATCGAACAGGCGCGCCGCGCCGGCGCCTGGATCATCGAGGACGACTACGACAGCGAGTTCCGCCACCAGGGCGAGCCCATCGCTGCCATGCAGGGCCTGGTGCCCGATGCGCCGGTGCTGTACGTGGGCACCTACAGCAAGACCATGTTCCCGTCCTTGCGGCTGGGCTTCGTGGTGCTGCCCGCGGGCCTGGCCGACGAGGCCGCCGAGGCGCTGGCCGAAATGCTGCGCGGCGGCCATCGCCACGAACAATGGGCCCTGGCCGCCTTCATCGAAAGCGGCCAGTTCACCCGCCACCTCAACCGCATGCGGCGGCTCTACCGCGAGCGCCAGCAGGCCCTGCGCGCCGCCCTGGCGCGCCACCTGCGCGTCCCGCATGAAGTGCTGGGCGGCCATTGCGGCCTGCACCTGACGCTGCGGCTGCCCGCGGCGCTGGACGACCGCGCCATCGCCGCCCAGGCGCTGCGCCTGGGCATGGCGCCGCAGGCGCTGTCCGGCTTTGCCATCGCGCCGCGGCCCGAGGACACCGGACTGGTGCTGGGCTATGGCAATACCTCGGCCGAGCTGTTCGAGCCGCTGGTCGGGCGGCTGGCCCGGCTGATCCAGGCCTAGCCCGCGCCGCTTAGCGCGGCGTGCCCGGCTGGCCGAACAATACGACCCGCTCCTCGTCCGACATGGGCGCCTTGGGCCGGTAGCTGTCGCCGGCCTCCCGATAGGCGCGCACCGTGGCGGGCCGTGCGGCGATTGCCGCGAACCAGCGGCTCAGGTGCGGGAAATGGGCCATTTTCTGGCCGTGCGCCTCATGCGGCACAACCCAGGGATAGCAGGCGATGTCGGCGATCGAGTACTCGCCCGCCAGGAACTCGCGGTCGGCCAGGCGCCGGTCCATCACGTCGTACAGGCGCGCCGTTTCGGCGGTGTAGCGGTCGATGGCGTACGGCACCTTTTCGGGGGCATACACGTTGAAGTGCCCGTTCTGGCCGGCCATGGGGCCCAGCCCGCCCATCTGCCAGAACAGCCACTGCAGGACCTCGGCGCGGCCGCGCACGTCGGCGGGAATGAAGCGGCCGATCTTCTCGGCCAGGTACAGCAGGATGGCGCCGGACTCGAACAGCGAGATCGGCGCGCCGCCGCCGGCCGGCGCTTGGTCGACGATGGCGGGAATGCGGTTGTTGGGTGCGATCGCCAGGAATTCGCGCTGGAACTGCTCGCCCTTGCCGATGTCGATCGGATGCTCGGTATAGGGCAGGCCCGCTTCTTCCAGGAACAGCTTGATTTTCAAACCATTGGGCGTGGCCCAGAAATACAGATCAATCATGATTGGGACTCGCCTGAGTTGCAAAACAGTCCAGCATACCTCATCGCGACATCCCACCCCGGCGGCGCCGGCGCCACAGCAACCCGTAGACCAGCGCATTGCCGGCCAGCGCCAGCGCGCCCAACGCCGCCTGCACCGTCCGGCTCAGCCCCTCGGGATAGATCGCCGCCAGCAGATAATGGGCGATGAAGCCGTCCTCGTACCCCTGCTGGCCGGCCTGGACGCGCCAGTGGTTCTCCAGCGGGGTCAACGGACAGACGCCCCCGGCCAGCATGATGCCCGCCCCCCACAGGGCCGCCGGCACATGCAGCCAGGCCAGCCGCGGCCAGCGCAGCGCCAGCAGCGCGCCCAGCGCGGCGAAGGCCACGAACAGCGCGTGCAGCACCAGCACCAGGTCGGCCAGGACGCGGTAAAGCATGGCGCCGTCCATTCCCGGCCGCGCTAGCCGATCAGGCCGCCCAGCAGCAGCATCGCCAGCACCAGCCAGAAGATCCCGGCCACGATGGCGCGCCCCATGAAGGCGCGCACCGCGGTCCACAGCAGGAGCAGGCCCAGCACCAGCAAGGCAAAATTGAACACCGACGGACTCATGCCCAGCGCCGACGCCAGGCCGCCGAAGAAATCGCCCAGCGCGCGTCCCAGCCCGCCGAACACATAGCGCAGGCCATCGACGATGGCGCGTATCACCGCGCCCAGCATGGCGCCCAGCGAGCCGAAAAAACTGTCTTCGTTCTGCATCTCGTTCCGTGACGCGTGCGTCGTGCATGGCGGCCGGCCATCCGGCCGCGCTGACTGCTGTTATATCCGATTCGGCGCGCCTGCCAAGCAGAGCGGCCCGGTTGGTTGTTTAATACGGCTTCCAGATGTTTACACGCGCGGCCGCGCTGGACGGCCGCGGAAGGACCGACAGACATGGCATTTGATTTCGATTTGTACGTCATCGGCGCCGGCTCCGGCGGCGTGCGCGCGGCGCGCTTCGCGGCCGGCTACGGGGCCCGCGTGGCGGTGGCGGAAAGCCGCTACCTGGGCGGCACCTGCGTCAACGTGGGCTGTGTGCCCAAGAAGCTGCTGGTCTATGGCGCGCATTTTCACGAAGACTTCGAGCAGGCGGCCGGCTTCGGCTGGAACCCGGGCCGCCCGGAGTTCGACTGGCCCACGCTGATCGCCAACAAGAACCGCGAAATCGAACGCCTGAACGGCATCTACCGCAACCTGCTGGTCAACAGCGGCGTCACGCTGCACGAAGGCCATGCCCGCATCGTCGACCCGCATACCGTCGAAATCAACGGGCAGCGCCACAGCGCGCAACACATCCTGATCGCCACCGGCGGCTGGCCGTTCGTGCCGGACATCCCGGGCAAGGAACACGCCATCACCTCCAACGACGCCTTCTTCCTGCCCGAGCTGCCGCGCCGGGTGCTGGTGGTGGGCGGCGGCTACATCGCGGTGGAATTCGCCTCCATTTTCAACGGCCTGGGCGCGCAGACCGTGCAGGTCTACCGGCGCGAACTGTTCCTGCGCGGCTTCGACGGCAGCGTGCGCGAGCACCTGCGCGACGAACTGGTCAAGAAAGGCCTGGACCTGCGCTTCAATACCGACGTCAAGCGCATCGACAAGCGCGCCGACGGCGTGCTGGCGGTCACGCTGTCCGACGGCGCGGTGCTCGAGACCGACTGCGTCTTCTACGCCACCGGCCGGCGCGCCATGCTCGACGACCTGGGCCTGGAGAACACCGGCGTGCGGCTGGCCGAGTCGGGCTACATCGAGGTCGACGACGAATACCGCACCAGCGAGCCGTCCATCCTCGCCATCGGCGACGTGATCGGCCGCGTGCCGCTCACCCCCGTGGCGCTGGCCGAAGGCATGGCGGTCGCCCGCCGCCTGTTCCGCCCGGAGGAATACCGCAAGGTCGATTACGACCTCATCCCCACCGCCGTCTTCAGCCTGCCCAACATCGGCACGGTCGGCCTGACCACCGAGCAGGCCCTCGAACGCGGATTGCGGGTCACCCGCTACGAAAGCCGCTTCCGGCCCATGAAGCTGACCCTGACCCAGAGCCAGGAAAAGACCCTCATGAAGCTGGTGGTCGACGCCGATACCCAGAAAGTGCTGGGCTGCCACATGGTCGGCCCCGACGCCGGCGAAATCGTCCAGGGCCTGGCCGTGGCCCTGAAGGCCGGCGCCACCAAGCAGGTCTTCGACGACACCATCGGCATCCACCCCACCGCCGCCGAGGAATTCGTCACCATGAGGACGGCAACCGCGTGACTCCCGGGTGCCTGGCCCCACTGGGAGGACAGGCACCCGCCAATCGCTTGCCTGTCCCCGCCGGGACAGGCGCCAAAATTTTCCTCTGTTACGCAACAGTTCTGCGCTAGAGTGACAACCGCGCGCCGTCCGCGCGCGTCCACCCAGCGTGCCGCCATGCCAGAACCGACCCAGTTGCTTGCCTTCGCCCTGATCTGCCTGGGCATGACGCTCACGCCCGGCCCCAACATGATGTACCTGGTGTCGCGCTCGCTGTCGCAGGGCTATCGCGCCGGGCTGGTTTCGCTGGCCGGCGTGGCGCTCGGGCTGGTGTTCTACGTGCTGTGCGCCGTGCTCGGCATCACCGCGCTGCTGATGGCGGTGCCGCTGGCCTATGAGGCGCTGTGCGTGGCCGGCGCCATCTACCTGATGTACATGGCCTGGCAGGCGCTGCGCCCGGGCGGGCAGTCGCCATTCCAGGTGCGCGCCCTGGCGCCCAGCCCGCCGCGCCGCCTGTTCGCCATGGGCCTGTTCACCGCCCTGCTCAATCCCAAGATCGCCGTGCTGTACCTGTCGCTGCTGCCGCAGTTCATCGACCCGCAGCGAGGCAGCGTCCTGACCCAGTCGCTGGCCCTGGGCTTCACCCAGGTCGGCATCAGCATCTGCGTCAATGCGCTGTTCACCGTCATGGCCGGCGCCATCGCGGTCTTCCTGGCGCGCCGGCCCATGTGGATGGTGGCGCAGCGCTGGCTGATGGGCTCGGTGCTGGCCGGCCTGGCGGTGCGCATGGCCCTGGACGCCCGCCGCTGATCCCCGACCCGCGGCGTCCCGCGCGCCCGGCTGCCGCTGGTGGCGGCCGTGGCGCTGGGCGACTCCATCGCCTTGCTGCTGTCGCTGGCCGGCCTGGGCGCCCTGCTGGCCGGCGGTTCGCTGCTCTCGGGCGCCGGCCCGTGGGCGCTGCTGGGCCGGCGCCCCTAACGCCGCGCGGCAAAGTGCGATAATTGCCCGTTGCGCCGCCGGGGCGCACCGGAGAAATTGCCTTGACCCGTATCGATGACCCGCTGCACGATCGCGAGGCCGGCCAGGCCGACGCGACGCAAGACACCACCCGCATCGACGACGTGCGCATCGGCGCCGTGCGTCCCCTGATTTCGCCCGCCCTGCTGCAGGACGAACTGCCGGTATCGGCGCCGCTGCAGGCGCTGGTCGAAGACAGCCGGGCGCGCATCGCCGACGTGCTGCACGGCCGCGACGACCGGCTGGTGGTGGTGGTCGGCCCCTGCTCCATCCACGACCACGAACAGGCCATGGAGTACGCGCGCCAGCTCAAGGAGGCGGCCGACACGCTGGCCGACGACCTGCTCATCGTCATGCGCGTGTACTTCGAGAAGCCGCGCACCACCGTGGGCTGGAAGGGCTACATCAACGATCCGCGCCTGGATGGCAGTTTCCGCATCAACGAAGGCCTGCGCCGCGCGCGCCACCTGCTGCTGGAAATCGGCGCCCTGGGCCTGCCCATCGCCACCGAATTCCTGGACCTGCTCAGCCCGCAATACATCGCCGACCTGATCGCCTGGGGCGCGATCGGCGCGCGCACCACCGAAAGCCCCAGCCACCGGCAGCTGGCCTCGGGCCTGAGCTGCCCGCTGGGCTTCAAGAACGGCACCGACGGCGGCATCCAGGTCGCGGCCGACGCCATCGTGGCCGCCAGCGCCCCGCATGCCTTCATGGGCATGACCAAGATGGGCACCGCCGCCATCTTCGAGACGCGCGGCAACGACGATACCCACGTCATCCTGCGCGGCGGCAAGCAAGGCCCCAACTACGACACGGCCGCCATCGACGCCTGCTGTGCGGCGCTGGCCAAGGCCGGCCTGCGCGAACAGGTCATGGTCGACTGCTCGCACGCCAATTCGAACAAGTCGCACGCGCGCCAGGTCGAGGTGGCGCGCGACCTGGCCCGGCAACTGGCCGGCGGCGACCGCCGCATCATCGGCGTCATGATCGAAAGCAACCTCGAGGAAGGCCGCCAGGATCTCAAGCCCGGCGTGCCGCTCAAGCGCGGCGTGTCCATCACCGACGCCTGCCTGAGCTGGGCCCAGACCGAGCCGGTCCTGGCCGAGCTGGCCCAGGCCGTGCGCCAGCGCCGCCAAGGCTGAGCCTGTCTCAGGCCGGCGGCTCGCCGGCCCATTGCCCCACGGCCGCCAGTTGCGCGGCATACTCGCCGAACTCGGCCCGCAGCCCCAGCGCCGCGGGCCGGCGCACCGCCCGCTCCACGTGGACGCGCCACAGGCGTTGCGCGCCCGGGTACGCGGCCGGCGCGCCGGCCTCGGCCAGCACTTCGGCACGCCCGCACAGCTGCAACAGGTCGCCGCGCGCGAAATCCACGAACGCCAGGCCGGCGCGCGGATTGGCCAGCAGATTGCCCAGGGTATTGAAGAAGCGGTTGCCGGGGAAATCCGGAATCGTCAGCGTATCGCCGCGCAGGTGCACGAAGCCGGGCGGGCCTCCGCGATGCGACACGTCCACCGCGTGCGGGCCGGCCTGGCGCGTGCAGCTGGCCACGAACAGCGTGTCGGCCTGCCCGATCAGGGTGCGCGCGGCGTGGTCCAGGCCCGCCAGCCAGACCGCCGGCCCCGGCGCGGGCGCGGCCTGGCGCGCATGGCGGGTCTGTATGTATTGCGGACAGTTGCCGAACGACTGCGTCACCGCCACCGAGAACCCCTGCCCATCCAGCGCGGCGACGTGGCCGTTGACGCGGTTGCGCCGCCGCGTGAGCAGCTCGATGCCCAGCATGCCCACGCCGGCGCCGCGCGCCAGGCCGGCGCGCGCGGGATCGTCGCCGGCGGGCAAGGCATCCAGGCGCAAGGTGCGCTCGTCCGGGCTGTGCGCGAAACCCGGCGGCCCCTCCAGCAGGGTGGCCCAGGGGCCGCCTTGCGCATCGACCGTGCCCAGCAGCATGAACGGCAACTGGGCGAAGAAATCGCGATGCTGCGGCGGCATGTAGTCGCGGATGACGCGCGGCCCCAGTTGCGCCATGCGCGCGCGCACGCCGGCGCGCTCCTGCATGGCCAGCTCGCCGCCGTGCCAGGGGCCGTCGGCCGCGCCGGGAAGATCGGCCGCCGCCATGTCAGGCCCGCAGGCCGACGGCGCTGCGCCGCATCGGCACGAAACCGGGCCACGCCTCGATGCGCGCCAGCCAGGCGCGCACATGCGGATAGGCGTCCAGCGCCACGTTGCCCTCGGGCGCATGGGCCACATACGCGTAGCAGGCGACATCGGCCAGGCTGCGCCGCGGCCCCGCCAGGTAGTCGCGCCCGGCCAGTTCGGCATCCATCACGGCCAGCAGCGCATGCGACTGCGCTATCGCCGCCGCCGGGTCATGGGGCGCGTCCACCAGCGTGATCAGGCGCGCCCGCGCCGGCCCGCAGGCCAGTGCTCCGGCCGCCACCGACAGCCAGCGCTGGACCTGGGCGGCCTGCACCGCGTCGGCCGGTAACCACTGCGGCCCGTAGCGATGCGCCAGGTACACCAGGATGGCGTTGGAGTCGGCCACCACGACCTCGCCGTCCTCGAGCACCGGCACCTGGCCGAACGCATTGAGCGCCAGGAACGGCGCCTGCCGCTGCTGGCCGGCGGCCAGGTCCACCTCGACGATGCGCGCCGGCAGGCCCAGCAGCGCCAGCAGCAGCTGCACGCGATGTCCGTGGCCGGACAGGAGGTCGGTATGGAAAACCAGCGAGTCGCGCATCGGGGCACCACGGATGTCGTATCGAACACCGACATGATGCACGCCGCGCGGCCCGCGCGGCGCCGGCGCAAAACAGTGTTGCAGCCGTCGCAATGCCGCGCGCGGCGGCGCCGTCAGGCCGGCAGGTCGGCCAGTTCGGCGCGCAGGCGCTCGACGCAGAATTCCACGAAGCTGCGCACCTTGGCCGCGCCCTTGCGCCCCTCCGGGTACACCACGTGCACCGGCAGCGGCGGCGGCTCGAATTCGCGCAAGACCACCCGCAGCGCGCCCTCGCGCAGCGCGCCGGCCGCCTGGTAGGACACGACCTGCGCCAGGCCCCAGCCCTGCACGGCGGCGCGCACCGCGGCCTGGGACGACGTCACGGTCAATTGCGCCTGCACGTCCAGGTCGCGGGCCTGGCCGTCGCAGACAAAGCGCCAGCGGTCGATTTGCCCTTCCATCGCCACGCTGACCGTGCAATAGCGCGGCAGCATGTCCGGATGCGACGGCACGCCGGCGCGCGCCAGGAAATCCGGCGCCGCGCACACGATGCGGCGCACCTCGCCCACGTGGACGGCGGTCAGGCTGGAATCGGGCAGGCGGCCGATGCGCACCGCCACATCCACGCCTTCGTCCGGCAGCCGCACCACGCGATCGACCAGCAGGGCGCGCAGCCGTACCTGCCGGTACAGGCGCAGGTAATCGACGATGACCGGCATCACGTGCAGCTCGCCGAACAGCGCGGGCGCCGTCACCGACAGTTCGCCGCGCGGCTGGACCCGCCCGCCGGCGGCCGCCTCCTCGGCCTGCGCCAGGCTGTCGAGCACCGCGCGGCAATCGTGCGCGAACTGTTCGCCGGCGTCGGTCAGGCGCACGTGGCGCGTGGTGCGCACCAGCAGCAGGATGCCCAGGCGCGCCTCCAGCGCCGCCACCGCGCGCGTCACGGTGGAGGCCGACAGGCCCAGCCGCCGGCCGGCGGCGGCGAAGCTGCGCGCCTCGGCCACGGCCAGGAACAGGCTTACTTCCTGGAATTTGTCCACTGCGCCATCTCCGGCTGCGCTCCAAAGCGGGCATCATCCCGCGTCGGCGCCGCGCCGTCCAGCCGGCGTGCTGCGCGCGCCCCACCCGCGCCCGGCCTCAACTATCATGGACATTCCGTCTGTTCCCAGTTTTAAGGAGTTGCCCATGATCTGGAAGTTGATCCCCATTGCACTGCTGGCCGGCCTGACCGCCTGCGCCTCCGGCACCCGGACGGACTCCAGCCCGCCGGCCTCCAGCCAGACATCCTCCGGCACCGCGCCCGGCTCGGCCACGACGCCCGCCGGCCCGGACTGCGACGCCCAGCCGGTGCAGAACCTGGTGGGGCAGAAATACTCGGACTCGGTCGGCAACGACGCGCTGCGGCGCTCGAACTCGGGGTCGATGCGCCTGCTCAAGCCCGGCCAGGTCATGACCATGGAGTACAACGCGCGCCGCCTGAACATCATCCTGGAGGCCAACGGCAGCATCAGCGCCCTGCGCTGCGGCTGATGCCCCTGACCCCGGCGCCGCCCGGGGCCGCACTCTCGCAGGATCAGGCAAGAATCCTGCAGCAATCGGCATTGCCCCCACGGGCGCCGGTTTCCTATCCTTTGCGGGTCTTGCGCGCCGCCCTGGCGCGCCCCGCCCACCGGAAGGAAACCCGCAATGCCGACCCTCAATATCAATGGCAAGGACACCGTACTGGACGCCCCCGGCGAGATGCCGCTGCTGTGGGCCCTGCGCGATGTGGCCGGCCTGACCGGCACCAAGTACGGTTGCGGCATGGCGCTGTGCGGCGCCTGCACCGTGCACGCCGACGGCCAGCCCATCCGCGCCTGTATCACGCCCGTGCAGGCGATCGCCGGCCGCCGCATCGTCACCATCGAAGGCGTGGCCGCCGACCGCGCCGGCCAGGCCGTGCAGCAGGCCTGGCGCGAACTGGACGTGGCCCAGTGCGGCTACTGCCAATCAGGCCAGATCATGGCCGCCGCCGCCCTGCTGCGCGCCAATCCCGCCCCCACCGACCGCGACATCGACGACGCCATGAACGGCAATATCTGCCGTTGCGCCACCTATGTGCGCATCCGCGCCGCCATCCACGCCGCCGCCGCGGCCCTGGCCTGAGGAAGGAACCATCATGCACATCGCCATCCAGAACCTGAGCCGACGCCGTTTCGTGCAAGGCGCCGGCGGCCTGCTGCTGGGCCTGTCGCTGCCGCCGCTGGCGCGCCGCGCCATGGCCGCCGGCCCGCAGCCGGGCGACGGTTTCGCCGCCAACGCCTTCGTGCGCATCGGCGCCGACGGGCGGGTCACCGTCCTGGCCAAGCACCTGGAAATGGGCCAGGGAGCCTATACCGGCCTGGCCACGCTGCTGGCCGAGGAGCTCGACGCCGACTGGCGCCAGGTGCGCGTCGAGGGCGCCCCGGCCGACAGCGCGCGCTACGGCAACCAGGCGCTGGGCGGCCTGCAGGGCACCGGCGGCAGCACCGCCATGTTCGACTCGTGGGAGCCCATGCGGCGCGCCGGCGCCACCGCGCGCGCCATGCTGGTGGAAGCCGCCGCGCAGCGCTGGCAGGTGCCGGCCGATACGATCGAGGTTTCCGAGAGCGTGCTCAGCCACCCGGCCTCGGGGCGCCGCGCCGGTTTCGGCGAGTTGGCCGAGGCCGCCGCGCGCTCGCCCGTGCCCAAGGACGTGCCGCTCAAGGACCCGGCCCGCTTCAGGCTGATCGGCAAGCATCGCCTGCCGCGCGTCGACAGCGCAGCCAAGAGCGACGGCAGCGCCCTCTACACGCAGGACATGAAGCTGCCCGGCATGCTGGTGGCGGTGGTGGCGCATGCGCCGCGCCTGGGCGCGGCGGTGGCGCGCGTCGATGACGCCGCCGCCCGGGCGGTGCCCGGCGTGCGCGCCGTGGTGCGCTTCGGCGGCGCCCCGCTGCGCCACGCCGGCGTGGCCGTGCTGGCCACCAACACCTGGGCCGCGCGGGCCGGACGCGATGCGCTGCAGATCGAATGGGACGACGGCCCGGCCTACCGCCGGGGCAGCGCCGAAATCCTGGCCCAGTACCGCGACGCCGTCGGCCGGCCCGGCAACATCGCCGCGCGCAAGGGCGACGTCGACGCCGCCTTCGCCGGCGCGGCCAAGGTCATCGAGGCCGACTACACATATCCGTATCTTGCGCATGCGGCCATGGAGCCCTTGAACTGCCTGGTGCGGCTGGACGACGAGCGCTGCGAGATCTGGAACGGCGAACAGTTCCAGACGGCCGACCAGCGCGCCATCGCGCAGTACCTCGACATGCCGGCCGAGAACATCACCCTGACCCAGCTGTACGCCGGCGGCAGTTTCGGCCGCCGCGCCAGTCCGCATGCCGACTACATGCTGGAGGCGGTCGCCATCGCGCGCACCGCGCGCGCCCAGGGCGTGAACGCGCCGGTCAAGCTGGTGTGGATGCGCGAGGAGGACATGCGCGCCGGCTACTACCGGCCGCTCAACCTGCACCGCGCGCGGCTGGCGCTCGACGCCGACGGCGCGCTGCAGGCGGTGCACGTGCGCATGGCCGGGCAATCGATCCTGCAGGGCACGCCGATGGCGGGCTGGGTGCGCGACGGCATCGACCCGGTCTCGGTCGAGGGCCTGTCCGACCTCGCCTATGCGGTGCCCAACCTGCAGGTGGAGCTGCATACGCCTACCGATGTACCCGTGCCCGTCCTGTGGTACCGCTCGGTGGGACACACGCATACGGCGTTTTCCGCCGAGACCCTGATCGACGAGGCCGCCGTGGCGGCCGGCCAGGACCCGGTGGCCTACCGCCTGGCCCTGCTGGCCGCGCACCCGCGCCACCGCGAAGTACTGCAGCTGGCGGCCGCCCGCGCCGGCTGGAGCGAGCCGCTGGCGGCCGGCCCGCAAGGCGCGCGCCGCGGCCGCGGCGTGGCGGTGCATGAGTCGTTCCGCTCGGTGGTGGCGCAGGTGGTCGAAGTGACCGTCGCCGCCGACGGCGCGCTCAAGGTGGACCGGGTCGTATGCGCCGTGCATTGCGGCCTGGCCGTCAATCCGGACGTGGTGCGCGCGCAGATGGAAGGCGGCATCGGCTTTGCCCTGTCCACCGCGCTGCACGGCGCCATCACGCTGAAGGACGGCGCGGTCGAGCAGAGCAACTTCCACGACTATCCGGTGCTGCGCCTGGCCGAAATGCCGGCCGTCGAAGTGCATATCGCGCCGTCCACGCAGCCGCCCACCGGCGTGGGCGAACCGGGCGTGCCGCCGCTGGCGCCGGCCCTGGCCAACGCCATCGCCCAGGCCACCGGCCAGCGCCTGCGCACGCTGCCCCTGGGCACCACCGTCAAGGCGTAGGGAGCGTCGCCATGCAAGCCGCCGACCTGTACGTGCTGCAAACCGCCCAGGCCTGGCTGGACGCCGGCCAGGCCGCCGTGCTGCTGACCGTGGCGCGCACCTGGGGCTCTTCGCCGCGCCCGCCCGGCGCCATGATGGCCATCCGCGCCGACGGCGCGGTGGCCGGCTCGGTATCGGGCGGCTGTATCGAGGACGACCTGATCGACCAGGTCCGCCGCCGCGGCATCGCCGCGCTGTGCCCCGGCGCCCGCCCGGCGCTGGCCACCTACGGCGTGGACGGCGAACAGGCGCGCCGCTTCGGCCTGCCCTGCGGCGGCACGCTGCAGCTGGTGCTCGAGCCGCTGGGCGCGCACAGCCGGCTCGCGGACCTGCTGGCCCGCCTGCGCGCGCGCCAGACCGTGCGGCGCGGCGTGCGCCTGGCCGATGGCGCGGTCTCGCTGGAGCCGGCCGCCGCCGACGCCGAGCCGCGCCTGGACGGCGCGGGCTTTGCCAGCGTGCTCGGACCGCGCCATCGCCTGCTGGTGGTCGGCGCCGGCCAGCTGTCGCGCTACCTGTGCGAAATGGCGGTGGCGCTGGACTTCGACGTCACGGTCAGCGATCCGCGCGAGGAGTACCGCGCCGGCTGGCAGGTCGAGGGCGTGGCGCTGACCACCGCGATGCCCGACGACATGGTGATCGCCGCGCGGCCCGACGCGCGCACCGCCGTCATCGCGCTGACGCACGACCCCAAGCTGGACGACCTGGCGCTGATCGACGCCTTGCAGACGCCGGCCTTCTACGTCGGCGCGCTGGGCTCGCGCGCCAACCATGCGCGGCGCGTGGCGCGCCTGCGCGAACATTTCGGACTGAGCCCGGCGCAGCTGGCGCGCCTGCGCGGCCCGGCCGGCATCTACATCGGCAGCCGCACGCCGCCGGAGATCGCCCTGTCCATCATGGCCGAGATCGTCGCCGGCAAGAACGGCGCGCCGCTGCCGCCCGCCGCCAGTGTGGCCGCCGGCAAGGCGCGCCAGTCCGACAGCGGCGGCGCGATCCAGGCGGGCCTGTGCGCTACGCTATAGGCTTGCCAGCCCAGCCCGCCCCCAAGCAATGAGCGCCCTGCCCGACTCCCGATCCGCCGGCCCGCCGCCGCGCCACGACGAACTTGCAGACCTGATCGAACGGCACACGCCGGCCGACGGCGGCACCGCGACCGCCCTGCCCGGCCTGAACTTCTACCGTTCGTCCAGCCCGACCGAGCTGAACGTCAGCTTCTACCGGCCGTCGCTGGCGCTGCTGGCGCAGGGCGCCAAGCGCGTGCAGCTGGGCGACGACGTCTACGAGTACGACACCTCGCACTACCTGCTGACCGCGTTCGACCTGCCGGTGGCCTCGCGCGTCACGCTGGCCACCCCGGGCACGCCCTACCTGTGCTTCGCGCTCGACCTGGATCCGCACCGCATCGCCGGCCTGATCAGCGAGCTGGGCGCCCCGCCGGCCGGCCAGCCGCTGCTGCGCGGCCTCACGCTCGACCGCCTGACCGAGCCCTTGCTCGACGCCGTGCTGCGCCTGGCGCGCCTGCTCGACACGCCGGCCGACATCCCGGTTCTGGCCCCGCTGATCGAGCGCGAAATCCACTACCGCCTGCTGTCCGGTCCGCTGGGCGGGCGGCTGCGTCACATGGCGCGCGCCGAAGGCACGGCGCTGCAGATCGCGCGCGCCATCGACTGGCTGCGCCGGCACTATGCGCAGCCGCTGCGCGTGGAACACCTGGCCGCCACCGTCAACATGAGCGTGTCGTCGCTGCATCACCATTTCAAGGCCGTCACCGCGCTCAGCCCGCTGCAATACCAGAAGCAGCTGCGCCTGCACGAGGCGCGCCGGCTGATGGTGGCCGAATCCCTGGACGCCGGCGCGGCCGCCCACCGCGTCGGCTACGAAAGCGCGTCGCAATTCAGCCGCGAGTACAGCCGCCTGTACGGCGCGCCGCCCCTGCGCGACGCGGCGCGGCTGCGCGGCGGGGCCGCGGCCGACGCTCAGTCGCCCGGCCTGGCGCGCGCCTCGGCCAGCGCCACGGTCAGCTGAACCACTTTCTTCTTGAGGGCGTCGCGCTCTTCGGCCAGTTGCGCCACCAGGCGGTCCAGCCGCGCCACCTCGGCGGGATAATCGTCCACCATGCGCGGCTCGGCCGCGGGCTCGGGCTCGCCTTCGGGCGCCCGGCGCACCGGCAGGCGCGCCTCGCGCACCTGGCGCGCGGCAGCGCGCAGCTCGCTGCGTCCGCCAGCGGCCGCTGCCGCCTGCTGCGGCGCCGGCAGGGTGGCCACCGCCGCGGCGGCATTGATGGAGATCTCGCCGCTTTGCACCGCGCGCACCAGTTCGGGCGCTGCCTGCTGGCGGATTTTCTCGATCTGGCCCAGCGTCGTGCTGCTCAGGCGCGCCTGGCGCGCCAGCGTCTGGCGCGTCAGCGGCGCGGGCGCCGGCCCGTCGCTGCCGGTGGGCCCCGCCTCCGCTTCGCCGGCCTGGCGCCGGCTTTCCAGGATCTCCTTCTTGCGCAGCGCCAGCACGCCGCGCTGGAAATCCGAAACGCTGCGCCGCCCGAGGTGGTTGTCTATCATCCACAGCCGCACATCGTCCATGGACTGCAGGCGCGTGTTCTGCACCGTATTGAAAGCGATGCCGTGCTTGCTGCATATGGCATGGCGATTGTGGCCGTCGACCAGCAGGTCGCCCCACAGCACCAGCGCGTCGCGGCAGCCCTCGGCCAGCAGGCTTTGCTCCAGCGCCGCATATTCGTCAGGCGTCAGCGGGTCGATATAGGCCCGCAGTTCTTCGTCGATCCGGATGGTCATGGTTCCCGTCATGTTGCGCCTGCTCAGGCGTGCCCGTCCGCGGCCAGCAGCGCGTCGATCTCGCGCAGCCGCTCCAGCGGCGGCAACAATAGCAGACGCGCCTTGTCGGCCGGCGGCAGCGACAGCATCTCGGCCCAGCGGTCGGCCACCCAGCCGCAGTCGTCGAGCCGGAATGGCGCGGCCATGGGCATGATGTGGGGCGGCACGCCTTCGCGCTGCAGGCGGGCGATCAGGCGCCCCAGCGCCGCGGCGCTGCGCGCCAGCTCCGGCGGCACGTCCAGGGGCGGGTCGTCGGGCACCGGCTCGGCCTGGCCGGTCCACAGGCCGTATCTGCCCTGCGTACAGGCGTGCAGCCGGAATCGTCCGGTGCCGGTGCAGGCCAGCTCCAGCAGCGCCGGCATGGGCGCTTCCCAGTGGTCGATGCGCGCCATCGTGCCGGCGCGCGCCAGCACCTCGCGGCCTTCGGGGCGGCGCACTTCGGTGCCCTGCTCCAGCGCCACGACGCCGAACTCGGCGCCGTCGGCGATGCAGCGCCTGACCATGTCCAGATAACGGATCTCGAACACCCGCAGGCGCAGCACGCCCCGGGGAAACAAGGCGTTGCTCAATGGAAATAATGGAATCTCGGCCATGGGCCTATGATGACACGATCGCGCCGTCCCCGTGCGCCGCGGCGCCGTTTTCCGCCCTGAAATTACTAGTAATTTAGGACTAATATGTATTAAATTAGCACTTCAAAAGGCCCGTCCCACGAGACGCGGCCGCCTTCCGGAGGATGACACCATGCCGCAAATTTCCGCGTATCTCATGTTCGACGGCGATTGCGCCGAGGCCATGCGCCTGTACGAGCGCATCCTGGGCGGCAAGCTGGACGCCTTGATCACCTACGGCGAGAGCCCGCCCGAGATGCCCTGCGCGCCGCAGGACCGCGACCTGATCATGCACGCGCGCCTGCGCCTGGACGACCAGCTGCTGATGGCCTCCGACAGCAACAGCCAATGCCCGTACGAAGGCAAGAAAGGCTTTTCGCTGTCACTCGTCTACCCGACCGTCTCCGACGCGCAGCGCATCTTCAACGCGCTGGCCGAGGGCGGCCAGGTCACCATGCCGCTGCAGAAAACCTTCTGGGCCGAAATCTTCGGCGTGCTGGTCGACCGCCACGGCACGGCGTGGATGATCAGCGGCGGCCAGATGAGCAGCTGACTCCCAAGGACCGCATCCATGCACCACACCCTCGACGAACGCAAACGCTGGCTGGCCCTCATGGTGCTGTGCCTGGGCGTGCTGATGATCGTGCTGGACACCACCATCGTCAACGTCGCCCTGCCGTCCATCAAGGCCGACCTGGGGTTCACCGAAGCGTCGCTGGTGTGGGTGGTCAACGCCTACATGCTGACCTTCGGCGGCTTCCTGCTGCTGGGCGGGCGGCTGGGCGACCTGCTGGGCCACCGCCGCATGTTCCTCGCCGGCCTGACGCTGTTCACGCTGGCTTCGCTGGCCTGCGGGCTGGCACAGGGGCAGGCCATGCTGGTGGCCGCGCGCGCGGTGCAGGGCGTGGGCGGCGCGGTGGTGTCGGCGGTGGCGCTGTCGCTAATCATGACGCTGTTCACCGAGCCGGCCGAGCGCGCCCGCGCCATGGGCGTCTACGGTTTCGTCTGCGCCGGCGGCGGCAGCATCGGCGTCCTGCTGGGCGGCCTGCTGACCAGCTCGCTGAGCTGGCACTGGATCTTCCTGGTCAACCTGCCCATCGGGGCGCTGGTCTACGCGCTGTGCCTGCCCCTGCTGCCGGCCAGCCAGGGGCCGGTGGGCCACCCGCGGCTGGACCTGGCCGGCGCGGCGACCATCACCGCCTCGCTGATGCTGGCGGTCTACGCGGTCGTCAATGGCAACGAGGCGGGCTGGACCTCGCCTCAATCGCTCGGGCTGCTGGCGCTGGCGGTGCTGCTGCTGGCGCTGTTCCTGCGCATCGAGGCGCGCGTGCCGGCGCCGTTGATGCCGCTGTCGCTGTTCGCGCTGCGCAATGTCGCCACCGCCAACATTGTCGGCGTGCTGTGGGCCGCGGCCATGTTCGCCTGGTTCTTCATCTCGGCGCTCTACATGCAGCTGGTGCTGGGCTACTCGGCCATGCAGGTGGGGCTGGGCTTTCTGCCGGCCAACATCATCATGGCGGTGTTCTCGCTGGGGCTGTCGGCCAGGCTGGTGATGCGCTTCGGCATCCGCGCGCCGCTGGTGTGCGGCCTGCTGGTGGCGGCGGTGGGGCTGGCGCTGTTCGCGCGCGCGCCGGCCGCCGGCTCGTTCACCGTCGACGTGCTGCCGGGCATGCTGCTGCTGGGCCTGGGCGCGGGCATCGCGTTCAACCCGGTGCTGCTGGCCGCCATGAGCGATGTGGAGCCCGGCGAAGCGGGCCTGGCGTCCGGCGTGGTCAACACCTCGTTCATGATGGGCGGCGCCCTGGGCCTGGCCGTGCTGGCCAGCCTGGCGGCGGGCCGCAGCGCCAGCCTGCGCGCCGGCGGCGCCGACGTGCTGACGGCGCTCAACGGCGGCTATCACGCCGCCTTCGCGGTGGGCGCCGTGTTCGCCGCCCTGGCCGCGCTGCTGGCCGGCGTGCTGCTGCGCCGCCCGCAGCCCGGCGCGGGCGCCCCGGCGGCCGACGCGCATTGACCCCTTACCCGCACAGGAGCCCCACCATGCACTATCACGGCAGTTGCCATTGCGGCACCATCCGATTCGACGTGGAAGGCGAACTGACAGGCGCCATGTCCTGCAATTGCTCGATCTGCCGGCGCAAGGGCGCGCTGCTGTGGTTCGTGCCGCGCGACCACCTGCGGCTGACCACGCCCGACGAACAGATCGCCACCTATACCTTCAACCGCCACCTCATCAAGCACCGCTTCTGTCCCACGTGCGGCATCCACACGCATGGCGAGGGCGTCGACCAGCAAGGCCGGGCGATGGCGGCGATCAATATCCGCTGCCTGGACGACGTGGACCTTGACGCGGTCGCCGTGCACCAGTACGACGGCCGCGCGGCATAGCGCCGGCGCTAGCCGCGGCCGCCCATGGCGTCGCGGATCTTGCGGTCGGTATGGAACTGGCTCAATGCATAGACCGCCCACAGCGCGGCGGGAATCCAGCCGATCAGGGTGATCTGCAGCAACAGGCAGATGATGCCGGCGATGGGACGGCCGATGGTGAAGAACACCGTGAACGGCAGGAAGATGGCAAGCAGCAGACGCATGGCGCAATCCAGATTTGAAAAGCCGCCATGATAGCCGGGTTTACACTGCGCCCCATGCCATCCGCCCCCGCCACGTCCGCCGTCGTCGTGCGCCGCGCCCAGGCGCGCGACGCCGCCCTGCTGCCGGCCATCGAACGCAGCGCCGCGCGGCGTTTCCTGGATGCGCCCGGGCTGGCCTGGATCGCCGCCGACGAAGTCATGAGCGAGCAGGACCACCGGACCTGGATCGCGGCCGGCACCAGTTGGGTAGCCGAATGTCCCGGCGCCGGATTGGCCGGTTTCCTGGTATCGGAGCGCACCGCCGATGCGCTGCATGTCTGGGAGCTGGCGGTGCGGCGCGACCTGCAGGGCCGCGGCATCGGCGCACGCCTGGTGCAAGCCGCCATCGACGCCGCGGCGGCGGCCGGCCTGCCCGCCGTCACCCTCACCACCTTCCGCGAACTGCCCTGGAACCAGCCCTTCTACGCGCGCCTGGGCTTCGCCACGCTGCGGTCCGACGAGCTCAACGTGCGCCTGCAGGCCATCCTGGCGCGCGAGGCCAGCCTGGGCCTGCCGGCGGCGCGCCGCTGCGCCATGCGGCTCGGGATCGGGGCGGCACGCCGCTAGCCCGGCAGGCCTGCCGTTGCGCCGCGCCCCGCTTGCCGGGATACTGGGGGCCCGCTTTCGCCCGCGAGACCCTGACGATGCGCATGCTCTGGACCTACCTGCGGCCCCATGGCGGCCTGGCGCTGCTGGCCTTGCTGCTGGCCGCCGCCAGCCAGGTGCTGGCGCTGATCGACCCCATCATCTTCGGCCGCATCATCGACGAATACGCCATCGGCCGCGCCGGCAAGACCGGCGACCAGCTGGTCGCCGGCGTGCTGGGCCTGCTGGCGCTGGCGCTGGTGGTGGCCATCCTGTCGCGGCTGGCCAAGGCCTTGCAGGAATACGTCACGCGCCTGGTGGTGCAGAAACTGGGCACGCAGATCTTCAATGACGGCCTGCGCCAGGTCATGCGGCTGCGCTTCCAGGAGTTCGAGGAGCTGCGCAGCGGCGAAACCCTGTCGCTGCTGCAGAAAGTGCGCAGCGACAGCGAACGCTTCATCAATGCCTTCATCAACACGGCGTTCGCCGCCGGCGTGGGCGTGGCCTTCCTGTGCTGGTACTCGGTCACGCGCCATTGGCTGCTGGTGCCGGTGTTCTTCATCGGCGTGCTGCTGCTGGGCGGCCTGACCGGGCTGCTCAGCCGCCAGATCCGCAGCCAGCAGCGCTCGATCATGCGCGAAACCAGCCGCAACTCGGGTTTCATCACCGAGTCGCTGCGCAACATCGAACTGATCAAGAGCCTGGGACTGACCTACCCCGAGATCCGCCGCCTGCAGGCCCAGACCCAGCAGATCTTCGCGCTCGAAATGCAGAAGGTCAAACGCATACGCCTGCTGTCGTTCCTGCAGGGCATGATACTCAGCGCGCTCAAGCTGTCGGTGCTGTTCGCCCTGCTGTGGCTGATCTTCCGCGATGTGCTGAGCACCGGCGAGCTGATCGCCATGCAGTTCATCTCGGTCGCGATCTTCGCGCCCCTGCAGGAACTGGGCAACCTCATCCTCGCGTACCGCGAGGCCGACGCCTCGCTGAACCACTATGCCGCGCTGATGGCCCGGCCGGTCGAGCGCAACCCCGAATCGGCGCAGGACAGCGGGCCGATCCAGCGCGTGCGCTTCGGCGAGGTGCGATTCCGCCACCAGGGCGCCGCCGAGAACGCGCTGGACGGCGTGTCGTTCGAGGCGCGGCTGGGCGATACCGTGGCCTTCGTGGGGCCGTCGGGCTCGGGCAAGTCGACCCTGGTCAAGCTGCTGGTGGGCCTGTATGCGCCCGACCACGGCGAGGTCTACTACAACGACGTCTCGACGCGCGACCTGCGCTTCAACCCGACCCGGCGCCAGATCGGCTTCGTCACGCAGGAAACCCATCTCTTCTCCGGCACGCTGCGCGAGAACATGCAGCTGGTCAAGCCCGATGTCACGGACGAGGAAATCGTCGCCGCGATGCGCCAGGCGTCCTGCGCCAACGTGCTGGCGCGCTCGCCCGCCGGACTGGACACCACCATCGGCGAGGGCGGCGTCAAACTGTCGGGCGGCGAACGGCAGCGTCTGTCCATCGCCCGCGCGCTGGTGCGCCAGCCCCGGCTGCTGATCTTCGACGAAGCCACCTCGGCGCTGGATTCGCTGACCGAAGAGCAGATCACCCAGACGATACGCGACGTGTCCCGGCGCGCCGGCCAGATCACCATCCTGATCGCCCACCGGTTGTCCACCATCATGCACGCCGACACCATCTTCGTGCTGGAGAAGGGCCGCGTGGTCGAGCAAGGCAGCCACGCCGGACTGCTGGCGGGCAAGGGCCTGTATTACGCCATGTGGCGCCAGCAGATCGGCGAACGCCCGGCCGCGCGCGTCCCCGAGCCGCAGCCCGGGCCCGATGCGGGCGAAAGCGGCCCCGAAAGCGGCGCGGCGCTGCTGTGACCGGCTGAAACCGGCCTAACGTCTGGACACCACTTTCGTGCGCACGGCGCGCGCGCCAGCCGTTACAGTATTGGTGCCGTCCCTGCGCGCGCCGTTGCGCGCCCGGCGGGCGGTTCGGGAGCAAGACATGAAGTCCAGACGTTTGCAGTTGGCCGGCATCGCGCTGATGATGGCGGCGGCCTGCGGCCAGGCGGTGGCCGGCGGCGGCCACCACGGCCATCATGGATACTACGGCGGCTACGGCCACTCGCACGGCGGTTCATCGGATGGCTGGTGGATCGCCGGCGCGCTGGCGCTGGTGGCGGCCGGCACCTACCTGGCGGTCAGTTCGCAGCCCAGCTACGCGCCGGCCGCGCAGTACAGCGCCGGCGGCATCACCTACACCACCCCCGGCGGCTACGCGGCCAGCCCCTACGACAGCACGGTCTACAACCCGCCCAGCTACGATCCGCCCACCGCCTACGAGGACGCCGGCTACCCGCAAGCCGGCCATGGCCAGCCCGCCTACGACGACGGCACCGTGGCCGGCTACCCGGTGGCCCCGCAAGGCGCCGGCGTGCGAAGCACGGCCAGCGCCCGGCCGGGCGGCGAGGCGGCCTGCCGGCGCGAAGCCATCAACCAGAGCGGCTACGACCCGGCCACGCCCTCGGCCTGGACCACCAGCGTTTCGGTCGATTCGTACCAGCGCGCCCTGTCGGCCTGCCTGGGCGGGCGCGGCTGACGCGCCCGGCGGCTTCAGCCCAGCGCGGTATCCAGGAACATCATCACCGCGAAACCGGCCATCAGGCCCACCGTGGCGGTGGTCTCGTGCCCGTTGCGATGCGTCTCGGGAATCACTTCGTGCGAGACCACGAAGATCATCGCCCCGGCGGCCAGGCCCATGCTGACCGGATACGCCAGCGCGAAGCCGCTGGAAATGCCCACGCCCACCAGCGCGCCCAGCGGCTCCATCAGCCCTGAGGCCACCGCCACCAGCACGGCGCGCCCGATGGGCAGGCCGACCGCGCGCAACGCCAGCGCGACCGCCAGCCCTTCGGGAATGTCCTGGATGGCGATGGCCGAGGTCAGCGGCAGGCCGATGCGCAGGTCGCCGGTGGCGAAGCTGACGCCGATGGCCATGCCCTCGGGCAGGTTGTGCAGGATGATGGTCAGCACGAACAGCCAGACGCGATTGACGCGCGCCGCTTCGGGCCCCTGGTGGCCGGTGCGTTCGTGCTCGTGCGGCGTGAAGTAGTCCAGGCCCAGCATCAGCAGCACGCCCAGGCCCAGGCCCAGCGCCACCACCGCCGCGGCGGCCGGCCCCGGCCCCACGATGGTCCCGGCCGCGTCCAGGCCGGGCAGGATCAGCGAGAACGCGCTGGCCGCCAGCATCATGCCGGCGGCAAAGCCCAGCATCGCGTCCTGCGTGCGGGCCGAAATGGCGCGCAGCCCCAGCGCCATCAGCGCGCCCAGCGCCGTGGCGGCGAAGCCCGCCGCGCCGCCCAGCACCGCGTAGCCCACGTGGGCGCGATTCTCGCCGGTCAGCGCGTTGACGATGCCCGCCACCAGCAGCAAGACCACGCCGGCGGCCGAAGCGGCCAACCCGAGGGTGATCAGGGGGTGCGACTGCGCCTGCGCGTGCCAGGCGCCGCGCAAGTCGGCGGCAAGCGACGAGGGTTGATTCATGGCGATGGGCCCGTGTCAGTGGTACGGCTAGTTTGCCAGACCCCCGCGGCCCGCCCAAGGCATGCTTTTCAATCGCGCCGATTGAGCCGCGGTATCGGCGCCCCGCGCAGGCAGGGATATTTCCGCCGACGACCATTGAGAATGGCCGCTGGATGGCGGCGCGGGCCTGTTGCACACTCGTGCCCGTCACCCACTGCCCCGCTGCCTGCCATGCCTGCCTCGCTGCCCGCCCGGGCGTACGCCCTGCCCCTTGCCCTGTTCCTGGCCCTGCCGCTGGCCGCCTGCTCCGATGCCGTGCAAGCGCAATACCGCGACCTCGACGAGGCGCGCGCGGCCGGCGCGATACAGCGCGGCTGGCTGCCGGCATGGCTGCCCGCGGGCACCGGCGCCATCGCCGAAGCGCACGACCTCGACACCAACCGCCGCGCGGCCCGCTTCGCGCTGCCCGACGGCGCCGCCATCGAGCCGCCCGGCTGCACGCCGGCCGGCGGCCGGCTGCCGCCGCCGGCCCTCGCCTTGCCGGGCTGGCCGGCTTCGTTGCACCAGGATGGTGCGGCCGGCCGCTACCGGCTGTATCGCTGCGGCGACGGCTACGCCGCCTTCGATGCCGGCCACGGCTACCTGTGGAATTAGCGGGCGCGCCACACTCCGGGCGCGCAAGTCATCAAATTTGTACACAAATTTTGGGCTATCACGTCTAATAGCAACATCCTTCGTCCTTCGCGGCGCCGCCAGGCCCATGCCGAGCGGCGTCCCGGGCGATGACGGCTTTCCTGGCGGCGCGGGCCGCTCGCCGAGCGCGAGCCCCGGGCCGCGGGTGTCCAGGTTCATTCCTGATGCGCAAACGCCTCGCGCGCTGCGCATGTGAGGAGCACCGACGATGCGCAGCTCCACCGGCCTCAACGCCGAGGGCATCTCCCAGGCGATCGCCACGGCCATCGTGTCGCACCGCCTGCCGCCGGGCACGCGCCTGCGCGAGGAAGCCCTGGCCAGCGTGTACAAGGTCAGCCGCACCAAGATCCGGGCGGCCTTGCTGATGCTGTCCAAGGACAAACTCATCCAGATCGTGCCCGACAAGGGCGCCTTCGTCAGCAAGCCGAACGCCCACGAAGCGCGCGAAGTCTATGCCGTGCGGCGCATCCTGGAGGCCGCGCTGGCGCGCGAGTTCGTCGCCCGCGCCGCGCCGCAGGACTACGAACGGCTCGAACAGCATCTGCACCAGGAACGCGAAGCCATCGACGAGGGCGACGTGCAACGGCGCAACCAGCTGCTGGCCGGCTTTCACCTGCAGCTGGCCGAGATCGTCGGCAACTCGGTGCTCACCGGCATGCTGCACGAACTGCTGGCGCGCACCGCCGTCATCACCGTGATGTACCAGAGCGCCCACGACGCCAGCTGCTCGTCCCAGGAACACTACGCCTTCCTGGCGGCCGCGCGCGACGGCGACGCCGAGCGCGCCTGCGCCCTGATGGACGAACACCTGCTGCACCTGCAGACCGCGCTGGACTTCGACGGCGCGCCCGCGCCCAACCGCGACCTGGTCGCCGCCCTGCTCAGTTGAGCGCATATTTGCGCCGGATCATGGCCCAAGCGCGCGCGAACGGCTACTATGCCGCATTCTGTTGCCTGCCTGGACCTTCGCGTGATCGCCCTGCTCGAAGCCAAGCGCGCCGGCCTGCTGCGACGCGCCCATTGGCTGCCCAATATTGTCTCCGGCCTGATCGTAGGCGTCGTAGCGCTGCCGCTGGCCATGGCCTTTGCCATCGCCAGCGGCGCCAAGCCCGAACAAGGCCTGTACACCGCCATCGTGGCGGGACTGCTGGTTTCGCTGTGCGGCGGCAGCCGCGTGCAGATCGCCGGCCCCACCGGCGCCTTCATCGTCATCCTGGCCGGCATCACCGCCCAGCATGGCGTGGCAGGCCTGCAACTGGCCACCCTGATGGCCGGCTGCATCCTGCTGGCGCTGGGCGCGGCCCGGCTGGGGGCCATCATCAAGTACATCCCCGCGCCGGTCATCGTGGGCTTCACCGCCGGTATCGGCGTGATCATCTGGGTGGGCCAGTGGAAGGACTTCTTCGGCCTGCCCTCCCCGGCCGGCACGCACTTCCATGAAAAACTGTGGCAGCTCGTGCACAGCCTGCCGCAGCTGCACCTGGCCACCACCGCGCTGGCCGCGCTGTCGCTGGCGCTGCTGCTGCTGAACAACCGGGTGCCTTACCTGCGCCGCGTGCCCGGCCCGCTGGTGGCGCTCGTGGTGGCCACCACGCTGCAGGCCGTGCTGGGCCTGGACGGCGTGGCCACCATAGGCAGCGCTTTCGGCGGCATTCCGCAGGGCCTGCCCAGCTGGCAGTGGCCCGAGATCACCGTGTCGCGCGTCATCGAACTGATCGGCCCGGCTTTCGCCATCGCCATGCTGGGCGCCATCGAATCCCTGCTGTCGGCCGTGGTGGCCGACGGCATGGCCGGCACCCGCCACGATTCCAACCAGGAACTGGTCGGCCAGGGCCTGGCCAATATCGTCGCGCCGCTGTTCGGCGGTTTCGCCGCCACCGGCGCCATCGCGCGCACGGCCACCAACATCCGCAACGGCGGCACCAGCCCGCTGGCCGGGGTCGTGCATTGCATCACCCTGCTGCTGATGGTGCTGCTGCTGGCGCCGCTGGCCGAGAACGTGCCGCTGGCCGCGCTGGCGGCCATCCTGTTCGTGGTGGCCTGGAACATGAGCGACGCGCCCCACTTCGTCCGGATGATCAAGCGCGCGCCGCGCGCCGACGTCGGCATCCTGCTGGTGACCTTCGTGCTGACCGTGTTCGCCGACCTGGTGGTGGCGGTCAACATCGGGGTGGTGATCGCCATCCTGCATTTCCTGCGGCGCATGGCCTCCAGCGTGCAGGTCCAGGCGCAGAGCCCGGCCGAGCTGGGCGACGAACTGGGCTACCGCGGCTACGGCCCGCTGCCCGACGACGTGCTCGTCTACGCGGTCGAAGGGCCGCTGTTCTTCGGCGCCGCCGAGAACTTCGAGCGCGCCCTGGCGGCCACGCACACCGACCCGCGCACGCTCATCATCCGGCTGCGCTGGGTGCCGTTCATCGACATCACCGGCCTGCAGGCGCTCGAAGAGGTCATCACCGACCTGCAGCGCCGCGGCGTGCGGGTCATCCTCAGCGGCGCCAACCCGCGGGTCAAGGCCAAGCTGCATCGGGCCGGGCTGGTGAACCTGGCCGGCGCCGGCAATGTGTTCGACCGCTTCGAGGACGCGGTGCTGGCCTGCCGCGCGCCAGCCGCGGGCGCCACGGCCTGAACGGCGCGCCGCCCGCCGCGCTACAGGCGCTGGTCGTAGTCCTGTTCGGCCTGCGCCAGCGTGGTCCAGAACGGCGGCGGCGCCTGTCCGGCCAGCTTGCCGGCCAGCACCGCCAGGTGCGCATGCCAGCCGCCCGCCACATCCAGCATCGCGGCGCGATCGGCCAGCCGGGTATGGGTCAGCACCAGGCGCACCTGCTCGCCGGCCTCGCTCAGCTCGAACAGGACTTCGGACGGCGCTTCGCCGGCCCCGCCGCCCCACGTCAGCGCCAGCACGCGCGGCGGCTCGCAGCGCAGCAGCGTGTGGTGCCCGACGATGGGCCTGTCGTATTGCGCGTAGCGCGCCGGCGCCGATTCGGCCGTCAGCGTGGCGTGGTTGAAATGCAGCTCGAAGGTCTGTCCGGGCTGCCGCGGCAGTTCGCCGCCGGCCAGCCAGCGCGCGCGCTTGTCGGCGTCGGCCAGCCAGGCCCAGACGCGCTCGATCGGCCCGGGCAGGAGACGCTCGAAGCGGATGCTTTGCGCGTCCAGGCGCGCGCCGTGGCCATCGGGGGAAGCGGAAGATGGGGATGTCATGGAGTCGGGTCCTGATCGGGTTGGGAGGGAACGGACGGCGCCGCGTCGGCGCGCAGCAAGGTCTCCAGCATGTCCAGCCTGGCATTCCAGAAGCGCTCGTAGAACTTCAGCCACTGGTCGATGGCCGCCAGCGGCGCGGCATCGATGCGGCACAGGTGCGAGCGCCCCTGCACGCGGCGGCTGACCAGCCCGGCGCTCTCCAGCACCTTCAGGTGCTTGGAAGCGGCCGTGAACGACATGGCGAACGGCGCGGCCAGCGCGCGGATATTGTGTTCCCCATCGGCCAGGCGGCGCAGCATCGCGCGGCGCGTGGGGTCTGACAGGGCGTGGAAGACGCGGTCCAGAGCGGGAGCTTGATATTCAACCATTTGGTTATGTTAGAGCGGTCCGCCGCCTTATTCAACCAAATGGTTATGTTTTTTGTAACAACGGCGGCGCTGGCACAATGGAGCGCAAGCCCCGCACCGGAAAATCCCGCCATGACGCCGCCCGCCCGCTCTCCCGCCGCCGCGCCCGTGCAATACGCCGACGTGCATTACGCCGACCGCCCCATGCGGATCGAGTACGCGCTGCTCGCGCCCGAGCGGCGCGACGCGCCCCTGCTGGTGTTCCTGCACGAAGGGCTGGGGTCGCTGGCCATGTGGCGCGACTGGCCGCGGCGCGTCTGCGACGCGGCCGGCTGCCGCGGGCTGGTCTATTCGCGCTACGGCTACGGGCGCTCGACCGTGCGTCCGCGGGATGAGGCCCGGCCCATCGACTACCTGCACCAGCAGGCCGCGCAAGCCCTGCCCGCGCTGTTTGCCGCGCTGGGCATCGACGCGCGGCGCGACAAGCCGGCCCTGTTCGGCCACAGCGACGGCGCCAGCATCGCGCTGCTCTACGCCGCCCTGTGCCCGGACGCGGTGGCCGGGATCGCGGTGGCCGCGCCGCACATCTACGTCGAGGACATCACCGTGGCCAACATCGCGGTGGCGCTGCGCGCCTACCGCGAAACCACGCTGCGCGACCGCCTGGCCCGCTACCACGACGATGTCGATTCGACGTTCGCGTCGTGGACCGACACCTGGCTGGACCCGGCCTTCCGGCAATGGAACATCGAGGCCTACCTGCCGGCCATTACCTGCCCGGTGCTGGCCATGCAGGGCGTGGACGACGAATACGGCACGCTGGAGCAGATCCGCGGCATCCGCCGCCTGGCGCCGCAGACCCGCCTGCTGGAAATCCAGGACTGCGGCCATTCGCCGCACAAGGACCAGCCCGCGCTGGTCACGCGCGCGCTGGCCGAATTCGTGGGCGCGCTGCCGCGCCCGGCGTGATGCGCGGCGCGGCGGCCCAGGCGCACAATGCGGCGGGAAAACGGCATACGGGTACTCCTGGAGAAACCAGCGGAAAACCGGGACATCGCATATTGCACCCCGCTACCCCTCGTTGCAGTTCCGTTTGCGCGGAGTTGCTACGCTGAAATCACCGTTCCCGCATCGACATTTCTGGAAGGAGGTACATCATGCCAGCCAAATCCAAAGCCCAGCAAATGGCCGCCGGCGCGGCGCTCGCGGCCAAGCGCGGCGAATCCAGGGTGAGCGACCTCAAGGGTGCCTCGCGCGACATGTACGACTCGATGAGCGAGCGCGAACTCGAGCACATGGCCGGCACCGCGCGCAAGGGCAAGCCGTACCACAAGTAAGCCTCCGGGAGGCAGTCCACTTGGGCGGCGACGCCCGCGGCAAGGGAGCCTGTCCCGACAGGGACAGGCTCCCCGTCATTCGGCAGGAGCCTGTCCCCGTCGGGACAGGCTCCTGTGTCATAAGTATCTTTCCCTGTACATCAGCGGCGACATGCCGCAGTACTTGTTGAAGATGTCGCGAAAGGCCTTGGTGTCGTTGTAGCCGACCTCGTACATCACTTCGGCGACCGATTTGCGCGAGCTTTCGAGCTGCTTCTTGGCCGCCTCGATGCGGATGCGCTGCACGTATTCGACGATGCTGTTGCCGGTGGCGTGGCGAAAGCGCCGCTCCAGCGTGCGCCGGCCCAACGCGACGCGCTGCGCCAGCTGCTCGACGGTCAGGCGCTCGGTGTAGTTGGCCTCGATATGCTCCTGCACCTGCCGCACCACCCCGTCGCCGTGCGTTTTCTGCCCCACGAACACCGCGAAAGGCAATTGGCTCTGGCGGCTCCAGTCCAGCTGGAACAGCTTGGCGCACCAGATCGCCGTCTCGCGGTCGGTGTACTTGTCGACCAGGTGCAGCACCAGGTGCGCGGCCGAGAAGGCGCCGCCGCTGGTGTAGATCCCATTGGCCTCCAGCACGACCCGGTCGCTGACCCAGCGCACCGCCGGAAACAGGCGGCCGAAGTCGCTCTGCGCCGCCCAGTGCACCACCGCGCGCTGTCCATCGAGCACCCCGCCGGCGGCCAGCAGCGCCGCGCCCACGCACAGGCTGGCGACCTCGCCGCCGTTCTTGTAGTAGCGGGCCAGCCAGTCGATCAATGCGCCGTTTTCCTGCAGCGCCGGCTGCGGATCGCCCTGGATGGGCGGCACGACGCACAGGTCCACCTCGCCCGCCGCCTCCAGCACGGTGTCGGCCTGCAGGGTGATGCGGCCGTTATCCAGCCGCACCTGGGGCGTGGCCGCCACCAGGCGCACGTCGAAGCGCGGCGCATGGCCGCGCTCGCGCAGGAAGCCGTTGGCCGCCAGGAAGCCCTGGCGGGCGTTCTCGAGCGATGCGATGTTGGCCCGTTCGGGCACCAGCAGGGCGAGGCGTTTCATGACGCCCAGCATACTGCGGTCGGCCTGTCGCGATCCACCCGCAACAATGTCGCAATCCCCCGTCGGCAATGCCGTGCTTTCCCGCTACAGTGCCAGTTCCAACCAGGGGGCCGCGGGGCCCCTGCCACCCGGGAGTAGTGCCATGGATCAATACGTAGACGGTTTCCTGCTGTCGGTGCCCAACGACAAGCTGGACACCTACAGGCAGATGGCCACCAAGGCCGGCGCGATCTGGAAAGAGCACGGCGCGCTGGCCTATTGCGAATGCACGGGCGACGACCTCGACATCGAAGGCATGGTGTCGTTCAGGACCTCGGCCGCGGCGCGCGAGGGCGAAACCGTGGTGTTCGCCTGGATCGTCTACCCCAGCCGCGCCGAGCGCGACCGCATCAATGCGGCGGTCATGGCCGACCCGCGCCTGAAGGAACAGTGCGTCGAAGGCGTGTTCGATTTCAAGCGCATGGCCTACGGCGGATTCAAGACGCTGGTCAATCTGTGAGGGCGGGCTGGCGCGCCAGCGCGCGCGCCGTGCCGGCCACCCGCACCGAACTGCCCGGCTCCGGGCCGTACTCGGCCCGCAGGCGCGCGGGCACGCCCATGTCGAAACCCTGCAGGATCTCGATGGCCCCGGCGCGCAGCCAGCCGCTGTCGCGCAGATGGCCGGCCAGCGCGGCGGCCGCCGCCCCGGTTGCCGGATCCTCGTACACGCCGCCGGCGGCGAAGGCGTTGCGCGCATGCAGCAGCGTGGCCGATTCGGCATGCACCCAGGCGATCGTCACCACCCCCGTGCGCTTCATGAAAGCCCGGCCTGCCGCCAGGTCGTAGCGCATGGCCGCCAGCCGCTCGCGGCTGTTCAGCGGCAGGATCAGGTGGGCGGCGCCGGCCTCGGCGTAGGCGGGCGGCAGCCGGGTGTCGAGGTCGGCGGGCGTGTAGCCGAACAGGGCCAGCGCCTCGTCGCGCACGGCCGTCTCCAGGGGCGCGCTGCGCGTGCGCGGCGATTGCAGCGCGGCGCTGTACAGGCCGCCCTGGCGGCGCCCCTCGACCGTGATGCTGGCATGGTTGGTCGTCAGCGCGAACACGCCGTCGCCTTCCTGTTCGGCCAGCACGGCGCCCAGGGCGATGGTGGCATGGCCGCAGAACGGCACTTCCGCCTCCGGCGCGAAATAGCGCACCCGCCAGCCGCCATAGGCCGGCGCGGCGAACACGGTTTCGGAATAGCCGATCTCGGCGGCCATTTGCTGCATGGTCATGGCGTCGGGCAGCACCTCGGCCACATGGACGCCGGCCGGGTTGCCGCCGCGCGCGCCGTCCGAAAAGGCGGCGATGCGCCGCACCGAGGCAATCAGGGAAGTCGTGGTCTGCATGGCTATCTCCACAAAGCGATGAGAGGTACGATAGCCACACGCGTAGATTTAGGATATCGAATTCTTATAATCTCCAGCATCACGAATCCTAATAGATCATGAGCCGCAATATCGACACCGCGCTGCTGCGCGCCTTCCTGGCCGTACACGATACCGGCAGCCTGACCGCCGCCGCCGCCCTGCTGCATCTGACGCAGGGCGCGGTCAGCCAGCAGCTGCAGCGCCTGGAGGCCCTGTTCGGCTGCACCCTGCTGGAACGCCGCCGCAGCGGCGCGGCGCTGACCGGCGAAGGCGCGCGCCTGCTGGGCCGCGCGCGCGAAATGGTGCGCATGAACGACGAGCTGATGCAGCACATGACCGGCGCCGGCTGCGTCGGCGCGGTGCGGCTGGGGGTGCCGCACGACCTGATCGGCACGCACTTGCCGGGCCTGCTGCGCGCCTATTCGCTGCGCTATCCCGATGTGGACATCTCGCTGATCTCGGCGACCTCGCCCGAACTGCTGGAGCAGGTGCGGCGCCGCAAGCTGGATCTGACCCTGGCCGAGGAACCCATCGGCGCGGCGGGTGGCGAGCGACTGGCCGTCGACCGCGTGGTGTGGCTGGCCGCCCCGGGCGGCCAGGCATGGCGCAAGAACCCGTTGCCGGTCTCGCTGGTCAGCGACGCCTGCGCCTTCCGGCCGGTGCTGGCCGACGCCCTGGACGGCGGACGGATTCCCTGGCGCAGCGTATTCGAGAATGGCAATGCCGACGCCACGCTGACCACCGTGCGGCTGGACCTGGCGGTCACGGCCAGCCTGTTGTCGGTGGCCCCTGCCGACCTGGAAGTGCTCGATGCGGCCAGCGGCCTGCCGGCCCTGCCCGACTACGCCATCAATCTCTACCTCGCGCCCGGCGAGCGCTCGCAAGCCGTCGAGGAAATGGCGCGCCATATCCGGCAGGCCTACCAGGAACGCCGGCCGGCCTACGCGGCCGCCGCCTGAGCGCGCCCGCATCGCGGCGGCTCAGCCGCCGACCCGCTGCGCCAGCAGCACCCCGGCATGCAGGGCCAGGCCGATCAAGCCGCCCACCAGCGTCCCGTTGAAGCGGATGTACTGCAGGTCGCGGCCCACGCTCAGTTCGAGCTCGCGCACCAGATGGCGCTCGTCCCAGTTCTTGACCGTGCGCGAGATATGCTCGGTCACGCCGCTGCGCAAGCTGTCGGTCAATTTGCGCGCGCTGTCGAGCACATGCTCGTTGACCGCCCGGCGCAGCTCCGGGTCGCGCGACAGGCGTTCGCCCAGCGCCTGCAGCGCGCCCTCCAGATGGCGCGCCAGCGCCGAATCCTCGGCCTCCAGGTCGCGCCGCAATACGGCGTGGATGTCGCGCCATAGCCCCAGGGCGTACTCCTGTACGCGCGGGTCGTCGATCAGGCGCTGCTTCAGGGCCTCGACCTGGCCGGCCAGCTCGGGGTCGTCGCGCAGCCGCCCGATGTAGTCGGCCACCCAGGCCTCGTAGTTGCGCCGCACGGGATGATCCGGGCGCGACAGCACGTCGCGCAGCTCGTCGACCAGGGCGCGCGCCATGCGGTCGGCCAGGTTGTCGGCAATGCCCTCGACCGAGCCGATGACATCCACCGCGGCGATGATGCGCGGCCACTCCTTGCGGGCGAACCTCACCAGCAGCGCGGAGGCGCGCTGGCGGATGTCCTCCTCGCCGAGGTAGTCGCCCAGCCGGTGCAGCGCGGCGTCCAGCAATTCCTGGTGGCGGCCGTCGCGGGTCAGCAGGGCCAGCACTTCGCCGGCCGTGCGCGCCGCGTCCCAGCGGCGCAACTGCGCCACGGCGAAGCCCTGGATGGCGCGGCTGACAGCCTGCTCATCGAGCAGGTCCAGCGCCTGCAGCGCCACCTGGCGCGCGCCCTGGCCCAGGCTGCGCGTCTGGCGCGGGTCGGCCAGCCAGCGGCCCAGGCGCGCGGCCGGGTCGAACACGCGCAGCTTCTCCAGCAGCGTCTCGGGATCGAGGAAATGATCGCGCACGAACACCGCCAGGTTGTCGCCGATGCGCGCCTTGTTGGCGGGGATGATGGCGGTATGGGGGATCGGCAGCCCCAGCGGGCGGCGAAACAGCGCCACCACGGCAAACCAGTCGGCCAGCGCGCCGACCGTGGCGGCCTCGCAGAACGCCCGCACCCAGGCCCAGGCGCCCTGCCCGCCCATCAGATGGCTGGTGACGAAGCCGGCGATCATGGCCGCCAGCAGCGCCAGCGCCCAGCGCTGCATGCGGCGCAACTGCGCCAGGCGCGGGTCGGCCGGCACGCTCATGCAGACCACCCCGGCCGCCCGCGCGGCGCGGCCAGGCGGACGGCGCGGCAGCGTCGGCGCAAGCGGTTCAATGGCATGGCAGGCATCATATCAGCGCGGCGCGGCGGCCTCGAATTCGCCAGCCAGCCAGTCCAGGAAGGCGCGCACCGGCGGGTGCCGCTGGCGGCCCGGCGCGGTCAGCGCGGTATAGCGCAGCCCCGGCACGCTGATGTCGGGGCGAAAGCACGCCAGCAGGCCGCGCGCCTCGCTGTCGGACACCATGGCCGAACTGGCCAGCACCAGCCCCTGGCCGGCAATGGCGGCCTGCATGGCGTAGTTTTCCTCTTCGTAGCCGCGCGGCGCGGCGCGCGCCAGCCAGTTCACGCCGGCCGCCTGGCACCATTGCCGCCAGCCGGTCTCGTACACGGTGGAGTCGCGCCATTGCACCGAGATCAGCGCGGGCCGCCGCCGCGCCGCGCTGGCCACCGCGGCGGGCGCGCCATAGACGGCGAAGCGCTCGGGCAGCACGGCCGCGGCCTGCAGCCCGCGGTGGCGGCCCGAGCGGTCGCCGCCGCCATAGCGGATCGCCACGTCCACGCTGGCGTCCTGCAGCAGATCCACCAGGCTGCTGGTCGCGTCCAGCCGCACCTCGTAGCCGGGATGCGCCTGGTGGAAGCGCCCCAGCCGCGGCACCAGCCACAGCGCGGCAAACGAATGCGTGGTCGACACCGTCAGGCCGCCCGTGCTCGGCCGCGGGCGCAGCGCGTCCAGCGTCTGCGCCAGATCCAGCAGCATGCCATGCACCCGCTGGAACAGCCGTCCGCCCTTGGGCGTGAGCAGCACCCCGCGCGGCAGGCGCTCGAACAGCGCAAAGCCCAGCCGCTGCTCGAGCGCGCGGATCTGGTGCGACACGGCGGTGGGCGTGACATGCAGCTCGGCGGCGGCGCCCTTGAAGCTGAGCAAGCGCGCCGCGGCCTCGAAGGCGCGCAGCGCGCCCAGCGGCAGATCATGAAACATGCCGGGCCCCCATAGAGATGAATTTAATTCATCTTAGTGCAGACATCGTCACTCGCCAAGCACGGCAAGCAAGCCCTAAATTTGGCCTTGCAAGAACGCTCATCCGCCCCATTCTTCTGACGAGGAGTAAAAATGAATTCATCCCAAACCGCCAATCCCGTGCTGGCGCTGGTTGGCAGCCCGCGCCGCGACGGCAACAGCGCCCTGCTGGCCCGGGCCGTGGTCGAGGGCGCGCGCCAGTCCGGCGCCGCCGCCACGCTGCTGTTTCTCGACGACTACATCGCGGGTTTCCTGGCCGACGAGAAGCAGGCCGACGCGCGCCGCCCCGACGACCGCTACGGCGAACTGTTCTTCGACCACTTCCTGCCCGCGCGCGCCGTGGTGCTCTGCACGCCGGTGTACTGGTATGGCATGTCGGCCCAGGCCAAGGCCTTCTTCGACCGCTCTTTCACCTATTACTCGGCCGCCCATCCGCGCCACGCCGAAGTGCTGCGGCGCATGACGGGCAAGCGGCTGGCCCTGGCCGTCTCCTCCGAGGAGACCTACCCCGGCGCGGCCCTGGGCATCGTGCACCAGTTGCAGGAGTTCACGCGCTACACCCACTCGCAGTTCGTCGGCATGGTGCACGGCGCGGGCAACCGCAGGGGCGAAGTGGCGCACGATCCGCGGCGTCCGCTGCAAGCCGCGCACCGGCTGGGCCGCGACCTGCTGTCGCTGCCCTATTCCGACTATCGCATCGACAGCCCGCGCGACCGCCAGGTCTGGCCCGGCGCGCCGGCGTGAACGCGGCGCCTTGGGCGCCTGTCCCAGCGGGGACAGGCGCCCAAGAGTTGGCGGGTGCCAGTCCCCATGCAGAGACAGGCACTCCAGAGTTGGCGGATGCCAGTCCCCATGCGGGGACAGGCGCCCGGGTTAGAAAAAGCCCAGGGCCTTGGGGCTGTAGCTCACCAGCAGGCACTTGGTCTGCTGGTAATTCGACAGCGCCGCCTTGTGCGTCTCGCGCCCGATGCCCGACTGCTTGTAGCCGCCGAAGGCGGCATGCGCCGGATACAGGTGATAGCAGTTGGTCCACACCCGGCCGGCCTCGATGCCACGGCCCACGCGGTAGGCGCGCGCGCCGTCGCGGCTCCAGACGCCCGCGCCCAGGCCGTAGAACGTGTCGTTGGCCATGGCGATGGCCTCCTCCTCGTCCTTGAACGTGGCCACCGCCGCGACCGGCCCGAAGATTTCCTCCTGGAAGATGCGCATGCTGTTCTTGCCCAGCAGCATGGTCGGCTGGACGTAGAAACCCTGGTCCAGCCCGCCCGGCAGCATGTCGTTGCGCGCGCCGCCGGTCAGGCACTGCGCGCCCTCCTGGCGGCCGATGTCGATATAGGACAGGATCTTGTCCATCTGCACCTGCGAGACCTGCGCGCCCACCATGGTGCCGGCATCGAGCGGATGGCCGGTCTTGATGGACTGCACCCGCGCGATGGCCTTCTCGATGAAGCGCTCGTAGATCGACTCCTGGATCAGGATGCGCGATGGGCAGGTGCACACCTCGCCCTGGTTGAGCGCGAACATGGCCAGGCCCTCAAGCGCCTTGTCCAGGAACTCGTCGTCGCGGTCCATCACGTCGTCGAAGAAGATGTTGGGGCTCTTGCCGCCCAGCTCCACCGTGGCGGGGATCAGGTTGTCGGCCGCCGCGTGCAGGATGTGCTTGCCCACCGGCGTCGACCCGGTGAAGGCGATCTTGGCGATGCGCTTGCTGGTGGCCAGCGCCTGGCCGGCCTCCTTGCCATAGCCGTTGACCACGTTGAGCACGCCCGGCGGCAGCAGGTCGCCGATCAATTCGGCCAGCACCAGGATCGAGGCCGGCGTCTGCTCCGCCGGCTTGAGCACCACCACGCAGCCGGCCGCCAGCGCCGGCGCCAGCTTCCAGGCCGCCATCAGCAGCGGGAAGTTCCAGGGAATGATCTGCCCCACCACGCCTATGGGTTCGTGGAAGTGGTAGGCCACGGTGTTGGCGTCGATCTCGGAGATGGCGCCCTCCTGCGCCCGGATGCAGCCCGCGAAATAGCGGAAATGGTCGATCGCCAGCGGCAGGTCGGCCGCGGTGGTCTCGCGCAGCGGCTTGCCGTTGTCGATCGACTCGGCCACGGCCAGCATCGGCAACTGGCCCTCGATGCGGTCGGCGATGCGCAGCAGGATGTTGGCCCGCTCGGCCGGCGAGGTGCGCGCCCACGCGGCGCGCGCGCGATGCGCCGCGTCCAGCGCCAGCTCGATGTCGGCCGCGCCCGAGCGCGGCACGCGGCAAAACGGCTTGCCGGTAATGGGCGACAGATTGTCGAAGTACTCAGCGCCTGTCGGAGGCACCCACTGGCCGCCGATGTAGTTCTCGTACTGGTCCTTGAACGGGTAGGCCACATCCAGGCCCAATTGTTTCAGGTCGGATAGATCCATGGCTTGTCTCCTGATGTCGTTGTGGCGCCGTGACGATTGCCGTCGCGCGGCGGGCGCGCGGGGCGCCGCCTTGGTCCATGCAAATGCCGTGCCAGCCCGCGGCGACGAGCTGTTACCTCTGCGCGGCCGGCGCGAACGCGCTTTTCATGCATAATTTCCCTATAAAAAACAGCGGCTTGTCGCATCTTGCGACACGCCGGCGTTGCCGGCGGCGACATCGCGTCGCGGCGCGCGACACGCAAGGAGACACCGCATGCCCGGCTACCCGCTTTCCGCATCCGGCCAATACCTGCCATCCGCGCAGGCCGCCGCTCCCATCGTGCGTTCCTGGGAGCGCTGCGCCAGCGCCGCCGCCGACCTGCACGACGACCCCATCGCCCTGCGCCGCGGCGACCTGCAGGAGCGCCTCGAACAGCACGCCTGCGTGCTGCGCGCCGCCCAGCCCGAAATCGAAACCCTGGCCGGCATGGTGGCCAGCGCCTCCAGCCTGGTGCTGCTGGCCGACGCCAGCGGCGTGATCCTGCAGGCCAGCGGCAATACCGGCTTCCTGCAGCGCGCCGACCACGTGGCGCTGCGGCCCGGGGTCAGCTGGGCCGAAAACCATCGCGGCACCAACGCCATCGGCACGGCGCTGATCGAAGCCGCCGCATTGCGCGTGCACGGCGCCGAACACTTCCTGCGGCGCAACCAGATCCTCAGCTGCCACGCGGCGCCGATCCGTTCGCCGCGCGGCGACATCCTCGGCGTGCTGGACATCTCGGGCGACGCCGGACGCATGCACGCCTATGCGCTCAGCCTGGCCAGCATGTGCGCGCGCCAGGTTTCCAACCGCGTGATCGAACAGGCCGGCGAGCGCTGCCTGTACCTGGTGTTCCACAAGCAGGCGTCGCTGCTCGATTCGGTCGAGCGCGGACTGCTGCTGATCGAGGACGAGCGCATCGTCGGCGCCAACGACGCCGCCGTCGCGCTGCTGGGCGCTACCTGGCCCGCGCTGCTGGACCAGCCGCTGGACGGCTGGCTGGTCGATTGGCGCGCCGTCGCGCGCACGCCCGGCCGCGTCCATACGCCGCAGGGCGCCCCCTTCCATGCCGTGCTGCGCCAGGGCGGGCATGCGCGCTCGCTGCCCGCGCCGCCGCGCCCGCCGCGCGCCGCGCCGGCGCAGGCTGCCGAGGAAGCGCTGCCGGCGCTGGCGCCGGCGCTGCAGGCCGGCTTCGAGCGCGCCCGGCGCGCGCTGGACGGCGGCCTGTCGGTGCTGCTGCAAGGCGAAACCGGCGCCGGCAAGGAGGTCTACGCGCAGCACCTGTACCGCCACAGCATCTGGCGCAACGGTCCCTTCGTCGCGGTCAATTGCGGCGCCCTGCCCGAAAGCCTGATCGAGGCCGAACTGTTCGGCTACGAGCCGGGCGCCTATACCGGCGCGCGGCGGCTGGGCGCGCGCGGCCGGCTGCGCGAGGCCGACGGCGGCGTGCTGTTCCTGGACGAAATCGGCGACATGCCGCTGCCCCTGCAGACCCGCCTGCTGCGCGCCCTGCAGGAGCGCATGGTGCAGCCGCTGGGCGCCGACAAGGCGGTGCCGGTCAACTTCGGCCTGATCAGCGCCACCCACCGCGACCTGGACGCCATGATCGCCGCCGGCGAATTCCGCGCCGACCTCTATTACCGCCTGCACGACTATGCGGTCCCGCTGCCGCGGCTGCGCGAGCGCGACGACCTGCGCCCCTTCATCTGCGCCGCCCTGCGCGCGCTGGACGACACCCCCGCCGGCCTGACGCTGGCCGACGACGCCCTGGACGCGCTGGCCGCCTATGCATGGCCGGGCAACTACCGGCAGCTGCGCTCGGTGCTGCGCACGCTGGCGCTGTTCCATCCGCCCGGCAGCCTGATCCATCGCCACCACCTGCCCGCCGCCATCGCCGCGCCCGCCGTCCGCCAGGCCGACGCCGCCGCGCCGCGCCCGGGCGTGGCGACGCCGCCCGCGGCGCCCGCCTCGCTGCGCGACGCCAGCCTGCAACGGATCGACCAGGCCCTGGCCGGCCACGGTGGCAACATCGCCGCCGCCGCGCACGAGCTCGGCATCCATCGCAGCACCCTGTACCGCCACCTGGCGCGCCAACGCGCGTAGCGCCGGCCTGCTACGCTTGCGGCTTGCCTGCGGGAGCCACCATGAAACAGCATCGCTTCGGCGCCACCGACCGCATGGTCGCGGCCATCGGCCAGGGAACCTGGAATCTCGACAACAGCACGCGCGCCAGCGCGGTCGACGCCCTGCGCGGCGGGCTGGACCTGGGCATGTCCCATATCGACACCGCCGAGATGTACGGCGCGGGCGCGGCCGAACGCCTGGTGGGCGAAGCCATCGCCGGCCGCCGCGACCAGGTGTTCCTGGTGTCCAAGGTGCTGCCGGAAAATGCCTCGCGCGCCGGCACGCGCGCGGCCTGCGAACGCTCGCTGCGCCGCCTGGGCACCGACCATCTCGATTGCTATCTGCTGCATTGGCGCGGCGCCCATCCGCTGGAGGAAACCTTCGCGGCGTTCGAGGCCTTGCAGCGCGAAGGCAAGATCCGCAGCTACGGCGTCAGCAATTTCGACGTCGACGACCTGCAGGAAGCCCTGGACATCGTCGGCCCCGGCAAGCTGGCCTGCAACCAGGTGCTCTACCACCTGCGCGAGCGCGCCATCGAGCATGCCGTCATGCCGTGGTGCGCGGCGCATGGCGTGGCCGTGGTGGCCTACAGCCCGTTCGGCCACGATGACTTCCCGGCGCCCAACAGCGCCGGCGCACAAGTGCTGGCTCGCATCGCGCAGGCCCACGGGGCCACGCCGCGCCAGGTCGCGCTGGCCTTTCTCACCCGCCGGCCCGGCGTGTTCGCCATCCCCAAGGCGGCCGACCCCGCCCACGTGGCGGCCAACGCCGCCGCCGGCCGCCTGGCGCTGGGCGAGCAGGACTGCGCCGACCTGGACGCCGCGTTCCCGCGCGGCCCCCGCCCGGCCAGCCTGCCGATGATCTGATCAACCCTGCGCGGGCTGCACCGCCTGCAGATGATTGGAAAAGCCCGTCTCGGTCTCGCAGCGCCAGCTCGCCCACAGCTTGCCGGCCTTGCCGGCATCGAGTTCGAAGGCCAGCCAGTTGCGCGCCGGCATCACGTAGCGGTTGTGGCCGGGAAACAGCATCATCTCCACGCTGAGGTTCACGTCGATGGGCTGCGCCTGGGCCGCCGTGCCGTTGAGCATGAACAGGAACAGGCGCTCGGCCACGCCGAGCAGCGACGGATGCACCACCGCCGACGAGGTGAATTGCTGGATCTGCGCCCAGTTCGAGGTCGGCGGGATATCGCGCCGATAGGCGTTGCCCCACGCCGCCACGTGCACATCGCCCGAGGCGATCGACACGCGCAGCAGCTTCTCGTTGGCGACCTGCATCAGCGTTTCCAGCAGGCGCTTGCGCTCGCCTTCATGGTCGTCGTGCGACCAATGGTCCTTCAGGTCGTCGGCATTGCTGTCGAGCACGTGATCCTGCCCGAAAGTGTCGAGCAGGCCTTCGGCCACCGACAGCTTGGGATGCGCCACCGGCACCGAGGACATGAAGATCAGATGCCGGCAGCCGCCCGTGGCCGACGCCGGCCGGTTGCCCTTCAGGCCATGCAGCCAGCCCTGCAGCGCGGCCCACGCCTGCGAGCCCAGGATCTGCGTGCGCGAGCGTTCCGTGCGCAGGTCGGCGGCCACCAGCGCCAGCGGCCCGAGCCGATAGGCCGAGGTGAAGCCGGGCTGATCGTCGAGCAGCGGCAGCGCCAGCCGGTCGCGCTCGAGCAGGCGGCTCCACGCGATGCCCTGGTACTGCGGATCCTGCGGTAGCACATTGGCGCGCGCGATCGCCTGGAGCGGCGGCAGGTCGGCCAGCGCATGCTGCATCTGGAAGACCCAGAAAGCGCGCCGCGCGTGCCGAAACAGGGTCTGGAACAGCTCGCAGCGCTGCATGGCCGGACTGTACGAGCCCCAGCCGTCGAAGATGTCGTGGTCGTCCCACATCATGATGGTGGGCACGCGGGCCATGGCGTCGGCGGCGTCCAGGCTGGGCTGCGCGTCGGCCCATGGCGCGCGCGACGGCGGCAGCCAGCGGCGGCTGTACAGGCCGAAGTAGTACGCCTCGATCTCGTCCTCCAGCGCCTGGCTGACCTTGAATTCGAGCTGCTGCGCGCGCGCCAGCCCCACCCACTGCTTGAGCGCCGCGATATCCTCCCAGATCGAATCGAAATAGATCTGGTCGCCGCCCATCAACAGCAAGTGAAAACGCTGCAGGCCTTCGTCATGGGTGCGCGTTTCGTGCCACAGCTGTTCCTTGTCCAGCAGGTAATCCGCCGGCCGCAGGTCGCGATCGTGGTTGCACAGCAGGTCCGCCCATACGGCGTTCGCCGGGCGCACCAGCTTGCGCATGCCGCTGGGGTCGGAAAAGCCATTGCACGACACATAGGCCAGGCGCGGCGCGGCGCCCTTGGCGGGCACGGTGAAATGCCAGGCCGGCCCGCCCTTGGGGCCGAACTCGACCTTGCGCTCGCGCGCTTGCATGTCGCAGCTGAGGTCATAGCGCAGCAACGTTTCGCGCGCGGTCCGGTGCAGCACCACGGGCGCGGCACAGGCCCGCCCCTCCACGCGCAGCGCGGGCGCCTTCGCCTCGCGCGGGATGCCGATCAGCGCGCTCACGCGCCACTGGCGCGCGCCCCCGACGCCGCGAAACGACAAGACTGGTCCGACGGTGTACGCCTCTTTTGCCATGGTCCCCTCCAGACGGCCGCCCGGGTCGGGGCCGCGGTGGCGTCAATGTAGCAGAGGCGTCAGCGGCGCGGCGCGGCGGCGCTGACCGCGTCCAGGCCGGCCAGCGCGAAACGCTTGAGATGCTCGGCCAGGTCGGCCGCCGGCTGCGCCAGCACCTGCTGCGGCGGGCTGGGCGCGTTGCGGTCGACCACCATCAGCATCATGCAGGGCGCCACGATGCTTACGGCGCAACGCGCCAGCGCCGGATCGCCCGGCGCAAAGCCCGTGATGTCGCCCAGGATGCCCGCCACCAGCCGGAACTTGGGCAGCACCTCTTCGTCGATCAGCGCGGCGAAATGCGCCGACGGCGCCAGCACCTCGCGCGCGCAGACGCGCGTGTGCCAGCTCTGCTCCCACAACCCCGCCACCATGCCGTCGATGAAGGCGCACAGCTTCTCGCGCGGCGGCAAATCGCTCTGCGTCAGCGCCAGCAGGGTATCGAGATTGATGAAATGCTTGTGCCCCTCGATCAGCACGGCGCGGTACAGGCCGTCGCGGCTGCCGAAGTGGTAGTTGATCGCCGCCAGGTCGGCGCCGGCGGCCGCGCAAATGGCCTTGCTGGCCACGCCCGCATAGCCGTACTGGCCGAACAGCTGGCCGGCCGCCTCGAGAATCCTGGCGCGGGTGCTGGCCCCGTCGGCCCGCAGCGAACGGCGCGGTCTGGTCATGGTGATCGGTATGGCGGTACGTTGATAAACGGGTTCAGTGTCACCCAAAATTACTTCAAATTCAATTTGAATTTAATGTATAGTCGGCCCATCGACCCCTCCGGTGCGAACGCCGACCATGAAGAAACCCCTCATTGCCGCGGCGGTGGCCATCGTGCTGGCGATAGCCGGCGCGGCATGGTGGCTGACCCGCGCGCAGCCCCCGGGCGATACCCTCACCTTGTACGGCAATGTCGATATCCGCCAGGTGGCGCTGGCCTTCGACAACAGCGAGCGCATCGCCGACATGCAGGTCGAGGAAGGCGACCGCGTGCGCGCCGGCCAGGTCCTGGCGCGCCAGCAAACCCGCACCTTGCAGCTCGAGACCGAACGGGCCCAGGCGCGCGCCAGCGCGCAGGAACAGGCCCTGCTGCGCCTGCGCAACGGCTCGCGCCCCCAGGAGATCGCCCAGGCGCGGGCGCGCGCCGACGCGGCGGCGGCCGACGCCGCGCTCGCGCAGCAAGACCTGCAACGCCTGCAGGGCACCGCCCGCGCCACCGATGGACGCGCCGTCAGCCGGCAGGACATCGACCGCGCCGCGGCGCGCCTGCGGGTGGCGCGCGCCCAGGCCGAAACCCAGGCCAAGGCGCTGCAGCTGGCCCTGCTGGGGCCGCGCGACGAAGACATTGCCGAAGCAACGGCGCAGTGGCAGGCCAGCCAGGCCGAACTGGCCCTGCTGCGGCACCGGCTGGCCCAGGCCGAACTGAAGGCGCCCACCGACGCCGTCGTGCGCGCGCGCCTGCTCGAGCCCGGCGACATGGCCTCGCCCCAGCGCCCCGTCTATACGCTGGCGCTGACCGACCCCAAATGGGTGCGCGCCTACCTGTCCGAACCCGACCTGGGACGCGTGCGGCCGGGCATGCGGGCGCAGGTCTACACCGACAGCCAGCCCGACCGCGCCATCGACGGCCAGGTGGGCTATATCTCGTCGGTGGCCGAATTCACGCCCAAGACCGTGCAGACCGAAACCCTGCGCACCAGCCTGGTGTACGAAATCCGCATCCGCGTCGACGACCCGGGCGACCAGCTGCGGCTGGGCATGCCGGCCACCGTGCGGCTGAACCTGGCCGACGCGGCGGAGCCCGGCCCATGAACGAGGCGCCCGTCATCGAGGCGCGGGACCTGGCCAAGCGCTTTGGCCAGACCCTCGCGCTCGACGCGCTGTCGCTGTCGGTGGCGCGCGGCCGGCTGACCGCCCTGGTCGGGCCCGATGGCGCGGGCAAGACCACCCTGTTGCGCCTGATCGCGGGCCTGATGCGGCCCGACGCCGGTACGCTGCACGTGCTGGGCATCGATGCGGTCCGGTCGCCCCAGGCGGTGCAGGACCGCATCAGCTACATGCCGCAACGCTTCGGCCTGTACGAGGATCTCAGCGTGCAGGAAAACCTCGACCTGTATGCCGACCTGCACGGCGTGCCCGCGCGCGAGCGCCGCGAACGCTACGCGCGCCTGCTGGCCATGACCGACCTGGCGCGCTTTACCGCGCGGCCGGCCGGCAAGCTGTCGGGCGGCATGAAGCAGAAACTGGGGCTGGCCTGCACCCTGGTGCGCTCGCCCGAACTGCTGCTGCTGGACGAACCGACCGTGGGCGTGGACCCGCTGTCGCGCCGCGAGCTGTGGCAAATCGTCCAGCAGCTGGTCGAGCAGACGCAGCTGAGCGTGCTGGTCAGCACTGCCTACCTGGACGAAGCGCAGCACTGCGCGCAAGTCCATGTGCTGTATCGCGGCAGGCTGCTCGCTCAGGGTACGCCGCAGGCGTTGCGCGAGCCGGCCCAGGGCCTGTGCTTTCTCGCCGCGCCGCCGGCCGGCGTGCCGGCCCGTGCCTTGCAGGCGCGCCTGCTCGACGACAGCGCGCAGATCATCGACGCGGTGCCCGAGGGCGGCGCGGTGCGCTACATCCAGCGCCCCGACGCCGACCCGGCGCGCCTGCGCGCCCTGCTCGACGGCGCGCGCGCCCACGCCACGCCGGCGCGCCTGGAAGACGGGGTACAGATGCTGCTGCGCGCGCGCCTGGCGGCCGACATGCCCGCGGCCACGGCCACGGCCACGGCCACGGCCGCGCGGCGCCCTGTCCCGCAGGCGCCACGCCCCGGCGACGCCGCCCCCGACCCGGCCCAGCCCGCCATCGAAGTCCACGACCTGGTGCGCAAGTTCGGCGCTTTCACGGCCGTGGCCAGCACTTCGTTCAGCGTGCGCCGCGGCGAGATCTTCGGCCTGCTCGGCCCCAACGGCGCCGGCAAGACCACCACGTTCCGCATGCTGTGCGGCCTGCTGCCTGCCAGCAGCGGCCAGTTGCGGGTGGCCGGCGTGAACCTGCGCAACGCGCCGGCGCGGGCGCGGCGCCACATCGGCTACGTATCGCAGAAGTTCGCCCTGTACGGCAACCTGACCGTGGCCGAGAACCTCGCCTTCTTCGGCGGCGTCTACGGGCTGGCCGGCGCGGCGCTGCGCCGGCGCATCGACGCCGTATTGGGCGAGTTCGACCTGCGCGGCCATGCCCAGGCGCGCAGCGGCGAGCTGCCCGGCGGCTACCAGCAACGCCTGGCCATGGCCACCGGCCTGCTGCACGAGCCCGAGATCCTGTTCCTGGACGAACCCACCAGCGGCATCGACCCGCTGGCGCGGCGCGCGTTCTGGCGCCGCATCACCGCGCTGGCCCTGGACGGCACCACCATCGTCGTCACCACGCACTTCATGGAGGAAGCGGAATACTGCGACCGCATCGCCATCCAGGACGCCGGCCGGCTGCTGGCGCTGGGCACGCCCGACGAGGTGCGCCGCCTGGCGGGCGATGCGGGCGACATGAACACGGCCTTCATCGGCATCGTCGAACAGGCGCGCGCGCGCCAGCACCTGCAGGCGCAGCCATGAGCCCGGGCGCGAGCGCAAGCGGGTTCTGGCGGCGCCTGGCCAGCCTCACGCGCAAGGAGTTCCGCCAGCTGCTGCGCGACCGCAGCAACCTGGCCATCGGCGTGGTCCTGCCCATCGTGCTGATCCTGATTTTCGGCTACGGCCTGTCGCTGGACCTGCGCAACGCGCCGATCGCGGTCGTGCTGGAAGACCGCTCGCCCCAGGCGCGCGACGCGCTGGCCGGCCTGGCCGGCTCGGACTACCTGGCGCCGGTCTGGCTGGCCGATATGCATACCGCCGAAACACTGATGCGCAGGCGCGAGGTCGACGGCATCGTGCGCGTGCCCGCCGATTTCGCGCGCCGACTGGCCGCCGGCGATGCGCAGGTGCAGCTGCTGCTGCATGGGGCCGATGCCAACAGCGCCGCGGCCCTGGCGCGCTACGTCAACGGCGCGCTCGAACACGCCGCGCGCCTGCGCGCCGACCGCGCCGGCCACGCCGCGCCGCCGCCCGGCGTGGCCATGGTCGAACGGCTGTGGTTCAACGCCGCCAACACCAGCACCTGGTACCTGGTGCCCGGCCTGATCGCCCTCATCATGACGCTGGTCGGCGCCTTCCTCACGGCGCTGGTGGTCGCGCGCGAATGGGAGCGCGGCACGCTCGAAGCGCTGTTCGTCACGCCCGTGCGCCCCACCGAAATCCTGCTGGCCAAGATGATTCCCTACTTCGTCGTCGGCATGCTGGGGCTGGGGTTGTGCCTGGCCGCGGCGCGTCTGCTGTTTCACGTGCCGCTGCAGGGGTCGCTGGCGATGCTGCTGCTCAGCGCCATGCTTTACCTGGTCGTGGCGCTGGGCATCGGCCTGCTGATCTCGGCCACGACCCGCAATCAGTTCCTGGCCAGCCAGGTCGCCGTGCTCAGCAGCTTCCTGCCGGCGCTGATGCTGTCGGGCTTTCTGTTCGACCTGCGCAACGTGCCGGCGGCGATCCGCTTCGTCGGCTCGCTGCTGCCCGCCACTTACTTCATGGAGCTGGTCAAGACCGCGTTCCTGGCCGGCGACAACTGGCCCCTGATCGCCCGCAACTGCGCCATCCTGGCCGTCTACGCCGTGGCGCTGCTGGCCCTGGCGCGCCGCCTGACGCGCAAGTCCCTGGATTGACGCGCCATGTTCGCCCGCCTGTCCGCCATGCTGCGCCGCATCGCCTTCCTGTGCCGCAAGGAGGCGCTGGCCATCGTCAAGGATCCGGCCAACCGCGTCATCCTGATCGCCCCCGTGGTGGTGCAAAGCCTGCTGTTCGGCTATGGCGCCACCTACGACCTCAACCATGTCCCCTACGCGCTGCTCGACCAGAGCCGCGGCGCGGCCGCGGTCGAACTGGCCGCGCGCATCGACGGCTCCGGCGTATTCCAGCGCGTGGCGACCCTGCGCACGCCCGCCGACATCGCCCGCGTGATCGACGCCGGCCAGGCGCTGCTGGTGGTCCACCTGGCCGCCGACTTCGACCGGCGCCTGGCGGCCGGCCAGGACGCGCCCATGCAGGTCGTGCTCGATGGCCGCAACTCCACCACCGCCGGCATGGCCGCCGGCCATCTCGGCACGCTGGTGGCCGGCTACAACGCCACGCTGCCGGGCGCGGGCGCGCCGCCGGTGCGCGTGAGCACGCGCGCCTGGTTCAACCCCAACCTGGAAACCCGCTGGAACATCATGCCCGGGCTGATCGCCACGCTCAGCATGATCCAGACGCTCATGCTGGCCGCGCTTTCGGTGGCGCGCGAACGCGAGCAAGGCACCTTCGACCAGTTGCTGGTCACCCCGCTCAATCCGCTGGAGATCCTGGTCGGCAAGGCCGTGCCCGCGATACTGATCGGCCTGGTGCAATCGACCCTGATCCTGCTGGTGGCGCGCTACTGGTTCGCCATCCCGCTGGCCGGCTCGCCCGCCACGCTGTACCTGGGGCTGCTGCTGTTCACCACCGCGAGCGTGGGCATCGGCCTGTCGATCTCGGCGCTGTCTGCCAACATGCAACAGGCCATGGTCTATACCTTCGTACTGATGATGCCGCTGATCCTGCTGTCCGGCCTGGTCACGCCGGTGGGCAACATGCCCGAGGCGCTGCGCATCGCGACCTGGGCCAACCCGCTGCGCTTCGCGGTCGACCTGGTGCGCCGCGTCTACCTGGAAGGCGCCGGGCTGCGCGATGTGGCCATCGACTTCCTGCCCATGCTGGCCGTCGCCGCCGTCACGCTGCCGCTGGCCGCGTGGCTGTTTCGCAACCGTCTCGTCTGAGCCGCCGATACGCCATGCCTCCCCGCCTCTCCCTGTCCGCACCCTGCATCGCGCTTGCCTGCGCGCTGGCGGCCTGCGCCGTCGGTCCCGACTACCAGGCGCCCACCCCCGCCGCCCCGGCCGACTGGACCTCGTGGCGAGGCGGCCCGCCCGAACTGGCCGGCCATGCCGGCGCGGCCGGCGCGCCGGCCGCGCAATGGTGGCACGCCTTCGGCGACCCCACGCTGGACCGCCTGCAGGCGCGCGCGCTGGCCGCCAGCCCCGACCTGCAAAGCGCGGCCTTGCGCTACGCCCAGGCGCGCACGCAACGGCAGACGGTAGCCGCGCAGCGCGGCCCGCGGGTCGACGCGGCGGCGGCCGTCACGCGCCAGCGCCAGAGCGAAGACGCCGCCGCCAACCGCATTCTCGACGCCATCGCGCCGGCCAACCGCGAAGCCGTCACCGAGTTGCTCAGCGAGCCCTACACCCTGTACCAGGCCGGCTTCGACGCCTCGTGGGAACTGGATCTGTGGGGCCGCGTGCGGCGCGCCGTCGAGGCCGCCGACGCCGACGTGGCAGCCTCGGCCGCGCTGTACGACGCGGCGCGGCTCAGCCTGGCGAGCGAGGTGGCGCGCAACTATTTCGAGTTGCGCACCGCGCAACGCCAGGCGCGGCTGTTGCGCCAGGACATCGCGGCCCTGCAGGAACAGCTGTCGCTCATCCAGGCGCGCGCGCACGGCGGCCTGGCCGCCGATCTCGACGTGGCGCGCCAGCGCACGCAACTGGCCGGCCTGCAGGCCCAATTGCCGCACTGGCTGGAGCAGCAGGCCCAGGCCGGCAACCGCCTGGGCCTGCTGCTCGGCGCGCGTCCCGGCGAACTGGGCGACGAGCTGGCCGCGCCCGGGGGCGACGGCTCGGCGCGGCCGCTGCCCGACTACGCGCTGGGACTGCCGTCCGAGCTGGCGCGCCGCCGCCCGGACATCCGCGCCGCCGAAGCGCGCCTGCACCAGGCCACCGCCCGCATCGGCCTGGCGCAGGCCGATCTGTACCCCAGCATCCGCCTGGGCGCGCGGTTCGGCTACGAGTCGTACGAAAGCGGCAAGTTCGGCGACTGGGGCAGCCGCACCTGGTCCATCGGGCCATCGCTGGACCTGCCCATCTTCGACAGCGGCCGGCGCCGCAGCGTGGTCACGCTGCGCGAACTGCAGCAGCAGGAAGCCGCCGTCGCCTACCAGCAGACCGTGCTGCGGGCCTGGCACGAAGTCGACGATGCGCTGAGCGGCTACCGGGCCGAACAGCTGCAATATGCGCGCCTGCGGGAAAAGGCCGAGAGCGCCGCGCAGGCCCGCGACTGGGCGCGGGCGCGCTATCTTGGCGGCCTGACCGACTACCTGGCCGTGCTGGACGCGCAACGCGAAGACCTGCAGGCGCGCCGCGACCTCACGGCCAGCGACGGACGTCTGCGCACCCGCCTGGTCGTGCTCTACAAGGCCCTGGCCGGCGGCGCCGGGGCGCAGCCCTAGCCGCCGCTACGGCCGTGCGCGCCCCAGGATTTCCCGGCGCAGCGTTTCGAGGATGCGGCAGAACACCGCGGCGGGCAGCGAGGTGTGCGGCGCCTCCGGCTTGCCGGTATCGTGCACCAGCGTCATGCCCTCGGTCGCCCGCAAGGTGCGGCGCAAGCCCTCGCATTGCTTGATGCGGGCGCGGATGGCCCTTTCGATCAACTGGTGGTGCTCGGCCGAACCGTACCGAATGCGCGCGCCGCCCCAATAGGCCCCGCTGCGGTCGGCCGTGTCGCCCAGGTGCTTGGCGTCCCAGCCGCTGGACAGGAACGCGGTGGCACGGCGCGGATCGTCCTCGCGGAACTTGATCCCCTGGATGAACCCTTCCACCGAGGCGAACAGCTCGCCGTCGAGCACGAACGGCGACAACGGGAAATTGGACAGCGCCAGGCCGCGCCAATCGTCGGACGTACTGGAGATGTTCAGGCGAGATGCGGAGTTCATGGCACGCTTCCTTCTGGTGTCGCTGACGGCGGTCCCGATGATACCCCGTACCCCGCGCGGCGGGTCACGCCGCGCCCAGTACTGGTGGTATGATGGATCCAAAATAATATCCACTGCGTGCCGCACAGGGCGCCCGCCGGGCCGCGCGGTGTGTATGATCGGGCTCCATCCTCGGCGGCCATCCGGCCGCGCGGCTCTTCCAGGTTGACCAGGCATGACCGACGCTAATGCAACACCCTTGACGCTGACCGCCGATGGCGTGACCGACGAGTTGCGCGCCCTGATCCTTGACGGCTCGCTGGGCATCGGCGTGCAGCTCAAGCAGGAGGTGCTGGCCAAGCGTTTCGGGGTCAGCCGCATACCGGTGCGCGAGGCGCTCAAGCGGCTGGAGGCCGAAGGGCTGGTCACGCACGCCCCGCACCAGGGCTCGGTCGTGGCGTCGCGCTCGGTCCAGGAACTGCTGGAAACGCTGGACATCCGGGTGGGGCTGGAATCGCGCGCGCTGGTGCTGGCCATTCCGCACATGACGCCCGCGGTCTTCAAGGAAGCCGAGACCATCATCGCCCGCTACGACGCCAGCGAATTCCCGCGCGAATGGAGCGAGCTGAACCTCGAATTCCATATGTGCCTGTACCGGCCCAGCGGCCGCCCGCGCCTGCTCAAGACCATCGAGAACCTGGTGCGCGGCATCGACATCCATCTGCGTGCGCACCAGTCCTATGCCGTGGGCCGCAAGTCGCCGCAGAACGAGCACCGCGCCATCCTGGACGCGTGCATCGCCGGCAAGGCCAAGCGCGCGCGCGACCTGCTCGAAGCGCATATCGAGCACACGCAGGACGTGCTGCGCAAGGAACATGGCCTGATCTGAAGCGGCGCCGCCCGCCTAGGGCCGCGCCAGTTCGCGCGAGCGCGCCTGCGCCCGCCGCACCGCATCGCGTACCAGCGTGCGCAGCGCCCCCGCCTGCTCGAACACTTCGATCGCCGCATGGGTGGTGCCCTGGGGCGAAGTCACTTCGCGGCGCAAGGCGGCGAAATCGGCGCCCTCCTCGCATTGCAGGCTGGCCGCGCCCAGCGCCGTGCGGGCCGCCAGGCTGCGCGCCAGCGCGGCCGGCAGGCCGAGCTGCTCGCCGGCCTGCGCCAGCGCCTCGCTGAAAAGATGGTAGTAGGCCGGGCCGCTGCCGCTCAGGGCCGTCACGGCGTGCAGCTGGTCTTCCGTATCGACCCAGAACGCCGCGCCCACGGCCTCGAACAGGCGACCGATCACGGCGCGCTGCCCGGGCCCGATATCGTCGCCGCCGTATAGCCCGGTGCACCCGTGCCCCGCCATGACCGGCGTGTTGGGCATGGCCCGCGCCACCGGCCGGGCCGGCTGCAACGCCTGCCGCAAGGCGGCGGCCGGCACGCCCGCCATGACGGACACCAGGCAGGCGCGCGCCAGCCGCGCCGGTGGCACGGCGCGCAAGGCCTCCAGCGCCATGGCCGGCTTCACCGCCAGCACCACCAGGTCGTAGGCCTGGTCCGGCAATTCGTCCGCCGCGCGAAACAGCCGCGCCCGCAGGCCGGCGCCGGCACGCCCCGGGTCGACCGCGTCTATCCCCGCCAGCAAACCGGCGCGCAGCCAGGCTTCGCCCAGCGCCGCGCCCATCCGGCCATAACCCAGAAACAATGCCCGCCTCATCCTCGCGCTCCTTTTCCTGCCGCATCAGGGTTTCCCGCAACACCGCGGCCCCGCCAGCCATGATTTAATTGGATCCAATAAAGGATACATTTTCCTCAACATCGGAATCGGGTGCAAGTCATGGATCAGCCGCAGGTTCAGCAGTACGACATCGTCATCATCGGCGGGGGCATCATCGGCTCCAGCGTGGCCTATCACGTGCTGGCGCGCGACCCGGCCGCGCGGGTCTGCGTCGTGGAGCCGGATCCGAGCTACGAGTTCGCCTCGGCGCTGCGTTCGTCGGGCGGCTGCCGGGTGCAGTTCACCTGCCCCGAGAACATCGGCATGTCGCTCTACAGCCTGGACTTCATCAAGAACTTCGAGAACACCATGGCCGCCAATGGCCGGCCCGCGCCGGTCGACTGGGTGCAAGGCGGCTACCTGTTCCTGGTGCCGCCCGAGCGCGTCGCCATGCTCGAGCGCAACGTGGCCCGGCAGCGGGCCATGGGCTGCCACGTCGACCTGCTTACTCCCGCCGAACTGAAGGCGCGCTTTCCCTCCATCCATGTCGACGACCTCGGCGCCGGCGCGCATACGCCGCAAGACGGCTGGTGCGACCCCAACGGCCTGCTGTGGGGCTTTCGGCGCAAGGCCGTTGAACTGGGCGCGGTGTATCTCAAGGACAGGGTCGTGGCCGCCGACGTCACGCCCACCCGTGCGCGCCGCGTCACGCTGGAAAGCGGCGCGCAGCTGGACGCCGAAGCCTTCGTCAACGCCGCCGGCGCCTGGTCGGGCCAGGTCGCCGAGCTGTTCGGCATGCATCTGCCGGTCGTGCCGATGCGCCGCTTCGAACACTACTTCACGTGCGGCAACCCGATCGAACCCCTGCCCTACGTGAAGGATCTCAGCCGCCTGGCGTTTCGCTCCGAAGGCCAGGGCTTTTCCGGCGGGCTGGTCAACGGCGACGAGAACCGTGGCTTCAACTTCGACGTCGACCACGACTATTTCGAGCACGTCGTCTGGCCGGCCGTGGCGCATCGCTTCCCCCCGCTGGAAGCGGCCAAGTGCCATCGCACCTGGTCGGGCCTGTACGAGCAGAACGAGCTGGACGGCAACCCGGTGATCGGCGCGTGGAACGCCCGCCTGAAGAACCTGTACACGGTGGCGGGCTTTTCCGGCCACGGCATGATGCACGCGCCCGCCGCCGGCCGCGGCATCGCCGAACTGCTGGTGCACGGCGCGTTCCAGAGCCTGGACCTGTCCAACCTCGGCTACGAACGCGTACAGGCCAACCAGCCCTACCGCGAAGAAGGCATTCTCTGAGGGGCGCGACCATGACGATCTCTCCCGCCGCATCGCACGACGAACTGGCCGGCCACCTGGCGCGCTGCGCCGACGCGGGCGCGCCCTGCCGGCTGCACGCCGACCAGCTGGCCATGCTGCTGGCGCGGCTGTTCGAGCGCGCCGGCGCCAGCGCCGCAACCGCCGCCGTACTGGCGCAGACCTGCGCCCTGGCCGAGCAGGACGACGCCAAGAGCCACGGCCTGCATCGCGTGGCCGGCTACGTGGCTACCCTGGGCACCGACTGGGTCGACGGGCACGCCGAGCCGCGGGTCATCGACGCCAGCGGCGCGACCATCGTCGTCGACGCGCGCAACGGCTTTGCTCAATGCGCCCTGCGGGCGGCGCGCCCGCTCATCGAGGAGCGCGTGCGCCAGCACGGCCTGGCCATGCTGCTGACGCGCAACTCGCACCATTTCGGCGCGCTGTGGCTGGACGTGGAGCCCTATGCGCGCCAGCAGTGGATCGCGCTTACCGCCGTCAACAGCATCAGCCACATGGCGCCGCATGGCGGCACCACCCCGCTGTACGGCACCAACCCCATGGCCTTCGCCTGCCCGCGCGCCGGCGCCGACCCGCTGGTATTCGATCAGGCCTCCAGCGTCATGGCCAAAGGCGATGTGCAGCTGGCGGCCAAGCATGGCCGCACGCTCCCGCCCGACGCCGGCGTGGACAGGCACGGACAACCCACGCGCGACCCCGCGGCCGTGCTCGACGGCGGCGCCCTGCTGCCGTTCGGCGGCCACAAGGGTTCGGCCATCGCCATGATGGTCGAGGTGCTGGCCGCCGCGCTGACCGGCGGCAGCTTTTCCTGGGAAGTCGATCGCAGCGCCCACCCCACGGCCCAGACCTCGCGCACCGGCCAGTTCTTCCTGTGCATCGACCCGGCGCGCTCGGCCGGGCATGGCTTCGCGGCGCGCATCGACCAGTTGGCGCAAGCGCTGTTGCGCAGCGGCCAGCAACGCTTGCCCGGCGAGCGGCGTTACGCGGCGCGCAGGCTGGCCGCGCAACACGGCGTCGCCATCGACCCGGCCGCACTGCTCGCGCTGCTGCGGCTGGCCTAGACACCCGTTCGACCCACTCTCTCCAAGGAGACGCCATGCAACCCCGACCGACCGCGCCGTACAGCGCCCTGGTGGCGCTGGCGCTATGCCTGCCCGCCGGCCAGGCGCGCGCGCAAGCCGACGCCGCATATCCGGCGCGCCCCATCACCCTCATCGTGCCCTTTTCGGCCGGCGGCGGCAGCGACGTGGTCGCGCGCATCCTCGCCACCGGGCTGGGCAGCCAGCTCAAGCAGACCGTCATCGTCGAGAACCGCACCGGCGCCGCCGGCAATATCGGCGCCGAGGCCGTGGCCCGCGCCAGGCCGGACGGCTACACCCTGCTGTTCGGCAGCATGGGCGTGATGAGCGTCAACAGCCACCTGTACCGCAACATGCCATTCCAGCCCGAACGCGATCTCGCGCCGGTGGGGCGCATCTACGACACGCCGCACGTCATCGTGGTGGGCCAGCAGTCCCCGCTCAAGAGCCTGCCGCAACTGATAGAACAGGCCAAGGCCAGGCCCGACGCGCTCACCTATGCCTCGGCGGGCAACGGCACTTCGACGCACCTGGTCGGCGCCCTGTTCATGCACGAGACAGGCACCCGCCTGATGCACGTCCCGTACAAGGGCAATGCCCCGGCCCTCAACGACACCATGGCCGGCCATGTGGACATGATGTTCGACCAGGCCACCAACTCCACCGGCCAGATCCAGGGCGCGCGCCTGCGCGCGCTGGCGGCCACCTCCCATGCGCGGATTCCGGACCTGCCCGAGGTGCCCACCGTGGCCGAACTGGGCTATCCCGAACTGGAGGTCACCTCGTGGACAGTGCTCGCAGCGCCCAAGGCCACGCCCGCCGCCACCATGGCCACCCTGAGCGAAGCCCTGAAGAAGACCCTGGCCGACCCCGGCATCAAGGAGAAAATCCGCCAGACCGGCGGCGTGATCAATTACCAGGACGTTCCTTCCACCACCGAGTTCGTCAACCGCGAGACCGCGCGCTGGGGAACCCTGATCCAGTCGGCCGGCATCACGGCCAACTGAGCGCCGCGACCAGCCGGTCGCCCAGGCACGACCAGGCGCCCGTCATGCGGGCGCCTGGTTCTTTCGCCGATCGCGCGGGCCGCGTTCACTCGTGACGGGAGACCGCGCCCTGGCGTCCTCACGACCCGGCGCCCGGGCCGGCAGCACGGCCAATTTCCGGCTTGCCGCCCAAGTCATTCTAATATTAGAATTACAGAATGATATGGAACACACCAGGCGAAATCTGAACATGGCCAACGTGAAAGACGACTTGCTGGCAAGCGGTTCGAACAAACGCTATGTCAACCTGGCGCACCTGCTGCGCATGCGCATCCGCGCCGGCGACTATCGGCCGGGCGACCGGCTGCCCGCCATCGACCAATTGGCCCGGCAATTCAACACCGCCGTCGTCACCGCGCGCCAGGCCCTGGCCCTGCTGGAGCGCGATGGCCTGGTCCAGCGCCGCCAGGGCGTCGGCACCTTCGTCCTGGACGACGCCGTGGCGCCGGTAGGCCTGGAACTCCCGCTGGACCAGGACTGGAGCGGCATCCGGGCCCTGTGGGGCGCCAGCCAGGTACGCATCCTGGCCGAACGCGACCGAGTCGAGTGCCCCGCCGACTATGCCCAGCATGGACAGCCCGCCGACGCCTATTTCTACATGCGCCGCGTACACGAGGCGCAGGGCGTTCCCTACACCGTGGCCGACATCTACATCGACCGCGAGGTGTACCGCAAGGCGCCCAAGCGCTTTCGCAATGAGATTGCGCTGCACGTGCTGCCGCAGCTCCTGCCGCAGCGCAAGCTGGAGGCCTTCGAAATGATCCAGGTCGATGCCGCCGACGTGGAACTGGCCAAGTGGCTGGATATCGCCGTGGGCGCGCCCATCGTCATCATGAAGCGCGTCGTGCGCGACGAGTCGGGCCGCATCCTCTACGCAGGAACGCCCGTCTATCGGGGCGACATCGTCCGGCTGGACCGGACCTTCAAACTATAAGTGCAATCAGCTAAGGAGAAGCATCATGTTTTGCCGCAAACTGGCCCTGGCATTGGGCATGGCCGCCTCGGCGCTGTCGGCTGGCGCCGCCGCCGCCCCCTACCCCGCCGAACCGGTCCGCCTCGTCGTGCCCTACGCACCTGGCGGGACGACGGACCTGCTGGCTCGTCTCATTGCCAGCAAACTGTCGGCCAAGTACGAGCGCCAGGTCGTCGTCGAGAACAAGACCGGCGCGGGCGGCAACATCGCGGCCGCCTTCGTGGCGCGCAGCCGGCCGGACGGCTACACGCTGATGATGGCGTCGATCGGACAGTTCGCCATCAACCCGCTGATCTTCGCGACGCCAGGCTATGACGCGGCCAAGGATTTCCAGCCCGTGATCCAGGTAACCCAGGTGCCCAACGTCCTGGTGGTCAACGCCGCCAGCAAGCTGGACTCGCTGCAGGACCTCGTCAAGCTGGCCAAGGCGCAACCCGGCGTTACCTATGCGTCGTCGGGCAACGGCTCGTCCAACCACCTGGCCGGCGCGCTGCTGGCGCACATGGCGAACATCGACATGCTGCACATTCCCTACAAGGGTTCCGCGCCCGGGCTGCAGGCGCTATACGGCGGCGATGTGCAAGTCATGTTCGACAATCTCTCGTCGGCGCTGCCGCATGTCCAGGGCGGCAAGCTGCGCGCGCTGGGCGTGAGCTCCGAGGCGCGCTTCTCGAAGCTGCCCGACGTTCCCACCATCGCCGAATCCGGGCTGCCTGGCTACGAGGCTTCGGCCTGGTTCGGCCTGGTCGCCCCGGCCGGGACCCCGGCGCCCATCGTCGAACAACTGAATCGCGACGTCGCGGCCGTGCTGGCCGACAACGAAGTACGGTCCAAGCTGCTGGAGATGGGCATGACCCCGCGGGGCGGCAGCGTCGCGCAATTCCAGACCGTCATCGATGCGGATATCCGGAAGTGGAAGCCCATCGTCCAGAGCCTGAATCTGGCCGTCAACTGAGGAGCAGCCGGTCGTGAATGTGCAAGCATTGTTGGCGCACGAGTTTCCCGTGCAGACGCAGTCGTACGGCGCGCGGGACTGCAGCCTGTACGCCCTGAGCGCGGGCTATGGCCAGGATCCGATGGACGAGCGCCAGTTGCAGTACGTCTATGGCGACGCGCCCAAGACCGCCGGCGGCATGGCCCTGGTCCTGGCCAACCCCGGCTTCTGGCAGCGCCAGGCCTGGACGGGGATAGACTGGGCCCGGTGCGTGCTGGGCGAGCAGCATATCGCGATGCACCGGCCGCTGCCGGCCGCCGGCCGCATCGCCAGCCGGCTGCGCGTCACGCGCATCACCGACAAGGGCAAGCAGTTCGGCGCGATGCTGCATTCCGAACGTACGCTGCACGACGCTGACAGCGGCACGCATTACGCCACGCTTTCCATGGTAACGATATGCCGCGGCGACGGCGGGTTCGGCGGGCCGCCCGACGACTCGACGCGCCTGCCGGCCGTCGCGGCGCGCGCGCCCGACATCCAGACCGAGCAGCCGACCTTGCCTCAGCAGGCGTTGCTGTTCGACCTGCACGGCATCGTCAACCCTGTGCACTCCTGGCCCGCCGCGGCGCGCGAGGCCGGCTACCCCCGCCCATTCCTGCACGGCGTATGCCTGATGGGCCTGGTGCAGCACGCCATCGCGCGCGAACTGGCGGCCTATGACACCGATGGCGTCACCGCCCTGTCGGCGCGGTTCCGCGGCGTCTTCTATCCGGGCGAGACCCTGCTGCTTTCCATCTGGCGCGATGGCAGCCAGGTACGCTATGAGGCGCGCGCCAAGGAGCGCTCGACCCTGGCGATCGAGGGCAGCGCCCAATTGCGGCCGGCAGGAGCGAAGCAATGACGGAAGCACTGGAAGGTTTGCGCGTCCTGGACATGGGCCAATGGATCGCGGCGCCCTATTGCACGGCGATGCTGGCCGACTTCGGCGCCGAAGTCATCAAGATCGAAAAGCCCGGCGGCGGCGACGACCAGCGCCACTCCTCCCCCTTCGTCGATGGGCAGAGCGCTTTCTTCAATCTTTTCAATCGCAACAAGCACAGCGTCACGATAGATCTCTCCACGCCGGCCGGCCGCGCGCAATGCCGCGACCTCATCCGCGACGCCGATGTGCTGGTCGAAAACTACCGGCCAGGCGTCATGGCGCGCCTGGGCCTGGACTACGCCACCCTGCATGCGGAATTTCCGCGCCTGGTGTACTGCTCCATATCGGGCTTCGGCCAATCGGGCCCCTTGCGTGGCGAAGGCGGCTTCGACCTGGTCATCCAGGCCATGTCCGGCCTGGCCGCGCAATGCGGCCCGACCGAGGGGCCGGCGCACCGGCTGCCGATTCCCATCGTCGACGTTTCCACGGCGCTGTTCGCGACAATCGGGGTACTTACCGCGCTAGCCGCGCGCCAGAAAACCGGCGTGGGGCAATTGGTCGACGTCGCCTTGCTGGACGCCGCGCTGGCCATGGCGCCGCTGGAAGTCGCGGACTACCTGGCCACCGGCCGCAACCCCGAGCGCATGGGACAGGCCTCGCGCAACGCCGCTCCCTACCAGATATTCCGGACGCAAGACGGCGCCATTGCGCTGGGCGCGGCCTCGCAGCCGCTGTGGGAGAAAACCTGCGACCTGCTCGACCGTCCCGCGCTGAAGGCCGATCCACGTTTCGCCGACAACACGGCCCGGCTGGCCCATCGCGCGGTCCTGGCCGAACTGGTCGAACAGGCCCTGGCCACGCAGCCGTCCGAACACTGGCTGGCGCGCCTGCGCGAGGCGGGCATCCCCGCCGGCCCCGTGCTGAGCTACGCAGACATCCTCCACCATCCGCAGGTGGCGGCGCGCGAAATGGTGCGCCGGCCCGAAACCGCCGGCGCCGCCACGGCCGCGACGCTGGCCAGTCCGATACGCCTGTCCGATACCCCGGCCCGCTTCGTCAGCGGCGCGCCCGCCCTGGGCGCGCACAACGGGCTGCTGGCGACCGGAACCCGGGCCGGCCCGCCGGCATGATCCGCGCGCCCGGGCGGACATGCGCCGCGCGGGCGCCCGCTCATCGCCCTATCCAGGCCAGCGCCAGGCCGGCCAGATAAAGCCCCAGGCCAAAGACCGCGTGCGCAAGCACGCTGCGCAGGCAATTCCTGAGCGGCGTGAGCGTGCGCGAAGAAGCGACCCCCGCTCCCAGCGCGGGCTGCATCACGAACCACGGCAACAGCACGGTCGCCACGCCCACCGCCAAGGCCGGCCCCGGCGACGGCGCGCGCAGCCATGCCTGGCCCGCGAAGCCGACCAGCAAGCCGGCAAACAGCACGCCGGTGGCGTAGTGCAGCCCCCAGCCCAGCGCCGCCTCGCCGCGCACCGCCGGCGCCTGCCGGATATCGGCGTGCGCAAACCGGCCATGGCGCCAGTGGCCCACCCAGCGGCCCACCAGGGCGTAGTCCAGCACGGGCACGCCCAGGCGCCTGAGCGCCATCGTCCACGCGTCCATCACGACCGTGGCGCCCATGCCGACCAGCACGACGCGCATGATCATCTCCTGCGATGCCATATTCCCTCCTGTGCGTTGACCCGCTTCATCAAGGAGGCCTAGGATAGAAGTTGAAGTCAACTTCAAGTCAACAAGGTTCGCGCATGGATATTGCCGAAGTCGCCAGGCTCACCGGCGTTCCCGCCTCGACATTGCGGTACTACGAAAAAGTGGGGCTGGTCGCGCCGGTCAGCCCGCCCGGCGCGCGCCGCCGCTATGCGCCGGCGGTGCTCGAGCAGTTGGCCCTGGTCGCGCTGGGCCAGGCCGGCGGCCTGTCGCTGGATGAAATACGCGCGATGCTGTCGCCGCAGGGCCCGCCACGGGTGAACCGGCAGGTATTGCTGGCCAAGGCGGACGAGATCGATGCCACCATCAAGCAATTGCAGGCCATGAGCCGCGGGCTGCGGCACGCCGCCGCCTGCCCCGCCCCCAGCCATGCGCAATGCCCGACCTTCAGGCGGCTGCTCAAGGCCGCCGCCGCCGGCGCGTTGAGCAGCCGGCGGCCGGCGTCAACGGGCGCGGCGCCGCGCTCGCCCCGCAAGCGCGCGCCCGCCAGGCCATAGGCGGCAAGTCATCCCACCAGGGCGTCGAGGCCGGCGCCGGCCGAGCGCGGCAGGCGCCGCGCCTCCTTGGCCACATTGACCTTCAGCGCCATGCGCGCCACATCCAGCGTGGCCTGCGCCAGCGGATAGCCGCCGCGGGCCTGCAGCCAGCCCAGCACGTCGGCCAGGTGCCACAGCGAGGCGCTGCCCTCGTGGATGGGCGCCGGAAAGGTGGCGGGGTGCGCCAGCATCAGCTTGCGCATGTTCTGCCGCGACACGCCGACGATCTGCGCCACGTCGGTCAGGCCGACCAGGTCGGGCGCGGCCTCGATCAGCACCGCCGTGGGCATGGCGCGGCGCACGTCGGCCAGCGCGCTGCGCACGGCCGCCTCGGCGCTGTCGGCCTCGCGGGTGAATTCGAGCGCCAGGCGGCCGGGCAGGCCCATGCCCACCAGGGCGTCGTCGCAACCGGCCTCGCCCAGACGCTCGACCAAGGCGTCCAGGTCGCTGTCGGCGTCGGCCAGCTGGTATTTGAGGGTGAAGAGGTATTCCATGGGTTACTCCTTGCTGCGGCACGCATGCGCCCGGCGATGCCTGGCGCAGTTATCCACCACGCGCCGCAGGGCGCGCGCGTGGTGGCCCGGGTTCCTGGGGGTGCTCCAGATGCTGGTGATGCAGAACTCGCCGCAACGGCATTCGCTGTCGTCGTATGGGCAGTACATGCGCCCCCAGGCATGGCCGCCCCGTCGCCGGATGTACCAGCCGTGCGCCTCGGCATGCTTGAGCGCGGCGTCGACGTCTTTGTCTGGGCGCGGGCAACGTGTCATGCGGTGTTTTCCAGTTTGAGGCGATCCGTTCAGGGTGTCAACAGACAACCTGTCGATTACGACGGTTCCGACCCCTGGATGCGCCATGCGTGCCATTCGAGCCGTGTCCGTCCAGGCATGAAAATGCCAGGAATCGGGCCGGCTGCCCAGGGCAAGGATGACGGTTTCGACACGCTGCCCGGGCCTGTCGGCCCGGCGTCTAGCGGGTTGCGGCGCGCGCCTTGCGGCCGGGCGGCCGGGCGGTGGAGTCGCGCACGATCACGCTCTCGTGCGGCAGGCACAGGCCGGCGTGGGGAACGTCCCGCCCCTCGACGATGTCGACCAGCAGCGCGGTGGCCAGGTAGCCCATGCGCTCCAGCGGAAAGCGCACCGCGGTCAGCGCGGGGCTCAGCAGTTCGGCCACGATGCCGTCGGAGAAGCTGGCGATGGAGAGGTCGCGCGGAATGCGCACGCCCTGCCGGTGCGCGGCCGCCATCGCGCCGGCGGCCACGATCTCGTTGGTGGCCACCACCGCGGTGGGCGGCTCGTCCAGGGCCAGCAACTGGCGCAGCCCCTCCTCGCCGCCGGGCTTGTAGTAGCCGGCGTCGACCACCAGCTGCGGCACCCAGGGCAGGCCCGCCTCGGCCAGCGCGTCGGCGTAGCCCGCCACGCGGCGCTCGCCCACCCGCCGCTGCAGGCCGCCCAGGAAGGCGATGCGGCGATGCCCCAGCTCGATGAAATGGCGGGTGATGGCCGCCGCCGCGCCGCGCTCGTCGAGTTCGACGTACGGGTGCTGGTCGTCCAGATAGCGGTTGACCAGCACGAACGGCGCGTTCAGCGTGGCCAGCTCCTGCAGCATCTGCTTCTCGTGCCGGCCGGTGGTCACCAGCAAGCCGTCGATACGGTTGCTGCGCAGCAGCCGCCCGGCCACCTTGGGATCTTCCTCCTCGCCGCCCATGCCGCCCACCAGCAGCGAATAGCCGCGCTCCCAGGCGGCGCGCTGGGCGCCCTGGATGATGACGGGAAAGACCGGGCTGTTGAGCTCCGGCACGATCATGGCCAGCGTATTGGAGCGCGACAGGCGCAGGCCGCGCGCCTGCAGGTTGGGCGTGTAGCCCAGTTCCTCGATGGCCTGCTGCACGCGGGCGCGGGTTTCTTCGCGCACCACCAGCTTGCTGTCATTGCTGAGAATGCGCGAGACGACCGCGGGCGAGACGTTGGCCGCTTTGGCGACGTCCACGATCTTGACTACCTTGCGGTTGCCCGTAGCCTTGGTCGTCATGGCGTCATGCGCCCGGGTGCTGAGTCATGCGTCGGATTATAGGGGCAAGGCCCGCCCGCCACCGCCGGCGCAAAGGCCCCGTTCAGGCCACGGCCGCCTCCCGCGCGCGGCGCGCCACGAAAGCCGGCACGCTGTCGAGCAGCAGCCGCGTGTACTCGTGGGCCGGGGCGCTGAGCACCTGGTCGGTGCGGCCCTGCTCGACGATGGCGCCGTGGCGCATCACCACCACGCGATCGGATATCTGCGAGACCACCGCCAGGTCATGCGAGATGAACAGCATGGCCACGCCCAGCCGGTCGCGCAGGTCCTTGAGCAGCTCCAGGATCGATGCCTGCACCGACACGTCCAGCGCCGAGGTGGCTTCGTCGCACACCAGCACCGAAGGCTCCAGCGCCAGCGTGCGGGCAATGCCCACGCGCTGCTTTTCCCCGCCGCTCAGCTGGTGCGGATAGCGCTCGGCGTAGGCTGCCGGCAGGCGCACCAGGTCCAGCAGCTCGGCCAGGCGGCGATCCTGCTGGCGGCGGTCCAGCCCCATCAGCTGCAGCGGCCGGCGCAGGACCTCGCCCACGCGCTGGCGCGGGTTGAGCGAGGAATCGGGATTCTGGAACACCATCTGCGACTGGCGCCGCAGCCGGCGCGCCACATCCGGGCTGGCGCGGTACACGTCGTGTTCGGACAGCTCGACCGTGCCCTGGTCCGGGGCCTGCAGGCCCACCAGGCAGCGGCCCAGGGTCGACTTGCCCGACCCGCTCTCGCCCACCAGGCCCACCACTTCCCGCGGCCGCAATTCCAGCGACACGCCGGCCAGGGCCGCCACGCCCTCGGCGCGCGGCAGGCGCAGCAGCCTGGCCCAGCCGCCCAGCGGATGGGCCGGCCGGAATGTCAGCCGCACGTCGCGCACGCGCGCGATCGGCGCGCCGACGGCCGGCACGGCCGGCGCGCGCTTTTCCAGCAGCGGCAAGGCGGCCAGCAGCTTGCGCGTGTAGGCATGGGCGGGATGCCACAGCACCTGTCGCGCCGCGCCGGCCTCCTGCACGCGGCCACCGTGCATGACCGTCACGCGCGAGCACATGCGCTCGACCAGCCCGATGTTGTGGCTGATGAAGACCATGCTCAGGCCGCGCTGAACCCGCAGCTCGTCCAGCAGGTCCAGGATGCGGGCTTCGACCGTGACGTCGAGCGCGGTGGTCGGCTCGTCGAGCAGCAGCAAGTCGGGCGAGCAGGCCAGCGCCGTGGCGATCACGATGCGCTGCTTCATGCCGCCGGACAGCTGGTGCGGGTAGGCGTCCAGCAACGTGCTGGCGCGCGGCAGGCGCACCTCGTCCATCAGCCGCAGCGCTTCGACGCGCGCGGCGCGCGCATCGGCGCGCCCGCGCTCGACCAGCGCCTCGGTGATCTGGCGGCCGACCGGCAGGCTGGGGTTGAGCGCGGTGAACGGATCCTGGAACACCATGGCGATGCGGTCGCCGCGCAGCCCGGCGGCGCGCGCGCCCGTGATGTCCTGGCCGTCGAAGACGACGCTGCCGCCGGTGACCGCCGCGCCGGGCGGCAACAGGCCCAGCACCGTCCAGGCAATCGTGCTCTTGCCCGAGCCGCTCTCGCCCACGATGCCCAGCGATGCGCCGCGCGGCAACGCGAGGTCCACGCCATGCAGCACCTGGTTGCGGCCGTAGCGCACGCCCAGGCCCTTGATATCGAGGATAGTGTCTTGGTGCATCTCAGTTCCTTTGCTCGCCGCGCGCGTCCAGGCGCTTGCGCAGCCCCTCGCCCATCAGGTTGACGGCGATGACGGTCAGGCAGATCGCCAGCCCGGGCGACAGCGCCACCCAGGGCGCCCGCTCCAGATAGGGACGCGCCTCGGCCACCATCAGGCCCCAGTCCGAGGACGGCGGTTGCGTGCCCAGGCCCAGGAAGCTGAACACCGCGCCCAGCAGGATGGCGAAGCTGACGCGCAGCGACGCCTCCACCACCAGGGGCGGCAAGGCGTTGGGCAGGATCTCGCGCAGCAGGATCCAGGCCAGCCCCTCGCCGCGCGCGCGGGCGGCGGTGATGAACTCTTCGTTGGCCAGCGACAGCGTCATGCCGCGCGCGAGTCGGATCATGATGGGCGTGTAGATGATGCCCACGGCCAGCGCGGCCTTCCACAGGCTGGGGTCGGTGGACGCCAGGATGAGCAGCCCCAGCATGACCGGCGGCACCGAAATGACGATGTCCACGGCGCGCATCACTGTGTCGTCGATCCAGCCGCGCAGGTAGCCCGCCAGCAGGCCCAGCGGCACGCCGACGACGAAGCTGAGGGCGGTGGCCGACACGCCCAGCAGGATAGACGTGGTGCCGCCGTACAGCACGCGGCTGAACACGTCGCGGCCGAACTCGTCGGTGCCCAGCCAATGCTGCGGCGACGGCGGCATCATGCGCGCGGCGGCGTCCATGGCGTCGAAATCGTAGCGGGCCAGCCAGGGCGCGCCGAGCGAAACCAGCACGATGGCCGCCAGCATCAGGGTGCCCACGACCAGGGCCGTGGGCAGCGGCGCGCGGGCGCGGCCGGCTTCAATGGGTGTCGAGATTTCCATAGCGGATCCGGGGGTCGAGAATGGCGTAGGCGATATCCGCCGCCAGGTTGGCCAGGGCATAGATGACGGTGACCGCGAGCACGCCGGCCTGCAGCACGGGCAGGTCCTTCTGTTCCACGGCGAAGATGAGCAGGCGGCCCAGGCCGGGATACGAGAACACCGTCTCCACCACCACGATGCCGCCCATCAGGATGCCGAAGTCCAGCGCCAGCACCGTCACGGTGGGAATCAGCGCGTTGCGCAAGGCGTGGCGGTACAGCACCGTGCGTTCGCGCAGGCCCTTGGCGCGGGCCGCGCGCACATAGGGCGCGCTCAGGGTCTCGAGCATGCTGGAGCGCTGCAGGCTGGTCACGTGGGCCACCAGGCCCAGCACCAGCGTGCATACCGGCATCACCAGGTGCGACAGCCAGGCGCCGAAACCGGCGGACAGCTCCACATACCCGGTGGCGGGCAGCCATCCCAGCGTACCGGCCACCAGCAGCACCAGCACGATGGCGATCAGGAACTGCGGCAGCGAAATCGACAGCCACGAAAACGCCAGGATCAGCCGGTCCTGCCAGCGGCCGTGCCGCACCGCCGCCACCACGCCCAGGAAAATGCCCAGCGCGGCCGTCAGCACCAGGGCCGCCACCGCCAGCAGCGCGGAGCGGCCCAGCGCCTCGGAGATCAGCGGGCCGACGGGCCGGCCCATCACCAGCGACTGCCCCATGTCGCCGCGCAGCGCGGCGCCGGCCCAGCGCCAGAACTGCGTCCACAGCGGATCGTTCAGCCCCAGGCGGGCCTCGATGGCGGCGACCTGCTCGGGCGAGGCGAAGTGCCCCGCGATGGTATAGGCAACGTTGCCGGGCATGGCCTGCGTGATCAGGAAGATCAGCACCGCCATGGCCGCGACCACGAACACCACATGCCCCAGCCGCCTGACGAGATAGGCCCACATGGCTCAGCGCGCCCCGCCGGTTTTCTCGACGTCGTACAGGTCGAGCCAGAGGAAGGGATTGGTGTGGTAGTTCTTGATGTCGGCGCGGTAGGCCGTGGCGACGTTGGTCACGTAGCCGATGATGCCCGGCACTTCCTCGGTGAGCGCGCGCTGGAAATCCTGGTAGTGGCGGATCTGCTCGGCGCGGTCGGTGCTGGCGCGCGCCGCGTCCAGCGCCTCGTCCACCCGCTTGCTCGAGAAGTGCCACATCCGCGCGTTCCACGAACCCGTGCTGTAGAACCAGGGCGAGGTCGCCGCGTCGATCACCGGGCTGGCGAAAAAGCCGTCCACATACATGGGCGCGATTCCCGCCACGCCGGCCGAATAGCGGTTGTAGGGCACCCGCTGCACGTTCAGCTTGATGCCCAGCGGCCGCAGCAGCTGCTGCGCGGCCACGCCCAGGCGTTCGCGCGAAGGCCGGCCCGCCGGCACGAAGATATCCACCGCGAAACCCTTGGCATAGCCGGCCTCGGCCAGCAACTGCCTGGCCTGCGCCAGGTCGGTGGCAAAGCCGATATCCTTGTTGAACGCGGGATCGGTCGGCGCGATCGGGCTGTGGGTGGGCGAGCCCTCGCCGAACAGCGCGAAGTTCACCAGCTCCTTCTTGTCCAGCGCCAGGAACACCGCGCGGCGCACCCGCACATCGTTGAACGGCGGCTTGGAATTGTTCAGCACGATGCCGTCCCAGCTGGCGCTGGGCACCGAGTCCACCACCACCGCGGCGTCCTTCTTCAGGTCCGGAATGGTCTCCAGCGGCAGATTCCAGATCATGTCGATGCTGCCCGAGCGCAAGGCCGCCACGCGCGCGGCCGCCTCGGGCATCACGCGCATCACCACCCGGTCGATCTTGATGCGGTCCTTGTCGTAGTAGTCGGGATTGCGCTCCAGTTCGAGCTGGTCGCCCGGCGTATAGCGCACGAAGCGAAACGGCCCCGTCCCGCTGGGCTGGGTCTTGATGGTGTCGATGCGGTCCTGCGCCACCACGCGCAGCTGGCGGCCGGTCAGCAGCCCGGGGAAATCCGCGTACGGCTGCGTAAGGGTGAAATGCACCGTGGCCTCGTCGGGCGCGTCCACCGACTTCATTACTTCCAGCTGGGTGCGGCCGGGCGAGCCGGTCGCCGGATCGACGATGCGCTGGAACGAGAACACCACATCGCTGGCCGTCAGCGGCTTGCCGTGGTGGAACTTCACCCCGGGCCGCAGCTTGAACGTCCATTCGCGCAGATCGGCCGACGGCGTCCAGCTCACCGCCAGGTCGGGCACCACCTTGGAATTGGCGTCGATGCGGGTCAGGCCGCCGAACACCAGCCCGTTGAACACGTACTCCTCGCCCAGCGTCGTGACGTTGGGGTCCAGGCTGTTCAGGCTGGTGGACAGGGCCACCTGCAGCGTCGACTCCGCCCGCGCGGCGCCGGCCAGGCCCACGCTCAAGCACAGCGCGGCCAGCGCGGCCGCCATCTTTCCCGTCTTGCTCATCATGTATTCCCCTTGTGTTGTGTGCGGCCGTGGCCGCTCTCAGGCAGCGCCGTTCAGGTAATCCCACCCGGCCGCCGCATGGACCTTCGCGACCGCGATGAACTCATCCAGGTCGACCGACTCGTTGCTCATCGCCATGCGGCCCGGCGCCGGGCCGTAGACGTAAGCCGGCACGCCGGCGCGGCGCCAGTAGCGGCAATCGGTGGACCCGATCGACGGCACGGCAACCGGCCGGCGCCCCACGATCGCCTGCGCATTGTCGGCGATGAAATCCACCATGGGATGATCGTGCGCGCAGACATTGGGCGGCGTGCTGTGCCATTGCTGCACTTCCATCGAGGCCTGCGGAAACTCCGCCATGATGGCCTCCAGCCGGGCCAGCACCGCCTCGGGCTCGGTGCCCACGGGCAAGCGGATATCGACCTCGAACACGCAGCGGTCCGGGATCATGTTGATCTTCAGCCCGCCGTTGAGCACGCCGACGTTCAGCGTGGTGCGCGTGACCACGTCGGCCGCGCCCTCGCCCATCGCCACGTCGAGCGCGCGGCGCACGTCCTCGCGCTGCAGGTGCGCCTTCAGCGCCGCCGGCAGGGACGGCTCGATCGCCTCCACCTCGGCCAGGCGGCCGATCAGCGCGGCCGCGATGCGGGTGGGGCTTTCGCTGCGATGCACATAGGCGCCATGCGCGCCGGCGGCCAGCACCTCGAACTTCAGCCGCAACGTGCCCTTCTCGGAGAAGCGGATCGTGTCCAGGCTGCTCGGCTCGCCGTTGAGCACGCAGTCGCCGCGCCAGCGCGTATCGTTTTCCAGCAGCCAGCGCGTGCCCCAGCGCCCGCCCGTCTCCTCGTCGGATACCGCGGTCAGCGCCATGCTGCCCGCCAGTTGCGCACGCCGCGCATACAGGTAGGCATAGGCGATCACGGACGCGGCCGTCCCCGTCTTCATATCGCAGGTGCCCCTGCCGTGCAGGCGCCCGTCCTCGATGTCGCCCGACCACGGGTCGCGCGTCCAGCCGTGGCCATCGCCCACCGGGAACACGTCCATGTGGCCGTTGTAGACCAGCCGCGGACCGGCGCGGCCGCCCTCGCATTCGCTGACCACGTTGGGCATGCTCTCCTGGGGGCCAAGCAGCTCGTTCGGCACGCCGCGCGCGCTCAGGAAATCCTGGATCACCGCCGCGGCGGCCCGCGTGTCGCCAGGCGGATTGGGCGACGCCGCCCGCACGAAATCCCGCAGGAACCCGATCAACAGTTCGCGCTCGGCCTCGATGGCATCGAGCATGGCTTGCTTGGACATGGCCTCTCTCACGACGTTAGTAAAACGATTTAACGAATCGTACGAGCGTGGCCGCGGGACGGTCCATCATGGTTTTCCCGATGCGGGTTTGCTTGGAATGTCCACACTCCAGGCGCCTGTCCCCGCGGGGACGGGCACCTGCCGATCGCTACGCGCCGGCCAGGCCTGCCTCACCGCCGCGCAGCGCCGGGCCGCGGGCCTTCACATGCGCTCGCCCGGCAGCCGGCTGGCCTGCGCCACCCAGTCGGCGAAACCGGCCTCGTCGAATGGCGCGTCTTCGTAGATGTCCAGGTAGCGCACGTCCTTCTGCTTGGACTCGCCCGGCGGCAGGGGTTGCAGCGACGCGCCGCGAAAGAAGGCGACCTTGATGTATTTCGTCATGCAATGGAAGCTGAGAAACCAGCCTTCGCCCTCGAAACCGTAGAACGGCGAGTTCCACTTGACGGCCTTGTACACGCCGGGCACCGTGCGCTCGACTATCGCGTCCAGGCGTTCGCCGACCGCGCGCTTCCAGCCCGGCATGGCCGCGATGTACGCCTGCACGGGGGCATCGCCGTAGCCCTTGGCTATCTGCGGGTTGCCGCCGGACAGCAGCACGACCTCGCCCGGCCCGCCCTTGCCCGCAGCCTTCGCGCCCCGGGCGCCGCCCTTTCCAGATCCTTCGGTACGCTTGCCAGCCATCGCATCTCCTTGTCGCGCGCCGTCGGAGCCGGCCGCTAGTCTCGCCGCGCCAGCGCCAGAAAGACGCCCAGGCCCACCATCGTGGTTCCCGACACGCGCGTCAGCACGCGAGCGCGCGCAACGCGAGCCGCCTCGGATCGCAGCAGCCGATGGGCGGCGACCACCGCCACCACATCGACCAAGGTATTGAGCGTAACGCAGATGCATCCCAGCAGCGCCAGTTGCGGCGCCAGGGGCGCACCCGGATCGACGAACTGCGGCAGGAACGCCAGGAAGAACAGCGCCGTCTTGACGTTCAGCGCCTCGACCACGATGCCCTCGGCCAGCGCGCGCCGCGCGCCCTGCGGCGCCACGGCCCGCGCCGCCGCCGGCCGCGGGCGCAGCCACATGCGCAGGCCCAGGTACACGAGGTAGGCGGCCCCCGCATACTTGAGCAGGCTGAAGGCCAGCGCCGACTCGGCGATCAGCACCGACAGGCCGAACGCCGCCGCCACGACGTGCACCAGGCCGCCCAGCGCCGTACCCAGGCACGAGGCCAACCCCTCGGCCCGCCCGCCAGCCACCGTGCGGGCGACCACATAGGCGATGCCGGGGCCGGGCGTGATGGCCAGCAGCACGGCGGCAAGCAGGAAGGCAAGCAGGGACATGTCGCCCATTCCAGGTTCAATCGCGCGACGCGGCCATGCCGTGCGCCGCAAGCCGCGCATCCGCCAGCGGATGCGCGATGCCGCCATCGCCGTAGACACCTATCACCTGCGCGATCACCACCTGGTAGCCGCGCAGCCATTGCGCCTGCCGCCGCTTGGCCTCGACATGCGCCGGATGGGCCATGAGGGCGTGCAGGGCCTCCAGGCTTTCCCAGTAATAGACATTCGACACCAGGCCTGTCGCCGGACTCTCCCAGGCCTCCTCGCCCAGATAGCCGGGCGTGGCCCGCGCCGCCTCGGCGATGACCCGGTCCAGCGCATCGAACGCCGCGTCGGCCGTTCCCATCGCGAAAGTGAAGGTGGACGTGTAGATCGTGGGCGCGGGGCCGCCCATGTCCGGTGACCGGCTCACCGCGCTTCGCGCATGCATTGCGCCAGTTCGTCCTGCCCGCGCGCCTGCAGCGCCTGGACCGCGCCCAGGCGGTCGCGCTCGTCCTTGTTCTGGCTCAGCTTGCGCTTGCCGACCAGCGAGGTGACGGCGATCTCGATACCCACGATGTTGCGCAGCATGCTGTCGATGTACTCCGGCGTGGAGTCCGTCATCTTCCAGGGCCGCGCCTCGCCCGCCTCGTGGCGGCGCGTCAGCCGCGCGACCACGCCGCGCACGAAGCGCTCGTCGTCGCGCACCGCCAGCGTACCGTGCGCATGCACCACCTCGTAGTTCCAGGTGGGCACCTGCCGATGCGCCTCGTGCTTGCTGGGATACCAGTTGGGCGAGATGTAGCCCTCGGCCCCGCGGAACACGACCATCACCGCCGCCCCGCCGGAACAACGCTGCCACAGCGAATTGGCGCGCGCCACGTGGGCGATCAGCGTGCCGTGCGGCCCGGCGTCGGGATCGAACTCGAACGGCAGATGGTCGGCGTCCAGCCCCTGGGCATCCTGGGTGACCAGCATGCCCAGCGGATGCGCGCGGATGATGCGGGCCAGTTCCTCGGGCCGGGTTTCGGCGAAATGGGCGGGCAGATACATGGCGGGCAATGGATGGAAATGGAATGGCCCCACTGTGGCGCCAAACCGGCATAATGAAAAGATCCAGTTCCAAGGTATTTAAATGGGCCAGTCAGGCAAGACCGCCAGCCGCCCCAGCGGCCCCAACGGTGCGGGCCGGCGCATCTACGGCCTGCTGCGCGGCCAGATCGCCGATGGCACGCTGGCCGCGCGCGCGCCGGTGCCGTCCACCCGTGCCCTGGCCGCCGAGCTCGGCGTCTCGCGCACCACGGTCACCGCCGTCTACGAACAGCTCGCGGCCGAAGGTTTCCTGGATACCGCCGCCGGCCGCGCGGCCCGCGTCGCCAGTCCGCTGGCCGCGCCCGGCCCCGACGCGGCGCCCGCCTGCCCGGCCGCCCAGCGGCCTGCCGTCCTGTCCGCGTGGGGCCGGCGCGTGGCCGGCCTCGGCGCGCCGGCGCCGCCCGATCAGGCGCCGGTGCGCTGTGACTTCCTGTACGGCGCGCTCGCCTCGCGCGACTTTCCGGGCCTGGCCTGGAAGCGCGCCTATCAGCAGGCGCTGCTGCGCCCGCCGCACAGCCTGAGCTATGCCGCGCCCGAAGGCGAACCGGCGCTGCGCCGCGCGCTGCAGGGCTACCTGCGGCGCGCGCGCGGGATAAGCTGCGAAACCGGCCAGATCCTCGTTGTGCATGGCTCGCAGCAGGCCATCGACCTGTGCGCGCGGCTGCTGCTGGACGCCGGCGACGACTTCGTGTTCGAGAACCCCGGCTACCTGATGGCGCGGCACTGCTTCGCCGCCACCGGCGCGCGCCTGCTGCCGGTCGATGTCGACGAGCACGGCCTCGACACCGAACGACTGCCCGAGACCGCGCGCGTGCGCCTGGCCTACGTCACTCCCTCGCACCAGTTCCCGCTGGGCGGCGTCTTGCCCATCGGCCGCCGCCAGCAACTGCTGCAATGGGCCCGGCGCCACGATGCCTGGATCGTCGAGGACGACTACGACGGCGAATTCCGTTACGGCCAACGCCCCATCGACGCCCTGCAATCCATCGATACCGATGAACGGGTGATCTACGTCGGCACGTTCTCCAAGGCCCTGTCGCCGCGCCTGCGGCTAGGCTACATGGTGCTGCCGCGCCACCTCGTCGACGCATTCCGGCAAGCCAAGCGGCTGGCCGACCGGCACGCGCCGGCGCTGGAACAGCAGGTGCTGGCGTCGCTGATCGACAGCGGCGTCTACGAGCGCCATGTGCGCCGCATGCGCCGCGACAACGAGCGCCGCCGCACCGCGCTGCTCGAAGCCATCGCCCGCGAATTGCCGCAAGGCGCCCGGGTCGACGGCACGGCGGCCGGCCTGCATGTGGTGCTGTGGCTGCCCGGGCTGGACGCGCGCGACGAGCCCGCGCTGGTGGCGACGGCGCGCGCCATGGGCGTGGGCGTGTACCCCGTGGGGCCGCTGCACGCCCCGGCCGGGCCCGGCCGCCCCCACCGGCCCGCCGGCCTCATCCTGGGCTACGCCAGCCTGGACGTCGACCAGATCCGGCAAGGCATCGCCATCCTGGCCTCGGCGATCGAACGCATGAAGGACTGACGGCAAGCTGGCGCGACCCGGCCGCACGAGGCGCGCCGCGCCTTGCCTTAGCGCCAGATCCGCAGCTTGCGGTAGCGGCGCGCCAGATGGACGCGGTCGTCGACGGTGGAGAAGATCACGGCGAAGACGATGCCGATGGCCGCGCCCACGATGGTGTCGACCACCCGCTCCACCGGCATGTTGCTGGCCGGCGCCGGCGAGGCCATATAGGTCATCAGCAGCGCCATCGGCGTCACCGTGACCTGGCCCAATGCGTAGTTGAAGCCGATGGTCACTTCGGTGATGACCTGGCACAGCACGACCGCCGCCACCAGCACCCAGAAGGACGGGTCCTGCGCCAGGATGGCCCACACGATGCAGGCGCCGACGATGGTGCCCGCCATGCGCTGCAGGGAACGGTTCATCGTCAAGTGCAGATGCGTGCCCTGCATCACCGCAGCCGCGCCGATCGCCGCCCACGCGGGGTACTGCCAGCCGGCCCGGAAAATGATCAGGGCCGCGGCGCCCGCGCCCACCGCGATGCGTCCGGCAACCATCAGCTGCAACGATAGCGGCGGCAAGGGCGCGGCAGCCATCGCCACGGCGCCGTGCGGCCGCAGGCGGTCGGTCAAGGCGCAGGCCAGCCAGGCCACCAGCGCGCCCCAGGCGGTGGCCAGGGTCCGTTCCATGACCGCCGCCGCCGAATCCACCGGCGCCAGCGCCGCGCCCACGGCAAACACGAAAATGACCGCGCCCGGTCCGCCGGTCAGCCCCCAGCGCCACACGGCCAGCGTGTACAGCCCGGCCGACAGCGCCAGCAGCAGCACCATCGACAGCGCGCCCGCTCCCGCATAGGTGGCCAGCGACGGCACCAGCACGCCCGCCACCAGCAGTAGGCCGCAGACCATCACGATACGCTGGCGGCCCTGCGCCGACGCGAAGCGCCCGAACAGCGCCGCCAGCCCGCCCAGCGCGGAAAACCCCACTAGGTGCGGCCAGGGCGACAGATGCGCGCTGACCAGGGCCACGAAAATCGCCAGCCCCGCCTGCAGGCCGGCGACCAGGGCCACCCGGACCGAGGCCGGCCGGGCAATCAGCAGGCTCTGCCGGAGCTGATTGCCGGCGAGCAGGTGGCGCACGGACTGGCCGCGCGAGGCCTTGCGCCCGCCATGCGGCGGCCTGGGCGCGGTCTTTCTTGCGGCGGAGGGTTTCCTGGAAGCCATGGGTCGATGCGGAGCTGGCGACCAGCCATGATACTGCGCGGCCCCCCGCCCGCCCCGGCCGTCCTATTGCGTTTCGATGTTGGCCTCTTTGATGACCTTGGCCCATTTGGCGATGTCGTGCCGCATCAGCGCCTGCACGTCGGCGGCCGTGCCCTTGCGGATCGAGATGCCCTGCTGGACGAAGGACGCGCGCAGTTCGGGATCGTCCAGGATGCGGTCCAGGCTGTCGGCCAGCGTGCGCACGACCGCGTCGGGCGTGCCTGGCGGCGCCATGATGACGTTCCAGTCCAGCGCCTCATAGCCGGGCACCGGGCCGCTTTCCGCGACGGTCGGCACGTCGGGATGCTCGGCGCTGCGCTCGCGGCTGCCCACGCCCAGGGCGCGCAGCTTGCCGGCCTGCACCATGGGCCAGGCCGCCGTCTGCCCGGTGAAGGTGAACGAGGTTTCGCCCGCCACCGCCGCCACCGTGGCCGGCCCCGAACCCCGGTACGGAACGTGCGTGGCCTTGATGCCGGCCATCGAGGCGAACAGTTCGGCGGCAATGTGGCTGGCGCCGCCCACGCCGGCGGTCGAGTAGGTCAGCGAGCCGGGGTTCGCCCTGGCCTGGCGTATCAGGTCCGCGGTGGATGCGATGCCCGACGCCGTGGAGGTCACCAGCACCAGCGCCGAGGTGCAGATCATGCCGACCGGCGTGAAGTCGCGGGTAGGCTCGTAGGGTAGATTGGGATACAGCGTCGGGTTCACCGATAACGGACCCGCCGATCCCAGCAGCAGCGTGTAGCCGTCGGGCCGCGCCTTGGCGACGAAGTCCGTGCCGATGCTGCCGCCCGCGCCTGCCCGGTTCTCCACCACGATGGACTGGCCCAGCGCCTGGCCCAGCTTGGTGGCGACGGCGCGCGCCACCGCGTCGGTGGTGCCGCCTGGCGCGAACGGGACGATCAGCCGGATGGGCCGGGAGGGATAGGCGGGCTCGGCGGCCGCCGGCGGCAGGGCCAGCAACACGCAGGCCAGGCCGCCCAGCAGGCCGCTCAGCCTTTGCTTGAATGCCATGGTAGGACCTCTTTTCGTTATGGACCGATGCGGCGCCGCGCGGCGCGCGCTTTGCCGGTACCGCGATTCTGGCCAACCCCGCGCCGCCCACCTTGTACGTTCTTGCTCACTTTGCGGCGTAACGCGGGTAAACGATTGCATGCCCGCCATGCGCCGCGAATAATGGCCCACCCGTCATCCATACCCAAGCCTGCATGGACACCGCCGACCCCGACGCTGCGCCGCGCTACGCGCCGCCCGAAATCCCCATTCGCCCCGATTGGCTGGCGCAGCGCCGAGAACCGGTGCTGGAACCCGGCCTGCCCATCGTCGATGCCCATCACCATCTGTGGGACCGCCCGGGCCAGCGCTACCTGTTCGACGAACTGCGTGCCGACCTGCGGACCGGGCACAACGTGCTCGCCACCGTGTACGTGCAATGCCGTTCGATGTACCGCTGCGACGGCCCGACCCACATGCGGCCCGTGGGCGAGACCGAATTCGCCAACGGCATCGGCGCGCAAAGCGCCAGCAACCTGTATGGCCGCTTGCGCGCCTGCGCCGGCATCGTCGCCTATGCGGACCTGTCGCTGGGCGCGGCCGTGCGGCCGGTGCTGCAGGCGCACCTGAGCGCGGCGCCGCAACGCCTGCGCGGCATACGCTGCATGACCGCCGCCCACGCCAGCCCGCACATCCAGCCGAATTCCGGCAAGGTGCCCGAACACCTGCTGATGTCGCCGCGCTTTCGCGAAGGCTTTGCCGAACTGGCGCCGCTGGGCCTGTCGTACGACGCCTGGGCCTTCCACACCCAGCTGCACGAAGTGCTGGACCTGGCGCGCGCCTTCCCGCAGACCGTCATCGTGGTCGATCATGCGGGAGGGCCGCTGGGCATCGGCCCCTACGCCGGCCGCCGCGACGCGGTCTACGCCCATTGGCACGCGGCCATGCGCGCGCTGGCCACCTGCCCCAATGTCAACGTCAAGCTGGGCGGCCTGGCCATGCACTTCAGCGGGCTGGACTTCCACCTGCTTGCCGAGCCGCCGGATTCCCGCCAGCTGGCCAATGCCTGGCGTCCGTATGTCGAGGCGTGCATCGAATTGTTCGGCGCCGGGCGCTGCATGTTCGAAAGCAACTTCAGCGTCGACAAGGGCATGCTGTCCTATCCCGTGCTGTGGAACGCGTTCAAGCGGCTGGCGGCGCACTGCTCGGCGCAGGAAAAGGCGCAGCTGTTCGCCGGCACGGCCCGCCGCGTCTACCGGCTGCCGCCCCAGCCCTGAGAATTCGCCATGGGCGGGCCGCCACGCAAAGGATTGCCACGGCCGGCTTCGGTCGCCCCTACAATCCCCGCCATGGACAATATCGACATCAAGCTGCTGCGGACCCTGCTGGTGCTGATGAGCGAGCGCAGCGTATCGCGCACCGCCGACCGCCTGGACGTCAGCCAGCCGGCGGTCAGCCACGCGCTGGCGCGGCTGCGCATATTGTTCGACGACCCGCTGCTGCTGCGTTCGCGCGCCGGCATGGTCCCCACGGACCGCGCCGGCGAGATCGAGGCCCGCGTGCGCCGCCTGCTGGCCGAGTACGATGCCCTCGCCCACCGCCCGCGGCCCTTCGATCCGTCCGTTTCGGAACGCCATTTCGTACTGTCGGCGCCCGAGTACGCGGAGCATCTGTTGATGCCGCCGATCTTCCGACACTTGCGCGCGCATGCGCCCAACATCCGCATCGAGGTGCGCGCGCCGGACCCCGAACGGGCCTACGAACTGCTGGAAAGCGGCGAGGTGGACCTGCGCATCGCCTGGCTGCGCAAGCCGGCGCAATCGCTGCGCTCGATGCAACTGTTCCAGGACCGCATCGTCTGCATCGCGGACCGCGACCATCCGGCGCTGCACGGTGCGCTCAGCCTGGCCGACTTCCTGCGCTATCCGCACGCGCGGCCCTGGGGAACGGGCCGGAACATGTCGGGGCGGGTCATCGACGAGGCCGTGGAACTGCTGGGCAAGAAGCTGGCGCCGCCTTTCATGGTGCAGAACTTCCTGACCATTCCCTACACCATCATCGGCAGCGACCTCCTCGCCGTGCTGCCGCTGGTGCTGGCGCGCGCCTTCGCCGCGCAACAGCCCATCCAGATACTCGAAGTGCCGCTACGCCTGCCGCGCATGCGCTATGGCGCCTATTGGCACGAGCGCAGCCACAAGGACGTCGGCCACAAATGGCTGCGCTCGGTGGTGCTGCAGGCCGCGCAAGGCCTGCAGGCCCCGCCCGCGGCTACTTGAGGATGTCGCCCACGCACATGTATTTGATTTCGACGTAATCGTCGATGCCGTGCCGGCCGCCTTCGCGCCCCAGGCCGGACTGCTTGACGCCGCCGAACGGCACGTGCTCGGTGGCCAGTATGCCGACGTTGACGCCCACCATGCCGGACTCCAGCGCCTCGGCAGCCCGGAATATCCGGCCCACGTCGCGGCTGTACAGATAGCTGGCCAGGCCGAATTCCGTGGCGTTGGCGGCGGCGATGGCCTCCTCGTCGGCATGGAAGCGGAATACCGGCGCGAGCGGGCCGAAGGTCTCCTCGCGCGCGCACAGCATCTGCGACGTGGCGTCGACCAGCACCGTCGGCTCGAAGAACAGCCCGCCCAGCCGCTTGCCTCCCGCCACCACCCTGCCGCCCTTGGACACGGCGTCCTCGATGTGCCGTTCGATCTTGTCGACGGCGTCCGGTTCGATCAGGGGCCCCTGCGTGACGCCCTCGTCGAAGCCCGGCCCGGCCTTCAAGGCCCGGACCGCGTCCGCCAGCTTCCCGACAAAGGCGTCGTAGACGCCATCCTGCACATAGATCCGGTTGGCGCACACGCAGGTCTGCCCCGCGTTGCGGTACTTGCTCTGCATCGCGCCCTCGACGGCGCTGTCGAGGTCGGCATCGTCGAACACGATGAAGGGCGCGTTGCCGCCCAGCTCGAGCGACATCTTCTTCACCGTGGCGGCGCTTTGCGCCATCAGGATGCGCCCCACCTCGGTGGATCCGGTAAAGCTGAGGTGGCGGACCGCGTCGCTGGCGCACAATTCCTTGCCGATGGCGATGCTGTTGGCGCCGTCGGCGGGCAGCACGCCCAGCACGCCGGCCGGCACGCCGGCGCGCACGGCGAGCTCGGCGGCGGCCAGCGCGGTCAGCGGCGTCTGCTCGGCGGGCTTGACGATGACCGGGCAGCCGGCGGCCAGCGCCGGCGCGACCTTGCGCGTGATCATGGCCAGCGGGAAGTTCCACGGCGTGATCGCCGCGCACACGCCGATCGGTTCGCGCAGCACCAGCAGGCGGCGATTGCTGTCGAAGGCCGGCAAGGTCTCGCCGTTGATGCGCTTGGCCTCTTCGGCGAACCATTCGACGAAGCTGGCCGCATAGGCGATCTCGCCGCGTGCCTCGGCAAACGGCTTGCCTTGCTCGGCCGTCAGCAGCCGGGCCAGGTCGTCCTGGTTGGCCAGCAGCAGGTCGAACCATTTGCGCAGGATGGCGCTGCGCTCCTTGACCGTGCGCGCGCGCCAGGCCGGCCATGCCGCCTGCGCGGCGGCAATCGCCTGGCGCGCGTGAGCGGCGTCGAGGTTGGCCACGTCGGCAAGTTTGTGGCCCGTGGCCGGATCGTGCACGGCGAAGCGCTGGCTCGCGGCCAGCCAGCGTCCGTCCACCAGGGCGTCGGTATGCAGCAAGGACGGGTCTTTCAGCAACTGCAGGGGCGAAGTTGTCATATCTATCGGATCGGAAGAAAAAAAGCCGTGGGTCGCGCCCACGGCCAGGCATGGCGCGACCCGCTAGGCGGGCCGCAGGACGGCCAGCAAGGTCTGCAGCGGCGTCGCATCCAGGTCGAAGCAGGCGCGCGCCAGGCGCTCGGCGGACAGCGAAACCTTGCCGTGTGCCAGGCAATCCGCGCCCTTCTCCAGCAGCTCGTCGTCGCTCAGCGGGAACTGCGCGCTGCCGCGCAGGCCATCCACGCGTATGCGGTGGCTGATACCGCCGCGCAGATGCACGACGACTTCCGCCCAGCGCGGGAACATCGGCGGCTCGCCCTGGCTCATTTCCACTTTCTCGAAGAAGGCCTGGATGGCGGGACGCCGCACCGCCGCATCCTCGAAGCTGGCCAGGTTGACCGCGCCGTCATGCAACGCGGCGGCCACGGCGTAATGCATGCTGAACTTGGCCTCCAGCCCGGTTCGCGGCCGGTCGTAGATCAACGGCACGGTCGCCCGGTAGTTGGTCTTCACCTCGACCCGCTCCACCTCGGCGAATGCCAGCGCGTGCTGCCTGCGCAGGTCGAGAACCCCCTGGATGGCCCGGTGGGTGGCATAGCAGAGGGGATACTTCTTCACCTCGATGCCGGCCGCGTCGATTTCCAGGGGCAATTGGCCCAGGGTGTCGAGCTGCGCATGGATGTCCTGGCCGTCGGCATACAGCACCGTATAGCCATGGGGGCCGTCCATGGCGGCCATCGACGCATCGAAACCCAGCTCGGCCAGCAAGGCGGCGCGCAGCGCCATGACGTTGGCCTGCCCTGCCTGGAACGGCTTGGACATGGTGCCGAAGTTCTGCCGCGTGCCGGCAACCTGCGAGACCAGGATACCCATGGCATGCGCGATGCGCGCCGCGTCCAGCCCCAGCAACCGCGCGCACGCCGCGGTGGCGCCGAACGCCGCGATCGACGGCGTCGAATGCCAGCCCTTGGCGTACTGGTCGTCCACGATGGCGCGCGCCAGCTTGATGGTGACCTCGAAGCCCGCCAGATAGGCGTCGATCAGCGCCTTGCCGCTCGCGCCGCGGCTCTCGCCCAACGCCACCAGCGCCGGAAAGATCGCCACGCTGGGGTGTCCGCGCAGGGGCGAACTCACGTCGTCGAAATCCAGCGCATGCCCCATGGTGCCGTTCACCAGGGCCGCCAGCTCCACCGGCAGGCGATCGCCGGTGGCCCAGACGGTGGCCATGCCCGGCGCGCTGTGGCCGCGGGCATAATCCATCATCAGCCGCGATGCGGGTTCGTCGGCGCCGGCGATCGCCGCCGCGATCGTGTCGTACAAGGCGCGCGCCGCGACATGACGGGCGGCGGGCGTGGCCCCGGCTGGGTCGAAGCCGGCGACGAAGGCGGCGATCTTCTCGATTGCAGTGGATGTCATGGCTGGGGCTCCTTGCCGCCTGGCGCGAAGCCGTACAGGCGGGCGGGGTTGTCGCTGAGAATGGCGTTGCGCAGGCGTTCGTCGGGCACCCACAGCTGCAGCAGGTTGAGCAGGTCGCCGTCGTTGGGGATGGCGCCCGGCTCGCGGACATGGGGCCAGTCGGTGCCCCAGACCAGGTGATCCGCGCCGGCCTCGACCAGCGCATGGGCGAACGGCACCACGCTGGCATAGGGCGGCGTGGGGTCGCCCATGCGATTGGCGCCGGAAAGTTTGACCCAGCAGCGCCGCTCGCGCAGCAGCCCCAGCAAGGCCTGGAAGCCGGGGTCGCCGATACCGGCGGAAGTCGGCATGCGGCCGATGTGGTCGATCACGACCATGACCGGCAGGCGCCGGATCAGCGGCAGCAGATCCGGCAAGGTGCGTGCATCGACCAGCAGCTGGATATGCCAGCCGAACTCCGCGATGCGCCGCGCGATCTCCAGGACATCGTCTTCCTCGTTCTTGTGGCCGAAGATGAAGTTGAAGCGCACCCCGCGAAAGCCGGCCGCGTGCATGTCGGCCAATGCGTCGCGCGTGACATTGCGATCGACCAGCGCGATGCCGCGCCATTTGCCGCCGGAAGCCAGCAAGGCATCGCGCGTCACCGAGATATCGGTTCCGTAGGCGCCGGAGTGCACGATCACTGCGCGCTCCAGCCCCAGCGCGGACAGCAGGCGCCGATAGTCGTCGATGCCGGCGCGCGGCGGATTGAAGGTGCGCTTGGGATCCAGCGGATAACGGGAGACAGGCCCGAAGATATGGGCATGGGTATCGCAGGCACCCGGAGGAACCGCGAACGCCGGCGGCGTGCAGGCAGGCAGCGGTTCCTGCGATTCAAGCAAGGGTTCGACACTCGCATTCATACGCTAGACCTCGTTTCGGCAAGCATGGCTCAGCCGGAACACCGGCAGGTTGATATCGGCCGATACCGGGCGGAACACCACTTCCACGGGCGCGTCGGCCCGCAAGGCGGCGTCATCCTGCACGTCCACCAGGTTGCTGATCAGCAGCGGGCCTTCGTCCAGCCTGATCACGGCGACGCGGTACGGCAGCAGGCTGGCCACCGAGTCCCAATAGCCCTTGTGGAACTCGCACCACGAAAACAGGGTGCCGCGGCCGCTGGCCGGCGCCCATTCCTGCTGTTCGGAAAGGCAGGCCGGGCATACGGGCGCAGCGGGAAAATGCACATCGCCGCAATGCCGGCAGCGTTGCAACGACAGCACGCCGCGCTGCGCGAAATCCCAGAACGGCTGGCTCAGCACGTCCGGCTTGGGTAGGGGAAAACCAGGCGTCATAGGTATGTCCTCGTGGCGGCGCGTCAATCGGCCGTGTAGATGATGGAACGGGTGCACGGCGTCGCCGCCACGTACTGCACGACGCGGCAACCAGGCACCTGACGCTCGCCGCCGTCGCCGCGCGCCTGGCGCACGGCCTCCGCATTCAGGCCCCAGCCCTGCATATACGAATTGGAAAGATGGCCGCCGTCGGTGTTGGTGGGCAGGCCGCCGCCCAGCTTCAGGCGGCCATCGCGCACGAAGGCGCCGCCCTCGCCACGACCGCAGAAACCCATGCCCTCCAGGCTGAACAGCACCGTGGGACTGAAGTTGTCGTAGCACATCAGGGCGTCCACATCCTGCGGCCCGATCCCCGCCATGCCGTAGACCTCGGCGGCGGTGTCCTGCAAGGCGTCGTACCAGAAGTTGCTGGAGAAGTTCGGCAGCGAAGACTCGACATAGGTCTCGCGCGCACCGATGCCGGAAATCCTGACCGGCGGGCGTTTCAGGTCGCGCGCGCGCTCGGTGGAGGTCAGGATCAGGCAGACCGCGCCGTCGTTGATCAGGCAGTAGTCCAGCAGGCGCAGCGGCGCGGCGATGTGCCGCGAGTTCTCGTGGTCGTCGATCGTGATGGGCGTCTTCATCACCGCATCGGGGTTCAGGCAGGCGTGGTGGCGGAATGCCACCGCCACTTCCGCCAGGTCGCGGCCCGTGGTGCCGTACTGCTGCGCATGGCGCTGGAACATCAGCGCATGGCCGGCGCCCGGCGAGGTGAAGCCCCACGGATTCCAGATGTTGGGGCTTTCGTCGCCGCCATAGTTGACGCGCCGTGAGCGCCCGATATTGGTGTAGATCAACGCCACGTAGTCGGTCAGCCCCGCATTGAGCGCCGCCACCGCCTCGACGATGGAAATGCCGGACATGCGGCCATGCGCGGGCAGGGTCAGGGTCCAGCGCGGGTTCAGTCCCAGCACCTCGCCCATGCGGGTGTACGACGGCACGCGGCATACGCCCAGGCCGTCGACCTGGTTCTTGTCCAGGCCGCAGTCATCGATGGCGTTCTTGAACGCCCACGCGCCCAGGCCGTACTCGTCCAGCTCGGGAAAACTGCCATACGGCGTGGTGCCCACGCCGACCACCGCATAGCGGTCCTTCAGGGCGTACAACGGGTTGGTTTTTGGGTTGCTCATGTCACGCTCCGGCGGACTCGGGTTCGCGGCGGGAAACGATCGCGTCGCGCTCCAGCGCTTCCACCTCCGCGGCGCTCAGGCCGAACATGCGCGTCAGGACATCGTGGGTGTGTTCGCCCACCAGCGGCGCGCGCCGCTGAGGCTGGGTTTCGGTCTTGGTGAATTTCAGGGGCGTGCCGGCCACCTGCACCTTGCGCGGAGCCTGGGGGTAGGGGTCGATGTCCACCAGCATGCGGCGCTTGCGCACCTCCGGGTCGGCGAAGATATCGGCCGCGTTGTTCACGGGCGCCGCCAGTACATCGTTGTCCAGCAAGGCGGCCATGACATCGTCGCGCTTGCGCACGCTGGACCACGCCCGCATGATGTCGTCGATCTCGCCGCGGTGTTCGCGGCGCGCGGCGCGCGTGGCGAAGCGCGGATCGGCGCCCAGCTCGGGCTGGCCGATCGCGGTGGCGATGCGGCGCCAGAATTTGTCGTTGGGCGCGGCCACCACGAAGTTGCCGTCGGCCGCCGGGTACATGGTGTACGGCGCCGAGAACGGGTGCGCGTTGCCCATGGGCCCGGGAATTTCGCCGGTATAGGAATGCTGGTACAGCATGCGCTCGCACAGCGAAAGCATGCAGTCGTACATCGACGTATCGACGTACTGGCCCTCGCCCGAACGCTCGCGCCATTGCAGGGCGGCCAGGATCCCCACCAGGCACATCGTGCCGGGGAAGATGTCGCCCACGCCCGGGCCGATCTTGTAGACCTGGCCATCGGCCGAACCGGTAATGCCCATGATGCCGGAGACCGCCTGGACCAGCAGGTCCACGGTCGGCCGCTCCGGATAGTGCGTGCCCAGGGTGCGCCGGTCGCCAAAGCCGCGCACCGACGCATAGACCAGGCGCGGATTGATCCGGGACAGCGTTTCATAGTCCAGGCCGTATTTCTCCATGACGCCGCCGCGGAAGTTCTCCACCACCACGTCCACGTCCTTGACCATGCGCAGCACCAGGTCGCGGCCGCCCGGGGATTTCAGGTCGATGCAGATACCGTGCTTGCTGCGGTTCAGGCTGTTGAAGAAACCGCCGATGTCCTGGTCCTTGGTCGCCGCGTCCAGGTAGGGTCCGCTGGTGCGCGTATGGTCGCCGCCGGGCTCCTCGATCTTGACCACGTCGGCGCCCAGGTCCGCCATCAGCATGGTGGCGTAAGGTCCCGCCAGGAACCGGGTGAAATCCAGGACGCGTATTCCTTGCAGAGGTCCCTTGCTCATGATCTTCCTTTGATTGATGCGTTGTTGCGAAAAAAGGCTGCACTGTCCCGGCCCGCGCGGCGCGAAGCGCCTGCGGGCTGGAAACCGGTTGGGGAGAGAAAAGGCGGCCGGACGGGGCCGCCCGGCATTACTCGGCGGCGATGCCCGCCGTCTTGATGACCTTGCCGTACTTGGCCAGCTCGGCATCGACGAACTGCTGGAACTGCGCCGGCGGACCAGGCTGGGACGGCTCGGCGCCCAGCTCGCGGATGCGGGTCTGCACATCCGGCAGCTGGAGCACCGCGTTCAGCTCGGCGTTCAGGCGGGCCAGCACCGCGGGCGGCAAGCCGGCAGGCGCCATCAGGCCATACCAGGCGCTGATTTCCACCCCGGGCAGGCCTGCCTCGGCCATGGTCGGGATCTCCGGCGCGGCGGACGTACGTGCCGCCCCGGTCATCGCCAGCGCCTTCAGCTTGCCGGCGCGCACCATCGGCAGCGCCGACGGGATATTGGCGAACATCATCGTCACCTGGCCGCCCAGCACGTCGGTCAGCGCGGGCGAATCCCCCTTGTACGGCACGTGGATGATGTCCAGGCCCGAGATGCTCTTGAAAAGCTCGCCCGCCAGCTGCGGCGAAGATCCCACGCCCGAGGAGGCGAAGCTGACCTGGCCTGGCTGGGACTTGCCCAGCGCGATCAGGTCCTGCAGGGAGTTGGCCTCGACCTTGGGGCCCACCACCAGCAGCAGCGGCACCGAGGCGATCAGGCCGATGGGCGTGAAATCCTTGTCCGCGTCATAGGACAGCTTGGCGTACAGATTGGGATTGATTCCATGCGTGGCGGAATTGCCCATCAGCATGGTGTAGCCGTCGCCCGGCATCTTGGCCACGTACTCGGCGCCGATGATTCCGTTGGCGCCGGCGCGGTTCTCCACCACGATGCTCTTGCCCAGCCGCTCGCCCAGCTTCTGCGCCATCAGGCGCGCCAGCAGGTCGTTGGTGCCGGCCGCGGCATAGGGCGAAACGATGCGCAGCGGGCGATCGGGCGTCCAGTCCGCGGCGGCGGGCGCTGCCGCCGCCAGGGCGGCAACCGCCAGGGTTGCGGCCAGCGCCGTCTTCAGGCGCGTCAGATTGATGGGGTACATGGGCGGCTCCTCCGGTCCGTGGTTGCCCGCCGCGTCGTGTTGCGCGGCGCATGGCGATTGTCTGGATTTCTATGAGCAGCCAGTCTACGGCGCGCGGTGGGCAGGCCGCTTGTACGTTCTTGCGGACCTGGACGGCAAGCCCTCATCCAGCCCGGGCAAGTCAGCAATTTCATCCTATCGACCCCGCCCTGCCCCCCGCCAGACTCCCGCCTGCGGCGCACGGCCACGCACCCGCATGCCGTGCGCCGCCCCGCCCAATGCGGCGCCGCGACAGGCGGCCCGCCCCACGATATGGAGACCCCCCATGCTGATACCCAAGACCCTGGCCGGATTCGCCCTCGCCGCGGCCGCCGCCATGCCCGCCCTGGCCCAGGGCGACGGCCGCCCCGACAACCCATTGGCCGGCAAGACCGTACGCTTGCTAGTCGGTTTCTCGCCCGGGGGCACCTCCGATGCGGTGGCCCGCATCATCGCCGAGAAACTGGGGCCGCTGCTCGAGGCCCGGATCGTGGTGGAAAACAAACCGGGCGCCAACGGCAACATCGCCGCCGCCGACGTCGCGCGCGCCCGGCCGGACGGGCTGACCTGGTACCTCGGCTCGTTCAACAACCCCGTCAACCAGGCCGCCGGACGCAAACTGCCCTTCGATTTCGTGCGCGACTTCGCGCCGGTGGCCATGGTCGCCTACGCGCCCAATGTGCTCATCGTCAACAACGACCTGCCGGTGCGCAGCGTGGCCGACCTGGTGGCGCTGGCCAAAAGCAGGCCGGGCGAGCTGACGTTCGGCTCGGCAGGCGCGGGTTCGTCGCTGCACATGGCCGGGGAACTGTTCAAGAACGTCGCCGGCGTGAACATGGTGCACGTTCCCTACAAGGGCAGCGCGCCCGCCATGACCGACCTGGTCGGCGGCCACCTGGCGACCATGTTCGACAACCTGCCCACGGCCATGGCGCAGATCAAGGCCGGCACCGTTCGCGCGCTTGCCGTCACCGGCAGCCGCCGCGTGGGCTCGCTGCCCGACGTTCCCACCGTGGCCGAAACCCTGCCCGGCTTCAACGTCACCTCGTTCTTCGCCTTGTATGCGCCCACCGGCACGCCGCCGGCCGCCATCGCGGCCATCAACGCGGCCACCAACCGCGCGCTGGCCGACCCCGACCTGCAGCGCCGCTTCGCCGAACAGGGCGCGGACCCCGGCCCCGGCACGCCGCAGCAATTGGCCACGCTGGTGCGCGACGAGGTCGTCAAGTGGCGCGAGGTGATCGTGGCCGGAGATATCCGGCTGGAATGAGCCCGCACGCCGGGGCCCTGCGTGTCGCCGCGCGGGGCCCCGGCGGCCCGCCCTGAGCCGAGGCTCAGGCCAGTACCGAGACCGGCAGGCGATAGACGCGCGCGGCCGTGCCGGCGAACAGGGCTTGCCGCTCCTGCGGCGTCGCGCCCCGCGCCAGGCGCTTGAAGGCGTTCCAGACCGCGGCATAGGCCGCCATGCCCTTGTCCACCGGGAAATTGCTTTCGAACATGCAGCGCTGCGCGCCGAACCGCTCTATCGCGGTCTGGACCCATGGCCGCCAGGCCTCGGCCAAGGCCTCGGACGACGGCGGCGCGTCCTGCTCGTGAAAGCGCAGGCCGCTGATATGCATGCCCAGCCCGCCCAGTTTCAGCACCACGTTGGGGCAATCGGCCAGCGCGCGCAGGTGGCCATCCCAATCGCGCATGACCGCATCGCGCTGCCCGGCATATGGGCCTATGCCCAGCGGACCGCCGGCATGGTTGACGATCAACACCGTGTCCGGATGCGCGCGCGCCAGGTCCAGCACTTCCCCCAACTGGCTGTGAAAAGCCCATACGTCGTACGACAGCCCCAATGGCGCGAGCCGCGCATAGCCGGCGCGAAACCGCGCATCCGACAACAGGCCTTCCGGCACCCGGCCGAAACCCGGCGCCACCGCCGGCGATGCATGCGCCGCGGTCATGTTGCGCACGCCCCGCAGGCGATCGGGCGCGGCGCGCAGCAGCGCGTGCAGCACGTCCTCGACCGCGGCGCCCAGCGCCAGGTCCGCGTAGCCCACGATCGCGGCGCAGGCGCGTATGGGGCCATACACGCCGCTGGCGCTGCAAGCCGCCACGCCGTTGACGAACTCGGCCTCGCCCACCGGCTGCATTTCGGCGGGCCCGTCCAGGCGGTACATCGAACGGCACTGCACGTACACGGTCGCGCGTATGTTGTGGCCGCTGCCCGTATCGCGCAGGAAATCCTCGAACATATAGCGTTGCCCGGGCCGGTCCCACAAATGGTGGTGGGCGTCGACGATGGGCAGGCCGGGATCGAGGATCTCCTCGCGTTGCTGGTCCAGCCAGTCCTCGCGGATGGGGATGTGGGGCGGGCCGAAGCGCGGCAATTCCGCCGACGGCGTCGTCAGGGGCAAAGTACTCAAGGCATTCTCCATGTTCGCAATACGGGCCTGACGCCCTTCAACCGTTCTTCAAGCCAAGGCTGCGGATCGCCTCGACCTCTTCCTTGAACAGCGTCTTGGCCGCCTTCTCGTATTCCTCGCTGTTCAGGTAGGCCAGCGGCATGTCCAGGCGTTCGATGGCGGCCTGGTGTTCCGGCGAATACAGCGCCTTCCTGAAGCCGTCATGCAGCACGCGCTTGACGTCGGGGTCCAGGCCGCGGGGCGCGACCAGGCCGTAGGGCGCGATCTGGGCAATGTCCACGCCCAGCTCGCGCAGCGTCGGCACGTCCGGGAAGCGCTTGACGCGCTCCACGCCGAAGGTGGCCAGCAGGCGCAGCTTGCCGGCATTGACCAGCTCGGCCCAGTATGTCGACGACGCGACCGCGTCGATCTGCCCGCCCAGCAACGCCTGCGCTTCGTCGCCGCCGCCGCGAAACGGCACGTGCAGCCACTCGATGCCCAGCTTCCTGGCCACCTGCATCATGGTGATGTGCTGCGTCGTGCCGACGCCGGCCGTGCCCAATGTCACCTTGCCCGGATTGGCCTTCGAGTACGCGACGAATTCGTTCCAATCCTTCCAGCGCGAATCGGCCCGCACGACGGTGCCATAGGAGTAGCCGACCAGCTGGATGATCCAGCTGTAGTCGTTCATCACGTCATAGGGCGGCTTGTCCATCATCGCGGTCATGCGAAACGCCGTGGAGTGCATCTGCGTCAACAGATAGCCGTCGGCGCGCTTTTCGGCAGCGATCATCTGCGCACCCAGGATGCCGCTGGCGCCCGCCTTGTTCTCGATGACGACCGACTGGCCGAAATCGCGGCTGGCCACGTGGGCCAGCGCGCGCAATTCGTTATCGGCCGCCGACCCGGGCAGCCATGGCACGACCAGCCGGATGGATCTATCCGGAAAACGCGGCCGGGCAATGGCCGGCCCTGCGATCATGGCGGCGCCAGCCATCGCCAGCAACGCGCGCCGCCGGGGTTGATGCGTCGAAGGATTTCCAGACATGCCTGCTCCCTGTTGTTCTGCGGGAACGCCTCGTACGTTCCGGGCAGCCAGTGTAGGAAGCGAAGGCAGACCGCCGCTTGTACGTTCTTGCGGAAGTCCCGCGCGCGCCGCGCATGCCGCCCGCCCCATGAAAACCCGCATCGGCGCGGAAAATCAACCGGCGCCGCAGGGAAACATAAGCAATCACGCATATTTCTTATTCGCGCTGCTTTATGGAGTGTCGGCGCAGGTTTGCCTAGACTGCCCTCATCAGGAATTCCAACGACGGAGGCAGGCAGCGGCCATGGACAAGACGGCAAACCCGATTCCTCCTGGCGTTTCCCAGGAGCCCGGCGTCCTGTGCGACGGGCAGAGCGCCATACATGCCTGGCGCTGTGGCGGCGTGGTGCTGGAGGCGCATACCGGCATGCCCACCGCCTTGCCCAGGCACGCGCACGACACCTACCAGATCGGCATCACCACGCGCGATCCCGGCGAGTACCTGTGCGAGGGCAGAACCTGGAACGCGCCGCCTGGCAGCGTCATCCTGTTCCATCCGGGCGAAGTGCACAGCGTCGTCAAGGTGGGCGTGCGCAATCGCCTCGACACCTCGCTGCTGATGTTCGTCGACCCGCGCCAGATGCAGGACATCGCCACCAGCCTGCGCGGCGAAGACCGCGGCCTGCCCGTCTTCGACGACCTGGTGATACGCGATGCGGCCTTCATCCGGCGCTTCGCCGATACCCATGCGCACACCCGCGCCAACGCCAATCCGCTGGAACAGGAATCGCGCCTGCTGGCCTTGCTGCAGTGCCTGGTCGGCGGCTTCGGCGCCCGGCCCATCGCACCCCGGCCGGTCGCCCGCAACCGTCGCAAGGCCCTGCTGGTGCGCGACTACATCGACGCCCATTACCGCGACACCCTCAGCATGGCGCAACTGGCCGACGTGGCCCATACCAGCCCGTACCACCTGAACCGCCTGTTCGCGCGCGAGATCGGCATTCCGCCGCACGCCTACCAGACGCAGCTGCGCGTCGAGCGCGCCAAGCGCCTGCTGCTGCGCGGCACCTCCATCACCGACGCCGCCCTCTCCAGCGGCTTCTTCGACCAAAGCCACTTCACGCGCTATTTCAAGCGCATCGTCGGCGTGCCGCCGCGTCGCTACACCTCGCCCGCCGCCTTGCATCCGCCGCGCGGCCAGGCCGGCTAGCCCCGATCCGGCGCGCCGCTCACAGCGTGTAGCCGTGATCCTGCAAAGGCACGGTGGCCTGCCAGCTCAGTTCGCGCTGGATGCGCTCGCGCAGGGCTTCCGAGGCCTGCGGCTCGCCGTGGACGATGAAGACCCGCCGCGGCGCCTCCCGGAAGCCCGACAGCCAGCGCATGAGCTCATCGCTGTCGGCATGCGCGGACAGCATCGGCAATTCGGCGACTTCGGCCTTGACCGGTATCCATTGCCCGTAGATCCTGGTTTCGGTGGCGCCGTCGAGCAGCTTGCGGCCGCGCGTGCCGGCCGCCTGGAATCCCGCGAACAGCAAGGTATTGCGATGGTCGCTGCCGAACGCGGCCATATGGTGCAGCACCCGGCCGCCGGTTGCCATGCCGCTGGCCGAAATGACGACCTTGGGGTAGCGGTTGGCCGACAGCGCCTTGGAGCCCTCGACGTCGCGCACATAGGTCACGGCCGCGCAGGCGGCCTCGCAGTCTTGCGCGCTCAGCTTGTGCTCGCTGGCATGGCGCGCCAGCAGTTCGGTGGCGCTGGTTGCCATGGGGCTGTCCAGGTAGACCGGGACGTTGCGCAGCCGGCCCGCCTGGCGCAGCTTCCAGAGCGCGTGGATCAAGGTCTGCGCCCGGCCCACGGCAAAGGCGGGGATGACGACGGTGCCGCCGCGCAACACGGTACGCTCGATGACCGCGCCCAGCGCCTCGATGGGGTCGGCGGCGTCATGGCGCCGGTTGCCGTAGGTGGATTCGACGACAATATAGTCGGCCTGCCGCACATCCTCGGGATCGTGCATCACCGGGTCGTTGTAGCGGCCCAGGTCGCCGGAGAAAACCACGCGCATGCCGCCGATGTCGATCTGCGCCGTGCTCGCGCCCAGGATATGCCCGGCGCGGCGCAGCGTCAGCGTCGCGCCGCCCGGCAAGGCGGTCTCCCGGTGCAGCGCCACATCGGAGAAGCGCGCCAGCGCGCGTTCGGCGTCGACCACGCGATAAAGCGGCAGCGCCGGCCGGTGCTTGGAAAACCCCTTACGGTTGGCGAACTCGGCGTCCTTCTCCTGCAGGTTAGCGCTGTCGAGCAGGATCAGCTCGGCCACATCGCGAGTCGCCGGCGTGGCGTGGATCCTGCCCCGGAAGCCTTCGGCCACCAGCCGCGGCAGGTAGCCGCAGTGATCGAGATGGGCGTGGGTCAGCACCACCGCGTCGATATCGGCCGGCGCGACCGGCAAGGGCTGCCAGTTGAGTTCGCGCAGGTTCTTCATCCCCTGGAACAGGCCGCAGTCGACCAGCAGGCGGGTGTCGCCGTGGCGCAGCAGGTGCTTGGATCCGGTGACGGTGCCGGCGCCGCCCAGGCAGGTCAGTGTAAGCATGGCGTTCTCCTTTCGCTTCAGGCTTGCACGACCAGCAGGTCGGCGGGGTTGCCCCGGCCGTCGACGGCGCTCAGCCTGGCCGCGTCGAGCACCGCCTCGCGCCGCCAGCCGGCCACCGCGGCGGCGGCATCGACCGCATGTGCCCAGGTGCAACGGTTGGCGAACAGCATCCCCGGCACATCCAGCGTGCCGCCGCGGCTGATATAGCCCAGCGCTCGGGTGCGGGCCGGGCCGTCGTCGAGCCGGCGCAGGATGCCCAGCATGGGCTCGGGCCTGGTGTGGCAGAGCAATACGCGCGGCAGGCCCGGCGGAAACAACGCGTGCAACGCAGCGTCGGACAGCACGAAAGCGGCCTCGATCGCATCGCGCGGGATGCGCAGGCGGCCGGGCTCCAGCACCACCGACACGCAGCACTCATGGCCCAGGCGCGCCAGATGGGCCCGCGCCTTGAGGGCTTCCTCCAGCTGATAGGCGCCGATGGCGACGAACTGCAGCAGGCAGTCTTGCGGGTCGCCCGCGACGTGGCCGGCACCCTGCTCGACCAGCGCCCGGGCAGCCGGCCCATCGAAGCGATGCGCGCCGTCGCGCTTGGACACCACCACGCAGGCCAGCTGGGCGCGCCGTGCATAGACGTCGCGCAGCGCGGCCGCGGCGCTGTTGCCATCCACCGGGAACAGCACGCGCGAGGTATCGGACATCTCGCCCAGCAAGGCCTCGCCGATGGTGGGGTCCTGGTGGGACTGCTCGTTCTTGGCGTTCTCCCAGGTATGGGAGGTCACCACCAGCGGCACCGACAGCCATCCCGGCGCCTGCCCGAGTTCTTTCTGGCGGCGCGCGAAGATGATCTCCTGGCGCAGCAGGCCCAGCATCTTCATCGCGAAGGCTTCGTAGCTCACGATGAGATTCAGGCCCGCCTTGTTGGCCAGCGCGGCGGCGGCCACGGCCTCCTCGTTCAGGGCGGTGATGACGGAACCCAGCAGGTCTTCCGCCACCCCGGCTTCCGGATGGTTGACGCGATGCTTGAGCCGCGCCAGCGCGCCGCCCATCTTGTTGCTGGCCAGCTCATCCGGGTTGCCGATGCGCACCCGCAGGCCCGGATTGGCCCGCACCAGGTCGAGGAACCAGCGATCCAGCGCGGCCATGGCGCTGCCCTGCCCGCCGACGGCCTCCCAGGCGGGCTCGGGCAGCGCCGGCGCATCGGGATGGCGATGCGCCATGGGATGCGCGCTTTCGCGCGGCCGGGCCTGCTCGCCGTGATTGGCAAGCGCGGCGATCGCGGCATCGAGCTGCGCCGCGGGCACGAACAGCGCGCGTGCGCTGGCGTTGAAGGCATCGCGGGCCGCGCCGTCGACCCGCGGGTTGCCGCCCAGCGGCAGGTTGTGCGCGGCGTTGGTGCCGGCGCCGGGAAACCCGAACCCTTTCTCCGTCTCGGCGATGACGTAGGGCAGGCGCGCCGGATACCGGAAGTCCGCCGCCGCCACGCCGGCGGCCAGTAGCTCCTCGGCCGCCAGGATGCCCCAGGCCATCGCCGCGGGGTCGCGTCCATCGACGATGAGCGGCTCGAAACCGTTGTGCCGCAGGTCCTCGGCCAGCCAATGCGCGCCGCCCTCCTGCACGATCTGCGTGCGCTGCTCGATGCGCCGTCCGTTGAGAATCATCACGGGCACGGCCTGGCCGCAGTCCTCGGCCCGCCACCAGCGCGGGGCCCAGTCGGAGCCGCGCTGCTCCTCGAAGGCCCCATCGCTCAGGAAAGCCACCAGGCCCTCGCCGGGCAGCGGCATGTGCACATATTGCAGGCCGGCAAAGCCTAGATAGCCGCCCTCGAAAACCGCGCCGGCCGTGCTGGGCCCCGCATGGCTGCCCAGTGGAACGGCGGGCAGGCCGGCGGCGTCGATGGCATAGGAATAGAAGTCGGTGAGCAGGCGCGCCAGCCCGGCCTCGGTGCGATCGTAACGGCCCCGCTGCGCCGCGGACACATCGCCGGTCAGGGCATTGACGGCTTCGATGGCGGCCACGCAATGGCCCTGCCCCATCAGCCAGCCGCGCGTGCGGCCCGTCAGCGCATTGGCCAGCAGGTAGGCCACGAAGGCCGGCACCATGTTCAGGGCCCCGCCGGTATGGCCCTGCGGATCGGGCTTGAAGTCGGCCGCAGCCAGCGGCGCGCCGGCCAGGTCGATGCGCCGGGCGTACGTCATATGGGCCACCACGCTCATGGCCATGCAGCTCAGCCGGTCGGCCGCGGCCAGCATGGCGTACGCGCTGTCCGGGCCGGCGACCCGCCCGCTGGCCGCCAGGCGCCGCACCAGCGCGTCCACGCGCTCGACCGTGTCGACGCGGTGTCGGACAGGGCCGTATCCGGATTGCCAATGCTCGCGCTGATTCATCGCAGTCTTCCTCCGAATGGCCGCGGCGGCGCCCCATGGCGCGGCAAGCCGCGCCGCGCCCGGCGGGTTCATCCCGATTATGGATCAGGCGGCCCGGTCAGGCGACCCCGCGCCGCGGGCGGCGCTTGACCTGGCGCAATGACCGGCTCGCCGCACGCCTCGCCCCGCCGCCGGCGCGGGGCCGGTAGAATCGGCCCACCGTACCACTCCCCGCGAAGACGCTGCATGGCCTCCTCCACTGCCGACACGCCCCACCGGCCCTGGCTGCGCTGGCTGCCCGGACTGACCGTATTGAGGACCTACCGGGCGGCCTGGCTGCCGCGCGACCTGGCCGCCGGCCTGGTGCTCACGGCCATGCTGGTGCCGGTGGGCATCGCCTATGCCGAAGCGTCGGGCGTGCCGGGCGTCTACGGCCTGTACGCCACCATCGTCCCGCTGCTCGCCTACGCGCTGTTCGGCCCCAGCCGCATCCTCGTCCTGGGTCCGGATTCGGCGCTGGCCGCGCCCATCCTCGCGGTCGTGCTCAGCGTCTCGGACGGCGACCCCATGCGCGCGGTGGCCGCCGCCAGCCTCATGGCCATCGTCTCCGGGCTGTTCTGCATCGTCCTGGGCCTGCTGCGGCTCGGCTTCGTCACCGAACTGCTGTCCAAGCCCATCCGCTATGGCTACATGAACGGCATCGCGCTGGTCGTGCTGGCGAGCCAGCTGCCCAAGCTGTTCGCCATCCCCACCGACGACGGCGGCCCGCTGCGCGAACTCTGGCAGCTCGCGCGGGCCGTGCTCGACGGCCAGGCCAACGGCTACAGCCTGGCGGTGGGAGCCGCGACCCTGGCCCTCATCCTGCTGCTCAAGCGCTTCAGGCGCCTGCCCGGCATCCTGATCGCGGTCGTCCTGGCCACGCTGGCCGTCAGCCTGTTCGGCCTGGACGCCCGCGGCGTGCAGGTACTGGGCGAGATCCCCCAGGGGCTGCCCGGCTTCACGATACCGTGGCTCAGCAACGCCGATCTCGCCAAGATCGTGCTGGGCGGCTGCGCCGTCGCCCTGATCTCGTTTGCGGACACCAGCGTGCTGTCGCGTACCTACGCCGCGCGCACGCATACGCGCGTCGACCCGAACCAGGAAATGGTCGGGCTGGGCGTGGCCAACCTCGCGACCGGCTTCTTCCAAGGCTTTCCGGTCAGCAGCAGCGCCTCGCGCACGCCCGTGGCCGAAGCCGCGGGCTCGCGCACCCAGCTGGCCGGCGTCGTCGGCGCGCTGGCCGTGGCCGCCCTGCTGCTGGCCGCGCCCAACCTGCTGCGTTACCTGCCCAGCAGCGCCATGGCCGCCGTCGTGATCGCCGCCGCCATCGGCCTGTTCGAATTCAAGGACCTGCGGCGCATCTTCCGCATCCAGCAATGGGAATTCTGGCTGTCCATGCTGTGCTTTGCCGCGGTGGTCGCATTCGGTGCCATCCCCGGCATCTGCCTGGCCGTCGTGATCGCCGTCCTCGAATTCCTCTGGGACGGCTGGCGGCCGCACTTCGCCGTGCTCGGCCGCGTGCCCGACCTGCGCGGCTACCACGACCTGAAACGCTACCCGCACGCCGCGCTGATCGACGGCCTGGTGCTGTTCCGCTGGGACGCACCGCTGTTCTTCGCCAACGCCGAACTGTTCCAGCAACGGCTGCTGGAAGCCGTGCACGCCTCGCCCACCCCGGTGCGGCGCGTCGTCGTGACGGCCGAACCCGTCACCAGCGTCGACGTCACCTCGGCCGACATGCTGCGCGAGCTGGGCCATCACCTGGCCGAGTCCGGCATCGCCCTGCACTTCGCCGAAATGAAAGACCCGGTGCGCGACAAGCTCAAGCGCTTCGAGCTGTCCGAGGTATTCGGCGCCGACCGCTTCCATCCCACAGTGGAGAGCGCCGTGGAAGACTATCTGGATCGTGAGGTGCACAGGAGCATGGACCCATAGCCCTGGCAGTGGTAGCGTTGAACCGGACGGCTGACGCCTCCCCAGAGGAGAACCCGATCATGGTCAAGCGCCTCCGCAAGCGTCCCATATTGAGGGTCGCATTGCCACTCCTGCTGCTCGCGCTGGGCGGCTTCGGCGCCTGGCTGCTCAGCCTGCCGCCGGCGCCCGCCGGGCTGGCCGGCCCGCCCGTCGCGGCCGGCGAAACAACCGCCCTGCTGGCCTCGCTGGCGCCAACGCGGCGGCACCGGCCGCTCATCGCCGTCGTCGGCATCAATGACGCCACCGAAACCACCGACTACCTGGTGCCCACCGGCATCCTGCGGCGCGCCGACGTGGCCGACGTCGTCACGCTGGCGACCGGACCCGGCCCGGTCACGCTGTTTCCGGCGCTCGCCATCGAGGCCGACGCGACCATCGGCGCCTTCGACGCGCGCAACCCCGCCGGCGCCGACTACGTCATCGTCCCCGCCATGAGCCGCGACGACGACCCCGCCGTGCTCGCCTGGCTGCGCGAACAGGCGCGCAAGGGCGCGACCATCATCGGCGTATGCGCCGGCGCCAAGGTCGTCGCCGCCGCGGGCCTGCTCGACGGCAAGCGCGCCACCACCCATTGGTACTACCTGAAGGAAATGCTCGGCCGGCACCCGTCGATCCGCTACGTCGCCGACCGGCGCGTGGTGGCCGACCGCGGCGTCGCCACCACCACCGGCATCACCGCGTCCATGCCCATGACGCTGCTGTTGATCGAAGCCATCGCCGGGCGCGACAAAGCCCGGGCCGTCGCCCAGGACCTGGCCATCCCCGCCTGGGACATCGGCCACGCCAGCGGCGCCTTCGCCCTGACGCGCCCGTTCGCGACCACCGTGCTCGGCAACGTCCTCGCGTTCTGGAACCGCGAGCAAATCGGCATCGAACTGCGGCCCGGCATGGACGAGGTCTCGCTGGCCCTGGCCGCCGACGCCTGGTCGCGCACCTACCGTTCCCAAGCCGTCTCCTACGCCCAGGCATCGGGCGCCGTCGAAACCCGCAACAAGGTGCGCGTCATTCCCCAGGCGGCGGCCGCCGACTGGCCGGCCACGCGGCGCATCGCCACCTACACCGACCAGGCGCCTGCGCAGGCCCTCGAGCGGACCCTGCGCGCCATCGCCGGCCGCTACGGCGCGCCCACCGCCAGCGTCGTCGCCATGCAACTCGAATACCCGTGGCGCGGCGCGTCCGCGGCAACGTCCGCCCTGGCCGCGCGCGCTACCGGAGGCCTCCCATGATCCCCACCATTACCGCTTTTGAACGCTCGCCCGACGGCGGCAACGGCCTGGCGCGCGACATGCGGGTGCGCTGGGCCCTCGAAGAAGTCGGCCAGCCCTACCGCGCGCGGCTGCTGTCATTCGAAGCCATGAAGCAGCCCGCCCACCTGGCCCTCCACCCCTTCGGCCAGATTCCAACCTACGAAGCAGACGGGCTCGCCCTGTTCGAATCGGGCGCCATCGTCCTGCATGTCGCCGAGCGCCATGGCGGCCTGCTGCCGGACGACGCGAACGCCCGGGCACGCGCCATCGCCTGGATGTTCGCCGCGCTCGACACCGTGGAGCCGCCCATCTTCGAACGCGCGATCGCGACCGTCCTCGAACGGGACGCGCCCTGGTACGCGCAGCGCCTGCAGGTACTCGAAGACCGCATCCGGCAGCGCCTGGCAAGCCTCTCGCGTCGTCTGGGCCAGGCCGACTGGCTCGACGGTCCATTCAGCGCCGGCGACCTCCTGATGGTGACGGTACTGCGCAGGCTGAACGGCTCGGGCATGCTGGACGCATACCCCAACCTCGCCGCCTACATCGCGCGCGGCCAGGCGCGGCCGGCCTACCGGCGCGCGTTCGACGCGCAGCGGGCCGCGTTCAACGCCGCGCCCAGGGGCTGACCTGCCGGCGCAGCGTCTGGCCCAGCGCGCCGACCAGCCCCAGCGCCGCGAGCGCCCAGGCGCCCAGCGCCACCCACATGAAAGCCCGCGCCAGCGGTTCCAGCCAGGCCTGCTCCAGCGCCAGGGCCAGATGGTGCGTGGCCATCGCGTACATGCCCAGCGGAAACACCATCGCCCAGTACAGGCCCTCGTAGCGCAGCGGATGGCGCTGCAGGCCATGGCGCCACACGCCCAACACCAGCAGCAGCGGAATCCACCAGCTGCCGCCGGCCCAGAATAGCAAGGTCAGACCCTGCACGAAGGGCTGCACCGTCTGCAGCAAGGGCCAGGCATGCGACTGCTGCAACAGCAGCGTGCCCGCCAGCGTCGAAATCGCCATCGCGCCCATATTGATCCAGTACGGCGGCGACAGATCGGTCGGCGACAGCGGCAGGAACATGATGCGATAGAAAATCAGCGACATCAGCAAGGCATACAGCACGCCGCCCCACAGCCACAGCCCCAGCAGCGCCAGCGCCAGCCGCTGCTGCCACGCCGCGTCCAGGCCCGGCGCAAGCAAGGCGCCCAGGCCCACCAGCGCCTGCGTCGCCACCACCGCCAGCAACCAGCCGCCGCTCATGCCCTGCTCCAGGCGCGGCTTGTCGCGCTTGACCATCACCGCCGCGAAAATGCCGTAGCTCAGCACCACCCACAGCACCACCGCGACCGCCTCCAGCCACATCGCCGGCCCTCGCGCGTCGGCCAGCAATAGGCACTGCCCGCCCAGCACGCCGCTGGCAGCCACCGCCGTGAAGAAGCCCGGCGCGCGCCCATGATCGCAGGCATCGCTGCGCATGCGCCGCGGATGGCGCAGCAGCCGCGCCAGCATCAGCCCCCACACCACCGCGTACAGCAGCACATTCAGCGCGAACAGCCAGCGGCCCACCGACGGCAGGCCCAGCGAAGCACAGGCCAGCGACACAATGCCGGTCGCCATGACGATGCCGAAGCTGGCCGGCGACAGCCCGGCCAGCAGGCCCGGACTTGCCGGGGCCGAGGAAGGGGCGAACTCAGGACCGCGCGGGGACATGTTTTGACCGAGAGAAGGGTTCAGGAATCAAGGGGGAGGACGCACGGCAGGCGGGCTCCCGGCGGCCGGGTCGGCCGCTACCGGGCAAAATACCATATAGCCCCGGCCGGCTTGGCCCGCGCCGCGGGCCTCACTTTACCTTGCGCACCTCGGCCTCGGCCGGCGCCAGCGCCGTGCCGTCCTGCGCGGTGGGCGCCATGTAGGCAACCGGCTTGCCGGTGCGCCTGTCGAGCAGCACCGAATGGCGTTCGCCACGCTCGAACAGATGCCGTTCGCCCCATTGCCGCAACGCCACCAGGACCGGAAACAGGCTTTCCCCCTTGGCCGTCAGCACGTACTCCTGATACGCCGTGCCGTCCGAAGCATCCTGCATGGCAAGAATGCCGGCGTCCACCAGCTTGCGCAGCCGGTCGGACAGGATGTTGCGCGCCACGCCCAGGCCGCGCTGGAAGTCCCCGAAGCGGCGCGTGCCATCGAAAGCGTCGCGCACGACGAGCAGCGACCAGCGATCGCCGATCAGGTCGACGCAGCGCGCAACGGGGCAGGGTTCGTCGTTCATGGGTTTGCGGGTTGGCATGGATTCTCCTGGCCAGGCGGCATGGGCGATTTCTGGTTGCATTTTAAAACTGCATGCCCTAGCATTCAACAAGTTTTGTTTTGAAACCAGATTGAATGGACCCGGAATCATGAAGGCAGCTCACGCATCGCCATTGCCGCCCGCCCGAAGCGACGCACCGCCCCGGGCCGCGGGCATGTCCCGCGGCCTGGTATGGCTGTTCGCCATCGCCAGCGGCCTGAGCGTGGCCAATGTCTATTACGCCCAGCCCTTGCTCGACGCCCTGGCGCGCGACTTCCGCATCAGCCACGCTGCCGTCGGCGGCGTGGTCACGGCCACGCAGGCAGGTTGCGCGCTGGCCCTGCTGTTGCTGGTGCCGCTGGGCGACCAGATCGATCGCCGTCGCCTGATGGGCCTGCAACTGCTGGCGCTGGCCGCCGCGCTGGCAGCGGTGGGCCTGGCGCGCTCCGCGCCCGCCCTGCTGGCGGGCATGCTTGCCGTGGGCTTGCTGGGCACGGCCATGACCCAGGGCTTGATCGCCTACGCGGCCAGCGCCGCCGCGCCCCCTGAGCAAGGCCGCGTGGTCGGCGCAGCGCAAAGCGGCGTATTCATCGGCCTGCTGCTGGCGCGGGTATTTGCCGGCGGCATCAGCGACCTGGCCGGCTGGCGCGGCGTGTACCTCTGCGCCGCCGCGCTGATGCTGGCGCTTGCGCTGCCGCTGTGGCGCTGGCTGCCACCCCTGGCCGCCGCGCCCGGCGCCATGCGCTACCGGCAGCTGATCGCCTCCATGCTGACCCTGCTGCGCGAAGAAAAAGTCCTGCAAGTGCGCGGCATGCTGGCCTTGCTGATGTTTGCCGCGTTCAACATCTTCTGGAGCGCGCTGGTGCTTCCCTTGAGCGCCCCGCCCCATGGCTTCTCGCACACCGCCATCGGCGCGTTCGGGCTGGTCGGCGTGGTCGGCGCGCTTGCCGCCGCGCGGGCCGGGCAATGGGCCGACCAGGGCCATGCCCAACGCACCAGCGCCGCGGCGCTGGCCGCCCTGCTGCTGGCCTGGTGGCCGCTATCGCTGATGGAGTGGTCGCTCGGCGCGCTGGTCATCGGCATCCTGCTGCTCGATCTGGGCGGACAGGCGCTGCACGTCACCAACCAGAGCCTGATCCTGCGCACCCGGCCAGAGGCCCATAGCCGCCTGGTCGGCCTCTACATGCTGTTCTACGCCTTCGGCAGCGGACTGGGCGCGATCGGCGCGACAGCAAGCTATGCCCATGCCGGCTGGCGCGGCGTATGCCTGCTCGGCGCCGCGGTCAGCCTGCTGGCGCTGCTGTTCTGGTGGACAACGCGGCGCACGGCAAACCCGCCCTCGTAATGCCGCGGCAACCGCTAGCCGGCGCGCGCCGCACCGCAGGCCGGCCCGGGCTACCTGCGCGTCGCCAGCCTGAACAGCACCAGGCTGGCCAGCGCCGCGGCAACGTTATAGACCATCGCGACGGCCAGCGCCCGCCCATGGATCATGGCGCCCTCGGCAAGCGGCCGGCCTCCCGCCCCCTCCAACACCGCGAACACCACGCCGCCCACCACCGCCACGCCAACCGAAGTACCCACCACCTGCAAAGTGCTCAGCATCCCGGACGCCATGCCGGCCTGCTCCTCCCGCACCGCGCCCAGAATCGCGTTGAACGCAAGCGGGATCACCAGCCCCTGGCCCGCCCCATTGAGCACCAGCGACGCCACCAGGAGCGGCAGATTCTGCGGCTGCGTCGCGGCCGTCATGGCCGAGAGCGCCAGGCCCGCGGCAAACACCAGCACCCCGAACAACAGCGCGCCATGGCCATGGCGCGCCGCCAGCCTCGGCCCCACCAGCGAAGCGCCGAAAAACGCCAACGCCGACGGCGTGAACACCGCGCCCGCCGCCAGCGGCGCCAGGCCGAGCCCGAACTGCAGCAGCAGCGTCAGCGCGAAGAAAAACGAACTGATCGCCGAGAAAAAGAAAAACACGGCGCCGATGCCCGCCACGAACGACCGATTGGCAAACAGCCCCATATCCAGCATGGGCACGCCGCCCTGGCGCGCCATCCTGTTCTCGTAGCCGACGAAGTACGCCAGCACCGGCAACGCCAGCACCGGCCCGACCAGCGACCACCACGGCCAGCCATGCTCACGCCCCTCCATCACCGGCACCAGGATCAAGGCCAGCCCGACGGCGCCGACCAGGGCGCCCCACATGTCCACCTTCGCCGCGATCGGCGCGCGCCACTCGGGCAGCGCCTGCCGCCCCGCGAGCAACGCCACGATGCCGACCGGAACATTGATCAGGAACACCAACCGCCACCCCAGGCCGAACGCATTCATCGTGATCAGCGCACCTCCCAGCAACTGCGACACCGTCGCCGCCACCCCCTGGACCGCGCCCATCACCCCGAACGCGCGCCTGCGCGCCTCGCCCTCGAACAACACCCGCATCGACGCCAGCACCTGCGGCATCAACACCCCTGCCCCCACGCCTTGCAGGGCGCGCGCGGCGACAAGCTGCCATGGCGTGACGGCCACCCCGCACAGCGCCGACGCCAGCGTGAACAGCCCCATCCCGGCCATGAACAGCCGTCGCCGGCCGAACAGATCCCCCAGGCGCGCGCCGTTGATCAGGCACAGACCATAAGCCAAGGCATAGGCCACCACCACCAGCTGCAAATCCGTATCCGTCGCCGACAGACCCTGCTGGATACTGGGCAACGCCACATTCACGATGAACAGATCCAGAATCGTCACGAAATTGCCCGTCAACAGCACGGCCAGCGCGCGCCAGGGATGGCGCCTTTCAACATTGGGGGGAGGCATCGCGTTCGTCATCCTTATAAATATATATACGACCGTATTTATAGTATGATGAAAAACCCCGTCCGCGCAATCACGCCGAACCCCGCCATGACGCAACCGCCCCCCTCCCCCCCCGTCGACGGCCGCCGCCTGCGCGGCGAACGCGCGCGTGCGCGCGTCCTCGACGAAGCCGCCAGGCTCCTCTCCGTCGAAGGGCTGGACGGCATCACCTTCGGCCAGGTCGCCGAGCGGGCCGAAGTGGGAAAAAGTAATCTGCAAGTCCTGTTCGGCGACAAGGAACGCCTGCAACTAGCCGCCCTCGACCACGCCATCGCCCTCTACCAGGCCCGGGTCATCGAACCGGCCATGCGCAAGCGCACGCCGCTGGCGCGGCTGCGCGCGCTGATGAACGGCTGGTTCGACTTCGTGGGGACCCGCCAGTTGCCGGGCGGCTGCGTCATCACCGCCGCCAGCAGCGAATACCGCGCCCGCCCCGGACCGCTACGGGACGCGATCCAGCAGTACCGCGATGGCGCCCGCGCGCGCCTGCGCGAACTGATTCACCAAGCCAAGGCCCAGGGCCAGCTCGCCGCCGACACCAACGAAGCCAGACTGGCCATGGACCTGCTCGCCTACCAGGCGTACGCCAACGTCGCCGCGTCGATGGACGACGCCGCGGAGTTCAAGCGCGCGAAAGCCGCCGTGGCGGAAATGCTTGGTGGAAGGCTCTGAAGGGGCAAACACCCATAGGCGCTGCCCCTCGGCATCGACAAACCGGAAGAAATCGCCTTCTTATTGATTATCTTCTGGCGACGTTCCAAGGTGTCGATGCATGTGGGAAGGCACTCACTCCCACTCCATCATCAACGGGGCTCGTAAGCCCGCGTGGTTAAAGGGATTAGCTGTGATCGACATAGAGCCTTTACCGCCGCTTTTACCGCCGGAAACGCACCTCTTTTGTTGGCGCGGGAGATGGAGCGATTTGTGCAGCGTCGACTCTTTCGACCCTATTGTCAATCACCTCTTATCCTAACTTAGGAACCGGTAGTCCGCCAAGAGCACATGCTCACTCAACGGCACATTTAGCTCTGCGGTGCCCTATCCGAAAGACGAGCGTAGACTTGGCTACCCAACCACTTGGACACCAGCTCCCGCATCTCTGGCTTTCCCATGTAATCAGTGAACAGCTCTTCGTTCAGCTCCATGCGCTCAATAAATAGTGACTCAAGGACCTGCCGAAATACGAGCTGGAACTTGTCTAGGGAGTTGACCTCTGCTGCCTTCTGGAGGGATTCGTTCTGGCTTGCGGCTTCAGTGATCTGATCGAAGAACAATTGATCTGCATCATTCAATTCGCCGCCGAAGCGCTGATTGATGATGTCGATCAGGCGTGACAGCGAAACGGGTTCCTCACGCACCATGCCTGAACCCACCTCTCGTGGGCCATCAAGCCGTTTGGCGTAACCCTCACTGAGGCTGATCGAGCCTTCGCTGATTTTCTGCAACCGGTAGTAATCGAGTTCGACTTCCTCGTCGAACTGATAGCCTGGCCCGCTCTTGCGCTTGGGCAGCTTCAGCGCGAGATGGCGAAGGTAGGTGAAGAGTTTTTCCAGATCGCTGTCCTGATAGGGAATCACCTGACTCAGGAAACCGTACAGATTGCGAAATGCCTGCAACTTGCCGCGCCACAATTCCGCTTCGTCTTCTTCGGTGTTCTGCAACTGCACAAAGCGCGCGACCGCCTGATCAAGAATCGCATTCATCTGCTTATGGTCACCGGGGCTCTGGCGGCGCTTAGGCGCAAAGAACACATGCGCAAACTCGGCAATCTCGGTTTGCAGGTAAATGCCCGAGGCATCCAGCTCAGCCTTCACCTCGTAGAGTTTGTCCGGATCCACCTGCTCGCCCATCACCGAGCCGTCGTAGTATTGACGGAAGGCCTCCTGGATTTCGTCGGGATCGTTGACGAAATCGAGCACGAAGGTCTCGTCCTTGAGTGGGTGGGTTCGGTTCAAGCGCGACAAGGTCTGAACGGCTTGAATACCCGCCAGCCGCTTGTCCACGTACATGGTGTGCAACAACGGCTGGTCGAAGCCGGTCTGGTATTTCTCGGCCACCAGCAGCACGCGGAATTCCGGTTTGGCGAAGGTGTCTGGCAGTTCCTTCTCCTTCAGGCCGCCATTCATCTCGACTTCCGTGTATGACTTCTCCAGAATCTTGTCGTCTTCCACCGTGCCCGAAAACGCCACCAGGCTCTTGATGGGGTAGCCCTTCTCCTGAATGTAGCGGTCGAACTCCTGCTTGTAGCGCACCGCTTCTAGTCGCGAGCCGGTCACCACCATCGCCTTGGCATGGCCGCCGATCTTGTGCCGCGTGAAGTGTTGGAAATGCTCGACCATCACCTCGGTCTTCTGTCCAATGTTGTGGGGATGCAGCCGCATGAAACGGGCCAACGCCTTGGCCGCCTTCTTGCGCTCGACGTTGGGGTCGTCCTCGGCCTTCTTGATCAGCCTGTAGTAGGTCTTGTAGGTGACATAGCTCTTGAGTACATCCTCGATAAAGCCCTCCTCGATGGCCTGGCGCATGGTGTAGCGGTGGAAGGGCTCGCCGCCCCGGCCAAAGATCGCTAATGTCTTGTGTTTGGGCGTAGCGGTGAAAGCGAAAAAGCTCATGTTCGATTGATGGCCCCTCTTGGCCATGGAACGGAACAGTCGCTCCAGTTCGACTTCACCTTCCTCCTCGGCCATCTCTTGTGCCTTGCGGCGCAGATCGGCACCGCCCAGCACACCTTTCAACTCCGTGGCCGTCTCGCCCGATTGCGAACTGTGCGCCTCGTCGATGATTACAGCGTACCTGCGCGTTGGCAGATGGCTCATGCTGCCTTCGCCACGCTCCTCACTAATCTTGGCTAGTTGCCCGGACACGAACGGAAATTTTTGCAACGTGGTGATGATGATCGGCACGCCGGCTTCCAACGCTTCGGCGAGCTGGCGCGAATCCTCGTCGATCTTCTGCACAACGCCCTGGCGATGGTCAAACTGGTAGATGGTGTTCTGCAACTGGCGGTCGAGCACCACGCGGTCGGTGATGACCACCACGCTGTCGAACAGGCGCTCGTCGCGCTCGTTGTGCAGGCTGGACAGGCGGTGCGCCAGCCAGGCAATCGTGTTGCTCTTGCCGCTGCCGGCCGAATGCTCGACCAAGTAGTTATGCCCCGCGCCCTCGCTGGCGGCGGCCGCCACCATCCGACGTACAGCCTGCAACTGATGGTAACGCGGAAAGATCAGGCTTTCCTTGCGCACCTTCTTACCGACGTCAGTGATCATTTCTTCGACATCGAGATGCAAGAAGCGGGCGAGCAGGTCGAGCAGGCTGTCGCGGTGTAGCACCTCTTCCCACATGTAGGCGGTCTTGTAGTTGCGCCCTTCACGATCGGGCGGGTTACCAGCACCACCGTCCATGCCCCGGTTGAACGGCAGGAAGTAAGTGGACGAACCGGCCAGGCGAGTGGCCATGTGCGCTTCTTCAGTATCCACAGCGAAGTGCACCAGCGCGCGCTTGGTGAACTCGAAGATTGGTTCACGTGGATCGCGGTCGTGGCGGTACTGGTGGATGGCATTCGCCGCCGTCTGGCCGCTCAAGGGGTTCTTGAGTTCCAGCGTCACCACCGGAATGCCGTTGACCGACAACACCACATCCAGAGACTTCTCAAACTTCGGGCTGAAATGCAATTGGCGGGTTAAACCCAGCCGGTTGGCCTGGTAGCGCGCCTCCAGCTCCGGGTTCAGGCCGTGGGTGGGGCGAAAGAAGGCTATCCGCAGCGTGCGCCCGAAGCATTTGAAACCGTGGCGCAGCGTGGCCAGGGCGCCATGGGTATCCAGCCACTTGCATAGCGACTCCAGCACGCGCGCACCGGTCTGCTCGCCGTGCAGGGCTTCCAGCTTCTCCCACACCTTGCCCTGGGTGGCGCGGATGAAGGCCAGCGCTTCATCGGGAAAAATCGCGCGCTCGCGGTCGAAGCCTCTGGCATCAACCCGCATATATCCCTCACTCAGCAAGACCGCCTCGATGGCGGTTTCGAATGCGACTTCACTGGTGCGCTTCATACGGCGGTCCTCGCTTGTTTCTTTCGTAGCCAATAGACGACCACCTGTGCGAACTCGGGTAGGTCGCCGGGTTCGCTGCCATCCCACTTGGGTAGCTCACGCGCCGGATCAACGCGGCGGCCGTCCTGCAGGCGCTGCTGAAACGCCGCGAGCACCGCCTTGCGATTGCTCACCAGGCGCGGCAGGTTCAGGTTGAGCACCGCGTGGAGAGCTTCTTCGATGGCGGCATCGCCTGCCTTAATGGTGCCATCCCCTAAAAAGCGAATCTTGTGCTCGATGGGGTGCGCCGGGTCGCACACACTGAAGCAAAGGACGTCATTGCCCTTGCGCGTGTCGCAATGCTGCTCGCGTTCGGGACGGCCGTGCCCGCCTGGACAGGCGCCGTGCAGATTGCCAAAATCGAGCTGCCGCCCGGGGTGGCTGGCCTGACATTGCCAGTGCTCGATCTTCATGCCCTCGGGCGTGGCCCGGATGCGCGACTGGCAGTAGCAGCACAGACCGCGCTGCTCGGCCACCAGCGCCTGCCGCAATGTCACCTTGTCGGCGTAGTTGTCGTAGTCGGCATGCGGCTGCTGGCGATGCTGGGTCAAGGTGGCGGGCTCCGGCCCCTTCCGGATGGTCCGCATCTACTCGGCGCCCTCCAGAAAACGGATCAGCGAACTGGCCCGGGTCAACTCAGGCTCGTCCTCGCCCAGCTTGCGTTCGAGGTCCGCAATGGCGGCACGCGCCTCGTCAAAACGCTCCTGGTCGATCAGATCGAAGAGGGCTTTCAGTTCCCCGTCTACCTCGCGGTTACGCACCGGGGCGCCCATGAACTCCTGCAGGATGCGGTTGGCATCCATGCCATAAGCCTCGGTTGGCACGGTCACGCCCACTTTGCCATCCACGAATTCGAGGAAGCGCACGCAGCGTGCCGGTACCTCGCCCAGCACCAGCGGGGAATGAGTGGTCACCACGAACTGGCAAGCCTTGAAGATGCGGCGCAGGCGTTGCAGGACGTCGCGCTGCCACTTGGGATGTAGGTGGAGTTCGATCTCGTCAATCAGCAGCAGCGCCACCCCATCGGCGATGGGGTTGTCGCTGTCCGGATTGGCAATAGCCAGGCGCCGGGTGAGGTCAAACACCAGGGCCAGCAGGCCCCGCTCACCGTCGGAAAGCTGATGCAGGTAGAAGGGCTGGCCGCGCTTGTCCACCACGAAACCCAGGCGCGGTTGCTCCTGGATGCGCAGGTTGCTGAACTCGGGCACGAGGTCGCTGACCACCGTCCGCAGCGCATCTAGCACCTTGAGGCGGCGCGGCTCGCTGGCGACGCCCAGCTTCTCCTGGGTGCGGAACCAATGCATGAACTCACGCAGTTCCACCTCGCGATCGTGCAGGGCACGGCCGTAGGCGATTGACGGCTCGAAGGGCTTCGCCTCCGGCAGGCTGCGTGGCTGGCCGGGCAACTGGCGCTTGGGCGAGAAATACACCGCCAATGGCGGATGGGAAGCATTCTTCAGGATCGCTAGCGCGGCGCGGGTTTCCTTGATGCCAACCTCCAGCTCACCGGTTAGCGTGCGTGTGCTCAGCGCGTGTGCGAAATCTGTGCCGTCGGTGGCAGCTTTGGCCTGCCGCAGCAGCATGAAGCGGTCGCCCTTATCCTCCGCCGCGCGCAAGCGCTGCACGCCGGCATTGATGATCTGCCCGTCCATCTGGATGCGGGCGTACACCTCCAGCGAGCCCTTGTCACCGTGGATGTCGTCATCGTTGAAGTACAGCGGCGCCGAACGCGAGGGCGTGAACTCCGGCATTGCCCGTGACAGCAGCACCGCCAGCGCATGCAGCACGGTGGACTTTCCTACGCCGTTGACACCCGCGATCAGCGTCACATCCGGCTCGAAGGCGATGTCGAGCTGCTCGAAGCCGCCGCAGTGCGCCAGGGATAGGGATTCCAGCTTCATCCGGCTAGCTCCTCCAGCGGGATCTGGCCGGTAACTCCGGCCGTGATCAGCGCCGCGCGGCGTTCGATAAGCAGGCGCAGCGAGTCTCGCAGTTCGCCGCGGAGCGTCTCAAGCCGCGAATGCCTGACTGCCAGGAAATCTTGGATTGCGACCTGCTCCCTTACTGGTGGCAAAGGAACGGGGAGCTCCTTGATGTTCGATCCAGATATGGATGCAAGATTGGTCGACCGCTTAGCGCGGCTCTCGAAATAGCGCTTTGCCTGGATCGTCGATGTCCAAAGCGCGAGCCAATCGGAATCAACAGAATGTGGCCGGACAGCAAAGACGTGGTTCTGATGGAGGCAAGGCGAAATCTCGTCTCGCCAAACACAGCCCCTGCCGAGCTTGTCGATGTCACCCCCCTCGTTCATCAACACATCGCCATATACCAGAAGGTTCGATGCGGCCTCTGGGGCGGGCACCTCAACTGTCAGTACGTCGTCCAGCTTAAGGTACCCATCCTGTACGTTTGCGACACGTAGGTAGGGGTACACCAACAATTCGCCGGAGTACTGCTTGCCCAATGTCAATCCGCCTCGAACATCGGCAAGCTGCTTTAGACGTTGCAAACCCCAATGCACCGGAATCTCGCCCAACCATTCCTGGCCGGAGGGTTTGAGCGGGGCCTTGGGGTCGAGGCCGCGGGTGACGACACGGCTGATGAGGGCGGCGCGCTTTTCTTCCAGTAGCGCCAGCATGCGCTCCTTCTCGGCGATCAGTCCGTCGATGCCGGCGGTTTCGCGGTCGAGGTAGTTGGCGATGAGGCGCTGTTCTTCGAGTGGTGGAACTTTGACTTCCAGCGATCCGATGCAATCCCAGTTGGCACGCGGCATTTTGGCGCCGAAGGTTGACGCATCAACGGCACCAACGAAATCTGGCGTCAAGATGGAGTAGAGCAGGAAGCGCGGTTCGAGAAGCTCCGAAGGCCGCATGACGAGCAACTCGGTCGAGCCGACACCATCACGCGGTGCATGACACGCCTTGGCCAAATAAGGGCGAAGTTTGCAAAACAGCACATCGCCTTCCCTGAATATATTGGCAAGCCCCGCGCTTTGGTCGGCGGGCTCGTCATCCCGCTTCGATTCGACCTCGATGATCCTGCCCATCCACGATTCGATGTTTTCAAGGCCAAGGTAGCCGGGATGGTCGGAACCGGCGGACATGCGTTCGTTTCGTAAAGGTGCAACGAATTTCAAGCGTGCCAATCGCCACACTTCAGGATCGACTCGCACAGTCGATGTGTTCACTCCGTCACCTCCCGCAGCAAATCGAGAATCCGCTTCTCAACTTCCGCAAGCTCCGCATCGATCTCATGCAGCGGGCGTGGCGGCTGGTACTGGAAGAACACGCGGTTGAAGTTAATCTCATAGCCCACCTTGCCGATGCCGCCGTCCTGCTCGTCCAGCGTGGCGCGGTCGATCCAGGCATCCGGCACGTAGGTCCGCACCTCGCGCAGCACGTAGCTGACGATGTCCTCTTTCAGCGGGATGTTCTCGGCATCCTTGAGCGCCGGGTCAGGCTCGTACTCGATGTGTTTTCCCTTGCCGTCGGCGTGCAGGCCCAGCAACTCGTACAGATCATCCTTGCAGAGGTCGGCGGGGAGCGTCTGCCCGGGGAACAAAGCGGCACAGTCAAGCGGCTCGATCTTGTGGTGCTTGTCGACGACGGGCTCGGCCTCGGGATCGACCACGGTGAAGCAGTCGCGGAAGATCTTCTTTTGCGCGGTGCCCTTGGCGCCCTTGGCCCAGCCCTCGATGTTGTCGGGCAGGGCCTTAAATACCTGCTGCACGGCGTCCCAGGCCTGGTTCCAGTTCAGCAGCGGCTCGGTGCCGAGGTCTTCCTGCACAGCCTGCAGCGCGTCAAACAGTTCGGGGCAGACATTGAGGAAGCGCTCGCGCGTCTCATCGGTGATCTGGAAGCGCAGGCGCAGCGGGCGCAGCACTGTGATGCGGCGGTACCCGAAGTCGGCGTTGTCGAAGACGCGGCTGGTCTTGCTGTCTTCCAGCGCGCCGTGTTCGCGGGTGACTTCATCAAGCGCAGCCTGGTCGAGGTAGCGGCGCTTGTCGCCCAGGCTGCGCTTCATTGGTGTGTAGCGTTCGCGGGCGTCAATGAGCTGGATCTTGCCCTTGCGGTGCGAGGCCTTGCGATTGGTGACCACCCAGATGAAGGTGCCGATACCCGTGTTGTAGAACATCTGCTCGGGCAAGGCGACGATGGCCTCCAGCTGGTCACGCTCGATGATCCAGCGGCGGATGTCGCTCTCGCCGCTGCCCGCACCGCCGGTGAACAGCGGCGAGCCATTGAAGACGACGGCCGTTCGCGAGCCAGGCTTGTCACGGCTTCCAGGCTTGTAGTCCTGGAACTTGCTCATCATGTAGAGCAGGAACAACAGGGCGCCGTCGTTGATGCGTGGCAGCTTGCCGCTGTAGCCACGGAAGTTAGGCCAGCGGTCGATGACCTTCTTCTCAGCCTTCCAGTCCACGCCGAAGGGCGGGTTGGCCAGCAGGTAGTCGAAGCGCTGCTCCGGAAAGGGGTCGTCGGTGAGGGTGTTGCCCAGCACCACTTGGCCGTCCTTGTGGCCTTTGATCAAGAGATCGGAGGCGGCCACGGCATAGGAGCGTGGGTTGTAGTCCTGCCCGAAGACTTTGACCGTGGCCTGCTCGTTGTGGGCGCGAATCCAGTTCTGCGCCTCGGCCAGCATGCCGCCGGTACCGCAGGCCGGGTCGCAGATGGTGACGATGACGCCGGCCTGGGTGAGCACGCTAGTGTCGGGTTCCAGCAGCAGGTTGACCATGAGCTGGATCACTTCGCGCGGAGTGAAGTGATCGCCCGCCGTTTCGTTGGCGGCTTCGTTGAAGCGCCGGATCAGGTCTTCGAACACCAGCCCCATGGTGATGTTGTCCACCCGCTTGGGGTGCAGGTCGATCTCGGCGAACTGGGACACCACCTGGTAGAGACGGTTGGACTCTTCGAGCTTCTCGATCTCCTTGTCGAACTCGAAGCGTTCGAAGATCTTGCGGACGTTCTCTGAGAAGCCGGCGATGTAGTCGGCCAAGTGGCGACCGATGTTATCGGGGTCGCCCTTGAGCTTTGGGAAGTCAAGCTGGCTGTGGTTATGAAAACCCAGCGGGATGCCGCCCTCATCCTTGGCCAAGTTGTTGAGGATGGCGTCGATGTTCGGGATGTTCTTCGCCCTGAGCGGCTCGTAGCGCTTGAGCACGGCCTCCTTGCTCGGTGCCAGTACGGCATCGAAGCGACGCAGCACCGTGAGCGGCAGCATGACGCGCTCGTACTGCGGCGGACGATAGGGGCCACGCAGCAGGTCGGCTACCGACCAGATGAAATTGGCGAGTTGCTGAAAGTTAACGCTCATTGTTATTGAACCATCTTCTTTTTTGGTTAGGCCGGCCAGTACAGCCGCTTCAACGGCACGATCCGTTTGGTTTCAGCGTCGGTCCCGTCGTAGTGCTCAATCAGCGCCCGGACTACGTGGTCCAGCGTCCACATCGCCAACGGAATGGAGGCGCGGTCAGCTTCGTACAGAGCATCCTTACTGAAACCGCCCGTGCTGACATACAGCCCGCGATCATCCTTGTGGCGGCCGCCGAGGAAGCTACGAATCTCCTGGCTACCCATCTGTCCCTTGCGATGCTTGACCTCTACGACGATGCGCGGGTGCTCGAAGCCGAAGCCATCCGGGGAGGCCACGATGTCCTTCCCACGGTCGGAGCCGGGCGGCGAGACCTGGGTCTTGTAGCTCATGGCGCGCAGGATGCCGGCGACCAATTGCTGCATGTCGTCCCAGTCCAGTTCGTTGACCCGGTCCTTGATGCGTTCCAGCGCCTGAGACTCGATGTCGGCCAGCGGATCGGCGATGACTTCCTCGGCCTCCTCTTCCACTGTTGGTGCCGGTTTACCGTTCAGTGCGGCCAGCACTTCGGCTGCCGCGCTAGGCGGTACCTCGAAGAGGGTCAGGGTCGAACCCAGGCTGTTTTTGCTGCTGGTGCCCAAGTTATCGCGCGGCAGTTCCTGCGCTTGCCACTGCACCTTGCGCACCAGGGGCATGCCTTGCTCGGCCCACTCGGGGTGGTACTCGGCTGGTCCAGTGACATTGCCGATTGAGTACAGGCGATTGGCGGGCGAATAGGTGATGACCCAGTCACCCTCCCGAATGTCGTTGACGAAGCGCCAGACCTGGGATGCGCCCGAAACCACCGTGCCTTGTTTTGCCAGGGGCTCGGCGGACTGGTACAGGGCGATCAACTGCTTGCGCCCGACACCGGGCTTGGCATGTGCCGCCAACTGGTTCCAGCCCACGGCAGCTACGCCGCGTTCCCGAAAAGCGTCGTACAGGCTGCCGCCTTCACCGCGCACCATCCACATTCTGGTCATCGTGTTCCTTTTCATGTTCATACCCATCAATCCAACACGACCATGAACTCGGTCGCCAGTGCAGTCGGTTGGACATCGCGGACATTGCGCTGCAACGAGACCAGACCGTAATCCGCCATCAGACGCAAGGTACGAGACAAATTTGGGACCTTTCGACCGCTGAGCTCCGCCAATTCTGTTAATGACTTCGGCTGCTTCTCGTGGATTAGGCGCAGCAAGCGCCGGTTGTCATCCGAGAGCACGGCAGCAAGCGACGCCAATGAACTGAACCAAATCTGCGGCGTTTCGCCCCCCTGTCGATGAGGACGCGCTCCGTCTGGTCTCTGAATGCCGACGATGCATCGTTTCATGATGAGGCCCGAGATATGCTTACGCTTACGGTCCATTGTATCAGTATGTGATAATCATCGTCGACTTCAATCCCCTGCCCTACCCTCACCGGGCTTCACTTACCCGGCAGTCGTTTAAATCCCCGATCCCCCGCCATGAACGCTTCCAGCATGTGCAGGATCAGTGTCGCGACATCGACCGCTTCGCCATAGGTCTGCGCGTGGAGCGCGGCGTAGCGGTCGAGGTGGGCTTTCAGGCTGGTCGGGCACGCGAAGGTCAGCTTGATGCTCTCGGTCTTTGGCAGCGGCCCCAGCCGCAGCTTGCGTGTCGTCATCGTGAAGTCCCCCGGTTGAAGAACATGGGTTGATAAGGCCGCAAGGTCAAATCCTTGTTGACGATGATCCGCACCGGCGGCCCTGGCCGGCTGGTCAACGTGGGCTGGATGTTGAGGTTGCGCCGGGTCATCTCCTGGCCAACCTGATTGATGCTGTCTTGCGCGCTGTCGCGGCTGGCGATGATGACGCGGTTGCCGTCCTGCCGGTTCTCCGGCGCGGCCAGCTCGGCGCCGACGCCCAGCAGTGTGGTCAGCGCCGCGCCGGCGAAGATGCGGCCCCAGTGGTAGTCCACGTCGTCCTCCAGCCCCGCATAGCCAGCCGGATCGGTGCCGACCAGGTTGTCGAGCGTCAGCGAAGACGTGTCGGGCAGGATGACCCGGTTCCACACCACCTGCACCCTCCGAATAAGTTAAATATAACGTGGTTTTAATTGTGTTTCCAATCGACGCTTCTGTCTATGCAGAAGCGAACCATCCAGCGCGGCCGACCGGCCGGCGCGACAACCTTCGATGCCGAACTAGCCCAGGCCTTCGGAGCGGCGGTGCGTGCGCTACGCACGGAACGAGGTACCGCCCAAGAAACGCTGGCCAACCTGGCTGGCATCGAGCGTTCGCACATGGGAAAGGTGGAGCGTGGAGAACACCAGCCAACGTTGTCGCTCGTCTTCAAAATTGCCAATGCGCTCGGCTGCAGCACGACAGTGCTGATGGCCGAGGCTGAGAGTCGGCTTCAGGGAAAAGAAGATGCAGGCGGGGTTTAGAAATTGTCCTCCCTCGTCTCGCCGTAGCAGGCGAAGCACACTGGCCTTCTTCAGCTAGAAGCGAGGCTCTGAAACCATGACGGACGACGGCGCTCGAAGACCTGCGTGCTGTGGAAAGCGTCGCAATTTGAGCACAAAGGAATCGCACTCATCATGAGCGAACAACCGGCAGTCAATTCGTCCCAACCTCGACTGATCCACGTGGCCGCCCAACCGGATCACCTTGCGTCTCTAGCGCGGGGGCGTCCCATTAGTGCGATTGCCGAACTCGTATGGAATGCGCTCGATGCAGACGCCGACCAAGTACAGATCAAGATCCAGGACAACGAACTGGGCAGCCCGGAGCTTATCGAAGTCACCGACAACGGCCTGGGTATTGATCCCAGCGACGCCGAACGCGCTTTCGGTAATCTTGGGGGGTCGCGGAAGCGCGACAGGCCCTACTCGGACTTGACCAATAAGAAGATGCATGGCCGTGACGGCAAGGGCCGCTTTAAGGCATTCGCGATTGGCCGCAAGGTTGATTGGGACACGGTGTACCTCACAGACGACGGCGTGGCGCTGAACTATGTGATCAAAGGCAGTGCCGACAGATTGCAAGATTTTGAGATTGGCCAAGTGAAACCTGCGGATGCTGGAAGCCCGCGGGGGACACGCGTGCGCATCAGCGGAATTGGTGAACCGCTAGGGGTATTGTCGAGCGACGGGTCAGGCAACCGCCAACTCGCGGAGCTCTTTGCGCTGTATCTGAGAAACTACCCGGCAACACGCATCATTTTTCGCGGCCAACGCATCGATCCCAAGTCTGTGCAGAAGGGCCATCAGAGCTTTCCCCTTGCTACCTTTGTGACAGACGAGGGTATTGAAGTCGGTGGATACGTCGATATTGTGGAGTGGTCCTTCGCCAAGAAGGAACGCCGAATCTGCCTGTGCGACTCCGAAGGCTTTACTCTCCACGAGATCGAGGCCGGTGTGCGCCCTGGCACTGAATTCAATTTCACTGCCTACATCCGGTCAGACTACATCTCGCGCCTGCACAACGACAACCTGCTTGCACTCGAAGAACTCAACACTGACCTGCGGCGTTTAATAGAGGACGCGCGAAGCCGGTTGCGTAGCTACTTCCGCAAACGCAAGGCGGAATCCGCCTCTGAGCTTGTCCAGCAGTGGAAGGCCGAGGGGGTCTATCCATTTTCAGGCGATGCAGACAACGCCGTCGAGACCGCGACACGCGAGGTGTTCGACATATGCGCCCTGAATGTTCATCAATACCTCGAATCGTTCCGCGAAGGGCGGAGCAAGGATCGCGAGTTCACCTTACGCATGCTCAAGGTCGCCCTGGACGAAAATCCGGAGTCTTTGAAGCGCGTCCTCTCTGAGGTCCTGAACTTGCCCACGGAAAAGCAAAACGAACTAGCAGATCTGCTCCAGTTCACGACCTTGTCATCGATCATCGAGGCCAGCCAGCTTGTGACGGAGAGACTGAGGTTTCTCAGTGGCTTGCAGGAACTGCTGTTTCGTTCTGAATCAAAGATGGCTTTGCGCGAGCGTACCCAGCTGCATCGCATGCTGGAAAGCGAGACGTGGATTTTTGGCGAGGAGTACTTGCTGACCAGTAGCGATGAGAATTTGAACACTGTCCTCGCAAAGTACATCAAGAAGCTTCGCCCTAAATCAAAAACTAAGACGTCGCCTGTTATACGCGATGATGGCCGGCAAGCCGTGATAGACCTAATGCTCGCCCGCGAAGTGGCGGCGTATGCACACACCAAACGTGAATTCCTCGTGGTCGAACTGAAGCGCCCGAATCAAAAGATCGACCTCACTGTGCAGAACCAAATTTTGAGCTACGCTATGGCGGTCGCAAGCGACGAACGATTCAGCGCAAAGGACACGCATTGGACATTCCTGGCAGTTTCAAATGAAATGACGCCCGAAGCTGCGCGTACTGTCAACCAAACAGGTAAGCCCTATGGATTCTTCCACGAGGAGGATAACCTCCGTGTCGGCTTGGCAACCTGGGCGCAGGTGCTAAACGCCTGTCGCGCCCGCCTCGAAGCATTTCGCACGAAGCTCGATTACGCAGCTACTGTGGACCAAGGCGTTGCACTGTTACACAGCAAGTACGCGAAGTACTTGCCCAGCAACTTCGCTCCCGACGAATCTGAAGGATAGAGACCGGGCAAACGCTCGCTTGTACTACCCGTCAGAGAATCACGGGCAAATACATCCAATTCCGCCAAGTGCAAAGTGTGCGTTTGCTGGAGGTTACTGGAATTACACCACCGGGCGCAGCAAAGAAGGGGGCCGAAGCCCCCGAAATCAGAGCAACCCCCGCTCTGCGAATGACGTTGTCGCAGCACCAGCGACGACAATATGGTCCGGCGTGCGCACGTCCACCAGCTCCAAGGCTGCGTTGAGCTGCCGCGTCAGCGCCCTGTCCGCAGCACTGGGCTCTGGATGCCCGCTGGGGTGATTGTGTGCCAGGATCACTGCTGCTGCATTGGCCCGCAGCGCCCCCTTGACGACTTCGCGCGGATGTACGGATGCGCTGTCGATGGTGCCGCGGAACATCTCGGTGAACTCGATCAAGCGATGCTGGGTGTCGAGGAACAGAACGGCGAACACCTCATGCTCGAAGCCGGCCAGCTTGGCGTGCAGGTACTCCTTCACGACGGGTGGAGAACTGAACTCGGCTCCGCACTGCATCTTCTGGTCAATGGCCTCGCGTGCCGCGTCAAGGATCTGTTCTACAGAAGCCAGCCGATAGCGGCCTTGAGTATCGCGCACATGCAGCAGCGAATCGAACGAGGAAAAGGACAGTTGCGACATGATCGTGCTCCGGTTGCTCGGGCGGAATTGCCCGGAACCGGCGCCTCACGGCGCAGCGCAAGCAGTCAGGGATCGCAGACGGCTGATAGGCCCCAAGCGTGCGAGCACGCGCAGTCATTGACGGCGAGAACGCCGTGATACGGTGAAGGGAACAGCAAGCCCGCCCCTTCCTCTCCAACGAAGAAGTGAAAGGCAAGCGCAGCGCGCAGGCCCGGATCAGCGATCCAGGCCGGAGGCATCAGGGATCAAAGCCGAATGGCCGCGACTCGCAGAGGCGCGGAGCACAGCCCGCGAGCCCGACGGCGGAACGCCGGGATGTTCCTTTCCTACGCCCGGCCTTGCTGCAGCAAGTTGTCGTGATCGCTGGCGATAGCCACCATGACGTTCATTGCGAATTCCATGGAATCTGAACGATGGCTGCCGACTCAGAACCGCTCAAGACCTCTGTACAACCCACTGGCTCCCCGCCCCGCCCCGGCACCGAGCGGTACGCCGAGCTTCCGCAGCTCTCGAAGCGCTCACCACTCCCCTTTCGCCGCACGATCCGCCGACGTGAGCTGCACCAGATCTTGCCCTTGGCGGAAACGACCATCTACGAGATGGAGCAGCGCGGCGAGTTTCCCCGGCGCTTCCGGCTGACGCCGCGCTGCGTGGTCTGGGATCTGGAAGAGGTCGAAGCCTGGATCGAAGGCCGCAAGCAAGCCTCGCCATCAGCAGAGGCCGACACATCGCCCGGCCCGGACGTGAAACTGCGTCGGCACCGCCCTGTTCGATGACACCGCCATCTTGCGTCCACGGCGACTACCCGACATCCACATGGACCAGTTCCACCCCGGGCAGCACCTGTGCCATCTGAGCCGCAGCAAACGTGACCGCCACATCTAGGTCTCGTGCCTCCCGACTGAAGGCCAGGGCGACGTGCCTAGGCCGGCCCCAGCCCACCGTGCCGTCGGCACAGTCGCTGCCGGCCAGCCGGCGCAGGATCTCATCCTGCGAATCCAGTTCAGGATTTAGCGCATATACCAGTGTGAAATCGTAAACCATCGCGATCACCCCATCGCCTTTGTATTACCCGCTGCGTCAGCGCGCCTTGATGCGCGCCAGCACGTCGCCCAACTGCCCGCGATCCTCAGAGCGCTTGGCCGTCGTGCGCTGCGCTAGGTTGTGCAGCTTGCGCCGCACACCGGGCAGATCAGCCGCATGGGCAAGGCCGATCAACCCGAAATCCGGCTGCTCATCCTCGACCGATTGCAGAAAGGAGCGCGACGGCTCGTCCAACCAATGCGCCACGCGCGCCAACAGGCGCTCGCGGCTCTCCAGCAGTGCCGCCGCGCTAATAGGCTCAGCCGTCATGCCCTTGAAATGGGCCTCGAAGGTGGCCTCGAAATCCGCAGGTACGCGCGGCGCCAGCATTTCCCATGCTGGCTTAGGGCTGCATGTCAGGTACACGAGAAAGGTCCGCCAGAGACCTGAATCTGCCCGCTCATCCTCCAGTAGCAGGCCTACATCGAACAGATCGCGAGGATGCTGCCGCGACAGTGCCGCCGCCAGCTTTCCGGCATACAGGTCGGCGAAATCCAATACTTGGACTTCGGCGAAGCCGAACGCCTCCTCTACCCGTGGCCGCACGACCATGGTTCGCACTGGATGGACCGTCCCGCGCATCACCGGCGTCGTCTCGATCTGCACCCGCGCGCGGCCGCGACTGGCCACCAGCCGGGTAACCGCCCCGCCTTCGCCCGCTGAAGCTTGGACCTGCAATTGCAAAGGCCGGGCGCGCATCGCGTCGGCCAGTCGTCCGAGTGCTTCGGCGATCAGCCTCGCATCCTCGGCATAGTCGTGCACCGGCAGCCAGGCCAGATCGATGTCCACCGACAGGCGCGGCAGGTCATGCTCGAACAGGTTGATGGCGGTGCCGCCCTTGAGCGCGAAGCGCGGCTCCTGGGCCAGCACCGGCAGGATCTCAACCAGCAGCCGCACCCGGTCGGTGTAGCGCCGATCCCACCGATCAAGCCAGGTGCTCATCGAGGTCTCCTGGCAAGGTGATCTGGTAGGCCGGATGCAGGCGCCCGCCGGGCACCAGCGCACGCTTGCCCCGGCCCAGATCGACTCCATCCAACGGCGCATGCGCCAGCCACGCATGCCGATGGCGATCGGCCAGCGCCAGGAACAGCCGCTTGGCCTTGATGCTGCGGCAGTGACGCAGCAGCAAGCCGACGCGCTGCGGGCGCAGCGTGGTCATGGCCTGCATCAGCGCATCGGCCTCATAGACCCCTGCCGCATCCGATACGCCATCGCACAACTCCAGCATGGCCCGCTCGGGCGTCGAGCACGCCAGGATATCGACACCAGGCGCAGCGGAATGCCAGGTCAAAGCCACCTTGGATAGCGCCGTCTCCGAGACTTCCGCAGTGAACGACACGGCCGGCAGATCGAACGGTCCTTTGCCCTGGTACTCGAAGCGCTGCTCCATGGATAGTTTGCCGACCCAGCCCGGCGGAGCTGCTGGCCCGTAAAGCGTGATCGTCCCGGCATCGCCCAAACGCAAGTAGTGCTCGTGCCCTTGCAACGCCAGTGCGAAACACCCGCCGACATGCAGTGGCATGCCCTCCCCAACCTGCAGGCTGCGGATCACCCCATCCCATTGCAGCCGCCCGCCGGCGCGCATGTACACGCCGCGTGCCGGCGACACCAGCCAGCCGCTGGCCACATAGCGCGCAACTAGGCTGTTGGAGTAGTCATGCGTGCGCAACCAGCGGCTGGACACCAGGCGCGTATCGCCCAGCTCGGCCAGCAAACGGTTCAATTTTCGTGAATTTTGAGCATCCATAGTGCTCAAAATATCAGTTTTATAAACCCCCAACAAGGGCCATAAGTTTGAAAATTCAGGAAAAAGATCATCCAGAGTGATCTTTTCTGGGCAAATGAAAACCCCGTGTTGCCGACTAGAAGCGGTCGTGATCAAGGTCATCATGCGCCCCTCCCTCACAAAGCCGGGCTGAGCACCGAGACCGACACGTCCTCCGGCACCAGCTTCGGCACATGCGTCCGCCCATCGATCCACGCCCCCACCATGTCTGCCCACTCCTGCAGCATGTGACGCCGCGGCCCGGCGTACTCAGCCTTGTTGTAGACCGAGCGCGAAGTCCGGCTGCCTTCTTCGTGCGCCAGGCACTTCTCGATCCAGTCCCCGTTGAAGCCCACCTCGTTGAGCAGTGTGGAAGCGGTACGCCGCAGGTCATGCACCGTGAATGGCTCCAGCGGCAACCCGGCTTCGTTCGCGCGCGACCCAATGAGCTACGTCACCCGGTTGAGCGTTGCATGCGACATGCATCGATCGGGGTCATAGCGCGACGGCAGCACGAACCGCGATCCCGCAGCGCAAGTCTGCAAGGCCACGAAGATGTCCATCGCCTGGCGCGACAGGTAGACCACGTGCGGCTTGCGCCCCTTCATCCGCACCTTGGGGATCGTCGAGGTGGCATTTTCGAAATCCACCTCGTTCCACGTCGCTTCGACGAGTTCGCTCTTGCGCACCAGCGTCAGCAAGATCAGGCGCAAGGCCAGCCGGATGGTCGGATAGGACGCGATGGTCTCCAGTTGGTGGAAGGCCAGCCGGATCTCGGCCGGCGACAGCGCCCGGTCCTTGGGAATGAAGGTCGCGATCGAGGCCGCCCTCACGTCGTCGGCCGGGTTGGCGAGCCGTTCGCCGTGCAGGATGGCGAAGGCATAGACCTGCTTCACGATGTCCCGGACGCGGATGGCCGTGGCCGGTACGCTGCGCGCCTTCACCTTGTTGCACAGCGCCCGCAGGTCGTCGGGGGTGACTGCCCTCAGCTTGCGATTCTGGAAGACCGGCAGGATATCGCGGTCGATGATGTGCTTGCGCATCGCCCGCGTGCTGTCAGCCATGCAGGCATCGGCCGGCCAGCGTTCCGTCATCTCGCCGAAAGTCCTGGCGGCCGTCAGCCGCCGTTTGGTCCGCTGTTTCTCCAGCACCGGGCAAAGGCCCTGATCGACCGAGCGCTTGGCGTCGAGCAGCCGCTCGCGCGGCCATGGCCAGCGACATGCCGGCCGGCCCATACCGTCCGAGGGTGAGCGTCTCGCGGCGTTCATTGAGACGGTAGTCGTAGCGGAAGCTGATGGTACCGACGGGCGATACCGCCACGTACATGCCATCGCGGTCAAAAACCTTATAAGTCTTGGACTTAGGCTTGAGATTGCGCAGTGCTGTGACGGTGAGCATTGAGGGTGTTCCTCCTGTTCGTGACGGCTTTTACCGTCAGGGACCTGGAGACCCGTTGATGCTCGGAAAGCCGCATGAAATAAGATTTCCTCAAGAGAGTTTTTTACCGTCAAAGACCGGTTCGGTCTCAATAGTAAACAGGAAGGTATGGATCCGACCTCCGGGGACTTACCGTCAGTTCTGTCGCCTGCCCGTTCTGCTGGCCGGCGATAGCCACCGATAGAAAACGCAATTTATACTTTTAAAATCAATACGTTAAGCGACTTCTACCGATACCTGGCGATAGCCCCCGAAAGACGCTCCGTCACTCCCACTCTATTGTAAACAAGACATTTTTATCTTTTATATTCAATGGCTTATTTTCCTGCTAATTGGTAATACCATGAAAAATACCATGCTCAGAAAAGGCTTAACAATATTTTGAAAAATTGCCTACTGAGCGCTGCCGCACAGCTCCATAGGCCGCTTTCCTGGCTTTGCTTCCAGATGTATGCTCTTCTGCTCCTGCAGCTAATGGATCACCGCAAACAGGTTACTCGCCTGGGGATTCCCTTTCGACCCGAGCATCCGTATGAGACTCATGCTCGATTATTATTATTATAGAAGCCCCCATGAATAAATCGCTCATCATTTTCGGCATCGTCAACATAACCTCGGACAGTTTCTCCGATGGAGGCCGGTATCTGGCGCCAGACGCAGCCATTGCGCAGGCGCGTAAGCTGATGGCCGAGGGGGCAGATGTGATCGACCTCGGTCCGGCATCCAGCAATCCCGACGCCGCGCCTGTTTCGTCCGACACAGAAATCGCGCGTATCGCGCCGGTGCTGGACGCGCTCAAGGCAGATGGCATTCCCGTCTCGCTCGACAGTTATCAACCCGCGACGCAAGCCTATGCCTTGTCGCGTGGTGTGGCCTATCTCAATGATATTCGCGGTTTTCCAGACGCTGCGTTCTATCCGCAATTGGCGAAATCATCTGCCAAACTCGTCGTTATGCATTCGGTGCAAGACGGGCAGGCAGATCGGCGCGAGGCACCCGCTGGCGACATCATGGATCACATTGCGGCGTTCTTTGACGCGCGCATCGCGGCGCTGACGGGTGCCGGTATCAAACGCAACCGCCTTGTCCTTGATCCCGGCATGGGGTTTTTTCTGGGGGCTGCTCCCGAAACCTCGCTCTCGGTGCTGGCGCGGTTCGATGAATTGCGGCTGCGCTTCGATTTGCCGGTGCTTCTGTCTGTTTCGCGCAAATCCTTTCTGCGCGCGCTCACAGGCCGTGGTCCGGGGGATGTCGGGGCCGCGACACTCGCTGCAGAGCTTGCCGCCGCCGCAGGTGGAGCTGACTTCATCCGCACACACGAGCCGCGCCCCTTGCGCGACGGGCTGGCGGTATTGGCGGCGCTGAAAGAAACCGCAAGAATTCGTTAACTGCACATTCGGGATATTTCTCTATATTCGCGGTTCAGCAGGCATGTCCCCTTTGAGGGCGACCCGACGACAGGATAATCGACCTTATGGTGCGCAAATATTTCGGCACAGACGGTATTCGTGGCAAAGCCAACGAAGGCGCGATGACGGCGGAAACCGCCTTGCGCGTCGGCATGGCGGCTGGCCGTGTCTTTCGTCGCGGTGACCACCGCCATCGTGTCGTGATCGGCAAGGATACGCGCCTGTCGGGCTATATGCTTGAACCCGCGCTCACAGCCGGTTTCACCTCGATGGGCATGGACGTATTCCTTTTTGGCCCGCTGCCGACAACGTATAGGAAGAATAAACGCCCTTTTCACCCAAGTCCAACAGCTTTGGACCGCAGTTGACTCTTTCGACACCCCTGCGATGCAACCCAATCCGGCTGACGGGGAGCCAGCAACGCTGAAAATTTACCCTCCTCTTTCCCACTAGCGGCTCCTTTTCCGACAACCAGCACGGCGGATCCCTGCCGCGGCGCTGTGAACGCAGCATTTTGATTGGTATCGTTGGCCTTCAGGCTCGTCAGTCAAACAGACCCAGGAGCAGCTCAGCCGGTGGCGCCCGGCTTTCGGGTAACGCCCTGGTCCCGCTGGTTTCGGCTTTGTGCTTCAGGTGATCAAGGATCTGCTTGATCACTATAGGGTCTTCAATGCAGGCGATGACTTTCATGGCGCCGCCGCAGCCGCTGCAGGTCTCGATGTCGATATTGAAAACACGCTTGAGCCGTTGCGCCCATGTCATCGACGCTCGCCGTTGTGCTGGTGTTGCCGGTTCATCAGCCACCCTGACCTTGTTGCCCCTGCCCCGTTTTGCCGGCGTGACCAACGCCCGGTGCCGACTGTTGGGTGCGAACACCCCGTGGAAGCGGGTTAGGTTGACTCTGGGCTTCGGTACCAGGGCGGCCAGCCTTGCAATGAAATCCAATGGTTCGAAAATGACGTGCGTGGTGCCGTCCCGGTACGGCGTCTTGAGCTGGTAGCGCACGTTGCCGCCTCGTGTTAACGACAGCCGCTTCTCGGATACCGCCGGGCGGCTGATGTACCGGCACAGCCGTTCGAGCTTCTTGCGTTCATCGGCCCTGGCCGCCACGCCGGCGTGCAGGCTGGACCCGGCTACCTTGCCAATCCCGTCACCGAACGGATCACCACTGGTCGGCAGAGTTTGCAAAGTGAACACCTTTCGCCCCGCCTGTGAACCGACAGCGATACGGTAAGTGATCGAGTGCCCCAGCAGGGGTGTCATCGGGTCGTCATCCACCGCATCCGAGGCCAGATAGCTGTTTTCGACATCCCGTTCCAGCAGGCCTTGCCGTTCCAGATAGCGACCCACCCGGTGGGCGATGGTGTGCGTCAGCTGGGTGAGCTCTGGGCTGGTCGGCGCCTTGACCCAGCGGAAACGCGCTGAGCCGTGGGATTGCTCGACATACACACCGTCGAGAAACAGCATGTGGAAGTGAACATTCAGATTGAGCGCCGATCCAAAACGCTGGATCAGGGTGACCGCGCCCGTCTTGGCCACTTGGTGGGTATGGCCCGCTTTCTTGACCAGGTGCGTGGCAATGACGCGGTAAACGATGCCCAGCACCCACCCCATGATCTCGGGCCGGCTGGCAAACAGGAAACGCAGCTGAAACGGGAAGCTCAACACCCACTGACGCATGGGTTGTTCAGGCAGTACTTCATCAACCAGCAAGGCGGCACTTTCGGCCATCCGCCGCGCCCCACAGCTCGGGCAGAAACCGCGACGCTTACAGCTGAAAGCGACCAGGTGCTCGGCGTGGCAAGACTCGCAGCGAACCCGTAGAAAGCCATGCTCCAGCCGCCCGCATTGGAGAAATTCTTCAAATTCCCGTTGCACATAGCCCGGCAATTCCTTTCCCTGCTCTGCCATAAGCGCAGCGAATGCCGGGTAATACTCGTCAACGATCTGATAGAGAAGGGTTTGCTCGGGTCGGTGGCTCTGGTAACGACCAGTATCCCGATCCCGGCTGGCCGTCCTGGCCGCCACATGAGGCATGTTCCGCGTCCTTGCAATACTGTGTTTACATACAGTCTATCGCTTAGCGGAAAGTTCTTTTACCCTCAGCCGAAATGCCTGCCGTTGCTAGACATTGCCAGCCAGTGCCCGTCACTCCCACTCGATTGTAAACAAGCACACAAAACCCTTTAGTGACAACAATTTGCAAGAACTATCAGGCTCAGTGCCATGAAAAATACCATGACCAGATCATGAGGTTGAACACGGCTTGCGCCGGCAGCGTTCACGCTCCTGGTCGGCGATCTCGCCCGGCTGCAATGCTAGCTCAGCATCGGTCATGCGCTCCAGCACGTCGCGTAGGCGGATGGTGCAAGGAATGGGCGGCAGCTCGAACTCATAGCCGCCGGCGATCATTTCGGCCGCAATCTCCTCGGTGATGAAAAACGGCTCGTCGTCTTGGTTCGGCTTCTTCATGCCCTTTCCTCCTGGCGCTCATCCTGGCCGACAGCGGCCAGGGCATCGGCTTCCGTCAATGCGTCCTCCACGAACGCGCCGTGCTGCTTCGCTTCGGCCTGGCTGACCTCGGCCCATATCCGTTTCACCTGGGCCGCACTGTACCCGGCCAGCTCGGCGGTCTTGTTGATGCTGTAGCCGGACTTGCGCAGCGCGACAACTTGGGCGCGGCGCTTCGGATCAGCACGGCGGCCCTTGTACCGCCCGGCCTGGCGGGCCAACTCAATGCCTTGGCGCTGGCGTTCGCGCCTGTCCTCGTAGTCGTCGCGGGCCATCTGCAAGGCCAGGCGAAAAAGCATGATCTGCACGGCTTCCAGCACGATCTTGGCGACGCCCTGGGCCTCGGCCGCCAGGTCGGATAGATCGACCACGCCAGGGACGGCCAGGCGTGCGCCTTTGGCCTGTATCGAGGCCACCAGGCGCTCGGCCTCGGGCAAAGGTAGGCGGCTGATGCGGTCGATCTTCTCGGCAATGACCACCTCGCCGGGCTGTAGGTCGCCGATCATGCGCAGCAGCTCAGGCCGGTCGGCGCGTGCGCCGGATGCCTTCTCACGGTAGATGCCGGCGACGTAGTAGCCGGCGGCCTTCGCGGCCGTAGTGATCGCCTCTTGGCGTTCCAAGTCCTGCGCGTCGGTGCTGACGCGCAGATAGACCCGCGCCACCATCGGCGCGGCTACTGGCTTCGTCCTGCGCATACTTGCGGGCTCCTTTGGGCATACTCAAATGCACCCATCTTAAACTGGCAGGCCAATTTATCACATATCGATCTAAATGCGCCTAGCTCATTTTTACAGCTTAAATGAGCTATTGAGCACACTCCATATTTCGACTATTATTGAAACATGGAAACGATAAATGCTGTAGCCGCCCTGGCGGCCATCGCTCAAGAATCGCGCCTCGCGGTGTTCCGGCTTCTCGTCCAGGCCGGCCCCGCCGGCATGGCCGCCGGAAAAATCAGCGAAGCGGCCGGCATCCCGCCGTCTTCGCTATCCTTCCACCTGAAAGAGCTGGCACACGCCGGCATGGTCACGTCGCGGCAAGAAGGCCGATTTGTGATCTACGAGGCGAACTTTTCGACGGCCACTAACCTGGTGGCCTTTCTCACGGAAAACTGCTGCGGCGGCCAGGTGTGCAACCTGTCTTGCACCACGGAAGCCGGGAAGGTGTTGGCATGAGACTTCGCCATCTTTCCGACCCCGATTCTTTGCCCGCTTTGGACAAATCCTTTGCCATCGAGCGCCCGGCGCTCGGGCTGGCACCCGACGCCCCGCCGGTGCGTATCCTGCTGCTGTATGGCTCGCTGCGCGCCCGCTCGTTCTCACGGCTGGCCGTCGAGGAAGCGGCCCGGCTGCTGCAATTCTTTGGCGCAGAAACACGCATCTTCGACCCGTCCGATTTGCCGTTGCCCGATCAAGTGCAAAGCGACGATCACCCGGCCGTCAAGGAGCTGCGCGCCCTGTCCGAGTGGTCAGAGGGACAAGTCTGGTGCAGCCCGGAACGCCACGGTCAGATTACCAGTGTCATGAAGGCGCAGATTGACCATCTGCCGCTTGAAATGGCCGGCATCCGGCCGACCCAAGGCCGCACCCTGGCCGTGATGCAGGTATCCGGCGGCTCGCAGAGCTTCAACGCCGTGAACACCTTGCGTCTGCTCGGCCGCTGGATGCGAATGTTCACCATTCCGAACCAGTCGAGTATCGCCAAAGCGTTCCAAGAGTTCGACGCGGCGGGCCGCATGAAGCCCTCGCCGTACTACGACCGAATAGCCGATGTGATGGAAGAACTGGTGCGCTTCACGGCGCTGGTACGGCCGCACCGTGAAGCACTGACAGACCGCTATTCCGAACGGAAAGCGGCCGGCCACGTCATCGACGAGGCCACCGATCTTTCATCCATCGCCATTGCTCCCCAGCCACTACCAGAAAGCGAAACATCATGACCGAAAGAATCTATAACGTCCTCATCCTCTGCACCGGCAATTCGGCGCGCAGCATCATGGCCGAAGCTCTCATCAACACGATGGGGCAAGGGCGCTTCCGCGCCTACAGCGCCGGCAGTCACCCAACCGGCAAGGTCAATCCCTTCGCCGTCGAAAAGGTGGAGTCGGTGAATTACCCGACCGAGAATCTGCGCAGCAAGAGCTGGGACGAGTACGCCACGCCCGACGCACCGAAGATGGACTTCATCATCACCGTCTGCGACAACGCCGCCGGCGAAATGTGTCCGGTGTGGCCTGGTCAGCCGATCTCGGCGCATTGGGGATTTGAAGACCCGGCCGCCGTCGAAGGCACTGACGCCGAGAAGCGCCGGGCCTTCGAACAAACCTTCCGGCACATGATGAACCGCGTCCGCCTGTTCGTGAATCTGCCTCTCAAAATGCTTGACCAGACGGCCATCAAGCGCGAGCTGGCGAACATCGGCAAGACCGAGCAGGAAGCATGAGCGCCGGCGCACAGGCCATCGCCGCGAAGCCGCGCCAGGCCCCGATGAGCGGCTTCGAGCGTTACCTGACGCTGTGGGTGGCCCTGTGCATCGTCGCCGGTGTTGCGCTCGGCCAGGGCCTTCCTGACGTGTTCCAGGCCATAGGCCGCATGGAAGTGGCCCAGGTCAATTTGCCGGTGGGCCTGCTGATTTGGGTAATGATCGTCCCGATGCTGGTCAAGATCGACTTCGGGGCGCTGCACCAGGTCAAAGAGCATTGGCGCGGCATCGGCGTCACGCTGTTCGTGAATTGGGCCGTCAAGCCATTCTCGATGGCCCTGCTGGGGTGGCTGTTCATCCGACAAGTGTTCGCTCCGTTCCTGCCGGCCGATCAACTGGACAGCTACATCGCGGGCTTGATCTTGCTGGCCGCCGCGCCCTGCACGGCAATGGTGTTCGTGTGGAGCCGCCTTACCAACGGCGACCCGCTTTTCACGCTCTCGCAAGTGGCTCTGAACGACGCCATCATGATCGTGGCCTTCGCGCCCATCGTCGGCCTGCTGCTGGGCATGTCCTCGATCTCGGTGCCTTGGGACACGCTGCTGATTTCGGTCGTGCTCTACATCATCGTGCCGGTGATCCTGGCGCAGCTCTTGCGGCGGCATCTGCTCAAGCAAGGACAGGCCGCCTTTGAACGGGCCATGCAGAAGATCGGGCCGTGGTCGATGGCCGCGCTGCTGCTGACGTTGGTTCTACTGTTCGCCTTCCAGGGCGAGGCCATCATCCGGCAGCCGTTAGTGATCGCCATGCTAGCCGTGCCGATCTTGATTCAAGTGTTCTTCAATTCCGGGTTAGCCTACTGGCTGAACAAGCGGGCGGGGGAAAAGCACTCTGTCGCCTGTCCTTCGGCCCTGATCGGTGCCAGCAACTTCTTCGAGCTGGCCGTGGCGGCCGCCATCAGCTTGTTCGGTCTGCACTCCGGCGCTGCATTGGCAACCGTGGTCGGCGTCCTGGTCGAAGTGCCGGTGATGCTGCTGGTCGTGCGCGTGGTGAATCGCTCGAAGAGCTGGTACGAACGAGGTTGAACATGAGTAGGAAAAAACTGAGGAAATGATTGCAGATTGCCGCGCCGGCCGCTTCCTGGCGCATTCGATCACTGACCTGGAACACCTAGTATCCATGCTTGCTGAGGTCGCCCGATGACAGACCCAAAGAACCTAGAGAACAGGCTGCATGAGAAGGCCGACCCGGCCCGCGCCGTTTCCACTGGTCGGGTGCGCTACACACTGGCCGAACTACTGGCCGACGCGGAAGCATCCGGGGCTTACCCGCTGCCGCCGGAGGAACGCGAATGGATGGATGCGCCGTCTGTGGGTCGGGAATGGCCAAACAGTGAAGATTGAAAAAGGCGGCCAGTTCGAGTGGCCGCCCTTTCGTCATTAGCTGCACGCTTGGCGCAAGGCGTTCATTGCTTCTTGAAAATCAGCCTGTGTCGCCCGGCCCGTTTCAGCTTGGTAGTACACCACCATAAAAGCATTAGCGACGGCTTCGGCCAATGGCCCAAGGCTCCGCGCTTCCGCTTGGTTGATGTACTCCAAAGAAGAAAGAATAGCCGCTGCTTGATGCACTGCTTGCCCTGGTTCGATAATATGTTGTGTTGTCATAATTCACCTCTCCAGTAGGTGTTGATTGAAAGTGCCGGGCTGGTTGTGGCCAGCCCGGTGCGCCTACAGGTACAGCCCCGCCGCCTCCGCGAATGCTGACCGCTCATTCCTGCCGCCATTAACCTCAATACTTATCGGCTTAGTTTCGCTCTCTCTCATAGGGTCTGGCCGTGATACAAAAGCGGCTGTTTCTGTCTCTGCATCGACCTCGGTCGATTGATCACCCAGCGGCGAAATAAATACCTGGCTGACTTCTTCCCTTGGCGCTTCATCCAGGGCCGCCAATGCGGCCATGTATGTTGATGTCGTCATCGTGCTAACTCCTGACTTCGTTACTATCTGGGCCAGAATCGGCGCCCAAGCTATTGCCCTCGAACTGGCCAGATTGGCTTGCTTCTTTCGGCTCCATGCTTTCGCGTATCGAAGCAGCCAGTTTTCCGCCTGTGGTTTCGCTCACTCGCTCCTGGAATCCCTGCTTCACTTGAGAGCCGACACCCTTGGCTAACTCGGAGGCCGTGCCTGTGGCCAGCTTCGCGGCCTTGGCAAAGCCGCCACCGCTTGAGCTACTGCCGCTGTCACCAAAGCCAGCCGCTTGGGCGAATGGGCTACTGCCAGCAGTACCCGCTTCACCACCACCGTTTCCGCCACTGCTGACAACTGACCCCATGCTGGACATGTCACCGCCGGTTTCCATACTCGCTGATGCTTTCTGAAAAGCCGCTTGGAGTGCACTTGCACCTCCGGCTGCACCGGCTGCGGCACCCATAACCGCTTTACCTGCCAGGGCAGCGCCGCCAGTTGCCATACTGGCCGCCGTCACCGCCGCCCCAACTGCCGCACCCGCACCGAAGTTTCCAATTCCACCGGCTGCGCCAATACCACCACCAGACACAAGACCAGAAATCATCGGCGGAACTTTGTTGACCAAGAAAAGCAAGATGACCGATATAACCAACATCACGGCCAGTTCCTGGGATGCCATGTTCTCGCTGATTTGCGTGTAGTAGTGATTGATGAACTCTTTGCCAATCGCAACCAGAAGCACCATTGCCATAAGCTGTGCGGCCAGGCCCAGCACGGTCTTGTAGTAATTGATCGCCATGTCGGAAGTCCAACGACTTCCACCAAAGCCAAGGAAGAACACACCGGCATACAACAGAATCCAGGCTGATGCGAGCAACAGCAACAGGTTGACCGCAATCAACGCCAGGACAAACAAAACAGCCAGGGCCATTAGCTCCATGACCAGAGCAGTTGCCATCTGCCGCCATCCCAGCTCCGAGGTGGCCTGTACTGTGCGGTTGTATAACTCGAAACCAAGATCAAGGATGCTGGAGGGCCCAAGATTGCTATTGGAAAGTCCCCCCGCCTGCGCGCCCAGAGTTTGCAATGACTGAACAATCGTACCGGCGATATTCATGCCCTGGTTCGCATTCGTCAGCAACCACCAGAAAAAGCCGGTGAAGATCGTGAAGCGAACGAACTCCGCGAAGAACTCGCCAATGTCGGCCTTGCGCAAAGCCATCATGCCGAATGTCCAGACCATCGAAATCACAACCAGCGTCCAGAACAAACGCGATGCAGCGGACTCAATAGCTGGCCCCCATGTTGCGGCAGCATCATGAAAACGCTTGAGCACATCATTCATAACACCGCTGCTACTTAGCTCCTGCGCCATTGCAGGTTCAGCCAGCACCATTGTGGCGACCATCATCAAGCCACCTAGAGCAATTTTCTTTCTCATGGCGACCACCTCAATAATCATCTTTAGGGCTGGGCTTGAACTCCCACTGACGCATCTGCTTGGCCTTCTGGAATGCTCTGCATTCCTCGGTAAAGGCCTCTCGGTTCGCTTCGCTGCGCATTTCATTCAGTGCTGCCTGGAACGCATCGGGGGCACACGTCGCCGCATTTGGTTCGGGCATCCTTTCCTGTTCACATCCAGCCAACAACAGCAACGTAGCCGCGGTAGTAAAAAAGATTTTTTTCATCTCACCGCCTCCCTAGTAGTTGTCTGCCGGACTCGGGCGAAACGTCCAGGTACGCATTTGCTCGGCCCTGGCATCACCTCGCGCCTCGGCATCGAGTTCTGCTGCAATCCGGGCTGCCTCCGCGTTGTGTTGGGCGGTCAACATGGTGCGAATCTGCAAGAGCTGATTGGCCTGCTGGCTGGCGAGCTGGTTGGCGTAGCCGATGGCCTGTAGCTGGCCAGTTGCACCCTGGGCCGCGCCTTGCAGCCGCTCCAGGGTACGGGCGTCATCCTTCAAAGCCTTTTGCTGGTCGGCAACGGTCTGGAACAGGGCATCGTTGGCCTTCTTTTGCGACTCTGACGCCAGGCGGCGGTTCTCTTCCATCGCTGCCTTTTCGGCCGGCGTGCATCCGCCGCTGCCGTTGAAGCATGGCGAGCTGCGGTAATAGGCCACGTCCTGAAACTTGGCCAGGTAACGATCCAGGCTGCCTAGCTGGTTCTCGTAATAGGCCAGCGTGTTTTGCGCGGCAATCAGCCGGTTGATCGTAGTCTGCGCCTGATCCCAGATATACGCGGCTGGGGCCATCGTGTTCTGGAGCTGATTTTCGTACTGCTGCAACTGGGTCTGGTACTGCTCAATCTGCTTGAGCGTCTGCGCCACCGACTCGATGGCCGTCATGATGTTCTGGGCCAGGTTGCCGCCGTCGATGACGGGGATACCAGCTTGCACAGGGGCGGTGGTAGTGGTGATAAAGCCGGTTGCGAGTGCAACGGCTAGAGCGGTTTTTTTAGCCGCTAAAATTTTGGACTTCATGGTCGTACTCCGTCGATGAAAAGAAGGCATTGCCTTGACCAAGCGTTGTGCTTGTTCTCGGCAACGTTTCATCGAAGAGCTACGCCACTAGCTGATCGGTATTGCCCTTGGCGCTGAGGCCCGGACTTACAAACGTAAAACTACTCTGTTTTTTTATCGCTTTCGGACAAGCCAACTTCCCGGCCAATCTCTTCAAGCTCTAGCGGCTGTACTGCCGCCGTCAGTATTTCGCGTATTTCCGCGTCGGTGCTCCTATCGTTGAGCGCTGCTCGAACTTTCAACGCACGGTGCACCTCGGCGGGTAAATTCCTGATAAGCACATTTGCCATATCAATACCCTTTTGGTGTACCCGACAACCATGCTATCAAAGATATTAAAAATAGCAAGACCTATACTCTTGCAACCGGCGGTAGCCGATCAGCCCCGCAGGGCAGGATTCCCGTTGAGTGCCCCCGGCGCGAATAAGGGACAGTGAAGATAGATAACCGGCTTGCCGGTTAGCTAACTTCACCCATCCTGCCCGCATTTCACCCACTATTGAAAATCTAGCGCATATCGAACGTAAAGCGTTTTATCGTCAAACAAACACCGATTCTTGGCAACATAACCGTAATCGTCACCAAATCGGCCTGCAATCGACATAGTCGCTTCAAAATCGCTGCTCAATCGGCTTTAAATCGGAACCTAAAATGCCAACAATCGACACAAACCATTCGCCCCGATGGGGCGAGTTGGACGCCAAAAAAGAAGGGCATAACCCGCCCCTCAAGTGTCAATGAACACAAGAAATTTGCCTCCCCTCCCGTCATACCACTAAGGCGACGTATTGATACTTGAGGGGCAACCTTTCCTGATGTTGACACCTTCACGCAGGTTACTGGTTATGGGCGTCCAACACACACGGCTCATTCCTGCTTGGTAATAATAAGAATAATAATCTTCTTATTATTCTTACCGAACGAATGGGCACTGCTTAGCCATTTCACGTTTCGAGCCAAGGTTTCAGTACAGATAACTACAAGTGCACACAGCGGCCCTCCAGCACCGTTAGACGCAGATTCTGCTTCAGCTCATGGAATAAGGGACTCCGGGTTGTTTTCCCCTCTCACAAGGCGTTTCAGCGGCCACTGAAGCCGCCTTCTCTTCTTGGCGTTAAACCATCGGCCTATGGCCGATTGATAAAGCCCGCCAGGGCTTTATTGGCAAGGTCAGAACGCGCCCTCAAGGCGCGAGCTGCACCGCGCATGATGGATTATCTTTAGATAATCTTGGATGGATTTCCCAAACTGCCCGCAAAGCAGCGCACCGTCTGGGTTTTCCAAATTGGGACGGGGAACGTTACGACGGCAGAAGGGGAGCGTTACGACGGTAACAAGGGAACGTTACGACGGTAAACGGGTGCAGTTGCCGTGGGGCCAGGCCTCTTGATCTCCCATTTTCCCTTGGCGTATTCGTTCACTACCCAACCCACGGCGGCAAGTTCGGCCAGTGCCTTCCGGGCAGTCTGACGGCGTTTTTTCATAGCTTCGGCATTGGCTTCATCTGGCCAGACATAGCCGCAAAGCGTGTCCAGTTCCACGCGCCCGGATTTGCCGGGGTCGATCCAGCCGCATAGCCGTTGGTGCATCAGCCGTGCCGGATCAGTCTGTAGCACCCGCACTTCCGCCATGTCGATACGGGCATATGGACGATGCCCCAGGATCGCTTCGGCAATACGCGGATTCAGGGCAACCCATAGCCTGCCGTCCGTCTCGTCAAAAGCATGACTCATCAGGTGGAACGCGGCTTGCCGCCGTCCCTTCGTCACAAGGATGGTGACGTTCGACATGCGCAGCAGGCTGGCTTTGAGCGCCTTGATGTTGTCGCCGCTATCCGTCATGCCCGTTTCTGAGAGCAGTTTGGTCAGGCTCTCACGAACCACCAAGCCGTCTTGCTCAATGGCTTCGAAACGGGGTTCAAGGAATAGCCGTAGCTGTCGCCCCGTCTCACTGGTCGGTTCCGGGGTTAGCAAGATGCCGTTCGGGCCGCCAAGGGCCACGATGCCTTGCAAAAGACGCATATCATCGGCCCCGAGAGGTTCGAATCCGACGAAACGCATGGATTCGTCCTCGCCAAAGGTGTAGGTCACGTCCAGCTTGCAGCGTTTGCGATCGCCACGCTTGAGGCTGCGGAACAGGCCAGGTGCCAAACAGTGCGCGGGATCATGTCGGACGTGGGTCAGGTCATGCTTAGGCTTCTTCACGCTGTCTCCTTTTCACCTTGCACTGCCGCTCCAGTACAGCAGGCTTCAACACGCCGCCGTCGTGCCGTCTAAACCAGAGTTCTTGAAAAGGTGCGCCATAGTTGGCCTTGCTGACGCCAAAGCGGACAAAATACCCACGCTGACAATCATCGACCCCCAGTATCTCGGCCTCGCCTTGCGTCATGCCGGATAGGTACGATTGCCAACGGATGTTATCAACCAGTACGGACGATCCACGACTGGCCTGCTGTTGATCGCCCGACCCCATCATGGCTGCGCTTTTACTCGCGTGGTGCAGAAACACAATGGAGCAGCCTGTATCAGCGGCTATGGCCTCCATGTGCCCAACAACCTGCGCCATCGGCCCGCTAGCGTTCTCCTCCTCAATGTGGAAGCGCCGCAAAGTGTCCAAGATCATCAAGCGACGACCTTCAGCGGCTCGTTTGAGAGCATCGAACCAGCTAGCAGCCATGATGTTTGGGCATTTACCGATCAAGGGTTCAATGAGCAAACCATCAGCCACGGCTTGCCGTTCCGCTGCGCTGAGGTGTGCCCCAAGGGCGTGCAGACGATGGTGAATAGCGGCCGGTGGATCTTCAGCAGGCAGATAGACCACTTGCCCGGTGGGAAACTCGCCTATTTCAAGTAAATCAGGCCCGCCTGCAATCTGTGCAGCCAATTGAAGGGCCAACATGGATTTACCAGCCCCACCAGGCGACACAAGAGCACCAACAGTGCCAGCAACCATATTAGGCAGAACATAATCAATGGGTGGCGGCAATTCCGTGAAAGCCGCCATAAGATCAAGAGCCATATAACTAGCCCTCTATAGGGCCAGGTCGCGCAGCTTGATCACCCGATGATTTACGTGCCTCAATCCACTCTTCGACCTCTGACAAATCCCAGGCGACATTTCTACTGGTTAACGCGATACGGCGTGGAAAATCCCCTCGCTGCTCCAGGTTATAAATTGTTCGTGTCGAAAGCGGGATCATCTCCAGGAGCTTCTTCCTGTTGATGAGGGTCTTTATATTTTGCATGGGTCAATACCTCTCAAATGAATAGTTGCTATTCATCGAGTAGCTGCGCGAAGCAGCTAATCGGTAATTGACCTGCCCGATGCCAATGGCGGCCTTATTTATAAATTCACGGCATCAACTTCAATGCTATCAAAGATAGCAAAAACATCAACCCTTACTGCCTCCCGAAGTCCACTCATCAATCATATCGGCCCAATCCTGCAACATCGCCGCCCGCTGCTCGCGGTACTCAGCCTTGTTGTAGACAGCCCTCACGCCCTTCTGCTCGTGCGCCAGGCACTTCTCGATCCAGTCGGTGTTGTAGCCGGCCTCATGCAACAGCGTGCTGGCTGTGCGCCGCAAATCATGCGGTCCGAACTTGGTAAGTGACTTCCCATCTTTCTGCGCCGCCTTGTAAGTCAGCGTCAGCACCTGGTTAAGTGTGGCAGCGCTCATCGGCGCATCCGAGTCGTACCGTGATGGCAAAACGAAGTCGGAACCACCGGCAAAGGTTTTCATGGCAATGAAAATATCCAGAGCCTGCTGGGACAGAAATACCAGGTGCGGGTTACGGCGTTTCATCCGCTCCTTTGGAATCGTCCACAACGCTTCGCTGAAATTGATCTCGCTCCAGGTCGCATTGGTCAGCTCGCTCTTGCGCACCATCGTCAGCAATAACAGCTTGGCCGCCGCACGGTTTGTTGGGCTTGTGCCCACTCGCTCCATGTACTGGTACATCAGCCCAATTTCTTCTGGCGTCAACGCTCGGTCACGTGGCTCGAATCGAGCGATGCTTGTTGGGCGCACCAGTTCTGCCGGGTTTTCGACCTTCTGCCCACGCTCGATGGCCCAGCGAAATACCTGCAACACGATTTCACGCACATGAACGGCGGTGGCCGGTGCGCCTCGCTCAACAATGGCATCAGCCAGCGCCCGCAAGTCTTCGTGGGTGATCTCCACCAGCTTCTGATTGCTGAATTTCGGCTTCAGCTCACGCTCATAAACCGAGCGGCGCATATCGCGGGTGGAGTCGGCCATCTGGTAGCCACGCAGCCACTTCTCCGCCCAGGCACCGAACGTCTCTGCATCTTTCACCCGCGCCTTGTCTCGGGCTTTCTCCTTGGCCGGCGACTTGCCCGCCGCAACCATCTTCTTGGCGTCACCCAACAGCTCGCGGGCTTCGGCCAGGGTGATGCCACCGACACCATAACGCCCAAAGGTGATGGTCTCCTGCCGACCGTTGATTGAGTAGTTGTAACGGAACGAGATGGAGCCGGCTGGAGTCACTGCCACATAGAGACCTTCCCGGTCATTCACTTTGTAGAGTTTGTCCCTGGGCTTGAGATTGCGCAGCTTGGTATCGGTCAGCATGTACCTTGTCCTTCTTCGTCTCCGATACCATGCTGAAAAAATCTCGAATTTATCGTATTTTTTCTTACGAAACAGTAACTTATAGAATATTAATACCATGAACACACAAAAGAACGCAGCATGGTATCGGCATCAATCATGGCATCGCCAAACCATAATACCAGCTTTAATGCCATGCTCAAACGGTGCTTGGCGCTTCCTCCCGTTGCCAGATCGTGCCAAACACAAACAAAAAAAAGCCCGCAATTACGCGGGCTTAGCGGCATTTCATGCCATCAGGTGCCTGGCTGTGCCAGACGCGGAATCATTCCCACTCAATCGTCGCCGGCGGCTTGCTCGATACGTCGTACACCACCCGGTTGATGCCGCGCACTTCGTTGATGATGCGCGAGGAGACGCGCGCCAGCAGCGGGTGCGGCAGGGGCGCCCAGTCGGCGGTCATGAAGTCGAAGGTCTGCACGGCGCGCAGGGCGACGACGTATTCGTAGGTGCGGCCGTCGCCCATGACGCCGACCGACTTGACGGGCAGGAAGACGGCGAAGGCTTGCGAGGTGAGTTCGTACCAGGTCAGGCCACTGGCCGGGTCCTTGGCGTTGCGCAGTTCCTCGATGAAGATGGCGTCGGCGCGGCGCAGCAGTTCGGCGTACTCGTGCTTGACTTCGCCCAGGATGCGCACGCCCAGGCCGGGGCCGGGGAACGGGTGGCGGTAGACCATCTGCGGCGGCAGGCCCAGGGCCACGCCCAGTTCGCGCACTTCGTCCTTGAACAGTTCGCGCAGCGGTTCGAGCAGTTGCAGGTTGAGCGTATCGGGCAGGCCGCCGACGTTGTGGTGCGATTTGATCGAGGTGGCCTTGCCGGTCTTGGCGCCGGCCGACTCGATGACGTCGGGGTAGATGGTGCCCTGCGCCAGCCATTTGGCGCCTTGCAGCTTGCCGGCTTCGTCCTGGAAGACTTCGACGAATTCGCGGCCGATGATCTTGCGCTTGGCTTCGGGGTCGGCGACGCCGGTCAGCTTGCCCATGAACTGGCTGGTGGCGTCGACGTGGACGATCTTGACGCCCATGTTCTCGGCGAAGGTCTGCATGACCTGCTTGCCTTCGTCCAGGCGCAGCAGGCCGTGATCGACGAAGACGCAGGTGAGCTGGTCGCCGATGGCGCGGTGGATGAGCGCGGCGGCCACCGAGGAGTCCACGCCGCCGGACAGGCCGAGGATGACTTCGTCGCTGCCGACCTGTTCGCGGATGCGGGCGACCGCTTCCGAGATGTAGTCGGGCATGTTCCAGTCGCCTTCGCAGCCGCAGATGTCCTTGACGAAGCGCGCCAGCATGGCCTTGCCCTGGACGGTGTGGGTGACCTCGGGGTGGAACTGCACGGCGTAGAAGCCGCGGCTTTCGTCGGCCATGCCGGCGATGGGGCACGAGGCCGTGGAGGCCATCAGCTTGAAGCCGGGCGGCAGTTCGGTGACTTTGTCGCCATGGCTCATCCACACCTTGAGCATGCCGTGGCCTTCGTCGGTGGTGAAGTCGGCCAGGCCGTCGAGCAGTTTGGTGTGGCCATGGGCGCGCACTTCGGCGTAGCCGAATTCGCGGTGGTCGCTGAAGCTGACGGTGCCGCCGAGCTGTTGCGCCATGGATTGCATGCCGTAGCAGATGCCCAGCACGGGCACGCCCGCTTCGAACACGGCCGCCGGCACGCGCATCGAGCCTTCTTCGTAGGCCGATGCGTGGCTGCCCGAGAGGATGATGCCTTTGAGGCCCTGCGCGACCTGGTCGCGCACGAAGGCGTCGTCGACGTCGCCGGCATGGATTTCGGAGTAGACGCCGGCTTCGCGGACGCGGCGGGCGATCAGCTGGGTGACTTGCGAACCGTAGTCAAGAATGAGGATGCGCTGGTGCATGGAGATTCTGCCGGTTGGAAATAAAAGCGCACCGGCCAGAACCTGGCCGGTTCTGCCGGTGCGCGATGCATTGCATGATGATGACTGGACCCCGGGTCAGTCGGCGCGGTAGTTCGGCGCCTCCTTGGTGATCTGCACGTCGTGGACATGCGATTCACGCACACCGGCGGAGGTGATTTCGACGAACTGCGTCTTGGTGCGCATGTCGTCGATGCTGGCGCAGCCGCAGTAGCCCATCGAGGCGCGGATGCCGCCCACCAGCTGGTAGATGATGGCCAGCACGCTGCCCTTGTAGGGCACGCGGCCTTCGATGCCTTCGGGCACCAGCTTGTCGGCGTTGTTGGCGGGATCCTGGAAGTAGCGGTCGGCCGAGCCGTCGGCCATCGCGCCCAGGCTGCCCATGCCGCGGTACGACTTGTACGAACGGCCCTGGAACAGCACGACTTCGCCGGGGGCTTCCTCGGTGCCGGCGAACATGCCGCCCATCATGCAGGCGAAGGCGCCGGCGGCCAGCGCCTTGGCGACGTCGCCCGAGTAGCGGATGCCGCCGTCGGCGATGAGGGGCACGCCCGTGCCTTCGAGGGCCTTGGCCACGTCGGAGATGGCGCTGATCTGGGGCACGCCCACGCCGGCCACGATGCGCGTGGTGCAGATGGAGCCCGGGCCGATGCCGACCTTCACGCCGTCGGCGCCGGCTTCGACCAGCGCGCGCGCGGCGGCGGCGGTGGCGATGTTGCCGCCGATGACCTCGACCTTGGGATAGTTCTGCTTGACCCAGCGCACGCGCTCGAGCACGCCGGCCGAGTGGCCGTGCGCGGTGTCGACGATGATGACGTCGACGCCGGCGGCCACCAGCTTCTCGACCCGCTCTTCGGTGCCGGCGCCCACGCCCACGGCCGCGCCCACGCGCAGCTGGCCCTGGCTGTCCTTGCAGGCGAAGGGGTGTTCGGTGTTCTTGACGATGTCCTTGACGGTGGCCAGGCCGCGCAGTTCGAAGGCGTCGTTGACGATGAGCACGCGCTCGAGGCGGTGCTTGTGCATCAGCGCCTGGGCTTCGTCGAGGGTGGCGCCTTCCTTCATGGTGACCAGGCGGTCCTGCGGCGTCATGATGTTGCGCAGGGGCTGGTCGAGGCGGTCTTCGAAGCGCAGGTCGCGATTGGTGACGATGCCGACCAGCTTGCGCCCTTCGACCACCGGCAGGCCCGAGATGCCATGCTGGCGCTGCAGCGCGATGGCGTCGCGCACCTTCATGTCGGGGGTGACGGTGACCGGGTCGATGACGATGCCGAACTCGTGGCGCTTGACGCGCGCGACTTCCTTGGCCTGGTCATCGGCCGACAGATTCTTGTGGATGATCCCTATCCCGCCTTCCTGCGCCATGGCGATGGCCAGGCGCGCTTCGGTCACGGTGTCCATGGCGGCGGACACGAGCGGGATGTTCAGGGTGATGTTGCGGGTAAGGCGGGTGGTCAGCGAGGTGTCGCGCGGCAACACTTCGGAATAAGCAGGCACCAGCAACACGTCGTCGAAGGTGAGTGCTTTTTGAACGAGACGCATGGGAGACTCCGGGCGCAAAGCAAGATTATACGCCGGCTGTAAGAAGTTACTAGTAGGAACCCTAGGTTCCGGGGGGAATTTTGCCGGGCTGTACGCCCGGGGCAACACTGGCCGGCCCCGTGCATGCGCAGCTGGAAAATTTCACCCGGGTGATATTGACATCGAATATTTACCCGGGCAATATTTCCACCATTCAATTTCTACCCGGATTCGATTCACATCATGACGAGCCTCATGCCTGCCACCCATACCGCCTTCGTGGACCATGCCCTGCTGGCGGCCGGCTCGCTGGCCGAGGTGGCGCTGGCGGCGCGGCGCGCCGCCGATCGCGATCCCGGCGCCGCGGTGTTCATTTACGAGGATGCCACCGGACGCGCCATCGACGTGGACACGCGGGGCACGGACGCGGAGATCGTGGCGCGCCTGCCGGCGCCGGCGCCTGTCGAGCCCGAGGCCGAGCCCGAGGGCAGCCCCGCCCTGCCGCGCGGCCGCGGCCGGCCCAGGCTGGGCGTGGTGGCGCGCGAGGTAACGCTGTTGCCGCGCCACTGGGAATGGCTGGCCGGACAGCCCGGCGGCGCCTCGGTGGCGCTGCGCAAGCTGGTCGAGCAGGCGCGCCGCGAGCATGCCGGCGCCGACGCGCTGCGCCGCGGGCGCGACGCCGCCTACGCCTTCATGAGCGCGGCGGCGGGCAACCTGCCCGGCTTCGAGGAAGCCGCCCGCGCGCTGTATGCCGGCGACATGGCCAGGCTGGCGGCGCACACGGCCGGCTGGCCGGCCGATGTGCGCGCCTATGCCCTGCGGCTGGCCGGCGCGGCGGACGCGCCGGCCTAGAACGCCAGCCGGTAGGTGGCCGCCAGCCAGTACGACGGCATGCTGCTGTGCGTGGTCGTATTGAGCATCAGCGAGGCCGTGCCCGGGCCCACCGGCGCCTGCACGCCCGCGCCGAAGCGCAGCCAGTTGCGCTGGGTGGATGCGCCGTCCAGTTCGAACGGCATCAGGCCGATCACCTGGCCGCTGGCGCCTGCGCTGTGGCTTTCGAAGCGATGGGCGGCTTCCACCGTGCCCAGCAGTTGCACGTTGCCGCCCACCTGCACCGTCGCGTCCACACCCAGCCGCGCCACGTTGGCGTGGTCGGTGCGCGCATCCCAGCGCGCCGGGAAGCCGCCGCCATGCTCGGTGTAGCTGCCCACGCGGGTGCGGATGTAGCTGTAGTCCAGGTACGGGGTCAGCGCGGCGCGCTCCCAGGCCAGCGCGTCGCGCCAGTCCAGCCGCAGGCGCGCGGCCGTGGTGCGCAGCGAGGCCTTGCCGCTGCTGCGATCGTCCACGCCTGCGTTCAGGTAGCCGCGCCGCACGTTGAGGTCGCCATCGGCATACAGCGCGCTGGCGGTCAGCCACAGCGGCGTACGGGGCAGGTTCCACAGCAGTTCGGGCATGACGTAGGTCTGCCTGGCGGTGCTCTTGCCGTCGTACTCGAGGTACTGGCGCATGTTGCCGCCGCCCACGGCCAGGTTCAGCTGCACCTGCTCGTTGAAGCGATACGACAGGCCCGCCTCGCCCACCGCGGCGATGCCGTCCTGGCTGCCGTGCTCGGTGCGGCCCCAGTCGCCGGTGGTCCACATGCCGATCTTGCCAGCGGGCACCAGGCTGCGCAGCGGCGAGCCGTGCGCGCCATGCAGCAGCATGTCGGTGGAGCTGGTCAGGCTGGCCGGCAGCGCGGCGGCGCCGCCCAGGCTGGCCGCAAACTCGCGCAGCGTGATCAGGCCGCCGCCGGCGGGCTGGCCGCCCGGCTGGCTGCCCGGCTGGCCGCCCGGTTGGGGAGCGGGCTCGCCGCCGCCCGGGGAGACGGGATCGGGCACTTTGTCGGCGGGTGTGCGGGCCACGAAGGTATCGCCGTTTTGCATCATGCCCATGACGATGGTGCCATCGGCGTTGACGGCCAGCGCACGCCAGGTCTGGCCATCGGCAATCGTATAGCCATGGCCGCGCAGCCATTGCTCGACGGTGAGCATGCCGCCTGCCTGGGTCCAGCGGAATGCGCTCTGCTCGGTGATCAGGCCTATGCCGGTGCGGTCTACATAGCCCACCACGACGCTGCCGTCGGCGTTGACGGCATTGGCAAACGACTGCCCCGCCTCGCCCCCGGCGATGGTGCCCAGGTTGGCCGAGCCGCCCGCCTGGGTCCAGCGGAAGGCGCGCGCTCCGCCAAAGCTGCTGCCGTACGCGGTTCCCACCACCACCGAGCCGTCGCGGTTGGTGGCCGCCGCGTGCGAGGACGTACCGCCGCTGACGTGCGGCAGCAGATCAATGCCGCCGGAGGCGGTCCAGCGGTAGGCGTGGGGGGTGACCGCCACGCCACTGTATATATCGCCCACCACGACATTGCCGTCGCCGCTTATGCCGGTGGCAAGCGCAAACGAATGGGATTCGAAACCGCTGAGCGTCTGGATGCCCGTGGCCTGCGTCCAGCGGAACGGGCGGCGTTCCATCGCGCCACCCCATGTCAGCCACCCGACCACCACGCTGCCATCGGCGCTCACGCCCGAGGCGTACGATTGCGTGGCGCCATCCGTGCCTACGCCCAAGGGCTGGAACCAACTGCCATTGTCCCAGCGCGCGGCCTGCGACAAGCCCGCGATGACTATCGACCCTACCGCCACCCTGCCATCCTGATTGAGCGCCTGAAAGTTGCTCCTCTCGCCCGCAATGACGTAATACGGAAAGGGATCGGACAGCGGCCACATGGCCGCTTGCGGGTTGAGTCCGGGCACTATCCCGGAGCCGGCCAGGACTGTCGCGTCGCTGCTCATGGCCATGGGAACGAAAGTCGTGCCCGGGGGGACCGTCAGCTGGTGCATCCCCATGCCTACGGTAACCGGCGGCAAGGCCGGCGCGGCGCTTGCCAGCGCGGGACATGCGGCCAGCGCCAGGCCGGCCATGATGGGCCGCAGGCGCGGCGCCGAAAATACAACCTGCTTCTTCATGGAACCCCTCTGTCCGGCCTCCTGGCCGGAGCTGTTGTCTGCCGGCCCTCGGGCCTGGAAGGCAGTGTGGAAAAGGCCGCCGACCGGAATGGCCGGCGCACCGCAAGACCCGGCGCGGCCTGCGCGGATTTCGCATGGCACAGCGCGCCGTACGGTGCCGCGTTGCCGCGGCATCGGAAATGGAGAACATGGGAGGATGTGTCGCCGACGCCGCGCGCCCCCAAGGGGCGCCTGACGCCGGCATGCGCTACTCCGGCGGGGCCTGCACCGACTGCGCCAGCGTGACCAGCTCCACCTGGCGATGGCAGTCGGTCTTGCGCAGCAGGTTCTTGAGATGGCCGCGCACCGTCTGCTCGCTCAGGCCGGCGCGCAGCGCGTAGCCCTTGACGGTCAGGCCCTGGGCCAGGGCATGCGCCAGGCGCGCCTCGGCCAGCGTGACGCCCAACGCCTGGCGCAGCATGTCGGGCGGCGCCACGTCGGTCTGCGCGCCGGCGCCGATCGACAGCATGGCCAGCGGCACGCCGCGCCACGCCAGCAAAGGATGGCCGGCCTTCAAGGGCAGCACCGAAACCGCCACCGGACCTTGAGGGGTATGCACCATGAAGGCCCCCGCGCACGTCGGCTCGCCGCGCGCGCAGGCGCCGGCCAGCGCCTGGCGGAACCGCGCCTGCACCGACGCGTCGGCAAACCGCCAGGTATCGTGGCGCACGCGGCACAGCGCACCGGCCCCGGCCAGCACGCGCGCGGCCGGATTGGCGTATTGCACGGTCGCCTGCGAATCGAGCACCACGATGCCCTGGCGCAGCGCATCCAGCGCGGCCAGGCCGAACCCGGCCCGGTCCTGCAGGCCGGCGACGCGCGCGCGCAGCGCGCTGGCGCGCGCCAGGTGCGGGAGCGCGCGCTGGCACAAGGCGATATCGGAGGCGCGGAACATGCCGTCTTCGCGGGCGCGCATGATGCCGATCACTTCCTTGCGCGAGCCGTCCTCGCGCAGCGTCAGGCCCACGGTATGGCGCAGCCCCACCGACGGCAGCCAGTCGCTGTAGATGGCGCTGGAGGACATGGTCGAGGTATCGAAGCGCTCGTGGTCGATCACCATGCTGCCGGCCGGCATGGCCAGCACCGCGTGCATGCGCTCGTCGGTGCGGGCGTAGTGCTGCTCGTACTCGCGTGCCTTGCCCTGCGGAGCCTCGAACGTGGCCAACCCGTCGGAGACCGCGCCGTTGGCGCAGTCGACGGTCATCTGGTGGAAAAAGACCGCGCCCATGCGCGCGCGCAGCAGCTCGACGCCCGCGTACCAATCCCCGCTATCGACGATACCGTCGTACAGGAGCTGGGTAACGGCATCCGCGTCAGCATGCAGCGTGGCGTCCATGGTGCGATCCGGGAGGTGCGATAGAAATACGGCGCGATACGCCGTAAAGATACACCATTATTGCAACGAAAGTAACGCATCGTTGCATTAATGTAACTGCCGTTGTTTCCGTTCAACACCGTGGCAAAACGCCCTTTGACGCCTCGCTGCTACGCCCTGATATACCTCCAACCCTCATCCTGCAGCAGCGCGAGCGCCAGCACCGCCGCCTGGGGCAGCGCGCGCAGGGGCGCGCGCGCCGGCCGGTCCAGCCGGGCCAGCGTATTGGGGCACAGCCAGGTATGCGCGTCGGCCGGATGGGCCGGCGCATCCAGCGCGGCGGCCACGGCCGCAGCGTTGGCGACGATGCGCACTTGCGCGCCGGGCGCCTCCCTGAGCAGGTTGGCGGCGTTGTTGCGGGCGCGTTCGAGCGCGCCCGCGGTGGGGGCATGCAGCAGCACGCGAACCGGGGCGGCAGCGGTCATCACAATGCCCCGAAAAGCTGCGGCAACAGCGCCGGCGGCGCGCCGGTGCGCTTGCGCACGCGGCCGCCCTCCTCGCGCCAGACGATGGCCGGCGTGGCGCGCAGGCCCCATTGCGCCATCAGCGTTTCGTTGGCGTTGAGCCACGCCGCGATCTCGGCCGGGATGTCGGCCAGCGGCTGGATGCCGCGCTCGTCCAGGGGCTTGCGTTCGCCCGCGGCCAGCGCGCGCGTGTTGCTGGCGACGTGGCCGGCCTCGTGGTCGTGCAAGGCCTTGGCCGGGTCCGACGCGGCCAGGATGGCGGCCGCCTTGCCTTCGCTGCTGGCGGTAAGGATGCCGACCGGGATATGCCGCAACTGCACCTTGCCGGCCTCGACCCAGGGCCGCGCGTCGGCCCACAGCTTGTTGCAGTACGGGCAATTGGGGTCGGTGAACACGTACACGATGCGCGCCGCCTTGGCGTCGCCGTCGGCCACCCAGGCGCTTTGCTCCAGCGCGTTCCACAGCTTGTCCGACAGCGCTGGCTCGATGGCCTGCTCGAGCGCGGCCTGGGTCACGTCGCGGCCGTCGGCGTCGAACATGGTGCCGACGATGACGTGCTTGCCGTCGGGCGTGGCATACAGCGCGACGGGGCGGTCGCCGGCGTGCGCGGCCCAGGCGGTCAGCCCGCCGGGCGAGGGAAAGGTGCCGAGGATTTCAATGCCGTGCTGTGCCAGCGCCGCGATGGGCGCCGGGGGCTGCCGGGCCTGCGCGGCGCCCGCGACCAGCACGGCGCCGGCGAGTGCGGCGCAGGCGCGCCGCACTCGGGCGGCGGCGTTCGGCAGGATGGGATCAGGCATGACGGACGGACTCCTTGAAACGGGAAAGATCAGGGGGTGGCGCGCAGCGCGCCCAGGCGCTGGGCCAGGCTGGCCTGCGACAGTTCGCCCAGCCGGGTGTCGACCAGGCGTCCCTGCGCATCGAAGAACAGGGTGGCGGGCAAGGCGCGGTGGCCGAAGTACGCGCCGGCCTGCGTGTCGGGGTCTAGCAGCACGTTGCGCAGCGGCATGCCGAGTTCCCGCAGGTAGGCGTTGACCTGCTGCGCGTCCTCGCCCTGGTTGACGAACACGAAGTGCACGTCGGGCCGGGCCGCCTGCATGCGTTGCAGCATGGGCATCTCGCGCCGGCACGGCGGGCACCAGCTGGCCCACAGGTTCAGCACCACGGGCTTGCCGGCGAAGGCGGCCAGGCTGCGCGGCGCGCCGTCGGGCGCCGCCAGTTGCAGCGGCGGCATGGCCTTGGTGGCCGCCGGGGCGCCGATGCCCAGCGCGGCCGCCCCGACTGCCCACACCAGGGTGGCGGCCGCCAGGCCGGCCAGCAGCGGCCGGCGCCGCGGCCCGCGGCGGCGGGCGAACCACAGGCCGCAGGCCCAGGCGCCGGCGAAACCGGCCCAGGCCAGCCAGCCGCCGTCGCGAATGTCCAGTACGTCCCATGGCGATTGCAGATAGGCCTCGCGATGACGCCAGACGAACGCCAACCGGGCCGCCAGCAGACCGGCCAGCAGTACCCGCATCAGCGGCATCTCGCCCGCGCCGGCCCGGCCGGCCTGCCAGCGCGCCGCCAGGCTGCCTGCCGCCACGCAGGCCAGCATCAGCAGCAAGGCGGTCGGCAGCATCAGGGGGCCGAGCTGCACCATCGCGCTCATGCCTGCCACCCCGTGCGCCACAGCAGCACCCCGGCCACGACCACGCACACCAGCGCAAATAGCTGCTGCAGGCGCGCGGTGGGCAGGCGCGGCGCGAGCACGCGGCCCAGCACCATGCCCAGCACCGCGGCGGCGACGAAGGTCCAGGCGGACGCGTCCAGGACCAGGCCGCCGGCCACGGCATGGCCGACGGTGACCGCCGAAATCAGCGCGATGACCATCAGCGAGGTGGAAACGATGGCGTGCATCGGGGCATCGCTGAACTGGCGCAGCGCCGGCACGATGATGAACCCCCCGCCCACGCCCAGCAGGCCGGTGAACAGCCCTGAAATCGCGCCGATGCCGCCCAGCGTGGCGGCGGCGCGCGGCGTCCAGACGAACCTGCCCGTCTGCGGCGAGATGTGGCAGGGCCGCTCGGCCTGCTCGTGGGCGCCAGCCGGCGCGGACAGCGACTGGCGCAGCATGCGGCCGGCAACCAGCAGCATCACCAGGGCGAACAGTCCGCTCAACCAGGGGCCGGGCGCCAGCCGGGCCAACTGGGCGCCCCAGGGCGCCACCAGGCCGCCGACGACGGACATCAGCGCGGCGGCCTTGTAGCGCACCGTGCCGCGGCGCAAGCCTTCGGCGCTGCCGACCGCCGCGGCCAGCCCGACCGCCATCAGGGCGACCGGCGCCGCCTGCGGCATGTCCATGCCCAGGCCCAGCACCAGTGCGGGCACCGCCAGGATGCCGCCGCCCGCCCCTGTCAGGCCCAAGGTCAGGCCCAAGGTCAGGCCTATCAATATGCCCAGGAATCCACCCACCATGCCGCCCGCCGCACATTATGACAAAAAGAAATAAGCAAATTATTATAAGTAATTTAGACAAGCACATCAACACGCCGCGGCCTGTGCGGATGGAGGCCCAGGCATTTTGTCTGCTCGGAATCGTCGCGGGCTACGCGTCTCCGCCCCGGCGTTGCTTGGCGTATTGCTTTTGCCACCAGGACGAGCGCGCATGGCGGCGCGCCTTCGCGCCGGCCGGCCGGCGCGCCGGGCGGGTCCTGGCCGCGCCGACTTCCGGCTCGGCGCCCCGGTCGCGGCGCTGGCGTTGCGTGCTGTGTTCGACCAGCCGGCGCGCGCGCGCCGCATAGGCGTCGGCCAGTTCCAGCAGGCGGTCGTCGTCGAGGTTCTCCGCCTCGGCAAGCGCCACGTCGGCGCCCTTCACCGCCACCAGCAACTCGTCCAGCTTGACGTGCAGGGCCCGGCTGTCCTTGTTCTGCGCCTGCTGGATCAGGAACACCATCAGGAAGGTCACGATGGTCGTACCGGTATTGACGACCAGTTGCCAGACCTCCGAATAGCCGAACAGCGGCCCGGTGGACGCCCACGCCAATATCGCCGCGCACGCGGCCGAAAAGGCGATGGGCGATCCGGTCCAGCGGGTTACCGCCGTGGCGAAATGGTCGAACAGCCGGGACAGGGGCCGGAGGCGGCCGGCCCCGCCATTGCCTGCCCGGCGGATGATCCGGCGGCCGCGGTCGTCGTCGGCGGTTTTCTCGCGCATGCCACGTCTCCTTCGATGCGACGCCGCAGGCCGCGCATTTTTCGTGCCTGCCACGCCGCGGGCGCGCGGTCCGATTGGTTAAACTGCCGTCTTTGCCCGCGCCGCCAGGCGCGGGCCGGTTTACCGATTACGGCAATGTCCAACACGCACGAAGTCCGCCCCGGCCAGTCGATCGAACTGCTCAAGGCCCTGCACATCCTGACCCGCGACGGCAAGATGAACCAGGACAGCCGGCGCAAGCTCAAGCAGGTCTATCACCTCTACCAGTTCATCGAGCCGCTGCTGCAAAACGCCAGGGACGCGCGCGGCGCCGTCACCCTGGTGGACCACGGCGCGGGCAAGTCGTACCTGGGCTTCATCCTGTACGACCTGTTCTTCAAGGACCGGCACGACGCCTCGCACATCTACGGCATCGAGACCCGCGCCGAACTGGTCCGAAGCGCGACCGAACTGGCCGCGCGCCTGGGCTTTGGCGGCATGTCGTTTCTCAATCTCTCGGTGGCCGACTCGATCTCGTCGGAACAGTTGCCGCCGCAGGTCGACATCGTGACCGCCCTGCACGCCTGCAATACCGCCACCGACGACGCCATCCGCTTCGCCCTGGCCAGGCAGGCGCAAAGCATCGTGCTGGTGCCCTGCTGCCAGGCGGAAGTGGCGGCCGTGCTGCGCAAGAACAAGGCGCGCGCCCTGGCCGACCCCATGGCCGAGCTGTGGCGCCATCCGCTGCATACGCGCGAGTTCGGCAGCCAGCTCACCAATGTGCTGCGCTGCCTGCAGCTCGAGGCCCATGGCTACCAGCTCAGCGTGACCGAACTGGTGGGCTGGGAACACTCGATGAAGAACGAGCTGATCATCGCCCGCCACCAGCCCGACAGGCCCCGCCGCGAACCCGCGCGCCGCCTGCGCGAAATGCTGGAACGCATCGGCCTGCAGGAGCTGAGCGAGCGCTTCCACGTCCCCGCGCAAGCCTGATCCGGCGGCCGCGCCGCCGCGCAACCCGACGCGCCTGGGAATAACCCTAGCTGGACGCCCGGACAAACTGCATACAATATCCTGTTTGTCTGGCCGATAGCCGGCCAGCGCACCGCGTATCCCGATCCACCGGGGCACCGCGCGGCCCGTGCCGGTCGCGCCGCCAACCCGTTTCCTTGTTCCAGGGAGGCCGTTGTATGCGCTTGACCCGACGCCATGTCCTGCAGGCCCTCGCGGCCCTGCCCTTCACCGTACGCCCGTCCTGGGCCCAGGACGCCTACCCATCCCGCCCGATCCGCCTGCTGGTGGGCTTTGCCCCTGGCGGCCTGACCGACATCGCCGCGCGCGCCCTGGCCGAACGCATGTCCAAGGCCATGAACGCCAGCGTCGTGGTGGAAAACCGCCCCGGCGGCCAGGCCATCATCGCCACCGTGGCGGTGGCCCGCGCCGAGCCCGATGGCTATACGCTGGGGTTTGCCGGCACCAACGGCATGATCCTCAACCCGCTGCTCTACAACAACCTGCCCTACAAGCAGGCCGACTTCAAGCAACTGGGCTCGATGGGCAAGTCGCCCATGCTGCTGATCGTGCACCCGGACCTGGGCGTGCGGAACGTGCAGGAATTCATTGCCCTGGCCAAGCAGAAGCCGGGCGAGATCACCTGCGCCCATGCGGGCCGCGGCATCATCAACCACCTGGCGCTGCTGCACTTCCAGTCCAAGACGGGCACGCAGTTCCAGGACGTGCCATACAAGGGCAGCGGCCCGGCGCTGCTGGACCTGATGGCCGGCACGGTCAAGAGCACGTTCGACTTCCCCACCTCGTCGATCGCCAACCTGCGCGCCGGCAAATACAAGGCGCTGGCCGTCACGGCGGACCAGCGGCTGAGCAGCCTGCCCGATGTCCCCACCATGAAGGAGGCCGGCCTGGACGGCTTCGAACTCTACACGCGCATGATGATCTCCGGGCCGGCGGCCATGCCGGCGCAGGTGGTCGGCAAGCTGGAGGAAGCGGTGCGCGCGGGCACGGCGGATCCCGGCCTGATCCAGCAGTTCGCCGACCAGGGCGTGACCATCGAGTTCACCTCGGCCGCCGACATGGACCGTGTCATCGCCGAAGAGTCGGCCATGTGGGAACAGGTGATCAAGGCCAACAACGTGCCGCGCACCGACCTGAAAAGCTGAGGAGCCCTGAGATGCCGCCACGCATGAGCGTCGCCCCCGAACGCGCCCTGATCGATGTGGATCGCGAGATCCGCATCGACGGTTTCGGCCCTTACGCCTGCATCGACGTCACGGCCGAAATGCGCATGTGCGACGTGCCGTGGCGCTCGCGCGCCACTTTCCTGGCGGGCGCCGACGGCAGCCTGGACCTGGGCCGCGACAGTCCGGTCAGCGGCGACTATGCCGAGCCCGGCGCCATGGGCCTGGTCTGGTCGATGCAGTGCCAGGACCTGCCCCGGGCCGTGTTCCCGCCCGATCGCACCGACGCGCTGACCGTGCACATCACGGCCAGCGACGGCCGGCACGAGGCCCGCGCGACGCTGGTGCAGGAGTTCCTCGCCGAAGGCGTGCGCCACCAGGCGGTGCGCGCGCAGGCCGGCGGCATGAGCCTGTCGGGCGAGCTGTACACGCCGCCCGGGCCGGGCCCGCATCCGGCTGTCATCTACATGAACGGTTCGTCGGGCGGCGTCAACGCGCCGCGCGCCGCCCTGTTCGCCGCGCGCGGCTACCAGTGCCTGGCGCTGGGCGTCTTCAACTACGAAGGCCGGCCGAAATACCTCAACGACATGCCGTTGGAGTACCTCGAACAGGCGCTGCGCTGGGTGCGCGACACCCTGAGCCCGCGCGACGGCTTCGTGGCCATCTCGGGCATCAGCCGGGGCGGGGAAATGTCCTTGCTGGCGGCCAGCCACTTTCCCGAACTGGTCAGCGCCGTGGTGGCCTACGTGCCGTCGCCGGTCATGCATGGCGTGGTCAGCGCCGGCGCGCCCGGCACGGGCCGCGACGCGCAGGTCTGGACGCTGGGCGGCAAGCCGCTGCCGCATCTGTGGCAGGACAACGCGACGGCCGATTGGGAGGCCGCCTATGCCAGCGATCCGCCCTACCGCCAGAGCCACGCCTTCATGAGCGCCTCGCGCGACGCGCGCGCCTTCGAGCGCGCCCGCATTCCCATCGAGCGTTACGCTGGGCCGCTCATGCTGATCAGCGCCTCGGACGACGGCTTCTGGCCCAGCACCGCCTACTCGGAAATCGTCGTGCGGCAACGCCAGGCCGCATGGCCCGATCGGCCCGCCGAGCACTACGTGTGCCGCGGCGCCGGACACCACGTGCACTATCCAAACCTGCCCGCCACGCTCATCAGCAAGCCGCACGCGATGTCGGGCCTGCTGCTCGACGCCGGCGGCACGCCCCCGGCCAACGCCCACGGCAACGCCGGCTCGTACCGGGCCATGCTGGACTTCCTGGAACGCGCGCAGGCGGCGTGACGGCGGCGCCTGTCCCGGCAGGGACAGGCGCCTCTCACTCCATCAGCTTGCGCCAGCCTTCCTCGCCCAGCTCGCGCATGGTCTCGATGTTCTTCTCGTAGATCTCGGCGGCATCGGGGAACGCTTCGACCGCCTTGTCGATGCTGGCCTCGCGCAGCAGGTGCAGGATGGGATAGGGCGAGCGGTTGGTGTAGTTCTCGATATCGTCCGGATCGGTCTCGGCGAACTGGAAGCGCGGGTGGAACGTGGCGACCTGCAGCTCGCCCACCAGCCGCATGCGCTTGAGCAGGCGGTCGGAGAGATCCTCGAAATCGTTGAAATCGTAGAAGTCGTCCAGCGCATCGGGCAGGATCAGCAGCGTCGTGTCGATCTCCTGCGGGTCGGCCTGGCTCAGGCGCATCAGCTCGTCTTCCAGATCGGTCAGCACGCCTTCCGCATCGGTGGCGTCGCTGACGGCATAGCGCACCTGGCCCCTGGCCTGCACCGCCTTGGCGAAAGGACAGAGGTTCAGGCCGATCACGGCCTTGTCCACCCATAGCCTGACTTCGGCCGCCACGGCCGCGCCGGTTTGTACATCGACAATCACGCGTTCATCCTTGATAACTTGCGGGCACGGGCCCTATTCGGTGGGCAGCGCCGCCATGGTCTGCGCCACGGCCGCGGTCAGTTTCTTGCCGTATGGCACATGCAGGAACTCGTTGGGCCCGTGCGCGTTGGACTTGGGACCCAGCACGCCGCACACCATGAACTGCGCCTTGGGAAAGCCTTTCTGCAGCATGCTCATCAGCGGGATCGTCCCGCCCTGGCCGATATAGCCGCACGGCGCGCCATAGTACTGCTGCGACGCGGCGTCGAGCGCCTGGGTGAGCCAGTGCGCCGACGCCGGCGCGTTCCATCCCGTGGCCGCGCCTTCGTTGGCGTGAAAAATGACCTTGGCGTTGTACGGCGCGTCGCTCTCGAGCAGGCCCTTGATCTCCTGCGCCGCCGCCACCGCGTCCACCAGCGGCGGCAGCCGCAGCGACAGCTTGAACGCCGTGCGCGGGCGCAGCACATTGCCGGCGCTGGTCAGCGGCGGCAGGCCTTCGGCGCCGGTCACCGACAGCGTGGGCCGCCAGGTGCGGTTGAGCAGCGCCTCTTCGGGCTCGGTGGTCATGGGCAGCACGAAGCCGCCCTCGGCGCCGCAGCTCCAGGGAAAGCGGCGCCACACTTCGTCGCCCAGGATGCGCGCGGTGGCGCGCACCTGCTCGATGCGCTCGGCCGGAATCTCGCAATGCAGGCTTTGCGGCAGCAGGCGGCCGCTGGCGCTGTCTTCCAGGCGGTCCAGCAGATGGCGCAGGATGCGGAAACTGGAAGGCACCACGCCGCTGGAGTCGCCCGAATGCACGCCTTCGTCCAGCACCTGGACCTCCAGCGTGCCGGCCACCATGCCGCGCAGCGACGTGGTCATCCACAATTGATCGTAGTTGCCCGCGCCCGAGTCCAGACAGACCACCAGCGCCACGTTGCCCAGGCGCTCGCGCAGGGCATCGACATAGGGCAGCAGGTCGTAGCTGCCGGACTCCTCGCAGGTCTCGACGATACCCACGCAGCGCGGCCGGGGAATGCCTTGCTTGTCCAGCGCCATGATGGCGGTCAGCGACGCGTAGATGGCGTAGCCGTCGTCGGCGCCGCCGCGACCGTACAGCTTGCCGTTCTCGTACTTGGGCGTCCACGGGCCGAGGTCGGCGCGCCAGCCCGAGAACTCGGGCTGCTTGTCCAGGTGGCCGTACAGCAGCACGGTATCGCCGTTGTCGGCGCGCGTGGCCGGCGCGTCGAAGAAGATCACCGGCGTGCGGCCAGGCAGGCGCACCACCTCCAGCGTCAGGCCGGACACCTTCTGGCTCTCGACCCAATGCGCCGCATCGCGCACCACCCGCTCGATGAAGGCATTCTTTTCCCAGTCCGCATCGAAGGCCGGGCTCTTGGCCGGTATCGCGATGTAGTCGGTGAGCGCCGGGATGATCTCGTTATCCCATTTGTCGTCCACGAAGGCTTGCAGCGCATCGGGGTCGAGGGTGGGCGGCAGGGCGTCGTCGGGTATGCGGGCGTTCATGGCGGAACCATCCAGTGCGGGAACGAAGCCGCCATTTTATGCCTGCCGGCGCCTGGCCGCACGGCCACGCGTCCCCGATTACCGCCCTCGCGCTAGCGATGCAGCGAAAAGGGCGATCCGCCCGGCGCCGAGGTATCGGGCCGCGGCGGCGCATACCTGCCGCGGTCGAACTTGGGCACCGAGCCCAGCGTGAACGCCATATCGCCGCCGGCCCGGTGCTCGTCGCGCAAGACCTGCAGCCCCGCCGCCGGATCGCGCTGCAAATGGCCCGACACCCCATCGGCGGCCGCCGATCCGCCCGGCGACACCGCGATGACGGAGCGCTGCGCCGCATCGTAGTGGTCGCGCTCCAGCCCCCCGCCGCTGACCACCAGCGTGGGCCGGGTGCTGGCCGAAAGCAGCGCCGGCGCCGACACCCCCGCCGAACCGCCGTCGCGGTCGCGCCGGTCGGCCAACTGTTCCGCGCGCACCCGGCCGCCCACCTGCGCATGGCCCTGCCCGGCGGTCGAAACCAGGTCGGCGCCGGTCAATTGCGCATCGCCCGCCACGCGCACCGACAAGGGGCCGCCCGCGACTATGCCCGTACGCTGCGCCACGATGGCGCCGCGGTCGTGGCCGTGGCTGAACGACACCGCGACCTGCGCCACCGGCTGCGGCCTGAATCCGTTGCCGGTCGACGCATGCGCGCCCGCCGCCAGCATCCAGTCTGCCGAGGTGTGGCTTTCGTCATGCACATCCTGCACGCTGGCCAGGGACAGCGTGCCGCCGACCTCGACCCGCGCGCCTTGCGCGGCTTCCACGCGCGCGCCCTGCATGACCAGGTCGCGCCCCGCCTGCAGATGCACATCGGCGGCCCGGACGCCCATGCGGCCATGCGCGTGCCGTTCGGATCCCGCGTGCTGATGGCGCCCGCTCAGCCCCGCCGTCCCGCGGACATAGGCCTCGGCCTTGACGAGATTGACGCCCGTGGCCAGGCGGGCATCGAGCGACAGGCTGTGCGCGTCGCGCGTGCGCTGCTCGCGCGATTCGGCCGAGCGCATGCGCAACGCGCCGGCCGACCGCAAGTCAACCTCGCGACCGCCGGCAAAGCGTACGCCGGCCAGGGTCATGTCGCCCGCGCCGCTTTCGATGCGGACATTGCCGCCCACATGCGTCAGGTTCTCTGCAGTCGCGTTGCGACTCTCGTTCCACCACTCCCCCTGCAGGCTCGCGCTCAGCGTGCTGTTGATCGTATCCGCCATGACGCTCTGGAACACCGTGCTCAGCGCCTGGCCGAACATCAGGCCGCCGTCGATCCCCGTGCCGTCCCCGGCCTGCGCCAGGCTCCGGCCCAGCCGGCTGCCGGTCACCTGCGGATTGACGCTGCCGTCCACGCCCAGCTCCAGTCCAACGCGCCCGCCGCTGCGCACGGTGTGTTCGGCATCCACATACTTGGCGGTGCGCACCTCGCCGCCGCGCAGCCGCAAGCCGGGTTCGCCTTCGGCGCCGCCGCCGTAACGGTCTCGATCGATGTCGGCGCCGCCGAAGTCCAGCACGCCGCCAGCAGCGAGCAGGCCATCGCCCAGGCGCAGGCCGGCGTTGCGGTATGTCTTGCGCGACGAGGCGCTCCTCTCCCCTACGCTTTCCCAGCCGACCCGGGCGCTCGCGCTGGACGCCGCGCCAGGACCGGCATGGCTGCTGGCGCCGCTTTCGCTGCCCAGGCTGAAACCCGCCTCGTAGCCGCCGGCCCCGACCTGGCCGCGCAGAAACAGCTGGCGCACGTCCTTCTCGTGCTCGGCGTACGCGAGATCCGCGGCGGCCTTGAACGTCGCGTCGCCGGCCACGGACACGTCCGTATGCGCCGCAGCGACCGAACCGCCCTCGATCTCCAGATTCCGCATCTTGCCTTCCAGCGCACCGGCTTCGATGCGCGTACCGTAATGGTTCGCGCGCGCCGATTGGCTGGTTTCCGTCGTTGAGGACAGGATGGCGAACAGGCTGCCCAGCGGCGTCGAACTCTTGTGCTCGTAGCTGGACCCCGCCTCGTACACGCCGCCCAGCTTGACCTCATCGACATCCAGCTTCACCTTGCCGCCCTTGAGGGTCGCGCCGGCCGTCTCCAGCCGCTTGGCCTCGATGTGCAGCTTGCCCCCTTGCGCATCCAGGGCGCCGTCGCCGCGCGCCGCCAGCCTGCCCTTGCCGTCGTAACGCATCGAGGTCGCGACCTTGACCTTGTCGGCCTTGAGCCCGACATTCTTGCCGCGCAGCCTGCCGCCCTCGATGTCGATATCCTGGGCCGATACGTCGAGGTCCTCATCGGCCTCGATGCCGCTGCCCATCCCCTTGCTGTCGGCCACCAGGACCTTACCCTTGCCGGCGTCCACCTTGACGCGCTTGCCCTGGATCAGCCCGTTGACCGAACTGACGTCATGGCCGTTCGTGTCCACGTTCACGTCGCCGCCGGAGGCAATCAGCGCCCCGCCGCCGGCGTACTGATCCATGATGCCCTTGCGCGTCGCCTCGGTCAGGTACAGCCGGGGCGCGAGGACCTTCTGGCCATCGATCATGGTGTCCACGTACCAGACGAAATCGCGATCCGCCTGCCTGAGCTGCTGCGCGGTCGGTTCGACACCCACTTTCAGGCCCAGCGCCTTGCCGACCTTCCCGGCCGACTCCATCAACTGCGCCACCAACGCGATACCGCGCACGGGCAGACGGCTTTCGTAGCCGCCCAGGGCGCGCCGCACCTGCTCGCGCACCAGCGTGGTATCGAAATAATTGTCGCCCGCCACCCGCGCGGCGCGATCGGGCTGGTAGCCGATCTGCTCGAAGAAGTAACCCGAGCCATAGAATTTGCTCTGATCGATATACTTGAGGCGGGTTTCGATCAGTGGCCGCGGCAACGCCACGGCGGGCGCCACCGGCTTGCGGGGTACGTGTCGCAGGTCCGCGTCGCCGCGCGGCGCCGGCATGCGCCCGGGCACGGCAACGCTCGACGCGGCAGGCTGATCCCCGACGCGCACGAACAGATGCCGGTTGGCCTGCACCGCCTCCAGCGCGCCATCGATATCCAGGCGCGTTTCCAGCCCCAGGTCGCGCAGCGCATCGAACGAGCCGCTGGAGGTCGCCACCTTGCGCTCACCGATGCGCAGCGTGTCGGGCCGCCCCCGGTTGCGCGCGGCATTCTCGCCATTGCGCAGATACCCGTCGGACAGCGTCACCCCCTTGCCCGCGGCCAGCACCGTCTGCGCCTGAGGGTAGAACGCCAACGGCGCGCCGCGCCGGCCGGCCTTGAAATCGTTCCAGCGCTGCACCAGCACGGGGTGGGGCTGCGCGCGCCAATCCGCCCCCAAGGCCGCCGACAGCGCGCGCGCCAGCAACGCGCGCCCGGGCCTGGCCGGCGCCAGCTGGATGCGGTCGACGGCCTGCTCATACTGCTTGCGCAAGGCCCGCGCCCTGGCCGGCTCGTCATCGCCCAGGCGCGCCAGCGCGGCGGCGTAATCGCCGACGATGCGATCGAGCGCAGCGGTTTCCGTATCCAGGCCGGCCAGCCTGTCCGCGCCGTAGCGCGCCGCCAGGATCTCGCGCACCTGGCGTTGCGCCTCGCCATGCGCCTCGGCGGCGCGCGCCTGGGCCCGCGCCGCCTCGTATTCGCGCAGCGCCTCGCGGTAATCGGCCAACGCCTGGCGCGCGGCGGGCGAGTCCGCCCTCCCGTCCGGCAGCGCCAATTCGGGCTTGGCGGGCACGGGCGGCGCCTGCGGCGGCGGCGGGCTCAGGTAGCCCAGGTCGAGATTCTTCAGCGTATTGGCGGCCCAATCCGTATACGTATCGTAAAAACCCCAGATGGTCTCCCAGCGGTTTTCGCCCACCAGATAGTCGAGCAACTCGTACAAGGTGCGAAATGACCAGTAGGCCGGCGTCAACGCGGCTCGGCTATCGGTCACTTTCAGTTCGATCGCGGCCGCCAGCGGTGTGCGCAGGTAATCCGCCAGGGACATTTCCCGCAACAGGGAGCGGTTCTCCACATCGCCGCTGATGTAGGCATGCCCGACGGCCTGGATCGTGCCTTCATTGCGCAGATGCCCCCTGCGCCCCGGCCCCAGCCCCTGGTTCACGTACAGATCGCCGCCGCTTTCGATACGCGATTGCCCGGCCTGCAGCGCCACGTCGTAGAACGGCGCCGCCACCGCTGCCCCGTTCCCGTAGCGCAACCGATAGTCCAGATACGCGATGCCGCGCCAGAAACCATAGCCGCCGCCGCCCACCGCATTCTCGCCGGCGTGCCGTACATGGCCAGTCAGCGTCGCCCGGTTCTCGATACGCGCGGCATCCAGGCGCAGATCGCCGCCCGCCCGCACACTGCCCAGATCGTTGACGAACGTGTCCCGCGCCGCCAGCCGCATGCCGCCCCCGGACTCGATCGACGCCGCCTTGCCATTGGTGATTCGGCGCGCCTGCAGCGCCATGTCCGCCCCCGCCCACAACACGGCGCCGGCTGCGTTGGTCAGCACCCCTGACGCCGAGGCCAGCGTCAGGTTCCCGCCGGCGACGATGGCCTGCCTGTTGTCGATATCCCCTTGCGTTTGCACGACCAGGCCGCCCGGGATGCCGATCTCGGTGTTGACGCGCAACGACCTGGCCTTGACGCGCAAAGCGCCCAGCGCGACGGGCAGGGCATCGGGGGTGTCGATCACGAGGTCGCGGTCCGTGCCCCGTGCCAGCGCAAGCGTGGCATCGCCATCGGCATGGATCGAGCCCGTATTGGCGTAGTCGTCCACCGCCAGCTCGATATCGTTGCGCGCATCGAACCTGCCCGCATTGCGCAGCTCGCCGCCTTCGACAATGCGGATGTCGTGTCCGGCGGCGACCTGGCCCGCGTTGCGCAGTCGCGGCGATCGCAATCCGACGTCGTGGCCGGCGGCCGTCACGCCGTGGTTGTCGATCCGTGCGGCCCGCAGCGCGAGATCGCCGCCGGCCTTCAGGTTGCCGCGGTTTTGCACCGCCGCGCTGGCCGTCGCGGCGAAGTTCCCGCGCGCATCCGCCTGCGCGGTGTTGAGGAACGACGCGGCGCCAAGCGTGATGTCCTGGTTGGCCAGCACGCGGCCGGCGTTGCGCGCCGCTGCGCGCACGGTGATATCGACACTGCCGGCGGACAGCAGGCCGCCTGCCGCATTGTCGAACGACGCGGCCTGGACGACGAGACGGTCGCGCGCGCTCGTCGTCCCCGTGTTCGACAGCGCCCCGCCCGCCTCGAGGCGGACCGGGCCGGCCAGGCCCAGCGTGCCGGCCAGCGCCATGTCCCGCCGCGCGACGAGCGCCGTCGCCCCCCTGCTCTGGCGCAGTACACCGCCGATTTCGATGGCTTGCGCCGACACCGCGTACTCGCCACCCAGCGAGGCCGTGCCGCGCTCGGCATACCGGCCGGCGATCTCGGCCCGCATGCCACCGTGTCCCAGCGCCAGGCTGCCCTGGTTGTCCCAGCTGGCGGCCTGGACGAGAAGGCGTTCGCCGGCGATGGACGAACGCGCGCTCGCGGCCACCGCCGGTCGCTGTCCGGTCCGTCCGGAAATTTCCACGCCCCGCTCGGCGGCCATGACGCCCGCCTGCGCGACCGACTCCGCCGCCTTGATCACCAGCCCCGGCGCACCGGCCTCGCCTCCCAGGCTCTGGATGGTGCCGAGGTTTTCTATCCGGTGGGCCTCGATACGCTGCGTGCCGGCCGAATCGATCAGGAACTCGTTCTTCAGGGCCGCGCCAACCCGGAGTTCGCCGCGCCGGCCGGCCGAGATATAACCCTTGTTCCTCGCGTCGCCGCGCACCCTGAGCGTCAGGTCACTGCCTGCTCCCGGCTTGCCGCCATTGCCCACGCCGCCGCCGAAGTTGACGAACGTGCCGGCTTCGACCAGGACCGCGCCGCTCCTGGCCGCGATGACCGCGTCGGAAACCACCGACTCTTCGTCGTGCACGGTTTCGGCGATTTCGTCGCCGATCCGCACCCGCCCGTCGACGACTTCGATGTGCCGCCCAGGCACCACCGCGCCCGCCTCGTCCAGCGCGCGCAGCGTGCCATTGAGAAACAGCACGTCCTGAACCCGCAGCGCGACGGAGGGCCGGCCCCCGTCCGGCCGGACTTGCCGCGCCCGCGGCGTGATCCCGCTGCGCAGGCCCGCATGCTCGAGCACCGCGGCACGGGCGCTTGCCGCGACCAAACCCTGGTCCGCCGTGACGTCATTGCGCAACCGCAGCACGCCATTGGCCGCGTCGATGGTGATGTCTCCCCGCGCGGCCACACCCTGGCCCTGGCGGCCCTCGCCCACCCGCACGTCGCCGCGCGCATGCAGCGTCAAGGCGCCGCCACTGGTGGCCGCGCCCACCTGTACGGCGCCTTCCCCCGCAATACGCATGGCGCCGCCCGAAGCCAGCGCGGTCGCCGCCACCGCCCCCCCTGCATCGACGGCCAGGCGCCCTGCGCCCGTCGTTGCCTCGTGCAGGCGTATCTCGCCGCGCGACGACACCGTGATCGCCCCGGGCGAGGACACCGCGCCACGCTGGCGCACACCCACGCCCGAGTCGCTCGACAACAGCGTGACGCGCGCGCCGTACATCGCCCCCGCCGCCGTGCCATCGATGGCGTAACCGGAGCCGCCCCTGCCGTCCGAGCCGGCCAGCGGCGTCACGCTGCCGTTGGCCGGCTCGAACCGGTTGCGTCCGGCCACCACGGCAAGCGCCGCGGCCCGCGCGCCGGCGCCTGCGGCGACCGGGCCGTCGAGGCTGACGGTACGCGCCACCAGATCGAAGTAATCCAGTCCGCTGGTGTTCACGCCCGCGCCCGCGACCGCGATATGGCCCGCATCCACGTCCAGCCTGAGCCGGCCGCCTTCCTTCGCGGGCCGGCCCGTGCTGAGCGTGAGCCGGCCGGCGTTGAGCGCGACCAGTCCGTCGACGCTGAGACCGTTCGGATTGGCGACGATCAGGTCCGCGCGCCGGCCGAACACTTCCAGCGCGCCGTGCAGGCGGCTGGGACGCGTCCCCGTGATCTCGGTCAGGATGGCCGTCGCCGCCTGGCGCAGGCCAGGGTTGCGATTGAGGTAGCCGGCCAGTTGCGACCGGCCTTCGCTCAGGCTGTTGTTGAACACCAGGCCCGGCGGCCCGACATCGAGTTCGCGCAGCCGATTGTGCGACAGGCCATCGGCGTCCGGGGCGACGATATCGATGACCGGCACTCCGGATGGCGAGCGATGCGGCGCGGCCATCGCGCCGCACGCCAGGGCGGCTCCCGCCGCGGCCAGCGCGCGCCGCAGCCGCCGGCTCGCCCGGCCACGCCCGCGCCGCGCGGCGCGGCGCCGGGGCGCCACAGGCACATACATGGCGCCACATTCGCCATAAACCCATCGAAAGCTAGACGCGTTCATGTTGTCTCCTGATGTCGTTATGTAGGCCTGATCGGCGTCATTGCCCGATCAGCATAGAGACGCCGTCCGCACTTCAACACCCCTCAAGAAGACTCACTCACACAAACCAGCAAACGCCTACCTGCCATCAACCCATTTACTCACCTACACATTCCAGAATGCATTTAGGACTGACAGCGCGGGACAATAAAAAACGGCCTTTCTCGCGAAAGGCCGTTCGGCGGGAGCGCAGGGAAAGGCTTACTTCAGCCAGACGCGCGCGTTGCGGAAGATGCGCATCCACGGGCTGAACGCGCCGCCGGCATCGCGCTCGCCCCACTGCGCCGGCGCCCACGACATCATGACGTTGCGGGTCACGCGTTCGGGGTGCGGCATCATGACCGTGAAGCGGCCGTCGGCCGTCGTCACCGCGGTCAGGCCGCCCGGGCTGCCGTTGGGGTTGAACGGATAGGTTTCGGTGGCCGCGCCATGGTTGTCGATGTAGCGGGCCGCCATCAGCGCGCGCGCCGCATCGCCCTGCTGGGAGAAGTCGGCGTAGCCTTCGCCGTGCGCCACGGCCACCGGTATGCGCGCGCCCTCCATGCCGGCGAAGAAGATCGACGGCGACGCCGTGACTTCCACCAACGACAGGCGCGCCTCGTACTTCTCGGACTGGTTGCGGGTAAAGCGCGGCCAGTGTTCGGCGCCCGGGATCATGGGCGCCAGCGCCGCCATCATCTGGCAACCGTTGCACACGCCCAGCGCAAAGGTATCGGGACGGGCGAAGTAGGCCGCGAACTGATCCGACAGCCTGTCGTTGTAGCGAATGGTGCGGGCCCAGCCTTCGCCGGCGCCCAGTACGTCGCCATAGCTGAAGCCGCCCACCGCCACCAGGCCCTGCATGCCGGCCAGGTCGATGCGGCCCGACAGGAGGTCGGTCATGTGCACGTCGATGGCCTCGAAGCCGGCGGTGTCGAACGCCCAGCCCATCTCGACCTGGCTGTTGCAGCCCTGCTCGCGCAGAATGGCCACGCGCGGCCGCTTGCCGGTGCCGATGAACGGGGCCGCCACGTCTTCCTGCGGATCGAACGCCACGCGCGGGGCCAGGCCCGGGTCCTTGGTGTCGTTCCAGACGTCCAGCTCGGCCTGCGCGCAGGCCGGATTGTCGCGCCGCGCCATGATGCGGTAGCTGACCTCGCTCCAGGCGCGGCCCAGGTCGGCGCGCGGCTGGCTCCAGACCTTGCGGCCGTCGCGGTAGAACTCGACCTCGTCGGCGCCGTTCAGGCCGCCGATGACATGCGAATGCGCGGACAGGCCGGCGCCGCGCAGCACTTGCATCACCGCGTCGCGCTGCGAAGCCGGCACCTGGATGACCGCGCCGGCCTCTTCCGAGAACAGCGCCTTGAGGGTGAGCTCTTCGCGCTGCACCGCCACCTGTTCGGGACGGATCTTGTAATCGCCCCAGTCGGCCGACTGCGGATCGAAGGTGAGCATGTCCAGGTTGACCGACACGCCGGTGCGCCCGGCGAACGCCATTTCGGCCAGCGTGGCGAACAGGCCGCCGTCCGAGCGGTCGTGGTAGGCCAGGATGGTGCCGGCCTCGGCCAGCGTGCGGATCGTCACGAAGAAGGCGCGCAGATCCTGGGGCGCGTCGATGTCGGGCACCGTCTCGCCGACCTGGTTGTAGGCCTGCGCCAGGATGGAGCCGGCCATGCGGTGCCGGCCGCGGCCCAGGTCGATCAGGATCAGCACCGTATCGCCGCAATCGGTGCGCAGCTGCGGGGTCAGGCTGGCGCGCACATCGCCCACCGGCGCGAACGCCGTCACGACCAGCGAGACCGGCGCCACCACCTGGCGCTGCTCGCCCGCCTCGTCCCAGGACGTCTTCATCGACAGCGAGTCCTTGCCCACCGGAATCGACAATCCGACCGACTGGCACAGCTCGCTGACCGCCGACACGGTGTCGTACAGCGCGGCATCCTGGCCGGGCACGCCGCAGGCGGCCATCCAGTTGGCCGACAGCTTGATGTCTTCGAGGCGCGCCACATCGGCGGCCGCCAGGTTGGTCAGCGCCTCGGCCACCGCCATGCGGCCGGAAGCGGGCGCGTCCAGCATCGCCAGCGGCGTGCGCTCGCCCATGGACATGGCTTCGCCGCGCGTGCCTTCGAAATCGGCCAGCGTCACGGCGCAATCGGCCACCGGCACCTGCCACGGGCCGACCATCTGGTCGCGGCTGGACAGCCCGCCCACGGTGCGGTCGCCAATCGTGATCAGGAACGACTTGTTCGCCACCGTCGGGTGGCGCAGCACGCGATAGGCCGCCTCGGTGAGATCCAGGCCGGCCAGGTCGAGCGGCTCGCTCACGCCGGGCAGGCGCTGCACATCGCGCGTCATGCGCGGCGGCTTGCCCAGGATCACGTCGATGGGCACGTCCACCGGACGCACTTCGTTCTCGCCCTGCGCGCGGATCGTGTCCAGCCCGGGCAGGCCCTCGCCGTCGACCACGCGCAGCTGGCGCTCTTCGGTCGCCACGCCGACCACCGCGTACGGGCAGCGCTCGCGCCGCGCGATGGCGTCGAAGCGCTCCAGGTCCTGCGGCAGGATCGACAGCACGTAGCGCTCTTGCGACTCGTTGCTCCAGATCTCGGCCGGCGACATGCCCGACTCTTCCAGCGGCACGCGCTTGAGGTCGAAGATCGCGCCGCGGCCGGCGTCATTGACCAGTTCGGGGAAGGCGTTGGACAGGCCGCCCGCGCCCACGTCGTGGATCGCGACGATGGGGTTGTCCTCGCCCTGCTGCCAGCAGCGGTCGATGACCTCCTGCGCGCGGCGCTCCAGCTCGGGGTTGCCGCGCTGCACCGAATCGAAGTCCAGTTCGGCCGAGTTGCTGCCCATGCTGATGCTGGAGGCGGCGCCGCCGCCCATGCCGATGCGCAGCCCCGGGCCGCCCAGCTGGATCAGCAGCGCGCCCGGCGGGATCACTTCCTTGTGCGTGAGGCCGGCGTCGATGCTGCCCAGGCCGCCGGCGATCATGATGGGCTTGTGGTAGCCCCAGCGCGTGCCGCCCGCGGTCTGTTCGAAGGCGCGGAAATAGCCCAGCAGGTTGGGCCGGCCGAATTCGTTGTTGAAGGCGGCGCCGCCGATCGGGCCATCGATCATGATGGACAGCGGCGAGGCGATGCGCTCGGGCAGGCCGTGGTGGTCGTTCTCCCACGGCTGCAGCGCGTCGTCGAAGCGCAGGTGCGAAACGGTGAAGCCGGTCAGGCCGGCCTTGGGCTTGGAGCCGCGGCCGGTGGCGCCCTCGTCGCGGATTTCGCCGCCGGCGCCGGTCGCGGCGCCCGGAAACGGCGCGATCGCGGTCGGGTGGTTGTGCGTCTCGACCTTCATCAGGGTGTGCACGGTGGTGTCGCGGCGCACGTAGCGCGCGGCCTGCGCGCCCTCGCCGGCCACGCCCGGCACGCCGGCCTGGAAACGCTGCGCCGGACCGCCTTCCATGATGGCGGCGTTGTCCGAGTAGGCCACCACGGTGCCGGCCGGCTGGGCCTTGTGGGTGGCGCGGATCATGCCGAACAGGGTGTTGGACTGCGCCTGCCCGTCGATGACCCACTGCGCGTTGAAGATCTTGTGGCGGCAGTGCTCGCTGTTGGCCTGCGCGAACATCATCAGTTCGACGTCGGTCGGATCGCGGCCCAGGTCGCCGAACGACTGCGCCAGGTAATCGATTTCGTCTTCGGACAGCGCCAGGCCGAGCGCCACGTTGGCCTGCTCCAGCGCGGCGCGGCCCTCGGCCTGCACCGCCACGGTGCGCATCGGCTTGCCGGCCAGCGTCTCGAACAGCGCCTGGCCGTCGAACGTGCCGTCGACCACGGTCTCGGTCATGCGGTCGTGCAGGCAGGCCGCCGCGCGGGCCAGCATGTCGGCGTCGAACGACTTGGCGCCCAGCAGGCCACGCTCGGGCGTCAGCGCATAGCGCACGCCGCGCTCGATGCGGCGCACGGCGTCCAGGCCACAGTTGTGCGCGATATCGGTAGCCTTGCTGGCCCACGGCGACATCGTGCCCAGGCGCGGAATGACCAGCAGCTCCAGGCTCTTGGCCGGCGCCTCGGCGGCCGGCGTGCCGTAGTCCAGCAGTTGCGCCAGGCGCGCCTGCTGTTCGGCCGGCAAGGCGCCCTCGGTGTGGATGAAATGCTCGTAACGCGCGGAGATATCGGCAACCGGCAGGCCGGCCTTCTTCAGTTGCGCCAGCAGGCGCTCGCGACGGAAAGCGGAAAGGACGGAGGAACCGGGCAGATGCTGGACAAGGGACACGATGCGGGCGCCGTTAGGAAAAAGGAGGAATCAAAACATGATTTTACCTTTTTGCCGGGGTTTACCCGTGGTAACCCTATAACCCGCCGCAAAACCGCGCCGTACCGCCCTGCCGCGCCGGAGTTACAAAATAATTCCACCCACGACCCTCCGATTTTGTGCGTTGCAATATCGACGACTCTCCGGGGTTGAAGCCGGGATGAAAGTGTTCGAAAACAGGATGGCCCGGTTTGCATGCTGCAATGCAGCATGTTGCAAACGCCCCGCACCACGGGAAAACACGAACTAACGCCATGGCGAGCCGACGGTAGGATGCAGCCTCTCATATTGCCTGCGCTTTGCTCCACGCTGTTTCCAATGCACCGCCCCGACGCATCTGACGAGCCCGTCGAACCCATCATCCCCCCGGAAGCCGATCCCGCCGTCAAGGTCCCCCTGGCGCTGGAAGACTGGCTCGCCGTCATCCTGCTGGCCGCGCTGGCCATCATCACCTTCCTGAACGTGCTGGTGCGCTACCTGACCGACCAGTCCTTCGCCTGGACCGAGGAGATCTCCGTCTTCCTGCTGATCGTGCTGACCATGGTCGGCGCGTCCATGGCGTTCGTGCGCAACCACCATATCCGCATCGAGATCCTGGCCGACAACGGCTCGCCGCGACGCCAGTACCTGATGGCGCTGACCGCCCACGGCCTGGTCGTGTTCTTCTTCGCGCTGCTCACGGTGCTGTCGGCCCGGCTGGTGTACGACGAGTTCCGCTACGAGGAAACCTCGCCCGCCATCGGCGTGCCGACCTGGTGGTACTCGGTCTGGATGCCGCTGCTGGCGGCCGTCATCACGCTGCGCGTGGCTGGCGCCGCGCGCCGCCTGACCGCCCGGCGCAAGGCCGAGCCATGATCGCGGCGCTGCTGTTCGCCGTATTCATTACCCTGATGCTGATCGGCGTGCCGGTCGGCGTGGCGCTGGGCCTGGGCGGCACGGTCGCCATCGTGCTGTCCAACCTCGATGTGCCCTGGTTCGGCCTGCTGGCCGTGCCGCAGAACTTCTACGCCGGCCTGGCCAAGTACCCGCTGCTGGCGATTCCCATGTTCGTGCTGGTGGGCTCGATCTTCGACCGCTCGGGCGTGGCCAGGCGGCTGGTCGACTTCGCCGTGGCCCTGGTGGGACGCGGCCCGGGCATGCTGCCGCTGGTGTCGATCGCGGTGGCGATGTTCCTGGGCGGGATTTCCGGCTCGGGCCCGGCATGCGCCGCGGCCGTGGGCGCGGTGATGATCGCCGCCATGTCGCGCGCCGGCTATCCTGCGCCCTACTCGGCCGCCGTGGTCGCCGCCGGGGCCGCCACCGACATCCTGATCCCGCCATCGGTGGCCTTCATCATCTATTCCGTGCTGGTGCCGGGCGCCTCGGTGCCGGCGCTGTTCGCCGCGGGCATGGTGCCGGGCATCCTGGCGGGCTTCGCGCTCATCGTTCCTGCGGTCTGGCTGGCGCGCCGCCATGGCATGGGCGCGCGCGAAGCGCACCTGCCGCGCCCGCCCCTGTGGGCCAGCCTGCGCGAGGCGTCCTGGGGCCTGGCCGCGCCGGTGCTGATCCTCGGCGGCATGCGCATGGGCTGGTTCACCCCCACCGAAGCCGCGGTCGTGGCCGTGTTCTACGGCCTGTTCGTGGGCATGTGCATCCACCGCACCATCAAGATACGCGACCTGTTCGTGATCCTGCGCGAGGCAGCCGAACTGTCGGCCGTCATCATGCTGGTGGTGACGCTGGCCGGCATCTTCGCCTGGGCCCTGTCCACGCTCAGCGTGATCGACCCCATCACGCACGCCATCGTCAATTCCGGGCTGGGCGAATGGGGCGTGCTGGCGCTGCTCATCGTGCTGCTGATGACCGTGGGCATGTTCCTCGACGGCATCTCCATCTTCCTGATTTTCGTCCCGCTGCTCATGCCGATCGCCAATGCGTATGGCTGGGATCCGGTCTGGTTCGGCGTCATCCTGACGCTGAAAGTGGCGCTGGGCCAGTTCACGCCGCCCCTGGCGGTCAACCTGATGGTTTCCTGCCGCATCGCGCGCGTACCGATGGAGTCCACCGTGGGCTGGGTGGTCTGGCTGCTGGGCGGCATGTTCCTGGTGCTGGTGGCCGTGCTGATTTTTCCGCAACTGGCGCTGTGGCTGCCGCACCGGCTGGGATATTGATGAATACGGGGGAAAGGGCAGAAGCCGAAGGCTCGCCCGCCATTTTCGAGCAACCGAGCACGACACGAGGAGACAACCGATGAAATTCCGCAACATCGTGGGCGCCGCCCTTTGCGCCGCTTTCGCGCTGGGCGTGGCGCCGGCCCAGGCCCAGAACTACAAGTCCGAATACAAGCTGTCCATTGTGGTGGGCACCACCTTCCCGTGGGGCCAGGGCGCCGTGATCTGGTCCGACCTGGTGCGCGAGCGCACCGACGGCCGCATCAACATCAAGGTCTATCCGGGCACCTCGCTGGTGCAGGGCGACCAGACCCGTGAATTCACCGCCATCCGACAGGGCGTGATCGACATGGCCGTGGGCTCGACCATCAACTGGTCGCCGCAGGTCAAGCAGCTCAACCTGTTCTCGCTGCCCTTCCTGATGCCCGACTATGCCGCCATCGACGCGCTGGTGCAGGGCGAGGTCGGCAAGGAAGTCTTCAAGCTGATCGACAAGGCCGGCGTGGTGCCGCTGGCCTGGGGCGAGAACGGCTATCGCCAGCTCAGCAACTCCAAGCACGAGATCAAGACGCCGGCCGATATGAAGGGCCTGAAGCTGCGCGTCGTGGGCTCGCCGCTGTATATCGACACCTTCACGGCGCTGGGCGCCAACCCCACGCAGATGAGCTGGGCCGACGCCCAGCCGGCGCTGGCCAGCGGCGCGGTGGATGGCCAGGAGAACCCGCTGTCGATCTATACCGGCTCCAAGCTGTACACGGTGGGCCAGAAATACCTCACCCTGTGGAACTACGTCGCCGACCCGCTGATCTTCGTGGTCAACCGCGAGGTATGGAATTCCTGGTCCGAGAAGGATCGCGACATCGTCCGCCAGGCCGCGCTGGACGCCGGCAAGCAGCAGATCGTCATCGCCCGCAAGGGGGTCACGCCCGAGGACCCGTCGCTGCTGAAGGAAATCGCCGGCCACGGCGTCACCGTCAGCAGCCTGGACGCCGGCCAGCACGCCGAGTTCGTGGCGGCCACCAAGCCGGTCTATGAAAAGTGGAAGAAGCAGATCGGCGCGGAGCTGGTCGACCTGGCCGAGAAATCGATCGCGGCCCGCAAGAAATAAGCAGCAGCCCAAGGGGGAACGGCGGCGCGAGCCGCCACGCAAGGCAGGGGCGCACAACCCTCCAACCCGACGGACGCCGGCCAAAAGCTGGCGTCCGTCTTCTTTTCCCCCGGTGGCTGTCCCCACGGGGACAGCCACCCCGTCATACGCCACGAACGCTGGCCTGCCAAGACGGCATCTGGCTCCACGGGAACTCACCCTCCGCCCGCTATGCGTCCGGGTAGCGCACTTCCAGGATCTCCAGCTCCTCGACGCCGCCCGGCGTACGCAGGGTCACGGTGTCGCCTTCGTGCGCCTTGGTCAGCGCGCGCGCCACGGGCGAGATCCAGCTGATCCTGCCGGCCAGCGGCTCGGCCTCGTCCACGCCCACGATGGTTACGGTGCGCTCTTCGCCGGCGCGGTCCATGTAGAGCACGGTGGCGCCGAAGAAGACCTGGTCGCGGTTGGGTTGCGCGGCGGGATCCACCACTTCGGCGATATCCAGGCGCTTGGTCAGGAAGCGCATGCGCCGGTCGATTTCGCGCAGGCGCTTCTTGCCATACAGGTAGTCGCCATTCTCGGACCGGTCGCCGTTGGACGCCGCCCACGACACGACCTGCACCACGGAAGGACGCTCGACGTTCATCAGGTGCGACAGCTCATCGCGCAGGCGCTCGTAGCCTTGCGGCGTCATGTAGTTGCGCGTGCCCGCCGGCAGCGCCTGCGCCTCGGGCAGGTCGTCCTCGTCGTCGCGGTCGGATTCTTTGACAAATGCTTTGTTCATGCCTTGCCTGCTGCATAGGGATTCAAGGGCAGCCGGGGCGCCAACGGCCCGGCGCGAAAGACGCGGTTCAGAACCAGTCGTGCCAGACCGGCTTGAGATCGGGCGGCAGCGGCGGCAGCCGCCCCAGGTCCACCCTGCTTTCGGTAGGGCTGTGGAAGTCCGAGCCGCGCGAGGCCAGGAAACCGTGGCGGCGCGCCACCTCGGCATACCGGCGCGCCTCCTCGGAGGTATGGCTGCCGGTCACGACCTCGATACCCGTGCCGCCCAGTTGCAGGAACTCGTCGTACAACGCGTCGAACTGCATGGGGCTGTACTTGTAGCGCCCCGGATGCGCGATGACGGCGCAACCGCCCGCGCCGCGGATCCAGCCCACGGCATCGGCCAGGCTGGCCCATTGCATCGGCACATGGCCCGGGCAATCGTCGCCCAGGTATTTGTTGAACACCGTCTGCACATCGGGGCAATAGCCGGCCTCGACCAGGAAGCGCGCGAAGTGCGTGCGGCTGATCAGTTCGGGGTTGCCCGCGAACGGCAGCGCGCCCTCGTAGGCGCCCGGCATGCCCATCCCCGCCAGCCGCTCGCCGATCTGCACCGCGCGCGCGGCGCGGCCGGCCCGCGTATCGCGCAAGCCTTGCACCAGCGCCTCGTTGGCCGGGTCCACCCGCAAGCCCACGATGTGCACCGTCAGGCCCGCCCAGGTCACCGAAATCTCGACGCCGGCGACGAAACGCATGCCCAGTCCGGCGGCCGCCTGCGCGGCCTCGGCCACGCCGCCGATCTCGTCGTGGTCGGTCAGGGCCCAGACGTCCACGCCATTGGCGTGCGCGCGCCGCGCCACCGCGGCCGGCGGCATGCTGCCGTCGGACACGGTGGAGTGGCAATGCAGATCGACGTTGGGCGCGGCAATGTTCATACGACCTATTGTAGAGGTCCTGCAAGGCCTCGGGTAGCGCGGTCTCGCCGCGCTCCGTCCCCCGGGACGCTAGTCCTGCAGGAACCGGGCAATCGGTTCGATCTGCCCGGGCGTCATCAGCGTGGGCGCGTGCCCCACGCCAGGCACCTCGTGCAGGCTCGCGCGCGGATTGCGCGCCTGCATTTCGGCCGCCGTCGCCGCCGACAGCAGGTCCGAATCCTGGCCGCGCACGATCAGCACCGGGCAATCCAGGCTGTCGTACGCTTGCCAGAGAATGCGCTCGCCCGCCTCGAAGGCCTGCGCCACCTGGGCGCCCAGCGGCACGGCCAGCGCGGGGTCGAAGTGCCTGACCCAGCCGCCGCCCTGCCGCACATAGATATGGCGCGCCAGCTCGTCCCATTGCGCGTCGGTATGCGGCCCGAACGTGGTGCTGATCTGCCGCATCGCCGCCACGGCCGCCTCGAAGCTCGGATAACTGTCCTGCGCGGCCACGTTGCCGGCAATGCGCTGCAAGGCCTCGACATTCAGGCGCGGTCCGACGTCGTTGAGCACCAGCTTGTGCAGGCGCAGGTCATCGGCCTGCGGCGGCAGGCCGTCCGGACGCGGACGCATGGCGCGCGCCAGGCGCATCATGGTGGCCGCGCCGGCCAGGCCCAGGCCGATCAGGCCGCCCATCGAGGTGCCCACCCAGGCCAGCGTCGCGGGCCGCACCCGCGCGATCAGCGTCGCCATATCGGACACATACTGCGGCACCGCGTATAGCGCCGGGTTGGGCAGCCAGTCCGACTTGCCGCGCCCGGCCACGTCCGGGCACACCACCCGCCACTGGCCGGCCAGCCGCCGCGCCAGATGATCGAAGTCGCGACCGGTGCGGGTCAGTCCATGCACGCAAACCAGCACGCGATCATTGAGCGGGTCGCCCCACTCCCAATAGGCCATGCGATGAAAGCCAGCGGGGCTGGCGCACGTAACGAAATCCAGACGGGGTTCCTGCATGATGCCTCCGCGCCTCGGCCAGGACGGCCGGCGATGCCACATTATCGCAGCGGCGCATCGGGGCCGGCGCGGCTGTCGTGCCAGTAGCGCCGTGCGACCTGGCGCTGCCCGCTGACGAACAAGCCGCGCGGCGTCGATTCGGCCTGTACCGCGCCGTCCAGATCGGTCCGCCACGCGGTGGCGCCGGCCCGCCGCCAGCGGTTGATCGCGGGCGCGGCCGGATGCCCGAAGCGGTTCAGGTAACCCGCTTGCGCGATAGCGTGCGCGGGCCGTGTGGCGGCCGTCAGCAAGGACCCCGACGACATGGCCGAGCCGTGGTGCGGCGCCATCACCAGATCCACCGGCGGCAACGCCGCCGCGAACGTAGCCTCCTGGACCAGCCCCACGTCGCCGGTCAACAGCGCGCGGTGGCCGAAGCCCTCGACCAGCAGCACGCAACTGCGCGCATTGCTGCTGCGCCAGGGCAAGGGCGCGGCAAGCGGCGGCGGATACACGAAGCGCAGGCTGACGCCGTCGACGCGCCATTGCACGCCCGCGTCGCACCCGCGCGCCGCCGGCGGCGCGCGCGGCGCGGCGCGCCAGCCGTCGGGCCGCACCCGCGCCTGGCGCGCCAGCCATGCCGCCAGATCGAAGGACGCGTAGGCCTGCCTCACCGGCAAGGCCGCCAGCACGCTGCGCAGCCCGCCGGTATGGTCCAGGTCGGCATGCGACACCACCAGGGTATCGATGTGGCGGTAGCCGCGCGCCCGCAGGAACGGGACGATCACGCGCTCGCCGGCGTCCGAGGCGTCGCCATGCCGCGGCCCGGTGTCGAACAGCAGCACATGGCGCGCGGTTTCCAGCACCACGGCGCCGCCCTGGCCCACGTCCAGCGCGGTCAGCGTCCAATAGCCGGGCGGCGGCCGCTCGGGGCGCCACGCCAGCAGCGGCAGCATGCACAGCCAGCCGCAATGGCGCGCCGGCCAGCCCGGCGCCTGCAGGGCCCATGCCGCCCCGGCCAGCGCCAGGGCCAGCCAGGGCCAGGGCGCCGCCGCCACGTCCAGGCCCGACCACTCGGCGCGCCCTATCCAGCCCACCGGCGCCATCAGCAACGCGAACAGCCCATGGCCCGCGGCGCCGGCCAGCCAGGCCGGCGCCTGCCCGCCGGGCAGCGCCGCCAGCGCGCCGCACAGCAAGGCCAGCGGCGTGACCGCCAGGCTCACCACCGGAATCGCCAAGGCATTGGCCAGCGGCGAACCCAGCGACACCTGACGCACCAGGAAGGCCAGCAATGGCGTCAACGCCAGCGTCACCGCCATCTGCGTGCGCCCGAAGCCCAGCAGCGCGGCGCGCAGGCGGGCCCGCATGCCGCGCGGCCGCGCGCCCGCCCCTATCCCGGCCAGCACCGCCACGGCGCCGAACGACAGCCAGAAGCCCGGCGCCAGCGGCGCCCACGGATCGAGCGCGGCCACCGCGACGGCGGCCAGCGTCAGCAGGCGCGAGGGCGTGGCCGGCCAGCGCAAGGCGACCGCCGCGGCCACCGCGGCCAGCATGAAAAAAGCCCGTCGCGTCGGCACGCTCCAGCCCGCCAGCAGGCAATACGCCAGCGCGGGGCCGAGCGCGGCGAGCACGGCCACCCGCTGCGCCGGCGCGCGCTCGGCCAGCGGCACGCCGCGCCAGCGCGCGCGCCGCCACAGCCAGCCCGCCACCCAGCCGCCCAGCGCCGCGACCGCGGTGACGTGCATGCCGCTGATCGATACCAGGTGCATGATGCCGCTGCGCTGGAACACTTGCCAGTCCGCCCGCGCCACGCCGGCCTGGTCGCCGATGGCCAGCGCCACCAGCACTGGCGCGTAGCGCAGCCCCGCCAGCGCCTGGCGCATGCCGGCGCGCACGCGATGGCGCGCGCGCTCGATCGCGATGCCGGCATCGGCCCAGGGGTCGTCGTCGAGCAACAGCGGGCGGCCGCGCACGCTGGCCAGCCCGCGCACGCCGCGCGCCAGCAGGTGCGCCTCGGTATCGGCGGCATGCGGGTTCTGGCTGGCGTGCGGGCGACGCACGCGCAGCGCCATGCGCCAGCGCTGCCCGGGCACCACTTCGGGCAACGCCTGGCCCGGCAGGGCCCGCCACGTGACCAGCAGGCGCGCGGGCAGCCCTGCCGGCCTATCGTCCGGCAGCCGCGCCACGAAGCGCCGCGACCCGGCGTCGCCCTGCGCCAGCTGCGCCACCCGCGCATCCACGCGCGCCACACGGTTGTGGCGTGCCGGGTCGACGGCATCGGCCAGCCGCCACTGCGCCTGCCCGGCGGCCGACGCCACGCCCAGGCTGGCGGCCAGCGCGGGCAAGGCCAGCTTGCGGCAGACACGCCATGGCCGGCCCGGCCGCCGCGCGGCCCGCCATGCCGCCAGTGCGCCCAGCGCCGCCAGGCAGGCGATCTCCACGACGCCGTCCAGCGCCGCCAGGCCCTGCGCCATGGCCGTGCCGGCCACGAAGGCCCACCCCATCACCCGCCCCATCGCCGCACCCGTCGCCGTCAAAGCGACACGATAGGCGCGCGCCGGGCCGCCGCGGATGCGTTGTGAATGCGGCGATCCATCGGTAATCGCCACAGGGCCCCGGACCGGCCGGGCGGATATGGCGCCGTGGCGCTACCCGCCTGCTCGCCGGACTTCGGGAGGCGCCCGTTATCGGCGCCCCCGCGGTCTTGCGGCGCTTAGTAAGGAAATTTGATCTCCGCCAGGAGCAGCATGTATTTGCCGGTGCCTTTGTCGAAGACCTTCACCGTGAGGTCGGCCCGCTTCCCCGCGTCCGCCGGGGTGAAGGTTCCCGCGGGCCAACTCACCCTGACGTCGTACTGCGACGGATCACGGCCCGGCGTCACCTGGACACGCATGGCCGCGGCCGCCCGCTTGGCAAGTTCACTGCCGCCTGCGCGCGGCGGCACGATCTTGGCCACGGGCGCGCCGCCCGAGTAGAAGTACTGAGGCACGGAGACGAGAACCGCCGAAGTGTCCGAGGTCGAGACGCCGGCGAACCGCGGCGTGTACGGCAGGAACGCGTTGTAATCCTCCCCTCCCCTCGTAAACTTGTCCTCATAGGTGCGCGTCGCGACGACGGTCTGGACACCATTGACTTCCGTGCTCAGCGACACGACACCCCGCGGGACGTCCATGGGCGAGGAGACACTGAAAGTGCCATCTCCCTTCGCCCGCGTCCGCGCCTCGTCGCCGCCGGGGAAACGCACCACGACGTTGGTGTCGGGCGAGGTCTTGCCCGAGACGGTAACGATACCGTTCCTCGAATTGGTCTCTATGTTCGTGATCGCATTGGCCGGCACGAATTCGTCACGGTAGTCTTGCCGCACCTCCGGGCTGGCATTTCCGGCGGGGTTCCTGGCCGACACCTGAATGATGCCCGAGAAAATGTCGTTGTCGGACGTCACCGAATAGCTGCCGTCCTTGCCGGCCTTGACGGTCTTGCGCCCGCCATCCGGGAACTGGACCGTCACATCGTTGTCCGGATCCGCCGTGCCCGCCACCGTCACCACGCCCGAGGAGCGGTCGGTCGTCACGCGCGAGATCGTCGGCGCGGACGACGAGGTCTTGTCCACGGTATCCGCATAGGCGCGGGTGGCTTCGGGGCTCGGGTTGCCCGCCTTGTCCGTGGCCTGCACGCGGATGTCGCCCGACACCATGTCGCGCTCCGAGGTCGCCGTATAGGCGCCGGCGCCGCCCGCGACGACCGTCTTGTGCGTGCCGTCCGGGAAGTTCACCGTCACATTGGCGCCAGGCTCGGCCATGCCCGTGACCGTGATGCGACCGCTGGCGGCATCGGTGGTCACATTGGTGATCGTCGGTACGGCCGGCGCGGTCTTGTCCACGGTATCCGCATAGGCGCGGGTGGTTTCGGGGCTCGGGTTGCCCGCCTTGTCCGTGGCCCGCACGCGGATGTCGCCCGCCACCATGTCGCGATCCGACGTCGCCGTATAGCCGCCATCGCCGCCAGCGACGACCGTCTTGCGCGTGCCGTCCGGGAAATTCACGTCCACATTGGCGCCCGGCTCGGCCATGCCCGTCACCGTGATGCGACCGCTGGCGGCATCGGTGGTCACATTGGCGATCGTCGGTACGGCCGGCGCGGTCTTGTCCACGGCATCCGCATAGGCGCGGGTGGTTTCGGGGCTCGGGTTGCCCGCCTGGTCGGTGGCCTGCACGCGGATGTCGCCCGCCACCATGTCGCGATCCGACGTCGCGGTATAGGCGCCATCGCCGCCAGCGACGGCCGTCTTGCGCGTGCCGTCCGGGAAGTTCACCGTCACAGTGGCGCCAGGCTCGGCCACCCCCGTCACCGTGACGCGACCGCTGGCGGCATCGGCGGCCACATTCGCAATGGTGGGAGCGGCCGGCGGGGTGGTATCCGCGGCGTCATCGTAGTGGCGCGTCGCCTCGGGACTCTGGTTGCCCGCCTTGTCGGTGACCTGCGCGCGGATGTCGCCCGCCACCATGTCGCGATCCGACGTCGCGGTATAGGCGCCGTCCCCGCCAGCGACAACCGTCTTGCGCGTGCCGTCCGGGAAGTTGACCGTCACAGTGGCGCCAGGCTCGGCCACGCCCTTCACGGTGACGCGGCCATTGGCGGCATCGGTCGCCACATTGGCAATAGTGGGGGCGGCCGGCGGTGTAATGTCCACGGCGTCGTCATAGTGGCGCGTCGCCTCCGGGCTCTTGCCGCCCGCCTTGTCGGTGGCCTGCACGCGGATGTCGCCCGACACCATGTCGCCATCCGAAGTGACCGCGTAGGCGCCGTCGTCGCCAGCGACGACGGTCTTGCGCGTGCCGTCCGGGAAGCTGACCAGCACCTCGGCGCCAGGCTCGGCCACGCCCGTCACCGTGATATGGCCGCTCTTGGCATCGGTGGCCACATCGGCGATGGTGGGAACGATCGGCGCGGTCTTGTCCACGGTGTCCACATAGGCGCGGACGGTCTCGGGGCTCTTGCCGCCCGCCTTGTCGCTGGCCTGCACGCGGATGTCGCCCGACACCATGTCGCCGTCCGAAGTCGCCGTATACGCGCCGTCGCCACCTGCATTGACCGTCTTGGCGGTGCCGTCCGGAAAGCGGACGTCCACCTGCGCACCCGGCTCCGCCTGGCCCGTCACGGTCACGCGGCCGGTATCGGCTTGCGCCGCCACGGCATCGATCGTCGGCGCGAGCGTCGCGGGCGGTACGTAATCCGCGGAGATGCGCGCTTGCTTGCGCGTCTGCGGATGAGTCGCCTGCACCAGCACTTTCCCCTGCGCCACCTTGCGCGCCGAACGCACCGTGAACAGGCCCTTCGCGTCCGCCTTGGCGACCACCGATTCGCCATTGGGAAACGACACCTTGACGTCGACTTTCGGTTCGGTCTTGCCCTGGACTTCCAGCGCGCGATCGGCCGGCAGCGGCACCAGCGCCATCACCACGACCTGCAGATCGCCCAGCACCGCCTCGTCGACGTACCGATAAGTCACTTCGCGGCTGCTGTCGCCTTCTTCGTTACGGGCGCGCAGCACGAGGACGCCCGACGGCTGATCGCCGGCGGAGGTGTAGACAAAACGACCGCTGGCATCCGCCGCGGCGGTGCCCGTCGCGCCGTCGGGCATGCGCACCGTCACCGTCGCGAACGGCTGGGTCGCGCCGGTCACCGTCACCCGGCCATCGGCCTGCCGGGTCGAGACCCCGCTCACGACCAGCGGCAGAATGATCTCCTTGCGCCGCGTGTTGAGGACGATGCGGTTCTCGCGCTCGACCAGGGCGTGCCGCCGGTCGTCCAGCGAGAAGGCCGGCGCGCCCGAGGAGTCACGCCGCAATTGCTTGGACAGCGGTTCCGAGAGATTGATGTTCAGGCCCAGCTGCACGCGGGTTTCGCGTCCGCCGCCGATCACCTTGGTCTGCTCCAGTCCCACGCCGACCAGCGACACCGGGCGATACTCCACGCCGACCTTGAAGCCCTTGGCGCCGGCCTGGGTGCGGCCGTTGTCGAAGTAGTCCACCTCGGCGCCATTCCAGCGGAAATGCGCCGCGTTCAGGCTCAGCCCGGGCGCGAACGCCGGACGGTAGCTGACCCCCACATCCATGCCCGAAGCGGGCTTTTCCTCACGGCGATTATTGCGCTTGGCGCCCTTCCAGTCGGACAGCGGCGCATACACATTGCCGTACAGGCTGTACTCCGGCGCGATCACCTCCAGCCCCACGGAGCCGCGCAGATGCTGCTTGCCGAACTCGTAATCCAGGAAGCCGTTGACGCCGACCATCAACGCATCGTTGACCTCGCGCCGATACACCGCGCCCGCATTGGCCGTCGGACGATCGTTCTGGTTATGCGCGCCCAGCTGCAGCAAGCCCGTGTTGCGCCCGGCGCGGTAGACCTCATCTATCGTGTTCAACTGCAGCGACGTGCGGCCCGACTCGAAATCGTGGCTCAGTCCGCCTTGCAGATTGCGCAGAAAGGGCAGACCCGATTCCCGGGCCAGGTTCACGCCATCGCGCAAGACATCATTGACCTGGGCCTGCGCTTCACGCTTGAGGTAATCGCCATCGACCCGGGCGCCGGGTTGGCGCTCGGCCTGGCGCCGGGCCAGCGACTCGGCCTGGGCGGCCAGCTTGCGGCTCCACGCCGCATCGTGCTGCGCCTCCTGCTCCTCCTGCGCCACCCGGGCCGGGCGCAGCGTCGGCGCGCCCTGGGCCAGCGCCGACAAGGGCAGCAGGGCCTGGGCCAGGATGCTGCCGCCCGCCATCGCCGCCACACCCCGGCGCGCACGCTGGCGGTTCTGGCGACGCGGGCTGCTCGACTTGCCGCCAGCACGCGCCCATTCGCCGGCGACCACCCAGGCCCCGCGGACCAACGACCAGACAACACGGTAGATGTTCTTGTTCATGGAAGTTCCTTGAGTGTTCGGCGCGCCGCCCGCAAATCGCGGGCAAAGCGACGCCCTGCCTGCCAGGAATCGGCTGACTATCGATTTAGGTAAAGGAGTTGACTGAAAAGGCGCTGTCGCTGATTGACTGAGGATTTCGCCTACATCACGCCCGCCACAGGAGGGAACTTTATCGATTACCGCGAACTAAATAAGTCGCCAAATACCCATATGGCTGTAGGAAATTTCTCAATCGCAACGACCTCGCCTACAACCCGGGCAAAGACTGGCGCGACCGTGGCCGGCCCCCATGAATCGGGCGCGCCGGGCAGGCCGGGATGGTGCGCTGGGCGCACGCGGTGGAGGGGCAGCGGTGCCGTGGGCACACCCCGATCCGGATGCCGCACAACGAGACTTCATCCGCCTATCGCGGGGTGCCGGCGCGCGACGCCGGGAACACATTCCCCGAACAACCAAAAAAAAAACGCCAGTCGATGCTCGACTGGCGGCCAGCAACGGGGGGCGGACTCGACCGTCCCCCGACGCGGTGCGCGGACGCGGCCCGGCGGCCGCGCGCCCGCGCGCTGCGTTCAGAACCGGACTTTCAGATACAGCGAGCCGGTATTCTCCTTGTTGCCATTGCCGAACTGCCCCCCGTAGGCCAGCCCGAGCGCGGCGTTGCGGCCCACGTCCACCTCGGCCGCAAGATCGAGCACGGCCGCATCCTTGGCCACCGGCGAACCCGCCACCGTGAACGCCGCGCCGCCGCCCTGGATGAACGCCAGCTTGCGGGTTGCGTCCACATCGCCATTGGCATGGCGCCAGCCCAGCCCGGCGCTCAGGCGCGCCTCGGTCGCGCCCAGCTGCAGCGCCGTGTTGCCGCGCAGCCCCAGCGTGAACGTGGTGATCTGGTCGCTCTGGCCGCTGCCATGCAGCGCGGCCGGCCCGCCATCCTCGTCGAAGCTGTCGCTATGGTTGTTGAACCAGGCCAGGCCGGCATACGGCTCGACCGAGCTGCCGGCGCCGACCGGCACCTGGTAGCCGAGTTCGGCGAACAATTGCGTGGTGTTGGCCTTGTAGTCGGCCTTCAGGGTCTGCGCGCCGCCCACATCCACGCTGCGCCGGCTGTCGATGTCATGGTGCGTGTAGCCGACGCCGGCCAGGAAGTTCAGCCTGCCCTTGCCCGCCGCCCAGCTGTTGCCGCCGTAGAGGGCCGCCGTATAGCTGGTCACGTCCGAGCGCGAGTCCACCGCATCGGCCTTGATGCGGCCATCGGTAAAGCCCAGGGCCCCGCCCACACGCCAGCCCGCGCCCACCGCGGCGTCGCCGCCGATGAACAGGCCGGCGGTATTACTCTTGGCCTTGGCCGCGTTGTCCCTGGCGTCGAAACTGCTCCAGTTGCCCACCACATCGGCCCACAGCGGATACGCCGCCGTGCCCGGCATGGCCGACGCGGCGGCCGGGCCCGCCGCCTGCGCCGTGGGCGCGCCGGCCAGCAGGCCGGCGCCCAGGTTGCCGCTCATGCGCCTGGCCACGGTGCGGTTGAGCAGTTGCGTGTTGCCGTAAAGCGCCGACACCGTGCTGCCATGGACTTCGCCGGAAAGCTGGTCCAGCGCGTCGGCCCGCTGGGTCGCGTCGCTCATCAGCATCACGGCGTCGGCCGAGGCATTGCGCCCGGCCACCGACAGCGCGCCGTCGAGCACCGCGCTCTGGTTGCGGCTCAGGCCGGCGCGCGCCGCCGCCAACTTGCCGGCGTCCGGCGACAGGCTGACCTGCGTGGCCTGGGCGCCATACTTGACCGGGTCCAGCTTGACCAGGGTGCCGGACAAGCTCTCGTCCAGGCTCGTCGCGGCGAACTCGCCCACGATGTTGCCGGCTTCGGTCTTGATGATGGTGTAGTCGTGGTTCAGCACATAGCCGCCGGTGCCGTTCTCCTGGCCCACCACCAGCGACACGCCCGCCAGGTCGACATTCCCGGTGCGCACCACCAGCAGGTCGGACTGTCCCTTGGCGTTGATTTCCGCCAGGTAGGTCGAGCCGCTGATGGCTCCCACGCTGCCGACCGTCACCGTGCCGATGGAGTTGCCGGGCGCCAGGCTGGCGCCTGTCATCCGCAGCGCGCCGCCGATATCGAGGTTGCCGCCCAGGATCGCGCCGGACGCGGCGTCGGCGCCGCCGCTCACCACGATGGGCGTGGTCGGCGAACCGCCGCCGATGCGCGAGCCGCCGCTGAGGCTTACGTCGCCGGCGATGGCGGTCGGCGCGGCGGAGCTGAAGCGAAACGACGCCCCGTCCAGCCCCCGCACGCTGCCGCCGACCTGCGCCGGGCCGCTGAAGGTGAACGCTGCGCCGCCCGCGCCCTGCACATTCGCGCCTATGATGGCGGGCGCGTTGAAGCTGAGCGCGGTGCCCTGCCCCCCCGTCACGCTCTCGCCGATCGTCAGCGGTCCGTTGAACACGGCCGAACCGCCGGGCAGCACCGCCAGGTGCTGCCCGATCGTGGTCGCGCCGCCGAACACGGTCTGGCTGCCGGCCCCCAGCGACGAGCTGCCGCCTATGTTCGACACGCCCGTGAAGGTCACGGGCGCGCCGCCGCCTTCCAGGACCATGTCGCCGGCGGTGCTGAAGCCGCTGTGCTGCCCCGGCCGGCTGCCGTCCACGATGGAGGTCGTGTCATCGATCACCAGGCCCGCCCACTGGGCGCCGCTCTGGACGTCGACGATGGTCAGCGCCGAGGATTCCCGCGAGCCGTCGGCCGCGAGGTTCTCGATGTTGCCGGCGGCGTACGCGCCGCTTTGCAGCGTCAGCGTCACCTGCCCCAGCTCGCCGCCAGCCGCGCGGCGCACCAGCAGCAGCCGGCCGTCGTTGCGCGTCAGGTTGGAGCCGGCGCCGACCACGATGGATTGCTGGCGCGTGGCGCTGAGCGTGGACAGCAGCGAAGGCCCGCTCGCGACGACCTCGACGCCATTGAGCGTCACGCTGCTGCCGTTGCTCACGCGCACGCCGGCGGCGCCGCTGCCGCTGGTACGGATGGAGCCGCCCGACATATGCAACGAACTGCCGCCCTGCAGGTACACGCCGTGCGCGTTCTTGCCGCTGGTCTGGATGGCGGTGTTGCTGACCTGCAGCACGCCGCCGGGGCTCAGCACTTGCGACTCCGTTCCCAGCCCATAGGCGTCGACGCCGCTGGTCGTGATGCGGGAATCGCGCAGCCTGATCGTGCCGTCATCCGCGCCCATGGCGCCCACCGCATGCTCGCCGGTGGTATTGATGGTCACGCCGACAGCGCGGATGCTGCCGCCGAACTCGGCGCGCAGGCCGTCGGAATACTCGTCGGAGGTCCGGATGTCCGTCCCGTTGAGCTCGATCATGGTGCCGGAGTCCAGGGACTGCACGCCATAGCTGCCGCCGCCCACGGTCGTGATGCTGCCGCCCCGCACATTCACCAGCGCGCCGTATTCGGCCCGCACGCCCGGCGCCTCCCAGCCATTGCTGGCATCGGTGCGCACGCTCACCTGGTTGAGGTCGACCCGGGCGCCGTACCCGGCGTTGACGGCGCCCATCAGGCCGCCGCTGGCCGTCACGCTGCCTCCCTGCAGCGTGAAGACGACATTGCTGCCCTGGCCGTCCACCACCCACTCCCGATTGGCGCTCACGTTCGTGCCCGAGTAATGGGCGCCCGCCACCGGCTGGCCCGGCGGGCAGGCTCCCATGCATTCCAGGCGGTTCTCCGCCGCGCCCGCCGCGCCATAGACGCCCAGCAAGGCCGCCGCCAGCGACGTGATGCGCAGGCCCATGCCCTGCGTGATTGCTTGTGCCATCAACCTCTCCTCGTTTGTCGGGCCTTTTTGTGGAATGGAATAGGAGCCCGGGCAAATTGATACAAATCAATTCAAATACGCCGAAATTTGTTAATAAATTTCGACTTACAGACAAACTGTAACGACTGAAGGCGGGGGGCGCGCCACCCATTTGGGGGGTGCCGATTGGGCAGAAAGCAGGCAGTCAATGGCGCAAGCGCGCGTCCGCCCTCCAGGCGAAGGGCGGCGGCCGGCGGGTTACGGCAGGCGGGAAAACCAGGGAGCGCGCGCCGCTCGGCCTGGCGTCAGCGTGTCGCCTGCCCGTCCCGCAACAGGGCGTCCAGGCGCGGCAATACCCGCAGCGCGGTCGATGTCGTGGCCCTCGCCACATCGGCGACAGCCTGGCCGCGCAACGCGGCCAGTTCGGCGGCGATGCGCGGCAGCTGGCCCGGCGTGTTGCGGCGTTCGGGTTCGTACAACCAGGCCGGCGCGATATCCGGCGCATCGGTTTCCAGCACCAGGTGGTCCAGCCCGATGTCGACCGCATGGCGGCGGATCTGCAGCGCGCGGGGATAGGTCATGGCCCCGCCCAGGCCCAGCGCGAAGCCCTGGTCGACAAAGGCGCGGGCCTGTTGCGCGCTGCCGTTGAAGGCGTGCGCGATGCCGCCGGGCACGCCGGGCCTGCGCCGCAAATACTTGAGCAATATGTCTTGCGAGCGCCGCACGTGCAGCAACACCGGCAGCCCGTACTCCGCGGCCAGGTCGAGCTGGGCGGCATAGAAGCGTTCCTGGCGCTCGCGCGGGGCGCCGCTGGCGATTTCCGCCACGAAGAAGTCCAGGCCGATCTCGCCGATGGCCACGAAACGCGGATCCGGCAAGGCGGATTCGATGGCCTGGCGCAGGCTGTCGAGGTCTGCGTCGCGGGCGCGCGCCACGTACAGGGGATGGATGCCCAGCGCGTAGGCGCCGGTATCCACGGCATGGGCAAGCTGGCGCACGGTCGCGAAGTTGGCGCGCTCGACGGCCGGGATCACGATGGCCTGCACGCCGGCCGCGCGCGCCGCGCGCGCCACCGCCATGCGGTCGGCGTCGAATTCGGCGGCATCGAGATGGCAGTGCGTGTCGATCAGCATGGCCGGGCTCCAGGGGCCGCGCGACAGGCCGGCGTCAATCCGGCTGCAGGCGCCCGTTTTCCATATGCAGCTGGCGATCGGCGCGCGCGGCCAGTTCCGGATCATGGGTGACGATCACGAAGGCCGTGCCGGACTCGCGGTTCACGCGCGTGAGCAGCTCGAACATATTGTGCGCCGTATGGCGGTCCAGGTTGCCGGTGGGCTCGTCGGCCAGCACGCAGGCCGGCCGCGTCACCAGGGCGCGCGCCAGCGCCACGCGCTGCCGCTCGCCCCCGGACAGCTGGCCGGGGAAGTGCTCCTCGCGCGCGGCCAGCCCCACCAGTTCCAGCACTTCCCGTGCCTGGGCGCGCGCGCGATCGCGATTCTCGCGCCGCACGATCAGCGGCATGGCGACATTGTCCAGGGCCGAGAATTCCGGCAGCAGATGATGGAACTGGTACACGAAGCCCAGGCTGCGGTTGCGCAGCGCGCTCTTGCGCTTCTCGGACAGCCCCGCGGCAGGCACGCCGTCGACGCTGACCGTGCCGCTGGAGGGCACGTCCAGCAGGCCCAGGATGTGCAGCAAGGTGCTCTTGCCCGAACCCGAAGCGCCGACGATGGCGACCATCTCGCCGCGCGCCACGCTCAGCGACACGTCGCTGAGCACTTCGATGCGCGCCGGGCCTTCGTCATAGACCTTGCCCAGGTGCTCGGCCAGCAGGGCCGGGCCGGTGTTGTTCGGCTCAGTCATGGCGCAGCACCTGTGCGGGTTGCAGGCGCGAGGCGCGCCAGCTCGGATACAGCGTGGCCAGCAGCGACAGCACCAGCGAAGTCAGTCCGATGGTGACGATGTCGTCCGAATGCGGGTCGGAAGGCAGCGCGCTGATGAAGTACACCTCGCGCGGCAGGAACTGCACGCCCAGCAGGCGTTCGATGAACGGCACGATGACGTCGACGTTGTAGGCGATGGCGATGCCGCCGGCCACCCCCAGCAGCGTGCCGACCACGCCGATCAGCGCCCCCTGCACCAGGAAGATGCGCGCCACTTCGCCGGGCCCGGCGCCCAGCGTGCGCAGGATGGCGATATCGGATTGCTTGTCCTTGACCGCCATGACCAGCGAGGACAGCAGGTTGAACGCCGCCACCGCCACGATCAGGGCCAGGATCAGGAACATCATGCGCTTTTCGGTCTGCACCGCCGCGAACCAGGTGCGGTTGTTGCGCGACCAGTCCGCCGCCATGACATAGGGCGGCAGCACCTTGGAGAGCTCGGCGGCCACCTCGGGCGCGCGCTGCATGTCGGCCACGCGCAGCCGCACGCCGGCGGTGCCGCTTTCGCGGAACACCTTGGCGGCATCCTCGTCGTCGATGAAGACGAGGGTCGAGTCGTATTCGTAATGGCCGGAAGAGAAGATGCCCACCACCGTGAACTGCCGCATGCGCGGCGCGAAGCCGGCCGGGCTGATCGAGCCCTGCGGCGCCAGCATCAGGACAGTATCGCCCGGCTTGACGCCCAGGCCGTCGGCCAGGTCGCTGCCCAGCACGGCGCCGAACCCGCCGGCGACCAGGTCGCTCAGCTTGCCGCTGACCATTTGCCGGGGGATATCCGACACATTGCCTTCGGTGGCCGGATCGATGCCGCGCACCTGCACGCCGCGCAGCGCCTGGCCGCGCACCAGCATGCCCTGCGCCGCCACGAAGGGCGCCTCGCCCTTGACCTCGGGGTTGGCGCGCGCGGCCTGCGCGAACTGGCGCCACTGCTGCAGCACCCGTTCGGGCGCCGCGCCCGGTATATAGAGTTCGATATGCGGCAGCACCGACAGCATGCGGTCGCGCACTTCCTTCTGGAAACCGTTCATGACCGACAGCACCACGATCAGCGCCGCCACGCCCAGGGCGATGCCGGCCATGGACGTGGCCGCGATGAAGGAGATGAAGCGATCGCGGCGGCCGCGTCGCTGGCGGATCCGGGCCATGCCCGCGTAGCGAGCGCCGATCCAGAGTTCATAGGGTATTTTCAGCACCAGCGCATTATGGCATTAACCGGCACCGGCACTACAATCGCCGCCATGCTCATCGTGATCCCCGGCGCCCTGCCCCCAGCCGCCGTCGCGCCGGAACTGGCGCGCCTGCTGCCGCAGCACGCCCCCACCCTGCACGGCTGGCTGCGGGCCGCGTCGGCCCGCGTCCAGGCCTTCGACGCCGCGCGCGAAGGCTGCACCCCCTTCGAGGCCTGGCAGCTCGAACAGGCCGGCTACCAGCCCCAGCCCGGCCTGCCGCTGGGCGCCGGCCTGGGCCCGCTGCGCGCCGGCGGCGGCGCGCCGGGCCAGCCGGTCTGGCTGGCCGACCTGGCTCACCTGGCGCTGGGCGCCGACCAGGCCGCCCTGCTCGACCCCGCCCTGCTCGACCTGCGCGCCGACGAAAGCGCGCAGTTGTTCGAGGCGGCCGCGCCGCTGTTCGCCGACAGCGGTTTTGGCGCCACGCCCGTCGACGCGGCGCGCTGGCGCCTGACGCTGCCCGCCGGCATGGCGCCGCAAACGGCCAGCCCCGCGGCGGTGGCCGGCCAGCGGTTGCGCGCCTGGTGGAGCCAGGACGCCGCCATGCGCCCATGGCGCCGCCTGCTCAACGAAATCCAGATGGTCTGGTACGAGCATCCTGTCAATGAAGCGCGCGCCGCGCGCGGCGCCGCGCCGATCAACGCACTGTGGCTGTATGGCGGCGCCGCGCCGTGGCCGCCTCGCACGCCGGCGCCGGCGCGGGTCTGCGACGACCTGGCCGCGCCCCAGCGCGCCGGCGACTGGGCCGCCTGGCTCGACGCGCTGGCCGCGCTGGACGCGGCGCAACTGGCGCCGCTGGCCGGCCCGCACGGCCGGCCGGCCCAGCCCTTGCAACTGCTGTTGCTGGGCGACGACCGCCGCGCCGCCCTCACCCTCAAACCACGCGCGGGGCTGGCCCGGTGGCTGCCCGCGCCCAAGCACAACTGGAACGCCTGGTGGTCTCGCCCCGTCTGATTATCCGTACTGCCGATCTGCAAGCCTGCCAGCACCTCGAAGCGGCCGGCATCCACCCGCTGCTCTCGCGCCTGTGGGCGGCGCGCGGCGTCGTCCACCCCGAACAGACCCGCATGGCGTGGCCCGCGCTGCTGCCGCCCGACCGCCTCACCCACTCGGCCCACGCGGCCGCCGTGCTCGCCGACGCCATCGAGCAAGGCAAGCGCCTGCTCATCGTGGCCGACTACGACTGCGACGGCGCCACGGCCTGCGCGGTCGGCCTGCGCGCCCTGTCGGCCATGGGCGCCGACGTCGATTTCCTGGTTCCCAACCGCTTCGAGACCGGCTACGGGCTGTCGCCGGCGGTCGTCGAACTGGCCTGCCGCCATCGTCGCGGCAAGCCCGACATCATCATCACGGTCGACAACGGCATCGCCAGCGTCGACGGCGTGGCCGCCGCCAATGCCGCCGGCATCGGCGTGGTCATCACCGACCACCACTTGCCCGGCGACACGCTGCCCGAGGCGCTGGCCATCGTCAACCCCAACCAGCCGGGCTGCGGCTTCGGCTCCAAGCACCTGGCCGGCGTCGGCGTCATCTTCTACATGATGCTGGCGCTGCGCGCCGAACTGCGCCGCCGCGGCGTCTACGCCCCGGATGGCGGCCCGCGCCTGGATGCGCTGGCCGACCTGGTGGCACTGGGCACGGTGGCCGACGTGGTCAAGCTGGACGCCAACAACCGGCTGCTGGTCACGCAAGGGCTGCAGCGCATGCGTGCCGGCCGCATGCAGCCCGGCGTGCGCGCCCTGTTCGCCGTGGCCGGCCGCGAACCGCGCACCGCCAGCGGCTTCGACCTGGGCTTCGCGCTCGGTCCGCGCATCAACGCCGCCGGCCGGCTGGCCGACATGAGCCTGGGCATCGCCTGCCTGACCACCGACGACGAGGCGCAGGCGCTCGAAATGGCGCGCGAGCTCGACAACATCAACCGCGAACGCCGCACCATCGAAGCCGAGATGCGCGACCAGGCGCTGGCCGCCATGGAAGCCCCCGACGCCGCGGCCGGCGCCACGGTGTGCGTATTCGATCCCGGCTGGCACCAGGGCGTGGTCGGCCTGGTGGCCTCGCGCCTGAAAGAAAAGTTCTGGCGTCCCACCCTGGCCTTCGCCCCGGCCGGCGACGACGAACTGCGCGGCTCGGGCCGCTCGATCCCCGACGTGCATTTGCGCGACGCGCTCGACCTGGTGTCCAAGCGCCATCCGGGCCTGATACGCAAGTTCGGCGGCCACGCCATGGCTGCCGGCCTGACCCTGGGCAGCGGCGATTTCGCCGCCTTCGCCCCGGCCTTCGACGCCGCGGTGCGCGAGCTCACCGGGCGCGACCGCTTCGAGCCCCTGATCGAAACCGACGGCTCGCTCGAAACCGGCTATGCCAATGCCGAGGTCGCCGGCCTGCTGCAGCAGCAGGTCTGGGGCGCGGGATTCGCCGCCCCGCTGTTCCTGGACGAATTCACCGTGCGCAGCCAGCGCCTGGTGGGCGGCAAGCACCTGAAGCTGGCGCTCGAGCGCGGCCACCAGCGTTTCGACGCCATCTGGTTCGGCCACGACCAGTCCCTGCCCGAACATATCCAGGCCGCCTACCGGCTCGAACAGAACATCTGGAACGGCATGGTGTCGGTGCAGCTGGTCATCGAGCACGCCGCCTGAGCGCCGCCGCCCTTCTGTTACAAACCGCCCCGGCCGGCCGGGGCGGCGCCCGCCATCCACGCTAAAATAGGCGGTTTCGCCAAATAGCCACCAGGATCAATCATGGAAGCCGAACGTCAGAACCAGCTCGTCGCCCGACTCGAAGACTACGCGGAGCGCGAACAGGCTCTACGGAGGTATCTTTGACTACGATGCCAAGTCAGAACGCCTGCAAGTCGTAAACGCCGAGCTTGAAGACCCGGCCGTCTGGAACGACCCCAAGCACGCCCAGGACCTGGGCCGTGAAAAGAAATCCCTCGAAGACGTCGTCGAAACCCTGACCGAACTGGGCAGCGGCCTGGCCGACTCGTGCGAGCTCGTCGAACTGGCGCTGGCCGATGGCGACGACGCCACGCTGGAATCCATCGAGCACGACGCCGACCGCTTCCAGGAAAAGCTGGAAACGCTGGAATTCCGCCGCATGTTCGCCAATCCGGCCGACCCGCTGAACTGCTTCGTCGACATCCAGGCGGGCGCCGGCGGCACCGAAGCCCAGGATTGGGCCTCGATGCTGCTGCGCCAGTACCTGAAGTACGCCGAGCGCAAGGGTTTCAAGGCCGAGATCCTCGAAGAATCCGAAGGCGACGTCGCCGGCCTGAAGTCGGCCACGATCAAGATCGAAGGCGAGTACGCATTCGGCTACCTGCGCACCGAGACCGGCGTGCACCGTCTGGTGCGCAAGAGTCCGTTCGACTCCTCCGGCGGTCGCCATACCTCGTTTGCCAGCGTGTTCGTCTATCCCGAGGTCGACGAGTCCTTCGAGGTCGAGGTCAACCCGGCCGACCTGCGCATCGACACCTACCGCGCCAGCGGCGCGGGCGGCCAGCACATCAACAAGACCGACTCCGCCGTGCGCATCACGCACGCGCCATCGGGTATCGTCGTGCAGTGCCAGAACGACCGCTCGCAGCATCGCAACCGGGCCGAGGCGATGCAGATGCTCAAGTCCAAGCTGTACGAGCTGGAAATGCGCAACCGCATGGCCGAGCAGCAGAAGCTGGAAGATTCCAAGACCGACGTGGGCTGGGGCCACCAGATCCGCTCGTACGTGCTGGACCAGAGCCGCATCAAGGACCTGCGCACCAACGTGGAAATTTCCAATACCCAGAAAGTGCTCGACGGCGACCTGGACCCGTTCATCCAGGCCAGCCTCAAGCAAGGCGTCTAAGCCGCGCCCCTGCCCTGGAGGTTCCCGCATGACCGATACCGTAGCCATCCTGACCGGCGCATCCCGCGGCCTGGGCGCCGCCCTGGCGCGCGGCCTGCTCGCGCCCGGCACGCGCCTGATCACGCTGGCCCGGCGCGCCGACCCCGACCTCGAAGCCGCCGCCCAGGCGCGCGGCGCGAGCCTGGAACAGGTGCAGGTCGACCTGTCCGATCCGGCCGCGGCCGGGGCCGCCGCCGAGCGTCTGTGCGCCGGGTTGCCGCGCGATGCGCGCCGCTACCTGCTCATCAACAATGCGGGCACCGTCAGCCCGGTGGCGCAGGCCGCCGGCCTGACCGACGGCGCGGCCATCGCCGGAGCCCTCAACCTCAACGTCACGGCCGTCGTCCTGCTGACCGCCCGTTTCGTGGCGGCCCTGCAGGGCCTGCCGGCCGAGCGCCGCGTGCTCAACATTTCCTCGGGCGCCGGACGCAGCCCGAACGCGGGCTGGGGCGTCTATTGCGCCACCAAGGCCGCGCTCGACATGTACAGCCGCGTGCTCAAGCAGGAGCAAGGCCAGGACGGCGTGCGCGTGGTCGCGCTGGCGCCCGGCATCGTCGACACCGACATGCAGGGCGCCATCCGCGCCAGCGACCCGGCCGATTTCCCCGCCCTGGAACGCTTCAAGGAATTCCACGCCACCGGCAAGCTGTCCGCGCCCGCCGACGTGGCCGCCCGCATTCTCGCCTACCTGGATCGCGACGATTTCGGAACCACCGAAATCGACGACATCCGCAACTACCAGTAATCCACCATGACCGACCAATCGCCCGCCCCGACCGCCCAGGATGAAAACCGCTTGATCGCCGAACGGCGCGCCAAGCTGGCCAAACTGCGTGAAACCGGCGTTGCGTTCCCCAACGATTTCGTGCCCGACGCGCACGCCGCCGACCTGCACGCCAAGTACGACGGCCTGGACCAGGAGGCGCTGACGGCCGCGGCGGCCACGGTCAAGGTGGCCGGCCGCATGATGCTCAAGCGCGTCATGGGCAAGGCCAGCTTCGCCACGCTGCAGGACGGCAGCGGCCGCATCCAGATCTACCTCGAGCGCGGCACGCTCGGCGAGGAGCCCTACGCCGCTTTCAAGCAATGGGACATCGGCGACATCATCGCCATCGAGGGGCCGGTCTTCAAGACCAACAAGGGCGAACTGTCGGTGCACGCCAACTCGGCGCGCCTGCTGTCGAAGTCGCTGCGCCCGCTGCCCGACAAGTTCCATGGCGTGGCCGACCAGGAGCTGCGCTACCGCCAGCGCTACGTCGACCTCATCATGACCGACGCCACCCGCCGCACCTTCGAGGCGCGCAGCAAGGCCGTCGGCGGCATCCGCCAGGCCATGCTCAATGCGGGCTTTCTCGAAGTCGAGACGCCGATGCTGCACCCGATTCCCGGCGGCGCGGCGGCCAAGCCCTTCGTCACCCACCACAACGCGCTGGACATGCAGATGTTCCTGCGCATCGCGCCCGAGCTGTACCTCAAGCGCCTGATCGTCGGCGGGTTCGAGCGCGTGTTCGAGATCAACCGCAACTTCCGCAACGAGGGGGTGAGCCCGCGCCACAACCCCGAGTTCACCATGATGGAGTTCTACGCCGCGTACGCCGACTACCGCTGGCTGATGGACTTCACCGAGGACCTCATCCGCCAGGCCGCGATCGCGGCCACCGGCAGCGCCGTGCTCCGCTACCAGGACCGCGAACTGGACCTGTCCCAGCCGTTCGACCGCCTGACGATCTGCGAAGCCATCCTGAAGTACGCCGAGGGCTATACCCAGGCGCAGCTCGACGACCCCGCGTTCGTGCGCGCCGAGCTCAAGAAACTGGGCGCCGACGTCGACGGCCCGCCGCTGGCGCGCGCCGGCCTGGGCGCGCTGCAGCTGGCGCTGTTCGAGGAAACCGCCGAAGCCAAGCTGTGGCGGCCCACGTACATCATCGACTATCCGGTCGAGGTCTCGCCCCTGGCGCGCGCCTCCGATACCCGCGAGGGCATCACCGAGCGCTTCGAGCTGTTCATCACCGGACGCGAGATCGCCAACGGCTTTTCCGAGCTCAACGACCCTGAAGACCAGGCCGAGCGCTTCCGCGCCCAGGTCGAGGCCAAGGACGCCGGCGACGAAGAGGCCATGTACTTCGACGCCGACTACATCCGCGCGCTCGAGTACGGCATGCCGCCCACCGGCGGCTGCGGCATCGGCATCGACCGCCTGGTCATGCTCCTGACCGACAGCCCCAGCATCCGCGACGTCATCCTCTTCCCGCACCTGCGCCGGGAAGACTGACCAGCGCCGGCCCGCCATGCTTGCCAAGATCATCCTGCTTGCCGCATGCGTGGCGGCGCTTGCCTACCTTCTGCTGTCCCGGCGCGCGCGTCCCGTCGCCGCGCCGCGACCGCTGCGCGCGCTGCCGGCCGGGCGCCGGCGCATGCCCCTGTATCTCGGCATCGCCGCCGTGCTGGCCCTGGCCGGCGCGCTGCTCAGCGGCTTCCTGCTGATGACCGCCATGGCGGGCGGCGTCGCCGGCGGCGGCTATCGCGGCCAGGCCGACTTCCTGCAGCCGGTCGCCATCGTGCTGCTGGCCATCGGCGTGGTCTGCGCCATCGCGGCGCTGGTGTCGTTCTTCCGGCAGCGCGGCTAGTCGCGCAACGGCCATGCCCCGGTTCCCGGCGGCAAGCCGGGCAGCGCCGCGCGCAGCATGGCCTCGATGAAATCGCCCGGCGCCAGCCGCCCCTGCGGCTTGTACCATTGCACGGTCAGGTTCAACCCGCCCAGCAGGTAGCGCTTGATGACGCGCGCATCGCCGTCGACCAGCCCGGCGCGCAACGCGTCGTCCACCGCGTCCTGCCACATGTCCTCGTAGCGGTCGCTCAACGCCTTGACCCCGCTGCGGGCCGCCGGCGACAGGCTGCGCCACTCGTACACCAGCGCGTTCATGGCGTCGCCCCCGGCCCCCTTGAGCATGCTCCACATGTGCACCCGGAACAGCGCCGCCAGGCGCGCGCCGGGATCCTGGTAGTGCGCCAGCGCCAACGCGCCCTGCTGCAGCACCTCCTCGATGCCCTCCGACATCACCGCCACCAGGATCTCCTCCTTGCTGCGGAAATGATGGAACAGGCTGCCCGACTGCAGGCCGACCGCGCGCGCCAGCTCGCGCACCGTCGTGCGCTCATAGCCGTGCAGCCGGAACAGCTCGCCGGCGGTGGCGATCACGTCGGCGCGGCGTGGCGATCCGGCCGCCTCTTCGGTCCCGTGGGGGCTGGCGTGCATGGGTCCGGTCCTTCAGGCGCTGGGAACGCAACGCCGGATAGCGCCGGGACGCACCGCCACCTGCCTGCCTGTCTCGCTCATGCCGCCTCCTCCTGCCGGTACAGCGCCTCGATCTCGTTGCGGTAGGCCTGCGCGATGCTGGCGCGCCGCACTTTCATGGTCGCGGTCACCTCGCCGTCGTCGTGGTCCAGTTCCTTCACCAACAGATGGAAGCGCTTGATCCGCGCTACCTGGGCCAACCCGGCGTTGGCGCGCTCGACCTCGGCGTGCACCAGCTGGCGCACGCGCGGGTGCTCGGCCAGCGAGCGAAAATGCGTATAGGCAATGCCGTTGAGTTCGGCCCATTTGGCCACGGTGTCATACTCGATCTGGATCAGCGCCGCGACATAGCGCCGCTGGTCGCCGATCGCGATGCACTCCTTCACGTACGGGCTGCCCTTGACGGCATTCTCGATCTCCGAGGGCGTCAGGTTCTTGCCGCCGGCGGTGATCATGATGTCCTTGAGCCGGTCCACGATGCGGTACTGGCCATCTTCCAGCGCCACCACGTCGCCGGTGTGCAGCCAGCCGTCGCGCACCGTTTCCGCGCTGGCCTGCGGGTTCCGGTAGTAGCCATGGAAAACCATCTCGCCGCGCACCAGCAATTCGCCCTGCTCGCCCACCCGCGCCTGCACGCCCAGGGTGGGCTCGCCCACCGTACCCACGCGCACGCGGTCGGGATGCTGGCCGAAGATCATCCCGGTGGACTCGGTCAACCCATACACTTCGATCAGGGGAATACCCAGCGTGCGGAAGTAGCGCAGCACTTCGGGCGGAATCGGCGCCGCGCCGGTCATCGCCACCTTTACCCGCCGCAGCCCCACGAAGTTGTGCAAGGCGCGCAGGATCAACGCGTAGTGCCAGCCATACACCAGCCGTTCGCGCCAGCCGTAGCGGGCGCGCGACAGCTCCAGGAACGGCGCGCAGCCGCGCAGCGCGCGCGCATACAGCCAGCGGCGCAAGCGCCCCGATTCCTGCATCTTGATCGAGATGGCCGCGTGCAGCTTCTCCCAGATGCGCGGCACGCCCAGGAACACCGTGGGCGCCACTTCGCGCAGGTCCTCCTGCACCGTGCGGATGGACTCGCCGAAATTGACCTGCGAGCCCAGGTAGATGGGCACGAAGGTCGACAGCATCTGTTCGGCCACATGGCACAGCGGCAGGTACGACAAATGCACGCTGCGCGCGTCCATGTCCAGGCGCTGCGCTATGCCCGGCGCCACGCCGCGCATGTTGCGATAGCTGATCATGGCGCCCTTGGGCTTGCCGGTCGAGCCGGACGTATAGATCATCAGCCCGACATCGTCGAGCGTCTGCGCCTCCAGCGCCTGCTCCAGGCGCGCCTGCCCGGCCGCGCCGCATTGCGCGCCCCGCGCTTCCAGCTCGGCGAAACTGGTCATGCGCGCGCGCTCGGCCTCGGCGTAGTTGCGCAGGCCCTTGGTCTCCATCACGACGATGCGCCGCAGCCCGGGCAGGCGCGCCGCGACTTCCAGCACCTTGTCGGTCTGCTCCTGGTCCTCGCACACCACCATATCGACTTCGGCGTGCTCCAGCACATAGCCCACCTCGGCGGCCGGGCTGGTGCAATACACGCCGACCGGCACCGCGCCCAGCACGCCCGCGCCCATCTGCGCCAGCAGCCATTCGAGCCGGTTCTCGGCGATGATGGCCACCTTGCCGCCCGGCTCCAGGCCGGCCGCGCGCAACCCCAGCGCCACGTGGCAGGCGCGTCGCCAGTAGGTGGCCCAGTCGATCGGCTGCCAGATGCCATAGTCCTTCTGGCGCAGCGCGATGCGCGCCGGCTGGCGCCGCGCCTGCTCGCGCAGCATCTGCGGCAGGGTCAAGGCCGGCCAATCGCCCGCCGGCGGGCCTTCGGCGCGTGGATGCATCGTCGTCCGCGTCATGACAGCCAGCGCTTGCGGCGCTTGTAGTGCTTGAGCTGGCGAAAGCCGCGCGCCTCGCCGCCGCCGCCCACCCCCAGATAGAACTCCCGCACATCGGGGTCGCCGGCCAGCCGCTCGGCGCTGCCGTCTATCACCACCTTGCCGGTCTCCATGATGTAGCCGTAGTGCGCCACGGCCAGCGCCACCGAGGCGTTCTGCTCCACCAGCAGCATCGATACGCCCTGTTCGGCATTGATGCGCGCGATGATGGAGAAAATGTTCTCGACCAGCATCGGCGACAGGCCCAGCGACGGCTCGTCCAGCAGCATCAGGCTGGGCTGGGCGATCAGCGCCCGGCCTATCGCCAGCATCTGCTGCTCGCCGCCCGACAGATAGCCCGCCAGCCCGCGGCGCCGCTCGTACAGCCGCGGGAAGTAGCCGTACACCAGGTCGAAATCGGGGCGCGCGCCGGCGCGCCCGCTCAGCGCGTAGGTGGCCGCCACCAGGTTCTCCTCGACGGTCAGGTCCTCGAACACCCTCCGCCCTTCCATTACGTGCGCCAGCCCCGCGCGCACCAGCGCCTGCGGCGCGCGCCCGGCCGTGTCGTCGCCCTGGAAACGGATGGCGCCGCTCACCAGGGCGCCATCCTCCAGCTCCAGCAGGCGCGACACCGCCTTCAGCGTGGTGGACTTGCCGGCCCCGTTGCTGCCCAGCAAGGCCACGATGCCGCCGCGCGGCACCTCCAGCGACAGGCCCCGCAGCACCTGCACGGCCTTGTTGTAGACCACTTCGATGTTGTTGATGGCCAGCAGCGGCGCGGCGGATGTCGTCACGGCCGCCTCAGTCCAGCACGATCCAGTCCGACACCGGCAGCATTTTCTTCTGCTTGGCGTCGGCGCGGTAGATGCGGCCCACCGGAATCGAATTGCCCTTGATCGAGATCGGCACGCCGATCAGTCCACCCGTGTCGAAGTCCTTGATGCCGTCCAGCGTGGCCTTCATGTTGGCCGCCGTCAGCGGCTTGTCGGCCGCCAGCGTGCGCTTGGCCGTCTCGGCGAACAGCATGGCCGCCAGGAACCCCTGCATGTAGCCAGTGCTCTGGTATTCCGGGCGCATGGCGCGGATCTTCTTCAGCATCGGGGCGTCGGCGGCGTCATCGTAGTAATAGCGATAGGGCATCACGCCCATGAAGCCGTCCGCGTCCTCGCCCATCTGCATGACGGTGGAGTTGTCCATGGTCCAGAAGGTGCCCATGTAGCGCGTCTTCAGTCCCATGCGCTTGCCCTGTCCGACGAACTCCGGAATCGGCGCCAGGACATAGCCGTGGAAAATGGTGTAGTCCGGCGCGGCGCGGCGCAGCTTGATCACCTCGGTCGACACATCCACGCTGCCCGGCGGCGTCATGATCTCGGTGACCACCTTCAGCCCCAGTTTCTCGGCCACCGCGCGCGAGCTGGTGATCGGATCGCGCCCGAACTCGGTATCGGAATACACGAACGCCACCTTGGCGCCCGGCTGCTCCTTGGCGATGTAGCGCAGCAGGATGCCGAACATCTCGGTGTAGTCAGGGCCCAGCATGAACTGGTTGGGGTATTTCGCCGGATCGTTCAGCTCCGTGGCGAACGACGCCCCCGTCATGATCATGGTGCCGGCACGGTTCAATTCGGCGTTGATGGTCTTGGAGAAACCGGTCGAATCGCCGTAGTAGAAATTGACCTTGTTCTGGCTGGTGATCTTCTTGAACGCAGCCACCGAGGCGTCGACCTTGTACGCCGTGTCCTCGGGCACGTACACCAGCTTGCGGCCGGCCACGCCGCCTTCTTCGTTGATCATCTTCACATAGTCGCCGATGCCGGCGTGGATGCCCTGGCCGGCGAAGGCGAACACGCCGCTCAAGGGGATCGAGCCGCCGATCACCAGATCCTCGGCCGCCTGGGCCGCGGGCGCGGCCAGCACTGCCGCCGCCGCCAACGGCGCCAGCCATTTCGCCAGACCGCCGCGTATCGAAGATTGCTTCATGGTTGGTCTCCTGGTTTAGTCACTCGCCGGCCACGTCTCAGGTGCGAAACGGCCATAGGTGGAAAAAACGCCGCACGCGCCGCCATATCTCGGCCAGCCCCAGCGGTTCGAAAATCAGAAAGCCCACGATCAGCGCCCCGAACACGATGGTGCGCACCGGCGAGAGCAGGCCGAGCGCGTCGCCGCCCACCGGCAACCATCCCACCACCAGCTTGAGGAACTCGGGCACCATGGTCATGAAGACCGCGCCCAGGATGGCGCCCAGGATCGAGCCCATGCCGCCGACGATGATGGCGGCCAGGAAGAAAATCGACATGATCAGCGGGAAGCTCTCGGGCGTGACCACGCGAAAGAAATACGCCCACAGGCCGCCCGCCACGCCGGCATAGAACGACGACAGGCCGAACGACAGCAGCTTGTAGCGCAGCAGGTCGATGCCCAGCACTTCGGCCGAGATATCGCGGTCGCGTATGGCGATGAAGGCGCGGCCGATGCGGGTGCGAAACAGGTTGGCCGCCCCCAGCACCATCAGCGCGGTGATGGGCACGATCAGCCAGTAGATCTTGAACGACGTGTCCAGGTCGATGCCCAGCAGGCGCGCCGGCGGCACCTGCAGGCCGGCCGTGCCGCCGGTCAGCGGCAGGTTGGCGAACAGGAAATGGGCGATGAACGAGGCGGCGATGGTGACGATCGCCAGGTACAGTCCCTTGACGCGCAGCGAAGGCACGCCCACCACCAGCCCGCCCAGCATGGCCACCACGCCGGCGGCCAGCAGGTTCAGCAGGGCTGGCGTGCCGGCTTGCGCCTCGAGCACCGCCACGGTGTAGGCGCCCAGGCCCATGAAAGCGGCCTGCCCCAGGCTCACCAGCCCGGTGTAGCCGGTCAGGATGTTCAACCCGGTGGCGCTGGCCACGTGGATCGCCACCAGGCAGGCCAGGTACAGCCAATACGCATTGGCCACGAAGGGAAACAGCGCCAGGGCGGCCAGCAGCAACGCCAGCCACACGCGTTGCGTGGCCGTATCGAACAGCGCCTCGTCGGCCTGGTAAGTCTGCTTGGCGGTCGCGATGCGCATGGGTCAAAGCCTCTCGATTTCGCGGGTTCCGAACAACCCATAAGGCCGCGCCATCAGCGTCGCCACCAGTACCACGAACGTCACCAGCAGCTTGTACTCGCCGCCCAGGTAGGCGCCAGCCCAGGCCTCCAGCAGGCCGATGAAAAGGCCGCCCAGCAGCGCGCCCGCGACGCTGTCCAGGCCGCCCACGATCACCACGACCAGCACCGACAGGCCGAACGCGCCCATGGAAGAGGAAATGCCGCCGATCGCGCCCACGATCAGCCCCGCCACTGCGGCCATGGCGCCGGCCGCCGCCCAGGCCAGCGAGAACACGCGCGGCACGTTGATGCCCATGGCGTAGGCGGCGCCCTGGTCGGCCGCCGTGGCGCGCAGCGCCACGCCGCCGCGCCAGTAGCGAAACACCAGCAGCACCAGCGCCGCCAACCCCACCGCCACCCAGAAACCGTAGAAAACCTTGGGCGCGACGAAGGCCTCGCCAATCATGACCGGATCGCGCGGCATGAACTCGGGCAGGCGGCGCTGGTCGGCCGTCCATACCAGTTCGACCACCCCCACCAGGATGGACGCCAGCCCCACCGTGATCATGAACACCGCGATCGGCGATTCGCCCAGCATCGGCCGGATCGCCACGCGCTCGACCAGCGCGCCCAGCAGCGCCGAGGCCAGGATGGCGCCGCCGATCGCGGCCCACACCGGCCATTGCATGTCGGCGGCAAACGCGTAGAACGCGTACGCGCCCATCATCAGGAACTCGCCGATGGCGATGTTCACCACCCGCGTGGCCTTGTAGACAATCACGAAAGCCAGCGCCGCCAGCGCATACAACGCGCCGCCGCCCAGGCCGGCCAGCGTCACCTCCAGGAGGAACAGGACGTCCATCAGGCCGCCTCCGCCGCCAGCCGGCGCCGCAACTCGCCCACCTCGCCCGCGCCCAGGTAAGCCTTGATCACTTCCGGATCGGCCTGCACCTGCGCCGGCGTGCCATCGGCGATCACCTGTCCGAAGTTCAGCACCACGACGTGATCGGACAGGTCCATCACCATGCCCATGTCGTGCTCCACCATGAGCACGGTCACGCCCCACTCGGCGCGCGCATCCAGGATGAAGCGCGCCATATCCTCGGTTTCCTCGCGGTTCATGCCCGCCACCGGCTCGTCCAGCATCAGGATGCGCGGCTGCATCGCCAGCGCGCGCGCCAGCTCGACGCGCTTTTGCAGGCCATACGACAGCGCCGCCACCGGCGCATGGCGGATATGGTCGATCTCCAGGAAGTCGATGATGCGCGTCTCGATATCGGCGCGCAGCGCCATTTCCTCGCGCCGCGCCCGGCCCAGGTACAGCAGCGCGTCCAGCACGTTGGTGCGCAGGTGCGCATGCCGGCCCAGCTTGATGTTGTCCAGCACCGTCATGCCGCGAAACAGCGCGATGTTCTGGAAACTGCGCGCCAGGCCCAGGCGGGCGCGCCGCGGTGCCGGCAGGCGCGTGATGTCCTCGCCCAGGAAATGGATGCTGCCTGCGTCGGGCGTGTAGAAGCCGGAGATCGTGTTGAACAGCGACGTCTTGCCCGCGCCGTTGGGGCCGATCACCGTCGTGATGGAACCGGGGCTCACCTCGAAGCCGACGCCGGTCAGCGCCTTGATCCCGCCGAAAGCCAGCGTCACCCCATCGACCCGCAGCAATGGGTCTTGCTCTGACTGCGCCACCTGCCGTCTCCTCGCGTCTATTGCGACGTGTTCTGGGTCTGACAGCGGATTGGCTCGAACCTTGCCTGCTTGCGCGCCAATCCTGCCGGAATGCGTTCGTGCAGCCTGGTCTTACGTGCAGCGAGTACTGCTTGCAGCCTGTTCACACCGGTGCGCGGTGCGTTACGCTAGCCGGGTCGATCCCCCAACCGAGCAAGCGCTTGGTTCGCAACATAGCATCGCGGTTTTTGAATCAAGAATTGGTATTTACCCCATACGGAGACCGAACCATGCCCGCCGCCGACCAGCCGCCGCGCTATGACACCCTGACCTTGCAACTCGATGGCGCGCTCGCCATCCTTACCCTGGACCGCCCCGCCGCGCTCAATGCCATCGACATCGCCATGGCGCGCGACCTGAGGGCCGCGGCCTGCTGGCTGCAAGACCGTGCGGCGCTGCGCGTGGTGCTGCTGCGCGGCGCCGGCAAGGCATTCTGCGCCGGCGGCGACATCGCCCTGTTCCAGGGCCCGGCCGAGGATATCCGCGCCAGCCTGCGGGCGCTGTTCACGCCGCTCAACGAGTGCGTGGCGCGCATCGCCGCCATGGACAAGCTGTGGCTGGCCGATGTACATGGCGTGGCCGCCGGCGCGGGCCTGTCCCTGGCGCTGGCCTGCGACCTGGCGATCGCCGCCGACGACGCGCGGCTGGTCACGGCCTACCTGAAACTGGGCGCCACGCCCGACGCCGGCATGACCCATGCCCTGGCCCATCTGCTGGGGCGCCGCCGCGCACTGGCGCTGCTGCTGCGCGCCGAGCCCATCGACGCCACGCAGGCGCTGCAGTGGGGACTGGTCGATCGCGTGGCGCCGGCGGCCGAACGCGCCGCGCACGCGCTGGCCTATGCGCGCGAACTGGCCGCCCATGCGCCGCATGGCGTGGCCGCCGCCAAGCGCCTGCTGCGCCAGGCGCCAGCCACATCGCTGGAACAGCAGCTCGAGGACGAAGCCGCCGCCTTCCTGGCGGCGGCCGGACGCGCCGATTTCGCCGAGGGCGTGCAGGCCTTCCTGGCCAGACGCCCGCCCCGCTTCACCGGCGAATGAAGCCGCCCGGGCGGCGCGCGCCCTAGGCGCGGCCGGCCTGCCGGCGCTCCACCGCCTGCGCCCAGCGGCGCGCCACCGACGGCGAGGTGGCGCAAGTCGCCGAGGCGGTCACCACGCGCACCGCCCGCTCCAGCAACTGGATGTCGGCCTCATGCTGGCGCGCCACGTGCGGGTCCTCGAAGAAGATCACGCGCTGGCACTGGTGCTCCAGCACCAGCTCGGCGATCTGCGCGTCGCCGCCCAGGGGCCCGCTCAGGTAGCGGTGCACCCACGGGCGGTCCTTCGGCCAGCCGCGCGACCAGGCCAGGTCATTGAGCAGGCCGCCGGTCGTGCCCGTGGCCACGCGCCGCGCGAATTGCGACAGCAGGTCGAAATGCCCGGCGGCGAACGCCACCATCTCTTCCTTGAGCGCGTCGTGGGAAATCAATGCCAACGTCTGGCCGGTGAAATCGAACAGCCGCGCCGCGCTGGCGTCCGGCGCCAGGCCGGCCAGCACCCGCTCGACCTCGATCCACTCGATGGCGCCCGCCAGGGTCGAGATGAACGGCCGGCCATGCGTGATGCACTGGCGCTTGAGCGCCAGCGCCTCGGGAAAGATCGACGAAGGATCCACCGGGTCGATCAGGTAGATGGCGCCGTCGAACGGCGCGTCGCCGTCGCGGCCCTCGGTGACGCGCGCCACCAGCTTCATCAGGCCGCCCTCGCGCCCGTACGGATAGCGCACCAGTCCGCTGTAGCCCTGCAGCATGCCCTCGCGCACGATCGCATCGTGGGTGCGGCCCACCGTATGCAACTGGATGCCCATCTCGCGGATCGTGGCCGAGCAGGCGCGCAGCCAGGTGAACAGGGCCGCGTCGGGCGTTTCGTGGTGCAGGCGATTGGCGGCGAGGCCGAAGCGCAGGGAAGCAGTCGTCATGGGGCGATCGGTCCGGTTGAAAGCAAAATGCCAGGACCGATGATACCCCGGCCGCGCGGCCCCGAAACGACAAGGGCCCCGTCCATGACGGGGCCCTTGTCCGGATGGCGCGCCAGCCGGCGGCTCAGTCCATTTCCTCGATCCAGGCCATCTGGATGGCCTCGAGGATCTTCTCGCCGCAATGCGCGGGGTCATCGGCAAAACCCGGCAGGCCCAGCACCCATTCGCGCAACTGGGTGAAGCGCACGGTTTGGGGATCCGCGTCGGGGTGCGTATCGGCCAGGGCGGCGGCAATCTCGTAGATGTCGGTCCACTTCATCAGTGCTGCTCCTTCGCGTGGTTGATCGTGTACTTCGGAATTTCCACGGTCAGGTCTTCCTCGCCGATCAGCGCCTGGCACGACAGGCGCGACGTCGACGTCAGGCCCCAGGCCTTGTCCAGCAGGTCCTCTTCGTCGTCGGTCGCGTCCTCGAGCGAATTGAAACCCTGGCGCACGACCACGTGGCAGGTGGTGCAGGCACAGGACAGCTCGCAGGCGTGTTCGATTTCGATATGGTTATCCAGCATCACCCGGCAGATCGACACGCCCTTGGGCGCGTCTTCGATGACGGCGCCCTCGGGGCAGACGTCGGGGTGAGGCAATACAGTCAATTTCGGCATGGTGTCCAGTCAGGCGAGTTCATCGAGTTTACGGCCGGCCAGCGCGGCGCGGATGCTGCGGTCCATGCGCCGCGCGGCGAATTCTTCTGTGGCGTCCGAAAGCGCCTGCACCGCGGCCCGAACGGCTTCGACGTCGTCGAGCGACTGCGCCTGCGCCGCCGCCTGCAGGCAACGGTCCACCGTGGCCCGCTCGGCCGGATCCAGCAGATCGCCGTCGGCGGCCAGCGCCGCGCCCACCGATTCCACCAGCTGGCGCGCCTCGACCTGCTGCTCGCGCAGCATGCGCGCGCGTGCGTCGCTGTCGGCCTGGGTGACGCTATCGGCCAGCATGCGGGCGATCTCGTCGTCCGACAGGCCATACGATGGCTTGACCGCCACCGCCGCCTCGACCCCGGTGCTCTGCTCGCGCGCCGTCACGCTCAGCAGGCCATCGGCATCGACCTGGAACGTGACGCGGATGCGCGCCGCGCCCGCCACCATGGGCGGGATGCCGCGCAGCTCGAAGCGCGCCAGCGAGCGGCAATCCGACACCAGGTCACGCTCGCCCTGCACCACGTGCACGCTCATGGCGGTCTGGCCGTCCTTGAAGGTGGTGAACTCCTGCGCGCGCGCCACCGGAATGGTGCTGTTGCGCGGGATGATGCGCTCGACCAGCCCGCCCATGGTTTCCAGGCCCAGCGACAGCGGAATGACGTCGAGCAGCAGCCAGTCCTCGCCCGGGGCGCGGTTGCCCGCCAGCAGGTTGGCCTGCAGCGCCGCGCCCAGCGCCACCACCTGGTCCGGGTCCAGGTTGATCAGCGGCTCGGTGCCGAACAGCGCGCCGACCTGCTGCCGTACCACCGGCATGCGGGTCGCCCCGCCCACCATCACCACGCCGCGCACGTCGCCGACCGCCAGCCCGGCATCGCGCAGCGCGCGCCGCGCGCTGTCCAGCGTGCGTCCGACCAGCGGCCCGGCCAGTTGTTCGAACTGCACGCGGGTCAGCGTCGCCTGGATGGCGCGACCGTCGCGCAGCGTCACCTCGAACGGCGCCTGCGCCTGGTCGGTCAGCGCCTCGCGCGCGGCGCGGGCAGCTACCAGCAAGGCGCGCCGGTCGGCCGCGGGCAGTGCCGCCACGTCCTCACCGGCGCACGCATGGGCCACGATGGCGCTGTCGAAATCGTCCCCGCCCAGCGCGGTATCGCCGCCCGTGGCGATCACTTCGAACACGCCCTGCGTCAGGCGCAGGATGGAAATATCGAACGTGCCGCCGCCCAGATCGTACACCGCGTAAATGCCTTCGGCGGCCTGGTCCAACCCATAGGCGATGGCCGCCGCGGTCGGTTCGTTGAGCAGGCGCAGCACGTTCAGGCCGGCCAGCCGCGCCGCGTCGCGCGTGGCCTGGCGCTGCGCATCGTCGAAATACGCCGGCACGGTGATCACCGCGCCCACCAGGTCGTCGCCCAGCACGTCTTCGGCGCGCTGGCGCAGCACGGCCAGGATCTGCGCCGAGACTTCGACCGGGCTGAGATCGCCCTGGACCGTGCGCAGGCGCACCATGCCCGGCGCGTCGACGAACTCGTACGGCGCGCCGCTGGCCAGTGCGTCGGCCGCGCTGCGGCCCATGAAGCGCTTGACCGAGACAATGGTGTTCAGCGGATCGCGCGCCTGCTCCAGCAGGGCCTCGCGGCCGATTCGCACGGCGCCGCCGTCCAGGTAGCGCACGGCCGACGGCAGCAGGGCCTGCCCTTGCGCGTCGGCCAGCACTTCGGGCACGCTGCTGCGCACCGCGGCCACCAGCGAATTGGTCGTGCCCAGGTCTATACCCACGGCCAGCTTGCGCTGGTGCGGGGCGGGCGAATCGCCCGGCTCGGAAATCTGCAATAAAGCCATGTTGTGCTTGAGAATCTCTGGTGCCTGGCGATGCCGGACGCGGCGCCGCACAAGCGGGTCATCGGTTGCCGCGCATCGGGCCGGCCGTCGCCGCGTGGACGCGCCACGCGCCGCCGCCCCGAACCAGGGCTATTGCATGGGTTGCGCCGCGCTCAGCTCCTGCGCCAGTTTTTCCACGAACATCCATTCGCGCACCTTGGTGCCGGCCTGCTGGTAGTCGCCACGCTCGTCGATCAGCTCCGACAGCGTCTGCTGCATCCGCAGCCGCGCCTGCTCCAGCTCGGCACGCAAGGCCGCGAAGGCAGCCGGATCGCGGCGCGCATCGTCGAGCATTTCGCGCCACTCCATCTGCTGCATCAGGAAAGCCGGATCCATCGCCGTATTGCTTTCGGTCTGCAAGTCCACGCCCGCCTGCTCGCACAGGTAGCGCGCGCGCAGCATGGGGTCGCGCAACTGCCGGTAGGCCTCGTTGGCGCGCGCGGCCCACTGCATGGCGACCCGGCGCTCGGCGGCGCTGGCCGTGGCATAACGGTCGGGATGCACGCGCGCCGCCACGGCGCGCCAGGCCTGTTCGAGCTGGACCGGATCCAACGCGAACCGGGCCGGCAAGCCGAACAGGCTGAAATGGTCGTCTGCGGCCAAGACTACACCGTGAACGACTCGCCGCAGCCGCAGGTCGCCTTCTCGTTGGGATTGCGGAACCTGAACCCTTCGTTCAGGCCCTCGCGCGCGTAATCCAGCTCGGTGCCGTCCAGGTACGACAGACTCTTGGGGTCGATGAAAACCTTGACCCCGAAGCTGTCGAACACCACGTCGTCAGCGGCCTGCTCGTCGACATACTCCAGCTTGTAGGCCATGCCCGAGCAGCCGGTGGTGCGCACGCCCAGCCGCAGCCCGATGCCCTTGCCGCGCTTCTGCAGGTAGCGGCCGACGTGGTTGGCGGCCGATTGAGTCAGCGTAACCGCCATGTCAGTTCGCCGCGACGGCCTCGGGCGTCTCGGCCCCGTGCTTGGTCTTGTAGTCCTGCACGGCAGCCTTGATCGCGTCCTCGGCGAGGATCGAGCAGTGGATCTTCACGGGCGGCAGGGCCAGCTCTTCGGCGATCTGGGTATTGCGGATGTTCATCGCCTCGTCCAGCGTCTTGCCCTTGACCCACTCCGTCACCAGCGAACTGGAGGCGATCGCCGAGCCGCAGCCGTAGGTCTTGAAACGCGCGTCCTCGATGACGCCAGCCTCGTTGACCTTGATCTGCAGCTTCATCACGTCGCCACAGGCGGGCGCGCCGACCATGCCGGTGCCGACCGAGTCGTCACCCTTGTCGAACGAGCCGACGTTGCGGGGGTTTTCGTAGTGATCCAGAACTTTGCTGCTGTAAGCCATGATGTTTCTCCACTATTTGGTCGGCGCGGGCGCTCAGTGCGCGGCCCACTGCACGGAATTCAGATCAATGCCTTCCTGGGCCATTTCCCAAAGCGGCGACATATCGCGCAGCTTGCCGACACGACTCTTGATCAGCTCGATCGTGAAGTCGATTTCCTGTTCGGTCGTGAAGCGGCCCAGGGTGAAGCGGATGGAGCTGTGCGCCAGTTCGTCGTTGCGGCCCAGCGCGCGCAGCACATAGGACGGCTCCAGGCTGGCCGACGTGCAGGCCGAACCGCTCGAGACGGCCAGTTCCTTGATCGCCATGATCAGGGACTCGCCCTCGACATAATTGAAGCTGATGTTCAGGTTGTGCGGCACGCGGTGCTCCATGCTGCCGTTCACGTACACTTCCTCGATCTGCGTCAGGCCGGCCAGCAGGCGGTCGCGCAGCATGCGGACGCGCTCGTTCTCGGTGCCCATTTCCTCGCGCGCCAGGCGGAACGCCTCGCCCATACCGACGATCTGGTGCGTGGCCAGCGTGCCGGAGCGGAAACCCCGCTCGTGGCCGCCGCCGTGCATCTGCGCCTCGATGCGCACGCGCGGCTTGCGCCGCACGTACAGCGCGCCGATACCCTTGGGGCCGTACGTCTTGTGGGCCGAGAACGACATCAGGTCCACCTTCAGCTTCTGCAGGTCGATCTCGACCTTGCCGGTAGCCTGGGCCGCGTCCACGTGGAAGATGATGCCCTTCTCGCGGCAGATCTCGCCCAGCGCGGCGATGTCCTGGATGACGCCGATCTCGTTGTTGACCATCATCACCGACACCAGGATGGTATCCGGGCGCAGCGCGGCCTTGAACGCGTCGAGGCTGAGCAGGCCATCGTCCTGGACATCCAGGTAGGTCACTTCAAAGCCCTGGCGTTCGAGCTCCCGACAGGTGTCCAGCACCGCCTTGTGCTCGGTCTTGACGGTAATGATGTGCTTGCCGCGCTCGGCGTAGAAATTCGCCGCGCCCTTGATGGCGAGGTTGTCCGACTCGGTGGCGCCGGAGGTCCAGACGATCTCGCGCGGGTCGGCGTTGACCAGCTTGGCGACTTCCTCGCGGGCCTTCTCGACCGCGTCCTCGGCTTCCCAGCCAAAGGCATGGCTGCGCGAGGCCGGGTTGCCGAAGCTCTCGTACAACCAGGGAATCATTTTCTCGACCACGCGCGGGTCGACCGGCGTGGTGGCCGAGTAGTCCAGGTAGATGGGGCGATTGCTCATGTTGTACTGCTCCTGACTTATGCGGTGGCGTTGGCGGCAACGGGCGTCGACCGGTTCACGCGCACGGCCGAACAGCCCTGCGCCTGGTTGGCTGCTTCCTGGAGTTGGCGCACGCGCTGCTGATCGACGAGATCCTGCAGCGAGACCGAGTCCAGGTAGTCGACCATCTTGCGGTTCAGCGTGGTCCACAGTTCGTGGGTCATGCACTTGCCCGGCTTGCCGTCGTTGCCGCTGGTGCAATCGCGCTTGCCGCCACAGCTGGTGGCGTCCAGGGGTTCGTCGACCGCGAAAATGATGTCGGCTACCGTGACATTGCGCGCCAGGCGCGCCAGCGAATAGCCGCCGCCGGGCCCGCGCACGCTGTCGACCAGCTCGTGGCGGCGCAACTTGCCGAACAGCTGTTCGAGGTAGGAAAGCGAGATATTCTGGCGCTGGCTGATCGCCGCGAGAGTGACCGGGCCGCTATGCTGCCGCATAGCCAAATCGATCATGGCCGTCACGGCGAAACGCCCTTTGGTAGTTAACCGCATGGTGTGTTTCCTGTGAATCCGGAAGAAAACCCGACGCATCGGGCGCTGGACCGGGCATCAATACCCGAGTAATTGGGTCAAGTATAGCAAATTCCCGAGTAAAACGCTAAGTATCTCGGTCGGAAAAAACCGCGCAGTCGCGCGGTTTTCTCATTTTGGGGTACGGATCCGTTGCAGATCGCCCCCTTGCCCCAGCGCCGCGGACGGCGGCGGATCAGGCCGCCTGGTATTGCGTGGCGCGCTTGCGCACCAGCTCCAGCACGCCCTGACAGGCGTCTTCCAGATAGTCGAGCACCTTGCCAAAACCCTCGGGACCGCCATAATAGGGGTCGGGCACCGTGGCTTCCTCGAACTCGTTGGCAAACCGCATCAGCAGCATCAGCTTGTGCTGATAGGCCTTGGGGCACTGCTGCTGCAGGGCAGCCAGATTGTCCCAGTCCATGGCCAGGATCAGGTCGAATTCGCGGAAATCGTCCGCCGTCACCTGACGCGCCTCGCAGTGCGTGAGATCGTAGCCGCGCTTGCGGGCGGCGGCCTGTGCCCGGGCGTCAGGCGCCTCGCCAATATGGAAGGCATGCGTGCCCGCGGAATCGACCCGCACGACATCGCCCATCCCGGCATCATTCACCAGATGGCGGAAGACACCTTCTGCGCTCGGCGAGCGACAGATATTGCCCATGCAAACGAAAAGTACCTTGGTCATCATGGGTGTAAGTGTGCGGGAAAACCCGGAATATAGCAAGTATTTTTTGCAGTTTTACCATTCCGCACCAGTGCTATAGAAAAATAATTTTTCCCTTTAAAATCAAATAATTAAATTTACTATCAAGAAAATACATGAGGTTTTGAAGCGCCTTTTCGCGACGAGTGTGTAACGCTTTTGCCGCTATGCCGCAATAACGCGCCGGCCTGTTTGTAACGCGCGAATTTTCTTCACTAATTTCCGAATTTCTCACGCTCAACCAGACGAACCCACCCCATCAAGCAGCAACCGGCTCTTGAGGGCATTGAGCGCATCGCGCGCCGCGGCGGCCTGCTCGAACTCCAGGTTGCGGGCGTGATCCATCATCAGCTTTTCCAGGCGCCGGATCTCGCGCGCCATGGCCTTCTCGTCGGTCAGCACATCGGCGGGCACGGCGGATTCCAGCGCATCATGGCCGGCCGGCGCCACCACCCCGTCGATCAGTTCGCGCACGGCCTTGCTGACCCCGCGCGCGGTAATGCCATGGTCGGCGTTGTGCTGGATCTGCTTGGCCCTGCGCCGCTCGGTCTCGTCGATGGCGCGCCGCATCGAGTCGGTCACGCGGTCGGCGTAGAGGATGGCCCGGCCATTCAGGTTGCGGGCGGCCCGGCCTATCGTCTGTATCAGGCTGCGCTCGGACCGCAGGAAGCCTTCCTTGTCGGCGTCCAGGATGGCCACCAGCGACACCTCGGGGATATCCAGGCCCTCGCGCAGCAGGTTGATGCCCACCAGCACGTCGAAGGTGCCCAGCCGCAGGTCGCGGATGATTTCCACCCGTTCGACGGTATCGATGTCCGAGTGCAGGTAGCGCACCCGCACCCCATGCTCGGACAGGAAGTCCGTGAGGTCCTCGGCCATGCGCTTGGTCAGCGTGGTCACCAGCACGCGCTCCTGCACCGCCACCCGCTTGTGGATCTCGCCCAGGAGGTCGTCGACCTGGGTGTGCGCCGGACGCACCTCGACGATCGGATCGACCAGGCCGGTCGGCCGCACCACCTGCTCGACCACGTTATCGGAGTGCTCCTGCTCGTAGGCTGCCGGCGTGGCCGACACGAACACGCACTGGCGCATGCGCGCCTCGAACTCCTCCAGGCGCAGGGGCCGGTTGTCCAGCGCCGACGGCAGCCGGAAGCCATACTGCACCAGGGTTTCCTTGCGCGAACGGTCGCCGCGGTACATGCCGCCCAGCTGCCCGATGGTGACGTGGCTTTCGTCGATGAACATCAGCGCATCGGCCGGCAGGTAATCGATCAGGGTGGGAGGCGGCTCGCCCGGCGCCGCGCCGGACAGGTGCCGCGAATAGTTCTCGATGCCCTTGCAAAAGCCCAGCTCCTGCAGCATTTCCAGGTCGAAGCGGGTGCGCTGCTCGAGCCGCTGCGCCTCCACCAGCTTGCCGTCGGCCGTCAACTGGGCCAGCCGCTCGCGCAGCTCTTCCTTGATGGTCTCGATGGCGCGCAGCACGGTTTCGCGCGGCGTCACGTAGTGCGAGCCCGGGTATACCGTAAAGCGCGGCAGCTTCTGCCTGACTCGCCCGGTCAGGGGGTCGAACAGCTCCAGCGACTCGATTTCGTCGTCGAACAGCGTCAGGCGCAGGGCGAGTTCCGGGCTTTCCGCCGGGAAGATGTCGATGGTCTCGCCGCGCACCCGGAATACGCCGCGGGTGAAGTCCGCATCGTTGCGGGTGTACTGCATGGCCACCAGCCGCGCCAGCACCTCGCGCCGGGAAATCCGGTCGCCGGTGCGCAGGATCAGGACCATGGCGTGGTAGTCGCCCGGATTGCCGATACCGTAGATGCAGGAAACCGTGCCCACGATGACCGTATCGCGGCGCTCCAGCAGGCTTTTGGTGGCCGACAGGCGCATCTGCTCGATGTGCTCGTTGATCGACGAATCCTTTTCGATGAAAAGGTCGCGGGTCGGCACATAGGCTTCGGGCTGGTAATAGTCGTAGTACGACACGAAATACTCCACCGCGTTGCGGGGGAAGAATTCGCGCATCTCGGCGTACAGCTGGGCGGCCAGGGTCTTGTTGGGCGCGAGCACCAGGGCCGGACGGCCCAGACGGGCGATCATGTTGGCCATGGTGTAGGTCTTGCCCGAGCCCGTCACGCCCAGCAGCGTCTGGAACATCAGGCCGTCCGAGATGCCCTCGGTCAACGCGTCGATCGCCCCCGGCTGGTCGCCCGCGGGAGGATACGGCTGATAGAGGTGAAACGGGCTGTCGGGGAATTCGACGAATCCAGGAGCGGTCATGATAGACTGTCTCTCAGGGTAAACCCCCCATTATCCACAGCCCTTCCTACCGCGTCCACCCACCCTTCCCTACACCCATGAGCACTCTTTTCGCTTCCGTCGAACTCGCGCCGCGCGACCCCATTCTTGGCCTGAACGAACAGTACAACGCCGATACCCGTCCCGGCAAAGTGAACCTGGGCGTGGGCGTGTACTACGACGACGAAGGCCGCATCCCGCTGCTTCAGGCCGTGCGCAAGGCCGAGGTGGCCCGCATCGAGGCCGCCGCCGCGCGCGGCTACCTGCCGATCGAAGGCATCGCCGGGTACAACAAGGGTGCGCAGGCGCTGCTGCTGGGCGCCGACTCGCCGCTGGCCGCCGAAGGCCGCGTGCTGACCGCGCAGGCCCTGGGCGGCACCGGCGCGCTGAAAATCGGCGCCGACTTCCTGCGCCAGCTGCTGCCGCAGTCCAAGGTCCTCATCAGCGATCCCAGCTGGGAAAACCACCGCGCCCTGTTCGAGCGCGCCGGCTTCCCGGTCGAGACCTATCCCTATTACGACGCCGCCACCCATGGCCTGAACTTCGACGCCATGCTGGCCGCCCTGCAGGCCGCGCCCGAACAGACCGTCGTGGTGCTGCACGCCTGCTGCCACAACCCGACCGGCGTGGACCCCACCCTGCAACAGTGGGAACAGATCGCCGCCGTGGTCAAGGCGCGCAATCTGGTGCCGTTCCTCGACATCGCCTATCAGGGCTTCGGCGAAGGCCTGGAACAGGACGCCGCCGTGGTGCGCATGTTCGCCGCGCTCGACCTGACCATGTTCATCAGCTCGTCGTTCTCCAAGTCCTTCTCGCTGTACGGCGAGCGGGTCGGGGCCCTGACCGTGGTGGCCGGCAGCAAGGACGAGGCCGCCCGCGTGCTCAGCCAGCTCAAGCGCGTGATCCGCACCAACTACTCCAACCCGCCCACGCACGGCGGCACGGTGGTGTCCACGGTCCTGAACACGCCTGAACTGTTCGCCCTCTGGGAAAAGGAGCTGGCCGGCATGCGCGACCGCATCCGCCTGATGCGCAAGGAACTGGTCGAGAAGATCAAGGCCCAGGGCGTGGCGCAGGACTTCAGCTTCGTGCTGGCGCAGCGCGGCATGTTCTCGTACTCGGGCCTGACCGCCGCCCAGGTCGATCGCCTGCGCGAAGAGCACGGTATCTACGCCGTGTCCAGCGGCCGCATCTGCGTGGCCGCGCTCAACAGTCGCAACATCGACGCGGTCGCGGCCGGCATTGCCGCGGTGCTGAAGTAACAAGCGCCACCCGGCCGGCATCGAAAAGCGGAGCCCTTGGCTCCGCTTTTCTTTTGCGGCTTGCTTTTTTCCCGCCCGTCCGCCAGAATGGCGCTGTATATCCATACAGTCCGCAAAAGCGGGTCATCGCCATGGCCACCAAACTCACGGAACGCCAGCAGGAAATCCTCGATCTCATCCGCCAGACCGTGGCGCGCACCGGCTTTCCGCCCACCCGGGCCGAAATCGCGCAGGCGCTCGGCTTCCGGTCGCCCAACGCCGCCGAAGACCACCTCAAGGCGCTGGCGCGCAAGGGCGCCATCGAACTGACCGCCGGCGCCTCCCGCGGCATCCGTCTCAAGGTGCCCGACAGCGCAACGCCCTCGGCCCAGCTTACGCATCCGCTGCTGGCGCAGCTCGTGCTGCCGCTGGTGGGCCGCGTGGCGGCAGGCAGCCCCATCCTGGCCAGCGAGCACGTCGAGCGCGAGGTCGGCGTCGACCCGGGCCTGTTTGCCCAGACGCCCGACTACCTGCTGAAGGTGCGCGGCATGAGCATGCGCGACGCCGGCATCCTCGAAGGCGACCTGCTCGCCGTCAAGCGCGCCGCCGAGGCCCGCAACGGCCAGATCGTGGTGGCCCGACTGGGCGACGAGGTCACGGTCAAGCGCCTGCAGCGCCAGAACGGCCGCATCGAGCTCCTGCCCGAGAACCCCGACTTTGCTCCCATCGTCGTGGCCAACACCGACGAATTCGCGCTCGAAGGCATCGCGGTCGGCCTGATCCGCACCCAGCCGCTGCACTGAGCCGACGAAGAAAGAAGCCCCCACGCTGCGCCCGCTACGCGGGCTTGCTGCCCCCCGAGGGGGCTTTTTTGCCTTGGGACGGCCCGGCGGAAAGTCGTGCCCCCACGCTGCGCCCGCTACGCGGGCTTGCTGCCCCCCGAGGGGGCTTTTTTGCCTTGGGACGGCCCGGCGGCAAAAAGGGCAAAAAGGGCAAAACGCCGAAGGGAAAAAAACCGCGCGCCGGATGTTCCGACGCGCGGTGGCATGACGCGTTTGGCTTACCAGGCGTACCGATAGCCGACGTGAAAGCTCCATGGAATGGTGAAGCGGCTGCCCTTGCTGTACTCGTACGAAGCAAACAGGCTGCTGTGCCTGCCAAGCGCCGCCGCCACACCCAAGTCAAGTTCGGCGCGCCCGCCCCGCAGTTTGACGTCATGGCCGATGTCGTTGGTGCGCACCTTGCCCACGCCATCGAACTCCTGCAACCAGCTCAGCTTGGCGTACGGCTGCACCAGCTTGCCGTTGCCCAGATCCAGCCTGCGCCCTACCTGCAGGCCTGCCCGGCCCAGCAGCGACTTGGTGCTTTCCACGTCGACGCGCACGCCATTGCTGGCGGTATAGTCCGCCCCGCCCGAACGGAACAGCGCCACTTCGACCTGCGGTTCCACGAACCAGTCGCCGGCCCATGTGAAACGCCTGCCGGTCTCCAGCGACAGCCCGATGCCATTGGCGCGATACTTGCCCGTCACACGCGCGCCACGCTGGCCGTCGGCCTTGAAATCGTGCTCGTAGCGGTTCACGCGCACAATGCCGTCGAGGTAGAAGCCGCCATCGCCGATATACGTCGCATAGGCGCCCACATGCAGGCTGTCGCTGTTGCCACGGGCGCTCTGCGCCAGCTTGCGACGTGCACGGCTGTAGCCGGCTACCGCACCCACGTGCCAACGTCCCTCGGCCGCCGGCAACGCCGTATCGGCGCCAATCTCGATTCCGCCCACGGTCTGGGTGAACCTGTCCACCGCCTTGTTGTCCAGGCGTTGGCGTTGCGCGAACGAGCGTGCCCACACCCCGCCGGCTGCCGGCGTAAGCCGCAATTCACCCATGCGTTTGCTCAGGGCGTTCATCTCCGCCTGCCAGATACCTTGCGGCGAACTTGCCGTGCCCAGCATGGCCAGAACCGGCCCGGTCAGGATGCCGCTGCGGGGCATGTAAATTCCATCGCCGGGATTGCCGGCGGGCGGCAGCGGCTGCGCGTGCGGTTCGTCCTGCGGCCGGGCTCCGGGCTGGGGACCAGGCTGCCCCTGCGCACCAGGTTCCGCCCCAGGCCCGGGTTCCACCTCAGGCCCGGGTTCCACCTCAGGCCCGGGTTTCATCTCAGGCCCGGGTTTCATCTCAGGCCCGGGCTTTGCATCGGGTTGGGGATTGGCATCGGGCGCGGGCAGGCCCTCCGGCCGCTGCTTGGACGCATCGGGCCCCGCCTGAGGCGCCTCTCCGGGCGGCGAAGGCAACCGGCCGTCCTCGCCCTCGGCGGGAGTGCCGCCCAGCTCGGGACGCGGAATATCGATGTGGGTCCAGCCATCGTCGGCGGGCCCGCCATCTTCCCCGATGGGGTGGCCGTCCAGGCTGGGCGGCGACAGCAGGATGTCGTTCCAGCTATCGTCGATGGCCATGCCATCGAGATCTATCGTTGTCCAGCCGTTCTGATCGTCGACGGGCCTGCCATCTTCCCCAATGGGGCGGCCGTCCAGGCCGGGCGCCGGCAGCAGGATGTCGTTCCAGCCGCCGCCGATGTCCCTGCCACCCAGATCTATCGTTGTCCAGCCGCTTTCATCGTCGACCGGCCCGCCATCGAGCATGGGTACGCTGACGGCGGGCGCGCCCTGCGGCCCGGACGCAGCCATGGCATTCTGGGCCTGCGCCGGCGCCAGCCAGGCCGCCAGCGACAATGCGCCGCATACGCCGGGCCAGGCCAGGCGCCGCCGCGCCGGAGCCATTGATCGAGATCGGAATTTGCATGAAATGGATGAGTCTGAGGACATGGGTACAGGAGAGGGGTGACATCCATGCGGCGCTGCCGGCAAGAAGCGCAGCCGCCGCAGGATTGCTATGCGCCGGGTGCATCAACATCTCGCCGCCACCCGGCACGAACAGTGCGGCGTGGACGTAGTCTCGCCAACACCACCTCCCCTGAAAGCCAGCGGTCAGACCCTCCTGATGTTGACTTTTCCTACCCCCCCCCCCCCCCTAACAACTACATGATGTAGTACCAATCCCGAAGATTGGTGGGGCATACGACGTGACCGCCGGCCACGCGCGTGCCGCAGGCGCGCGCGCTTACTGTACCGGGGGTATATGCGCGTCCTGCACCACCTTCTCCCATTTCCTGATTTCGCTCTCGACAAACGTGGAGAACTGCTGCGGCGTGCTGGATACGGATTCAACGCCCAGGGCAGCCAGCTTGTCGCTGACATCGGGCAAGGCGGCCACGCGGGCGATCTCCTTGGCCCAGGCGGCCGTGATGTCCGCGGGAATACCGGCCGGCCCCATGAAGCCGACCCAGGACGTCACGAAATAGCCGGGGTATTTTTCGCCGATGGCCGGCACCTCGGGTAGCGACTTCAGCCGTTTCTCGCTTGCCACCGCGATGTACTTCAGTTTGCCTGCCTTGACCTGCGGGTCCATCAGGAAGACGGAGTCGAACGTCAGGTCGACCTCGCCCGCCACGCCGGCCATGACCGAGGGGCCGCTGCCCTTGTACGGCACATGCACCATGTCGACGCCCGCGAGCGATTTGAACAGCTCGCCGCCCAGATGGATGATGGTGCCGTTTCCCGACGACGAATAAGTCAGCGAGCCCGGCTTCTTCTTGAGCTGGCCGACGAGCTCGTCCATGCTGTTGACGGCCGTGCGAGGGTTGGCCGTGATCGCCAGCGGAATCATTCCCGCCATGCTGAGGTAGGTGAAGTCCTTGAGCGTGTCGTAGGGCAGCGAGGTGTACAGCGGCGCGTTGCTGGTGATGCTGGCCGTACCGAGAACAACGGTATAGCCATCGGGCTCGGCCCTGGCTGCCTGGTTCAGGCCGATCGTCGTGCCGGCCCCCGGTCGGTTCAGGACGATCACCGGGACGCCCCAGCTCTGGGTAATCTTCTCGGCGTACAGGCGTGCGATAGGGTCGACCGCGCCGCCCGGCGGGTAGGGAACGATCAGGTTGATCGGCTTGCTGGGAAACGACGATGCGAACACCGCCGAGGAAAATGCACACAGGGCCAGCGTCACGATTTTGGTCTTGGTCTTCACGGCTTGTCTCCTCCTTGTCATCCTGCTTGTTATGCGCTACGGAAATTTCAGCTCGGCATCGGTTTTCCGCAGCAGTTCGTCCTTGCCGACCCCGGGCGCCGCTTCGCGCACGATGAAGGCATCGCCCGCGCATTCGAATATTCCCAGTTCCGTATAGACACGCGTGACGGCGCTGACGGCCGTCAGCGCAAACGTGCATGATTTCACCAGCTTCGAGGCGCCTGTCTTGTCCTGGTGGCGCATCATGACCAGGACATTCCGGGCCCCCACCGCCAGGTCCATGGCCCCGCCGACGCCGCCGCCGCCCTTTTGCCCGGGCACTTTCCAGTTGGCGATGTCTCCGCCCGACGACACCTGCAGCCCGCCGAGGACGGAGTAGTCCAGCCGCCCGCCGCGGATCAGCGAAAAGGAGTCCGCATGGTGCACGATGGAAGCGCCCGCGATGAGCGTGGCGTGCTTCTTGGCGGCGTTGACGATGTCCGGGTCTTCCTGCCCGGGCTCGGGCACCGGGCCAAGACCGATGATGCCGTTCTCCGAGTGGAAGAAAATGGTCTTGCCCTCCGGGATGTGGTTCGCAACCAGGATGGGCAGGCCGATTCCCAGATTGACGATGGCATGCTCGGGCAAATCCACCGCTATCCGGGCGGCGATCTCGTCGTTCGACCAACCCTTACTCATCTCCCACCTCCACTATCCGGTCGACAAAGACGCCAGGCGTATGGACGTCGTCGGGATCGATACTGCCGACTGGCACCATCTGCTTGGCCTCGGCGATCGTCGTGCGCGCCGCCATGGCCATGATGGGATTGAAAGTCCGGCTGGCGCGGCGATACCGGAGATTGCCGTAGGCATCGGCGACGTGCGCCTTGATGAAGGCGAAATCGCCGGGCAGGGCTTCCTCGAAGACATAGCCCTTGCCCTTGAACATCCGGCACTCCTTGCCCTGCGCCAGCTCGGTGCCGTAGCCGGTGGGCGTGAAGAATCCGGCCAGGCCGGCGCCCGCCGCGCGGATGCGCTCGGCCAGCGTGCCCTGCGGCACCAGTTCCAGGTCCACCAGCCCTTCCTGGTACGCGGCGAAGTAATGGTGCGAATCCGGCTGCGACGGAAAGGAAGCGATCAGGCGCGAAACCTGGCGGTTCCTGAACAATCGCGACAACCCCAGCTCGCCCGTCCCGGCATTGTTGGAGACGATGGTGAGGTCCTTGACCGACGTGCGCGCCAGCGCATGCAACAACTCGAACGGCAAGCCGATATCCCCGAAGCCGCTGATCAGTATTGTTGCGCCACTTTCCACGACACTTACCGCCTCGTCGGCGGACTCGCAGGTTTTGTTGAGCATGCCTTCCCCGTTTGCCTGGTTGAAATGCGTTGATGTGCCGGCGCTCATAGCGCGCGCACGAACTGCACCGCCCCCTCCTCGCTCCCCATCAATGCCGCGCCGATCACCTGGTGCCAATAGGCTTCCGAGCCGTGCGCCAGCCGCCAGCCGTGCAGCCGGCGCGTGTAGAGCTGCAGGTCGTACTCCTCGGTCACGCCGATGGCGCCGTGCACGGCGTGCGCGGTGTTCGCCGCCAGGGCCGCGGCTTCGCTGGCGCGCGCCTTGGCGATGGCGGCCGGCAGCAACGCCGGCTGCGCCAGGCCGGCGCGAAACGCGGCCGCCGTGGCGATGCGCGCGGCGGCAACGTGCTCGGCCATGACCGCCAACTGGTGCTGGATGGCCTGGAACTTGCCGATGGAGCGGCCGAACTGCGTGCGGTCGTTGCCATACTGCAGGCTCATCTCGAAGCAGCGGGTCATCGCGCCCGTCAGCAACGCGGCATGCAGCGCCGCTCCCCAGGCCGCCAGACGGCCCGGCGCGCCGCCCGCGTCGCCGAGCCGGCGCACGGCGTCCTGGCGCACGCCGGCGTCCCAGCTCAGGTCGGCGGTCGGCTCGCCATGCAGGCCGCAGTCGCGCCGCCGCGCCGCGCGCGCGTCCAGCAGGCACAGCGCGCCATCCAGCTCGCCCAGCACCGGGCCCGCCAGCATGCCGTACGGTACGCGCGGCGCGCGCAACGCCCCATCCGGCCCGACACGCAAGGCGGGCGCGAAGCTGGGCAGCCCGTCGGGCACGGCCGCGCCGGCCGGCAACAGCGTGCGCAGCGCAATCGCCTGGCCCACGGGAAGCGGCACCGCATAAGCGCCCAGCGCCGTGAACAAGGGCAAGGCATCGGCCAGATCGGCGGCGGCGCCGCCGGCCTGCTCGGGCGCCATGAGATCCAGGAAGCCTGATTGCACGATGGCGTCCCACAGAGCCTGGACATCGCCGCCAGCCTCGATGGCGCGCACCACGGCCGGCCCGCACCGGCCCTTCAACAAATCTTCGAAAGCGTCGCTATACATTGCGGTCATGCTCCATCGTCTTCAACGCAGGCCCAGGCCGCGCGCGATCATGCCGCGCAGGATCTCGCGCGTGCCGCCCCGCAGCGAGTAAGTGGGACATACCTGATTCACATAGGCGCAGGCCCGCAGCAATTCGGCGTCGATATCGACGCCCGGGTCCGCGCCCAGCGCCGCTTCGATGGCGGCCGGTATTTCCTGTTCGAAGGTAGTGCCCAGTTCCTTGACCAGGGCCGCCTCGACCACCGGGCTCTCGCCGGCGGCCAGCCTGGCGGTCACCGATAGCGACAAATCGCGCAACGCGGCCAGGTGGGTGGCGTAACGGCCGACCGCCGCCGCCTGCGAGGCGTCGCCGCGGTCGCGCAACCATTGGATCCATCCGTCCAGCAGCACCATGCTGGAATAGATGCGTTCGGGGCCGCTGCGCTCGAATGCCAGCTCGGCGGTGACCTGTTCCCAGCCGCTGCCCTCCTGGCCGATGAGCGCGTCGTCGGACAGCCGCACATCGTCGAAGAACACTTCCGAGAAATGCGCGTCGCCCGCCAGGTCCGCTATCGGCCGCACGGTGACGCCGGGCAGCGACAGGTCGACGATGAATTGCGACAGGCCCTGGTTGCGGTCCTGCGGCGTGCCGGAGGTGCGCACCAGCGCGATCATGTAGTGGCAGTGCTGGGCGTTGGTGGTCCAGATCTTGCGCCCCGACAGCGTCCAGCCGCCGTCCGCGCGGGACGTGGCCCGCGTACCCACGCTGGCCAGGTCCGATCCGGAATTCGGTTCGCTCATGCCAATGCAGAAGAAGGCCTCGCCACGGCAAATGCGCGGCAGATAGAAGCTGCGCTGCGCCTCGCTGCCGAACTTGCGGATCTGGGGACCGCTTTGCCGGTCGGCGATCCAGTGGGCCGACACCGGCGCCCCGGCGCACAGCAGCTCCTCGATCAGGACGAAGCGCGAGAACGCGTCCATTTCGGCGCCGCCATACGCACGCGGCAGCGTCACGCCGACCCAGCCGCGCGCCGCCAGCTTGCGGCTGAAGCCGGCGTCAAAGCCCATCCACGACCGCGCGCGCCGGTCGGCCGGCAGCGGCGGTAATTCGGCCTTGAGAAAGTCCTGGACGTCCCGGCGAAACGCCTGCGCCCGCGCCGGCAGTTCGGCGAGTTCGAAACGGTCTATCAGTGCGGTCACGATTACAGTCCGATGGTGTAGCCGCCGTTGACCGACAGGTGCTGGCCGGTCACATAGGAAGCCGCGTCCGAAAGCAGGAAGCACACGGGGCGCACCACTTCGTCGGCCTCGCCCCAGCGGCCCAGCGGAATCTGGCTGAGATACGTATCGCGGAATTTCTCGCCGCGTATGGTCTCGGTCATGGGCGTCTCCACGACGCCGAAACCCACGGTGTTGGTCCGGATGCCGTATCTGGCCCATTCGCGCGCCGCGCACATGGTCAGCCCCAGCACGCCGGCCTTGGCGGCGCCGTAGTTGATCTGCCCGATGGTGCCGCGCCGGCCGGCGTCGGAAGAGATGTTCACGATCGCCCCCGCGCCATCGCCGCCCGCCTTGGCGCGGCCCAGCAAATGCCGGCCCAGGGCCTGCAGGAAATAGAACGACCCGGACAGGTGCACGTCGATGACCTGCTGCCAGTCGCTGATCGACATCTTGTCGATCATGGCGGTGCGGGTCACGCCGGCGTTGTTGACCAGTCCGTTGACGCCGCCAAAGGCCGCCACGCCCGCGTCCACCGCCTGCTGCGCCAGCGCTGGATCGGCCACGTTGCCGGCCACGGTGACGCAGCGTTCGTGGCCCAGCGCCTCGCGCAGGGCCGCCAGCGCGTCGGCATTCAGGTCCACCGCCACCACACTGCCGCCCAGGTCCGCGATGGCGGCGGCGAGCGCCCGTCCGATGCCCTGCCCCGCTCCGGTCACGATGACCTGGCGGTTCTCCAGCGTCAAAAGTCTGTCCTGCATGGCTGTCTCCTTCATAAGTGCTCAGATCGTTTCCTCGGTACCCAGTATCAGCGTGGCCTGGCTGGAGAGTTCCCCGCCGTTGCCGTGCGCCAGCGCCAGCCGGGCATCCGGAACCTGGCGCTCGCCCGCCGCGCCGGCCAGCTGCTGGGCCGCCTCCACCATGGTGAACAGGCCGTACATGCCGGGATGCACGCACGACAGTCCGCCGCCGTTGGTATTGACAGGCAAGGCTCCGCCCGGCGCGATGCGGCCGCCCTCGACGAAGGCGCCGCCCTCGCCCTTGGCGCAGAAGCCCAGGTCTTCGAGAAACAGAATGGTGTTCAGGGTGAACGCGTCGTAGAGCTCCAGCACGTCGATGTCGGCCGGCGTCACGCCCGCCTGCGCCATGGCGCGCGGGCCGCTGAGCGAGGCGGCGGTCACCGTCAGGTCCGGCATGTTGGTGATGTCCTTGTGCCAGGCCGCGGCGGCCCCGCCCAGCAGATAGGCCGGCCGCGCCGCCAGGTCCCGGGCGCGATCGGCGCGCACCATCACCACGGCGGCGGCGCCGTCGGTGACCAGGCAGCAGTCGCGCACCGAGAACGGGTCGCACACCAGGCGCGACGCCAGGTATTCCTCCATGGTCAGCGGCGCGCGCATGTAGGCCTCGGGATTCTTCTGCGCCCACTGCCGTGCCGCCAGCGCCACGGCGCCCAGCTGCTCTTTCTTCAAGCCATACTGCGCCGCGTAGCGCGAGGCCGCCAGCGCATAGGCGCCAACCGGACGCGCCAGCTTGTACGCTCCCTCGTAGGGAGATGGACGCATCGAGCTGACCAGCTTGCCGGCGCCACTGCGCTGGTTGCTGCCGTACGCGATGAGCGCCACGTCGCACAGGCCCGCATCCAGCGCCAGGGCAGCGTGAATCGCGTGGGTCAGGAAGGACGAGCCGCCGGTGCGGTTGTTGTCGGTCAGGCGTGGCGAGATGCCCAGGTACTCCGTGAAACTCAGGCCCGACACGAAATCGTCGGGCAGGCCGATGAACAGGCCGTCGACATCGGCCGGCGTCAAGCCCACGTCGCCCAGCGCCTGCACGCTGGCGCGCACGGCCAGGTCCAGCGACGACAGGCCGGGCGATTCACCGATGCCATAGGTGGCGGAAGCAACGATCGCGGTCTTGCCGCGCGGAAAGCGTTCCTGGGTCATTGTGCCGCCCTCCCCTGAGCGGCGCCGGCCGGCTCGAATACCACCAGCGGCTCGCCGGCGTCGTCGCGGACGATGCGCGCACGCACCGCCATTCCGACCCGCACCTCCTCGGGGCCGATGCCCTCGACGCGGCTCATCATGCGCGGACCTTCCTCAAGCTGGACCAGGCAGACGTTGTAGGGCGCGGCCGGCGGCCGCACGCGCATGACCGTGGTGGCGTAGACCGTGCCCAGCCCCGAGGCCGCCACCCACTCCAGGTCTTGCGCGCCGGTGCGCGGCGCGGCCACGCGCGGGAAGAACACATATTCGCCGCTGCTGCGCGAACGCTGGATCATGAAGCGGCCGTCGGCCAGATGCGCGAAATACTCCTGCTGCGGCAGCAGCGCGGGTGCGGCTTGGGAATGCTCGGTCATTGTTGCTCCTGGGGCCAGTGGTACAGCGGCGCCTGCTTGTCGAGGAAGCGGCGCGCCGCCTCTTGGTGAAAGGCGCTCTCGCGGCACAACGCCTGCGCCAGCGCTTCCTGCATGTAAACGGTGCGGCGGTCGGACTCGAACGCGTGGTTCATCACCGACTTGATGATGCCCAGCGCGCCGGCCGGCGCCTGCTCGAAGCGACCGGCCAGCTCGAGGGCGGCATCGAGCGTCGGCCGGCCTTCGACCAGCTGGTGCGCGATGCCCAGGTCCAGCGCCTCGGAGGCGCCGACCACCCGGGCGGAAAACGCCAGCGCCTTGGCGCGCGCCAGGCCCACCGCCCGCGGCAGCAGATACATGCCGCCCAGGTCCGGCACATAGCCCAGGCGCGCGAACACGGCGCAGAAGGTCGCGCGTGGCGAGGCCAGGACGAAATCGGCGGCCAGCGCCAATGACAGGCCCGCGCCGAAGGCCACGCCGTCGACCGCGGCGATGACCGGTTTCTCCAGATCCACCAGTTCGTCGAACCAGCGCTGCATGCTCAGGATGCGGTTGCGGCCTTCGAATACGTCGGCGCTGCCCTGCCCGGCCGCAATGGCGCGGATATCGCCGCCGGCGCAGAAATGCCCGCCGGCGCCGGTCAGCACCACCGCGCGCACCGTCGCATCGTCGCGGATCTCGGGCAGCGCCTTGGCCAGGGCGTCGCGCAATGCCATATCGAGCGCATTGCGCGCGGCCGGCCGGTTCAAGGTCAGCACGGCGCAGGCGCCGACGCGGGAAATCTCCAGTACGGACATGGTCACTCCTGCCGTGCGCTCAATAGCGCAGTTGCATCAGCCACTCGGCCACCATCGCTGGCCGCTCGGCGCCCGCCACGCGCACGTCCACCTGCCACAGGCACCGCGCTTCGTCCGGCCCCAGGTCGTCGACGCGCGCCAGGCGGAAACTGCCGACCAGGGCCGAACCGCTGGGCACCGGCGCCGGAAACCGCACCTTGTCGAAGCCATAGTTCAACGCCAGCTTGCGGCCGGGAAACTCGAACAGTTGGTGGTACCACCCCGTGATCAGCGACAGCGTGAGCAAGCCATGGGCAATGGTGGTGCCGAACGGCGACTCGGCCGCGGCCCGGACCGGATCCACATGGATCCACTGGCGGTCATGCACGACTTCGCCGAACGTATCGATGGCCGACTGGTCGACGACGATAGGCTGGCCCACGGCTGCCGGCTGTCCGACAAAGGCCTTGAGGGCTGCGATGGAATCGAAGCTGGTCTTTTTCATGGCATCAATCCGCCCGCACGCCAAGCGACTTGGCCAACGGCACCCACTGCTTGCGCTCGGCATCGATGAAGCGGGCGAAATCCTGTTGCGAGCCGGGCATGGGCTGCGCGCCGATGCGGCGCAGCTTGTCGATCAATTCCTGCTTCTGCAATGCCTGGTTGATCGCCTTGTTCATGGCGTCGATGGACGCATCGGGCGTGCCGGCGCGCGCCATCACGCCGAACCACGCCGCGGCCTCCAGGCCGGGATAACCCAGTTCCTTCGCGGTGGGCACGTCCCGCAGCTGCGGAAAACGCTGGTCATCCAGGATCGCCAGCGGCACGATGCGGCCCGACCCGGCCTGGGCCATGCATGACGGCAAGGCGTCGAACATGATGTCGATGTTTCCGCCCATCAGGCTGGTGATGGCGGGCGCGCTGCCCTTGAACGGCACGTGCGTCACCTTGAAGCCCAGCTGGCTGGCGGCGTACTCGCCCGCCAGGTGCGTGATGTTGCCGTTGCTGGCCGAGCCCATGGTCAGCTTGCCGGCCTCGCGCTTGCCCAGTTCGGCCAGCGCCTTCACGTCGGCGGTGCCCAGGTCCTTGCGCGTCACCAGCAACAGCGGCGCCTTGCCCATGCCGGCGACGGGAACGAAGTCCTTGGCGGGGTCGTAGGACATCTTCTCGTAGATGGCCTGGTTGATGACGATGGGCGCGTTGGAGCCCACGAAGAAGGTCGCGCCGTCCGGCGCCGCCTGCAGGACGGATTCGGCGGCGATCATGCCGCCCGCGCCGCCCTTGTTCTCGATGACGATGGGCGTGCCCAGGATGGCGCCGGCATCGTTGGCTACCAGCCGGGCGATCTGGTCGGCGGCGCCGCCGGCCGGATACGGCACCACCAGCCGGATCGACGAGGGCTTGGCCTGGGCCTGCGCGCCTGCGGCGCAGACCGCCAACGCGGCCGCCAGGGCCGCGCGGATGAATGTGTGACGCAGCATACTGTCTCCTTTCTTGTTTGGTGAAACACGGGAAAACCGCCGGGGCGCGGCGATGGCGCGCCGGCTCAGATCGCGCCCCGCGCCCGCAATTCGGCAATGCGCGCCGGCGCCAGGCCCAGCCGCTCGGCCAGCACGCTGTCGGTGTGCTCGCCCAGCAACGGAGCGGAACGGCCGTACTGGATCGGGGTGTCGGACAGGCGTATGGGGCTGGCCACCGCCGGCGCCTGCACGCCGGCGCTGTGCGGCAATGACAGACGCATGCCGCGATGCTGCACGTGCGGGTCTTCGAACATCTGCTGCATGTTGTAGATGGGACCGCATGGCACGTTGGCGGCTTCCATGAGCGCGACCCACTCCTGCATGGTGCGCGCCAGCATGGCCTGGGCAATTTCGGGAATGAGCGTGTCGCGGTTGCGGTTGCGCTGGCCGGGCGTGGCGTAGCGTTCGTCGGTGGCCAGGTCGTCGCGCTCGATCAGCTTGCACAGGGCGCGGTACTGGCCGTCGTTGCCCACCGCCACGATGACGTCGCCCTCTTTGCAGCGGAATACCTGGTACGGCACCATGTTCGAGTGGGCATTGCCCATGCGCCGCGGAATCTTGCCCGACAGGAAGTGGTTGATGGCCTGATACGAGCTGATGCTGACCACGCAATCGAGCAGCGACATGTCGACATGCTGCCCCAGCCCGCTGACGTGCCGGCGCTCCAGAGCGGCCAGGATGGCCGTCGTGGCATACATGCCCGTCAGCAGGTCGCTGATGGCAATGCCGACCTTCATGGGCTCGTCGCCCGGCGTGCCTTCCGGCTGGCCGGTGATGCTCATCAACCCGCCCATGCCCTGGAAGACGAAGTCGTAGCCCGGCAGCGAGGCGTAGGGACCGTCCTGGCCGAAGCCCGTGATCGAGCAATACACCAGCCGGGGGTTGATCGCTTTCAGGCTTTCATAGTCCAGGCCGTAGCGCGCCAGGGTCCCGACCTTGTAGTTTTCCACCACCACGTCGGCCGTGGCCGCCAGGTCGCGGATCAGGGCCTGGCCGTCCGGGTGCGCCAGGTCCACCGTGATGGATTTCTTGCCGCGGTTGGCGGCCAGGAAATAGGACGAATCGGCGGTCTCGTGCCCCTCGTTGTCCTTCAGGAACGGCGGCCCCCAGGCGCGGGTGTCATCGCCCACTCGGGGACGTTCGACCTTGATCACCTCCGCGCCCATGTCCGCCAGCGTCTGGGTCGCCCAGGGGCCGGCCAGGATGCGGGTCAGGTCCAGGACCTTGATGTGTCCGAGCGCCGTGTCCATGTCTGTGTCGCCTCCATGATTCGTTGGCGCTCATCTTAGGAACGGTATCCCACCCTCGTCTAATATTATTTCTATCAAATTTGATATACGTTGCATATCAAATATTCGGTGATCTACACTTCTATCCGCTGATTTCCGCTGATCAGGGGAACTGCTCGCATGCCATCCAGGTATCAACTCAGCCAATGCGATATTGAGAACGCATCGCCTACCCCGAAGGTGCTCCCATGACCGAGCCGACCAGGCCGCCTGGCGCGGGCGACGCGCCCGCCGACCCCATGCTGGACTTGCGGCGGATACGCCAGTTCGTGACCCTGGGCGAGACGCTGAATTTCCGGCGTGCCGCCGACCGGCTGCACATGACCCAGCCGCCGCTGACGGTGGCCATCCAGAAACTCGAGGCCGAGCTTGGCACCCGCCTGTTCGAGCGCGGCGGCTCGGGCGGCGTCTCGCTCACGCCAGGCGGGCATGCGGCCCTGGCGGAGGCGCGCCGGCTGCTGTTTCATAATGCCCAGTTGCTGGCGGCGGCGCGCGCCGCCTCGTCGGGTACCGGCGGCGCCCTGAAAGTGGGCTTTGTGGGCTCCACGACCAACGGCGTGCTGCAGCGCATCGTGCGGCTGTTCCGCGCCGAGTATCCCGGCGTCGAGCTGGTGCTCAAGGAAGGCACCTCGGTGCGCATCGCCGAGCGCGTCGACAGCGGCGACCTCGATGTCGGGCTGGTGCGCACGCCGCTGCTGACGCCGTCGCGCGCGCGCCTGGCGCCGCTGCTGGCGGAAGACTTCGTCGCGGCCCTGCCGCTGGGCAACCCGCTGGCGCAGAAGGCCGAGGTCAGGATGGAAGAGCTGGCGACCGAATCCTTCGTGTTCTATTCCCGCGAGGACGCCGCCGGCCTGCACGCCACGGCCATGCTGGCCTGCCAGCGGGCCGGATTCCTGCCCAGGGTCACGCAGGAAGCCACGCAGGTGCAGACCGTGCTGTCGCTGGTCGAAAGCGGCCTGGGCGTGGCGCTGGTGCCGGCTGTCATGCAATACAACCCCAGCCCGCGCGTGGCCTACCGGGCCATCGCCGACGTGTCGCCGGCGGCCGAAATCGGCCTGGCCCTGCTGCTGCCCGAGCCATCCAGCGCCGCGGCGCAGCGCTTTCGCGAAGTCGCGCTGCATTGCTTCGGCGACGACTGAAGCCGGAAAAAAAACCGGGCCCGGAATATCCGGGCCCGGTTTGCGGGTCGCTGGCCGCCGGCCTGGGCCGGCGTCGGCTCAGTGCTTCATGACCGGATCGACGGCGCCGGCCTCCGTGGGCTTGGCCACGATGGCTTCCTTGACAGCCTCTTCCTCGGACAGGGGCTCGGGCATGCGCTCCAGCGCAAGCTCCAGCACCTTGTCGATCCAGCGCACCGGAACGATCTCGAGGAAGTTCTTCACGTTATCCGGGATCTCGGCCAGATCCTTGACGTTCTCCTCGGGAATCAGCACCGTCTTGATGCCGCCACGATGCGCGGCCAGCAGCTTTTCCTTCAGGCCGCCGATGGGCAACACCTCGCCGCGCAGCGTGATCTCGCCCGTCATGGCGACATCGGCGCGCACCGGAATGCGCGACAGCGCCGATACCATGGCGGTGGTGATGGCGATACCCGCCGACGGGCCATCCTTGGGCGTGGCGCCCTCGGGCACGTGGACGTGCATGTCGTGCTTCTCGAACACGCTGTCGGCGAAACCCAGGCGGCGCGCCCGCGAGCGCACCACGGTGCGCGCAGCCTCGACCGACTCCTTCATGACGTCGCCCAGCGAACCGGTGCGCTGGATATTGCCCTTGCCGGGCATGTCCGCGACCTCGATGGTGAGCAGATCGCCGCCCACTTCGGTCCACGCAAGGCCGGTCACCTGGCCGATCTGGTTTTCCTTTTCGGCCATGCCGAAGGTATAGCGGCGCACGCCCAGGTAATCGCTGAGGTTGTCGCCGTTGACCAGCACCGTTTGCGCCTCGGCGGCTTTGTTGCCGGCCGCCTTGGCTTCATCGCTCTTGATCAGCAGCTGCTTGACGACCTTGCGACAGATCTTGCCGACCTCGCGCTCCAGCGCCCGCACGCCCGCCTCGCGGGTGTAGTAGCGCACGATGTCGCGCAGCGCGGAGTCGTCGACCGTCAGCTCGTTGTCCTTGACGCCGTTGTTCTTCATCAGCTTCGGCAGCAAGTGGTCGCGGCCGATGTGGATTTTCTCTTCCTCGGTGTAGCCGGACAGGCGGATCACTTCCATCCGGTCCAGCAGGGCCGGCGGAATGTTCAAGGTATTGCTGGTGGCCACGAACATCACATCGGACAGGTCGAAGTCGACCTCGATGTAGTGGTCCTGGAACGTGTGGTTCTGTTCCGGATCGAGCACCTCGAGCAGCGCCGACGACGGATCGCCACGGAAGTCCATGCCCAGCTTGTCGATCTCGTCCAGCAGGAACAGCGGGTTGCGCACGCCGACCTTGGACATGTTCTGCAGGATCTTGCCCGGCATCGAACCGATATAGGTCCGGCGGTGGCCCCGGATCTCGGCCTCGTCGCGCACGCCGCCCAGCGCCATGCGCACGAACTTGCGGTTGGTCGCCTTGGCGATCGACTGGCCGAGCGAGGTCTTGCCCACGCCCGGGGGGCCGACCAGGCACAGGATCGGCGCCTTGACCTTGTCCACGCGCTGCTGCACGGCCAGGTATTCGAGAATGCGTTCCTTGACCTTTTCCAGCCCGTAGTGGTCGTCGTCGAGCACGCGCTCGGCATTGCCGATCGAGTTGTTGATCTTGCTCTTTCTCTTCCAGGGCAGGTTGATCAGCGTATCGATGTAGTTGCGCACCACCGTCGCTTCCGCCGACATGGGCGACATCAGCTTAAGTTTCTTGAGCTCGCCATCGGCCTTCTTGCGCGCCTCCTTGGGCATGTGCGCGGCGATGATCTTCTTCTCGAGCTCTTCGATGTCGGCGCCTTCCTCGCCCTCGCCCAACTCCTTCTGAATGGCCTTGACCTGCTCATTCAGGTAGTAGTCGCGCTGGCTTTTCTCCATCTGCTTCTTGACGCGCCCGCGGATCCGCTTCTCGACCTGCAGGATGTCGATCTCGGTTTCCAGCTGGGTCAGCAGCCCTTCCAGGCGCTCGGCGGTCACGACGACCTCGAGCATCTTCTGCTTCTGCTCCAGCTTGAGCGGCAGATGCGCGGCGATGGTGTCGGCCAGGCGGCCGGCGTCGTCGATACCGGCCAGCGAGGTCAGGATCTCGGGCGGAATCTTCTTGTTCAGCTTCACATACTGTTCGAACTGCGCGACGATCGCGCGGCGCAGCGCCTCGGTCTCCGAACCCTGCAGGGTGTCGGGCTCGATCGGCGTCACCTGGCAGGTGAAGTGCGAATCGACGTCTTCGATGCTGTCGATGCGGGCGCGCTGGGTGCCCTCGACCAGCACCTTGACGGTGCCGTCGGGCAGCTTGAGCATCTGCAGGATGCTCGCCACGCAGCCGATCTCATAAACGTCCTCGGGCGTCGGGTCATCCTTGCCGGCGGACTTCTGTGCCACCAGCATGATGCTCTTGCCCGCTTCCATCGCCACCTCCAGCGCGCGGATCGAGCGCGGGCGGCCGACAAACAGCGGAATAACCATGTGCGGAAACACGACAACATCGCGCAGCGGCAACAACGGCAGGTCAATCGGGTCGGAAGACAGGGTCTGACTGGCAGACATAGGGGGGTTCCTCGGTATGACTCGGCGTAATGGGGGACGGGGCAAGGGCAGACCCAAGTCTCCACGTCGGTTACGTCTGATATGGGAACAATAGCCGAAAATTCAAGCGCTCGGCATCCGGATAGCGTGAAGATGCAAAAAAACCCGTTACAAACGGGTTTTCTTGCAATGGCGGTCGGGATTGAAAATCAAGCCGCCGCGTCGCGGACCTCGCCACGCCCGGCCTTCTCGCCAGAGGCGGCTTCGGATTCGTCGGCGTAGATCAGCAGGGGCTTGCCGTCACCTTCGACGGCATTGGCTTCGAGCACCACGCGGCTGACGTTGCCTTGCGACGGCAGGTCATACATGGTGTCCAGCAGCGAGCCCTCCAGGATCGAACGCAAGCCGCGCGCCCCCGTCTTGCGCTTGAGCGCCTTGCGGGAAATCGCCTTCAGCGCATCCGGACGCACGTCGAGCTCCGCGCCTTCCATGGCGAACAGCTTCTGGAACTGCTTGACCAGCGCGTTCTTGGGCTCGGTCAGGATCTGCACCAGCGCGGCCTCGTCCAGCTCGTCCAGCGTGGCGACCACGGGCAGGCGGCCGACCAGTTCGGGGATCAGGCCGAACTTGATCAAGTCCTCGGGCTCGACCTCGCTGAACAGCTCGCCCACGCCGCGCTCGGACTTGGCTCGCACCGCCGCCGAAAACCCGATACCGGATTTCTCGGTGCGGTCGCGGATGACCTTTTCCAGGCCGTCGAAAGCGCCGCCCACGATGAACAGGATGTTCGTCGTGTCGACCTGGACGAAGTCCTGGTTGGGATGCTTGCGGCCGCCTTGCGGGGGCACCGAAGCGACCGTGCCTTCGATCAGCTTGAGCAGCGCCTGCTGCACGCCCTCGCCCGACACGTCGCGGGTGATCGACGGGTTGTCGGACTTGCGCGAAATCTTGTCGATCTCATCGATGTAGATGATGGCGCGCTGCGCCTTCTCGACATCGTAGTTGCAGTTCTGCAACAGCTTCTGGATGATGTTCTCGACGTCCTCGCCCACGTAGCCGGCTTCGGTCAGGGTCGTGGCGTCGGCCATGACGAACGGCACGTTGAGCATGCGCGCCAGCGTTTGCGCCAGCAGCGTCTTGCCCGACCCGGTCGGGCCGATCAGCATGATGTTGCTCTTGGAGAGCTCGACCTCGTCGCCCTTGATCTCGCCGTGGCGGATACGCTTGTAGTGGTTGTAGACCGCCACCGCCAGCATGCGCTTGGGGCTGGTCTGGCCAATCACGTACTGGTCGAGAAAGGTCTTGATTTCGGCCGGGGTGGGCAGCTCGGAGCGAATGGCCGCGCGCGCGGTAGCTTGCGCTTCCTCGCGGATGATGTCGTTGCACAGGTCTATGCATTCATCGCAGATGAATACCGAAGGACCTGCAATCAGCTTGCGGACTTCGTGCTGGCTCTTGTTGCAAAACGAGCAATGCAGCACTTTTGCGTCTGCCGATCCCTTTTTTTCAGGCATAAGTGTTTCGTATCTCTGGTGAAGACGCGCCGGCCGGGTGACGGCCAGCGCGATCAACGCTTATCGAACATGACGGCAGTGCCAGGGTCCTGCAAGCGCGCCGATCAGGTCTGCGCGCGAGAGGTCAGAACCTTGTCCACCAGACCATACGATACCGCATCTTCGGCGGACATGAAGTTGTCACGCTCGGTGTCTACCGCAATGCGCTCGACCGGCTGGCCGGTATTCTCGGCCAGGATGCGGTTCAGGCGCTCGCGCAGGTCCAGGATTTCGCGCGCCTGGATCTGGATATCGCTGGCCTGCCCCTGGGCTCCGCCCGAGGGCTGGTGAATCATGATGCGGGAGTTGGGCAGCGTGAACCGCTTGCCCTTCTTCCCCGCCGCCAGCAGGAACGCGCCCATGCTGGCGGCCAGCCCGGTGCACAGCGTCGACACATCGGGCTTGATGAACTGCATGGTGTCGTAGATGGCCATGCCCGCGTACACCGACCCGCCGGGCGAGTTGATGTAGAACGAGATGTCCTTGTCGGGGTTCTCCGATTCCAGGAACAGCAACTGGGCCACGACCAGGTTGGCCGTGTTGTCGTTGACCGGCCCGACCAGGAAGATCAGGCGTTCACGCAACAGCCGCGAGTAAATGTCATAGGCACGCTCGCCCCGGCCCGATTGCTCGATGACCATCGGGATGTAGCCCAGGCCGGTGGGCGTCACCGACGACCCGCCGTGCATTGCCGCATAGAAATCGGTGAAACGCTGCATGGTTATGCCATCCCCATCAACTGATCAAAAGGCACCTTCTCGTCGGCGACCTTGGCGTTCTCGAGCACGTGGGCGACCACGTTGTCCTCGAGCACGATCGCCTCGATTTCAGCGCGGCGCTGGCGGTCGGCCAGGTAGTAGCTGACGACCTGGGCCGGCTGCTCGTAATTCTGCGCGAACTCTTCGATGCGCGCGCGCACCTGCTCGGGCTTGGCCTGCAGCTGAGCCTGCTTGACCAGCTCCGAGACCAGCAACCCCAGGCGCACGCGGCGCTCGGACTCGGTCGAGAACACTTCGGCCGGCATCGGCACGGAATCCGCATTGGGCACGCCGCGCTGCTTGAGCTCTTCGCGGGCAGCCGCGATACGGCCTTCCACGTCGCTGTCGACCAGCGCCTTGGGCACGTCGAACTTGCCGGCCTCGACCAGCGCGTCCATCACGCTGCCCTTGGTGCGGCCTTGCAGGCGCGCCTTGACCTCGCGTTCGATGTTGGTGCGGATGTCGGCCTTCAGCTTTTCGACATCGCCTTCGGCCTGGCCGAGCGACTTGGCGAATTCGGCATCGACCTCGGGCAGCACGCCTTCGGCGACTTCCTTGACCGTAATGGTGAACTCGGCCGTCTTGCCGGCGACTTCCTTGCCCTGGTAGTCGTCAGGGAACTTGAGCGGGAAGACCTTGCTCTCGCCGGCCTTCAGGCCGCGCGCGGCTTCCTCGAACTCGGGCAGCATGCGGCCCTGGCCCAGCACGAACGGGAAGTCCTCGGCCTTGCCGCCTTCGAAGGGCACGCCGTCGATGGTGCCGGCAAAGTCCAGCACGACGCGGTCGCCGTCCTGCGAGGCGCGGCCTTCGCGGGTTTCGAACTGGGCGCGCTGCTTGCGCAGCACGTCGAGCGTCTGGTTGACTTCGGCGTCGGTGACCTGGGTGTCGTAGCGGGTGACGGCCAGCGCCGACAGGTCCGGTACGGTGATTTCCGGGTACACCTCGAACGTGGCGGTGAACGCCAGCGTGTCGTCGGCGACGCCTTCGGTCTTGGGAGTAAGGGTGGGCGAGCCGGCGACGCGCAGCTTGGCGCCGTCGACGGCTTGTTCGAAAGCGCGGCCGACCAGGCTGTTGATCACGTCGTAGCGGATGCCGGGGCCATGGCTGCGCTCGAGCATGGCCAGCGGCGCCTTGCCGGGGCGAAAGCCGGCGACCTTGGCCGTGCGGCCCACGCGCTTCAATTGCGCCTGGACTTCCTTTTCGACTTCGGCGACCGAGACGGCCAGATCAACACGGCGCTCCAGGCCGGAGAGGGTTTCAACCACAGGCTGCATTAAGAGACCTATTTTCCGAGAAAGAGGGAGATGATGTAGCGGATAAACAGGTCATTTTACCGGAAACTCGCCAGGGACCGGAGCGCCCCGCCGGCCGCCCCGTGGACCGCGCGGCGGGCAGCCGCGGCGGGCAGCCGCGGCGGGCCGCGCATGGCGCATCCGGGGACGGTAGAATTTCGCCCGCCCAAATTCTCCACACAACCATGGCTCGCAAACCTCCCATGCATCCCATCCAAGAACCCCGCCTCGGCCCGCTGCCCGCGCTGATCTTCAGTTCGCGCTGGCTGCAGCTGCCGCTCTACCTGGGCCTGATCGTCGCCCAGGGCGTATACGTGCTGCTCTTCCTGAAGGAGTTGTGGCACCTGGTCACCCACACCCTGTCCTTCGGCGAGCAGGAAATCATGCTCATCGTGCTGGGCCTGATCGACGTGGTCATGATCTCCAACCTGCTCGTGATGGTCATCGTCGGCGGCTACGAAACCTTCGTCTCGCGCCTGCGCCTGGAAGGCCATCCCGACCAGCCGGAGTGGCTCAGCCACGTCAACGCCAGCGTGCTCAAGGTCAAGCTGGCCATGGCCATCATCGGCATCTCGTCGATCCACCTGCTGCGCACCTTCATCGAGGCGAGCAACCTGGGCTCGCCCAATTCCCGCTTCACCGAAACAGGCGTGATGTGGCAGACCATCATCCACGTGGTCTTCATCCTGTCGGCGATCGGCATCGCGTATGTGGACCGCCTGACCAGCCAGTCCGCCGGGCACCACGGCGCGCACCCTTCGCACTGATCGCGCCACGCGACAAAAAGCCCCATTGCCGCAAGGCAATGGGGCTTTTTTCGTGCGGCCCGCCGGAACTGCGCCGGCCGCGGCGACAACGGGCCGTCAGGCGATGACTTTTATGTTCTTGGCGCTTGGCCCCTTGGGCCCTTGTCCCACCTCGAAGGATACGCGCTGATTCTCCTGCAGCGATTTGTAGCCTTCGCTGCGGATCTCGGAATAATGTGCGAAAAGATCTTTACTGCCGTCATCGGGCATGATGAATCCATAGCCCTTTTCGGCATTGAACCACTTGACGATACCGGTTGCCATGAAATGTCCTTGAACCTGTTTAGAGCGATTGCTCGGGGCGCCAGATAATCAAGGAATTGCCCCCGCAAAACGGAGCTATGGCGACCAGAACACAAGACACCGCGTCGCTTGAAGATCTCGCCGGTTCAGTGTAGGAGTGATGCCCCGACAGGTCAATCGGCCTTATGCGCCAAACGGACCTGCCCCAACGGGCATGAACATGCGCAGGCAGCCCTCACGACAAGCCCGTTGAAATCGGAGAATTCCACACGAAAAGGCGAGGTTACAACAGCATACAAAATTGGCGGAACTCGGCCAAAAAACGCTGTTTTTCAGCATCACCACTGAATATATGCAGCCTTTATCCGGCAAATCCGCCCTGGTCCAGGAACTGCTGTTCCTCGGCGGTCGTGACACGACCCAGGACAGTATTTCGATGTGGGAAACGTCCGAAGCGAGCAATAATATCGCGGTGAATTTCCGCCCAACGCAAGGTTTCGGCGTGTAACGGCGCCATCAGCCTGACACACTGTTCCTGAGCCGCCAGGTCTTCGGCGTGTTCGAGCGGCATGTAATAGAACTGCCGCAAATCTTCCGGCCCCTGCCGGTCCAGTCCGGCCGCGATGGCCTGCTCGCAGACCTGCCGCGCCAGCCCGTCGGTGGCAAACATGTGCCCGGTTCCGCGATAGGCGTTGCGCGGGAATTGATCCAGCAGGATCAGCAATGCCAGCACGCCTTCGGCGCTGCCGGACCAGGACATCAATTCTCCGCGCGCCGCCGCCATGTGCGCGGCTTCGAAGCGCATGGTGAATGTGCGATCGAATTCCTCGTCCTTGGCATACCAGCGGGCGGGGCCCGCCTCGCGCCAGAACGCGAGAACGGCTGCCACATCGGGCAAGGCTGCCGGATCGGCCATCGAATGGGACATGTCATGCTCCTGCGAATTGGCCGCTCGGGCCAGCCAATGAAAAAAGCCCCCTGACGGGGGCTTTCATGGACGCGCTCAGATTCTTACAGAATCTGGATCTTCGTCGCCTGAGGACCCTTCGGGCCCATCGCCGTCACGAAGCTGACGCGCTGGTTCTCTTCCAACGACTTGAAGCCATTGGCCTGGATTTCCGAGAAGTGCGCGAACAAATCCTTGCCGCCCGCTTCCGGAGTGATGAAGCCATAACCTTTTTCCGCGTTGAACCACTTAACGACGCCGGTTTCCATACTGTGTTTCCTAGAAATTAATGGGCCGAGACCCGGGACCACGAATCAATCAAGGAGGGGCAGTAGAACAATAACGCGGACGCCGGAGAAGGCACGGCACTGAACAAACATTGCAACGCTTGATTTCGTGTGTGCCGACACTATCGTCAGGTTCCCCTCACAAGTCAACATAATCCTCAAAAACGCGTGCCAATATTGCAACAAAGAGCAACTGCCGTGCCACGATGCTTATTTTTTACGCAAATATTTGCACCCCGGTAATGTGCTTATGCAGCGTCCGCCAGGCCGCCGGCCGGCCCGCGGCGGCTACTCGTCGATCGGCAGGCCCAGCAGGTCCAGCGCGGCGCCGTAGCAGTCGCCATCGGCGCAGAAGAACACCGCGACATCGCCGGGATTCATGTTCTCGATGACCTGGTCGATCTCCATTTGCGCCCCGTCGACGCTGGCCACCGCCGCCGCGTGAATGTCGGCCCCCTCTTCCACGCGCTGGCGCGGCACGATGTCCGCGATGGCGTCCAGGTCGGCGGGCCCCAGCACCACATAGGTGCCGATGATCTCGCCATCCACGCGGGTTTCCAGGCAAACGCCATTGGCAAGTTCGGCAAGCTGGTGACTGGAAATATCCATGATGATTGTCCAAGAAAAAGCCGGCGCGCCCGGTGGCGCGCTCAGTGCGTCAAATGACGTCGCCTTACGCGGCGCGTAACCAGCGTTGCCGCGCCGCCGATCATCAGGCAGAACATGAACGCGGCGATCGCCAGCAGGGGCGCATAGGGCCCCACGTCCTCGCCCCGCGCGCCCAGCAACACCGCCACGCCGACCGCGATCGCCAGCCCCAGCATGGCGATGACGCTGTGGGCAAGCCGTCCCAGGCGGCCGAACAGCGCGCCGCCGACCAGGGCCAGCGCCACCAGCGCGGCCATGAACCAGAAAAAATCCTCGTAGACCATGAGATCGAAAGGCGGGCGCCTGGGAAGACAAACGGGCCGCCATTATAGGCGGCCCCGTGGCGCGGCCCCGCGCGCTAGAAGCGGTACGCGTAGCCGATGTTCAGCGACAGGTCCTGGCTGATGTTGGCGCCGTGCCCATAGCGCAGATCCGCGTAGGCGCGATGCGCCCCGACGTCCAGCGCCGCGCCGGCGCCAAGCTGCCAGCGGCTGCCGGGCAGTTCGGCATCGTACGACTTGCCGCCGAAGTCGACCGAGTCGTCGTGCGAGAACTCGTGCAGATACGAGGCGCTGACATACGGGCGCAAGGTCGCGCCGCCGGCCAGCGTATAGTCCCGGCCCGCGCGCACGCCTGCCCGCCCCTGCACCGAGGTCTGGCTGCTGCGCGAGTAGATCACCTGCGCCTGCGGCTCGACGAACCAGCGTTGCGGCAGCTTGAAGTGGTAACCGGCCTCGATACTGCCCGTATAGGTCGTATGCGACACATCGTCGTCGTAGTCGCCCAGCCCCAACGGCAGGTCGAACGACACGGACTCGTCGATGCGGCCCAGCTTGCTGACCGCGTCGACGTAGAACCCGCCGTTGTCCACGTAAGTCAGGTAGGTGCCCAGGAAGCGGCTCTCGATCCGGCCATGCATGAGGTCGTTGTCGTCCATGCGGGCGCGCGAGACGCCGGCGTAGGCGCCCAGATAAAGCCGCCCCGTGTCCAGGCGCCAGCCATGATCGGCGCCCAGCGCCAGGTACTCCACGCGCAGGTCGAACGCCGGCGTGTCCGGCGTATCGACCTTGAAGCGGTTCGCGCTGCCGCGCGCCCAGAAGGCGCCCTCGTCGTGGCCGCGACGCAGGTCGCCCTGGCGCTGCGCCAGGGTTCCCATCTCGGCATCGAGCAGCAACATCGACGCGCTCTGCCCCATCGCCACCGCCCGCGCGCTGCGCGCGGCGACCTCGGCCCGTACCGCCTGCTGCACTTGCCGGCGCGCCTGCCGTTCGAATTCGCGCTGCAGCCGCGCGCGCTGCGCGGGCGTCAACGCCGCCAGTCCCTGCGTGATCTGCCCCGGCGTCAGCGCCTGCACATACTGCCGCAATTGCGCGTCAGACAGGCTCGACAGATAGGGCCGCAACTGCGCCGGCGCCAGCCACGACGCCTGCTGGCGCAGGGCATCGGGCGACAGGCCGGAGAAATACTGCCGAACCTCGGCGAAGCCGAACCCCGCGGGCAGCGAGGTCTGTGCCTGCGCCGGCGCGAACGCCGCGACAGCCAGCGTGGCCAGCGCGCAGGCGCCGAGGTAGCGGGGCAAACATGCCAGGATCGACGTCGGTTTCATTGCAGGTGCCGCCTTGTCAAAACTCGAAATATTTTCGATACAAAATACAAAATCGAATTTTAAAAAGTAAGCCAACGGCCAAACCGACGGAAACAAGGGCAATTCCGGCCCAAATCGCGAAATCGCCTTGACGACGGGCGTGGCTCGCCCGCTCCCAGCAAGTCTCCTTCCTGTCCCTGCCGATCATTACATTCATGCAATGATCCTGTTTATTCCAGAGAATTGCCTATAAAAATGGAATAATCTTTACCAAAAATCAGGGTTTATCCGGATCAGACGCGCGTGCACAATGCAGCCATTGGGAAACGAAACAACGAACTACGACGGAAGAAAAGTCCGCCGCGTCCGGGGTCCCACCATCCAAGCGAACCGGAGGAATTACCATGAAAACCCTTGCCACCGCCCTGCTGCTGTCGCTCGGCCTGCTGAGCGCAGGCGCCCAGGCCGCGCCCAACGCCGAACCCAACAACCTGCCCTACCAGGGTGTCTACGGCCAGACCGACGCCAATGCGCCGAGCCGCGCCCAGGTGCAGGCCGAACTGGCGCAAGCCAAGGCCAATGGCCAATACACGTTCGGCGAACTGGAATACCCCGCCGCGCAGATCGGCAGCACGGCCGTCCCGAGCCGCGACCAGGTCAAGGCCGAACTGGCCCAGGCCAAGGCCGGCGGCCAATACACATTCGGCGAACTCGACTACCCGCCCCGCAACTGAGCATCGGCCGGCCTATCCCCGGCCGGCGCACGCGTGCGCAGTCGGACTGCCGCCATCCCCACAAGGGATCGCGGCAGTTCCTTTTTGGGCAGGGGGAAGCGATGATGGATGGCCGCATGGCGGGCAGAACGCGCCGCGCCGCCAGGCAAGCGGGCCCGCAAGCGTATGTCGCACCGGCCTCGGATGCGCCCGCCCGGGCCGCTGGCCAACCCGTTGATTCAAAAAGAATTGATAATAGCGATCAACGGGTGTCAATAAGTTGGTGCGAAGGGCGGGACTCGAACCCGCACACCTGTTACGGCGTCAGGACCTAAACCTGGTGCGTCTACCAATTTCGCCACCTTCGCAAAGCCAAGCCCGCTATTGTAGCTTGCTTGTTAAAATCACGCCCCATGAATCCGCGCCTCGATGCCTTGCATCCTTATCCTTTTGAAAAATTGCGGGCCTTGCTTGCGGACGCTGGTACGCCGACGCACGACCTGCCCCCCATCAACCTGTCGATCGGCGAGCCCAAGCACGCGGCTCCGGCCTGCGTAGGCCAGGCGATCGCCGCCAACCTGGCGGGCCTGTCGGTCTATCCGTCGACCAAGGGCGAGCCGGCCTTGCGCCAGGCGATCTCGCAGTGGCTGGCGCGCCGCTACAGCATTCCCGCGCCCGATCCCGAGAGCGAAGTGCTGCCGGTGCTCGGGTCGCGCGAGGCGTTGTTCTCCTTCGCCCAGACCGTCATCGATCCCTCGGCCGGCGCGCTGGTGGTGTGCCCCAATCCGTTCTACCAGATCTACGAAGGCGCGGCCCTGCTGGCCGGCGCCACCCCCTATTACGTCAACGCCGACCCGGCGCGCGATTTCGGCTGCGACTGGGCGCGCGTGCCCGACGACGTCTGGCGCAGGACGCAGCTGGTGTTCGTGTGCTCGCCGGGCAACCCCGCCGGCAACGTGATGAGCCTGGAAGAATGGCGCACGCTGTTCGAGCTGTCCGATCGCCATGGTTTCGTGATCGCCTCGGACGAGTGCTATTCGGAAATCTACCTGGACGAGGACAATCCTCCGCTGGGCAGCCTGCAGGCGGCGCGCCGCCTGGGCCGCGACCGCTACACGAACCTGATGGCGTTCTCCAGCCTGTCCAAGCGGTCGAACGTGCCCGGCATGCGCTCGGGGTTCGTGGCCGGCGACGCCGCGCTGCTGGCGCGTTTCCTGCTGTACCGTACCTACCACGGCAGCGCCATGAGCCCGGTGGTCTCGGCCGCCAGCATCGCCGCGTGGTCCGACGAGACGCATGTGCAGGAGAACCGGCGCCAGTATCGCGCCAAGTTCGACGCCGTGCTGCCTATCCTGCAGAGCGTACTGGACGTGCGCGCGCCGCAGGCCTCGTTCTACCTGTGGGCCGCCACGCCTGGCTCGGATACCGCGTTTGCGCGCGGGCTGTATGGCCGTACCGGCGTCACGGTGCTGCCGGGCAGCCTGCTGGCGCGCGAAGCGCACAATGCCAACCCCGGCCAAGGCCGCATACGGATCGCGCTGGTGGCGCCGCTGGACCAATGCGTCCAGGCCGCCGAGCGCATCGCCCATTTTGCAAGAACCTCCATTTGATCAACCCTGGAATAGCTGAGCCGTCATGACTCTCGACCTGCAGACCACCATCGAACAAGCCTGGGAAAACCGGGCCAACCTGTCGCCCGTCGACGCGAGCGCCGAAGTGCGCGATGCCGTCGAACATACGATCGACGGATTGGACATGGGCCGCCTGCGCGTGGCCGAAAAAATCGACGATCAATGGATCGTGCACCAATGGATCAAGAAGGCCGTGCTGCTGTCGTTCCGGCTGCACGACAATGTCGTCATGGGCCAGGGCCCGCTGCAGTTCTACGACAAGGTGCCGACCAAGTTCGCCGGCTACGGCGAAGCCGCCTTCAAGACCGGCGGCTACCGCGTGGTGCCTCCGGCCGTGGCGCGCCGCGGCGCCTTCATCGCCCGCAACGTGGTGCTGATGCCCTCCTACGTCAACATCGGCGCCTATGTCGATGAAGGCACCATGGTCGACACCTGGGCCACCGTGGGCTCGTGCGCGCAGATCGGCAAGAACGTGCACCTGTCCGGCGGCGTGGGCATCGGCGGCGTGCTCGAACCGCTGCAGGCCAATCCCACCATCATCGAGGACAACTGCTTCATCGGCGCGCGCTCGGAAGTCGTCGAGGGCGTGGTGGTCGAGGAGAACTCGGTGCTGGCGATGGGCGTGTACCTGTCGCAAAGCACCAAGATCTACGATCGCGCCACCGGCAAGGTTTCGTACGGCCGCGTGCCGTCGGGCTCGGTCGTGGTTCCCGGCTCGCTGCCGTCCGAGGATGGCTCGCACAGCCTGGCCTGCGCGGTGATCGTCAAGCGCGTCGACGCGCAGACCCGCGCCAAGACCAGCATCAATGACCTGCTGAGGGCCTGATGACCGCATCTGCCGTACTGGATCTGGTCAAGGATCTGATCGCCCGTCCCTCGGTCACGCCCGACGATGTGGATTGCCAGATGCTGCTGGCGCAGCGCCTGGAGCGCATCGGTTTCCAATGCGAGACCATTGCGCGCGGCGGCGTGACCAACCTGTGGGCGCGACGCGGCGCCGGCGCGCCCCTGACGGTGTTCGCCGGCCATACCGACGTGGTGCCGCCGGGTCCGCGCGACAAATGGGACAGCGATCCCTTCGTGCCGACCGAGCGCGACGGATTCCTGTACGGCAGAGGTGCCGCCGACATGAAAAGCTCGATCGCCGCCTTCGTGGTGGCGGCCGAGGAATTCGTGGCGGCGCACCCCGAACATCCCGGCTCGATCGCCCTGCTGATCACCTCCGACGAAGAGGGCCCGGCAGTCGACGGAACGGTGATCGTCTGCGACGAGCTGCGCCAGCGCGGCGAGCAGCTCGACTACTGCATCGTCGGCGAACCGACCTCCACCGAGGCGCTGGGCGACGTATGCAAGAACGGACGGCGCGGCTCGCTGTCGGGGCGCCTGCTGGTCAAGGGCGTGCAAGGCCACGTCGCGTACCCGCACCTGGCGCGCAACCCGGTGCATCAACTGGCTCCGGCGCTGACCGAACTGGTCGCCATCGAATGGGACCAGGGCAACGAATACTTCCCGCCCACCACGTTCCAGGTGTCGAACCTGCACGCCGGCACGGGCGCGACCAACGTCGTGCCGGGCGAGGCGGTCGCGCTGTTCAATTTCCGCTTTTCCACCGCCAGCACGCCCGAAGCTCTCAAGACGCGCGTGCATGAGGTGCTGGACCGTCACGGCCTGGAGTACCAGCTCGACTGGGAACTGGGCGGCGAACCGTTCCTGACGCCGCGCGGCTCGCTGACCGATGCGCTGGTGTCGGCGATCCAGGCCGAAACCGGATTGCAGGCCGAGCTCTCGACCACCGGCGGCACGTCCGATGGCCGCTTCATCGCCAGGATCTGCCCGCAGGTCATCGAGTTCGGACCCTGCAACGCCACGATCCACAAGGTCAACGAGCGCATCGAGCTGTCCAGCCTCGCGCCCTTGAAGAACATCTACCGCCGCACGCTGGAAAACCTGCTGCTGGCCGACTGATCCTCCATGCAAAACAATAATCGCCAAGAGCTGCAGACCCTGCGCGACCTGATCCGCTACGCGGTGTCGCGCCTGAACGCGGCCCGTGTCGCGCTGGGCCATGGTTCCGACAATGCCTGGGACGAGGCGGTCTACCTGGTGCTGCATGGCCTGCATCTGCCGCCCGACACGCTCGATCCGTTCCTGGATGCGCGCGTCCTGCCCGGCGAACGCAGCCGCGTGCTCGACCTGATAGACCGACGCGTCACCGAACGCCTGCCGGCCGCCTACCTGACCGGCGAGGCCTGGCTGCGCGGCCATCGCTTCCATGTCGACCGCCGTGTGATCGTGCCGCGCTCGCCGATCGCCGAACTGCTCGACGAGGGGCTGTCGCCCTGGGTGCGGGACCCCCTGCAGGTCGAACGCGCGCTGGACATGTGCACGGGGTCGGGCTGCCTGGCCATCCTGGCCGCGCTGGCATTTCCCAACGCGCTGGTCGACGCCGTCGACGTCTCGCCCGACGCGCTGGAAGTCGCCGCGCGCAATGTCGCCGAGTACGGCTTGCAGGACCGCCTGGCCTTGCACCAGGGCAACCTGTTCGACGCCCTGCCCGCGACCGCCTATGACGTCATCGTCTGCAATCCGCCCTACGTCAACCAGGCCTCGATGGATGCGCTGCCCCAGGAGTACCGCCACGAACCCGCGCTGGCGCTGGCCGGCGGCGCCGATGGCATGGACCTGGTGCGCCGCATCCTGGCCGCCGCGCCCGGCTACCTGTCCGCCGGCGGCGTGCTGGTGCTGGAAATCGGCCACGAGCGCGATCACTTCGAGGCGGCCTTCCCTGATCTGCAGCCGGTATGGCTGGACACCGCGGAATCCTCGGACCAGATTCTGCTGCTTACCCGCGAACAATTGAACACGTGATACGCGCTTCTGGCTTGACCCTGCGCCGCGGCACCAAAGTGCTGCTCGACGGCGCCGATTTCGTTGTGCATCCCGGCGAACGCGTCGGCATCGTCGGCAAGAACGGCGCGGGCAAATCCTCGCTGTTCGCGCTGCTGACCGGCGCGCTGGACCCCGACGCCGGCAACCTGGACCTGCCCGCGGGCTGGCGCATCGCCAGCGTGCAACAGGAGATCGCCGCCGACGCGCAAGCGGCGCGCGAGTTCGTCATCGACGGCGACACCCATCTGCGCGCGCTGCAGGCCCAGCGTGCCGGGCTGACCGACGAGCAGGGCACGCAGATCGCCGAAACCGAAGCCGCGCTGACCGAGGCGGGCGCCTGGAGCGCCGCCTCGCGCGCCGAGCAGCTGCTCGCGGGCCTGGGATTCAAGCCCTCCGAATGGATGCAGCCGGTGAGCAGTTTCTCCGGCGGCTGGCGCATGCGGCTGGCATTGGCGCGCGCGCTGATGGCGCCATCGGAGCTGCTGCTGCTCGACGAGCCGACCAACCACCTGGACCTCGACGCCATGCTGTGGCTGGAGAAATGGCTGGGCGCCTATCCCGGCACGGTCCTGCTGATTTCGCACGACACGGAATTCCTGGATGCGGTGGCGCGCGCCATCCTGCACTTCGACCAGGCCAGGCTGCAGCGCTATCGGGGCGGCTACCAGGACTTCCTGCTGCAGCGCGCCGAACGCCTGCGCCAGGCCAATATCGCCTACGAACGCCAGACGCGCGAAGCCGCCCGGCTGCAGGGTTTCATCGATCGTTTCAAGGCCAAGGCTTCCAAGGCCAAGCAGGCGCAAAGCCGGGTCAAGGCGCTGGCGCGCATGGAGGCGCTGGCGCCCATCCACGCCGAATCGGGCATCGATATCCGCATTCCCTCGCCCGACCACATGCCCGACCCGCTGCTGGCCATGGAGCACATGGATGCCGGCTACGGCGGCGCCGAACCCATTCTGCGCGATGTCACGCTGATGGTGCGAGCCGGCAGCCGCATCGGCGTGCTGGGCGCCAACGGCGCCGGCAAGAGCACCCTGATCAAGACGCTGGCCGACGAGCTGGCCCCGCATGCCGGCACGCGGCGCGCGTCGCGCGGGCTGGCGATCGGCTACTTCCACCAGCACCAGCTCGACATGCTGGACCTCGACAGCACGCCGCTCGCGCACCTCGCGCGGCTGGCTCCGGAGGTGCGCGAACAGGAGCTGCGCAACTACCTGGGCGGTTTCGGCTTTTCCGGCGACACCGTGCTGGGCAAGGTCGGCCCCATGTCCGGCGGCGAGAAAGCCCGCCTCGCCCTGTCGCTGATCGTCTGGCAAAAGCCCAACCTGCTGCTGCTCGACGAACCCAGCAACCACCTGGACGTGGAGACGCGCGAGGCGCTGGCCACGGCGCTCGCGGAATTCTCCGGCAGCATGCTGCTGGTATCGCACGACCGGCACCTGCTGCGCACCACGGTCGACAGCTTCTGGATCGTGGCCGATGGCGGCGTGCGCGAGTTCGACGGCGATCTCGAAGACTATCGGGACTGGCTGGCCGCCCGCAACGCCGGCGAACGCGCCGCCGCGCGCGAAGCCGCCGCCGGCGAGCCGGGCGTGGCCGTCGACCGCAAGGCCCAGCGCCGGCTCGAGGCCGAGCAACGGCAACGCCTGGCCACGCTGCGCAAGCCGCTGGCCGCCAAGCTGGCGAAGGTCGAGGCCGACATGGAGCGCGCCCGCGCCCGCCTGCAGGAACTGGATGCCGTGATCGCCGACGCCGATCTCTATTCCGACGCGCGACGGACCGAGCGCCAGCAAGTGATGGCCGAACACGGCGAATCCGGCAAACGCCTCAATGACCTCGAGGAGCAATGGCTGGAGATCCAGCAGGCACTCGAAGAGATCGAGCAGGACAACGCCGCCTGAGCGCGGCGCCTGCGCACACAAGGGCGTAGGAAGATTCCCAACTCAAAACCAGCAAGACTCAAGATCACCTATACTCCGCCGCGAATTCGACTCTGACCGCGCAGTACCGCGCCGGCGCCATGCCCTCGCACTCGGAAGCATTCCCCCTTCATTATCGACGCCGCCGCTGCCGCGGCGCGCCACTCTGATGCGCGGCGGGCCGCGCCCGCTGGACCTGAGCCCCGCCGAGCTCGCGGCATTGCCTGGGTTTCCAGAACGCCCCATGAGCCTGGATACGCGGCCACCTTGCCGCCCACGCCCGGCATCCTCCTTGCGTTCGATACGCATGCTCTTGCACGACTGTATTTCACTCAGTCCGGAAGGCACGCATGTCGAAATCCATCCTCAAGAGGCGCCAACGCACCATTCTGGCCGCGTTGCTGTTCTGCACCGCCTCGGCAACCCACGCGGCGACGCACGCTCCCGCCCTCGCCTTCGATCTTCCCGCCCAGCCCCTGGACGCTGCCCTGCGGGCATACGCCCGGCAAGCCGGCGTGACGCTCTCGTTCGACGCCCGCGAGGCCGCACGTAAGCGGGCGCCGGCGCTGCGCGCCACGATGACGCCGCAAGCCGCGCTGCAACACCTGCTGCACGGCTCCGGCCTGACATGGCGCGCCGCGGGCGCGAACCGCTATGCCATCGTGCGCGGCGCCGACGCGGCCGCGGCGTGGCCGCTCGAACCGGTGCGCGTGTACGGGGACGCGACGCGCGAGCGCGTCTATACCGAGCAGGAGATCGCCGCCACGCCGGCCTCCAACCGAGACCTCAGCGCGCTGATCGCCGCGCATCCCGCCATACGCGAAAGCGGCACCGCGAACGACGGCGCCAACCGGGGATCGCTGAACGTGGAGGACCTCTCCATCCACGGCGCCAGCCCCTACCAGAACCTGTTTCTCATCGACGGCATCGGGGCTACCAGCCGGGTCGACCCGGCCAACAAGAGCCGCAACTTCACCGATGTTCCCAGCAACCCGCAGGCCTATTTCCTGGACACCGCGCTGCTGGGCGAGGTGCGCGTCTTCGACAACAGCATTCCGGTCGAATACGGCGCATTCAACGGCGGCGTCGTGGACGCGCGCCTGCGCCGGCCGTCGGGCGAAAACCACGTGAAGCTGGACTATCGCTGGAACGGTTCGAACCTGACACGGCAGAAGATCGCGCCCGGCAACGCCGAGGACTGGCTGCAGGGTACGCCGGATTTCACGCCGTCGTGGCGCAAGCGTTTCTATACCGCGGCCGCCGACATCGCGCTCGGCGAGCGCGCCGGCCTGGTGCTGGGCCTGTCGCGACGCATTTCGCGGATCGAACGCTGGCGCGTGGGCGCGGTCAACCACCTGGACCGCCTCGAGCGCGACGACTCCCTGGACCGCGTCGACAACCTCCTGGGCAAGTTCAGCCTGCGCCTGAATGCCGACACGATCACGGACCTGACCCTGAAGCACGCCGACCGGCGCGAACATCTGGTGAGCAACTTCTTCCGCGATACGGACTGGCGCAACCGGCACGGCGCCCAAGGCGCCACCTGGAACATCGAACATGCGTTGCGGGGCGGCAAGCTGTCGGCGCAATTGGGATGGGACCGCTTCGACAGCCATCGCAACTCCGCCCATACCGAGTTCGTGCAGCACGACTTCGTCGACGGACGCCCCGGATTCGCCAGCGGCGGATACGGCAAGGACGAAAAAGGCCAGCGCAACCTGACGCTGGCCACGCGCCTGGACCTGCCGCCCATCCAGACCGGTCCGGTCGGCCACACCCCCTATGCGGGCTTGCAGATCGAGCAGATCGGCGCGCGCTTCAAGCGCTACAACCAGTCGTATTCGTACCGGGCGGTGCACCGCGAGGACGGCACCGAAAAGCATTTCAGCAAGGTCCGTCACCTGCCAGGCTCGGTTAACGTCGACTACACGAGGCTGGGGCTGTATGCGTCGGATGAACTCACGTGGCGGCGCTGGACCTTGAGCGCCGGCCTGCGCCATGACAGGGACAACTTCCTGCACCACCGGACGCTGGCGCCCCGGGCGCGCCTGGACTGGGACGTGCTGGGCAACGACGACACCGTCCTGAGCGCGGGTTGGTCACGCTACTACGGCGGGCACGTACTGAAAATCGCCATGCAGGAAGAATTCAGCCGCTTGAGCGAGCAGGTGCTGGACCATCGCGGCAATCCCGTGCCCAATGGACGCGAAATCACCCGCGTGGACTATGACGGCTTGCGCAGCCCCTACGATGACGAGTGGGCCTTCTCGCTGGCACAGCGCGCCTATGGCCTGCGCGGCGTGCTGACGTTCGTGCACCGCAACGGCCGCGACCAGGTCACGCGCCGCGGCGACTCGCGCAAGGGTTATCGCTATACCAACGACGGCAACTCTCGCACGGACGGCTGGAATCTGACGCTGGCCAACGAGCAAGCGTGGCAACTGGGCGAAACGCTGTGGCATACCCAGGCCAGCTGGGGCTACCAGCGCAACCAGCGCAACCTGAACCTGGCCGAGGGCTATGAATCGTCGCCCGTGGAACGGGCCGATTATGTGTACTACAACGGCAAGCGGATCCCGGCGGCGGAATTGCCGCCCAGCAACTTCAATCTGCCACACAAGGTCTCGCTGGATCTGACCGGCCACTGGCCGCGCCACGGACTGACATGGAGCAATACCGTGAATTGGCATGGGCGGCGCAAGGAGATCGCGTTCGTGGACACGGGCCCCGCCCCGGATTACCTCGACATGTACGAGTCGCTTGCCGTCCCTTCGTACTGGAGCTGGGACACCCGCCTTGTCTGGCAACCCCCGTTCGCGCGCCAGGTCACCCTGGCAATGGACGTGCTCAATGTGCTCAACCGCATCGCGGCGCTGACGACCACCCCGCGCGACAGCCTGACCGATGCGCGGCGCTATCGCACCGGGCGCGAGATCTGGCTGCAGGTGGGATACCGCTATTGAATGGCCCAGCCGCGTCCTGCGCCCCGCCTGAGCGGGCGCAGGACGCGAGGCTCAGGCCGTGATGATGTCCAGCTTGGCGATGCCCAGCGCCAGCGTCTTGGCGCCCACGTCGCGGAACTGGATCTGCGCCTGGGCGTCCTGCCCCGAGCCGCTCAGGCCAATGATGGTGCCGTCGCCAAAACGCGCGTGGCGCACGCCCTGCCCGACCCGGAACTGCTGCTCGCCCACGGTGACGCCGCTGGCCATGCCGCGCGGCTGCCGCGGCGCGGAGGTGCCGGTAGGCTTGCGGCCGAAGGCGTCGCCGCGGCTGCTGCTCCAGGCCGGCGCCGCGGCGCCGCCGAAGCCGCCGCCCTGCAGGCCGGCGCGCGGGCTCAGCCACTTCAGGTGCTGCTCGGGGATTTCCTCGAGAAAGCGCGAACGCATGGCGTAACGCGTCTGGCCGTGCAGCATGCGGCTTTGCGCCAGGCTGAGGTACAGCCTTTCCCGCGCCCGTGTGATCGCGACGTACATCAGGCGCCGCTCTTCCTCGAGGCCGGCGGGCTCCATGATGCTGTTCTCGTGCGGGAACAGCCCCTCTTCAAGGCCGGTGATGAACACCGCGTCGAACTCAAGGCCCTTGGCGGCGTGCACGGTCATCAGCTGCACCGCGTCCTGTCCCACCTGCGCCTGGTTGTCGCCGGCTTCCAGCGCCGCATGCGACAGGAAAGCCGCCAACGGTGTCAGGCCGCCCAGCGTGTCGGGTTGCGGCGCATCGGCCCCACCCGCCACCAGGGCGCCGCTCACATCGTGGTCGGGCACCACGCCGGCCGGCAAGCCTTCGAAGTTTTCCTCGGCCGCGAACACGGTGGCCGCGGTGATCAGTTCGTTGAGGTTCTCCAGGCGTTCGGCGCCTTCGCGCTCGGTCTGATAGTGGGCCTTCAGGCCGCTCGCCTCGATGACATGGTCGACCAGCTCGGGCAACGGCAACTCACGCGTATCGTGCGCCATCTGTCCGATCAACTGCGCGAACTGCGCCAGATTCGAACCGCCCTTGCCGCCGACGCGGGCCACCGCGCCGAACAGGCTGGTGTCGTGGGCCCGCGCCGCGTCGCTGAGCTGTTCGAGCGTGCGCGCGCCGATGCCGCGGGTGGGAAAGTTGACCACCCGCATCCAGGAGGTGTCGTCGTTCGGATTGGCGATCAGGCGCAGATAGGCTAGCGCGTGCTTGATCTCCTGGCGCTCGAAGAAGCGCAGGCCCCCGTACACCTTGTAGGGGATGCCCACCGAGAACAGCGCATGCTCGAGCACGCGCGATTGCGCGTTGCTGCGGTAGAGCACGGCGATCTCGCTGCGCGTGCGGCCGTCGTTGATCAGCGCGCGGATCTCATCGACCAGCCATTGCGCCTCCATACCGTCGGAGGGCTGTTCGATGACGCGCACCGGCTCGCCCTCGCCCTGTTCGGTCCAGAGGTTCTTGCCCAGGCGTCCGGTATTGTGGCCGATGAGGGCGTTGGCCGAGTCGAGGATGTGGCCGTACGAGCGGTAGTTCTGCTCCAGGCGGATGACGCGGCCGTGCGCATAGTCGCGCTCGAAGTCGGCCATGTTGCCGACATTGGCGCCGCGAAACGCATAGATGGACTGGTCGTCGTCGCCGACCGCGAAAATCGCCGCCCCGTTGCCCGCCAGCAGGCGCAGCCATTTGTACTGCAGCGTGTTGGTGTCCTGGAACTCGTCGACCAGGATATGGCGGAAGCGCCGCTGGTAATGCTCGCGCACCGGCGCGTTGCGCGACAGCAGCTCGTACGCGCGCAACAGCAGTTCGGCGAAATCGACCACGCCCTCGCGCTGGCACTGCGCCTCGTACAGCTGGTAGATCTCGATCAGCTTGCGCCGGTGCGGATCGTAGGCCTCGACGTCGCCGGGACGCAGCCCCTCTTCCTTGGCGCCGTTGATGAAACGTTGCACGTCGCGCGGCGGATACTTCTCGTCGTCGATATTGCCCGCCTTGAGCAGGCGCTTGATGGCGGCCAGCTGGTCGGTGGTATCGAGGATCTGGAATGCCTGCGGCAAGCCCGCATCGCGATGGTGCGCGCGCAGCATGCGATTGCACAGGCCGTGGAAGGTGCCGATCCACAGGCCGCGCGTGTCGATCGGCAACAGCGTCGACATGCGCGTGAGCATTTCACGCGCCGCCTTGTTGGTAAAGGTGACTGCCAACAGCGCAAACGGACTGGCCTGGCCGGTTTGAATCAGCCAGGCCATGCGGGTCGTCAGTACGCGGGTCTTGCCGCTGCCCGCCCCGGCGAGAACCAGGGCGTGTTGCGGTTCGAGCGTTACTGCAGCGCGTTGTTCAGGGTTGAGCTTTTCCAGCATCATGCCGCGTAGCGGCGCAGATGCAGAGCGAATTGCTCGAGCCCGGCGATGCCGCTTTGCTGGGCGCGCTGGCACCAGGCCTGCAGGTCATGCAGCAGCTGCTCGCTGCTGGCGCTGGAGCTTTCCCAGAGGCGGCCGAGTTCGCGGCGCATCTGCACCAGCGTCGACAGCGATTGATTCTGGGCGATCGCCTGGTCGACTTCGGCGCGCTGTTCGGGCTGCAGGACTTCCTCGTTGCGGTGCAGCCAACGGCGCACGCGGCGCAGCGTGGTCCAGCGGCAATTGGCGGCGTCCTGCTGGCGCGAGGACTTCAGCTTGCTCAGTTCTTCACGCGCGGCGCGCTTGACCAGGTCGCCGTAGCGGGCCATGACTTCGTAGCGGTGGGTGATCACGCCTTGCAGCGTGCTCAGGTCGATACCCTTGCTGCCCGATTCCAGCTTCAGCTTGGGCGCGACCTTCTTGACCTTGGCCAGGCCGAAGAACTTCAGGATGCTGATGTAGCCCCAGCCGATGTCCAGTTCGTACCACTTGGCCGAGAACTTGGCCGAGGTGCCGTGCGCGTGGTGGTTGTTGTGCAGCTCTTCGCCGCCGATGATGATGCCCCACGGGAACACGTTGGTGCTGGTGTCCGGGCTGTTGTAGTTGCGGTAGCCCCAGTAATGGCCGATGCCGTTGACCACGCCGGCCGCCCAGAACGGGATCCAGGCCATCTGCACCGCCCAGACCGTCAGGCCGACGGCGCCGAACAGGGCCAGGTCGATGGCCAGCATGGTGAGCACGCCGGCCAGGCTGTGCTTGGAATAGATGTTGCGCTCGAGCCAGTCATCGGGGGTGCCGTGGCCGAACTTGGCCATGGTTTCCTTGTTGGCGGACTCCTCGCGATACAGCTCGGCGCCACGGAACAGCACCTTCCAGATGCCGAACAGCATCGGCGAATGGGGGTCGCCTTCCTTCTCGCACTTGGCGTGGTGCTTGCGGTGGATGGCAACCCACTCCTTGGTGACCATGCCGGTGGTCATCCAGAGCCAGAAGCGGAAGAAATGCATCACTGCCGGGTGCAAGTCCAGGCCGCGGTGCGCCTGGCTGCGGTGCAGGAACACCGTGACCGACACAATGGTGATGTGCGTCACGACCAGGGTGAACAGCACGATCTGCCACCAAGTGGCTTGGGTCAGACCGCCGGAAATGAAAGAAAGGATGGAATCCATAAAGCTTTTTGGAGCCTCACTTGTAAAGTGGCTGAAAGTTTAGCCTACCTGATGCCCTTATGACAGCGTGGTTTCAAAATAGTTTTTGAGGGAAATCAAGCACTAAGCGGCATCTGGCCGGACTGCGCGCGGCCCCTGCCGCCCACTGGCCCACCCTGTAGATGAGGGTGCGGGGCCGCCAGCACCATAGCAATAATACATTTTGCTACAAACAACCGGCTGCCTGTATGCTGATACTCCGATCCGCATGGACCATTGCCGATGTTACGCCTGTTACCCGCCGCCCTTCTCGCCCTTGCCTTGCCCGCCGCCTGGGCCGCCGGCCCTGCCGTGCGGGTGGGCGACAGCGTGACGCTGGCGTCGTATTACCAGATCCGCGGCGCCGATTGCGCGCCGCTGCGTCCGCCGCTGGTGCGCATCGTGCAGCCGCCGCGCCTGGGTACCGCCACCGTGGTGCAGTCCCAGGGCAACAGCGGCCCGGGCGGGCGTTGCGCGCACACTGCGGTGCCCGTGACGCAAATCGTGTACCGGGGCACGCAGCCGGGCCAGGACACGGTGGCCTGGGAGGTCACCCACCAACCCCGCCAGCCCGCGTCCCGGCGCGACAGCGCCGCCATCGTGGTGGTGCCGCGCAACTAGCCGGCCGCGGCTTCCGGTTCGCCTGGCCCGCTTTCGGCCGCCTCGCCGGCGGATTCCGGCGCGGCCGCCGGGGACGGCTTGCGCCGCTCGAACACCGCGGCGAAAAAGCCGTCGGTGCCATGCACATCCGGCCGCAGCTGCACGTAGGGACCGCTCAATGTCAGGTTTGCGCAACGGTTGCTCAACAATTGCGCGGCGTCGAGACGCTCGAAATCCGGATGCTCGGCCAGGAAGCGCTCCGCCTGCTCGGCGTTTTCCTCGGCCAGCAGGCTGCAGGTCGCATAGACCAGCCGCCCGCCCGGCGCCACGCAGCGCGCCGCGCTCTTGAGGATGCGGTGCTGCAGTTCGCACATTTCGGCGATGGACTGGGGGTGCTGGCGCCATTTCAGGTCGGGATTGCGGCGCAGGGTGCCGATGCCGCTGCACGGCGCGTCCACCAGCACGCGCTGCGCCTTGCCGGCCAGCCGCTTGACCCGCGTGTCGTTCTCGCTGTCGATCGCCACCGGCACCACGTTGGACAGGCCGCTGCGGGCGAAACGCGGCTTGGCGCGCGCCAGCCGCGCCGCCGAGACGTCGAACGCGTAAAGGCGGCCGGTCGAACGCATCAGGGCGCCCAGCAGCAGGGTCTTGCCGCCCGCACCGGCGCAGAAATCGATGATCATCTCGCCGCGCCGCGGCCCCACCAGCAGCGCCAGCAGCTGGCTACCCTCGTCCTGCACCTCGATGCCGCCGTCCTCGAACTGGGGCCAGCGATTGACCGACGGATGCCCCGCCAGGCGAATGCCCCACGGCGAGTAAGGCATGGGCTGGGGGTCGAAGCGGCCGGCCGGGCCGGCACGCAACGCGGCCAGCATGGGGTCGCGCTCGGCCTTGAGCGGGTTGACCCGGATATCCAGGTTGGCGGGCCGGTTCAGGGCTTCCAGCAGGGCCTGCGGGTCGTCCAGGTGCGCCAGCCGCTCTTCGAGCCAGTCGGGCACGCTGGCGCGCACCGCCAGCGGCAGGGTGGCCAGATCGATGCGCTGGATGCGCTGCAGCCACGCGGCCTCGTCGGCGCCCAGCCCCTCGGCCAGGACCTCGGGATTCATCGTGGCCGCCAGGCCCAGGATGGCCAGCCGGCGCGTCGCCGGCCCGACCCCGCTCTCGGCGAACTGCCGATAGCGCCGCAGATGGCGCAGCACGTCGTAGACCGCCTGGGCCAGTTCGGCGCGGTCGCGCCCGCCCATGCCGGGGTGCGCGCGCAGCCAGTGCGACAGCACGGCGTCGGCGGGATAGGTCCACTGCAGCACCTCGCCAAGCACGCGCTGGACCTGGTCGATACGAATGACCGCAATCGGGGTGCGAGGCCGGTCGGCGCGCGCCGGCGCGGCGCGATCGGCGCGAGCTGGCGTGGAGGCCCGGCCCGTGCGCGGCCGGTTGACAGTATTTTTCGTCATGACAATTCCAAGAAGGGCACGAGGCGCCCTGGTATTACGGAAGGCCGCCGGCTTACGCCGCCGGCCAGAAAAAGAGGCGCCGCGGCTCGCCGGCGACTTCGACGCGCTGGTCGGCGGTCAGGCTGACCCTTCCTTCGGCCAGCCAGCGCGCCGCCGCCGGATAGACCTGATGTTCGACCTCGAGCACGCGCCCGGCCAGCGCCTCGGGCGTATCGCCCGCCAGCACCGGCACGCAGCCCTGCGCGATGATGGGGCCGTGGTCGAGCACGGGCGTCACGAAATGCACCGTGCAGCCATGCGCGCGCACGCCGGTGGCCAGGGCCTGCGCATGCGTATGCAGGCCGGGAAACGCCGGCAGCAGCGACGGATGGATGTTGACCAGCCGACCGGCGTAGTGATTGACGAAGCCCGGCGTGAGCACCCGCATGAAACCGGCCAGCAGCACATAATCGGGCGCGTGGCGGTCGATCTCCCGGGCCAGCGCGGCATCGAAGGCCTCGCGGCTGGGATAGTCCTTGTGGTAGAGCGCCGCGGTGGCGATGCCTTGCTGGCGCGCCCAATCCAGGCCCGCGGCGTCCGGGCGGCTGGCGATCACGGCGGCCACTTCGGCCGGCCAGGACTGCTCGCGGCATGCCTGCACCAGGGCCTGCATGTTGCTGCCGCGCCCTGAAATCAGGATGACGAGGCGGCGCTTGGAATCGGACATTTGCGGCAAGATGAGAATTTTCCAAAAGCGGGTCAACCCAAAATTGTAAACTCTCGGTCGTGAAACCATCGCTGCGCATCTACCGCTACCCGCCCCCGCCCTCGCAACGCGCGCCATGCGCCCTGACGATCGGCAATTTCGACGGCGTCCATCTCGGCCATCAGGCCATCCTGGCGCGCGTACGCCAGGAGGCCCGCGCGCGCGGCCTCGTACCCGCCGTCATGACCTTCGAGCCGCACCCGCGCGAGTACTTCGCCACCCTGAACCGCCGCCCGGAACTGGCACCCACCCGCATTTCCGGGCTGCGCGACAAGCTGCAGGCGCTGGCCGCCGCCGGCATCGAACAGGTCGTGGTCGAGCGCTTCGACGCCCGGCTGGCCGAAATGTCGGCCAACGCCTTCATCGAAGACCTGCTGGTGGCCGGCCTGCAGACCCGCTGGCTGCTGGTCGGCGAGGATTTCCGCTACGGGCACAAGCGCAGCGGCGATATCGACCTGCTGCGCGAAGCGGGCCTGGCGCACGGTTTCGAAGTCTGTACCCTGGCCGACATCACCGACCGCCAGGGCCACCGCATTTCCAGCTCCGAGGTGCGCACCGCGCTGGCGGTGGGCGACCTGGACCGCGCCGCGCAGCTGCTGGGCCAGCCGTTCCATATCAGCGGCCATGTCATCCACGGCCAGAAACTGGGCCGCGAACTGGGCTTCCCGACCATGAACCTGCGGGTGGCGCCGCGCTGCGCCACCCGCTCGGGCATTTACGTGGTGCGCGTGGTCGGCCTGCGCGACCGCCCCCTGCCGGCGGTAGCCAGCCTGGGCGTGCGCCCGACAGTGGAAGACCGCGGCCGGGTGCTGCTGGAAGCCCACCTGCTCGACGAGAGCCTCGACGCATACGGTAAACTCGTGCGAGTCGAGTTCCTGCACAAGCTGCGGGACGAAGAAAAATTCGCTGATCTCCCCTCCCTGACTGCCGCCATCGCCCAAGACGCGCAAAACGCGCGCGCCTATTTTGCCGTTCATGGACTATAAAAAATCCCTCAATCTGCCCGACACTCCCTTCCCGATGCGGGGCGACCTGTCCAAGCGCGAGCCTGGCTGGGTAGCCGAATGGGAGGAAACCCAGGTCTACCAGGCCATCCGCGCCGCGAGCCGCGGCCGTCCGCGCTTCGTGCTGCATGACGGCCCGCCCTATGCCAACGGCGACATCCACATCGGCCACGCCGTCAACAAGATCCTCAAGGACATCATCGTCAAGAGCCGCAACATGGCGGGCTATGACGCGCACTACGTGCCGGGCTGGGATTGCCACGGCATGCCGATCGAGATCCAGATCGAAAAGAAATACGGCAAGAACCTGCCGGTCACCGAGGTCCAGTCCAAGGCGCGCGCCTACGCCCTCGAACAGATCGATCGCCAGCGCAGGGACTTCAAGCGCCTGGGCGTGCTGGGCGACTGGCACAACCCGTACCTGACGATGAATTTCAGCAATGAGGCCGACGAGATCCGCGTGCTCGGCCGCATTCTGGAAAAAGGCTATGTGTTCCGCGGCCTGAAGCCGGTCAACTGGTGTTTCGACTGCGGCTCGGCGCTGGCCGAGGCCGAGGTCGAGTACGCCGACCGGGTCGATCCGGCCATCGACGTGGCCTTCCCGTTCACCGACCGCGGCGCGCTGGCGCGCGCCTTCGGCCTGGACGAGGTCGACGCCGGCGCCATCGTCATCTGGACCACCACCCCGTGGACCATTCCGTCGAACCAGGCGCTCAACGTGCACCCGGAGATCGACTACGCGCTGGTGCGCGTCACGCCCACGCCGGCGCACGGTCCGCTGCTGCTGCTGGCGCAGGAACGCGTCGAACCCAGCCTGAAGGCCTGGGGGCTGGAAGGCGAGATCATCGCCACGGCCAAGGGCGAAGCGCTCGAAGGCCTGCGCTTTCGCCATCCGCTGGCCGCCGCCGCTCAAGGATACGACCGCACCTCGCCCATCTACCTGGGCGACTATGTCACCTTGGACACCGGCACCGGCGTCGTGCACTCCGCGCCCGCCTACGGTATCGAAGACTTCGTCTCGTGCAAGGCGCACGGCCTGGCCGACAGCGACATCCTCGGCCCGGTCATGGGCGACGGCAAGTTCGTCGAGAGCCTGCCGCTGTTCGGCGGCCTGTCGATCTGGGACGCCAACCCCCGGATCGTCGAGGCGCTCAAGCTGGCCGGCTCGCTGATGCTGGTCCAGAAACTGTCGCACAGCTACATGCATTGCTGGCGCCACAAGACGCCGGTCATCTACCGCGCCACCAGCCAATGGTTCGCCGGCATGGACGTCAAGCCGCGCGACGGCGGCCCGACGCTGCGCGAAAGCGCGCTGGCCGGCATCGACGCCACCGCCTTCTACCCCGCCTGGGGCCGCGCGCGCCTGCACGCGATGATCGCCAACCGCCCCGACTGGACGCTGTCGCGGCAGCGCCAATGGGGCGTGCCGATGGCCTTCTTCGTGCACAAGGAAACCGGCGAGCTGCACCCGCGCACCGTCGAGCTGCTGGAGCAGGTCGCGCAGCGCGTCGAAAAAGGCGGCATCGAGGCCTGGCAATCGCTCGATCCCCGCGAACTGCTGGGCGACGAGGCCGAGCAATACGAAAAGAACCGCGACACGCTGGACGTGTGGTTCGACTCGGGCTCGACCCACGCCACGGTGCTGGGCGGCAAGGATGGCGTGCTGGGCGGCTCGCACGGCGCCGAACTGGCCTGGCCGGCCGACCTCTACCTGGAGGGCTCGGACCAGCACCGCGGCTGGTTCCACTCGTCGCTGCTGACCGGCTGCATGCTGTACGGCCATCCTCCTTACAAGGGCCTGCTCACCCACGGCTTCGTGGTCGATGGCCAGGGCCGCAAGATGAGCAAGTCGGTCGGCAACGTCATCGCGCCGCAGAAAGTATCCGATTCGCTCGGCGCCGAGATCCTGCGCCTGTGGGTAGCCTCCACCGACTACTCGGGCGAGCTGTCGATCTCCGACGAAATCCTCAAGCGCGTGGTCGAAAGCTATCGCCGCATCCGCAACACGCTGCGCTTCCTGCTGGCCAACGTGGCGGACTTCGACGCGGTCGGCCAGGCCGTGCCGTATGGCGAGCTGTTCGAGATCGACCGCTACGCGCTGGCGATGACCGCGCAGATGCAGGCCGAAGTCCAGGGCCACTACGAACGCTACGACTTCCATCCGGCCGTCGCCCGCCTGCAGACGTTCTGCTCGGAAGACCTCGGCGCGTTCTACCTGGACATCCTGAAAGACCGCCTGTACACGACGGCCGCCGACAGCGCCGCGCGCCGCTCGGCGCAGACCGCGCTGCTCGACATCACCCAGACGCTGCTCAAGCTGATGGCGCCCATCCTGTCGTTCACCGCCGAGGAAGCCTGGAAGATCCTGGCCGCGTCGGCGCTGGCCAAGCAGGCCGACGCCCCGCGCGTCACCATCTTCACCGAGGTCTATCACGCCTTGCCCCCGTTTGCCGACGGCGAGGCGCTGACCGCCAAGTGGACGCGCCTGCGCGCCATCCGCGCGGAGGTGCAGCGCAAGCTGGAGGAGGTGCGTTCGGCCGGCGCCATCGGTTCGTCGCTGCAGGCGGAAGTGGACCTGTACGCCAGCGCGGCCGACCATGACATCCTGGCCAGCCTGGGCGATGACCTGCGTTTCGTGCTGATCGTCTCGCGCGCCACCGTCCATGCCGGCGCCGACGACCTGCGCATCGAGATCGCGCCGTCCGGACACAGGAAGTGCGAGCGGTGCTGGCACTGGCGCCTGGACGTCGGCCGGGACGCCGACCATCCCGAGATCTGCGGCCGCTGCGTGAGCAACCTGTTCGGCGCCGGCGAGCCGCGCACGCGGGCCTGACCATGACGCAGGCCCGCGCCGCCGCGCCGCGACTGGCTACCTGGCTGGCCGCGGCCGCCCTCATCATCGTGCTGGACCAGGCGACCAAGCTGTATTTCGACGGCGCCTTCCAGTACGGCGAACGCCTCAACGTACTGCCGTTCTTCGACTTCACCCTGCTGTACAACCGGGGCGCGGCATTCAGCTTTCTCGCTTCCGAGGAAGGCTGGCAGCGCTGGTTCTTCACCGCGCTGGGCGTGGGCGCGTCGATCGTCATCGTCTGGCTGCTGCGCCGCACCGCCGGCCAGCCGCGCTTCAGCCTTGCCCTGACGCTGATCATGGGCGGCGCGCTGGGCAATGTGATCGACCGCGTGGCCTACGGCCATGTGGTGGACTTCCTGCTGTTCTACTGGCGCGACTGGCACTACCCCGCATTCAACCTGGCCGACATGGCCATCACCTGCGGCGCCGTGCTGCTGGTCGTCGACGAGTTGCTGCGGGCGCGCAAGCGGCCCACCGCGCAGGACTGACCGGGGCGTCCGGCCCCGTCACCGCGGCAAAGCGCATAAAATCGGTCCATCCGCCCTTTCCCCCACCACCTTGACAGGCGGCGCCGCCGCGCCCTTCTCCCACCATGCTCGATCTCGCCCGCAAACGCATTGTCCTCGGCCTGACCGGCGGCATCGCCTGCTACAAAATCGCCGAACTGGTGCGCCGCATGACCGAACAGGGTGCGGTCGTCGATGTGGTCATGACCGAGGCCGCCACGCATTTCATTACGCCGGTCACCATGCAGGCGCTGTCCGGCCGGCCGGTTTTCGTCGACGCATGGGATGCCCGCGTCGACAACAACATGGCGCACATCGACCTGACGCGCGGCGCCGACGCCGTGCTGATCGCCCCGGCCAGCGCCGACTTCATGGCCAAGCTGGCGCACGGCCTGGCCGACGACCTGCTGTCGACGCTGTGCCTGGCGCGCGCCTGCCCCTTGCTGGTGGCGCCCGCCATGAACCGTGAAATGTGGGGCAACCCGGCCACCCAGCGCAATGTCGCGCAGCTGCGCGCCGACGGCATCACCGTACTGGGCCCGGCCGCCGGCGAACAGGCCTGTGGCGAAACCGGCACCGGCCGCATGCTGGAAGCCCACGAACTGCTCGCCGACCTGATCGCTTCGTTCCAGCCCAAGGTGCTGGCCGGCCGCCACGTGCTGCTGACGGCCGGCCCCACCTCCGAGCCGGTCGATCCGGTGCGGGTGCTGAGCAACCGCTCGTCCGGCAAGACCGGCTACGCCCTGGCGCGCGCCGCCCACGAAGCGGGGGCACGGGTCACCCTGATCACCGGCGCCACCGCGCTGGCCATTCCGCGCGGCGTCACCGCGCTGCACGTGACCACGGCGCGGCAAATGCACGACGCGGTCATGGCCAATGCCAACGATGCCGATATCTTCATCGCCGTGGCGGCGGTGGCCGACTGGCGCGTCAAGAACGTCAGCGAGCAGAAGCTGAAGAAAACCACCGAAGGCGGCGGCGCGCCGGCGCTCGAGTTCGAGCCCAACCCGGACATCCTGGCCGAGGTCGCCAAGCTGGCGAGCGGGCCCTGGTGCGTGGGCTTCGCGGCCGAAACCGAAAAGCTGGCCGAGCATGCCGAGGCCAAGCGCCTGCGCAAGGGCATTCCGCTGCTGGTGGGCAACCTGGCGCACAAGGTCATGGACGCCGACACCACCGAGCTGGTGCTGTTCGACGAACATGGCGTGCATCCCCTGCCCGCCGGCGCCAAGCTGGACGCGGCGCGCCGCCTGATCGCCGAGATCGCCGCGCGCCTGCCCGCCGCCAACCGGCCCTGAGTCAGCCCGCGGGCGCGCCCAGGGGCCGCCGGCGCGCCGCGCCGCCCCCGCCCAGCATCCGCGCCAGGATGGCCACCACCACCAGCGTCACCAGCAGGCGCCCCACCAGCACGATCCAGCCGTTGGCGCCCAGCGCCATCAAGAGCACCGTATCCTCGATCAGCGAATGCGACAGCGATAGCCAGGCCAGCGCCAGAAAGCGCGGCCGGGCTTCCAGCTGCTGCTTCTCGGCCTCTTCGATGATGAGCGCGCCGCCGTAGGACAGCCCCAGCAGCACGCCGAGTATGGTGACCGGCGTGACGCGCGGGTCCAGGCCCGAGACGCGCAGCAGCGGCGTGAGCGCCACCGTGATGGCGCGGGTGATGCCGGTGCGTTCCATGACATCCAGCGCCACCAGCAGCGCCAGGATGATGGCGTAGGTGAACAACAGCGACACGGCGGTGCCGCGCGCCCAGGCCCAGGCGCCGCCGGCCTGCTCGCCGGCCAGCGCGGACGACTGCAGCCATTGCAGCGACACCGGCTCGTCGAGCCATCCAGTGGCGTGGCAGAACCACGAGACCGCCGCGCCATAGCCCAGCGCCACCCCCACGCGCAGGGCCGCCGTGGCCCAGAAACTGGCGCCGGCGCGCCGCACGATGGCCTGCTCCACCGGCAGGGCATGGGCGAACAGCAGCATGGAACACAGGGCGCTGAACTGGCCGCCGGTCAGCTCCAGCACCGGTGCCAGGCTGATCAGGGCCGCGAGGGCGCCGTAGATTCCCACGAACGCGCCCGTCATCCACACCATGCCGGCCTCGGGCGGCAGGTTGAGCAAGCCCATGGCCGGCGCGAACGCCTGGCCCAGGATATCGATCCAGCCCCACGCCTGCGCTGCCTGGACGGCGATCATGACAGGCAGCATGACCTTGATCAAAGTTAAGAACAGGCGGCCGCTGCGCCGCATGAGACCCGACAGATATGGCACGATGAATGAGCAGGGCTGGATGGACAGGAATCGAGAGCTGACAGCATAGCCCGGATGCTGCACAATGAGGCAGCGATTTATTGCCTGCAAGCAGCTGAATCAACCAGCATATGAACAACCGCAGAATAAAATTGCACAGCCATGCAACTTGATGCCATCGACCACCGCATCCTCGGGATTTTGCAGCGCGACGCGGACCTCTCCAACGCCGTGCTCGCCGAGCGCGTCGGGCTGTCGGCCTCGGCATGCCTGCGGCGCGTGGCGCGGCTGAAGGAAAACGGCGTCATCCGCCGCATCGTCGCCGTGCTGGACCCGGCCCGCGTCGAACGCCCGCTTTCGGCCATCGTCACCCTGGAATTCGCCCGCCATGGTTCGGAATACCGCCGCACCTTCATGGAGCAGGTGGCGCGCGAGCCCGCCGTCACCCAGTGCTATATGGTCACTGGCGAAGTCTCGTGCGTCCTGATTGTGCACATGCGGGACATGGACGAATACCTGGCGTTCGCCGACCGCCTGTTCGACCAGGACGACAATGTGCAGGCGTTCTACACCCACATCGTGATGCAGACCGTCAAGGACGAGCCCGTCGTCGCCGTGCCCGCCGCGCCACGCTAGTTCTCCGCCTGGCGCGCCCACTGGTCCAGGGGCAAGGGCTGGCTGCCGACGATGCGCGCCAGCGTCAGCTGCATCTGCTCCCAGTTGCCCCGGTCGCTGGGCCAGCGCCGCGGCGTGACCGCGCGCCAGGTGTCGCCGTCGCGCTCGGCCATCACGAAACGGAACGTGTAGTAGCCGGCGATCCCCATGCGCAGGTCGGTGACCACCAGCGCGTCGCCCAGGGCGTCGTAGCGCAGCCAATCGTTGGTGAACCAGCGCAGGCGCTCGTGCAGCGGCACGCCGGCCAGCGCCTGGCCGACGTCGGCATGCAGGGGCAGGCGCGCCATTTCCGGAGGCTGGCGATCGAAGCGGCCACTGACGGCCTCGTAGTAGGCGCCGTCGCCAGTCTTGGCGATGACCCGCCACAGCAGGGTGTTGAAGGGCATCGGCGTGGCCAGCACCGCCTCGACCTGTTCGCCGCGCTCGCGCAGCGCCGCCGTCACGCTGGTTTCGGCCTGGAACCTTCCAGTCAGCGCCACCAGCAGATAGGCCGCGCCGAACAGCGCGGTGGCCGCCAGCCCCCGGCATGTCGCCGGCGTCATGCCGCGCCATGCCGCCACCAGCACGGCCGCCAGCATGGGCACGGTATAGACCGGATCGATGATGAACACCGCCGACCAGCTTTCCGGCACGAGGGGAAAGGGCCAGAACAATTGCGTGCCGTAGACGGTGAAGGCGTCGAGGACCGGATGCGTAACCAGCACCAGGAACAATGTCGCGAACAGGCGCCGGCCGCTATAGGACGCGTCGGGCCATCGGCGCCGTATCAGCCAGGCCATGACGGCGGCCAGCGCAGTCAGCACCAGGATGGAATGGGAGAATCCACGGTGATAGGTCATCAGCGACACCGGGTCGGGATAACGCATCAGCACGTCCAGGTCCGGCAGCGTTCCCAGCAGGCCGCCGTACAACAAGGCCTTGCGCCCCTGGCTGCGCCCCAGCATCGATCCCTGGATGGCCGCTCCCAGCACGACCTGTGTCACTGAATCCATATAATTTCTTCTTTGCTCAATTCCTGAAACATCCGCGATCGCGCCGTGCGCCCCCCGCGGCCAGGCGTTAAGATACTAGATTGATTTATCGATGGTTTTATTTTCCGCATGCAAGCCTACATAGACCGGATCGGCGACTTCATCCAGGCCAACCAGGATTGGGCCGGTCCGATCACCTTCCTGCTGACCTTCGGCGAGTCCATGGTCCTGGTGGGGCTGCTCATTCCCGCCACGGCGCTGATGCTGCTGACCGGCGGCCTGATCGGCGCCGGCACGCTGTCGCCCTGGGGCGTGCTGGCCTGGGGCATCGCCGGCGCCATCGCGGGCGACGCGGTCTCGTACGCGCTGGGACGCTGGCTCGGCCCGGGCGTGATGCGCCGCTGGCCGCTCAATACCCAGCGCAGCGCCGTGGCGCGCGCCCGCCTGTTCTTCTACCGCTATGGCTTTGCCTCGGTCCTGATCGGCCGCTTCCTGGGACCGATCCGCTCCACCATTCCCACGGTGGCCGGCATCATGGGCATGCATCATCTGCGCTTCCAGCTGGCCAACGTGCTGTCGGCGCTCGCCTGGCTGCCGCTGATGCTGGCCCCCGGCTACATTACCGCGCGCGGCCTGGGCGCCATGGATAACGCGCAGCATATCGGCCTGGCCGCCGGCATGGGCGCCTCGGTGCTGATCGGCTGCTGGCTGCTGGTAGCCGTCATGCGCAAGCGCCGCCAGCCGGCGCGCGCCAACCGCCGTCCATGACGGCCCTGGCCCGACCCTCCCCACCGAACCGGAGACCCGCAGCATGGCCATAGACGGCGAACCCAAGAACGGCGATTTCGCGCGCTATATCGAACAGCTCAGCCGCGCCGGCGGCGCGCCAGGACAGGTGCTGCCGGCACAGCGCGCGCCGGCGGCGGCCGCCCAGTCCGGCATGGCCGGCAAGCTGTCGGAGCTGACCTGGGGCAAGCGTCCCGAGCGCGCGGCCCCGGCCGCCCTGCCCGCCGGCGATGCCGCGCAAGCCGCACCCGCCCCCACCCCTACCCTGGCGGCCAGCGCCTCGGCGCGCCGCATGGCACTGTTTCTCACCATCGGCGCGCTGATCGCCGGCTGGAACGCCTTGTCCTTCTTCGTGGCCGCGCTCACCAGCGGCCGCCTCGATATCGACACGCTGATGCCCGCGCTGTTCCTGGCGATCGCCGCGTGGATGCTGTTCAAGGGCGCCCGCAACCTGCGCGCCGGGCGCCGCGGCCCACTGCCCAAGCTGCCGCCGCTGAGCACCCTGCCCAAGAGGCCGGACCAGCGCGGCTAGCGTGCGCGCGGCCGCATTTTGGTACGCTTGCGCTTTTCCGACCCATACCGGCGCCTCTGGGCGCCGGCTTCACTCTCGTTGCCTGGTTCCGAATGAAATCCGTAGACCTGAAGATCCTCGATGCGCGCATGCGCGAATACCTGCCGGCCTATGCCACCCCGGGCTCGGCGGGGCTCGACCTGCGCGCGTGCATCGAAGCAAGCCTGGTGATCGAACCCGGCCAGACCGTGCTGGTGCCTACCGGGCTGGCGATCCACATCGGCGACCCCCGCTACGCCGCCATGATCCTGCCGCGCTCGGGCCTGGGCCACAAGCACGGCATCGTGCTGGGCAACCTGGTCGGCCTCATCGACTCCGACTACCAGGGCCAGCTGATGGTCTCGACGTGGAACCGCGGCGCGCAGCCGTTCACGCTCGATCCCATGGAGCGCCTGGCGCAACTGGTGATCGTGCCGGTGCAGCAGGTCGCCTTCAACGTCGTGGAAGACTTCGACGCATCCGAGCGCGGCGCGGGCGGCTTCGGCAGCACCGGGCGCGGCTAGGCGGCCTCGATCACCGATTGCAGGAACTGCTGCGTGCGCGGCTCGCGCGGCGCGGCGAACAACTGGGCCGACTCGGCGTCCTCGACGATATTGCCTTCGTCGAAGAACAGCGTGCGGTCCGAACTGCGCTCGGCGAATTTCATCTGGTGGGTGACGATGATCATCGTCATGGTGCGCCGCGCCGCCAGGTCGCGCAGGATCTGCAGGATACCGCCCACCAGTTCCGGATCCAGCGCCGAGGTCACCTCGTCAAACAGCATGACCTCCGGGCACATCGCCAGCGCCCTCGCGATGCCGACGCGCTGCTTCTGGCCGCCCGACAGTTGCGCCGGATAGGCGTCCAGCTTGTCGCCCAGGCCCACCATGTCCAGGTACTCGCGGCCACGCGCCACCGCCTCGTCGCGCGACAGGCCCAGCACGTACAGCGGCGCTTCGATCACATTGCCCAGCGCCGTCTTGTGCGGAAACAGATTGAAGTGCTGGAACACCATGCCGATCTTGCCGCGCACCCGGCGCACATGGGCCGAGTTGGGCCCCATCTCGCGCCCTTGCGCGTCATGCCACATGGATTCGCCATCGATCTCGATCGAGCCGCTGGTCGGCCGGTCCAGGGTCATCAGCAGGCGCAGCAGGGTCGACTTGCCGGATCCGGACGGCCCGATCACCGACACGGTCTGGCCGGCCGGGATTTCCAGGTCTATGCCCCGCAGCACGTCCAGCTCGCCGTACCGCTTGCACAATTTCGTCAAACGGATGCTTGCGCTCATCTCTTGCCTCCATACAGTTTCAGGCGCGCCTCCAGACGCCGCACCGCCCAGGCCGCGACCAGGCTCAGCACCAGGAACAGCACGCCCACCAGCGTCAACGGCTCGGTATAGCGGAACGTGGCCGACCCGATGATCTTGCTCTGCTGCAGCAACTCGACCACGGTAATGGCCGACAGCAGCGGCGTGTCCTTGAACATGGCGACCAGGTAGTTGCCCAGCGCCGGCACCACGGGCGGAATGGCCTGCGGCAGCACCACGCCCACCGCGGTGCGCCAGCGCGACAGGTTCAAGGCGGTGGCGGCCTCGTGCTGGCCGCGCGGCACCGCCTCGATGCCCGCCCGGTAGACTTCGGCGCAATAGGCCGCATAGTGCAGGCCCAGCGCCAGGATGCCGGTGGTCAGCGGCGACATCTGCCAGCCGGTGACCGGCAGCACGTAGAACAGGAAATACATCTGCACCAGCAGCGGCGTGCTGCGCACGAACTCGATCACCAGCGCCGTCACGGCCGACACGGGCCAGAACGGCGAGCGGCGCAGCAGCGCCAGGGCCAGGCCGAGCGTGACGGCCACCAGCATGCCCAGCAGGGTCGCCTGCACGGTGATGACCAGCGCCGAGCCGAGCACCGGCAGGATTTCGAGCGTGAATCCCCAATCGAAAATCGGACTCATCGGACCTTGAACCTCCGCTCAAGCATCCGGACCCCGCCGGTGATCACCAGCGCCACCGCGAAATACAGCAGCAGCACCAGGGTGAAGATTTCGGTGGTGCGCAAGGTCTCGCTGCGCAGCAACTGGCCGCGGAACGTCAGATCGGTAATCGTGATGAGCGACACCAGCGCGGTGTTCTTGAGCAGTTCGATCAGCAGGTTGCCGGTGGGCGGCAGCATGGCCGGCACCGCCTGGGGCAGGATGATGCGCCATATCGTCTGCACGCGGGTCAGGTTCAGCGCCACCGCCGCCTCGCGCTGCCCGGCCGGCACGGCCAGGATGGCGCCGCGTACCACTTCGGCGCCGTAGGCCCCGGCATTGGCGCCCAGCACCACGATTCCCACCAGCAAGGCCGGCAGCTTCACGCCGAACATCGGCAGCACGAAATAGAACCAGAACAGCTGCACCAGCGCCGACGTGCCGCGAAACACTTCCACATAGACCGCCGCAGGCGCCCGCAGCCAGGCGCTTGCGGACAGGCGCGCCAGCCCGGCGGCCAGGGCCAGCGGAATCGCCAGCGCCGCCGCGCCGGCGGCAATCCGCAAGGTGACCGCCAGGCCGTCCAGCAAGGGCGGCAGCAGGGACCAGGTGTCGTCCATCGCGCCCCCCGCTTACTGGGCGGCGCACAACTTGGCCGCGGTCACATCGCCCGGCAGCTCGTCGGCGCTGAAGCCGAATGGCTCGACCAGCTTGCGATGTTCGTCGCTGCCCACGAATTTCTTCAGCTCGGCGTTGAACGCGTCGGCGAACGCCTGGTCATCCTTGCGGAAGGCAAAGGCGCCATAGCCACGCACGCTCTTGCCGTCGACAGTGGGATCGGTGAACGGGTCGGCCTTCTCCAGCTTGTCGCCGGCGCTGGTCTTGTTCATCAGGTCGTTGACGGTCAGCGCGGTCGCCGCATAGGCATCGGCGCGCCCGGCCTCGATACCCGAGAGCGCACTGACCGCGTCCGGGAACACCACCACCTGCCCGGCCGGAATGTCCTGCTTGGTCGCGTATTCGGCCTCGATGGCCCCGACCACCACGCCCAGCCTGGCCTCGCTGTTCTTCGCCACGTCGGCGTAGCTGTGCAGATTCTTGGGGTTGCCCTTCTGCACCAGGAAAGCCTGCCCCACGCCATAGGTCGGGTCGGAGAACGCGACCTGCTGGCAGCGTTCGGGCGTCACGTACATGCCGGCGGCAATAATGTCGAACCGCTTGGCCTGCAGGCCCGGGATCAGCGACCCGAACTCGGTCAGCACGCCCTCGACCTCCTCGATGCCCATGCGCTTGAGCACCACTCGGGCGATCTCGACCGACTCTCCGGTGACGCGGGCCTCTTTGCTGTCCATATAGGCATAGGGCGCCTCGTTGGCGTAGCCGATGCGGATCTTGCCCGCCGCCTTGGCGGCGTCCAGCGTACTGGCGCTTTGCGCGGCCGGCTGCTGCGCCGCGCCGGGATCGCTCGAGTCCGAATCCGAACATGCGGCCAGCAGGCCGGCTCCCACCATCAGAAGTCCCCATTTCACGAAACTGAAACGACGCATGAGCATGGTTTTTCCTCCTGAATAGTTCGGTATTGAAATAGATATGTCCCGAATAGTACGCTATAAAATCATTTGATCACGAATCATTTGACGACAAAAGGGCAGGCCCGAGGCCTGCCCGCTTTGCCGCGCCCAGGGAAACCGGCGCGTCACATTCTGAAACGCTTACGGCTGGCCGGCGTACGAAAAACGCCCGTTGCGCACCACGCCCATGACGCGCGCGCGCTCGTCGAACCCCTGGTGGTTCTCGGCGCTGATATTGAGCACGCCATTGGGCACGGTAAGGTCGCGCGTGTTCTCCAGCGCATCGCGCAAGGCGGCGCGGAACTCGGGCGTGCCCGGCTTGGCGCCGGTCTTGAGCGCGCGGGCCACCGCCGAATCGAGCAGGATCCAGGCGCCATAGGCGTCGCCGGCAAACTGGGTCAGCGTATTGGCGCCGTACTGGGCCTCATACTTGTCGGCGAATTCCACCGCCACTTTCTTGACCGGGTTGCTGTCGGGCAGTTCGCGCGCGACCACGCCCGGGCCGGTGGGAAACAGGGTTCCCTCCACGTCGCGCCCGCCGACTTGCAGGAACTCCAAAGTGCCGATGCCATGGGTCTGGTACACCTTGCCGGCATAGCCGCGTTCGAGCAGGGTCTTCTGCGGCAGCGCCGAGGGCGTTCCGGCCCCGGCGATCAACACCGCATCCGGCTTGGCCGCGATCACCTTGAGCACCTGCCCCACCACCGAGGCGTCGGTACGCTGGAAGCGCTCCTGCGCCACGATCTTGAGGTCGTCGCCGGCCGCCTGCGAAAACTCCTTCCACCAGCTGTCGCCATACGAATCGGCAAAACCGATGAAGGCCACGGTCTTCACGCCCTTCTTTTTCATGTCCTGCACCAGCACGGACGCCATCAAGGAGTCGTTCTGCGGCATCTTGAACGCCCAGGCGCGCTTGGGGTCGGACACGGGCTCGACGATCACCGCCGACGCCGCCAGGGCGATCATCGGCGTCTTGGTCTCGGCCAGCACGTCCAGGCCCGCCAGCGCGGCCGCGGTGGTGTTCGGGCCGACGATGGCGTCGACCTTGTCCTCGGAGGTCAGCTTGCGCATGTTCTTCACGGCACGGCTGACATCGGTGCCGTCGTCCAGCACCACGTAGCGGGCCGGCTCGCCGCCCAGCGTAGCCGGCCACAGGCGGATCGCGTTGTTGGTCTGGATGCCTATCGCCGCCGCCGGCCCGGTCGTGGAGACGTCAACGCCGATGACGACTTCGGCCTGCGCGGCAAACGCGGGGACCAGGGCCGTGGCCAGGACGGCCAGGCGAGCGAGCAGAGTAGACATGGTTCGAGAGCCTGTGGAAAGTGGTAAGAGGAAATTCGCCTTTATTGTGCCTGAACATCGCCCTGCCGCGCCTCGTATACCAGGGCGGCCAGCGTCAGATCTTCCAGCGCGCTGCCGACCGCCTTGAATACGGTGATTTCGGCCGCATCGCGCCTGCCCGGCGCGCGGCCCGCCGCCAGGTCGGCCAGGGTGCCGCGGATCTGCGTGCGCGCCAGCGTGCCGGCCGCGAAGGCTTCGAGCAGGTCGCCGGCCTTGGTGGGCGCCTCATCGGTATCCACATATACGGAGGTACCGGCGAAACACTGCGGGTCGGTCTCCTTCATCTCGGGCGTGAAGCTGCCGATCAGGTCCAGATGCACGCCCGGCCGCAGCCACTCGCCGCGCACCAGCGGCTCGGTGGACAAGGTGGCGCAGCTGACGATGTCGGCCTGCCCGACCGCGGCCTGCAGGTCGGTGACCGCCTGCGCGTCGTAGCCCTGCTCGCGCAATCCGGCGGCCAGGCGTTGCGCGCCGGCAGGCCGCACGTTCCACACCAATACACGGTCGATCGGACGCACGGCGCGCATCGCCGGCGCCACCAGCCCGGCGATCCGGCCCGAACCCAGGATCAGCAGCACCCTGGCGTCGGCGCGGGCCAGGTACGAAGCGCCCAGCGCGGCCGCCCCGGCGGTCCGATAGGCGGTCACGACGTCGCCATCGACCTGCGCCAGCGGCACCCCGGTACGGGCGCTGTACAGCGTGTAGGTCGCATGCAGACCGGGCAGCCCCTGGTGGGTATTGGCGGGAAAGATGTTGATGATCTTGACCCCGAAATAGCCGGCGTCGTTCCAGGCCGGCATGATCAGCGCCGTACCTTGCGCGCCGCCGGACTCGATGGCGTGGACGTGGCGCGGCGGCACCTGGGCGCCGCCGCGAAAGGCGTCGCGCAGGGCGTCGATGACCGTCGTGAAGCGCAGCGCGCGGCGGGTGTGTTCAGCGTCGATTTGCAGCATGTGGCCTCCGGAGGAGCCTGCATTATCGCCCTGCCTGGCGTCGCGCGCGTACCCCTGGACACAGTTTGGCCCTGCCTGGAGCGATATCATGAAGCGACCCGCACCCCGGGTTCCCGCATCGGCGGCACGCTACCCGGCCGCCGCGCCTATTCACCGCAAGGAGTCCCCATGAAGAAAACCGCATCCGCCGTCTGGAAGGGCGACCTCAAGTCCGGGCAAGGCACGATCTCGAGCCAGAGCGGCGCGCTGAAGAACCAGCCCTATGGCTTCAATACCCGTTTCGCGGACCAGCCGGGCACCAACCCGGAAGAACTGCTGGGCGCCGCGCACGCGGGCTGCTTTTCCATGGCGCTGTCCAATATCCTGGGCGAGGCAGGCCTGAAGGCCGACAGCATCGAAACCACGGCCGAAGTCACGCTGGACAAGACCGACGACGGCTTCACCATCACCGCCGTGCACCTGACCGTGAACGCAGTCGTTCCCGGCGCCACGAAAGACAGCTTCGCCGACGCGGCCGCCAAGGCCAAGGCCGGTTGCCCCGTGTCGAAAGTGCTCAATGCCAGGATCAGCATGGACGCCACGCTCAAGGGGTGAGGACATCATCCCCGCGGCGCCCGCGGGCCGGGCGCCGTGGCGCACGGCCGGCGCCGCTACTGGCGCCGATGCGCCGAAATCACTGGATGCTGGCGCCGGCCCTCGTCCATGGCATGCAGGACTTCGCCGATTGCGTCGAGAAACCCGGCGGCGCCGGACTTGACTCGCCGCCACCCGCCGCCCCTCACGGGTACCAGGGTGGCGCGCCGGGCTGAAGAGGTGGCCGGCTCACCGTTGCTGCGTGTCGCGTCGCCCATGATTCTCTCCTTGAGAAAAGCGCGCTGAGAAACCGCATGCATTTCATCTTAGTCCTGCCCGTTGTGCGACGCAACGAGAAAAACGGCTCCGCAGGGAGCCGTCTTGCCGCGTCGCCGCCCTGTCAGAGCGCGTCGAGCGTGTCGGGGTCGATGGGCAAGGCCCGGTTCAGCGCCGCGGCGACCTTGACCCGCAGGGCATTGGAATGGGCGCGCCGAACCTCGCGCTTGACGTCGAGCAACTGCTGCGGGTGCATGGAGAACTCGGTCAGCCCCAGCCCGAGCAACAGGCGCGTCAGCCGCGCATCGCCCGCCATCTCGCCGCATACGGCCACCGGCTTGCCGGCGCGCTCGCCCGCATTGATGGTATTGGCCACCAGGCGCAACACGGCTGGATGCAACGGGTCGTACAGGCCCGCCACATCGTGGTCGCCGCGATCGATCGCGAGCGTGTACTGGATCAGGTCGTTGGTGCCGATGGACAGGAAATCGAGCGCCTGGGCGAACGGCTCGATCGCAATCGCAATGGCCGGGATTTCGACCATGGCCCCCACCTCGATGCGCGCCGCATAGGGCTGGCCGCGCGCATCGAGCTCACGGCGGGCGGACTCGAGCGCGGCATACGTGGCGTGCACTTCGTGCATATGCGCGATCATCGGAATCAGCACCCGCACCGGGCCGTGGGCCGAAGCCCGCAGGATGGCGCGCAGCTGCGTGGCGAACATTTCGGGCCGCGCCAGGCAATAGCGGATGGCCCGTTGGCCCAGCGCCGGATTGGTGGCGACCGTCGCCTCGTCATCGAGCGTCTTGTCGGCGCCGATATCCAGCGTGCGGATCGTCACCGGCCGGCCCGCCATCACCTTCACCACGGAGGCATAGGCCTCGTACTGCTCTTCCTCGCCAGGCAGGTCGGGCCGGCCCATGAACAGGAATTCGCTGCGGAACAGGCCGATGCCATGGGCCCCACAGGCCAGCGCCAGGCCGGCCTCCTCGGGCAGTTCGATATTGGCGTGCAGCACGATATCGATACCATCGAGGGTGACAGCCGGCTCGTCGCGCAGCAACGCCAGCTCGGCGCGCTCGTCGGCGTACACCCGCTGGCGCGCCTGGTACTCGGCCAGGATGCGGGGCGAGGGATTGAGCACCACCACGCCGTCCGCGCCGTCGACGATCAGCATGTCGCCGTCGCGCACCAGTTCGCGCACATTGCCCAGCGCGACCACCGCCGGCACGCCCATGCTGCGCGCCACGATCGCGGTGTGCGAGGTCGGGCCGCCCAGGTCGGTCACGAAGGCCGCGAAGCGCCCGCCGCGCAACCGCAGCATGTCGGCCGGCGAAATATCGTGCGCCACCACCACCAGCGGATCGTCGCCGTCGAGCTGGGCGCCGTCGGGCAGCATGACCGAGGTGCCCGCCAGCACGTGCAGCGCCCGTTCGATGACCTGGCGCACGTCGCCGCCGCGCTCGCGCAGGTATTCGTCTTCCATGGCCTCGAACTGCTGGCCCAGGATCTGCCCTTGCGCGGTCAGCGCCCACTCGGCGTTGTAGTGCCGCTCGGCGATCAGCGCCAGCGCCTGCTCGGCCAGCAAGGGATCGCCCAGCAGCAGCCGGTGCACATTGAGCATGGCGCCCAGTTCACGCGGCGCGTCCTCGGGCAGGGTGTCGGCCATCTGCAGCAGATCGGCCTGCGCCTTGGCCAGCGCCTCGGTCAGCCGTCGGCTTTCGGCCGCGACATCTTCGGGCGCGATGCGGTAGTGGGCGACTTCGAGCGCCGCCGCGCCCATGACCACCGCGCGACCGATCGCATAGCCGCGCGCCACGCCTTTGCCGTGCAGGCAGACGACCGGGCCGGCGGCGATGTCAGAAGAAGGGGATGGGATGGAAGAGCGCGTAGACGATGCAGCCCGCGCCGATGGCAGGCTGCCGGAACCTGGGGTTTTGCTATTCCTGCTCACCGAATTTATTGTCGAACAGAGTTTGAATTTCGGACAGCGCCTGGTCGGCGTCGCTGCCCGAGGCCTCCAGCCTGACTGTCACGCCCAGCCCGGCAGCCAGCATCATCACGCCCATGATGCTCTTGGCGTTGACGCGTTGCGCGCCGCGCGAAATGAAGATCTCGCTGCTGAAGCGGCTGGCCAGCTGCGTCAGCTTGGCGGCGGCCCGGGCGTGCAGCCCGAGTTTGTTGCTAATGACGATGTCTGAGCTAGGCATAAGTTCTGGTCTGGCAACGGCGGCCGCCGCAATCCCGCGTCTTGCCGGGGGCGGACTGCCGGCCCGGCAAGGCGGAACTGCTGCGCCATCAATTTACTCTCGGCGTTTTCTCGCCCGTCAGTCTACACGCAAGCAACCCTGGACGCCGCCCGCGAGCGCCTTTTCGCGCGTCTCGGCCAGCGAAAGATTGCGATAAGTCAGGGCCCGCAGCAACATGGGCGTATTCAACCCCGCCAGCACGCAGCACTGGATGCCTTGCGCCTGCGCATCGGCCACGGCGCGCTTGGCGATATTGGCCGGCGTGGCGCCGATCAGGTCGGTCAGGACCAGCACGCCCTGCCCCTGGTCCACGCGCAGGATATCGGCCAGCACCCGGGGCGCCGCGTCATCGGGCAAATCCTCGGGGTGGATGTCGTGCACGGCCAGCGCTTCGGTCGCGTCGCCCAGCACGTGGGCGACGCTCTCGCGCATGGCGCTGCCCAGCGGGGCGTGCACGACGATAACGATGCCAGTCATAGCTGCAAGTTCAGCCGGCGGCGCCTTCCAGCGCCACGGCGAACATCTCCGGTACGTTGAAGCCCGTCTGTTCGGTGATCTCGACAAAACAGGTCGGGCTGGTGACATTGACTTCGGTAATGTAGTCGCCGATCACGTCCAGCCCAACCAGCAGCAGTCCGCGACCGGCCAGCCGGTCGGCCACCGTCCGGGCCAGGTGCAGGTCGCGCTCGGACAGCGGCTGGGCCACGCCCCGCCCGCCGGCCGCCAGGTTGCCGCGCGTCTCGCCGGCCAGCGGTATGCGCGCCAGCGAATACGGCACCGGCTCGCCGCCGATGAGCAGGATGCGCTTGTCGCCCTTGACGATCTCGGGGATATAGCGCTGCGCCATGATCGTGCGCGCGCCGTTGTCGGTCAGGGTTTCGAGGATCGCGTTCAGGTTGGGCTCGCTGCGCTGCAGGCGGAAGATCCCGGTGCCTCCCATGCCGTCCAGCGGCTTGACGATGACGTCGCCCTGGGCGGCGTGAAAAGCCCTGATGCGCCCCATGTCGCGCGTAACCAGCGTGGGCGTGGTCAGGTCGGGAAACTCGGTGATCGCCAGCTTCTCGGGATGATTGCGGATCGCCGCCCCGCTGTTGAATACGCGGGCGCCCTGCTGCTGCGCGTACTCGAGCAGGTGCGTCGAGTACACGTATTCCATGTCGAACGGGGGATCCTTGCGCATCACCACCGCATCGAAGCGCGCCAGCGGCGCCTCGTCGGCCGCGCCGGTTTCGCGCCACCAGTCATGCCCGTGGAGGTCGGCGTCGTCCCGCAGCGCGATGGGCGCAAAGCGCGTCCTGACCTCGCCCGCATCGATGTAGAGATCGCCTTGCAGCGCAACGCTCAGGGTGTGCCCCCGGGCCTGCAGCGCCTGCATCATGGCAACGGAACTGTCCTTGTACGCCTTGAGCAGCGGCAAGGGATCGATAATGAACAATACGTGCATCTCGGCACCCGATACGTACGCCGCGCCACGTGCCCGCGCAGGCAGGATTGACTAGGCTGTTTGAAGGATGGGGCCGCACGGGCCGCACGCAAGCCGGCCCGGCCGCCCTTGCGGGCAACCGGGCCGGGGATGGGGTCAGCCTGCCGCGTCGGGCTTGCCGACGGCCTTCTTGCGCGGCGCAAGCACCATGACCATCTGACGGCCTTCCAGCTTGGGCATCGCCTCGACCTGGGCCAGTTCGATCAGATCGTCGCGCACCCGCTCAAGCACCCGCATGCCCAGTTCCTGGTGGGCCATTTCCCGGCCTCGGAAGCGCAGCGTGACCTTGGCCTTGTCTCCCTCTTCGAGGAAGCGGCGCAGGTTACGCAGCTTGACCTGGTAGTCGCCCTCGTCGGTCGCCGGGCGGAACTTGACTTCCTTGACCTGGATGACCTTCTGCTTCGACCGGGCCTCGGCCTGGCGTTTCTGTTCCTGGTACTTGAACTTACCGTAATCCATCAAGCGGCAAACCGGGGGATCGGCGTTGGGCGCGATCTCGACCAGGTCCACGTCGCTTTGCTCGGAAAGACGGAACGCATCGGCAATCTTGACGATGCCCAGCTGTTCTCCGTCCAGACCTATCAGGCGCACCTCGGGGACGCGGATTTCACCGTTGATGCGTATGGCTTTTTCAGTGGCGATGTTGACGACTCCTAGAAAGGTTAAGCAGCGCTCGCGGGTTGGGTGACATTGCGGCGGGTGGAAATATCCTCGGCCAGACGCGCGATGAAATCATCGAGCGCGATGACGCCCAGATCAAGGCCACCCAATCCCCGCACCGCGACGGTGCCGTTTTGCATCTCCTTGTCACCAACGACGAGGAGATACGGGATTTTTTGCAGGCTGTGTTCACGGATTTTACGAGTGATCTTTTCACCACGCAAATCCGCCTGCACTCTAAAGCCTTGTTTTTTCAGGCTTTGTGTTATTTGTGCCGCATAATCGGCGGAATGCTCGGAGATGCAGCATACCACCGCCTGCAACGGGGCCAGCCAGGGCGGCATGGCGCCGGCATGGTTTTCGATCAGCATGCCGATGAAACGCTCCAGCGAACCGAGGATGGCACGGTGCAGCATGACCGGCGGACGACGCTGGTCGTTCTGGTCGACATACTCGGCGCCCAGCCGCACGGGCATGGAAAAATCGACCTGGATCGTGCCGCACTGCCAATGGCGCCCGATGGCGTCCTTGAGCGTGTATTCGACCTTGGGGCCATAGAAAGCGCCCTCGCCCGGCGAGATCTCGAATTCGCAGCCGGTACGGCGCAGGCTTTCCATCAGGGCGGTTTCGGCCTTGTCCCAGATCTCGTCGCTGCCGATACGCTTTTCAGGACGCGTGGCGACTTTGTACAACACCTCGGTAAAGCCGAAGTCCTTGTAGACCTTCTGCAGCAAGGCGGTGAATGCGGCGCACTCGTCCTGCAACTGGTCTTCGGTACAGAAAATGTGGCCGTCGTCCTGGGTAAAGCCGCGCACCCGCATCATGCCGTGCAGCGATCCCGACGGCTCGTTGCGGTGGCATTGCCCGAACTCGCCGTAACGCAGCGGCAATTCGCGATAGGAATGCAGGCCGGCATTGAAGATCTGCACGTGCCCGGGGCAATTCATGGGCTTCAGACCGTAGACCCGGTTTTCGGACTCGGTCGTGAACATGTTTTCGCGATAGTTGTCCCAGTGGCCCGTCTTCTTCCACAGCGTCAGGTCGAGGATCTGCGGCGCCTTGACCTCCTGGTAGCCGTTGTCCTGGTACACCTTGCGCATGTACTGCTCGACCTGCTGCCACAGCGCCCAGCCCTTCGGATGCCAGAAGATCAGCCCGGGCGCCTCGTCCTGGAAATGGAACAGGTCGAGTTCGCGGCCGATCTTGCGATGGTCGCGCCGCTCGGCCTCCTCGAGCATGTGCAGGTAGGCATCCTGGTCGTCCTTGCTCGCCCAGGCCGTGCCGTAGATCCGCTGCAGCATCTCGTTCTTGCTGTCGCCGCGCCAGTAGGCGCCGGCCACCTTCATCAGCTTGAAGACCTTCAGCTTGCCGGTCGAGGGCACGTGGGGGCCGCGGCACAGGTCGATGAAATCGCCTTCCCGGTACAGGCTGAGGGTTTCGTTGGACGGAATCGAGGCGATGATCTCGGCCTTGTAGACCTCGCCGATGCCCTTGAAATAGGCGACCGCGTCGTCGCGCGACCATTCCTCGCGCGTGACGACCTCGTCCTTGCGCGCCAGCTCGGCCATTTTCTTCTCGATGGCCTGCAGGTCTTCCGGCGTGAAGGGGCGCTTATACGAAAAATCGTAGTAGAACCCGTTGTCGATCACCGGGCCGATGGTGACCTGGGCATCCGGGAAGAGCGACTTCACGGCGTAGGCCAGCAGGTGCGCCGTCGAGTGCCGGATCAGGTCCAGGCCGTCGGCATCCTTGGCGGTAACGATGGCGAGCTGCGCGTCATTGTCGATGCGGAAGCTGGTATCGACCAGCCGGGGCTCGGCGCCGTCGAACGCGACGCGTCCGGCCAGGGCCGCCTTGGCCAGCCCGGCGCCTATGGATTGCGCCACCTCGGCCACCGTCACGGGACCGGGATACTGGCGCTGCGAGCCATCCGGCAAGGTAATTTGTACCATCGAAGGAATTCCTGGATTTGGAAACGAAAAACGCGGCTGCCTGGCCGCGTTTTGTCTGGTGCCTTGTTGAGTATTTACCGCAATGACGCGATACCAACCCGACGCATGAAATCATTAACGCGACTGAGTGCGGAAGATTCCGGTCGTAGTTCGTGTCGGGCGGAGCAGCATCTGGATCGTGCCTCGGATATGCGTCAAGGGTGGCACGCGGGTCGGCATGCCAAACGTCGCCAATTGTAGCACCTTTCGCCCCCGCGCCTGCTGCATGCGCCCCACACTGGATCTGTCTGATTTTCCGACCACTTATCGGACTCCTCTCAAAACCCTCGTAACCTGCAATGACAGCCGAGCTTGTCGCTCGTGACGCCAGGCATAGAAGGAGCCCCCATGCCTCACCGCCTAACCCGCGCCGCGCCAGTCCTCGCCGGGCAGGGCTGCGCGGCCCACCCCCCCGCCGCCTATCCCCCAACCGCCCAGCCCGCCGGGGCGTCGGCGCGCCGCTACATGCTGCTATCGCGCCCCAGCCACCGCCTGCGGGTCGCCATCCTGGACGACCATCCCGCCGTCGCGGTAGGCCTGAGCGCGTACCTGGGCGAACACGGCGACTTCGAGGTCGCGCTGACCGAGACCAACGCCGTCGCGCTCGCCCACCAGCTCAAGCGCCATCCTTGCGACGCGGCCGTCATCGATTTCTTCATGCCGGCACAAAGCTGGGACGGCGTGGACTTCATCCGCCGCCTGCGCCGCCTCTGCCCCGACATGGTCGTGATCACGATTTCGGCCGGCAAGGCGCACGAAACCGAGTACGCGGCCTTCCGCGCCGGGGCCAACGGCTTCCTGCCCAAGGGCGCGCCGCTGAGCCTGCTGGCCGAACTGATCCGCACGACCGCGGTCAGCCGGCGGGCGTTCTTCAGCGCCCGCACGGGCCAGTTGCGCGCCACCGTCCCCGATCCGCCGGATTCCCGCCTCACCAATGCCGAACGTGAAATCCTGCGCCAAATCGCGCAGGGATTTTCCGTAACCCAGATATCCGGCCGCCTTTTGCGCAGCAAGAAAACCGTCAGCACCCACAAGCGCCGCGCCATGAAGAAGCTGGGCCTGGCCGACGACCTCGCGCTGGCCCTGTACCTGAACGAGAAGTTCGAGCAAAACGTCTATGGCTGAATCCCATGGCCAAGCAACATCAAGCCTCCGGGACCCTCTGCGTCCAATGGCTATGCCGCGGCCCTGCGCAGCAACGCGCCCTGCTGGAGCTGGCGCTGCGGTGCCTGCGCGACGACCGCCTCGAAATCCGCCGCGCTTTGCGCCAGCGCGACAACGCCACGGTACGCGAGCGCCTGCATCGGGCCAAGGGCGCCATTTGCACCCTCTGGCCCGACCCCGAAACGCTGGCGCGCCTGGAGGCCGTGCACCGGCAGCTGCCCAGGCGCGGCAGCCAGCTGTGGAGCCAGGCCGCGGCGCTGGAAAACCGTCTGCTGCAACTCGAGCAGGCCATGCTGGCCAGCCTCGACGCGCTGGGAGGCGACGCCATGGCGCAGGAGCAGCAACCCGCGCCGCCCTAGACGATGCGCGAGTAGCTCGCGGCCGGGGCGGCCTCGCGCAGGTAGCGATCGAACGTCATGGCGACGGCCCGCACGAAATACCAACCCAGTCCGGTCACCTGCATCACCCCGGCGTCCAGGGTCACCAGCCCCAGTCCGGCCAGTTCCCGCAAACGCGCCAGCTCGGGGCCGAACGCCGTGTCGGCGGCCTCGCCGGCCGGTCCATGCAGCTCGGCCAGCGCCAGCCGGCCACGGCACATCACGTCCATGATCAGGCGGCGCCTGAATTCGTCGTCGGCCGACAGGCGCAGGCCCCGCTCGACGGGCAGCCGCGCCTGCGCAAGCGCGCCGTAATAGGCGTCCAGCGTCTTGACGTTCTGGCTGTACACGTTGCCCACCTTGCCGATGGCGGACACGCCCAGGGCAATCAGGTCGCCGTCGGGCTGCGCCGTATAGCCCTGGAAGTTGCGATGCAGCCGGCCCTCGCGCCGGGCGACGGCCAGGGCATCGTCCGGCAGGGCGAAATGATCCATGCCGATGTAGACATACCCCAGCTCGAGAAAGCCCGCGATGGCATCGCCCAGCAAGCCGACACGGGCGCTCGCATCGGGCAGGTCCGCGGCCAGGATGCGGCGCTGCGGCGCGAAGCGTTGCGGCAGGTGCGCGTAGGCGTACAGGGCGATGCGGTCCGGCCGCAGCTCGCCCACCTGCGCCACCGTACGGGCGAACGATGCCAGCGTCTGATGAGGCAGGCCGTAGATCAGGTCCACGTTGATCGATCCGAACCCCAGCTCGCGGGCGGCCAGCATCAGTTGCCGGACATCCTCGAAAGGCTGCACCCGGTGCACCGCCTGCTGCACCCGCGGATCGAAATCCTGCACGCCGAAACTGAGGCGGTTGAAACCCAGCCCGCGCAGGTGCGCCAGCCGGCCGCGGTCTGCCGTACGGGGGTCCACTTCGATCGATACTTCCGCGTCGGGCGTCAGGGTGAAGGCGCCGCGCAGCATCGCCATCAAGCGCGTCAACTCGGCATCCGACAGGAACGTCGGCGTTCCTCCGCCCAGATGCAGGTGGGACACCGGCTCGCCGCCGCCCAGCGCCTCCACGTGGAGGGCGAGTTCCTGGCCCAGGGCGTCCAGATAGGGCGCGGCGCGCTCATGGCGCCGCGTCACGACCTTGTTGCAGGCGCAGTAGTAACAGACAGAGTCGCAGAACGGCACGTGCACGTACAGCGACATCGGCTCGCCGCGGCGCGAGGCTGCCCGCTCGGCCAGGGCCTGGCGGTAGTCGTGCGTGCCGAAGCCGTCGTGATAGCGATCGGCGGTCGGATACGAGGTATAGCGGGGGCCGTTCCTGTCCAGGCGGCTGAGCAGGCTGTCCGGAAAAACGGGACGGGCCCTGGGCGCGTCGGCGCAACGTTCGGGGATCAGCGTATCGGGCATGATGGCCACATTGTGCGGCCGTGGCGGCAAGCCGGCCTTGATCTGGCTCAAGGCCGCAAAACGTCCCGGAACCTGCCGGTGCGGCAAAACAACGGTGGCCGGCGACATGCGGCTCTGGTAACGTCAACGATCTTTCTTTCCGATATCAGAGGTTCTCCCATGCAACGCGACTTCGATTTGGTGGTTGCCATCCTGCGCACCATCGCCGACGCCGATCTTCCTGCCCTGGCCATCGACCAGATCGAAACCGCCGTCGTCGACGAGAACGGCAATGGCGTCGCCGCGGAATGGGTGGCGCATCACCTGGACATCATGGCCGATGCCGGCCTGGTCAAGGCGGTCGACGGCGGCGCCTGGCGCCTGACCTGGCAAGGTTACGACGCCCTCGAGCAGGACGACGAAGACGAGGACGACGACGCCCTGCCCATGTAAGATGCGGCGGCGCCGAGGCCGCCGCCCGTGCCGGCCTCAGCGCTGCGCGCTGGGCGTGCCCACCAGCCGGTACGCCAGCGCACCGACCAGCGCCCCCGCGATGGGGGCCACCCAGAACAGCCACAACTGCTCCAGGGCCCAGCCGCCGACGAACAGCGCGGGGCCGGTGGAACGCGCCGGATTGACCGAGGTATTGGTGACCGGAATGCTGATCAGGTGGATCAGCGTCAGCGCCAACCCGATCGGGATCGGCGCGAACCCGGCAGGCGCCCGCTTGTCGGTTGCGCCCAGGATGACGAACACGAATCCGGCGCTCAGCACGATCTCGCAGATCAGCGCGGCCTGCATCGAATACTTGCCGGGCGAGTGGTCGCCATAACCGTTGGCGGCGAACTTGCTGGCCACCAGGTCGAAACCCGCGACGCCCTGCGCAATGCTGGCCAGCGTGGCGGCCGCCACGATGGCGCCCACCACCTGCGCCACGATGTACGGCGGCACGTCACGCCATCCGAAACGCCCCGACGCCGCCAGCCCCACCGTGACCGCCGGATTGAAGTGCCCGCCGGATATATGGCCCACGGCGTAGGCCATGGTCAGCACGGTCAGGCCGAACGCGAGCGCCACGCCGGCGTAGCCGATGCCGACCTGCGGCACCCCGGCGGCCAGCACGGCGCTGCCGCAACCGCCCAGAACCAGCCAGAACGTACCGAAAAACTCCGCGCCGCAGCGCTTGAAAAGTGGTTGCATGGTTTCCTCTCCCGAAAGTGCAGCAAAGATAGCCCGGGATGGAAATCACGACTTTCAAACAATGCAAATTCGTCCGATAGGCGCAGGCGCGGCCAGGCTGTGGCCGCCTACTTGATCGCCTTGTACACGGTGGCCCTGGACACGCCCAGGTGTTCGGCCACGGTTTCCTTGGCGCGCCGCAGGTCGAGATATCCCTCGTCCCTGAGCTGCTGCATCAGTGCCCGCCGGTGCTCGGCGCCAAGCGCCTGCGGCGTGGTGGCAAGGTCGAGCGCGAACTGGTCGATCCGCGCCCGGATGGCGTCGGCGCTGGCCGGGTCGAGCGATTCCCTCACGGTGTCGCCTTCCACGCTGGAGAACTTCTCCAGGATGCTTGCCAGCCCCTTGAACAAGGTCACGTCCACGTTCAGGCACAGCGCCGCGACGTAGCGCCCCTCGCTGTCCTTGATGCCGATCGACGTGCTTTTCGAGCGGCGCCCGTCGGCGAACTTGTTCGGGTAGTTGGCGATGATCTGCGGATAGTTGTTATCGGCGATGCGCGCCAGGCCCAGTTCGGTGGCGGGATCGCCGACCGTCCTGCCCGACAGGTTGTTGTGGATGGCAAGAATGGCGTGCCTGGGCGTGCGCAAGTCGTGCACCACCACCTCGGTGAACGGCGCCAGGGTCTCGCCCAGCCCCGCCGCGATCTGCATGACTTGCTCGACCAAGGCCTGGTTTTCCTTGCTGCCCTGCCTCTTTGCCATGAGTGGTCCCTCGACGATAGGCCGGTATTGTAGCGATCGATGATGCGCCGCCGCGATGCACGGACAGGGCCGATCGTCCCGGCGGGAAGCGGCCGCCTTCCCGCCGCGCTTAGGGGTTTACGCTGAAAGCCCCTGCTCGTTGTTGAAAATAAGTCTATCACGAGACAAAATGTCTAGGACAGCAAGCGCGCTCGTCGGCGCGCGCGCCGGATGAAATCCGCCCGGCCGCTCGACGGCCGGACCGCGCCAGCGCATACCTACCCACTTCGTCCCATCCATTGGAAATCTGCCATGACACTCACCCGAACCCTTGCGCTGGCGGCGGCGCTGGCGCTGTCCTGCCCGGCTGCGGCGCAACCGGCCTCCGAGACGTGGCCCGACAAGCCCATCACCATGATCATCCCGTCGGCGGCGGGCGGCTCCGCCGACATCTTCACGCGCATCACGATGACGCATCTGGGCAAGGCGCTCAACGCCAATATCGTCATCGAGAACAAGCCGGGCGCGGCCGGCTCGATCGGCATGGCCAGCATCAAGCGCGCGCGCCCGGACGGTTCGACCTTCGGCTATGGCAACATCAATACGTTGACGGTCAATCCGGCGCTGTTCAACAAACTGCCCTATGACGCCGACGCGGACTTCACGCCCGTGGGCGCCATGTTCTCGGTCGCGAACGTCCTGGTCGTGCCAGGCAACTCGCCCTACAGGAACCTTGGCGAGCTCATCGCGGCCGCCAAGAAGGCGCCCGGCAAGCTGAGCTACGCGGCCGCCGGCATCGGCAGCAGCGGCCACATGGGCGGCGAACTCCTCAAGAGCATGGCGGGCATCGATGTCCTGTTCGTCCCGTACAACGGCGACCCGGCATCCCTGCAGGATCTCACCGGCGGCCGCATCGACTACACCGTGACGAACATTTCGGTCGCGATGCCGCTGGTCGAAAGCGGCAAGCTCAAGGCGCTGGCCATCACCTCGCGCGAACGCGACGCCGCCCATCCCGATATTCCGACTTTCTCCGAGTCGGGCCTGCCGGGCTTCGAGAATATCTCCTGGGGCGGACTGATCCTGCCCAAGGGCGTCCCGGACCCGATCGTGCAGAAAATCTCGGCCGCGCTGAAAACCGTGATGCAAAGCGACGCCCTGCGCCGCGACCTGGGCGCGGCCGGCGGCACTGCCGGCACCGTCTTCGGCGACGATTTCCGCCGCTTCATCGGCGCCGAACAGCAGAAATGGGCCAAGGTCATCGCCGAGGCCGGGATAGAAAAACAGAACTGAGCCATGATCGCGGCGTCGCCATCCACGCCGGCGCCGACCGAAGCAAGACCACGCGGCGCCCACGGGCGCCCGTGGCGCATCAACCCCTTCACGATGCCAGCCATGCAGAAAACCCGTATCGCGGTCCTTCATTTTTCCCACGAAACCGTCACGTTTCTCGAACGGGACACCGAGCTCGATGACTTCGTATTCGATGGATCGCCGTGCCGCGACGAGGCGCTGCTGGGCTACGACGCCCAAGGCTATCTCGGCGGCTTCGTGCAATGCGCCCGGGAATACTCCGAAGTCGAACTGGTCGGCATCGAGTCGCCGCTCTTTCCCAAGACCGGCATCGGCTCGGGCTGGGTCACCCACGAAGCCTACGAACACTTCCTCGGCATCATGCTCGACGATCTGGCGCAACGCGGCCCGTTCGACGGCGTGTACATGGCGTTGCACGGGGCCATGGCGGTGCGCGGCGTCGACCGGCCGGAGGCCGATATCGCGCGGCGGGTGCGCCGGGTCGTGGGCGACGCCGCCATCCTGGCCGCGACATTCGATCCACACGGCAACGAGGACGAACAATTCCTGCAGGCCGCCGACCTGGCATTCTGCGTGAAGTACTTCCCGCACTATGACATGCACTTGCAGGGCGAGCGCGCCGCGCGCACCATGGTGCGCGCGATCCGCGGCGAATACCGGCCCGCGACGATGACGATCAAGGTTCCCATCCTCACGCCCACCGTGCTCCAGTGGACGGGCGGAACCTCGCCGTGGCTGCAACTGGTGCACCGCGCCCTGACCTGGGAAGCCCGCGAGCCCGACGCCTACGTCAACGTCTTCTTCGGCTTTCCCTGGGCGGACGTGCCCGATGTCGGCATGACCATCCAGACGCTGACCAATGGCAAGCCCGAACTGGGGCAGCGGATTGCGCGCGACATGGCCCAGGCCGCGTGGCGCGCGCGCCACGACCTGCTCAAGGCCGCCCGCATCGAACCGATCGAACGCGGCGTGGCCAGCGCCTACGAGGAAACCGCGAAGGGCAATTCGCCGGTCGTGCTGGCCGACTACAGCGACCGTTCCGGCGCCGCCACCTGGACCTTGCAGGAGCTCGTGCGCACCGGCGCGCGACGCACCCTGATCGCCACGGTGGCCGACTACGAGCTGGTCAGCCGGCTCAAGCAGCGCGGCGCGCGAGCCGGCGACGCCTTCGACGAGCACGTGGGCGGGCGCGTCGACGACTCGGCCGGGCAGCCCGTCCAGGTACAGGGGCGGATACTGGGCCACGGCCAATCGCAGGACGGGACCAACAGCCGCTCGGACTGGTACACCGTCGCGTTCGGCGACGGCAATGTCCTGGTGGTAAGCGCCTATCTCATGCAAATCACCGAACGTGAAATGCTCGAGCAAATGGGGATGAAGCTGTCGGACTTCGATATTTTCGTCATCAAGTCGCGGGCGCACTTCCGGCGCGGCTTCGACGACAGCGGCTTTGCCCGCGCCATCATCCTGGTCGAACCGCCCCACCCGTTCCTGGGCACCGTCCACCTGGACGCGCTGCCCTACCGCAACGTCAAGGTCGAAAACTACTTTCCGTATGGAGAGCCCGACTTCAACCCATAGACAGACCCAATCGGACAGGCCCAACCGGACAGGCCAGCCGGGTAGCCGCCCCGGGCCTGCCCGGGCGCGGTTTGTCCGCGGCAATGGAAAAAGCCGCCAGATCAAGGATCTGGCGGCTTTTTTTGCCATGCCGGGCATGACGCAAATTCTGGTAGGCGGTATTGGGTTCGAACCAACGACCTCTACGATGTCAACGTAGCGCTCTAACCAACTGAGCTAACCGCCTGCAAAGAAGAAGAATTATATATGGCTTTTTTTCAGCGTGCAACTTGGTCGACGTCTTTTATCGCCGCCATCAGTTGCCGGATCTTGTCGGCCGACTTGATGCCGGGCGCGTCCTCCACGCCGCTGCTGACATCGACCGCCCACGGCCGCACGGCGCGCACGGCGTCGGCGACGTTGCCAGGGTGCAGCCCGCCGGCCAGCACGACGGCGCGCGAGGCCGGATCGGCCTGCACGCCGGCCAGCAGGCCGTGGTCGAAACCCTGCCCGCTGCCGCCATAGCCGGCGCTGTAGCTGTCGAACAGCCATCCAGCCGCGTCGGCATATTGGCGACAGGCCGCGGCCAGGCCGGCGGCGCTGTCCAGGCCGGGGGCTCCGGCGCGAAAGGCCCGCAGGTAGCGACGGCCGTAGCGGCCGCACTCCTGCGGACTCTCGTCGCCGTGGAACTGCAGCAGGTCGGGCGACACGTGGTCCAGCACGGCCTGGACCTCGTCTGGCCGCGGGTTGACGAACAGGGCCACCACATCGACGAAGGCCGGCACCGCGCGGCGCAGCTGCGCCGCGCGGACCGGATCGACATGGCGCTTGCTGGGCGGATAGAACACGAAGCCGATGGCATCGGCGCCAGCCTGGACGGCGCTGGCGATGTCCTGTTCGCGGGTCAGCCCGCAGATTTTGACGCGTGTACGCATGACTACCGTGCTACCTATTTGAACGCCGCCCCGGGATCGGGACTTTCGTCTCCATAGATGTTAGTTCCATAATTGCTTTCGATCTCGATCTTCACGCTGGCCGGATCGACGGTGGACTGGCCGCCCTTGTAGTGCATGACCATGCCGGGAAAGAGCATGACGGCGGCCACCATGAACAGCTGGATCACGATGAACGGCACCGAGCCCCAGTAGATCTGGCCGGTGGTGACCGGCTGGATGATCTTGCCGGTGATCTTGTCCTTGTAGGCGTCCTTGGGCGCGACCGAGCGCAGGTAGAACAGCGCAAAGCCGAACGGCGGGTGCATGAACGAGGTCTGCATGTTCACCGCCAGGATGATCCCGAACCAGATCAGGTCGATGCCCATCTTGTCGGCCACCGGGCCCAGCAGCGGCACGATGATGAACGCCAGCTCGAAGAAGTCCAGGAAGAACGCCAGCACGAAGGTCAGCACGCTGACCACGATCAGGAACCCCCACTCCCCGCCCGGCAGCCCGATCAGCAGGTGCTCGACCCACAGGTCGCCGTTGACGCCGCGGAAGGTCAGCCCGAACACCGTCGAGCCCACCAGGATGAACACCACGAAGCACGACAGCTTGGTGGTCGTGTCCATCGCCTGCTTGAGCAGGTCCAGCGTCAGCCGCCGGCGGATCAGCGCCATGATGATCGCCCCGACCGCCCCCATCGCCCCGCCCTCGGTGGGCGTGGCCACCCCGATGAAGATCGTGCCCAGCACCAGGAAAATCAGGAACAGCGGCGGGATCATCACGAAGGTCACCCGCTCGGCCAGCGCCGAGAGCATCCTCAGGCGAAACACCTTGTTGGCGATCGCGATCACGAACGCCGTCAGACCCCACAGCAGCAGGCTCACCACCACCTGCTCATCGACCGGCGCCGTGTCGTTCTCCAGCCACTGGCCCAGCACGTAGGCCGACAGCGAGGAGATCAGCATCAGCACCAGCAGCGAACGCCCCCCGCGCGAGCCGTTGGGCTCGCGAAACGTGCGCGCCTCCTCGGGCAGCGCCGGCGCCGCCGAGGGCTTGATCAGCGAGACGATCACGATGTAGGCGATGTACAGCCCCGCCAGCACGAACCCCGGCACCATCGCCGCGCGGTACATGTCCCCGATCGAGCGGCCCAGCTGGTCGGCCAGGATGATCAGCACCAGCGAGGGCGGAATGATCTGCGACAGCGTGCCCGAGGCCGCGATCACCCCGCTGGCCAGCCGCCTGTCATACCCGTAGCGCAGCATGATGGGCAGCGAAATCAGCCCCATCGAGATCACCGAGGCCGACACCACGCCGGTGGTCGCCGCCAGCATCGCGCCCACGAACACCACCGCGATCGCCAGCCCCCCGCGCAACGGACCGAACACCTGGCCGATCGTCTCGAGCAGGTCCTCGGCCATGCCCGATCTCTCCAGCACCAGCCCCATCAGGGTAAAGAACGGCACCGCCAGCAGCGTGTCGTTGGAAATAATGCCGAACACCCGCTGCGGCAACGCCTGGAACAGCGCCGGGCTGAGCAGGTCCAGCTCGATGCCCACCAGACCATACAGAATCCCGTTGGCCGCCAGCGCGAACGCCACCGGAAAACCCAGCAGCAGAAACAGCACCAGCGTCGCAAACATGATCGGCGCCAGATTGGCTATCAGAAACTCCATGATCAGCGGCCTTCGTTGTTATGACGTTGTTGTTGGGCGGCCGACTCGCGCTCCAGCGCTTCGCGGGCAATCTCCTCGGCCAGCAGCTCCTCGGCGCTCTTGCTGCCCTCGCGCGCGGTCGGGTCCGGACACAGTCCGCGCAAAAACCCGATGCACTTGATCAGGTGCGACAGCCCGGCCAGCACCAGCAGCGCAAACCCCACCGGAATCAACAGCTTGACCGGCCAGCGAATCAGCCCGCCCGAGTTCGACGACAGCTCCCCGCTCAGGTACGAATCCATGAACACCGGCCACGACAGCACCATGATCAGGGTGCACGCCGGCAGCAAAAAGAACACCACCCCGAAGATCTCGATCCAGATCTGCTTGGAGCGCGGCAGCCGCGAGGACAGAATGTCCACCCGCACGTGTTCGTTCTTCAGCAGCGTGTAGCCCGCGGTCAGCAGGAACATCGCGCCGAACATGTACCACTGCAACTCCAGCCAGGCGTTCGAACTGGTATGAAACACCTTGCGCACCACGGCGTTGCCGGCACTGACCAGCACCACCAGCAAGGTGACCCACGTCACGGCCCGGCCGACCCGCAGGTTCAGCGCGTCTATGCCGCGCGATAAGGCGAGTAATGCTTTCATGATGGGAATATCTTGAAAAAAGGCTTCTTGCCCGGCGCCTGGACATCAGGCATCCGGGATAAGCACGCGGCCGCTTTGGGATTGCCAGGCCGTTGCCGCCGTGCGTGGAACCACGGGCCGCGTCCGCTCTTGACGGGCGCCGCGCCGGGCCAAACCTGGGAATTTTATATCCTGTGGCGGTCCGGCCGGCCCGCGTGGCGTCGAAACGGGTTTATTTGCCCCGCGCCACCGTCGCCATGAACCCGTCGTAGCTGCCTTCGGCCACGCGGAACCAGGGGATCTCATTGTCGCGGAAAGCCACCATGCTTTCGTAGATGCGCTTGAACATCGGATCCTTGTCCGAGAATTCCTTGTAGACCGCCTGGGACTGCGTATAGCAAGCCTCCATGACGGACTTGGGGAACGCCTTGAGCTGGGCGCCCTCGGCCACCAGGCGGCGCAAGGCCGCCGGGTTCTCGGCGTCGTACTTGGCGATCATGTCGTTGGTGGCGGCCGCCGCGGCCTGGGCCAGCACGGCCTGGTAATGCTTGGGCAGCTGGTTGTAGACGTCCTGGTTGACGTACAGCGATACCTGCAGCGTGCCCTCCCACCAGCCGGGGAAATAGTAGTTCTTGGCCACCTTGTGGAAGCCCAGTTTCTCGTCGTCGTACGGGCCGATCCATTCGGCCGCGTCGATGGTGCCCTTTTCCAGGGCGGGATAGATATCGCCGCCGGCAATCTGCTGCGGCACCACGCCCAGGCGCGAGAGCACCGCCCCGGCGAACGCGCTGGCGCGGAACTTCAGCCCTTTCAGGTCGTCGACAGACTTGATCTCGTTGCGGAACCACCCGCCCATCTGGGTGCCCGTGTAGCCGCACGGGAAATTGACCACGTTGTACTTCTGGAACAACTCGCGCGTCAGCTTCAGCCCGTCGCCGTGGCGCATCCAGGCGTTCATCTGGCGGGTATTCAGGCCGAACGGCACCGCGCCGTCGAAGCACAGCGCCGGATCCTTGCCGAAGTAGTAGTACGAGGCGGTGTGGCCGCACTCGATGGTGCCGTTCTGGACCGCGTCCAGGACTTGCAGCGCGGGCACGATCTCGCCGGCGGGAAACGCGCGGATGCTGAACTTGCCGTCCGTGGCTTCATTTACGTATTTGGCCAGGTTTTCGCCGCCCGTGAAGATGGCGTCGGCGCTGCGGGGAAAGCTGGAGGCCAGGCGCCAGTGGATGGTGGGGGAATCTTGCGCCAGGGCGGGGGCCGCCAGGGCCGCGCCACCGGCGGCGGCGCCCAATGTGGCCTGCTTGAGGAACGAACGGCGTTGCATTACGGATGTCTCCTGGGTGTGGAAGAATGCGCTGAGCGCGGACCGTTTGCGTAAAACGGCCGCACGCGGTGAACCTGATAGAGGGTTCCGCTTTTTTTTCGTCCGCAATGATATCGGGATCGGGCCGTCTTGCCGCCCTGCTGATTACCCTAAAGGGCCGGTAAATGGCGAGAGCAGCGTTATCCCACCATCGAGTTCGTCAAAACCGAACTCCGCCGGGTATTCGATCGCTGAAAGGTACAAACCGTCAGGCATGAACGTGGGCGCGCCCAGCCGCCGGTCGCGCGCGCGCAGCAAGGCCTCCATCCAGGCCACCGGTTCGCGTCCCTGCCCCACCTGCAGCAAGGCGCCGACCAGATTGCGCACCATGTGGTGCAGAAAGGCGTTGGCCCGCAGCGTGAACACCAGGAATGCGCCGCGCTCGTCGATGTCGAGGCGGTGGAGCGTGCGCACCGGGTGGCGCGCCTGGCATTGCGAGGAGCGGAAGCTGGAGAAATCGTGCTCGCCCAGCAGCGCGCGGGCCGCGGCGCGCATGGCCGGCACATCCAGCGGCTGGAACGACCAGCCGGCCCGGCCGGCCCATAGCGCCGGCCGCACGCGCCCGCGCCACAACAGGTAGACGTAGGTGCGCGAGCGCGCCGAGAAGCGCGCATGAAAGGCCTCGCTCACCGGACGCGCCCATTGGACGGCGATGCTGGGCGGCAGGAAGGCGTTGACGCCGCGCACCCAGGATTCGTCGCGACGCTGCAAATCGGTATCGAGATGGATGACCTGCATGGCGGCGTGCACGCCCGTGTCGGTGCGTCCGGCGCAGACCGTCGCCACCGGCCCGCCGCCGCCCGCAAACGAAGCCAGCGCGGCTTCGACCTGATCCTGCACGGTCACGCCATGCGGCTGCGTCTGCCAACCCTGCCAGGCCGAGCCGTCATAGGCCAGCCCCAATGCAATGCGGGCCATGAATCAGGTTCGCTTGCCGCCGGGACGGGGTTCGTCGGTGGGCGGCTCGTCCAGGTCGAGACTGATCGAGTCCAGTTTGCGCGTGAGCGCAGCCGTGTCCAGCGCGGGCTCCGGATAGGCCGCCGAGGCCTCGTCGTCGTCGTCGCGGCGGGCGCCGGCGCGGCGCAAGGCCCAGGCGACGATGAAGACGATGAGCGCCAGCACCGCGGTAACGATGGCCAGCAGATTGTCGGCCAGCCAGCCGGGCATGCCGCCCTGGGCCGGTTCGCCCTTGCCCGCTTGCCCGTCCTGCCCGGCCGCGCCGCCGGGCAGCGACAACCCGGACGTGTTCCCCTGCGCCGAGCCCGCGGCGCCAGGCGCGGCAGGCCCATTGCCCGCGGCCGCGGCGCCCTTGCCGCCGGCCGAGCCAGCGGATGGCCCGCCAGCCGGGGAAGCCGCGCCCGCGCCGGTCGCGGCGCCGCCAGGCTTGCCGTCGGCGCCCGCCTGGCCATCGGCGCCCGGCTTGCCATCCGATCCGGCTTTGCCGTCCGATCCAGGCTTGCCATCGGCGCCGGCCTTGCCATCGGCGCCGGCCTTGCCATCGGCGCCGGGCTGGCCGCCGGCGCCCGCCGAGGCGCTGGCGGACGCGCCGCCCTCGCCGCCCGCCGTCTTGCCGGCGCCAGCCGCCTGGCTGAGCGCATCGACGTTGGATTGCAGTTTGTCGACACGTTGCTGGGCGTCATCGAGCGCGCGCGCGTCGGAGGCCCGGGCGTCGCCCGCGGCATCGGCCTGCGCATTGGCGCCGCCCTGCGCGCTGGACAGGCGCAGGCGGTCCTGCGCCGTGGCGGCGCCGGCCGCCTCGGCCTGCGACGCGCTGCCCAGCCGGCCCGCGCCGGCCTCGCCGGCGCCGCTGACGGCCGCGCTGCCCGCGGCCAGCGCGCCGGCGCGGCCGCGATAGCGCGCGAAGGCCTCGGCGTGCTGGGCGAAAATGCGCCGCGCTTCGGCCGGATCGATGGCGCGTACCGTGGCCGCGTCGGGGATGTCGAGCGTTTCGCCGGCCCGCACCAGGTTCATGTTGTTCTGGATGAAGGCCTCGGGATTGGCGCGCCACAGCGCCACCAGCATCTGGTAGACGCTGGCGCCGGCCACGGCATTGCGCTGGGCGATGCCGAACAGCGTATCGCCGCGCCGCACGTCGATCGAGCTGGCGCTGGCCTGGCCGGCCGGCGCGGGCGTACCCACGCTGGCCGGCGCCACGCGCGCGGCGCTGCCGCGCGGCGGCACCAGGATGGTGACCTGGACCTGCCGCTGCCCGGCGCCCGAGCGCAGGTCCAGCAGCACGTCGACCGCGTTGCCCGCGGGCGGCTGGGTGGAAGAAATACGCACGTTGCGGCGCGACGCGTCGGCGCCCGGCTCGACGCGCACGGTAGCGCTGGACAGCGGCACAGGCGGGGTCAGGCCGGCCTGGCGCCAGGCTGCTTCGTCGGCCAGCGAAACCTGCAGGGTAGCCAGGTCGTCGGCGCTCAGTTCGAGCAGGGGCACCACGACCTGCAAGCCAGCGCCGGGCGGCGAAACCACCCGCGCATGCCCGAGCCTGGCCGCTTCGGCCCCCGTGGCCCCGGCCCCCAGCGCCAGGACGAGGGCCCACGAAAGGGCCTGTGAGCGGCGGGCGGGCTGCAGAGGGCGCAAGGTCGAACGCATATTTATGAGGATTCCGTGGTCAGAGCGAATGGCCGGCAAATGCAGGGGAAAAGTGTAATGGATCGGCCACGATTCACAAACCCGCGGCCCTTGCCGCCGAAAACGGCGCGCCAGCGACAAGGGCGCCCGCGGGCGCCCTTGTGTCCTGCCATGCGCGCCGGCGCAGCGCGTCAGGCTTCGGCCAGCGCGATACGCAGCATGCGGCGCAGCGGCTCGGCCGCACCCCACAGCAATTGATCGCCGACCGTGAAGGCGCCCAGGTACTGCGGCCCCATCGACAGCTTGCGCAGGCGGCCCACCGGGATATCCAGCGTGCCCGTCACGGCCACCGGCGTCAGCGCCTTCACCGTGTCTTCCTTGGTGTTGGGGACGACCTTGGCCCATTGCGTGCCGGCCGCGATCAGGTCCTCGATCTCGTCGAGCGGCACATCGCGCTTGAGCTTGATGGTCAGCGCCTGGCTATGGCAGCGCATGGCGCCAATGCGCACGCACAGGCCGTCGATAGGCGTGGCCGGCGTGCCGAAGGCCGCGCCGCGGCCGAGGATCTTGTTGGTCTCGGCCTCGGCCTTCCACTCTTCGCGCGACATGCCGTCGCCCAGATCCTTGTCGATCCAGGGGATCAGGTTGCCGCCCAGCGGCACGCCGAAATGCTCCTGCGGCAGCGAGGGATCCTGCTGGCGCGCCAGCACGCCGCGGTCGATATCGAGAATGGCCGCGGCCGGATCGTCGAGCAAGGGCTTGACTGCCTGGTTGAGCAGGCCGAACTGGGTGAGCAGTTCGCGCATGTGCTGCGCGCCGCCGCCCGAGGCGGCCTGGTAGGTCATGGAGGTCATCCACTCGACCAGGTCGTTGTTGAACAGGCCGGCCAGGCCCATCAGCATGCAGCTGACCGTGCAGTTGCCGCCCACGAAATTGCGCACGCCACGCTTGAGCGCCGCGTCGATCACCGGCCGGTTGACCGGATCGAGCACGATGATGGCGTCGTCGGCCATGCGCAGGGTGCTGGCGGCGTCGATCCAGATGCCTTGCCAGCCCGCGCCGCGCAGCTTGGGATAGACCTCGCTGGTGTAGTCGCCGCCCTGGGCGGTGACGATGATCGGCAGTTTCTTAAGAGCGTCGATGTCGTAGGCATTCTGCAACGGGCCCGCGCCTTCGGCCCAGGCGGGCGCGGCGCCGCCGGCGTTGCTGGTGGAAAAGAATACGGGTTCGATGAGTGCGAAGTCGTTCTCGTCGCGCATGCGCTGCATGAGAACGGAACCGACCATACCGCGCCAACCGACGAGGCCTACTGCTTGCGTCATTTCTAGAGCTCTTAAAAAGGTATCGGTAGAAAGAAAAGAACCTGCAACCTGAACAATTTATCAGAATGTGCGCACCGATGTTGCGCTGCATCCGAGAATATAGGGACAAATTGTGCGAAAAAGCCGCAAAAATCGCGGCCTTTCGCACAATGGGCGCACCCGGCAGCGACGCCGGGCGCTGCGGCTCAGCCCAGGGCCTTGAGCACGGCGTCGCCCATCTGCGAGGTGGACACCTTGGTCGTGCCAGCCTCGTGGATATCGGCGGTGCGCAGGCCGTCGGCCAGCACCTTGCGCACGGCGGCCTCAACGCGGTCGGCCTGCGGGGCCAGGTCCAGCGAATAGCGCAGCAGCATGGCGGCCGACAGGATGGTGGCCAGCGGATTGGCGATGCCCTGCCCGGCGATGTCGGGGGCCGATCCGTGGCTGGGCTCGTACAGGCCCTGGCCGGCGGCGTTCAGCGAGGCGGAAGGCAGCATGCCGATCGAACCCGTCAGCATGGCGGCTTCGTCCGAGAGGATGTCGCCGAACAGGTTGCCGGTCACGATCACGTCGAACTGGCGCGGATTGCGCACCAGTTGCATCGCGGCGTTGTCGACATACATATGCGACAGTTCCACGTCGGGATAATCCCGGCTGACTTCGATCACCAGGTCGCGCCAGAACTGCGAGGTTTCCAGCACGTTGGCCTTGTCGACGCTGCACAGCTTCTTGTTGCGCTTGCGGGCCGACTCGAAGCCGATGCGCGCGATGCGGCGCACTTCCGACTCGGCGTAACGCATGGTGTCGTAGCCTTCGCGCTCGCCGGCGAAGGCGCCATCGGCCGCCGTGCGCACGCCGCGCGGCGTACCGAAGTAGATGTCGCCGGTCAGTTCGCGGATGATCAGGATGTCGAGACCGGACACGATCTCGGGCTTGAGCGAAGAGGCGCTGGCCAGCTCAGGGTAGAGGATCGCCGGGCGCAGATTGGCGAACAGTCCGAGCGCCTTGCGCAGGCCCAGGATGGCCTGCTCCGGGCGGAATTCGCGCGGCAGCGTGTCGTACTTCCAGTCACCCACGGCGCCGAACAGCACCGCGTGCGAGCCTTGCGCCAGTTCCAGCGTGGCCGGCGGCAGGGGATGCTCGAATTGGTCGAAGGCCGCGCCGCCCACCGGGGCCTGGCGCAGTTCGAGCGGCAGGTCCAGCGCCTTGAGCACGCGCTCGGCCTGCTCGACGATTTCGGGGCCGATGCCATCGCCGGGGAGGACTGCGATCTGATGAGTCATGAAAAATTCCTGTAAGCGGAAAAAAGGCAAGGGCCCGCCGTGCGCGCTCGGCGCGGACGGCGGGCCGGCAGGCAACGCGTCAGGCGACCGGGCGGCTTTCCAGCCACGGATGGCGAGCCAGGCGCTCGGCCTCGAAGGCGCGGATCTTGTCCGCCTGGCGCAGGGTCAGGCCGATATCGTCCAGGCCGTTGAGCAGGCAGTACTTGCGGAACGGTTCGATATCGAAGCCCAGCTCGCGGCCGTCCGGCGCAATGACGACCTGGCGCTCCAGGTCGATGTTCAGCTTGAAGCCGGGAAATGCCTTGACCTCGTCGAACAGGCGCGCGACCTCCAGCTCGCCCAGCACGATAGGCAGCAGGCCGTTCTTGAAGCTGTTGTTGAAGAAGATATCGGCGTAGGACGGCGCGATGATGGCGCGAAAGCCGTACTGGGTCAGCGCCCAGGGCGCGTGCTCGCGGCTGGAGCCGCAGCCGAAGTTCTTGCGCGCCAGCAGCACCGACGCCCCCTGGTAGCGCGGCTGGTTCAGCACGAAATCCGGGTTGAGCGGACGCTTGCTGTTGTCCATGCCGGGTTCGCCATGGTCCAGGTAGCGCAGTTCGTCGAACAGGTTGGGGCCGAAGCCGGCGCGCTTGATCGACTTGAGGAATTGCTTCGGGATGATGAGGTCGGTGTCGACGTTCTCGCGATCGAGCGGCGCCACCAGGCCTTCGTGTTGGGTGAATGCTTGCATGTTGGAATCCTGGATCAACGGAACGAACGGACGTCGACGAAATGGCCTGCCACCGCGGCGGCGGCGGCCATCGCCGGACTGACCAGGTGCGTGCGCCCGCCCTGCCCCTGGCGGCCTTCGAAGTTGCGGTTGGAAGTCGAGGCGCAGCGCTCGCCCGGTTCGAGGCGGTCGGCGTTCATGGCCAGGCACATCGAACAGCCCGGCTCGCGCCACTCGAAGCCGGCTTCGATGAAGATCTTGTCCAGCCCCTCGCGCTCGGCCTGCTGCTTGACCAGTCCGGAACCCGGCACCACCATGGCCTGGCGCACGTTGGCGGCCACGCGCTTGCCGCGCGCCACGGCCGCGGCCGCGCGCAGGTCTTCGATGCGCGAGTTGGTGCACGAGCCGATGAAGACGCGGTCGACGCGGATATCGACCAGCGGCGTATTGGGCTTGAGGCCCATGTACTCGAGCGCGCGCTCCATGCCACTGCGGCGCACGTCGTCCTTCTCGCGATCGGGATCGGGCACGCGGCCGTCGACGGGCAGCACCATCTCGGGCGAGGTGCCCCAGGTGACCTGCGGCTTGATGTCGCGCGCATCGACGTTGATGACGCGGTCGAACTTCGCGCCGGCGTCCGAATGCAGCGTGCGCCAATAGGAGACGGCCTGGTCCCACAGCACGCCGACGGGCGCGAACGGGCGGCCGCGGAAGTACTCGATGGTCTTGTCGTCGACGGCCACCATGCCCGAGCGCGCACCGGCCTCGATGGCCATGTTGCACACCGTCATGCGGCCTTCGACGGACAGGCCGCGGATCGTGCTGCCGGAGAATTCGATGGCGTGGCCGGTGCCGCCGGCCGTGCCGATGATGCCGATGATGTGCAGCACCACGTCCTTGGCGGTACAGCCGAACGGCAGTTCGCCCTCGACGTTGATCTGCATGCTCTTGGCTTTCTTCATGAGCAGCGTCTGCGTAGCCAGCACGTGCTCGACCTCGGAAGTGCCGATGCCGAAGGCCAGCGCGCCCAGCGCGCCGTGCGTGCTGGTGTGCGAGTCGCCGCAGACGACCGTCATGCCGGGCAGGGTCGCGCCCTGCTCCGGGCCGATGACGTGCACGATGCCCTGGCGCAGGTCATTCATGCGGAATTCGGTGATGCCGTACTTGGCGCAGTTGTCGTCCAGCGTATCGACCTGCAGGCGCGAGATCGGATCTTCGATGCCCTCGGCACGGTTGAGCGTGGGGACGTTGTGATCGGCCACCGCCAGGTTGGCCCCGACGCGCCACGGCTGGCGTCCGGCCAGCGCCAGCCCTTCGAACGCCTGCGGGCTGGTCACTTCGTGCAGCAGGTGGCGGTCGATATAGAGCAGACAGGTTCCGTCGGATTCCTGGTGGACGACGTGGGCGTCCCAGAGTTTGTCGTAAAGCGTTTGGGCCATGGAAGCACTCTTGAGAGGAACATCCGGCATGCGCCGGGCATACGTCGAAGCGACGTTCGACTCGATTATGCCGAGCCTCTCAAGCTAGTACAATCACACCTGTTATCCTAGTATTGAAAGCACTACCCTGGACCGGCAAGCATTCGGGGAAAGCCCCGCCCGGCGGCTCCACCGGCCAGGCGGGCGCCGCACCGCGGGGCGGCCATGCGCCCGGGCCTATTTGTCGGCGTTGGGAAAGAACAACTGCTGGCCGTTGACCTGGTAGCCGGCGATCGCATCCTGCCCGGCCTTGGAGGTCACCCAGTCGACGAACTGCTGCGCGGCCTTGGCCTTGACGTGCGGAAACCTGGCCGGATTGACCACCATCACGCCATACTGGTTGAACAGGCGCTTGTCGCCCTCGACCAGGATCTTCAGCTCGCCCGGATTCTTGAAGCTGAGCCAGGTGCCCCGGTCGGAAAGCACATAGGCATTCATCGACGAGCCCATGTTCAGCGCCGGCCCCATGCCACAGCCGCATTCCTTGTAGCCGCTGCCCTTGTTGTCCGAGCCGGTCTGCTTCCAGAACCGCAGTTCGGCCGCATGCGTGCCGCTCTTGTCGCCGCGCGAGATGAAGTCGGCGTTGTCCTTGGCCAGCTTGCCCAGCGCGGCGACGATGTCGTTGCCCTTGACGCCGGCCGGGTCCTTGGCCGGGCCAACCAGGATGAAATCGTTGTACATGACCGGGTAGCGCTTGACCGCGTATCCGTCGGCCACGAATTTTTCCTCGGCCACCTGGTCGTGCACGAACAGCACATCGGCGTCGCCGCGCCGCGCCATGTCCAGCGCCTGGCCGGTACCCTGGGCCACGACCTTGATATCGATGCCGCTGGCCTTCTTGAAGGCCGGCAACAGGTGCCCGAACAGGCCTGATTGCTCGGTCGAGGTGGTGGAGGCCATGACGATGGTCTCGGCCCGCGCCGCCAGCGGCGCGGCCAGCGCGGTGGCCAGGCCGGCCAGCGCCAGCCCGCGGCGGATTGCGTTGAGGATGTTCATGGTATGCGTTCTCCCTTGACGAACAATGCCGCCGCTTCGGGCAGCGGCCCGTTGAAAAACTGATCCACCGGCAGGTCGGCCACGATGCGGCCGCGCTCGAGGTAGATGACACGCTGGGCCAGGCGCTTGACCTGGCCGAGGTTGTGGCTGCTGAAGATCATGGCCGGCGCAAGCCCGTCGCGCGGCCGCGCGAACTGTTCCATCAACGATTCGACGTCGCGCTTGGCATGGGGGTCCAGGCTGGCGGTGGGCTCGTCCAGCAGCAGCACTTCCGGCTCCAGGGCCCAGGCCCGCGCCAGCGCCAGGCGCTGCTGCTGGCCCCCCGACATGGATTTGGCGTTGCGGCCGGCCAGCTCGGTCAGTTCGACGCGCTCCAGGGCGTGCAGCGCCCGCGCGCGCGCATCGCGCCAGCGCATGCCGCGCAGCCACAGCGCCAGGGCCACGTTGTTCTGCGCCGAGGTGCGCAGCATGTAGGGCTGCTGGAACACCATGGCCTGGCGCGCGCGCGCCGCGCATTGCGCCTGGCCCGCGCGCGGCGTCACCAGCCCGTGCAGCAGGCGCAGCAAGGTGCTCTTGCCGCTGCCGTTGGCGCCGACCAGCGCCACCTGTTCGCCGGCGCGGATGCGCAGTTCGGCCGCGCGCAGGGCATGCACCGGACCGTAGTAGACGTCGGCGCCGCGCAGGTCGAACAGCACCGTCATGCCACGCTCCGCGCGTGCCGGCCATACAGGCCGGCCAGACCCGTATCGCGGCGCAGGCGCCAGCGCCGCACCAGCGCGGCAAGGATGTTGAGCAGCAGCACCACCAGCAGCAACAGCACGCCCAGCGCCATGGCCAGCGGCAGATCGCCCTTGCTGGTCTCGAGCGCGATGGCGGTCGTCATCACGCGGGTATAGCCGTCGATGTTGCCGCCCACCACCATCACCGCGCCGACCTCCGACACCGCCCGGCCAAACGCCGTGATGACGATGGTGAGCAGGGTGAAGCGCTCGTCCCACAGCAGCAGCAGGCTCAGCATGCCCGGACGCGCGCCGAGCGAACGCAGTTGTTCGCCGTGGTGGCGTTCGGCGTCCTCGATGGTCTGGCGCACCAGCGCGGTGACGATGGGAACGACCAGGATGGTCTGCGCCACCACCATGGCCTTGAACGAGAACAGCCAGCCGAGAAACCCCAGCGGGCCGGAGTGCGACAGCAGCAGGTAGATGGCCAGCCCGACCACCACGGAAGGCAGCGCCAGCGAAGTGTTGAGCAGCGTCAGCACGATGCCGCGGCCACGAAAGCGCGCAACGCCCAGCCACCCGCCCGCCGCCATGCCGATCAGACAGGCCAGCACACAGGCCGTCGCGCTGACGGCCAGCGAGCGTCCCACGATGGCCATCAGGACCGGATCGCCGGATACGATCAGACGCAACGCAATGGCAAGGCTCTCTGACAATGTATTCGCTTACTTCATTTTGTTAATTGCCGGAGCGTATCGCAGGGCCGCGGACCCGGCCATATGAACAAATTTGCATAGGCCGGAAGGCAGCCTGCCGCCGCGAGGACGGCTTGCCGCCGGCGCCCGCAGCAAGCCCCGCATTTCGGGCATACTTGCCGCGTGCGCCACATCGAGATCTCCTATTCCCTGGGTCCGAACGACCCCCGCCCCGCCTTGCTGCGCAACGCGTTGATGGACCTGCTGTCGGCCGTGCGCGAGCACGGTTCGATTTCGGCCGCCGCCAAGGCGCTGGACCTGTCGTACCGCCATGTCTGGGGCGAACTGAAAAAATGGGAACAGACCCTGGGCCGCACGCTGATCGTCTGGGACAAGGGCCAGCCGGCGCGGCTCAACGAATTCGGCGAGAAGCTGCTGTGGGCCGAGCGCCAGGCCCAGGCGCGCCTGGCGCCGCAAATCAACGCCTTGCGCGCCGACCTCGAGCGCGCGTTCGCGGTGGCCTTCGACGACGCCGCCCACGTCGTGCCCCTGTATGCCAGCCACGACAACGCGCTGCAGGCGCTGCGCGAGCACGCGGTGGCCAGCGCCAAGCTGCACCTGGACATCCGCTTCACCGGCAGCGTGGACGCGATCAGCGCCCTGAACGAAGGGCGCTGCGTCATGGCAGGCTTTCACACCCGCGAGGCGCCGGGGCCGGGCTCGCTGGCCGAGCGCACCTACAAGCCCATGCTGCAGCCCGGCCTGCACAAGATCATCGGCTTCGCGCAGCGCAGCCAGGGGCTGATCGTGGCGCGCGGCAACCCGCATGGCATCGCGTCGCTGGCCGACCTGGCCACCTCCGGCGTGCGCTACGTGAACCGCGCGCTGGGCACCGGCACCCGGGTGCTGTTCGACGAGCTGCTGGAACAGGCCGGGTTGAAACCCGCTGCCATCGCCGGCTACGAGCGCACCGAGCCCTCGCACGCGGCGGTCGCCCACGCCATTGTCTCGGGCAGCGCCGATGCGGGCCTGGGTATCGAGCCGGCGGCGCACCGCGAACGGCTGGATTTCATTCCGTTGGTGCGCGAGAACTACTTCCTGGTGTGCCTGAAGTCGACGCTGGACCAGCCATCCACGCAGGCGCTGCTGGCCATCCTGCGCAGCCCGGCCTGGCAGGCCACGCTGGCGGCCATTCCGGGCTATGCGCCGGCCCAGACGGGCCAGGTGCTGTCGATGCGGCGCGTGCTGCCCTGGTGGGATTTCGCGCGCAAGAAGGTCCGGCGCGCGCGCCCCGCCTGAGACGGCGGGCGGCGCGCGGCTCGCCGCCCGGACTTACTGGCCGGGTTTCTGCTCGGCAGCCGGCGCGGGGGTGCTGGGCGGCTTGGCCGCCGTATCGGCCGGCGAATGCGCCCCCGATGCTTCGCGCGGCTTGTCTTCCGCGTTGTAGACGAACGGCCCCGGATCCTTGCACTCGGGCGTGGCCATGGGCGCCCGGGTCGTCTTGCCGGCCGCCTTGGCCCGCTCGAAGTAGGTAGCCGCCACTTCGTCCTGCACGCGGCACAGCCGGAAGGCATCCATCTTCCCCGACCAGGCCGCCTTGGCGGCGGTTTCCTTGGCCTTGGCCGCGGCCTCCGGCGAAGGCGGCGGCAGCTTGGCCAGGGCCGGCGCGGCAGCCAGGGCGATGATCAACGCGGCAATCTTTTTCATGGTGCCTCCTGGCTCGGGACGGTCAGGCGCCCGCCGGGCGGGTTGGCCGCTTGGCCGATTTGTCGGTCGTGCGCTGGGCGGGAATCTTGCCCGCCTTGATATCGTCGTACCACAGCTCGTGGTGCTCGCGCGCCCACGTTTCATCGACATAGCCGGTCTTCATGGCCTTGAAGGCGCCGCGCATGCCGATGGTGCCCAGGTAGATGTGTCCCATGATCATGCACATCATCAGGATGACCGACACCGCATGCACCATGTGGGCGATCTGCATGTTGCCGCGCACGTACGACAGGCCAGGGAACACCTGGTCCAGGAACAGGCCCGAGGCCACCGCCAGCACGCCCAGGAACAGCATGCCGACCCAGAACATGATCTTCTCGCCGGCATTGAAGCGGTGCGACGGCACGTGGGCGCCGGTGATGAGGCCGCCGCCCTTGCGCAGCCAGATCATGTCGTCGCGGCGCGGCAGGTTGTCCTTGATGAAGGTCAGGATGACCACCAGCAGCGACACCGCGAACACGGGGCCCACGAAGTTGTGCGCGGTCTTGAACAGCCATGTCATCCAGCCGAACGCCGCGCTGCCCATGATGGGCAGCAGGAAGAACTTGCCGAACGCGATGACGATGCCTGTCAGCGCCAGGACGACGAAGGCCGTGGCGTTGACCCAGTGCGCGGCGCGCTCGAAGTACGTGAAGCGCTCGATGCGGCGGCCGGTCTCGGCCTCGCGCAGCTTCATCGGCCCCTTGGCCAGGAAGAACAGCGCGATCGCCACCAGCACGATCAGCAGCAGGCCGCCGCCGTACGGGATGAGCCAGTTGTTGCGCACCTGGCGCCAGGCCTCGCCGGCCGTGGTGTATTGCGAGCCGGGATACTGGACGAAACGCTGGATCAGCACGCCGGCCTCGGGCGCCTCGCTGGCCGGCAGGCTGCTGTAGCCGGGCTGGCCCGAGTTCACCTGCCGCCACATCGGCGCGTTATTGCCTGGCTGCACCTTGGCGCGTTCGGCGTTGGTCTGCTCGGCATAGCCCGGCTGCTCGCTGGCGTCGGGCTTGACCTCGAAGATATTGGCGCTCTGGATGCCGCCCATGGCGGGCGCGCCGGCGGACGGCGCGGCAGTCTGCGCCCCCGCCGTCGCCAGCAGGGCGCTTGCCAGCAGCGCCGCGAACAGTGACCGTATCATGGCGACCTCCGCTCAGTTGACCCGGGTGTACTCGTTCTGACCCCGCTGGGCGCGAACTTTCAACTCTTGCTGCCAACTGTTCTTGTCGCCCTGCTTCCAGCCCGGAGCGACGAAATTGCTGCCCGTGCCGTCATAGGCAGGCTTGCCCACGACGCCGGAGTGCAGTTCCTGCGGTTTTTCGGTGCAGGCGGCCAGGCCGAACGCGGCGGCCGCTGCGATCAGGAGAAGGCGCGGATTCGTCTTCATGGCTTGGCCTTGGTGTCGGCGGCCGGCGGCTGCCCGGCCTGCTTGGAGCCATAGGCGGTGCCCCAGCCCCAGACCTCCGCGCCCTTGCCGCGATGGATCACGCGGGTGCGGAAGATGTCGGCCACCACGTCGCCGTCGCCGGCCAGCAGCGCCTTGGTCGAGCACATTTCGGCGCAGGCCGGCAGCTTGCCCTCGGCCAGCCGGTTGCGGCCATACTTTTCGAATTCCTCGGCGCTGCCGTGTTCTTCCGGCCCGCCGGCGCAGAACGTGCACTTGTCCATCTTGCCGCGCACGCCGAAGGCCCCTTCGGAGGGGAACTGCGGCGCGCCGAACGGACAGGCGTACGAACAGTAGCCGCAGCCGATACAGGTGTCCTTGTTGTGCAGCACCACGCCTTCGTCGGTGCGGTAGAAGCAGTTGACCGGACACACCGCCATGCAGGGCGCGTCGCTGCAGTGCATGCAGGCCACCGAAATGGACTTCTCGCCGGGCACGCCGTCGTTGAGCGTCACCACGCGGCGGCGGTTCACGCCCCACGGGACTTCGTGCTCGTTCTTGCACGCCGTCACGCAGCTGTTGCACTCGATACAGCGCTCTGCATCACAGACAAACTTCATTCGAGCCATGGCAATCTCCTCAGGCCTTTTCTATGTTGCAGATCGTGGTCTTGGTTTCCTGCATCATCGTCACGGAGTCGTAGCCGTACGTGGTAGCCGTGTTGACCGCTTCGCCGCGCACGATGGGCGCCGCGCCTTCCGGATAGCTGGCCAGCAAGTCCACGCCTTGCCAGTGCCCCGAGAAGTGGAACGGCATGAATGCCGTATCGGGGCCGACCCGCTCGGTCACCAGCGCCTGCACGTTCAGGCGCGCGCCGGTCGGCGTCAGCACCCACACCCGGTCGCCGTTGCGGATGCCGCGATCGGCCGCCGCCTTGGGGTTGATCTCGACGAAGCTCTCCTGCTGCAGTTCGGCCAGCCAGGGGTTGGAGCGGGTTTCCTCGCCCCCGCCCTCGTACTCGACCAGGCGGCCCGAGGTCAGGATGATCGGGAACTTCTCGTACAGTTTCTCGGCGACGTTCTTCTGCTGCAGGGAGGTGTACAGCGTGGGCAGGCGCCAGAACGTCTTGAGGTCGTTGTGCGTGGGGTACTTGGCGACCAGGTCCGGGCGCGTGCCGTAGATCGGCTCGCGGTGCTGCGGAATGGCGTCGGGGAAGTTCCACACCACGGCGCGCGCCCGCGCGTTGCCGAACGGATGGCATCCGTGCACCTTCATGGTCACGCGGATGATGCCGCCCGACGGGTCGGTCTTCCAGTTCTTGCCTTCGGCGGCCTTCTGCTCTTCCGGCGTCAGGTCATCCCACCAGCCCAGCTTCTTGAGCAGCACGTGGTCGAACTCGGGATATCCGGTGGTCAGGTCGGCGCCCTTGGAGTGAGAGCCGTCGGCCGCCAGCAGGTTGACGCCATTGCGCTCGACGCCGAAGTTGGCGCGGAAGTTGCCGCCGCCGTCCATCACGTGCAGGCTGGTGTCGTACAGGTTGGCGGTGCCCGGATGCTTGAGGCTGGGATTGCCCCAGCATGGCCACGGCAGGCCGAAGTAGTCGCCGGTCAGGTCGTAGCCGGTCTCGGCGTCCTTGCCGCCCTTGGCGCGCAGCGTCTTGACGTCGAACACATGCATGTTGCGCATGTGGGCCTTCAGGCGCTCGGGGCTCTGGCCCGTGTAGCCGATGGTCCAGACCGAGGCGTTGATCTCGCGCAGGATGTCCTCGACCACGGGCTCGTCCATGCCCTTGACCTTCTGCATCTTGTAGTTCTTGCTGAGCTCCTTGCCGAAGCCCAGCTTCTCGGCAAGCTGATGCATGATCATGTGGTCGGTGCGGCTTTCCCACAGCGGATCGATGACCTTCTCGCGCCATTGCAGCGAGCGGTTGGAAGCGGTGCAGCTGCCGTTGGTCTCGAACTGCGTCGCGGCCGGCAACAGGTAGACCGCCCGGTTGGGGTTGAGGTCTTCGGCCTTGCCGGGCATGGCGGCCATCGCCGCGGTCGCCGACGGATACGGGTCGACCACCACCAGCAGGTCCAGCTTGTCCATGGCCCGCTTCATTTCCAGCCCGCGCGTCTGCGAGTTGGGCGCGTGCCCCCAATAGAACACGGCGCGCAGGTTGGTGTCCTGGTCGATCAGGTCGGGATTCTCGAGCACGCCGTCGATCCAGCGCGACACGGTGATGCCCGGCTTGGTCATCATGGCCGGCGACGCGTAGCGGCCCTTGATCCACTCGTAGTCCACGCCCCAGGTGTTGGCGAAGTGCTTCCACGAGCCTTCGGCCAGGCCGTAGTAGCCCGGCAGCGAATCGGGGTTGGGGCCCACGTCGGTGGCGCCCTGCACGTTGTCGTGGCCGCGGAAAATGTTGGCGCCGCCGCCGGACTTGCCGACGTTGCCCAGCGCGAGCTGCACGATGCAGGAAGCGCGCACCATGGCGTTGCCGATGGAGTGCTGGGTCTGGCCCATGCACCACACCAGCGTGCCGGGCCGGTTCTCGTGCATGGTCTTGGCCACCGAATACATCGTGGCCTCGTCCACGCCACAGGCTTCCTCGACCTTGTCCGGCGACCACTTGGCCAGGATGTCGGCCTTGACCTCGTCCATGCCGTAGACACGCGCGTCGATGTACGCCTGGTCTTCCCAGCCGTTCTTGAAGATGTGGTACAGCAGGCCGAACAGGAACGGGATATCGGTGCCGGAGCGGATGCGCACGTACTGGTCGGCCTTGGCCGCCGTACGGGTGAAGCGCGGGTCCACCACGATCATCTTGCAGCCCGTTTCCTTGGCGTGCAGCATGTGCAGCATCGAGACCGGGTGGGCCTCGGCGGCGTTCGAGCCGATATACAGCGCCACCTTGGAGTTCTGCATGTCGTTGTACGAATTGGTCATGGCGCCGTAGCCCCATGTATTCGCAACGCCGGCCACCGTGGTCGAGTGGCAGATGCGCGCCTGGTGGTCGCAGTTGTTGCTGCCCCAGAAGCTGACGAACTTGCGCAACAGGTACGACTGCTCGTTGTTGTGCTTGGACGAGCCGATCCAGTAGACCGAGTCGGGCCCGCTTTCCTTGCGCAACTGCATCAGCTTGGCGGTGATTTCCTCATAGGCGGTATCCCAGCTGATGCGCTGGTACTTGCCGTTGACCAGCTTCATGGGATAGCGCAGGCGGTGCTCGCCGTGCCCGTGCTCGCGCACGGAGGCGCCCTTGGCGCAGTGCGCGCCCAGGTTGATGGGCGAATCGAACACCGGCTCCTGGCGTACCCAGACGCCGTTCTCGACCACCGCGTCGACGGCACAGCCCACCGAACAGTGCGTACAGACCGTGCGGCGGACTTCGATCTTGGTATTGCCGATGGCCACCTTGCCATCGCCTTCGGCCGCTTCGGCGCGCTTGACCAGCGCCAGCTGGGTGGCGGCCAGGCCGGCGCCCACGCCCAGGCCCGAGCGGCGCAGGAAGGTACGGCGGTCCATGGTGGGCAGCGCTTGCGCCATGCCGCGGCGCAGGCTCTGGATGAAATGCGACTCGGAGGCGCCCGCAGCGGCTCCGCTGGTTTTCTTGGTCAGCAACATGCCGGGCTCCGGTATCAAACGAGGGTTGTTTTGTAGTAACGCTTGACGTGTTCGCTCAGGCGATAGCCGCCCCCGGCCGCGGGCGGCTTGGCAGCGGCCGCCGTCTCGCCGGACGCCTCGGGCCGCGCGCCGGGAAGCACGGTCGCACCGACAGCGGCGGCGCCTACCGTCGCTGCGCCGGCGAAGAACGCACGACGCGACAAGTTGGGTTGACGTTGCGACATGGCTGGCTCCTTCCGGACAACTGGATATGAAATTCTTTGCATAATGTACCCTGGCATATGGCTTCCGACAACCGCGCGCCATGGTGCGGTGCCCGCATACAGCGGCTTGAATACGAACCGATTTCATCTGGGGCCCGCGGCCCCTGGAACATCAGGCCATCATGTCGAAAGCCTGGGCCTCCACGCTGAAGAACGCGCGCGTGAATTCGGCCAGCGCCCCGTAGAAGCGCGCCGCCGGGTGGCCCACGATCGCATCGCACAAATCCGCGACCCAGGGCTGCAGGTGGCGCGCGTGGAACTGGCGCTGCTGCGTCAGATTGGCCACGGCCACATCATCGCCGGCGATCAGGTAGCGCATCACCTCGCACAGGTAGGCAATGTGGTCCTCGGTCTCGGACATGGCCGCGTCGCGCCGCAGGCCCAGCGCGGCCAGATCGTCGCGCAGCCCCACCAGCGGCTTTTCGTTCAGGAAGCCCGTCAGGTAGTGCGAGCCGAACAGGTAGACATCGGGCTTGCCGACGCCGCCGAACAAGGCGTCGTATTCGGCGCGCACCGCGTCATCGCCCATCCCGGCCGCGCAGGCGACCAGCGCCTGCCACGAGGCCTCGAGGAACCCTCCCTCGTCGGGCGCCTGCCTGGGCGCGGCGCGCAGCTGCGCAAGCAGGTCGGACGGCGGCGGCGCATAGTACAGCTGCGCCAGCAGGCCGTAGATCTCGGCGCGGGCGACCTCTTCGTCGAAGCCCGGGGCGGCGATGGCGGCGGAAGTGACGGATACGTTCATAGGTCGGTGATCCGGGTTTCGTTTTCGGCGGAATACAGGTCGATCACACGGCAGTCGCCGCACATTTTCAGCCGTTCCAGCGCCGCGCCCTGGAACATGGCGTGGCTGCCCAGGCGGCCGAGCATGGCTTCGACCCCCTTCTGGGTACCGAAGGCCTTGTTGCACCGCACACAATGGAATGGCGCGCTTTCGTTCAGGACCACGGCCTCGCGGCGCCGCGGCGCAAGCAGCAGGCGCGGTACCAGCGTGATGGCATTCTCCGGACAGGTGGTGGCGCACAGGCCGCACTGCACGCAGTTCTTCTCGACCATGCGCAATTGCGGCGACTGCGGGTTGTCCAGCAAGGCGTTGGACGGGCAGGCGCTGACGCAGCTCATGCACAAGGTACAGGCGTCGCTGTCGACGGCCACGGTGCCGAATGGCGCTCCCGCGCCCGGCTCGCCGGCCGGCAGCGCGATGCTCTCGGGCGCGGGCGCCGGGGCATGCGCCACCAGGTGATCCAGCGCCAGGTCCAGCGTGCTGCGCTTTTCCTGCACGACCGCATGGCGCGCCGCCACGGCCGGCCCCTGGGCGGGCGCCAATTGCCGCAGCGCGGCGTCGAGCGCCTGCGGCGTGTCGGCCGGCACCAGGCTCAGGTGGATGCCCGCATAACCCAGCCCGTTCAGGATGGCCTGCGCCTGCGCGAATTGCGCCCGCAGGCCCTCGACGTATTGCGGCGCCTCTTCGGCGGTGGTCAGCACGGCGATATGGCGCGCGCCGAATGCCACCGCCGACAGCCACAGGTCCAGCCCGACGCTGGCCGTATGCCACAGCGCCACCGGGATGACGTTGGCCGGCACGCCATCGGCCTGCCTGAGCGCCGCCTGGCGGCCGAGCTGCTCGACCAGGCGCGCGCCCGCCTGCTGGCTGTGCAGCAGCAGCATCGCGTCCTGGCCGCCGGCCTTGGAGTATGTCGCCAGCAGCGTGCGCAGCTTGCCCCCCTGGTCGGTCGCGCGCGGATAGGTGTAGGTCAACGCGCCGCTCGGACAGACGGTGGTACAGGCCCCGCATCCGACGCACAGATTGGGATTGACGACGATGCGCTGGTGATGGCTGTCGCTGCTGATGGCGCGCGCCGAACAGATATCGATACAGGCGCGGCAGCCGACGGTTTCGTTGCGGCTATGCGCGCACAGCTGCTGGCGGTAGTCGAAGAATTTGGGCTTTTCGAATTCGCCGACCAGCTCGCGCAGGCGCAGCAAGGTCGCCGGCGCCTGGCCATCCCAGGTGAAATAGCCCTGCGGCGGCGCGTGCTGGGTGAACAGCGGCGTGCCGCCCAGGTCCAGCACCAGGTCGTATTGGTCGGCGAAGTTTTCCGGCGAACGCGAGAAATCGATCGCGCCCGCCACGGTACAGGCCTGCTCGCAGGCCCGGTGCGAGGTGCATCGTGCCGTGTCGACCTGGTAGTCCAGGCCGATGGCGCCGTCCGGGCAGGCGGTAATGCAGGCGTTGCAGCGCGTGCACAGGTCCAGGTCGATCGGGTTGCCGCGGGTCCAGCGCAACTCGAACGCGCCCAGCCAGCCCTGCAGGCTGTCGATGCGTCCGCTCAGCACGGGGTAGCGGCGCTCCTGGGCGCCGCCGGCGCGGCCCGGCCCCTGGCTGAACAAGGTCACATCGAGCACGTCGTCCAGCAAGGCCGCCGCCTGCTCGGCCTGGTCCAGCGGGCCGATGATCAGCAGGCGGCCGCCGCTCTTGTACGTCACGGTGGCAACCGGATCGGGCTCGGGCAGGTGCGCGGCCGCCAGCAAGGCGGCCAGCTTGGGCATGGCCTGGGCGGCGTCGCGGCTCCAGCCGCCGGTCTCGCGGATGTTGACGAAGCGCACCGGCGACACCGCGCCTTGCGTGGCGCCGCCCAACTCGCCGAACAGGCGTTTTTCCTGGGTACAGGCGACGACCACGTCCTGGCCGTCGCGGATGGCCGCCTGGAATGCGCCGGCTTCGCGCCGGCACAGGGCGGAGTGCAATGTCAGCGTTTCGCCGAGCGCCTGGCCCAATGCCTCGGGCTGCAGCGGCATCGTGCGATTGCAATCGCAGATCAAAGTAGTCATGGCAAACGGACTTCCTGGCTGTATCAATCGCGCCGCGGCTCGGCGTCGGGAAGCGGGCCGCCTGCCGGCCCGGCCGCGTCGTCGCGCGGCAAGGCGGACTGTATCGCATCCGGCGCGCTCGCGGGCCCGGCCGGCGCGGCGTCGGGCACGGCCATGGCGTCGGGCGTCCGTGGCCCCGCGCTGGACGCACCGTCCGCCGGCTCGCCCTGCTCCGGCGCGGGCGCGTCGTCCTCGAACAGGCTGAACACCTTGGCGCTGGCCATCCTGCGCACCGTTTCCTGGGGCAGGCCCTCCAGTTGGGTGTAGTCGTCGATGTAGACGTCCAGGCCGTCCATGACGTTGTAGTGCGGATCGGTGAACAGCTTCTTCAAGGCCGCGTTCTTGACATCGGGCGACACGCCCCCCGCCACGAACCGGGAAAAATCCGAATCCAGGGTCAGGGCCCGCACATCGTCCAGCGTGGGTAGCGGCAGTTCGGTCTCGGCATCCACGGCCGGGCCGGGTGCCTGGACGGGAGCCGCATCGGCGCGTTCGGGCGCCGCCTCGGGGCGAGCCGCGATGTCCGGCGCGCCGACAGGCGGCGCATCGGCCAGCGGCGCCTGCGCAACGCCGGCGGCCGGCTCGACCGCCGTCTCGGCCTGCTGGCGCGCTTCGCTCTTGCGGCGCGACCAGCGGCCCAGGAAGCTGGCCGGGTCCTGGCTCATGGCTCGCCTCCGCCGCGCTTCTTGGTGGTGCTGACCGAGGCCGGATTGCCGAAGCGGTCCTGCAGGGGCTGGAAGCTGACAGGCCGCCGGCGCCGCTTGGGTTCCGGCACGTAATGAGCCTGCACGAACGCCTGCAGCCATTGGACGATGTACGCCGGCGCGGGGACCTGCTCCACCGTCTCCTGCGCATCGAGCCAGCGTCCGGCGTCGTGGTAGCTGAGCGTGACAATCTCGGGCCGCGCCAGCGGCTCGCTGGCCGCGCCAGGCTCCTCCTCCATGCGCCACAGCACGAACCAGCACGGCGCCGGCGCCGAAACATTGAGCAGATACCCTTCCGCGTCGTCCTTGAACAGGCGCACGGTAAGCCCCGGATGCAGCCAGCGCTGCTGGTTCTCATCGTGGTAGAGCATGCGCGGCGCGCGGCCAAAGCCGGGCTCGTCGGGCACCACGTCCTCCAGCACCCAGCGGCTGTCCTGCCAACGGCTCATCTCGCCGGTGATGCGCTCCTTGCGCATCACCACCGCGACTTCCATGCTCAGGGGAAGGGTATCGCTCATGGTTCGTCATCCGCCCGCGGGTGCGCGGCTGATGGAAATGGACGAGAACTTGGACGAGTAGTCCTTGCCCATGGCGGCAACCGCCACCGCCACCTGGCGGGCCACGTCCTTGTACAGGCCGGCGACTTCGCCGTCCGGGTCGGCCACCACCGAAGGCCGGCCGCCGTCGGCCTGCTGGCGGATGTTGATGTCCAGCGGCAAGGCGCCCAGGTAGGCCAGGCCGTAATCCTGCGCCATCCGCTGGCCGCCGCCCTGGCCGAAGATATGTTCGGCATGGCCGCACTGGCTACAGACGTGCACGGCCATGTTCTCGACCACGCCGACGATGGGAACGCCGACCTTCTCGAACATTTTCACCCCCTTGCGGGCGTCGAGCAAGGCAATGTCCTGCGGCGTGGTCACGATGACCGCGCCGGTCACCGGCACTTTCTGGCTGAGGGTCAGATGGATGTCGCCGGTGCCCGGCGGCATGTCGATGACGAGATAGTCCAGGTTCTTCCAGTTGGTCTGGCGCAGCAGCTGTTCGAGCGCCTGCACCGCCATCGGGCCGCGCCAGATCATGGCCTCGTCGGCATCGACCAGGAAGCCGATCGACATCACTTGCACGCCGTAGTTTTCCAGCGGCTCCATGGTCTTGCCGTCTTCGCTCTGCGGGCGTCCCTCGATGCCCATCATCTGCGCCTGGCTGGGGCCGTAGATGTCGGCGTCGAGCAGGCCGACGCGCGCGCCCTCGGCGGCCAGCGCCAGGGCCAGGTTGACGGCGGTGGTGCTTTTGCCGACGCCGCCCTTGCCCGAGGCAACGGCGATCACGTTCTTCACATTGGGCAGCAGGGCGATGCCGCGCTGCACGGCGTGCGTCTCGATGACGCTTTGCATGTTGACCGAAACATTGTCCACGCCGGCCACGCCGCGGGCCGCGGCGATCAGCGCGCGCCGCAGCGCGGGCATCTGGCTCTTGGCCGGATAGCCGAGCTGGACATCGAACGTCACGTCCGCGCCGTTGACCTCGAGATTGCGGATCGCGCGCGTGGTGACCAGGTCCTTGCCGGTATTGGGGTCAATGACGGCTTGCAGCGCTTGCAGTATGGATTCAGAGGCGACCATTTGGGCCTTCGATAAGGGTTCGACAAAGGGGTGCGCGCCACGGTGGCGGCCATAAGCCGATCTTAGCAGAGCCCCTCCGCGCGCACCGCCGCGGCCGACGGGGGGGTCGTCTATACTGCCGCCATCGTGCCTGATGGATACAAGCCACTCTCATGATAGACAAGAACGACATCACCGGCCTGATCCTCGCGGGCGGGCGCGCAAGCCGCATGGGAGGCGCGGACAAGGGCCTGCAGAATTTCCATGGCATGCCGCTGGCCATGCACACGCTGCTGCGCCTGGGGCCGCAGGTTGGCGATATCATGATCAATGCCAACCGCAACCTGGCCGCCTACGAGGCCATGGGCGCGCCCGTCTGGCCGGACACGCTGCCCGACTTTCCCGGCCCGCTGGCAGGCTTTGCCGCCGGCCTGGAACGCTGCGAGACGCCGTACATGGTGACCGCGCCCTGCGACACGCCGAACTTCCCGACCGACATGGTGAGCCGCCTGGCCGACGCGCTGAGCGCCGAAGACGCGCAGATTGCCATGGCGGCCACGCCCGCCGATGGCGCCCTGCGCACCCAGCCGGTGTTCTGCCTGATGCGCATCGACCTGCTCGACAGCCTGCTGGAGTTCCTGCACAGCGGCCAGCGCAAGACCGAGATCTGGGCCAACCAGCACCGCTGCGCCATCGTGCGCTTTGACGACGCCCAAGCCTTTGCCGGCGCCAACACGCTGGCCGAACTACGACAGCTGCAATCATGAACCACGCCCCTGCCCCCAGCCTCGAAGAGATCGCTTCCTGTGTCAATGGCTACGACCCCGACGCGCTGCCCATCTCGCAGGCGCGCGAATTCATCGATCGCCTGGTGCCGCGCCTGGACGCGGTCGAACGGCTGCCCCTGCGCTCGGCGCTGGGCCGCGTGCTGGCGCACGACATCGTCTCGACCCTGAACGTCCCGGCCCACGACAACTCGGCCATGGACGGCTATGCCTTCGCGGGCGCCGAGCTGGCCGGCGGGGCCGACACGCCCCTGCGGGTGGTCGGCAGCGGGCTGGCCGGCGACAACTACCAGGGCACGGTGGGGCCGGGCCAGTGCGTGCGCATCATGACCGGCGCGGTCATGCCCGACGGGCTGGACACGGTGATTCCGCAGGAATTCGTGCGCCAGGACGGCGACGGCATCGTGGTGCCGGCCGGCGCCGTGCGCCCCGGCGACAACCGCCGCCTGGCCGGCGAAGACCTGGCGCTGGGCGAGAACGCGCTGTCGGCCGGCCGCGTGCTGCGTCCGGCCGACATCGGCCTGCTGGCCTCGCTGGCCCAGGCCGAAGTGCCGGTCGTGCGCCGCCTGCGCGTGGCGTTCTTCTCCACCGGCGACGAGTTGCGCTCGATCGGCGAGCCGCTGGACGCGGGCTGCGTCTACGACAGCAATCGCTACACCATCTGGAGCATGCTGCAGCGCCTGGGCGTCGAAGTGCTGGACCTGGGCGTGGTGCGCGACGATCCGCACGCGCTGGAAACCGCGTTCAGCGCGGCCGCGGCCAATGCCGACGTGGTCATCACCTCGGGCGGGGTCAGCGTCGGCGAAGCCGACTACACCAAGAAAGTGATGGCCAAGCTGGGCGACGTGCTGTTCTGGAAGATCGCGATGCGCCCGGGCCGCCCCCTGGCCATCGGCCGCATCCACAGCAACGGCCGCGACGCCATCCTGTTCGGCCTGCCCGGCAATCCGGTCGCGGTCATGGTGACCTTCTACGCCCTGGTGCGCGACGCCCTGCTGGCCATGAGCGGCGCCACCGCGCAGGCCATGCCCTGGCTGCGCTGCGTGGCCGCCCAGCCCATCCGCAAGAAGCCCGGCCGCACCGAGTACCAGCGCGCCATCGTCACGCCGGCCCCCGGCGGCGGCTGGCAGGCGACGGTCACCGGATCGCAGGGCTCGGGGATACTGCGCAGCATGAGCCAGGCCAACGGCCTGCTGGTGCTGCATCATGACCAGGGCAACATCGCCGCCGGCGAGCCGGTCGACGTGCTGCCTTTCGACGGCGTAATCTGACAAACCGACCAGCATGACACGAATCATAGGTTTTGCCGGATGGAGCGGCGCGGGCAAGACGCAATTGCTCTCGCGCCTGATCCCGTGCCTGAAGGCGCGCGGCCACAGCGTCTCCACGCTCAAGCACGCCCACCATACCTTCGATATCGACACGCCGGGCAAGGACTCGTTCCGCCATCGCGAAGCCGGCGCGACCGAAGTGCTGATCGCCTCGTCGGCGCGCTGGGCGCTGATGCACGAGCTGCGCGATGAACCCGAGCCCGAGCTGGGCGAGCTGCTGGCGCGCATGTGCCCGGTCGACTTCATCCTGGTCGAAGGCTTCAAGCGCAACGCGCATATCAAGATAGAAGTACACCGCCACGCCAACGGCAAGCCGTGGCTGTTCCCGGACGACCCGAGCATCGGCGCCATCGCCTGCGACGCCACGCCGCCGCACGACACGCTGCCCCGCGTGGCGCTGGACGACCACGACGCGGTCGCCGACCTCGTCGAGCGCCTGGCCTGGCCGCTGGACATCACGATCGCGCGCCTGGCCGCGCCCGTCAGCCCGGCCTGAACGCGCAGCCTATTTGGCGGCCTGGCCGCGCGCCTGCTCGTACAGCGGCAATACCTTCTGCGAGGCCTGCTGCAATTCGCCGATGCGGGTGCTGGCCGAGGGGTGGGTGGACAGGAATTCCGGCGGCGCATTGCCGTCGGCCGCGCCCATTTTCTGCCACAGCGTGACGGCGGCGCGCGGATCGAAGCCGGCGCGCGCGGCCAGTTCGACGCCCATGCGATCGGCCTCGGTCTCGTGCGTGCGGCTATTGGGCAGCGTGAACATGACTTCGGTCAGTTTGCCGCCCAGGTCGGACGCACCGGGCGACCCGGTAGCCATGGACAGCACCGACAGGCCGATGCTGGTGGCCATCTGCTGCGAGACGCGCTCGCGCGCGTGCTCGCGCAGCGCATGCGCGATCTCGTGCCCCAGCACCGCCGCCAGTTCGTCATCGGTCGGCTTGATCCGGGCCAGCAGGCCCGTGTAGACGGCAATCTTGCCGCCGGGCATGCACCAGGCATTGACCTCGTCGACCGACAGCACGTGCACTTCCCATGGCCAGTTGGCCGCGTCGGCGCGGAACACCCCGGTCTGCGCGATCAGGCGCTGGGAGATGGCGCGCACGCGCGACAATTGCGCCGGATCGCGGTCGAGCAACCCCTTGGCGCGAGCCTCCTGGACGATCTCGGCATACTGCTGCCCGGCTTCCTGCACCAGCGCCTGCTCGGGCACCAGGCTCGACATGTATTGGGTGCGGTCCACGCCGATCGCGCCGGACTGCGTCGTGCTGACGCCGGCGCACCCGGCCAGCATCGCCAGGCCGGCCACGGCGGCGGCGCGCAGGAAAGTCAGGATGACGGGTTTCATGGTTGCCTCCCTGGGCAAGGCACACGCGCCGCGCTATCGGCCGCACTGGGCGCGCTGGCGCAACGCATGGTCGATGAGCACCAGCGCCAGCAGCGCCTCGGCAATGGGCGTGGCGCGGATGCCCACGCAAGGATCGTGGCGGCCGAGGGTCTGCACCATCACGGGCTCGCCGGCGCGGTTGACCGAGCGCCGTTCGACCCGGATGCTGGAAGTGGGCTTGATCGCCAGCGACACGGTAATCGGCTGGCCGGTCGAAATGCCGCCCAGCACCCCGCCCGCGTGATTGCTGGCGAAGCCTTCCGGGGTGATCTCGTCGCCGTGCTCGGAGCCGCGCTGCGCGATGCTCTCGAAGCCGGCGCCCAGCGATACGCCCTTGACCGCGTTCAGGCCCATCATGGCATGGGCGATGTCGGCGTCGAGGCGATCGTAGATGGGCTCGCCCCACCCCGCCGGCAGCCCTTCGGCCACCACCTCGATGCGCGCGCCGACCGAGTCGCCGTCACGGCGCAACTGGTCCATGTAGGCTTCCAGCTCGGGCACCACGGCCGCATTGGGCGCGTAGAAGGCGTTGCCCGGCACGTCGTCCCAGCTGGAGAACGGAATGGCGATGGGGCCCAGCTGGCTCATGTACCCGCGCACCCGCACGCCGAACTGGCTGGCCAGCCACTTCTTGGCGATCGCGCCGGCGGCCACGGTGGGCGCGGTCAGGCGCGCCGACGAGCGTCCACCGCCGCGCGGGTCGCGCACACCGTATTTGCGCCAATAGGCGAAGTCGGCGTGGCCGGGCCGGAACGTATCGGCGATATTGGAGTAGTCCTTGCTGCGCGCGTCGGTGTTGCGGATCAGCAGCCCGATGGGCGTACCCGTGGTGACCCCCTCGTACACGCCCGACAGGATCTCGACCTGGTCGGCCTCCTGGCGCTGCGTGACGTGGCGCGAGGTGCCGGGGCGGCGCCGGTCGAGCTCGGCCTGGATGTCGGCGGCCTCCAGCGGCAGCCCGGGCGGGCAGCCATCCACCACACAGCCGATGGCCGGGCCATGCGACTCGCCAAAATTCGTGACGCAGAAAAGGGTTCCCAGAGTATTGCCGGACATAAGAAGGCTTCGCGCGAAAACGGGGTTACGGTCAACCCCGATTATGACACTGCCGCGCCCAATTCCCGGATCCGCTCGGCCGAAACCGGCCTGCCCAGCAGAAAACCCTGCATTTCCCGGCATCCCAGCGCCTTGAGAATCTCGCGCTGCGCCGGCGTCTCCACCCCTTCGGCCACCACCGCCAGCCCCAGGGCCCGGCACATGCCCATCAGGGCCGACACCACCTCGCGGCTGACCGCGTCGAACTCGATCTCGGCCACGAAGCCGCGATCCAGCTTGACCCAGTCGATCGGCAGCCGGCGCAAGTGCGTCAGGCTGGAATAGCCCGCGCCGAAGTCATCGAGCGCCACCCGCACGCCCTTGGCGCGCATGCCATTGAGCGTGGCCACATGGCGCTCGTACTGCTGGATGAACAGCGATTCGGTGATCTCCAGCACCAGCCGCTGCGCGCTCAGGCGGCTGGCGGCCAGCGCCAGCGCCACCTGCGCGGGCAGCTCGTCGGCGTACATCTGGCGCACCGACACGTTGACGTGCAGGCGCCAGGCGGCCGGCCAGGTGATCGCGCGCGAACACGCCGTCTCCAGCACCCAGGCGCCCAGCGGCACGATCAGCCCGGTGCGCTCGGCCAGTTCGATGACCAGCGCCGGGGAAACGTCGCCATGGACCGGGTGATGCCAGCGCAGCAAGGCCTCGCAGCCATAGATGGTGCCGGTGACGCTGTCGCAGACCGGCTGGTAGCAGACCTCGAACTGGTCCATCGAGGAGGAAACCAGGGCCACGCGCAAGTCGTGCTCCAGGCCCTGGTAATGGCGCTGGTGTTCGAGCATGGAGGGCTCGAACATGTTCCAGGCCGCCCCGGCGCTCTCGTCCAGGTGCAGCATCGCGATATGCAGGGAGCGCTCGAGCTCGTCGAAACAGGCGCCGTGCTGGGCATACAGCGCCCCGCTGAGGCGGAACCCCACGATCAGGGGCTGGCCGCGCAGCTCGTACGGCTGCGACAGCGCATCGAGAACCTCCGGCGCCACATCGCGCGCCGAGCGGGGGTCCAGGTCGGGCGCCCATACCATGAACGAGTCCGACGAATGGCGCGCCACCTGGAAATAATCGGATTGCATCTGCAAGCGCTGCGCGATCATGACCAGCAACAGCTTGTTGTCTTCGAGGCCGAGCATGGCGCTCAGCTCGGGGTGGTGCACCACTTCGACCAGGAACATCGCCCCGCTATATACACGCTGGCGCTTGCCCAGCACCAGCGCGTGCACGCGGCGGCGCAACTCGCCCACGGTCAGCGCGTCGGTCAGCGCATCGCGTGCCATCTGGCGGCGCAGCAAATATCCCTTGATACAGAAGAAAACTCCAACCGCCGCCAGCGCCATGCCCGGCAACAGCCATTGCCCCAACAGGTCATCCAAGCCCACTGAGCCCCCTATTCGCGAGTACAGCGCCCGGCTTCAGACACCGCTTCTCCTGTTTTCCTATTTGTACGTATTGCCACGAAATTATGCATGATTCAGTCGCAATCGAATGGGCTATTTGTGGCAGATTTTGCCCTTGACTCCGGCTAGTAAACCGGGTTGGCTTGTTGCATGCCTATTTCGTAATGTTTTGAATATTTCAAATAAAACTGACTACACTATACAAAACCGTGTCTTCCGTCCCCCAACCTGCCTTCGTCATGTCCATTTCCCGGCGGCTTTTCCTCAGCGTCGTCCTGCTGGCAGGCTTGCTGGTCATCGGCACCCAGGCTGCCGGGCTGGCGGCGAACTACCGGGCTTCGGTCGAACGCCAGAAGCGCCACGTCGAAACGGCAGCTGCTTCGCTGGCCTGGGTGCTGTCGCAATCGCATACGACGCCCGCGCAGTGGCAGACCCTGGCCACCGACCTGCAGCGGCATGGCGGCTATGCGCTGGTGCGCATACAGGAGCACTACACCGGGCGGATGGTCGAGGCGGGCCAGCTTGGCGAGACGCCGGCGCGCGCCGACGGCTCGCTGCAGCAGGGCCGACCGTCGCAGATCGTGGCCACGCGCACCTTCCGCTCGGCCGACGGGACTTATGTCGGCTCGGTCGCCGTCTACAACCCGGTCGTCCCCATCCTGGAAGCCCCCTTCCTCACCGAGAGCGTGGCGCAGCTGGTGCTGATCGTCGCCGGGCTGCTGATCTGGTACAGCTACATGTCGCGCCTGTACGACAGACTGAAACGCGGCCCGATGAAACGGCTGACCGACAACCTCGCGCACATCGGACAGGCCGGCGTCGATCCGAAACTGGCCGAAAGCCTGCCGCGCGAACTGCAGCCGCTGGGCACCGCCCTGATCCAGTCGCACCAGCGCGTCCATGACCAATTGAGGCAGCAGCGCGCCCGCATCGACGCGCTGGAGAACGAGACCTACCACGACCCGGTCACGCGGCTGCCGAACCGCAAGTTCTTCAACGAAAGCCTGCGGCGCGCGGTGCAGCGCGACGGCGGCGTCGATGGGCATCTGCTGATTTTCCGGCAGCGCGACATGGCGGAGATCAACCGCCAGATGAAGCGCGAGGCGACCGATCAATGGCTGCGCCTGGCGTGCGCGCAACTGGGCAAGACCATCAAGGAGCAGGCCGGCGCCGGCGCAGTGCTCGTGCGCATCAACGGCTCGGACTTCGCCGCCCTGCTGCCCGGCCTGCCCTCGCCGCGCGCGGCCGTGCTGGCCGAAAGGCTGCGGCGCGAACTGCGCGTGCTGCGCCTGCCCTTGCGCACGCACGGCTGGTGCCGCTGGGCCATGGCGCTCACGCCCTATACCGTGGGCGAACAGGGCAGCGACATCCTGGCGCGGCTCGACCATGCGCTGATGCGCGCGGAAATCGCCGAGAGAGACGAAGTCGAGCCTGCGTTCAGCCAGACCGGCAATCGCATCGATGGCGAGTACGGCTGGCAGGACATCCTGACGCGCGCGCTCGAGCAGCACCGCTTCTTCCTGACGCTGTACCCGCGCCAGGACGCCGAAGGCCAGGTGCTGCACACCGAAGCGCAATTGACGCTGCGCGACCAGGACTCGCCCGAGCCGCTGCATGCGCAACTGTTCATGCCGCCGGCCGCGCGCCTGGGGCTATCGGCCGATTGCGACATCCAGGCGATCCGCATGAGCATGGACCAGCTGGTCGCGCGCGACGGCGACATGGTCGTGCGGGTGTCGCTGCCTTCGCTCGAGCAGGCGCACTTCCTCAAACGCCTGGAAGACGTGCTGCGCGATCGTCCGGAGCAGGCCCGGCACCTGATCATCGAAATCGACGCGCACGGCCTGGTCGATTACTTCCACAACGTGCAGGCGCTGTGCGAGATCGCCGCGCGCACCGGCGTGCGGGTCGGCGTGCGCCGGCTGTCCGAGCAGTTCGCGGCGCTCGAGCGCCTGCACCAGTTGCCGCTGGCGTACCTGAAGATAGGCGGATCGTTCGTCCAGGGCATCACCCGCAGCCCCGGCAACCAGCAACTGGCCGGCACCGTCATACAGGTGGCCCGCACCCTGGACATACCGGCCTATGCCGAAGACGCCGAAGAGCCGGCGGCGCGCGAGCTGCTGCAGGCGATCGGCTTTCGCCTCATGCAGGACGCCGACAACGCCGACTTCCTGGCCCCGCGCCACAACTGGATCGCCGACCTGCCGGCCGCCGCCCCGGCCGCCGCCGAGGACAGCGACGATACGGCCGCCCATGCCCCCGCGCAAACGCGCGCCACCGACGGGCGGCCCTGGCCGCCCCATGAACTGGGCCTGCAGCGCAAACGCCAGGAACAGTCGGACCGGCGCCTGGCCGAAGTGGCGCGCGCGCTGGAAGCGCAGCGCCAGGTCCACGCCCTGCTGTCGCATGAACTGCGCACGCCGGCGGCCACGATCAGCGCGGCGGCCCAGTCCCTGGAAATCATCCTGGCCGGCAGCGGGCAGGAAGTCGACAGCCGGCTGGCGCGCATCCGTCGGGCGGTAACGCGCATGATCGAACTCATGAACCAGGTGCTCAGCCCGGAGCGCTTGCGCGACCAGGCCCTCACGCCGCGGCCCGAACCGATCGAACTGGGCGAGCTCGCGCGCGACACGGTCGAGGGCATGCGGCTGGATACGGCGCATCCGCTGGTCTTGAACGCCGAGGCCGCCGTGCCGGCCTGGTGCGACCCGCTGCTTACCGCGCTGGTGGTGCGCAACCTGATCCACAACGCGGTCAAGTACTCGCCGGCCGACCAGCCGGTGCATATCGATGTGGGCCTGTCGTACGGCGCGCACGGCGCCACGGCCTGGGTGGCGGTCACCGACCATGGCCCAGGCATCGGCGACGACGAATCGCAACGGATCTTCGAAGAGCATTACCGGCGGGCCGCCCACCGCGAAACGCCCGGCAGCGGGCTGGGACTGCACCTGGCGCGCCAGATCTGCCAGGGCCAGGACGGCACCTTGACCGTGCAGACCCAGCTTGGCCAGGGCGCGCGCTTCGTGATTACCTTGCCGACCCCGGGCCAGGCCTATACCGACGGCGGCAACGCTCAGGCGGCGAACACGTAGCCCTGGCCGCGCACCGACAGCACCGGCAACTTGAAACCGGCCGATTGCGCCTTGGCGCGCAGGCGGCTGACCATCACGTCGACGCGGCGCGGCTCGAAATCATCGGGATTGCCAGGCTGGAATGCCTCGGCCAGCATCTGCCGCGTGACGGCATCGCCGCCGCTTTGCAGCAAGGCCGTCATGAAAATGCGCTCCTGCGCATTGAGATGCAGCGACACGCCATCGGGCCCGGCCAGCACCCAGCCGCCTTCCTGCAGCGACCAGCCGCCCACGCCGCGTTGCGTATCGCCGGCCGACGCGGGCGCCTGGCCCTGCGCGCCGCGCGCCAGGCGCATGCGGCGCGCCAGGCTGCGGATCACCGAACTCAGTTCGAGCAGATCGACCGGCTTGGTCAGATAGACATCGGCGCCGCCTTCGAGCCCGCGCACGCGGTCCTCCAGCGCGCCGCGGCCGGTCAGCATGACGATCCCCGTCGTGCTTTGCGCGCGCAGGCGCGTGGCGACGGAAAAACCATCCTCGCCCGGAACATTGGCATCAAGGATCACAATATCGCAGGACTGCGATTGCAAGAATCGATACAGGGACTGCGCGTCGCCGCACGCGCACACCACGTTGAACCCGTACCCGCCAAGGCCCAACGCCAACTCGTCGCGAAAGTCCTCATCGTCTTCAAGCAACCCGATACGCAGGAGTCCATCTGCAACCAGCATAGGCACCTCAACTCGGAAACCATCGGATCGGCCGCATTGGAAAACCATTCCGCGCAGCGCGACGCGTTACTCGCAAATTATTACAAATTTTACTTATTTTTGGGAGGATTTTCCCGAGTTTATTTCTTGACGTGCATCAATCAAGACGAACAGCTGACTTCCAGCCCCGCTGCCCAGTCTGGTGCCAATCCGGCGTATGCGTCATATCCCGCCTGCTGTTTGTAGGGATTACGCAACAGTTTGAGCAGAATATCGATCTCGCCGGCATCGCCCCTGGCCGCCGCGCGTATCGCCTGCTCGGCCAGATGGTTGCGCAATACATACAGTGGGTTGACCTCGTCCATGGCCGCGGCGCGCGCCTGGGCGTCTCGCCCGTCGCTTGCATGGCGCGCGGCCAGCCGGTCGTACCAGGCCCCGGCGGCCGCCCGGTCGATGAACAGATCCTCGAACGGCTGGCGCTGCCCGCGCACCGCGTCGCCCAGGCGGCGGAACGCAAGCGTGAAATCGGCGCGTTGCTGGTGCATCAGCTGCAGCAGGTCATCGAGCAGGGTTTCGTCCTCGGGGAGGAACTGCGCCAAGCCCAGCTTGCCCGCCATGCGGCCGTGGAACGCCTGCGTGAACGCGGCCTCGTAGCCATCGAGCACCGCCCGCAACGCCTCGGGGTCGGGCGCCAGCGTGTGCAGGCTGCTGGCCAGCCTGTAGAGATTCCACAGGCCCACCGACGGCTGGCGATTCCAGGCGTAGCGCCCCTCGCTGTCGGAGTGGTTGCAGACGTGGCCGAGCTGAAACGTGTCCATGAACCCGTACGGCCCATAATCCAGCGTCAGGCCGAGGATGGACATGTTGTCGGTATTCATCACGCCGTGGCAGAAACCGACCGCCTGCCAATCGGCCATCAAGGTCGCGGTGCGCCGCGTGACCGCCGCCAGCAGGCCGAGAATCTCGCCATGCTCGCCGTCCAGCCTGCCCGCGCCCGCCACGCGGCATTCCGGGTAGAACCGGTCGATGACGTAATCGGCCAGCACGCGCAGTTGCTCCGGCTGGCGGCGCGCCGACCAGTGCTCGAACGAGCCGAACCGCACGAAACTGGGCGCCATGCGCGTCACCACGGCGGCGGTCTCGACGGTCTCGCGCATGACCGGGTCGTCGGACACCACCAGGGCCAGGGCTCGCGTGGTGGGAATGCCCAGGCCATGCATGGCTTCGCTGGCCAGATACTCGCGCACCGAGGAGCGCAGGACCGCGCGTCCGTCGCCCATGCGCGAATACGGCGTCATGCCCGCGCCCTTGAGCTGCAGCTCCCAGTTGCCGGCCGGGCCGCGCACCTCGCCCAGCAAGTGGGCCCGCCCGTCGCCCAGCTGGCCTGCCCATACGCCGAACTGGTGGCCGCTGTAGACCGCCGCCAGCGTATCGCCGCCCGGCAGCGGAGCATGGCCGGAAAACACATCGAGGAACGCCTGGGTGGAAAGCTCGGCGGGGTCCAGCCCGATCAGGGCCGCCGCCTCGGCATTGGCGTGCAGCAAGCGCGGCGCGGCCGGCGGGCGCGGCTGCAGGCGCGTATAGAACTCGGCCGGCAAGGCGGCGAAACTGTTGTCGGTGGGCAGGTCCTGCAAGCGTAGCCATTTCATGCGCGCGATCTCCGGGCAGCCCGCTTGGCCGGCCTGACGTACAGGATGGCGCACAGGAAAAAACCGCCGGACAACACGATTTCAACGCCGCCCAGGGCCGCCGACAGCGGCGCCGGATCGGACATGGCGCGCACCACGCCTTCCATCAGGTACAGCAGCACCAGCATCGCCGCCCACTGATATGTATAGAGATTGCCGCGCAGCACGCCACGCAGCGGGAACGCCAGCGGCAAGGCCTTCAGGAACAGCCACGACCCGCCCGGCCGGATCGGGGCCAGCACGGTTTCCCAGGCGACGCACAGCACGATCAAGGCCAGCAGGCAGGCCGCCGCGCCACGGCGCAGCGTCGGGTTGAGTTCAGCATTCATGCTGCTATTATCGCCTGATGGAGCCTCACGCCGAATCCGCCGCCGCCGGACAGGCGGCCCCGCCCGAGAAACGGCGCGCCTCGTGGTTCGCGCGCATGGGCCGGGTCGTGCGCTTCGCGGGCCAGCGCGCCGACGAGCAGAAGCTGTTGCAGGTGGCTTCGAGCCTGACCTTCACCACGGTGCTGGCCATCGTGCCGATGCTGGCCGTCGTGCTGTCGCTGTTCACGGCCTTTCCCGTGTTCCAGGAGTTCCGGATTGCGCTGGAGGACTTCCTGGCCAACAGCCTGATGCCGCCGTCGGTTTCCGACAACATCATGAACTACCTCAACCAGTTTGCCCGCCAGGCCACGCGCCTGACGGCCATCGGCGGCGCGTTCCTGATCGTCACCTCGCTGTTGTTGATCATGACCATCGACAAGACGTTCAACGACATCTGGCAGGTGACCCGCCAGCGCCCGCTGCCGCAGCGCGCCCTGGTCTACTGGGCCGTGATCACGCTGGGCCCGGTGGTCGCCGGCGCCAGCCTGTGGGCCACCTCGTTCGTGGCGCGCGAATCGCTGGGCCTGGTGCGCGACGTGCCCGAAGCGGTCAGCGTGGCGATCTCGTTCATTCCGCTGGTGCTGACCGGGCTGGGCTTCGCCGCGCTGTTCGTGGTGGTTCCGAACCGCCGCGTGTACTGGAAGGACGCGCTGGTGGGCGGCTTCGGCACCGCCATCGTGCTCGAGCTGATGAAGGCCGGCTTCGCCTATTACCTGACGCGCTTTCCGGCCTACACGGTCATCTACGGCGCGTTCGCGACGCTGCCCATCTTCCTGCTGTGGATCTACCTGTCGTGGCTGGCGGTGCTGTTTGGCGCGACGGTGGCCGCCAGCGCGCCGCTGATCCGGCTGGGCCGCTGGGAAATCAACCGGCATGCGGGCGCCCCCTTCATCGACGCGCTGGGCGTGCTGCGCGTCCTGCATGCGGCGCAAGGCAGCCGGCCGGCCGGACGCAGCGCCAACGCGCTGGCCAAGCGCCTGCGGCTGCACCATGACGAATTGAACGCCGTGCTCGAAGCGCTCGAGGACATGGGGCTGGTGGCGCGCACCGCCGAACAGCGCTGGGTCTTGACATGCGACCCGCGTACGACCACGCTGGAGCCTGTATTCGACCGGTTCCTGCTCGATCGCGGCCAGCCGCGGCTGCGCGACGAACCGGAAATCGCGGCGGTTGCGGCCGGCGTACTGGGGCAAGGTCCGAACCCGACACTGGCAGATCTGGCCGGGGTGGCGCAAAATACGGATATCGGCCCCGCCGCGGCGGTTCTGCAGCTGGAGACGGGCAAAAAGTAGCAAAGCGGGCGCGCCAAGCGCCCCGGGAGGAACATCATGTTGAAAGTCAGCGAGATTCTGCGCGTCAAGGGTGACACGCTGTACACCGCGTCGCCCGATACTCACGTGTCCGTGGCGGTACAGACCATGAGCGAGCAGGATATCGGCTCGCTGGTCATCATGGAATCGGGAATGCTGGCCGGCATGCTGACCTTCCGCGAGATCATCCGCCATATCGACCAGCATGGCGGCAACGTGGGCGACACCACCATCCGCGCCATCATGGACGACGCGCCGGTCAGCGTGTCGCCCAACACGAGCGCCGACGAAGTGCAGCGCCTGATGCTGGAAAAGCACGCCCGCTATATCCCCGTCATGGACGGCCCCACGCTGTTGGGCGTGATCTCGTTCTACGACATGGCCCAGGCCATCGTGGCCGCCCAGCAATTCGAAAACAACATGCTGAAGGCCTACATCCGCGACTGGCCGATGGAGTCGGCGCCGTCCAAGCCATGATACGGCGACGCTAGGCCGCCGGCATCGGATCTGCGCAAACGTCGCGCTCGCGCGGCGCGCCTTGCAGGCTGCGCCACGCTTCATACAACAGCGACGGATCATTGGCCGCCAGCCGCGCGGGGTCCGACAACAGGCGGCGCCAGCGACGCGCCCCCGCCTGCCCGTTCACCAGGCCCAGCAAGGGCCGCGTCATCACGCGCAGCGGCACGCCGCGCGCGATCTGCGTCGCGGCGTATTGCATCATCGCATCGACCACCTGCGCATCGCTGGGCAGCCGCATGGCCGGCCACCACTGCAGGGACACCTCGGACAGGACCCGCGGCGTATGCCAGGCCGCGCGCCCGAGCATCACGCCGTCGAACTCATCGGCCACCGCCTGCGCGGCCCGCGCGTCGGCTAGCCCGCCATTGAGCACGATCACGCTATCGGGAAAGTCGCGCTTGAGCTGGCGCGCCACGTCGTAGCGCAGCGGCGGAATCTCGCGGTTGTCCTTGGGGGACAGGCCCTTGAGCACCGCATTGCGCGCGTGCACCACGAACACCCGGCAGCCGGTATCGTGGATCCGGCCCACGAAATCGCGCACGAAGCCATATGACTCGTCATAGTCCAGGCCCAACCGATGCTTGATCGTGACCGGGATGTCCACGGCGTCCTGCATGGCTTTCATGCAATCGGCGACCAGCGCCGGCTCGGCCATCAGGCAGGCGCCGAAGGCGCCGCGCTGGACCCGTTCGGACGGGCAGCCGCAGTTCAGATTGATTTCGTCGTAGCCCCACTGGCGGCCCAGGCGCGCGGCCTGCGCCAGCGCATCGGGCTCGCTGCCGCCCAGTTGCAGGGCCACCGGATGCTCGGCGGCATCGAAATCCAGGTGCCGCGCCACATCGCCATGCAGCAGCGCGCCGGTCGTGATCATCTCGGTGTACAGACGCGCGCGCGGCGCCAGCAGCCGGTGGAAATAGCGGCAATGGCGGTCGGTCACGTCTATCATCGGAGCGACGCACAGTCGCCAGTCGGGGGAGCTCAAGAATCACTCGCAGGGCAAAAACATGCCGTATTTTACGGCCTGACGGCCGGGCCGCCCGCCGCGGCCACGCGTCCGGTGGTCTACAATCCCCGCGCAGCGCAGCGATAAGCGTCCCTCCAACCCCTCACCCCGCAGATCAATGGCCGTTTTCACTTCCGTTTCCGACCAGGACGCCCGCACCCTGCTGGCCCGCTTCGACCTCGGAGACCTGGTTTCACTGCGCGGCATCACCGCCGGCATCGAAAACACCAACTTCTTCCTGAATACGACCCGCGGCGAGTACGTACTGACGCTGTTCGAGGTGCTGACGCAGGAACAGCTGCCGTTCTACATCGAACTGATGTACCACCTGGCCGCGCGCGGCATCCCCGTCCCCCAGCCGCAGACGCTGCGCGACGGCACGCGGCTGACCACCCTGCACGGCAAGCCCTGCGCCATCGTCACCCGCCTGCCGGGCGGCTACGAGCCGGCCCCGGGCCCGGACCATTGCCGCCTGGCGGGCGCCACGCTGGCGCGCGCACACCTGGCCGGCCAGGACTTCCCGCTGCACCAGCCCAATCTGCGCGGACTGCCCTGGTGGCAGGCCACGGCGCCCAAAGTGCTGCCGTTCCTCGATCCCGGGCAGGCGCGCCTGCTCGAGAGCGAACTGGCGGAACAGCAGGCCCGCGCCGCCACGCCCCTGTGGCAATCGCTGCCGTCCGGCCCGGCCCATTGCGACCTGTTCCGCGACAACGTGCTGTTTGCCGGCACCTTCGACGACCCGCTCATGGGCGGCTTCATCGATTTCTATTTCGCGGGCTGCGATACCTGGCTGTTCGACGTTGCGGTCAGCGTCAACGATTGGTGCATCGTGCGCGACACCGGCGAATTCGTGCCCGAGCTGGTACACGGCTGGCTACGGGCCTATGCCGAGGTCCGTCCATTCACGGACGCGGAGCGCCAGGCCTGGCCGGTCATGCTGCGCGCCGCCGCGCTGCGCTTCTGGCTGTCACGCCTGTACGATTTCTACCTGCCTCGTCCGGCCCAGACCCTCAAACCCCACGATCCGCGGCACTTCGAAAGAGTGTTGCAAGCGCGCCACCGCCATCCGGCACCCGACTTGCCCAAATCGGAGGCAGCCGCATAATGTTGGTTGAGTGTTCTGTCCCCGTCCATTCGTAGCGAAACCTATGCAAGCAGTATCTCTACCTGCGATTTCAGGCTGGCAATGGGTACGTGATGGCCTGCGCCTGTTCATGAAACAACCGTTGGCCATGTTTACCTGGGCGATGGCGATCAGCCTCTTGCTGCTGTTCGCCACCTACACGCCACTGGTGGGCCCCTTGCTGTTCGTGGCGCTGATGCCCAGCATTACGCTGATGACCCTGTCGGCCTGCAAGCACGTCGAGGCCGGCCGCGTCATGCTGCCCTCGATGTGGCTGCAGCCGCTCAAAAAGCCCGGCGTATTCAAGAAGCTGTTCCTCATGGGCATGCTATACGTCGGGCTGTGCCTGGCGGCCGGGCTGCTGGCCTTCCTGCCGTTTTCCAGTTCGCTGGCCGAAGGCGTCCGCATGGCCTCGGCCAACAACCTCGCGCCCATCATGACGGCCATGCGCGCGCCATTGCTGGTGTTCACCGTGCTTTACGTGATCATCGCCGCCGTGTTCTGGCATGCCCCCGTGCTGGTGGGCTGGCATGGGCTGAGGCTGTTGCAGGCGCTGTTCTTCTCCGGCATTGCCTGCTGGCGCAACAAATGGCCGTTCCTGGTGTATGGCGTGGTCTGGATCCTGGTGTTCCTGTTCATCGACCTGTGCATCGGCCTGCTGATCGGCATGGGCGTGCCCGACACGCTGGCCGGCACCTTGCAGGTTCCCGTCACCATCATCGCGGGCGGCGTGCTGTATTGCAGCTTCTACCCTGCCTATACCTCCGTGTTCGGGGTCAATGACGCCCGCGCGGGCCTCGACAACAGCGACAGCGCGCACGCATAGCGCGCCGCGCCAGGGCTTCAGCCCGCGCACCAGCCGCAGCACGCGGCCGTCGCGGCCGATGAACGCGACGTCGATGGCATAGGCCATGCCGCAGGTATGGATGGCCCGGCATGGCGCCAGCAACAGGCCGCTGCGCGGCCCCGGAGGGCGGCGCCGGCCCAGCAACCCGACCAGCCGTGCGCGCCAGCCGCGCGCGCTCGCCAGCCGCAGGCGCATCATGGCGCGGCCTGCAACAACTCGTGCGCGATCGGAAATGCCAGCACGATGAACGTGCACGGGAAAATGCACGCGATCAACGGCAACAGCATCTTGACCGGCGCCTCCATGGCCAGGCGTTCGGCCCGCTGATGGCGTTCCGCGCGATAGCGCGTGGCCAGCCCGCGCAACATGGGCCCCAGGCTCATCCCCTGCGCGTCGGCATGCGCCAGCGCGCCCACCCAGGCCCGCACCGGCGGGCTGTCGGCCCGCGCCGCCAACGCCTGCATGGCCTGGCGGCGCGGCACGCCGGCGCGCATATCGCCCAGGGCCTGGACCAGCAGCTCGCGCAGCGGGCCCGGCGGCCCATGGCTGGCAGCCTGTTGCAAGGCGCCTTGCATGCCGAGGCCGGCTTCGGCGCACAAAGTCATCAGGTCGAGGATGAACGGCAATTCGCGCGCGATGCGCTGCCGCCGCCGTGCCGCGCAGCGGCGCAGCCACAGCGCCGGCCAGGCGCCCGCCGCCCCGGCGGCCGGCACAAGCGGCAGCCAGGCCGGCAAGCCATCGGCCAGGCTGGCGACCGTCAGCGCGGCGACAACGCCCAGCCAGGCCATCCACAGGCTCAAGGCCATCACTTCGGACGGCCGGACCAGTCCCTCCCAGCCCGCTCGCACGACGGCCCGCTCGATGACGGCGCGCACGCGCCATGACAGCAGACGGTCGCACCATGGCAGCAGCGGCGCCAGCCAGGGCCGGCACCAGCGCCAGGCGCGTGGCAGGCGCCATGCCGGCGGCCCGGAGCCGGGCTCGGCCCCGCGCATGGCGGCCGAACCCGCGCCGCACCAGCCGCGCGACAGCGCAAGGCACGCCCAGCCTGCCGCCACACCGGCCACGATCTGCGCCAACCACAGCCACACGCCCGGCTCCTCAAACATCGATGGCGACGATGCGGCGGATCAGCCAGATGCCAGCCCCTTCCAGCACGACGATCAATGCCAGCGCCGCCCACCCGTGCGGCGTATGCCACAGCGCGGCCATCGCCTCGGGCTGCAGGCGCCCGAGCACCCCCATCAGGACCGGCGGCAGGGCGCCGACGATCCAGGCCTGCATGCGCCCCTGGGCGCACAGCGCGCGCACGCGATCCTGCAATTGCAAGCGGGCCGACACCGTCCGGGCAATGCCTTCCAGCGTCTCGGCCAGGTTGCCGCCGGTATGGGCCGCCACCCGCAAGGCCGCCGCAACCAGGGCCATCGACTCGAACGAAGCGCGGCGCGCCAGGCGCGCAAGCGCCGCGTCGAACGAAACCCCCATGCGCTGCTCACGCAACAGCAGCCCGAACTCCTGGGCCAGCGGCGCCTCGCCATGCTCCACCAGTTGGCGCAACGCCGCGGCAATGCTGGCGCCCGCGCGCAAGGCGCACGCCATGGCCACCAATGCGGCCGGCAGTTGCCGCTCGAGCTGGCGCAGGCGACGTCGCCGCGCGGCGCCCAGCAGCAGGCGCGGCAAGCGCAGCAGGGCCACGGCGGCCAACCCCGCCAGCCAGGCGCTACCCGAAAACACCCAGGCCAGCGCCCCGCCCGCGGCCGCCATCGCCAGCGCCGCAGCCCACAACTGGGCCGGGTCGACAAACAGGAACACTTCGCTCAGATGCGCCCCGGCCTGTTGCGTGTACACGGCGCGATAACGCCTTGCCGCGGGCCCGGACCAGGCCAGCACCCGCCAGGCCAGCCAGGCCGCCGCCGCCATCGCCATGCCCATGGCCAGCCAGATCATGGCGCGGGCTCCGGCTGCCCCGTTAACGGATCGCGCATCCATGCGCCGTCCGCCAGCACGGGCGCGTCGATCGCCACAAAGCCGTGCCGCGCGTCGTAGCGAAACAGCTCCTGGGTCTGGATGCGGCCGCTTTCCATGCCGGCGATCTCGACGATCGCGGTCACGATGCGACGCCCGTCGGCCATGCGCGCCTGCTGCACGACGATGTCTATGCTGGCGGCAATATGTTCGCGCACCACCGGCAGGGGCAGATCCAGCCCGGCCATCAGGGTCATGGCCTCCAGGCGGGCCAGGGCATCACGCGGCGTATTGGCATGCAGCGTCGTCAACGAACCCTCGTGGCCGGTGTTCATGGCCGTCAGCATGTCGAAGGCCTCCGCGCCGCGGCACTCGCCCACCACGATGCGATCGGGCCGCATGCGCAAGGCGTTGCGCACCAGGTCGCGGATATCGACGCGGCCACGGCCCTCCGCATTGGCGGGGCGGGCCTCCAGCGCCACCAAGTGCGCGTGGTCCAGCCGCAGCTCGGCGGCGTCTTCGATCGTCACGATGCGCTCGCCTTCGGGGATTGCGTTGGACAGGATGTTCAGCAAGGTGGTCTTGCCCGAGCCGGTGCCGCCCGAGACGACCAGGTTCTTGCGTGCGTGCACGCACCGCATGAGAAACCGCGCCATCGGCTCGCTGAGCGAACCGGCCGCCAGCAAGTCGGCCATGCCGGGGCGCTGCCGTGGAAACTTGCGTATGGTCAGGCTCACGCCACGGATGGCAATGGGCGCGATCACCGCGTTGACGCGCGACCCATCCGGCAAGCGGGCATCGACCATGGGACTGCTGTCGTCGATGCGCCGCCCCAGCGGCGCCACGATGCGCTCCACCACCCAGCGCACGGCCTGCTCGCTGCTGAACGCGGCCGCGTGCCGCTGCAAGCGCCCGGCGCGCTCGACATAGATCTCGTCATGGCGGTTGACCATGATTTCACTGATGCCACCATCGGCCAGCAAAGGCTCCAACGGCCCCAGGCCGACGGCTTCATCCAGCACCGCGCGGCAAAGCGCGGCGCGATCGATGCCTTCGGGCAGCTCTCCGTCCTGGCCCACCAGCTCGACCAGGCGCTGCTCGGCCTGGGCGCGCAGCATGCGGTCGCTCATGGCCGACACGTCCCGGCGCCGCAGGTCGAGCGCCTCCAGCAGCGCGGCGTGCAAACGCCGCCGATGCGGCAGCAGGACGAGCGATTGCCGCAGGGCGGCGTCGAGATCGTCGCCGCGGTCGGTGCCACCCGCGGGCAAGACGGTGGGCGCCGGCGCGGGCGCGGGCGCGCTGCCCGCGCTGCATGCGCTGACGCGCATCAGGCAGGGCCCGATCACGATCTCGTCGTCCGGCAGCACCGGCGCATGGGTCGCCACGCGCAGGCCATTGACGCTGGTGCCGCCGAGCGTGCCCAGGTCCTCCAGCACGACGGCGCCATCCAGGCACGACAGGCGCGCATGCGCCCTGCCCACTCGCCAGTTGGCAATGCGCAACGCACATTGCGCGCCGCGCCCGATGATCACCGGCGGGGCCAGCCGCATGCGCCGGCGGGCGCCATCCTCGAAATGCAGCGCCAGTTCGAGGACGCTCATGGCGTGTCTCCCTGCGCGCCGGACTGGGGCGCCTGGCGCCATTGCGACCCCGCGCCCCCGGGGCGGCTCCAGTCGGCCTGCGGCCCGTCCGCCGCCTCCGTGCCCAGCCGCGCAGGCTGGGGAAATGCCTGCTGCAGCTGCATCTGCCCCAGCAGCGCCCGGCGTTGCAGGAAGGGATCAGCGGGAGAGACGATGGTGGGCGTCACGAAAATGGCCAGCTCGGTTTCCCGCAGGGTGGCGCGACGCACGCCGAACAAGGCGCCGACCAAAGGCAGCCCGCTCAACCACGGCAGGCCTTTTTCTTCGTGCGATCGCTCACGCGACAGGAAGCCACCCAGCACCAGCGTCTGGCCGGAATGCACGTTGAACTCGGTTACCGCGCGGCGCTTGCGCAAGGCCGGCCCCGCCGCCAGCTCCAGCGTGGAATCGACCGAGCTCGCCTCTACCTCGATACGGGCGTGCACGGCGCCATCGGCGTCGATGCGCGGCGTAATCTGCAAGGACACGCCATACGGCTTGAACACGGTCGTGCCGTTGCCATCCTTGTCGGTCGTCCGGTAGGGCAATTCCCCGCCGGCCTGGAACGATGCGGTCGCGCCGCTGCGGGCCAGCAATTGCGGCTGCGCCAGCAGGACCGCCTCGCCGCGTTGGGCCAGCGCCGACAACTGGGCCGACAGCAAGGCATTGACGCCCAGCAGCCCGCTTGCGCGCCGCACCGCCGCGGCGCCGGCGATCGGCCCTGGCGGCGGCGCCAGCGTGGCCGAACCGCCGTTCCAGGCCGCACCGGCATGTACGCCGCCGGCAGCCGGCTCATTCCAGCGCAAGCCCAGCTCGCGCAGGCTCTGGCGCGGCAGCTCCACCACCTGCACGTCCAGCAGCACCATGCGATCCCAGCCGACCCGGCCGGTGAAATCCAGCACCTCCGGGTAGCGTTGCGCCAGGGCGGCGATGCGCGCGTGGTCGTCCTCGGAAAGCTGGCTGCCTTCGATGACGATATGCGCGCCCACCGCGCTGCTGCGCGCACGCGGTATCCGCGCCAGCAAGGCGGCCACTTCCTCGCGCAGCCGGCGCCGGCCCGCCGGCAAGACCTCTATGGCATAGGCCTGGCGCGCGCCCCGCCCCGACCAGACATGCACCGACGAAGCACCGGGCTGGCGCGCGAACAGCGCCACCTCGGCGCCGTCGACCACGGTCGCGCTGAGCACCTGGCCATTGCCGACCGCCACGCGGGTTACGCCAGCCGCCGCAAGCACCTGTGTCTCGCCCACCTCCATGCGCAGCGCGATCGGCTGGCCCGACGGCGCGGCGCGCCCGTCGGGCGCCCATGACATGCCAGCCCCGGCGAGCAGCACCGCCATCCATGGCCGCCAGCCTCGTGCGTGCAACGGTAGCCGGGACAACACGCTCATGGCATGGCCGCTTCGGTATCGCCGGGCGCCGCCGCCGGCGCATCGAGCCGATCGCCATAGAGCACGGGTACCGCCGCCCGGGGCGCGGCGTCGCGCGGCATGCCCAGCAGGGCCGGCAAATCGGCCGCCTCGCGGGCCGTGGGCGGTGCGGAAACCCGTGCAGCGCCCCGGGCCTGCGCGCCGGCGCGCCGCAGCACCGCGGTCAGCGTGCCCTCCTGCCGCGCGGCGACCAGGCGCGCCACCTCCCGGGCCGACGCCCGCAGGGTGATCGTCGACGCCCCCCCTTGGACGTCGGCGGAATCCAGCGCCAGCACCTTGCTGCCCGCCAGCAGCGGCATGGTGAGTTGCCGCTGCCGATGCGTGAACGAGACGTACAGGTCGACGAGGTCGCCCGGACGCGTCGCCGCGGACAGGCCCGGCAACTCCTGGAGCGGCAGGGTGATGGCCCCCTGCCCGGTCTCGAGCTGCTCGGTGAGCGCGGGCGCCTGCTCCGGGTAGCTCAGCAAGGCTGCCTGCAAGGCTACGCCCGCCTTGACGGGCGCGCGCAACACGGCGCCATCGAGCTGGACGGCGTCGTCGGGCCGCAAGGCGCCGGCTGGCAGCCACGCCTGGGGCATGTCGCGGACCGCGACGAGCTGGTCGTGCAAAGGCGTGCCCGCCTCGAGATCGCGCGCCGCCACGAGGCTGGCAATCATGGGGACGCGCGCTTGCTGCTCGATGTCCTGGACGCGCCGTTGTATGTGTTCGCGCGCTGCCCACGCCGCCACCGACCCGGCGACCAGCGCGAAGGCGTAGCCGCCGAGGACGCGCAAGCCTTGGCGCCAGCGCGCCTTCATGGCGCACCGCCGATGTGCAGCAGCGCCATGCCGCATCCGTCAGTGCGCAATGCCGGTTGCAGCGACAGGCGCTCGCGCCCCCGCGGCCCGGCGCGCAGCCAGGTTTGCGGCGCGCCGCAGCGGCAAGCCGTGCCGGCGGCGCCCTGCAGGCGCCAACCGGACGCGCGCAAGCGCGCCTCGCGTCGCGCCGCCCACCGCGCCGTCTCGGCCGGCCCCGCGGCACGCCAGTGCCAGACCTGCTGCGCCACCGAGACCGGCCCTTCCCGGGTGGCGATATCCAGGCGCAGGTGCGCATGCGGCGGCAGCAGTACGTCGGCCAGCGGTACGCGGCGTGGCAGGCTGGGCGGCCAGCACAGCCGCGCCGCGACTCCCTCGACCCCGCTGGATTGCGGCGCCAGGCTGACCGTATGGGTGCAATCGCCCACGCCGCCCACCAGCACCGCCAGGCCCGGCAGTACGGTCAGATCGCGCAGCTCGGCGTGACGCGCCGCGAAATGCGCGAGCAAGGCGTCGATACCCTGCGGGGCGTGGAATACGCGCACCTCGGCCGGCACGCCGAACATCTGGATCTGCCCCGACTGAGCGGCCGCAACCACGCCAGGCGGCAGGTGCAGCCAGGCCGAGGCCGCCACGGCCAGATGGGCGGGCATCAAGGCTGCCCCCGCAACACGGCGCCATCGGCCGACGCCATATCGGCCCAGGTCCGCAGCCAGTCCTGCCCGGCGTCGCGCAAACCCCAGGCAGCCTCGACCGGACGCACGCGCCGCCGTGTGGCGGCGACGGCGGGGGCCGCCACGCGATGGGCGGCCCGCCAACCGGTGACCGAACCTGCCAGCCTGTCGTTGCCCGCCCTGGCATCCGGGGCATGCCCGGCGCCGACGGCAAGCACCGTAACGCCTCTCAGGGCGGTGGAAACCGCGCCCTCGCGCAGCAATCCGCCAGGCATGGCGGCGGGCTCGGCGGCTTGCGCATGCAGCAGGCGCGTATCGACTTGCAGCCAGTCGCGCGCCAGCAAGACGGGCAGACCGTCGGCAGCCGCGCGCTCGGCCGGGCCGCCTTGCCGCGCCAAGCTGACGGTACGCGCGGCAGACGGCGCCCCCGCGGCCGCCATGAAGGCCTCTGCCCGGCTGTGCTGCCCCAGGCGCAGCGCCTGGTGGCGCAATGCACCCAGCCATGCCACGGCGGCCCACGCCAGTAGCAACACGGCCAGCATGGGCAAGGCCTCGGCCAGGGCCTGGCCCCGTTGCCCGCGGGAGAAAGCCGCGCCCCTCATGGCTGGCTTTCCGGGCCGTGGACCGTACGCCGCGCCGCCACGGGCAGGCCGGCGCCAGCCGCCACGCGGCGCGCCTGCCAATAAGGGAGGAACAGCGCATCGGGACGGCCACGCGCCACGCTGGTGCCTGGCGGCAGCGAGAAGTGGCTTTGTCCGGCGGCCCGCGTCGACAGGACGCCGCCCTCCTCGCGCCGCCGCGCATGGATTTCGAAACCCACCGCGTTCTCGCGCGGGGACGTCTGCGCATACACCGCGGGCAAACCGCGTCCGCCCGGCGACAGGCGGCGCGACGCCGCGTACGACAACGCCAATGGGTTGTGCCGGCTGCCGAGAAGATTCCAGGACGTATGGCGATGTACCCAGCGCCAGAAGTCCTGCTGCGAGAAGTCCTCGGGCGCACGCAGCACGTGGGGGCCGGCGCGCGTCGCGCCGGAGTCGGCCGCGAGCCCCCAGCCCATCGCGTACTCGCGGAAATAGCAACCTATCCAGCGATTGGAGCGCACGGCATGGAACGACAGCGTATCGCTTGCGCCCCAGCGGCCATCGCGATCCAGCCAGGTGACGCCGCGGCGGCGCAGTTCATGGCGGCGCGTGGGGCAGCGCGGAGAAACAATCCAGTTTCCCTCGCGGGTGAAATCGCGCGGTTGCAGAAAATCGAAATGGCCCGCGGCGCGCTGCGCCCACGGCCGCAGCCCGCGCGCGTCCGTACCGGTGACGCGCCGCAAGTAACCCGGCCAGTCGTCGCGCACCACATCGAGCGTGAGGCCGCCATCGCCTTGCGGATAGTGCGCCCGCAGGACCGCGCGCATGGTCGCGTCGCGCGTGGCGCGCGCATCGCGCACGAGCGTATCGGCAGCCTGCTGCAGCACGCGATGCGCAAGTTCGTCATGCGCGGCATAGGCTTGCATGAGATCGGCGGCGGGCGCGCCTTGCGCCGCGCCATAACCGCGCGCCGCGCGGGGCCCGAACAACAGCCCGACCAGCGCGCCCGGCGGATTGCGTGCCGCGCGGCGCGCGGCCTGGGTTTGCGCGAAGCGCGCCCAGGCCGCCAGGGACGCCAGATGCGCGAGCGCAACCTGATGGCCGACCTGGGCGCGCTGGATGTAGGCCAGCAGGTTCAGCGCGCGCGCCTGGACCACGGCCCCGCTGTAGGCGGCGGCATCCGCCGCCCGCAGCAGTTGCGCCCGGGCGCCGGCGCGCTGGCCCAGCCCGTACAGTGCCAGCCACGCCAAGCCGGCCAGCGCCATGAGCGCCAGGCCCAGCGCCAATGCCTGGCCCGACTGGCGCGTGGCGTTCCCGCTGGCCCGGCTCATTTGGCGCCCTGCGCGTTGCCGGTAAACGAGTTGAGCGAACGCGCCCGTGTCTGCGAGGCCGCGCGGCCCGCCGCCGATTGCGCGGCGCGCGCCTGCGCGCTGCCGTCCTCGCCAGCCAGTTCGCGCGCCATGGCCGCGGTCTGGGACCGCACCACCTGCCCGAACAACTGATACACGGCGATCGCGGCAACGGCCACCAAGGCAACCACGATGATGTACTCGGTCATGCCCTGGCCGAGTTGACGTTGTTTGACCGGCATAAGCCCTCCTGCTGTTCGACGAGGCTTCAGTGTGGCCACGGCGGGGCCTGCCTGCAATTCGTACATGCCGAGCCGGATCGATGTGTCGTCGGGCCTTGACGCGACGCACGCCGACAGCAGTACCGCCCGCGGGCGTCGCGGAAAAAAACGCCCCCACGCTGCGCCCGCTGCGCGGGCTTGCTGCCCCCCGAGGGGGCCTTTTTGCCTTGGGACGGCCCGGCGGCAAAAAAAAAACCCCCGGGGTGACCGGGGGCTTGCATCATGCCGGCGCGGGCCGGCTACTTTTCGGCAGCGTGGGTAATGGCGTTGCCCGCATCGGACATGTCCTTGCCCATTCCTGCAACGGTGTTGCAGCCCTGCAGGACAAAGCCAAACACCACGAAAGCCGTCAGCACAATCTTGCCGCGCATATGAGATCTCCGCCGTTACGCTCTGCTCAGACGATGCGTACGCGCAGTTCGCCCAGGCCCTCGACGCCACCGACGATGACATCGCCCTTGACCACCGCGCCCACGCCTTCCGGCGTGCCGGTGAAAATGATGTCGCCCGCTTGCAGTTCGAACAGGCCCGACAGATAGGCGATGCTTTCCGGGATGTTCCAGATCATCTGCGAGATGTCGCTGGATTGCTTGCGTTCGCCATTGACGTCCAGCCAGATGGCGCCTTGTTCCAGCGTTCCGACGGCGCTGCGCGGATGGATGGGGCCCAGCGGCGCCGAAAGATCGAAAGCCTTGCCCACTTCCCAGGGACGGCCCTGCTTCTTGGCCTCGCCCTGCAGGTCGCGGCGCGTCATGTCCAGGCCCAGGGCGTAGCCCCACACGCATTCATCGGCCTGCTCGACGGTCAGGTCGCGCCCGCCCTTGCCCAGCACGACGACCAGTTCCATTTCGTAGTGCAGGTTGGCCGTTTTCGGCGGGTACGGCATTTCGCCGGTGGCGCCATCGGCCACCGACAGGATGGCGTCGGCAGGCTTGCAGAAGAAGAATGGATCTTCGCGGCCGGTGAAGCCCATTTCCTTGGCATGCTCGGCGTAGTTGCGGCCCACGCAGTAGACGCGGCGCACCGGAAAGCGGGTGTTGCCACCGGCCACCGGCACAGCCGCCGGCGGCGAAGGAGGAAATACGTAATCCATGTGATTTGACCTCGTAGCACACAAGGCCGGACAACGCCGGCGAGAATATTCAATGCGCGAGTTTATACGCTTCAGGCTCGCTCGGCGCGCGCCGCGCCCGGCCGGCCTGGCGCACAACGCAAAACGGCGCGCAGGCAAGTGGCCGTCCGCCCTCGCCTGCGCGCCGCCGCCGCCCGTGGCGGCCGATCAATCTCAGGCCTGGCCCTTGGCGTAGCGCTCGGCGCTGCGCACGATTTCCTCGTGCGCGGCGTCCACGCCCTTCCAGCCCTTGACCTTGACCCACTTGCCCTTTTCCAGATCCTTGTAGTGCTCGAAGAAATGCTGGATGCGGCTGACGTCTTCGGCCGGCAGGTCCTCGTAGGACTTGATGTTGCGGTACGGGGGATACAGCTTTTCGATGGGCACCGCCAGCAGCTTGGCGTCGCCGCCCGACTCGTCATCCATCTCCAGCACGCCGATGGCGCGGCAGCGCACCACGGCACCGATCTGGATCGGGAACGGGGTGAGAACCAGCACATCAGCCGGATCGCCGTCTTCCGACAGCGTTTGCGGGATGTAGCCGTAGTTGCACGGGTAGTGCATGGCCGTCAGCATGAAGCGGTCGACGAAAATCGCGCCGGACTCCTTGTCGACCTCGTATTTGACCGGGTCGGCGTTCATGGGGATTTCGATGATGACGTTGAAATCGTCCGGCAGCTTCTTGCCAGGAGCGACACGATCTAGACTCATGATTGGCCTTGTCTTGATGAAAATGAAATCAGGCTTTGCCGCCAGATGCCGGGCCGGGCTCTGAGCCGGCCGCGCCGGGCTTGACCGCCTGCTCGGCGTCGCCGCCGGTGCGATAGCTCGAGACCGGCGCCTCGATGGCGGCCGCGGGAATGGGCGCGCTGTCGAAGTAGTCTTCGATATCGATGGCGGTGCGCGGCGGCACGCTGACGGCTTCGGGCGCAACGGCAGCGGGTTCCTGTTCGCCCGCTGCGCGCGCGTCCGGATCCAGCACATAATCGACCGGGCCCGGCTCGGCCTCGGGCGGCGCTTCGGCGACGATGGGCGCGGTGTATTCCGACACGTGGGGCACGTACTCGCGCTCGGCGTCCAGCCATGCAGGGTCGGCCTTGGTGTCGGCGGCCGGCAGCGCGATGTCGGCCGCCAGCACCGGCAGCGCAACGCGGGCCGCGGTAGCCTGGCGCCAATGGCGCGCCGCGTCGGCGGGCCGGTCCAGCCTGTCGTACAGGCTGCCCAGCAAGGCATGCGCCTGCGGATCGTTGCGCCGGCTGACGCTGCGTTGCAGGTAGCGTTCCGCCTGCCCCCACAGCTGTCCGTTCAGGCACAACAGGCCCAGCGCCGTCAGCAGGTCGGTATCGGTCGGACGCTGTTGCAGCCAGGTCTCGGCCTTGGCCAGGCGGTGCGGTACCTGGGCGGCGTCGCAGCGCGCATAGGCGGCCACCAGCGCGGGGTTGAACTTGACCGCCACCGCGGCCTCGAGAATGCGCGCGGCCTCGTTGGCCTCGCCCGCACCCTCGAACGCGGCGGCGCCGGCCAGCGCGATGTTAGGCAACAGGCGCTCGTCGCTCTTGAGGTCTTTCCAGATGGGCCGCCATTGGTCCACCGCCATGCCCGCGCGCAGGCGCGCGGCGCCCGCGTTGTCGATCAGTTGTTCGGCCTCGGCCTTGCCGATGGCGTTGCGGCGCGACAGGCCGCGCGCCAGCGTGAAGACGCGCTCGTGATGCTGCAAGACCGTTTCGGCGCGCAGCAGCAGGCGCATCGTGTGCAGATGGCGCGCGCCGCCGTCCTGCAACGGCTCCAGCAGGTCCAGCGCCTGCTGGGCGCGCCCCTGGTCCAGCAGCATGTCGGCCGATACCGTGGCGGTGGCTTCCTGCAGCCCGGCATCCTCGCCCGCCTGTTCGCGGGCGGACTCCAGCATGCGATCCCGGCGTTCGTATTCGCCCAGGTTATGCGCCGCGCGTGCGCCCGACAGCGCCGCCAGTACACGGCGGCTGCGCACCCTGGTCTGCTCGAACAGCTTCGACAGGTCCTTCTCGGCCTGCGCGAAACGCCCTTCCAGCAGGCCGATCCAGCCGCGCTCGAGCAGCTCGTGATCGCGTTCCTGGGCACGGCGGCCGCGCCAGGCGCGCAGGCGATCGGGAATGGCCACCAGCCAGGCCAGCAGGCGCAGGCCGACATACAGCGTGATGAAGGCGGCCACCAGCAGCAATACCGTCAGCGTCAGGGACAACTCGATACGCCACGGCCAGACCAGCAGCAAGACGTTGCCCGCGTGGGCGCGCAGCACGACGGCCAGCGCCACCGCGACGACGGCCAACAATAGAGTCCAGAACCAGGTACGCATGCGTCAGTCCTGTTGCCCGTCGGCGTTGAAGCCGGCCGCGCGCAGGGCCGCGATGCCGTTGAGGCTGTCGGCCACATCCGGGACGCGCACCGCGATCTCGACCTGTCCCAGTTCGCGGGCCAGCGCCAGCGCGGCGACGGTATCGGGCGCCTTGCCATCGAAATACTGGGCCAGGGTCGCGGCCACCGCGTCCAGCTCGCTCTTCCAGACGGTGGGCTGGCGCATCAGCATGGACAGCTGCGCCGTGAGCAGGCGCTGGCGCAACGTGGAACGCAGCTGGCCGGCCTGTTCGGGCGAAAGCAGCAGCGCCGTGGGTTGATCGACGCGCTGCACGCGGATCAGGTCCCCCAGCTCGTGAGCCAGCGCGCTGCCGGCGCGGCCCGGCCAGGAGGCGATCTCGGCCTGCCAGCGCTGCCACCAGGCGGCGTCCGCCGGCAGGTCGGCGCCAGGATCGACGCTGGGCGGCACGACCTCGTTCGCCTGCGGTACGGCGGCCACGCCGGGCGCGGCTGCGTCGGGCACCAGCAACGGCGCCCTGCCCACCAGGGCCACCAGGCGATCGATGCGGGCCGATTGCGCCGCGATGTCGACCACGCCGACCGCGCGCAGGCGGTCCAGGTCGCCGTTGATGCTTTGCTGCAGGCTGGCAAAGCGCGGCCGGTCGGCGCGCGCCAGGCGAGCCTGGGCCGTTTCCAGGGCGACGATGGCATTGCTGACATTGCCGGCCAGGCGCAGCTGCTGGCTGGCGATGGTGATCAGGCGCTCGATGTCGTTGGCCAGCATTTCGTCGCTGGCGCCATCGTTGAGGTTCTGCAGCGCCTGCTGCAGCGCGCTGTACTGGCTTTGCGCTTCGCGCACCTTGCCTTCGAGTTCGGCAACCTTGCCCGATTGCGCCTGCGCCAGCGCGAGCGCCTCGCGCATGTCGTTGCGCGATTGCGTCAGTTCGGCGCCTAGCGTGTTGAGACGGGCGGCCACTTCCTGGCCGGCGCTGACGAATTGCTTGCGCTGCAGCCACGCGGCCCACCCCAGGCCGACGGCCAGCAGGATGACGATGATAAGCGCGGTAACGAGCGTACTGTTTACGCTCTTGCCCTTGCGCGGCTTGCTCGCGACGGCCTCGTCGGCGGCGGCCGTGCCCGGCGTACCCGGTACGGTGCCGGGCGGAGTAGCGGAGGTGTTGTCTGTCATGACGCGATTGTATTCGGTGATGGCATGTAACGACGATTCAAGCCGCAACAAATGTCGCGAAGATCGCCTCATCGGCAGGCATGCAGTTTTTTACCATTGGCGCACCGGCCCCGCCACCGGCCAGCACCCGCAGGCGTTCGGCCAGCACGGGGTGCGTGACGACGAAACGGCCTTGCAGCCACCAGTCCAGCAATTGCTCCTCGCGCAGGCCCTGGACCAGCGCGTCGATGCCCTCGCCGCTGGTAAGCAGCCAGGTCGGGCGCTCGCCCGCCCGGGCCCAGTCGCGCAGGCGCTGGCGCTCCTCCTGCGCCCAGGGCGCTGGCAGGCGGCGGTAGACGGCGTGGCGGCTGACCTCCACGCCGGCCGCGGCCAGGCGATCGGCCAGCCAGTCGCGCCCCTGCGTGCCGCGTACCAGCAGCGCGCGGCGCGGCAATACCGGGCGCGCCCGCAACAAGGCCCACAAGGCTTCCGAATCGTGGGTAGGCGCAGATTCCGCGGGGTGCAAAACTGTTGTATCGGCGCCAAAATGGCCCGATTCCAGCAGGGCGCGGGCGCTCGCCGGGCCCACGGTGGCCGCGAGCGCGCCGGCCGGCCATGGCAGCTGGCCCCGCGCCCGCAATTGCTCCAGGTACAGGCGGGCCGCGTTGCCGCTGACAAACACCACCAGGTCATAGTCGCGCGGCAGCGGCACCACGCCGTTTTCGGGCGGCAACGGCTCGATGCGCAGGGCCGGCAGGCAAAGAGTCTGCCAGCCGGCATCGCGCAAGCGTCGGGCAAGCGCACCGTTGCGGCCTTGCGGCCGTGTCAGGATGGCGATCTGCGACATAGGCAAGCCCCCGCAAGGGCCCGACCGCCCTGTCAAGGCGCGGGCGAGGTTGGCAGCAATTCGGCCAGTATTGCGTCGGCGCCGCCGGCCAGCATGTCGCGCGCGGCCGCCTCGCCGATGGCCTGCGCCTGGCCGCTCGGGCCGCGGCGCTCGGCCCGCACGATGCGGCGGCCGTCGGGCGCGGCGACCAGCGCGCGCAAGGCAAGCTCATCGCCCTCGATGCGGGCATAGGCCGCCAGCGGCACCTGGCACGATCCGCCCAGCATGCGCGAAACCGCCCGCTCGGCGGTCACGCAGGCCTGGGTGGCGGCGTCGCCCAGCGGCGCCAGCATGGCGCGCACATCGGCGCGGTCCTGCAGGATTTCGATGCCCAGCGCGCCCTGTCCGGCCGCGGGCAGGCTGTCGGCCGGCTCCAGCAGCGCGCGGATGCGCGCGGCCAGGCCCAGGCGCTCCAGGCCGGCCGCGGCCAGCACGATGGCGGCGTAGTCGCCGTTGTCCAGCTTGCCCAGGCGCGTATCGAGATTGCCCCGCAATGGCTTGACGGCCAGGTGCGGATAGCGGGCACGGATCTGCGACTCGCGCCGCAGGCTGGAGGTGCCGACCACCGCCCCGTGCGGCAGGTCGGCCAGGCTGCCGTAATTGTTGGAGACGAACGCATCGCGCGGATCGGCGCGCTCGAGCACGCAGCTCAGTTCGAAGGGCGCCTGCAGGTCCACCGGCACATCCTTGAGCGAATGCACCGCGAGATCGGCGCGGCCGTCGAGCAAGGCGGTTTCGAGCTCCTTGACGAACAGCCCCTTGCCGCCGACCTTGGAGAGGGTGCGGTCCAGGATCTGGTCGCCGCGCGTGGTCAGCGTCAGCAACTCGACGGTGCACGCGGGATAGCGCGCGCGCAGCAGATCGCGCACATGCTCGGCCTGCCACAAGGCAAGCCGGCTGGCGCGGGTGGCGATGGTCAGGCGTTCTACGGCGGCCACGTCAGGGCGTCAGAGAAAGCTGGAGACGATGACCGATGCCACCACCCCCAGGATGGCCAGCACGAACAGGCCTTGCAGCAGGCTCAGGCCCGATTCGGTTTGCTGGGGGTTGGAAGTCTTACGCAGACTCATTGACGGATTCCTTGGAAGCGGTTTTACGGCTTGCCAGCCACCGCCCGAGGATAACGACGAGCAGCGCGCCGGCAATTTCTACGCCGATTTTAACCGCGCTGGGCTGTTCGCCGAATTGACGCACGACAAACACGTCGGTAATCAGCATGCCGCCGGCGATCCAGCCCAGCAGCGCCGCGCCGAAGGTGACGACCATGGGGAAGCGGTCGATCAGCTTGAGCACCAGGGTGCTGCCCCAGATGATGATGGGCACGCTGACCACCAGGCCGAAGATCACCAGGCCGATCTGATGGTCGGCATGGGCGTTCTGCGCCGCGCCGGCAATGGCGATGACGTTGTCCAGGCTCATCACGAAGTCGGCGATGATGATGGTCTTGACCGCGGCGACGATGGAGGTGCCGCCCTTGATGCTGTCGTGCCCTTCGTCCTCGGGCACCAGCAGCTTGACGCCGATCCAGACCAGCAGCAGGCCGCCCACGACCTTCAGGAACGGGATGTTCAGCAGCGTCAGCGCGAAGGCGATCAGCACCACGCGCAGGATGATGGCGCCGGCCGTCCCCCACAGGATGCCTTGCATGCGCTGCTTGGGCGCGAGATTTCGACACGCCAGCGCGATCACGACCGCGTTGTCGCCACCCAGCAGGATGTCGATGAGGATGATCTGGAAGACTGCCGCCCAACTCAGCGTCTGGAAAAACTCAAGCACTTGGAACCCCCAACAGGCGTTATTTGTAAAAACCGGGTAAATACCGGGAAGACCGCCGTCAGCCTCGCCGTGGCAAAACGCGGCCAAAAGAAAACGGGCTGGTCAGCCCCGCCTGATGGCGGGGCGCGAACAGCCCGCTATTGTAGTTCAGCTTTGCGTCAGGCCCGTTGCCTGGCCAGGAAAATTTTACCCAGCGCCAGCACCAGGATTGCACCAATTGCGCCCACCATCAGCGCGAAATCGTGCTGTGTGACGCCCAGCATGGCGTCGATCCGCGCCACCGGCTCTTGCAGCGCCGGATCGCCCACCAGCAGTTCGCCGGCGATGAAACCCAGCAGCGCCGCCCCCACCCAGACGATGATGGGAAAACGCTCGATCACCTTGAGCAACAGCGCACTACCGAATATGACCAGCGGGATGCTGATGGCCAGGCCCAGCACCAGCAGCGTGGTGTCGCCCATGGCCGCGGCGGCCACCGCCACCACATTGTCCAGGCTCATGACCAAGTCGGCGATCATGATGGTCCGGATCGCGGTGACCAGCGAGCCATGGCCCTTTTCCGCGCCGTCGTCCTCGCCCTCGGGCAGCAGCAGCGACACGCCGATATAGACCAGCAGCAAGGCCCCGATCAGCTTCAGCCACGGCAGCAGCAGCAACTTGGCGGCCACCAGCGTCAGCACGATACGCATCACGATGGCCGCGGCCGACCCGATCACGATGGCCTTCTTCTGCTGGTGCGGGGGTAGCGAGCGCGCCGCCAGCGCGATCACCACGGCGTTGTCTCCCGATAGCAGTATGTTTACCCAAATAATCTGGAGCAAGGCGATCCAGAACGCCGCAGAACTAAGTTCCATTCCTCTCTTTCCTAGTGATGATCCCCTAGGATTGAACAAACACGGGACACGCGTGGCCGCCTTCGACCAGGCGAGCCCTGGCGGCATTCTTGGTGCGTGGATGGACAGGCAAATCGAAAAGCCCCTCGCGCTTGATTATAGGTTCGCGTGGATTCCCCTCTTTTCAATTCACTTTCAATATTCTTTCATTTCGCTTTCAATCTATCGCGGCATGCAAAAACGGCCCCCACGCTGCGCCCGCTGTGCGGGCTTGCTGCCCCCCGAGGGGGCTTTTTGCCTTGGGGCGGCCCGGCGGCAAAAAAAGGCCCCCACGCTGCGCCCGCTCTGCGGGCTTGCTGCCCCCCGCGAGGGGGCTTTTTGCCTTGGGGCGGCCCGGCGGCAAAAAAGACCCCCACGCTGCGCCCGCTATGCGGGCTTGCTGCCCCCCGAGGGGGCTTTTTGCCTTGGGGCGGCCCGGCGGCAAAAAAGACCCCCACGCTGCGCCCGCTCTGCGGGCTTGCTGCCCCCCGAGGGGGCTTTTTGCCTTGGGGCGGCCCGGCGGCAAAAAAAACGGCCCGCGATCGCGGGCCGTCCTGGGACAGGCGGGCTGTCCGGTGCGTGATTACAGCACCGACTTGAGCAGCTTGCCCATTTCCGACGGGTTGCGCGTGGTACGGATACCGCACGCTTCCATCACTTCCAGCTTGGCATCGGCCGTATCGGCGCCGCCCGAGATCAGGGCGCCGGCATGGCCCATGCGCTTGCCGGCAGGCGCGGTGACGCCGGCGATGAAGCCCACCACGGGCTTCTTCATGTTGTCCTTGGCCCACTGCGCGGCGTTGACTTCGTCCGGACCGCCGATCTCGCCGATCATGATGACGGCGTCGGTGTCGGGATCGTCATTGAACAGCTTGAGCACGTCGACGTGCTTCAGGCCGTTGATGGGATCGCCGCCGATGCCCACGGCGCTGGACTGGCCCAGGCCGAGTTCGGTGACTTGCGCCACGGCTTCGTAGGTCAGCGTGCCCGAGCGGCTGACGATGCCGATGCGGCCCTTGCGGTGGATGTGGCCGGGCATGATCCCGATCTTGATTTCGTCGGGCGTGATCAGGCCGGGGCAGTTCGGGCCCAGCAGCAGCGTCTTGCTGTTCATGGCCTGCATGCGGTTCTTCACTTCCAGCATGTCGCGCACGGGAATGCCTTCGGTAATGCAGATCACCAGGTCCAGTTCGGCCTCGACGGCTTCCCAGATCGCGGCGGCGGCGCCCGCCGGCGGCACGTAGATCACCGACACGGTAGCGCCGGTGTCCGCCTTGGCGTCCTTGACGTTGGCGTAGATGGGCACGCCTTCGAAATCCTCACCGGCCTTCTTGGGGTTCACGCCGGCCACGAAGGCGGCCTTGCCGTTGGCGTACTCGCGGCACATGCGGGTATGGAACTGACCCGTCTTGCCCGTGATGCCCTGGGTGATGACTTTGGTGTCCTTGTTGATCAGAATCGACATTTGTAAATCCTTGGCAATTTTTATTTGACGGCGGCAACGACTTTGGTGGCCGCTTCGGCCATCGTGTCGGCGCTGATGATCGGCAAGCCCGACTCGGCCAGCATTTTCTTGCCGAGCTCTTCGTTGGTGCCCTTCATGCGCACGACCAGCGGCACATTCAGGTTGACCGCCTTGCACGCCGTGATCACGCCTTCGGCGATCACGTCGCAGCGCATGATGCCGCCGAAGATGTTGACCAGAATCGCCTTCACGCTCTTGTTCTTGAGCATGATCTTGAATGCTTCGGTAACCTTCTCGGCCGTGGCGCCGCCGCCGACGTCCAGGAAGTTGGCCGGCTCGCCGCCGAACAGCTTGATGGTGTCCATGGTGGCCATGGCCAGGCCGGCGCCGTTGACCAGGCAGCCGATGTTGCCGTCGAGCTGGATATAGGCCAGGTCGAACTTGCTGGCCTCGATTTCGGCCGGGTCTTCTTCGTCCAGGTCGCGGTAGGCCACGATTTCGGGGTGGCGGAACAGCGCGTTCGAATCGAAGTTGAACTTGGCGTCCAGGGCGATGATGTCGCCGCTGCCGGTCAGGATCAGGGGGTTGATTTCAGCCAGCGAGGCGTCGGTGTCCCAGTACGCCTTGTACAGCTTCTGGAATTCGGCGGCGGCCTTGCCCACGGAGGCCTCGGGCACGCCGATGCCGCGCGCCAGTTCGGCGGCTTCGGCGTCGGTCAGGCCGGCGGCCGGATCAACGAAGACCTTCAGGATCTTCTCCGGGCTGTGCGCGGCCACTTCCTCGATGTCCATGCCGCCTTCGCTGGAAGCCATGACGCACACGCGCTGCGTGCCACGGTCGGTCACGATGCCGACGTAGTATTCCTTCTTGATGTCCGCGCCCTCTTCGATCAGCAGGCGGCGCACTTTCTGGCCTTGCGGGCCGGTCTGGTGCGTGACCAGCTGCATGCCGAGGATCTCCGACGACAGCTGGCGCACTTCGTCGATCGAACGCCCCAGCTTGACGCCACCGCCCTTGCCACGGCCACCCGCGTGGATCTGCGCCTTGACGACCCAGACCGGCCCACCCAGCTTTTCAGCGGCAGCCACGGCCTCGTCTACGGAAAAAGCGGGGATCCCGCGCGGCACGGTCACGCCAAACTGCTTCAGCAGTTCCTTGCCTTGATACTCGTGGATTTTCATGTGATACCTGTCAGGACGTATGAGAGAAAGAGGGTGAATCGGAAGACGTATCGGCCGACGACCCGGCGTTGGCGCCCGTATACCATTTGGGGTAGTGCTCCTGCACGACCGGACCGTCGGTGCGCAGGGCATGGCAACCGCCAAGCTGGAACGGGCGCTTGTCTGGGTTGCTGTTCTGACGGCGCCGGCCGGCCATGGACTGGACGGCGGCTGTCGGCAGCACCTGCGAAAGCTCGGTCATGTGCGTACAGCCCGCGATATGACCGAAGCGCTCCTTGACCTGGCGGCGAAACCCCTTGAGCAGGTTCATTCCGACCAGGTCGCGATAGGCTTGTTCGATGTTCGTGCACACGCCGTCGTACGGGGCCGCATCATAGACGGCCTGTGCCGCAATGATGGTATACGCCTCGTCGATCGTAATGCGCAAGTGCATGTGATGGATGAATTCGCCGGCCTTGAAAAGCTGGCCGCCGCGCTTGGGAAAATCGTAGCCCTTGTAATCGATCAGCTCGGCTTCGAGATCCCACAGGCCGTCCTCGCGCCCATAAGACTGCACGCGTATCGAACGCGTGTGCAGGGGCTGGCGAGGGGTATCCGGCGGTGGCAATGGCATGGTTGAACCTGCTGGGCGCGATTTTGACGCAAGGCAGCAAATCCTGGGAAGTATAACGCAGCCGATTGCCGGCGACGCGGCCCGCGCCGCCCCGCCTGCCGGGCCACGCGCCGCACAAATTTCAAGCGCGTCGCCCGGGGGGGGGGGCTGCCCCTCCGGGAGGGCAGCCCCCCCGGGCGGCACCGCAAGGGGACGGATATGGACGACCCGCCGTCAGGCAGCGCGCAGCGTGCGGGCCGCCTGCACCATACCGACCAGGGCGGCCTCGGTCTCGGGCCAGGCGCGCGTCTTCAGGCCGCAGTCCGGATTGACCCACAGGCGCTCCCTGGGCAGGCGCGCGGCGGCCTTGCGCATCAGCGCCACCATCCAGTCCACCTCCGGCACGTTGGGAGAATGGATGTCATACACGCCGGGCCCGATGTCATTGGGGTAGTGGAAATCCTCGAACGCCTTGAGCAGCTCCATGTTGGAACGCGACGTCTCGATGGTGATCACGTCGGCGTCCATGGCCGCGATCGACTCGATGATGTCGTTGAACTCGGAATAGCACATATGGGTATGGATCTGCGTCGCCTCGCCCACGCCGGCGGTCGACAGGCGGAAGCAATCGACCGCCCAGTCCAGGTAGGCGCGCCAGTCGGCCCGGCGCAGCGGCAGCCCTTCGCGGATGGCCGGCTCGTCGATCTGGATCACGCGGATGCCGGCGGCCTCCAGGTCCACCACCTCGTCGCGCAGGGCCAGCGCCAATTGGCGGCAAGTGGCTTCGCGCGGCTGGTCGTCGCGCACGAACGACCACTGCAGGATCGTGACTGGCCCGGTCAGCATGCCCTTGACCGGCTTGTCGGTCAGCGATTGCGCGTAGGCGGACCAGCCCACCGTCATGGGGGCGGGCCGGGCGACGTCGCCGAAGATGATGGGCGGCTTGACGCAGCGCGAGCCGTAGCTCTGTACCCAACCGTTCTTGGTGAAGGCAAATCCGGCCAGCAACTCGCCGAAGTACTCCACCATGTCATTGCGCTCGGGCTCGCCATGCACCAGCACGTCCAGGCCCACCTTCTCCTGGAAGCGGATGACTTCCTCGATCTCCTTGCGAATGGCGTTCTCGTATGCCGAATCCGTCAGCGCGCCGGACTTCCAGTCACGCCGCAGGGCGCGGATTTCGGCGGTCTGCGGAAAGGAACCGATCGTGGTGGTGGGAAAGGCCGGCAGCCGCAGCTCGCTTTGCTGGCGCGCGATCCGCTGGCCGAACGGCGCACGCTCGCGCGACACCCCGGCCTGGCCAGCCATGCGTTGCGCCACGGCCGGGTTGTGGATGCGAGGCGACTGGCGGCGCGCCTGCAGGGCGGCGCGCTGCGCGGCCAGCCCTTGCTGCACCGCCGGGTCGGCATCGCCGCCCAGCGCCTTGCCCAGCAGGGACAGCTCGTCCAGCTTCTGGACGGCGAACGAGAGCCAGCCCAGCAATTCGGCGTCGAGCTCGGTTTCCCCGGCCAGGTCCACCGGCACATGCAACAGCGAGCATGACGGCGCCAGCCACAGGCGTTCCTGCAATTGCTCGCGCACCGGTGCCAGCGTCGCGAGCGCCGCATCCAGGTCGGTGCGCCAGATATTGCGGCCGTTGATCACGCCAGCCGACAGCACTTGGCCGGGGCGCAGCCCGCTTGCCACGTCGTTCAACTGGCCGGGTGCGCGCACCAGGTCCACGTGCAGGCCGGCCACCGGCAGCGCCAGGGCGGTCGCCAGGTTGTCCTTCAGGCCATCGAAATAAGTGGCCAGCAGCAGCTTGACCGGGCTGGCCGCCAGCTTGTCATACACCGCCCGGTAGGCATCGCGCCAGGCCTGCGGCAGGTCCAGCACCAGCGCCGGCTCGTCGATCTGCACCCATTCGACGCCCAGGCCCGCCAGGCGCTCGAGCACTTCGCCGTAGACTGGCAGCAAGGCGTCGAGCAACTGCAGCTTGCCGATATCGCCGGCCCCCTGCGCGAAGGCGTCGCCCTTGCCCAGCCACAGCCACGTCAGCGGCCCCGGGATGACCGGCTTGACGCGATGCCCCAGCGCCTGGGCCTCCCTGACCTGCTCGAACAGGTCTTCGCGGGCGACGCGGAAGGTCTGTCCGGGCGTCAGTTCCGGGACGATATAGTGGTAGTTGGTGTCGAACCACTTGGTCATTTCGCAGGCGGCTGCCGGTTTGCCGCTGGGCGCGCGCCCGCGGCCCATGCGAAACAGGGTATCCAGGTCCACCGGCTTGCCTTCGGGATGGCCGAAGCGCGCCGGCACGGCGCCCAGCAGCGTGGTCCACTCCAGGATGTGGTCATACCATGCAAAATCGCCCACCGGCACGAACGCCACCCCGGCGGCGGCCTGGCGCTGCCAATGGGCCGCGCGCAAGGCGCGGCCGGTCTCATGCAATGCCTCGGCGGTCTGGCGGCCCGCCCAATAGGCTTCGACAGCGCGCTTGAGTTCGCGCTGGGCGCCGATGCGCGGAAAACCCAGATTATGAATAATAGTCATGGCAATACCGGCCTTTCACAAAAGTTATTCAAGTCAGGCCGCTATTGTGCGATCATCAACACATGAATCAAAATCAAACTCTACATTCATAAGTTGAGTATTATTCATGTAATACCGACGGCAACGATTGACTCCTCCAGGCCGCGACCGCCTTTACCGCCATGCTCGAAATCCGCCATCTCGAAACCCTGGCCGCCATCCGCGATGGCGGCAGCCTGCAGGAAGCCGCCGAGCGCCTGCACCTGACCCAGTCCGCGCTCTCGCATCAACTGCGCGACCTGGAAACCCGCCTGGGCACGCCGCTGCTCAACCGCCGCACGCGGCCGGCCCGCCTGACCACCGCGGGACTGCGCGTGCTCGCCCTGGCCGACGAGGTGCTGCCCCGGCTGCGCGCCACCGAACGCGAGTTGCAACGCCTGGCAGCCGGGCGCACCGGACGGCTGCACCTGGCGATCGAATGCCACTCGTGCTTCCAGTGGTTGATGCCGGCGCTGGACGCTTTTCGCGGGCAATGGCCGGACGTGGCGCTGGACCTGTCGGCCGCCTTCTCGTTCGCGCCCCTGCCCGCGCTGGTGCGCGGCGACCTGGACCTGGTCATCACGTCCGATCCCCAGGCGCTCGAAGCCGTCACGTATCTGCCGCTGTTCAAGTACGAGCTGGTGCTGGCGGTCGCCGAATCGAACCCGCTGGCCGCCAGCCGCCACGTGATGCCGGAACAACTGGCCGACCAGACGCTGATCACCTACCCGGTGGACCGCCAGCGCCTGGATATTTTCACGGGGTTCCTGGATCCGGCCGATATCGAACCCGCCGCGATCCGCCGCGCCGAACTCACGCCCATCATTGCGCAACTGGTTGCCAGCAATCGGGGCGTGGCGGCCTTGCCCAACTGGGCGCTGACCGAATACCTGGGCCAGGGCTGGCTGCGTGTGTGCCATCTCGGGCCGCAGGGCGTCTGGCCCACCCTCTACGCCGCGGTGCGCACGGAAGACAGCGACAGTTCCTATATCGATGAATTCTTGACGATTGCCCGCGACGTTTGCTTCAAGACGCTCAGCGGCATCAAGGCGGCCAAGGGCCTGCCCGCCTGATCGAACGCGCCGCAGCCACGCCCCGGGCAGACCGGCCTGCATCGCAAGCCAGGCCGGCACGAAGCGGCGTCGTTCAATCGAGTTCGTCGTCGCCGCCGCCCAGAATGCGGCGGATGACGTCATGGGCGAAGCCACGGCCCGCCAGGAAGCGGGCCTGCCGCGCATACGCGGCGCGATCGGCGGGCTTTTCGCCAAAGCGCTTCCGCCAGACGGCCAGCGCGCGTTCGTATTCGGTGGCGCGCAGCTGTTCGCGCAATTCGGCGACCTGGTCGTCGGCCACGCCCTGTTGCTTCAGCTCCTGGACAATGCGCGAAGCGCCCTGGCGCGGCGCGCGCCGATGCGCCAGGCTTTGGGCAAAGCGCGCATTCGACAACCAGCCCTCGCGCTGCAGGTCATCGAGCACCGCCTCGATGTCATCGCCCTCTTCGGCGTAGGGCTGCAGCTTGCGCGCCAGCTCGAGGCGCGAGTATTCGCGCCGCGACAGATAGCCGACCGCGCGCGCCTTCAGCGTCCGGCCCGGGCGCGGCGGCGGCGCGTCATCAGGCGGTTGGGCCAGTGTCTCGAACTCATCGTCGGGATTTGCGCTCCGCCGCCCGGCTCGGGCGGCGGAAGGCGGACGGCGGTTGAAAGTCGCCATGCCGGGCTGGACGTTGATGCAAGCCTGACGGCTTATTCGCCGTCTTCGGCCTCGCTGGCCGGGAAGGTGGCGGCGCGGCTGACAATACCCTGGTTTTCGCGCACCTTGTTTTCGATCTCGATGGCCATTTCCTTGTGCTCTTTCAGGTACTCGCGCACATTGTCCTTGCCCTGGCCGATGCGATTGCCGCTGTAGCTGTACCAGGCGCCGGACTTGTCGACCACATTGGCCTGCACGCCCAGGTCGATGATTTCGCCCTCGCGCGAGATGCCGCTGCCATACATGATGTCGAACTCGGCCTGCTTGAACGGCGGCGCCACCTTGTTCTTGACCACCTTGACGCGGGTTTCGTTGCCGACCACCTCGTCGCCCTTCTTGATGGAGCCGATGCGGCGGATGTCCAGGCGCACCGAGGAATAGAACTTGAGCGCGTTGCCGCCGGTGGTGGTTTCCGGGTTGCCGAACATCACGCCGATCTTCATGCGGATCTGGTTGATGAAGATGACCATGCAGTTGGTGCGCTTGATGGTGGCCGTCAGCTTGCGCAGCGCCTGGCTCATCAGGCGGGCCTGCAGGCCCGGCAGGGAGTCGCCCATCTCGCCCTCGATTTCGGCCTTGGGCACCAGCGCCGCGACCGAGTCGATGACGATCAGGTCGACCGAGCCCGAGCGCACCAGCGCGTCGGTGATCTCGAGGGCCTGCTCGCCCGTGTCCGGCTGGGAGATCAGCAGGTCGGTCAGGTTGACGCCCAGCTTGGAGGCGTACTGCACGTCCAGCGCGTGTTCGGCGTCGACGAATGCGCAGGTGCCGCCCAGCTTCTGCATTTCGGCGATGACCTGCAGCGTGAGCGTGGTCTTGCCGGACGATTCGGGGCCGTAGATCTCGATCACGCGGCCGCGCGGCAGGCCGCCGACGCCCAGCGCGATGTCCAGGCCCAGCGAACCGGTGGACACGACCTGGATGTCGTGTTCGACCTCGTTGTCGCCATAGCGCATGATCGAGCCCTTGCCGAACTGCTTTTCGATCTGCGACAGCGCGGCGGCCAGCGCCTTGGCTTTCTCGGCCGCGGCGGCCTTGCTGGTTTTATCGTCCATGTAAAGTCCTGTATTGAGGCGGTGCCCGCGGGGGTGCGAAGCGGGCAGCCGTTGTCTAGCCGGAGAAAAAGAGCCTGGAGAAAACTCGAACGTTGGCGATTATGGCATTGGATTGTACTGGATAAAAATCCAGTGTGCCATATATTTCCACGTATACCCTGAGTGGGCAAGCCCCGTCCCCTGTGCCAGAATGGCCGGCGTAGCCAGCGCCCGCTGGCGGTTCCGCCGATGTTGCACGCATGCGTATCCTGATAGCCGAAGACGACAGCATCCTGGCCGACGGCCTGTCCCGCTCGCTGCGGCACAACGGCTATGCGGTCGACGCCGTGCGCGACGGACTGGCCGCCGATTCGGCGCTGGCCGTCCAGCCCTTCGACCTGCTGATCCTCGATCTCGGCCTGCCCCACCTGCCCGGGCTGGAGGTGCTGCGCAGGCTGCGCGCCCGCAATTCCGTACTGCCGGTGCTGATCCTCACGGCCGCCGACAGCATCGAGCAGCGTGTCAAGGGCCTGGACCTCGGCGCCGACGACTACATGGCCAAACCGTTCGCGCTGTCCGAACTCGAGGCCCGCGTGCGCGCCTTGACGCGGCGCGGCGCCGGCGGCGGCGCGACCATCGTGCGGCACGGCCGCCTGGTGTTCGACCAGACGGGCCGCATCGCCACGGTCGACGATCAGACCCTGGACCTGTCCGCGCGCGAGGTCAGCCTGCTGGAAATCCTGCTGGCGCGCAGCGGCCGCATGGTCAGCAAGACGCAACTGGTCGACCACCTCTGCGAATGGGGCGAGGAGGTCAGCACCAACGCCATCGAAGTCTATGTGCACCGCCTGCGCAAGAAACTCGAGCCCAGCGGCGTGAAAATCATCACCGTGCGCGGTCTGGGCTATTGCCTCGAGCGGGACCAGGGTGCCTCGTATCTCGCCAGCTGAAACGGCTTCGCGCGAACCGCTGAACGAAGAAGCCCTGGATGCGTTGCGCGGCGGGCCGCGCGGCCCGAGTTTCGCGCCGCCGCAGCGCTCGCTGCTGGGCGAGATCCTCGACTGGATGCTGGCGCCGCTGTTTCTCCTGTGGCCCATGAGCGTGGCCATCACCTACGTGGTGGCGCAGAACATCGCCAACGTGCCGTACGACCGTGCGCTGGCCAACAACCTGAACGTGCTCAGCCACCAGGTGCACGCCGTGGACGGGCGCGCCGCGTTGCGCATGACCGACGCCGCCCGCGACGTGCTGCGCGTGGACGAGACCGAAAGCGTGTTCTGGCTGGCCCTGGGCAGCCGCGGCGAATACCTGGGCGGCGACCGCGCCCTGCCGCTGCCGCCCAACGTCGGCCAGCCCCGGCCGGGCGAGATCCTGTACGCCGACGACACCTTGCGCGGCTTCGGCGTGCGGCTGGCCTACACCTGGATCGACCTCGGCCTGCCCGACACCCAGCCGGCCCTGGTGATGGTGGCCGAAACCGTTGAAAAGCGCGCCCAGCTGGCCAACGACATCATCAAGGGGGTCATCATCCCGCAGTTCGTGGTGCTGCCGATCGCGGTGCTGCTGGTGTGGTTTGGCCTGTCGCGCGGCGTGGCGCCGCTCAACGCGCTGCAGCAGCGCCTGCGCGCGCGCCGCCCCGACGACCTCTCGCCCATCGACGAACAGGCCGCCCCTTCCGAGATCGCGCCGCTGGTCGGCGCCATGAACGACCTGCTCGACCGCCTGTCGGCCAACATCGAAACCCAGCGCCGCTTCGTGGCCGACGCCGCGCACCAGCTCAAGACGCCCCTGGCCGGCCTGCGCACCCAGGCCGAACTGGCGCTGCGCGACGCCAGCCCCGAGGAGATGCAGTCCAGCCTGCGCCAGTTGGTCACCGGGTCCGAACGGGCCACCCGGCTGGTCAACCAGTTGCTGCTGCTGGCGCGGGCCGAGAATCCGGACTCGCCCGGCCAGGCGCTGACCGACCTCAATGCCATTGCCTACGAACAGACGATGCAATGGGTGCCGCAGGCGCTCGCCCTGTCGACCGACCTCGGCTTCGAGGGCGCCGACCATCCGGTCGGCATCAGCGGCAATGCCATTCTGCTGGCCGAGCTGCTGAACAATCTGATCGACAATGCGCTGCGCTATACGCCGCGCGGCGGCCACATCACGGTGCGGGTCAGCGCGCAGGACGGCCACGCGGTCCTCGACGTCGAGGACTCCGGGCCGGGCATCGCCCTGGAAGAGCGCGAGCGGGTCTTCGACCGCTTCTACCGCGTGCTGGGCACCGCGTCCGACGGCAGCGGCCTGGGGCTGGCCATCGTGCGCGAGATCGCCCAGAAACACCAGGCGGAAGTCGTCATCGACGATCACCCCACGCCCTATTCGGACCTGCCCGGCACCCGCATCCAGGTGCGCTTCCCCCTGCCCGGCGCGCTGTAGCCGCCAGCCGGCCCGGCGGTCCGGACCGCCCCGCGCATGAAATTACACATTGTTTCAAATTTAAGATTCAGGTAAGGGTTACGTCAGAACCTCGTCAGCCTGGAGCCCTACCTTGTTCATAGCTCGATGTCGGCGCGGCCGGCGGAGGGTGCAGAGCACGGTGGCACACCACTGGCCTAATACGAGGAGACAACATGAGCACAGCAACCCTATCGGGCCAAAGCCCGTCGGCGCAACCGCGCCCCATGACCCGCGAGGAGCGGCGCGTGATCTTCGCGTCGTCGCTCGGCACGGTTTTCGAGTGGTACGACTTCTACCTCTACGGTTCGCTCGCGGCCATCATCGCGCAGCACTTCTTCTCCGGCGTCAATCCCACCGCGGCCTTCATCTTCGCGCTGCTGGCCTTCGCGGCGGGCTTCGCGGTGCGTCCGTTCGGCGCCCTGGTGTTCGGCCGCCTGGGCGACCTGGTAGGCCGCAAGTACACCTTCCTGATCACCATCGTCATCATGGGCCTGTCGACCTTCCTGGTCGGCGTGCTGCCCAGCTACGCCAGCATCGGCATCGCCGCGCCCGCCATCCTCATCATCCTGCGCCTGCTGCAAGGCCTGGCACTGGGCGGAGAATACGGCGGCGCCGCCACCTACGTGGCCGAGCACGCGCCGCACGGCCGCCGCGGCTTCTACACCAGCTGGATCCAGACCACCGCAACGCTGGGCCTGTTCCTGTCGCTGCTGGTGATCCTGGGCGTGCGCACCTTCATGGGCGAAGAAGCGTTCAAGGACTGGGGCTGGCGCATTCCGTTCCTGATCTCGGTGGTGCTGCTCGGCATCTCGGTGTGGATCCGCCTGCAGCTCAATGAGTCGCCGACCTTCAAGCGCATGAAGGAAGAAGGCAAGGGTTCGAAGGCGCCCATCGCGGAATCGTTCGGCCAATGGCGCAACCTGAAGGTGGTGATCCTGGCGCTGCTGGGCCTGACCGCCGGCCAGGCCGTGGTGTGGTACACCGGCCAGTTCTACGCGCTCTTCTTCCTGACGCAGTCGCTGAAGATCGATTCCAACACCGCCAACATCATGATCGCGATTGCCCTGCTGGTGGGCACGCCGTTCTTCGTGATATTCGGCGCCCTGTCGGACCGGATCGGCCGCAAGCCCATCATCATGGCGGGCTGCCTGATCGCGGCGCTGACCTACTTCCCCATCTTCAAGGGCCTGACGCACTACGCCAACCCGGCGCTGGAAAAGGCCCAGGCCACCGCGCCGGTCACCGTGATCGCCGACCCCGGCACCTGCTCGTTCCAGTTCAACCCGGTGGGCACGGCCTCGTTCACCAGCTCCTGCGACGTGGTCAAGTCGTTCATGGCGCGCAACTCGGTGAACTACGAGAACCAGGCCGCCGCGGCCGGCTCGGTCGCCAAGGTCATGATCGGCAACGACGAGTTCGCATCGTTCGACGGCAAGGGCCTGGCGCCCGCCGAGTTCAAGGCCAAGGCCGCCGAACTGGACAAGGCGCTGACCGCGGCGATCCGCAGCCATGGCTATCCAGCCAAGGCTGATCCGGCCCAGACCAACTCCTTCATGGTGGTCGTGCTGCTGACGCTGCTGGTGATCTACGTCACCATGGTGTACGGCCCGATCGCGGCCATGCTGGTGGAGATGTTCCCCACCCGCATCCGCTACACCTCGATGAGCCTGCCCTATCACATCGGCAACGGCTGGTTCGGCGGCTTCCTGCCTCCGGTGGCCTTCGCGGTGGTGGCGGCAACAGGCAACATCTACGACGGCCTGTGGTATCCGATCATCATCGCTGTCATGACCCTGGTCATCGGTACGCTGTTCGTACGCGAAACCAAGGACAACGACATCAACGCCTGACAACCATCCCCCGCCGGGTTGGACCGCTGCGCCAATCCGGCTTTTTCAAGCTCCCTCAGGGAGCTTTTTTTTTGCCGCCGGGCCGCCCCAAGGCAAAAAAGCCCCCTCGGGGGGCAGCAAGCCCGCATAGCGGGCGCAGCGTGGGGGCCTTTTTTTGCCGCCGGGCCGCCCCAAGGCAAAAAAGCCCCCTCGGGGGGCAGCAAGCCCGCATAGCGGGCGCAGCGTGGGGGCCTTTTTTTTGCGCTCTCCGCATCGTCGTCCGCAGGTTCCTGTCCCGGCGGGGACAGGAACCTGCGGCCGGCGCAGCATGCGGGGTTGCTGCGATGCCTGCGCTTACGCTCCGGTCCAGGCCGGCGCGCGCTTCTCCATGAAGGCACGCACGCCCTCCTGGAAGTCGGACGACATATAGCAGGCGGACAGGATGTCGTCGTCCGCAATGGCGGCCACGGCCTTGTCGCGCAGGCGCAGCAGCGACGTCCTGGTGGCCCAGAGCGTCAGCGGGGCCAGCGTCATGACCTGGGCGGCGATCTCCTGGGCCCGGCCATGCAGCGCGTCTTCCGGGACGACCTCCCTGATGGCGCCCGCGTGCAGCAAGGCATCGGCCGTAAGCAGGGACGCGGAAAACACCATGTCCCGTACCCGTTGCGCCCCCAGGTTCTCCGCCAGGCGGGCGTAGTTCTTCACGCTCAGGCAGTTGCCCACCGTGCGCGCAATCGGGAAACCGAACTTCAGCGACGGCGTGGCGATACGGATATCGCAGCACAGCGCAAGCAAGGCCCCGCCTCCGACGCATGCGCCCGCCATGGCGGCGATGGTCGGCACTCGCATGCCCTCGATGGCCTCGAGCAAGGCCTCGCTGCCGCGCTCCAGCGCAACGAACTCTTCGGCCGTCGTGGCCGTCTGCAGCGCCCCGAAGTCGGCGCCGGCCATGAAAGCCGGCTTGCTGGCAGGAGCGCCGCTGAACACGACCGCCTTGATTTCCGGACGATGGGCGACCGACTCGCACAGGGCCAGGATGGCGTGCTCCATCTCGGCCGTCATGGCGTTTCGCGCCGCCGGCCGGTCAAACAATATCCACAGCGCGCCCCCCCTGACCTCGCTGTGAACCATGGACGTATGACTGCTCAAGACTGACTCCTAGGAAGTGGTGACGCTCAGAATCTGGCAATGCTCGACGGGCAGATGCACCTCGACGCGCTGGCCCGGCTCCAGCGTCGAGTACGGGTCGACGTAGGCGCGCACGAGCTGGCCCGTCGCCAGCTCGACCTGGACGTCGCGGTACTCGCCCAGATACGCGACCCGCGTCACGGTGCCGCCGAGCGTATTGGCGCCGGGCGCGGCGCCCAGCTTGACGGCCGAGGGCCGGATGCACAGGCAGGCCGCGCCGCCGGCGCCGGCCTGGCTGCGATCGTCGCCGCGCAGGACCCTGTCCCCGACCCGCAAGACCCCTGGTTCGGCAAGCTGGCCGTGCAGCTCGTTGTTGGTGCCGATGAACGAGGCGACAAACGTATTGGCCGGCCGCGAGAACACATTGACCGGGCTGTCGAACTGCTGCACCTGCCCGGACTGCATGACGGCGATCTTGTCGGCGGTGACCAGTGCTTCGCCCTGGTCATGCGTGACATAGACCGTGGTAAGGCCCAGAAGATCATGCACCTGGCGGATCTCGTAGCGCATCTCCTCGCGCAGGTGCGCATCGAGATTGGACAGGGGTTCGTCCAGCAGGAGGATGTCGGGCTCGACGACCAGCGCCCGCGCCAGCGCAACCCGCTGCTGCTGCCCGCCGGAGAGCTCCGACGGATAGCGTTGCGCGAGCGCCGTGAGGCGCACCGTGTCGAGCGCGCGCCTGACCCGCCGCTCGAGTTCCGCGCGAGCCACCTTGCGCACCTGCAGGCCATACGCGACGTTCTCGAAGACCGTCATGTGCGGCCATACGGCGTAGTTCTGGAACACCAGCGAGATATTGCGCCGCTCGGGCGGCACCGTGACGCCGGCGCCCGAAACCTGGCGATCGCCGATCCATATCTGGCCGTCGGTCGGCTGGTCAAAGCCCGCGAGCATTTGCAGGGTGGTCGACTTGCCGCAGCCCGAGGGGCCGAGCAAGGCCAGCAGCTCGCCTTGAGCCAGTTCCAGATCGATGCCGCGCAGAACCTGATGCGCGCCATAGTGCTTGGTAAGACCTTCGATGCGTATTGCCTTCACGACGTGACTCCGGCGGTAACGGGCGCCGCGCCGCGGCGACGGGCAAGGCCGGTCAGCAGGCGGCCCAGCATGACAATCAGGATGGTGCCCAGCAACAGCACGTTGCTGGTGGCGCAGACGGCTTCGTAGTTGCCGCCGTCCTTGTAGTTGTAGATAAGCGTGGTCATGACGTTGGTCTGCGGGGTGATCAGGAATACCGCCACCGACAGCTCGCGCATCACCGGGATGAACACCAGCATCCACCCCGACACCAGGCCGGGCTTCATGAGCGGCAGCGTGATGCGGCCGAACGTGCCGACCTGCCCCGCGCCCAGGATGCGCGAAGCCCGCTCCAGATCGGGACTGATGGTCTTGATGATGGCGCCGCCGTGCGAATAGGCAATTGGCAGGAACGTCGCCACGAAAGCCAGCACCAGCAACGCGCCCGTTCCATAGAGGCCATAGAACGGCTGGGTGAAGGCCGAGAAGAACCCCACCGACAGCACGATGCCCGGAATGATGATGGGCACGGACGCCGTGGCGCCCAGCGCCCAGGCGCCGCGAAACAGCTTGCGCTCGACCATGTAGGCCACCACCACGCCCAGCAGCAGGCAGACCGTCGCCGCCACGGTGGCATAAAGCAGGGAATTGACGATGGCCGACTGGGTCTGCGGATTGTCCAGCACCGCCCACCGATACCAGTGCAGCGTCAGGTTGTCCCACGAGGGTCCCTGGCCCCAGGCCTTGCTGAGCGACACCAGCGTCAGCGACGCATACGGCAGGAACACAGTCACCGCGGGCACCAGCAACGCGCCCAGCAGGGCTGGCCAGCGCCAGCGGCCCAGGCCGACCAGCCGCGATCCGCGCGCCTTGCCGCCTATCATGACGTACTGCCGGCGGCCGAGAATGCGCCGACGCACGAAGAACAGGCCACCGGTCATCAGGAGCAACGGCATGCAGTAGGCCGCGGCCAGGTTGAGCTCCGGCGGGAACATCTGGTAGAACTCGGCCAGCTTGGTCGTGACCACCGGGACGCGCGCCGGCGTCAACAGGAACGCGGGAACGCCAAAGAGCGTCATGCCCTGGATAAAGGACAGGATGAAACCGGCCACGATGGCAGGCATGACCAACGGCAGGGTGACGCTGCGCATGGTCCGCAGGATGCCCCCGCCCAGCATGGCCGAGGCGTCCTCCAGCTCCACGGCCATCTCGTCGAGCGCGGTGGCGACGATGGTGAATGTGAACGGCACCGTATAGACGGCGCACACGAAGACCGCCCCCCACATCGAGTAGATATTCAAGGGGGAGTCCCCGCCCAGCCACTGCCTCAGCCAGACGTTGAGCCAACCCGAGTTGGGCGCCGCCAACAGTATCCACCCCAGCGCGCCGATGAAGGACGGCGTGATGAACGCCGCCAGCACCAGCACGCGGACCAGGCCGCGCCCGGGCATATCCGTGCGCGACACCAGCCACGCCATGGGCACGCCCAGCGCCGTGGCGATCACCGCCGTGCTGCCGGCCAGCACCAGCGAATTGAGCATGGGCTCGATCAGGTTGGGCGTGGTGAATATGCGCAGGTAGTTCACCAGCGACCATTGCCCGGTCAGGTCATCGCGCCAGCTGTTGAGCGCGATGATGCCCACCGGCTGCAGGACCAGCAGCGCCAGCGCCGCCGCCACCAGCACGGTGACGGCGATGGCTGGCAGCGCATGACGCCCGGCACGCGGCTCCCGCGCTACGGCGGGTTTTTCGGTCATTGCGACAGACATGGATTCCCCTGTTTCTTCCCCTGCGCGCTCAACCGACCGTCGAGCGCCACAAGGCAATCGTGTCATTGATCTGCTTGGTCAGATCCTCGGTCGGATTGCGGAACCACTTCAAGGACTCCAGGCTGCGGCCTTCGGCCCAGGGCACGTCCGTGCGCAACGTGGGCCAGTAGTTGCGCGCCAGGATCTGCGACACCTCGGTCGAATACAGGAAATCCGTGAACAGCTTGGCTGCGTTGGGGTGCGGCGCCTTGGCGGGGATGGCGGTCAGTCCGAGGTTGAGAATGGCATCGTCGGTGGGCACCTTGACGTCCACCGGCTGTCCGGCCGCCTTCTGCGTCAGCGAATAGCTGAACGGCGCGGCGGCGCCCACCACGCGCTCGCCCGCCAGGATATCGGTAACGGTGTCGACGTTGGATTGGCCGACTTTCGGCTTCTGGGCGGCGAATCTCTTGAAGAAATCGTCGCCATACTTCAGGCGCATGGCCAGCGCCCAATGCGCCACGTCGCCCGAAGACGCCGGGCTCCCGACCGTGATCTTGCCGGCCCAGGCGGGATCCAGCAGCGCCTGCCAGCTTTCGGGCGGATTGGGCACCTTCTGCGATTGGAAGTTGATCGACGTGATGCTGATCGCGCCGACGTGGAAGGTGTTGTCCGGGTCCAGGCCGCGAAAGGCCTCGGGCAGATGCTCGGCTCCCGCCGGCCGGTACGCCATCAAGGCATTGATCTTCTTCAGTTCGGTGTAGTGCAGCAGATTGGTGGTGCCGAGCGAATCGCAGTTGGCGGCGTTGTTCTGCAGCTCCAGGCGCAACCGGGTATAGACCGTTTGCGAACCCTGGCGCAGCAGGTTGACCTGGATGCCTGGGTACTTCTTGATGAAGGCGTCGCGAATGTCCTCGATGGACTTCTGCTCATAGGAACCCCAGTACAGGTTGAGGGCTCCTTCCTTGCGCGCCGCCTCGTAGAGCGGATTGTCCTGCGCGCGCACCGGCAGAAAGACGCCGCCAGCCAACGCGGCCGAGGCGGACACACCCAGGCGCAACATGTCCCGGCGAGAGTACTGATTCATGATGGTTCCCCTTTTCCTATGCGATGTGATGTGGCGCTCAGTAGTCGCCCGTGGTTGCCCCGCCGTCGACGACGAGGGTCTGTCCGGTCATATAGCTCGCGTCGTCGGAGGCGAGAAAGGCAATGACAGCGGCGATTTCTTCAGGCTGCGCCGTGCGCTTGAGCGGCATCCTGGCCAGCCAGCCCGCACGAACCTGGTCGGGGACATCCGCCAGGATCGAGGTTTCGACGATACCGGGCGCCACGGCGTTGACCAGGATGCCGCGCTTGGCCCCTTCCAGCGCCGCGGTTCGCGTCAGCCCCACGATGCCGGCCTTGGCGGCGGAATAATTGGCCTGGCCATAGGCGCCGAAAATGGCGGTGGACGCCACATTGATGATGCGCCCCCAGCCGCGTTCGCCGATCCACGCGAAGGCGCTCTGGCAACCCAGCCAGGTCCCCCGCAGGTTCACGTCGATGACAGCGCTCCATTCGGCGTCCGACATCTTGGCCAACGAACGGTCGCGCACAATGCCGGCCACGTTGACCACGATGTCCACCTGCCAGCCCTGCGCGTCCACCGCCCGCTTGGCGGCCGCCCAGCTCTGGCGGTCCGCGACGTCCAGGAAGACGCCGAACGCTTGCCCGCCCAGCGCCGCCGCCGCGGCAAGCACGCGCTCCTCGCCGATGTCGCCCACCACGATGCGCGCGCCTTCGGCCTGCAAGCGCCGGCACACCGCCAGGCCGATGCCGCCCGCGCCGCCCGTAACCAGCGCCACTCGTCCCTGCAATCGATCGTTCTTCATTCATGCTTCTCCACTGCGCATCGCCACCGCGAATACGTCTTCGCCATCCTGCACGGTCACACCGTCCTGATTGCGCAGCTGCATCGACACCTTGACCACGCCGAAAGGCTTGGACCGGCTGGGCCGCAGCTCCAGCACCTCGGCCTCGTACCGTACCGAATCGCCGGCCAGGATGGGCGCGACGAAACGGCGCCGGGTTTCCAGGAAGGCCACGATGTCCCAATCGTCGATGCCCGAGCGCAGGCCGGTGCTGACGGCGTGCCCCAGCATTCCATGCGCGATGCGCTGGCCGTAGCCGTTTTCGCGCGCCGCCACCTCATCCATGTGCAGCGGGTTGAAATCACCGGTCAGGCCGGCAAACGTGACGATATGGCTTTCGGTGATGGTGATGCGCGACGAGGTATGGCGCTCGCCGAGCTGTATCCGCTCGAATTCGACAGACATTCAGGACTCCACGGGAACAAATACGGGCAGGGTCAGCGTATCGCCGACCTTCTCGAAGGCCACGTGCATCGGCATGTCGATCTGCAGCGGCCGTTCGCTCGGGCAGCGGGTCAGCATCAAGGGCCCCTCCTCCAGCGCGACCAGCACGCAGGTGTAGGGCGCCTTCTGCACGCCGCCCTTGTGAATGACGGTGTAGGAGAACAAGCGCGCGCGCCCGCTGGCCTGCACCCACCGCGGCACCGCGCCGGGATCGGCCAGCGAATGGCCGCGCGGATACCATTGATAGCGGCCCGTAGTCGGACATTGCTGCACCAGCAGGCGCTGTTCGCGGGCGGCCTCCCAGAAAGGCTGGCTGCAGAGGTCCTGCACGGGGGGCATCGTTACATCGAACATGGCGTCCTCACACGGTAAGAATGGCGGTGGCCGCGGCGCAGAAAGTGCCGCCCAGGCCGTGGACCAGCGCCCGCCCGGCATCGGGCACCTGGACGCCCGGCCCCTGGCCGCGCAATTGGCGCGCGCCCTCGATCAGGGCGAAAATGCCGCGCTTTCCGGGATGGTTGGAAGACAGGCCGCCGCCGTCCGTATTGCAGGGCAGCGCGCCGCCCAGCGTCAGTTGCCCGTCGGCGGCGAAAGCGCCGCTTTCGCCGCGTTCGCAGAACCCCAGGTCTTCCAGCGCCAGCAGCGGCGTGATGGTGAACGCGTCGTAGAGCTGCGCGACATCGATGTCGGCCGGCGACAGGCCCGCCATCGCGAACGCCCGGGGCCCCGACAGCGTCGCCGGTGTCGAGAGGTCCGGCGCAATCTGCGAGAGCTGCGTGCGCGCCGTCGCCGCGCCGAAGCCGGACAGCAGCACCGGCTTCTGGCGCAAGTCCCGCGCGCGCTCGGCGCTGGTCATCACGACGGCGCCGCCGCCGTCGGTCACGACGCAGCAATCCAGCTTGTGCAGCGGCGAGGCGATCATGGGCGAAGCCAGCACGTCGTCCACCGTGATCGGCGTGCGCAACCTGGCTTGCGGGTTGGCGGCCGCGTGGCCCCGGAAGGTCACCGCCACGCTGGCCAATTGCTCTGGCGTCGTGCCGTATCGCGCCATGTGGCGCTGCGCATACAGGCCGTAGGCCGAGATCAGGGTCGGACCGTAGGGAAGCTCGTACTGTCCCGGGCCGGCCGGGAAGACAAAGGGGTCGAAGGACGGCGTGCTCAGCGGCCACCAGCGCGGCGTGGCCGCGTAGCTGATCACGACCACCTCGGCCAGGCCGGCCGCGATGGCCGCGGCGGCGTGGCCCGCATGCACGATGTACGAGCAGCCCCCCACGTCGGTGCTGTCGAACCAGGTCGGACGCAGGCCGGCGTATTCGGCGAACTCCGTCACGCTGTTGACGCCGCCGCCCTCGGCCCAGTCGCCGGCCGCCACGCACAGGCCGTCCACATCCGCCAGGCCCAGGCCGGCGTCGGCCAGGGCGCCCAGCACACACTCCATCTGGATCTGGTACGGATGCACCTCGGGCGCATGGCGGCGCGGCGATTCGCACAGGCCGACGATGGCCGCACGATTGGAAATGCTCATGACTTCCCCTTGTTATGACCGGACGCGGCATGGCCGCGCTGCTGGGGCAGAGAATGTCCGAATCCCCCCCGGCCAACAAGCAGTTTGCAAGACGCCGATCGGCAGCTTTTACGCACCTATTGCCCAGCAGGCGCCCGGACTCGGGATTACACCTATTGCGGCAGTTCCTCCAAAAATGGCGCTATACCTGGTTTTCAAGGCAACATTCAATCACCGTGATCTATCGCCGTCTTCCCCCCTTGATTGCCGTTCGTGCATTTGATGCGTTCAGTCGCAGCGGCAGCATCCGCGCCGCGGCCGACCTGCTGGCGATTTCCCATACCGTCGTATCGCGCCACATCCAGAACCTGGAAGATGCCGTCGGCACGCGATTGGTGAAAAAGGATGGCCGTGGCCTGGCCCTTACGCGCGAAGGCCAGCGCTTCGCCGCCAAGACGCGGCGCGCGCTGGACCTCATCGCGGACGCCTGCGGCGAACTCGTCCATGGCCGGGGCGACGCCATCCACGTCTGCTGCATGGCCGGCCTCGCCTCTCGCCGGCTGCTGATGCGCCTGCCCGAACTGGAAAACCGGCTCGATGGCAAAGAGCTGATCCTCCAACCCACCACCGCCCGGCCCGACTTCAACAAGGATGAGGCGGATGCCGAAATCATCTACCTGACCCAACCGTTCATCGGCGACGGCCTGCGCGCGGAGATGTTCTCGCGCCCGCGCATCCTGGCCGTGTGCAGCCCGGCATTCCGGGAACGCTTTCCGGACGTCAGCGAACCCGAACACCTGGTTCACCTGCCGTTGCTGCACGAGCAGTCCACGGACCAGTGGGAGCAATGGCTGGGTTCCGTGGGCGTGGCGCAACTGCCCATCCTGCGCGGCCCGCGCCTGTGGCACGGGCACTTGACGATGGAGGCCGCGCAGCTGGGCCAGGGCATCGCGCTGGTCAGCGAGCTCCTGGCCAACGACCGGATCGCGCGCGGCGATCTCGTGGAAGTGCTGCCCAACATCTCCGTACAGATGGGCGGCTACTACTTCGTCGCTCCGGAGCACAAATGGAATGACCCGGCCATCGCGACCGTCCGCCAGTGGCTGACCGAGGCCCTCTCCTAGGCCCGCGCCGGGCCCGATCGCACAAGCCGTGCATCAAATGCACTGATGCGCGACAAACTAAGCGATTGTGCTGGAACGCGGCAGGCTGCAACATCGTTGCATCTCAGCCCTCACGGTGCCCCGGCGCCCATCTCTCCATGCTTGCACAATCTGCACCGGCCAAGCCTCTTGCTGGCCTGAAAGTCCTCGACATCACCCATATGCTCGCCGGCCCCTACTGCACGTGGCTGCTGGGGCTGCTCGGCGCCGACGTCATCAAGGTCGAGCGCCCTGGCGAAGGGGACTTCGCCCGCGCCATCGCCCCCTTTCACGCTGGCGAGAGCCTGTATTTCATGAGCGTCAATCGCAACAAGCGCAGCATCACGGTCAACCTGAAGACCGAGGAAGGCAAGCAGATCCTGCGCGACCTGATCGCGCACAGCGATATCCTGGTCGAGAACAACCGGGCGGGCGTCATGGACCGGCTGGGCCTGGGGTATGACGACGCCAAGGCGCTGAACCCGGGGCTGGTCTACGCCTCGATCTCGGGCTATGGCCAGACCGGCCCCTATCGCCACAAGCCCGCCTTCGACGTGATCGCCCAGGCCATCTCCGGCATGATGAGCATCACCGGACAGGAAGGCGGCCCGCCGGCGCGCGTGGGCGTCTCGATCGGCGACATCGCCTCCGGCCTGTTCGCCACGGTCGCGATCCTGGCGGCGATCGAGGGCCGGCACGGCAGCGGCGAAGGCGCCTTCGTCGACGTCTCGATGATGGATTGCCAGATGGCGCTGATGGAAAATGCGATTTCGCGCTATCTGAACGTGGGCGACGTCCCGGAGCGCCTGGGCAGCCGGCATCCCCTGATTGCCCCGTTCCAGTCATTCGAGACCAAGGACTTCCCGATCGCGGTATGCGTCGATACCGAGCCGCAATGGCAGCGCTTCTGCGCGGCGCTGGGCCTGGAGCCGCTGCTGCATGACCCGCGCTTCCAGGACGGCCCGATGCGCGCGCTCAACCACAGCCAGCTCGAGCCGCTGCTCAATGCCGTGTTCGCCAACGGCCGCCGCGACGACTTCATCGCGCGCCTGGAGGCGGCCGACGTGCCATGCAGCCCGATCAACAGCATTCCCGACGTGACCCGGGACCCGCAGGTGGAGCACCGCCGGATCCTGGTCGACAACGAAGGCGTCAAGTATGTGGGCGCGCCCTTTCACTACAACCGCGCGCCGCTAAGCGGCGAAACCAGCCCGCCCGCCCTGGGCGCCGACAGCGTCGCGATTCTGCGTGAACTGGGCCGCGACGAAGCGCAGATCGCCGACCTGCAGCGCGCCGGCGTGCTGTAGTCCGGCCCGCGCCCAGCGATGCGTGGCAGGCCGGACACCCGCCAGCCACGCATCGCCGGACGCAGCCCGATTCAGGACGCTGTCAGACCTCCAGGATTAGACTGGCCGCTCAGATCACGGTCTTGCGTCAATCCATGGACAAACGATCCCCTGTCCGAGGATTGCAGGGCCAGTACTCTGACACCAATGCCGTGTTCCCCGCGAGCCTTATTGACGCGGCATTGCGTGCCCCGTACGGGCCCGACACGATGTGTCGGGCCTTTTTTTGCCTTGGGCCGGCCCGGCCGGCGAAAGCCCCCCCTGGGGGCCGCCACAAGCCCCGGCGGGACCCCGGCCTTGCGGCGCCGCCTCAGCGGCGCATGCCCACGCCGATGATAAGCACGCCGACCACGATCGCGGCGATCCCGGCCCAGCTCGGTATGGCGACATCTTTCTCCGTCTGCGCGGTGGCCTTGACCGAGCCGACCTGCAGCACGGTCTCCTCCGACGTGTACGAGAACCCCTTGTAGACCAGGGCGGCGGCGCCCAGCACGATCAGAACGGCGCCCACGATGGTGGCTGGCTTCATCTTCTCTCCCCTTGCGGCAAATGGTGGATGCGCCGGACGATACCCGAACGCCTGCTCACTGTCCGTGACAGAAGGTGTCGTGTCAATGCCCGCGACGACGCGGGTGCATGAGTGGGCCCCGGTCGTATAGAATCAACCCTTTTGCCCGACGCCATGTGGTTCAAGAATCTCAAGATTTACCGGCTTTCCGCGCCCTGGGCCTTGAACGGCGACCAGCTGGAAGAATGCCTTGCCCGCTTTGCCTATCAGGGCGGCAACAACCTCGAAATGCAGAGCCTGGGGTGGATATCCCCGCGCGATAACGGCCTGCTCGCGCACACGCTCAACGGCCAGATACTGCTGACGCTGCGCGCCGAGAAGAAGCTGCTGCCGACCACGGTCGTCAACCAGGTCGCCAAGGCCCGCGCGCAGGAAATCGAAGAGCAGCAAGGCTACAAGCCTGGCCGCAAGCAGATGAAGGAAATCAAGGAGCGCGTCACCGACGAGCTGCTGCCCAAGGCCTTCAGCATCTACCGCGACACCCGCGTCTGGATCGATACCGTCAACCACTGGCTGGTGATCGATGCCGCCGCCTCCGCGAAGGCCGACGAGGTCATCGGCCTGCTGGTCAAGACGATCGACCCGCTGCCGCTGGAAAACCTCTACGTCGAACAGTCTCCCGCCGCGGCGATGACGGGGTGGCTGGCGGCCGACGAAGCGCCCACCAACTTCTCGATCGACCAGGACACGGAACTGCGCGCCTCCGGCGAAAGCCGCGCCGCGATCCGCTACGTCAAGCACTCGATCGACGTCGACGATGTGCGGCGCCATATCCAGTCCGGCAAGCAATGCACGCGCCTGGCCATGACCTGGGCCGATCGGGTGTCGTTCGTGCTGACCGAATCGCTGGACGTCAAGCGCGTCGCGCCGCTGGACGTGCTCAAGGAGAACCCGGACGCGGCCACCCAGAACGACGACGAGAAGTTCGATTCGGACATGACGCTCATGACCGGCGAAGTGGCCAAGCTGCTGGCCGAGCTGGTCGACTCGCTGGGCGGGGAAAAGCGCGTCTGACGCGGAAATGCGTGGCGCCGACGCGCCACGCGGCACGGCCTAGTCCAGGCCGTGGAATACCGAGTCGTCGGGGCCGATGTGCGACGGATGCTGCCACGTCACGTCGCGCATCGAATGCTGCACCAGCCCTTCCACGCCCAGCAGCACGGCGAAGATCGCCATCCGGATCGGGATGCCGTTGTCGGTCTGGCGGAAGATCGCCAGGCGCGGGTCATGGTTCAGATCGGTGCTCAGGTCGTTGGACCCCGGCCGGCTGTCGCGCGGCAAGGGGTGCATGACAATGGTGTCCGGGCCGCAGCAGGCGTCGATGATGGCGCGGTTGACCTGGAAATCCGCCGTGTAGCCCTCGCCCGCCTCTTCGTTGGCGAAACGCTCTTTCTGCACACGCGTGGCGTAAATGACGTCCGCGCCCGCCAGGCCCTCGGCCAGCGTGCTTTTCTGCTCGATCACATTGCCGTTGCGGCTGGCCTGCTCGACGATGTAGTCGGGCATCTCCAGCCCCTGCGGCGAGATCAGCGTGAACTTCACGCCCTTGTACAACGCCAGCAGCTTGATCAGCGAGTGCACCGTGCGGCCGTACTTCAGGTCGCCGACCATGGCGATGTGCGCGCCGTCGAGCAGCTTGCCCAGGCGCGAGAACTCGGTAAGGATGGTGTACAGATCCAGCAGGGCCTGGCTGGGATGCTCGCCCGGGCCGTCGCCGCCATTGACCACCGGGATATTGGTCGCCTGGGCGAACTCCGCCACCGACCCCTGCTCGGGATGGCGGATGACCATGGCGTCCACGTAGCCGCTCATCACGCGGCTCGTATCGTAGATGGACTCGCCCTTGGCCATGGACGAGAACGTGAAGCCCGTGGTGTCGCAGACCGAGCCGCCCAGGCGGCAGAACGCCGCGCCGAAGCTGACGCGAGTCCGCGTGCTGGCCTCGAAGAACAGGTTGCCCAGCACCGCGCCTTCCAGCACCCGCGACACCTTCTGGCGGCGCGCAATGGGTTGCATCATGTCCGCCACGCGGAACAGGTCTTCCACCGATTCGCGGGTGAACTGGTCGACCGACAGCAGCTGATGACGCCCTTCGACGGCAATGCGGTCGCGCAAGGGGCCCACCTGCCCGCTCTGCGTATATTTCTCCAGCAAGTCGCGGTTCTGCACGATTTCGCTGACAAAGCGCTCCACCACTTCGGGCATCGCGCGAAATTCCTGCGACCCTTCGGGCAACAGCCACGTATCCAGCGCGCGGCGTTTGACGCCGATGCGGCCGGCGAACACGTCGCGCGTCAGGTTGAGGCGACGCATCGCGTCGCGCAGAAAGGCTTGTTGGGAAATGGACATGGGCGGCCCCAGGAAGGAATACAAATATACGCAATGCGCATATTATTCGACCAAAAAACCGACGTCCATGATTTTTTGCGTATATAACCGGCACTGTGGCGCGGGTCAGACGCGGGTTGCGTATACCGTGGGTAGCTGGTCGTAGTCGGTATCGGCCGGGGCGACCGCCAGCCAGCAGCCCGCGCCAAAGGCCGCGACGCTGGCGAGATACAGGGCAATCGCCAGCACCACGGCGGGGAGATGGCCGCGACCGCGCACGCCGGCGGCCTGGCGGCGCCGCAGATAGCGGGCGGCCGTGCCGAACAACATCGCGGCCATCGCGGCGGCCAGCCCTGCCAGAAACAGGGCCAGAGGCGCCTGCAAGGCGGGCGGCGCCACCTCGCCGCCGACGATGCCCAGAGAAAACGCGACCAGCATCAACGCCGCCAGGCCGTTCAGGCCGGCCAGCAGACGCAAGGGGCCGGCGAGCAAGCCCTGCCCGCTGTCGCCCGTACGCTCGTCCGCGCCGTGCTCCATCTCAGCCGACGTCCTGTCTGCACACCGGCGTGGCCGACTGGATCGAGGCCTTGGCCGCGGCAATCTCCGCCGCATCCCACTTGCCGTCGCCCAGCACCCTGACCGTCACCCGGGCCGTCGATGGCGTCTCGGTCTGCGACTGGATGATTTCGAGGATCTTGGTGGGCTCTTCCCGCTTGAACACATGCACCTCGTTGGGCGCGCCACGGTCGCCCAGGCGCCGCGACGACTGGTACACCACGCCGTACGGATGCGGTCGCTGCTCATGGCAGACGCGCACGTATTCGCCGGCGCGGCGATACGCCGCCTGGAAATCGGCCGTGACGATGAAACTTTCGGACAGTCCGGGCGTATCGCCCGACAGCAGGCCCTGGCTGGCGCACCCGCTCAACACACCGGCGGCCAGCAGCGCTCCGATCAACCCTACCCTGCGCATATCGACTCCTGCTCCAAGTAATGCAACGGACGGATTATGCATCAACGCGCCCAATGAAAAAGCCGCCTTGGCGCCCTATCGCGGCAGGCGGCTGCGCATGGCGCGGCTAGCTACGCCGCCTTGCGCTACTTCTGGGCCGCACCCTGGATTTTTTCGCCACCTCGCTCGATATCCTTGCCCGCGCCGGCAACCGTATTGCAACCCGCGGACAGCGCGGCCATGGCAAGCAGCACAACAATGAGAGCTTTGTTCTTCATGACATCTCCTGGACTGGGAAGCGTCGAACGAGCGACGGGAAAGCCGGCGGGTCCGAGCCGGACCGGCTCAGGATAACGCAGCGGCGTGCTTTCTGCAGCAAGCACTCGCAATCAGTTGCATGCGCGCGCCATCCTGTGACGCATGGCGTAGGCAATCCACCTACAATGCTGCGCCATGAAATATGCTGTTGTATTGGCTGCGCTGCTCAGCCTGCCGCTGGCCGCCCAGGCCGAGCTGGTCACCCGTCCGAACGCCGTCGGACACCGCGACTTCCGGCACGCCAAGAAAGTGCTGCCACGCGTCTACCAGAACCTGGAGCGCGACTTCTATTGCGGCTGCCCGTACCAGGGCAAGCGCATCGACCTGCAAGCCTGTGGCTACGCGCCGCGCAAGCAGCCCCGGCGTGCGCGGCAACTGGAATGGGAGCATGTGGTGCCGGCGTGGACGCTGGGCCACCAGCGCCAGTGCTGGCAGCAGCGCGTCAACGGCAAGCCGGGCGGACGCAAGCATTGCGGCCGGACCGACCCCGTGTTCGCGCGCGCCGAAGGCGACCTGGTGAACCTGGTGCCGTCGGTCGGCGAGGTCAACGGCGATCGGCAGAACTTCCGCTACGCCGTATGGGCCGACCGGCCCGCCCCCATGTATGGCCAATGCGAAACCATCGTGGACTTCAAGACCCGCCGCATACAGCCGCGCAAATACGTGCGCGGCCGGATCGCGCGCATCCAGTTCTACATGGCCGAGCGCTACAAGCTGAAGCTGTCGCGCGAGGACAGGCGCGTGCTGTGCGTCTGGGCGCGCGCCTATCCGGTGGACGACTGGGAGCGCGCGCGCGACCAGCGCATCCGGATGCTGCAGGGCAGCGGCAATCACTACGTGACCGATCCCGCCGCGATCCGGCGCCAGTGCGGCTGAGCACGCCGGCGGGCGCCGCCCGCGCGCCCTGCTCAGCCCCTTTCTTGAGCACCTTGCGCAAGTCCTTGTTTTGGCGCGGGATTAGGCAGATGTGCGCCCCCTATCCCAAGGGTTGTCCACATCGGCTGTGGGTAACCGCGCTCAGGCGGGCTGCGCCGCCGCCAACGGGCCGGCCCAGGGCTGGGCGTCCAGGCGCAGCCTGACCTCCTGGAAATCGCCTTCGCTCGCGGCCAGCAGGCCTTCGTCCAGCGCCTGGCCGAAAGCGCGCCGGCACAACGTTTCCATGTCGTCGGGCATGGACTGGAATACGCCGTCGGGAATGCGCAGCCGCAGGCGCGCATCGGCCTGGCTGCCGGCGCGGCCGATATGGACGTGGGCGGGATAACCGTGCGGGCACCAGACGCCGACGTGATACGTGCCGGCGGTGCCGGCGTCGGCCAGATAACCGGGATGATCGTACTTGGCAGTTCCCATGTCCCCTCCTTGGATGCGACAAGGTCGCTCGGGTGGCCCATGGTAGCGCATGACCAGGGCTGGACAGAAGCCCTGCCGCGGCAAGCGCGCAAAGGCGCTTGCGCAAGCAAAAAAGGCCTGGCGATGTGTCGCCAAGCCTTTTGATCTGGTTGCGGGGGCAGGATTTGAACCTACGACCTTCGGGTTATGAGCCCGACGAGCTGCCAGACTGCTCCACCCCGCGTCTGATGAACGTAATCATAACCCATTTTGAAAATCCTTGCAGCGCGGCGACGAGTATCGCGCGCCACCGCGGCGCGGACTCCATCCACACGACCAGCGCGGCGCCATGCGCTCGCACCGTCACCGCGCCGCCGAACTCCACGCGATGCGCCTGCCCCGCCGCCAGCGGAACGTCGACCGGAACGCCCGCGCCGTCCTGGCCGGCGCGATGCTCCACCACCCGCACCCGTCCTTCCAGGCAGATCAATTGGGCGCCGCCTCGCGCATGGCGGCACAGCGCCGAGCCGGCGGCCAGCTGCAGGCGCTCAGCGCGCACAGCGGCGCGGCCCGCGGGTCCGGGGGAATACGGCAAGCGATCCATGACAGCCTCATCCGGCATCGGTAAACAGGTCTTCAGGCTACCGGCCCGCGCCCTGCCGCAACAGGCACAGCAACAGGCTGTCTGTATCGATACAGATCGGGGAATCGAACTCTGTTATGGTTGTTTTTCACCGCAACTGTGCCTGTTGCGGCCAGCCCTGCCGATGCACCATCGCGCCATGAACACGCAGCCGCTGTACCTGCGCCTCGCAGACCACTATCGCCGCGCCATCCAGACGGGCGTCCTGGCGCCGGCGCAACGCATGCCTTCGGTGCGCAATCTGGTGCGCGCCCATCACGTCAGCCTGTCCACTGCCCTGCAGGCGTGCCGCCAGCTCGAGGACGACGGCCTGATCGAGGCCCGCCCGCGCTCGGGCTATTTTGTCCTGCGTCCGCGGCGCCCGGCCCTGGCGCCGGTGCCCGAACCCGATATCAAGGGCGCGCTCGATCCCGCGCAATACGTCGGCATCCACGACCGGGTTTCGGATTTCATTGCCTCGTGCCAGCAGCATCCGCTGAGCGCCGACTTCGCGCTGGCCGCCGCCCCGCCGCAGGCCTATCCAACGCGGGCGCTGCAACTGGCTCTCACGCGCGCGGCGCGGCACGCGCCGGAACTGCTGACCGCGCCGGTGCCGCCGCACGGCCACCCGGAATTCCGCGCCGTGCTGGCGCGCCGTGCAATGGAATGCGGCATCAGCGCGACGCCGGACGAGGTGCTGGTCACGCACGGCTGCATCGAAGCCCTCAACCTGGCCCTGCGCGCGGTGGCCCGGCCGGGCGATACGATCGCGGTCGAGTCGCCGACCTACTTCGGCCTGCTGCAAATCCTCGAAAGCCTGGGCCTGCGCGCCCTGGAAATACCCACCAGCCCGCAGCGCGGCATTTCGATCGAGGCGCTGGAACTGGCCTTGCAGACGCATGCGAACGTGCGCGCCGTGGTCGTCGTGCCCAACTTCCAGAACCCGCTGAGTTGCGTCATGGACGACGCCGACAAGGCCCGGCTAGTCAAGCTGTGCGAACGCACCGGACTCGCCCTGATCGAGGACGACACCTATGGCGCGCTGGGCGACCACGGCACGCCGCTGGCACTCAAGTCATGGGACGACAGCGGCAACGTGATCTATTGCGCGTCGCTGCACAAGACGCTGGCTCCCGGCATGCGGCTGGGGTGGATGCTGGGCGGGCGCTGGAGCCGGCGCGTCGGCATGCTGAAATTCGCGCAAAGCCGCCCCAACCCGCCGCTGCCCCAGGCCGCGGCCGCCGACTATATGGGCACCAAGGCCTATGACCGCCACCTGGCGCGCCTGCGCCAGACGCTGCGCGAGCAGCGCGAAGCGATGGCGGCGGCCGTCGCGCGCCACTTCCCCGACGGCACGCGGTTGAGCGTGCCCACGGGCGGGATGCTGCTGTGGGTGGAACTGCCCGCGGGCGTGCCCGCCATGCGCGTGTTCGAACAGGCGCTGCGGGCCGGCATCCGCATCACGCCGGGCCCGATGTTCTCGAACTCGAACCGCTACGACCATTTCCTGCGGATCAGTTGCGGCGTCCCCTATACCGCCGACATTGCCGCGGCCATGAAGCGCCTGGCGGATATCGTCGCGGCCTCCCTGTAGCGCGCTGCCCGCTCCCGAATTGCCCGCCCCGGACAAGTCATTGTTCTGGCGAGGAATTTTCGATCTGCGCGCAGGCTATCCCAAGGCTTGTCCACAGAAGATGTGGGCAACTTGCTACTTGAGCGCGGCAACCACGGTGTCGCGCACGCTCTCGAAGCCGGCCACGTACTGCGGGTTCTCCGAACGCGCCAGCAGGTTGGCGTAGCTTTGCTCGAGTTGCGCCTCGATCGCTTCGCGCAATCCGGGCGACCCCTTGACCAGATGCAACACCGACGCCAGCGTCGAGTGGAGCGCGTCGATACGCCCACCCTGGTGCGACACCGTATGCACAATCACCGCAATCTGTTCTTGAATATCCATATTGCCCTCTATATCGCAGAATTTTCTGGGCCGCATGCTAGCACGCAGCCCATTACCGCTATGCAGGCCGCGATGACGGCGCTAGCATGAATCGACGGCTGGGCAAGCCGGCCCGGCCAGGCGGAAGCGGAGGCCAACCATGAAGACGATACGCAACTATGTGCCGCCCAGTCCGGCCGCGCTGCGTCGGCTGCAGGAATCCCTGCACTACAGTACCGCACAGATGAACCAACTGGCAGGCCTCGATGACCAGGCTCCCTGGCCGCGCTATGTGGACGGGGCCGAACCGCATGCGCTGGGCCGCCAGCGCCTGCTTTACATGGCGGCCCAGCTGGCCTTGCCGCAAGCCCAATGGCGGCTCGTCCTGGAACGCATGCGCAGCATCGGCGCGCGGTTCGACTACGACGACGGCGAACCATTGCCCGCAGCCGGCGCGGCAACGCCGGAGCCGGTGACCGAGGTCAAGTTCGGCATCACCCTGAGCAGCCTGTCCGGCGCTTTTCACGAGATGGAGCAATTGCGCGAGTTCGCCCACTTCGCGCATGAGGCCGGCGTCGATACCCTGGTGGCCCGCGCCTGGTTCGGGCGCGACGACGACATATGCCGCTTCGAACCGCGACACCCCGCGTCCGTCATGGACGGCCAGCAGGACCGTCTTTTCGAGGCTGCCGCGCGGGCGATCGGCCACTTCGAATTCGGCGGCAGGATCTACCAGGGCGGGCTGCCCACCGAGCCCGATTGAGGCGCCGCGGTTGACGCCGCCGCCGGCCGCCCTGTACCGTGCGCCAGACCGCAACCGCCCGCCGCCCACCATGGATCCCAGACTCGACGCCATCGACCGGCAATTGCTCAGCCTGCTGCAGGCCAATGCGCGCGAACCCGCCGCCATCCTGGCGCGCAAGCTGAATCTCGCACGCAGCACTGTCGTCGCGCGCATTGCGCGGCTGGAGCGCGACGGCGTGGTCGCCGGATACGGGGTACGGCTCGGGCAGCGGCTGGAGGAAGCCGCGGTGCGCGCCTACTGCTTTCTCAGCGTGCTGCCGAAAACGCCGGCGGCCGTCATGCGCGAACTGGCCAGGATCCCCGAAGTCGAAGAGATTTCCTCGGTCAGCGGCGCATTCGACTACCTGGTTTTCCTGCGCTGCGAAACCCATGAGCAGCTCGACGACCTGCTCGATCACATCGGCCTGATCGACGGCGTGAAACAGACGCAGACATCCATCGTGCTCAGCCGCAAGCTGGACCGTCGCAGCGCCATCGCGCCGGGCTGACGCGACAAGGCTACACTGTTGGGCACCGCCACCAACCCCTGGTTCCGGCCCGTCCGGATGCACCTATGCCGCTACGCCTGCTCGTCCCCACGCTTGTCCTGTTTCTGGCCGCCTGCTCCAGCATGAGCGAGGTCACGCCCGTCGGCAAGAATCAGTACACGGTCAGCTACAACGCTGGCATGAAAGCGGCGACCTGGGTCGAGATCAAGAACCAGGCGCGCGAGCGCGCGCGCCAGTACTGCGAAGCGCAGGGGCGCAAGTTCGCGCGCCCGGAAATCACGTCCAACCACGCAACCGGACTGATGCCCAAGAAGGCCGTGGTTACCTTCTATTGCGACGAAAAGCCGCAGCCGCCCGCCGAAAAGAACTGAGCGGCGCGCTCGCTAGCCGCCGAGCCGCCACGCCGCCACCGCATGGGCGGCGATACGCCCCACTTCGGCCAGCACGGCATTCTGCGTCTCGCGCGAGGCGGAGGACTGGGTGAGGTAGGCCGTGATCAGCACCGGCGCGCCATCGCGCGGCCAGATCACGCCGACATCGTTATTGGTGCCGTTCCCGCCCGCGCCAGTCTTGTCGCCGATACGCCAGCCCGAGGGCAGGCCGGCGCGCAAGCGCGTGTCGCCGGTCCGGCTGGCCAGCAACCAGTCGGCCAGCCGCTGGCGCGAAGCCGGCTGCAATGCGTCGCCCAGCAACAGGCGCTCCAGGTTGCCGGCCATGGCGGCGGGCGTGGTGGTGTCGCGCGGATCGCCTGGCCTGGCCTCGTTGAGCGCAGTCTCGATACGGTCGAGCCGTGTCACCCGATCGCCCAGGCCGCGCGCGTAGGCGGTCAACCCGGGCGGGCCGCCCAGCGTCGACAGCAGCAGATTGCCAGCCGTGTTGTCGCTGCGCGTAACGGCGGCCTCGCACAATTGCTCCAGGGTCATGCCTTCGGCCTGGCGCGGCCCGGTGACCGGCGAATACGCCACGATGTCCGTCGCGCCATAGCGGATCAGGCGCGCCAGGCTATCGTCGCCGCGGTCCGCGCGCGCCAGTACGGCGGCGGCGGCCAGCAGCTTGAAGGTGCTGCACAGCGGAAACCGTTCGTCGGCCCGATGGCTGAACGCGCCACCGCTGTCGCGGTCCTGCACCTGGACCCCGAGGCGCGCGCCATGCCGCTGCTCCAGCAGCGCAAGCTGGCGCTGCGCCTGCGCCGCCGCATCGGCCGGCCGCGCCGCGCGCCGCACGCCGGCGCGCGCCCATGGCGGCATGCACGCCGCCCCCAGGGCCGCAAGCATGCCGGCCCCGAATCCACGTCGATTCATGATGGTTCACCTCACGCAGGGAAAACGCCGCGAAGCCGGACTGCGGGCGCCGCGATCCACCCATGTGCCGGCGATGTCTGCGTCAGCGTATGATCAAGCCTTTGCGACCGCGACGAGGTAGCTTATGTCACGACTAGTCTGGGCGGCAACCGTCCTGGCCTGCGGCCAGGCCCTGGCACAGCCCGCCGCGCCCTTGACCGGCTGCGCGGCCAAGCTGGACCGCATCGAGACCGAACTGGCCCAGGCGCGCGCCCATGGCAATACCGGCCGCATCAAGGGCCTCGAAGAGGCGCTGGCCGGCGCCCGGCATTGCGACGATGCAAGCCTGCGCGCCGAACGCGAGCGCGATGTGCGCGAGGCCACCGACAAGGTGGCCGAACGTCAGCGCGAACTGGACGAAGAGCGGCAGGAAGGCGACCCCGACGACATCGCCAAGGCCGAACGCAAACTGCGCGAGGCCAAGCAGGACCTGGACAACGCGCGCGCCGAGCTGAGCCGCTGACCATGGCGCCGCCCGATCTGCTGATCCGCCCCGCGCAGCCGGGCGACGAGCCGCGTTGGCGCGAACTCTGGGACGGCTATACGCGCTTCTACGAACGCGAACCGGTCGAGGCCGTGACCCGCCATACCTGGCGCCGCATCATGGACCCGGCCCAGGCCGTATACGCCATCGTGGCCGAAAGCCCCACGCACGGCGTGCTCGGCATCGCCAACTACCTGCTGCACGAGAACACCTCGACCTTGGCGCCGGTGTGCTACCTGCAGGACCTGTACGTCGATCCGCAGGCGCGCGCCCACGGCGTCGGCCGACGCATGCTGGACTGGCTGGTGGACGAAGCCCGGGCACGCGGCTGGTCGCGCCTGTACTGGAACACCCGGGAAAACAATTATCGCGCCCGGGCGCTATACGACCGATACACGCCGCACAGCGGGTTCGTTCGCTACGTGCTGCATACCAACCCGCCCGAAGCGGTTTAAGCCATTGCCCGGATTGGGAAAATTCGGTACCGCATCACCCTGTATCCGCTCTTGCGTGTCACGCAATCGGCACGCTATTGTTAAGGCGTTTGTCAGTTATCCATTCGCCTAACGGAGCGCCGATGGCCCCGTCTTCCCAGGAATGGACCGACACGCTGAAGGATGTCTATACGGCGCGCGCGGCCAACGCCGAGCTGAATGCGCGCTACATCCCTCTGCTGCCGGTCAATCAACGCATTCAACACGAGCGCGATCGCGCGCTGGCCAACATGCTGCGGCAGCACCTGTCGGTGCCGCCCGCGCAGGCTCGCGTGCTCGAGGTCGGCTGCGGCTCGGGCACCAATCTGCTCGACCTGATCCGCCTGGGCTTCGATCCCGCCAACCTGATGGGCAACGACCTCCTCGACAGCCGCGTCGAACAGGCGCGCCACCGCCTGCCGCAGGCCATCCCCATCCTGGCGGGAAATGCCCTGGACCTGGACCTGGACCGCGACGGCTTCGACCTGCTTTATCAATCCACCGTGTTCACATCCATCCTGGATGCCCAGGTGCGGCGCGATCTGGCGCAACGGATGTGGCACTGGACCAAGCCGGGCGGTGGCGTGCTGTGGTACGACTTCGCCTATAACAACCCGCGCAACCCGAACGTCCGTGGCGTGCCGTTGCGCGAAGTGCGCGAACTGTTCCCCCACGCCCGCATCCACACCGCCCGGGTCACGCTGGCGCCGCCGCTGGCGCGTCGCCTGCCCGCCACACTGTACGCCCCCGTCAACAGCCTGTGCCCGTTCCTGCGCACCCATTTGTTGTGCTGGATCGGCAAACCCGCGACGCCCTGATCACGGCGCACCGCACCATCGCCGCCAGGCCTGCCCTGGCAACACCTTTTCCTCACATCCCCTCATCCGTTGCTGCGGCGCGGCGCAAGGCCGTGCCGGTGCTGCGCGTCGGCGCCGGCCTATCCGCCCCTGGAAAACCCTCAGACACTTCCTACACATTGAAGCGCACAATGGGGACACAAGAACAGCAAGCCGTACAACGGGACGTCCTGAGCCAAGCTGGCATGGACGATAGGAGGCAACATGGAATACGTGGCAGTTTTTTCGTCGTTGGCGATACTGAGTATTCTGGCGCTGCTTGCCAAGACGATTCAGTCCGCCGGTAGTGAAACGCTGGTCAAGATTTCTGCAACGGTCATAAGTTCGACCTTCGCCTTCCTGCTCATCATCCCCATCGCATTCGCGATGTTCCTGTCCCTGGAATGACCGCCCCGCCGGGGCGCAAAGCCGGTCGCCCGCGCGCCTGTCCACACGCGCGCGGGTCGAAGCGCCAGACCGGGCTGCCCACGGGCAGCCCGGCGCCGGCTACAGCTCCAGTTTGCTGATCTTGGCGCCTTCTATCGACACGCCCGCCATCAGACCCGCGTTGTTGAGCACGAAGCCCACGATCGGCTGCTTGGCGGTGTTGGTATCGATACGGCCGTTGGCCCCGATGGTGGCAACCGCCACCGATGCATCCGCGCCAGCCGTCCAGCCGTTGCTCTGGCGGAATTGCGCCAGCGCCTCGTCGGTCATGAACAGCAGCACGTAGGCGCGCGACTGTGCCCCCGCCTGCAGCCCCACGGAACCGCTGGTCGTGCTGTAGTAGCCCGCGTTCTTGCCGCCCGTGCGCAGCACGCCCTTGCCGTGCTCGCCGCCGACAATGAAGCTGGCGCCCATCACGGACGGGAACACCAGCACGCCGCGCGCGCGCTGCACCAGATCCTTGGCCTGCGGCGACGCGGTGTACAGCTTCGACAGCGTCGCATCGGCGCCGGCGTTGATCTCGCTGCGCTGGTCGGCCGCCGCCGCCTGGTTGTTGGGCGTGGTCGTCGTGCATCCGGTAAACGCCAGGCCGGCCACGGCAATCGCCGCGGCCGCCCATCCGGCGCGACGCATTCTGGGGAGGTTCTCGATCATCATCAAACTCTCCTTCGGGTTGTGGGGGATTTTCCACTGTAGTCCTGTCCGCGCAGCCGCGCTTGACTAAACGTGTAATCGCTTGACCACAAGCCACTGCCGCCCAACCTTTTTTTGCCCTTTTTTGCTTTTTCGGCTGTATCCCCTGCCTACCCTTGCCCGCTCTGCAAACCGACGCCACAAAAGAGAAAGGCCGTCAGTGATGTGATCACTGACGGCCTTGGAACTACTGGTCGGGACGGCGGGATTCGAACTCGCGACCCCTTGCACCCCATGCAAGTGCGCTACCAGGCTGCGCTACGCCCCGAAAGAACGAAAGTATATCAGAACTGAAAAATGCGTGCACGCATTGCATCGCCAATTTTGCCAGCACAGCGCCGGGCCGGCGGCGGTTGCGGGCTTCAAACGAAAACGCCGCCTGTTCGCGAAGAACCAGGCGGCGTCGCTGTCTGCCGTACCTAGCCGGGGGGCAGCTCAGGCGTTGGCCGCGTTCTCGGGCTGGCCGCCCAGCGCCTCGCCCAGCATCGAGGAGATGTCGCCCAGCTCGTTGCGCAGGGCCTGCAGCTCGCCCGCGCTCAGCCGCACCGCGGCTTCGGCATCGTGCGCGGCGTCGCGCGCGTCGCCCAGGCGGTTGCGCGCGCCGCTGATGGTGAAACCTTGTTCGTACAGCAGCGAACGGATGCGGCGGATCAGCAGCACTTCGTGATGCTGGTAGTAGCGGCGATTGCCGCGCCGCTTGACGGGCTTGAGTTGCGTGAATTCCTGTTCCCAGTACCGCAGCACGTGGGGTTTGACGCCGCAGAGGTCGCTGACCTCACCAATGGTGAAATAGCGTTTGGCGGGAATGGGCGGTAGCGTGGTTACAGTGGGTTCGGTACGTGTCATAAGGAGATTTTATGCCGCGAGGCCTGAATGAGCCGATGACAATTGCCGACAAAGCGTATCACTCCGCAGAGCCAGGCTCCGGCGGCGAGCTGGGCTGTTCGACCACGCTCTTGAGTTTCTGGCTGGCGTGGAAGGTAACCACGCGCCGCGCCGCAATGGGGATGGTCTCGCCCGTCTTGGGGTTGCGGCCGGGCCTGGGCGGCTTGTCCCGCACCTGGAAATTGCCGAACCCCGACAATTTCACCGAATCACCGCGCGCAAGCGCGTCGCGGATCTCTTCGAAAAAGGTGTCTACGATGTCCTTGGCTTCGCGCTTGTTCAGGCCGACCCGCTCGAAGAGCAGTTCGGCCAGCTCGGCCTTGGTCAACGTACGCGGCTCGGCAAGCATGGTGGTCCCCATAATGATCAGGCCCGTTGACGCGCGTTGTGCGCGGCAACCAGCGCATCCTTGATGCGGGCAATGCAATCGGCAACGCGGGCTTCGTCCAGCGTGACCTCAGTGTCCTGTAGCCAGAATCGGAAAGCAAGGCTTTTCTCGGTAACAGTTTGCCCGGCCACGGGCTTTTCGCGCCAGACGTCGAACACCCGCGCATCCTGCACCACCGACAGTTGCGGATCGCGCGCGATGGCCTCGGCCACGGTATCGAGCATGGCCTGGGCCGGCAATTGCGCATCGACCCACAAGGCCAGGTCGCGCACGACCACGGGTTGGCGCGACAGCTCGCCCACCGCCGGCAGGCGTCGCTCGGCCAGCGCCTCGAAGTCCAGCTCGAAGACGACCGGCGCATGGTGCAGGTCGGCCTGCTGCGTCCATTGCGGATGCAGTTCGCCCAGCCACCCGATGGGCTGGCCGGCCAGCTCGATGCGGGCGCTACGTCCGGGATGCAGCGCCGGGTAGCGATCGGCGACGAAGCGCAGCTCGTCCGCGCGCGCGCCGAACAGGGCTTCGACGTCTTGCTTGACGTCATAGAAATCGACCTGGCGGTGCGGCACGCCCCACTGCTCTTCGACCGCCCCGCCCCAGGCCACGCCCGCCAGCTTGATCGGCTGGCGCACGCCCGCCACTTCCAGCGGGCCGTCGGCCAGTCGGGGATCGCGATGGAACACGCGGCCCAGCTCGAACAGGCGCACGCGGCTCTGCTTGCGATTGGCGTTGTGGCGCACGATGGCGACCAGCCCCGCGATAAGGCTGGAACGCATCACCGACAAATGGCTCGCGATGGGATTGACCAGGCGCACCGGGTCGTCGTTGCCGGCGAAGTCACGCTCCCAGGCGGCTTCGACGAAGCTGTAGTTGACCACTTCCTGGTAGTCGCGCGCGGCCACCAGGCGGCGCACGGCGTGCGGTCCACGGCGCGCCTCGGGCTGCGCATGCATCTTGGCGCGCGCCACCGGCGGCACGTCGGGAATCCGCTCGAAGCCGTAGACGCGTGCCACTTCCTCGATCAGGTCTTCCTCGATCTCGATGTCGAAACGGTACGACGGCGGCGTAACGACGAAGTCATCGCCCTGCTCCTGGAACGGCAGGCCCAGGCGGGTGAAGATCTGCGCCACTTCGGCACGCTCCACCGCCACGCCCAGCACTCGGTGGCAGCGCGCCAGCCGCATGCGCACGGGTTCGCGCACGGGCAGGTTGACGCACTGGTCGTCGACCGGGCCGGCCTGTCCGCCGCAGATGTCGAGGATGAGCCGGGTGATCAGCTCGATGTGTTCGGGGATGGTGGCGTAGTCCACGCCGCGTTCGAAGCGGTGGCTGGCTTCGGAGCTGAACTTGTAGCGGCGCGCGCGGCCGGCGATCGCGCCGGGCCACCAGAATGCCGCCTCGAGGTAGATGTTGCGCGTATCCAGCGTCACCGCGGTGGCTTCGCCGCCCATGATGCCGGCCAGGCTCTCCACCTGCTCGCCGGCCACGACCACGCCGACCCTGGGGTCCAGCGCGACGGTCTGGCCGCTGAGCAGCTCGAGCGTTTCGCCTTCGCGCGCCCAGCGCACGGAGAGATCGCCGCCGATCTTGTCGAGATCGAACACATGCGAGGGACGCCCCACCTCGAGCATGACGTAGTTGGAAATATCCACCAGGGCCGACACCGAGCGCTGGCCGGCGCGCTCCAGGCGCGTCTTCATCCATTCGGGCGTCGCCGCGCGCGCGTTGACGCCCTGGATCACGCGCCCGGCAAAGCGGCCGCACAGATCCGGGGCCTGGATGGCGACCGGCAGGCGCTTGTCGATGGTGACCGGCACGGGCTCGGCCGCCGGCGCCGTGAGCGGCGTGCCGGTCAGCGCGGCGACTTCGCGCGCAACGCCGAGAATGGACAGGCAGTCGGCGCGGTTGGGCGTCAGCTTGAGCGTGAACAGGGTGTCGTCCAGGTCCAGCGCGGCGCGGATATCGGTGCCCGCGCGCAACGCGGCCGGCAGTTCGAGCAGGCCTGCGTGATCCTGCGACAAACCCAGCTCGCGCGCCGAGCACAGCATGCCCGAGGATTGCACGCCGCGCATCTTGGCCACGCCGATCTTCATGCCGCCTGGCAGTTCGGCGCCCACGCGCGCCAGCGGCACGGTCAGGCCGGCAGCCGCGTTGGGCGCGCCGCACACGATCTGCAGCAGGGCGCCCGAGCCGTCGTCGACCTGGCATACGCGCAGCTTGTCGGCGTCGGGATGAGGCGCGATGTCGACGATGCGCGCCACCACCACGCCGGTAAACGGCGGCGCGGCCGGCTCGGTTTCTTCGACTTCCAGGCCGGCCATGGTCAGCCGGTGCGCGAGTTCATCGGTGCCGATCGAAGGGTTGACCAGCGAACGCAGCCAGGATTCAGGAAATTGCATGATTGCCCGTATTTATTCGTTGAACTGGCGCAGGAAGCGCAAATCGCCTTCGTAGAACTGGCGCAGGTCGTTGACACCGTAACGCAGCATGGTCAGGCGCTCCAGCCCGGAGCCGAAGGCGAAGCCGATGTAGCGCTCGGGGTCGAGCCCGAAGTTGCGCACGACCTGCGGGTGCACCTGGCCCGAGCCCGAGATCTCCAGCCAGCGGCCGCGATTGGGGCCGGAGGTGAACATCATGTCGATCTCGGCCGACGGTTCGGTGAACGGGAAGAACGACGGGCGGAAGCGCACCACCAGGTCGTCGCTTTCGAAGAAGCAGCGCAGGAAGTCGGTGTACACGCCCTTGAGGTCGGCAAACGAAATGTCCTCGGCGATCCACAGCCCCTCGACCTGGTGGAACATGGGCGAGTGGGTGGCGTCGCTGTCGACGCGGTAGGTGCGCCCCGGCGCGATGACCTTGATGGGCGGCTTGTGCATGCGGGCGTAGCGCACCTGCATCGGGCTGGTGTGCGTACGCAGCAGCAGCGGCAGGCCGTCGCCATCGTGCATGTCGACGTAGAAGGTGTCCTGCATCGACCGCGCCGGGTGGTCCAGCGGGTTGTTCAGGGCGGTGAAGTTGGTCCAGTCGTTTTCCACCTCGGGGCCGTCGGCCACATCGAAGCCGATGGAGCGGAAGATCTCTTCGACGCGCTCCCAGGTACGGATGACCGGGTGGATCCCGCCGGCGGCCTTGCCGCGGCCAGGCAGGGTGACATCGATGGTTTCGGAGGCCAGGCGGGCATCCAGCTCGGCCTGCGCCAGCGCGGCGCGGCGGGCGTTGAGCAGCGCTTCGATCTGCTGCTTGGCCTGGTTGATGCGGGCGCCCATCGCGCGCTTCTGCTCCGGGTCCAGCTTGCCCAGTGCCTTGAGCAGGACCGTCAGCGCGCCTTCCTTGCCCAGAAAGCGCGCCTTGGCGTTTTCGAGCGCGGCGGCGTCGGAGGCAGCGGCGAATCGTTCTTGAGCCTGAGAAACCAGGTCGTCGACCAGTAATGTCATGGAATTTGAGCCTTCAAAACGCAAACGGGGCCATTACAGCCCCGTTTGCAGCGATCCGCGATGTATGTACGCGATCAGGCAGCCAAGGCAGCCTTGGCTTGCTGCACGATGGCCGCGAAACCGGCCTTGTCGCGCACGGCCAGATCGGCCAGCACCTTGCGATCGAGTTCGATCGCAGCCTTCTTCAGGCCGGCGATGAACACGCTGTAGCTCATGCCCTGCTCACGCACGGCGGCGTTGATACGGGTGATCCACAGGGCACGGAACGTGCGCTTCTTGTTGCGGCGGTCGCGGTAGGCGTATTGGCCGGCGCGCATGACCGCTTGCTTGGCAATGCGGAATACGTTGCCACGGCGGCCACGGTAACCCTTGGCGGCGGCAATGACTTTCTTGTGACGGGCGCGGGCGGTAACGCCGCGTTTAACGCGAGGCATAGTAGATCTCCCTTATCAAGCGAACGGCATCATCGCTTTCACGGAAGCGACGTTGGTTTCGTGGACCGCAGCCGAACCGCGCAGCTGGCGCTTGTTCTTCGTGGTCTTCTTGGTCAGGATGTGACGCTTGAACGCCTGACCACGCTTGATGGATCCGCTGCCGCGAACCTTAAAGCGCTTGGCGGCGCTTTTCTTGGTTTTCATCTTGGGCATGATGATTCCTAGAGGATGTTGATGTACATGGCTACAGGTGCTTGGCGCCGGCTACTGCAAGTTGCCAACCGGACGACAAAACTTGGTCGAACCTGTGTCCACTTATTGGTGCTGCTTATTGGTACTGCTCCGAGACCTTTGCCTGGCGGCAATGCCCCGTTCTCCCGGCCCTGCGCCAAAAAAGATCGCACAAGCGCCGGAAAGCCTTTGATTATATGGCGATTTCGGGCCGTTTGTCGAGCCGCCTGCGCAGCGCCCCCGCCCTGCCCCCCATCGCCCCGTCCCTGATTGCGGCCGGCTAGACCGGACGCCGGTACTGTACCGCTTCGGCGATATGGGCGGCGCCGATCTCGCGCTCGCCGGCGAGGTCGGCCACGGTGCGCGCCACTCTGAGCGCGCGATGGGCGGCACGCGCCGAGCCGCCCAGGCGCCGCATGGCCTGCTGCAGCAGCGCGCGGGCCGCGGCGCCCAGGCCGCAGTTCGCATCGAGCGCGGGGCCGGACAGCCTGGCGTTCAGGCAACCCTGGCGAGCCAGTTGCCGCTGGCGGCAGCGCACCACCCGCTCGCGCACCGGAAGGGACGGCTCGCCGGGCGGCTCGGCCAGCCACTGCGGCTCGGTGGCGGGCAGCTCGATCCACAGGTCGATGCGGTCGACCAGCGGCCCCGACACGCGCGCCGCATAGCGGCGCACCTGGTCCGGCGTGCACCGGCACGCCTTCGACGCATGCCCGCGCCAGCCGCAGGGGCACGGGTTCATGGCCGCCACCAGCTGGAATACGGCGGGATACTCGACGCTGTGCAGCGCCCGGGAAATGATGACCTTGCCGGTCTCCAGCGGCTCGCGCAGGGACTCCAGCGCGCGGCGCTCGAACTCGGGCAGTTCGTCCAGGAAGAGCACGCCGTGATGCGCCAGGCTGATCTCGCCCGGGCGTGGCCTGGCGCCGCCGCCCACCAGGGCGGCGGACGAGGCGGAATGATGGGGGGCCCGGAACGGCGGCTGGCCGCGCAGGACCTCGGGCGCCCCGACGGCGCCCGCGATGGCCGCCACCTCCAGCGCCTGGCCCTGCTCCAGCGGCGGCAGCAGGCTTGGCAGGCGTTGCGCCAGCATGCTTTTGCCCGCCCCGGGCGGCCCGCACATCAGGAGGCTGTGGCCGCCGGCGGCCGCCACTTCCAGAGCGCGCCGGGCAGCCGGTTGGCCCCGTACGTCGGACAGGCACGGACCGGGTTCGGCCTCGGGCCAGGCGCGGCGCTCGGCCGGCGCCAGTTCGGCATGTCCGGCCAGGTACGCCGCGGCTTCGCCCAGCGTATGCGCGGCCAGCACCCGGATGCCCGGCACCCATGCGGCCACGGCGGCGCTGCCGGCCGGCAGCACCAGGGTCGCGCCCGGCTGTTCGCGCGCGACGGCCAGCGCCAGGGCCAAGGGCGCGGCCAGCGGCACCAGGGCGCCCGACAGCGATAGCTCGGCCGCCCACACGCTGTCGGGCAGCGCCGCCGTTTGCGCGGCGCTGGCGGCCACCTGGCCGCTGGCCAGCAGGATACCCAGCGCAATGGGCAAATCGAAGCGCGCCGAGGCCTTGGGCAGGTCGGCGGGCGACAGGTTGACGGTAATGCGGCCGGGCGGGAAATCGAAACCGCTGTTCTGGATCGCCGCCCTCACCCGTTCGCGGCTTTCGCGGACCTCGACGTCGGGCAGGCCGACGATGGCAAAAGCGGGCAGGCCGCTGCCCAGATGGGTTTCCACGCGCACGGCGGGCGCCTGCCAGCCGGCGATCGCCCGGCTGGCCAATACGGCCAGGGTCATGGCCAACTCCCCTGCGATGACGATGCGCCAGTATGGCCAAGGCGAAGCTGGCGTGGGGACGCGCCGTGCCGGAAACGTCACGCCGCGGGAGCGGCCGGAGGGTTGCCTACGCCTGCGGCTTGCCGGCTTCGAGCGCGGCCAGGCGGGCTTCCAGCTGCTGCACCTGCGCCGACAATTGATCGACCCGCGTACGCGCCCGGGCAAGCAGGTCCACCTGCACCTCGAATTCTTCGCGGGTGATCAGGTCCAGCCGGGCGAACGTCTGCGTCATCATCGCGCGCACATTGCGCTCCACATCCGCCGCCGGGCTGCGGGCGATCAGATCGGAAATGTTCTTCTGCAGGTCTTCCATCCATTGCTGTGTGCGGTTCATGGCTTCCTCGCATTCGTGTGGGTTGTTGCTTGACCTCACAGTGTAGAGCCTGGCGCTGCGCCGACGCCAAACGAAAAAAAAGCGGCCCGCAAGCGGCGCCGCCTTTCAAAGCACAGGAGAAAAACTGAATCGCCAGCCGGCGATCCCGAGAAGCAGCCGTCAGCTACGCCCCGTGGCCCAACGGAACGGGTCGATTGCCGCGACGCCGTTCCAGGCCTGCATGGATAGCGGCGACGCCGCCACCCATGCAGGCCATTCTTCCCGAGGGGCACGGCAACGCCAAGCGCTTACGTGTAAACCCGCGTATCAATGCGTGGATACATTTATGACGGCAAAATGCGCGCGGCGCACGCCCCGGCCAGCCTGCCGGCATCACGGCGAGCCGCATGGGCATTGGGTCCGCGACCAGCGCCCGCATGCCGCGGCGGGTACGAAACAAACCCTGCCCGCCTTGCAGCAATCTGCAATTTCCACGCAATTGGCTACAAAGCAGCCCGGAAACACACAATTGGTTTCAACATTGAATGGCTTTGGGCGCGCCGCGCACCAGAACGGGGCATGCGCCCTCCCGCCTGCCCCGTTCTGGCGCGCGCGCGCACACCCACGATGCTCGCCGTCCCGCGAGGCCGAGGCCACAGGCACGAAAAAACATGGCATGGAATTTGCGTCGACGTTGATGCCTACGCGTAACCATGAGAGGAACCGCCATGAAACTCGTCATCGCCATCATCAAGCCCTTCAAGCTGGACGAAGTGCGGATGGCCCTGTCCGACATCGGCGTCCAGGGCCTGACCGTCACTGAGGTGAAGGGCTTCGGACGCCAGAAAGGCCACACCGAGCTTTACCGCGGCGCCGAATACGCCGTCGACTTCCTGCCCAAGCTGCGGGTCGAGGCGGCCGTGCCGGATCACCTGGTCGACCAGGTGATCGAAGCGATAGAACAGTCGGCTCGCACCGGCAAGATCGGGGACGGCAAGATCTTCACCGCCCCGCTCGAGGAAGTCATCCGCATCCGCACCGGCGAGTCCGGTGAGGCCGCCCTGTAAACACGACTCCCTGGAGCCCATAAAAATGGATAAAGCCGATATCTCCTGGCTGCTGGTTTCGACACTGCTGGTCCTGATGATGGCGGTGCCTGGCCTGGCCCTGTTCTACGGCGGCCTGGTGCGCAGCAAAAACGTCCTGTCGGTGCTGCTGCAAGTCCTGTGCACCTTCGCCCTCGGGCTGGTGCTGTGGTTCGTCTACGGCTACTCGCTGGCCTTTACCGAAGGCAACGCGTTCTTCGGCGGCCTGTCGCGCACGTTCTTCTCCGGCATGTTCACGCCGGCCGACGGCACGTACGCGCTGTCGGGCACGCTCACCGAGCTCCTGTTCGCCTCGTTCCAGGCGACGTTCGCGGGCATCACCTGCGCCCTGATCGTCGGCAGCTTCGCCGAACGCGCGCGCTTTTCGGCCGTGCTGGTGTTCACGGCGATCTGGTTCACCTTCGCCTACATCCCGATCGCGCACATGGTCTGGTTCGCCTCCGAAACCGCGCCAGGCCTGCTCAATGCTCGCGGCGCGCTGGATTTCGCCGGCGGCACGGTGGTGCACATCAATGCGGGCGTGGCTGGGCTGGTCGGCGCGTACGTGGTCGGCCGGCGCATCGGCTATGGCCGTGAAGCGATGCAGCCGCACAACCTGCCGATGACCTTCATCGGCGCCGCGCTGCTGTGGGTGGGCTGGTTCGGTTTCAACGCCGGCTCGTCGCTGGCGGCCAGCGACGGCGCCACCCTGGCGTTCTTCAACACCATGATCGCCACCGCGGGCGCGGTGCTGGGCTGGCTGTTCACCGAATGGGCCGTCAAGGGCAAGCCGTCGATGCTGGGCGCGGCCTCGGGCGCCGTGGCGGGCCTGGTCGGCATCACGCCTGCTGCCGGCCTGGTCGGCCCGGTTGGCGCGCTGGTCATCGGCGTGACCGCCGGCGTGGTCTGCGTCTGGGGGGTCAACGGCCTGAAGCGCCTGTTGCGGGCCGACGACGCGCTCGACGTGTTCGGCGTGCATGGCGTGGGCGGCATCGTAGGCGCCCTGCTGACCGGGGTGTTCAATGCCCAGGTGCTCGGCGGACCGGGCCTGCAGAGCGCCGGCGCGATTGCCGGCCAGGTGTGGGTGCAGCTCGAAGGCGTGCTGCTGACGATCGTATGGTCCGGCGTCGTGGCCTGGATCGCCTACAAGATCGCCGACAAACTGTGCGGCCTGCGCGTGCCGGAAGACCAGGAACGCGAAGGACTGGACGTCACCAGCCACGGGGAATCGGCGTACCACAGCTGACACGGCGCCAGCCTCCCCGCGACACGACCGGAGTCGGCAACGGCTCCGGTTTTTTCTTGCCCGGACGCGGCCCGGCTACAGGCTGGCGTCGATCAGGCGGTCCGCCAGCAGCGCGACATGGCGCCCCGGCCCATCGCCGTGGAACAACTGGCCGGACATGAAAGCGCCCTCGATGAGCAGCATCAGACCGTCACCGAGGATCTCGGGCTCGCGCGCGCCCATGCGGCGCGCCATCTCGACGAGACGCTTGCGCAGTTCGCGCTTGTGCGCCTCGGCCACCAGGCGGGCGGGATGGTCGGAGTCGGGATATTCCACGGCCGCGTTGCTCAGCCCGCAGCCGCGGTACGGCCCTTCCGCGACGGCGCGCTTGGCCAGGCTTTCCAGATACAGCCGCAACTGCGCGCGCGGATCGTCGGGATAGCGTTGCGCGCCGGCATCGAAACGGTTCCAGAACTCAGCCTCGTAGTCGCGCAGGTACGACGCGGCCAGTTCGTCCTTGGACGAGAAGCTGCGATACAGGCTGGGCTTGGTGACGCCAGCGGCCGAGACGATGGCGTCGACCCCCACCGCGCGGATGCCTTCGCGATAGAACAGCTCGCGCGCCGTGGCGCGAATGCGGTCGGCGGCCAGCTTGGACGCCGGCGCGGGGGTCGATGACGGAGCGGATTTACGGGCCATGCGAGCTCCAGAAAAACGGGGTCGCCAAAAACTGCTTGACGATGTTACTGACCGGTACGTACCATGCGATCTCCATACTACGTACCGGTCAGTAACATGAGTATAACGCGCCTGCCGTCGCCGCTTCGCCGCCTGGGACAGAAGTACGCCTTTGTGGTGGTGGCCGTGATTTTCTTCTCGCTGCTGGTTTCGGCCGGTCTGCGCTCCACGCCCAGCGTGCTGATCGTACCGCTGGAGCAGGCCTTCGGCTGGAGCCGCAGCACGATCTCGCTGGCGGCGGCGATCGGCATTTTCCTGTACGGCCTGGCGGGCCCGTTCGCCGCCGCCGCCATGGAGCACTTCGGCCTGCGCCGCGTGTTGATCGGCGCCCTGCTGCTGATGGCCGCATCCAGCGCGGCCAGCGCGTTCATGACCGAGTCGTGGCACCTGCTGCTGACCTGGGGCGTGTTCTCCGGGATAGGCTCGGGCGCGGTCGCGGTGGTCCTGGGCGCGACCATCGTCAATCGCTGGTTCACCACGCGCCGCGGGCTGATGATGGGCTTGCTGACGGCCAGCACGGCCACCGGCAACCTGCTGTTCCTGCCCGTGCTGGCCGCGCTGGCGGCCTCCGGCGACTGGACCCGCGTGGTCTGGGCGGTGGCCATCGGCACCGCGCTGATGGCGCCCCTCGCATGGTGGCTGGTGCCCGACCGGCCCGCCGACGTCGGCCTGCGGCCCTATGGCAGCGCGCCGGACGCGCCCGAGCCGTCCGTCGCGCCGCGCACCGGCCTGCTGGCCGCCACCTTCGGCGCATTGCGGCGCGCGGCGCGCACGCGCACGTTCTGGTATCTGTTCGCGACCTTCTTCGTGTGCGGCTTCACCACCAATGGCCTGGTGGGCACGCACCTGATCGCCCTGTGCGGCGACCACGGCATCGCCGAAGTGCAGGCGGCCGGCCTGCTGGCGCTGATGGGCATCTTCGACCTGGTCGGCACGACGGCCTCGGGCTGGCTGACCGACCGCTACGACCCGCGCAGGCTGCTGTTCGTCTACTACAGCCTGCGCGGCCTGTCGCTGATGTACCTGCCCTACTCGGACTTCTCGTTCTACAGCCTGTCGTTGTTCGCGATTTTCTTCGGGCTGGACTGGATTGCCACGGTGCCGCCGACGCTGCGCCTGACCACCGAGGCCTTTGGCGACCGCGACGCCCCCATCGTCTTCGGCTGGATCGTCGCCGGCCACCAGCTGGGCGCGGCCAGCGCCGCGTGGATGGGCGGCTTCGTGCGCGAAACCACGGGCAGCTACCTGATGGCTTTCGTGCTGGCGGGCGGCACCGGCCTGATCGCCGCGATCATTGCCCTGATGATCAATCGCAAGCCGCGCCCGACGGCGCTGGCCGAAGCCTGAACGCGGCACGGGCGCCGGTTCCGCGAGCAGAACCGGCGCCCGTGCGCGCAGGCATGCTCAGGCTTCGACTTCGCCCAGATAGGCCGCGCGCACCTTGGGGTCGTGCAACATCTCGCGGGCCGGGCCGGACAGCGTGATCTCGCCCGACTCCATCACATAGCCACGGTCGGCATGCTCGAGCGCCAGGCGGGCGTTCTGCTCGATCAGCAGTATGGTCACGCCCTCGGCCGCGATGGTGCGCACCACCTCGAACACCTTGTCGACCATCAGCGGCGCCAGGCCCATCGACGGCTCGTCCAGCAGCAGCAGGCGCGGCCGCGCAATCATGGCGCGCCCCATCGCGACCATCTGCTGCTCGCCGCCGGACAGAGTGCCGGCGGCCTGGCGGCGCCGCTCGGCCAGGCGCGGAAACAGCGTGAACACCCGCTCGGTATCCTGGCGGATCTGCGCGGCATCGCGCCGCACGTAGGCGCCCATGGCGAGATTTTCCTCGATGGTGAGCTGGCCGAAGATGCCGCGTCCTTCCGGCACCATCACCAGCCCCTTGCGCACCAGGGCGAACGAGGGCTGGCCGCCGATGGACTGGCCGTCGTACAGCACCTGCCCGCCAGCCAGCGGCACCAGGCCGCAGATGGCGCGCAGCGTCGTGCTCTTGCCCGCGCCGTTGGCGCCGATCAGGCAGACCAGTTCGCCGGGGTCGACGCGCAGGTCGATGCCGCGCACGGCCCGGATGCCACCGTAGGCCACTTGCAGGCCGCGCAATTCGAGTAGCGCTTGCGATGCCGTCATGGTGTTTGCTCCGTGGTGTGCAGTTCGGGGTCGTGCGCGGCGCCGGCTCCCAGGTAGGCTTCGATGACCTTGGGATCGCGCTGCACCTCGGCCGGCCGGCCCATCGACAGCACCTTGCCGTATTCCAGCACCAGCACCCGGTCGCACAGGCCCATGACCAGCTTCATGTCGTGCTCGATCAGCAGCACCGTCACGCCGTCGGCGCGGATCTTCTCGATCAGCTGGCGCAGCACCACGGTTTCCGAGGCGTTCATGCCGGCGGCGGGCTCATCCAGCGCCAGCAGCCGGGGATCGGTCGCCAGCGCGCGGGCGATCTCCAGGCGCCGCTGGTCGCCGTACGGCAGCGAACGCGCCACATCATTGGCGCGGTGCCCGATGCCGACGTACTCCAGCAGTTCCTGCGCGCGCCGTTCGATGGCGGCCTCCTCGGCGCGCTCGGCGCGGGTGCGCAACACGGCGCCGAGCACGCCCGAGCGCGTGCGCACATGGCGTCCGATCATGACATTCTCGATCGCGCTCAGGTTGGCGAACAGGCGGATGTTCTGGAAGGTGCGGGCCAGGCCGGCAGCCGCCACCTCATGCGGTTTCATGCCGATCAGCGACATGCCGTTGAACTCGCACTGTCCCTCCTCGGGAACGTACAGCCCGGTCAGCACGTTGAACAGCGTGGTCTTGCCGGCGCCGTTCGGGCCGATCAGCCCGTAGATCTCGCCGGCCTCGATATCGAAGCTGACCTCCGACAGCGCGCGCAGCCCGCCGAAGCGCTTGCCCAGCCCCTGGGCGTGCAGGATGCGGCTCATGCGGCACCTCCCTGGCGCGTGCCGCTCAGCTCGCGCTTGCGCACCGCGGAGGGCCACAGGCCGGCCGGACGGAACAGCATGACGCACACCATCGCCAGGCCGAACAGCAGCATGCGTATGCCTTCCGGATCGAGCACCACGGCGCCGAACAGCATGTGCTGCGCGGGCTCGACCACCGCGCGCAGGAACTCGGGCAGGACGGCCAGGATCACCGCGCCGAGGATCACGCCGGGAATGTGGCCCATGCCGCCCAGCACCACCATGCACAACACCGAGATCGACTCCGTCAGGCTGAAGCTCTCGGGGCTGACGAAGCCCTGCATGGCGGCGAACAGCGCGCCGGCCACCCCGCCGAACGAAGCGCCCATGGCGAAGGCCAGCAGCTTGATGTTGCGGCTGTTGATGCCCATGGCCTTGGCCGCGATCTCGTCTTCGCGGATGGCTTCCCAGGCGCGCCCGATGCGCGAATTCTGCAGCCGCACGCACACCACGACGATCAGCAGCGTCAGCAGCACCAGCAGGTAGTAGTACTTCTCCGGCCCCGTGAAGCGGATGCCCAGGATGGTCTCGGTGCGTCCGAACACGAAGTCGCCGACCTTGAAGGCGTCGATGCGGTTGATGCCCTGCGGACCGTTGGTGATGTTGACCGGCGCGTTCAGGTTGTTGAGGAAAATGCGGATGATCTCGCCGAATCCCAGCGTGACGATGGCCAGGTAGTCGCCGCGCAGCTTCAGGGTGGGCGCGCCCAGCAGCACGCCGAATACGCAGGCCACGCCCAGCGCGATCGGCAGGATGGCCCAGAACGGCAGGTGCAGGCCGAAATGCGGCGAGGCCAGCAAGGCCCAGGTGTACGCGCCCACGGCATAGAAGGCGATATAGCCGAGGTCGAGCAGGCCGGCAAAGCCCACCACGATGTTCAGGCCCAGCGCCAGCATGACATACAGCAGCGCGAAGTTCAGGATGCGCACCCAGCTCTGTCCGGCCATGCCGAGCACGAAAGGCAGCACGGCCAGCACGATGCCGATGAGCGCGATGCCGACCAGGTTGCGCGCCGACAGCCCGGATTTGTTCGCTTGTCGTGTCATGCCCGGTCCCCCACGCGCTCGCCCAGCAAGCCCGACGGCCGGAAGATCAGCACCATCACCAGCACCACGAAGGCGAAGACATCCTGGTAGTGGCTGCCCAGGAAGCCGCCGGTCAAATCGCCGATGTAGCCCGAGCCCAGCGATTCGATGATGCCCAGCAGCAGGCCGCCGGCCATGGCTCCGACCAGGTTGCCGATGCCGCCCAGCACGGCTGCGGTGAACGCCTTCAGGCCCAGCATGAAGCCCATGGTGTACTGCGAGACGCCGTAATAGGTGGTGACCATCATGCCGGCGATGGCCGCCAGCGCCGAACCGATCAGGAAGGCCGCCGAGATCACGGTGTTGATGTTCACGCCCATCAGGCCGGCCACTTCGCGGTTCTGCGCGGTGGCCCGCATGGCGGTGCCCAGCCGCGTCTTGTGCACGACCAGCAGCAGCGCGCCCATGATCAGCGCGGCGATGACCACGATGGCGATCTGCAGCATGCTCATGCGCGCCCCGCCGATCTCGAACACGGTGGGCGTGAGCACCTGCGGGAAGTTGAGGTAATTGCGCCCCCACACCATCATCGCCACGTTCTGCAGGATGATGGATACGCCGATGGCGGTGATCAGCGCCGCCAGCCGCGGCGCGCGGCGCAACGGCCGGTACGCCACGCGCTCGGCGGTCCAGCCCACGGCCATGCACAGGGGCACCGAGACCAGCAGGCCGGCGCCGAGCACGGCGAAGGCCGAGATGGACGGGTCGCCGCCCACCATGGCGGCGGCGACCATGGTGGCGGCCATGGCGCCGATCATGACCACGTCGCCATGCGCGAAGTTGATCAGGCCGATGATGCCGTACACCATCGTATAGCCCAGCGCGACCAGCGCATACACGCTGCCCAGCGTCAGGCCATTGATTATCTGTTGAGTGAAAATGTCCATACGAGGGTTCGTTCCAGCCGAGGGAGACGAAGCGACGCAGCGATCGGAAACGCGACGCCACTGGCAACGCGCGGCGCCCGGCGGCGGCGCGGCTGCGGCGAATGGCGGCGCGGCGCCCAGGGGCCGCGCCGCCGGCACCGGCCGGTCAGTTGGCCTGGCTCACCATGGTTTCAACCATTTCCCACTTGCCATTCTTGACTTCGTAGATGGTGACCGCGACTTCCTTGAGGTCGCCCTTGACGTCGTAGGCAATATGTTCGCTGGTGGCGCCCTTGCGCGACAGCTTGGCCAGTTCCGGCAGGTACTTGGACGGATCGGCCGAGCCCGCCTTCTCGATGGCGGTGATCATGTTCCAGGCGCCGTCGTAGGCGTAAGGCGCATAGACGCCGGGCGCCTTCTTGAAGCGCTCTTCATAGCGCTTGGCGAACTCCTTGCCGGCGGCCATCTTCTCCAGCGGCACGCCGGCCAGCGAGGCGTAGGTGCCGTCGGCCGCGTCGCCGGCCAGCTTGATGAAGGTGTCGCTGCGCGTCATCTCGCCGGACACCAACGGCGCCTTCAGGCCCAGCGTGGCCAGCTGGCGCTTCATGGGGCCGGACTGCGCGTCCAGCCCGCCATAGAAGATGGCGTCGGGCGCCACGCCCTTGATGTTGGTCAGGATGGAGGTGAAATCGTTGGCCTTGTCGGTGGTGTATTCGCGCCGCACCACCTGCCCGCCGGCCGCCTTGACGGCTTTCTCGACCTCGTCGGCCAGGCCCTGGCCATAGGCCGTGCGGTCGTCGATGATGGCGACCTTCCTGGCGTTCAGCTTCTCGACCATGAACTTGCCGACCGCGGCGCCCTGCTGGGTGTCGCTGGTCATCATGCGGAAAGTGGTCTCGTACTGCTGGTTGGTGTATTCGGGCGAGGTCGCCATGGCGATCTGCGGCAGGCCGGCGTCATGGTAGACGCGCGAGGCCGGAATGGTGGTGCCCGAGTTGAAATGGCCGAGAATGCCGTTGACGTCCTGGTCCACCAGTTGCTGGGCCACCTGCACGGCGACGCGCGGGTCGGCCTGGTCGTCGCGCGAGACCAGCACGAACTTGGCGGGCTTGCCGCCCACCGTCACGCCCTTCTGGTTTGCTTCTTCCAGCGCCAGCGTCAGACCGTTCTGCATGTCTTCGCCGTAATGGGATTGCGGGCCGGTCAGGGGCGCCGCGAAGCCGAACTTGATATCGGCCGCTTGGGCCACGCCAGCCAGGCAGGCCGCGGCAATGCCCGCTGCCAGCATTTTGATGGGGGTGCGCAAGGTCATGGTTTCCTCCGATGTGTCGCACTTGATATCTGTTATTCCAGGCTTGTGGCCCGGCTTGCCGGATACTGGCCGCGCCGTGGGCGTGGCTATAAACACTAGGGCCTGGGCGGGAGTTCGTCCAGTGCTTGCAGGCCCCGTGTCGGATTACAGTGACAGCGCGTCCGCTCCGGGTGGGACCGGATTGTCGAACGAGTACAACCAACTTCGATATTGGAGATAACCCGCAACCAGACGCGGGTTACCCCCAGGCACTTCAACCTATGGTCATCAGGCTGGCGTTGCCGCCGGCGGCCGCCGTGTTGACGCTGATCGAACGCTCGGCCAGCAGGCGGTCTGGCGCGTAGCTGGCCCCGGCGGCCAGGGCATCGGCGCTCAGGCCATGCACGGACACCAGGGGGCCGGGACGTTGGGCAATGCGCAGGTTCAGCGCGCGCAAGGCGTCGCCATCCCCCTCGAACAGCACGGCTTGGAAATCGGCCTCATCAACTTCGGAATCTTCCAGCAAGGCGGCCTGCTCGCGCAGCGAGGCGTCCAGGCCATCGATCCAGGCGCGCGCCGCCGGCGTATCGGCGAACCAGGCATGGTTGCCGGTCTGGCGCACGACCGCCCATTGCGCCCGGGCGCCGGCCTCGGTGGCGGCCACGCAATAGACCGCGCCGCGCGGCTCGACACGGTAGGTATTGGTCTCGCCGGTCGGGCCTGGCAAGGCCAGCGCCTGCGGCATCGGCGCGGCGGGGTCGAGGGCCGGCGGCAGTCCGGCCGGGCGCGTGGCCAGCAGCCGGTACATGTACAGCGGGCCGCCCGCCTTCGGACCGGTGCCCGAGAGGCCTTCGCCGCCGAAGGGTTGCACCCCGACCACGGCCCCCACGATGTTGCGGTTGACATACAGGTTGCCGGCGTGCACCTGCTCGGTGACGCGGGCGATGGTTTCGTCGATGCGGGTATGCACGCCGAAGGTCAGCCCGTAGCCGGTGGCGTTGATCTGCTCGATCAGCCCGTCCAGCTCGTCGCGCCGGTAGCGCAATACGTGCAGCACCGGGCCGAACACTTCGCGCGTGAGCTCGCCGATGTGGTCGATCTCGATCAGCGTCGGCGGCACGAAGGTGCCGTAGCGGCACTCGCCCGCCAGCTCGACCTGGTCGACCTGGCGTCCGGACGAGCGCATGGCCTCGATATGACGCTGGATGCCATTGCGCGCCTCGGCGTCGATCACGGGCCCCACATCGACCGACAGGCGGTCGGGGTTGCCCACACGCAGCTCGCGCATCGCGCCGCGCAACATGGTCAGCACGTGATCCGCGCTGTCTTCCTGCAGGCACAGCACGCGCAGCGCGGAGCAGCGCTGGCCGGCGGAGTCGAACGCCGAGGTCAGCACGTCGAACACGACCTGCTCGGCCAGCGCCGACGAATCGATCACCATGGCGTTCTGGCCGCCGGTCTCGGCGATCAGCGGAATGGTGTGGCCCTGGTCGTCCAGGCGCTCGGCCAGCGCGCTGGCGATGATGCGCGCCACCTCGGTCGAGCCGGTGAACATCACGCCGCGCACCTGCGGGCTGGCCACCAGTTGGGCGCCCACGGTTTCGCCGCGGCCCGGCAGCAGTTGCACCGCGCCGGCGGGCACGCCCGCGGCGCGCAGGATGGCGACCGCCTGGGCGGCGATCAGCGAAGTCTGCTCGGCCGGCTTGGCCAGCACGGTGTTGCCGGCGGCCAGCGCGGCGGCGACCTGGCCGGTGAAAATGGCCAGCGGGAAGTTCCACGGGCTGATGCACAGCACCTGGCCCAGCGGGCGGTGGGTATCGTTGTCGAACTCGCGCTCGGCCTGGTCGGCGTAATAGCGCAGGAAGTCCACCGCTTCGCGCACCTCGGCGATGGCATTGGGCAGCGACTTGCCGGCCTCGCGCACGATCAGGCCGAGCAGCGTCTGCATCTGCTCTTCCAGCAGCTGGGCCGCCCGCCGCAGGCACTGCGCGCGCTCGGCCACCGGCGTGGACTGCCAGATGGGCGCCGCGTTAGCGGCATGGCGCAAGGCCTGCTCCACCTGTTGCGGCGTGGCCTCCATGACGTGGCCGACGATGTCGCGCAGGTTGGCCGGGTTGGCCACTTCGGCCGCGCCGGCCTCGTCCCAGTCGGGATCGCCCTCGCCCAGCATGGGCCAGGCGCGCCAGTCGATCGCGGCGCTGGCCAGCAGGGCCGCCGACAGCGAACCCAGGCGATGCTCGTTGGTCAGGTCCAGGCCGGCCGAGTTGGCCCGCGCGCCCTGCTGCACGTCGCCAAAAAGCTCGCGCGGCAGGGGGATTTTCTCGTGCGGCGCACCCAGCGGCACGATGCGGGAAGCCGCCTCGACCGGATCGGCCACCAGTTGCTCGACCGTAATGCTGTCGTCGCCGATCAGGTTGACGAAGGAGGTATTGGCGCCATTTTCCAGCAGGCGGCGCACCAGGTACGCGAGCAGGGTTTCGTGCGTGCCCACCGGGGCATAGATGCGGCACGGGCGGTTCAGCTTGCCCTGCGCCAGCGGCCCGACCACTTCCTCGTACAGCGGCTCGCCCATGCCGTGCAGGCACTGGAACTCGTACTGTCCCGGGTAGTAGTTCTGCCCGGCCATCTGGTAGATGGCCGCCAGGGTATAGGCGTTATGGGTGGCGAACTGCGGGTATACGGCCTCGGGCGCCGCCAGCAGCCTGCGCGCGCAGGCCAGGTAGGCGACGTCGGTGTACACCTTGCGCGTGTAGACCGGATACCCCTCCAGGCCGTCGACCTGGGCGCGCTTGATCTCGCTGTCCCAATACGCCCCCTTGACCAGGCGCACCATCAGGCGGTGGCGGCTGCGCTTGGCCAGGTCGATCACGTAATCGATCACGAACGGCGCCCGTTTCTGATAGGCCTGGATGACGAAGCCGATGCCATTCCAGCCATCCAGTTCAGGAACGAAGCACAAGGCCTCCAGCAGATCCAGCGAAATTTCGAGCCGGTCGGCTTCCTCGGCGTCTATGTTCAGGCCGATATCGTACTGGCGCGCCAGCAGCGTCAACGCCTTGACGCGCGGCAGCAGCTCGGCCATGACGCGGTCGCGCTGGGCGCGCGCATAACGCGGGTGCAGCGCCGACAGCTTGATCGAGATGCCCGGGCCTTCGTAGATGCCGCGACCGGCGGCCGCCTTGCCGATCGCGTGGATGGCCTGCTCGTACGCCGCGTAATAACGCTCGGCGTCGGCGGCCGTGGTGGCGGCCTCGCCCAGCATGTCGTACGAGTAGCGAAAACCCCGCGCTTCCATCTTGCGGTTGTTGGCCAGGGCCTCGGAGATCGTCTGGCCCGAAACGAACTGCTCGCCCATCATGCGCATGGCCATGTTCACGCCCTTGCGCACCAGCGGCTCGCCGCCCTTGCCGATCAGGCGGGTCAGCGCCTTGGACAGCGACTGCTCGCTGCTGACGGCGACCAGCTTGCCCGTGATCATCAGGCCCCAGGTGGCCGCGTTGACGAACAGCGACTGCGATCCGCCCATGTGCGAGCGCCAGTCGCCGTGCGCGATCTTGTCGCGGATCAGGGCATCGCGGGTAGCGCGGTCGGGAATGCGCAACAGCGCCTCGGCCAGGCACATCAGCGCCACGCCTTCCTGGCTGGACAGCGAGAACTCCTGGATCAGCCCCTCGACCCCGCCGCCGCTGCGCTTGGCCCGCAGCGTATGGACCAGCTTGCTGGCCATGGCGTGCACCTTCTCGGCGCCGGCCACGCGCGCCTGCCCCAGCAGCAGCGGCACGCATTCCGGCTCGGGCCGGCGGTAGGCGGCGGTGATGGCGGCGCGCAGCACGGATTGCGGCTGCACGTCCTGGCCGAACTCGAAGAAAGGCGGCATGGCATCGGCCGAGGCGTCCGCCTCCTCGTCTCCGGCCCGCTCGTCGCGCCCCAGATGGGCCATTTCCGCCGGCAGATGGCCACGCTCGATTCGGTCGAGATAGGAAAGAATGGCCTGCTTGTGCAGCCAGTGCGGAGTGCAGTTCAGTTTCTGCGCGGCGGCCTTGAGGCGATCGCGCAATGCGTCGTCGACCTTGACGCCCAGAGTCGTGCTAGCCATGGGATGCGTGCTTCCAGAGATACGGTGGCCGGCGTGATGCCTGCCATCAGGACTGCGATCCAGCGCCCGCGATCACGCCGGGCACTGGCGGTGGAACCGTATCCTAAAGAGGTTGCAACGCGTGCGGTATTAAGGTTAACCCGTATGCGAAAAAGGTTAACCCGCTGTTTTCGCGTCGTTGCGGCTGCAACCCAGCACCTGCACTTCGGGCCCGCCAGCCTCGGCCGACTGGCCCTGGCTGCGGATCGCCGAGGCGATGGTGCGCGCCAGCAGGGCCGTGCCGCGCTGCTGCGCCTGCACCAGCGCGGCGGTGTCCCGTTCGCCGCCGGCCGGCACATCCACCCGCGTACGGCACACCAGCGCGGGCGCGGCCAGGTTGACCGGCCGCACCCGCCAGGTGGCGTCGAGCAGGGACGGCCCGCCCGCCACCAGATCGAAGCGCTGCACGTCCACCTGGACGCGCCAGACCGGCGTCCCCGAGGCGGGTTTGATCACCTGCACGTCAGGCGCGCCCAATTCACGCGTCAGGGTATCGGACAAGGCGGCGCGAAACTCGTCCGGCAGCGGCGCGCTCCAGCGCTCGGAGTAGAGCGGCGCCACCGTGCCGTCGCCGGTACGCACCATCAGTTGCGGCTGGTCGGCCTGCGCTGGCACGTTGACCGGAAGGATCTCGATCATGAACGGGGCGGCGGCCACGCCTGCCTGGGAGGCCTGCGCGGCGCCCGGCGGCTGCAGCGTGTAGTAACGGGCGGGCGGCGAAGCGCCGCAACCGGCCAGGACCGTGGCGATCAAGAGGGGCGCGCACCGGGCAAGCGTGGATTTCATGGGCTCAGTTCCTGACGGGGCCGGCGCCGGGGATCGGGTCGGCGCCCCGCCCTTTCAACAACGCCTCTGGGTTGGTCTGCAGATAATCGGCCAGGTTGCGCAGCGAACGCGCGGCGCGCGACATCTCCTGCATGGCGCGCTCGGTATTGGCCGGCAGGCCCGAATCTGGGGCCAGCATGTTGTTGATGTCGACCAGCGACTGGCGAGCCTGGCGCAGCACCGCGCGGGCCTCGGGCGCCAGGTCCTTGTCGAGCCGGTTCATCAGCTTGGCGGTGGAGGCCAGCGTGGCGCGCAGGTCGGTGCCGATCTGGTCGAACGGGATCTTCTCGATCTTGGTCACGATGCTGCTGATCTGGGCCTGCAATTGGTCCAGTTGCCCCGGGATCGTCGGGATGATGACCGGATCGTCGCCGGGCACGAACGCCACCGGCGGCGCCTCCGGGAAGGAATCCAGCACGATGTAGAGCTGGCCGGTCAGCAGGTTGGCGGTGCGCAATTGCGCCCGCAGGCCATACTTGATCATGATCGACAGCAGCTGGCCGGCGGCATGCGAACCGCTGGTGGCCTCGGTGCGCGCGCGGATCTCGTCGAACACCCGGCCGATGCGCTCGGGGTACACGGTGGCGTCGACCACCGCGAAGAAGCGCTTCTTGCCATTGTCGAAATCGATGGCGATGCGCGTGACTTCGCCCAGCGTGATGCCCTGGAAGTCGATGGGCGAACCGACCGTCAGGCCGCGGATCGACTGGTCGAAGCGCATGCGGATCGGGAATGGCTGGCCATCGGGGTTGGCCTTGGCCGCCGTCTCGTTTTCATACAGCTCGAAGCGCGTGTCGGCCTTGACCGGCTCGCCCTGGCGCGCAGACACCGATTCGAACGCCACGCCGCCCACGGCCAGCGAAACCAGCGATTGGGTGCGCACCTTCAGGCCGCTGGCGTTGACGGCCACGTCCACGCCGCTGGCATTCCAGAACCGCGTGGAGTCGGTGACGAAGCGGTCGTTGGGCGCGTCGACGAAGACCTCGACGTTGACCACCCGTCCGCTGTCGTCCAGCTTGTAGCCGATGACCCGCCCCACCGGAATGCGGCGGAAGTAAACGGGCGAGCCGATGTCCAGCGAGCCCAGGTCGGTGGCGCTCAGCATGAAGCGCTTGCCGGCCCGGTCATGCGTGACGGCCGGCGGCACTTCCAGGCCGACGAACTCGAACTTGGAAGCGCGATTGGCCCCGGCCTCCTTGTCGGGCGGCGCGTCCACGCCGATATAGGCGCCCGACAGCAAGGTGCCCAGGCCGGACACCCCGCTGATGCCCAGGCGCGGGCGCACCACCCAGAACTGGGTGCCCTCGCGCGCCAGGTTGGAGACTTCCTTGGCCAGTTCGGCCTCGACCACGACCTTGCTGCGGTCCTTGTTGAAGTGGATGCCCTGCACCACCCCGATGTTGACATCCTTGTAGCGCACCTGCGTCTTGCCCACTTCCAGGCCCTCGGCGGTATCGAACAGGATGGTGATCTCGGGCCCGGCCTGCATGATGCTGCGCACCACCAGCGACAGGCCGGCCAGCGCCGCCACGATCGGCACCAGCCAGATCCAGGAAATGCGCGATTTCTGCTTGCGGGCGATCTGGGGGGCCGCTATCGGCGTGCCCGGTTCCTGCGGTGGAGGCGTCGACTCGGCCATGTCCGGGTTCCTTTGCTTCTAGGTAGACGGTTGGTCGCTGGCGGCTGCGCCATGCGCGGAAGAATGGGCCTGCGGGGCATCGCGCACCTGCGGCGCGGAGACGGATTCCAGGTCCCAGCTGCGCCGCAGATCGAAACTCATGGCGGCCATCATGGTCAGGATGACCACCATGCCGAACGAAGCGGCGCCGCTGCCCGCGCTGATTTCCATCAGCCCCTGGAAATTGGCCAGCGCCGCCAGCACGATGACCACGAAAACATCAAGCATCGACCATTGTCCGATGAATTCGACCATTTGATAGAGCCGCGTGCGCTGGCGCAGGTTGGCCGTGCTGCCGCGTTGCAGCATCAGCGCCAGCAGGGACAGCGCCAACAGTTTGGTCAGCGGCACCATGATGCTGGCGACGAACACGATCAGCGCGATATCCCATGACCCCATCTCCCAGAGCTCGACCACCCCGCCCAGGATGGTATGGGCGCTGTCGCCCACGACCGACGAGACGCTCATGACAGGCAGGATGTTTGCGGGAATATAGAACACGACGGCGGCCAGCAACAGGGCCCAGGTGCGCGCCAGGTGGTCGGGCTTGCGCAGATGCAGCTGCGCCGCGCAGCGCCGGCAGTGGTGCAGCGCCTCTTCGTCCTGCCGGGCCGGCAGGGCCTGGACCTGGCCGCACACGTGGCAGCCGGTGAGCACCATGCCCGCGCCCGGGTGCGGCACGTGCACGTCGACCAGGCTGGCGCGCTCGGCGTAACGCCACAGCACATGCGGGGACAGGCGCCCCAGTATGGTGAGCAATACCGTCAGGGCGGCGAAGCCGGCCAGGCCGATGGCGGGCTTGACCGCCGCCATGCCCGCCAGCTTGACCACCGAAACCACGACGCCCAGCAGGAACACCTGCACCATGCTCCAGGGCCGCAACAGCCCCAGGAAACGCATCGCGCCGCGGAATCCGAGCGGCAGGCGCCCGGCGGCCAGGGGCCCCAGCACCCACAACAGCACCATGAGCTGGATCAGCGGCATGCCGAAGCCGGCCAGCCCCGTCATGATGGCGACCACCCAGTGCTGCTGCTGCCAGGTCACGCGGATGGCGTCGAGCAGCGAAGCCCGCTGCACCATGCCCTGCACTTCCAGGCTGGCCACGGGATAGGCGTTGGCCAGCACGAAGACGATCAACGCCGCCAGGGTCAGCGCCAGCCAGTTGGACAGCGTCAGCCCGCTGTAGCGCCAGAGCGTGGTGCCACAGCGGGCGCAGGCCGCGGTTTCGCCAGGTTCGAGATCGGGTTGCCGGCAAATACTGGCGCAGTTTTCGCAGGCGATCAGAGAGCGTGGATCCACACGGTCAGTCGATCAATTCCACTTCCTGTTTGTCGGCGGCGTTGGAGGAAGGCTTGCCGGGCGCTTCGAAACCGAGAACCACCTTGCCCGCGTCGTCCAGGTCCACCGTGACATTGCCGCCGTCGACCAGCTTGCCGAACAGCAGTTCGTCGGCCAGCGCGCGGCGTATCGTGTCCTGGATCAGGCGCTGCATGGGACGCGCGCCCATGAGCGGATCGAAGCCTTCCTTGGCCAGGTGGTCGCGCAGCTTCTCGGTGAATACCGCGGCCACGCGACGCTCGTGCAGCTGGTCTTCGAGCTGCATGAGGAACTTGTCGACGACCCGCAGGATGATCTCGCGCGACAGTCCCGCGAAGGGAATGATCGCGTCGAGCCGGTTGCGGAACTCGGGCGTGAACATGCGGCGGATCTCCGCCATTTCGTCGCCCGCCACGCGCTCATTGGCAAAACCGATGGCGGGACGGTTCAGGGTTTCGGCCCCCGCGTTGGTCGTCATGATGAGAATGACGTTGCGGAAGTCGGCCTTGCGCCCGTTGTTGTCGGTCAGCGTGCCGTGGTCCATGACCTGCAGCAGGATATTGAAGATATCCGGATGCGCCTTTTCGATCTCGTCGAGCAGCAGCACGCAGTGCGGCTGCTTGGTGATGGCCTCGGTCAGCAGGCCGCCCTGGTCGAACCCCACGTATCCCGGCGGCGCGCCGATCAGGCGCGAGACGGCATGGCGTTCCATGTATTCGGACATGTCGAAGCGCAGCAGCTCGATGCCCATGGTGAACGCGAGCTGGCGCGCCACTTCGGTCTTGCCCACCCCGGTGGGGCCGGAGAACAGGAAGGCGCCGATGGGCTTGTCGGGCTTGCCCAGCCCCGAACGCGCCATCTTGATGGCGGCGGTCAGCGCGCCGATGGCCTCGTCCTGGCCGAACACCACGGTCTTGAGATCGCGGTCCAGCGTGGCCAGCTTGCTGCGGTCGTCGTTGGACACCGACTGCGGCGGGATGCGCGCGATCTTGGAAACAATGTGCTCGATCTCGCCCTTGCCGATGACCTTCTTCTGCCGCGAGCGCGGCAGCAGCCGCTGCGCCGCGCCGGCCTCGTCGATGACGTCGATGGCCTTGTCCGGCAGGTGGCGGTCGTTGATGTAGCGGGCCGACAGCTCGGCGGCGGCGCTCAGCGCGGCGGCCGAATAGCGCACGTTGTGGTGCTCTTCGAAGCGGCTCTTCAGGCCGCGCAGGATCTGCACGGTCTGCTCGACGCTGGGCTCGGGCACGTCGATTTTCTGGAACCGGCGCGACAGCGCGTGATCCTTCTCGAACACCCCGCGGAATTCGGTATAGGTGGTGGCGCCGATGCACTTGAGCTGCCCCGACGACAACGCCGGCTTGAGCAGGTTGGATGCGTCCAGCGTGCCGCCCGAGGCCGAGCCGGCCCCGATCAGGGTATGGATTTCATCGATGAACAGGATCGCGTCCGGATTGCCGCGGATCTGCTTGAGCACGCCTTTGAGCCGCTGCTCGAAATCGCCCCGGTACTTGGTGCCGGCCAGCAAGGCGCCCATGTCCAGCGCGAAGACCTGTGCGGTCTGCAGCACCTCCGGCACCTCGCCGCGCGTGATGCGCCAGGCCAGGCCCTCGGCGATGGCGGTCTTGCCCACGCCGGCCTCGCCGACCAGCAGCGGGTTGTTCTTGCGCCGGCGACACAATACCTGGATGACCCGCTCGACCTCGTGCTCGCGGCCGATCAGGGGATCGATGCGGCCGGCCAGCGCCGCGGCGTTCAGGTCGTTGGCGTACTGGTCCAGCGGCGACTGGCGCGACTCGCCGCCCGGCTCCTCGCCGCTTGCCTGCTGCTCCTTGGGCACCGCCGAGGATTCCTCCTGCGGCTGCTTGGTGATGCCATGTGACAGGAAGTTGACGACATCCAGCCGGGTGACGCCCTGCTGTTGCAGGTAGTACACGGCGTGCGAGTCTTTCTCGCCGAATATGGCGACCAGCACGTTGGCGCCGGTGACCGGCTTCTTGCCGGTGCCGCCGGCCGAAACGTGCATGATGGCGCGCTGTATGACGCGCTGGAAACCCAGCGTGGGCTGGGTGTCGACTTCGGCCCCGCTGGGAATGACCGGGGTGTTCTCGGTCACGAACTGACGCAGATTACGGCGCAAGTCATCCAGATTGGCGGCGCAGGCACGCAGCACTTCGACTGCCGAAGCGTTGTCCAGCAACGACAGCAGCAGGTGCTCTACGGTAATGAATTCATGCCGGGCCGAGCGGGCCTCGACAAAAGCCATATGCAGGCTGACTTCAAGCTCTTGGGAAATCACGCTTCCTCCGTAACGCATCGAAGCGGTCAAATACACGATTCATATTCTATGCCGATCATGGCGTAACGCCAGAGATTTCAAATACCAGGCCAGCATACCTGCCCTGGCCGTCCATCACTGTCAACGCGTACCGCCCATTGCGCGACAACGTCAGTGTCTGCGCCTGTCCAGCAGCGCCACTACGGTACACCTTACCGTCCAGCATCCACCATACCTCACCACTGGCGCCCTGCGCGCCGACTTCCAGCGTGACCGCGCGCCTGCCGGGCACCGGACGCAGAATGCTGCCATCGGCCACGCCCTCGATGCGCAAAGGCCCTGTCGCCGTATCGGCATAGCCGACGAACGACGGCGGTACCGTGTCGTCCAGCGCCCAGGCCACGCGGCGTTCCGGGCAGATGCCCGCCGGCGCGCTGCCCAGCCGCCAGCCCAGCGGCCAGCACGTCACCACGGCCTGCACCTGCGGCGGACGGGTCCGCGGCGCGGGCGCGCCCGCCGGCAACGCGGCCACGATGTCCCGCAGCAGCGGCGCGGCCACGTTGGCCCCGAAAAACCCCGGGTTGGGCGTGCCGTCAGGCCGGCCCACCCACGCGCCGATGGTATAGCGGTCGGTCACGCCCACCGCCCAGGCATCGCGAAAGCCGAAACTGGTTCCGGTTTTCCAGGCCAGTTGCCGGCCGGCGGCGCCGCCCTGAAACAGGGGACGATCCGGATGGCCGCCCGATTCGAGGATATCGCGCACGATCCAGGCCGCCCCGGGGCTCATCAGGCGGGCCTCGATGCGCGGCTGGCTGGCGCGCAACCGGGGCCGGCCCGACAGGCCGCCGCGAGCCAACGCGCGGTAGGCGCCGACCAGTTCTTCCAATGTGGTGCCGCCTCCGCCCAAAATCAAGCTGAGGTTCGGCGCCGCGCCGGCCGGCATGCGCAAATGCACGCCCCCCGCCAGCATAACCGATGCGAATCTGGCCGGGCCGACCCGGTCCAGCAGGTCCACCGCCGGCACGTTCAGCGACCGCTGCAGCGCCTGGGCCACGCTGACGGGCCCGGCGAACGCCGCCTGGAAATTGCCCGGCGCGTAGCCGCCGAACGACAGCGGCGCGTCCAGCAGCAGGCTTTCCGAATGGATCAGCCCCTCGTCCAGCGCCAGCGCATACAGGAACGGCTTGAGCGTCGAGCCCGGCGAGCGCACGCCGCGCACCATGTCCACGTGCGCGTAGCGGCTGTCGTCGGCGAAATCCGCGGAGCCGGCGTATGCCTTGACCTCCAGGCTGTCGTTGTCCATGACCAGCACGGCCATGGACACTTTGGGCGGCAAGGCGTCGACGCGGTCCAGCAGCATGGCTTCCACGGTGGACTGGATATCGGGATCCAGGGTGGATCGGACCACGCCGGCGGCCGGCCCCGCTTCGCCCAGCAGCCGCTGGGCGGCCAGCGGCGCCAGCCAGCGCGCGCGCAACGGCGGGGCGACCACATTCTCGATGCGGGCGTCGGCCACCAGCGCCGCGTCCCACACGCCGCGCTGCGCCATGCGCTGCAACACCTTGTCCCGGGCCAGTTGCGCGGCCTGCGGATGGCGATCGGGGCGCAAGCGCGACGGCGCCTGCGGCAAGGCGGTCAGCAGCGCCGCCTCGGCATGGCTCAGGTCGGCGGCCGACTTGCCCAGCCACATGCGCGCGCCCATCTCCACGCCCTCGACGATGCCCCCCATCGGCGCGTGGCTGAGATACAGCGCCAGGATTTCGTCCTTGCTGTAGTGCATTTCCAGCTGGATGGCGCGCCAGGCCTGGCGCAACTTGGCGGACAGCGTCTTGGACGGCTGGCCGGCCAGCTCCGGATCGAGCAGGCGCGCCACCTGCATGGTCAGCGTCGAGCCGCCGGACACGATGCGGCCGTGCGCGGCCCACTGCCAGCCCGCCCGCGCCATGGCGAAGGGATTGACGCCCGGATGCCAATAGAACCAGCGGTCTTCGTATGTGAGCAGGGTCTGGAGGTAATGCGGCGATACCTGGCCAGGGCCGACCGGGTAGCGCCAGACGCCGTCGCGGCTGGGATAGGTGCGCAGCGGCGTGCCGTCGGCCGCCACGACGACCTGGGCGCCGTCGGAGCCGAAGCGCGGCAGGGGAAACAGGCGGTCCAGCGCCAGCAACGCCATGACGACGCCGCCGGCCAGCACCGCCGCGGCCAGCGCCGGCCGGCGCCAGCCGGCCAGGCGCCGCAAGCTCATGGACGACGCGGCGCGCGGTCGCGGATCTCGATGCTGCTCCATGATTCGCCCACTGCGCGCAATTCAGGCCTGTACATGTCCTCGGCCTCGGTCGCGGGCACGCTGTAGCGCCCCGGCGTCACCACGCGCGCCAGGTAGTAGATATCGACCGTGCCGCGGCCCAGCGTCGTCGCCGCGACGTAGCGGTCGTCGCGGAATTCGCGGTGCTTGATGTTGGGATCGGCCATGGATTCGGCCACGCGGCGTCCGCCGATCGTCCATTCCTGCATGTCCGGACTTTGCGACAGGTTCAGGTTCTCGATCTCGAAGCCGGCCGGAACGCGGTCCACCACCAGGGCGTCCGGGATCAGCCGGTTGGACTCGGCCTGCACCCACACCACCAGCATGTCGCCGGTCTGCAAGGCGCCGCCGTTCCAGGCGGTGCCATCCGGACGGTACCAGACGCGCTTGAGGCGGATCACGTCGGCGCGCGGCGCCGGGGACGCCACGGTGGTGCCCTGGATATCGAACTCGACGAACATCGACTGGCCGCCGGTATTGCGCAATTGCAGGCCGGCCAGGTCGCCCGCGCCCAGCGCGAAGGTGTGGTCATCGCGCCCCTGCAGCGTCCTGAGCTCGCCCGTGCCGATCTGCAGCGCAGCCTGCCAGGGCGTGCGGCCCTCGGCGCCGGTGGCGCCGGCCGCCAGCAGCAAGGCCATCTGCTCCTGGGTGGACAGATACGAGCGTCCTCCCAGGTGCGCGCCCAGCTGGTCGAGCAGCGTCTCGGTACGGTCGTGCATGAGCCCGTACTGGTTGACCAGGGCATACGACAGCGCGTAGTCGCGCACGGGGCTGCCGTAGTCGCCCAGCCATTCGTTCAGGTAGCTCGAACCGGCGGCGCGGCGATTGATGCCGTACGAGCGCGTCATCGCCTCCTCCAGCGCCGTCTTCATGCGCCCTTCGTCGCCCATCAGCTTGAAGGCGGCGGCCAGCTGCATCAGCGGCAGGGGCGAGCGCGCGCGCTGCTGATAGTTGTCGTAGAGCTGGCGCACGGTCGACAGCGGCGCCTTGCCGTCGCGCGCCAGCACCAGCGCCGCGGCGGCCAGGCCGGCGAAGCGGCGATGGTCCTCTCTCAGGATCGTGGCGTCGTTCTCGTCGAAGCGGCCGCTCGCCAGGTTGCGGCGCAGGTTGGGCGACCAGGTGCCGAAACCGCCCGACGCCTGCTGCAGCTGCTCGAGCAGCCACTGGCGCGGCCGTTCGAGCAGGGCCGGAGCGAGATTGAACTCATGGTCGCGCACGTCCTGCATGAAGCCGACGGTGTAAGCCGTCAGCCATACGTCGCGCGAGCTGCTGTCGCCCCACAGCGAATACGAGCCGTTGGCCGCCCGCATGCCGGCCAGGCGCCCCAGGGCCGACGCGACGCGCTGCTCGCGCTCGGCGCGCGCGTAGGCCTTCAGGCCGAACCGCTCGGCCGCCGCCTCGTCGATCAGCACCCATGGCATCGCCGCGCTGATGGTCTGCTCGGTGCAGCCGTAGGGATAGGTCAGCAGGCCGTCGACCAGACGGTTTACGTTGATCGGCGGACGGTTCGACAGCGTCATGCTGACCGATACCGAGTCCGGGAAATAGGCCGACGTCCAATCGCCCGGCGCCGGCAGCGTCTCGCCCGGATTCAGCCGGACGCGGCGCACGCGGCGGTCCGGCGCATGGGCGGGCTGCACCTGCAGCACCGACTCGCGCACGATGCGCACCGGTTCGGCGGCGCCTTCGCCGTCGAGCGACAGGCGCATCAGGCCCAGGCCGTACGAACCCGTCGTCGTGGCCACGAAACGCAGGGTGCTGCGCTGCTTGTCCTTGAGCGTGAGGGTGCGCGTGCCGTCGGCGATGGCCAGCGGATCCAGGGCCTGCAGGCGCACCGTGATCTTCTGGGTGGCGCCGCTGAGGTTGGTGACATCCAGCGCAATGGCCGCCTGGTCGCCCGGCGTGATGAAGCGCGGCGTGTTCAATTCGGCCACGATGGGCGCTGCCACCACCATCTCCGCGTCGGCGCTGCCGAACTGGTCGGCGGTGAAGGCCACCGCCATCAGGCGCAGCGTGCCGTTGAAATCCGGCAAATCGAGCGCGATGTCGGCCTCGCCCTTGTCGTTGAGCTTCACCGGGCCGGAGAACAGGTCGACCAGCTTGACCTTCTTGGGCAGGCTGCGGCTGTCGCCGCGCATGGCCGCGTCGCCGCCCCATTTGAGGCGTCCCTGCGTGCCATCCATCTTCTCGATCAGCTTGCCGTACATGTCCAGCAGTTCCGGCGCGTAGCGATGCTTGCCGAAGAAGAAATCGAGCGGGTCGGGCGTGGCGTACTGGTTGATGTTCAGAATGCCCACGTCGACCGCCGACAAGGTCACCGTCGCTGCCTTGCCCGCCGCGCCCTCGACCTTCACGCGCACGGTGGCGCGCGTCTCGGGACGGGTCTTGGCCGGCGCCGACAGCGACACCTGCAAGCGGCGCTCGTCGCTGGCGACCGGCAGGAACGCCAGGCCCAGCGCGCGCGCCGGCGTCACCCGGTCGCCCTGGCTGCCGGGGCGGAACACGGTGGCCGAGACATACAGGTCGTGGCGCTTCCACGCCTTGTCGACGGGAATCTCGACCTGCGTGCCCGAGGCCTTGACCGGCACCCACTTGGACCACAGCATGCGGTCGCCCTCGACCGTGACCAGCGCCTGGCCGTCGTGCGGCGGCGTGATGGTCATGGCAACCGTGTCGCCCGGACGCGCCGGCACGCCTTCCAGCTTGAGCTGCACCCGGTCGGGCCGGTTGCCCACGGCATCGGCGTCCTGCGCATTCCAGCCGGCATAGAACCGGTACCGCAAGGTTTCGCCGGTCTGCGGGTCGGCGATCTCCAGGCGATAGCGCCCCCAGCCCACGTTGAGGGTCAGCGGCGTGCGCTCGCCCACGTCGACGACGCGCGAATCGGTCAGCTCCTCGTTCTCGGTGTAGCCGCTGTGCCAGCCGCGCTGGTCGTCGAAGCGCCAGTAATACTGGCGCTGCTCGTGGTACAGGCGCACCTGCGCCTGCTGGACGGGCACCACCTTGCCGCTGGCGTCCACCCGGGTGATTTCGAACGCCGCCGGCGCGCCTTCGCGCGCCACGTCGCGGTCGAACAGCGGGCGCACCGCGATCAACTGCGCCGCGGGCCACACGGTGCGCTCCAGCGAACGCACCACCGGCCGGCCGCCCGACTCCAGCAGGCTGGCCGATACGCGCACGCTCATCGGCGAATGCGTGCCGTCGGCGTGCGGGTCGATCTCCAGCTGTCCGGCGCCGGTATCGTCCAGCTCGCTTTCGGGCAGCTCCTCGTAGTGGCGGCGCATATCGTCGGCCACGTCGCCGAAGATGAAGCCCGGCCACTGCTGCGGCAGCGCGTAGCGGTCGCGCTTGACCTGGAAGCTGGCCAGCAGGCGGTTGCCCGCGGCCGGCGCGCCGTACAGATAGTCGCCCTGCACGTCCACGCGCCACGGCTGGCCCGGCTGCAGCACGGCTTGCGCCGAGTCCAGCTGCAACTTCATGCGTTCGGGCAGGAACTCCTCGACCTGGAACTTCCAGGCGGCATCCGGCAGCCGCGCGGCCGGGTCGATGCGCAACTCCAGCATCCACGCGCCGGTCTGGGCATCGACCGGCAGCTCTATGGCCTGCTCGATGTAGCCGGGCTGGTCCTTGGCCGGATGCCACAGCGCCGTGCGCACCACGCGGCCATCGGGACGCTTGAGCGTGGCCGACACGGGCGCGGCGGCCAGCGGGCGGCCGTCGGGGTCGCGCGGCAGCACCGACACATGGAAGGTTTCACCCGGCCGGTACAGATTGCGGCCGGCATAGACAAAGAGGTTGTTGCTGCGCCCCGGATGGCCGCCCACGTCGAATTCGGACAGGTCCAGCGCGGGCTCGCCCAGCGCCAATACCGTCATTTCCTTGCCGCGCGAAGCGCGCAGCACCTTCGCCTTGGCGAAGTCGCCGTCGATGCGCACATGGCCCTGGGCATCCGAACTGGCCTTGGCCAGCACCTTGCCGGCGCCGTCGAGGACCTCGACCAGCGCGCCCGGGATGGCCACGCCGTCCTTCAGCGATACGGTATAGGCCTCGATACGCTCGGCGTAGCGGCGGGTGTGCAGGCCGATATCGCTGACGTAGAAATAGGTGACCTGGTATTCATAGCGGAACCGGCCCGGCTGGCTCATGACCGCGACATAAATGCCCGGCTCCTGCAGTTCCTTGACGCCTTCGATCGGCAGGAAGGTCACATGGCGGCGGTTGGGTTTGTCGTCGGTCAGGAAACGTCCCTGGTAGACGCTGGTGGTCAGGTTGTGCAGGCGGTCCAGGTCCCAGTTGCTGACCGATCCCTTCAGGCTGCGATTGTCGGCGTAGCGCCAATCGTCGGCGTCGTCGCGGTCGTCCGCGCCGGCGTCGTTGCCGATGCCCAGCACCGAGCCGAAGAACTCGGGTACGCGGTCGGGCTCGACCCGCAGGAACTGCACATCGACCTCGGCCATATTGACCGTGGCCACCGGCAGGCCGCCATTCTGGCCGGCCGGCAGCACGACGCCGCGGCTGGCGAAATAGAACGACGGCGGCATGGCCTGGGTATTGACGACGCAGTGCCCGACGGCGCCCAGGGTGCTCTTGCCGTCGCCGGCCGGCACATCGCCCTGCCATTGCACGGCATAGGCGCGCTGCGGCTGCACATACGGGAAGTACACGACGCGGGGATTGTCGCCAACCACCCAGGCGCCGTCGACCTGCTTGCCCTTTGCGCCCGCCGCGCCGGCCTGGGCCGGCGCCGGCCGTTCAATCTCGGCGCTCTCGTCATCGGACTGCTTCAGCGGGCCGGTGTCGACCACCTTGATCAGGCGCGACAGGTCGGCCCTGCGATCGACCGGCTGGGTAAAAGTCAGCGCCAGCGACAGGGTGTCGTTGTACTGGCGCGGCTGGCAGTTCAGCGCGGCAAAGGGGTCGGCGCTGCCGACCACCGCCTGGCCCGTGGCCGGTTGCGCGGACTGCGGCGCGGGCTGCGCCGTCTGCCCCGCCGCCGGCGCCGTAGCGGCGGCAGGCGTGGCGGCGGGTTGCCCGCCCCCCTTGCCCATCCACCAGCCTATCCCCACGGCCGCCGCCACGACGACCGCCCCGCCCAGGGCCAGCCAGGCCCCTTTCTTCATTCCGCTCACAGACCACCCCTACTTTTTATTGAGGCCGATTTCTTATTGCGCCCGCGTAACGCCGGGCAGGACGACGCGACGACCGCGCCCGATGCGGATCAGGTTGGTTCCATAATGCACTGCAGCGGGTGCTGGCGCGCGCGCGCATACTGCGAAACCTGCGCGATGCGCGTGGCGGCCAGGTCGCGTGGATATACACCACAGACGCCGCGGCCTTCGTGGTGCACCTGCAGCATGATGCGCGTGGCGTCTTCGTTATTCTTGCCGAAGAATTTCTGCAGCACCTTGACCACGAATTCCATGGGCGTGTAATCGTCGTTGAGCAGCACGACCTGGTACATCGGCGGCGGCGCCGTGCGCGCCGGCTGCTTCTCGACGACCACGTCGTGCTGCGTATCCAAGGTAGAACTCATAGGGCGGCTATTCTATTTAAACGTACTGAAAGCAATGTGTTACTTACGTAGATTTACAACTAGAAATGCGTAGTTTCCATACTTGACGTCCGAAAGAAAACCAGCGCATTATCCACGCATTCGGAGGGCTCTCGGCTGTTACGAGCCCTATCCGGACACCCGGGAGGGGTAAAAAGCAGACGCTGCCGCACCCTTCTGACAACATACGATTCAATGAGGCAGTCCGCATGTCTGATACGACCGCAACCGCTGTCCAAGGGGACAATCCTAAAGCCACGGGTACCGTTAAATGGTTCAACGATGCGAAGGGGTTCGGCTTCATCACGCCCGATGACGGCGGTGAAGATCTGTTCGCGCATTTCTCGTCCATCCAGATGAACGGTTTCAAAACCCTAAAAGAAGGCCAGAAGGTCTCGTTCGAGATCATTCAGGGTCCCAAGGGCAAACAGGCACTCAATATTACGTCTGCCTGAGCACCATTGCTTACCGCGTCGCCACCGCGCCGACACCATTTGGCGCCGGGCGTCGTTATCATTTGAGGCGGGGCTGAATGCCCCGCCTTTTATTTTGCATTGTCCGCCAACTCAAGCCCCCATGTCGATTGCCGCCGTCCTGCCCGTCCTGCGCCGTATTGCCCGCGGCCGCTTCTGCGCCGCCCTGCTGGCGCTCTCCGTCCTGTCCTTCGGCGCCGCGGCGCAGCACAACAGCAGCGGCAAGCCGCAGCCCCGGCTGCCCACCACGCCGCTGTCGGCCGGCATACATATCATTCACGCGGAGGTGGCGGACAACGACGACACCCGCCGCCAGGGCCTGATGTTCCGTACCGAACTGCCCGGCAACGACGGCATGCTGTTCGTCTTCGAGGCCCCGGACCAGCAGTGCTTCTGGATGCGCAACACCCTGCTGCCGCTGTCGATCGCCTTCATCGCCGACGACGGCACCATCGTCAACATCGAAGACATGGCGCCGCGCACCGACGATACGCATTGCTCGCGCAAATCGGTGCGTTATGCGCTGGAAATGGCCCAGGGCTGGTTCGCGCGGCACGGCATCAAGGCCGGCGCCCGGATCAACGGCCTGCCCTGAACGCGGCGCCGGAATGCAAAAAGGAGCCTTTCGGCTCCTTTTTGCCATGCGCGAGGCTCAGACGCGCTCGATGATCAGCGCGATGCCCTGCCCCACGCCGATGCACATCGTGCACAGCGCATAGCGGCCGCCGCCGCGTTGCAGCTGGTTGATGGCGGTCGTGACCAGGCGCGCGCCGGAGGCGCCCAGCGGATGGCCCAGCGCGATGGCGCCGCCGTTGATGTTGACCCGGGCGTCGTCATCGGCGATGCCGAGGTCGCGCATCACGGCCAGGCCCTGCGCCGCGAAGGCTTCGTTCAGCTCGATGACGTCCATCTGGGCCAGCGACAGGCCGGTCTGCGCCAGCACCTTGCGCGTGGCGGGCGCCGGGCCCATGCCCATGATGCGCGGCGCAACGCCGGCCGTGGCCATGCCGACCACGCGGGCGCGCGGCGTCAGCCCGTGGCTGGCGGCCGCCTTCTCGTCGGCCAGCAGCAGCGCGGCCGCACCATCGTTGACGCCCGAGGCGTTGCCGGCGGTCACCGAACCGCCCTCGCGCACCACGCCCTTGAGCCTGGCCAGCGCTTCCAGGCTGGTGTCGCGCGGATGCTCGTCCTTGGACACCACCACGGGGTCGCCCTTTTTCTGGGCGATGGACACCGGCGTGATCTCGGCGTCGAAAAAGCCCGATTGCTGCGCGCGCAGCGCCTTCTGCTGGCTGGCCAGCGCGAACTTGTCCTGGTCGGCGCGGCTGATCTTGAAATCATCGGCCACGTTCTCGGCCGTCTCCGGCATGGAGTCCACGCCGTACTGGGCCTTCATCAGTTTGTTGACGAAGCGCCAGCCGATCGTGGTGTCGTAGATGGCGGCATTGCGCGAGAAGGCGCTGTCGGCCTTGCCCATCACGAACGGGGCGCGGCTCATGCTCTCCACCCCGCCCGCCAGCATCAGGCTGGCCTGGCCGGCGGCAATCGCGCGCGCGGCCGAACCGACGGCATCCAGGCCCGAACCGCACAGGCGGTTGATGGTCGCGCCCGGCACTTCGATCGGCAGTCCGGCCAGCAAGGCCGCCATGCGCGCGACGTTGCGGTTGTCCTCGCCCGCCTGGTTGGCGCAGCCGTACAGCACGTCGTCCAGCTCTTCCCAACGCACGCCGGGGTTGCGCGCCATCAGGGCCTTGATCGGCACGGCGGCCAGGTCGTCGGCCCGCACGGCGGACAGCGCGCCGCCGTAGCGGCCGAAGGGGGTGCGAATCGCATCACAGATAAAGGCTTGCACAGTCATGGGAAGCTCGAAAGGGTGAAGGAAACTGCGGATCGGCTGATGTTACCGCAGTGCGTCATAAGCAAGCCGCGTCCCGGCGCAGATGTCCAACAGACGGACGCCAGGCGCGGCCCGTCTACTCCGTGGACGTCTTGCGTCCCGCCTCCACCACGGCCGTGCGGCGGAACCGTCCAGCCGCCAGGTGATAGAACGGCCGCGGGCAGAACTGGCGCGACACGACCGAGGCGCCCAGCGCGCCGACCAGCAGCCAGAACAGCATGGGCTGGCTGCCCGTCATCTCCATGACGACCACGCTGGCCGTCAACGGAGCCTGGGTCGCGGCGGCCAGGAACGCCGCCATCGAAACCAGCACCAGCACGCGCGTATCCACGCCCGCGCCGGCCCAATGGCTGATCTGCTCGCCGATGCCGGCGCCGGTGGTCAGCGCCGGCGTGAAGATGCCGCCTGGAATGCCGGCCCAGTACGAGGCCACGGTGGCGGCCAGCTTGGCCAGCCCGAAGCCCTCCGGCGCGCCGTCGTGGCCGGACAGCAGGGCCGCCGCCTGGCCGTAGCCGGTGCCGTAGACCGCGCCGCCGGTCAGCAGGCCCAGGCAGGCCAGCGCCAGCCCCAGCGCGAACGCCGTCGCCACCGGGTGGCGACGCACGCGTTCGCGCCAGCGTTGCGGCGCCACGCCTGCCGCGCCCTTGCCCAGCAGCCGGGCGAACACGCCGCCCAGGATGCCGTTGACCACGCTGCACACCAGCGTCCACCACAGCATGTCGTGCGCCAGCGCCTGGCCCGCGAACGTGCCGAGATACGGGTTGTTGCCGGCGATTGCCACCACCAGGAAACCGGCGGCCAGCACGCCGATCAGCACCAAGCGCTGCCAGCGCAGCACCGTGCCGCGGCCCAGCTCCTCGATGGCGAAGATCACGCCGGCCAGCGGCGCATTGAAGGCCGCCGCCAGCCCGCCGGCCGCGCCCGCGGCGATCAGTTCCTGGCTGTGAAAGCCGCGCAGCGGCACGCCGAGACGGCGCCAGAGCTGGCCCCACGCCAGCATCAGCGCGGCGCCCACCTGAACCGAGGGGCCCTCGCGGCCGACCGATGCGCCGGCCAGCATGGCCAGGAAGGTAAGCGGGATCTTCCACAGGGACTGGACCAGCGAGACCAGCCGCTGCTGCGCCCCGCCGGGCGGCAAGGACAGGCCGGCGATCACCTGCGGAATGCCGCTGCCCGATGCATAGGGCGCCAGGCGCAGCGTCAGCCAGCACAGGACGGCCAGCGCGCACGGCGTCACGATCAGGGCCAGCCAGCCGTGGGCGGCGGTCCATTGCTGGTTCCAGCGCAGCGCCAGGTCGGCCAGTTGCGTAAAGCCCAGCGACACCAGCGCAACCAGCGCCGCGCCGCCCAGCAGCAGGGACATGCTCAGCGTACGGTGCGATACCCGCCGCATCTGGCGCAGCTTGCGGCGCGCCAGCCGGCGCAAATGAACGAGATAGCGGTGCGGACGAACGGCCGGTTCCGGATTCGGCATGGGCGCGCAGGGCAAGGAGGAGAAAACGCAGAGGGTACCTTACCATCGCCCGCGCGGCGTGGCTGCAAAGCAAACGGCCCGGCAAGGCCGGGCCGTCTTGATCGCAAGTACAGCGATTAGGCGAAATTCTTCGCGGCGAATTCCCAGTTCACCAACGCCCAGAAGTTTTCCAGGTACTTGGGACGGGCATTGCGGTAATCGATGTAGTACGCGTGCTCCCAAACGTCACAGGTCAGCAGCGCCTTGTCGGCGGTCGTCAGCGGCGTGGCGGCGTTGCTGGTGTTGACGATGTCCAGCGAACCGTCCGCCTTCTTGACCAGCCAGGTCCAGCCCGAGCCGAAGTTGCCGGCGGCCGACTTGTTGAAGGCTTCCTTGAAGGCGTCCACGCTGCCCCACTTGGCCTTGATGGCATCGGCCAGCGCGCCGGTGGGCTCGCCGCCGCCGTTGGGCGACAGGCTGTTCCAGTAGAACGTGTGGTTCCAGACCTGGGCGGCATTGTTGAACACGCCACCCGAGGACTTCTTGACGATCTCTTCCAGCGACAGGTTCTCGAACTCCGTGCCGGGGATCAGGTTGTTCAGGTTGGTGACGTACGTCTGGTGGTGCTTGCCGTAGTGAAACTCGAGCGTTTCCTTGGAAATGCGCGGAGCCAGCGCATCCAGAGCGTAAGGCAGGGGGGGAAGAGTGTGTGCCATGAGTCGATTCCTTCTTTGTTGAATGCACGATCAAGCCATCCCATTGTATCGGCTCTTGTGCGGGCTATCGTCTTAACCCCGTCGCGACGCAGGGTTACCGTCGGTGCCATCCGGTGTCCCGATGTCCGTGACCTGGGCGCCTATCCGGCCGCGCGCCACGGCAATGTCGATCCGGTCGCGCGCGGCCAGGCGCGCGGCGTCGGTGACGATGGCCCCCGTGGCGTCGCGCACGATGGCATAGCCGCGCGCCAGCGTATGCTGCGGATCGAGCGCGCGCAGTTGCGCGGCCAGCGTGTCCAGGCGGGCCTGGCGCGCCGCCGCCAGGCCCGCCTGCGCGCGCCCCAGTTGCGCCAGCAGCGCCGCGCTGCGTTCGGCCGCGCGCCCGGTATCGGGCCGCCGGTGCGCCAGCCGCTGGGCCAGCATGTCCAGCCGCGCCACCCTGCGCCCCTGCGGCCCGCGCCATGCGGAGGCCAGGCGATGGCGCAGCGTGTTCAGGCGCTCCTGCTGGTGCGCCAGGCGCTGCGCTGGCGAAGTCAGCATGGCGGCGGCCCGGTCCAGGCGCTGGGCGGCCTGGTCGAGCCGGCGCTGCTGGGCCCGCGCCAGCCGCTCGGCGGTCTGGCGCAGCGCGGCCAGCAGGTCCCCGCGCGGCACGCAGGCCAGTTCGGCGGCGGCCGTCGGCGTGGGCGCGCGCAGATCGGCCACGAAGTCGACGATGGTGAAGTCGGTCTCGTGCCCCACCCCGCTGATCACCGGGATGTCGCTGGCGGCCACCTGGCGCGCCAGCGCCTCATCGTTGAAGCTCCACAAATCCTCGATGCTGCCGCCGCCACGCACCAGCAGCAGCGTGTCGACCTCGGCGCGCTGGTTGGCCTGCGCGACGCGCGCCGCCAGCCGGGCGGCCGCGTCGGCGCCCTGCACCGGCGCCGGGTAAATGACCACGGGCACCTGCGGCGCGCGGCGCGCCAGCGCCGACAGCACGTCGCGCAAGGCGGCCGCGTGCAGCGAGGTCACCACCCCGATGGCGCGCGGCAGCCGCGCCGGCTGGCGCTTGCGCTGCGGATCGAACAGTCCTTCGTCCTGCAGTTGCGCCTTCAGGCGCAGGAAAGCCTCGTACAGATTGCCCACGCCGGCGCGGCGCATGCCGTCGGCCTGCAACTGGTAGTCGCCGCGGGGTTCGTACAGGGACACGCGCGCGCGCACCTCGACCTGGTCGCCCGGGCGCGGCACGAACCCCACCTGGGCCGCGCGACTGCGGAACATGACGGTGCGCACGGCGGCGCGGCTGTCCTTGAGCGTGAAATACCAGTGGCCCGAGGCTGCCTGGGTGAAATTGGAAATCTCGCCGCGCACCCACAGCGACGGGATGCTGCGCTCCAGCAATTGGCCCACAGCCTGGTTCAACTGGGCAACTGTCAGGATATCCCGCGCGAATACGTCGTTTGTGACCGACAATCCAATTGTCATAAGGGTTTCCGAGCCGATATATGTCCACAGGCCTTATGCGGCGGGCCCGAATCATAACCGAACCGCCGTGCCTGCCCCCGGCTGCCCGCAACGCCAGCAAATTCCGTGCAAGTCATTGTTTTTTAACTGAAAACCGTGTCGTTCATGCTGCATACATTGCGAGCAGCCTAGCGCAAACGCAATGCGGGACTGCGTTCGAGGCAAGTTTTGCACAGAATTATCCACAATTTCTGTGGATAGTTTTGCCGCCCGGGCGGCCTTGCCACCGCCCCCTTGTGGCCGTTACAGTGCGGCCTTGCACCGCCGCCGCGCGATCGCCGGCGGCCGGCCCCCGCCCTGGAGTCTCCGTTTTGCTCAACCTGCTACGCGAAGCCGGCTGGCCGATCTGGCCCCTGCTCGCCACTTCCATTCTTGGCCTGGCCCTGATCGTCGAGCGCCTGCTGGCGCTGCGCCGCAGCCGGATCCTGCCGCGCGGGCTGAACGAACAGGTCCTGGAGATGCTGCGCAACCAGCAGGACACCCCCGAAGCCCTGGTCCGGCTGGAGCGCAACTCGCCGCTGGGCCGGGTGCTGGCCGAAGTGCTGCGCCAGCGCCACCTGCCGCGCGAAGAACTGCGCACCGCCGTGGAGGATGCCGGCCGCGGCGTGGCCTATGAGCTGGGCCGCTACGTTTCGGCCATCGGCACCATTGCCGTGGTGGCGCCGCTGATGGGGCTGTTCGGCACCGTGGTCGGCATGATCGAGATTTTCGGCTCGTACGCGCCGGGCGCCAGCGACCCCGCGCAACTGGCGCGCGGCATCTCGATCGCCCTGTACAACACCGGCTTCGGCATCCTGATCGCCATTCCCGCCATGATCGTGCACCGCTACCTGCGCGCGCGCATCGACGGTTACCTGCACGCCATGGAACAGTCGGCCGGCCGGCTGGCCCGCTACGTGGCGCCGGCCCGCTCGCGCGAGGCGCGGCCATGAACTTCCGCGGTGGCCGCGCCAGCCAGGATGAGCTCGAGATCAACCTGATCCCCCTCATCGACGTCCTGCTGGTGATCCTGATCTTCCTGGCCGCCACCACGTCGTTCGCGCGCTTCACGCAGCTGAAGGTCGTGCTGCCGGAGGCCGCCGCCGAACAGGAAGCCCCGCCAGCGCTGGAAATCGCCATCAGCCAGGACGGCCACTACGCCCTGAACGGCAACCTGCTCGACGCCGCCAACCCCACCGATATCGCCCATGCGCTGAGCCTGGCCGCCGCCGGCAAGGCCGACCCGATCGTGGTCATCAACGCCGATGCCCAGGCCACGCACCAGGCGGTGGTCAATGTCATGGAAGCGGCCCGGCTGGCCGGCATCGGCCGGGTCAACTTCGCCGCCCAGACCGCCCGGTGAACGCGCCGCGCTGCCTGCGCCGCCTGCTCGAGCGCCAATGGCGCGACGGCGGCTGGCTGTCCACCCTGCTGCGGCCGCTGGCCGCGCTGACCGGCCTGGTCGTGGCCCGCAAGCGCAACGCCTACCTGAGCGGCGCGCGCGCCGCATGGCGCGCGCCCGTGCCGGTAGTGGTGGTCGGCAACATCTATGTGGGCGGCACGGGCAAGACCCCGGTGGTGATCGAAGTGGTCCGGCAGCTGCGGGCGCGCGGCTGGACGCCGGGCGTGGTCAGCCGCGGCTACGGCGTGGACGTGGGCGCCGCGCCGCGCGTGGGCCAGGGGCAACTCGCGGCCGCCGACTACGGCGACGAACCCGCCTTGATCGCCCGCGCCACCGGAGCCGCGATCGCCGTGCATCCGCACCGCCCCCAGGCCGTACAGGCGCTGCTGCGGGCGCACCCCGGCGTCGACGTCGTGGTCAGCGACGACGGCCTGCAGCACCTGGCCCTGGCGCGCGACGTGGAAATCGTGGTGCAGGACGAGCGCGGCGTGGGCAATGGACGCCTGTTGCCGGCCGGCCCGCTGCGCGAGCCGGCGCAGCGGCTGGCCGACGTCGATGCCGTCGTCACCAATGCGGGCCGCCCGCGCGCCGCGGCGGCGCCGGCGGCCGGAAAGCCGCGCCAGCTGGCCATGTGGCTGGAGCCCACCCATGCGCAGCGTGTCACCGACGGCGCCACGCGGACGCTGGCCGACCTGGCGGCCGTGCCGGCGGCGCGCCTGGCCGCCGCGGCTGGCATCGGCAACCCGGCGCGCTTTTTCCAGACGCTCGAGCAGGCCGGCCTCCACCCCGCGCACACGCTGGCGCTGCCCGACCACTACGCCTACGCGCAGTCGCCCTTTGCCGCGCTGGATGCCGATTGCATCCTGGTCACCGCCAAGGACGCGATCAAATGCGCCGCGCTGGACGACCCGCGCCTGTGGGCGGTGCAGGTCGGCACCCGCCTGTCCGACCCGGATTTCGGCGACTGGCTGTCGGCCACCCTGCGCGCCCGCCAGCCCTGAGACCGCGACGCCGGCGCGCCCCGCGCGGCCGGCGTTCTGCTTTAGAATCGCGGCATGGAATCCCGTTTGCTCGACATCCTCGTCTGCCCGGTGTGCAAGGGCCGCCTCGAATTTCAGCGCACGCAGGCCGAACTGGTCTGCAACGCCGACCGCCTCGCCTTTCCGGTGCGCGACGGCGTGCCCATCATGCTGGAGGCCGAGGCGCGTTCGCTCGACGCCGAGGCGCCCGCCCAACCCTCCTGAGTCCGGCCAGTGAGTTTCACCGTCCTGATCCCGGCGCGCCTGGCGTCCACCCGCCTGCCCGACAAGCCGCTGGCCGACATCGCCGGCAAGCCCATGGTGGTGCGCGTGGCCGAACGCGCCGCGCTGTCGGGCGCCGAGCGCGTCATGATCGCCACCGACGATGCGCGCGTGCAGCACGCGGCCGCCGGGCACGGCCATGCCGCCATCCTGACCCGCCCCGACCACCCCACCGGCACCGACCGCCTGTCCGAGGCCGTCGACGCGCTGGGTCTGCCCGATGACGCGATTGTCGTCAACGTACAGGGCGACGAGCCGCTGATCGAGCCGGCGCTGATCGACGCGGTCGCCGCCCAGCTGGTGGCCGCCCCGCACGCCGATATCGCCACCTGTGCCTGCCCGCTGGCCGACGCCGAGGCGCTGTTCAACCCCAACGTGGTCAAAGTGGTGTGCGCGGCCGACCGGCGCGCCCTGTACTTCTCGCGCGCTCCCATCCCCTGGGCGCGCGACGCCCTGGCCGGCGGCGCGCGAGTCCTTGCGCCCGGCCTGCCCGCCTGGCATCACATCGGCATCTATGCCTATCGCGTCGCCTTCCTGCGCCGCTTCCCGGCCCTGGCCCAGGGACAGCTGGAACGCTACGAATCGCTGGAACAGCTGCGCGCGATGGAGCACGGCCACGTCATCGTGGTGCACCATACCGACAGCGCGCCCGCCGCCGGCGTGGACACGCCGGCCGACCTGGAGCGTGCCCGGGCCGCGTACGCGCATCGGTTATAAGGGTTATTTCCCATGGCGCGGCCCCACATCCGGTGCTGCATTGCGGCATAATCGCCCCGATCACAAAAAACAAACCCATCAGGAGCCCCCATGCGTCTCATTCTGCTCGGACCGCCCGGAGCCGGCAAAGGCACCCAAGCCGCCTTTCTCACCCAACACTACGGCATCCCGCAGATATCCACCGGTGACATGCTGCGCGCCGCCGTCAAGGCCGGCACGCCGCTGGGCCTGGAAGCCAAGAAGGTCATGGACGCGGGCGGCCTGGTCTCGGACGACCTCATCATCGGCCTGGTGCGCGACCGCCTGACCCAGCCCGATTGCGCCAACGGCTACCTGTTCGACGGTTTCCCGCGCACCATCCCGCAGGCCGACGCGCTCAAGAGCGCCGGCATCGCGCTGGATTACGTGGTCGAGATCGAAGTGCCGGAAAGCGACATCATCGAACGCATGAGCGGGCGCCGCGTGCACCCGGCCAGCGGCCGCACCTACCACGTCCGCTTCAATCCGCCCAAGGCCGAAGGCGTGGACGATGTCACGGGCGAACCGCTGGTGCAGCGCGACGACGACCGCGAGGAAACCGTGCGCCATCGCCTCGGCGTCTACCAGAGCCAGACGCGCCCGCTGGTCGACTACTACTCGTCCTGGGCCCAGTCCGATGCCGCCGCGGCCCCGAAGTACCGCAAGATCTCCGGCGTGGGCTCGGTCGACGAAATCAAGAACCGCCTGTCCCAGGCTCTGCAGAGCTAAACCGCGCCGCGAGGCCGCCGCGCCGCCCTCGCAGGGGCGCGCGGCCGCGCGCGCCCTGCCCGCCTTCATTGCTAGCCAAGTAGGATCTGACATGGAAATCGCGAACAAGGTATTCATCGTTACCGGCGGCGCATCCGGCCTGGGCGCCGGCACCGTGCGCATGCTGGTGGCCAACGGCGCCAAGGTCGTCATCGCCGACGTGCAGGATGAGCCCGGCCAGGCGCTGGCCAAGGAGCTGAACCAGCGTTACGTGCATTGCGACGTGACGCAGGAGGCCGATGGCAAGCAGGCGGTGGCCGCCGCGGTCGAACTGGGGCCCCTGTTCGGCCTGGTCAACTGCGCCGGCGTCGCGCCGGCCGCCAAGATCGTCGGCAAGAATGGCGCCCACCCGCTGGACCTGTTCCAGAAAGTGGTCTCCATCAACCTGATCGGCAGCTTCAACATGATGCGCCTGGCCGCCGAGGCCATGAGCGCCAACACGCCCGAGTCCACCGGCGAGCGCGGCGTGCTGATCAACACCGCCTCGGTCGCGGCCTTCGACGGCCAGATCGGGCAGGCAGCCTACGCGGCCTCCAAGGCTGGCGTGGCCGGCATGACGCTGCCGATCGCGCGCGACCTGTCCAGGACCGGGATCCGCTGCATGACCATCGCCCCGGGCATCTTCGGCACGCCCATGATCTTCGGCATGCCGCAGGAAGTCCAGGACTCGCTGGCCGCCAGCATCCCCTTCCCCGCGCGCCTGGGCCGCCCGGAAGACTACGCCAAGCTGGTGCACAGCATCATCACCAACGATATGCTCAACGGCGAAACGATCCGCCTCGACGGCGCGATCCGGATGCCGCCCAAGTAAGCCCTCCCCCGACGTGCCGGCCCGATGCCGGCACGTTGCTTTGGTACCCTGGTTTTTATGGCATTGCTACGCTCGGCGGCCACCGTCAGCAGTTTCACCCTGCTGTCGCGCATCACCGGACTGGTGCGCGACATCCTGGTGGCGCGCGCGTTCGGCGCGGGCCCCCTGACCGACGCGTTCTGGGTCGCGTTCCGGATTCCCAACCTGCTGCGCCGCCTGTTTGCCGAAGGCGCGTTCGCCCAGGCCTTCGTGCCCATCCTGGGCGCCGCCCGCACCGAACGCAGCGACGCGGAGGTACGCACGCTGCTCGACCGGGTGGCCGTGCTGCTGACCGCTGCGCTGATGCTGGTCACCCTGGCCGGCGTCGTGGCGGCGCCCTGGGTGGTGACCGCCATGGCCAGCGGGCTGCGCGGCGCCGAACGCGGCGCCGAGTTCGGCGCCGCCGTATGGATGACGCGGGTGATGTTCCCGTACATCCTGTGCATGTCCCTCATCGCCTTCGCGTCCGGCGTGCTCAACACGTGGCGCCGCTTCGCCGTGCCGGCGTTCACCCCGGTTCTGCTCAACCTTGCCATGATCGCAGCCTGCCTGTGGCTGGCGCCGCGCATGGAAGTGCCCATCTACGCCCTGGCCCTGGGCGTGATGGCCGGCGGCGTGGCGCAGCTGGCCGTCCAATGGCTGGCGCTGGCCCGCCTGGGCCTGACGCCGCGCTGGTCGCTCGATTTGCGGCAGGCCTGGCGCGACCCGACGGTGCAGCGGATCCTGAAACAGATGGCGCCCGCCACGCTGGGCGTATCGGTGGCGCAGATTTCGCTGCTGATCAACACCAATATCGCCACCTGGCTGCAACCGGGCAGCGTGACCTGGCTGTCTTTCGCCGACCGCCTGATGGAGTTTCCCACCGCCCTGCTGGGCGTGGCGCTGGGAACGGTGCTGCTGCCCAGCCTGTCGGCGGCGCACGCCCGCGCCGACCAGGACGGCTACAGCGGCCTGCTGGACTGGGGGCTGCGCCTGGTACTGATGCTGGGCCTGCCGGCCGCGCTGGGCCTGGCGCTGCTGTCGGACGGGCTGGTGGCGACCCTGTTCCACTACGGCGCGTTCCAGGCGCAGGACGTGCAGCAGACGCGGCTGGCCGTCATCGCCTATTCGGCCGGCCTGATCGGCCTGCTGGCGATCAAGATCCTGGCGCCCGGCTTCTACGCCAAGCAGGACATCCGCACGCCGGTCAGGATCGCCATCATGGTGCTGGTGCTGACCCAGCTGCTCAACGCCATCCTGGTGCCATGGCTGGCGCACGCCGGACTGGCGCTGGCCATCGGCCTGGGCGCCTGCATCAACGCCCTCGCGCTGCTGACCGGGCTGCGCCGGCGCGGCGTCTACCGGCCCGGCGCCGGCTGGGGGCGTTTCATGCTGCGGCTGGTCCCGGCGCTGGCGGCCCTGGCGGCCGTCCTGCTGGCCGCCGACCGCCATATCGACTGGATCGCGCTGCAGCCGTGGCCGGGGCTGCGCGCCCTGTGGCTGGGCGGCGTGCTGCTGGCCTGCATGCTGGCCTATTTCGGGCTGCTGCTGGCCGCCGGCATACGTCCACGCGATTTCACCCGCCGCGGCGTCCGTTGACGCAGGTAACATTTCCATTGATACACACGGTGAAATAGTGAAAATCACAACAAAGACCGGCCTTTACGGCCGGTCTTTGCATTTATTGGATCGACATTTGTAACCATATAAGGTAAATTTTCGTAAAAAAGCATACTGTTTAATCTGGCATTGATACTGTCCAACTTGCCATTGCCGGACGAGCCGTAAGGCTCAATGCGGATCGAACCTTGAATACTGCCGCCAATACGCCGCCGCTTTCAGACCAGGTCGTCGACTGGTTGCTGCTGCTGCGCTCGGGCCAGGCCACGCGTACCGACTACGCCCGGTTCCTGGCGTGGCGCAACGCCAACCCGATGAACGAGAACGCCTGGCAGCAACTCACGGGCACCCTGGCCGGCGCCAACACCGGCCGGCTGGGCGACGCCTATCCGACCGGCTACGACGCGGCCAATCCGCCCCCGCCCGCCGAGCAGCCCGACGCCGCGCTGGCCATGCCGGCGCGGCGCCACTTCCTCGGCAGCGTCGGCGCCCTCGCGCTGGGCGGCGCCGGCCTGGCCGCCGCGGCCTACGTCGGCAACAGTTTCTACCCGCTCGATGCACTGGCCGCCGACGCGGCCACCAACACCGGCGAGCGGCGCCGCTACATGCTGTCGGACGGCAGTGAACTGCTGCTGGACGCCCGCAGCCGCGTCAACCTGGAATTCACGGCCACCTACCGGCGCCTGCATCTGCTCGAAGGCGCCGTCTCGGTCACGGTGCGCGCCGATCCATACCGCCCCTTCTCGGTCCAGACCGCCGAAGGCGTGGTGCGCTCGCTGGGCACCCGCTACATGGTGCGGCAGCAGGCCCGCCGCACCCTGGTGGTCGTGCACGAGAACGACGTCGAGATCGAGACCGTGGCCAACGCGCGCGGCATCGTGCGCGCCGGCACCGGCGCCCGCTTCGACGCCACGCGCGTGGACACGCCGCGCGCCGGGCTGACGGCCCACGCGGCCTGGGAAAACGGCTGGATCGAGGCGCACGGCCGCCCGCTGGCCGATGTCGTGGCGGCGATGCGCCCCTACCGGCGCGGCACGTTGCGGGTCAGCATGGCCGCGGGCGGCCTGCCGGTCTCGGGGACCTTCCCTCTGGACGACAGCGATGCTACCCTTGTGGCCTTGCAAGCCAGCGTGCCCATTCGGGTCACCCGCCTGACGCCCTGGTTCGTGTCGATCGGCGTCGCAACCGCCTGAAACCCTGCCCGCCGCCCTTTTTATTGGCGCGGGGCTTGCAATCCCCGTCGGACTTGATACAATGTCTGACTTTGCCGAATTCATACTAGCTAAGCAACATGGCCAATACCGCCCAAGCCCGCAAGCGCGCTCGCCAATCGGTCCAGCGCAACAAGCACAACTCCAGCCTGCGCTCGATGCTGCGCACCGCCATCAAGCGCGTTCGCCAATCCATCGCCACTGGCGATAAGGCTGCTGCTGGCGAAACGCTGCGTAAAGCCACGAGCGTGATTGACAGCGTGGCTGACAAGAACATCATCCACAAGAACAAGGCCGCTCGCCACAAGAGCCGCCTGGCCGCCGCCGTCAAGGCGCTGGCCTGAAGCCAGTACTGCCCTACGGGGCAGCGAATACGGCAAGCAGAAAGGATGCCCGCGGGCATCCTTTTTGTTTTGGCGCGGCGGGCGGGACATGGCCGCCGCCGCGACTCAGGCGGGAAATGCCGCGCGCAGGGCGAACGTGGCCTGCTTGAAGACGCCCAGGTCCGACCCGACCGCCACGAAGTGCGCCCCCATGTCCAGGTAGCGCCTCGCATCGGCCTGCACGGGCGCGAGTATGCCTACCGCCTTGCCCTGCGCGGCCACCCTGCCATGCAGGTGCCGGATGGCTTCCTGCACCTGCGGATGTCCGGGGTTGCCCAGGTGGCCCAGGGCGGCGGCCAGATCGGAAGGCCCGATGAAGACGCCGTCGACCCCGTCGACCGCGGCGATCTCGTCGACCGCCTCGACGCCCGGACGGCTTTCGATCTGCACCAGTACGCAAATATTGTCGTTGATGGTCCGCATGTAGTCGGCCACCGTGCCGTAGCGGTTGCTGCGCTGCGCCACTGACACGCCGCGCATGCCCTGCGGCGGATAGCGTGTGGCCGCCACCGCCCGGCGCGCGTCGTCGGCCGATTCGATGAACGGGATCAGCAGGTTGTAGAAACCGATATCGAGCATGCGCTTGATCTCGACCGGATCGTTCCAGGACGGCCGCCCCACGGCGGCGCTGGCGCTGCCCTGCAGCGCCTGCAACTGCTGCAGCAGCAGCGGCACGTCATTGGGCGAGTGCTCGGCATCGAGCAGCAGCCAATCGAAATCGGCCATGCCGGCCACTTCGGCGGTGATGTGGCTGGCCAGGCTCAGCCAAAAGCCGATCAGTTGCTCGCGCGCCAGGATGCGCTGGCGGAACCGGTTGGGCAGCGGAGAATCCATCGTCGTCATTCCCAGAGGTGGATGAAGGCCGGCGCGGGGCGCCGGCCGCGGTTGCCGGATCAGTCCATGCGGGCGCCGGAGGCCTTGGCCGCCTTGCCCCATTTGTCGATTTCGGCGGCGACGAAGGCGTCGAACGCCTTGGGGTCATTGCCCACGACCACGAACCCCACCGCCTGCAGCTTGTCGCGCAGTTGCGGCGCGGCCAGCGCGCGCACGGTGGCCTGGCTCAGCCGCTCGATGACCGGGGCGGGCGTGCCGGCGGGGGCCGACAGGCCGAACCACGATTCGGCGGCAAAGCCCGGATAGCCCGACTCGGCGATGGTGGGCGTATCCGGGTAGGCCGGGTTGCGCTTGACGCTGGCCACCGCCAGCGCCCGCACCTTGCCCCCTTGCACCTGCGGCAGCAGGTTGTCCTGGTTCAGGAACAGCACCGACACGCGCCCGCCTATCGTATCGGTGATGGCCGCCGCCCCGCCCTTGTAGGGAACGTGCACCAGGTCGATGCCCGCGGCCTGCTTGAGCATCTCCATCGCCAGGTGCCCCGACGAACCATTGCCAGAACTCGCATGCGTGTACTTGCCCGGGTTTTCCTTGGCCAGCTTGATGAAGTCGGCGAAGCTGCGCGCCGGGAAATCGGGATTGGCGACCAGCACGTTGGGACCGGTGGCCAACAGCGATATATGGGCGAAATCGCTGTTGCGGTACGGCATGCTCTGGTAGAGCGCGTAATTGATGGCGTTCGAGCCCACGCCCGACAGCAGCAGCGTATAGCCGTCCGGCGCGGCCTTGGCCACCATGTCCGAGCCGATATTGCCGTTGGCGCCGCCCTTGTTCTCGACGATGACGGACTGGCCCAGGTCCTTGGCCAGTTCGGCCGCCAGCAGGCGTCCCACCGAGTCCGTGCTGCCGCCTGGCGGAAACGGCACGACCAGATGCACGGGCCGCGAGGGCCAATCCGCCTGCGCGTGGGCCGCGCCGGCCAACAACAGCACCGCCAGGGCCGCGGTCCAGCGCCGCGCTCCCGCCAACCTGAAGCCGATCTTCGTCATGCCTGTCTCCTTTGTCGTCGTGGTCGGGCCGCGCCCGCGCGCGCCCCTCAGTGGATCTCCGGCTCTCCTTCGGCGGCCTGCTGCGGCCGCGTCTGCAGGAAATCGAAATCGCAGCCGCTGTCGGCCTGCCCGATGTGCTTGAGGTACAGCACGCCAAAGCCCCGCTCGAACTTGGGCGGCGGCGCCTGCCAGGCCGCCTTGCGCGCGGCCATTTCTTCGTCGGAAATCAGCACGTCGATGCGCCGCCCGGGCACATCCAGCGCGATCCGGTCGCCGCTGCGCACCAGCGCCAGCGGCCCGCCGACGTAGGCCTCCGGCGCCACGTGCAGCACGCAGGCGCCATAGCTGGTGCCGCTCATGCGGGCATCCGAGATGCGCACCATGTCGCGCACGCCCTGCTTGAGCAGTTTCTGCGGAATGGGCAGCTGGCCCCACTCCGGCATGCCGGGCGCGCCCTGCGGGCCGGCGTTCTGCAGCACGATGACGCAGTCGGCGTCGATGTCCAGGTCGGGCGCGTCGATGCGCTCGGCCATGTCGTTGTAATCCTTGAACACCACCGCGCGGCCGGTGTGGCGCTGCAGGCGCGCCTCCATGGCCGCCGGCTTGATGACCGCGCCATCGGGCGCCAGGTTGCCGCGCAACACGGCCAGGCCGTCGCGTTCGATCAGCGCGCGCTCGCGCGAGCGGATCACGTCCTCGTTGAACACGCGCGCGCCGGCGATGTTCTCGCCCAGCGTGCGGCCATCCACGGTCATCTGGCGGGTGTCGAGCAGGTCGCCCAATTGCACCAGCAATGCGCGCAGGCCGCCGGCGTAGTAGAAATCCTCCATCAGGTATTGGCCGGCCGGACGCAGGTTGGCCAGCACCGGCGTGCTGCGCGCCAGATGATCGAAGCGCTCCAGGTCCAGCCCGAAGCCGGCGCGGCGCGCCAGCGCGATCAGGTGCACGACCGCATTGGTCGAGCCCGACAGGGCCAGCACGGTGCGCACGGCGTTATCGAACGACGCCGCCGTCAGGATGTCGGCGGGCTTCAGGTCCTCCCACACCATCTCGACGATGCGCTTGCCCGACAGGCTGGCCATCTGCGCATGGCGGGAGTCGGGCGCCGGGATCGACGAATAGCCCGACAGGCACAGGCCCAGCGCCTCGACCGCGGCCGTCATGGTGGAGGCCGTGCCCATGGTCATGCAGTGCCCGGGCGAGCGCGCGATGCCGTCTTCCACGCCCTGCCAGTCCTCTTCGGTAATGTTGCCGGCGCGCAGCTCGGCCCAGTATTTCCAGGTATCCGAGCCCGAACCCAGGGTATTGCCGTTCCAGTTGCCGCGCAGCATGGGCCCGGCCGGCACGAACACGGTCGGCAGGCCCATCGACACCGCCCCCATCAGCAGCGCCGGCGTCGTCTTGTCGCACCCGCCCATCAGGACGCAGCCATCGGCCGGATACGAGCGCAGCAGCTCTTCGGTCTCCATCGCCAGCAGGTTGCGGTACAGCATGGTAGTGGGCTTCTGGAACGGCTCGGACAGGCTCATGGCCGGCATTTCCACCGGAAAGCCGCCAGCCTGCCAGATGCCGCGCTTGACCTCTTCGACGCGCTGCTTGAAATGGCTGTGACAGGGATTGATGTCGCTCCAGGTGTTGATGATGGCGATCACCGGCTTGCCCGCGTAGTCGGATCGGTGATAGCCCATTTGCGCGGTGCGCGAGCGGTGCCCGAAGGCACGCAGGTCTTTGACCCCGTACCAGCGGTGGCTGCGCAGGTCTTCGGGGCGTTTGCGTTTGGGAGCCTGGCTCATGATGTCTCGTCTTCCTCGGGGATATGAATGCTCTTGTGCGCCGCCGGCTCAACCGGCATCCAGCACATACTCGGCGCCGCTGCGCTCGCAGATCCGCCGCAGCCGCTCGCGCAGCGCCGCCGCCAGCGGCACGCCGTCGCGCAAGCGCCGTGCGCGCTCGGCCGCCTCCGGGTCGCCGGGCACCAGCACCGGCTGGGCGGGGTCGGCCGCTGGCGTATCGTGCAGCGTGTCGATGAGGTCGTCCATCTCGGACTCGAACGAGCCGCCGGCGCGAAAGGCGTCCGGATCGAGCGCCAGGAAGAAATGCCCGACGTCATCCGGCTCGTCCGGCCCGCGCCGGGCCGCATGGCGTGCCGCCATCGCGCTGCCGCCCAGCGTGCCGCCCAACACCTGCGCCATGATGGCCAGGCCGTAGCCCTTGTGGCTGCTCATCTCGGCGGTGCCGCCCAATGGCGTGAGGCCGCCTTCGGGGCGCTCGAAGATGAATCGCATCGCGGCGGCGGAATCGGTCACGCCGGCGCCCGCCCCGTCCACCGCCCAGCCCGGCGGCAAGGGCTTGCGGTAGTAGTCGTACACCTTGACCTTGTTGGCGGCCACGGTAGTGGTGGCCATGTCGAGCAGCAACGCTTCGTTGTGGGCGGCGGGCGCGCCGAATGCGATCGGGTTGGTGCCCAGCATGGGCCGGGCGCCATGGGTGGGCACCATGATGAGCGTAGTGGCGCTGCTGGTCACCAGCGCCACGGCGCCGCGCCGCACCGCCAGGCGCGCGTAGACGCCGGCCGCGCCGAAATGATGCGAATTGCGCACCGACACCGCGCCCACGCCGTGCTCGAACGCCTTGTCGACCGCCATCCGCATGGCCTGCGCCGCCACCGGGTGGCCCAGGCCGCCCATGCCATCGAGCAAGGCGCTGGCCGTGCCATCGCGCACCAGGCGCGGCTGCGCGTCGATGCGCAGCGTGCCGGCGCGCAGCTTGTCTTCGTAGGAGGGCAGCATGGAAATGCCATGCGAGTCGATGCCCAGCAAATCGGTCTCGGCCATCAGGTCGGCCGTCACGCCGGCCGGCCCTTCGGGCATGCCCCACGCCCGCAGCACGCGGTCGATCTGCTCCCGCACCCGGCTTATCCCAACCTTGTCCGCCTCCATACCGCTTTCGGGCACCGCGCCTCTCCTCGCTGTGGTTGTGCAGGCCGGCCTATGCCGGGCCCTGCCGGGCTAGTCCTTGTCGCGATCCACCAGCCGGTGGCGCGCCTGGCCCAGGTGAAACTGCATGGCAATGCGCGCGCGCTCGGCGTCCTGCTCGCGGATGGCGCCCAGGATGGCGGCGTGCTCGTCGGCCACGCGTTGCGCGCGCTGGCGCGAACCGGTGCGCGTCAGGCTCAGGGTCAGGCGCATGAAGCCGCTGATCGACTCGTGTATGGTTTCCAGCACCCCGAGGTAGAAATCGTTGCCGCTGGCCTCGGCGATGCTGGCGTGGAAGGCCAGGTCGGCCTCGGGCGAGACGCGGCCGTGCTCCAGCTCCTCGACGAAGGCGGCATGCGCCTCGCCGATCTTGTGCAATTGCTCGTCGGTGCGCCGCAGGGCGGCCAGGCGGGCCGCATCGCCCTCCAGCGCCACGCGCACTTCCTGGGCGCGCAGGTAGGCTCCGACGTTCTGCACGTCGCTGAACGTCTTCAGGCGCGGCGCGGGCTGGTGGCTGACGAAGGTGCCCAGCCCCTGGTGCGCCGTCACCAGCCCGTCGGCGCGCAGCCGCAGCAAGGCCTCGCGCACCACCGGCCGCGACACGCCGAACTTCTCGCAGATTTCGTGCTCGGAGGGCAGCTTGTCGCCCACGTTCAGCCGCCCCGAGACGATCTGGTCGAAGATCTGCCCGTACAGCTGGTCGGCCAACCGCACGCGCTGGCCCCGCTCCAGGTGCAGGGCGACGACGCCGTCGGCGTCGACGGCGGCGGACTTGGCGGATTCTTGCTTGCGGGCCACGGGCACTCCTGACTGGTCACTGCGGTTGCGCCATCGTACGTCATCGCGCGGCGCGCCGCGCGCCGGCGCTATTGGCGATCGCCCGCCAGCAACGCGCGCGCCACCGGCGCCACGCGCTCGCGGTCGGCCGGGTCGAGCCCGCTCAGCAGCGGCAGCATGGGCCCCATATCGGCCACGCCGGCCAGCGTCACGGCATCGTGCAGTACGCGGATCGGGCTGATCCCGTCACGGCAATCCTCCAGCGGGATATAGGCGGCGCGAACCCGTTCGGCGGCCTCGAAATCGCCTTCGTGCAGCAGATGCAGCAGGCGCATCGAGCCGCGCGGCGCCACGCATACCGACCCCGAGGTGAAGCTGCGCAGCCCGAACTGGCGAAAGTGCACGATGGCCGGCCGCTCGCCGATGCCGCTGACGATCCAGCGCGGTTCGACCTCCTTGAGCAGCGCCTCGAGGTAGGGATCGCGCGCGGGGTCCTCGCGCACCACCGCGTACTTCAGCGCGGCGATGCGGCCCTCGCCGATCAGGCGCGCCACCGTGGCCGGCGCCAGATAGTCGGACGACTTGATGTAGACGACCGCCGGGCGGTCCATCGCGTCGCTGAAGCGGCGGATACCGTCGGCCAGCCCGGCGTCGGTGTACGGAAACGACATGGGCAGCAGCATGGCGGTGGGAAAGTCGCGCGTGCGCAGGATGGCGGCCTGGTCCATCAACTTGCCGTAGTCGGGGCCGGCCGACGGCAGCACCCAGGTATCGGGGCCGGCGGACTCGGCCAGGAAGTCCAGCAACCGCGCATATTCGCTGACCTGCACATGGTAGAAGTTGGCGTTGCCGCCGTACATCACGCTGCGCACCCCGCCCGCCTCCAGATGACGCAGCACCGCCTGGTTGGCGGCCGGATTGAGCGTGAAATCGGCGTGGCGCGCCAGCGGCGGCACGGCAATGACGGAGCGCTGCAGGTCATCAGGGGTAACCGGGGTGGTTTTCATGGGCACGGCTCCTGCAAAATCGACAGTTGTATATGTGTTGGCGCGAGATTTTTTAAAAGTATACTTGGTTGACAAGATAAATACTAATAAATATATTTGTCTAACAAGTAGCACGGCATGGCGGCTCCTCGTCGCGCCCTGGGCGACATGCCCCGGCAGTTCAAGGCTTTCATGGCCGACGCGGCCCGCAAGCGGGCCCGGGTCGGCCAGCAATCTGGCGCCAAGGTGGACTGACACCTGCCCAGGCAAACCGCGGCGGCCGATAGCGCGTGGCCGGTCGCCGCGCCATAAAACAACACGTGCGCTGGAGACATCGTGAACAAACTGAAATCGCTGCTGGCCGCCGCCGGCGTGGCCGCGTGCGCGGTGGGCGCCGCGCATGCTGCCCCATACCCCGACAAGCCGATCACCATGATCGTGCCCTTCGTACCGGGCGGCTCGTCCGATATCACGGCACGCGCCGTCACGCCCGGCATGAGCAAGATCCTGGGCCAGAGCTTCGTGGTCGAGAACAAGCCGGGCGCCAACAGCGCGATCGGCGCGCAGGCGCTGGCCCGCTCCACGCCCGATGGCTACACCATGATGGTGGGATCGATCGGCACGTTCGCCATCAATGAGGCCCTGTACAAGAAGCTGGCGTACAACCCCAGCAAGGACTTCTCGTACCTGACCCAGGCCGTACGCAATCCCAACGTGCTGGTGGCCCCGCCGTCGTTCCCGGCCAACACCGTGGCCGAGCTGATCGACTACGCCCGGAAGAATCCCGGCAAGGTCTCCTATGCGTCGTCGGGGACCGGGTCGTCCGACCACCTGTCGGCCATCCTGTTCCGCCAGCGCACCGACACCACCGGCGTGGACGTGCCGTACAAGGGCGGCGGCGCGGCCATCGCCGACCTGCTGGGCGCGCAGGTCAATGTGTCGTTCCAGAACCTCGGCGCGGTACAGACGCACATCAAGGGCGGCAAGCTCAAGGCGCTGGCCATCACCGGCGACAGGCGCGTCGGCGAATTGCCCGACGTGCCCACGCTGGCCGAGGCCGGCGTCAAGGACATGGTGGTCTATTCCTGGCAAGGCTTCGCCGTGCCCAAGGACACGCCGCCGGCCATCGTCAAGCAGCTGGCCGAGGCCTTGCGCACCACGCTGCGCGACCCGCAGGTCGAGAAGACCCTGCAGGGGCTGGGCTTCGAAGTGGTCGCCAACACGCCGGCCGAGTTCAGCCGCTTCCAGCAGGACGAAGTCAGGCGCTGGCGCGAGGTCATCGAAAAGGGCGGCATCCAGCTCGAATAGGCGCGCTCGCCCCGGCCTGCGGCGCGCTTTGGCGCACCGCAGCGCCCGGCCGGGGCAGAATCAAGTAGCATTTTCGCTTTGCCACCCTACGAATCAGACGACATGACCACCAAGCACCGCATCATCCAGGTAGGCTCCCTGGCCGGATCGCCGACGGCCAATCGGCGACTCGCCGACGAATACGATGTGCTCGAGCTGTGGCAGCAGGCCGACCGTGCCGCCGCGCTGGCCCAGCATGGCAAGGGCATCACCGCCCTGGTCACCTCGGCCAATTTCGGCGCGAACGCCGCGCTGATCGACGCGCTGCCCGATCTCAAGGCGATCTGCAGCTGGGGCGTGGGTTACGAAACCATCGACGTCGATGCGGCCCGCAAGCGCGGCGTGCTGGTCAGCAACACCCCGGACGTGCTCACCGACTGCGTGGCCGACCTGGCCTGGGGCCTGCTGATTTCGGGCGCCCGCCGCATGGCCCAGGGCGACCGCTTCGTGCGCGCCGGCCAATGGGGCCAGGTGCATGGCGGCATTCCGCTGGGCACGCGGGTCAGCGGCAAGAACCTGGGCATCATCGGCCTGGGCCGCATCGGCGAGGCCATCGCCCGGCGCGGCGACGGCTTCGACATGCAGGTGCGCTATCACAACCGCCGCCGGCGCGACGACGTCTCCTACGGCTACGAAAGCTCGCTGGCCGACCTGGCGCGCTGGGCCGATTTCCTGGTGGTCGCCACCGTGGGCGGCCCGGGCACCCGCCACCTGGTCAACCAGGAAGTGCTGGAAGCGCTGGGGCCCAAGGGCATCATCATCAACATCGCCCGCGGCCCGGTCATCGACGAAGCCGCGCTGGTGGCCGCGCTGCAGGCCGGCAAGCTGGGCGGCGCGGCGCTGGACGTGTTCGAGCACGAACCGTCGGTACCCGACGCGCTGAAAGCCAGCGATGACACCGTGCTGCTGCCGCACATCGGCAGCGCCACCTTCGAGACCCGCATGGCGATGGAAAACCTGATGCTGGACAACCTGGCCTCGTTCTTCAAGACCGGCGACGTCATCACCCCCGTATAGGACGCCCGCCCATTGCGCGCCAATCCCGCCCAATGAAGCGGCGATTGGCGCGCTTTCCTGGACAATCCATCCCGGCCCGCCCGGTTTATCGCCCGCGGCGCCGCGCCTAAGCTGGACGTTCCCCCGATTTCACACGGAGACGTTCCATGGCAGACCATTCCATCCAGGGCAAAGTCGCGCTCATCGCCGGCGGCGCCAAGAACCTCGGCGGCCTGATCGCCCGCGATCTGGCCGCCCACGGCGCACGCGCCATCGCCATCCACTACAACAGCCCGGCGTCCAAGGCCGACGCCGACGCCACGGTCGCCGCGCTGCAGGCCGCCGGCGCCCAGGCGGTGGCGCTGCGGGGCGACCTGACCACCGCGGCCGCGGTGGAGAAGCTGTATGCCGACGCGGTGGCCGCCGTCGGCCGGCCCGACATCGCCATCAACACCGTGGGCAAGGTGCTGAAGAAGCCGTTCTCCGAGATCAGCGAGGCCGAGTACGACGACATGGCCGCCGTCAACGCCAAATCGGCGTTCTTCTTCCTCAAGGAGGCCGGCCGCCACGTCAACGACCACGGCAAGATCGTGACGCTGGTCACCTCGCTGCTGGGCGCGTTCACGCCGTTCTATGCGGCCTACGCGGGCACGAAGGCGCCGGTGGAGCATTACACCCGGGCCGCGGCCAAGGAGTTCGGCGCGCGCGGCATCTCGGTCACGGCGGTGGGCCCGGGCCCGATGGACACGCCCTTTTTCTACGGCCAGGAAAGCCCCGAAGCAGTGGCCTATCACCAGGGCGCCGCGGCGCTCTCGGCCCACTCTCCCACCGGCCTGACGCACATCGAGGATGTCGTGCCATTCATCCGCCACCTGGTCAGCGACGGCTGGTGGATCACCGGCCAGACCTTGCTGATCAACGGCGGCTACACCACCAAATAAAGCGGCCGGGGCGGGAACGGCTATGCTTTCGGCTGCGCCTGGCGCATTCCGAAAGCGAGCCTCATGGACAGATTCGACCAATACCGTGTCTTCGCCCAAGTCGCGGAAATGGGCAGCTTCATCAAGGCGGCCCACGCGCTGGAGCTGCCGCGCGCCTCCGTATCCGCCGCGGTCCAGCAACTGGAGGCCCAGGTCGGCGCCCGGCTGCTGCACCGGACCACGCGCCAGGTGCGCCTGACGGCCGACGGCGCGCAGTTGCTGGAGCGGATCCGCCCCCTGCTGGCCGAGGTCGAGGACATCGACCAGTTGTTCCAGGCCAGCCAACGCCAGGCGGCCGGCAGGCTCAATGTCGACGTGCCCAGCCGCATCGCGCGGCGCCTGATCGCGCCCGCCCTGCCCGCCCTGCTGCGCCGCCATCCGCGCCTGCAACTGGCGCTGGGCTCGGGCGACCGCGCCATCGACCTGGTCCGCGAGGGCGTGGACTGCGCGGTGCGCATCGGCGTGCTGCACAGCAGCAGCCTGGTGGTGCGGCCGCTGGGCAGCCTTGCCCTGGTCAACTGCGCCAGCCCGGCCTATCTGCGCGAACACGGCGAACCCGGGCACCCCGGCGAACTGGCTGCCGGCCACTGGACGGTGGGCTACGCCAGCCCGCAGACCGGCCGCGCACTGCCCTGGGAATGCGCCACGCCCCGCGGCGAGACGAATCTCGTCGAGGCGGCCAGCCGGGTCGTCGTCAACAACGCCGAGAGCTACATCGCCTGTTGCCTGGCCGGCCTGGGGCTGATCCAGATCCCCCGCTACGACGTGCAGCACCTGCTCGACAGCGGACAACTGGTGGAGGTGATGCCGGACCAGCGCGCCGCCTCCATGCCGGTGGCGCTGCTCTATCCGCACCGGCGCCAGCGCTCGCGGCGGCTGGCCGTCTTCCTGGAGTGGTTCGAGGCGCTCATGCGGCCGCACCTCGAAGCCTGAACCATCAGGCTTCGCGCTCTTCCGTCCTGAGGTGGTTGTCGTGGGCGAAATCGACCACGAACTTGTACGCCAGCGGTTCGAGCTCGCGCAGGCGCTGGTCGACCACGACGCTGCGCACGCCGTCGATGACGACCGGCAGTACGTAGGGCGAGTAGGTAAGGTGGTTGCCGGCGCTGCCGGGCGGGCGGAACTGGGCCATGACGCCGGCCAGGCGCTCCGCCCAGTCGCTCGGGCGAAAACGGACACCGCTTTCGGTGACGCCGTGGATAACGAATTGTTTGACGCGAGTTGCCATGTGACCTTCACTGCGGGCTTCGCGCGCGGACGCCGGGATCGGCCGCGTCTCAAACATGCGACCCGCGCCGCGAATTGTATATGATTGATCTTTTGGCCCGCGCCCGCCCTCGGACAGGCGCCGGCCCACGACCGGCGTTTCGGCTGGCGGGCGCCGCCGGCTCACGCCGGCCCGCCGTGTTCCGCCCCCCATTTTTCGTGGAGAACCCCGCGATGTCCTCTGCCCTGGCCAACATCTACTCCCGCCTGCCGGTGTCCTTCACCCACGGCCGCGGGGTCTGGCTCTGGGACGCCGGCGAGCGGCGCTATCTCGACGCCCTGGCCGGCATCGGCGTCTCCTGCCTGGGACACGGCCATCCGGGATTGGTGGCGGCCATCTCCGAACAGGCCGCGCGGCTCATCCACACCTCCAATATCTACGAGGTCCCGCAACAGGCGGCCCTGGCGCGCCGCCTGGCCGAGCTGTCCGGCATGACCGAGGTGATCTTCAACAACAGCGGCTCGGAGGCCAACGAGGCGGCCATCAAGCTGGCGCGCTACTACGGCTACAAGCAAGGCAATACGCACGCCCACATCATCACCATGGATTCGTCCTGGCATGGCCGCACCCTGGCCACGCTGGCGGCCACGGGCAGCGACAAGGCCCGCCAGGGTTTCGGGCCCATGCCGTCGGGCTTCATCCAGGTGCCCTATAACGACCTGCCGGCCATCCGCGCCGCGGGCGAGGCCGAGCCGCGCGTGACCGCCGTGCTGCTGGAAGTCCTGCAGGGCGAAGGCGGCATCCGCCCCTCCGACATGGCGTTCCTGCAGGGGGTGCGGCAGTTGTGCACCGAACGCGGCTGGCTGCTCATGATCGACGAAGTGCAATCCGGGATCGGACGCACCGGCAAGTGGTTCGCCCACCAATGGGCCGATATCCGCCCCGACGTCATGACCCTGGCCAAGGGCCTGGCCGGCGGCGTGCCCATCGGCGCGATGCTGGCCGCCGGCCCCGCCGCCGGCGTGTTCGCGCCCGGCAGCCACGGCACCACCTTCGGCGGCGGCCCGCTGGCGTGCGCCGCCGGGCTGGCGGTCATCGATGCCATCGAGCAGGAAGGCCTGCTCGCCAATGCCCACAAGGTGGGCGCCCACCTGCATGCCGCGCTGGCCAGCGAACTGGCCGGCGTGCCCGGCGTCGTCGAGGTCCGCGGCCGCGGCCTGATGCTGGGCATCGAGCTGGACCGGCCCTGCGGCATCCTGGCCACCCGCGCCATGGAAGCCGGCCTGCTCATCAACGTGACGCGCGAACGCGTCGTCCGCCTGCTGCCTCCCCTGATACTCTCCGGGGAGGAAGCCGACCAGATCGTCCGGATCCTGGTGCCGCTGATCAAACAGTTCCTCGCTCAACAGCAATAATCAACAGCGCGCCGCGGCCATGAGCCCAGGCGCAAGACCTGCGACATCATCATGACTCCTCCCACGACCCAGAACGGCCCCTTGCGGCACTTCCTGCAATTCAAAGACTTCTCGCCCGCCGAGATCGCCTACGTGCTCGAACGCACCCGCATCATCAAGGACAAGTTCAAGCGCTACGAGCCGCACATGCCGCTGCACGACCGCACGCTGGCCATGGTGTTCGAGAAAGCCAGCACGCGTACCCGCGTCTCCTTCGAGGCCGGCATGTACCAGATGGGCGGCTCGGTCATCAACCTCACGTCCAACGACTCGCAGCTGGGCCGCTCCGAGCCCATCGAAGACACCGCGCGCGTGATTTCGCGCATGGTCGACATCGTCATGATCCGCACCTTCGAGCAGACCCGCATCGAGCGGTTCGCCTCGCATTCGCGCGTGCCGGTCATCAATGGCCTGACCAACGAATACCACCCGTGCCAGATCCTGGCCGACATCTTCACCTACATCGAACACCGCGGCCCCATCGCCGGCAAGACCGTGGCCTGGATCGGCGACGCCAACAACATGTCGTACACCTGGCTGCAGGCCGCCGAAATGCTGGGCTTCACGCTGCATGTGTCGACGCCCGCCGGCTACGAGCTGGATCCGGCCCGCATCGGCGCGCCGGCCGCCGGCGTGCTCAAGCAGTTCAAGGACCCGATGCAGGCCTGCCAGGGCGCGCACCTGGTGACCACCGACGTCTGGACCAGCATGGGCTACGAAGCCGAGAACGAAGAGCGCCGCGCCGCCTTCGCCGACTGGTGCGTGGACGCCGAGATGATGGCCGCCGCCGATCCGCAGGCCGTGTTCATGCACTGCCTGCCGGCGCACCGCGGCGAGGAAGTCACCGGCGAAGTCATCGACGGCCCCCAAAGCGTGGTCTGGGACGAGGCCGAGAACCGCCTGCACGTGCAGAAGGCGCTGATGGAATTCCTGCTGCTGGGCCAGATCGCCTGAGCCGGCGCCGGGCGCGGCGCCCCCGCGCCGCCCGGCTGCCCGCGCCCAAAAGCGCTAAAATGCCCCGTTAGACTTCTTGTTTGACGGCCCGTTGCTGTCAAAGTCCTGTTGGCGTTTCACCTCAAACAATGACTACTATTCTCCCGAACCTTCCTACCGGCCAGAAGGTCGGCATCGCCTTTTCCGGCGGCCTGGATACCAGCGCCGCGCTGCTGTGGATGCGCCAGAAAGGCGCCGTGCCCTACGCGTACACCGCAAACCTGGGCCAGCCCGACGAGCCGGATTACGATGAAATCCCCCGCCGCGCCATGCAATACGGCGCCGAAGCGGCCCGCCTGGTCGACTGTCGCGCGCAACTGGTCGCCGAAGGGATCGCCGCGCTGCAGGCCGGCGCCTTCCACATCTCGACCGCCGGCCTGACCTACTTCAACACCACGCCCATCGGCCGCGCCGTCACCGGCACCATGCTGGTGGCCGCCATGAAGGAAGACGGCGTCAACATCTGGGGCGACGGCAGCACGTTCAAGGGCAACGACATCGAGCGCTTCTACCGCTACGGCCTGCTGACCAACCCGGACCTGAAGATCTACAAGCCCTGGCTGGACCAGACCTTCATCGACGAACTGGGCGGCCGCGCGGAAATGTCCGAGTACATGCGCCAGGCCGGTTTCGACTACAAGATGTCGGCCGAGAAAGCCTACTCGACGGACTCCAACATGCTTGGCGCCACCCACGAAGCCAAGGACCTGGAGCACCTGAGCTCCGGCATCCGTATCGTGCAGCCCATCATGGGCGTGGCCTTCTGGCAGGACAGCGTGCAGATCAAGGCCGAGGAAGTGACGGTGCGCTTCGAGGAAGGCCAGCCGGTCGCCCTCAACGGCGTCGAATACGCCGACCCGGTCGAACTGCTGCTGGAAGCCAACCGCATCGGCGGCCGGCACGGCCTGGGCATGAGCGACCAGATCGAAAACCGCATCATCGAAGCCAAGAGCCGCGGCATCTACGAAGCCCCGGGCCTGGCGCTGCTGTTCATCGCCTACGAGCGCCTGGTCACCGGCATCCACAACGAAGACACCATCGAGCAGTACCGCGAGAACGGCCGCAAGCTGGGCCGCCTGCTGTACCAGGGCCGCTGGTTCGACCCGCAGGCCATCATGCTGCGCGAAACCGCGCAGCGCTGGGTCGCGCGCGCCATCACCGGCGAAGTCACGCTCGAGCTGCGCCGCGGCAACGACTACTCGCTGCTGAACACCGAATCGGCCAACCTGACGTACGCGCCGGAGCGGCTGTCCATGGAGAAGGTGGAAAACGCCCCCTTCACGCCGGCCGACCGCATCGGCCAGCTCACCATGCGCAATCTCGACATCGTCGATACCCGCGAAAAGCTGTTCACCTATGTCAAGACCGGCCTGCTGGCGCCTTCGGCCGGCTCGGCGCTGCCGCAGATCAAGGACGGCAAGAAGTAGGCGGCAACCGCTCGGGGGGTGCCTGTCCCGGTGAGGACAGGCACACGCTGCCGCAGGTGTCGCTCCCCATGCGTGGACAGGCGCCTACAGTTCCACCTGCATGCCCATCTCCACCACGCGGTTGGGCGGAATCTTGAAAAAACGGGTGCTGCGGGTGGCGTTGCGCGCCATGAACGCGAACAGCGCGCGGCGCCAGCGCGCCATGGCCGGCCGCCGCGCCGCCACCACGGTCTGGCGCGACAGGTAGAACGAGGTCCGCATCGGCTCGAGGTCGATCTCGGGATAGGCCTCGGCCACCTGGCGCAAGGCCTCGGGCACGTCCGGATCCTCCTTGAAACCGTAGTTGATGCTGGCTTGCCAGCTCGACGCGCTGACCTTGTGCATCTCGAAGCGCTCGTCGTCCGAGACATAGGGCACGTCGGCCACCCGGATCGACAGGAACAGCACATGATCGTGCAGCACCTTGTTGTGCTTGAGATTGTGCAGCAGCGCCGGCGGCACGTTGCCGGCGTTCATGGTCATGAAAATCGCCGTGCCCTGCACCCGCGCCGGCGGAAACGCCTCGAGCTGCGTCATGAACTCCCGCAAGGGCTGCCGGTCGCGCGCCTGCATGTCGGCCAGCAGGCGGCGGCCGCGCCGCCACGTCATCATGAGCGTGAACACCACTACGCCGACCAGCAGCGGCAGCCAGCCGCCCTCGTGGATCTTGAAGATATTGGCGCCGAACAGCAGGATGTCGATCGCAAGCAGCGCGCCCAGCAGCACCATCCACAGCGCCCGCTTGCCGCCGGTGGAGCCGCGCGGCAGCACCGCGAACGCCAGCACCGAAGTCGTCAGCATGGTTCCGGTCACGGCAAAGCCGTAGGCGGCGGCCAGGTTCTCGGAATTGCGAAACAGCAGCACCAGCACCAGCACGGCGCACAGCAGCAAGGCGTTGACCTGCGGCAGGTAGATCTGTCCCTTCTCGACCGCCGAAGTGTGCAGGATCTGCATGCGCGGCCAGAAACCCAGCTGCACGGCCTGCCGCGTCACCGAAAAGGCGCCGGAAATCACGGCCTGGGACGCCACCACGGTGGCCACCGTGGCCAGGCCGACCAGCGCCGCCAGCCCCCATTCGGGCGCCATCAGGAAAAACGGGTTGCGTATCGCCGCCGGGTCGCGCAGCAGCAAGGCGCCCTGGCCGAAATAGCACAGCGTCAGCGCCGGCAGCACCATGGCGAACCAGGCGCGCCGGATCGCCGGCCGCCCGAAATGCCCCATGTCCGCATACAGGGCCTCGGCGCCGGTCAGCGCCAGCACCACCGCGCCCAGCAGCAGGAAGCTCATCACCGGGAACTCGGCGATGAAGCGCAGCGCCCACACCGGGTTGAGCGCGGCCAGCACCTCCGGCGTCAACCAGACCTGGTACCCGCCCAATACCGCCAGCGTCGCGAACCACAGCGCCATGATGGGGCCGAACAGCTTGCCCACCGCGCCGGTGCCGTGCGACTGGATGGCAAACAGGGCCACCAGCACCACCAGCGCCACGGGCACCACCCAGGGCTCGAGCGTGTGCGACACGATGCTGATGCCTTCGAGCGCCGACAGGACCGAAATAGCCGGCGTGATCATGCTGTCGCCATAGAACAGCGCCGCGCCGAAAATGCCCAGCACGATCAGCAGCCAGCGCGCCCTGCCCTCGCGTCCGCGCACGGCCAGCTCCAGCAGCGCCAGCGTGCCGCCCTCGCCCCGGTTGTCGGCGCGCAGCACCAGCGTCACGTACTTGAGCGACACCACGATCATGAGCAGCCAGAACAGGATGGAAAGCACCCCCAGCACATGGGCCGGCTGCAGGTCGTCGATGGTGTTCAGGCAGGCGCGCAAGGTGTATAGCGGGCTGGTGCCGATGTCACCGTATACCACCCCCAGCGCCCCCAGCATCAATGCCATGCGCGACGACGGCGCGTGGATGGCGGTCTTGGCATCGCGGGGCGCGCCGGCGGCAGTGTGGGTCATGATGCTCGTTCTTGTCGGGTGAGTTGCGTACCGATGCGCGGGCCGGGAAAAACCACCGACAGCCGCGTGCCCGCATACTCGGGCCGGCTGGACAGCTTCCACCATGCGCCATGGGCGTGCGCGATCTCGCGCACGATCGCCAGCCCGAGGCCCGAGCCGCCGGCCTTGGCGTCCGGCGCGCGGTAGAAGGCCTCGAATACGCTGTCGCGCTCCTGCGGGCTGATGCCCGGGCCGTCGTCCTCGACGATCAGCGCCGGCGGATTGACGCCTATGGTCAGGCAGATGCGGCCGCGCGGCTTGCCGTAGCGCAGCGCGTTATCGATCAGGTTGCCCAGCATTTCGTCCAGCAGCAGCGGGTCGCCATCGATCCAGACCGGTTGCTCGGGCGCCACCAGGTCGATCTCGGCCTGGGCGGCGCGCACGCGCGGAATCCACTCGGCGCCGCTGGCGCGAACCCACTCGCACAGGTCCAGGCGAATGAAGCGGTCCTGCGGCCGCGCGTCGGGATCGGCGCGCGCCATCACCAGCAATTGCTGGCCCAGCCGGATCATGCGGTCGCTGACGGCCTTGATGCGCTCGGCGCGCATCCGCACGTCCTCGGGCAGGGGCCGCGCCAGCATCAGCTCGGACTCCAGGCGCAGCCCGCTCAGCGGCGTGCGCAGCTGGTGCGCGGCGTGCCCGATGAAGCGGCGCTGGGCCGCCAGCGATGCATCGAGGCGGCCCAGCAGGTCATTGATGTGCGTGACCAGCGGCGCGATCTCGGCCGGCAGGTCCGCCACTTCCATGGGCTGCATGTCGTCGATCGAGCGCTGGCGGATTTCCTCGGCCAGGTGATTGACCGAGCGCAGGCCCGAACGCACGCCGCGGATGATGACTCCGGTAAACAGCGCGATCAGGACGATCTGGCCCACCACCATCAGCCAGAAGAAGTCTTCCAGCATCCAGACCGACATGTCGATCTTGTGCGTGATCACCCAGGTCGCGGCCAGGTCCAGCAGCACCAGCAGCAGCACCGGCGGCATCAGGCGCAGCACGAGGTGGCGCGCCAGCGAGCCGCGCGGCAGCCTCCAGCCTACGGGATCGGGCGGCGGCGGCGTGGGGGGAAGGGAATTCATGGTCGGAAGGCTGGCGCCGGCATGCTCCGCGCCTGGGTCCGCCGGCCCGGGCCCATCACGCCGCTTCCACGTCCAGCATGTAGCCGAAGCCGCGCACCGTCTGGATGCTGGCGCCGGATCCCTCGAGCCGCTTGCGCAGGCGATAGACGTACACCTCGACGGCGTTCTCGCTGAAATCGGCATCCCAGGCCGACAGGGAGTTGACGATCTGGCGCTTGGTCACGACCCGGCCGGAACGCGCCATCAGCATCTCCAGCACGGACAGCTCGCGCACCGACAATGCCAGGCGCGTGCCGTTGGCGCGCACCTCGCGCCCGACGGTGTCGAACACCAGCGGGCCGACCTCGATCTGGGGTTGCGCCTGCCCGGACCGGCGGCGGCCCAGGGCGCGCACGCGCGCGGCCAGCTCGGGCAGGTCGAAAGGCTTGGTGACATAGTCGTCGGCGCCGGCGTCCAGGCCCGCCACGCGGTCGTCCAGGCCGTCGCGGGCGGTGAGGATAAGTACCGGAACCTGGTTGCCGTCCTGGCGCAATTGGCGCAGCACTTCGAGGCCGCTCATGCCGGGCAGGTTGAGGTCCAGCAGGAGGAGATCGTAGGGCTGGCCCGCCAGGGCCCCCAGGACCTTGTCGCCCTCGGTCAGCCAATCGACCGCATACCCCTGGTCGGCCAGGAACTCCTGGAGCGCATGGCCCAGGGTGGTGTCATCTTCGATTACGAGTACTCGCATTCCGCGATTCTAGCGCGATCCGGGCCGACGGCAAGGCCCGCGCCCGCGGCGCGGACACCCCGGGAGCGGGAGCCGTTGCCGGTCAGGGAGCCGCGGGTGCGGCCGATGCGCCTGCCTCGCCGGGCGCGCCCTGGGGCGCGGGGCTGGTGATGAAGCCGATGCGCGTCATGCCCGAACGGCGCGCCGACGCCATGACCTGGGCCAGCGTCTCGTAACGGGTGGCCTGGTCGGCGCGGATACGGATCTCGGCCTGCGGCTTGTCGCCGGCGATTGCCTTGAAGCGGTTGGGCAGGTCGTCGATGCTGACCGGCTTCTCGTCCCAGAACAACGCGCCGTTGGCGTCGATGGCCAGGTCGACCGTCTTGGGCTCTTCCTCGATCTGCTGGGCGCTGACCTGGGGAATGTTGATGCGGATCGAATGGGCCAGCAGCGGCGCCGTGATGATGAAAATCACCAGGAGCACCAGCATGACGTCGATCAGCGGCACCATGTTGATCTCCGACACGGTGTGGCTGCCCGAGCCCTTGTTGTCGAAGCTGCCGAAAGCCATTATTCGCTCCCCCGGCCATGCTGGCGGCGCAGGGCACGCACCTTGCCGTCGGACACGGCCACCTGCTGGCCGGTGGTCAGGAAGGCGAACAGATCATGCGCGAACGCATCCAGGCGCGACAGGAACACCCGGTTGTTGCGCACGAAGGCGTTGTACGCTAGCACCGCCGGAATGGCCACCGCCAGGCCCAGGCCAGTCATGATCAGGGCCTCGCCCACCGGGCCGGCGATGCGGTTGATGGTCACGCCATCGGACAGGCCGATGCCCACCAGCGCGTGATACACGCCCCACACCGTGCCGAACAGCCCCACGAACGGCGCGGTCGACCCCACCGAGGCCAGCACCGTCAGGCCGTTCTCCAGCTTGGCGGTCTCCTCGTCGATGACCTTGCGCATGGTGCGCGACACGAATTCGCCGTTCGAACCGCTTTCCTCCAGCTTGGTGGCGCCGAACTTGGCGTGGTGCTGCTGCGCGTGCATGGCATGGCTGGCCAGGTGCGAGAACGGGTCGCGCGCGCCGTGCGTGACGATTTCGTTCTCGACCTGTTCGAGCGAACTGGCATTCCAGAACTTGTTGAGGAAGTGCGCGGCGCGCTTGCGCATGCCCATGTTGCCCACCGCCTTGACCACGATCAGGTACCAGGTGACCAGCGACATGACGATCAGGATGACGAACAGCGTCTTGCCCACGAAGTCGCTTTGCGCGACGAAGTGCAGGAACCCCATGTCCGGCGTGGCCAGCGGCGCGGGCGGCACGGCGGGCGCCGCCGCGCTCAGGGCCTGGGCGGCCTGGTTGAGCGCTTCCGTGCCGGTCTGGGCGGCGGCGCCCGCGGCCTCGCCGGCCTGCTGGGCCAACGGCGCGGCAGCGGGCGCGCCCGGCGTGGCCGCCGCCGAGGGCGTGGCCGCTTGCGCCACCAGCGTGGCGGTGTTGATAGCGTTGGACATCTCAGTTCCTCATCACGAAATCGAACGGTAATTTGGCCTTGGCCGGATACGCCACGCCATTACGGGTAAGGGGTTTGAAGCGGGCCTTGCGCGCGGCGGCCAAGGCCGACTCGTCCAGGCGCGAAAAACCGGACGAGGTATCGATGCTGGCGCGGTCGACCAGGCCCTGGGTGCTGATTTCCACCAGCACCACCACCCGCCCTTCTTCACGCAGGCGCTTGGACGCCATGGGATAGACGGGCATGGGGCGCGCGCCCTGGTATTCGACGCTGGAGACCATGATGGGCTCGTCCGGCGGCGGCGCCTGGCGCGGCGCCTGCGTCACCTGCTGGGCGCCCTGAGGGGCGCCGGTGGGCGGCGTCTCGATCTTCTTGGGCTCCGGAGGCGCCTCGGGTCTGGGTTGCGGCTTGGGCTTGGGTTTCGGTTTGGGTTTCGGCTTGGGCTTGGGCGCCGGTTCGGGCGGCTTCTCGACCACGGGCTCGGGTTCGGGCTCGGGTTCGACCACCGGTTCGGGCTCCGGCTCCGGCTCGGGCTCGATCACCGGCTCGGGTTCGGGCTCGGGCGGAGTTTCCTCCACCGGCGTGGGCGGCTCGGGCGTGGGCTCGGCCTGCGCCAGCTGCGGCAGAGGCGCCTCGATGATGCTGACCATCACCGCCTCGGGCTCGAGCAATTCGGGGCGCTCCGTCTTGGACAGGAACACCGCGCCTATGACGGCGGCGTGCAGGGCAAGAACGGTAAATCCGGCACCCGCGCGCAGGGCAAGCGACGTATGCGATGAAAAAGACCGACCAGATTGGGGGCTAGGCATGAATCAGCCAGGTACATTGACAATTCAGCCGGACGGCATGCACGACGATGCGGGCATGCCTATCCGGCTATTCCGAATTCGCCACGATATATTAAATGCGAATGATTCGCAAGCTCTATTCGATCGCCAGAAACGAGAAATTCAACATGCCGCGAACACCTGCCGCGGCGCGCCCGGGCCGCGCCGAGCGCACAACAAAAAACCCCGCGCGGTGCGCCTGTGCGCCTTCGCCGGGGTTATCGCGCCTGCTTGCGCAGGATGGTGATATTGATTTGCTTCTTGATTCTTGGTGGGTGCTACAGGGGTCGAACCTGTGACCTACGCCTTGTAAGGGCGCCGCTCTACCAGCTGAGCTAAGCACCCCTTGCACCGCATTGCTGCCTCGGGGTCACTCAAGTAAATCGCGGGGCGCAGTATAGCGGACCCGGTTTTGTTAGGCAAATCGGCAGCGCCGATTTGCCTTTGCGTCCATCAGTTGACGGCGTCTTTCAGCGCCTTGCCCGGACGGAACTTCGGCACCTTGGCCTTTTTGATCTTGATCGTTTCACCGGTACGGGGATTGCGGCCAGTGCGTGCGGCGCGCGCGGACACGGCAAAAGTGCCGAAGCCCACCAGCGTGACCGTGCCGCCCTTCTTCAGGGTGGTCTTTACGGCACCGATCAGGGCGTCAAGCGAACGGCCGGCGGCGGCTTTCGAGATATCGGCCTTGCTGGCGATGTGATCGATGAGTTCGGTTTTGTTCATTCAGGTTTACCCCTCACAAGGTATTGGGTTTTCCAGACGCGCAGAGCAAGTAGACAGACAGGCGCCGGCAAACAGAGAACGGACGAGTGAAAAAAATTTTTCTTGCGCTGCAAAGCACAACTTTTTAAAGGCTGCGTCGCAGGTACTTCCAGGCACATGAAGCCAGGGAAGGAGCTGCGACGCAGAGCAGTATTAGGCCTTGGCCGGACGCGGCTGTCAAGAGAAAACAGCGCCCTAAGCCGCGCCAATACTAGCTTTTAGCGCTTTCCGCAATAAACAAAAACGCTACATGCAAACCTTTGCGCGCCCGCTTGCGCGGCATCAAGCGTCGGCCCAGCGGCGCAGCAGGTTGTGATAGACCCCGGTCAGCTGCACGATCGAAGCGTGGCCCGGCGTATCCTGATTCAGGCGCTGGATCGCCACGTCCATCTCCAGCAGCAGGCTGCGCTGGCTGTCTTCGCGCACCAGGCTTTGCAGCCAGAAAAAGGCGCTGATGCGCGCACCCCGCGTCACTGGCGTGACCTTGTGCAGGCTCGTGCCCGGATACAGCACCATGTGTCCGGCGGGCAGCTTGACCGCGCGCGGGCCGTAGGTGTCGTCGACGACCAGCTCGCCGCCGTCGTAGCTGTCCGGCTCGGAAAAGAACAGCGTCGCCGACAGGTCGGTGCGCACCCGCTCGGCCGTGCCCGGCACGGGGCGCAGCGCATTGTCGACGTGGTAGCCGAAGGCCTCGCCCCCTTCGTAGCGATTGAACAGCGGCGGAAAGATCTTGCGCGGCAAGGCCGCCGACATGAACAGGTTGTTCGCGGCCAGGCGCTGCAGGATGAGGCCGCCGAGCTCCTGAGCCAGCGGGTGCTGCTCGGACAGCTGGCGGTTGTGCTTGACCTGCGCCGACTGGTAGCCGGCCGTGACCTTGCCGTCGACCCAGTCGGCCGCCTCCAGGCGCCCACGGATCCGGGCGGCTTCGGCGGGGGTGAAGAGGTCGGCGATCTGAATCAGCATGATGGGACTCCGTGACGTGGGCGAGCTGCGCAGGCAGGCATCAAGGTTGCAGACAGCCGCGCAATGCCTGGTCGAAGTCGAACAGCAGGTCGGCCTCGTCCTCGATGCCTACCGACACACGGATCAGGCTGTCGGCGATGCCCATCTGCGCACGCTTTTCCGCCCCCATCTCGTAATAAATCGTATGCGCCGCCGGCAAGGCCAGGCTGCGCGTATCGCCCAGGTGCGTGGCCATCAGCACGATCCGCAGGCGGTTGAGGAAATCGAAACAATCGATGCCCTCGGCCAGCTCCACGCCCAGCAGGCCGCCATAGCGGCCATCGAACAGCTCGTTGGCGCGCTGGTGCTGCGCATGGCAGGACAGGCCCGGATAGTGCACCCGCGCCACGCCCGGATGGCCTTGCAGGAAAGTGGCCAGGGCCAGGGCGTTGGAGCAATGGCGCGCCATGCGCAGCGCCAGCGTTTCGGTGCCGATGGCGATACGGTGCGCCGGCTCGGCCGCCAGCGTGCCGCCCATGTCGCGCAGCCCTTTCTTCTTGATCTGGGTCAGCCCCCAGCCGGTGGGCGCTCCCTTGCGGTACGACTCGTAGATATTGGCGTACCCGCTCCAGTCGAACAGGCCGGTATCGGTCACCGCGCCACCCAGCGCATGGCCGTGGCCCGCGATGTACTTGGACAGCGAATTCATCACCAGCGAAGCGCCCACCTCGACCGGGCGGAACATCCACGGCGAGGTCAGCGTGTTGTCCACCACATAGACCAGGCCGCGCTCGCGGCACAACTCGCCCATCCCGGCCAGGTCGGCGATCTGGGTGCCGGGGTTGGCGATGGTCTCGGTGAATACCATGCGGGTATTCGGCCGCAGCGCGTCGCGCACCTGCCGGACGTCGGTGGCGTCGACCATGGTGACTTCCACGCCCAGTTCCATCAGCGTATTGAGCAGGCTGTTGGTGTTGCCGAAGACGTACTGGCTGGACACCAGATGGTCGCCGCGCCGCAGCAGCGTGGTGAAGATGGCCGCCAGCGCCGCCATGCCGGTGGCGAAGCTGACCGTGCTCTTGCCGGCTTCCATGCGCGTGATGCGCGCTTCCAGCGCCGTGGTGGTGGGCGTGCCCTGCCGCGCGTAGGTGAACCCGGCCTTGCCCTGGAACACCGCGGCCAGCTCGCGCGCATCCTCGTAGACGTACTCGGACGAAGGATGCATGGGTTTGTGCACGGCGCCGTGTTCGGCGGATTGATCGCGGTCGGAATGAACGATGGTGGTGGTGAAGCCGTTCTGGTGCATGGTGTCGGACGTTCGAAGAGGCGCGCGGCGCGACGGCGCGCCGCTGCAAGAGTTTACCCCTGGCGCTGGCGCACCGATTCGTAGAGGCAGACGGCGCTGGCCACGCTGACGTTCAGGCTCTCGACCGAGCCGAGCATGGGAATGCGCACCAGCTGATCGCAGGTCTCGCGCGTCAGCCGGCGCATCCCCTCGCCCTCGGCGCCCATGACCCACGCCATCGAACGGCGCGCATCCACCTGGTGCATGCTCTCGCCTGCCTGGTCGTCGGTGCCGACCAGCCAGACGTCGCGCTCCTTCAATTCGCGCATGGTGCGCGCGAGATTGGTCACGGTCAGGTAGGGAACGGTATCGGCCGCGCCGCAAGCCACGCGCTGCACGGTGGCGTTCAGGCCCACGGCGCGGTCGCGCGGCGCAATGACCGCGTGCACGCCGGCCGCGTCCGCCGTGCGCAGGCAGGCGCCCAGGTTGTGCGGGTCCGTCACGCCGTCCAGGATCAGCAGCAGCGCCGGCCCCTCGATCACCTCGAGCACCTCGTCGATGCCGACCGCCAGGCTGCGCTCCTCGGCCACCGCCACCACGCCCTGGTGCCGGGTGCCGCGCGCCAGCCCGTCGAGCCGCTCGGCCGCCACCGGATGCACGCGGCGGCCGGCCCGCTCGGCCTGCTCCAGGAACGTCTGCATGCGCTTGTCGCGCCGCGACGCCTCGACATAGATTTCCTTGATCGACTCGGGCGCGTGGCGCAAGCGCGCAACGACCGCGTGAAACCCCGCCAGAACTTGGGTCGACGCCATGAATGAATACCTTCGTGATTGAAACGTGAAACGCCGCCGGAAAGCGGCGGCGGGCCGGGCCCTGCGGCCCGGTCTACGGTGCAATGTTACCGCCTGCGGCCCCGGACGGGGCCGCCTGGCCGGTTCAATGGCGCGCGCGCGCCGGCTTTTTCTTGGCTGGCGCGCCGGCGCTCTTGGCCGCCTTGGGCGTGCTGGCCGGCTTGCTGGCCTGCTTGGCCTCGGCGCGCCGCTGCTTGGCGGTCTGCCCCTTCAAGGCCGCCGGCTTGGGGGCCGCCGCCTTCTTGACCCTGCGCCCCTCGTCGGGACCGCGCGCGGCGGCCTTGCGCAGCGCGTCGAAACTGGTGCCCTTGACCAGGCGGAACTCGATGCGGCGCGCTTCGAGGTCCACCCGCGATACCTGCACCTGGACCTTGTCGGTCAGGCGGTAACGCATGCCGGTGCGCTCGCCGCGCAGTTCGTGCAGGGCATCGTTGAACTGGAAATACTCGCCGCCCAGTTCCGAGACATGCACCAGTCCCTCGACGTGCAGGGTATCCAGGGTCACGAAGATGCCGAAGCTGGCCACGCCGGTCACCGTCCCGCTGAAATCCTCGCCGACGCGCTCCTTGACGAACCAGCACTTCAGCCAGGCTTCGACATCGCGCGACGCCTCGTCGGCGCGCCGTTCGCTGCCCGAAAGAATCAGCCCCAGCTTCTCCCACACGGCGTGCTCGTGCTCGCGCTGCGACCGCCCGATGACGATGGGCTGGTCTTCCAGCTCCGGCATGTAGCGCTGGCCTTCGAGCAGCGCCTTGATCACGCGGTGGGTCAGCAGGTCGGGATAACGGCGGATCGGCGAAGTGAAATGGGTATAGGCGGGATACGCCAGCCCGAAGTGGCCGAGGTTGTCCGGGCTGTAGATCGCCTGCTGCATGGAGCGCAGGCACATGGTCTGCAGCAGCGGGTAATCGGGACGCCCGCGCACCGAGTCGAGGAACTCGCCGTAGTCCTTGGCGGTGGGTTCGTCGCCGCCGCCCAGCGACAGGCCCATGGTGCGCAGGAAGTCGCGCAGCGACTGCAGGCGCTCGGGCGTGGGACCTTCGTGGATGCGGTACAGGCCGGGGTGCTTGCTGCGCGACATGAAATCGGCCGCGCACGTGTTGGCCGCCAGCATGCATTCTTCGATCAGCTTGTGGGCGTCGTTGCGCACCATGGGCACGATCTGCTCGATGCGGCCAAGCTCGTTGCAGACGATGCGCGTCTCGACGGTTTCGAAGTCGATGGCGCCGCGCTTGCGCCGCTGCTGCGACAGCAGCTGGTACAGCTCGTGCAGGTGGCGCACATGCGGCATGATGGCGCCCAGCGCGTTGGCCGCCGGGCCGCCCGGCTGCTGCAGCGCCTCCCAGATGCTGGTGTACGTGGTGCGCGCATGCGAATGCATCACCGCGTTGTAGAACTGGTAGGCCGTCACCGTGCCGGCCTTGGCGCCGGTCGCCGGGATCACCATGTCGCACACCAGCACCAGGCGGTCGACATTGGGGTTGAGCGAGCACAGCCCGTTGGACAGCACCTCGGGCAGCATCGGAATCACGCGGCGCGGGAAATACACGCTGGTGCCGCGCTCGTAGGCATCGTCATCGAGCGCGTCGTTGGGCCGCACATAGTTGCTGACGTCGGCAATCGCCACCAGCAGGCGCCAGGCCGGCCGCTTGCGCTGGCCGGTGCCCAGCTCGACCGGCTCGCAGTACACCGCGTCGTCGAAGTCGCGCGCGTCCTCGCCGTCGATGGTGATCAGCGGCACGTCGCGCAGATCCACGCGCTGCTTCAGATCGGTCTTGCGCACCGAATCCGGCAGGCGCGCAGCCTGCTTGTTCGCGGGTTCCGAAAAATCGACCGGCACGTCGAACTTGCGCACCGCGATCTCGATTTCCATGCCGGGATCATCGATCTCGCCCAGCACCTCGTAGACGCGGCCCAGCGGCTGCGTATGGCGGGTGGGCTGCTCCATGATCTGCACCGACACCACCTGCCCGTGCTGGGCTCCGTTGGTGTCGCTGGGCGGAATGAGGATGTCGTGCTTGATGCGCTGGTCTTCCGGCACGACGATGGACAACCCATGTTCGTGCAGGAAGCGGCCCACCAGCTTGTTGGTGCGCCGCTCGATGACCTCGACGATGGCGCCTTCCGGCTTGCCGCGGTATTCGCCCGACGGCTTGACCAGGACGCGGTCGCCGTGCAGCACTTTGAGCATCTCGCGCGGCGACAGGAAAATATCGGGCCCGCCGTCATCCCGCACCAGGAACCCGAAGCCATCGCGGTGGCCTTGCACGCGGCCGGCCACGAAATCGAGTTTGGTGGCCAGCAGCAGCACACCCTTGCGGTTGGGAAGCAGTTGACCGTCGCGCTCCATCGCCCCGAGCCGGCGCTCGAAGCCGACCAGCGTCGCGGGCCGTTCCACGCCCATGCGTTCGGCCAGTTCGGCCGGCGACAACGGCGCCCCGGCCGACCGCAACGCCTTCAGAATGGCTTCGCGAGAAGGGACATCGGGGTCGAAGTCGGCAGGCACATCGGGCAAGACGGGCGTAGATCTGTTGTTATTGGATTCGTTGTTCGATCGTTTTGCCAAAGCTGAAAGTTCCGTATATAATGCGCAGCTTCTGTGGTTAGCCCAGCGGCAACACTGCAGCAGAAAGTGATACTCGATTCAGTATTATCACAGCATTATCGGCCTGATTTTCAGGCGTGTGATCAGACTGAATCCGGTATTTGGTGATTTTGAAGTAGTTTTGTTTCAACGTCGAATCGACGTCCTCGCGAAGCACCTGACAGGCAATCCGGATACGCAAGTCTACGGATTAAATACTGCAAGGTAAACCGCAAAGACGCTGTTCTCGGCAACGTGACAGGCACCTCGAAAGCAGCAAGCCGGCAGGGTATCACAAGCTCTGAGACAGTGCCCAGGTGGCGGAATTGGTAGACGCGCATGGTTCAGGTCCATGTGCCGCAAGGTGTGGAGGTTCGAGTCCTCTCCTGGGCACCACGGAATTCGCAAGGCAGGCAATGCCTGCCTTCATGAAAGCCCCGGTCAATCGCATGATTGCCGGGGCTTTCTCCTTCGCGCCACGCTCAACCGCTTTTGCCCCGGCGGCCCGCGCGCAGCACGTGGTGGCGCCGATAGACCTCATCGCCCATCGCCCGCACCTGCCCCTGCACCAGCGCATGAAAGGGAGCCAGCAAGGCGTCGAAACGCGCCGGCGCCTCCAGCGCGTTGAGCACCTGCGCCACGGCCTCGATGGTCGACAGCGCGCCGGGCAGATCGGCGTGACGCACCCGATAGCCGGACACGCCATCGGCCGGCAGCGCCAGGCGCGGCAGGCTTGCCAGATCGGGATTGCCCGCCACCAGCCCGCGCGCCTGCCGCCACGAACCATCGGGCACCACCAGCAACAGCGGGGGACCGCCCTCCTCGCCCACCGAAGCCGGCTCGCGCGCCGTCTCGCCCGGAAACAGCAGCCAGCTGCGCACGCCGGGCCGCCGCCACAAGGCGGGGTCGAAGCGCTCGCCCACGTGCAGCTCTGCCTGGCGCAGCCCGAGCGCCGCCAGGCGGGCGGTATTGAGCGCATGGCGCGCCTCCGCCGGGTGTTGCAAAAACAACACGCGGGTACGGCACGCGAGCGCCGGAATCAGCGCGCACAGGCAATGGGATTGGGGTCGCGCGCAGCGCGCGCACATGGGACGAGACATGGAGAGTGCATCGCGGCGAACACAGGCCGCCTGATGGGCGCAGTGTGCCACAGGACCGCGGGCAGCGATTTTTTCAGGGCGACTTGCACCACCGCGAAAAAGTGTGCATAATTCGCCTCCTTGCTTGATCTGACGCAGCAACAGCGGCGGCAGGCAGCAAAGCCCAGGTGGCGGAATTGGTAGACGCGCATGGTTCAGGTCCATGTGCCGCAAGGTGTGGAGGTTCGAGTCCTCTCCTGGGCACCAATACATACTTCACGATACCTGTCGTGATGCGCCAAAAAACCCCGGTCGCGCAAGCGCCGGGGTTTTTTCTTTGCGGCGGCCGCCGGCCGTCAGCGCACCAGTTCGCGCGTCATCGCGACATGCACGATGCCCGCCTCGACGAACTCGTCGCCTTCGGCCTGAAAACCGTGCGCCTCGTAAAAGCCGCGCGCGTGCGATTGCGCGTGCAGCACCAGCATGCGATGTCCGTCGCCGTGCCCCTGCTCGATCAGCGCGTCCAGTATCCGCCCGCCCACGCCCAGCCCGCGGGCGCGCTTGCGCACCGCCATGCGGCCGATGTGGCCATCGGGCAACAGCCTGCCGGTGCCCAGCGGCGCGCCGTCGGCGCCATAGGCGACCGCGTGGACCGACAACGGGTCGAAATCGTCCAGTTCGATATCCTCGGGCACGCGCTGTTCGGCAACGAACACCTCGAAGCGCACGGTGGTGGCGTCTTCGCGCAAACGGTCCCAGGTTCCCAATACGATACGTAGCGGCGCGGCGGTTTGCGGCATGGCGATTCCCCTTCTATGCTTGCGGCGGCGCGCCTGTGCGCCGCCCGTTCCCATTGTCGCAGGGCCGGCGGCGGCCATGAACCCCGCGGCGGTAGAATGTGGCCTCCTTGTAACAACCTCGCCCATGCAAGCCGTCCTGACCGCCGCGCTACCGGTATTCGCCCTTATCCTGACAGGCTGGCTTGCCGCCCGTTGGCGCGTGCTGGGGCCCAGCGCCACCGATGCGCTCAACCGCTATGTGGTGTACCTGTCGCTGCCGGCGCTCCTGTTTCGCGCCATGGCCCAGGCCGACCTGCGCCAGCTGGCTGACTACTGGGGCTTCACGGCCGCGGTGGCCGGCGGCATCGCCCTGACGTTCGGGGCCGCCATCCTGGCCTGCCGCCGCGACGGCGCGCGGCTGACGGACCTGAGCCTGGAAGGCCTGGCCACCTCGTACGGCAACGCCGGCTACATGGGCATCCCGCTGTGCCTGGCGCTGCTGGGGCCGGCCAGCCTGGCGCCCGCCATCATCACCACCTTGCTGACGGCCTGCGTCCTGTTTGGCGTGGCCATTGCGCTGATCGAATTCGACCAGCACCGCGACCGCCACTGGAGCGCCACCCTGCTCAAGGTGGCGCGCGCCCTGCTGCGCAACCCCTTGCTGGCCGCGCCCCTGCTGGGGCTGGCCTGCGCGGCCGCCGGCATCGCGCTGCCGGCCGGGCTGGACAACTATGCGGCGCTGCTGGGCGCCTCGGCCAGCCCCTGCGCGCTGGTGACCATAGGCCTGTTCCTGGCGCAATCGCAGCCCGGCGGCGACCGCGGCACGGTGGGGCTCATGGTGGGCGGCAAGCTGTTGCTGCATCCCGCCGTCACGGCCGTGCTGGCCTTCGCGGTGTTCGACATGCCGCCCTTGTGGGCCTGGTGCGCGGTGCTGATGGCCGCCCTGCCCATCGGCACCGGCCCCTTCATGCTGGCCCAGCTGTATGGGCGCGACGCGCGCCCGTCATCGCGCGCCATCCTGCTGTCAACGGTGCTGTCGGTGCCTACCATCACGGCGCTGGTGGCATGGATCGGCCGCCAGCCCCTGGGCTGAACCCGCACCGTCAAATAACCAAAAGATATTAAGAAATCAACAATAACTAGTTCGGGAAATTTGCCGCCCGTCCTATATTGCACTGACCCAGGGCGCGCCAGCGCCCTGTCCCTTTTCGTACGCCCCTTCCGGGATGCCATCATGAGTATCAATACCTCCACCCTCGACCTGCCGTCGGCGCTGCCGCCGATCCGCATCAACCACAAGCCGCTGTGGACGGCGCTGTTGCTGGTGCTGGCCGGCGCGGCCTACCTGTTGCAAAGCGTCGGCTGGCGCCAAAGCGCGCTATGGGTGGTGGGGGCCCTGCTGGGCGTGACGCTCTACCACGCGTCGTTCGGCTTCACCCAGGCCTGGCGCGTGTTCGTGTCCGACCGGCGCGGCGCCGGCCTGCGCGCCCAGATGGTGATGCTGGCCGTCGGCGTGCTGCTGTTCTTCCCCTTCCTCGCGCAAGGCACCTTGTGGGGCCAACCGGTCAGCGGCTTTGTCTCGCCGCCAGGCGTATCGGTCGTACTGGGCGCCTTCCTGTTCGGTATCGGCATGCAGCTGGGCGGCGGCTGCGCCTCGGGCACCCTGTTCGCCGTCGGCGGCGGCAACACCCGCATGCTGGTCACCCTGCTGTTCTTCATCATCGGCTCGGTCATCGCGACGGCCAACTTCGGCTGGTGGTCGGCCCTGCCCGCGCTGCCGCCCACCTCGCTGATCAAGAGCTGGGGCCTGCCGGGCGCGCTGCTGGCCAACCTGGCCGTATTCGCCCTGATCGCCTGGGCCACCACCGTGCTGGAAAAGCGCCGCCATGGCCAGCTCATTTCGCACGCCGCGCGCACCAGCCGCGCGCCGTCGCTGCTGCAGGGCCCGTGGCCCATGGTCTGGGGCGGCATTGCCCTGGTAGTGCTGAACTTCGCCACGCTGGCCCTGGCCGGCCGCCCCTGGGGCATCACCTCGGCCTTTGCGCTGTGGGGCGCCAAGGCGCTGGACGCAGTGGGGACCGACGTGGCGAACTGGAGCTACTGGGCCAAGCAGCAGGCCGCACTGGCCGCGCCGGTGCGCCAGGACATCACCTCGGTCATGGACATCGGCCTGATGCTGGGCGCGCTGGCGGCCGCCTCGGCCGCGGGCAAGTTCGCCCCGGTGTGGAAAGTGCCGGCCCGCTCGCTGCTGGCCGCCGTGGTGGGCGGCCTGCTGCTGGGCTACGGCGCGCGGCTGGCCTTCGGCTGCAATATCGGCGCCTATTTCAGCGGCATCCTGTCCGGCAGCCTGCACGCCTGGCTGTGGCTGCCGGCGGCCTTCCTGGGCAGCGCGCTGGGCGTGCGGCTGCGCCCCTGGTTCGGATTGGCGGTGGAAAAGACGCCCGCGGCCTCCAGCTGCTGAGTCCGGCCGCGGCCAGCCAGCCGTAAACCGGCATCTGGTATGGTTGCCTCCATTACGCCCCCCGGAGATGGAGCATGAACTGGATTGCTGGCCGCTATACGACATTCGCGCTGATGCTGATCGGCGCCGCCCTGACCTCGGCGCTGGCGGTCCATTCGTCGCGCGCCTGGCTGTGGGCGGCCGTCCCCTTCGTGCTGCTGTCCCTGCTGGGCGTGTACGACCTGCTCCAGACTCGCCACGCGATCCGGCGCAACTACCCCGTCCTGGGCAACCTGCGCTTCCTGTTCGAATTCATCCGGCCAGAGATCCGCCAGTACTTCCTCGAGGACGACACCCACGCGTCGCCGTTCTCGCGCGCGCAGCGCTCCATCGTCTACCAGCGCGCCAAGCAGGATATCGACAAGCGGCCCTTCGGCACGCAGGAAGACGTCTATGGCGACCGCTATGAATGGATCAATCACTCCATGACGCCGGCGCACGTCGCCGATGCCGACTTCCGCGTCACGGTGGGCGGCCCCGAGTGCCGCCAGCCGTATTCCATGTCGGCCTTCAACATCTCGGCCATGAGCTTCGGCGCGCTGTCGGCCAACGCCGTGCTGGCCCTCAATGAAGGCGCGCGCATCGGCGACTTCGCGCATGACACCGGCGAAGGCGGGATCAGCCGCTACCACCGCGAACGCGGCGGATCGCTGGTCTGGAATATCGGCTCGGGCTATTTCGGCTGCCGCGACGCCCATGGCGCCTTTTCCGAGGAAGCCTTCGTCAAGAACGCCTGTACGCCGCAGGTGAAGATGATAGAAATCAAGCTGTCGCAGGGCGCCAAGCCCGGCCACGGCGGCATCCTGCCGGCCGGCAAGGTCACCCCGGAAATCGCCGAGGCGCGCGGCGTGCCGCCCTGGCAGGACTGCAACTCGCCGTCCAGCCACAGCGCGTTCGACTCGCCGATCGGCCTGCTGCATTTCGTGGCGCGGCTGCGCGAGCTGTCCGGCGGCAAGCCGGTCGGCTTCAAGTTCTGCGTCGGCCACCCGTGGGAATGGTTCGCCATCGTCAAGGCCATGCTGCAGACCAATATCACGCCGGACTTCATCGTGGTCGACGGCGCCGAAGGCGGCACCGGCGCCGCCCCGGTGGAATTCGTCGACCACGTCGGCACGCCGCTGCGCGAGGCGTTGCGGCTGGTGCACAACACGCTGATCGGCGTGAACCTGCGCGACCGCATCAAGCTGGGCGCGTCGGGCAAGATCATCACCGCCTTCGACATGGCGCGCGCCATGGCCATGGGAGCGGATTGGTGCAACGCCGCGCGCGGCTTCATGTTCGCCATCGGCTGCATCCAGGCGCAGGCCTGCCATACGGGCAAATGCCCCACCGGCGTCACGACCCAGGACCCGCTGCGCCAACGCGCGCTGGTGGTGCCGGACAAGGCGCAGCGCGTGGCCAACTTCCACGGCAATACGCTGCACGCCCTGGCCGAACTGCTGGGCGCCGCCGGCCTGACCCACCCGGGCCAGTTGCGGCCGCACCATATCGCGCGACGCATCTCGTCCAGCGAAGTGCGCCTGCTGTCGGCGCTGTTTCCCGAACTGGCGCCGGGCGAACTGCTGCGCGGCGAATTCCGCCATCATGTGTTCCAGGTAGGCTGGGGCATGGCGCAGGCCGACTCGTTCCAGCCCGCCATGGATATCAGCGCGGCGCTGGCCGCGCTGCGCCCCGCCGGCGCGCCCGCGCACGCGTAGCCGGGCCCGGCTACAGCCAGCGCTCGAACAAGCGCGAAAACGCCTCCATGAAGCGATCGTCGGCGCCGCGATCGGCCCAGCCCCGCGGGTCGATCGGCACGGCGGCGGCACGGTCGCGTTCGAACAGCGCCTCCATCTCGGCGCCGAAGCGGGCCCCGACAATGACCGCGTTGAGTTCGTAGTTCAACGCGAAACTGCGCCAGTCCATGTTGCTCGACCCGACGGTGGACCACACGCCGTCGACCACCGCCGTCTTGGCATGCAGCAGCGCGTCGCGCCGCTCGTACAGCTTGACGCCGGCATCGAGCAGCGCCTGGTAGTGCGAGCGCCCCGCGTACCAGACCAGCGATGAATCGCTGAATCCCGGCAGGACCAGCGCCACGTCGACCCCGCGCCGCGCGGCGTCGGCCAGCACGCGCACGAAGGCGGGGTCGGGCACGAAATAGGCCATGGTGATGTGGATCGACTGCCGCGCGCTCTCGAACGCCGACATCAGCGTCAGGTAAACGGTGTAGCCGTCGCGCTCGTTGGGTTCGTTGGCCAGGATGCGCACATGCAGATCGCCCGGCGCGGGCACGCTCAGCCGCACCGCGCCGCCGCCCAGCGGCGCGCCGGTCTGCCGCAGCCAGCCGTCCTGGATGACCCGCTCGATCTCCGCCACCGCCGGGCCGCGCACCTCGATATGCGTATCGCGCCAGGGCGCGGTGTCGGCGCGCGACGCGGCCGGGCCGGGCTCCTGCGCCGCGCGCCCCGAGCCCGAGCCCGAGCCCGATCCGGAGGAGTAGACGCTGCTGATGTTCAGCCCGCCGAGGAATCCCACTTGGCCGTCGACCACCAGCAGCTTGCGGTGGTTGCGCTGGTTGGGCGCCCAGCCCGCGCCGGCGCGCGCCGGGTTGACGGGATTGAACACCGCGACCTTGATGCCGCCTTGCCTGAGGCGCTCGAGCCACTGCCGCGGCGTATTCAGCGTGCCCACCGCATCGACCATGACCGCCACCTCGACGCCGCGCCGGCGCGCCGCCATCAGGGCGTCGGCGAAACGCTGGCCGGCCGCGTCGTCCTCGAAAATGTAGGTTTCCATGTGGATATAACGGCGCGCCTGCGCGATGGCGTCGAGCATGCTCCGGTAGGTGGCCGGCCCGTCGGCCAGCAGGCGGACCTGGTTGCCCGCCACCAAGGGGGCGCCGCTGATCGCCGCCTCGACCGCCAGGTGGCGCGCCATGGCGTCCGCGCCATCGCCGCTGGCCGCGCCCGACACGATGGTGTGGCTGCGCTGCAGGCTTTGCCAGCCATAATCGGTGGACAGCCCGGCCTGGGCCCGCCGCTCGCGCAACCCCTGCATGCCCGGCACCGTGGCGCATGCGCCCAGGCCCGCCAACACGAGCATGGCGGCGATCTGGCGCCCCAGGCGGCGCGCGAAGCCCCGCCTCAGGGCTGCCATTGCGTGCGCTGCGCCGGCGGGCGCGGGGCACGCGTGCGCCAGCCTGTGGGGGTGGACTGGCCGCGCGCGCCCGGCCACCAGCGGCTGCGCGCCTTCTCCACCTGCAGGCCGCCGGCGTCGCGCAGCAGCGCGGCCGCGGCGTCCTCATCGTCCGGATGCACCTGCACGGTAAGCAGCACCACCCGATCGCGCGCCAGTTGGCCGGCGTAGGCCGCCTCGGCCCGCGCGCGACGCAGGCCGCTGGCCATCCAACAGGCGCCCGCCAGGGCGCCCGCGTAAGCGCCCAATGCCGCGCCGACCACCATGCCCACGCGGCCGTAGCCCGTCACAACGGGCACGATCACGCCGCCCAGGGTACCGATGGCCGCCAGCGCCGCGGCGCTGACGATGGCGCGCCAGCGCGCCGCGCGGGTACGCAGGTCCGGCCCGAAACGCCAGGCCGGCCGGCCCACCCGGCGGCCCGCACGGTCCGGGTCGCCGTACAGGATACTGATTGCCTCTTCGCGAAAGCCGTCGCCGACCAACGCGTGCGCAGCGCTTCTCGCCGAAGGGACGCTATCGAACCGTGCCACCACGATCGACGACATAGCGAATCTCCCACTTGGCCTTTATGACACGACCGTATTCTGACCGGGGCCCGCGTCGTACGCCTCTGGTTTGGCAACCAGCGGTAAAGCAGTATTTCCGTCGCCCGCAGCAGGCCGGCCGACGCGGGCGCGGGCGTGTCATTTGGCAACCGAATGCGAATCCGGCGCCCCCCTCTTGCGGCGGTCCGGGAACGGCGCTTGCGGCGCGCCGCCGCGCCCCGGCTTTTTTCTTTTCGTAAAAGTCCATTGCAGCCGGGACGTTAGCGCTTGACACCGACACGTCGCCGCCGCACACAATAGATCCCTTCCATCCCACCTGGAAGGAACCCCGTCATGGCCCACACGCCCACGATGCTTGCCGCCGCCGCGCCTTTCATGCCCGAGGCCACCGGCGTCGACCCGGCCCTGGACGCCCTGCTGGCCGGTTTGCAGGCGCACCCCGCCCGCATCGACCCCAAATACCTGTACGACGCGCTCGGCTCCAGCCTGTTCGCCGCGATCACGCAACTGCCCGAGTACTATCCCACCCGTTGCGAAGCGGAAATCTTCGCCACCCACCTCGAGGCCATCGCCCGCCACACCGGGCCGGTTCGCACGCTGATAGACCTGGGCGCGGGCGACTGCGCCAAGGCCGAACGCCTGCTGCCCTGTCTGCGGCCGCAGCGCTACGTGCCCATCGACATCTCCACCGACTTCCTCGGACAGGCCGTGGCGCGGGTGCGGCGCGCCCACCCGTGGCTGGAGGTGCTGCCGCTGGGCCGCGACCTCAACGCGGGGCTGGACTTGCCCCAGGCCATCGACGCCGAGGGCAGGCTGTTCTTCTATCCCGGCTCCAGCATCGGCAACCTCGACCCCGACGCCGCGCTGGCATTGCTGACCAGCCTGCGTGCACAGGTGGACGCCGGCGGCGGACTGCTGATCGGCGTCGACCGCGTCAAGGCGCGCGCCATCGTCGAGCCCGCCTACGACGATGCCCTGCACCTGACCGGCGCGTTCAACCTGAACCTCTTGCGGCACGTCAACGCCGTGCTCGACAGCGATTTCGACGTGCGCGACTGGACCCACGTCGCCCTCTACAACGAGCCACGCAGCCGCATGGAGATGCACCTGCAGGCACGCGGCGACGTACGCGTGCGCTGGCCCGGCGGCCAGCGGCGGTTCCAGGCCGGCGAACGCATCCACACGGAAAACTCCTATAAATACACCCTCGAACGCTTCATCGACCTGCTGCGGCGCGCCGGCTACGGCGACATCCGCCATTGGTCGGACGCGCGCGACTGGTTTTCCGTATTCAGTGCCCGGGCCTGAGCCAGGCCCGCCCCACCGACATGCGCCAAGGAGCTTCCATGGAGTCGTCAGCCTGCCTGCTCACTCGCCCCGGCCCGCCCGAGCCGGCGCCGCACCCCGCCGGGCGCTACGCCCGCATCCGCGCGCAAAGCGCGGCGCTGGCCGAACCCTTGTCGCCGGAAGACTGCCAGGCGCAATCCATGCCGGACTGCAGTCCCGTCAAATGGCACCTGGCCCACACGACCTGGTTCTTCGAAACCTTCGTGATCGGCCGCTTCGAGCCCGGCCGCCGGCCGTTCGACCCGCATTACCGCATGCTGTTCAACTCCTACTACAACGCGGTCGGCGCTCGCCACCCGCGTCCGCAGCGCGGCCTGCTTACCCGCCCGTCGCTGCACGACGTGCTGCGCTACCGCGCGCATGTGGACCAGGCCATGGCAGCGCTGTGCGCGCGCCTGGCAGGCGTGGACACCGACTTCGACGCGCTGGTGGAGCTGGGGCTGAATCACGAACAGCAGCACCAGGAGCTGATCCTCACCGACCTCAAGCACCTGTTCAGCTGCAACCCGCTGCGGCCTGCCTATGCGCCGCCCGGCATACCCGCGCTGCCGGCCGGCACGCCGGCGGGCTGGACCCGCTATGACGGCGGCATCGTGGGCATCGGCCACGCCGGCGAAGGCTTTGCCTTCGACAACGAAACCCCGGCCCACGAGGTACTGCTCAGGCCGTTTCACCTGGCCGACCGCCCCGTCACCCAGGCCGAATACCTGGCCTTCATACAGGATGGCGGCTACCGCCGCCCCGAACTCTGGCTGTCGCTGGGCTGGGACCAGGTCTGCCAGCAGAACTGGCGCGCACCCCTGTACTGGGAAGGCCAGAAAGACGACTGGCGCGTCTTCACGCTGCATGGCCTGCAGGCGCTGGAGCCGCATGCCCCGGTTGCCCACGTCAGCTATTACGAGGCCGACGCGTACGCGCGCTGGGCGCGCGTGCGCCTGCCGCGCGAAGCCGAATGGGAACTCGCCGCGCGCGCGCCTGGAGCCAGCGCGGACGCGCCGGCCAATCTGCTCGACAGCGGCCACCTGGATCCGCGGCCCGCGCCGCGCCGCGCGGCCGCCGGCGTGCCGGTGCAGTTGTATGGAGACGTCTGGGAGTGGACCAGCAGCGCCTACGACGCCTACCCGGGCTTCACCCCGCCGGCCGGCGCCGTCGGCGAATACAACGGCAAGTTCATGTGCAACCAATACGTGCTGCGCGGCGGCTCGTGCGCGACCCCGCGCGAACACATCCGCGCCACCTACCGCAACTTCTTCCCGCCCGAGGCGCGCTGGCAGTTCTCCGGCATCCGCCTGGCCCGCGACGCCTGAAATGCCGGCTTGTTGCACATACAAAATCTTTCATGCTAGAATTTCGTTCTTCGTTTGGCAGCCAACCATTTGTTGATGCCAAGCCAGGGATGGCGCATTAGCTCAGCCGGTTAGAGCGACGGAATCATAATCCGCAGGTCCCCTGTTCGAATCAGGGATGCGCCACCAGAGAATTCAAACAAAATGCCCGCAAGCGATTGCGGGCATTTTGTTTTGTGCTGCGCGGGGTGTATGGGGCTGTGGGATATATATGCGCCCGCCGCCTGTGCGCGACCGCTATTCGTCCCACACCGCGCTGGCCGGCAGCACGCCGATCGCGGCGTGACAACTCCTGGATGCGCAGGCAACGATGGCGATCGGCTTGTCCGCATTCTCGACCGCGTCGTCATGCAGCACGATAAACCCCTGATGGCCGCATTTCGGGCATGCGGGCCGGATTCCCGCCGGAAAGTATTTATCGAGAAAACCGCGTCCCGGTTCCTTTTTCATCGAGCAGCGCCTCCTTTCGCCGTCGATCTTACCGCGCCATGTTCGCGCGCGCGATCCGCGCCTGCCCTAGCCGCGCCCCGCGCGCGCGCCCTTGTCGTGCCTGCGCCAATACGCGAACGGCTCCTCGTGGATCTCGAGATCCAGTTCGGCCACGCGTTGCTGCAGGCGCTCTTGCACGTCGGCCACGGCCTGGTTATAGATGACCGGCCCGACTTCCTCCAGGAAGAATCCCAGCAAGGCGTGCGCGCCGATATTGCCGATGGGTTCTTCCATGCTCTGGTCGAAATACCGCTGGATGGAAGCGATGGCGGCATCGCGCGCGCCTCGCTCGAGTTCAATCGCCATGAGGCTTATCCCAATTTCTGCATGTAAAGGTGCTGCGCACCCTCCAGGGAGGCGCGCATGCCGTAGATGGTGCCGCCATCGCCGCGGCTGAACCACAGCTCGTACTGGTAGCTTCCGTCCAGCCAGACCCGGCAGATCGTCCAGCCAGGAGGGCCAACCCAGCAATAATCGTCCACACGCCGCCACGCGATCGCCGGTTCGCTCATCGTCTCCGCCTCCCGGCCTCGGAATTCCGAGACCATATGATGCGGATTCTAGGCTCATAATTACTGTATGTCCATACAGCTTATCGAGCCCGTTCGTCCTTCCCGCCACGGCCTCTTTTGACATCGCTCAAGCCCGCCCGCCATGCCGGCGCGCGCCCGCGCGCAGCCGGCCCGAACGCAGCGACTGGCTAAGCTACAATTTGCAAAAAATAGCCAGACCGACGGGCGAAAGGGCGAGCCACTTTGCTCCCGAGGCCCGTGCGACGCCACCGATGCCGGCAACCCGCGCCTGTTCCAGGCCCTGGTATTTGGCAACAAGTCTTGCGCGGGATACGGCTGGCGCAACCCGATATGGACGTCCTTTGATGGAAAACCAGGAAATCATGGTGGCTTTCGCACAAGCCATCCAGCAGGTCACTGCCAAGGTCAGCGCACTGGAGACTACCGTCCAGTGCCTGATCGCCGCCCAACCCGCGCAACAGCGGGAGCGATTCGGCGCCGCCCTGCGCCAGGCCGCTGACGGCCTGCTGGCCGAATCCGACCAGCGTCCGCTGACAGGCAGCGCCCTTTCCCACCTCAAGCTGGCAATCGACGCCTATCTCGAGGCGGCCGGCCAGGAACCCCTGAAATAAGGGCAAGCGCCCCGCCGTCGCTCACTGCGCGCCCGTATCACGGCACACCGCGGCAACGACACGTCGTTGTTCGGCGGCCAGTGTCTCGATCTTCGCGCGCCTGAGCGCCATCTCGCCCGTATCGCCCGCCTGCTTGGCGACGCGATAGGCGTGGTAGTTGGCGAAGATTTCCTCCATGAGGCCCAGGGCTGCTAGCGAATTGATGTTGACGTCGGTCTGCATGTTCTGAACTGCCCGGCCAGGGCAGCGCCATGAATGGGATTCCAGGAGGCCGCGCCAGTCTAGCGCCGCGACCGCCGCGCCATTCGCGGGGACTGAGGCGGCTTTGGCCGTCAATTTGGCCATTGCGGCAAGCACCATTTCGATCAGAAACACGAGTCATGCAAACTGAATCATTGCCGCGCTCCGAAGCCGATACGCGCGCCTGCCGCGCCCTGGCGGCCGCGCTGCGCGCGCGCGACCCCGGCACCGCCATACACAGCGGGCGCGTCGCGGCGCTGGCCGGGGAACTGGGCCGCGCATACGGGCTGGATGGCACGGCGATACGCCGCCTGGAACTGGGCGCGAGCCTGCACGACATCGGCAAGCTGGGCGTGGCCGACCGCGTCCTGCATCATCCGGGCCGCCTGCTCGGCGAGGACTGGACCCACATGCAGGAACACAGCGTGCTGGGCGAGCGCATCATCGCGGCAACCGGGCTGGACGACGGCGCGGCGATCGGCCGCATCGTCAGGCACCACCACGAGCACTACGACGGATCGGGCTATCCCGACGGGCTGGCCGGCGAGGCCATTCCGATCGAGGCGCGCCTGATCGCCGTGGTCGATGCCTATGACGCGATTACGGCGCACCGTCCCTACCGGGCGCCGGTCCCGCACCACCGCACCATGGCCATGCTGGAAGCCGAGCAAGGCGCGCGTACCGATCCGCAAGCCTTCACCGTATTCGCGCGCATGATCGAACGCAGCCAGTGGCGCGCGGGCTGAGCGCCCCGCGGGCCCCGAAACCGCCCGGAGTATTACCCAGTCTTGCCTATTGATGCCCCGCGCGCCCTATCGTGGACATAATCGGCGCCAGGGCCACGCCGGGCGACTTTTAAGCGTAACGGCAGACTACAATCTGCCGTGGACCCACCCCTGCTGGATACAACTTGAAGCCTTCGCCTGAAATCCTGGCCCTGCGCTGGAAAGAGACTTGCGCGCATTATTCGCCCCATGAATGGGTTGCCGCCCGGAACGTCGTCACCGCGCACAAGGCGGCGTTGGCCGATTATTTCTACGAGTGCATGCTGGCCGACCCCAACGCGGCCTTCTTCCTGTCCGACCAGTTGGTCAAGACCAAGCTGCATGCCTCCATGCAGGACTGGCTGGAGTCGGTGTACGCCGCCGCCCCCGGCGGGGAATATGAGCGGACCGTGGCGTTCCAGCGCAAGGTCGGCGAAGTGCATGCGCGCATCGACATCCCGGTCCACCTGGTGATGCGCGGCGCGTGCGCGCTGATCCGCAGGATCTGTGAACTGCTGGACCTCGATGCCAGCCTGTCGGCCGCACAGGCGGCCGCGGCGTGCCGCTATGTCGCGGATGTCACCATGACGGCGGTCGAGATGATGTGCCACGCCTACTCCGTGTCGCACGACCGCAACGCGCGCGCCGAGGAAGGCTACCGGCTGCTGGCCTTGTCGCAGAACGTCGGGGCCGAACGGGAGCGCCAGCGCGCCGCCCTGCTCGACTGGGAGAACCAGTTGATGTTCGGCCTGTCGGTCGGCAAGCCATGGGACGAGCTGCCCCCCATACGCAAATCCGAATTCGGCCTGTGGTTCATCCACAAGGCGGCGCATGCCTTCGAAGGCGCGGCCGAAAGCCGCAGCGTGTCGAACCAGCTCCAGCACATCGACCAGTTGCTGGCCGATGCGCAGCAGACCCAGCCGCCGCCCGACCAGCGCCTGGCCATCCTGCACGGCGTGCGCGATGCCACCAAGGCCATCGGCTTTCTGATCGACGGGCTGTTCGAACAGGCGGGCAACCTGGAGTCCGGCCGCGATACGCTGACCCGGCTGCTCAACCGCAAGTACCTGCACGTGGTGCTGAGCAAGGAGGTGGCGTATGCGCGCAAGACCGGCATCCCCCTGTCGGTGCTGGTGGCCGACATCGATTACTTCAAGTCGATCAACGATGCCCACGGGCACGACGCGGGCGACTTCGTGCTGCAGCAAGTGGCATCCCTGATCGCCTCGTACAGCCGCGGCGGGGACTACACCTTCCGCCTCGGCGGCGAGGAGTTCCTGGTGGTGCTGGTCGACGCGGACGGCGCGCAGGCGCTGAACGTCGCCGAGGCCTTGCGCCGCCGCGTCCAGGAAAAGGCGACCGTGCTGCCCGATGGCGGCGAACTGCGATTGACGCTGAGCATAGGGGTGGCCGCCCACGACGGGCATCCCGACTACCAGCGGCTGCTCAAGCGCGCCGACCAGGCCCTGTACGCGGCCAAGTCGGGCGGCCGCAACCGCTGCGTGCTGGCCCATGCCGGGCCGGCCGAAGCATCGCCGCGCCCGGACGACATGGCGCGGTCCGGCCGGCACTAGCGCGCCGGCCGGGGCAGCGCACGCGTCCCGCTAGCCGCCGGCGCGCATCAGCACGCCGGCATGCGGCACGGTGCTCACCCCCGCCTGGATCAGTTCACGCCTGGCCTGTTCGCACGTGGCGGCGGCAATGCCGCGGCACGCCGCCAGATTGAGCACGACGTCCAGCCCGGCGCGGCGCAGCTGCAAGGCCGTCACCTTGACGCAGTAATCCAGCGCCAGGCCGCCCAGCAGCACGCAGCGCACGTCGCGCGCGCGCAGGAACTCGATCACGCCGGTCGGCTGCCGTTCGGCCAGGTCGTGGTAGCAGGACCCATACGGATGCATGTCGGGCTCCACGCCTTTCCAGACGAAGAAATCGTAGTCGGCCGGCGCCGGCAAGCCGTCGAGCAGTTCGAAGCCGCGCGTGCCCGGCACGCAGTGCATGTTCCAGCGCACGTCGACATTGGCGCCCGCTACCGGGCTGAACATGGGTTGCTCGGCCGTCGCGCGCCAGATCGCGTGGGGGCTGTGGGCGTCCTTCGACCCCAGGCGCAGGTCCGCGCGCGCCGCCTGGGCATTGAGCTCGGGGACGATCGCGTGCCCATCGGGCACCGGCAGCTCATCCGGACAGAGCGAAGTGAAACCCTTTTGCGCATCCACGTCGAACGACGCGATCAGTCCGTCGATAGGCAGCTTCATGGCAAGCGCGGCGCGCGGCGCCGCCGGTTGGTGGACATAAGGCCATTGTCGCGCCCGCCCGGCGGCGCGGGCAAGCCCGATCAGGGCTGCGCGGCGCCGCCTCCGGCCGTGTCGTCGGGCGGCGAGAACAGGTCCCAGCAGGCCACGAACAGCGCCGCGATCAGCGGCCCGATCACGAAGCCGTTCAGCCCGAACAGCGCCATGCCGCCCAGCGTCGAGATCAGCACGACGTAGTCGGGCAGCTTGGTGTCCTTGCCGACCAGCAAGGGGCGCAGGACATTGTCGACCATGCCGATCACCAGCACGCCGAACAGGATCAGCACCACGCCTTGCCAGATCGCGCCCGTCAGCAGGAAATACACCGCCACCGGCGCCCAGATCAGGCCGGCTCCGATGGCCGGCAGCAAGGACAGGAAGGCCATGATCACGCCCCACAGCAGCGCGCCCTGGATGCCCAGCACCGAGAACATCACGCCGCCCAGCGCGCCTTGCGCGGCCGCCACGGCGATGTTGCCCTTGACCGTGGCGCGGATCACCGTGGTGAACTTGCGAAACAGGTGCTGCTTGTGATGCTCGTCCAGCGGCACCGCGCGGCGCAGCCGGCGCGACAGCTGCGAACCGTCGCGCAGCAGGAAGAACAGCAGGTACAGCATGACGCCGAAGCCGATCAGGAACTGGAAGGTATCCTGCCCGATGTTGAACGCCTGGGTGGCGATGAACTGGCTGGCCTGCATCATGCCGGCGGTCAGTTTTTCCTGGATGCTGCCCAGGTCGGCGAGGTCGAAGCGCGCCAGCACGTCGTGCACCGTGGGCGGCAAGGCGTCGATGGCCTGCTGCAGGTAGGCGCCGAAATTGAGGTTGCCGCTCTTGAGACGCTGATACAGGTTGGCGCCTTCCTGGACCAGCGAGCCGGTGATGAAGATCAACGGGATGATCACCACCAGCAGGACCATCAGCAAGGTGAGCAAGGCGGCCAGGTTGCGCCGCGGCGCCAGACGCACGGCGATGCGGCGGTGGACCGGCGCGAAGATGATGGCCAGGATGGCGCCCCAGAACACGGCGCCGTAGAAAGGCCACAGCAGCCAGGCGAAGGCGACCGTCACCACGATGAGCAGCCCGACGAACGCCCGGCTGTTGAAAAGACTCGATTGGCTCATGTTCCATCCCGGAAGCGGCCTGGCCGCACGAGGCGCTATTGTACTCAGGGCGCCTGGCGAGCCGGCCCCGCCAGGCCATTGAGCAAGGCCTGCGCCTGCGAAACATTGTCGGAGCGGCCATTGAGCGCCTGCAGCAGCACATTGAGCTCGCTGCGCACCGAGGGATCGCGCACCTGGGTCAGCGGACCGTCGGTATCGATCTGGTCGCGATGGCGCGCCACGAACGCCGCCACCCGCCGCGCATCCTCCACGGCGGGCTCGAGCAGGCCGGATATCCGCGCCAGGGCCTGCGCCGGCGCCGTGACGCTGCGTTCGTAGGCGCGCGCGTAGGCTTCGCGCAGGTCGGGGGGCTGCTTCATCGCGGCGCGCGCGGCGTCGGCATCGGCGCGCGCCTGCTCGAGCCCCGTGCGCGCCGCCGCCAGGCGCTCGACCAGCCTGTCCCAGCCGTCCCGCCGCGCGGCGATCTCATCGACCGAATGCAGTCGCAGCGCCTGCAGCGCCGCCTGTTGCGCCGCCAACGCTTCGCGCACGGCGGCATGGGCCGCTTCCATCGGCTCGTACTGCGCCTCGTAGTCGCCCAGGGCCTTGCGCGTGGGCGGGTCGGGCGGCGCGGCCGCGGCGCCAGCTTGCGGCGCGGCCAATTGTTCCAGATACGCGATGAAGGCCGCGCGCTCCTCGGGCTCGCGATTCACGCACCCGGCCAGCGCGAGCACGACGGCCAGCGCCGGCAATCCCCATCCAAACCGCATAAACCTCCCTTCCAGCACCCATGCGGCGCCATTGCGCATTGCCGGCATTATCGGGCTGGCGTCCGGAAAACCCCCTTGGAGCGGGCACTTTGTTGCCATCGAAGCGATCTGTGACAGGCGTTCGCCCAAACAAGGGCTTGACACGCATAGATCGATGCAATAGAATACTTGGTTATTCGTGCTTTCCTATATGTCGTATCCCATGATACGGCAGCGCCGCGGCCAATCCGGCCACGGACCAACAGGCACGCTGGCCGGCCCCCTCATATCAGAACACGCCTGGCGTGGCCGACCCGAAACCGCAAGCCCGCGCTTTACGCCTTACGGCTTGCTACAAACCCATCGCTGCCCTGCCCTGAACGCAGGGAACCCTGGCACCACCCATGGTGTCCAACGCTGTGTGTGTCATCCGGCAACGCCATTGGCCTGCCCACGGCACGCACTTCGAGCATCGGGATACAGCCGGTCCCCGCCGGCCTCTCCGGGCCCTTGCGATCCGCCGCCCCATGCTCCCGGCGCCACGCATGCCGCGCATGCATGTCCGCCGTACCAGGCAAGGCCGCCCTTGCGGCCTTGCGCACATTCCATAACTAGAACTCGAAAGAGGAAAAACATGAACCAACTGTTTGACACCAACCACCTGATCCGCCGTCCCACGCAAACCAAGCTGGACGACACCCCCATCCACGTCGGCGACGTCGTGCATCTGCAACTGGCCGACGGCCCGGTCATCCGGGCGCGCGTGATCTACAACGCACCGATCAACGGCACCACGACGTACACGACCGAACTGATCCGCTGCGCCGGCGACGACAAGGCCAGCCACGGCCAGCGCATCCGTTTCCGCCACGAGCACGTGCATCGCATCGAGCCGGTACGCAGCCTGACCCACTGAACCGGCGCGGCCAGCGCGCCGTGCTAAAGTTGGCTGCGTCCGTGCCCTACGCCGTCCTGCCATGCCGCCAACCGCAACCTCCGTTCGCATCTGGGATCTGCCCACGCGACTGTTCCACTGGGCCTTTGCGGCCGCCGTCGTCGGCGCGCTGGTCACCGTCAAACTGGGCGGGCTGTACATGGACTGGCATGTCCGGTTCGGCCTGACCGCGCTGGGCCTGGTCCTGTTTCGCCTGATCTGGGGCTTCGTCGGCCCGCGCCACGCGCGCTTCGCCACGTTCGTGCGCGGTCCCGGCGCGATTCTTGCCTACCTGCGCGCAGGCACCGACCATGCCGGCCACAATCCGCTCGGCGCCCTGTCGGTGCTGGCCATGCTGGCCGTAATCGGCGTCCAGGCCGCGACCGGCCTGTTCGCCAGCGACGACATCATGATCCAGGGCCCGCTGTACGGCCACGTCAGCGAGGCGGTCGCCAGCACGCTTACCGGCTTGCACCAGGCCAACGAATGGGTCATCTTCGGCCTGCTGGCCGCGCATCTGCTGGCCATCGCCTGGTACGCGGCGGTGCGCCGCCGGGCGCTGGTGCGCGCCATGATCACCGGCAACGCGCCGGCCGCCCAGCTTCCGCCGGCCACCCCGGCCTCGCAGGACGGCCCGGCAATCTGGCTGCGCGCCGTCGTGGTGGGCGCCTGTTGCGCAGCGCTCGTGCTGTGGATACGGGCGCAGGCCGTCGTCGTCGACATGTCGTTTTCCTAGCGCGGGCCGGCGCCAGGACGAAAAAAAACCGGTCGCGCGACCGGTTTCGTGTTTGCGGACGCGGCGCGCCGCACCTTACTTCTTCTTGCGAAACGAATCGTGGCAGGCCTTGCAGCTGGCGCCCACGTCGCCGAACGCCGCGCGCACCTTGTCGTAATCGCCCGCGTCGGCCGCGGCCGACAGCTTGGCCACGTTGTCGGCCAGGCGCTGCTGCTTCTGCTTGAAATCCTCGGCGTCGCTCCAGACCGCCGGCAAGGCATCGCCGCCTTCGGTGCCCGGGCCGAACGCCGCCCACGGCAGCGTCGAAAGCGTCTTGAAGATGTCCACGTTGGCCTTGATCTGCGCCGCATCATAGGGCGCCTGGCCGCGCATGACCGGCTGCATGCGGCCGAAGTGCGACGCCATCAGCGTAAGGGCGGACTGGCGGTACTTGATCGCGTCCTGGGGCTTGGCGAACTGGGCCGCGGCCGGCGACGACCAGAGCGGCGCCAGCGTCGTACAGACCACCGCGGCAACAATGGACAACTTCTTCATCGGGCAATCTCCTTGTGGATGGGCAACGGCCGGCCGCCTCGCGCGCCGGCCGGACAACCCGACTATACCGCCCGCGCCAGTTGCGCGGCCAGGCCGATGTACGAGCGCGGCGTCATCGCCAGCAGGCGGGCCTTGGGCTCGTCGGGCAGCGCCAGGCCGCCGATGAATTCGCGCAAGGCCTCTTCGGTAATGCCCTTGCCGCGCGTGAGCGCCTTGAGCTGCTCATACGGTTGCGGCAGGCCATAGCGGCGCATGACCGTCTGCACCGGCTCGGCCAGCACCTCCCAGCACGCATCGATGTCGGCGTCGATCGCCGCGGCGTTGACTTCCAGCTTGTTCAGGCCGCGCAGGCAGGCATCCCAGGCCACCAGCGCGTAGCCCAGGCCCACGCCCAGGTTGCGCAGCACCGTCGAATCGGTCAGGTCGCGCTGCCAGCGCGAAACCGGCAGCTTCTCGGACAGATGGCGCAGCACGGCGTTGGCCAGGCCCAGGTTGCCCTCGGAGTTCTCGAAATCGATCGGGTTGACCTTGTGCGGCATGGTCGAGGAGCCGACCTCGCCTTCCCGCAGCCGCTGCTTGAAATAGCCCAGGGCCACATAGCCCCAGATATCGCGGTCCAGGTCCAGCACGATGACGTTGGCGCGCGCCACGGCGTCGAACAGCGCCGCCATCCAGTCGTGCGGCTCGATCTGGATGGTATGGCGGTTCTGGGTCAGGCCCAGGCCAGCCAGCACGTTGCGGCTGAAGGCCGGCCAGTCGATTTCCGGATAGGCCGACAGGTGCGCGTTGTAGTTGCCCGTGGCGCCGTTGAGCTTGGCCAGCGGCTCGACCGCCTCGATGGCGGCCACGGCGCGCTGCAGGCGCGCCGCCACGTTGGCGAACTCCTTGCCCAGCGTGGTCGGGCTGGCGGGCTGCCCGTGCGTGCGCGACAGCATGGGCTGGTCGGCATGCGCCCGGGCCAGTTCGTTCAGCTTGGCCAGCACCTGGTTGAGCTGCGGCACGACGACTTCGGCGCGCGCGCGCGTGAGCATGAGCGCATGCGAAGTATTGTTGATGTCTTCGGAAGTGCACGCGAAATGGATGAACTCGGCGGCGCGCGCCAGCTCGGCGTCGTCGGCCACCTGCTCTTTCAGCCAGTACTCCACCGCCTTGACGTCGTGATTGGTCACGCGCTCGATGTCCTTGATGCGGGCGGCGTCGGCCTCGGAAAAATTGCGCACCAACCCGGCCAGGCGCTCGCGCGCGGCGGCCGAGAACGACGGCAGCTCGGGCAGGCCCGCATCGGACAGCGCAACGAGCCAGGCCACCTCGACCTCGACGCGGTGCGCCATGAAGCCGGCCTCGGACAACAGCCCCCGCAGCGCCCCCGCGCGCGACGCATAGCGTCCATCCAGTGGCGAAAGAGCATTGAGTTGGGTAAGCTGGTCGGCAATCTGCATGTCGGTGTAAGAAAGAAGCGGTTGTAAGCGGGGCGATTTTACCATTCGCCCTCTCTGTAACATATGTGGCAAATGCGCTGCGATCCGGCGCGCGCACGCCGATTCGAGAGCGGGCGCCCTGCTATACTTCGCCCGCTTCGACTACGCCTTTGTGACTCCATGAAACTGATCGGCTCACTTACCAGTCCTTACGTCCGCAAAGTGCGGGTCGTTATGGCAGAAAAGAAGCTGGACTACCAGCTCGAGCTGGAGAACGTCTGGTCGCCTGATTCGCAGGTACAGAAGTACAACCCGCTGGGCAAGGTACCCTGCCTCGTCATGGAAGACGGCGGCGCGCTGTTCGATTCGCGCGTGATCGTCGAATATCTCGACACCCTGTCGCCGGTGGCGCGGCTGATTCCGCAGCCGGGCCGCGAACGCGCGGCCGTCAAGTGCTGGGAAGCCATCGCCGACGGCCTGCTCGACGCCTGCGTCACCGTCGTGCGCGAACGCCTGCGTCCAGCCGCGCAGCAAAGCCCCGAATGGATCGAGCGCCAGTACGGCAAGGTGCGCGCCAGCCTGGACGCCATGGACCACAGCCTGGGCGAAAACGCCCACTGCATGGGCGTGAACTACAGCCTGGCCGATATCGCCGTGGGCTGCGCGCTGGGCTATCTGGACCTGCGCTTCCCCGACCTGGAATGGCGCGCCGATCACGCCAACCTGGCGCGCCTGTATGAAAAACTGTCGACCCGGCCGTCCTTCGTCGACAGCATGCCGCCGTCCGCCTGACAGCGCTGGCGCGCAATGAAAAAGGCGGCTCGCACGAGCCGCCTTTTTCATTGCGAAGCCCCCTGGCGCCGCATCCGGCGCCAGGGGAACACAGGCCGTCAGGCCATGAACGCCTGCCATGCCTTGGCCAGCATGTAGGCCGCCAGGGCAAACAGCAGCGTGGCGAACACCCGCTTGAGCGTGCCCACCGGCAGGCGGTGCGCCATGCGCGCGCCCAGGGGCGCGGTCAGCACGCTGGTGGCCACCAGCGCCAGCAGGGCCGGCCAATAGATGTAGCCCAGCATGCCGGGCCGCGACACGCTTTCGTTCAGGCCCGAGATGACATAGCCCACGCTGTTGGCCAGCGCGATGGGAAAGCCGAGCGCGGCCGAGGTCGACACCGCCGTGTGCAGCGCCACGTTGCACCAGACCATGAACGGCACCGACAGGAAGCCCCCGCCCGCGCCGACCAGGCCCGACAGAAAGCCGATACCGGCGCCGGCGGCGCTGGTGCCGACGATGCCCGGCATCTGGCGGCTCGCCTTGGGCTTCTTGCTGCGCAGCATGTTCCAGCCCGAATAACCCACGAACAGGGCAAAGAACAACGACAGCCAGGCGGTGCTCAGCGCCGCGAAGACCGCGCCGCCCGACAGCAGGCCGCCGATGATGATGCCCGGCGCCATGGCCCACACGATGCTCCACTGGATCGTGCCGCGCTTCTGGTGGGCCCGCACGCTGGACACCGAGGTGAACAGGATCGAAGTCATCGACGTGGCGATGGCCGCATGCACCACCAGGTCGCCCGGCATGCCCTGCCAGGCGAACAGCATCGTCAGGAACGGCACCAGCAACATGCCCCCGCCTATGCCCAGCAGCCCGGCGGCAAAGCCGACCACGGCGCCGAGCGCCAGCAGGCAAATCAACATCACTACATCCACGACAGACTCCTCTTTCCCAGGTTTATGAAACCGCTGTGGCAGCCGCGTCCGCGGCCACCGCGAGACCGGCGCGCCTCCCCCGGCGCACCCGTCCGCATGTTCAGATGATGATGCCGCCCCCGAGGCAGACCTCGCCGTCGTACAGCACGGCCGATTGCCCCGGCGTGACCGCCCACTGGGCCTGCCCGAACGCCAGCGCGAAGCCGGCGCCGCCCGCTTCGCCCAGCTGGCACGCCGCATCGGCCTGGCGATAGCGCGTCTTGGCGCCATAGGCGCCGGCCGCGGGCGGCTCGCCGGCGATCCAGCTCGCGTCCTGCGCCCGCAGGTGGGTGGACAGCAGCCAGGGGTGATCGTGCCCCTGGACGACATACAGCACGTTGCGGGCCAGGTCTTTGCGCGCCGCGTACCAGGCCTCGGCTGTGCCGTCGTCGCGCTGGCGCCCCTTGACGCCGCCCACGCCCAGCCCCTTGCGCTGGCCCAGCGTATAGAACGACAACCCGTGGTGAGTGCCGACGCGCTGTCCCTCGGGCGTCAGGATGGGCCCGGGCTCGCTGGGCAGGTAACGATTGAGAAACTCGCGAAACGGCCGCTCGCCGATGAAGCAGATGCCGGTCGAATCCTTCTTGGCCGCGTTGTGCAGCCCGATCTCGTGGGCGATACGCCGCACTTCGGTCTTGCGCAGTTCGCCCAGCGGAAACAGGGTGCGCGCCAATTGCGCCTGGTTCAGGCGGTGCAGGAAATAGCTCTGGTCCTTGGTCTCGTCCAGCGCCTTGAGCAACTGGTGGCGCGGCCCGGCCGGCGTCTCGATGGCGCGTACCCGGGCATAGTGCCCGGTGGCGATATGCTCGGCGCCCAGCGCCATGGCGTGGTCCAGGAAGGCCTTGAACTTGATCTCGGCATTGCACAGGACGTCGGGATTGGGCGTGCGGCCGGCCGAGTACTCGCGCAGGAACTCGGCGAACACCCGGTCCTTGTATTCGGCGGCGAAATTGACGTACTCGAACTCGACGCCGACCAGGTCGGCGACGCTGGCCGCATCCAGCAGGTCCTGGCGGGTCGAGCAATATTCGGAATCGTCGTCGTCTTCCCAGTTCTTCATGAACAGGCCGACGACCTCATAGCCCTGCTGCTTGAGCAGCCAGGCGGTCACCGATGAGTCGACGCCGCCCGACATGCCGACGACAACGCGGCCTTTGCGGGTAGGATTGGATGGCATGATCCGGCTATTTTAGACGGCCGCGGCCAACTGGTCCGGCCGCGGCTCGGCCTCGCTGGATACGTCCATCAGCCAGCCCCGGAATGCCTGCAGCGTCGGCGAGCTGGCCTTCTGCTCCGGATAGCACAGGTAGTACCCCTGGCGGGCGCGGATCGGCAGCTGGATCGGCACGTGCAGCTTGCCGTCGCGCAGTTCGTCCTCGATCAGGCAGCGCGGTATCAGCGCCACGCCGAAGCCGGCCGCGGCGGCCTGCGACAGCAGCGAATATTGATCGAAGCGCGCGCCCTCCAGGCTGCGCCGCGTATCGCAGCCGGCCTGCTCGAACCATTCGCGCCACCCTTCCATCGCCGAGGTGTGGTGCAGCAAGGGATAGGCCAGCAGGTCGGCCGCGTCCTGGCAGCCCCCGGGCACCAGGCGCTCGCTGCACACGGGCACGACATCGCGCCCCACGATGTAGTCGGCGCCGCTGCCGGGCCAGATACCCTCGCCAAAGCGTACCGCGGCGTCCAGTTCGGGAGTGGAAAAATCGTAGCCCTGGCGATGCGGCAGGAATTCGACATGGATATCCGGCCGCAGGCGGCGAAACGCCGCCAGGCGGGGAATCAGCCAACGGGCCCCGAAGGTGGGCATCGCGGTCAGGTGCAGCGTGCCGCCGCGTCCCTGGTGGGCGATCAGCTCCAGCGTGGCCGCTTCGATCTGCCCCAGGCCGGCGCGGATCTTCTTCAGGTAACTGCGGCCGGCCTCGGTCAGCACCAGGCCTTGCCTGATCCGCAGGAATAGTTCGACGCCGACAAACTCCTCAAGATGTTTCACTTGTTTGCTCACCGCGCCCTGGGTCACGCACAACTCCTGTGCGGCGCGAGTGAAACTGTTGTGCCTTGCGGCGACTTCAAAAGCCTGCAGATCGGTCAGGGACGGGCAGAAACGGCGCATGAAAAAAGGGGCCGATTCAGGTTTTATTACAAATCAGCCATGAGTAAAAGGAATAGCTTACGGAGAATCTTTCGTTTGCGCAAACCAGATCCCGCTTCCAGAATGACGCAGTCTGCGCCAAGGACCGCAAAGTCTGCGCACTGATCTGAACATTTTCCTACAGGGGAACACATGCAACGTCGTAATGTCATCCTGGGTCTGTCCCTTGCCGCGATCCTGGCCACGCCGCTGGCCGCCGGCGTCGCGCATGCCCAAGACGCCTATCCCAACAAGCCGATCCGCCTGATCGTTCCCTTCCCGCCCGGCGGCACCACCGACATCGTGGGCCGCCTGTTCGCCGACAAGCTGAGCAAGGAACTGGGCCAGACCGTCGTGGTGGAAAACCGCGGCGGCGCCGGCGGCTCGATCGGCAGCGCCTTCGTGGCCAGCAGCGCCCCCGACGGCTACGTGCTGGGCATCGCGACGGTGAGCACGCACGGCATCAACCCGGCCATCTACACCAACCTGCCGTTCGACGCCGAGAAGGATTTCACGCCGATCTCCAACCTGGCGGCCGTGCCCAACATCATGGTGGTCAACCCGAAGGTCCCCGCCAAGAACATCGAAGACTTCATCAAGCTGGCCAAGAGCCAGCCCGGCAAGCTGACCTATGCGTCGGCCGGCAACGGTTCGGTCTCGCACATGATGGGCGAGATGTTCAAGATGGCCTCGGGCACCGACCTGATGCACGTGCCCTACCGCGGCGTGGGCCCGGCGCTGAACGACACCCTGGCCGGCCAGGTCGACGTGCTGTATGACAACCTGCCCTCGTCGCTGCCGCACGTGCAGTCGGGCGCCCTGGTGCCGCTGGCCGTGGCCGCGCCGCAGCGCGTCGCCGCCCTGCCCAACGTGCCGACCTTCGCCGAAGCCGGCCTGCAGCCCGTCAACGACTCGTCGTGGTTCGGCCTGGTCGCGCCGGCCAAGGTGCCGCAGCCCGTCATCGACAAGCTGTACGCCGCTGTCGTGAAGGTCAGCGCCGAAGACGACGTCAAGAAGCGCCTGGAAGGCCTGGGCGCCGCGCCCGTGGCCAACACGCCGGCCGAATACGCCAAGCAGATTTCCGAGGAAATCGCCAAGAACAAGCGTATCGCCAAAGAAGCCAACGTGAAGATCGACTAAGCGCGCTCTCCCCCCCGCCCTTGCGGCGGGGGGCCGATTTCCAGCACCTGCATTCATTTATGTTTATTACCCAGCCTCTGTCCTACCGACTCGACCTGCCGGCCGAATATCCCCACGCGCAATTGTCCGCCCCCCTGGTGCTGGATTCCCCGCACAGCGGCGCGGCCTACCCGCCGGATTTCGCGCCGTCGGTGTCGGCCGGCGCGCTGCGCACGGCGGAGGACACCTGGGTCGACGACCTGTGGGGCGATGCGGTCGGGCTGGGCGTGCCGCTGATCGCCGCCAGCTTCCCGCGCAGCTACATCGACGCCAACCGCGCCGTCGATGAAATCGATCCGCTGCTGCTCGCGCAGCCGTGGCCCGAGCCCATCGACGAGTCGCCCAAGGTGAAGCTGGGCAAGGGCCTGGTATGGCGCATGCTGGACGACGGCACGCCGCTGTACGATCGCAAGCTGTCGGTCGACGAGGTGCGCCATCGCATCGAGGCCTGCTGGAAGCCGTATCATCGCGCCCTGGGCCAAGTGCTGGACCAGGCGCACGCCCGCTTTGGAAAGGTGTGGCACATCAACTGCCATTCGATGCCCAGCGTGGCGGGCGCCTTCGCGACCGACCAGCCGGGCCTGGTGCACCCCGACTTCGTGCTCGGCGACCGCGACGGTTCGACCAGCGACCCCGCCTTCCGTGAATTCATCGCCGCGTGGCTGCGCGAGCGCGGCTACGACGTGTCGGTCAACGACCCGTACAAGGGCGTGGAACTGGTGCGCGCCTTCGGCCGCCCGGCCGAAGGCCGCCACAGCCTGCAGATCGAAATCAACCGCAAGCTGTACATGGACGAAGTCTCGCTGCGGCCCAATGCCGGCTATCCGCGCCTGAAGGCGCACCTGCGCGAGCTGACCGCCGCGCTGGTTGACTGGACGCGCGCGCAGGCGGCCTGACGCCGGACGTCTGCGCACTCGTGCATGGCGGGCCTGCGCCCGCCATGCAGCCGCCCCGTTGGACGACCACGCCAACGGGGCTTTTTTTCGCCGGTCGCGGCGCGCCCTCCCCGCGCGGGAGCGCGCCCGGCGGCGCGTGGCGCTATTCCTTTCCCCCTGCCGTCAACGCGTCACAAGGGCGCCACCGGCTGCCCCGATACCGGCGCCCTGTGAGGATTCGTGTATAACTACGGCGAACCTTCGGAGGAGAAGCGTCAATGCAAATCGGGGTACCTAAGGAAACCCGGGATGGGGAAACCCGCGTCGCGGCTACGCCAGAGACCGTCAAGAAGTACATAGGCGGCAAACACAGCGTGATCGTCGAACGCGGAGCAGGCGTGGCCGCGCATTACCCGGACAGCGCCTATGAGGAAGCCGGCGCCACGCTGGGCACGGCCGAAGCCGCGCTGGGTTGCGAGCTGGTGCTGAAAGTCCGCGCGCCGGCCGACGACGAACTGCCACACATGAAACGCGGCGCGGTGCTCGCCGGCATGCTCGATCCGTTCGACGCCGACGGCCTGCAACGCCTGGCCGCCGCGGGGCTTACCGCCTTCGCGCTGGAGGCGGCGCCGCGCATCACCCGCGCGCAAAGCCTGGACGTACTGTCGTCGCAGGCCAACCTGGCCGGCTACAAGGCGGTACTGCTGGCGGCCAACTACTACGGCAGGCTGCTGCCCATGATGATGACCGCCGCCGGCACGCTCAAGGCGGCCCGCGTGGTCGTGCTGGGCGCCGGGGTGGCGGGCCTGCAGGCCATCGCCACCGCGCGCCGCCTGGGCGCAGTGGTCGAGGCCTCGGACGTGCGTCCGGCCGCCAAGGAGCAGATCGAGTCGCTGGGCGCCAAATTCATCGACGTCCCGTTCGAGACCGACGAGGAGCGCGAAATCGCGCAGGGTGTCGGCGGCTATGCCCGCCCCATGCCCCCGGCATGGATGGCGCGGCAGGCCGAGCTGGTCGCCCAGCGCTGCAAGCAGGCCGATATCGTCATCACCACCGCGCTGATTCCCGGCCGGCCGGCGCCCACGCTGCTGACGGCCGAAACCGTGCAGGCCATGAAGCCCGGATCGGTCGTGGTCGACCTGGCGGTCGAGCGCGGCGGCAACTGCCCGCTGACGCAAAAGGGCCTGGTGGCCGACCATCACGGCGTTACCCTGGTCGGCCTGACCAACCTGCCCGGAATGTTGCCCACCGACGCGTCGGCCCTGTATGCGCGCAACCTGCTGGATTTTCTCAAACTCATCGTCGATGCCGAAGGCGCGCTGGCCATACGGCGCGATGACGAAATCGTGACGGCCTGCCTGATGTGCGAGGACGGCCAGGTTACCCGGAGCTCATGAGATGGAAAGCATCAGCCCTACCCTGATCAATCTGATCATCTTCGTGCTGGCCATCTATGTCGGCTACCACGTGGTCTGGAATGTCACCCCCGCGCTGCATACGCCGCTGATGGCGGTCACCAACGCGATCTCTGCCATCATCATCGTCGGCGCCATGCTGGCCGCCGCCCTCACCGAGGGCGGACTGGCGCGCACCATGGGCGTCATCGCCGTCGCCCTGGCGGCGGTCAATGTATTTGGCGGCTTCCTGGTCACCCGGCGCATGCTGGAGATGTTCAAGAAGAAGGAACGCAAGCCCGGCGCGGAGGGTGCGCAATGATTTCGTTGAACCTGGTTACGCTGTTCTACCTGATCGCCTCGGTGTGCTTCATCCAGGCGCTCAAGGGCCTGTCGCATCCCACCACGTCGCGGCTGGGCAATACCTTCGGCATGGTCGGCATGGCCATCGCCGTGCTGACCACCGCGGCGCTCATCGTGGCGCTGGCGCGCGAGGGCGCCGGCCCCGGCCTGGGCTGGGTGCTGCTGGGCCTGCTGGTCGGCGGCAGCGCCGGCACGCTGATGGCCAAGCGCGTCGAGATGACCAAGATGCCCGAGCTGGTGGCCTTCATGCACAGCATGATCGGCCTGGCCGCCGTGGCCATCGCGGTCGCGGTGGTGGCCGAGCCGCATGCCTTCGGCATCGCCACGGCCGGCGGGCTGATCCCCACCGGCAACCGCCTGGAGCTGTTCATCGGCACCTTCGTGGGCGCCATCACCTTCTCCGGATCGGTGATTGCGTTCGGCAAGCTGTCGGGCAAGTACAAGTTCCGGCTGTTCCAGGGCGCGCCGGTCGTGTTTCCCGGCCAGCACCTGCTCAACCTCGCGCTGGCGCTGCTGATGCTGGGCTGCGGCCTGTGGTTCATGGCCACCCAGGCCTGGCCGCCGTTCGTCATCATGACCGTGTTGGCGTTCGCGCTGGGCGTGTTGATCATCATCCCCATCGGCGGCGCCGACATGCCCGTCGTGGTGTCGATGCTCAACAGCTATTCGGGATGGGCGGCCGCCGGCATCGGGTTCTCGCTGAACAACCCCATGCTGATCATCGCCGGCTCGCTGGTGGGCTCTTCGGGCGCGATTCTTTCGTACATCATGTGCAAGGCGATGAACCGCTCGTTCTTCAACGTGCTGCTGGGCGGGTTCGGCGGCCAGGCGGGCGCGGCGGCCGCGGCCGGCGACGGCCAGCAGCGCAGCGTGAAGTCGGGCAGCGCCGACGACGCGTCGTTCCTGATGGCCAACGCCGAAAGCGTGGTCATCGTGCCGGGTTACGGCCTGGCCGTGGCGCGCGCCCAGCACGCGCTCAAGGAACTGGCCACCAAGCTGGGCGAGAAAGGCGTGCAGGTGAAATACGCCATCCATCCGGTGGCCGGCCGCATGCCCGGCCACATGAACGTGCTGCTGGCCGAGGCCGAAGTGCCCTACGACCAGGTGTTCGAGATGGACGACATCAACGGCGAATTCGGCCAGACCGACGTGGTGCTGGTGCTGGGCGCCAACGACGTGGTCAATCCCGCCGCCAAGAACGACCCCGCCTCGCCGATCGCCGGCATGCCCATCCTCGAGGCCTACAAGGCCCGCACCGTCATCGTCAACAAGCGTTCGATGGCCGCGGGTTACGCCGGCCTGGACAACGAGCTGTTCTACATGGACCGCACGATGATGGTGTTCGGCGACGCCAAGAAGGTGCTGGAAGACATGGTCAAGGCCGTGGAATAAGGCGCGGCGGCGGTGCGGCGCATGGCGCCGCGCCGCCCGCCTAGCGGCGCGCGCGCAATTGCCCTGGCGTCACGCCATAGGCGCGCCGGAAAGCCGTGGCGAAATTGGCCGCGCTGGTATAACCGGCCAGGCTGGCGGCCTGGGCCACGCTCAGGCCGTCGCGCTCCAGCCCCAGCCGCGCACGCGTCAGGCGCGCGCCGCGCAGGCACTCGAATACCGTCATGCCCCATGCGGCGCGAAAGTGGCGCTGCAGCGTATTGACGCTCAGGCAGGCATGGCGGGCTATTTCTTCCAGGCTCCAGGCATCGGCCTGGCCACTCTCCAGCAATTCCCGTATCCGGGCCATGCGCAGGAAATCGCGCCGGGCCAGCCCGCCGCGCACGGCCTGCGGCGCCGCGCCGGCCCCCGCCTCCAGGCTGTCGAAGCCCTCGACCAGCAGATCCAGCGCGCGCGATTCCAGGTATAGGCGCCACAGTGCCGGCGCCAGCGCCGGCGGGCGCAGCATCTGCTCGGCCAGCGTGATCGCCTGAGCCGATGCCGGCCAGCAATGCATGGCCAGATGGCGCTGGGCGAACGCCGTCAATGCCGCGCCGTCGGCGCCGAAGCGCCGCGCCAGCCAATCGTGGCTGAATGCAAGGCTGACCGTGCGCTCGATGTCGCCGCGGCGCGACTGGCGCGCGAACGTCGCCGGCGCGGCGACCGCCACCAGGGCGCCCCGCACCCCGTCGCCGCCCTGCGGGCCGCGCGGCAGGCGGCAGTGGCCAATGGAAACGTCGGCGCGCCCGCCTATGGTCAGCGCCAGGCGCAGGCCGGGCCTGAGTTCAGCGCGCACGGCGGCGCCCTGCAGATCGCGGATATCGACCCGGTGCACCACCACGCCGGGCGCCACCTCGCTGGTGTCGAACACGCCCTGGAAAACCGGCCGCTCCTTGCCGGGCACGGACAGGTAGTAGCGCGCGGCGCTGTGGCGCGACAGGTCGATCAGCGTCTGGCCCGCCACCAGGGCGGCGCCGCCGCGCGGTGCGCGTGGGAGAGTCCGGGTCATGAATGAATGGCGATAGTGCAAAGGCTTATGCCGCGTGCCAAAACCTTTGCCGGGATGTTCTCTGACAGAATCATGAACGCCAAATCTTATTAGAAATCATTCTTAATCGCAAACAGGCTCGACGCATGGCTGGCCGCCGTGCGGACGGGTCCGCGCACGCACACGGAGAAGCCGCATGCCCACCCCACGATTCCCGCTGCACTACGCCGGCGCGTCAGTCCTGCTGGCCGCTTCCGGCCTGGCCACGGCGCAGACGGCCACCCAGATCCAGGATCCCTCGCAGGTGCAGCAGATGGCGACGGTGCAGGTGCTGGGCACGGCCGAAGAGGAAATCAAGGAGTCGCTGGGAGTCTCGGTCATCACCGCCGAGGAGATCGCCCGCCGCCCGCCCGCCAATGACCTGTCCGACCTGATCCGCCGCGAACCCGGCGTCAACCTGACCGGCAACAGCGCCAGCGGCGCGCGGGGCAACAGCCGCCAGGTCGACATCCGCGGCATGGGCCCCGAGAACACCCTCATCCTGATCGACGGCAAGCCCGTCACCTCGCGCAATGCGGTGCGCTATGGATGGAACGGCGATCGCGATACGCGCGGCGACACCAACTGGGTGCCTGCGGAAGAAGTCGAACGCATCGAAGTGATCCGCGGCCCGGCCGCGGCCCGCTACGGCTCGGGCGCCATGGGCGGCGTGGTCAACATCATCACCAAGCGCCCCGCCGACCGCGCCACCGGCTCCATCACCTACTACATGAACCAGCCGGAAGACGGCCGCGAAGGCAACACCAATCGCGTCAATGCCCGCGTCAGCGCGCCGATCAGCGACACGCTGAGCATGCGGCTGTACGGCAACTACAACAAGACCAATCCGGATGCCCGCGACATCAACGCCGGCCATGCGAACACCAGCGACAACGGCAACCCGGCGACCGCCGGGCGCGAGGGCGTCATCAACCAGGACCTGAGCGCGCTGTTCTCATGGAAGGCCGACAGCCGCAACACCGTGGACCTGGACATGGGCTTCAGCCGCCAGGGCAACCTGTTCGCCGGCGACACCATGAACAATGCCAACAGCGAGTTCTCGGACAGCCTGTACGGCAAGGAAACCAATGCGATGTACCGCGAGAATTATGCGCTGACGCATCGCGGCGTCTACGATTGGGGCACGTCGCGCGCCAGCGTCGGCTATGACTACACGCGCAACGCGCGCCAGCGCGAAGGCCTGGCCGGCGGGCCCGAGGGCGCCCCCACCGCGGGCGGCTATGACACGGCGCGCCTGAAGAACTGGCGCGCCGCGGCCGAGATGAGCGTGCCGTTCCATCTCGGTTTCGAGCAGGTCGCCACGGTCGGCGTGGAATGGCTGCGCGAATCGCTCGAAGATCCCGCCGGCATGCGCCAGACCTATACCGGCGGCGCCATCGGCGGCACGGCCTCCGCCAACCGCGACCCGAAGTCGCGCCAGACCAGCTATGCGCTGTTCGCCGAGGACAACATCGAAGTCGGCGAACGCACCATGCTCACGCCCGGCGTGCGCCTGGACCACAACAGCGAGTTCGGCAGCAACTGGAGCCCCAGCCTGAACGCCTCGTACGCCGTCACCGACGCGCTCAAGCTCAAGGGCGGCATCGCGCGCGCGTACAAGGCGCCCAACCTCTACCAGTCCAACCCCAACTACCTGCTGTACAGCCGCGGCAATGGCTGCCTGGCATCGCAGACCAACACCAACGGCTGCTATCTGGTCGGCAACGCGGACCTCTCGCCGGAGACCAGCGTCAACAAGGAAATCGGTTTCGAGTACGACCCGGGCACGTGGCGCACCAGCATGGCCTATTTCCGCAACGACTACCGCAACAAGATCGTCGCCGGCACCGACGTCCAGTACCGCCTGGCCAATGGCGCCCGGGTGCTGCAATGGACCAACAGCGGCAAGGCCGTGGTCGAAGGGCTGGAAGGCAACCTGTTCATCCCGCTGGCCAGCAATCTCGACTGGAACACCAACTTCACCTACATGATCCAGTCCAAGGAAAAAGCCACCGGCGAACCGTTGAGCGTGATCCCGGAATACACCATCAACAGCACGCTGGACTGGTTCTACACGCCGCAGCTGTCGTTCCAGGCCAATCTCACCTACTACGGCAAGCAGGAAGGCCCCTCCACCAATGTGCGCACCGGCGTCGAACTGGACGGCGACGGCCTGCAGACCATCAGTCCATACGCCCTGGTGGGCCTGAGCATGGGCTACGAGGTCAACCGGAACCTGAAGTTGCGCGTCGGCGTGAGCAACCTGTTCGACAAGCAGCTGTACCGCGAAGGCAATGCCAGCAGCGCGGGCGCGGCCACCTACAACGAACCGGGGCGCGCCTATTACGCCACGGCGACGGTGTCGTTCTGAACATGGCGACGGCTCTCCTCCCGGGTCGCGCCGCCCCCTGGCTGCTGGCCGCCGCCTTGCTGCCGGCCGCGTCGTGGGCCCAGCCGGCGACCACGCCGGACGAACCGCCCGAGCGCGCGCGGGCACGCCTGGGCGTGCTGGGGCTGGTGCAGCAGACTGTGCTGGCGCGCGGCGCGGGCCTGCGCGACGTACGCCTCGCCGTGGCCGTGCCGGCGGGCCAGCCGCCCGCCGCCGGCTGGCCGGTCGTCTATATGCTCGACGGCGACGCCGCCCTGCAGGCGCTGGCGCTGGCCAACCGCGCCGACCTGGCCCGGCAGGCCGTGCTGGTGGGCATCGGCTACGACAGTCCCGGCCGCATCGATGGCCAGGCGCGCGCCTGGGACTACACCCCTGCCCTGCCCGGCACCGGTGCCCATGGCGCGCCCGATCCGCGCAACCCGCAACGGCGCAATGGCGGGGCCGAGGCCTGGCTGGAATTCATCGAAACGCGCGTCAAGCCCTGGGTGGCGAGCGCGGCGCGCATCGATGCCGGCCGCCAGACGCTCTACGGCCATTCGTACGGCGGCCTGTTCGTCCTGCACACCTTGCTGGCGCGTCCGCGGGCGTTCCAGCGCTATGTCGCGGCCAGTCCATCCCTGTGGTGGCATGCGCCTTACATGATGCGGCGCGCAGCGGACGCGGGGGATTTCAGTCACGGCGCGCCGGTCCTGCACCTGATGAGCGGCGGCGCCGAAGTGCTGCGCCGCCCCGGCGCCGCGCCCGTGGCCACGGCGGGCGAGACCGCCCGGCTGGCCGCGATCCTGGCCGGCAAGGCGGGCCTGTCGGTCACGCTGCGCGAGTTTCCCGGGCTGTCGCATGGCGCCATGCTGCCCGCCTCGGCGCAGGCAGCCGTCGCGCTGGCCGCTCAGCCCTGAGCGGCCAGGCGCTGGTCGACCACTTCGATCCAGTGCCTGACGGGCGTGTCCGTGCCGCTTTGCAAATGGCCGATGCAACCCATGTTGGACGACATGATGACGGCCGGCGTCACCGCGGCGATCTCGTCCAGCTTGCGGTCGCGCAGGTTCAGCGCGATGTCCGGATTCAGCACCGAGTAGGCGCCGGCCGAGCCGCAACACAGATGCGACTCGCCAAACGGCGCCAGCTCGAACCCCAGTTCGACCAGCAGCCGCTCGGCCAGCGGCCGCAGGCCCTGCCAGTGCTGCAGCGTGCAGGGCGGATGGAAGGCCGCGCGCGGACCCGGCGCCAGCCGCTCGCGCAGCGCCGCCGCATGCGGCGCGACCACCTCGGCGACATCCTTGACCAGCGCCACGATCCGGGCGGCGCGCTCGGCGTAGTCCGGGTCGCGCCGCAAATGGTGCGCATACTCCTTCACCATGGCGCCGCAACCCGAGGCGTTCATGACGATGGCCTCGATCTCGCCACGCTCGACCCAGGGCCACCAGGCGTCGACGTTGGCGCGCATCTGCGCCAGGGCATCGCCTTGCGCGTCCAGGTGGAAATTGACCGCGCCGCAGCAGCCCGCGCCGGGCGCCAGGCGCGCGCCGATGCCAATCGCATCAAGCACGCGCAGGGTGGCGGCATCGATCGTGGGCATCATGGACGGCTGCACGCAGCCGGTCAGCATCAGCACCTGGCGCTCATGGCGCGACGGATCGGGCAGCAGGCCGGGCGGCCGCGCCGCCGGCACCTTGCGCCGCAGCGCCTGCGGCAGCATGGCGCGCACCATCTGGCCCAGCCGCATGGCCGGGCCGAACCAGGCCGAATTCATGCCCCTGCGCAGCGCCTCGCGGCGCAGCCTGTCGCCCAGCCGGCGCGGCACCCGCTCGTGGACCAGCTGGCGGCCGATATCGACCAGCCGCCCGTACTCCACCCCCGATGGACAGGTCGTCTCGCAATTGCGGCAGGTCAGGCAACGGTCCAGGTGCTGCTGGGTCGCCTGGGTCGGCTCGCCGCCTTCGAGCAGTTGCTTGATCAGGTAGATGCGCCCGCGCGGGCTGTCCAGCTCGTCGCCCAGCACCTGGTAGGTCGGGCAGGTGGCGGTACAGAAACCGCAATGCACGCAGCGGCGCAGGATGGCGTCGGCCTCCTCGCCGAAATCGGTATCGCGTGCCCAAGAAGCTAGATTTGTTTGCATGGCGCCAGGGTCTCTTCCAGTATTTGCACGCCCTAGAGTTCGGGCACCAGGCGCCCGGGATTGAACAGACCGGCGGGGTCCAGCTCCTGCTTGAGGCGGCGCGTGATGGCCGCCACGCCGTCCGACAGGGGATGGAACACGCCATCGGCCGGCACCGCGCGGCCGGCCGAACGAAACAGCGTGGCATGCCCGCCCGCCTGGGCGGCCGCCGCGCGAACCGCCTGCGCATCGTACTGCCCGCTGAGCCAGCGCTGTCCGCCGCCCCATTCGATCAGGGTGGGGCCCAGCGCCAGCGCGGGCGTGGTGGGCGGGACCGCCAGCCGCCACAGGGGCATGCCGCGATCGAAGAATGCATGGCTCTGCTCGCGCAACGACTCCCACCAGTCGTGGGCCTGCGCCGCATCCACCAGCTCTCCGCCCAGGACTTCGCGCGCCGCCTGCACCGCGGGCGGCGCGCCGGCCAGCCGCAGCATCACCGCGCCGCCGCCGTCGGCCGTCCAGCAGCTGGCCGAGATCGGCAACGGCCGCGCGCGCCATTGCCCGAACCAGCGCAAGGCCTCGTCCTGCGTGGCGGGCAAGCGCAGCGACTCCACCACGGCCGGCCGGGGCACCACTTTCAGCGAGACTTCCAGCAAGGCGCCAAAAATCCCTTGCGCGCCGGCCTGCAGCCGCGAGACGTCATAGCCGGCCACGTTCTTCATGACCTCCCCGCCAAACGCCAGGATATGGCCCTGCGAATCGAGCAGACGCGCGCCCAGCACGAAATCGCGCACGGCGCCGGCGGCCATGCGGCGCGGCCCGGACAGGCCGGCGGCCACACAACCGCCCAGCGTCGCGCCGGGCCCGAAATGCGGCGGCTCGAAAGCCAGCATCTGGCCGTGCTCGGCCAGCGCCGCCTCCAGTTCGGCCAGCGGCGTACCCGCGCGCGCCGTCACCACCAGTTCCGAAGGCTGGTAGCTGACGATGCCGCGGTAAGGGGTCATGTCCAGCAGGCAGTGGCCATCCTGCGGCGTCACGGCACGATGATTGCCGTAAAACCCTTTGGTGCCGCCACCGACGATGAACAGGGGCTTGTGACCGGCGCGCGCCGTCATCACCTGGTCGCACAACTCCGACAGGACGAAATCCATGGCCGCACGCCCTAGAAGCGCGCCAGATCGGGGAATCTCATTTCGCCGCCATGCACGTGCATCTTGCCGTATTCGGCGCAGCGTGCCAGCGTGGGTATGACCTTTTCAGGGTTGAGCAGGCCGGGCGGATCGAACGCCCGCTTGACCGCCAGGAAGGCATCGAGTTCGTCACGCGAGAATTGCACGCACATTTGATTTATTTTCTCCATACCCACACCGTGCTCTCCGGTCACGGTGCCTCCAACCTGCACGCACAGCTCGAGAATGGCGGCGCCGAACTTCTCGGCGCGCTCGACCTCATCGGGCTTGTTCGAATCAAACAGTATCAGGGGATGCAGATTGCCATCGCCGGCATGGAACACGTTGGCGCAGCGCAGGCCGAAATCGTCCTCCATCTGCTCGATGGCGCCCAGCACGCGCGCCAGGTGACGCCGCGGAATCGTGCCGTCCATGCAATAGTAGTCGGGCGACACGCGGCCGGCGGCGGGAAAGGCATTCTTGCGGCCGGCCCAGAAGCGCAGGCGCTCGGCTTCCGAGCCCGACACCTGCAGGCGCGTCGCGCCGGCCCGCTTGAATACCGCCTCCATCAGGGCGACCTCGTGGGCCACTTCCTGCGGCGTGCCGTCGGCCTCGCACAGCAGTATGGCCTGCGCCTGCAGGTCGTAGCCCGCTTGCACGAAGGGCTCGACCATGTGGATCGCCTGGCGGTCCATCATTTCCAGCCCCGCCGGGATCAGGCCGGCGGCAATGATCTGCGTGACCGCGTTGCCCGCCGCCTCGACGCTGGCGAAGCTGGCCATGACCACCTGCGCGCAGGCCGGCGAGGGAATCAGCTTGACCGTGATTTCGGTCACCACGCCCAGCATGCCTTCGGAGCCGACGAACACCGACAGCAGGTCCAGCCCGGGCGCATCGGGCGCCTCGGAGCCGAGCTCGACGATCTCCCCATCGATGGTTATCACGCGCACGCGCAACACGTTGTGCACCGTCAGCCCGTACTTGAGGCAATGCACGCCGCCGGAGTTCTCGGCCACGTTGCCGCCGATCGAACAGGCGATCTGGCTGGATGGGTCCGGGGCATAGTAAAGGCCGTAAGGCGCGGCGGCCTCGGAAATGGCCAGGTTGCGCACGCCCGGCTCGACCACGGCCGTACCGCTGGCGGGGTCGATGCGCTTGATGCGGTTGAGTTTGGACAGCCCCAGCAGCACGCCCTGCGCGTGCGGCATGGCCCCGCCCGACAGGCCGGTACCCGCGCCGCGCGCCACGATAGGCACGTTCATGCGCTTGCACAGCTGCATGATGGCGCGCACCTGCGCCTCGTCTTCCGGCAGGGCCACCACCGCCGGCAGGGCCCGGTACAGCGACAGGCCGTCGCACTCGTACGGACGTGTGTCCTCTTCGCGATGCAGCACGCAATGCGCGGGCAGTATCGACAGCAAGGCCTCGATCAGCGGCTGGGGCGCGAAGCCTTCCCGCCTGGGCGAAAAACCGGCATCCACCAAGGTGTTCATGACCCGAACAATAGCGCGAGCCCCTCCTGCGCACACTACAGGATTTACCCGCACAACCTCGCCCGGCGGACATGAAAAAGCCCACGCAACGCTTGCGTGGGCTGGAGGGACGCCGCCTGCCGCGACGCCGGCGCTACCAGGCGATGATCTTGCCCGGGTTGAGGATGTTGTTCGGGTCGAAGGCATGCTTGAGGCTGCGCATGAGCGCCAGCGCCTCCTCGCCGTGCTCCTCGGCCATGAACTGCATCTTGTGCAGGCCGACCCCGTGCTCGCCGGTGCAGGTGCCGTCGGCGGCGATCGCACGGCGGACCAAATTGTGATTAATGGTTTCAGACTCCTCCCACTCCCGCGGGTTGTCGGCATCGAGCAGCATCAGGACGTGGAAGTTGCCGTCGCCCACATGGCCCACGATGGTGTACGGGAAGCTGGCGCGCTCGAGTTCGTCGACGGTCTCGCGTACGCAATCGGCCAGGCGCGAAATCGGCACGCACACATCGGTGGTGCTGGCGCGGCAGCCCGGCCGCAATTGCAGGCCGGCGAAATAGGCATTGTGCCGCGCCGTCCACAGCCGGCTGCGGTCTTCCGGGAGCTCGGCCCATTCGAAGTCCATGCCGCCATGCTCGGCGGTGATCGCCTGCACGGTCTCGGCCTGCTCCTGGACGCCGGCCGGGCTGCCGTGGAACTCGAACAGCAGCAGCGGCGTCTCGCGCAGTGTCAGCTTGCTGTGCATGTTGACGGCGCGCACGGACGCCTCGTCCATGAACTCCACGCGAGCGACGGGCACCCCCATCTGGATGATCTCGATGACGCTTTGCACCGCCGCGTCCAGGCTGGGGAAATTGCAGATGGCCGCCGACACGGCCTCGGGCTGCGGATACAGGCGGACCGTCACCTCGGTGATGATGCCAAGCGTACCCTCGCTGCCCACGAAAATGCGAGTCAGGTCGTAGCCGGCGGACGATTTGCGGGCGCGGCCCGCGGTGCGCAGCACGCGTCCGTCGGCGGTTACCACGGTCAGCGCCATGACGTTTTCGCGCATGGTGCCATAGCGCACCGCATTGGTGCCCGAGGCGCGCGTGGCGGCCATGCCGCCCAGGCTGGCATCGGCGCCGGGATCGATCGGGAAGAACAGCCCCGTATCGCGGATTTCCTCATTGAGCTGCTTGCGGGTGACACCGGCCTGCACCGTGACCGTCAGGTCTTCCGCATTGACGGCCAGCACCTGGTTCATCTGCGACAGGTCCAGGCTGATGCCGCCCTGGATGGCCAGCAGGTGCCCTTCCAGCGACGAACCGGCGCCATAGGGAATCAAGGGGACGCGATGCTCGTTGCACAACCGGGCCACCTCGGCCACCTCCTCGGTGGACTGCGCGAACACGACCGCGTCCGGCAGCATTGGCGGGTATGGCGATTCGTCGCGGCCATGGTGCTCGCGCACCGCGTGCGCCATCGACAGGCGATCGCCGAAGCGCGCCTTCAAGGCATCGAGACAGGCGGGCGGCACCGGACGGCGCAACGCATCCGCAGGTTGGGGAGCGTTCATGGCATCTACACAGTTAAGGAAGCGGGTGTCGCCATTTTACGCCTACCTTCCTACAGAGCCCACGGTACTCGCTGCAGACATGTGCCAACCGCCAAGCAGAATCCCACACACAGCCAGCATTGATTCCGATGTTCGCGAGCCGCGTCCAGGGCCACTATCGCATGCAGCGCTTCCGTATTCGCCCGCCGGCCGCATGAACAAGCATTGCTTCAAACTGGTCCATTCCGCAGCCCTCGGCATGCTGGTCCCCGTCCACGAACACCGTACCGGCCGTCCGTTGCGCGGCACGCGGCGGGCAACGGCCGTGGCGCTGGCCATGCTCGTACCGGCCGGCGCGACAGCGGCAGGCGGCATCGCGCCGCAAGGCGCGACGCAGGTCGCCCCGGCCCGCAATGGCGTGCCGGTTATCCAGATTGCCGATCCGGATGCGACGGGTATTTCGCACAATCGCTACACGGAATTCAACATGCAGCGGCCGGGCGTGGTCTTGAACAACAGCACGGCCGAGGGCGTCTCCGCCCTCGCCGGCCGGATCAGCGGCAATCCCGGCCTGCACAGGCCCGCGCGCACCATCCTCAACGAGGTGACCGGCATCTCGCCCAGCACGCTCGAGGGCACCCTGGAGGTATTCGGCCCGGCCGTCGACGTGCTCGTCGCCAACCCCAATGGCCTGACCGCCAATGGCCTGAGCACCATCAATATCCGGGGCCTGATCCTGTCCACCGGCCGCCCGGGCGCCGGCGGCGTACTGGAAGTGGCGCGCGGCAGGCTGGAAATCGGCCCGCGCGGCGTCAATACCGCCGGCCTGTCCTATTTCGACCTGGTCGCCCGCGCCGTGGCGCTGCACGGGCCAATCGGCACCGACGGCGGCGGGCCGCCCGCCGACATCAATGTCGTGGCCGGCGCCAACCGCTACGACCATCGACGCCGGGCCCGCCAGCGGCCGGGCGGCCAGCCCGCCGCCGCGCTCGACGCCGGCGCCGGCTACGCCATCGACGGATCGGCCGCGGGCGCCATGTACGGACGGCACATCACGCTGGTTTCCAGCGACGCCGGCCTGGGCGTACGCCACCGCGGCCTGGTTTCGGCGGCCGGCCATATCGCCATCGACGCGGCGGGCGGCATTTCGGTACAGACACTGGCGGCGCGCACCGCCGCGGATGGCACGGCCGGTTCCACGACGGTTCGTGCCGGCGGCGACGCGCTGATCGGCGGCATCGCCGCGTCCGGCGGCGATATCGAAGTGCGCGCCGCCGCTGGCCGTATCGCGACGCACGGAGCGCTGAGCGCGCCGCATGGCCGCGTGCGGCTGCGGGCCGGCGACGCACTGGCAGTGCACGGCCCGGTGCACGCCGCCCGCATCGCGCTGGCGGCACGGGGCGATGCATCGATCGCCGCCGACCTGCTCGGCACGCGCGATGGCGTCAGCCTGACGGCGCGCAATGCCACGCTGGAGCATGCCCGCGTCATCGCCATGCCGCCCGCGGCGCCAGCGCGGCAATCCACACCCGCCATCGATATCGCCCTGAGCGGCACGCTGACCCTGCGCGGCACGCTCTACGGCGCCGACGGCGGCGGCCGACGCATCGAGGGCACGAGCGTCGCGCTGGCCAACGGCATGCCCGTCATCGTCGACGTGCGGCAGCCGCAGCGCGCCGTTCCGAACGCCTTGCTGGCCTCGGACGCCGGCCTATACGCAGCCGGCCAACCCATATCGATCCGGGCCGGCGGGCTGCGCAACGAAGGCGGCGCCATAGACAGCACCGGCGCGGGACGGGGCCATATCGGCCTGCGTATCGGCGGCCCGGCGCTCAACCTGGGCTACATCGCAACCCACGGCGCGCTGGAGGCGACGGTCGAGGGCACGCTGGAAAACCGGATGCTGCTCAGCGCAGCCGCGCTGCGCGTGGCCGCCCGAGATCTGTCCAACCACGCAGCGATGACGGCCAGCGGTCCGGACACCGGAACGCCCGCGCTCGACCTCTCGGTCGAGCGCCGGGTGGACAACGCCGGCTCGCTGCAAGCCGCTCGTGGCGCGCTGCGCCTGCGCGGCGGCGCCGGACTGTCGATCGTCAACCGGCCGGCCGGCTTCATGCTCGCCCACGGCCAGGACATCGCCGCCGCCCGCCTCGCCAATGCCGGCACGCTGTCGAGCACCGCGGCCGGCACGCTGACGCTGGCGGCCGACCTGGAAAACAGCGGCGTGCTGCAAAGCGCCCACGCCCTGCGCGTGCAGGCGCGGCGCATCGCCTCGCGCGGCCGTCTCGCCACCGCGGCCGACGGCGCCGGCCTGGCGCTGGCCGCCGAGGAAGACCTGACCCTGGCGGGCCACGCCTCCAGCGCCGGCGCGCTGCTGATCCGGGCCGGCGCCACGCTTGCCAACGAGGGCATCGTCACCGCTCGCCGGAGCTTGAGCTGGCGCGCCCGCCACATCGTCAACGACGCTGCCGGCGACGTCGCGGCGCGATCGGTCGACATGCGCGCCGGCCAAGGACTCGACCAGCGCGGCACGATCGGCAGCGTGACGGACCTGGTTCTGAAGGCGGCGCGCATCGACAGCACCGGCGTACTGCGGGCCAATCAGGACATCGACATGCATGCCGACGACGCCATGCGGCTGACGGCCGACGCCCGCACGCTGGCCGGGCGCGACCTTGCCCTGGCCGCCGACCAGCTCGAGCAATCGGGCATGGCGCAAGCGGGACGCACCCTTACGGCCACGGCCGGCGCGCTCGAGAACGGCGGTTTGCTCGACGCGGCCGACGCGCAGCTGCGAACCACGCGCGCCTTCGTCAACCTCGGCCAGATCCAGGCGGATGTGCTGCAGGCGCAAGGAGCGCAAATCCGCAATGCCGGCGTGTTGCGCGCCGGCGCGCTGCTGGCGCTGCAGGCCGCCGGCGAGCTCGAGAATACCGGCGGCATGGCGGCCAGCGGTTCGCTGTCCATCGCGGCGGGCGGCCCCTTCGCCAATTCCGGAACGATGGGCGCGAACGGCGACGCCTCGTTCGCGCTGAGCAGCTTTGCGAACAACGGCAGCATCGGCATCGGCGGCGACCTGGCGCTCAGCCTGCCGGACGTCGACCTGACGCTCGATGCCGATCACCGCCTGCCCGTGTCGCAGGGAACGACGCTGCTGCAGGTCGCCAGCCTGGACAACCGCGCGCGCAGCGAGACGCCGGGCCGGCTGTCCGTCCAGGCGCGCGGCGCGATCCGCAACCAGGATACGCTGGCCGCCGGCCAGGGCCTGTGGCTGGAATCCGCCGCCAACGACATCGAAAACGGCGCCGGCGCGCTGCTGTGGTCCGGCGCGGACCTGCGGCTGCGCGGCGCCCGCATCATCAACCGCGAGGCGGCCATCATCGAAAGCGCCGCCGACATGCTGCTTGACGCCCGCGATGCGATCGACAACGGCCTGGGCGTCATCCGCGCCGGCGGCGACCTGCGGGCCGATGCGCCGCTGCTGCGCAATCCGGCGCGCCTTGGCGGCCATATCGTCCCGGCAGGCTACGCGGCAATAGGCGGGGGCACTTACGACCGCTACCATTCGGCGGCCGTCGCCTGGCACGAACTGTTCGCCAACGGCGTGGCAGGCATACGCGTGCCACGCTACGACGGCAAGGACGTGCGGGTCGCCCAATCCGTGGTGCAGGCCGGCGGCAATCTCTACCTCAACCAGGGCGGGCAGAAAGGCAGACAGGCCCGGGTCTCCAACCAGGGGCGCATCGAGGCAGGCGGGATGGCGCTGGTCGACGGCAACGTCGACAACGCATCGCTGCACCTGAGCCTGTCCGTGGACGAGTACCTGCGCCGGCCGCTGGCCGCCCCCATCGTGCTGCGGGTTACCGACAGCCGTGCGCAGCACGTCGCCCCGGCGCTCTGGAAATTCCATACGCTCTACCAGTTTCTGGACTTCCTGCTGTCGAACGACGAGCCCAGATACATCTGGGGCTACTACCGAACCTGGCCGGAATGGGCATTCCAGACACTGCGCAATCTCGACCTGGGCTATATCGGCGCGCCCGACCCGACGGCGCCGCCGGTGCCCCGCCCGCCCGTACTGGACCCGCGGGCCAAGACGCGCGACACCCCGGCCGGCCAGGCGCTCGTCGCGCAATACCGCAAGGACCTGGCCGAATACGCAACGGCGCTGGAGGCCGCGCAGCGAGCCGAGGCGATACGAACCGCGCGGCAGCGCGTGGACGGCGCGCTGCGCGCCCGCTACGGCGAGAAGCTGGCGCAGCTGGAGACTCGCACCCCCGAGGTGGATGCGGCGGTCGCCGCACTGGCGCAGACGATTTTCGACGCGCGCGCCAAGCCCGCCGCCGAGATCGAAAAACTGATCGCCGCCGCCCTCTGCTCCCCCCGGGCGGGGGCCTGCACAGCCGGCACCACGCGTATCGCGCAACTACTCGACCAGGCCACCCTGCCGCCCAGGCGGCCTGCCGTGGCGCTGTTCGCCCAGGCCATGGCGGCGGTGCTCGGGCCGGACTGGCGCGGCCCGGTCGACCGCCCCACCCTGATGGCGCGCTACGCCGGCTTCAAGCATCGCGTCGCCGCCCAGGGACGCGCATCCGGCGGCGAACTGGCCTTCTATCCGGCGCAACAGACCGTGCTGGCCGGCGGCGCCGGCCTGATGCTGTCGGGCGGGCGCGTCACCAATGGCGAGAACGTCGCCGGCCTGCTGGCCCGGAACATGGCCGTGCACATCGGCGAACAGCGGATCGAGACGCCGCGCGGCTCCATCGACGCGATCCGCCATCCCGACGCCGGGTCCGCGGTGACACTCAAGGACAGCATCCATGCCCTGCTGGAAAACCGGCGCCTGTTCGCGCGCACCGCGCCGGCGCGCGCCACTGCCGGGCCGGGCGGCAACGACATACCGGCCACGCCGCCCGACCTGCCCCAGCCCCTGTACGAAACGCGTCTGGCCTATCTCGACCAAAGCCACTATTACGGTTCCCGGTATTTCTTCGACCTGATCGGCTACCGGCCGGACCGGCCGCTGCGGACCATCGGCGACAATTATTTCGAGACCCGGCTGATCCGCGAACAGATCTCGCGCGCCATGGGCGGCCAAGAGTACCGCAACGCCGTGCGCGGCCTGGCGCTGGTGCGGTCGCTGATGGAGGCGGCGCCGCTGGCGGCCGCCGAGCTGGGGCTGCGCGTGGGCCAGGCGCCGACCGCCGAACAGTTGGCGCGCGCCAGCCGCGACTTCGTCTGGTACGTACGGGAAACGATCGACGGCCAGAAGGTGCTTGCGCCGCGGGTATACCTGACTCGCGCGACGCGGACGGCCGCGAGCGCCACGCGCGAGGCCGGCGGCGCGCTCATGGCGTCGGCGGGCACGGTGTTCGCCGACACCGGCGGCGCGGCGATCGAATCCGGCAATGCGGCATTCCTGGGCAAGGACGTCATCCTGGATGCTTCGGGCGGCGCTGTCCGCCTGACCAACGACAAAGGCATCGCCGGCGGCGCGCGGGCGCTGGGCACGCTGGCCATCCGGGGCGGCGACATCGCGATCCAGGGCGGCCTGCTGGACGCCGCGCAGGCCTATCTCACGGGCGAGCGGGTCAGCCTGGCCGCCAGCGCGCGCTACGATGCACGCGGCCGGCTGGTCTCGCGCCACGACGCGCGCCTGAACGGCCGCGCCGATGCCGCGGGGCTGCTGTACATTGCCGCCAAACGGCTGGACAGCGCCGGCGCTACACTCTCGGGCGACCATGTCCGCCTGGAGGCGGAAAAGGTCCGGCTGGGCGGCCTGCATGACGTCGACAGCAGCTATTCGCAAACCAGCCGGTACGGCCTGGACAAGGCTTTGTGGCTGCTGTCGTCGCAGACCGAAACCGCCACCGCCAGCCACGCACGCTTCCAGGGCACGACGCTGGAGGGCGCGATGTTGAGCGGGCATGCCACGGACGTCGATATCGAGGGCGGCAGCGCCCGCTTCCAGCAGACCGACCTGCAGGTCGCCCACGATTTCAACGCCCGCGCAGCCGCCGACCATGCGTATGCCGAACGCGCAAAGCGAGTGGATCAACTGTTCCTCAGATTGTCCGCCGGCGCCGGCGGCTACGAGGCCGGCATCGACCTGAGCGCGCAAGGCGGTCTGCAAGCGCACGCCGGGCGAGGCCAGACCGCCGGCGCCAATGCCTCGGTCGGGTTCGAATCGACGCGCGAATACGAAGTATCGCGCATGACCCGTTATCGCAATGCCGATCTCAATTTCGGCGCGGGCTTGCTGGCGGTCGGCAACACGGCCGATCTGGGCGGCGCCGACATCAACCGCGACCGCTACGGCCAGGGCACACACGCGGCATCGGGCGCCATCCCCGCAGATTTGCTGCGCATCCGCGCCGCGCGCGTGGCCGCCACCAAGTATCTCAACCTCACCGACAGCCTCACGGCCAGCAGTTACCTGCGCGCCAGCATCGACGGCGCGCTGACCTCGAGCGTGGTGACCGCCGCCACCCGCCTGGGCGACACGCTGGCCGAGGCGCAGCAGGAAAATAGCCAGGTGCACGCCGGCCAGATGGCCCTGCAGATGGCGGGCGAAGCGACACAGCTCGCGACCGCCGACACCGCGGCGCTCAACGTCAGCGCAACGCTCGCGACGGGCTACGCCTACTCGCACAGGAATACCCAGGCCGAAAACACCAACTACTTCGGCGGCAACCTCGACATCCGGGCCACCGAACAGGACATCGACCTGGCCGGAACGAAGTTCAGCGGCGCCGACTGGCTGGCGCTGTCGGCCCGGCGCGACATCAACGCCCGCGCTGCCGCAAGCCGCAACCAGGAGTCGGGCGCACAGCACGATCTCCAGTTGCACCAGACCGTCAACGCCGGCGCGAACGCCATGCAGGCCGCGGCAGGCGTCGGCGTCACCGCGGGCCTGAACGGCTCGCACACGGTGCGCCACGGCGCCGGACAGACTTACGAAGGCTCGGCGCTGCGCGGCACGCAGCTGCACCTGCAGGCGCGCGATCTCAATCTCGACGCATCGATGGCCCAGGCGACCCGCATGGACCTGCATGTCGCGCGCGACCTGAACGCCATCTCGCGGCAGGACGAGCAGCGATTCGGGCAGACCGGCGGTAACTGGGAAGTCTCGTTGGGTGCGGCGATCCAGAACCGGACCCTCGTGGCGCCGGTCGGCACCATCGGGGCGGGCGTGCGCCACGAACACGACTACCAGGCCCTGACGCAGAATGGCCAGGCGGGCCTGCTGGCCTCCCAGGGCCTGCGCGCGACGGTCGGACGAGACGCCCGGCTGCGCGGCGCGCTCATCGCCGATTCGTCCGAGCAGGGCAACATGGACATCGCCGGCCGGATTCACGCCGAGGCCCTGCATGACTATCGCGACAAGGATGGATACGAGGCCGGCGCGAGCATCGGCATATCGTCGACCACCCTCAACCCCGCCCTGTCATTGACGCTGGGCCGCCCGGCCGTCGAGCAATACCGGGCCGTGCGGCAGGCCACCATCGCCGTGGGCGGCGCGCCCGGCGCGCCCCGCTACGCGGCGCAGGCAGGCGTGACGGGAACGCTGAACACCGACCCCGGCCGTGCCGTCATCGTGGCGCGCGACGAGCGCTGGGCCTCCGGCCGCACGGAAATCTCTTTCGAACGCCCCGCGCCCGAACGGCCCTACACGCCGCAGACCGCCCCCGTCCGCCCCCCCGCGGCGCGGCCGTCCGGCAAGCCGCAAGCGCCGTCCGGCCGGCACCCGGACCCCTACGCCAGTCGCGTCATCGTCCAGCTCGACACCGACCCGGCTACCACCGAAGCGGCGCGCGCGCTCTACCACAAGCACCCCGGCAACTCGGACCTGTACGTGCAGCGCGCCGATGGCGTGCTGGCGCCGGCCCGCCCGCTGGCCGCTACGCGCCCGGGACCCGGCAAACTCCAGTTCGTGGGCCATGGCTCCGCCGACAATGCGCGGCCCCGGCTCGGCGGCAACGACAGTACGCAACTGGCGGCGATGGTGGCGCAACTTCAGGAAAGCCGGCCCGGCGCGCCGGTGCGGAAGATCGCCCTGGTCGGCTGCGGCAGCGACTGCGCGTCGCCGGACAGCCTGGCCACGCAACTGCGCAAGACGCTCTCGGCCCCGGCCGCGCCCGGCCCGCAGGTCAAGGGATACGAGGGTCGGGTGAACGTGGACCGCAGCGGGAAAAAGCACCCTGTCCTCAGCGGCGGGCTGGGCGATACGAACCCCGACAATCGCCCCGAAAGCGCGCAGCCCGTGCCGCGCGTGTTTTCCCACGGCCCCATCAATATCGCGCAAAGCGGCCAGGCCCGGCAATTGGTCATCGATGGCCACGGCAGCTGGGTGCGGCCCGACCTCGCCGTCGCGCCCAGCTACAGCGGCACGGTGCGCCTGCCCGCCGGCACACGCATGCATTTCTACTCGGACGACGGACAGATGGTCAGCGCGATTCCGTTGCGCAACATCCCCGACAACCCGGAACGGGCCTGGCGTTCCGAACCCTTTGCCGACCAGATTTCCGCCGAGCGCATACGGCGCGTGGCCAACGCGGCCAAGGTGCCGTTCGACGTGGCGCGCCAAGGGTTCGAAACCTCGACCCGGGTACGGGAAGCCGCCGCGCCGGGCTCCGAGGTCAAGAACTACCTCATCACGCCGATCGACCCGCAGCGCGACGCCGCCCTGGCGTTCCACCAGTCGCGCAGCCAGGCCGACGTGGATCTCGCCTCGGCGGCGCCCGGCAAGGGCGCATTGTTGTCGGACCTGCTGCTTGCCGTCGCGGCCTCCGGATATTCGTACCCCCTGATCCATTACACCTGCTGCCGGGGAGAGTTCCAGCGGCCCGGATCGGATACGCCCAGTCCGCAACTGCCGCCGCACGAATCGCTGATCCGTTCCTGGCTGGCCAGCTCGGCGCCCGTGCACGCCCTGCCCCTGCCGCCCTCGTCGCGCGCAGCGCCGGCGGCCGGCGCCGACCCGTACGCGCTGCGCAGCATCGTGCAGCTCGGCACGGACGCGGCGACAGCGCGAGCGGCTGCCGCATTGCATGGAAAACACCCCGCCAACAGCAACTGGTATGTGCAGACCCGGGATGGCCAGCTCGAATCCGTACGCCAGGCTGGCGCCCCGGCCCCCGGCCCGCACAAGGTCCAATTCGTCGGCCACGGCGACGTCTACCATGGCGTGCCGCTATTGGGCGGCAACGCCGGCGCAACGCTGGCGGAGCTGCTGAACCAGGTGGAACGGAACAGCCCGGCCGGCGCCCGGTTGGACAAGATCGCGCTGGTAGGCTGCGACACCGACTGCACAGGCCGCCCCAGCCTGCGCGAACCCTTCCGGCAGTTGCTGGCCTCCCGCCCCGACGCGCCCGCCCTGACCGTGACGGGCTACACCGGACGCATCGACGTCGACAGCGCGGGGCGCAAGCACCGCGTCGCCACGGGCGGCCTCGGCGATCGGCCGCCCGCCGACGAGCCTGCCTCGCCGCGCCCGCCCGCGCAACCCGCGGCGGCCGGCCCTGGCGCGGCCGTGTCCGCCGCCCCGTCCGCACCCGCGCCGGCGCGGCTGTTCACGCATGGCCCCATCACGCTGTCGCAAAGCGACGGCGCCCGCCAACTGCTCATCCAGGGCCACTCCGGCTGGACCCGTCCGCCGGCCGATACCCCCGGCTCCAGCGATATCCCGGCGGGCTGGCTGCGCCTGCCGCCTGGCACGCGCATGCACTTCTACAGCGTCGATCACCAGCAGACCTCGGCAGTGCCGGCGCGCGCGATTCCACGCAATCCGGAATTGGCCTGGCAAGGCCGGCCCTTCGTCAAGGAATTCCCGGCCTCGGTCATCCGCCAATTCGCCCATGCGCGGCAGGCGCCGTTCGACGTCGCCCGCGCGGCGCTGGTCGAAAGCACGCGCGTGCAGGAAGTGGCGGCCGCCGGCGCGCTGGTCAAGAACTACCGGCTCGCCCCCGCGATCGACCCGCTGGTCATCGGCGTCGAACAATTCCACGCCCAGCGCCGCCAGGCCGACGTCGATCTCGCGGTCGCCAACACGCGCGGCACGCTGTCCGATGTGCTGGCCGCCATCGAAGCGTCCGGCCATCACTATCCGCTACTGCATTTCACCTGCTGCCGCGGCGAGACCGCTGCGCCGGGCGCGGCGCCCGATGCCGTCGCGCCCCCCTTGGCGACCGTGTCGGCGCGCTATCTGCAGCAATGGCGCGAGCGGTCCGGCGTGGCGCGGCCGCGCCCCCCCACGCCCGTCGACGCGGAACCTCCCATGCACGGTCCGGACCGCTATGGCCACCGTACCATCGTCCAGCTGGGCAGCGATGCGTTGACCGAGACGGCCGCGCGCCGCCTGTTCCGCAAGCATGCCGGCAATGCCAGCTGGTACAGCCAGGACGCCGATGGCCAACTGGCGCAAGTGCAGGCTGCCGCCGCGCCCGCAACCGGCCCCCAGAAGATCCAGTTCGTCGGCCATGGCAGCGTACTGGAAGGCATGCCGCTGCTGGGCGGCAACAATGCCGCGCACCTGGCGCGAATGCTGCCGGCCATCCGGCAGGGGCTGCCCGCCGCGGCCCGGGTGGAGAAAATCACCCTGGTCGGCTGCAACACCGGTTGCGCGTCGCGCGCCAGCCTGCGCAACCTGCTGAACCATTACCTGATCACCACGGGCGGGCTCAGGACGGAGATCAAGGGCTACGCCGGCCGGGTGGACGTCGACTCCGCCGGCCGCAAGCATGGCGTGGAACAGGGCGGCCTGGGCGACACGCCTCCGGCCGACGCCGCGCCCGCGCCGCGCGTATTCCGAGACGGCAACGTCACCCTGTCGCAAAGCGGCGAAGCGCGGCAATTGGCGATCGTCGGACACGGGTTCTGGCCCCGCCCCGGGCCCGCTGCCCAGCCTGGCGACGCATCCCCGGCAGGCTGGGTACGCCTGCCCGCGAACACGTCCATGTATTTCTACTCGCGGGAAAACCAGTTGATCGGCGGCCTGCCCGCTCAGGCCGCGCTGCGCGCGCCCATGCTGGCCGCACGGGGCCAGGGCGCCGCGGAGTTGTTCTCGCGTGCCGTGATCCGCGGTTTCGCGCACCAGCATCAGCTTCCCTTCGACGTCGCCCGCCACGCCCTGGTCGGCGCGACCCGGCCCCAGGATATCGGCGCACCCGGCACGCTGATCAAGGACTACGTGGTCAGCCCCGCGCCCGAGACCGGACTCGGCGCCATCGACGACTTCCATGCCGCCCGCCAGCAGCCGGACATGGATCTCGCGCAGGCCGCGCCGGGCTCCGAAATCAGGCTATCTGAAATATTGCAGGCCGTAGCCCGGTCCGGCGTCCGGTACGACCTCATGCACTATGCGTGCTGCCGTGGGGAACTCCCGGCTACCGATACCCCGATGCAACAGCTTGCCGCGCCAGTACCGGCGCCGGACAAGCTGGTCATGCAGCGATGGCATTCCGGCGCCGGCATGGCACGCCCGGCCTCGCCGCGAGCGCAGGCGCCGTACGGCCCCGACCGCTATGCCCAGCGCGTCATAGTGCAGCTGGGCTCCGACACCGTCACCGAATCCGCTGCGCGCAGGCTGTTTCGCAAGCACGCAGCGACTACGCTCTGGTACGGCCAGACCCGGGAAGGCACCCTGATGTTGAAACAGGGAGACGACACGCCGGCGTCCGGCCCGCTGAAGATCCAGTTCGTGGGCCACGGCGCCCCGCGCTACAACATGCCGTTGCTGGGCGGCAATACGCCCGCAGAACTGGCGCATATGGCCAGCACGATCCAGCATGCCGGACCGCCCTCGCGGCTGGAAAAAGTGACGCTGGTCGGCTGCCAGACCGATTGCGTCGCGCGCCCCAGCCTGCGCAAGCTGTTCGGCAATGCCTTGGCCACCGGATACGGCCTGGCGCCGACGGTCACGGGCTACGCCGGCAGGGTCGACGTGGATACGGCGGGCCGCAAGCACATCGTGAAGCACGGCGGACTGAACGAGCCGCGGCCGCAAGCGGGAGCATCAGCGGCGGCGCCGAACCGGATCGTGCTACCGGTGGCACACGGCGTCGCGTTGTCGCAAAGCGGCCAGGCGCGCCAATTGGTGGTATTGGCGCATGGCGGCTGGAAGGACAGAACGACGTCGCGGTATCTCAGGCGCGTCCGGGGCGACGGCTATGCCGAGCTGCCGGCGAACATGCGCATCGACTACTACACCGAAAACGCCATGCCGACCAAGGGATTCCCGGTGTACCAGGAAGTCGCCGCGCGCGCGCACGACGCCTACACTGGGCTGCAACCGGCCCTGGCCATATCGCCGACGGATCTCGAAGCGCTGGCGCGCCTGCGCAATACGAGCCCGCAGGCCTTGACCGATGCCATGCTCGCCAGCGCCGTCGGCTGGCGAGCATCCATCGCCGGGGCAGCCACGATGAAGAACTACGCCTTGTATTACCACCAGCAGTTCGCCCTAGACTTCCTGCGTCGGCACAACGCCGACGGCAGCAGCGCGGATGTGGACCTGGCCGTCATCACCGAGCCGGCAGGCAAGCGCCATCTGTCGGATGTGCTGAAGGCGGCGGGAGAAAGCGGCGTGCGCTACGACGTAGTGCACTTCGGCCCGTGCCGGGTGGGCCGCTGCCGCAACGCCGCGGCCGAGATGGGCGGCGCGGGCGCCGCCTCGCACGTACCGCCGTGACCGGGATCGTAGCGCCGCGCCCCTACTTGCCGGCGCTCAGCGCCGTGCGCCGACGCTCCCGCACCGACTGCGCCAGGCGCTCCAGCACCTGCACCGACGCGTCCCAGTCGATGCAGCCGTCGGTGATGCTCTGCCCGTAGGTCAGGGCCTGGCCGGGCACCATGTCCTGGCGGCCGCCCAGCAGGTGGCTTTCTATCATCAGGCCCACGATGCGGGCGTCGCCCTGCTCGATCTGGCGCGCCACATCGTCGACCACCAGCGGCTGATTCTCGGGTTTCTTGCTGCTGTTGGCATGGCTGGCGTCGATCATGATGCGCTGGGCCAGGCCCGCCTTGGCCATGTCCTGGCAGGCCGCTTCGATGCTGGCGGCATCGTAGTTGGGCGCCTTGCCGCCGCGCAGGATGACGTGGCAATCCTCGTTGCCCGCGGTCGACACGATGGCCGAATGCCCGCCCTTGGTCACCGAGAGGAAATGGTGCGGCTGCGAAGCGGCCTTGATGGCGTCGACGGCGATCTTCACATTGCCGTCGGTGCCGTTCTTGAAGCCGACCGGACACGACAGGCCGGAAGCCAGCTCGCGGTGAACCTGGCTTTCGGTCGTCCGCGCCCCGATCGCACCCCACGACACCAGGTCGGCGATGTATTGCGGGGTGATCATGTCGAGGAACTCGCAGCCCGCCGGCAGGCCGCGGCTGTTGATGTCCAGCAGCAGTTCGCGCGCCACGCGCACGCCCTTGTTGATATCGAAGCTGCCGTCCAGGTCGGGGTCGTTGATCAGGCCCTTCCAGCCTACGGTGGTGCGCGGCTTTTCGAAGTAGACGCGCATCACCACCTCGAGGTCGGCGGCCAGGCGGTCGCGCACCGGCTTGAGACGGTCCGCGTACTCGAGCGCCGCCTTGGTATCGTGGATCGAACATGGGCCGATCACGACGATCAGGCGGTCATCCATGCCATGCAGGATGCGATGCATGCCCTGGCGGGCGGCGTAGACGGTTTCAGAAACATCCTTCGAGCACGGAAACTCGCGCATCACATGCGCGGGAGGATTCAGCTCTTTGATTTCACGGATACGAAGGTCATCGGTATTGTGCGACACGGCACGGCTCCTGGGGTTGCCCGCCAGACTGACGGCAAGAAAAAAGCCGCCAGCTATGCTGGCGGCTTTTTCGGGGATTCTTTACCAAACTTCAGTTAACACGCGTCCCTTCCTCCGCCAGCGGCTTCAGAAACCAAAAATAAAAGTAAAAAGCGGGGGACGCAAATTTCATAGCGGTAGACTCTAGCACAAAAAAAACCGCGCGTCACCACGCGGTCTTTCCACGCCGGGACGGCGATACGTCCCTGGCAGCCTTCAGGCGGTGCCGCCCACGGTCAAGCCTTCCATGCGCAGGGTCGGCATGCCGACCCCTACCGGCACGCTCTGGCCATCCTTGCCGCAGGTGCCGACACCCGAATCCAGGCGCATGTCGTTGCCGATCAGGCTGACCCGATTCATGGCGTCCGGTCCGTTGCCGATCAGGGTGGCGCCCTTGACCGGATAGGTGACCTTGCCGTTTTCGATCATGTACGCCTCGGAAGCCGAGAACACGAACTTGCCATTGGTGATGTCGACCTGGCCGCCGCCGAAGTTCACCGCATACAGGCCGCGCTTGACCGAAGCGATGATTTCCTCGGGCGGCGTGGCGCCGCCCAGCATGTAGGTGTTGGTCATGCGCGGCATCGGCAGGTGCGCGAACGACTCGCGCCGGCCGTTGCCCGTCGCGGCGGTCTTCATCAGCCGGGCATTGAGGGTGTCCTGCATGTACCCGCGCAGGATGCCGTCTTCGATCAGCACATTGCGCTGGGTGGCGTTGCCTTCGTCGTCGATGTTCAGCGATCCGCGCCGGTCGGGCAAGGTGCCGTCATCGATCACGGTCACGCCGGGCGAGGCCACGCGCTCGCCGATGCGGCCGGAAAACACGCTGGAGCCCTTGCGGTTGAAATCGCCCTCCAGGCCGTGGCCGACCGCCTCGTGCAACAGGATGCCGGGCCAGCCCGAGCCGAGCACCACGGTCATCTCGCCCGCCGGCGCCGGACGCGCCTCCAGGTTGACCAGCGCCTCGTGCACCGCGCGCTCGACGTAGTCGCGCAGGATGTCGTCGGTGAAATAGGCCAGCCCGGTGCGGCCGCCGCCGCCCGCGTGCCCCATTTCGCGACGGCCGTTGCGCTCGGCGATCACCGTGAGCGACAGGCGCACCAGGGGCCGCACGTCGGCGGCCAGGCGGCCGTCGCTGCCGGCCACCAGCACCACGTCGTACTCGGCGCCCAGCCCCGCCATCACCTGGATCACGTGCGGGTCGCGCGCGCGCGCCATGCGCTCGATGCGCTCGAGCAGCGCAACCTTGTCGGCCGCCGTCAAGGTGACCAGCGGATCGATGTCGGCATAAAGGCTGCGGCCGTCGACCGGCGGTACTTGCGCCGCCACCTTGACCTTGCCCGCGCCCTGCCGGGCAATGCCGCGCACCGTGCGCGCCGACGACAGCAGCGCGTCGGCCGACAGGCTATCGGAATAGGCAAAAGCGGTTTTCTCGCCGCTTACGGCGCGCACGCCCACGCCCTGGCCGATGGAGAAGCTGCCCGTCTTGACGATGCCCTCTTCCAGACTCCAGCCTTCGCTGCGGGTGTACTGGAAATACAGATCGGCATAATCGACCTTGTGCGTGAATATCTCGCCCAGGGCGCGCGCCAGATCCGCTTCGCTCAACCCCCAGGGGTCGAGCAGCAGATTCTTGGCGGTGGCCAGGGCGGAAATGGCGGGATCTATCAATTTCATGGAATTCCGTCTAGAGAACGCGATGACGCAGGGCGGGCAGGCTGGCGCGTACCTCGGCCAGGCGCGCAGCCTCTATGGTACCGCCGATGACGCCCGGCCCCTCGGGCAAAACGTCCAGGACCTGGCCCCAGGGATCGATCAGCATGGAATGGCCCCAGGTGCGCCGCCCCGTTGGATGCCGCCCGCCTTGCGCCGGCGCCAGCACGTAACACTGGTTCTCGACGGCGCGCGCGCGCAGCAACAGTTCCCAGTGGGCCTGGCCCGTGGTGTAGGTGAAGGCGGCCGGCACCAGTATCAGGTCGACCGTCCCCATGGCCCGGTACAGCTCGGGAAACCGCAGGTCGTAGCACACCGACAATCCGACCCGTCCGCACGGGCCATCGAATACCCGCACCTGTTCGCCGGGCCGGATGGCAATCGCCTCGTCATACGATTCGGCGCCGCGCTGGAAATTGAATAAATGGATTTTGTCGTAGCGCGCCGCCGGCTCGCCGTCGGGACCGTATACAAAAGTTGTATTGAATACGCGCCGCGGGTCCGGACTGGTTAATGGCAGCGTGCCGCCTGCCACCCATATTCCATATTGGGATGAAATATTTGAAAGAAAGCTCTGAATTTTGCCATAACCGCTCTCTTCCTTGATGGCAAGTTTGTCCGTATCTGTATACCCCATAAAACAGAAATACTCGGGCAATGCAACCAGCCGCGCGCCATCCCGCGCGGCTTTCCCTATCAATTCAGCAGCTTGCGCGAGATTTTCATCCACGTCAGGCCCCGTGACCATCTGTATGGCCGCCACGCGGCATGCGGGGGTTGCGTCGGTTCGAGTGTCGCCTGTCATATGAAACAAAAATTTCCTGAGTTGGAAGCACACCGTGCCGGGCAATTTCTGTATTATTGAAAAACAACAATCATATATACCCTTCAGCCGGCGACCGAGTCATTTGAAATAATTAGGAATAACCATGCCCCGTGAAAACTATGCTGTACTGCAGGCCAAGATAGAGAAAGAAATCACCAAACTCAAGCGCAAGGCGGAAGCCCTGCATACGCGGCGCCGCAAGCCCGTGATCGCGTCGATCGTCAAGTCGATGCGTGAATACAATATCACTCCCGAGGAAATCGCTGCCGCCTTCGGTTCGGCCAAGTCGGTGCGCGCGCCCAGCGCCCCGGCACGCCGCAAGGCTGGCGCTCCGGTCGCCAAGCGCGCGGTAGCGCCCAAGTACCGCCACCCGCAGACCGGCGAAACCTGGAGCGGCCGCGGCAAGGCGCCGCGCTGGCTGGCTGCCGAAGAGGCCGCCGGCGCCAATCGCGACACCTTCCTCATCCGCGACTGAACGGCCCGTTCGTCCCGGAATGCCGGCGCGCCCCAGGGCGCGCCTTTTTTATCACGCCGCCGGCATCGCCACGGCCATGCGCCGCGACAGCGCATTCGCTAGCGGGCCAGCGGATATTCGATCTCGCGTTCCGAGCCATTATTGCCCGGGAAATTGTCGAATATTGCCTGCACCAGATAGGGCATGGCGCCCAGCAGGTCGTCGCGCCCGCTGGTAATGTATGCGGTCGATCGATAGACTTCCGCGCCACCGCGCGCGGTATCGCGGATTTCCAGGCTCAGGCTGTTGCGATAGGCAACCGTGGGCACGTCCACCCATTCCGGCCCCCAGTATCCAACGCCGCCGCCCCACCAGCGCGGTCCGTAATATCCGCCATAACCGCCATAGAAATAGGGATCATAGGCCCGCCGCACCATAACCTGGGTCTGGGCGGAGCCATAACGGAACGACACCGTAAATCGGGCGTTGCGGCCCTCGCGCGCCTCGACCAGGCCGGTGGCGCCGATACCGGCGCGCACCATGTCCTGATAGGACTGATATTCCAGATTGTTGCGCTGCCCGGTTTCAGGCGCGAACTGGTAGGTCTGTCCGGCAACGCCGTCCGGCCATTGCTGGAACGAGGTGACGCGTGCCGACACGCTGGGCGCGGCGCAACCGGCCACCAGCGCGGCGCCCGCCAGCAGGGCCGCCAGCCCGGCCAGCCGCGCCAGGCGCGAATAGGCGTGAATACTGAACATGACTGCGGCCCTCCAGGCCGGACGCAAACCGGATATTCCTTCGACCGCCGCGCCCGGCGAAGGTTTCATTTGGGTACCTGAGCAATGCGGGGGCATGCGGCGCTGCATCTACAATACCCGCATTGTCCATCATCTGTTTCGTAGGCCATGCGCACAGACACGCCCGTCACCGTATACCGCAAGGATTATCAGCCCTATCCGTATACCATCGCCGACGTGGCGCTGGAATTCGACCTGGATCCCGCCTCGACCACCGTGCGCTGCCTCATGCAGGTGGCGCGCAAGGCCGATGCCCCGGACGATGCGCCGCTGGTACTCGACGGCGAAGCGCTCGAGCTGGTTTCCATCCGCGTCGACGGCCGCGACTGGGCGCGTGACGGCTATGTGCTGGAGGATGCCGCCCTGACATTGCGCGGCCTGCCGCCCAGCGCGGCGGTCGAGATCGTCAGCCGCTGCAAGCCCGCCGCCAATTCGACCCTGATGGGGCTGTATGTCTCCGGCGGCAACTTCTTCACCCAGTGCGAGGCCGAGGGCTTTCGCCGCATTGCCTGGTTCGCCGACCGGCCCGACGTGATGTCGCGTTATCGCGTGACGCTGCGCGCGGCGCCCGACTATCCGGTGCTGCTGTCCAACGGCAATCTGCTGGCCACCGCCACCCTGCCCGATGGCCGCCTGCAGGCGGAATGGGAAGATCCGTTTCCCAAGCCCAGCTACCTGTTCGCGCTGGTGGCCGGCCGCCTGACGCATCGCGAGGAGCGCGTGCGCACCCAATCGGGCCGCGATGTGCTGCTGCAGGTCTACAGCGACCCTGGCTCGGAAGACCGCACCGAATGGGCGCTGGAATCGTTGCGCCACGCCCTGCGCTGGGACGAGTCGCGCTTCGGCCTGGAACTGGACCTGGACCGCTTCATGGTGGTCGCGGTGCGCGACTTCAACATGGGCGCGATGGAAAACAAGGGCCTGAACATCTTCAACGCGGCCTATGTGCTGGCCGATCCGGCCACCGCCACCGACGCCAACTACGAAGGCATCGAATCCGTCATCGGCCACGAATACTTCCACAACTGGACCGGCAACCGGGTCACCTGCCGCGACTGGTTCCAGCTGAGCCTCAAGGAAGGCCTGACGGTATTCCGCGACCAGGAGTTCAGCGCCGACATGATGGCGCGCGGCCTGGACGAACAGGCCGCCGCGAGCGCGCGCGCGGTCAAGCGCATCGACGATGTCGTCACGCTGCGCGCGGCCCAGTTCCCCGAGGACGCCGGACCGATGGCCCACCCCATCCGTCCCGACAGCTACCAGGAGATCGGCAATTTCTATACCGCCACCGTGTACGAGAAAGGCGCCGAGGTGATCCGCATGCAGCACACCCTGCTGGGCGAGTCGGGGTTCCGCGCCGGCATGGATGAATACTTCCGGCGCCACGATGGACAGGCCGTGACCTGCGACGACTTCGTCGCCGCCATGGAATCGGTCTACGCCGCGCGCAATCCGGGCCGCGACCTGTCGGTATTTCGCCGCTGGTACAGTCAGGCGGGCACGCCGCGCGTCAGCGTCAAGCTGGACCACGACGCGCAAAGCGGCCGCTGCACCGTCACGCTGACCCAGCGCTGCGCCCCGGTCGGGGTGGAAAAGCGCGCCGGACGCGACTTCGCCAAACAGGCGTTCCACATTCCTTTCGCCATCGGCCTGCTCGACGCGCAAGGCCGCGCGCTGCCGCTGCACCTGGACGGCCAGCCGGCGCGCGACACCGTGCTGCTCGAACTGACCGAGGAGCGCGCCAGCTGGACGTTCGAGCAGGTGCCGGCCATGCCGGTGCCGTCGCTGCTGCGCGGCTTCTCGGCGCCGGTCATCGTCGAATACGACTGGAGCGACACCGAACTGGCCCTGCTGTCGGCGCACGACACGGATCCGTTCGCCCGCTGGGAGGCAGGACAGGAACTGGCCACGCGCGAGATCCTGGCGCTGACGGCCAGCCACCAGGCCGGCCAGCCGCTGGCCGTGCGCCCGGCCTTCATCGCGGCCTGGCGCGCCCTGCTGACCGATCCGACGCTGGATGCGGCCTATCGGGCCCGCGCCCTGGCGCTGCCCTCGGAAAAAACCCTGGCCGAGCGCATGGAGCAGATCGACCCGCCCGCCCTGGCCGTGGCGCGCGACTTCCTGCGCGCCGAGTTGGGCCGCCAGCTGGCCGGACCCTGGCGCGCGGCGTTCGACGCCAACCAGACGCCAGGCGCCTACAGCCCGGCGGCTGGCCCGGCCGGCCGGCGCGCGCTGAAGAACCAGGCGCTGAACCACCTGATGGCCGCCGAAAGCGCGGATGCGCAGGCCCTGGCGCAGGCCCAGTACGGCCAGGCCGACAACATGACCGACAGCATGGCGGCCCTGTCGGCGCTGGTGAACTTCGGCGCCCCGGCCAGCGCCGCCGCCGCGCTGGCGGCGTTCTACGAACGTTGGCGCGACGACCCGCTGGTGGTCGACAAATGGTTCACGCTGCAGGCCACCGCGCGCTCGACCGACATCGACACGGTGCGCGCCCTCATGGCGCACCCGGCCTTTACGCTGCGCAATCCCAACCGCGCCCGTGCGCTGGTGTTCCAGTTCTGCCTGAACAACGCCCGCGGCATGCATCGCGCCGATGGCCGCGGCTATGACTTCTGGGCCGAGCAGGTGCTCGCCCTGGACGCGCTCAACCCGGAGATCGCCGCCCGCCTGGCGCGCGGCCTGGACAACTGGGCGCGCTTTGCCGAACCGCTGCGCGGCGCCATGCAGGCCGCGCTGACGCATGTGCGCGGACATGCCGGGCTGTCGCGCAACGTGCAGGAAATCGTATCGAAAGCCTTGGATCTGGCTGCTTAGGAGCTACTCTTGAAACGTAAAACCCTTACCCAATATCTGGTCGAGCAGCAGCGCTCGGCCCAGGCGCTCGGCCCGGAAGTGCGCCTGCTGATCGAAGTGGTGGCGCGCGCCTGCAAGGCCATCAGCCACGCTGTCAGCAAGGGCGCGCTGGGCGGCGTGCTCGGCAGCCTGGAAAGCGAGAACGTGCAGGGCGAAGTGCAGAAGAAGCTGGACGTGCTGTCCAACGAAATCCTGCTCGAAGCCAACGAGTGGGGCGGCCACCTGGCTGCGATGGCGTCCGAGGAAATGGAAACCATCCATCTGATCCCCAACCGCTATCCCAAGGGCGAATACCTGCTGCTGTTCGATCCGCTGGATGGCTCGTCCAACATCGACGTCAACGTGTCGATCGGCACCATTTTCTCGGTGCTGCGCGCGCCGCACCGGGTGGCTGGCGCCGACGAAGTCTGCGAGCAGGATTTCCTGCAGCCGGGCAGCCAGCAGGTGGCGGCCGGCTACGCCGTCTACGGCCCGCAGACCATGCTGGTGCTGACCATCGGCAACGGTGTGGTGGGGTTCACGCTGGACCGCGAGATGGGCTCGTGGGTGTTGACGCACGAATCGATGCGCATCCCCGAGGACACCAAGGAATTCGCCATCAACATGTCCAACATGCGGCACTGGGCCCCGCCGGTCAAGCGCTACATCGATGAATGCCTGGCCGGCAAGACCGGCCCGCTGGGCAAGGACTACAACATGCGCTGGATCGCCTCCATGGTGGCCGACGTGCATCGCATCCTGACCCGCGGCGGCATTTTCATGTACCCCTGGGATGCCCGCGAGCCGGGCAAGGCGGGCAAGCTGCGCCTGATGTACGAAGCCAACCCCATGGGCATGATCGTCGAGCAGGCGGGCGGCGCGGCCATCGACGGCAAGGGGCGCATCCTGGATATCCAGCCCGACAAGCTGCACCAGCGCGTGTCCGTGATCCTGGGCTCGAAGAACGAGGTGGAGCGCGTGGGCCGCTACCACGCCGAAGCCGAAGCCAGCTCCAGCTAGGCCCGCCAGCATGAGAAAAGCCCGCCGGCATCGCGCCGGCGGGCTTTTTTCGCGGTCCGGCAGCGGCGGGAACGCGCCTGGCCGAGCCTGGACCGCGGACCCTCGCCTACTTGACCTCCTCGATCGTCTTCACGTCGTCCTTGTTCATCTGGACCTTGTGGCCGTCCTTCTCGTACTCGTAGAAGCCGGTGTCCTCGTTGTACTTCGGCTCGTCGGGCGTCACGACCTGACTGCCATCGCGCTGCTGCACCACCGAGGGCGACGAGCATCCCGCCAACACGCCAAGGCCGGTTACGGCAAAAGCCAGCGTCATGGTTTTCAGGGTCATGGGCAATCTCCAAAGTGACAATGTCGTTTCACTGTAGTGCGCCCGCCGGCCCCGCGCGGTGACCGGATGTGGTCAAAATGCATGGGACTGTAATCGCTGCGTCCCCGTCGCGCATGCCCTGTTTTCCCCCTGTACGGGCGGCCATGAAAAGACAACCCCCGGGCGCCTCGCGGCGGCCGGGGGTTGCCCTTGCAAACAGCCTGCAAGGCGTATTTACACTTTGGCGTGGGCCTCGATGAAGGCCCGCACCGCCTGTGCGTCGCAGTCCATGACCGTCACGCGCTGGGGCAGCGACTCGAGGTCGGCCAGGTCTGCCGGCGGCGGCACGGTGCGTCCGAGGGCCGCCTCGATGGTTTCGGCGAACTTGGCCGGCAAGGCCGTTTCGAGCACCAGCATGGGCACGCCCGGTTCGATGAACTGGCGCGCCACCTTGATGCCATCGGCGGTGTGCGGGTCGACCAGCACGCCGGTTTCGTCGAAGGTATTGCGTATGGTCAGCAGGCGGTCGGCGTGCGAGCTGGCGCCCGCCACGAAGCCGTAGCGCGACTCGAACTGCGGCTTGAGCGCCGACAGGTCGAAGCTGCCGTCGCGCGCCAGGTCGGTCCACAGCGACGCCACGCGGGCGGGGTCGCGGCCGACCAGGTCGAACACGAAGCGCTCGAAGTTCGAGGCCCGCGAGATGTCCATCGACGGACTGGAGGTGGCGTAGGTGTGCTCGGGGCCGCGCGGACGGTACACGCCGGTGCGGAAGAACTCCTCGAGGACGTTGTTCTCGTTGGTGGCCAGCACCAGGCGGCGGATCGGCACGCCCATGCCGCGCGCGATATGCCCGGACAGGATGTTGCCGAAGTTGCCCGACGGCACCGCGAACGACACTTCGCCGCCCTTGGGCGCGGCGCGCAGCCAGCCGTGGAAGTAGTACACCACCTGGGCGGCGATGCGCGCCCAGTTGATCGAGTTGACCGCGCCCAGGCGATAGCGCGTCTTGAACGCCAGGTCGCCGGCCAGTTGCTTGACGATATCCTGCGCCTGGTCGAACACGCCGCGCACCGCGATGTTGTGGATGTTCTCATCCTGCAGCGAGTACATCTGGGCGCGCTGGAATGCGCTCATGCGGCCGTGCGGCGACAGCATGAACACGGCCACGCCCTGCTTGCCGCGCAGCGCGTACTCGGCCGCCGACCCGGTATCGCCGGAAGTGGCGCCGACGATGTTCAGCGTGGTGCCGCGTTGCGTCAGGACGTATTCGAAGACCTGGCCGAGGAACTGCATCGCCATGTCCTTGAAGGCCAGCGTGGGCCCCTCGGACAGGCCCAGCAATTGCAGCCCCTGCCCCAGCTCGCGCACCGGGACGATGTCTTCGCTCTTGAACACGCCCTGGCGATAGGCCGCGCGCGTCAGCCGGCGCAAGTCCTCGGCAGGGATGTCGGTGGCGAACAGCGACAGCACTTCGAAGGCCAGGTCGGCGTACGACAGCCCGCGCCAGGACTCCAGCGTGGCCGCGTCGACTTGCGGCAGTTGCTCGGGGATGGCCAGCCCGCCATCGGGCGCCAGGCCTTCGAGCAGGATGTCGGAGAAACTCTGCGGGGCCATGCCGCCGCGGGTCGAGATGTACTTCATGTGAGGTTTTCCATGCGCAGGCGCGTGACCTGCGAGCGCACGAACGGTAGCGCTTCGATGAGCCCGATGGCCTGGTTCACGTTGCCTTCGACGGCTTCGTGCGTCAGGAAGATGATGTCGGCGCCGCCGATGCGCGCGGGCTGCTGGATCATCGAGCCGATGGAAATGGAACGATCGGCCAGGATGCGCGCGATGTCGGCCAGCACGCCGGGCTGGTCGTCGACCCGCATGCGCAGGTAATAGGAGGTGCTGACTTTCTCGATCGGCAGGATCTCCAGGTCGGACAGCGCATCGGGCTGGAAGGCCAGGTGCGGCACGCGGTGGCCGGGATCGGCCGTGTGCAGGCGGGTCACGTCGACCAGGTCGGCCACCACCGCCGACGCGGTGGGCTCTTCGCCGGCGCCCTGGCCGTAGTACAGCGTGGGGCCCACGGCGTCGCCGCGCACCAGCACGGCGTTCATGGCGCCCTCGACATTGGCCAGCAGCCGCTCGGCCGGCACCAGCGTCGGATGCACGCGCAACTCGATGCCATCGACGCGCCGCTTGGTGATGCCCAGCAGCTTGATGCGATAGCCCAGGCGCTCGGCGTGGGCGATGTCTTCCTGCGCCAGTTGCGCGATGCCCTCGACGTAGGCCTTGTCGAACTGGACCGGCACGCCGAAGGCCAGCGAGGCCAGCAAGGTCAGCTTGTGCGCGGCGTCCACGCCTTCGATGTCGAAGGTGGGGTCGGCCTCGGCGTAGCCCAGGCGCTGCGCCTCGGCCAGCACGTCGGCGAACGGCAGCCCGCGGGCGCGCATTTCGGACAGGATGAAATTGGTGGTGCCGTTGATGATGCCGGCCACCCATTCGATGCGGTTGGCGGTCAGGCCTTCGCGGATCGCCTTGATGATGGGCACGCCGCCGGCCACCGCGGCCTCGAACGCCACCATGACGCCACGGGCCGAGGCGGCGGCGAAGATCTCGTTGCCGTGCTTGGCCAGCAGCGCCTTGTTGGCGGTAACCACATGCTTGCCCTGGGCAATGGCCTCGAGCACCAGCTCGCGCGCCAGCGTATCGCCGCCGATCAGTTCGACCACGATGTCGACCGCCGGGTCGCGCACCAGGGCGAAGCCGTCGGTCGAAACCTCGACGCCGTCCCCGACGCGGCTGCGCGCCTTGGCCACATCGCGCACGGCGACGCGGCTGACTTCGATGCGCCGTCCGGCGCGCCGTGCGATTTCTTCGGCATTACGCGCCAGCACCGCCCAGGTGCCGCCGCCCACCACGCCCAGGCCCAACAGGCCCACCTTCATCGGATTCATTTAAGCAAACCGTCCTTGCGGAACATATCCTTGATGCCGCGCACCGCCTGCCGGGTGCGCTGCTCGTTTTCGATAAGAGCGAAGCGTACGTACTCGTCGCCATACTCGCCGAAGCCGATCCCGGGGGACACGGCCACCTTCGCATCCGACAGGACACGCTTGGCGAACTCCAAAGAGCCCATCGCCCTGTAGGGCTCGGGGATCTGCGCCCAGATATACATGGACGCCTTCGGGATCTCCACATTCCAACCTGCCTCGTGCAGGCCGCGCGCCAGCACGTCGCGGCGGCGCTGGTACTGCGCCACGATCTCGCTGACGCAATCCTGCGGGCCGTCCAGCGCGGCGATCGAGGCCACCTGGATCGGCGTGAACGTGCCGTAGTCATGGTAACTCTTGATGCGCGCCAGCGCGCCCACCAGCTCGCGGTTGCCGACCATGTAGCCGATGCGCCAGCCGGCCATGTTGTAGCTCTTGCTCATGGTGAAGAACTCGACCGCCACGTCGCGCGCGCCGGGCACCTGCATGATGGACGGCGCGACATAGCCGTCGAAACAGATGTCCGCGTAGGCCAGGTCGTGCACCACCAGGATGTCGTGCTCCTTGGCCAGCGCGACGACGCGCTCGAAGAACGACAGGTCGACGCACTGCGCGGTCGGGTTGCTGGGAAAGCCCAGGATCATCATCTTGGGCTTGGGGATCGACTCGCGCACGGCGCGCTCGAGTTCCTCGAAGAAGTCGATGCCGGGCGTCATCCGCACCGAGCGGATGTTGGCGCCGGCGATCACCGCCCCGTAGATGTGGATGGGATAGCTGGGGTTGGGTACCAGCACCGTATCGCCGCGGTCCAGCGTCGCCAGCATCAGGTGCGCCAGGCCCTCCTTCGAGCCGATGGAGACGATGGCTTCGGAATCCGGGTCGAACTCGACCGCGTAGCGCCGCATGTACCAGTCGCAGATCGCCTTGCGCAGGCGCGGGATGCCCTTGGAGACCGAATAGCCGTGCGTGTCGGGCCGGGTCGAGGCCTCGACCAGCTTGTCGACGATGTGCTGCGGCGTCGCGCCATCGGGGTTGCCCATCGACATGTCGATGATGTCCTCGCCGCGCCGCCGCGCCGCCATCTTGAGCTCGCCGGTAATATTGAACACGTACGGCGGCAAGCGCTCGATGCGGGAGAACTTCCTCATGATGGGAATCCTAAAGGGCGACAGAAAGATGGGCGGGAAAAGGCCGCGCGCGGCCGGCGCGCCGCGAGATTGCAGCGCAACAAAACCCTGTAATCTAGCGCAAGCCCGCCCGCCCGGCAAATGGACTTTGATCCGTCCCCGCCGGCCCCGTGGATACCCTGCAACATGCTGTCATGCCGATGCGCTATCATCGGAACCACATAGTCGGAGTATTTATTGAAGCTGCATACCGATCCTGCGACGGCGCTGAATACCGTCACCGCCTATGGTGACGGGTACATCGAAGTCAACCAGGTCCGCTTTTCCCACGCCATCGCCTTCGCGCCCGAAGGCCCGGTCGCAAGCTGGCCGGTCCAGCGTCCGGCCGACATTACCGCCTCCCTCCTGCAACAAGCCGCCGGTCTGGCCGAGGTCGTCCGCGATCCGCTGGCATTCCTGGACGAGCCCGAGGCGGGCGCCGCCGCGCGCCCGGCCAACGCCCCCGAAGTGCTGCTGGTGGGCACCGGCAAGCGCCAGCACCTGCTCGGCCCCGAGCAGTTGCGCCCGCTGCTGGCCATGGGCGTGGGCGTCGAAGCGATGGATACCCAGGCCGCCGCCCGCACCTACAACATTCTGATGGCCGAGGGCCGACGCGTCGTCGTCGCCCTCCTTCCCGACGGAGACTCCTAGCGATGACCCCGCTGATAGGCAAACCCGCCCCGCTGTTCACCGCGGAAAGCACCATCGGCCCCGTGAGCCTGGACCAGTGCCAGGGCCGCGCGGTCGTGCTGTATTTCTATCCCAAGGACAATACGCCCGGCTGCACCACCGAGAGCCAGGACTTTCGCGACCTGTACGAAGACTTCCTGGCCGCCAGCACCATCGTGCTGGGGGTGTCGCGCGACTCGCTCAAGTCGCACGAGAATTTCAAGACCAAGTACGAGCTGCCCTTCCCGCTGATCTCCGACGCCGACGAAACCGTGTGCAATCTGTACGGCGTCATCAAGCAGAAGAACATGTACGGAAAACAGGTGCGCGGCATCGAGCGCAGCACCTTTCTGATCGACGCCTATGGCGTGCTGGTGCAGGAGTGGCGCGGGGTGAAAGTGCCCGGCCACGCCAAGGAAGTCCTGCAGGCCGCCAAGAGCATCGGCTAAGCCTATATTGCCCATTGTCAGGCGCCCCAAGCCGGCTCACACAGGAGAGTGACACCTATGCCGCTTCCGAAGTTGCCCAATCGTCCCGCAGCCATCCTGACCTTCCCTTCGGGCGACGCCGCCCGTGCCAAGGCAGCACGTACCAACAGCAAACCCGCGGTCGCCGGCAACACTGACGAACCACTGATGCAGCCCGAACTGGCCGGCCTGGCGCCGGCGCGCAAGGCCCAGCAGAAGGCGCCGGCGCGCCCGGTGGCGGCGCCAGCGCCAGCGCCCGTGCCGGCCCCCGCGCCGGCGGCCCATCGTCCCGCCCCCAAGCCCGCTCCCGCGCGCAAGCCCCGCGCACGCAGCGACAGCGCCGCGCGCAAGCTGTTCGTGCTGGACACCAACGTGTTGCTGCACGACCCCACCTCGCTGTTCCGCTTCGAGGAACACGACATCTTCCTGCCCATGATGACGCTGGAAGAGCTGGACCACCAGAAAAAGGGCATGTCGGAAGTGGCGCGCAACGCGCGCCAGGTCAGCCGCTCGCTCGACTCGCTGGTGCAGGACGCCGGCAACCTGGATGACGGCCTGGCGCTGAACGCGCTGGGCAACAAGGACGCCACGGGGCGCCTGATGTTCCAGACCACGGCCATCCACAGCACGCTGCCGTCGGACCTGCCCATGGGCAAGGCCGACAACCAGATCCTGGGCGTGGTGCGCGCGCTGCAGGAACGCCACCCCCAGCGCGAAGTCGTGCTGGTGTCCAAGGACATCAACATGCGCCTGAAGGCCCGGGCGCTGGGCATGGCGGCCGAGGACTACTACAACGACCACGTCCTGGAAGACACCGACCTGATGTATTCCGGCGTGATGCAGCTCCCGGAAGACTTCTGGAACAAGCACGGCAAGGACGTGGAATCCTGGCAACAGGGCGGCACGACCTTCTACCGCATCCGCGGGCCGCTGTGCGCCCAGTTCGTGGTCAACCAGTTCGTGTATTTCGAAGGCCAGATGCCGCTGTACGCGCAGGTGCGCGAGGTCAGCGGCAAGACCGCGGTGCTGGCCACGCTGCGCGACTACACCCACGGCAAGAACAACGTCTGGGGCATCACGGCGCGCAACCGCGAACAGAACTTCGCCCTGAACCTGCTCATGAACCCGGAATGCGATTTCGTATCGCTGCTGGGCCAGGCAGGCACCGGCAAGACGCTGCTGGCGCTGGCCGCCGGCATCACGCAGGTGCTGGAGACCAAGCGCTACACCGAGATCATCATGACCCGCGTCACGGTGCCGGTGGGCGAGGACATCGGCTTCCTGCCAGGCACCGAGGAAGAGAAAATGCTGCCCTGGATGGGCGCGCTGGAAGACAACCTGGACGTGCTGAACATGGGCGAAGGCGAAGGCGGCGATTGGGGCCGCGCCGCCACCATGGACCTGATCCGCTCGCGCATCAAGGTCAAGTCGCTGAACTTCATGCGCGGCCGCACCTTCCTGAACAAGTACCTCATCATCGACGAGGCGCAGAACCTCACGCCCAAGCAGATGAAGACGCTGATCACCCGCGCCGGCCCCGGCACCAAGGTGGTCTGCCTGGGCAACGTGGCGCAGATCGACACGCCCTACCTGACCGAAGGCAGTTCCGGCCTGACCTTCGTGGTGGACCGCTTCAAGGGCTGGCCGCATTCCGGCCACGTCACCTTGCAGCGCGGCGAACGCTCCCGCCTGGCCGACTATGCCGGCGACGTGCTCTAGCGTCCATCCATCCCGGAAAAGGCCCCGCGGGGCCTTTTTTTTGGTTCATCGGATTTGCTCGACGAACAGGCGCGCGCGGCGGTGTAGCATGATTGCATTCCCGACTTCAGCATCACCGCCACCATGAACGCTCAGCTTCCCGTCGGCATCACCATGGGCGACGCCGCCGGCATCGGCCCGGAAATCATCGCCAAGGCCTGCGCCCAGGGCCTGGGCGCGCCCGCGGTCGTCTACGGCGACCCGGCCACCATGCGGCGCGCCGCCGAACTGCTGGGCGCACGGCTGCGCGTGCTCGAACTGGCCGGCATCGACGAGGCCCGCGGCCAGCCCGGCTGCATCGAAGTCATCGCCCGCGGCACGCCGCTGCCGCCCGACCTGCCCGCCGGACGCGTCAGCGCGGCGGCCGGCCAGGGCGCCTACGATTACCTGTGCGCCGCGATCGACGATGCACGGGCCGGACGCATCCGCGCCATCGTCACCGCGCCGCTGAACAAGAAATCGATGCAGCTGGCCGGCATCGACCAGCCTGGCCACACCGAGATCCTGGCCGAACGCACCGATACCCGCGACTTCGCCATGATGCTGGCCAACGACGAATTGCGCGTGCTGCTGGTCACCATACACATCCCGCTGGCGGCGGTGATGGCGCAGATCACGCCGCAGACCGAGCTGCGCGCCATCCGGCTGGCCGACCGCGCCTGCCGCCAGATGGGCGTGGCGCGGCCGCGCGTGGCGGTGGCGGGCCTGAACCCGCATGCCGGCGAAGACGGCAAGTTCGGCCGCGAGGACATCGACATCATCGCCCCCGCGGTGGCCCAGGCCCGCGCCGAAGGCATCGACGCCTCGGGCCCGTGGCCGGGCGACACCGTCTTCATGCGGGCCCGCCGCGGCGAGTTCGACATCGTCGTGGCGCAGTACCACGACCAGGGCCTGATACCGGTGAAGTACCTGGGGCTGGACCAGGGCGTCAATGTCACCGTCGGCCTGCCGTTCGTGCGCACCAGCGTCGATCACGGCACCGCGTTCGACATCGCCTGGCAGGGCATCGCCGACCACGCCTCGCTGGTCGCGGCCTTCGACCTCGCGCTGGCGATGAGCTGACCGCCAGCTGACGATGGCCTGATCCCGCGCACCCTACAATAGCGGCGACCCAAACCCTCTGAGCGCCTCTTCCAATCCGATGCAACGCATTGCCCGTTTCCTGCCCGATCGTTTCACGCTGCTGCTCGTCGCCACCGTCATCATCGCCAGCCTGGCGCCCGCCCACGGGCAGGGCATCGTCGCGTTCAGCTGGATAACCAACCTGGCGGTGGCGCTGCTGTTCTTCCTGCACGGCGCGCGCCTGTCGCGCGACGCCATCGTGGCGGGGATCACGCACTGGCGATTGCACCTGACGATCTTCTCGGCCACGTTCCTGATGTTCCCGCTGCTGGGGGTCGCCCTCAAGCCGGTGCTCGAGCCGCTGGTCACGCCCGAACTGTACCTGGGCGTGCTGTTCCTGTGCTGCCTGCCAGCCACGGTGCAGTCGGCGATCGCCTTCACGTCGATCGCGCGCGGCAACGTGCCGGCCGCCGTCTGCAGCGCGTCGGCTTCCAGCCTGCTGGGCATCTTCATCACTCCCCTGCTGGTGGGCACCGTCGTGGCCAGCGCCGCGGCCGCGCCGATCTCGTTCGACGCGGTCGGCAAGATCATGCTGCAACTGCTGCTGCCCTTCGTGCTGGGGCAATTGCTGCGGCCCTGGATCGGCGCCTGGGTGCATCGCCGCAAGGCCCTGCTCAAGTGGGTCGACCAGGGATCCATCCTGCTGGTGGTCTACACCGCCTTCTCGGAAGCGGTCAACGAAGGCCTGTGGAGCAATACGCCGATACCGGCCCTGCTGGGGCTGCTGGCCGTGTGCTGCATCATCCTGGCCCTGGCGATGGCGGGCTCGCTGTTGCTGGGGCGGCTGTTCAAGTTCGATGTGGCCGACCGCATCACGCTGCTGTTCTGTGGCTCGAAAAAGAGCCTGGCCAGCGGTATCCCGATGGCCCAGGTGATCTTCGCCGGACAGGCCGTGGGCGCCATCGTGCTGCCGCTGATGCTGTTTCACCAGATCCAGCTGATGGTGTGCGCCGTGCTGGCCACGCGCTACGGCAAACGCCCGGACTGAGCCGGGCGCGGCGGCCGGCTCAGTACTGGGTGCCGGGCGCGAAATTGAGAAAGCGCGTGCTCGACCCCTGGAAGGTCAGGCGCACGGTGCCGATCGGACCGTTACGCTGCTTGCCGATGATGATCTCGGCCGAGCCCTTGTCGGGCGAGTCCGGGTTGTAGACTTCGTCGCGGTAAATGAACAGGATCACGTCGGCGTCCTGCTCGATAGCGCCGGATTCGCGCAGATCGCTCATCACCGGCCGCTTGTTGGGGCGCTGTTCCAGGCTGCGGTTGAGCTGCGACAGCGCGATCAGCGGACAGTTGAGCTCCTTGGCCAGGCCCTTGAGCGAGCGGCTGATTTCCGAGATTTCGGTCGCGCGGTTTTCGCCCGCGCTGTTTGCGGACATCAGCTGCAGGTAGTCGATGATGATCAGGCCCAGCTGCCCGCACTGGCGCGCCAGGCGCCGCGCGCGGGCGCGCACTTCCATCGAGCTGAGGGCCGGCGTTTCGTCGATATAGACCTGCGCGTCCTGCATCAGCTGCACCGCGTGGGTGACACGCGGCCAATCGTCGGCGACCAGCTTGCCGGTGCGCATGCGATGCTGGTCGAGCATGCCCACCGAGCCCAGCATACGCATGGCCAGCTGCACCGCGCCCATTTCCATCGAGAACACCGCCACCGGCAGCCCCTGCTCGATGGCGACGTGCTCGCCGATGTTCATCGAGAACGAGGTCTTGCCCATGGACGGACGGCCGGCCACGATGACCAGGTCGCCGGCCTGCAGCCCGGAGGTCATCTTGTCCAGGTCCGCAAAGCCGGTCGGCACGCCGGTGACATCGGACTCGCTTTCGCGGTGATACAGCTCGTCGATCCGTTCGACCACCTGGGTCAGCAGCGGCTGGATTTCCTGGAAACCCGCCGAGCCGCGCTCGCCTTCCTGGGCGATCTTGAACACCTTGGATTCGGCCTCGTCCAGCAGCTGGCGCGCCTCCTTGCCTTGCGGGTTGAGCGCGGCCGCCGAGATCTCGTCGGCGATCGACACCAGCTTGCGCAGCATGGCGCGCTCGCGCACGATCTCGGCATAGCGGCGGATGTTGGCCGCCGACGGGGTGTTGTGCGCCAGCGCGTTGAGATACGCCAGCCCCCCCACCTCTTCGGACTTGCCGGCGCTGGCCAGCGATTCGTTGACGGTGATGACGTCGGCCGGGCGAGCCAGGCCGATCAGACGGGCAATGTGGTGCCAGATGAGGCGGTGGTCGTGGCGATAGAAGTCTTCCTCGACCAGGACGTCGGCGATGCGGTCCCAGGCGGCGTTGTCCAGCAACAGACCGCCCAGCACCGACTGCTCGGCCTCGATCGAGTGTGGCGGCACGCGCAGGTATTCGAGCTGGGGATCGGCGGGGGTATTCATGGGTGCAATAGTAACCTCAGGGTGTCGGCCACCCGGAAAAACGCCCGCACGTCGCGCCACGGCAGGCGGCCGCCCAGCGGCCGCAGCAAGCGGGCGGCGCCGCAGGCCAGGCGCGCGATGCGCCGGATGCGCGCGCGCACTTCGGCGTCGGGATGGGCCGAGAAATAAGTGTCCAGGACGAGTTTACCCAGATGGGACGCCTGGTCGGGCGGCAATTTGCGCAGGCTCACCAGCGAAGCCAGCGTCTGGTAGAGATCATAGGCCTGCGCCAGGGGCAGCGACAGCGCGCCGCCGATGTTTTCCTCGAAATCGATGCGCCACAGCTTGCCATCGCGCAGCGTGACATTGCGCACCTGGGCGCCGCCGTGCCACATGCCGCGGCCGTGGAATTCCGCCAGGTCGCGCGCCAGGGCCTGGGCCAGCGCAACCCGTCCCGCCTCGTCGGCCTGCCGCAGGCGAAACGGCAGGTCGTCGCCCACGTGCTCGAGCACCAGCAGGCCGGGCTCCTGCCACCAGACCTCGGGCACCCGGCAACCGGCCTGCAGCAGGCGGCGCAGGCGCTCGGCCTCGTAGTCCAGGCCGTTGCGCAGCAGCACCGAGGGGCGCGGGAATTCGCCCAGCAGGATACGGCACAGCACGGCCAGGAAAAAGGCGCGCAGGTAGCGCAGCACATAGCTGATGCCGCGGCGCACGCCCGGGCGCCGGCGCTTCACCACGCACGGCACGCCATCGACCGTCACCTCCTTGACCGAACGGATGGCGGCGGCCTGTTCGCCGTCGAGCCACGCCCTCAGGCCGGGCGGCGCGTTGTGGTGTAGTGGCGGTTCGTTCAAACCGGCATCCCCCGAGCAGAAACAATGGCGCTGATGGTAGCGCTTCTCCCGCGGCCCGCGCCGCTCTCGAAAAAAAAGCCGGCACCAGGCCGGCTTTTTTCAGGCATGCCGGACGATCAGGCCATTTCGCCTTCGACCAGCACCACCACGTCGGCAACGACGTCGGCGTGCAGCACCGCTTGCACGGGGTACTCGCCCACGGCCTTGAGCTGGCCATTGGGCATGCGCACCTGCGACTTCTCGACAGCTTCGAAGCCAGCCTTGCGCAGGCCTTCGGCGACGTCGGCGTTGGTGACCGAGCCGAACAGACGGCCGTCCACGCCAGCCTTCTGCGAGATCTTCAGCTGGAAGCCGTTCAGACGCTCGGCCAGGGCCTGGGCGGCGGCCAGCTTCTCGGCCTGGATCTTTTCGAGTTCGGCGCGGCGGGCTTCGAATTCCTTCAGGGCGGCGTCGGTCGCGCGACGGGCCTTCTTCTGGGGAATCAGGAAGTTGCGGGCATAGCCATCGCGCACGCGCACGACTTCGCCCAGGTTGCCCAGGTTGGCGACTTTTTCGAGCAGGATGATTTGCATGTCAGTGCCCCTGGATTATTTGTGGTTGTCGGTGTACGGCAGCAGGGCCAGGAAGCGCGCGCGCTTGATGGCGGTGTCCAGCTGGCGTTGATAGATCGCACGGGTGCCGGTCAGGCGGGCCGGGATGATCTTGCCGTTTTCTTGCACGAAGTCGCGCAGGGTGTCGAGATCCTTGTAGTCGATCTCTTCAACGCCGGCAGCGGTGAAGCGGCAGAACTTGCGACGCTTGAACAGCGGGTTCTGCTGCGTGAATTTGCGTTTTTCCTTGCGTTTTCCGAAGAAAGCCATGATATGTGCCTCTTTGTTTGGTTTGGGCCGGCCCGGCGCCTTGCGCCTGTTGCCGGTTCGCCCGTTATCTGTCCGTCAAAGCCTGACTGGCATCAACCCACCAGCGGATCGCGTCCCATGCTGCCGGCGATTCTGCGTGCCTGCTGCAAATGCAGCTTGACCTTTACCGAGTCCTTGCGGGCGGGCGCCAGAAAACCTTGCACCTGCATCTCGGTCCCCAACGGGATATCGGCCAACAGCAACGCCAGATCGCCCAGGGCCACGGCGGAGATCGTGAGTTCGACGCGGCGCGGATGCCCCGCTTCGACGACCTCGGATTCGTGGGCCAACAGCAATTCCAACGCAGGCAATCCGGCGGGAGTGTGGCGCATGGCACCGCATTCGAGAACGCGGGCGCTGAGCTCCAGACTGTTCATCCTGCCGTCGCCGCTGGGTCTGCCAACCAGGCTCTGCCTGAGCCTGTTACTCGGCCGCGGTCGCGGCGGCTTCAGCCGACGCCTTGCGGGCCTCTTCGCGCTCGACCGACTTCATCATGATCGAGGGCGCGGCGGGCGCCTTCTTGGTCTTGATGACGAGGTGGCGCAGCACCGCATCGTTGTAGCGGAACGAGTGCTCGAGCTCATCCAGGGTGGCCTGGCCGCACTCGATGTTCATGCAGACATAGTGGGCCTTGACCAGCTTCTGGATGGGATAGGCCAGCTGGCGGCGACCCCAGTCTTCCAGGCGATGCACCGTGCCGCTCTGGCCGGTGACGAGCGCTTGATAGCGCTCGACCATGGCGGGCACCTGCTCGCTTTGGTCGGGGTGAACGATGAACACTACTTCGTAGTGACGCATGTATTGACTCCTTGAGGATGTCTCGCCGGGCGCAAACCATGCAATGCAGGTCCCGGCAAGGGATAGCCCGCCACCCAAAACCAGGCAGTCGAGCAAGAAAGCTCTCGATTATCGCCGATTGCGCATCTCGATGCAAGATCGAGCGGAATCAGGCATTTGAGGGACGCATTGCCCCTCCGGACCGCGGGTCACGGCCGCCGCGGGCGGCCGGGCCGGCAGGCGCCACTCAGCCTTCCACGACGGCGTAGGCGGAGTGGTTGTGGATGGATTCGAAGTTCTCGGCCTCGACGCGGAAGCGGCCGATGCCCGGATGCGCCTTCAGGCGCGCGGCGACGTCGCGCACCAGGTCCTCGACGAACTTGGGGTTGTCGTAGGCGCGCTCGGTGACGTACTTCTCGTCGGGCCGCTTGAGCAGGCCCCACAGCTCACACGACGCCTCGTCCTCGACCAGGCGGATCACCTCGTCCATGCGGAAATCGCCGGCCACGATCGCCGACACGGTCACGTGCGAGCGCTGGTTGTGCGCGCCGTACTCGGAGATGGCCTTCGAGCAGGGACACAGGCTGGTGACCGGCACCTGCGCGACCAGCTCGAACTCGACCTGTTCGCCCACGGCGCGCGCGATCCATTGGATTTCGTAGTCGAGCAGGCTCTGCACGCCGGAGACCGGCGCCGACTTGTTGATGAAGTACGGGAACGAGGCCGTGATGTCGCCGCGCTCGGCATGCAGCAGCGGCAGCATCTCGCGCGCCATGGCGGCGAACAGCGCCGGCGTCATGGGCGTGGCGCGGTACTTTTCCAGCAGCGCCACGAAACGGGACATGTGCGTACCCTTCTCTTCCGCGGGCAAGGCCACCGTCAGCGTCCAATTGGCCACCGTCGGCTGGGCCGCGCCGTCGCCGGCCAGCACCAGCATGGGGTGGCGCACGCCACGGATGCCGACCCGCTGGATCGGGATGTGCCGCGTATCCGTCGAGCTTTGCACATCGGGCATCACGATCGCGGGATCAATAGGAGAATTCATTTCGCCTTACCTGTCACGGGCACGCTTGTCGCACGCAACCCAGAAATTTTGAAGCGGAGGGCGCCCATTATCGCGCAAAGTCACCGCACACGCAGGGAAAACCCTTCCATCTGTAGGATGCCGGGATGGAACAGTCCGTTCCCGCCACGCCCGGCCTCAAGCCAGCAATTCGCCGAAACGCGCCCGGATCGCACGCTCGATGCCCGCGGCGTCCAGCCCCTGGCCGGCCAGCAAGGCGGCCTGGTCGCCATGATCGATGAACGCGTCGGGCAACCCCAACTGCAGCACGGGCAGGGTCACGCCGGCCTCGGCCAGCGCCTCCAGCACGGCGCTGCCCGCCCCGCCCATGATCGCCGCCTCTTCGATGGTGACCAGCGCGTCGTGGCGCGCGGCCAGCTCCAGCACCAGCTCGCGGTCCAGCGGCTTGACAAAGCGCATGTCGGCCACCGTGGCGTCGATCTGGCCGGCCGCGCCCAGCGCCGCCTGCACCAGCGTACCAAAACCCAGGATGGCGATCCGGCGGCCCTCGCGGCGGACCAGCCCCTTGCCCAGGGGCACCGTGGCGAGGTCTCCGGCCACCGCGGCGCCGCATCCCGCGCCGCGCGGGTAGCGCACCGACGCGGGCCCCGGGTGTTCGTAACAGGTCGACAGCAGCAGGCGCGCCTCGTTCTCGTCCGACGGCGCGGCCACCACCATGTTGGGCACGCAACGCAGGAAGGCGATGTCGTAGTTGCCGGCATGGGTCGCGCCGTCGGCGCCCACCAGGCCGGCGCGGTCCAGCGCGAAGGTGACGTCCAGGTTTTGCAGCGCCACGTCGTGCACGAGCTGATCGTAGCCGCGCTGCAGGAAGGTCGAATAGATGGCCACCACGGGCTTTTGCCCTTCGCAAGCCAGCCCCGCGGCGAACGTCACGGCGTGCTGTTCGGCGATGCCCACGTCGAAATAGCGTTGCGGGAAGCGCTGCTCGAACTCGACCAATCCGCTGCCCTCGCGCATGGCCGGGGTGATGCCCACCAGCCGCTCGTCGCGCTCGGCCATGTCGCACAGCCACTGGCCGAACACTTGCGTGAAGGTCTTGCGGGCGGGCGCCTTGGCCTGCTGGATGCCGACGGCGGGGTCGAACTTGCCCGGCCCGTGGTAGAGCACGGGATCGGCCTCGGCCAGCTTGTAGCCCTGGCCTTTGCGGGTGACCACGTGCAGGAACTGCAGGCCCGGCAGCGCCCGCAGGTTCTGCAGGGTGGGCACCAGGGCGTCGAGGTCATGGCCGTCGATCGGGCCGACGTAGTTGAACCCGAACTCCTCGAACAGCGTCGCCGGCGTCACCATGCCCTTGGCGTGCTCCTCGAGCCGGCGCGCCAGTTCGAGCACCGGCGGCACATGCTGCAGCACCGCCCGCCCGACGTTCTTGGCCGCGGCGTAGAACTGCCCGGACATCAGGCGCGCCAGATAGCGATTGAGCGCGCCCACCGGCGGCGAAATCGACATATCGTTGTCGTTCAGCACGACCAGCAGGTTGATGTTGGGCGTGACCCCCGCGTTGTTCATGGCCTCGAAGGCCATGCCCGCGGACATCGCGCCGTCGCCGATGACGGCGATGTGCTGGCGCTGCACGCCGGCATTGCGCGAGGCCACGGCCATGCCCAGCGCCGCGGAAATCGAGGTGGACGAATGCGCGGTGCCGAAGGCGTCGTACTCGGACTCGCTGCGCTTGGGAAAGCCCGAGATCCCGCCCTGCTGGCGCAGGTGCGCCATGCCTTCGCGGCGGCCGGTCAGGATCTTGTGCGGATACGACTGATGGCCCACGTCCCAGACGATGCGGTCATGCGGCGTGTCGAAGACATAATGCAGCGCCAGCGACAGCTCGACCGTGCCCAGGTTCGACGACAGGTGGCCGCCCGTGCGCGACACCGACTCGAGCACGAAACCGCGCAACTCGTCGGCCAGCCGCTTGAGTTCGCGACGGTCCAGTTGCCGGAGGTCGGCCGGGGATAGGATACGGTCCAGTAGTTCTGTCGTCATGCTCGGTAGATGGTCTTGGTGTCCGGCGCGCGGCGCCGGCCGCCCGGGTTCAGCGGTCTCTGAGTACGATGAAATCTGCCAGTTGGCCCAGCCGCGCGCCGGACTCGCCCAGCGGCGCCAGGGCCTGATGGGCCGCCTGGCGCAACTCCTGCGCCAGCGCGCGGGCCTGCTCCAGGCCCAGCAAGGATACATAGGTCGGCTTGTTGTCGGCGGCGTCCTTGCCGGCCGTCTTGCCCAGGCTGGCGGTGTCGGCCGTCACATCGAGGATATCGTCGACGACCTGGAACGCCAGGCCGATCGCCTGCGCGTAGCTGTCGAGCGCCTGGCGGGCGGTCGAGCTGGCGCCGGCCACGATGCCCCCCAGCGTCACGCTGCACGCCAGCATGGCGCCGGTCTTCATGCTGTGCATGGTCTGCAGTTCGTCGCGCGTGAGCATGCGTCCCACGCTGTGCAGGTCGATGGCCTGCCCGCCGGCCATGCCCAGGCTGCCGGCGGCGCGCGCCAGGACCTGGGCGGCCTGCACCACCAGCGCAGGCGCGATCGGCATGCCGGCCAGCAGTTCGAAGGCCAGCGGCTGCAGGGCGTCGCCGGCCAGCATGGCCGTGGCCTCGTCGAATTGCACGTGCACCGTGGGCCGGCCGCGGCGCAGCGTATCGTCGTCCATGCAAGGCAGGTCGTCGTGCACCAGCGAATAGGCGTGGATCAGCTCGACGGCCGCGGCGGCGCGGTCCATCGACGCCCCGACGGCCAGCGTGCTGCCGTTGACGGGGCAGGCCTGCCCGGCCGCGTAGACCAGGGCCGCGCGCACCCGCTTGCCGCCGCCCAGCACCGCGTAGCGCATGGCTTCGTGCAGCCGCGTGGGGGAGATATCGGCGCCAGGCAGCAATTCGTCGAGCACGTGCTCGACATGCTGCGCGCGCTCCCGCAGCCAGTCGGCGCAGGCGAGATGACTTTGCTTCATGCGTTTATTCGTCGTCCAGCGCCGCGGGATCGAGCGGGCGCAGCAAATCGCCCTCCAGGACTTTCACCTGCTGCTCGGCCTGCGCAAGGCGGTCCTGGCAGACGCGCGCGAGCTCGACGCCGCGCCGGTAGGCGGACAGCGACTGCTCCAGCGGCAGCGTCCCGTTCTCCATGGCGGACACCAGCGACTCGAGTTCGGCGAGCGCGGTTTCGAAATCCTGCGGCAGGGGACGGGCGTCGGTCTGTGGATCGGCTTGCTTGGATGAGGCCACGCGGGTCTCCGGTAAGGCGCGAAGTGGGGTTGATCGGAATCAATAACCGAATTGTACGAGATAGCCCCGTTCGCGCACCGCGCCGCTCAGCCGGCCCCGCCCGCCAGGCGCGCCGCCGCCTGGCGCAGCGCCGGCGCCACCTGCTCGCGCAAGGTGCGCTCGGGCAGCAGCCCGAGCGGCCCGCCGCAGCTCATGACGAACACGCCCTCTCCCGTGACCGAGGCGAATGGCACCGCCACGGCGTTGATGCCCGACTGCCACTCGCCCAGGGCGTAGCAGCACCCTTCGGCGCTCAGTTCCTCGACCGCTCGCGCCACCATGGCGGGCGGCGGCGCGGCCTGGCCCAGGCGCCCAAGCAGGGCCTGGCGCGCGGCCTCGGGCAGCGCGGCCAGGTAGGCCCGGCCCATGGCCGTGTCCAGGCTGGCCCGATAACCGACCGGCAGGCGCAGGTACAGCGCGGGCGAACCATGCATCGCCTCGATGTACACCATCGCATCGTTGTCGAAGGCGCCCAGCGCCACCGCGCCGCCCGTCTGCACGGCCAGCTCGGACATGCCGGCCTTGGCCAGTTCGCGCACCTCCAGGCTGGCGAGCACGCCGAACCCCAGCGCCAGCACCGCGTAGCCGGGCGAATACTTGCCCGTGTCGGCGTGGTAGCGCAGATAGCCCAGCTCGGTCAGCGTGTAGGTGATGCGGCTGATGGTGGGCTTGGGCAGGCCGGTCAGGCGCGCCAGGTCCAGATTGCCCAGGGCCCGCACCCCGGGCCGGAAGCAGCGCAACACATCCAGCCCGCGCGCCAGCGCGGTGATGAAATCGGGCGAGGATGCGCCCGCGACGCTGGCGGCGCGCTTGCGCCGCGCCGGTTGGCTGGCGGGCAGGCCGTCCGGATCGGGGGGCTGCGTCGAAAAAGGTTGCATTGGGATGGCGTCGTTTTTATAGTTGATTTCGGATAGCAAAACAAAATTCCGATACACGGAATTTAAGCACGCATCCCGCGGCTTGGAAAGCGATTTTGCGGGCCATCGCGGCCCGCGCGCCTCCCCGCTTCGACCCACACCCGCATCGCGACCCATACGCACAAGGGGAACTTCATGCTACGCAAAGGTTTGCAACTGCTCGCCGCCCTGAGCCTCTCGCTGGCCGCGGCCAGTGTCTCGGCCCAGTCCTTTCCGGCCCGGCCGATCAAGGTCGTCTCGCCCTTCCCGGCCGGCGGCGCCACCGATGTCCTGACCCGCCTGCTCGCCGAACGCATGGCCAAGGACCTGGGCCAGCCCATGATCGTGGAGAACAAGGCCGGCGCCGGCACCTCGATCGGCGCGGCGTTCGTGGCGCGCGAGAATCCCGACGGCTACACCCTGCTCATGGCGACCAACTCCACGCTGGTGACCAACCGCTACCTCTACAAGGAGCTGCCTTATGACCCGGACAGCTTCGTGCCCATCGGCATGGTCGGCATCGGCCCGCTGGTGCTGCTGGCCAGCCCCAAGCACGGCTTCAAGAGCACCCAGGACATCGTGGCCTACGCCAAGCAGCATCCGGGCAAGCTGACCTTCGCCACCTTCGGCGCCGGCACCTCCTCGCACCTGGCCGCCGAACTGTTCAAGAAGCAGGCCGGCATCGACATCCTGCACGTGCCGTTCAAGGGCGCCACGCAGGCGCTGCCGGCGCTGATCAGCGGCGACGTGGACCTGTTCTTCGACATGGTCGCCACCGGCATGCCGCAGGCCGAGGCCGGCAAGATCGATGTGTTCGCCATCACCAGCCCCACCCGCCTGGCCACGCTGCCCAAGCTGGCCACGCTGACCGAACAGGGGTATCCCAACGAGATGACGGCCTGGTTCACGTTCGTCGCGCCCCACGGCACGCCGGAAGCGGTGCGCGCGCGCCTGGAGCAGGCGCTGCAGGCCACGCTGAAGGACGAGACCGTGCGCGCCAAAATGCTGGCCATGGGCATCGACCCGCGCTCGGGCACCGCGCAGGAACTCACCACGCAGATGAAGAACGAGCAGCCCGTGGTGAGCCAGCTCATCAAGCAGGCCAACATCGTGCTGCAATAGGCCGCGCGGCGGCGCCGCCCGGCACGACACTCGCTCGAGATGTTGCCGCGCGCGCGCCCGCCCCGGGGCCCCGCGCTGCCATCGGCCACGCTTGCTAACGCCTCGAAACAGCCCTGCCGCCGCCGGCGCTGCTACGGTATAGGTTAGTCAACCGACCCCGCGCAGGAGCGCCATGCCGACGATCGAAGATCGATACGCCCGGCTGGACGCGGCCCGCTGGCTGGCCGCGCTTGCCGTGGTATTGCTGCACAGCGCCGCCCAGACCGTATCCGACCCCGCCGCCTACGGCAGCCATGCCTGGCTGGCGGCCAACCTCTACGACTCCGCGGCGCGCTGGTGCGTGCCCGTGTTCGTGATGGTCAGCGGCGCGCTGCTGCTGGACCCGGACCAGCCGCACGACGCGCGGCGCTTCTACAGCCGCCGCATGGCCCGCGTATGCGCGCCGCTGCTGTTCTGGACCCTCTTCTACCTGGCCTGGCGCACCACGCTGGACTGGTGGGACGACGGCCGCCTGGACTTCTCGTTCTGGCCCCGCAAGGTGGCCGAAGGCGCGCCCTACTACCACCTGTGGTACCTGTACATGATCGTGGGCCTGTACCTGTTCGCGCCGCTGGTGCGGCTGCTGTATGCCCGCAGCCAGCCGCGCGCCCGCGCGCTGTGGGTGGTGGGGATCCTGGGCGTGGCGGTACTGGATGCGCTGTACCGGCGCGCCCTGGGCGGCGGCAACGGGCTGTTCCTGACCTGGTTCCTGCCCTACCTGGGTTATTTCGTGGCCGGCCGGCTGATCTTCGATGGCGAGCTGCGCATGCCGCGCCCCGGCCTGGTGCTGGCCGCCAGCGTGGCGGCCACGGCCTGGGGCGTCAGCGCCCTGTCCGACTCGCGTGCGCTGGACCTGTATTTCTATGACTACTTCAGCGTGACCGTGCCCTTGATGTCGCTGGCGGCGTTCCAGTTGATCGTCGGCTCGCCCAGGCTGCCCGCCCTGCCCGCCCTGGCGCCGCTGACGTTCGGCATCTACCTGATCCATCCGATGTTCCTGGACGTGGCCCACCGCATCGGCGCGGCGCGCGCCTGGCGGCCGGACGCCTGGAGCGTGCCGGCAATCACGGCGGCCGTATTCACGCTGTCGGCGCTCGCCAGCTGGATGTTGCGCCGGCATCGGCTGACCCGCCGGCTGGTGTAAAGGCCGCTGTAAAGCGTATTGAGAATTACCACCCTGGTTAACCCGGATGGGGTACAATTCCCGGTTTGGGATCGGCCAGACCGATTTTTCTTCGCGCCAGAACGGCATGAGCGACACGACCTCAGCCGTCCTGGCTTTTTCATCCGTGCGGAGGGAATCATGACCGACATAGGTCGGATGGCACACGTGGTGCCAGCTCGCACCCAGCTTCCCGTCAGCGCCTATTTTGACGAAGCCCGCTTTGCGCGCGAGCAAGAACTCATTTTCAAGCAATCCTCGCTTTACGTCGGCCACCAGAAGCTGGTGCCCGAGCTGGGGGATTGGCGTACCCTGGTCCAGGAGGACGGCGGCCGCGTGCTGGTGCGCAATCAGCAGGGCGTGGAGCTGGTCTCCAATGTCTGTCGCCACCGCCAGGCCCTGATGCTGGGCGGCGAAGCCGGCAATGTCGCCGGCAACGCCAATACGCACGGCAGCCTGAAGGACACCGGCGGCAACATCGTTTGCCCGCTGCATCGCTGGACGTACAACGACCGCGGCGAACTGCTGGGCGCGCCCCAGTTCGACGCCACGCCCTGCATGAACCTGCAGCGCTTCCGGCTGCGCGACTGCCACGGCCTGCTGTTCGAAGGCCCGCGCGACCCGGCCGTCGACATGGCGCCGCTGTTCGCGCGGCCGGAGTTCGACTTCGGCGACTATGTGCTCGACCACGTCGAGGTCCACCAGTGCAACTACAACTGGAAGACCTTCATCGAGGTCTACCTCGAGGACTACCACGTCGGCCCGTTCCACCCGGGCCTGGGGCGCTTTGTCACCTGCGACGACCTGGCCTGGGAATTCAACGACTGGTACAGCCTGCAACGCGTGGGCGTGCACCAGGCGCTGGCCCAGCCCGGATCGGCCGTGTACAAGCAGTGGCACGACCGCCTGCTGGACTTCCGCGCCGGCCAGGCGCCCGATTTCGGCGCGATGTGGGTGACGTATTTCCCCACCCACATGATCGAGCTGTATCCGCACGTACTGGTGCTGTCCACGCTCTACCCCAAGAGTCCGCAGGAAACCCTCAACGTGGTGGAGTTCTACTACCCCGAGGAAATCGTCGCCTTCGAGCGCGAGTTCGTCCAGGCGCAGCGGGCCGCCTACATGGAAACGGCCATCGAGGACGACGAGATCGCCGAGCGCATGGATGCCGGCCGCAAGGCCTTGATGCTGCGCGGCGCCAGCGAAACCGGCCCGTACCAGTCGCCCATGGAAGACGGCATGCAGCACTTCCACGAGTGGTATCGCCGCGTGATGGGCGAGACCGAGGGCTGACCCTCGCCCCGGCCGGCCCGGCCGGACCGCCGGGGCCGCTCCCGCGCGGCCCCGCCCTGCCGGATCAGAACCACGCCTGCAGCCCCACGCGCAGCGTACGCCCCGGCGCGGGCATGTAGCTCTGGGCCAGCGGGTCCAGGTAATAGCGATCGGTCAGGTTCTGCACGGAAACATTCAGCGTCGCGCGCTTGTGCAAGCGGTACGCCAGGAACAGGTCGTAGACCGTGACCGGATGGTAGAGCAATTGCGTCGTCGTCGCGCCCTGCTGCCACGGGCGATCGGCCCTGGCGGTGGGCCCCGAGGTGTGCGTCATGCGCGCGCCCAGCGTCAGGGCCTGGCTCAGCAGCCGCAGCCCGGCCGTCATGTTGACGGCCAGCCTGGGCGGGTTCTGCGTATTGGCGTATGACCCCATGAAACTGCCTGGCGTGCAATCCGGCGTGTCCTGCGTGGACCGGCCCCTGCCCGCGCTCGCGCGCAACTGCGCGGCGAAGGCGGGGTCGCAGGTTTCGGTTTTCAGGTAGTACGTCGCGGACAGGTCGGCGAAGTAGCGGCCGGCATCGTAGCGGGTCTGCAATTCGAGGCCATGGACGCGATAGCGCTCGGCATTGCTGAACGTCATGACGCCATTGGTGCCGGGGCGGTAATAGCGGGTGATGTAGTTGCGGATATCGTTGCGGAAGTACGCCAGCTTGTAGGCGGCGGAATCTCCGGCCTGCAGCAGATCGTCCCGCATCGCCCCGATGCCCGCCTCCCAGCTGTGCGCGCGCTCGGGCTTCAGGCCGGCGCCAGGCGTGGTCTGCAATACGCCCAGGCTGGTCTCGAACAGCGACGGCATGCGCAGCCCCTGGGTATACGAGGCATAGACGTGCACGTCGGGCGCGATTTCGTAATCGACGCCAAGCGCGGGCGCCAGGCCCTGGTCGCGGTTGGCCCGTGGCTGGGAAAAGTCGTAGCCGGTCACCGTGTCCCGGACCGAAGCATCGGTCACGCGGACGTTGGTCCGGGCATTGACGAGAAAGTCGTCGAAGGCAACCCCCTCGAACGGCAACTCCGCGTCCCTGTATACGATGCCGTTGTGCAGGCGGGGATCCGTGGCGTCCGTGAATTGCCCGTTTTCATCGGGAAACCAGTCCATGTAGCCATAGGACATGATGCCCTCCTCATCGGGGTTGGTGATGACGATGCGGCGCATCAGCCGCTGGGCCTGGCGCGGCGTGGCATGGGAGTTGCGGTCGCGGTGGCGCACCCGCGCGAAGCGAACGCCCGCCCATGCCGTGAGCCGCTCGGTCGGCTGGTAGGTCAGCTTCGCGTTCAGGCCGAACTCCCGGCGCGAGGCGTCGCGCAGGTAGCGATTGCCATTGCGGTCATGCTGCGTGATCCGCACGCCCGACTGGGGCCCGATGTCCTCGTACTGGAACGCGCCGCCCAGTTCGAGCCGGAACTCGCCGTGCGCCGTAGGCAGGCGGGACGTGTTGCTGAAATCGCCGCCGATGCGCCGGTTGGCGACCCTGACCCAATTGCGGTCGTCGCGATAGAACTCCGAGGCCGGCGCGATCACGGCATTGAGCTGGCTGGTCTTCGCATGGGTCGTCCACAGGTTCACGGTGGCGTCGACCAGGTCCGTGCCGGACGGGGTGTAGCGATAGCGCGCCGTCACGGTGTCGAGCAGGACCTTGCCCAAGGGGTATTGCCAGATGCCCGCGGTCTCGTGGCGGAATATGTCCGAAGGCATGATTTCACCGTATCGGCCGTCGAGGCGGCGATAGCCCAGCTCGACGGCGTGGCCGTCGGCCGGGCGCAAGGCGCCCTTGAGCAGCACGCTTTCGGTCCGCGCGGAAGCGTTGAGCACCTCCTCGCCCGGCCGGTACGCCTTGGCAACGCTGGCGCGTTCGATGCCACGGTCGAAGACGCGATAGCGCTCATGCCCGTGCCGCCCGGCGAAATAATTGCCCTGGGAGCGGCGCGCATAGGCGGCGACGAAATCGAACGCCGCATGGCTGTAGGCGAACGCGACGCTGCCGGCCTGGGCGTCGGAGCCGAACAGATCGCCGCGCCGGCTGCGCGGCACCGCCGCGAGCTCGGCGTCCTCGGGCGCGCGATGCGAGTGAGGATCGCGGCGCGCGGGCGATACGCCGTTGTTCCACAGGCTGCCGGTCAGGCGCAGGCCCGCATTCCGGCCATCGCGCAGGATGTCCTGCACGCCGATGGTCCGCATCCGTACCGTGCCGCCAATCGCGCCCGCCGCGGCGGATGAGAGGCCGGGCCCCTTGTCGATCACGATATCGCTGATGAGATCCGGATCGATGTAGCTGCGCTGTTGCGTACCGGCATAGCCGCGATAGACGTCGAGCGCCTGCTCCGACCCATCGACCTTCACCGCGACCCGGCTTTGCCCTTGTATGCCGCGAATGTTGACGTCCAGGCCGCCGCCGTTGCGGCTGTCGCCCGTCTGCACGCCCGGCAGGCCCTTGAGCAGATCGGCGGCGGACACCACGCCGAAGCGGGCGATGTCGCCCGCCGACACATAGACGGACGAGCGCGGAGCCAGGTAGACATCCCGGACAGGATCTGACACGACCCGAACCGGAGATAACTCGAACGTAGGCAACGCCGGATCACGGCGCAGGACAAGGCTGCCATCATTGTGAGCTACCACCCGGAGGTGGCTGCCAGCCAACAGCTGCCGCAAGCCGGCGCGCGCCGTATGGCGGCCGCGCAGGGCGGGCGCGCTCAAGCCGCGGGTGAGCGCGGCGTCGAACGCAAGACGCAAGCCCGACTGGCTGGCGAAGGCCGCGAGCGCCTGATCCAGCGGCCCGGCGGCGATGTCGAACTCGTGTACGCCGCCTTCGCCGGCGATGCGGTCACGGTCGGCGACGGGCGGGACATTCCCCTGGCCCGTGGCGGCCTGCGCGCCGACGGCCACGCCTGCGAGCAGGCACAGCATGCCGAGCGCCGCCCGGCCGGACGGAACGAAAAGGGATGCGAGGCGGAAATGGTTGGGGGCCATGGCTGATGCTCCTGATTGCGTTGCGATGAGGCATGGACCGGTTGCGGACCTGTCTCGGACTTTCTGTCGCACGAGATCGCAAAAGGGATATGGCGCCCTGCGTACCGCGGTTGCGGGCCGGGATGAATTAATAAATAATGCGTCGCATTTTCATCCTAGTGGATCGGCCAGGCAGCGGCGACGCGCCTGCCGCGCCCGCCCCTTTCCCCATGAAGGCTTGCTCTCCGTCGTCCGGCCCGCGCGGGCGCGACAAGGTCGCGGCGCTGTACCAGGAGCATCACGCCTGGTTGCGAAGCTGGCTCGGGTATCGCCTGCATGCCTGGGGACGCTGCGTGGCGGAGGATCTGGCGCACGACATATTCGTGCCCATGCTGGCGACGCACGGCCTGGGCGAGGCGATCGAGCGGCCGCGCGCCTATCTGGCCGTGGCGGCCAGGGGCGTGCTGATCAGCTGGCTGCGCCGGCAGTCCCTGGAGCACGCCTGGCTGGAAACCTTGCGCGCCCTGCCGCCGGCCATGCACCCCTCGCCCGAGCGCCAGGCGCTCATGCTCGAAGCCCTGCACGGGATCGATGCCGCGCTCGACACGCTGCGGCCGTGCATCAAGCGGGCTTTCCTGATGGCGGTGCTCGGCGGGATGAAGCAACGCGACATCGCCATCGCCATGGACATCGCCATTCCCACGGTCAAGCGCTATATGCGGCAAGCCTATGTGGCGTGCCTGCACCTGATGCCCGATGACTGACGAGGCCATCGATCCCCGCATCCTGCGCGAAGCGGCCGCCTGGCTGGTCCGCGCGCAGGACCGCCCGCTCGACGGCACGCAGCGGGCCGCATTCGACGCCTGGCGCGCGCGCAGCGCCGCGCATCAACGCGCCTGGCGCCGCGCCGAGCGCCTGGCCCGCCAGTTGGAGCCGCTGCGCCGCACCCCCGCGGCGACTGGCGCCAGCGGCCGCTAGGCGGCTCAGCCCAGGCGGGCCCGCACGGTGTTCTCGCCCACGGCCAGGCCCACGGTCATGCCCACCCCGGAATGCATCACCGCCACCGTGGTCTGGCCGTCGACCTGCAGCACCGAGAACGGCGCCGGGCCGTGGGCCCCGTACACGCCCTGCCAGCGTTCGATCACGCGCAGGCGGCAACCCAGGGCCTGCTGCGCCAGGTCCAGCATGGCGCAGTCGACCTGCTCGTCGTTGAACGGCAGGGCATCGACCCCATAGCGGTGCGAATCGCCGATGATCAACTCGCCATACGGAGTCGGGCTGACCAGCAGGTGGATGCCGTTGTCCAGCAGATGGGGCTCCTGCCGTCGCAGGCTGTCGCGCAGCACCCGGGCCGTCGGCAGGTCGGAGAAGGCGCCGTAGTGCACGCAGGACAGCCCCGTGAGCAACGGCCGGTCCAGCGCGAACGGGCGCGTCTCGAAAGCGACCCGCAGCATCTGCAGGCAACTGACCTCCAGACCGAGCGGCGCGAACAGTTCCGGCGCCAGCGTCAGGTAATCGTGCCCCGGGCAAACGAACACGTGGCGGCCGCGCAGCGCGCCGGCCGAAGTCTGCACCACGCCCTCGCGCACCGCGCTTGCCAGGGTCGCGGTCAGGAATTCGACGCCGAACTGGGCCGCCAGGTAGGCGGTGATGGCGGGCAGGGCCTCGCGCGAGTAGATCTGCAGGTCGTCATGGCCGCGCAACGCCGCGCAATGATGGCCCAGGCGGCCATCGAACAGCCGCGCCAGCTCGCGCCCCGACAACAGTTCGGCGCGGTACCCCTCGGCCCGCAGGCGCGTGGCGGCGAACTCCTCCAGCACGTCCTGCTCCTGGGCGCTGCGCGCCAGCACCAGGCTGCCGTTGGCGCGCACATGGAACCCGGCGCCGGCCGCCAGCTCGAGCCAAAGTTCGCGGGACTGGCGGGCGTGGCTGGCCATCACGCCCGGGGCCTGGCCGGTGACCAGCACCTGGCCGAAATTGCGGATGGTGGCGCCGTGCGCGCGCCGGGCGCGCTCGACCACCGCCACCGACAGGCCGCGCCGGGCGGCCGCCCAGGCGTGGGCGATGCCCAGCATGCCGGCGCCCACGACGACCACGTCATACGTCTTCATGATTTCGATACTTCCGGGAAATGGGCGGGCCGCCGCCGCGCGGAGCCCGCCGCCGATGCGGGATTACTTCTTCTTCGGCTCGGACTTGCCGTCGTAGCGCCTGGACCATTCGGCGATGATGCGATCGCGGTTGGTCGCGGCCCACACGAAGTCGTTCTTGATCATGCGTTCGGACAGATTGGCGGGCAGATGGGGATTGACCGTGGCCACCGACGGGATCGCCAGCACGGCGAAGTTGCTCTTGTACAGCTCGTTGGCTTCCCGGCTGGCCGAGAAGTCGGCCAGCTTGCGGGCCGCTTCGAGATGCTTGGTGCCCTTGACGATGGCGGTGGCCTCCACTTCCCAGCCCAGGCCTTCGGACGGGAACACGGCTTCGACCGGCGCGCCGTCGGCCTTCAGCTTGGCGGCGCGGTAGTCGAACGAGATGCCGATCGGGTATTCGCCGGCGGCGGCCATGTTGCAGGGCTTGGAGCCCGAGTGCGTGTACGAGCCCATGTTCTTGTGCAAGGCGTCCATGAACGCCCAGCCCTTTTCCTCGCCGAACATCTGCAGCCACGCGCTCACGTCCAGGAAGCCCGTGCCCGAGGACGCCGGGTTGGGCATCACGATCTTGCCGGCATATTCGGGCTTGGTCAGGTCCTGCCACGAGGCGGGCATGGGCAGGTTCTGCTTCCTGGCCTCGATGGTGTTGACGCACACCGCGGCGGCGTAGGCATCCATGCCGACCCAGGCCGGCACGTCCTTGCCGTCGCGCATGTTGGCCGCGATCTGGTCCAGGCCCTTGGGCGCGTACGGCAGCAGCATGCCTTCCTTGTCCATCAGGCCCAGCGCCGTGCCGGCCAGGCCCCAGATCACGTCGGCCTTGGGGTTGTTCTTCTCGGCCAGCAGCTTGGCGGCCACGATGCCGGTCGAATCGCGAACCCATTGGATCCTGATGTCGGGGTGGGCTTTCTCGAAGGCGGCCTGGTAGACCTTGATCTGGTCGGCCTCCAGGGCGGTGTAGACCGTCAGCGTGGTGTCGGCGGCAGCGGTGCCGGCCGCGGCGGCCAGGACGGCGGCCAACAGGATCGAGGGAATGCGCTTCATGCGGGAGCTCCGGTGGGGAAAGCGGGGTTCAGGGACGCTGGCCGGCGGCCAGGCGCGTTTCGATATCGGCCAATACCGGCGGCAGGTCCGCCACGGTATCGATGAGGTAATGGGGAGCGCCGGCCTGCAGTTCGGCGCGGGCGCGATCGCGCGCGGCCTCGCGGCCGGCCTCGTCCAGGCTGAGGAACTGTTCCAGCGACAGGCCGGCGGCGTTGCCCGACAGCAGCAGCCCGACCGACCACATGCCGGCGCGGCGGCCCTCCTCCACGCCGGGCGCGGTGTCGTCGACCTTGACGCAGCCGGCCACGTCGGCGATGCCCAGTTCGACCGCGTTGCGCAGCGCCATGGCCGGCGCCGGCCGCGAACGCGGCACGTCGTCGCTGGCGACCACGTAGTCCAGCGCCAGCCCTTCACGCTCGGCGCGCTCGAGCACGCGCTGCATCACGGCAGCCGGGTAGCCGGAGCACGAGCCCAGCTTCAGGCCGCGCTGGCGCAGGCCGTGCAGCAGTTCAATGGCGCCCGGTATGGGCTGCGAATATTCGGCCACCTTCTCCAGCTGCATGGGCAGGAAGCGCTCGTAGATGGCGGTGACGTCCTCGTCGGTGGGCAGCCGGCCGAACTGCTCCTGGTACTGCCGCGCGATCGCCGCGTCGTCGCACAGCGCGCGGATGTGATCCCACTTGCCCATGCCCATGGGGCCGCGCGCCTGTTCCAGCGAGATCTGCACCCCGAAGCGCGCGAAGGCATCGACGAAGACTTTGGTCGGCGCGAAGGAGCCGAAATCGACCAGCGTGCCGGCCCAGTCGAAGACCAGCGCCTCCAGGCGCACGGGAAGTGTTGCAAGCGTCATGGCATTCATTCCTGTAGAGAATCGATCAGGCCGCCGGCGCGCGGCGCCACGCCTGGGTGCGCGCCACCAGCGCGCGGCTGGCCAGGTGAAGAAGCAGCGAGGCAAGCGCCGAGGTCGCCATGATCACGGTGCACATGGCGGCCGCCGGGCCGATGAAGCCGGCGTCGTCCATGTTCAGCACCGCCACCGCGGCCAGCACGGTCTGCGGGCTGTAGAGAAACACCACGGCGGAGACGGTCGTCATCGCCGAGACGAACAGGTAGCGCGCGGTGTCCAGCACCGCCGGCAGGCACATCGGCAGCGTGACGCGCAGGAAGGTCAGCACGGCCGGCACCTTGAGCGAGGCCGAGGCCGCCTCGAACTCCGTATCGAGCGCGCCCAGCGCGGTGACCGCGGTCAGGTGCGCGCTGGTGTAGAAGTGCACCACGGTGCACACCACCAGCAGCGTCATGGTGCCGTACAGCCCGCCCAGCGGGTTGCCGGGGCTGTTGAAGAAGAAGATGTACCCCAGCCCCAGCACCAGGCCGGGCACGGCCATGGGCGTGAGCGCCAGCATCCGCGCGGTGCCGCGCAGCGCCGCCGCCGGCGCGCCGCGCGTCGGCAGTTTTTCCATCATCCAGGCGCCGCCGTATACCAGCGCGGTGCCGGCCAGGGCCGTCCACGCGGCCAGCTGGATGCTGTTGCGCCACGCCAGCCAGCCGCCGCCGTCCATGTTGTCGAAGTCGTACGAGCGCAGCGACAGCGACAGGTTGTACGGCCACATCTTGACGAACGAGGCCCACACCGCCACGCCGACGACCGTCAGCAGCGCCAGGCCGATCAGCGCGGCGACGGCCAGGAAGCAGGCATCGCGCAAGCGGTGCGAGCCCGGCGTGTAGACCTGCGCACGCCCGCTCAGGCCGGCGCCATGGCGCGCCCGCAGGTGCCGGTCGAACAGGAAGGTCAGCACGGCCGGCACCAGCAGCAGCAGGCCGATGGCCGCGCCCTTGGAGAAGTTCTGCTGCCCCACCACCGCCTTGTAGGCCTCCATGGCCAGCACGTTGTAGTCGCCGCCCACCACCTTGGGCACGCCGAAATCGGTGACCGTCAGCGTGAACACCAGGCAGCAGGCCGAGAACACGGCATAGCGGGTGCCGGGCAGCGTCACGGTGGCGAAGGTGCGCCAGGGGCCGGCGCCCATCGCGCGCGCCGCGTCGTACAGGCGGCCGTCGGCCAACGCCAGGCCGGTCAGCAGAATCATCAGCGCGTGCGGGAAGGTATAGAAGGCCTCGCCGATCACGATGCCCCAGAAGCCGTAGATGGTGGCGCCGCCGGCCAGCGGCTTGAGCAGGCCCTGGTTGCCCAGCAGGTAGATCAGCGCGATGCCCGGCAACAGCGAAGGCGCCAGCAGCGGCAGCAAGGCCACCAGCCGCAGCACGCCCTTGCCCGGCACGCGGGTGCGGGTCAGGCAATATGCGTAGGCATAGGCGCAGGGCACCACCAGCGCCACCGTGGCCGCCCCCACCGCCAGGCTGCGCCATACGAGCCCCAGGAATGCGCTGTCGGCGATGATGCCGGCCAGCATGCCCAGGCCGGCGGCGCCGGCGGCGCCCGGCGCCACCGCCTTGGCCAGGATGGCCAGCAGCGGCAATGCCAGGAACAGCAGCAGCGCGGCGACGAACAGGCCCTGCCCGCCCCAGCGGCCCAGGGTTCCGGTCCAGGCCGGCAGCGCCCGGCGCACGGGCGCGGCCGCGGCGGCCGGCCGCGCGATGGCGGCGCGCGGCGGCGACGCCTCGGCGCCGGCGGATTCAAGCGTAGGCACGTAGCGCATGGCGCGGCAGCTCCACCCAGCAACGGCCGGCAGCATGGGCGCCCAGCAGGGCATCACCGGTTTCAGCGGAAACCACGGACTGCACGGTAGCGCCAGGCATTCCTTCCAGCCGCAGCGAGATGCGGTAACCGCGCCCCAGGAATACGCCGTCGAGCACATCGGCCAGCACGGTGTTGGCCGAGGCCGGCGTACCCGATGCGCTCAGGCGCACCGCCTCCGGGCGCACGAACAGGCGGCCGCTGTCGGCCTGCAGCGGCTGCGCGACATCCAGTTCCAGCTGGCCGACGCGCGCGCGGTGGGCATCGATGCGCTGGTACTGCAGCCAGTTGGCCTCGCCCACGAAGTCGGCGATGAAAGCCGAACGGGGATCGCGGTAGAGTTCGCGCGGCGTGCCGTACTGCTCGATGACGCCGCCGTTCATCACCGCGATCCGGTCGGCCATGACCATGGCCTCTTCCTGGTCGTGGGTCACCATCAGCGTGGTGATGGAAAGGCGCCGCTGCAAGGCGCGCAGTTCGCCGCGCAAGCGGTCGCGCACGCGCGCATCCAGCGCCGACATGGGCTCGTCGAGCAAAAGCAGCGACGGCGCCGGCGCCAGGGCGCGCGCCAGCGCCACGCGCTGCTGCTGGCCGCCGGAGATCTGCCCCGGGTACTTGCCGGCCGCGCCGCTCAACCCGACCAGGGCCAGCATTTCATCGACGCGGGCGGCGACGCGCCGGCGATCGCCGCGCCGTCCGCTCAGCCCGTAGGCCACGTTCTGCGCCACCGTCAGGTTGGGAAACAGCGCATACGACTGGAACAGGATGCCGTAGTCGCGCGCCTGCGGCGGCTCGTTCGAGATATCGCGCCCGCCCAGCACGATGGCGCCGCCGTCCTGGCGCTCCAGCCCGGCGATGGCGCGCAGCAGGGTAGTCTTGCCGCAGCCCGAGGGGCCGAGCAGGCACACCAGCTCGCCCGCCCCGATGTCCAGCGACACGTCGGCCAGCGCCCGATGGGCGCCATAGTGCTTGACCAGATTGCGGATCGACAGGAATGCGTCGCTGCCCCGGGACATATGCCCTCCAGAATGACTCGGTGATGACCAATGTCAGGGCAGTATGGGCAGGGCTTATTGTGCGTTTATGACAGTTCGCGCAAATGCAGTAATAAAAACATCAAATAATTTTGGTGTACTGGCGATCCTGCTCTTTCTGGCACGCCGCGCGCGTGATTTCCTGTGCTGGTCGCCGAACTCAAATCTTTCCATGCCGTGGCGCGCTGCGGCACCGTTACCAAGGCGGCCGCCCAGCTGGGGGTCAGCCAGCCCACGGTGACGGGCCAGCTGCGCCAGCTCGAATCGCGCTACGGCGTGGAGCTGTTCCACCGCCAGGGACGCGGCCTGCGGCTCTCGGATGCCGGCCACCGCCTGATGCCGCTGGTCGAGAAACTGGTGCAGCAGGAATCCGAGATCGAATTCCGCCTGCGCGACGCCAGCGACCTGCGCGAGGGCTGCCTGCGCGTCGGCGCCACCGGCCCCTTCTACATCATGGACACGGTGCGGCGCTACAACCAGCGCTACCCGGCCATCGAGCTCAGCGTCGCCATCGGCAACTCGCAAAGCATGCTGCAGGCCCTGCACGACTACCGGATCGACGTGGCGACGTCCTCGGTGGCGATGAACAACCCGAACCTGTACCGGCGCGCCATCGCCGCCGACCCGCTGCGCATCGTGGTCCACGGCGGCCACCCGCTGGCCGCGCGCGCCTCGGCCAGCCTGGCCGACCTGGCGCCGTACGCGCTGCTGGTGCGCGAGCCCGGCTCGATGACGCGCCAGCTCACCGAAGAAGCGCTGCGGCAGGCCGGCGTGACGCCGGCCCGCGTCCTGGAGATCGGCAGCCGCGAATCGATCCGCCAGGCGATCCTGTGCGACCTGGGGGTCAGCCTGATTCCGTCGCGCGAAGTGCCCGCCCATGCCGAACTGGCCACGGTGGCAATCGCCGATACCGAGGTGCTGATGCATGAGTACCTGTACTGCCTGCGAGAACGGCAGCCCGTGCAGCTGATTGCACGATTTCTGGAACTGGCGCCGAGCGCGGCGTGAGCGCGCCGCCGGCGATGCCGGGAGACAACCATGGCCCTGACCCTGCAAGACATCGAACAGATATTCCTGGAGCGCGGTCACCGCGCCTATGACGGCGAGCCCGTCAGCCACCTCAAGCACGCCCTGCAGGCCGCGACGCTGGCCGAACAGGGCGGCGCCGGCCCGCACCTGATCACCGCCAGCCTGCTGCACGACCTGGGGCACCTGATCGCCGCGCACCCGGGCACCCCCAGCCTGCGCGGCCTGGACGACAAGCACCAGTACTTCGTGCTGCCCTTCCTGCGCGGCTTGTTCGGCAATGCCGTGCTGGATCCGATCCGCCTGCATGTCGAGGCCAAGCGCTACCTGTGCTTCGTCGAGCCCGCCTACGCGACGCGCCTGTCGGCCGACTCGCGCCGCAGCCTGGCGCTGCAGGGCGGCAGCTTCGACGCCGGCCAGGCGGTCGATTTCGCCAGCATGCCAGGCGCCCCGGACGCGATCCGGCTGCGCCGCTGGGACGACCAGGCCAAGCAGCCCGGCATGCGGACCGGCTCGCTGACGCACTTCCTGGAGATTGCCGAGGGCGTGGCCGGCCACGTCAAGGCGGCCGCCATCTGGTGACGGCGGCCGCGGCGGCTCAGGCGCCCTTGGCGACCGGCCGCGCCGCGTCGCTGCACCACTCGCTCCACGAGCCGGGATACAGGCGCGAGCCGGCCAGGCCGGCGATTTCCATGGCCAGCAGGTTGTGGCAGGCGGTGATGCCCGAGCCGCATTGGTGCACGATGCCCTCGGCCGCGCGCCCGCCCAGCAGGGCTTCGAATTCCTGGCGCAGCTGGGCCGGCGTCTTGAAGCGCCCGTCCGCCTGCAGGTTCTCGGTATTGGGCCGGTTCAGCGCGCCCGGGATGTGGCCGGCCACCGGATCCATGGGCTCGACTTCGCCGCGGTAGCGGTTGGCCGCGCGGGCATCGATCACGGTAAAGGCAGGCTGGGCGATGTTGGCCAGCACGTCGGCCGCATCGACGGTGCCGGCCAGGCTCTGGCCGGCACGCGCGCCAGGCTGCGGCAAGACGACCGGCGTGGCGCCGGCCTCGGTCGGCAGGCCGGCGGCAGTCCAGGCCTGCCAGCCGCCGTCGAGCACCGCGACCCGCTCGTGCCCCATCCAGCGCAGCATCCACCACAGGTGCGCGGCGAACATGCCGCCGCTGGCGTCATAGGCCACCACCAGCGTCTCGGGCGTCACGCCATGGGCGGCCATCAGGCCGGCGAAGGCGTCGCGCTCGGGCAAGGGGTGGCGGCCGTTGCCGCCGGAGCGCGGCGCGGCCAGTTCGGCCTCGTGGTCCAGGTAGCGCGCCCCCGCGATATGGCCTTGCTCGTAGGCGCGGCGGCCGGCCGCATGGTCGGCCAGGTCATGGCGCACGTCGAACACCCGCACGCCGCCGGCATCGAGCCGGGCGGCCAGGTCGGCGGCGGAAATCAGCGTCATGGTCATCGGTTTGCTCCCCTGTAGGCGCCGGCGGCCGCGGCCGGCCGGACGCGGATGATCAGGCGCCGCCAGGCCGGCGCATGGTGCGCCAGACCGACAGCAATCCCGCGAAAATGATCAGGCCCATGCCCATCCAGGCCAGGTTGTCCAGGGTATCGCCCCAGAGCCCCATGCCTATGAAGGCGGCGAAAATGATGGTCGTGTACTGCAGCGCCGCCGTCAACAGGGCCGAGCCGTGCCCGAAGGCGCGCGTCATGGTCAGTTGCCCCACCAGGCCCGAGGCGCCCACGCCGAACAGCGCCAGATAGCCGTACAGGTCTGCCCGCCCCCACCCCTCCAGCAGGAGGCCGACCCCGCTGCTGACACACACCGCCACCGAGAAGAACAGCACCGTGCGCCACTCGGGCTCGCCGACGCGGCCCAGCTGGCGGATCTGCAGCATGGCGATGGCCGACATGCCGCCGGCGGTCAGGCCCAGCAGCGCGGCCAGCCACTGGTCGTCGTTGACGCTGGGGCGCAATACCGCGATCACGCCCAGGAAACCCAGCGCCACGGCGGCGATGCGCACCGGGTCGCGCTGCGCGCCGCCCCAGCCCAGCATCCAACAGGCGATGAACAGCGGCGCGGTGTAGTTCAGACTGGTGGCGGTGGCCAGCGGCAGGTGCGCCAGGGCGAAAAAGCCCAGCCACATCGAGGTCACGCCGGACAGGTTGCGCCAGACATGCAGGCGCCAGCTGGTCGGGATGATGGACTGGCGCCCGGCGCGGGCCCAGATCAGCAGCAGCACCACCGAGGGCAGGCCCCGGAAAAGCACCACCTGCGGCAGCGAAGCCCCGTGCTCGCTCGCCAGCTTCACGAACGACCCCATGGTGGCGAACATGGCTGACGCCAACAACATCCAAAGAGCCTGCATGGGGCTTACCGCTACGAAAAAAGGGCCAGGGGGAATCAGGGAAAGCGATACTATACTCCCCATCGCTGCCGGCCCCGCCGGCGCCGGGAACCCGCGCCCCGCCCGCCAGTCCAAGCGGGGTACGACTTTCGCTCGCAAAGGACCATAACAAGCATGAAACGCATTTTCCTGTTCCTGATCACCAACCTGGCCGTCATGGTTGTGCTGTCGGCCACGGTGCGCATCCTCGGCGTGGACCGCTTCCTGACCGCGCAGGGGCTGAACCTCACCAGCCTGCTGATCTTCTCGGCCGTGATCGGCTTCACCGGCGCGATCATTTCGCTGCTGATGAGCAAGCCCATGGCCAAGTGGAGCACCGGCGCGCGCGTCATCGACCCCAACGCGCCGGCCAACCAGCGCGAAGCCTGGCTGCTCGACACCGTGCACCAGTTGGCCGACCGCGCCGGCATCGGCCGGCCCGAGGTGGCCATCTACCAGGGCGAACCCAATGCATTCGCCACCGGCGCGTTCCGCAACGACTCGCTGGTGGCCGTCTCGACCGGCCTGCTCGACAGCATGACCGAAGAGGAAGTGGCCGCCGTGCTGGGCCACGAGGTGGCGCACGTGGCCAACGGCGACATGATCACCCTCACCCTGATCCAGGGCGTGGTCAACACCTTTGTCGTGTTCCTGGCGCGGGTGGTCGGGTATTTCGTCGACCGCGCCATTCTCAAGAACGAACGCGGCGTGGGCCTGGGCTACTACGCCACCGTGATCGTCTGTGAGATCGTATTCGGCATCCTGGCCTCCATCATCGTGGCCTGGTTCTCGCGCCAGCGCGAATACCGCGCCGACGCGGGCTCGGCCCACCTGATGGGCTCGCGCGAACCCATGATCCGCGCCCTGGCGCGGCTGGGCGGCCTGGAGCCCGGCGAACTGCCCAAGTCGTTCGAAGCCTCGGGCATCTCGGGCAAGAACGGCATCTCGGCCATGTTCGCCTCGCACCCGCCGATCCAGGCTCGCATCGCCGCCCTGCAGCACGCCCGCCTGGCCTGAGCGGCCGGCATATCGTCCGCCAGCGCAAACGCGCCCCGTACACGGGGCGCGTTTTACATGGGCCGACGCGCGCGGCGGATCAGTCCAGGGTCAGGACGGTCGCGCCGGTGGTCTTGCGGCCGGCCAGCGCCGTCTGCGCGTCGCCGGCCTGCGCCAGGCTGTAGCGCTGGTCGATGCGCACCTTGATCTTCTTCTTCAGCACCAGGCCGAACAGCTCGTCGGCGGCGGCAGCCAGCTTCTCGTGGGTATTGACGTGCACGCCCAGCGACGGCCGCGTCACGTACAGGCTGCCCTTCTGGTTCAGGATGCCCAGGTTGACGCCGGCCACCGGCCCCGAGGCGTTGCCGAAGCTGACCATCAGGCCGCGCGGCTCGATGCAGTCCAGCGAGGTTTCCCAGGTGTCCTTGCCCACGCCGTCATAGACCACCGGCACCTTCCTGCCGCCGGTCAGCTCCAGCAGGCGTTCGACCACGTTCTCGCGCGAGTAGTCGATGGTGGCCCAGGCGCCATGGGCGCGGGCCAGCTCGGCCTTCTCGGGGCTGGAAACCGTGCCGATCAGCTTGACGCCCAGCGCCTTGGCCCATTGGCAGGCGATCAGCCCCACCCCGCCGGCGGCGGCGTGGAACAGGATGGTCTCGTTGCCCTGCAGGCGGTAGGTCTGGCGGAACAGGTACTGCACCGTCAGCCCCTTGAGCATCAGCGCGGCCGCCTCGTCGAAGCCGATGCCCTTGGGCAGCTTGACGACCTGGGCGGCCGGCACGTTGCGCGCCTGGGCATAGGCGCCCAGCGGACTCTGGCCATAGGCCACGCGATCGCCCTTCCTGAGGTGGCGCACGTCGGCGCCCACGGCCTCGACCACCCCGGCGCCCTCGAAACCCAGGCCATGCGGCAGCGGATGCGGATACAGGCCGGTGCGGAAGTAGATGTCGATGAAGTTCAGGCCGGCGGCATGCTGGCGGATGGTGACTTCATTGGCCGCCGGCGGCGGCACCTCGACGTCGACGACTTGCAGGACTTCGGGGCCGCCGTGCTGTTCGATGCGGACTGCCTTGACGATATTGCTGGCCATGCGGGCCTCCTTGGGAGCGGATCAGGTAATGAGGGATCAGGCGAATCGGGTTGCGGCCGGCGCTATGGCCTGCCCGGGCGGCGGCGCCCGGCCAGGACGAACACGCCCGCCAGCACCAGCGCGGTACCGGCCAGCTGCCACACCGTAATAGGCTCGTCCAGGAACCACGCCGCCAGGAACAGGACCGACACCGGCCCCACCATGCCCAGCAGCGACGCGGTGGGCGCGCCGACCAGGGCAACCGCCCACATCAGCATGAACACCGGCAGCACCGTGTTGACGGTGGCGTGGATCACCGAATAGCCATAGACGGCGGCGGGCTGGACCAGCACCGAAGCCGGGTGGATCAGGAAGAACTGGATCAGGCTGGCCACGCACGAAACCAGCATGGCATAGGCCACCAGCCGGGTTGCCCCGACCCGCTCGACCAGTTCTCCCGAACAGATCAGGTACACAGAATAGCTGAGCGCGGAGCAAAAAACGAAGAAAGACCCTGTCAGCACGTCGGCGCCCGCGCCGCTCTGGCTCAGGTCGTGCGACAGGACCAGCGCCACGCCCACGTAGGACAGCAGCATGGCGCCCCATTGGCGGCGCGTCACCGGCCGCTTCAGCCACCACGCCGACAGCAGCACCACCAGCGACGGCGACAGGAACAGGATCAGGCGCTCCAGCCCCGCCGTGATGTGGCGCAGCCCCAGGAAATCCAGGAAGCTGGACAGGTAATACCCCAGCAGGCCCAGCGCGCACAGCTGGCCGCGCTCGCGCCAGCTCAGCACCGGCAATTCGCCGCGCGCCGCGCGGCGCGCCTGCCACCAGGCCACCGCGGCAAAGAACGGCATGGCAAACAGCATGCGGAACGCAATCAGCGTCACCGCGTCGATGCCATAGCGGTAGGTGAACTTGACCACGATGGCCTTGCCGGAAAACAACACCGCCCCCAGCGTGGCCATAAAAAAGCCCGCTGCCATGCCGGAAAAGCGGGAGGGGTGGGAAAGCTGCGTGGTGCGATTCATGCGATCATTTTAGTTTCGTCGCGCGGCCGCCGCGCACCCGCCCCTTTTCGCAGTCCGCCTTCATGACCCGCCAACGCGCCCTCGTCTACATCCATATCGCCGCCGTCCTGTTCGGCCTGACCGGGGTCTTCGGCGAACTGATCCAGGCCGGGGCGGCCGTGATCACCCTGGGGCGGGCGCTGTTCGCCGTCGGCGCGCTGGCCGTGTTCGCGCGCATGCAGCGCCGCTCGCTGCTGGGGGTGCTGACGCCGGCCCAGCTGTTCGTGCTGGTCATCGCCGGCTGCCTGCTGGCCGCGCACTGGGTGACTTTCTTCATCTCGGTGAAGGTGGGCGGCATCGCCATCGCCACCCTGGGCTTTGCCAGCTTTCCCGCCTTCATCACCTTGTTCGAGGGGTTGGTGTTCCGCGAACGGGTGCGCCTGGCCGAGTGGCTGCTGCTGGGCCTGGTCACCGCCGGGCTGGTGCTGGTGACGCCCTCGTTCGACCTGGCCGACCAGGGCACCGTGGGGCTGGTCTGGGGGCTGGTATCCGGCTTTTCCTTCGCCATGCTGGCGCTGACCAACCGGCGCGCCGCCGCGGGCATGGACCCCATGCAGGTCGCCTGCTGGCAGAACGCGGTGGTGGCGCTGGTCATGCTGCCCTTCGCGGTGGTCCACCTGCCCGCGCTGCACGCGCTGGACTGGCTCTGGGTGGCGCTGCTGGGCATCTTCTGCACCGGGCTGTCGCACTACCTGTTCGTCTCCAGCTTGACCCGCCTGAACGCGCGCAGCGCCGGCCTGGTCATCGCGCTGGAACCGGTCTACGCCATCGGCTTTGCCTGGGTCCTGTTCACCCAGGTGCCGACCCTGCGCATGCTGGCCGGCGCGGCGCTGATCGTCACCGCCATCGTCTGGTCGGGGCTGCGCAAAAGCGCGCATTGACCGTCGTGCCGGCCCATGAATTGCCTTGACAATAGTTGCCTAGGCAGTAAAATTCCGGCATGAATCCGCCCCGCTCCACCTCGTCCGAACCGTTTGCGCACTACCGCGCCGACAGCGTCTGTACCCGCGACGACAACGCCGGCTTTCTCATCAAGCTGGTATCCAACTCGCTCAACCGGATGCTGGACCTGGAAATGGCGCCGCTGGGCCTGACGGCCATGCAGTGGCGCCCGCTGGCCATGATCGCCACCGGACGGGCCGACACCCCGGCCGAACTGGCCCGCCTGATCAACGTCGACACCGGCGCCATGACCCGCACGCTGGACCGCCTGGAGGCCAAGGGCCTGCTGCGCCGCGTGCGCAGCCAGGAAGACCGGCGCGTCATCAAGATCGAACTGACCCCCGAAGGCCTGGCCAAGGCGCGCGAGATACCGGCCTACATCGCCAAGGTGCTCAACCACCATTTGCGTGGCTTCTCCACCGAGGAAGTGGCGCAGCTGCAGCACATGCTGCGCCGGATGATCGCCAACGGCTCGGTCGGCGGCTAGCCCGCCGCTTACCGGAAAACCCACTCCCGATCAGTCATCTTGGCGTGGCATATGTACGAAATTGCGTCATAATAGCTGCCTAGTCAGATACAGATTAATCAATGACTTTAAGCGAACAGTCAGGATGAAACGGTTCCGCCTCCTATCCGCAGCCCTGGCGCTGGCCCTGGGCGGTTGCGCCCTGATGGACCCGGCGCCGCCCCCGGTGGCCGAGCTGGACGCCGCCCGCCTGGGCCTGAGCGCCGCCGGCGTGCAATGGCCGGCCCAGCAGTGGTGGCAGCGCTATGCCGATCCGCAGCTCGACGCCCTGGTGTCCGAGGCGCTGGCCAGCCATCCGTCGCTGGCCGCCGCCCGGGCCCGGCTGGCGCAAGCCAACGCCGCCGTCGCCGGCGCGCGCGCGCCGCTGCTGCCGCGCGTGGACGCCAACTACACGCTCACGCGCGAACACCTGCCGAAGAACTACATCTATCCGCCGCCCACCGGCGGCTCGGTGGTCAGCGACAACCGGCTGGCGCTGGACTTCAGCTACGAGCTGGACTTCTGGGGCAAGAACCGCGCCCGCCTGCAGGCCGCGGTTTCGCAGCGCGACGCGGCCGAGGCCGACGCGCAGGCCGCCCGCAACCTGCTGGCGCGCGCCATCGTGCGCAGCTACCTCAACCTGCAGAACGCCTTCGCGCAGCGCGAGGTGCTGCAGCGCGTACTGAGCCAGCGCGCCGAAGTGGTGGACCTGACACGCGGCCGCAAGGCCGCCGGGCTGGATACCGAAGTAGAGGTCAAGCAGGCCGAATCGTCGCTGGCGGCCGGCCGGGTCGAGCTGACCCAGAACGAAACCACCATCGCCCAGCTGCGCAACCAGGCCGCGGCCCTGGCTGGCGCCGGCCCCGTGCGCGGCCAGGAACTGGCCCCGGTCGCGCTGACCGCCCCCGGCGGCGTGATCCCCGCCAGCGTGCCGCTCGAGTTGCTGGGCCATCGGCCCGACGTCACGGCGGCGCGCTGGCGGGCCATCGCCGCGCGCCACGGCATCGAGGCCGCCAAGGCCGAGTTCTATCCCAACATCAACCTGGTGGCCTTCGCCGGCTTCGAGGCGCTGGGCACCGGCCGGCTGCTCGACGCCGGCAGCCGCGCCGCCGGCATCGGCCCGGCCATCACGCTGCCCATCTTCCATGGCGGCGAGCTCAACGCCAACCTGGCGGGCCGCCGCGCCGACGCCGACCTGGCGGTCTCGGACTACAACCAGACGGTGCTCGACGCCGTGCAGCAGACCGCCGATGCCATCGATGCGCTGCGCCTGCTCGGCCGCGAACAGGCCGAGCAGCGCGAGGCCCGCGAGGCCATCGACGCGGCCTACGACCTGGCGGTCAAACGCTACCGGGCGGGGCTGGGCAACTATCTGTCGGTGCTGATCGCGCAGACGGGCGTGCTGACCCAGGCGCGGCTGGATACCGACCTGCGCATCCGCGCCTACCAGCTCGACGCCGACCTGGCCTACGCCCTGGGCGGCGGCTATGCGCCCCCGGCCACGACGGCGGCCTCCTCCTCTCATTGAATGAACCGGATTCACACCTCATGAGCCCCTCCCCGACCACCCACCCCGCCCGCAAACGCCTGCTGTGGCTGGCAACCGGTGTGTTCGCCGTGCTGGCCATCGCCTATGCCGTCTGGTGGGCGTTGTTCGGCTCGCACTTCGAGAGCACCGACGACGCCTATGTCCACGGCAACCTGGTGCAGATCACCCCGCAGGTGCCCGGCACCGTCGTCGCCATCGAGGCCGACGACACCGAGGCCGTGACGGCGGGCCAGGCGCTGGTGCGGCTGGATCCCGCCGACACCGACGTGGCGCTGCAGCAGGCCGAAGCGCGCCTGGCCCAGACGGTGCGCCAGGTCCGCACGCTCTACGTCCAGAACGACGCCCTGGCCGCCGACATCGACGTGCGCCAGGCCGAGATCGCACGCGCCCAGGCCGACCTGAAGCGCGCCCAGAGCGACCTGCAGCGGCGCCAGACGCTGGCCAAGTCGGGTGGCGTCAGCGGCGAGGAGATCCTGCACGCCGAAACCGCGCTCAAGTCCGCCCAGTCGGCCGTGGCGCAGGCGCGCGCCAACCTGGCCGCCGCCCAGGCCAAGCTGGCCACCAACCAGGCGCTGACCGAAGGCACGACGGTGGCCGAGCATCCGGACGTGCGCAATGCCGCCGCCCAGGTGCGCAATGCCTGGCTGAACCGCTCGCGCACCGTGCTGCCGGCGCCGGTCGACGGCATCGTGGCGCGCCGCGCCGCGCAGGTCGGCCAGCGCGTCGCCCCCGGCGCCATGCTGATGAACGTGGTGCCGCTGGACCAGATCTGGGTCGAGGCCAATTTCAAGGAAGGACAGCTGCGTCACATGCGCATCGGCCAACCCGCCAGGATCACGGCCGACCTGTACGGCGGTTCGGTGGTCTACGACGGCAAGGTCACCGGCCTGGACGCCGGCACCGGCAGCGCCTTCGCGCTGCTGCCGGCGCAGAACGCCTCGGGCAACTGGATCAAGGTGGTGCAGCGGGTGCCGGTGCGCATCGCGCTGGACCCGGAGCAGCTCAAGACCCATCCGCTGCGCGTAGGGCTGTCCATGGACGTCGAGGTCGATGTCGGCGCCGAGGAAGGCCAGCCGGTGACCGCCGCGCCGCGCGCCGAACCGGCTCTCTCGACCCAGGTGTTCGAGCCGGCGCACGATGAGGCCGACGCCCTGATCGCGCGCATCATCCAGGCCAATCTCGCATCATGAGCGACAAGCCCAAGTCGTCCGCCGGCGGCGCGCCCTATCCGCCGCTGGAGGGCGCCACCCGCATCATCGGCTCGATCGCGCTGTCGACCGCGGTGTTCATGAACGTGCTGGACACCTCGATCGCCAACGTGTCGATCCCGACCATCTCGGGCGACCTGGGCGTGAGCAGCAGCCAGGGCACCTGGGTCATCACCTCGTTCGCCGTGGCCAATGCCATCACGGTGCCGCTGACCGGCTGGCTGACGCAGCGCTTCGGCCAGGTCCGGCTGTTCCTCACCTCCACCCTGCTGTTCGTGCTGGCCTCGTGGCTGTGCGGCTTCTCGCCCACGCTCGAGGCGCTGATCGGTTTTCGCGTGCTGCAGGGCGCCGTGGCGGGCCCGATGATTCCGCTGTCGCAGGCGCTGATGCTGGCCAGCTTTCCCAAGCACAAGGCCGGCATGGCGCTGGCGGTCTGGTCCATGACCACCCTGGTCGCGCCGGTGGCCGGGCCGCTGCTGGGCGGCTGGATCTCGGACAACTACACCTGGCCGTGGATCTTCTACATCAACGTGCCGGTGGGCTTGCTGGCGGCCTGGATCAGCTGGCGCGTCTACCGCGACCGCGAATCGCAGACCCGCAAGCTGCCCATCGACAAGGTAGGCCTGCTGTTGCTGGTGGTGTGGGTGGGCGCGCTGCAGATCATGCTGGACAAGGGCAAGGAACTGGACTGGTTCGCCAGCCCAGTGATCATCGCGCTGGCCGCCACCGCCTTCGTGGCCTTCGTGTTCTTCCTGATCTGGGAACTCACCGACGCCCACCCCGTGGTCGACCTGCGCCTGTTCAAGGAGCGCAATTTCACGGTGGGCGCGCTGACGCTGGCCGTGGCCTACGGCGTCTTCTTCGGCAACGTGGTGCTGCTGCCGCTGTGGCTGCAGAGCAATATGGGCTACACCGCGACCTACGCCGGCATGGTGACCGCGCCGGTCGGGCTGCTGGCCATCCTGCTCACCCCCATCGTGGGCAAGATGCTCGCCACCCGCGACCCGCGCCAGATCGTCACCGTGGCCTTCATGGTGTTCGCGCTGGTGTGCTTCATGCGCGCGGGCTTCAACACGCAGACCGACGTGCGCACGCTGATGGTCCCGACCATCATCCAGGGCGCCGCCATGGCGATGTTCTTCGTGCCGTTGACGTCGATCACGCTGTCCAGCCTCGACGCCTCGCGCATTCCGGCGGCCTCGGGCCTGTCGAACTTCGCGCGCCTGACGGCGGGCGCGTTCGGCACCTCCATCGCCACCACCATGTGGGACAACCGCGCCAACCTGCACCACGCGCAGCTGACCGAGATCGCCACGCCGGGCCAGCAGGCCTTCGACCACACGCTGGGCGCGCTGCAGAACGGCGCCGGCATGTCGCACCAGCAGGCGCTGACCGTGATCAACGGCATGATCGACACGCAGGCCTATACGCTGTCGGCGCTGGACGTCTTCTATGCGTCGGCGGCGATCTTCCTGCTGCTGACCGGACTGGTATGGCTGGCTCGCCCCAAGTCCGCCAAGAGCGCGGGCGGCGGCGCGGCCGAGGCGGCGGCCGGCGCGCATTGAGCGCCAGGCCGCGCGCGGCCTCAGGCGGCGGCCACCAGCGTGGCGATGGCCGAGCCCACTTCGGCCGTGGTGCCCTGGCCCTGCATGTCCGGCGTGCGCGGCCCGTCGACCAGCACCTGCTCGATGGCCGCGACCACCGCCGCCGAGGCTTGCGGATAACCGAGGAAATCCAGCATCAGCGCGCCGCTCCAGATCTGCCCGATCGGGTTGGCGATGCCCTTGCCGTAGATGTCTGGCGCCGACCCGTGCACCGGCTCGAACAGCGAGGGGAACTTGCGCTCGGGGTTGAGGTTGGCCGACGGGGCGATGCCGATGGTGCCGGTGCAGGCCGGCCCCAGGTCGGAAAGAATGTCGCCGAACAGATTGGACGCCACCACCACATCGAACCAGTCCGGGTGCTGCACGAAGTGCGCGCACAGGATGTCGATGTGGTACTTGTCCCAGCGCACGTCCGGATAGGACGCGGCCATCTCGGCCACCCGTTCATCCCACCACGGCATGGAGATCGAAATGCCGTTGGACTTGGTGGCGGCGGTCAGGTGCTTGCCGCGCTTGCGCGCCAGTTCGAACGCGAACTTCAGCACGCGGTCGGCGCCCACGCGCGTGAACACGCTTTCCTGGATCACGACCTCGCGCTCGGTGCCGGCGAACAGCCGCCCGCCGCTGTTGGAATACTCGCCCTCGGTATTCTCGCGCACGATGAAGAAATCGATGTCGCCCGGCTTGCGGTTGGCCAGCGGCGTGGGCACGCCCGGCATCAGCCTGACCGGACGCAGGTTGATGTACTGGTCGAAATCGCGGCGAAAGCGAAACAGCGATCCCCACAGCGCCTCGTGGTCGGGCACGGCGTCGGGCCAGCCGATGGCGCCGAAGAAGATCGCCTCGTGGCCGCCGATCTGCGCGGCCCAGTCATCGGGCATCATCTTGCCGTGGCGCGCGTAGTAATCGCAGCTCCAGTCGAAATGGTCCCACTGGAAGTCGATGCCGAAACGCGTGGCGGCCGCCTCCAGCACGCGCAGCCCCTCGGGCATGACTTCCTTGCCGATGCCGTCGCCGGCGATGACGGCGATCCTGTGTTTTGCTGCCACCTCAGTCTCCTTGTATGCGATCGCCCGCGCGGGCGCGAAGCCGGCTGGCATTATCGATCCAAACGGCGCGCGCGGCCAAGCGCGCGCCAGGCCGGCATCAGGCGCCGCTCCAGGCCTCGGCATTCAGCTTGTCGCTGTAGACCGGCCGGCGCTGCTGGCGCTCGACGTGTTCCAGCGCCGGCGTGATGACCTGCACCAGGCGCTCGAAGGCCGGCTCTATCTCTTCCTCTGGCACGCAGGCATAGCCAAGCAGCAGGCCGGGACGGGCCTCCTGCTCGCTGGCGTAGTAGCGCGACAGCGGCCGCGCATGCAGCCCCAGCGTGCGTGCGGCGATGGAAATGCCCAGGTCGTCGGTGCCGTCGGGCAGGTGCATCACCAGGTGCAGGCCCGCCTCGTGGGTGGAAATCGGCCAGTCGGCGCCGAAGGCCCGCGTGATCGCTTCGCGCAACAGCGCCTGCCGTGCCGCATAGCGTTGCTTGACGCGGCGGATATGGGTGGCGTAATGGCCGCCTTCGATGAAATCGGCCAGCACGGCCTGGTCCATCAGGCGCCCTTCGCGGTACAGCTCCGACAGTCCGGTCGCGACATGGCCGGCCAGCGGCTTGGGCAGCACCATGTAGGCCAGGCGGATGCCGGGAAACAGCGTCTTGGAGAAGGTGCCCAGATACAGCACCCGGTCGTGCTGGTCCAGCCCCTGCAGCGAGGCGATGGGACGTCCGTCGAAGCGGAACTCGCTGTCGTAGTCGTCCTCGACGATCCAGGCGCCGCGCTTGTGGGCGTAGTCCAGCAGCATGCGGCGCCGCGCCAGGCTCATCACCATGCCCAGCGGATACTGGTGCGACGGCGTCACGAAGATGAAGCGCGGCGGATCCTGCAATTGCTGCGCGCTGGGCGCCATGCCCTCGTCGTCCACCGCGACCGCCACCGGCGTGATGCCGCAGGCCATCAGCGTCGAACGCGCGCCCCAATAGCCGGGGTTCTCCATCCAGGCGGTGTTGCCGTTGTCGCCCAGCAGGCGCGCCAGCACGCTGACGGCCTGATGGATGCCGCTGGTCACGACGATCTGGTCGGCATCGCACTTGACCGAACGCGACAGGCGCAGATGCTCGGCCAGCGCGCGGCGCAGCGGCATATGGCCGGCCCCGTGCGCATAGGTCAGCAGCTCGGGCGGAGCCTGGCGCCAGCGCCGGCTCTGCAGGCGCTGCCACACCGCGCGCGGAAACAGCGAAACGTCGGGCACGCCGGCCACGAACGCGCCCCATTGCCGGTCGGACGCCGAGGCTTCGCGCACCAGCTTGGTGCCGCGGCGCGACAGTGCGAAGTGCTGCGCGGCGGCCTCGATCTCGGGCGCCGCCGGCGGCTCCGGCGTGGCCGGCACGGTATCGGAGACGAAGGTACCACTTCCGAAGGCCGACACGAGGTACCCCTCGGCCAGCAACTGGTCGTAGGCGTGCAGCACGGTATTGCGGGATAACCCTGTGTCGAGCGCCAGCGCCCGCGTCGCGGGCAGCTTGGTGCCCGCGGGCAGGTCGCCGGCCAGGATCAGATCGCGCAGCAAAGCGTAGATCTGCCTGGACAACGGCGTGGCGCCGCGGCGTTCCAGCCGCTGCAGCAGACACTCCGACAGAATGAGTTCTTTCAAAGTGGCACCACAAACAAAAAACGATTTGGACCTATTGAGAGTACCAAATATTCGATACGCTGCCTTTCACGTACTCAAGCTGGTCCAACAGAATGCCAAGGGGAAAATCTTGCAATCGGACACTGACTGCGTTGTTCCCGCCATCACGGCACCCGCCGCGGCCCGCGCCGTGACCGGCCGCGCGGCCCCCGGCCGCCGCTCTCCCCGATCCCCCCGATTCGACGCTGTCGTCGTCACGACTCCCGGCTGAGGCCGGCGCAGTACGCCGCGCCCCGGCGCGGCAAGCGGTGCGCGCACCGCGCAGCAGCACGTTTGTTTCATCACCTTGCGGTAACCCGAAAGTACCAGGCGGCAGGCGATCGACTTTGGCACAGGAGCCGATCCCCGCCGCCGTTCTTGAACTAGCCCGGAGGCCAGCAGTGAAACTCACACAACTCTTCAAACTGTCCGCAGCCGCCTTTACCCTGGCGGCGGCCCTTCCGCTGACGAACGCGCACGCCCAGACCCGGGGCGGCACGCTCAACCTGATCGTGCAGCCCGAGCCGCCGATCCTGATCCCCGCGCTCAACCAGCAAGGACCGACCCAGTTCATCACCGGCAAGATCTATGAAAGCCTGCTGACCTATTCATTCGATCTCAAGCCGCAGCCGGGCCTGGCCAAATCCTGGGAGGCCGCGCCCGACGGCCTGAGCTACACCTTCCATCTGCAGGAAGGCGTCAAGTGGCATGACGGCAAGCCGTTCACGGCCGACGACGTCGTATTCTCGCTGTCCGACCTGCTGCCCAAGACCCACGCCCGGGCGCGCGTGATCCTGGGCAAATTCCTCGACAAGGTCGAGAAGGTCGACGACCACACGGTCGTGGTGCGCCTGAAGTCGGCCTTTCCCGCCTTCATGCTGATGTTCGAGCCGGGCTTCGCGCCCATGATGCCCAAGCACATCTACGCGGGCACCGACTACGCCACCAACCCGGCCAACCAGAAGCCCATCGGCACCGGCCCCTTCAAATTCAAGGAATGGAAGCGCGGCGAATACGTCAAGCTGGAACGCAACCCCGACTACTGGAAAGAGGGCAAGCCCTATCTGGACGAGCTGGTCTTCAACGTGATCCCGGACTCGGCCTCGCGCGCGGTGGCGTTCGAGCGCGGCAGCATCGACGCCCTGCGCGGCGGCGACGTGGACAACGTCGACGTCAAGCGCCTGCGCGGGCTGCCCGACGTGCAATACACCACCCAGGGCTGGGAGATGTTCTCGCCGCAGGCCTACCTCATCTTCAACATGCGCAAGCCGCCCTTCGACAACGTCAAGGTGCGCCAGGCGGTGATGCACGCGTTCAACCGCAAGCTGGTGGTCGACAACATCTTCTTCGGCCTGGGCAAGGTCTCGACCAGCCCGTTCGTGCCCACCGAGATGTTCTTCGACAAGAGCATCCCGGCCATCCCGTTCGACATGAAGAAGGCGCGCGCGCTGATCAAGGAGTCCGGCGTCAACCCGGGCGACTACACCATCCGCCAGCTCAGCTTCCCCTACGGCGCGACCTGGGACCGCCTGGGCGAATACACCAAGCAGGCGCTGGAACAGCTGGGCTTCAAGGTCAATGTCGAATCGACCGACGCCGGCGGCTGGGCCAGCCGCACCGGCAACTGGGACTTCGACCTGACCACCACCTACAGCTACCAGTACGGCGATCCGGCGCTGGGCGTGCAGCGTCTGTACGTGACGTCCAACATCGTCAAGGGCTCGCCCTTCGCCAACGTGCAGGGCTACAGCAACCCCGAGTCCGACAAGCTGTGGGAGCAGGCCGCGGCCGAGGTGGATCCGGCCAAGCGGCAGGAACTCTACAACAAGATCCAGACCATCCTGGTCGCCGAGGTGGCCAACGGCTTCCTGGTCGACATGGAGTTCCCGACGCTGTATCGCGGCAAGGTCAAGAACATGGTCAAGACCGCCATCGGCATGAACGAGACCTTCGACGACGTGTACATCGAGAAATGACGCGGCATGCGGCGGGCCGAGGGACGGCCCGCCGCCCGGCCCGCGCGGCCGCCCGCCGCCGCGGGCGGTGAACTAGCAGGAGCGGCGCGCAGCGCGCCCTCCGGGGGATGCATCGCATGAAATTCCTGTCTTTCTTCGCCTCGCGCCTGGGCAAGGCCCTGGTGGTCGTGCTGGGCGTGGTGATCATCAACTTCTTCCTCATCCGCATGGCGCCGGGCGATCCCGCCGCCGTGCTGGCCGGCCAGGCCGGCGCCGGCGACGCCGCCTATGTCGAACAACTGCGCACCCAGTTCGGCCTGGACAAGCCCGTGCTGACGCAGCTGGGCATCTACCTGAAGGGCGTGCTGCAGTTCGACCTGGGGTTTTCCTACCGCAATCACGTGCCGGTGCTGGACCTGATCGTCGAGCGCCTGCCCGCCACCTTCCTGCTGATGTCCGCGGCGTTCCTGTTCTCGGTCATCCTGGGCGTGCTGCTGGGCGTGGTCGCCGCGCGTGCGCGCTACGCCAACAAGCGCCGCTGGATCGACAGCAGCGTCATGACCGGCGCGCTGCTGCTGTACGCCACGCCGCTGTTCTGGCTGTCGCTGATGGGCATCCTGCTGTTTTCCGTGATGCTGGGCTGGCTGCCGGCCTTCGGCATGGAGACCGTGGGCAGCAACCTGACGGGCTGGGCCCGCGTGCAGGACATCGCCTTGCACCTGATCCTGCCCACCGTGACGCTGGGTTGCTTCTTCATGGCGGTCTACGTGCGCCTGACGCGCGCCTCGATGCTGGAAGTGATCGGCATGGACTTCGTCAAGACCGCGCGCGCCAAGGGCGTCAGCGCCAACCGCGTCATCCGCGCCCACGTGCTGCGCAACGCCCTGTTGCCGGTCATCACCTTCGCCGGCATCCAGCTCGGCCAGATGGCCGGCGGGGCGGTCCTGACCGAGACCGTGTTCGCCTGGCCCGGAATCGGCCGGCTCATGTTCGACGCGCTCCTGCAGCGCGACTACCAGCTGCTGCTGGGCATCTTCCTGGTGACCTCCATCATGGTCGTGGTTTTCAACCTGATCACCGACGTGATCTACCGCCTGATCGATCCGCGCATCGCCGCCGGCGGCACGCAAGGAGCCGCCGCATGAATGGATTCATGAAACGCTATATGCGCAACTACGGCGCGGTCGCCGGCCTGGTGATCGTGGCCCTGGTCGTGCTGGTGGCCCTGTGCGCGCCCCTGCTGTATGAAGAATCGCCGTGGATGATGGTGGCCAGCCCGCTGATTCCGCCCTTCACCGACTCGGCCTACCCGTTCGGCACCGACATGCTCGGCCGCGACATCACCGCGGGCCTGGTATGGGGCGCGCGCGTCTCGCTCATGGTGGGGCTGCTGTCGGCGGGCGTGGCGCTGCTGTTCGGCATCGCCATCGGCGCCATCGCCGGCTATTGCGGCGGGCGCATCGACGATGCCCTGATGCGCTTTACCGAGTTCTTCCAGACCATCCCGCAACTGGCCATGGCGGTCGTGCTGGTGGCCGTGGTGGGCCCCTCCGTGTATTCCATCATGGGCGCCATCGCGCTGGTGTCGTGGCCGCCGGCCGCGCGCCTGGTGCGCTCCGAGTTCATGACGCTCAAGCAGCGCGAGTTCGTGCAGGCCGCCATCGTGATCGGGCAGACGCCCGGGCGCATCGTGTGCACCCAGATCCTGCCCAACGCCATGTCGCCCATCATCGTCTCGGCCTCGTTCATGGTCGCCACCGCGATCCTGACCGAATCGTCGCTGTCGTTCCTGGGCCTGGGCGACCGCAACCTGATGAGCTGGGGCTTCATGATCGGCGCGGCGCGCACCATGATCCGCGAGGCCTGGTGGATGAGCGTGTGGCCCGGAGTGGCCATCCTGCTGACCGTGCTGGCCATCAACCTGATCGGCGAAGGCCTGAACGACGCCCTCAATCCTCAACTGCGCAAGCGCGGCGAATAGGGGTATGAACATGAACGACCATGAAACCCTGCTTTCGGTACGCGACCTGACCATTGCCCTGCCGCGCGGCGGCGACCGCGAATACGCCGTGCGCGATGTGTCCTATGACATCCGTGCCGGCGAGATCCTGTGCATCGTCGGGGAATCCGGCTCGGGCAAGTCGATGAGCGCCAACGCCATCATGGGCCTGCTGCCCGACTACCTCAAGCCGCAGGGCGGCCAGATCCTGTTCCGCGGCAAGGACCTGCTGCGGCAGGACGAGGCCACCCTGCTGTCCATGCGCGGCAAGGACATGGCCATGATCTTCCAGGAGCCGCTGTCGGCCCTCAACCCGCTGATGACGGTGGGCGAGCAGATCGGCGAAGTCATGCGCGTGCACGACGCCTACCCCGGCCCGCAACGCCAGCGCCGCGTGCTCGAGCTGCTGGAGTTCGTCGGCCTGCCCGACCCGGCCGTCCTGTGCGACGTGTACCCTTTCCGCCTGTCCGGCGGCCAGCGCCAGCGCGTGATGATCGCCATGGCCCTGGCGCTCGAGCCGGCCCTGCTGATCGCCGATGAGCCGACCACCGCCCTGGACGTCACCACCCAGGCGCAGATCCTCGCCCTGATCGCCCGGATCCAGAAGGAAAAGGGCATGGGCGTGATGTTCGTCACGCACGATTTCGGCGTGGTGGCCGAGATCGCCCATCGGGTGGCGGTGATGGAGCAAGGCATCCTGGTCGAACAGGGCCCGGCCGAGGAAGTCCTCAACCGGCCGCAGCACCCGTATACGCGCCGCCTGATCGCCGCCGTCCCGCACCGGCGCGCCGACGCGCGCCCGCCGGTGACACAGGACGCGCCTGTGCTGGCGGTCGACAAGCTATGCAAGACCTATGTCACCGGCCATGGCTGGTTCGGCAAGAAGCGGGTGGTGCGCGCGGTCGACGAGGTCAGCTTCGAGGTGCGCCGCGGCGAAACGCTGGGCATCGTCGGCGAGTCCGGCTCGGGCAAGTCCACCATAGGCAAATGCCTGCTCAAGCTGATCGGCATCGACGGCGGCAAGCTGGTGTTCAACGGGCGCGATATCGCCGGGCTGTCCGAAAGCCAGTTCCGGCCGCTGCGCAAGGACATCCAGATGATCTTCCAGGATCCGTTCGCCTCGCTCAACCCGCGCCAGACCGTGGGCCGCATCATCAGCGACGGCCCCGTCGCCAACGGCAAGACGCGTGCCCAGGCCGAGGCCCGCGCGCGCGAACTGCTGACCCTGGTGGGACTCGATCCCTCGGCCTTCGACCGCTACCCCAACCAGTTCTCCGGCGGCCAGCGCCAGCGCATCGGCATCGCGCGCGCCCTGGCGCTGGAGCCGCAGGTGCTGGTGGCCGACGAGTCGGTTTCGGCGCTGGACGTGTCGGTGCAGGCGCAGGTGCTGCAGCTGCTGCACGAATTGCAGCAGCGCCTGCGCATCGCGCTGATTTTCATCACCCACGATCTGCGCGTGGCGGCGCAGATCTGCAATGCCGTCCTGGTCATGCACCGCGGCAAGGTGGTGGAGTACGGCACCCCCGCGCAGATTTTCGACCAGCCGCAGAACCCTTATACGCAGCAGTTGATCGCCGCCGTTCCCGGCCAGCACTGGGACCCGACCAAGGCGCAGACCACCTAGGGCGGCAACGCCCTCGACCGCGCCGCACAGGAGAGCCGACATGGACAACGCAGAACTGACCCGCCGCAGGGAGGCCGCCACGCCGCGCGGCGTGGGCGTGATGTGCAACTTCTACGCGGACCGCGCCGAGAACGCCGAACTGTGGGACACCGAAGGCCGCCGCTACATCGACTTCGCCGGCGGCATCGCCGTGCTCAACACCGGCCACCGCCATCCGCAGCTGATGCAGGCGCTCCAGGCGCAGATGAGCCGCTTCACCCACACGGCCTACCAGATCGTCCCGTACGCCAGCTATATCCAGCTGGCCGAGCGCATCAACCAGCTGGCGCCGGGCGAGTTCGCCAAGAAGACCGCGCTCTTCACCACGGGAGCCGAGGCGGTGGAGAACGCCGTCAAGATCGCCCGCGCGGCCACCGGCCGGCCTGCCGTCGTCGCCTTCGGCGCCGCATTCCACGGCCGCACGCTGCTGGGCATGGCCCTGACCGGCAAGGTCGTGCCGTACAAGGTGGGCTTCGGTCCGTTTCCGGCCGACATCTACCATGTGCCGTTTCCGAACGCGCTGCACGGGGTGTCCACCGATGACGCGCTGGCGGCCCTGGCCACCCTGTTCAAGACCGACGTGGATCCGCGCCGCGTGGCGGCCATCATCATCGAGCCGGTGCAGGGCGAAGGCGGTTTCAACATCTGCCCGCCGGCCTTCATGCAGGCATTGCGTGCCCTGTGCGACGACCACGGCATCCTGCTGATCGCCGACGAGGTCCAGACCGGCTTCGGCCGCACCGGCAAGCTGTTCGCGATGGAGCACTACGGCGTGGCGGCCGACCTGACCGCCATGGCCAAGAGCCTGGCCGGCGGCATGCCGCTGTCGGCGGTGTGCGGCCGCGCCGAGATCATGGACGCGCCGCCGCCTGGCGGCCTGGGCGGCACCTATGCGGGCAATCCGCTGGCGGTCGCCGCCGCGCTGGAGGTGATCCGCATCATCGAGGCCGAGGACCTGCTGGCGCGCGGTACGCGCCTGGGCCACCAGTTGCGCGACCACCTGGAAGCGCAGCGCCACGACGTCCCCGAGATCGCCGAGGTGCGGGCGCTGGGCGCCATGGTGGCGGTGGAGTTCCGCCAGCCCGGCAGCGATGCGCCCAGCCCCGGATTCGCGCGCCAGGTCCAGGCCCGCGCGCTCGAGCAGGGGTTGCTGCTCCTGACCTGCGGCAGCGACGGCAACGTCATCCGCTTTCTTTTCCCGCTGACGATCCCGGAAGCGGTCATGCGCGAAGCGTTGGACATCCTGGCCCGGGCGCTGCGCGGCCAGAACGCTTGAATGCCAACACACGACCAAGGAGATAGACCATGAAACGCCCAGGCGCCATCCCCACGGTGCAGATCGACAACGAGCGGGTCAAGGTGACCGAGTGGCGCTTTCCGCCCGGCGGCGAAACCGGCTGGCATCGCCATGGCATGGACTACGTGGTCGTGCCCATGACCACCGGCCCGCTGCTGCTGGAAACCCCCGAAGGGTCGGTCACCAGCCAGCTCACCCGCGGCATTTCCTATACCCGCCCGGAAGGCGTGGAACACAACGTGATCAACCCCAGCGACACGGAATTCGTCTTCGTGGAAATCGAGATCAAAGCAGCGTAGCCCCCAATCAGCGAGGACAGCCATGAAGGCGTTTTTTTCCGAAGAACAGCTGTTGCATGTGCCCGAGCAATTCATGCGGCTGGGCCGCATCAGCGCGCCCACCGACGTGCCGGCCCGCGCCGAGACGCTGCGCGCCATGCTGGCCTCGCGCGGCGTGACGGTGGACAGCCCGCCCGACTACGGCCGCGAGCCGCTCGAGGGCATACACAGCCACGAGTACCTGGACTATCTCGAGCACGCCTATACCCGCTGGCAGGCGCTGCGCGCCAACGGCGCCGACCCGGGCCCCGAAGTGCTGCCCAACCTGTCGCCGTACTACAACGGCCGGGTCGAACACGCCGCCCGCGGCCCCTGCCCCTCGACCTCCATCGTGGCCGAAACCGGCTACTACCTGAGCGACCTGTCGTGCCCGGTCGGGCCGCACACCTGGCGCTCGGCCCTGCGCTCGACCCATTGCGCCGTGGCCGCCGCCGACTGGGCGCTGCAGAACCAGGCCCTGGCCTACGCGCTGTGCCGTCCGTCCGGACACCATGCGCACCGCGACCGCGCCGGCGGCTTCTGCTACCTCAACAGCAGCGCGGCGGCCGCGCAGCGCCTGGCGCAGCGCTGCGAGCGCGTCGTGGTGCTGGACGTCGACGCCCATCATGGCGACGGCACGCAGAACATCTTCTACCAGCGCTCGGACGTGATGACCATCTCGCTGCATGCCGACCCGTCCGGGTACTACCCGTTCTACACTGGCTATGCGCACGAGCGCGGCTACGGCAGCGGCCACGGCTACAACCTGAATTTCCCGCTGCCCCACGGCGCGCGCAACGCCATCTTCCTGGAAACCCTGGACAGCGCCCTGACCGCGCTGCGCGACTACCGGCCGCGCGCGCTGGTGCTGGCGCTGGGGTTCGACACCTACAAGGACGACCCCATCAGCGTGCTCAAGCTGGACATGGACGCCTACCGCCAGATCGGGGAGCGCGTCAACGGCCTGGGCCTGCCCACCGTGGTCGTCCAGGAAGGCGGCTATATGGTGCCGGCCATCGGCCCGGCGCTGGAAGCCTTCCTGCAGGGCATGGCGCCCGCCACAGTCTGACCCGAAACGGAGCCTCATCATGACTACTGCCACCACACTTTCGATCAACGGCCAGCGCCTCTGGGACTCGCTCATGGAGCTGGCGAAAATCGGCGCCACGCCCAAGGGCGGCAACTGCCGCCTGGCGCTGACCGAACTGGACGGCCAGGGCCGCGACCTGCTGGTGCGCTGGATGCGCGAAGCAGGCCTGGAAATCACCGTCGACCAGGTCGGCAACATCTTCGGCCGCCGGCCCGGCGCTCGCCCGGAACTGCCCAGCGTGGCCACCGGCAGCCACATCGACACCCAGCCCACCGGCGGCAAGTTCGACGGATGCTTCGGCGTCCTGGCCGGACTGGAGGTCATGCGCACGCTGCAGGACCACGATGTGCGCACCGAGGCGCCGCTGGAACTGGCGATCTGGACCAACGAGGAAGGCACGCGCTTCGTGCCCGTCATGATGGGCTCCGGCGTCTTCTGCAATATCTTCCCGCTCGAGACGGCCCTGTCGGCCACCGACGTGGACGGCAAGTCGGTGCGCGACGAGCTGGCGCGCATCGGCTACGCCGGCGACGCGCCGGTGGGCCAGCGCAAGCTGGGCAAGTACTTCGAGGCGCATATCGAGCAAGGCCCCATCCTGGAAGCCGAAGACAAGGTCATCGGCGTGGTCACCGGCTCGCTCGGCCTGCGCTGGTACGACGTCACCGTGACCGGCATGGAGGCGCACGCCGGCCCCACGCCCATGCCCATGCGCCGCGACGCCCTGTACGCCGCCACGCACCTGATGCAGGAGGTCGTGCGCATCGCGCTGGACTACGCTCCCCAGGGCCGCGGCACTGTGGGCGTGGCCAACGTCTATCCGTCCTCGCGCAACGTCATCCCCGGCAAGGTGTCCTTCACGGTCGACCTGCGCCATCCGGACGCAGCGCGGCTGGCCGAGATGGACGCCCGCCTGCGCCAGGCCTGCCAGGCGCTGGGAGCGGGCGACACCACCGGCTACCCGGTCGGCGTCGATCTGCGCGACGTACAGCACTTCCCGCCCACGCCCTTCGAGCCCGCCCTGATCGGCGCGGTGCGCGAGCAGGCCGAGGCGCGCGGCTACAGCCACATGGACATCGTCACCGGCGCCGGTCACGACGCCGTCTATGTCGCCACCGTCAGCCCGACGGCGATGATCTTCGTGCCCTGCAAGGACGGCATCAGCCACAACGAAGTGGAAGACGCCGACCCCGCCCACCTGGAAGCCGGCGCCAACGTTCTGCTGGGCGCCATGCTGCAGCACGCGGGCCTGGCGGAGCGCTGACATGGCCCATGCCCCGGCGTCGGCCGCCGCCCGCCAGCGGCGCCTCGGCATCGCGCTGTTCTTCGGCGCGCTGGTGGCCTTTGCCACCTTCGACGCGGCCTGCAAGTACATGCTGCAGTTCTATCCGGCGCCGTTCCTGAACGTGATGCGCTACACGGCGGTGGCCACCATCGCCGCGTTCCTGCTGCTGCGCCATGGGCTGCCGCGCCTGTCGGCCACGCCGCGCCGTGGCCTGCTGGTGTTGCGCGGCCTGATGCTGGGCACGGTGGGCACCTGCTTCATGACGGCGCTGATCTGGATGCCGCTGTCCGAAGCCACCGCCATCTACTTCACCTCGCCGCTGATCATGGTGGCCTTGTCGCCCTGGCTGCTGGGCGAATCGGTCGGGCGCGCCCAGTGGCTGGCGGTGGCGGTCGGGTTCGGCGGCATGATGCTGATCGTGCGGCCGGGCGCCGACCTGCCCGCGCTGGGCACCGCGCTGATGGCGGTGGCCGCCGTCAGCTACGCCATTTTCCAGCTGATCACGCGCAAGCTGGCCGGCCAGGTGCCGGGCCACGTGCAGTACGCCTACACCGCCTTCATCTGCCTGCTGATGACGGCGCTGCCCGCGCCGTTCTTCCTGCCGCAGCCCTGGCCCGGCCTGGCCGACAGCCTGGTGATCGTCGCCCTGGGCCTGTGCAACGGCCTGGCGCAGATCCTGTTGATCGGCGCCTTCCAGCGCGTCGAAGCCTCGACGCTGGCGCCGCTGAATTACTGCCAGTTGCTGCTGGCCGTCGCCTTCAGCACCTTCTGGTTCGGCATGCCGCCCGACGCGCCGGCCGCCACCGGCATGGCGCTGATCGTGGCCGCCGGCATTTTCCTCGTCACGCGGCGCGCCCCGGGCACGCCGCCCCAGCCCGTCCGCGACAAGGAGTCCACCGCATGAGCACCCTGCCCCCCCTGTCCCATTGGGAATCCCTCGCCGCCGGCCTGAAGCTGCGCAAGCAGGCCTTCATCGACGGCCGCTGGCACGACGGCCAGGCCGGGCCGCTGGCCGCCGTCAACCCGGCCACCGGCCAGTTGCTCGCCGAAGTGACCGCCTGCTCGCAAGCCGATGTCGACCTGGCCGTGGCGGCCGCGCGACGCGCCTTCGAGGCCGGCGTGTGGTCGCGCATGCCGCGCCGCGAGCGCAAGCAATGCATGCTGCGGCTGGCCGCGCTGATCCGCGAGCACGCCGAAGAACTGGCCCTGATCGAAACGCTGGACATGGGCAAGCCCATCGGCGACACCATGGCCTTCGACATCCCGGAAACCGCGCATACCTACGCGTGGTACGCCGAGACCATCGACAAGCAGTACGACGAAATCGCCCCCACCGACGCCGACGCGCTGGCCACCATCACGCGCGAGCCGCTGGGCGTGGTGGCCGCCGTGGTGCCATGGAATTACCCGCTGCTGATGGCCTCGTGGAAGGTGGCGCCGGCGCTGGCCGCCGGCAACAGCGTGGTCCTCAAGCCGGCCGAGCAGTCCTCGCTGTCGGCCCTGCGGCTGGCCGAACTGGCGCTGGAGGCCGGCATCCCCGCCGGCGTGCTCAATGTAGTGCCGGGCGCCGGCCCGGTGGCCGGACGGGCGCTGGGATTGCACATGGATGTCGATTGCCTGGCGTTCACCGGCTCGACGGCCACCGGCAAGCGCTTCATGGAGTATTCCGGGCAATCCAACCTCAAGCAGGTCTGGCTGGAATGCGGCGGCAAGTCGCCGCACATCATTTTCGACGACTGCCCCGACCTGGACCGCGCCGCCCTGGCCGCGGCCATCGGCATCTTCAACAACCAGGGAGAAGTCTGCATCGCGGGCTCGCGCCTGTACGTGCAGGCCGGCATCTACGACACCTTCGTGAGCAAGGTGGAGGCGTGCGCGCGCGCGATGCAGCCGGGCAACCCGCTCGACCCCGCCTCGCCGATGGGCGCCATGGTCGATGAAAGGCAGATGGCGCGCGTGCTGGAATATGTCGAAAGCGGCCGGCGCGAAGGCGCGCGGCTGCGCATGGGAGGCGAGCGCGTACGCGCCGACAGCGGCGGCTACTACATCGAGCCCACCATCTTCGAATGCGCGCGGCCCGACCTGACCATCGTGCGCGAGGAGATCTTCGGCCCCGTGCTGGCGGTCACCCGGTTCGACGGCGAAGACGAGGTGGTGGCGCAGGCCAACGCCTCCGCCTATGGGCTGGGGTCGGGCCTGTGGACGGCCGACCTGTCGCGCGCCCACCGCGTCTCGCGCAGGCTGCGCGCCGGCCTGGTATGGGTGAACTGCTACTTCGACGGCGACGTGACGGTGCCGTTCGGCGGCGTCAAGCAATCCGGCTTCGGGCGCGACAAGTCGCTGCACGCGCTGGACAAGTACACCGCGCTGAAGACGACCTGGATCCGCCTGTAGCCGGAGCCGCTCAGTAGCCGCGGCGGCGCGTCACCATGCCGGTGACCGGCTCGCCGCGCAGGAAGGCGCGGATCTTGGCCGCCAGCTGCGCCACCGTTTCGCGGCGCAGGCTGATGGCGGCGATGTGCGGGGTGATCGCCACGCGCGGGTGCGACCAGAACGGGTGGCCGGCCGGCAGCGGCTCTTCGCGAAACACGTCGAGCGCCGCGCCCGCCATGTGGCCGCTGTCGAGCAGCGCCAGCAGGTCCTCCTCGACCAGATGCTCGCCGCGCCCCATGTTGATCAGATGGGCGCCCGGCAGCAGTTGCGACAGGGTGTCGCGGCGCAACAGGTCGCGCGTCTCGTCGGTCAGCGGCAGCGTGTTGACCAGCACCCGGGTGCGCGCCAGGAAGGCCGGCAGCGCATCGGCGCCGCCAAAGGCCTGCACGCCCTGCGGCGCATTGCCGCTGCGCGACCAGCCGGCCACCGGATAGTCCATGCCGGCCAGGGTTTGCGCCACGCGCGTACCCATCACGCCCATGCCCAGCACGCCCACCGGCCATTGCGTGCGATCGAGCTCGGGCAGCGGGTTCCATTGGCCGGCGCGCTGCTGCGCGTCATACACGTCGAACTGGCGGCTGGCGCGCACCAGCGCATGCGCCGCGTATTCGGCCATCTGCACCGCCATGCCCGCGTCTTCCAGGCGCACCACGGGAAAATCCGGCGGCAAGGTCTCCAGCCTGAACAGCGCGTCCACGCCGGCGCCCAGGTTGAACGCCGCGCGCAGGCCGCGCTCGCGCTCGAACAATTCGGCAGGCGGGTTCCAGACCACCGCCAGCTCGGCGTCCTGGACCGGCTGGCCCGCCCGCCACGCGACGACCTCGGCCTCCGGCAAGGCCGCCTGCAAGGGCTCCGTCCATTCGCGCGGATCGATGTCATTGCAGGAGGCGTAGATGATTTTCACGGCGGTTCCATGGCGGCAGGCAGGCGATAGGGACCATAGACGGCGCCGCGCCTGCGCGGCGCCGTCTTGGCGGATAATGACGATGATATAACAGCCTCGTCCAGGAATCCGGCATCACCGCAACGGAAACGCAACCATGACCACTCTCAGCTCCGCCCAGCAGCAGGACATCCAGTACCAGCTGCACTCCTACACCAACGCGGTCAAGCACCGCGACGTGGGCCCGCGCATCATCACCCATGGTGAAGGCGTGTACGTGTTCGACGACCAGGGCAACCGCTACCTCGAGGGGATGGCCGGCCTGTGGAGCGTCGCGGTGGGTTTCGGCGAACAGCGCCTGGTCGAAGCCGCCGCGCGCCAGTTCCAGGAACTGCCCTACTACCATACGTTCACGCACAAGTCGCACCCCAGCGTCATCGCGCTGGCCGAGCGCCTGATCGGCTACACCGACGGACGCATGGCCCAGGCGTTCTTCACCAACTCCGGCTCCGAAGCCAACGACACCGTCGTCAAGCTGGTGTGGTACTACAACAATGCCCTGGGCCGCCGCGACAAGAAGAAAATCATCGCGCGCCAGCGCGGCTACCACGGCGTCACCGTCGCCTCGGCCAGCCTCACCGGCCTGCCCGGCAACCACAAGGACTTCGACCTGCCGCTGCCGCAGATCCGCCACACCGCCTGCCCGCACTACTACCGCTACGGCCTGCCGGGCGAAACCGAGGAGGATTTCGCAACGCGCATGGCCGGCGAGCTCGAGGCCATGATCCTGCGCGAAGGCCCGGACACGGTGGCCGCCTTCATCGGCGAACCGGTCATGGGCGCCGGCGGCGTCATCGTGCCGCCGCGCACCTACTGGCAGAAAATCCAGGCGGTGTGCCGCAAGTACGACATCCTGGTCATCGCCGACGAAGTCATCACCGGCTTCGGGCGCCTGGGCCAGCGCTTCGGCTCGCAGGTCTTCGACATCGAGCCGGACATCATGGTGCTGTCCAAGCAGATCACCTCGTCGTACCAGCCGCTGGGCGCGGTGCTGCTCAATGCCCGCGTGGCCGACGTGGTGGCCGAGCACAGCGGCCGCCTGGGCACCTTCGGGCACGGCTACACGGCCAGCGGCCACCCGGTCGCCACCGCGGTGGCGCTGGAGAACCTGCGCCTGATCGACGAGCGCGGCCTGATCGAGCACGCCGCCGAAATGGGCGCGCTGCTGCACCAGGAGCTGCAGGCCCTGGCCAGCCATCCGCTGGTGGGCGAGGTGCGCGGCGTCGGCCTGATCGCCGGCGTGGAGCTGGTGGCCGACAAGGCCACGCGCCAGCCCTTCGACCCGCTCGGCAAGGCCGGCGGCTACGCCTACGAGCGCGCGCACGACCATGGCCTGATCGTGCGCGGCATCCAGGACACCGTGGCCTTCTGCCCTCCCCTGATCATCACCGCCGAACAGGTGCGCGACATGGTCGCGCGCTTTGCCCGCACCCTGGACGACGTCGCCGCCCACGTCGCGCAAGGCTGATCGCCGGGCGCGCGCGCATGCCGGCGCCGCGGCATCAGCCGCGGGAAAAATGCGCGCGCGTCAGCTTGACCACCACCGGCGACAGCAACACCAGCGCCACCAGGTTGGGAATCGCCATCAATCCGTTCAGGGTGTCGGCCAGCAGCCAGGCGAAATCCAGCTTGGCGACCGCGCCGAACGGCACGGCCACGACCCACACGATGCGAAACGGCAGGATCGCCCGCACGCCCGTCAGGTATTCCCAGCAGCGCTCGCTCAGGTAGCTCCAGCCCAGGATGGTGGTAAAGGCGAAAATCGTCAGCGCCACGGCGATCACGTAGTGGCCGATGCCCGGCATGGCGGCGTCGAACGCCGCGGCCGACAGCGCGGCGCCGCTTTCGCCGCCGGTCCACATGCCCGAGCACACGATCACCAGCCCCGTCATCGAGCAGATCACGATGGTGTCGATGAACGTGCCTATCATGCCTATCAGGCCCGATTGCACCGCGCTGTTGCTGGTGCCCGCCGCCTGCACGATCCCGGCGGTGCCCAGGCCGGCCTCGTTGGAGAAAATACCGCGCGCCACGCCGTAGCGCATGGCGGCCATCACGGCCGCGCCGGCAAAGCCGCCGGTGGCCGCCGCCGGCGAGAAGGCATGCGTGAAAATCAGGCCCAGGGCGGCCGGAACGGCGTCGGCCATCAGGATCAGCGAGATCACGGCCGCCACGATGTAGGCCACGCACATGAACGGCACCAGCGCCGACGCCACCGCGCCGATGCGCCGGATCCCGCCCAGCACCACCATGCCGATCAACACCATGGTCGCCACGCCCGTGGCCCAGTCGGGAATGCCGAAGGACGTGCCCAGCGCGTCGGCCATGCTGTTGACCTGCACCATGTTGCCGATGCCGAACCCGGCCAGGCCGCCGAACAGCGCGAACAAGGTGCCCAGCCACGCCCACCGGGGGCCCAGGCCATTGCGGATGGCGTACATCGGCCCGCCGGTGAACTCGCCGCGCGTATCCTTTTCGCGGAAATGCACCGCCAGCAGCACCTCGCTGTACTTGGTCGCCATGCCGACCAGCGCGGTCACCCACATCCAGAACAGGGCGCCCGGCCCGCCCAGGAAAATGGCCGTGGCCACGCCGGCGATGTTGCCGGTGCCCACGGTCGCCGCCAGGCTGGTCATCAGCGCCTGGAACGGGCTGATCTCTCCGGTGTCGGCGTCGCCCTTGGCGCGGTTGCCCCAGGCGAGCCGGAACCCCGCGGCGATCCTGGCCAGCGGCATGAAGCGCAGGCGCAGCATGAGAAACAGGCCGGTGCCAAGAATCAGCACCAGCATCAACGGCCCCCAGACCAGGCCGTTGACACTGTCTACGATCGAATCCAGGAAATGCATCACGGTCTCCATGGGATGATGGCTGACAGTGTATGCACAACTTGCGGCGGCTGTCGCGCGCCGCCGGCAATTCAGCGCCGCCGCGATCCCAGCAGCGACCCCAGCACGCCCCGCACCAGTTCGCGCGCCATCTGGCGCGCCGTGCTCTTGGCCACGCTCTGGACCACGCCGTCGCGCTTGCCGCCGCGCGGGCCGGTCGAGCCGAACAGCACTTCGTTGATGCCTTGCATCAGGCCGCCTTCCTCGGCGGGCGCGGCCGGCGCGCCATTCCGGCCGGCCGGCGCGCCGGCGCCGCCCGCGGCCGGCGTATCGGCCGCGGCGCGCGCGGTCAGCACCTCGTAGGCCGACTCGCGGTCGATGGCCTGCTCGTACTTGGGCGCCAGCGGCATGGCCTGCCGCAAGGCCTGGCGCTCGGCGTCGGTGGCCGGGCCGATACGGCTGCCCGGCGGCAGGATCCAGGCGCGTTCGGTCGGAGCGGGCCGCCCCTTGGCGTCCAGCAGCGAGACCAGGGCCTCGCCCACCCCGAGCTCCGTGATGGCGGCCTCGATATCCAGCCCGGAATTCGGACGCATCGTCTGCGCCGCCGTCCTGACCGCCTTCTGGTCGCGCGGCGTGAAGGCGCGCAAGGCGTGCTGGATACGGTTGCCCAGCTGGCCCAGCACGGTGTCCGGGATGTCCAGCGGATTCTGCGTCACGAAGTACACCCCCACGCCCTTGGAACGCACCAGCCTCACCACCTGCTCGATCTTGTCCAGCAGGGCCGACGGCGCATCGTTGAACAGCAGGTGCGCCTCGTCGAAGAAGAACACCAGCCTGGGTTGCTCCGGGTCGCCGATCTCGGGCAGCTTCTCGTACAGATCGGCCAGCAGCCAGAGCAGGAATACCCCGTACAGGCGCGGCGCCTGCATCAGCTTGTCGGCCGCCAGGATGTTGACCATCCCGCGCCCCTGCGCGTCGGTGCGCAGCAGATCGTGCACGTCCAGCATGGGCTCGCCGAAGAACTGCTCGGCGCCCTGCGACTCCAGCCGCAGCAGGCCGCGCTGGATGGCGCCCACCGTGGCCGCCGACACGTTGCCATAGCGCGTCTTCAGCTCGGCCGAGCGATCGGCCACGTTCTGCAGCATGGCGCGCAAGTCCTTCAGGTCCAGCAGCAACTGCCCTTCGTCGTCGGCCACGCGGAACACCAGCGTCAGCACCCCTTCCTGGGTATCGTTGAGCTCCAGCATCCGTGACAGCAGCAAGGGTCCCATGTCCGACACCGTGGCGCGGATCGGCACGCCCTGCTCGCCGAACACGTCCCACAGCGATACCGGGCTGGCTCCCCATGCCGGCTCGGGCAGGCCCAGGTTCTTCAGGCGCTCCTGCAACTTTGGCGACGGCGTACCCGCCTGCGAAATCCCGGTCAGATCTCCCTTTACATCAGCCATGAAAACCGGCGTGCCGATGCGGGAGAATGCCTCGGCAAGCACCTGAAGCGTCACCGTTTTGCCCGTACCGGTGGCGCCGGTAATGCAGCCATGCCGGTTGGCCAGCGCGGGCAGCAGCGCCAGCTCGGCCTGGGCGTTCTTGGCGATAACAATGGGATCAGGCATAACGGCTCTCCGGAAGGGGGCAAAATCGGACGCCCAAGTGTAGAGCCTGGGCCGCCGCTTGTGGGCCATGGCGCGCAGGACATCCCCCCCCGCGGGGCGGCGGGGCCCCAGGCAGGCTAAAATAGGCATCTTTGCCGATAAATTCTTCGAGAAGCCATGGCCGGACACAGTAAATGGGCCAATATCCAGCACCGCAAGGGCCGCCAGGACGCCAAGCGGGGCAAGCTCTGGACCAAGATCATCCGTGAAATCACCGTCGCCGCGCGTGCCGGCGGCGCCGACCCTGACAGCAACCCGCGCCTGCGCATGGCCTGGGACAAGGCGACCGACGCCAACATGCCCAAGGACAACATCCAGCGGGCCATCCAGCGCGGCGCCGGCGGCGCCGACGGCGACAGCTACGAGGAAGTCCGCTACGAGGGCTACGGCATCGGCGGCGCGGCGGTCATCGTCGACTGCATGACCGACAACCGCACCCGTACCGTCGCCGAAGTGCGCCACGCCTTCGCCAAGCATGGCGGCAACCTGGGCCAGGAAGGCTCGGTGGCCTTCATGTTCAAGCACTGCGGCCAGTTCGTGTTCGCGCCCGGCACCTCCGAGGATGCCGTCATGGAGGCCGCCCTGGAGGCCGGCGCCGAGGACGTCGCCACCGACGAGGAAGGCGTCATCGAAGTCATCTGTGCGCCGGCCGATTTCGCCGCCGTGCGCCAGGCTTTCGAGGCCGCAGGCCTGAAGGCGGAAGTCGACGGCGTGGTCATGAAGGCGCTCAACGAAACCGAGCTCACCGGCGACGACGCCGTCAGGATGCAGAAGCTGCTCGACGTCCTGGAAGGCCTGGACGACGTGCAGGAGGTCTACACCAACGTCGTGTTCGACGAAGCGCAATAACCGTCCGGGCGGCGTGCCGCCCGTTTTCCGGCCTTGCCCTGCAAGCGCCGCGCCTTCTCCACGGGCATGAGTGGCAACCTTCAGAAACCCCGCAACATGAAACTCCTGGTAATCGGCTCGGGCGGCCGCGAACACGCCCTCGCATGGCGTCTGGCCCGTTCCCCGCGCGTCCACAAGGTCTACGTGGCGCCCGGCAACGGCGGCACCGCGCAGGGCGAGCAGCTCGAGAACGTACCGCTGACCGACGCCGAAGAACTGGCCGACTTCGTCCAGCGCGAAGGCGTGTCGCTGACCGTGGTCGGCCCGGAGGCGCCGCTGGCGGCCGGCGTGGTCGACGTGTTCCGCGCCCGCGGCCTGAAGATCTTCGGCCCCACCAAGGCGGCCGCGCAGCTGGAAAGCTCGAAGGATTACGCCAAGGCCTTCATGATGCGCCACGCCATCCCGACGGCGCGCTACGAAACCTTCACCGACCCGGCCCAGGCTCACGCCTACGTCGACCAGCACGGCGCGCCCATCGTGATCAAGGCCGACGGCCTGGCCGCCGGCAAGGGCGTGGTGGTCGCCATGACGCTGGACGAAGCGCATGGCGCCATCGACGCCATGCTGGGCGACGGCTCGCTGGGCGAGGCCGGCGCGCGCGTGGTGATCGAAGAATTCCTCACCGGCGAAGAAGCCAGCTTCATCGTCATGTGCGACGGCCGCCATGTGCTCGCCCTGGCCACCAGCCAGGACCACAAGCGCCTGAAGGACGGCGACGCCGGCCCCAACACCGGCGGCATGGGCGCCTATTCGCCCGCGCCGGTCGTCACCCCCGAGCTGCACCACCGCATCATGCGCGAAATCATCCTGCCGACCGTGCAGGGCATGGCGCGCGACGGCATCCCCTACACCGGCTTCCTGTATGCCGGCCTGATGATCGCCGCCGGCGACGATCCCGACCGGCCCATCAAGACGCTGGAATACAACTGCCGCATGGGCGACCCGGAAACGCAACCCATCATGATGCGCGTCAAGAGCGACCTGCTCGATGCGTTCGAGCATGCCGTGGACGGCACGCTCGACCAGGCCGACATCGCCTGGGACCGCCGCACCGCGCTGGGCGTGGTGCTGGCCGCCCACAACTACCCTGCCACGCCGCGCACCGGCGACGTGATCGCCGGCCTGCCCGCCGAGACGGAAGACTGCATGGTGTTCCACGCGGCAACCGCCCTGGACGGCGACGCCACCAAGACCACCGGCGGACGCGTGCTGTGCGTCACCGCCCTGGGCGACTCCGTGCGCATCGCGCGCGACCGCGCCTACGAGGCCGTCGACGCGATTCATTTCGACGGCCGTCAGTACCGCACCGACATCGGCTGGCGCGCGCTCAAGCCCTCGCAGCAGAAAGCCCCCAAGTCCAACGCCTGATCGCCGTTTAGCGCCATGACCGCCGTAGCCATTCCCGCCGTACGCGACTACCTCACCGACCTGCAGGGCCGCATCGTCGCGGCGCTCGAACAGGCCGGCGGCGAGGCGTTTCGCACCGATGCCTGGCAGCGCGCCGAAGGCGGCGGCGGCGTGTCGCGCCTGCTCGAGGGCGGCCAGCTGTTCGAACGCGCCGGCGTGCTGTTCAGCCATGTCAAGGGCACGCGCCTGCCGCCGTCGGCCAGCGCCCACCGCCCCGAACTGGCCGGCCGCGCCTGGGAAGCCATGGGCGTCTCCATGGTCCTGCATCCGCGCAACCCCTATGTGCCCACCACGCACATGAATGTGCGCATGTTCGTGGCCGCCGCGCGCCCCGGGCACGCCGAGTCCGACGTCTTCTGGTTCGGCGGCGGGCTCGACCTCACCCCGTACTACCCGTTCGAGGACGACGCGCGCCACTTCCACCGCGCCTGCCGCGACGCGCTGGCCGCGCACGGCGCCGCCTACTACCCGCGCTACAAGCAGTGGTGCGACGAATACTTCTTCCTCAAGCACCGCAACGAAACGCGCGGCATCGGCGGCGTCTTCTTCGACGACCTGAACGAACCCGGCTTCGACGCCTCGTTCGCGCTCACGCGCTCGGTCGGCGACAGCTTCCTGCCCGCCTACCTGCCCATCGTCCAGGCCCGCCGCGACACGCCCTATGGCGAGCGCGAACGCGACTTCCAGGCCTACCGGCGCGGCCGCTACGTCGAATTCAACCTGGTGTTCGACCGCGGCACCCTGTTCGGCCTGCAGTCGGGCGGTCGCACCGAATCCATCCTGCTGTCCATGCCGCCGCTGGCGCAATGGCGCTACGATTGGCAGCCGCAGCCCGGCACGCCCGAGGCCGCCCTGGCCGACTTCCTGCGACCCCGGGAATGGGTGTGACGCGCATCGGCCTGCTCGGCGGCAGCTTCGACCCGGTGCACGTCGCGCACATCGCGCTGGCCGACACCGCGCGGCAGTTCCTCGGGCTGGACCAGGTGCAACTGATACCCGCCGCCAACCCCTGGCAACGCCAACCCCTGAAAGCCACGGCGCAACACCGCCTGCGGATGCTGGAACTGGCCATTGCCGGCCACCCCGCCCTGGCCATCAACCCGGTGGAAATCGACCGCGGCGGCGCCACCTACACCGCGGACACCGTGCGCGCCCTGCCCGCCGGCCCGCGGTACTTCTGGCTGCTGGGCACCGACCAGCTGCAGAATTTCTGCACCTGGCGCAACTGGCAGGATATCGCCGCCCGCGTCGAGCTGGCCGTCGCCACCCGGCCCGGCGCCTCGCTGGCCCCGCCGGCCGAACTGGCCGCGTGGCTGGCCTCGCACCAGCGCCAGCTGCACGAACTGCCCTTCGCGCCCATGGCTGTCTCGGCTTCCGACATTCGCCAGCGCCTGGCCGCCGGCGCCGCCACCGACGGCCTGCTGCCCGAGCCGGTCGCGGCCTATATCGCCACGCATCACCTGTACCGCTGAACCCGCCCGACGGGCCCAGTCCGCCACATTGACACCCGCGCCGCGGGTTATATTTATCGTTATGGATATACAAAAACTGCAACGCGCCGTCATCGACGCCCTCGAGGACGTCAAGGCGCAAGACATCAAGGTGTTCAACACCAGCGAGCTGACCAGTCTGTTCGACCGCGTCATCATCGCCAGCGCCACCTCCAACCGCCAGACCCGGGCGCTGGCATCCAGCGTGGCCGATCGCGGCCGCGCGCTCAAGCTGACCGGCATCACCGTCGAAGGCGAAGACACCGGCGAATGGGTCGTCGTCGACCTGGGCTACATCGTCGTGCACGTCATGCAACCCGCCATCCGCCAGTACTACAACCTCGAAGAAATCTGGGGCGGCAAGCCGGTACGCGTGAAACTGCTGCCCGAATCGACGCGCCCCGCCATCCCCGGCGCCGGCGCCCTGTAGCCGGCGGGGCGATGAAGCTCCTCGTCGCCGCGGTCGGCACCCGCATGCCAGGCTGGGTCGAAACCGCCTGGGATGATTACGCCAAACGCCTGCCCTCCGACTGCGCGCTTGAACTGCGCGAAATCAAGCCCGAACCGCGCACCAGCGGCAAGACGCCGGCGCAGATGATGGCCGCCGAAGCGCGCCGCATCGAAACGGCGCTACCCTCCGGCGTGCTGCGCATTGCGCTCGATGAGCGCGGCCGCGATCTCACCACCGTGGCGCTGTCGCAGCAACTGGAAAAATGGCGCGCCGGCGGGCGCGACGTCGCCTTCCTGGTCGGCGGCCCCGACGGCCTGGACGCCAGCCTCAAGGCCTCGTGCGAGGGCCTGCTGCGCCTGTCCTCGCTGACGCTGCCGCACCCCATGGTGCGCGTCCTGCTGGCCGAACAGCTCTACCGCGCCTGGGCCATCATGACCAACCACCCCTATCACCGCGCCTGAGCGGTCCGCCGATGTCCGACGCCACCCTTGCCGCCAACCCGCCCCGCCTCTACCTGGCTTCGGCCAGCCCGCGACGCCGCGAACTGCTGCTGCAGATCGGCTTGGCGCACACCGTGCTGCGCGTTCCCACGCCGCCGGGCGAGGACGAACCGCAACATCCGGGCGAAGCCGCGTGCGACTACGTCCGGCGCACTGCCCGCGACAAGGCCGAGCGCGGACAGGCGTGGCTGCACAGCCAGCGGCTTCCCGACCTGCCGCTGCTGGCCGCCGACACCACCGTCATTCTCGACGGCATCGTGCTGGGCAAGCCGGCCGACCGCGCCGACGCACTGCGCATGCTCTCGGCCTTGTCCGGCCGCGAGCATGAAGTCCATACCGCCGTCGCCCTGTGCCACCAGGGCCGGCTGTACGAAGACGTCTCCATCACGCGCGTGCGCATGCGCGTCCTCGAACAAACCGAACTGCAACGCTACTGCGACAGCGGCGAACCCGACGGCAAGGCCGGCGCCTACGGCATACAAGGCCTGGCCGGCGCCTTCGTCTCGCACATCGCCGGCAGCTACACCGGCGTCATGGGCCTGCCCATCTACGAAACCGCCAGCCTGCTGCGCAGCGCCGGCATCGCCGTGCCCTGAGCGACGCCGGCGGCGCGGTCACCAGCTGTAGCGATACCCCAAGGTCCAGGGCGCCTCGAACCGCGCGCCCTTGGCATACTCGTAGTCGGCGTACAAGATACCCTCCTGCCCGTCTATCGTTCATGGCGTGCGACGGTGTGCCTGCCCCAGTAGGGACAGGCACACGTTGCCGCAGAGGTCAGTTCCATGCCGGGACGGGCGCCCGCGCGTCGAAGCAGGGCCGGCCTCCACGGGTGTCTGTCCCCGCAGGGGACCGACACCCCGTGTGCGGCCATGGCCATCCTCGGTCTGAGGGAGGACGCGCATGGACATCTCCCCGCGCAATCCCGTCGCAGGGACGGTACGCGTCGCGCTGAGACGAGCGCGGATTTTGTGGTGGCGTGGCGGCGTGCCGGTCCCCGTGCTGGGACGGATACCCTCCTGGCCGTCAACCGTTCGTGGTCTGCGACGGTGCGCCTGTCCCAGTAGGGACAGGCACACCCTGCCACAGAGATCAGTTCCCATGCTGGCACAGGCATCCACGCATCGCAGCAGGGCCGGCCTCCACGGGTGTCTGTCCCCGCAGGGGACCGACACCCCGTGTGCGGCCATGGCCATCCTCGGTCTGAGGACGCGCATGGACATCCCCCGCGCAATTCCGTCGCAGGGGCGGTACGCGTGGCGCTGAGACGAGCGCGGATTTTGTGGTGGCGTGGCGGCGTGCCAGTCCCCGTTCGGGGACAGGCACCCGGGGCGCCGGGTGCCGGGGGCCGGGGCGAGGCGCCCCGCAGCGGGCGCGCATGGTTGCGCACCCCAAAAAACAAAACCCCGCGAGCCGTGAGGCTGCGGGGTTTTGAGCAATAAAAGCCTGACGATGACCTACTTTCACAGATGTACATCCACTATCATCGGCGCGAAGGCGTTTCACTGTCCTGTTCGGGATGGGAAGGAGTGGGACCACCTTGCTATGGTCGTCAGGCGTAACCGGCTAAGCGGTTGACGCATGGTCAACGGCTTGAATCTGGAAGAAGCACAGCGTGCGCCTGGCAGTCGGTTGGGACTGGCAGCGACGCGGGTTGCGTATGTATGTTGTGTTGGTATGAACGGCGCTGGCGCTTACTGTCCAGCGGTAATAATTAAGACTTGAGAGTTATAGGATCAAGCCTCACGGGCAATTAGTATCGGTTAGCTTAACGCATTACTGCGCTTCCACACCCGACCTATCAACGTCCTGGTCTCGAACGACCCTTCAGGGGGATCTAGTCCCCGGGATACCTAATCTTCAGACGAGTTTCCCGCTTAGATGCCTTCAGCGGTTATCTCTTCCGTACTTAGCTACCCGGCAATGCCATTGGCATGACAACCGGTACACCAGAGGTACGTCCACTCCGGTCCTCTCGTACTAGGAGCAGGCTCCGTCAAGTATCCAACGCCCACGGCAGATAGGGACCAAACTGTCTCACGACGTTTTAAACCCAGCTCACGTACCTCTTTAAATGGCGAACAGCCATACCCTTGGGACCGGCTACAGCCCCAGGATGAGATGAGCCGACATCGAGGTGCCAAACACCGCCGTCGATATGAACTCTTGGGCGGTATCAGCCTGTTATCCCCAGAGTACCTTTTATCCGTTGAGCGATGGCCCTTCCATTCAGAACCACCGGATCACTATGTCCTGCTTTCGCACCTGTTCGACTTGTCAGTCTCACAGTCAAGCACGCTTATGCCATTGCACTATCAGCACGATTTCCGACCGTACCTAGCGTACCTTCGAACTCCTCCGTTACGCTTTGGGAGGAGACCGCCCCAGTCAAACTGCCTACCATGCACTGTCCCCGATCCGGATAACGGACCAAGGTTAGAACCGCAAACAAACCAGGGTGGTATTTCAAGGATGGCTCCCTCGAATCTGGCGACTCGAGTTCTGCGCCTCCCACCTATCCTACACAGGCCGGTTCACAGTCCAATGCAAAGCTACAGTAAAGGTTCATGGGGTCTTTCCGTCTAGCCGCGGGTAGATTGCATCATCACAAACACTTCAACTTCGCTGAGTCTCAGGAGGAGACAGTGTGGCCATCGTTACGCCATTCGTGCAGGTCGGAACTTACCCGACAAGGAATTTCGCTACCTTAGGACCGTTATAGTTACGGCCGCCGTTTACCGGGGCTTCGATCAAGAGCTTGCACCCCATCACTTAACCTTCCGGCACCGGGCAGGCGTCACACCCTATACGTCGACTTTCGTCTTTGCAGAGTGCTGTGTTTTTAATAAACAGTCGCAGCCACCGATTCTCTGCGACCCCTTCATGCTCAGCGCGCAGGCGCATCACACTACCAGGGTATACCTTCTCCCGAAGTTACGGTATCAATTTGCCGAGTTCCTTCTCCTGAGTTCTCTCAAGCGCCTTGGAATATTCATCCCGTCCACCTGTGTCGGTTTGCGGTACGGTCTCGTACAGCTGAAGCTTAGAGGCTTTTCTTGGAACCACTTCCAATCACTTCGCGAGACTTGCTCGCTCGTGCCACACCCTTGATTTACGCGCCCGGATTTGCCTAAGCGCCATCTTCAATGCAGCAACAGGGACTTCCAACACCCTGATGACCTTCCGCGATCCGTCCCCCCATCGCACTGTACGACGGTGCTGGAATATTAACCAGCTTCCCATCAGCTACGCATCTCTGCCTCGCCTTAGGGGCCGACTCACCCTGCGCCGATGAACGTTGCGCAGGAAACCTTGGACTTACGGCGAGGGGGCTTTTCACCCCCTTTATCGCTACTCATGTCAGCATTCGCACTTCTGATACCTCCAGCAGCCTTTACAAGCCACCTTCGCAGGCTTACAGAACGCTCTCCTACCGCGTGCACTAAAAGTGCACACCCGCAGCTTCGGTTTATCGCTTAGCCCCGTTACATCTTCCGCGCAGGACGACTCGATCAGTGAGCTATTACGCTTTCTTTAAAGGGTGGCTGCTTCTAAGCCAACCTCCTGACTGTCTATGCCTTCCCACTTCGTTTCCCACTTAGCGATAATTCGGGACCTTAGCTGGCGGTCTGGGTTGTTTCCCTCTTGAGTCCGGACGTTAGCACCCGGTGCTCTGTCTCCCAAGCTGTACTTGCAGGTATTCGGAGTTTGCCATGGTTTGGTAAGTCGCCATGACCCCCTAGCCATAACAGTGCTCTACCCCCTGCAGTAATACTTGAGGCACTACCTAAATAGTTTTCGGAGAGAACCAGCTATTTCCAGATTTGTTTAGCCTTTCACCCCTATCCACAGCTCATCCCCTAGTTTTTCAACACTAGTGGGTTCGGTCCTCCAGCACGTGTTACCGTGCCTTCAACCTGGCCATGGGTAGATCATCTGGTTTCGGGTCTACACCCAGCGACTGGACGCCCTATTCGGACTCGCTTTCGCTACGCCTTCCCTATTCGGTTAAGCTCGCCACTGAATGTAAGTCGCTGACCCATTATACAAAAGGTACGCCGTCACCCCATAAAGAGGCTCCGACTGTTTGTATGCATACGGTTTCAGGATCTATTTCACTCCCCTTCCGGGGTTCTTTTCGCCTTTCCCTCACGGTACTGGTTCACTATCGGTCGATCACGAGTATTTAGCCTTGGAGGATGGTCCCCCCATCTTCAGACAGGATTTCACGTGTCCCGCCCTACTTCTCTTACGCCTAGTTCCACACTCTGCATTTCGTCTACAGGGCTATCACCTGCTACGGCCGGACTTTCCATTCCGTTCGACTATGCAAAATGCTAAATCGTAAAGGCTCTTCCGATTTCGCTCGCCACTACTTTCGGAATCTCGGTTGATTTCTTTTCCTCGAGCTACTGAGATGTTTCAGTTCACCCGGTTCGCCTCCACTGGCCTATGTATTCAGCCAGGGATACCGCTTGCGCGGTGGGTTTCCCCATTCGGATATCTGCGGATCAATGCTTGTTTGCCAGCTCCCCGCAGCTTTTCGCAGGCTACTACGTCCTTCATCGCCTGTGATCGCCAAGGCATCCACCATATGCACTTAGTCGCTTGATCCTATAACACTAAAGTCTTATAGGTGCTGTTCATTCGCGCTTGTGCCGTTCATAAGTTCAAAGCATCTGACCAAACGCTTGCGCGCCCAGCCAGTCTTGAGACTTGGAACAAAATCATGCAATCACAACCCGTATCCGTCTTCATCGGCTCGCACCGACTACTAAACGAACACTTTACGTTGTGCTTCTTCCAAATTGTTAAAGAACATATATAGCTGTCGGGCCAAAACCCAACGCTTAACACTGACTCGCAGCACTAAGCGTTGCTCTCTCGCCTTCTGGTCTCGCCTCTCGCCCCACACCCTTGCTCAGAAACAGGCGCGTGGTGGAGGTGAACGGGATCGAACCGATGACATCCTGCTTGCAAAGCAGGCGCTCTCCCAGCTGAGCTACACCCCCATTTCCCTCTCAGGAAACCTTGGTGGGTCTGGTTGGATTCGAACCAACGACCCCCGCCTTATCAAGACGGTGCTCTAACCGACTGAGCTACAGACCCGCGAAACCTCTCTCTCTCGGATCAGCAGCCACCGATCCAGCAGCTATATAACAACAACCGATAAGCGTGGACACTTAATACGAGCACCTAAGCTCTTAAAGGAGGTGATCCAGCCGCACCTTCCGATACGGCTACCTTGTTACGACTTCACCCCAGTCATGAATCCTACCGTGGTAATCGCCCCCCTTGCGGTTAGGCTAACTACTTCTGGTAAAACCCACTCCCATGGTGTGACGGGCGGTGTGTACAAGACCCGGGAACGTATTCACCGCGACATGCTGATCCGCGATTACTAGCGATTCCGACTTCACGCAGTCGAGTTGCAGACTGCGATCCGGACTACGATCGGGTTTCTGGGATTGGCTCCCCCTCGCGGGTTGGCGACCCTCTGTCCCGACCATTGTATGACGTGTGAAGCCCTACCCATAAGGGCCATGAGGACTTGACGTCATCCCCACCTTCCTCCGGTTTGTCACCGGCAGTCTCATTAGAGTGCCCTTTCGTAGCAACTAATGACAAGGGTTGCGCTCGTTGCGGGACTTAACCCAACATCTCACGACACGAGCTGACGACAGCCATGCAGCACCTGTGTTCCGGTTCTCTTGCGAGCACTCCCAAATCTCTTCGGGATTCCAGACATGTCAAGGGTAGGTAAGGTTTTTCGCGTTGCATCGAATTAATCCACATCATCCACCGCTTGTGCGGGTCCCCGTCAATTCCTTTGAGTTTTAATCTTGCGACCGTACTCCCCAGGCGGTCAACTTCACGCGTTAGCTGCGCTACCAAGGCCCGAAGGCCCCAACAGCTAGTTGACATCGTTTAGGGCGTGGACTACCAGGGTATCTAATCCTGTTTGCTCCCCACGCTTTCGTGCATGAGCGTCAGTGTTATCCCAGGAGGCTGCCTTCGCCATCGGTGTTCCTCCGCATATCTACGCATTTCACTGCTACACGCGGAATTCCACCTCCCTCTGACACACTCTAGCCCGGTAGTTAAAAATGCAGTTCCAAGGTTAAGCCCTGGGATTTCACATCTTTCTTTCCGAACCGCCTGCGCACGCTTTACGCCCAGTAATTCCGATTAACGCTTGCACCCTACGTATTACCGCGGCTGCTGGCACGTAGTTAGCCGGTGCTTATTCTGCAGGTACCGTCAGTTGCACAGGATATTAGCCCGTGCCGTTTCTTTCCTGCCAAAAGTGCTTTACAACCCGAAGGCCTTCATCGCACACGCGGGATGGCTGGATCAGGGTTGCCCCCATTGTCCAAAATTCCCCACTGCTGCCTCCCGTAGGAGTCTGGGCCGTGTCTCAGTCCCAGTGTGGCTGGTCGTCCTCTCAAACCAGCTACGGATCGTCGCCTTGGTAGGCCGTTACCCCACCAACTAGCTAATCCGATATCGGCCGCTCCAATAGTGCGAGGCCCGAAGGTCCCCCGCTTTCCCCCGTAGGGCGTATGCGGTATTAGCCACGCTTTCGCGTAGTTATCCCCCGCTACTGGGCACGTTCCGATACATTACTCACCCGTTCGCCACTCGCCACCAGGCCGAAGCCCGTGCTGCCGTCCGACTTGCATGTGTAAAGCATCCCGCCAGCGTTCAATCTGAGCCAGGATCAAACTCTTCAGTTCAATCTCTGTGTGTGGACCCTGACCTAAGCCAGGATCCGTATCGCTTGCTCAAAGGAAGTGAGGTTTAAAAAACCTTACTTCATTCAGTGAGCACTTGATAATGCTTCGCTTGTGATGACAGACGAATCCGCCATCGTGCGCTCGCACCAAGTGCCCACACTTATCGGTTGTTAAATTGTTAAAGAGCGGTCCTGCCACCCGGCCTTCCGACCGGCGCTGCGTTCTCAGCAGCAGAGAAACGAGATTATGAAGAAGTTTTTTCAGCTTGTCAAGTTGGCCTGGCTTGCACCGCAACTCCGACTCGCTCCTTCCTCAAGGCCTGCGCCTCTCGCCTGGCACTTCTCGAAACCCCAGCACCCGCGCCTATCGGCATCAGGGTTAACCCTTGGGTTTCGGCAACTGCCAAGCCCGAAACTATAACACGACTTTTGCAGAACTTGCAACCCGAAGGCAGCGATTCGTTAACCGTCGTGCAACAACACCTGCCAGAACCCCGGGAACCGCCCATCGGCTTAATCCCGCTCGCCCTGCCCCGGTGTTGCCCGCGCTTCCTGCCCTGGCTTGCCGGCTCCCGCACCTGGGCGGAGAACCTGCAAACCGCGGGATTCGCGGTTCCGGCTTCGCTTGCGGGATAACCCGGGCTGCGAAGGGGGCGAACTATAGCACGTTTGCGCAGGCTGTCAAAACGCCGCAACAAAAGGCCCGACAAACCCGCCGACGCGCAGAGGCTGCCCCGCCTGCCCCCGCGGCTGCCCCGGCGGCAAGGTGCCCCCACACGCCCCGTATATATATATGTAGTGGCAGCACAGCCCGCGCCGGGGCAAGCCCGGCGGCGCCACCTGACCCACGGCGGCCCTCCGGCCCGTCTTACCAGGTACGCGTGAAGCCACGGCGTGCGCGCGCCTGGTGGGCGGCCGCCTCCAGCTTGATCCATGGCGGCGCGCCAATATCGTTGAGCATGTGTTCGTCCATCTCCATCACTTCGGCCAGGGCGCGCACCTGGAGGCGGCGTACGACCCAGGCCCGCAGGCGGACATGCCAGCCGGACGCGGGCGCGGCGCCGTCGCCTGGGGAGCGGGTCGGCAGGATGATGGGGGAGCAGGTGGTCGCGGTCATGGAAATCTCCGTGAACAAGCATAGGTGTTCAGGATAAGCATCCAGCTGTCCCCTGAAAATCAAATTGTTCTGTCCATGATGGTCAGTTATTCTTACCAATATGAGCCGCCTGCCCCTGAACGTCCTGCCCGTGTTCCGCGTCGTCGCCGAGCTGCAGAACCTGCGCGCCGCGGCGCTGCAGCTGCATTTGACGCACAGCGCCGTCAGCCAGCAGATCCGCACGCTGGAAACCCAGCTGGGCTTCGCCCTGTTCGACCGCCGTGCGCGCCGCCTGGTGCTCAACCCCGCCGGGCAGGCGCTGCTGCGCGCCGCCGAACCGGCCCTGGCGCTGCTGGACGAAGGCGTCCAGGCCGCGGCGGCGGCGGCGGCCGGCTCCGGACTGCGGCTGCGCATTTCGGTACTGCCTTCGCTGGCGCAGCTGTGGCTGCTGCCGCGCATGGCGCGCTGGCATGCGCGCCACCCGGATATCGCCCTGGAAATCGAAACCTCGCAGCAGGTCGCGGACCTGCACCGCGAGGGCTTTCATGCCGCGCTGCGGTTCGGGCGCGGCCCCTGGGCCGGCCAGCAATCCGAGCCGCTGTTCGATACGCCCACGCGCATGATCGTGGTGGCGGCGCCGGCCACGGCGCGGCGCCTGGCGGGCGCGGACCCGCAACGGCTGGCGCACGAGCCGCTGCTGGGAGAACAGGGGTTGTGGCAGGCCTGGTTCCAGGCAGCCGGCGTGCGCGCCACGATCAAGCCGGTCGCGCTGTTCAACGACGGCGGCATGCTGGCCCAGGCGGCCGAACAGAACCTGGGGCTGGCGCTGGTGCGCGAACTGCTGGCCGCCGATGCGCTGGCCACGGGCCGCCTGGTGCGCCTTTCGCCGCTGGCCATCGCCGCCGAGGAACGGCAGACCTTCCACCTGGTCTACCGGCCCGAACTGGGCGAGTGGCCGCCGCTGCAGGCATTGCGCCAATGGCTGCACGACGAGCTGGCGCTGGCGCGCGCCATGCTGGCGCCCGAGGCCGGTGACGCGCGGCCACGGCGCCGGCGCGCCGGGCCACCGGCGTAGAATCCTGCCCCTGACGGCCTGGCTGCCCGCGTACACGGCGGGCGCCCGTTCATGCGCCCACCCGGCGCACGCGTACGCCCCCGGCAACCCGCCGGCGCGCGTGCGCCCGCCGCGTTCGCCATGTTCTTCACCGGTCCGCCGCCCGCGCGGCAATGCCGCCGCGCGCCCGCATCGGCGGGCCATGCTTCAAGGAATCACCACGCCATGCAGGCCATCGCCCGCCTGAGCCGCTTCGTCGGCAATACCTTCGCCATCTGGGTGCTGCTGTTCGCAGCGCTTGCCTACTACTCGCCCGACCACTTCAAGTGGCTGGGGCAATACATCGTTCCCTTGCTGGGCCTGATCATGTTCGGCATGGGCCTGACCCTGTCGAAAGACGACTTCCGCGAGGTGCTGCGCCGCCCGCGCGACGTGCTGATCGGCGTGCTCGGCCAGTTCATCATCATGCCCGCGCTGGCCTGGCTGCTGACCACCGTGCTGGACCTTCCGCCCGAAGTGGCGGTCGGCGTCATCCTGGTCGGCTGCTGCCCGGGCGGGACCGCTTCCAATGTCATGACGTTCCTGGCCCGCGGCGACGTCGCGCTGTCGGTGGCCATCACGTCGGTGACGACGCTGCTGGCGCCCATCGTCACGCCGGCCCTGATCTACCTGCTGGCCAGCCAATGGATCGAGGTCAGCGCGGCGGCCATGTTCTGGTCCATCGTGCAGGTGGTGATCCTGCCCATCGTGCTGGGCGTGCTGGCGCAGTACCTGCTGCGCGAGAAGGTCAAGGTGTGCGTGGACGCGCTGCCGCTGGTGTCGGTGGCCGCCATCGTGGCCATCGTGGCGGCCGTGGTGGCCGGCAACCAGGCCCGTATCGCCACCAGCGGATTGATGATCTTCGCCGTGGTCGTGCTGCATAACGGCCTGGGCCTGCTGATCGGCTATCTGCTGGGCAAGGCCTGCGGGCTGAGCGTGGCCAAGCGCAAGACACTGTCGATCGAGGTGGGCATGCAGAACTCGGGACTGGGGGTGGCGCTGGCCACCGCGCACTTCTCGCCGCTGGCCGCCGTGCCCAGCGCGATCTTCAGCGTCTGGCACAACATCTCGGGCCCGCTGGCCGCGACGCTGCTGCGCCGCTTCAAGGACGACGAGGCGCACGCGCCGGCGCCGGCCTCGCCGGCCACGGCCGCGCGCTGAACCAGCCGGCTTGCCGGCGCGGCCCTCCGCATGGGGGCCCGCCGCGCATTCAGGCCACGCGCCGGGCCGCCGGCGCCGCCGGCCGCATCGTGTCGGTTTCGTTGTAGCGCTGGTGCCAGGAGAAGGCCTCCTCCAGCAGATGGGGCGTCTGCCCGCCGCGCCGGCAGGCGCGCTCGAAGTAATCGCGCAGCGCATCGCGGTACGAGGGATGCACGCAATGGGCGATGACGGCGCGGGCGCGCTCGCGCGGCGCCAGCCCGCGCAGGTCGGCCAGCCCGCGCTCGGTCACCAGGATATCGACGTCGTGCTCGTTGTGGTCCACGTGCGAGACCATGGGCACCACGCTGGAGATATCGCCGTTCCTGGCCATGGACTTGGTCACGAAGATGGACAGGTGCGCGTTGCGCGCGAAGTCGCCCGAACCGCCTATGCCGTTCATCATATGGGTGCCGCCCACGTGGGTCGAGTTGACGTTGCCGTAGATGTCGAACTCCAGCGCCGTATTGATGGCGATCACGCCCAGGCGGCGCACCAGCTCGGGCGCGTTGCTGATTTCCTGCGGGCGCAGCACGATGCGGCGCCGGTAGTGCTCGATGTTGCCCAGGATGCGTTCGTACACCGGCTGCGAGACCGTGATGGACGAAGCCGAGGCGAAACTCAGCTTGCCCTGGTCCAGGAGTTCGATCGCGCTGTCCTGCAGCACTTCCGAATACATGGTGAGCCCCTCGAATTCCGACTCGCCGAAGCCATGCAGCACGGCATTGGCGATCGTGCCGATGCCGGCCTGCAGGGGCAGCAACGAGCGGCCCAGGCGGCCCAGGCGAACCTCGTTGCGCAGGAAGTCGACGATGTGACCGGCGATGGCGCCGGTTTCCTCGTCGGGCGGCAAGGCGTTGGAGGGACTGTCCGGCTCGTTGGTGACGACGATGGCGGCGATCTTGCCGGGGTCCACGGCGATGCACGGCGCGCCGATGCGCTGGTCGACCGACACCAGCGGCAGGGGCTGGCGGCCCGGCCGCGCGCCCGGGATCACGATGTCGTGCAGGCCTTCGATGGCCGCGGGCACGCCGAGATTGAGCTCGACGATGACCAGGCGGGCCTGCTCGACGAACGAGGCCGAGTTGCCGACCGACATGGTCGGCACGATGCCGCCGTCTTCGGTGATGGCCGCCGCCTCGACGATGGCGACGTCAATGGGGCCGATATGGCCGGCGCGCAATTGCTCGACGGTTTCGGACAGGTGCTGGTCGACAAAGGCGACCTCGCCCTGGTTGATCTTGCGCCGCAGCGTGGTGTCGACCTGGAACGGCATGCGGCGCGCCAGCGCGCCGGCCTGGGCCAGCAGCTTGTCGGTGTCATGCCCCAGCGAGGCGCCGGTGAGCAGCGTGATGCGCAGCGGTTCGGTGGCGGCTCTTTCAGCCAGCGCCGCCGGCACCGATTTGCAGTCCCCCGCGCGCGTGAATCCGCTCATGCCGACGGTCATGCCGTCGTGGACCAGCCGGGCCGCTTCCTGGGGGGAAGCCAACCGGGCGCGCAGGCCAGGATGGCGAATACGATCGAGATGCATGCTGTCTCCAGACATCAATGGAGCCACGGCGCGCAGTCCGGGGGGGTTGCGTCGCGCCTCCTGTGCCCGGACGCCGTCTGCCGCGGCGTTTTTCCGTCAAAACGTCCACCGGATGGCCGGTGCGACCAAATTTTTCCGCAGTATAGGCAGCCCACCGTAAATCTCGTAATGACTTAAAATCATTCAATCGAGTCGTTTTTTTCATCATTTGCGAGTTTCCGCCATGGACGTGCGCGCCTTGCGTTACTTCGTCGAGACCGTACGTACGGCCAGCTTCACGCAAGCGGCGCGCGCGCTGTTCGTGACCCAATCCACGGTCAGCAAGATGATCCGCCAGCTGGAGGACGAGGTCGGCACGCCGCTGCTGATCCGCGACGGACACACGGCCCGCCCGACCGATACCGGCCGCATCGTCTACGAGCGCGGCCTGCACATCCTGGGCGCCATGCGCCAGCTGGACGCGGAGGTGCGCGAAGCGGTCGATCTGCAGCGCGGCGAGCTCGAGGTCGGCATCCCGCCGATGATCAACCTGCTGTTCACGCCGGTCGTCAAACGCTTTCGCGAACGCCATCCGCATATTCGCCTGAGCCTGCGCGAGGACACCGGCCAGGCGGTCGAGCGCCTGGTGGCCGCCGGCGAACTGGAAGTGGGCGCCACCGTCCTGCCCATACAGGACCCCGGCCCGCTGCAGGCCACCCGGTTCGGCAGTTATGCGCTCTGGGTGATCGGCCCGCCGGCGGCCGCCTGGGCGGGCAAGACCGCCCTGCCGCTGACGGCGCTGCGCGATCTGCCGCTGCTGCTGCCCACCGACGATTTCGCGCTCACCCGCCGCCTGCGCCAGGCCTGCGCGCAGGCCGGTTTTGCGCCGCGCATCGCGGCACAGAGCGCGCACTGGGACTTCCTGGCCGCGATGGCCTCGGCCGACCTGGGCGTGGCGCTGCTGCCCGAACCGCTGATGCAGCGGCTGAAGACGCGCGGGCTGAGCACGGCGCGGCTGGCCAAGGCCGGCCTGCAATGGGAAATCGGCCATATCCGCGTACGCGACCGCTATCTGTCCCATGCGGCGCGCGCCTGGCTGGAGGTGGCCGCCGAGGTGCTGGGAAACGGCCCACCCGCCCGCAAGCCCGCCCGCTGATACGCCGCGCAACCAGCGCTTGCGAGCGGTCGCAGCCGCCGGCCGCCAAGCGCGTAAACTGCCTTTCTCCGGTGATCCTGGAAAACCCTCGTTCCACCTGCCGCCGGCGGGGAAGATGCGCCCCCAACGACGGCAGTAACGGCCATGACCATGAATCCGTCATTTTCCCCGCGCCGCCTCGCGCCGCGCACCTTGCTGGCCATGCTGCTGCTGGCCCTGGCGGCGCTGTGCGCCGCGCTGCCCGCCGGCGCGCAGCCGCCCACCGCGGCCGACGCCGACGCCATCCTCACCCAGGCGCGCAAGCAGGTCGACGACATCCGCAAGCAGCTCGACGACAAGACCGACGACCCCCAATTGGTGAAGAACCGCTCCGAGGTGCTGGACATCCAGGCCAAGGCGGACGCGCTGGCCGAAACGCTGGGGCCGCAGCTGGCCAGCGTTTCGGCCCGGCTGAGCGAGCTCGGGGCCGTGGCCGAAGGCGCCAAGGAAGCGCCGGACGTGGCCCAGCAACGCGCCCAACTGGAAAAGACGCACCGTAACCTGGATGCGCAGGTCAAGCTGGCGCGCCTGCTGTCGGTCGAGGCCGGCCAGACCGCCGAGCAGATTTCCGCGCTGCGGCGCAATCAATTCCAGGCGCGGCTGGGCGAGCGGCGCGACTCGGTGGTATCGGGCGAATTCTGGACCGAATGGCGCGCCGAGGTCCCGCGCGACCTGACGCGCCTGGCGGCGCTGCGCGACGAGCTGGCCGAGGCGGCCTTGCAGACGCCGGCCTGGATCTGGGGGATGCTGCTGGTGGCCATGGCCGCGGTGGCGGCGCTGCGCGCCTGGATCGGCCGCGTCATCCTGCAGCTGACCGCCACCAAGCTGCCGCCGGGCCGCCTGCGCCGCTCCTTCCTGGCGCTGACCATCGTGCTGCTTTGGGTGGCCACGCCCGGTCTCATCGCGCAACTGCTGCGCACGGGCATTTCCTGGAGCGCCAGCCTGTCGGACAGCACCGAGACCCTGCTGTCCAACCTGGTGGCCACCGTCTGTTTCGGCGGCTATGTGGGCGGACTGGGCCAGGCGCTGCTGTCGACGATGCGCCCGACCTGGCGGCTGCCGCCGGTTCCCGACCAGGTCGCGCGCGCCCTGCGCTGGCTGCCCCCGACGCTGGGCCTGCTGGTGGTGGCGATCTGGCTGGCCGAACGCCTGCCGGTGCTGCTGAACTCCAGCCTGACCAGCACGATCACGCTGGGCGTGGTGATGGCCGCCGTGCTGGGACTGGTGCTGCTGACTGCGCTGGCCCGCGCCGAGCGCGTGCGCCGGCAGCTTGCGCAGGAAAGCGAGGACAACCGCGCGCCGCCGCGGCCGTTCTGGCTGGCCGTGCTCAACACCGCACTGTGGTCGGTGCTATGCACCGGCCTGCTCACGCTGATCATCGGCTATGCCGCGTTCGGTACGTTCCTCATCAAGCAGGCCATGTGGACGCTGATCGTGCTGTGCTCGACCTACCTGCTGGTCATCCTGATCGACGACGGTTTCAGCACCCTGCTGGGATCGAGCCGCGGCGACGATGCCGGCGCCCAGTCGCGCCTGCGCACGCAGGCCGCGGTGCTGCTGTCGGGGGCCTGCCGGGTGGCGGTCATCCTGGCCGCGGTGGTGCTGGTGCTGTCGCCGTTCGGCGAGGGCCCGATGGACCTGGTGCACCGCCTGGACCAGTTGCACAAGGGCCTGCAGATCGGCGAGGTGCAGATCCGTCCCGCCGCCCTGCTGCAGGCCCTGCTGGTCCTGGCGTTGAGCCTGCTGATCGTGCGGCTGCTCAAGCGCTGGCTGACCACCCGCTACCTGCCGACCACCGAGCTCGATCCGGGCATGCAGATTTCCGCCGCCACGCTGTTCGGCTACGCCGGCGTGGTGACCGCCGCCGCGCTGGGCCTGTCCGCGCTCGGCCTGGGCCTGGAACGCGTGGCGTGGATCGCCAGCGCGCTGTCGGTGGGCATCGGTTTCGGCCTGCAGGCAGTGGTGCAGAATTTCGTTTCGGGCCTGATCCTGCTGGCCGAGCGGCCGGTGAAAGTGGGCGACTGGGTTTCGCTGGGAGGCGTCGAGGGCGACATCCTGCGCATCAATGTGCGCGCCACCGAAATCCAGATGGGAGACCGTTCGACGGTCATCGTGCCCAACTCCGAATTCATTACCAAGACGGTGCGCAACGTCACGCATGCCAATCCGCTGGGGGTGGTGCAGATCAGGCTGCCGATGCCGCTGTCGGTCGACGCCGAGCAGGTGCGCACCCTGATGCTGGAGATTTTCGATGCGCACGACGACATCCTCGACAACCCTGCCGCCGCGGTCTACCTGGACGGCATCGAGGGCGGCCACCTGATCTTCAACGCCAAGGGCTATGTGAGCTCGCCGCGTTCGGCCTATACCGTGCGCAGCGACCTGTGGTTCCGCGTCCTGAAGCAGCTGGCCGACGCCGGCCTGGACATGGCGCCGCCCAGCACGATGCTGTTGCGCGAGCCCCAGGCGCCGCCGGCGCCGGACGCGCCGGCCGTCATGGCCAGCGCGCCGCCGCAGTCGCGCTGAAGCGGGCGTCAGCCCGGCGTATACAGGTCGTCGATGCGGGCGCGCGCGGCGGCCGCGTTGACCGGCACCTGGCGGCGCACCGACGGCACGACGGCCACCGGCGTGAGATCCGAGCACAGCCCTTGCGCCGACAGCGCGGCGCGGGTGGCGTCGTCGGTCTGGCACAGCATGTCTATCGCGGCGGTTTCCAGCTTGCGCGCCTTCGAGTCATCCTTGGTCGAGGCCGCCGCTTGCATGGTGCGTTCGAAGTTGCGCCGCAGACTGCAATTCTGGTCTTCCACCGGCACCGCGAAATTCATGCCGAACCCCAGCACCGCGCCGCCGGCGCCGCCCGAGACCATGCAACTGTCGGTCGAGAACGAGCCGTAGAAGGCTGCCGCACCCACCGCGGGCACCGTCTTGAGGGAACTGGAGCCGCTGTTGTCCGAGTTGAATGTCACACCCTGGCTATTGCCCGCGGCGTTCACGCCCGCCGAAGCGCTGGTCGACGACGTGGCGTTGCTGGTGCTGGTCTGCGCGGCGGCGCCGAACGAGGCCAGCGACAGCGAAAGTACGACTAGCATGGTCTTCATGATGCCCCCTTGTACCGGACGGCCGGAACCGTCCGGCGTTCTGGGTTGACGTGTTTCAGCGATGCCCGTAGCCGCCGATCCGGCCGATCTGGAACATCTGGAACTTGCCCTTGGCGATCGCTTCGGTATTGCTCTCGGCGAAGGCGCCAGCGCCATTGACGATGACGTCGCCGATCTGCGCGGGGGCATTGCCGCCGGTCATGCCAAAACCGTTGGTCTTCGAGTATTGCGACGTATCGGTCCAGACTTCGACCCCGTCGCGATGGATGGCGCCGCCCATGCTGGCGTAGCCGCTGGTTTCGCCGCTGGCGAATTGCTTGGAAAAGCCGGTGCCCATGACCTGGCTGGCGGCCGCCGCGCTGCCGTTGGAGATCGATTCCACCGATCCCTTGACCGAGCCGCCATAGGCGCCGACGCCGCTGCTGCTGTGACTGCCGCCGGCCAGGGCCGGACCAACCAGCGCGGCGGATGCCGCCAACGCCGCCAAAGTTGCGATCTTCTTCATTTCAGGGTTCCTCCGATTCCGTAAAGCGACGGAACACGCTCGCCGATTTCCGACCGGCAGGCGGACCGCCGCCTGGCTCCCCTTTGTTTTATGCAACAGAACTCAAGCGCCGGTGAGGCAATGATTGCCGCGCGCCCAGCCTGCCGGAATCCGGCAAAAGGCCGATCGGGGCGTTTGCATGAGTTTTGGCGGAGCGACCCTGCCCCGTGCGGATTAAGCCGCAAGCGGGCGCGACGGTGTCGCCGCGCCGTTTGCACGATCGCAGGCGCATGAGCACCGCCGCGCGGCTTCATGCTTATGGCGTGGAACGCGGCGCGGCGCCAGCCGTTTTGCGCTCATGCCTAAGCGCGATCATCCCAATGGCCCGACTTTCGCAGTGCTGCGATCAATGCCGCATGGCCCACAGCGCGCCGCTGGCCGGGACCAGCAGGCCCAGTCCGGCGGCCACCAGCAGCACGAACACCAGGCGCTTGACCGTATGGATGGAGCGCGCCGATGCGTAGCGGCGCACCAGCCAGGTAAGCGCGACCACGACCGGGAATGCCTCCAGGCTGAGCCAGAAGGTGATGGCGCGCAGGCTGCCCTGCGCGCCGACCAGGACCAGGCGCGTCATGGCATTGCACGAGAACAGGATCAGCAGGCTGTTGCGTATGGCGGCCAGCGGCAGCGGCTGGCGGTACAGGTGATACACCATGGGAGGCCCGGCGCTGGAGAACAGCCCGCCCAGCACGCCGGACACCACGCCGAAGCCCACGAAGCTGCGCCGCGACGAGACGCGCGCCAGCGGCCGCGCGCGCGCCACCAGCTGGACCGCGCACGCCAGGATGGTCAGCCCCAGCAGCCACTGCAGCAGCACGGCGGCGCTGCCGGAGATCCAGTCGAGCATGAAGACGCCCAGCGCGACGCCGGCCAGGCTGCTGAGCAGGGCCGGCCGGACCAGCGCCCAGTCGACCTGCGGCCGCGCGCGGCCGAGGACCACCAGCGCGTTGACCAGGGTCAGGATGCTCACCGTATTGGCCATGTCCGGCAAGGGCGCGACCGCCAGCAGGCCGGTCAGCCCCAGCAGCACCAGCCCGAAGGCGAAGCCCGTCATGGTTTGCGCGTAAGTGGCCAGCGCGACGCAGGCCAGGAACAACACGTGCTGCAGGATGCTCATGATTCAGCGGCCGGCCCGTGCCATGCGCGCGGCGGCGTCCAGCCGCCCCGCATAAAGGTTGAGGGCCAGCCCGCCCAGCACCAGCGCGGCTGCGGACAGCTTCCAGCCGGGCAGGCTTTCACCCAGCAGCAGCGTCGAGGCCAGCATGCCGAACACCGGCACCAGGAGCGCCGTGGGCGCGACGGTCGTGGCGGGATGGCGGGCAAGCAGCCAGTTCCACGCGCCGAAGCCGAATACGGTATTGCCCACGGCCTGCCACAGCACCGCCGTCCAGGCCGCCAGCGATGCATGGGTCACGGCCTGGGCGATGGCCGCCGGCCCCTCGGCCAAAAGACTGATGAGCAGGATGGGGGGGACGGCGAACAGGCTGCTCCAGGCGATGAACGCCACCATGTTGACCCGCCCCGCCGTGCGCGCCACCATGTTGGCGCAGGCCCAGCTCAGCCCGGCGAGCAGCACCAGGCCCACGCCCAGCAAGGTGATGGCCGCGCCCGGATCGGCGACGCTGTACCAGGCCACCACCGCATAGCCGGCCACCGCCAGCGCCAGCGCCAAGGCCTGCCACAGGCGCATGCGCTCGCCCGTGAAGGCCATGGACATCAGGATGGTGAAGAAGACCTGGGACTGCACCAGCAGCGAGGCCATCCCCGGCGTGATGTCGCGCTGCATCGCCCAGTACAGTACGCCGAACTGCCCCACGCCCAGCAGGACGCCGAAGGCCGCCAGCCGGCTCCAGGGCACCGCGGGGCGGCGCAACAGCAGTATCCAGGGCAGCGCCGACAACAGGAAGCGCAGGGCCGCGAACAGGAACGGCGGAAAGTCCGCCAGCGCCCACTTGATGACGACGAAGTTCGTGCCCCAGATGAAAACCACCGATAACGCCAACAACAAATGGGACAGGGGCATGATGCGCGGTCAGGGGCGCGGCGCGCCCGCACTGGACAGGATGCAGGGAATGCGGAGGGTGGGAAGAATCAGTCGGGCACCGGCTGGCTGGCCTGGTCGCCCACTACCGTGGTCCACGGACGCACGCGCCAATGGGTAACCAGCCCCTCGCGTACGTATGGGTCGGCGGCCGCGAATGCCTCGGCGGCGGCCGGCGTATCGCCGGTGAACAACAGCACGGCGCCGTCGATCGGATCGGCCAGCGCGCCGGCCAGCACCAGCTCGCCGCGCTGCGCCGCGGCGCGGGCCAGCGCCAGGTGTTCGGCGCGGTACTGCGCGCGGCGCGCCGGGTACTCCGGGATCACATCGTAGAAAAGCAGGTAATGCATGACGCGCCTCCTTGGGCTCGCGGTCGAACCTGCATCATACGCCCAGCCTCCGGCCCGGACCGCCGGCGCGGGCACTTTTGCGTCATACTGCCGCGGTGCCGCCAAGCCGGCGGCCCGACCAAGGGGAGACGCTTCAATGATTCAGGAAATTGCCAGCATCCTGGTGCAACCCGGCCGCGAGGCCGATTTCGAAGCAGGCGTGGCGCAGGCCCGGCCGCTGTTCATGCGCGCGCGCGGCTGCCATGGCGTGGCCCTGCACCGCTCCATCGAGGAGCCGCAACGCTACACGCTGGTGGTGGACTGGGAGACGGTGGACAACCATATGGTGGATTTCCGCCAATCGGCCGATTTCCAGGAATGGCGCAAACTGGTGGGCGAGTGCTTTGCCGGGCCGCCCCAGGTCCACCACGAGCAAAAGGTGCTGTAGGGCGGCTCAGCGCCCGCTTTCGTCGTTGTACTTGCGGGCGCTGCCGCGAAAGCGCTCGGCCGGATATTTGAGCGCGTTCTTGCGCATCTTGGCGGCCACGGCGGCGGGAATATCCAGGCCAAGCTGGTCGGCCAGCGCGATCAGGTACAGCTGCACGTCGGCGATTTCGTCGGCGGCCGCCTGGCGCTGCGCCGGCGTCAGCTCGCGCGAACCGGCCTCGGTCAGCCACTGGAAGACCGCGACCAGCTCGCCGGCCTCGCCGGCCAGCGCCATGGCCAGGTTCTTGGGAGAATGGAACGGCTCCCACTGGCGCTCGGCGGTAAAGGCGCGCACGGCGTCGCGAATGGCGTCGAACTCGCCCGCCGGAGCGCCCTCGGTGCCGCCCGCCGCCATCGCGCGCGCCCTCAGCCCTGCGCCGCCAGCCGCGCGCGCGCAGCCAGCGCCACGGCGACGGTAGTGCGCACGTCGGCCAGGGCCCGGTGAGTGGGCTCGGACGCGCCGAGATGGCGGGCCAGCACGTTCAGCTTGTGCGAAGGCAGCTCGGGCCAGGCCTGGCGCGCCAGCATCAGCGTGCAATGGGTCTGCGCCTCGAACGGCAGGCCGGTGCGATCGGCCGCGGCCTGCAGGAACCGGCGATCGAACGAAGCATTGTGGAAAAACAGCGGCCCGCCCTCGATGAAGTCGAGGAAGTCGCCAAACGCCTGCCGCACCGGCACGCCGTCGCGGTCGACTTCGGCCTGGGTGATGCCGGTCAGGCGCGAAATGAACGACGGCACCCGGCCGTCGGTGCGCACCACCTGGGTGAATTCGCGCTCGATCTGTCCGCATGCGCTGACGCGCACGGCGGCGAATTCGAGGATTTCGCACGTGGCGACGGACAGCCCGGTGGTCTCCAGGTCGGCCACCACGAACGGCCCTTCCAGCGCCCGCAGACCGTCGCGCGCGGCGCTGGCGCGGCCAGCCGCGGCGCCGGCGCGCAGGGTCTGCCCATAGGGGTGAGGCGTGGTGTAGCGACGGAAATAGGCCATATTGGTATTGAAACAACAATAAAAACAACGCCCTGCGGGCCCAGCGGGCATTCTACGACGGGACAGGCCCCTGCGTGCTGCCAGCCAAGTCTTATATAAGATATAAGACATTTGCGGCATTGCCCCTCTTCCCTCTACAATCCCGGCTACAACCCTTGTTCCAACCCGACTATTACGCAGGCCATCCATGCTGGAAACGTACCGTCAACACGTCGCCGACCGCGCAGCCCTGGGCATCCCGCCGCTGCCGCTGTCCGCGCAACAAACCGCTGACCTGATCGAGCTGCTGAAGAACCCGCCCGAGGGCGAGGCGCAGAATCTGCTGGAGCTGCTGACCCACCGCGTGCCGGCCGGCGTGGACGACGCCGCCAAGGTCAAGGCCTCGTACCTGGCCGCCGTGGCCTTCGGCACCGAGTCGTGTGCCCTGATCGACCGCGCCAAGGCGACCGAACTGCTGGGCACGATGCTCGGCGGCTACAACATCGGCCCGCTGGTGCAACTGCTGGACGACGCCGAAGTCGGCACCATCGCCGCCGACGCGCTGAAGAAGACCCTGCTGATGTTCGACGCCTTCCACGACGTCAAGGAAAAGGCGGACAAGGGCAACGCCAACGCCAAGTCGGTGCTGCAGAGCTGGGCCGATGCCGAATGGTTCACCAGCCGTCCGGAAGTGCCGCAAAGCCTGACCATCACGGTCTTCAAGGTGCCTGGCGAGACCAACACGGACGACCTGTCGCCCGCCCCCGACGCCACCACGCGCCCCGACATCCCGATGCACGCCCTGGCGATGCTGAAGAACAAGCGTGACGGCGCCGCGTTCGAGCCCGAGGAAGACGGCAAGCGCGGCCCCGTGCAGTTCATCGAGTCGCTGAAGGAAAAAGGCCACCTGGTCGCCTACGTGGGCGACGTGGTCGGCACCGGTTCGTCGCGTAAATCGGCCACCAACTCGGTGCTCTGGTTCACCGGCGAAGACATCCCGTTCGTGCCCAACAAGCGCTTCGGCGGCGTCTGCCTCGGCAGCAAGATCGCGCCCATCTTCTACAACACGATGGAAGACGCCGGCGCCCTGCCGATCGAGCTGGACGTCTCGAAGATGGAAATGGGCGACGTGGTCGAACTGCGCCCGTACGACGGCAAGGCCATCAAGAATGGCGAGACCATCGCCGAGTTCACGGTCAAGTCGGACGTGCTGTTCGACGAAGTGCGCGCCGGCGGCCGCATTCCGCTGATCATCGGCCGCGGCCTGACCGCCAAGGCGCGCGAGGCCCTGGGCCTGCCGCCCTCCACCCTGTTCCGCCTGCCCAACAACCCGGCCGACACCGGCAAGGGCTACACGCTGGCCCAGAAAATGGTCGGCCGCGCCTGCGGCCTGCCCGAAGGCCAGGGCATCCGTCCGGGCACCTATTGCGAGCCGAGGATGACCTCGGTGGGCAGCCAGGACACCACCGGCCCGATGACCCGCGACGAGCTGAAGGACCTGGCCTGCCTGGGCTTCTCGGCCGACCTGGTGATGCAGTCGTTCTGCCACACCGCCGCGTATCCCAAGCCGGTGGACGTCAAGACGCACCACACCCTGCCGCAGTTCATCAGCACGCGCGGCGGCATTTCGCTGCGCCCGGGCGACGGCGTCATCCACTCGTGGCTGAACCGCATGCTGCTGCCCGACACCGTCGGCACCGGCGGCGACTCGCACACGCGCTTCCCGATCGGCATTTCGTTCCCGGCCGGCTCGGGCCTGGTGGCCTTCGCCGCGGCGACCGGCGTGATGCCGCTGGACATGCCGGAATCGGTGCTGGTGCGGTTCAAGGGCAAGATGCAGCCCGGCGTCACCCTGCGCGACCTGGTCAACGCGATCCCGCTGTACGCCATCAAGCAAGGCCTGCTGACCGTGGCCAAGCAAGGCAAGAAGAACATCTTCTCGGGCCGCATCCTGGAAATCGAAGGCCTGCCCGACCTGAAGGTCGAACAAGCCTTCGAGCTGTCCGACGCCTCGGCCGAACGCTCGGCCGCCGGCTGCTCGGTGCGCCTGAACAAAGAGCCGATCATCGAGTACATCAACAGCAACATCGTGATGCTGAAGTGGATGATCGCCAACGGCTATGAAGACGAGCGCTCGCTGGGCCGCCGCATCAAGGCCATGGAAGCCTGGCTGGCCGATCCCAGGCTGCTGGAGCCGGACGCCGACGCCGACTACGCCGCCGTGATCGAGATCGACCTGGCCGACATCCATGAGCCCATCGTGGCCTGCCCGAACGACCCCGATGACGTCAAGACGCTGTCGGATGTCGCCGGCGCCAAGATCGACGAAGTGTTCATCGGCAGCTGCATGACCAACATCGGCCACTTCCGCGCGGCGTCCAAGCTGCTGGAAGGCAAGCGCGACATCCCGGTCAAGCTGTGGGTGGCGCCGCCGACCAAGATGGACGCGCAGCAGCTCACCGAGGAAGGCCACTACGGCGTCTTCGGCACGGCCGGCGCGCGCACCGAAATGCCGGGCTGCTCGCTGTGCATGGGCAACCAGGCGCAAGTGCGCGAGGGCGCGACGGTCATGTCCACCAGCACGCGCAACTTCCCCAACCGCCTGGGCAAGAACACCAACGTGTACCTTGGCTCGGCCGAACTGGCGGCGATCTGCTCGCGCCTGGGCCGCATCCCGACCCGCGAGGAGTACATGGCCGACATGGGCGTCATCAACAAGAGCGGCGACCAGATCTACCAGTACCTGAACTTCGACCGCATCCCCGACTACAAGGACGTGGCCGACGTGATCGAGGTCTGAGCCGGTCTTCGGCCATGACCAGGGCCCGCCGCAAGGCGGGCCTTTTTTGTTACTCGATGGCTCCAGCCCGACATAAACGGAATCATATTCTTGCACGCCGGACGGGCTCGGAGGGTTACACCATTGCCTTGGCAAATCCTCTTCCGGATTCTCAACAGCAAAGGAATTTATCGTGGCTTCGACCAGCAAGACCACCATGGCCTGCGTTCTCGGATTTTGCATGGCATTGGCGAGCGCCGCTCACGCCGAGCCCTCCGCGCCCCTGGCCACGGGGCTGACCAACTCTGGCACGGCCGAAGGACAAGTGATCGACGCCGTGCGCAGCGGCGAGATCCTGTCCATCAAGATTCGGTTCAAGCCCGTTGTCATGGACAAGACGGAAATGATCTATTCGCAGATCAGCAAAAGCGACTACGAAAATAGCTTTTACGTCATCGCAGGCAAGAAGAAACACTTGCTGTTGAAAGATAGCAACGATGTACCGCTGACCAATCCCAAGGTACTGATACGGACGTCCAGCGATGCGCCCATCGCAGGCAGCTGGCAGGGCAAGTTTCCCGCTCCCCCCAAGGAGATCAAGGAGGTTTCGCTGACGATTCCTGGCGTCGAGACCTTCGACGGCATCCAGATCACCGACCGCTGATCATGGCGCCCCATCCTGTCGGGCCGACGTTCCTGGCGGCGGTCGTGCTGCTTGCCGCCTCCGGCGTTTCCGTGGCGCAAGAACCGCCCTATAAGCGCACGGTCCTGGACTTGCAGGCGACCATCCTGGACCTGAAGGGCCTGCCGTCCGACACCGGCGGCGGCATATCGGACCTGAGCGCCCAGGTGGGCGAACTGGCGGCGCGCCATGAGGGGGTGTCGGTACGGCAGGGCGAGCATGCGGTCACCATCGCCATGCTGGGCGACGTACTGTTTGATTTCGACAAGGCCGAGATCCTTGCCGCGGCCGAACCCACCCTGCAGGACATCGCGAAGCTGATCGACGCTCCCTCCACCGGCGTCGTCGCCATTGAAGGCCACACGGACTCCAAGGGCTCGGAGTCCTATAACAAGGACCTGTCGCTGCGACGGGCCCAGGCCGTTGCACAGTGGCTGGGCGCTCACGGGGTGGACAAAGCGAAGCTGTCGGTCAGGGGCCTGGGGGCCGCCAAGCCCGTGCAGCCGAACCAGCTCGCCAATGGGGCGGACAATCCGCAAGGACGCGCCCAGAACCGCCGGGTGGAGTTTCTGCTGCCCAATCGCTGACGCGCTCAGGCAGTCCTGGCCAGCAACTGCGCCAACTCGGTCAGGCTGCCAGCCTGGTAGTCCCATTTTTCAGGCGCCCCCCGATAGCCTGCCTTTGACGGATCCGCGGCGTGCTCGCGCAGGACATAGGCTGTCCTGAGCCCGCATGAGCGAGCCGCATCCAGATCGTAGCCATGCGCGGCGACCAGCATGGCGCGTTGCGCGGGCACGTCCAGCAATTCACAGGCACGAAGATAGGCGTCCGGCGTGGGCTTATACGAGCGGGAAATGTCCGCGCCGAAAACCATGTCCCACGGCAGGCCGGCGTGTCTGGCCATGTCGACCAGCAGCCTGGTATGCCCATCAGACAACGGCGCAACGATAAAGCGCTGCTTCAGCTGGGCGATACCGGCTACCGAGTCCGGCCAGGGCTGCAATCTGTGCCATGCAAGGTTCAGGGTTTCCAGTTCGCTGCGGGAGAACCGCGAGGGCGCCAGATCGAACTGCGCCAGGCAGGCCTGCAGATTCTCCATATTGATGGTGTCGAGAGAGGCAAAGGCTCGCTGTCCGGCGCGGATCGGCTCGATGGCGGCGTCATATCGCCCGACCCAGGCATCCGCGAATGCATGGGCATCGACATGGGGCGCCTCATGGCGCCGCAGGAACGCGGCGACCTCGTCCGCGATGCTGCCCCGCCAATCGACGACGGTTCCCAGCACGTCAAAGAACAAGACCTCGATATCCGCCGCACGAACGGGTTCCATAGCATCCCTCCACATTGCGTTTCAAGATATGCAGGACGCGACCCGTCCTGCGCCTGGCAGGCATTGCCGCGTCGATGCGCCTTCCGGGTTCTCCACGGCGGCAGCCATATGGCTGCCAGCTTACGCCAGGCGCAATTGTGCCGCGCGCCGCCGGCGGCGTCAGAACTCCATCGACGCCGACAAGGTGAAGGTGCGCGGGCCGCCCAGCACCAGGTAGCCATTGCCGGGGTAGCCGCCCACCGAGGCCCAATAGTCGCGGTTGGCGATGTTCTCGACGCGGGCGCGCCACGTCACCAGATGGCCGCCTATATCGGTCATGTAGCGCAGGCCGGCGTCCAGGCGCGTCCAGCCCGGCACCTCGAGGGTGTTGGCCGCGTCCGCATAGGACGAGCCCGTATAGACCACGCGTCCGTCCACCGTCAGGCCCTGCACGCCGGGGATGTCCCACTCGACGCCGAGGTTGGCCTGGAAACGGGGCACGCCGATGACGCGCTTGCCGTCGGTGGCGGCGTTGCCGGTGCTGAGCTGCTTGGCGTCCAGCCAGGTCAGCCCGCCCAGCACGCGCACGCTGCGCGTGAGCTCGCCGTAGGTCGTCAGTTCGACCCCGCGGTGGCGGTCCTTGCCCGAAGCGCGGAAGACCTGGTCATCGCCCACGAACCCGCGCGGCTTGTCGGTGGAGAAAAGCGCCAGGCCGCCGCCCAGGCCGTCGTGCTCGAACTTGAGGCCCACTTCCTTCTGCTTGGACACGTAGGGCGCCAGCGATTCGCCGTGGTTGACCACCGGCAGGCCGTTGGCGGTCTGCGGCGCGGTGTCGCCCGCCGACAGGGCCTCGATGTAGTTGGCGTACAGCGAAACCTGGGGCGTCACGCGCACTACCAGGCCGGCGGCGGGCGAGTTGTGGCTTTGCTCGTAGGGCGTGCCGCCGATGCCCGTGTCGTAGCTGTAGTCGCGCTGGTAGAGCCGCTGGTGGCGGATGCCGGCGGTCAGCAGCACCTTGTCGTCGAAGAACGACATGGTGTCGCCCAATGCATAGCTGGTCAGCCGGATGACGCCCTGCTTGGTGGGATCGTCCATGTCGTTGCCGCGAAACGCGGTGCTGCTGATGGCCGGCTTGGCGTAGCTGATAGGGTCGTAGATGCTGGTGTCGAACTGGTTGAAGAAGTCCATGACATAGGCATTCTTCTTCTCGAGGTCGAAATAGGACGCCGAGGCGACCAGCTCGTGCCCCACCGGGCCGGTGCGCGCCTTGGCGCGCAGGCCGATCTCGCCGGTGCTGACGGTATCCTCGCGGGCGTTGTCGAAGCGGTAGAACTTGCCCTGCCCGGCGCCGTTGACCCCGTTGAGGTTGGCCAGCGAATTCTCCTCCTTGCTCTGGCGCATGCCATAGGCGGCCCAGCCCGTCATGCTGTCGTTGAAGTCGTATTCGCCGCGCAGCGTGCCGAACACGTCGCGCTCGTTGGAGTACGACCAGGGCTGCGCATAGTTGGAGCCGGCGTCGGGCGCGCCCGGCACCTTGGCGGCGTCGCCGGCCAGGGTGACATTGGGACGCGCCCGCTTCAGGCGGTTGTCCTGGTAGCCGATATCGGCCGACAGGCGCGCGCGCTCGCCGCGCCAGTCCAGGCCCAGCGCGAATACGGTGGTGCGCGTGCGTTCGTCGTCGATGGCGGTCTCGCCGCCGCGCTGGGCGGCGTTGATGCGGATCCCGACACTGTCGTCCGGCCCGAAGCGCCGGCCGATGTCGGCCGAGGCCTCGAGCACGCTGTCGCTGCCATAGCCGGCCGAAAAGCGCGTCAGCGGCTCGTTGGGCGCCCGCTTGGGCACCAGGTTGATCACGCCGCCGATACCACCGCCCGAAGGCGGCGCGCCGGTGAGAAACGCCGAGGCGCCGCGCAGCACCTCGACGCGCTCGAACAGTTGGGTCGAGATGTACTGGCGCGGCAACAGGCCGTAGAGGCCGTTGTACGCGACGTCGTCCGAGCTGAGGACGAAGCCGCGGATGAAATAGGACTCCTGGAAGTTGCCGAAGCCGCGCGCCACCCGCACGCCAGGGTCGTTCTGCAGGACGTCGCCCACCCCCTTGGCCTGCCGGTCCTGGATCAGTTCGTTGGTATAGGCGGTGATCGAGAACGGGGTTTCCAGGTTGTCGCGCGTGCCGAGGATGCCCACCTTCGCGCCGGTGGCGACCTGGCCGCCCGCGAAGGCCGGCGCCAGGCCGCCGGCGGAGGCGTCGGCGCTGGCCTCGACCCTGACGGCGTCCAGGGTGATGGAGGCATCGTTGCCGGCGGCGGGCGCGGATTGCGCCTGGATGACGCCTGCGTACCAGGGCAGCAGCGCGGCGAGATAAGCGAGCGGTAAGGGCTTCATGGTGATTGTCCGTAGGAATGCGCGGCCACGGAAGCGGCCCGCCGCCCGCCGGAGCGCAGGCGTGAAAGCCTGCTATGTTAACTAATAAATCAAATCGTTCTCATTCATAAATTTCATTTAGGGAAAATCCGTCGCACGACGACAACGCCAACGCATGCGGAAACCTTTCGGACAAAAAGCAGGGAATCCGCCCCATTCCTGGGCGAAACACGGCCCGGAGAACACTTAGAATGCCGCAGTGACTGGAGAGACGAGACGCAATGTTCGGACGCTGGATCCTGCTGCCCACCCTTCTTGCCCTGGCGGGCTGCGCCAGCACGCGTCCGCCGGCCGACCCCGAGAACATCTGCGCCATCTTCCGCGAAAAGCCCTCCTGGCACGACGCCGCCCTCGACGTGCAGAAGAAATGGGGCGCGCCGGTCAACGTGCCGATCGCGATGATGTACCAGGAGTCCAGCTTCAGGCACGACGCCCTGCCCCCGCGCTACTACTTCCTCGGGTTCATTCCCTGGGGCCGGGTGAGCTCGGCCTATGGCTATGCGCAGGCCAAGGACGAAACCTGGGCCGACTACAAGCGCGAGGCCGGCGGCTGGCTGGCCAGCCGCGACAACTTTTCCGATGCGCTGGACTTCATGGGCTGGTACATGAGCAAGACCCAGCGCATCAACGGCGTCTCGAAATGGGACGCCTACGGCCAGTACCTGAACTACCATGAGGGCTGGACCGGCTATCGCAACCGCAGCTACGACCGCAAGGCCTGGCTCAAGCGCGTGGCGCAGCAGGTGCAGGCGCGCGCCGAACGCTTCGGCGCCCAGTACAAGCGCTGCGAGCGCGAGCTGAGCCGCGGCGGCTGGCTGTTCTGAGCCCGCGACCGGGCTGCGGCTTGCGCGCTGTCATGCCGACGATGGCCGGAACTTGGTAAAACCATGGGAGCATGTCAGCCCTGCCCCGCCCCGCGCGCGGGAACTTTTGACGCCTCGATTTAGTCTTATATAAGATATAAGACATCAACCCAACCGCCACTTTGTCCCGCATTGCATGACAAGCGCGTCAAAACGCCTGAAAATGGCGGCTTTACGCGGTCACACCACGGAGTCCATCATGCCGCACAATACGTTCGACACTCTCAAGACTTTCAAGATCGGCAAGAAAACCTGTCAGCTCTATTCGCTGCCGGCCCTGGGCAAGGCCCTGGGCGTGGATGTACAGCGCTTGCCGGTGTCCATCCGCATCGTGCTCGAATCGGTGCTGCGCAACTGCGACGGCGCCAAGGTCACGCAGGAGCACGTGCGCCAATTGGCCAACTGGCAGGCCAACGCCAAGCGCGAGGACGAAATCCCGTTCGTGGTGGCGCGCGTGGTGCTGCAGGACTTCACCGGCGTGCCGCTGCTGGCCGATATCGCCGCCATGCGCTCGGTGGCGGCCAAGATGGGCAAGGACCCCAAGCGCATCGAGCCGCTGGTGCCGGTGGACCTGGTGGTGGACCACTCGGTCATGATCGATTACTTCGGCACCAAGAACGCGCTCGACCTGAACATGAAGCTGGAGTTCCAGCGCAACCGCGAGCGCTACCAGTTCATGAAGTGGGGCATGCAGGCCTTCGACACCTTCGGCGTGGTGCCCCCGGGCTTCGGCATCGTGCACCAGGTCAACCTGGAATACCTGGCGCGCGGCGTGCACCGTGACAAGAACAACGACGTCTACTACCCCGACTCGCTGGTGGGCACCGACAGCCACACCACCATGATCAACGGCATCGGCGTGGTCGGCTGGGGCGTGGGCGGCATCGAGGCCGAGGCCGGCATGCTGGGCCAGCCGGTCTATTTCCTGACGCCGGACGTGGTCGGCGTGGAGCTCAAGGGCAAGCTGCGCGGCGGCGTGACCGCCACCGACCTGGTGCTGACCATCACCGAGATGCTGCGCCGCGAGAAGGTGGTGGGCAAATTCGTCGAATTCTGTGGCGAAGGCACCGCCAGCCTGTCGGTCACCGACCGCGCCACCATCGGCAACATGGCGCCCGAGTACGGCGCGACCATGGGCTTTTTCCCGGTCGACGAGCGCACCATCGATTATTTCGAGGGCACCGGCCGCACCGCCGAGGAAATCGCCGCCTTCGAGGCCTATTTCAAGGCGCAGAAGATGTTCGGCGTGCCCAAGGCCAAGGACATCAACTACACCAAGCTGCTGACGCTGGACCTGGGCACCGTGGCGCCGTCGCTGGCCGGCCCCAAGCGCCCGCAGGACCGCATCGAGATCGGCAACGTCAAGAGCACCTTCACCGAGCTGTTCTCCAAGCCCATCGCCGAGAACGGTTTCAACCAGCCGGCCGACAAGCTGCACCAGACCTACAAGACCAGCGCCGGCACCAAGGTCAAGAACGGCGACATCCTGATCGCCGCCATCACGTCGTGCACCAACACGTCCAACCCCAGCGTGCTGCTGGCCGCCGGCCTGCTGGCCAAGAAGGCGGTGGAGGCCGGCCTGAAGGTGCCCAAGCACATCAAGACGTCGCTGGCGCCCGGATCGCGCGTGGTCACGGAATACCTGACCAAGACCGGCCTGCTGCCCTATCTCGAGAAGCTGGGCTTCGACGTGGCGGCCTACGGCTGCACGACCTGCATCGGCAACGCGGGCGACCTGTCGGCCGACCTGAACGAAGCCATCCTGGGCAACGACCTGGTGTGCTCGGCCGTGCTGTCGGGCAACCGCAACTTCGAGGCCCGCATCCACCCGAACATCAAGGCCAACTTCCTGGCCTCGCCGCCGCTGGTGGTGGCGTACGCGCTGGCCGGCACGGTCACGCGCGACCTGATGACCGAGCCGGTGGGCCGCGGCAAGAACGGCGACGTGTGGCTGGGCGACATCTGGCCGAGCACCGACGAGATCCAGGCGCTGCTCAAGTACGCCATGAATCCGACCGCGTTCAAGGAAAACTACAGCCAGGTAAAGAGCAACCCCGGCAAGCTGTGGGAGAACATCAAGGGCGTGACGGGCGAGACCTACAACTGGCCTGAATCGACCTACATCGCCGAGCCACCGTTCTTCGAAGGCTTTGGAATGACGCCCGCCGCGATGCCGGCGGTCAAGGGCGCGCGCGCGCTGGGCATTTTCGGCGACTCGGTGACCACCGACCATATCTCGCCGGCCGGCTCCATCAAGGAGACCTCGCCGGCCGGCAAGTGGCTGAAGGAGAACGGCGTGATGAAGGCCGACTTCAACAGCTACGGGTCGCGGCGCGGCAACCACGAGATCATGATGCGCGGCACGTTCGCCAACGTGCGCATCAAGAACCTCATGATCCCGGCCCGTCCGGACGGCAGCCGCTTCGAAGGCGGCGAGACGCTGTTCCAGCCCACCGGCGAGCAGATGTCGATCTACGACGCCGCCATGAAGTACGTGGCGCAAGGCACGTCTTCGGTGGTGTTCGGCGGCGAGGAGTACGGCACCGGATCGTCGCGCGACTGGGCCGCCAAGGGCACGCAGCTGCTGGGCGTGAAGGCCGTGATCGCGCGCAGCTTCGAGCGCATCCACCGCAGTAACCTGGTGGGCATGGGCGTGCTGCCGCTGCAGTTCAAGGGCGGCGACAGCGCGCAGTCGCTGGGCATCGTGGGCAATGAGACGTTCGACGTTTCGGGCCTGGAGGGCGGCATCAAGCCGATGCAGGACGTCACCCTGACGATCCACCGCGCCGACGGCTCGCGCCAGGACGTGACGGTGCTGCTGCGCATCGACACGCCGATCGAGGTGGATTACTACCGGCATGGCGGCATCCTGCCGTTCGTGCTGCGCCAGTTGCTGGCCGCCTGACGGCGTCCCGCCTTCGGACCTGCGTGACCCGAGCCCTCCGGCCTGCTGGCCGGAGGGTTTTTCATTGGGCGGGCTCAGACGGCGCGGGTAATGCCGCCATCGACGCGGAGGTTCTGGCCGGTGATGTAGCCCGCCCCGTCGGACAACAGGAACGCCACCGTGGCGGCGACCTCGTCGGCCTTGCCATAGCGTCCCATCGGCACGCTGTCGCGCCGCTGCTCGGTGGCGGGCAGGCTGTCGATCCAGCCGGGCAGGACGTTGTTCATGCGGACGTTGCGCGGCGCGTAGCTGTCGGCGAAGATCTTGGTGAAACTGGCCAGCCCGGCGCGGAACACGGCCGAGGTCGGGAACATGTCGGATGGCTCGAAGGCCCAGGCCGTGGAGATGTTGACGATGGCGCCGCCGCCCTGCGAGGCCATCACGGGCGCAACCAGGCGGATCGCCCGCACGGCGCTCAGCAGATAGACGTCCATGCCCAGGTGCCAGTCGTCGTCGCTGATCTCGAGCAGGGGCGCGCGCGGGCCATGGCCGGCGGAGTTGACCAGGGCGTCGATGCGCCCCCATCGCGCCATGGCCAGATCGACCAGCCCGCGCACGTCGTCGTCGGACTGGTTCGAGCCGGTCACGCCGACGCCGCCCAATGACCGGGCGAGCGCCTCGCCCTTGCCCGAGGACGACAGCACCGCAATGCGATAGCCGTCCCGGGCCAGCCGGCGCGCCGCCGCCGCTCCCATGCCGGACCCGCCCGCCGTGATCAGCGCGACTTTTTCCATGGACACGAAGTTCTCCTGGGGTTTGATGTAAGAGCCATCATCCCACGCAGGCGGTAAATCCTCACGCGATGAATAAACGCGATAAAGTGTAGAAAAACTACTGCCTGAGACCATGATCCCGGCCCGCCGCAAACTGCCCTCGTTGAATGCCCTGCGCGCCTTCGAGGCCGCCGGTCGCCGGTTGAATTTCCGCGCCGCGGCCGACGAGCTCGGCGTCACCCAGGGCGCGGTTGCCCAGCAGGTGCGGGGCCTGGAGGCGCATCTCGGCGTGGCGCTGTTCCAGCGCCTGGCGCGCGGGCTGGCGCTGACGCCGCCAGGCTCGGCCTATCTCGCGGATGTGACGCGCGCCTTCGACACCCTGGCCGAATCGACCGGCCAGTTGCTGGCCCGCCCCGACATGGTGACGATCAGCGTGACGCCCACCGTGGCCGCCAAGCTGCTGATTCCGCGGCTGGGCGAGCTGCAGGCGGCGCTGCCCGGCGTGGTGTTGCGCACGCTGGCGACCGAGGCTGTGGCCGACTTCGAACGCGACCAGGTGGACCTTGCCGTGCGGCTGACCCGCACGCCCCTGCCGGCCGACCTGCAGGCCCGGCTGCTGTTTCGCCAGGAATTGGTGGCCGTGGCCAGTCCGCACCTGGTCGGCGCCCGGCCGCTTCCGCTGGACGCCGCGCAATTGCGGGCGCTGCCGCTGCTGCACGACGCCCACGATCACTGGCCGCGGTACCTGCGGGCGCGCGGCAAGCTGCCGGGCGCGGTGTTCAATCAAACGACGCTGGCGCTGGATGCCGCCCTGGCCGGCCAGGGGGTGGCGCTGGCGTGCCGGGCCTTCGTGGCGGCCGACCTGGCCGCCGGCCGGCTGGTGCAGGTGACGCAGGAAAGCGCTGTCATGGGCCCCGACTTTCTGCTGGTGCGCAGGCGCTCGCCACCGCCCAGGCAGGCCGCCGAGGCGGTATGGCAGTGGTGCGCGCAGTACCTGGCGCACCCCTGAGCGCGGCCGCGGCTCAGGCGCCGAACTGATAGGCGTCCATGGCCAGCGCGCCGTATGCGACCTCGTCGTTGAGGCGGCGCGCGGGCGCGCCGCCCGCCCCCAGCGCCACGTACAGCGGCATCAGGTGGTCGTCGTGCGGATGGGCCCGCGCGGCGCCCGGCGCGCGCGCCTGCCAGTCCAGCAGCGCTTCGACGTCGCCGGCGGCCAGGTGCTCGGCATACCACTGCTGGAACGGCGCCACGTAGTCAGCGGGCGGCGCTCCGTGCGGCATGCGCACATCGCGCAGATTGTGCGTGAGCGAACCCGAGCCGATCACCAGCACGCCGTCGTCGCGCAGCGGCGCCAGCGCCTGGCCCAGCGCATACTGGCCGCGCGCGTCGCGATCCATGTCCAGCGACAGTTGCACGACCGGCAGGTCGGCTTGCGGATACAGGTAGCGCAACGGCACCCAGGCGCCATGATCGAGCGGACGCCGCGCATCGTTGCCGGCCTGGATGCCGGCGCGCGCGAGCACGTCCACCACTTGCTGCGCCAACTGGGGCGAACCGGCGGCCGGGTACTGCAGCTGGTACAGGTCGGCGGGAAAGCCGCCGAAATCGTGCCAGGCGACCTGGCGGTCGCGGGTCGAGACCGCCAGGCCCTGCCCCATCCAGTGCGGCGAAACCACCAGCACCGCGCGCGGGCGCTCGGGCAGCCCCTCGCTCCAGGCTGCCAGCGCGGCGCCGGTGCGGCCTGGCTCGACCGCCAGCATGGGGGAACCGTGGGAAACGAACAAGGTGGGCAGGCGCATGGCGAACTCCGGCAAACAGGGATGCCTTATTGTCGGAATTTTCAACCCAGCAATAAACTCCATGACTATCCATAGACTATTGCCAATATAGCAACAACATGATCCGACCCGGGCAGCCCGGACAGGTACACTATGAGGTTCGCCACTTTATTTCGTCTGATCTCACCTCATGGCCCGTACCCGCAGTCAATCCTCTCCCCGGCTGAACCGCGACGCTTCGCGCCTGGTGGCGCTGGCCCACGCGCTCGACCGCTCAGGCAGCAAGGTCGAAGACCTGTACTGGGAGGCGCAGTTGGCCGAGGCCATCACCAAGCTGCTGCGCGGCGGCCACGACGCGCCGCTGGAAAGCGCGCTGGACAATCTCGCGCAAACCGATCCCGGCGCCTACGAAGTGCTGATCGAGCAGTCCGAGACGCTGTCCGAATCGATGCAGATCGAAAAGAACGGCAGCCGCCATGACGTGATGCTGCTGGTGGCGCCCGTCGTGGCGTGGACGCGCTACACGATTCCCACCGGGCCGATCCCCGCGCCGGCGCAGCAGGCGCTGCTGGCGCAGCTGCATGGCCACATCCTGGCCGACGGCGTGCGCGTGGCCTTGATGCCGCACCTGGTCAGCATCGACCAGATGCCGCGCACTTTCGCCGAGACCTGGCAATGGCTGCATCGCCTGGGCACGCAGGCGCTGGGCGCGGAAACCGCCAAGCCCGCGTTGAACGACGACGTGGAAACCGCCAACATGCTGGCCGACACGCGCTACGTGGTGGCGGCCGTGGCCGTGCCCGAGCGCGCGCCGGTGTTCCGCTGGCAGGAGCACTGGGACGACCCGCAGGCCAGCCGCGACGCCTGCCTGGCGCAATGGGTGGAACAGGCCCAGCCCACGCTGGCCGCGCTGCTGCCGGGCTGTGGCATCGAATGCCTGCTGCCCGACGCCTATTACGTCAGCAACCGCGAAGCCGACCGCCGGGTGCGGCCGCTGTCCCTGCGCGCCGCCATCTCCTGGCTGGAAAGCGCGGTCAACCTGGAGCCCTCGCAGATGCGCGCGGTGGTGGCGGGCTGCGGCGAAGCCCGCATCGACGAATACCGTATCGGCTTTACGGCGCGCAACAGCAACGACGTCTATTACGGCTGCGTATGGCCGCTGTACGGGCGCGAGGACGACATCCCGGCCGACGAAGGCCTGCCCGACGCGGTCGACGAGATCGCGGCGCTGCTCAAGGAATACGGCGTGAGCGACGTGCGCCGCATCCCGGGCGTACTACCGCCCGAGTATTGCGAGGACTGCGGCGCGCCGCACTTTCCCAATCCGCTGGGCGAGCTGGTGCACGCGGAATTGCCGGAAGACGCCGAAGCCGTGCCGGCCAAGTTCCACTGACGGGATCGCGCCGCCATGCGCGCCGATATTTTCTGCCGCGTCATCGACAACCTGGGCGATATCGGCGTGTGCTGGCGCCTGGCGCGCCGCCTGGCGCACGGGCGGCGCTGGCAGGTGCGCCTGTGGGTGGATGACCTGGCGGCGTTCGCGCGCATCCAGCCCGGCATCGCGCCGGACCGCGATCAACAGGTGTGCGACACGATCGAGATCCTGCGCTGGGACGACCGGGCCGACTGGCCGCAAACGCCGGGCGACGTGGTGATCGAGGCTTTCGCCTGCGATCCGCCGCCGGCGTACGTGGCGGCCATGCGGCGGGCGCAGCCGGTGTGGATCAACCTGGAATACCTCAGCGCCGAACCCTGGGTGGAGACCTGCCACGGCCTGCCCTCGCAGCGCGCCGACGGCCTGGTCAAGCATTTCTTCTTTCCCGGCTTCAGCGCCGCCACCGGCGGCCTGATCCGCGAGCCGGGGCTGAGCCGCGACCGCGACGCCCTGCAGACCTCGCGCGCGCAGCAACGGACGCTGCTGCGCGCCCTGGGCCTGGACGAGGCGGCCCTGGCCCGCCGGGACGACGGCGCGCGGCTGGTGAACCTGTTCTGCTATCCGGACGCGCCCTACCAGGCGCTGGCCCGCACCCTGATGCAGGACGCGCGGCCCACGCTGCTGCTGGTGCCGCAAGGCGTGGCGCCCGAGCTGCCCGAACCCGGGCAACACGGCAAGCTGACGCTCGCGCGGGTGCCCTATGTCAGCCAGCCGGACTTCGACCGCCTGCTGTGGTGCGCCGACCTGAATTGCGTGCGCGGCGAGGACTCGTTCGTGCGCGCCGCGTGGGCGGCCCGGCCGCTGCTGTGGCAGATCTATGCGCAAGCCGAGAACGCCCACCTCGAAAAGCTGGAGGCGTGGCTGGCGCGCTACCCGGCGCCGGCGCCTGCCCATGCGCTGATGCGGGCCTGGAACCAGGCGCCCGGCGCGCTCGCGCCGCGGCAGGCCCTGGCCGAGGCGCTGGCCGAACCGGCCTGGGGAGAATGGAACCAGGCGGCGCGCGCCTGGGACGCCGCCCAGGCGGCACGCCCCGATTTGGGGGACGCTCTTGCGGATTTCTGCGCGGAACTGGCCAAGACAAGCTAGAATAGAGAGTTATCTGAGTTGCTTTGCCCGGATCGGCCGGTGCTCAAGGCCTCACTTTGACAGCCTCCCGGGGCGCAGCGGTTGCCTGAAAGCACAGCGCGCAAGCACGGCGAGTGCGCAAATCACCCCGGAGTTTTAATCGATGAAAACCGCTCAGGAATTGCGAGTCGGCAACGTGGTCATGGTCGGCAAGGACCCTCTGGTCGTCCAGAAGACCGAATACAACAAGTCCGGCCGCAACGCCGCCGTCGTCAAGCTCAAGTTCAAGAACCTGCTGACCGGCTCGGGCAGCGAGTCCGTCTACAAGGCCGACGAGAAGTTCGACGTCGTGGTGCTGGAACGCAAGGAATGCACGTATTCCTACTTCGGCGATCCGATGTACGTCTTCATGGACGAAGAGTACAACCAGTACGAGATCGAAGCCGACAGCATGGGCGACGCGCTGAACTACCTGGAAGAAGCCATGCCCGTCGAAGTGGTCTTCTACGACGGCCGCGCCATCTCGGTCGAACTGCCCACCATCCTGGTGCGCGAGATCACCTACACCGAACCGGCCGTGCGCGGCGACACCTCGGGCAAGGTGCTCAAGCCCGCCAAGATCAACACCGGCTTCGAACTGAGCGTGCCGCTGTTCTGCGCGATCGGCGACAAGATCGAAATCGACACCCGCACCAACGAGTACCGCAGCCGCGTCAACTGATGCGCGCGCCGCGCCAGGGCGCAACCGAAAACGGGCCGCATACGCGGCCCGTTTTTTTACGCCGGCGAGGTGCCTGTCCCAGCATGGGAACTGACATCCGCGGCAGGACGTGCCTATCCCCACTGGGACAGGCACGCCGCGCTACGCCATGAACGGTTGACGACCAAGACGGCATCTGCCCCGGCGGGACAGGCACCGAATCTAATGCGGCGTGGCCGCGCCCGCGCACGCCGGCGAGGCGGCGGCCGCGCGCAAGTAGGCGATGAGGTCGGCGCGCTCGCCCGCGTCCGGCACGCCCGCGTAGGTCATGGCGGTGCCGGGCACGGTTTTCAACGGGTCGGCCAGGAAGCGGTCGAGCGTGGCCGCGTCCCAGGTCAGGCCGGAGTCTTTCATGGCCTGCGTATAGGCGAAGCCGGGCACGCTGCCGGCCTTGCGCCCGAGCAGGCCGCAATGGCGCGGCCCCACCCGGTCATAGGCCAGCGCGTGGCAGGCCAGGCAGCGCGCGTAGACCTGCTCGCCGCGCACCGGGTCGGGCGCGCCGGCCCACGTGGCCGCCGGCGCGGCCAGGGCCAGGCACAGCGCGCCGGCCCGCCAGGCCAGGCCGGCGCTCATGATACGAAGGCCGAAGGGACCGGGGGCTCGCCCAGCGCCTGGCGCAGCACGGCCCAGTGCATCGCCTCGTCGCCCAGTATGCTGGCCGCGGCCTTGGACAGGTCGCGGTTGGCGAACAGCGGCACGGCGCCCAGGTAGGCGCTGACCGCGCCCTGCTCCAGCTTCGCGGCAAACCGCAATACGTCGGCCTGCGACTTCAGCTGGCTGGCCGGAAACGCATAGCTGCGCCTGGCCGCCACCGGCTGGCCGCCCAGTTTTTCCACGGTCTTGCCGAGCACGTCGGCATGCTCCTTGTGATGGCCCTGGAAGGTCAGCGCGAGCGCCAGCACGGGCTTGTCCAGCAGCTTGCTTTCGGCGCCCAGCTGATAGGCGGCGATGGCCTCCAGTTCGGCCGCCAGCGCGGTGTTGAGGATCTGTACATCCTGGCTCGAGCCCGAGCCGGCTTGCGCGGCCAGCGCATCCTTGCCGGCCAGCAGCGCGACCGCGGCGGCCGAAAGAACCAGGCCACCCTGGCCGAGGAAGCGGCGGCGCGCCGCATAGGGGCTGGATATCTGCAGGAACGACATGGCTGTCTCCGTGGCGATGGACGGCCGGGCTGGACGGAACTGCCGGCCCGCGGCCGCGGCGCCGGCGAACCGGCGTCGGACCATCCGCCCTGGCGAACAGTCCTGCCTGTTGGATGAGGCGGCCGCCCTTGCCGTTCCTGCGCCGATCAGGCGCCGGCGGCCTCGCCCCGCCGCGCCAGCACGGCGGCCACGATACGGTCGCAGCGCTGCCCGTCAAACGAGAAGGCGTCGCCGATCGCCATGTCGACATCGCGCGACAGGCCTTCGCGCAGCAGGCCGCGGGCGCGGAAAAAGCGCGTGCGCACGGTTGCTTCGGGAATATCGAGCGCCTGCGCGACCTCCTCCACGCTCAGCTCCTCGACGGCGCGCAGCACGAACACGCTGCGAAACGCGTCGGGCAGCAGATCGATGCGCGCCTCCATCAGGCGGCGGATCTCGGCCCGCATGGCCTGGCGGTCCGGCTGCTGGTCGATTGCGTCGTGCAGCCACTCCTGGTTCTGCAGTTCGGTCGATTCCATGGCGGCATCCAGGGGAATGACCTGCGCCTGCCCGCGCCGCAGCCGGCCCAGCGATTCGTTGATGACAATGCGCACCAGCCAGGTGGACAGCCGGGCGTCGGCGCGAAAGCTGCCCAGCGCGCGCCAGGCGCGCAGATAGGCCTCCTGCAGCGCGTCCTCGGCTTCGGCGTCGCTGTGCAGGATGCTGCGGGCGGTGCGAAACAGCAGGCGGTTGTGGCGCCGCATGATGGTTTCGAACGCGCTGTCCTCGCCGGCGGCCGCGCGCGCGGCCAATTGGGCGTCGGCGGCCAGCTCGGGAGCCGGCGCCTGGGGTTGCAGTGGTGATGGGTGCATGGTGGTGGCCTCCACGCATTGGATGGCGCGGGCCGCGCCCGCGTTCCCGCCCGGCGCTTATTGCATGCGCTCGTCGTCGAGAAAGGCCGGCAGGCTGACGACGTCGATGCCGTCCTCGGCCAGCGCGGCGCGTTCCTGGGGCGTGGCGGTGCCGCGGATCGGCCGCTCGTCGGCCTCGCCCTCGTGAATGCGGCGCGCCTCCTGGGCAAAGCGCGCGCCGACGTTCTCGGTGTTGCGCACCAGCTCGCGCACCTGGCGCAGCACGGCCGCCTGCAGGCGCGCCATGCGCGCGGCCTCGGATTCCGGGGCGGGCGCCGGCGCGGCAGCGGGCTGATGCAGGTGCGCCACGTTCAGGCGCGGCGCGGAAAGGCGCTTGGTGATGCGGGACGACTCGCAGACCGGGCACGCGATCTGGCCGCGCGCCTGCTGGGCGTCGTAGTCTTCATGCGAGCCGAACCAGCCTTCGAATACGTGGCCTTGCTCACACTGCAGATCGAATACTTTGAGTGCCATGGCGTCTATATGAGGGCGATCCGGCGAAAATACAAGCGTGGCCGCCGATGCGCCGCCCCGCCATCGGGCGCGGCGGGCCGCCGCGCCGTCCGGCCTGTGTTACTTGCCGCGCTTGGCCGGCGCCGCGACGCGCGCCTGCTCGGCCTGCAAGGCGTCGATCTGGCGCTGCATGGCGCGCAGCTGGGTGCGCACTTCCTGGCGCTGTTCGGACAGCGCATCCGCTTCCTGGCGCGATTGGGCCTGGCGTGCCGCGACCTGCTGCTCCTGCTGCTGGCGCAGCGCCTGGTCGGCCTGCAACGCCGTCAGCTCCGCATTGCGCGCGCCGAGCTGCTTCTCAGCGTGCGCATACTCGGCCTGCAGGCGGATACGCTGGATATCGACCTCGGCGAGTTCCGCCGTCTTGCTGGCGAACGCGCGATAGGTGGACTCGGCCTGGTTCACCGATTTGGTCTTGAGTACGCGCCAGAAATCCTTTTGTTGGAAAAGCGCGACATAATAGGTGAGCTCATCCGGCTTGTAGAGCAGGCTGGCGCCATAACTGCCGTTGTAGGTCGTACGCAGCTCCGACACCTGGCGCGCCTGGATCAGGCCTTGCAGCTCGCTGACCGTGGAAGCGGGACGCGCGGCGGGCGCGGGGGCCGGCGGCTCGACCGGCGCGGCGGCGGCCTGTTTTTCCTCGACCTGCTGCACCACCGGCCGGCTTTCCGATTGCGCGCTGGCGCAGGCGGCCAGGCTGGACAGGGCCAGGCCGGCGACGGTCAGTCGCGCGCCGGCGCCCAGATAGCGGATTTTCATTCCTTCCCCTCAGCAATAATCTTTCAACTATAGCAACTTATCGCGCGGTTTCGTAAAACCTCTGGCCCAGACCGGTTCATGACGGGTCGGCCACGCCTTCGGCCGTTTCGGCCTGCGCCTCGCCCAGCCGCAGCTTGCGCATTTTCTCCCACAGCACCTTGCGGCTGATCCCCAGGTGGTGCGCGGTGTCCTGGCGGCGCCAGCCGTTGGCCTCCAGGGCGGCGAGCACGCGCTCGCGCTCGGCGCGCTCGGCCTCGCTGAAGGCCGGCGCCTCGGCATCGGCGGCCGGCGCCAGCGGCGTGGCCCGGGCGTGGCGTTCGAACACCTGCTCGATGCGCGGCTGGTCCCAGGCGCGCAATTGGCGCCGCAATATGGCGACGCGCTCGGCCAGGTTCGACAGTTCGCGCACGTTGCCCGGATAGCGCGCGGCCGACACGCGCTGCTGCAGCCAGGCCGGCGGCTCGTCGTCGATGCCCTGCTGTCTGAGCAAGGCCGCGAAGATCGCCATCTTTTCGGCGGCGCCGCGCGCCTCGAGATTGGGAATGTGCAGTTCGATGACGGCCAGGCGATAGTACAGGTCGGCGCGGAACTCGCCCTGCGCCACCAGGGCGCGCAAGTCCTTGTTGGTGGCCGCGACCAGCCGGAATTCGACCGGAATCGTCACCGTGGAGCCTAGCCGCGTCACCGCGTTTTCCTCGAGCACGCGCAGCAGCTTGACCTGCTGGTACGACGGCAGGTCGCCGATTTCGTCCAGGAACAGCGTGCCGCCGCTGGCCTGCTCGAAGTAGCCTTTGTGCGCGCCGACGGCGCCGGTGAACGCGCCCTTGGCGTGGCCGAAGAAATGGGCCTCGAACAGGCCTTCCGGAATGGCGCCGCAGTTCACCGCCACGAACGGCCCGCTGGCCCAGGACGACTGGTCGTGCAGCAGGCGCGCGACGCGCTCCTTGCCGACGCCGGTCTCGCCATGGACCAGCACGTTGGCGCGCGCGTCGGCGAACATCTCGGCCTCGGCCAGCAGGCCGCGCATGGCGGGCGAAACCGCGATCATCGCGGGCGCCGGACGCGGTTCGTCGATGGCGGCCGCGCGCGCCACGCCGGCCAGCCGGAACAGCAGGCGGCGCAGCTCGGCGCCGGTGAAGGCCAAGGGCAAGGTATACGAGTAGGCCGGCGCGTAGTAGCGCGGATCGTGGTTGCGTTCCTCGCCAGCCACCCAGATCACCGGGATGCCCTGGGTGGCCAGCCAGTCGAATCCGGCAAAGCGCGCGTCGCCCATGACGCTGACCGACACCAGCCCGACGGCCGGGCGCGCCGCGTCGCGCGACGGCGGCAAGGCGGCCGAATTGTCGACGTGGATCACCGTCGCCTCATAGCCGGCCAGCGCGCGCTCGGCGCGAAAGGCGATGTCCGAAGTGCCTTCCCAGACATACACATCGACAGCGTCGCAAGCCAGCGCCTGGTCGCTCATGCGTGCCTCCGGAAAGTCGAATCAGTAAACAAGCTGTACTCCTTTGCCATCGCAATCGATCGACATCATGTGCACATCGGTCACGCCCAGGCGCAGGCCCAGCACGTTTTCGATGAGGGGCCGCAGCAGGTCGGCGCCGATCATGTTGAGGATGTCGGCCAGCGGCTTGAGCAGGTAGCCCAGCAGCACGACGATCGCGTTGGGGGGATTGCCGCCCGAAGGCGGCGTGCTGTTGCTCAGGGCCTTGCCCAACTCGTTCACGCAACCCGCTTCGCTGCCCTGGTAGCCGGCCAGCAGCGACCAGGTCGCGCACTGGTTGGTGGGAAACAGCACGCCCAGGATGCCGCCCAGGATGTCGCCCAGCAGATCGACCAGGTTGCCGACCAGGCCGACCACGTTGCCCAGCAACCCCACCACGTCCAGCGTCACCAGATTGCCCAGCAGGCCGAGCGTGTTGGCGCTCAGCCCGCCCAGGAACCCCGTCAGGCCGTTCGAGTAGTTTTCGATGTTCTCGATGCCGCGCGACCAGCGGGCCCGCCGGCAGTCGTAGCCGGCCTTGCCGGACGCCCCGGGCGAACAGGCAGCCACTTCGGCGGCGGTGTCGGCCCAGATCTTGCCGGCCAGGTCCTTGCGCAACTCACCCTGGTCTGCGCCGCCCAGGCCCGCGCCGCCCTGCAGGGAGTTGCCGATCAGCGCGGCCAGCAAGGCATCGACCAGGTCCTTCACCGTATCGCCCAGCGCCAGCTCGTTGCCCAGCGAACGGCGCTGGCCCGCGTAGTAATCGTCTTCGCTGGTGGTCTGCAGCGCCGGGACCACCAGCGGCGGGTCGGGGTTGAGCGAGGCGAGGTTGACGCGCCTGCCCAGCAGGTTCAGCTCCAGCCCCAGCAGGCGCCTGCGCGTCAGGTTCTCGTCGCAACTGGCCGTGGTGGAGAACGGCCAGTCGGCCAGCTCGGGGCCCGTCAGCCCGGCCGGCGGGCCGCCCAGGCAGATCTTCAGCAACGACGACTGGGTGCTGACGACGGCCAGGTCGCGGCCGGCCGCGTCGCGCGCGTGGCACAGCGCCTCGATGGTGCCATGGCCATTGACCACGTCCACCGTGAGCGGGATGTCCAGGTCCAGCCGCACCAGTCCGCCCAGCAGGGAGCCGGTGTCCAGCTTGAGCGGCGCATGCACGCGGATCTGCGAGGTATAAGCCGTGGCGCCCACGCCGCCGATGGCGATGGACGGCGGCTCGACCACGCTGCAGCGCGCCGGCCCGCTCATCAGCAGGGGCACGGCCACGCCGCAGGCGACGGCATGGCCCGACGTGGCCACGCCAATGGCGGTGGCCAGCACTTCCAGCGCGTCGAGCTCGACATTGAGCGCCGAGGCGGCGTCGGGCGCCTGGATGTTGGCGAACAGGCCGCTGGCGCGCTCGGCCGTCTCCGAACCCAGCCGCACCGCCAGGTCCTTGACGCCCACCGCCGTCTCGATGGCCTGCACCAGGCCCACGTTGGCGTCGAGCAGGCCGTCGCGGTCGGCGGCGCGCACCACGGCGTCGAGCACGCCGTCGAGCGCGCTGACATTGGCCGAGAGCAGTTGATTGAAGTCGGCCACCGAGATGTCGGCCGGCACCGTGATGCCCAACGCATCGAGCAGGCCGGCCGGCGTGATCTTCACCCCGGCCAGGCCAATGTCGTAGCCCAGCACGGCGGTGCCGCCGATGTCCAGCCCGACCTGCTTGAGCAGCCGGGTCAGTTGGCCCGACCCCGTGGCCAGCAGGCCCGTGCCGACCGAGAAGGCCGCGATCGGATCGGCCGGGCGCGCGGCGATGGCCTCGACTTCCAGGGTGCGGCCGCCCAGGAACGGGAACAACGCCCGCACCGGCATGCCAAGCACCACCTCGACGGCGTTGTAGCGTTCGCCGGCGTCGGCGGGTTCGCGCACATAGCGCGGCGCCAGTTCGGTCTCGTCGCGGGCCCAGCGCCAGCACTTGGGCTCGATGCTGAGCCCCTCGTCGGCGCGGCTGCCCAGGTTGGCGCGCACGCTGGCCCGCACGGCCTGGCCGGCGGCGCCGCAGGCGGCCTCGTCGCCGGGGCTGAGCACCTGCACCCCGGTCAGCGCAGCCAGGTCGGCGGTCTTCTGCAGCTCGCGCTTCATATAGAAGAAGTAGCCCAGTTGCGCCGCGCCCAGCAGCGCCAGGCCGATCAGGATGGCCAGCGCCGCCGGGATCAGGATGGAGCCGCGCTGGCGGCGCCGCGCGCGCAACGGGCCGGGACCGTTCATGGACACAGGCGCCTCAGCCCCCGCCGCCGCCCGAGCCACCGACGTTGTCCTCGATGCGCTCGCCGAACCACTGGGGAATGGGTTGGCTGAAACTCTCCAGGTAGCGTTGCCACGCGGCGCTGGCCACCGGCCCCTGCAGGGGCAGGCCCGGCCCGGCGCGCCGGCCATCGGCCTGCGCGGCGAGCAGGCCGCGCGTGACCGAGCCGACCGCGTCGTCGTCGGCCGCCGGGGCCGCCGGGGCCGCCGCGGCGGGCGCGGCCGGCGCCGCGACCTGGCGCACCACCGGCCGTTCGGGGGCCTGCGCCGGCACCGGGCTGGCCACGGCCGCAGGCGCCGCGGTCAGGGGAGGATTGGTCTGCGCCGCCGCGCCGGCGGCCAGGCTGGCCAGCGCCGCGCACAGCAGCAAGCGGGGAAGATCATGGGTGGTCATGCGATTCTCCAGTCGGGCTCATTGCAGCAGCGGCGGATTGCCGAAGCGGTCCATGACCGGGCGCTGCAGCACCGGCATCACCATGGCCTCGCGGCCGGCGGCCTGCGCCACGGGCACCGCGGCGGGGGTGGAAGCGCCGGCATGGCGCGTCTGGTTGGCCAGCTCCTGCACGCGCTGGCGCGCCTCGGGGCTCAACGCGGCACGGTCCATGACCTGGCGCGCGCCCGCATAATCGCCTTCGACCAGCAGCAGCAAGGCCAGGTTGCCCAGCACCTTGGCGTTGGCCGGCGCCAGCTCGGCCGCCTGCCCCAGCGGCAGGCGCGCGCCGCGCGGATCGCCGGCCCGCAGCAAGGCATACCCCAGGTCGTTGAGCATATTGGCGTCGGTGGGCCGCAGCCGCGTCGCGCGCGCCAGGTAATCGGCCGCCTGGTCGAAGTCGCCGCGGCCGCCGGCCAGCAGGCCCAGGCCATGCCAGGCGGCGGCGGCCTGGTCGGTGCCGGTCAGCGCGCGGTAGGCGCTTTCGCTTTGCGCGATCTGGCCGGTCATGCGCAAGGCATCGGCGCGCATGACCGCCACCTGGGGCGAGTCGCCGAAATTCTGGCGGTAGGCATCCAGGTAGGCCAGCGAGGCGAAGTAGCGCCCTTCCCGCTGCGCCTCGCGGATCAGCGACAGCGCCAGTTCCGGCTTGGCGGCGATGCGCTTGCGCTCGTCGGCGTCCTCGCGCTGCTGCGCCAGCGCCTGTTCCTGCTGCTGTTGCTGCATCAGCTGCATGGCCGTGTCGACGTTGCTGGTCTGGCAGCCGCCCAGCAGCAGCGGCGCGGCGGCGGCCAGCGCGATGCCGAGACGGTGTGATCGTTTCATTACCCTTCCCCCATGACTTGCGACATGCCGCGCAGCAAGGCGACAAAGCCCGAGCCGCCGGTGATGATCAGCAGCGCGGGCAGCAGCGTCACGACCATGACGCCGGTCATCTTGACCGTCAGCCGCGCCACCCGCGCCTTCAATTCGAGCCGGCGCCGCTCGCGCACGCGCTCGGCAAAGCGCGCCAGCGGATCCTGCACGGCGCCGCCGTGGCGATCCACCTGCACGATGAGCCGGCAGATGGCGCTCAGGTCGTCGTTGTCGAAACCCTGCGCCAGGCGGCTGAGCGACTGTTCGCGCGTACGCCCGCGGGCATACTGTTCGGCGGCGATCTTCAGCTCGCCGCCGAGCACCGGCATGACGGAGCGGAAATCCTGGATCAGCACGTGCATGCTCTGGTCCACCGACAGGCCCACGCCCTGCAGCAGGCGCAGCAGGTCGATGAACAGCGGCAATTCCGTCTCGGCGCTTTCGCGGCGCCTGGCGATGCGCCGCAGCAGCATCCATTTGGGCAGCATCCAGCCCAGCCCGAAGCCCAGGAAGACGGCGCACGCGACGTAGGCCAGCGGCATGTCCGCATAGCGCGCGCGCAGGCCCAGCCACGCCGCCACGGGAACCAGGCAGGCCAGCAGCAGGCGCCCCAGCATGAACCAGGCGCGGGCGCGCGCCGGATTGCGGAACCCGCAGGCGTCGATCAGCTTGCGGTCGTCGATGGCCAGCAGCGAGTCGCCCAGCTTGCCGTGTTCCAGCTTCGCGCCGGCTTGCTCGGCCGCGCTGGCCATCGCGGCCATGCGGCCGGCCGGCGGCGGTTCGGCGACGTGGCCGTCGCGCGCGGCCAGGGCGCGATCGACGACCTCGCGGCTGCGTTGCTGGCGGCCGGCGCGCGCCACCAGGGCCGCCCCCACCACCACGCAGGCCACCATCAGCACCAGCAGCGCGGCCACCAGCAGCATGCGGGTCTGGGAATCGGCGAGCAGTCTGTCCATGGCGAGTCCTACACCGAGCGGGCCATGCGATACAGCCAGTACGAACCCCCGGCCTGCAGCACCATGGCGAATACCAGCAGTCGAAAGCCCATGGGGTCGTGCCACATGCCCATGAACAGCTGGTTGTTGAAAATGATGATGAACAGCGCCAGCCCGATGGGCAGCAGGGCCAGGATCCAGGCCGACAGACGCACCTCGGCCGACAGCGCGGTCAGTTCGTCGCGCGCCTGCTCCAGGTCGCGCATGAAGGCGGCCATGCGCTCGAGCACCTGGTCGCTGCGGCCGCCAAAGCGCAAGGCCAGCGCGATGACCGCCGACACCAGGAACAATTCGCGCAGCCGGTACTGGCGCGACACCTGGTGCAGGGCCGCGTCCAGGTCCTTGCCCGAGCGCACCTGGCTGTCGGCGCGCTGCAGGACTTCCAGCAGCGGCTGCTCGACGCTGCCAAGGGCATTCTGGAACGCCGCGTTGACGCTGTTGCCGATGGTGATCAGGCGCACCAGCGCGTCCAGGAACGCCGGCAGCTGATGCACCATGCGCCGGCGCCGGCGATCGGCCTTGAGCCAGAGGCGGAAGTACGACAGCAATACGACCAGCAACAAGGCGGCCGCCGCCGAAATCCACCCGCCGAACAGCCACGCCAGCGCGGGCACGCCGACGTGCGCGCCGATCAGGGCCGCGAGAAAGCGCGGCGTGGGCTCGACGCCGGCGCGCAGCAGCAGCTGCCGCCAGGCGCCGTTCGACACCGGCAGGCGGCGCCGCGCGGCGGGCGCCGGCGCGGCCTCGGGCTGGCCCGGCCGCAATTCGAGCTGGCGCTCCAGGAAGGCCTCGCTGGCCTGGCGGCGCGCGCCGTCGCGGGCCTGCCGCAGCAGCAATGCGGCCGCCGCCAGCAGCGCCAGCGCCAACGCGCCCAGGAGCCAGGCCATGAGGCTCATCGCCTGCGCCCCCAGAAGCCGCCGCCGCCCTCGGGCTCGCTGTCGGGCGCCGCGCCGCGCAATTCGTTGCGCATGCGCGCCAGCTTGGGCGTGTGGGGCAGGATGCCCAGGCTCACCCAGTTGTCCTTCTCGTCGCCGTCGGGCGTCGCATAGGCTTCGTAGCGGTACAGCTCCTGCGTGGCGATCACCGCGTCGCCCATGCCGGTCACTTCGGTAATGGAAATGACGCGCCGCTTGCCGTTGGGCAGGCGCCCGATCTGCACGATGAAGTCCAGCGCGCTGGCGATCTGCCGGCGCAGGCTGTCCTCGCTGCCCTGGAAGCCGGCGAACCCCGCCAGCATTTCGATCCGGTACAGGCATTCGCGCGGCGAGTTGGCGTGGATCGTGGCCATGGACCCTTCGTGCCCGGTGTTCATGGCCTGCAGCATGTCCATCACTTCGGCGCCCCGCACCTCGCCCACCACCACGCGGTCGGGCCGCATGCGCAGGCTGTTGCGGATCAGGTCGCGGATGCTGACCGCCCCGGCGCCGTCGAAGCCGCCCTGGCGCGCCTCCAGGCGCACCACATGCGGGTGGTTCAACGACAGCTCGGCCGTGTCCTCCACCGTGACGACGCGTTCGGTTTCGGGAATGAAGAACGCCAGCGCGTTCAGCAGCGACGTCTTGCCCGAACTGGTGCCGCCCGACACCAGGATGTTGCAGCGGCTTTTCACCGCCGCGTTGAGCAGGCGGAAGATGTCCTCGTTGAACGAGCCCAGGGTAAGCAGGTCATTGGGCTTGAGCGGATCCTGGCGGAACTTGCGGATCGACACCATGGGCCCGTCGACGGACAGCGGCTCGATCACCACGTTCAGGCGTCCGCCGTCGGGCAGGCGCGCGTCGACCATGGGGCTGGATTCGTCCAGCCGGCGTCCCAGCGGGGCCAGGATGCGGCGCACGATGCGCAGCACATGCTGGTTGTCGGAGAAGCGCACGGTCTCGCGGGCCAGCACGCCGCGGCGCGACACGAACACGTTGTCGCTGCCATTGATGAGGATGTCCTCGACGTCGTGGTCGTTCAGCAGGTCCTCCAGCGGCCCCAGGCCGGCCAGCTCCTTGGTCAGCGCGGCGGCCACCTGGCCCAGCTCGCCCTCGTTGATGGCCACGCGGCGCAGGCGCACGAAGCTGGCGACCTCGATATCCACGAATTCCTGGATGGCGGCGCGGGTCCAGCGGCCGAACTCGGCGCCCAGCTCCTCGATGCGCGACAACAGATGTTCGTAGGCCTGGCTCTTGACGTCCTGGAAGCGCTCGGACGCGACGAATTCGCCGCCGCCCGCGGCGCCGAATTCCATGGATGGCGGCATGATCATGATGTGTGTCAGCCCTCAACGACATTGGTAAGGCGATGCACGCCGGGCAGCCAGTTGGCCAGCCAGCTGTTGTGCCGGGCGCGCGGCGCCTCGCTGCCGGCCAGCAGCCGGTCGACCAGCGCTTGCACGGCCCGCACGTAGATATCCCGTTCGGCCTGCTCGTGCAGCAGGCGGCCCTGGTTGGTGCAGACCATCAGCGGCAGCGTGCGGTCGGGCAGCGTGCCGGCCAGTTCCAGCCCGAAGCGTTCGGCGATCTGCGTCGCGCTCATGCCGTAGCGTTCGTCGTAGCGGTTGACCACCAGCCGCAGGGCCGACTTCTCGACGTGGAACTGCTCCAGCTCCTGCACGGCGCCGGCCAGCGACACCAGCGCGCTGACGCTCTGGTCGGTGACCAGCCAGGTTTCGTGCGAGGCGCGCGCCAGCTTGGCGACGAATTCCGGATTGGCCAGGCCGCCGGCGTCGGTGACCAGCGTGCCGTAGTGCTGGCGCAGGCGCTCGAACAACAGCAGCGAGTCGTTGGGCGACAGCGCCCGCACCTGCTCGACCTCGCGCGGCAGCGCCAGCGCGCTGATGCCCGAGGCGGTGTGCGCCATGGCCGAATTGAGCAGGGTGCCGTCGAGGCGGCTCAGGTTGCGGGCGGCTTCGGCGAAATCGAAGTCGCTGCTGATGTTCAGGTAGAGCAGGCAATCGCCGATCGGCCAGCCCAGGTCCAGCACGCCGACGCGGTCGGACAGCGGCAATTGCGCTGCCATGACCTCGGCCGAGCGGACCGGCTTGCCGGCCACCGCGCCCTGGCGCGCCAGGGCCGCCTGCGCCATGCGCTCCTGCGTCAGGCCCGCCATGTGCACGGCCAGCGTGCTGGCGCCCACGCCGGGACGCGCGCCGAGGATCAGCACGCTGCGGTGTTCGCCGCCCGAGCCGCCGCCGACGTGGCGGTTGGAGACCAGGCGCTGCACCACGCCGTGCACCTCGTCGGGCGAGACCGACGGATCGACGAAGTCGCTCACCCCGGCGCGCAAGGCGGCAATGGCGCCGTCAGGCTGCGCCAGATAACCGACCGCCACGCGCGGCACGGCCGGCGCCACGCGCGCCAGCACGCGCGCCAGGTCGGCGGCCAGCAGCAGCTTGCCGGGGTCGGCCTGTCCGCCGGTGAAATCGAGAAACACCACCTGCGGGTCGATGTCCGCGAGACGGCGCGCCAGCTGTTCGGGCTCGGGCAGTTCCTGCGTCAGCAGGCCCAGGTCGCCGATGGCATGGCCCAGTTGCTGCGCCACGTCGTTGTCGCCGGAACAGAAGAGAAAGCAGGCGCTCTTGTCCAGAGCCGCCCATTCGCGAGCGTGTGTCTTCATGTTCGTCACTGTGAAAAGCCCGGCATCTGCTGGCCGCTCATCGGACCCAGCAGGTAATAGCCCCAGGCATTGAAGCCAGCGTCGCTGACCTCCTGGCGCGCGCCCGGCAAGGGCAGCGTGACACCGCGCGCGATGGGGCGAACCAGGCGCGGCGTGACCACGATCACCAACTCGCGATCCTCCTGGGAATACTGCACGTTGCGGAAGAACGCGCCGATGATGGGCAGGTCGCCCAGCAGCGGCACCTTGTTGACGCTGGCCTTGGTCTGGCGCGACACCAGGCCGCTGATGACGAATGTCTCGCCATCGCCCAGCTCAACCATGGTGTCGGCCTTGCGGGTACGCAAGGCCGGGATCACCGTGATGCGATTGTTGCTGTCGATGCTGGAAATGCCGTTGGCGTAGTCCAGCTCGCTGGCTTCGGGCGCCACCTTCAGCGCGATGCGCTCGCGCGAGATGACCGTGGGCGTGACCGTCAGGCCGATGCCGAAGGGCTTGAACTGCACCGAGGTCGTGCCCAGGCCGGCCGATACCGGAATCGGAATCTCGCCGCCGGCCAGGAAGCTGGCGCTCTGGCCCGACATGGCCAGCAGGGTCGGCTCGGCCAGGACGCGCGCCATGCCATTGTTCTGCAGCAGCGCCAGCGACGCGCTGAAATCGCGGCTGGTATAGGACAGCATGCCGAACATGCCGCCGCTGGCCAGGTCGGGCAGCAACGACACGCCGCCCGACCACGGACCGCTGTCGGCCCTGAAGTTGAGCCCGACGTCCTTCATGACCGAGCGCGCGAGCTCGACCACTTTCACTTCCACCTGCACCACGCCGCTGGTGTTGATCTGCGACATGTCGACCACCTTGTCGTTGCCGCCCGCGGCGGCCGCGGCAGCCTCGGCCGCGCCGCGATGCGCCTCCGCCGAGGGCGCCATGCCGGTGACCACGCCGCTGTCGCCGGCCATGTCGACCTGCGCGCCGCCGCCGATGCCGCGCCGCGCCAGCGCGGCCTGCACTTGCGGCAGCACGCGCACCGTCCAGACCTGCGGATCGCGCGAGCCGCGGCTCCAGACCCGCAGCTCGGTGGTGCCGGCCTGCCGGCCGATCAGCAGCACCTCGCCCGGGCGGCCCACGCCGGGCGCCAGCACCTTGACATCGGCGACCTGCGGATCGGCGATGGCCACGCGCGACGGCGCCGCGTCCAGGCGCAATGGCTGCTGGCCCTTGACCTCCAGCAGCAGTTCACGCGCCTGCGCGGCGCCGGCCGGCGCCGCCGGCTGCGCCGCCAGCGGCGCGGCCGCGCCCAGGCACGCCAGCGCCATAGCCCATCCTGCCCAGTGCCTGCCGACCTTATGCTGTTTCATTCGCCCTGCTTCCTGTCTGCGTCATGACCGCGCCGGCCGGCGCGGCCTGCTGTTCGTCAATAGCGCACCGCTTGCACGTCGCCGCCGCGCACCACCTCGATACTGCGTCCACCCCCGCCGCCCGTCGCCGCGCGCGGCTTGGGCACGGGCGCGGCGGTAGGCCCGGCCAGCTGCGGCAGTATTTCGCCCGCGTAGGCCTGGTTCACCCCATCCTTGCCATCGCGCTGCTGTTCGGACGTCAGGCCCGCGCGCAGCGCCAGCACCGGCGCACGCTCGGGAAACAGCGCCAGGTCCGGCACGTCGGTATCCTCGGGCGAGCGCAGCACCAGCTGCAGGCGTCCCGCCTTGGCCGCCAGCAACAGTTCGTTCACGCGCTCGACCGGCACCGCCAGCATGGCGTTGCGCGGCGCAGCCGGCGGCTGGCCGCGTTGCGCGACGGCGGGTTTTTCCTCGCCCTGCGGCGGTCCGTCGACCGAGCGCTGGCCATAGGCCAGCACCTTGATGCGCGATTGCAGCAGGCGGGTCTGCGTACCCGGCACCTCGATGCCGCGGTCCATGATCACGAAGACATCGACCAGGTCGCCGGGCAGGATGCGGTTCTGGGCGCCGCTCAGCTCGTCCACCGCGATGGTGACGGCGCGCTCGCCGGGCGCGAGGTGCCGGGCCAGGCCGCGCGCCAGCATCGGCGCGGTCACCGGCTCGCCGGCCGGGATGTCCTGCCGCACCATCTGCCCCAACAGCGTCTCGGGCTCGGCATATCCGTTGGCCGGCTGCACGGGCCAGCGCTCGATCTTCAGGAGGTCGGCGGCCAGGCGATCGCCCGCGGCGATGGGCTTGCCGGCCACCACCACCGGGTAGGTCGGCAGCGCCGCGCTGGCACGCTGCGCCACCGGCTTGGGCGGCGGCGGCGCGGGGCGGGTGGCCAGCATGAAGGCGGCATAACCCAGCCCCAACGCCACCAGCGCCAGGACGGCGGCGGCAATTTTCGCGACGGTACTCATGTCGTAGGCTCCTGCGCGATCTGCACGATGGCTTGCGCACTCAATACATCGGGAAACCAGGCGCGAGCGCCAGGAACGGCGCCGGCCGCGCCGCGCAGCGTGGCCAGCAGCGGCCAGCCGGCCAGTTCGTAGCGGACCCGCACCCGCGCGCACGCCGCCGGCCCGCCGTCGCTGGCCGTCCAGGCGCAGTCCAGCATCTCGCTGGCGCAATCGATGGCCAGCCAGCCCGCCTCCTGGCGCGCCGCCTCGCAACCGGCCACGCCGCTGGCGGCCGCGCCGCGCAGGTTGGCCTGCAACAGCGCCTGCGCGCCCTCGCCGGCCGCCTTGCTCAGTTTCTGCTGGGCCCAGAACAGGGCGCCATAGCCCAGCATTCCCAGCATCAGCGCCAGCATCAGCAGGATCACCAGGGCAAACTCCACGGCCGCCGCGCCACGCTGGGCGCGCCGCCGGGACGGAAAGGAAACGAAGCGCATCTCAGGCCCCCCCGCCCGCCGCGGCCACCGGCCCGCCCACGCGCACCGAGGCGCGCGCGCTGAGCGTGCCGGGCACCGCCACGCCCATGCCGGGCAACAGCGGCACCAGCGGCGCCTGCGCGTAGGGATAGCGCACCAGCACTTCGATCTGGTCGGCCGCCAGCGCGATGCCGCTGCACGGGCCGCCGGCCAGTCCGCCGATCGGTCCGCCGCTGCCGCACACGGTGACCGTGGCCGGCGCGCCGCCCATGCGGCGCACCCAGTCGGCGTACTGTCCGGCCAATTGGCCGGCGCGTACCGCGCGCGGCTCGAGCGCCGTGCTGCCGGGCCACTGCAGCGCGGCGCGCGCGCCTTCCTCGGCCGCGTGGTTGAGCGACTGCTGCGCCGCGAAAATGAAGGCCCAGGTCAAACCGCCGTAAAGAACCACGAAGAACACCACGAACACCAGGGCGAACTCGACGGCATAAGCCCCAGACTGATGGCGGCCAGCGCCAGATAGGCGGCGTACGGGATGCCGCGCCGCGGCTTGCGCGGGTCGCGCGCCACCTGAAAACCCTGCGCCAGCGCATGCGCGAGGCTGGGCAGCCCGGCCAGCACCAGCACCAGCAGCCAGGGCCAGGCGCCGATCGCCAGCCCCAGCACCGCCAGGTACTTGACGTCGCCCGCGCCCATCAGACGCATGCGCCACACCAGCACGAAGGCCATGCCCAGCGCGAAGCCCAGCCCGGCATCGGGCCAGCCACGCGCGCCAGCCGCCGGCATGGCCTGCACGCCCCAGGCGTGCCAGGCCAGCCAGCCGCACTGCGCCAGCGCCGCCGCGATCAGCAGCCGGTTCGGCACGCGACGCGCGCGCAGATCGTAAAAGACGACCAGCAAGTTGAAGGCGACATAAACAGCCCACCACCCGTGCTCCCTCAACAAATTTTCCACTCCTGCTTCCGTGCCGACGCCGTCGGCGCCCTCAGGCGGGCGCCCGACCAGCGTCTGCCAGGCCCCCTACTACGGCGCTTCCGCGCTCAGTTCCGTCTGGATGGTGTCGAAGAAGCCCTTGAGCGTTTCGCCCAGCAGCGACACCGAGCCAATGATGACGACCGCGATCAAGCCCACGATGAGGCCATATTCGATGGCGGTGGCGCCTTCCTCGTCGAGCCAGAAGTTCTTCAATTGGGTAAGCATGCTGTGCCTCCAGATAAGGTTGTTACGACTTCACTCATCAACGGCGTCGAACCGCGACGCCACGCTTGCGTCCCGCCGCCGGGGCGGCGGGATTCCTTCACCTGCCCGGGTGGCCGCGCACGGGCCGCCCGGTTGTCGTTTCGCGCAGCAAGGCATCGATGCGGCGGGCCGTGCGGTCCTGGTGACCGAGGTTGCTGCGATGCAACTGCCAGCGCATGGCCAGCAAGACCGCCAGCGCGCCGGCGAACGCCACATAGGGCAAGGCCACGCCGCCCACCTGCACGTCGGCGAATGTCTGCGCCGTCGTACAGACCACCACGCCGGCCGCGGCCCCCGTGTAATGCATGCCGCACACCGCCAGCCCCATCACCGCCGCGGCGGCCACGCGCTGCCATTCGCGCTGGACGTTGAACGCCAGCCACAGCGCCACGACCGCGCTGGCCACCGCCACCGCCACCGACAGCGCCACCAGCTGCGCGTTCCACAGGAACACCGCCGGCATGCGCATGGCGCCAATGCCGATGTAGTGCATCGCCGCCACGCCCAATCCGGCCAGCACGCCGGCCACCACGCAACGCCCCAGGCCGAACGCCTGGCGCCCCACATACCAGAAGGCCATGCCCGAGAACGCCACCGCCACCGCGGCGCTCAGCAAGGTGAGCCACAGCGCATAACCGACCTCGAACGGCATCCTCTGCGCCTGCATGCCGATGAAATGCATGCCCCATATGCCGATTCCGCCCATGGACACGGCGGCGATCAGCACGAAACCGCGCACGTTTGCGCCATCCTGGACGCTGGCGCGGATCCGCGCCGCGGCCACCAATGCGACATACGAACCGAAAAACGCGATCAGGAACGACAGCGCAACCACGTCGGGCTGCAGCGAAAGCGGCACGATGTCGCCCGGATTCACCACTGCTCCCTCGCCAGATTCAACATTCGCGTCCCGCCAGTCGATTTCATGTGCCGCCTCGAATACCCGCGCTGATTTATGGACAACAACCTCAAAATCCGCAATCTTTTGTTTTGAAATGTTTATCTAGTCTTATCTATTAACTTTTCATTGCCATCAGGGTTTACCCCGGTATTCGTATTATTGAGACATATTTTGTGCAACGGATATTCTTCGAATTGGCAGTAACTCGCTTTTTTAGGCACTTAGATGGCAGAATTTCTCGTTAATAGATCAAAAACAGGAAAAGTTTGATTTGCCATGTAACGATTGACATGAGTTTTGCAGCATTCATGACGCGTTCCCTGGTATCACGAACAGAAAATAACGCAAATAATTGCAATATTCGGAGACGATATGCATTGCTCCGCGTACTGACAGATTTCCGATTAATTCCAAGCTGCAGACACAAAATCAATGAAACGCACACTCGCCACGGATCTGTTTTGCTGTTCCCTTATCGCCGGCCTGGCGGCGCTGCCAGCCGCAAGTCGCGCCGACGGCCCGTTGCGCGGCAATCCGGTCGACGCGCTGCCACAGCTCGAACGCCCGACCGCGCCCGCCGCGCCGGCGCCCGCCCTGCAGGCGCCCACGCCTGAGCAGCGCGCCGTGCAGGCGCGCCTGGCGCAACGCATCGTGCCGCGCAATTTCGACGTGGCCGGCGTGCACGCCTTGCCGTTCGACCAGGTGGCGGCGTTCCTGACCCCGCTGGCCGGCAAGGAAATCACCGTGGCGCAACTGGTGCAGCAGGTGGACAGGATCACCGAGCTGTACCGGTCGAGCGGCTATCCGCTGTCGTTCGCGCTGGTACAGAACCAGGACTTCGCCAACGGCCTGGTCGTGGTCACCGTGGTGGAAGGCCATATCGGCAATGTGCGCATCGATGGGGACATCGGCAACGCCAAGGGCAGGCTGGAAACCCTGGCCGGCCCGCTGCTGGAGGAAAAACCGCTGACCCAGGCCACGCTGGAGCGCCAGCTCAACCTGATGCGCATCGTGCCGGGCGTAAAAATCACGCCCTCGCTGGACCTGCCGCGCCGGGCCGATGGCGCCACCGAACTGGTGATCGCGGCCACCCACAGCAAGTTCACCGCCAATGGCGGCGTGGCCGACCTGGGCACCGGCATGCAACCGCTGGTCGACCTGGGCGCGCACAGCCTCACGCCGCTGGGCGAACAGCTCAAGCTGACCACCAGCATCCCGCTCAACAGCGACGATGTGAAATATGTCGCCGGCGAGGCGCGCCTGCCCATCGGCGCCGACGGGTTCTCGATCAAGGTCGACGGCTACCATTACCAGGCCAAGCCGCAGGACGACGCCATCGAATACCTGGGCTTTGACCGCAAGGTCACCAATGACCGCATCGGCGTAGGCGTGAGCTATCCCTTCCTCTTGAACAACCAGCGCTCGCTGACCGGCACGCTGGGCATGTATGCCGTCAACGCCAAGGACCGCTACAACCACCGCGACAGCGACCGCTGGCTGCAGCAGGACACCCGCGTGCGCGCGGCCACGGCCGAATTGCGCTACATCGACATCCTGCCGCAACGCTCCACCGACCTGACCGTGTCGGTGTCCAAGGGCTTCGACGCCATGGGCGCGAAAAAGTCGATCGATACCAACTACGGCTATTCGGCAATTCCCGACGTCGACCTCGACTTCACGCGCTTCAACCTGAATGTGCGCCAGGCCTTTACCCTGCCGGCGCAATTCGGCCTGGTCCTGTCCGGCGCCGGCCAATACAGCAGCGACGTCCTGCCGAGTTCGGAACAGGTGTCGTTCGGCAGCTGGCGCTTCGCCATGGGCTACCCGCAGGGCGAGCAAAGCGGCGACAAGGGCGTGGGCCTGTCGGCCGAAATCAATCGCCGCTTCGGGCTGGGCTGGCGCTACCTGAGCGCCGTGCAGCCCTATGCCATGGCCGACTACGCGCGCACCTGGTACAACAACAAGGGCCTGCAGGCGCTCAACGAGCGCCACCTCTCGTCGCTCTCGCTCGGCGTGCGCTTTACCGACGACAAGTTCTACCTGTTCGACTTCAACGTCGCCAAGCCGGTGGGGTCCAGCACGGTCAACGGCGATCGCGACGTGCGCTTCAACGCCAACTACTCGCTGTTCTACGACGCGCTCTGAAACACGGGCAACACAGCGGAACGTTACGTAACGTCGCCGTAACGCAAGCCGTAACATCGGGCCGATATTCGCGAAGAAACAACATTCGCAGACGGCCTGATGTCCGGATTGTGCGGTTGCCAAGCGCTTGCGAATATGCAAGAAACACCCGCAACTACATGAAAACAATGAACTTATTTTCCCCGGCCGCAGCGCCGTGGGTGGATTTCGCCACGTCTTGAAAAAAGCTGGCACGGTTTGTGCTTGGTATGGGGCATCGGGCCAATGAGGGGGCCTGAACTTCCAACCCTGAGGAGCACGGATCATGTACGCCAAGACCAAGACCCACCACCGCCCGACCCGTTTCGCGGTTCCCCTGTTGACGGCCATCATGGTGGCCGCGCTGGCCGGTTGCGGCGGCGGCGGCAATAGCAGCAGCAAGCGCGCGTCCGCCCCGGTCATCCCCACCAACCCGGGTGGCCCGGGCAACCCCGGCGGCCCTGGCGGCCCCGGCACTCCGGGCAACCCGGATCCGACCACGCCGGTGGACCCGGTGCGCGCGGGCCTGCTGGAAACCACCCTGGGCAATACCGGCGGCGCCACCGACAGCCTGCTGCCGCTGGGCGCCGACAACGCGCTGGGCGCGGTGGGCAAGGCCCTGGATCCGACGCTCAAGCCGGTGGTCGACACCACCGTCGGCCTGACGCAGCAGATCGGCGCCACCACCGGGCTGGGCGCGCCGGTCGATGGCGTGCTGACGCAAGTCGGCGGCACGGTCAGCGGCCTGGGCGACACGGTGGCCGGCACGGGCCTGCCCGGCGGTCTGAGCACCGGCCTGGGCGGCCTGGTGGATGGCCTGGGCAAGACCGTGGCCAGCACCGGCGGCCTGCTCCACGCCGACGCCAACAATCCCGAACCGCTGACCGCCGTGCTGGGCAACGCCACCGGCGCCGTGGGCGCGCTGACCGGCGCGCTGGGCGGCCAGGGCGGTCTGCTCAACCCCGTCAACCAGCTGGTGGGCGGCATTGCCGGCGGCGTGCTCGACGGTCCGACCCAACCCATCCTGCAGCCCGCGCTGACCAACACCGGCACCGCCGTGGACAACGTCGCGTCGCTGGGCCTGGGCGAGGCGCTGGGCGGCATCGGCGCCGGCCTCGACCCGGCTGTCAGCCCGGTCGCGGGCGCCGTCACCAACCTCACGCAAACGGTGGGCGCCACCACCAACCTGGGCGCGCCGGTGGCCGGCCTGCTGACCAGCGTGGGCGGCACCCTCGCCGGCGCGGGCGGCCAGTTGCCTGGCGGCCTGCCGGTAGGCGGCCTGGATGGCGTGCTCGGCGGTCTGGGCGGCGCGGTCGCCAGCGCTGGCGGCCTGCTGCATGCCACCCCGGGTAACACCAACCCCTTGGGCAACACCCTGGCCCACGCCACCAGCGCGGTCTCCTCGCTGACCGGCGGCCTGGGCCTTGGCGGCCAGGGCGGCCTGCTCAGCCCGATCACCGGCAGCCTGGGCGGCATTACCGGTGGCGGCGCCAACGGCGGCCTGCTGGCTCCCGTCACCGGCCTGCTGGCCGGCGTGACTGGCAACCTGGGCGGCGGCGCCGCTCCCAACGGCGGCCTGCTCGGCGGTCTGCTGGGCGGCGTGACCGGCGGCGGATCGGGCGGCGCGGGCAACGCGCCGGGCGCGGCCAACGGCGGTCTGCTGGGCGGCCTGCTGGGCGGCGTCACCGGTGCGGTCGGTGGCGGCGGCGGCCTGCTGGGCGGCGTGACCGGCGCGGTCGGCGGCGGCTCGGCCGGTGGCGGCAATACCGGCGGCGCGGCCAATGGCGGCTTGCTGGGCGGCATCCTGAGCGGCGTGACCGGTACCGTGGCCGGCGTGACGGGCGGCGTGACCGGCGGTGCCACGGGTGGCGCCGGCGGCGCCGGCGGCGGCCTGCTGGGCGGCATCCTCGGCGGCGTGACCAGCGCCTTGAAGTAACCGATCTTGAGCCCGAAGAAGCGGAGCGCCGCCATGCTGGATATAGACCGTATCTCACAGCAAGACCAACGAGTCTCCTCGGGCGACCCCCTAGGCCACGACCGCCGGCCGGACAGCGTGGAAGAAATCGCGCAGGTCCTGGCCCGGCAACTGACGGTCTACATGGCGGCCAGCCAGGCCGCCATGGCCGAAAGGCTGGGGTTGTCGTTGACCGAACTGAAGGCCCTGGACCTGGTGCTGGAGTTCGATGCCCTGCCGACCGGACAACTGGGCCAGTTGCTCGGCATCAGTTGGGGTGGCGCCACCGCGCTGATCAATCGCCTGGAAGCCGCGGGCTATGTGCAGCGCGGCCGGCATCCGCTGGACCGGCGGGTCATCGTGATCCGGCCCGTCGCCGAGCGCTGCCGCGCGCTGGCCGACGAGCGTCGCGCGGCGGCCGAGGAAGTCACGTTCCTCAGCCGCCAGTACGACTCCCACCAATTGGCCACGGTGCACGCCTTCCTGACGCAGTACGCCCGTTCGCTGCGCCACGAAACGCTCATGTGGCTGCAGTCGCGCCACGGCCGGGACTTCGTCAACGATTGACGGTTGGCACGGTGCCTGTCCCCACGGGGACAGGCCCTCCCCCCTACTCGTTCTCCGCCCCGAACCGCAGGCGCGGCACGGCGGCCAGCAGGCGCTGCGTCATTTCGTGGCGCGGCGCATGCAGCACGGTATCGGCGGGCCCCATCTCGACGATGCGCCCGCCGTGCATGACCGCGATGCGGTCGGCCAGGTATTCGACCACGCCGAAGTTGTGCGTGATGAACAGGTAGGCGATGCCCAGTTCGGCCTGCAGATCGCGCAGCAGATCGAGAATCTGCGCCTGCACCGACACGTCCAGCGCCGAGGTGGGTTCGTCGCAGATCAGCACCTTCGGCTCGACCGCCAGCGCGCGCGCGATGGCGATGCGCTGGCGCTGGCCGCCCGAGAATTCGTGCGGATAGCGCGTGGGCGTGTCGGCCGGCAGCCCCACGCGTTCGAGCAGACCCGCGGCCCGCGCCTTGCGCGCCGCCGACGTCAGTTCGGGACGCAACGAGGCGATGCCTTCCTCGAGGATATCGCCGACCCGCATGCGCGGGTCGAGCGAGGCGTAGGGATCCTGGAACACGATCTGGATGTCCTGCCGCAGCCGCCGCAGTTCGCGCCGCGACGCGCCCAGCAGGTCGTGCCCATCGAGCATGGCGCGCCCCCGCACGCGCGCGCCTTCGACCAGGCGCAGCAAAGCCTTGCCGGTGGTGGTCTTGCCGCAACCCGATTCGCCCAGCAGCGCCAGGGTCTCGCCGGCGCGCAGGGTGAAGGTCACGCCGTTGACCGCCTCGACCCATGAGGCCACGCGGCGCAGCACGCCCTTGCGCACCGGGTAGTGCACCAGCAGGTCCTGCACATCCAGCACCACCGCGCCGGCCTCGGGCGCGGCCTGGCCGTGCTGCGCCGCGCGGCCCTGGGCCGAGAGCGGCCGGCCGCGCTTGGCGAAGGTGGGAATGGCGTCGAACAGTTCGCGCGCGTAGGGATGGCGCGGCTGCTCGAAGAACGTGCGCGCATCGGCGCTTTCGACGATCTCGCCGCCGCGCATCAGCGCCACGTGGTGCGCCACGTGGCGCACCACCGCCAGGTCGTGCGTGATCAGCAGCACCGCCATGCCCATCTCGCGCTGGATGCCGGCCAGCAGCTCCAGCACCTGGGCCTGCACGGTGACGTCGAGCGCCGTGGTGGGCTCGTCGGCGATCAGCAGCTTGGGTTCGGCCGCCAGCGCGATGGCGATCATCAGGCGCTGTTTCTGGCCGCCCGAGAACTGGAACGGATAGTCGTCGATGCGCCGCTCGGGCTCGGGGATGCCGACGCGCCGCAGCCAGTCGATGGCCCGCTCGCGCGCCGCCGCGCCGCGCAAGGGCGTATGGGCGGCCAGGGTCTCGACGATCTGGTCGCCCACCCGCATCACGGGGTTCAGGCTGGTAGCGGGCTCCTGGAAGATGATGCCGATACGTCCGCCGCGCACGCCGCGCATGGCGCGCTCGGACAGGCCGTTGAGGTCGGTGCCGTCCAGTTCGATCTGGCCGCCGACGATACGCCCGGCATCGGGCAGCAGCCGCAGCAGGGCCAGCGCGGTCATGCTCTTGCCGCTGCCCGACTCGCCCACCAGGGCGAAGGTCTCGCCCTGCGCCACGGCCAGCTGCAGCCGCTTGACGGCATGCGTGACGCCCGACTCGCCGGCCACGTCGACGTCCAGCCCTTCGATGCGCAGCAAAGGCGCGCGCGCGTTCATGGCAGGGCTCCCGCCGCGGCCGCGCGCGCCGGCCTGAACCGGCGCGTGCGCGGGTCGAAGGCGTCGCGCACGGCGTCGGCAAACAGGTTGGCGGCCAGCACCAGCGCCAGCATGAAGCCGAACGCAGCCAACAGGTTCCACCAGATCATGGGGTCGCGCGACATCTCCAGGCGCGCGCTGTCGATCATCGAGCCGAACGAGTTCATGCTGGGGTCCACGCCTATGCCCAGGTACGACAGCACCGCCTCGTAAAGCACCAGGCCGGAGAATTCCAGCACCACGGTGATCAGCACGATGTGCATGACGTTGGGCAGCAGGTGGCGCGTCATGATGCGCCAGTGCGACACGCCGAAGGCGCGCGCCGCCTGCACGTACTCGAGTTCGCGCAGCTTGAGGGTCTCGGCGCGCAGCAACCGGCACAGGCCGGCCCAGCCCGTCAGGCCGAGGATCATGCACAGCAGGAACAGCCGCAGGTCGGCGCGCGCCGCCGAGGTGTCGAACAGCTCGGCATGGTTGTCGATGTAGACCTGCATCATCAACGCGCAGGCGGCCACCAGCAGCACGCTGGGGATGGAGGTGAGCGTGGTGTAGAGGTACTGGATGGCGTCGTCGGCCTTGCCCTTGAAATAGCCCGCCGCGATCCCGAACGCCAGCGCCGGCGGCAGCATGGCCAGCGTGGTCAGGCTGCCTATGATGAGCGCGGTGCGCACGCTCTTGAGCGCCTGCCACAGCACGTCGTTGCCGGTGCGGTCGGTGCCCAGCACGTGGTAGCCGCCGGCCAGCATCGAAATGGTGAGCGCCAGCAGGCAGATGACGGCGTAGGTGATCCACATGGCGCGCCACGGCAGCTCGGTGCGGTTGGCCGCCAGGTCGGCCAGGGCCGCGCGCAGCGAAGCCCTGCGCCGCGCCAGCGCCCACACCAGCAGCAGGCCGCCGGCCAGCGCGGCGGCCGCGCCCAGGCCCAGGCCGCTCCAGAAGCGTTGCCGCAGGTCGGGCCAGCGCTGGGCGTCGGGGTCCCGCAGGTGCGCCCCGCCGCTGCGCAGCAGCGGAAAGTCGCGTTGCGGCTTGCCGTCGATCAGCAGGGTTTCCTTGGTGAACTGGCGCACCGCCAGCGGCTCGGAATAGGTTTTCTCGGGGCGGGCCAGCACCGTGGCGGCCAGCAGGCCGTCAAGCGCCGAACGCACCACCGGCGCATAGGCCGGCGGGGCATCGGCCGCCACGCCGGGCGCCGGCGCCAGCCTGGCGCGGTAGTGGACGGAGTCGAGCAGCCCGACCACCACGAAGCACATCAGCACCACCGCGGAGCACATGGCCGGCGCGTCGCGCGCCACCCTGCCCCAGGTGGCGCGCAGCGTCGGGGAACGCCGCACGCGCCAGGCATACGCCAGCACGGCGGCCACCAGCAGGTAGAGGGCGATGTCGGTCCAGAGAAAGACGAAGAGCGGCATGGCGATTACTCGAAACGGACGCGGGGGTCGGCCAGCGTGTACGAAATATCGGCGAGGATCAGGCCCACGATATAGAGCGCGGACCCCAGGAACACCATGGCGCGGACGATGGAGAAGTCCTGCGCGTTGATGGCGTCGATGGTGTAGCTGCCCAGGCCGGGAATGCCGAAGAAGGACTCGGCGATCAGGCTGCCCATGAACAGCAGCGGAATGGCCGATACCGTGCCCGTGAGGATGGGCAGCATGGCGTTGCGCAGCACATGGCGAAACAGCACGACCGACTCGCTCAGGCCCTTGGCGCGGGCGGTGCGCACGTAGTCCTTGCCGATTTCCTCGAGAAACAGCGTGCGGTAGAAGCGCGCCTCGGGCCCCAGCCGGGCGATGATCGCCACCACCACCGGCACCGCCAGGAACTTGACCATGTCCAGCCCGCCGGCGAAGCCGGAATACGGCGCCAGGCGCAGCAGCTTGGAGAACAGCCACTGGCCGGCGATGATGTAGAACAGGCTGGATATGGACAGCAGCACCACGCACAGCACCACGCCCCAGAAATCCAGCCGCGTGGCGCGGAAATACACCAGGGTCAGCGAGAACACCACGCTGGCGAACAGGCCCAGCACGAAAGTGGGCAGGGCCAGCGCCAGGCTGGGGCCCATGCGCGTGCGGATTTCGCGGCCGATGTCGCGCCCGCCGTCGGAAGCGCCGAAGTCCATCACCAGCAAGGGCACCGAGCGCTGGTAGAACACCGTGTCGGTATAGCGCGCCGTGCCCTCGGCCCGGGTGTTGAGAAACAGCGGCTTGTCGTAGCCGCGCTCGGCCTTCCATTTCTCGATGGCGTCCTGGCTGACCCGCTGCCCGCCGATGGCCAGCCGCGCCATGTCGTCGGGCGTATTGACCGCGAAGAACAGCACGAAGGTGAACAGGTTGACGCCGATCAGGATCAGCACGCCGTACAGCAGGCGGCGAATGACATAGCCGGTCATGGTTGTTGCTCCGGGGTGGAGGCGGCCGCGCGCGCGCCGTAGACGGTCTGGCGCTCGCGCCGCTTGAGCGCCTGGTAGGACGGCCAGATCACCAGCGCCAGCAGCAGCGCCAGCGCCCCCAGCGGCCACCACAGCGGCCGGTTCCATTCGTCGATGCGCGCCACCCGGGTGGCCGGGTCTATCTTCATGAACTGCAGCGTATTGCGCACCATCTGGGTGGGCTTGGCGTTGCCCACCCATTGCTGGTAGGCGCCGCCCGACATGGGGAAATAGCCGAACATCCAGGGCGCGTCGCGCTGGACGATGGCCGTCATGCGGGCGATCAGGGCCTCTTTCTCGGGGCCGTCGTCAAGCAGCTTCATCTGCTCGAACAAGTGGTCGAACTCAGGGTTGGCGTAATTGGCCGCGTTCTCGCCGCCCGACTTGGCCTTGGCGTTGGGCCCGTAGAGCAGGAACAGGAAGTTCTCGGCGTCGGGATAGTCGGCGTTCCAGCCCCACAGGAACAGCTGCGCCGTGCCGCGCCGCATCTTGTCCTGGAAGCGGTTGTAGTCGGTGGAGCGCACATCCATCTGGATGCCCAGCTTGGCCAGCTGGCGGCGCATCCAGTCGAACATGGGGCTGGCGCCCGCGCCCGTCATGGCGTCGTAGTACAGCACCAGCGGCGCGCCGGTCTGCGCGTTGCGTCCGTCGGGATAGCCGGCCTCGGCCAGCAGGCGGCGCGCGGTATCGAGCGGCTTGCGCACCGGCTTGCCATCGTCCAGGTCGTAGACGACCGGGTTGTAGCCCTCGGGCGGGGGCCGGTAGCCCAGCACGCCCGGCGGCACCGGCCCGTAGGCGACCTGGGCCTGGCTGTTCTCGAACACCGCCACGTATTCTTCCCAGTCGAAGGCGATGCTGATGGCCTGGCGCAGCTTGCGGTTGCGCTCCTGCTGCGCCGGCGTGTCGCCCTGCCCGACCACCGGATCGAGCCAGTTGAACCCCATGTACCAGTTGGAGGTTTCCACCGTGGTGGGCAGGCGTATGCCATGGTCGCGATACAGGGCCGCCTTGTCGGGCGAATCGCCGGCGGCCACCAGCATGGACACGCCATACTCGCCGCGCTCGACCTGCGGCACGTCGTAGTAGCCCTGCATGAACTTGCCGGTCAGCGGCACCGCCTCTTTCTCGACGCTGAACACCACCCGGTCGATGAACGGCGTGGGCTTGCCGCAATCGGCCAGCAGGCCGTCGGCGCGGTCCTGCGGCTCGCCCTCGCACGGATAGGGTTCGCCGCGGAAGTTGGGGTTGCGCGCCAGCACATGGCGCCAGTTCTGGCGCGACTCGACCAGCATGTAGGGGCCGGTGCCCACCGGCCACGTATTGAGCGACAGGTCGTGCTCGGCCATGCCGGGCTGGCTGTAGAAGCGGTCGGCCTCCCAGGGCACGGGCGCGGTGAAGGTCATGGCCAGCCAGTACTTGAACTGCGGGTACTTGCCGATCACGCGTATGCGCAGGGTATGGGCGTCGAGCGCCTGCACGCCGGCAAAACCGTCGGCCTCGCGCAGGTCCAGCCAGGGCAGCGTGCGCGCGCCGCCGGGCAGGTCGCGGCGCAGCGCCTGGTCGCGCGCCCGCAAGCGGTCGCCGTAGTCCTTCAGGCCGACGATATGGTCGGCCATCAGGGAATAGATGGGCGACACCACGCGCGGGCTGGCCAGGCGGCGCAGCGCGTAGACGTAGTCGTCGGCGACCAGTTCGCGGCTGCCGGTAGCGGGAAAATCGGGAATGTAGAACTTGTCGGCCAGTTCGTCCTCGGCCAGCGGGAAATACTGGTAGCCGCCGTCGGCGCGCCGGGCAAAGGCCGGATGGGGCTGGAACTGGATGCCGGGCCGCAGCCGGATGTCGTAGACGCTTTCGGCGATCTGCTCGCCGGGCGCGTCGGCCGGCAGCTCGCGGCCCTGCGCATCGAGGTAGCGCGGCGCGTCGATGGCGGCCGCGGCGCGCGGCACCAGCTCGTACGGCCGCTTCAGGTAATGGTAGCCGTACAGCGGTTCGTAGATGTTGTACGTGTACGGCGTCTCGTCGGTCGAGTAGGAGCTGGCCGGGTCCAGGTATTTGGGCGAACGCTTGACGAACGCGGTATAGAGCGCATTCTCGGCCATCGCGCCGGCGGGGTACGGGCTGTTGACGGGGCTTTCAGGGGAGCAGCCCGCCATCGCGCCCAGCAACAGTAGCGCCGCGATACGCAGCAGCCTGGACATGCCTGTCATGTAACCATCCTATCTCGAATGCTCGCGCAAGGATAGCAAAGGCCGGCGAGCCGCCATACCCCGGGATGCCCGTATCGGAAGGCGGGCCGCGCCGCCTCAGCAGCGCCGCTGGCGCCAGCAGTCATAGCGCCACTTCCAGGGTTCGATCGCGCCGGACTGCGCCCACAGGCCGCGGCCGGCCTCGCGGGCCTGGCGCTGCAGGCCGGGCATGGCCCGATCGCGCAGGTAGTCGCCGCGCCGCGCCGTATAGGCCCAGGCGTAGCCGGCCTCGACCTGGGCCCGGTTGGCCGAGCTGCCGTCGGGCAGGATCAGGGCGCACACGTCGCGGTCGAACTGGTCGCGCTCGTAGCATTGCGCGGTCAGGGTCTTGCCGGCGACCAGGCCGGCCAGGTGCTGGCGCGAGGCCTGGGCGAACGGCTGGCCCGGCTGCTCGCTGCCGTGCCCTTCCTCGGGCGCGTCGATGCTGTCCATGCGGATGCGGCGCTGGCCGCCCGGCGCGCGCAGGGTCACGGTATCGCCGTCGGCCACGTTGACGATGGGGCCGGTCAGGGTATAGCTGCCGGCGGGCACGCCGCCAGCGGGGCCCGCGGGCGCCTGGCGCGCGGGCGGCGCCTGGGAAGCGTCCTGCGGCCAGAGCCAGTTGGCCAGCGCGGCCAGGGCCGCCAGCAGCAGGGCCGAAAGCAGTCCGGCCAGGCCGCGGCGCCCGCCTCGCGGTTGGAGTTTGTTGCGCAGCATCGGTTCGTCGTCGTCGGGAGGTGGCGGCAGTGTGCCACAGCGCGCGCGCGTGCGGGCCGGCGCTACAGCCAGCCCGACTTGCGAAAGCGCCAGTAGAGGATCGAGCACACGGTGCCGATGGCCAGCAGCGTCACCGGATAGCCCCAGGGCGCCTTCAGTTCGGGCATGTACTCGAAGTTCATGCCGTAAATGCCGGCCACGGCCGTGGGCACGGCCAGGATGGCGGCCCAGGACGCCAGCCGCCGCGTGGTGTCGTTCTGCTGGGCCTGCGCGATCATCTGGCTGGCCTCGAAGGCGAACGCCAGGGCCTCGCGCAGCGCGTTGAGCAGTTCGTCGACCCGCAGCACGCGGTCGGCCACCTCGCCGAAATACGGCCGCGCATGCTCGTCGACCTGCGACATCTCCACGCGCGCCAGGCGACGGCAGATCTCGGCCAGCGGGGCGATGGCGGTATGGATGCGCAGCAGGTCGCGGCGCTGACGGTACAGCTTGCGGATGTCGGCATCCTTGGCGCCGCGGATCAGCAGCTTCTGCTCGGCGCTCTCGACCACGCTTTCGAGGCGCGCCGCCGCCGCCACGTAGCGGTCCACCAGCAGGTCCAGCAACTCCGAGGTCACGTAGTCGCTGCCGCGCTTGAGCAGGTCGGGCGTGGCCTCCAGCCGTTCGCGCAGGGTGCTGTGGGTGGCGGTGGCGCCGCGCCGCACGGTCACCAGCACGCCGTCGCCGATCAGGAACTGGGTTTCGCCGAACACCGGCCGGTCGCTCTCGATCTCGACGGTGATGGCGACGATGAGCACCATATTGCCGTAGTCGATGATCTTGGCGCGCCGGTGCGGCTCGACCATTTCCTCCTGGTTCTTGTCGCAGGCGCCCAGGTCCTCGGCCACGCGCCGCAGCAAGCCGGGCTCGGGATCGTGCAGGCCGATCCACAGCAGGCCGTGCTCGGGACGCTCGTAGCCGGCGATATCGTCGATGGGCACGTCGCGCGCGCGGCGGCCATTCAGGTAGGCGACCGAAGCCACCACGCCCCCGTGCGGCGCGCCCGCGGCCTGAACGTTCTGGGTCATTGCACTGTCTCCCTGTGCGCATCCCGGGCCGGGATGCGCCTGGGCACCTATGATACCGTCGCGCGCCCGGCGCGGCCGCTACGAGAACAGCCCGCGCACCCGGCTGGCCACGTCGATGCGCGGCGCGGCCGGCTCGATGGGGCGGGCGCGGCCGAACGGCGGCTCGGGCGGCCTGGGCAGGTGCTCGAACAACGGCAGCATCGCCTCCGAAATGAAGCGGGTGCGCGAGCCATAGACGTGGCGGTCGCCCAGCCCGGTCTGCTGGTGCACGTAGAAGCGCTGCGGCACCACCACCTGCAGCCGCTCGCGCGCGCGCGTCATCGCCACGTACAGCAGGCGCCGCTCTTCCTCGATTTCCTCGGCCGTGCCGGTGGCCATGTCCGAGGGAATGCAGCCATCCACCGCGTTCAGGATGTAGACCGACTTCCACTCCTGGCCCTTGGCCGAGTGAATGGTGGACAGGATCATGTAGTCTTCGTCGCGCAAGGGCGGGCCGGACTCGTCGCTGGTCGCGTCGGGCGGGTCCAGCGTCAGCTCGGTGAGGAAGCGCTCGCGGGTCGGATAGCCGCCGGCCAGCCGGGCCAGTTGCTCCAGGTCGGCGCGGCGCACGCGCGCATCGTCGAAGATGCGCTCCAGTTGCGGCCCATACCATTGCAGCGCGGCGTCCACGTCGGCGGGCCAGGGCCGGCGCGCCTCGCGCAGCGTCGCGTAGGTGGCGACGAATTCGCTCCACTGCTGGCGCGCCGCCGCGCCGGGCTGGAAGTCGCGCATGGCCGCCAGCGGGTCGGCCGCCTGCGCCATGGCATCCATCAGCTTGCCCGCGGTGGCCGGGCCGATGCCGGGCACCAGCTGCGCCACCCGGAAGCCGGCCAGCCGCGAGCGCGGATTCTCGGCCCAGCGCAGCACGGACAGCATGTCCTTGACGTGGGCGGCCTCGAGAAAGCGCAGGCCGCCGAATTTCACGAACGGGATGTTGCGCCGGGTCAGTTCGAGCTCCAGCGCGGCGCTGTGGCTGGAGGCGCGAAACAGCGCCGCCTGCGACTTGAGCGTGGCGCCGCCCTCGCGCTGCGCCAGCACCTGGTCGGCCACCCAGCGCGCCTGGCCGGCTTCGTCGCTCACGCTCACCAGCTCGGGGCGTTGCGACGAGACGCGATCGGTCCACAGCTGCTTGGCGTAGCGTTCGGCGGCCAGCCCGATGACCGCGTTGGAGGCATCCAGGATGGGCTGGGTGGAGCGGTAGTTGCGCTCCAGCGTGACCACCTTGGCGCCGCCGGGGAACTGCTGCGGGAAATCGAGGATGTTGCGCAAGCTCGCGGCGCGGAACGAATAGATCGACTGCGCGTCGTCGCCCACCACGGTCAGGCCGCCGCCATCGGGCTTCATGGCCAGCAGGATGGCGGCCTGCAGGCGATTGGTGTCCTGGTATTCGTCGACCAGGATGTGGTCGAAACGCGCGCCGACCTCGGCGGCCAGCCCCGCGTCGCGCATCATCTCGGCCCAATACAGCAGCAGGTCGTCGTAATCGAGCGCGTTCTGTTCCTGCTTGGCCAGCACATAGGCCTGGAACAGGCGCTTGAGCTCGGCCTCCCAGGCTTCGCACCACGGAAACGCCTGGCGCAGCACCTCGGCCAGCGGCGCCTGGCTGTTGACCACGCGCGAATAAATGGCCAGGCAGGTGCCCTTGAGCGGAAACCGGTTGTGGGTGGCCGACAGGCCCAGCTCGTGGCGCACGATGCCCATCAAGTCCTCGGCGTCGCCGCGGTCGTGCACGGTAAAGGCCTCCGACAGGCCGATGCGCTGCGCGCAATCGCGCAGCAGCCGCGCGCCCACGCTGTGGAACGTGCCGGCCCACGGCAGCGCGGGCGCCGCGTGCCCGGCGCGCAGGCCCATCACCCGTTGCAGCACGGCGCCCACGCGCCGCTCCATTTCCTGCGCGGCGCGGCGCGAGAACGTCAGCAGCAGCATGCGCTGCGGGTCGGCGCCATGCAGGATCAGGTGGGCCACGCGGTGCGCCAGCGTATTGGTCTTGCCCGACCCGGCCCCGGCGATCACCAGCAGCGCCTGGCTGGCCGGCGCGTCGACCCCGTACGCGGCGGCCTCGCGCTGCGCGGGGTTCAGTTCGGCCAGGGGATCATCCGCGGGCGCGGGGTCGCGGGAAACAGGTTCAGACATGGAAACAGGCAAATTGGACGATACTGTATATTTATACAGAATTTCCAGCCTTTCGTCCGAACGGCCGCTGCGCCCCAGGCATGAACATCCTCATCGGCACCGCCTCCTGGACCGACCCCACCCTGCTGGCGTGCGGCCGGTTCTACCCGCCGGCCGCGCGCACGCCGCAGGCACGCCTGCGGTTCTACGCCAGCCGGTTCGGCATGGCCGAGGTCGACGCCAGCTTCTACGCCCTGCCCGACCCGCGCACGGCCTACCTGTGGGCGCAGCGCACGCCGCCGGGCTTTGTCTTCAACATCAAGGCGTTTCGCCTGTTCACGGGCCACCAGACGCCGCGCGCGGCGCTGCCGGACGACCTGCGCCGCGAAGTGCCCGGCGAGGGCGATGCGGTGTTCGACGACCAGGTGCCGGGCGCCGTGCGCGACGAACTGTGGCGCCGCTACCTGCTGGCCCTGGAGCCGCTGCGCCAGGCCGGCAAGCTGGGCGCGGTGCATTGCCAGTTTGCGCCCTGGGTGCGGCGCGAGGCGCGCGGCGTGGCCCGCGTGCGCGATTGCGCGGCGCGCCTGCGCGACGCCGGCGAACTCGTCATGGCGGCGGAAATGCGCCACGCCAGCTGGTTCGGCAGCGCGGCCGCCAGCGATTGGACGCTGGCGCTGGAACGCGACCTGGAGCTGGTGCACACGGTGGTCGACAGCCCGCAAGGCTTTGCCAACAGCGTGCCGCCGGTCTGGGAGTGCACCCACCCCGAACTGGCGCTGGTGCGCCTGCACGGCCGCAACGCCGGCGCCTGGAACAGCCGCGCGGCGGCCTCGTCGAGCCGCTTCCAGTACGAATACTCGCCGCGGGAACTGGCCGATCTGGCGGCGCGCGTCAAGCGCCTGGCCGCGCGCGCGCGCCACACCCACGCGGTGTTCAACACCAATTACGAAGACCAGGGCATGCGCAACGCGGCCGGGCTGGCGGCGGCGCTGGCGCCTGGCTAGGCGCGGCTGCGCTGCGCCACTTCGGCCAGGCTGTCGAGCACCAGCTCGAACTTGCGCGCGATGTCGTTCTCCGGCACGCAGGCATAGCCCAGCAGCAGGCCCTGGCGCGGCGTGGTGCCTTCGGCGTAGTAGCGCGACAGCGCGCGCGTAAGCACGCCACGCGCATGGGCGGCCTGCATCACCTGGTTGTCGTCCAGCCCCGGCGGGAAGTCCAGCACCAGGTGCAGGCCCGCGTCGCTGGAATCCGGATGCAGCCACTGCGCGCCCAGGCGCCGCTCGATCAGGTTGACCAGAATGGCGCGGCGCCGGCCGTACAGCATGCGCATGCGGCGGATGTGGGCGGCGTAATGGCCCTCGGCGATGAAGCTGGCCAGCACCGCGTGCGTGACCAGGTGGCCTTCGCGGTACAGCTCGGCATGCGCGGCCTGGAACGCGCCGGCCAGCGCCTTGGGCAGCACCAGGTAGCCCACGCGCAGGCCCGGATACAGCGTCTTGCTGAAGGTGCCCAGGTAGATCACCGGCGCGTCCGGCTCCAGTCCTTGCAGCGACGAAATCGGCCGGCCCGAGAAGCGGAACTCGCTGTCATAGTCGTCCTCGATGATCCAGCTGCCCCAGCTGCGCGCCAGCGCCAGCAGTTGCCGGCGCCGCGCCAGCGACATCACCGAACCCAGCGGGTACTGGTGCGAAGGCGTCACGAAGATGAAGCGCGGCGGCTGCGCCACCGGCTCGGCCGGCAGCTGCATGCCTTCCTCGTCGACCGGCAGCGGCTCGATGCGGATGCCGTTGGCGATCAGCACGCTGCGCGCGCCCCAATAGCCCGGGTTCTCGATCCAGGCCAGGTCGCCATGGCCGCCCAGGATGCGGGTGGCCAGGTCGATGGCCTGATGCGAGCCCTCGGTGATGATGATCTGCTCGGGATCGCAGTCGATCGAGCGGGTCAGGGCCAGGTGCTGGGCCAGCGCCTCGCGCAGCGCCGGCAGGCCGCCGCCATAGGCATAGGTCAGCATCTCCGGATGGGGATCGCGCCACAGCGTGCTGAACAGCCGGCCGAACTTCTGGTGCGGGAACTCGGTAAGATCGGGCACGCCCGGCATGAAGGCGCCCCACTGGTACGGCGAGGCCGACACCTGGTCGACGATGCGCGCGCCGCGCTCGGACAGCGTGGGGCGCACCGCGGCGATGGCCGGACGGCGCGCGTGGCGGCCGCTGGCCAGGTAGGCGTCGGGCAGCGAGGCGGTGACGAAAGTGCCGTTGCCCTGGCGGCTGTGCGTGTAGCCCTCGGCCTGCAGCTGGCTGTAGACATGCACCACGGTGTTGCGCGCGATGCCCAGCTCGGCCGCCAGGTCGCGCGTGGCGGGCAGGCGGGTGTCGGCCGCGATGGCGCCGTCGAGGATGGCCTCGCGGATGGCGCGGTAGAGACGCTGGTTCATCGGGCCGTCGGCCACGTCCCCCAGGCGCAGGAGCAACAGATCGCCGACAATGGACCTCAATTGGTTCTACCTGTTTTGTAAAAGTGGTTCCCCTGAATGGGGCCATCTTAGCATTAAATAGAAGCTGGACGGCGTGCCATGGCGGCCGCCACATTGCGCCGTGCATACGGCATTCCATTTGCCAATCGAGCCTGAGATGAAAAACCGAGATCTGAATACGCGTCGTACGCTGGCCACCCCGCGCGGCGTCGGCGTGATGTGTGACTTTTACGCCGTGCGGGCGGAAAACTCGACCCTGTGGGATGCCGAAGGCAAGGAGTACATCGACTTCGCCGGCGGCATCGCGGTGCTGAACACCGGCCATCGCCATCCCAAGGTCAAGGCCGCCATCGCCGCCCAGCTGGACAACTTCACCCACACCGCCTACCAGATCGTGCCGTACGAAGGCTACGTGTCGCTGGCCGAGCGCATCAACGCCGTGGCCCCGATCGAAGGCCTGAAGAAGACCGCCTTCTTCACCACCGGCGTCGAGGCGGTGGAAAACGCCGTCAAGATCGCCCGCGCCTACACCGGCCGCTCGGGCGTGGTGGCGTTCTCGGGCGCGTTCCATGGCCGCACCATGATGGGCATGGCCCTGACCGGCAAGGTCGCCCCCTACAAGCTGGCGTTCGGCCCCATGCCGGGCGACGTGTTCCACGTGCCGTTCCCCAACGCCACGCAGGCCATCAGCGTGGCCGACTCGCTCAAGGCGCTGGACCTGCTGTTCAAGGTCGACATCGATCCCAAGCGCGTGGCCGCGATCATCATCGAGCCGGTGCAAGGCGAAGGCGGCTTCAACGTAACGCCGCCCGAGCTGATGCAGGCGCTGCGCAAGGTGTGCGACGAGCACGGCATCCTGCTGATCGCCGACGAAGTGCAGACCGGCTTCGCGCGCACCGGCAAGCTGTTCGCCATGCAGCACCACTCGGTGCAGGCCGACCTGATCACCATGGCCAAGAGCCTGGGCGGCGGCATGCCGATCTCGGGCGTGGTGGGCCGCGCCGAAGTCATGGACGGCCCGGCCGCCGGCGGCCTGGGCGGCACCTACGCCGGCAACCCGCTGGCCGTGGCCGCCGCGCACGCCGTGCTGGACGTGATCGCCGAAGAGAAACTGTGCGAGCGCGCCGCCCTGCTGGGCAAGCGCCTGATGGAGCGCCTGGAAAGCCTGCGCGCCACCTGCCCGGCCATCGCCGACGTGCGCGGCCTGGGTTCGATGGTCGCGCTGGAGCTCAACGACCCGGCGACCGGCAAGCCGGACGCCGAGGCGGTCAAGCGCATCCAGCAGCAAGCCATCGAACGCGGCCTGATTTTGCTAAGCTGCGGTGTATACGGAAACGTTCTGCGTTTCCTGTATCCCCTGACCATCCCCGATGACCAGTTCGCTCGCGCGCTGGACATCCTGGCCGAAGTCATCGCCGCCTGATTGTTTGGATCGTTCGACGCGGGATGGGGGCGCTCCCCATGGGCGCCACCATCCCGCGTCTGTATTGAGGAGGATTTTTCATGACGCAGTTGACCCAACCCCTGCGCCGCGCCGAACTGCTGCGCGACGCCTGCTACATCGACGGCAAGTGGGTAGGCGCCGGCAACGGCCCGTCCATCCCGGTCGATAACCCATCCACCGGCAAGACCATCATCGCGGTGCCCAAGCTGGGCCGCAAGGAAGCCGAGCAGGCCATCGACGCCGCCGAGGCCGCCCTGCCCGCCTGGAGCGCCAAGACCGGCAAGGAACGCGCCGCGATCCTGCTGAAGTGGGCCCAGCTGATGATGGAAAACCAGCAGGACCTGGCCGTCATCATGACGTCCGAGCAAGGCAAGCCCGTGCCCGAGGCCGCCGGCGAGATCGCCTACGCCGCCTCCTTCCTGGAGTGGTTCGCCGAAGAAGCCAAGCGCATCGACGGCGACATCCTGCAAAGCCCCAAGGGCGGCCAGCGCCTGATGGTGCTCAAGCAGCCCATCGGCGTGACCGCCGCCATCACGCCGTGGAACTTCCCCGCCGCGATGATCACCCGCAAGGTCGGCCCGGCCCTGGCCGCCGGCTGCACCATGGTGGTCAAGCCGGCCCAGCAGACGCCGCTGACCGCGCTGGCGCTGGCCGTGCTGGCCGAGCAGGCCGGCGTGCCGGCCGGCGTGTTCCAGGTCGTGACCGGCAGCTCGCGTGAAATCGGCGCGGCCCTGTGCGAAAGCGAAGTGGTGCGCAAGCTGAGCTTCACCGGCTCGACCGAAGTCGGCCGCACGCTCATGGAGCAATGCGCGCCCACCATCAAGAAACTGTCGCTGGAACTGGGCGGCAACGCGCCGTTCATCGTGTTCGACGACGCCGACCTGGATCGCGCCATCGACGGCATCCTGGCCTCCAAGTACCGCAACGCCGGCCAGACCTGCGTATGCGCCAACCGCATCTACGTGCAGGCCGGCGTCTACGAGGAAGTCGCCAAGCGCCTGGTGGAGAAGGTCAATGCCATGAAGGTGGGCGACGGCTTCGAGCAGGGCGTCACCCAGGGCCCGCTGATCGACACGGCCGCCGTGGCCAAGGTGCAGGAACACATCGCCGACGCCACCGCGCACGGCGCCAAGGTCATCGCCGGCGGCCAGCCGCATGCGCTGGGCGGCAGCTTCTTCCAGCCCACGGTGGTGCGCGACGTCACGCAGTCGATGCGCTTTGCCGTCGAGGAGACCTTCGGCCCGGTCGCCCCGCTGTTCAAGTTCGAAAGCGAGGACGAAGTCATCGGCATGGCCAACAACACCATCTTCGGCCTGGCCGCCTACTTCTACACGCGCGACTACGCCCGCATCTGGCGCGTCTCCGAAGCGCTGGAATACGGCATCGTCGGCATCAACACCGGCATCATTTCCAATGAAGTCGGCCCGTTCGGCGGCGTCAAGCAATCCGGCCTGGGCCGCGAGGGCTCGAAGTACGGCATCGAGGACTACCTCGAGCTGAAATACCTCTGCGTGGACCTGGGCGCCTGAGTCCAGCCCGCGGGCAAGGCCGGCGCCTTCGGGCGCCGGCCTTTTTTTTCGCCCTTCCCCGCCCGCCCTCATCCAAACGCCGCAAGCCCATGCGCAAGGCCCCGGCCATTTTTGTCATAGGCTGGCGCGCCGGCCCATGCTAGATTTGCGGGTCGTACATTGCTGCCCCATTCCATGAACCGGACATTCTCGCGCGACGAAACGCGCCGCATCGCCGCCCTGCTTGCCGAAGCCGCCCGTTCCGAAGTCCTGCCGCGCTTTCGCCACCTGACCGAAGACGCGGTGCGCGGCAAGAGTTCGCCGCGCGATCTGGTCACCATCGCCGACGAAGAAGCCGAACGCCATATCGCCGCGCGCCTGGGCAAGCTGTACCCGGGCGCGGTGCTGATCGGCGAGGAGGCCTCGGCGCGCAACCCCGCGCTGCTCAACATGCTGGTCGATGCCGACCTGGCCTTTCTCATCGACCCGATCGACGGCACCCGCAACTACGTGGCGGGCCTGCCCCTGTTCGGCATGATGGTCGCCGTGTGCCATCGCGGCGACGTGCTGGCCGGCGTGATCTACGACCCCATCGGCCACGACGCGGCGCTGGCCGTGCGCGGCGAAGGCGCCTGGATCGACTACGAGGATGGCACGCAGCGGGCGCTGCACGTGGCCGGCGCGGCCCCGGCCGACGAGATGGACGGCATGATCTCCACCTCCAATCTGCCCGACGGCCTGCGCGAGCAGGTCACCGCCAACCAGGCGCGCCTGGGCTCGACCGCGTCGCTGCGCTGCGCCGCGCACGAGTACCGCCTGGCCGCCTCGGGCCATTGCCATGTGCTGCTCTACAACAAGCTGACGCCCTGGGACCACGCCGCGGGCTGGCTGCTGCACCGCGAAGCCGGCGGCTACAGCGCGCACTTCGACGGCTCTCCGTACAAGCCCACCCACCGCTCCGGCGGCCTGCTGTACGCTCCCGACGGCGGCACCTGGCACGCCGCCCACCAGGCGCTGCTGGGCGACGCGGTGCCGCTGGCGGTGTGAGCCGGCGCCAAGTCGCCGGGGGAGCGACACCTGGGGCAAGGGTGCCTGTCCCGGCAGGAACAGGCACCCGCTGACGGTACACGCAGACTCCAGGTGCCTTGTATCTTTCCTCCGGTGGTGATTAGCTATCACCACCGCGCGCCGATGACCGCGAGTTGGTGCCCAAAGCGAGGACTTTGTGGGACAGATAGCGGCTCGGTTGCGCACTGCTGGGCCGGCGAAACACTGGACGGTATCGTAGGGCGAGGACCCTGTATGTACAAGGCAAGTGGGCGCAGTGGCTGACAGCAGTTTGTTATCTGCAGGAGGCCAAGTCCATGTTTTTTATAGGTATTGATGTATCGAAGGCTAAGCTGGATTGCACGTTGCTGACGGCTCAGTCTGATAAGCGTAAGACCAAGGTGGCGGCCAACAGCGCCGCGGGCGTGAAGGCCCTGCTGGCGTGGTGCGCCAAACACGGCGCACAGCCAGCGCAGTTGCACGCCATCCTGGAGCCCACGGGGCTGTATCACGAGCAAGCGGCCACGGCGCTGCACGATGCCCAGGTCCGGGTCTCTTTGGTCAATCCCGCCCAGGCTCGGGACTTTGCCAAGGCCTTGGCGATGCGCTCCAAAAATGATGCGCTCGACAGCTACGTTCTGGCACGCTATGGACAGACGCTGAGCCCGGCGCTGTGGCACCCGGCGCCCTTGCATGCGCGCCAACTGCGCGCCTTGTTGACGCGACGCGAGGCGCTGGGCAAGGATCTGCTGCGTGAGCTCAATCGCAAGGAGAAGAGCCAGTTCAGCCCTTCGGCGCCCTTGGTCGATGGCTCCATCGACAAGGCCATCGCGTTTCTGCGCGAACAGCTCAAACAGATCGAGCGGGCGATCGAGCAGCACATCGACAACCACCCCGATCTCAAGCAAGACCGCGAGCTGCTGAACTCCATCCCCGCCGTCGGGCCTCAGGCCGGCAACGCCATCCTGGCCGTCATGCACAATCGGCGTATCGACTCCGCCCAGAGCCTGGCCGCCTACCTCGGGATTGTCCCCGTGCAGCGCCAATCCGGCAGCAGCCTGAACGGCCGCGCACGCCTGTCCAAAGCCGGCCCGGCCCAGGTGCGCGCCACGTTGTACATGGCGGCCCTGGTGGGCACCCGCCACAACCCCCACATCCGTGCTCTCTACCAGCGTCTGCTCAAAGCGGGAAAAAGCAAAAAGGCCGCGCTGGGCGCGGCCATGAGAAAACTGGTGCATCTGTGCTTCGGGGTCCTCAAAAACCGCATCCCCTATCAGCCCAATTACGCCATGAACGCTTGACGGCCAAGACGGTATCTGTCCCCACAGGGACAGGCACCCTAGGACACCACCTCGGCCAGCACCTCGTCGCAGGGCCGGGCGACTTTCAGGGTCAGCATGTCATCGGCGCGGGTGCGGCCGAGGTTGATCGCGGCGATGGGCAGGCCGGCGCGCGCGGCGGCCTGCACGAAGCGATAGCCCGAATACAGCATCAGGGACGAGCCGACCACCAGCATGGCGTCGACATGCTCCAGCGCGGCGTAGGCGCGCTGCACCAGGTCGCGCGGCACGGCCTCGCCGAAGAACACCACGTCGGGCTTGACGATGCCGCCGCACCGCGGACAGGGTGGCACGACGAAATCGGAAAAATCCTGATCCTCCAGGTCGGCGTCGCCATCGGGCGCCACGCCGGCCTGCAGGGCCGCCCATTGCGGATTGGCCAGCTCCAGCGTGCGCTGCCATTGCCCGCGCGGCCCGCGCCAGTCGCACTGCATGCAACGCACTTCGTCCAGCCTGCCGTGCAGGTCCAGCGCCGCGCGGCTGCCGGCGGCCTGGTGCAGCCGGTCCACGTTCTGCGTGACCAGCAGCTCGACCTGGCCGTGCTGCTCCAGGCGCGCCAGCGCATGGTGCGCGGCATTGGGGCGGGCCTGGCCGAAATGGCGCCAGCCCACCATGCTGCGCGCCCAATAGCGCGCCCGCGCGGGCTGCCCGCCCATGAACGCCTGGAAGTCGATCGGCGGCTTGCGCTTCCACTGCCCTTGCCCGTCGCGGTAGTCGGGAATGCCGGAGGCAGTGCTGCAGCCGGCGCCGGTCAGGACGAACAGGCGCGCGCCGCCGCCCAGGAAACCCCGCAGCGCCCGCAGGTCGGACATGCGGCTATCCACGCGCGCGCCCCGTCATGGCGCCGCGGCCGCGAGCCGGCGCGCCGGCTCGCGCACCGGCAGGTGCATGGCGGCCGAGAACAGGCCGATGGCGATGGACAGCAGCCACACCGCATCGTACGAGCCCGACAGGTCGAAGATCACCCCGCCCAGCCACACGCCCAGGAAGCTGCCGACCTGGTGTCCGAGGAACACCACGCCAAACAGCGTGGAAAGCGTGCCCAGGCCGAACAGCTGCGCCACCAGGCCGGTCGTGACCGGCGCGGTGCCCAGCCACAGAAAGCCCATCGCGCTGGCGAACAGCAAGGTGGAGAACTGGCTGACCGGCGCCAGGAAATACACCGTGATGACCGCGGTGCGCACCAGGTAGAGAAACGCCAGCACGTATTTCTTGGGGTAGCGCTCGCCCATCAGGCCGAAGAAGAAGGTGCCGGCGATATTGAACAGGCCGACCAGCCCCAGCGCCAGCGCCGCCGTGCCGCCGCCTATGCCCTTGTCGGCCAGGTAGGCGGGCAGATGGGTGGCGATGAACGCCAGGTGGAATCCGCAAGCCATGAAGCCCAGCCACAGCAGCCAGAGGTCGCGGTTGCCCAGGGCCGCGCGCACGCCGCCGCCGGACTGGGCGGCCGGCGCGGCCGCGGGCTGGCGCGGCGCCTCGCGCAACAGCCAGGCCAGCGGCGCCATGCAGGCCAGCAGCGCCGCGCACAGCCCCAGCGCTCCTTGCCAGCCGAAGGCGCCGATCAGGTACATGCCCAGGGGCAGCATCACGAACTGCCCCAGGGCCCCCATGGCCGAGACCGCGCCCAGCGCCGCCGAACGTCGCGCGGCCGACGCCTTGCGGCCCACCACGCCGTTGACCGTCCAGGCCGTGCCCGCCAGCCCCAGCCCGACCAGCACGCCGGCCGACAGGGCCAGGCTGAGCCGCCCGTCCGACACCGTGGTCAGCAGCAGGCCCGCCACGTACAGCAAGGCGCCGCCGGCCACCACGCGGGCCGTGCCGTAGCGGTCGGCGAGGTAGCCCGAGAACGGCTGCGCCAGCCCCCAGACGATGTTCTGGATGGCGATGGCGAACGAAAAGGTTTCGCGCGTGAGCCCGAACGACTGCACCAGCGGCAGCTGGTACAGGCCGACGCTGTGCCGCTGGCCCAGCGACAGCCCGAGCACGATGCCGGCGGCCAGGATGATGGGCCACAGCGGCGGCGCCGGATTGACGGCTGGAGAATCCGATTTCATTGCGCCTGCTCCGGAAGGCTTGCCCGGCCGCCAGGGCCGGGCAAGCGGGATGGTTGCGCCCTCAGCCGCCCAGGCCGCAATCGGGCATGTCGTTGATCGCGCCGGCCTGCGTCACGGTGCTGTTCGGCGGCACGCTGTGCGTGAGCCAGACATTGCCGCCGATGGTCGAGCCCTGGCCGATGGTGATGCGGCCCAGGATGGTCGCGCCGGCGTAGATGACCACGTCGTCCTCGATGATGGGGTGGCGCGGCAGGCCTTTCTTGAGCTCGCCGTTCTCGCCCGGCGGAAAGCGCTTGGCGCCCAGCGTGACCATCTGGTAGAGCCGCACGCGCTCGCCGATGATGGCCGTTTCGCCGATCACCACGCCGGTGCCGTGGTCGATGAAGAAACTGCGTCCGATGGTCGCGCCCGGATGGATGTCGATGCCGGTGTCGGAGTGGGCGATCTCGGCGACGATGCGCGCCAGCATCGGCGCGCCCAGCCGGTACAGCACATTGGCCAGCCGGTGGTGGATCATGGCGGTCACGCCCGGATAGCACAGCAGCACTTCGTCGACGCTGCGCGCGGCCGGGTCGCCCTGGTAGGCGGCCGTGACGTCCAGGTCCAGCGCCTTGCGCACCGCCGGCAGCTCGGCGCCGAAGCGGCGCACGATGTCGACCGCGCGCTCGAGCACCTGCCCGTAGGGCTGCGGATCGTCGCGCCCGAGGTGCTGCAGCTCCAGGCAGACCTGATGCAGCAGCGCGTCCAGCGCGGCGCCGATGGTGTGGCCGACGTAGAAATCCTCGACCTCCTCGCGCAGGTCGATGGGGCCCAGGCGCATGGGAAACAGCGCGCCGAACAGTTGCCGCATGATGTCGCGCAGGCTTTCCTGGGAAGGAAACTCGCGCACGCCCGACTCGGACTCTTCGCGCAGGCGGCCGCGCGGGCCGCGCCACTCCTGGCGTGCGCCGCGCAGGCCGGAGACGATGCCGTCGAGGTTCCAGTTGGCGACGGGATAATGGGAAGAACCGCTCATGCGCGCGACTCCGGCGTGGCGGTGAAGACGGCCGCCGGGGCCGTCACACAGAACAGATGAAACATGGCGTAGCCTCGTTGATGATGCCGTGCGGCGCCGCCCGGCGCCGCCGTTGCATCAACTGTAACCGCTCGCCGTCGTTTGCGCCCGGCGGCCGATACGCCAACAGGGTTTAGGGCCGGCTATGCCGTGCGGCCCGGCGGCGCGGCGCCCGCCCCGCCCTGCTCGCGATAGCGGTCGATCCAGAACGCCGTGGACGAGTCGTGCCCCCAGTCCACCGGCCCGGCCGCCGGCGGCACCGCCAGCTGGCGCGCGATGTCCTGCGCCAGCCGCTGGCAGGCCCGGGCCTGGTCGGCGCCGTCCGGCGCGGCGCCCCACAGCGTCGCCTGCACGAACGCCTTGTGCTCGTACAGCGCCAGCAGGGCCCCGACGGCGCGCGGGTCGATCTGCCTGAGCACGACCAGCGTCGACGGCCGTCCGCCGCCGGCAGCCGGCTGGTCCGGCTCGGCGGGCAGGCCGCGCAGCAGCGCCTCGCGCTGCGCCAGGCAATTGGCCAGCAGGGCGCGGTGGGCCGGCGGACTGGCCGGGTATTCGTCCAGGCCGGCGATGAAATCCACCGGGGCGCCGGCCGGCGCCCGATGCAGCCATTCGAAGAACGCGCCCGGGCCGGGCGCGCCGGCCGGGCTCCAGACCACGGGATAGGCGGGCAGGCTGGCCGGCGCGCGTCCCGGCAAGGTCATTTCCAGCTGCTGCACGCAAGCCGGCAGCGCCCCCAGACGGGCGCTGTACACCGCCAGCGCATGGGTCGGCCAGTGCATGGCGCTGGTGTTGGCCACCGCCGCCAGCGCCATCTGCATGGGCGCGTTGACCGCCGGCGCGGCCTGCTGGAAATGCTGGTCCATGGCGGCGGCGCCGCTGCGCAAGGCCTTGAGCATGTCCACGCCCAGCGCCAGCGCCACCGGCAGCGCGCCCACCGACCAGAGCTCGTGGCGCGGCTGCAGCCAGGACGGCAGGCGGAAAACCCGCGCGGCCGCCACGCCCAGCGCGCGCGCCGCCGACTCGTTGCCGGTGACGGCCACCAGTTGCGCCGAGACATCGTCGATGCCGGCGCGGCGCAGCCAGTCTATGGCCGCGCGCGCGTTGTCCAGCGTCTCGGACGGCTCGAAGCCGCGGCTGGCCGCCACCACCAGGGTGCGGCGCGGGTCCAGCCCCGCCAGCGCCTCGTGCAGCGCCGCTGCGTCACCGCCGCTCACGAAGCGCAGCTGGCGGCGCTGCGCCGGCCCGCCGAAGGCCTGCAGCGCCAGCCGCAAGGCCCATTGCCCGGCCCCGGCGCCGAGATACAGCACGGCCGGGTAGGCGCCGCCGCGATCGAGTTCGCGCACGAAATCCAGCATGCGCGCGTATTCGATCTCGACCTCGATGTCGCACTGCTCTTCCGGGTGAGCGCCGTAGCCCGCGCGCAGCACCGGATAGCGGCCGTGCGCGGCATCCGGGTCGCCCGGCGCGAACAGCGCGGCGCGGGCGCCCAGCACGTCGCGCGCCTGCAGCAGCGCCAGGCCGGCCTGGGCCAGCGCGTTGCTGTGGCGCTGCATGCTCAGGTCCACATAGATGCCCGCCGCCTCGATGATGCGCAGCGGGCGCGCCACCAGCGGCGCGCCGGCCGCCGCCGCGGCGAACACGCGCCACTGCGGGCTTTGCGCCGAAAGCTGGTGGTCGTCGGCGGGGATGCCTGCATGGGGTTGGGCGTTGTCCGGCATGCGAGCCTCTCAGAAGGAAATGGACAGATGCGGCGCGATGCGCGCCAATTCGCGCCGGAACTCGGCCTGGATGCGGGCCAGCGCGGCGGCCGTGTCGCCTTCGAAGCGCAGCGCCAGGACCGCGGCGCCGCCTGCCTGGCGGACCAGGCCGAAGCCGTCGTCGTAGTCCACGCGCACGCCGTCCAGATACGTGATGCGCCGCGCGCCGGGAAAGCCGCCGCGCACCTGCAAGGCGGCCAGGATGGCATGAAGGTCCGCCTCGGGCAGCGCCACCCGCGTCTCGGGCGCCGTGAACGAGGCCGGCGCCTGCGTCAGCAGCGCGGTCGCATCGGCCACGCCCGAGAGCAGCTCCAGCACGCGGGCGGCCGCGTAGATCGCATCGTCAAAGCCGTACCAGCGGTCCTTGAAATACAGGCGTCCGCTCATTTCGCCAGCCAGCAGCGCGCCGGTTTCCTGCATGCGCGCCTTGATCTGCCCCGGCCCGGATTTCCAGATCAGCGGCTCGCCGCCCGCCTGCTCGATGCCGCGCGGGGCCAGCCGGCCGCACTTGACGTCGTAGATCACCGATGCGCCCGGGCGCCGCGCCAGCACGTCGCGCGCCAGCAGCACCAGCAGCCGGTCGGCCCAGATGATTTCGCCGCTCTTGGACACCACCGCCAGGCGGTCGCCGTCGCCATCGAAGGCCAGGCCCACCTCGCAATCCGAATAACGCAGGCAATAGATCAGGTCCTGCAGGTTGCGCGGGTCGCCCGGATTGGCGGGATGGTCGGCCGGCCCCGGGTCGCCGTCGGCAAACAGCGCCGTCACCTCGCAACCCAGTTCGCGCAGCAGGTCCGGCGCATACAGGCTGGTGACGCCATGGCCGCAGTCCAGCGCCACCTTGAGCGGGCGGCGCAGCCGGATGTCGGACGACAGCCGCGCCTGATAGCAGGGCAGCACGGCCAGTTGCCGGCGCGCGCCCGGCGATTCGGCCGCGTCGGCGGCGCCGTCGGCCTCCATCATGGCCGCGCGCAACTCGGCCAGCCCGGCGCCGTGCAACGCGGCGCCATGCATCATGATCTTGAAACTGCTGTGGGCCTGCCCGTCGCGCCGGCCGGTCACTGCCACGCCCGCGCCGGTTTCGGTCAGGCGGGTGGCGTAATACATCATGGGCGTGGTGACCCGCCCGATGTCGATGACGTGCGTGCCGGCGGCGCGTATGCCCGCCTGCAGCGCCGCCGCCAGCGCGACGCTGCTCAACGTCGCGTCGCGCCCGACCACCACCGCGCCCGCATGCGCGGCGACGGCGCGCCGTCCGAGCGCCAGGCCGAGCGCGTGGGCGAAGCCGGCGTCGATCTCCTCCCCTGTGCGGCCGCGTATATCGTAGGGCCCGAAGACCCCGGCGCCGGTTCGCGAGCCGTCCCAGTCGAAAGATCCGTGCATGGTGGGCGTATCCATAAAGGTTGCGCGCGAAAGGTGGCCGTCGCCGGCTCAGGCGCGCCGGCGGCGGTCGCCGCATCGCACCGTGTGTTGCCGTCCCCGCCGCTGCGGCGGACGGACTACGCCGGCGGATCCGCCGGGCCGGTATCCTTGTCCTCGCGCAGGCCCGGCACCAGCCCCAGGCTGACGGCCGCATAGGCGGCCGCCGCCTGGTTGCGCGCGTTCAGCTTCCAGTACAGCGTGCGCGCATGGCTCTTGACGGTGGCCACGGAGGTGCCGACCTCGCGGCTGATCTCGCGCATGGTCTTGCCTTGCACCATCAGCCGCAGTATCTGTTCCTGCCGCTGGGTCAGCTGCATGGCGCCGCGCACCGGCGCCGCGCTGGCCTGCACCGGCAGCGGATAGCATTGCCCGCCGGCCATCACCAGGTTGATCGCCGCGCCCAGCGCATCGGGGCTGAGCGACTTGGCCACATAGCCCGCCACGCCGGCGCGCGCGGCGGCCGTGAGCACCGCCAGGTCCAGTTCGGGATACAGCAGCAGCATGTTGCGCGGCGCCAGCGTCGCAATGACGCGCGTGAGCATCAACTGGTCGTGTTCGCTCACGCCCGTACAGCCCAGGATCGCCAGCTCCGGCGGCCGGTCCACGCTGCCCGCCGCGGCCTCCAGCTCGACGGAGGCGAGCGCGCGTACCTGTCCGGCGTCGCGTCCATGCTCCAGCACGTGCTGGATGGCGATTCGCAACAACGCATAGTCTTCGATCAGAACGGTCGTCATGCGCACGGGCCTTTAGCGGCGAGTCCGGGTTGGACCCGCGCATGCCCATGCGCACCAGCGGTACGACGTATGCATGGTCGAGGCCGACGGCCTGCGGGCGCTTGCGCGGGAACCTCCATCTGTCACCCGCGCCACGCGTGGCATCCCGCTGCCGGGGCCACGCAGGCGTGTGTATGCAGATGAGATTCATGCTATCAGCGGCGACCATGCATGCCTCTCGTTCAGGAGAATGAAAGAGCCCTATCTTTTGGCCGGGAGGATGGCTACCGGTCGCCAGCCGCGCGCGTGACGGCGGCCGGCGCGCCTGCCCTAGCGGCACACATAGGTCGGTCGCTCGACTTCGCGCGCGCCCACCTCGGCCCACTCCAGCGTCGCCCCGCGCTGCAACGCCGTGTAGACCGCCTCGCCCTTGTTCTTGACATGCAGGCGCTGATACAGCGTGCACGCATGGGTCTTGGCGGTCGCCACGGAAATATTGAGCATGCGGCTGACCGTCTTGATCGGGTAGCCTCGCGCCAGCAGCACCAGCACCTCGTACTGGCGCGGCGTGATCTGCAGCAACTGGGCGCCGGTCGAGATCGGCATGGTGGGCTTGACGCCGTCGTTGGTGACGCGCATGGCCGACGGATACCCCGCCGCGATGGCAGGCTGCAGGGCCTGCTCGCCGGGGAAGCACTGTCCGCCCGCCATCACCAGGCGGATGGCCGCCTCGAGCACCTCCACCGGCGCGGTCTTGGGCAGGCAGCCGCAGACCGCATTGACCGGCAGCGCCTGCATGGGAATCGGCAAAGGCATGGTGTCGCTCAGCAACAGGATCCGCTTGGGCGACAACACACTCTGGATTTCGCTCAGCGCACCCACTGCCAGGTCCGGGTCGGTTGGCAGGCCGTAGATCAGCAAGTCGGCCTCCGATTGCGTGGCGTCCGCCTTGGACAGATCCGCCACCCCCATTCCCTGTATTTCCCAAATGTCATCGAGCTCGCTCAGGATCTGCCAGAGACCGAGCCGCAACAGTGGGTGCGCTTCAATGAGTACCATTTTGGCCATGGTTTCCTCACTCTTGTTCTTCCACATGAACGGAACCTTCGCTGCACTGAAGGCTGCCCTGCCACTGCCGCCGACCCCGAATATTGCATCGCACCAATGATGCACACTCTCTACTTCAACCGGCTTACTTCAGCCAGCCATTCGGCAAATGGCATGAAATCATAATATTTGTCGGATTTGGTAAAAGCAAGTAGGCTTACGCCGAATTAATCCCATAAAAACCATGTCGTCCGGAAGAACTAAACACTAGGGCCGACCCTGATAGCGGCTCTCATCCCATCCTTTCGACACCCGGAAGAAATGCCCCATACCGCCTGGAAAGCCGCATGGAGCAACGATTCTATCCTCTTTATGGCTCATGGACCCGCGCCCGATCCGCCTTGGCGGGAGAGAAACAGCGCAATCCGCAGAAATAATAAGAAATATATTTCCGTACTCGCCAAAAGATATCATGCGCTTATTCAGCGCGAAGCAGGCAAACAACTTTGTTATAAAAAAACCGTAGCCCTCCGGGCAGTATTCCAGGCATTACGCCGGCCGGCCGGCACACCCTTCCGCCCCCCTGCTGGCGAGGGAATCCCCTTGGACAGCGCCGCGCCCGCGGCCGCCGGCCGGCGCGCCGCGGATACGCCTTGTGCGCCGGACTTACCGGCCGTTTCCTTCGTCTCCATTGCTTTCGTATTTACCAGAACCGCGCATCTGGATTATTTCCTCGCATATAAAAATGACTTTCCGGTTGCAGAAAATAAATCCGTTCTTTTTCGTCGCGGCGATTACCTCCTTGGTACACAACCGGTGTCCTCCCTTGCCGACCAGGCCCATTCGACCCCGCCGCAGCCCCGTCTTACGGGCTTTGCGCGCCCACTGGAAGAGATAATAAAAGGGTGTACGTCGGTCAAGTCGACGATATGAGTTTCCGATTTTTGTATACAAAATAATTACAAAACAATTCCGCGCCGCACGAGACTGGCGTCTCATAAATAGAGGGTTGAAACAGTATCTGGCGCATATCAATGTTGCATTGCAAAAATATTATCCCCGGACGCTGCCGCCGGCGGCGGCCGCACCCGCCCCTTCCCTCGTCCATGGCCATTCCTAGGGTCTACCCTATCCGGGATAGCCTCTAGGCCTTTTGCCGCATACCGCTCCCTATAATCGATTCAAACGAACGTATGAATCAGGGCGCCATGAACGAACTGAAATCCACTTCGACGCGCGAGATCATTCTCGAAACCGCCGAACAGCTGTTCGCGCAGCAAGGCCACGACGGCACCTCGATGCGGCAGATCACCAGCGCGGCGGGCGTCAACCTGGCGGCGGTCAATTACCACTTCGGCTCCAAGGAGGCGCTGGTCCAGGCCGTGCTCAAGCGCAGGCTGGAGGTCGTCAACCGGGAGCGCCTGCGCCTGCTCGACGAACTCGAGGCCGCCGCCGGCGGCAACCCGCTCAAGCCGTCGCAGATCGTCGATGCCTTCTTCGGCACCCTGCTGCGGCTGGCCGCCAGCCCCGACCACGCGGGCAAGACCTTCCTGCCCCTGCTCGAACGCACCATGACCGACCCCAGCGGCTTCATCCGCGCCCTGTTCGCCGAGGAATACGCCGACGTCATGGAGCGCTACAAGAATGCGCTCTTCGCGGCGCTGCCGGGCGTGCCGCGCGCCGAAATCATGTGGCGCTTCCAGTTCATGCTGGGCGCCACGTCGTACGCCATCATGGGCACCGACACGCTGCGCTTCGTGACCGGCTGGACGTTCGACCAGGCCGACGAACCCGACAACCCGGAATGGCTGCTGCCCCGCCTGCTCAGCTTCCTGCTGGGCGGGCTGCGGGCGCCCCTGCCCGAACTGCATTAGGCCCACTTCTCGCGGAGGCTGGAGAATGAACGCTGTACTGGTCGCATTGTTGGGCGTGGCGCTGCCGGCCGTGGCGCTGCTGGGCATCGGACCGCTGCGGCGCGCCCTGCTGAGCCGCCCCATCCTGGCGGCCTACCGCAAGGTGCTGCCCGCCATGTCGGACACGGAGCGCGACGCCCTGGAGGCCGGGACCGTGTGGTGGGAAGGCGAACTGTTCAGCGGCCGCCCGGACTGGCGCAAGCTGCTGGACTATCCGCGGCCCGTCCTGAGCGCGGCCGAACAGCGCTTTCTCGACCACGAGACCGAACAGGCGTGCCGCCTGGTCGATGACTGGCACATCACCCACGAGCGTTTCGATCTGCCGCCCCAGGTATGGTCCTATATCAAGGAACAGGGGTTCCTGGGCATGATCATTCCGAAGGAATACGGCGGACTGGGCTTCTCCGCCCATGCGCATTCGGCGATCGTCACCCGGCTGTCGACGCGCTCGTCGGCGCTGGCGGTCTCGGTCATGGTGCCCAACTCGCTGGGGCCGGCCGAACTGTTGCTGCACTACGGCACCGAGGCGCAGAAGCGCCACTACCTGCCGCGCCTGGCGCGCGGCGAGGAGATACCGGCCTTCGCGCTCACCAGCCCGTGGGCCGGCTCGGACGCGGCCGCCATTCCCGACCACGGCGTGGTCTGCAAGGGGCAGTGGCGAGGCGAGCAAGTGCTGGGCATGCGCGTCACCTGGGACAAGCGCTACATCACGCTGGCGCCCGTGTGCACGCTGCTGGGGCTGGCGTTTCGCCTGTACGACCCGGACGGCCTGCTGGGCGGGCGCGAGGATCTCGGCATCACCTGCGCGCTGGTGCCGCACGACCATCCCGGCGTCGACACGGGCCGGCGCCATTTCCCGCTCAATGCCATGTTCATGAACGGCCCCACCCGCGGCACGGACGTGTTCATGCCGCTGGAGTTCATCATCGGCGGGCCGGCCATGGCCGGCCAGGGCTGGCGCATGCTGATGGAGTGCCTGGCGGCGGGCCGCTCGATCTCGCTGCCGTCGTCCAATACGGGCATGGCCCAGCTGACCGCGCGCGCCGTGGGCGCGTATGCGGGTGCGCAGCCAGTTCCGCATGCCGGTGGGCAAGTTCGAAGGCGTGGAGGAGGCGTTGGCGCGCATCGGCGGCCACACCTACCTGATGGACGCGGCGCGCGTGATGACGGCCGGCGCCGTGGACCTGGGCGAAAAGCCCGCCGTGGTGTCGGCCATCGTCAAGTACCACGTCACCGAACGCGCCCGCCAGGTGGTCAACGACGGCATGGACATCATCGGCGGCAAGGGCATCTGCCTGGGCCCGTCGAACTTCCTGGGCCGCGCCTACCAGCAGCTGCCGATCGGCATCACGGTGGAGGGCGCCAACATCCTCACGCGCAGCCTGATCGTCTTCGGCCAGGGCGCGATCCGCTGCCATCCCTACGTGCTGGCCGAAATGCGCGCGGCGCAGGACCCCGACCCCGCCCGCGGCCTGCGCGAGTTCGACCGAGCGCTGTGGGGCCATGTCCGCCACGTGGCCGGCAATGCGCTGCGGGCGCTGGCCGGCGCGCTGAGCGCAGCGCGGCTGGGCCGCGCCCCGCGCGCGGCGGCGCCTTCGATGCGCGCCTATTATCGCGCGCTGTCGCGCTACAGCAGCGCCTTCGCGCTGCTGGCCGACGCCTGCATGCTGGCGCTGGGCGGCAGCCTGAAGCGGCGCGAGCGGCTGTCGGCGCGGCTGGGCGACATCCTGTCGCAGATGTACCTGGCCAGCGCGGTGCTCAAGCGTTTCGAGGACGAAGGCCGCCAGGCCGAGGACGAGCCCCTGGCGCATTGGGCCGTGCGCGACGCGCTGCACCGGCTGCAGCAGGCCTTCGAGGGCGTGCTGGACAATCTGCCCAACCGGTTGGTGGCCTGGACGATGCGACGTATCATCTTTCCATGGGGACATCCCCAGGCCAGGCCGGACGACAGGCTGGATCAGGCGGTGGCGCAGTTGCTGATCGCCCCCGGCGCGGCGCGCGACCGCCTGACCGCCAGCTGCTTCATCCCCGCCGATGACGACGAACCGGTGGGCGCGCTGGAACAGGCCCTGGCGGCGACGATCGCGGCCGAGCCCGTCGAGGCGCGCATCCGCGCCGCCGAGAAATCCGGCGGGCTCGAAGGCGATCCGCGCGCCAATGTGCGCGACATCGCCCAGGCCGCCCACGCCGCCGGCCTGCTCGACGAGGACGATTACCGCCTGCTCGAGCGGCGCGACTGCTTGCGCGACCGCGTCATCGGCGTGGACGATTTTCCCTTCGATTACGGCATTACCGGCGCACACAGGCCGGCGGCGCGACGCCAGGCGGCATAAGGAGCGACAGGCATGCGTTTTCAACCGGTATATATCGTCGACGGCACGCGCAGCCCCTTCCTGAAGGCGCGCAACGGCCCGGGACCGTTCTCGGCCGCGGACCTGGCCGTGCAGGCCGGCCGCGCGCTGCTGCTGCGCCAGCCCTTCGCCCCCACCGACCTGGACGAAGTCATCGTCGGCTGCGCGGCGCCCTCCCCCGACGAAGTCAATATCGGCCGCGTCATCGCCTTGCGGCTGGGCTGCGGCAACCGCGTGCCCGGCTGGACGGTGATGCGCAACTGCGCCTCCGGCATGCAGGCCCTCGACTCGGCCATCGCCAATCTGCAGCTGGGCCGCAGCGGCCTGGTGCTGGCCGGCGGCACCGACGCGCTGTCGCGCGCGCCGCTGCTGTTCTCCGACGACATGGTGAAGTGGCTGGCGCGCTGGTATGGCGCGCGCGGCCTGGGCGCCCGGCTGCGCGCGCTGGGCGCGCTGCGCCTGCGCTACCTGGCGCCGGTCGTCGGCCTGCTCAAGGGCCTGACCGATCCGGTCGTGGGCCTGTCGATGGGACAGACGGCCGAGAACCTGGCCACCCGCTTCGGCATCGACCGCGCCGCCATGGACGCCTACGCGGCGCGCAGCCATCTGCGCGTGCTGGCCGCGCGCGAAGCCGGCCGGCTGGGCGAGATCGTGCCGCTGGCCGATACGCGCGGCGTCGTCTACCCCGACGACGACGGCGTGCGCGACGACTCCACCCCGCAACGCCTGGCGCGCCTGCGCCCGGTGTTCGACAAGCCGTGGGGCAACATCACGGCCGGCAACAGCTCGCAGGTCACCGACGGCGCGGCCATGCTGCTGCTGGCCTCGGAAGCCGCGGTACGCAAATGGGGGCTGCGCCCGCTGGGACGCATCCTCGACAGCCAGTGGGCCGGCCTGGATCCGGCCCAGATGGGCCTGGGACCGGTGCACGCGGCCACGCCCATCATGCAGCGGCACGGACTGGGCCTGCACGACCTGGATCTGTGGGAAATCAACGAAGCCTTCGCCGCGCAGGTGCTGGCCTGCCTGGCGGCCTGGGACGACGAAGCCTATTGCCGCGACCACTTCGGCACCGGCGCCTGGGGCCGCCTGGACCAGGACCGCCTGAACGTGGATGGCGGCGCCATCGCGCTGGGCCATCCGGTGGGCGCCTCGGGCGCGCGCATCGTGCTGCACCTGCTGCAGGCCCTGAAGGCGCGCGGCATGCGGCACGGCATGGCCGCCATCTGCATCGGCGGCGGCCAGGGCGGAGCCATGCTGGTCGAAAACCTCGAGGAGCGCGCATGAACACGCCCGACCTGGCCTATACCCATTGGCGCCTGCACCGTGAAGCCGACGGCCTGGCGTGGCTGGCGCTGGCGCGCGCCGACGCCGCCGCGAACTCGCTGTCGGCCGAAGTCATGGCCGAATTCGCCGCGGTGCTCGACGCCCTGCAGGCCCAGCCGCCCAAGGGACTGGTCATTCTCTCGGGCAAGGAGAACGGCTTCATCGTCGGCGCCGACATCAACGAATTCGGCGCGCTGCAGACGCCGCAGCAGGCGCGCGAGCTGGTCGCGCGCGGCTGGCAATTGTTCAACCGGCTGGCGGCCACGCCGTACCCCACGCTGGCGCTGATACGCGGCCACTGCCTGGGCGGCGGCCTGGAACTGGCGCTGGCCTGCCGCTACCGCATCGCCGCCGACGACGCCGACACGGCGCTGGGGCTGCCGGAAGCCATGCTGGGCATCTTCCCCGGCTGGGGCGGCATGCGGCGCCTGCCGGCGCTGATCGGCGCGCCGGCCGCGCTGGACATGATGCTGACCGGACGCCGGGTCGACGCGCGCCGCGCCGCGGCGCTGGGCCTGGTCGACGCGCGCGTGCCGCCGCGCCTGCTGCAGGCCGCGGCGCGCGCCACCGTGCTGTCGGGCCGTGCGCCGCGCCGCGCGCGCGGTCTGCCCGCCTGGCTGAACCGCTGGCCGCTCAAGGCGCTGGCGGCGCGCCGCGCGCGCCAGGGCGTGGCCGCCAAGGACCCGCAGGGCCACTACCCCGCCCCGCGCGCCATCATCGACATCTGGGCGCGCCACGGCGGCAACGCCTTGCATGCGCCCGACCTGATCGACGCCATCCTGGCCTCGGATACGGCGCGCCAGCTGCTGCGCGTGTTCCGCCTGCAGGAGCGGCTCAAGGGCTACGGCAAGGCCGCCGCCGACGCGCCCGTGCGGCGCGTGCACGTGGTGGGCGCCGGCGTCATGGGCGGCGATATCGCCGCCTGGTGCGCCTACCGCGGGCTGACCGTCACGCTGCAGGACCAGGACATGGCGCGCATCGCGCCGGCGCTGGCGCGCGCCGGCGCCTTCTTCGCCCGCAAGCTGAAGGACCGGCGCGCCGCGCGCGCCGCCTTCGACCGCCTGGTTCCCGACCCGCAGGGCGATGGCGTGGCGCAGGCCGACCTGGTCATCGAGGCCATCAGCGAGAACGCGCAGGCCAAGCAGGCCCTCTACCGCCAGCTCGAACCGCGCCTGAAGCCCGATGCCCTGCTGGCCACCAATACCTCCAGCCTGTCGCTGGCCGGCCTGGCCCAGGCCCTCGAGCAGCCGCGGCGGCTGGTCGGCATCCATTTCTTCAACCCGGTGGCGCGCATGCCGCTGGTCGAAGTCGTGCTCGCCGCCGATGGCGATCCGCGCGCGCTGGCGCGGGCCTGCGCCTTCGTCGGCCGCATCGGCAAGCTGCCGCTGCCCGTGCGCGACGCGCCGGGCTTCCTGGTCAATGCCGTGCTGGCGCCCTACATGCTGGAAGCGATGCGCTGCGTCGACGAAGGCATGGCGCCGGCGGCCATCGACGCGGCCATGGCCGCCTTCGGCATGCCGATGGGGCCGCTGGAGCTGGCCGACACCGTCGGTCTGGACATCGCGGCGGCCGCCGGCGCCCAGCTCACCGGCGAGCAGGCGCCGCCGCGCTGCCTGGCCGAACGCCTGGCGCGCAAGGAACTGGGCCGCAAGAGCGGCCGCGGCTTTTATGCCTGGCGCGACGGCAAGGCGGTCAAGCCGGCCGCGCGCGGCGTGCCGCCGGGGCTGGTCAACCGCCTGCTCCAGCCCCTGATCGACAGCGCCCGCGAGCGCGTGGCCGCCGGCGTGGTGGCCGACGCGGACCTGGCCGACGCGGGCGCGATTTTCGGCACGGGCTTTGCCCCCTACACGGGCGGCCCGCTGCAATACGCAAGTCAACGAGAAGCCGTCCAGCGGCCATAGCACGGCGAACCAAGAGCGGAAAGCCGTCCCCAAGCAAGGCAGTCACGTCACAACGCGAGGAGACAGAACCCATGAATGGACGATCGGTGACCTTGAAAACACTGGCTGCGGCGCTGGCCGGCCTGGCGGCCGGCTCAGCGCACTCGGCCGGTTTCCAATTGCTCGAACAGAACGCCAGCGGGCTGGGCAACGCCTACGCCGGTTCGGCGGCGAACCCGGAAAACGCCAGCATCATCTACTTCAACCCGGCCGGCATGACCTATCTGCCCGGCGTGAACGTGTCGGGCGGCGTCAACGCCATCTGGCCTTCGTTCAAGTTCTCGGACAACGGCGACAGCCGCGACCCCACGCTGCTGGGCGGCGGCAGGCCCACCGGCGGCAACGGCGGCGACGCCGGCAACCTGGGCGTCGTGCCCAACGCCTACGTCTCCTGGCAGGTGGCCGACCAGTGGTGGCTGGGCCTGGGCATGGGCGCGCCGTTCGGCCTGATGACCAAGTACGACAGCGGCTGGGCGGGCCAGTACCACTCCAACAAGTTCGACATCAAGACCATCAACATCAACCCCTCCATCGCGTACAAGGTCAACGACCGCTTCTCGATGGGCTTCGGCATCAACTGGCAGCGCATCGACGCCACCTACAAGAAGAAAACCGTGGTGCAGCCCGTGCCCGGGCTGCCCATGTTCACCAACGGCGACGCCACGCTGGACATGGACGGCGACGCCTGGGGCTGGAACGTGGGCTTCATGCTGCAGCCCACCGACGCCACCCGCGTCGGCCTGTCCTACCGCTCGCGCATCAAGCACACCGCCACCGGCAACACGGACGTCGACAACATCGCCCTGCCGGGCGGGCGCAGCGCCTCGGCCTCGTACGACGCCAAGGCGTCGGTGGACCTGCCGGACTCGCTCATCCTGAGCGTGTCGCACCAGCTCAACGACCGCTGGGAGCTGCTGGGCGACATTTCCTGGACCGGCTGGAGCAGCATCCCCGAGCTGAAGATCAAGAACAAGAACGGCCCGACCGACGAGCTGCCGCTCAAGTTCCGCGACAGCTGGCGCGTGGCGCTGGGCGCCAACTACCAGTTCGCGGCACAATGGAAGTGGAAGTTCGGCGTCGCCTTCGACCAGTCGCCGGTGCACGACGAGGCCGATCGCCCGACCTCGCTGCCCGACACCGACCGCTGGTGGTTCTCGACCGGCGTGCAATACGCGCCGACCGACAACGTGACGGTCGATCTGGGCTATACCTATCTGTACCTGCGCGACACCGACATCGACACCACCTCGGGCAACCCGCTGACCAAGGGCCGTGTCGCCGGCACGTACAACAGCAAGGGCAATATCGTGGGCCTGCAGGTTTCGGCCCGCTTCTAGCAACGGCCCGGCCCGCAAGACCACACCCCGGGGGCTCGGGCTCCCGGGGCCGCAACGACTGGAGGTTTCCTTGAGCAAGTTCGTCGTCAAACAAGCCGCCGTCCTGGGCGCCGGCGTCATGGGCGCGCAGATCGCGGCCCATCTTGCCAATGCCGGCGTGCCGGTCATGCTGTATGACCTGACCGCGCCTCAGGGCGAGCGCAACGCCGTGGTCCACAAGGCGCTGGCCGGCCTGCGCAAGCTGGAACCGGCCCCGCTGGCGCGCCCGGACCGCCTGGCGCTGATCACGCCCGCCAACTACGACGATGACCTCGGGCGGCTGGGCGGCTGCGACCTGGTCATCGAGGCCATCGCCGAGCGGCTGGACTGGAAAACCGACCTCTACCACCGCATCGCCGCGCACGTGGCGCCGCACGCCGTCATCGCCTCCAACACCTCGGGCCTGTCGATCGAAACCCTGGCCGGCGCCCTGCCCGAGGCGCTGCGGCCGCGCTTTTGCGGCATCCACTTCTTCAATCCGCCGCGCTACATGCGGCTGGTTGAAATCATCGCCACGCGCCATACGCGGCCCGAAGTCGTCGACCAGCTCGAAAGCTGGCTGACCTCGCGCCTGGGCAAGGGCGTCATCCGCGCCCTGGATACGCCCAACTTCGTGGCCAACCGCATCGGCGTGTTCTCCATTCTCGCGGCCATGCACCACACCCAGCGCCTGGGCCTGGGCTTCGACGAGGTCGACGCGCTGACCGGGCCGAAGATCGGCCGCCCCAAGAGCGCCACCTACCGCACCGCCGACGTGGTGGGCCTCGATACGCTGGCGCACGTGGTCGCCACCATGCGCGACAACCTGCCCGACGATCCCTGGCATGCGTATTTCCAGCTGCCGTCCTGGCTGCAGGGCCTGATCGACCAGGGCGCGCTGGGCCAGAAAAGCGGCGCGGGCGTCTACCGCAAGGCCGGCAAGGAGATCCAGGTGCTGGACCCGGCCAGCGGCCAGTACCGGCCCTCGGCCGGCGCGCTGGCCGACGAGACGGCCGCCATCCTCAAGGAGCGCGATCCGGCCGCGCGCCTGGCGCAACTGCGCGCCAGCGCGCATCCGCAGGCGCAGTTCCTGTGGAGCCTGTTGCGCGACATTTTCCATTACAGCGCCTGCCAGCTTGCCGGCGTGGCCGACAACGCGCGCGACCTGGACCTGGCGATGCGCTGGGGGTTCGGCTGGGCCCAGGGGCCCTTCGAGACCTGGCAGGCGGCCGGCTGGCAGGACACCGCGCGCGCCATCGCCGAGGACATCGCCGCGGGCCGCGCCATGAGCGCCGCGCCCCTGCCCGGCTGGGCCCTGGACAGCGGCCGCACGGGCGTGCACACGCCGCAGGGTTCCTACTCGGCGCGCGACGGCCAGCTGCGCGCGCGCTCGGCGCTGCCGGTGTACCGGCGCCAGCTGTTCGCCGAGCAACTGGTCGGCGAGCCGCCCGCGCCGCGCGGCGAAACCGTCTGGGAAGCGCCGGGCGTGCGCCTGTGGCGCCTGCCCGAACAGGACGGCGGCGTCGCCATCCTGTCGGTCACCTCGAAGATGCACACCATCGGCGAGGAAGTGCTCGACGGCATCCAGCAGGCCGTGGCCCGCGCCGAGCGCGAATTCGACGCCCTGGTGATGTGGCACGACGCGCCGTTTGCCGTCGGCGCCAACCTGGAGCAGGTCTACCAGGCCTGCGCCGCGGGCGAGTTCGAGCGCCTGGAGGCCACGGTCGAACAGTTCCAGCGCACCTCGCTGGCGCTGGCCCGCGCGCAGATCCCCACGGTGGTCGCGGTGCAGGGCATGGCGCTGGGCGGCGGCTGCGAGTTCATCATGCATGCCAGCCACCGGGTGCTGGCGCTGGAAAGCTACATCGGCCTGGTCGAGGCCGGCGTGGGCCTGATCCCCGCCGGCGGCGGCAGCAAGGCCCTGGCGGTGCGCGCCGCGCGGCTGGCCGCGGCCACCGCCACGCCGGCCGAGGTATTTCCCTATCTGCAGCCCGTATTCCAGAACATCGCCACCGCCCAGGTCGCCAAGAGCGCCCTGCAGGCCATGGACATGGGTTACGCGCACGACGGCGACAGCGTGGTGTTCCATCCGGACGAGCTGCTGTGGGTGGCGCTGCGCCAGGCGCGCGCCGCGGCCGACAGCGGCCATGCGCCGGCGCCCGTGCCGCGCGACATCCCGGTGGCCGGCCGCACCGGCATCGCCAACTTCGAGATGGTGCTGGTCAACATGCGCGAAGGCGGCATGATCAGCGCCCATGACTACCGCGTGGCGCGCAGCGCCGCCGTGGCCCTGTGCGGCGGCGAGGTCGAGCCCGGCACCCGCGTCGACGAGGAGTGGCTGCTGGCCGTGGAACGGCGCGAATTCATGGCGCTGCTGCGCACGCCCGAAACGCAGGCGCGCATCCGCCACACCCTGGACACCGGCAAACCGCTGCGCAACTGAGGATTCATCATGAGCAAACAGATTCAGGACGCCTACATCGTCGCCGCGACCCGCCTGCCGGTGGGCAAGCGCAATGGCGCCTACGCCACCACGCGCCCCGACGACATGCTGGCCGCGGTGCTGCAGGCCGCGCTGGCGCAGGTGCCCGCGCTGTCGCCCGAGCGCATCGACGACGTGATCACCGGCTGCGCCATGCCGGAGGCCGAACAGGGCATGAACGTCTCGCGCATCGGCCTGCTGCTTGCCGGGTTGCCGCAAAGCGTGGCCGGCGTCACCGTCAACCGCTTCTGCGCCTCGGGCCTGCAGGCGGTGGCCGATGCCGCCAACCGCATCCGCCTGGGCATGGCCGACGTGATGATAGGCGCCGGCACCGAATCGATGAGCGCCATGCCGCAGATCATGGGCAACAAGGTGGCGATGAACCCCGCCATCTTCGCCCGCGAGGAAAACCTCGGCATGGCATTCGGCATGGGGCTGACCGGCGAGAAAGTCGCCGAGCAATGGGAAGTCTCGCGCGAGGACCAGGACGCCTTCTCGCTGGCCTCGCACCAGAAGGCCTGCGCCGCCATCGCCGCCGGCCACTTCAAGGCCGAGATCACGCCCTACCAGGTGCGCACGCACCTGGCCGGCGCACGCGACGGCGCGGTACGCGTGGCCGAGCGCTGGGTCGAGCAGGACGAAGGCCCACGCCCCGACAGCACCGCCGAGGCGCTGGCCAGGCTGCGGCCGGTATTCGCCGCGCGCGGCAGCGTCACCGCCGGCAACAGCTCGCAGATGTCCGATGGCGCGGCCGCCGTCGTGCTGGTCTCCGAGCGCGTCCTGCGCGAGTACGGCCTGCAGCCGCTGGCGCGCTTCGTCGATTTCGCGGTGGCCGGCGTGCCGCCGGAGATCATGGGCATCGGCCCCAGGATGGCCATCCCCAAGGTGCTGGCGCGCAGCGGCATCGCCCAGCAGGACCTGGACTGGATCGAGCTGAACGAAGCCTTCGCCGCGCAGTCGCTGGCGGTGATGCGCGACCTCGAGCTCGACCCGGCCAAGGTCAACCCGCTGGGCGGAGCGATCGCGCTGGGCCACCCGCTGGGCGCCACCGGCGCCATCCGCACCGCCACCATCGTGCACGGCCTGCGCCGCACCGGCGGCAAGTACGGCATGGTCACCATGTGCATCGGCACCGGCATGGGCGCGGCCGGCATCTTCGAGGCGCTGTGAAGCTGCAGTGGATCGAACGCGTGCCGCCGCGCTGGCGGGCGCGCCTGTTGCGAGTGGGGTTCAACCTGCATCCGGCCTTCCGCGCCACGGGCGGGCGGGTGGTGGAGATCGCGGCCGACTTCCTGCACATCCGCATCAGGCTGCCGCTGGGCCGGCGCACGCGCAACATCGTCGGTTCGATGTATGGCGGATCGCTGTTCTCGGTGACCGACGGCGCGCACCCCACCATGCTGATGATGGCGCTGGGGCCCGGCGCCATCGTCTGGGACAAGGCCGCCGCCATCCGCTACCGCAAGCCGGCCTACGTCACGCTGTATGCGGATTTCCGCATCAGCCGCGATGACATCGCCGCGATCCGCGCCGAGCTGGCGCGCGACCACGAAACCACGCGCACCTACAGCGTGGCGCTGACCGACCGCCATGGGGAGGTCTACGCGGTGGTGGAGCGCACGGTCTACATCGCCGACAAGACCTTCTACAAGCACAAGACGCAGGCCGGCGCGCCGGCGCGCGCGCCCATCGAACCGACCCCGCCCGACACCTAGGACCGCCCATGGAAAAAATCTGGCTGGCCAGCTACCCGGCCGGCGTGGCGCCCGAAATCGACAGCAGCGTGCACGCCTCGCTGGCCGAGGTGATCGAAGACAGCTGCCGGGCCTTCGCCGGCAAGACCGCCTATATCAGCCTGGGCCGCACGCTGAGCTACGCCGAACTGGACCGCCGCTCGCGCGCCTTCGCCGCCTGGCTGCAGGCGCGCGGGCTGGGCAGGGGCGAGCGGGTCGCGCTGATGATGCCCAACCTGCTGCAGTACCCCATCTGCCTGTTCGGCGCCTGGCGCGCCGGCTGCACCGTGGTCAGCTGCAACCCGCTGTACACGCCGCGCGAACTGGCGCACCAGCTGGCCGATTCCGGCGCGCGCGCCATCGTGGTGGCCGAGAACTTCGCCGCCACGCTGCAACAGGCGCTGCCGCAGACCGCGCTGGAGCATGTGGTCGTCACCTCCATCGGCGAACAGCTCGGCGGGCTGCGCGGGCCCGCGGTCGATTTCGTGGTGCGCCGGATCAAGCGCATGGTGCCGGCCTGGTCGCTGCCGGGCGCGCGGCGCCTGCGCGAGGCGCTGGCCGAAGGCGAACGCCTGCCCCACACGGCCCCGGCGCTGGGCCACGCCGATATCGCCTGCCTGCAATACACCGGCGGCACCACCGGGGTGGCCAAGGGCGCCATGCTCACCCACGGCAACCTGATCGCCAACCTGTGCCAGGCGCACGCCTGGGTCAAGCCGCTGGTCAAGGAGGGCCAGGAGTGCGTGGTGACGGCCCTGCCGCTCTACCACATCTTCGCCCTGACGGCCAACTGCCTGACCTTCCTGAAGATCGGCGCGAGCAACCTGCTGATCGTCAATCCGCGCGATATCCCGGCCTTCGTGCGCGAGCTGCGCAAGACGCCATTTAGCTGCATCACCGGCGTCAACACCCTGTTCAACGCCCTGCTCAACCACCCCGGCTTCGCCCGGCTCGACTTCTCGCGCCTGCGGCTGACCCTGGGCGGCGGCATGGCGGTGCAGCGCTCGGTGGCCGAACGCTGGCGCGCCGTCACCGGCAAGCCGCTGGCGCAGGCCTATGGCCTGACCGAGACCTCGCCGGCGGTCACCATCAACCCGCTCGACGCCCCGGTTTTCACCGGCTCCATCGGGCTGCCGGTGCCCTCGACCGAGTTGTCGATCCGCGACGAACAGGGCAAGGAGCTGCCCCTGGGCGACACGGGCGAGATCTGCGTGCGCGGTCCGCAGGTCACGCCAGGCTATTGGAAGCGGCCCGATGAAACCGCGCTCAGCTTCCATGCCGACGGCTTCCTGCGCACCGGCGACATGGGCTACGTCGACCCGCGGGGTTATGTCTTCCTGGTCGACCGCAAGAAGGACATGATCCTGGTCTCGGGCTTCAACGTCTACCCCAACGAAATCGAGGACGTGGTGGCGCTGCACCCGGGGGTGCGCGAGGTGGCCGCCGTGGGCGTGCCCGACGCGCGCTCGGGCGAGGCGGTCAAGCTGTTCGTGATCCGCAAGGATCCGGGCCTGGACGCCGCCGCGCTGATCGCCTACTGCCGCGCCAACCTGACCGGCTACAAGGTGCCGCGCTCGGTGGAATTCCGCACCGAGCTGCCGCGCACCAACGTGGGCAAGATCCTGCGCCGCCAGTTGCGCGACGAAGCCGGGCGGCCCGCCTAGCGGGGTGGCCCGGCGACGGGCCGTGTTTCATCGCCGAAACAGTTTGTGGAAAACACTTAATGTGAATCATTCTGATTGGCGATAGAATTTGTAGCCTTAGACATACAAAAGAAAGAGGAAACCCCTTGCACACTCACACGCCACCGCGGCGCCGCCCGGCCGCGCCGCGCCTGCTGCACCTGTCGCTGGCCGCCTCGCTGGCGGCCGGCGCCGCCCAGGCTCAGACCGCCACCGAAGCCACCACCATGCCCGCCGTGCAGGTCACCGGCAGGGGCGAAACCGCCACCGGCCCGGTCGACGGCTATGCCGCCACGCGCAGCGCCACTGCCACCAAGACCGATACCCCGCTCTCGGAAACCCCGCAGGCCGTCACGGTGATCCCGCGCGAGCAGATCATCGACCAGGGCGCGCAGAATGTGCAGGACACCATGAACTACGCCGCGGGAGTACGCCCCAATGCCTATGGCGTGGACAATCGCGGCGACTACGTGCGGGTGCGCGGGGTGGAGCCGGTCCAGTATCTCGACGGCCTGAAGCAGTTCTTCAACTACAACAACCCGCGCACCGAGGTCTATGGGCTCGAGCGCGTCGAAGTGCTGCGCGGCCCGGCCTCGATGCTGTACGGCCAGGGCAGCACGGGCGGCGTGGTCAACCTCGTCAGCAAGCGTCCGCAGCCCGAGGCCATGCGCGAGATCGGCGTCACCGTGGGCAACCACAACCGCAAGGAGATCCAGGCCGATCTCACCGGCCCGCTGACCGAGGACGGTACCTGGCTGTACCGGGTGGTGGCCCTCGGACGCGACAGCGATACGCAGGTCCAGTACACCAAGGACGACCGCATGATGCTCGCGCCGTCGCTGACTTGGCAGCCCAGCGCCGCCACCTCGCTGACGCTGCAGGCCTACTGGCAGAAGGACAAGTCGGGCACGACCCAGGCCTTCCTGCCCTGGAGCGGCACGGTCAGCGGCAATCCCAATGGCCGCATCCCCACCCGCCGCTTCACCAGCGAGCCCGGCTTCGACCGCTACGACACCGAGCAATTCAGCGTGGGCTGGCAGTTCGAGCACAAATTCAACGACAACTGGAAAGTGCGCCAGAACCTGCGCCACACCTCCAGCAAGGTCGACTACAGCACGCTATATCCGGCGGTCTACGGCAACCCCGACAATCCCTTCATCGACGCCGATCAGCGCGTGGTCAACCGCTACCTGTACATCAAGAACCCGCGCATGCGCTCCTTGCTGGCGGACCAGAACCTCGAGGGCAAGGTGAACTGGGGCCGCGCCGAGCATACCCTGCTGATGGGCGTGGACTACAGCCGCTATCGCGAGACCGGCGAGACCGGCAGCGGGTTCGGCGCGCCGCTGGACCTGTACCAGCCGGTCTACGGCACCCTGCCCGACTACGCCATGTCGGACGTGCCCAAGAACAAGCAGCAGCAGATCGGCGTGTACCTGCAGGACCAGATCAAGTTCGACCGCAACTGGATCGTCGTGGCGGGCCTGCGCCACGACCGCGTCGCCAACAGCGTCGAGGGCGCCGACAAGGAAACCGACAACGCCACCACCAAGCGGCTGGGGCTGATGTACGCCGCCGACAACGGCTGGTCGCCCTACATCAGCTACAGCGAGTCGTTCACCCCCATCGCCGGCACCGACAACAGCGGCAACCGCTGGGTGCCGATGCGCGGCAAGCAATGGGAAGCGGGCCTGAAGTACATGCCGCAGGACACCGGCTACGAAGCCACCCTGGCGGCCTATGACCTGCGCGAGCGCAACCGGCAGACCAACGACCCGTCCGACCCCACCAACCAGGTGCAGACCGGCAAGACCAGGACGCGCGGCGTCGAACTGGAATTTCGCGGCCGCGTCACGCCGCAGATGGATGTCATCGCCAACTACAACTACACCGACATCGACCCGCAGCTCGAAGGCTTGCCCAAGCACACTTTCTCGCTGTGGAGCAAATACCGGTTCAGCGTGGGCGAGGTGCACGGCTTTGCCGCCGGCGCCGGCGTGCGCTACCTGAACGCGTTTCGCGACGGGTCCGCGCCCGAGACCGGTTCGGTGGCCCTGTTCGACGCCATGCTGAGCTACGACACCGGTTCGTGGCGCTATGCGCTGAACGTGGCCAACATCGCCGACAAGACCTACGAGGTGGTGTGCCTGCGGCGCGGCGACTGCTTCTACGGCCAGCGCCGCACGGTCACCCTGAGCGCCATGTACCGCTTCTAGCGATACGTCGTCAGCGCATCTCGAACAGCTCCTGGTGGAAGCACGCCGGGGGCAGGCCGCGGGCGGCCAGGCCTTCGCGCAGGGCCTGGCCGAAGCCGGCCGGGCCGCAGAACCACACCTCCGATTGCGCGGCCCGCGGCAGCATGTCGACCAGGCGATCGGCGGTCAGCTTGCCGTCGCGCTGGGTCACCAGCACATGCAGGCCGACCCGGGCGCGCCCGGCCAGGGCACGCAGCTCGCCGATGAAATCCGGGTCCGGCGCATTGGTGGAATACACCAGGTCGACCTCGTGCGCCGGCGCGCCATCGGCGCTGGTCGCGGCCATGTCCTGCAGCCGCGCCAGGAAGGGCGTGATACCGATGCCGCCCGCCACCAGGATCTGCGGCCTGCCATTCGGACGAAAATCGAAGCGCCCATAGGGCCCCTCCACCGTCACGCCGTCACCCACCCGCAAGCGCGCCGGCAGGCTGCGGGTGTAGTCGCCCAGACCCTTGATGCTGAAGCGCAGCAAGCCGTCGTCGCGCCAGGCCGACGAAATGGTGAACGGGTGCGCGCCCTCGGCGCGGTCGAAAGTCACGAACGCGAACTGGCCCGCCTTGTGGCCGGGCCAACGCGTCTCCAGTTGCACGTCGACCTGCATCACCGCGTTGTCGGCGAATCGCTCCAGCCGCGCAATGCGGCCGGCTGCCTGGCGCGGGCGGCCGATCAGGCCCAGCAGCGACAGCAGCGCGCCCACGCCGCCGGCGGCCATGACCACGGCCATCACCGGTCCGATGGGCCCGCGCCAGTAGGCCGGCGCCATCAGCACCACGGCGTGGAATACGAACACCAGGTAAAGGGCCGGCATCAGCCGGTGCGTGCGAAAGAAGTGCCGGTACGGGAAACGCCTGTACAGGGCCAGCACGGCCAGCAGCAGCAAGGCGTACAGCCCCCACTCGCCCAGGCTCTTGGCCACGCCGTGCCAGGCCTGGAACGGATCGTACAGGGCGGCCTGCCCGGCCGGCGCGGGCACGCGCGGCGGCCGCACGGTCCAGCCCTGCGCGGCCATCCAGGGCGGCACGATCTTCAGCAGCCAGTGCGTCAGCGCCAAGGCCACGCCGCCCAGCCCCAGCCACTTGTGTAGCCGGTAGAACTTGTCCAATCCCCCCAGGGCGCCCTCGAAGCGGGCCGGCCGCGCCGCCAGGATCACGCCCAGCGACATCATGCCCAGGGCCAGGATGCCGGTGTAGTAGATCAGGGGCTTGCGCATGGCCCAGAAGCCCTCGCCCCATGCGGTGGGCGGGTTCTGGCTCAGCCACAGGACGGACAGGGCCGCCAGCAGCAGAATGAATATTGTTCTCAGGCGTCGCATCGCATCTCCGGAACGAGCGCGACGGCGTTTGCGGAACATCCCATTCGCGCCAGGCCCATTATGCATCGCGCGATCCCGCGCGGCCTTGATCTGGCGCAACGCGGCGGCGCCCGCGCTCAGCCGGCCAGCGCCGCGCGCACCCGCTCGGGCGTAAACGGCGGCTCGCGAAAGCGCCGGCCGGTGGCGTCGAACAGGGCGTTGGCCAACGCGGCGGCGCCCGGCACCGAGGCCGACTCTCCCGCGCCCATGGGCGGCTGGTCCTGGCGCGGCATCAGCACCACCTCGATCGGCGGCACCTCGGCAAAACCGAGAATGGGATAGGCGCCCCACTCCATGCTGCTGACGCCCGCCTGGTTGAACGACACCTGCTCCTTCAGGGCGCGGCTGAGCGACTGGATCACGTTGCCGTGCAACTGGTGGCGCACGCCATCGGGGTTGACGACCATGCCGGTATCCTGGCCCACCACCACCCGCTCGACCACGATGGCGCCGCTGCGCGCATCGACGGCCACGTCCACCACCCAGGCCGCCCAGGCCGCGCCGAAACCCGGAAACTTGCTGTGCACGTAGCGCGCGTAGGCCAGGCCGCGGCCGCGCAGCAGGTGCCGCGCGTCCGCCTTGCCGCGGCTGCCGCGCTGCCCGTCCCGCCAGCCGGCGCGGCTTGCCACTTCGCGCAGCAGGTCGATGGCGCGCGAATCGTCCAGGTGGCGCAGGCGAAACGCCAGCGGATCGGCCTGGGCGCGCTCGGCCAGCTCGTCGATGAAGCAATCGTGCGCGAACGAGTTGGGCAGGGCCGATACGCCGCGCAGCCAGGCCGCCCGCATGATGGCGGCGGTATCGTGGCACACCACGCGCAGCTTGTCGTAGCGATACGGCGGCACGGCCGTACGGTCGCCCATCTGCAGCGTGCGCGGCTCGGCGGCCAGCGCCCCGGTCAGCAGCAGGGCCAGCAGGGGCGCGTCGTTGGACGGATAGCGGGTGGCGAAATCGCAAGCCAGCAGGCCGCCTTGCGCGTCGACCGCGCCACGGACTTCCATCAGTTGCGCCGCGCCCTTGGGTTCCCAGGCGTGCTCCTGCTCGCGGCTGAGCTGCACCCGCACCGGCCGTCCCACCGCGCGCGACAGCAGCGCGGCGTCGGCGCAGACGTCGTCGGCGCAATTGCGGCCGTAGCAGCCCGCCGCCTCCATGCGGACGATCTCGATGCGCGACTCGCCCAGGCCGAGCAGGCGGTCCAGGTCGATGCGCAGCATGTGGGGGTTCTGCGTACCCGACCAGACCGTCAGGCCATCAGGACGATAATCGGCCAGCCCGCAGGACGGGCCGATCGAGCCATGCATCTGGTACGGCCATACGTAGGTGCGGTGCAGCGCATCCTGGCGAGCCAGCGCCGCGTCCACGTCGCCTTGCGCCACCAGTTCGCGCGGCGTGGCCGGCTGGTCGCGCAGCGCGCGCGCCAGGTCGCCCAGGTCGGGCGCGGGCGGCGGCGCGGCCCAATGCACTTTCAACTGGCGCGCCGCCTTGATGGCCTGTTCCTCGCGCTCGGCCACCACGCCGACGAAATCGCCCAGCACCACCACCTCGACGATGCCGGGCAGGTGCGCGATCGAGGCGCGGTCCACCGCGCGCAGGCTGTGCCCCACGAAGCCGCCGACGTCGCGCCCCGGATAGGGCGGACGCACCACCCGGCCGTGCAGCATGCCCGGCAGCCGCATGTCATGCACATAGGTGAGCTGGCCGGTGGCCTTGGCCGGAATGTCCACGCGCGGCACCGCCCGGCCCACGACACGGTATTGCGCGCCGGGCTTGAGCGCCACCTCGTCGGCCAGGGCCAGCGTGGCGCCGCCGCCGGCCAGCAGTGTCCAGTAATCGGTGGCGCGGCCATCGCCGGCGCGCACCACGCCATCGTCCACGCGCAGCATGTCGGCCTGCGCCCGCAAGGCGCCGGCGGCGCGCGCCAGCAACCAGGCGCGCGCCTGCGCGGCCGCCTTGCGCAGCGGCACGGCGGTGATCTGGATCGTGGCGCTGGCGATCGTCGGCCCCTGGTTCGGCGCGGCCTCGGTATGCCCCAGCACCATCTCCACCCGCTCGAACGCCACATCGAGTTCGTCGGCCACGATCTGCGCCAGCGCCGTGCGCACGCCCGTGCCCAGATCCACGTGCCCGTTGAACGCCTGCACCCGGCCGTCGGCCCGCACCGCGATGAACACGTCCGGCGTGGCCGGCACATAATCGGACGCCGCGCCCGGCTGCCCCGGCGCCGGCCGCGCCCCGGCCGTCGGCGCGCGCGTGACCAGCAGGGCGTCCGCGGCGCGCAGCAAGGCCTCTCGTTGCGATCTGGGTGTCTGCATGAACTTCCTCCGGGCGGCCCCAGGACTCGGCAGGAGCCTGTCCCCACTGCGGAACATAATTCGGCAGGAGCCTGTCCCCCTGCGGGGACAGGCTCCTGAGGGGTTACGTTGTCTTTGCCAGCGCCTCGTCGTGCGTCATCACGGCGGCATACTTCTGCCGCATGTCGAACAGGTTGGCCTCGTGCGGGCCCAGCGCGCGGTCGCCCACGCAGTCGGACAGCACCAGCGGGCGGAACCCCGCCGACATCGCGTCGACCACGCTGGCGCGCACGCACCCGCTGGTGGTCGCCCCGGCCACCAGCAGCGTGCGCACCCCGCGCTGCGCCAGCCACGCCGCCAGCATCGTCCCGAAAAACGCCGACGGCGTGCTCTTGCGCACCACGTACTCGCCGGCCGCAGGCGCCAGCTGCGGCACGATCGCGCTGGCCGGCGCATGCTCCTTGAGCGTGAGCATCCCCGGCACCTTCAGGCTGAAGATATTGCCGTCGGCGTCGTCGTCGGCGTACACGATGCGGCTGTGCGCCACCGCCCAGCCCCGCTCGCGCGCGGCCCCCAGCACCGTGCGCGTGGTCTCGATCGCCGCCGCGATGTTGCCGCCGCCAAACTGCGCCGGATCCGCGAACCCGTTGACGAAGTCCACGATCAGCAGCCCGTACGGCGCCTGCGGCTCCAACCGCGCCCCGAACCCCTGGCGTTCATAGCTGGCCAGATCATTGCTCATTGTCCTTGCCCCTTCCTCAGTCCAGTACCTTGCCCTCGCGCACCACCTCGCGCCCGTCCAGGCGCACCGTGCAGCGGCGCAGCGGAATGTCGATGTGGCAGGCCGTCGTGCGGCTGCCCCCCGCCTCGTTGTTGGGCCCCAGCGAGAACAGGAAATTGCCCTCGTAGGCCCGCGCATCCATGCCGATGGTCGCCTCCCGGTCGTACAGCCCCAGCGTGGTCCAGCTCGCCCGCGGCTGCAGGCCCCAGCCGATGTGCGAGATCGCGTACGCCTGCGGATCCTTGAACGTGGCCACGTACTCGCGCAACAGCTCCGCGTCCAGCCCCCCTTCGATGCGCGTCGCGTAGCCGTTCTCCACCGTCAGCACGATCGGCTCGCTCGCGTACGACTTCTGCGGCAGCACAATGTCGCCGCGGTCGATCACGATCGTGCCGTTGGCCGACCCCTCGTCGGGCCAGGTCAGCGCGAACCCGCTGGGCCAGTGGTCCCAGCGCCCCGGCTCGTCCACATAGCCGTATTCGCTGATCGCCGGAAACTCCCCCAGCATGCAGCGCAGCCGCGTGCCCGCCTCCGACTCCACCGTCATCTCGCGCGCGCCCGCAATCCGCGCCGCCGCCGCCTTGACCCGCTGCCGGTCGCCCTCGGTGGGCACCAGCCGCGCCAGCACCTCCGGCGGCTCCACCGCCAGCAATATCTTGGTGCCCCCCTGCAGGATCTCGTGCTGCTCGGGCGAGAACAGCAGCGTCATCAGGTCCAACACCAGGTCGCTGGCCTTGAGCATCGCGATCGCCGCCTTGTTGCCCGTCAGCGGCGTGGTCCCCAGGTACGCCAGCGCGTCCCGGCTGAGCGCCTTCTCCCCATTGACCGGCGGCAGGTCCAGCCGATTGACCACCGCCCCCATCGACTGCGCCGCCACCAGCGCCGTGCCCAGCGTCTGCGGGTGCGTGGCCGCGCTGGTGAGCACCGTCACCGTCTGCCCCGCCTGCAGCCTGGACAGGCTCAGCACCTGGGTCCAGGCGCGGATCATCTCGTAATCGCTTACCGGCATCGCCACTCTCCTTGTCTCATCGCGGCCTCAGCCCGCCCGCAGGCGCGCCCCCAGGAACTCCCCGAACGCCGCGTAAAAGCCTTCCTCGTTGTCCCACGGAATCATGTGCCCCGCATCCGCCACCCGCACGTGCGCCGTGCCCGGCGCCAGCGCCTCGATCTCGGCCACGTCCGCATCGCGCACCACCTCGCCGCGCGCCGCCGTCACCAGCAGCCGCGCCGCCCGCACCCGCGGCAGGTCCGCGTGCACGTCGTCCTGGTGAAACCCCTCGAAGCTGGCGAGCACCGCCCGCTCATCGCACGTGTGCAGCCACTCGGCGCGCAGCCGCAGCTGCTCGTCCGTCCAGCTCGGGCAATACGCCTTCATCTGCTCGCCCGTCATCCCCTGGCGCGCCTGCGCCATCGAGTCCACGTACCACGGCAGCTGCGCCGGATACGCCCGCCGCCCCGGGCCCGACACCGGCGGGTCCACCATCGCCAGCCGCGCCAGCCCCGCCTCGCCCGTGCGCGCCGCCCGGATCCCGATGCGCGCGCCCATCGAATGCCCCACCACGCTGTAGCGCGACAGCCCCAGCGCGCGCGCAAACGCCAGCAGGTCCTCGGCCTGCGCGTCCAGCCCATAGTCCAGCTGCGGCCCCGACTGCGACAGCCCCCGGCCGCGCACATCCAGGATGTAGGTGTCGAACTGCTCGCCAAAGCGCTCGCCCACGAAACCCCAGGTCACCGCCGGGCTGGTGATCCCCGGCACGATGATCACCGGATCGCGCCCGGCCCGCTCGCCCCCGTAGCGCAGGTAGTGCTGCCGGATCCCGTTGGCCTGCACGTTGCCGCCATACTGAAAATTGCTCATCGCTCGCTCCCCTCCTCTCTCAATACGCGCCCGACAGCAGCGCGCCCGCCCCGGGCACCACCGGCTCCAGCCCCAGCGCCTTGAGCATCGCGTACGTCGTGGCCACCGCCGCCGTCACCACCGGCTTGCCCGTCTGCGCCTCCACCTTGGCAATCGCCGCCAGCGACGGCATCTGCACGCACGCCGACAGCACGATCACGTCCGCCTCGCGGTAGTCCAGCCCCGCCACGATCTCCGGCAGCCGCGCCGGATCATGGCGTCCCACATCCAGGTTGTCCGGTATCTCCAGCGCCCGGTAATCCACCACCTCGTAGCCCTCGTGGCCGATGTAGTCCACCACCAGCTCGGTCAGCGGCTTCATGTACGGCGCCACCACCGCGATCTTCTTGGCCCCCATCACCTTCAGCCCATCGACCAGCGCCCCCGCGCTGGTAATCACCGGCGCCTCGCCCCCGTTGGCCGCCGTGTGCGCCGTCAGCCGCGCCTGCGACTGACGGTGATACCCCCGGCCCATCGCCATGATCGCCACCAAGCACGCATAACCCAGCACGTCCACCCGCGCATCGCTCAGCTCCACCGCGCAGCGATCCGACTCCGCGTCCATCGCCGCCAGCTCCTCCTTGACCACCTTCTTCATCCTCATCCGGCTCGAATGAAAAGTGAAGCGCTCCCCGCGAATCTGCTGGCGCGCCAGCAGCATCGCGGGTATCTCCGTCTCCATCGTCGTATTCGAACTCGGCACGATCTGGCCAATGCGGTAGGTCTTCTGCACGCCCTGCTCCCGGTAACCGGGCGCCGAAAGACGCCCTTAATAAGATGTATACGCTTTATTTTCACAGCTATGCCAGGCCGTGGCAATAGCTCGCTCCCTGCCGGCTCGAGCCGTTGAAGTCAGGGAAAACCCCTATGAAAACATCGTATAGACAACAACTTGCTACAAACAGCCGCCATACTGGACGCGCTTGAAGAAAGCCGCGGACGATTCCTTGTTTACTTGCCAATTTTGAGTGTGTACACTTTATTTTCATGAGCACCGCAGGTCCGCTCCACGCCTCACTCCAGGAGAAAAACCGTGCAAGGCAAACCCAGAATCGCTGTCATCGGCGCCGGTCTCGGCGGCACCGCGGGCGCGGCGCTCATGGCGCGCGCCGGCTTCAATGTACGCCTGTACGAGCAGGCGCCGGCCTTCTCCCGGCTGGGGGCGGGCATCCATCTCGGGCCCAACGTGATGAAGATCATGCGGCGCATCGGCATCGAGGACGAGCTCAACCGCCAGGGCTCGCACCCGGACTACTGGTACAGCCGCGACTGGCGGACCGGCGAAGAACTGGCCCGCATCCCGCTGGGCGATTACGCCGTCTCGCATTACGGCGCCACGTACCTGACGGTGCATCGCGGCGACTTCCATGCCCTGATGACCGCCGCCCTGCCGGCGGGCCTGCTGCAGTTCAACAAGCGCCTGACGCGCGTGGACGAGGACGACGAGGTGGTGCGCCTGCACTTCGCCGACGGCTCGGTCGAGGAGGCAGAGATCGTGATCGGCGCCGACGGCGTCAACTCCCGGCTGCGCGAACACCTGCTGGGCGCCGAACTGCCCAAGTACACCGGCTACGTGGCGCACCGCGCGGTATTCCCCACGCCGCTGGACAGCGGCTCGCTGCCTTTCGACATGTGCGTCAAGTGGTGGTCGGACGATCGCCATATGATGGTCTACTTCGTCACCGGCAAGCGTGATGAAATCTATTACGTGACCGGCGTGCCCGAGCAGCAATGGGACATGGGCAAGAGCTGGGTGCCCAGCAGCAAGGCCGAAATGCGCGCGGCCTTCGCCGGCTGGCATCCGACCGTGCAGGCGCTCATCGAGGCCACGCCCGAGGTTTCCAAATGGCCCCTGCTCGAACGCGATCCGCTGCCGCTGTGGAGCCGCGGCCGCATCGTGCTGCTGGGCGATGCCTGCCACCCGATGAAACCGCACATGGCGCAAGGCGCGGCCATGGCGATCGAGGACGCCGCCATGCTGACGCGCATCTTCGAGCAGACCGGGCTGCAGGACCACGCCGCCGCCTTCCGCCTGTACGAGGACAACCGCGCCGAACGCGCCAGCCGCGTGCAACGGGTATCGCACGACAATACGTGGCTGCGCACCAACGAAAACCCGGACTGGTGCTTCGGCTACGACGTGTACGCCGAGCCGCTGGTCGAAGGCAGGCGCGCGGCGGCCTGAAGCCGCCCGCCGCCGGCGCGCCACCAGGGGTTATCCCCCTGGCCGCGCGCCGCCCAGTCCGGATAACCTGCGCAGCTTGCCGCGCCGCATCGAGGTTTGCCGTATCGCCATGCCTGCAGCCACTCGCGACTTCACGCTCGAGGTCAACGCCAGCCGCCACACGGTGACGGCGGATCCCGACACCCCGCTGCTTTACATCCTGCGCAACGACCTGTGCCTGAACGGGCCCAAGTTCGGCTGCGGACTGGGCGAGTGCGGCGCATGCGCCGTGCTGGTCGACGGCGTGGCCGCGCGCGCCTGCACGATACCCGTGCGCGGCGCGGCCGGGCACGCCATCACCACGCTCGAAGGGCTGGGCACGCCGCAGGCGCCCGGCCCGGTGCAGCAGGCCTTCATCGACGAACAGGCCGCGCAATGCGGATACTGCCTCAACGGCATGATCATGGCCATCCAGGCGCTGCTGCTGCGCAATGCCGCGCCGACCGACGCAGACATCCGCCGCGAGTTGCAGTATCACCTGTGCCGCTGCGGCACGCATATCGAAATCATGGCGGCGGCGCGCCGCGCGGCGCGCCTGTGGGCCGCGCGACAGGCATGAGCCGCGCCGACCCGCCGCAGGCCGCCCCCATGGCCGCCCTGCCGGCCGGCGGCGCCGACCTGGCGCCGCCAGCCGCCGGCGTGCTGGCCGGCCTGGTGCTGCGCCCCCCGCGCGCCAGCTGGAACGGCGAACGCTATACCGGCCCTCACGCCGCCCATGCCGACGCCAGCGCCTTGCAAGGCTTGCCCGGCATCGTGCACGTGCTCGTGGCGCGGGATTTCGTCGGCATCGTCGCCACCCGGCCGGAGCTGGCGCAGCAGGCCGCCGCGCGGCTGCCGGTGCAGTGGCGCGCCGCGCCGCCGGCGGCCGACGCCCACCCGTTGTGGCAACAAGGCCGCGCGGACGCGGCCGCGTCGATGCCGTTCGAACAGCGCTACCGCTGGCCGGCGGCCGACAGCCTCGGCATGTCGACCTGGGCGCTGGCCTGGTGGCGCGACGGCGCGCTGACCGTCTGGACGGCCGCCGCCGCGCCGGCGCTGCGGCGCGAACTGGCCGCCTTGCTGGACCTGCCGCCCGATGCGGTGCGCGTGCTGGCATATGGCCCCCCGCCGGGGCAAGCCGCCGACATCGCCGCCATCGACACGGCCGCCGACGCGGCGCTGCTGTCGCGCGCCGTGGGCCAGCCGGTACGCGTGGCCGGCAACCCTGTTCCCTGGCCGGCGGCGCCGTCCAGCGGCGCGATCCGGCTGGGCGCCGACTTCGACGCGCAGGGCGGCATTGCCGCGCTGCGCATCCACCACGACGGCGCCAGCCTGCCCCGCCCCAGCCTGGCCCGCCTGCTGGCCGGCGGCACGGCCGCCGCGCCCGCCGACGCCCCGCCCTACCGCTTTGCCGCCGCCCGGCTGGCCGCCGACAGCCAGGGCGCCCTGCCGCCCGGCGCGGCCCGCCTGCCCGGGCAGCGCGCGGCGCAGGTGTTCGCGCTGGAGTCGTTCCTCGACGAGGCCGCGGTCCGCGCCGGCGTCGACCCGGTCGAGTACCGGCTGCGCCACCTGGACGACGCGCGCGGCGCGGCGCTGATCCGGCAAGTCGCGCAGCAGGCCGGCTGGCAGGCCGCCGGGCGCGGCGGACGCGGCTTCGCCTATGCCAGCGTCATCGACGACAGCACCGACCCGCCGCTGCGCAGCTGGTCGGCCTGGGTCGCCGACGTGGCGGTCGACCCCGACAGCGGCAAGGTCGCGCTGACCCGCGTGGTGGTCGGCCACGACCTCGAAGAGGCGGCCGCGCCCGGCCAGGACGCGCCGCGCATCGAGCAGCATCTGCGCGACACCGCGGGCCGCCTGCTCGGCGCGCCGGCCGCCTACGACGACTGGGGCGTCCCCGCCGCGCCCGCCGCCTGCCAGCTGCCGACGCCGGAAGTCGTACGCCCTGCCCGCGCGCTGGCCACGCCAACCGCGCTGGCCTGGTCCGAGGCCGCCTCGCTGCCCGCCGCGGCCGCGGTGGCCAACGCGATTTTCGACGCCACCGGCGTGCGCCTGCGCGAACCGCCCTTCAACGGCGCGCAGGCGCGCCGCGCGCTGTCAGCCGCCCGGCGGGCCCCGCGCGGCAACCGTGGCGCCTACGCCTGGCTCAGCGGCATTGCCGCCGCGGCGGCCGGGCTGGTTGTCGCCGCCTGGCCGTGGCGCCCGGCCATCGCGCCCATCGCCGGCCCCGAACCCGGCCTGTACTCTGCCGCGGCGATCGAGCGCGGCCGGCTGGTGGCCGCCGCGGGCGATTGCGTGGTGTGCCACACTGCGCCCGGCGGCGCGCCCAATGCCGGCGGGCTGGCGCTGGACACGCCGTTCGGCGCCATCCACACCACCAACATCACGCCCGACGTCGCGACCGGCATCGGGCAATGGTCATACGCGGCGTTCGAGCGCGCCATGCGCCAAGGCATCCACCGCGATGGCCGCCAGCTGTACCCCGCCTTTCCCTACACCTCGTTCGCCAAGCTGAGCGAAGCCGACATGCAGGCGCTGTACGCCTACCTGATGGCGCAGCCGCCGGTGGCGGCCACGCCGCCGCCGACGCGCCTGCCCTTCCCCTACAACCTGCGCCCGCTGATGGCCGGCTGGAATGCGCTGTTCCACGATCCGCGCCCCTACCAGCCCGACCCCGAACGCTCCACGCTGTGGAACCGCGGCGCCTATCTGGTGCAGGGCGCCGGGCACTGCGGGGCCTGCCACACGCCGCGCAACAGCCTGGGCGCCGAACGCGGCGGCGCGCGGCATTTCCTGGGCGGCGGCGTGGCCGAGGGCTGGGACGCGCCCGCCCTGAACGCCTTGTCGCGCGCGCCCGTGCCGTGGACCGAACAGGACCTCTACGCGTATCTGCGCACCGGCTTCTCGGCGCGCCACGGCGTGGCCGCCGGCCCGATGGCGCCGGTCGTGCAAAGCATGGCCCAGCTGCCCGACGCGGACGTGCGCGCCATGGCGCACTATCTGTCGTCGCTGGGCCCGCCCGCCGACAGCGTCGACGTCGACGCCACGGTGCAGGCGCTGGAAAACGCCAGCGAACCCGGCACGCGCCTGCTGCCGCCGAACGGCGAACGCCTGTTCCAGGGCGCGTGCGCCGTCTGCCACGAAACGCGCAATACCGCGCCGCAATTCGGCGTGCGGCCGTCGCTGGCGCTCAATACCAACCTGCACAGCGCGCGCCCCGACAATCTGATCCAGGTCATCCTGCACGGCATCGTCGAGCCCGCCAATGGCCAGCTGGGCTACATGCCCGCCTTCGGCGACAGCCTGGACGCCGGACAGGTCGCCGACCTGGTGCAATACATGCGCGCCCGCTTCGCGCCGGACGAACCGGCCTGGCGGGACGTCGCGCAACGGGTGCGGGAGCTGTCGCGGCAGGAATGAGCGGCGCCGCCGGCAACAGGTGCCTGTCCCAACCGGGACAGGCACCTGTTGCCCGCGCCAGGCAGCACTCACACCGTCAGGTAGGCGCGGCGCACTTCCTCGTTGTCGGCCAGTTCGGCCATCGACCCGCTGTAGCGGATCTGGCCCTTCTCCAGCACATAGACGCGATCGGAAACCAGCTCGGCGAAATGCACGTTCTGCTCCGACAGCAGGATGCTGGCGCCTTGCGCCTTCAGCGCCAGGATCATGCCGGCCATCTGCTCGACGATGACCGGCGCCACCCCCTCGGAGGGTTCGTCCAGCAGCACCAGGAAAGGGTTGCCCATCAGCGTGCGGGCCACCGTCAGCATCTGCTGCTCGCCGCCGCTCATCTGCCCGCCCGGACGGTCCTGCATGGCGCCCAGGTTGGGAAACAGCTCGTACAGCGCGTCCGGCTGCCAGTTCAGCGCCGCGCTGCCGTCCGGCCAGCGCCGCGCCGGCTGGCGCCCCACTTCCAGGTTCTCGGTGACCGTGAGATCGGTGAACACGCGCCGGTCCTCGGGCACGAAACCCAGCCCCAGCCGCGCGATCTCGAACGGCTGCATGCCGGCGATGTCGCGGCCCATGAACTCGACCGCGCCGCGCCGCTTGGCCAGCAGGCCCATGATGGCCTTGAAGGTGGTGGACTTGCCCGCGCCGTTGCGTCCCATCAGCGCCACGACCTCGCCGCGCCGCACCTCCAGGTCCACGTCGAACAGGATATGGGCGGCGCCATACCAGGCATTGAGTCCCGCCACGCGCAGCAGCGCGGGCGCCTGCGTGGCGGCGGCGCGGGCAGGCTCGGCGACTGTGTTCATGCTGCGGCTCCGGCGGAATGTTTCTCGAAGGTCTTGCCGGTGCCGAAATACACTTCCTGCACCTTGGGATGGTTGCGGATCTCCTGCGCGCTCCCCTCGGCGATGAGGCGGCCGCGCGCCAGCACGATCATGCGGTCCGCGTACGCGAACACCACGTCCATGCTGTGCTCGGTGAACAGCACCGCCATGCCCCGATCGACCACCAGCCGCTTGGTCAAGGCCATCAGCGCATTGCGCTCCTGCGGCGCCATGCCGGCGGTGGGCTCGTCCATCAGCAGCAGCTTGGGGTCGTTGGCCAGCCCCATGGCCAGCTCGACCCGCTTGACATCGCCATAGGCCAGCTCGCTGCAGGGCCGCTCGGCCTGGTCGCGCATGCCCACCTGCTCGAGCAGCGCCAGCGCCGGCTCGCGGTACTGGCGCGCCGCCAGCGAGCCGAACGAAAAGATGCGGCGATGATGCGACAACAGCGCCATCTGCACGTTCTCGGCCACCGTCAGCGAGGCGAAGGTCGCCGCGATCTGGAAGGTGCGGCCCACGCCCAGGCGCCAGATGTCGCGCGGGCGCATGCCCACCAGCTCGTGGCCGTCCAGCCTGACCGAGCCCGTGGTGGCCGGCAGCTGTCCGCCCACCATGTTGAAGGTGGTGGACTTACCCGCCCCGTTGGGGCCGATCAACGCCAGCAGTTCGCCGGCCGCCAGATCGAAGCTGATGTCATCGACGGCCCGCACGCCGCCAAACGCCTTGCTGAGATTCCTGACCTGCAACAGACTCATGCCTGCTTCTCCCGCGGTCCGCCGACGAAGGCGCCGCCATTGCGCGGCGGCCGGTCCTTGCCGGCGCGCGCGCTCCACCATTGCCCCGCCTGCTGGCAGAATCCCGCGATCCCCTGCGGGAACACCAGCACCAGCAGGAGGATGACGCCGCCGAACAGCGCGCGCCAGTACTCGGTGGCGCGCATGATGTAATCCTGCAGCACGTTGAACGCCGTCGCGCCCACGACCGGGCCGATCAGGGTCTGGATGCCGCCCAGCAGCACCATCACCAGGCCGTCGACCGATTTGCTGACCGCCATGGTGTCGGGCGAAATGCTGCCCTTGGAAAACGCATACAGCGCTCCGGCCAGGCCGCCGAACGCGCCTGCCACCACGAAGGCCGCCCACTGCACCCGCTTGACGTCGATGCCGATGGCGTCGGCGCGCAGGCTGGAATCGCGCCCGGCGCGCATCGCGTAGCCGAATGGCGAGAACAGCACGCGCCGCAGGCCCAGCACGGCGGCCGCGACCACGGCCAGCGCCAGATAGTAGTAGGCGGTGCCGGACAGCCACTCGGCCGGCCAGACGCCGATCATGCCGTTGGAGCCGCCGGTGAAGTCGTCCCACTGGAACACCACCGACCAGACGATTTGCGAGAACGCCAGGGTCAGCATGGCCAGGTAGACGCCCGACAGGCGCACGCAGAACCAGCCGAACACCAGCGCGCCCAGCGCGGCCACCAGTGGCGCGAAGGCCAGCGCCGCTTCCATGGGCAGCGCAGCGGCCTTCAGCAGCAAGGCCGCGCCGTAGGCGCCCAGCCCGAAGTACGCCGCGTGGCCGAACGAATGCATGCCGCCCGGCCCCATCATGAAATGCAGGCTGACGGCAAACAGCGCGGCGATCAGGATGTCCTGCGTCAGCACCACCGCGTACGGCAGCCACTGCGCCAGCAGCGGCAGCACCGCCAGCGCGGCCAGCAGCACGCCCCACAGGATGCGCAGACGCGGCCCGGCGGGCCGCAGCGGCGCCTCGATGGGCGCCGAGTTGCGGCTGGCGCCCTGCGGGCGCCCGAACAGGCCCCAGGGGCGAAACACCAGCACCAGCGCCATGAAGGCGAACTCCACCACCAGCGTCAGCTTGGAAAACGAAATGCTCAGGCCCAGCAGGGTCACGGTGCCCAGGCCGATGCACAGCGCCTTGATCTCGGCGATGATGAGCGCGGCCACATAGGCGCCCGGAATCGATCCCATGCCGCCCACCACCACGATGACGAACGCATCGCCGATGGTGCGCAGGTCCAGGCTCAGGCTGGCCGGCTCGCGCGGCAGCTGCAGCGCGCCGCCCAGCCCGGCCAGCATGGCGCCCAGCGCGAACACCCCGGTGAACAGCCAGGCCTGGTTCACGCCCAGCGCGCCGAGCATCTCGCGGTCTTGCGTGGCCGCGCGCACCAGGGTGCCCCAGCGCGTGCGCGTGAGCAGCAGCCAGAGCAGCCCCAGCACCACCGGCCCGACCACGATCAGCACCAGGTTGTAGACCGGATACTGGCGGCCCAGCAGGTCGACCGCGCCGGTCAGGCCCGGCGCGCGCCGCCCCAGCAGATCCTCGGCGCCCCAGATCCACAGCGCGGCGTCGTTGATGACCAGCACCAGGGCGAAGGTCGCCAGCAGCTGGAACAGCTCCGGCGCGCGATAGATGCGGCGCAACAGCACGACCTCGATGGCCGCGCCCACCACGCCGACGGCCAGCGCCGCGGCCAGCAGGCCGAACCAGAAACCCAGCGCGGTGCCGCCCACGCGCTCGACGATCGAATACGCCACGTACACGCCCAGCATGTAGAGCGAGCCGTGCGCGAAATTGACGATGCGCGTCACGCCGAAAATCAGCGAGAGCCCGGCCGCCACCAGGAACAGCGACGATGCCTCGGCCAGCCCGTTGAGCAGCTGCGCCAGGAAACCTGTCAGATCCATAACCGCGATACCTCTAGGAAATCACGCATCGTCGCGACGATGCACCCCGCCCGCGACGGCGCGTCCGCGACACGGACGCGCCGCGCGTGGATCAATCGGCCTTGCGCAGCTTGCGCACTTCCTCGTCCGCAGGCTGGGCGGCGGCGCCATCGACATAGCGGAAGTCGACCATCACGCCCTTGCCGTCCCTGGACGCCAGCTTGCCCACATAAGCCCCCATGGTGGACTGGTTGTCCAGCGTGCGGTATTCGATCGGACCGAACGGGATGGTCAGCTTCAGGCCCGCGAACGCCTTGATCATGGACTCGGTGTCGGTCTTGCCGCCGGCGCGCTTGATGCCCTCGGCCAGCGACTTGATGGCGCTGTAGCCCACCACCGAACCCAGGCGCGGATAATCCTTGAACTTGGCCTGGTAGGCCTTCAGGAACGCCTGGTGCTCGGGGGTTTCGATGAACTGCCACGGATAGCCGGTGACGATCCAGCCGGCCGGCGTCTCGTCGCGGAAGGTATCGAGGTACTCCGGCTCGCCGGTCAGCACGCTGACCACCGGCCGGTCCTTGAACAGCCCGCGCGTCGTGCCCTCGCGCACGAACTTGGTCACGTCGGCGGCGAACAGCACGTTGAAAATCGCGTCGGGCTTGGAGTCGGCCAGCGCCTGCACCACGCTGCCGGCATCGACCTTGCCCAGCGGCGCGGCCTGTTCCGAGACGAACTCGATGTCGGGCTGGCCGGCCTTCATCAGCGTCTTGAAGGTCGCCACGGCCGACTGGCCGTATTCGTAGTTGGGGTAGACGATGGCCCAGCGCTTTTTCTTCAGCTTCAGCGCCTCGGGCACCAGCATGGCGACCTGCATGTAGGTCGAGGTGCGCAGGCGGTAGGTGTAGCGGTTGCCGTCCTGCCAGACGATCTTGTCGGTCAGCGGCTCGCTGGCCAGGAAGAACACTTTCTTCTGCTTGGCGAAGTCGGTCAGCGCCAGGCCGATGTGCGACAGGAACGAGCCGGTCAGCATGTCCACGCGTTCGCGCGAGATCAGTTCCTCGGCGGCGCGCACCGCCTCGCCCGGGTTGGCGTTGTCATCGCGGATCACCAGCTCCAGCTTCTTGCCCGCGATGCCGCCCGCGTCGTTGACCTCGTCCAGCGCCAGCTGCATGCCCTTCTTGTAGGGCTCGAGAAAGGCGGGCTGCGACTTGTAGCTGTTGATCTCGCCGATCTTGATGGTGTCCTGCGCCCAGGCCGATGCGCCCAGCAGCGTCAGGCAGGTTGCGCCCAGCAATCGGGCGTAGCGGTTGCGACCGTTCATGATTTTTCCCCTTGAGTTGACGACGGTATCACTGCGTGTGGACGCGGCTAGCCTGCAAGCCTGGACGCGCGGGATATGATAAAGCGTACACACTTGAATTCTGCATGTAAACACCAAGCCGGCACGCTATAACCACATCGTTGAAAAGGCTATTCGAATTTCTACGGGAATACCCGAATATCCACACAAAATCATTGAATTACAAATCAATAAAATGCAGGGAAAACGCCTTTTGCTGCCTGCATCGACGTCCCGCGAGATTGATGGCAAAGCCAAAAATTAGAGTGTTGACGCTTTAATTTGCCTAGTACTTTCCCCTACACTTCGGGCTGCCGTCCGACAGGATCGTCGGCGTCGCTCATCTTGCGCAGCAGGTAGACGATGGCCACGCGCTCGGCGGGATTGAGCCCGCCGAAGGTGCTTTGCGTGATCTGCTCGGCAAACGGCACCATTTCCTCGACCAGCGAACGTCCGTCGGACGTGAGCGTCACCAGCACCTTGCGGCGGTCGGCCGGGTCGTGCGAGACGGCCAGCAGCTTGCGCGCCTTCAGGCGCTCGATGACGCCGCGCACGGTAGCCTGGTCGATGGCGGTCGCCTTGACCACGTCGACCAGCGAGCACGCGCCCTGGTCGCGCAGCGCGCACAGCACCACGAACTGCGCCGCGGTCAGCTTGGAATCGGGAATGGTCTGCTGGAAGATCGCCACGTGGCGCTGGTAGGCGCGCCGCAACAAATGGCCGACCTGCTCGGAAAAATGATAAGGACCGGGCGGCACATCGGGTTTGTCCTGGGATGCGGGCATAGGCTCCTGCGGCGCGCCGCCGCGGCCGCGCGCCCCGCTCGCCGGCAAGGCACGCCACGGCAGTCCGCCTTCACCTCGAAGAGTCAAAGTGGCTGCGAAAAGTACGGCAAGTGTAAGGGCATACGGCCAGCCCTCAAACCCGCGAGACGGCAAGCGCCGCCGCCGCAAAGCAAAAAGCCGCCATGCGCAAGGCATGGCGGCTTTTCATATTGGCGCGCCCGGCAGGATTCGAACCCACGACCCCTTGGTTCGTAGCCAAGTACTCTATCCAACTGAGCTACGGGCGCTGTAAAGAGGCGAAATTATACCGCGTTTTTTCAAACTGTCCAGCCGTGTTTTCAAACCGCGCGGCGACGGGTGCGCCGGTACAGCACCAGGCTGTCGCCCCAGCCGATCAGGGCCATCAACCCGGCGGCCCAGTTCAGCAGGTAGGCATGCGCGGCCATGGCGTCCAGCAGCGGCGCATCGGAGACCCGCGCCGCCTCCGGCACCACGCCATGGCCCACCAGCAACACCAGCAGGGCCGCCATCGTCCAGGTGGCCGCGGGGCCCCACCATTTGGCGGCGCTTCTCATAGATTGGCTCATTGCACAATACGTCAGTGGATTTTTTTACAGCATACAAAAGATTGCCCTCATCCAAAAGTGCTATCTGAAGGATGGTGTAAGGGCGGTACGCCAAATGGCGCCCTATTCAAACGGTGGCGTCATTTCTAAGATGGCCTCCACCCCATCAATCGGCCACGTCCCGCGCGGATCTGGCGTTTTCGTAGAACGCTGTCCTATGAACAACGAACAAACCAGGCGTACCCGGCCCGCATCCGTGCGCGGCCTGCGGCGGACTCGGCTGCTGGTGGCGGGGCTGGCGTTCGTGGGCGCGGCGGCCGCCGCCGCCCCGCCGGTGCGGGATCAGGTGCAGGAGGCCAGCCGCAGCGGCGCGGCCAACCTGGCGCTGGACCTGGCCACCGAACACCGGTCGCTGTTCACGCCGCTGGAATATGCGCAGCTGCAGCATGCCGCGATCGCCCAGCGCCTGCGCTGGTCGCGTGCCGAAACCTGGAACCTGACCGGGCCGGAGCGTTTCGCGACGCTGGACGCGGCGCTGGCCGATGGCTGGCAACTGCTCGACAGCCTGCCGCTGGCGCCCGAATATGCGTCGCTGCGCACGGCGGTGATCAGCGACATGATCTATGGCCTGGGCCTGCGCGGCCGCTACGCGGACGCCATCAAGCTGTACGAGGGGCTGCGCGCCACCAATACGCCGGTGCACCCCTACGTGCTGGTTTCGGCCGGCAACGCCTACGCCTACGAAGAGCGCTACGACGAGTCGATCGCCTGCTACGAGGAAGCGCTGGCCAAGGCCGGCCCGGGCGACATCGACCGCGTCCCGACCCAGGAGTCGCTGTTCTTCGCCTATATGGACCGCGGCCGCTACGAGGATGCCGAAGAGCTCTTGCAGCGCATCGAGAAAACCTCGCCGCAATATGTCGAGAACGCGCCGGTGGCCGAACGGCCCAATGAAGACTACGCCACGGCGCAGCGCCTGCGCGCGCAGTACCTGATGTATTCCGGCGAAACCGAGGCCGGCACGCTGGCCATCGACGCGCTGCAGCACGATGCGCCGTTCAGCTCGGGCCTGCGCAACGCGGCGGCCAGCGCGCGGCTGGGCGATGCCCGCCCGCGCGAGGCCAAGGCGGCGTTCACCACCGCGCTGGCCGAGCGGCCGGACGATATCCAGGCCATGACCGGCCTGGCGCGCGCCTCGATGGCGCTGCGCGAATACCCCGAGGCCGAAGCCATCGTCAACACGCTGTCCGAGCGCTTTCCCGAAAGCAGCAGCGTGCGCAATCTCAAGCGCGACTACGAGGTGTACCAGTCGCCGCTCCTGACCATGGATTTCGGCGGAGACATCGGCCACGGCGGCGACAACAGCAGCAACGACAACTCCACCATCGCCAACCGGGAATGGTCGCTCAACACCATGCTGTACACCAGCCCGATCTCGCACAACTACCGCCTGTTCTTCCACCAGTTCACCGGCTATGCGGACCTGGGCGACGGCGACAAGTCGCGGGTGCGCAACGGCGCCGGCCTGGAGTACCGCCGCGGCAGCATCGAGGCCTCGACCGAGCTGCACCAGTCCACCGGCCCGTCGGGCCGGTTCGGCGCCTCGGCCAATGTGGCCTGGCAACCATCGGACGGCTGGCGGCTGGCCGCCAACTTCGACAGCGACAGCAACGACCTGCCGTGGAAGGCCTACCGGGCCGGCATCCATGGCTGGAGCAGCGGCGTGTCGGCGCGCTACCAGCCGACCGAGCGCACCTATTACGACGTGGCCTACCAGCTGCAGCGCTATAGCGACTCGAACACCCGCCAGACCATCGGCGCCACCTGGTTCCAGAACCTGTGGACCGTGCCGCGCCACAGCGTCAGCACCTGGACCAGCGTGGCGTACTCGAACAACAGCAAGACCAACACCGAGTACTTCAGCCCCGACCATGACCTGACCGCGCAGGTCACCGCCATGTACGAATGGCGTCCGTGGCGCGACGGCCAGTACGCGTTCCGCCAGCGCGTCTACGCCACCGGCGGGGTCTACAACCAGGCCGAGCACGGCAACAGCGCCCTGTGGCAGCTGCGCCTGGAGCAGGTCTGGGACCTGCCGCGCCAGACCAGCATCACCTACGGCGTGGGCTATGGCCGCCACAGCTATGACGGCGACCCGGAGAACCGCACCTTGTTCTACCTCACCCTGAACATTCCCTTCTGAGCACCATGACCACCATGCACCGGACCCTGCTGAAATGGCTTGCCTGCTGCGCGCTGGGCCTGCTGATGCTGCCCGCGCACGCCTACAAGGTGGACATGCTCCCGCCCCCGGATCCCGACGACGGCCTGACGTTCCGGGTGCTGTGCATGCACGACGTGCGCGACAACCTGCGCGCCTCGTTCGCCGACATGCCCGATCAGTTCGCCATCGAGACGCGCACGCTGACCGACCTGTTCGAGTGGATACGCGTAAAGGGACTCAACCCGGTCAGCATGCAGCAGATCATCGACTCGCGCGCCGGCGTGCGCCCGCTGCCGCCGCGCCCCATCCTGCTGACCTTCGACGACGGCTACGCCAGCACCTACACCAAGGTGTTTCCGCTGCTGAAGAAATTCAACTACCCCGCGGTGGTCGCCGTCGTCACCAGCTGGACCGACGCGCCGGCCGGCACCAAGATCCGCCTCAGCCCCAAGATCGAAGTGCCGCACGACTTCTTCATGACCTGGGCGCAGCTGCGCGAAATGGCGCAATCCGGCCTGGTCGAGCTGGCCTCCCATTCGCACAACATGCACCGCGGCGTGCTGGCCAACCCGCAGGGCAATGAACAGCCGGCGGCGTCCTCGCGCCAGTACCTGCCGGCCAGCGGCCGCTACGAGAACGACGCCGAATACCGCGCCCGCGTGCGGCAGGACCTCAAGACCAGCGCCGACCTGATCCGCGAACACACCGGCGTGACCATCCGCTCCATCGTCTGGCCCTATGGCGCGCACAACCGCGACACCGACCAGGTGGCCGCCGAACTGGGCCTGAACATCGGCCTGACGCTGCAGCCCGGCCCCAACACACCCGACGTGGCGCTGACGCAGATCCGTCGCAGCCTGGTGGACTACGAGGTCAACGTCGCCACGGTGGCCCGCGCCATGCGCGAACCGGTCAGCTACCACGGCCAGGTCCGTCCCATCGAGCGCATCGTGCAGGTCGACCTGGACTACATCTACGACCCCGACCCCGAGCAGCAGAACCGCAACCTCGGCCAGCTGATCGACCGCATGAAGGACCTGGCGCCCAGCGCCGTCTACCTGCAGGCCTTCGCCGACCCCAAGGGCGACGGCGACATCACCGAGGTGTACTTTCCCAACCGCCACCTGCCGATGCGCGCCGACCTGTTCAACCGCGTGGCCTGGCAGCTGAAAACCCGCGCCGGCGTGATGGTGTACGCCTGGCTGCCCGTGCTGACCTTCTCGGTGCCGCCCGGCAACCCGGCCTACGGCAAGGTGGTGCAGTCGACGACCCGCAAGCCCGGCGAGCGCGGCCTGGGCAGCCCGACCCGGCTCAGCCCGTTCCACCCGGACGCCCACCGCGTCATCAGCGAGATCTACGAAGACCTCGCCAAGGCGGCCCACTTCGACGGCCTGCTGTTCCATGACGACGCCGTGCTCGACGACACCGAGGACAGCAGCCCCGAGGCGCTGGCCACCTACCAGGGCTGGGGCCTGCCGCCCGACATCGCGGCGATACGCGCCGACCCCAAGCTGGCCCAGCAATGGTCCAAGGGCAAGATCCGCTACCTGATCGACTTCACGATGCACCTGCGCCATATCGTGTCCGGCTACCAGAACGACCGCGACATGGTGGTGGCGCGCAATCTCTACGCCCAGCCGGTGCTCGATCCCGTCTCCGAGGCGTGGTACGGCCAGAGCCTGCCGGAATTCCTCAAGAGCTACGATTTCGTGGCGTTGATGGCCATGCCCAACATGGAAGGCGCCGCGCGGCCCGAGCAATGGATGCGCCAGCTGGTGGCCGCCGTGGCGCGCCAGAAGGGCCTGGAGCGCACCATCTTCGAGCTGCAGGCGCGCGACTGGCGCGTGGGCAAGCCGATCGATACCGAGATACTGCGCAGGCAGATGGTGCAATTGCGCAGCCTGGGCGCCATCAACTACGGCTACTACCCGGACGATTTCATCGCCAACCACCCTGACGCCGAAGTGCTGCGCGATGTGATGTCGCTCAAGTCGACGCTGGAAAAGCGCCGCCTGACCAAGGCCCAGGAACTATCGCGCCAGACCACGCTGTACGGCAGCGCGTCGCAGGCCGAGCCGACGCAGAGGTAGCCCATGAACGACTCCGTCAAGAGCGTGCTGTCCAGCTTCGTTTTCTACTACCCGTTCTTCATGTCGTACTTCTGGATCGTGGGCGGGCTGCTGCACTTCTTCCTGTTCGAGCAGGGGCGCAAGCACCGCGCCACGCTGCTGCCGCGGGTGCCGCGCGTGGCCATCGTCGTGCCCTGCTACAACGAGGGCGAGAACGTGGCCGAGGTGATCGCGCACCTGGACCGCATGCACTACCCGAACTACCGCATCATCGCCGTCAACGATGGCAGCCGCGACAATACCGGGGCGCTGCTCAACGAGCTGGCCGAGCAATACCCGCGCCTGCTGGTGGTGCACCAGAGCCGCAACGAGGGCAAGGCGATCGGCCTGAACACGGCCGCGCAGCTCAGCGACGCCGAGTTCCTGCTGTGCATCGACGGGGACTCGCTGCCCCACCCCGACTCGATCACCTACATGCTGACGCATTTCCTGCACGCCGGCCACGTCGGCGCGGTCACCGGCAACCCGCGCATCCGCAACCGCTCGACGGTGCTGGGCCGCATGCAGGTGGGCGAATTCTCGTCCATCGTGGGGCTGATCAAGCGCACCCAGCAGCTCTACGGCAAGCTGATGACCGTCTCCGGCGTCATGACCATGTTCCGCAAGCAGGCGCTGCACCAGGTCGGCTACTGGAGCCCCGACATGCAGACCGAGGACATCGACATCAGCTGGAAGCTGCAGCTGGCGGGCTGGACCCTGCGCTACGAGCCGCGCGCGCTGACCTGGATCCTGATGCCCGAGACCTTCCGCGGGCTGTTCAAGCAGCGCTACCGCTGGGCGCGCGGCGGCATCGAGACCGCGCTGAAATACGCCCCGCGCATGCTCAACCCGCGCCAGATCCTGATGTGGCCGATCTTCCTGGAGTTCAGCCTGAGCGTGCTATGGGCCTACGCCATGCTGTTCCTGATCTGCATGGCCGTGCTGGGCCAGTTCGTGGCCCTGCCGCCCGCCTGGCAGTTCGAGATATTCCCGCGCTGGCACGGCACGCTGCTGTTCCTGACCTGCCTGGCGCAGCTGTTTGCCGGCTGCATCGTCGACCGCGCCTACGACTACCGGATCTTCCGCTATTTCGCCGACGCCGTCTGGTATCCGATCGCGTTCTGGATCATCGGCATGATCACCACCGTATTCGCGCTGCCGCGCGTCCTGTTTCGCCGAGCCCAAAGCCGGGCGCGGTGGGTAAGCCCCGACCGAGGAATCAAACATGAAAGCGTTGATCATTGATATAAGCGCGTCGCCGCTGCGCGAGTATGTGCACCAGCACGGGGTGGCCGATGGCTTGCTGTACGGCTGCTGGTACCGCATCGTGCGTCCCTTGCTGGTCATCCTGACCTGGGTCGCGTTCAGCCTGTACATCCATCACTCGCTGGTCACGGTGGGCGGCACCGCCGCGCAGATCGCCGAGCTGCTGGTCTATATCACCGTGGTCGCGACCATGGCGGCGGCGCTCACGGCCTGGATGATCGTCTGCCGCTTCCATGGCTGGATCCGCGCGCGCGACAACGAAGAGGTCGGCGTGGGGCTGGACCCCGAATATGCGCTGCCGCCGCGCTGGCCGCTGCCGGAAGGCGCCAACCGCCTGCTGGTCGACCATGACGAAGCCGGCGCCATCGTCCAGGTCAGCGCCTGGTACGTGCCGGCGGAGATCGAACCGGTCGCGGCCGCCGCCGCGGGGCCCGTGGCGGCGCCCGCGCTCATGCCGCAGCCGGTGCCGCGACCGGAGCCCGCGCCGCTCGCCGCGGCGCCGCCCGACGAAGCGGACGAACCGCCCGCCTGGAGCGGGCCGCCCATGCAACGGCAGCCCGACGGACGCATCGAGCCCACGCTGCACGACGGCCGCGCCCTGACCCTGTAAGCGCTCAGGCGAGCGCGGGGTAGTCCGTATAGCCGCGCTCGCCGCCGCCATAGAACGTATCGCGATCACCCTCGTTCAGCGCCGCGCCCTGGCGCAGGCGCGCCACCAGGTCGGGGTTGGCGATGAACGGCTTGCCGAACGCCACCAGGTCGGCCTGCCCGCTGGACAGTTTCTCTTCGGCCAGGCTGGCGTCGTAGCCGTTGTTCACCATCCAGGCGCCGGCGCCGCCCGCGGCGCGGTAGGCCGCCTGGAGCGCCGCGTAGTCGAACGGAGCCGGCCCCTGCTGGTAGGCGCGGTCGCCGCCGGTCGCCCCCTCGATCACGTGCACGTAGGCCAGGCCGCGCCGCGCCAGCTCGCGCAGCACGTATTCGAACAAGGGCTGCGGCTGGTCGTCGTGCGCGTCATTGGCCGGCGTGACCGGCGAGAGCCGGATGCCGACGCGGTCGGCGCCGACCTCGGCGCAGACCGCATCGAGCGCCTGCAGCAGCAGCCGCGCCCGGTTCTCGATCGAGCCGCCGTACGCGTCGTCGCGATGGTTGCTGCCCGAACGCAGGAACTGGTCCAGCAGGTAGCCGTTGGCGGCATGCAGCTCGACGCCGTCGAAACCCGTGTCGATCGCGGCCCGGGCGGCGCGCCGGTAATCCTCCACGATGCCCGGCAATTCGTCCAGCGCCAGCGCGCGGGGCTCCGAGGTCTCGGCGAACTGCCCCTTGCCCTGCGCGTCGACCAGGTACGTGCGGGCCTGGGCGCGGATCGCCGAAGGCGCGACCGGCGCGCCCTGCTCCGGCTGCAGGGTGGTATGCGAAATGCGCCCGACGTGCCACAGCTGCACCACGATCGTGCCGCCGGCCGCGTGCACCGCGTCCGTCACGCGCCGCCAGCCGGCCAGTTGTTCGGGCGCGTACAGCCCCGGCACATCCGCGTAGCCCTGGCCCTGGTGGGAAATGGCGGTGGCTTCGGTGATGATCAGGCCGGCGCTGGCGCGCTGCGCGTAGTAGGTGGCCGTCAAGGGCGGCGGCACGGCATTGGGCGAACGGTTGCGCGTCAACGGCGCCATCACGATGCGGTTGGCGAGCCGCAGTTTGCCGGCGGTCAGCGGTTGGAACAGCGTGGACATGGATTTACCTCTCGGATAGGCGGACGACCGGCGGACGGCTCTACAGCTCGGCCTGCATGGTCTGGAGAAACTCGGCAATGCAGGCCTCATTGCGCTGGTAGAACACCCATTGGCCGACCCGGCGGCTCTGGATGAGCCCCGCGCGCTGCAGGATGGCCAGATGGGTGGACACGGTGGATTGCGACAGGCCGCAACGCTCGAACTGGCCGGCGCACACGCCCAGCTCCAGCGGGTGCTCCTGCCGCGGGAAATGCCGCCGCGGCTCCTTGAGCCAGGCCAGGATGTTGCGCCGCGCCGGATGCGCCAGCGCCTTGAGAATGTCTTCGGTATTGATGGCCATGCGAGTGCCTCATTGCGTGTTCGCATCATATATCGAAAAATCTAGATATACAGATATATCGATATAACAGCAGGGTTTTACGCCGGCCGGACGCAATCGGCGCGGCTCGCGCCGTCCGCGTGCGCTTAGCGCACAGATCGCCGGCGTACGGGCGGGATCGGCGCGCCGCTCCTACGATGGCCGCTCCCGCAACCGAACGAGACCGCCATGACCCGACCCAGCGACATCAAGCCCCGTGAAGGGGATACGCCCGGCACCCCCTACGCCGCCTTCGTCGAAGGCGCCGAGCTGGGCCCGGTGTCCTTCGACATCACCCCGGCCATCGTCCAGGAGTATTTCGAGGCCTCCCAGGCCGATCCCGCCCTGTACGAGGTGGATGGCCGCCAGGCCGCCGCGCCGAACGTCATCCTGCCGTACATGACCGTGCCGGTGTACCAGACCTACCCGCCGATCCAGGGCATCGTGATGGCGGAACTGGAAATGTCCTGGCACCGCCCGATCTGGGCCGACGAGACCACCCGCGTGACCGCCACCGGCACGATCCTGCGCAAATTCGAGAAGCGCGGCCGCCGCTACGTGCAATGGGAAGGCCGCTTCCGCGACGCGGACGGCCAGCGCATCGCCACCTTGCTCAACACCTTCCACGTCCCGGAGTAAGTCCGCATGCAACGCACACTCGACATCACCCAGGCCATGATCGACGGCTACGGCCGCATCAACGGCGACAACGACATCATCCACTACGACCACGACTATGCGGTGCAGCGCGGCTTTCGCGGCACCCTGCTGCACGGCCCGCACATGACCGCGCTGGCCGCCGACCTGGGCGCCCGCCGCTATGCGCGCGACTGGCTGTACCGCGGCAAGCTGCACACGAAATGGATCGGCCCGGTCTGCCCCGGCGACACCTTCGTCGCGGCGCTGAACGAACAGGGCGAGATCGAGGCCGTGGCCGGCGGCAAGACCGTGATGGTCGGCAGCGCCTCGCTGGTCGACTGAAGGGGACGCGCCCGTGCAACCGCCCTCCCATGCGCCCCGGCAGCTCGCGGCCGCCGACCTCGCCATCGGCCAGGTCGTCGCGCAGCGGGAAATACGCCTGGACGCCCAGGCCTTCGCGCAATTCGCCGCGCTCACGGGCGATGCCCATCCGATCCACTACGATGCCGGCTACGCACAGCGCCAGGGCCTGCGCGCGCCGATCGCGCACGGCCTGCTGCTGGTGGCCATCAGCGCGCTCGGCGCCACGCCGCTGTCGGCGCAGCTGCACGACGCCATGGTCGCGATGGTGGGCGTCGAGGCGGTGTTCATGCGCCCGGTCTACGTGGACGAGACGGTGCAGTGCGTCTACCGGGTCGCGCAGATCGAACCCGTTGCCAAGGGCCGCTCGAAGACCACGATAGAAGTCTCCATCCACACGGCGCACGCGCCCGCCGACGCGGCGCGCCAGGCGCACTGCGTGGTCCACCTGACGTTCCTGTTGAAAACCCACCTCCAGGGGTAACCCATGCATTCCAGTCTGCAGGCCGTGCTGCCGCCCGGCGCCAATCCGAACTCGACCTTCTCGCCCGCAGTCCGGGCGGGCGGATTCCTCTACATCTCGGGCATGACGGCGCTCAACGAGCAGCGCGAGATCGTCGGCGAGGGCGATATCGCCGCGCAGGCGCGCTACATCTACCGGAAGATCGCCGCCGTCCTCGCCCAGGCCGGCGCGGACCTGAGCCAGGTCGTCGAGACCGTCGACTATGTCACGACCTTCGACGGCTACGGCCAGACCGCCGACGTGCGCCGCGAGGTCTTCGGCCCGGGTCCGTTCCCGGCCGCCACCGGCGTGCTGGTGAGCGGCCTGGTGCGTCCGACGGCCTTGATCGAGATCCGCGCCGTCGCCTATCTGGGCTGAACCCGCGGCGGCCGCCCCGCGGCCTGTCCGCCTGTCATACCGAAGCAGTTCAACAAAGGAGAAACACCATGAAGTGGATAGCCTCCATGGCGCTGGCGTTGTGCGCCGGCGGCGCGTTTGCCGCCGACTACCCGACCCGCCCCATCACGCTGATCGTTCCGTATGGCCCGGGCGGCACCAACGATATCCTCGCGCGCGCCATCGCCAACAAGATATCGCCCGCGCTGGGCCAGACCGTCGTGGTCAACAACCGCCCGGGCGCCGGCGGCAACATCGGCGCCCAGCAGGTGGCCACCGCCGAACCCGACGGCTATACCCTGCTGTTGGCCTCCTCCGGGGTCTTCGCGGTCAACAAATGGCTCTATCGCAGCCTGCGCTACGACCCCGCCCAGGCCTTCGCGCCGGTCATCCTGGCCGGCAGCGTGCCCAATGTGCTGATCGTCGACACGGTCGTCCCCGTCAAGACCCTGCCGGAACTGGTCAAGTACGCCAAGTCCGCGCAACCCAGCCTGAACTACGCGTCGATGGGCACGGGCACCAGCGGGCACTTGTGCGCCGAGCTGTTCAAGGCGCAGGCCGGCATCGAGGCCGAACATATCGCCTATCCGGGCAGCGCCGCCGCGCTGACCGGCCTGCTGGGGCACCAGGTGCAGCTGATGTGCGACAACCTGCCCACGGCCTTGCCGCAGATCAAGGCCGGCCGCGCCCGCGCCCTGGCCGTCAGCAGCGCCGAGCGGGCGCCCCTGCTGCCCGATACGCCGACCGTGGCCGAATCCGGCTTCCCCGGCTTCGACGCCACCGCCTGGTTCGGCATCGCCGCGCCGGCCGGCACGCCCGCGCCCATCGTCGAACGCCTGAACAAGGAAATCAACGCCGCCCTGCAGGCGCCTGATGTCGCGCGCATCCTGGGCGAACAAGGCGTCAGCTTCCGCCCGAACACGCCCGCGCAGTTCAGCCAGTTCATCAGCGCCGAGTCCGCCAAATGGCGCGACGTGATCGAGCGCACGGGTTCGAGGGCCGACTGAATGAGCACACTCGCGGACAATGCCCCCCGCATGGCCGGCGCCGGCGCCGGCGCCGGCGACTGGATCGACGCCGCGCTGGCGCCGCGCTCGGTCGCCATCGTCGGCGCCTCCGACAACCCCGAGAAGATCGGCGGCCGGCCGATCAAGTACATGCTGCAGCACGGCTACCCGGGCCGCATCCTGCCGATCAACCCCGGCCGCGACCGCGTCCAGGGCATCGCCGCCTGGCACAGCCTGGACGCCGTGGACGGCCCGATAGACATGCTGGTCGTCTGCGTGGCCGGCGAGGCCGCGGTGCAGGCCGTGCGGGACGGCGCGCGGCTGGGCGTGCGCGTATGCGTCGTCATCTCTTCCGGCTTCGCGGAAACCGGCGAACCCGGACGGCAGGCCCAGGAGCACATGAAAGCGGCCGCCGCGGCGGCCGGCATGCGCCTGCTGGGGCCGAACACCCAGGGCCTGGCCAATTTCAGCAACGGCGCCCTGGCGACCTTCGCCACCCTGCTGGGCGAAGTCCCGCCCGCCGACGGGCCGGTGGCCATCATCAGCCAGAGCGGGGCGATGAGCATGGTCCCGTACGCGCACCTGCGCGCCGAGGGCATCGGCGTGCGCTACTCGGTGGCCACGGGCAACGAATGCGACCTCAACGTCGCGGACTTCACCGAGGCGGTGCTGCGCGATCCCGAGGTCAGGCTGATCCTGCTCTACATGGAAAGCCTGCCCGCGCCTGCCACGCTGGCGCGCGCGGCCGCGCTGGCGGGCGCGCGCCAGGTGCCCGTGCTGGCCCTGAAGGCCGGCGTTTCGCCGCAAGGCCTGCGGGCCGCGCAATCGCACACCGGCGCCATCGCCACCGAGGACAAGGCGCTGGACGCCTGGTTCGGCCAGCACGGCATCCTGCGCGTGCCCGACGCGCGCAGCCTGGTCATGGGCGCGCAATTGCTGCTGCGCTGCGGCCACCTGCCCGGCAACCGCCTGGCCATCCTCAGCAACTCGGGCGCGGCATGCGTCACCGGCGCCGATGCCGCCGAGCGGCATGGACTGCAGGTCCCGCCCCTGCCCGCCGAGACACGCGCCCGCATCGACGCCGTGCTGCCCGGCTTCGCCAGCAGCCTGAACCCCATCGACCTCACCGCGGCCCTGCTGAGCAACAACCACCTGTTCGGCCAGGTGCTGCCCATCCTGGCCTCGGCGCGCGCCTGCGACGCGCTGTTCATCACCCTGCCCATGTCCGGCAAGGGATACGACACGGAGCAATTCGCCCGCGACGCGGCCGCCTTCACCGCCGGGACGGGCCTGCCGGTGGCGGTCAGTTGCCCGCTGGCCGCCAGCCGCCGGATTTTCGCGCAGGCCGGCCTGGCCACCTTCGAGCATGACGAGGACGCGCTGGCCGCCCTGGGCCAGCTGGCGCGCCTGTCCGGCCTGCGCGAAACCGCGCTGCGGCTGGCGCAGCCCGCGCCGGACGCGCCGGCCGCGCCGGCGCCGCGCGCGGCGGGCCTGCTGTCCGAGGCCGACAGCCTGGAACAGATCGAAGCCATCGGCATCCGTACCGTGCCGTGGCGCCTGTGCCTGGACGCCGCCAGCATGGGCTCGGCGCTGGCCAGCCTGCCGGGCCCCTGGGCGGTCAAGGCCTGCTCGGCGCAGATTCCGCACAAATCGGAATACGGGCTGGTGCACCTGGGCATCGCCGACGAGCAGCGCGCGCGGACGCTGTTTCCCGTCTTGCGGCAGGAAGTGCTGGGCATGGGCAAATCGTTCGATGGCGTGATCGTCGCGTCCATGGTCAAGCCCCGGCGCGAATTCATGATCGGGGCGCGCTGGGACAGCCAGTTTGGCTGTATCGTCATCGTTGGCGACGGCGGCAAGTACGTCGAGGCCATGCCCGATGTCGCCACGCTGGTGTATCCGTTCGACCAGGCCCATGCCGAGCAATGCCTGCGCGCGCTGCGCGTCGCCGCGCTCTTTGACGGCGTGCGCGGCGAAAGTGCGCTGCCCGTGCGGGAGCTCGCCCATGCAGCCACCCGCCTGGGCGCCTGGCTGCATGCGCAGCAAGGCGCGGTGGCCTCGGTCGATATCAACCCACTCATCGCCGGCCCGGATGGCAGGCTGTATGCCGCCGACGCGCTGGTCGAGGTCTAGGCGACGCCATGGCTGAATCCCGGCAGGAAGACTATTTCATCAATGGCCTGGCCAAGGGACTGGCCATCATCCAGGCGTTCAACAACGAGGCGCGCGCCCTGACCCTGGCCGAAGCGGCCTATCGCACCGGACTGAGCCGGGCCGCCGCACGGCGCGTGCTGCTGACCCTGGTCGAGCTGGGCTTCGCGGCGCGCTGCGGCGACCGCCACTTCGCGCTCACCCCGCGCGTGCTGTCGCTGGGCTATGCCTACCTGTCGTCCATGCCCTTGTGGCGCTTCGCCGAACCCGTGCTGGAGGCGCTGGTGGAGGAACTGCGCCAGACCTGCAGCATCGCCGCGCTGGACGGCAGCGAGCTGGTCTACGTCGCCCGCATTCCGCTGCACCGCACCCTCAGCCAGGGGCTGTCGATCGGTTCGCGCATTCCCCTGTATTGCCATTCGGCCGGGCGAGTCCTGCTGTCCGGATTCACCCCGGAACAATTGGAGAGCTATCTGCAGGGCGCCGAGCTGCGGCCGCTGACCGCCCGCACGGTGACCGAGCGGGCCGCCCTGCGCGACATCATCCAGGAGGTCCGGCGGCGCGGCTACGCATGGAGCTGCGGCGAGGTCGAGGACCATACCACCGGACTGTCCGTGCCGATCTTCCAGCACGGCCGGCTGATCGCCGCGCTGAACGTCAGCCGCATGCACTCGGCCGACGACGAAAGCCTGTGGTGCGGCAGCTACCTGCAATCGCTGCGCCGCGCCGCGGGCCGCCTGACCGCGGCGCTGTCGGTGGACCACAGCCCGCGCATCGTCCGCATGGAACGCAGCCCGGCCTGCCCCGCCACCCTTCCCGCCACCGGCGGGGAACCCTGCCTGCCCGCCAAGCCATGAACATTCTCTCGCCCATCGACATCGCCGGCATCGCGCTGCGCAACCGTATCGCCGTGGCCCCCATGTCGCGCACGCAAGCCGACGCGCAAGGCCATCCCGCCGCCGAAACCGCCGCCTACTATGCCCGTTACGCGCGCCATGGCGCCGGGCTGGTCATCACCGAGGCGCTCTATACCGCCGGCCCCGCCGCGCGCGCCTACTTCAACCAGCCCGGGCTGGCCAGCGAGGCGCAGGCCGAGCATTGGCGCGCCACCGTGCGCGCCGTCCACCAGGAGGGCGGCCGCATCATCGCCCAGTTGCAGCATGCCGGCAAGCTGGCCGAGCCGGGCCTGCACGCCCGTCCGCTGGGCCCGGTGGATGGAGCGGCGCAGGGGCTGTCGTGGCAGACCCGGCAGCCCAATGCGCCGGCCCATGCCGCCACCGCCGAAGAGATCGAGCGCATCATCGAGGGCTTCGCGCTGTCGGCGCGCCTGGCGCATCACGCGGGATTCGACGGCGTGGAAATCCACGGCGCCCGCGGCTACCTGGTCAACGATTTCCTCAGCGCGTACAACGCGCGCGACGACGAATGGGGCGCCGACCGCGTCCGCATCGCCGAGGCCGTGCTGCGCGCGGTGCGGCGATGCTGCCCGCTGCCGCTCGGATTCAATTACTCCATCTACAAGATGGACGAATACCGCTATCAGCCGCCCGGCGGCGGCGCCGAGATCGCGGCGCTGCTGGCCCGGCTGTGCCAGGCGGGCGCCGACATCCTGCACATCAGCAGCCGCCGCGTCCTGAAACCCGAGCCGTGGGGCGGACTGCTGGCCGGGCTGGCGCGCGCGGCCGGTCCGAAAGCGCTGATGGTCAATGGCGGCCTGGCCACGCTGCAGGATTGCGAAACCGCGCTCGCGGCCACGCAGGCGGACCTGGTCTCGCTGGCCCGCCCCTTCCTGGCCAACCCCGACTGGCTGGCTCGCAACCTGGCGGGCGAACCCCTGCGCGCCTACGAGCCTGGCATGGAGCAGCGTCCCCTGCTGGATTGAACCGGGCGGCTGGCCCGCCGCCGGGCGCGAGGCGCCTGTCCCCGCATGGCAGGCGACACCTGCGGCAAGGGAGCCTGTCCCCGCCGGGACAGGCTCCCGCCATGCACGCTTGACCGCCGAAACGGCATCCGTCCCGCGGACAGGCGCAAAAAAGCGGCTTGAGAATGCATTCTCAAGCCGCTTCGGTACTGCTTGCCGGCTGCAACGACGCAAAAAGCGCAACTGCAACCGCAAATATGGCGCGCCCGGCAGGATTCGAACCCACGACCCCTTGGTTCGTAGCCAAGTACTCTATCCAACTGAGCTACGGGCGCTGTAAAGAAAAAAGATTATAGCAGGCTTTTTTCGAGGTTGTAAAACGGGTGACCTCGGCCCGCCTCGCCCGCGGGGGACGGATGATCAGTCGGCGGCCTCCAGCAGGCTGACCGCCGCCGCGTCCAGGCCCACCGATACGGAATCGCCCTGGCGCAGGGCCGCGCCGGCGCCGGCCACCGCCTCGGCGAACAACGCCGTGCCGCGCGGAGTGCGCAACAGGTAGTTCATCAGGTTGCCCGCATAGCTGATGGCCTCCACCTTGGCGGCCAGCCCCTGGCGTCCGGCGGCGTCCAGGCGCATCTGGTGCGGCCGCACCACCAGGCTGACGGCCTCGCCCGGCGCATACTGGCGCCGCGGCTTCGGCACCTCCAGCACGCCGCCCTCGTATTCGACCGCCACGCCGTCGGCGCCGGCCTGGCGCACCTTGCCGGCCAGCACATTGCTGCGGCCCAGGAAACCCGCCACGAACAGATTGGCCGGCCGCTCGTAGAGTTCCGTGGGCGAGCCGATCTGGGCAATGCCGCCTTCGTTGAAGATGGCGATCCGGTCGGACATGGACAGCGCCTCCTCCTGGTCGTGCGTCACGTACAGGAACGAGGCGCCGGACTCCTTGTTCAGCTTGCGCAGCTCCCATTGCAGGTCGGCGCGCAGCTTCTTGTCCAGCGCCGACAGCGGCTCGTCCAGCAGCAGGATGCGCGGATCGTAGACCAGCGCGCGGGCCAGCGCCACGCGCTGCTGCTGGCCGCCCGACAATTGGCGCGGATGGCGCGCGCCGAAGCCGCCCAGCTGCACCTGTTCGAGCGCCTGCTGGGCGCGCCGGCGCGCCTGCTCGCGGCCGACGCCGCGTATCGCCAGCGGAAAGCGCACGTTCTGCTCCACTGTCATGTGGGGAAACAGCGCATAGCCCTGGAACACCATGCCGAAGCCGCGCGCCTCGGGCGCCTGCCCGGTGATCGAGGCGCCCTGGTAGAGAATGTCGCCGGAGGTCGGGGCGACGAACCCGGCGATCGACATCAGCGTGGTCGTCTTGCCCGAACCGGACGGGCCGAGCAAGGTCAGGAACTCGCCCGCGCCCAGTTCGAAATCGACGCCGCGCAGCGCCTGGAATGCGCCAAAGCGCTTGTTCAGCGCGCGCACGCGCAGCAAGGGCGTCGGCGTGGTGGCCGCAGCAGTCATGACAGCTCCTGTTTTTGTCGATGGTGGGCCAGCAGCCGTTCGGCGCACAGGCAGATGAAGGTGATGACGATCATCAGCGTCGCCACCGCCGCGATCGAGGGGTCGACGTTTTCGTTGATGCCGTCCCACATGGCGCGCGGCAGCAGGTAGACGTTGCGGGTCGTCACGAACAGCAGCACCACCAGTTCGTCCCACGACACGATGAAGGCGAAGATGGCGCCCGAGATCAGTCCGCTGCGCACGCCCGGCAGGGTGATGCGCCACAGCACCTGCCAGGGCCGCGCGCCCATCGAGCGCGCGGCCTGCTCCAGGCGCGGATCGAAGTTGGCCAGCGCCGAACCGACCGAGACGAATACGAAGGGCATGGCGGCCACGACGTGGGCGATGACCACCCCCGTGAAGGTGTCGAGCAGGCCCAGGTCGATGTACAGGCGGTAGTACGCCAGCGCGCCCACGATGGTCGGCACGATCAGCGGCAGCAGCGCCAGCAGGCGCACCAGCGCCCCCAGCCGCGCGCCCAGCCGCCATGCGCCGATGGCCGCGGCCGCGCCCAGCACGGTGGCCGCCAGCGTGGACACCGCCGACACCCCCACGCTTTGCAGCAGGCTGCCGCGCCACACCGGGCTGTCGACCAGTTGGCGGTAGTGCTGCCACGACCACGACTCGGCCGGAAACGACAGATAGGAGCGGTCGGTGAACGACACCGGGATCACGACCAGCGCCGGCAGGAACAGAAAGCCCAGCACCAGCGCCGCCACCACCGCCGCCGCGGCGAACCACCACGAGGGACGCACGCTCATGGCGCACCGAACAGAGACGGCACGCGCACCACGCGCGACACCAGCACCAGGCTCATGACCACCGCCACCAGCAGCGTGGCCGCGAAGGCGGTCGAGATGCCCCAGTTCATGGTCTCGCTGATACCGAATTCTATGTATTGCGCCACCATCACGGTCTTGCCTCCTCCAAGCAGCGCGGGCGTAATGAAGAACCCGAGCGAAAAGATGAACACCAGCACGCCGGCGGCCAGCACGCCCGGCAGCGACAGCGGCAGGTAGACGCGCAGGAAGGTCGCCACCGGCCCGGCGCCCAGCGCCCGCGCGGCCGCCATCAGCGAGCGGTCGATGCCCAGCATGTTGGTCAGCATGGGCAGCACGGCATAGGGAATCATGTAATGGACCATGCCGATCAGCACCCCGGTTTCGTTGCGCAGCAGCGCCAGCGGGCTGTCGATCACGCCCAGCGCCATCAGCGTGGCGTTGACCGGCCCTTCCCTGGCCAGCAGCAGCACCCAGGCGAAGGCGCGCACCAGCACCGACAGCCAGAACGGCACCAGCAGGCCGATGGTCATCCAGCTGCGCATGCGCGGCGACGAATTGGCCATCACGTAGGCCAGCACATAGCCCAGGGCCAGCGCGATCAGCGTGGTCCAGGCGCAGATGCGCGCCGTGGTCGCCATGATCTTCAGGTACAGCGGCTCGGTGAACAGCGCCGCGTAATTGCCCAGGCCGGCGTGCGGCTCGGTGAAGCTGATGGCCAGGATGCGCAGCACCGGCAGCAGGAACATCCCGCCTATCAGCACGGCGGCCGGCAACACCAGCAGGGCTGGCAGGGATCGTCGCATGGTTACTCCCACATGGGCAGTTCGTCCGCCCAGGATGGCGCGCCCGCGGCGCGATAGGTGGCCTGGCCGCCCACCAGGGTGGCCAGCACCTGCGTATGGCGGATCTCGTCCGGGTCGACGGCGCAGGGATCGCGGTCCAGCACGATCAGGTCGGCCAGCTTGCCGGGGCTGAGCGTGCCCTTGCGCGCGGACTGGCCCTCGGCGCGCGCCGGATTGGCGGTATAGCAGCGCATCGCCTCCAGCGGCGTGATGGCCTGCCCGGCGCCCAGGCTGGCGCCCGACGCGGTCTTGCGCGTCACCATGGACCACATGCCCAGGAACGGATTGCGCTCGCACACCGGCGCGTCGGAGTGCGCGCAGACCAGCACCCCGCGGTCCAGCATGTCGCGGTGCGGCCACATCCAGGCCATTTCCTCGCCCGGGCGATTGCGCAGATAGGCGTCGCCCAGGTTGTAGGCGAAGCCCGCCGCCGACGAGTCGATCACGCCTAGCGCCGCCATGCGCTGCTGGATGGCCGGCGGCGCGCAGCAGCAATGCTCGATGCGCGGCGGCACCGCGCCGGGGTGGGCTCGCAGGCCCTGCTCGAAGGCGTCCAGCGCGAAGTCGATGCCGCGGTCGCCGTTGCCGGTGGCGGCCGCCTGCAGGCCCGCCGCCATCACGCGCCCGACCTTGGCGGCCAGGTCCTCGGCGGAGAAATTCACGTCGCCGCGGTTGGCCGGCCGGCCATCGCCCCCCTCCTCGCCCACATAGGGCTGGTAGTAGGCCGCCGTGCGGCCGCTCGTGCTGCCATCCGAGCCGTACTCCACGCCCAGCAGGTACAGCTGGTCGTCGCCCGCGCCAAAGCGCAGCCCGGCCGCCAGCGTCTCGTCCACCAGCCGCTGGTCGCGGCCGTTGAGCATCATGCCCACGCGCACCGGCAGGCGGCCCGCGCCGTGCAGCGCGCGGTAGGCCTGCACCGCCAGCGCGCTGGTCAGGGCGTTGTGGACGCTGGTGATGCCCATGCGCCCCATTTCCGCGAACAGCGTCGGGAAGCCCTCCAGGTAGTCGTCCAGGCTGTCGGCGGCGGCGATATGGGTGGTGAAGGCGAACACGCCGCGCCCGCGCGCCAGGCCGGTCGCGGCGTCCAGGCAATGCGGCGGCACCTGCGCCGCCAGGCCGCCGGCCAGCAGCGCGGCCAGGGCCGGCGCGCTGGCCAGCCCCACCTGCGCATCGCGGCGCAGCAGGAACACCGGCCGGCCGGGCGCCGCCTGTTCGAGCGCCTGGCGCGCCGGATAGCCGCCGCTGTGCGTATCGTCGAAGCGAAAACCCAGGTACCAGGCGCCGGCCGGCATGCGCCGGTGGAAATCGGCGATGCGCGCCAGAAGCGCCTGCTGCGTCGCCACCTGCGATACGTCGTCCCAGCGGCCGGCCTTGACCGCCTGGCCGTCCGGGTGGCAATGGCTGTCGTTGATGCCCGGCATCACGCGCGCGCCGCCCAGCCCGATGCGGCGCGTGCCCGGACCGGCCAGCGCCAGACACTCCATGTCCGAGCCCACCGCGATGATGCGGCCGGCGGCGATCGCCACCGCCTGGGCCTGCTCCAGCCTGTCATCCAGCGTGGCGATCCTGCCGCCATGCAATACCAAATCCGCGTACATCGACATGGTGCGTTGCTCAGCCCGTGATCACCTTGACGTACTCGTTGTAGATGCGGTCCTGGTTATCGCCATGCCAGGTGTAGTTGGCCACCACCTGCTGGCGGAAGTTGTCTTCGTCGGTCGGGTTGTCCTGGCGCAGTTCGGGCGGCACCAGCGCGTTGGCCGCCGGGTTGGCCGGGCCGTTGCCCATCAGGCGCAGCAGTTCGATCTGGCTTTCGGGCGACTGCGTCGACGCGATGAAATCGAACACCTTGCGGCCGGCCGGGTTGCCCTTGGGCACCAGCCACCCCGCCGGGATCAGGATGCCCTGGTTCCAGGTGAAATCGATGGTCGAGCCCGGTTCGCGGCGCATCACGGTGGCGCGCGTATGCCAGACCAGGCCCATGGTGGCCTCGCCCTGGCGCAGCAGCTGCTGGCTCTCGGCGCCGGTCTTCCAGAAAATGGTCTTGTCCTTGATGGCGGCGATCTTGTCCAGCGCGCGCCGCTCGTCGATGGGGTACAGCTGGGACGCGTCGGCCGGCACGCCGTCGGCCATCAGGGCCGCCTCCAGCGTGGCCAGCACCCGGTCGGGCAGGATGCGCATGCCCGGGAAGTCCTTGGTGTTCCAGAAGTCGGCCCAGGTGCGCGGCGGACGGTCGCCAAAGGCCTTCTTGTCGTAGGTCAGCACGAAGCTGTAGATGAAATGCGAGACGCCGAACTCGCTGCTGAAGCCCGGGCGCACCTTGTCGCGATCGACCACGCTGTAGTCGATGGGTTCCAGGTAGCCGCGCTTGCCCAGCGAGTGGCCCGCGGCCAGGTTGGCGTCGCACACGTCCCACACCACGTTCCTGGACTCGACCATGGTGCGGATCTTGCCGAACGACGGCCCCGTGCCGTCGAACTCGACCTTGGTGCCGGTGGCCTTCTCGTACGGCTTGCCCCACACCAGCGGCTGGTTCTTGATGGCGTCGCCGCCCCAGTTGCACACGACGATACGGTCGGCGGCGGCCGCCGCGGGCCGCATGGGCGCCAGCGACGCCAGCCCTGCCGCGCCCAGCATGCCCAGCAGCTGGCGCCGGCGCGCCGACGTCAGTCCAGGGGATTGCAGCGCCAGTTCGGCGGCGTCGGCCAGCCAGCCATCCTGCGGTACAGACATCTTCATGGTATGCGTCCTCGCATGGGAACTTGGGGAAAAACCATAGTGATGACCGGGCCGGCTTCATGCAATATATGAGTTTTGCACCTGTCCGTACTATCCCTAGGTCTCCCCTTGATGCCACCCTTACCCGTCGGCCTGGCCAAGCCCAAGGCGCTGCACGAGCCCAGCTTTGCGCAACTGGGCGTATTCCATGCAATCATGATCACCGGCTCGGTCTCGCGCGCCGCCCGGCTGATGGGCATGACGCAATCGGCCGCCAGCAAGATGCTGCGCCAGCTCGAGGACGACACCGGGCTGCGCCTGTTCGAGCGCCAGCACCAGCGGCTGGTGCCCACGCCGCACGCGCAGGGGCTGCAGGACAGCGTCGAGCAGCTCTACGGCGCCTACGGGGTGGTGCAGCGCCAGATCGACAGCCTGGCCGACCCGGACACGGGCCACGTCAACGTGGCCGCCATCCCGACGCAGGCCACGACCTTCCTGCCGCAGGCCATCAAGCGGCTGCGCGAGCGCTACCAGGGCATCACGGTCACGGTCGAGATCCTGGCCAACCAGCCCATCGTCGAACGCGTGCAGAGCGGCCAGGCCGATTTCGGGCTGGTGCACGACATCACGCCGTCGGTGTCCACCCTCAATGAAGACCTGGGCCTGCAGCACGTGGTGTGCGTGGCGCCGGCCGGCCACCGCTATGCCGGCCTGCCGCATGTCGCCGCGCACGACCTGAAGAACGAGACCTTTCTTTCCTACGGGCCGCAGACCAACTTCGGCGCCATGCTGGAGACGGCCTTCGCCGCGGCCGGCGTGCGCATGCCGGTGGCCGTGGAAGTGACCTCGTCGGCGGCCCTGCTGGCGCTGATACGCGCCGGCGTGGGCGTGGGGCTGGTCGAGCCGGCCGCCATCGCGCCCTTTGGCGCCGGCGGTTTCGTCATCAAGCCCTTCCTGCCGGCGCTGCCGGTGCACTCGCGCATCGTGCGCTCGCGCCTGCGCCCGCTCACGCGCCACGCCGAGCTGCTGCTCGACGCGTACCGGGCGGTCGTGCTGCAGGCGCGGCCCGACAGCTTCCAGGCCTAGTCGCTCAAGGCGCCGGCTTGTGCCGAGCCATCCCGTAGGCGTCGTGGATCAGGCGGTCGACGGCCTGGTACATCTGGCGCAGGCGGTCGAAGCGGCCCGCGTCGCGGGTGATCGGATCGGCGCTGTTGGCCATCTCGATGATGGGCAGGGCCACCATTTCCACCGGGGTATCGGGCTGCAATTCGCCCTTTTCCACCGCACGGCGCACCCCCGCCACCACGCTGCGCTGCAGCTCGTGCGAATAGCGCGCCAGCGCCTCGCGCGCCGCCGGCGTGATCAGCGCGCTTTCCAGGCGCATGCGGGCGATCAGGCTCCAGGGATGGCTGGTGTCGCCCTGCGGGTTGCGCTTGAGATAGCGCATCTCGTTGAACTGCATGCTGAGCTGGATCTTCTGCGACAGCGTGGAGTCCGACAGCCAGATCTGGTCGAAATGGCCGATCGTGCGCTGGCAATACTCGATCGTGACGTCTTCCACCAGCTCATGCTTGTGCCGGTAGTGATAGTGGATATTGCCGCGCGTGCAATCGAGCGCCTGGGCGATCTGCTGGAACCGAAAGCCCGAGCTGCCGTGCGCGATCAGCATATCGGTGGCGACTTCCTTGATGCGCTCTTTCATGGGAACCTGAGCCGGGGTTGCCTTCACCGTGTTCTTGCCTCCTTCGATGTCATGCCGGGCGGCCCGCCGCGCCACGGCAAACAGTGCATTCTAGGGCCTGTTGCGCGCCCTCGGCTACGCCGCCGTCAGGCCGCCGTCGAGCACCAGCGTGCTGCCGGTGGCGAACGAGGCGTCGTCGCTGGCCAGGAAAACGATGGCGCGCGCCACTTCCTCGGGCTGGCCGAGGCGGTTCATGGGCTGGCGCGCCGCCAGGCTGGCGCGCAAGGCATCGGGGTCGTCGCTGCGCGCGTAGATCTCGCGGAAATACGGCGACTCGATCGTGCCCGGCGCCACGCAGTTGATGCGGATACCCTCGGTGGCATGGTCCAGCGCCATGGCGCGCGTCAGCGCCGCCACCGCGCCCTTGGAGGCGCAATACGCGGCGCGCTGGCGCAAGCCCACCAGCGCGCCCGCCGATGCCGTATTGACGATCACGCCAGCCCCCTGGCGCTGCATGATCGGGATGACGTACTTGCAGCCCAGGAACACGCCGTCGACGTTGACGCGCATCAGCGCCGACCAGTCGGCCTCGTCGGTGTCGACCACCGTGGCGGCGATACCATAGCCGGCGTTGTTGACCAGCACGTCGATGCGCTCCCAGCGCGCCGTCACGGCGTCGACCAGGGCGCGCACCGACTGCGCCTGCCCCACGTCGGTCTGGCGCGCCTCGGCGCGCCCGCCCTCGGCGGCGATGGCCTGCGCGACGCGTTCGGCGGCCTCGATCGCCTTGTCGGCCACCACCACGACCGCGCCCTCGCGCGCCATCAGGCGGGCCGTGGCCTCGCCGATTCCCGACCCCGCGCCGGTCACGATGGCGACCTTGCCGGATAAACGTTGCGTCATGTCCTGCTCCCGGCTCAGCCGATGGTAAAGCGCGCCAGATGGCGGCGGATCGTGGCCAGCACGCTTTGCGCCACCAGCCATGAAGTCTTGGGATTGGCCGGCGACGGCGCGTTGACCAGCTCGATCTGCATCTCGCCCAGCGGGCTGCGCACCTGGATGCGGTGCTGGTTGCCGCGCGCCCGCGGGTCGACCACCACCTCCACGCGCGTGCGCGTCATGCCGATGCCGGCCAGCGCCAGCGTGGCCGCCACGTTCAGGTTCTTGGGAAAGCGCAGCGCCGCCTCGCGCGCCGGTCCGCTGAACAGCGTGCGGCTTTCGGCCAGCGTATCCGGATCGATGCCCATGCCGGGCAGTTCGGCGCGCCAGGCCGCCACGGGCTTGCGCGACTCGTACACCACTTCGGCGTCGTCGCGGCCCGCCACGGCCTGCAGGTAGTCCAGGCCGGCGATCGCCCCGGCCGGCACGCGGATACGGGCGCCGCCGGCCTCGGCCGCGGCGATCAGGCGCGCGCGCAGCGCGTCATCGGCCAGCGCGCCGGCCGAGCAGATGATCATGTCCAGGCCGGCCTTCAGGCAGCCCTCGGCGTGCTCGGCAATCGCCTGCTGGCCGGCCGCCTCGACCACTAGGTCGGGACGCCAGGCCAGCAGGTCGGACAGCGAGTCCAGCAAGGTGACGCGCCCGGCCAGCGCGGGCGGCAGGTCCGCGGCGGCGCGCGTCAGCGCCGCCAGCTGGCACGGCTGCGCGGCATCGGCCAGCAGGCCGGCGGCCACGTCCGAAGCAATGGCGCCCAGGCCGATGAATGCAATGCGATGCGTCATGGGGAGTGATGTCCAAGCCAGTCGAGCAGCGCGGCGATGTAATCGGCGCCGCGCACAATGGGAAAGAAATGGCCGCCATGCTCCAGCGGGCGCAACAGCGCCCGCGGCAGCGCGCGCGCCAGCTGCTGCTGCAGCGCGAACGGCACGATCTGGTCGTCGCGCGCGCCCAGCACCAGCGCGGGCACGTCCAGCCGCGGCAGGTCGTCAAGGCGATCGTACGCCAACAGGGCGGCGATGCGCTCGCGCACCACGGCCACGCGCTGGGCGGGCCATGGCGGCACCTCCGCCGGCACGGCCCCGGGATGGGCCAGCAGCCAGGCGGCCGGATACGACAGATAGGCGCCCGCCTGCTCGTACAGCGCCGGCGAGGCCTGCAGCAGCGCCGCCCGCATGGCGAACAGCGACTGCATATAGGCGTTGCGCCCGCCCCAGGTGCCGCCCAGCACCAGGCTGACCGCCCGCGCGGGCGCCGACAGGGCCATCTCCTGCACGATGCAGCCGCCGGTCGAATGCCCCACCAAATGGGCGCGTTCGATGCCGCGCGCATCCAGCACGGCCCAGGCGTCGGCGGCCAGCCGGGCGATGTCCACCGCGGCCTCGCCGCGCGTGGAGCCGGCCACGCCGCGCTGGTCGAACGCCAGGCAGCGCTTTCCCTGCAGGCCGGCCGCCACCGGCGCCCAGAAAGCGCCCGTGCCGCCCAGTCCGCTGACCAGCAGCACGGCATCGCCCGCACCCGTCTCGCGCGCGGCCAGGCGCGCGCCGTCAGGCAGGTTTACGGTGAAGTCCGTCATGCGCGGCCGGATCACTTGGCCGCGCGGGCCGCTTCGATTTCAACCAGGAACTGCTCGCCCCCGGGCGCTGCCTTGGCGATCTGGTCCCACGCGCCACGGGCGGCCTCGCGCAGCGGCGCCTGGTCGGGGTACTGCACCTGCACGCCGCGCTGCTTGAGCACGTCGAACGCCTCGGCCAGCTTCTGGTCCTGGAACTTCACCGCCACCTGCATGGATTCGCGACCCGCTTCCTCGACGGCCTTGCGCACGTCCTCGGGCAGGCGGTCGAACTTGGCCTTGGAGATGATGAACAGGCTGGGCAGCTGGTGGGCCGCGGTCACCGAGTAATACTTGATCACTTCGGCAAAGCCATCGGCCACGGTCTGGTCGGGGCTCAGCTCGGCGGCGTCCACCACGCCGTTCTGCAGGCTGAGGAACAGTTCGGCATAGGCGGTCGGCGTGGGCTGCGAACCCAGGGCGCGATAGGCTTCGACAAAGCCCGGCGACTGGATGACCCGCACCTTCAGGCCCTTCATCGCGGCCAGGTCGGGAACCGGCTTCATCGACGCCAGGCTGCGCGCGTACACCGCGCCCCAGCCCAGCCCGACCATGTTGTACTTGGGCAGCACGTCCAGCAGGCGATCGCCCACCGGGCCCTGCATGATGCGGTTGGCTTCTTCGTAATCGGTGAACAGGTACGGCAGCGACAGCACGCGGTACTCGCGCACCGTGTTCTCCAGCGAGGCCTGGGCGATGATCATGGCGTCGACCACGCCGGTGCGCGCGCCCTGCACCAGCTTGAGCTCGCCGCCCAGGCCGCCGGACGGATACAGCGTGACCTTGACCTTGTCGCCCACCTTCTGCTTCATCAGCTCGGCGAAATGCAGGCCGGCCACCTGGTACGAGCTGGTGTCGCCCAGCGCGTGGCCGATATTGATCTGGATGGGCTCGGCGCTGGCGCCGAACGATGCGCCGGCCAGTGCGAGCGCGGCAAACAGGGATTTCACGACGTTCATGTTGCGCTTCCTTGGGAAGTGACAGGGTTCAGAAAAGGCGGGCGTACAGCACCGGCCCGTAGGTGATGATCATCAGGTCCAGCAGCAGCACGCCCAGGAATACCGACAGCGGCCGCATCAGGCGCTCCATCGACACGCGGGCGATGCCGCACACCAGGAACAGGTTGACCCCGACCGGCGGCGTGACCATGCCCACCGCCAGGTTGACGATCACGATCAGCCCGAAGTGCACCGGATCGATGCCCAGGCTGACGGCCACCGGCGCCAGCACCGGGGCCAGGATCAGGATCGCCGCGAAAGTCTCCATGAACAGGCCCACCACCAGCAGGGCGATGTTGACCAGCAGCAGGAACACCAGCGGGTTGTCGGACACGCCCAGCAACAGCGCGGCCACCTGCTGCGGCGCCTGGTACAGCGACAGCACGTAGGCGAACACCGACGCGAAACCCACGATCAGCAGCACGATGCCGGAGGTCACCGCCGACGACCAGAAGATCTCGGGCAGGTCTTTCCACTTGATCTCGCGGTAGATGAACACGCTGACCACGAAGGTGTAGGCCACCGCCACGACCGCCGCCTCGGTGGCGGTGAACAGGCCGCCGTAGATGCCGCCCAGGATGATCACCGGCATCAGCAGCGACAGGCTGGCCCGGCGCAGCGCGCGCCAGACATTGAGCGCCCACTCGCCCACGCTCACGCGCTGCGAACCGCCGTAATCGCCCAGGCGCGACATGATCAGGATGGTGATGATCAGCGACAGGCCGATCAGCAGGCCCGGCAGGATGCCGGCCACGAACATCTGCGCCACCGACGTGCCGGTCAGCATCGCGTAGATGATCATCGGCACCGACGGCGGCAGGATCACCCCCAGCTCGCCGCTGGAAGCCACCACCGACGCGGCGAACGGACGCGGATAGCCGCGCCGTTCCATCTCGGGAATCATCACCGAGCCGATGGCCGCGGTGGTGGCCGAGGACGAACCGCAGATGGTCGAGAAGAACATGGTAGTCAGCACCGCGGCGCCGCCCAGGCCACCCTTGACCCAGCCGATCAGGGCCAGGCCCAGGTCCATCAGCCGCCCGGCGATGCCGCCGGTCTGCATCAGGCGCCCGGCCAGCACGAAGAACGGTACGGCCATCAGCGCGAACGAGTCCATCGACTCGAACATGGTCTGCGGCACGGCCAGCAGCGGCACGTCGCGCGCCAGCAGCGCCGGCAGCGGCGCGATGCCCAGGCTCAGGGCCACGGGGATGCTGGCGGCGAACAGCAGCAACAGCAGAACAACGGCTGAAAGCATGATTACTCCTGGGGTTCTGGCTGGCCGGCGTGGCGGATGTCGATACCCTGTGACAGGCATTCGACGATCAGCGTCGCGGTATTGAGGAACATCAGTCCGAAACCCACCGGCATGGCCAGATAGATCCAGGTCTTGGGCATGGACAGCACGGGGCTGGTCTCGATCGCGCCGAACTCCATGAACTCCAGGCCCAGGTAGATCATCAGCGTGAAGAACGCCAGGCAGCCCAGCAGCGCGGCAAAGCGCAGCGCGCGCCCCAGCGGCGCGGGCAGCAGCGTCACCACCAGCTCCAGCGCGATCAGCTGCGCCTTGCGGCAGGCCACGCCGGCGCCCAGAAAGATGATCCAGATCATCAGGTAGCGCGACACCTCTTCGCTCCACGGCGCGGCCACGTTCCAGCCCAGCCCGGTCAGCAGGAAACGCACCGACACCTGCCATAGCGTGCACAATGTCATGCCCAGCATCAGCCCGGCCATCAGCCAGCAGACCAGGCGATTCAGGCCATCGACGGCCCCGATCAGTTTCATGGTTTTTCCCCTGTGTAATCGTGTAGCGCCACCCGCACGCCGGCGATGGCGCGATCGCGCCAGCCGCGCTTGGCCTCCAGCCGCTCCAGCGGCAGCGCCGCGCGCATCGAGCGGTCCAGCGCGCCGATCAGTTCGGCATCGACCGGTGCGGGCAAGCCCTGGCCGGCAGCCATGTCATTGAAGATGTGGCCATAGCGCTGCAGGTAGTCGGCGATCCCGCCCGGCGCGTTCAGGTCCACCCCCTCCAGCGGGCCCAGCGTGGCCCAGCGCAGGCCCAGCCCCTGGCTGATCAGGGCATCGGCGTCCGCCGGCGAAATCACCTCGTCGGCGATCACGCGGAACATCTCCATCAGCAAGGCGCCTTGCAGCCGGTTGAGCACGAAGCCCGGAATCTCTTTCCTGATGCGCACCGGATGCTGCCCCAGCGAGCGCATGAACGCCTCGGCGCCGGCCAGGGCCTGCGGGTCGGTCCAGGCCGACGCCGCCATCTCCACCACCGGCGACAGATGCGGCGGCGTCATCGGATGCGCGACCAGGCAGCGCGCGCGTCCGGCCAGCGCCTCGGTGAACTGGCTGGCGCCATAGGTCGAGGTGGAACTGGCCAGCAGCGCATGATCCGGCGCCAGCGCGTCCAGTTCGGCGAACAGCGTGCGCTTGAGCGCCAGGTTCTCCGAAACCGCTTCCTGCACATAATCCGCGCGGCCCACCGCGGCCGCCAGCTCGTCGGTCGCGCCGATGCGCGCCGCCACGTCGCCGGGCCGCTCGCCCGCGCGCAGCAGGGACGCGCTGCGCTCGATCATGCCGGCCAGCCGCGCGGGCAGCCCTGCCAGGCACGCCGCGTCGCGCTCGACGACGGTCACTTCCAGCCCGCGGCGCGCGAACACAACGGCCCAGGAGGCGCCAATGATGCCGCCCCCGATTACTGCTACGTGATTCATGATCGCTTGCTACTGGATGGGCGAGAACGAAACCGGCTTGAGAATGCGGGTCTGCTGCAGGTCGATCAGGTCGGTCACCCGCTCCAGGTACGCCTGCCACTGGGGATCGGCCAGCATGCGCGAGCGGGCCGCGTCGCGCTCATCCAGGCTGTCGTAGGCCCACCAGGCCACCACATGGTTGAGCTCGCCGATCTCGGACATGAAATAGCCCAGGAAGCGGCCCAGGTACTTCTTCTGCAGTGCCAGGCCATGCTCTTCGTAGGTCGCCACGAAAAGGCCGGCCTTGCCCGGCTTGATGCGGTAATCGCGTTCTTCGATAAACACAGGAACTTCCGTACTGGTAAAGGTGAAACGGGGCAAGCGGCTCAGGACTTGGCGGTCCAGCCGAATACCGTATTGGCTTCGATGCGGTCGATGTCGGCCGGGCGCGCGAACGGCTGCGGCGCCGGCTCGCCCGGCTGGCGCACGCGGCCGATCTGGCGAAAGAAATCGTCCAGCCCGCCCGGCATGAGGATCCAGAAGAACGACAGGGGTCCGGGCCCGGCGTTGAGGAAACTGTGCTTGCGCGACTTGCCCAGGAACAGGCAGGCGCCCGGGGCCAGCGCATGCTCGACGCCGTCGATCAGCGCCGTGCCGCGCCCTTCGGTGATGAAGATCACTTCCTCGCGGTCGTCGTGGAAGTGCTCGCGCACGTGGCAGCCCGGCGCGACCGTCTGGGTGCCGGCGCTGAAGTCGATCGAGGCGCCGGTGTTCGCGCGGTTGAGCAAGGTGCGCACGAAGCCGTTGGCCGGCACCGGCTGCCAGAAGCTGTCGCCCTCGTCCGGCCCCACCACCACGGCGATGCCCGGCTCATGCTGCTGTTTCATGTTGCGCTCATTTTTACTGACATGCCAGTCAGTATATGGACGAGCAAGCACGGACAATACTAGGGAATTCCCGGAAAACTGACAATTATGTCAGGACACGCCTGTTATTCGTGGCGTGCGCGCAACTCGGACTCCACGCGTCCGATGTGCTCACCGATGATGCGCTGCGCCTCGTCGGCATCACGGCGGCGCAGGCATTGCAGCAAGGCGCGATGCTGCCGGTTGGACGCCGCGCTGCGCGTCTTGTCGGCGAAGAAGGTGGCGCGCCGGTGCGCCGACATCAGGTAGAACGGATGCACCATCTGCGCCAGCACGGTATTGTGCGCGGCATTGAAGATGGCCATGTGGAAGGCATAGTCGAGGTCGGCCGTCTGCTCATGCGAGCCCGCGATGGCCGCGTCGAACCGGTCGATGATGCCCTGCAGGCAGGCCAGGTCCTCGTCGGTGCGGCGCTGGCAAGCCAGCTGCACGGCCTGGATCTCGACGATGCGCCGCACCTCCAGGGCCTCGCGCAGCTTGTCCCCGGTCAGGCTGATGCCGAGTTCGGCGAACAGGCTGAGCGTCTCCAGGCTCACGCGCTCGGGCGCATCCGCCAGGAACACGCCCGAATTGGGGCGGCGCGTCAGGTACCGCAGGTTCTCCAGCACCGACAAGGCCTCGCGGATCACGCCGCGCCCCACGCCAAAACGCTCGGCCAGCTCGCGCTCCGAAGGCAGGCGTTCGCCCGGGTCGTAATTGCGCTTCTGGATGAAGGACAGGACGTCGGCCAGGGTGCGGGTAGTCAGTTCCTGCTTTTCGGAGGTCATATCGGCATAAAGTGGCTCCCGCCGCGCGCGGCGGGAGCGGACGGCGCCGGCGCGGTTGGCGCTATTGCTTGGTGAATATTTTCGGCGCAACCGTGTTGAACGTATTTTGGATTGCGACCGCCTGCTTTTGCAAATCGTCGCCGCGCACGTCGGCCACCGTCATGCCGTTGTCCTGGGCGAACTTGCGATAGGCGTCGCTGGCAATGGCCTTGGCGAACAACTCCTGCAGTTCGCGCGCGCGTTCGGCCGTCAGGCCCTTCGGGCCCACCAGGTACGACATCTGGTCCAGCGCGCCGTACGGAAATACATCGATCTGCTTCTCGGCGAAAGTAGGCACCTCGGGCATGACGGCCGTGCGCTTGGCGGCGAATACGCCGATGGGCTTGATCAGCCCGCCCTGGATGTGGCCGATGGTCTCGGAGGGCTTGAGCACGGCCGCGTCGATCTGGCCGCCCGCCAGGTCGGTCAGCACCTTGGCGCCGCCGGTATAGGGCACGTTCACGTACTCGGTGCCCACCGCGCGCGCCAGCATGGCCGCGAACGTATGGTTGACATTGTTGGTGCCGGGCGTGCCGATCGACACGCCGCCCTTCTTGGCCTTCATCTGGGCCACGAAGTCCTCGATGCTGTTGGCCGGGCTGGCCTTGGGCACCACCAGGATGAGTTGCTCCACCGTGGTCTGGTTCAGCGCGGCGAACTGGTCGACGCGCAGCTTGGTCATGTCCTGCGCCACCGCGCCCATCAGCGACGACGTGGCCAGGCCCACGGTGTAGCCGTCCGGGGCCGAGTTGGCGACCTTGGACAGCCCGATGGTGCTGGTCGCGCCCGGCAGGTTCTCGACCACCACGTTGACGCCCGACTTGCCCATGATCTCCGACAGCTTGCGGCCGGTCATGTCCACCGACCCGCCGGCATTCCAGGGCACGATCAGCGTGATCGCGCGGCTGGGGAAGTTGTCGGCGGCGTGCGCCGGTCCCGCCAGCACTGCGGCCGCGGCAACCGCGCCGGCCGCGAAGGTACGAAATGCTCTCATGCTTGTGTCTCCTCCGTTGAATATCTGTTTTCAGAACTTCACGACATAGCCGGGGCCGTCGATGAAGGCATACTGTTCGAACAGCGCCTCGTCGATTTCCAGCCCCAGGCCGGGCCCCTCCAGTGGCTTGACGCAACCGGCGCCGTCGATCCGGAACACCGGGCCGAACATGTCGCGCAAGGGGTTGTGGCGCGACACGCAGGCCTCGAAATAGCCCGGGTTGTCGACCGCCGCCAGGTAGTGGATGCAGGCGGCGTGGTTGATGCCGGTGGCCGAGCTGTGCGGGTGGACCTTGTACCCCCAGGCCGACACCAGCGCGGCAATGCGCATCGCCTCGGTCACGCCGCCGGTCTTCGACAGGTCAGGCTGGAACACCTGCACCGCGCGCTCCTCCAGCAACCGGGCGAAGTCGTAGCGCGTATAGTGGTTCTCGCCGGCGGCGATCGGCACGCGCGTGCTGAAGGTGGCCGCCGTCCGATAGGCGCCGAAGTTGTCGCAGGCAAATGGCTCCTCCAGCCAGCCCACCCGCACCTCCTCCAATACCGGCATCAGCCGCCGCACCTCGTCGATGGAGTACGAGGCGTTGACGTCGGTCAGGATGTCGATCTCCTCGCCCACGGCGGCGCGGACATGCCTGAGCCGCGCCGCATCGTTGGCGACACTGTCGCCCAGCCGCAGCTTGATGGCCCGGTAACCGGCGCCGATGTATTCCTGGGCCTCCTCGGCCAGGTCCTGCGGCGGCTGGTAGCCCAGGGCGATGCCGCCGGCGTAGGCCGCGATCGGCCTGCTGCGTCCGCCCAGCAGCTTGTAGAGCGGCTGCTTGCACAGCTTGCCGCGCGCGTCCCACAACGCCATGTCTATGCCCGACAACGCCAGCGAGGCGCCGGCGCCCAGGCCATGGCTGGCCAGCTGCATCTTGTGTACGCGGCTCCACACGCCGTTGGTGTCGAAGGCGTCCATGCCCACCACCAGCGGCGCCAGCGTGTTGGCGATCAGACTGGCCACCGCGCCGGGGCTGCGCCCCGGATGCGCCTCGCCATAGCCGACCACCCCGCTCTCGGTCTCGACGCGGACGATGATGGTGTCGCGTTTGATGGTGCTGCCTATGCCCAGGGTGACTGTCTGCCCTTCGGGCAGGCGGAAGGACAACGGAATCGCCTTGAGGGAAATGATTTTGGACATGCCGTCTGGGTTCCTCGATGAACGGACTGGAAACGAAAGGTGGCGGACTGCGCGGGCGCGGCTCAGCCGCCCGGGCCGCGGAGCGGGTCCGCCGGCAAGGCGGCCCAGCGCGACTGGATGGCGTGGTGCGCCTCGCGGTTGACCCAATGCGCCGGGTAGCGGCCGGCCAGTACCTCGATCGCCTGCTCGGCCGCGCCCATGCTCATCGCCAGCAGGCTTTGCGCCGAAATACCTGCGACATGCGGCGTGAGACGGGCCGAGGGCAGGTCGAACAAGGGGTCGCCGGCAGGCAGCGGCGTGGTCTCGAACACGTCCAGCGCGGCGCCGGCGATGCGGCCTTCGGCCAACGCGCGCGCCAGCGCGGCGCTCTCGACCACGGCGCCTCGCGCGACGTTGACCAGGAACGCGCCCGGCTTCATCAGCGCCAGCTGGGCCGCGCCGATCAGATGGTGGGTGGCTGCATTCAACGGACAGGCCAGCACCAGGAAATCCGTTACGGCCAGCGCCTGCTCCAGCGCCACGTAGGTGCACGACGCATCGGCGCCGCCGGTACGGGCCGGATGCACGCCCAGCACCCGCATGCCGAAGCCCTGGGCGCAGATGGCCGCCAGGCGCCGGCCGACCGCGCCCATGCCGACGATGGCGACCGTCGCGCCGCCCAGCTGCCCGCCCGCGGCCGCGCGGACGCGCCCGGCCTCCCACGAGACCGTGCGCAGTTGCGCTTCCGTGGCTGCCAGGCCGCGCGCCAGCGCCAGCATCTGGCCGATCGCGAACTCCGCCACCGCCGCCGCATTGACCGCCGGCACATTGGCCACCAGCACGCCATGGGCCGCGGCCTCGGCCAGCGGAATCATGTCCAGGCCGGCGCCATGGCGGATGACCGCCCGCAGGCGCGGCGCGCGCGCGAACAGCTCGGCCGGCAGCCGGTTGCGCACGATGACCACGTCGGCCCCGGCCAGTGCGTCGGCATAGTCCGGCCCCTCGCGCCAGGCAACGACGGCGAAACGCGCCACCTCGCCGAGGCGCCGCGCCGCGTCGGGATGGATATGGTCGGTCGCGAATACCACGGACATTTTATAAACCAATCTGGTAGTACCAGTTTGGAATCTTAAAGAGGCCGGGCCTGGCGCGTCAACCAGGGTTTGCGAGAAGCGGGGGAAAGGGATGCGGCGCAGCAACGGCCGTCATGCCTGGCCCTGCTGCGGGGACTGATACCGTCCTGGCCGTCAAGCGTCGATGGCGTGGACGGAGCGCCTGTCCCAGCGGGGACAGGCGCTTCGCATCGGCGCAAAGAAAAAGGCCCTTGATTGCTCAAGGGCCTTTTTGATCTTTGGCGGAGATGGTGGGATTCGAACCCACGATGCAGTTTTTAGCCACATACTCCCTTAGCAGGGGAGCCCCTTCAGCCTCTCGGGCACATCTCCAAAAGAGTCGAGGATTCTAGCACGATTTCCACTGCGTCTGCAGGCGCCCTGCCCCGAACCGCGAAAAATCGTGCCGATCCTTTCCTAGACCTGGTCGCCCGGCACCTGGTCCAGGCCGAATGCCTTGTGCAGCGAACGCACGGCCAGTTCCATGTACTTGTCGTCGATGATCACCGAGGTCTTGATCTCGCTGGTGCTGATCATCTGGATGTTGATGCCTTCCTGCGACAGCGTCTGGAACATCAGGCTGGCCACGCCCACGTGCGAGCGCATGCCGATGCCGACGATGGACACCTTGGCGACCTTCTCGTCGGTGACCAGTTCGCGCGCGCTCACCGCGGGGATGACCTCGCGCTTGAGCAGGTCCAGGGTGCGCTGGTATTCGTTGCGATTGACGGTGAACGAGAAGTCGGTCGTACCGGCCACCGACTGGTTCTGCACGATCATGTCGACATCGATATTGGCCGCGGCCACGGGGCCCAGGATCGAATAGGCGATGCCCGGCTTGTCCGGCACGGCCAGCAGGGTGATTTTGGCTTCGTCGCGGCTGAAGGCGATGCCGGAGACAACGGCGGCTTCCATTTTTTCGTCTTCCTCAAAAGTAATCAGCGTGCCCGAACGCATTTCTTCTTCGAGCGGGATGAGCGGGTCGGTCAGCGAGGACAGCACGCGGGTCGGAACGTGGTACTTGCCGGCGAACTCGACGGAGCGGATCTGCAGCACCTTGGAACCGAGCGAGGCCATTTCGAGCATTTCCTCGAACGACACGACCGCCATGCGGCGCGCTTCCGGCACCACGCGCGGATCGGTGGTGTACACGCCGTCGACGTCGGTGAAGATCAGGCATTCGTCGGCCTTGATGGCGGCCGCCACGGCCACCGCCGAGGTATCCGAACCGCCGCGGCCCAGCGTGGTGATGTGGCCGTCGTCGTCCACGCCCTGGAACCCGGTCACGATGACCACGCGGCCGGCGTCCAGGTCGGCCAGCACGCGCTTGTCGTCGATCGACTTGATGCGGGCCTTGGTATAGGACGAGTCGGTGCGCACCGGCACCTGCCAGCCCGCGTAGCTGCGGGCGGGCACGCCCTCGGCCTGCAGGGCGATGGCGAGCATGCCGCTGCTGGCCTGCTCGCCGGTGGCGGCAATCATGTCGAGCTCGCGGCCGTCGGGCTGCGGGCTGATTTCGCGCGCCAGGCCCAGCAGGCGATTGGTCTCGCCCGCCATGGCCGACGGCACCACCACGACCTTGTGGCCGGCAGCATGCCACTTCGCGACGCGGCGCGCCACGTTCTTGATGCGCTCGACCGAGCCCATCGAAGTACCGCCATACTTTTGAACGATCAGGGACATCTCGTACTCTGGCTGACAAGCCCGCATAGGGTCTGGGCGGGCAAAGCTGAGTATTTTAACGCGACGGTAAAAATTTGCGCAGCGCCGGCGCGCCAGCGCCCTGATCGTCGATCCAGACGCGGCCGCGCTCGCAGCGCACGACGCGCCCGGCGTGCTGCCAGCGCAGGTGGCGGTCGTGCCCCAGCGCGTGCAGCTGGCGCAACTGGCGCCGCAGCTCGGCCAGCCGCGCCTCGGTCGGCATCGGCGCGCCCTGGCTGGCCAGCCAGTGCCGCAGCACCTGCGCCTGGCGCGCGGCCGACAGGCCGCGCCAGGCCGCCAGCGAAAAACTGCGGCCGGCGTCGGCCGGTTCAAGCGTATCGAAGTCGTCGCGCGCCACCTCGGCCACGATCTCGGCCGCCTCGGCCATTTGCCGCGCATGGCGCGCCACGATGGCCTGCCAGCCGGGCCAGCGCGCGTCCAGCACCGGGGCGAGCTGCGTGCGCACGGCGGCGCGCGCATAGCGCGGGTCGGCATTGGTGGGATCCTGCACCGCCTGCCAGCCGCACTGCGCGCGCACCGCGCCGGCCAGCGCCAGGATGGCCGCGCGCTCCACGTCCAGCCATGGCCGCAGGTAGGCCACCCCGTCGCGCTCGCTGAACGGCGCCATGGCCGCCATGCCTTGCAGACCGGTGCCGCGCAGCAGCCGCAGCAGGACGGTCTCCGCCTGGTCGTTGCGGTGATGCGCCAGCAGGATGTGGCGCACGCCGTGCCGGCGCGCCAACCCCGCCAGGGCCTGGTAGCGCGCCAGGCGGGCGGCGGCCTCCATGCCCAGCCCCTGCCCCGGCGGCACGGTGACGCGCGCCTCGTCCACCGCCACGCCCAGCAGCGCGCCCAGGTCGCGCACCTGCGCGGCCCATTGGTCGGCCGCCGCCTGCAGCCCGTGGTGGACATGGAACAGGCGCAGCGCGCAGCCGGGCGGCAGGGCCGCGGCGGCCGCCACGGCCAGCATGGCCGAGTCGGCGCCGCCGCTGACGGCCACCGCCAGCCGCGCCGGCGCCGGGTCCAGCGCGCGCAGGGCGGCCGCCACCGGCCGGCGCAAGGCCGCGGGGCACAGATCGGAAAGAGGGGGAGCCGGCGCTGCGGGGGAGGTGGGCATGGTGGCTGGCGGCGCCGGCGCGACGCGCTGCGGGCTGGCCTGGCCAGCCCGCGCGGCCGCTAGGCGCGGACTTCCTGGAAGCGCCCGTACGACATCAGGCGCTGCAGGCGCTGGTCGACCAATTGCTCGGGCCCCATGCCCTGCAGCTGGCGCAGGGCGTCGCCCAGGGCGCGGCGCAGCAGGCGCGCCATCACGCGCGGATCACGGTGGGCGCCGCCGACCGGCTCGTTGACCACGCGGTCGACCAGGCCCAGGTCCTTCAGGCGCGGCGCGGTGATGGCCAGCGCCTCGGCCGCCTCGGGCGCCTTGTCGGCGCTGCGCCACAGGATGGACGCGCAGCCTTCGGGCGAAATCACCGAATAGGTTGCGTATTGCAGCATCAGCACCGCGTTGCCGACCGCGATGGCAAGCGCGCCGCCCGACCCGCCCTCGCCGATCACGGTGCAGATGACCGGCACTTTCAGCTCGGCCATGGCGTACAGGTTGCGGCCGATCGCCTCGGACTGGCCGCGCTCTTCGGCGCCGATGCCGGGATAGGCGCCCGGGGTGTCGATGAAGGTGAAGATGGGCAGCCGGAACTTCTCGGCCAGGCGCATCAGGCGCAGCGCCTTGCGGTAGCCCTCGGGGCGCGGCATGCCGAAGTTGCGCGCGGCGCGCTCCTTGGTGTCGCGGCCCTTCTGGTGGCCGATGACCATGCAGGCCGAGCCGTTGAAGCGCGCCAGCCCGCCGACGATGGACTGGTCGTCGGCGTACATGCGGTCGCCGTGCAGCTCGTGGAAGTCGGTGAAGATCTCGCGCACGTAGTCCAGCGTGTACGGGCGCTGCGGATGGCGCGCCACCAGCGCGGTCTGCCATGGCGTCAGCTTGCCGTAGATTTCCTTGGCCAGGTTCTGGCTCTTTTGCTGCAGGCGGCCGATTTCGTCGGAGATGTCTACCGCGGAGTCGGCCTGCACGTAGCGCAGCTGCTCGATCTTGTTCTCAAGCTCGGCGAGCGGTTGTTCGAATTCCAGGAAAGTATTGCGCATGTAAGTGAGGTTCCGTTGATGGGCGCCCGGCCGGTTCAGTACTGGACCGCTGCCGGTTCCAGACTGCGCCACAAATACCAGGTCGCCACGGTACGCCAGGGCTGCCATGCCAGCGAGACCTCACGGGCCTCGAAGCGCGAAACGGGCTCGCCGCTGAAATAGTGTAACGAGATTGCCTTCAGCAGCCCAAGATCGTCCAGCGGCAGGACGTCGGGGCGCTGCAGATTGAAAATCAAGAACATCTCCGCCGTCCAGCGGCCGATGCCGCGGATCGCGACCAGCTCGGCGATGACCGCCTCGTCGTCCATCGCGGCCCATTTCTCCGGATGCACCAGGCGTTGCCCGAAATGGGTGGCCAGGTCCACCAGGTACTCGGCCTTGCGCTGCGACAGGCCCGCCGCGCGCAGCGCCGGCAGCCCGGCGCGCAGCACGGTGGCCGGCGTGGGGCGCTTGCCCACGGTTTCCAGGAAGCGCTGCCACAGCGCGTCGGCGGCCTTGACGGAGATCTGCTGGCCGATGATGGCGCGCGCCAGCGTCACGAACGGCGAGCCGCGCGAGGTCAGCCAGGTTTCGCCGTGCTGAGGGATGATGCGTTTGAGAATGCGGTCGCGGCGCATCAGGTGCGCAACCGCGTCGTCCCAGTAATCGGGCTTGACGATGACGATATCGGCGCTGGACATGGAGCTGCGATTCCCCGGCTCAGGCGCGACGCCATTGCGTCAGGCCGCCGGGCTTGTCGTCGAGCTCGACGCCGGCCGCGCGCAGCTCGGCGCGGATCGCGTCGGCGCGGGCGAAGTCGCGCGCCGCCTTGGCGGCCGCGCGCTCGGCGATGCGCGCCTCGATGGCGGCGGCGTCCAGCGCCGCGGCGGGCGCGCCCTGCCCGAGGGCGGCGGCCGAATAGCGCGTGGGCGACTGGAAATAGGCCGGCGGATCCTGCTGCAGCAGGCCCAGCACCGCCCCCAGCGCCTTGAGCTGGCCGGCGGCGCGCGCGCTGCCGGTGCGGTTGGCCTCGGAGGCCAGCTCGAACAGGGCGGCGACCGCCCCGGAGCTGTTGAAATCGTCGTCCATGGCGGCCTTGAAGGCCTGCGCCTGCGGCTCGCTCCAGTCCACGCCCTGGCCGTCGGCCGCGGTGTTCTGCAGCGCCTGGTACAGCCGGTCGAGCGCGTTCTGCGCGTCGACCAGGTTGTCCGGCGCATAGTTCTGCGGGCTGCGATAGTGGTTGCGCACGATGAAAAAGCGCAGCATTTCGGCCTCGCGCGGATTGACCGCGTATTCGGCCTGCGTGTCCGACAGCGCGCCCTGCGCGATGGTCTGGCGGATGGTGCGGAAGTTGCCCAGCGACTTCGACATCTTGTCGGCGTCGACCATCAGCGGGCCGCAATGCATCCAGACATTGGCCAGCGCGCCGCCGAACGCCCCCTCGGTCTGGGCGATCTCGTTCTCGTGGTGGGGGAACTTCAGGTCCGGACCGCCGCCATGGATGTCCAGCGGCAGGCCGAGCAGGGTCTTGCTCATGGCCGAGCATTCGATATGCCAGCCCGGGCGGCCCAGCCCATAGGGCGACTCCCATTTGGTGTCGTCCGGCTCCTGCGGCTTGGCCGACTTCCACAGCACGAAATCCAGCGGATCCCGCTTGGCCGAGCCCACCGCGACGCGCTCGCCGGCGCGCAGGTCGTCGAGCGACTTGCCCGACAGCTTGCCGTAGTCGGCGAACCCGCGCACCGCGTAATTGACATCGCCGTCCTCGGCCCGGTAGGCCAGGCCCTTGCCCTCCAGGCGGCCGATGATGTCCAGCATCTCGCCCACGTACTGCGTGGCGCGCGGCTCGCGGTCGGGCGGCTGCACGCCCAGGGCGCGCTCGTCCGCGTGCATGGCGGCGATGTAGTATTCGGTGACCTCGCCGATGCGCCGGCCGGTCTCGACCGCGCGGCGGATGATCTTGTCGTCGATATCGGTGATGTTGCGCACGTAGTCGACCGCCAGCCCGCTGGCGCGCAGCCAGCGCTGCACCACGTCGAAGGCCACCAGCATGCGGGCGTGCCCGAGGTGGCAATAGTCGTAGACGGTCATGCCACACACGTACATGCGCACCTGGCCGGCATGGGCCGGCTTGAACGGTTCTTTGGTACGCGACAACGTGTTGTAGATGTGCAGCATGGCGCTCTGGAATTGTTGGAAAGGTTGCGCGGGCAAGGCGGCACCGCCGCCGCGCCCAGGCCGCCCCGGGGCGCCGCGGCGGGCCCGCCGGCAGGCGCGCGGCGCCGGCCCGGACAGCCTGCGCGGCCGCGCTCGAGCCTGAAACGCAACCAGGGCTAAAATGGCGATCGTCAAGTATAGCAAGCGGCCTGACTGCACGCGCAGCGCGCGGTTCCCCGGGCCTTACTACGGATGCCATCGTGACCACCAAGCCGCGCCTTTGCACTGCCCTCCTGACCCTGGCCATCGCCGTATCGGCCAGCGCCCCCGTGCTGGCGCAATCGATGGCCGGCGGTTCGGCCAAGAACCGCTACGCCAACCAGACCAAGCTGGACCCCTACCCGCCCGAAGGCGGCTGGCAGGGGCTGGCCAACCTGCTCGAGGCCGCCAAGCCCGGCGTGGACACGCGCCTGGACCCCACGCCCTCGCAGATCACCGACCGCATCGAGGAGCTGCTCAACCGCGGCGCCAACGAGGAAGCCCTCAGCCTGATCGAGCGGCGCGAGGCCGCCATCAAGGGCCAGCGCGGCGCCGACGTGCAACTGATGTTCCAGCACGCCCGCGCGCTGGCCGCGCTGGGTCGCGCCGACGAGGCCATTGCGGTATACAGTGACATGACGAACCAATTCCCGGAGCTGCCCGAGCCCTGGAACAACCTGGCGGCCCTCTATGCGTCGCGCGGTGAACTCGAACGCGCCCAGGACAGTCTACAGATGGCCCTGCGCGCGAATCCCGACTACGCCGCGGCGCGCGCCAACCTCGGCGACATCCAGCTGATGATGGCCTTGCGCACCTACCGCCAGGAGGCGGCTCGCGGCGTGCCGGGCATGAAGGCCCGCGTCCAGGAAATCGAATCCCTGTTGAAGGATAAACAGCCTAAATGATGTCCCGCCATTTTCCGCTTAAGATGCTGCGCCTGACGGCGTGCACGATCGCGCTGGCAGCCATGCTGCCCGCAGGCGCGGGCGCCCAGCCCGCCAACTCCACCCCCACTTCAAAAGGCACCTCATCCATGAGCACGAATCCCCGCGTCAAGCTGCACACCAACCAGGGCGACATCGTCATCACCCTGAATGCCGAAAAGGCGCCCAAGAGCGTGGAAAACTTCGTCGCCTATACCAAGGACGGCTTCTATGACGGCACGGTGTTCCACCGCGTCATCGACGGCTTCATGATCCAGGGCGGCGGCTTCGAGCCCGGCATGAAGCAAAAGCCCACCAAGGCGCCCATCGAGAACGAGGCCAACAACGGCCTGAAGAACGACAAGTACACGCTCGCCATGGCCCGCACCAGCGATCCGCACTCGGCCACCGCGCAATTCTTCATCAACGTGTCCGACAACGACTTCCTCAACTTCACCGCGCCCACGCCCAACGGCTGGGGCTACGCCGTGTTCGGCGTGGTCACCGAGGGCACCGAGGTGGTCGACAAGATCAAGAACGTCAAGACCGGCAACCGCGGCTTCCACCAGAACGTGCCGACCGAGGACGTGATCATCGAAAAGGCCGAAGTCCTTGAATAGGCTGGCGCTGCAGGGGCCGCTGTGGCTGGCTTCCGACCTGCACCTGGGGCCGGCCACGCCGGCCACCGCCGAAGCGTTCCTGGGGCTGCTGCAGGCCGCCGCCGAAGAGGCGTCGGCCCTGCTGCTTCCGGGCGACATCTTTGACGCCTGGATCGGGGACGACGTCATCCGGGCCGCGCCGCCCTGGCTGGCGGCGGTGCTGCAAGGCATCCGCGCGGCCGCCGGCCGCATCCCGGTCTACCTGGGCCGCGGCAACCGCGACTTCCTGATCGGCCAGGAACTGGCCGACGCGCTCGGCGCGCACCTGCTGCCCGAGCCGGTGCTGCTCGAGACCGACTACGGCCGCATCCTGCTCACGCACGGCGACGAGTATTGCACCGACGACAGCGCCTACCAGCAGTTCCGCGCCATGGTGCGCGACCCGCAATGGCAGGCGCAGTTCCTGGCCAGGAGCATCCCCGAACGGCTGGCCATGGCCCAGCAGGCCCGCGGCGAAAGCCAGGCGGCCAACCAGGCCAAGTCGATGGAAATCATGGACGTCAATGCGGCGGCCGTCGAGGCCGCCCTACGCGAGGCCGACGTCGACGTGCTGATCCATGGCCACACCCACCGGCCGGCGCGCCATGTGCTGTCGGTCGACGGCCGCAAGCGCGAACGCTGGGTGCTGCCGGACTGGGACTGCGACCACGCCGTTCCGCCGCGCGGCGGCTGGCTGGTGATCGACCGCGACGGCCTGCAGTGCTTCGACCTGGTCGAAGACGAAGACTGAAGGCCCAGTCATGAGGCGCCTGTCCCCGCAGGGACAGGCGCCTTGTCATTTGGCGTAGATCCAGGCCGCCACCACCAGGCCCAGGGCGATGCGATACCACGCGAACACGCGGTAGGTATGGTTGGCGACGAAGCGCAGCACCGCGCGCACCACCACCAGCGCGCTGAGAAAGGCCGCCACGAAACCCACGGCGATGGCCGACATGTCGTGCTGGGTGAGCAGGCCGATATTGCGGTACAGGTCGTAGACCGCCGCGCCCAGCATGGTCGGCATGGCCAGGAAGAACGAGAACTCGGTGGCGGTCTTGCGCTGGATGCCGGCGATCATGCCGCCGATGATGGTGGCGCCCGAGCGCGACACGCCCGGGATCATGGCCACGCACTGCGCCACGCCCACGCCCAGCGCCTGCTTGCCGCTGATCTGCTCCAGCGTATGCGCGGTGGCGCGCTCGTCCGAGGCGGTATCGTCGGCAGCCCCGGGCGCATCGCCCGGCGTGCGCGGCGCGCGCCGCTCGACCCACAGCATGATGAACCCGCCCAGCACCAGCGTCACCGCCACCACGCCCGGGTGGTAGAAAACCTGCTTGATGGACTTGATGAAGATGGCGCCGATGACCGCCGCCGGCAGGAACGCCAGCAGCAGGTTGCGCGTGAAGCTGACCTCCTGGCGCACCCCGGTCAGGGTGCCGCGGATCAGTTGCCACAGGCGGGCCCGGAATATCCACATCACGGCCAGGATCGAGCCGAACTGGATGACCACCTCGAACACCTTGCCCGAGCTGGACGCGAAGTTGATCCAGTCGCCGATGACGATCAGGTGCCCGGTGCTGGACACCGGGATGAACTCGGTCAGGCCTTCGACGATGCCGAGAAAGAATGCCTTGAGCAGGTGGAGCGTGCTATCAGTCACTAATCAGTATCCGGGTAAGAACGGTTAATCGGCGTCGGCCGCCTCGCTGTCGTCGATGGCGTCGTAGGGCAGGCGCTCGACCCGCACCAGCGCCACGCGGCGCCCGTCCATCTGCAGCACTTCGAAGCGCACGCGCCGATGATGGGATCCTTCGAACTCGCAGGTATCGCCGGGCTTGGGCAGATGGCCGAACCGGGCCAGCAGGTAGCCTGCCAGGGTGGCGTAGTCCTCGGACTCGTCGATCAGCCCTTCGACCTCCAGCACCTGCTCCAGGTGGTGCAGGTCGGCGGCGCCGTCGACCTTCCAGACGTTCTCGCTTTCGGCGACGATATCGGGCAGTTCGTCCTCGTCGGGGAACTCGCCGGCGATGGCCTCGAACACGTCGATGGGCGTCACCAGCCCTTCGATCGCGCCGAACTCGTCGGCCACCAGCACCAGCTGGCCGCGCGACCGCTTCAGGGTATCCATCAGGCGCAGGATGCCGATCGACTCGTGCACGATGATGGGGTCGCGCAGGCGATTGCGGCGCACCCGCCCTTCGGTGATCAGGTCGGCCACCAGGTCCTTGGCGCGGCCGATGCCCACCACTTCGTCCAGCGAGCCCCGGCATACCGGGAAGAAACTGTGCGGCGCGGCGGTCAGCTGCTGGCGGATGGTGGCGGCGTCGTCATCGATATTGACCCACGACACATCGGTGCGCGGCGTCATGATGGAGCGGATGGAGCGCTCGGCTAGCGTCAGCACGCCGCTGACCATGTTGCGCTCTTCCACGCCGAACGCCGGCACGGCGGGCATGGCGCTGGGCAGGTCGGACTCGTCGCTGGCGGGCGGGCGCTTGCCCAGCATGCGCAGCACCGCCGTGGCGGTGCGCTCGCGCATCGGACGGCGCGCGTCCAGCTTGAGCAGGTTGCGGCGCGCCACCTGGTTGAGCGCCTCGATGGCCACGGAAAAGCCGATGGCGGCGTACAGGTAGCCCTTGGGCACCTTGAAGCCGAAGCTCTCGGCCAGCAGCGAAAAACCGATCATCAGCAGAAAGCCCAGGCACAGCACCACCACGGTGGGGTGCGCGTTGACGAAGCGCGTCAACGGCTTGGACGCCAGCAGCATGATGCCGATGGCGATGATGACGGCGATCATCATGATGGCCAGGTGGTCCACCATGCCCACCGCGGTGATGACCGAATCCAGTGAGAACACCGCATCCAGCACCACGATCTGCGTCACGATGACCCAGAAGCTGGCGTAGACGCGCGGGCCGCCGGTATCCATGCTCTGGCCGCCCTCGATGCGCTCGTGCAGTTCCATGGTGCCCTTGAAGAGCAGGAACAGCCCGCCCAGCATGAGAATCAGGTCTCTGCCGGAAAACGACATCGGGCCCACCGAGAACCACGGCGTGGTCAGCGTGACCAGCCAGGACATCACTGACAGCAGGCCCAGGCGCATGAGCAGCGCCAGGCTCAGCCCGACGATGCGCGCGCGGTCGCGCTGCGCGGGGGGCAGCTTGTCCGCCAGGATGGCAATGAAGATAAGGTTGTCGATCCCCAGTACGATTTCGAGGACGACCAAGGTAAGCAGGCCGACCCACGCGGCGGGGTCCTGCAGCCACTCCATCAGGAGCTCCGGAAGTTTTGGAACCGGTAATCGTACATGGAAATGCCATGACACGCCGGTGACGGCGCGCGGCTGCGCCCGCGCCGGCGCGGCTCGGCGGCCGCGCATCGAGCATGGGCGCGGCCTGCCGGCCGATCAGCCGGCCTGTGGCGCATCAGGCCGTACGCGGCTGCAGCGCGGTGAGCATCTGGGTAAAGACCTTGGGCGTGCCCGCCAGCACATTGCCGGTATCGAGCCAGCCCTGCTCGCCGTCGAAGTCGGCGAGCAGGCCGCCGGCTTCCAGCACCAGCAGGCTGCCAGCGGCCACGTCCCAGGGCTTGAGGCCCACGCCGCAAAAACCGTCGAGGCGGCCGCAGGCCACATAGGCCAGGTCCAGCACGGTCGACCCCAGCCGGCGCACGCCGGCGCTGCCCTCGGCCATGGCGCGGAAGCGGCCCGAGCCCTGCTCGGGGTCGGTCGAGTGCGGCCAGTGCGCGCCCAGCAGCGCATCGTGGTAGCGGATGCGGCCCGACACGCGCACCCGGCGATCGTTCAGGAACGTGCCGCTGCCGCGACTGGCCGTGAACAGTTCGTTGCGCGACGGATCGTAGACCACCGCCTGCGTCACCTGGCCGCGATGCAGCAAGGCGATCGAGACCGCATAATTGGGCAGGCCGTGGATATAGTTGGTGGTGCCGTCCAGCGGATCGATGATCCATTGGAACTCGGCCTGCTCGGGCCCCTGCAGGCCGAACTCCTCGCCCAGCACCGCATGCTCGGGATAGGCCGTGCGCAGGACTTCGACGATCGCCTCCTCGGAGGCGCGGTCGACTTCCGTGACATAATCGCGCGGCCCCTTGCGGGCCACGGTAAGGCGCTCCAGGTCGAGACTGGCGCGGTTGATGATGGTGCCGGCACGCCGGGCCGCCTTGATGGCGGTATTGAGCATCGGATGCATAGAATTCCGTACAAACGCAGTGAGGGCGGCCGCCTTGCAAGCCGGAAAAACACGCGGCCAATACAATCGGAAACCAGGAAGGCGCTAAGCCAAACATGGCATTTTAAATGACTCAAGCATTTTCACGCGTTCGGTTCATCATGACCCAGCCCAGCCACCCCGGCAACGTGGGTTCGGCGGCCCGCGCGATCAAGACCATGGGCTTTGGCGAATTGGTTCTGGTCGCCCCTCGTTTTCCCGACATGGCCGCCCAGCCGGAGGCCGTGGCGCTGGCCAGCGGCGCGCTCGACGTGCTGGAGAGCGCCGCGGTCCACGACACGCTGGAAGAAGCGCTTGCCCCGGTCACCCTGGCCTTTGCCCTGACCGCGCGGGTGCGCGACCTGGGCCCGCCCCCGTGCGACATCCGCGAAGCGGCCGGCCTGGCCCGGCGCCACCTGGACGACACCGAGGCGGGCGTGGTGGCGATCGTCCTGGGCACCGAACGCGCCGGCCTGACCAATGCCCAGATCGAGCTCTGTCACCGTATTTGCCATATCCCGGCCAACCCGCAGTACAGCTCGCTGAACGTCGCCCAGGCCCTGCAACTGGCTGCCTGGGAGCTGCGCTACGCCCTGCTGGCCGGCACCGGCCAGTCGCTGCTGCCGGTCTCGACGGCCCTGCAGGCCAACCCGGGCGCCGCCCCGGCCGACGGCGCGGCCGTCCAGGCCCTGCTGGCGCACTGGGAGCAGGCGCTGGTCGCCGTGGGATTTCTCGACCCCGCGCATCCCAAGAAACTGATGCCGCGCATGAAGCACCTGCTCACGCGCAGCGCGCTCAGCCGCGACGAGGTGGACATGCTGCGCGGCGTGTGCACCGCCATGATCGCCCCGAACCGCCCGAAATAACCCCGCGGGCGCTGGGGGACGGATACCGTCCCGGCCGTCAACCGTTCATGGCGCACCTCGCCGCGGATGTCAGCCCTCACCCGGGGGCAGCCCCCCCGGCTGGCCTCCTTCCCCGCACGAAAACCGTCCTCCAAAAAGAAAAGACGCCCTCACGGGCGTCTTCTCCGCTCTCGGGACGCGACGTCGTCAGTCCACCGTGGCGCCCGAGGCCTTGACCACCGGGGCCCAGCCTTCCACTTCGGACTTGATGAAAGCGCCGAACTCGGCCGGCGTGGTCTTCTGCGCCACCGCGCCCAGCTTCTCGTACGACTGCAGGACCTCCGGCTTGTCCAGCGCCTTGACCATGGCCGCGTTCAGCGTGTTCACGACTTCGGGCGGAGTGCCGGCCGGGGCGATCAGGCCGAACCACGACGACACGTCGAAGTTCTCGAAACCCGATTCCTTCATGGTCGGCAGGTCGGGCGCGCTGGCCGAACGCTCGGTGGTGGTCACCGCCAGCGCGCGCAGCTTGCCGGCCTGCACGTGCGGCCACGACGACGGCATGTTGTCGAACATGAACTGCACCTGGCCGCCGATCAGGTCGGTGACCGCCGGCGCGCTGCCCTTGTACGGCACGTGCAGCACGTCGATGCCGGCGCGCTGCTTGAACAGTTCGCCGGCCATGTGGATCGAGGTGCCGCTGCCCGACGAGGCGAATGCCAGCTTGCCCGGGTTGGCCTTGGCGTAGGCCACCAGCTCCTGCACCGACTTGACCGGCACCGAGGGGTTGAGCACCAGGATGTTGGGCACCTTGGCGCCCAGCGCGACCGGCGTGAAATCCTTGGTCAGGTCGAAATTGACGTTCTTGTAGAGCGTCTGGTTGATGGCGCTGGTCACCGCCACGAACAGCAAGGTATAGCCATCCGGCGTGGCGCGCGCCACATAGTCGGTGGCGATGTTGCTGCCGCCGCCCGGCTTGTTCTCCACCACGAACGACTGGCCCAGCGCCTCGGTCAGTTCCTTGGCCATGATGCGCGCGATCACGTCGGTGGTGCCGCCGGCGGAAAAGCCGACCACGATGCGCACCGGCTTGTCGGGATAGGCGGCATGGGCCGTCGCGCTGATGGCGGCGGCGCCCAGGATGCCGGCAAACAGGCGCACGGCAAAACGCCCGAGACGAGGCAGCTGACTTTTGGTCATCGGAAGGTCTCCTGAAAAATGTCCATGTAATGGACGTATAAGAATTGTTTAGCCGCTGATTTTGCGCTATACACGAGCGCCGGGGCAAGGTAGAGTCCACTGTGCGGACGATGGTTTTCCCTGGTTCCGCCCATGCATACCCGATCCGATATCCAAGCACCATGCAAGAGACTGATTCCGGTGCCGGCCCGCGCACCCTGCGGCGCGGCCTGATGGTACTGGCGGCCCTGCGCGACCAGGGCCCGCGCGGCCTGAGCGTCACCGACATCGCGCGCCAGACCGGCATCCAGCGTCCCACCATCTATCGCCTGCTGGCCGCCCTGCTGGAGGCCGGGCTGGTGGTCCCGCTGCAGGGCACCAAGAAGTACCGCACCCAGCTGGCGGCCGACGCCGACCTGGCGGCGCCCGACCCGCGCGTGCGCCAGATGCTGCCGGTGCTGCGCCGGCTGGCCGACCGCACCGGCGACGCGGTGTTCCTGGTGGTGCGGGATGGCGACGATTCGGTCAGCCTGCACCGGGAAATCGGCAGCTATCCCGTGCAGATCCTGGCCACTTACGCCGGCAAGCGCCAGCCGCTGGGCGTGGGCTCGGGCGGCATGGCGCTGCTGGCCGCCCTGCCCGACGAGATCGCGCACGCCATCGTGCGGCGCAACTCGGGCCGGCTGGACGAATATGGCGGCATGACGCCGCAGGAGATGCACCGCCTGATCGAGAACACGCGCGCGCGCGGCTACTCGGTGGTGGGCAACCACGCGGTGCGCGGCGCGCTGGGGGTGGGTTGCGCGCTGCTCGACGCGCAGGGCGCGCCCGTGCTGGCGGTCAGCGTCACCGCCATCATCGATCGCATGCCGGCGCAGCGCCAGCGCGAGATCGCCGGCTGGATCGGCGCCGAACTGGCCCGCCTGGCCCCCAAGGCCTAGCAGGCCGCGGGCGTCAGGCGGCCGCGTCCTTGGCGCCGCCCTGGATTTCGCGCACCGGGATGGGCGCGCGGAACCCCGCCTCGCCCAGGGCGCGGCGGATCTGGTGGAACAGATCCCAGCGCAGGTCCCAGTATTGCGCCGCCTGGGTCCAGACGCGCACATTGACCACCGTGCCGTTGTCGCGGTACTCGCTGGCCTTGACGATGGGCGCGGGGTCCTGCAGCACCATGTCGTGGCCGCGCACCAGCGCCTCCAGCCTGGCGATGGCCTCGCCCAGGTCGTCGCCATAATGCACCGTCACCGGGATATCCAGGCGCCGGTTGGCGTTGCGGCTGTAATTGATGATGGTGGCGTTCCAGACCGTGCTGTTGGGCAGGGTGATGTGGATGCCATCGACCTGGACCAGCCGCGTCAGGAACAACCCCACTTCCTCCACGGTGCCGTCCGAGCCCGAACTCAGGGCCACGTACTCGCCGGCGCGGATCGGGCGCAGGATCAGCAGCATGATGCCCGCCGCGATGTTCTGCAGCGTGCCCTGCAGGGCCAGGCCGACCGCCAGGCCGGCGGCGCCCAGCACCGCGATCAGGCTGGCGGTCTGCACGCCGAAACGGGCCAGCACCGCGATCACCGTGAAGATGCGCACCGTCCAGATCACCGTGCTCTGGAACATCGGCACGATGGTGGGATCGATGCGCGGCGAGCGCTGCGCGGCGCGCCGCACCCAGCCGCCCAGCAGCGACGAGGCCCACCAGCCCAGGATGAGGATCAGCAATGCCACCCCCAGGTTGATCCCCAGGTCGACGACCTGCGGCATCAGGGTGGAGATTTCGTTCAGCGTTTCTTTCATGCGGGCTCCTGTCAAGATTCGCGCGCGCGGCGGCGCGGTGCCGATAGCGCAGACTCTATCAGACACGCCCCGGCGCGCCCATGACGGACGCAGCGAGCCGGGCTAGGCCGCGTAGCGGCGCAGGTGATTGTCCCAGGAAACCTGGCCGCCCGCCTCCAGCACGGCCCGTGCGCCGCCAGCCGGCGCGCCGTGCACCAGTGCGCCCAGCCCGCTGGAAATCAGGAAGCCGCCCGCCTCCAGCGGCGCCACCCCGCAGCCATCGGCCAGCGCCGTCACGCCCAGGCAGCGCCCCGTGGCGCTGTCCCAGTACGCCACCTGCCCGCCCACCGGGCTGGAAGTCGCGATGACGCGGCCGCCGTCGCCCGCCGATACCGAGCCGATGTAATTGCGCAAGCCGCGCAGCGTCTCGGCCGGCCCGCCGTACAGCTCGATGGCGCGGCCGCGCCGGTGCCGCCCCACCAGGGCCGGCCGCTCCGATTGCGGACCCATGTGCTGGCAGCCGAACCAGACCGCGCCGTCGGCGGCCACCGCCAGATGGCGGATCGACAGCCGGTGCAGCGCCGGATCCAGCTCCACCTTTTCGAGCAGCCGGCCATCGGCCGCGTCCAGGTAGGCCAACGACGCACGCATGCTGTCCAGGTTCAGCTCCAGCTTGCCGTAGTCGGGGTGGGTCAGGATCCCCCCGTTGGCCACGCACACCGTCTTGCCGTCGGGCAGCAGCAGCGCCTCGTGCGGGCCGATGCCGGCGGTGTCGAATTCGCCCAGGCGCCGGTAGCCCCCGCCGGCCGAGGCGTCGTAGACGCCCAGCACGCCGCGGCCGGCCTCGTAGTCGTTCTCGGTCGCCAGCATGCGCTGGCCATCGGGCAGGAACAGCCCGTGGCCGAAGAAGTGGCGTTGCGGCGCGGCGGCCAGCGCCTGCGGTGGTTGCGCGCCGTCCACGTTGAACGCCACCGCGAAGAACCCCGGCTGGCGGCCGAACACCACGGCGCGGCGGCGCGGCGCATCCAGCGCGAAGCTGTGCCCGCGCGCCGGCATCGGTACGGCGAGACGGTCGCGGCCATCGGGGCCCAGCACGACCGCCTCGTACCGTTCGCCGCGGCGGCGCGCGGCCAGGTACAGCGGGTCGGCCTGCGCAGCCGCCCACAGGGCGCGCGGCGCGGCGCCGCCTGCCAGCGCCAGCGCCAGGAAGGCGCGGCGGTCAATCTCCATCGAGGGCATTGAATCCGATGGTCACGCCGACGGCGGGCGCCAGGTGCTGGTCCACCACATCCTTGGCGTTCCTGATCACCAGGGCGGCCAGCGCCAGCGCATCGCGCGGCTCGCCGTCCTCGGCCAGCGACTCGGCCGGCCCTTCGGCCCGCGCGGCGGCCCCGGCCGCCTGGTCCAGTTCGCTCCTGATCGTGGCGTCGATCCAGCCGGCATCGCCCAGCGGATACCCGCCGGCCTCGTAGAACGCGCGCATGCTGCGCAATCCGGCCGCCAGCGTGGCGGCGGTCTGGCCGCTGCGCCAGAACGCCGCGCGCCTGGGCCGCGCCGCCGCCGCGCTATCGCCCAGCACCGGCAGTAGCTTGACGTCGCGCGCGAACTGCAGGCCGGTCGACAAGGCCTTGATGGCCTCGGCCGCCACTTCCTGCGGGCTGCGATACAAATCATTGGCCGGCGCCGGGTGGGTGAACTGGCGGCCGAACTCGCCCTGCGCGCTCCACGCCTGCGCCAGCTCGCCGGCCAGCCCGGCCGCGTTGCGCGCCATCGCCTGCGCCAAGTCACAGCCATAGGCAAAGCCGGGCGCCTCGGGCTGCTGCAGCAGGCCGGCCTCGCCGTACAGCACGAACTCCAATGCCGGCAGGCCCTGCAAGGCCACGCTGCGGCCGGCCAGCGCGCCGGGCGCCAGCAGCGCCGGATCGGCCGCGGCCAGCGCCGCCTGCACCTGGCGCGCCATCACGTTGCGGGTATCGGGCCAGAACGCCAGCCGCTCGTAGCGGTTGCCCTGCACCAGCGGCCCGAAACGCAGGAACTCCACGCCGGCCCAGGCGCGCGCCACGTGCGCGAACCTCGTGCGGACCTGCTCGGCGCCGGCCGCGTCGGGCCGCGCGCACCATTTTCCCAGGCCCTCGCCCAGGGACTGCGTCGCCTGAGCCAGCCGGCCGAAAGCCGGCCGCGCATAGCCATCGGCCAGGCGCATGCCCAGGTCGGCCGGCAAGGCCGCCTGCGCGCCGCCAGCGGCGGCCGCCAGCGCCAACGCGGCACCGGCCCGGCGCCAGCGATTCGCGATCCATCCATGCAGCATGGCCAAACACTCCAAACGTAGCGCCGCGTTCATAGCGACTCCAGAAAGCGGATCAGGTCCGCGCGCTCGCCGGGCGACATCGCCACCACCCGATCGCGCGCCGCCTGCGCCTCGCCGCCGTGCCACAGCACGGCCTCCAGCAGCGTACGCGCTCGGCCATCGTGCAGCCAGGTCGCCGACGGATTGACCAGGCGGGTCAGGCCTATGCCCCACAGCGGCGGCGTGCGCCATTCGCGCCCGTTGGCCTGTTCCTCGGACACGCCGTCGGCCAGCCCGTCGCCCATGTCGTGCAGCAGCATGTCGGTGTACGGCCAGATCAGCTGAAAGCGGTGCTCGGGCTGCGCCGCGTCGCGCCGCGTCACGTACTTGGGCACGTGGCAGGCCACGCAGTTGGCCTGGTAGAACAGTTTCTTGCCCGCCAGCACGCGCTCGTCGTCGGCGTCGCGCCGCTGCGGCACGGCAAGGTTGGTCGAATAGGTGGTCACGAAATCCATCAAGTGCCCTGGCACCTCGTGCTCGCCCAGATGGGGCTGGGCGCCGTGCGGCATCTTGAAGCACTCGGCCTGCGCCGGCGTGCAATCGCCGAAATGGCTGGGAAACAGCGGCGTGGACAGGCCCATGTCATTGGAGAACGCGGCCGCGCTCTGCTGCTCGACGGTAGGCTGCCCGGCCTTCCAGTTGAAGCGGCCCAGCACCTTCTGGCCGGTGCGCGCGTCGCGCACCCAGTTCGGCTTGCCGCTGACGCCATCGCCATGATCGGCGGCCGCGTTGGCCAGGATGTCGGCCTCGTGGATGGCCTCGAGCAGGCCCAGCCCTATCATGGGCGGCGCCAGGCGCGGCGACAAATGCAGGTCCGGGCGCAGCGGCCCGTAACCCGGATCCTCGATCCGGTAGGCGGGTTTCATCAGGGTGGCGGTCTCGCCGCCATTGAGCGCCACGCTCACCGGCTCGTATTCGATCTCCAGGCGCCCTTCGGCCGGAAGGCCCGCCACCGCGAAATTCTGCAACTGCGACCCGTAGGTGGGATCGGGCAGGAACGGCACCTTGCCCTCGGCCAGCAGGCGCCGCTCGGCCTCGTTGGACGGTTCCACCGCAAGCCGCAGCAACAGCGCCACGGCGTCGCTGCGCTCGAGCGGATCGGGATCGAAGCCCGGCACCGTGCCGCGCCCGTCCTTCACATGGCAAGCCTGACAGGAGCGCGCATTGAACAGCGGCCCCAGGCCGTCGGAGGCCTGCGTCGACGCCGGCGCCGACACCCACAGCTTGCGAAACAGGCCGTTGCCGACCTGGAAGCGCTGGCGGCCTTCGAACGTCATGTTGGCCGAAGGGTGCGAAAAAATGTCGGCGTTGAGCAGTTTCTTGACCGTCGCCGCGCCGGCCTGCATGGTCTCGAACGGCTCGGCCGCCGAAAAATCGGCGGTGGGCGCGGTGATGGCCTGCACCCGCGCGAGGTCCTCGGCCGACAGATCGGTGCGGCCCGGCGGGGCGGCGCCGGCGCCATGCGCCAGCGCCGCCAGTACGACGACGAACGCGGATTTCACTTGAATACGGCGTCCGGTTTGTCCAGGCTGTCCGAGCCTTCGAGCTCGATGTCGCCCAAGTCCAGCGCCGCGATCACCCGCTCCAGGCTGCGGGTCTGGTCGACCAGGCGGTCGATGGCGGCCTGCACCACCGCATTGCCCTCTTTATTGCCCTGGGCGATCATCTGATCGTAGGTTTCCACTGTTTCGGCACGCTGCTTCATCGCTTCCATGGCCTTGACCGTGGCATCCAGCTTGGCCCTCACCTCGGCATCCAGCTTGGCATCCTTGGCCTTGACCAGGTCCGACAGGCTGGCCCCGGAAACCGTCTTGCCATCGGCGCGGGCATAGTTGCCCAGGTAGACGTTACGGATGCCGATCTGGTTGTAGTAGTGCGAATTGTGCGTGTTGTCCGAGAAGCAATCGTGCTCCTCCTCGGGATCATGCAGCATCAGCCCCAGCTTCATGCGCTCGCCCGCCAGCTCGCCATACGACAGGCTGCCCAGCCCCGTCAGCATGGCGATCAGGCCAGCCTTGGGGTCCTCCTCGACCACCTTGCGCGCGGCGCCGCCGGCCTTCCAGTTATCGACCATTTCCTGCAGGTCGTCCACCAGCAGGTCGGTCACCGCCTTCAGGTACTGCACCCGGCGCTCGCAATTGCCGCCGGTGCACTGCGTGGGATCGAAATCGGTATGGGGACGATCGCCGGCATGGCGCTCCTGCGGCGTGCCGGTGCGATCCTTGGGCGCCGGACCCGTGCCGTTGAGGTCCTGGCCCCACAGCAGGAATTCGATGGCGTGATAGCCGGTGGCCACGTTGGCCTCGTTGCCATCGGCCTCGTGCAGCACCTCGGACAGCAGCTGCGGCGTGATCTTGCTGGCGTCGATGGTCTTGCCGCCCACCGAGATCCTGGCATTGGCGATCACGTTGACCGTATAGAACGCGTTGGCGTCGCTCTCGGTGCCGTAGGCGGCATCGACATAGTCGATCAGGCCTTCGTCCAGCGGCCAGGCGTTGACGCGCCCTTCCCAGTCGTCGACCACCGGGTTGCCGAAGCGAAACGCTTCGGTCTGCTGGTACGGCACGCGGGCGGCCAGCCATGCCTGGCGCGCCGCCTGCAGCGTCCGGGCGCTGGGCGCAGCGATCAGCGCATCGACGGCGGTGCGCAGCGCCTGCGCCGAAACCAGCGCATCCTGGTAGCCCGCCAGCGCGATATCCGAATAGGTCTGCACGACCGCCTTGGGCTGGGCGGCCGCCATGGCCAAGGGCGTCGCAACGCCAAGCGCCAACGCCAGCACGGTCTTCCGCAACAATTCACGCATCCACATTCTCCCTTATCAGCCGGCCGCCCCGCTGGCCGGCCGCATGGTTCCATTTGCGGATGCAAGTGTAAACAATTTTCGTTTGAGATTCAGAAAAACGTCAGTTTCCGGTCAATCGGACGCGCCAACGGCGCGCGGATGCAGCCAGCCGCGCAGCACGCGGGTAATCAGCGGAATGCACAGGAACGACAGCACGGGCGTCATGCACAGGGTCGTCGCCAGCACGCGCCAGAACAGCGGCAATGCGCTCAGCTGCGCGTCGAGCGCCGTACTGAACAGCAGCAGCATGGGGAAATACGCCAGCCAGATGCTGACCGCCTGCTTCCAGCGCGGCGGCGCGCTGGCCGAGACGCCGAACCAGCTGTCCATGCCGGTGACGCGGCGCGCGTGGCTGGCGCGCACCAGCGCCGCGCCGCGCTCCAGCCACATGCGGCGCGGCAGCGACTGCTCCCAGCGGACCAGGCTGGCCTCGCTGTCAAAGCGCAGCACGATCTGGTATTGATCGCCGCCTTCGGGCGGCTGCAGCACGCCCGAGCCCAGGAACCCCGGAAACCCGGCTGCCAGGATTTCTCCCTGGCGCATCCATGCCAGGAAATCCCCGTAGCGGTCGGGCGAGATATGGCGCGTCACCAGCATCGTGACGGGAAGGGAAACAGGCGCGGCGGACATCATGGAACTCCTGGCTGCGGCGGCCCGGCCCAACGCCGCGGCCGCCCTCCTCGTTCTTCTTGCAAACGGCGTGCCAGCCCTCGCTCCAGCGGGCTGCTCCGGCATCCCGGCGGATGGCCGCCCCGATGCACCGCCTGGCCCCCCATCCTGGTGAAAACCCTCTCCCCGGCCCCATCGTGGTGCAGCGCGCGGACGCGCCCGGCCTGCCGTTGAGCGGTCACATGGACAGGTCTACACTGGCGGTTCCTCACCCCCTGGAGTCCGCGTGCCATGAGTACCTACAAAATCGCTGTTTTCGTCGGCAGCCTGCGTGCTGCATCGTTCAACCTGCGCCTGGCGCGCGCGCTGGAGAAACTGGCCCCCGCCAACTTCGAGTTCGAGCATGTCAGCCTGGGCGACGTCCCGCTCTACAACCAGGACCATGAAAACGACATGGCGGCGCCGGCGGCCAAGCTGAAGCAGCAGATCGCCGATGCCCACGGCATCCTGTTCGTCACGCCCGAGCACAACCGCTCCATTCCCGCCGCCCTCAAGAACGCCATCGACTGGGGCTCGCGTCCCTGGGGCCACAACAGCTGGATCGGCAAGACCGCCGGCATCGTCGGCACCTCGCCCAGCGCCGCCGGCACCGCCATGGCGCAGCAGCACCTGCGCAATATCCTGGCGGCCGAAGGCGTGAACGTGCTCACCACGCCGGAAGTGTTCCTGCAATTCAAGGAAGGACTGATCGACGAACAGTTCAACATCACCAACGAGGACACACGCAAGTTCCTGCAGGGATGGCTCGATCGCTATGTGGCCTGGGTCACCCGGCTGGCGGGCTGAGGCCGCGCGCGGCGGGTTACCCACACACCCGCCGCTTATCCCCGTCCAATGTGGAAAACACTGAGGACAGCCTTGGGGCAGGCTGAAAATCGCCAATCGAATCATCGGCTTGCAAGCGGTGATCAAAAATGGCCCAGCCCGCCCCGCACCCCGTCGTAGTTGTCCCCGCCAACTGTGGATAAGCATGAGGACAGCTTGCGGGCAGCTTCGAAAATCCCTTGCCGATCAAGGCCTTGCCCATGCGGGGCAAGAAACGCGCAGGCATGCCGCGTCTTGCGGCCATCCGGCGGCGCCGCAAGGCGCCGCCGGGCACGGTCCGGCGTTATCCCCGGCAAATGTGGACAAACCTCTTGACAGTGTTCTGACAAGAGGAAAAAAGCCTTCCCCGCCATTGGGTTAGGCCGCGTGTGCAACAACTGCGCAGCGCGCGCCGCGCATGGCGGCGTCAGCCGTCGGCTTCGAGGCGCATGCCGATCTTCAGGCTCACCTGCCAGTGCGCGACCTTGCCATCCTTGATATGGCCGCGCGTCTCGGTCACTTCGAACCAATCCAGGTGCCGCAGCGTATCGGAAGCACGCGCGATGGCCTGGGCGATCGCATCATCGGACGACACGGTGGACGACCCCACCAACTCAATCTGCTTGTAGACGTGGCTCGACATGGCGTTGCTCCTTGTACGGTTGCGGGCCGCCGACCGGACGCGCCTCGTGCGCGCACTGCGCCGCCGGCTGATTCATTTGAGCACAGGGAAGAAACGGCGCACAGCACCGGATGTTGCGCAATGCGTCATCGCGCGACACCATGGCGGCCGGTCGCCTTCGCATGGCGGAGAGCACCGACGGCCCGATACAATCCTGCCTATGTCTTCCACACCAAAGCAAACCACCGGCGACGCCCTGGCCGGTCATACTCCCATGATGCAGCAGTACCTGCGCCTGAAAGCCGAGGCCGGGCCGCTGCTGTTGTTCTACCGCATGGGCGACTTCTACGAGATGTTCTATGAAGACGCCGAGCGCGCCGCGCGCCTGCTCAACCTCACGCTGACCAAGCGCGGCAACTCCAACGGCACGCCGATCCCGATGGCGGGCATCCCCGTGCACGCCATGGAGCAATACCTGGCGCGCCTGGTCGCGCTGGGCGAATCGGTCGCCATCTGCGAACAGATCGGCGATCCCGCCGCGGCCAAGGGCCCGGTCGAGCGCCGTATCGTGCGCATCGTCACGCCCGGCACCCTCACCGACGAAGCCTTGCTGCCGGCCAAGGCCGACCGCGCGCTGGCGGCGGTCTGCGTCATGGGCAAGCGCGAACCGCGCGCCGGCGTGGCCTGGCTCAACCTGGCCAGCGGCGCCTTCCACGTCACCGAGTGCGCGCCCGCCCAGCTCGAGTCCGAGCTGCACCGCATCGCGCCGGCCGAACTGATCCAGGCCGAAAGCGCCGAGCTGCACCTGGCCTTCGAAGGCGCGCGCACGCGCGTTCCCGATTGGCATTTCGAGGCCGACGGCGCGCGCGCCCATTTGCTGGCGCACTTCAAGACCGACAGCCTGGGCGGCTTCGACGTCGAGGACATGCCGGCCGCGGTGTGCGCGGCCGGCGCCCTGCTGCGCTATGCCGCGCGCACCCAGTCGCAGGCGCTGGCGCACGTGCAGACCATCGCGGCCGAACGGCCCGGGCAGTATGTGCTGCTCGATCCGGTCACACGCCGCAACCTCGAACTGACCCAGACCCTGAGCGGCGAGGAATCGCCCACGCTGTTCTCCCTGCTCGATGGCTGCCGCACGCCCATGGGCAGCCGGCTGCTGCGGCGCTGGCTGCACCACCCCTTGCGCGAGAACGAGCCGGCGCTGGCCCGCCAGCACGCCATCGCCACCATGCTGACCGCCCGCCAGGAAGGCGAACAGGCGTTTGCCGCGGCGGGCCTGCTCGAGACGCTGCGCGACGCGCTCAACGCCTTTCCCGACATCGAGCGCATCGCCGCCCGCGTGGCGCTGCGCTCGGTGCGCCCGCGCGAGCTGGCCAGCCTGCGCGACGCCCTGGCCGCCCTGCCGGCCCTGCATGCCAGCCTGGCGCCCCTGGCCGGCTCGCCGCGCGCCCGCGAGCTGGCCACGCAACTGGCCATGCCGCCGGACATCGGCGAACTGCTGGCGCGCGCGGTCGCCAGCGAGCCGGCCGTGGCCATCCGCGACGGCGGCGTCATCGCCGCCGGCTTCGACAGCGAACTGGACGAACTGCGCGCGCTGGCCACCGACGGCGGCGACTTCCTCGTGCAACTGGAAGCGCGCGAACGCGAGCGCACCGGCATCGGCAACCTGCGCGTCGAGTTCAACCGCGTGCACGGTTTCTACATCGAAGTCACCAAGGGCCAGACCGACAAGGTGCCCGAGGATTACCGGCGCCGCCAGACCCTCAAGAACGCCGAGCGCTACATCACGCCCGAGCTCAAGACCTGGGAAGACCGCGTGCTGTCGGCGCAGGACCGTTCGCTGGCCCGCGAAAAATGGCTGTACGAGCAATTGCTCGACGCGCTGGCGCAGTATGTGCGTCCCCTGTCGCATTGCGCGGGCGCGCTGGCCGAACTGGACACGCTGGCCGCGCTGGCCGAACACGCCCGGCGCCACGACTGGGTCGCTCCCGAACTGATCGACGGCGCCGAGATCGATATCGAGGCCGGCCGCCACCCCGTGGTCGAACGCGCCATCGAACGCTTCACGCCCAACGGCTGTCGCCTGGACCAGACCCGCCGCATGCTGCTGATCACCGGACCCAACATGGGCGGTAAATCGACCTATATGCGCCAGGTGGCCCTGATCGCCCTGCTGGCGCGCACCGGCAGCTTCGTGCCGGCCACCCGCGCGCGCGTCGGCCGGCTCGACCGCATCTTCACCCGCATCGGCGCGGCCGACGACCTGGCCGGCGGCCGCTCCACCTTCATGATGGAAATGACCGAAGCGGCCGCCATCCTGGCGGCCAGCACGCCGGCCAGCCTGGTGCTGATGGACGAAATCGGCCGCGGCACGTCCACCTACGACGGCCTGGCGCTGGCCTGGGCCATCGCGTACCGGCTGCTGACGCACAACCGCGCGCTCACGCTGTTCGCCACCCACTACTTCGAATTGACCCGCCTGCCCGCCGAACAACCCACCGCGGCCAACGTGCACCTGGCCGCGGCCGAGTCGGCCGGCGGCATCGTGTTCCTGCACGAAGTGCGCGAAGGCCCCGCCAGCCGCAGCTACGGGATCCAGGTCGCCCAGCGGGCCGGCGTGCCCGCCGCGGTCATCCGCCAGGCCTCGCGCGAACTCGAACGCCTCGAAGCCCAGGGCGCGCCCACCCCGCAGCTGGGCCTGTTCGCCGCGGCGCTCGATGCGGATGCGCAAAGCCAGGCCATGACCGAGCAGGCCGAGGATGCCGCCGCGCTGGCGCAGTTGCGCGACCAACTCGCGGCCATCGACCCCGACAGCCTGACCCCGCGCGAAGCCCTCGACGCGCTCTACCGCCTCAAACAGCACCTGACATGAATCCAGCCACCGCGCTCGCCCTGCTGGGCGGGCTTGCCCCCGCAGACTTCATGCGCCGCTACTGGCAGCGCAAACCCCTGCTGATCCGCCAGGCCATCCCCGGCCTGAAGCCGCCAGTCAGCATTGCCGCCCTGCGCCAGATGGCGCGCCGCGACGATGTCGAGTCACGCCTGATCTGGCGCGAACAAGGCCAATGGAACATGGAAAACGGCCCGTTCGCCCGCCTGCCCAAGGCGGGCGAACCGGACTGGACCCTGCTGGTGCAGAGCGTGGACCTGCATCACGACGCCGTCAGCGCCTTGCTGCAGCAGTTCCGCTTCATCCCGGACGCGCGCCTGGACGACATCATGATCAGCGTGGCCGGCGATGGCGGCGGCGTGGGGCCGCACTTCGACAGCTATGACGTCTTCCTGCTGCAGGCCAGCGGACGCCGTCGCTGGCGCTACGGCCGGCAGAAAGACCTGTCGCTGCAACCGGACCTGCCGCTGAAGATCCTCAGCCATTTCGAGCCCGAGGAAGAGCACGTGCTCGAACCGGGCGACATGCTCTATCTGCCGCCGCAGGCCGCGCACGACGGCGTGGCCGAAGGCGGCGACTGCATGACGATCTCGATCGGGTTTCGCGCGCCCTCGCAGGCCATGCTGGCGCGCGGCCTGCTCGAAGCGGCGGCCGACCAGGTGATGGCGCGCGTCGGCCTGCTGGGCGGCCCGTATGGCGAGCCGCCCCTGCCGGGCGCGCGCCTGGACGGGCTGTACCGCGACCCGGGCCAGCCCGCTGTCGCGCATCCCGCGGCCGTGCCGGACGGCCTGATCGACGCCACGCTGGCGACGCTGGACCGTCTGCGCTTCGATGAAGCGCTGGCGGCGCGCTTCCTCGGCTGCTGGCTGACCGAGCCCAGCCAGCTCAGCGTGTTCGACGCCGGCGGCGATCAAATCGACCTGGAAGACAGCTGGCCCGCGAGCGGCGTGCTGGCGCTGGACCGGCGCAGCCGCATGCTTTACCGCGGCCGCCAGTTGTTCATCAATGGCGAGGCTGCCAGCGTCGCGGCCGAACCCGCGCTGCGCCACCTGGCGGATGCCCGGGCGCTGGCCTGCGACGATCCGCGTTGCGCCAGGCTCAGCGACGAAGCGCGCAGCTGCCTGGCCGACTGGCTGGACGCCGGCTGGCTGCGCTACCAGCCCTGAGCGCGGGCGCGAGTGTTGCGGCGGCGCGCCAGTCAGGGCGCCTCCCGGTACGATCCGGACACCTAAATGCGTCCATCCGATACATAACGCTCCGAACTCTGTAGACGCGGAAACAACTTGACAGATCACACACACGCTCGCAAGGGTTGTTTCATTTGTGATGCGACCGCTTTAATTTCCAAACGCCAGCCGTTGAATGATTCCTGTAGCCTGACTACTGGTTTCCCCTAATGGGGCCACGAAATCGTCATCAACAGGAGTGTCGACCATGATGAGCAAAACCTTGATTCTGGCTTCGGTGATGGCAGTCGCCCTCACGGCCTGCAACAAGAACGAAGACGCGGCCGCCCCCGCTGGCGACGGCGCCCCGGCCACGACGGCCCCGGCTCCTTCGGCCCCCGCTCCCGCGCCCGCGCCGGCTCCCTCGCCCGCCGAACCGGCGCCCGGCAGCTCGGGTGGCGCCACGACGCCGTCGTCCTGATTCCCGGCGCCGCCGGCCAGCCCCTGTGCCGGCCGGCTCGTCGCCAGGATGCCTGCTTGCTCGCGGGCAGGCATGCGCATGGCCCCCGGAGACGGGGGCCATTTTCATTGCAGGAAGACCTCGGTAATCTGACCAGATTACCGGCAAATTCCCACACGATCATCAGCCCCCCCCCCCCCCCAGGACCTAATATTCTGATGCCAACGCCGAGCAGATCGCGGCGTCCTCAAGTATCGGAATCATCATGTCCAAGTTTTCCTCCCCGGCCTTGCGCGCCGCGCTTTTCCTTGTTGCCTCGCCCGTGCTGCCAGCGCTGGCCAACGACGGCACCATCGTCATCACCGGCAGCATCTCCGACCAGACCTGCGTCATCGAAGAACCCAGCGCGCCCAATCACATCAAAGTCGTGCAACTGCCCAAGATCTCCAAGACCGCACTCAAGAACGACGGCGACACCGCCGGCGCCACGCCCTTCGACATCAGGCTGAAGGAATGCCCCCAGGCGCTGGGCGCGCTCAAGCTGTATTTCGAACCCGGCATCACCACCAACTATGACACCGGCAACCTGATCGCCTACAAGCAGGCCTACAACCCCGCCGGCAACGGCAACCTGAGCACGGTATCGTCCGCCACCAAGGCCAAGGGCGTGGAGTTCCGCCTGGCCAACCTCAACGGCCAGCACATCCGCATGGGCACGGATGAAACCACGCAAGCCGCGCAAACCTTTACCGGCACCGAGGTCACCAATGGCGGCAATACCACCAAGAGCTACACCCTGCGCTATCTCGCCTCGTACGTGAAGAAACCCAACGAAGATGTCGACGCGGCGCAGATCACCAGCTACGTCGGCTTTTCCGTCGTCTACCCCTGAGCCGGCGCGCCAGGCCAAAAAAAACCGGCAAGCCGCAAGGCTTGCCGGTTTCTTGTGTCGCCACGCGGCGCCAGGAGACGGACGGTCTCAGACCATCTTGTCCTTCAGCACGCTCAGCATGCGCTGGGCGGTTGCGCTGCTGTCGCGCTGCCCGTTGGCATCGAGCACCGTGACCTGCGTCTGCGTGCCGGAGCCCGTCAGGCGGATGCGGTACTGCGGCGCCTGGGCCTTCTTGTCGCTGGAGAACAGGCGGCTGAAGAAACCCGGCTGGTCGTTCTGCGCGCCAGTGTCGGTATCGACATAGCGCACGAAGTACTCGCCGGCGCTGCGGTCGCGATCATCCACCGCGAAGCCGCCCGAATCCAGGGCCACGCCCACGCGCCGCCAGGCGCGATCGAACGACTCGTCGACGACCAGCATGGCGCCTTCGGCGCGCACGCTCTGCACCTTGGGCGCCTGCGGCGACGTCTCGGCCTGCGCCACCAGCTTGCGCGCCGCGTCGACATCGGTGCCCAGGTAGACCATCAGGCGCGCCAGCATGGCGGCGTTCAGGCCCGGGTCTTCCTTGCCATGGGTCCATTGCACCTGGCCGCCGTCCGAACCCACGCGCTTTTCCAGCATCTGGTTGTGCGTGATGTAGATCTCGGTATGCCCGTTGACGCGCTCGACCCGGGTGCGGAATTTCTCGCGCTCGCCGCTATCCCATGCCGTCTCCAGCACGGACCCCAGCACCTGGCGCAGCCAGCTTTCCGGAATCTTGGCGCGGTTCTCGGCCCAGTCGGTCTCGATGATGCCGGCCTGCGGATTGTTGGTCGAGACCGTGAAACCCGTGTCGGTCCAGAAATCGACCACCTTGGGAAACAGCTGCTCGGGCGGACGGTCGACCACCAGCCAGCGCAGGTCGCCGTCGCGCTCGACACGCATGTCCGAGCGCTCCGGCAGCACATTGGTATTCTGGCCGGCGCTGGCCTGCTGCTGCAGGCCTTGCTGCTGGAACTGCGAGTAGGTCGCGGTTCCGGAGGCAGGCGCCTTGTAGCGCGGATCGTTGTTGGCCTGGGTCAGGTCGGGTGGAATGCTGAGCGGGTCGCCGCGCCGCGTGCTCTTGTAATCCACCGACTCTTCATTGCCCAGCAACTGGTTGACATCGCTGCAGCCCGCCAGCAACGCCAGGGCCATCAATGCCGACGCTCCGGCATGACGTTTGTTCATACGCATCCTCACGATATTTAGAGCAGACCCACTTCCTGCAGGGCGGTACGTACCAGCGAGTGGTACTGCTCGCTCAGCTCGACCATCGGCAGACGATAACCGAGAGCCATGCGGCCCATCTGGGCCAGGGCCCATTTGACAGGGATAGGGTTGGCCTCGATGAACAAGGCCTTGTTGAGACGGGCCAACCGTGCATTGAGTTCACGCGTGCGCGGCACGTCGCCGCCGCGGGCCGCTGTACAGAGTTCATGCATCAGGCGCGGCGCCACGTTGGCCGTCACCGAGATATTGCCGCGCGCGCCCAGCAGGATCAGGGCCGCGGCGGTCGGATCGTCGCCGCTGAACACCTGGAAGCCGGCGGGCGCCTCGCGCAGCAGCAAGGCGCCCCGGGCGATATCGCCAGTGGCTTCCTTGATGCCGATGATGCCCGGCACTTCGGCCAGACGCAGCACCGTGTCGTTGGACATGTCGGCCACCGTACGGCCGGGCACGTTGTACAGCACCGTCGGCAGGTCGACCGCCTCGGCCACCGCGCGGAAATGGCGGTAGATGCCTTCCTGGTTGGGCTTGTTGTAGTACGGCACGACCGACAGGCCGGCCTGCGCGCCGACCGCCTTGGCGTGGCGGGCCAGATGGATGGCTTCGTCGGTGGAGTTGGCGCCCACGCCGGCGATGACCGGAATGCGGCCGGCGGCATGCTCGACCGCCACGCGGATGAGCTCGGCGTGTTCTTCCATCGACACGGAAGGAGATTCTCCGGTGGTGCCGACCACCACCAGGCCATCGGTGCCTTCGGCCACGTGCCAGTCGATCAAGGACCGGTATGCGTCGTAGTCGAGGCCGCCGTCGGGCTGCATCGGGGTGACCAGGGCCACCAAACTGCCTTGGAACTGCACGGTTGCGGCAGATGCTGAGGATGCCATGTTTATCGGGCTCCGCGGCCCGGCGCTGTCTGGCCGGACCTCAATCAATCAAACCAACGAGTTTACCGGATATTGGCCGGAATCTTATAAAAACCAGCTGACGATTTCGGCCCCCAAACCTAATACGGGACGCATCAGCACCCATAGCGCATCCGTCACCAGCAACAGCAGCACGATCACCAGCCCGTAAGGCTCGATCCGCGCGTACTGGAACGCCAGGCGGTGCGGCAGCAGGCTGAACACCACCCGCCCGCCGTCCAGCGGCAGGATGGGCAGCAGGTTCAGCGCCATCAGCACCAGATTGACATTGACGCCCGCGCGGGCCATCTCGAACCAATAGCCCTCCTGCACGCCCGCCTCGAAATACAGGCGGATCGCCAGCGCCCACAGGATGGCCATCAGCAGGTTGGCGGCAGGGCCCGCCAGCGCCACCCACAGCATGTCCTTCTTGGGACGGCGCAGCCGGCCGAAATCGACCGGCACCGGCTTGGCCCAGCCGAACAGCAGGCCGGCGCCGCCCATCAGCTTGGAGGCGAGCAGGATCGCAGCGGGAACCAGCAGCGTGCCGACCGGATCGATGTGGCGCATGGGATTGAGGCTGATGCGGCCGGCCTGGTAGGCAGTCGGGTCGCCGAACATGCGCGCCACGTAGCCGTGCGCGGCCTCGTGCAGCGTGATCGCGAAGATCACGGGAATCGCGTAGATCGCGATGAGCTGGATGATTTCATTCATAGCGACGCATTGTAGTGCGCGCAACGCCCGGCCGGACGGCGGCCGTTCCGGACGTCAATCCAGCCCGAGCGCCGCCGGATCGCCGCCGCCGCGCCGCAGCACCGCCGGCTCGGCGCCGGTCAGGTCGACCACCGTCGTGGGCGTCTGCGGGCAGGCTCCGGCATCGATCACCGCCGCCAGCTCATGCTGATAGCGCTCCTGGATGATCTCGGGGTCGTTGAGCGCGTCTTCCTCATCCCTGGGAATCAGGGTGGTCGACAGCAGCGGCGCGCCCACCTGCTCCAGCAGCGCCAGCGCCACCGCATGCGCCGGCACCCGGATGCCGATGGTCTTGCGCGACGGATGCGAAACGCGGCGCGGGACTTCGCGAGTGGCTTCCAGGATGAACGTCCACGGCCCTGGCGTGGCCGCCTTGAGCAGGCGGTACTGCTTGTTGTCGACCCGCGCGAACTGGCCGATCTCGGCCAGGTCGCGGCACAGCAGGGTAAGGTGGTGGCGTTCGTCCAGGCCGCGCAGGCGCCGCAGCGCATCGGCGGCCGCCTTGTCGTCCAGCGGCGCCACCACGGCGTAGCTGGAGTCGGTCGGCACGGCCACCAGCCCGCCGTCGGACAACCATTGCGCAGCCTGTTTGATCAAGCGTGGCTGCGGATTCTCGGGATGTAGTGTCAGAAGCAGGGCCATGGGTTTATCCTAACACTCTTGATCGAGTATGCGCGCACGTGCGCGCGGCAGGAGACACCCCATGCGCATGGACGACTCGCGCGAAAGCCAGAACATCGAAGACCGGCGCGCCGCGGGCCCCCGGCTGGGCGGCAAGGGCCGCATCGGCCTCGGCACCATCGTGCTTGCGCTGGTCGCCATGTATTTCGGCATCGATCCTTCCGTGGTGCTGCAGATGGCCGAAGGCCCCGCCACCTACGAACAGGCGCCCGCCGGCGCGCCGCCGGCCAACGACCCGCAGGCGCGCTTCGTGGCCAAGGTCCTGGGCGAAACCGAAGACACCTGGGGCGCCATCTTCACGCAAAGCCTCAACCGCAATTACGTGCCGCCCAGGCTGGTGCTGTTTCGCGGCGCCACGCCCACGGCCTGCGGCACCGGCCAGGCCGCCATGGGCCCGTTCTACTGTCCCGGCGACAGCAAGGTGTACATCGACCTCGGCTTCTTCGACGAAATGGAGCGCCGCCTGAACGCCCCGGGCGACTTCGCCCAGGCCTACGTCATCGCCCATGAGGTGGGCCACCACGTGCAGCACCTGCTGGGCGTGGCCGAGCAGGTCGACCGCCTGCGCCAGCGCAATCCGGCCCAGGCCAACGCCCTGTCGGTGCGCATGGAGCTGCAGGCCGACTGCTTTGCCGGCCTGTGGGCGCGGCGCGCCGACCAGGCGCGCAACATCCTCGAGGCGGGCGACATCGAGGAAGGCCTGAACGCCGCCAGCGCCATCGGGGACGACACGCTGCAGAAGAAGAGCCAGGGTTATGTCGTGCCCGACGCCTTCACGCACGGCTCGTCGGCCCAGCGCGTGCGCTGGTTCAAGCGCGGCCTGGAAAGCGGCGACCTGCGCCAGTGCGACACCTTCGGCGCCGCGCAGCTCTAGCGCGCGGACCGCTCGATGGCTGTATGCCCATACAGCCATTCGATCTTTCCTGCCTCTGTCTTGTAAGATTACGCCCCCTCGCAACCGCATATGCCGTTGCTTGCGCGCGCCATGCATGGGCGCCGCCGCATTTTCGGATTCAATAGAGTGCCCATGGCCAACAAAGTCGAACCCTTGATCACCCCGGACGAGGTGCAGGAAATTCTCGCGGAGCCCAAGGAGACCATCAAGCCCATCAGCTGGGCCCACAAGCCGGCCGCCAGCAACTCGCAATGGCAGGAATTCAGCTGTGCGTGCCGGGTCAAGGGAGAGGTGCGCGAGGACATCCTCTTTCGCATCACCTACCGCGGTGCGCGCACCGCCGTGTTCGGCCAGGCCACCATCTTCCTGCCCGAAGCCTTCGGGGCCAGCCTGTTCGTCGGCCCGCACCGCGTGTTCGGCGTGGACACCGACGACTCGTTCCACACCAGCATGGTGGGCGAGAACCTGCCGCAGTTCCGCAAGGCGCTGGCCGATCGCAGCCACCAGCACATCTGGGTGGAAGCCGGCGAAGGCTACGCGGAACCGGTCGTGCCCGCCCTGGAGAGCATCGGCGCGCTGGTCGATTACTTCCTGCCGCGCGCAAACCTGACGCTGACCGGCGGCTTCGCTCATCCGCTGAAGGGCCGCCAAATCGAACTGATCCTATGAGCAACTTCCTGGAAGCGTCGGGCTGGAGCATCCAGCCCGCGGGCGAACACGCGATTCGCGCCATCTCTCCCATGACACTGGGCCTGGATGGCCAGCACGCCGCGTTTTTCATCGCCCATCCCGACGCCCACACCTTCCATCTCACCGACGCCTGCGAAACCGCCTTGCACGCGGCCACCTTCGGCATCGAACTGGTGGCCAAGCGGCTGGAGATCCTGAACCAGACCCCCGGCGTCAGCCTGGCCCGCTTCGACAAGGCCGGCGCCATCGTGGCGCACGGCCCCAACGAGCAGTTGCAGGACGCGTTGTGGGATGCCGTCAAGCTGGCCATGGCGCTGTCGTTCCAGTGCGCGAAATGGATGCCCAAGTTCAGCCGGCTGCGCTTTCGCGCCCAGGTCGGCCGCACCCTGGCCGAGGCCGTCGGCGCGAACCGCATGGTCAAGGGCGCCAAGGCGCAGGGAAGCAGCGGACACACCGCCGACTTCGCCTTCGCGGTGCGCGGAGCGACCTCGACTTCGATGACCTACATCGAACCCATCGCGCTGAAGGCCGGCCGCAAGGTCGATTGGACGCAGGTCTACCAGACCCACGGCAAGATGTCGGATGTGAAAATGGCCGATGCGCGCAACGCCCGCCTGGTCATCCTGGAAGACGGCGCCTCGGCCGAGGAATTCAAGAAAGCGGTCGCCATCCTGGAACAATCGGCGGCCGTGCGCACGCTGGCCAAGACCCGCGACTGGCAGGAAGTCTTCGCGACCTGAAGCATGCCGCCGATGCGCACTGGCCGCACGGATGCGGCCATGACGGCGCGGCGGGGATGGTCTCGGGAAGCCTCAGGCCGGCAGGCCGATCAGCGCGTCGACGATTTCGCGGCCGTGGCTGATTGCCTGGTGCACTGCTTCGCGCGGACTGTACACGAAACCGCCGTCGGCAAAATACGGTACGGGGTACTCGTCACCCGTATCCTGGATGGAATCGGCCTGAACCACCGAAACGGTTGCCTGGAATAAGGGGCCGCTCGGCGCGGCTTCGTTAACCTCGACAGTGTGTCTGGCTACTTTGGCGGTCAAGCGGTATCCCTTGTAGATCAAATTGTTCTGATACACGCGGATGCCCTCTCTTCATTGAGCATACCCCGCATCCGCGTGCAGTGGTCTTTATATTTTGTAACTATGGCAGAGAAAAGATACACATCTCCGTCGAACCACCCGTAATTTCCCTGAGAGCCATCAGCTTCCGCCCATACCCATGCGGGGTGCATACTGGTCCCGGCGCGACGGGAAAACCATGCAGATCCCGGCCGTTGCCTGGCAAAAGCCGGCCTGCAGGCAGCGTTTGACGCGCCGGCCCAGGCAAGCCAGTGCCACGTCGTCGATGGGCAAAACGGCCTCTGCGTGCGCAAAAGGATCGCGCTGCACCGCGGACCGAACACGCTCGACCGCTCGCTTAGAATGCCATCCTGAATCCGGCGGTGGCGGTGACGACATAGCTACCGGCGAAGTCCGCATCGGCATCCACCTGGCCGTAGATGGCGTAGCGTTCTCCCCAGCCGTAATCGGCCCCCACCCCTACGCTGCCCCAGGTACGCGCCATCCGGCTGGCCACCGGCACGCCGGCAACGCGCGTCCGTGTTCCATCCAGGAATTCATGCTTCGCATTGAGGACGCCGAAGACGCTCAACTCCCGATTCATGCCGGCCGCCTGCCAGCTTCGTTGGTAGTCCAGCGCAATGCCCAGGCGGCCCTGCAAGCCGTCGCCCTTGTCGTCTTCGACGCGTGCGCCGAATTTGTCGCGGAAGCTGTCAAAGCGGGTCGATACGTACGTCAATTGCGCCTGCGGGATCAGGGCCAGCCCTTCGCTCAGCGCAAAGGCCTTGCCTCCTTCAATGCCCAGCCCATAGCTGCGCGCTTTGCGGCCATCCTTGAGCTTGCCGGCCAATCGTGAATGCAGGTCGCTGTCGAACCAGGTCGCCTGGGCCTGTGCATCGACATAGACACCGTTCCTGCCGTACCACGTCAGCGTCGGGGTCAGGCCATAGGCGGTGGTATCGATCGTGCCGTTGCCATACATCGACGCGACACGCGTGTCGGCCTTGCCGTAGTGCAGGGCCAGGCCTCCAACCAGGCGCGCACCCTCCTGCTCGCCGGCCAGCACGCGATCGACGCCGAACTGCGCCTTCCAACTGTCGATATCCTGGTGCTGGCCGGTGGTGGACACGGAAGGATCGAGGCGGCCCGTGGCGCCCTCCACCCGGCTCCATACGCCGTTGCGGCCGGTATCGGCCGGATCATAGAGCCGATTGCCGACCCGCTGGCGCAAGGTGGAAAGCCGGCTCAATTGAAGCAGCGTGTTGGCGTAGGCTTCATATACCGGCACGCCGGGTTGATAAAGCACGGGCTGTCCCGCGGCCGGCGAACCGCCGCCGCCCTGGGGCGTGCCGGGGTCGGCCAGCGACGATCGCAAATACCAGCTGCCGTCGCCGGAGTCCTGCTGCAGGACGTAGCCATAGGCACCGGCCACCAGCGCCGGACGGCCATTGATGACGTAATCGCCATTGGCCAGGTTGAACCGGCCCGCCGACACGCCGTCCACCTGCACGACCCGTATGCCCTGTTGGGTCGCCGCGCCGGCGCCGCCCATATTCGTCACCGTGACCGGCGTCACGCCCGAACTGGCGCCCGTGATCACCAGCTTGTCGGTGGGAGAGTCATCGGCGCCCAGCTGCGTGCGGATCTCCAGGTTGCCGCCCTGGCCCGCATAGTCGCCGGCGACGGTCAGCGTGCCGAAGCCGCTGCGCGGGCCCGGCGCGATGGTGCCGTGGTTGGCCGTCGCACCGACGCGTCCCGTGCCGGTCAGCCGCGCTCCCGCAAGCACATTCACCGGCCCGCCCAGCGTACCGTCAACCTGCAGCGTACCTGCCTGGACTTCGGTGTCTCCCGTGAACGCGGCGCTGTCGCCCGACAGGGTCAGCGTGCCCGCGCCCAGCTTGTTGAAGCTGGACGTACCCGAGAAGGCGGTGACAACGCCCACGTCATGGGCATTCGTATCGAACCAGGCGCCGCCGCTTCCCACCGCCTGCGTGGAGAAACCATTGAGGAAATTGGCCTCGTCACGATTGGCGCGCAGGACCCCGCCATCCAGGTTGAAGGTCGCGTTACCGGCGCCCTTGATGACCGAGCCCGTTTCCAGCACGCCTCGGCCGCTGGCATCGCCGGTCAGGTTCAGCGTTCCGGAGGATGTGCCGGTGATGGCTATCCAGGCGTCGCTGGCGACGCCCACCATCCCGCCTTTGGCGACAGTCAGCACCCCGGCGCCGCCCGAGCCGATTTCGATACGGTCGGTCGACGTGAGCGTCGAGATGTCGGCCGTCGCGCTCGACACCGTTACCGTGCCGGCGCTCCCTGCGCTCGTCCCGATGTAGATCGATGCCGCGGCGCCCGGCGGGCTCGACCCTGCCGTCGCAACGGCCGCGCCGTCCCGGATATCCAGTTCACCAGTCCCGCCGAGACCGACATAGATATTGTTCAGCGGGTTCCATACCGTTGCCGGGCCCAATACCGTGACGTGCCCGTCGCTGCCGGGGTTCCAACCGATGACGCCCTGCCCGCTATACACTGCGCCCCCCTGGTCGATCCACAGCGTCCCGCTGCCGCCCGAGCCGATCTGGAACGAATTGACCGTAGCGATATTCCACACCGACCCGGGCCCGGACACGGTCACGCTTCCGACGCTGCCTGAAGCGACGCCGATGGTGCCCCATCCGCTTTGCGCCATGGCCCCATCGAGCACCTCGAGCGTGCCCCTGCTGCCCGACCCAACGCCGATCGACACATCTTCGACAGTCGTCCAGGTCGACGCGGCCCCGGCGCCGTCGCGGCCCGACACCGTCAGGGTGCCCACAGCGCCATTGTCACTGCCGATATAGGCCCAGTCGTTGAGCACGGTGCCGCCGGCCTCGATGAGCAAGGTCCCGGCGCCCGTATCCGCGACGATCAGTTCCCTGCCCACCACCCAGTGCGGTGACTGGATCGGCCCGCTCGACACCTGGCCGGAACCAGAAACCGATTGGGCGTTCGCGGGATAAGCACAGTTTGCGGCGTATAAGAGGAAGGTCGCCCGGTATAACCACCCTGCACGATGACAACTCCTGCCGACCATGACCAGCCCCCCCCCAAGTAGACGCGAAATATATACGCTCAATACGGCATCGTGCACGAATTCTTAACAGGCATCACGTGCAGGAGGTGGACGCGGGTTGCCCCGCGCCGGCGTCGCCCGGCGAAGCCGACGTCCAACCGATATATCATGCCAGGATGACCAGCATCAGAGCTTCCCGCCCCGCAGACGGCGCGCGCACCGTTGAAATCTGGCGAGCCGCGGTGGACGCCACCCATGATTTCCTGACGCCGCAAGACCGCCTGGCGATCGACGAGATGGTATGTGGCTTCCTGCCCCAGGCTCCGCTTTGGCTTGCCGTCGATGACAACGACTATCCGATGGCCTTCATGCTCATCGAAGACGGCCACATGCAGGCGCTGTTCGTCGACCCTGCCGCCCGTGGCAGGGGAATCGGCGCCGCCCTGGTGCGCCACGGCGCCATGTTGTATCCCAGGATGACGACCGACGTCAACGAACAAAATGCCCAGGCAATCGGTTTCTATGAAAAGCTGGGCTTCCAACGCACAGGACGCTCACCGCTCGACGATCAGGGCAGGCCCTATCCGCTGATCCACCTCGAGCTCTCGCAGGCCAGGCCACTTTTGGCGGGATCGTTCACCTAGGTCCCGCCTCTGCGAGGGCCGGGCAGTTTTGCGCAACCCAATCAGGATCAGGGCGGCAGCCGGCGTTCTGCGCGAACGCCTTGCCACCGAATCGGGATATTGCCACCATCCGCCCAAGAAAAAAGGCACCCGGCTTGCGCCTAAGTGCCTGTTTTCCAACGAATTCGGGTGGGGTGGCTGATGGGACTCGAACCCACGACAACCGGAATCACAATCCGGGACTCTACCAACTGAGCTACAGCCACCGCAGCAAAGAAACGAGATTCTAGCACAAAAATAAATGCCGTATCAGCCCTCGTGCTTTCAGCAGGCAGAGCTTGTTGCTATCCTTGCGCATCCGTACCCACATACCGGCACCGCCGCGTGCGGCCCCCCGCCGCCACGCAGGCCTTACTCCAGGACGCCATGGACCCGTTGGAACAATTGCTGCGCGACTATTGGCCGCATATCGTCTTCGCGATCAGCTTGGTCGCCGGCACCGGCGCCGCCGTGCATGCCGCCATGACCAAGCAGGACGTGCGCGCCGCCATCGCCTGGGTCGGAGTCGCCCTGTTCTCGCCGCTCTTTGGCGCCCTGCTCTATTTCGTCGCCGGCATCAACCGCATCCGCCGTTCGCTGGTTTCGCAGCAGCACGACGACGCCATGCTGGCCTACACGGGCCATCCCGACGCCCAGGTCGAGGACGTGGTGCCCTGCAGCGGGCCGCAATTCGCCTCGCTGCGCGTGCTGGGCGATCAGGTCAGCCGTTTCCGCCTGCTGGGCGGCAACCAAGTGCGGCCGCTGGCCGGCGGCGACGAGGCCTATCCGGCCATGATGCAGGCGATACGCCAGGCGCGCGTCTCGATCGCCATGCAGAGCTATATCTTCGACTGCGATCCGATCGGCCGCGAAATGGCGCAGGCCCTGGTCGAGGCGCAGCAACGCGGCGTGCAGGTGCGCGTGCTCATCGACGCCATCGGCAGCAAGTACTCGCGCCCGCCGATCGTGCGTACGCTGGTGCGTGGCGGTGTGCGCACCGCGCGCTTCATGACCAACCCGCTGGGCGTCATGCGCATGCCCTACGCCAACCTGCGCAGCCACCGCAAGATCCTGGTGGTCGACGGACATGTCGGCTTCACCGGGGGCATGAACATCCGCGCCGCCTTCGTGACCGCCCTGGCCGGCAAGGCCGCCAACGGCGACACCCACTTCCGCCTGGAGGGTCCGGTCGTGGCGCAACTGATGGCGGTGTTCGCGCACGACTGGAATTTCACGACCCGCGAATCGCTGGAAGGCCCGACCTGGTTCCCGCCGGCTCCGGAACGCGCGCCGGGTTCGGTGCCGATGCGCTGCGTGGCCTCCGGGCCGGACAGCGCGCTGGGCAGCACGCACAAGATGCTGCTGGGCGCGCTGGCGGTGGCGCAGCGCCATGTGCGGATCCAGTCGCCCTATTTCCTGCCGGACCAGACGCTGATCGGCGCATTGGGCACCGCCGCGCGCCGCGGCATCCAGGTCGATATCGTGATACCGGGCTCGAACAACCTGCGCCTGGTCAACTACGCCATGAGCGCGCAGCTGGACCAGGTCATACGCACGGGTTGCCGCGTCTGGCGCTCGGCCGGCGCCTTCGACCACTCGAAGCTGCTGACGGTGGACGATGCCTGGTCCTATGTGGGCTCGTCCAACATGGACCCGCGCAGCCTGCGCCTGAACTTCGAGCTGGACACCGAAATCTACGACCGTGAACTGGCCGGCTGGATCGGGCAGCGCATCGACGCGCAGATCCGCCAGGCGCGGCAGGAAACGCTGCAGGCCCTGAACGCGCAGCCGTTCATCAAGCGCCTGCGCAACAAGGTGATCTGGCTGGCCACGCCGTATCTCTAGCGGGGCGAGGCCGTCTTGAACGCGGCGGCGGCGGCCTCTCGCGAAGCCGCTACCGGGAATATGGTGAGAAACCCGCTGATCTCGAATACTTCCCGCACGTGCGGCTTCAGTTCGCACAGCACCAGCTCGCCCTGGACCTGCCGCAGTTGCTTGGCCACCAGCAACACCACGCGCAGCCCGGCGCTGGAAATGTAGTCAAGCCGCCCCAGATCCAGCACGACACGGCGCTCGCCCTTGTCGACCTGCGCCATCAGCTCGGCTTCGAACTGCTCCACATTCGCGCTGTTCACCACACCCTGCGGGCACGCAATCAACATGCCGTCCATCTTGTCCATCGTCAACTTCATGCGCTGACCTCGCTTGCTAACGCGCCTTCGTCTGCGCAAATAATACGGGACAGCGTTAGTGCGCGAAATATCCGACGTTGTACGAATCCTCTGCGTTCCCACGACTCGGGCATACTTGCCGGCATTGCGTTGCGCGATACGTCATGACAAGCAGAACCGATACGCTGGAGCTGTCCGTCACCGCCACGACGGCAACCGACGCGCTGTACTGGCTGGAGCATATCGCCCGGCGCGACGGCTGGTCCGCCCACCTGCGCTTCACGCTGACGCTGTGCGCCGACGAGGCGCTCAACAACATCATGTCCCATGCGTCGACGCCGGGCTATCCGACCGCGATACACCTGGCGCTACGCCAGACAGGACAGGAAGTTCGTCTGCACATTGCCGACAACGGCGCCGCCTGCGACCCCACGCAGGCCTCTTCCCCCCCGCTGGCCCGCAGCCTGGACGATGCGCAGCCGGGCGGGCACGGTCTGCGGCTGATGCGCCACTTCATGCACGCGATCAGTTACCAGCGCCGCGACGGATGGAACCATCTCACCCTGACATCGCACTCAGCGCCTGAATCCTGATCGCCGCGCCGTGCGCCGCCCGCTACGCATGCCATGCCCGGCGTGATCGTCCTGCACCCATCGACATCGACGAGGCCACAGCCATGCCCCTCGCGTCCGATCCGTTCGACGCCCCGACTCCCGGCCCCCATGCCTGCATCGACCCGGTCGCGGTGGCCCACAACCTGGAGGTCCTGCGCCAACGGCTTGGCGTGGGCGTCGACGGTCCGCGCATATGGGCCACCGTCAAGGCCGATGCCTACGGGCACGGACTGCACAACGTGCTGCCAGGACTGCGCGCCGCCGATGGCGTGGCCGTCCGACACCTGCACGAAGCCCACCAGTGCCGCCGCGCCGGCTGGCGCGGCCCTATCATGGTCTATGCCGGGCTGACCCACGAACGCGAGGCGGCGCTCCTGACGCTGCAACAGCTGCATCTGGTCATCACCGACATGACGCAACTCGAATGGCTGCCCGGCACGCCCCTGTACTCGTGCGCGCCTTGGGTATGGTTGCGCTACATCGGCGCCACGCGGCTGGGCGGGCTGGACGCCGGCGACTACCGACGCGCCTATGCGCGCTGCCGTGAGCTGCAACAGCACGGCGCGCTGCGTGGCGTGGGCCATCTGAACCACCACGCGAACGCCGCCAGCGTCCGCGATCTCGAACGCGAGCACGCCGATTTCGAAACCTGCATATGGGGCCTGCCCGGGCCGGTTTCCACCTGCAACTCGGCGGCCTCCTGTCTCATGCCGACGATGGCGGCGCGAACCGACTGGGTCCGCCCCGGCCTGGCGCTGTATGGCGTAAGCCCCATTCCGGGTCGCGTCGGGCGCGACCTGGGCTTGCGCCCGGCCATGACCTTGCGCAGCACCTTGTGCGCGACGCAGGAGCTGCCTGCCGGCGCCTCGGTCGGCTACGGCTCCACGTTCGTGGCCGACCAGCCGATGGCGCTGGGTCTGGTGCGTTGCGGGTACGGCGACGGCTACCCGCACAATCCGCGAGCCAGCCTTCCTGTCCAGGTGAACGGCACACTGACACGGACGGTGGGCAGGGTGTCGATGGACCTGATGGCTGTCGATCTGCGGCCGGTCCCGACCGCGGCCCGGGGCGCGCCCGTCGTACTGTGGGGCTCGCCACAGCTGCCGGTGGAACATATCGCGCACGCGGCGGGCACCATCGCCGCCGAGCTCCTCACCGGGCTGACGGCGCGCGTACCCCTGATGCGCGCCGACCACGCGGCGCTGCGCCGACCTCCTGGCTAACCCTCCTCCCGCCGCCAAGAACGCGCCAGCACGAACCACAGCGTGGCGCCCAGGTACAGGATCCCCAGCGCCGCCATGGCGGCGCCCAATCCGAGCGGGCCAGCCACCGCCCCGATCAGCAAGGGCCCCAGCATCTGCCCCAGCTTGTCGGCCGCGCGCATCACGCTGGCCGCGCCCGCGGCGCCATGCTCGCGAACAACGCGCAACTCCAGCGCATAAGGCATTTGCGAGGCGCCCGCGAAACAGCCGGCCAAGGCGAGTAGCGAGAGCGCCACGCCAGCGGCGAGCAATCCGTCAGGCTGCAGCCGGAACACCAGCAAGCCGGCGGTCCCGAGCGCACCCGCCAGTCCGATCCACGGCCAGCGCACGCTGGACAGGTCCACCCACTTCGCCACGAGCGGCCCCAGGTAGACCACGCAAACCCCATAGATCATGAGTACGCGACCGATGCTCGCCGGCGTCGCGCCTTCGGCTTCCAGGTACAGGGGCAAGGCGAACGACATAAGGCCCGCCTGGGCTATGGAAAAGGGAATCACGCTCGTCAACAGCAACATGCCGAAGCCGCGCCCGCGCAGCAGCGCCCCCAAGGGCGCGCGCCCGCCCGGCAGGGCGGACGTCGACGCGGCCATTGCGGGAGGAAGCGCGTAGGCCCGCAACAGCGAGAAAACGCCGGCCAGGGGCAGCAGGAGCAGGACCGCCCCGATCGCGAAAACGGCGCGGAAGCCGAGTTGCTCCATCAGCATTGCGCCCACGGCGACTCCCGAAAGCTGCCCGGCGAACAGGCCCGCGACCACACCGGCCATGCTGCGGCCGCGATGCGTCGGCGGGCTGCGGCTGACGACCAATGCCTGCAGCCCCATCCACGTCAAACCGTATCCCAGGCCGACGACGCCACGCGCCGCCACGAGCCATGCCAGGTCGGACGCCAGCGCACTGGCCACGAATCCGATGCATGAAAGCAGCAAGCCCTGCAGCACGGCATGGCGCCAACCCCTGCGCTCGCTCAATCTGCCCGTCACCAGGGCCGCGAGCAACCCGCAGCCCATCTCCATGGAGATCGGGAAGGCGATCAGCAGGGCGGGCGGCAGGGGAAGGCTCGCGGCGGGCAGACTGCGGGCAAACAGCGGCAAGAAACTGGCCGGCATGGCGCAGGCGAACAGGTAGCCGAACATCACGGGACGCGCCGATCCGCCCACATCCGAACCGTCGGCAGGCGCTTGCCGACCTTGGCCGTTTGGCAACGCCCGGTTCATGACCACCACCAACAGCAGCAGCAACTCGACCGCCGCCACCAGCGCCACGACCGCCACCGTCGCCGCGTCCAGGGCGCGATCGCGCAAGGCCGCCGCGACCGCGCCGCCGTCCAGCCGCAGGGCCAGCGCGCCGCGGCTGGCGTCAGAGACGCCCAGCGGCAGCGAGACCGTGTAGCCCGGGTCGTCCGCAAAGCGCCGCTGCGCATCGCCGGTGACGCTGCCGTGCGCATCCACCTCCTGCAACACCCTGCCATCGCTTGCCACCAGCGCGATCGAGCCGATCAATGGATAGGCGCGTATGGTGCGGGAAAACAGCCGGTCCACGCCGCGCAACTCGCGCGGTTCCAGGCCGTAGCTCAATACGCGATCCAGGCCGCGCTGCAAACCCGTGGCCAGCACGACGGCGTTGTGGCGGGCAACGTCCAGCCACACCTCGCGGAACATGCCTATCGTGTAGCCCGCGTACACGCCCTGCGCCATCAAGAGCGCAACCAGGGGCAGCACGAAACGGGCCCGGGCGCCGCCGCTTTCCCGCGTGCGCCGTTCGCCGCGTCGCAGGGCCAGCGCCAGGGCCAGCGCAACGGCCGCCGTGACCAAGGCCAGGACCCGCAGGTTACGCCACATCAGCGCATGCATGAAGGCGGGATCGCGCTGCCAGCCCAGCACCAGCGCGGCACGCACGTTCCCGTCGCTTCCCGCCAACGGAATACCCAGCGAAACCGCTTCGTCGCCAACCAGGCGCACGCTGCCCGACGGCTGGCGCGGCACACCCGGCTCGTCATCGGGAAAGGCCAGGGCGCGCGCCAGGCGCGCCGCATGCGGAACCAACGCTCCGGCCGATGCCACTAATCGGCCGTCTTTCAGCACAACCGCTACTCCGGTGACACCATGGGACTCCTCCAGCAACCCGTCCAGCAAGCCGCCCAGGCCGAAGTACTGCTCCAGCGGCTTGCCGAGGCGCACGCCGTTCTCGATGGCGATCGCCGATTGCCGCGCGCTCACCTCGACCCGCGCAGCGGTCGCGTCCACGATCTGCCGCTGCAGGGCGCTCAGCGTCAACACGCCGGTCAGTCCCTGCGCCAGCCACAGCAGCGTCACGCATGCCAGCGTCACGCCCAGCAACGGGCGCGAGCTCAGCTTGCGCAGCGCCCCGTTTGCGCGGTCGAACAGCGTACTCATGGCTGAGCCCGACCATGCGACAGCCTGTGGCGGCACATCACGCCATCCAACGCGCCCTGTCCACGCGTAGTACAAAACCTTTTCATGTTCATGCGCCGCATTTCCCGGCTGGAGTTTCCGCTTTCCTTGCGTGGGAAGTTCTTCCTTCTCATTGCATCCACGCTGGTGCTCGTAGGCATGGTCGTGATGCTCGTGACCCAGCGCGATGTCACGAACAACATCATCAAGAACGAACTGCATGCCGTCAGTAACATCATGGACCTGGTAGTTCGTGACACCGACACGCGCTGGTCCACGCTGCTCGACGACAAGATCCGCACCATCCGGGAAAGCCGCAAGCAACTGATCCAGCTCAGCTCGGTCGTGATATCGGTACTGAACGACTATGCCGCGCAGGCCGAGCGCGGACACGTCACTGCCGGCGCCGCCAAGGGCATGGCGCGTGTCTGGCTCAACCATCTCGACCTGGGACCACGGCGCGCCGCATTCGCCTATGACGCGGAAGGCACCGTATTGGCCAGCACCAACCCCAGGCTGATCGACCGGGACCTCTCCGGGATCCGCGACTTCAAGGGCCAGCCGCTCGCCGCCGCCATGTACGAAGAAAGCCGCAATAACGGTCGCGGCTTCGCCATCTATCCGTCTCCTCTGGGCGATCCCGCCCGGATGCGGCACGGCTATTTCGTGTATTTCCCCGCGTGGAAGTGGGTTCTTGCCGTCTCCGATAGCTCGCAAGCCATCATCGACAAGGTCGCCGCCCAGAAAGCCCACATGATTGCCGCGATAGACCGGAACCTGTCGGAGCTGCGGCTCAGCCGCCATGGTTTCGTCTTCGTGGTTGCGGACGACGGCACAGTGATCGTGCCGCCTCCTCCGTCGGCCGCCCGGTTGCTGGACTCGAGAGACGCCGAATCGGGACGGATATTACGTACGATGCTTGGCGAAATCTCGTCCACCCGCGGCCTGACGTTGCGCTTCACCAACGGCGAAAGCGCCTGGCAGATCGACGCCCTGCGATACAAGCCGCTGCGCTGGACCATCATCGGTGTCGTTCCCGAGCCGGACCTGACCGACCCGGCGCAGAATCTGGTGCGCCGGCAGGCGCTGATCTTCGCCGCCACTCTGCTGGCCGCGCTGATGCTGGCATGGGCGGTGGCAGTGCGCATCGCCCGGCCGTTGGCGCAACTGAGCAACTACGCGCGCCAGCTTCCCACCCAGGACCTCACCCAGCCGGTCCAGGTTCCGCCGTCCGTGGCGCGCCTGCCGACCCGGCGGCGCGACGAGGTCGGACAGCTCGCCGAATCGTTCCTGTTCATGAACGAACAGCTGCACCACAATGTGCGGGCCCTGATGGCGCAGATATCGAACCGCGAGCGCCTCGAAAGCGAATTGAGCATTGCCCGCTCCATCCAACTTGGCCTGCTGCCCCGGCCGTTGTCCGATGCGACCCTGCAGGGCAGCCAGTTGCGCGCCGTCATGTACCCCGCCAGGGAGGTCGGCGGAGATTTCTACGACTACTTCCTGCTGGCAGACGGCGTTCTGTGCTTTGCCATCGGCGACGTATCCGGAAAAGGCGTACCCGCGGCCCTGTTCATGGCCATCGTCCGGACCTTGATACGCAGCGTGGCGGAAGAAGAGCACGACCCCGGCGCCATCGCCGCCAAGGTGAACCACCGTCTGGCCGAGAACAATCCCAAGCTGATGTTCGTCACCTTGCTGATAGGCGTATTCACTCCGGAAACCGGCGTCCTGGCCTGGGTCAACGCCGGCCACCCGCCGCCGCTGCTCATCGACGAACGCGGCGAAGTTTCTCTGCTTCAAGGAAGCAGCGGTGCGGCCTGTGGCGTGCTGGACAACCAGGCATATGCGACCTTGAGCACCACCTTGCCGAACGGCACCTCGCTGGTCGCGTTTACCGACGGCGTCACCGAAGCCATCCACGGCGGCTGCGCCCAGTATGGGCTGCCACGACTGGTTGCCCTGTTGCAGGGAGCTCCGCGCGGAGCGGCCGAACTCATCGAGCACATTCTGCACGACCTACGCGAATTCGCCGCCGATTCCGAACAGTCCGACGATCTCACCATCATCGCCATTCATCGACCATGAGCCTTCGCCTCGGAATACTCGCCCCGCTCGCCCTGTTTCTCGGCCTCGCGTGGCCAGTCGCGGCGGCATCCAGCCCTCCCCCTGCCGCGGCGGCCCTGGGCTCCGGGGCCGCCCTTACCTCGCCCCGCCGCCCGCCCCCCTCCCATCTCTCCGGCCGGAAATGGCGTATCGGCTATGTGGGAAGTGGCGAATACCAAGAGTATTCGCGCACGCTCTACGCTATCGCGCGCGGATTGCAACAACTCGGATGGCTGCGTATCGACAACATGCCTGAGATAGCCGATATGAAAAAGGCCTGGCTTTACCTGGCCACGCACGCCCGCAGCGACTACATCGAGTTCGTGCCCGACGCGTGGTGGCAGCCCGGCAACTTCGACACCGCCCTGCGGCCCGCCCTGCGCGAAGCAGTCGCGGCGCGCCTGCGCGACGCCAAGGACATCGACCTGATCATCGCCATGGGCACCTGGGCCGGACAGGACATGGTCGAACTGGGCACGCCCGTACCCACCGTGGTCGTCTCGTCGACCGACCCGATAAGCGCCCGGATCGTACCCAATGCGGCCGACAGCGGCCAGGACAACCTGCATGCGCGGGTGCAACCCGCTCACTACCAGCGGCAGATCCAGCTGTTCCATGACATCGTGCCATTCAAGACGCTTGGATTGGTCTACGAAGACACCGGAGCAGGCCGCACCTACGCGGCCATCGACAAGGTTGCCGCACTGATGCCGACATTGGGTTTCTCCGTCAAGCGTTGCGACGCACGCGCGACCGGCGTCTCAATCGCCGTGGCAATCCAGAACGTCCTGCATTGCTACCAGGAGCTGTCGAGCAAAGTCGACGCCTTTTACGTCACCGAGCACCGGGGCATCACCTCGACGTCCATCAAGCAGCTCGCCACGCTGCTGCGCGACGCCCGCGTTCCCAGTTTCTCGATGCAAGGCTCCGACGAGGTCAAGGCCGGCCTGCTGATGAGCCTGGCCAAGGCGGACTACTCCAGCGTCGGCATGTTCCACGCCCAGACCATTGCCCGCATCTTCAACGGGGAAAAACCGCGCAGCATCAGCCAGGTCTGGAATGCCCCCGCCAAGATAGCCATCAATCTGGAAACGGCGCGGCGCATAGGCTTTGATCCGCCGGTGGATATTCTGCTGGCGGCCGACGAGGTGTACCAAGCGGAACAATGGCAGGTCCGGCCAGCAGGACCCGGAGGATAAAGTGTCGGATCCTAGGACAACACCGCGCGCTGCCGGCACACCTGAGCGCAGCGCATTTCAGGTGTGCCGCGCGCCTGGCGCCACAAGCGCAGCATGCGGTCCGCGGCGGTCTCGCCGGTTTCCACCACGTAGCGCACGTAATCGAGCCATTGCTGCTCGTCGCCGGCCAGTCCGCCTTCGGCTACCGCCACGACCTGTTGGCAAAGGCGGCGTACCTGCGCATCGTCCAATGCAAAAGCGATGGCCCGATCGCGCAACGCGCGCAATCGCAACCAGCCCCATCGCCTCACCAGGGCCTCGGCGTCGCGCAGATTGCGCAGCAGCCCCAACTGCAGCGCCGACGCCGCCATCGGCGCACTGGCCGCGACGGCATCGCCGGCCGCGTGCAGCAATTCGGCATCGGCAAATACGGCGCCCGGCGCACGCCCCTCTATGTAACCTTGCGCGCCGGCCTGCTCAAACAGCCCCTCCAGGCCGCCGCGCCTGTCCCAGGCTCGCAACAGCGCCGGCAAGGCGGGGACAACCGACACCCTGTAGCGCCAACGCGCGTCCAGGAACTGCGCGAACTGCGAATAGACGAAATGCCCGCTGCGAGCGGTCAGACGAATGGAACCGCCATCATTCAGGTTGCGCGCGGGCCACGCACCCGCGTACAGGAACTCGGCCAGCGAGGGGGCTCCCACCAGGCAGGCCACGTCGGCGTTCTTGTAGTCGCAGGCGTCGCCCAGCGGTAGCGCCCGGCTGGCGGTCAAGCCGCCGAACATCCAGCGGAAATAATCGCCGAGGTCGCGAAACGGCCTTGCCGGCAGGCGATGCAGCAGGTCGTCGCCCAGGTAGCGCGCGCCTCGGAACATGCGCGGCCACAGGGTCAGGCGGTTTTCCTTGAGCCCCGTCACCCGCCCCGCCTCCAGCGGGCTGTTGGCGAACATGGCGATCTGCGCGGGAGCCAGCGCCAGCACGACGTTCAGGCAGCGCGCGGCGATGGCCACGGGAACCGACGTGCACGGGCTGTTCTGCGCCTTGGCGTCCATCCCGATCCGGTGCAGCCAGCCTCGCTGGCCGACAAGCTCCTCGTAGATGGGCCGCGGCACCCGCACTCGCCGGTACCAGTCGGCATCCAGGCTGGCGGCGGGATGCTCGGCCGCGTTGATCAGCATCGCCCCTTCCGCGGCCAGGGCGCGCTGCGTGTCGCGCAGCTCGCGGCGCACCGCCTCGGCCAATCGTCGCAGCCCACCCGCGCCGCCGCCCACGGGCGCGAATGCGGTTTCGAGCAGGTTGTAGCCGTTATCCAGTCCGCTCAGGCCATGGGGACCGCCTACGCCGCACAGGCGCGCGCCCAGGCGGTACTCCCGCACCGACTCTCCGCGTTGACGGCGCAAGTTGCGCAGCGATTCGAAGTGGCGCGCCACCGGATGGCTGGCCCCGGTCGCGCGACAGGCGACCACCATTTCCAGTTCGAGGCCCAGCGTATGGCCGACACATGGCGCGGCGCTCAAGGCGAGCCTCCCGCGTCGGACGGGAACGAGACATGCATGCAGTCGGGTTTGCCGTGCCGGCATGGAACCGAAGAGCCGAAAGCGTCACACAGTGCATATTCCATGTTCCCGCTCCGTAGAACGCGATACACCCAAGGATTCGAGACAACGGCCCACACCGCATGAACTTCCAGATCCCACCCGCTTTACCTGCTTTGGAGCTTGATGTCTTCGCGCGCGCCGCCAGCCAAGGAGAGATCCTCTATGTCACCAAAGCAGGCGAACAGTTCCAGGTCATTGCATCCGGCACGACTCCATCAGGGCGCAACGTATCCTGGGTCGCCACCGACGAGGACACGCTTGTCATGTTTTCCAGCGCGCTGGCGCTGACCTACGGCACGGGAATCGCCCGCGCCGTCGCCAAGGAACTCGATCTGCACGCGGTCCCGGCGACATCGCTGTCGGCGCGCGTCGTCGCGCGCGCCGTCGACATGGCGGAAACCTCGCGCAACGCCCTGCAGGGCGTGGATTTCCTCACCTTCCTGTCCTGGTCTGCCCGCGCCGACACCGCCGGCTTCCGACAAGTCTGTCACGACACCGGTGTCTCTCCCGATCAGATATCCGGAACGTTGCGCGCCGCGATCGACGAAAGCATGCAGCTACGCTTCGCATCCGCCGCACAGTCAGGTAAGGCGCCGGTATCCGCCCATACGGCGCAAGAATGGTTGCGCGAGCTCCTTGCGCACCACCTGATGTAGTCCACATACATTGCGTCGTCAGTTTTGCGGAAGACATTCAGCGCGTTGTATCTGAATGCTCCGGCAGCGACCGCGATCCGACATTAGTTTCGGAACTTAACAACTGCCAGATAAAACCGGCAGTCAGTATCTTGGTGACGTGAATTATCACCCTTTCACTTGGTATCGCTTTGCATGGTTTCTCCCCCGTCATCCGGTCTTCCCGCTTCTCTCGAAAAGCCGGACAACGCATATCCCGATATCGCCACCGAGCGATCGGACCAGCAGTTGCTGAGCAGCCTGGTAGCCGAACATGCCGGCCGATTGCAGAGATTCATCGCCAAGCACATCGGCCACAGCAGCGACGTCGAGGACCTTGCGCAACAGGCTTTCGCCGAAGCGGCGCGCGCATATCAATCTTTCCGTGGCGACTCGCAGCTTTCGACCTGGCTGTACGGCATCGCGCTCAATCTGGTCCGCAATCATTTGTCGCGCGCCCCAGAGCGCCGGTATGAATTCACCTCCGACGCCAGCCTGGGTGTCATGCCATGCAATGCGCCCAACCCCGAAGCCGTGACCGAGCAGCGCCAGCGCATGCGCTTGCTACGCGAAGCGCTGGAGCAGCTTCCCGAAAGCATGCGCGACGTGATCCTCATGGTCGGTGTCGAAGAACTCTCCTATGAAGAGGCGGCCGCGCTGTTGTCGGTTCCCGTAGGAACCATTCGCAGCCGACTTTCCCGCGCCCGCTGTGCCTTGCGGGAGGCGCTGCGCGAACGAGGCTACGACAGCGTGCCGTAGCCTGCCCTGGCACGCACCACTCTCAGGGCGACGCCTCCCCCGCCTCGCCATACTCCACATGCAATGAATCCGGCACAAGCCGGGTCCGCTTGCCCGCCCGGGCATCATGGCGCACTCGCGTACGCCCGCTCTCGCCAGGCGCAATGCTCAGGCTGCTGCCATGCCCGCCCCAGGCCGTGCTCATGAACACCTGCGACGTGCCCGCAATGGGAGTAAAGACCGGCTTGCCCTCGATGGCCACGACACGCGGCCGGATCAGGAACAGCCGCTCGCGGCGCTGCACCGCCCTGGACTTGCTCGAGAACAGGAGTCCCAGGCCGGGAATATCGCCCAACAGCGGCACCTTCTCGACCTGCTCTTCGTCGCGGCGATTGTTGTAGCCACCGATCAGCAGCGTCTGGTCGTCCCCCACCACGGCCAGCGTGCTGATGCTGCTTTTCCGCACCCGGGGCAGACCATCGATGGGATACTCCTGCAGGACCCGCCCGTCCTCGATATCGATCGCCAACTCCACCCTGCGCCCTCCCTTGGCGGCGATATAGCGTGGCGTCACACGCAAGGACGTACCCACCGTGACGGGCGTGACCGTCGCTACGCGCTCGCCCAGGGTACGAATGTAGAAGGTGTCCGACAGGTCTATCATGGCGCCGAGGTTGTCGGCGGTGAGGATGGACGGCTGAGACAGGATATTGGCCTGCCCGTCCGACTCCAGGGCACGCAGGCGCGCCGCCAGCCGGGTACTGACGCTGATCCCCAAGGTTCCGGGCACCAGGTCGGCCGCCGCGCCGTCCACGGGCAGGCCATTGCCCGGGCGCAGCCCCAGATCGCCGTAGCCCAGGCTGGTGGTTCCGATCTGTGCCCCCCAGGTGACGCCCAGTTCGTTGACCAGATCGGTGTTGACGTCCACGATCATGGCCTCGATTTCGATCAGAGTGCTGGGCACATCCAGCTGCTCGATCAGGGCACGATAGATCGGCATCCGTTCGGGAATATCCTGCACGATCAAGGCATTGAGACGCGTGTCGGCCTGCACGCTGGGCTCGCTCAGGCGCCGGCCAGCTGCCTGGACCGCGCCAGAGAGCGGCTCTTTCCCGTCGGCTTCCGCATCGCCGAACACCGGTGGATTTTCCCGCAGCGGCGCCGCCACCGCGGCCAGCGCCGCGTCGTTGCCCGGGCCCGTCCCCAGGATCAACTGGCGCAGCATGGTGGCCATCCCCGGCGTGACGACCTGCTGGTCTCGATAATGGATCACCCGGTCGTTCACGGAAGCATGCTTGAGGCGGAACACCGCCACCTGCTGATTGCCGGCCCCCTTTGGCAGCGCGGCTACCGCTTGCTCGACCAGCGCGACATAGGCCGGCGGCCCTGACACCATGGCCACGCCTTGCGCCGGCAGCTCTCCCCATCCGAAGCGCTCGTCCAGGATGCCCAGTTGCAGCAAAGCCTGGCGCAACGCCGGTGTCGAAGCGCCGGCTGCATCCACCGCGCGGGTGACCACGTCGCTGGTGCGGCTGACATACAGCGTGCCGGCATACACGAACCAGTTGAACCCATAGATACCGCCGAGGCGCTCGATGAACTCCGTGGGTGTGCGCGCATTGAAGCGTCCATTGACCACGCCTTGCACCCCCTTGCCCTGTTGCAACGCCAGGCTGAAGCCGGCGGCGAACTCGCGCAGCACATCGGACAGGCCCTGCTGCTGCGCGTAGTAAGTGTATGGCGCCATAGGCCAGTTCGGCGCCGCCCACGCGCCACCCGCCGCCCACAGCATGGCACCTCCAGCCCATGCGCCGCGAACAAAATGCCCAAGCCGACCTATTGCCATCGCGCCATCGCCCTTTTCCATGTGGCCAGGGCATAGACAAACTCGCCCACCGCCTCGTCCACCGCCAGCGCACTTCCGGCCGGCGCGACACGCTGGTGCAGATACAACGCGGTTTCGCCCTCGTCTATGCCGCAGTACGCATCCGTCGCGGGGGCCATGGCGCTGGCCAACAGGCCAGCCTGGCGCAAGTGCGCCGCGCGCGCCTGCCACTCACCGGGCAGCTCGGCCAGCCGCGCCCGCAACACCAGCATGCCGTCGCCGGCGGGCATCAACCTGATGCGATGCCGTCCATCGATCCGGACGGCGAACCCGCCGTCGGCGTCGACCAGGGGGTCGAGGCCATGGCGTCGCGCATAATCGGCAATATCTGGATGAATGGTTCCTGTCATGTCTGCTCCTTGAGCGCCTGGCGCACCGCCCGCAACACCGCGGCGACCGGTTCCACCAATTCGCCGGGGATGTATTGGTCCACCTCAGCCTGTTCGTGCAAGGCGCGGGCCAGCGCGATGTTCTGCATGACGGGCACACCGGCATCCCGCGCGGCCTCGACCATGAGCGCGGCCACGGCTCCCTGCCCCATGGCCAGCACGCGTGGCAAGGGCGTCTCGCCCGCCGCGTAGTACAGGGCCACGGCCAGGTGCGTCGGATTGGTTACCAGCACCGTCGCCTGGCGAACCCGGGCCGCCGCGCCATGCATGATCAGTTCCTGGTGCAGGTGCTTGCGTTGCTGCTTGATATGGGGATCGCCTTCCATCTCCTTGTATTCCTGCTTCACTTCGTTCTTGCTCATCCGCAAGCCCTTGCGATGCTGGTAACGCTGCCAAGCCAGATCCGCCAGGGAAATCGCTCCGTACGCCAGTCCGATGTTCCAGAGCATGGTGCGCAGAATGCGGCCTACGCCCGTTCGCAACCCGCCCAGCCCGCTATGGGGAACGGCCATCAGTGCCTGCAAGGAATCCCGTATCACCAACGCGACCAGCACCGTCAGGAACAGGATCTTGCATACGGACTTGATGAACTCCATCAGATTGCGCGACGAGAAGATATTCTTCAGATTGCTGGCGGGATTGAGTTTCTCCGCCGACGGCTTGAGCTTTCGAAACGCCAGCACGAAGCCCACCTGCAGGAATTCGGCGAACATTCCCACCCCAAGCACGATGAGAATCAGCGGAGCGAGCACGCGGACGGCCTGATCGAAGATTTCCGTCAACACAGGCCCCAGTGCGGCGGCGAACGCCTGATTGGCGAAAGCCGCCGGCGCCAGCATCAGCGCTCGCAGCGAAGCAAGAATCGACGGGGCATTGATCAGAAAGTATCCGAACAAGGCGCAGATCAGCACCGTCTGGGTAAAGTCCCGGCTGTGTGCGACCTCTCCCTTCTCGCGGGAGTCGCGCAGGCGCTTCGGGGTAGGTTGCTCCGTTTTCTCGCCGCTCATGAGCCGCTCCAGCCGGAGTGCAGGAACGGCACGATTCGTCCCACGGCCCCCAGTGCCTCGCCCGCATACTGGAACAGCGTTGCCATGTACAACACCAGCACGAGCAGCGCCAGCGCGCTCTTTACCGGCAGGGCCAGGAAGAACACCTGCAGTTGAGGCGCGAAGCGGCTGATCAGGGCCAGGCCCAGCTCGGCCAGGAACATGGCCACGATGGCCGGCGAGGCCAGCAGCAGAACACGCGCGGCAAATCCACTGAACTGGTCCAGCATCCGCACGGCGCCTTGCGCGGGCATGGACGGCCACCACGCCCATATGTTCCACAGCCCGAAACTGTCATACAGCATCGTGGCGAACAACCCGAATCCGCCCGCCGTCAGGAAGAACACCATGAATCCCAGATTGAAGAGTATGCCCAAGGGCGACGAGTCGTTGCCCGTGGCCGGGTTGAGGACGGCGCCCAGGCTGGCGCCCCGTTGGTTGTCTATGACGAAGCCGATTGCCTCGAAGATCCAGAACGGCAAGGCGGCCAGCCAACCCAGGAACATGCCCACCATCGCCTCCTTGGCCAGCAGCGCCAGCAGCCGGAGCCAGCCGATATCCAGCGTGGCGTACTGCGGCGCCAGCAAGGGCGCCACGACCAGCCCGAGGCAGGCGCCGACGGCGTAACGCAGCGGACCAGGCAGAAACTGACGGTTGAACATCGGCAGAAAGAGCATGGCCGCGAGTATCCGCGGTTGCGTCATGGCCAGCGTTCCCAGAAAAACCTTTGCCTCGGCATAATTGAACTCCGTGTGCATTGCCTGGCCGCTCAGTGAATCCGATGAAAGACATCGAACACCGCGATCGTGAAGTTATGGATCTCCGCGCTTATCCACCGGGCCGCCAGCATCAGCGTGGCGAACACGGCTATCAGCTTCACCGCGAAGGACAGGGTCTGCTCCTGCACCTGCGTCAAGGCCTGCAACAGGGAAAACAGCGTTCCCACGATCGCCGCCGCGGCGATGGGCGGCAACGACAGCCAGAGCACCAGGTACAGCGCCTGCGTCATGAACGAAACCAGGTCCTGGGTTTGCATGCCGGTCACCGATAGGAGAGCACCAGGCCCTGGATCAGGCGCGTCCAGCCATCCACCATGACGAACAGGAACAGCTTCAACGGCATGGAGATCGTCACGGGAGAAACCATCATCATCCCCATGGCAAGAAGAATGTTGGATACGATGAGGTCGATGATGATGAACGGCAGGTAAAGCAGAAAGCCGAGCTGGAATGCGGCCGTCAGCTCCGAAACCAGAAACGCGGGCGTCAGTACCAGTAAGTCGTCTTCCGACAGGCCCCGCGACGCCTCCTCGCCCCACAAGTGACGGGCTGTGCGCAGGAAGAAATCACGCTGGGCCGGCTGGCTGTTGCGCAGCATGAAGTCCCGCAACGGCGCCGCTCCACGCTCGACCACGCCAAGCACGGCGTCCAGCGCCATCGGCCCGGCGGCGCCGGCCTCCCCGGCTGGCGCGGTCAAGGCCTGGACCTCGGTGCCAATCCGGTGAACGACCGGCGCCATCACATACGCGGAAAGAATAAGCGCCAGGCCGTACAGGGCCATGTTGGGCGGCACCTGTTGCACGCCCAGCGCGTTGCGCACCAAGGCCAGCACGACGGCGATCTTCAGGAACGACGTGGTCATGACGACGACGAGCGGAACCAGCGCCAGCAGCGCCAGGAACAGGGCCAGGCTGAAGGGGTCGGTATCGCTCATGCGAGTCCAGGCCTGACCGATTGCAATACCACCCCGATGCGGCCGTCGATGTCGACCAGCCGGCCGCTGCCCAGCAACAGGCCATTGGCCCGCACCATGACCGGCCCGTCGGCGATAGGCCGCTCGAGGTCGAACGTGCTGCCCGGATGCAGGCTGCGCAGCTGCGCCAGCGTGAACTCGCGCTCGCCCAGGTCGAACGTCAGGCGCACGGGTATCTGGTCGGTGTCCAGCGTCGCCCCGGCCTGTGCCGGGGTCTCGCCAGGGTCAGGTGTCGCGGGTTCCGTCATGATGGCAGTCCAACCTTGAGTTACACGAAAAGACGCGTGCTCGGCCCGTACCCGGATCGCGTTGGGTCCGGCCGACAGCCATAGTTCTCCGGCATCGCCCACCCGATACTGCGCGAGCAGCACGACGTCGCCCGGTCGCAGCGTCCGCAGCTGGCCTGCGGCCACGAACGCCGCGCCGACATCGGCGCGCAATCTGACCGGCACCCGCTCCGGACTGACCGGACCATCGGCAATCGCAACAGAATCCAGCGCCGCCGCGATCGCCTGCAACGCCCATGCGTCGCACGCTACCGCCGCGCGCCAGACGCCACCGTCAGGCGCCCGCACCGTCAGGGTCCAGCGATGCGGCTGGAGCGGTGGCGCCCCGTCAAGCGGCGCCAAGCGGACCGGGCCTTGCTGGTCGAGTCCGGCCATGCCTCGACAGACCTCCTCCAGCATGGCCTCCAGGGCCGCCGTCGCAATGGCTTGCGGCAACTGCACGCCGGCAAACCGGGGCAGGCGCGCCGCCAGCCATCCCGCCGCGGCCGCGCGCGGAACCGTCAGGCCGATGTATGTCCCGGCCCATTGCAGCTGCAGGCTTTCCACTTCGGCATCGGCAAGGTCGCCATGCCGGTAAGGCGTCAGGGCGCAGTGCCAGCGCACGGCCGGTTCGCCAAGCCGAACGTCGAAGCGCGCGCCGTGGCATGCGATTCTTGACAGGGCATGCGCCTCGCCGGCGCTCAACCGCGGAACCGCCAGCTCCACCATGGCAGCGGCCTGCGCCGCTGCGCCGCCGGTCAATCGATTCATCGCCACGGCCGTTGCGCGCGCGCCACCTGTCCGTGCGGCTCGCCGTCGCATGCCACCGCAACCTCGACGTCGCGCTCCAAGTCCAGCGCGAGCTCCATGGCCATGCTGTCGGCGCACGCGCGCAGGCGCTCGCAAGCATCCTGTTGCCGGCATGCGAAAGCGGCCACGATCCAGCCGCCGCACTCCCGCACCGACAAGGTGGTGTCGGGCAGCAGCGTATCGTCCAGAACGATACTGGCTTCGCGATGCCCCTCCCGCACGTCGCCCACCGCCAGCCCCGCAGCCACGCTGGCCAGCGCCAGGCCAAGACTGGCTGGCGGACCGCCGGTCGCAGGCTCCATCGGCGCCAGCCAGCCGACGCAGGCGGGACCCGGCCCCAGGCGTTGCGATTCGGACAGCGCTTCCTTCGCTTGCCCGTGTTCCATTTCGCGCTCGAAGATGCGCTGCGCATCCCGATCCGGCTGACGCGCATGCGGCGTGCGCGCCAAGCCCGCGTGCCGCTCGCCGCCCGGCATTGGCGAACCCAGCCCGTCCGACCGGTTCATGGCCGCGCCGGACCATCACCGGCTCGCGATGCTTCGTCGCGCCCATGCGCCGACAATTCAATGGCTTCCTGAATTTCACGATCCTCCTGGCTCTCGCGCAAGGCCGCTGCCTCGACCTGCTGCAGCCGCACCAACTCGGCGATGCGCTGCTGCGCCTTGAAGCACTCCCGGTGTTGCTCGCGCTGCTGCGTGAGCAACTGGATTTCCCGCTCGAGACGGCGCGCGGCGTCATCGCACTGCAGCGCCAGGCTGGCCTGGCGGTCGCGAGCCTGGCCCACTCGCTGCAACACCTCGTCGATGTCGCGTGTTCTGACGATGCGCCGGCAGAGCTCCGCATAAAGGCGGTCTTCGAGCTGCCTGGCCCGCAGACGAAAATCGTCGAGACGTTCTCGCGCCTGGCGCTGCGCCGCGGCGGCAACCGCGCAGGCCTGCTGTCGGCGTTTCAGCGCAAGCTGGGCCTGGTCGGCACGAAATTGCTTGATCGCAAGCAGGCTTTCCAGGTCCATCAGGATTCGGATTCGATGATTTCAGCCATACGCAGTACGGTATCCTCGAATGCTTGGCGTTCGTCAGTTTGTTGTCTGAGAAACGCATTGATCTGTCCGATCTTCTGTATCGCCTCATCAGTCGACGCATCGGCGCCCTGCCTGTATTCGCCGATTTTCACCAACAGCTCGACATCCTGGTACTTGGCCATCAGCTCGCGCATCCGCCCGGCCAGGTACTTGTGGCGTGGCGACACCACGGCATTCATGACCCGGCTGGCAGAGGCCAGCACGTCGACGGCCGGATAGTGATTCGCCGCTCCCAGTTTGCGCGAGAGCACGATGTGGCCGTCCAGTATCGAGCGTGTCTCGTCGGCCACCGGCTCGTTCATGTCGTCACCCTCGACCAGCACCGTATACAGCGCCGTAATCGAACCCATCTGGTTCATGCCGGCCCGCTCCATCAGCTTGGGCAGGGTGGCGAACACCGACGGCGGATAGCCGCGCCGCGTCGGCGGCTCGCCCGCCGCCAAGCCGATTTCACGCTGGGCTCGCGCAAAGCGGGTGACCGAGTCCATCAGGAAAAGCACGCGTTGCCCTTGATCGCGGAAGTACTCGGCGATGGCGGTGGCGACGTACGCCGCCTTGGCACGCTCCATCGAGGACTTGTCGCTGGTCGCGCAGACGATGACGCTCTTGCGCCTGCCATCCGGACCGAGTTCGTGCTCAAGGAACTCGCGCACTTCCCGCCCACGCTCGCCGATCAACGCCACCACCGTCACGTCGACCGCGGCGCCCTTTACCAGCATGCCCAGCAGGGTGGACTTACCGCCGCCTGCGGCGGCGAAGATGCCCAGCCGCTGGCCTTCCCCGCATGTAAGCAGACCATCCAGCACGCGCACACCCAGCTCCAGCGGGGCATGGATGATGCGACGCGTAAGCGGGTCTGGCGCATCGGCGAAGACCGGATAGAACTTGTGGGCATGCAGCGGCCCCGACTCGGCGACGTCCAGCGGACGTCCCAGCCCGTCCAGCACGCGTCCCAGCAAGCCCGGACCGACCGGCACCATATGCGTGCGTCCGGTCGGTATCACTTCGGTCGCCGAGGAAATCCCATACATGTCGCCGATCGGCGTGAGCAGGGCGGCATCGCGGACGAAGCCCACCACTTCGCCGTGCATCTCGAAGTCCTCGCCGGGATTGCGCAGCAGGCACACTTCGCCGATCTTGACCATGGGAACGACGGCCTTGATGATCGTTCCCACCACTTGCATCACCCGGCCCTTTATCCGCAACGTGGACAGGTCCTGCAGGGCCACCCGCATCATCTCGGTAATGTAGTGGTACTGACGCATGCCCCTATCCGCGCCGGCCGAATGTACGTTCGAAGGCCGCCCGCAGGGCGCACAATTGATCCTCGATGCTGGCCTCGACCATGCCTATCTCGCTTTCCAGTATGCACGCTCCCGGCGCCAACCTGGCGTCGGGCAGCAGGTCCAGGTAGCCCACGCCCGGATAGGCCGCCAGCAGCTGGTTCATGCCTTCCCGGATCACGTCCACCTCGGCGGGGTGCAGGCGCAAGGTCATCTGGCGCTGATTTCGCACGACCGCCAATGCGTTGCGCACGGCGATCACGGTGCGCTCGCGGTCATCGTAACCCTCGACGATCTTGCGGACCGCGCTCATGACCAGTTCGATCATCTCGTTCTCGATACCCGCGAAGTAATCGATGGTGCGGCTTACCGTTTCTATCATCTTCTCCGCCTGATCAGTCAGGGCTTCGCGGCGTCCCTCCTCATAGCCTCGTTTGCGTTCGCGCTCGGACTCCTCTCGCGCCTCGGCCAGGATTTCCTCGGCCTGCCGATGCGCCTGGGCAACGATCTGCGTGGCGCTGAGCAGCTCGGCGTAGTCCTCACCGCGCAAGACTTCGGCCGCGGGATCCGGACGGCCGGGCCGCACCCTCTGGATCAGGCTTGGTCGGGGAACGAGGAAAGCCATTCGGCATCCAGGATTTCGAGCATGGACAGCACCAGCGCAAGCGCCGCCTCGGGTTGCAGGATGGGCGCGGGATCGAGGTCGCGCGGCAATTTCAGCGCGCAACGCAGCGCTATCTCGTCGGAGGCGCCCCGCACGGCGTCGCGCAGCAGGCCCCAGCCCAGCTTCTGCGCCGCCTGGACGGTGGCGGCCAGGGTCCAGTCCGAACTGGCGGCGATGCCGTCATGCAGGGCCTGCGCGGCGGAAGACACGGCGAAATTCACGACCTCGCGCCCGAGCGCGGCATGCAAGGTACGGACCTCGGCGCCGTCTATCGTGCGCCGCAGGCGCGGCGCGCAAAGAAGGGCTCCGGCGTGGGCGGCGCAGACGCGCAAGGCGTCGGCGGACAATAGCGCGACCTTCAACTGCGGCGGATCGAGACTCAGAACCGGCCGGTTCTCCAGGCCCAGCTCGCACAAGATCCACCGCGACCAATGGCGATGCCATGCGTTGGCCAGCACCGCGTCGGCATTGCACAACGCGCGCACCCAATCGGCTGGAAACGTCTCGTCGTGGCGGCTGGCATGCAGAGTCAGGCTGGGCAGGAGATTGAATGTCATGAGCCGCTCGGAGAACGGCAAGCGCGCCTCAGTCATGCCCGACTCCCGCCGTGGCGCCGGCGTCGGAGCCACCGTACCCTGCGCCGCGCGCGCGCCGCGCCCGCCAGACATGGAACGCGCCCCCCGCCAATACCAGGCACAGAACCGGCGACAGCAGCAACAACGAAAATCGCAAGACCGATCCGTCCGCGACCTGTACGCCAAGCACGCGGCGCCACGCGACTGGCACGGGCGCCGCTTGAACGGGCTGGGCCACGACCAGAGCAACCGACACACGGTCTTCGACCAGGCCCGGGATGGAATGCGTAACCAGCTTGCGTATCTCGGGCACAAGCGCGTCGAGGCTCTGTCCGTCGCGATACTTGAGAAACACTCCCGCCGTCGAGGGCGTGGCAGGCTCGCCAACCGCGCCACGCTCGGGAAGCACCACGTGCACGCGGGCGCTGAGCACGCCGTCGATCTGCGACAGGGTGTCGGCCAATTCCTGCGACAGCGCATAAATGTAGCGGGCGCGCTCTTCAAGCGGGGAGGAAACCAGGCCTTCCTTGCGGAATATGCGCCCCATTCCGTCGAACTGCTCGCGGGGCAGGCCGCCAGCCCGCAGGACCTCCAGCGACCGGGCCACGGCCTCGGCAGGCACCGAAACCGCGTAGCCGGTCTTGCCGGACTGCTTCTGCGCGGCGATGCCTGCCTCGAGCAACGCCGCCAATACTTCGTTGGCATCGTTCTCGGGCGCCGCGCCCAACAGCTCGACGCGAGCACCGCAGCCGGCCAGCAATGCGAGGGAGAGCGCCAAGGCCGCCCATCCCGCGCCGCGCCAAGACCGTTGGATCGCCCCGATCGCGTTCATGACATCCTCGCCAGCGTGTCGACGTTCTGAGTGGCGCGCCCTATCGCCTTGCCCACCAGCTCGTACTCTATCGACGCCTGCAGCAACCTGGCCTGCAGATCGAGCATACCCGCCAAGGTAGGCGCCTGGCCCACCTCGGCCAAGCCCGTGTGCACCGCCTGCCATTTCCCCGCCACCTCGGCCAGGCCGCCGCGCAACTGCCCAAGTATGCGACGGCCCAACGGCTCGTCGAGCGCGACCGGCGCCGCCGGGCCTTCAGCAGGCGCCAAGGCGGCGGCCCCGTCCGGGATCGCCGCGCCGGGAATTTCGCCCAGCGCCGACTCGAAGCGCGCCTGATCCGCCACCGCGGGAGACCGCGGCATATCGAACGATCGGGCGAGCAACCGTTCCTGCACGGCGTTGATTGCCGTCAGATCCAAATTCATCCAGAGGCTCCAGGCGATGGCTCGGACTGCAACGGCGCGGGCCGCATCATGGCGGGTCCGCTCTCCAACACGACCCGCGCCAGCTGTGCCGCGTCGCCGCCGGCATCGATGGCTCGCTGCAGCATGCGGCGCGCCTCGTCCGAACGGCCGGCCAGCAACAGGGCGAAGCCGCACCAGGCGTCCAGTTCCGAGCGGTCCTGCGCCGCAGCCGGCTGGAAGTTCGCCAGCACCTCGGCGGCTTCGTCGGGCAGCCCGGCATTCATGCGGGCGACCGCCAGGCCGATGCAGGGATACGTCCGGCCCGGCCGTACACGTTGCAATGCATTGAAAATGGCGTCGGCACGCGTCAGATCGCTGACGGCCGCTGCCAGAAAACCCACTTCGGTCAGCAGGCGGGCGTCGGCCTCCTCGAGCACATGCTCCACCGGCTGTATCGGTTCCGATGGATGTATCGACGAGGCCATGGGTGAGCCTGAACCTGAGCCTGAGCCTGAATCTGAACCTGAGTCTGAATGCATGGAGTTACTCCGGATGTGAAACTGAAATAAGATCGAGCAAAGCGCGCGCACGGTGCGAGACCGGACCGGGCCGCCCACTTTCCGCGTCTATGGCAATGGCGCCGAACAGGGCCGCCTGCGCCCGTTCGTTTTCACCCAACGCCAGCTCGCATTCGGCCGTGCGCAACACGGCATCCGCGGAATCTGGAAAGAGCGTGAGGATCAACGCATAGATGTTGCGCGCCTCGTCGGGACGATCCGTCCTCTGCAGGCACAAAGCCAGCCCGGCCCAATAGTGCTTGCGCGTGGGACCATACTGCGCGAGGAAGGCGAAGATGGGCAGCGCCTTGCCGTACTCACACCTGGCGACGTGCGCATACGCCATCGCGTAGATCACTTCCAATTGCTCGGCCGTCAGGCGCTGGCTGCCCGGCAGCGCATCCAGCCGGGCGCGCAGCGCCGCGGCCGCGTCGTCATGAACAGTCATGGAAAGTTCCTTGAGTGCCCGGTGCTACACCACCTGGCGCCGTCCGAGGTTGGCGCTGACCTGGCTATGCGTACTCGCCATATCGCTGATCATCCGCGCGATCATTTGATACGCCGCGTCGAATTGCGCCAGGATCTTCTTGATATCGTCAGCCTCACGCTCCATGGCCGCCCGCAGTTTGGCCAGACTAGCCGCCAGATCGGCCTTGTCGGCAACCAGGAGATCGGCCTGCTTGCGATCGACCGCCATCGAGACAGCGACCCCGCCCTGCGCCACAGCCGTTCCCCCCTGGAGGACCTGGGTGGCTACCGCGGCGGCCCGGTTGCAGGCACCGCTGATTGCAGAGGCGCTGCCCGCGCCGGCCGTGCCGGCGGCATTGATTGCGGCGGCCGCGATCGCCGCCACGATGGACAGCGCCATGGCTACGTACCCCGCGGTGGCATCGTCGGCGCCCGCCAGCCTGGCCACGCCCTGCGCCATTTCGCCCAGCATCTGGGGTTCGATCAGCAGCACGACGGGCACGGCCAGGCCAGCGACGATCTTGGCGATATCGTCGGCCTGCGACTGAGCCACCCCCAACGCGACCAGCAGACGTCCGGCCAGCCCGGACAGAAACCCGCCCAGGCTGATCGGCGGCCCTCCCGCCTCTCGCGAGACCTGGTCGGCCAACGACGTCACGGCGCTGACCAATGCCATGCCGCTGAGCACCAGCATGGGTGCGGCCGCCGCCCCGGTGGCAGCGCTGGCGACGGCGGCAAAGCCCACCGCCAGGGCCGATGCCACGACAGCCAGCACCTTGCCGATCCAGCCGAACACCTTGCTCAGCCGACCCTTGCCATCGGCCTCTTCGGCCTTCCGAAACCATGCGTCCAGCTTGTCGAGCTGGGCCTGGGTGTTCTGCTTCGCCTTGACTTGCGCGTCCTGCAGGTTCTCGCGCGCCGTGGCCAACTGCCCGTCTACCGCCCTTGACCGCAAGGCGCGCAGCAGGTCGGCCAGGTCGGCGGGACTGAGATCGCGCACCGGCGGATCCAGGACCGGTGCGGCGCGCAGCGGCGGCGAATCCGTAAAGGCCGGCCGGCCCGCCGCCAGCGCCAGCTTCGTCACCGGCGCCAGGATACCGGCACCTTCGCCGGCATTGCCGGGCTCCGGCGTCCGCATATCTACGCGAGCCGGCGAAAGCGCGGCGCCGCTCGGGGCTGTGGATATGGTCGTACTCATGACGGTCATCCTCTAGATCGAAGGTTGAAGCCGCACGCTCAGATATTGCGGGCCACGCTACGGGCAGTCTCGCTGCGGGACTGTTCCATGCCGGCCAGCTTTTCCCTGATGCCGCGGATGATGTCGAGCATCTGCTGCATGGCCTCGTCGGCCCGCCGCGAAGCCGTTTCATGCACCTTCGCCTCGACCTCCAGCTCGGCGCGCCTGGCCTCGTGCTCGGCGGCACGGCGTTCCTGGGCGGCACCGGTCAAGCCGCCGATGCCGCCGGCCGCCGCGGCGCCGGCCTGGGCGACACTCGATACACGCTGCGATTTCGCCGAAGAACGAGCGGCGTCGGCACCAAACGAGGCAGCTTGCGCTTCGAACTGGGCTGCGCGGGCCTGCACCGTGGCCTGCAGTTCGGGAGCATCGTGCAGGCCGGCCGCCACCTTGCGGCTTGTCGAGGCCTGCTCGGAGAATGCGGCGCCCTTGGCTTGCGCCGCGGCGCCGCCCATGGCCTGCACGCCCGCCGCCAGGCCCGCCCCCAATTGCACGAGGCCACCCGCCATCTGCATGGCGCCCGCCACGATCGCCCCGGCCATGCGCTCGTTCGCCGCCTGGCGCATCTGGCTGGCCGCATCGCCGAGAGCCTGCGTCTGCCGGGTGGCTTCGGCATCACGCGCGACACGGGCAGCCTCCCGCATCTGCTGGCTGGCCTGCTGCAATACCGCCATCAAGGCGTAGATGTCTTCACCGAGCCATGCGGCGTCCAGATCGTCGAGCGCCGCGCGGGTGCGGCTGATTGCGTCGCCCGCGGCCAGGTCGGGCACGGGCAGCATGCCCAGCGCGGGATCGCCCGGCTCGACGCCGCGCCGATCGACGGGCGGCGGCACGGGCGCCGCGCCACCGCGGCGTTGCGCCGATGCGGCCGGGACCTGCAATTCGGCATCAAAGACAGGGCCGGCCCCGAACGAGCCGGGCGAAGTCGGGGAAACTGACATATGGAACCTCCTCGAATTGAAATCTTGACGGCGGACATGGCGCCGCTTCAGTCGTCACGCGCGTAGCTCCTGCGCAGCAACTCGGCCCGTTCGCGCAGGGCCGCGCTGTCCGGCGACCCGCACAGCTCAAGCACCATGTCGAGCGTATCCAGGGCGTCGCGACGGCGACCCAGCGCATACAGGCATTCGGCGCCGTGCAACAGGGGCCCGGGAGAATCCAGTAGCAAGGCCGCGGCGGCCGCGTATTGCTGCAAGGCATGCTCGTACAGCCCCAGCTCCTGGGCCGCGGCGCCCAGGGCCATCAGATAACGGGTTTCGAGCGGATCGCACGCGACCAGCAGGCAGAACATTTTCAGCGCGTCGGCATGGCGCCCCTGCTCGTAGGCGCCATGACCGACCGCGTACAACGTCTGCTGCTGCGCTTCATCCAACCCCTGCAAGCCGCCCATCGAAGCGCCTGCATCGAGAATATGGCGCAACGCCTCATGTGAAGCGGACGCCGGGGAGCCGTCCTGGCTGGCTGACTTTGCCATGGCAAGACCTCCGCGCTCAGACGTGGTTGTAAGGTACCCTGCGAGCCGGCGGCGCATCGGTGCACGCCACCTTGACGCGCGCCGCCTCGCGCTCGATGTCCGCGAGATCATCACGAAACGCCGCCTGGGCCTCGGCCTCTATCCGTGCCTGCTCGACCGCCAGGCTGCGCAGTCGGGCGGGGTCGACGCCAACGTGGGCGTAGATCTCGTCGACGTTGCGCAACGCCTGGCGGGTCTGCTCGACCAGCTCTTCCGCGGCGCGCATGATGGATTGAATGTCTTGGTCCTGCATGGAATACCCCCTTGCGCAGCGCTCAGCGCATGTTGCCGGTGATGGAGCTGTTCAGATCGCTGCGCCGCTTCTCGGTGTTGGTCATGACCTCGAAAGCCTCGTTGCGCTTGTTGCTGGCGGCCTGCAGCCTGATCATGTCCATTTGTTGCGTATTGGACGCCGTATCCAGCATTCCCTTTATGGCGGTGTAGGCGCTTTCGAGTTCCTTATAGGTCGTGGAGCCGGCCATGACGCCCGTTCCGTTGACGACCTGCTCACCCCGGCCGTCGGGGCCGGTCACGCGACCATCGCGCGCCTCGAACATGCCCGTCAGGCCGGCGGCGCGCAACGCATCATTGAGCGGAACCTCGATCCGGTCGATCTTCTGGCTGTCCCAGCCCGGAATGGTGTCGTCCGGTTTCGGATTGGGCGGAAACTCGGCCTTGGCCCGGGAAAGCGCGGACAGAACCTCGTTGAGCTGCGCCATGCGTTCATTGGCCTTCTGCACCACTTCGGCCTGGGTTTGCATTTGAGCCGTGAGGAGTTCGGCGCGGCGGCCCTGCACATACACCATGAGAGTCTGGATATCCATGCTCTTGAGGTCGATGCCTTGCAGGCCGCCGGCCTGCGACATGCGTGAAATTCCGAGATCAATGCTCATCAGGGCTCCTTCGAATTGAAAGACGCATGCTGAGTAACCCTCCGCCCGCGGCAAGTTCCAGGCCGCGATCCGCCCGATATCGCGCCCATTCCGGGAACCATGGCCGCACACGCGACACTCACTGCTCCAGTAAGCGAATGGCTTCTTTCTCCGGGACTCCTCATGACTCGTATCGATGCCGCCCCCGATCCCTTCCATGCCGCCATGCAGGGGCGCCACGATGCTCCCGCCAACACCCTTTCCGGCTGGCTGCAAGGCCAGCGCATCGCACCGACGCCCGCCGGCATATCGCTGGCGGACGCGGCCGAGGAGCTCAGCCTGCACATGGCGCAGACTGCCGAGGAAAAACATCACTCGGAACGCAAGGTCACCGCCGAACGGCCGATGCTCTGGCTGGACGCGGCGCAACTGGCGGAACTGTTTTCCCACACCCATGACCCCGACGCGCAGGCAAAGCTGGAAGCCTTGACCGCCGAGCTGCTGCGCGGCCGGGGCGCCCCCATGCAGCTGGCCGCGCAAGCGTTCCCCGGCGTCACGCAGCAATACCTCGCGCTGCAGCATGCGCTGCGGCGCGGCGAGCACGAGGACGCCGCGCCGCACGCGCTCGAAGCCCTGCGCGATGCGTTGGCCGATCTGGAACTCGCCCATGGCCCCGAGATCCGCGCCGGCATCAATACCCTGCCGGCGGCCGGCGCCTTCGTGCGCTCCGCCGACGAACTGGCCGGCTTCCAGCACGCGTACCGCGACATCGCCCTGGGCCAGCTGTCGTTGGCGCGTACGCTGGACATGGTGCTGGAACGCTATGGGAACGACGACATCCACGGCGCGCTGGGCGCGCTGACTCAGGCGCTGGGACACGACCTGGCCGCGGCGACACCGTCGACGGACGGCCTCAGGCTGCAGGTGCTGGTGAGCGATCTCTATCAAGTCGAGGTGGCCGCCACGGTACTGGAGGAATGCAATGCGCTGAAACAACGGCTGGGCAACGCATGCGTGCAGCCGTGCGTGGACGCCCAGGGTCTGATGCGCGATCTTGTGGGAATCAGCGAGGACAAATGGATTGCGCCCTCGCGGTTCGAGAAGCTGGCCGAACGCCATGGCGCGAATGCCCTCCCCGAGCGCATCGCCTTCCTCGGCGGGGTGCGCCAGATTCTTAAAGACCTGCCCACGCAGATCTACGCAGACATGGACGTGCGGGCCGCCATCCTGGCGGCCGCGCAGGACGCGCTGGACAACGCGATCGCAATGGAGAACACATGAGCACCGTCGACATGGCGCTGCGGCAGTTCGGCCAGGATATCGGCATCGATCGCCTGGCATTCGGGCCATCCCGATCGGTGGCGCTAGCGCTGTCCAACGGGCGCCGCCTGGGCGTCGAATGCGTCGCCGGCGCGACCCTGGTCCACCTCGCCCAACGTGTGGAGCGCGACGCCGCCTCCGTGTTGCTGGCGGCATGGAAACGCGCCCATGAGCAGCGCGGCGGCGCCTCAGCCATCCAGACGTCGCTCTGGTCCGGGGACGGCGAAGACTGGGTCGTCGCGCAGACACGGCTGCCGGAGCGCCCGCTCGACGCGGCGGCATTACGCCTGGCGGCGCTGAGCCTGGCGAACTGGCTCGACCGCCTGGAGGCGTAACGCCATGTCCGCCGCCGTACCCGGCATGCATGCCATGCACCTTGGCCTGGAGCGCGGCGTCGACCACATCGTGCGCAGCCCCCTCCGCGAGCCTGCCCCGGCCCTGCCACCCGAGCGCTGGCTCGAGCCGCCCGACACCGGCGCGGTCGATCATCTGAAGGCGCTGCTCGTGCACCCGGACCTGGCCGCGATGCTCGACGAGTCGGCGCGGCCGCGCCTGACGGATGGCGCATTGCTCCAGCCCGCGCAGTTCGGGCGAACCCTGGCGCAGGCGCGCGACGAACTGTCCCGAGCCATGCAACTGCATGCAGGCAACGCCACGCCGGCCTTGAGCCGCGCCTTGCGCGTACTCGACGAGGCCGGCAAGCTGCGCGACCTGGCCGCCATGTATCGCAGCGCGCTCTACCAGGGATGATGCCGCATACCCCGCCCTCGCCCAGCCTTCAGGTACGCGAACTTCTGCAATTGCTTGCGCACCACTACCAGTTGCAGCGCCAATGGAGCAAGACCGTTGCCCTGCTGGCCGCCCTGGATGCCCTGGACGCGATCGACAGCCCTTCTCAGCTGGCCCTGGCGCTGGGTTATCTGCACCAGGACGAACCGCGCATGGCCTTGGTCACACTGGACAAGCGCGCGCTGCGCGCCACGCCCGATGCCGCCGGCCATCTGGTCCGGGCGCAGGCCATGCAGGCGCTGAACCGACCCGACGACGCCCTTCAGGCCATGCGTGAATATCTGGCGCTGCGGGCGGCGCCTTGCGCGAGCGCGGCCCCGCCATGACGAGCAAACGACCCATTCTCCGCCTGCAACGCGCGGTGGCGCTGGCCACCAGCCGCAACGACATCGTCCTGGCCGTGCTGATCGTGGCGATCGTCTTCATGATGATCCTGCCGTTGCCCACGACCCTGGTCGACGTGCTGATCGGCGCGAACATGACGCTGTCGGCGGTCCTGTTGATGGTCGCGATGTACCTGCCATCGCCCCTGGCGTTTTCTTCATTCCCCTCGGTGCTGCTGGTCACCACGCTGTTGCGGCTTGGCATCTCCATCGCGACCACGCGGCTGATCCTGCTGCAAGGCGATGCCGGCCACATCATCGAGACCTTCGGCAACTTCGTGGTCGGCGGCAACCTGATCGTCGGCCTGGTGGTTTTCCTCATCCTCACGATCGTGCAGTTCGTGGTCATCACCAAAGGCGCCGAGCGGGTGGCCGAAGTCGCCGCGCGCTTCTCGCTGGACGCCATGCCCGGCAAACAGATGTCCATCGACGCGGACCTGCGCGCGGGCACCATAGACATGGACGAAGCCCGCCGCCGGCGCCGTACGGTCGAGAAGGAAAGCCAACTGTATGGCGCCATGGACGGCGCGATGAAGTTCGTCAAGGGCGATGCCATCGCCGGCCTGATCATCGTTGCCGTCAACCTGCTTGGCGGCATGCTGGTCGGCGTGCTGCAACGCGGCCTGAGCGCCGGCGAGGCCGTGCAGGCGTATGCCATCCTGACCATAGGCGACGGGCTCATCGCCCAGATCCCGGCGCTGTTCATCGCCATCTGCGCGGGAATCATCGTGACGCGGGTGCAGACCGGGGATGGCCCTTCCAACGTCGGCACCGACATCGGCGCGCAAGTGCTGGCGCAGCCTCGCGCCCTCGTCATTGCCGGCGCGATCTCGGCGGGCCTGGGCCTCATTCCAGGCATGCCCACGCTGGTCTTCTTCGCCTTGGCCGCCGTGGTGGGCACCATCGGGGGCGTGCTGCTGCGCGCATCGCAGCGTCCGCCCGAAGGCGCCGGGCCCGCGCTCGCCGGCATGGCTCCCGATGGGCAACCCCTGGCCAGCGCGCCGGCTGACGGGCAGGCGGAATTCGCCCCCACCATCCCGCTGATCATCGACGTGGCCGCGCGGCTGCAGCCCTGCTTCGAGCCCGCCACGCTCACCGACGAGCTGCTGCAGATCCGGCGGGCGCTCTATTTCGACCTGGGCGTGCCATTTCCCGGTATCCAGCTGCGCTTTGCCGAGGCGCTGGCCGCCGACACCTACACCATCGTGCTGTCGGAGATCCCCGTGGCGAAAGGGATGTTGCGCGACGATGCCGTGCTGGTGCGGGACACCGAACAGAACCTGCAGGCCCTGCGGATCGCCTACGAAACCGGCGCGGCCTTCCTGCCCGACACGCCCACGATCTGGGTCGCAGCCGGCCTGACCGGCGCCTTGCGCGACGCAGGCATTCCTTACCTGGGTATCAGCCAGATCCTGACTTGGCACTTGGCATATGTATTGAAAAAATACTCGGCTGATTTCATCGGCATCCAGGAAACCCGGTTTCTGCTTTCGGCCATGGAAGAACGATTCCCCGATCTGGTCAAGGAGTGCCTGCGCGTCATGCCGGTGCAGAAGATTGCCGAAATCCTGCAGCGCCTTGTTTCCGAGGAAGTGTCGATACGCAACCTGCGTGCCGTGCTGGAAGCGCTGGTCGAATGGGGCCAGAAGGAAAAGGATACCGTCCTGCTTACGGAGTATGTCCGGATCGCGCTCAAGCGCTATATCAGCCACAAGTACACCAGCGGCCACAATATCCTGCCCGCCTACCTGCTGGCTCCCAAGGTCGAGGAAACCGTGCGTGCCGCCATTCGGCAGACCGCCGCCGGCAGTTATCTCGCCCTCGATCCGGACACGACGCGCCGGCTGGTGGAGCACATCCGCCAATGCGTCGGCGATCTGGCCGCCGGCGCGAGCCGTCCCGTCCTGCTGACGTCGATGGACATCCGGCGCTACACGCGCAAGATGATAGAAGCCGATCTCTACGCCCTGCCGGTGCTGTCCTACCAGGAGCTGACGCCGGAGATCAATGTACAGCCCCTGGGCAGGGTGGATCTATGACGGCGGCGCTGGAATTCCGCGTGCTTTCGGGCGCACAGTGCATGGCGCGCTGTCCGGCCGTGCACGGCGCGCGCGTGGGCGCCAATCCGCATTGCGATATCGTCCTGACCGGCGAAGACATGCCCGAAGTGGCGGGATGGCTGGAGATCGACCCGTCCGGCTGGCGACTGGCCGGCGCCATGACGCCCGGCCTGGACGCCCAGGCGCCGGACCTGCCCGTCGCCTTCAACGAACCCGTACCGCTGGGAACCACCTGGATCACCGTGGCCGCGCCTTCCGCGCCGTGGCCCGCGCCGCAGCCGCCAGCCGCGCCGCATGCCCCCTGCGGCCCGGACAGCAGCGCCACGGCCTTGCACGACGACCCTGGCTCGGCAAGCCCGCCGTCCGCCGGCGCGCTCATGCCGCGCCGACGTGCATACCGGCCCTGGCCGCGCCTGGCGCTGGGCGCGGCCGCGATCGTCGTGCTGGTCGGCCTGGCCTCGGCGCTGGTTTCCGTGACGGCGCCCGCCGCGCCGCCGGCCGCGCGCGCGCCGACGACCGCCGCGCCGCTGATCCGCGCCGCGGCGCTCATCGACAGCTTGGGCCTTACCGAGCAATTGCAGGCGGCCTACGGCCGTGGCGGCGTGCTCACCGTAACCGGATGGGTGCACGATGAAACGGAATTCGCCCGGGTGGCCCGGGCGCTGGCGCAACTCGCGCCACGGCCAGCCATGCAGGTAAGCAGGCAGGACGAGGCCAGGGCCCTGGCCTGCGATGTCCTGGCGGCCTTCGGGGTACGCTACATGGCACGCCCATACGGCAATGGCCATCTGGCGATCTCGGGCATCGCCAGCGATGCGCACGAACGCGCCGCGGCGCTACATGCGGTACGCATGCGACTGCCGGGCATGACGATCCTCGATCGCGATGTGCGCCTGGCCGGCGAGGTCTCGGCCCAGTTGGCGGCCCAGCTGGCCGACGAACGCCTCGACGGCGTCAAGCTGAGCTGGCACGCGGACCGCCTCGACGCGGATCCCGGCGAACTGGACGCAGGCCGCATGGCGCGCCTGCGCGAGCTGGTGGCCGCGTTCAACCAGCGCAACTACGACGTCGTCCGGCTGCCGGCCACCGCCGCGCGCGCGACGCGCAATCACGCGCCGTTCGAGATACGCAGTGTCGTGAGCGGCCCGCAACCGTACCTGATGCTGGCCGATGGCAGCCGTCTCCTGGTGGGCGGACTGCGGAACCAGTATCGCCTTACCGCCATCGAATCCGGCCGCCTGGTCTTCGATGGTCCCGAACCGGTCATCGTGACGCGATGAAATCGCCTCGGTAACCGCCAACCCTTGCCTATGACGTTCCCATATGAGTACATCATCCGTTTTAGCCCTGACCGAACTGGAAGTACGCCTGGCATCTCCAGGAGGCTCCGCCTTGCGCGACACCTTGCTGTCGCAGCTTGGAGAACTGGAGACACGCCTGCGCGTCCGCCTGCACGATGGCGTGGGGCGCGACACCTATCCCGTATGGCGCGATGCGCTGGCGGCCGCCACCGCGGCCCGGCAGGTATTGCTGCAGCGTCCGACCGGGCCGGACAACCCTCCTACCTCAGTCCTGACGCGCCTGAGCAATGAACAACGCGCCGAAGGAGACAAGCATGGCCATTAACCTGGGAGGCGACGCAGGCCGGGTGACCATGCAGAGCGTGAACCAGGCGGTCAACACGCGACTGACCGCTCACGAGCGCGACCTGCGCAGCCGCCTGGAGGCGCTCAGCGCGCGCGGAGACGGTGCGGTAAGCACGTCCGATCTGCTGATCGTGCAACAGGAAATGCAATCGTGGGTGGTCATGATCGATCTACAGAGCACGGTGATCAAGCAGGTCGCCGATTCGCTCAAGGGCGTCATCCAGAAGGCAAGTTGAGCCTGCGCAGCGGCGTCCGACAGTCGCCGCCGGCCTAGACGCCGCGCGTCAGCGCGGCGATATTGGGGGCCTGGGTCGCGCCGCTGCCGCTGCCGTGGCCGCCGGCTCGCCAGCGCGCGGCTTCCTGCAGCAGGCACTCACAGATATCGAGCAGGATTTCGGGCGTAGCGCGCGACAGGGGTATGGCCTGCTGCAGATAGGACAATCCGTCGTCGCCGATGCAGGCCACGACGCCGCTGCCGGCCTGCATGAAGTTGGCCCGGGCCATGCTTGCCGGGTTGGCCGCGTCCGCCGTGCCCAGCACGCAGGAAATCATGATTTCCGCCCGGGCGTGCACCGGTGCGATGAAGACCGGAGCGCATGGTTCGAAAATCAACTGACACAGACCGCTGGCACCGGGGTTGAGCGAGTCGATGCCGATGAGGCGGCCGAAGTCGGCGATGAGTTGGCGGTATGCCGTATCGGTCATGGCGAGACGAGCCTGGGTCGGGCGCAAGAAAAACCGTACGCTCGAAATGCGTGGCAAAAGAGGGCAATGGTATGCGCACAACCTGGAAGGCGCCAGCCGATTGCTTCTCGGAATATCCCGGTTTTCGGACGTCCCGCCGCAGGCCCGCGCCAAGGACATGCGGATCCGGCGCGCACCGCGACGTATATCCGGATGCCGGGCATTACCTGTTGTTCGACAAGCGGGAAGTGGCGACGGCCGAAGCGCGGGCCTTTCGCGCCACGCCCGTCAGCCCGCGGCCGCGCCAGTCAGGGTGCGCGCGGGAAACGCCGCGCAGAGGTATTCCACGAATGCCGCCACCTTGGTGCTTACCAGGCGGCGCGAGTTGTGCAGGACCCACAGTTCGATGGGCCGATCCGGGATGCGGCCCCACACCGCCAGGCTGGCGTGCGCCCCGTCCTGCGCCAGCAGCGAGCGCGGGATGAGCGCCGCGCCGGCGCCGGCCAGCACGGCGTCGCGGATCATGATGAGCGAGGACAGGCGCAGGCGCACGTCGGGCACGACGGTGTTCAAGGTATCGCCGTCCTGGTAGTGCCAGGCGCCGCTGTCGAACACATTGGCCAGGGCGACCGCGGGCACGGCGGGCGTCTGCCCATCGGCGGCGGCCGCGGGCCGGGCCAGCGAAGGCGGCGCCACCAGCAGCATGTCGTCGCGGGCGAAGCAGCGCCCCACCAGCGTGGCGTCCGGGCGGGGATTGACGCGGATGGCCACGTCGTAGCCGTCCTCGACCAGATCGATATTGCGGTCTTCGGCCACGACGTCCAGGCGCACCTCGGGATAGGCCTGCGCGAAACCGGCGGCGATCCGGCCCAGCAAGGTGCTGGAGAACAGCACCGGCGCGCTGATGCGCAGCCGCCCTCGCGGAACGGACAGGCCAGCCGCCACCGACTCGCCCGCTTCGACGATTTCGCCCAGCGGACCACAGGTGCGCTCGTGCAGCGCCTGGCCCTCTTCGGTCAGCCGCAGCGAGCGTGCGCCGCGCTCGAGCAGGCGCACGCCCAGGCTTTGCTCCAGGTCCATGACCCGCCGCGACAGCGTGGCCTTGGGCCTGCCGCTGCTGCGGCTGGCCTTGCCGAAGCCGCCATGGGCGGCGACCAGGTTGAAGTCGGCCAGCGCGGACAAATCCATGAGTGATCCATTTTTGAGACGAACTATACAAATAATACAGCCTTCCGACAATTATTGGAACGAACTACCTTACCGATCACGCACTCGACGTGCCCGCCCTTTCACCTCAAATCGGTAGGAATACGCCATGACCACTCTCTGGGATCCGATCCGGATCGGCCGCATGAATCTCGCACATCGCCTGGCGATGTCTCCCCTGACCCGCAGCCGCGCGCAAGACGACGGCACGCCCGGCGAGCTGGCCGCCGAGTACTACGCACAGCGCGCATCGCTGGGCCTGCTGATTTCGGAAGGCACCCAGCCTTCGGCCGACGGCCAGGGCTTTCTCAATTCCCCAGGCATCTACAGCGACGCCCACGTGGCCGGCTGGCGCAACGTGGCCGATGCGGTGCACGCCGCCGGCGGCCACCTGTATATCCAGGTCATGCATGCCGGCCGCATGTCCCATCCGGCCAACACGCCGCATGGACGCCAGGCCGTATCGCCCTCGGCCATCGCGCCCGAGGCCCAGATCTACACGCCCACGGGCATGCAGCAGGTGCCCGCGCCGCGCGCGCTGTCGCCCGACGAGATCCAGGCCACGGTGCGCGACTACCGGCATGCCGCCGCGCGCGCCATCGAGGCCGGTGCCGATGGCGTGGAGATACACGGTGCCAACGGTTACCTGATCCAGCAATTCCTCTCGCCCAACGCCAACCATCGCGACGATGCCTACGGCGGATCCATCGCGCACCGCACGCGCTTCGCGCTGGAAGTGGCGGCCGCAGTGGCCGGGGAAATCGGCGCCGATCGCACCGGCATCCGGCTTTCGCCCGGTTCGCGCCTGGGCGGCATCGACGAGGGCCCGCACTACGGCGACATGTATCGCCACCTGGTGGCGGGCCTGGCGCAGCTGAAGCTGTCGTACCTGCATATCGCGCACAACGGCGACGACGCCTTGCTCAAGGACATCCGGCAGCTGTGGCGCGGCGCCCTGCTGGTCAACCGCGTCAACCGGCCGATCGAGCAGATCGGCCAGGATGTCGAGACGGGGCTGGCCGACATTGCGCCGGTCGGCCGCTGGGCGCTGGCCAACCCGGATTTCGTGACGCGCCTGCGCACCGGCCAGCCGCTGAACCCGCCCGACCAGGCCACCTTCTACGGCGGCGGCGCGCGCGGATACACCGATTATCCGCCGCTGGGAATGCAGTGATGCCACGCCGCCAACCCAGCCCTGTGGCGCCCCCCATGACATGGTTTGCCCGGCTCGTATTGAGCATCGCGGCGCTGGCGGCCGCCAGCGCCCACTCCCAGCCGGCCGCGGCGCCCGGCAAGACGCGGGCGCAAGTGCTCGATGAACTCATCGCCGCGCAGCGCGCCGGCCAGGTGCGGCGCGGCAATGCCGAACCGCCGGCGCAGGCGGAGTCCGGCGGCATTGTGCGCCGTGCGCCTGCCGCGCCAGCCCGGCCCGCCCCGACCGCCGTGCATTGATTACCCATTCCCCCCTTCCGGATTTTCAAGGAACCGATATGACCTCCATGATGAATCGCCGCCGCTTTATCCAGGGCGCCGCGGCCGCCGGCATGACGCTGGCCGCGCCGCTCGGCCTGGCCGCGCGGGCCGGCGGCCTGGCCGCCGCGCGCGACGCCCTGGCGCCCCAGGGCTTCTGGCCCGGCGGCGTGGAAAAGCCGCTGATGCCGTATACGCCCGCGATCAAGGCGGCGGGCTGGTTGTTCATCGCCGGCCAGCTGGCCAGCGACTTCGAGACCGGCGTGGCGCCGCAAGCCCGCGGCAGCGGCACGTTGGCCGAGCAGCTGACGCTGCAGTCGCGCTTCGTGATGTCCAACGTGGCCCGCACCGTGGCGGCCGCCGGCCTGGACCTGGGCCGCGACACCGTCCGCCTGTGGCAATGGCTGACCTCGCCGCACCCGACCATGGACGCGTTCGCGCAGGGCAACAATTGGCCGCGCATTTCCACCCAGGCCCATTTCGCCGAGCGCGACGCCTTCCTGGCCGCGCCCGGCCCGGCCGCGACGGCGATGGGCGTGAAGGCGTTGATGGTCAAGGACACGCTGCTTGAAATCGACCTGCTCTGCGTGGACGATGGCGGACGCAACATCGGCTTCGGGCAACCCGCGCCCCCGCCCGGCCAGGCAGGGGCGGTGCGGCGCGGCGATTGGATCTTCCTGTCGAGCGAGCCGTGGCAACGCGCGCCGGCCGGCGCCGGCACGCAACAGCAGACCGACCAGGTCCTGCGCCACCTGGCCAGGCTGGCCGAGGGCGCCGGCTCGTCACTGCGACGCGCCGTCAAGGCCGAGGTCTACATCGGCCATCCGTCCGAGTACGCGGCCATGGAGGCTGCCTGGAAGCGCTGGTTCCCGGACAATCCGCCGGCGCGCGTGGTCATGCCGTACATGGGCCTGACGGGCGGCCAGGGACGCCGCGTCGAAATCGCGCTGACGCTGCTGGCCGAGGACAGCGGCAAGACGATCGAGACCGTCCATACCAGCAAGGCGCCCAAGCCATTCAGCCATGAACCGCAGGCGGTCAAGGCCGGCAATCTGCTTTTCTTCAGCCAGCAGATGCCCGCCGACGCCGGCGGCGCCCTGGCCGAAGGCATGGCCCGCCACCCCAATTTTCCGTACTACGGCCTGCCCGCGCGCAAGCAGATGGCGTACATGCTCAAGAATGTGGCGGCCATCTGCGAGGCAGCGGGAACGACGCTGGAGAATGTGGTGCGGCGCGTGTGCTTCCACGACCGGGGCGAGAACTTCGCCGAGGCGATGGATGAATGGGCCGCGCATTTTCCCGGCCTGAAACCGGTGTCGACCACGCTGGTGCTGGGCGGACCGCTGGTGGTGCCCGGCGCGCATACGCTGCTGGATATCACGGCCTACGTGCCGTGATATCCGGGGCGGCTGCCGCCAGGCTGCGCCCAGTTTGTTTCAAGATTTGGCCCAGCGATGCGCCACGCGTGCGTCCGACACGCTTGGACACATCCCGGCGGCGTCGCGCGCGGGCGCGCCGCCTACGATGTGGGGCTTGAAGCGCGCCGCCGCGGCGCGCCAGGAGCCCGGATGCGCGTACTGCACTCGCTCAAAGCCCGTGTCGTGACCGGTGTGGCCGGCGTCGGCTCGCTGGCCGCCGCCGCCAGTGTGGCCCTGTATGGCGCGTACGACGGCACACGGACGGCGGCCGAACCGGTGTTCGGCGCCGATTCCACCGTGCAGACCGGCCAATGGCGCCTGGTGCCGCGGGCCGCCTGGCTGGCGGCGTCCGACAAGGTCTACGACGTGAGACTCAAGCCCGGCCACACAGCCCTGGTGGTCGAGGCCGAACTGACCAACCGCACCGCCGAATCGACCCGCGACTACCTGGACCTGCTGCAATGGCGGGCGCCGCCGGGCATCACGCCCGGCACGCCCACCCTGGTGTCGGTGCGCGACCCGCAGTACGGCCCTTCCCTGCATCCCGGGCTGCCCGAACGCGTGGCCTTCATCTGGAGCATGCCGCCCGGGGTGGCACCGCCGCGGCAGGCCGCCTTCGCCGTCGAAAGCAAGACCTACAAGCCGGTGGACAACCTGTACGGCACGCCCGGCTGGTTCAATCCGGTGCTGATCGGCCGCGTCGAGCTGCCGGTGCGCGCGGACGCGCCGGAGGCTGCGCGATGAGCGCGCGCCTGGGCACGCTGGCCCTGCTGCTGCTTGCCGCGCTGGCGCTGTATGGCATGCAGCGCAGCACGCCGCGCTACCTGGACCTGACCGGCCCGATCGTCGAGCGCGGCGCCATGGGCCAGGCGGTGCGCACGCGCCAGTTCGACGCGACGGTACAGCGCGTGCAGTTCGCGCGCCAGCTGCGCTATCGCAGCCTGGGGCGCGAGCGCGTGCGCGAAACCGCTGGCGTGTGGGCCATCGTGTGGGTGCGGCTGGCCGCCCTGGACAGCTCCGCCCAGATGGGCGAGGCGGCCTGGCTGGGCCCGGACGAACTGACGTACCGGCACACCGACCGCCTCAGCCTCGCGCCCGGCGTGCCGCCCTACATGCTGGACCCCGGCCTGCCGCGCACGGTGCGCCTGGTGTTCGAAATCCGCCCCGACCAGGCGCGCGGCGCCACGCTGCTGCTGTCGGAGCGCTACTCGCCCCGTCTCGATTCGCAGGCGCGCATTGCCCTGGACGATGTGCCGGTATCGGCCGACGGGCGGCCCGAGGCCGTGGCCAGCCACGACCTGGACCAGGACGCCGGCCCATGAGCGCCGGCGACACGACGGAACGCACGTGGCGCCGCCGCAGCCTGTGGCTGCTGCCGGTGGTGCTGGTGTTGTCGCTGGCCTGGCGCAACGCGGAGAACGTGCCGCAATGGCTGGACAACCGCGAGCTGCGCGCGCGCGATGTGCCCGTCCAGGCGCAGGGCGCGCTGGGCGGGGCGCAATGGAAGCTGCTTGAATTCGGCATCATCGACGCGCCGGCCCGGCGCGGCTGGCTGCCGGGGTCGCGCGCGTCCTATGCCGCCTTCGAAGTGCAGGTCCAGGCCGATGACTTGCCCAGGCGCTGGCAAGCCTGCCGCATCGCGCTGCATGACGCGCGCGGCCGCGTGTGGCGGCCCGCCACCGAACCGGTCCTGCGCATGGCGCCCCACATGGCGCGCGGCTGCCTGGCGGCGGCCCATCGCGGCGCGCCGCCGGGCTCGAAGCTGACCATCATGGAAGTGTTCATGCTGCCGCCGGATGTGGCCAGACCGCTGACGCTCTCGGTCTCGGTGGCCAGCGAACGGCCTGCCTACCTGCGCTTCGCGGTTCCCGCGGCCGATTGACTCAGCCGGCCGGCGCGGGGCTGGCGACGCGGCGCGCCTGCCAGGGCGAGAATGCGCACTCCAGCACGGCCGCCAGGAAGCAGACGCGCAAAGGCTCGATCAACAGGCCGGTGGACGAATCCCGGAACGGGCTGCCGAACAGCACCGACAACCCGTCGCCCAGGATCTGCCACGAGTCGAGCGCGTAAGGTCCGATCAGCCGCGCCGTGCCGTACCACAGCCACGCCGCGCCCCAGTCGATGAGCCGGTAGCCGACAATCAGCGTGACCAGCAACACGGCGCCGCTGTGAAAGGCCAGGCGCACGCCGTTGGCGAGCGGCAGGTAGCGCTTGCGATAGCCGCCGATGAAGTGCTCGACGAAATCGCGCAGGAAGCGCGGCACGGACTGGTAGCGCTGGCCCAGCCGCTCGAGCCGGCGCACGCGCCGCAACTCGGCGTCCTCGCGCACGTCGTAGCCATAGATCAGCGCCACCATGACCAGCCAGACGACGGGCAGCAGGGCGTAGAAGAACAGGTTGACCAGCGTGCCGCTCCAGCTGGCGGCCTCGGCTTCGGCCGGCACCATGCCGGCCGACCAGGCATTGGCCAGCGGCGTGAGCAGGCGCTGCCAGAAATCCAGCACGGCGCTCCAGTCGCGCTGCGCCAGCAGCCATTGCCAGGCCTGGTCCTTCCAGCGGCTGATCACATACAGGCCGACCAGGATCCAGTTGGTCTCGCACAGCACGACCAGCAACTGCCAGCCGGGGTGCCGGGTGCGGTCGCGAGCGCGCAGGGCCATCCTGCGCACCAGCCAGGACACGGCCACCGAGACCAGCAGCCAGCGCGAGTCCAGCGCGTCCAGCACGTTGCCGTGCGTGCCCAGCGGATCCAGATGGATGGCCATGCGGGAGTACTGGCGCACGGTGTTGCCCAGGAACCCCCAGGCCGCGTAATAGGCGAAGAACGGCAGCAGCGCCACCGTGATGACATGGGCCAGGCGGGCCATGCCCGCGCGCGCGCCGTCCTCGCCGGCACGCGCAGCCTGCTGCGCGGCCCGCAGCGCCGGCAAGCCTGGCAGGACCACCAGGAACATCGAGACCGTGACGACCAGCTGGGCCAGCGCCACCAGCGTCAGCACGGCCAGGCCGGCCAGATGGTTGGCGAAGCCCGTGTGCACGGCCAGCCATATCAGCAGGCCATGCGCCAGCACGCCGGCCGCCACCAGCGCCATCAATTGCGGCCAGAACCTCAGCCACAGCCGGCCGGTCAACGCCCACGGCGCGAGGACGGAATCGAGCATGCTTGCCTCCTGCGTTGCGCAACGCAAGCGCCCGATCTTAGCGCCGGCGCGCACGCCAGACTGTTACCGCTGGGGACAACCCGGCACAGGGTGTCAACACGATCCGCTGGTGCTGTCAGCCCGCCTGGGCGAGGAAATCCTGCAGCACCGGCACGGTATTGAGCACGTGCTGGCGCGCGGCGGCTTCGGCGCGGGCCGCGTCGCGGGTCTTGAGCGCGTCGATCAGTTCCTGGTGGGATTCGCGCGCGCGCAGGCTGCGGCCGGGCTGCGCGGCCCACAGCCGCATGTAGGGCTCGACGACCGAGTGCAGCTCGGAGATCTGGCGCAGCAGCCGCGGCTGGCGGCAGAAGCTGCACAGGTATTCGTGGAACTCGCGGTGGGCGGTGGTCCAGTCCAGGTAGTCGCCCGAGCCGGCCTCCATCTGGTCCAGCATGCTGGAGAGCCGCCGGATGTGCTCGTCGCCCAGGTTGGCCAGGGCGTTGCGCACGGCCAGGCCTTCGAGCACCGAACGCATCTCGAAGACCTCCAGCATTTCCTGGCGGTTCAGGCCGCGCACCACGGCGCCGCGGTTGGCGCGGATTTCGACCAGGCCTTCGGAAGCCAGGCGGCGCAGCGCGCCGCGCACCGGCATGCGGCTGGTGCCGATCTCGCCGGCGATGGCTTCGGGCACCAGGCGTTGCCCGGGCGCGTAGCGGCCCAGCCGGATTTCCTGCTGGAGGTACTGGTAGGCCTCTTCCTCGGCGCTGACTGCTGTCTTCTGGAATTGCAGCATCGGGATCTCGGACGGTTAAACCCGCAATGATAGTTAGCCGCGACCATAACATAAATTGGATCCAATGATCCATTGATACAATACCTAATGTCGCGCCAGGCCGGTGTCCCGTCTAATCCGGGCAGCACTTGCCACGCGCGCGGCCCGGCCGTCCGCGCGGCACGCCGCATCCACTTCCAGGGGAAACCATGAAATTCCGTCTTTTGCAGGCGCTGGCCGCCGTTTCGATCGCGTTTGCCGGCCAGGCTGGCGCCACCGGCGCCGATTGGCCGCAACACCCGGTCAAGATCGTCGTGCCGTTCCAGGCCGGTTCGGCCACCGACCTGATCTCGCGCCAGCTGGGCGCGGCGCTGGCCAAGGAGCTGGGCCAGCCTTTCGTCATCGAGGCCCGCCCCGGCGCGGCGGCGGCCATCGGCAGCGCCGCGGTGGCGCGCGCCGAGCCCGACGGCTATACCCTGCTGATGGGCGGCCCCGCGGCCATCGTGACCAACCGCTATCTGCAAAAGCGCCTGTCCTATGACCCGGACAGCTTCGAGCTGGTGTCGATGGTGGCCTATACGCCCAATATCCTGCTGGCCAACCCGTCGCAGCCGTTCAAGACCCTGCCGGAGATGGTGGCCTACGCCAAGGCCAACCCCGGCAAGCTGACCTATGCGTCGTTCGGCACCGGCACCACCTCCCACATGGCCGGCGAAATGCTCAAGTCGGTGGCCGGCATCGACATCCTGCACGTGCCCTACAAGGGCGCCGGCGAAGCCATCCCGGCCCTGCTCAGCGGCCAGGTCTCGATGTACTTCGACACCATCATGACCGGCCTGCCGCAGGTCAACAGCGGCAAGCTGGTGGCGCTGGGCATGTCCAACGCCCAGCGCTCGGCCATGGCGCCGCAGATCCCGACCATCGCCGAGCAAGGCTACAGCGGCTACGATATCGCGCCGTGGTACGGCCTGGTCGCCCCGCATGGCACGCCCGCGCCGGTGCTCGACAAGCTGAACCAGGCGGTCAACAAGGTGCTGGCCGACCCGGCCTTGCGCACCAAGCTGGCCGAAACCGGCGCCGAGCCGCAAGGCGGCAGCCGCGAGCAGTTCGCGGCGTTCATCAAGGCCGAACTGCCGCGCACCCGCAAGCTGGTCGAACAGGCCGGCATCACGCCCCAGTAATCTCCAACCTACGGCAGCAGCCATGTCACTTCCCTTCGATTGGTCCTTCCCCTACGCCAGCCGCAAAATGCCCGTGCTGGCATCCAATGCGGTCGCCACCAGCCAGCCGCTGGCGGCGCAGGCCGGCCTGCGCATGCTGCTGGCCGGCGGCAACGCGGTAGACAGCGCCATCGCCACGGCCATTGCGCTGACCGTGGTCGAGCCGGTCATGAACGGCATCGGCGGCGACCTGTTCGCGCTGGTCTGGCACGGCGGCCGCCTGCACGGCCTGAACTCCAGCGGCTGCGCGCCGGCTGCCTGGACGCCCGAGTATTTCGCCGGCCGCGAGACCATGCCGCCCACCGGCTGGGGCGCGGTAACCGTGCCTGGCCAGGTGGCGGGCTGGAAGGCGCTGTCGGAGCGCTTCGGCAAGCTGCCGTTCGCCGCCCTGTTCGAGCCGGCCATCGCCTATGCCGAGCAGGGCTTCCCGGTCTCGCCCACCATCGCGCGCCAGTGGGCCACGCAGGCCCCCAAGCTGGCCGGGGAACCGGGCTTCGCCGACGCCTTCCTGCCGCAGGGGCAGGCGCCGCAGGCCGGCCAATGGTGGCGCTTCGCGGCCCAGGCGCGCACCTTGCGCGAGATCGCCGAGACGGGCGGCGCCAGCTTCTACCAGGGCGAACTGGCCCGCCGCATCGCCGACTTCGCGCGCCAGACCGGCGGCGCGCTGCGCGAGCAGGACCTGGCCGAGCACCGTCCGGAATGGGTCGAGCCGATCTCGCAATCGTTCCGCGACTACGAACTGCACGAGATCCCGCCCAACGGCCAGGGCATCGCCGCCTTGATGGCGCTGGGCATGCTGGAGCAGTTCGACCTGGAAGCCATGGGCCGCGACAGCGCGGACTATTACCACGTCAGCATCGAAGCCATGAAGCTGGCCTTCGCCGACCTGCACCAGCATGTGACCGACCCGCGCCACATGCGCGTGAACGCCGCCGCCCTGCTCGACCGCGCCTACCTGGCCGAGCGCGCGCGCCTGATCTCGATGGACCGCAGCAGCGTCCCGGCCGCCGGTGCGCCGGCCACCGGCGGCACGGTCTACCTGACCGCGGCCGATGCCGACGGCACCATGGTGTCGTTCATCCAGTCCAACTACCATGGCTTCGGCTCCGGCGTGGTCGTGCCCGATACCGGCATCAGCCTGCACAACCGCGGCATGAACTTCGTGCTCACGCCGGGCCACGTCAACCAGGTGGCGCCGCGCAAGAAGCCCATGCACACCATCATTCCCGCCTTCATGACGCGCAAGGGCCAGCCGGCCATGTCGTTCGGCGTGATGGGCGGGTCGATGCAGGCGCAGGGCCACCTGCAGATGGCGACCCGTCTGGCCGCCTTCGGCCAGAACCCGCAGGCCATGAGCGACGCGCCGCGCTTCCGGGTCGAGAACGGGCCGGTGGTCAACGTCGAGGCGCACCTGCCCGCCGACGTGGCGCAGGCGCTGCGCGACCGTGGCCACAATGTGGCGGTGGCGCCGGCCGACAGCCTGGAGTTCGGGTCGGCCCAGCTGATCTGCCGCCTGCCCGAAGGCGGCTACCTGGCCGCCTCCGATTCGCGCCGCGACGGCCAGGCGGTCGGTTTCTGAAGCCCGCCGCGCGGGGCGGCGCCACGCGCCGCCCCTAGAAGCCGCCGCGCGCATCCAGCAGGCAGCCGGTGACGTACGAAGCCTGCTCGCCGGCCAGCCAGACGACGGCCTGGGCGACTTCCTCGGCCGTGCCCATGCGGCCCAGCGGAATGGCGCCGACCATGCGCCGCAATTGTTCGGGCGAGCGCTGGGCATGCACCTCGGTATCGATGACGCCGGGCCGCACCGCGTTCACGCGTATGCCCTCGCCGGCCACCTCGCGCGCCAGGCCCACGGTCATCGTGTCCAGCGCGCCCTTGGTGGCCGCGTAGTGCACCCAGCTGCCGGCCGAGCCCAGTTGCGCGGCGCCGGACGATACGTTGACGATGGCGCCGCCCGATCCGCCGCGGCGCGTCGACATGCGGCGCACCGCTTCGCGCGCGGCCAGGAAGGCGCCCAGCACATTGACCCGCCACACTTCTTCCAGGGCGCCGCGCGTCACGTCCTCGACCCGCGCCACGCCGCCGGTGACGCCGGCGTTGTTGACCAGCACCGCGACGCGGCCCAGCCGGTCCAGCCGCGCGAACGCGTCCATCAGCGAGGCCTCGTCGCCGACGTCGGCCTGCAGCGCCACGGCCCGCCCGCCCTGCGCGGCGATATCGGCGGCGACCGCCTCGGCCGCGGCCGCATCGGCGCGGTACAGGATGGCCACCGGATGATCGCGCGCGGCCAGCCTGGCGATGGCCGCGCCGATACCGCGGCCGCCGCCGGTGACCACGAACAGCCCGCGCTGGCTCATGGCCGCCTCCTAGACGCTGAGGTGGGTGCTGAGCACCGACTCGTTGCCGCGCAGCGCGGCGCTGTCGCCCATGAAGCACACCTCGCCCTTGGACAGCACGTAGTGCGTGTCGCCCAGGTCCAGCGCGACGCTCAGGTTCTGTTCGATCAGCAGGACCGCCATGCCTTCGGATTTCAGCCTGCGCAGGATTTCGACGATCTCGTCGACAATCAGCGGCGCCAAGCCTTCGGAGGGTTCGTCGAGCAGGATGACGGAGGGGTTGAGCATCAGGGCGCGCGCGATCGACACCATCTGCTGCTCCCCGCCCGAGAGCTGGAAGCCGCGGTTGGCGCGGCGCTCTTTCAGGCGCGGAAACAGCGCGTAGATGCGCTCCAGGGTCCAGCGCCCATCGCGTCCGGGCCGCGCCGCCACGGTCAGGTTCTCCTCGACGGTGAGGCTGTCGAAGATGCCGCGCTCCTGCGGCACGAAACCCAGGCCCAGCCGCGAGATGCGATGCGAGGGCGCGCCGCCGATGTCGCGGCCGCGATAGGCGATGCGGCCGCTGCGCGGTTTCAGGTAGCCCATGATGGACAGCACCGTGGTGGTCTTGCCGGCGCCGTTGCGTCCCAGGATCGAGGTGACCTCGCCGTCGCGCACCTGCAGCGACACGTCGCGCAGCACATGGCTGGCGCCGTAGTACGTGTTGATACCACTGACTTCCAGCATCAGTGCTTCCCTCCCAGGTAGACGTCCCGCACCCGCTGGTTGCCCTGGATGTCGCAGGGCGCGCCGCTCGCCAGGACTTCGCCGTAGTACAGCACGGTGATGGTGTCGGCCAGCGAAAACACCACTTTCATGTCGTGCTCGATCATCAGCACCGCCAGCGACGGCGGCAGGCTGCGCACCAGATCTATCATGCGGTCGGTCTCGGCCGGCGACATGCCCGAGGTCGGCTCGTCGAGCAGCAGCAGCTCGGGCTCGGCCGCCATGGCGATGGCCACCTCCAGCTGGCGCTGCTCGCCATACGACAGCTCGCCGACGCGCTGGCGGCCGCCGCTGGCCAGGCGCACCTGTTCGAGCAGCTGGTCGGCGCGCTCCCATTGGGCGTGGCGGCTCTCGGCGCCGCGCAGCGCCTCGTACCAGCCGCCCTGCTTGGCCTGCACGGCCAGGCGCACGTTCTCGCGCACGCTCAGGTTCATGAACAGGTTGTTCTTCTGGAAGGTGCGCCCCACGCCCATCTGGCAGATGGCGTCCGGCGCCGCGCCGGTGATATCGCGCCCCTTGAACAGGATGCGCCCCGAGGACGGCTTGAGCTGGCCGGTCAGCTGATGCACCAGGCTGGTCTTGCCGGCGCCGTTGGGGCCGATGATGATGTGGCGCTCGCCGGCGCGCACGCTGAGGCAGACGTTCTTCGTCACCACGACGCTGCCGAAGGCCTTGCACAGGTTCTCGGTCTGGAGCATGGTCATTTGGCCTCCCGCAGCACGGCCTTGGCCACCGGCGATTCGGGCGGGGCCTGCGGCGGCGCGTCGCGGCGCGCCGCGCGCCAGCGCGCGACCGCGTAGCCCCACACGCCCTCGCGCATGAACATGACGCAGAAGATGAAGACGGCGCCGACCCAGAACGACCAGTAGTCGTTGTACGAACCGATGAAGTTCTTCAGCAGCAGGAACAGCGCCGCGCCGATCGCCGGGCCCAGCACGGTGCCGCTGCCGCCCAGGATCATCATGATCATGACATCGCCCGACAGGTGCCAGTGCAGGATGTCGGTGGAGACATAGGCGTTGAACAGCGCATACAGCGCGCCGGCCACCCCGGCCAGAAAACCGGCGATGATGAAAGACAGCAGCTTGAAGCGCTGCACCGGATAGCCGATGGCCCGCATGCGCTGTTCGTTGTCGCGGATGCCGATGAAAATGCTGCCCAGCGGCGAGCGCACCAGGCACCACAGGAACACCAGCACCAGCGCGAAGCCGACCGCGACCACCGCGTAGCGCGCCAGCGCGCTCTCGGACAGGCTGACGCCGAACAGCGCCGGCCGCACGAAGCCGACCAGGCCGTCCGAGCCGCCGCTGAGCGAGCGCCACTTGAGCGAGGCGGCATACAGCAGCTGCGAGAACGCCATGGTGAGCATGAGAAAGGGGATGCCGCTGACGCGGATGCAAAACACCCCGATCACCGCCGCCAGCGCGGTGGCCATGGCCACGCCGGCCAGGATGCCCCACCAGCCCGAGATACCCAGGTGCACGCCCAGGGCGATCACGGTATAGGTGGACATGCCGAAGAACGCGGCGTGCCCGAGCGACATCAGGCCGGTATAGCCGACCAGCAGGTTCAGGCTCATCGCGAAGATGGCGAAGATCAGGATCTCCGATATCAGGCCGAGCGTATAGTCGCTGGCCAGCGGCGCGGCCGCCAGCGCGGCGCACAGCAAGGCGAACAGCATGGGTCTGGATACAGTCTTCATGGTCAGGCCCTCGCAATGCCGAACAAACCCTGCGGCCGGGTGAGCAACACCACCACCATGAGCAGGTACACAAGGAACAGCGCGTAGTCGGGGAAATACGCCTTGCCGAAGGTGTCGATGGCGCCGACCAGCATGGCGGCCACCAGCGCGCCGCGCAGGCTGCCCATGCCGCCCACCACCGTCACGATGAAGGCGGGGATGAGGATCTCGACGTCCATGCCCAGGTACACCCCCAGGATGGGGCTGGCGACGATGCCGCCGATGGCCGCCAGCGCCGCGCCCAGCGCGAAGATGCAGCCAAACAGCAGGGGCACGTTGATGCCGATGCCCGCCGCCGTCGCGGCGTCGTCGACGCCGGCGCGCACCATGGCGCCGATGCGGCTGCGCTCCAGGAACCACCACAGCGCGGCGGCCACCACGCCGCCGAAGCACACCAGGAACAGGCGGTACTTGGGCACGATGGCGCCGGCCAGCTCCAGGCTGCCTTCCAGCATTTCCGGCGGCGCGACGTTGCGGATGTCGGCGCCCCACAGGTACTTGCAGATATCGCCGAACACGAAGATGAACCCGAAGGTCAGCAGCACCTGGTCGAGGTGGCCGCGCTTGTATAGCGGGCGGATGAACACCCGCTCCATCAGCACCGCCGCCGCCACGGCCGGGATCCAGCCCACGCCCAGCGCGAACCAGAAATTTCCCGAGAACTGCGCCAGCGTGTAGGCCGTGAACGCGCCGATCATGAAGAACGAGCCGTGCGCGATGTTGACGACGTTCATCAGGCCGAAGATCAGCGACAGCCCGGCGGACATCATGAACAGCAACACGCCCAGGACCAGGCTGTTGAGCAATTGTGTAATGACGAAATCCATAGCGCCTTCGTAGTCGATGCAAGCCCGCCGCCGGCCCGCCCGCGACGGGCCGGTGGCACGGATCCGCTCAGCCGGTGCGGCGGGGCGGCTCGATCGCGTCGGGGATGGTGTGGATCACCTTGTTGGTGAGCCGCCCGTCGACCTCGGCCACTTCGCGGATGTACACGTTATGGATGGGGCTTTGCGTTTCCTCGTTGAACCGGAACGGGCCGCGCGGCGCGTCCAGCCTGATGGCGCGCATGGCCGCGCGCAGCTTGTCCTTGTCCTCGCTGTTGCCGTCGACCGCCTCCAGCGCCAGGTGGATGATGCGCGCGGCCACGTAGCCGTACTCGCTGTAGACGCTGGGATAGTCCTTGAAGCGCGCCCGGTAGTCGGCCACGAACTTCAGGTTGGCGGGGTTGTCCAGCGTATCGGCGTAGTGCAGCGAGTTGAGCGCGCCGAGGGCGGCGCGGCCCTGCGCCGGGATGGTGTCGCTGTCGAGCATGAAGCCCGATCCGGTCAGGCGCGACTTGGCCTTCAGGCCGTACTCGTCGTACTGCTTGACGAAGCGCACCGCGTCGGTGCCCGCGTAGAAGCTGAAGGTGGCCTGCGGGCTCATGCTGCGGATGTCGGCCAGGTAGGGGCTGAAATCGTTGTTGCCCAGCGGCGGGTAGATTTCCTTGATGATCCGGCCGCCCTTCCTGGAGAAACCGGCCTTGAACTCTTCCAGGGTATTGCGCCCGCCGGCGAAATCCGAAGCCGTGAGCAAGGCCTCCTTGGCCACGTTGTCATAGAACCACTCGCCCATGGTGGCATGGATGGGCACCGTCGAGATCGAGCAGCGGAAGAAGTACGGCATGCCGGTATACGACAGCTGCGCGACGCCCGCGCCCGAGCACAGCATGAAGGCCTTGCTCTGGCGCAGGTACTCGACCGCCGCCATGGCGACGTTGCTGGCCTGGATGCCGGTGACGATGTCGCAGCGGTCGCTCTCGACCAGCTTCTTCAGCTTCTGCAGCCCGACCTGGGGATTGATCTCGTCGTCCTCGCGGATCACTTCCACCTTGCGCCCGGCAATGGTGTTGCCGATCTGGTCGAAGTACATGTTCATGCCATTGAGGTTGGCATTGCCCAGCGCGGCGAACACCTTCGAGTACGAATTGAGCGCGCCGATGCGCAGCGGCTGGCGCGACTGCGCCAGCACGGCCGGCGCGGCGCCGCCGAACAGCGCGGCGGCGCCGAACGCCCCGGCCCCCTTGATGAAGCGCCGGCGCGACGGCGCGGCGCTGTGCCCTTGGATCTTGTTCATGTCTCCTCCTGTCCTTGTCGTGCCGGCGTATCCTCGCCGGGGACCTTGCTGCCGGTTTGAAAACCAGGCCCCGCCTACAGGCCCATGACCTCGCGATAGTGCTTGTAGAAGGCGCGGATCAATACCTCTGTCACCATGTGATCCTGCCGCTCCACGTCCCGTCCGCCCATTTCCACCACGGCGCTGCGATGGCCGTAGTGGTGCGCCCCCAGCTGCGATTCGCTGAGGACCTCGCCATCCTCCATGGCGACGAAGCCCGCCGGGCCGTACAGGTTGGCGTGGCGCACGCGCAGGCGCTGCATCTCGTCGTCGTCATCGGCGTAGCCGAAGAACGTCCACGCCAGTTCGAACGAGTCCACGCCCTTGGGAATGACGTGACGCACGCCGAAGGTATTGGCCTGCTGGTGGATGATCACGCTGGGGAACAGGCAGATGGCGACCACCTTGCCGTCCTCGAACTCGGTGCGCGGGGTGACCGTGTCGGGGTCGTTGAGCTCCAGCGCGTCCTTGAAGCGCGTGATCTCGGCGGTCGCGTCCGACTTTTTCTTGCCGACGTTGCGCGACACCATCATGCTGTGCCCCTCGTCGAGCGGGATGCTTTCCGACTGGGTGTCGGCGCGCCACAGCCCGAACGTGATGAGGAAGGAATGCAGCAGCGTGGCGTGGTAGGGATCCTTCAGATTCTCGAAGTACAGTTTCCAGTTGCCGGGAATGAGCTGGCGGCTATAGCCCAGCAGCCGCAGCGGCCTGCCGTCGAACTGGCGGTGCAGGCCGGCCATCACGTCCGGGCCGCAATACTGTTCGAACGGCGGCGCTTCGTCGCTGAAGCTGGCCCATATCGAGCCGCGCTCGACATGCACACGCAAGGACTTCAGCGCATGAGCCGACGTGTCGAAATCGGCCGGCATGCCGCCCTTTTTCAGCACGCCACGCTTGAGCGGCACGCCCTGCAGCTGGCCGGCCAGGTTGAAGTTCCACTGGTGGTACGGGCAGGTGAACGAGTCCTCCCTGCCCTTGTTCTTCCAGCACAGCCTCGCGCCGCGGTGCGCGCAGCGGTTTTCCCAGACGTGTACCTGCCCGCCCTCGCCGCGCACCACCACGACCTGGCGTTCGCCGATCCAGGCGCGCTTGTACGAACCCTGCTCGGGAATCTCGCACTCCAGCGCCACGAAGTTCCAGGTCGGGCCGTAGTAGAAGGCTTCCAGTTCGCGCTCGTAGACCTGCGCGTCGGTATAGACCCAGAACGGCACGCGGGTCCACCCCTCGGCCGGCCACTGCCGGGCGGCCGAAGCCGCCGGATTGACTCGTTGATCCATCGGATGCTCCTTCCCTCAGACCGGCACGATCAGGGAGCGCCTGACGTGGTGGTTGTCGAATACGGCCAGGTGCTGGCGGAACTTCAGCTCGTCGCCGTCGCGCACCAGCACGTCCAGGTACTGGCCGACCAGGAAGATGGTCGGATCGGCGTCCGACATCGCCTCGGTGATCAGGAAGTTGGCGCGCGCGTGGATGTCCTGGCCATCGATGGCGGTGACGCGCACGCCGCTGATGAAGTGGCGCCAGGTGCGCGGCACGTAGACCTGCGTCTCGCGCAAGGCGGTGACGCGGTCGCGCACCATGCCCAGCCCGTCGCAATAGATGTTGGCCTGGGGCAGGCCCTCGGCGTAGTTCTCGCGCGAGACGACCTGGTACAGGCAGTCCTCGATGAAATAATCGGGAAAGCGCTCGACCAGGTCCTGGTCGAGCATGTCGGCGATCTCGTCGTACAGCCGGCGAACCGACGCCTCGAGCGCAAAGAAAGCCGGGTCGCGCGGCACGGGCGCGACAACGGGAACGATTCGGTCTCTCATGGCGGGCCTACGCGGCGACGCGCGAGAGGTTGGTCTGGATCCCCTGTTCCGAGCCCAGCTTCAGGATCGGTGACTTCAGGGTTTCCTGCCACAGCAACGACTCCATGGCGATGTGCAGCGGATGATCCTGGATGGTGAGCGCCACGAAGCCCTGGTCGCGCGAGGCGTGGTTGTGCACCGACCAGCCCGGCGCGGAGAAATGCAGGTCGCCCTCCTGCCACTGGATTTTCTCGCCGTTGACCACGCTTTTGCCGTTGCCCCACATGATGTAGTTGATGGCGGCCGAGGTGTGGCGGTGCGGCTGGTCCACCTTGCCGGGCGGCAGCTTGGCGATGGTGGCGAAGAAGCTGTGCGAAGTGCCGATGCGCCGCTCGGTGGCCGGGTTGTACAGCACGTACAGATGGCGCCCCGTGTACGCGAGGTCCATGCCATAGACCGTTTCGAGATGCGGCGATACCTCCTTCCAGGGCCAGTGCAGCATGCGCGAATCGACGGTATCGATGTCGACCAGCCACTCGTAGCCCAGCATCTGGGCGCCGTCCTCGCCAATCGCTATCGGGGTGGCGGCGTCGCGCGCGCGCCGCTGGCTGGCTGCCTGCGCGGCATCCTGCGAGCCCGGGCGCGTGGCGTTGGCCACCTGGCCCACGTAGTGCACGTCCAGTCGTTCCAGCAGCGGCGCGTTGCTGTAGCACAGCCGCACGAACAGGTCGGAGCCGTCGTTGCGGTAGACCACCGGCGTCATCGACGGCGTGTTCCACACATCGAACCGTTCGGCCTGGAAGGTTCTGGCGCCTGTCGTGACCACGCCCTTGCCGCGGATGCACATGTCGACACAGCTCGAATTGCGCAGCATCGGCTCGGTCTGCTCGCCGGGCTTGAGCACGACGATCTGCACGTCGATGCCGGGCGCGTAGGCCGGGATGGGGCCGGTATTGGACGGGTGATCCACCGAGGCGGCGCGCAGGCCGTCGGCCGGCGCGAGGATGGACGCCAGGCGTTCGATCTCCGATTCGATGGCTGCCCTGGGCAGCACCACGGTGGGCCAGAACGTCTGCTCGCGGGCCGGCCGGCCGCTGACGTCCACCAGTTTGATCTTGTTGTCCAATGTTGTCTCCTTGTGTTCCATACCGGTCCGCGCCCGGTCCGGCCCCGTCAGACGGGCAGCCGGATCGGGGCGCTGGCCATCAGTGAAATGGATTGCCCGACCTGCGCATCTTTTGCGCGCTGATACGCTAGCACGGCGACCGACAGGTCAGATATGCCCATGCCCATGGCCTTGAACAGGCTGATGTCGCAATCGGGCGCCGGCTTCTCGCCGCCGGCAATGACCTCGCCCAGCGGACGCACCCTGCTCCAGTCGCCCTTGCCGGGGCCCTGCTCGAAATAGTCGATGAACTCGCGCGAGGCCTTCTGGGCGCCGGACACGTCGTCAACCGCGATGAAACCCACGCGGGCGAACACGTCCTGGCTGAATTCCGCGCTGTGGGGCAGGATGGCGCCCACCGCGTTCAGGTGCACGCCGCGCCCCAGCACGCCGGCATCGAGGAACGGCTCGCGGGCGCGCGTGACGGTGGTCACGATGGAGGCTCCATCGCAGGCCTGCGCCAGCGAATCGGCGACGACCACCTCGGTATCGAACTGCTCGCGCAAGGTCTCGAAGAACGCCCGGCGGTTCTCCGGCGTGGGGCTCCAGACGCGGATGCGCGACAGCGGCCGCACCGCGTGCACGGCCGCCACCTGCGCCAGGGCCTGCCGCCCCGTGCCGATGATGGCCATGTCGTCGGCGCCGGGACGCGCCACCCACTTGGTGCCCAGCCCGGTCATGGCGGAGGTGCGCATCTGCCCCAGGGCGTTGGCCTCCATGATGGCCAGCAGGCGGCCTTCGCGCGCATCGAACAGGACGTAGACCGCCTTGGCGCCGCGCGGCGTGTTGATCCAGTTCTTGTAGCCGCAGAAGCCCGCCTCGGGCAGCGCGGACCCCAGCGAGTGCATCGAGGATGCGTCGCCATAGGCGCCCAGCGCCTTGGGAATGTTGAAGCCTTCGCCGGTGCCCAGGGCGCGCACGCCGGTCTCCAGCACGCCTATCGCCTCCTTGAGGGAGACCAGTGCCGTAATGTTCTCTTCGCTGAGCCAGATTGCCGATGACAGCATGGGCGGTCCTTTTATCTAGAATCGTCGTCGACCGGGTTGCGCAGGACGCCCACCCCGGAAATATCCACCTCGAACACGTCGCCCGGCCGCAGGTAGCGCGGCGGCTTGCGCGACATGCCCACGCCGGCCGGCGTGCCGGTGGCAATGACATCGCCGGGCTGCAGCTCGGCGAAGGTCGAGAGATAGCTGACCAGTTGCGCCACCGTGAAGATCATGTTGGCGGCGCTGTCGTGCTGCACGGTTTCGCCATTGAGCCTGCCGATCACCGTCATGGCCTCGGGCGCGCCGGCCTCGTCGGCCGTCACCAGCCACGGGCCGAAGGCGCCGGAACGGGCGAAGTTCTTGCCCGGCGTGGCCTGGGTGGAGTGGCGCTGCCAGTCGCGCACCGAGTTCTCGGCCAGGCAGGCGTAGCCGGCCACGTGCGCCATGGCCCGCGCTTCGCTGACGCGGCGGGCCGGCCTGCCGATGATGACCGCCAGCTCGGCCTCGTAGTCGAACTGGTCCGACTCCGGCGGACGCAGCACCGGCTGCCCCTGCGCGGCCAGCGAACCGGCAAAGCGCACGAACACCGACGGCCTGGCCGGAATGGCCATGCCGGCCTCCTCGGCGTGCAGGCGGTAGTTCAGGCCGATGCACAGGATCTTGTCCGGATCGGGGATGGGCGCCAGCAGGGTTGCGTCGGCCAGCGCCACGCCGGCGGCCTCGCCCGCCTGGCGCAGCCGCGCCGCCAGGCCGTCCACGCCGTCGCGGGCCAGCGCGGCACGCAGCGTCGGCGCCTGCGCCGTGGCCAGGTCGACAATGCGTTCGCCCACCACCGCCCCATACGACGGCTGGGGTTCGCGCTGCGTGCGATCGAGGTAACTGACTAGTTTCATCCGGCTCTCCGTGTCCGGGCACAACCGCCCGGGGCATACATGTGTGCGATGCGGGAAAGTGTGCGATGCGGCGCCCGGCGGGACAATGGCACGACCGGAACAGCAGCTATTCCCGCCAAGATCAATCCGCGCCCGCCACCCGTACCAGCACCCGGCCGCCTTCGACGCGGCTAGGGTAAGTCCGGATGTCGCGGGTCAGCGGCGCGCACAGCGCGCGCCCGTCCCGGATGTCGAAGCGCCCCTGGTGCAGCGGACACTCGATCTCGTGCCCCTCCTGGAAGCCCTCGCACAGCCGGGCGTTGCCGTGGGTGCACAGGTTGTCGGTCGCGTAGACCTCGCCGTGCGCCAGATACAGCGCGATCTCCCGGTCGGCCACCCTGACCGCCACCGGCTCCTCTTCGGTGAGCATGTCTTCCCCGCCGACGTCGGTCCACTGTTCGCTCATTGCCTGCATGCCTCCTTGCCTGGTTGGTCGCGGGCGGCAGCGCCGCCTCGCCGCCCATCGTGCACCGGGGCGGCCCCCGCCAACAAGACGCGCGCCGGAACAACTGCTGTTCCCGGCGCGACAGCCGGGGCCGGCCCCGCGATGCCATAATCCATCACGCCATGCGGGCGCCCGGAGACAGAAAATGGGGATATCGAACTGGCAGCCGACCACGCGCGCGGCATGCTGGATGAGCGGAGCGCTGGTTTCCTTGCTGGCCATGGCGGTCGCCACGCGCGAGCTGTCGGCCCACGTCTCGGTATTCCAGATCCTGTTCTTCCGCAGCGCCTGCGGACTGCTGATCATCGTGCCGCTGGTCTGGCGCGCGGGCTGGCGGCAGGTCGCCACGGCGCGCCCCGGCCTGCACACCCTGCGCAACGCCACCCATTTCCTGGCCCAGTATGGCTGGGTCTACGGCATCGCCTTCATCCCGATGGCGGAGGTCTTCGCGATCGAATTCACCGTGCCGGTCTGGACCGCCCTGCTGGCCGCCGTGCTGCTGGGCGAGCGCCTGACGGCGGCGCGCCTGCTGGCGGTGGCGCTGGGGCTGGCCGGCGTGTTCATCATCGTGCGGCCGGGCAGCGGCATGATCCATCCCGCGGCGCTGGCCGTGCTGCTGGGCGCGGTCGCCTTCGCCCTGGCCTACATCATGACCAAGATGCTGGCGCGCACCGAGACGCCGCTGTGCATCCTGTTCTACATGACGCTGGTGCAGCTGCCGCTGGGTCTGGCGCCGGCACTGGCCAACTGGAGCTCGCCGCCGCCGCACGTGTGGCCGTGGATACTGGTGGTGGGCACCATGGGGCTGGCCACGCACTACTGCCTGGCGCGGGCCATGGCGCTGGCCGACGCCACGGTCGTGGTGCCGCTGGACTTCCTGCGCCTGCCGCTCATCGCCGTGGTCGGCGCCGTGTTCTACGGCGAGGCCATCGAGCCGCTGCTGTTCCTCGGCGCCGGCCTGATACTGGCGGGCAACCTGTACAGCATCCTGGCCGAACGGCGGCGCCCGGCCATGCCGCGCGCGGCGCGCGACGGCTCACACTAGTTCATCGAGGCAAAGCAGCGCTTGAGGAAATCGATCGCGATCTGCAGCTTGGCCGAAAAGCCGGTGCGCTGCAGCAGCAGCGCGTAGACCGAACGGTTGTCCGGCACGTAGTCCGCCAGCACCTCCACCAGGCGGCCGGCGCGGATGTCCTCTTCCAGCAGCCAGCGCGGCGCCATCATCACGCCCAGGCCGGCCAGGCAGGCGAGCCGGGCGGCGTGGCCGTTGTCGGTCACCAGGTTGCCCTTGACCGGCACGTTGCCGATCTCCCCCTCCAGGCGCACCGGCCAGCGGGTATTGAGCACCGAACCGCGCGTGATCAGGCAATTGTGGTCCATGAGATCGGCCGGCAGCTCGGGCGCGCCCTTGGCCGCGATGTATTGCGGCGCGACGCAGAACACGCGCCGGTAAGGCGCCAGTTTGATGGCCACCAGGCCCGGATCGACCGAATCGGCGATCCGCACCGCCACGTCGATGCGGGCCTTGAACAGGTCGACCTTCTCGAGCGAGAAATTGATGTCCAGCGACAGCAGCGGATTCTGCTGCAGGAACTGCGGCAACTGCGGCGCGATCACCGCCTCGCCCAGCATGGCCGGCGCCGTCATGCGCAAAAGGCCGCTGGCCTTGTCCTGCATGTTCGACATTTCCTCGGCGGCCTGGTCGAGCTCGATCAGCGCGCGCATGCAGTGGTCGTAGAGGCGCTGCCCGGCCTCGGTCACCATGAGCCGGCGCGTGTTGCGGTTGAGCAGGCGCTGCCCGATCTTGTTCTCCAGATTGGCGATGCGCTTGCTGACCATCGCCGGGTTGGCGCCGATGCGGCGCGCCACCTCGGAGAAGTTGCCGATCTCCACCGTGCGCACGAAGATGCGCAGCGTGGTCAAGTCTTCGAATGCCCATGCCGACGGCTGCCGCAGCCCGATGAACTCCGTCGAGGCGCCTCCCATGGCTGTCTCCTGTACGTAACCCGTCCGCCCACGCGCCGCGTGCGCGCCAGCGGCGCGCGCCTGCTCGTCAAGCGCGATGGGGTCGGCTGCGGTGAAATGCGCCGCGCCGGTCTGGGCACAGTCTAGCCCAAGCGCGCAACGCCCGGCCGCGCCTCATGGTTTCCCCTGACCGGCGCCCGCCGTCAGCCGAAATGGCAGCTGACCGTGCCCAGCGGCCCGTAATCGGCCAACAGGGTATCGCCGCTGGCCGCGTGCACCGGCCGGGTGAACGAACCGGCCATGATGACCTGGTCCTTCTCCAGCGCGATGCCGTGCGCCGACAGCTTCCTGGCCAGCCAGGCCACGCCGTTGGCGGGATGGTTGAGCACGCCGGCGGCCAGCCCGGTTTCCTCGACCACGGCGTTGCGCATGAGGATGGCGCCGACGCGGCGCAGGTCGACCTCGTCCACGCGCATCGGACGCCCGCCCAGGACCACGCCGGCATTGGCCGCGTTGTCGGAGATGGTGTCGGTCACCTTGCGGGTGGCCTTTGTCTGCGGGTCCACCATCTGCACGCGCGCGTCGAGGATTTCCAGGGCCGGCGTGACATAGCGCGCCGCCTCGAGCACGTCGAACAGCGTGACGCCTGGCCCTTCCAGCCGCCTGCCCATGATGAAGGCCAGCTCCACCTCGACCCGCGGCGCGATGAAGCGGCCCGGCGGTATGGTGGCCCCGTCGGCGAAGAACATGTCGTCCAGCAAGGCGCCGTAGTCCGGCTCGTCGATGCCGATCGCCGCCTGCATGGCGCGCGAGGTCAGGCCGATCTTGTGGCCCTTGAGCGGATTGCCTCCGGCGATCTTCAACGCCACCCATTTGCGCTGGATCGCGTAGGCATCCTCGATCGTCAGCGCCGGGTGGCGCAACGACAGCTGGCGGATCGGGGTGCGGGTCTGTTCGGCTTCGTACAGCTCGCGCGCAAGCGTGTCCAGCAGTGCGTCATCAAGCACGGCCATGTCTCCGGTGCGGGGTTGTTCGGGATTCATTCCGCCGGCAGCAGGCGGCGGCTCTGCTTGCGCGCGATGCGCCAGGCGCCGCCGACCCGGGCCAGCTCGTCGACGCAGTCGCGCACGCCCAGCATGCGCGGCTCGCCGACCACCCCGTCGGACGAGGTCAGGGTTTCGTAGGCTGTCATGTAGAAGCGCACCCGCGCGGTGTCCGGCGTGGCCTGCTCGATCCACAGGTTCGAGACGATATGGGCGGTCTGGCGGCGCGGGTCGCGCTGCGCCAGGGCCGCGCGCACCGCGTCGGGGCCGACCAGCTCCGTCCCCTGGCGGTTCCACACGCCGTCGTCGGCCATCAGGCCGGCCACCGCCTCGTTGTCGCGCCGGTCCAGGCCGCTGAAGAATCGGTAGACCACGGCAACCAGCGCTTGGGTCTCGTCCATGTTCATTGCGCGTCTCCCCAGGAATGTCTGGCAAGGGATGTTGCGGCAGCGTCCGTCCGGCGACAAGCAGCGCCATGGAACAGGTGTTATTCCCGCCGGCGGTGCTATGCGGCGGTTTCGCGCAGCAAGGCGCCGGCCAGCGGCGCACGCGGGTCGGCCAGGCGCCGCGCGTCCAGGCGCGCGCCTTCGGCGATGTATTTGCGCAGCTGGCGGAACTCGCGCGCCGCATTGACGCCCAGCACGGCCGCCGGCCGGCCGTCGGCGCGCATCTCCACGCACAGCAGCTGCGCCGGCGCGCCCTGGCGCAGCACCAGCTCGGCGCCCGGCTCGCTGGCGCCGGCCATCTGCACCAGGGTGTCGTACTGCTGCGACCAGAAGAACGGCAGCGGCGCGTAGCGGACCGCCTGGCCCAGCGCGGCGCGGGCCGCCGCGATGCCCTGGTCCTGCGCGTTCTGCCAGGATTCCAGGCCCCCCAGCTTCCCATCCGGCCCCGCCATTACCGCGACGTCGCCCGCCGCGTAGATGTCCGGGTCCGACGTGCGGCAGGCGCCGTCGACGATGACCCCTTGATCGCAGGCCAGCCCGGCCTGTCTTGCCAGCTCGTCGTTGCGCACCAGCCCCACGCCCGCGACCACGATGTCGGCCTCGACCCGCTGGCCATCGGCCAGCACGAGCAGGCCGCCGCGCCCGCTTGCCTCGATGCGCCGGACCCGGGCGTTCAGGCGCAGGTCCACGCCCTGGCCGGCATGCAGCCGCGCCAGCGTCTCGGACAGCAGCCCCGGACCGCTGCGGGCGCAGAGCCGGTCGGCGGCTTCCAGCAGCACCACCGCGCACCCCCGCTGGCGCGCCGCGGCCGCCACTTCCAGCCCGATCCACCCCCCGCCCAGCACCGCGACGCGAGGCGCGCCGTCGAAGGCCGCGCGCAGGCGGGCGGCATCGCCGATGGTGCGCAAGGTATGGACGCAGGGCAGGTCCGCGCCGGGCAGAGGCGGCAACCTGGGCCGTCCGCCGGTGCACAGGATCAGCGCGTCGTAGGGCAGCGCCCGCCCGTCGCCCAGCAGCAACTGGCGCGCGGCGCGGTCGATCCGCGTGGCGGCCGCGCCGCCGCGCCATTCGATCCGCAGTTCAGCCAGCTGCGTCGCGTCCATCAGGCTGGGCAAGGGCGGCGCCTGCGCGGCCAGTTGCTCCTTGGACAAGGGCGGCCGCTCGTAGGGCGGCGCGGTTTCGTCGCCGCACAGCAGCACGCGGCCCGCATAGCCTTCGGCGCGCAGCGTCCGCGCGGCCCAGCCGCCGGCCTGCCCGGCGCCGACGATGACGATGGTGTGCTGCTGCTCCATGGCTGGCCTCCCGTGCCGATCTTGCGATGTGACGCCGATCGTGCCGCGCGCGCCGCCTGCGGCGCAAGCCCGCGGCGGGAACAGCTGTTGTTCCCGCGGCCTAGCGTTGCACGGGCAGCGCCAGGCCCTGGGCGCCGCCGCGCCCGGCGATGCGGGACTTGCACGCCAGCACGATGCCCAGCGCCAGCAGGCTCAGCAGCAAGGCGGCGAAAAACGCCAGGTCGAAACGGCCGCCGCGCAGGTCGAACAGCGTGCCCACCAGCCAGGTCCCGAAACCGGCCGCGATGAAACTGGCCAGGTACAGCTCGGTCAGGCGCCGGCCGACCTGCTCCTTGGGATAGTGGCTCTGCACCAGCGCGCCGTAGGCCGGGTAATAGCCGCCGAAGCCGACGCCGATGGCCGCCGCGCCGGCCACCACCATGGCGGTGGAGCCGGTGAACTGCAGCAGCAGCGCGCCCAGGATCTGGATGGCGGTGGTCGCCAGCAGCACGGCGTACTTGTTCAAGCGGTCGAGCGAATAGCCGATCGCCAGCCGGGCAGCCAGCACCAGCCCGTAGTGCGCCGACATCAGGGCGCCCGCGCGCACCGGCGACAGGCCGGCCTGCGCGCCGTACGAGACCAGGTGCGAGGCCACGCCGGCCGCGGCCGAATTGGCCAGCAGCAGCGCCAGCGCCAGCCACACGATCAGCCTGCCGGCGCCCGCCGCCCCCGCGCCGGCAGGCGGGCTGGCGACGGGCCCGCGCCTGCCCAGGCCGACCGGCGGACGCGGCATGTACAGCGCCATGGCGGCCAGCATCGCGATCACCGCGACTGCCGCGTAGGCAAGCAGCGCGTCGCGCCAGCCATGCGCGCCGCTGACGGCGCGCAACAGGGGCGGCACCAGCAGGCCGCCCACGCCCTGTCCGCACAGGGCAATGGCCACCGCCAGCGACCGGCTGCGCAGGAACCACTGCGACACCGCCGCGGCGATGGTGCTGAGGAAGGCTCCCTGCCCCAGCCCGCCTATCAGCACCGCGTAGATCAGGTAGAACTGCCAGCGCGCCGTCGCCACGCTGGCCAGCGCCATCCCGCCGCACATGGCCAGCGTGGCCACCACGCCGATCGGGAAGAAACCGATACGGTCGAGCAGCCGCCCCATCAGCAGGGACGAAACCGCCGCGCCGGCCATGGTGGCGCCATACAGCGACGCCACGCCGCCGCCGTCCCAGCCGAACTCGGCCGAGAGTTCCGGAAACAGCATGGGCAGCGAATTGGCGGCGCCGAAGCTGAGCGAGGCCAGCACCAGCGTGGCCGCCGCCACCGCCCAGCTGTAAGGGCTGTCCGGATCAGGCGCGCGCATGGCCGCTCCGGCGGCGCCTCACCACGGAATGCCCATGGCGCGCGGCAGGCCGATCGAGATGACCGGGAAGGCCATGATCACGGCCAGGCCGGCCAGGAGCAGCAGCAGGAAAGGTATCAGCGGCCGGATGATGGCCTGCATGCTGACCCGCCCCACGCTGCATGCCACCAGCACCGCCAGCCCAGTGGGCGGCACGAACAGGCCGATGCCGGAAGCCAGCACCACGACCGTCAGCCAGTGCACCACGTCGATGCCCAGTTCGCGCACCACCGGCAGCAGGATGGGCACGAAGATCAGCACCGCCGGCGCGCCTTCGAGCACGGCGCCGATGAATACGAAGATCAGCGCCGTGATCAGCATCACGCCCCAGGGGCTGATGTGATTGTCGCGTATCCATTGCGCCACCGCGCCCGGCACGCCTTCGGTCGCCAGCAGGTAGCCGAAGATCATGGCGAACCCCATCAGCAGGCAGATCACGCCGGTGGCCACGCAGGTGTCGACCAGCGCCTGGTAGATGCCGCGCCAGCTCAGCCGGCGGTAGACCAGCCCGCCCACCAGCAGCGAGTACACCACGGCGAACGCGGCCATCTCCGTGACGGTGGCCACGCCCATGCGTATGCCGCCGAAGATGAGGATCGGCACGCCCAGCGCGAACAGCGCGTCCTTCAGGCCCTTGAGGATGGCCACGAACGAATAGGCCTCGCCGCGCGGCATGTTCTGCAGGCGCGCCTGGATGTGGATGAAGGCGAAGAACATCAGGCCGATGACGACGGCCGGCACCACGCCCGCCGCGAACACGGCGACCACCGAGGTATTGGCCACGGCCGCCACGACCACCATCAGGATGCAAGGCGGGATGAGGATGGAGAATGCGCACGACGCGCCGATCACCGACAGGCTGTACGGACGCGGATAGCCTTCGTTCTCCAGCGGCTTGAGCGTCATGGCCGACATCGCCGACACGTCCGCGACGGTCGAGCCCGAAATGCCGGACTGCAGCATGGTCGACCCCACCACCACCATGGGCAGGCCGCCGCGAAAGCGGCCGAGCAAGGTATAGGCGAAACGGACCAGCCGCTCGGAGATGCCGCCCTGCTCCATGATGGAGCCGGCGAAGATGAACAGCGGAATGGCCAGCAGGACGAACGAATCGATACCCATCACGGTGCGGTGCACCAGCAGGTTGATGGGCAGGTCGCTCTGGTAGAGCATCGCCAGCAGCGACGAAATGCCCATGGCGAAGCTGATCGGCATGCCGACCAGCACCAGCAGTACGAAGGAGAACGAGAGAATCGCGATAGTCATAGGGTGTCCTCCGGGGATCAGAGATCTCCGCCGGCCTCGTAGTGGGGCGGCTGCCGCTGGCCCCGCAGCGTCTGGATGAGCATCAGGGCGGCGTAGACCACCATCAGCACGCCGGCGGCCACGCAGCTGCTGTACAGCCAGCCTATCGTGATGCCCAGGCCGGGCAGCGTCTGGATGCTTGCGAATTGCACGGTCTGGTAGGCGGCGTAGGTGAACACCACCGAAAACACCAGGATCAATGCGTCCTGCAGGATGTAGAGGGCGCGTTTCATGCGCGGCCCGGCCTGTTCGACCAGAATGTCGACGGCCACGTTGGCGCGCTGCTGCACGGCGACGGCGAAACCCACCATCACGATCCAGGCAAACAGGATCCGGGCGAACTCGTCGGACCACGGCGTGCCCAGCTGCATGAAATAGCGGCTGATGACGGACATCACCAGGAAAATGATCAGCAGTGCCAGCAGGCCCGCCAGCACCATCTTGGGAAATCCGACCAGCACCCTGGCGGTCAGCGCGGCGGCGCCCTGTTTGCGGTTCATGGTTTCGTACTCCCGTCGTTCGGACAGTTCAGCCATGGTTTTGTCTCCTCGTCAGCGGTCTGGGCCGGCCGCGGCGTGTCGGGTCACATGCCGCGGCGCCCTGGCGTGATGCCTGCGCAAGGCCTGGCGGGCCAGGCGCTACTTCTGCGCATCCAGGACTTGCTGGAACAGCGTCTTGTCCAGCTGGCCCTCGAATTGTTTCCAGATCTGCTGCCCGGTCGTGCGCCATTGCGCCATTTCCTCGGCGCTCGGGTGGTAGACCTTCACGCCCTGGCTCTCCGCATAGGCCAGGGCCTTGGCCGCCATGTCATGGTCGATCCGGTTGCCGTATGCCTCGGCCTCCCGCGAGGCCTCCAGGATGGCCTTCTGGCTTTCGGCCGGCAGCTTGGCGAACCTGTCCTTGCGCATCACCAGGGTCTGCACGCCGATCACGGCGTCGTTGGCGGTGGCGTACTTGAGCACTTCATAGTGCTTGGCGGTCGCCAGCCAGGTCGGCATCACGAACTCGCCGTCCACGACCCCGGAGCTCAGGGCGTTGTAGACCTCGGCCCAGTCCACCGAAGTGGGAATGGCGCCCCAGTTCTTGAACATGGCGATTTCCACCGGCGACGCCGTGGTGCGGATCTTCAGGCCCGCCAGGTCGCCCGGCACCTTGAGCTGCTTCTTGGTATTGACGACATGGCGAAAGCCGCCGTTGTTCAGCAGCATCAGCAGCTTGAAGCCGTCGCGCTCGAAGCGCTGGCGGATCTCCTCGCCGACCTGGCCGGCCATGGCCTTCTCGAACGCCTCCTCGTTCTTGAACACGTACGGCAGGTCCATGAAAATCAGCGTGCGGGTAAACGCCCCCCAGTTGGCGTTCGAGCCGCCGCCCATGTCCACCGCGCCGTTGAGCACCGCCTCGATGGAGGTGCGCTCGTTGTACAGCGAACCGGCCAGGTGGGTCTCGATCGCCAGCGTGCCGCCGGACTTCTCCTTGACCAGCTCGGCGAACTTGAGGAAGGCCATGCCCACCGCCTGGTTCTCCGTGGCGCCATGGGCCAGCTTGAGGACCTTGGCGGGCTTGCCCTGGGCCTGCACGGCCGGGGCCGGCGCAAGCAACGACACCGCCGCCGCGGCGCAGGCCGCGGCCAACATCTTGAGCTTCATGTTTGTCTCCTAGGTTTTTATGTATGGGGTCCGTTTGGTCAGGACACCTGGCTTGCAGACTCCGGCGCGGACCGCGACCGCCCATCCATGGGGATCGACGGTTGCGCACGCCGGCAACGCACGGCCTCGATGACGCGCAGGCAGGCCAGGGCCTTGGCTGCCTCGGCAATCTCGTCGAACACGGGAATGCCTGCCTGCACGGAATCGCGCCGGTAACCGCGCTTTCTTTCCTCGATTTCCGCGTCGCCGTCCGAACGCAGCACCAGGATGAGGTGCGCCACGCCGCGGCCGTGCTGCCTGGCCTGCGTCACGGCGGCAATGATGTTCTTGAGCATGTCCACGTGCTGGAAGTCGGTGATCACCGTCATGTTGGCGTGGATAATGACGGCGTCGATGCTGTCGTCCTGCGCGAGGATGCGCACGATATCCGTCGCCGCCCTGCCCTCGTTCTGCTGCAGGGCGCCGGCCGGCACGTCGACCGGGTTGAGCACCGACGAGCCCGCCGGCAGCCTGAGCGCCTCCAGTGCCGCCAGCGTGTCCGCGGCGAACGGCGGCACCGCGAAGCCGGCGCGGCCGCAGGCGTCGGTGCCCAGCACGCTGGTCCCGCCGCCGTTGCCGAACAGGGCGATGGTGCGCGTCGGCTGGGAACGGGGCTGCAGGCACTGGCACAGCAGCAGCACGTCGAGGAACTCGTCCAGCGTGTCGACGATGGGCATGCCGGTCTGCTTGCCCAGCGCGGCCCAGGCCTGCTCGCTGCCAGCCAGCGCGCCGGTATGCGATGACGCGGCGCGCCGCCCCTGCGCGGTGCCGCCGCCCTTGAGCAGGACCACCGGCTTGCGGCAGCCCGCCTGGCGCAGCACCTCGAACAGGCGGCGCCCGTCGCGGGCGCTTTCGAGATACATACCTATGACCCGGGTCTGCGCGTCGGCCAGGAAGTACTCCAGCAGTTCCGAGGCGCTGACATCGACGGCGTTGCCGATGGTGACCAGGCCGCTGAAGCGCAGGCCGCGATGCTGGCCGCGCCGGATGATGTCGGTGCCCAGCCCGCCGCTCTGGCAGACGACCCCGACATGGCCAGGCTCGTCGGTGACGCGGCGGGTGAAGCTGACGCGCGCGCGCGGCGAGTACACCCCCAGGCAGTTCGGGCCCACCACGCGCACGTCGGCGTCGCGCGCCGCGGCCAGCAGATCCTGCTGCAGCGCGTCGCCCTCCTGGGTTTCGCCAAAGCCGCTGGACATGACCTGGGCCACGCGCACTTTGCCGCGCCCGCTGCGTATCACGCCGGGCACCCGCTCGGCGGCGGTCGCCACGTAGGCGTAATCGACCGTTTCCGGCAAGGCCTCCAGCGACGCGAAGACCGGCAGGCCCTCGATCTCGCCGGCGCTGGGGTGCACCGGATAGATCGGCCCGGCATAGCCGAAGGCGCGCAGGTTGCGGATGAAGCGGTTGCCGCCGGACACCGTCGAGGCCGACGCGCCGACGACGGCGATGCTTTTCGGCTGGAAAAGCGAATCGAGAATCTTGGGTTCAGTCACGCTGCTCTCACTGCGTCAGGATGAATCGGGCGTCGACCGCGACGGCGCCGCGGGGCGATACGATGAGCGGATTGATGTCGAGCTCGGCCACCTCGGGCTGGCCGGCCAGCAGCACGCCGCCTTCGCCGCCCACGCGCAGGATGGTCTCGACCAGGGCGTCGATGCTGACCGCCTGCTTGCCGCGCGCGCCCGCGAGCAAGGGGCTGCTCTGCAGCTCCCCTATCATCTCGAGCGCGTCCTCGCGCGTGACCGGGCAGATGCGAAACGCCACGTCCTTGAAGACTTCGACGAAAATGCCGCCCAGGCCGATCATCACCATCGGGCCGAACTCGGGATCGCGCAGCCCGCCCACCACCACTTCCACGCCGGGCTCGGCCATTTCCTCGACCAGCCAGCCCTCGACCCGCGCGCCGGCCTGCTCGACGCGCTGGCGCATCTCGCCGGCCGCCTGCCGCAGCGCCGCCGGGCTGGCCAGGTTGAGCCGCACCCCGCCCATCTCGGTCTTGTGGATCACGTCGGGCGAGATCAGCTTCAGGACATAGGGTTGGGCCAACTGGCCCTCGACCTGCGCGAACGACGCGTCGGCGGGCAGCACCACCGACTTGGGCACGGCGATGCCGTGGCCGGCGAGGATGCGCTTGCCGGTCGGTTCGTCGAGCGCGCCGCGCCCCGCGTCCAGGGCCTGGCGCAGGATGGACGAGAGCTCGCGCTGGTCCATGGGCGCGGGGCTCATGCGCTGATCACCGCGATCACGTCGCCTTCGCTGACCGGCGCGCCGACTTCCAGGCGCAGGTCCCCGATGGTGCCGCCGCACGGCGCCAGCACCGGGATCTCCATCTTCATGGATTCCAGGATGGCGATCTCCTGGTCTTCGGCGACCGTGTCGCCCGCCGCCACCAGCACTTTCCACACGGAACCGCTGACTTCCGAAATCACTTCTACATTGGCCATGATGTGTTCGACTCTCGATAAAGTTTGGACCGGCGCGCCGGCCGCTCAATAGGTGGTGGGCCAGTTCGACAGCAGGTGCTGCCCGATGCGGCGGCCCTGCGCGCCGCGATGGATGTCCAGCAGGCGGATGAGATGCGCGCGCGTCTCGCGCGGATCGATCACCGCATGCGTTTCGTACAGCGCGGCCAGCCCCCAGGCCGAGGTGTCCTTGGACAACTGCGCGACCAGTTCGCGATAGCGCTCGGGGTCGTCCTGCTCGTTGACGCCGAACAGCACGTTGGCGCCGACGCCGGGCGCCATGAAGCCCAGGTCCGCGCTGGGCCAGGCCAGCACTTCGTCGGAGTTCCTGCCGCCGCCCATGTTCAGGTAGGCCTGGCCATAGCTCTTGCGCATGATCACCGAGATCTTGGGCACGGTGACCAGCGAGATCGCGTTCATCCAGTTCATGATCCGGCCCGGCGCGGCGCGGCGCTCGCCCTCGATGCCGATCAGAAAGCCGGGCTGGTCGACCAGGAACACCAGCGGGATGTTGAACGAGTCGCACAGCACCAGGAACGAGATCGCCTTGTTGCAGGCGTCCACGTCGATCGCACCGCCCTTGAACATCGGATTGCTCGCCAGGATGCCGACCGGATGGCCGTCCAGGCGCGCGACCATGGTGCAGATGGAGCGGCCGAACCTGGCCTTGAGCTCCATCACGCTGTCGCGGTCGACGATGCAGTCGATCGCCTTGCGCACGTCATAGACCTTGTTGCTGTCGGTCGGCACGTGCTGCAGGATCGCCCCGGTGTCGGGCACGCTTTCCGGCGTGACGGCCTGGCGCGGCGGCGGCTCGTTCTGGTTGCTGGGGAAATAGGCCAGCCACTTCTTGACGATCTCCAGCGCTTCTTCGTCGGTTTCCGCCAGCGCGTCGACCAGGCCGGTCGACTGCGTATGCATGCGCCAGCCGCCGAGCTCTTCCGAGTCGATTTCCTGGCGGATGGCCTTGGACGTGACCCGCCCGCTCGCCACCGCCATGGTCGCGCCGCGGCGCATGACGACGAAGTCCGAGAGGCAGGCGTACCAGGTGGAGGACCCATAGCACGGCCCGAGCAGCGCGCTCACCCAGGGGGTTTCGCGCAGGCGGCGGTACTCGTACGGGTCTTGGCCCAGGATCGCGCGGCCCTCGGCGCCCATGCGGTCGGGCATGCGCGCGCCGGTGGATTCGCCCAGGAAGATCAGCGGCAGGCCGTTCTTGGTGGCTACTTCGCGCATATGGCGGATCTTCTTGCCGTTGACCACCGAGCTGGACGCACCCATCACGGTGAAGTCGTTGGCCACCACCGCCACCTTGCGCGCCTGGACCTTGCCGTAGCCGGCGATCTTGCCGTCGGCCGGGGTGCGCTCGGCCACTTCCTTGCGGTGCGACACCGCGAACAGGCCGCTTTCCTCGAAGGTGCCCGGATCGAGCAGGATCTCGAGCCGTTCGCGCGCGTTCAGCACACCTTCGGCGCGGCGTTTCTCCAGCTTGGCCGGGCCGCCCATGCCCAGTGCATGATCCTTGCGGGCGGCATAATCGACAAGCAGTTCTTCGTGTGACATGTGAGGCTTACCTTCTCAGAGCAAATGGCGCATGGGGTGATCGGCGTACAGCTTTTCCTTGACGAACTGGGTGCTGACGTTGCCGGCGATGAAATCCTCGTCCCGCATCAGCCGTTCGTGGAATTCCTTGGTCGTCTTCACGCCGGCGATCTCCAGCTCGCCCAGCGCGCGCAGCATCCGGGCGATGGCCTTCTCGCGCGACTCGTCCCAGACGATCAGCTTGCCCAGCAGCGAGTCGTAGTACGGCGGCAGCTTGTAGCCGCGGTACACGTGCGAATCCATGCGCACGCCCGGCCCCGCGGGCAGCCGGATGTCGTTGACCGTGCCCGGGCTGGGCATGAACGCCTTCTGCGGGTCCTCCGCGTTGATGCGGCATTCGATCGCGTGCCCCGTCATGACGATGTCCTGCTGGCGCAGGCCCAGCCGGCCGCCGCCGGCCACCGCCAGCTGGAGCCTGACCAGGTCCACGCCGGTGACGGTTTCGGTGACCGGATGCTCGACCTGGATGCGCGTGTTCATTTCGATGAAGAAGAATTCGCCGGTCTTGCCGTCCATGACGAACTCCAGCGTGCCCGCGCCGCGGTACTTGACCGCGCGCGCCAGCGCGCAGGCCGCCTCGCCCATGCGCTGCCGCGTCTCGTCGGACAGCACCGGCGACGGGCTTTCCTCCAGCAGCTTCTGGTGGCGGCGCTGGATCGAGCACTCCCGCTCGCCCAGGTGGATGACGTCCTCGCCGTCGCCGAACACCTGGATCTCGACGTGGCGCACGGGCGAGATATAGCGTTCGATGTAGACCGAGCCGTCGCCGAAGGCGGATTTCGCCTCCATCGACGCGCGCTCCAGGCCCTCGCGCAGCTGCTCCTCGCCCTGGATCACGCGCATGCCGCGCCCGCCGCCGCCCGCCGCCGCCTTGACCAGCAAGGGATAGCCGACCTCGCGGGCCACCTTGATGGCCTCCTCGACATCGCTGACCGGTTCGGGCGAGCCCGGCACGATGGGCACGCCTGCTTCCTTGGCGATCTTGCGGGCCTGCGCCTTGTCGCCCATCATGCGGATCGCGCCGGGATCCGGGCCGATGAAGACGATGCCGGCGTCGATGCAGGCCTGGGCGAAGTCCTCGTTCTCGGACAGGAAGCCGTAGCCGGGATGAATGGCGTCGCAGCCATGTTCGCGCGCGGCGGCGATCAGCGCCGCGATGTTCAGGTAGCTCGCCGACGGCTCGGGGCCGCCGATGGGGACCGCTTCATCGGCCAACCTGACAGGCAACGAATCCTCGTCCGCGCTGGAGTAGACCTGGACCGTCCGTATGTCCATCTCCCGGCACGCGCGGATGATACGCAGGGCGATCTCCCCCCTGTTCGCAATCAATACCTTTTTCAGTTTCATGTTGGCCTCTTGAATGAAGGGTTCCCGATGTCAGCCGTAGCGGCTGGTGTCGCCGCCGGTGACATCGACGTATTCGTGATTCTCCGAATCGAGCAGGCTGCAGCGATACTCGATCGGCGTATCTCCAAAGCTGTACGCCACGCGCAGGATGCGCAGCATGGGCGCGCCCAGCTTGCAGCCCAGGCGCTTGGCGGTGTCCTTGTCGGCAACGGTCGCGCTGACGCGGTCTATCGTCTTGACGATGTTGATGCCGTACTGTTCGCGGTAGAAGTCATAGATGGTGGCGTCGCGCGCGCTCAGCTTCTCGCGGGTCAGGCCCTCGAAGGTGCGCACCGGAACGTAGATCGTGTCGAGCAGCACGGGCGTGCCCTGCATCGTCATCGAGTTCTTGATGACGAAGACCGGATCGCCTGGCTGCAGCGCCAGCTTCTGCGCCACCTCCTCGGTGGCCTGCGCCTGGGAAAAGCCGTGCGTCGATACCAGCGGCACGTCGACCACGCCGTCGCGCCGCTCGATGTGCCAGAACGAATTGAGCATGCGGCTGGTGTCGTAGGGCGCCAGGAAGGTGCCGCGCCCCTGCTGCCGGATGACGATGCGCTCGGAAACCAGCTCGGCGATGGCCCGGCGCACGGTGCCCACGCTGACGCCGAACTGGCTGGCCAGTTCGTTGTCGCCGGGCAGCGCCATGCCGGACTTGATGCCCTTTTTCTGCACGAACCGGATCAGCTCCTCCTTGATCATCCGATAGAGCGGGATGGAGCGGTTCTCATACAGGACGAGGGTCGCGCGATTCGAGACGTTGGTATCTTTCATTTGAGCCATGGTGGGTCCTGGTTATGCTGGAAGCAGCTTCCGTTGCCGTAAATCCGAAAGCATAGACTTGAGCATATCTTCAAATAAAAGAATTTCCGTCCATCCCGCGCGGCGGATCTTGTACATGCTGCAGACCTGGTCGAAGCCGTTGGAATACACCCAATCGGCGAACGACCAGTCGACATAGGCCTCCAGGGGAAAATGCCGCAGCCCGTGCCGCTCGCAGGCCGCCTGCCACGCGGCCTCGTTGGCCGGCATCATGGCGGCCAGGCGTATCTGCTGCACGCCCCCCGCCTGCATGCCGAACGCCTCGGCGACCGCCGGCCAGAGGTTGCTCCAGCGCTCGGGCTCGCCGTTGTGGAAATTGAAGGCTTCGTTCTCGCAGGCCGCGACATCCACCGACCAGGCCATGGCGCGCGCCAGCAGGCGGGCGTCGGTGCACTGGTTGAGCGCCGCGAACGCCGCCGGCGTGCCGGGGAACTTCAAGGGCGCCCCCGCGGCCTTCATGACCGAGGCATACAGGGACAGGGCCATGAGGTGGTTCATGGGGCTGCCCAGGGCGTAGCCGAAGATGCCGTGCGGCCGGAACGCGGTCCAGCTCCAGCGGCCGGACTGGCGCTGGCGCGCCGCGATCCAGTCCTGCTGGTCGTAGTAGAAATTGGGCGGGCAATGGCGCGCGTCGTCCTCGCGCGCCGGCGTGCGGAACGGCCCCAGGTGATTGCCGTACCACTTGGTTCCGTGCACCAGCACGACGCGCGCCAGGCCGGGCGCATGCCGGTCGACCGCCGACACCAGGTTGGCCAGCATGGCCAGGTTGGGCGCGGCCTCCTCGCCCAGGGTGGGGCGCGGCGCATAGGCGCAATAGAAGACATGCGTGATGCCGGGGAAGGCGGCCAGCGCCGCCTCGGCCTGCGCCGCGTCCAGCAGGTCGGCCGCGATGTGCCGCACGCCGGGCAGCGTGGCTTCCTGGCGCCGCGAGATCGTCACGACATCCCAGGCCTCGTCGCGCGCCAGGTGCCGCACGAGCGCGTTGCCCACGATGCCGTACGGTCCGGCGATCAGCGCTGTCCTCTTCACGTCGTTCTCCGTCCGGGCCGCCGCGTTACTTGTCCACGCCCAGCAGGCGGGCGGCGTTGGTCCACAGCACCTTGTGGACGATGTCCTCGCGCCAGCCCAGCTGCAGGAAGTCGCGCAGCGAATCCTGGATGTCCTTGACCGGATACGCGGTGCCGAACAGGGTGCGGTCCTCCAGGAACATGTTGGCGCCCTTGACGTAGCTGTCGGCGCAGATCATGCCGCGGGTCGACGCGTACAGGTCCGGCGATACGTAGATGTTGGGGCAGGCCAGCGCCACCACGACCATCTCGTCGGCATACGGCCAGGCGGCGTGCGACACCACGATCTTCAGGTCGGGATAGCGCTGGGCCACCCGCTGGATCGACACCGGGCTGGACCAGGTGATGTCGTGGCCGGCCAGCGCCGAGAGCAGGCCCGAGAGCGAAATCGACACCGGCAGCTTGAGTTCCAGCGCCAGCTCGTAGACCGGATCCAGGGTCTTGTCATCCGACCAGCGCGGAATGCGGGCCGAGCCGGGCTCGATGGAAATGCCCTTGACGCCGGTGGCGCCGGCCAGCTCGCGGATCTCGGCCAGGCTGCCCGCGATGTTGTCGAGGTCCACGCCCAGGAAACCGAGAAAGCGGTCGGGATAGGTGGCCAGCAGGTCGACGATGTCCTGGTTGGCCACGCCGCCCAGGTTGCCGGCCCCGCTGGAGGCCCGGCCCATGGCCACGCCGTAGCGGATGCCGGCCGAGTCCATTTCCTCGAACAGCAGCCCGACGTCCTCGAGCCAGGCCGAGCGCGCGCCCTTGAACGTCAGGTTGTGGCGCGGATAGTGCATGGCCGTGCGGAACACCGAGCCCTTGGTCCAGGCCGGAACGGGCGGCCGCAGCCGCATATCGAGGATGGGAGGCATGATCATTCGTGTGGTCCTTGGGTCAGGTGGATTGGGCGCGCCGCGTGCGTATCAATAGATGCGCTTGCAGGTCAGGCCGAGGCGATTGGCGACGCCGCGCTGGTTGGCGTCCTGCTGCGAGCGCGCGCCGGCTTCGCTGTCGCGCCATGCCAGCGTGGCGTCCAGGTCGTCGGTCTCGATCACGGCGAGGTACTTGCGGCAGGCTTGCGGCCCGTCCAGCACCTCGTAGCGGCGCACGCCCGTCACGCCCGGCGTGGCCAGCACCTCGCGGTAGTGATCGCCATGCATCCACGCGTCCAGCTCGGCGGGCGCGTCGTACATCACGATGACGGCGTGGGAGGAAGCGGCGGGTTGTGTCATGCGGATTCTCCGTGGCAACGAAACCGGGACCGGCTCAGGGTCGCGTGAACGAAATGTGTTCGGACTGGCTGCGCAGTTCGAAATGGCGTATGCCGGCGCGCGGCAGGATTTCCTCGATCAGCCTGACGATCGGCCCGCCGGCGGGCACGGTCAGCTTCAGCGGCTTGCAGCCAAAGGTTGCCTCGACGTCGTCGGCCGGGAACATGTAGCGCAGCAGCAGCTCTTCGTCGGTCATGCCGGGATGGGCCTTGCGCAGCCCCGGCAAGGCGGGCTCCTTGGGCTGCGGCGTCAGCCCGACGTCGGGCGAACCGTTGGCGACGATGCGGTCCAGGGCGTTGGGTTCGACCGGCCCCAGCAACCTGCCGAAGTGGCCCAGCGCGTACATCTTCACTTCGTCGGGCACGGCGCGGTAGCGCTCGCCGTTGACCACGTTGAGCATGGCCTGCACGCCGATGATCTGCGAGAACGGCGTCACCATGATCGGCCAGGCCAGGTCCTCGCGCACGCGGCCGATCTCCTCGAGGATTTCGTCGAAACGGTGCTCCAGCCCCGCCTGGCGCAGCTGGAACCGCCAGTTCTCCGTCATGCCGCCCGGCATCTGGTGCCGATAATGGAATTCGTCGTATTCCATCGGCTTGCCCAGCGGGAAGTCGTAGCGCGCCGCCAGCCGGTGCAGATAGGCGCTGATCTCCTCGACCCGCGCCATGTCCACGTCGGTGTGGTAGCCGCGCTGGGCGAGGTTGCGCGTCATGTTCTGGATCGAGGGCTGCGCCACGCCGCCGGCCAGCGGCGCGATCGAGGTATGCAGCTGGTCGATGCCCAGGTCGGCCGCGTCCAGGTAGACGCGCTGGACCAGGCCGGTATTGCTGTGGCTGTGCACCTCGATCGGAATGTCGCCGACGGCGGCCCGCAGCGCCGGGACGAGCGTGCGGATGCGCTCGATCGTCAGCAGGGCGCCGGAGTCCTTGAGCATGATGCCGTCCACGCCGCAGCGCACCAGCTCGGCGGCCGTGCCGGCATACAGCGCATCGGTATGCAGGGGGCTTTCGCAGAAAACCAGCGCGCCGATCGATTTGATGCCGATCTTCTTGGCGCGCTGGACGCTGACTTTCATGTTGTCGACGTCCAGCAGCGAATCGAGCGTGCCGACCGCGCTGAAGCCGTTGGCCGCCAGGCAGTCGATCCACAGCTCGACCATGTCGTCGGGCACCATGCTGAACCCGACCAGGCTCTTGCTGCGGCAATAGCTGCGCATGGGCGTATTGCGAAAGCGCTTGCGGAAGTGGCGCGCCTTCTCGAACGGATCCTCGCGCAGGTAGCGCACGCACACATCGAACTGCACCGGGGCCATGAAATCGATCATGTCGAATCCCGCCTCGTCCAGCGCCTGGGCGATCGGGTCCATCATGCCGGCCGTCATCCGCGTCGCCCACAGGCATTGCTGGGCGTCGCGCAGCGTCGTGTCGATGATTCCGATGCGGCGGCTCATTGCGGCTTCACCCGGAACAGCACATCGCCCTCTTCGACCATGTCGCCCTCCTGCACCAGGATCTCGACGATTTCGCCCGCCACGCCGGCCTTGACCGTGTTGAACAGCTTCATCACTTCGAGAATGCAGACGCTGTCGTCCGGTCCGACCTGGCTGCCCAGCGCCACGAACGCCGGGTCGTTGGGCGATGGCTTGGCATAGAAGCGGCCTATCATGGGAGCCGTGATGCTGAGCAGGTCCTGCCGCGCCACGGCTGGCGCAGCCGCAGCCGCCGGCGCCGGCGCGGGCTGCGTCGCCGGGGCGGCGGAGGCAGCGGCGGGAGACGCGGCGGCCGGCGTCTCGGCCACGGCCGGCGCCGCGGCGAGCGCGCCGACATTGCCCTTGCGTACGCGCAGGCCCAGGCCGTCGACCTGGATCTGCAGGTCGATATCGTCGACCCGGTTCACGATTTCCAGAATCCGATCAATGTCTTCGTGCGTCAAATCGGAGAATTTTGTTTTCACCACAAGCATCCTTGCTCTTTGATTGGAAGACGGCGGATCAGGCGGGCGTGGCGACGCACTGCATGAGTTCGGCAACGCTGTCCAGCCCCGCCAGCCCGCGCAGCAGCGCGATCGAGCGCTCGACCTGTCGCTCCGGATAGATGCCCTGCACGCAGCCCAGGTATTTGGGCACGCACTGGTCGAACGTCAGCAGCGCCGGCGGCTGCCCGCGCGCCTGCTCGGGCTCGCGCACGATCACCCGGCCGTCGGCCAGGCGGTAGGTGATCCGGGGCGTCCAGCCCGTGGGGGTCCAGCCCCAGTCTTCCCGCACCACCTGCTTGACCTTGCGCCGGAATGCCTGGAACGCCGCGTCGTCGATGCGCGCCTGGGAGAAGCCGGCCGGCACCACCTGGTCCTCCAGCATGGCGATGGCCAGCACGTGCGGCAGGCTGAACTGCGCCTCGATCTCGTCGTGCGGTTCCATGTGCTGCACGACCGTGGGGAAGAACGCGTTGACCTCTACCGAAATCTCCTCGATGTCGGCGGCGGCCAGGCCCTCGGCGTGGCGCAGGTCCACGGTGGTTTCGATGATGCGCTGCAGGTGATAGCAGCAGGGATAGGACTTGATGCCGATTTCCATCAGGCGGTACGGCCTGCCCCAGTGCTCGATGATGGCGGCCGGCTCTTCGACCTGGTCGCCGGTGATCATGTTCATGAGCCCGCGCGGCGCTTCCAGCACGTCAGGCTGCCCGGTCATGCCCTGGGCCGCCATCAGGGCGGCGGCGATGCCGTTGCGGGCCGCGAACCCCATTTCCACGATGTGCGCCATCGAGCCGGTCTGGTAGCCGATGCCGGCGCCTTGCGAGGCCGCCAGGCTGAGCGCCATGGTGGTCTGGCGCTCGTCCAGGCCCAGCAGCTTGGCGGCCGACGCGGCGCAGCCGATCGACCCGGCCAGGCTCAGCACCATGAAGCCGTTGCGGCGCGCCTGACGGCACGCCAGGCCGATGCGCGCCTGCGCTTCGTAGCCGGCGGCGAAGGCCTCCACCACGCGGGCGCCGGACGCCCCGGCGTGCTCGGCCACGGCGAAGATGGCCGGAAACAGCGTATAGCTGGACACCGCCTCGGGGAAGCTGTCGTCCTCGTATTCGGTCGCGTGCGCGAAGGTGCCGTTGGCCAGCCCGGCCATTTCCATGGTGGTCTTCAGCCCGTGGCCAAGCACGGTGGCCTGGGCGGCGCCGCCGGCGCTTTTGACGTAATCGACGATTTCCCGCCCGCCTGCGCTGCGGTGGCCGGCGGCCATGGCGCCCAGCGCGCTCATGGCCAAGGTTTCGGAGTAACCCACTGCATCGGCCGGCAGGTCCCGGATCGAAGTCTGCACGACCCGCTTGGCGATTTCTTGCGTGATGTTCACGACGTCTCCGTTGTTGGTGTGTTTCGATGAATTCTAAACTTCTGTATATAAGTTGTACAAGCTAGATATCTAACTAAGATGACTAGGTGTTTTCCCGCATCGCCGGCGGCGCGGGATTTGCATAAGGAGAGGAGAACGGGATGGGCGCGGCTACCCGGCCGCCCGCGGCTTGCGCCGCGGCGGCCGGGTAGCCGGCTTCGGAACGGGAGATGGAAGGTGCGCGTCAGCCCTGGGCGATGCGCGCCAGCGCTGCGATGTCCACGTCGTCGATCTGCGACGGGTTCATGTGCTGCCGCGCGTAGGCCAGCCAGATGCGGCTGCGCAGGAAGTACAGATAGAGCTCGGTGTCGAGGTGCCGCTCCTTGCACATGACCGCCATGATGCGCAGGGATTCGGACAGCGTCTTGGGCAGCTTGTACGGGCGGTCCGCGGCCGTCAATGCCTCGAACACGTCGGCCACCGCCATCACCCGCTCGGTGAGGTCCAGCGCCTCGCCCGGCAGGCGGCGCGGATAGCCCGTGCCGTCCATTTTTTCGTGATGGTTCGCGGCGATGTCCGGCACCCGCTCCAGGTGGCGCGGCCACGGCAACTGCTTGAGCATGATCAGGGTCTGCACGATGTGGTCGTTGATCGCGAAGCGGTCCTCGTCGGTCAGCGTGCCGCGCCGGATGCTCAGGTTGTGCAGTTCGCCCATGTCCTGCCGGTACGCCGGCAGCTTCATGTCAAAGCCCAGCGTGTTGCGCGGATCGTCGCGCTCGACGGCAGGCTTGTTGTCGCCCCATGGCACCCGGTGCTGCGGCTTGTCGGCCAGCAGCGGTTCAATGGCCGGCAGCGCCGGCGCACCGGCGCGGCTGCCCTCGAGACGGCGCCGCTCGGCCACGGCCAGGCCCAGGCCATCGTCGAAATGGCGCAGCCAGGTCGCCTGCCCCAGCCGGCGCAGGCGCTCGATCGCCTCGTCGGCGAGCAACTCGCCGCCCAGGTTGCATTCGGCGACGAAGCGGAAGTCGTCGCGCAGTTGCGCCTGCCGTTCGTCGCGCGCCTGCGCGCTGGCCGCGACAGGCTGCCCGTCCAGGCACGCGCGCAGGTGCGCGATCTCGGCGTCGCGCCACAACACCTCGAAACGCATGCGGATTTCATGGATGCGGTTGTAGATGACCTCCAGCTTGGTGGCCTTGTCCACGATGTGCTCGGCGCTGGTGATCTTGCCGCAATCGTGCAGCCAGGCCGCCAGGTAGAAGGCGTAGCGCTCGTCCTCGGTGAACGTGAAGTCGGCATAGGGGCCGCTGGTGTCGGCGCACATGGCGTCGGTCAGCATGATCGCCAGGGCGGGCACCCGCTCGCAGTGGCCGCCGGTATAGGGACTCTTGGCGTCGATCGCGTCGGCGAGCACCCGGATCACCGCGTCGAACAGCTGCTTCTGCGACTCGATCAATTGCCGCGTCTCGATCGCCGCGCTCAACATGCCGGTCAGGCGAAACGCAAAGGCCTGGAACCCCGGCGCGGCGTGGTCCTGGTCCTGCGCATGGCGCAGCACCAGCAGCCCCTCGAGCCGCCCGGCGCGGCTGCGCAGTTCGAACTGGACGCGCTGCAGGCCGTCCGCGGCGCCCGCCGCGCCCGCCGCGTCGGCGCCGCCGACGCACGGCATCGTTTCCTCCAGGCCGCTCGCATCGCCGGCAACGGCGGCCCGGACCATGGCTTGCGAGTCCTTCTGCAGCAGGTAGATGGCGCCGCTGCGGCAACGCGTGGCATGGACGAATTTCTCCAGCACCTGCGCCAGCATGGTTTCGATGCGGGGTTCGGCGCCGAGCACGTCGCTGATCGCCAGGAAGGCCTCGACCGTGTTGCTGACGTTGTCCATCACGCCATTGAGCTCCTTGGTCTCGCGCAGCCATGCCGGCGCATCCGGCGGCCGGCTGAAGTCGAAGGCGGACATGCGCTTGGCCTGCGCGGTGGTGCGCTCCAGCGCCCGTCCGATGCGGCTGCCGCCCCACCACCCCAGGCCCAGGAACAGCAGGATCAGGCCGCCCGCGATCAGGACCATGCGCTCGCGGTCGTGCTGCAGGTCGCCCAGCAGCTCGTCGGCGGGCGCCGTGAGCAGCAGGCGGATGTCCACATTGTCGAAGCCGTCGAAAGGCAACATGACGCCCAGCCACTCGCGCCCCGCGACGTCATACGAGACGGGTTGGTTGTCGCGGGCGATGCGGCGCAGGTCCGACAAGGGCTCGACCCCCAGGTCGTCCAGCGGCCGCAGGTGCGTATCCCCCGCGGCCAGCGCCCTGGCCGTGAGGACCTGCGGGTCGCGGTAGGCGACCACCGCCCCGCTGCCGTCGACCAGCGCCAGCTCGGCGCTCGGCGTGATGCGCAGCTCGTCCAGCATCCGGCCCAGGTCGTCCAGCACGATGTCCAGGCCCACGATGGCTTTCCCGCCCTCGGCCCGCCGCGACAGGCTGACGCCCACCTGGCGGGTCGAGAAAAACACATAGGGCGCGGAGATCGTCATCGCCGCGCGTTCGCTGGCGTTCGCATACCAGGGACGCCCGCGCGGGTCGTACCGGTAGTCGGCCTCGGCGCGGCGCCCAATCGGGCTCAGCCCGGTGTCGTAGAACAGGAAATCGCCCTCGGCGGTGCCGTCGGCCGCGCGGGTGATCGCCTGCACCAGGAAGCGGGCCTGCGCGGGCGCGCCGAAATACTCGCGGATGTCCTGGTCGTCGAGCATGCGGACCAGCAGGAAATCGCCGTTGTCATAGCCCACGTACAGCGCCGAAATCAAGGGGTTGGCCGCCAGTTCCTCGGCCAGCAGCCGCATGCGGTCCAGGCGGTCCTGCAGCCGCGGCGCGCTCACGATGGGATCGAAGGACAGGGTGCGCAGGGTGGCCGAGGCCGGTTCGATCATCCGGCGCGTGCGCTCGAAGGTGATCTGCGCCGCGTCGTTGGCGGTGCGCGCGGCCGCATCGAGCAGCAGGTTGCGGGAATTCATCCAGCTCAGCGCGATCAGGACGGCCGCGACCAGGAAAATCGCGGCGACGGCCAGGCCCGCGATGAGCAGGCGCACCGGCCAGCCCCGCAAGCGTCGAGCACCATTTCCCATCTTGCACACCCTCGCTGGGCCGTGCGGCTGGACTGCGCGCCGCCGCACGGCGGTTGGATCGGGGAAGCGGACCGCCGCGGGTAGCCCCGGCGAAGCCCTCCGGGCCCTCCGGCAAGCCTGAAGGACTGGCGTCAATATGCCATCAAACAAAACTTGAAGTAACCATTATTATCTTAGGAGGGGCTGGCCCATGGCGGCCTCGGCGCCTCAGCGCAAAAAAAACCCATGCAAATCATCGATCTGCATGGGTTTTCCGGTCTGGCCGCGATGCGCGGGAAAGCAGTGGCCCGCCCTACAAGATTCGAACTTGTGACCCCAGGTTTAGAAGACCTGTGCTCTATCCAACTGAGCTAAGGGCGGTACCGGATGCGCGCGGCGCGGCGATGCCGGCGGGCGCATGGCTGGGCGCGCATTTTACCCTGGAAGGCGCGCGCCGGCCCAATCGTCCCCGCCGGCCGCCCCGCCCATCGATGCCCACGGCATGGCGGCGACGTAGTACGGTGTCTGCTTTCCCGGCTTCAATGCCGCCGTTGCCACGCTTACAGGAGCAGTCATGGATACGCCTTCCGATCTCTTGCGCAAGCTGGGGCTGGACCCCGCCGCCCTGGCCCAGGGCAATCTGGAGGCACGCAGCCCCATCGACGGCGCGCTGCTGGCCCGCGTTCCCGAACACAGCGTGGCGCAGGCGCACGCCGCGATCACCCGCGCGCGCCAGGCAAGCCTGCAATGGCGCGACGTGCCCGCGCCGCGGCGCGGCGAACTGGTGCGCCGGTTTGGCGAGGTCCTGCGCGAGCACAAGGAGGCGCTGGGCCGGCTGGTCTCGCTGGAGGCCGGCAAGATCCTCGCCGAAGGCGCCGGCGAAGTGCAGGAGATGATCGATATCTGCGATTTCGCCGTCGGCCTGTCGCGCCAGCTGTACGGGCTGACCATCGCGTCCGAGCGCCCCGGCCACCGCATGATGGAAACCTGGCATCCGCTGGGCGTGGTCGGCGTGATCAGCGCGTTCAATTTCCCGGTCGCGGTCTGGTCCTGGAACGCCGCGCTGGCGCTGGTGTGCGGCAATGCCGTGGTCTGGAAGCCTTCCGAGAAAACGCCGCTGACCGCCCTGGCCTGCCAGGCGCTGCTGGCGCGCGCCCTGCAGGATTACGGCGAGGCGCCGGCCGGGCTGGCCGAAGTGCTGATAGGCGGACGCCAGCTGGGCGAGGCGCTGGTCGATTCGCACGACGTGGCGCTGGTCTCGGCCACCGGCTCGACCCGCATGGGCCGGCAGGTGGGCCCGCGCGTGGCGCAGCGCTTCGGCCGCGTCCTGCTGGAGCTGGGCGGCAACAACGCCATCATCGTGGCGCCCAGCGCCGACCTGGAGATGGCCACGCGCGGCATCGTGTTCGGCGCCATCGGCACGGCCGGCCAGCGCTGCACCAGCACGCGCCGCCTGATCGCGCATGCCGATATCGCCGAAATCCTGGTCGCGCGCCTGAAACAGGCCTACGCCAGCGCAACGGTGGGCGACCCACTGCAGCCCGGCACCCTGGTCGGCCCGCTGATCGACCGCGCCTCGTACGACGCCATGCAGGCCGCGCTGACCGCCGCGCGCGAACAGGGCGGCCAGGTCAGCGGCGGCGAGCGCCTGCTGGCCGAACGGTATCCGGACGCCTGGTACGTGCGCCCGGCCATCGTCGAAATGCCCGGCCAGACCGACGTGGTATGCCACGAGACCTTCGCGCCCATTCTGTATGTCATGCGCTACGACGACTTCCCGGCGGCGCTGGCCATGCACAACGGCGTGCCGCAAGGCCTGTCGTCCGCCATATTCACCAATGACCTGCGCGAGGCCGAGGCATTCCTGTCGTCCGCCGGATCCGACTGCGGGATCGCCAATGTGAACATCGGCACTTCGGGCGCGGAAATCGGCGGGGCCTTCGGCGGCGAGAAGGAAACCGGCGGCGGCCGCGAATCCGGCTCGGACGCCTGGAAGCACTACATGCGGCGCGCCACCAACACCATCAATTACTCGCGCGCGCTGCCCCTGGCGCAAGGCATCCGGTTCGGCGAGTAACCGCTTGTAGCCCGCCGCGCCCCCCGCGGCGGGCATGCCGTTTCTCCGGCGGCACGCAGACCCGCCTTACATGGCGTTTCAACGGCTACAGCGTCGAATGCTACAGTTCGCCGTCACCATAGCTGGTCGTTTCCTATGCAAGTGCCGGACTCCCGATCCCCGTTCATTCGCCCCGTCCTGGCTGGCGCGCTCGCGCTGGCGCTGGCGGGAACGTCGCTTTCCGCCAGCGCCGGTATTTCCTATCGGCTCGACCGCCCGGCGGCGGCACCGGGCGAGACGGTGCGCCTGGAGGCGGTGTTCTTCAACGATGGCTCGGCCAGCGCGGCGTGGAACGCGCCCAGGCAGCTGGTGCTGCAATGGCGCGGCGCCGACGGCCAGACCATACGCAGCCTGGCGCAGCGCCCCGCGGGCGAGGCGGCGCTGAACATCCCCGTCAACAATTTCGCCCGCATGAGCTGGGACGCCGTGGTGCCGGTGCGCGCGCGCGGCCTGCAGGCGGTGTCGATCGAGGGCGAGTCCGCCATGCTGGCGCTGGACGCCACCGGCCGCGAGACGGATACGCTGGCCAGCACGCCGGCCGATGTGCCCGTGACCGATGCGCGTACCGGGCAGCCCCTGCCGCCGGCGGCCGTGACGGCGGCGGGCGTTTCGCCCGACTCCGGCCCGGCGCCGGCGCAGGTGGCCGTCAGCCAGACCTTCCAGCCGGCCAGCGCGTTCGATGCGTTTCGCAGCGCCATCAGCGAGTACCAGCCGATGTACTTCGACATCGGCACGCGCGAGCGCACCACCGCGCGCTTCCAGATCAGCGCCAAGTACCGGCTGTTCTCGCCCAAGGGCGACCGTCCGGCCACCTTCGGCGAGAATTTCTACCTGGGCTACACCCAGACTTCGCTGTGGGACCTGGAAGGCGACTCCAAGCCCTTCATCGACACCACCTTCAATCCCAGCGCGTTCTGGCTTTCGGACAATATCTGGTCGTCGGCCAGCCAGAACTGGCGCGTCGGCCTGAACACCGGGGTCGAGCACCAGTCCAACGGCAAGAGCGGCGACGATTCGCGCTCGCTCAACGACGCCTACGTGCAGCCGGCGCTGAACTACCGCTTCGACAGCGGCAGCACCCTGACCTTCGCGCCCAAGGTCAAGACCTATTTCGGCGTGGCGCGCGAAAACCGCGATTACGCCGACTATGCCGGCTATGTGGACTGGAACCTGCGCTGGGCGCAGGACGGCGGCGCCGTGGTGTCGGCCATGTACCGCCAGGGCGCCAGCAGCCGGCGCACCACCCAGCTGGACTTCGCATGGCCGCTGAAGCGGACCTGGCTGGACATGAACGGCTACCTGCACCTGCAGTATTTCAATGGCTACGGCGAAACGCTGCTGGGCTACAACCAGCGCCACGACTCGCAGTTCCGCATCGGCCTGTCGCTGGTGCCCTGAGCGGGCGCGGCGGGCCTACAGGCCGCGCTGGCGCGCGATCTGTTCGCGCTGCAAGGCGTTGACGTAGGCCTGGATGCGGATGCCCGTGCCCTTGTCGAGCTCGACGAACGCGCAGCCGATGCGCCGATTGGTCTTGCCCTTGGCCAGCGCCTCGTCCAGGTGATGCACCACGCGGATCGCCGCGGCGAACGCGCCCAGCTCCGGCAAGGCCAGCACGCCGCGATAGATCTTGCCCGGCGCCGGGTCCAGCGTCTGCAGGGGATCGGCCAGCGCCAGTCCGCCCGGGCTGATGTCGCACAGGGCCAGCGGCTCGGCCCCGCCCGCTTCGCGCACCCAGGTCGCGGGCTGCGCCACCGGCACGGCGATGCGGAACGTATCGCGCCGCTGCACCCTGGTCAGGGTTTCGGGCAGCTCGACCAGCAGGGCCGGCCGCGCCTCGAACTCGCAGCGCTTCACGCGCGCGGCGGCAAACGAGATGCTGATATTGTCCAGCGAGGTGTCGAAAGCCACATTGCCGGCCTGCTCCAGGCGCTGATTGAGCGTGTCGTCCTGCGCCGCGTCCAGCACGACCTGGCCTGCCTGCGCATCCACGTGCAGTATGGAGGTCACGCTGTTGAAGGGGCGGCCCGGGATGCGCATGAGCAGCAGGCACTGGCGGGCCTGGAGGGTCTGCAGCAGGTTGGCGATTTCGAGCCTGCCGCTTACCAGGTACGGGTCGTGAGCATCGAGCATAGGGAATGTCGGGGCAAGGCAGGACTGCCGGCACGCAGCCGGGAAGCCGGCGGGGCGCCGGGCAGCGCCGAAAATTGTCGATTTGTTACAAAATCTTTATTATTTTACCAGACCATGCCGCCAGGCCAGGCATGGCCGGGTTCGCCCATCGGCAGCCGTCCCGACGGATGAGCGGCGCCGTTGCGCGCCCGCCCGCGTTGCAGGGGGGTGCCGCGCCGCGTATGCTGGGCCACCCGTCTCCTGGGCCAACGTCTCTTTTGTAGGGAAACCCGCTATGAAGTCGTCCCTGTATCGCATCGCGGCGCTCGGCGCCGCAACCCTGCTGCTGGCCGGCTGCGCCAACCAGCATACCCCGAAGGAGTCGGGCTTTCTCGGCGATTACTCGCAGCTGCGCGAGGAGCAAGTGCCCGGCGGCGCGCGGCTGATCTACCGCGACGCCGCGCTCAAGCCGCGCCAGTACACCGCCATGTGGCTGTCGCCGGTCGAGTACTACCCCACCCCGCAACCGTCGGCGCAGGTGTCGATGGAAACGCTGACCGAACTGCAGAACTACCTGGACCAGTCGCTGCGCCGCAAGATCGGCCGCGAGATCCGCCTGGTCAACGGCCCCGGTCCGGGCGTGGCCAAGGCCCGCATCGCGATCACCGCGGTCGGCAGCGAAAGCGAGGCGCTGGCGGCCTACCAGTACATCCCGGTGGCGCTGGCCATCACCGGCGCCAGGGCCGTGCTGGAAGGCGGCCGGCCGCAGCAGGCCACCATCGCGATCGAAAGCAAGGTCACCGACAGCCAGACGGGCCAGCTCTTGTGGGCGTCGGTGCGCGGCGGCACCGGCGAGCGCGTGCGCGCCATCGCCCAGGGCCAGACCTCGGTGCCGGCCTCGGCGCTCAAGCCGCTGATCGACGAGTGGACCGATAACGTCGCGCGCGAAATACGCAACTATGTGCGCGCCAGGTAAGGCCGTGCGGTTCAGCGGCCGGTATCGGGGTAGTCCGGCCCGGCGTCGTGGAAACCGCCGCTGCTGTAGGGGTTGACCGCGCCGGGATGCGGCGGGCCGGGTTGCGAGCCCTGCCCGCCCGCGCAGCCGGCCAGCGCCAGGCTGGCCGCCAGCATCAATGTCGCCATGCAGAATTTCATGATCGCCTCCTTGGGCGCGGCCGATGCGCCGGCGCGCCCGTGCGTCCAGTGTAGCGATTCTGCGCCGCGCATGCGGCGCGCGGGGGCCGCCCGCGGGCCGGTCAGCAGTTGCCCTTCTTGGCCTGGCCGGGCGGACAGAAGCCGCCGCCGTGATCGGACGGGTCCACCACGACCGCGCCGTGCGGGGTATAGACGGCACAGCCGCCCAGCAGCGCCGCCGCCAGCAGCAGCCCGAGTATCGATTTCATGTCCGACAGTCCTGTTGTTGGTGACGTGCGCAAGTGTAGGCCCGCCCATGGCAACAAGGCATGGTTGTCGGTAACAAGGCGCAGCGGCGCGCTCAGCCCAGGCGCTCGAGCCGGTATACCAGCGTGTCCAGCCGCGCCACGCCGCGCTGGTTGAACTTGGGCTCCTTGTCGAGGATGTCGCGCCGGTCGATCAGGCGGGCCTCGGTATGGTCGGCATACAGCGCCTGCACTTCGGCATCGTCCACGGAAAAGGGCGGGCCTTCCATCTGGTCCTGCGGATAGTCCAGCGTGATCAGGATGCCCCGGCAGCCCCGGCCCAGGCGGCCATAGACCTCGCGCGCGTAGCGCTTGCGCATGGGCCCGGGCAGCGCCACCAGCGCGGCGCGATCGTACACGCCGGCACAGGCGGCCAGCGTGGCGTCTTCCAGCGCGAACACGTCGCCGCAGATCAGCTCGAGGTTGCCCGCCACATAGTGGCGGCCTTGCGCCGACTCGTGGACCTCGGGGCGCAGGCCGTTTTCGTCGAAGAACTGCTCGACCGCCAGTTGCGACAGTTCCACGCCCAGCACGCGCAGCCCCTGCCCCGCCAGCCACACCATGTCGAGCGACTTGCCGGCCAGCGGAACCAGCACCTGGCTGCCGGCCGGCACCTCCAGCGTCGGCCAGTATTTCTGCAGCAGCGGCGTCACCCGCGTCTGATGAAAATGCGTGCGCCCTTCGCGCCAGCGATCCAGCCAGAAATCCGCGTCCATGCCCCAACCTCCATCGATCATGTCGGGACATATTGTAGAGACCTGGCGGGCCCGGTCCGGCGCGCGCCTTCCGTGTCGATTACGCAACGCCGGCCGCGGCGAATCTTGCGCGCGATCCGGGCCCGCTGCTAGGATCGCACTTCGGGCCCTGCTCACGGGCCCTGTTCCCATCCACGATCACTCACCCGGAGGCGCCCCATGCTCGTACCGCACACCGCCGCTCCGCGCGTGACCCCGCCGCGCCGTTAGGTCGCAGCCCGCGCCGGGCCGCATCGCGGCTCACGCGCCCTCTCCTACGCAATCCGTAGCCTGCCGGCCCCCCATGGGCGGCCCGCGCTGGCTGGCATTCACTTTCTACTGACGTCCTGGCGCGCGCCGCGCAGCCGGACCCTGGCAAATGGCTCGCAATAAACTCGACTTGCGCGGATCCGCGTTCAAGGCCGTTCTCGGCTTTACTTTCAGGCACTGGGCCAGACAGCCCTGGCGCATCGGCCTCATCGCCACGCTGGCGCTGCTCTCGGCGCTGGCCGACATCCTCACGCCCCTGTATGTCGGCCGGCTGATCGACGCCGTGGCCGGCGGCGCGCCCACCGACATGGTGGCGCGCAACGCCGCGCTCGCCGCCTTCTGGCTGCTGATCGCGCTGGGCGTGGGCGCCACCCTGCTGCGCCAGGCCATCTTCATGAACATCATCGCGCTGACGCTGAAGATGATGCACGACATCGCCGGCCTGGCGTTCCACCAGGTGCAGCGGCTGTCGTCCGACTGGCACGCCAACACCTTTGCCGGCTCGACCGTGCGCAAGATCACGCGCGGCATGTGGGCGCTGGACCTGCTCAACGACACGCTGCTGATCGCCCTGCTGCCCTCGCTGGCCATGCTGGCCGGCGCCACCGCCCTGCTGGGCTGGCACTGGCCCCTCATGGGGCTGGTGGTCGGGCTGGGCTCGCTGCTGTACGTGGCGGTGACGATGGCGTTGTCGCTGGGCTACGTGGCGCCGGCGGCGCGCCTGGGCAACGCGTGGGACACCCGCATGGGCGGCGCGCTGGCCGACGCGGTGAGCTGCAACGCCGTGGTCAAGGCCTTCGGCGCCGAATGGCGCGAGGAAGCCCGGCTGGCCCGCGTCACCGGCAAATGGCGCCACCGCACCCGGCGCGGCTGGGTACGCGGGACGATCAACGGCGGCGTGCAGGGCGCGATGCTGGTGGCCATGCAGGCGGCCATCCTCGGCGTGGCGCTGCTGCTGTGGCAGCGCGGCCAGGCCAGCGTGGGCGACGTGACCTTCGCCTTCACGACCTTCTTCATGCTGCAAGGCTACCTGCGCGACGTGGGCATGAACATCCGCAACCTGCAGCGCTCGATCAACGACATGGAGGAACTGGTCTCGCTGCAACGCCAGCCGCTGGATGTCGAGGACGTGCCCGGCGCCGGGCCGATCGACATCGGCGCGGGCGAGATCCGCTTCGAGCACGTCACGTTCCGCTATGGTCCGCACGAACAGCCGCTGTACCGCGACTTCTCGGTGCGCATCGCGCCGGGCGAACGGGTCGGCCTGGTCGGCCACTCCGGCTCGGGCAAGACCACGTTCATCAAGCTGATCCAGCGGCTGTACGACGTGGACGGCGGGCGCATCACCATCGACGGGCAGGATATCGCCACGGTGCGGCAGGCGTCGCTGCGCGGCCAGATCGCCATCGTGCAGCAGGATCCCGTGCTGTTCCACCGCTCGCTGGCCGAGAACATCGCCTACGGGCGGCCCGGGGCCACGCAGGCCGAGATCGAACGCGCCGCCCGGCTGGCCAGCGCGCACGACTTCATCATGGCGCTGCCCAAGGGCTACGACACGCTGGTGGGCGAACGCGGCGTCAAGCTGTCGGGCGGGGAACGCCAGCGCGTGGCGATCGCGCGCGCCTTCCTGGCCGATGCGCCCATCCTCATCCTGGACGAAGCCACCTCCAGCCTGGACAGCGAAAGCGAGGTGCTCATCCAGCGGGCCATGGAGCGCCTGATGGAAGGCCGCACCACGCTGGTGGTGGCGCACCGCCTGTCCACCGTCCGCGCGCTGGATCGCCTGCTGGTGATGGACCGGGGCCGCGTCATCGAGGAAGGCAGCCACGAAGCCCTGGTCCGCCTGCACGGCGGCGTGTACCGGCGCCTGTTCGAGCGCCAGGCGCTGGAACTGACGCGCGGCCTGTCGCAGTGGGAGCTGGGCGGCGCGGCGGCCAGCTAGCGCCGCGCCGCTACAATGGCGCGCATCGTTGTTTCCTGGTATCGATGCGCCCATGTCCCTGTCCGCCCACGCCGAGAAGTTCAATTTCGACATCATCGCCGCCGAGCAGCGCGCCGCGCGCCTGCCGGCCTGCGTGGCAGCGGGGCTGCCCGACGGCCTGCTGGTGTTCGCGGTGGACGACGCGCACTCCGACACCGCGCAGTTCAGCGAACGCTACGGCTTCGGCCTGCAGGACTGCGCCAACACCCTGGTGCTGCGCTACAAGAAGGACGGCGGCGAACACTACGCGGCCGTGGTCGCGCTGGGCGACCGGCGGCTGGATGTCAACGGCGCGGTCAAGGCCCGGCTGGGCGCGCAGCGCCTGTCGTTCGCCAGGCGCGAAGACGCGACCGCCCTGACCGGGATGGAGTTCGGCGGCATCACCGCCTTCGGCCTGCCGGCCGGCTGGCCGATCCTGGTCGACGAGGCCGTCATGCAGCGCCCCCATGTCGTCATGGGCGCCGGCGTGCGCACCGCCAAGCTGCTGCTTGCTCCGGCGCAATTGCGCACGCTGCCGGGCGTGGACGTGGCGGCGCTGAGCGTCTGACGCGGGCGCCTGTCCGTGTGCGGACAGGCACCTGTGGGTTCGGCTGGTGCCTGTCCGCGTGGGGACAGGCACCGGAAGGGGTTACTCTTCGCTCTCCCACTCCACTTCCACCCCCAGGCTGCGCAGGTTTTCGACGAAGCGCGGGTGGGCGCGGCGGATGGGCGTGGCGTTGCGGATTTCCGAGCGGCCTTCGATGCTGGCCGCCACCATGAACAGCGCGATCGCCACGCGGATGATGTACGGGCTTTCGACGGTCGCCGGCGTCAGCGGGCTGCCGCCGAAGGTGATGAGGCGGTGCGGGTCGGACAGGAACACGTGCGCGCCGAACTTGGACAGTTCGCCCGTCCAGCCCATCGCCCCGTCGTACACCTTGTTCCAGAACATGGCGTTGCCGCGCGCCCGCACACCCAGCGCGATGAAAATCGGCAGCAGGTCCACCGGGAAGTACGGCCACGGCGCCGCTTCGACCTTGGTCAGCACATTGCTGGTGAACGGCGTCTGCACCTGCAGGCTGCCCGGCGTGCCGGCGCGCGACCAGCCGTCCTCGTGCGTGATGCGCACGCCGAACTTGGCGAAGGTTCGGTCGATCAGGGGGAAGTTGCCCGGCGCGCTGTTGCGCACCGCCACGTCCCCGCCGGTGATGGCGCCCAGCGCCAGGAAGGTCGTGATTTCGTGGAAGTCTTCGTCGAAGGTGAACTCGCCGCCGCCCAGGGCGCCCCCGCCGTGCACGGTCAGGCGCGACGTGCCGATCCCTTCGATGCGCACGCCCATCAGCGTCATGAAGCGGCAGAACTCCTGCACGTGCGGCTCCGACGCCGCATTGGTCAGCGTCGAAACGCCCGGGGCCGCCGCCGCGCACAGCACGAAATTCTCGGTGGTGGTCACCGAGGCATAATCGAGCCAGTGGTCGTTGGGAACCAGGTCGCCGGCGCAACGCACCAGCAGCGAGCCTTCGGCGCGCGTCACCGCGCCGCCGAAACGGCAGAACACATCCACGTGCGGGTCGATCTCGCGCACGCCCAGCGTGCAGCCCTTGACGTTGTCTTCCAGCCGCGCCACGCCGAAGCGCGCCAGCAGCGGCGGCACCAGCATGATGGACGAGCGCATTTCCTCCGGCAGCCGGTGGGTGGCGGCGTCAAAGCGCGTGGCGCGATGATGCAGCTCCAGCGTGTCGGTGGCATGGTCCATGCGCACTTCGCTGCCCAGCATGCGGAAGATGTCCAGGATCTTGCGCACATCCGTGATGTCGGGCACCCGATGCAGGCGCAAGGGTTCGCTGGTCAGCAGCGTGGCGCACAGCACGGGCAGGACGGCGTTCTTGTTGGCGGAAGGCGTAATACGGCCACGCAGCGGCTTGCCGCCGTGCACGATGAGATTGGACATGGCTGAAGGCGAAGAAATTCGATCGCCAGCAGTGTACCCGGCGGCCGGATCCCACTCGTAACACCGTGAATACAAAGCTATCGCTGCGTTACATCCCGGCCGCGGCCTGCCGCGCGCGCCTCAACGCTTTCCCGGCCTGGCGTAGCGTTCGTTCAGGTATGCGACCAGTTCGGCCTCGGTCGATACCGGCTCGGCCTCGGGCGGGGTCGCGCCGCTTTCGGCCATCAGCTGGCGCGCGGTTTCGAGGGTGCGCAGGGCGCGCCGTTGCGCCTCGGTGGGTTGGCTGGTTTGCCTCAGGGTGTAGCTCAATACGGATGCTGTCATGACTGCTCTCTTGGACCGGCCGCGGACGCGCCAATCGGCGGATGCGCGCGACGGCCCGCATCCGCCGAGCGCAAGACTACCGCAGCGCGCCGCGCCGTACCGTCAAACATTGTCAAGACGCGCCGTACGCGTCCAGCGCCGTAATGCCCCCACCACGATCCGCAGCGCGTGCGCCGTGTTCCCGCCCATTGCCGCCCTCCTTGCCGATGCCCCGGGATCCGTCCATTGTGGTACGGCAACCACGACGGCCCAATCGCCCGCCACGGGCGGGTCGGGCAAAGTGCGGCATCCGTTTGGCCGAGTTCGCCGCGGCCGCGAAACTGCTAGCCTGCTCGGCACGAGCAGACAGGGAGACTCGCATGAAGACGATGCAGGCCGCGCTCGCCGCGGCATTGATGGCGGCCGCGGCCAGCGCCGGCGCCCAGTACGTCATCGACGTCCAGGACATGAACGGCATCTGGAAAAAAGCCGACCCCAACGCCGTGGGATTGACCAACCTGCAGATCGCCACCGGCGCCGCGCAGCAGCAATGCGTGGACCGCGGCATCCCGGGCGGGCAGAAGCGCGCCGCCAACGTGATCGACAAGACCACCGGCGTGGTGGTCGAGGAAATCGATTGCGCCGCCTGGCGCAAGGAGGCCGAGATCCTCGCGCGCAAGGCGGCCGCCTCGCGCCACTAGCCCGCGGCCGGCCCGCCGCCCCCCTGCCCCCAACCAATAGATTAGCGAAACTAATCACTTTCGTTGACGCTTCGCCTTGTTGCCACCCGTCGGGTTTCCTAGACTGATTCGCGGCAGTTTCCGACACTCTCACAACAAGGGGAAGACATATGAATGCAAGCAAACGGCTGGCCCTGGTCGCCACGCTGGCGGCCACCCTGGCCGCGTCCGGCGCCATGGCCCAACCCATCGTCGTCGGCGTTTCCACGCCGCTGTCCGGCAGCGCGGCCTTCCAGGGCCAGCATGACCGCTGGGGCGCCGAACTGGCGGTCGAGCAGATCAACGCCGCCGGCGGGGTGCTGGGGCGCCCCTTGCAGCTGAATGTCCAGGACAATGCCTGCAACCCGGCCGAAGGCGTCAACAGCGTCGGGCGGATGCTGGAAAACCGCGACCTGGTCGCCGTGAGCGGCGCGATGTGCAGCTCGGTCACCCTGGCCCTGATGCCCATCGTCGAGCGCGCCGGCGTGCCCATGCTGGTCAGTTCGTCGTCGGCCAGCAGCATTACCGAGAAGGCCGGCGCGGGCGGCAATATCTGGACGTTCCGGGCCGGCCCCAGCGACGACAGCATGGCGGTGGCGCTGGCCACCTATCTCAAGGACGAGGCGCGCTTCAAGAAGATCGCCGTGCTGGGCGAGAACACCGACTACGGCCGGGGCGGCGCCGCCGCCATCGCCAAGGCGCTTAAGCCGCTGGGCGTGACCGTCACCTCGTCCGAGTACTACGACAAGGGCACGCAGGACTTCACCACCGTGCTGACGCGCCTGAAGCTGGCCGCCCCGGACGCGATCGCGCTGTATACGGTGGGCGCCGACCAGATCAACTTCATCCGCCAGTACCGCGGCTTCGGCATGCGGGTGCCGCTGACCGGCCGCATCGAACTGGGCGGCCTGCAGGCCGAGGGCATCAAGAGCGGCGCGATCAACGGCGCGACCAGCGTGTTCCAGTACGCGGCCGAGCTCGACACGCCCGCCAACCAGGCGTTCGTCAAGGCGTACAAGAAAAAGTACAAGGAAGACCCGCTGCTGCAAAGCGCCATCTCGTACGAGAACATCCAGTTGCTGGCCGACGCCATCAAGCGCGCCGGGTCGGTCGACCGCAAGGCGGTGCGCGACGCCATCCAGGCCAGCGACTACGCCTCGATGATGGGCGGGCGCGTCGCCTTCGACAAGAACAACCAGGCGCACAACAACGCGGTCATCCTCAAGGTGGAGGACGGCAAGGTCAAGGTTGTCGCCACCCCGGGCACCTGATCCCCGTCGGCGGCCGCCGCCTGGCGCGGCGGCCCCGGCAGGCATCGACTTCTTCGGATGACTCCATGACCGACTTCATTCTTCAACTGATCATCAACGGCCTGGCCATCGGCGCCATCTACGCGCTGGTGGCCGTCGGCCTTTCCCTGATCTACGGCGTGCTGGAAATCGTCAACTTCGCGCATGGCGAGCTCGTCATGCTGGGCGGTTTCGCGGCCTTTTTCGCCGTCTCCACGCTGGGCTTCGGCTACTGGCCCAGCATCCTGGTGGCCACGCTGCTGGTGGCCGCGGCGGGCCTGCTGCTGTTTGACAGCGTGCTGTTCACGCTCAAATCGGACGATTTCCAGAAAGGCATCCTGCTGACGCTGGGCCTGGCCATGATCATCCAGAACGGCGCGCTCTACCTGCTGCGCGCCACGCCGCGCACCATCACCACGGAGTACGGCTTCGACGCCTTGCAGGTGGGCAATCTCAGCATCGGCGTGCTGCGGCTGATCGCCTTCTGCCTGGCCATCGCCGCCATCGTGCTGCTGCACGCCTTCCTGAAATGGACCCGCAGCGGCAAGTCCATGCGCGCCCTGGCGCAGAACCGCGAGGCCGCGCTGATGGTCGGCATGCGCCCGCGCACCATCGCGCGCACGGTGTTCGTGCTGGGCGCGGCCCTGTGCGGGCTGGCCGGCGGCGTGCTGGCGCCGCTGTACACCGTGCATCCGCTCATGGGCATGCCGTTCGTGTTCAAGGCGTTCGCCATCATCATCATCGGCGGCCTGGGCAACATCTGGGGCGCCATCATCGCCGCGCTGATCGTGGGCATGACCGAAAGCCTGGCCGGCGGCTTCGGCTCGGTCGTGCTGCAGGACGCGCTGGCTTTCATCATCATGATTCTTATCCTGCTGGTGCGCCCGCTGGGCCTGTTCGGCAAGGGGATGCGAGTATGAGAGAACAAACCCTCGACCTGCCGCTGGGCGCTGCGCCGCGGCGGCGCGCCGCCCCGTGGCTGCTGGCCGGCGCGCTGGTGCTGCTGGCGCTGCCGTTCGCCGGCCTGGGCGGCTACGCCCTGAAGGTGGCGATCATGGCCATCGTGTTCGCGGTGCTGGCCACCAGCCTGAACCTCATCTACGGCTTTACCGGCCTGCTGTCGTTCGCGCAGATCGCGTTCTGGGGCATCGGCGGCTATACGGCCGCGCTGCTGGCCGTCGACGCCCACTGGTCGCCCTGGCTGGGCGTGCTGGCCGGCGGCGCGGTGGCGGTGGCCGCCTCGCTGGTGATCGGCTACGCGTCGCTGCGCCTGTCGCGGCATTCGTTCGCCATCGTCACCTTGAGCCTGGTGCTGCTGATGCAGCTGGTGGCCAAGGACTGGGTCGATCTCACGCGCGGGCCGCTGGGCATTCCCAACCTGCCCACGCTGGAGCTGACCCTGCCCGGCCTGGGCCGGGTCAGCTCGGCCAACCCGGTGGTGTTCTATTTCATCATGCTGGCCTTCGCCGCGCTGGCCCTGGCCGGCGTGCACCGGCTGGTCGGATCGCGCATCGGACGCACGCTGCTGGCCATCAAGCAGAACGAGCCGCTGACGCAATCGCAGGGCGTCGCCACGCTGCGCTACAAGCTGCTGGCCTTCGCCGTCTCGGCGCTGGTCGCCGGCATGACCGGCGGGCTGTTCGTGTTCTACCTGAGCGTGGTCGACCCGTCGATCTTCGACTTCTATTACACGCAGATGATCCTCATCATGGTGATCATCGGCGGCACCGGCAGCTTCTGGGGCGTGATCGCGGCCAGCGCGGTCTTCACCATCATCCCGGAACTGCTGCGCGTCAGCCCGGACTTGCGGCTGGTGCTGCTGGGCTGCGTGCTGGTTGCCGCCATCCTGGCCCTGCCCCAAGGCATCGCGGGCTATTTCCGCGAGCGCCGGCTCGAACGCATCAGGAGGACCCTGCGATGAAGGCCCCGACCCCCAACACCCCCGCCCTGTCGGTGCGCGGACTGGCCAAGGCCTTTGCCGGCGTGCGCGCGGTCGACGGCCTGGACTTCGACGTGCCGGCCGGCTCGGTGACCGGGCTGATCGGCCCCAACGGCTGCGGCAAGAGCACTTCGATCGATTGCATCAGCGGCTTCCAGCCGCCGGACGCCGGCCGGGTGCTGCTGGCCGGCGCGGATATCGGCGGCCTGCCCCCGCACGCCATCGCGCGGCGCGGCCTGACCCGCACCTTCCAGAACATCCGGCTGTACGACGAACTGACGGTGCGCGAGAACCTGCTCATCGCCGCGCAGGAGTACGACGGCCACGGCTGGCTGGACGCGTTCCTGAACCGCCGCGCGCTGCGCGACAGCGAAGCCGCGGCCGGCGAGCGCGCCCGCGAACTGATCGCCGAGGTGGGCCTGAGCCGCTACGACAGCCTGCCGGCCGGCATCCTGTCGTACGGCCAGAAGAAACTGGTGGCCCTGGCCGCCTGCCTGATGTCGCGCCCCAGCGTGGCCATCCTGGACGAGCCGCTGGCCGGCGTGAACCCGACCATGATCGCCAACATCGAGCGCATCATCGACGAGCTCAATCGCGCCGGCCAGACCTTTCTCATCGTCGAGCACAACATGAATTTCGTGATGCGCCGCTGCCACCAGGTGGTGGTGATGGAATCCGGCCGCAAGCTGGTCGAAGGCGCGCCCTCGATCATCCGCAGCGACGAACGCGTCGTCAACGCCTATCTCGGCAGCGCGCCGCAGGAGGAAAGCCACCATGCCTGATACCGCCCCGTGCCTGGAGCTTGCCGGCTTTTCGGCCGGCTACACCGACACGCCCATCGTCCGCGACATCTCGCTGACCATTCCCGCCGGCACGGTCACCACCCTGCTGGGCGGCAACGGCGCGGGCAAGTCCACGCTGCTGAAGGCCATTTTCGGCATGGTGCGCCAGTTCGGCGGCGCGATCCGCTTCGAGGGCCGGCCGATCGACCGGCTGGCCTGCGATGCCCGCCTGCGCGCCGGCATCGGCATCGTGCCGCAGGGACGCTGCAACTTTCCGCGCATGAGCGTGGGCGAAAACCTGGAAATGGGCGCCTACCTGCTGGGCCGCGCCGACAAGCAACGCGCCATGGAGGAAGTCCTGGCGCTGTTTCCCATGCTCAAGCGCAAATACCACAGCCTGGCGGGCAATCTCAGCGGCGGCGAACAGCAGATCCTGGAAACCGCCATGGTGCTGGAAATGCATCCGCGCCTGCTTCTGCTGGACGAACCCTCTCTGGGGCTGTCGCCCAAGATGCAGCAGGAGGTGTTCGACTCGGTGCAGGAGATCCGCGGCGCCGGCCTGACCGTGATGATGGTCGAGCAGAACCTGCACGGCGCGCTGCTGATCTCGGACACCGCCGTGGTGCTGGAAACCGGCCGCAAGTTCAAGGAAGGACCGGCGCGCCAGATCATGAACGACCCCGATATCAAGCGGGCCTACCTGGGCGCCACCGAAGACGAAACGGCGCTCGCGACCGTGCATTGAGGACAGCAAATCCATGACCCCGACCGGAAAGATCGCCGCCATCCAGTTCGATGTGCGGCAGGGAGAAAACGACGCCAACCGCGCCAGGAGCTGCGCGCTGGCGCGCCAGGCCGCGGCCGCCGGCGCCAGGCTGATCGTGCTGCCGGAGTGCTGCATCGGCGGCCTGGTCTTCGACAGCCGCGACGAAATCCGCGCCGTCAGCGAAACGGTGCCGGGCCCGTCCACCCGGGCCTGGAGCCAGGTCAGCCGCGAAACCGGCGCCTGGATCGTGGCCGGCCTGTCCGAGACCGACGGCGAGAAAATCTACAACACCGCCGTGCTGGTGGGGCCCGGCGGCGAGCTGCACCGGCATCGCAAGCTGCACGTGCGCGGCAACGAGCAGCGGCTGTTCGACGTGGGCGATGCGCTGACCCGCGTCGATACGCCGCTGGGCCGCATCGGCCTGGCCATCTGCTATGACATGTGGTTTCCCGAGGTGTGCCGCAACTACGCCCTGGACGGCGTCGATGTGGTGGCGGCGCCGGCCAACTGGAGCAAGAGCATCCGCACGGCCGACGCGTTCGACGCCTACGGGCTGCCGCAGGGCTATCACCTGATGGCGGCCACGGCGGTGAGCAACGAGCTGGTCGTGGTGGCGGCCGACCGCGTCGGCACCGAGCGCGGCGTCGCCTTCCTGGGCACGAGCTGCATCTTCGGCCCCAGCGGCGAGGAACTCTGCCCCGCCGCCAGCCGCGGCGAGGAGCAGATCCTGCTGGCCGACTGGCCCGACATCGCCGCGATCCGCGCCCAGGGCGGCCCGCACCTGGGCCAGCGCCAGCCCGCCGTCTACCCGGTGGCGCGCTAGGCGCCGCCGCGCCCGCTACGCGCGAGCCGCCGGCACCGGCGGCTCGTAGGCGCGCACCGGCGGCAATGGGCCGTCGTAGCGCTCCAGCTGCACGGCGGTCAGCTGGCCCGTGCATCCCTGGGCCAGCGACGAGGTGCCGACGTCGCGCGTCAGCACATTGGGGTTGCCGTGCACGCACATCGGCCGCTCGGCGTGCACGTCCTGCGGGTCGTACCAGGCCCCCGTGGGCAGCTGCACCACGCCCGGCATGATGTCATCGGTGACGCGCGCCGCGGCCAGGCACGCGCCGCGCGCGTTGAACAGCCGCACCACGTCGCCGTCGGCAATCCCCCGCGCGGCGGCGTCGGCCGGATGCACCTGGCATACCTCGCGGCCGCGGCGCTTGGCGGCGGCGCTGTGCGCGCCGAAATCCAGCTGGCTGTGCAGCCTGGTGGCCGGCTGGTTGGCGACCAGGTGCAGCGGCCATTGGGCATCGGGCGCGTCGGTCGGCGCGATCCAGGCCGGGTGCCCCGGACAGTCGGCGTAGCCGAACGATGCCACCGTGGGCGAACTGACCTGTATCCTGCCGCTGGGCGTGGGCAGCGGCCTGCGCTCGGGATCCTGGCGGAATGCCCGCAACAGCCCGCCGTCGTCGTCCGCCTGCGGCAGGCGCAGCTCGCCGCGCGCCCAGAACGTATCGAAGTCCGGCGCCTCGTCGCCGCGCGCCGCCAGGGCCGCGCGGGTGGTTTCGTAGATATGCCGCAGCCAGCCGCGGCTGTCGCGCCCTTCGGTAAAGGCGGCGCGCCGCCCCAGCCGTCCGGCCAGGTCGGCGAAGATGTCGTAGTCGTCGCGCGCCAGCCCCACCGGCGGCGCGATGCGATGCATCGCCACCAGCAGCGGGTCGGTAGGCGTGCCGCCGATATCCTCGCGCTCCAGCGTCATGGTGCAAGGCAGGACGATGTCGGCGTGGCGCGCCGTGGCGGTCCAGACGGTCTCGTGCACGATGAGGGTGTCGAGGCGCCGGAACGCCGCGCGCAGCCGCGCCAGGTCCTGGTGGTGGTGGAAGGGGTTGCCGCCAGCCCAGTACGCCAGCCGCACATGCGGGTAGCGCAGGCGCTGGCCGTTGTAGTCGAACGGCTCGCCCGGCTTGAGCAGCATGTCGGCGATGCGCGCCACCGGGATGTAGGCGTCCACGCCGTTTCTGCCCTGCGGCAGCGCCGCGATCGGCACGGCGTTGTTGCGCTTGCCGTAATGCGCCAGCGTGCCCAGCGCGTAGTTGTAGCCCCCGCCGGGCAGCCCCACTTGCCCCAGCGCCGCGGCCAGCACCGCGCCCAGCCAGACCGGCTGCTCGCCATGCTCGGCGCGCTGCAGCGAATGCGACACCACCACCAGCACCCGCCGCGACGGCAGCATGCGCGCCAGCGCGGCGATGTCGGCCTCGGCCAGGCCGGTCAGCGCGGCGGCCCAGGCCGGATCCTTGGGCTGGCCATCGGCGCGGCCCATCAGGTAATCCTCGAAGGTTTCCCAGCCCGCGCAATAGCGCGCCACGAACGCGCGGTCGTGCAGGCCCTCGTCGACCAGCACATGCAGCAGCGCCAGCATCAGCGCCGCGTCGGTGCCAGGGCGCGCCGGCAGCCAGCGCGCCGCGGCCTCCTGCGGCAGGTCGCCGCGCAAGGGGCTGATGCACACGAAGCGGCAGCCGCGCCGGGCGGCCGCGCGCATGGCGCCGCGCTCGGTGTGGCTGCTGACGCCGCCGCTGGCCACCTGGGTATTGCGCAGCGCCATGCCGCCGAAGGCCAGCACCACATCGGTATGCTCGACGATCTGCTGCCAGGTGACGTTGCGCCGCGCCACGTCGTCCAGCGGGCCCAGCACATGCGGCAGGATGACCGCCGAGGCGCCGGCGCTGTAGTTGTTGACCGAGCGCACGTAGCCGCCCAGCGCCGTGTTGAGGAAGCGGTGCACCTGGCTCTGGGCATGATGGAAGCGGCCGGCGCTGGACCAGCCATACGAGCCGCCGAACACGGCCTGCGGGCCATGCGCGTCGCGCACGCGCGCCAGTTCGCGCGCCACCAGGTCGAGCGCCTCGTCCCACGAGACGGCCACGAACTCGTCGGCGCCGCGCGCCGGGTCCGCCCCCGGCCCGCGCTCGAGCCAGCCGCGCCGCACCATGGGCGTGGTCACGCGCACGGGGTGGCGCAGCGCATTGGTGAAATTGTCGATGAGCGGGCTGGGGTCCGGGTCGTCCGGATGCGGACGCACCCGCACGGCCTGGCCGTCGAAGGCGGCGTAGAACGCGCCCCAGTGCGCGCTGTGGGGGCGTTCGGCGTCGCCGGGCCGGCTGGCCGGTGGCGCGGAATCGGAAGCAGAGCTCATCGCGTATCCACGAAAGAAGAAAAACAGCGGCGGCGCGGCCAGGGCCGCGCCGCCCGGCGCCTTATTCCGCGCGCATGCCGGCCTGCTCGACCAGCTTGCCCCACTTGGCGCGTTCGGTGGCCATCAGGCGGCCGAAACCGTCGGGCGCGCTCGAGGTGGCTTCCATGCCCGCGGCCGCCAGGCGCTGGCGAACCTCCGGCTGGGCCATCACCTCGACCAGCGCCCCGTTCAGGCGCTGGACCACCTCGGCCGGCGTGCCGGCCGGCGCCACGATGCCATACCAGTTCATCAGATCGTAGCCGGGAACGCCGGCCTCATCCATCGTGGGCGTATCGGGAAACAGCGGCGAACGCTTGGCGGTGGTGACCGCCAGCAGGCGCAGCTTGCCCGAATCGATCATGCCCTTGGCCGAAGGATCGCAGAACGTCAGCGGCACCAGGCCGCCCATCACGTCGGTCAGCGCCGGCGTGGTGCCCTTGTAGGGCACGTGCGTCATCTTCAAGCCCGCCATCAGCTTGAACTGTTCGCCGGCGATCTGCCCGATGGTCGCCACGCCGCCCGAGGCGTAGTCGATCTGGCCGCCGGGCGCCTTGGCCGCCGCGATCACGTCCTTGACGGACTGGTACGGCGTGGAAGGCGAGACCACCAGCAGGTTGGGCATGGTCACCAGCGTGCTGATGGGCGCGAAGTCCTTGCTGGGGTCGTAGTTCAGCTTGCGCAGGTTGGGCCAGATAGTGAACGAGCCCGGCGTGGCGATGTACAGGGTGTACCCGTCGGGGGCCGATTTGGCGACGTACTCGGTGGCGGTCAGGCCGCCGGCGCCCGGGCGGTTCTCGACGATGACATTGCCCGACAGCTTGCCGGCCAGGCCCGGGGCAATGGCGCGCGCCAGCACGTCCGCCCCGCCGCCCGGCGGAAAACCCACCACGATGCGCACGGGGCGCCCCTCGGCCGGAAAGCCGGCGGCCTGCGCGCCGGGCCCGAAGGCCGCCAGCGCGGTGGCCAGGGTCGTGGCGGCCAGCGTCAGCCGGCGGGTGAACTTCGCCAGAATGGTCATGATGCAGTTCCCTTGTCCAGGTATTGGAGTAGATATGGCGGCGCCGGCGTGGCTCAGCGCCAGGACGGAGCCGGGGTCGGCGCGTCGCGCCACTCCCAGGCCACGAAGGCGAGGCGCTCGCCGGTGTGCACCACCGGGTCCGAACGCAGGCCGATCAGGATGCCTTCGCGCGGCATCGGCGCAACCGGCGTGACCGTGCCGTCCAGGGCGATCACCTCGCCCAGCGACGCGCCTTCGGGCACGCGGTCGCCGGCGCAGTAGCGCGGCACGAACAGTCCGCCTTCGTCGGCCGTGATCCAGCCGCGCCGCGACACCTGGCGCAGCGCCGGCGCATGGTCCTCGGCCGCCGGCGCGCCGGGCAGGATGCCCATGCTGCGCGCCAGCGTGCGAAAGCCCATCTCGGCGCGCTCGATATGCTCGGGCTGGTAGCGGTTGCCCGCGCCCAGCTCCAGCATGAAGGCGCATACGCCGGCCGCCAGGCACTGGTAGTCCAGTGCACCGGCGATGTTGCCGGGCAGCTCGCCCTTGCCGCCCACGTCCTGGCGGCAGGCCAGCACCGGAAAGAACGGCGCCATCGCGGCCAGCAGGTCGTCCTCGCGCACGCGGTCGTTGGGCGGCGTCTTGTACACGCAGTACGGACGCGAGTCGAACAGCGGGTTCATGGTGTGCAGATTGATCAGCACGTCGGCCACGCCGCGTACCTGCTCGATGAGCGCGTGCGCGACCCGTTCGGTGATCATGCCATCGGCCTTGCCCGGATAGCTCTGGTCCAGGTCCAGCTCGTCGTAGGGGTTGCGCTTGCGGCGCGCGTCGAGCGCCTGCGGGTTGCCGGTGGGCGTGACCACCAGGTTGCCGCTCATGGCCGCCGGATCCAGGCTGTTGGCGAAGCGCAGCGCCGCCACCATGCCGTTGATCTCGTCGCCGTGGACCTGGCCGTGCAGCCACAGCGTGCGGCCGGGGCGCGCGCCGCGCAAGGCGATATAGGGCAGGAATATCTCGACGCCCGAGGCCATCGAGCCGACCCGCAGCCGGCCGCTGCGGCGCGCCGCGCCGCCGTCCTCTTCAAGCCATTGACCAATGTTCACGCTTCGCTCCTCGATACGGTGTTGTGCTTGCCGGCCGGGCCGAGGACGGCGAACGCCTGGTCCAGGTCGGCGATCAGGTCTTGCGGGTCTTCCAGGCCGATGTGCAGCCGCACCACGACGCCGCGCCCGGACCAGTCGGCCACGCTGCGCGCGGCGCCCAGGTCGGCCAGCGTCACCAGGCTTTCGTAGCCGCCCCAGGAGGCGCCCAGGCCGAACAGCGCGAGGCTGTCGATCCAATGCTCGGCGGCGGCGCGCTCGAACCCCGGCTGCAGTTCGAACGACAGCAGGCCGTTGGTGCCGCTGCAGTCGCGGCGCCAGATGTCGTGCCCGGGATGGCCGGGCAGCGCCGGACAGAACACCGTGCGCACCTCGGGACGTTCCTGCAGGTAGCCGGCGATGCGCAGCGCGTGGCGTTCGTGCATGGCCAGGCGCGCCGCCAGGCTGCGTATGCCGCGCAGCACCAGGTACGCGTCGTCCGGGCTGACCGTCATGCCGAACGCATCGCTGCGCTCGGACAGCGCCGGCCAGGCGGCTTGCGTGGTTGCCACCGTGCCCATCATGACGTCCGAGTGGCCGCTGAGGTACTTGGTGGCCGCCATGATGGACACGTCGGCGCCCAGCGCCAGCGGCCGGTACTGGCAGCCCGAGCCCCAGGTGTTGTCGCACGCCAGCAGCGCGCCGTGGCGGTGCGCGATCTCGGCCAGCCTCGGCAGGTCGCACATCTCGTACACCAGCGAGCCGGGGCACTCGGCGTAGATCATGCGCGTGGCGGGCTCCAGCTTGTCCTCTACGTCCGAACCGTCCGCGGCGAAGAAGGTGCAGCGGATCTGGTACGGCGCCAGGAACGAATGCACCAGCTTGCGCGCCGGCTCGTAGACCGCGTCGGACATAAGCAGATGGTCGCCCGGCTTGAGGTACGACAGCAGCGCCATGGCGATGGCGGCCAGGCCTGTGGGAAACAGCTTGGTGCGATACGCGCCTTCCAGTTCGCTGACCGCGTCCTCCAGCGCGAAGCCGGTCGGGTTGCCGCGCGCGCCGTAGGTGAACAGCCGTTCGCCCGAGCGCCGCGCGCGCAGGTCGCGCTGTTGCGCGACGTTGTCGAATATCACCGTGCTGGCCCGCACGACCGGCGGATTGACCGGGGCGCCGCCGTCGTAGGCGGGCTTCTTGCCCGCATGCAGCAAGCGGGTCTGCAGGTGGCGAGGGGGTGAGGTGTCTGTCATGGTCATGGCCAAGGTGGAGTGCGTCGCGGCTCAACGCCGCGGCAGGCGGAATTCGCCCAGTTCGCGTTCGTCCAGTTGCGAGATGAGGTTGACTTCCCATTCCAGGTACTGGCGCGCCGCGGCCTTGTTGCCGCTGTGGCGGTCGTGCACGAAGAACAGATAGTCGATGCAGGCGTCGTCGGGGGGGGTGTCGGGGCTGGACCGCACCGGAAAGCCCGCGTCGATCCACGCCTGCAGCCCGCCCGCCAGCACCCGCGCAGGCACGCCCAGCCCGGCCAGTTCCGCCGCGGCGCAGGCGGCCACGCCGGGTTCGTCGGCCACCAGCACCACGGGATCGGCGCAGCCGGCCAGGGCCTCGGCCAGCAGCGGCCGGATCGACCAGCGCGATTGCGCGATGTGCGCCTGGCGGTAGCGCATGCTGGCGCCCACGTCGATGAGCGCGAGCGGCCGGCCCTCGTCCAGCCAGGCCGCCAGCGTCGCGGGGTCGACCTCTTCGGGCCGCGGCAGGGCCGGCGCCGGCGCCGGCAGGACCAGCCCGCTGGCCAGCCCGCCATCGAGCACATAGGCCTCGTGCCCCATCTGGCACAGCCAGCTGGCCACCACCCGGGCCCGCACCCCGTCGGCGTCGAACAGCACCAGCCGCGCGCGGCGCACGCCCACGTACTGGTCGGTGGCCTGGATCAACTGGCCGCCGGGCGTGTGCTGGGCGCCGGCCAGCGTGCCCGCGGCGTATTCCTCCGGCGTGCGCACATCGCACAGGAATACCGTGCGCTGCCCGTCCCGCACCCAGCCCCGCACCGTCTCGGCGTCGACCGCCGGCACCTCGTGGCGCCGCGCCAGCGCCGCGGCCGCGTCGCGTGCGGCTTCGATGTCATCGGACGGTCCGCCATAGCGGCGGCTGGCGCCGTGTTCCAGTTCGAGGTCGGCCAGCATCCAGCCCTGCGTGCCGCTTTGCAGCGCCGCCACCGGATTGGGCAGGCCCAGGTTGATCAGCGTCTGCGCGCCGATGATGCTGCGCGTGCGGCCGGCGCAATTGATCACGATGCGCGTCCTGTCGCTGGGCACCAGCTTGCCGATGCGATAGGCCAGCTCGCCGTTGGGGCAGTTCGTCGCGCCGGGAATCGCCATCTTGCGGTATTCCGCATAAGGGCGTCCGTCCAGCACGACGACATCCTCGCCGGCGCTCAGCATGGCGTCCAGTTCGACGGCGGTGACGTGCGGCGTGTCATAGACCTGCTCGACCAGTTCGCCGAACGTCTTGGACGGCACGTTCACGCCGGCAAACAACGCGTAGCCCGCGGCCTGCCAGGCCGGCGTGCCGCCCTCGAGCACGTGCACGTCGCCATAGCCCAGCGCCGCCAGCCGGCGCGCGGCCGCCTGCGCGACGCCCTGGCCATCGTCGTAGACGACCAGGCGCACCTGCCTGCGCGGCGCCAGGCGCTGCACGTCGGCTTCCAGCCGGCTGTAGGGCAGCGTGATGCCGTGGAACAAATGGGACTCGCCGTACTGCCCGTGCTCGCGCACGTCGAACAGCGCGATCTCGGCGCCGTCATGCAGCCAGGACTTCAGGGTCTGCGCGTTGATGAAATGCATGTCCGCCACGGTAGGAGGGGTGGGATGGATACTGGGCACGTCAGTGGCGGCGCGTCTGGACGCCGATCGACATGATTTCGCAGGTGCCTTTCTCCAGGTCGTAGCCGATGCGCTCGGTCAGCGTCTCGAGCGCGCGTCCGTACAGGTGCAGGTGGCGGATGACCTGCCCGGGCAGGATTTCCACCGAATGGATGTCGTCGGGCATCAGGGCGATGCCGGTGCCCGGCTCGACCGTGACCTGGTCGATCTCGCGCAGCTGCGCCTTGCCCGGCACGCTGCCGTCGTCCAGGCGTTCATAGACGCGGTTGAGCTCGACGCCGTCGACGGCGCTGATACACGCCCAGGTCGTATGGTTGTGCGGAACGATGCGCTTGCCCGGACGCATGACGTTGAGATAGAGCGCATAGCTCTGGTCGGCGTCTTCCGAGATCAGGTAACGGGCCTGCAGCTCGCCGTCCTGCGGCGCCGCGAAATCCGCTTCGCTCCACAGCGAGGCGCGCGCCGCCAGTTGATTGAGCTCGGCCAGGATGCCGTCGAGCGCCGCGCGATCGAATTCGCCCGCCTCGGCGATCTGCTTGATGCGCTGCATCGCGCCCTGCACAACCTGCTCGCGTTCTGCCGCTGCTGTCATGATTCACTCCCTATGGTTTCGCCAAACTGTGAGAGTTCAAAATATAGGCACCCGGGCAGGGGGAAACAATCTAGAATCGAGCCAAAATCAATTAGCGAAACTGATAAATGGACACACTGGATCTGGACGCGCTCAGGACGCTGGTCGTCATACAGGAGAAGGACGGCTTCGCCGCGGCCGCGGTCCATATCGGCAAGACCCAGTCCGCCGTCACGCAGCAGATGCAACGGCTGGAGAGCCAGCTGGGGCGGGCGATCTTCGAACGCCGCGGGCGGCAGAAGCGCCTGACGCCGCTCGGCCTGCGCCTGCTGGACTACGCGCGGCACCTGCTGGCGGTCAACGACGAGGCCCTGCGCAGCCTGCAGCAAGGCAGCCTGGAGGGGGTGCTGCGCATCGGCGCGCCCCACGACGTCGCCGACAACATGCTGCCGCCGCTGCTGGCGCAGGTGGCGCGCGTCTCGCCGCTGCTGCAGATCGACATCCATGTCGGGCGCAGCCCCTTCCTGATGGAGTCGCTGCATCGCGGCGAGATCGACATGACGATCTCCAACCGCCACGACCCGACGCTCGAAGGCGTGGTGCTGCGCAGCTCGCCCACCGTGTGGCTCTGTTCGGCCAGTTATCTGCTCGACAGCACCAAGCCCATCCCGCTGGTGCTGGCCGACGGGCCCAGCCTGTTCCGCCGCCTGGCGCAGGAGGCCCTGGACGACGCGGGAATCCGCTGGTCGCCCAGCTATACATCATCGAGCCTGATAGGAATCAAGGCGGCGCTGCGCGCCGGGCTGGGCGTGACCGCGCGCGGCGTGGAGCTGCTCGACGCCGAATTCCGCGTGCTGGGCGAGGCCGACGGCCTGCCCCGCCTGCCCGACGTGGCCTATTACCTGTTCGTGCGCAAGAACGTCGTGCGGCCGCTGACCCGCCGCGTGTTCGACATGCTCAAGAGCAACATGCGCCTGCTGCGCAGCAGCGAGCGCAGCTTTCGCGCCGACCTGGGCTAGCGCGACAGCGCCACGGCGCACGCCACGATGACCGGCCCCCACAGCGTGATCAGCACATTGCTGACGGCAAACGGCACAGTGAAACCGATGGCGTAGGCGTCGCTGCCGCCGCGCTCCTTGAGCGCGTTGAGCGTAGCCACGGTGGTCTGCGCGCCGGCGATGCCGGGCAGCAGCGCAATCGGCGGCAGCTTGAGCACGTAATGGCCCAGCAGCAGGCCGGCGATGGGGCCGGCCAGCGTCACCACCACGCCGGCGCCGAGCAGCTTGGCGAACAGCGCGATGCCGCCCTCGTGGATGGCCTGCACCGCGTGCGGGCCGGCCGCCAGCCCGATGGCGGCGATGAACACGATCAGGCCCACGTCCGACAGCAGGCGCAGCGCGGGCTCGGGGATATGGCCGACCACCGGATAGCGGCTGTACAGCCAGCCCGCCACCAGCCCGACCACCAGCACCCCGCCGCTGGTGCCCAGGCCCAGCGGCACGCCGGTCAGGTGCACTTGCAGCAAGCCGAACAGAATGCCGACCACGACCCCGCCGGCCAGGTAGACCAGGTCGGTGCGGCCCTGGTCATGCTCGATGAAGCCGAGGTTCCTGGCCGCGGTCGCGATGGCGGCGCGGCTGCCGGTCAGCTTGAATACGTCGCCGCGCTGCACCCGCGTGCCCATCGCGCGCGGCAGCGTGCTCTCGCCGCGATGCAGCGAATCGAGGAACAGGCCGCGCGCGGCCCCGCGCGCCAGCTCGCCCAGCGTCTTGCCGGCCATTTCGCGCCGCGTCAGCACGATCGAGGCGCGCACCATGGGTTCGCTGAGCAGCTCCTGGTCGTCGACCTCGGTGCCCACTTCAAGCGCCGCGCCCACCACGCCGGCGCGCCGCGACGCCACCAGCACGATGTCGCCCAGCGCCAGCCGGGCATCGGCGCCCACGTCGCGCAGCAGCTGGTCGCCGCGCCGTATTCCCGTCACCGTCAGGCGGCCGGCCGCGTAGCGGCGCTCGAACTCGTGCACGGTGCGCTGGTCCAGCTCGGCGTTTTCCAGCCGGTAGGTCCGCAGCGACAGCGGCGCCTGGTCCCACAGCGCGGCGTCGTCCTCGTCGGTGCGCGCCTGCAGCTCGGCCTCGGCCTCGCGCGCGACCTGCCGCAGGTCTATCTTCAGCAGGCGCGGCGCCACCACCGTCACGAACAGGATCAGGCCGACCTCGCCGAATATGTAGGTCGTGGCGTCGGCCAGCGGGGCGTGCGCGGTCAGCAGCGCGCGGGTCGCTTCGTCCACGTCCATGGCCGCAATGGCGCTGAGCGCGCTGCCCAGCGCCGCCGATTGGGTCATCGACCCCGACACCAGCCCGGCCGACAGCCCCGGATCGAAACGGAACAGCGCCACCATGGCGATGGCCGCCGCCAGGCCGGTGCATGACACGACCACCGCCAGCGCCATCTGGGGCAAGGCTTCGCGCTTGAGGCTGGCGAAGAACTGCGGGCCGGCCGAGTAGCCGACGGCAAACAGGAACAGGTCGAAGAAGGCCCACTTCAGCAGGTCGGGAATCTCGGGCTCGAACAGCAGGCCGAGGATCATGCCCGCGATCAGGGTGCCCACCACCGTGCCCAGGCTCACCTTGCGGATCTCGATCTTGCCGATGAAGTGGCCGAATACGATGGCGGCGAACAACGCAAGTTCGGGGTGCAGCCGAACGACATCCGCGAGAGCCTCTATAGTCATGGTGCCCCACTCACTCTGTCAGAAGCATGGGCCGGACTGGGCCGGCATCGGTCAGGCAGGAGAATCCGTGTCACCGCGGGCCGGTCGGGCGGCCATGGCTGGCCGCCCGACCGGCACGAAATGCCGTAGCGCGGAGAGCATATTCCCACAGAGTGCGCGTCGCGCCAATAGGGGGGCCGGATGAGCATGGCCACGGCGCCCGCCGGCACGGGCGCCGTGGCCGCCGCAGGGCGCCTAGCCGGCCCGGTCTTCACCCACTTCGGGCTGGCCGCCGGCGCCAAGGTCCGCGCCGGTGACCGGATCGGCCTGCGGGTCGGAGGCCGTGCGCGACACCATGGCCTGCAGCGCCTTCTTCTCGCCCCCCTTGAGCGCGACCTGCGGCAGGCCGTCGCCGTCGATGGCCTGCTGGTCGTCCCGCTCGCTCACGTAGGTGAAATTGGCATCGCTGTTCCACGAGCCGCGCATGTCGCCTTCGCCCTGGGACATGTTGAAATACACGTTGGCAAAGCGCGGATCGCCGGGCAGCTTGCCGGGCGGGAAGTTGGGTTCGATCGCATACAGGGCCTTCTCGAACGAGCGCTGGTGCGATACCTCCCTGGTCATCAGAAAGCCCAGTGCATCCTTGACCCCGGGATCGTCGGTGGCGTTGATCAGGCGTTCGTAGATGATCTTGGCGCGCGCTTCGGCGGCGATGTTGGAGCGCAGATCCGCCGTCGGCTCGCCGATGGTATCGATATAGCCGGCGTTCCACAGCTGGCCGCCGGAATTGGTAAGCGCCGGGCCGCCGCCATACAGCACCTGGGTCACGTGCGAATCGTTGCCCGGTCCGTTGAGCCGGCGAAATACCTCGGCCTCGGATTCGGTCGCCTCCGCCAGCACGCCCTTGGCGCCCTTGTTCAGCATCGCCACCAACGTGCCGATGACTTCCAGGTGGCTGAGCTCCTCGGTCGCGATATCGAGCAGCATGTCCTTGCGGCCCGGGTCGTCCTCGGCCAGGGCCTGGGTGAAATATCTACACGCGGCCGCAAGCTCTCCCTGGGGGCCGCCGAATTGTTCCAGCAGCAGGTTCGCCAGCCCGGGGTTGGTCTGCGCCACCCGTACCGTGTACTGCAGCCGCTTGTTGTGAGCAAACATAGTGTTCTCCAGAATGATTTCGCCACCGTGGCCAGGACCGGCGCACGGTCGCAATCGCCGTGCCGGCCCCGATGCGTCAGCGCCTGCCGCGCAGCGCCCACAGGGTCGCGCCGCCCACCAGCACGGCGCCGGTCACCAGCGTGGTGCGGCCGTGCATGGCGAGCTGGGTGTAGACGCTGCGCCTGCCATGCACGGTAGCGGGCGCGGCCGGCTCGCCGCCGGGGTCATAGAGGGAATCGGCGCTTTGCCCGGCCGGCTGGCGGCCGCGCTGGTGCCGCACCAGCCATCCGGCCATGCGGTCGGCCAGCCCCGGCATGCTCTGCCCGAACGCCGCGATCGCGCTGGAGGCGCCGCCCACATACAGGTCGCGCACCGGATGCTCGGCGGCGTGCACGATGGCCTGCGCGGCCACCTCGGGCGCGTAGACCGGCGGCGGCAGGTCGGGCTGCACGTCCATGTAGTTGCGCGCATGGGCCGTATAGCTTGTCGCCACCGAGGCGGGCTTGATCAGGGTCACGGAGATGGGCGTCCCTTCCTGCTGCAGCTCCATGCGCAAGGCGTCGGTATAGCCCTTGACGGCGTGCTTGGCCGCCGAATACGCCCCTTGCAGGGGCACCGCGCGGTCCGACACCTCGCTGCCCACGTTGACGATCGCGCCGCCGCCAGCCGTCTTCATGTGGCGCACCGCGGCCATGCTGCCGTAGACCACGCCCCAGTAATCGGTTTCGAACAGCTTGCGCTGGTCGGCGATGGGCACCTGCTCCAGCGTGCCGTAGATCGACACCCCCGCATTGTTGACCCAGGTGTCCACCCGGCCGAAACTGGAAACCGCCTGGGCCAGGATGCGCTCGTGATCCTCCTCCACGCCCACGTCGGCCTTGACCACCACGGCCTGGCCGCCCTCGCGGCCGATCTCCGCCGCCACCTTGGCCAAGGCTTCCTCTCCGCGTCCGGCCAGCACCACCCGGGCGCCGCGCCTGGCCGCCAGGCGCGCGGTAGCCGCGCCTATGCCGCTGCCCGCGCCGGTAATCACCATCACCTGGTCGCGCATGGGCTTCAATCGGTATTTCATGCCATTGCTCCTCGTCGACTGGGGCGCATCCGGGACGGCGCGCCCGCCCGGCCCGAGCAGCAAGCGGTATTCCCACGGGCATGGCGGTTGCTGCATGGCGCGCTCGCGGCCGCGCCGCATGGAGTAGACATTGACGAACCGCTACGCCCCGCCCGACGCGAGCGCCGCCTCAGCGCTCCTCGAAATCTCCGGCGCCGATCTCGATGCATCCGTCCGACGGCACCCATTGCGCCCGGTGCGCCAGCTCGCGCAAAGGCCCGGCCGCGCGCTCGAAGGCCTGCAGCAATTCGGGCGGGCTCCCGTCGCGGGCGCCGAAGCGGCGCCTGAGCACATCGCCGGAAATCTCGAAATCCCGCCACACGCCGGCGGTTTCCATCCGGAAGACGATGCTGTCCTCCTGGACCCGCGCGTCGGTCTGCCTGGTGAATTTCGTCATCTCGCACCTCCTTCAAGGACCGGCGGCGAGCGGCCGCCTTGCCGCTTCGGCCGGCAAGGCGCGTGCCCGTCATTCCCGTTCATCCCAGCCCAGGAGTTCCTCATGCCCAACCGCCCCCCTCCCGCCCAGGGCCAGCGCGCCCACCGCAGCGGCCCCGAGGCCAGCGAGCCGCCAACCGGCAGGCACAACCCCGACCCTGCCAGCAATTCCGGCTACCCGGCCGGCGGCAAACAGGCACCCGCCGGCAAGGACGCGTATGGCCGCCCCCGAAAGCCGGCGCGCAAGACGCCGTAAGGCGCGCGCACTGATCGCCCTGTGGCTGCTGAGCCTGGCCGTGCTGTACCTGGTTGGCTCGGTTCTCGCGCGCCTGGACTAGCCGCACGCGCGCACGGCCGACAATGTCATTGCTTGGCCGGCGCAACCGCCTGTTGCAGGGTCTTGGCCATTTCCAGATGCGTCTTGAGGCTTTCCAGCGTGGTGGCGGCAAACTGCTTGACCTCGGGGTCCTTGGCCTCGCTGGCGGCCTTGGTGAACAGTTCGACCGCATCTTCGTGCGCCGCCACGCCGATCTCATCGGCGTAGGCCTTGTCGAAGCCCTCGTCGCGCAAGCTGAGCGCCTGCAGCTTGGCCTTCTGCACCAGCGACGGCTCCGCCGGCGCCTGGTACCCCTTGCCGCGCGCCAGGGTATCGAGCTGCACGCCGACCTTGGTATGGTCGTCGATCATCTTCTGGGCGAAATCCTTGACCTGCGTGGAGCGGGCCTTTTCCAGGGCCAGCTTGCTGCCCTCCACTTCGAGGTGGCCGGCCTGGGCGGCGTCTTCCAGGAAATCGCGGTCGGCGCTGTCCAGCTTGTCGACGCCGGCCGCCGGCGAAACCGGCGGCTGCTGTGTCTGGGTCTGTGTCTGCGCCTGCACCGCGCCGGCGGCGGCCAGTCCCATCGCCATGCAGGCGGCGCCGGTGATGAATAGGGATTTCATGCGAGGCTCCTTGTGTCGCGCGGCGCGGCCCGGATGGCGCGCCAGGGTGGTAAACCCGCGTATCCCCGCAATCCCCATGCCCGCGGCGCGCCCGCCCGGGCGCACCGTGCGCCGGGGGTAAACCCGGCCGGAACCGGGCACGCAACCTGCTCGGGTGACGGATAGCAGCGCCCGCTGCCAGCCCCAACCCATCGAGGTAAACCATGCATACCGTGCGCAAAGCTGTCTTTCCCGTCGCCGGACTGGGCACGCGATTCCTGCCCGCCACCAAGGCCATGCCCAAGGAAATGCTGCCCGTCGTCGACAAGCCGCTGATCCAGTACGCCGTCGAGGAAGCCGTGGCGGCCGGCATCACCGAACTGATTTTCGTCACGGGCCGCAACAAGCGCGCCATCGAGGATCACTTCGACCGGGCGCCGGAGCTCGAGCGCGACCTGGAACAGAAGAACAAGCTGGCCATGCTCGACATGGTGCGCCACGTCATCCCGCCCGACGTCAAGTGCGTCTACACGCGGCAACCGGCGGCCCTGGGGCTGGGGCATGCCGTCCTGTGCGCGGCGCCCATCGTCGGGCGCGAGCCGTTCGCGGTCCTGCTGGCCGACGACCTGATCGACGCGCCGCGCGCGGTCATCGGCGAGATGATGAAAGTCGCGCGCGAATTCCAGGGCAGCGTGCTGGCCCTGCAGCGCGTGCCGTCACGCAGCACCAGCCAGTACGGCATCGTCGCGGGCAAGACGGTATCGGGCGCGATCATGCAAGTGGAGGAGATCGTCGAAAAGCCCGCGCCCGCGCAGGCGCCCTCGGACATGGCGGTCGTCGGCCGCTATGTGCTGGACTGGCGCATCTTCGCTGCGCTGGAAAACACCCGTCCGGGCGTGGGCGGCGAAATCCAGCTTACCGATGCCATCGCCACCCTGCTGGACGACCCGGGCGTGTTCGGCTACGCCTACGACGGCGTGCGCTACGACTGCGGCAGCAAGGAAGGGTTCTACCGCGCCACCATGGACCTGGGCAGGAAATACCACGGCATGCAATAGCGCCGCCGGACAACCGGGAACATGAGGCCTCACCAGGATGGCAGCGGGCGCAGGCCCCGCACCCACGGATCCTCATCCGGATCCGCGTCGTGGTGCCGCGTGATGCCATGGGCGGTCGCCATGCCTGCAAGCCTCCTGCGATGAATCGTTCCCCGATGGTAGCCGCACTCACTCGCCCTCGAGCAAGGGGTGCGCGAACGGCGCGTCGCGCAGCTGCGCCTGCGTGACGCGCACCAGCTCCATCGCCAGCCCGCCCTGGCGCGGATGCACCGGATGCACCATGCCCACTTCGCGATAGAAGCAATGCTCGCCCAGGTCGAGGGCGCGTATGCGGCCCTGGTGGCGCGCCCCGTCGGTGATGGGCACCAGCGCCGCGCCCAGCCCGCAGGCCACCATTTCCAGGATGGCGTCCACATCCTGCGACTGGATCTGGCAGCGGGGCACCAGCCGGTGCGTCTGCAGGAAGCGATCGACCACCCGGCCGCCGAACGAGGCGCTGTCGTAGCGGATGAACGGCAGCGTCTTCAGGATCTGCCGCCAGTCGCCGCCGGCCTCGTCCGCCGGGCATACGACCTTGAACGGCTCCTGCAGCAGCGGCACCCACTTCAGTTCGGGCGGCAGCGCGAAGAAGGGTTTGACCACCAGCGCCGCGTCCAGCTTGCCGTGGTCCACCAGCGTCAGCAGCGGCAGCGAGCCGCCCAGCTCCAGGTGGGTGCTGACCTCGGGGTGTTCGCCGATCAGCGCTTCGATGATGCGCGGCAGGTATTGCCGCTGCATGCTCTGGATGGCGCCCAGCCGCAGGTGCCCGCGCAGGCTGCCCCGTTGCGGCGCATCGCGCAGCTCGTCGCAGAGATGCAGGATGTGCCCGGCGCGCGCCACGGCGTCCACCCCGGCCGCGTTGAGCCGCACCTGCCGGCCCACCCGGTCGAACAGCTGCACCTGCAGGCTTTCCTCCAGGCGCTGGATCTGCGCGCTGGCCGCCGCCTGCGTCAGGCCGATGTGCTGCGCCGCCGCGGTGATGCTGCCGTGCTCGGCCACGGCAACCAGGGTGCGAAGTTCCTTGATCATGAATAACAAAAAATATCTATAAGAGGCACAAAAAAATAGAGTTTTTCATACATCAAATCTATGTATAGCATGACCCCGGAGTTGAACGAAAGTGTTGTTTGCAGTGGGCGTCGCCACGCCTGGCCGGCCGTACAGGGCCGCCGCGGCGACAGGCTTTTACCGGACGCATCAGACGGACGGACCGAACAATGCAAGGGGTATGAACCATGCTGCTCCCGTTTCGCGCCCTGCCGGGCCTGCTTGCCGCGCTGGCCATCGCCGCGCCGGCGTCGGCCCAGCCCTATCCCGACAAGCCGATCACGCTGGTGGTGCCGTTCACCGCCGCCGGCGGCACCGACCTGACGGCGCGCCTGTTCGCCCGGGCCCTGGAGCGCCAGGCGGGCCAGCCGGTGACGGTGATCAACAAGCCGGGCGCCGGCGGCGAGATCGGCATGGCCCAGGTGGCGCGCGCCGCGCCCGACGGCTACACGCTGGGCATCATCAACACGCCCAACGTGCTCAGCATCCCGATCGAGCGCCGGGCCCAGTTCAGCCTGGATTCGTTCGTCCTGATCGCCAACCTGGTCGATGACCCGGCCACGCTCAGCGTCCACGCCGACCAGTCGATCCACACGATCGCCGACCTGGTCGAGGCCGCCCGCCGGCAGCCCAACGGGCTGACCTATGGCAGCGCCGGCATCGGCTCGGCCGGGCACCTGTCCATGCTGATGTTCGAGAAGGCGGCGGGCATAAAGCTGCAACACATCCCCTTCAAGGGCACCGCCGACGTGCGCACGGCGCTGATGGGCCGCCAGATCGACGTCGCGACGGCCAACCTGGGCGAGGCGCTGGCCTATGCCAAGGGCGCGCCCTGGCGCACGCTGGGCGTGATGAGCGCGGCGCGCTCGCGCATGGCGCCGGCGCTGCCGACCTTCGGCGAAGCCGGCTATCCGCTGCAAAGCGGCTCGCTGCGCGGAATCGGCGCCCCCTCCGGCATGGATGCGCAGCGGCGCGGGCAAGTGGCCGCGCTGGTCGCGCGGGCCGCCGCCGACCCGCAATTCCTCGACGATGCGCGCAAGGCCGAGCAGGAAATCAGGGTGGTGTCCGGCGACGACTATGCAAAGGTGTTGACGGACCAGCTCGCGCAGTTGCAAAACCTGTGGCAGACCTCCGCATGGAACCGTTGAACCCTCCAGGAATCCCCACCATGAAAAAAGCCCTGCTCTGCTCGCTGCTCGCCTTGCCCGCGCTCTGTTTCGGCGCCTATCCCGAGCGCCCCATCAACCTGATCGTGCCTTTCCCGGCCGGCGCCGGCTCGGACCTGACCGCCCGCACCATCGCCGCCTGCATGGAAAGCAAGATCCCCGCCGCGCGCTTCGTGGTGCTCAACAAGCCTGGCGCCTCGGGCGACATCGGGCTGAGCGCGCTGGCCCAGGCCGCGCCGGACGGCTACACCATCGGGCTGGTCAACACCCCGGGGGTGATCAGCCTGCCGATCGAACGCAAGACCGCCTATACGCTCGACAGCTTCGATTTCATCGCCAACCTGGTCGAAGACCCCGGCACCGTCAGCGTGCACGCCGACAGTCCGATCCGCACCGTCGCCGACCTGGTGGCGGCGGCGCGAGCCAAGCCGGGCGCCATTACGGTCGGCACGCAGGGCATCGGCTCGGCCGGCCACATCTCGGCGCTGTCGCTGGAGCAGGCCGCCGGCATCAAGCTGACCGCCGTGCCGTTCCAGGGGGCCTCGCCGGCCAGCGTCGCGCTGCTGGGCAAGGTCATCGACGGCGCCATGACCAACCTGGGCGAAGCCATCACGTTCGCCAACGGCAAGCCCTGGCGCATCCTCGGCATCATGAGCCCGGCGCGCTCCAGCCAGGCGCCCGACATCCCGACCTTCCAGGAGGCTGGCTATACCGTCCTGGGCGGATCGATGCGCGGCCTGGCCGCGCCGCGCGGCATCCCCGCCGAGGCCATGGCGCAGCTCACGCGCGCCGTGGACGAATGCAACCGCGACGACACCTACCTGACGCGCGCCCGCAATACCTACCAGCCGCTGCGCTACCTCAAGCGCGACGAATACATCAAGAACCTGCAAGCCGTGGACCGCGAACTGCGCAAGCTGTGGTCCGTCAACCCGTGGCAGCAATAGCGCCGCCCATTCCCCCCTTACCCACACCCCCTACGCCATGCGAATAGACCAACACCCCTACGACGATATCCGCGCCTATCTCGGCAAGCACGACACCATCCTGATTCCGGTCGGCGCCGTCGAGCAGTACGGCGCCCACCTGGCCACCGGCACCGAGCTGCGCATCTGCGAAGGCATCGCCACCGAAATCGGCGCGCGCACCGGACTGGCGGTCGCGCCCATCGTGCCGGTCAACTACTCGGCGATGTTCCTGGACTATCCCGGCACGCTGTCGGTGGAGATGCGCACCATCGAGGACTATCTCAAGGAGATCGGCGACAGCCTGGCGGGCCAGGGCTTCAGGCACTTCTTCTTCATCAATATCCACGCCGGCTCGCTGGGGCCGATAGAAAGCGTGTGCCGCCACCTGCGCCGCCGCTACGGCGCGGTGGGCGGCCTGATCGACGTATTCTCCATCATGCGCGACATGGCGGCGGGCCGCCTCAAGACCCGCCAGTCGCCCAGCGGCCATGCCTCCGAAATGGTCACCTCGGTGGCGCTGGCGAAGTTTCCCGAACTGGTCTTCATGGAGCGGGCGCGCGCCGCGCAATCGCTGCGCTCGTTCACCGAGGGCGTCAACACAGTGTCCAGCGGCAAGGTGACCCTGGGCGGCTCCAGCTTCTCGGTGTTCAGCGACATCAGCGACTATTCCCCGATCGGCACGCAGGGCGATCCCACCCAGGCCAGCGCCGAGCAGGGCCAGGCCATCTGGGACGCCACCGTGGACTACATGAGCGAGGCCGCGCGCAAGTTCAGCGCCATGTCGTTCCAGAGCGAAGGAGCCAAGGCGTGAAGCACAATCCCCTCAAGCAGATCTGGCAGCAGGGCAAGCCGGTGTTCGGCACCTGGGCCACCATGGTCCGCCATCCCCGTTTCATGAAGCTGCTGTCGGTCACCGGGCTGGACTTCGTGCTGATCGAGATGGAGCACAGCGACTTCTCCATCTCGGAAGTCGCCAACCTGTGCCTGATGGCCCGCGAAGCCGGCATCGTGCCCATCGTGCGCCCGGCCGGCTCGGACTCGCACGACTACACCCGGCCGCTGGACGCCGGCGCCATGGGCCTGCTGCTGCCCAATGTCGAGACGCCCGAGCAGCTGAGCCGGATCCTGCACCAGACGAAGTACTACCCCGACGGCCAGCGCATCCTCAACATGCGCGGCCCGCACACCGACTACGTCAGGCTGTCCTCGCCGCTGGCGCAGACCGCCGAACTCAACGCCCATACCCTGACCATCGCGATGGCCGAGACCCGCGTCGGCCTGGACAACCTCGACCGCATCTGCGCCGTGCCCGGCCTGGACGCCATCATGATCGGCCCGGACGACCTCACCCAGGACCTGGGCATACCCGGCGACATGCAGCACCCGCTCTACCAGGAAGCGGTCGAACACGTGATCGCCACCTGCGACCGCCACGGCGTGCCCTGGGGCTTCAGCTGCCAGGACCTGGCCGCCGCCGAGCGCTGGATCGCGCGCGGCATACGCTGGATGCCGTTCAGCAATGACGTCAACGCCCTGTTCAACACTTTCAGCCAGGCCGCGGCGGGGCTGCACCGCCTGGCCCCGCGCGAGGAGACCGCCTGATGTCCGCCACTACCCGGATGAAAACCACTGCGCGCTACCGCCCGTATGCGTGGCGCGCCAAGATCGGCCTGATCGTGCCCTCCACCAACACCATCAACGAGCCCGAGTTCTACCGCCTCGCCCCCGACGGCGTGACCATCCATACCGGCCGCGCCATCAACGCCGGCCCGGCCACGCAGGAGAACTACGACCGCATGGCGCGCGGCGTGCTGGAGGCGGCCGACCTCATCAAGACGGCCGAAGTCGACGTGGTGGCCTACGGCTGCACCTCGGGCTCCATCGTGTGCTCGCTCGACGAGCTGTGCGACGGCATGAGCGAACGGGTCGGGGTGCCGGCCATCGCCACCGCGGGCGCCGTGGTCGCGGCGCTGCGCGCCCTGGGCGTCAGGCGCGTCGCGGTGGGCACGCCCTACATCGACTTCGTCAACCAGCGCGAACGCGAGTTCCTGGAGCAATACGGCTTCGAGGTCGTGTCCATCGAAGGGCTGGACCTGGGCCATACCCAGGAAGAGCGCCGCGACATCGGCCGGGTGCCGCCGCAATCCACGTTCCAGCTGGCGCGCGACATCGACCGCCCGCAGGCCGAGGCCATCTTCCTGTCGTGCACCAACCTCGCCACCCTGGACATGATCGAGCGGATCGAGAACGAACTGGGCAAGCCGGTGGTCACCAGCAACCAGGCCACCTTCTGGGCCTGCCTGCGCCTGCTCGGGCTGTCTTGCGCCATCCCCGGCTACGGCCGGCTGCTGACCGATTGCCTGGCGCCCATCACCCGCGCCAGCTATTCGCCGGCCTGAGCCCATGCATTCTGCTCCCGACCCCGACCTGGGCCTGGCGGCGCGGCTGTTCGACAGCCTGCGGGCACAGTCGTTCGACGGCGTGGGCGTCACGCGCGACGCCTACGGCGCGGGCGAGCAGCGCGCCCACGACCTGGCGCGCGCCTGCGCGCGGGACCTGGACCTGCCCACCCGCGTCGACGCCAGCGGCAATCTCTACATCACCCTGCCGGGCCGCGACCCGGCGCGGCCGGCGCGCATGACCGGCTCGCACCTGGACTCGGTGCCGGCCGGCGGCAATTTCGACGGCGCGGCGGGCGTGGTCGCCGGCCTGGCCGTGCTGGCCGGCTGGCGCGCGGCCGGCTGGCGCCCTGCCGCCGACGTCACGGTCATGGCGATCCGCGCCGAGGAAAGCACCTGGTTCCCCTACTCCTACCTGGGCAGCAAGGCGGCCTTCGGCCTGGTCGCCCCGGACGCGCTCGACCTGCGGCGCGCCGACACCGGCCGCAGCCTGCGCGACCATCTGGCCGACCTGTCGATCGATCCACAAAGCTATGGGCAGCCTGCCTTGCGCGCGGCCGGCATCGACCGCTATGTCGAGCTGCATATCGAACAGGGTCCCGCCCTGGTCCAGGCCGGCATGCCGGCGGGCATCGTCACCGGCATCCGCGGCAGCTTCCGCTACCGGGACATGGCCTGGCATGGCGAATACGCCCACTCCGGCGCCGTCGGCCGCGCCCACCGGCGCGACGCCGTGCGCGCCGCCGCCCTGTGGATAGCCAGCGTGGACCGCGACTGGGAGACGCTGGAAGACTTCGGCGAGGACCTGGTCGTCACCGTGGGCAAAATGGCGACCGACCCGCGGCAGCACGCTTTCAGCAAGGTGGCCGGCGAACTGCAATGCTGCGTGGACGTGCGCAGCATCAGCGCCGCGCTGCTGGAGCGCTTCGACCGCCTGTTGCGCGAACGCGGCGAAGCGGCGGCGCGCGCCACCGGCACCCGGGTCGATTTCGGGCCGCGCACCGGCTCGGCGCCGGCCGCCATGGACCCCGGCCTGATCGCCCGGCTGACGGCGCAGGCGCGGCAGCGCGGCATCGCCGCGCTGACCATGCCCAGCGGCGCCGGCCACGATGCGGCCATCTTCGCCCAGCAAGGCATACCGACCGCCATGATCTTCGTGCGCAACGAACATGGTTCGCACAACCCCCATGAAGCCATGGACATGGCGGACTTCGCTTGCGCCACCCAATTGTTGTCGGACATCCTGGCCGACGACGAGCCCGTTACGCCGCACCCATGAGAACCCAGACAATGAAATGCCTGATCGTCCAACCGATTCATGAAGAAGGCCTGGCGCTGCTGCGCGAGGCCGGCATCGAATGCATCACGCCGGCCAGCGCCGGCATGGCCGACGTCGCCGCGGCCATCGCCGGCTGCGACGCGGTCATCACCCGCAACGCCGGCCTGGATACGCGGGCCATCGAGGCCGGCCTGCGCCTGCGCGTCATCGGCAACCACGGCACCGGCACCAACATGATCGACCTGGCCACGGCCGAGCGGCTCGGCATACCTGTGGTCAACACGCCCGGCGCCAACGCGCGCTCGGTGGCCGAACTGGCGCTGGCCATGGCGATGGCGCTGCTCAAGCGCACCGTACCGCTGGACCAGGCGGTGCGCCAGGGCAACTGGAACGCCCGCTACGAACCCGGGCTGCGCGAGCTGTCCGGCATGTCGCTGGGCATCGTCGGTTTTGGCCAGATCGGCCGCGCCCTGGCGGCCATGGCGACCGGCGGTTTCGGTATGCCGGTGCATGTCTATTCGCCCTCGGTGGCGCCGCAGGACATCGCCGCGGCCGGCTGCCAGCGGGCCGACAGCCTGCCCGCGCTGGTGCGCGAGGCCGACATCGTCTCGCTGCACCGGCCCGCGCGCCCCGGCGCCGGCCCCCTGGTCGATGACGCGCTGCTGCAGGCCATGAAGCCGGGCGCGCTGCTCATCAATACCGCGCGCGCCGACCTGGTCGACGAAGCGGCGCTGGCGCGCCACCTCGAGGCGGGCCGGCTTGGCGGCGCCGGACTGGACGTCTTCTCCAGCGAGCCGCCGTCGGCCGACCATCCGCTGCTGCGCCTGCCGCAGGTGGTGCTGGCCCCGCATGCCGGCGGCAGCACCGATCAGGCGCTGGCCCGTACCGCCCGCGCGGTCGCCGAACAGGTGATCGAGGTGCTGCGCGATGCGCGCCCGGCCCATCTGATCGCCCCGCACGCCTGGCCGCGCCGACGCGGCGCGCAATGAACCCGCGAATCCGCGCCGCAGCGCTACAAGGAGACCCCGCATGACCCCGATCGAAGCCAAGTTCGCCCGCCTGTCCACCGACCACGCGCCCGGCCAGGAAGTGCGCCAGGGCAACGCCGGCCTCGAGGGCCTGCTGCGCGGCGACACCCTGCCCGGCACCCCGGTCGACTTCTCCCACGGCGACGTCAACACCAGCGCCTTCGCCCCCACACCCGGCTCGCTGCAGCAATTCGTCCAAGGCGTCGAGCGCGGCGGCGAACAGGCCTATACCGAATACCGCGGCGCCGCCGAACTGCGCGAACGCGTGGCCGCCCACCTGGCCCAGTTCACCGGCGCGCCCGTCAGCGGCGCCAACGAACTGATCATCACCCCGGGCACCCAGGGCGCCCTGTTCCTGGCCATCGCCTCCTCGGTCACCGCCGGCGACAAGGTCGCCATCGTGCGCCCGGACTACTTCGCCAACCGCAAACTGGTCGAATTCCTCGGCGGCGAAATCGTCCCCGTCGACATGCGCCACCTCGAACGCGACAGCGGCGCCGGACTGGACCTCGACCAGCTCGAAGCCGCCTTCAAGGCCGGCGTGCGCACCTTCCTGTTCTCCAACCCCAACAACCCCGCCGGCGTGGTCTACTCGCCCGAGGAAATCGCCCGGATCGCCGACCTCGCCCGCCGCTACGACGCCACCCTCATCGTCGACCAGCTCTACTCGCGCCTGCTCTACGCCGGCACCCGCTACACCCACCTGCGCGCCCTGCCCCAGGCCCCGGCCAACGTCATCACCATCATGGGACCATCCAAGACCGAATCGCTCAGCGGCTACCGCCTGGGCGTGGCCTTCGGCCCCGCACACCTGATCGACCGCATGGAAAAACTGCAGGCCATCGTCTCGCTGCGCGCCCCCGGCTACTGCCAGGCAGTGCTGCGAACCTGGTTCGAGGAGCCCGCCGGCTGGATGGACGAACGCATCGCCGCCCACCAGGCCATCCGCGACGACCTGATCCGCGTCCTGCGCGGCGTGCCCGGCGTGGCCGTGCGCGCGCCCGAGGCCGGCAGCTACCTGTTCCCCCGCCTGCCCGCGCTGGCCGTATCGCTGCACGATTTCGTGCGCATCCTGCGCGCCCAGGCCGGCGTCACCGTCACCCCGGGCACCGAATTCAGCCCCCACGCCGACGACAGCATCCGCCTGAACTTCTCGCAGAACCACGCCGCCGCCGTGCAGGCCATCGAGCGCACCGTGCAACTCATCGAGCGCTACCGCGCCTGACGCGCGCCGCGCCGGCGCCTCAGTCGTCGTCGTCCAGGTGGAACTTGTGGATGACGCGATGGGCCACCGGCGCCAGGATCAGGCCCAGGGTGGCCACGAACAGCAGCCCGATCAGCATGCCGTAGAGCGCGAAGAAGATCTTGCCGGCCACGGTGGCCGGCATGATGAACGGTCCGATGCCGCCGATGATCAGCGCGGTGTTGAGCATGGCGTCGTGCCAGCTGACGTCCTCGAGCCAGAGGTGCGCGACGACGCCGACCAATACCACCAGCGCGATGACCAGGACGGCCCACAGCAGGTGGGCCAGCAGGCGCAAGATGAAATGCCGCGTGGGCAACAGCGGTTCGCCCTTGGACTCGTACATATCCCCCTCCCTTGGACCGGATTGAGGCGGATTATGCCAACACCCCCAGGTTCCGTCACCTCGCGGGCACGCGCCGGGCCGCGCTCAATGCACGATCTGCCGCAGGAAGGCCACCGAGCGCTCGTGCCGCGGATGGGTGAAGAACGCGTCCGGCGTGTTGACCTCGACGATCTGGCCCGCGTCCATGAACACGACGCGGTCGGCGACCTGGCGCGCGAAACCCATTTCGTGCGTCACGCACAGCATGGTCATGCCGTCCTGCGCCAGCGTGGTCATGGTATCGAGCACTTCCTTGACCATCTCGGGGTCGAGCGCCGAGGTAGGCTCATCGAACAGCATGATCTTGGGCGCCATGCACAGCGAGCGGGCGATCGCCACGCGCTGCTGCTGCCCGCCCGACAACTGGCCCGGGAACTTGCCGGCCTGGTCGGGGATGCGCACGCGCGACAGGTAATGCATGGCGATATCGCGCGCCTCGGCCTCGGACTTGCGTTTCACCCAGACCGGCGCCAGCATGCAGTTCTGCAGTACCGTCAGGTGCGGGAACAGGTTGAAATGCTGGAACACCATCCCGACCTCCATGCGCACCGCGTTGAGCCGCTCCAGATTGTCGTCGACCTCGGCGCCCCCGATGCGGATCTCTCCTTCCTGGTGGCGCTCGAGCTGGTTGATGCAGCGGATCATCGTCGACTTGCCCGAGCCCGACGGCCCGCAGACGACGATCCGCTCGCCCTTGCCCACCGTGAGATCGACATCGCGCAGGACATGGAAGTTGCCGTACCATTTGGACACCTTGCGCATTTCCACCGCTGGATGGCGATCGAGATCGATGGCCGAGACCGGGTCCTTGGAGAACAGCTTGCGAAGGTTCATGATTCCTACCTTTTGTCCGAGCGGGCCAGGGTCCGCTCGACCGAACGTGAATAGCGCGACATCGCGTAGCAGCACGCGCAATAGAAGAAAGCCAGGAACGCATAGCCGGTGTAGCGCGTGACCGGCGTGGCCCATACCGGATCGTTGATCGCCACCTCGACGACCTTGAGCAGGTCCAGGATCCCGACCATGGCCACCAGGGTGGTGTCCTTGAACAGCCCGATGAAGGTATTGACGATGCCCGGCACGACGATGCGCAATGCCTGCGGCAGCACGATGAGGAAGGTGGTCTGCCAGTAGCCCAGCCCGAGCGACTGCGCCCCCTCGTACTGCCCCTTGGGCAGGGCTTGCAGGCCGCCGCGGACCACCTCGGCCATATAGGCCGAGGCGAACAGCGTGACGCCGACCAGGGGCCGCAGCAGGCGGTCCGGCCGCAGCCCCTCGGGCAGGAACAGCGGCAGCATCGTGTTGAACATGAACAGCACCGTGATCAACGGCACGCCGCGGCCCAGCTCGATGGCGGCGGTGGACGCCAGCCTGACGAACGGCAGTTCCGAGCGCCGCCCCAGCGCCAGGGCGATGCCGATCGGCAGCGAGAACACGATCCCGACCAGCGAGACCACCAGGGTGACGAGGATGCCGCCCCACAGGTCGGTCGAGACGTGCGGCAGGCCCAGTGCGTCGGCGCCGACCAGCAAGGCATACGACAGCGGCGGCAGCACCACGAAGAAATACACCGCGCCCGCGCGCTTGGCGCGGATGCGCCGGGCCAGCAGCCAGACGATCCCGGCCGCGGCCAGCACGAAAAACAGCACGACCCGCCAGCGCTGCGGCGGCGGATAGCCGCCGAAGACGAAGTAGCCCAGCTTGGCGCCGATGAAGGGCCAGCAGGCGCCGTAGCGGCCCTGCGCGATGGTTGCCTGGCAGGCCTGCACGGAGTCGCCGGCCCAGGTGGCGTCGAGCACCAGGAAATCGAGCAGCCCCCGGAAAACCCAGTAGAGAATGGCCGCGCAGAGCACGGTCAGCGCGAATGTCCGGGGCGACTCGAAGACATATTGCCGCACCCAGGCCCATACCGTGCCCGCCCGGTGCGGCGGGGGCCGCCCCTGCACCGCCTGTTGCCGCACGAAGGCGGGCTGTTCTATCGTCGAATTGTTCATCGCGGTCAGTCCCTTTATCGTTCAACCAGCCGCACGCGCCGGTTGTAGACGCCCATCAGGGCCGACGTGACCAGGCTGATGGCGAGATAGACCGCCATCGTGATGCTGACGATCTCGACCGCGCGGCCGGTCTGGTTCAGCACGGTGCCCATGAATACCTGCACCAGGTCCGGATACGCGATGGCGACCGCCAGCGACGAGTTCTTGGTCAGGTTGAGGAACTGGCTCGTCAGCGGCGGAATGATGACCCGCAGCGCCTGCGGGGTGATCACCAGCGATTGCGTCTGCCGCGGCGACAGGCCCAGCGCGACCGCCGCCTCGCGCTGCCCCTGGCCCACCGCGCCGATGCCCGCGCGCACGATCTCCGCGATGAAGGCCGCGGTGTAGGTGGACAGGGCCACGACCAGGGCGACCATCTCGGGGTAGATCCGCAGGCCGCCCGAAAAGCCGAAGCCGCGGAACCTGGGCAGCTCCAGCGAGACCGCCGGACCGACGGCCAGCAGCCCGCCCCCCAGCACCGCGGCGAACAGCCCCAGCGCCATGGCCCGCGCCGGATAGGGCCGGCCGCCGCGCAGGCGGGCGCGCAAGGCCAGGCGGCGCGCCAGCACATAGCCCAGCACGGCCAGCGCCAGCACCAGCCAGAGCGGCCAGGCCGGCCCGTCGACGCTCACGAACGGCAGGTACAGCCCGCGGTTGTTCAGGAACACCCAGTCCGCCAGGTGCAGGGACTCGCGCGCCGCGGGCAGCGCCACCAGCACGGCCGAGTACCAGAAGAATATCTGCAGCAGCAGCGGCAGGTTGCGCAGCGTCTCGACATACAGCGTGGCCACCGCGGCGACCACCACGTTGGACGACAGCCGGGCGATGCCCACCACGAAACCGATGAGCGTGGCCAGCACGATGCCGATGGCCGCCACCAGCAAGGTATTGAGCAACCCCACGACAAAGGCGTCGCCGTAGGTCGAGGTCGCGCCGCTATACGGGATCAGCGACTGGTTGATGTCGAACCCGGCCGTGTTGGCCAGGAAGCCGAACCCCGACGCGATATTGGCCGCCTTGAGGTTGGCGACGGCGTTGGAGACGCCCGCGTACCCTAGCCAGAGCAGCGCCGCCGCCAGCAGCAGCTGCAGCAGCACGCCCCTGACTTTGCGATCGTGGAGCCAGGAAAGCAGCGGCCGGGCGGCGCGCTTGCCCGGGCGCTTGAGCGCAATGGTGGAATCTTGCATAAATCACGAATCCGTTTTCCCTCGCCGGGAATGCTGGAGGCCGCCGGCCCACGGCCGGGGCCGCGCGGTTGGGCGCAAGCCTCGATACGGCGGGGGGACGGCGCCGCCCTCCCCCCGCGCCACGATGCGGCTCAGCGGAACGGCGGGGTATAGAACAGGCCGCCGTTCTTCCACGAAGCGTTGATGCCGCGCTCGAGGTTGAGCGGGCTGGCCGCGCCGACGTTGCGGTCGAAGATCTCCGCGTACGACCCCACCTGCGCGACGATCTGGTATGCCCAGTCGCCATTGAGGCCCAGCACCTTGCCCAGGCTGCCTTCCTTGCCCACGAAACGCAGGACTTCCGGGTTGGTCGTGCTGGCGGCCTGCTCGGCGATATTCTTCGACGTCAACCCGAGTTCCTCGGCCGCCTGCAGCGCGAAGATGGACCAGCGCACCACGCTGAACCAGGCATCGTCGCCCTTGCGCACCGCCGCGCCCAGGGGCTCCTTCGACAGGCGGTCGGCCAGGATCACATGGTCGTCGGGCGCCTTCATCTTGCTGCGCAGCGCCGCCAGGATGCCGGCGTCGGCGCTCCAGGCGTCGCAACGGCCGGATTCATAGGCGTTGGCCGCCTCCTGCACCGTCGCGAAAGTGATCACCTCGTTCTGCACCTTGTTGGCGCGGAAGAAATCGACCAGGTTGAGCTCGGTCGTCGAACCCTGGTTGGTGCAGATGGCGCCGCCGTCCAGCTCCTTGGCGCTGGCGATCGTTCCCTTGCGGACCAGCACGCCCTGGCCGTCGTAATAGGTCACCCCGGCGTACAACGCGCCGGCGCCTTCGCGCGACAGCGTCCACGTCGTGGTGTTGAACAGGACGTCGACCTCGCCGGACTGCAGCGCGGTGAAGCGCTGGGTCGGATTGAGGACGACGATCTTGTGCCGCTCGGGATCGCCGAACACGGCGGTCGCGATGGCGCGGCAGACATCGACTTCCAGCCCGTGCCGCTTGCCCGTATCGTCGGGCATCGAGAACCCCGGCGACCCGGTGGTCGAACTGCACAGCAGGTTGCCCCTGGCCTTCACATCCTCCAGGGTTCCCGCGTGGACCGGCGCGGCCGCATAGGCGACGGCGGCGACAAACAGGGAGGTAAGGGTTTTTTTCACGTTTCGCTCCTGAATTGGGCTTGGGGGAGGCGCGCAAGCGCGATGGCAACAAAGAATCCGACGCCGTAGGGAATGGCCTCGTCGTTGAAGTCGTAGGCGGGGTTGTGCAAGGCCGCGCTCGCGCCGTTGCCGAGATTGACGTAGCAGCCCGGGATGCGCCTGAGCAATTGCGCAAAATCCTCCGAGCCATTGCTGGGCGCCGCCGCCGCATCGATGGCGTCCTCGCCGAAGCGGGCCTTGACGATATCCCCGACCGCGGCGGTGATCCGCGCGTCATTGACCGTGGGCACGAAGACCCGGCTGTAGTCCACCGAGGCGGCGCAGCCATAGCCCGCCGCCACGTGATCGGCGACCCGGCGCATTTCCGCCTCGATCAGGGCGCTGGTTTCCGGCTTGAACGAGCGGCAGTCGCCGCTGATCACGACCTCGCCGCTGCTGACGTTACGCGTCCCGGAGGTCGTCATGTCGGTGCAGGACACGATGGCGAATTCGCCTGGCGCGACGACGCGCGACACGATGGTCTGCAGCGCGACGATGACGCCGGCCGCGGCCACCAGCGCATCGCGCCCCAGGTGCGGACGCGCCGAATGCACGCCCTTGCCGGCGATCCGGATCTCGAAGTTGTCCTCGGCCGACTTGAACACGCCGGCGCGCGTCTCGAACTTGCCCACGGGCAGGCCGGGCGCATTGTGCAGCGCGTACGCCTCGCTGGCCGGGAACCGCTCCAGCAGGCCGTCCTCCAGCATGGCCAGCATGCCCTTGCCCCACTCCTCCGCCGGCTGGAACACGAAGTGGATCGTGCCGTCGAACTCCTGGCTTTGCGCCAGCAGCTGCGCCGCGCCCAGCAGCATGGTGGTGTGTCCGTCATGGCCGCAGGCATGCATGTAGCCGTCGTTCCTGGACGCGTGCGGACGGTCTTCGGCCGGCGCCTCGGCAATATGCAGCGCATCCATGTCGGCCCGCAGGATGATGGCCTTGTCGCTGGCGCCGCGCTTGAGCGTGCCGACCACGCCCGTGCCGCCGACGCCCTCGGTCACCGCGATGCCGCAGGCCCGCAGCATGGCGGCCACGCGCCCGCTGGTGCGGCGCTCCTGGAAGCCGAACTCCGGGTTCGCATGGATGTCCTGCCGGATCGCCCGCAGTTCCCTGAATAGCGCGTCGTGGCTGAATGGGGTTCCCACACCTGTCTCCGTCGAATCTGCGAATCTCGTCGCGGCGCGTGCGCCGCGGCCTGTGCCGTGCGTCCACCGGCCCGATGGCGGGCGGAACATGACGGCGGGACAGGCAAAATTCTAGTGAGGGGCATGCGCGCAATTGATGCGTTGTTGCGAGGCTGGGCGCAATATCTTCCCGTTTTGCGCCGATGGCGGGTAAACGTTGCGGGTTTACCCGGGAGATCGGCCACGCGCGCCACGCGCCGCGCGCGTGCATAGCGGTACAAACTTGCGTCCAGGCGCGCGAACTAGCGCGATTGTCGCGGGCGGGCCGGCCTAGAATTTCCAGCGTGCCGATGCACGGCACCCAGGAATTCGCAACATACATTCGAGGAACCGATGCTCCTTATCAACGCCCATCCCGATCGCAACAAACCGCTGGACGAGCCTGACCGGAAGGTCTTCGACGCATCGGCGGCGCACGAGGCCGAGCGGTTCGCCAAGGCGCGGCCCGGCTACGCGCCGACGCGCCTGGTGGCGCTGCCCGGGCTTGCCCGGGCGCAACGCGTCGCCTCGATCCTGGTCAAGGACGAGAGCACCCGTTTCGGCCTGGGCAGCTTCAAGGCCCTGGGCGGCGCCTATGCCGTGATCCGGCTGGCCTTGCAGCACGCCTCGCAGGCGCTCGGGCGCGCGGCGGGCCTCGACGAGCTGGACACGCAGGCCGTGCGCGCCGCCGCGGCGGATATCGTCGTGGCCTGCGCCACGGACGGCAACCATGGCAAGTCGGTGGCGCAGGGCGCGGCGCTGGTGGGCGCGCGCGCCGTCATCTTCGTGCATGCCGGCGTCAGCCAGGCCAGGGTCGACGCCATCGCGCAGTTCGGCGCGCGGATCATCCGGGTCGAGGGCAACTACGACGATTCCGTGGCCGAGGCCACCGCGGTCGCGCAACAGAATGGCTGGACCATCGTCTCGGACACCTCCTGGCCCGGCTATGAACACATTCCGTCGCTGGTGATGCAGGGCTACACCACCCTGCTGCGCGAAGCGATGCAGGCCATGCCGCAACCGCCGACCCACGTCTTCGTCCAGGCCGGCGTGGGCGGCATCGCCGCGGCCACCGCCGCCTGCATGAGCCTGGCCTACGAGGCGGCGGGCGCGGCGGCGCCGAAATTCATCGTGGTCGATCCGCAACGCGCGGCCTGCCTGTTCGAGAGCGCGCGCCTGGGCGAACGGGTGCGCGTGGACGAACAGGAGCCCACCATCATGGCGATGCTCGAATGCTACGAACCGTCGATGGTCGCGTGGCGCATCCTGGCGCGCACGGCCTACGCCTTCATGACCGTCGACGAGGATGACGCCGTGCGCGCCATGCGCACCCTGGCCGCCCCGACGGCCGGCGACGCCCCCATCGTGGCCGGCGAAAGCGGCGGCGTCGGCCTGGCCGCCTTCCTGGCCGCCGCGCGCGACGACGGCATGCGCCGCGCCCTCGGCATCGACGCCGACGCGCACGTCTTCGTCATCAACACCGAGGGCGCCACCGACCCCGCCCAGTACCAGCGCATCGTGGGCCGCACGCCCGAAGCCGTCCTGGCCGGCGCCTGAAAGCAGGCCGGCCGCCACGCAACACCGGCCCGGATACAGCCAGGTATTCGGGCAAAAAACGCGCCGCCAACGCAATAAACTACCGCCAGGGGCCGCGCCGGCCGCTGGCGCACGCCATTGCGCCCGCGCCACGCGGTCCGCACCGGATGCCGGCCGGCGCGTCGCCGCGCCGCCCATCCGCCACCTGACCCGCGCCGCCCGGCATGCCGAGGCGGCCCTCCGGCGTTGACGACCATGGCCATCACCCTCGATGCGTACGATAGAAAAATCCTGGAACTGCTCCAGGAAAACAACCGGCTCTCGCAGCGCGAACTCGCCGATTCCGTGAATCTGTCCGCATCGGCCGTCAACCGCCGCATCGCCGCGCTGGAGGCCAACAAGGTCATCCGCGCCAACGTCGCGCTGGTCGATCCCGAACTGGTCGGCCGGCCCATCACGCTGATGGTCGAAGTCAAGATCGAGAACGAGCGCCTGGACCTGCTCGACGAAGTCACCAACCGGTTCGTCCGTTGCCCGCAGATCCAGCAGGTCTATTACGTGACGGGCGACTTCGACTTCCTGCTGGTGCTCAACTGCAAGGACATGACCGAGTACGAGCGCCTGACCCGGGAGCTGTTCTTCACCGCCGGCAACGTGAAGAAATTCAGGACCGTCGTCGCCATGAACGTCGCCAAGTCGACGCTCCAGGTGCCGCTGGGCGACGTCCCCGCCTCGCCCGGCGGCTAGGACTGCCGGTCAGGCTGCCCGCGACCGGGCGTAACCCGTTGATTCGACTGAGCCGGCGCGCGTCGCGCGCTACGGCCGGCCCGCGCCCGGCCGCAGCGCGCCGGCCGGCGTGCGCTAGCGTAAACCCCTATGGTTATCCCGTGCACAGCATCGTTATATTGCGTACTTAAATTAATCCTGTATACAAAACGATGACTGGCATACAAAAGAAAGCGGGTGCGCAGTCCGTGTTCGAGGACGTCAGCGCCCTCTTGCGGGACATGATGAAAGACATCACCGAGCCGGTGCGGGTACGCGAGGAAGATCTCGCCAACCAGCTGGGGGTCAGCCGCACGCCGGTGCGCGAGGCCTTGATCCGCCTGGAAAGCACGGGCATGGTCCACCTGCGGCCGGGGCGCGGGGCCTTGCTGACGCCGGTGACCGACGCCGAATACATCGAGTGGCTGCAGCTGCGCGAACAGCTGGAAGGCTTCGCCACGCGCGAGGCGGCGCTCAATGCCTCGCAGCGCGACGTCGAGCGGCTGCGCGCCCTGTTCGCCCCCTTCATCGGCCTGGACGAGGACGCTTTCGCGCCGGTGCCCTACGGCCAGGCCAATGTCGCCTTCCACAAAGAGATCATCGCCCTGGCCAACAACCGCCTGCTCGAACGTGTCTGGGCGGCGTTCGGCCATCGCCAGACCACCTACCGGCGCCAGACCATCAAGCGCCTGCACCGCTTCGGCACCTCGCTGCGCGAGCACCTGGCCATCATCGACGCCATCGAGCGCCGCGACGCCGAGCTGGCCGAAAAACTGGCCCGGCAGCATGTGCGCACGCTTTACGACGCCTTCGTCAAGGCCCTTCAGTCGGGCGGCGGCGCGTGAATCCGCCGCCGGCCAGCCTTGCCTTCAACCCTGATTCGAGCCTGAAATGAAGTTTCTGACCTTCTCCGCACAGGAGCAATCCCGTCTCGGCATGTTGCTGGACGACAACCGCGTGCTGGACCTGACCGCCCTGCTGGCCGCGCGCCCCGAGCTGGGGCTGCCCGGCGCGTTGCGCAACGTCGGCGACCTCATCGCCCTGGGCGACGAGGCGCTTGCCCGCCTGCGCGAGCCCGGCCTGCTCGACGGCGTGGACGTCGGCGCCTTGCCGACGCTGGATGCCGTGCACGTGCTGCCTCCCCTGGCCATGGCGCGCAATGTGTTCTGCGTGGGCCGCAATTACCGCGAGCACATCATCGAAGGAAACCTGGCGCGCGGCCGGCCCGCCAACAGCTTTCCCGAGGCGATCGAATTCTTCACCAAGGCGCCCACCGCCGTCGTCGGCCACGGCGGCCACGTCAAGCGCCATGCCGGCCTGACCGACAGCCTCGACTACGAAGTGGAACTGGCCATCGTGATCGGCCGCGCCGGCGCCGACATCCCGCGCGAGCAGGCGCTGGACCATGTGTTCGGCTACACCATCGTCAACGACATCACCGCGCGCGACCTGCAGGCGCGCCACGGCCAGTGGTTCAAGGGCAAGAGCCTGGACACGAGCTGTCCCATGGGCCCGGTGGTCGTGCACCGCTCGGCGATTCCCGACGCCAACCGGCTGGCGGTGTCGCTGTCGGTCAATGGCGAACTGCGCCAGCAGGACAACACCTCGGACATGATTTTCGACGTGGCCACCGTGATCGCCCAGCTGTCGGCCGGCATGACGCTGCTGCCGGGCGACGTGATCGCCACCGGAACGCCCAAGGGCGTGGGATTCGCCCTGACTCCCCCCCGCTGCCTGCAAGTGGGCGATGTGGTGTCCGCCAGCGTGGAACACATCGGCACATTGACCAACGAGATCGTCGCTTGATTCCGGACGCGCCTGGCGCATCCGCCTGGAGGAGAAACCCATGAGCATCCCTGACGCACTGAAACCCTATGCCACCGGCGAGCTGGCCTCGCGCTACGTGAACGTGGACGAGCTGGACTGGAAGCCCACGCCCACCCCCGGCATCGACATGAAAATCCTGCTCGACGTGCCCGAGACCGGCTTGCTGACCGCCTTGTTCCGCTGGGCGCCGGGCACCGCGCTGCCGTTGCACGAACACGTCGAGATCGAGCAGACCTACGTGCTCAGCGGCAGCATCGTCGACGACGAAGGCGAAGTCCGGGAAGGCAACTATGTATGGCGCCCGAAGGGCAATCGCCACATCGCGCGCTCGCCCAACGGCGCGCTGGTGCTGTCGTTCTTCCTGAAACCCAACAAGTTTCTGGAAGGCGAGCTGGCGGGCAAAGAGCTCAAGTGAGCAGGCAAGACACCATTCCCAGAATCAGACAGGAGAGACAGATGAAGTTCCATTACAAGCGCATTGCGGCAGGGCTGGCGATTGCCCTCGGGGCCGGCGTGGCGATGCAGGCCGCCGCCGCCGATATCCAGGAGCGCCGCGTCAAGTTCAGCTACCCGGTCAGCAAGACCAACCCGGTCGGCCTGGCCACCGACAAGTTCATCGAGCTGGTCAGCCAGAAAACCGGCGGCAAGATCAAGGTCACCGGCTATGCCGACGCACAGCTGGGCAACGAGATCCAGGCCATGTCGTCGGCCCAGGGCGGCATCATCGAACTGACCGTGGTCTCGACCGCGGGCGCCGCCAACAACGTGAAGGAATTGGGCATTTTCGACCTGCCCTTCCTGTTCCACTCGGTCGAAGAGGCCGATGCCGTGATCGACGGCCCGGTCGGCAAGGAACTGCTGGGCAAGTTCGCCGCGAAGAACCTGGTGGGCCTGTGCTACTGGGACTATGGCTTTCGCCAGGTCTCCAACAGCAAGCACCCCATCAACAAGGTCGAGGACTTCGCCGGCCTGAAGCTGCGCGTGCTGCAGAACCGCATCTACATCGACACGTTCAAGGCCCTGGGCGCCAACCCGCTGCCGCTGCCCTACCCCGAAACCTATACCGCCCTGGAGACCAAGGCGATCGATGGGCAGGAAAGCGCGTACCTGGTGACCAAGAGCAGCGGCTATCAGGAAATCCAGAAGTACATGACGGAAACCAATCATGTGTTCCTGCCGGCGGTCGTCATGGCCAGCAAGCGCTTCTGGGACCGCCTGAGCAAGGACGAGCAGGCCATCATCCAGCAATCGTGCGATGAGTCGGTCGCGTACTTCCGCACGACCAGCCGCGACCTGGAAAAGAAGGTCGTCGGCGAGCTGACCGCCGCGGGCATGACCATGAACCAGATCGAGCCCGCGGAGAAGGCGCGCATGGCCCAGGCCACCGCCGCCGTGACCGACAAGTACAAGGCCGAGCTGGGCGCGGATCTGGTCGATCGCACCCTGGCGACGATCAACCAGGCTCGTAAATGACAACAAGCCGGCGCAAAGCGCCGGTTCATGTAAGGAGGCGGTCGCCACGGCCGCCCGCTCTCTTCAAGGACGTCGACGATGTCAAGAATCGTGCACGCCTATTTCACCCTGCTCAAAGCCGTCATCGTCATTTGCCTGGCAGCCATGGTGGTTATGGTGTTCAGCAATGTGGTGCTGCGTTTCATCTTCAATTCAGGCATTCCCGTTTCCGAGGAATTGTCGCGCTGGAGCTTTGTCTGGCTGACCTTCCTGGGCGCCATCCTGGTGCTGCATGAGCGCTCGCACCTGGGCGTGGACGTGGTGCTGCAGGTGCTCGGGCCGCTTGCGCGCAGGGTATGCCTGATCGTGGCCAACCTGCTGATGATCTACGCGACCTGGCTGATCCTGCTGGGCAGCATCGAGCAGACGACCCTGAACGTGGGCGCCAGCGCGCCGGCCAGCGGCCTGTCCCAGGCCTGGTTCTTCGGCGTGGGCGTGGTCTTCGCGGCCTCGACCGGGCTGATCCTGCTGTACCAGCTCTACCAGCTGTTCACCGTTCCCGCGGCCGAGCTGGACAAACTCATTTCCCCCACCGAGTCGGGAGCCGAATAATGACGCTGGCACTCTTTGTCTTCGTGCTGCTCGCCGGCCTGGCCATCGGCTTGCCGGTCGCGTACGCGCTGATCCTCACGGGCGTGGCGCTGATGTACCAGCTGGACTTCTACGACGCCCAGATCGTGGCGCAGAACCTGCTCAACGGCGCCGACAGCTTTCCGCTGATGGCGGTGCCGTTCTTCATGCTTGCCGGCGCGGTCATGAACGCGGGCGGGCTGTCGGCGCGGATCGTCGACCTGGCCCTGAAACTGGTGGGCCACATCAAGGGCGGGCTGGGCTACGTCACCATCCTGGCCGCCTGCATCCTGGCCAGCCTGTCGGGCTCGGCGGCCGCCGACGCGGCGGCCCTGTCGGCCCTGCTGGTGCCCATGATGATGAAAGCCGGGCATAGCCGCGCACGCTCCAGCGGGCTGGTGGCCTCGTCCGGCATCATCGCGCTGGTCATCCCCCCTTCCATCGGCCTGGTGCTGATCGGCGTCACCGGCAACATCAGCATTACCGGCCTGTTCATGGCCGGCATCGTGCCCGGGATACTGATGGGCATGTCGCTGTGCGTGGCCTGGTGGCTGCTGTCGCGCAAGGAAAAGATCCAGCCCCTGCCGCGGGTGGAACGCGCGGAGGTCAGGCAGTCGCTGGTGAGGAGTTTCTGGGCCCTGATGCTGCCCGTCATCATCATCGTGGGCCTGCGTTTCGGCATCTTCACGCCCACCGAAGCGGGCGTGGTGGCCGCGGTGTACGCCATCTTCGTGGCCACCTGCATCTACCGCGAACTGCCCCTGCGCCGGCTCTACGAGGTCTTCCTTACCTCCGCCAAGATGACCGCCATGGTGATGTTCCTGGTGGCCGGCGCGCTCGTCTCGGGATGGATGATCACCATTGCCGGGCTGCCGGCGCAGGTCTCCGACATCATCAGCCCCTTCAGCGACACGCCGACCCTGCTGATGCTGGTCATCATCGGCCTGGTGATCGTGATCGGCATGGCCATGGACATGATTCCCATCGTCCTGATCCTGATTCCCGTGCTGCTGCCTTCGGTGACGGCCGCCGGCATCGACCCGGTCTACTTCGGCGTGGTCTTCATGCTGGCCTGCGCCATCGGGCTGATCACGCCGCCGGTGGGCGCGGTGCTCAACGTCGTGGCCGGCGTGACGGGCACCCGCATGGTCGAGCTCGTCAAGGGCGTCTGGCCTTTCCTGCTGGCGCAATGCGCGACCCTGCTGCTGCTGATCCTGTTCCCGCAGCTGGTGCTGGCGCCGTATCGCTGGATCATGCATTGAGGCGCCGCCCTCGCCATAGAAGAGAGACATCACGATGGACCATCAAGACGATTTCACCGGCTGCCGCGTCATGATTTCCGCCGGCGCCGCCGGCATCGGCCTGGCCATCGCCCGCGCCTTCCATGAACGGGGCGCGCGCGTGCAGGTCTGCGATGTGTCGGACGAGGCGCTGGCGACGGCCAGCGCCGCCCTGCCCGGCCTGGGCGTCCATCGTGCCGACGTCGCGTCGGAGAGCGAAGTCGACGCCTGGTTCGCGCATGCGCTGGCCGAACTGGGCGGGCTGGACGTCCTGGTCAACAACGCCGGGATCGCCGGGCCGACCTCGGCCATCGGCGACCTCGGCGTCGAGGACTGGGACCGCACCATGGCCGTCAACGTACGGGGGCAGTTCCTGTGCGTGCGGCGCGCCCTCGCGCCGCTGCGGCAATCGCCCAGGGCGGCCATCATCAACCTCAGTTCGGTGGCGGGACGGCTGGGCTATCCCATGCGCACGCCCTACGCCGCGTCCAAGTGGGCCGTGGTCGGCCTGACGCAAAGCCTGGCCATCGAATTGGGCGAGGACGACATCACCGTCAACGCCATCCTGCCCGGCATCGTGGAAAGCGAACGGGTCGACCAGGTGGTGGCGGCCAAGGCCCGGCTGCGCGGCATCCCTGAACCCGCCATGCGCGCCGAGGTGCTGCAGCATGTGTCGCTGCGCCGCACCGTGCCCATGGCCGACATCGCCCGCACGGCGCTGTTCCTGGCCTCCGGGACCGGCCGCAGCATCACCGGACAGTGCATGAATATTTGCGCGGGCGTCCAGACGCTGCGCTGAGCATCGCCCCGAAGGAGGCGTAGGAGAATCATGTGGCTCATCAATTCCTGACTTCGACTTTCGGCCTGCAAGGCCGCACCGTGCTGGTCACCGGCGGCGCATCGGGCCTGGGCCTGTGCATGGCCGCCACCGCAGGCCAGGCGGGCGCGCGCGTCATCGTCAACGATGTCCGGGACGCCGCCTGCAATGAAGCCGTGGAAGGCTTGCGCGCCCAGGGCATCGACGCCCGCGCCGCGGTGTTCGACGTATCCAGCGCCGCGGCCGTGTCCGATGCCGTGGCCGCGCTGGACGCCGCGCGCTGGTCGCCCGACGTCCTGGTCAGCAACGCCGGCAACCAGAACCGCGCCCCCGTCGTCGAGCAGGATCCGGCCGTCTGGCAATCGATCTTCGACGTGCACGTCAACGGCGCCTTCCATTGCGCGCGCGCGGTGCTGCCCGGCATGATCGGCCGGGGCGGCGGGCGCATCATCATCACCTCGTCGGTGGCGGCCCTGGCATGCATGCCCGGCATCGCCGCCTATTCCGCCGCCAAGGGCGCCCTGGCGGCGTTCACCCGGGCGCTGGCGGTCGAGTATGGCGGTCAGGGCGTCACCTGCAACGCCCTGGCGCCGGGCTTCGTGCGCACGGGCTTCACCACCGCGCTGCAGGAGCGCGAACAATTCAATGACTTCCTGAAAAGCCAGGTGCCGCTGGGCCGCTGGGCCGACCCCGACGACATCGCCCCGGCGGTCGTCTACCTGGCGTCGCAGGCAGGCCGGTTCGTCAATGGCCATGTCCTGGCCATCGACGGCGGGCTGCTGGCGCACATGTGATTCAAGCTGACGACAAGGAGTGGAGATGTTCCTGCATGTGGTGATGATGGAATTCGACGATCGAATCGACGCCGGGTTCTTCCGGACCGTCGACGAATACGTGGCCCGCATGAAGCGCGAGTGCGACGGCCTGCTGCTCTATCACTTCGGCGAGAACGTGGCGGCCCGCTCGCAGGGCTATACGCACGCGACCAGTTCGGCCTTCGTCGATTCGGCCGCCCACGATGCCTACCAGGTTTGCCCCGCGCACGTGGCCATGAAGGCGTTCATGGGCCCCCGCATCAAGCGGGTGGTGGTGTACGACGGCGAAGTGCCGGCCATCGGCTGAAACGCGGCCGCCCGCGCGCTAGACGACGTAGCGCTCGTATTTCTGGATCGCCGCGCGATTGTTGCGGTTCAGGACGCCCATGAGCTGTTCGGCCTCTTCGGCGTCCGAGCGCGCCAGCGCCGCCAGCACCGCCCGGTAGTCGGCCACCATGGTTTCGGCGCGCCCGGGCAGCAGCGCGACCCGCTGCCGCACCACCCGGATGCGCTCATGGATGCGCTCCGCCAGGTCGGACAGGACCGGATTGTTGGCCGCCGTCTGCAGGCGATTGCGGAACGTCTCGATCAGGGAAATGAGCCGATCCACGTCGCCCGTCTCCAGCGCCTTCTGGAAGGGCTCGCCGAACTGCTCGACCAGGTCCGCCCAGTCCTCGGGACGGGTCTGGCGCGCGGCAAGCCGCACCATCATGCCGTCGAGCGCCTCGCGCGCATCGTAATAGTGATACACCCACTGCATGTCCACGTGCGCGACCACGGCCCCTTTGTTCGGGATGCGCCGGACGATGCCACGGTCTTCCAGGACCGCCAGTACCTCCCGCGCCATCGCCCGCGGGATGCTGTAGTTGTCGACCAGTTCTTCTTCCGTGAGCCGGGCGCCGGGAAGAATCGATTGCAGGGAAATTTTCTCTCGCAGGTTGGTAAGTACGGCCTGGATCGTGCTGGCCGGGCGTCTGGCTTGGGTCATAAATTCCGGGGAAAGAGGACGGCTATGTATTGTTGCCTGAAAATTCGCCACAGATTATAGCCAATAATTTATGCAATCTTGTATATCAAGAAAAACACAATCCAGCCAGGCTGCTACCCGTTCTCCTTCCCGGCCACCGGCACCAGGCCGCCAGGCGCCAGCCCGGCCAGCATGGTGTCCAGGCGCGCCGGCGCCCGCCCCTGGTCCTCGGCCGCTTCCTTGCGCACCAGCGCCGCCTTCACCACGCGCGACCCCACATAGCGGAACGGCTCCGGCGGAAAGCGTCCGCGCAGCCCGCGCGCCAGGGCCGAATGACGCCATGCGTCATCGTTTTCGAGCGCCATCGACGCCAGGAATTTACCGCCCAGATAGGTCGGGCCCACGCCATTGCCCGAATAGCCGTATCCGTAGACGATATCCGGATGCCCGCCCAGATGGCCGAAGCACGGCAGGCCGTCCATGCTGCGGTCGATGGGCCCGGACCAGCTGCGCGCGATTCCCAGCGGGGCCAGGGCCGGATAGAACCGGTGCAGGATCGCCGCCACCTCGCGGGCGTACCGGGACGGCCCCTCGTACAGCCGCCCTACCGCGCCGTTGAAGGCGAAGTCCCCGCCGCCTCGGCCGAACACCATCTCGCCGGCGCGGGTGTTGCGATAGTAATTGGTGAACAGGCGCGAATCGGAGATCGCCACGCCGCTGGTCAGGCCGACTTCCGCAAGCGCCTCGGGATGCGGCGCCGTGGCGACCAGATCGCTGCCCACCACCACGATCCCCTGGTTCAGCTCGCGAAAGCGGGTGCTCCAGGCGTTCATGGCCAGCACGACCTTGGCCGCGCGCACTTCGCCGCGCGCGGTGGCCACCTTCAGCGCCGGGCGCGCGCGCAGCGACCGCATGGGCGAATGCTCGTAGATGCGGATGCCCTTGGCCAGCGCGATGCTGCGCAGGCCGCGCACATACATGCCGGGGTGCACCGTCGCCGAGGACCGCGACAGCACGCCGGCCAGGTGCGCGGCGGAACCCGACAGCCGCCGCACCTCGTCGGCCGATAACGCGACGAATGCCTGCTGCCCATGGCGGGCCAGCAGTTCGATGCAGGGCATCCACGAATCCACCTGCGCGGTATTGCTGGCCGTCCACAGCCAGCCGTCCTGGCGCAGTTGGGCGTCGACGCCATGGCGCTCCAGGTAGCCGGCCACGTCGGCGGCGATGCGTTCCGACTCGCCCAGCAGGCGCAAGGCCTCGTCCGTGCCGCAGACCTTGAGCAAGGTCTCGAACTTCGCCGCCCAGCTCAGCATGAAGCCGCCGTTGCGTCCGCTGGCGCCGGCGCCGCACTCCTGCGCCTCCAGCAGGACGATGTCCAGGGCGGGCGATTGCGCGTGCAGCTGCAGGGCCGTCCACAGGCCGGTGTACCCGCCGCCCACGATACAGACGTCGGCCCGCGCCGCCCCCTGCAGGGCGGGGCAGGCAGGCTCGCTGCCTCTTGCCTGGTCTAGCCAGAGACTACTCATAGGAAAATCCAACTGGAGAAGGGGGCGGCCACCCGCCGCATCGGCGGCGGGCGGCCGGGCGCGTGATGCGACAGGCCGGTCAGACGTCGTGCACCCGTGTTCCCAGGATGCTCTCGACGCAGCGGGCCCAGTACAGGAAGCGCGCATCCTCTTTCTGGAACCCCACCAGCTGCAGGCCGACCGGCAGGCCGCGCGGGCCGCGCGCGATCGGCAGCGTCAGCGACGGGTTGTGCAGCAGCGTCCAGATGCGGATGAAGATGTTGCTGCCCGTATCGCTGATATCCGGCGCTTCGCCCAGGGTGGCGGGCGTGGCCAGCACGTCGACGTCGCGAGCGACGTCCAGGAAGGCGCGCCGGCAGGCGTCGGCCAGGTCCAGCGTGCGGGCGTAGTCCTGCGCAGTATCGCGGTCGCCCTTGTCCAGGTACTCGAGCAGCGCCGGGTCGCACTTGTCGTGGTGGTCGCGCCGGATCTCCTTGAACGAGCGGGCCAGGTCGTAGGCCATGATGATGTCGTGGTCGTCGGCGATCTGCGTGAAAATCTTCGGCATGTCCAGCACCTTGACCCGCACGCCGGCCTGCTGCAGGCGCGCGACGGCGTCGTCGAACGCCTCGCGCACGCAGGGCTCCGCGTCGTCCCAGCCCAGCGGGCGCCACACGCCCACGGTGAAATCCCGCTTCACCGCCAGTTCGCTATCGAAGCGGGGGTCGCCCAGCGCCTCGCCGAACAGGATCGACAGGTCGGCCACCGAACGCGCGATCGCGCCCAGCGTATCGAGCGGACGGGAGTAGCGCCGCAACCCGGCATAGGGCAGCGTATCGATGGTCGGCTTGAAGCCGACCGCCCCGCAGAACGTCGACGGCCGCACGATCGAGCCGCCGGTCTGGGTGCCCAGCGAAATGGGCGTCTGGAAGTCCGCCACGGCCGCCGCGGAGCCGGCCGAGGAGGCGCCCGGCGTGCGCGACGGGTCGTGCGGATTGCGGGCCGGGCCGGGCAGCATGATGGAGTGCCGGGACACCGTGTTCTTGCCCAGCAGCACCACGCCCAGCTCGCGCATCAGGCGCGTGACGGCCGCGTCTTCGGCAGGACGGCGGCAGGGGAAGATCTCCGGATCGCCCAGCTCGGTCGGCATGTCGGCGGTATCGATGATGTCCTTCAGCCCCAGCGGCACGCCGTCCAGGCGCTGGCGCCGCCCTTCGCGGTCCACCAGGCGGGCGCGTTCGAGCGCCTTGTCCGCGTTGACATAGACCCAGGCCTTGACGACGGGATTGCGCGATGCGATGCGCTCCAGGCATGCCTGGGTCCATTGCTCGCTGCTCAGTTTGCCCGCCTCCATTTCGCGCAGCCCCTGCTCGACCGTCAGCGCGGCGATGCGGGAGGGGGCGGGCCGGCGCTCGGCCGGTTGGGACACAGTACGTTCTTCAGACATCGAAACCACTCCTTGGGTAGAAAAAGCCTCGTTCACGAGTCTTGGCTGGAAGCGGCGGACCGGCCTATGTACAGGTCCGCCATTTCCTGGTTCTGCAACAGGGCCTGGGCCGTATCGGCAAGCACGATGCGGCCGGAGTCGAGGATGTAGCCCCGGTCGCTGAATTCCAGCGCCTGGCGCGCACGCTGCTCGACCATCAGCACGGCGACGCCCAGTTCGGGCAGGCGCTTGACCTCCCGGAAAACCTGCTCGGTCAGCGCCGGCGACAGGGCCGCCGACGGCTCGTCCAGCAGCACCAGGCTGGGCTTGGACATCAGCGCCCGGGCGAAGGCCAGCTGCTGGCGCTCGCCGCCCGACAGGTTCTCGGCCAGGGTACGGCGCCGCTCGGCCAGCACCGGAAAGAGCGTCAGCATCCGGTCGATCATGGCCTTGCGGTCGTCGACGGCCTCGACCACCTGCAGGTTCTCCATGACGGTCAGGGTGCCGAAGACGTTGCTGACTTGCGGCACGTAGCCGATGCCCTGGAAGATCCGCCGCTCGACCGGCAGCTCCTTCAGGCTCCTGCCGTTGAGCACGATGCCGCCGGTCACCCTGGGCAGCAGGCCCATGACCGCCTTGATCAGCGTGGACTTGCCCGCCCCGTTGGTGCCGGCGATGGTGACGATCTCCTTCTCCGACACGAACATGTCGATGCCCTGGACGATCGGCGTGTCGCCGTAACCGGCCGACACATTCTCCAATTCAAGTATCTTCTTCATACGGTGCCGCCCATATAGGCTTCGCGGACGCGCTCGTCCGCCAGGACATGTTCCGGCGTGCCTTCGCACAAGACCTTGCCCCGGTCCATGATGTACATGCGCGGCACGAGCTCCGACAGCGCCTGCAGGTTGTGCTCGATGATCAGCACCGTGATGCCCTGCTCGTTGAGTTCGACGATGCGCCGCGAAAGCTCGTCGACCAGCACGGGATTGACGCCGGCGAACGGCTCGTCGAGCATGATGAAGCCCGGCTTCATCATGAGCAGCCGCCCCAGCTCCAGCAGTTTCTTCTGCCCGCCGGACAACTTGCCGGCGAGCACATTGGCCACCTTGGCGAGGTTGAGGAACTCCAGCAGGTCCTGCGCCCGCTCGCGGATCTCGGCCTCCTGCCGCCGCACGCGACCCGGGGACAGGAACAGCGTCCCGAGGTGTTCGCCGCTTTGGTCCGGCGCGGCGGCCATCATGTTTTCCAGCACGCTCAGCTGGCCGAATTCGCGCGGCACCTGGAAGGTGCGTGCCAGCCCGAGATTGACCCGGCGCTGGACGCCGAACTGCGAAATGTCCTGGCCGTCGAAATGCACCCTGCCGCCTTGCGCGGGCACGTAGCCGCCGATGACGGAGAACAGGGTGCTCTTGCCTGCGCCGTTGGTGCCGATCAACCCCACCCGCTCGCCTTTCTCCACGGAGATCGAGACGTCGTCGAGCGCGAGCAGGCCGGCAAACCCCGCGCGGATGTTCTGGACGGAAAGCTGTGCCATGTTCATTTTCCCTCCGCCGACGCGCTGCCGAAGATGCCGTTGGGCCGGTACAGGATGCAAAGGATCAAACCCACGCCGATGATGAAGAAGCGCAGGCTGGCCATCTGGACTTCGGAAATGTCGAAGAACAGGAACTCGCGGACGAAGCGCGAACCCTCCAGGAACACCATCAGGATGACGGTGCCCGCCACCACGCCCTTGAGGCTGCCCACCCCGCCGACGATGATCGCGATCCAGACGTAGAACGTGATCAAGGGCACGAACTGCTCGGGCGCGATGAAGGTCAGGTAGTGCGCCGTGAAGGCGCCCGCCAGGCCGGCGAGCGCCGCGCCGATCATCAGGGAACGCGTCTTGAACCAGGCCGGGTTCTTGCCCAGGGCCATGACGGCCACCTCGTTGTCGCGAATGGCCTTGATGGTGCGGCCGAACGGACTGGCGATGATCTTGCGTATGCCCAGGAACACCAGGATGTTGGTCAGCAGCAGGGTGGCCAGGATCAGCACATCCACCGTCGCGCCCGACGCATACTGGCCGAACAGGCGCGGGATGCCCGGTATGCCGTGCACGCCGCGCGTCAGCCACTCTTCCTTTTGCAGGATCATGCGCACCGACTCGGAGAACCCCAGCGTGACGATGGCCAGGTAGTCGCCGCGCAACCTCAGCGCGATCACGCCCAGCGGATAGGCGCTCAAGCCGCTTACCAGCGTCGCCGCCAGGAAGCAGGCCGCCAGCGGCACCCCCTGCAGCGACAGCAAGGCCGAGGTGTAGGCGCCGATGGCGTAGAAGCCGACGTGGCCGAAGTTGATCAGGCCGGTAAATCCGTACTGCAGGGCGAGCCCGCCCGCCAGCAGCATGTAGATCAGCACCGTGATGAAAATAGCGATCAGATAGGCTTCCATCATTTACCTCACTGCCTGGACGCGGCCCATGATGCCCTGGGGCCTGAAGAGCAGGACGACCAGCAACACCAGGAAAGCGATCACGATCTTGTAGGCGGACCCGATATAGAGCGTCGCGACCTCCTGGGCGATGCCGAACACGATCATCCCCAGCACGGCGCCCACCGGGCTGCCGACCCCGCCCAGGATCACCGCGGCGAACATGGGCAGCAGCAGCTCCCAGCCCAGCTCCGGCAGCACCGTCGCCTTGATGCCCAGCAATACGCCGCCCAGCCCCGAGAACACCCCGACGATGCCCCAGAGGATCACCATCACCTTGCGCACGCCGATGCCGCCGACGGCCGCCAGTTGCGGGTTGTCCGATACGGCCCGCATCCGCCGGCCGGTCGGCGACAGGTACAGCAGGCCGAACATGAAGGCCAGGGCAAGCAGCGCGGCCAGGAGGATGTACGCATCCAGCGGCAGGATGCGTATCCCGCCGAAGTTCCAGGCCCGCTGCAGCGGCGCCTGGATGGTGTATTGCCCGTGCCCGGCGAAGAAGGTGATGGCGGCCCGCACGGCGAAGGCGATGCCGATCGAGGCGATCAGGCGCGCCACCAGCGAGCGTTGCGCCAGTTTCCGGAAGACCCAGAAATAGAAGAACAGGGAAAGCAGCCCGGTGGCCAGCGTCGCCACGATGGCGCTGCCGACCAGCGACGCGCCCATGAACGCCTGCGCGGCCACGGTCGCGTAGGCGCCGAAGGTCATGTAGTCGCCGGCGGCGGCGTTGGGAAACCGGGCTATGCCGAATACCAGCGTGATGGCCAAGGCCGGTAACGCCAGCAGCAACCCGACGATGACGCCATTGATGACGGCATTGGCGAACAGCACTGTATCCATACAGTATTCATCCTTGAAGAAAGCGTCGCCGGGCGACTACAGCAGCGATGCGCCGGGTACCACGTCCTTCAGGGCGAATGCCTTGCCATCGAATTCATAGATACCGAAGTCCGGAACGGTGTCGCCGTTGGCGTCGAAATCGAGCGAGGACGACGCGCCGTCGAAGTCGATCTTCGCCTTCTGCCGCAGCAGGTCGCGGCCCTGGACGAACGAGCTGACCTTCTGTCCCGGCGGATTGGACACCTCGCGGACCAGCGCGGACAGGTCGGCGGGCTTGGCATCCGGTCCGGCCGCCTCGATCGCCAGCGCCAGCGTGATGACCATGTCGTAGGCGGCGGCCGCGAACATTTCCGGCGGGCTCTTGGTCGCGGCCTGGAATTTCTCGACAAAGGTCTTGTAGGCCTGGTTGTCGCTGGCCGGCACGTTCGCGGTCGACACGATGTTGCGCATCACGTCCGGCCCCAGGGCCTTGATCAGCGCCGGCGTGGCCGAATAGCCGGGCATGATGAACTTGCATTCGTAGCCGGTCTGGTACCACTCCTTGAGCAGGATGGTCGCGTCCGGCGTATACGAGCTGAGGACGATGACGTCGGGCTTGGCCGCGACGGCCTTCTCGACCTCGGTGCGGTAGCTGGCCTGGTTGGGTTCGTAGATCGCCGAGCTGACGATCTGGTTGCCCTTTTTCTCCCAGGCCGCCTTGAAGTGGTTGGCCTGCGCCGACATGGTCGCGTTGTTGTAGCCCAGCACCGCGGCCCGCTTGTACCCCTGGCGCTGGCCGATGGCGGCGAACGCGGCGCCGATGATGGCGTTCGATGCATAGAACTGGAATACCAGGTCGCGCTTGTCTTCGGTGCGGATCTCCGGCGCGCCGCAGGTGTTGAACGACAGGATGCCTGCGGCGTTGGTGATCGGCAGCGTGGCCAGCTGCACCGCCGAGGACCAGATGCCGATCATGGCGTCGACGTGCTGGATATCCACCAGTTTCCGGGCGGCCAGCACGGCGGCGTCGGGACGCGTCTGGTCGTCTTCGGCGTACAGCTTGAGCTCGCGCCCGGCGGCGCCGCCGGCGGCGTTCACTTCGGCAATGCCGATCTTGATCGCTTCCAGCATGCCCGGCCCGTAGGTGCCGCCCGCGCCCGTGATCGAGTTCAGGGCCCCCACCTTGAACGGCGCAGGGCGCCCCTGCGAGAACACCGGCCCTGCCGCGCCCATGGCGGCCAGGGCCATCATGGCCTGCGAGAAATGCCGGCGCGAAGCATTGATTGATGTAGTCATGTCTCTTCCTGTCAGGTTTGTTTTAAGAATGTCCAAGTCCCTTTACGGGCTCGCGTGGCCAACAGAGTCATGCGGAAAACAGGGGATCAGGCTGCGGCTCCCCGGGCCTTGAGTTGCTCGATCGTTTCATCGGACAGGCCGATACCCCGCAGCACCTCGTCCGTATCCTGGCCGAACAGCGGCGCGGCCTTGCGCAGGCTGCCGGGCGTGCGCGAGAACTTCGTCGGTATCCCGATGACGTTCATCCGGCCGATCACCGGATGGTCAAGGCTGGCGACCATCTCGCGCGCGCGGTAGTGCGGGTCTTCCACCGCCTGCTTGAAGTTGTTGATGGGCCCGCACGGGACGCCGGCCTCGTTGCAGCGCCGGATCCACTCCTGCGTTCCCGCCGAGGCGAAGGACGCTTCCAGCAAGGGCTCGAGCAGGTCGATGTTCTCGAGCCGATCCATATTGGTCAGAAAGCGCGGATCTTCGGTCAGCTCGGGGCGAAACAGCACTTCCTTGCACAGCTTCTCCCACGTACGCTGGTTGGCGCAGCCCAGCACCATGTACCCGTCGCCGGTCTTGATGGCCTGGTACGGGGCATCGACGCGATGGCGGCTGCCGGTCGCCTGGGGGACCGTGCCTTCGGCGAAGTACGCGGCCGCCTCCCACACGAACCACGGCAGGCCGCACTCGGCCAGGCCGATGTCGATGTGCTGCCCCTTGCCGGTCTTGAGCTGGTTCACGTAGGCGGCCAGGATGGCGTAGGCCGCCGTGATGCCCGCGCCCACGTCGTAGACGGCGATCCCCGATTTCAGGGGGCGCCCCTTGGGCTCGCCGGTCATGCTCATGATGCCGCTCAGCCCCTGGGCCACCAGGTCGAAACCGCCATGGCGCGCGTAGGGGCCGGTCTGGCCGAAACCGGAGATCGAGCAATACACCAGCCGCGGGTTGATCTTGCTGAGCGTGTCGTAGTCGACCCCCAGCCGGGCGGTCACCCCCACCCGGTAGTTTTCGACGACCACGTCGGCCCACTTGGCCAGCTCGTAGACCGCGTCCCTGGCCTCCGGGTCCTTCAAATCCAGGACAATGCCGCGCTTGTTGCGGTTTATCTGCGCGAAGCAGGTGGATTCGCCCTTCACATAGGGTCCCATCTGGCGCGAATCGTCGCCGCCCGAGGGCTTCTCGATCTTGATCACGTCCGCGCCCAGGTCGGCCAGCACCATGGTGCAATAGGGGCCGGCCATGATCTGGGAAAGATCGAGCACTTTCAGGCCGGCCAGGGGAGTTGCAGCGTCACTCGTCATTGCATGCTTCCAACAAAAGAGTCGTCGAGGCGATCGTTCAGCGACCGATGAATTGCGGGCGTTGTTTTTCCAGGAACGCCCTGGAACCTATCTGGTAGTCCTGCGTCTCGAAACACGCATAGGCCTCGTCGCGCTGGGCCTGCGTCAGGGGCTGCCCCGACTGCAACTGGCGGATGAATTTCTTGTGCCACCGGTTCGACAGCGGAGCCAGCCGCGCGATGCGCCGCGCGGTCTCCTCGGCGTCGCTCCAGGCATCGTCGACCACCCGCGACAGCAGGCCCTTGGCCAGCGCTTCCTGGGCGCCGAACACGCGCCCTTCGAGCAGGATCTCGAGCGCCACCCCGTGCCCCACGACCGCCACCAGGTCCGCCAGCTCCTGGTGGTCCAGCGTCAAACCGATCCGGTTGACGGGGATGCCGAAGCGCGCATCGGCCCGGGCGATCCGGATGTCGCACAGCGCGGCGATCTCCAGTCCGCCGCCGACGCAGACGCCTTCGATGCAGGCGATGGTCGGGTGGCGCAGGTGCTTGAACTTGTCGAACATGGCCAGGGTGAATTCCGCGTAGGCCCGGGCCTGCTCGACGCCGCTGCGATTCTCGTCGAACCCGCCGATATCGCTGCCCGCGCAGAACGCCCCGCCCGCCCCGCGCACGATCACGCAACGCACCGAGTCGTCGGCCTGCAGGGCATCGCAGGCCGCCCCGAATGCCTCGTACATTTCCCAGGTAAAGGCGTTATGCTTGGCCGGACGGTCCATCAGCAAGGTGACGACCCCGTTGTCTGGCTGGCTGACTCTGATAGCCATTTCTGCTCCCCCTTCTTCGCGACCATGCCCGTGGCTGGCACTAGTCTTTGTAGATTGAATGATATTTCATATGCACGATTGAATGCAATCATACATGCAAGATCATTTGCAACTCAATCCATATGATTATTTATCGAAGCAGGAATGGGTATTAGGGTATGTCAGGAGGACGGGCCAGCCACGGCCCGGCAGCCGCCGAACGGCCACGATGCCCTGTCCGATGCCGCGCGGTTTGCGGCATCCCGTTGATCCAGCGAGGTTTTCCCGGGCGCCGGCAATCCGGCGGCGCCCGGCACAATCAGGCGGGGGCCAGCCCGACCGTCATCCCGCCGCAGACGTAGAGGATCTGCCCCGTCGTGAACCCCGCGCGCCGGTCGGCGAAGAACGCCACGGCATGCGCCACTTCCTCGGGCTCGCCCAGGCGGCCCGCCGGAATGGCGCGCAGAATGGCCTGGGTCTGTTCCGACTCGGGAGGGTTGGCCTGCCTGAACATCTCGGTCGCGATCGGACCCGGACCGATGCCGTTCACGGTCACCCCGCTCGCGGCAAGCTCCAGCGCCCACGTGCGCGTCATGCCGATCACCGCGGCCTTGGTGGCGCCATACGCGGTCCGCAGTTCCTTGCCCAGCGCCGCGCGGCTGGCGATGTTGACGATGCGGCCATAGCCCCTGCGTTTCATGCCCGGGATCACGGTCTGCGCAAAGCGCAGCGCGACGCCGACGTTGAGATCCAGGCTCACCTGCAGGTCGGCCGGCGATACGGCCTCGACGCTCGCCAGCCTGACGATCGCGACATTGTTGACCAGGACGTCCACCTCGAACTCGCCCGCGAGCCGCGCCAGGACGCCTTCGCGGGCGGCCGGATCGAGCAGGTCGGCCTGGATGAAGGTTTCGCGGTCCGCCAGGCTCGCCGGCGCGGCGCGATCGACGGTGACGATCCGGTACCCGTCCGCGGCAAGGCGGTTTGCCGTCGCCCGTCCGATACCGTTGCTGCCCCCGGTCACGAGGGCCGTAAGTTGGCGTTGCATCGATCCGCTCCAGGAAAATCCGTTGGCCACGCGTTGTCAGCGGCGAATGCCGGTGTCGGCGATCCGCGCCTTCCAGCGTGCCGTCTCGGAATCCAGGAATGCCTGGAACTGCGCGCGCGTGCTCCCCACCGGCTCGGCGCCCAAGTCGCGCATCCGCGTGCGGACCGCCTCTTGCCGCAAGGCATGGCTCATGCCCTGGTACAGCTTCTCGGCCACCGGCTCCGGCGTCCCCTTGGGAACGAACAGGCCCAGCCAGATCGGAACCTCGTTGCCGGGATAGCCGGCTTGCGCAATAGTGGGCACCTCGGGCGCCATCGAGGCGCGCCCGGCCGACAGCAGCGTCAACACCCGGACCTTGCCCGCCTTCATCAGCGGAACCGCCGCGGTCATGGACATCACCGCCACATCGAGCCGTCCCGCGAGCAGGTCGCCCACGGCCTGGCTTTCTCCCTGGTAGGGAATATGGTTGAGCTGCAGGCCCTGCTTCCTGGCCAGCGACTCCATGCTCACATGCAATGGCCCGCCGATGCCCGTCGTCATGTACGACAGCTGTCCCGGACGCGCCCGCGCGGCGTCGATGAAATCCGCCGCGCTCTCGAGCGGACTGTCGGCGCTGACCACCCATCCATAATCGTTGTTGGTGACCTGCCCGATCGGATCGAAGTCTTTCCTGGGGCTGTAGGGAAGCGCCGGGTCGAGCTCGGGCACGACCATCATCGGCCCCACCCCGCCCACCAGCACGGTATAGCCGTCGGCCGGCGCCTTCGCGGCGATCGCGGCGCCGACCGAGCCCGCCGCGCCGGTGCGGTTCTCCACCACGATGCTCTGCCGCAGGTACTTGCCCATTTCGTCGCCGATGGTTCGTGCGGTGATATCGGTCGACCCGCCCGCCGAGAAAGGAACGATGAACCGGATCGGCTTGTCCGGAAAGTCTTGCGCCGACGCGGACTCGCCCGCTCCGGCAAGCGCCAGCGCCAGGCCGGCCAGCGCCAGCAGAAGGCGCCGCAGGGGATGCGGCAGGCTGCCGCGGCGATGCGCCGGCGTACCGGCCACTGCGTGATGGGAATTGCGCACGATCGTCTCCTCGATGGTCTTTGGATCAATGGCGGATGGCGCCCGGCGCCGGCCGGGCGCCTGCCTACCCGGGCTTGTCCGCGGCGGCGATCAGGTGCCTGAGCAAGCGCGCCTCGGTTTCATCGCGTTCGCCCTCCTCCCACTGGAATACGCCCTGCCCCGACTTGGCCCCCAGTTGCCGGGCGGCCACCTTGTCGCGCAGAAGCCGCGGCGCCTGCCTGCAATCGGACAGACTGGGCGCGAGGTAATCCAGGATGTCGCAGGTCAGGTCCAGGCCGATGAAGTCCGCGTTGCGCAAGGGGCCCACGCAGGCCCAGCGCCGGCCGAAGGTCATCCTGGCCACCAGATCCGCCGTCTCGGCGGAACAGACGCCCTCCTCGACCAGCCAGGCCGCCTCGCGCAGCAGGGCGAACTGCATGCGATTGCCCACGAAGCCCGGCACATCGCGATAGACATCGACCGGCGTCTTGCCGGCCTGCGCCAGCCATGCCGAAACACGCCGGGCCACGTCCTCGCTGGTTCGCTCGCCGCGCACCACTTCCACCACGGGAATCAGATACGGCGGATTCCACCAATGCGTGCCCACCACGCGCTCGGGACGGGCGCTGCCCGCGGCGATCTCGGTAATCCGCAGCACCGACGTGTTGGTGGCGACGATGGCGTCGGGGTTGAGTTCGTCCAGAGCGGCCAGCAGCTCGCGCTTGAGGTCCAGCTTCTCCGGCACGGCCTCGATCACGAACTGGCTGCCCGCCACGCACGCGGCCAGGGTGCCGCATACCTGGACCGTGACCGGCTGCTCCATGCCCAGCAGCGCCAGGTGCGCGGCGATGCGTTGCGTGGCCGATCCCCGGGCGGCCTCGTCCGGATCCCAGATGGAAACCGGAAAACCCGCGACCATGAAGGCCTGGGCGATGCCATGCCCCATCAGGCCGGCGCCGACGACGGCGATGCGTGTTTCGCCGGCGCCGCTCATGCCTGCTCCGCGGTTTGCGGCGTGCGCTCGGCCACTTGGTAGCCCTGCCGTGAGAACGTGCCGTTTTCCCTGCGGAACTGGGTCATGAAATCCGGCCACAGCGTGGTCAGCCTGCCGCTTTGCGGGTGCAGGTACCAGCTGCTGCAGCCGCCGTCCAGCCAGACGGTGCCCGCGCTGCGCCGGTAGATGCTCTCGACATAGTCGCGCTGCGCGTCCGGGTCCGGGTCGACGATGGCGTCGTGCTCGAAGATGAACGTCACCGCGCCCTGGATGTAATTGATCTGGGTCTCGACCATGAAGATCATCGATCCCGCGCCCAGGCCGGTGTTGGGCCCCAGCATGAGGAAGAAATTGGGAAACCCCGCCACCGCGGTGCAGGCGAAGGCCTGCCCGCCGGTGCGCCACTGATCCGAGAGCCGCCGGCCCTGCCGGCCATGGATGCGTTCGGCGATCGGCAGCTCCGCCGCCTCGAAGCCGGTGGCCGCCACCAGCAGGTCCAGGTCCACGCGCCCGCCGTTTTTCAGGACCACGCCCTGCTCGTCGATGCGGGCGATGCCGGCGGTCTCCAGGGCCACGTTCGGCTGCTGCAAGGTCGGGTAGTAGTCATTGGAAATTAGGACGCGCTTGCAGCCGATGGCGTAATGGGGGGTCAGCTTCGCGCGCAGCGCCTCGTCCGGCACCTGCTTGCGCAGGTGGCTCAAGGCCGTGGCTGTGATCTGCTCGATGAAGGCCGGCACCTGACGCCGCTGCGGAAAGCGGCTTTCATTGCCCCAGAAAAGCTCGTCTCGCAGCTCCTGGGCCGCTTCGGGAAAGCGCGCGAACAGCCCTTTCTCGGCCTCGCTGTAGACATGGTCGCGCCGCGGGATCACGTAAGGCGCCGAGCGCTGGAACACGGTCAGTCGCCCGGCGTCGCGCGCCAGCTCCGGCACGATCTGGATCGCCGAGGCACCCGTGCCGATGACGCCGATGCGCTTGCCGGCCAGGTCATACGAGTGATCCCAGTTGGCCGAGTGAAAGACCGCGCCCTTGAAGGAGGCCAGCCCCGCGATGTCGGGGAACGACGGGTCGGACAGGTGGCCGGCCGCCGAGATCAGCACCTGCGCCTTGAAGCGTCCGGCCGTGGTATCGACCAGCCAGGCCGCCTGCGCGGCGTCCCAGGCGGCGCGCACGACATTGGCGCCGAAGCGCACGTGCTCCAGGATGCCCTCGTCGCGCGCGGTGTCGCGCAGGTACTGGAGGATCTCCGGTTGCGGCGCGTAGACGCGGCTCCAGCGCGGATTGGGACGGAAAGAGTAGGAATAAAGATGGGACTGTATGTCGCAGGCCGCCCCGGGATAATGGTTGTCGCGCCAGGTGCCGCCGACATCGTCGGCGCGCTCCAGCACGATGAAGTCGCGCCGCCCCTCGCGCTTGAGCGCGACGGCCATGCCCAGCCCGGAAAAGCCGGTGCCGATGAGCAGCACCTCGGTTTCGGTGCGCGTGCCGCCTTGCGCGGTGTGGTGTTCTTTCATGGCTGTCTCCCGCGTTTCAGGCGTGGCTGTTCTGGACGATGTGGCCGGCCGGCCAGGCTTGCGGCTCGCGCACGAAGGTATCGATCATGGTGAATAGCTCGGACGGACGCTCGTGCACCACGGCGTGGCCGGCATTGATTTCCGCGTAGCGGCAGTCCTGGATACTGCCGAACAGCAGGCGCGCGTGGCGCACCGGCGCCATCTGGTCGTGCGTGCAGCCGATGACCAGGCTGGGCACGGCGATGCCGGCCACTTCGTCGCCGATGTCCACGTCGCGGTTGAATGCCATCTTCCTGGACCGGTCGGGGCCGTTGCGCACGCCCTGGATCAGCGCTTCCAGTTCGGCTTCGTTCCTGGCGTTGAGAAAGGCCTGGCTGAAACCGGTGAACACCGAGAACGGCGCGAGGGCCTCGTGGCCGCTTTCGTAAAGGCTGCGCCAGACCGCATTGCGCAGCCTTTGTTGCGTATCCGTCTTCAGCCAGCCCGCCACCAGGGTCAGGGACTCGACCCAGCGGCCGTGGCGCGCCGCAAGCAACGCGCCGACCACGGCGCCGAACGAATAGCCCACCAGGTGCACCGCGCGGCCCCGGGAGACGGCCTCCACCACGGCCAGCGCCTGCTCCACGTAGGCCCGGGCGTCAGGCACCCCGGGGCCCTCGGGGTCGACGAAATCGAGCGCGACCACGCGATGGCGCATGGCGAGCATGGGAAACAGCGCCCAGAAATTGTTCTGCGCGGAACCGCCGGTACCATGCAACAAGACCACCGTCTTCGCATCGTCCGCCTGCGGCGCGGAGTCGTGGTACACGACCCGGACCCCGCCGGCGGACACGCTGTCCGTCTGTACATCTTTCATCAAAGTCATGAGTGACTGTCTTCCATCATTGAATGAGTGATCGCGGCGGGCACCGCGTCAGTTGTCGAACGAGACGACTTTCGTTACCGCCTGGATGTTCTTTTCCTCGGCCAGGATCTGGCGCGCCAGGTCTTGCGCCGGCCCGCCCAGCGGCTGGGCGCCCAGCGAGGCCAGGCGCTCGCGCACCGCGGGTTCGGCCAGCACCTTGTTCAACGCGGCGTTGAGCGCCTGGATCCGGTCCTCGGGCGTGCCCGCCGGCGCCGCGACGCAGAACCAGACCGACACCTCGTAATCGGGGAAACCTGCCTCACGCAAGGTGGGCACGTCCGGCAACTGCGCCGAACGCGTCCTGGAGGTGACCGCCAGGGCCTTGATCTTGCCGCCCTGGATGAAGCCGATCGCCGACGAAATCTGGTCTATCGTGAAATCCGTATTGCCGCTCATCAGATCGACCAGCATGGGCGAGCTGCCCTTGTACGGCACGTGCACGGCGCTGACGCCGGCCTGCAGCTTGAACAGCTCGGTCGACACGTGGCCGCTGGAGCCCACGCTAGGACTGCCGAAGGTCAGGCCGTCCTTCTCCTTGCGGGCCAGGCCGACCAGCCCGGCCACGTCGTCGACGCCCAGGTCGGGCCGCACCATGAGCACGTTGGGCAGCTCCGCCACCAGCGCCACCGGCGCGAACGCCGTCTTCGGATCGAAGGCCAGGTTCTTGTAGACGTACTTGTTGACGATCATCGGCCCCGGCGTGCCGAGCATCAGCGTGTTGCCGTCCGGCCTGGCGCGCGCCACCGTCTGGGCGCCCAGGTTGCCGTTGGCGCCCGCGATGTTTTCGGCAATGACGGAAACCTTCAGCTCCCGGCTCAGGCCCTCGGCCATCATGCGGCCCAGGATATCGGTGGTGCCGCCCGGCGCGAAGGGAATCACCAGCCTGATCGGCTGGCGCGACTGCGGCCAGGACTCGGCATGCGCCGCACCGGCGCCGAGCAACAGGGCGATGGCGCCCGCGAACAGTCCCAAGGGTTTGATCATGATGTCTCCGTATTTTCTGGATCGTGGTGGAATCGTCGGAAAGCGGGGCGCGGCGGCGGCGCCCCATCAGCCATAGCGGCCGCCGCTGATATGCAGGACTTCCCCGGTGATGAAGCCGGCCCTGGCCGAGGCCAGGAACGCGACGGCGTCGGCGACTTCCTCGGGCCGGCCGATGCGTTTGATCGGCATGGCGCCGAGCGAGCGCGATTCGATGCCGGCGAACTGCGGCAGGTTCCGCACGCGCGCCGTCTGGATGATGCCGGGCGCCACGGCATTGACCGTGATGCCGTGCTCGCCCAGCTCCAGCGCCAGGGCCTTGGTCATGCCGATGACGCCGGCCTTGGCGGCGGAATAGTTGGCCTTGTTGATGTCGCCGAAGTGCGCGCGCGAGGCCATGTTCACGATGCGGCCGTACTTGCGCGACACCATGTGCGGCGCGATCTCCCGGATGCAGTGGAACGCGCCGGACAGATTGACCGTCAGCACATCGGACCACTGCGCATCGCTCATCGCCCCGATCGCGCTGTCGCGCGAGAAGCCGGCGTTATTGAGCAGGATCTCGATGCCGCCCCAGCGGGCGAGCACGGTCGCCACGGATTCGCGCACGGCCTGCGGCCGGCCCACATCCAGGGTCAGCGCCAGGGCGCTGCCGCCGGCCTGCTCGATGGCCTGCGCGGCGCGCTCGGCGGCGAGCGCATCGATATCCGCGACGACCACGCGGCAACCCTCGCGCGCCAGGGCCTGGGCGCAGGCCCAGCCTATGCCGTTGCCCGCGCCCGTGACGAACGCAACCTGATTCTGTATGCCCAGTTCCATCTCTGCTCACCTCGCCAGCGCGGTTTGTCTGCATGTACGGCGAGGAGTGTGACGGGGCGGATGCGGGCGAGGTTAGCGCGACTTGCCGATTTATTCACCATGTGAACAAATTGCTCACCAAGTGGTCCGCGCTAGATGGAAACGCCTTGCAGATAGGAGGGAATGAAGTCGCCGACCTGCAGCTCTTCGGCGATCAATTGCGCGATCCAGGCCTTGCGTTCGGGCGGCATGCGGCTGCGTATGGCAGCCACGCTGAGCGCCGCCTGGCTGCCGCTGGAGAACTCGAAGCGCATGCCCACGCCGCTGACGCCATCGGCCACGAGATCGGCGGTATCGGCGTAGCCGCGGCGACGCGTCTGCTGCACCAGCCGCCGCAGTTTTCCCAGGCTCAGGCCGCGTGGATCGAATTCGTCCTGATGGCGCTGGTATAGCGCGGCGATCTCATCATCCGGCAGGTTGGCCAGCAAGGTGCTGCCCGCCGAGCCGATGCCCAGCACGCGCATGCCGCCGACCTGCAGCACCAGCGCCTTGACCGGGTAGCTGCCCTCCTCGGAATGCAGGCAATGGCCATAGTCGCCGTTGCGCACGACCAGGAAAACCGTGTCTTCGGTGCGCCGCGCCAGCCGGCGCATGATGGGCCGCAGGCGCTCGACGACCGGCGCCGAGCGCATCGCGGCCAGCCCCAGCTGCATGGCCTCGACCCCGAGCCGGTAGTTGCGCGCCGTATCGCGTTCGACCAGGCCGAACTCGACCAGGCTGGATGCCAGGCGGTACGCGGTGGTGCGGTCCAGCTGCGCCGCGATGGCCAGCTCGGCGATCCCGATGCCGTGCGGGTGGCTGTGCGAAATGTGGCGCAGCAGGCTGAGCGCCCGGGACACCGCCTGGGCGCCTTTCATGGTGGCTGTCATGGCATTCACGCGTGATCGTTCACGGTCTGATCATAGGCGGCGGCCTGCAACGCGGGCCAGCCCGCCTGCGCCCTCGTCTCCAGATCCTCCACCGCCCGGGCCAGCGCCGCGTAGCGGCGCGGCTGTCCCGCGCCTGGCCTCTCCCGTGACACGGTGCGGCCCAGCGCCACGGTCTGCGCCCAATCCAGCACGAAGCCACCATCGCAGGCGCCTTCGTGGCGCGTACCGTCCTGCAGGGTCGCGGCCACGCGGCAGGCCCAGCGGGCCACGCTTGCGCAGGCGCGTATCCGCACCCGCTCCGACCTGGCGTGCAACGGGCCGCCGGCGTAATCGCGGCCGAAATGCGCCATGCCAGGCTGCCCGTCCTGCAAGGTGGCGGACAGCATGAACGGCGCGCTCATGATGGCGCCCGCCGGCGACGGGAACGGCCCGTAGGCGCCGATGCCGGGATAGCCGGCGTCAAACGGATGCATGGCCACATCGAGCGCGGCGACCTGCCCTGGGTCGATGCCGGTGCGTTGCAGCAATTCGCGCAACGCATGGACCGGCGCCTGGTTGAAGGCGCAGCCCGGATAGGGCTTGAACGCCATCTCGGGCAGGCGCCAGCCGGAGAAATCCGCCGGGCCGGCTGCGCCGCCCGCATAGGCTCGGGCGAAACCGCTGTCGCCTTCCAGTGCGCGCCGCGCGCCCTGCAGGCCGGCGCGCGCAAGCAAGGCCGCGCTCACGGCGTCGCGGCTCGCCTTGGCGACCTGCAGCCGCCACTCCTGCGAGCCATCCACCCACGGCTGCATGGTCCCGCACGCATATTGCGTCGCGATCGACAGCGCGGCCGCGGCCCGCGGCACGGGCAGGCGCAGCAGGCGCGCGCACGCCACGGCGGCGCCCAGCACGCCGTACAGCGGCGTGGCCCGCAAGCCGCGGCGGCTGGTCGCCTCGGCCGTGCCTTGCGCCAGGCGCGGGATCAGCTCATAGCCCGCCAGCAAGGCATCCAGCACATCCGGCCATGCGGCCTGCTCCTCGTCGGCCAGCGCCAGCACGGCCGGGATGACGATGCAGCCGATATGCGCCACCACATCCGGATGCGTATCGTTCTGACCGCGCGCGGTCACCAGGCCGGCGTTGATGAAAGCGGCGTCCTGGGCCGAACGCGCGCCGCGCCCACCGAACAGGCGGGCGGCGCCGGCCTGGCGCGCGACCGCGCCCAGGGTATCGCCCAGCGGGTCGTCGGCCGGATCGACCGCCAACGCCATGGTCAGGTTGTAGAGCAGGCAGTTGCGCAAGGCCTGCCGGACGCCGCGCGGCGCGTCCGCGTAGCGCAGCGCGCAGGCCCAGGCGGCATATTGCTCGGCAAGGTCGGGGGAAGCGGAAATGGTGGAAGTCGGCATCGGGCTGGAAAGCATGGCTGCCGGGCCGCGTGTACGCGGACCCGGCCGGGGAGCCCAACGATCGCGTTGCAGCCGCGGCCATGTCAACCGGCGCGCGGCGTCATGTTCACAATGTGCACATGCGGCGCGGCGGCCAACAACCCCTCTGCCATGTTCAGATTCAGGTTAACGTAAACATGCGGGTCAGAGAATGGATCGCATAAAGTCGAAAGGAGACATCATCATGTCTCGAAAACTAATGCGGGCCTTACCCGCTCTGGCGTTTGCCATATGCACAGGCGCCTCGGCCGCCGCCCCGGCGCCAACCGTCCTCCTGGGAGCCTCCATCCAGCTGACCGGCCCCGTCGCCAACACCGGACGCTACTACCGCGACGCCTACCAGATCGCGGTCGACCAGATCAACGCCGCCGGCGGCGTGCAGATCGGCGGCGTGGCCCACAAGCTGGCGCTCAAGATCTACGACAACCAGTCCGACGTGAACCTGAGCGTGCGCCAGTACACGCAGCTCGTCACCCAGGACAAGGTCAACCTGCTGCTGGGCCCCTTCGCCAGCAACTTCGCGCTGGCCGATTCGGCGGTCTCGGAAAAATACAAGGTGCCCATGGTCCAGGGCGGCGGCGCATCGGACCAGATCTTCGCGCGCAAATTCAAGTACATCTTCGGCACCCTGGCGCCGGCCAGCAATTACTTCGGCAGCACGGTCGACATGCTCAAGGCGCTCAAGCCCGCGCCGGCCAGCGTGGCGCTGCTGTACGCGGACGATGCGTTCGACGTGTCGGTTGCCCAGGGCACCCGCCCGCTGCTGAAATCGGCCGGCTTGAACGTGGCGATGGACGAGCGCTACAGCACCAACGCCACGGACTTCAACTCGCTGCTGTCGCAGATCAAAAGCAAGAAGGTCGACGCGGTGCTGGTGGCCGGGCACGAAACCGAAATCCTGAATTTCGTGCGCCAGGCCAAGAGCCTGGCCGTCGCCCCCAAGATGTATTCGTTCACGGTCGGCGTGCCCTCGGAAGACTTCCGCAAGGCGCTCGGCGCCGACGCGGACTATGCCTTCGGCATGACCGCATGGCTGCCTTCCGCGGCCCTGAAGGACCGCTGGTTCGGCGACGCCGAGCAGTTCGCCCGCGCCTACAAGGCGAAGTACGGCTATGACCCGGACTACCACGCGGCCTCGGGCGTGGCCGATGTCGAAGCCCTGGCGCACGCCATGGAAAGCGCCGGCAGCCTGGATCCGCGGAAGGTGCGCGACGCCCTGGCCAGGAGCCGCTTCGACAGCCTGTACGGCCCCATCTCGTTCAACGCGCAGGGGCAGATCGACCTGCCCCAGGTGGTGATCCAGGTGCAGGGCGACAGACTGGCCGAAGTCTACGGCGCCAAGGGGTTCATCACGCCGCCCAAGTACCCGATGCCGGCCTGGGACGCGCGCTAGGCGCGCGGACGGACCGGGAGAGCACGATGGATCTGCTGGCGCAAATCCTCGTCAACGGCGTCCTGCTGGGCGGGCTGTATGCCGTGATGGCGCAGGGCCTGGCGCTGGTGTGGGGCGTGCTGAATATCGTCAACCTGGCGCACGGCGCGTTCATCATGCTGGGCGCCTACGTCTCCTGGTATCTGTACACCGACCTGGGCGTGGACCCCTTCCTGGGCCTGCCGGCCACGGCCGCCGTGCTGTTCGCGCTGGGCTATGCCCTGCAGCGCGGGCTGCTCAACCTGGTGGTGCGCGCGCCCATGTTCAATACGCTGCTCCTCACCTTCGGCCTGGAGGTCGTGCTGACCTATCTGGCGCAACTGGCGTTCTCGGCCGACTTCCGCACCATCAACCCGCCCTACGCGGGCGACAGCTACGTTCTCGGCCCGGTGACGCTGCCCGTGGCGCGGCTGGCCGCCTTCGGCGTGGCGCTGGCGCTGACGCTGGGGATGTGGCTGTTCCTGCTGCACAGCCGCCTGGGCCGCGCCATCCGCGCCACCGCGCAGAACCTGGTCGCGGCGCGGCTGTACGGCGTGGAGCCGCGCCACCTCTATGCCGTCACGTTCGGACTGGGCCTGGCGCTGGCCGGCGCGGCCGGCGGACTGTACGGGACCGTCTCGCAGATCAATCCCTACATCGGCGCGACGCTGACCGCGAAGTGCTTCGCCATTTCCATCATCGGCGGCCTGGACAACCCCCTGGGCGTCATGGTGGGGGGGTTGTTCCTGGGCATCATCGAATCGCTCACCACGCTGTACGTGGGACCGACCTTCGCCGACGTGGCCAGCTTCGGCATCCTGGTGCTGGTGCTGTTCCTGCGGCCCGGCGGGCTGCTCGGCAGAGCGGCATGAAGGCCTGGCGCGCGATGCTGGCGCTGGCGGCGGTGGCGGCGCTGGCCGGCCTGCCCTGGTACGGCTCGGACGTCATGGTGCAGTTCGGCATCAATACCCTGCTGCTGGCCGTGCTGGCCCAGGGCTGGAACATCATCGGCGGATACACCGGCTACGCCTCCTTCGGCAATTCGGTCTTCTATGGACTGGGCAGCTATGGCGTGGCCATCGCCATGGTGCAATGGGAGCTGCCCTTCGCGGCGGGCCTGGTGTTCGGCGTGGCGCTTGCGCTGGCCTTCGCCCTGCTGCTGGGCATGCCGGTGCTGCGGCTGCGCGGCCATTACTTCGCCATCGCCACTCTGGCGCTGGCCCAGGTCATGACCGCCATCGTGTCCAACATCGAGCTGGCCGGCCAGAATATCGGCCTGGTGTTGCCGCCGCTGAACAACGACCCGCTGTTCTACGAACTGTCGCTGGCGCTGCTGGTGCTGGCGACCCTGACCGTGGCGTGGCTGACGCGCAGCAGGTTCGGCTTCGGCCTGATCGCGATCCGCGAGAACGAGGAAGGCGCAGCCGTCATGGGCGTGAACACCACGCTCTACAAGGTCGCCGCGTTCGCGCTGTCCGGCGTGTTCAGCGCGCTGGCCGGCGGCATCCATGCCTACTGGATCACCTTCCTGGACCCGGAAAGCGCCTTCGACATCGGCCTGAACGTCAAGATGATCATCATGGCCGTGTTCGGCGGCGCGGGCACCGTGCTCGGCCCCGTCGTGGGCGCCTTCTCGCTGTCGGCGATCTCGGAGCTCCTGTCCAGCGAGATCACCAGCGCCGCGGGCCTGTTCTTCGGCGTGGTGATCGTCGCGGCGGTGGTGCTCATGCCGCGCGGGCTGAGCGACCTGCTGCGCCGCTACCGGAAATCGGGCTGGCGCTACTTCATCGAAAACGTCCGGGCGCACAAGCTATGACGGCCATCCTCGAAATCCGCGACGTCACGCGGCGCTTCGCCGGCCTGGTCGCCGTGAACCAGGTCAGCTTCACGCTGGCCGAAGGCGAGATCCTGGGCCTGATCGGCCCCAACGGCGCCGGCAAGACCACCCTGATCAGCCTGATCAGCGGCACCCTGGCCCCCACCCACGGCGAAATCCTCTACCAGGGCAAGCCCATCGGCGCGCTGCCGGCCTATCGGCGGGCCAGGCTGGGTATCGGCCGCACCTTCCAGATCATGCGGCCCTTCCCGGGCCTGTCCGTGCTGGACAACGTCGCGGTCGGCGCGCTGTTCGGCCGCGGCGGCGGCCAGCCCGATCTCGCCAAGGCGCGCGAACAGGCGCGCGCCTGCCTGGATTTCGTCGGCCTGGGCCGCGCGGCCGGCCAGCGCGCCGAGGAACTGGGCGGGCCCGGCCGCAAGCGGCTGGAACTGGCCAAGGCGCTGGCCATGCAGCCGCGGGTGCTGCTGTGCGATGAAGTCATGGCGGGGCTGAACCTGGTCGAGATCGACGAGGTCATCGACGTGATCCGCAAGGTGCGCGCCGCCGGCATCAGCGTGCTGGTCATCGAACACGTCATCAAGGCCATCAAGAGCCTGTCGGACCGGCTGCTGGTCCTGCACCACGGCGAGAAGATCGCCGACGGCGAGCCCGACGTCGTCCTGGCCGACGCGGCAGTGGTGCGGGCCTACCTGGGAAGGCGGCGCACATGAACGACACCGCCGCGCCGCTGCTGACCGTGGAAGGCCTGAGCGCCGGCTACGGCGAGCTGCCCGTGCTGCACGACGTATCGCTCGAAGTGCGGCGCACCGAGATCGTCGCGCTGGTGGGCAGCAACGGCGCGGGCAAGACCACGCTGCTGCGCGCCCTGTCGCGCGTGCTACCCTGCACCGGCAGCATCGTGATGAACGGCCGCCAGCTGTCCCGGGCCAGCCCCGACCAGGCCTTCGCCGGCGGCATGGTGCAGGTGCCGGAAGGCCGCCAGCTGTTCGACCGCATGACGGTGCAGGACAATCTGCTGATGGGCGCCTACCGGCGCACCGCGCGCGCCGACATCGCGCGCGACCTGGACAAGGTCTATGGCCTTTTCCCGCGCCTGGCGCAGCGGCGCGGGCAGCTCGCCGGCAGCATGTCCGGCGGCGAACAGCAGATGTGCGCCATGGCGCGTGCGCTGATGGCCGCCCCCGTGCTCATGATGATCGACGAAATGAGCCTGGGCCTGGCGCCGGTGGTGGTCGACCGGCTGATGGCGGTGCTGGCCGACATACGGCGCGAAGGCGTGACGACGCTGCTGGTCGAACAGGACATCCACCTCGCCCTGTCGACCGCCGACCGCGGCTATGTCATGGAGACGGGCCGCATCGTGCACAGCGGCCCGGCCAGCGCGCTGCTGACCGATCCCAAGGTCCGCCAGGCGTACCTGGGAATCTGAACGCACAGTCCGCCGGACGGCCTGCCGCTCACGGCTTCGTGACCAGCGGGCAGGCGCTGTCGGCCAGCGTCTGGAACGCCTGGTCGGCGGGCACCGTCGTCAGCACCTTGTAGTAATCCCACGCACGCTGGGACTCGCCGGGCTTCTTGACCTCGACCAGGTACATGTCGTGCATGACCTGGCCATCCTCGCGAACGCGCCCGTTCTCGATATTCATGTCGCGCACCGGAAGTTCGCGCATCTTGGCGGCCACCGCCACCGCGTCGTCCGTCTTGGCGGCCTCCACCGCCTTCAGGTAATGGCGCACCGCGGAATACACGCCGGCCTGCGTCATGGACGGCATGGCCTTGCGGCTCGCGAAGAACTTCTCGGCCCAGGCCCGTGAATCCGGCGTGCGGTCCCAATAGAATGCCGTCACGAACTGCAGGCCCTGGGCGGCCTGCAGGCCCATGCTGTGCACATCGGTGATGAACACCGCCGGCGCGGCCAGCGCCTGGCCGGGCGTGATGCCGAATTCGTTGGCCTGCTTCACCGTGGACGTCATGTCGCTGCCGGCGGCTGCCGTCACGATCAGCTTGGCTTTCGAGGCCTGCGCCTGCAGCAGATACGAACTCAGGTCGAACGAATTCAACGGAAAACGCACCTCGCCCAGCACCTTGCCACCGTTCTCCGCCACGGCCTTGCGCACGTCATTGGCGAAGGCGTGGCCGAAGGTATAGTCCACCGTCAGCAGGAATACCGAATCCATGCCCCGGCTGGCCAGCAGGCGCGCCAGGCCGTAGCCGTTGCTGTAGCTGTTGTAGACCCACTGCGTCGAGAACGGGCTGCAGGCCTTGCCGGTGAAATCGGACGACCCCGCCGCCACCAGCGTGATCTTCTTGCGCTCGTTGGCCAGGCCCTGCACCGCGAACCCGACGCTCGAGTTGGAGAAGTCCGCGACCGCGTCGACGCCTTCCCGGTCGAACCAGGCGCGCGCGATGCCGGCGCCGATATCGGCCTTGTTCTGGTGGTCGGCCCAGACCAGCTCGATCTTCTTGCCCAGCACCTGGCCGCCGAACTCCTCGATCGCCATGCGCGCCGCCTGTACCGAGCCCGCGCCGGCCAGATCGGCATACAGGCCCGACTGGTCGTTGAGAATCCCGATCTTGACGACGTCGCCGGACACCTGCGCGCCGGCGGGCGATGCGCATAGCGCGCCGGCGAGCATGGCGAGCGCGGCGGCGGATTTCATGGATGCTTTCTTGTTCACAGACATGTGGAATCCTCGATGGAAAAGGGAAACAGCAGGCAAGCCGCGGCACGGCCGTGTGCCTGGCGATGAAGGAAAAAAAGCGCTCATTTGCCGGACCACGCGTCCGAATGCACGACAAAGCTGCCCGGCGCATGGCGCGGCGCCAGGGCCGGCTTGCCGGGCCTGGCGGCCATGCGGGCGCGCCATGCCTCGAACTCGCCGACCAGTCCGCGCCGGAAGATCATCACGACAGTGACCAGGACCGCCCCCTGGATGACCATGACCCACTCTCCGAGCGGCGCCAGGTAGTACTGCATGGCGAGAATGAGCACGGCGCCGACCAGCGGCCCGATGATCGTCCCCATGCCGCCCACCAGCACCATCAGGACCACCTCGGTGCTGATGTGCCAGCCCACGTCGGTCAGCGAAGCCAGCTGGAAAACCAGCACCTTCGTGCCGCCGGCCAGGCCGGTGAGCGCCGCCGAGATGACGAAGGCCAGCAGCTTGTGGCGATTGACCTTGTAGCCCAGGGATATGGCGCGCGGCTCGTTGTCGCGGATGGCCTTGGCCACCTCGCCGAACGGCGAATGGATCGCCCGGTGATAGACCGCCACCGCCGCCAGGAAAATGGCGAGCACCACGACATAGAGCGTCCAGTCGTCGGCGGTGTCGAACAGCCCGAGGATGACGGGCCGCGGCACGTTCTGCAGGCCGTCCTCGCCGCCGGTGAACGGCGCCTGCAGACAGAAGAAATAAACCATCTGGGCCAGGGCCAGCGTGATCATCGCGAAGTAGATGCCTTGCCTGCGGATGGCGATCGATCCCGCGATGAAGCCCAGCGCCGCGCAGCCAAGCACCGCGGCCGGCAGCGCGGCCTCGAACGGCCAGCCCCACGCCTTGAGCGTATGCGCCGTGATGTAGGCGGACATGCCGAAGAACATGGAATGGCCCAGCGACAGCAGGCCGGCGTAGCCGACCAGCAGATTGACGGCGCAGGCGAAGATCGCGAAGCACATGACCTTCATGAGGAAGATCGGATAGACGATGGCCGGCGCCACCATGGCGCACGCCAGCAGGACGAGCATCGGGCGCAGCATCGGAGAGGTATCTTTTTTCATGGTGGTTTCACTTCGCCTTGCCGAACAGGCCCGTCGGCTTGATGAGCAGCACGATGATCATCACGAGGAAGATCACGGTCGCCGACGCCTGCGGGTAGAAGAGTTTGGTCAGGCCTTCGATGGCGCCCAGCGAGAAGCCGGTCAGGATCGAACCCAGGATCGAGCCCATGCCGCCGATCACCACCACGGCAAAAACCAGGATGACGAGGTTGGAGCCCATCAGCGGGCTGACCTGGTAGATCGGCGCCGCCATGACGCCCGCCAGGCCGGCCAGCCCGGCGCCGAACGCGTAGGTCAGCGTCAGCAGCACGGGAACCTTGATGCCGAAGGCGCGCACCATGTCCGGATTCTCGGTCGCCGCCCGCAGATAGCTGCCCAGCCGCGTCTTCTCGATCAGCAGCCAGATGGCCAGGCAGACGAGCAGCGAAGCCGCCACGACCCAGGCGCGGTAATACGGCAGGAACATGAAGCCCAGGTCCATGCCGCCGGGGATGACATTGGGATACGGCAGCCCGGACGAGCCGAAGCTCTTGCGAAACAGCCCCTCGACCATCAGCATCAGGCCGAACGTCAGCAGCATGCCGTAGAGATGGTCGAGGCGGTAGAGGTGCCGCAGGAACAGGCGCTCGACGAACACGGCGCCGATCGCCACGACCAGCGGCGCCACCAGCAGGGCGACCCAATAGCTCAGGCCCGCCCACGCCAGCAGCATCCAGGCGATGAAGGCCCCCACCATGAACTGGGCGCCGTGCAGGAAGTTGATCACGTTGAGCAGCCCGAAAATGATCGCCAGGCCCAGGCTCAGCATGGCGTAGAAGGCGCCGTTCATCAGCCCCATCAGCAACTGGCCCATGAACGCGTTGCTCGGAATGCCGAGGATGGATTCGATGCCCATGGTTCAAACACTCAGGTAGGCGCTCAGCCGAGCGCTCTTGCTTGCGATTTCGGCATTGGAAAAGGCGTCGATCACCTCTCCATGCTCGACGACGTAATGCCGGTCCGCGACGCTGGTGGCGAAACTGACGTTCTGCTCCACCAGCAGGATGGAGATGCCGCGGTCCTTCAGCTTGCGGATGGTCAGGCCGATCTGCTCGATGATCACCGGGGCCAGCCCTTCGCTCGGCTCGTCGAGCAGCAGCAGGGTCGCGCCGGTGCGCAGGATGCGGCCGATCGCCAGCATCTGCTGCTCGCCGCCCGACAGCTTCGTCCCCGGGCTTTTCAGGCGCTCGGCCAGGTTCGGAAACAGCGCCAGGATCTCCGGCACCGTCATCCCGCCCGCGCGCACGACCGGCGGAAGCATCAGGTTCTCCTGGACGCTCAGGCCCGAGAAGATCGCCCGCTCTTCGGGACACAAGGCGATGCCCGAGCGGGCGATCGCCTCCGGCGCGAGCCCCATCAGCTCGCGTCCCTCGAACCGCACGCAGCCGCGCCGCCTGGCGAGCAGGCCCATGATGGCGCGCAGCGTCGTGGTCTTGCCGGCGCCGTTGCGGCCCAGCAGCGTCACGACTTCGCCGCGCCCCACCGTGAGGGCCATGCCGTGCAGCACCTGGCTTTCGCCATACTGGGCGTGCAGATCGCTGACCTGCAGATGCGTCTCAGGCATGGGCCCCTCCCATGTAGGCGGCGATGACCTCGGGATTGTTCGACACCGCTTCATACGAGCCCTCCGCGAGCACTTCGCCGCGGCACAGCACCGTGATGGTGTCGGCCAGCCGCGCGACCACGCCCAGGTTGTGCTCCACCATCAGCACGGTCCGCCCCTTGGCGACTTTCTGGATGAGCGTGGCGACCGTCTCGATGTCCTCCCGGCCCATGCCCGCCATCGGTTCATCGAGCAGCAGCACATCCGGCTCCAGCGCCAGCGTCGTCGCCAGCTCCAGCGCGCGCTTGCGTCCGTACGACAGCAATCCCGCCGGCTCGTCGCGCCGCTCGGCCAGGCCCACCGACTCCAGCAGGCGGTCCACCTGCTCGTCGAGGACGCGCAGGCTGGCCAGCGGCTTCCAGAAGTGCCAGGACGTGCCCAGCTTGCGCTGCAATGCGACCCGTACGTTCTCGCCCAGCGTCAGCTTGGGGAAAATCGCCGAAATCTGGAACGAGCGCACCAGCCCGCGGCGGGCGATGTCCTCCGGCGCCGCGCGCGTAATGTCGCTGCCCTGGTAGTAGATGCGCCCCGAGCTGGGTTGCAGGAACTTGCTGAGCAGGTTGAAACAGGTTGTCTTGCCCGCGCCGTTCGGACCGATCAGCGCGTGGATGGTTTGCGCGCGCACACGCAGATCGACGTTGTTGACGGCGGTGAATCCGCCGAATGCCTTCGTCAGCCCCTGGGCAACCAGCACATGGCCGTGCGCGGCGGTCATTGCGTGAGCTTCGCCATCCCGGGCATGGGCCGGGGAAGCGCTCTCATCTGGTTTGGCAATGTGTTCCACAACATCTGTCTCCGTCTTGTCATCGTATTTTTTGCGGCGGCCGGGCCTGGCGCCGGGAAGCGCTGGGTTCGACGCGTCTTGAATTGAATAAAAGTTATATTCAAGGCGGCACCAGGACCCGCAGCGCCCAGCCAGCGGCTGGGGCTGTTATTGAATTTGCGTTGATTCTAGGCCGCTCTCAAGAGGCTGAATATTGAAAGCTGCTCATACAGATATAACCAGCAGCTAATCCATAACATTGCGGCCGCGACACCGCCGGCCTGGGCCCGCGCGCATCAATCCACGCGGCGGGCGCCAAGGTCGGGCGCGACATACTGGTCGTAGATCGCCTGCGCATAGGCATAGCGCATTTCCGCGCCCCATCGCACGAACTGCAGGCAGCGTTGCTGCAGCCCGGGCGTGGTCGCCCCATCGAGCACGATCCGGTAGCCGCGCTCGGCGTGCGCGCCATCCGAAGTGATCCGCAGGGCGAAAAAGGCGACCTCATGTTCGCTGAACCCATAGACGCGCGGGTCGCGCAGCGGAACGATCTGCCTGGCGTAGATCTGCGGAACCTGCGAGGCCAGGCCGACCAGCAAGGCGGCCGTCGCCACCACGGGGGACTCGCGGATCGCCGTGGCGTAGCACCATGCCTGCATGCCGCGGGTGATCGGATTGCAGGCCTGCGGGGATTCGACCCGTTCGCGCGTCGTGCCGCACGCCTCGGCGAAACGGATCAGCAGGTCCGTGTGGGAAACATTGGCCTCGCCTTCCTGCAGATGCCGGAACTCGTACATGCTCTGCAGCAGGAGGTCCTTGACCCCGTCCTGCTCGTCGCGGGCATTGTTGTAGATGTACCCGAGGTAGTCCGCGAAAGGGCCGACGTAGTGATAGTGGTTCTCGGCCCAACGGGCGAAATGATGGCGTTGCAGCGTCCCGTCCATCCACGCCTGGCTGAATGCCGCCTTCGCCGAGGCCTTGCCCACGATGGCTTCCTGCAGCGCAGCGCGGAAATCGTTCTTCGAAAGAAGAGCGGTCATTTCTTCCTCCTGCCTTCGTTGTTTTACGTGAGGAAGCGGGCGGCGCCCGCGGACGCCGCCCGCCCTTGCGGCGCCTAGAGATCGATGCGCTCGGCCTCGACCGCCGCGCGCTTGTCCATATTGAAGCGCTTGTCATAGATCACCCGCCCGCCGGTGGTGGGGCCGGGGTATTGCACGATGAACATCACGCCGCCGGACTCGGTATGCAGCTCGGGCTCGCAATGCGGGTCTCCATGCTGCAGCACGGTGCCGGGCCCGCACTTGACGCCGCCGATGGTGAATTCGCCTTCCAGGATGTACCAGACCTGGGCGAAATCGTGCCGGTGCCACGGGTGGTAGGCGCCGGGCTCCAGGCGCAGCAGGCCGGCATTGGGCAGCGTCGGATCTTCCGGCGTCGGGTGGCTGAGCATCTTGCCCGTTTCGCCCGGCCAGCGAATGGTTTCCCATTCCATGTCATCGACGTGCATGATCCGCGGAGGCGGATCGTTGGTGGTGGCCTTGCCTTGCTTGTCGTTCTGCTTGCTTGCGCTCATGTCATCCTCCATACCAGTCAAAAATGCAGCAGTCAGGCTGCGTTCAATCGGTGCAGGGTCTCGTGCGCGGCGCGGCCATGGAACGGCCGCGCCATCGCTCAGCCCTGCTGCATGCGCCCATCGCGCAAACGCCACAATGCAAGCGGATTGCCGTCCTGCAATGCCGCGGGCATCAGCTCGCTCGGGAAATCCTGGTAGCAGAGCGGGCGCAGGAACCGGTCGATGGCGCTGGCGCCCACCGACGTCGCCCGGGCATTCGATGTCGAGGGAAACGGCCCGCCGTGCACCATCGCATGGGAGACTTCGACGCCTGTAGGATACCCGTTGGCGATCAGGCGCCCGGCCTTTTTCTCCAGGATGGGCAACAGCCGCCCGACCTCGTCCCGGTCGCTGTCCTCGAAATGCAGGGTCGCTGTCAGCTGGCCTTCCAGCGACTCGGCCAGGCGGCGCAACTGCGGCCAGTCGCGGCAATAGACGACCACGGACGCCGGCCCGAAGATCTCCTCGCGATGCAAGGCGGCGGCCATGAAGTCGTCGGCATCGATCGCAAAAAGCGCCGGCCTGGCGCTGCACGGCAAGGGGCCGCGCGCCGGCGGCAAGACCTGCTCCACGCCGGGTTCGTCCAGGCGGCGCTCGAGCGCCGCGCCGTATGCCCTGGCGATGCCCGCGGTCAGCATGGTTTGCGGCGCCTTGCCGCCCAGCGCCTGCGCCAGTTCGCCCACGAAGCCCCTGGCCGCATCGCCATCGAGCAGCACGACCAAGCCGGGATTGGTGCAGAACTGCCCGGCCCCCAGGGCGATCGAATCGGCCAGCCCGGCCGCCAGCGCCGGCGCGCGCCTGGCCAGCGCGCCAGGCAGCACGAAAAAGGGGTTGATGCTGCTCATTTCCGCATACACCGCAATAGGCTCCTTGCGCCGGGCGGCCACGTCGGCCAGCGCCAGGCCGCCCTGCCGCGAGCCGGTGAACCCCACCGCCTTGATGGCGGGATGGGCCACCAGGCTGGCGCCCACCTCGGCGCCCGGTCCGACCAGCAGCGAAAACACGCCCTCCGGCATATCGCACTCGATGCCTGCCTGCCGCACGGCCCGCGCAACCAGTTCGGACGTCCCCAGGTGCGCGCTGTGGGCCTTGACGACCACCGGACAGCCGGCGGCGAGCGCCGAGGCGGTATCGCCTCCCGCCACGGAAAATGCCAGGGGAAAGTTGCTGGCGCCGAAGACCGCCACGGGCCCCACGGGCGCCTTGACCATGCGCAGGTCCGGCCGCGGGGCCGGCTGGCGATCGGGCTGCGGGCTGTCCAGCGTGGCGTGCAACCAATGCCCGCTGCGGACTACCGCCGCGAACAGCCTGAGCTGGCCGACCGTCCTGGCCCGTTCGCCTTCCAGGCGCGCGCGCGGCAGCCCCGTCTCGCTGTGCGCGCGCTGGATCAGTTCGTCGCCGATATGTTCGATGTTGGTCGCGATGCGCTCCAGGAAATCCGCCCTGGCCCGCAGCGGCAGCGCCTGGTAGCGGTCGAACGCCCGCGCCGCGAGATCGCAGGCGGCATCGACCAGCCCCCGGGTGGCCGACGAGAACGCCGGCTCGATCTCGCGGTTCTCGTTGGGATCGAAGGCGTAGAGCCGTGGCCCGTCGCCGGCCACCATGTCGCGCCCTATGATCATTTCGCCGCTGATTGTCATGTCCAGTCCCCCTCCATCGTGAGCCATGGCTGCCTGGCGCTCAAAACGCGGCGTCGAGCATCCGCGCATAGTCTTCGGCCGAAGCCTCCCGGGGGCTGGTCTTGTGGCTGTGGTCCTTGAGCGCGCCCTCGACGATCCGGGCAAACCGCTCGCGGGCAACCCCCACCTGCCCCAGGGACGTGGGCAGGCCCAGCCTGGCGGTCAGCTTGGCCACCGCGCCGGCCACCGCGTCGCCGCCGGCCAGCCCGATCGCCGCGGCGATCCGGTCCAGCTTGCGCTCCCGCGCCATCGTGGGCGCCGGCGCGTTGAACTCGATGACTGCCGGCAGCAGGATCGCGTTCAGCGTGCCGTGATGCAGGCGCGGATCGATCCCCCCGAGCGAATGGCTCAGGCTGTGCACGCAGCCCAGGCCTTTCTGGAATGCCAGCGCGCCCTGCATGCTGGCGCTCATCATGTTCATGCGCGCATCGCGGTCGCCCGGCTCGTTGGTGGCGCGCTCGATATGGCGCCAGGCCCGGGCCAGGCCATCGAGCGCGATGCCGTCGGCCGGCGGGTTGAACAGCGGGGACATGAACGTCTCCAGGCAATGCGCGATGGCGTCCATGCCGGTCGCCGCGGTCAAGGCCGGCGGCAATCGCAACGTCAGGTCCGGATCGCAGATCGCCGTGCGCGGCACCACGAACGGCGAAATCACCCCGACCTTGCGGCCATCGTCGAGAATCAGGATCGCGCCGCGCCCGACCTCGCTGCCCGTGCCGGCCGTCGTCGGAACGGCGATGACCGGCGCGGCGGCGGCCGTGATATGGCTCAGCCCGCCCTCGATCACGGCGAAGCGCTTCAACGGTCCCTCGTGCGTGGCGCACACGGCCACGCCCTTGGCCAGGTCGATGGACGAGCCGCCGCCAAGGGCGATGATGCCGTCGCAGTCGTGCGCGCCGAACATCGCGACCGCCTGGCGCACAGCCTCCTCGTTCGGGTTCGGCGGCGTCGCGTCGAAGACCGGCACCGCGTCCGCCCGGCCCAGATGCGACAGGGCCTCATCCAGTATGCCGGCGGCGCGTATGCCCTGGTCCGTGACCACCATGGGGCGCTTGATCCCGATGCGATCGCACTCGGCCTGCAGCAGGCGCACCGCGCCGAAGTCGAACTGAATGTGGGTGAGATATTGGATGAGCGCCATCTGAATTGAGAGAAAGTTATAATTGAAGCGACACCGGGACAGACCGCCCGCGCCGGCGCCTCCCGCCAGCAGGGCCGCGCCCGCTCTATGAAGGCATTCTAGGGCTGCCCGGGGGGAATGAATATTGAAAGCTGCTCATACAGCTATAACTAAAAGGCAATTCATGACGCCCTCGTTGACGTCCATCGTTTCCCGCCTGCACATCAAGCACCTGCGCCTGCTGCTGGCGATCTACGAGCACGGCTCGCTGCTGGGCGCGGCCAAGGAAGTGTCGATCAGCCAGCCCGGGGCCAGCAAGGCGCTGCAGGAAATCGAAACCACCTTCGGCGCGGCGCTCTTCGTGCGCACCAACCGCGGCCTGGAAGCCAACGACCTGGGGCTGTGCGTGGTGCGCTACGCGCGCATGATCTACACCGACCTGGGCCACCTTCGCAATGAGCTGGACGCGATCCAGAAAGGCGACGGCGGCCGGGTGGCGGTGGGCTCCATCATGGGAGCCATACCGCTGCTGACGGACGCCGTTTCGGACTTGATGCAGACCCACCCCGGCATGTCGGTGGAGATCGTCGAGGACACCAGCGCCGAGCTGCTCAGCCTGCTCGACAGCGGCCGGCTGGACCTGGCGATATGCCGCACGGTGGTCACCAAATCGCCCGAGCTATACGAAAGCGAAATGCTGCAGCCCGAGGAATTGCGGGTGATCGCCAGCATCGGCAGCCCGCTGGCGCTCGCCGACGGACTGACCCTCCAGGACCTTGCCCAGTGCAAATGGATCGTCTACCGCGCCAACATGCCGATGCGCATTCTGCTTGAACGGGAGTTCTACGATGCCGGCATCCGGTTTCCGACCAACCTGCTGGAAACCACCTCGCCGTTCGCCACGCTGGCCCTGCTGCGCAGGAACTCGTCCTTCGTCGCGCTGGCCTCGACCGACGTCGCTTCCTTTTTCGCCCGCAACGGCCTGGTCAGCATTCTTCCTTTCCAGTTCAGCTTGCGCAGCGAGCCCTATGAACTGGTGCGCCGCCGCGGCTCGCTGATGTCGATCGGCGCCCGCCTGCTGAAGGAGCGCCTGTTGCAGCGGCAGGATCACCAGGCCGATTGATGCCCCGGGGCGGGGCCTACCATTCATCGCGCTCTTCGTGCTATAGGTTTAGCCCCCCGCCGAACGAGGAGTTTCCATGTCCGAGAAAGCAAAGCAGGCATGCGGCTGCCTGCGGCATCAATTTCCGCTCGATGAAAAGGCAGTCTTGCGTCTATCCCGCCGGAGGCTGTTGAGCGCTGGCCTGATGGCCGGCATGGCCGGCGGGCTGGGCATCGGCTCGCTCGCCCAGGCGCAAAGCACGCTCACGCCCGATCAGGCCCTGGAGAAACTTCGGCAGGGCAATGAGCGCTTCGCCCGCCGCGCCATGACCTCGTTCCAGGAAGACCTGGACATTCTGCAGCGTCGGACGGCCCAGAAGCAGGAGCCGTTCGCCGCCGTCCTGGCGTGCGCCGACTCCAGAATGCCGGTCGAGCTCGTCTTCGACCAATCGATCGGACAGGTCTTCGTCACCCGCGTGGCGGGGAACATCGCCACCCCCGCCGTCATCGCCAGCCTGGAATACAGCGCCGCGATCCTGGGCGTCAAGGCAATGGTCGTCCTGGGGCACGTCGATTGCGGCGCGGTCAAGGCCGCGGCCGCGAACACGGGCGCGCCCGGGCAGATCAGCGCGCTCTACCCCTATATCCGTCCGGCGATCAACGCCAGTTCGCCCACCGACCTGGCCGAAATGACAAGACAGAACGCCATCAACCAGGCGCGGCTGCTGCGCTCGGCCTCGCCCGTGCTGGCAAGACTGGCCGACGAGGGGGCGCTGCGGATCCTGCCGGCGCTCTACGACGTGGCCGATGGGCGCGTAAGCTGGCTTTAGGATCAGGCCGGATGGGGCGATGCCGGCATCGCCCCATCCGGCCGCGGCGGCGACGAACACGACCGGAGCGGATCCCGGTCAGTGCTGGCCGGCCGCGCGGGCGGCGGCCGCCTGCTCTTGCGTAACCTGGCCGGCCTGGTTGCCCCAACCCGAACGCACGAAGCTGGCCAGCGCCGCCACTTCCTCGTCGCTCAGGCGGTCGGCATAGCCTTGCATCGCCAGCCTCATGGGACGCCGGTCTGTCGATGGCACGGCGGTGCCATTCAGTATGATCGACAGCAGCGGGCTGGCATCCTTGCCCAGCACCACCGCGCTGCCCTGCAGCTGCGGGAAAATCTCGGCCGCGCCCTTTCCCGTGACGAAATGGCATCCGGCGCAGTTGTCCAGGTACAGGCGCGCGCCCAGGGGCATGTCGGGCGAAGCGGCGCTCAGCAGCCTGGCGGTCGCCTGCCCCGCTTGGTCGGCCTGGAGCGCCGGCATGGCGCGGGGGCCGGGCTTGGCGACCTGCGCGGGGACGTCCTGCACCGGCTTGCCATCCATGCCTTTCAGGAAAGCGGCCATGGCGTTCAGGTCGTCGTCGCTCAGGTACTGCAAGGAGTGCTCGATGGCCAGCGCCATTTCCCCGCTGGCGGTCGCGTACGTGTTGCGTCCCGTGGCGAGGTAGTCGGCAAGCTGGGCGGTGGACCACGCGGCGATCGCCGAGTCGGCGCCGCGCAGCGCGGGCGCCGTCCAGCCATCCAGCACGCCGCCGCTCAGGAACGCCGCGTCGCTTGCGACGGTGCCGTCCTGCGCCATGTAGGCAGTACGCGGACTGTGGCAGGCGGCGCAATGGCCGGGGCCTTCCACCAGGTATTGGCCGCGGGTCCGCAGCTTGTCGTCGCTGGCGGGCTTGAACGCGGGCTCGCCCTTCAGGGCCAGCCAGTTCCACGCGCGCAGGCCAAAACGCAGGTTGAACGGGAAACTGAGCTGCGTAACCTGGACTTCGTTCCTGACCGGCGGCACCTCCTTCATGAGGTAGTCATACAAAGCGCGAATGTCGCTCTCGCTCATGAAACGGTAGTTTTCGTAGGGCATCGCCGGGTACAGGTGGCCCTCCTTGACGCCGATGCCGTCGACCAGGGCGGCGCGGAACTGGTCCAAGGTCCAATTGCCGATGCCGGTGTCCTCGTCGGGGGTGATGTTGGACGACCAGATCGTGCCCATCGGGGTGGCGATGCCGCGACCGCCGGCCAGGGGCGAACCGCCGCTGGCGGTATGACAGGCCATGCAGTCGCCGGCGCGCATGACGTACTTGCCCCGGCCCGGCTCCGCTTTCCAGTCAGCCGCCAGCGCTTCATTGGGCGGCGTCAGCCTGACGGGCACATAGATCAGGGCAAGCGTCGCCACCACGGCCAGTAACACCAGGGCGCCCAGGACGGCAAGGGCCTTTTTCATGGCGTGCTCCTCAAACCAGGGGGCGCGGGTCGCGCAGGTATTGCGTGCGGATCGCGTGGATCGTCCAGTAGGCCAGGCCGCCCACCATTCCAGTGGGGTTGTACTGGGTGTTCTGCACGAAATTGCCCGCCCCCATGACGAATACGTTGTGCCTGTCCCAGGCCTGGCAGTAGCGGTTCACCACGCCCTCGCGCGGGTCCCTGGACATGATGTGGCCGCCGGTATTGTGGGTGGTCTGGTAAGGCCTGACGTCGTACCTGGCCCCCGGGCCCTTGAAACCCAGCTGCATCAGATCGGGCTTCATGGCCTTGCCCACCTCCCCCGCCTTGAGCTTCATGTACTGGTTCATCTTCAGGTCGTTGTCCTGCCAGTCGAACGTCATGCGCATCAAGGGGCGGCCATGCGGATCCTTGTAGGTGGGGTCCAGGTCCAGGTGATTGACCCGGTATGCCATGTGCGAGCCGTGCGTGCCGATGGCCATGGAACGGCCATACCACTGGCCGATGGCCTTCTTCCAGCTCGCGCCCCAGACCGGGGTATCTGCCGGCAGGATCATGGAACGGATCGGCTGGCCGTTGAACGTGCCGGAACGCCAGTAAGCGCCGCCGATGAAGCCCAGCGCGCCGAAGTCGTTCTGGTTGACGCTGAAGTCATCGATGCAGAAACCGTTGGACCCGTGTCCGATGAACGGGTTGAAGTTGGCGTCCTTGAAGAACATGGTGACGCCGCCGTTCATCTGGTAGGCGTAGTTCTTGCCCGTCACGCCGGTGTTGGTGGCCGGGTCATAGGGTTCGCCTATGCCCGACAGCAACAGCAAGTGGACATTGTTCAGCTGGTAGGCGGCCAGAATGACCAGGTCCGCGGGCTGGAATACCTCTTCCTGCGTGGCGCCGTCGAAATAGGTCACGCCCGTGGCGGTCTTGCCATCGGCCGAGCTTTCGATCCGCAGCACCTCCGCGTGCGTGCGATAGCTGAAGTTGGGCTTGCGCTTGAGCGCGTCGAGGATGGCCGTCTGCGGCGATGACTTGGAATATTGATAACAGCCATAGCGCTCGCAGAAACCGCAGAAATTACAGGGCGCCATCTGCATGCCATAAGGATTCACATAGGCCGTGGATGCGACGCCCGCCGGCGCGGGGAAGGGATGGTAGCCCATGGCCTGGGCGGCATCGCGGAACTTGGTGGCGTCGTAGGTGGGCGGCATCGGGGGCATGGGATACTCGCTCGAGCGCCAGCCCTCGAACGGATTGCCCCCCGGCTGGATCTTGCCCTTGAGATTGCCGGCCTTGCCTGAAATGCCCGCGACCTCGTCGAACCTCGTGAAAAACGGCTCGAGCTCGTCGTAGGTGACGGGATAGTCCATGAGGTTCATCCCTTCGGGAATGATGGACTCGCCCCACCTCTCCTTCACATAGCTGCGCAGCTGGATCTCCTGCGGCTGGGGTCGCCACAGCAGGCCGTTCCAGTGCGTGCCTGCCCCGCCTACCCCATTGGCGGGCAGGAACGACCCCATGGAGCGGTACGGCAGCGCCGTTTCACCGTCGTTGCGCCGGACCGTCACCGTCTGCTGGCTGGGATGCTGCATGTTCACCAGCCGCACGCCGTAGGTCAGCTCATCGATCTGATTGGGATACTTGAATTCCGGCACGGTGTTCTGATCGCGGCCGCGCTCCAAGGCCACGATCTCCAGGCCCTCGGCCGCCAGCTCGATGCCCGCTATCGCGCCCGTCCAGCCCAGGCCCACGATGACCACGTCCTTCTTTTTCTCGGTACGTGCCATGGTTCATGCCCTTTCGCCTTTGATGGACACCGGCCCCAACGGGTACTTCACGTTGTGCTGGTCCACCCATTCCGCATAGCTGGCGCGCGCGCCCGGAAAGCCGATATAGACCCAAGATTGCATCCCGAAATTGCCGCCATGCATCGGGTCGGCGAAGTAGCCTTCCTTGGTGTTGGCCAGCAAGGTCGTAAAGAAAATGCTGATGTCGGGCGCCATCCCGGCCTGTCCCTTTTGCAAGGCCGTCAAGGTCTCGTCCTGCTGTTCGGGGGCCAGATCCTTGAAATCCTTGCTCCACCTCGATTGGCACCAGGCGTTGACCGCGGGAATCGCCTTGCGGTAGAGCTGCGCCGGATTCAGGGGCGTCTGCCAGCCCCGATCGGGCGTGGCCGTGGGATCGTGCGGCCCCTGCATGTACCAATTGGTGGCGTTTCCGTAATCGCCCTTCAGCTGGCGATCCAGGAAGATCGGCACATGGGCCTCCAGCGCGCCCGGACCCTCGCCTTCCGATGGAATCAGGCGCGCGGTGGCCGCCAGCACGAACGCCCATTCTTCGGACGTGAAGTATTCGGGCTTGTAATCTGCCAGCTGGACCGGCGGCGCCTTGGCGTGTGCATGGAAGGTGAGCGCGATGCCGGTGAGCGCGGCGCCGGCTCCGGACGCGAGCAGAAAATCTCTGCGGCTTGAATGAGGCGAGTCAGACATCTTGCGGCTCCTGTCTGGCGACATGGGATATCGATCCCGCGTGCGGACCGATAGCGTGCCTGCTTTTTCAGTATACGGATGTGCTTTCGGAACTCAACCAAATTGCCCGGGGAAACGCTGCTTCTACGCAACAATGGGCTAGGTGCAGGATATAGGAATACACGCCGGGCGACCTGACAAGGCGCTGAAGCCCTGCCTGCCCGGCACGCAGCAAGCAATGGTGTACAAGGTCGGGCAAGCGTGGATAACCAAGCATTGTCCATGCTTGCGTGTTGTGTAGATTTACACAAATGAACAGCGCAGACCTGATCGGGCAACTGAAGGTCGACGGCTCGTATCGCGTGCATACCGTGGGTTCACATCACCAGTTCAAGCACCCGACCAAGCCCGGCAAACTTGGTGGGGACGATGCCAGTTGTAGTGGAGTAGCCAGGATTTCGTGGCATCGGCTCGGTGTTGGGAGTTCTGGTAGGTTTGGTCGTAGGCCCACTCACGCACGGCCGACTGGATGAAGCGTTTTGCCTTACCATTAGCTCCAGCGCTACCTCGACGTGACGCGAGCGGACTTGCTCTTTGCGCGCCGGCTCCTCCTCGTCGAAGGAGCGACCGAGCGCTTTCTGGTCGACGCCATGGCAGCCAAGTTGAGCATCAAGCTGCGTGAGCACTCATGATGAATTGGATCTACACCTGGTACTCCCCGCATGGTCGTCTGACGGCAAGTGAAATTGCGGATCACATGGCCGAATATGCGCTGAACGTCGTTCATGCGGCACCAGTGCAAACCAACAGCCTGGAGCGGCCCCGCACGAACCGGAACGTTTAATCGACCTTCAGCCCCGCCGCCTTGACGGCCAAGCCGTACCTGGCGATCTCGCCTTCCATGAAGGCCTGCGAATCCGCCAGCGACGCACCCACGGGCACCACGCCCATCGAAGTTAGCTGCCGCACCACTTCGGGGTCTTTCATGACCTGGCCCACCACGGCGTTGATTCTCTCCACGACGTCCTTCGGAGTACCCGTCCGCACGACGACGGCTAGCCAGGAACTGCCTGAAAAGTCCTTCATCCCCAGCTCGGCGAACGTCGGCACGTTGGGAAGGTCGGGATGGCGCTTGGCGCTTGTGACGGCCAGGGCCCTGATGGATCCCGATGCGATGTGCTGTTTCGCGGTCAGCATATCGACGAACATGCAGCTCACCGTGCCAGCCAATGCATCATTGAAAGCCGCCGCGCTGCCCTTGTAGGGCACGTGCTGCAATTTGACGCCGGCTTCGGCATTGAACATCTCCAGCGACAGGTGGTTCGACTGGCCGTTGCCTGCCGATCCGCAGTTCAGCGCGCCGGGCTGTTTCTTGGCAAGGGCGATGAACTCCGCGAGCGATTTGGCCGGCACCGAGGGATGCACCACCAGCACATTGGTCAGGTCGACCACATGCGACACGTCGATGAAGTCCCGCTTGGTATCGAACGGCAGGCGGGAATAAAGCGAGGGGTTGATCGCGTGGCTGGAAGCCACCAGGCCAACGGTATAGCCGTCGGGTGCCGCACGAACCAGCGCCGCGTCCCCCAGCGAGCCGCCTGCGCCCGGCGTGTACTGGACGACAATCGGTTGCCCCATCGTCGCCATCCCGCGCGAGACGAACCGGCCGATCGAATCCAGAATGCCCCCGGCCACGGAAGGAATAATCAAGGTGATGGGGCGGCTCGGATAGTCCGCGGCTCGCGCGGTCAATGGGGCCGTGCCCAGAACCGCCGCCAACGCCAGCGCGGCGGACGCGCGCAAATGTCTCCAGTGCTTTTTCATTATTGTCCTTCGATCGTTGGTTTGACTACGAAACCGGCCACCTCGACGTAGCGGGTGGCCAGTACAGGTTTGCATCCACCTCAGAAAACCACGGCCAGCAATCTACGCGAATTCGGTCCGGATCGATGCCGAATGCTCTCCTATGCCCGGCACCGGCCCGAACGGCCGCTCGACGCCCGCGAACCTGGCCGGCGCGGCAACCAGGTTGATCTCCCCCTTTTCCGTCTGGACCGGCGCCCGCCGCAGGTGCGGGTGGGTGGACAGGCCATCAACGCCGTTGATGTTGGCGTATGCCACTTTGGCGCGGACCATGCGCTCGCGCAGGGTATTGCCGTCGAGCTTTGCCAACTCGCGTGAAATTTCGGCGTTCAGTTCGGCCCGATGCCGCACCCGCGACAGATTGGTCTTGTAGTCGTCGCGCTCGGCCAACCCGGCATGGCAAAGCACCTCCCGCGCGAACCGCAGCCATTCCCCATCGTTCTGTATACCGACCAGGATGCCCTGCCCGTCGCCCGTGGCGAACTCGCCATACGGGGCGATGGTGGGATGGCTGAGACCGACTCGCGGCCATACCCTGTCCGCATAGTCGTAGTGCAGCAGCGGCACCGTCATCCAGTCGCACATGGCATCGAAGAGCGACACGTGGATGGCGCTTCCTTCACCGCTGCGCTCCCGATGCAGCAGCGCTTCCAGGATCGCCGCGTGGGCATACATGCCGGTTCCTATGTCGCACGCCGAAACCCCTATCCGCCCGGGCGCGTCCGGCGTCCCCGTGACCGAGGCCAGCCCGGATTCCGCCTGCACCAGTAGGTCGTAGGCGCGCATGTCGCGGTAGGGGCCGTCCTCGCCGTAGCCGGAAATATCGCAGGTGATGAGGCGGGGATGCGCCTGGCGCATGGCCTCCCACCCGAAGCCGGAGCGTTTCGCGGCGCCAGGCCCCAGGTTCTGGATCAGCACATCTGCCTTTGCTATCAAACGCTGCAGGAGCGCGGCGTCCGCCTCTTTGCTGAAGTCGAGGACGATGGATTCCTTGCCACGGTTGAGCCAGACGAAATAAGTGCTTTCGCCACGTACCGCATCGTCATAGCCGCGGGCAAAATCGCCCTGCGCTTTCTCGATCTTGATGACTCTCGCGCCGGCATCCGCAAGGCGGCACGAAGCATAGGGTGCGGCGGCCGCCTGCTCCACCGCCACCACAAGCAGGCCTTTCAAGGGTTGGTGGCCAGCTTCCCGCCTCTCGTTGAATGCTTCGGTCTTCATGCGCCATTCCCTCCAGGCGGCAATGCGCCCCCGGCCGCGCCAAAATCGCCGTGCCGCCCCTCACCCCGCACGAACCTCGCGGCGCCGGCCTGGCTTTCCTCCTGGAAGGCCGCCTGTCCGAACCGAACCTCCCGCCGGATCGCCTCGTCCTCGGGCATGCCCCACTGCCCCAGCATCGACTCGCGATCGGAACGCAGGCAAACCTGGGGGAAGGCAGCGATCTCGGCCGCCAGTGCCTGCGCCATGCTCACGGTCTGCCCCTTGGGCGCCAGGCGGTTGGCCAGCCCTATCTCCATGGCCTCGCGCGCCTCTACCGGCCGCCCCGTGAGAAACATGTCCAGGGCCGCCGACTCGCCAATCAGCCGGGGCAGCCGCACGCTGGCCCCGTTGGTCATGGGAGCGCCGAAGCGCCGGCAGAACACGCCGAACACGGCGCTGTCGTCGATCACGCGCAGATCGCACCACACCGCCAACGCCAGGCCCGCCGCCACGGCGTGGCCATGCACCGCGGCGATGACCGGCTTGCTCGGGCGCCGTTGCAGCGGCCCCTTGTCGCCGGCCCATGCATAACCGATGCCCTTGCCGACGGACAGCTCCTTCAGGTCGCCGCCCGCGCAGAACATGCCATCGGCGCCCGTCAACACGGCGACATGCTGGCCGGGATCGCGCTCGAACTCGGCAAAGGCATCCACCAGGAGATGCAAGGTTTCGAGATCGCACGCATTGCGCGCTGCAGGACGATTGATCGTGATCGTGGTGATCGCGCCTGTCCGTTCAATAATGATTTTTGAGCTCATGGAAAAGTCCCAACGAGGATATGCGATGCCACCGACGAAAGATCCGAAAGGGCGCCCACAGGGTTGAATTCAGGTCAGGCGCCCACCTTCCGCCTTTCCGCAACCTCTTTCTTGATGGCGCGAGCCAGGACCACCCGCTGTATCTCGGACGTACCTTCGTAGATCTCCACGATGCGCTGGTCGCGGTAGCAGCGCTCGACCGCGCTCGGCTTCACGTAGCCGCGGCCGCCCAGAATCTGCAGGGCATCGTCCACCACATCATGAGACACCTCGCTCGCAAAGAGCTTGGCCATGATGCCGAGCACGCCCATGTCTCCATTGCGGTCGTATGCCCGGGCGGCCTCGTACGTCATCAGCCGCGCCGCGGAAAGCCGGGTCGCGGCATTCGCCAACATAAAGCCTACGCCCTGGTGATCGATGATCGACTGGCCAAAGGTCTGGCGTTCCACCGCGAATTCGCTCGCCTCCCTGAAGCTGCACAGCGCGATGCCATTGGCCTGCGCAGCGACGACCACTCGGCCGATGCTCAGCGTCTTCAGCGCCAGCTTCAGGCCGTCGCCCTCGCGGCCCATCACGCTTTCATCGGGAACCCAGACATCGAGCTTCAGATTGGTGGTCGTCGTCCCGCGGATTCCCATCTTGTCTTCGTAGAAATCGACCACGGCGCCGGGCGTGGAACGCGGGACCAGGAAAGCGGAGATATTGTTCCTGGCGCCTTTCTCGCCCGTGCGCGCAAAGACAATGAAGGTTTCCGAGTGGCCGCCGTTACCCAGCCAGCACTTTTCGCCCTTGATGCGCCACCCGTCTTTCTCGCGGACGCCCACGGTTTCGATCGCCCCCGCGTCCGATCCCGCATTGCGTTCGCTCAGCGCGAAATTGACGGCCTTGCCTTCGCGTGCCAGGCCGCCGAGCAGTTGGCTCTTCTGCGCGTCGGAGGCGCCGAGCAGCAGCGGAAACGCGCCCAGCGACAAGGCGGCGACGATGGCGGAGGTCGAGGCGCAGCTTTCGGCAATGGCCTCGACCACCGCCACCATCGAGGTCAGCGACGCGCCAGCCCCGCCGTACTCCCTTGGCACGAGCATGCCGCAGATGCCGCTTTCCAGGAGATGCGGCAAATGCTCCACGGGATAGCGCTGTTCGCGGTCTATCGCGTCCGCGGCGGGTGCGAAGTACTTGCGGGAAAGCTCAACGGCCTTCTCGCGCCACTCGCGGGCTTCCTCATCCAGGCAATCTTCCCAAACCACTGCCATTTCTCGGCTCCTGAGTTAAGAACGTCTTGATCACGCGATTTCAAACAGTCCGGCTGCCCCTTGGCCGCCTCCGATGCACATGGTCACGACCACATACTTCACGCCCCGGCGCTTGCCTTCGATCAGCGCGTGACCGGTCATCCTGGATCCGCTCACCCCGTAGGGATGGCCGACCGCGATGGCGCCGCCGTTGACGTTGAGCAGCTCGTCTGGAATTCCCAATTTGTCGCGGCAGAAGAGCACCTGGCAGGCGAACGCCTCGTTCAATTCCCAGAGCCCGATGTCCTTGATGCCCAGGCCTGCCCGCTGCAGCAAGCGCGGCACCGCGTACACCGGCCCGACGCCCATTTCGTCCGGTTCACAGCCCGACACGGCAAAGCCGCGGAAAATGCCCAGCGGCTGCAGGCCCCGGCGCTCGGCAAGCTGGGCATCCATGAGCACGCAGGCGGAAGAACCATCGCTGAACTGGCTCGCATTGCCCGCGGTCACGACGCCGCCGGGCAAGGCCGGGCGGATGCGGCGCACGGCCTCCAAGGTGGTATCCGGCCGGATGCCCTCGTCCGCATCGATGGTCACGGACTTGCGCGTGATCTGCCCCGTCGCCCGGTCGACCACGCCCATGGTCGTGGACATGGGCACGATCTCGGCCGCGAAGCGTCCTGCCGCCTGGGCCGCCGCCGCGCGCTGCTGGCTGCGGGCGCCATACTCGTCCTGGGTCTCTTTGGCGATGCCATACCGCTTGCTTACCTGTTCGGCGGTCTGCAACATGCTCCAATAGATTTCCGGCTTGCGTTCCCGCATCGCGGGGTCGATACGCATATACCTGTTGGTCTCGTTCTGGACGCAGGAGATGCTTTCCACGCCGCCCGCCACCATGACCGGGACGCGATCGACGATGATCCGCTGGGCGGCCATGGCGATCGCCTGCAACCCTGATCCGCAGAAGCGGTTGACCGTCACGCCGCCGACGCTCACCGGCAGGCCGGCCCGCAGCGCGGCCACGCGGGCGACATTGCCGCCCGTCGTGCCTTCCGAGATGCTGCCCCCGAGCACGACGTCCTCGACCTCGGCGGGATCGAGTCCTGCGCGGCGCACCGCGTGCTCGATCGAATGGGCGGCGAGGGTGGCGCCATAGGTCATGTTGAAAGCGCCCTTCCAGCTCTTGGCGAGGCCGGTGCGTGCGGTCGCGACGATGACAGCTTCGGTCATGGGATTCGATCCTGGAATACGGGTTGGAGGCTCAGGTAAAACTCTTGCCCTGGTCCGCCAGGCGAGACAGCAGGGCTGCGGGCTGCCAACAGGGGTCGGCGCCGGGCTCAGCCGCGAATCGGCGCAGGCTGCGCACAATCAGCGGCAGTCCCGTCACATCGGCGTAGTGCATGGGGCCGCCCCGCCGCGCGGAGAATCCGTAGCCGTTCAGGTACACGGTATCGATGTCCGAGGCGCGCGCCGCGATGCCCTCCTCCAGGATCCGCGCCCCCTCGTTGACCAGCGCGTAGACACACCGCTCCACCACTTCGCGGTTGCTGATCTCCCGGGGCACGGCCTGTTTTTCGGCCCGATGCTGCCGGACGATCTCCTCTACTGCGGGATCGCGCAGCGGCTCGCGCTTGCCCGGTTCATAGCGGTACCAGCCCGCGCCCGCTTTCTGCCCGTAGCGGCCGGCCTCGCAAAGCTTGTCTGCCACCGTTCTCTGCATCTCGACGCCGGCCTCCGCGGCCCTGCGCTTGCGGGTCGCCCAGCCGATGTCCAGGCCGGCCAGGTCGCTCATCCGGAACGGCCCCATCGAGAACCCGAAGTCCTGCAAGGCGGCATCGATCTGCTGCGGCATTGCCCCCGCAATCACGAGTTCATCCGCTGCGGCGCGGTAGCGGGCCAGCATGCGGTTGCCGATGAATCCGTCGCACACACCGGAAACAACGGCGACCTTGCCCAGCGCCCTGGCCAGTGCCATGCACGTAGCCAGCACATCTATAGCGGTGTGTTTGCCCCGTACCACTTCGACCAGCCGCATGACGTTGGCAGGGCTGAAGAAATGCAGGCCGATCACGTCCTGTACCCGCGCCGTGTTGGTCGCGATACGGTCGATGTCCATATAGGACGTGTTGGACGCCAGGATCGCCCCGGGTTTGCACACCTCGTCCAGCGCGCGGAACACCTGCGCCTTCACGTCCATGTTCTCGTAGACAGCCTCGACCACCAGGTCGGCGTCGGCCAGGGCGCCGTAATGCAGGCCGGGCACGAGCCTCGCCATACGCTCCGCGGCCTGCACGGCCGTGATCTTGCCCTTCTTGTCCGCCTGTTCGTAGATGGCGCGGATGGCCTTCAAGCCGTTGTCCAGCGCCTGTTCGTCGGTTTCCACGATCGCGACGCGGAATCCGGCATTCAGGAAGCTGATGGCGATACCTCGGCCCATGGTGCCGGCGCCGACCACCCCGACCTGTTGTATGCCGCGCGTGGCGGTGCCCGGCGGAACATCGTCGATTTTCGCAGCCTGGTGTTCCGCCGCGCGGACATGGCGCAGCGCACGCGATTCGGGCGAGGCCATGAGCGCGAGGAACGCGGCGCGCTCCAATTGCAGCGCTTCGTCGAAAGGTTTGCTGAACGACCAGCCCACGGCCTCTACGCATTTGAGCGGGGCGGGATAGCCTTTGCTGGAAGCCGCGACCGAGTTGCGCGCAAACTGCAGATAGGGTTCGCCGTAAGGATCATCGACTTTCAGATCCCGCACCCGCCGCAACGGCAGGCGTTCGCTCACCACCCGGCCGGCAAAGGCCACGGCAGCGGCGATCACGTCGTCATCGGTCAGTTCGTCGAAAAGCCGGGTATCGGCGAACTCACCGGCAGGAGCCGTGGCGCCGCCGACGATGAAGTTGACGGCCGCCTCCAGGCCAACCAGCCGCGGCAGGCGCTGCGTACCGCCGGCGCCCGGCAGCAATCCGAGCTTGACCTCAGGCATGGCCAGCCGCGCGCCCCGGCGCGCCACGCGGAAATGGGCAGCGAGCGCCAACTCCAGGCCGCCCCCCATGCAAATGCCCGCGACCGCCGCGACTACCGGCTTGGGCGCATCCTCGATGGCCTCGATCAGGGTCGCCAGACGCGGCTCCGTGGTCGACCTGGCAGTGCCGAACTCGTTGACGTCTGCGCCGGCGGAGAAGGCGCGCCCACTTCCGGCAATCACGACGGCCGTCACGGCCGGGTCGCGCATCGCACGGTCGAACGCATCCAGGATGCCGGTCCGCAAAGCCAGGCCCAGGGCATTCACCGGCGGGGAGTCAAGGACGACGACTGCGATGGAATCCTGCAGTTCGTATCGGGTCGGGCATGTGCTCATTGGTGGGCTCAAAGGGAAGAGACGTACCTACGATTCGCGGCCTTGGAGCCCAGAGCGGCGTTCCAAGTGACGCCCATTATCAAATTCGGGTAGTCATACATCCAATACATAATTAAGATGAAAGTCATATCTAGTCGTTATGGGTTGCAGCCACCTCACCAGCAGACCAATCGCCATCGCTATGACCATCGATTTCCGTAGCTTGAAATACTTCAACGCCATCGCCACCATCGGCTCCATCACCAAGGCCGCGGACGAACTGCACGTCGCCCAGCCTGCGCTCAGCCTGCATATCAAGAGGATGGAAGACGAGCTCGGCGTGCTACTGCTGGAGCGAACCGCAAAAGGCGTATCGCCGACCGCTGCCGGGTTGCGGCTTCTGGCGCATGGGCGGGACATCCTGGCCCGCATGAAGGCCGCCTGCGAGGACGTGCGAGAAACGGGTGCGGAGCCGACGGGCACGCTTGCGCTGGGCATGCCGCAATCCGCAGGCATCGCGCTGACGGTAAGGCTGGTGCAGGAGTCCCTGAACAAATGGCCCAAGCTCCGGCTCCAGATCGTCGAAAGCGCAACCGGGCACACGCCTGCCCTGCTCGCGAACAGGACGCTGGACCTGGGGTTCACGTTTCTCGAAGACAAGAACAGCGGCCTGCGCTACCGCTCGCTGATCGAAGAAGAACTTGTCCTTCTGGGGCCGGTTGACGTCTTCGGCCCTGGCCACGACCTGAACCGGATGCCCTCCATCAAGTTCCAGGACCTTGCCGGCCTGAAGTTCTGCCTGCCCTCTCCCCGGCAAGGCCAGCGGCAACTGATCGAGCGCTATTTGAAACAGGCGAAGATCACCCTGGAAGTCCTGGCCGAGCTCGACGGAATTGCGCAATTGGTTGCACTGGTCGGCAAGGGGCTGGGGTATACCATCCTGACTTATTCGGCGGTGCGCGACGATCTGCGCAAAGGCGTGATTTCAGCAGCGCGCATCGTGAATCCGCAGATACTCCGACAGGTCTATCTCTGCCGCCTGCAGGACGTCCCCGCCTCCGGCGCGATGCTGGCGGTAGAGGCTCTCATCGTCGAGATCGTCAAAGAGCAGGTGCGCGACGGCACCTGGACCGGCCAGATCCCCGGCTGAACGAACACCTAAGCATCAACTTAAACGAATTATTCGTCATCTATTTCAACTTAGATGGTCCCATCACACGGGTTTTCATTTTTAGCGATTTCCCAAACCCTCGGTAAAGGTCCCCCCTGTCAACTTGAATTTCTTTGTTTGCAAACGCCGTTTCGCATCGACCTGCCTCAAATCCGCCCCAGGCAAGCCTATACACACTTGTTACGTTTCAAGTTCGTCGCGCAAACTTGTAATGACCCAGCAGAACCTGCTCAGGTTAAGCAGCTAAAGCAAATGCCTGATTATGACGTGAGCAGGTTTTTACTGGGTCAGTACACAGACCCTCATCAACAAGAAGCAAGACGAAACGCTCCCCGTCGACAGATTGCCGAATGTTGAACATTCCGAGAGAGCCGTGCTCTGGATGATCGACGAAATTAGAAAGCGCTCGCCGGCACCCGTCGCACGCCAACTCCCAAGGCAGTTATCTCCGTGGCAGACTTTAGTTCTACTAATAGACATCACGGGCAGTGGGCTGGACTCCAAGCAATATGAGATCGCCAAGCTAGAGAGGACATGTGCTCGACACTTCCAAGATGACCAACATTTTTGCTGGCTAAGGAATACCAACGAGAAAGCACGGTGCGTAGCCGCTTGGACTTGGTACCGCGATTACCGCGAACAGCAACCGACCCTACGGCCCTTCCAAACCTACGCGGAAGTGGCCTCGTTTCGGGACGCTAAAAATTGGAGCTTGGACGAAAGGCGATACCATCTTGAGCGAATACAGAAGTACTGGAAGATCCAACTCACAAAGAAAAATCAAGTTGGAAAGAAGCAGACCAACCTTTTGCTGTCGGAAGAAGCAAAGGCAGCGCTTGACCAACTTGCAGCAGATCGCCGCATGACAAGGAAAGAGGTCGTGGAGTACCTATTGCTTGAAAAGATGAAGCGCCGCAACGGCGTAGCGATGCCCACCAGCAAACCGGTGGGGTAAAAGGTGGGGTAAAAACCCACAAAAGACAAAGGCCTTACAGAGCAATCTCTGTAAGGCCTTGATTTTATTGGTCGGGGCGGCGGGATTCGAACTCGCGACCCTCTGCTCCCAAAGCAGATGCGCTACCAGGCTGCGCTACGCCCCGAAGGATCGCAACTATACCAGAATCGGCCCGCCGGCCGGCCTCAGCCGAAGCGGCCGGTGATGTAGTCTTCCGTCTCTTTGCGCGCCGGCTTGACGAAGATCTGGTCGGTGGCGCCGTACTCCATCAGCTCGCCCAGGTACATGTAGGCGGTGTAGTCGGAGCAGCGCGCCGCCTGCTGCATGTTGTGCGTGACGATCACCACCGTGTACTCGTGCTTGAGTTCGGCGATCAGTTCCTCGATCTTGGCGGTGGAGATCGGGTCCAGCGCCGAGCAGGGTTCGTCGAGCAGCAGCACTTCGGGCTTGATGGCCACGCCGCGCGCGATGCACAGGCGCTGCTGCTGGCCGCCCGACAGGCTGTTGCCGCTCTGATGCAGCTTGTCCTTCACTTCGTTCCACAGCGCCGCCTTGCTCAGCGCCCACTCGACGCGCTCGTCCATCTCGCCCTTGCTGAGCCGCTCGAACAGGCGCACGCCGAAGGCGATGTTGTCGTAGATGCTCATGGGAAACGGCGTGGGCTTCTGGAACACCATGCCGACCTTGGCGCGGATCAGCGAAATATCGGTCTTGGACGTCAACAGGTTTTCGCCGTCGAGCAGGATCTCGCCCTCGGCGCGCTGGCCGGGGTACAGCTCGAACATGCGGTTGAAGGTGCGCAGCAGCGTCGACTTGCCGCAGCCCGACGGACCGATGAAGGCGGTGACCTTGTTCTCGCGGATCGACATGTTCACATTGCGGATCGCATGGAACTTGCCGTAGTAGAAATTCAGGTTCTTGACTTCCAGCTTGGCTTTGGGAGCGGTGTTTTCCATTTTGCTTCCTATGGCCGGCGCCCCGCGGGCGCCGGCGGCGGCGATCACGATTTGCGGAACAGGTTGCGGGCCAGGATGTTGATGCCCAGCACCAGCAGCGTGATGAGCGTGGCGCCGGCCCAGGCCAGGTTGTTCCAGTCTTTGAACGGGCTGGCGGCGTACTGGTAGATGACGACCGGCAGGTTGGCCATGGGCGCGTTCATGTTCAGCGACATGAACTGGTTGGACAGCGCCGTAAACAGCAGCGGCGCGGTCTCGCCCGAGATGCGGGCGATCGCCAGCAGCACGCCGGTGATGATGCCGGTCTTGGCGGCGCGATAGCACACCAGGGTGATCATGCGCCACTTGGGGCAACCCAGCGCGGCGGTGGCCTCGCGCAGGCTGTTGGGCACCAGCAGCAGCATGTTGTCGGTGGTGCGCACCACCACCGGGATCACCAGGATGGACAGCGCCAGCGCGCCGGCCCAGCCCGAGTAGTGGCCGACCTGGGCCACGTACACGGCATAGATGAACAGGCCGATGATGATGGACGGCGCCGACAGCAGCACGTCGTTGAGAAAGCGCGTGGCCGGCGCCAGCCAGCCGCGCTGGCCGTACTCGGCCAGGTAGGTGCCGGCCAGGATGCCGACCGGCGTGCCGATCAGGGTGCCCACGCCGGCCATCAGCACGCTGCCCACCACGGCGTTGAGCAGGCCGCCGGCCTGCCCGGGCGGGGGCGTGATTTCCGTGAACAGGGTGAACGACAGCGCGGGCGCGCCCTTGACCAGCAGGGTCGCGATGATCCAGAACAGCCAGAACAGGCCGAACAGCAGCGCGCCCAGCGAGATGGTCAACATGATCTTGTTGACCAGGTGGCGGCGCCGGTAGACGCCGTTGTTCATGGAGATAGCCGATTGAGCCATGTAGTTATCCTTGCTCGTGCATCAGGCCTGGCGGCCTTCGGCCCTGGACAGGCGCACCAGCAGCATTTTCGAGAAAGCCAGCACGATGGTGGTGATCAGGAACAGGATCAGGCCCAGTTCGAGCAGCGCCGATTTCTGGATGCCGCCTGCTTCGTTGAATTCGTTGGCCAGCGCCGAGGCGATCGAGTTGCCCGGCGAGAACAGCGAGCCCGACCAGCGGAAGGCGTTGCCGATCACGAAGGTCACCGCCATGGTCTCGCCCAGGGCGCGGCCCAGGCCCAGCATGATGCCGCCGATGACGCCCGACTTGGTGAAGGGCAGCACGACGCGCCACATGACTTCCCAGGTGGTGCTGCCCAGGCCGTACGCGGACTCCTTGAGCATGGGGGGCACCAGTTCGAACACGTCGCGCATGACGGCGGCGATGAACGGGATGATCATGATCGACAGGATCAGGCCGGCGGTGAAGATGCCGATGCCGAACGGCGGGCCGGCGAACAGGCCGCCGATGATGGGCACGCTGCCCAGCGTGGCGATCAGCGCGGGCTGCACGTATTGCTGGAATACCGGCACGAAGACGAACAGGCCCCACATGCCGTAGATGATGGACGGGATGGCCGCCAGCATCTCGACGGCGGTGCCCAGCGGGCGGCGCAGCCAGGTGGGCGCCAGTTCGGTCAGGAAGATGGCGATGCCGAACGACACCGGCACGGCGATCAGCAAGGCGATGAACGAGGTCAGCAGCGTGCCGATGATGGGCACGACCGCGCCGTAGTTCTGCTGGACCGGGTCCCAGTCGTTCAGCCACAGGAACGACAGGCCATACTTGGCCAGCGATTCGCGGCTGCCATAGATCAGCGAGATCATGATGGCGGCCAGCAGGATGAACACCAGGAAGGCGAAGATCCGGGTGAGGTTCTTGAACAGCGCATCCATCAGCGCGTTATTGTTTTGCTTCATAGGCGAAGGCGTGCCGGTAGTGGTCGAATCGGCCGTGGAGGACGGCAGCGGCACACTATTATCCATTACCGCGCTCATGGACAGGCTTTCCTTGAGATAGGGCCAGGGGTCGGCGCAATGGCGGGGCGCCCGGCGCCCCGCGAAGACAGGACGGCGATCGCTCGCCGTTCACTGGTCCGGCCAGGGCGCGCAGCGCCCTGGCCGATACGGGCTTACTGCCACACGGCCTTGCCGTCGGCGCCCTTGACTTCACCCCAGGCGGCGCGGATTTCCTTGGTCACGGCCTCGGGCAACGGCACGTAGTCCAGCGCTTCGGCCGACTTGGCGCCGTTCTTGAATGCCCAGTCGAAGAATTCCAGCACCGCGCGGCCCTGGACCGGCTTGTCCTGGTTCTTGTGCACCAGGATGAAGGTGGCGGCGGTCACGGGCCAGGAATCGGCGCCCGGCTCGTTGGTCAGCACCACGCCCATGCCAGGCGCGCTCTTCCAGTCGGCGTTGGCGGCCGCGGCGGCAAACGCCTTCTGCTCGGGCTGGACGAACTTGCCGTCCTTGTTCTGCAGTTGCGTCCAGGCCAGCTTGTTCTGCTTGGCGTAGGCGTACTCGACGTAGCCGATCGAATTCTTCAGCTGGCCCACGTAGGCGGCCACGCCTTCGTTGCCCTTGCCGCCCTGGCCGGTGGGCCACTTGACGGCCTTGCCCTCGCCCACTTGCTCTTTCCAGGCGGGCGACACTTTCGACAGGTAGTTGGTCCAGCCGAAGGTCGTGCCCGAACCATCCGAGCGGTGCACCACCACGATATCGGCCGAGGGCAGCTTCAGATCGGGGTTGAGCGCCTTGATGGCGGCGTCGTCCCATTTCTTGACCTTGCCCAGGAAGATGTCGGCCAGCACGGCGCCCGACAGCTTCAGCTGGCCCGGCGCGATGCCGTCGACGTTGATCACCGGCACGGTGCCGCCGATCACGGCCGGGAACTGCAGCAGGCCGTTCTTCTCCAGGTCTTCGGCCTTGAGCGGGTCGTCCGAGGCGCCGAAATCGACCGTCTTGGCCTTGATCTGCTGCTGGCCGCCGCCCGAACCGATGGACTGGTAATTGACGGCGTTGTTGGTGGCGGCCTTGTAGTCGGAGGCCCACTTGGCGTAGATGGGGTACGGGAACGACGCGCCCGCGCCGGTCACATCGGCGGCCTGGGCGGCGAAGACGGCTGCGCTCAGCGCGGCGCCGATCGAAATCTGTTTGAAGACACGTTTGAACATCAGGGTTCCTTCTGTGCTCGTTGAGGAATTCCGGCAGGCTTTCAAGGCGCCTGTCTCGGCCAACGATTGCATCTTAGAAGCCCAAAATGACAGGATAGTGACAGTCACATACTCAGCTTGAATTTATCCATAGGAAACTAAATATTTCAAAATAAAATGGCCGCCCGAAGGCGGCCAGGCAGCGGCGGACCGGCTCAGCCGCCCTGCCCCAGGCGCTGGATCAGCGCTTCCTGCACGTCGTAGGCCTCGCGCCGGTTGCGCACCCGCGCATAGGTACCGTCGGCCTGCTGCTGCCAGGCCAGCTGGTTGTCGCGCAGCGCGTAGGTGAAGGCCTCGTCGATGACGCGCTTCTTGAGCGCCTTGTCGTAGACGGGAAAGGCGATCTCCACGCGCCGGAAGAAATTGCGGTCCATCCAGTCGGCCGAGGAGAGGTACACGGTTTCGGCGCCATCGGCATAGAAATAGAACACGCGCGAGTGTTCCAGAAAGCGCCCCACGATGGAACGCACCCGGATATTCTCCGACAGTCCGGGCACGCCGGCGCGCAGCGCGCACACGCCGCGCACGATCAGGTCGACCTTGACCCCGGCCTGGCTGGCCTTGTAGAGCTCTTCGATGACCTGCACTTCCAGCAGCGAGTTCATCTTCGCCATGATGCGCGCCCGCTTGCCGGCGCGCGCGGCGCGCGTTTCGGCCCGGATCAGGCTGACCATGCCGTCGTGCAGCGAGAACGGCGACTGCAGCAGCGCCTTGAGCGAGCGCCGCGCCCCCAGGCCGGTCAGCTGGGTGAAGACCTTGTCCATGTCCTCGCACAGGCGCGGATCGGCGGTCAGCAGGCCGAAATCGGTGTACAGGCGGGCCGTGCGCGGATGGTAGTTGCCGGTGCCCAGGTGCGCGTAGCGGCGCAGCCGTCCTTTCTCGCGGCGCAGCACCAGCGCCATCTTGGCGTGCGTCTTGTGCGCGACCACGCCGTAGACCACGTGCGCGCCCACTTCCTCCAGGCGTGCGGCCCAATTGATGTTGGTCTGCTCGTCAAAGCGCGCCATCAGCTCCACCACCACGGTGACTTCCTTGCCGGCGCGCGCCGCCGCCAGCAGGATCTGCATCAGTTCGGAATCCTCGCCGGTGCGGTAGATGGTCTGCTTGATCGCCATCACGTCCGGGTCCAGCGCCGCGGCGGTCAGGAAGTCGATGACCGGCTGGAACGACTGGTAGGGATGATGCAGCAGGCGATCCTGCTCGGCCACGGCGGCGAACAGTTCCGCCGGCTTCTCGCCCACGCGGTCGAACGGCGCCGGCACCGGCGCCAGGTAGGCGGGAAACAGCAGGTCCGGCCGGGTGTTGGAATTGCACAGCTGCATCAGGCGCGACAGGTTCACCGGGCCGCTGACCCGGTAGGTGTCCTCGGGCGCCAGCGAGAATTCGCGCTGCAGGTAGGCTTCCAGGTCGGGCGGGGTCAGCTTGTCGATCTCCAGCCGCACGGCCGCGCCGAAATTGCGCTGCGACAGCTCGCCCTGCAGGGCGTGGCGCAGGTTGGTGACTTCCTCTTCGTCGACGAACAGGTCGCTGTTGCGCGTCACGCGCCATTGGTAACAGCCCAGCATCTCCAGGCCGGGGAACAGTTCGCCCACGAAGGCCCGCAACAGCGAGGTCAGCAGGATATAGCCGTCGGGATGGCCGGAGATCTCGGGCGGCATCCTGATCAGGCGCGGCAGCGCGCGCGGCGCCTGCACCACGGCGATGGACGCCTGGCGGCCAAAGGCGTCGGCGCCCGACAGCGCCACGATGAAATTCAGGCTCTTGTTGTAGACGCGCGGAAATGGATGCGCCGGATCCAGCCCGATCGGGGTCAGCAGCGGCATGACGTCGCGGTTGAAGACCTCGCGCGCCCACTCCTGCTGCTGCGCGTTCCATTCGGAGGCGTGGTGCAGCACGATGCCCTCGGCCTGCAGCCGCGGCAGGATATCGTCGTTGAGCAGCGCGTACTGGCTCGCAACCAGCGCATGCACCTTGACCTGGACCCGCTCGAAGGCTTCGTCGGCCGTCATGCCGTCGGGCCCGACCAGCGTCGGGGTCTGGCGCTGCTGCTCCTTCAGCGTCGAGATGCGGATCTCGAAGAACTCGTCCAGGTTCGAGCTGACGATGCATACGTAGCGCAGCCGTTCAAGCAGGGGAACGCGCGGGTTCTCGGCCATCGCCAGCACGCGTTCATTGAATTTCAGCAGCGACAGTTCACGATTCAGGAGCAGCGGCTCGGACGGCGGTCGAGAGGTCATACAGGGCCCAGGCAAAGGAGACAGCTTTTGTTTTTACTGCAATATCGTGACGGTTCCGTGACGCTCTGCCCGGCGCGTGCCGGCATGCCCCATAGCGTACGCCAAACCGGGGACGCATGGAAGGGCCGCGTACGCCCCCAATGCCTTGTTCTGCAAGGGAAAAACGCCGCATTGGCATGACTGTCACATGGCATCTCTATAATCCAGCAAACTGACTGCCCATTACAACTGCCGCATGGACCATCTTCTGGCCGCCGTCGACCTCGGCTCCAACAGCTTTCGACTTTCCATCGGCCGCGTCGTCCAGCAGGATGGCACCGCCCAGATCTACCAGATCGACCGCCTCAAGGAGACCGTGCGCCTGGCCGCCGGCCTGGACCAGGACAAGAACCTGGGCGAGGACGCGCTGGCGCGCGCCCTGGCGGTGCTCGAGCGCTTCGGCGAGCGGCTGCGCAGTTTCCATCCCAGCCGGGTGCGCGCGGTCGCCACCAACACGTTCCGGGTCGCCCGCAACACGCGCGATTTCCTGCCCCGCGCCGAACAGGCGCTGGGCTTTCCCATCGAGGTCATCGCCGGACGCGAAGAGGCGCGGCTGATCTTCTCCGGCGTGGCGCACAGCCTGCCGCCCTCGCTGAACCGCCGCCTGGTGATCGACATCGGCGGCGGCTCCACCGAGGTCATCATCGGCAAGGGCGTCGAGCCCAACCTGATGTCCTCGCTGTACATGGGCTGCGTCAGCTTCAGCCGCCAGTTCTTCGGCGACGGCGTGGTCGACAGCCACCAGATGAAGCAGGCCGAGCTGGCGGCGCGGCGCGAAATCGAAGTCATCGCCAAGCAATACCGCAAGACCGGCTGGAAGGAAGCCTATGGCTCGTCGGGCACCGCCAAGGCGCTGTACGCCATCCTGACCGAATGCGGCTTTTCCACCCGCGGCATCACGCGCGCCGGGCTGGCCAAGCTGAAAGACCGCATCATCCGTTCGGGCCGCGTCATCCCGGCCGAGCTGCCCGGCATCAAGCTGGAACGCGCCGACGTGCTGCCCGGCGGCCTGGCCATCATGAGCGCCCTGTTCGACGAGCTGAACATCGACGTCATGCACACCGGCGACGGCGCGCTGCGGCTGGGCGTGCTGTACGACCTGCTGGGCCGCGACGACGAGCACGACAAGCGGCACGAATCCGTGCAGCAATTCATGAAGCGCTACCACGTCGACGCCAACCAGGCGCGGCGCGTGCGCCAGGCGGCGCTGGCGCTGTTCGACGTCCTGCTGCCCGACGGCGACGGCCACGAACGCGCCGAGCTGCGGCTGGCGCTGGGCTGGGCGGCCGACCTGCACGAGGTCGGCCTGTCCATCGCCCACAACGCCTATCACAAGCACACCGCCTACGTGCTCGAGCACGCCGACATGCCGGGCTTTTCCAACGACGAACAGGAATTGCTGGCGCTGCTGGCCCTGGGCCATCACGGCAAGCTGAGCAAGCTGGAGCCGCTGGTGGCCAACCGCGGCCAGTGGATCGCCATCCTGTGCCTGCGCCTGGCCGCGCTGCTGTTCCGCCGCCGCGAGGACATCACCCCGCTGCCGCTGGCCGTGTCCATCAAGGGCACATCCATCGTGGTGCGCGCCCAGCAGGCCTGGCTCAACCGCCACCCCCTGAGCGACTTCACCCTGCGCGCCGAAGACAGCGAATGGCGCAAGGTCGGTTTTTCGTTCGAATTGCTGGAAACCTGAAACCCGATCTTCGGGAGCCTGTCCCCGAAGGGGGACTGGCTCCCGAGCACCCCGTCGGCTCAGTCCAGGGTCAGGTCGGTCTGCCGCTCCAGCTGCTTGAGCTCCAGGCGGATCTGGCGGGTCACCCGCCGCACCAGCCTGATGCGCAGACGACGCAGCGTGCGACGCATGTCAGCGCCTGGCTTCGCGGTCCAGGCCGAAGTGGCGGCGGTAGCGCTCGTCCATGCCGGCCATGCTCAGCAGCACCGGGAAGTCCGCCGCGTTGAAGTCCGGATCCCAGGCCGGCTCGCCGCATACCTTGGCGCCCAGCTTGAGATAGCCCTTGATCAGCGGCGGCACGCGCGCCGGCAGGGTGCTGTTCAGTCGCTCGATCGGGTAGCGGTGCAGGGGCCGCACGCGCGGCAGCGCCGGGTCGTCGAGGTGGCGGGCGACATTGCGCCAGACTTCGGCGGCGGTCACGCCATCGTCGCGCAGGCTGACGCTGGCGCAACCCAGCACGTATTCGTAGCCGCCGCGGCGCAGGTATTCGGCCAGGCCGGACCACAGCAGCATGATGACCGCGCCGTTGCGGTAATCGGCATGCGTACACGAGCGGCCCACTTCCACCAGCTGCTCGCGCAAGGCGCCCAGCCCGGACAGGTCGAATTCGGATTCCGAGTAATAGCCGCCCGCCTCGCGCGCCTTCTCGGGCGTCAGGATGCGGTAGGTGCCCACCACCCGTCCGGTGTCCAGTTCGCGCACCATCAGGTGTTCACACCACTGGTCGAAACGGTCCTGCTCCACGCCATCCTGCGCCTGGGGAAACACGGCGCCCATGTCCTCGGTGAAGACGTCGTAGCGCAGACGCTGGATCTGCTCGACCTCCTCCGCGGTGCGCGCCAGACCGACCGCCAGGGTGCGCGGCGCGGCGCCCGGCCATGCGTTGGCGGCAGTTGAACCCGTATCGATGCGTACTAGTTCGAGCATTGCGCGAAACTCCTAAATGTCCTGCCAGTGTGGCCGCGCGTCATGTCAGTAATCTGACCGATATGTTACGTGACTATGAAGTTTACGCCGCCCCACCGAGGGCGATACGACCCCACTTGACCATTTGATACAAACAGAGTCATTGCCTTTCGTTCCTGCGTCGTCCGCGCAACGAAAAAGGCCCGCCGTCAGGCGGGCCTCGGGGCAGGTCCGGGCTTGCTCAGGCGCCCAGGCTGTCGGCCAGCTTCTGGGCGCAGGCCTGCGCCAGCGCTTCGTCCTCGGCCTCGACCATCAGGCGCAGCTTGGGCTCGGTGCCCGAGGCGCGGATCAGCACCCGGCCCCGGCCGGCCAGCTCGGCCTCGACGGCGCCGCGCGCCCGCGCCAGGCCGTCGTGGGTTTTCCAGTCCAGGCCGGGCGCCAGCGGAACGTTGATCATCTTCTGCGGATACATGCGCAGGTCGGCCACCCATTCGGCCAGCGTGGCGTCGGCGCGACGCAGCGCCGTCAGCACCTGCAGGGCGGCGATCGTGCCGTCGCCCGTGGTGTGGCAGTCCAGGCACAGCAGGTGGCCCGAGCTTTCACCGCCGTACAGCCAGCCGCGCGCCTGCATCTGCTCCAGCACGTAGCGGTCGCCGACGTTGGCCCGCTCGAAGCCCACGCCGATCTGCTGCAGCTGGCGCTCCAGGCCATAGTTGGTCATCAGGGTGCCGACCACCCCGGCCACCGGACCGCGCTGCATGCGCTCGCGCACGATGGCGTAGAGCAGCTCGTCGCCGTTGTAAATGCGGCCGGTGCCGTCGACCATCTGCAGGCGATCGGCGTCGCCGTCCAGCGCGATGCCCAGGTCGGCGCCGCGCGCGCGCACTTCCTCGGCCAGCGACTCCGGATGCAGCGCGCCCACGCCCTTGTTGATGTTGAAACCGTCGGGCGAGACGCCGATGGCGTGCACCTCGGCGCCCAGCTCGCGGAACACATGCGGGGCGACGTTGTAGGCGGCGCCGTGGGCGGCGTCGACGACCAGCTTCAGCCCGTTGAGGTCCAGGTCGTGCGGGAAGGTGCTCTTGCAGAATTCGATGTAGCGGCCCTGCGCATCGGCCATGCGGCGCGCGCGGCCCAGCTCTTCCGAGCCGACGCAGCCCAGCGGCTCGTCCAGCGCCTGCTCGATGGCGGCCTCGATGTCGTCGGGCAGCTTCATGCCATGGGCGGAGAAGAACTTGATGCCGTTGTCCTGGTACGGGTTGTGCGAGGCGCTGATCACGATGCCGGCGGCCAGGCGCAGCGTGCGCGTCAGGTAGGCCACGGCCGGCGTCGGCACGGGCCCGGCCAGCAGCACGTCGATGCCGGCGGCCGACAGGCCGGCTTCCAGCGCGGATTCCAGCATGTAGCCGGAAATGCGGGTGTCCTTGCCGATCACGACCTGCGGCCGGTTGCGGCCGCGCCCGCTGGCGTGCTCGCGATGCTCGCGCGCCAGCACACGGCCGGCGGCATAGCCCAGGCGCAGCGCGAAGGCGGCGTTGATCACCGGGCCGCCAACCTCGCCGCGCACGCCGTCGGTACCGAAATATTTGCGTTGACTCATGTGGGGACTGCTCCTTGTTCGGCCGCCTGCCAGACTTTTAGCGCATCCACGGTCGCGGCGACATCGTGCACACGAACGATGGCGGCCCCGCGCGCCACGCATGCCAGCGCGGCGGCAACGCTGCCGGCCAGGCGGTCGCCCACCGGCTTGCCGGTGGCCGCCCCTATCATGGATTTGCGCGAGACGCCCACCAGCAGGGGATAGCTGGAGACGCGCAAGCTGGCCAGGCGGCGCAGCAACTGATAATTCTGATCCATGGTCTTGCCGAACCCGAACCCCGGGTCCAGCACGATGCGTCGGGGATCGACCCAGGCGGCGCGCAGCCGCTGGGCGCGCGCCCCCAGGAAGACGCCGATTTCGCCCATCAGGTCGGCGTACTCGGGCGCCTCCTGCATGGTGCGCGGCTCGCCCTTCATGTGCATGACGCACAGCCCGCACCGCGAGCGCGCCACCGCGTCGATGGCGCCGGGCTGCCGGAAACCGTAGATGTCGTTGATCATGTCGGCGCCGGCGTCGAGCACGGCGCGCATGACTTCAGGCTTGAAGGTGTCGATCGACAGCGGCACCCCGCAGTCGCGCAGGCCTTCGATCAGCGGCAGGATGCGCGCCAGCTCGTCGGCGACGCTGACCGGCTCGGCGCCGGGCCGCGTCGATTCGCCGCCGAGATCCAGGATATGCACCCCTTCATCGACCAGCTGGCGTGCATGGGCGATGGCGCTGTCGGTATCGGCATGCTCGCCGCCGTCGGAAAACGAATCCGGCGTGACGTTGACGATGCCCATGACAAGCGGGCGCTCGAGATCGAACTCAAAGCGCCCGCACTGGAAGTTATTTGCCATGAAACCTTAGCAGCAGGCTCAGACCGCAGCCGCCGTATTGCCGCCGGCAGCCAGGCCGGTGGGCGGGGTGTCGGACGTATCGGACGGGCCCTGCGGCGTCTTGGGCGGACGCGGCGGACGGTCGTTGACGATATCGTCGATCTGGTCGGCGTCGATGGTTTCCCATTCGAGCAGCGCCGAGGTCATCACCTCGACCCGGGCACGGTTGTCTTCCAGGATCTTGCGCGCCACGCCGTACTGCTCGTCGATGATGCGGCGGATCTCGCTATCGACCTTCTGCATGGTCGCTTCCGAGACATGCGTGGTCTTGGTGACGCTGCGGCCCAGGAATACCTCGCCTTCGTTCTCGGCATACACCATGGGGCCCAGCTCGTCGGTCATGCCGTAGCGGGTGACGATGTCGCGGGCGATGGCCGTGGCGCGCTCGAAGTCGTTCGAAGCGCCGGTGGTCATCTGGTTCATGAAGATTTCTTCGGCGATGCGGCCGCCGAACAACACCGCGATGGTGTTGAGCAGGCGCTCCTTGTCCATGCTGTAGCGGTCGCTTTCGGGCAGCTGCATCGTCACGCCCAGCGCACGGCCGCGCGGGATGATGGTGACCTTGTGGACCGGGTCGGTCTTGGGCAGCATGCGCGCCACGATGGCGTGGCCGGACTCGTGGTAGGCCGTGTTCTTGCGCTCTTCCTCGGGCATGACGATGGAGCGGCGCTCGGCGCCCATGATGATCTTGTCCTTGGCCTTCTCGAAGTCGGACATGTCCACCGTGCGGCCGTTGCGGCGCGCCGCGAACAGGGCCGCCTCGTTGACCAGGTTGGCCAGGTCGGCGCCGGAGAAGCCGGGCGTGCCGCGCGCCAGGATGGTGGCGTCGACGTTGGGCGACAGCGGCACCTTGCGCATGTGCACCTTGAGGATCTGCTCGCGGCCGCGGATGTCGGGCAGCGGCACCACCACCTGGCGGTCGAAGCGGCCCGGACGCAGCAGCGCCGGATCGAGCACGTCGGGGCGGTTGGTCGCCGCGATGACGATCACGCCCTGGCCCGACTCGAAGCCGTCCATCTCGACCAGCATCTGGTTCAGGGTCTGTTCGCGCTCGTCGTTGCCGCCGCCCAGGCCGGCGCCACGCTGGCGGCCGACCGCGTCGATTTCATCGATGAAGATGATGCACGGGGCGTGCTTCTTGGCGTTCTCGAACATGTCGCGCACGCGGGCAGCGCCCACGCCGACGAACATTTCCACGAAATCGGAGCCCGAGATGCTGAAGAACGGCACCTTGGCCTCGCCGGCGATGGCCTTGGCCAGCAGCGTCTTGCCGGTGCCGGGCGAGCCGACCATCAGCACGCCGCGCGGGATGCGGCCGCCCAGCTTCTGGAACTTGCTGGGGTCGCGCAGGAAATCGACCAATTCCTGGACGTCTTCCTTGGCTTCGTCGCAGCCGGCGACGTCGGCGAAGGTCACCTGGTTGGTGTTCTCGTCGAGCATGCGCGCGCGCGACTTGCCGAAGCTGAACGCGCCGCCGCGCCCGCCGCCCTGCATCTGGCGCATGAAGAAGATCCATACGCCGATCAGCAGCAGCATCGGGAACCACGACACGAAGATGCTCATCAGCAGCGACGGCTCTTCGCGGGCCTTGCCCGAAACCTGCACGCCGTACTTGAGCAGGTCCGACACCATCCACAGGTCGCCCGGCGACGTCAGCGAATAGGGACGGCCGGCGTCCGGCGTGACATACAGCACGTCGCCCTGCACGTCGACCTTGCGGATGCGGCCCGCCTTGGCGTCGTCCATGAACTGGGTGTAGCTGACGCCGTCCTGGGTCTGTGCACGTCCGTCGAACTGCTTAAACACCGTGAACAGCACCAGCGCGATCACCATCCAGACCGCGACTTTAGAAAACGAATTGTTCAAGGTCGATCTCCTGCTCTCGATTCCGACCGGTGGCCGCGTCCCCGCGCTCAAGGCGCAGCCAACAAATTTGTCAATGAGTCATTCTACCCTGTCGGGGCAGATCGCGTTTGCGGCCCCGCAAGGAGGCCTCGTTTCGTTTGGTTTGGGAATTTTCCCGATTCTGTCTGATGGCAAGGGCTGCGCCGCTGGATGAGGGGTGGATGGCCAGCCAACCGTTACAAGTTGGCCGTGGATGGGTTACTTCAGATCGCGGGCCACCAGAAAGGTTTCCGAGGATTTGTCCCGCGACGCCTTGGGCTTGCGTTCGACCACGCGCTTGAAGCGCTGCTTGTACGACTGCACGATCTGGGAAAACCCGCTGCCGTGGAAAGCCTTGACGATCAACGCCCCGTTGGGCTTGAGGTGGGCGCAGGCGAATTCGAGCGCAAGCTCGCAGACATGCTGGATGCGGGCCGAGTCCGCCACGCCCACCCCCGACAAGTTGGGGGCCATGTCGGAAATCACAAGGTCCACCGGCTGCCCGTCCACCATCCGGGCGAGCTGCTCCAGGACCTCTTCCTCGCGGAAGTCGCCCTGGATGAACTCCACGCCGGCCACCGGCTCCATGGGCAGCAGGTCCAGCGCGATGATGCGCCCGTCGACCACCCCGCCCGGCCCGGCCAGGCGCTCGCGCGCCACCTGCGACCAGCTGCCCGGCGCCGAGCCCAGGTCGACCACGACGTCGCCGCGCCGCATCAGCTTTTCGGCGTCCAGGATCTCGAGCAGCTTGAAGGCGGCGCGGGCCCGGTAGCCCTTCTGTTGCGCCAGTTTCACATAGGGGTCGTTGATGTGCTGGTGAATCCAGTCTTTGGAGAATTTATTCTTGGCCATTACCGTACAATTCCAAGCATGCCTATATTAGAACTTACCTCTCGCGAACGCAGCGACTTGCGCTCCGCCGCCCACCCATTGCGCCCTGTCGTCCTGATCGGCGACAACGGCCTGACCGACGCCGTCCTGAAGGAAATCGACCTGGCCCTGACCGCCCACGAGCTGATCAAGGTGCGGGCCGGCGGCGACGATCGCGAGGCGCGCGAAGCCATGCTGGCCACGATCTGCGACACGCTGTCGTGCGCCGCGGTGCATCACCTGGGCAAGACGTTGATCCTGTTCCGTCCCGACCTGCGCGCGGCCGCGGCCAAGGCCGCCGCCGACACGCCCGCCAGGCGCCGCCCTTCCGAGCCCCATACGCCCAAGAAGATGGCCGCCGAAGGCAAGCGCCTGACCAAGACGCGCCCGGCGCGCAAGGCCGCCGAACCGGCCGCGCCCGCCGCCGGCGCACGCCCCGGCCGCGACGACCTGAACCAGGCCGGCCGTCCGGCGCGCCCGTCCACGCGCAAGGCAGCGCCGGGGCACGCCATTCCGCGCCGCAGCGGCAGCGCGCTGAGCCTGCGCGCCGGAGCACGCGGCGGCCTGGCCGGCCGCAAGGCCGCACGGGCAAACAAGCGATAGTACTTGATCTGGCCGGCCCGGACGGGCCGGCCGGCTTCAGGCTGGCCGCCTAGGCGGCGCGGCCCCGCGTTGCGGCGCCCGACGGCACGTTCCGTGCGTCGCGGCGCGACAACGATGCAGACGCCGGGCGCACGGCCCGGCGTTCAGGAATTCGGATGAATACCGCGCCCCCCAAGCCGTTGACGGCCGAGCAGGGGAATACGCTGGCCACGACCGGAGCCCGGGATATCGCATCCGGGACGCCTGCAGCGCGACGGCTGCGGCTGTGCCACCCCGCCTGGCCGCAAGCGGCTGGCTGATGGTGGAAACGGCGTCGGTCATTGGCCATGGGTATGCAGGGGGGCGGAATCGGCGTCAGAGATAACGCACACCGATGACTTCGTACTCGCGCACGCCAGCCGGCACCTTCACTTCGACCACATCGCCCTCGGATTTGCCGATCAGGGCGCGGGCCACCGGGCTGGAGACCGAAATCAGGTTGGACTTGATGTCGGCTTCGACGTCGCCCACGATCTGGTAGGTCAGGCGGTCGCCCGAGTCGAGGTCTTCGATTTCCACGGTCGCGCCGAACACGGCACGGCCTTCGGCGTCGAGCGCCGTCGGATCGATGAGGTGCGCGTTCGAAAGCGTGCCCTCGAGTTCGGAGATCCGGCCTTCGATGAAGCCCTGGCGTTCGCGGGCGGCGTCGTACTCGGCATTTTCCGACAAATCACCCTGCGCACGCGCCTCCGCAATGGCACTGATCACCGCAGGACGCTCAACGGTCTTAAGCCGATGCAGTTCTTGCTGCAAGCGCTCGGCCCCGCGCACGGTCAAAGGAATGGCAGACATGTCGTTTCCCAAACAAAAGTAGAAAACGCCCCCGACGGAGCGTTTCGGTGAAGGTCTCGGCTTGGTGTGTGGCCTCGCCATGAAGCAGGCGGGCCGTTGCGGAAAGACAGGCGAACAAAAGACGAGACAAGGTCGAACCCGACCGAGGCTCCCCTTTGCTGTCTCCTCTTTGATCGGCCTGCCGCACCCGGCGGCCAAGCGTCGACCAAAACAAAACCCCGGCTCGGGTCGGAACCGGGGCAATCAGATGACATTGTCGGCAAAGTCCAGCGGAATTGCAAGCCTGTAAGCCAGGCGTAGGTTTCGGCGCATGTTGGCTGCGGAAAAGCCACAAAACCTGCGTGTTGGCCGCCGATCGCGCCGTGGGCCTGGCGTTGGCGTGGGGTCCTTCATTTGTCTGACGGGCGGACGATCAAAAGCACACGCCAAAAAACGCACCAACTTAGGGCAAATCCGGGTATGAATATTCGTATATATAACTACAAATAACAAATTAATACCGAATATCGATTGTTTAAGACGAATTCCCCGGCAGCACGCCCGTCACGGCCCGAGCCTTTCCGCGCGGACGCGCCGCGCACCTCGTCAACGTTTATTGCGCAAGACCCTACCCAGGAGATGCCCATGCTTGAAAGGATCAAGGTCCGCACCGCGATGGTGGCGGTATTCGCGTGTTTCCTGGTGGTGCTGATGCTGTCGGGCGCCCTGACGTGGCGCAACGCGGGCAGGAGCGCCGCCGAGATCGAGGGGTTGAATCAGGTCGCCGTCAACCAGGTCGACCCGCTGTTCGAGGCCAGCGGCGCGGCGCTGCGCGCCCGCGTCGCCCTGCTGGAGGCCCTGGCCAACCTGCAGGCCAATCACCTGGACCCGGTGGCGACGCTGCACCAGCAGGCCGGCGCGGCCCAGCGCCAGGCGGCCACGCAATTCCAGCGCTACGTGGACGTGCCCAAGGAGCCAGCCGCGGCCGAGCTGGCCGCGACCCTGCAGACGCGCTGGCGCGCCTACCAGGCGGTGCTGGACGAGCTGGCCGCCGCCGTCGACGCCGGCCAGGCCGAACCCGCCCTGGCCGCCATGAACCGCGCGCAGCAGGCGGAACATGTTTTCCAGCGCGACATGGAAGCCTTCCTGGCCAGGGTCCAGGCCCACAGCGACGAGGTACGCAGCGGCGCCGAAACCACCCATGTCATGGCGCGCTGGAGCGTCATCGCGCTGGCCGCGCTGGGCGCGTTGCTGACCCTGGCCGGCTGGCTGTTCGTGCGCCGCGCGGTGCTGCGCCCCTTGCTGGAGGCCGGCCGCCATTTCGACCGCATCGCCGACGGCGACCTCACCGCGCGCATCGAGGTGCGCTCGGGCAATGAGATCGGCGCGCTGTTCGCGGCGCTCAAGCGCATGCAGGAAGGCCTGACGCGCACCATCGCCGTCATGCGCCGCGGCGTCGACGAGATCAACGTCGGCGCGGCCGAGATCTCGGCCGGCAACGCCAACCTGTCCAGCCGCACGGAGGAGCAGGCGGCCGCCCTGGAGGAAACCGCGGCCACGATGGAAGAACTGTCCACCACGGTCAAGCAGAACGCCGACAATGCCGCGCAAGCCAATCAGCTGGCCGCCGTCAGCATGCAGGTGGCGCAACGCGGCGGCGAGTCGGTCGCGCAGGTGGTGCAGACCATGCACGGCATCTCCGAGAGTTCGCGCCAGATCGCCGACATCGTCACGGTCATCGACGGCATCGCCTTCCAGACCAATATCCTGGCGCTGAACGCCGCGGTCGAGGCGGCGCGCGCCGGCGAGCAGGGCAAGGGCTTCGCGGTGGTGGCGGGCGAGGTGCGCAGCCTGGCCCAGCGCGCCGCGCAGGCGGCCAAGGAGATCAAGATCCTGATCGAGAGTTCGGTGGCGACGGTGCGCGCCGGCTCGCAACAGGTCGCCAGCGCCGGCGGCACCATGGACGAGGTGGTGGCCTCGGTACAGCGCGTGGCCGACATCATGGGAGAGATCTCGGCCGCCTCGGCCCAGCAGGCCAGCGGCATCGATCAGGTCAGCCTGGCGATTTCGCAAATGGACGAAACCACCCAGCAGAATGCCGCGCTGGTCGAACAGGCCGCGGCGGCGGCCACGGCCATGGAAGAACAGGCCCGCCACCTGGCGGCCGCGGCGGCGGTCTTCAGGACGCAAGGCGGCGCCATCATCGACGTCGCCGCCGCGCCGCTGGCCGGGCCGGCGGGCGGCCATGCCGCCCTGCCGCCGGCCGCGGCCCACTGAGCGCCGCCCGGGCCGCGCCGGCGCGCCGTCAGCGGCGGCGCGCCAGGCCCAGCACGGCGTACAGGATGATGGCGCCGAACGTGGCGGTGCCGATGCCGTTCATCGAGAAATCGCCCAGCCTGACGCTGAAATCGCCCGCGCCCAGCACCAGGGTCACGGCGGCCACGATCAGGTTGCGGTTGTCGCTGAAATCGACCTGGTTGACCACCCAGATGCGCGCGCCGGCGATGGCGATCAGGCCGAACACCACGACCGACATGCCGCCCAGCACGGGGCCGGGGATGGTCTGGATCAGCGCGCCGAACTTGGGCGAGAACCCCAGCACCAGCGCGATCACGGCCGCCACCACGAACACCAGCGTGGAATAGATGCGCGTCACGGCCATCACGCCGATATTCTCGGCGTAGGTGGTCACGCCGGTGCCGCCGACGGCGCCGGAGACCATGGTCGCCACGCCGTCGCCCACGAAGGCGCGGCCCATGTAGCGGTCCAGGTCCTGCCCGGTCATGGCGGCGACCGCCTTCACGTGGCCGAGGTTCTCGGCGACCAGGATGATGGCCACCGGCACGATCAGGCCCATGGCCTGCGGCTCGAATACGGGCGCGGCGAAGGTCGGCAGACCGAACCAGGGCGCGGCGGCCACCTTGGCGAAATCCATGGGCGCGCCCAGCCCCAGGCCGTTGGCGCAGACCGCGTAGATGACGCAGGCCAGCACCAGGCCGACCAGGATCAGCAGCCGCTGCACCATGCCGCGCGTGTAGACGGCGATGCCGCCCACGCACAGGATGGTGGCCAACGCCATGCTGGCCTCGAAGCCGGACGAGCCCATGGCGCCCTTGGCGGCGATCGGCGCCAGGTTCAGGCCGATCACGGCCACCACCGCGCCCGTGACGACCGGCGGCATCATGGCCTCGATCCAGCGCGCCCCGTTGCCGCGCGCGCTGGCCGCCCATACGACCAGGCCGATCAGCGCGTACACCAGGCCACAGGCGATGATCGCGCCAAGCGCCACGCCGATATTGGCATTGGCGCCGGGCGCCACATAGCCGGTGACCGCCACCACCCCGCCGATGAAGGCGAAGCTGGAACCCAGGTAGCTGGGCACCCGGCCGCCGACGAACAGGAAGAAGATCAGCGTGCCGATGCCGGACATGAGGATCGCCACATTGGGGTCGAAACCCATCAGCAGCGGCGCCAGCACGGTGGAACCGAACATGGCGACCACGTGCTGGGCCCCCATGGCGATGTTCTTGGGCCAGGACAGGCGTTCGTCGGGCGCGATGACGGCGCCCGGCACGGTGTCGTCGGCCAGCCGCCAGCGCGGGAAATAGGTATTGGACATATGTGTGCGTGGAAGTTGAAGGGATGGGCGGCGCAAGTGTAAGGGGGGTCGGAAGCGCGCAGCAATATGTTTAAGTTTGTCCGCGCGCCTGCCGTATTAAGGACTAACCCTAATCGACGCGGGCGCCGCCACCATGACCGTCAGTTCCATTTCATCGCGCATCTCCGCCGGCGCCTTCGACCAGTACGCCAGGCGGTTGCGCGACCGCGCCGCCGCCGCGGGCGAAAAGGACGAGGCCGGCAGCCCCGCGGCCGAGGCGCTGCAGGCCCTGCAGCGCCAGTTGGCGGCCATCATGCGCCAGATGCGCCAGGTGCGCGAAAGCAACGCCACCGCCGAGCACAAGGCCCGGCAGTTGCAGGACCTGAACCGCCAGGCCTTCGCCATCCAGGGGCAGATCCAGAAGATCCTGGAGGAGCAATTGCGCCTGGCGCAGCGGCTGGCGGCCCGCTGAAGCTGGCCGCGCCGTTGATGGCGCGCATCAAAATTTCTGATTGGACTCGGGGGTACGCGGGCATTAAGGTCTTGCCACAACTCAAAAAAGGAGGAGACCCATGCAAGCGTTGCGCCCAATCCTCGCAGCGGCCATCATGGCTGCCTGCGCGCCGGCCCTGGCCGGCACGGTAACGGTCATCACGTCTTTCCCCAAGGACCTGACCCAGGCCTACAAGGCGGCCTTCGAGAAGGCCCATCCGGACATCAAGCTGGAGATCCTCAACAAGAACACCGTGTCGGGCATCGCCTTCGTGCGCGAAACCCCGCCCGGCCAGCGTCCGGAAGTGTTCTGGGCCAGCGCGCCCGACGCCTTCGAGGTGCTGGGCCGCGACAAGCTGCTGGCCAAGGCGCCTGACGTGGCCAACCCGGCCGTGCCCGACAAGATCGGCAGCTACCCGATCAACGACCCCTCTGGCATGTACATGGGCCAGGCGCTGGCCGGCTACGGCATCATCTACAACACCCGCTACATCAAGGCCAACAAGCTGCCCGCGCCGGTCGAATGGAAGGACCTGCTGGCGCCGCACTGGTTCGGCCACGTGGGGATCACCGCGCCGTCGCGCTCGGGCACCATGCACCTGACGGTGGAGACGATCCTGCAAGGCGAAGGCTGGGATGATGGCTGGAGCACCCTGCTGCGCATGTCGGGCAACGCCAGCGCGGTCACCGAGCGCTCCTTCGGCGTGCCCGACGGCGTGAACAACGGCCAGTTCGGCGCCGGCCCGGTGATCGACTTCTTCGGCCTGTCCAGCAAGTACTCCAAGTTCCCGGTCGATTTCGTCTATCCGTCCGAGACCGCCATCGTGCCGGCCAACATCGCCCTGATCGAGGGAGCCAGGAACACCGAGGAAGGCAAGAAGTTCATCGCCTTCACGCTCAGCCAGGCCGGCCAGGAGCTGCTGCTGGAGCCGAAGATCTCGCGCCTGCCGGTGCTGCCGTACTCGGCGCTGGCCGGCAAGATCCCGCCGGGCTATCCCGACCCGGCCGAGATCGCCAAGCGCAGCAAGGTGCACTTCGACGCCGACCTGTCGCAGGCGCGCTACTACGTGGTCCAGAGCCTGTTCGACCAGACCATCACCTTCCGGCTCAAGGAGCTGCAGGCGGCCACCAAGGCCATCTACGACGCCCAGGCCAAGCTGGGCGAACGCGCCGCACAAGGCAAGGCGGCCGAGCTGCTGGCGCAGGCGCGCCAGCTGGCCTGGGCGCCGCTGGTCGACGCCAAGCGCGCCGCCGACCCGGCATTCCTCAAGCTGTTCGCCGGCAACAAGAAGGACGCCGCCGTCAACCAGCAGATCACGCAGCTCGAAGGCGAGTGGAACGGCAAGGCCCGCGCCAACTACGAGCAAGCGCAGAAGCTGGCGCGCGAAGCGGCCGCGCTCTAGGCGCCGCCGCCACCCCGCGGGGCGCGCCGCACGCGCCGCCCCGCGGGGTGGCCCTCGTCCGTTCACATCCGGGATCTTCATGACCTCTACGGGTACTTTCCGCCTGCCCGCGGGGCCGGCGCTGGCCGCCTTGCTGGTGCTCGCCTTCCTGGCGCTGTTCCTGGTGTTTCCGGTGGGCACGGTGTTCTACACCGCCTTCGTCAACGCCGACGGCAGTTTCACGCTGGGCCACTTCGGCGCCTTCTTCAACCAGCCGCTCATGAAGGAGGCCTTCTTCAACAGCCTGTACGTGGCCGGCTGGTCGTCGCTGCTGGCCTCGCTGATCGCGGTGCCGCTGGCCTACTTCACGGTGCGCTTCGAGTTCCGCGGCGCGCTGCTGATCCAGACCCTGGGCGTGCTGCCGCTGATCATGCCGCCGTTCGTGGGCGCGGTGGCCATGCAGCTGATCTTCGGCCGCTCGGGCAGCGTCAACCTGCTGCTGGACGACTGGCTCGGCATCACCCTGCCCTTCATGGACGGGCTGAACGGCGTCATCTTCGTCGAGTCGCTGCATTACTTCCCGTTCATCCTGATGAACCTGGTGGTGGCGCTGCGCAATATCGACGGCTCGATGGAGGAAGCCGCCTTCAACCTGGGGGCGCGCGGGTTCCGCCTGTTCTGCCGCATCATCTTTCCGCTGGCGCTGCCCGGCTACCTGGCCGGCACCTCGCTGGTGTTCGTCAAGGTATTCGACGACCTGGGCACGCCGCTGGTGCTGGGCACCACCAACATGCTGGCGCCGCAGGCCTATCTGCGCATCACCCAGGTCGGGCTGGAAGACCCGTTGGGCTACGTGATCAGCGTGATCATGATCGGCTTTTCCATCCTGGCGCTGTGGCTGTCGGCCCGCGTGCTCAAGGGCAAGGACTACTCGACCCTGCAAAAGGGCGGCAATGCCATCCACAAGCGCCGGCTGCGCCCGGTCGAGTCGGTGCTGGCCTATGCCTGGATCGGCGCGGTACTGCTGCTGGTGCTCTCGCCCCACCTGGGCGTGCTGCTGCTGTCGCTGGCCAGCGTCTGGAGCTATGCGCCGCTGCCCGACGGCTACACGCTGGCCCACTACACCGCGGTCTTCACCGAGTCGCAGGGCATGATCGCCAATACGCTGCTGTACTGCGGCCTGGCCGCCGGCGTCGACGTCGTGCTGGGCACCGCCATCGCCTACCTGATGCTGCGCACCCGCCTGCCGGCGCGCCAGTGGCTGGACTTCATCGCCTCGGCGGCCCTGGCGATTCCGGGCATCGTGCTGGCCATCGGCTACCTGCGCACCTTCCGCGGCGTGGAAATCCCGGGCACCGGCGTGCTGCTGACCTCGTCCTGGGTGCTGATCATGATCGCCTATTCGGTGCGGCGGCTGCCCTATGCGCTGCGTTCGTGCGTGGCGGCCCTGCAGCAGATCAACGTGTCGCTCGAAGAGGCGGCCGAGTCGCTGGGAGCCAGCCGGCTGCGCACCATCCGCCGCATCGTCGTGCCCCTGATGGCCGGCGGCATGCTGGCCGGCTTCGTCACCAGCTTCATCACCGCCGCCGTCGAGCTGTCGGCCACCATCATGCTGGTCACGCGCGACAGCCAGGCGCCCATGAGCTACGGCATCTACCTGTACATGCAAAGCGCCGCCGGGCGCGGCCCGGGCGCGGCGCTGGGCGTGCTGGCCGTGGTCGCGGTCGGCATCGGAACCTACGTGTCTCACTTGCTGGTCGAGCGCGCCTCGGCGCGCCAGCGGCCGGCGCGCAGCGGGGAATCCTCATGAAGAAAGTCAGCGTCGAATGCCGCAACATCCGGCTTTCCTATGGCAGGAACGAAGTCCTCAAGGACATCAACGTCCATATCGAGCCCGGTGAATTCTTCGCCCTGCTCGGCCCGTCGGGGTCGGGCAAATCCACCCTGCTGCGCCTGATCGCCGGCTTCAACCGGCAAAGCCATGGGCAGTTGCTGGTCGATGGCCGCGATATCGGCGCCACGCCGCCCTGGAACCGCAACATCGGCATGGTGTTCCAGAACTATGCGCTATGGCCGCACATGACGGTGTGGGACAACGTCGCGTTCGGCCTGGTCGAGCGGCGCCTGCCGCGCGCCGAGATCCGCGACAAGGTCGCCGCCGCGCTGGAGCTCGTGGGCCTGGCCGACTTCGGGCGGCGCCGTCCCAACCAGCTGTCCGGCGGCCAGCAGCAGCGCGTGGCGCTGGCGCGCACCATCGTCATCGAGCCGCAGGTGCTGCTGCTGGACGAGCCCCTGTCCAACCTGGACAAGAAGCTGCGGGTGCAGATGCGCCAGGACCTGCTCTCGCTGCAGCGGCGGCTGGGCATCACCACCATCTTCGTCACGCATGACCAGGAAGAAGCCATGACCACGGCCGACCGCATGGCGGTGCTGGACCATGGCGTGGTGCAGCAGATCGGTTCGCCCAGCACGCTGTTCGACTATCCGGTCAACCGCTTCGTCGCCAACTTCGTCGGCACCATGAACGTGCTGGAAGGCGAGGTGCGCGAGCGTTCGCGCGGCGGCGTGGTGCTGGCCGTCGACGGCGTGGGCGAGCTGCACCTGCCGGTCAATGGCGACGCGCCGCAGGCCGGGCGGCTGGCGGCCAGTTTCCGGCCCCACACGGTGCTGATCGAAATGGCCGACGGCACGGGCGACGCGCGCTATGTGTGGCTGCCCGGCGTGGTCGAAAGCAGCGAGTTCCTGGGCGAGTTCACCCGCTACCAGGTGCAGGTGGGCGAACAGCGCCTGACGGCCGACCAGCATCACCTGGCCGGCCTGTCGCCGTTTCCCATCGGCGCGCCCGTGGCGGTGGGCCTGGAGCCCACCCAGATCAGGCTGCTGGCGGCATGAACGCGCCCCGCTCGCGCCGGGCCCCCGGCTCGCCGTAGACTGCGGCCATGGAGATCTACCAGATCCGCGCCTTCGTCACCGTCGCCCGCCTGGGCAACCTGACCAAGGCCGCCGAAGCGCTGTCGCTGACCCAGCCCGCCGTCACCGCCCAACTGAAGGCGCTGGAGCAGAGCCTGGGCGTGGCGCTGTTCGACCGGGCCGCGGGCCGGCTGAGCCTGGCCAAGGCCGGCGAAGCGCTGCTGCCGACCGCCGAGGCGCTGCTGGTGCTGGGCGCCCAGCTCAGGTCCGAGGCCCGCCAGCTGCAAGGCCAGCTGCAGGGCGTGATCGACCTGGGCGTGCCGAGCGAGCAGCCCGACTTCCTGCGCCTGGGCGAGCTGGCCGCCGCGCTGCGACAGCGCCTGCCGCTGGTGGAACTGAAGACCCACGTGCTGCCGGCCACCGGGCTGCTCGAACAAGTCGGCACCGCGCGCCTGGCCGGCGCGCTGACCATCGTCGCGCACCCGCCGCGCGGCGTGACCTGGCATGCCCTGCGCAGCGTGCGCTACCGCATCGCCCTGCCCGCCTCGCTGGCCGATACCCTCAAGCGCGCCGGCTGGCGCGAGATCGCCCAGCTGCCCTGGCTGGACGGCCCATCCGGCAGCCACCTGCACCTGCTGCTGCGCGACATGTTCGAGCGGCACGGCCTGGCGCCGCGGGTGGTGATGCAGAACGACGACCAGTCCAACCTGGACGCGCTGGTGCGCGCCGGCGCCGGCTGCGCCCTGCTGCGCGAGGAAACCGCCCTGGCCGGAGCGGCCGCCGGCGACTTCATCGTGTGGGGGCAGGCGCGCGCCGACGCCACGCTGGGTTTCATCGCTGCGCCCGAGCAGGCTGGCGAACCCATGCTGGTCGCGTTAATCTCCATGATTCAAAAAATCTGGAAGCCCGGCGCCGCCGTGGCCACATGAATACAAGCGCATGACTGAGATCTGGTTCATCCGACACGGCGAAACCGACTGGAACCGCCAACGCCGCCTGCAAGGCTGGCAGGACATCCCGCTGAACGAATCCGGCCGCGAACAGGCCCGCCTGCTGGCCGAGCGGCTGCGCGATACGGCCAGCGAACACCCTTTCGCGGCGCTCTACAGCAGCGATCTCAAGCGCGCGCACGATACGGCCGCCTCGCTGTCGGCCGCGCTGGACCTGCGCGTACGCACCGAGCCGGGCATCCGCGAACGCGGCTTCGGCGTGCTGGAAGGGCTGGAAATGGAAAACCTGGAGCAGCAGGCGCCGCAGGCCGCGCAGGCCTGGCGCAGCCGCGATCCGCTGCGTCCGCTGGAAGGCGGCGAGACGCTGGGGCAGTTCCAGGCGCGCATCGTCGCCACCGTCGACGACCTGGCGGCCCGCCACGCCGGCGAGCGCATCCTGGCCGTCACGCACGGCGGCGCGCTCGACATCATCTGGCGCCATGCCAGCGGCGTGCCCCTGGACGCCCCGCGCTACGCCGCGCTGCTCAACGTCAGCATCAACCGCGTCGCGATCGAACGGCGCAAATGGGAAATCCTGGGCTGGGGCGATGTCGAGCACATCGGCGCCGAAACCGGCAATGACGTAACCCCCTGACCGTCGGCGTGCCTGTCCCCGTTGGGACAGGCACACCGTCGTAGGCTATGAACGGTGGACTGCCAGGACGGTATCTGTCCCCGCTGGGACAGACGCGTTGCACGGGCGGGCACCTCATGCCGCAAGTGCCAACCCCCGGGCCAAGGCAGGCGCCCCGGGCACAGCCCCGGACGGCGACGGATAGCGCCGCCGCCCGACCCCGGCCTCTAGCCCCCTACTGCCCTCGCCTCGGCTTGCGCGGCGCGTTGCGGGCCAGGCGGTCATAGACGGCGTCGGGCAGCAGGCGCATCAGCTTGGCGACCACGCCCATCTGCCAGGGAATCACGCGATACGACACGCCGCGCGCGATCGCCGCGTGGGCGCGTCCGGCGAAGGCATCGGCCTCCATCAGGAACGGCATGGCATAAGGGTTGTGGGCCGTCATGGCGGTTTTCACGTAGCCCGGCGCGATGGTCACCACCCGCACGCCAGCCTGCGCCAGCTCCAGCCGCAGGCTTTCGCAATACGTCGCGACCGCCGCCTTGGACGCGCTGTAGGCCCCCGCGCCGGGCAGCCCGCGTATGCCCGCCACGCTGGCGATGCCGACCAGCCGCCCGGCGCGCGCCGCCCGCATGCCGGCGATGAAGGGCTCGAAGGTGGCGACGGTGGCCAGCAGGTTGGTGTCGACGATTTCCTTGAACACCTCGTAGTCCTCGCCCGCTTCGGTCAGCGTGCCGGCGCTGACCCCGGCGCTGGCGATCACGACATCGACCCGCCCGCCGCAATGGCCGATGAAATCCTGCGCGGCCGCGTGCAGCGCCGCGCGGTCGCGCACGTCCACCGCGTAGCAATGGTGCCGGCCGGGCAGGCTGGCGGCCAGCGCCTCGAGCGCCTGCGCGCGCCGGCCCAGCAACCCCAGCCGCGCGCCGTCGGCGGCGTAGCGCCGCGCCAGCGCCTGCCCCAGCCCGCTGCTGGCGCCCGTGATGAATACATGCTGCATGCCTGTCGTCCTGGAGTCGGGAAACGGATGTCCGGCGCCAGGATACCGGACTTGGCGGCGCGGCGGGGGCGGCCCGGCCTGCGGCGCTCGACCTGTGCCTGTCTCGGCCTGGGAACTGACACCTGCGGCAGCGTGTGCCTGTCCCCACTGGGACAGGCACACCGTGATGCAAAAAAAACCCCGCCACGGCTGGCGCCGTGGCGGGGTGGACGTTGGAGGCGCCGCCTTATTGCGCGGCAAGCCCGGCGTGCAGTTCCTGCAAGGGGTAGACCTGCAGGCCCAGTCCCTGGCGCATGAATTGCATGCCTTCCACCGCGGCGCGCGCGCCCGCGATGGTGGTGAAGAACGTGATGCGGTTGGCCAGCGCCTGGGTCCGGATGGTGCGCGAGTCGGCGATGGCGTTGCGGCGCTCTTCGACGGTGTTGATCACCAGCGAGACTTCGCCGTTCTTGACCATGTCGACGATGTGCGGACGGCCCTCGGTGACCTTGTTGACCACCTGCACCGGAATGCCGGCGGCTTCGATCTCGGCGGCGGTGCCGCGCGTGGCCACCAGCTTGAAGCCCAGGTTGTGCAGGCCGCGGGCGACCTCGACCGCGCGCGGCTTGTCCTGGTTCCTCACGCTGATGAAGACCGTACCCGAATCGGGCAGGCGCACGCCGGCGGCCAGCTGCGACTTGACGAAGGCCTCGCCGAAGCTGTTGCCCACGCCCATGACTTCGCCGGTCGACTTCATTTCGGGGCCGAGAATGGTGTCCACGCCCGGGAACTTCACGAACGGGAAGACGGCTTCCTTGACGCTGAAGTACGACGGCACGACCTCGCGCGTGATGCCCTGGTCGGCCAGCGTGCGCCCGGCCATGGCGCGCGCGGCGATCTTGGCCAGCTGCAGGCCGGTGGCCTTGGACACGTACGGCACGGTGCGCGAGGCGCGCGGGTTGACTTCCAGCACGTAGACGTCGCCGCCCTGGATGGCGAACTGCACGTTCATCAGGCCCGAGACGTTGAGCGCCTTGGCCATCATGGTGGTCTGGCGCTTGATCTCGGCGATCACCTCGGCCGACAGCGAATACGGCGGCAGGCTGCACGCCGAGTCGCCCGAGTGCACGCCCGCCTGCTCGATGTGCTCCATGACGCCGCCGATGAACACGGTCTGGCCGTCGGCCAGGCAGTCCACGTCGACTTCGGTGGCGTCGTTCAGGAAGCGATCCAGCAGCACCGGCGAGTCATTGCTGACCTTGACGGCTTCGCGCATGTAGCGTTCGAGGTCCTGCTGTTCGTGCACGATCTCCATCGCGCGCCCGCCCAGCACGTAGCTGGGACGCACCACCAGCGGGTAGCCGATCTCGCCGGCGTGCGCCAGGGCCTCGGCTTCGGTGCGCGCGGTGCGGTTGGGCGGCTGGCGCAGGCCCAGCTTGTTCAGCAGCTTCTGGAAGCGCTCGCGGTCCTCGGCCACGTCGATCGACTCGGGGCTGGTGCCGATGATGGGCACGCCATTGGCCTCCAGCGCGCGCGCCAGCTTCAGCGGGGTCTGGCCGCCGTACTGGACGATCATGCCGACCGGGTTTTCCTTGTGGACGATCTCCAGCACGTCTTCCAGCGTCAGCGGCTCGAAGTACAGGCGATCGGAGGTGTCGTAGTCGGTCGAGACGGTTTCCGGGTTGCAGTTGACCATGATGGTCTCGTAGCCGTCTTCGCGCAGCGCCAGCGCGGCGTGCACGCAGCAATAGTCGAACTCGATGCCCTGGCCGATGCGGTTCGGACCGCCGCCCAGCACGATGATCTTCTTGCGGTCGGTCGGCTTGGACTCGCACTCTTCCTCGTACGTGGAATACATGTACGCGGTGTTGGTGGCGAATTCGGCGGCGCAGGTGTCCACGCGCTTGTAGACCGGACGCACGTTGAGCTGGTGGCGCAGCTTGCGCACTTCGGATTCGGACGAATCCAGCAGGAACGCCAGGCGGCGGTCGGAGAAACCGCGCCGCTTCAGCTCCCACAGGGTGGCATGGTCGAGATCGGCCAGCGTCTTCTGCTCGAGCGCGAGCTCGATGTCGACGATTTCCTTGATCTGCGCCAGGAACCACGGGTCGATGCGCGTCAGGCCGTGCACCTCGTCCAGCGTGAAACCCTGGGCGAAGGCGTCGCCCACATACCAGATGCGCTCGGGGCCGGGCTCGCCCAGCTCGATCTGCAGCTTCTCGCGATCGGTGGTCTTCTGGTTCAGGCCGTCCACGCCGACTTCCAGCCCGCGCAGGGCTTTCTGGAACGACTCCTGGAAAGTGCGGCCCATGGCCATCACTTCGCCCACCGACTTCATCTGGGTGGTCAGGCGCGCGTCGGCCTGCGGGAATTTCTCGAACGCGAAACGCGGCACCTTGGTGACCACGTAGTCGATGGTGGGTTCGAACGAGGCCGGGGTGGCGCCGCCGGTGATCTCGTTGCGCAGCTCGTCCAGCGTGTAGCCCACGGCCAGGCGCGCGGCGACCTTGGCGATGGGAAAGCCGGTGGCCTTGGAGGCCAGCGCCGACGAGCGCGACACGCGCGGATTCATCTCGATGACGATCATGCGGCCGTTTTGCGGATTGACCGCGAACTGCACGTTCGAACCGCCGGTGTCCACGCCGATCTCGCGCAACACCGCGATCGACGCGTTGCGCATGATCTGGTATTCCTTGTCGGTCAGCGTCTGGGCCGGCGCCACGGTGATCGAGTCGCCGGTGTGCACGCCCATGGGGTCCAGGTTCTCGATCGAGCAGACGATGATGCAGTTGTCCGCCTTGTCGCGCACCACTTCCATCTCGAACTCTTTCCAGCCGAGCAGCGATTCCTCGATCAGCAGCTCCTTGGTCGGCGAGGCTTCCAGGCCGCGGCGGCAGATGATCTCGAATTCCTCGGCGTTGTAGGCAATGCCGCCGCCCGAGCCGCCCAGCGTGAAGCTGGGGCGGATGACCACGGGAAAGCCCGACGTGCCGATGTCGGCGGCGATGCGACGCTGCACATCCCAGGCCTCGTCCATCGAGTGGGCCACGCCCGACTTGGCCGACTCCAGGCCGATGTCGGTCATGGCCTGCTTGAACTTCTGGCGGTCTTCGGCCTTTTCGATGGCGTGCTCGTTGGCGCCGATCAGCTCGACGTTGTGCTTTTTCAGCACGCCAAGGTGGGCCAGGTCGAGCGCGCAGTTCAACGCGGTCTGGCCGCCCATGGTGGGCAGCAGCGCATCGGGCTTCTCGCGCTCGATGATCTTCTCGACCGCTTGCCAGGTGATGGGCTCGATGTAGGTGACGTCCGCCGTTTCCGGGTCGGTCATGATGGTGGCGGGGTTGCTGTTGACCAGGATGGTCCGGTAACCCTCGGCCTTGAGCGCCTTGCACGCCTGGGCGCCCGAATAGTCGAACTCGCAGGCCTGGCCGATGATGATCGGGCCGGCGCCGATGATGAGGATGCTTTTTAGATCTGTACGCTTGGGCATGGTGGAATCTTTATTTCTGGCCGGCCATCAGGCTGATGAACTTGTCGAACAGCACGATGATGTCGTGCGGCCCGGGGCTGGCTTCGGGGTGGCCCTGGAAGCAGAACGCCGGCCGGTCGGTCAGCTCGAAACCCTGCAGCGTGCCGTCGAACAGCGAGACGTGCGTGACGCGCGCGTTGGCCGGCAGGGTCGCGGCGTCGACCGCGAAGCCATGGTTCTGGCTGGTGATGAACACGCGCCCGGATTGCACGTCCTGCACCGGGTGGTTGGCCCCGTGGTGGCCGGTCTTCATCTTGACGGTCTTGCCGCCCAGCGCCAGGCCCATCAGCTGGTGGCCCAGGCAGATGCCGAACACCGGCAGCTTGCGCTCCAGGAAGGCGCGCGTGGCGTCCACCGCGTAATCGCACGGCTCGGGATCGCCCGGGCCGTTGGACAGGAACACGCCGTCGGGTTGCAGCTTGAACACTTCCTCGGCGGTGGTCTGCGCCGGCACCAGCGTGACGCGGCAGCCGCGGTCGGCCAGCAGGCGCAGGATGTTGCTCTTGACGCCGTAGTCATAGGCCACGACGTGGAAGCGGTCCTGGGCCGGCTGCGTATAGCCCGAGCCCAGCTCCCAGGTGCCCTGGGTCCAGTCGGCGCGCTCCTTGATGGAGACGACCTTGGCCAGATCCTGGCCGCTCATGCCCGGGAAGCCGCGGGCCAGCTCGACCGCGCGTTCGGCGTCCTCGCCGACCAGGATGCACGAGCCCTGGGCGCCGGACTCGCGCAGGATGCGGGTCAGCTTGCGGGTGTCGATGCCCGCGATGGCGACAATGCCTTGCGCGCTCAGGTACTCGGGCAGCGATTGCGTGGCGCGGAAATTGGACACGCGCGCCGGGCAGTCGCGCACCACCAGACCGGCGGCGTACACACGATTGGCCTCGACGTCTTCAGGATTGACGCCGGTATTGCCAATGTGGGGATAGGTCAGCATGACGGTCTGCCCGGCGTAGCTCGGGTCTGTCAGGATTTCCTGGTATCCGGTCATCGAAGTGTTGAACACCACTTCGGCCACGGTATGCCCAGGCGCGCCTATCGATACGCCCCGAAAAATGGTACCGTCCGCCAAAGCCAGAATTGCAGGAGGGAAGCGGTTGATCCCCTCGGGAAAAAGTTGCGGCAGCACAGTAAACCCCGGTTTCAGAATCGATAATCAAACTTTCAGATTATACCCTGGACGGCCGTTTTTCCCCGCATGGCGCGCCGGATAAGGCTGCGCGGCCAGCTGGCCGGACCGGCGGCCATGCCGGCACCGTTACGTCCCCAGAATTTTCCAGCAGTTACCGAATCCCGGCGCGACGGGGTGCTACCCTAAGGGTTCCGCCACTTATTGTCCGCTCAGATTCGCCTTATGCCCAGCCAACTCGAAGCGTTGCGCCGCCATACCGTTGTCGTTGCCGATACCGGCGATTTCGAAGCGATGCGCGCGCTGCGCCCTACCGACGCCACCACCAACCCCTCGCTGATCCTCAAGGCCGTGCAGCAAGAGGCGTACCGGCCGCTGCTGGTCCAGACGGCGCGCGCGCACCAGGGCGCGTCGCCGGCCGAGATCACCGACCGGCTGCTGGTCGCGTTCGGCCGCCAGATCCTCGATATCGTGCCGGGCCGGGTGTCCACCGAAGTGGACGCACGCCTGTCCTTCGATACCCGCGCCACGGTCGAGCGCGCCCGTGGCCTGATCGCCCTGTACCAGGCGGCCGGCGTGCCGCGCGAACGGGTGCTGATCAAGATCGCCTCCACCTGGGAGGGCATCCAGGCCGCGCGGGTGTTGCAGGCCGAGGGCATCCGCTGCAACCTGACCTTGCTGTTCTGCCTGCCGCAAGCCGCGGCCTGCGCCGACGCCGGCGTGCAGCTGATCTCGCCCTTCGTCGGCCGCATCTACGACTGGCACAAGAAGAACGCCGGCGCCGAGTGGGTCGAGGATGAGCGCCGCGGCCCCGACGATCCGGGTGTGCAATCGGTCAGCCGCATCTACCGCTATTACAAGCGCTTTGGCATCGAGACCGAGATCATGGGCGCCAGCTTCCGCAACGTGGACCAGATCCTGGCGCTGGCCGGCTGCGACCTGCTGACGATCAGCCCCGAACTGCTGACCCGGCTGTCGCAGGCCGAGGGCGAGGTGCCCGCCGCGCTGTCGCCGCAGGCCGGCGGCGACGACGCCGACGTGGTCCGCGTGGATGGCGGCGAGGTGGCGTTCCGCACGCAGCTCAACGAGGACGCGATGGCCAGCGAGAAGCTGGCCGAGGGCATCCGCCAGTTCGTGGCCGATGCGCGCAAGCTGGACGCGCTGATCGAGTCCCAGGGCGCGGCCTAGCGGAATGCGGCGCGCGGGCATGCGCATGCCCGCGCCGCGCCCTAGAGTTTTTCGGTTTCGCCCGACTTGGGCTGCCACTTCATGAGGCGCTTCTCGCCCAGCCCCACCACGTAGTCGAGCACCAGCGCGAAGGCGGTCAGCACCACGATGCCGGCGAACACCGTGTTCACGTCGAAAGTGCCCTCGGCCTGCAGGATCAGGTAGCCCACCCCGCTGGCCGAGCCCAGGTATTCGCCCACCACCGCGCCCACGAAGGCCAGGCCCACCGAGGTGTGCAGGCTGGAAAACACCCAGCTGGTGGCCGACGGCAGGTAGACGTGGCGCAGCAGCTGGCGCCGGCGCGCGCCCAGCATGCGGGCATTGTCCAGCAGCGTCGGGCTGACTTCGCGCACGCCCTGGTAGACGTTGAAGAAGACGATGAAGAACACCAGCGTCACCGCCAGCGCCACCTTGGACCAGATGCCCAGCCCGAACCACATGCCGAAGATCGGCGCGAGGATGACGCGCGGCATCGAGTTGGCCGCCTTGATGTAGGGGTCGAGAATGGCGCTGGCGCCGGGCGAAAGGCCCAGCCACAGGCCGAAGCCCAGCCCGCCCACGGTGCCGATGACAAAGGCCAGCACGGTCTCGGACAGCGTCACCCACAAATGGCCATAGATATCGCCGTTGGACACGAACCAGGCCCACATGCGCCCCCATACCTTCAGCGGCTCGCCGAAGAAGAACGCGACCTTGGGATCGCGCGAGGCCACGTGCCAGACCAGCAGGATGACGACGAACAGCAGCAGTTGCCAGAAACGGAGGCTCAGCGAGCCCGGCTTGATCAGCTTGGACATGGTTCAGGCTCGCTTCTGCTGGGCATAACCCTTGAGCACTTCCTCGCGCAGCACGCCCCAGATGGCGGCGTGCAGCTCGACGAAGCGCGGATGGGTACGGACCTCGGCCACGTCGCGCGGGCGCGGCAGGTCGATGGCGAACTCGCCGATGGGATGCGTGCCCGGGCCGGCGGACAGCACGATCACGCGGTCGCTCATGGCGATGGCCTCGTCCAGGTCGTGCGTGATGAACAGCACCGCCTTGCGCTTGGCCATCCAGAGCTCGAGCACCTCGTTTTCCATCAGTTGGCGGGTCTGGATGTCCAGGGCCGAGAACGGCTCGTCCATGAGAATGATGTCGGGATCGCGGATCAGCGTCTGGGCCAACATCACGCGCTTGCGCATCCCGCCCGACATCTGGTGCGGGTAGCGCGTCTCGAAGCCGCCCAGCCCCACCCTGCGCATCCAATCGCGGCCGCGCTCGTCGGCCTCGGCGCGCGGCACGCCGGCGAAATCCAGGCCGGCCACCACGTTCTCCAGCGCGCTGCGCCACGGCAGCAGCGCCTCGCCCTGGAACATGTACCCGGCCCGCTCGTTGATGCCGGCCAGCGGCTGGCCGAACACCCGCACCGTACCCGAGGACGGCGCCAGCAGGCCGGCGCCCACGTTGAGCAGCGTGGACTTGCCGCAGCCGGTGGGGCCCACCACGGACACGAACTCGCCCGGCGCGACCGCCAGGCTGGTGTCCTGCACCGCGGTGTAGCGCCGGCTGCGGTCGTCGCGCGCGACGAACGTGCAGGTAATGCCTTCCAGCGACAGCGCGGCTTCAGCCATTGGGGTACTTCTCGTTGGCGCGGCGCGTGTACGCGTTGGTCCAGGCCTTGGCGGGATCGACCTTGGCGGCATCGAAATCGGGCACGAAGGCGGCCAGCGCCTTGAGCGCGGTGGCCGCGCCGTCCTCGGGGATCACGCCGTCGGGCGACAGGCCTTCCATGCTCTTGCCGATGGCGGCCTTGTAGACGGCCGGGTCGCCCAGCAGATAGCCTTCGGGCACGGTCTTGGCGATCTCGTCGGCGCCGGCCTTCTGGATCCACTTGTCGGCGCGCACGATGGCGTTGGTCAGCGCCTGGGCGGTGTTCGGATTGGCGTCGATGAAGGCCTGCGGCGCGTACAGGCAGCCGGCCGGCATGTTGCCGCCGAAAATGTCCTGGGTGTCCTTGAGCGTGCGGGTGTCGACGATGATCTGGATGTCGCCGCTGGTCTCCAGCATGGACACCACCGGGTCGGTGTTGGAGATCGCGTCGATCTGGCCGCTGCGCAGCGCGGTGACCGCGCCGGCGCCGGCGCCCACGCCGATGAACGAGACGTCCGAGGCCTTCAGGCCATGCTTGGCCAGGAAGAAGTTGACCACCATGTTGGTCGAGGATCCGGGCGCGGTCACGCCGATCTTCTTGCCCTTGAGGTCGGCCGGGCCCTTGTAGCCGGGCAGGTTCTTCTTCGAGACGCCCACGCCTATCATGGGCGCGCGGCCCTGCAGCGCGAAGGCGCGGTAGAACTGGCCCTTGGCCTGCAGGCTGAGCGTATGCTCGAAGGCGCCCGAGACCACATCGGCGCTGCCGCCGACCACGGCCTGCAAAGCCTTGGAGCCGCCGGCGAAGTCGGCGATGCTGACATCCAGGCCCTCGTCCTTGAAGAAGCCCTTGACCTCGGCAATGGTAAGCGGCAGGTAGTAGATCAGCGGCTTGCCGCCCACGGCGATCTGGACCTTGGCCTTTTCCAGCTTCTGGGCGCGCACGATCGCGGGCGCCAGGCTCATCGCGCCGGCGGCACCGGCCAGCTTGAGCAGTTCACGACGGGTGACTGACATGCTTTCGTCTCCTATGGGGCCGCCCGCGGGCGGTGTGCCCCAGGCGCGGCCGATCTCCTGGTTCGTGCTGTCTTGGGCAGCCGCCCGCGCGGCCGCGACGGGCGCTCAGCGCCCGATTGCCCCGGTCTGCGCCAGCTCGGCAATCGCCGCTGCATCATACCCCAGCGCCTTCAGGACTTCCTCGGTATGTTCCCCTAAACGCGGGCCCAGCCAGCGCGTGCCGCCGGGGGTTTCCGACAGCTTGGGCACCACCGCCGGCAACTTGACCGGCGAGCCGTCGGGGAAGTGGTGCTGCTCGATCATGCCGCGCGCGAGGAACTGCGGATCGGTGAACATATCGGCCACGCTGTAGATCTTGCCCACCGGCACATCGGCGGCGCGCAGCGTGGCCAGCGCCTGCTCGATGGTGTGGGTGTCGCACCAGCGCTGGATGGCGCTGTCGATCTCGGTGGCGCGCCGCGCCCGCCCGTCGTTGCGCTCGAGCTGCGGATCGTGCGCCAGGTCGCTGCGTCCGATCGCCAGCATCAGGCGATGGAAGATGGCGTCGCCGTTGCCGGCGATGACGATGTTCTGCCCGTCGCGCGTGGTGTAGGTGTTCGACGGCACGATGCCCGGCAGCGCGCCGCCGGTGCGCTCGCGCACCACGCCGGCCACGTCGTATTCGGGCACCAGGCTTTCCATCATGTTGAAGACCGACTCGTACAGCGCCACGTCGACCATCTGGCCCTGGCCAGCCTGACATTGCTCGCCGGTGGCGCCGTTCCAGCGCCCCCCGGTGGCGTCGCGATGGCGCAGCGCCATCAAGGCGCCGATCACGCCGTGCAGCGCGGCCAGCGAATCGCCGATCGAGATGCCCACCCGCACCGGCGGGCGGTCGGGATGGCCCGAGACATAGCGCAGCCCGCCCATGGATTCGCCGATCGCGCCGAAGCCCGGCAGGTCGCGCAGCGGCCCGGTCTGGCCATAGCCCGACAGGCGCACCATGATGGTGGCCGGGTTGATGGCGCGCAGTTGCTCGTAGCCCAGCCCCCATTTCTCCAGCACGCCGGGCCGGTAGTTCTCGACCACGACGTCGGCCTCCAGGGCCAGCCTGCGCGCGATCTCCTGCGCGCGCGGGTCCTTCAGGTTGAGGGCGATGGACTGCTTGTTGCGCGCCTGCACGGTCCACCACAGCGAGTCGCCCCGGTGCAGGTGGCGCCAGCTGCGGATCGGATCGCCGCCGCCCGTGCCATCGGGGCCGTGCGGGGTTTCCACCTTGATGACCTCGGCGCCGAACTCGCCGAACATGCGGGCCGCGAACGGCCCGGCGATCAGCGTGCCCAGCTCCAGCACCTTGAGTCCTTTCAGCGCGGACATGAGACTGTCTTCCTCGTAGAGGGCGGTCTTGCGCCGCCTCGGTTGCGCGCCCGGCGGCGCGGGTCATGCGGCGGCTAGGTCGAACGGCGCTCCATCAGGGCCCAGGCGATAGTGCCGGCATCGACGTATTCGAGCTCGCTGCCCGCCGGCACGCCGCGCGCCAGCCGGGAGACCTTCAGGCCGCGCTCGCCCAGGGCGTCGCCCAGGAAATGGGCCGTCGTCTCGCCCTCGGCGGTGAAATTGGTGGCCAGGATGACCTCCTGGACCACGCCGTCGCAGGCGCGCTCGATGACACGCTGGAAGTCGAGCTCGCGCGGCCCCACTCCTTCCAGCGGCGCGATACGCCCCATCAGCACGTAGTACAGCCCGCGGTAGCCATGGCTGGACTCGATCATGTTCTGGTCGGCCGGCGTCTCGACGATGCACAGCAGGGTCGGATCGCGCTTGGGGTTGGCGCAGGTCGCACAGACCTCGTCTTCGGTGAAGCTGTTGCAGCGCGCGCAATGGCGCAGGTGCTGCACGGCGCCGGAAAGCGCGCGGCCCAGCATGTCGGCCCCCTGCAGGTCGTGCTGCAGCAGGTGATAGGCCATGCGGCGCGCCGAGCGCACGCCCACGCCAGGCAGGCGGCGCAACGCCTCGATCAAGGCGATCAGCGGTTCGGGTTCGGGTAGTTGGGGATCCATCGCGCAGACAGCAGCGCGCCCGGCGGCCCGGCGGGCCGCCAAGGCGTTATCAGAACGGCAGCTTCATGCCCGGAGGCAGCGGCATGCCGGCGGTCACCGACGCCATTTTTTCCTGCGAAGTGGTCTCGGCCTTGCGCAGCGCGTCGTTGAACGCCGCGGCCACCAGGTCTTCGAGCATGTCCTTGTCCTCGCCCAGCAGGCTGGGGTCGATGGCCACCCGCTTGACGTCGTGGCGGCAGGTCATGGTGACCTTGACCAGGCCGCCGCCCGCGGCGCCCTCGACCTGGATCTCGGCCAGCGCGTCCTGCGCCTTCTTCATGTTTTCCTGCATTTGCTGCGCCTGGCGCATCAGGCCGGCGAGTTGTCCTTTCATCATGATCGATGCTTCCTCGGATTAGGGGATTGAGTCTGGCCGGTGCCGCTCAGGCGGCCGGCGGATTGTCTACATGGCGGATCGAGCCGGGCACGACGCGGCCGCCGAAATCGGCGACCAGCGCCTGCACGAAGGGATCGACCGCGACCGCGTCTTCGGCGGCCTGCTGGCGCGCCGCACGTTCGATCTGGGCCACCGCGTGCGCGGTGCCGTCTCCGGTGACGCCCACCTCGATCTCCAGCCGCAGGCCCTGGCCGAAATGTTCGCACAGCACGGTCTGCAGGCGCACGCGGCTTTCGCTTTCGGCCAGCGTGCGCACGGCCACGCGCAACAGCACCGCGTCGCCCTGCACACCGGCCCACTCGCTCTGGCGCGCCAGTTCGGCGGCAAGGCCGGTGACCGGCAGGCGTGCCGCCAGTTCGGGCCAGCCGGTCGGCGACATGTCCGCAAGGCGCGAGCGCGCCGCGCGGCCACGGCCGCCGGATTCGCGCCGCGGCGCTGGAGCCCGGGGCGCGGGCATGGCCGCGGCGGCGGGCGCCAGCGTTTCGAATTCGTCGTCCGGATCGGCGGTGAAGCTGTGCTCGGGCACGAAGCCGCCCCCTGCTTCGTCGGGAATGGCCTCGTCGACCCAAGCCGGCGGACCGTCGTCATCCGCCGCGGCCGGCGCCGGCGCGGCCGGGGGTTCGGCGGACACGGAAGCGGCCGGCACGGAAGCGGCCGCGGGCTCGGGCAAGTCCTCCCAGGGCGGCACTTGCCCCGGCGCGGGTTCGGCAACGGGCGGCGGCGCTGGCGCCGCCACCACCGGCGTGACCGCGGGCGGGGGTTCTGGCTCAGGCTCCGGTTCAGGATCGGGTTCAGGCTCTGGCTTGGATTCGGCCCGGGCTTCGGCGCGTGGCGCCGCGGCGGCCTGCGGCGCGGGGTCAGGCCGGGCTTCGGCCGGGGCCGCCTCGGCCGGCGCGGCGGCCCGCGGCGTCACGTCGGCGCGCGGCGCCTGCACGGCCGTTGCCGGGCCGGCCTCGCCATTGAGCGCCAGCATGCGCAGGCAGGCCATCACGAAACCGGCGTACTCGTCGGGCGCCAGCGTCAGCTCGCCGCGGCTGTGCACCGCCACCGAATAGAACAGTTGCACCGCATCCGGATGCAGGGCGGCGGCCAGGCGCGCGATGTCCTCGGTCAGCGGATCGTCCTGCGGCAAGGCGCCGCGCACGCGCTGCTCGATGGCCACCCGCGACAGCAGCACCGCCAGGTCGGCCAGCGCGCCGGCATACGACAGGCCGCGCACCGCCAGTTCGTCGGCCACCGCCAGCACCCCGGCGGCGTCGCCCGAGGCCAGCGCATCCAGCAGGCGCACCAGGTGGCGCTGGTCGATCGTGCCCAGCATGCCGCGCACCGCTTCTTCGCTGAGGTTGCCGGCGCTATAGGCAATGGCCTGGTCGGTCAGCGACAGCGCGTCGCGCATGGAACCGCCGGCCGCCTGGCCGATCAGGCGCAGCGCCGGCACTTCGAAGCCGATCTGCTCTTCGCCCAGCACCGCCTGCAGATGCCCCACGATCGCGTCGGGCGGCATCTGCTTGAGATTGAACTGCAGGCAGCGCGACAACACCGTGACCGGTATTTTCTGCGGATCGGTCGTCGCCAGGATGAACTTGACGTGCGGCGGCGGCTCTTCCAGCGTCTTGAGCATGGCGTTGAAGGCATGCCCGGTCAGCATGTGCACTTCGTCGATCATGTAGACCTTGAAGCGGCCGGCTCCCGGCGCGTAGACCGCCTGCTCGAGCAGCTGGGTCATTTCCTCGACGCCGCGGTTGGAAGCGGCATCGAGTTCGAGGTAGTCGACGAAGCGGCCCGCATCGATTTCGGTGCAGGCGCGGCATTGGCCGCAAGGCTTGGACGTGATGCCGTTCTCGCAATTGAGCGACTTGGCCAGGATGCGCGACAGGGTGGTCTTGCCGACCCCGCGCGTACCGGTGAACAGCCAGGCGTGATGCAGGCGCTGCGTGTCCAGCGCGTGCGTGAGGGCGCGCACCACGTGATCCTGCCCGATCAGGGTATCGAACGATCGCGGGCGCCACTTGCGGGCCAGTACCAGATAAGTCATGGGCGGATTGTAGAGCCAGTTGCGCGCGCCCGGCACGGCGCGCTGGTTCACTGACCGGCGCGCGAACGCGCCCGCCGGAATGCAAAAGGGGCGCCGCGACCGGGAATGATGCGATCCGAATGGATCGCGATGCATCCCGGTCACGGCGCCCCTTTCAGGGATACCGGTAGGCGAGCCTTACTCCGGCACTGGTTCTGAACGACTATGGCTGCTTCGTTCCCGACCTGACCAGATTCACCGCCGAACCATGCGAAGGGGCCCGCCAGCTACGCATTCTAACAGAATGCGTAGCTGGCGGGCCCCGGCCCTGCCGGACCCATCAGGGTCCGGCAGGGCCGTCGGGGCAAGGTGGTGGGCCCCCTCCCCAGCCCTCCCCCCGAGGGGGAGGGGGCGGTGGGAGGGCAATGTGGTGCGCGGGGTGGCGTGCTTGGCTACGGTGGGGTGCTGCTTGGGGCGGCCTACGCCTATCCCCTGCGGGGATGGCGTGGCCTTGCGGCGTGCCTGAAACCGCGGGGGGCTGGCATCGGTGGTGCGCAGGGTGGCGTGCTTGGCTACGGTGGGGTGCTGCTTGGGGCGGCCTACGCCTATCCCCTGGCGGGGATGGCGTGGCCTTGCGGCGTGCCTGAAACCGCGGGGGGCTGGCATCTGTGATGCGCAGGGTGGCGTGCTTGGCTACGGTGGGGTGCTGCTTGGGGCGGCCTACGCCTATCCCCTGGCGGGGATGGCGTGGCCTTGCGGCGTGCCTGAACCCGCGAGGGGCTGGCACGCCGCTACAGGTCGATCCAGGCGCGGGCGCGCGGGAAGTAGAGGGCGGCGCGCGCGGGACGGCCGTCCAGGGCGGTGACCTGGGCGCAGTAGCGCATCAGTTGCTCGCCATGGCGCTGGCGCATGCGGACCGCGAACTGCTCGGGCGTCTCATCCTCGTGCGGGCGGCCGGTCTTGTAGTCGACGATGAGCCAGCCATCTTCGGTGCTCAGCGCCAGGTCGATCACCGATACGCGGCCGGCGGCGTCGATGAGGGGCCATTCGCGGCGCGCGCGGGCCTGGCCGAGCAGCCAGCGGCCGCGCTCGTCGTCCAGCGTGGACTGCAGCGTATCCAGCACGGCCTGCGCGGCGGCGGCGGCCTGGCTGGCCGGAATGCCGGCGCGGGTCAACTGGCGCCGCATGGCCGGCAGGCGTTCGGACAGCGCCTCGGCCGACCAGTGCTGCGGACCATCGCCGCCGATGCGCGCCAGCCAGGCGTGCGCCAGCGTGCCGACGGCCGCGTCATGGCCCGCCTCCAATTGCCAGGACGGATGCTCGGCGCCCTGCGCGCCGCCGTACACGCCCGCCGCGGTCTCGCGCGGCAAGGCCCGGGCCGCCAGGCTCGCCAGCCCGGCGCCGGCCAGGCGGCGCAACGGCTCGCCCACGAGCGCCGGCTGCTCGCCGGTGGCCGCCGCCGGATCCTGCGCCACCTCGGGCGGCTGCGGCACCGACAGATGCGGCCACAACCGGCCCAGCAGGCTGGCCGACGCCGGCGTGCGGGGCTGGCCGCTGGCTGTGTCCAGCGCCACGTGCGCCACCAGGTGCAGGCGCTGGCGCGCGCGCGTGGCCGCCACATAAAGCAGGCGGTCGGTTTCGTAGGCGGCGCGGCGCGCCTCGCGCGCGCCCAGGTAGCGCGACACCGGGTCGGCCTCGGTTTCGGCGCGCGGCTTGATCGGCCCGAGCAGCACCCTGCCCCCGCTTTGCTCGAAACGCACCAGCGGCGCCTGGTCGCCGCGCGGCGCGCGGTGCAGGCCGTACAGGATGACGGTATCGAACTGCAGCCCCTTGGATTTGTGCATGGTCATGATCTCGACCGTGCCCTGCTCGCCGGCGGCCTGCGGCGCGGCGAACAGGCGCGCCACCGCGCCATCCAGCAAGCCGGCGTCCAGCCCGCCGTGCGGCGCCAGCCGCTCGATCAACTGGAACAGGCTTTCGGCATCGCTGGCCGCGCTGGACCCGGCATACAGGCCGGGCCCGCCCAGGCGCCGCCACAATTGCTCCAGCCAGGCGGCCAGCGGCAGCAGGCCGGCGTCATTGCCACGGTCCAGCAGGATCGCCGCCACGGCGCGCAAGCGCCGGTATTCATCGGGCGCCAGCGCCTGCTCGGCCAGGCAGCCCGGCGCCGGCGCATCGAACAGGCTGCCCTGCCCGCCTTCGGGCCGCGTCGCGCCGCGCAGCGCGCGCTCGAGCAGCGTGGGCACCGGCGTCAGCTGATCGGCGCCGAACAGGCGTTGCAGCGACGCCAGGGTCAGGCCGCACCATGGCGCGCGCAGCACGGACAGCCAGGCCAGCCGGTCGGCCGGATGCGCCAGCGCGCGCGCCAGCTGCACCAGGTCGGCCACCACGGGCCGCAGCCCCAGCGGCACCAGCTCGACGGCGCGGCACGGGATTCCTTCCTGCGCCAAGCGGCGCGTCAGGCTGCCCAGATGGCTGCGGGCGCGCACCAGGATCGCGACCGGATGGCGGCTGCCTTCGTGCTCGGCCAGCGCCTCGCGCACCAGGCCCACCGCGATGTCCTCGGCCTGCGCCTCGGCGCCGGCGGCGTCGCCGCAATCCCAGGCGGGGTGGAACCGCACCGCCTCGCCCGGCGCCGTCTCGTGGAACGCGGTCGAGGGGCTGTAGGCAATGGCGCCGGAATCCGCGTCATTGGCGCGCGGCAGCAATTGCGCGAACACGCGGTTGACCCAGTCCACCACCCCGCCCTGCGAACGGAAATTGTCGGTCAGTTGCAGGAAGCCCGGCTGGATCTGGCCCACGCCGCGCTCGGCCACCTGCAGGAACAGGCCGACCTCGGCCTTGCGGAAACGGTAGATCGACTGCATCGGATCGCCCACCAGGAACAGCGTGCGGCCATCGCCGTCCTGCCAGCCGGCGGTCAGCGTGGCCAGCAAATCGATCTGGCCCTGGCTGGTGTCCTGGAATTCGTCGATCAGCAGATGGCGGATCGACGCGTCCAGCTTGAGCAGCAACTCGCCGGGATCGTCGCCGCTGCCCAGCGCGTAGGCCGCGCGCTGGGCGATCTCGATGAAGTCGACTTCGCCGGCCCGCGCGAACTGCACGCGCAGTTGCGCCACCGACAGCGCCAGCGTGGTCAGCTGCGCGCTCAGCACGTCCCATTGCGCGTCCGAGAAATGCGCATCGGGCATGTCGCGCACCGCCGCCAGCGCGCGCACCCAGGGCGCGCCGCCGTCGCAGGCGGCCAGCCAGGCGGTGAACGGCTCCTTGTGGTCGCAACCGGCCGGAAAGCCCAGGTTCTTGTTCACGCCCCTGGGGCTGCGCAAGGCGCCCGTGCCGGTCAGCAGCAGATGCGCCAGCGCGCGCCACTGGTCCAGCGCCTCGGCCAGCGGCGGCAAGGGGCCGTCCCAATCCTGCAAGGCCGCCAGCCGCGCATCGCCGCTGCCCTCCAGCGCCGCCGCGGCCAGGCGCGCCGGCCCGCACAAGGCCTGGCTCCAGCCGCGCGGCAATTGCCCGCACAGGCTGTCCAGCTCGTGCTCGAGCGCCTCGGCCAGCGACGCTTCCAGCCCTGCGCGGTCCAGTCCGTACTGCAGCAGCGGCATCCACTGGTCGCGCTGGCCCAGCATCGCCGCGATGGCCTCCTTGGCGGCCTGCACGTCCACGTCCAGGTGCGCCAGCAAGGCGCGCACCGCTTCGTGCTCGTCGGCCAGTTCCAGCGTGGCGCGCGCCGCCGCCTCGTAGTGCGTGCGCGCGTCGTCGGCGATATCGGGCATGCCGCCCAGCTCCGACAGCCAGGGCATGCCGCGCACCAGGCCGGCGCAGAACGAGTCGATGGTGCGGATGGCCAGCCGCGCCGGGTGATCGAGCAGGTGCCAGCCCTGCTCCTGGTCGCGCGCCAGGGCGGCGCGCGCCAGCTCCCAGCTGCGCCGCTCGTGCGCCGAACGCGGCGGCTCGCCGGCGCCCAGGCCCAGCTTGTGCAGCACGCGCGCATGCATCTCGGAGGCGGCCTTGCGCGTGAAAGTGATGGCGACGATTTCCTCGGGCCGCGTCACGGTGGCCAGCAAGGCCAGGATGCGGTCGGTCAGCAGTTCGGTCTTGCCGGAACCCGCCGGCGCCTGCACCAGGAACGAGCGCGACGGGTCCAGCGCCTGGCGGCGCGCGGCGTGGTCATGCGGCAAGCGTTCGGGTTCGGTCATGGCTGGCGGCCCTCAGGCGTCCTCGTCGTCCAGGTGCAGGCGCAGGAACGGCATCGCGTCGCAGAACTTCAGGTCGTCCCGGCGCAATGCCACGTTGGCGGCGTATCCATTGGCGTATTCGTCGGCCAGCATCTCGACCGCCGCACGCCAGCGCTGCAGGATGCGCGGCCATGGCTGCCCCTCGAACGCCTTGCTCTGCTCGACCGGCGTGACGCCTTCGATGCCCAGGTCGTCCGCCGCCAGGCCTTGCGCGCTGACCTGGCGCGCATGGATCTGCGCCAGCATCAGTCCGGCCACCTCGGTGTCCGCGCCATCGGCCAGGACCGACGCGTAGAACGGCAATTGCAGGTTGACCGGACGCGCCCGCGCCCAATCGGATTCGGGCCGGCCCGGCGCCGCGCCGGTCTTGTAGTCGACGATGAGCGCGCGGCCATCGGCCAGGCGGTCCATGCGGTCCAGCCGCACCTTGAGCGCCAGCGCGCCGCGCTGCCAGCTGTGCTCCTGTTCGATCTGCGCCACCTCGAACGGCTGGCGCCGCGCCTCGCTGTCGAACCAGTTGGCCAGCACGGCCGCCGCGCGCGCGCACTCGAGTTCGCGCAGCGCCGCCGGATAACCGGCCAGCTCGGTACGCGCCGCCTCGCCGATGGCCTGCTCGACCAGCGCGGCCAGGCGGCCTTCGGCCATCGCCGCGTGCAGGGCCTCCTGGTCGGGCAGCATGCGCCACACCAGTTCGAGCGCGCGGTGCAGGAACTGGCCGCGCACGCTGACCGTGGCCGCATCGGCATAGGGCGCCATGGCACGTCCGCCCAGTCGATGGCGCACGAAGGCCCACAGCGGGTTGCGCGCCTGGGTATCCAGCACGTCCAGGCCGCCGCGGCTTTGCCGCTCGGCCTGCAGCGGCGGCCCCTGGCTGTCGTCCAGGGTCTCCTGCTCCAGCGCGGCGGCCTGCGCCTCGGCGCCCGGCCGCCAATCGGCCGGCGCCGCGCGCGCGATCAGGGGCGAGGGCCGCAGCTCGCGCTCGCCGTCCATGGCGGCGTGGCTGGCGATCATCTCCGGCGCGCAGCGGCGCAAGGCCATGAACATGCCTTCGGCCCACTCGCGCTCGCGCTCGGGCGTGGCGCGCGGCGCGCCGGCCTGGCGCAGCACGGCCAGCGGCAGCAGCGGATTGGGCTTGGGCGAGGCCGGCAGTACGTCGTCGGTCAGGCCCAGCACCCAGATCCCGTCCCAGGCACCGCCTTCGGCCTCGAGCAGGCCCAGCACGTCCAGCCGCGCCGACGGGTCGCGCTGCGGCTGGAACGAGCCGGCGCGCGCCGCGCTGGCCAGCAGGCGCACCGCGGCGCGCCCGTCCAGGCGGCCGGCGGCCGGCGCCAGCGCCGTGAATTCGGCCAGCAGGTCGCCCAGCGCCCCCATGACTTGATAGGCCACGCTGTCGAGCGCGCGTTCGCCCGGAAAGCCCAGCGCGGTCAGCGCGGCCTTGAAGCGCGGCGCCCAGGCGTCGCAGGTATCGCTGCGCTGGCCGGCGCGCCAGATCGCCATGGCCTGCGACCAGCCCTCGGCCAGGCGCGGACACTCCTCCAGGCCGCGCTGCCAGTCGGCCGGCGCCACGTGGGCCAGCGCCTGGCGGCGCCAGCGCGCATCGAGCGCCGCATGGCGCGGCCCTTCCTGCACGTCGCCGGCGCAGTGGCCGGCCAGCAGCGCCGCGCCGAACAGCGCGGGCTCGCCCGCGCCGCGCGCGGCCACCTCGGCCAGCAGCGCCAGCCAGGCCAGGGCGGCGCGCACCGCCGGCCACTCGTCCAGCGCCCGGCCCACCGCCACGTTGAAAGGCAGGGGCGCGCCCTCGCCGGCCAGCGCCTGGCCCAGCACGCGTCGCGCGAACGGCGCCTCGGCCTCCAGCTGCGGCGACACGATGGCGTAGCGGCCGTGCGGATCGGCGCGCAGTCGCTCGGCCGCCCAGCGCGCCGCCGCGCGCCATTCGGCGCCGCGATCGGCGGCCTCGAAGCGTTGCGGCCATGCCGGCTCGCGCACGGCGTCGCGCCACGCCACCACGTCGGCGCCGCCGTCGGCCAGCGCGCGCAGCAGGCGCGCGAAGCGCGGCGAGATATCGACGAAGCCGGCCAGCGCCACGTGGCGCGGCGCGCGCAAGGCGCCCTGCCGCAGCGCCTCGAGCACGCGCTCGTAGCCCTGGTTGGCATCCTCGGCGTCCAGCTCGTCGAGCATGGCGCGATAGCGCGCGCGCCAGCGCGAGAACCCGCGGTACTCATCGGTCTCGGCGCCGGGCGGCACATGCGCCTGCCACTCGTCGACCAGCAGGTCCGCGTCCAGCGCCAGCCGCGCGGCCTGGTCGGCGTCCAGCAGCACGCGGTCGGCCTCCTCCAGGCGGATCGCTTCGCGCCACACCAATTGGGTCGCGAAACTGGACAGACGGTACGCCGGCACTTCGTAGCGTTCGTCGAACGCGAGCTCGGCGGCGCAATCGGCCAGCCAGGCCGACAGCGGCATGATGCGCGGCAGCTCGCTGACCTGGCGTTCGCTGCGCAGCTGCGCGGCCAGGTCCAGCGTGAGCCGGCGCGAAAGCCGGTTGTTGACGGTCAGCACCAGCGTGTCGATCGCGGGCAGTTCGCCGAGATCGCGCAGCGTGCAGGACGGAAAATCAGTGCGCAGGTCGTCCGACATGGGCCCAGGGCGGCGCGCGGCCTAGAAGCCGCACAACGCGGCGATGTTTTCCCAGTTGATGGCCATGTCGGGACTCAGGTAGCTCCAGAACCCCAGGGCCAGCACGGCCGACAGGGCCAACCAGCCGGCTATGCGCCAGCGGCGCGAAACGGAAACGGACGTATGCATGGCGGCAGGCAGTGCGGTTGCGGAAACTCCGTGGCTCAGGCGCGCGCCGCGGCGGGACGCGCCAGCGGCTGCTCGCGCACGGGCAGGCACAGCAGCGCCGCGACGACCGCCAGGGCCACGCCCGTCCACCATACCAGATCGTAGTTGCCCGTGCGCGCATACACGGCCCCGCCCATCCACACGCCGATGAAGCTGCCGACCTGGTGCCCCAGGAAGGCGATGCCCGACAGCGTCGCCGCGTAGCGTAGTCCGTAGATCTGCCCGATCAAGCCTTGCGTGAGCGGCACCGTGCCCAGCCAGAACAGGCCCATCCACCCGGCGAACACGTACAGCACCAGCGGCGTCAGCGGCACGGCCAGCAGCAACAGCATGCCGAAGGCGCGCAAACCGTAGATGGCGGCCAGCAGCAGGCGCTTGCTGTAGACGCCGCCCAGCTTGCCGGCATAGTACGAGCCGATCACGTTGCACAGGCCGATCAGCGCGATGGCGGTGGCGCCATGGCTGGCCTTCAGACCGGCATCGACCACATAGGCCGGCAGGTGCAGGGTGATGAACGCGGTGTGAAAACCGCAGACGAAATAGCTCCACGACAGGAAGTGGAACGACGGATGCGCCATCGCCTGGCGCACCGCGGCGCCCAGCGATTGCTGCGCGCCCCCGTGCGCGCCCGGCTTGCCGCGCAGGAAATACGCCAGCGGCGCGCCCACGGCCACCAGCAGCGACAGCACCCACAATGCGCCCGGCCAGTCCAGCCCGGTGATCAGCTGCTGGCCGGCCGGCACCACCAGGAACTGGCCCAGCGAACCGCCCGCGCTGGCGATGCCCATGGCCGTGCTGCGATAGGCCGCCGGCACCGAGCGCGCCACCACCGGCAGGATCACGGGAAAGGTGGTGCCCGCCTGGCCCAGCCCCACCAGCACCCCGGCCGTCAGGTACAAAGTGGCCTCGTCGGTGGCGAAACGCGTGCCTATCATGCCCAGCGCATACAGCACGGCGCCCAGCACGATGGTGCGGCCCGATCCGTAGCGGTCGGCCAGGATGCCCATGCCGATACAGGCGGCGCCCCAGACCAGGTTCTGCAAGGCGAAGGCCATCGAGAACACTTCGCGCCCCCAGCCATGCGCCAGCCCCATGGGCTGCATGAACAGCCCGAACGTGGCGCGCACCCCCATGGCCAGCAGCACCACGCCGGTGCCGATGAACAGGATGCGCAGGGAGGGTTTCTCGGATGTCGACATGGAACGTCGTCTGCCTTCGGAGGTAGTAATCGGTCACCCCGTGGCGGGGGCGGATCCGCGATCATATACAAATCCCCGCGATGCCATCGAGGAATACCCTGATGCCGTCCGCCCGCCGCGCGGGCCCGCGGCCCTTTCCCCCGGCGCCGCGCCGGCCCCGGCAAGGTCCGCCAAGGTGCTAGAATCCTGCTCGGCCGGCGCACCGATACGCGCACGCGCATCCGCGGCCTCGCGCTGCCCGCCCGTCTCGCCGTAGTTAAATGGATATAACCGGCCCCTCCTAAGGGTCAATTGGTGGTTCGATTCCACCCGGCGAGGCCATCCCCTTTTCCCGGCGTGCCTGTCCCGCATGAGGACTGGCGTCTGCCCGTGCGTGTGCCTGTCCCGGCTGGGACTGGCACACTGCTCTACGCCATCGACGCCATCGACGCCAGCCCGCCCAGACGGTATCTGCCCCCACCGGCACAGGGACCTCCCGCGCCGCGCCGTTCAGCCAATTGCAGGGTAAATCGGTATACGCTGCGACCTCGGCGCGCGGCGATACTCCGCAGACAGGATGCCCGGCAATATGTCCCTAAATTTAATTCACGCAAACTCTTGCGCATCAGTTCAAATTGCTGTTTAAATTTGGCGCGTAACCCCATAATTCGCCTGGATTTTTTCCGCCCCGGCCCAATCCGGCGATTGCAACAATTCAATACAGCCAGACAAGGTCTGCTTACATCATGGCATTTCACTGGACGCGCGCGGTAGCGAGAGCATTGGCGCCCCTGGCGCTGGCGATAGGCGCGCTGCTTCCCTACGCCGCGCACGCCGCCAAGGCCGACCCGTGCAGGACCAACGCCAAGTCGGCCGCCTGCAAGTCCCAGCAGGCCAAGAAGACCTCGGCCAAGAAAGCCCCCGCCAAGACCGCCTCCAGCAAGAAATCCACGAGCACCGCCAAGAAGAAAGCCGCCACCGCCAAGAAGGGCAGCACGCGCAAATCGTCCATCCGCGCCCGCACGCGCACCGCGGCGCGCGCCAGCGCCGCGGCCACCGCCGCCATGCCGCCGGCGGCGGCCTCCCCGGCCGCCGAAGCGGCCGCGCTGCGCTCGAGCACCGCCTACGTACAGGACCTGGAAACCTCCACGGTGCTGTTCGCCAAGAACGAAAACGTGGTGCGCCCGATCGCCTCGATCTCCAAGCTGATGACGGCCCTGGTGGTGGTGGACGCCAACCTGCCGATGGACGAGATGATCGAGATCACCGACGATGATGTCGATACGCTCAAGCACACCACTTCGCGCCTGCGCGTGGGTACCGTGCTCAGCCGCGGCGACATGCTGCACCTGGCGCTGATGTCCTCGGAAAACCGCGCCGCCCACGCGCTGGGACGCAACTATCCGGGCGGCATGCCGGCCTTCGTCGCCGCCATGAACGCCAAGGCGCGTTCGCTGGGCATGCTGAACACGCGTTTCGTCGAGCCCACCGGCCTGTCGAGCGAGAACGTGTCCTCGCCGCGCGACCTGGCCCGCATGCTGCGCGCCGCCTCGCAGCGCCCGCTGATCCACCGCTACTCGACCGACACCGAGTACGAGGTCGAGATCAACAACCGCACCCAGACGTTCCGCAACACCAACCTGCTGGTGCGCAAGCCCGACTGGGACATCAAGGTCTCGAAGACCGGCTTCATCAACGAGGCCGGCGAATGCCTGGTGATGCTGGCGCGCATCAATGGCCGCGACATGGCCATCGTGCTGCTGGATTCGCAAGGCAAGCTGTCGCGCATCGGCGATGCCGTGCGCATACGCCGCATCGTGCAGAACGACGTGGCGATGCTCTGAATACGGCTAGCCCAGCGGCCGGCTGTCGTAGAGGTTGGCCGGCAGGCCGCGCAACACGGCCTGCGCATCCAGCGAACCGATCGGCACCGCGGCATCGGCCGGAATGCGGCCCTCGGCCTGCAGCACCTGGTAGCGCAGACAGCACACCCGCAGAAACGACGTGAAATTGGCGGCCTCGCCGCGATACTGCACCAGCTCGTCGTACAGCCGCTCGATCAGCTGCGTGACGCGCATGCCGTCGCGCGCGGCGATTTCCTCCAGCACGTCCCAGAACAATTGTTCCAGCCGCACGCTGGTGGCCACCCCGTGCAAGCGCAGCGAGCGGGCCTGCAGGGAATACGAGCGCTGGTTGGCGCGGATGAAGATTTCGCACATGAGGATCTCCGGCACGCGGCTGGTGCATGACACCCCCACTGTACGGCCACCGGCCGGCGCGCGACAAGCGCGCGCCGGCCGGTGGCCGTATTGGGGTCAGTGCGAGATGCGGGTGCCCAGCACCGCCAGGAATTGCGCCAGCCACGCCGGATGCGCGGGCCATGCCGGCGCGGTGACCAGATTGCCGTCGGTATGGGCCTGGTCGATGCCGATCTCGGCGTAGGTCCCGCCGGCCAGGCGCACTTCGGGCGCGCAGGCCGGATAGGCCGAGCAGGTGCGGCCCTTCAGGATGCCGGCGGCGGCCAGCAATTGCGCGCCGTGGCAGACGGCGGCGATGGGTTTGCCGGCCTGGTCGAAGTGGCGCACGATGTCCAGCACCCGCTCGTCCAGGCGCAGGTACTCGGGCGCCCTGCCCCCCGGGATCACCAGGCCGTCGTAGTGCTGCGGCTCGACCTTGGCGAAGTCATGGTTGAGGGTGAAATTGTGGCCGCGCTTTTCGCTGTAGGTCTGCGCGCCCTCGAAGTCGTGGATAGCCGTGGCGACCGTATCGCCCGCCTTCTTGTCGGGGCAGACGGCATGCACCGTGTGCCCGACCGCCAGCAGCGTCTGGAACGGCACCATGGTTTCATAGTCTTCGGCGTAATCGCCCACCAGCATCAGCAGCTTCTTGCTCATCGTCGTCTCCATGGAAAGGAGCCGGCCGCCGTGGCGCGCCGGCCTGGTCATGACGATTGTGGACGCGCGCGCGCCGGCGCGGGTGGTAAGGGGCTACCGCGCCGGATGCGGCGCCGTTACGGCAAGGCCACCTGCACGGCGCGCGCGCCCAGCAGGTCGACCAGCGCCTGCGGCGCGATGCCCACCAGGTAGCCGCGGCGCCCGCCGTTGACATAGACCTGCGGAAAATCCAGCACGCCGGCCTCGACCCACACCGGCATGCGCTTGCGCGTGCCGAAAGGCGAGGTGCCGCCGACCTGGTAGCCGGAATGGCGCTGCGCGACCTCGGGCTGGCAAGGCGCGACCTTTTTCAGGCCGGCCTGGCGCGCCAGGTTCTTGGTGGAAACCTCGCGGTCGCCATGCATCAGCACCACCAGCGGATGGCCGCCCTCGTCTTCCATGATGAGCGTCTTGACCACGGCGTGCGGGTCCAGGCCGAGCTGGCGAGCCGCCTCGCCGGCGCCGCCATGGTCGACATAATCGTAGGTGTGTTCGGTGAACGCCACCTTGCGCTGGCGCAGCAACTGGGTGGCGGGCGTTTCGGAGACGTGGCGGTTCTTGCTCATGGCGGATGGGCGCTCAGGCGCGCGGGTGATGGGCAGCATGCAGCGCCTTCAGGCGTTCGCGCGCCACATGCGTGTAGATCTGGGTGGTGGAAATATCGGCATGGCCCAGCAGCATCTGCACCACGCGCAGGTCGGCGCCGTGATTGAGCAGATGCGTGGCGAACGCATGGCGCAGCACGTGGGGCGACAGCGGCGCATGGATGTCGGCCGCCAGCGCGTATTTCCTGACGAGTTGCCAGAAGGCCTGGCGCGACATCGGCTCGGCGCGCGCCGTCACGAACAGCGCGTCGGCCACGCGCGCGCCCAGCAGTTCGGGGCGGGCGCCGCCGGCATAGCGCTCGATCCAGTGCGCGGCCTCCGCGCCCAGCGGCACCAGCCGGTCCTTGCCGCCCTTGCCCATGACGACCCGCACCACGCCCTCGTTGAGGCTGACATCCAGCGCCTTGACCGAGACCAGTTCGGACACTCGCAATCCGGTGGCGTACAGGGTTTCGAGCATGGCGCGGTCGCGCAGGCCGCGCGCGGTATCGAGGTCCGGCGCCTGCAGCAGCGCCTCGACCTGCGCCTCGGACAGGGTCTTGGGCAGGCGCGGCGGCTGCTTGGCGGTGACCAGCGTCAGGCAGGGATCGCCCGGAATCAGGCGTTCGCGCAATGCCCAGGCATAGAAGCGCCGCAGCGCCGCCAGCCGCCGGTTGGCCGTGGTGGCGCGGCTTTCGGCGTGGCGCGCCGCGAACCAGGCTTCGATGTCGCCCTTGCCCGCCTCGCGCAGGCTGGCGCCGGTGGCCAGGCCCGGATGGCAGGCGGGGTTCTCCAGCCATTGCGCGAACGCGCTCAGGTCGCGCCGATAGGCCGCCAGCGTGTTGGCGGCCAGGCCGTCCTCCAGCCAGACGGCGTCGATGAAAGCGTCGAGGTCAGCCTGCGAGGCCAGCGGGGCGGAGGAACTCATGGCGGCATTGTACGCAGGGCGCATCCGGGCCGGCGGCGTCATGCCGCGCTCTTGAGCCACACCTCGAAGGCCTTGAGCGCGCCGGAGCGCTCGCTGCGCTGCGGATAGCCGAAGTAGTAGCCCTGGCTGACCGACAGCGCCTGCGGCACGGGCATCACCAGCGTGCCGGCGTCCAGCGCATCCTGCACCAGGAAGCGCGGCATCAGCCCCACGCCCAGCCCGGCCTGCACGGCGGCCAGCATCATGGTGAACAGATCGTAGCGCGGGCCGCCGGCCGCCTGCGGCCCGTAGGAGTGCTGGTTGGCGCCGTACCACTGGCGCCAGGCGTCGGGACGCGAATACAGGTGCAGGTGCGTCATGCCGCCCAGCGCGCCGTCGTCGCCCCCGCGCGCGCGCTCGGCCAGTTCCGGCGCGCACACCGGCACCAGCTCGCGCTCGGGAAACAGCAGCACGCCCTGGGTGCCCGGCCAGATGCCGTCGCCATGGTAGAGCGCGCCGTCGAAGGGCTGGTCCTTGAACTGGAACGGCAGCGTGCGCACCGACAGGCTCACGGTGATGTCGGGCTGGACGCGCTGGAAATCGGCCAGGCGGGGAATCAGCCAGGTGGTGGCCAGCGTGGGCACCACCGCAATATGGATGCTGCGTCCCATGCCGGTGCGGCTGACCAGCCCGAACGTGTCCTTCTCGATCTGGTCCAGGTGGTGGCGGATGCGGCCGGCATACTCGGCGCCATGGTCGGTCAGCACGATGCGGCGGCGTACGCGCGTGAACAGCTGCACGCCCAGGCGGTCCTCCAGGCTGGCCACCTGGCGATAGACCGCGCTGTGCGTCAGCGACAGCTCTTCGGCGGCGCGCGAGAAGCTGCCCAGCCGCGCCGTGGCCTCGAACGCCTGCAAGGCGCTCAAATTAGGGATACCGTTACGCATCGGGCTCTGTCCTGGAAGCCGGTCTTCGCAAAAGGCCGGCGCTTGGTGCAATGCAGCACGCACAACTTTCCGGCACGTCAATAGATTGTGCAATTTTATCAATTGCTTTGTGCAAGTGAGGAACACTATGCTCAGCGATCACACCCCGGCTAATCCATGACTACTGCTAACCACTCCACTCCTGCATCCCGCCTCGGCGGCCATATCCTGGTCGACCAGCTGGCCGCCCATGGCGTCAAGCATGTGTTCTGCGTGCCGGGCGAAAGCTACCTGGCCGTGCTCGACGGCCTGCACGACGCCAGCATCGACGTCACCGTGTGCCGCCAGGAAGGCGGCGCGGCCATGATGGCCGACGCCCACGGCAAGCTGACCGGCGAGCCGGGCATCTGTATGGTCACGCGCGGCCCCGGCGCCTCCAACGCGCTGGCCGGCGTGCACATCGCCAAGCAGGACTCCACGCCCATGATCCTGTTCGTGGGCCAGATCGAGCGCGGCATGCGCGAGCGCGAAGCCTTCCAGGAAATGGACTATCGCGCCGTGTTCGGCACCCAGGCCAAGTGGGTGACCGAAATCGACCAGGTCGAGCGCATTCCCGAACTGATTTCGCGCGCCTTCCACGTGGCCACCTCCGGACGCCCGGGGCCCGTGGTCATCGCCCTGCCCGAGGACGTCCTGGTTGAAACCGCCAGCGTGCCCGATGCGCCGCGCTACGAGGTGATCGACGCCGCGCCGGCCGCCGGCCAGATGGACCAGCTCGCGCAGATGCTGGCGCAGGCCAGGGCGCCGGTGGCGATCCTGGGCGGTTCGCGCTGGAATGCCCAGGCGGTGCAGCAGTTCGCCGATTTCGCGCAGCGCCACGCCTTGCCGACCGCGGTGTCGTTCCGACGCCAGATGCTGTTCCCGGCCGACCACCCCTGTTTCATCGGCGACGTCGGGCTGGGCATCAACCCCGCGCTGCTCAAGCGCATCGAAGAGGCCGACCTGGTGCTGATGGTGGGTGGGCGCATGTCCGAAAACCCCAGCCAGGCCTATACCCTGCTGGACATTCCGGTGCCGCGCCAGAAGCTGGTGCACGTGCATCCCGACAGCGCCGAGCTGGGCCGCGTCTACCGCGCCAACCTGGCGATCAATACCTCGCCGGCGGCATTCTGCGCCGCGCTGGCGCAAGCGGACGGACCGTCGGGCCAGCCGGTCTGGGCCGACGACACGCAGGCCATGCGCGCGAGCTACCTGCAATGGAGCGACCCCGAGGCCATCCGCACGCCCGGCGCGCTGCAACTGGGCGAAGTGATGGCGTACCTGGAAAAGACCTTGCCCGCCGACGCCATCATGGCCAACGGCGCGGGCAACTACGCCACCTGGCTGCACCGTTTCCACCGTTACACGCGCTACGGCACCCAATTGGCCCCGACCTCCGGCTCGATGGGCTATGGCCTGCCCGCCGCGGTGGGCGCCAAGCGCATCTGGCCGCAGAAAACCGTGGTCTGCTTCGCCGGCGACGGCTGCTTCCTGATGCATGGCCAGGAATTCGCCACGGCGGTGCAGTACGACCTGCCCATCGTGGTCGTGCTGATCGACAACGGCATGTACGGCACGATCCGCATGCACCAGGAAAAGCACTACCCCGGCCGCATTTCGGCCACGAGCCTGAAGAACCCCGACTTCGCCGAATACGCCCGCGCCTTCGGCGGCCACGGCGAACGCGTCGAGACCACCGCGCAGTTCGCGCCGGCCTTCGAGCGCGCGCTGGCCAGCGGCAAGCCCGCCATCCTGCACTGCCTGATCGACCCGGAAACCATTACGCCGTCGACCACGCTGGAGAAAATCCGCGCCGCGGCGCTCAAGGCACAGTAAGCGTGCGGGCGCGGCACTGCCGCGCCCGCATATCCACGATCCGGATTTGAGTTTTTCGTATCTACACTGGAGTACCCGCATGTCCTCGATGCCCTCGTTCCACTGGCAAGATCCCCTGTTGCTCGACCAGCAACTGACCGAAGAAGAGCGCATGGTGCGCGACGCCGCCGTGGCCTACTCGCAAGACAAGCTGGCGCCGCGCGTGCTGGAAGCCTTCCGCCACGAAAAGACCGACCCCGCCATCTTCGCCGAAATGGGCGAGCTGGGCCTGCTGGGCGCCACCATCCCCACCGAATACGGCGGCGCCGGCCTGAACTACGTCTGCTACGGCCTGATCGCGCGCGAAGTCGAACGCATCGACTCCGGCTACCGCTCGATGATGAGCGTGCAGTCCTCGCTGGTGATGGTGCCCATCAATGAATTCGGCAGCGAAGCGCAAAAGCGCAAGTACCTGCCCAAGCTGGCCGCCGGCGAGTGGATCGGCTGCTTCGGCCTGACCGAGCCCAACCATGGTTCGGACCCCGGCGGCATGGAAACCCGCGCCACCAAGACGCCCGACGGGTACAAGCTGACCGGCAACAAGATGTGGATCACCAACTCGCCCATCGCCGACGTGTTCGTGGTGTGGGCCAAGTGCGTGGGCGGCGACTTCGACGGCAAGATCCGCGGCTTCATCCTGGAAAAAGGCATGAAGGGCCTGTCAGCGCCCGCCATCCATGGCAAGGTAGGCCTGCGCGCCTCCATCACCGGCGAAATCGTGATGGACGAAGTGGAAGTGTCCGAAGAGCAGATGATGCCTGGCGTCTCCGGCCTGAAGGGCCCGTTCACCTGCCTGAACTCGGCCCGCTACGGCATCGCCTGGGGCGCGCTGGGCGCGGCCGAGGCCTGCTGGCACACCGCCCGCCAGTACACCATGGACCGCAAGCAGTTCGGCCGCCCGCTGGCCGCCAACCAGCTGATCCAGAAGAAACTGGCCGACATGCAGACCGAGATCACGCTGGGCCTGCAAGGCTGCCTGCGCCTGGGCCGCATGAAAGACGAAGGCACCGCCGCGGTCGAGATCACCTCGATCATGAAGCGCAACTCGTGCGGCAAGGCGCTGGACATCGCCCGCCTGGCGCGCGACATGCTCGGCGGCAACGGCATCTCGGACGAATTCGGCGTCGCCCGCCACCTGGTCAACCTCGAAGTCGTCAACACCTACGAGGGCACGCACGACGTGCACGCCCTCATCCTCGGCCGCGCCCAGACCGGACTGCAGGCCTTCTACTAAACCCCGCGTGCCTGTCCCCGCAGGGAGACAGGCACCGGCAAACTTCTACGCGTGCCTGCCCCCGCAAGCGGACAGGCACCGGCGCGTGCCTGTCCCCGCAGGGGGACTGGCACACGCTGCCGCAGAGTTCAGTTCCCGTTTCACGCAGGGACCGGCACCGGCCGGCTTTCACCTGCCCCGCTATGCATCCCCGCTTAGGTCGAACAGGCTGGTGGCGTCGAGTTCGAGCACGGTTTCGCCGTGCTGGTTGTCCACCACCCAGGCCCAGTTGACGATGCCCAGGTCGTTGCGCGAAGCGGAAACGCGCGCGCCCTGCACGCGTGCGTGCAGCGTCAGGGTGTCGCCGGGACGCACCGGCACGCGCCAGCTGACTTCGCCCAGGCCGGGCGAACCGAACGATTCGGAGTCGTGCAGGATGGCGTCGACCGCCATGCGCATGGCCAGCGCGCAGGTATGCCAGCCGCTGGCGATCAGGCCGCCCCAGCGGCCTTCGGCGGCGCGCTGGACGTCGGTGTGGAACCATTGGGGATCGAACTTGCGCGCGAACTCCAGGATCTCTGCCTCGGTAACCTGGAGCGGGCCGCCTGTGATCACCATACCGGCACGCAGATCTGCGAATTTCATGGAACGTCCTTGCTGAAAGGCAGCGGGCAGCCCGTGGCTGCCATGCCGCGCCAATGCAGCAGGATAGACCAAACGCGCCGCCCGCGTGTTGCGCGGCGGCATCGCGCCCGGCGTGCCGGGCGCGATGCGCGGATCAGATCACGGCTTCGATCAGGAAGGGCCCCTTGCGGGCCAGCGCCGCGCGCATGGCCTGGGTAAAGCCTTCGACCGTATCGACCCGCACGGCTTCCACGCCCAGGCCCTGCGAAACCTGCACCCAATCGATGTGGGGATCGACCAGGTCCAGCATGCGCTTGGCGTTCTCGCCCGGCTGGGTCACGCCGACGTTCTTCATTTCGCCATGCAGCGTGGCATAGGTACGGTTGGCGTAGATGATGGTCAGGCAGTCCAGGCGTTCGCGCGCCTGCGTCCACAGCGCCTGCACCGTGTACATGCCGCTGCCGTCGGCCTGCAGCAGCACGACCTTGCGGTCCGGGCAGGCCACGGCCGCGCCGGTGGCCAGCGGCAGGCCGATGCCGATGGCGCCGCCGGTCAGCTGCAGCCAGTCGTGCGGCGCGGAATGCACGCTGTAGATGCTGAACTCGCGCCCCTGGGTGATCGATTCGTCGCAGACGATGGCGTTCTCCGGCAGCAGCGCGGCCGCCACGCGGTTGACGGCCGCGCTGGTCAGGCGGCCCTCGGCGGGCACGGCCTCGGTCAACGCGGCCGGCCGGGTCTGCGGCGCATCGGCGGGAATGCCCAGCTCGTCGGCCAGCCATTCCAGCGCGTGGTGCAGGTCCTGCGCCGGTTCGGCCAGCACGATCTGGTCGCACTCCTGCGGCGCCAGCAGGCTGGGCTTGCCCGGGTAGGCGAAAAAGGCCACCGGCGAGCGCGAGCCGACCAGGATCAGGTGGCGCACGTCCTTGAGAAAGGCCACGGCCAGGTCGACCGGGTACGGCAGGCGCGCCACGGGCGGACGATTGGCGCCGCGCTCGGTGCGGCGGCTGGAGGTTTCGGCGGCCAGCCGCACGCCGGTGGCGTGGGCGATACGGCCGGCGGCGGCCAGCGCGCGGCCGCGCAGCGCGTCCCCGCCCAGCAGCAGCGTGGTGGCCTGGCCGCTGCGGATGGCCTGGGCGGCGGCACGGATGGCCTGGGCGTCGGCCTGCGCCTGCGGCGCCTGGCGCACCGGCTGCGGCGCCGGCGTATCGTCGGGCAGGTCGGTCCAGGCGGCGTCGGCCGGCAGGATCAGGGTTGACACGTTGCCCGGCTCCTGGCGCGCCACCTGGATGGCCTCGCTGGTCTGCGCGGCCACCGAGGCGGCGTCGCGGATGCGCCCCACCCAGTGCGACATGGGCTGCGCCACGGCCTCGACGTCGCTGGTCAGCGGCGCGTCGTACTGCACGTGGTAGGTGGCATGGTCGCCCACCACGTTGACCATGGGCGTACGGGCGCGCTTGGCGTTGTGCAGGTTGGCCAGCCCGTTGCCCAGGCCGGGCCCCAGGTGCAGCAGCGTTGCCGCCGGCTTGTCGGCCATGCGCGCGTAGCCGTCGGCGGCGCCGGTCACGACCCCTTCGAACAGCCCGAGCACGCAGCGCATGCGCGGCTTGCGATCCAGCGCGGCCACGAAGTGCATTTCGGACGTGCCGGGATTGGCAAAACAGACATCGATGTCATTGGCAAGCAGTGTGTCGCAAAGGCTGTCGGCGCCGTTCATAGTCTACGCAGAGAAAAAGGGTCAATGGGAAGAGGGACATCATAGGCATAGAGCGCGCCAGGGGCTAGAACCATTTGCCGCCCCGGCCATGGAACCACTGCCGCGCGGGCGCGCGCGGCAGGCCGGGCTCAACCCAGGATCTGTCCCAGGAACGCCTGCGCCCGGCCGCTGCGCGGCGCGCTGAAGAAGCGCTCGGGCGTGTCGGACTCGACAATGCTGCCGGCATCCATGAACACGACCCGGTCGCCGACCTCGCGGGCGAAGCCCATCTCGTGCGTGACGCAGATCATGGTCATGCCGTCGCGCGCCAGCTCGACCATGGTGTCGAGCACTTCCTTGACCATCTCGGGATCCAGCGCCGAGGTGGGCTCGTCGAACAGCATGATGCGCGGCTGCATGCACAGCGCGCGCGCGATGGCCACGCGCTGCTTCTGCCCGCCCGACAGCTGCCCGGGATACTTGTCGGCCAACTGCGCGATGCGCACCCGTTCGAGGAACTGCATGGCGCGCTCCGTCGCTTCGCCTTCGTCCAGCCCCTTGACGCGCATCGGCGCCAGGGTGCAGTTCTCCAGCACCGTCAGGTGCGGGAACAGGTTGAAGTGCTGGAACACCATGCCGACGTCGGCGCGGATGCGCTCGATATTGCGCAATTCGCCGTCCAGCGTGATGCCGTTGACCACGATCTCGCCCTGCTCGTGCTCTTCCAGGCGATTGAGCAGGCGGATGGTGGTGGACTTGCCCGATCCCGACGGGCCGCACAGGATGACCCGTTCGCCCTGGTAGACATCGAGATCCAGATCCCTCAGCACCTGGAAGTCGCCGTACCACTTCGAAACGCCGCGCAGCGTGATGACCGGCGCGGGCTGGTTGCATGCATCCATCGTTCTGATCCTGTTAATGCGCTATGCCTTGGAGATGTCGTGGTTCTCGCCCGCCCCGCTCCAGTAGCCGGGCACCGTCAGGCGCTTTTCCGAACGGCGGAACAGGTGCGCCAGCACGCTGCACATGGCGAAGTAAATGGCGCCGACCATCGTGTAGACCGTCAGGGCCTGGAAGGTGGCGCCCGCCAGCATTTCGCCGGCGCGCATCAGCTCGTACACGCTGATCACGGCCACCAGCGAGGTTTCCTTGATCAGCACCAGCGCGTAATTGCCCAGCGCCGGGAACACCGTGCGCACGGCCTGCGGCAGCACCACGCGGCGCAGGCGGTCGACCTTGTTCAGGCCCAGCGCGCGCGCCGCCTCGTACTGGCCCGAGTCGACCGACTGGATGCCGCTGCGAAACAGCTCGGCCAGATAGGCGCCGAAGTTCAGCGTCAGGCCGAGTACGCCGGCCACGAACGCATTGATCACCACCCCCAGCTCCGGCATGCCGTAGTAGATGTAGAACAGCTGCAGCAGCAGCGGGGTGCCCCGGATGATGTCGATGTACAGGCGCGCGCCACGGCTGAGCACGCGCGACTTGGACAGGCGGCACAGGCAGACCAGCAGGCCCAGGGCGACGGCCAGCACCGCCGAACAGAAGAACAGCGCCAGCGTCCACATCGTGCCCTCGGCCAGCGGCGTCAGGTACATGCGCAAGGTTTCCAGATTCATCGTCGCCTCCTGCCGCGCGCGCTTATTTGCTGATGAGGTCGGCCACACCCCACTTGCGCCCGATCTCGGCCAGTTCGCCATTGCGCTTCATCTCGGCCAGCGCGGCATTGACCGCGTCCAGCAGCGCCTTGTTGTCCTTCTGCACCGCCAGGCCCACGTGCCACTTTTTCTGCGGCTGGTACTGCGTGGCCAGCTTCACGCCGGGAATTTTCTTGGTGCGGATCTGGTAGATGATGCTGGGCGGATCGATGATGCCCAGCTCGATGCGGCCGGCGCGCACATCGGCCAGCAGGGTCGAGTAGTCCTGGTAGGTGGAGACCTTGGTGTCCGGCATGTCCTTGATCATGTTGAACTGCACCGAATCCACCAGCACGCCGATGCGCCGGCCCTGCAGGTCCTCGAAGCGCTTGATGTCGTCGGGATTCTGCTCGCGCAGCACCAGGCCTTCGCCCCATTCGTATACGGGCGCCGAGAAATCGATCACCTTGGCGCGCTCGGGCGTGACGAACAACGGCGCCGACATGACGTCCGCGCGGCCGGACGTCAGCGTGGGGATCAGGCCCGAGAACGGCACGTCCTTCAGGCTCATGGCCACGCCCAGGTGCTTGGCGACGGCGGCGCCCACGTCGACCATGATGCCTTCGAGCTGGTTGCTGGCCGGATTCTTGAAGCCGTGCGGCGGCGCCGACGCGGTGGTCACGACATTGACGGACTTGGCGGCGCGCACGTCGTCCAGCGTGCGGGCCGCGGCGCTACCCGCGTGCGCCAGCATGCCCACGGTCGCCAGGATGCCCAGAACGGCTTTGATCTTCATGTGTATTCCCCTTGTAGCGTGGCGGCTCAGTCCGGCCGCCCTTGCGGATAGGCCTGTACCGCCGCGGCGGCCAGGGCGCAGAATTCTTGCATCACGGAGGCCGCCAGGAACGCCGTCGCGCCGCCCACGTCCTGCGGCGGCGATACGGTGTTGACGTCGAAGGCGACGAAGTTCAGGCCGCTCAGGGCCCGCAGCAGGTTCAGGCCCTCCTTGGGCGAGAGGCCGCCCCATTCCGGCGTGCATACCCCCGGCGCGCAGGACGGATCGAAGATGTCCATGTCGAAGCACAGGTACACGGGCCGGTCGCCCAATTGGCCGCGCAGGCGCGCCAGCGTGCCGGCCTGGTCGCGGTCGAAGTCGTCGTACGGGATCACCGTGTAGCCGACCTCGCGGCCGTATTCGATGACGCCGCCCATGAACGAATTGCCGCGCGTGCCCACATGGAAGCTGTGCGAGAGGTCGATCAGCCCTTCCTCGGCGGCGCGCGTGAACGTAGTGGCGGTGTTGTAGCCGGCGATGGGATAGGTGTCGGTGTGCGAATCGAAATGCAGCACGGCCACGCCCGGCCAGCGGCGCGCCACCGCGCGCAGCTGCGGCAGCGTGACCGCGCCGTCGCCGCCCATGGTGATGGGAATGGCGCCGGCTTGCAGCACCTGCGCGACGGCCTGCTCGATGGCCGGATAGGAGGCCTGCGGGTCGCCCGGCACGCAGGCCACGTTGCCCAGGTCCAGCAGGCGCAGGAACTCCACCGGGTTGTCCACCCCGGCGCGGCGCGCCAGGTCGAACGGACGCAGCAGGCGCGATTGCTCGCGTATCGCGTCCGGCCCCTGGCGCGCGCCCACCCGGAAAGGATGCGTGCCGCAGTCGAACGGAATGCCCAGCACGCAGGCCAGCGCGGCCTGTCCGGCGCCGCGCCGCGCCGGCACACCCATGAATCCCCCACCTGCCTGGACCACTGCTTCTGTACCCTGCTGCACGACGAGCTCCCGGCTTGCGCCATCAGATAATTTCACACCAGTCGTATCGACTGTCGATACGATCATGTCGCAAATAGATTATCAACGCGCGAAAGATCCGGAAAGCTAGGGTATTCCCCTTGCCTTCTCGTCAAATACCCGAGCTATTCAGTCTGAATTGAGCGCGGACGGCGGCGCCATCCGGTAGAACGGCGGCGTCACGCCCAGCGTGCGCGAGGCGCTGATCGCATGCGCGGTCTCCAGCACTTGCGGGCCGAAAACCGCCTGCGCTTCCTCGAAGCTCCAGCGGCTCGACGGCACCGAGATATTGACCGAGCCGGCGGGGGTGCCGGCGTTGTCCAGCACGGCGGCGCTGATGGTGATGTCGCCGGGGTAGTACTCGCCGTTGGAGCGGGCATAGCCATGCTCGCGCGTGAACGCCAGTTCGGCCATCAGGGCGTCCAGGTCGGTCAGCGTCGTGGCGGTGCGCGCCGCGCGCGGACTTTGCTGCAGCAGGCGGCGCGCGCGGTCGGGATCGAGCCGGGCCAGCACGGCGCGGCCGGCGGCGGCGCAATACATCGGGATGCGCATGCCCACCGGCATATGCACGAACATCTGCTTGTGGGTGGCGAAACGCGCCACGTACACCATGTCCAGGCCGTCGGGCTCGGCCAGGCTGCAGGTCTCCTGGCTGGTGCGGTTCAGCGAGTGCAGGAACGGATTGCCGCCCAGCACCAGGGGGCTGGTCTGCGCGTACTGCATGCCCAGTTGCAGCGACTGCGGCGACAGCGAGAACTTCTTGCTGTCCGGGTTCTTGCGCAGGTAGCCCAGCGTCCACAGCGTGTGCGCGAAGCGCTGCGCCGCGCTCTTGGTCAGGCCTGTCGCCTCGGCCAGTTCGGGCAGCGTCATGGCGGGGCGGCCTTCGCTGAACGCCGCGAGCAGCGTCAGGCCGCGCGCCAGCGCGGCCACGAACAGGGGCGAGTCTTCAGGTGCAACGGTGGTCATGGCGGCGGGCAGGAGGCGGAAAGCGCATAGCGTACCGCAATCCGGGACGGGCGTATCGCTTGGCGATCTTGCCCGCCCCGCCGCCCCGGCCTCAGCGTATCGGCCAGGGATACATCGCGCCGCCCTGGCTCCAGAGCGCGTTGACGCCGCGCTGCAGGCCCAGCCGGCTGTCCTTGCCGACGTTGCGCTCGAAGATCTGGCTGTAGTTGCCCACCGCCTTGATGGCGTTATAGGCCCACTTCTCGTCCAGCCCCATGTTCTTGCCGGCGCCGGGCGTCACGCCCAGGATGCGCAGCACGTTGGGGTTCTTGCTCTTGAGCATCTCGTCGACGTTCTGCTGGGTGATGCCGTATTCCTCGGCCTCCATCAGCGCGAACAGGGTCCAGCGCACGATGCCCAGCCAGTTCTCGTCGCCCTGGCGCACCATGGGGCCGAGCGGCTCTTTCGAGAAGCGCTCGGGCAGGATCTCGAAATCGTCGGGCTTGGCCACTTGCGTGGCGCGCACCGCCGCCAGCTGGGAAGCGTCGTCGGTGAACGCGTCGCAGCGGCCGGACTCGAACGCGCGCACCACCTCGGTGACCTTGTCGATCACCACCGGCGTGAACGTGATGCCGTTGGCGCGGAACCAGTCGGCCAGGTTGAGCTCGGTGGTGGTGCCCGGCTGCACGCAGATGGTGGCCTCGTTGAGCTCCTTGGCGGATTTCACGCCCAGCGCCTTGCGCACCAGCACGCCCTGGCCGTCGTAGAAACTGGCCGCCACGGCCGCCAGGCCAAGCGAGGTGTCGCGCGTCTGCGTCAGCGTCACGGTGCGCAGCAGCACATCGACCTCGCCCGACTGCAGCGCGGTGAAGCGCTGCTGGGTGGACAGCGCCGTGCCCTTGAATTTGCCGGCGTCGCCGAACACCGCGGCGGCGACCGCGCGGCAGATGTCGACGTCCATGCCTTCCCATTCGCCCTTGCTGTTGGTGGCGCTGAACCCGGCGACGCCGTCGGTCAGCCCGCACTGGACGAATCCTTTCTTCCTGACCGCGTCCAGCGTGGGGCCGGCATGCGCCGCCTGGGCGCCCAGGGCCAGGGCCAGGGCGCCCGCCGCCATTGCTATGTGCCGCTTCATAACCGCTTCTCCTGGTGAGTGCCGTGGCCGACCTCGTGCGTGGCCATCCGGCGATGGTGCCCGCGTGTGGCAGGTCCGCGTGAGATTACGCCCGGCCGACAGGCGCGGCAATCAGGAGTTACGCCCCCGGCCCGCTCAGGTGCCGGGCAGGTCGGTGGTATCGAGGGAAAAGGCGGCCGCGGCGCGGCCGATGCGGTCGTTGACGGCGTCCCAGTCGCCCGAGCGCGGCGGCTGCTCGACCAGGATGCGCGCATAGCCTTGCCCGTCCAGTTCGCGCAGCAATGCGTACAGCGCCTGCGCGTAGCGCGCCGGTTCGGCCGGCGCCATGCGCCAGTGCGCGCCGGCGGGCAAGCCGGCGGGCGCCGGCGCCAGGGCCACGACCGCCTGGCGGGCGCCGGCGGGCGCGGCCGCCAGCACGCGCGGCAACTGCGCGGCGTCGAGCAGTTCCAGCGGCGTGCGCGGCGCGTAATGCGCCTTGAGGGTGCCCGAGGCGCGCGGCGCCGCGGCGTCCGGACGCGCGACCGGCATGCCCAGTACGGCAGCCACCTGCGCCGCGCTGATATGGCCGGGCCGCAACAGCACCGGGCCCACGCCCTGGTCCAGCCGCGACAGGTCGATGATGGTGGATTCGATGCCGACCTCGGCGTCGCCGCCATCGAGCACCGGCATGCCGGCGGCGACTTCGCGCGGGAATTCGGCGCGCACATGCTCGGCCCGGGTGGGCGACACATGGCCGAACGTATTGGCCGACGGCGCCGCCACCCCGCCCTGCCCGTTGGGCTTGCCGGCCGCGAAGGCGCGCAGCAGCGCCTGCGCCACGGGATGCGAAGGGCAACGGATGCCGATGCTGTCCTGGCCGCCGCTGACCTCCGCCCCGATGTGGGGCGCGCGCTTGAGGATGAGCGTCAGCGGCCCGGGCCAGAACGCCCGGATCAGCTGGCGCGCCGCCGCGGGCACGTCGCTGGCCCAGTAATCGACATCGCCTTCGGGGGCGATGTGCACGATGACCGGGTGGTTCGACGGCCGGCCCTTGGCGGCGTAGATGCGCACCACCGCCTGCGGATTCTCGGCGTCGGCGCCCAGGCCGTACACGGTTTCGGTGGGAAAGGCCGCCAGCTCGCCGGCCAGCAGGCAGGCGGCGGCGTGGGCGACGGCGGGATCGGCGGCGGTCATGGGGCGGGAATCAATGCGTCAGAACGGCGCGGCCATGCCCAGCGCGCGCGCCACGCGCGCCGCGTCGTCGCGCGCCTGTTCGGGCGTGCCAGCCACGATCGTCACGTGTCCCATCTTGCGGCCGCGGCGCGCCTCGCGCTTGCCGTACAGGTGCAGCTTGGCGGTCGGCACCGCCAGCGCGGCGGACCAGTCGGGTTCGCGCGGCGCGGTCGCGCCCGGCTCGAACCACACGTCGCCCAGGATATTGAGCATCACGGCCGGCGCCAGCAGGTCGGCGCTGCCCAGCGGCAGCCCGGCCATGACGCGGGCCTGCTGCTCGAACTGGCTGGTGATGCAGGCGTCGATGGTGTAGTGGCCGCTGTTGTGCGGCCGCGGCGCGATTTCGTTGACCACCAGCCGGCCGTCGCCCAGCACGAAGAACTCCACGCACAGCACGCCATGGTAGCCCAGGCCCTGCGCGATGGCCTGCGCCGCCTGCGTGGCCTGGACCTGGCGCGCCGCATGGCCGGCGTCGGCCGCGCCCGGCGTCACCGACGACACCGCCAGGATGCCGTCGCGGTGCACGTTGCGGGCGATCGGGAACACCCTGCTGGCGCCGTCGAAGCCGCGCGCGATCACCACCGAGATTTCGTAGTCCAGCGGCAGCAGCGCTTCCAGCACACAGGGAACGCCGCCGAACTCGTCGAACGCGGCCAGCGCCTCGTCGCGGCTGGCGATGCGCGCCTGCCCCTTGCCGTCGTAGCCCAGGCGCGCCACCTTGAGGATGCCCGGAAACAGCGCCTGCGGCGCGGCCAGCAGATCCTCGCGGGCGCGGATCGCCGCGTGCGGGGCGACCTCGATGCCCTGCCCGGCGATGAAGGTCTTCTCGGCGATGCGGTCCTGCACCACGGCCACCGCGTCGGCCGCGGGGCTGACGCGGCAGCGCGCCGCCAGCGCGCGCAGGCTGTCGGCCGGCACGTTCTCGAATTCGGTGGTCACCGCCCGGCAGCGGGCGGCCAGGCGCGCCAGGCCGTCGGCGTCGTCGTAGGCGGCCTGGATGTGCAGGTCGGCCACCATGCCGGCCGGGCACTCGTCGGCCGGATCGAGCACGGCAACCTTGTAGCCCAGGCTCTGGGCCGCATGGCAGAACATGCGGCCCAGCTGGCCGCCGCCCAACAGGCCCAGCCAGTCGCCGGGGGCAATGGGATCGAACGTGGAGGATTGCGTCATGGTCAGGCTTCGGGAGGCACTTTCATGGCGCGCGCCGCTTCGGTCTGCCGCGCGCGGAACGCGACCAACCGGGCGTGCAGGGCGTCGTCGGTGGTGGCCAGCGTGGCGATGGCATGCAGCGCCGCGTTGGCCGCGCCGGCCTCGCCGATGGCAAAGGTGGCCACCGGCACGCCCTTGGGCATCTGCACGATGGAAAGCAGCGAGTCCTCGCCGCGCAGGTACCTGGACGGAACCGGCACGCCGAATACCGGCACCTCGGTCAGGGCGGCCATCATGCCGGGCAGGTGGGCCGCGCCGCCGGCGCCGGCAATGATGGCGCGCAACCCGCGCGCGCGCGCCGCCGCGCCATACTCGGCCATGTCCTGCGGCATGCGATGCGCCGAAATCACGCGCGCCTCGTGCGCCACGCCGAAATCCCGCAGCATGGCCACGGCGTGCTTCATGACCTCCCAGTCGCTGGAAGATCCCATGATCACGCCCACCAGGGGCGCGCCCGATGCGCTAGAGTTGCTCGTCATAACCGGTATGTAATAGGGATGGAACGGCCCGCCAGGCGGCCGCGAATCGGCTATTTTACCGTGACGCGGCAGGCGGCTGCCGGCATGGTCATCCCCGCGCCCGCGGGCGCGCCGCGCGGGGCCGGGATCACGCGCTACAGGGCGACGCCGGCGGCGTTGGCCAGCACCGCCACCAGGAACAGGCCCATCACCAGGGCGCCGGGCAGCGCCACCGGCTTTTTCAGGGCGTTGTCGCCCCACTTGCGATCGGCGGCCAGCATCAGGGTGCAGTACACCAGCATGGCGCCGAACAGCAGGAAGGCCCAACCCTGCCACGGCGGCGCCGCCGCGCCGGCATCCGGCGACAGCAATTGCCAGCCCGCCGCGGCCAGCCCGCCCAGCGCGGGCGCCAGCACCATGGCGTAATGCAGCGGCGACGGCCCCATGCGCACGTTCAGCAGCAGGCCGACGCCGATCAGCACCAGCGCCGCGCGCTGCAGCAGGCACAGCGGACAAGGCGCCTGCCCTTCGAGCCACTGCCACACGAGCGCCGACAGCAGCAGCAGGCTGACCGCGAGCAGGACCAGGGTATTGACGATGCGGGAGCCGCGGCCGGGATTGCGCAGGAAGATCATGGCGGATTCAGAGCGCCAGCGGCAAGGGCAAGGGGCCGGTCATGTAGCGGTGCGCGCCCACGGCGAACACCGCCAGCGTCACCAGCCAAAGTGTGAAGCAGGGCCGCCGCTTGCCCAGGATGCCGAACCAGACGGCCAGTGCTCCGCTCAGAAATGGCAACATCATGAGCATTTCGTCGCTCCCCTCGCGTTTGCCTTAATGGGATGAAGGGCGAGTATAACGTAACAATACGAAATAATTCACGATAAATCTGTAGCAAGGCTCAATCCGCGCGGACTTCCTCCAGCAGCTCCGGATGGCGATCCAGCAGCCTGAGCAGCTTCACCAGCGCCAGCGGCGGGCGCGTCTTGCCGTTCTCGTAACGCGAGAACGCATTGGTGCCGCCACCGAAGAGCGCCGCGGCTTCGCGCTGGTCCAACCCCAGCTTCCTGCGCACCCGCACGATGAACCCGGGATCGACGCGGCGGGCGTTGACCAGGCGGTTGAAAGCCAGCATGGCCTCGCCCACCCGCGCCGACTCGACGCCATCGAGCACGCTCTCGCCGCATGCCGGACACCAGTCGCCCGTCACCGCCGCGATCGTGGTGGCCTCGCCCTTGTAGCTGTAAGGCATGTCGCGGGTATCGCGCGCCAGCGCGGCCGCCCCGCATCCGGGACACTTCATGGTCACAACTCCTTGAACGACACGATCAGCACGCCGTCGAGGACCGTCAGCTTCAGGTAGACGGCGCCCATCACTGTCATTGGGCAATAGACGTCCTGCCAAATGCGATGGTCGGCATGGGTCGTCATGCTTTTGTGGAAATCCCGCGGTGTCAGCGCCAGCACGATGTCGATCATGGCGTTGAAATCCAGCCCCAGCGCCGCCGCGCCGGACAAGGCCGATAACGTGGCTCGGACCTGGCCTGCATGGACCAGCGCCTTGAGCGCCGGCAGCTTGCAGTGCGGTGTTCCCTTTTCCATGCGAGGCTAAACAGGAAAGAAAATTTTGGCAAGTAGGTTAATTGATCGCGCCGACGCGGATAACTCCATTGTGCGGACGCAACGGTTGCGCCGCCTCCCTGGCGCGACGCTTTTATCCCGGCTTTTTTGTCGCCGCGCCTCCAATGAAAAAAGCCCGCGCGCCCCGAAGGGCGGCGGGCCTGGGCGGCGCCGGCGGTGCTCAGGCGAGCAGGCGGTCGAGCGCTTCGCGGTACTTGGCGGCGGTCTTTTCCAGCACGTCGCGCGGCAGGCGCGGCGCGGGCGGGGTCTTGTCCCAGGGCTGGGTTTCCAGCCAGTCGCGCACGAACTGCTTGTCGAACGAAGGCGGGCTGATGCCCACCCGGTAGCCGTCGGCCGGCCAGAAGCGCGACGAATCGGGCGTGAGCACTTCGTCCATCAGGTGCAGCGTGCCGTTGTCGTCCAGCCCGAATTCGAACTTGGTGTCGGCGATGATGATGCCCTTGGTGGCGGCAAAGCGCGCCGCCTCGCCGTACAGGCGCAGCGTCACGTCGCGGATGCGCTCGGCCATTTCCTGGCCGACTTCCTTGACCACGTGGGCGAAATCGACGTTCTCGTCGTGCATGCCGAACTCGGCCTTGGCGGCCGGCGTGAAAATCGGCTCGGGCAACTGGCTGGCCTGCTGCAGGCCGGCGGGCAGCGCGATGCCGCACACCGAGCCGCTGGCCTGGTAGTCCTTCCAGCCCGATCCGATCAGGTAGCCGCGCGCCACCGCCTCGACCAGGATGGGCTTGAGGCGCTTGACCACCACGGCGCGGCCGCGCACCTGGTCGACTTCATCGGGCGCCACCACGTCCTCGGGCTGGATGCCGGTGGAGTGGTTGGGCAGGATGTGTGCCAGCTTGCGCAGCCAGAAGTCGGTCAGCTCGGTGAGCACCTGGCCCTTGCCGGGGATGGGATCATCGAGGATGACGTCGAACGCCGAAATGCGGTCGGACGCCACGATCAGCAGCTTGTCGTCGCCGACGGCGTACATATCGCGCACCTTGCCGCGCCCCAGGAGCGGCAGGGACTTGATGCTGGATTCATGCAAAGCGGAAGTCACGGGATGGCCTATGGCAAAAAGAAAACTTCCCGCCCGCGCGAGGCTGGGCAGGAAGCGTCGATGACGGGCGTGCCGCGGCGGCCTCGCGAGGCAGCCAGGACGGCGGGCGCGGCACGCGCAGGCGCTAGGTTACTGCAAATGGCCCCGCCCTGTCCGGCCCGCCCTCGACGCGAACGGCCGGGACAGGTAGCCTCGGGGCATCCCTGTCCAACGGAGCGCCCGATCCCATGAGCCCTGCCCCCGCCGCCGACACGCCGGCCGACATCCAGACCTATGCCGGCGGATGCCTTTGCCAGGCGGTGCGCTTCCGCGCCACCGGCCCGCTGCTGGCCGCCGCCACCTGCCATTGCCGCGAATGCCAATACCTGAGCGGCGGCGCCCCGGCGCATGCCCTGCTGCTGCCGGCCGGCGCGCTGCGCCTCGAACGGGGCGCCCCGCGCGAGTACCACTACCGCAGCGCGGCGGGGCGCCGGGTCATGCGCAGCTTCTGCGCCGACTGCGGCACGCCGCTGTTCGGCCATACCGAGGACGCCGGCTACACCATAATACGGGCCGGCGCGCTGGACGAGCCTGCGCGCTTTGCCAACCAGCTCACGGTCTGGACGGCCTCGGCACCGCCCTGGCACGACATCGACACCGCCCACCCGCACTTCGCGGGCAACGCGCCGTCGTAGCGCGGGGCCATGAAAAAACCGGACGCTCGCGCGTCCGGTTTTCCAGGCCGACGGGCGGCGCCATGCGCCGCGCCCATCGCCGCCTTACTGCACCACCTGGGCCAGCTTGCCGGCAGCGTACTGCTGCGCCATGTCGGCCAGCGGCAGCGGCTTGATCTTGCTGGCGTTGCCGGCGGTGCCGAACTGGGTGTAGCGCTGCACGCAGATCGCCTTGGCGGCGGCGCGGGCCGGCTTGAGGTATTCGCGCGGATCGAACTTGCTCGGGTTCTCGGCGAAGAAGCGGCGGACCGCGCCGGTCATGGCCAGGCGGATGTCGGTGTCGATGTTGATCTTGCGCACGCCGAACTTGATGGCTTCCTGGATTTCCTCGACCGGCACGCCGTAGGTTTCCTTCATGTCGCCGCCGAATTCGCGGATCTCGGCCAGCAGGTCCTGCGGCACGCTGGAGCTGCCGTGCATCACCAGGTGGGTGTTGGGCAGGCGGGCGTGGATTTCCTTGATGCGGGCGATCGACAGGATGTCCCCGGTGGGCTTGCGGGTGAACTTGTAGGCGCCGTGGCTGGTGCCGATGGCGATGGCCAGCGCGTCGAGCTGGGTGCGGCGCACGAAATCGGCGGCCTGCTCGGGGTCGGTCAGCAGCTGTTCCATGGTCAGCTTGCCGTCGGCGCCGTGGCCGTCTTCCTTGTCGCCCTGCATGGTTTCCAGCGAGCCCAGGCAACCCAGTTCGCCTTCGACCGTCACGCCCAGCTTGTGGGCCATGTCCACCACTTTCTTGGTGACGTCGACGTTGTAGTCGTAGTCGGCGATGGTCTTGCCGTCTTCTTTCAGCGAGCCGTCCATCATCACGCTGGAAAAGCCCAGGTCGATGGCGCCCTGACAAATCGCGGGCGACTGGCCGTGGTCCTGGTGCATGACGACCGGGATGTGGGGGTACGACTCGACGGCGGCCTGGATGAGGTATTTCAGGAAGCCTTCGCCGGCATATTTGCGGGCGCCGGCCGAAGCCTGCATGATCACCGGGCTGTCGGTCTCGGCGGCGGCTTCCATGATGGCCTGGACCTGCTCCAGGTTGTTGACGTTGAAAGCGGGAATGCCGTAGCCGTGCTCGGCGGCGTGGTCGAGCAATTGGCGCATGGAAACTAGGGCCATGGGGAGACCTCCTGAGGTACTTTATTGATGGATTGGTTAAAGCCTGCTGAACCACATGATTTTACGGGGGATTGAAAGAAAGGTCTTGCAACGCCTGCGCCGGCTTCCCCCGGAAGACCGTTACATCCCTTCGCAATCAGCGCGGGACGGCGCGCCGGTCCCCGTTCCGCGGACCCTAGACGCAATCGAGCCGATGATGCGGCGGCGGCGGCAGGACGACTTCGATCGGATCGCCTGCCCGCACGTCGCCGCCGGCCTCCACCACCGCCATGATGCCGGCCTTGCGCACCAGCCCGCCGGCGGCGTCGCGCTCCAGCACGGCGGCCATCAGGCCGCGCTGGTAGAGATCCAGCTGGACGCACGGATTGCGCAGGCCGGTGATGCGCAAGATGGCCTGGCCGCCCAGGCGCAACAGGCTGTCGCGCGGCAGGGCCAGCAGGTCGATGCCGCGCGTGGTGATGTTCTCGCCCAGGGTGCCCTCGGCCACGTTGAAGCCGGCCTGCTGCAGCGCGTCGTGCAGCTCGCCATGGATCAGGTGCACCTGCCGCAGATTGGGCTGGCCGGGATCGGCGCGCACGCGGGAACGGTGCCGCACCGTCGCCCCGTGGTGCGCGTCGCCCGCCACGCCCAGGCCGGCCACCAGCGTAATGGCCTCGCGCACGGGCTTGCTGAACGTATGGCCGGGGCTGCTGCACACGGCGGTCACGATGGCTGTCATGGGGCCCCCTCGCACGGATGAACGCAACGGCCGGACCGCCTGCGCGCCCTGGCCGCCCCACATGGTAGCCGCTTGCGCGGCCGCGCGGGCCGGATACCATCCCCCCGCTGTGCGGCGCCGCATAGAGAAAATGAATGGGACAGCGGGGTCGCCCACGCTCACAATATTGCGACTATTTCGCGTCGCGCCCGCCGCCCGGCGAGGCGCCCAGGCAACCATGCCCCCGACCTTGCCGCCGAGGACAGCGATGGACGCCAGACCAGCCGCCGCGGCCGCCGCGCAAACCGAAGACCGGCTGCTGCATGCGCTCTACGGCACCTTGAACGACGACACGCAATGGCAGCGAGTGCTGGCGGCGCTGTGCCGCCGCTTCGCCACGCGCGCCGCCGCCCTGGCCCACTACGATTTCGATGCCGGCGCCGGCCGCATCCTCTACCAGGCGCCGGCCGACGGTCCGCTGCAGGCCATCTACGACCAGGGCCGCCCGCTCAACCCCTGGTTCCTGTCCAAGGCGCCCTACCTGCCCGGACGCATCCTGGACAGCCCGGAACTGATCGCGCCCGAGGACTTCCTGCAGACCGATTTCTACCGCGAGATCCTGCGCCCGCATGGCTTGTTCCATCGCCTGTGCGGGGTGCTGGCGCGCCAGCGCAACCATGTCTGGTATCTCGTCCTGCACCGTCGCAAGGAGCAGGCGCCGTTCGACGGCGCCGACCGCGCGCGCCTGCGCACGCTGATGCCGCACCTGATGACGGTGTTCGAGGTGCGCGCGCGCTGCGCCGCGCAGGCCCGGCTGGCCAGCCTGCTCGCGCGCGTCGTGCAAGCCTACCTGCCGCCGGTGCTGGTGCTGGATCGCGACGGCGCGGTGCTGCATGGCGAAGTCGCGGCAGACGCCCTGCCGGCGCAGCTGCGGCTGGTCGACGGCCGGCTGGCCGCCCGCGATGCCGCGCTGCAAAAGCCGCTGCGCGAACGCATCCACCGTATGGCCGAGGCCGCGCTGGCCGGCAGGCCTGGCCGCGCCAGCCTGGCGCTGGCCGAGGCCGACGGCGCCGCCCCCATCCAGCTGACCCTGTGCGCGCTCGGCCCGGACAGCAATGCCCAGGGCGGCCAGGCCGGCGCCCTGGTCGGCCTGCTGATCAGCGATCCGGGCCAGGACGCCCGCCAGGCCATGCGCCGGTTCGCCGATCACTTCGCGCTCAGTCCGGCCGAGGAAAAGGTCAGCGCCCTGATCCTGCAAGGCATGACCCCGGCCCGGGTGGCGCGCTCGCTGCATATTTCCGAGCACACCGTGCGCAGCCATCTCAAGCAGATATTCCGCAAGACCAACACCCACCGCCAGGCCGAGCTGATGAGCCTGCGCGAACGCGCCGATTACTGAAACCGGGGGCACGCGCCTCCCCCGACCAGGGGAGCGCCGCTGCCTCGCGGCGGCGATCTGTAATTCCCTCGCGCAAAGGCTGTGCCATGCCCGGCGCGTCCCTAACATGGCAGGAAACCGGCCACGACGCACGCGCCGGCCGCGCCCGTCCTCGGGCGACCACCAGGAGACAAGGCCATGGCACAAACCGCATTTCATGTCGAATTCAACAAGGCGCCGGAAGACCAGGCGACCAAGACCCACAACCGCTGGCACCCGGATATCCCCATGGTGGAATGGTTCAATCCGGGCGACGAGTTCCGCGTCGAATGCTACGACTGGACCGGCGGGCAGATCGGCAACGACGACAGCGCCAACGACGTGCGCGACGTCGACCTCACGCGCGTGCATTACCTGAGCGGGCCGTTCGGGGTCAAGGGCGCCGAACCGGGCGACCTGCTGGTGGTCGACCTGCTGGACGTCGGCGCGCTGCCCGAGTCGGCCTGGGGCTTTACCGGCATTTTCGCGCGCGAAAACGGCGGCGGCTTCCTGTGCGAGCACTTCCCCGACGCGCGCAAGGCGTGCTGGGACTTCCACGGCATCTACACCACGTCGCGCCACGTGCCCAACGTGCGCTGGCCGGGCATCATCCATCCGGGACTGATCGGCTGCCTGCCCGACCGCGAGCTGCTGGACCGCGCCAACAAGCGCGAGGCGGCGCTGCTGGCGACCGACCCGGACCGCGTGCCGCCGCTGCTGGCGCCGCCCTACGCGAACACCGCGCTGATGGGCCAGATGAACGGCGAGGCCGCGCGCAAGGCCGGCGCCGAAGCGTGGCGCACGGTGCCGCCGCGCGAGCACGGCGGCAACTGCGACATCAAGAACCTGTCGCGCGGTTCGCGCGTGTACTTCCCGGTGTACGTCAAGGGCGGCGGCCTGTCGATGGGCGACATCCATTGGTCGCAGGGCGACGGCGAGATCACGTTCTGCGGCGCCATCGAAATGGCGGGCTTTCTCGACATACGGGTCGATCTGATCAAGGACGGCATCAACAAGTACGGCATCGTCAACCCGATCTTCAAGCCCAGCCCGATCGAGCCGCACTTCGCCGAATACCTGGTGTTCGAGGGCATTTCGGTCGACGAGCATACCGGCGAGCAGTACTACCTGGACGCCCACGTGGCCTACCGCCGCGCCTGCCTGAACGCCATCGAGTACCTGAAGAAGTTCGGCTACACCGGCGAGCAGGCCTACATCATCCTGGGCACGGCGCCGGTCGAGGGCCGCATCAGCGGCATCGTCGATATTCCCAACGCATGCTGCACGCTGGCCATTCCGACGGAGATCTTCGATTTCGACATCCGGCCCACGGCGGCCGGCCCGTCGGCCAAGGTCGGCAAGGCCAAGGTGGCCGCCACCAGCTGAGGCGCACGGCGCGCGCCGGGGCCAGGCCGCGGCGCGCGCGAAGGAGCTCTTCATGTTGCTCGGATTGACCCTACTGTATGTCGGCGCGGTGCTGTTCCTCAACGGCCTGTGGCTGCTCGAAAAGATCGGCGACAAGGAGATCTGGATCATCAATATTTTCTCGGGCGCGCTGACCTTGCTGGTGTCGCTGCGCCTGGCCTTCGGCCAGGACGCCTCGCCGCTGTCGGTGCGCGCCGCCGCGCTGACGCTGTTGTTCACCTTCACGTATATCTGGGTGGCGCTGAACCGCTACAACGGCGCCGATGGCCGCGGCCTGGGCTGGTACAGCCTGTTCGTGGCGCTCACCGCCGTGCCGGTGGCCCTGCAGACGCTGGCCCAGGCCAGCACGCTGTGGGGCTACTGGCTGGGCCTGAACTGGGTGGCCTGGGCGGTGCTGTGGTTCATGTTCTACCTGCTGCTGGTCAGGAAGCGCCCCATCGCCCGCGCCACCGGCATGCTGACCGTGATCGAGGGCATCGTGACCGGCTGGATCCCCGGCTACCTGCTGCTCAACGGCACGCTGACCTGACCCATCGAGGAGCCCCGTCATGCCTCTATATGACTATGCCTGCCCGCAATGCGGCCTGTTTCGCGCCTGGCGCGCCCTGCGCGAGGCCGGCGCGGCGCTGGCCTGCCCGCAATGCGGCGAGCGCGCGCCCAAGTCGGTCACCGCGCCGTTCCTGTCCGACATGAACCCGGCCGTGCGCCAGGCGCACGCGCGCAACGAGAAAAGCGCGCACGAACCGGCGGTGGTCAGCCGCCAGGCGCCCGCGCATGACCACGGGCACGGGCATGGCCACGCCCACGCGCCGGTGCCGGCCGGGCTGGGCCCGGGCCCATGGGTGGTTTCGCCGCACCGCTCCATGGTCGGCCACCACTGACGCCGCCGGACGCCGCCAACCCCGGGCCGGCCGCGGGAATGCGGCCCGCCCCCCGCCGCCACGAATGGCGCGCCGGGCCGCCGGGCAACGGGTATATTGGGAATACCCGTCTTTCCGAGACTGCGATCATGCTCAACGGTTCCTGCCTGTGCGGCCGGGTGGCCTACACCGTCGACGGCCCGCTTGCCGATGCGCTCAATTGCCATTGCGCCATGTGCCGCAAGGCCCACGGCGCCGCCTTCCGCACGCGCGCCACGGTGCGGGCCGAGCATTTCGCCTTCGTCCGCGGCGAAAGCGACGTCACCTGGTACAGCTCCTCGCCGGGCAACTACCGCGGTTTCTGCAGCGCCTGCGGCACCCCGCTGCTCAGCCGCTTCGACCAGACGCCCGATGTCTACGCCCTGCCGCTGGGCGCGCTGGACGACGATCCCGGCGTCAAGGCGGCCTGCCACGTCTACGTCGCCCACAAAGCGCCGTGGCACGACATTACCGATGCGTTGCCGCAGTACCCCGAAGGCCGCCCCGGGCACTGAATGGCACTACGCGGGGGCTGGTCATTATTTGACAACCGCGCTACAATAAGTGATTGATTTTTCCGCAAAAGCCATCGGATTTGCCTTGGCGCAAATCTTTTTTCGATGGCTTTCCTGGGCGCCCAGCCTGTCATCCCGACAGGGGCGTCGCCCGTCCGCTTCTTCCGGCGACACCCGTATCGCTGCGACCAAGCCGCGCCCCCGAGCGCACACAGCCCTAGCGGCGTGAGTACCTGCCTATCGTGCCCCTGCCGGGGCTTCTCGTGGCCCGTACCCGTGCCAGTCGGATCGGCCTGCGCCGCCGCGCGGGGGCCTTACGCATATGGCGCCCCCCGGCGCCCGCCTTTGACGAGGAGTACCTGATGGCGAAAGAAGAACTGATCGAACTGAATGGCATCGTGGACGAAGTGCTGCCCGACAGCCGCTATCGCGTCAAACTGGACAACGGCATCGAAGTCGGCGCCTACGCGTCGGGCCGCATGCGCAAGCACCGCATCCGCATCCTGGCCGGCGACCGCGTGACGCTGGAAATGTCCCCCTACGACCTGACCAAGGGCCGTATCAACTTCCGCCACAAGGACGAGCGCTCGGGCCCGCCCAGCCGTCCGCCGCAGCACCGCCGCTGATTCCCCAGCGGGCCGTTGCGTACCGGCCCGCCCGCCGTCGTGCAGCGAAGCGCCAGACATGGAAAAATGGCGCCATGACGGACAAGCATGAAACCCTGCGGGAAGCCGCCGACCGGCTGAACAGCGCCCGGCGCGCGTTCGGCCTCGGCGAGGACGGCCTGCGCCTGTTGCGCCGCTCGCGCGAGGCGTTCATCAACAGCCTGCGCAACACCGGCCTCACCTACGCCCAGGCCCAGGTCAAGTACGACAACTGCCTGGACGAGCAGCAGCACTTGCACCAGCAAGCCATCAACGAGCTGCAATACGCCGAACGCCTGCACCGCCAGTTGCTGGCCGAGCTGGAGCAGACCGCCTGAGCGGCCCCGCCCCTGCGCGCGCCTAGGGCTTGAACGCCCCGATGAAAATGGCCGGATCGACGCGCGCGTCGTTCAGGCTGATGTTCCAGTGCAGGTGCGGCCCCGTGGCGCGCCCGGTGGCGCCCACCTTGCCCACCACGCCGCCGCGCGGCACCTCGTCGCCCACCTTCACGTCGATCTCCGACATGTGGCAGAACATGCTGATGAAGCCCTGCCCGTGGTCGACGAACACCGTCCTGCCATTGAAGAAGTAATCGCCCACCAGCACGACGCGCCCGGCCGCCGGCGCCTTGATCGGCGTGCCCGCGGCGGCGGCGAAATCCAGCCCGGAATGCGGATTGCGCTCCTGGCCGTTGAAAAAGCGCCGCAGGCCGAACGGGCTGGACAGCCGGCCCGGCACCGGCCGGTCCAGCAGCACATTGCTGGGCGTGACGCCGGCCCGGAAGATGCGATAGGCGGCCGTCTGCTCGGCCAGCTCGCGCTCGATGCGCTTGAGGTCGTCCGGATTGGGCGTGACCTGCCGCTGGTTCTTCAGCTTGATGTGCTGGGCCGTGTACTTCTTGGCGCCGATGTCGAATGCGATGCTGCGCGCCGCGCCGCCGGCGCTCCGCACCGAGATCGCCTCGCTGCCGGGCCTGGCCGCCAGCGGAATGCCGACCACGGCGATCCACGGGCCTTCGGCTTCGCGCAACACCATGACCGGACGGCCGCGGTACGTGACCTGCGGCGCCTGGGCGGCCTGCCCCAGGTCGACCACGGCCACTCCGCCGGGCACCGGCGCGTTCAGCTTGCGGCTGATGTAGCCCTGCGCCTGCGCGGCCGGGGCGGCCAGCAGGGCCAGCGCCAGCCAGGCGCCGCGCCACAGGCGGGAAGCCGCGCTCACAGGCACAGGTTGGCGGCGTCGACCAGTTGCTGGCCGCTTTGCGGCAGGCGGGTCGACAGGCTGGCGTCGGTCTTGCCCTGCCAGGTGGTGGTGGTCAGCACCGCGTCCACGCCCAGGCTGCCGCGCGACACCAGTTCATAGCCGTTGCGGATCTCGCGCTGCTCGACCGGCACGCCCAGCCCCTTCCAGGCCGCGCTGACGCATGCCGCGTACTCCTGGGCGGAACGCTGCGGCGAGCCATAGAAGGCCGGCTCGCGGTCACGGATGTCCTTCACATTGGCGCAACCGGCCAGCGCCAGGCCCAGGGCCAGCAGTACGAAACGGGCTTTCATCGAGGCTTCTTCCTGAAAATCTGAAAAACGGCGCGCCCACTATAGCGCACGGCCTATTGCCTGGCGGCCGGCTGGCGCAGCGCCGACTTGGGCCGGAACGCCTTGATCACGGCCGGATCGGTTTCGGCATACGGCCCCCCGATCAGGTCTATGCAATAGGGCACGGCGGCGAACACGCCGGCCGCCAGCACGGCGCCGTCGGCGTCCTTCAGGCCCTCCAGCGTTTCGCGGATCGCCTTGGGCTGGCCCGGCAGATTGATGATCAGCGCGGCGTGGTCCGCCGTCTCGCGGATGACCGCGACCTGGCGCGACAGGATGGCGGTGGGCACGAAGCGCAGGCTGATCTGGCGCATCTGCTCGCCAAACCCGGGCATCTCCTTGGTCGCCACGGCCAGGGTCGCTTCCGGCGTGCAGTCGCGCCGCGCCGGGCCGGTGCCCCCGGTGGTCAGCACCAGGTCGCAGCCGCAGCCGTCCACCAGATCGACCAGCGCGGCCGAAATGGCGGCGGGCTCGTCGGGGATCAGGCGCTCGACGACCTGCCAGGGCGACGTCAGGGCCGTCCCCAGCCAGTCGCGCAGCGACGGCAGGCCCTGGTCCTGGTAGACGCCGCTGGAAGCGCGGTCGGAAATCGACACCAGGCCGATGAGCAGTTCGTCGGGATGGCGGCGGACAAGCGGGGCCGAAAGGGCGGTAGGCGTGGACATGGCGGGCATCGCGGGCGGCGGCAGGGGGAACGGAACGGGCCGCGCGGGCCGGGCCGCCGAAGGCCGGCCCCGGGGCGGCGGCGCCGGAGGATCTCTCGCGGCATTCTAACGCGCCGCGCGGCGCGCCCGGGATGGGTCACAAATCTGCAATAATTCCGCCACACCACACCCCTCACCTGGCTCCCATGCTCCATCTTTTCTCCGGCCTAGACCTCTGGGTAGGTCTCAGCCTCGTCCTGGCGTTGACGTTCGTTCTCGCCTTCGAATTCATCAACGGCTTTCACGACACCGCCAATGCGGTGGCCACGGTCATCTACACCAAGGCCATGCCGCCGCACCTGGCCGTCATCCTCTCCGGCATCTTCAACTTCCTCGGCGTGCTGCTGGGCGGGGTGGGCGTGGCCTACGCCATCGTGCACCTGCTGCCGGTCGAACTGCTGATCAACGTCGATACCGGACGCGGCCTGGCCATGGTCTTCGCCATGCTGTCGGCGGCCATCGCCTGGAACCTGGGCACCTGGTATTTCGGCATCCCGGCCTCCAGCTCGCACACCCTGATCGGCTCCATCCTGGGCGTGGGCATGGCCAACGCCCTGCTGACCGACATCTCGCTGGCCGACGGCGTCAACTGGGGCAAGGCGATCGACATCGGCCTGTCGCTGGTGGTCTCGCCGGTGGCCGGCTTCATGGTGGCCGGCGGCATCCTGCTGCTGCTCAAGCGCTGGCTGCCGCTGTCGAAAATGCACAAGACGCCCGAACAGCGCCGCGCCATCGACGCCAAGAAGCACCCGCCCTTCTGGAACCGCCTGGTGCTGGTCCTGTCGGCCATGGGCGTCAGCTTCGTGCACGGCTCCAACGACGGCCAGAAGGGCATCGGGCTGATCATGCTGGTGCTGATCGGCATCGTGCCCGCCAAGTTCGTGCTCGACGTCAACAGCACCACCTACCAGATCGACCGCACCCGCGACGCCGCCAGCCACCTGAGCGCGTTCTACCACCGCAACGAAGCCACCCTGGGCGAGTTCCTGGCCCTGTCGCGCGGCGGCAACGGCGCCGACCTGCCCGAGACGTTCCGCTGCGATCCCCAACTGACCATGCCCACCATCGCCGCCCTGCAGGACGACCTGCGCGGCGTGACCAGCTACGCCGACCTGTCGGCCGACAAGCGCATCGATGTGCGGCGCTACCTGCTGTGCCTGGACGATACGGCCAAGAAGGTCGCGCGGCTGGAAGGCCTGCCGGCGCGCGAGCGCGCCGACCTGCAGCGCCTGCGCAGCGACCTCACCGCCACCACCGAATACGCGCCGCTGTGGGTCATCGTGGCGGTGGCGCTGGCGCTGGGCATCGGCACCATGGTGGGCTGGCGCCGCGTGGTGCTGACCGTGGGCGAGAAAATCGGCAAGCAGGGCATGACCTACGCCCAGGGCATGGCGGCCCAGGTCACCGCGGTCGGCGCCATCGGCCTGGCCAATGTGTTCAGCCTGCCGGTATCGACCACCCACGTGCTGTCGTCCGGCGTGGCCGGCACCATGGTCGCCAACAACAGCGGGCTGCAGGGCGGCACCGTGCGCACCATCCTGATGGCCTGGGTGCTGACGCTGCCGGCCTCGATGCTGCTGTCGGCCGGCCTGTTCTGGGTGGGCACGCTGCTCGCCGCGTAGGCGGCGCGCGCCCGGGCCGCCTACAGGCCCAGCGCCAGCAGCAGGCCGTAACCGGCCAGCCCCAGTATCACCGCCGCGCCGCTGTTGCCCACCAGCCGGGCGGCCACGGCGGTGACCACCAGGCCGCCTATGTAGGCGCCGCGCCCGTCCACGGCCTGCGCGCCGACCAGGTCGGGCACGATCACCGCCGCGGCGATGCCGGCCAGCAGCGACGGCCCCAGCGCCGCGAGCGCCGAACCCTCTTCCGACAGGCGCCGCAACAGGCGGCTGCGCGTCGACAGCATGAACGGCAGCGCGCGCGTGAGATAAGTGATCACCGCCATGGCGGCCACCGCCGCCCAGAAACCGATGCTCTGGCCCGTCATGCGCGCCGCTCCGGACGATGGCACAGGCAGCCCGCGGCGGCCCCGGCCAGGATCGCCAGCGTGGTCTGGCCGGCCGCCGCCAGCGCGCCGCCCACCGCCAGCGCGGCCAGCACCGGCCGCCGCATGCCGGGCTGCATGCTCTGGCACACCAGCGCCAGGAACAGCGCCGGCAGCGCGAAACGCATCACCTGCGACAGCACCGGGTAGTGGCGCTCCAGCCCTTCGCCCGCATAGACGCCGACCGCGGTGCCGGCGATCCAGGTCGCCCAGGCGCCCAGGCCCAGCGCGGTGATCCAGCGGCCGCGGCTGGCCGGCCGGACCGCGCCCATGCGGTGAAAGGCCGTCGCGAACACCTCGTCGGTCAGCAGGAAGGCGATCCTCAGCCGTTCGCGCAGGGACTCGGGCAGGAAGCGCGCCAGCAAGGGGCCATACAGCAGGTGGCGCGCGTTGAGCAGCGAGCACAGCGCGACGACCCACAGCCAGGGCGTGCCGGCCTTGATCGAGGCCAGCAGCAGGAACTGGCTGGCGCCCGCGTAGACGAACACCGAAATCAGGATGACCTGCAAGGGCTGCAGGCCGGCGGCCAGCCCCGCGATGCCGAAGGCCACGGCCACCGGGAAGTAGCCGATCATGACGGGGATGCAGGCCTTCAGGCCGGCGGAAACGGGCGCGCCCGGCGTGCCGGGCGCGTCAATGGGCTTGCTGCGCATGGGATGGGTAGCAAGAGAGTGACGGATTGACGATTGTACGCAGGCCTATGCCGGCGGCTCGCCCAGCGCGCGCAGCCTTGCCTTCAACTCGCGCACTTCCTGGCACAGGTCGAGGATCAGCGCCGCGGCATCCAGCCCGGCGCCCATGTCGCGCTCCAGGCGGCGCGCCTCGCGGGCGCGCCGCAGATCCAGGCTGTAGAACCGCCACTCCGCGGGCTGGCGGCCGCGCGCCGGCACGATGCCCACCTCGACCAGGCGCGCCACCCACTCGACTTCCGCGTCGCAGGCATGGGCCAGTTCCTCGGCGCTCAACGCGCGCGACTTGCCGATCACGGTCGCCTGGGTCACCACGATTTTGCTCATGTTCAGACTCCCAAATTGCGGCGCGGATCGAACGCCAGGTCTTGCGCCATCTTGCGGTACGCCTCGCGCGCGGCGTCGGAATCGGCCGGCGGCAGCACCAGGTCCAGCACCAGGTACAGATCGCCGGGCGGATCGCCCGGAATGCCACGGCCGCGCAGCCGCAGCTTGCGGCCGTTGCGCGAGCCGGGCGGCACCGCGACCTCGACCGCGCCGCCCGGCGTGGGGGCCTCGACCTGCGCGCCCAGCGCCGCCTCCCAGGGCGCCACGGGCAGGTTCATGTAGAGATCGCGGCCCTCGGCGCGGTAGCGCGGATGCGGCTTGAAGCGCACCTCCAGGTACAGGTCGCCGTTCTCGGCGCCGCCGTAGCCGGGCATGCCCTGCCCGGCCAGGCGGATGTACTGGCCCTCGCGCACGCCGGCCGGGATGCGCACGCTCAGCGTGCGCGTGCGCACCTGCGGCTGCCCGTGCTCGTCGGGCTGCATGGAACGCAGGCTGATGTCGCGCGTGGCGCCATGCAGCGCGTCCTCGAGATCGACCTCGATGGCGGCATGGTGGTCCTCGCCGCGCGCGCGGAAGTCCTGCTGCGCCGCGCGGCGGCGCGCCTGACCGCCGAACAGCGACGAGAAGAAATCGCTGAACTGCTGGTCGCCCTCGCCCTCGCGCGCATAGTGGAACTCGAAGCCCTGGTCCCAGCCGGGCGGCGGCTGGAAGCCGCCGTCGGGCGCCACGCCGGCGGCCAGGTTGTCGTAGGCCTGCCGCTTTTCCTGGTTGCCCAGCACGTCGTACGCTTCGTTGACGTCGCGCATGCGCGTTTCGGCGTCGCTTTCCTTGCTGACGTCCGGATGGTACTTGCGCGCCAGCTTGCGATAGGCGCGCCGGATCTCGTCTTCGGGAGCGTCGCTCTGCACGCCGAGAATCTTGTAGTAGTCCTTGAACTCCATATTCCGGCCTCGTAAGGGATGGGGCGGCCGGGTACGCGCCGCGGCCGGTCGAATAGGGTAAAGATAGGCGCTGGCACCCGTTTTTTCAATGCGCCGGCGCAAACGCCCCGCATGGGCGCGGCATAATGGCCGTTTGCGCGCCGCGCCCCGCGCGCCGCATTCACGCCCCCTACAGGAAACACCGTGCTGGAAATCATCGAAGCCGATTTCAACGACGCCGCCCATGGCCGGGCCATCATCGCCCTGCTCGACGAGTACGCCCGCGGCCCCATGGGCGGCGGCGAGCCGCTGTCGGCCCATGCGCGCGCCAACCTGGTGGGCGAGCTGGCGCGCCGGCCCCACGCCCGCGCGCTGCTGGCCTGGCAGGACGGCGAGCCGGCCGGGCTGGCCATCTGCATCGAAGGCTTTTCCACCTTTGCCTGCCGCCCCCTGCTCAACCTGCACGACCTGGCGGTGGCCGAACGCTTCCGCGGCCAGGGCGTGGGCACGCGCCTGCTCCAGGCGCTCGAAGCCCTGGCGACACGGCTGGGCTGCTGCAAGGTGACGCTGGAGGTGCTGGAAGGCAATACGCGCGCCCAGGCGCTGTACCGCCGCCTCGGCTACGCCGGCTACGAACTGGCGGCCGACACCGGCCGCGCCATGTTCTGGCAGAAGAAGCTGGCCGCCTGACCCGCCTCCGGAGCCCCCATGCCCAGCCCCGCCGACCTGCAGCTGCTCGCCGACTACAACCAGTGGATGAACCAGCGCCTGTATGCCTGTGCGGCGCAATTGCCGCCGGCCGAGCTGGCCCGCGAGCGCGGCGCCTACTTCGGCTCGCTGCTGGGCACGCTCAACCACGTGGCGGTGGGCGACCGCGTCTGGCTGCGGCGCTTCGCCGCGCACCCCGCTCGCCCGGCCGCCCTGCAGCCCGTGCTTGCGCTGCCCACCCCGGCGCGCCTGGACGAGATCCTCTACCCGGCGCTGCCGCCGCTGGCCGCGCACCGCGCCTGGCTGGACCAGCGCATCGTCGACTGGACCGCGCAATTGCGCCCCGAGGACCTGGCCTGCGAACTGGCGTACACCAGCCTGGCAGGCGAGACGGCGCGGCGCCCGTTCGGCGGCCTGGTCCTGCACTTCTTCAACCACCAGACCCACCACCGCGGCCAGGCCACCACCCTGCTGTCGCAAGCCGGCATCGACATGGGCGCCACCGACCTGGTGCTGCGCGTGCCCGCGTCCGGCGATGCCCCGGCCTGAATCCCCCCTCATCGCAAAGGACCTGAAGCCCATGAAAATGCACGACATCCCCTTCGGCACCACCGACTGGTCGACCGTGCCCCAGACCGAGCATCCGGGCGAATCCGGCAAGGCGCTGTGGCGCACCCGCCAGTTCGGCGACATCCGGGTGCGCGTGGTCGAATACACGCCCGGCTACCTGGCCGACCACTGGTGCAGCAAGGGCCATATCCTGTTCTGCCTGGAAGGCGAACTGCACACCGAACTGGAGGACGGCCGCACTTTCGTGCTGACCCCGGGCATGAGCTACCAGGTCGCCGACCAGGCCGAGGCGCACCGCTCCTCGACCCGCGACGGCGCGCGGCTGTTCATCGTCGACTGACTCCGGCGCGCCACACCGACGGGCAGGACGGCCCGGTTTGCGCTACGCTGTAGCGATCGGCCACCGCGGCACGCGTGGCCTGCCGTTCCAGGAGCCCGCCGTTGCCCGCCCCCCTGACCCTGTACGTCGACGCCCGTTTTCGCAGCCCCTACGCCATGTTGGCCCATGTCGCCCTGGCCGAGAAACAGCTGGAGTTCGAAGTCCGCCTGGTGGACCTGGCTGCCGGCGAGCAGCGCATGCAGCCCTACCAGAGCCGCGCCCTGACCGCCCGGGTGCCGGCCCTGGCGCATGCCGGCTTTCACCTCACCGAGTCCAGCGCCATCCACGAATACCTGGAAGACGCCTTCGCGCCGCCGGCGCACCCCGCGCTGTATCCGGCCGGCATCCAGGCGCGCGCCCGCGCCCGCCAGGTGCAGGCCTGGCTGCGCACCGACCTGGCGGCGCTGCGGCGGGCGCGCCCGATCGACTCCGTCTTCGATACCCCGGCCACCACGCCGCTGGACGATGCCGCGCACTGCGACGCCGCCAAGCTGATCCGCGTGGCCGAGGCGCTGCTGCCACCCGGCCAGGCGCACCTGTTCGGCGCCTGGAGCATCGCCGACACCGAACTGGCGCTGATGCTCAACCGCCTGGCCTGTAGCGGCGACGACCTGCCCGCGCCGCTGCGCGACTACGCGGCGGCCCAATGGCAGCGCGCCAGCGTGCAGGCATGGCTGCGGCATTACGAGGCGGCCCGCGGCTGAAGGGGCCGGCGCCCCGGCCATTTGAATGTTGCACCGCAACATCGTTTGCGGTGTAATAGGGTAAACCCACAAGGGTCCCCGAATCCGCTCCCCACACGGGAGCCGGCCGCTACGGCTCCAGGCCAGCCGCCGCATCGCAATGGAGATCGCCATGGCCGCACCCGCCGCCGATCGCACCGCCCCCGACCGCTCCCCCGCCCCGGCCGCGCATTCCGCCGCCAACCTCTGGACCAGCGCGTACGAATACACGCTGGACGCCTGGCAGCGCGGCATCCTGTACACCGACGTGATGCGCCAGCGCGGCAACCAGTACCTGACGCACATGGCCAAGCGCGCCCCCAATGTGCTGAGCATGAAGTCCGAGCTGGTGCTCGACGGGCGCAAGTTCGAACGCCCCGTCAACTATGCGCTGCTGCGCATCGTCCCGCCCGCGGACACGCCGGCCGACCCGCAGAAGCGCCCGTTCCTGGTGGTCGACCCGCGCGCCGGCCACGGCCCCGGCATCGGCGGCTTCAAGCCCGAAAGCGAAATCGGCGTGGCGGTGCGCGCCGGCCACCCCTGCTACTTCGCCACCTTCCTGCCGCACCCGACCGACACCCAGACGGTCGAGGACGTGATGCGCGCCGAGGCGCGCTTCCTGGAAGAGATCATCGCCCTGCATCCGCAGGCCGAAGGCCGCCCGGTGGTGGTCGGCAACTGCCAGGCCGGCTGGCAGATCATGATGACGGCCGCGATGCGGCCCGAGCTGTTCGGCCCCATCATCGTCGCCGGCGCGCCGCTGTCGTACTGGGCCGGCTGGCGCGACATGAACCCCATGCGCTACTCGGGCGGGCTGCTGGGCGGCAGCTGGCTGACCCAGATGACCAGCGACCTGGGCAACGGCAAGTTCGACGGCGCCTGGCTGGTGCAGAACTTCGAGAACCTCAACCCGGCCAACACGCTGTGGAGCAAGCAGTACAACCTCTACGCCAAGGTCGACACCGAGGCGCCCCGCTACCTCGAATTCGAGAAATGGTGGGGCGGGCACGTGTTCCTCAACGGCCCCGAAATCCAGTACATCGTCGACAACCTGTTCGTGGGCAACCGCCTGGCCACCGCCGGCCTGGTCACCTCCGACGGCATCCGCATCGACCTGCGCAACATCCGCTCGCCCATCATCGTGTTCTGCTCCAAGGGCGACAACATCACGCCGCCGCCGCAGGCGCTGGGCTGGATCACCGACCTGTACCAGGACGACCGCGAGGTGGTGGCGCACAACCAGACCATCGTCTATGCGGTGCATGAAAGCATCGGTCACCTGGGCATCTTCGTCTCCGGCGCGGTGGCGCGCAAGGAGCACCAGGAATTCACCGCCAACATCGACGTCATCGACGTGCTGCCGCCCGGCATTTACCAGGCCGAGATCGCCGACAAGACGCCCGACACGCCCAACGCCGACCTGGCCTACGGCGACTACGTGCTGTCGTTCGAGCGCCGTCGCCTGGACGACGTGCGCGAGATCGTCGAGCGCAATGAGGAAGACGACCAGCGCTTCGCGGCGGTGGCCCGCATTTCCGACATCAACCTGGGCCTGTACCGCAGCTTCGTGCAGCCGTGGGTGCGGGCCGCCGTCACGCCGCAATCGGCCGAGTGGATGCAGCGCATGCATCCGCTGCGCCTGCCCTACGAGCTGATTTCCGACCGCAACCCCTGGGTGGCGCCTGTCGCGCAGCTGGCCGAGCAGGTCCGCGAACAGCGCCAGCCCGCCACGGCGGACAACCCGTTCTGGGCGCTGCAGAAGATGGCGTCCAACGCCATCGTGGCGGGCCTGGACATCTGGCGCGACCTGCGCGACTCGGCCTGCGAGCGGATCTTCATGGCCACCTATGGCTCGCCGCTGGTGCAGGACTGGGCCGGCCTGGGCGCCAAGGACGGCCCCCCGCGCAAGCACCCGGGCGTTTCGCCCGAGCACCGCGACTTCATGGCCGCGCGCGCGGCCGAGCTGCGCGCGCAGATCGACCAGGGCGGGCTGCGCGAAGCCGGCCTGCGCATGCTGCTATATGTCAGCGGCGCCGAGGGCGGCGTCGACGAGCGCAGCTTCACCATGATCCGCAAGATGCGCGCCGACACCGACGCCAAGCTGTCGCTGCAGGCCTTCAAGGACGCCACGCGCGACCAGGCGCTGATGATGCAGCTCGACGGGCCGGCGGCGATCCGCGCCATCCCGAAGCTGCTGGAGAACGCCAGCGCCGCCGACATCCGCGCCACCCTGCAGGGAATCACCCACGTGCTGGAGGCCGCCGGCCCGCTGAGCGACCGGGCGCGCGAGAGCCTGGACGAAATGAAGCGCCTGTTCCAGGGCGCCGAGCGGCGCGCCGTCAAGCGCGCCGACGCGCCCGCGCCGGCGCGCAAGACGCCCGCGCGCAAGACTGTGGCGGGCAAGACGGCCGCCAGGCCGGCTGGCCGCAAGGCAGCGGCCCCGCGCAAGGGGCGCGCGGCATGAGCGCGGCGCGCCACAACCACTACGAACGCCTGATCGCGCACGCGCGCACCCTGCCCGCGCTGCCCTGCGCGGTAGCCCATCCCTGCGACGAAACCTCGCTGGGCGCCGCGCTGCAGGCGATGCAGCTGGGCCTGCTCACGCCCATCCTGGTGGGGCCGCAACAGAAAATCCGCGACGTGGCCGAGCGCTGCGGCCTGGAGCTGGGCGGGGCGGCCATCGTCGATGCGCCGCACAGCCACGCCGCGGCCGCCGCCGCGGTCGAGCTGGTGCGCGGCGGCCAGGCCAGCCTGCTGATGAAGGGCAGCCTGCACACCGACGAACTGATGCACGAGGTCGTGGCGCGCGACACCGGGCTGCGCACCGAGCGCCGCATCAGCCACGTGTTCATCATGGACGTGCCCACCTACCCCGAGCCGCTGTTCATCACCGACGCGGCCATCAACATCTTCCCCGACCTGGAAACCAAGGCCGACATCGTGCGCAACGCGATCGCGCTGCATCTCGGGCTGGGGCTGGGCGAGCCGCGCGTGGCCATCCTGTCGGCGGTCGAGCAGGTCATGCCCAGCATTCCCAGCACGCTGGAGGCCGCCGCGCTGTGCAAGATGGCCGACCGCGGCCAGATCCAGGGCGGCATCCTGGACGGCCCGCTGGCGCTGGACAACGCCATCAGCCCCGAGGCCGCGCAGGTCAAGGGCATCGTCTCGCCGGTGGCCGGCCGCGCGCAGGTCCTGGTGGTGCCCGACCTGGAAGCCGGCAACATGCTGGCCAAGAACCTCAGCTTCCTGGCCAACGCCCAGGCCGCCGGCATCGTGCTGGGCGCGCGCGTGCCCATCATCCTGACCAGCCGCGCCGACAGCGCCCAGACCCGCCTGGCCTCGTGCGCGGTGGCCACCCTCTACGCCCATCATCTGGCGCGCGCCACCCCCTTGCCCTGAAGCGGCGCCAACGGAGTACGCGACCATGAGCGACACCCTGCTCGTCATCAACGCCGGCAGCTCCAGCCTCAAGTTCTACCTGTACGAGATCGCCGAAGGCGACGAGCTGCTGCCCACCCTGGGCGGCCAGCTCGACGGCATCGGCGGATCGCGCCCGCACCTGCGCATCCGCGCCCAGGACGGCCAGACGCTGCTCGAGCGCGACGTGGCGCCCACGCACGCGGCCGACGTGCCCGGCGCCCAGGAAGTGCTGGGCACCTGGCTCAGCGGCCACCTGGGCGGCGCGCCCTACGCCATCGGCCATCGCGTGGTGCATGGCGGCACCGAGTACGACGCGCCGGTGCTGGTCGACGATGACGTGCTGGCGCAGCTCGACGACCTCACGCCGCTGGCGCCGCTGCACCAGCCCAACAACCTGGCGCCGATCCGCGTGATCCGCGAGCGCCGGCCCAGCATCCCGCAGGTAGCCTGCTTCGACACGGCCTTCCACCGCGCCCATTCGCCGCTGGCCGACCGCTACGCGCTGCCCGAGCACCTGTACCAGGAAGGCGTGCGGCGCTACGGTTTTCACGGCCTGTCGTACGAGTACATCGCCCAGCGCCTGCGGCGCGCGCTGCCCGAAATCGCCGGCGGCAGGATCGTGGCTGCCCACCTGGGCAACGGCGTTTCGGCCTGCGCCATGGTCGATGGCCGCAGCGTCGACAGCACCATGGGCTTTACCGCGCTCGAAGGCCTGCCCATGGGCACCCGGCCCGGCCGCCTGGACCCGGGCGTGGTGCTGTGGATGATGGAGCGCGGCATGAGCCACGACGACATCGAGCACCTGCTCTACCACGAGTGCGGGCTGAAGGGGCTGTCGGGCATCGGCAACGACGTGCGCGAGCTGCTGGCCAGCGACGCGCCGGCGGCCCGGCTGGCGCTGGACTACTTCGCCTGGCGCGTGGCCGAGGGCATCGCCGGCCTGGGCTGCGCCATGAACGGCATCGACGCCATCGTGTTCACCGCCGGCATCGGCGAAAACGCCGCGCCGGTGCGCGCGGCCATTGCCCGCCGCTGGGAGTGGCTGGGCGTGCGGCTGGACGAGGCGCGCAACGCCCGCCACGGCCCGCGCATCTCGAGCGACGACAGCGCCATCGGCGTGTACGTGGTGCGCACCAACGAAGAACTGATCATCGCCCAGCACACGCTGGCGCTGGTGCGGCGGAGGCAGGCATGAACGCCGCCGCTCCCCTGCGGGGCCGGCGCGGGCTGGTCACCGGCATCGCCAACCAGGATTCGATTGCCTGGGGGTGCGCGCGCGCCTTTCGCGCGCTGGGCGCCGAACTGGCCGTCACCTACCTGAACGACAAGGCGCGCGCGCACGTCGAACCGCTGGCGCGCAGCATCGACGCCGCCCTGCTGCTGCCGCTGGACCTGCGCGTCGACGGCCAGCTCGAAGCCGTGTTCGAGCAAGTCGGCGCGCACTGGGGCGGCCTGGACTTCGTCATGCATTCGATCGCTTACGCGCCGCGCGACGATCTGCAGGGGCGCGTGGTCGACTGCTCGCGCGCAGGCTTCCTGCAGGCCATGGACATCTCGTGCTGGTCGTTCATCCGCATGGCGCACCTGGCCGAACCCCTGATGCCCAGGGGCGGCACCCTGTTCTGCATGACCTACTACGGCTCGCAGATGGTGGTGGAGCACTACAACATGATGGGGCCGGTGAAGGCGGCGCTGGAATCGGCCACCCGCTATCTGGCGGCCGAACTGGGCCCGCAGGGCATACGCGTGCACGCCATCTCGCCCGGGCCGCTGAAGACCCGCGCCGCCTCGGGCATCGCCGGCTTCGACGCCCTGCTCGACCGGGCCCAGGCCAAGGCGCCGGCGCGCAGCCTGGTCGGCATCGACGACGTGGGCGAGGCCACCGCCTGGCTGGCCACCGACGCGGCGCGCCGCATCACCGGCCAGACCCTTTACATCGACGGCGGCTACCACATCATCGATTGAGGCCCGCCTTACGCGGCGCGCGCCTGCAGCACGGCCACGGCCGGCAGCGCCTTGCCTTCCAGGAATTCCAGGAAGGCGCCGCCGCCGGTCGAGATATAGCCGGTCTGCTCGGCGATGCCGTACTTGGCGATGGCCGCCAGCGTATCGCCGCCGCCGGCAATCGAAAAGCCCGCCGAGTCGGCGATGGCGCGCGCCACCACCTCGGTGCCATGGGCGAACTGGTCGAACTCGAACACGCCGACCGGGCCGTTCCAGACGATGGTGCCGGCCGCCTTGAGGATGTCGGCCAGGCGCTGCGCGGTCTGCGGACCGATGTCGAGAATCATGTCGTCCTCGGCCACGTCCGCGGCCGCCTTGACGGTGGCCGCGGCATCCGCGCCGAACGACTTGGCGCAAACCACGTCGGTGGGAATCGGCACCTCGGCGCCGCGGCGCTTCATGATGTCGATCACGGCGCGCGCCTGCTCGACCTGTTCGGGCTCGGCCAGCGACTTGCCGATGGGCAGGCCCGCGGCCAGCATGAAGGTGTTGGCGATGCCGCCGCCGACCACCAGCTGGTCGACCTTGTCGGCCAGCGATTGCAGGATCGACAGCTTGGTCGACACCTTGGAGCCGCCCACGATCGCCACCAGCGGCCGCTTGGGATCGTACAGCGCGCGGCCCAGGGCGTCGAGCTCGGCCTCCAGCAGCGGGCCGGCGCAGGCCACCGGCGCGAAGCGCGCGATGCCGTGCGTGGTGGCCTCGGCGCGGTGCGCGGTGCCGAAGGCGTCGTTGACGTACACATCGCACAGCGCCGCCATCTTGCGCGCCAGCCCTTCGTCGTCCTTTTTCTCGCCCACGTTGCCGCGGCAGTTCTCCAGCAGGACGACCTCGCCGGGCTCGACGGAAACGCCGTCGACCCAGTCGGGCACCAGGCGCACCTGCATGCCCAGCAATTCGGACAGGCGCTGCGCGACCGGGGCCAGCGAGTCGGCCTCGGTCAGCGCGCCCTCCTTGGGGCGGCCCAGGTGCGAGGTGACCATGACCGCCGCGCCGGCATCCAGCGCCAGGCGAATGCCGGGCACCGAGGCGCGGATGCGGGTGTCTTCGCTGATGCGGCCGGCGTCGTCGAACGGCACGTTGAGGTCGGCGCGGATGAAGACGCGCTTGCCGGCCAGAGCGCCGCTCTTGGCCAGCGCGGAAAGCGTGTTGACTTTGGACATACTGTATTCGGTTCCTGTGTGGATGGCGTCCGGGGCCTGCCTGCGAAAAGGGCCAGATCCGTTTCCCCTTGACGGGAAAACCAACCTGGCCCTTGCGCCCTGTTCAGGCCGTGCTGCTTACTTGGCCGACATCAGCGCGACGGTGGTGTCGAGCATGCGGTTCGAGAAGCCCCACTCGTTGTCGTACCACGACGACACCTTGACCAGCTTGCCGGACACCTTGGTCAGGGTCGCGTCGAAGTTGCTGGAGGCCGGGTTGTGGTTGAAGTCGACCGACACCAGCGGCTCGGTGTTGTAGGTCAGGATGTCCTTGAGCTCGCCTTCGGCGGCGGCCTGCAGGATGCTGTTGACTTCCTCGACGGTGGTGTCGCGCTTGGCCACGAAGGACAGGTCGACCAGCGAGACGTTGATGGTCGGCACGCGGATCGCGAAACCGTCCAGCTTGCCGTTGAGCTCGGGCAGCACCAGGCCGACCGCGGCGGCCGCGCCGGTCTTGGTCGGGATCATGCTCATGGTGGCCGAACGGGCGCGGCGCAGGTCTTCGTGGTAGACGTCGGTCAGCACCTGGTCGTTGGTGTAGGCGTGCACGGTGGTCATCAGGCCGGTTTCCACGCCCAGCTTGTCGTGCAGCGGCTTGACCAGCGGGGCCAGGCAGTTGGTGGTGCACGAGGCGTTGGAGATCACGGTGTGCTCGGCCTTGAGCACGTTCTGGTTCACGCCGAACACGATGGTGGCGTCGACGTCCTTGCCGCCGGGCGCCGAGATGATGACCTTCTTGGCGCCGCCCTTCAGGTGCGCGCCGGCCTTTTCCTTGGAGGTGAAAAAGCCCGTGCATTCCAGCACCACGTCCACGCCCAGCTCGCCCCAGGGCAGCTCGGCCGGGTTGCGGTTGGCCAGCACGCGGATCTTGTCGCCGTTGACGACCATGTAGTCGCCGTCGACCGTCACGGTGCCGGGGAACTTGCCGTGCGCCGTGTCGAAGCGCGTCAGGTGCGCGTTGGTCTTGGGATCGCCCAGGTCGTTGATGGCGACGATCTCGATATCGTGCTTCTTGCCGTTTTCGTAGTGGGCGCGCAGGATGTTGCGGCCGATGCGGCCGTAGCCGTTGATGGCGACGCGAATGGTCATGACTTGATCTCCCTTTTTTACAAAACCTGCTTGACGGCCTCGGCCACCTTTTCAGCGGTCAGTCCGAAGAATTTGAACAAAGCCCCGGCGGGCGCCGACTCGCCATAGCGGTCGATACCCACCACGGCGCCTTCCAGGCCTACGTACTTGTGCCAGAACGCGGTCACGCCCGCCTCGACGGCGACGCGCGGCATGCCGGCCGGCAGCACCTCGCGCTTCCATTCGGCGTCCTGGCGATCGAACGTGTCGGTGCTGGGCATGGACACCACCCGCACGGCGATGCCGTCGGCGGCCAGCAATTCCTGCGCGGCCAGCGCGATGGCGACTTCCGAGCCCGTGGCGATGATAGCCGCACGCGCGTCGTGTGCGTCGCGCAAGACGTAACCACCGCGAACAATCGCTTTCTGCGTGGCCTCGTCGCGCGCCACGAACGGCAGGTTCTGGCGCGACAGCAGCAGCGCGGTCGGACCGCCGTCGCGCACGTCCATGCCGATGCTGGCCGGCCGCGTCACGGCCGCGCCCCAGGCAGCAGCCGTCTCGACGGTATCGCAGGGCCGCCACACCGACAGGTTGGGAATCAGGCGCAGGCTGGCGGCGTGCTCGATCGACTGGTGGGTCGGACCGTCCTCGCCCAGGCCGATGGAGTCGTGCGTGAACACGTGCACCACGCGCTGTTTCATCAGCGCCGCCATGCGGATGGCGTTGCGCGAGTAGTCCGAGAACGTCAGGAAGGTGCCGCCAAACGGCAGGTAGCCGCCATGCAGCGCGATGCCGTTCATGATGGCGGCCATGCCGAACTCGCGCACGCCGTAGTTGATATGGCGGCCGAAATGCAGGCCGTGGTGGCCGGCGCGCACCGGCGCCACGCCCTTCCAGTCGGTGAAGTTCGAGCCGGTCAGGTCGGCCGAGCCGCCCAGCATTTCCGGCAGCAGGCCGGCCAGCTCGGCAATCGCGAACTGCGACGCCTTGCGGGTGGCGACCGTCTCGCCCTTGGCCACGGTGGCCTGCAGGAAGGCCTCGAACCGGGCGGCGAAGTCTTCGGGCAGCTCGCCCTTCATGCGGCGCGTGAATTCGGCGGCCTCGGCCGGATACTGGGCCGCGTAGGCCTGGAACTTGTCTTCCCAGGCGGCCTGCGCCAGCGCGCCGGCGGGACGGCTGTCCCACGCGGCGTAGATGTCCTGCGGCACCTCGAACGGGCCGGCCGACCAGCCCAGCGCCGCGCGGGTGGCGGCGATCTCGTCGTTGCCCAGCGGCGCGCCGTGCACATTGTGCGTGCCCGCCATGTTGGGCGAGCCCTTGCCGATCACGGTGCGGCAGACGATCAGGGTGGGTTTCTCGGATTGCGCGCGCGCCTGCTTGATGGCCGCGTCCACCGCCGCCACGTCGTGGCCGTCCACGCCGCGGATCACGTTCCAGCCGTAGCCCTCGAAGCGCGTCGCGGTGTCGTCGGCGAACCAGTGCTCGACATGGCCGTCGATGGAAATGCCGTTGTCGTCGTACAACGCCACCAGCTTGGACAGCTTGAGCGTGCCGGCCAGCGAGCAGGCCTCGTGCGAAATGCCTTCCATCAGGCAGCCGTCGCCCAGGAAGACATAGGTGTGGTGGTCCACCACCGTGTGGCCGGCGCGGTTGAACTCGGCCGCCAGCAGGGACTCGGCCAGCGCCATGCCGACCGCGTTGGCCAGGCCCTGGCCCAGCGGGCCGGTGGTGGTTTCCACGCCCGGGGTGATGCCCACTTCGGGGTGCCCCGGCGTGCGCGAATGCAGCTGGCGGAAGTTCTTCAGCTCTTCCAGGGGCAGATCGTAGCCCGTCAGGTGCAGCAGGGCGTAGATCAGCATCGAGCCATGGCCATTGGACAGCACGAAGCGGTCGCGGTTGGCCCAGGCCGGATCGGCCGGATTGTGGCGCAGGTTGCCCAGCCACAGCGCTTGCGCGATTTCGGCCATTCCCATGGGCGCGCCGGGGTGTCCGGAATTCGCTTTCTGCACGGCGTCCATCGCAAGTACGCGGATGGCATCCGCCAAGGCAAGTTTAGGGGCGGTCGGGTTGCTCATTCGGGAGGCTCTGTGACCCTGGCGGCCGGTCAATCCGACGTCAGGTGTAAGGATTGAAAAGCTCCAGATTTTAGCACCGGGAGAATATCCGTCCCCGATAGTGCGCGCCGCGGCGGCCGGCTTGCCCGGATCGCGGCGCCGGGGCGCCGAAATGATAGGCTTACGGCCTTGTCCCAGCCGTACGCGAAACTGTCATGTCACTGCCCCGTTTCTACTGCGACGCCCGCCTGGCGCCCGGCGAGCGCATGGCGCTGCCCGAGGCGCTCGCCCACCATGCGGTGCGTGTGCTGCGGCTGCGCGCCGGCGCGGCCCTGGTGCTGTTCGACGGCGCCGGCGGCGAATATCCCGCCACGCTGGAGATCGAGGGCAAGGCGGCCTGGGCGCAGCTGGGCGCGCACGTGCCCCGCGAAGCCGAATTGCCGGGCCGCATCACGCTGGTCCAGGGCCTGCCTGCCGGCGACAAGATGGACTGGGTGGTCGAGAAGGCGGTCGAGCTGGGCGCCTGGCGGGTCAGCCCCATCGCGGCGCAGCGCAGCGTGCTCCAGCTGAATGGGGCGCGCGCCGAAAAGCGCCTGGCGCACTGGCAGCGGGTCGCCCAGGCGGCCGCCGAGCAATGCGGCCGCAACCGCCTGATGGCCGTGGACGCGCCGCAGGCCCTGGCGACCTGGCTGGCGCAAGCGCCCGGCGCGTCGCTGCGCCTGCTGTGCCACCCCGAGGCCGAACTCGACCTGGCCGGCGCGCTGACGCGGCACGCTGCGCACGACGACATCTGCCTGCTGGTGGGGCCGGAAGGCGGCTGGTCGGATGACGAACTGGCGCAGGCGCGCGCGGCCGGCGTGCAGGCGGTGCGCTTCGGCCCCCGGGTGCTGCGCACCGAAACCGCGGGCATCGCCCTGATCGCCGCCGTCAGCGCCATCCGGGGCTGGAACGGCTAGCAGCCGGGGCGCCCGGGCGCCCCGCCGGCCTCAGGCCTCGCCGTAGGGGGCCGCGGCCACGCCCGGCTCGGGGTCGGGGTGCCGTCCGGCGTGCTCGATGACATAGGCGAACACCCGGCCGTTCTCGCGGGCGAACTCGGCCGCGTCGGCGCATACGCCATCGATGAGATTGCTGTCTTCGTGCAATGCCGGATCGCCCGAATGCAGGCGGTACAGCCACAGGACGATGCCGGTCTTGTGGTCCAGCACGGTGTCGCACAGACAGTCGTACAGGGCATCGAGATTGCCGCCGAAATATTCGGGAAAATCGACCGCCTTGGCGATCGCGCGCAATACCGCCGAGCGGCTGCGCGCGCGGTCGCAATCGGCGACCAGCAACGACATGCCCAGCTCACGCGTGGCGTCGACCACGGCCTGCTTGTCCAGCCCGTCGTGATCCAAAGCGCCGCCACGGCGCAGTTGGCGCTGCAAAGTCGCCTGACCGTTACGCGTCATGCCCCGGCCTCCCCGAAAAACTTCACCACGTCGTCAATACGCCGCATCGTATCGGCATAACCCAGTTCGATCAATCGTTGCGTGTACGTATGCTCGAACAGGAGATATGACATCAGCGCGCCACCGTTTGACCGGCTCGGGTCGGACGATACACCGAGAACGCGGAAAAGGGTACGGGCTTCCGACGGCATGTCGTCCAGGTGCTCCAGCGCCAGCTGGTCGAGCGACTGGCTGGGCGTCAGGGCCAGCACCTCCACCCGCCGCAGGGCGAACTCCGGCTCGGCCTCCTGGCCGCCGCGGCCGAGCAGGAAATTGGTGCGCTCCAGGCGCTCGACGTCCATCGACAGGCCGTCGAGGAAGATGCTCGACAGCGCGTGGCCGCCGACCTGGGCCAGCGACGGGTATGGCGGGTCCTCCTCGCGCTTTTCCGGGTGGGTGTCGTCATGAAAGCCCGTGCCGATCACCAGCACCCGGGTCGCCCCCAGGTGGATGGCCGGGCTGATGGGCGCCAGTTGCCGCATCGACCCGTCGCCGCACCATTCGACCTGCCCGTGCACGCGCACCGGCCGCGCCGGGAACACGAACGGGATGGCCGACGAGGCCATGATGTGATCGATCCCGATGGCCGAAGGCACGGCGCGGCGCAGGAACCGGTGCCAGGGGTCGATCGGCCGGTCCGACTGGTAGAAGGTCAGGTGCTCGCCGCTGGTATACCCGGAGGCGGTGATGGCCAGCGCCGACAGCTTCCCGCGCGCCAGGTTGTGGCGCATGCGGTCGAAGTCCATCACGCGGCCCAGCAGGTCGGCCAGCGGGCTGCTGTCGAGCAGCGACTGGGGCCGCTTGCGCGTCAGGCCGGCATACATCCATCCCAGCGAGAGCAGGCCCAGCCAGCGCACGCCGGTGCGGATCAGCCCGGGCGCGTCGGCCCGGTACACCATGCCGGTCTCCAGCGAGGCCCACAGCCGCCGCATGCGGCGCACCGCCAGGTGGGGCCGGTCGGCGCGGCAGGCCAGCGCCGCCGCGTTGACCGCGCCGGCCGAGGTGCCGCAGATGATGGGAAACGGGTTGGGATAGCCCGGCCGCGCCTTGGGGTCGAGGATCGCCATGATGGCGCTGAGCGCGCCCACCTGGTAGGCGGCGCGCGCGCCGCCGCCCGTCATGACCAGGCCGGTCAGCGGGCGGGCGCCCCCCGCCCTGCCCGCGCCGCGCTCAGCGGACCGCGTCGGCATTGACCACGGCCATCGCGGCCATGTTGACGATGCGGCGCACCGTCGAGCTCGACGTCAGGATGTGCACCGCCGCGTTGGCGCCCAGCAGGAAGGGCCCCACCGCGACGTTGCCGCCGGCGGTCGTCTTGAGCAGGTTGTAGGCGATGTTGCCGGAATCCACGTTGGGGCACACCAGCAGGTTGGCCTCCCCCTTGAGCGTGGACGACGGCAGGATGCGCAGGCGCAGCGCCTCGTCCAGCGCGCAGTCGCCGTGCATCTCGCCGTCGATCTCCAGTTCGGGCGCGCGCTCGCGCACCAGTTCCAGCGCGCGGCGCATCTTGGCGCCGGAAGCCGAGCTGCCTGTGCCGAAATTCGAGCGCGACAGCAGCGCCACCTTGGGCGCCAGGTTCAGGCGCCGCATTTCCTCGGCGGCCGCCACGGTGTACTCGGCGATCTGCTCGGCGCTGGGGTCGTCGTTGACGTGCGTATCCACCAGCGCCACGGTGCGCTCGTTGAGCAGCAGGATGTTCATCGCCGCGTAGGTCTGCGCGCCCGGTTTCCTGCCGATGACCTCGTCGATGAACCGCAAGTGGTCGGCGTAGGCGCCCACCGTCCCGCAGATCAGCCCGTCGGCGTCGCCCAGGCGCACCATCATGGCGCCGATCAGGGTCAGGCGGCGGCGCATTTCCACGCGCGCCATCTCCTTGGTGATGCCGCGGCGGCACATCAGCTCCCAATACGTCGTCCAGTACTGGTGGAAGCGTTCGTCGTAGTCCGGGTTACAGACTTCGACATCCTGGCCCAGCCGCAGGCGCAGGCCGAATTTCTCGATGCGCGCCGACAGCACCGCGGGGCGGCCCACCAGGATGGGGCGCGCCAGGCCCTCGTCGACGACGACCTGCACGGCGCGCAGCACGCGCTCGTCCTCGCCCTCGGTGAAGACGATGCGGGCCCGTCCGCCGTCGCGCACGATCTGCTTGGCCTGCGAGAACAGCGGCTTCATGAAGGCGCCGGAGTGGTAGACGAACTGCTGCAGCTGTTCGGCGTAGGCGTCCAGGTCGGCAAGCGGACGCGTGGCCACGCCGCTTTCCATGGCCGCCTTGGCCACCGCCGGCGCGATGCGCACGATCAGGCGCGGGTCGAACGGCTTGGGAATCAGGTAGTCGCGGCCAAACGAGATGTCGTAGGTGCCGTAGGCGGCGGCCACGACCTCGTTCTGCTCTTCGCGCGCCAGGTTGGCGATGGCCAGGACGGCCGCCTTTTCCATCTCGCGCGTGATGGTGGTCGCGCCCACGTCCAGCGCGCCGCGGAAGATGTACGGAAAGCACAGCACGTTGTTGACCTGGTTCGGGTAGTCCGAACGGCCGGTGGCCATGACGATGTCGTCGCGCACCGCGTGCGCGGCCTCGGGCAGGATCTCGGGATTGGGGTTGGCCAGCGCCAGGATCAGCGGGTTGGCCGCCATGGCGGCCACCATCTCCGGCTTGAGCACGTTGCCGGCCGACAGGCCCAGGAATACGTCCGCGCCCTCGATCACTTCGGCCAGGGTGCGGGCTTCGGTCGGCTGCGCGTAGCGCGCCTTGTCCGGGTCCATCAGGGCGGTGCGGCCCTGATAGACCGCGCCCTCGATATCGGTCACCCACACATGCTCGATGGGCAGGCCCAGGTCCACCATCAGGTCCAGGCAGGCCAGGGCGGCGGCGCCGGCGCCCGAGGTCACCACCTTGACCTGCGCAATATCCTTGCCCACCACTTCCAGGCCGTTGATGAACGCCGCGCACACGGTGATGGCGGTGCCGTGCTGGTCGTCGTGGAACACCGGGATCTTCATGCGCTCGCGCAGCTTGCGCTCGACCGTGAAGCACTCCGGCGCCTTGATGTCTTCCAGGTTGATGCCGCCGAAGGTGGCCTCCAGCCCGGCGATGATCTCCACCAGCTTGTCCGGGTCGGTCTCGTTGATCTCGATGTCGAACACGTCCAGCCCGGCGAATTTCTTGAACAGCACCGCCTTGCCTTCCATCACCGGCTTGGAGGCCAGCGCGCCGATGTTGCCCAGCCCCAGCACCGCCGTGCCGTTGGTGATCACCCCCACCAGGTTGCCCCGACCGGTGTAGCGGAACACGTTCACCGGATCGTCGACGATTTCCTCGCAGGCGGCGGCCACGCCCGGCGAATACGCCAGGGCCAGGTCGCGCTGATTGCTCAGCTGCTTGGTGGGGGTGACCGAAATCTTGCCGGGGCGGCCATGCTCGTGATATTCCAGCGCGGCCTTGCGAAAGTTGGCGTCCATGATGGCGATGACGTAGGTTGGAGCTGCGAAAGTGAACGATGCGGCAGCGCGCGCCGGAAAGATGCTGCCCGCGCCCGCACGGGCTGGCCGGCTGCGCAAGGCGCAGTGGCGCTATCTTACTCCCGCCCCTGTACGCCAACCGCGCCGGCCCCGGCGCGCGCGGCCAGCACGCCGTCGGGATCGAACAGCGCGCGCACGCGCGCGTCCAGGCGCGCGGCCTCGGCCGTCGCATCGCCGGGCGCGGCCGGCGGCGGCGCTGGCGCCGGCGCCAGCAGCACGCTTTCCACCCAGGCCAGCGCGCCGTCATGCCCGAGCAACAGGTGCGCCAGGTTGACGCCTGCCGGTTCGCGCGGCTGCAGCGCGTCGAGGCGGCAGCGCGCGGGCCAGGCCGGCAGGGCCAGGCAGGCCGCGGCATCCGGGCCGCCGGCCAGCTGGAACAGGGCCGGCACCAGGCGCTGCACCGTGGCCGAGCGCAGCGGCCGCACGTCGGCCGCGCCGAAGGGTCCCAGCGCCTCGACGGTGCCATCGGCCAGCAGCACGCTGGCCTCCAGCACGCCGCTGGCGCCGGTCTCGCCGGTAGGCCAGCCGTGCGCGTCGGCCAGCCAGTCGGCCAGCGTGCGCTCCGGCGCGACCTCGGCGAACTGGCCCAGGCCGGCGGCGGCCAGCTCTCCCGCCAGGCAGCCGGGGCCGGCGCGCCAGGCTGCGCCTTCGGGGGCCAGCGCGCGCAGGCCGCGCGGATCGATCTGCAACACCGGCCGCCCGGCCTGCCGGGCGCCCGGCAGGCCGAGGCTCACGCCATACTCCTGGCACAGCGCGCGCGCGCGGCGCACCTCGGCATCCGAGCGCGCCAGCAACAATGCCGCGCCCCCGGACGGATCCAGGTCGCGCAGCGGCGCCGCGACCGCCAGCGAGAGCCGCTCGCAGAACGCCGCCCAGGACGACTGCCGCGGGCGGCGTCCGAGCAGGAAAGCGCGTCGCGATGGCTGCATGACTACAATCCCCCTTTCGCTACATAACCCATTCGATTTCCCATGCCGCGCCTAGCCACTCGTACCAACGATTTTCTGACATTCCAGGTTGTGGAGCTTTTCAAGGAAGCGCAGGCCCTGCAAGCGGCCGGACGCGACATCATCAGCCTGGGAATCGGAGAACCGGACTTTACCGCGCCGCCCCAGGTGGTGGAAGCGCTGGAGCGCGCCGCGCGCGCCGGCCTGAGCGGCTACAGCGCGCCGGCCGGCCTGTCCGCCCTGCGCGAAGCCATCGCCGCATTCTACGAAAGCGAATTCGGCGCGCGCGTGGACCCGGCCCGCATCATCGTCACCGCCGGCGCCTCGGGCGCGCTGGCGCTGGCCTGCGCCGCGCTGGTCGATCCGGGCGCGCAGGTCCTGATGCCCGACCCCTCGTACCCGGCCAACAGCAACTTCGTGCTGGCCGCCGGCGGCCAGCCGCGCCTGATTCCCAGCAGCGCCGCCAAGCGCTTCCAGCTCTCGGCGCAGGACGTGCGCGACCACTGGAACGACGCCACCCGGGGCGTGCTGATCGCCTCGCCCAGCAACCCCACCGGCACCTCGATCGCCCACGACGAACTGGCCGAACTGCTGGCCGCCGTGCGCGAACGCCAGGGCTTCAGCATCGTGGACGAAATCTACCTGGGGCTGTCGTACGAATCGCAACCGCGCTCGGCGCTGCTGCTGGACGACGACATCATCGTCATCAACAGTTTCTCGAAGTACTTCCACATGACCGGCTGGCGCCTGGGCTGGATGATCGTGCCCGAAAGCATGACGGCCAAGATCGAGAAAATGGCCGCCAGCCTGGCCATCTGCGCGCCCACGCTGGCCCAGCATGCCGCGCTGGCCTGCTTCACGCCCGACGCGCTGAAGATATTCGAACATCGCCGCGAGGCCTTCAAGCAGCGGCGCGACTACCTGCTGCCGGAGTTCGAACGCCTGGGCATCCCGGTGCCGGTGCGCCCGGACGGCGCGTTCTACATCTATGCGGACATCGCGGCGCTGGGCACGACCAGCATGGCGTTCTCGCACCGCCTGCTGCACGAGGGCGGCGTGGCCGCCGTGCCGGGGCTGGACTTCGGCCCCGCCCATGGCGAGCGCACCATGCGCTTCTCGTACGCAACCGGGCTGGACCGCCTGCAGGACGCCGTGGCCCGCATCGAAAAGCTGCTGTAGGCCGCGGCGGCGCGTGCCGGCTGGCGCCGGCACGGCCTCAATCGCGCGCCAGCGCGATACCCGAGGCCAGCGCCAGGCGGCGCCGCTCCGCCTGCACCTTGGCGCCGTAGCCGCCGTCGTCGGGGCCGGTGGCCCCCACATAGCAGGCCAGGCCGCCATTGACCGAGCCGCGGCGGTTGATGCAATCCTTCAGGATCGTGGAACCGACATGGATGTTGGCCACCGGATCGAGCGGATTGCCCTTGCCCACGTGGGCAATGGCGTCGAACTTCTCCTGGTGCACCCGGGTCATCACCTGCATCAACCCTTGCGCGCCCACCGGGCTTTCGGCAAACGGGTTGTAGCGCGACTCGATGGCGATCACGGCCAGCAACAGCAGCGGATCGAGCTGTTTCTCGCGACCGACCTTGTAGACGGTGTTGACCAGCACGGCGGTGGCGTCATAGGCCACCTTGTACTTGCGCGAGATATAGTTGCGCAATGCCTCCACCTGCGCGCTCGAGGCGGCGGATGGACGTTTGGGCGGCGCCGGCGGCGTATCGCTGCGCAACGGACCGAGGAATCCGGTCGCGTTGCTGGCGGGCGCGCTCGGTATCGCCATGACCACGGCCGAGGACGCATCGGCGCCGGGTTCGGCTCCGGGTTCCAGTTCGGCGGATGGCATGGACGTAGGTGCCAGGGCGGTCAACAAGGCTTTGTGCACCTGCAGCGCCTGGTCGCGCAGACCGGGCAAGGCAAACCCCATGCTCACTGTCACGATGACCGCGATGCCCAGATAGAGGGAACTGATGCGCAGCCATTCGGCGAGATGGTGGTGCACTCCTTGGGCCAGCTGTCGGAACAGGCCGGCCACTGACGCATCGGGCATGGGACCTCCTGCGTGGAATGAGAGGAGCCAGATGTTAACCTCTGTTTTGCCTCAAAAATGTAACTATTTTGCCGGGATCTGCCTTGAAGTATCGCGACCTCCGAGATTTTCTCGCCCAGCTTGAACGCCAGGGCGAACTCAAACGCATCACCGCGCCGGTCTCCACGCGGCTGGAAATGACCGAGATTGCCGACCGGGTGCTGCGCGCCGGCGGCCCGGCCCTGCTGTTCGAGAATGCCCGCCACAACGACGCGCCGGCGCAGATGCCGGTACTGGCCAACCTGTTCGGCACGCCGCGGCGGGTCGCCTGGGGCATGGGGGCCGAAGACGTCGGCGCCCTGCGCGAAACCGGCGAACTGCTGGCCTCGCTGCGCGAACCCGAGGCGCCCAAGGGCCTGCGCGACGCGCTGGCCAAGGTCTCCATGCTGAAGGCCGCCCTGTGGGACATGAGCCCCAAGACCGTGCGCGGCGCCGCCTGCCAGGAAATCGTCTGGGAAGGCGCCGATGTCGACCTGGGCCGCCTGCCCATCCAGACCTGCTGGCCGGGCGATGTGGCGCCCCTGCTGGCCTGGGGGCTGGTGATCACGCGCGGGCCGAACGCCCGCCGGCAGAACCTGGGCATCTACCGCCAGCAGCCGCTGGGGCCCGACAAGCTGATCATGCGCTGGCTGTCGCACCGGGGCGGCGCGCTGGATTTCCGCGACCACGCCCAGGCCCACCCGGGCACGCCGTTTCCCATCGCCGTGGCGCTGGGCGCCGACCCGGCCACCATCCTGGGCGCGGTCACGCCGGTGCCGGACACGCTGTCGGAGTACCAGTTCGCCGGGCTGCTGCGCGGCTCGCGCACCGAGGTCGTCAAGGCGCTGGGCAGCGAACTGTCGGTGCCGGCCTCGGCCGAGATCGTGCTCGAGGGCCACCTGCTGCCGGCCGACGACCCGCGCGCCGTCGCGCCCGTGGTGCCCGATGGCGTCAACCCGCCCCCGGCCACCGGCTACGAAATGGCGCTCGAAGGCCCCTATGGCGACCATACCGGCTACTACAACGAGCAGGACTGGTTCCCGGTGTTCACGGTGGACCGCATCACCATGCGGCGCAACCCCATCTACCACTCCACCTATACCGGCAAGCCGCCCGACGAGCCGGCCGTGCTGGGCGTGGCGCTGAACGAGGTATTCGTGCCGCTGCTGCGCCGCCAGCTGCCCGAGATCGTCGATTTCTACCTGCCCCCGGAAGGCTGCAGCTACCGCCTGGCGGTCGTGTCGATCCGCAAGCAGTACGCCGGCCACGCCAAGCGCGTGATGTTCGGCCTGTGGAGCGTGCTGCGGCAGTTCATGTACACCAAGTTCATCGTGGTGGTCGACGAGGACATCGACCCGCGCGACTGGGCCGAAGTGGTCTGGGCCATGACCACGCGCATGGACCCCGTGCGCGACACGGTGCTGGTCGAGAACACGCCTATCGATTACCTGGATTTCGCCTCGCCGGTGTCCGGCCTGGGCGGCAAGATGGGGCTGGACGCCACCAACAAGTGGCCGGGCGAAACCAGCCGCGAATGGGGCACGCCCATACACATGGACGAGGCGGTCAAGCGCCGGGTGGACGCCATGTGGGACACGCTGGGCCTGTAGCAATGCAGCGGGCGGCGCCGGCCGCCCGCGCCTGGCTCAATCGGCCTGGCGCTCCTCGCGCGAGGACTGCCAGATCCGGTATGCCTGCCAGCCCACCAGCGCCACGCCGGCCAGCTTGAGCAGGCGCGAACGCCGGCCGCCGCGCCCCACCACCATGGCCGACAGCGTCGAGCTGACGAAGGGATAGCGCCGCACCAGCGCGAATGCCTGCCAGAACAGCCGCGAGGTATTGGCCTTGCCCAGGCTGGGCCAGATGGATTTGACCATGTTGCCGGGCGTCAGCGTGCGGCCCGCCTCGACGATGCCCTGCGCCAGCGCCTCGCGCTCCAGCGCCGCGCGCGCGCGCAGCAATTCAAGCCGCACCATGCGGTCTACCGAAGCCGAGTGGCGGGCCATGTCAGTCGTCCTCCGCGTTGCGCTGCCCATCGCTGGCGCGTTGCGCATCGCGCACCCGTTCCAGCATGTCCGTATCGCGGCCGAGCTCCTCGAGCGTGGCGGCGAACGGCACGGGGCCGTCGACCAGGTCGCGCCGGACCAGGTAGAACAGCACCAGCCCGATCACGCCGTAGCCGCCCGCCAGCCAGCCCAGCGCGGCATAGCGCGACTCGGTAGGCCAGAAGGCCACCGCGATCGTGATGGTGAACACCAGGACCGCCAAGGTCAGGAACAGCAGCGCCCCAAACGCCATGCCCAGCAGCTTGATCAGGCGGATCTTTTCGCCGGCGGCTTCCAGCGCCAGTAGTTCGAGGCGCGTACGCGTCAGTCCGACCAGACTGGCGGCCACGCCGAATACCGATCTACGCAAACCCATTGTGCATGCCGGGGCGGGCGCGCGGCCCGCCCCGCCGGGATCAGCGGCGGCTGATCAGCAGGCCGAGCAGCAGGCCGGTCACGCCCGCGATGCTGATGGCCTGCCAGGGGTTGTCGTGCACGTAATCGTCGGTGGCGCGGGCCGCGCGGCGACCACGCTCGAGCACCGCGTCCTGCGCGTCGTACAGCGCTTCGCGGGTGCGGCGCACCGATGCCAGCGCGCGCTCGCGCAATTCGGTCGCCTTGTCGCCCGTGGTGCTGGCGGCTTCGCGCAGCAGGGTCTCGGCATCATTGAGGCTGGTCTTGACGCTGTCGATGAGTTTCTCTTTCGTTGCTTCGTCGGATCTTCTCGCGGCCATTATCAGCTCCTTGTCGATGTGTCGATGACGCGTTCATCATACCAGCCGCGCCCCGCGCCACGCACCCCCGCGTGCTACGGGGTGCTACTTCAATTGCGTAATCTCAACGGATGACTTGATCCCGGCCTGGTCGATGTCCTGGCGCATGACCAGGTTGACGCCGGGGCAGTACCAATCGGTCACCGTGGTGTCCATGCCCGGAATCGGCAAGGTCAGGCCCTTGAAGGTGGCCATGGTGGGTTCGCTGCTGCGCGGATAGGTGATCGGCCAGCAGGCATGGCGGCCCAGCGCCGTGCTCAGGTCCTGGCGGGCGCCGACCGTCTTCTCGCCGATGCGCACCACGGTGGTCGGCTGGCCGCCCACCGGCGCCTCCTTGCCGATCCTGAGCCGGTAGCTGGCGCCGGGCAGGCGCTGCCCTTCGCCGCTGATCTTGTCGTAGGCGAACAGGCCCAGCATGCGCAGGTCGAACTGCCCCTCGGAGCGGGGCTGCTCGCCGGCCTCGGCGTACTTCACGAACGTGGCCTGGCCATTCTTGACGGTCATCAGGTAGTCCAGCCGCGACTTGCCCGGCGGCAGGCCGGCATAGCTGAAAGTGGCCACGCCCTGCACGCGCGCGCGGCAGTTGTCGCCATTGGTCTTGGACACCTCGGTGAAGCCCAGGTCGGCGCCCAGGCCGATGTTGCCGCTGCCGGTCAACTGCACCTGGCCGCCGTCATGCATGAACTTGGCGTCGCACACGCCCGCCTGCGCCGCGCCGGCCCACGCCAGCACACCAATTGAAACAAAAAATCGCACCATCATGGGCCGCTCCTGAAACGCTCGGTTCGGCGGTCCGGGACGCGGACCGCGCTGGCTGATACTACACCGGTTGCGCCGGCCGACGCGGCCCGGCAGACAGTTCTGACCCGCCCGCCCATCCAGGGTTCCGGACCGGCCGCGCCCGGGGCGACGGGCGTCCAAATGATTAATGGCTATATGGATTCAAGAAATCGAAAGTTGTAGGGATGAACCCCGATCCCTATGATCGACTGACATTCTGCGGGCCTTCCCGCGTGGCTGATTTTCATGACGCTGTTCCCGATTTTCGCCGACCTGACAGGGCGGCGCGTACTGGTGGTGGGCGGCGGCGCCGTCGCCGCCCGCAAGGCGCAGGCCCTGCTGCAGGCCGGGGCCGAGGTCACCGTGGGCGCGCCGCGCCTGGATCCGGCGCTCGCCGAGCTGGCCGGCCAGGGCCGCATCGCCCGCCTGGACGGCTGCTTCGAGCCCGCCTGGCTGGCCGGCGCCTGGCTGGTGGTGGCCGCCACCGACGACCGCGCCGTCAACGCGGCGGTCAGCGAGGCCGCGCGTGCGCGCCGGGTGTTTTGCAACGTGGTCGACGATGCCGAACTGTCGTCCTTCCAGGTGCCGTCCGTCGTCGACCGTGCGCCGCTCATCGTGGCCATCTCCTCGTCGGGCGTGGCGCCCGTGCTGGCGCGGCGCCTGCGCGAGCGCATCGAGTCGCTGTTCGACCATTCGCTCGGCCAGCTGGCGGCCCTGGCGGCGCGCTATCGTCCGCGCATCCGCGCCGCCCGCCCCGACCTCGGCCAGCGGCGGCGTTTCTACGACTGGCTGCTCGACGGCCCGGTCGCGGCACGCCTGCGCCAGCAACAGCCCGGGCTGGCCGAGCAGGAGCTGGAACAGGCGCTGCGCGCGCCGCAGGCCGCCCCCCGGGGCAGCGTCGTGCTGGTAGGCGCGGGCCCGGGCGACCCCGGCCTGCTGACGCTCAAGGCGCTGCGCGCGCTCAATGAAGCCGACATCATCCTGTACGACCGCCTGGTCAGCGAGGGCGTGCTGGCGCTGGCGCGCCGCGACGCCGAACGCCTGCCCGTGGGCAAGCTGCCTGGCGAAGACCACGACGCCACCCAGTCGCGCATCCATGCCCTCATGCTGGCCCACGCCCGCGCCGGCCGGCGCGTGGTGCGCCTGAAAGGCGGCGACGCCTTCATCTTCGGGCGCGGCGGCGAAGAGCTGGAATACCTGCGCGCGCACGGCGTGCCGTACGAGGTGGTGCCCGGCATCACCGCGGCGCTGGCCTGCGCCGCCTATGCCGGCATTCCCCTGACGCATCGCGACCATGCGCAGTCGGTGCGCATGGTCACAGCCCACTGCCGCGCCGACCAGGACACCCTGGACTGGGCCGGCCTGGCCCGCGACCAGCAGACCCTGGCGTTCTACATGGGCGTCGGCCAGCTCGATTACGTCACCGCGCGCCTGCTCGAACATGGCCGCGCGCCCACCACCCCGTTTGCCTTGATCGAGAACGGCAGCCGGCCCGAACAGCGCGTGGTCACCGGAACGCTGGCCGGCCTGCCCGAGATCGCGCGCCAGCGCGGCGTACGCCCTCCGGCGCTGCTGGTCGTCGGCGAAGTCGCCGCCCTGGCCGACACCCTGCAATGGTTCGGCCAGCACCAGCGCGGCCTGCCCGGCCCGCAGGCGCTGGCCGCCTGAACCCGGGGCCTTGCGCAATGGCGAAAAAAAACCGCCTTCGGGGCGGTTTCTCTTGCGGGCGGCGGATTCGCGCGGCGCGCTACTCGGCGTGCTTCTGCGTGGTGCCGAAGATGCGGTCGCCGGCATCGCCCAGGCCGGGCATGATATAGCCGTTTTCGTTCAGGCCCTGGTCGATCGAGGCGGTGTAGATCTGCACGTCCGGATGCGCCGTGAGCACGGCGTCGATGCCCTCGGGCGCCGAGACCAGGGTCAGCGCCCGGATTTCGCGACAGCCGGCCCGCTTGAGCATGTCGATGGCGGCGACCATGGAGCCGCCGGTGGCCAGCATCGGGTCGACGATCAGGGCCAGGCGCTGGTCCAGCTCGCCCACCAGGCGCTCCAGGTAGGTATGCGCCTGCAGGGTCTCTTCGTTGCGGGCCACGCCGACCACGCTGACCTTGGCGCCCGGGATCAGGCTCAGCACGCCGTCGAGCATGCCGATGCCCGCGCGCAGGATGGGCACCACGGTGACTTTCTTGCCGGCGATCTTCTCGACCCCGACGGTGCCGCACCAGCCTTCGACGCTGGCGGGCGCCAGCGGCATGTCCTTGGTCGCCTCGTAGGTCAGCAGCGCCGCCACTTCCTGCGACAGCTCGCGAAAGCTCTTGGTGCTGAGGTCGGCGCGACGCATGATGCCCAGCTTGTGGCGAATCAGCGGATGGCGGATTTCATGCACGGGCATGTGCGGAATCTCCAGTAAATGGCTCTCGAATGGCCGGCGGCACGGGGCCGCCGGCGGGAACACGAGGATTTTAAGCCGGTTGGCGGGGAATCACTGTTCGGCCAGCCAGGCGACCAGCGCGTCGTCGAACGCGCGCACGGCGGCCGCGTTCTCGTGGTTGACCATGCTGACCACCACATAGCGCTTGCCGCTGGCGCCCAGCACATAGCCGGCCACCGCCCGTACATCGCGCAACGAGCCGGTCTTCAGGTGGGCCATGCCCTGCGCGCCGTTGCCCTTGAGGCGCCGCCGCACCGTCCCGTCCACGCCGGCGATGGCCAGCGACGAGATGAATTCCGGCATCAGGGGCGAATTCCAGGCCACCGTGAGCATGGAGGCCAGGCTGTCGGCCGACACCCTGCCCTCGCGCGACAGTCCGGAACCGTTGTCGATCACCAGTTCGGGCATTTCCAGCCCCTGCGCGCCCAGCACGGTGCGGGCGACCACGCCGCTGCTCTCGACGGTGGCCGGCCGGCGGCCGCGCTCGGCGCCCAGAGTCAGCAGCAAGGTGCGCGCCATCACATTGTTGCTGCGCTTGTTGATCGTGCGGATCGCCTCGCCCAGGGTGGGCGAGTCGTGGCTGGCCAGCACCACGGCGTCCGGCGGCACGACGCCGCTGCGGATCTGGCCCTTCAGGGTGCCGCCCAGCTCGCGCCAGAGCAGGCGGAACACCGCGCTGGCGTATTCGGGCTGCGACAGCGCCAGCCGGTACAGGCTGAACTCGCCGCACGAGCCGGCCACCTTGCCGCTCAGGCGGATGGACACGCCCTGCTGGGTCACGACCGGCTCGGTGCCGACCACCGGCGGCCCCGGACAGCGCACATCGCTCCACTCGACCGCGCCTTCCAGGCGCAGGCCCGGCAGCGGCGGATCGATCATCGGCACCCATTTGCGCGCCGCGGCGTCGGGCGTGAACAGCAGGCGCTGCGCGCCAAAGCCCACCATCAGGGCATCCGGACTGGCGTTGTAGGCCCGGTCGGAGGCGCCGTCGAAGGCGCCGGGATCGATGGCCACCTGCCCGAAAATGCTGCGGTCCACCACCAGGTCGCCAATCTGCTTGACGCCGCGCAGCCGCAACTCGCGCAGCAGCGCCCACAAGTCCTGCAGCAGCAGCTGCGGGTCGCCGCCGGCGCGCAGGTACAGCGGTCCGCGCAGCACGCCGTGGGCATCGGGCCGGTTGCCGGGCTCGGTCAGGAATTCGGTGCGCCACGCATAGCTGGGCCCCAGTTCGGACAGCGCGGCCCAGGTCGTCACCAGCTTCATGACGGAAGCCGGGTTGCGCGGCTCCTTGGCGTTGAGCGCCGCCAGCCGCGGGCCGTTGACCTCCTGCACCACCAGCGAAAGCGACTGGTCGGGCAGCTTCGTCGCTTTCCAGGCCGCCACCAGACTGGAGGGCAGGCCCTGCGCCGCCGCGCCGGCGGCGCCCAGCGCCAGCGTGACGCCGGCCAGCCATTGTTGCCACTTGCCTTGTTTGCCTGCCCGCCGCATCGCTCCCTGCCTGTTACATGTTCTTTCGTTCAAGAATGCAAGCATACCTAAGCTGGCGCGCCGCGGCGCACGCGGACACATTTTCGGCGCCGGTGCCCGGCCGCCGAGCCGCCTGGGGCCCTCGCATACAATAGCGGGCTGTCCAACGCGGCCGCCATTGGCCGCGGCTTTCCATAGAACGTATCGCGTGCCCACCCCTCTTACGCTTGCCGATTTCGACTACCACCTGCCGCCCGAGCTGATCGCCCAGAGCCCGGCCGCCGAGCGCGGCGGCAGCCGCCTGCTGCACCTGGACGCGGCCAGCCGGCTGCACGATCGCCGCTTTCCCGACCTGGCCGGGCTGCTGCGCCCGCACGACCTGCTGGTGTTCAACGACACGCGCGTGATCAAGGCGCGCCTGACGGGCCGGAAGGCCACCGGCGGCAAGGTCGAGGTGCTGGTCGAACGCATCACGGCGCCGGACCGCGCGCTGGCGCACGTGCGCGCCAGCAAGTCGCCGGGGCCGGGCATGCGCCTGCGCCTGGCCGAGGCCTTCGAAGCCGAAGTGCTGGGCCGCGAGGGCGAACTGTTCGACCTGCGCTTTCCCGCCCCGGTACTGGACCTGCTCGACGCCCACGGCGCCACGCCGCTGCCCCCCTACATCACGCACGCGGCCGACGCGACCGACGAACGGCGCTACCAGACGGTCTACGCGCGCGAGCCGGGCGCGGTCGCCGCGCCCACCGCGGGCCTGCACTTCGACCAGCCCATGCTGGAGCAACTGGCCGCCCTGGGCGTGCAGCGGGCCTTCGTGACGCTGCACGTGGGCGCCGGCACCTTCCAGCCGGTGCGGGTGCAGAACCTTGCCGAGCACATCATGCACGCCGAGTGGTACACGGTGCCCGAAGCCACGGTGGCCGCCATCGCCCGGGCGCGGGCGCACGGCGGGCGCATCGTGGCGGTGGGCACCACCAGCGTGCGCGCGCTGGAATCGGCCGCCGCCCAGGCGCAGGACGGGCCGCTGGCCGCCGCGCAGGGCGATACGCGGCTGTTCATCACGCCCGGCTACCGCTACCGGATCGTCGACGCCCTGCTCACCAATTTCCACCTGCCGCAATCCACGCTGCTGATGCTGGTGTCGGCGCTGGCCGGCGTGGAGCCGATCCGCCGCGCCTACGCCCACGCGGTCGCCGGACGCTACCGCTTCTTCAGCTACGGCGACGCCATGTTCATCGAGACTCCTGCCCCATGACCGGACTGCAATTCGAACTGCTGGCCACCGACGGCGGCGCCCGCCGCGGCCGCCTGACGCTCAACCACGGCGTGGTCGAGACCCCCATCTTCATGCCGGTCGGCACCTACGGCAGCGTCAAGGCCATGCTGCCGCACGAGCTCAAGGAGATCGGCGCGCAGATCGTGCTGGGCAATACCTTCCACCTGTGGCTGCGCCCCGGCACCGCCATCATGGAAAAGCACGGCGGCCTGCACGGCTTCATGCAGTGGGACAAGCCCATCCTGACCGACTCCGGCGGCTTCCAGGTGTTCAGCCTGCAAGGCATGCGCAAGATCACCGAGGAAGGCGTCAAGTTCGCCTCGCCCATCGACGGCGCGCGCCTGTTCCTGACGCCCGAGGAGTCGATGCGCATCCAGCGCTCGCTGAATTCCGATATTGTCATGGTGTTCGACGAGTGCACGCCGTACGAAATCGATGGCCGGCCCGCCAGCGTCGACGAAGCGGCCCGCTCGATGCGCATGTCGCTGCGCTGGGCGCGCCGCTCGCGCGACGAGTTCGACCGGCTGGGCAACCCCAACGCGCTGTTCGGCATCGTGCAGGGCGGCATGTACGAGGCGCTGCGCGACGAGTCGCTGGCCGGGCTGGCCGAAATCGGCTTTCACGGCTATGCCATCGGCGGCCTGTCGGTGGGCGAGCCCAAGGAAGACATGATGCGCATCCTGGCGCATGTCACGCCGCGCCTGCCGGCGCAGGCGCCGCGCTACCTGATGGGCGTGGGCACCCCCGAGGACCTGGTCGAGGGAGTGGCGCGCGGCGTGGACATGTTCGACTGCGTCATGCCGACCCGCAACGCCCGCAACGGCTGGCTGTTCACCCGCTACGGCGACGTCAAGATCCGCAACGCCAGATACCGCGACGACACGCGCCCGCTCGACCCCAGCTGCGCCTGCCACACCTGCGGCCACTTCTCGCGCGCCTACCTGCACCACCTGCAGCGCGCCAACGAAATCACCGGCGCGCGCCTGAACACCTTGCACAACCTGCACTTCTACCTGGCCATCATGGGCGAAATGCGCGAGGCGATCGCCGCCGGCCGCTTCGAGGCGTGGCGCGCCCGGTTCGCCGCCGACCGCGCGCGCGGGGTCGACTAGGGCGGGCCGTCCCCCCCGCGCGGCGCGGCCCTCGTTGCGCCGCGCCAACATCGCTACAATAGTCGGCTTGCCCTGTCCAAGGCTCGCGCGGGGGACAGGCATACAGACAACCTATATAGACTCGAACAACCAACCAGGAGTACACCAATGTCTGCTATCGATACCGCCGGCCTCGTGCTGGCCCAGGCCGCGCCGGCCGAAGGCAACGCGCTGATGGGCATGCTGCCCATCGTTCTGATGTTCGTGATCCTCTATTTCCTGATGATCCGTCCGCAGATGAAGCGCCAGAAAGAACATCGCAACATGGTCGCCGCCCTGTCCAAGGGCGACGAGGTCGTCACCTCGGGCGGCATGCTGGGCAAGGTTTCCAAGGTTACCGACAGCTATATCACCGTCGAAGTCTCCGAACTGGCCGACAAGCCGGTCGAAGTGGTGATGCAGAAGACCGCCGTGTCCGCGGTCCTGCCCAAGGGAACCATCAAGGCCCTGTAAGGTCACACAAGGCCCCGCGTGGCGGGGCCTTGTTCCGCTCACCCACCGCACGAAGTAGCCGGCAATGAACCGCTATCCCCTCTGGAAATACATCACGGTCCTGGTTGCGGTCGTCATCGGCCTGCTCTATACCCTGCCCAACTTCTACGGCGAGTCCCCCGCCGTCCAGGTCTCGTCCGCCAAGGCGACGATCAAGGTCGACCAGGCCACGCTGGAGCAGGTCCAGCAGATCATCGAAAACGCCCAGTTGCCGGCCGACAGCGTCTACTACGAGCAGAACGGCACGCTGGGCACGGTGCGCGCGCGCTTTCCGTCCACCGACGTGCAGCTGCAGGCGCGCGACCTGATCGACCGCACGCTCAACACCGTGGCCGGCGACCCCCATTACACCGTGGCGCTGAACCTGCTGCCCGCCTCGCCGCCCTGGATGCGGTCGCTGGGCTGGTTCGAGCCCAAGCCCATGTACCTGGGCCTGGACCTGCGCGGCGGCGTGCACTTCCTGCTGCAGGTCGACATGCAGGGCGCCCTGACGGCGCGCTATGACTCGCTGGTGGCCGACGTGCGCAGCGTGCTGCGCGACCAGAAGGCCGACGTCGGCGCCATCGAGCGCTCGGGCCAGTCGGTCGTGGCCACTTTCGCCACCGCCGAGCAACGCGACCGCGCCCGCGACGTGCTGCGCTCGCGCCTGCCCGACCTGCAGTTCACCGAAACCAGCGACGGCGGCAAGCTGCAGCTGACGGGCATGCTCAATCCGGCCGCGGTCACCCGCGTGCAGGACACCGCCCTCAAGCAGAACATCAACACCCTGCACAACCGCATCAACGAGCTGGGCGTGGCCGAGCCGGTCATCCAGCAGCAAGGCGCCGACCGCATCATCGTGCAGTTGCCCGGCGTGCAGGACGTGGCCAAGGCCAAGGAGCTGCTGGGCCGCACCGCCACGCTCGAGATCCGCATGGTCGACGACAGCCCGGCGGCGCAATCGGCCCTGGCCGCGGGCAGCGTGCCGTTCGGCCTGGAGCGCTACACCGATCGCGACGGCCGCCCCCTGCTGGTGCGCCGCCAGGTGGTGCTGACCGGCGAAAACCTGCAGGACGCCCAGCCCGGCCGCGACGGCCAGACCCAGCAGCCGGCCGTGCACCTGACGCTGGATTCCAAGGGCGCGCGCATCTTCCGCGACGTCACCCGCGACAACGTCGGCAAGCGCATGGCCATCCTGCTGTTCGAGAACGGCAAGGGCGAAGTCGTCACCGCGCCGGTCATCCGCAGCGAAATCGGCGGCGGCCAGGTGCAGATCTCCGGCAGCATGAGCGCCGAGGAAGCCGCCGACACGGCGCTGCTGCTGCGCGCCGGCGCGCTGGCCGCGCCCATGTCCATCATCGAGGAACGCACCATCGGCCCCAGCCTGGGCGCGGACAACATCGCCAAGGGGTTCTACTCGACGCTGTATGGCTTCATCGCGATCGCCGTTTTCATCATCGTGTACTACCACCTGTTCGGCATCTTCTCGACCATCGGCCTGACGGTCAACGTGCTGCTGCTGCTGGCGCTGCTGTCCATGCTGCAGGCAACCCTGACCCTGCCCGGCATCGCCGCCATCGCCCTCACCCTGGGCATGGCCATCGACGCCAACGTGCTCATCAACGAGCGCATCCGCGAAGAGCTGCGCAACGGCGCCACGCCGCAACAGGCCATCCACCATGGCTTCGAGCGCGCATGGGGCACCATCCTGGACTCCAACCTCACCACGCTGATCGTCGGCCTGGCGCTGCTGGCGTTCGGCTCGGGCCCGATCCGCGGCTTTGCCGTGGTGCACTGCCTGGGCATCGTCACCTCGATGTTCTCGTCGGTGGTGGGCGTGCGCGCGCTGGCCAACCTCTGGTATGGCCGCAAGAAGAAGCTGTCGAGCATTTCCATCGGCACGGTCTGGAAACCCAAGGCAAACTGATCGATGCGGGCGGCCCGGGCCGCCCGCCGTCCTGATACGCAAGGCGAAACATGGAATTTTTCCGGATTCATCGCACCATCCCGTTCATGCGCCATGCCCTGGTGCTGAACATCATCAGCCTGGTCACGTTCCTGGCGGCCGTGTTCTTCATCGTCACGCGCGGCTTTCACCTGTCGATCGAGTTCACCGGCGGCACGGTCATGGAAGTCAGCTATGCCCAGACCGCCCAGCTCGACCAGGTGCGCACGGCCATCGGCACGCTGGGCTATACCGACTTCCAGGTGCAGAACTTCGGCACCTCGCGCGACGTCATGATCCGCCTGCCGATCGCCGAAGGCCAGACCTCGGCCACCCAGAGCGAAACCGTGATGGGCGCGCTGAAGGCGGCCGATCCGGCGGTGGAACTGCGCCGGGTCGAGTTCGTCGGCCCGCAGATCGGCCAGGAGCTGCTGCACAACGGCCTGATGGCGCTGCTGGTCGTGGTGATCGGCATCATGGTCTACCTGGGCCTGCGCTTCGAATGGAAGTTCGCCGTGGCGGGCGTGATCGCCAACCTGCACGACGTGGTCATCATCCTGGGCTTTTTCGCGTTCTTCCAGTGGGAGTTCTCGCTGGCGGTGCTGGCCGGGGTCCTGGCGGTGCTGGGCTACTCGGTCAACGAATCGGTCGTCATCATGGACCGGATCCGCGAGAACTTCCGCAAGTACCGCAAGGCCTCGGTGCAGGAAGTCATCAACAGCGCGATCACGCAGACGATCTCGCGCACCATCATCACCCACGGCTCGACGCAGATGATGGTGCTGGCCATGCTGTTCTTCGGCGGCCCGACCCTGCACTACTTCTCGCTGGCCCTGACCATCGGCATCTGGTTCGGCATCTATTCGTCGGTGTTCGTCGCCGCCGCGCTGGCCATGTGGATGGGGGTCAAGCGCGAGGACCTGGTCAAGCCGGTCAAGAAGGACGGCGACGAAGTCGAAGTCGCCTGAGAGGCCGTTCCCGGAAAAAGAAACCCTGTCCGGCCGCATGGCCGGACAGGGTTTTTTACATGAGGCCCGATGCGCGAGGCGCCCGTCCCCGCATGGGGAGTGGGGACAGGCGCCCCGTCAGCCGCGCTTGCGCCAGCGCCAGGGCGCGCGCAACGGCCAGGTGTGGCTCGGCGACAGCACGTAGGGTTTGATGGCGTAGGCCGCCACCACGGCGATCAGGGCAGCGGCGCACACATCCGACAGGTAATGGTCGCGATTGATGACCCGGCTGATCGCCACCAGCGCGGCCAGCGCCAGCGCCGGCCAGCGCCAGCGCGGCGCCAGGATGCCCAGCACGGCCGCGACGGCGAACGCCGTCTGGGTATGGCTGGACGGAAACGAATTGAAGGGACTGCCGGCGAACATGCGGCCCATGCCGTAGATGCCGTCGTCGAGCAGCTCCTCGGGGCGGGCGCGCGCCACGATGTTCTTGAGCACCCAGGTCACCAGCCCGCCGGCGGTCAGCGTGGCCAGCAGCAGCATGCCGGCGCGCGCGATCTTCTCGCAGGTCCAGCCCCATGGCGCGGCCCAGCCGCGCAGCATGCCTTGCAGGCCGAGGATATAGGCCGCCAGCCCGAGCGTCACATAGGTGCCGCTGTCGCCCAGGTTGCCGATGTAATCGAACACCGTATTGAGCTGCGGCGACACGCTGCGGTTGATCCACAGCGTCAGCGGCCGGTCGATCCAGGCGGCGCACCCCAGCAGCAGCAGCACCGGCACCAGGCAGCGGCGCAGCAGGCTGGCCAGCCCCCCCTGGCCGGGCGACCCGGATTGGGGCGGGGGAAAAGCGGCGATCGGTTCTGCGGTCATGGGGCGGTATGAGATAAGGGCCGGATAGCCGCAGCCCGGCGGCCAGCAATAGTACTTGCCAAATACGGCACCGCCAAGACCACGCGCGGGTGACAGGCTAAAATAGGCGGTTTCGTCCACTTACGCCCCCGGGATCTACACCCGTCACGGCGACCGCCATGCAAGAAACCACTGTCAAACGCGACGGCGCCGGCCCGTCCGATGCCGGCACGCCGGCCACCGCCGCCCAGGGCCTGGGCAAATTGTATATCCGCACCTTCGGCTGCCAGATGAACGAGTACGACTCGGACAAGATGGCCGATGTGCTGCGCGCCGACCAGGGGCTGGAGCTGACCGACAACCCCGAGGATGCCGATGTCATCCTGTTCAACACCTGTTCCGTGCGCGAGAAGGCGCAGGAGAAGGTGTTCTCCGACCTGGGCCGGGTGCAGCACCTCAAGAAGCAGAATCCCAACCTGGTGATCGGCGTGGGCGGCTGTGTGGCCAGCCAGGAAGGCGAGGCCATCGTCAAGCGCGCGCCCTATGTCGACGTGGTGTTCGGCCCGCAGACCCTGCACCGGCTGCCCGACCTGATCAAGCGCCGCCGCGCCCAGGGTGTGTCGCAGGTCGATATCAGCTTCCCCGAAATCGAGAAGTTCGACGCCCTGCCCCCGCCGCGCATCGATGGCGCCACCGCGTTCGTGTCCATCATGGAAGGCTGCAGCAAGTACTGCAGCTTCTGCGTGGTGCCCTACACGCGCGGCGAAGAGGTTTCGCGGCCCTTCGACGACGTCCTGCTCGAGGTCGCCGACCTGGCCGACCAGGGCGTCAAGGAAGTCACGCTGCTGGGCCAGAACGTCAATGCCTACCGCGGCGCCATGGGCGATAGCGGCGAAATCGCCGATTTCGCCATGCTGCTGGAATACGTGCACGAGATTCCCGGTATCGAACGGATCCGCTACACCACCTCGCACCCGAAGGAAATGACCCAACGCATGGTCGACGCCTACGCGCGGCTGCCCAAGCTGGTGTCGTTCCTGCACCTGCCCGTGCAGGCCGGCAGCGACCGCGTGCTGGCGGCCATGAAGCGCGGCTATACCGCGCTGGAGTTCAAGTCGGTGGTGCGCCGCCTGCGCGCCGCGCGCCCCAGCCTGACGCTGTCGTCGGACTTCATCGTCGGCTTCCCGGGCGAGACCGAGGAGGACTTCCAGAAGACCATGAAGCTGATCGAGGACGTCGGCTTCGACACCTCGTTCTCGTTCGTGTATTCGCGCCGTCCCGGCACGCCGGCGGCGGACCTGCACGATGACACGCCGCAGGACGTCAAGCTGCGCCGCCTGCAGCAGTTGCAGGCGCTCATCAACCAGCAGGCCGCGGCCATCGCCCAGGGCATGATCGGCACCCGCCAGCGCGTGCTGGTCGAAGGCCCGTCGCGACGCGACCCCAACGAACTGATGGGCCGCACCGAGAACAACCGCATCGTCAACTTCCCCGGCGTGCCGCGCCTGATCGGCCATATGGTCGACGTCGTCATCACCCACGCCCACACCAACTCGCTGCGCGGCCGCGTCGCCGGCATCGAACGCGACACCTCCGGAGCCGAATGAGCACTTCCCGCAGCCGCGCCCGCCGCACCATGCCCGTCATCGTCAATCTCGATGGCGACAACATCCACCTCGCCAACCTGTGCGGCCCGCTGGACGAGAACCTGCGCCAGCTCGCCGACGGCATGGGCGTGAAACTGGCGCGCCGCGGCAGCCGGGTCACGATAGAGGGCGAACAGGCCGAACTGGCCGGGCGGGCCCTGCGGCGCTTTCACGAGCAGGCCACCCACCGCGCGCTGTCGGTCGACGACATCCAGCTCGGCCTGGTCGAGATCGGCGTGGGCCGCCCGGCCGAGGTCCAGGCCGACCCGCGCGAACTCGACCAGACGCTGCCGCCGGTCGACGACGAAAGCGGCGGCGTGGTGCTGCGCACGCGGCGCACCGACCTGCGCCCGCGCACGCCGCGCCAGCGCGACTACATGAACAACATCCTCAAGCACGACATCACGTTCGGCGTGGGGCCGGCCGGCACCGGCAAGACCTGGCTGGCCGTGGCCTGCGCCATCGACGCCATGGAGCGCGACACGGTGCAGCGACTGGTGCTGACGCGCCCGGCCGTCGAGGCCGGCGAGCGGCTGGGGTTCCTGCCGGGCGACCTGGCGCAGAAGGTCGACCCCTATCTGCGGCCGCTGTACGACGCGCTGTACGACCTGATGGGCTTCGAGCGCGTGCAGCGCCTGTTCGAGAAGCAGACCATCGAGATCGCCCCGCTGGCCTACATGCGCGGGCGCACGCTCAACCACGCCTTCGTGATCCTGGACGAGGCCCAGAACACCACGCCGGAGCAGATGAAAATGTTCCTGACCCGGATCGGTTTCGGCAGCAAGGCCGTCATTACCGGCGACCCCTCGCAGGTCGACCTGCCGCGCGGCCAGCAAAGCGGGCTGGCGCACGCCGTGCAGGTGCTCGAGGACGTCCAGGGCATCGCCACGACCCGCTTCACCAGCCGCGACGTGGTGCGCCATCCGCTGGTGGCGCGCATCGTCGACGCCTACGACCAGGCGGCCGCCAATGGCGACTGAGCTGTCGCTGTCGGTGCAATATGGGGTGGCCGAGGCTCGGCTGCCGCGCTGGCGGCTGCGCCGCTGGGTCCAGTATGCGCTGGCCGGCGCCGCCGGCGACGGGCACGCCGGACTGGCCGGCGCCGAACTCGGCCTGCGCCTGGTGGGGCTGGCAGAAGGCCGGCGCCTGAACCGCGAATTCCGCGGCCGCGACTACGCCACCAACGTGCTCACGTTCGAATACGGCACAGGCCCCGACGGCGTGGCGCGCGGCGACATCGTGGTGTGCGTGCCGGTGCTGGCCCGCGAGGCGCGCGAGCAGCGCAAGACGCTGCTCGCCCATGCGGCCCACCTGACGGTGCACGGCACCCTGCATGCGCTGGGCTACGACCACGTCAAGGCCGGCCAGGCGCGGCGCATGGAGGCCCTGGAAACCGCCGTGCTGGCGCGCATGGGAATCGCCGACCCCTATCTGACCGCCTGACGGCGCCGCGCAGATTGACGCCAATGCACCCCAAATCGGGGAACAATGGCCGCTGTTGTATGCAAAATCGGAGCGCGGCGTAACAACTTGCGCCAAATATTCGGTTATGCTGAATCTTTACCAACTTGTCCGCCTGGACGATGTCCGACCCTTACCCTGCTACCGAGGCGCACGCTCAGCGCGCCGCCAAATCCTCTCCCAAATCCCTGCTGGACCGTCTGCTTTCCCTGGTGCGGCGCGAGCCTGAAGACCGCGAAGGCATCAAGGCCATCCTCGAAGCCGCGCACGAACGCGAGCTGCTCGACGCAGAGTCCTACGCCATGATCAAGGGCGCGCTGGCCGTGTCCGAGCGCACCGTCGCCGACATCATGGTGCCGCGCTCGCGCATGGATCTGCTCGATATCGCCCAGCCGCTGCCGCAGTTGCTGGCCACCATCATCGAGACCGCGCACTCGCGCTTTCCGGTCTACGAAGACGACCGCGACAACATCATCGGCATCCTGCTCGCCAAGGATCTGCTGCGCTACATGCTCGAGCCGGCGCTGGATATCCGCTCGCTGGTCCGGCCGGCCGTGTTCATCCCCGAGGTCAAGCGCCTGAACGTGCTGCTGCGCGAGTTCCGCGCCAGCCGCAACCACCTGGCGATCGTCATCGACGAACATGGCGGCATTTCCGGCCTGGTCACCATGGAAGACGTGCTGGAGCAGATCGTCGGCGACATCGAGGACGAATTCGACGAGGACGAGGAAGAGTCGATCTTCCCCGAGGGCGAGAACCAGTGGCGCCTGACCGCCTCGACGGACATCAGCCATTTCAACGCCACCTTTGCCACCGACCTGCCCGACGACGAATACGACAGCGTGGGCGGCTGGCTGGGCGGCCAGCTGGGGCGCATTCCGCGCCGCGGCGACAGCGCCGACCACGACGGCCTGCATATCGAAGTCGTGCGCGCCGACGCGCGGCGCGCCCTGTGGCTGCGCGTGCGCCGCATCGCGGGCGCGCAGCCTCCGGCGAGCGCCGCTGAATGAGCCCGGCCGGCAAGGGGCCAGCCTGGCGCCAACCCGCCATCCTGGCCGCCGCGGGCGCCGCGCACGCACTGAGCTTCGCCCCCGATCCCCTGCCCGCCTGGTCGCTGGCGCCGGTGCAGGTCATCGCGCTGGCGGTGGCCGCGCATGCCACCTTGCAGGCGCCCTCGGCGCGGCGGGCGCTGGCGCGCGGCTGGCTGTTCGCCATGTTCAGCTTCAGCCTGGGCCTGTACTGGCTGTACGTCAGCATGCACGACTACGGCGGGCTGGCCGCGCCGCTGGCGGCGGCCGGCGTGCTGGCGCTGTCGGCGTTCCTGGCGCTGTTCCCGGGCCTGGCCTGCGCCGCCGCGCGCTGGCTGAGCCCGCCCCATTGGGACGCCAGCCCGCCGGCGCGCGCGCGCCGCACCCTCTACGCCGCCGCCACCTGGGCCGCCTGCTGGGCCGCGCTCGAATGGCTGCGCGCCGTAGTGCTGACCGGTTTCCCGTGGCTGAACATCGGCTACGCGCACGTCGACGGCCCGCTGGCCGGCTGGGCGCCGCTGCTGGGCGTGCATGGCATGGCGCTGCTGGCCGCCTTCGCGGCCGCCGCGCTGGCCGGCCTGTGGCAATCGGCCTCGGGACGCATCGACAGCCGCCAGGCCCTGGCGGCCGGGGTGGCGCTGCTGCTGGCGGCCGCCGGCTGGCTGCTCGGCCAGTTCAGCTGGTCGCGGCCCGAAGGGCAGCCGCTGCACCTGCGCCTGGTGCAGGGCAACGTCGAGCAGTCGCAGAAATTCGATCCGGCGCTGCTTGAGACCGGACTGCGGCGGCACCTCGAACTGGCCGCGCTGCCGCCGCGCGCCGGCGAGCCCAAGCCTGATCTCATCATCCTGCCCGAAACCGTGCTGCCCATTTTCCAGGACCAGTTGCCCGCCAGTGTCTGGGACGCCTGGATCGAGGTGGCGCGGCGCGCCGATGCCCACATCGCCATGGGCGTGCCGCTGCACACGCTGCCCGACGGCGCCGCGGGGCACCGCTACACCAACAGCGTGATCGGCTTCGACGCCGGCACGCCCGTCGAGCAACTGCGCACCGGCACCACCGCCATGCGCTACGACAAGCAGCACCTGGTGCCCTGGGGCGAATACGTCCCGCCGGGGTTCCGCTGGTTCGTCGACATGCTGGACATCCCGCTGGGCGACTTCGATCGCGGCGCCGCGCGCCAGCCCAGCTTCGACATCGCGGGCCAGCGCATCGCCTTCAACATCTGCTACGAAGACCTGTTCGGCCCCGAACTGCTGCCTGCGCTGCAGGATGGCCCCGACGGCCAGCCCGGCGCCACCATCATGGCCAATGTCAGCAACCTCGGCTGGTTCGGCGATACGTGGGCATTGCGCCAGCACCTGCAGATCGGCCGGCTGCGCACCATGGAAACGGCGCGCCCCATGGTGGCCGCCACCAACACCGGCATCACCGCCGCCATCGATGCGCGCGGGCGCGTCGCGGCCGCGCTGCCGGCCGACCGCGCCGGCGTGCTGCCGGTCGCCGTGCAGGGCATGACCGGCCTGACGCCTTACGCCCGCTTCGGCGACAAGCCCGCGCTGGCGCTGATCGGGCTGCTGCTGATCGCCGCCGCGGCGCGCAGCCGCCGACCGCGCCAGCCCTAGGGCCGCGCCGTCAGCGCGAGCGCCGCCTCGTCGGGCGGCGGCAGCAGGGGCCCGCCGCCCACGCCGGTGCGCGCCAGCGCATCGGCAATCTGGCGCATGTCATCGGGATCCAGCTCCAGCGTCGCCGCGCCCAGCCAGCCGTCCACCTGCTCGGCGCTGCGCGCGCCCGCGATGGCGCCGGTGACGCCGGGCCAGGCCAGCGTCCAGGCGACGGCAATCGCCCCCACGCTGGCGCCGTGGTGCCGCGCGATCGGCTTGAGCGCATCGGCAAACTCGAGGTTGGCCGCCAACCGCGGCGCCATGAATTCGGCGTTGCGGGCGCGCCAGTCCCCTTCCGGCAAGGCCGCGGCACGCTCGGCGCTGAAGGCGCCCGACAGCAGGCCCGACTGCATGGGGCTGTAGACGATGACGCCGGTGTCGTGGCTTGCGCACCAGGGCAGCAGGTCTTGGGCGCTTTCGCGGCGTATGGCCGAGAACGGCGGTTGCAGCGTTTCGACATGGCCCAGTTGCTCGGCCGCCTGCACCTGCGCCAGATTGTGGTTGGACAGGCCGACATGGCGCAGTTTGCCGGCCTGGCGCAGATCGAGCAGCGTTTGCCAATAGACCTCGAGGGGCGTGCCGTCGCCGGCCGGCCAATGCATCTGGTAGAGATCGATGGCTTCGACGCCCAGCCTGCGCAACGACGCCTCGACCTCGCGCCGCAGGCTGTCCGGGGCGCCGATGCGGCGCGGCTTGGCCATGGGGTCGGCGGGCGAGCCGACCAGCCCGCCCTTGGTGAAGACATAGGGCCGCTCCGACGGCGGCATGCCGGCCAGCGCGCGGCCCACCAGGCTTTCGGAATGACCCAGCCCGTAGACGGCCGCGGTATCGATCCAGTTGATGCCGCGATTCACCGCGTGGCGGATCGCGCGGATGGACTCGCCATCGTCCTGCGCGCCCCAGCCCACGGACCAGCCCGGCCCGCCTATCGCCCAGGCGCCGAAACCCACGCGCGTGATCCGCATATCGGTGGCGCCCAGCCTCTGGGTGGGAAATGAAGTGCTCATGATGGCGTGCTCCTGCGTGATGGGCATGCGCCCGCGGCCGGGCTGCGCCAAGATTAGGACAGGTCGGCGCCATACTCAAACCGACACGCAAGCGCACGCATGGCTCTGTCGATTTATTTTTCCCTCGACTTGCACGCCATGAAAAACTCGTGCATAATCTCGTTTCTTCGCCAACGGCACTAAACAAACCGGCAACGAAAACCGAAATTTCAGCAGAAATGCGGTTGAGTTACCAGCTTGATTAGGATGTTTTACACCGGGGGTATAGCTCAGCTGGGAGAGCGCTTGCATGGCATGCAAGAGGTCAGCGGTTCGATCCCGCTTACCTCCACCAGTCCAAGGCGAAGTAAAGTAGTAACGTAGTATCAGGTAGTACCCGTCCTGTCCCCTTCGTCTAGAGGCCTAGGACATCACCCTTTCACGGTGAGTACAGGGGTTCGAATCCCCTAGGGGACGCCAGTTCGTCTGGCATGGTGTAGCAAGTTACGCCGCTGCGGAGCGGTAGTTCAGTTGGTTAGAATACCGGCCTGTCACGCCGGGGGTCGCGGGTTCGAGCCCCGTCCGCTCCGCCAAAAGATTCCGGAAAGCCAGTTGCTCACGCAACTGGCTTTTTTCTTTCCGGGTGCCTGTCCCCGCATGGGGACTGGCACCCGCAAACTCTCGATGCCGTTCATGGCGTAGATCGATGTGCCTGTCCCAGCAGGGACAGACACACCATGCCGCAGGCGCCTGCCCCACGGGGCCCCTTCCTGTCGCACCCTCTTTCCGCAAAAGAGTTGACACTTTTACCGGCTCCTTCTACCTTTACGCCATGAAGGAAAAGCCCATTACCGCCATCGACAAGAATGGCATCGACGCCCCCCTCACCGACGTGGTGTACCAACGCATGCTCGACGGCATCTATGCCGGCGGGCTGCCTCCCGGCGGCGTGATCAACGAGGTGGAACTGGCGCGCGAATTCGGCGTGAGCCGCGGCCCGGTGCGCGAAGCGGTGCGCCGCCTGCAGGGCATCCAGATCGTCACCCGCGAACCGTACATGAAGGCGCGCGTGGTCGCGATGTCGGCCGAATCGGCGCTCGAGCTGTTCCAGATGCGCATGGGCCTGGAAGGCGTGGCCTGTTTCCTGGCCACGCAGCGCATGAGCGACGCCGATATCGCGCAATTGCAGCGCGACATGGATGCGCACTACCAGAGCTGGGCAGCGCGGCGCGAAGGCGCCCCGAACGGCGAGGAGCGCCATTTCGACCTGCACGAACGCATCGTGCGGGCCAGCGGCAACAAGCGCATCATCGCCGCGCTGTGCGAAGACCTCTACCACCTGCTGCGCATCTATCGCCGGCACTCGGGCTCGGCGCTCGAGCGCAAGGACGACGCCTACGACGAGCATTGGCAGATCGTGCGCGCCATCGCCAGCCGCGACGCGCGCCTGGCCGAATCCCTCATGCGCTCGCACATCGAGCGGGCCGCCAACCACGTCGCCAGCCAACTGAGCGAACCCGCCATCCAATGACCCCTGCCCTGCCTGCCACGCCCTCGGACCGTTTCGCCGCCGGGCTGGCCGAAGTCTGCCAGTTCGTCTCCACGCTGACCTGGGACGCCATTCCCGACGCCGTGCGCCAGCGCGCGGTGGACGTCCTGTGCGACGACCTGGCGGCCATGGCCGCCGCCGCCCCGGAGCCCGAATTGCGCCGCTACGCCGCGTTGCTGACGGCGCGCGCCGGCGCGGCCGAATCGCCCCTGCTCAGCCCGGCGCTGCCGCGCGTGGGCCGCATGGAAGCCGCCTCCTGGAATGCCCTGGCCGGCAACTGGTGCGAACTCGACGAAGGATTCCGGCTGGCAATCTGCCATGCCGGCATCTATACCCTGCCCGCGCTGCTGGCCGAGGCCACGGCCACGCGCGCGCGCCTGCGCGACGTGCTCACGGCCCTGACCGGCGCCTACGAACTGGTCACGCGCTGCGCCATGAGTTTCCATGTCATGCCGCCGCCCGTGCACGGCCACGCGCTGTGGAGCGCGGTCGGCGCGGCGGCCGCGGTATCGCTGCTGCGCGGCCATGACGCGCAGACCTTGCTGCGCGCCGTGTCCGGCGCCATCACCACCGCCAGCATGGGACCGCGTTCGCACCTGATGGCCGGCGTCCTGATCCGCAACGGCTGGGCCGCCGCCGGCGCGGTCAACGGCATGCAGTGCGCCGACTGGGCCGAATGCGGCTTCGGCGGCTCCCCCGCCAGCATGGAAGAAGTCTGCGCGGGCATCGTCAAGGCGAGCCTGCGCGAAGGCGAAATCACGCGCGAGCTGGGCACGCGCTGGTCGCTCTCGCACGGCTACCAGAAACTGTATTCGTGCTGCCAGCACGGGCACTCCGCCGTACAGGCCTGCCTGGCGCTGCGCGCCGACCCGGCCTTCGAGCCGGCGCGCATCCGCGCCATCCGCCTGGACACCCACCCGCTGGCGCTGACCCTGGACACGGTCCACCCCACGACCACCCTGGGCGCGCGATTTTCCATGCCGCACATGGTGGCGGCCGCGCTGGCGCTGGGCACCGGCAGCGCCGCGGCCTTCAGCCAGTCGACGCTGTCCGACCCGGCGGTGGCCGCGCTGCGCGAGCAAGTGCGCATGCGCCTGGCCGACGCGCCCATGCCCGCGCCGCACGACCGGCCGGCCTGGCTCGAGGTGGAACTGGACGACGGGCGGGTGCTGCGCGCCAGCTGCCTGAGCGCGACCGGCAGCCCCGACAACCCGGTCACGCCGGCGCAGTTCGAGGACAAGCTGGCCCGGCTCGGCGCCGACGTGCTGCCGCGCCTGCCGCAGGCCATCGCGCCCGCCGCCTGGCAGGCGGCGCTCGACGAGGAAACCGGCGCCTGGCTCGCCGCGTTGGCGCGCCGGGCCTGAGAGACGGGCGCGCCGCGCGGCGCGCCCTGCCCCCTAGTTCAGCTTGATTCCCGCCGCCTTGATGACGCGGGCCCACTTGGCCGTGTCGTCGCGGATGAGCGTCTGGAATTGCGCCCGGGAGGTGGGCTGGAAATAGGCCGCCATGGACTGCAGCTTCTGCTCGACCGGCGCGCTTTGCATCACCTGGTTGACCGCGCCGTTGAGGCGCTCGAGCACGGCCTGCGGCGTACCCGCGGGCGCGAACACGCCGAACCAGGTCGTCGCCTCGAACCCGGCCAGCCCGGTTTCGGCGATGGTGGGCACGTCGGGCAATTGCGGGCTGCGCATGGCGCCGGTCACGCCCAGCGCCTTGAGGTCGCGGCGCTGGATATGCGGCATGGCCGACGGCAGGTTGTCGAACATCAGTTGCACCCGTCCGGCCAGCAGGTCGATCATGGCCGGGCCGCTGCCCTGGTAGGGCACGTGCGTGATGCGCGTTCCCGCCATCGCGTTGAACAGTTCGCCGGCCAGGTGCGTGGTGCCGCCATTGCCCGATGAGCCGTAGTTGAGTTTGTCCGGATGCTTGCGGGCGTAGTCGATGAGCTCGGCGACCGAATTGACCGGCAGCGCGGCCGGCACCACCAGCACGTTCATCGATTGGCCGGCCAGCGCGGCGGGCGCCAGATCCTTCTCGACGTTGTACGGCATGTTGTCGAACAGCGAAGGATTGATGGTGATGTTGCCGGCCGCGCCGAACAGCAGCGTATAGCCATCCGGGGCGGCCTTGGCCACGATATTGGAGCCGATGTTGCCGCCCGCGCCGGGTTTGTTCTCGACCACGACGCTCTGCCCCAGGACATCGGTCAGCTGTTTGGCCACCAGCCGGCCCAGCGTATCGACCGCGCCGCCAGGCGCGAACGGCACGACCATGCGTATCGGCTGGCCGGGCCAGGCGTCGGCCGCCGCCGCGGGCGCGGCCGACAGGCCGCCCAGCATCATGACACCGCACATGCCCGCGTTGCGCAGGGCGCTCAGGAATTTTCTGCTCATGGGACTTCCGACAGTTGCGTTGAGAATCCGGTACACGCCGCCCGCGTGGCGCCACGCGGGCGACGCGCTCAATACAGCTCGGCCAGCGGCCAGGGCTCCAGGCGGCGCAGCTGGCCGATCAGGGCCTGTACCTTCGCGGCCGGGAACACCAGGCCGAAAGCCTCTTCGGCCTTGCGGTCCAGCGCCTCGTCGGCCAGCGGCCGGTCAGCCGAACCGAGCGGATCGGCCACCCACTCCGACAGGCTCTCGCCCGAGCGCAGGCGCAACGTGACCCGCGCCGGGCCGCTGGCCGGGTACAGGCTGTCGCACTCCTGCGTCTGCGTCACGCTGACGCGCGCCGCCAGCGCATTGAGATCGGGCCGCGCCCGCGCCGCTTCCGAGAAACCGGCCAGGGTCACCGCGCCGTCCGCGCAGGCCAGCGCCATGACCCAGGGAAACGACAGCTGGGCGACTTCGAGGGTGTCCCACGGCAAGCGGGCGTGCGGCATGGCCGCGCCGTAGGTTTCGACCTCGATGGCCGCCACGTCCGCCGCCTGCCACGCGGCACCCGCCTTCAGCGCCAGAACGGCATCGATGGCCGGATGAATATGGCGGCAGCAGGGATAGGGTTTCAGGTACGAACGGACGATGGCCGGCGCGGCGCGTTCGCGCGCGCGGCTGCCGTCCCATTGCGCAAGGCCGCCGAACGCCTGCAGCAGGCCCGCGCGCCCCTCGATGACGCCGCGCGGCCCCTGGGCCGCGCCTTGCCGGGCCATGAGCGCGGCGCGCAATCCTTCGCGCGCGGCATGGCCCGGGTGGAATTTCTTGACGTTGCCGCCGCCGGCCAGATAGGCGAACAGGCCGCCGGACGCGCTGGCGGCCAGGCCCATCGCGCTTTCGATGCCGGCGCTGTCCAGGCCCAGCAAGGTCGCGCACGCGGCCGCCGCGCCCACCACCCCGGCGACCGGCGTAGTCTGGAAGCCGCGCTGGCTGGCATGCGGATGCAGGGCTTCGGCAATGCTGACCGCCACTTCGAAGCCGGCGACGACCGCGCACAGGAATTCGAGGTAGTCGGCCCCCTGCCGCCAGCCCAACGCCAGCACGGCGGGCACGACCGTGGTGGCCGGGTGGATGGAACCCTCGCGGTTGCCATCGTCCATTTCCAGGGCATGGCAGGCCACCGCCATCAGGCCGGCGGACTCCAGCACGGTCCAGCGTTCGGCGCCGCCGAACAAGGCAACCGGCCCGGGCTGCGCATTGATGCCGCGCTCGAGCTCGATGGCCGCGCGCACCAGGGGCTGGCGCATGCCCGCCGCGCACGCGGCCAGCGTATCGAGCACATGCCGGGCGCTTTCGCGCAGCACCGCCTCGGACGGCCGGCCGTCGCGCAGCGCCGCGCACCAATCGGCCAGGGCCCGGGTGGGCGTGCCGCCAGCCATCAGGGAACCGCTGAAATCGTGTGTCATGCCTGCTCCTCGCCCAGCCGGGACGCGATCGCCTGGCCGATGCGCAAACCCAATCCCAGCGCGGACAACAGGCCGTTGCCCGACATGTAGCCCAGGCTGCCCCGGTTGCCGCTGATGCCGCACGCCGCCCCGCCGCCGGCCCACAGCCCGTCGATGACGCCGGCCTGGTCCGTCAGCACGCGACCGTCGATATCGACGCGCAGGCCGCCCTGGGTGTGGAAGATCGCCGGGCCGATGCGCGTGGCGGTCAGCCGCTCGCCCAGCGGGCCCAGGCCCCATTGCGCGCGCCCGTGGGCGTCGACGCCGCCGTCCGCGGCGCACTGGCGCGCCGCCCGCAGCGTGGCCGCCAACCCGGCGGCATCGATGCCTGTGCGGGCGCACAGTTCTTCCAGGCCGCCCTCGAGCACGCCGCCGTGCGCGACGAGTTCGGCATACTCTTCCTGCCCGGCCGCCGTGACGTCGCGCACCCGGGTATCGGCGATCACCCAGAACGGCCCCGTGCGCGCCAGCTCCAGCGCGGCAAAGGCCGAGTAGCCGATGCTTTCGTCGCCGAAGCGCCGGCCCGAGCGGTCGACGATGATGCCGCCCTTCTCGATCACGGTCCACGTGACCAGCGAGCCGTGCGGATCGGCCAGGCTGGCATGGCCCTGGTAGGCCTTCATGTTGGCCAGCCCCGCGCCCAGCGACTCGCCCCACAGGATGGCCTCGCCTTCGCTGCCGGTGCCGCCGCCATACGGCGCCGCGGCCACTTCGGGCACGAAGCGCGCCAGCAGGGTCTTGTTGGCGGCGTAGCCGTTGCTGGCCAGCACCACGTGGCGCGCGCCCACGCGCGTGACCGCCCCGTCCGGGGTGGCGCACTCGACGCCGCGCGGCCGTCCCTCGCTGGCGATCAGCCCGGTCACCGCGTTGCTCCATGCCACCGGAATGTCGCGCCGCTCGCACTCGCGCAGCAGGTCGTCCACCAGGTCGGCGCCACGGCGCGATGGCGGAGAGTGCAGGCGATGCACGCGGTGGCCGATGTGTTTGTACGTCTCGACCAGGGTCAGCCGCACATGGGCGCTGTCGACCAGCCACTCGACCAGCCGGGCCGAGGTTTCGGTCAGGGCCCGCGTCAGGTCCATGGCCTCATGCTCGCCGGCGATCGTCAGCAGGTCCTCCTGGAACATCCGCGGCGTATCGTGCACGCCTGCGGCCTTCTGGAACCGGGTGCCGGCCGCCGGAATCGAACCGCTGGACAGCACCGTGTTGCCGCAGGCCCGCTCGGCCGTGTCCAGCACCGCGATGCTGGCCTGCGGATACGCATCATGGATGGCGACCGCGGCCGTCAGGCCGCAACCGCCCGCCCCCACGATGACGACATCGAACTCCATATCGAATTGCATCGTCGCCGTGCTCCGCGCTTACTGTACTTTCGCGCCGGAGATCTTGACCGCCGTGGCCCACGAAGCGCGCTCGCGATCGAGCTCGGTCTCGAAATCGGCCAGCGTGACCGCGCTGGGCGTCAGGCCCAGCTTCTCCATTTTCTCGACCACGTCGGGCGACGCCATGACGGTCTTGATGTCGGCGGCGATCTTCTGCACGACCGGCGCCGGCGTGCCCTTGGGCGCGAAGACGCCCGACCACGGCGCGGCCGCGAAGCCCGGGAAGCCCTGGCCGGCGATGGTGGGATAACCGTTGCCGCTGTAGTCCTTGTCGGTGGTCAGGGCGATCAGCTTGAGCTTGCCGGCCTTGACTTGCGGCTCGGCCGAGGGAAAGCCGGTGATGCCGACCGGCACGAAGCCGGCGACGATATCGTTGATCAGCGGGCTGGCGCCCTTGTATTGCACGGCCTGCATCGGGAACCCGCCGCGCTCGCGCAGCAGCTCCATGGTCAGATGCGAGGCGGTGCCGTTGCCGTCGGTGCCGTACACCTGGTATTTGGGGTCCTTCTTGGCCAGGGCGATCAGCTCCTGCAGATTGTTGGCCGGCACATCGGGGTTGGCGATGATGGCGTTCGGATAGAACACCACCTTGGAGATGGCCTCGAAATCGCCCTTGGGGTCATAGGTCAGGCTCGGATAGAGCGACCCGGCGATGCCATGCGAGCCGGTGACGCCCAGCAGCAGCGTGTAGCCATCGGGCGCGGCCTTGGCCGCGAAACCCGCACCCACGGTGCCGCCCGCGCCGGCGCGGTTCTCGATCACCACGGTCTGCTTCCATTCCTTGCCCAGCGCCTCGCCCAGCACGCGCGCCGTGATGTCGGTGGGGCCCCCAGGCGCGAACGGCACGATCAGCGTCACGGGACGCTGCGGCCATTGCGGTTGCGCCGCGGCCTGCTGGGCCGGCAGGGCCGCCCAGGCGGCCAGCGCCAGGACCGTCGCCGTGACCCGGCGGCGCGTGCGCGCGGCGCCGGGCAGGAATCCGAAGTTGTAGAAGTTCATGGCTGGTCCTTTAATGTTGACAGATTAAGCAAATAGTTACTTGAATGACACTGAAATCGCAGAAAGCCCAGCGCTTCAGACGAGAATCTACCTTAAAACCATAAAAGTGTTAACAGATTGAGGGCTGGTGTTAACACCTATGCATCGTCGGCGGGCGACGCGCCGGTCAGGTGCCGCACCGCATGCACGACCTCCTCGCGTTCCATGTCGCGCACGATGAAAACCAGCTTCCCGACCAGGCCTGGCGGCACCGCCCCGGCCGGCTCGGGCGCGGAAAACACGTGATGCACCGCATGCACCGCCATCCGCCCCTGGCCCGCGAAGGCCAGCACGCCCTTGAGCCGCAGCAGCCGGTCGGCGAATGTGCGCTGCACCTCGTGCACGAAAGCGGCCCAGGCCGGCCAGCCGATGGCATCCGGGACATCGACCGTCACGCTGTGGATGCCATAGGCCAGCAGGTGGCGCAGCGCGCTGGCCTGCGGCGCGCCGGCCGGCACATGCCCCTGCGCCGCCGGCACCGGCCGGTCCGCCGCCGGGTCCAGCAGCAGGCGCGCCAGCGTTTCGTCGGGCAGGCTGTTGTCGTAGACCCGCGCGGTCGGGTTCAGCTCGCCCAGCCATGCGGCCAGGTGCCGCGCCTCGGGGTGCAGGTCCAGCTTGGTCAGCACCACGGTGTCGGCCATCAGCAATTGCGTCTTTGCTTCGGCATACGCCTGGACATCGCCCTGGCCGAAGCCGGCATCGAAGGTGGTGACGATGCCGGCGAAGCGGAACTGGCGCGCCAGCGCCCCGTCGCCGTACACGGCGTTGATGATGGGGCCGGGTTCGGCCAGCCCCGAGGTCTCGATCAGCACGCGATCGAACCAGGGGATTTCCCCCCGCAGGCGCCGGTAGTAGAGCGAGGCCAGCGTATCCTGGATCGCGCTGCTGGCCAGGCAGCACAGGCAGCCGGAATCGAGCAGCTGGATATCGCGGTCGTCGGACTGGTCGGCCACCAGCGCCTGGTCCAGCCCGACCTCGCCGAACTCGTTGATGATCACCGCGCAGCGCGCGAATCCCGGCTGGTGGATCAAGCGCCGCAACAGGCTGGTCTTGCCACTGCCCAGGAAACCCGTCAGCAGGGTGATGGGGATGGTGCTCATTGCCCCGCGCTCAACCCGCTTCGCGCGCCGGCAGCGCCTTCAGGTATTCGGCGACCTCGGCGGTCGGGATGACGTCGGCATACTTGCAGTTCAGGTCGAACAGGCTCATCGCGTGGCTGGACTGGAAGCGGTCGAATGAGGCCTCCTCGGGAATGATGACCTTGAAGTTGTACGAGTAGGCGTCGACAGTGGTCGCGCGCAGGCAGCCGGACGTGGTGCAGCCGACCAGGATCAGCGTATCGACGTCGAAGAAGTTGAGGTGGCTCATGAAGATCGTGCCGAAGAAGCACGACGGCTTCTGCTTGACGATGCGGATGTCCTGCGGCAGCGGCGCCAGCTCCTCGACCGTGCGGGTGGCGTGGGTGTTGGCGAGCACGGTTTTCTCGCCGCCGCGATGGTTCTTGCCCACCTGCACGCCGCTGTCGAGCAGGTCGTTGCGGCGGCCGCTTTCGGTGTAGAACACCGGCAGGTTCTTCTCGCGCGCCAGTTCCAGCAGCGGCACGATGTGCTTGACCGCGTCCCATGCCTCGGCGCCGCAGTGCGTGCGGTACTGCTTCAGGCCTTCGAGGATGTCCTCGGGCTTGTCGCCGCAGAAGTTGTATTGCACGTCGATGATGAACAGCGCCGGCCGCTTGCCGAAGCCGCCCCGCTTGCCGTAGCCGGCCGCCTTGTATACCTCCTTGTCCCGCTCGGTGAGGAAAGCGTCCCAGATGCGCTTGGTTTCCGACATATTGATGCTCCAGTGAATAGTATGGGTATCGATCAGAGGCGACGCAGATAGCGCCCGCCCGGCGTCTGGCGGGCCTCGTCGGCGATGCGGCCGTCGCGCGCCACGGTGCGGCCGCGCACCAGCGTGCGCACTGGCCAGCCTTTCAGGCGCATGCCTTCGTACGGCGAGTAATCGGCGTGCGATTCGAGTTCGCCCGGGTCCACGGTCTTCTCCAGATCCGGATCGACGATGACCAGGTCGGCGTCGTTGCCGACCGCGATGCGGCCCTTGCCCGGCATGCCGTAGATGCGCGCCGTGGCGCCGCTGGCCACCCGCATCAGCGTCTCGAGCGGCACCTGGCGCCGGTGATAGCCCTCGTGCAGCAGGATGGGCAGGATCATGCCGGTGCCGGGAAAGCCGTTGCTGGCGGCCCAGATGTCCTTGTCCTTGGTGGCGCGCTTGCGCGGCACGTGGTCCGAGCCGATGGTGGTGATCGCGCCGTCGCACACGCCTTCCCACATCGCGTCGATGTCGGCGGCCGAGCGCACCGGCGGATTGACCTTGGCATAGGTGCCGGCCGGACTGCGGTCGTCCAGGAACAGATAGTGCGGGCAGGTTTCCACATAGATGGGCGCGACGCGCCCTTCGTGGCGATGGCGGCGCACTTCGCGCAGCGCCTCGCGGCTGCTCAGGTGCACGATATTGACCGGCGTGCCGGTCTTGCCTGCGAAGTAGCAGACACGATGCACGTTCTCGGCCTCGAGGAAGTCCGGGCTCTGCTCGTTCCAGGCGGCCAGGTCGTCGCGGCCGGCCGCGCGCAGCGGGTCGCGCAGCCACGGGATCACCTCGACGTTTTCGCAATGCACGCCCAGCACCGCGCCGGGGATGGCGCGCGTGGCGTTCAGCGCGCCCCACAGCAGGCCGTCGTCGATATCGGTAAAGCCCTTGGACAACCCCGCCGCCCCCTTGTACATCATGTACAGCTTGTACGAGCTGACGCCGAAGCGGTGCGAGATCTCGTCGAGCGTGTCCACGTGCAGGCGGCTGGTGATGCCGAAGTGAAAGCCGAAATCGATGCAGCTCTGGCTTTCGGCGCGCTCGCGCACCGCGTCGAAACTCTCGCGGATATCGGCCGAGCGGTGGAACGAAATGACGCTGGTCGTACCGCCCAGGGCCGCGTTGCGCGACTCGGTCTCGAAATCGGTTTCGGGCGAGCCGAAGCCGAAGTGCACGTGCGGGTCGATGACGCCCGGCAAGGTCCACAGGCCCTGGCAGTCGATGGTCTCGCGCGCGGCGGGCATGTCCTGCCCGTGGCTGCCGATCACCGCGATCCGGCCGTCGGCGATGCCGATGCTCCCCGGCACCAGGCCCTGCCCTTCCAGGAACACGAGGGTGTTGGCCAGTAGCGTATCCAGAGGTCGTGCCATGTTGGTTTTCCTTGATTCGTGGGATTACTGCAGATAATCGGCCAGCACGCTGGCCGGGATGCCGCCCTGGAGCAACAGTTCGCGCTCGGACTCGGTCAGCGCCTGCGGCATGACGCTGAATTCGACCCGCATGCCGTCGTCGCGGCTGGCGGCCACCCGCACCGGCCGGCCCTGGCGTATGCCGTCGAGCACATCGAAGAACTCGAACGTCTCGCTGCCGTCCAGGCCCAGCTCGCGCCAGCCCTGGCCGCGCTCGAACTGGAACGGGATCACGCCCATGCCCACCAGGTTGGCGCGGTGGATGCGTTCGTACGATTTGGCCAGCACCGCGCGCACGCCCAGCAGCGCCGTGCCCTTGGCGGCCCAGTCGCGGCTGCTGCCGGTGCCGTACTCCTCGCCGGCCAGCACGATGGTGGGCGTACCGGCGGCCATGTAGCGCCGGCTGGCGTCGTAGATGCTCAGCAGCTCGCCGGAAGGGAAATGGCGCGTGTAGCCGCCCTCGGTGCCCGGCACCAGCAGGTTGCGGATCCGGATGTTGCCGAAGGTCGCGCGCGTCATGACCTCGAAGTTGGAGCGGCGCGCCACATAGGTGTTGAAATCCCGCTGCGCCACGCCCAGGCTCAGCAGGTACTGGCCCGCGGGCGCCTCGGCGGGAATCTCGCCGCTGGGCGAGATGTGGTCGGTGGTCAGCGAATCGCCATACAGGCCGAGCACGCGCGCCCCGCCCAGGCGCTGGCCGAACTGCTGGGCCGGCGCCTTGAAGAACGGCGGCTCGACCAGGTAGTTGGAATCGTCCCAGTGCCAATGCTGCCCGGACACCTCGGCCAGCGCGCGCCACTGAGACGCGCCTTCGGGCTCCAGGCCCCAGACCTTGCGAAAGCCTTGCGGCGACAAGGCGCGCGCCATGATCCCGTCCAGCTGCGCCTCGCTGGGCCACAGCTCGTGCAGCCACACGGGCTGGCCCTGGGCGTCGGTGGCGATCGGCTCGCGCGAGAAATCGATGTCGATGCGCCCGGCCAGGGCATAGGCCACCACCAGCGGCGGCGAACCGATGTAGTTGGCGCGCGCCAGCTTGTGGATGCGCCCTTCGAAATTGCGGTTGCCCGACAGCACGGTGCACACCACCCACTGGTTGTCGGCGATATCCTGCGCGACCTCGGGCGCCAGCGGGCCGGACTTGCCGCCGCAGGTGGTACAGCCGTAGCCGATGACGCCGAAGCCCAGCGCCTCCAGGTCCTCCAGCAGGCCGGTAGCGGCCAGGTAGTCGGTGACCGTGCGCGAGCCCGGCGCGAGCGAACGCTTGACCCAGGCCGGCGGGGCGATGCCGCGCTGGCGCGCGGCGCGCGCCACCAGCGCGGCGGTCAGCATGACCGACGGATTGGAAGTGTTGGTGCACGAGGTCAGGGCCGCCACCACGATGCTGCCGTGGCGCAACCCGGCGCTGCCGGGCGCACGGGCCAGCGCGGCGGCGTCCAGGCCGAAACCGCCCTCGGCCGCCGGGCGCGGCAGGCGCTGCCTGAAGTCTTCGGCCAGTTGGCCGATCGGCAGGCGGTCCTGCGGGCGGCGCGGGCCGCTCATGCAAGGTTCGGCCTGCGCCAGGTCGATGCGCACGACCCGCGCGTAGCGCACCGCGGCGGCGGTCGGGTCGGCGCGCCACAGGCCGTTGGCCTGGCAATAGGCCCGCACCAGTTCGATGTGCTCGGCCGGCCGGCCGGTCAGACGCAGGTAATCCAGCGTCTGACCGTCGACCGGGAAGAAACCGCAGGTGGCGCCGTACTCGGGCGCCATGTTGGCGATGGTGGCGCGGTCGGCCACCGACAGGCCCGGCAGGGCCTCGCCGAAGAACTCCACCATGCAGCCGGTCACGCCTTCGGCGCGCAGTCGCTGCGTGACCAGCAGCGCGGCGTCGGTCGTGCTGACCGGACTGCGGAACGCGCCCTTGAGCTCGACGCCGACCACCTCGGGAATCGGGAATGTATAGGCCCGGCCCAGGAGGGCCGACTCGGCGTCGATGCCGCCCACGCCCCAGCCCAGCACGCCCAGCCCGTTGACCATGGGCGTATGCGAGTCGCCGCCGATCACGAAATCCGGACAGGCCCACTGCTGGCCGCCGTGTTCGCCGGTGCTGACCACCGACGCCAGCTTCTCGAGATTGACCTGGTGGATGATGCCGGTGCCCGGCGCGTACACGCGCAACCCGTCGAAGGCCTGCTGCGCCCACTTGAGGAAGCGGTAGCGCTCTTCGTTGCGCGCGAACTCGGCGTCCAGGTTGCGGCGCACGGCGTCTTCACGGCTCCAGGCATCGACCTGCAGCGAATGATCGACGATCAGATCGACCGGCACGCGGGTGTCGACCCGCGCCGGATCGCCGCCGCCGGCCCGCACCGCGTCGCGCAGCGCGGCCAGGTCCTGCAGCACCGGCAGGCCGCTGGAATCGGGCAGGATCACGCGCTCGACGTGCAGCGAGATCTGCTCGGAGATATGGGCCTGCCAATGGGCGACAGCCTCGATCTCGGCTTCCTGCACCGGACGACCGCGCCCGCGATGGCGCAGCAGGTTCTCCAGCAGGATGCGGATCACGTACGGCAGCGAAGCCAGCTCGACCCCGCAGCGGGCGGCCGCGGCCGCCACATCGGCGTAATGGATCGGAGTGCCTTGGTGGAGAAACGACGCGTTCATGTAGCCCCTGTCTGTCATCTCGAAAGCATAGGCGTGGAGGCAGCAAACTGTCAACAGTAAATTCCGAAAACACGGAAAATCAGCGAAACAGGCTATCCATCCACCCAGAATAACGGGAAGCGCCCGCCGCCACAGACAAAAGAGTTGACACTTTATCGAGCCGAGCCGGATAATGCACCCACTCTGCGCCCGTGCGCCGCCATTCGCCGTTCAAAGGAACCACCCACTCATGTCCTCCGCCGCCAAGAAATTTCGGGATCTGCTCAATTCGGCCGAATTCATCGTCTCGCCAGGCGTGTACGACGGCTACAGCCTGCGTCTGGTGCAGGCCGCCGGCTTCAAGACTGCCTGCACCAGCGGCGCGGCCCTGTCCAACGCCCTGCTCGGCATCGCCGACATCGGCGTGATGGGATTGATGGAAAACGTCAACCACTGCCGCATGCTTGCGCGCTCGGTCGACATCCCGCTGACGGCCGATGCCGATACTGGCTACGGCAATCCCGTGAACGTTTTCCATACGGTGCAGATGTTCGAGGAAGCCGGCGTGGCCGGCGTCAACCTGGAAGACCAGGTCAGCCCCAAGCGCTGCGGACACATGCCCGGCAAGGACGTGATCCCGCTCGAGGAAATGGTGAAGAAGATCGAGGCGGCCTGCCTGGCGCGACGCGACGACAACTTCGTCATCATCGCCCGCACCGACGCGCTGGCCGTCGAAGGCATCGAGGGCGCCGCGCGCCGCGCCCAGGCCTATGCCGCCGCGGGCGCCGACGTCATCTTTCCCGACGCGGTGCGCACCGCCGAGGATATCGGCCGCATCGTCGAGGCGGCGGGCGTGCCGGTCAGCGTGAACATGGGCTTCGGCGTGCGCCAGCGCCCCACCACGCCGCTCATTCCCCTGCCCGAACTCAAGCGGCTCGGCGTCAAGCGCATCAGCCTGCCGCGCATGCTGCCGGCCGCCGCCATCCATGGCATGCGCAGCGCGCTGGAAGAAATGAAGAATGTCATCGCCACCGGCACGCCGGCCCACCGCCCCGACCTGCTGGTCGGCATCGAGGACATCATGGAACTGATGGACTACGAAACCATGCGGGCGCTAGAAAAGAAGCTGACCACGCTCGACTGACGCTGCCCGGCGCGATCGCGCGCCCCTCGCGCAGCGCGCGATCGCAGCGCCGTGCAGGCGTTTCAAAAATAGTGCATAATTGCGGCCCTGTCGCTTACGACACTATGTTTGACACATAGGGGGTATAGCTCAGCTGGGAGAGCGCTTGCATGGCATGCAAGAGGTCAGCGGTTCGATCCCGCTTACCTCCACCAGTAACGCGACGGTATGTGCAAGTCCTGTCCCCTTCGTCTAGAGGCCTAGGACATCACCCTTTCACGGTGAGTACAGGGGTTCGAATCCCCTAGGGGACGCCAGTTCGCCTGGCATGGTGTAGCAAGTTACGCCGCTGCGGAGCGGTAGTTCAGTTGGTTAGAATACCGGCCTGTCACGCCGGGGGTCGCGGGTTCGAGCCCCGTCCGCTCCGCCAAAAGATTCCGGAAAGCCAGTTGCGTAAGCAACTGGCTTTTTTCTTTTCCGGGTGCCTGTCCCCGCATGAGGACTGGCACCCGCAAACTCTCGGGGCGCCTGTCCCCGCAGGGACAGGCACCGATCCGCCGCCAGCCAAGAAAACGGCCGCCCGCGGCGGCCGTTCGTCATGGCGATACGCCGGCGCTCAATGCGCCGGGCTTTCGCCGCACTGGACGTACAACGCGCCCAGGGCTTCGCGCAGATCGGGCGGACGCTGGAACAGGCGCGCGCCCAGCAGGCAACCCTGCACCGTGGCGAACAGCGCGCGCGCGGCCTTCTCCGGCGTACTGGCGTAGCGCAGCGTGCCTTCGCGCGCGCCGTCGGCCAGCACATTGGCCAGCCAGTTTTCCTCGACCGTGAAAAAAGCCTGCAGCGCGGCGCGCACGCGTTCCGGCAAGGTGTTGAGCTCGGCGGCCAGCATCCCGCCCAGGCAAAGCTGGTCGGCCTGGCAACTGTGCGACTCGACCATGGCGATATAGGCGTCCAGCCGCTCCTTGGCGGGCAGCGTGGGCGAGATGCCGCGCAGGGTTTCCAGCGCGGAGCCGGTGTAGTTCTCGACGGCTTCGTACAGCAGGTCGTCCTTGCACGGGAAGTAGTAGTGCACGCTGGACGTCTTGACGCCCACGTGATCGGCTAGGTCGCGATAGCTGAAGCCATTGCAGCCGCGCGTGCGGATCAGCTTCTGCGCGTAGTCGAGAAGCTGGTCGCGGGTGGAGTTTGTGCTTGGCGTGTCCATGATCGAATTTTACCTATACGTAGGTTGGGGCGATAGCGGGTTAACCCAGAACGGGTTCACGCGGCAAGCGGCGAAGCGAACCCGCCGCCCTGGGGCGCGCAGGCTCGCGCGAGCCGGCATGGCTCAACCCGCGACGGGCGGATAGGCCAGTTCGCCGGACTCGGTCAGGCCCTGGGCGCGCGCGGCGGCCAGTTCGTTGCGCACCTGCTCGCGCGACACGGCGCTGGCGGCGGCATAGGCGGTGACCGGATAGTCCTGCTCGCCGGCGGCCATCAACCCCTGGGTGCGGGCAGCCTGCAGTTCGGCCTGCACCTGGGCGTGGCTGAGGGTGCTGGCGCTTTCGATGGCGGGCGGATAGTCCAGTTCGCCGGCCTGGGCCACGCCGAACACGGAAGCGGAAAGAATCAGGGCGGTAGCGATGCGGTTCATGGTGAGACTCCTGGATTCGTCAAGAAAAATGATCTATGCGTAGATAGGTGTGAAGGCGAAATATCAGCCGGCGACGGGCGGATAGTCGAGCTCGCCGGAGGCGTCCAGGCCCTGGGCCTTGGCGGCGCTCAGCTCCTGGCGGATCTGGCTGCGCGACACTTGGGTGGCGGCCTGCTCGAGGACGGGCGGATAAGCCAGCTCGGCGCTGTTCATCTGGCCGGCGGCGCGGGCGGCCAGCAGTTCATCCTGCACCTGGGCGTGGCTGAGGGTGCTGGCGCTTTCGATGGCGGGCGGATAGTCCAGCTCGCCGGCCTGGGCGGCGCCGAACACGGAAGCGGAAAGAATCAGGGCGGTAGCGATGCGGTTCATGGTCAATCTCCGATAGAGGATGCTGCATTGAGCTATCTATGTGTAGATAGATAAGCCGATAAATAAAAAAGGCCGGTAAGCCTTGCTGCATCGATGCCGCGTGAAACGGGATTGCTGCGTCGATGGATGAATATTACCTACTAGTAGATAGACAGCGCAAGCCTTTCCGCACGGGTTTTTTGTAACTTGATAAGACGTCGCCTGCCCGCAACATCGGGCAGACCTGGCGCATCGATGAAAAATTTACACACTGAAACAATAATTCGATGCCTCCGCCTGCCGGAAGATCGCATCGCGTTAACATCGGCCGCGCCATAAAATCCTTTTATTTCTTTTAAATTACGTCAATTTTCATTCATTTTCCCGGAAATCCGGGATATTGCCCAAACCGCGAGTTCATTCCTACGATCGGCCGCATTGCCCCCGGCGCCCAGCCGCTTGTCCCACCGCCCCTATGGAGCCCCGCCCCATGCATACGGCCTACGTTCCCGTCCCCACTCCCGTCCGTCCGCCCGGCGCCGAGCGCTGGCCCCTGGCGGCGGTCGCCGAATTGTTCGAGCTGCCTTTCCTGGACCTGCTGCATCGCGCCCAGCAGGTGCACCGCCAGCACTTCGACGCCAATACGGTGCAGTTGTCCAGCCTGCTGTCGATCAAGACCGGCGGCTGTCCGGAGGATTGCGCGTACTGCCCGCAATCGGCCCACTACGATACCGGCGTGGATGCCGACAAGCTGATGCCGCTGGACGAGGTGGTGCGCGCGGCGCGCGCGGCCCAGGCCAACGGCGCGCAACGCTTCTGCATGGGCGCGGCCTGGCGCAGCCCCAAGCCGCATCACCTGCAGGCCGTGGCCGAAATGATCGGCGCGGTCAAGGCGCTGGGCATGGAAACCTGCGTCACGCTCGGCATGCTGCGCGACGGCCAGGCCGGGCAGCTGAAGGCCGCCGGGCTGGATTACTACAACCACAACCTGGATACCGCGCCCGAGTTCTACGGCAAGATCATTTCGACGCGCACCTACCAGGACCGCCTGGACACGCTGCAACAGGTGCGCGAGGCCGGCATCAACGTGTGCTGCGGCGGCATTGTCGGCATGGGCGAGTCGCGCCGCGATCGCGCCGGCCTGGTCGCCCAGCTGGCGAACATGGAGCCCTACCCGGAATCGGTGCCCATCAACAACCTGGTGCAGGTCGAAGGCACGCCCCTGGCGGGCGCCGAGACGCTGGATCCGTTCGAGTTCATCCGCACCATCGCCGTGGCGCGCATCACCATGCCGCTGGCCAAGGTGCGGCTGTCGGCGGGCCGCGAGACCATGAGCGACAGCGAACAGGCGCTGTGCTTCATGGCCGGCGCCAACTCGATCTTCTATGGCGATGTGCTGCTGACCACCGGCAACCCGCAGGTCGAGGCCGACCGGCGGCTGCTGCAACGCCTGGGCATGCGCGCCGAAGGCCTGCCCTGCGCGGCGGGGCAGGCATGAACCAGGGCCTGCTGTACCTGGCGGCCAGCGTCGCCTGCAGCGTCACCGTGGCGGTGCTCCTGAAGCTGGCGCGCCGCCACGCCATCGACGTGCGCCAGGCCATCGCGGTGAACTACGCCGTGGCGGCGGCCCTGTGCTGGCTGCTGCTGCGCCCCGATGCGCAGGCGCTGCGCCAGGCCATGCAGGGCGCGCCCGTGCTGGCGGCGCTGGCCGTGCTGCTGCCCACGGTGTTCGTCGCCATGGCGCGCTCGGTGCGCCACGCGGGCATCGTCAAGAGCGACGCGGCGCAGCGCCTGTCGCTGTTCATCCCGCTGCTGGCCGCCTTCGTGCTGTTCGGCGAAAGCCTGACGGCGCGCAAGCTGGCCGCGATCGCGCTGGCGTTCGCGGCGCTGGCCTGCCTGCTGCGCCGCCGCGCGCCCGCGGGCGCGGCGGCGCAAGACGCGCCGGACGATCGCCGCGCGGCATGGATGTGGCCGCTGGCGGTCTGGGCCGGCTATGGCGTGATCGATATCCTGTTCAAGCAGCTGGCGCGCAGCGGCACGGCGTTTTCGGCCGGCCTGCTGACGACCTTCGTGGCCGCGGGCCTGCTGACGCTGGCCTACCTGTGCATCCGGCGCACCCGCTGGCAAGCCCGCCACGCGCTGGCCGGCGTCGCGCTGGGCCTGGCCAACTTCGGCAATATCCTCACGTACGTGCGGGCCCATCAAAGCCTGCCGGACCACCCGGCCCTGGTGTTCGGCGCGATGAACATGGGGGTCATCACGGTGGGCACCCTGGTGGGCGCGCTGGCGTTTCGCGAACGCCTGAGCGCGCTCAACCTGGCCGGCCTGGCATTGGCGCTGGCGGCCATCGCCGCCATGCTGCCGTGGTAACCCCGATCCCCGGAAGCCTGTCCCAGCGGGGACAGGTTCCCGCTACCTTTGCCGCGGCTGCCGCTCCCCAGGCCGCGCGCCTCAGGTTCCGGTGCGCCGGGCTGCCGCGTCGTCTGGCGCGGCCTGCTCGCCGGCCTGCGGCGCGCTCGTGCTTTCGCTGTCGGCGCTCGGCGCGGGCGGGCCGGCCGGCGCCGGCGGCTCGACCACGTCGGGGCCGGGATCGGCCATTTCCATCGTGATGTCCACGTCGGGGTCGACGCGCGGATCGAGCGCGACGGCCGCGGGCGAGCTTTGCAGGGTGTCGGGCATGGGCACGAAGTGCACCGGCGCCTCGTCCACCTGGTGCGCGCCGGTAACGCGCGCCGGCCGTACCTGCCAGACCAGGATCACCGCGCAGGCGGAAATGAACACGTAGTACATGCCGGGGCCTCCCAGCGACATCATGACGCCGGCGATCAGCGGCCCCAGGCAGGCGCCCACGCCGTAGGTCATGAGCAGGATGGCGCTCAGGCCGACGCGGCGCTCGGGTTCGACGTGGTCGTTGGCGAAGGCGGCGCCCAGCGGATAAAGGGTGAACTGCAGCACGCCGAATACGCACGACAACGCCACCATCGCCCAGTACGGCAGCACGATCCAGCCCCACATCAGCACCGGCAGCAGCACCAGCACCGCCGCGTTGAACCGGATCAGCCCGGCGCGGTTGATGCGGTCGGACAGCCAGCCCATCGGCCACTGCGACAGCAGCCCCGCCGTTACCGCGGCGGCCACGAAAATGGCCGACTGCGACGTGGACAGGCCGTGCTTGGCGGCGTAGACGGCCGCCAGCCCGTAGAACGCGCCGGACAGGTTGCCGGCCACGAACAGCACGGTCAGCGACAGCGGCACACGGCTGGCGAAAAAGCGCAGGTCCAGCGGCGCGGGCAGCGGCGTGGGCGGGTGCGAGCGCGCGGTCACGGCGATCGGCACCAGGCACAGCACCAGGCACATGGCCACCAGGGTGAGCGGGCCGTCGTCCAGCGTGGCGTAGGCGGTCAGGGCGAGTTGCCCCAGGACCGTGCCCAGGCCGGACACCACCATGTACACCGAGAAGACACGGCCGCGCTGGTGGTTTTCGGTCTGTTCGTTGAGCCAGCTTTCGATCACCATGAACTCGGTGACCATCACGATGCCCGATATCAGGCGCAGCAGCAGCCACAGCGGCAGGTGGTCGACCAGCGCCTGCGCCAGGATCATGCTGGTGGCCACGGCGGCGCAGGCCACGAAGGCGCGGATATGGCCGACCCGGATGATCAGCTTGTGCCCCAGCCGCGCGCCGCACACCAGCCCCAGGTAGTAGCCAGCGATCAGCGCGCCGATCCAGATCTCGTTGACGGACTGCGCGGTCAGCCGCAGCCCCATGTAGGTATTGAACAGGCCCGTGCCGATCAGCATCAGCAGGGTGGCGAAATAAAGCGACGAGAATGAGGAAATCGTGGTGAGCATGGGAACACGGATGTCCGCTTGCGGCAAAACGGGCCGCGGGCCTCGATGGCCCGCGGCATACAGCAACTGCGTAAGGCTCAGGCCTGGGCCAGCATGGTGGCGGCGTCGCTGACTTCGAACTTGCCAGGCGCCTCGATGTTGAGCTGCTTGACCACGCCGTCGTCGATCAGCGCCGAATAGCGCTGCGAGCGCACGCCCATGCCACGCTGCACCAGGTCGAGTTCCAGGCCCAGCGCGGTGGTCCACAGGGCCGAGCCGTCGGCCAGCATGCGCACCTTGCCGCCGGCCTGCTGCTCGCGGCCCCATGCGCCCATCACGAACGCGTCGTTGACCGCCACGCACCAGATTTCGTCGATGCCCTTGGCGCGCAGCGCGGCGGCCTGTTCGACATAGCCGGGCAGGTGCTTGGCCGAGCAGGTCGGCGTGAACGCGCCCGGCACGGCGAACAGGGCGATCTTCTTGCCCTTGACGAGGTCGGCGACCTGGAAGGCATTGGGCCCCAGCGTGCAGCCGGCGGTTTCGGTTTCGATGAATTCGGTCAACGTGCCGTCGGGCACGCGATCGCCGACTTTGATGGTCATGAGGCTCTCCGGTTTCTCGGGTGAGGTGCGCCCGGGCGGGCGCGGCAAAGCTCAATCATAGTTCCTGCGCGGTTTTCGCGCCGCCCGCCGCGCAGCGGAAAAAACCCCGCACAGTCTGAAACGACTCAAAACCGCCAACCGCCCAGGCGCGGCGCGGCTTTGGCCATAATGCAGGATTGCGGCACACGCGTGCCACGCCCGCGCCGCCCCGCGCGGCGCCATGTGGAGGCCTCTTCATGACCAGACATTTCCTGGCCGCCCTGCTGCTGGCGGCCACAAGCGGCGCGGCCTGCGCCCAGGCCGCCGCCGACCCGGCCGGCCAGGCCATCTTCGACCAGATCGTGCTCACCTCGGGCGCGGCCAACGGCGCGGCGCGGACCTGCGGCGCCTCGCCCCCGGACCTGGCCCAGCACGCCGAAACCTGGCGGCTGAACCTGCGGCGCTACGCCGATGAGTACCACTACGCCTTCGACGCTTTCGACGAGCGCTATGCGCGCGGCCAGCAGGAAGGCGCCGAAATGATGGCGGACATGCGCGCCTCGGGGGTGGACGGCTGCACGGGCGCGCTGGCCAGCTTCCAGCGCGAACGCGCCATGACCTACGACGAAATGAAACAGGCGATCGCCGAGGCGACCGACGGACTGCCCGAGGACCAGCCCGCCGACTGAACGCCGGCGCTACGCCGCCAGGCCGTGCTGGCCGAACCAGTCCAGCATGCGCTGCCAGGCCTGTTCGGCCTCGGCCTTGCGGTAGCTGGGCCGGTAGTCGGCGTGAAACGCGTGCGGCGCCTCCGGGTAGACGTCGATGCGCGAGTCGCGCGCGGCCGGCGGCCCCTTGGCCAGCGCCAGCCGCATCCGGTCCACGTCCGACAGCGGGATGCCGGCATCCTTGCCGCCATAGGCGCCCAGCACCGGCGCCTTGAGGTCGCCGACCGACTCCAGCACCGAGCGCGGCTTGAGCTCGCTGGCCTGCCCGCCCAGCTGGCCGTACCAGGCCGCGCCGGCCTTCAGCCCGGGATTGTGCGCCGCATACAGCCACACGATGCGGCCGCCCCAGCAAAACCCCAGTATGCCCAGGCGGGACGAATTGCCGCCGTTGGCGGCCGCCCAGGCCGCCGCCGCATCCAGGTCGGCCAGCACCTGGCGATCGCCGGCCTTGTCCACCACCTCGGCGCGCAGGCGGCCGATGTCGGTATAGCCGGTCGGGTCGCCGTAGCGCGCGAACAGCTCGGGCGCGACCGCCTGGTAGCCCAGCCGGGCCAGGCGGCGGCAGACGTCCTGGATGTACTCGTGCACCCCGAATATCTCGGACACCACCAGCAGGGTCGGCAGGTCCTTCTTGCCGGCCGGCGCGGCGCGATAGGCCGGCATCTTGCCGTCGGGCGTGGGAATGTCGACCTTGCCCGCGGTCAGCCCGGCCGCGTCGGTATGGATGGCGCTCTGCGCGGCGGCCGCGCCGGCCGCCAGCGAAAAGCCGGCCGCCAGACTGGTGACGACGAAGCCGCGCCGCGTCAGCGTCAAGGGCGGCAACAGGCTGTCGAAATGCGGATCTGCATCGGTCATGGGGAACCTCCGGTGCGTCACTTCAGGGAAAAGTCCACGCGCGTCGGCTTGCCGTCATCCTTGATGCCGTCGGCGTCGAGCTGGGGCGCTACGACGAAAATACGGTCGGCCGGCCCTGCGGCCTGCAGCTTTTCATAGACGGCCTGCGCGCGCGCGTCGGCCAGCTTGCGCAGGTCGTCGGCGCCCAGGGGGGCGGCGCCGCGCAGCAGCGCCTCCATCTGCTCGGCCGGGATCGACTTGGCCATGCCGATGAAATTGCGCGGCTTGCCTTCGATCTTAGTATCGTCGTAGACCTCCTCCAAGTACTTCTCCCGTTCGGCCGGCGCGACCTCGACGCCGTCGGGCGCCGGCTTCTTGCCGCGCCCGGCGGTATCGCGGGCCTTGGCCAGGCGGATCTGGCGCTCGACCCAGGCCTGGCGCAGGCCTTCCTCGTCGCTGGCGGGATCGGCGCGGCCGGCCACGTCCAGCTTCAGCCCCGGACGGTCGTTCAGCGCCTTGGCCAGCGTCTCGATGCGGCTTTCGGCCTCGGGCGTGAGCGCCGCGCTGCCCGGGTCGAACTCGATGTACGAGAGCTCCTCGCCGCCGCCGAAGGCCGAGGCGAGCAGCGTAAAGGGCGAGGTCACGGCCTTGACCACCAGATTGACCAGCACCCGCACGATGATGCCGCCGACCGAGAACTGCGGATCGTCGAGCGAGCCGGAGATCGGCAGGTTGATGTCGATGTTGCCGCGGCTGTCCTTGAGCAGCGCCACCGCCAGCAGCACCGGCAGCTTGACCGCGTCCGGGCTGTCGGTCTTGTCGCCGAAGGTCAGCTGGTTGAGCACGACGCGGTTGCTCGCCTGCAGCGCGCGGTCCTTGATCTGGTACTGCACGTCCAGCGACAGTTTGCCGCGCTTGATCGGATAGCCCACGTACTTGGCCGAGTACGTCGTGAAGCGCGGCAGGTCCACCCCCTTGGCCGAGGCCTTGAGATCCAGCGACAGGAACTGCGCGAAGGGCTGCACCGTGCCGCTGATGGAGAACGGCGCGGACGTATAGACGCGGCCCGCCACGTTGACCTTGGCCGGCTTGGGCTGGCGCGAGGACACCGCCGACACCGAGCCTTCGATGCGCGACAGCTCGGCCGTGTAGTTGGGTTTGACGAAGCGGTCGGTGAAGGTCATCTTGCCGCCCTTGAGCGTCACGCTGCCGATCGCGATGTCGGGCATCGGACCGGGCTTGGCGGGCGCCGCGGCGCGGGCGCGGGTCTGGGTGTCCTGGGTGATGGAACCGCCCGCCTGGCCGGGCTCGGCCACCAGGTCCATGACGTTGAGCCGGCCCTCGGCGTTGAGCAGCACGCGCCCGTAGAAATCCTCCAGCGTGATGTCGCCCAGGTTGGCGGCAAAGGCATCGCCATTGACCGACACCTGCATGCCGGCCAGGCCCAGCCGCTTCCATTGCATGAAGTCGTCGCGATTGACGCGGTCGGCGAGGTCCAGGTCGTTGACGTCGACCGCGCCGCGCCAGGCCGCCTTCATGGGCGCCGCGCCGGCGGCCGCGGCGAACTCGGCGTCGCCGCGCGCGCTGAGATTGATGGCCCGCACCGTGGCGTTCAGGCTGGAGGCGATATACGGCGCGAACGGCGCCAGGTCGAGGCGGGCCAGGTCCACGCTGGACTTCAGCGCCAGCGGCTGCGCCGTCAGGGACCCCTGCATGGCGAGCGCGCCCTCGCCCTGCACGCCATCGGCCTTCAGGGTGAAGGGCGACGGCTGGGCATCCGGCGCCAGCCGGTCGAAGCGGGCCTCGAACTGCTTCACGCTGACCGGCACCGCCGGCTTGACCGACTCGTCGCGCAGGCTCAGGTCCGACAGCCGCAGCGCCACGCCTTCGGCGACGACCTGCGTGCCGCCCTCGCGCTGCGCCAGGCGCACGCGCGCCTGCGCCCCCAGGCGACCGTCCTCGACCAGGATGGGCGCGCTGGCCCGCACCGCCGGCGCCAGGCGCGCCAGGGCCAGCCTGTCGAGCTCCACCTTGACGTCGAGGTTCAGCGGTTCCAGCGTCAAGGGCCCCTTGGCGCGCAGCCAGCTGCCATCGATGGTGCTGTCCATGGTCAGCCACAGGCCGATCGGACGGTCCGGCGGCTGCGGCAGCTCCAGGCCCTCGACCGTGGCGCCCACGCCGTTCATCACGTAGTCCAGCTTGGTGACCGCGTCGCGCAAGTGCAGCTCGGCATCCCTGACATTGATCGCATCCACCGCCACGTGCCACGCGTCGGGCGGGGCCGCGGCGGCACTGGCCTGCGGCGCGGCGGCCGCCTCGGCGGCCGGAGCCGGAGCCGGCGTCGCGGGCGCGGGCGCGGGCGCGGCCGCCGGCCTGGCCGGCGCGTCGCCGGCGCCCAGTTTCTGCAGCTTCTGCGCGATGTCCAGCCAGTTCAGGCGCTGGTCGGCGTAGCGCCGCGTCTGGATCTGGGGCGACCACAGCTCGACCTCGCCGATGTACAGGCTGCGCTGCATGGGTTCGAAGGCGATGCGGCGCACCGCCAGCGCGCCCCATTGCGCCAGCACATCGCCGGACGACTCGCGCACATCCAGTTGGCGCAGGCCCAGCTCGCCCACCACCTTGATGCGCGGCGCCGCGTCCTTGGGCTGCTCGAACAGGACCTGCAGGCTGGAGTCCAGCAGCGCGCGCTCCAGCTTGACCGGCAGCGGCAGCGGCCAGGCGTCGGCCCATTTCTCGAGCTCCAGCCCGGCGAACGAGACGTCCAGCGTCGAGCTCGGCACCGTATCGAACGGCCGCGCCACGCCGGTCAGGTCGAACGGGCTGCCATTGATGCGCATGTGCACGCGCGGCTGCACGTCGATGTCGGTGGCGTAGCCGAAAGTCGAGATGAACGGCACGCCCAGGGCGATCTCGTCGATGCGCTGCCGGCGCCCCGACACCTTGTCGTCCAGCGTGATCTCGCCGCCTTCGAGCACCATGTTGTTCAGCGAGAAGCGCGGCAGGCCCGGCTTGGGCTCGGGCTCGGGCGGCGCCTGCGCCGCCATGTCGGCGACTTTCTGCTGGATGTCGGAGAAGTTGAAGCGCGTGACGTCTTCGCGCACCAGCGCGATCTTCGGCTGGCGCACCACCAGCGAGTCGACCACCGGCGCGAACCAGAACAGCGACATCCAGGACGCGCTGACGTCCAGTTCGGCCACCTGCAGCAGCGGCGCGGCGCCCTCGGGCTGCGCCAGCGCCAGGTCATGGGCGCGCAGCGTGAGCGTGAAGGGATTGAAGCGGATCTTGCCCACGCTGACGTCGCGGCCCAGCATGGCGGAGACGTCCTGCGTCAGCGCGCCGCGCACGATGCGCGGCACCTGCCACGCCGCCAGGCCGGCCAGCAGCAGCACGACCAGCACGGTCGCCAGGAGGACTTTCACGGTACGGCGGGTGAGTCTCACTCCGGGCATTCGCACAGGCATTGGGCAACTCCCGACACGGATTGGGGGGATTATCGCGCCGCTATCGCGGCTCGTCTATGATAGGCATGCTTGGCCTCGAGGCATACCCGAAGGCCGGGTACTTTCAATATTTGACGATCCACAGCGGCTGCGCCATGTCTACTACCCCCACCCTGAGCCACCTGGACGAATCGGGCCAGATCCGTATGGTCGATGTCGGCCACAAGACCGACACCGACCGGGTCGCCATCGCGCGCGGCAGCGTGCGCATGAACGCGACCGCCTACGGGCTGCTGACCCAGCCCGGCCAGGGCAAGGGCGAGGTGCTCAATACCGCGCGCGTGGCGGCCGTGCTGGCGGCCAAGCGCTGCGCCGAACTGATCCCGCTGTGCCACAGCCTGCCGCTGGCCTTCGTGGGCATCGATTTCGAGCTCGACGAAGCCGCGCACAGCGTGCATGTCCGCGCCACCTGCCGCACCCAGTACAAGACCGGCGTGGAAATGGAGGCCATGACGGCCTGCAGCGTCGCGGCGCTGACCATCTACGACATGTGCAAGGCCGCCGACAAGGGCATCGTCATCGAACAGATACGCCTGCAATACAAGGCTGGAGGAAAAAGCGGTGAGTGGCGCAACGATTAAGGTTCTGTATTTCGCGCGCGTGGCCGAACTCGTCGGCAAGCGCACCGAAGACTGGCCGCTGGCCGAAACCGTGACCGGCGCGCAGCTGCTGGCCGCGCTGGCGGCACGCTATCCGCAGCTGGAGCCGGCCGAGCGCCTGAAGCTGGCCGTCAACCAGACGCATGTCAAGGTGGGCGCGGCGGTGCGCCCGGGCGACGAGGTCGCGGTCTTCGAACCGGTGACCGGGGGTTGAACATCATGGTTATCGTCCAGGAAGCCGATTTCGACGGGGCCGCCCTGCTGGCGGCGCTGCGCGAGCGGGTCGGCGGACAGGCCGGCGCAATCGTCACGTTCGTGGGCTACGTGCGCGACTTCGCGCCCGAGCGGGCCACCGAGACGCTGTATCTCGACCACTATCCCGGCATGTGCGAACGCGAGCTGGAAACCATCGCGGCCACCGCGCGCGAGCGCTGGGACCTGGCCGGCACGGTCATCGCCCACCGGGTGGGCGCCCTGCCGCGCGGCGCGCAGATCGTGTTCGTGGCGGCCGCCAGCGCGCATCGCGGCGACGCCTTTCGCGGCTGCGAATACATCATCGACGCCCTGAAGACCCGGGCGCCATTCTGGAAACGCGAAACCCTGGCGGCCGGCGACAGCTTCTGGGTGGAGCAGCGCCAATCCGACGCCGACCGCACCCAGTCCTGGGACGACCCGGGCACGCCCACCAAGGAGCATCCATGAACGACGCCAAGCAGGTTTCGCTGGCCTGCGCCATCCTCACCGTCAGCGACTCGCGCAGCGCCGGCGACGACACCTCGGGCAACATGCTGGCCGAGAGCCTGGCGCACGCCGGGCACATGTGCGTGCGGCGCGACCTGGTCAGGAAGGATCTCTACCAGATCCGCCGCGTCATCAGCGAATGGATCGCCGACCCCGAAGTCCAGGTCATCCTGGTGTCAGGCGGCACCGGCTTCACGCCGCGCGACTGCACCGCCCAGGCCATCGAACCCTTGTTCGACAAGACCATCGAAGGCTTCGGCGAGCTGTTCCGCCAGCTCTCGTACGAGGAGATCGGCAGCTCGGCCGTGCAGTCCAGCGCGCTGGCCGGCACCGCCAACGATACCGTCATCTTCTGCATGCCGGGCTCCAACCATGCCTGCAAGCTGGGATGGAACCGCATCATCCGCGAACAGCTCGACGACGCCCACAAACCCTGCAACTTCGCCATGCACTACCGCGCCAAGCCGGCCGCGGACTGACCCATCATGCTTGAATTCGACCAAGCCCAGCAATTGCTGGCGCAGGCCGGCGAACCCGTGGCCGGCGCCGAACACGTGGCGCTCGAACAGGCCGACGGCCGCGTGCTGGCCAGCGACCTGGCCGCCACCGTGGACCTGCCCCCGGCCGACAACAGCGCCATGGACGGCTACGCCATCCGCCTGGCCGACTACCGGGCCGGCGCGCGCATGCCGATCCAGCAGCGCGCCTACGCCGGCGACATGCCGCAGGCGCTCGTGCCCGGCCAGGCCACCCGCCTGTTCACCGGCAGCCTCATTCCCGCCGGCGCCGACACCGTCGTCATGCAGGAAGACGCGCGCGAAGCCGACGGCCAGGTGGAGATCACCCAGGCGCCCGCGCTCGGCCAATGGATACGCAAGCGCGGCGACGGCACCACCGCCGGCCGGCCGCTGCTGGCCGCCGGCACCCTGCTGCATGCCGGCCACGTCGGCCTGCTGGGAACCCAGGGCCTGGCCAGCATCCCGGTGCGGGCCAGGCTGCGCATCGGCGTGCTGACCACGGGCGACGAACTGGTCGCGCCCGGGCAGCCGCGCGCCGCGCAGCAGATCTACAACTCCAACGGCCCGATGCTGGCGGCGCTGGTGCGCGGCATGGGCGCGCAGGTCTCGCACGTGCTGCATGCGCGCGACGACGAAGACGCGCTGCGCGCGGCGCTGCGCACCCTGCTGTCCGACAGCGACCTGGTGCTCAGCTCGGGCGGGGTCTCGGTCGGCGAGCGCGACCTGGTCAAGCCGGTGCTGGAATCGCTGGGCGGCGAACTGGGGCTGTGGAAAGTGCGCATGAAGCCGGGCAAGCCGGTCGCGCTGGCGCACATCGACGGCAAGCCGGTCGTGTGCCTGCCGGGCAACCCGGTCTCAAGCTATGCGGTGTTCGCGCTGCTGGTGTCGCCGCTGGTGCGGCGCATGCAAGGCCGCGTGGAGCTCTATCCGGCCGTCAGCCGCCTGCCGCTGCGCACCGAACGGCCGCGCCAGGACAGCCGCGAGGAGTTCCTGCGCGTGCAATGGCGCGCCACCGACGACGGCGCCGGCGAACTGCTGCCCTTCGGCAACCAGGACTCGGCCATCATCACCTCCGTGCCCTGGTCCACCGGCTTGGCCCGCCTGCCCGCCGGCGTCCCCGTCAACGACGGCGAGCGCGTCGGCTACTACGACCTCAGGCACTGGCTGACCTGATCCTCGGGCGCCTGTCCCGGCATGGGGACTGGCTCCGAGGCACGCCGCAGGTGCCACTCCCCACGGGAGCAGGCACCGCGCTCACCCGCCGATGTAGCTCATCTCGATGCGGTCGGCCGCGCCGCCGCCCTGGCCGCGCCGTTCGGAGTAGTTGTCGTCGCGCCGGCCCCAGATGCCGGTCAGGATGCGCGCCAGGGCGTCGTCGTCGGCGCCTTCGCGCAGCGGCGCGCGCAGGTCGTGGCCATGCGAGGCGAACAGGCACAGGAACAGCCGGCCCTCGGGCGACAGGCGCGCCCGCGTACAGCCCGAACAGAAGGCATGCGTCACGCTGGAGATGACGCCGATTTCGCCGCCGCCATCGTCGTAGCGCCAGCGTTCGGCCACCCGGCCCATGACCGGCGTATCCAGCGGCGCCAGCGGATGGTGCTCGGCGATGCGCGCCAGGACTTCGTCGCTGGGCACGACTTCGGACAGGTTCCACCCGTTGGTGCTGCCCACGTCCATGTATTCGATGAAGCGCAGGATATGTCCGCTGCCGCGAAAGCGCCGCGCCATGGGCAGGATCTCGGCGTCGTTCAGGCCGCGCCGCACCACCATGTTGACCTTGACCGGCGCCAGCCCGGCGTCGGCGGCGGCGTCGATGCCGCGCATCACGTCGTCGGGACTGAAGTTGCTGTCGCTCATGCGCGCAAACAGCGCCGGGTCCAGCGCGTCCAGGCTGACGGTGACGCGCGACAGGCCGGCCTGCTTCAGCGCCGCCGCCTTGCGCGCCAGCAGGCTGCCATTGGTGGTCAGCGTGAGGTCCAGCGGGCGGCCAGCGGGCGTACGCAATTCGGCCAGCATGCCGACCAGGGTTTCGATGTTCTTGCGCAGCAGCGGTTCGCCGCCGGTCAGGCGGATCTTCTCGACGCCCAGGCGGGCGAACTGCGCGGCCAGCCGGGTGATCTCCTCGAACGACAGCAGCGCCGAGTGCGGCATGAACGCATAACTGCTGTCGAACACTTCGCGCGGCATGCAGTACGTGCAGCGGAAGTTGCAGCGGTCGGTCACGGAAATGCGCAGGTCGCGCAGCGGCCGGGCGCGGGCGTCCCGCGCGGGCTCGCCGGCCGGCGGCAGGTCCGCGCTCGGCGCCGCCAGGTCGGCCTGGCGGCGATCGGTCAGGAAGATGACTTTGCTCATAGATAGTCGATCATAGCGCGGCACGCGGCCGGAAATCGCGGGAGAACGCCTGCTCCAGGGTCTGGATGGCGCCGGTATCGCTGGCATCGTAGCCGGGCAGCTGGCCGACGAACCCGCGGTATTCGGGGCTGCGCATGCCTTCGAGCAGCGCGCGCATGGCCGCGCTCTCCAGCGCCGTCTTGCGGATGGCGAAGAAATAGCGCTCGCGCACCAGCGGGATGAAGTCCAGCCCGAAGCGCCGCGCCGCGGTTTCGACCCCGATGCCGGTGTCGGCCATGCCGCTGGCGATATGGGCAGCGACCGCCATGTGGGTGAATTCGTTGTTCTGGTAGCCCTGCACGGCCGCCGGCTCGACCCCGGCGCGCTGCAGCATGAGATTGACCAGGTAGTACGTGCTGGAGCCTGCCTGGCGGTTGACGAAGCGCACGTCCGCGCGCGCCAGGTCCGCCACCCCGCCGATGCCCTTGGGGTTGCCCGCCACCACGAACAGCCCGGTATTGCGCACGGCCAGGTGGATCAGCAGGTGTTCGTCGGGGTCCAGCCATTGGGCATAGAGCCGCAGGATGGGCGCCTCGAACTCGCCCTGGGGCACCTGGAAACCGGCCAGGTCGCAATCGTTGCCGCGCAGCGAGGCCAGCGCCTCGGCGGCCGTGCGGTAGCGCAGCTCCACGCCGGGCAGGCGCGTGCCCAGGTGCTGCATCAGCGCCTCGACCGCGAAGCCGTGGCTGGCGTGCAGGCGCAGGTGCGGCCGGCTTTCGGGCAGCAGGCGTTCCAGTTCTTCCTGCAGCTCGGAGGCCAGGCTCTCCAGCGTGGGCATCAGGCGCGCGTCGATGCGCCGGTTGGCCCACAGCAGGCGCTGGGCGAACGGCGAGAGCGCCGTGCCCAGGCGCCGGCGCGTGACCAGCAGCGGCGTGCCGAACAGCGCCTCGAAACGGCGCAGCACGCCCCAGGCGTGGCGGTATGACAGCCCGCAGGTCTTGCACGCGCCGGCGATGTTGCCGCTGGCGTCGATGGCCGCCAGCAGCGCCAGCATGTCCTGCAGGGGCTGGCCGGCGGCGCCCTCGCCGCCTTCCAGCACCCATTGCGGCCGCAGGCCGATGCGGAATTTATATGTCATTTATTTCTTATTGAACCCAACAAGATAGACGACTAGAGTAGCGGAAAAGGCCTTTGCGCGCGAATCAAATATGTACTGAATAACATATATTCGCCCATATGAACGACCCGGGCGCGCGCCTGCCGCCGCCCCGCATCCGGAGACATTGCCATGCCTGCCCATCCGGCGAAGACCGATCTCGCCTCCAGCGCCGGCGCCCGCGGCGGCGCCCTGGCGCTGGAGAGCGCCGAGCATTCGGCCAGCCCCGCCATCGCCACGACCGCGCGCCTGCTGGCCGCCATGAAAGACCAGCCCGGCGCCTTGCTGCCCGTGCTGCACGCGGTGCAGGACGAACTGGGCTGCATTCCGCCCGAGGCGGTCCAGACCATCGCCGAGACGCTCAGCCTGTCGCGCGCCGAGGTACACGGCGTGATCACTTTCTATCCCCATTTCCGCAGCGAGCCGGCGGGCCGCCATGTGCTGGAAATCTGCCGGGCCGAATCCTGTCAGGCCATGGGCGGCGACGCGCTGGCCGCCCATGCGCGCCAGCGGCTGGGCTGCGACTTCCACGCCACCGCCGCCGACGGCAGCTGTACGCTGGAGCCGGTGTATTGCCTGGGCCTGTGCGCCCAGTCGCCGGCCGTGATGATCGACGGCCAGCCGCACGCCCGCGTCACCCCCGCCAAGCTGGACCGCCTGCTGGCCCGCACCATCGAGGCCACGCCATGAACGCGCCGCTGACCACCCCCGTCACCATCTATGTGCCGCGCGATGCCGCGGCGCTGGCCATGGACGCCGACGCCGTGGCGCAGGCCATCGCGCAACAGGCCGCGGCGCGGGATCTGCCGGTGCGCATCGTGCGCAACGGCTCGCGCGGCATGCTGTGGCTGGAGCCGCTGGTCGAAGTGGCCACGCCGGCCGGCCGCATCGCCTACGGCCCGGTGCAGCCCGAAGACGTGGCCGCGCTGTTCGACGCCGGCTGGCTGGACGGCGGCGCGCATCCGCTGCGGCTGGGCCTGACCGACGAGATCCCGTACCTCAAGCACCAGGAGCGCCTGACCTTCGCCCGCGTCGGCGTGATCGACCCGCTGTCGCTGCAGGACTATGCCGCGCACGGCGGACTGGCCGGGCTGAACCGGGCGCTGGCCATGAGCGCCGAGCAGATCGTCGACGAAGTCAGCGCCTCGGGCCTGCGCGGGCGCGGCGGCGCGGCGTTCCCGACCGGCATCAAGTGGAAGACCGTGCTGACCACGCCGGCGCCGCGCAAGTACATCGTCTGCAACGCCGACGAGGGCGACTCGGGCACGTTCGCCGACCGCCTGCTGATGGAAGGCGACCCCTACTCGCTGATCGAAGGCATGACCATCGCCGGCCTGGCGGTGGGCGCCACGTACGGCTATATCTACGTGCGCTCGGAGTATCCGCACGCCATCGCCACGCTGCGGCAGGCCATCGCGCGCGCCCGCGAAGTCGGCTGGCTGGGCGACGACATCCACGGCAGCGGGCAGCGCTTCGACCTGGAAGTCCGCGAGGGCGCCGGCGCCTATATCTGCGGCGAGGAGACCTCGCTGCTGGAAAGCCTGGAAGGCAAGCGCGGCGTGGTGCGCGCCAAGCCGCCGCTGCCGGCCATCGCCGGCCTGTTCGGCCAGCCCACGGTCATCAACAACGTGATTTCGCTGGCCACGGTGCCCACCATCATGGCGCGCGGCGCGGCCTACTACCGCGACTTCGGCGTGGGCCGCTCGCACGGCACGCTGCCGTTCCAGCTGGCCGGCAACCTCAAGCACGGCGGCCTGGTCGAGAAGGCCTTCGGCCTGACGCTGCGCGACCTGCTCTACGGCTTCGGCGGCGGCAGCGCCAGCGGCCGGCCGCTGCGCGCGGTACAGGTGGGCGGCCCGCTGGGCGCCTACCTGCCCGAATCGCAATGGGATGTGCCGCTGGACTACGAGGCCTACGTGCAGATCTCGGCCATGGTCGGCCATGGCGGCCTGGTGGCCTTCGACGACACGGTCGACATGGCGCGCATGGCCCGCTACGCGATGGAGTTCTGCGCCATCGAATCGTGCGGCAAATGCACGCCCTGCCGCATCGGCTCGACCCGCGGCGTGGAGACCATCGACAAGATCATCGCCGGCGGCCCGCAGCGCGAACAGCGCGTGCACCTGCTGCGCGACCTGTGCGACACCATGCTGGCAGGCTCGCTGTGCGCGCTGGGCGGCATGGCTCCCTATCCGGTGCTGTCGGCCCTGAACCACTTCCCCGAAGACTTCGGGCTCGCCCCGCAACCCGCCGCGCAGCCGGCCTGAACGCCTACGAGACCGCCATGCTCGAAACCGTCATCAAGCGCGACCGCGACCTGGGCACGCCCGCGCGCGAATCCGCCCAACTCGTCACCCTGACCATCGATGGCCAGCCGGTCAGCGTGCCGGCCGGCACCTCGGTGATGCGCGCGGCCGCCGAGGCCGGCATCAATATCCCGAAACTGTGCGCCACCGACAGCCTGGAGCCGTTCGGCTCGTGCCGCCTGTGCCTGGTGCAGATCGAAGGCCGGCGCGGCTATCCCGCGTCGTGCACCACGCCGGTCGAGGCCGGCATGGTGGTGCAGACCGAGAACGCCAGGCTGCGCGACCTGCGCCGCGGCGTCATGGAGCTGTACATCTCCGACCACCCGCTCGACTGCCTGACCTGCCCGGCCAACGGCGATTGCGAGCTGCAGGACATGGCCGGCGTGGTGGGCCTGCGCGAAGTGCGCTACGGCTACGACGGCGAGAACCACCTGGCCGAGGCCAAGGACGAATCGAACCCGTACTTCACGTACGACCCGTCCAAATGCATCGTCTGCAACCGCTGCGTGCGCGCCTGCGAGGAAACCCAGGGCACGTTCGCGCTGACCATCTCCGGCAAGGGCTTCGCCTCGCGCGTGTCGCCCGGGCAGGACCAGCCGTTCATGGACAGCGAATGCGTGTCGTGCGGCGCCTGCGTGCAGGCCTGTCCGACCTCGACGCTGCAGGAGAAGTCCATCATCATGCTCGGCCAGGCCGAGCACTCGGTCATCACCACCTGCGCCTACTGCGGGGTGGGCTGCGGCTTCAAGGCCGAGATGAAGGGCGAGGAAGTGGTCCGCATGGTGCCGTGGAAGGACGGCCAGGCCAACCGCGGCCACTCGTGCGTCAAGGGCCGCTTCGCGTGGGGCTACACCACCCACAAGGAGCGCGTGCTCAAGCCCATGATCCGCCAGCGCATCACCGACCCGTGGCGCGAAGTCTCGTGGGACGAGGCGATCGGCTACGCCGCTTCCGAATTCCGCCGCATCCAGGCCGCCCACGGCCGCGACGCCATCGGCGGCATTACCTCGTCGCGCTGCACCAACGAGGAAACCTGGCTGGTCCAGAAGCTGGTGCGCGCCGCGTTCGGCACCAACAACGTCGACACCTGCGCGCGCGTGTGCCACTCGCCCACCGGCTACGGACTGAAGCAGACGCTGGGCGAATCGGCCGGCACGCAGACCTTCGACTCGGTCATGCATACCGACGTGGTCATCGTGATGGGCGCCAACCCCAGCAGCGCGCACCCGGTGTTCGCCTCGCGGCTCAAGCGCCGCCTGCGCGAAGGCGCCCGCCTGATCGTGATCGACCCGCGCCGCATCGAGCTGGTCAGCGCGCCGCACGTGAAGGCCGACTTCCACCTGCAGGTGCGCCCGGGCACCAACGTGGCGCTGCTGACCGCGATGGCGCACGTCATCGTCACCGAAGGCCTGGTCGCCGAATCCTTCGTGGCCGAGCGCTGCGAGGCGCCGTCGTTCGACATGTGGCGCGAATTCGTGGCGCGCGCCGAGAACTCGCCCGAGGCCATGCAGGAGGTCACCGGCGTGCCGGCCCAGCTGGTGCGCGGCGCCGCGCGCCTGTACGCCACCGGCGGCAACGGCTCGATCTACTACGGCCTGGGCGTGACCGAGCACAGCCAGGGCTCGACTACCGTGATGGCGATCGCCAACCTCGCCATGGCCACCGGCAACATCGGCCGCGAAGGCGTGGGGGTCAACCCGCTGCGCGGCCAGAACAACGTGCAGGGTTCGTGCGACATGGGCTCGTTCCCGCACGAGCTGCCCGGCTATCGCCACATCTCCGACGACGCCGTGCGCGGCGAATTCGAACGCGACTGGGGCGTGACGCTGCAGCCCGAACCGGGCCTGCGCATTCCCAACATGTTCGAGGCGGCGCTGGGCGGCAGCTTCCTCGGCCTGTACTGCCAGGGCGAGGACATCGTGCAGTCCGACCCCAACACGCAGCACGTGGCCGCGGCGCTGTCGGCGATGGAATGCATCGTGGTGCAGGACCTGTTCCTGAACGAAACCGCCAAGTACGCGCACGTCTTCCTCCCGGGCTCGTCGTTCCTGGAGAAGGACGGCACCTTCACCAACGCCGAACGGCGCATTTCGCGCGTGCGCAAGGTCATGCGGCCGCGCAACGGCATGGCCGACTGGGAAATCACCATGGCGCTGTCCAACGCCCTCGGCTACCCCATGCACTACGCGCATCCGGGCGAAATCATGGACGAGATCGCCCGCCTCACGCCCACCTTCGCCGGGGTGACCTACGAGAAGCTGGACCGCCTGGGCAGCATCCAGTGGCCCTGCAACGACGAGGCGCCCGAGGGCACGCCCACCATGCACATCGACGAGTTCGTGCGCGGCCGCGGGCGCTTCATGCTGACCAAGTATGTCGCCACCGACGAACGCAGCACGCGCCGCTATCCGCTGCTGCTGACCACCGGGCGCATCCTGTCGCAGTACAACGTGGGCGCCCAGACCCGCCGCACGCCCAACGTCATGTGGCATGGCGAGGACGTGCTGGAGATCCATCCGCACGACGCCCAGGAGCGCGGCCTGGCCGACGGCGACTGGGTCGGCATCCAGAGCCGGGCCGGCGAGACCGTGCTGCGGGCCACCCTGACCGACCGGGTACAGCCAGGCGTGGTATATACGACGTTCCACTTCCCCGAATCGGGCGCCAACGTCGTCACCACCGACAACTCCGACTGGGCCACCAACTGCCCCGAATACAAGGTCACCGCCGTGCAGGTGACCCGCGTGTCGCAACCGTCGGAATGGCAACGGCAATGGTCACGCTTTGCGGACATCCAGCAGAAGCTGCTGCATGAACGCAGCCGCGAGACCGAACCGGCGCTCGCCAACAAATAGCCCCGGAGCGCCGCCATGGACCGTCTGCACACCTCTTCGGCCGATTGGCCCGACCACCTCGCCACGCAGGTGGTGCGGGTGCGCGGCGGCGCGCTGCAGGCGGCCGGGCAAAGCGACCACGTGGCCGAGGAAACGCCGGTGGCGCTGGAGTTCAACGGCATCAGCCACGCCACCATGCTGGTGACGCCGACCCACCTGGACGATTTCGCCCTGGGGTTTGCCTTGACCGAGGGCATCGTCGGCGGCATGGCCGACGTGCGCGGGGTCGAGCTGGAAACCCGCTGCGACGGCATCGTGGTGCAGGTGGAGATCGCCACCTCGTGCGAAGTGCGCCTGAAAGAGCGCCGCCGCGCCATGGCCGGGCGCACCGGCTGCGGCCTGTGCGGCGTGGAGACCCTGCCCGAAGTCGTGCGCGACGTGGCGCCGGTCGCCGACAGCGCCGCCGTGCCGGTGGCAAACGTGCTGCGCGCCATGCAGTCGCTGCGCTCGCGCCAGACGCTGCACGACGCCACCGGCGCCACCCATGCCGCCGGCTGGGCCGACGCCAGCGGCGAAGTCGTGCTGGCGCGCGAGGACGTGGGGCGCCACAACGCGCTGGACAAGCTGATCGGCGCCCTGGCGCGCCAGGGCATCGCCCCCCTGCCCGGCATGGCGGTGGTCTCCAGCCGGGCCAGCTTCGAAATGGTGCAGAAAACCGCCTCGGCCGGCATTCCGATCCTGGCGGCCGTCTCGGCGCCCACCGCGCTGGCCATCCGCCTGGCCCGCCAGGCCAACGTCACCCTGCTGGGCTTCGTGCGCAACAGCGACGCCACCATCTATTCCCACCCGCAGCGCATCGCTGCCTGAACGCATACGCTATGGAAATCGGCAACCTGATCCGCATGGCCAACCGCATTGGCGATTTCTTCGACGCCTACCCCGACCGCGCCGAAGCGCAGGCCAATATCGCCACCCACATCCAGAAATTCTGGGAACCGCGCATGCGCATCCAGCTGCTGGCCTTCGTGGCCCGGCACCCCGACGGCGACGACGGACAGGCGCGCCTGAACGGCATCGTGCTGAACGCCGTCCGCGACGCCCAGGCCCGGCTGACGCCCAAGGCGTGAGATCCCGCGGCGCCTGTCCCCACGAGGACAGGCACCTGCCACTCCCGCGGTGCCTGTCCCCACGAGGACAGGCACCGCCTTGAAACTGCTACAGTGCCGGTTTCCGCCACCTGCCGCCTGCCTGCCGCCGTTTCGCCCATGAATGAACTCCCCACCGTGCAATGGGCCGAGAACGGCGCTACCCGCCAGGCCCTGTGGCGCTCGGAAAGCGGCGCGCCGGCGCCGCACCGCATCGTGGCGGCCGACGACACGCTGAAGGCCGACGCCGCCTGGCGCCTGGCCTGCGAAGGGACGGCCATCCTGTGGCGCGGCGACTTCCACAATGCGCGCCAGCTGCTGCAGGCCATGGGCCGGCGCTTCGACAAGCGGCCCGCCAAGCCCGCCGCCAGCCCCCTGGACGCGTTCAACCAGCATCGCATGCGGCAGGGCCAGCGCGCCCGCACGCTGGGCATGCTGCTGGTGCCGGTCGAACCCGGCCATCACGTGGCCCTGCGGCGCGCGCCGGACGTCGGGCAGGCCTGCCTGGACGCCTACGGCCCGGCCGCCGCCCCCTATCTGGTGTCGCTGCGCGAGCTGCTGGGCCTGATCGGCGCGGCGCAGTGGCAGCACAAAGGCGTGCCCATCGCGGCGCTGGACGCGCGCATCCACCCCCGCTATGGCGTGTTTTCCCCGGTGCGCGGCGAATATGTCGACCTGGTGGCGAACACGCCGCTGCCGGCCGGCGCCACGGCCTTCGACATCGGCACCGGCACGGGCGTGCTGGCAGCCGTGCTGGCGCGACGCGGCCTGGACGTAACGGCCACCGACCTGGATCCCCGCGCCCTGGCCTGCGCCGCCGACAACCTGCGGCGGCTGGGCCTGGACGAGCGTGTCCGGCTGCTCCGGGCGGATCTGTTTCCGCCCGGCCGCGCCGACCTGGTGGTGTGCAACCCGCCCTGGCTGCCGGCGCGGCCCTCGGCGCCGGTGGAGTACGCCATCTACGACCCCGACAGCCGCATGCTGACGGGCTGGCTGGCCGGACTGGCGGGCCACCTGAACCCGGGCGGCGAAGGCTGGCTGATCCTGTCCGACCTGGCCGAACACCTGGGCCTGCGCAGCCGGGACTGGCTGCTGGCGCGGATCGAGCAGGCCGGCCTGCGGGTGGCGGGTCGCGTCGATACGCGTCCGGTCCATCCGCGCGCCAGCGACCCCGCCGACCCGCTGCACGCGGCGCGCGCGGCCGAAGTCACCTCGCTGTGGCGGCTGGCGGCCCGCTAAGCCTGCCCGGCGCCGCTCAGAGCGCCACGAACCCGACCAGCGCCCCCGCGGCCAGCAGCCACAGCGGATGCACGCGCGTCAACGTGGCCACGGCCGCCACGCCGGCCACGATGGCGGCGGTCAGCCAGCCATGCACCGACGCATGCGAGATGAGCGCGGCGCTGGCGGCCATCAGGCCCACGGTCATGGGAAAAATGCCGGCCTGGACCACGCCGCGCCAGGGCTGGTCCTTGAAGCGTTCCCAAAGTCCCAGCGCCACCGCGGCCACCACCGACGACGGGCCGAACTTGGCCAGCGTGGTCACCAGCACGCCTTGCCAGCCCGCCACGTGCCAGCCCACCAGCGTCACCACCATCAGGTTGGGACCGGGCGCGGCCTGGCCGAGGGCGAACAGCGCGCTGAAGTCGGCCGCCGTCATCCAGTGGTGCACATCGACCACCTGGCGCTGCATTTCCGGCAGGATGGTATTGCCGCCGCCGAACGCCAGCAACGACAGCTGCGCGAAGATCCCCGCCAGCGCAAGCAGGATGTCCGTCATCGGCGCAGCCTCCAGGTCAGCGCGATGCTCAGCGGCGTGAGCACCAGCATGGTGGGCAACAGCGGCAGGCGCAACAGGGCGATCGCCACGAAGCAGGCCGCGGCGATGGCGATGCCGGCCCACTTGCCGCGCAGCGGCCGGGCGATCTTGAGCGCCATCGACACCAGCAGGCCGGCGGCGGCCGCCGCCAGGCCCGTGAACAGATGCTGGACGCGCGGGTCCTGCTCGTAGCGCTGGTACACCATGCCCAGCAGTATCACGATGATGGACGGCGCCAGGATCAGGCCCATCAGGGCGGCGAAGGCGCCGCGCGGGCCGCGGAATTTCATGCCCACCGCCACCGACATATTGATGATGTTGCCGCCCGGCAGGAACTGGCACAGGCCCAGCAGATCGGTGAACTCGTCGGGCGAGAGCCAGCGGCGGCGCTCGACCATCATGCTGCGCGCCAGCGGCAGGGCGCCGCCGAAGGCGGTCACCCCGAGCCAGAAGAAACCGTTGAACAGGGCGCCGCACGAGGGCGGCGTGGCAAGGGAGGAGGCGTCGGAGTCGGTTGGCACGGCAGTCATGGATGAGGCATCCGGCGCCGCGGCGCCGGACCGGAAAGAGAGGATGGCCAGCGGCCCGAAAGCCTACTCCCGGCCGCCCCGATACGCAAATCGTTTGATCCCGCGCAGACGCCTGGCGCGCCGGGTGGGCTACAGTATTCCTGTCAGTCCCGGACAACCCGCCCATTCAGGAGGCCCGCATGAAGCAAGTCCTGGTTCCCGTCGATGGCTCGGAACACGCCCTGGCGGCGGTACGCGCCGTGCTGGACGCCAAGCTGTATCCGTCGCTCGAGCGCGTGCACCTGGCCACGGCCCAGGTGCCGCTGTATCCACAAGGCGTGCACATGGGCCTGTCGCAGGCCGAGATCGACGCCTATTACCGCGAGGAAAGCGAATTCGCCCTGAGCGGCGCGCAGAAGCTGCTGGAGGCGGCCGGCGTACCCTACGAAACGCACAGCGAGCTGGGGCAGGTGGCCGAAAGCCTGGTCGACCTGGCCAAGCGCCTGGACGTGGACGAAATCGTCATGGGCTCGCGCGGGCTGGGCTCGATCTCGTCGGTCATGCTGGGCTCGGTCGCGACCAAGGTGCTGCACCTGACCGAGACGCCCGTCACGCTGGTCAAGTAGCCGCCGCGTCTGCCGTAGAATGGCGCGGCCTTTTTCACCGCCGCAGCCATGAAACGCCCCACCCCGCGCGCCGGGTCCGCCCTGCTTCCCGTTGTCCTGCTCCTGGTCGCCATGGCGTCGCTGCAAGGCGGCGCCTCGCTGGCCAAGACGCTGTTTCCGGCGGTGGGGGCCCAGGGCACGGCCGCCCTGCGCCTGGGTTTTTCCGCGCTGATCCTGCTGCCGCTGCTGCGGCCCTGGCGGTTGCGCCTGGACGCGGCCGGCTGGCGCGTGGTGATCCTGTACGGCCTGGCGCTGGGCTGCATGAACCTGCTGTTCTACCTGTCGCTGCGCACCATTCCGCTGGGCATCGCGGTGGCGCTGGAATTCACCGGGCCGCTGGCGGTGGCCGTGCTGACCTCGCGGCGCTGGCACGACTTTGCCTGGATCGGCCTGGCCGCCGGCGGCCTGTTGCTGCTGATCCCCCATGACGCGGCCGCCGGGCCGCTGGACCCGGCCGGCGTGGCCTATGCGCTGGCGGCCGGCGCCTGCTGGGCGCTGTACATCGTGTTCGGCCAGCGCGCCGGCCTGCGCCACGGCACCCGCACGGTGGCGCTGGCGGCCACCGTCGCCGCGGCCGCGGTCCTGCCTTTCGGACTGGCCCACGCCGGCGCGGCGCTGTTCTCGCCGGCCATCATTCCGCTGGGGCTGGCCGTGGCCATTCTTTCCAGCGCGCTGCCCTATGCGCTGGAAATGCAGGTGCTCACGCGCATGCCGGCGCGCACGTTCGGCACCCTGCTCAGCCTCGAGCCGGTCTTCGGCGCCCTGTCGGGCCTGCTCTTTCTCGGCGAGACGCTCAACGCCACCCAGTGGCTGGCGGTGGCCGCCATCGTCGCGGCCTCGGCCGGCATCACCGCCACCGGCCGGCGGCGCGGCTGAGGCGGCAGGGCTGCCGGCCCATGGCCGGCACGCCGCCGGCGCGCATCGCGGTTACCATGTCCGATGGCGCCCCCCCATAGCCCCTCGCCTGGCTGCCCCGCGCCAGCGGCGGCCGCAAGGATCCTCGACGTGACCTCCGATACCGCCGCCGTCCCCGACAGTTCCGCCATCGCCTACCTGTACGCCCAGCTGCAGCGCTGGGTGCGCGCCACGCCGATCCTGGAGAGAAGCGATTTCGAGCCGGTGGCCGGCACGGCCGTCTGCTTCAAGTTCGAACTGCTGCAGGCCAGCGGCACCTTCAAGGCGCGCGGCGCCTTCTCCCACCTGCTGGCGCTCGACGATGCGCGGCGCCAGGCCGGCGTGACCTGCGTCTCGGCCGGCAACCACGCCGTGGCCGTCGCCTACGCGGCCATGCGGCTGGGCATGCCGGCCAAGGTAGTCATGATCAAGACCGCCAGCCCGGCGCGCGTGGCGCTGTGCCGCCAGTACGGCGCCGAGGTCGTCCTGGCCGAGGACGGCCCGCGGGCCTTCGAGACGGTGCGCCGCATCGAAAGCGGGGAGGGCCGCTACTTCGTGCATCCGTTCGATGGCTATCGCACGGTGCTGGGCACCGCCACGCTGGGCCACGAATGGCTCCAGCAAGCCGGCGAACTCGATGCGGTCATCGTGCCCATCGGCGGCGGCGGGCTGATCTCCGGCATAGCCACCGCGATCAAGCTGGCCGCGCCGCAATGCCAGGTCATCGGCGTCGAGCCCGAAGGCGCCGACGCCATGCACCGCAGCTTCGCCGCCGGCGGCCCGATCAAAATGGGCCCCATGCACAGCATCGCCGACAGCCTGATGGCGCCGCACACCGAGCAGTACACCTACGACCTGTGCCGGCGCCATGTCGACCGGCTGGTCAAGGTGGACGACGATGCGCTGCGCGCGGCCATGCGGCTGCTGTTCGAACAGCTCAAGCTGGCCACCGAGCCGGCCTGCGCGGCCGCCACGGCCGCGCTGGTGGGGCCCTTGCGAGAAGAACTGGCCGGCCAGCGCGTGGGGGTGCTGCTGTGCGGCACCAACACCGACCCGGCCACCTTCGCGCGCCACCTGGGCCCGGACTGAGCCCGCCCCCCTCAGGCGCCCGAGAGCAGGTCGCGCTCGTTGAGCAGGGCGTAGACGATTTCGGGATTGCGCTCGAAGCCGCGCCGGATGGCGGCCGGAATGGCCGCGCGGGTCTTGCGGCACAGGCCCGGCTGGGCGTCCAGCTCGATGGCGATGCCGCGCACGGTGCGCACGCCGCGCGCGCTGGGCACGATGCGCACCACCAGCCCCAGCAGGGCGTACATGCGCCCCTGCATGGCGCGCAGGTCATCCAGGCTGGCGAGGTTCTCGAGCCGGGACGTCAGCCGTTTTTCTTCCTCGCGGGTCAGCTTGAGGATGCGCAGGTCGCCCTGCGGGTCGGCCTGCAGGCGTTCGCGTTCGCACACGCAGGCGCCTGGCGGACAGGATTGGCGAAGGATGGGCGGGGCATTCATGGGAGCACGTCGGAACCGGGGCGCAAACCGCCCCATGCGCAGGATTCTACCGGCGATCGCGCCGGCGGCCCCGGCGTGCTGGTTTACCCTGATGCCGTCCGGCCTGCCGCTAGTCGCGCGTTTCCAGCAGCCGGTTGACGCGCAGCGCCAGCAGCGTGCAGGCCACGCCCGACAGCAGGTAGACGCTGACGGCCACTAGGCCGAAGCGCGCCGACAGCCCCAGCGCCACCAGCGGCGCGAACGCGGCGCCCAGCAGCCAGGCCATGTCGGCCGTGAGCGCGGCGCCGGTATAGCGGAAACGGCGGATGAAGTTGGCCGTCACCGTGCCCGACGCCTGCCCGTACGACAAGCCGAGCAGCGCGAAGCCGATCAGGATGAAGGCATCCTGCGCCAGCGGCCCGCCGCCCAGCAGCCAGGGCGTGAACAGCGCGAACACGCCGATCAGCAGCGCCATCAGGCCCAGCGTGGTGCGCCGGCCGATGCGGTCGGCCAGCCAGCCCGAGGCCAGGGTGCACAAGATGGCCAGCGCCGCGCCGGCGATCTGCACCACCAGCACATCGCTGCTCATCTGGCTGGCGCCGGCCGCGATCCACGACAGCGGGAACACGGTCACCAGGTGGAACAGCGCATAGCTGGCCAACGCCGCGAACGCGCCGATCAGCATGTTGTAGCCTTGCTCGCGCAACATCTCGGTGGTGCGGATCGGCTCCAGTTCGCCCTCTTCCATCAACTGGGTGTATTCCTCGGTCACGACCAGCCGCAGGCGCGCGAACAGCGCGACCACGTTGATGGCGAAGGCGACGAAAAAGGGATAGCGCCAGCCCCAGTCGAGGAAATCCTCGCGGCTGAGCGTCGAGATGAGGAACAGGAACAGGGCGCTGGCGATCATGAAGCCGATGGGCGCGCCCAGCTGGCCCAGCATGGCGTACCAGCCGCGCCGCCCCGCCGGCGCGTTCAGCGCCAGCAGCGATGGCAGGCCATCCCACGAGCCGCCCAGCGCCAGGCCCTGCAGGCAGCGAAACAGGCTGAGCAACAGGATCGCATACATGCCGATGGCGTCGTAGCCGGGCAGGAAGGCCATGCCGCAGGTCGCCGTGCCCAGCAGGAACAGGGCCGCGGTCAGCTTGGCGCCGCGCCCCCAGCGACGCTGCACCGCCATCGACAGCGCGGTGCCGAACGGACGCGCGATGAACGCGAAGGAAAAAATCACGAACGCCCACAGCATGCCGTCGAGTTCGCTCTCGAACGGAAAGAACACGCTGGGAAACACCAGCACGCAGGCGATGCCGAAGACGAAGAAATCGAAGTATTCGGAGGCCCTGCCGATGACCACGCCGACCGCGATCTCGCCGGGCGCCACGTGCGAGTGGCTGGCGCCGCCCGAGGAGCCCGGATGGGACGTTGCGGGGGCATAGCCGGGGTGCTGCGTGGTGGTCGCCATGTGATTGCTCGCTGGTCCGGAGGTTGAATTCGGAGGTCTGAATTCGCCTTTCTGCGTTCGTGCAATTCACCGCATGCGAAGCCGGGCAACGCCGCGCCGGGCCGCGCCATGACCCGCGCCGCCTGGGCGAAAAAACACCGCCACCGCACACTTTTACTCTTTTTACCCTAGATTTTTCGCGTCTTCCAGCGTAGCGTTCAGATTCATTTCCCACGGTTACGTTTCGGGGTAGGGCTATGCCGTTATTCCAAAGACTCCGCGGATTGACCATGCTGGGCGTGCTGCCCCTGCTTGCGGGATGCAATGCGGTGCTGCTTTCGCCGTCGGGCGACATAGCGCTGCAACAACGCAATCTCATCATCATCTCGACCGGCCTGATGCTGCTGATCATCGTGCCGGTGATCGCCCTGACCCTGCTGTTCGCCTGGCGCTACCGGGCCGGCAACACCGCGGCGCGCTACGAGCCGGACTGGAACCACTCGACCGTGCTGGAGCTGCTGATCTGGTCGGCGCCGCTGCTGATCATCATCGCCCTGGGCGCGCTGACCTGGGTCAGCACCCACCAGCTCGACCCGTACCGTCCGCTGGCGCGCATCGCCGATGGCCGCGACGTGCCGCCGGGCACCAGGCCGCTGGTGGTGCAGGTAGCCGCGCTGGACTGGAAATGGCTGTTCGTCTATCCCGAGCAGGGCATCGCCACCGTCAATGAAATGGCGGCGCCGGTGGACCGCCCCATCAAGTTCCAGATCACCTCCTCGTCGGTGATGAATTCGTTCTTCGTGCCGGCGCTGGCCGGCCAGATCTATGCCATGCCCGGCATGCAGACCACGCTGCACGCGGTCATCAACCACCCCGGCGAATACGAGGGCCTGTCCGCCAACTACAGCGGCGGCGGCTTCTCCGGCATGCGCTTTCGTTTCCATGGCCTGGACCAGGCCGGCTTCGACCAGTGGATCGCGCGGGTCAGGCAGGCCGGCGGCGCGCTCGACGGCAACGCCTACCTGGCGCTGGCGCAGCCGAGCGAGCGCGAGCCGGTGCGCCACTACGCCAGCGTGGCGCCCGACCTGTTCGCGCGCATCGTCGGGCGCTGCGTCGAACCGGGCCGCGCCTGCATGGACCACGGCAAACCGTCTCCCGCCAAGGCGCTGGCGACCCAACTGGCCGGGCAGGTATGCCGCGGCGAGCAGGACCTGGTGCTGTAGCGCGCACGCCGCCGGCGCGCGCGGGCTTTCATTCATGGCTCACGCGGAAATCGACATGACTGATCAACCGGACCAAACGCTGCTCCTCGGCCGCCTGAGCTGGGAGGCCATTCCGTATCACGAGCCCATCCTGCTGGTCACGTTCATCGTCGTGGCCATCGGCGGCATCGCGCTGCTGGGCGCCATCACCTATATGCGAGCCTGGGGCTACCTGTGGCGCGAATGGTTCACCAGCATCGACCACAAGAAGATCGGCATCATGTACGTGGTGCTGGGAATCGTGATGCTGCTGCGCGGCTTCGCCGACGCCATCATGATGCGGCTGCAGCAGGCCATCGCCTTCGGCGACAACCTGGGCTACCTGCCGCCGCACCACTACGACCAGATCTTCACCGCCCATGGCGTGATCATGATTTTCTTCGTCGCCATGCCGCTGGTGACCGGCCTGATGAACTACATCGTGCCGCTGCAGATCGGCGCGCGCGACGTGGCCTTTCCGTTTCTCAACAATTTCAGCTTCTGGATGACCGCCACCGGCGCGGTGCTGGTGATGATGTCGCTGTTCGTGGGCGAGTTCGCGCGCACCGGCTGGCTGGCCTATCCGCCGCTGTCGGGCATCCTGCACAGTCCGGACGTGGGGGTCGACTACTACATCTGGGCCTTGCAGATCGCCGGGGTGGGCACCCTGCTTTCCGGCGTCAACCTGCTGGTGACCATCGTCAAGATGCGCGCGCCGGGCATGAGGCTGATGCGCATGCCGATTTTCACCTGGACGGCGCTGTGCACCAACATCCTGATCGTGGCGGCCTTCCCGGTGCTGACCGCGGTGCTGGCGCTGTTGTCGATGGACCGCTACGTCGGCACCAACTTCTTCACCGCGGACGGCGGCGGCAACGCCATGATGTACGTGAACCTGGTGTGGATCTGGGGCCATCCCGAGGTGTACATCCTGATCCTGCCGGCGTTCGGCATCTTCTCCGAAGTGGTGGCCACGTACTGCCGCAAGCGCCTGTTCGGCTACGCCTCGATGGTGTACGCCACGGTGGTCATCACCGTGCTGTCGTACCTGGTCTGGCTGCACCACTTCTTCACCATGGGCTCGGGCGCGAGCGTCAACTCGTTCTTCGGGATCACCACGATGATCATTTCGATCCCGACCGGCGCCAAGATCTTCAACTGGCTGTTCACCATGTACCGCGGCCGCATCCACTTCGAAGTGCCCATGCTGTGGACCCTGGGCTTCATGGTGACCTTCGTCATCGGCGGCATGACCGGCGTGCTGCTGGCGGTGCCGCCGGCCGACTTCGCGCTGCACAACAGCCTGTTCCTGATCGCGCACTTCCACAACGTCATCATCGGCGGCGTGCTGTTCGGCCTGATGGCCGGCATCACCTACTGGTTTCCCAAGGCGTTCGGCTACCGGCTCGACCCGTTCTGGGGCAAGTGCTCGTTCTGGTTCTGGCTGGTGGGCTTCTACCTGGCCTTCATGCCGCTGTACGTGCTGGGACTGATGGGCGTGACACGCCGGGTCAACCATTTCGAGGACGCCTCGCTGCAGATCTGGTTCCAGGCCGCGGCGCTGGGCGCATTGCTGATCGCCCTGGGCATCGCCAGCTTCCTGGTACAGCTGGTGGTCAGCTATCGCCGCCGCGAAGCGCTGCGCGACGATACCGGCGACCCCTGGGACGGCCGCACGCTGGAGTGGTCCACCTCGTCGCCGCCGCCGGCCTACAACTTCGCGTTCACGCCGCGCGTGCACGATCTGGACGCCTGGTGGCAGATGAAGCAATGCGGCTACGTCCGCCCGCAGCAAGGCTTCGTGCCCATCCACATGCCCAGCAACACCTGGGCCGGCATCGTGCTGGCCGGGCTCAGCGGCGTGCTGGGCTTCGCCCTGATCTGGCACATGTGGCCGCTGGTCGTGCTGGCGTTCGCCGCGCTGATCGGCGTCACCATCGCCCATACCTTCAACTACCAGCGGGACCACTACGTAGCGGCCGAGGAAGTCGTCCGCTGCGAAGCCGCCCGCACCGCGCTCCTGTCCCGCCATGTCTGAGCCCACCGCCACCACCCTGCCCCCGCACGCGCCGGATCCGGAACGCCTGTTCTACGTCCCGGGCGAGCACCACCCGAAGAACGGCACCCTGCTGGGCTTCTGGGTCTACCTGATGAGCGACTGCCTGGTGTTCGCGTGCCTGTTCGCCACCTACGGCGTGGTGGGCCGCAACTACGACGGCGGGCCGACCGGCGCGGACCTGTTCGACCTGCCGCTGGTGGCGGTCAATACCTCGCTGCTGCTGCTGTCGTCCATCACCTACGGCTTCGCCATGCTGGAGATGCGCCGGCGGCGCCTGGGCGCCACCCAGGCCTGGCTGGCCGTCACCGGGCTGCTGGGCGCCGGCTTCCTGGGCCTGGAGCTGTACGAATTCGCCCACCTGATCCACCAGGGCGCCGGCCCGCAGCGCAGCGCCTTCCTGTCCGCGTTCTTCACCCTGGTCGGCACGCATGGACTGCACGTCACCTTCGGCATCGTCTGGCTGGCGACGCTGATGGTGCAGGTCGCACGGCACGGCCTGATCCCCGAGAACCGGCGCCGCCTGATGTGCCTGTCGATGTTCTGGCACTTCCTGGACCTGATCTGGGTCGGCGTGTTCACCTTCGTCTACCTGATGGGAGTCCTGCCATGAGCGAGCACACCCAGCACACGCCCAATCTGTCTCCCCCGCACGGCGCAGGCCATCACCACGAGGACGACGACGGCCCGCACGGCACGCTGGCGAGCTACCTGACCGGTTTCGTGCTGGCCGCGATCCTCACGGCGATCCCGTTCTGGCTGGTCATGGACGGCGTGTTCGCCAGCTCGCGCACCACCGCGCTGGTTATACTGGCGTTCGCAGTGGTGCAGATCGTCGTGCACCTGGTTTATTTCTTGCACATGGACGCCAAGTCGGAAAGCGGCTGGAACATGCTGGCGCTGATCTTCACGCTGGTGCTGGTCGTGATTACGCTCAGTGGCTCGATCTGGATCATGTATCACCTCAACACCAACATGATGCCCATGTCCGTGCATGACGTACGGAACATGCCTTGACACATCCCAAGCAGCAACACGCGGCCGCCGGCCGCGAACCGGTCCCGGCGCGCCAACCGCGCGGCGTGGCGACCCTGATCGTCCTGGCCGTGCTGGCGGCCGCGCTGTTCGCCGGCACCTGCGCGCTGGGCGTGTGGCAGGTGCACCGCCTGGCCTGGAAGCGCAATCTCATCGCGCAGGTCGAGACGCGCGCGCACGCGCCGGCCACGCCCGCCCCCGCGCCGGCCGACTGGTCCGGCCTGAGCAACGCCAATGCCGAGTACCGGCGCGTCGCCGCCAGCGGCACCTGGCATTACGCCGGCCAGACCCTGGTGCAGGCGGCCACCGAACTGGGCAGCGGCTATTGGGTCATGACGCCGCTGCGACTGGACGGCGGCGGCACGGTGCTGGTCAACCGCGGTTTCGTGCTGCCCGAATGGCGCCGCCAGCAATCGGCCGGCGACGCCGCGCGGCCGGACGCGCCGGCGCAGGTCGAAGGCCTGCTGCGCATGGGCGAGCCGGCCGGCGGGTTCCTGCGCGAGAACAAGCCCGCCGCGGACCTCTGGTACTCGCGCGACCTGCCCGCCATCGCCGCGCGCCGCGGCCTGGGCGAGGTGGCGCCCTATTTCATCGACGCCGACGCCGCCGCCGGCGCGCCGCGCAACCCCGCGCAGGCGCCGGTGGGCGGGCTGACGGTGCTCAGCTTCCCCAACAACCACCTGGGCTATGCCCTCACCTGGTTCGGCCTGGCCGCCATGGTGCTGGCGGGCGCGGGCATCGTCGCGCGCCACGAGCTGCGCGCGCGCCGGCGCGGGTGAACCTGGCGCCCGTCGTTTGCGCCCGGACGCCGCGCCTGCTCAAATAGCCTGCTCGGACATCCCCAGGAGACGCCCATGAGCACGGAAAAAACAGCCATCGTCACCGCCGGCGGCAGCGGCATGGGCGCCGCGGCGGCGCGCCGGCTGGCCGCCGACGGCTTTCGGGTCGCCATTCTCTCCTCCTCGGGCAAGGGCGAGGCGCTGGCCGCCGAGCTGGGCGGCCTGGGCATGACCGGCTCCAACCTGGAGCCGGCCGACCTGCGGGCGCTGGTCGACGCCACCCTGCAGCGCTGGGGCCGCATCGACGCGGTCGTCAACAGCGCCGGCCACGGCCCCAAGGGCGCGCTGCTGGAAATCGACGACGCCGGCTGGCACGCGGGCATGGACTACTACCTGCTGAACGTGGTGCGCATCGCCCGGCTGGTCACCCCCGTCATGCGCGAGCAGGGCGGCGGCAGCATCGTCAATATTTCCACCTACGCCACCTTCGAACCCGAGGCGGCGTTTCCGACCTCGGGCGTGCTGCGCGCCGGGCTGGCCGCCTTCGCCAAGCTGTACGCCGACCAGTACGCCGCCGACAACGTGCGCATGAACAACGTGCTGCCCGGCTTCATCGACAGCCTGCCCGAAAAGGAAGACCGCCGCGCGCGCATTCCGATGGGCCGCTATGGCCGCGCCGAGGAGGTGGCCGACCTGATCGCCTTCCTGGCCTCGCCGCAGTCCGGCTACATCACCGGCCAGAACATCCGCATCGACGGCGGCATCACGCGCTCGGTCTGAGCGCGGCCGCCCTTTCCCATCCGATCCGACCATGAGCACGCTCTATACCCTGACCCGCGGCGACGCGCCGCTGGTCGTCAACATCCCCCACGTCGGCACCTGGGTGCCGGCCGAACTGCGTCCGCTGATGCAGGCCGAGGCGCTGGGCGTGCCCGACACCGACTGGCACGTCGACCGCCTGTACGATTTCGTGCGCGCGCGCGGCGTCACGCTGATGGCGGCCACCCACTCGCGCTACGTCATCGACCTGAACCGCGATCCCGACGGCGGCGTGCTGTATCCGGGCGCCTCCAACACCGAGCTGTGTCCCACCACGCGCTTTGACGGCGGCCCGGTCTGGAAGGACGAGGCCGCCGGCCACCCGCTGCTCGACGTCGCGGCGCGCCGCCGCCGGTACTTCGACCCCTACCATGCCCAGCTGGCCGCCGAACTGGCGCGCGTGCATGCGCGCCACGGCTATGCGGTGCTGCTGGACGGGCACTCCATCATTTCGCACTGCGCGCGCTTTTTCGACGGCAAGCTGCCCGACCTGAACCTGGGCACCGCCGACGGCGCCAGCTGCCCGCCCGGCCTGCAGGACGCGGCCGCGCGGGCCTTGCAGGCCGACGGCTTCACCACGGCGGTCAATGGACGCTTCAAAGGCGGCTGGATCACCCGCCACTACGGGCGGCCGGCCGAGGGCTATCACGCCCTGCAGCTGGAAATGGCGCTGTCGGCCTACATGACCGAACAAGCGCCGTTCCATTGGCAGCCGGAGCGCGCCGAACCTCTGCGCCAGGTGCTGGAAACGCTGGTCGCGGCGCTGCTGGCCTGGCACGCCTGAGGGCGGCGGCGCGCGCCGCCTAGCCCAGCTCGCGATAGACTTCCTGCGCCACCTTCAGCAGCGCGTCGCGCTCCAGTTCGCCCGACAGGGCATAGCCGAACTTGCCCTCGACCCAGTAGAACACCCGCACCGGACCGTCCTGCGTAAAGCGGAACGCGGTCTGGTCGCCCTGCGCCTCGCGGGTCACGTACAGGGTCAGGCGCTGGCCCCCGGGCCCGCCGTACATGAATTGCGCCACCGGCCCCTGCCCCCCCGGCAGCAGGCGCCCGCCCATCAGGTGATAGCCGGCCGCCGCCAGGTTGGGCGCGTGCACGGCCGCGCCCAGGCGGCGCGTCAGCCAAGTCACCAGGGCCTGCTCCTGCTCGGCGCCCATCTCGACCGGCCGGCGCACGTCGGCCGCATAGACCGCGTGCGCGACCGCGGCGCGGCGCGCGAACACCATGCCTTCGGCCGCCGCCTGGCGCTGCGCCACGGCCTGGCGCGCGTCGAGCTCGCCGCGCACCAGCCAGGCGGCGCTGGCGCTGGTCACCGCGATCGCCACCCCGGCCGCCAGCATGCCCCAGCGATAGCGCGCCGGCGGCGGCGCCAGCGGCAGGCGCAAGGGCAAGGGCTCTTCCAGCACCGGGTCGAGCAAGGCGCGCAGGCCGGCATTCTGGCGCCGCCAGCCCTCCACCCGCGCATGCGCCTCGGGGTGGGCCGCCAGGAAAGCCGCGACCTCCGCCCGGCGCGCGTCGCCCAGCTGGCCGTCCGCATAGGCGTGCAGGTCGGCCTCGCCGATCGGCGCGCCGGGAACATCGAGAACGTGGAACGGGTGCTCGCTCATGTGGCTCTGATCCGCTGGACGGGACTGGCGGCAGGCGCCTCGGCCCGCGCCTGCAGCAACGCGGCCAGGCGCTCGCGGGCGCGCGACAGGCGGGACATGACAGTGCCTATCGGCACCTCCAGCACCTGCGCGGCCTCGCGGTAGGTGAACTCCTCGACGGCCACCAGCAACAGCACCGCGCGCAGGTCCGCCGGCAACCGTTGCAGGTGCCGGTCCAGGTCGCGCACTTCGAGCCGGTCGGCCTGGGTCGCGCGCACGGGCAGCTCCGGGATCTCGGTCTCGGCCCCGTAGTCGGGCTGGCGCTTCTGCGCCCGCAGGCTGTCGATGAATTGATTGTGCATGATGCCGAACATCCAGGCGCGCAGCTCCCCGCGCCGCTGCCAGCGCGAAAACCGGCCCCAGGCACGCTCCAGCGTGTCCTGGACCAGGTCGTCGGCCCGGTCGCGCTCGCCCGTCAGCCCGCGCGCGTAGCGGCGCAGGCTGGGGATGCAGGCCACGATCAGGGCCTCGTCTTCGGGGCGCATGCGCCGTCAGCCGCGCCGCGGCCCGGCCACCGCGCCCGGTCCGCGCGGCCTCACGGCTTGATCACGTGCCAGACGTTGTTCTTGTTGTCGCCCGTCATGTCGCCCGGCTTGGCGTCCGCGGCAAACAGATAGACCGGCTTGCCCTTGTAGGCCCACTGGCTGGACCCGTCGTCGCGCTTGACGACGCTCCAGTCGCCCTGGGCCTTGGCGTCGCCGGCGGCCATCAGGGGCGGCCAGTTCTTGGCGCATTGGTCATTGCAGACGCTCTTGCCGCCGGCGTCCTTGTCGAACGTATACAGCGTCATGCCCTTGGCGTCGACCAGCATCCCGCCCTTTTCCATGGCGGGCGCCTGGGCCAGGGCGGCCCCGGCGTAGAGGGAGGAAACCAGCAACAGTGCGGCGGTATGGCGGATGCTCATGGCGAATCTCCTGGTGAGGTGGGTACATCACCACTACAGACGATAACGCATGGCCGATTATTCCCGCCGGCCGGCGCCAGCCTCCATCCGGGGACAGACGCCTGGCGAAAAGCTCAGCGGAACACGTCCGCCAGCACGTCCGCCACCACCGCGGTGGCCAGCGCCACCAGGATCAGGTCCGAGCCGGCCACGCGCCATTCGTAGCCGGGATAGGCCGGCAGGCGCGCCAGCATGGATGGCGGCACGGCCTTCTTGGCGATTCCGGGCGGCAGCGGCTTGCCGCGCGCCAGGTTCTTGCGGATGCCCGGCGGCAGCGAGCCGTATCCGGTAACCCCGTACTCGACCGCGTAGCCGCGCGCCGTGGAAATCGTGATGCCGGCGTGGCGCAGTTCGATGCTGACGCCGCCGTCGCCGGAGCCCTTGCCGCTGTTGCCCTTGCCGTTGCTGCCGTTGTTGCCCTGGCCGCTGTTGCCTTTGCCGCTGTTGCCTTTGCCGCTATTGCCCTTGCCATTGTTGCCCTTGCCGCTGTTTCCCTGGCCGCTGTTGCCCTTGCCCTCGGGCGGCGCCGCCCAGGCCGGGACGGCCAGCGCGATCGACAGGGCGCACGCCAGCGCGGCGAAAACCGACGTTTTTTGCATCTCGACCTCTCACTCGCAAGAATGAAGCATCTATCAGTCGGGTGCCTGTCCCCGAACGGACAGGCACCCCGTGGACTCAATCGCGGAAGTTCTCGAATTGCAGCGGCAGGTCGACGTCGGTCTTGCGCAGCAGCGCGATGACAGCCTGCAGGTCGTCGCGCTTCTTGCCGGTGATGCGCAGCTTCTCGCCGTTGATCTGGCTCTCGACCTTGATCTTGCTGGCCTTGATGGCCGCGATCAGCTTCTTGGCGATGGCCTGCTCGATACCCTGCTTGATGGTCACTTTCTGCCGGGCGCCGCCCAGGTTTTCGAGCGGGTCGGCCACGTCCATGCAACGCACGTCTATACTGCGTGCAGACAGGCGCCCGCGCAGGATATCCAGCATCTGCCTGAGCTGGAACGCGCTGGACGCGACCTGGGTAACCACGTAGCCCTCCAGTTCGAAGCTGGCATTGGTGCCCTTGAAATCGAAACGGGTGGACAGTTCGCGGTTGGCCTGGTCGACGGCGTTGGTCAATTCGTGTTTGTCGACCTCGGAAACAACATCGAAGCTGGGCATGGCGCGGGTCCTGTAAAAAAGACGGATACATGATCGGCGGCACGGCCACGTGCGGCCGGCGCCAATGCCCGGCATTGTGGCATGAAACCCTCGCGGCCTGCTTTCCCCGCCTCACGACAAGGAACCCGTAATGCTCTATGCCAGCCTGAAATTCCTGCACCTGCTGTCCATCATCCTCTGGGTGGGCGGCATGGCGTTCGCGCACTGTTTCCTGCGGCCGGCCGTGGCGGCGCTGGAGCCGCCGGCGCGCCTGCGCCTGATGCACGACGTGCTGGGCCGGTTCCTGCGCGCCACCCAGTACGCGGTGCTGGTCGTCCTGGCCACCGGCGCCGTCATGATGGCGCAGGCGATGGGCGCCGGCCTGGGCCGTCCGCCCGTCGGCTGGCACGTCATGGCCGGCCTGGGCGTGCTCATGGCGCTGGTGTTCGTGCACGTGCGCTACGTGCTGTTTCGCCGGCTGGCCGGCGCCGTGGCCGCGCAGGACTGGCCGGCCGGCGGCGCCGCCATGGCGCGGATACGGGGCTGGGTGGCCTTCAACCTGGCGCTGGCCGTCGTGATCCTGGCCGTGCTGATGCTGGCCTGAGGCCGCCTCAGTCGCCCTGCGGCGGCGCGGCGGTCGGGTCCATGTAGACCAGCTCCCAGATATGGCCGTCGAGGTCCTGGAAACCGTGCTGGTACATGAACCCGTGGTCCTTGGCCTCGTTGTAGGTCTTGCCGCCAGCCGCCACGGCGCGCCGCACCATGCGATCGACCTCGGCCCGGCTGTCCATCGACAGGCACAGCAGCACTTCCGTCTGCGTGTGCGCGTCGCACACGGCCTTGGGCGTGAAGGTCTGAAAAAACGGCTCGACCAGCAACATCACGTAGATGTTGTCGTCCACGATCATGCAGGTGGCGTTCTCGTCGGTGAACTGCGGATTGAACGCATAGCCCAGTTGCTTGAAGAACGCGACGGACCGCGGCAGGTCCGCGACCGGCAGATTGACATAGATTTCGGTCGCCATGGTTTTCCTTGGTCGAACATGAAGGCATGCGCCGCGCGGGCTGCATGGCGGCACCCGCTACAGCTTACGACGACAAGGCGCGCCCGGCACCCCCGGGATTGCACCCAGATGACGATTCATGTCAGCGGCGGGGCAAGGCGCCGGCCGGGTTGACGGCCTTGCCGTCGCGGCGCAGTTCGAAATACAGATTGACCTGGCTGCTGTCGGTGTCGCCCATCTCGGCGATCCGCTGGCCCTGCGACACGCGCTGGCCCTGCTTGACCAGCAGCTTGCGGTTGTGCGCGTAGATGGTCAGGAAGCTGCCGTCGTGGCGCACGATGACCAGATTGCCGTAGCCGCGCAAGCCATTGCTGGCGTAGGCGACCGTGCCGCCGGCGGCCGCCACCACCGGCGTGCCGGCGCTGTTGGCGATGGTGATGCCCAGGACGCTGGAACCGTTGAAGTGGCGCGTGACCTTGCCGTCGGCCGGCCACACCAGGGTAATGCCGCGTATCGGCGCGGCCGGCTTGGCCGGCGCCTGGCCGGCGCTCTTGCCGGCGGCGCGCGGCGGCGGGCTGGCGCTGCCGCCGCTGCCCGGCGGCTTGACGCGCAGCAGTTGCCCCTTCTCGATGCGGTTGGCGTTGGCCAGCTTGTTCCAGCGCACCAGGTCGCTGACGCTCTGGCCGTGCTTGCGGGCGATGCTGTGCAGCGTATCGCCGCTTTGCACGCGGTAGAAAGCGCCGCCGCTGCCGCCCGAGGTCGATCCGCAGGCGGCCAGCAGCGCCAGCGCCAGCGCCGCCAGCAGCGCGCGCAGCGGGCGCCACAGCCGCCTGCCGGCCGCTGGGGGCTCGGATGGCTGGCGGAAACACGCGATTCGGGGCACTGAAAGAGGCGGCAAAACAGGGTCGGCGATGGGCGGCGCGCGGCGCGCGATGCCCAAGGGTACCAAGAAATTGCCCGATGCTGCGCTGCGCAAGCCGCGCGGCTTGCGTATCCTAGCGGTTTCACGCCACAGGACCGCCTCGCCCATGCCCGCCACGCCACGCCCGCCCGCCCCTTGCACGCCGCCCTCGCAAGCCAGGGCCGGCGGCGTGGGCGAGGTCTTCGGCGCCTTCCTGCGCCTGGGCCTGACCTCGTTTGGCGGCCCGGTGGCCCATCTGGGCTATTTCCGCCACGAGTTCGTGCAGCGACGCCGCTGGCTCGATGACGCCGCCTACGCCGAGCTGGTGGCGCTGTGCCAGTTCCTGCCCGGTCCGGCCAGCAGCCAGACCGGCATGGCGCTGGGGCTGGCGCGCGCCGGCTGGGCCGGCATGGCGGCCGCCTGGATCGCCTTCACCCTGCCCTCGGCGCTGTTCATGCTGGCGTTCGCGCTGGGCCTGGGCCGCCTCGACGGCCTGGCCGCCTCCGGCGCCCTGCATGGGCTGAAACTGGCCGCCGTCGCCGTGGTGGCGCAGGCCGTCTGGAGCATGGGCCGCAGCCTGTGCCCCGACCGCGCGCGCCAGGCGCTGGCCCTGGGCGCGGCCATCGCGGCGCTGCTGCTGCCCGCGGCCTGGATGCAGGTCGGCATCATGCTGGCCTGCGGGCTGGCCGGCTGGCGGCTGCTGCCCGCCCTGCCCGCTCCGGCCGGCGCGGCGCTGGCCACGGGCGTGGGCCGGCGCACCGGCCTGTGCGCCCTGCTGCTGTTTGCCGTACTGCTGGCGGGCCTGCCCTTGTGGGCGGCGGCCAGCGGCTCGTCCGCCTGGCAGCTGGCCGATGGTTTCTATCGCGCCGGCGCGCTGGTATTCGGCGGCGGGCACGTCGTGCTGCCCTTGCTGCAGGCCGCGGTGGTGCCCGGCGGCGAGGTGTCGCAGGCCGCGTTCCTGGCCGGCTATGGCGCCGCCCAGGCCGTGCCCGGTCCGCTGTTCAGTTTTGCCGCCTTCCTGGGCGCGCTGCTGCCCGCCCCGCTGGGCGGCTGGCCTGGCGCGCTGGCCTGCACGGTGCTGATTTTCCTGCCCGGCGCGCTCTTGCTCGTGGGTGCGCTGCCGTTCTGGAACGTCCTGCGCGGCCGGCCGGCGGTGCGCGCGGCGCTGGCCGGCGTCAACGCCGGCGTGGTCGGCATCCTGCTGGCGGCCCTGTACGATCCGGTCTGGACCGGCGCGGTGGCCAGCCGGCCGGATTTCGCCATCGCCGCCGGCGCCTTCGGCCTGCTGGCCTGGGGCCGGCTGCCGCCGCTGGCCATCGTCGCGCTGTGCGCCGCCGCCGGCGCGCTGGCCGGCTGAGCTCAGCGCAGCTTGCGGCCCACGCGCCGCCAGCCGATCACCACGCCCGCCCCGCTCAGCAACAGCCCGCCCAGGCTCAGCACGATCAGCACCGCGTCCCAGGCCGGACGGCGCTGCAGCAGCGGCAGCCAATCCCAGCTGTGCAGGAAGGCGAACAGCCAGCGGCTGACGCGGCGCGGCCGGTCCAGGCTGCCCAGTATCTCGCCGCTGCGCGGATCGACGTGCAGCCAGGTGCCGGGCGGATCGTCATAGACGACCCGCCATACCGGCAGCGGCTTTTCCACGTGGCCCAGCATGGTGTGCGGCGCGCGCGCGTAGTAGTAACTGTCGTAGCCGTCGAGCACCTCGATGCGCGGCGGCGCCTGGCCCGGCAACAGCCGTCCGAGCGCCGCGCTCAGCGTGGCCGGCGCCAGCGCCTGCGGGGCCGCGCCGTCGGCCGTGCGCAGCGCCGGCGCGCCCGCCGCGCCATATACCCGCAGCAGCGTCTGGCCGGCCACGCGGGTCCACACCAGTTCGCGCGCCGGCATGGCCGCGGCGGGCTCGGCCGGCAGGTTGCCGGCCTGCAGCGGACCGCCGCGATACGCCGCGCGGTCCAGCTGCGTGGCGCGCGCGCCGAACACCTGCCATGGATTCATCGACATCAGGCCGCTGAATATCCAGGTCAGCGTGGTCGCGGCGAACAGCAGCCCGGCGATGTGATGCCAGCGCATGAAGCGCTCGCGGTAAGGCGAACGGCTGCCGCTGGCGTAAGGGCGCGCGAAACGCCAGCGCCACAGGCCCACCACCGTGCCGCTGACGGTCAGCGCCACGCCCAGCACCGACAGCCACACCACGATGTCGTGCCAATACGCGCCGCGCAGCGGATACAGCCAGTGCAGCCAGGCGCCCACGTAGTTCCAGCCGCGCTCCAGGCGCGGCGCGTCGCGCACCACCTCGCCGGTCGACGACGACACATACAGGCGGGTGCGGGCCGGATCGTCCATCTCGAACACATAGAGCGGACGATGCGCATCCAGCGTGCGCGTGTGGGTGTGGGCGTCCTCGTCGACCATGCCGCCCTCGCGGGCCGCATGGCGATCGCCGAAGTACGCCAGCGCGCTGGCTCTGGCCTGCGCCGGCGTGGCCCGCCCCGCCAATTGCCCGCTGGCCGCGTCCACCTGCAACGTTCGGCCGCCCGCCGCCGGCACGACCGCGTAGAACGGCTGCCCGGCCCGGCTGGCGGCCAGGCGGATCTCGGCGGCCTGCTCCAGGCCCGCGGCGCGCAAGGCCTGCGCCGGGCCCAGCCGCACCTGCGCGGCATCGAGCCGCGGCAGGTGCGCCAAGCGCTCGGCCGGCGTCAGCTTGGGATAGCCGACATACATCATCACCACGCCGGATGCGAACCAGAGCACGAACAGCAGGCACAGGCCCACGCCCATCCAGCGGTGCAGCAAATACAGCCAGCGCTTCGCGCGCGAGACCAGGGTCGTCATCGCCGGCCCCCTCAGAAGCGCGCCTGCAGCGCGAGTTCGACGCTGCGCGGCGCGCCCAGGTAGTACATGGGCGCGCCGGTGACGCTGGCGGCGTAGACCTTGTCGGTCAGGTTGCGCACCCGCGCCGTCACGCTGAAATGGCGGTCGATGCGATGCGACAGCGCCGCGTCGAACACGGTATAGGCCGGCGCCCACACCGTGTTGGCCGCGTCGGCATAGGTCTTGCCCACGTGGCGCGCCGCCAGGCTGGCCCGCCAATCGGGCGCGAAGGCGTAGTCCAGCCACACGTTGGCCAGCCGGCGCGGCGTGTTGACCGGCACCTTGCCATTGCGCGAGACGGCCACCCCGCCGACGTTCTGCGAGAAATCGTCATAGCGGGGATCAACCAGCGCCAGGTTGGCCTGCAGCGACAAGGCGCGGGTCAACTGCAATCCGCCCGCAAGCTCCAGGCCGCGGGCCGACTGGCTGCCCACCGGCAGGCTGCTGCCGGGGTTGAGCGGATCGGGCGTGGCGAGGTTCTTGCGCTTGATCTCGTAGACCGCCACCGTCGCCGTACCGCGGCCGTCCCAGAACGCGAACTTGCCGCCGGCCTCGACCTGCGTGCCGGTGGTCAGCTTGTCGTTGTTCAGCACATCGGCGAAGGTCGCGGTCGACAGCACGCCGGACGGCGGATCGGCGGCGGTGGCGTATTGCGCGTACAGGGTCGCGCCGGGGCTGACTTCCCAGTTGACGGCGACGCGGCCGGTGGTCGGGTTGTAGCGGCGCGAGGCATGCCCGGGCGACGCCGCGCTGGCCGCGCGCCGGTTGGTCAGGTCCAGGTCGATGATGTCGTGCCGCAGCGCCGTCACCAGCGCGACCCCGCCGCCCACTTCGGTGCGGTTCTCCAGCATGAAGGCCAGGGTGCGCACCTTGTTGTCGCGGTCAGGCACGTGGCCACGCCGCATGCCCGGGATGTCGTAGAACTCGCCCGGATCGAACTCGTACGGGTCGATGCTGTCGACTTGCCCGGCCACGCTGGTGGGGTAGCGCGTCTGGCGGTTGACGCTGTAGTCGGCGCCGAACGACCAGTCGCTGCGCAGGCCGCCCAGGCTGCCGTGGTACAGGGCTTCGATGCGGTTGCCCAGCAGGCGCTGCTCGTGGCGCTGCAGCAACGCGCCGGAGCGCAGCACCTGGCTGTTGCCCAGGTTGTAGCGGTAGGTCTCGAGGTTCTGGAAATCGCGGTCGGCGCGGTAGTAGTACAGCGTATTGCGCAAACTCAGGCGGTCGCTGGCCTGCCACTCGGTCAGCGAACGCAGCCACCACACCGATTGCTCGTACCGGCCGTCGTCGACGTTGTAGTTCTTGAAGCGCGTCCCGCCGCGGATGTGCCCTTCGCCGCGCACCACCCCGTCGCCATCGGTGGTCAGCGGCGTGCCCCAGTAAGGCCGGTGCACCGTCTCGTGCTGGTACTCCAGCGCCAGCGTATGGGTCACGCGTTCGCCCAGGTCCGACAGCAGCGAGGCCGCCACCTGCTCGGCGTGCGAGCGATTGCCGTCGACCCAGCCGTCGCTCGCGTTGGCGTTGGCGTCGATGCGCAGGTACTGGCCGCGCCCGCCCGGCTCGCCGGCCAATTGCCGGTTAAGGCCCACGGATGCCTGGCGCGCGCCGTACGAACCCAGGCGCAGCTGGCCGTCGTAGAACGTATCGCGCTGCGCCACCTTGGTCACGTAGTTGATGGCGCCGCCCACCGCGCCCGCGCCGAACAGGAAGCTGGACGGCCCGCCGATGGCTTCGACGCGGTCGTAGATCCAGCTGTCGATCGGACGCGCGGCGACCACGTCGTACTGCACCGAAATGCCGTTGAACAACTGGCTGACCTGCGAACCCGAGAAACCGCGGTAGCTCACCGAACCGGCCGAGCCGGGCGGCGAGGCATTGTCCACGCCGACGATGCCGCGGGCGATTTCCTGCGTGTCGAGCGCGCCACGCGCCTCGATCTGCTCGCGGTTGATGACGGTCACCGAGGCGGGCGTCTCGCGCAGGGTCAGGCCCAGGCGGCTGCCGGTGCTGTCGACCGCGTCGAGATCCAGCGGGCCGTTGGCCTCGGGCGCGCCATGCACGACCACGGGCGCGAGCTGGACGGGAAGCGATTGCTCCTGCGCGCGCGCGGGCGCGGCCAGCGCCAGTCCGGCCAGGCCCAGGGTGGCGTAGTAAAGGGAAGTCTGTTTCATGATCACACGTTGTGGCGCCGCGCCGGCGGCCGGCGGGCATGTCGATGACGGGCAGCGCGCGGCGCGCCGCCGGCCTGGCCGCAAGGCGGACGGGCACGGCTGGCCGTGGGCGCTGGTCTCGGAGCGTGTGAGCGCGGCGCAAGCCGCGAAAAGCCTGCCGCGCTCAGGCGGCGGCGGGCGGGGCGCGCGGCTGCGCGCCGGTCCAGGCATGCTGCGACGCCCGGGCAACGTAATAGAGGGGAGGATAGGAAATCGCGCGCGCCGGCAGCGGCTGCACGCGCGGCATCACCGGCAACAGGGCCAGGTCGCCCTGCGCATGGCGGCAGAACGGGCAATGTTCCAGGTGGCCCAGGCCATCGTGATGCGCGCCATGGCCATCCTGGTCATCGGCCTGGACCGCGTCGGCCAGCAGCAGCGGCACCGTCACGGTCGCCGTCCCCTGCTCGGTGCAATAGTCGACCGACAGCGCCTGCGGCGCATGCCGTTGCGGCGCCAGCTGCATCAGCAGCGGCGCGCAGGCGGCCCACAGGATCGCCAGCAAGGCGATCCATGCGAGCGGCCTGGCAAGCAGGCGACGAGAGCGCGAGCCGATCTGGATCATGGTCCAGGATTATAAACAGCGGTTTCCCACACTCGCGCACAATCTTCTGACAATCGCGTCATCTTGCCCGCCGCGCGCTTGCCTTGCAGAATTTCGCGCCATGACAACAAACCCGCCCTGCGCCGATACGCGATGGTTGTCCGCCTTTCACGCGCAGATGCTGCGTTTCGCCAGCGTGCAGCTGGGCAACGCGCAGACCGCCCAGGACGTCGTGCAGGAAAGCCTGGCGGCTGCGCTGGCCGAACGCGGCGCGCCTTGCGACAGCGCCGGCTACAAGCGCTGGGTGTTCGGCATACTCAAGCACAAGATCGTCGACCAGATCCGGCGCCAGTCGCGCCTGGTGGCGCTGGCCGACCTGGCCGGCGGCGACGACGAGGCCGGCGTGCTGGACGCCTGCTTCGGCGCCGATGGCGAATGGCACCCGTACACCCGCCCGGCCGCCTGGGCCGCGCCTGACGAGTCCATGGCCAGCAAGCAGTTCTGGCACGTATTCGACACCTGCCTGGCGCGCCTGCCCGCCCACAGCGCGCGGGTGTTCATGATGCGCGAGTACCTGGGCTTCGAAAGCAGCGAGATCTGCCAGCGCCTGGCCATGACGGTCAGCGCGCTGCACGTCACGCTGCATCGCGCCCGGCTGCGCCTGCGCAGCTGTCTGGAGATGCGCTGGTTCGCCCGCGAGGCGAGGTCCGATGATCACATGTAGGCAAGCCACCCGACTGGCCTCCGATGCCCTGGAGCGCCGCCTGACGGCCGGCGAGCGCCTTGCCCTGCGCCTGCATCTGCCGCTGTGTCCGGGCTGCCGCGCCTTCCGCCGCCAGTTGGCGGCATTGCGCCGCATGGCGCAGCGCTACCCCGGGGACGACGAGTCCGGCGATCCGCCGGCTTGCCCGTGACTGACATGCCCGGCCGCGGCCTGTAAGAAAAGCACCGGCTCGCGCGACTAGCCGATACGGTCCGCGCACACTGCGCGTGCGCGCCATCCCGGCGCGCCACCGTACGCCGTGTTCTTCACTTTACGGAGCTCATTCATGAAGAAATCCACCACCGCCATGCTCACCCTGGCCCTGAGCAGCGCCGCCGTCCTGGCGGCCGCCCCGGCCGCCCACGCCGACGACATGGAGAAATGCTACGGCGTGGCGCTCAAGGGCAAGAACGACTGCAAGGCCGGCGCCGGCACCACTTGCGCGGGCACCTCGAAGATCGACTACCAAGGCAATGCATGGAAGCAGGTTCCGAAAGGCACGTGCGAACAAATCAAGTCGCCCACCTCCCCCACCGGCTTCGGCCAGCGGCAGGCATTCAAGGAAGTCAAGACCGGGTCTTGAGCCTCCCGGCCATGCCCACGCGCGCGTCTCGTCCGGCGCCAGGCCTGCCCGCCCGGGCAGGCCTGGGCTTCAAGCCCGAGCACTATGCCGCCCTGCTCGAACAGCCGCCCGACCTCGGATTCTTCGAGATCCACGCCGAGAACTACATGGTGCCCGGCGGGCCCGCGCACGCGCAGCTGGCGTGGCTGCGCGAGCGCTACGCCATCTCGGTGCACGGGGTCGGGCTGTCGCTGGGCGGGCACGATCCGCTCGATGCGCGCCTGCTGGCGGGGCACCGCCAGCTGCAGCGCCGCTACGCGCCCGACAGCATCTCCGAGCACCTGGCCTGGTCGCGCCACGATGGCCGCTATTTCAACGACCTGCTGCCCATCGTGTACGACGACGCGGCGCTGCGCCGCGTCTGCGCCCACATCGACCAGTTCCAGCAATGCCTGGGCCAGCCCATCCTGCTCGAGAACCCCGCCACCTACGTGCGCTTCGAGGCCTCGCACATCGACGAGGCGCAGTTCCTGTGCGAACTGGTCGCGCGCACCGGCTGCGGGCTGCTGCTGGACGTCAACAACGTGTACGTCAGCGCGCTCAACCACGGCTTCGACGCGCGCGCCTACCTGGCGCGCCTGCCGCTGGCGGCGGTGGGCGAGATCCATCTCGCCGGCCACGCCCGGCAGCGCGATGCCCATGGCCGTACCGTGCTGATAGACAGCCATGACGCACCCGTGGACGAAGCGGTCTGGGATCTGTACGAATACGCCCTGGCCCTGACCGGACCGGTGGCCACGCTGCTCGAGCGCGACGGCAACATTCCGCCGCTGGCCGGACTGCTGGCCGAAACCGGCCGCGTCGCCGCCTGCCTGGCGCGCGGCCTGGCCCTGGCGGCCTGATCCCGGCGGCGCGCATGCATCCCCAGGCCGCCTTCGCCCGCGCCCTGCTGGACCCGCTGGCGCCCTGCCCGCCCGGGCTGCGCCGCGCCGGCGGCGCCGACCCGGCGCAACGCTACGCCATCTACCGCAACAATGTCGTGGCCTCGCTGATCCAGGCGCTGGCCGACACCTTCCCGGTTTGCCGGGCACTGGTCGGGCCGGACTTCTTCCATGCCATGGCGCACGCCTATGTGGCGCGGCGGCTGCCGCGCAGCCCCGTGCTGGCCCGCTACGGCGGCGCGTTCGCCGCCTTCGTGGCCGCCCATGCGCCGGCCGCCGGCGTGCCCTACCTGGCCGACATGGCGCGGCTGGAATACCTGCGCGTGCGGGCCTACTACGCCGCGGACGCCGTCGCGCTGGACGCGGCCGCGGCCGGCGCGCGCATCGCCGCCCTGAGCGAGCCCGCCGCCGCGCGGCTGCGCCTGCATCCGGCCGCGCGCGCGCTGGCCTCGCCCTACGCCATCCATGCGCTGTGGGCGGCGCACCAGGGCGCGCTCGGCATCGCCGAGGTCGACCCGTATGCCGCGCAAGGCGCGCTGGTGCTGCGCGACCCCGCCGGCGCGGTGCTCGCGATCCCGCTGGCGGCCAGCGCCGCCGCCTTCGTGCGCGCCCTGCGCGCCGGCCTGCCGCTAGGCGCCGCGCACGGCCAGGCCGCCGATCCCGGCCTGGCGCTGGACCGTCTCCTGGCGCTGCTGATCCGTCACGGCGCCATCATCTCCATCGAGGAATAAGCCATGCCCCGTTTCGCCTGCCGCCTGCACGCCCATGCCATCCGCTGCTTCGAGCGGATCCCGCACTGCCTGATCGCCCTGCTGGGACGCTGCTCGATCGCCGCCACCTTCTGGCTGTCGGGCCAGACCAAGGTCGAAGGATTCGCCGTCAACGTACTGGCCGGCGAATTCGACCTCGGCTGGCCCATGCTGAGCCAATCGGCCGTCAGCCTGTTTCGCGAGGAATACCAGGTGCCGCTGCTGTCTCCCGGGCTGGCCGCCCTGCTGGCGGCCGGCGCCGAGCACCTCCTGCCCGTCCTGCTGATCCTGGGGCTGGCCACCCGATGGTCGGCGCTCGGCCTGCTGCTGATGACCCTGACCATACAGACATTCGTCTATCCGGATGCCTACGCCACGCATGGCGTATGGGCCACGGTGCTGCTGTACCTGGTCGCGCGCGGCCCCGGCAGCATCTCGCTGGACGCCTGGCTGGCGCGCCGCTGCGCGCGGCGCCAGGCCTGACGCCGCCGGAGCCTGTGGCGGCCGGGCCTGCTCAGGCCGTGCCGACATGGGCGCCGGCGCCGGCCCTGGGCGAGTACGCCAGCGACACCAGCAGGCCCAGCACCAGCCCGGCCGCCGCCAGGTAGAAGGCATGCTGCGCGCCCGTGGCCAGGCCTGCGCGCAGCGCATCGCCGTGCAGCCCGCCGATGCCGCGGTTGGCGTAGGCCACCAGCACGGCGATGCCGATGGCGTTGCCCACGTTCAGCGTCGTCGACGCCATGCCCGAGGCAATGCCTTGCTCGTGGTGCGCCACGCCCGAGGCCGCGACGATCCACATGGCGGTCCAGGCGATGCCCTGCCCGATGCCCGAGACGACCAGGCCGGGCAGGATGAGCGCATAGGATGCGCCGACGAAAGCGGCGGGCGCCAGCGCCAGCGTACCGGCGATGCCGGTCACGAAACCCGCGACCAGCGTATTGCGCGTGGACAGCCGGTTGGCCAGCCGGGCCCCGAACTGCGTGCCGAGGAAAATTGCCAGCGACGGCACGATGAAGGCCAGTCCGGTCTGCAAGGCGCTGTAGCCCTGCACGTTCTGGAACAGCAGCGTCAGGAAGTACGGCAACGCACCGAACGTGCCCATGAATATGAACGTGAGGATCATGCCCACCACCAGGCTGCGGTTGCCGAACAGCCGCATCGGCATCAAGGGGTCGCGGCTGCGCGACTCGATCACCGCGAAGGCCAGCAGGAGCACGGCGGCCAGTGCGAGCGACGCGAATATCGGCGTGGCCAGCCAGCCGTCCTCCGGCCCCTGCACCAGGGCATAGACCAGCAGCGTGGCCCCCGCCGTCGCCGTCAGCGCGCCCGGCATATCGAAGCCGCGCCGCGCTGCGCGCGGGGCATCCTTGGGGATCACCAGAAACGCCGCCACGATGGCGATGCCGGCCAGCAGGACGTTGACGAAGAACACCGACGGCCAGCCATAGGCGCTGGTCAGCACGCCGCCGGCCAGCGACCCCAGCGTCAGGCCGCTGGCGCCGGCGCCGCCCCAGATCGCCAGCGCGCGGTTGCGCGACGGGCCTTCCTCGAACAGGCGGTTGATCAACGACAGCGTGGACGGAAACAGCAGCGCGGCGCCGATGCCCTGCACCGCGCGCGCGATCACGATGACCGCCGGGCTCCAGGCCAGCCCGCCGACCAGCGACGACAACGCGTACAGCCACAGCGCGCCGATGAACATGCGCCGCTGGCCCAGCAGGTCGACCGCGCGCCCGCCCAGCAGCAGGAAGCCGCCGCAGAACACCGTATAGGCGCTCACCACCCATTGCAGGGTCTGCTCGGAAAAGCCCAGGCCCGCGCCGATCTCCGGCAAGGCCACGAACACAATGTTGATATCCAGGGAGTAGATGAGTTGGGCGAAGGCGAGCAGCGCCAGGCTCCAGCCCAGCGAACGATGGGCGCCCGCGGCGGAAAGGGAAGGCATGGACGATTCTCCAGATAGAGTTCGATAGTACGAAAACATACGTACTATAATAGTACGAGGACAATCGAACAATAAAAATCCGCAAAACCGATGAACCGCGTTGGTTTGTAGATACGCGTACCATGGAATAGACTGCCGGCATGCTTCCCAACCACCCTGACCGCGGGCAAATCCGCCTGGAAAACGTACTGAACGCGCTCGGCAACCCGCTGCGCCTGACCGTGGTGCGCGCGCTGGCGGCCGGCGGGGAATGCTCGTGCAGCGCCGTGCTGCAGGGCATCCCCAAATCCACGCTGACCCATCACTGGCGCGTGCTGCGCGACAGCGGGGTCATCTGGCAGCGGCCCAATGGACGGGAGAACCTGTTGTCGCTGCGCCGCGATGACCTGGATGCGCGCTTTCCCGGCCTGCTCGACACGCTGCTGGGCGCCGTGCGCAACGACGCGCTGACCGAGGAAACCACGGCGAGGAACCTGGCGCAGCGCTGAGCCGGCGGCCCCGCTGCCCGCCCCCGCAAACGACAACCCCCCGGCAAGCCAGGGGGTTGGTCGGCGAAACAAGGCCGGCGCCATGGCGCCGGCCTTTTGCATCGATGTCCGGATCAGCCCGGCATGGGATGCATCATGTTGGCGTTCATGTTGTGCAGCACCCACACCGATCCGCCCACGATGATGGCGATGATCAGGATGGTGAACACGAACGTCGTGACGTTGTCGCGCTGCTTCTTCGAGCCGCCCATGTGCAGGAAGAACACCAGTTGCACCAGCAGCTGGGCCACGCACAGGACGACCACGCCGGCCAGCGCGATGCCGCGCGGCACGGTGCCCGCCATCACGAGGCCGAACGAACCGAAGGTCAGGACCAGCGAGATCGCGAAACCGATCAGATAGGACTTCAGGCTGCCATGATCGGCGTGGCCGTGGTCCTCGGAGGTAACCGCGTGCGACATCAGAGGGCTCCCATCAGGTAAACGAAGGTGAAAACGCAGATCCAGACGATGTCCAGGAAGTGCCAGAACAGGCTCAGGCAGGACAGGCGACGCGTGGTGATCGGGTCGATGCCATAGCGGCTGAGCATGTGGATCATCACCAGGATCCAGATCAGGCCGAACGTGACGTGCAGGCCGTGCGTGCCGATCAGCGTGAAGAACGCCGACAGGTAGGCGCTGGTCTGCGGACCGGCGCCGATGCTGAGCAGGTGATGGAACTCGTACACCTCCATGACGATGAACCCCGCCCCGAACAGGAACGTGACCCACAGCCAGGCGATGACCTTGCCCTTGTTGCCTGCGTGCAGGTTGAGCATGGCCATGCCGAAGGTGAAGCTGCTGACCAGCAGCAGCATGGTCTCGCCCAGGACGAACGAGAGGTCGAACAGGTCCTTGCCGCCAGGCCCGCCAGCGGTGGCGCTGGAGAGCACGGCGAAAGTCGCGAACAGTACCGAGAAGATCAGCAAGTCGCTCATCAGGTAGATCCAGAAACCGAGGACGGTCTTGGATCCATCGTCGTGGTGACCGTGATGGTCACCGGCGTGAGGATGGGTAGCTACGGCGTTGGTCATGGTTCAGGCAGCCTTCTGCTGCAACTTTCCGAAGTAAGCGTTTTCGATCTCTTCAACTTCCTTGGCGGGCACGTAGTAATCGACGTCGCGGTCATACGAGCGCACCACGAAGGAAACGATCATGCCCAGGAAGCCGACGATGGCCAGCCACCACATGTGCCAGATCAGGCCGAAGGACATCGCCAGGCCGAAGGCGCCGATATAGATGCCCGCGGCGGTGTTGCGCGGCATGTGCACGTCTTCGTACTTGGCCGGACGCTGGTAGGCGCGGCCGTTTTCCTTGTCTTCCCAGAACTGGTCGAGCGAGTCGATGTGCGGCACGTGGGCGAAGTTGTAGAACGGCGGCGGCGAGGAAGTGGACCACTCCAGCGTGCGGCCGCCCCACGGGTCGCCCGTGACGTCCATGTTTTCCTTGCGGTCGCGGATGCTGACGAACACCTGCTGCAGCAGGAAGAAGATGCCCAGCATGATCAGGGTCGCGCCGACCAGCGCCACCAGCAGGTAGGGCTGCCACTCGGGGTTGTCGTAGGTGTTCAGGCGACGGGTCATGCCCTTGAAGCCCAGCATGTACATCGGCGTGAAGGTAAGGAAGAAGCCGACGAACCAGAACCAGAACGAGTACTTGCCCAGGCGCTCGTTCAGCTTGAAGCCGAAGGCCTTGGGGAACCAGTACACCATGCCGGCGATGCACCCGAACACCACGCCACCGATGATGGTGTTGTGGAAGTGCGCGACCAGGAACAGGCTGTTGTGCAGCACGAACGACACGGCGGGGATGGCCATCAGCACGCCGGTCATGCCGCCGATGACGAAGATGATCATGAAACCGATGGTCCACAGCATGGGCAGCGAAAACTCCACCCGGCCGCGGTACATGGTGAACAGCCAGTTGAACACCTTCGCGCCCGTGGGGATGGAGATGATCATCGTCATGATGCCGAAGAACGCGTTGACGTTGGCGCCCGCGCCCATGGTGAAGAAGTGGTGCAGCCAGACCAGGAACGAGAGCACGCCGATCGAGGCGGTCGCGTAGACCATGGACTTGTAGCCGAACAGGGTCTTCTTCGAATAGGTGGCGACGATTTCCGAGAACACGCCGAAACACGGCAGGACCAGGATGTACACCTCCGGGTGGCCCCAGATCCAGATCAGGTTGACATACATCATCACGTTGCCGCCGAGGTCATTCGTGAAGAAGTGCATGTCCAGGTAGCGGTCCAGCGTCAGCAGGGCCAGCGTGGCGGCCAGCACCGGGAAGGCGGCCACGATCAGGATGTTGGTGACCAGCGCCGTCCAGGTGAACACCGGCATCTTCATCAGCGCCATGCCGGGCGCGCGCATCTTCATGATGGTGACGATGAAGTTGATGCCGCTCAGTGTCGTGCCCAGCCCTGATAGCTGCAGGGCCCAGAGGTAGTAGTCGACCCCTACCCCCGGACTGTAGTCCAGCCCCGAAAGCGGCGGATACGCCAGCCAGCCGGTCGCGGCGAATTCGCCCACGAACAGCGACAGCATCAGCAGGACCACGCCGACCATGAACAGCCAGAAGCTGAGCGAGTTCAGGAACGGGTAGGCCACGTCGCGCGCGCCGATCTGCAGCGGCACGACGATGTTCATCAGGCCCGTGATGAACGGCATCGCCATGAAGAAGATCATGATGACGCCGTGGGCCGTGAAGATCTGGTCGTAGTGGTGCGGCGGCAGGAAGCCGGCCGAGTCGGCCGAGGCCACGGCCTGCTGCGTGCGCATCATGATGGCGTCGGCGAAGCCGCGCAGCAGCATCACCAGGGCCACGATGATGTACATGATGCCGATCTTCTTGTGATCGACCGAGGTAAACCATTCGGTCCACAGGTATTTCCACTTACCGAAGTAAGTGATCGCCCCCAGCAGGGTGGCGCCCCCCAGGATGACGACGACCATCGTGCCCATGATGATGGGATCATGGAACGGAATGGCCTCTAGAGAGAGTTTCCCGAACATCAATTACTCCGCGGTAGCGATCAGATTCTTGGTCGCGGGCGTGCAGTTGAACGGGTCAACGCCGGCCAGCTTACTCATCTGGTTATGCATAATGAAATCGAACATGCCCGTGGGCGTGGTCGAGTACAGGGTCACCGGCGTGCGCTCGCTCGGCCTGGCCAGATCGGCGTAGGCCTGGGGCGTCAGCGGGTTGTCGGTGGCGCGGATCTTGGCGATCCAGTCCTCGAAGCCCTGGTCCGTCGTGGCGATGGCCTTGAAGCGCATGCCCGAGAAGCCGGCGCCGCTGTAGTTGGCCGACAGGCCGTCGTAGGTGCCGGCTTCGCGCGCGATCAGGTGCAGCTTGGTCTCCATGCCGGCCATCGAGTAGATCTGGCTGCCCAGCTGGGGGATGAAGAACGAGTTCATCACCGACGCGGAGGTGATGCGGAACTGCACCGGCGCGTCGACCGGAAAGACGATCTCGTTGACCGTGGCGATGTCGTAGTCCGGGTAGATGAACAGCCACTTCCAGTCCAGCGACACCACGTCGATGTTGACCGGCTTGACGTCCGATTCGATCGGGCGGTAGGGGTCGAGCGCGTGCGAGGACTTCCAGGTCAGCACGGCCAGGATGGCCACGATGATGCAGGGCACCGTCCAGACCACCGCCTCGATGGCGTTCGAGTGCGACCACTTGGGCGCGTATTCCCGCTGCGCGTGCACGCTGCCCTCGCGATATTTCCAGACGAAGTACAGCGTCATCAGGATGACCGGCACCACGACGATCAGCATCAGCCCGAGGGCGGTGAGAATGAGCGTCTTTTCCTGGGCGCCGATGTCTCCCTTGGGAGACAGGACTTCCAGGGTGCAGCCGCCAAGCAGGAGGACCGCGCCGACGCCGAGCGTGCGCGCGATGGTCGCAAGGTGGGGGTGTTTCACGTACAGCCTTCTACGATGTGGGAAAGAGGTGCTGCGCAGCAGCAAACCTTCCTATGTTAGGCAGTACGTGGAGGTGTGGGATGCGACAGAAAGTCGCACAGTCGGGGGCCGGATGCACCATTGCAGTGCACAAACCGTACGGCTGGCCCTGCCGCGGCGGCGCGCGGCCGGCTGCGCCAAGTGCGACAAAATGTCGCACCACTTGATTTCAATCAAGCTGCGCTTCGCGCTCCGGGCCTGGCTTCTTGGCCAGCTTGCGCTGCAGCGAGCGGCGATGCATGCCCAACAGGCGCGCGGCCGCCGATACATTGCCGCCGGTTTCGGACAGCGCCTGCTGGATGTGCTCCCATTCTAGGCGGTGCAACGGCGTCATGGTGGATTCAATCGTAACGTTGTCTGCCTTCAGCAGGCCCAGCGTGCGCAGGATCATGGGCGCGGTGGCGGGCTTGGGCAGGTAATCGTCGGCGCCGCGCTTGATGGCCTCGACCGCCGTGGCCACGCTGGCGTAGCCGGTCACCAGCAGGATGCGCATGTCGGCCCGCAGCGCGCGCAGCGGACGGATCAGCGTCAGGCCGGAGTCTTCCTCGCCCAGGCGCAGGTCCACCAGCGCGAAGGAAGGCCGGATGTCCTCGGCCACGCGCAGCGCCTCGGCAATGCTGGCGGCGGTGCGGGTTTCGAGGCCCTGGCGCGCCAGGCTGCGCTGCAGGGTGCGCAGGTACAGCTCGTCGTCGTCGATCAGGAGTCCCGGTTCGGATAGATTCATGGCTTCGCGGATGCCCGGCCCAGGCCGAGCGGTAAAGTAAAACGGATGCGCGCCCCGCCGCCTTCGGCCGCGGTCATGGTCATGGCGCCGCCCAGCTGCTCGACGGTGGCGTGCGACAGCGCCAGCCCCACGCCCAGCCCGCCGGGCTTGCCGCTGTTGAACAGGCTGGTGGCCGGCAGCAGCGTGTGGCTGGGGTCGAAACCCGCGCCATGGTCGCTGACCTCGCCGGTCAGGACGCCGTCGCGGTAGTCCAGCCGCAGGTCCACGCGCGGCTCGCCGGCCGCCTCGCCCGCGTCGGCGGCGTTGTTCAGCAACGCCTGCAGCAGGTGCGCGATGGCGGGATCGACCCGCAGGCTGGCGGGCAGCGAACCGGTGCGGTGCAGGTCCACCGTGGGCCGCACCAGCCGCCACTGCCCCACCACGCGCACCAGATCGACCTCGGTTGGGACCGCGAGATTGCGGATACGTTCCCGGCACAGGGTCAATAATTGCTGCAGCGTGTCGACATCGTTGCGCAGGTCCACCGTGCTGGCCTGGGCGGCGATCTCGTCGGCCAGCAGCGTCATGGTCGCCAGCGGCGTGTTCAGTTCGTGCGCCATGGCCGCGGCGTGGGTGGCCAGCGCCACGATCCCTTCGTTGCGGGTAAAGCGTTCGCGCAGCGCGGCCAGCTCGCGCTCGCGCGCGCGCATGTCGGCCGCCAGGCGGGTCGAGAAATACAGCACCACGCCTATCGAGATCACGAAGTTGAACGCCAGCCCGCCCAGCAGCAGCGTGTAGGTGTCCTCGTGGCGCAGCGGCTGGCCGAAAATCGCCGCCAGCGTGTAGCCCGCCAGGCTGGCCAGCCCGGTGGCCAGGGCCCAGTTGCTGGGCAGCGCCAGCGCCGCCAGCGCGGTCAGGATCAGGAACATCAGGCCGAACGGGTTGGTGATCCCGCCGCTCCAGCCCACCATCCACGCCAGCACGCCGATGTCCACCAGCAGGTGCGCGAACGCCGTGACATAGGACACGTCCGAGAGGCGCCGCAGCCGCCAGCTGGCATAGAGATTGAACGCCACCAGGACCAGGACGCCCAGCCACAGCGGCCGCAGCGGCAGGTCCAGCTCCAGCACGCTGCTGACCGCCACGATGGTGACCGCCTGGCCGGCAATGGCCAGCCAGCGCAGACTGCACAGCGTGCGCAGGAATGAAAGGGCGGAACTACCGGACATATCAAGACTACGGAGGGAGCGCGGATCGCGGCGATCCGCGGCGGCGGTTTCCCGGGCGGCGGCAGGCATGGCCCGGGATGGGCGCGCAGGCCTGCAAGGCGGCGCGTCGTGGGCGTCCCGGCAGGGACGGCGCCTATTGTAGTGTGATCCGCGCGGCCCCGCCGGCGCGCCGGCCACCATGCGTCCCTGTTACCGGCGTCAGTCCGGCTTGCGGGCGATCACGGTGGGGAACAGCCGCGCCCGGTCGTCCTCGAAGCGCAGGTCGGTGAAGCCCGCTTCCTCGAGCTGGCCGCGCGTCTGGGCGTGGGTGCGCAGGGCGTTCCAGCGCGGCTGGATGAGGCGCGTGAACACCAGCTGCTGCAGTTGCAGGTCGTGCGGATCGATCGCCTGCATGTCCCACGGAGAATCGGGCGACAGCGCCGGCGGCGGGGTCAGGAAGCTGGTGACCAGCACGCCGCCCGGCTTGAGGGCCTGCCAGAAGCGCCGGTAGAGCTCGGTGACCCGCGCGTCGTCGGGCTCGTAGATGTTCAGGCCGTTGCTGGCCAGCAGGTCGAAGCCCTCGCGCGTGTCCAGCTCCCAGGCGTCCTGGCGATGCAGGGCGAGCTGCCCGGCCAGCGGGTGCCCGGCCGCCAGGCGCGCCGCGCCGTCCAGGGCCTCGGGATCGCAGTCGATGCCGATCAGCCGCACGCCGGGGCACGCGCCGTAGTCGAGCGCCAGCAATTCGCTCATCCAGCCGCACGGCACCGACGCCACCACGCAACCCGGGCGGAGGTGCCGCTGCAGCGCCCGCCGGAAATGGCCATGGCGTTCGCGCGTGGCCAGCACGGCCGGCAGGCGCTCGTAGAACATGCGCTCGAGCGGGGCGAGCTCGCCGCCGCCGGGCTGGTGGGTGACCAGGCGATGGGTCCATTCGGCGTTCAGGCCGCGGTACAGCAGCAGGAAGCGCCCCAGCTCGGACTCGGCCAGGCCGTGCAGCAGTTCGATCTGGCGCGCCACGTCGAAACCGGGCACGCTGCCTTGCAGGAGGATGCGCTGGCGGGCCTGGCGCACCATGCCGGCCAGATCGGCCGACGCCGCGCGATGCGAGATGATGGGAGATGGGGACATGGCTGGCCGGACAAAAAAAACCGGCGGATGAACGCCGGCAGAGGTTGCTACGAAGGCAAGCCAGAATAACTCGCAGATGTCCGCGCCAGCGTCAGGCATTTGCTCCACGTAAAGCGGGAAATGTCTGAGCATAGGAGGTGCCTATCCCCGCCGGGACAGGCCCTCCTTGCCACGGGTGGGGACAGGCCCCCGTCGTGGGGATGGCCCCTCAGCCCATGCGGCCGAACGCGCCGCGGTTGAAGTCGTCGATGGCCTGCACGATCTCGGCCTGGGTGTTCATGACGAACGGCCCATGGCCGACCACCGGCTCGTCGATGGGCTCGCCGCTCAACACCAGCAGCACCGCATCGTTGTTGGCCTCGACCTGCACGCCCGCGCCGCCGCGCTCGAGCACGGCCATCTGGGCGTCGCGCAGCACTTCCGCGCCATTGACCAGCACCGTGCCGCGCAGCACCACCAGCGCCGCGTTGTGGCCGTCCGGCACCGGCAGCACGGCCTGCTTGCCCGCCGCCAGGCGCACGTCCCACACGTTGACCGGCGTGAAGGTGCGCGCGGGCCCCGCGCCGGCCGCGCCGAACGCCCCGGCGATGACGCGCACCGTACCGGCCTCGCCGTCGAGCGGCAGGCGCGGGATGTCGCTGTCCAGGATGCTCTGGTAGGTCGGCGCGGTCATCTTGTCGCGAGCCGGCAGGTTGACCCACAGCTGCACCATTTCGAGCGGACCGCCACGGCGCGCGAAGGCCTCGGAGTGGAACTCCTCGTGCAGGATGCCGGCGCCGGCCGTCATCCATTGCACGTCGCCCGGACCGATCACCCCGCCCTTGCCGGTCGAATCGCGGTGCGCGACTTCGCCTTCGTACACGATGGTGACAGTCTCGAAGCCACGGTGCGGATGCTCGCCCACGCCGCGCTGGCGCGCTGTGGCGTCGAACTGCGCCGGACCGGCATAGTCCAGCAGCAGGAACGGGCTGAGCTCACGGCCCAGGTTGTGGTACGAGAACAGCGAACGGACAGGGAAACCGTCGCCCACCCAGTGGGGGCGCGGAGCGCTGTGCGTGCCGATGACTTGCTTCATGGTTTCCTCCTTGCGAGGCGCCTCGCGGCGCAGGGATGCATGTAAGCAAGATAAGGCCGGCGGCCCGGTTCCGGTAGAGGGGGAATCGCACCCTCAGCGTCCCACCCATGGAACGGTCACGCGCCCCGCGCGACCGTCAGCGCGCCCACCTCCAGCAGGCGCACCGCGATCAGCCCGCCCTCGCCGCCCAGCGGCGTGGCGTGGATGGCGCCGGCCGCCGCGCGCCACACCACGCCGGTCCCGGCGCGCAGCAGCGCCTGGCCGGCGTCGCATCGCACGCGCCAATCGCCCCGGGCGGCGTACAGCACGCCGGCTTGCGCCGGCGCAAGCACTGCCTGGCCGTGCAGCGCGCGCGTGTCGGCGCGCCAGCGGCCGCGCTGCGTCATGACATTGAAGTCGCGCGACGGTCCGCCCAGCAAGGTCGCGTCGATGGCGTGTTCGCCGGCGAAGGCGAACGGCCGCAGCGCCGCGTCGAGCAGATGGTCGAGCGCGCCGTCGGCCGAGCGCATGCGCACGCCATCGCCTTCGAGCAGGGTGATGCTGCGGTCGATGCCCGGATAGGCCGAGAACGGCCCGTCCGCGCCGATGTCGGCAACGCTGACGCGCCACTCGAAACCGTCCGCGCCGGCGGCCTGGGGGTGGCGCGCCACTTCGCGCGTGGCGCCGCCGCCGTTGCGCCATGGGCTGATGGGCAATTGCGCCAATTCGAAATGCTGGAACATGATGAGGGACTCGCGAGCCGCGCGGCCCGCCCTGTGCAGGAAGTAGGATTGCGGCCGGCGGCATGCCGGCCTCGCCACGGGACATATATACACCGGCGCGGCGTCAGCCGCGCAGCGCCGCCGCGCCCGCGCGCAGGCTGTCGCACAGGCTGCGCGCCGCCGGCCCCAGCGGCTCGTCGGCGCGGTGGCTGAGATAGGCGCGCATCTGCACCGCGCCGTCCGGGCCGAGCTCGGCCAGCGGCAGGCGCACCAGGGTGCCGGCCCGCAGGTCGGCCCGCACCAGCCAGGCGGGCAGGCTGCCCCAGCCCACGCCGGCGCGCAGCAGCGCCAGCTTGGTGACCATGTCGCCCACCCGCCACGTGCGCGGCGACAGCACGCCGTAATCGCGCCCGCGGGTGGCGGCGGACAAGTCCTCGACCACCACCTGCAGATGGTCGGCCAGCTCCGTGCCGGCCTCGCCGCGCGCCAGCGGATGGCCCGGCGCGGCCACCGCCCAGGTGGTGACCGGCGCCAGGAAGCGGCGCCGGATCTGGTCGTCGGGCCGCTCCAGCACCGCGACCGCCAGCGTGCAGCGGCGCGCCTTGAGCGCCTGCGCCGGCCCGCCCAGCGAGGCATATTCGACCCGCACCCCCACGCTGGGATAGCGCGCGTGCATGGCCTTGAGCGCATGCGCCACCGCATCGGGCGGAAACAGCGTATCGACCGCCAGCGACAGGCCCAGTTCGACCCCTTCGCCCAGTTCATGCGCATGGGCGCGCAGGGCGTCGACCTTGGCCAGGATGATGCGCACGTCGGCCAGCAGCGCCTGGCCTGCGGGCGTCAGGACCGGCTTGTAGACCGAACGGTCGAACAAGGTGACACGCAGTTGCGCCTCCAGGTTGGCGATGGCGTGGCTGACGGCCGATTGCACCCGATGCAGCCGCGCCGCCCCGGCGCGAAAGCTGCCGGCCTGCGCCACGGCGGCGAAGGTGCGCATCTGGTCGAGCGTGAGGTTGTCCAGCATGATCGAAAGCATAGATCAACCTGGACGAAAATATCTAATTTCATGGAACATGAAAGGCTGGCACAGTAGTGCCATGCCCGCCCACAGGAACCGCGCCATGTCCCGCCCGCTCGCCCCCGCCCTGCCCGCCGCCGGCGCCGCCCCCGCCCGCCACGGGCGCGTGGTCGCGCTGGTGGTCGGGGCGGGCATTGTCTCGGCCATGCAGGTCGGCAAGGTGCCCGCCGCCCTGCCCGAGCTGCGCGCCGCGCTGGAGGCCAGCCTGGCCCAGGCGTCCTGGCTGCTGTCCGCGTTCGCCGCCATCGGCGCCGCGCTGGGCGCGGGCATCGGCATGGCGGTCGATGCCTGGGGCGCGCGGCGCATGGCGGTGGCCGGCATGCTGGTGCAGGGCGTCGCGTCGCTGCTGGGCGCGATGGCCGGCGCGATCGGCTGGCTGCTGGCGCTGCGCGTGGCCGAGGGCATAGGTTTTCTGGCCGTCGTGGTATCGGCGCCGTCGCTCATCGTGGCCGCGACCGGCACGGCGCCGGCGCGCGCGCGGGCGCTGGCGGCCTGGAGCACCTTCATGCCGCTGGGCGTGGCCGCCGCCATGCTGAGCGCCCCCGCGCTGGGATACCTGGGCTGGTCCGGCATGTGGCGCCTCTATGGCCTGGCGCTGCTTGCCTACGCCTGCTGGCTGGCCTGGGGCACGCGCGGCCTGCCGGGCATGGCCGCGGCGCGCCGCACCACCCTGGCCGGGCTGCGCGCCACCGTCGCCGCGCCCGGGCCACGGCTGTACGCGACGCTGTTCGGGCTGTACACCGCGGCCTATTTTTCCATCTTCGGCTTCCTGCCCTCCATCCTGGCCGAACGCCTGCATGTCGCGCCCTGGGCCGCCGGGCCGCTGGCCGCGCTGGTGGTCGCCGCCTGCGTGGCCGGCAACCTGGGCGGCGGCGCGCTGCTGGCGCGCGGCGTGCGCCGCACCCGCCTGATGGCGGCCGGCTTCGTCCTGCTGGCGTTGGGCACGGCCGCGACCATGGCGCCCGGGGTGCCGGGCGCGGCCGCCTACCTGGCCTGCCTGGCCTCCTCGGCGCTGTGCGGGCTGGTGCCCACCGCCCTGCTGGCGGGCGCGCCGCAGCATGCCCCCCGGCCCGAGCTGGCCGGCGCCACCATGGGCATCATCATGCAGGGCAACAACACCGGCCTGCTCGTCGGTCCGGCGGTGGCCGGCGCGATTGCCGGCACCTGGGGCTGGCCATGGGTGGCCGCCTGGGTCGGCCTGCTGGCGCTGGCCGCCCTGGGCCTGATCGCGCGGCTCGCCCGCACGCCGCGCGAGCAGGCGCCCTAGGCGCGCCGCGCGCCGTCCTCGGCGGCCCAGCGGGCAAGCACCCCCGCAAGCGTGCTGTCCGGCGACTCGGACGGCGGCCGGGGCGCGGCCGGCGGCGTGCGGCCGAAGCGCGGGGCGGGCGCCGGCTGCACGACGCCGTCGACCTCGACGAACGTGCCGCGCGCCTTCAGGTGCGCATGCGCCGGCGCCTCCTCGAACGACAGGACCGGCGCGAAGCAGACATCCGACCCCTCGAGCAAGGCGCACCATGCGTCGCGGGTGCGGGTGCGAAAGCGGCTGGCGATGGCCATCTTGGCGCGCGGCCAATCGGCGCGTTCGTCGCGCGCGCCGACATCCTCGGCGCGCAGTTCCAGTTTCTCCAGCAATTGCGCGTAGAAGCGCGCCTCGATGGGGCCGACCGAGATCCACGCGCCGTCGGCGCATTCGTAGACATCGTAGAAAGGCGCGCCGCCATCCAGGATGTTGGTGCCGCGCGCGTCCTGCCACAGCCCCGCCGCGCACAGGCCGTAGAACACCGTGGCCAGCGACGCCGCGCCGTCGACGATGGCCGCGTCGATGACCTGGCCCAGGCCCGAACGGCCGCGCTCCAGCAAGGCGGCCAGCACGCCCAGCGCCAGGTACAGGGCGCCGCCGGCCATGTCGCCGGTCAGGGCCAGCGGTATCGACGGCGGCTGGCCGGCGCGCCCGATGGCGTGGATGATGCCGGTCAGCGCGACGTAGTTCAGGTCGTGCCCGGCCGCCTGCGCCAGCGGCCCCGATTGCCCCCAGCCGGTCATGCGGCCGTACACCAGGCGCGGGTTGCGCGCCTGGCATGCCTGCGGCCCCAGGCCCAGCCGCTCGGCCACGCCCGGCCGGAACCCTTCGACCAGCACATCGGCGCGCGCGACCAGGTCCAGCACCTGCTCGACGGTGGCGGGCTGCTTCAAATCGGCGGCGACCAGGCAGCGGTTGCGCATCAGGAGGTTGTAGCGGGCGGGCCGCGCCACGCCCAGTTCGACCGGCTCGGCGCGCTCGATGCGCACGACATCGGCGCCCAGGTCGGCCAGCAACATGCAGGCCATGGGCGCCGGCCCGATACCGGCCAGCTCCACGACGCGCGTTCCCTGCAATGGACCCATGTCCCGCTCCCAAGAAAAAGTGCCAAAATCGGCCGCGCCATGCCGGCCGCCCCGCCCAACCCTGCACATGCCCGGGTTGGCCTATATTCGTGCCATTCCTTCCGCTTCGCCGCCAGGCTCGTACCCATGGATCTTCGTCAGTTGCAGCAATTCGTCGTGCTTTCGGAAACCCTCAATTTCCATCGAGCCGCCGAGCGCCTGCACATGGCCCAGCCGCCCTTGTCGACCGCCATCCGCAAGCTGGAGGACGAGCTGGGCATCGTGCTGTTCGACCGCAAGCCGCGCAGCCTGTCCCTGACGGTGGCGGGCGCGGCCATGCTCAAGCACGCCCGCCGCACCTTGAGCAACGTCGACGAACTGCAGCGCTGCGCCCGGGAATACGTCAGCGGCGACCAGGGGCGCATCGTCGTGGGCTTCTCCAACACCGCCAGCAACTCGGTGCTGCCGCGCATCCTGCACAGCTTCCAGGCGCGCTACCCGCGCGTCGAGCTGGTGCTGCACGAATCGACCACCCATGAGCTGGTGGGCGAGCTGGCGGCCCACACCGTGGACGTGGCGCTGCTGCGCACGCCGCTGTTCGACGCCTGCGACGCCGAGCTGATCGACCTGGAGCAGGACCATTTCATCCTGGCGGTGCCGGCCGGCCATCCGCTGGCGCAGCGGAGCTCGGCGCGGCTGGCCGACCTGGATGGCCAGCGCTTCATCGCGTTCTCGCGCGAGAAGGTGCCGGCCATGCACGCCATCATCAGCCTGGCCTTCGACGAGGCCGGCGTCACCCCCAAGGTGGTGCAGCAGATCGTCCAGGTGCCGACCGCGATCGCGCTGGCCGAAAGCGGCATCGGCATGGCCCTGGTGCCGTCGGCGGCGGCCCGCTATCTGCGCACCGGCGCCCGCTTGCTGCCGGTGGCGGACCTGCCCGCGTCGCTGCGCATCGGCATTGCGCTGGGCTACGACGCGCAGACGGCCTCGGCGGCGACGCTGCGCTTCGTCGAGAACACCCGCGCCGTCCACGCCGCCGCGCCGTCGCCCGCCGCCTGAGCGCCGGCCGCCTCAGGCCGGCATCACGCCGGCGTCGCGCGCGGCCGCGCCCCAGCGCGCGATCTCCTCGCCCAGGAAGGCCGAGAACGCCGCCGGGGTCGAGGCATGCAGCTCCACCGCCTGCTCGGCGAACTGGCGCGCCAGTTCGGGTTCCTGCGCCACCAGGTTGATCTCCGCGTTCAGGCGCGCCACCACGGCGGGCGGCGTCGACGCCGGCACGAACACGCCATGCCAGGTGGTCGCCGCGAATTTCGGAATCACGGTTTCGGCCAGGGTCGGCACCTCCGGCAGCACCGCGGCGCGTTGCGGGCTGGTGACCGCAATCGCGCGCGCCCGCCCTTCCCTGATGGCGGGCAGCGCCGTGCTGAGGGCGTCGAGCATGAAATGCACCCGGCCGCCGATCAGGTCCACCATGGCCGGCGCCGTGCCCTTGTACGGGACGTGCGTCGCCTGCGTACCGGTTTCCTGCAGCATCAGTTCGACCGCGAGGTGGGTGATGTTGCCCACGCCGCCCGAGCCGTAGCTCAGCTGGCCCGGATTGTCCTTGAGGTACTGCACGAATTGCGCGGGCGTGGCGACGCTGGCCGGCAAGGCCGGGCCGGCGATGATGATGGCGGGAATCGAGGCCGGCATCGCCACGGCGGCCAGGTCGCGCGCGGGGTCGTAGCCCATCTTGCTGTACAGGGCCGGCGCGATCGCGATGCCCGACGAGTGGTAGAGCGCGGTATAGCCGTCCGCAGCGGACCTGGCGACGAACTCGCTGGCGATGTTGCCGCCGGCGCCGGGCTTGTTCTCGACGATGAACTGCTGGCCCAGCCGTTCGGCAAGCCGGGCGGCGATCCGGCGCGCCACGACATCGGTCGGCCCGCTGGCGGCATAGGGCAGGATCAGGCGGATGGGCCGGTCGGGCCAGGCGCCGGTGTTCCCGCGCGCGAACGGAAAGGCGGTCATGCCGGCCATTCCCGCCATCGCGGCAAGCATGCGGCGACGATTGCTGTTCATGCGTGTCTCCCTGGTCTGTTGTCGTTATGGAATCTGGCGGGTGCGCATCATGCGCAACGGCGTATAGACGAGAACCGGCACTCCGTGCTGGTTCACCACGGTATTGCGGGTGCGCACCAGGCCGCGGCCGGGCCTGGACGTCATGCGCCGCTGCACGACCTCGCACTGCACATGCAGGGTATCGCCGACGAACGTCGGGCCCTTGATGTCCAGTTCGGCGTTCAGGAAGGCGATCCCCGCGGCCTGGAAGGAAGGCGCGACCAGCCCTTCGGCGAACACGTAGACCAGCCCGCCGGGCACCACGCGCCCGGCGATGCCCATGTGCGCGCGGTCGGCCGGTTCGCCGTTGCTGAACAGCTCCTCGGTGAGCCAGGTCAGATTGACGAAGCTGACCAGGTCGGTTTCGGTGACGGTGCGCTTGCGGGTGCCGAAGCGCGCGCCCGGCTCCAGGTCTTCCCAGTAGATGCGCACTTCGGTATCGAGCAGGGTCATGACGGCGAGCTCCTCAATAGGACTTGGGCAGTCCGAGCACTTTCTCGGCGACGAAATTCAGGATCATCTGCGGGCTGATGGGCGCGATGCGCGGAATCAGGGCCTCGCGCAGGTAGCGCTCGACGTGGTACTCCTTCGCGTAGCCGTAGCCCCCATGCGTCATCACCGCGGCCGTGCATGCCTTGAAGCCCGCTTCGGCCGCCAGGTACTTGGCGGCGCTGGCCTCGGTGCCGCAGGGTTCGCCGCGGTCGAACCGGGCCGCCGCGTGGAAGGTCATCAGGCTGGCCGCTTCCAGCTCCATCCAGCTTTCGGCCAGGGGATGCTGCACGCCCTGGTTCTGGCCGATGGGGCGATCGAACACGACCCGTTCCCGGGCGTACCGGGCGGCGCGCGCCAGGGCGCAGCGCCCCAGCCCCACCGCCTCGGCCGCGACCAGGACGCGCTCGGCATTCATGCCATGCAGGATGTAATGGAAGCCCTTGCCCTCCTCGCCGACCAGGTCGTCGGCCGGGATTTCCAGGCCATCGATGAACAGCTGGTTGCAGTCGACCGCCTTGCGGCCCATCTTGGGAATCTCGCGTACCTCGATGCGGGCGCGGTCGAAGTCCGTATAGAACAGGCTGAGCCCGTCGGTCTTCTTGCCGACCTGCTCCAGCGGCGTGGTGCGCGCCAGCAGCAGGACCTTCTCGGCGATGCTGGCGGTGGAAATGAAGGTCTTGGCGCCATGCACGACATAGCGCGCGCCCTTGCGCACCGCCATGGTCTTGAGTTGCGTGGTGTTCAGGCCGGTATTGGGTTCGGTCACCGCGAAACAGGTGCGATCCTCGCCCCGGATCAGGGGCGGCAGCACGCGCTGCTTCTGCGCCTCGGTGCCGAACTTCACCACCGGGTTGAGCCCGAAGATGTTCATGTGCAGGGCCGACGCGCCGCTCATGCCCGCGCCCGACTCGGCCACCGCCTGCATCATCACCGCGGCCTCGGTAATGCCCAGCCCCGAGCCGCCATAGGCCTGGGGAATGCAGATCCCCAGCCAGCCGGCCGCGGCGATGGCGCGGTGGAAATCGTCCGGGAAGCCGCCGTCCTGATCCTTGCGATACCAGTAATCGGCGTCGAAGGGACGGCACGCCTGCAAGATGGCGTCGCGGATTTCGTGATGTTCGGGCGACAGCGTGGAGTCCATGAACGGACGCTCTCCTGATGGGTTCGGATGGCGGCATCACCGCGGTGAACCTATGCTAGGGAGTCCGTGCGCAAAGCGGAAATACCGATTGCGTCTCGTGCAATACACGCCATCTATCGCGGCGCGCGGGCGCGGGGTTGTGCCGCCACGCGCGACGGCGCTAAGCTGCGGGCTTGCAACCACATTTATGAGATTGACGAATCATGGATGCAGACCACGCCGATACCCGCCTGGCCGCCGTCGCCGCCGCGATCGCGGATCCGGCACGCGCGCGCATGCTGTGCAGCCTGCTCGATGGCTGCGCGCGAACCGCGACCGAGCTGGCCGCGCTGGCCGACATCGGCGCCTCCAGCGCCAGCGCGCACTTCGCCCGCCTGCGCGCGCAGGGCCTGGTCGAACTGGCCGTGCAGGGCAAGCACCGCTACTACCGGCTGGCCGACGCCGACGTGGCGCAGGCGCTGGAAGCGCTGCTGGTGGTGGCCGGCGTGCCGCGCGCGCCGTTCAAGCCCAGCACGCCCGGACCGCTGTGCCATGCCCGCACCTGCTACGACCACATGGCCGGCACGGTGGCGGTGCGCCTGCACGACGCCATGCTGGCGCAGCGCTGGCTGCGGCCCGATGGACGCGATTACCGGGTCACCCCGGCCGGCGCGGCGGCGCTGAGCAGCCTGGGACTGGACCTGGGCGCCATCGGCCGCCAGCGGCGCCGCCACGCCTATCCATGCCTGGACTGGAGCGCGCGCCGCCCGCACCTGGGCGGCGCGCTGGGCGCGGCGCTGCTGCAGTGCTGCCTGCAGCATGGCTGGGTCGCGCAGCAGCTGGATTCGCGCGCCTTGCGCGTCACCGCGCAAGGCGAACGCCGCTTCGACGCCTGGTGCCGGCCGCGCGGCCGGCTGGCCGACGCGGCCTGAAGGGGCGCGCGCGCCGCAGGATCAGGCGGCCGAACCCTTGTTGGCGAACAGGTTGCGGATGATGCCGACGATCAGCGTCAGCACCGCCCCGCCTATACCCCCGCCCACCACGTCGCCGACGATGGCGCCAACGTTCATGCCGCTGGCCGCGCCGCCGGTCATGGCCGCGATGGCCGGCCCCAGCCAGCTGCCGCCGGCCAGGCCGCCTATGGCGCCCGCGATGGTGTTGCCGGTCGTGCCGAGATTGAGCGAATGCGCCGCCTTGGCCAGGCCATTGCCGCCGGCCGCTCCGGCCACGAGCTGGATGATGAGATTGATGATGGTGGCTGAATCCATGATGCCCTCCGCAAGGATAGATACATCGGTTGAACTCACGCTGCGTGACGCCGGCCATGTCCCCGGCCGGCACTGCCGCCACGGGGACATGATGTGCCCAAAACCCGCGCCCGTCCTGGTTTTGCCGGCAAAAACCGCCGAAAGGTGGTGAAAAGGAGACAAACCCCCTTCCCGGCGTGCCTGCCCCCGAAGGGGGACTGGCACCTCGCCTGCCTCACCGGATGAACAGGCGATACGAGGGATTGGCCGTCTCGTCCCGGAACGGATAGCCGATGCGCGCCAGCGCCTGCGGCACCAGATGACGCTCGTCGGCCGGCACCTGCAGGCCGGCCACCACGCGGCCATCGGCCGAGCCGTGGTTGCGGTAGTGGAACATGGTGATGTTCCAGCGGCCGCCCAGCTTGCTCAGGAAGTCGAACAGCGCGCCGGGACGCTCGGGAAACTCGAAGCGGAACACCTGCTCGTCGTCGATCTGGTTGGCGCGCCCGCCGACCATGTGGCGCACATGCAGCTTGGCCAGTTCGTCGTCGCTGAGGTCCCGCACCGCGAAGCCCTGGCCGCGCAGCCCGGCCAGCAGCGCGTCGCGCCGGTCGTGCTCGGGGTGGGTCCGCACGCCGACGAAGATCTGCGCCTCGTCGCCGGGATGGTAGCGATAGTTGAACTCGGTGATCTGGCGCGGCCCCAATGCCGCGCAGAAAGCCTTGAAACTGCCCGGCCGCTCGGGGATGGTGACCGCGATCAGGGCTTCGCGCTGTTCGCCCAGCGCGGCGCGCTCGGCCACGTACCGCAGGCGGTCGAAGTTGATGTTGGCGCCCGAATCGATCGCCACCAGGGTGCGCCCGGCCGCCTCGCCGCGCTCGGCGTACTTGCGCAGGCCCGCCACCGCCAGCGCGCCGGCCGGCTCGGTGATGGAACGGGTGTCGTCGTAGATGTCCTTGATGGCGGCGCAGATTTCATCGTTGGTGACGCAGATCACCTCGTCGACATGATCGCGGCAGATCTCGAAGTTGTGATGGCCGATCTGCGCCACCGCCACGCCGTCGGCGAAGGTGCCCACGCGGTCGAGCACCACGCGCCGGCCGGCCGCCAGCGCGGCCTGCAGGCAGTTCGAATCCACCGGCTCGACGCCGATGATGCGGATCTCCGGGCGCACATGCTTGACGTAGGCGGCCACGCCCGCGATCAGGCTGCCGCCGCCGACCGGCACGAAAATGGCGTCCAGGCGGCCCGGGTGCTGGCGCAGGATCTCCATGCCCACCGTGCCCTGGCCGGCGATCACGTCGGGGTCGTCGTACGGCGGGATGAACACCCGGCCCTCGCGCTCGGCCAGTTCCTGCGCATGCGCCAGCGCCGCCGGAAAGGCGTCGCCATGCAGCACCACCTGCGCGCCATGCGCCAGCACGCCGTCGATCTTCAGCTCGGGCGCGGTGCGCGGCATGACGATGAGCGCCGGAATGCCCAGGCGCGCAGCGGCCAGGGCCAGCCCTTGCGCATGGTTGCCGGCCGAGGCGGCGATGACGCCGCGGCCGCGCTCGTCCGGACTCAATTGCGCAACGCGGTTGTAGGCGCCGCGGATCTTGAACGAGAACACCGGCTGCAGGTCTTCGCGCTTGAGCAGCACGCGGCAGTCCAGCTGGCGCGACAGGCGCGGCGCCGCCTGCAGCGGCGTCTCCAGCGCGACGTCGTAGACCGGCGCGGAAAGCGTCTTGCGGGCGTAGCGGGCAAGCAGGTCGGCGTCCGCCGGCGGCGCGGTGCGCGGCGCGGCGGTCGTCGGGACGGTGGCGGTATCGGACATGAAGGCTCCTGGTTTCGGATACGCCCAGGAGACAGAAAAGGAAAACCCGCCTCGAGGGCGGGTTTTCTGGGAATTCGTAGGCTAACCCGCCACTGCTGGAATGGCGGTAATAATGCTCTGGCCGGGGGAAGTCGCACGCGGATCCATAAGCGGCAACGTTATTCCCTTTTGGCGGCGCCGTCAAACGGCGCCCGGCTTGCCGCCCGCGCCGCGGGCGCGCGCCCAGCGCTGCAGGACGCCGTCCAGCGCATTGGCGAAGGCGCGCCGGTCGGCCTGCCCGAACGCGGCCGGCCCGCCGATATCGACGCCGCCGGCGCGCAGTTCTTCCATCATGTCGCGCATGGTCAGGCGCTCGCCGATGCTGCCGGCGTCGAACACCTCGCCGCGCCAGCTCATGGCCGCCACGCCCTTGCCCACCACCTCGGCGGCCAGCGGGATATCGGCGGTGACCACCAGGTCGCCGGGCACGGCGCTGGCCACGATGTGCGCATCGGCCACGTCGAAGCCGCGCGGCACCTGCACCGCGCGCATCCACGGCGAGGCCGGCACGCGCAGCAGCTGGTTGGCGACCAGCGTCACCGGCACCTGCCAGCGTTGCGCGGCGCGCCACAGGATGTCTTTCACTTCTGCCGGACAGGCGTCGGCATCGACCCAGATGTTCATGCGGGCATTATGGGCCATGGCGCGGCGATTGGGAGGCCCCCGTTTCGGCCCGGCGCGCCGATGCGCTCTAATACGCCCATGGAACACACCCACGACCCCGCGCAGCGCCTGACCGAGCTGGAGATCAAGGCCGGCTTCGCGGAAGACCTGCTCGAACAACTCAACCAGATCGTGGCGCGCCAGCAGCGCCAGATCGACGCGCTGGCGCGCGAAGTGGCCGAGCTGCGCCAGCAGGTGCCGGCCGGCGGCGCCGGCGCGCCGCGCAGCCTGCGCGACGAACTGCCGCCGCACTACTAGCCGGCCCGCGCCGCTAGATCGCCCGGCCCACCAGCAGCGCGTCGACCGGCCCGATGCTTTCGAAGTCGCGGTTGGCGTAAGACATCTTGTGCAGCACGTAGCGCATGGCGTTCAGGCGCGCGCGCTTCTTGCAGTCCGAACGCACCACGATCCACGGCGAATCGGCCGTGTCGGTATGCGCGAACATGTCTTCCTTGGCCTGCGTGTAGGCGTCCCACTTGTCCAGCGAGGCCATGTCCACCGGGCTCAGCTTCCACTGCTTGAGCGGATGCACCTGGCGCTCCTTGAAGCGGCGATGCTGCTCCTGCTGGCTGACCGAGAACCAGAACTTGATCAGGTGCGTGCCGCTGCGGATCAGGTGGCGCTCGAACTCGGGCACCTGGTGCATGAAGGCCTCGTACTCGTCCTGCGAGCAAAAACCCATGACGCGCTCGACGCCGGCGCGGTTGTACCAGGAACGGTCGAACAGCACGATTTCGCCGGCCGTCGGCAGGTGCTGGACGTAGCGCTGGAAGTACCACTGGCCGCGTTCGGAATCGGACGGTTTTTCCAGCGCCACCACGCGCGCGCCGCGCGGGTTGAGGTGTTCCATGAAGCGCTTGATGGTGCCGCCCTTGCCGGCCGCGTCGCGCCCTTCGAACAGGATCACCACGCGCTGGCGCGTTTCGCGCACCCAGGCCTGCAGCTTCAGCAGCTCGACCTGCAGGCGGTACTTCTGCTTTTCGTAGGCGCGGCGCGACATGCGGTTGCGGTACGGATAGCCGCCCTCGCGCCAGTCGGTGGCCAGCTCGTCGTCGGGGTGGCTCGGATCGCGCGCGCGCCACGGCGCCTGCCCGCCGGTCAGCAGCAATTCGCGCAGCTGGGCGGTTTCGTCGGGCGACAGGCCGTCGAGCATGGTCTTGACCGTGTCGCGCACGCGCGCCGGTTCGACCTTGGAGGTATTGCGCAGCACTTCCAGCAGGCTGGCGGCCTGGTCGACGGCGGCGGCCTCGATGGCGGCCTGCACGGTCTGGCGCTCGGCCTGCTCGGCCGTCTGGACGGGCATTTCGCCGCGCCGCCTCGAGCGGGCGGGCGGTCCGGTGCGCGGCGAGACCACGCGCTGGGGTTTTCTGGAGGTGGACTTTTTCATTGCAGGGACAGTATCAGACAACGCGGACTTCGGCATGGCGCCTACGAACCATCGCGGTCGGCGGCGCGCAGGATATCGTACAGTTTGTCCTTCAGGCGCAGCTTTTCCTTCTTCAGGTTCTCGATGTTGCCGCTGGAGGCGGGAACGATCCCGGCCTCCATGTTCTGGATTTCCTGGTCGAGCTCGTTATGGCGCTGGAACAGCGCCGTGAAATGCGGGTCCTCCGCCTTGAGTCGGGTAATGACATGGCGATACTCTGGAAACATGGCTTCCTCCTGGCAGGGCCGGAAAAAATCGCGCAAGGGCCCGGCGGCCGGCCGCGCCCGCTGCATCGCCGATCACATCGCAAGCCCATGGCCTTGTCAACCGGCCGCCCGGCGGGCCCGGCGCGGGCCATCGGCAGCCCGCGAACCGCGCCGCCGGCGCTTTCGGCGGCCTGCCGCGGCGCCGCCCGGCCGCGCCGTCGCGGCCGCGGCGCTACGCTGGCGAACCAGCCCGTCCGCAAGGAGTCTCCATGATCCGTTCCCGCCTGCTTCCCGCCGCCGCACTGGCGCTCCTGAGCGGCTGCGCCAGCCAGCTGCCGCCCGCCGACGGCACCGCGATGGCCGACGCCATCTGGTTCGGCGGCCCCATCGTCACCATCGATGCGCACACGCCGTCGGCGCGCGCCGTCGCGGTCAAGGACGGCCGCATCATGGCGGTGGGCCGCGAGCACGCCGTCCTGCGCTATCGCGGCCCCGACACCCGCATGCACGACCTGCGCGGCGCCACGCTGCTGCCCGGCTTCGTCGATGCCCACAGCCATGTCAGCACCGTCGGCATGCAGGCCCTCAGCGCCAATCTGCTGCCGCCGCCGGACGGGCCCAACGCCGGCATCGCCGACCTGCAGAACACCTTGCGCGAATTCCGCCGCAACTCCGACCTGCCGCGCCAGTTCGGCATGCTGCTGGGGTTCGGCTACGACGACTCGCAACTGCAGGAACGCCGCCACCCCAACCGCGATGACCTGGACGCGGTGGCGCGCGACCTGCCGGTGGTGGCCATCCACCAGTCGGGCCACGTGGGCGTGCTCAACAGCGCCGCGCTGGCCGCCGCCGGCATCGGCCCTGCCAGCGCGGCGCCCGATGGCGGAGTCATCGGCCGGCGCAAGGGCAGCCGCGAGCCCGACGGCGTGCTCGAGGAAAACGCCTTCTTCGCCGCGCTGGGGCGCCTGTTCCCGCGCCTGACGCCCGAGCAGGCGGTGGCCATGCTCGACGCCGGCCAGCGGCTGTACATCCGCAACGGCTACACCACCATCCAGGACGGCCGCGCCGCGCCCGAGCAGGTGCGCATCGCCGAACTGGCCGCCCGCCAGGGCAAGCTGGTGGCCGACGTGGTGGCCTATCCCGACATCCTGGCCCCCGGCACGCCCGCCCTGATGCAGGCGCCCTGGTTCCGGCCGGCGGGCGAGCCGGTGCGCTACCAGCGGCGCTTTCGCATCGGCGGCGTGAAGCTGACGCTGGACGGCTCGCCGCAGGCCAAGACGGCCTGGCTGAGCGAGCCGTATTTCGTCCCGCCGCCCGGCCAGAACCGCAAATACGCCGGCTACGGCGTGGTCAGCGACGCGCGCGCGGCGCAACTGTACGGGATGGCGCTGGCCAACCGCTGGCAGATCCTCACCCATGCCAACGGCGACCGCGCCATCGACCAGATGATCGCCGCCCTGCGCCAGGCCGAGCAGGCCCACCCCGGCGTGGACGTGCGCCCGGTGCTGATCCACGGCCAGACGCTGCGCCAGGACCAGATCCCGGCGCTGAAGTCGCTGGGCGTGCTGGCTTCGCTGTTTCCCATGCACACCTACTACTGGGGCGATTGGCATCGCGACTCGGTGCTGGGCCCGCAGCGCGCCGAGAACATCTCGCCGATGCGCTGGGTGACCGACGCCGGCATGCCGGTCACCTCGCACCACGACGCGCCGGTGGCCTTCCCCGACTCGATGCGGGTGCTGTCGGCAACCGTCAACCGCACCACGCGCAGCGGCCACGTGCTCGGGCCGCAACAACGGCTGGATCCGCTCACGGCCCTCAAGAGCATGACGCTGTGGGCGGCCTACCAGCACTTCGAGGAAAACGACAAGGGCTCCATCACGCGCGGCAAGCTGGCCGATTTCGTTGTGCTCTCGGGCAACCCGCTGGAAGTCCCGCCCGCCACGCTGGCCGGCCTGAAAGTGCTGCAGACCGTCAAGGAAGGCCGGGTCGTCTTCGACCGCGCCAGCGCGGTCGGCACGCCGGCGCCCTCGCCGCTGGGACGGCGAGGCGCGCCGCGCCCGCCCGCCTGAAGCCGCCGGCGCGGTATGCTGGCCGAACCCGCCACGCCCTCCGGAGGCCCCATGCCGCAAGGCCGCTTCATCGCGTTGCGCAGCGCCGAGCCCGGCGTCAGCGCGGTCGCCGCGCAATCGCGCCACGTCTTCGCCCGCCACACGCACGACCAGTACGGCGTGGGCCTGATGACGCACGGCGCGCAGCGCTCGGCCAGCGGACGCGGCCCCGTGCAGGCGCGCGCCGGCGAGCTCATCACCGTCAATCCGGGCGAGGTGCATGACGGCGCCCCGCTGGGCGAGGGCGAGCGCGCCTGGCGCATGCTGTATTTCGAGCCGGCCCTGATCGCCCAGGCGGCCGGCGGGCTGGACGGCGGCGCGGGCAGCTACGAATTCCACCTGCCGGTGCTCGGGCACGCGGCGCTGGCCGCCGCGTTCGCGCGCCTGTATGCCTGCGTCACCACGCCCGGCGCCGCCCCGCTGGCGCGCGACGCCGCCTTGCTGCAACTGCTGGCGGGGCTGCGCCGCACCGACCCCGGCCGCGCGCCCGAGCCCCCGCCCCACCCCGCCATCGCGCGGGCGCGCCAACGGATCGACGACGACCCCGCCGCGGCGCTCACGCTGGCCGACCTGGCGCAGGCCAGCGGCCTGAGCCGCTACCAGGTGCTGCGCGGGTTCGCCCACGCCACCGGCCTGCCGCCGCACGCCTACCAGACGCAGCGCCGCCTGCAACTGGCGCGCCGCCTCATCCTGCAAGGCGTGCCGCTGGCCGAGACGGCGGCGGCCTGCGGCTTCGCCGACCAGAGCCACCTGAACCGGCTGTTCGCGCGCAGCTACGGCATGACGCCCGGCCGCTACGCGCGCGCCGCGCGCTAGGCCCGCCGCGCCGCAATTTCGTTCAAGACCGCCGGGCTGGCGCGCGCCTATGCTGCCGGCCATGTCCCGCTCTTCTTCGCCGCCCCTTGCCCCCGGCCGCCCCGCGCGCGGCGGCCATGCCTGCCTGGCGCTGGCCATGGTGCTGGCCGGCAGCACCGTGCCGGCCAGCAAGCTGATCGCCGCCGAGGTGGCGCCCTTTACCGCCACCGCCATCCGGCTGGGCCTGGCCTTGCCGGTCTTCCTGCTGCTGATGCGCGCGACCGGCGCACGCTGGCCACGGCCCGGCTGGCGCGATGCCTGCCTGCTGGCGCTGCAGGCCGCCGCCGGCAGCGTCGGGTATACCGCGCTGCTGATCGCCGGCCTGCGCCTGACCTCGGCCGCCGACGCGGCCGTCGTCATCGGCACGCTGCCCGCCGTGACCGCCCTGCTGGCCATGGCGCTGCTGCGCGAGCGGCCTGCGCCGCGCACGCTGGCGGCCATCGCGCTGGCCGCCGCGGGCGTACTGGTGCTGGTCGGCGGCCGGCCCGGCGGCGCATCCGGCTCGCTGGCGGGCAACCTGCTGGTGCTGGGCGCGGTGGTCTGCGAGGGGCTGTTCATCCTGCTCAACAAACGCCTGCGCACACCCATCGCGCCGCTGCCGCTGTCGGCGGCGCTGACGGCCATCGGCGCGGCCCTGGCCGGCGCCGCGGCGCTTGCCGAGGCGCCCTGGCACACCGCCTTGAGCGGCCCCGCCCTGGCCGTGCTGGCCTACTACGCGTGGCTGCCCACCGTGGCGGGCTTCGTGCTCTGGTACGCCGGGCTGGCGCGCGCCAGCGCCAGCGAGGCGGCGCTGTTCACCGCCCTGGCGCCGGTGGCCGCCGTGCTGCTGGCCGCGCTGGCGCTGGGCGAAGCCATCGGGCCGCGCCAGGCCGCCGGCATCGGCTGCGTGCTGGCCGCCGTGCTGGCGCTGCGGCCGGCCGGCCGCAATGAACCTGAAAAAGAGAATATTAACTAGGAAATTATTCTTTTTTCAGGACAAAAGCGCTATGCTGGCGGCTCTGCTACCCGAGCCCGCCGATGGAACTGGCCGAACTGGAAATCTTCCGCGCCGTCGCGCGCACCGAGAGCGTGACCCGCGCCGCGCACGCGCTGGCGCGCGTGCCCTCCAACGTCACCACGCGGCTGCGCCAGCTCGAGGACAGCCTGGGCGTGACGCTGTTCCTGCGCGAGAACAAGCGCATGACGCTGACCCCCGATGGCCACCGCCTGCTCGCCTATGCCGAGCGCCTGCTGGCCCTGGCCGAGGAAACCCGCCAGGCCATGCGCGCCGACACGCCGGCCGGAAGGCTGCGCCTGGGCGCGATGGAAAGCGCCGCCGCCAGCCGCCTGCCTCAACCGCTGGCCAGCCTGCACGCGCAGTGGCCGGACCTGGCCATCGACCTGCGCACCGGCACCACGCAATGGCTGGCCGGGCAGGTCGCCGCGTGCCGGCTCGATTGCGCCGTCATCGCGCACCCCGCCGCCAGCCCGGCCGACACCGTCATGGCGCCGCTGGACGCCAGTTTGCGCGGCGCCTATCTCTACTCCGAAGAACTGCTGCTGGCGCTGCCGCCCGGCCACCCGCCGGCGCGCACGCCGCAAGACGTGCAAGTGCGCACGCTGGCCGCGTTCGCGCAGGGCTGCACCTACCGGCTGTGCGCCGAGCAATGGCTGGACATGGCCGGGGTGCGTGTCATCGAAATGGCGTCTTACCACGCCATGATGGCCGGTGTGCTGGCGGGTTCGGCCATGGCCATCCTGCCGCGCTCGGTGCTGGCCCTGCACCCCGGCGCGGCGCTGGCGCGCACCGTGCCGGTGCGCACCGTGCCCTGCTTCCTGATCCACCGCGACGGCTACGACAGCGCCGCCCGACTCGCCCTGCTGCGCGCGCTGCAAGCGCCGCCCGCCCCATGATCCACGCCGACCAGGAGTCCGCCATGCCCGCCGCCTATGCCGCCACCCCGTTCGCCCAGCGCCTGGGCCTGACCCTGCCGGTGGTCCAGGCGCCCATGGCCGGCGTCAGCACGCCGGCGCTGGCCGCCGCCGTCAGCAATGCCGGCGGCCTGGGCTCGCTGGGCCTGGGCGCCATGAACGCCGACGCCGCCCGGCAGGCCATCGCGCTGACCCGCGAGCAGACCACGCGGCCCTTCAACGTCAACCTGTTCTGCCACGCGCCGGCCACCGCCGACGCCGCGCGCCAGGCGCGCTGGCTGCAATACCTGGCGCCGCGCTTCGCCGAGTTCGGCGCGCAGCCGCCCGCCACGCTGCGCGAGATCTACACCAGCTTCCTGGTCGATGACGACATGTTCGACATGCTGCTGGCCGAGCGGCCCGAAGTGGTCAGCCTGCACTTCGGCCTGCCGCCGGCCTCGCGCATCGCGGCGCTGCGCCAGGCCGGCATCTACCTGATGGCCACCGCCACCGATACGCGGGAAGCGGCGCGCATCGCTGAAGCGGGCATCGACGCCATCGTGGCGCAAGGCATCGAGGCGGGCGGCCATCGCGGCATGTTCGACCCCGCCGCGCGCGACGAGCAACTGGGCACGCTGGCGCTGACGCGCCTGCTGGCGCGCCGCTTCGATGCGCCGGTGGTCGCCGCCGGCGGCATCATGGACGGCGCCGGCGTGGCCGCGGCGCTGGCGCTGGGCGCGCAGGCCGCCCAGCTGGGCACCGCCTTCATCAGTTGCCCCGAATCGTCGGCCGACATGCCGCACCGCCATGCCCTGCTGGAGCAGGCCGAGGTCGCCACCACGCTGACGCGCGCCATCTCGGGCCGGCCGGCGCGCAGCATCGCCAACCGCTACACCGAACTGGGCGCGGCCGCCGACTGCCCGCCCACGCCCGACTATCCCATCGCCTACGATGCCGGCAAGGCCTTGCACGCCGCCGCCAAGGCGCGCGGCGACGCCAGCTACGCCGCGCAATGGGCCGGCCAGGCCGCCGCCCTGTCGCGCGGCGTGCCGGCGGCCACGCTGATGCGCCAGCTGCAGGCCGAGCTGAACGCGTGCATCGGCCGGCTGGCGGGCTGACCGCCGCGACTCAATCGCCGTAGAGCGCGGCGCGGATCGTGGCGCTGGCGCCCAGGCGGCGCGCCAGGTCGTCGGCGTGCTCGAGCACCAGCCGCTCGAAGCGCGGCACGTCCACCGTGCGCAGGCGCTCGGACGGCCCGGCCACGGTCAGCGCGCCGACGAAGCGGTCGTCGTCGCCTACCACCGGCACCGACCACGACGAGGTATAGGGGTCGCGCGCGCCGCACGAGAAGAATGGCAGGCGCTCGTCGCCGCCGGGCTGCCCTTGCGCCCACACCGCGAACACACGGCCGGTGGACGAGCGGTCCGGCGGCATGACGCTGCCGGCCAGCACCTGGCTGTGCAGGCCCACATAGGGCTGGTGGCGAAACAGGCACAGGCGCTGGCCCGGCTGGTCGCCCTCGACGTAGTAGGCGGCGCTTTCGCCGGTCTGCCCCGACAGGCTTTCGAGCACCGGCATCACCACGCCCGACAGGTTGAAGCCGCGCTCGTAGACGCGCGCCAGATAGAGCACGCGCGGTCCCAGCGAATAGCGGCCATCCGGCTCGCGCAGCACGTAGCCGCAGCGCGCCAGCGAATTGAGCAGGCGGAAGATGGTGGTCTTGTGCAGCGGCAGGCGGGCCGCGAACTCGGCCAGCCCCAGGCGCTCGTCGCCCGGCCTGAAACAGTCCAGCACCGCCAGGGCACGCTCCACCGCCACTACGCCGTCATTACTCATTTCGTCTCCAAAGCCGCATGAATGCTTGATTGTTGTACATGATACAACGACGTTTCATAAAAATATAATGAGGCCTTGCACAATTCGAGGAGCAAGGCAGTGGCAAGCGCGATCCTGGTGGTGACCGCCCATGTGGGCGATTTCGTATGGCGTTGCGGCGGCGCGATGGCGCTGCATGCCCAGCGCGGCGTGGACGTGCGCCTGGTGTGCCTGAGCTATGGCGAGAACGGCGAGTCGAACGCCGCGTGGCAGGCCAACCCCGATGGCGCGCGCGACGCGGTCAAGCAGGTGCGCCGCGCCGAGGCCGAGGCGGCCGCCGCCATCCTGGGCGCAACCGGCGTGGACTTCTACGACCTGGGCGACTACCCCATGCCCGAATCGCCGGACGCGGTGCGGCGCCTGTCGCAGACGCTGCGCGCGGTGCGCCCGGCGGCGGTGATCACCCACCCCGAACACGACCCCTCCAACCTGGATCACTGCCGCGCCTACGACATGGTGCTGCGCGCGCGCATGCAGGCCATGGCGCCCGGACACGGCGCGGACTACATCGTGCCGCCGCAGGTGCTGTGCTTCGAGCCGCACCAGTCCGAGCTGTGCGGCTTCCGGCCCAACCTGCTGCTGGACATCAGCGCGGTGTGGGAACGGAAGCAGCGTGCCATGCAGGCCATGGCCACGCAGCGCAACCTGTGGGCCTACTACGAGCGCGTCGCGCTGCAGCGCGGCGCGCAGGCCGGCCGCCGCGCCAAGACCGCCGCCACGGCCTACGCCGAGGCCTACCAGAGCATTTTCCCGGCCGTCGTGCCGGCCTTCGTGGAGTGAGCGCCATGTCCACCTCCCTTGTCCGGAACCTGAGCAGCACCCTGCTGGCCGACGCCGGCGCCCGCGTCATGAGCGCCGGCATCAAGCCGCTGCGCGCCGGCTGGCATGTCCACGGCCGCGCGCTGACGGTGTCGGTCGATGCCGGCGACAACCTGGCCATCCACGCCGCGCTGGCGCAGGCGCGCCCCGGCGAAGTGCTGGTGATCGACGCCCGGGGCTACCTGGACCGCGCCGTCATGGGCGGCATCATGTGCGCCCAGGCCGCCGCCATCGGCCTGGCCGGCGTCGTCATCGACGGCGCCATGCGCGACCTGGCCGAGCTGCGCGCCGGCGCCCTGCCGGCGTACGCGCTGGGCGGCTCGCCGGCCGGCCCGACCAAGCGCGGCGGCGGCACGGTGCGCCGCGCGATCCGTTGCGGCGGCGTCGAGGTGCACCCGGGCGACTGGATCATGGCCGATGACGACGGCGTGGTGGTGTACCGCGACGGCGAAGCCGAGGCGGTGCTGGCCGCCGCGCTGGCCAAGCAGCAAGCCGAAACCGCCCGCATGGCCGCGATTGCCCGCGGCGAACTGCGGCCGGCCTGGCTGGACGACGCGCTGGCGCGCGCGCCCATCGACACCGGCGAATCCGCCTGACCCCATACCCATTACACACTGGAGGAAGACAATGTCCTTGAAGCACACGCTCGGCGCCCTGGCGCTGGCGCTCGGCCTGCTGCCGGGCGGCCCGGCCGCCGCCGACTATCCCGAACGCCCCGTCCGCATGGTCATCCCGTTCGCCGCCGGCGGACCGGCCGACATCGTGGGCCGCGAATTCGCGCAGCTGTTCGGCCAGGCGCTGGGCCAGCCGGTGGTGGTGGTCAACGCCGGCGGCGGGCACGGCGTGCCGGCCCTCAACCAGGTGCTGGGCGCGCCTGCCGACGGCTACACCCTGCTGATGCCGGCCTCGGGCAACATGACCATTCCGTCCAAGGCCATGCAGGGCAAGGACGTGCTCACGCTGCTGGCGCCGATCAGCCAGCTCACCCAGAGCCCGCACGTGCTGGTGGTCACCGCCGGCCTGCCGGTGGACTCGGTGCAGGGCCTGATCGACTACGCCAAGGCGCATCCGGGCAAGGTCAACTTCGGCTCGGCCGGCGTGGGCGGCGTCGCGCACCTGGGCATGGAACTGTTCAAGAGCCAGGCCAAGGTCGACGTGGTGCACGTGCCCTACCGCGGCACCTCGCAGGTCATCACCGACCTGGCCTCCGGCCAGGTGCAGGCGCTGTTCAGCAGCATGCCGTCGCTCAAGCCCATGATCGACAAGGGCGCGGTCAAGGCGCTGGCCATGAGCGCGCCCAGCAGCGGCGCCGACACCAGCAAGCTGCCCGTGGTGTCCGCGACCCTGCCCGGCATGGAATACACCACCTGGTACGGCCTGTTCGCCAAGGCCGGCACGCCGCCCGAGGCGCTGGAAAAACTGAACCAGGCCGTGGTCGAGACCCTGAAGAACCCCGAGCTGAACCGCAAGTTCGAGTCCGAGGGCGTGGAGTTCGTCGCCAGCACGCCGCGGCAGCTCGAGGCGCTGGTGCGCCAGGACACCAAGAAGTGGACGGCGCTGATCGAGCAGGCCGGCATCCAGCTCGAGTAAGGCCGGCGGCGGCTAGCCGCCCGCCAGGCGCGCGTCCAGGCTGTTGGCCGCCAGCCGGCGCGCCTGGTCCTGCGTCATGCCGAGGTGCTCGTACAGGGCATGGAAGTTCTCGGTGACGTAGCCGCCGAAATAGGCCGGGTCATCCGAGTTGACCGTAACCTTGACGCCGCGCTCGAGCAGTTCGAGGATGTTGTGCTCGGCCATGCTGTCGAACACGCGCAGCCGCGTATTCGACAGCGGACACACCGTCAGCGGTATCTGCGTATCGACCAGCCGTTCGATCAGGCGCTCGTCCTCGACCGCGCGCACGCCATGGTCGATGCGCCGCACCCGCAGCAGGTCGAGCGCTTCCCAGATGTATTCGGGCGGCCCTTCTTCGCCGGCGTGCGCCACCGCGGGCAGCCCCTCGGCGCGCGCGCGGTCGAATACCCGCTGGAACAGCCGCGGCGGAAAGCCGCGCTCGCTGCTGTCCAGCCCCACCGCGATGAACGCGTCGCGGTACGGCAGCGCCTGCTCCAGCGTGCGCATGGCCGCCTCTTCGGGCAGGTGGCGCAGGAAGCTGAGGATCAGGCCGCCCTGGATGCCCAGCTGCCTGCGGCCATCTTCCAGCGCCTGGGTAATGCCGGCCAGCACCGCCTCGAAGGCGATACCGCGATCGGTGTGCGTCTGCGGATCGAAGAACGGTTCGGTGTGCACCACGTTCTGCTCGCGGCACTTGAGCAGGTAGGCCCAGGTCAGGTCGTAGAAATCCTGCTCGGTGCGCAGCACCTCGGCGCCCCGGTAATACAGGTCGAGGAATTCCTGCAGGTTGTCGTAGTCGTACGCCCGACGCAGCGATTCGACGTCCGGCCACGGCAGCGCCACGCCATTGCGCCGGGCCAGCTCGAACAGCAGCCCGGGTTCCAGCGTGCCTTCCAGGTGCAGGTGCAGTTCGGCCTTGGGCAGGGCATTGAGCCAGTCGTACATGATAGGTCTTCCGCAATCGGTCACGACGGAATGTTAGCCGGCCGGACGGCGGCATTGGGTTTAGACTGGCGCCACCGACGTTCGCGACCCGCCGCCATGACCGACCCCGCCGCCACCCTGATCCGCCGCCTGGGCCTGCTGCCGCACCCCGAAGGCGGCCACTACCGCGAAACCTACCGCGCCGCCGATGCGGTGACGCGCGCCGACGGCGCCCTCCGCGCGGCCAGCACCGCCATTCTTTACCTGCTGTGCGACGGCGCTTGGTCCACCTGGCACCGCATCCGCGCCGACGAGCTGTGGCATTTCCATGCCGGCGCGGCGCTGCACATCCATGTGCTGGCGCCCGACGGCGGCTACCGGCGCCTGCGGCTGGGCAACACGCTGGAGGATGCCGGCGCCGAGTTCCAGGCTGCCGTGCCGGCCGGCAGCTGGTTCGCCGCCGAACTGGCTCAGCCGGGCGGCTACGCGCTGGCCGGCTGCACGGTGGCGCCCGGCTTCGAATTCAGCGAATTCGAGCTGGCCGACGCCGCCGCGCTGCGGCGCCTGTATCCCGCGCAGGCCGACCTGATCGCGCGGCTGGCGCGCTAGGGGGCCCCGGCCAGGGCGTGGGCCACGAACTGGCGCGCATAGGGCGGCAAGGCGTCGGGATCGCGCACGCACAGCATCAGGTCGCGTTCGGCCCAGGCGTCGGACAGGCGCAGGCGCCGGATGCGGCCCGCGCGCGCCGCGCGCAAGGCCGCGGTGCGCGGCACGATGGCCACGCCGATGCCATGTCCGACCATGTCGCAAATGGCGTCGAAGCTGCGCAGGCGCACGCGGTAATTGAGCACCTGGCCGGCGCGGCGCGCATGCTGGCCGATATGCGCCTGCAAGGCGCTGCCCTCGACCAGGCCGACGAAATCCAGCTCCGCCACGTCGGCCAGGCTGACCGTGGCCCGGCCGGCCAGCGCGTGCCCGCGCGGCACCGCCACCACCAGCGGATCATGGCGGAACGTGCGCGCCTGCAGGCCGTGCAGGTCGGCGGAATCGGCCAGCACGCCGATATCGCACGTGCCGGCGCGCAAGGCATCGGCGATCTCGCGGCTCAGGCGCTCCTCCAGGTCGACCGACACCTGCGGGTGCTCGGCCAGGAAACCCGCCAGCACCGCCGGCAGGTGCTCGCTGAGCGCGGCGGTGTTGCACAGCAGGCGCACGTGCCCCTTGAGCCCCTGGCCGTACTGGCCCAGTTCGCCGCGCAGCCGGTCCATCTGCAGCAGCACCGCGCGCGCGTGGTGCAGCAGCGTGCGGCCCGCCGCGGTGGGCTGCACGCCGTAGCGCTCGCGCAGCAGCAGCGGCACGCCCAGCGCGCCTTCCATGCCGCGCACCCGTTCGCTGGCCGAGGCCAGCGTCATGTGCGAGCGCCGCGCGCCGGCGGTGATGGTGCCGGCCTCGCACACATCGAGGAACAGGCGCAGGTCGGTGAGATCGAAACGCATGGCCCAGCGTAGCACGGCCAGCCTCTGGCCTGTCCTGAACCTGGCTATGAGACATCCCGATAGGCCACGGCGCGCCGGCGCCGCACAATGAACGCTCCCGCCGCGCTCGCGGCGCCTTCGGAGCCCCGCCATGCATCCACTTTCCCGCATCGCCGCCGTCCTGCTCGCCTGGCTGCCGGCGTTCGCCGCGCAGGCCGACAGCCCCGCGCAGCAATACGGCCTGGCCCTGGAAGCCCAGACCGCCGGCGACTATCCCCGCATGCTCGCGCTGCTGCAAAGCGCCGCCGGCGCCGGCCACGTGCCGGCGCAGCAGACACTGGGCCTGGCGTTGCTGGGCGGCCCGGCACTCTATGGCCCGGCCATAGCCTCGGACCCCTGCGCGGCGCGCCATTGGCTGGCCCGCGCCGCGCGCGCCCAGGGCGCTGCGCCGCCCGCGGTATTCGCGCGCCCGCGCGCCCAGCTGCCGGCCGGCTGCCAGCCATGAGCGGCATCGACGCCGCGGGCCTGGGCGCTCCCGCCGCGCTGGCGCTGGCCGGCGCGATCTTCCTGGTGGCCGGCGCGGTCAAGGGCGTGGTGGGCCTGGGCCTGCCGACGATTTCCATGGCCTTGCTGGCGCTGCTCATGCCGCCGGCGCAGGCCGCGGCGCTGCTGATCGTGCCCTCGCTGGTCACCAACCTGTGGCAGGCCGGTCCGCTGGCCAGCCTGCGGCGCGTCTGGCGCCGCATCGCCGGCATGCAGGCCGGCGTATGCGTGGGAACGCTGGGCGGAGCCTGGTGGTTCGGCGCGCCTGCAGGCGCCTGGGCCGCCGGCGCGCTGGGCGCCGCGCTGCTGGCCTACGCCGGCTGGGGCCTGCTGGGACGCCCGCCGCGCGTGCCGGCGCGCGCCCAGCCCTGGCTGGGCCCGGCGGTCGGCGCGCTGACCGGCCTGGTCGCGGCGGCCACCGGCGTCTTCGTGGTGCCGGCCGTCCCCTATCTGCAGGCGCTGGGCCTGGACAAGGACGAACTGGTGCAGGCCATGGGCATCTCGTTCTCGGTCTCCACGCTGGCGCTGGCCGCGGGCCTGGGCCTGACCGGCCACTACGGCGGCGGCGCGGCCGCCATCTCGCTGGCCATGCTGGCGCCGGCGCTGGCGGGCATGGTGTGCGGCCAGCGGCTGCGCCACGCGCTGTCGCCGCAACGCTTCCGCCTGTGCCTGTACGCCAGCCTGGCGCTGCTGGGCGCCTACCAGGTCATGCAGGCGCGCTGGTAAGCGGGCGTCGGTCCCCGCATGGGGACCGATACGCCGAGCGCGACGGCGCGCAAGGGTCTACACTGGATTTGACTTGCGAGCGCCGCCGCGCTCGGCTTGCCAGCTTGAAAAGCCAGCGTGGCGTCGCCACTTACCCTGTATGCAACAGAGGGCGAGTACATGAGATCGCGCGACTTTTCATCCTGGATCTGGGGCGATGCCCTGTCCTTGCTGCAGCAGGCCGATCGCCTGCACCGGCAACTGCTGCGCACCGGCCCGGCGCAGGCGCCCTGCTGGGAGCCTCCCGTGGACATGATCGAAACCGAGGGCGCCGTCCTGATCTACGTGGCGCTGCCCGGCGTGGCCGCCGGCGACGTGGTGGTGCGCTTCGACCCCGATGGCATCAGCATCTCCGGCGTGCGCCCCTTGCCGGCGCTGCGCAACGCCCGCATCCACGGGCTGGAAATCCCCTATGGCCGCTTCCAGCGGCGCATCCGCCTGCCCCTGCACGCCCTGGAGCCCGAGGCCCCCACGCTGGCCGACGGCTGCCTGACCCTGACCCTGAAAAAACTGAGGGAGGCCCCATGACGGACCCGCGCACCCTGCCCGAAGACGCACGCATCATCATCCCGTTGCGCGACGCCGTGCTGTTTCCCGGCGTGCTCTCGCCCGTTACCGTACACCGCCAGAGTTCGGTGGCCGCCGCCCAGGAGGCCGTCAAGAACGAACGCCCGCTGGGCTTCCTGCTGCAGCGCGATCCGCAGAAGAACGACGTCGGCCCGGACGATCTGTACTGGGTCGGCACTGAGGGGCCGGTGGCGCGCTACATCACCGGCCAGGAGGGCGCGCACCACTTGCTGGTGCAGGGCCAGGCGCGCTTTCGCGTGCTCGAATTCCTGGAAGGCTGGCCGTTCCTGGTGGCGCGGGTGGCCCTGGTCGACACGCCCGCGGCCGGCGACAGCCAGACCGAGGCGCGCTTCCTGCAACTCAAGCAGCAGACCATCGACGCCATCGCGCTGCTGCCCAACGTGCCCGACGAGCTGGCCGACGTGGTGCGCGGCATCGAATCGCCCGCGCTGCTGGCCGACATGGTCACCAACCTGATCGACATCAAGGCCGGGCAGAAGCAGGACATCCTCGAGACCTTCGACCTGGCGCGCCGCCTGGACAAGGTCATCGAACTGCTGGCCGCGCGCCTGGAAGTGCTGCGCCTGTCCAAGGAAATCGGCGAGCGCACGCGCGCGCAATTCGACGAACGCCAGCGCGAGACCGTGCTGCGCGAACAGCTGCGCCAGATCCAGAAGGAACTGGGCGAGACCGACGACGGCGCGGCCGAGGCCGCGCAGCTGAAGGAGGCCATCGAACAGGCCGGCATGCCCGAGGAAGTGCTCAACCATGCCCGCAAGGAGCTGAGCCGACTGCAGCGCATGGGCGACGGCAGCGGCGAATACGCCATGCTGCGCACCTACCTGGAGTGGCTGACCGAACTGCCGTGGAAGCACGAGCCGCAGCAGGCCATCGACCTGGCCGAGGCGCGCCGCGTGCTGGACGAAGACCACTTCGGGCTGGACAAGATCAAGCGCCGCATCCTCGAATACCTGGCGGTGCGCAAGCTGAACCCGGAAGGCCGCAGCCCCATCCTGTGCTTCGTCGGCCCGCCGGGCGTGGGCAAGACTTCGCTGGGCCAGTCCATCGCGCGCGCCACCGGCCGCGCCTTCCAGCGCGTGGCGCTGGGCGGCGTGCATGACGAGGCCGAGATCCGCGGCCACCGCCGCACCTACCTGGGCGCGCTGCCGGGCAACATCATCCAGGCCATGCGCCGCGCCGGCACCGGCAACCTGGTGCTGATGCTCGACGAAATCGACAAGCTGGGCGCCGGCGGCTTTCACGGCGACCCGGGCAGCGCGCTGCTGGAAGTGCTGGACCCCGAGCAGAACCACAAATTCCGCGACAACTACCTCGCGGTGGACTACGACCTGTCGCACGTGATGTTCATCTGCACGGCCAACGTGCTGGATACCATCCCCGGCCCCTTGCGCGACCGCATGGAGATCATCGACCTGCCCGGCTACACCGAGGAAGAGAAGATCCAGATCGCGCGGCGCTACCTGATCCGGCGCCAGCTGGAAGCCAACGGGCTGCGGCCCGAGCAGGCCGACATCACCGATGCGGCGCTGGCCGCCATCGTGGGCGACTACACGCGCGAGGCCGGCGTGCGCAACCTCGAGCGCGAGATCGGCTCGGTGCTGCGCCACGCCGCCATGCAGGTGGCCGAAGGCAAGGCGCAGCACGTCTCCATCGACGCCCCCGAGCTGGGCGCCATCCTGGGCCCGCGCCGCTTCGAGAACGAGGTCGCGCTGCGCACCAGCCTGCCGGGCGTGGCCACCGGCCTGGCGTGGACGCCGGTCGGCGGCGACATCCTCTTCATCGAGGCCAGCAAGGTGCCCGGCAGCGGCCGCCTGATCCTGACCGGGCAGCTGGGCGACGTCATGAAGGAGTCGGCCCAGGCCGCGCTGACGCTGGCCAAGACCTGGAGCGGCGATGCGCTGGAGAAGGTCGATATCCACATCCACGTGCCGGCCGGCGCCACGCCCAAGGACGGCCCCAGCGCCGGCGTGGCGATGTTCGTGGCGCTGGCCTCGCTGCTGTCGGGCCGGCCGGTGGACGCCAACGTGGCCATGACCGGCGAAGTCAGCCTGCGCGGGCTGGTGCTGCCCATCGGCGGCGTCAAGGAAAAAACCCTGGCGGCGCTGCGCGCCGGCATCACCACCGTGATGCTGCCGCGCCGCAACGAGAAGGACCTCGACGACGTGCCGGCCGAAGCGCGCCGCAAGCTGCGCTTCGTGCTGCTGGACCGCGTCGAGGACGCGCTGCGCTGCGCGCTGGGCGACGAACCCCGGTCGGCCCAGGCCGACGACGAGCCGGCGGCGCGGGCGACGGGCTAGGGCGGCCTCCAGGCGCCTGTCCCGGCGGGGACAGGCGCAGCGGCTTCAATCGCGCGCCGCGCGGAACGCCGGTATCGAAAGGTGTCGGCCCTGGTCGCGACGCCCCGGGCGGGCATACGACTGCACGCATCTGGACGAGTCCTGTGACGCTTGTTACGGGCTGGATTTCTATCATAGGCAGGCAAGCCCGGGCGCGCCGACCGGCGCGCGTGTCCACCATGCCGCGGCCCGCCGCGGTGGGAGTCCGCCAATGACCCAATCCAGCCAGACCACCTCCCCGAGCGCGGACGCCAGTGTCAAGCATCGCTACCTGGACCTCGACGACCTGCGCATTTTCTATCGCGAGGCGGGCCCCGCGGACGCGCCGGTGGTGCTGCTGCCGCACGGCTATCCCTGCTCGTCGTTCCAGTACCGCGACTTCATGCCCGCGCTGGCCGACCAATGGCGGCTGCTGGCGCCGGACTTCCCGGGCTTCGGCTACAGCGACACGCCGGACACGGCGCGCTTTGCCTGCGATTTCGAGCATTACACCGACTTCCTGCAGCAGTTCACCCATGCGCTGGGGCTGCCCAGCTACGCCCTCTACCTGCACGACTACGGTTCGCAGATCGGCCTGCGCCTGGCCCTGCGCGAACCGGACAAGGTAAGCGGCCTGATCATCCAGAACGGCGACATCTACGCGGACGAGCTGGGCCCGCGCTATGCCCCGCTGCAGGCCTACTGGGCCGACCCTACGCTGGAGGGCCGCTACAAGCTGAGCCTGGCGGTCAGCGAGGATGGATTCCGCGACGAATTCCTCAACGACCTGCCCGACGAGCAGGCCGAACGCATCACCCCGGACATGTGGAAGCTGGCCTGGGCGCAGCTGCGCGAACCGCGCCGCCGCGAAATCATGGTGGGACTGATGGAGGGGCTGGAAGACAACCTGGCCTGGTTCCCGCGCTACCAGGCCTACCTGCGCGAGCGCCAGCCGCCCGCGCTGATCGTCTGGGGCGTGCACGACGGCTACATGCCCGAAGCCGCCGCGCGCGCCTATCTGCGCGACCTGCCCGAGGCCGAACTGCACCTGCTGCAGGCTGGGCACTGGGCGCTGGAAACCCATCTCGCGCCCATCGTGGCGCTGACGCGCGCGTTCCTGCAGCGGGTGCACGCCACGCCGAACTTCCCGCCGCCCTGAGCGCGGCGGGCGCCGGCCGCGCCTACTTCAGCTCGCCGCCGCGACTGGCGGCGGCGAAGTCGCGCATCACCTGGCCCAGGAACTCCTGGCGGCTGATGCGCCCGTCCTTGTCGGCGTCCATCGCGGTGAACTGCGCGTCGGAGACCTCCTGGGGCAGCTCCTGGCGCGTGAGGCTGCCGTCGCCGTTGGCGTCCAGCCTGGCGAACGACGCCTCCATGAAGGCCTGGTACTCCTGCTGGCTGACGCCGCCGCTCTTGTCGGTGTCCAGGTGCCGCAGCTGGTCCGGCGTCAGGCTCGCCCCCGACTGGGCCAGGACCGCGCCCGAGGTGGCCAGCAGCGCCGCGCACGCCGCGCTCACGATGATCGTTTTCTTCATGCTTGCCTCGATGTGTGTTGATGACAGGCCACGGGCGGGCGCCGCAACGCCGCGCCCGCCGGCCAACGTGGCAGACACCTTAGCATCTCGCCCCGAAAAAAGTGACGGCCTCGCGCCGGGCGGAAATGAAGCGGCACGTCTTTTACATCGGCTCATGAATAGCGCGTCGCTTTACTACCGTCTTGACCCATATCAAGGTCTTATATAACCACAAGTGATAAGTTCATGGCTCGAATCACCGGGAACGGGACAGGCGGCGCACCCAGGCCCGGGCGGCAGCGGCCACCGGCCCAAAGACAAGCTGCACGACTATGCATAAAGCGCCCTCCTCCGACCGGCCGCCCGCGCCCGGCAAACGCGGTTTTCTCAAGGAATTGCTGGGGCTGGCCGCCACGGCCACCGTCATCCCCATCGCCGCCGAAGCGCGCGGCGGCATGAACGCCCAGCCGCCGCGCCGCCCCGGCGCCGCGGGCAAGCGCTACGGCATGGTGGTCGACATGCGCAAATGCATCGGCTGCCAGGCCTGCACGGTCAGCTGTTCGATGGAAAACCTGCCGCCCATCGGGCAGTTCCGCACCACCGTGCTGCAGTACGAGGTGCTGCCCGACGATGGCGGCCCCTGTTCGATGGTGATGCTGCCGCGCCTGTGCAACCACTGCGACAACCCGCCGTGCGTGCCGGTGTGCCCGGTGCAGGCCACCTTCCAGCGCGAGGACGGCATCGTGCTGGTGGACAACGAACGCTGCGTGGGCTGCGGCTACTGCGTGCAGGCCTGCCCCTACGACGCCCGCTTCATCAACCACGAGACCCGGACCGCCGACAAGTGCACCTTCTGCGAGCACCGCCTGGAGGCGGGCCTGCTGCCGGCCTGCGTGGAGAGCTGCGTGGGCGGGGCGCGCGTGATCGGCGACCTGAACGACCCCGCCAGCGCGGTCTCGCGGCTGCTGGCCGAGCACCGCGACGAAATCAAGGTGCTCAAGCCCGACATGCGCACCGATCCGCACGTGTATTACATCGGCCTGCCCGATGCGTTCGTCAGCCAGGTCGATGGCCAGGCCGGCGTGCGCCTGGCCGGCCGGCACTGAAGGCGAGGCGACCATGCGCATCTCGGAACTCATCACCCCCGTCTACGACGCGGCCTGGCTGCCCTGGGCCGTGCAGTATTTCTTCCTCATCGGCATCAGCGCCGCCACCGCGCTGACGGCGGCGGCCTGCGCCTTCGGCCGGCCCGGTTCGGCGCGCGTGCGCCTGCTGCCGGCCGCCATCGCGGTGCTGGCCGTCAGCGCGGTGGCCGCGCCCGTGTCGCTGCTGGCCGACCTGCACCAGCCCGGCCGTTTCTGGCATTTCTACACGCAGGCCACGCCCTGGTCGTGGATGTGGCTGGGCGCGCTGCTGCTGCCGCTGTATGCGGCGCTGGCGCTGGGCCTGTGCGCGGCGTGGTGGCTGGGCTGGCGGCGCGCCATCCGGGCGCTGGCCATGCCCCTGGCGCTGTCGGCGCTGTCCATCCTGGTCTATACCGGCTCGGAAGTCATGGTGCTGCGTTCGCGTCCGCTGTGGCACACCGTATTCCTGCCGATCAATTTCGCGCTGACCGGCTGGCTGGGCGCGCTGGGCGCCATGCTGCTGCTGGGCCGCTGGCTGCCGGGCGGCCTGGCCGCCCTGCCGATGGCGCTGCTGCGCCGCCTGGCCATCGTCGCGCTGGCGGCGCTGGCCGCGAGCGCGGGCGCCTGGGCCGTGCTCGGCGCGCTGGGCCGCGAGCCCTCGTTCGACGCCGCGCTGCGCCTGTTCACGCAGTTCCCGGCCTGGCGCGCCAGCCTGGCCGGCGCGATCGCCACCGCCGTATGCATGGTGGCGCTGCTGCAGATGCGCCCCGCCCGGCTGGCCGGCCCGGCCGCCTCGCTGACCCTGGCGCTGACCCTGCTGGCGGCCGCCTGGATCTTCCGCTGGGTCGTCTTCATGAACGTGCAGGGCGTGCCCAAGTACGGCGCCGGCCTCTACCTGTACGACATGCCCTGGGGCAGCGACGGCTTGCTGGGCATGGCGGGCGTGCTCGGCCTGTGCGTGGCGCTGGTCGCCGCCCTTGCCTGGGCGCTGGAGCGCTTTCCCGCGCGCGCCGCCGCCCCGGCCCGCTGAACCCGAATACCTGATACGGACATTCCATGCCCAAGCAGCACCCCACCCCCGACACCAACGCGCCGGCCGACGCGCGCCGCCGCAAGCTGATCGCCCGCGGCGGCGCCGTGGCCGGCGGCATGGCCGCCTTCGCGGCCGGCTATGGCGAAACCGTGGCCCGCGCCGTCAAGGGCCTGGCACAGGGCAGCGCCGGCGCGCCCGCCGCCGACGCCTTGCGCGGCAATTCGCTCACCCCTGAATTCCGCCTCGATCCCGTCACCGGCGCGCTGTCGGCCCAGCCGGGCCAGACCGTCAGCCCCTCCAGCTGCCTGGGTTGCTGGACCCAATGCGGCGTGCGCCTGCGCGTGGACACGGAAACCAACCGCATCCTGCGCGTGGCGGGCAACCCTTACCACCCGCTGGCCACCACGCAACCGGCGCCCATGCATGCGCCGGTGCGCGAGGTCTACGCCCGGCTGGGTGGCGACAACGGCCTGGAAGGCCGCGCCACCTCGTGCGCGCGCGGCTCGGCCATGCTGGAACAGTTGACCAGCCCCTACCGCGTGCTGCGCCCGCTCAAGCGCGTCGGCCCGCGCGGCGCCGGCCAGTGGCGCACCATCTCGTTCGAGCAGCTGGTGGAAGAAGTATGCGAAGGCGGCGACCTGTTCGGCGAAGGCCAGGTGGACGGCCTGCGCGCCATCTACGACCCGGTCACGCCGCTGGACCCCGACAACCCCGAATACGGGCCGCGCTCGAACCAGCTGCTGTTCACCGACTCGGCCAACGAGGGCCGCACGCCGCTGATCCAGCGCTTCGCGGCGCAATCGTTCGGCACCGTCAACGTGTCCAACCACGGCTCGTACTGCGGCCAGAGCTTCCGGGTCGGCACCGGCGCCGCGTTCGGCGACCTCAAGGGCATGCCGCACGGCAAGCCGGACTGGACGCGCGCGCGCTTCGGCCTGTTCATCGGCACGGCGCCGGCGCAATCGGGCAATCCGTTCCAGCGCCAGGGCCGCCAGCTGGCCGAGGCGCGCGTGCGCGACGACGGCGCGGGCTTCCATTACGTGGTGGTCTCGCCGGTGCTGCCCGCCAGCGCCAGCCTGGCGGCCGGCAGCGGCAACGAATGGCTGGCGGTCAATCCGGCCGGCGACCTGGCGCTGGTCATGGGCATGATCCGCTGGATGCTCGAGCACGACCGCTACGATGCCGCCATGCTGTCGCAGCCCGGCCCGGCCGCCATGGACGCGGCCGGCGAGGCCGCCTGGACCAACGCCACCCACCTGGTCATCGACGCCCCCGGGCACGCCCGCCACGGCAGCTGCCTGCGCGGCGCCGACCTGGGCTGGCCGCGCGCCGGCGCCGACCCGCAGGCCGAGGACGTCTACGTGGTGCAACTGCCCGGCGGCGCGCTGGCCCCGCATACCCACGCCGGCCCCGCCGCGCTGTTCGTCGAGCGCGACCTGCCCGCCGAGGGCGCGGCGCCCGGCCTGGGCGGGGTGCGCGTCAGCTCGGCGCTGGCGCTGCTGCGCCGCGAGGCGCGCCGCATGACGCTGGACGAATACGCCCGGCACAGCGGCGTGCCCGCCGCGCGGATCGCCGCCCTGGCCGAACGCTTCACCAGCCACGGCAAGCAGGCGGTGGCCGACGCGCATGGCGGCACCATGAGCGGCGCCGGGTTCTACACGGCCTACGCCATCGCCATGCTCAACACCCTGGTGGGCAACCTCAACGTGGCCGGCGGGCTGGTGCTCGACGGCGGCCCGTTCGCGCCCTACGGCAAGGGCCCGCGCTACGACATCGCCGGCTTTGCCGGCCGCGTCGCGCCGCGCGGCGTCTCGCTGTCGCGCAACCGCTTTCCGTACGAGAAAAGCAGCGAATACCGCCGCAAGGCCGAGGCGGGCCAACCGCCCTACCCGGCGCAGTCGCCCTGGTATCCGGCGACCGGCGCGCTGAGCTCGGAAATGCTGGCCTCGGCGCTGGCCGGCTACCCCTATCGCGCCAAGGTGTGGCTCAACCACATGAGCAACCCCGTCTACGCCATCGCGGGGCTGAAGAACGTGATCGCCGACAAGTTGCGCGACCCCGGCCTGCTGCCGCTGTCGGTGTCGATCAACGCCTTCATCAACGAAACCAACGCCCTGGCCGATTACATCGTCCCGGACACCATCACCTACGAAAGCTGGGGCGTGTCGGCGCCCTGGGCCGACGTGCAGGCCAAGGCCTCGACCGTGCGCTGGCCGGCGGTGGCGCCGCGCGTGGCGCGCACCGCGGACGGCGAGCCGGTGTGCCTGGAATCGTTCCTGATCGCCTGCGCCAAGCGCCTGGGCATGCCCGGCTTCGGCGCCGACGCGATCGCCGGCCGCGACGGCCGGCGCCATGCGCTGGATACGGCCAGCGACTTCTTCCTGCGCGGGATGGCCAACATGGCCTATGCCGGCGGCGCGCCGGTGGCCGAAGCCAGCGAGGACGACCTGGCCCTGACCGGCGTGGACCGCCACGCCGACCTGCTGCGGCGCACGCTGCACGAAGAAGAGTGGCGCCGCGTCGCCCTGCTGATGAGCCGTGGCGGCCGCTTCGACGCGGCCGAGGACGTCTGGCGCGACGGCCGCGTGCACCCGCCGTACCGCAAGCCGCTGCATGTCTGGAGCGAAGATCTGGCGCGCATGCGCCATGCGATGACCGGCGAGCCCTACAGCGGCTGCCCCACCTGGTACCCCACCCGGCTGGCCGACGGCCGCGCCATGCGCGAGCAATATCCGCAGGCCGACTGGCCGTTCCTGCTGAGTTCGTTCAAGTCCAACCTGATGAGCTCGATGTCGATCGGCGTGAGCTGGCTGCGCCAGGTGCACCCGCACAACCCGGTCTCGATCAACCGCGCCGACGCCCTGCGCCTGGGCATCGGCAATGGCGACGCGGTGCGCATCGTCACGCCCGGCGGCGCGGTCACCGGACTCGCGCTGGTGCGCGACGGCGTGCAGCCGGGCGCCATCGCCATCGAGCACGGCTACGGTCACACGGAACTGGGCGCGCGCGCCCACGTGATCGACGGCCAGCCCACGCCGCACGACCCGGCGCTGGCCGCCGGCGTCAATCTCAATGACCTGGGCTTTGGCGACGCCACCCGCGCGCTGCGCGACAACGTGTGGATCGACTGGGTATCCGGCGCCGCGGTGCGCCAGGGCCTGCCGGCGCGGCTGGAAAAGGCCTAGGCGGCGGGCCTCAGGCCAGCGGCTTGAGGCCCACGCTGTAGGCTGCCGCGTTGCCGCGCGCGGCGGCCTTGATCTTCAGCATCGAGGCGCCGGGCGAGTACTCGAAATCCTGGTAGGCCACCTCGAACCACTGGTGGAAGCTGGTGCGGGCGAACTCGGGCACCCACACCTTGGCGCGCGCGTCGTCGCAATGGAACTCGACCCGCGTGCGGTCGATATTGAGCGGCCGCCCGCTGCCGATACGGTAGCTGGCGCGCAGCTCGGCGCTTTCGGGCTGGCCCGGCGTCCAGGGCAGGCCGATGGCCTGCATGAATTGCTTGATCGCTTCGTGGCCGCGATACATGTCATGACACTCCGTCGAAACAGGCTTGCATGATACCTGCTGGCGTCACGTTCAGGCGTATGAGGCGCCTGTCCCCGTGGGGACAGGCGCCGAGATGCGGAGCGGGCTTTCAGCACTGCCGCGCGATCAGCTTGCCCAGCGTGGCCAGACCGTCCTGCGCGCGCGCGTCGAACGGGTGGCCGTAGTTCAGCCGCAGGCAATGGCGAAAGCGGTCCTGCACCGAGAAGATCGGCCCGGGCGCGGTGCTCACGCCCAGCGACAGCGCGGCGCGGTGCACCGCCAGCGCGTCGACCTGCGGCGGCAGCGCCACCCACAGGAAGTACCCGCCGTCGGGGTGGGTGGTGCGCGTGCCCGGCGGGAAATGCCGGGCGATCGCCTCCATGACCTGGTTGCGCTGCTGCTCCAGCGTCTGGCGCAATTGCCGCAGGTGGCGGTCGTAGCCGCCGTGCTCCAGGTAGGTGGCCAGCGCCGCCTGCGACGGCGCCGAGGTCGACAGCGACAGCGCCAGCTTGCCGCGCAGGATGCGGTCGGCGTAGCGCCCGCCCAGCACCCAGCCGATGCGCCAGCCCGGCGCCAGGCTCTTGGAGAACGACGAACAGCTCATCACGATGCCGCGCTCGTCGTAGGCCTTGGCCGGCAGCGGCCGCTGCGCGCCGAAATACAGCTCGCTGTAGACGTCGTCCTCGATCAGCGGCACCTCGCGCGCGGCCAGCAGCTGGACCAGGGCGCGCTTCTTGTCCTCGGGCATCAGGCTGCCCAGCGGGTTCTGGAAATTGGTCATCAGCCAGCAGGCGGCCGGCCGGTGCGTGTCGATGGCGCGCGCCAGCGCGTCGAGCTCGATGCCCTCGCGCGGGTGGGCCGGCACCTCGATGGCGCGCAGGCCCAGCCGCTCCAGCGATTGCAGCGCCGAATAGAACGTGGGCGATTCGATGACCACCGAATCGCCCGGCCGCGTCACCGCGCCCAGGCACAGGTTCAGGGCCTCCAGCGCGCCATTGGTGACCACGATGTCCTCGGTGCGCACCTGCACGCCGTCGGCCAGGTAGCGCAGCGCGATGGCGCGGCGCAGCCGCGTATTGCCCGCGCTCAGGTCGTCGACCGAGCTCCAGGGGTCCAGCGCCGCGACGCTGGAGGCCATGGCGCGCGCCAGCCGCGCGTGCGGAAACAGCGAAGGATGCGGAAACGCCGAACCGAACGGCACCACGTCGCGCCGCATGGTCAGCTGCAGCACGTGCAGCACCCGGTCGCTGACATCCACGTCCACGCGGCGCGACTCGGCCGGCGCGCCGGCCTCCAGTTCGGGCGGCAGCGCCTTGGGCTTGCCCACCACGTAGTAGCCCGAGCGGTCGCGCGCGCGGATCAGGCCGCGCGCCTCCAGCAGGTAATAGGCCTTGAATACCGTGGTGGCGCTCAGGCCGCGGCTGGCGCTGGTCTGGCGCACCGACGGCAGGCGGTCGCCGGCGCGGCGCGTGCCGGCCTGGATCGATGCGGTGATTTCGTCGGCAAGCACTTCATAGCGCTTCAGCTTCAATTCGCGGCCCCAGTGGTCACGGCGTCAAGCCGGCCAGTCTCATGATCAGTTTCAGCGCGCCGGCCGCCAGCCCCAGGCCGGCCACGCCGCCGGCCCAGAACAGCGCCAGCCAGCCCAGGCGGCGCAGCGTCGAGGCGGTTTTTTCCAAGGCATGGTCCGTCATGGCGCCCCCTCAGTGATAACCGTCGCCGGCGCGCACCTTGCCGCGAAACACGTAGTACGACCAGGCAGTGTAAGTCAGGATGATGGGCACGATGAACAGCGCTCCCACCAGCGCGAAGCCCTGGCTTTGCGGCGGCGCGGCCGCCTCCCACAGGGTGACGTCCGGCGGGATCGCGTAGGGCCACAGGCTGATGCACAGCCCGCTGTAGCCCAGGAACACCAGCGCCAGCGTCAGCAGGAACGGCGCCATGTCCGGCTGGCCGCGCAGCGCGCGCAACAGCCCCCAGGCCGCCGCCAGCACCAGCACGGGCACCGGCGCGAACGCGTAGAAATTGGGCAGGCTGAACCAGCGCCGGGCAATGGCCGGCTCGATCAGCGGCGTCCAGACGCTGATGACCGCGATCACCGCCAGCAGCGCGCCGGTCAGCGGGCGCGCCACCGCGATCATGCGCCGCTGCAGCGCGCCCTCGGTCTTCATGATGAGCCAGGTGCAGCCCAGCAAGGCGTACGCCACCACCAGGCCCACGCCGCAAAAGAGCGAAAACGGCGTGACCCAGCCCCACGGGCCGCCCTGGTAGGCGCCGCCGGCCAGCTCGATGCCCTGCAGGTACGCGCCCAGCGTGGCGCCCTGGAAGAAGGCCGCGGCCACCGAGCCGCCGATGAAGGCGCGGTCCCAGAACGGACGGTGGCGCTCGTCGGCCTTGAAGCGGAACTCGAACGCCACGCCGCGAAACACCAGGGCCAGCAGCATGAACACCAGCGGCAGGTACAGGGCGCCGAGCACCACGGCATACGCGCGCGGAAAGGCCGCCAGCAGGCCCGCGCCGCCCAGCACCAGCCAGGTCTCGTTGCCGTCCCAGACCGGCGCCACCGTGTTCATCATCACGTCGCGGTCCGACTTGCCGGGCAGCAGGGGAAACAGCACGCCGATGCCCAGGTCGAACCCGTCCATCACCACATACATCATCACGCCGAACAGAATGACGATGGCCCAGATCAGCGAAAGATCGACACCCATTTCACAGCCCTCCCTGCCGCGCCACGGCCAGCGGACGCTGGACCAGCCCCGGCTGGCCGCCGGCCGGCGCGCCGCCCGACGGGCCGCGCGCGATCAGGCGCAGCACGTAGACGATGCCGGCGCCGAACACGATCAGGTAGACGAACACGAACAGCAGCAGGGTCAGCGTCAGTTCGGGCACGCCGTGCGGGGTCGCCGCGTCGGCCGTGCGCATCAGCCCCTGCACGATCCACGGCTGGCGGCCGATCTCGGTCGTGTACCAGCCCGCCAGGATCGCGACCAGCCCCGACGGCCCCATCGCCAGCGCGAAGCGCTGCAGCCCGCGCGAGTCGTACAGCCGGCCGCGCAGCCGCGCCCAGCCAGCCCAGGCGGCCAGCGCGATCGCCAGCAGGCCCAGCCCCACCATCACGCGGAAGCTCCAGAACACCACGGTGGCGTTGGGGCGGTCGGCCGGCGGATACGACTTCAGGCCCGGGAACTGGCCGTCCAGGCTGTGGGTCAGGATCAGGCTGCCCAGGCGCGGCACGCTCAGCGCGTAGCGCGTGGTCTCGGCCTGCATGTCCGGCACGCCGAACAGGTGCAGCGGCACGCCCTCGCCCGGCACGTTGTCCCAATGCCCCTCGATGGCGGCGATCTTGGCCGGCTGGTGCTCGAGCGTATTGATGCCGTGCATGTCGCCCACCACGGCCTGCAGCGGCGCGGCGATGGCCAGCATGCCCAGCGCCATGGCGAACATCCTGCGCACCGCCGGCGTGCGATGGCCGCGCAGCAGATGCCAGCCGCCCGAAGCGGCCACCAGCAGCGCGGTGGCCAGGAAGGCGGCGATGCCCATGTGCGCCAGGCGGTACGGAAAGGAGGGATTGAAGATCACCGCCAGCCAGTCCACCGGCACCACCCGCCCGTCGATGATCTCGTAGCCGGCCGGCGTCTGCATCCAGCTGTTGGAAGCCAGGATCCAGGTGGCCGAGACCAGTGTGCCCAGCGCCACCATGATGGTCGAGAAGAAATGCAGGCGCGGCCCCACGCGCGACCAGCCAAACAGCATCACGCCCAGGAAGCCCGCCTCCAGGAAGAACGCGGTCAGCACTTCGTAGGCGAGCAGCGGCCCGGTGATGCCGCCGGCGAACTCGGAGAAGGCGCTCCAGTTGGTGCCGAACTGGTAAGCCATCACCAGGCCCGAGACCACGCCCATGCCGAAGTTGACGGCGAACACCTTGCTCCAGAAATGGTACAGATCGCGATACACCGTATCGCGGGTGCGCAGCCAGCATCCTTCCAGCACGGCGAGATAGCTCGCCAGGCCGATGGTGATGGCCGGAAAGACGATGTGAAAGGAAATCGTGAATCCGAACTGAATCCGGGCCAGGAGCAGGGCTTCGCTGGTCATCATGTGTGGCTCCCCGGGCGTCGTGCCTGTGAAAAACGGTCTCCGGAAAGGTCCCGGATCACGGCTTCGATGCTACGCAGCGCGCGGATATCAGTACAGATTCAATTCATGCTTAAAAAAGCATATCAGTTGTGAAAGGGTGCGGCAGGGCCTGTCCCCGCCGGGACAGGCCCGCCCCGTCGCGGATGTCAGCTCCCCCCCGCGCAGACAGGCGCCCGGACCCGCGCCCCTCACGCGGCCCGGGCCGCCACCAGCACCAGCATGGGCCGCTCGCGCTCGTCGGCCAGGTCCGGGTTGGCCGCCACCTGGGCCTCGCTCGGGCCCCACTCGTCCACATGGGCAATGGCAAGGCCCGCGCCGATCAGGGCATTGAGCAGCGTGCCCAGCTTGCGATGGTGCTTGACCACGCCCGGCGCCAGCCAGTCGGTGACGCGCGGGCCTTCCCGGTGGTAGCCGTCCAACGGCCAGCGCTTGCGCCCTTGCGCGTCGACCTCCCAGCCGGGCGAGGCCGGCGCCATGTAGATCGGGTGCTCGGTCGAGAACACCAGCCAGCCATCGGGCCGCAGGGCGCGGCGCACGGTGGCCAGCAAGGGCGCCAGATCGGCCACGTAGTGCAGGGCCAGCGAGCTGTAAACCAGGTCGTACGCGGCGGCCGGCAAGGCCAGGGTTTCCAGGTCGGCGCGCTCGTAGCGCACCGCCGCCCCGGCCGTATCGGCGCGGGCCCGCGCCAGCATTTTCTCGGACACGTCCAGGCCCAGCACCGAGGCGGCGCCTTGCGCGGCCGCCCAGCGGCAGAACCAGCCATAGCCGCAGCCCAGGTCGACCACCGACCGACCGCGCAAGGGCGGCAGCAAGGCCCGCAGCGCGGGCCACTCGGGCGCGCCGTCCAGCCCCAGGCGCGAGCGCGGCAACTGGCTGTAGCCCTGGAAGAAGGCGGGATCGTCGTAGATGTTCTGCGCCATGGACATGCGCCCCCAATCGCGTCAAAACGCCATTATGCGCACGGCCGGCCTTCAGGCGCCTGACGGCCTCGCCCGGCCGCACGCTAAGATGCAAGGCATCGCCGCCCTCCCCGCCCGCCATGTCGCTGCGCCGCTCCGCCTTCTTCATCCGCTTCCTAGCGCTGGGCGCCCTGGCGCACGTGTACGTGGGCGCGCGCCTGATTCCCGACGCCGGCCTGCCGGCCGCCGGGGTCGCCGCCGCCATCGTGGCCCTGTGCGCCAGTTGCGTGCTGATCCCGCTGGGCATGGCCAGCCATGCCTCGGGCCGCCAGCCGTGGGGCGACCGGCTGGCCGCCGTGGGCCTGGCGGCGATGGGGTATTTCTCGTCGCTGTTCGTGCTGACCGTGCTGCGCGACGCGGCGCTGCTGCTGGCCTGGCTGGCCGCGCTGGCCACGCTGCCCGTGCCGATGCATGCGCTGCGCGCCGCCTCGGCGCCGGCCGTGCCGCTGCTGGCGCTGGCCGCGACGCTGCTCGGGCTGGCCAACGCGCGGCGGCGCGCCCGCGTGGTGACGGTGGACGTGCCCATCGACGCGCTGCCCGCCGCGCTGCAGGGCTACACCATCGTGCAGATCAGCGACCTGCACGTCGGCCCCACCATCAAGCGGCGCTACCTGCAGGCCGTCGTCGACGCCGTCAATGCGGCCGGCCCGGACCTCGTCGCCGTCACCGGCGACGTGGTCGACGGCCCGGTGGCGCACCTGTCGCCGCACACCCGGCCGCTGGCCGCGCTGCGCGCGCCCGACGGCGTCTACCTGGTGACCGGCAACCACGAATACTATTCGGGCGCGGCGGCCTGGGTGCAGGAATTCCGCCGCCTGGGCCTGTGCGTGCTGCAGAACGAACACCGCGTCGTGCAACGCGGCGACGCCGCGCTGGTAGTGGCCGGCGTCACCGACTACGGCGCCGGGGCGTTCGACGCCAGCCAGCGCAGCAACCCCGCGCAGGCCCTGGCCGGCGCGCCGGCCCGGGCCGCCGTGCGCCTGCTGCTGGCCCACCAGCCGCGCAGCGCCGCCGCGGCCGCGCCGCTGGGCTACACGCTGCAGCTGTCCGGCCACACCCACGGCGGCCAGTTCCTGCCCTGGAACTGGTTCGTGCGCCTGCAGCAGCCCTTCACCGCCGGCCTGCACCGCTACGGCCCGATGTGGGTCTACACCAGCCGCGGCACCGGCTACTGGGGCCCGCCCAAGCGCCTGGGCGCCCCCTCCGAGATCACCCGGGTGCGCCTGGTCCGGGCCTGATCCGGCCCCGGCCGCGCCTGTCGCAAACACCCCGGCACATTGTCGCAATCGCCCGTCGCGGGCGCGCGTTTTTTGCGGCACAGTGAGAGCTGCACTCACCGCCCGCCCCGCCGCGCCTGCCCCGGGCCGACGCCGCCGGCGCCTCCCCTTCCTGCCGGAGAACACCCCATGGCCACCGCCGTCAAGCCCATCCCCGAGGGCATGCACACCCTCACGCCCCACATCATCTGCGCCGGCGCCGCGCGCGCCATCGATTTCTACATCAAGGCATTCAACGCGGTCGAAATGGCGCGCCTGGCCGGCCCCGACGGCCGGCTCATGCATGGCGCCGTACGCATCGGCGATTCGACCCTGATGCTGATGGACGCCTTTCCCGAGTGGGACACGCCCGATCCCAAGGCCCTCAACGGCACGCCGGTCGTGCTGCACCTGTACGTCGAAGACGTGGACGCCGCCCACGCGCAGGCGGTGGCGGCCGGCGCCACGTCCGTGATGCCGGTCACCGACATGTTCTGGGGCGACCGCTACGGCCAGGTGCGCGACCCGTTCGGCCACCTGTGGTCCATCGCCACCCACAAGCAGGACCTCACGCCCGAGCAGATCGCCGAGGCCGCCCGGAACGCGCCGCCCTGCCCCGACATCGCCGAGCAGGCAGGCAAGACGGGCGGCTAGCGGCCGGCCGCGGGGCCGGCGCAAGCCCGGGCAAGAAACCGGGTGCGCGCTGGCGCGCGCTATCCTAGTGTCATGGCCTTTCGCCCGCCGCGCCCACGCCGACCATGACCGCCGCCACCCTCAGCCCCGCCGCCTACGCCCACGCCGAGCGCTTTCTCGCCGGCCTGGACGCCGACTGGCGCCGGCACGTCGCCGCCACCGGCCCCTGCCTGCACCGCCCCCTGCCGGCGCGCGAACCCTACGAAGCGCTGGTGCGCGCCATCGCCTACCAGCAGTTGCACGCGCGCGCCGGCGACGCCATCGTGGGACGCCTGCTGGCGCTGTTTCCGGGCGGCGCATTTCCCGCTCCCGGCCAATTGCTGGCGGCCGACCCGGCCGCCTTGCGCGCCTGCGGCTTTTCGGCCGCCAAGACCCAGACCATCCTGGGCATCGCCCAGGCCGCGCGCGATGGCGTGGTGCCGGACCGGCGCGCCGCGCGGCGCATGAGCGACCAGGCGCTGGTCGAGCGCCTGACCACGCTGCGCGGCGTGGGCCGCTGGACCGTGGAAATGCTGCTGATCTACACGCTGGCGCGCGCCGACATCCTGCCGGCCGACGATTTCGGCGTGCGCGACGGCTACCGGCGCCTCAAGGGCGCCGCCGCCACGCCCACCGCGCGCCAGATGCGCGACATCGGCCAGGCCTGGGGGCCGTACCGCACGCTGGCGGCCTGGTATCTGTGGCGCGTGCCGCCCGAGGCGCGGATTCGCGCGCAAGAAACGTAGTGCTTGCGGTGCAATCGCGCCCTACATTGCAGTCATACCCCACTGCCCGGACCCCGCCATGAACGTCCCCGTCCGCCCCACCCTTGCCTACGCCACGCCCGAAGCGCGCTGGGCCGCCGTCCAGGCGCGCGACCCTGCGGCCGACAGCCATTTCGTCTATGCCGTGCGCACCACCGGCGTGTACGGCCGGCCCAGCAGCGCGGCGCGCCTGCCGCGCCGCGAGAACGTGGAGTTCTTCGACAACGCCGAGGCGGCGCGGGCCGCCGGCTATCGGCCCAGCCGCCACAACGCGGCCGACCGCACCGTCACCGCGCACCAGCACAGCGCGCTGGTGGCCGCCGCCTGCCGCCACATCGAGCAAGCCGACACCCCGCCCACGCTGGAGGCCTTGGCCGCTCACGTGGGCCTGAGCCCGTTCCACCTGCACCGCCTGTTCAAGGCCGAAACCGGCCTCACGCCCAAGGCTTACGCCAGCGCCCAGCGCGCGCGCCGCCTGCGCGCCGAACTGGGCGAGTCGGCCAGCGTGACCGCGGCCATCTACGACGCCGGCTTCAATTCCAACAGCCGCTTCTACGAAGCCTCGCAGCAAATGCTGGGCATGGCGCCGCGCGCCTACCGCGCCGGCGGCGCCAACGCCCGCATCCGCTTCGCGGTCGGCCAGTGCGCGCTGGGCGCCATCCTGGTGGCGCAAAGCCAGCTCGGCATCTGCGCCATCCTGCTCGACGACGATCCCGACCGCCTGGTGCGCCAGTTGCAGGACATGTTCCCGCGCGCCACGCTGATCGGCGGCGACGCCGGCTTCGAACGCCTGGTGGCCGAGGTGGTGGGTTTTGTCGAAGCCCCCGCCCTGGGCCTGAACCTGCCGCTGGACGTGCGCGGCACCGCCTTCCAGGAACGCGTCTGGCAGGCGTTGCGCGAAGTGCCGCCGGGCGCCACCGTCAGCTACACCGACATCGCCGAGCGCATCGGCGCGCCCAAGGCCGTGCGCGCCGTCGCGCAGGCCTGCGGCGCCAACCGGATCGCGGTGGCCATCCCCTGCCACCGCGTGGTGCGGCGCGACGGCGACCTGTCCGGCTACCGCTGGGGCGTGGACCGCAAGCGCGAACTGCTGCGCCGCGAAGCGGCCATCCCATGACGCCCGGCCTGACGCCCGGCCTTCTGCAATCCGGCGCCGCGGCCGTGGCCGCCCTGGACCGCGCCGCCCTGCACGCGCGGCTGGACCGCGACGGCTGGGCCCTGCTGCCCGGGCTGCTCGACGCGCCGGCCATCGCCGCGCTGCTTGCCTGCGTGCCGCCGCAAGGCCCGGATATCGCGGCCGGCGCGTTCGCGCCGCTGCATGCCGCGCTTTACGCGCAGCTGGCGCCGCTGGCCAACGCCTGGGCGCAAACCCTGCAAACCGGCTGGCGCTATCCGGCCGCGGCGCCGGCCGGCGCCCAACCCGGCATCCGCCTGGACATCGTCGAGGCCGGCGATGCGCGGCCGCTGACGCAGCACGAACCCGCGCCCGACGTCTTTCCGCTGCAGCTCGTCGCCCTGCTGTCGGCCCCGCGGCGCGACTTCGAAGGCGGCGAACTCGTGCTCACCGAGCAGCGCCCGCGCATGCAATCGCGCCCCATCGTCATCCCCCTGCGCCAGGGCGACGCCGCGCTGATTCCCACCGCGCACCGGCCCTGCCGCGGCGCGCACGGTTTCTACCGCGCCAGCCTGCGGCAGGCCATCAGCCCGGTGCGCGCCGGCCGGCGCATCGGGCTGGCGCTGCTGCCATGAACACGCCCGCGCGCCGCTGGCGCCTGATCGGCGCCGACGGACAGCCCTTTTTCAGCGCCGAGCCCGGCACGCTGGGCGGCCACCGCCGCGGCCGCCTCTACGGCCGCCTGGATTGCCGCGCCGCCGCGCGCGCGCTGGCGCGAGGCGGCTATGCCGCCCAGCGCGTCTTCTTCCTGGACGAAGCCAGCGCCATCGCCGCCGGCTACCGTCCCTGCGCGGTCTGCATGCCGCAGGCCTACGCCGCCTGGAAAACCGCCCGCGCCCACAAGCGCGCCGCCATGGAGTAAAACAGGCGGGACGCTCCTGCCATCCGGAATTGCCGCCATGCCCTCCGCCTTTCCCGCGCCCGCCCCCGATTTCGACCAGCCCCTGCAATTGCTGGCCGCCTGTCACGGCCGCATCGAACGGCAGTGCGCCACGCTCGAGCGCCTGGCCGCCCACCTGAGCGCGCACGGCAGCGACGACGCGGCGCGCACCGCCGCCGCCAGCGTCATGCGCTACTTCGACAGCGCCGCCGTCAAGCACCACCAGGACGAGGAACAGGACCTCTTTCCCGCCCTCATCGAATCCATGGCCGGCTCCGACGCCGTCTGCCTGCGCCAGCTGGTGGGCTCGCTGACCGACGAGCACCGCGCCCTGGGCAGCGCCTGGCGCCGCGTGCGCGAAGTGCTGCAGCAGGTCGCCGACGGCCAGCCCGCCGCCTTCGCGCCCGGCCAGGCCGAGGACTTCATCGCCGCCTACCGCGCCCACCTGCGCCGCGAAGACGAAGAACTGCTGCCGCTGGCCGAGCGCCTGCTCGACGACGGCGCGCTGGCCGACATGGCGCAGGCCATGCGCGACCGGCGCGGCTAGGCCGCCAGCCCCCACCGCTTCCCCCGACCCGCCGACCGCGCGCCGCGCGCGGGCGGCCTGCTTGCGCCCGAATTCATTCGCCGTGCGCCGTTGACAAACACGCCCCGCCCAAATAGGATCCCGATATAGAAATTTTGGGATCCCATTTTTTTGCGCGCCCGACGCCGAACGCGCGACGCCCGGCCGCCGGCCCGGCTGTCCTGTTTCATCTACCCAAGGAGACTTCGATGACGTGGAGAGTGGATTTGATTGCGCAGCACATCGACGTGGAGAACCGCCATCTCATGGACGAGATGCTGGCCACGCTGGCCGACGAGGACCCGGTGCGCGACGAAGTGGCCGGCCGCGTCTACCGCGGCAAGGACCAGGTCGCCGCGCGCTACGCCGAACTGTGGCAGGCCTTCCCGGATTTCAACGTGCGCCCGGTGCGCTACACCGAGCAGGAAGGCGTCGTCGTCATGGAAGCCATCTACACCGGCACCCATCGCGGCGCCTACCTGGGGCTGCCGGGCTCGGGCAAGTCGTTCAACGTGCGCCTGGTCAACGTGTTCGGCTTCGACGACGCGCGCATCGAAAGCGAAACCATCTACATCGACCTGGCCGGCCAGCTGCGCCAGCTCGGCATCACCGCGATCCCGCGCAACTGAGGCAAGGCGCGGCCCACCGCCGCGCCCGCCACGGCAACCAGGAAGCAAGCATGCACATCGACTACTACTTTTCCGTCGTGTCCGACTGGGCCTATTTCGGCGGCGAACGCCTCGAACGGCTCGCCCGCCGCCATGGCGCGACGATCCGCCACAAGCCCATGCAGCTGTCCGCCGTCTACGAGCAGACCGGCGGCATCCTGCTGCAACAGCGTTCGACGCAGCGCCAGGCCTACCGCGTGACCGAGCTGGAGCGCTGGCGCGACCACCTGGGCATCCCCATCACCCTGCATCCGCGCCACTACCCGGTCGACGACATCCCGGCCTCGTGCGCCATCCTGGCCGCGCAGGAGCTGGGCATGGCCACCGGCGACTACGCCAACGCCGTGCTGCGCGCCATCTGGGCGCAGGAGCGCGACATCTCCGATCCGCAGACGCTGCGCGACATCGCGCGCGGCCTGGGCCTGGACGCCGACGCGATCCTGCAACGGGCGCAGGCGCCGCACATCCGCGAGCGCCTGGCCGGCAACACGCGCGAGGCCATCGGCCATGGCGTGTTCGGCTCGCCTTTCTACCTGTGCAACGGCCACCTGTTCTGGGGCCAGGACCGGCTGCCCTTCCTGGAAGACGTGCTGGCCGGCCGCACCGGCGCCCACGCCGCCGCGCCCGCGGCCCCCTAGCCATCCCGCTACACCCATCCATAAAACGAGGAGACAACCATGTTGCGTACCGCAAGGACCACGCTCGCCATCATCGCGGCCGCCGCGCTGCTTGCCGCCTGCGACAAGGGCGGCGCCGACCGCCCGCAGGCCGCCAGCGGGGCGCAGCCGCGCACGCTGCAGCTGGCGCACGTATCGGTGGAAAACGACGACGACATGTACCACCACCTGGCCGCCGGCTTCGCCGAACGCGTGGCCCGGCACACCAACGGCGCGGTCAAGGTGCAGGTGCTGGGCGGCGCGCAGCTGGGCGGCGAACGCGACGTCGCCGAAGGCATGCAGCTGGGCAGCATAGACATGAGCGTCATCGCCAGCTTCGCGCTGGGCGCGTTCGAGAAGAAGGCCATGGTCTTCGACCTGCCCTACCTGTTCAAGGACTACCCCACCGCCTTCCAGGCGCTGGACTCGTCCTTCACCGACGGCATCGAGGCCGATCTCGAGAAAACCGGCCTCAAGGTCCTGGGCTGGGGCCACGGCGGGTTTCGCAACCTGTACAACTCGAAGCAGCCCATCAGGACGCTGGCCGATCTCAAGGACATGAAAGTGCGCATGCCCGAGAACCCCATCTACGTGGACACCTGGCGGGCGCTGGGCGTGAACGTCACGTCCATGGCCTACCCGGAACTGTTCACCGGCCTGCAGCAGCGCACCATCGACGGCGCCGAGAACCCCACCGCGCTCTACTACACCAGCCGCTTCTACGAGGCGGCCAAATACCTGTCCAAGACCGAGCACGTCTACGTGGCCATCCCCATCGTCGTGTCCGCGCGGGTCTGGACCAGCCTCGCGCCCGAGCAGCAGGCCGCCTTCCAGAAGGCCGCCGACGAAGCCATCGCCGCGCAGCGCCAGTTCCTGCTGGCCACCGAGGCGGCCACCGAGAAGAAGCTGGCCGAGGCCGGCGTGGCCATCAACAGCGACGTCGACAAGGCCGCGTTCCGCCAGGCCGCCGCGCCGGTCTACGAACGCTACAAGAACACCATCGACCCCGAGCTGGTGACCCGCGCCCAGGCGCTGGCGCAGTAGGCCGATCGTCGCCACCGAGAGAACCCCGACATGAAACGCGCACTACTCGCCGGGCTCGCCAGAACGAGCCTGGGCTGCGACGCCCTGTGCAAGGCGCTGGCCGCCGCCTTCCTGGCCATCATCGCCATCGCGGCGACGGCCCAGGTCGCCGGCCGCTACCTGCTGGGCTATTCGCCTCCCTGGATCGAAGAGCTGACCCGCTACAGCTTCATCTGGATGACCATGCTCGGCGCCGCCGTGCTGGTCAGGGCCAACGGCCACGCCGTCATCGACATCCTGGTCGCCCGCTTCGAAGGCCACACCCGCCGCGCGCACGCCGTCCTCGTCAACGGCGCCATCCTGGCGGCCGCGGCCATCCTGGTCGTCCAGGGCATCGGCATCGTCGCCATCGTCCACAACCAGCTCAGCCCCGCCATGCGCGTCTCGATGGGCTATGTCTACGCGGCGCTGCCGGCAGGCGGCCTGTTCATCGCCGTGCAAAGCCTCGCCGCCCTGGCGCGGGACCGCGCCGCCGCCCCCGACGCGGAGAAATGAATGCAAGACGCCCTGTTGCTGTTCTCGCTGATGTTCGCGCTGTTCCTGGCCGGCATCCCCATCGCCTTCTCGCTGCTGCTGTGCGGCGCGATCTTCCTCGTGGCCACCGGCCTGCGCCCGCTCATCGTGGTGCCGCAGCGGGTCATGGCCGGCCTGGACTCGTTCCCGCTGCTGGCCATCCCGCTGTTCATACTGATGGGCAACCTCATGGAGAAGGCCGGCCTGTCGCGGCGCCTGATCGACCTCATCGACATGCTGGTGGGCCGGCTGCATGGCGCGCTGGGCTACGTCACCATCCTCGCCTGCGCGATGTTCGGCGCGCTGACCGGCTCGGCCCCGGCCACCGTGGCGGCCATCGGCGCCATCATGATGCCGGCCATGATCGCGCAGAAATACCCGCCGCAGCTGGCCACCGGCGTCACCGCCTCGGCCGGCGCGCTGGGCAACATCATCCCGCCAAGCATCGCGCTCATCCTCTACGGCGCCACCGTCAACGTCTCCATCCCCAAGCTGTTCGTGGCCAACATCGTCCCGGGCCTGCTGATGGCGCTGGCCTTCATGGTCACCAACTTCCTGCTGGCGCGCCGGCTGCGGGTGCCGCGCCAGCCGGCGCGCGCCTACACGGCCGGGCAGGCCGCCCTGGTCGTGTGGCGCGCCGTGCCGCCGCTGCTCATGCCCGTGGTCATCCTAGGCGGCATCTACGGCGGCGTCTTCACGCCGACCGAAGCCGCCGCCGTCGGCGTGGCGCTCAGCCTCGCGCTCGGCCTGTGCTACCGGCAGTTCACGGCGCGCAAGCTGTGGCGCGTCATGGTGGGGTCGGTCGAAACCTCGTCCATGGTCGGCTTCATCCTGGGCGGCGCCGGCATCTTCGGCTGGATCCTCGCCTCGGCGCGCATCCCCACCCTGCTGGCCACCGAGCTGGCGCCCATCCTCGACAGCCAGTTCGTCTACCTGGCGCTGCTCACCGTGTTCCTGCTGCTGGTCGGCTGCATCATGGACGCGGGCGCGAGCATCATCATCCTCGCCCCCATCCTCGTGCCCATCGGCCTCGTGCTGGGCGTGGACCCCATCCACCTCGGCGTGGTGTTCTGCGTCAACCTAGTGGTGGGCTTCTTCACCCCGCCCTTCGGCCTGAACCTCTTCACCACCGTATCCGTATCGCGGCAACCCTACGAAGTCGTCGTGCGCGGCGTGCTGCCCTTCGTGCTGGCCGCCATCGTCGTGCTTTTCATCCTGGCCTACGTGCCCGGCCTCTCGCTCGCGCTGGTCAGGCTGATGGAGAACTGAACCCCATGGACCTCGCCTCCCCCACCCCGCACGACCTCGCCTACGCCAGCGCCGCCGAGCTGGCGCGGCTCTACCGCGCCCGCACCGTCTCGCCGCTGGACCACGCGCGCGCCGTGCTGGCCATGGTCGACCGCTGGAACCCCGTCGTCAACGCCTACTGCCACCTCGACCGCACGCTCACCCTGCAGCAGGCCGCCGCCTCCGAAGCGCGCTGGATGAACAACGCCCCGCTCGGCCCGGCCGACGGCGTCACCTACGGCATCAAGGACATCCTGCTGGCGCGCGGCGCGCCCACCGGCTACGGCTCGCGCGCCGCGCGCGTGGCCCAGCCCGCCACCGAGGACGCCCCCGCCGCGGCGCGCCTGCGCGAGGCCGGCGGCGTCTTCGTCGGCAAGACCACGACGTCCGAGTTCGGCTGGAAGGGCACCGCCGACAACCTGCTCACCGGCGTCACCCGCAACGTCTGGGACACCCGCCTGACCAGCGGCGGCAGCAGCGGCGGCGCCGCCTGCGCCGCGGCCGCCGGCATGGGCACCCTGCAGGTCGGCACCGACGGCGGCGGCTCCACCCGCATCCCCGCCAGCTTCTGCGGCATCGTCGGCATGAAAGCCACCTTCGGCCGCGTTCCCGCCTGGCCCGCCGGCCCCATGCTGACCCTGTCCAACGTCGGCCCCATGGCCCGCAACGTCGCCGACCTGGCCTGCCTGCAGCGCATCATCGGCCAGCCCGACCCGCGCGACTGGCACGCCGTCCCGGCCCCGCGCCACGAGCGCGCGCCGCCCGCCACCCTGCAAGGCCTGCGCATCGGCCTGCACCTGGACCGCGACGCCTGCGACCCCGAGGTCGCCGCCGTCATCGGCCAGGCCGCGCAACGGCTGGCCGCGCAAGGCGCCCGGATCATCGACACCCGCCTGCCGCTGGAAGGCTGCGACAGCCTCATCCGCGCCCACTGGCAAGCCGGCGCGGCGTGGCTGGCGGCGCGGATCCCGCCGCAGCGCCAGGCCCTGCTCGACCCCGGCCTGCAGGCCGCCGCCGCCCGCGGCCGCGAGCTCGCCCTGCCGGCCTACTACCAGGCCATGATCGGCCGCCTGGGCCTGGGCGAAACCATGGCCGCCCACCTGGCGCAGTTCGACCTCGTGCTCACCCCCACCGTGCCCATCCTGCCCTTCGCCGCCGGCCGCGAAGCCCCCGAGGGCGCGGCCTCGCAGGACTGGCTGGACTGGAACCCCTACACCTACCCGTTCAACCTCACCCGCCACCCGGCCATCTCGCTGCCGGCCGGATTCAGCGCCGGCGGCCTGCCCGTCGGCCTGCAGCTGGCGGCCGGGCTGTACCAGGACGAATGGCTGCTGGACGTGGCGGCGTTGGTGGAGGCCTGCCTGGGCGTGGCGGGCGGCGTGCCGGCGGGAGTGCGGGACGGGGCGCGCGAGGCTGCGCGGGCCTGAACGGCTCAGGCCGCGCAAATCCGTTCGATCTCGCCGCGGGCGCAGGCGATGAAGGCGGCCACCTCGTCCGGGCGACGGTCCAGCCCGTCGGCGGCCTGCCCCAGGTAGCCCGCGCGCGCCATGCCCAGCACCGGCCGATGCTCGGGCGCGATCCGCTCCAGCAGCCAGGTCGCCGCCGCGTCCTTGGGCGCGATGCCGCCCGTCGCAGCGGTGTACCAGCCGCGGGCCAGCGCAAGCACGATGTTGCGCTCGTCGCCCGCCCAGTCCTGCGGTGTATTCCATTGCGCCACCGTATCCAGCAGCGCGCGCACCAGGTCGGCCCGGGGCACCGGCGCAAACAGCGCCCGCGCGGCCGGGCCGCGGATCGCGGCGCTGTGCGCGCGCACCTTGGTCAGCAGGATGGCCAGGTCGTGATCGGGCATGGGCCCCTCGATCACGCCGGCGATAATATCGTCGCGCAGCCACTCGCCGAACTGCAGCTGCCGCCGCGCCGGATAGCGCCACGGCGCGACATCGGCCAGCGCCAGCACGGTGACCTCCAGCGCGCGCAGCGAGGCCGAGGCGCCGGGATACGCCGACACGTCCAGCAGCTCGCGCATCAGCGCCTGCCGCGCGGCCGCATCGGGCGGCGCGTCCACCGTCACCAGCAGGTCGATATCGCTATGGGGCCGCAGCCCGCCGTCGACCGCCGAACCGAACAGATGGATCGCCACGATATGCGGCGCCAGGTGCCGTTCGAGCACGGCGCAGGCGCGCGACAGCTGCGGCTCGATGGCAGAGGCAAGGTCTTTGTCCATAGCGCGATGCTAACAAATGGCGGCTGTCCGGGCGCAAGCCCGGCGGCGCGCAAAATGCCGCTTGGCGCGCGGCGCCCGCGGGCCTATGCTGGACATCCAGGCGCCGTCGCCAAGGAGGTGCCCCATGTCCCTCGTTATCCGACCCGCCCGACGCGAGGAGCTGGCGCGCGCGGCGGAGCTGGTTGCCCACAGCATCAACGACCTGACCGGCCGCCACGGCTTTGGCGCCATCGCCACGCCGCGCCCGCCCGACTTCCAGGCGTTCTGCCTGCGCGACGACCCGCGCGGCGCGTGGCTGGCCGAAGACGCGGGCGAAATGCGCGGCTTCGCGCTGAGCTGGACGAGCGGGCGGCTGTGGTTCCTGGCGGAACTGTTCGTCGCCCCCGGCGGCCAGGGGCAAGGCATCGGCAACGAACTGCTGGGCCGCACCCTGGAGCATGCGCGCCACGCCGGCGCCGGCACGAAAAGCCTGATCACCTTCGCCTTCAACACGGTGTCGCAGGGGCTGTACGTGCGGCACGGCCTGTTGCCGCGCCTGCCCATCCACCTGTGCAGCGCCGAACGCGCATCCCTGGCGCGGCGGCTGCCGCGCCCGGCCCTGCGCGCCCGGCCCATCCAGGCCACGCCCGCCGACTTCGGCCTGCTGCAGGAACTGGACCTGGCCAGCCTGGGCGTGTCGCGCGCCAAGCATCACCGCTACCTGCTGCAAGAGGCCCCCGGCACGCGCGGCGTGTTCCTCGACGATACGGCCGGACCGGTCGGCTACGCCTACGTCGCGGCAACCGGCCACGTCGGCCCGCTGGCGGTCATGCATGCCGGCGCGCTGCCCGATGCGTTTCACGCCGCGCTGGCGCTGGCCGCCGCGAGCCAGGCCGGGCAGGTCTCCGTGTTCGTCCCCGGCGCCAGCGCGGCGCTGGCCGCGGCCGTCGGGTTGGGCATGCGGTTCGTGCTGCCGATGGTGCTGATGTCCTCGCACGACAGCGACGGCTGGAACCGCTATCTGCCGCGCAACCCGGGGTTCATGTGAAACCACGGCGCACGCCGCGCCGGGCTCAGTTGCTGTTGACCCAGTCCTGCGTATCCTGGATGAACCAGGGCAGGTTCAGTTTCTCGCCCTCGCCGGACTGTATGGTCAGGCGCTGGCCCGAGGAGCCAGGGGCGCGGTTGGCGCCCTGGTTCGTGGCCGCTGGCGGGCTCCGGTAATCCAGCCCGGTCTGCCGGGGCGGATTGTCCGCGCAGGCCGCCATCGACGCGCACGCGGCCGCGACCAGCAATGGCCGCAATGCCAAAAAAAGGGTGTTCATGATGTTCAGGTTCCAGCTGGCGGCACAGGCCGAAGTGCCGGGCAATCAAGGCCTCCAGCCTCATACCTTACTCGCAATGCGGGGTCTGCGTCAGCGCCGCGCCGGGCGGCATGAAAGTAGAGGAATTGCCCCGGCCGCCGGGCTACACTGCAACTTCCAGGGCCCCTGAACATCCATGGAGTTTTTCATGAAAAAGTCCATATTCCCCTGCGCGGCTTCCCTGCTCTGCCTGTTCGGCCTGGGCGCCGCCGCCCAGACCGTGACGCCGCTGCAAGGGCAGTCTCCCGAAACCACCCAGCAAGACATGGCTGCCTGCCAGGCCCAGGCTGGCAGCACCGGCAGCGCCAGCGCCGACAGTTCGCGGTCCGGCGGACGCGTGCGCGGCGCGGCCGCCGGCGCGGCTGCCGGCGCGGCGGTCGCAGGCGTGCGCGGCCGGCAGCACGAAGAGGTCTATGACCGGGTGGACGATGACGTCAAGCAGGAGTACCGGCAGAACAAGGCCAAGGATGGCGCGGTGGCGGGGATGGTCGTGGGCGGCTCGCGGCAGCGCCAGGACCGCCGCCAGGACCGCAGGAACGACGCCCAGCAAGGCACGGCCGCGTCCTCGGCCTACAGCAGTTGCATGCAGCAGCGCGGCTACCAGGTAACGCCTTGAGCGCCGCACGCCGTTCCTGAGCCGCCCCTGCCGGCAGGCGGGCGGCGGCCCCTCAGGCCGGCACAGGCCCTTCGCCGCCCATCACGCCCGCCGCCCGCCTTGCCTGCTTGTCCGCATACATCAAGCGGTCGGCCTCCTTCAGCACGGCTGGCACGGAGCTCGCGGACGGATCCACGCTGACCACGCCCAGGCTCGCGCCGGGATAATCGAAGCCGCAATCGGCGAAGCGGTAGGCGCCCACCAGCAAGGGCGCCAGGCGCTCGCGCATGGCCGCGGCGGCCGCGTCCGGGTCGCCCGATGCGGACGCGGGCACCAGCCCCACCACGACGAACTCATCGCCGCCCCACCGGCCCAGCGTGTCGCTGGCCCGCAGGCCGGCCGACATGCGCCGGCCCGCCTCGACCAGGAACTTGTCGCCCACCTCGTGCCCATAGGTGTCGTTGATCGCCTTGAATCCATCCAGGTCGATGAACGCCACCAGCACGCGCTGCTGCAAGCGCTCGGCCAGCGCGAACAGCCGGCCCAGCTCGGCCAGCACGGCGCGCCGGTTCGGCAGGCCGGTCAGGGCGTCGTAGTTGGCCGCATACCGTTCGTCCTGGCGGCGCATCACCATCTGCCGGGCCGCCTGGCCCGACAGCAGGATCACCACCAGGCCGACCGCCGCGACCAGCGTGCTCACCCAGACGTGCTGCGTGCGCAGGGGCGCCAGGTGTTCCAGCGAAGCCAGCGTCAGCAGGCGGTAATGCGTGCCCGACAGCGGCTGGCGCCGCACCAGGTAGGGCTTGCCCTCGATCAGCCATTGCTCGGCGCGGCCGGCGCCGCCGGCCGCGCGCACGTCCATGGGTTCGCCCGGCGCCTCTTCGCCGTCCGGCGGCAGCACCGAGCCCGGCGGCAGCAGCGCGGCCACGTTGCGCAGCATGAAGGGCTCGGCGGACGCGGTGATCACGCGCCCCTGCGGGTTGACGATCAGCGCGGTGTGGCGCCCCGTCAGGTACAGCGCCACCTCGGGCGCGTCGAACTTGACCGTGACCGAGCCCAGCGGCGTGTCGTTGGCGTCCTCGATGCGGCTGGCCACGAAATACGAAGGGCTTTTGTTCAGGCGCGCGATGCCGAACGAATAGCCGTTGCCGGTGCGCAAGGCGTCGATCAGATAGGGCCGGCCCGCGTAGACCATGCCGACGATGCTGTCGGGTTCGGCCCAATTGCTGGCCGTCACGGTGTCGTCCGACATGTTGTTCATGTAGATGCGGGCGTAGCGCAGGTCGCTGGCCAGCGCGTTCATGAAGTCGCCCACCTTGCGCACCAGGGGGTCGCGCGTGAAGAGCGCGGCGCGCTGCTGCCGGGTGAGCGCGGCCGCGCCGGGCGGATCGGTGCGATAGCGGGCGGCGAGCTCGGTCACCAGGCCCTGGCGCGCCACCATATTGGCCACGCTGGCCATTTCGGTGAACAGCCGGTCCATCACCCGCGCGGTGGTCTTGGCCTCGTACTCGGCGCTGGCCGCCAGCCGGTCGAGCTGCGCCGTCACGATACGCTGCGAGATCCACCAGCCCAGGCCCGCCACCAGCGCCAGCCAGGCCAGGGCCAGGCCCAGCGTCACGTGGCGCACGATCCGCTGCATGGGCTGTGCGCGCCTGCCTTGGTTGTGCAACACGTTGTTCGCTCCCCTCCCTGGCCGGCCGCCGAACCGGCTTTTCCCGGCGTTCGTGGTGTTTCCGGGCGTGGAGGGAAGTATAGGAGGGTTCCATGGCGCGTGCATGCCCTGAACGCCCCCATGCCCCTATGTTCAAATACCCCTTCCCTACGCCCGCCCTCTTGCGCCCGATGCGATACGAACTTACCGATATGCGGCTATTCGTCGCGATTGCCGATGCGCGCAGTCTGTCCGGCGGCGCGAACGCGGTGCACCTGACGACCTCGGCCGCCAGCTACCGCCTGAAGAACCTGGAGCAGGCGCTGGGCGTGCCGCTGTTCAAGCGCGAGGCGCGCGGCATGGAACTGACGGCCGAGGGGGAGTTCGTGCTCAAGCACGTGCGCGCGATCCTGGCCGGGGTCGAGACCATGCAGGGCGAGGTCAGCAGCTTCGCGCGCGGCATCCGCGGCAGCGTGAAGCTGTTCGCCAACAGCAGCTCGCTCAACGGTTTCATCGTGCCCAGCCTGGGGCGCTTCCTGGCCGCCAATCCGCAGGTCAACATCCTGCTCGAAGAGCGCCCCAGCAATACCATCGAGGCGGCCATTGCCGGGCACGAGGCGGACATCGGCATTTTCGCCGGGCAGTCGCAGTCGGTGGGCGTGCTGCCCACCCGCTATGCGGTGGACGAGCTGGTCATCGCCGCGCCACGCGCGCATCCCGTGGCCGCCGGCGGGCCGGTGAAGTTCGCCGACGTGCTGGATATCGAGTTCGTCTGCATGAGCCGGGCCAGCAGCAATTTCGTGTTCCTGCGCGACATGGCCAAGCTGACCGGCAAGTCGCCGCGGGTGCGCATCCACGCGCATACCTTCGAGGCCCTGCTGACCATGGTGCAGGCCGGAGTGGGCGTGGCGCTGGTGCCGCGCAGCGTGGCGGCCGAGGCGCTGGACAAGCAGCGCATCGCGGTGGCGCCGCTGGACGAACCGTGGGCGCGCCGCGAGCTGACGCTGGTGACGGCCTCCGAAGGTCCGCTGTCGCCCATCGTCAAGCAGGTGACCGCGCACCTGCTGGGCGACCCGACCGTGTCGGCGACCCGGCCCGACCCCGCCTGAGGGCCGCTCAGCGGCCGCGGTTTTTCTTGCTTTCCAGGAATTCGTTCATGAATTTCTGCGGCTCGCCGGTGTTGAAGGCGGCGCCGAATTCGGCCACGCTGTCGTCGATGGCCTGGTCCACCGACATGGTCTCCCAGCGGCGCAGCAGCCGCTTCTGCTGGCGCAGCACCGCCGGGCCCAGCTGCGCCAGGCCCAGGGCCATCTGCCGCACCGCGCTGTCGAGCTCCTCGGCCGGCACGCTGCGCGTGACCAGCCCCCAGGCCAGCGCCTGGCGGGCGTCGATGAGTTCGCCGGCCAGCAGCATCCAGGCGCTGTGGGCCGCGCCGATCAGGCGCGGCATCAGCGCCGCGTGGATCACCGAGGGGATGCCGACCTTGACCTCCGGCATGCCGAACTGGGCGGTGTCGGCGCACACGCGCAGGTCGCACGCCAGCGCGAATTCCAGGCCGCCGCCCAGGCACCATGCGGGAATGCGCGCGATGACGGGCACCGGCAGATGGCGCACGTCGTCGCACAGCGCCTTGAGCCTGGAGATGAACTGGCGCGCCCTGGCTTCGTCGAGCTGCGCCATCTCGGCGATGTCGGCGCCGGCGATGAAAGCGCGGTCGCTGGCGCCGCGCAGGATCAGCACCCGGGCGCCCGGCTGTTCCTTCAGCCAGGCCAGCGCTTCGCGCAGGCTCTCGATCACGGGCGTGCCCAGGATGTTGAGCACCCCGGCGTCGCGGATGGTCAGCGTGGCGATGCCGTTGTCCTCGATGACGGCCTGCGCATGGGCGCCTGAATACACTGCGTTGGTCATTGCTGTACTCCTGAAATCAAGATTCGGTGGCGCGGGCCTGGGCGGCGTCGCGCCCTAGCACCGCCGCGCTGTGCTCGCCCAGCAACGGCGGGCAGGCCTGCAGCGCCCGGGCCGGCGCGCCGGCCAATAACGGGTTGCGCACCAGGCGCATTTCGCCCAGTACGGGATGCCGGACGGTCTGCAGCAATTCGCGGTGCCGCACCTGCGGATGGGCGAACACTTCGTCCAGCGTGTGGATGGGCCCCCACGGCACGCCCGCGGCGTCGAAGGCGTCGGTCCAGGTCTTGCGCGGCGCGCCGGCCAGCGCGGCGGCCAGCAAGGGGCGCAGCGTGGGCATGTGTTCGAGCCGGGCGCTGTTGGTCGCGTAGCGCGCGTCGCCGGCCCACTCGGGACGGCCGACGACCTCGCAGAAGCGCGCGAACTGGCCGTCGTTGCCGATCGCCAGGATCAGGTGGCCGTCGGCGCACGAGAACACTTCATACGGCGCGCAGTTGGGATGGGCGTTGCCGGTGCGCTGCGGGGTCTTGCCGGACACCAGGTAATTGGCGCCCTGGTTGGCGTTGAGCGCGACCGCGACGTCCAGCAGGCAGATATCCAGCGGCAGCCCCTGGCCGGTCTGGTCGCGCTGGCGCAGCGCCGCCAGCACCGCCGAGGTGGCGTACATGCCGGTCATCAGGTCCACCACGGCCACGCCGGTGCGCAAGGGGCCCGCGCCCGGCATGCCGTCGGGCTGGCCGGTATAGCTCATCAGGCCGCCCATGCCCTGGAAGACGTAGTCGTAGCCCGGCTTGCCGGCCATGGGGCCGCTCTGGCCATAGCCCGTGATCGAAAGATAGATCAGGCGCGGGTTCACGCGCGCCAGCGAGGCGTAGTCCAGGCCGTACTTGGCCAGGCCGCCGGCCTTGAAGTTCTCGACCAGGATGTCGGCCTCGGCCGCCAGCCGGCGCACGGTCTGCGCGCCGTCCGGCTGCGAGAAGTCCAGCTCGATCGACTGCTTGCCGCGGTTGCAGGCCATGAAATAGGCCGACATCGAGGCCTGGCCGTCAGGCGATTTCTGGTCGGGCGGCCCCCAGCCGCGCGTGTCGTCGCCGCTGCCGGGCTGTTCCACCTTGATGACCTCGGCGCCCATGTCGGCCAGGTTCTGGGTGCACCAGGGGCCGGCGAGAATGCGCGAGAGGTCCAGCACTTTGACGCCGCGCAGCGCGTTGTGAAGCATGACTACTCCAGACTTGTTTGATTCGAAAGCCGGTGCGGCGCTCAGTCGCCGATGTACACCGTTCTCAGCGTGGTGAAGAACTCGATGGCGAACTCGCCCTGTTCGCGCGGGCCGTAGCTCGATGCGCCGTTGCCGCCGAATGGCACGTGGAAATCCACCCCGGAGGTCGAGGTATTGATCGAGGCCAGGCCGCTCTTGGTGTGCGCCTTGAAGTGCTGGGCGTACTTCATGTTCGTGGTGCACAGGCCGCTGGACAGGCCGAACGGCGTGTCGTTGGCGATGGCCAGCGCATGCTCGTAGTCGCGCGCCGTCAGCACGCAGGCAAACGGGCCGAACACTTCCTCGCGGCACACGGTGGCGCTGTTGTCCAGCCCGGTGACCAGGCACGGCTCGAAGTAATGGCCCCGGGTCGGGCGCGACAGGGCCCGGCCGCCGGCCACCGTGCCGCCCTCCTGGCGCGCCAGCTCGGCATAGCGGCGGTTTTTCTCGAACTGCTCGGCGTTGACCACCGGGCCGATGACGGTGGCCTCGTCCAGCGCGTGGCCCACGGCCAGGCTGGCGGTCCGCGCCAGCAGACGCTCGACGAAGGCGGCCTGGATGCCCTCGGTGACGATGATGCGGCTCGATGCGGTGCAGCGCTGCCCCGCGTACAGAAAGGCCCCGTCGATGGCGCAGGCCACGGCGGTATCGAGGTCGGCGTCATCGAGCACGATGAGCGGGTTCTTGCCGCCCATCTCGAGCTGGATGCGCTTGCCCGCGGCGGCGGCGGCGATGCGCTTGCCCGTGGCCACCGAGCCGGTGAAGCTGACGGCCGCGACCGCCTCGTGCGCCACCAGCGCGGCCCCCGCCTGGCCCGCGCCCAGCACCAGGTTGAACACGCCCGCGGGCAGGCCGGCCTCGCGCATCACGTCGGCCAGGATCCAGGCGCCGCACGGCGCGATCTCCGACGGCTTCATCACCACGGTATTGCCGTAGGCCAGCGCCGCGGCCGCCTTCCAGGCCGGGATGACCACCGGGAAGTTCCACGGCGTGACCAGCGCCACCACGCCCACGGGATTGCGCTGCACCTCGACCCGCACGCCGGGGCGGATCGACGCATAGGTATAGCCCTTTTGCCGGATCGCCTCGCTGGCGAAATAGCGAAAGATATCGGCGGCGCGCGTCGCCTCGGCCAGCGCGTCGCGCAGGGGCTTGCCCTGTTCGCGCGCAATCGCCATGGCCAGCTCGTCGCGCCGCCGCACCAGGCCGTCGGCGATGCCGTCCAGCAGGCGGCTGCGCGCCATCGCGTGCAGGCCGCGCCAGGCGTCAAGCGCCGCCTCGGCCGCGCGCACGGCCTGGTTGACCACCTCCACCGGGGCATGCATGTAGACCCCGACCTCTTCCTGGAGGTCCGACGGGTTGTACAGCGCGACGGGCTCGCCGCCATCCTGCCACTGGCCCGCCACGAAACTGCGGTATTGCTGCGTCGACATCTCGATTGCTTCCTACTTGTCCTGCCGCGGCGTGCCGGCCTTGATATACGGGTAATACATGGGCAAGGCGCCGATGGCGACCATGTCCACCTCGACCACGCACAGGCCGGGGCTGGCGTAGGCCTCGGCGGCGATGCGCTCGAAGTCCCGCGCCGCCTCGACCTTCCAGAACTTCGCGCCGGCCAGCTGCGCGATGCTGGCGAAGGCCGGCCCGCCCAGCGCGTCGTAGCGGTGGCGGCCGTCGCAGACGACGTCCTGGATGCCGCGGATCGCGCCGTACCCCTGGTCGTTCATGACGATGACGAGCATGTCGAGCCGCTCCTGCACGGCGGTCCACAGCTCGGTCATGTTGAAGTAGAAGCCGCCGTCGCCGGTCAGCACCGCCGTCTTGCGCCCCGGGTTGGCCAGCGCCGCGCCGATGCCCAGCTGCAGGCCCTGGCCGATGCCGGCGCTGACCGGATAGATGTTCTGGTGCGCCTTGCGCAAGGGGAACAGGCGATGGCCCCAGGTGCTGTTGCTCTTGGTGATGTCGCGCACCCACAGCGCGTCATCGGGCAGCACCCGGCGCAGCATGGCGGGAAAATCCCGGTACGGGCCCAGGCGGCCGAGGTAGTCGTCGATGGCCGCCTGCCTGGCGGCGCGCACGTCGGCGTCGAACCCCGGATCGATGTCCAGCCCATCGGCCAGGCCGGCCAGCAGCCGGTCCAGCACCTCGGCGCAATCGCCCTGCACGAACAGCGCGTTGGCGTAGCCCAGGTTGTCGCGCGCCGCGTCGATATCGACGCGGACCAGCGGCGTGGGCAGCGGCACCGCCTGGTTATCGGTTTCCTGGCCGCGCAGCCTGGAGCCCACCACCAGCATGAGGTCGGCCGACCGGTACAGATCCAGCACGGCGGGCGCGCCGGCGCCGTTCAAGGCGCCCAGGTTGCGCGGATGATGGTCGTCCACGACGCCGCGTCCCGACCAGCTCGACACCATCCCGAAACCCAGGTCGACCAGGGCGGCCAGCTGGCGGGCCGCGCCCTTGGCGCCCGCGCCCACCCACAGCATGGGCCGGCGCGCCGCCTTGACCCGGCGCACCAGCTCGGCGATGGCGGCCGGCTCGGCCGGCGGCGCGGCGGCGGGCGCGACCTTCAGGGACGCGGGGTCCGGCATGGCGACCTCGCGCCCTTGCAGGTCGACCGGGATCTCCAGGCTGACCGGCCCGGCGGGCGCCTGCAGACACACGCGGATCGCCTCCTGGATGACGGCCAGCGCGCCGTCGGCGTCGGTCACCCGCAGCACCGCCTTGCCGACCGAACGCAGCATGTCCTGCTGGCTCGGCATGTCGTGCACCGTGCCGCGCCCGCTGCCCAGGTAGGGCGTGGCCGTCTGCCCGGTGATGTGCAGCACGGGCGTACCGGCGAATTGCGCCTCGGCCAGCCCCGGCACGGCGTTGGTCGCGCCCGGGCCGGTGCTGGTGACCACCACGCCCAGGCCTTGCCGCGCCCGCGCATGGCCGTCGGCCATGTGCGCCGCGCCGGTCTCCCCGCGCGTCATCACCATGCGCAGGGCCGGGCGCGCCGCGATCGCGTCCATGATGGCCATGTTGTGCACCGACACGATGCCGAAAACCGTATCCACGCCGTTGGCGGCCAGGCAATCGGCCAGCAAGGCTCCCACTGTGTACTTCATATCAGTCGTTCGCCTTGATGTCCGCGTTCTTGACCAGGGCGGTCACGCTGTCCAGGTCGGCCTTGACGCGCTCGCGCATCACCTGCGGGTCGGTCGACGGCACGCTGTAGCCCCAGTCCCTGAGCTTCTGGCCAAAGGCCGCGCCGCCCACGATCTTCTGGTTGGCGCTCACCAGCTTCTGCGCCACGTCCTGCGGCAGGCCGGCCGGCGCCATCAGGCCGAACCAGCCCTCGAACTCCACGCCCGCCACGCCGGCCTCGGCGGTGGTCGGCACGCTGGGGAAGGCGGGATTGCGCTGCGCCGAGGTAATCGCCAGCGGCCGCACCTTGCCGCCCTCGATGTGGCCCTTGGCCGTGGTGGTGATGTCGAACATGAAATCGATGCGGCCGCCCTGCAGGTCGGTCATCGCGGGCGCGTTGCCCTTGTACGGCACGTGCAGCATCTTCACTTTGGCCTGGTAGGCCAGCAGCTCGCCGCCCAGGTGGTTCGAGCCGCCGGCGCCGGAGGAGCCGAAAGTCACGGCCCCGGGCTGGCTGCGCGCCTGCGCGATCAGGTCGCCCAGGCTCTGGTACTTGGACTCGGTGTTCACCAGCAGCACGTTCGCGTAATTGACCACCAGCCCCAGGTAGTCGAAGCTGCCGAACGGATCGAAAGGCACCTTCTGCAGCGCCGGCGAAATCGTGAAAGTGCCGCTCGAAGCCAGCAGCAGCGTGTAGCCGTCGGGCTTGGCGTTGGCCACCGCGTTGGCGCCGATGATGCCGTTGGCCCCGGCGCGGTTTTCCACCACCACCGTCTGGCCCAGGATGCCCTGCAGTTCCTGCGCGTAGGTGCGGGCCACGATATCGACCGAACCGCCGGGCGGAAACGGCACGATCAGCCGCACCGATTGCGACGGAAAATCGCTGGCGCCGTGCGCCGTCATCGAGAACACCATACCCAAACCGCACAGCGCGCGCGTCCACCGCTTGTTACCCAGCATGTCTTTCCTCCGAAGATGGATTGGTCGAACCAATTCTGTTGTTTTCCGCCGCGCCGAACCGCTTGCAAAAGGCCTCAGAATCCCGGAAGAAAGTGTAGGTCAGCCCCCGTCGGCGAGCGTTGGTATTATTGAAAAGCTGAGTTGAAGCGGCACGAACGTAGCGCCCGGCGACGGCCTAGCCCTGGCTCGCGGCGCGCCGCGCCCGGCGCGCCGCGACATGGCTGCGGTAGCGGGCAAAATCCTTGCGGGCCAGCGCCAGGTACAGGCCCGTCGCCACCATGAAGGCGCTGAACACGTAAATGTGCAGCCAGCTCTCCACGCCATAGCGCAGCAGGCCCGTGCCCAGGTACATATTGAGCACCCCGAAACCCAGCAGCATCACCATCAGGATCCAGCGCGCCCAATCGCTGCCGCGGTACAGCCACAGCAGCAACAGCACGGGCACCACCAGCCGTTGCGCCGCCGCCCCGCTGCCCTGCGACGCCTGCAGGATGTCGTAGCCGCTGGCCAGCACGATGCCCGCCAGCGAAACGAACCAGAAACGGCGCCCGCCGGGCGCGGCGCGAGATTTGGTCGAGGTTGGTTGCGCCATGCGCTCTCCTTGTGGTTTTCGCGCCAGTGTAAGGCGCGCCGCCGCGCGCGCCCGAAGCAGGCGCCCGGACAGGGTAAAGTCATGCACTCAGCCCCCTCGCCGCCATGCCCATGCCCCGCAGCAGAACCGTCGTCCGCATCGCCGCCGCCGTCCTTGTCCTCGCCCTGGCGGGCTACGCCGGCGCCATACTGTGGGCCGAGCAGGCCTGGACCTTCGCCACGCCGCCCGTCGAAACGGTCGGCCAGGCCCCCGACGGCACCGCCGCCGCCGTCACGCCGTACTGCACCGGCATCACGCGCGCCGGCGCGCACACCTGGATGCTGGGGCGCGACACCCCCGGCTTCATCGCCAGGCAGAACGCCGGCCCCCAGGCCAACTGGCTGAGCGCCCAGGGCGTCGCGCGGCAGCCGCCCGAACGCGACATCCGCGCCCGCGACTACAGCGCGCTGTGGCGCCTGGACGCCGACGGCAGCTTCCGCATCGCCGCCGCCGTCACCGACTCCGCCTGCCTGGCCGCCACGCCGGACGGCGCCAGCCTGTTCCTGCTCAGCACCCTCGACAGCGCCGCGCTGCGCGCGCAGCACGGCACGCAGCCGGGCGTGCAGCAGACCCTGGTGTTTCGCTCCGACGACGGCGGAGCCAGCTGGCAATGGCAGGAACAGGGCCTGTTCGCCCAGGCCGCCCTGGTCGCCTCGCACCAGGACATCCACTGGATCGACGCCCGGCGCGCCTGGAGCGTGCACGACATCCAGGACATGCGCGAAGACGACCGCCGCAAGACCCCGGCGGGCTTTCCCACCGGCTGGTACTACTCCGAAGACCAGGGGCGCACCGCCACCCAGGTGTACAGCGAAACCTCGCTGTTTCCCGCGCCTGCCGACTTCGGGCCCGCGCTGCACAACGCAAGACTGTTCGACCCCGGCTACGACAGCGACCAAAGCCACCTCGCCGTGCTGGATCCCGACCGCGCGCTGGGCTGGTACACCCACTGGATCGGCTATCAATCGGCGCAGGGCCGCGCCATCGCCTACCTCACCACCCAGGTGCTGCTGCAGCGCCAGGGCCAGGACTGGCGCATCGCCGGCATCACGCGCCAGCGCGGCGTACGCATCGCTCAGATCGCCCAGGCCCCCAACGGCGCCATCCATGCGGTGCTGACCCGCACCGGCGGCAACGCCACCCTGGCCCGGCTCGACCCCGCCACCCTGGAGTGGACCGACGAACGCCCCCTGCCGCGCGTCTTTCCCCTGGGCCTGCCCGCCTACCAGAGCGTCACCGCCCTGCGCGTCTCCAACCGGGCCCAGGTCGTCTCCCTGTGGGCCGACCACACCGTGCCGCGCCTGCTCTACCCCTGGGGCGACGCGCCAGCCAGCATATCGGCCACCGCCCAATTCTGGACCGCCGACGGCGGCCTGTCGTGGCAGCGGCTGCCGCAGCGCTCGCCCGACGACCTGCTGGGCATGGACGGCGCCCGGAACGTCCTGTTCTGGCCCGAGGATGACGGCAAGACCATCTCGGGCTACCAACTGGCCCCGTGAGCCTACGTGGCGGCCTTGGGCGTACTCCGAAAACCGATCGCCATCCGGTTGTAGGCATTCATCAAACCGATCGCCACCGTCAGGTCCACCAGCTCCTTCTCGCCGAAAACCGAGCGCGCATCCTGGTAGTCCTGGTCCGGAACGCCGGTCTGCGCCACCAGCGTCACCGACTCGGCCCACGCCAGCGCCGCCCGCTCGCGCACATCGAAAAGCCCGCCCGCCTCGCGCCACGCCTGCAGCAAGGCCAGCTTCTCGACCGCCACGCCCTGCTTCAGCAAATCGCGCGTGTGCATATCCAGGCAGAACGCGCAATTATTGATTTGCGACACCCGCAGATAAACCAGCTCCACCAGCGCGGGCGCCAGCCCGCTCTTCATCACATAGCCATACACCCCGGCCAGGGCCGCCGCGGCCCCGGGCGCGGCCTGGTTGTAATCGATACGCATCGTCATGGCTTCACTCCTTGATCGGCAACAGGAACGGTCAGCGCCTTGTCCGCGCTGTCCACCACAAACACCGCCAGCAGCCTGGCCGGCTCCGTCTTGCTCGCATTGCGGCTGATCGAATGCGACGCGCCCGGCGGCTCGGACCAGCTCTGGCCGGCCCGATAGACCCGCGCCGGCCCATCGTTGACCTTGGACTCGATCGCCCCCGACACCACATACGCGTAGATGAACGCCGACTTCGCATGCAGATGCGGCGCCGACGCCGCCCCCGGCGCATACGCCACCTCGACGGCGACCAGCGACTTGCCGGGGATATTCGGAATGGCTTCCTCGAAATTCACCGCCACCCGCTCCCCGCCCCCATGGGCCCAGGCGGCCGGAGCCGCCGGCGACAGCGCCGCGGCGCACAGCGCGGCCGCCAGGCCGCGGTTGATTGAAATACGCATCGCTTGCTCCTTACCGCCCAAAATAGAGGGCATGGCGACCACTTTATTTGATTATTTTTCCCGGATAAACGCCCTATACTCGGTTTATTTAAACGAGTACTCGCATAAATGGCCCTGGATCGCATCGAGGCAATGCGCGCCTTCTGCCGCATCGTCGAACTCGGCAGCTTCACCCGCGCCGCGGACGCCCTCGGCGTGGCCAGCACCACCCTGTCCGGGCAGATACAGGCGCTGGAGCGCCTGCTCGACATCAGGCTGCTTCACCGCAGCACGCGCAAAGTCCACCCCACCAACGAAGGCCTGGCCTACTACCAGCGCGCCCGCAAAGTCATCGAGGACATCGACGACCTGGAAGCCTCGGTCTCGCTGAGCCGCGCCGTCGTCAAAGGCCGCGTCGCCATCGAAATGCCCACCCCCGTCGGCATCCACCTCGTCATCCCCGCCCTGCAGGGCTTCACCGACCGGTACCCACACATCCGGCTGGACATCGGCTGCAGCGAACGCGTCGTCGGCCTGGTGCAGGAAGGGATCGACTGCGCCATCCGCGGCGGCGACATCGCCGACCAGGACCTCATCGCGCGCCGCGTCGGCCAGATGCGCTTCTGCCTGTGCGCCGCCCCCGCCTACCTGGACGCGCATCCGCCCATCACCCACCCCGCCCAGCTCGCCCAGCACCGGCACCTGGGCTTCCGGTTTCCCGGCACCGGCAAACGGTTCGTCGCCACGCTACGCAAACAGCGCGACAGCCACCCGCTGGACCACCCGCCGCACCTCTACTTCAACAACGGCAACGCCGTCACCGCCGGCGCCGCCGCCGGCCTGGGCATCGCCGCCCTGCCGCGCGCCGAGGCCCGCCCCCTGCTCGAAGCCGGCGCCCTGCGCGAAATCCTGCCCGACTGGACCCTGACCAGCATGCCCATGTCCGTCGTCTACCCCCAGACCCACCAGCTGTCGGCGCGCGTGCAGGTTTTCGTCCAGTGGGTGGCGGCGTTGTTCGAGGAGGATGGGTTGTGGAGCGATGGGGGATCAGCGAGTGACCGGATTGCGTCGTGAGAGGGCACGGACCAGCGCATCCGCAAGACAGGCGATGACGGAGAATCGAAAGATTCTTGCCCGTGGAATGACAGGCCTATGGCATTGATCCGTTGGCTGCTCAGCGCCGCAAACCAGCGCCCACGAATGCCCCGCATGCAGCCATAAGCGGCCACTTGGGCCGGTGGGCCAGGACCTCTGCCCGCGCGCTGCTCAGGAAGCAGCCAACGCCGGCGTGGCAAGCCGAAACGACTCAACCCCTGTCGACGCCACCGGTTCATCGGACGGCCGGCGATCCTGCAAGCGGAACACGCCAACCGCCTGCAGCAATTGGGCCGCCTGGCCTTGCAAGGCCGTCGAGGCGCTGGCGGCCTGCGCGACCAGCTCGGCGGTTTGCCGGGTCAGTTCGTCCATCCTGGCCACGACCCGGTTCACCTCTTCGATGTCCGTGCCTTGGGCACGGCCCGCATCGCCGATCTGGCCGACCACGCCGGCGACCTCGTCAATGCTGGCAACCACTTCACGGATCATGCCCGCGGCGTCGTCGGCCTGACGGAATCCCTTGCTGGTCTTCTCCAGCGAGCCCTCGATCAGGCCGCGGATCTCGCGCGCCGCGCCGGCACTGCGTTCGGCCAGCGCGCGCACTTCGAAGGCCACCACCGCAAAGCCCTTGCCGCTTTCGCCCGCGCGGGCCGCCTCCACCGCCGCGTTCAGGGCCAGGATGTTGGTCTGAAACGCGATGCTGTCGATCACGCCGATGATTTCCGAGATTTTCTGCGCTTCGTGCTGGATCTCTCCCATCACGGTCGCGACGCCAGCGACTGCCGCGCTGCCCGTGCCGACGCTCTGGCGGGCCTGGTCGGTCAGTTGCCCGGCCTGCAGGGCATGCGCCGCATTGGCATGGACATTGGCGGCCAGGTCGCGCATCGACGCGACAGTCCGCGCCAGCGACTCGGCCTGTGCGCGCGAGCGCTCTTCCAGATCCAGGTTGCCCCGCATCATTTCGCGCGAGGCCGCCGACAGCGACGTCGCGGTCTCCCGAACTTCGCTCATGGTCCGATGCACCGCGTCCATGGTGGCCTTGAACGCGCGGCCAAGCCCGCTCTCCATGTCCGAGCCGCCGAATCGCAGGTCGAAGACCCCGGGCTCGCGGCCGATCCGTGCGCTAAGCCGGGCCAGCTCTTCGGCGGCCACGGCGGCGCGCTCCATCCGCCAGGCCAGCCACCCCAGCGCCGCGGCCTGCACCACGACATAGGCGGCATGCAAAAGCACCATCCCCAGGCTGGGCTCGGTGAAACAGATCGCGCCATATCCCCATTGCTGGAGAAAATTGAACGACAGGTGATGCACCGCCGTCACCACGGCCGCGCACAGAATGGTCCGCCAGTCCCGATATGCCAGAAGCAGCGAAAGCAGTACGAAGATGCCGAAGTGGATTTCGGTCATGCCCGACATGAGGTGGATGTGCAGCCCCGCCAACACCATCAGTCCACAGGCGACGGCCAGGCGGGTCGTCAGCTTGCCGGGACGCCAGAGGATCAACAGCGTGGGAAGCCCAGCCGCCAGTACGCCTACCGTGACAGCGGCCGTCCATCGGCCGTACTGCGGCGCCATGCAAAGGCCGACGATGACCAGCACCCAGAGCAACGGCAACATCGCCCGGTCGGCCCGGCGATACGAGTCTTCCAGCAAACGGCTTGCAGTGCGCATTGACAGGTCCTTCGGCAGAGGAGGCGGGCGGGTCCACGCAAACCCGATTCTGCAACATAAATAACGAATTGTGAATATTTATTCCAAACTTGACGCCTTTCCGCCCCACCAACCTTCCCGCGACCCTCCGAACGATTTCAGGACCGTTGCGGTCCCGGCCAGTCCCCATCAATCGCCGACATGCCTGCTCACGTAGCCCTGCAACGCCTGCGGCATTCCGCCCTCCACCTCGGACGGCGGCGCATCCACGGCGCCTGGAATTGAACAGCTGTCGGATCACACACCCGCTGCAGGATGCGCGGCCCGCGGCCAGAAGCGTTATTGATTCTGGACAGCAACTGTCCAGAGCGGACTTCAGACTGGCTTTTTTAGCCAATCCGAAGGAGATGCCGATGTTGTCCGTCAAACCGAATGCCGCTATCCATCTGGAAGGCTGGGGCGTGCCCGCTGCGGAAATCGAGGCGATCGCCGAGCAATTGAATCGCAGCACATCCAGCCTCCATTGGCATACGGGCAATGCGGCAATGCCGGGAGCTTTGACGCTGATGCTTGTCGATGTCGAGGCACTGGTCGGCGGGCACGGCCAAGCCAGTTGGAACGCGCTGGGGCCTGTCGAAGCCATGCGTGCGGCGCGGCAGCACGGCGATCCGGCCATCGCCGTATGCCGCGGCCGCGTCAGCCGCCTGCCCTCGTTGCGGCAAGGAGTGTGGGTGGCTTCGACCGTCGACGCATGGGAAGTCAAACTTGCCAGTCTTGCCAGGGCCCTGGCCGCCCTGGAGTGGAAGCCGGAACATGGCTATCGGGCGATGCAAGATTGGACCGCCGTACGCGAGTTGGTCCGCTCCGACCTGCTTGCTGTCACGATCGCACAACTGGGCGACGCCGATTTCGCCGGAATGCTGCGCGGACTGGGGTCCATCGTGCCGCCTGTCGCATTGTGCGTCGCCGGCGTCGCGCGCAGCGTGTTTGACCGGACACTGGTCGAAGCGGGTATCCATGCCCTCGCGCACGCGGCGGCCACTCCGATGACGCTCGATGGCGTGGCACGCGTCGACGGGCTGGTCGGTTTCGAATGGCATGGCGGTCAGACGGTTTCGGCCGGAAACTCGCCGCGAGAATAGGCCATGGCACCCGCCGCCAAGATTTCGCGCAACTCGTCGCGTAGCGCCGGCGGCGCGATCAAAATCGCGTCTGGCGCCAATCCCAGCAGGAACTGCTTGAAGGTCAGCGACGGCCGGACCGTGGCGGTCAATTCAAAACCGTTCTCCAGCTCCCGGATAACCTGGTCTTCCGACAACCGATACTCGCGCAGGCGGCTGCGAAACCCTCGTTCGCGCACCTTCAAGGTGATGCGCTGAAGATGTTCCGGAAAAAAAAGCAGCGTGTGCTCCTCTCGCAGGAAGCGCTCAAGCTCGAAGTCCGGATCCGGATCCGCCGGATTCCGCGTGACTTCCGCTTCGACAATGCGGTCCAGGCGCTGCACGTAGCGAGTGTGTCGGCCTGTGCGGCGGGAGCGGCGGCAAGATACCAGGTACAGGACGCTGCCGCGCTCGACGAAGGCCAGCGGGGTTACCTCGTATGCTGCCGCCTGCGCCGTCTCGACCGCGGCATTCCGATAATGCAGGGACAACTGCAGGCCGCGATACAGGCAGTCCAGAATCGTGCGCATGATGGCGTCATCTTGTGGCGGCGGAATCAGCGGATAGCCCGAATCGATCACCGCCGCCTTGCCCAACCAGGCCCGGCCCTGAAGATAGCGCGGATAAGTGGGATGACTATGGAGCAATTCGCGGCTGCGGTCGCAATGGTCGCGCAGGATTTTCAGCGAATCCGGCGGCAGCTGATTCGCGGCGAACTGCTCCAGCTGCAACAGCGCCACGGCCAGTTCGACGCTCGGCACATCGGTCTTGTTCGGACTGCGGTCAGGAAACTTGCGCCACGAGCGCGCGCTGCCCCGGCCTCTACCTTCGATAAAACCCGCATCGAGCAGACGACGGAGGGCTCGCTGGATGGTCTTGGCCGCGGCATCCGAATGACCGTACCCAGGTCGCAACTTCGCATGCAGAACCCGGGAAGAAATCCATTCATCTGCGCGCTGAAGGATATCGAGGATGTCCCAATGCAACGGGCCCAGTTTGGGGTCGACGCGTAAACGGCTCGGCATGCAGCGAAATACTGGAAAATTCTGAAATATTTAGTTTAATATAGCCTCTTTTGATTATATCTGTGTGCAAATATTGCAGCGCCGTTACGCGTGGCGCCGCGTCCTGAACCTCCATGATCTCGGGTGCCGCCAGCGGCTTCATGAATTGAAGGCACATGGCTTGGGCACCACGGGACCGAATCAAAGAACCGTGCAATGACCGCTCAATGGGCCGCATTCGAAGCGTACTTACGGGGCAACGCGCCAGCACTACTGGCGGACCTCAACCCACCCGCCACCGAAGAGACTTTGCGCTCTCTGCAACAGCAGCTCGGCGTCGATCTGCCTGAAGATTTCCTCGACTTTCTACGTGGCCACGACGGCCAGAAAGGCCATGCAGACTCGCTGTTTGGCGACTACGAGTTCCTCTCCAGCGACCGAATCCTGGACGCCTGGGCATTCTGGAAAAAGCAGTCCGAAAGCAGCAGCTTGCGCGATGGCGATGCCGAGCCCGCCGCCGGTGTGCACGCCAACTGGTGGAACACGAAGTGGATCCCCTTCGCCGCCAATGGCTCGGGAGACTACCTCTGCCTGGATCTTGCGCCAGCCGAAGGCGGCTCGGTGGGCCAGGTCATCAGCGTGTGGCATGACGATGGCGCGCGCAAGATCAAGGGGCGAAATTTCTCGGCCTGGTCGCGCGGTTTCTTCTGAACGCCGCCCGCCGGCGGTTTCGAATCAACAAGGATAACGGTATGGAGCAAAGCATTTCCCAACAGAAGGCGCAGCGCCTGCAAAAACTGTTTGCCGACTGCCAGCAACAGGTCGTCGCCCAGATCATCGGCCCTTTCGGTTTATCTCCGGCCATGTTCCAGGACCGCGATGGGGGCAATGTCACCACCGTGCACAACTTCGAGAACGCGAGCGCGGATTACGTTGCCGAAAAAGACCAGGGCGCTTACGCCGCATCCCGGGAAAAGTATGACCGCGACAAAATAAAAGACATCAAGAAAACGGACAAAGACAAACTCAAGGCCCCGGGCGTGGACGGCTACACGGGCAAGGCGGTCGACCCCACGAAGCTGGAGGTCGATCATGTCACGCCGCTCAAGAAAATCGTCAACACCAAGAAAAATCACCTGGCTTTCAATACCGGTAACGGTTTCGACCGGCTGTCCGAGGTTGCCAATAGTCGTGAAAACCTGGAGCCGACCCACCGGGAGATCAACAATCCCAAAAGAGCGAAGGACTTGCTCGAGTTCGCCAACGAAGTGGTGGACGGCCAGACCAATGCAGAACGCCTGGGCATGGACCTCGATCGATTGCGCGCCGCCAAGAAGCGTTCGGAGCAGCATCTGGAAAAAACCGCCGACCGCGCCATCATGGCCAAGCAGGCGGGAGAACTTCTCTCGACGGGTGCATCCCAAGCCGCGCAAATGGGTTTGCGGCAGGCGTTGGGGGTGCTGCTGACCGAACTGGTCAACGGCCTGTTCAATGAAATCAAAGTATTGATCAAGCATGGCGTCGAACAGGGCAAGACTCTGTTCGACGACATACGCCAGCGCCTGGCGCGCGTGGTTGAAAGTGTCGTGAAGAAGATCCCCGACGCGACCGCCCAGATGTTCGAAGGGGGCATCAGCGGTTTCATGAGCAATCTGCTTACTTTCATGATCAACGGCTTTCTGTCCACGGCCAAGCGTTTCGTGACGGTGATCCGCGAGGGGCTGATCGGACTCGTGAAAGCCTTCAAGCTGATCATGTTTCCGCCCAAGGACATGAGCGCCGATGAAGCGCTGCAAGCAGGCCTGAAGGTGCTCTCCGCGGTAGTGGTGTCGTCGGTAGGTATTCTGCTTCAGGAAACGGTGACCGCCTTTATCGCCACCCTGCCATTTCTGCTGCCCGTCGCCGAAATATTGTCATCGGTCTTGGTCGGCACGCTGGCCGGCCTGTTGTCAGCGTTCGTGGCCTATCAGATCGACAGCCTCTTCGACCGTGCCCGCTACAACGAACAGCTGATGGACGAACTGGTATCCAACGCAAAACGCAGCGACGAGTTCGTGCATGGCCTGGTCCAGCTGTCCGAAACGTCGTTGGGCAACGTCAGCCGGTACAGCGAATCCGTTGCCCGATACCAGGGTATCGGACGAACGCTAGGCGCCTCGGGGGTGGCGGCCGGCGCCACCTTGGTCAGTCTTGAAAGCACCATCCAGGATACCCGCGATCACGTCGCCAACAGTGTGGCGATGATCGAGTACATCGAATCCAGCCAGCGGGACATAGAATCTTTTTTGGAGAAACTCTGAAGTGGGACGCAGCCAGAGCGCCAGCAAGCAGGAACTGCAAATCGTCGAAGCCTTTTCCTTGGCGGTCGTGCCGGATCAAGTCATCCGTGAAAGCAATATCAAGGAATTGCTCAAGGACATGACCGCCGCCCAGTCGTCGGTAAAGGCGTCCACCAAGCAGCTGGAACGGGCGCGTAGCGAGCAGAAAAACGGCAACGCGATCACCAACTGGTGGAACGACCGTAATGATGCGGTGCAGGATGCACAGATCGACCTTAACCGATCCATCGGCACGCTGACGGAGAAAACCTCGCAGCTGCTGATCGTCAATACCGCCATTTCCAAGGTCTTGCACGATCAGCAAGGCATCCTGCTGCAGCAGCAGGACCAGTTGCAGCAACAGGCCAGCACGCTGCAGGAGCAGAACAACCAGATCCTTGACCAGCAAAAAGCGTTGGAACGCCAGCAGCAGGAAATCAATGCCGCCAACAAGGGGCTGATGGAAGCCAAGGGTATCAGCCAGGAGCAGGCTCAAAAGCTGGTGGGGTGCGTGGCCCTGGTAACCGAAGCGGAAAAAAGGATTGATGCGGCCAACCAGGAGTTGACCCAAAGTTTGGAACGCTACGTACAGGATTCGAACACTGTGTGCCTCGAGCGGCTGGAAGAACTCAATGCCGGCCTGGAGCGGACCCTTCAGGCGAACATCCAGGCGTTCGACGGCAAGATCGAAGCGCAGGACTCGAATGTGGCGCTCAAACTGGCGGCTGCAACAAACGCGCTGGAGCTGAAACTGGGTTCCGTCACGCAGGATCTGGCACGCAAACTCGATACAGCCAACCAGCAACTCGAACTCGCACAGCAAACCCAGCGCGACGCATTCTCAAGCACCCTGACGCAGATGAGTGCCGACCTGCGCGCCACCGCGGACGGCCTCACGCATGCCCAGGCCGAGGTGTCGCAACTGCAGCAGGCGCTCAAGAGCGGCCGCCGCACCCAGATAATCGCCACGACCACGGCAATCGCCATCGCGTTTGCGACGCTGGCCTGGCAAGTCTTGCAGGTGATCCGCCCGGTGACGACCTTGACGCACTGACAATGCGCGGCGGCCGGCACGATCCAAAGATCGTTTCGGCCCAGGCCGGCCCTCGCCAACCTCAGCCGTCGCTGCATCAGCGCAATCATCAAATGGTTACGTGCCCCGCCACATAATCAAGCAGCGCCTCCGGCATCCCGCCCACCGCCTCGGACGGCGGCTCGTCCGCCCGCAATTCGACATAGAGCGCGATCGCAGCCAACAACGCCGCGCGCACCGAATCCATGTCTGGCCCAGGCGCCGTGACCGCCAGTTGCGCGCCGGCCTCCCCCGCCAGCGCCTCGATCCGCCTGACCCCGCGCTGCGGGCGCCCCGCCCGGCGATGCAGCATGGGCCCCAGCACCTGCTCGCGAAAGAACCCCAGAATCCCGATGGCCTCGTACAGCTCGCCACGCGCCAGCTTGCTCGCACCGTAATGCAGCCAGATCCAGGCCCTGCGCTCGAACCAATCGGGCGTGGCCTCGGGCCAGGCTATCGCCGCCGCATCCAGCCGGGCCTCCACCGCCTGGGCGTCGCGCGCGAACAGCACGGCCGGGCGCTCCACCAGCCGGTCCAGGTCCCCCAAGGTCACGAACTTGAAGTCCACGTGCAGCAGCTGCGGCCCGTACAGGCAGATCAACAGCCTGGGCTCGCCCACATGCTCGCCGGTAAAGGCAGACAGCAGCCCGCCCATCCGCTGCGCGAACTCGAGCCGTGAGGCCATGACCTCGTCGTAGCTACGATCATCGCAGACGATGACGAAATCCAGGTCCGAATACTCGTCGAAGCCGCCGTGGATATATGAGCCGGCGGCCAGCAGCGCGGTCAGCCGCGGGTCGGTGGCGACTGCGGTGTGGATTTTTTCCAGGAATTGGCTGTGCAGAGGAGGCAGCTCAGGAAGCATGGCGTTGTCCGAAGGGAGGTTCAGAATAGCGGTTACGGCTGGGTTTGGCACTTTGGATGGGTAAGGAGAGGGGGGTCTCGCTCGAAGGGTGTGTTGTGAGTGCCGTTTGGGAGCGGAAAGGCTGACACCTTTAGGGGTGATGGCTGCTCTCGGCCGGAAGCGGACACCAGTCTCGACCGTTAATGGTCGTTCGACTAAGTCGGTACGTGGAAAACCAGCACTGTCAAAATGAGCTCCCGGTTGGCATCACCTTTGCTACTTAAGATATAGCGAAACCCGCTTTCATGAGGCCAGCTCACAGACCGCTTGAAGTTGGGATGCTGCTTCATCGTTGTATCGATGCCTGCAAGAACCGTACTAGTGCCCACTCCGCGATTGAACAGAAGGATGGCCGTATTTCCATCACGCCAGGTGGCGTAGCCAAGCAGTTGGTTGATTGCTTCATCAAATGCCTTTGGTCCCTTCCATATCTTGCACTCGGCAATAAATACATTGCGGTCACCTTCGCGCAGAAGGATATCGGTCTTGCCCTCCATGTTGAAGGTCTCTCCAGTGGCCTTGCCTTCAAACTGGCCATTCAACTGCACGAGGAAGTGCTGCCTCAGTGCCTCTTCGTTCATCGACTTGAATGCCCTAGGGCTACGCTCCATGACAACTGCCATGTCCTGCATGATCTTCAGGGCCTGTTCGTATTGATCCATCGCCCACGTTGGTTCCGGCGTGAACGGCGCAGAGGAAGCCGGAGGCAAGGATGGTGTGGCGTTACGACGCATCATAGGGACGGCATAGGTCCTTGGCGCATCGTCACGTCGTCTTACCGGAATACCAAGAGCAGCGGCGCGCTGCGACTGAGCAAGCAGTCTGGCCCTTCGCTGTTCGATCGCCTGAAGTGCTAGGCTAGGCAAAGCAGAGTTGTGTGCCTCGATCATCGGTATTTGCCAGCTAATGTAGCTTTCGATGTCCCGCAATTCACTATCAATCAGTGGACGCACCTCTTGCGGTGAGTCTGCCGGGCTTTCATAACGAAGGACCAGTTCATTGCCAGTGATAACCGCTCGCGGAGGGCTCATGGTCATCTTATTCGATTGTGAATAGAAGAGATTAGCGTCTCCCTCGAACGGGATACGAACCTCCGTCCTTTCGCCAGGAACTAGCGCGGGCCTGCTCGTATCAGGAATGTAGCGTCTCCGGTCGTACCGCACATCAACCTGAATTTCGGTGGTCTCCGCATACCATTCATCACGAAGCAACCTGATAGGCACAATCTTGAATTTTTCGAAAAAATACGTGGCCAGATCAGAGGGTGCGGTATTTAGGAGCCGATTGCCGTCGAGCTTCTCGATCTCCTGGCGCATAGTGTCCTGCACATTTCTAATCGTACTCGACAGGTCGTAGGTACAAAAGAGTAGGCCCTTGCTTTTATCGACGCTTCCAAACATATGTGTCCTCTCCGTCTATTTTTTTTATCTCAACGCTGGCCCTATCAATCAGCAGGCTGGTTATAGGAAAATGCGGTAATCCCCGTGAAAGCTATGCCTCTCTATCCCCCAACACTGGGGTTCTGCCATTGGGCGACGATCCGTCTATCGCAAAGATAACCTCCTTATTTCCTGACCTGGACTCACATCGGGAATCCATCTTAACCGACTGCTTTGGGTCGGATAGCGCCCCTCCGTAGGACCACACTGAATCTCCCTTTACTCGAAAGGAGATTGTCATGGAATCCAAGAATGCCGCAGTTGGCAGTCGTGCGCCATGGAACAAGGGAAAACTCACCGCATAGAAGCCGCCCCTAAAGCTCGGAGAAATTTGGACAATCCGAACGAGACTTCAGATGGCGTCGCACATCCGGAAACTCGCGATGTTCAATCGCAATCGATAGCAAGATTCGGGCGTGTGATCTCACGCGATTGCAGGTGCAGGACATCCGTCACGGGAGCCACGTGGCCGCGAGGGCCAACGTCATGCAACCAAAGACCCGCCGTCCGGTTCAATTCGAGATCACGGAGGAAACCCGTGAGAGCCTTGAAGCATGGGTCGAGGCGCGAGGGCGAAAGTCGGCGGATTTTCTGTTTCCGAGCCGGTTGCATACGTCGCCGCATCTGTCAACGCGGCAGTACGCCCGGATTATGCATCGCTGGGTCGCATCGATTGGCCTCGACGATACCGCATATGGAACCCACACTATGCGCCGTACAAAAGCCTCGCTGATCTACCGCCGGACGAAGAATTTTCGAGCTATACAGTTGCTGCTAGGGCATGTGAATCTTGAAAGCACAATTCGCTACCTTGGCATAGAGGTCGACGATGCTCTTGAGTTGACTGAGCAAACTGAGGTTTGATACATCCGGGCCGGCGAGCGGTCGCTTGCCGGCCAGTAGCGGCCAGCCATTGCCATAAGCCGTAATCGAGGGTATACAGTAAAAAGGTAACAATTAGCATCAACGGTAACCAGCCCGTACTCTTCTGTCGCTGCGTTTTCTAGTTTGGTACCCAAACGTTCGGCGTCACCCATACGACTATGAATCTACCGAGCCAAGACATCAAAGAACAGCTAGCCCTTATTGCAGAAAAACCGCGGGAAGGCCTCTCGGTCGTGCGACCTGTAAGCCAAGTTACGTTAAAGCTTAGGCCGGCGAAAGGACATGACCGATTTACTGAGAGCATCAAGCACATCCTTAAATGGATGAATCGTCGGGCCGGTCGTAACCTTCCTGGCGCTGCATGGCGGGGCCAATCATTTGAACTGACTGACATAGGCGCACAACGCACTGCCGCAATTGCTCTACCAGAGCACCAATTTTGGGCTGCTCGCCTTGACGATGCAGACAAGACCGTACCGCTACGCACGTGGGTGACAGAAATCGGTGTCGGCATGGACGCCAACGGCGACACCCTCTTTGGAGCACGCCTCATCTGCGTTAGTCGCGGTGCTGACGAACCATTTCAGCGAACCGTTCCCGGTTTTGTACGTGCCATCATAGGCGATGGGCCAACGGAAATCGATGGCGTTCCCCTTACGCGCGACATATCGTTGATTTCCACTGCTTCCGAGGTTGAGCAGCTAGTCACCTTACTCGAGAACCCACACCGACAAGCCGACGTATTGGTATTCGCGCTCCCTGATGGATCAAGCAATCCATCTGAGGCCGCCGCGTCCGCCAACTCGGTGCACAATGCCACCCTTGGGGCCGCCCATGTCTATGTACTCGCTGGGCCAGCCAGTTTTCTCCTAACTGATCGCGTAGGGCGCGAGTTATCAGTTTTTAGGAAAGCTGTGCGTACGTACCGCCCAGGCTTCCGTGCTTGGGTCGACGAACCATCTAAACATCCTTTGGCTCTGCCTGACCGAATAGCGTCGTGGTCTGAGACCGCCCCTGGAGAGTTTGAGCAATGGCTGGTGAACCAATCGCTAAGTAATGCGGCACATGCACCAGGACGCGAAGAACGACTTCCTAGTTTCAACACTGTTCGCCAACTTTCCGCACAGATGGAGCGAGAGAGACTTAGGAAGGCAGGTGGCACGGACGCTGAATTGATTCGACTCTTCGAGCAGGACAATGATCAATTGCGGAAGGATCTTCAAGAGCAGAAGGGACAGTATGACGGGTTGCTTCTCACCGCCGACGCAGAGCGAGAGGCGGCTATGCAGGAGGCAAATTCTGCAAAAGCACAGGCCCTGGAACGACTTCACAGAATTCGGCTGCTTGAAAAAAGGCTCGCCGAGTCTGTCGCTCCGCAACCAACGCCAATCCCAGATACATTGGATGAGTTCGAAACTTGGTGCAAGGAGCACTTGGCGGGATCAGTTGAAATAGCTAATCGAGCTTATCAAGGTGTGCGAAAGTCGGAGTTTCACGACCCCCAATTTATCTACCGCGCGCTGTTGCTTCTTCGTGATCAATACGTGCCAATGCGAGTTGAAGGGACACCTGAACGCAGGCGATCATATGAAGAAGCACTACATGCACTTCAGCTCGAAGACAGCGCGACTGGCGAAGGTGTGAAATATGCCGCAGATCTTTACTCTGTCCAATATGGAGGGGGCCGCCGGCCTCTTGATCGACATCTAAAGGGAAGTGACTCACGAGATAGACGATACGGTTTCCGACTCTACTTTTTTTGGGATGATGAGAGCCAAATCGTTGTTGTAGGCTGGCTGCCGTCACATCTCGATAACCGCGCGAGCTGATATCACCTGTGATGCCGGCCCCCAGTCATTTCACCAGACCTGTGCGAAAAGCCCCGCAATCCGGTGAATTCAGACTTTGCTGGAGTTTTCTTTTCTAATGGACGAACGATCGCTTTGAGTCGGATAGCGCCCCTCCGTAGATGCACACTCAATTTCCCTTTACTCGACCTAACATCATTGACGCGCACGAACCTGCGCCGTGCCGACCACCGTGGTCTCAAGACACCCTTAGCATTCTCCAGTAGCGCTCCAGCGCCTTATCCGCGCCTGCGGCATTGTCTCCTCCGTGCACAGCGACATACTGGAGAAAGGCAACAATGGCTTCACGTCGCTCAGGCGATAGGCTCCGCTACCGGCTCAAGCTGTAGGCTGAGCGATGCGTCACGATGAACACAACGCTGCTAGCCAGTGACCAAGCGGGGTTCGACGACAGCACTCCACAATGCCGCAGGGCGAACAAAAGAAAGGCAAGCAGGTAGTAGACCCAGCCCGCCGGATGCAGATGGGCCAGTGCCGCTTCACAACGAATCAACTCATCGTCGCTATAGTCCTGCCAACTGCGCCAGGCATCTTGTCGCCCGGCTGCCACCCACTCGGCGCTGGAGATCTCCCATGCCTGTGCATCGTTCCAGCAGATACGCTTGATGCAGCGACATTTCCGGTAGCGGCAGCAACGGAAATGCGGCTTCAAGTGCTTGGATCCGTGAATGACGGTCCATTGGTGAGCTTCTCCTATATGGAGCCTTCCCGAATCTAGGATTAAAGTATCAGACTAAAAGTTGGCCAAGAATTGAGAAATTGTAGTCTGACAGCTATATTTTCTTGCGCATAATATGATGGCCAACTCAAGCCGACGTCGCTTCGCGGCCTAATTCAGGCGTTAAACCTCAGGAGAGTCGCTATTGACCATCGCTGCGCGAATTCAGGAGTGCACTGACAAGCTCGGCCTAGGAGATGCCGAAAATGCGTTCATACAACTTGTAATTGCTATCGACGGCACAGCCAAGCAGCTCTATCCAGGAAAGAAGACCTCTGAGCGCTGTAAAAAATTCTTGAAAGACAGCCTGCCTTTCATCCTCTGGTCACTAAGCAATGGAACACCGACCAAAACGGGTAGACTTTCGTTCGAAATTTCGAGTTCTAGCGGGTCAAGCGAACGCATTGGGTTCGAAGATCTTGTCTACAAAGTCATGCGCTGCTCTCTACTCCACGACGGCGAGCTCTCGGACAAGGTGGAGTTTGTCAACGCTCCCTACATCGGCACGTTCAGCGGAAGGATGCAGTTCCCGTTAGCACTACTTGGCTCCTTGCTCTTCGCCGTGATCGCCAGTCCAGTGAACGAGCGCCAACGAGTGTCTGCATCAACTTCATTTACCTTTGGCAAGACCAAGGTCCCTGTAAACCACATGCTTGGAAGTCTAGAAAGAACCAAAATAGCTATCCGCAACGGCTTTCTATATGACGTGGAGCACCTTCTTGAGAATTTGAATGCCGAAGCCAATCGCACATACCCTGACGTCTAACCCTTCATCGCAGCGGGCGACTTTCGGCCGCCGCTGAACTCCGACGTTAGTGGCTGTCTGCTTTGGATCGATTTCAGCCTTTGGATAGCTGAAAGAATTGTTGTATGGTGCTGGAGCTGCGAGTGGCTAACCAATGTCGTGGATATAAAGCCGATGGAAGAAAAAATTGCTCGGAGAATTGCAGGCTTGGGTGACTGGGAGGAACATCAGGAATTCAAGAAAAACGCTGCCGCCCAAGGCCGCCTAAGTTCCGAGGTCCTGAGCGCGCTAGATCGTCGGGCCGTTGAGCTTGGTCGCGAACTAATCGCGGATAAGACAGGCTTGAACCTGAATAGCCTCTCCGCTGCTGAAGAAAAGATTGTGCTGGCTGTGAGCCAGTATGTCGCCATAAAGCGTCTTCAATCTAGACACGCCACCCGTACGTTCGATCAACTACGCAATCGCGGACTGATCGGTGCTGCGGAAAATTCGGTCTGCCGACCGAGACCCACGGAGGGTTTCCGCACGCTTAGGGAGGCAAACCACGGTGATATCTCCTATGAGCAAATCGTCATAGATCATCCTGGAGAGTTCAGCCCACGCGCTCTTTGGTACGCCCGGCGCGCTTTGGGTTTGCCGAATGCCTTGCCCGGCCCCCCCGCACAATCTAGTAGCGATACCCAGACGAGGACTGCCGCATTGATAGGATGGTTCAAAAAGGCAGCTAACAACAACGATGGGATCATCGCACTGTTTACGAATGAAGAAGCGGCCGCTGCTATCGGATTGTCTGATATGCAGAAGTACGGCCGAGTGCACGGTAGCGTGCAGTCTAGGATCGACTTTGCGTGTTATCAGACAGGCCTGCCTCCATTAGGCCTTACGGCCGAAGAACCGTTTGACCTCGCATGGTCGCAAGAGAATAGGACTTGGGCGTTTCCCCTCGAGGCGATGCAGCGTGCTGCACAACTAAGGGCGTGGACGGACGATGACTTCGACAACATCTTGCGGCATACGCAATCGCTTCCTGGCCAAGCGCACTCGATTTGGGACCATGCCTTGGCTGGGGAAGAAGAAGCGATCCGCGCCTGGGCGTTCAGCTTCACTAGCGGGGAGCCTGATGAAGCGGTGGTCGAAGAGAGGATGGCCAGGCGCAACGCCATTTGGTCAAGGGATGAATTGATCCTCGCATTGGATCTCTACATCCGCAATCGTAGATCGCTTCCAGCGAAGGACTCCCAGGCAATTGCGGAGCTTTCTGAGGTGCTGAATCAGCTTGGCGCGGTATTGGGGCAGCGGACCAGTACGACCTACCGGAACACGAACGGCGTCTACATGAAGTTGATGAACTTCCGGCGTCTCGATCCAGCGTACACGTCTGATGGCAAGACAGGCCTGACGCGAGGCAACCACGACGAGCTAAGGGTTTGGGATCAGTTTGCTGATGATCCTGAGCGTCTAGCCGAAGTGGCGCGATTCATTCGGCAGGGGATTGTTGAACACAAGGCCGATGTCGATTTGGCTGGACCCGATGAGCCGGGCATTGAGGAAGCAGAAGAAGGAAAGATCGCTACGCGTATTCACCGGTACAGGGAGCGAGACAGGCGGCTCGTGGCCGAGGTAAACGCCCAGGCGCTGAAGAAGCATGGACGGCTCTTCTGCGCGGCGTGTGGTTTTGACTTTGCAAAGAAGTATGGCGACGCGGGCACCAATCTCATTGATGTGCACCACACGAAACCTGTCCACACAATGGAGGCGGGCGAAAAGACCAAAGTGGCAGACTTGGTCTTACTCTGTTCGAATTGTCATCGAGTTGTTCATTCGCGGCGAAAGTGGCTAACTATGGATCAACTGAAAGCAACAATAGCAGGCCAAAATTTGGACAGTGGCACTTAAGTGGCTCGCCTTCCGCCCATCGAGCGTGGGCGCCCGCATCTCACTCAGCCGCGCATCAGGGATGTAGGCAGCTAAGTCGCTTCTCGGCCAGGAAAGACCGGCTACGCTCGATCAGCAGCCCAGTTCGCCACGCGCCGTCGTCAGTTCGTCCAGACGGACCCAGCCGATTTCCGGCAATCAAAGTGCGTGCGTTGAAGGCTGAATCAGGTTTTCAGCAGGAATGCCCAAGCCTTTGTGCAACCTCCAGATCATGGGAAGCGTCAGGGAGCGCCTGCGGTTGAGGATTTCGTACACGCGGTTGCGCTTCCCGATCATCGGCTCGAGATCTTTCGCCGTCAAGCTGGCTTATTCCATGCGGCACTTGATGACTTCCACCGGGTCTGGCAGGTCGATGGGAAACGCCTTGGCATCGTACGCCTGAACGAGTGTGACGAGTACATCCAGACGGTCGCCATCCGGCGTGCAGAGGCTCGGGTCATTCCCTATGAGCCGGGAAATTGTCTTGAGCGCAGCCCTGTAGCCTGCATCGGTGCGGATCGGGCGGATGTCCATGGTTCACTACACTTCTACGGTTTCGGCATCGATCTTGTCGTCCGCGTTTTACGGATGTAGACGTACTACGAGTAGTAGTCCAAGAGGACCAGCATTGCCGAATGCCCGCTTTGGGTCGTAATCAGACATTCGCCTCAATCTGAGGCGGCATGGCCCCTCTACCACCGCGGCCCTAGCAACTTCACTCGCACGAAACGCCAGCATGCCTGCCCACATAGTCATATAGCGCTTCCCGCATCCGGCTCACCGCTTCAGACGGCGGCTCGTCCACCCGCAATTCGACATAGAGCGCGATCGCGACCAGCAATGCCGCGCGCACCGAATCCTTGTTCGGCCTGGGCGCCGTGGCCGCCAATTGCGCGCCGGCCTCCTCCGCCACTGCCTCGATTCGCCTGACCCCGCGCTGCGGACGGCCGGCCAGGCGGTACAGCATGGCCCCCCGCACCTGCTCGCGCAAGAAACCGAGAATGCCCATGGCCTCGATTGGGCTTACACGACATTCTGGAAGCCTGTGTCATCCAGAAGTCGCCTGCAAGCTGAAACTCCAAACGCCTCTGTGCCGAGTTGCAGCATGTTCTATCGAACCGGTGCCTCGTCGATGAAAGGTTAGAGATCACGCCCACCACCTTTCAGCTTCTTTGTAATATAGAGAATTGATGTTCCCGCGAACTCGAGAAAAAATTCTGCTTCCGGTGCGGAAAGTGAAGACGGATTGACGCCACCGTGCCTCACAAAATCTTTGTTGCTTGCCAGACCGTATGCCTGGCTGATTAATCGCTCAATGTCTTCATCGAGCTTTGCGCGCTTGATGATCTTACCTAGCGTTCCTGTCGGTTCATTAAGCAAGACCATAAGACAAGACTCTACCGAACCAATTGACTCCTTGATAGAATTCTCATAATCACTTGGAGTTGCATAAATGAAGTTCTTGGCCTTCAGCCACTGAGTGCGAATCGGGCTTAACTCATCGTCGAGCACAGCATTTGCCTTACCCCACACCTTTGGCGTAGGCATGTTGCTTTGAACTCGCTTGAGGTCAAGCAGGACTTCAGCATAGAGTTCACTCACATAGGCTCGGCGCTCAGCATACTTCGCCATTGCCTTCAACTTGCAGAAGGCATAGAAAACTTCGAGCGATTTGTGAGGATTCGGGTTCGCGTACTTTGCCTCCTCGAGCTCCACTGTGATTTCAGCGTATAGGCGACGATACCTGTACGGCTGATCAGATGTTCTACCATCGGTCGCATACGCGACCATGAGGGATTCGAGTTCCTCAATTTTGGTACTCAGTGCGGCGGCCTTCTTGCTGTCCAATACTGATCCTGTGATCTATAGAACTGGGTTAAACCTATTTACACAGCGGCGTCGGCTTGAATTAATTGCTACGCTCGCCGCTCGAATACAACGAGCGAACAATGCTGCCAATCTGCTCCATAACAGACGTCCCCATCTCCATAGCAACGAAATGCGCACGCTCCGCGGCACCAATATCACGAGCCATTTGCATCTCCGTAAGCAATGCTCGTAACGCCTTTAGACGATCTCGCAGACCGTCGTCAGCCACACGTTGCGCAAGCAGAAGGCTTCGCCTGCTCGCTAAGAGCACTTTGTTGTTAAGTTCTTCACCGAGAAGGTTTCGTCCCCATGTACCCGTCTCTCGGAAAGCTGCTTCATCTGCCAGGTAAACGAGCACCGCAGCCCGCACCTCATCGTGAACAGCGTCTTGCAACTCAATGAGCGTATCGAGTTGGAATACTCTTACCTTCTCGTTGCGTTCTAGCATCGCTGCGGAGGATTGCAGATTGGCGGCATTTCGGGAGGCGATTACAGTAGTCGCAATGCTTGCGGCAGCGCCGGCAATTGTGCCAAGAAGTCCCCAGAGTGCAGCTTCCATTGGTTTCCCCGTTCGGGCCTAGAGCTTAAATTAACTCCCGCCGCATAGCGCTTCGGTTTCAATTGACGCTCGGCTTTCATTGGTTGAGCGGAATTTTTATTTCTTCCTCTGCGCCGTATGTTACATCTCTTCGTGAAGTTCGCGTCTCGTTCCTACCCAAACACGTTGCTTTCAGCCGCGCGCAATGTACAACTAAACATTCCGCTTTGCGTCGAGGTAAATATCGGCGTTTACTAGCGTGCCCTTCATACCTACCTGATATTTCTCCCCGGGCTGCCCGCCAACCACCCTCATTGTCGGTTCCAAACAGTGCACAGCATCGGGCATACAAACGGGCGCCTTCCGTGTCGCCCCCTACACCCCCTCCAACCTCCCCCCCGCCACCAAACAATCCACGAACGCCCGCACTTTCGCCGGCATCAGCCTGTTCTCCTGCCAGAGCACGTGGATGGGCACCGGCCTGGGCTCGAAGTCTTCGAGCACGGTTTCGACCTGCCCCGCGTCCAGCAGGCGCTGGATCTGCCATCGCGGCGAGTAGCCCAGGCCGAGGCCAGCGCCGACGGCGCTGTAGATGGCCGCCATGGTGTTGGCGCGGAAGGCGCCGCGCACGGTGACCGTGCGGCGCTTGCCGGCGATCTGGAAGGCCCAGCGGCCCGGATGCGGGTCGACGGTACGGACGATGCAGGCGTGCTGGCGCAGTTCCTCGGGATGCGTGGGGCGGCCGTGCTGTGCGAAGTAGGCGGGCGCGCCGAATACGACGCGCCGCAGGGCGCCGAGCCGCCGTCCCTGCAGGCCGGAGTCGGGCAGGTCGCCGATGCGCACGACGAGGTCCAGGCTCTCGCCGGCCAGGTCGGCGAAGTCGTCGGTGAGTTGCAGGTCGACGTGGACCTGCGGGTAGGCGCGCATGTAGTCGGCGATGACGGGAACGAGGAAGTCGGGTCCGAAGAGGACCGGGGCGCCGATGCGCAAGGTGCCGGACGGCGCCGCGCGGCGCTCGGCGACTTCCAGGCGGGCTTGGGCGATGGCGGCGATGGCGGGTTTGATGCGGTGGTAGTAGGCCTGGCCGGCTTCGCTGAGCGCGAGGCGCCGCGTGCTGCGGTGGACGAGCTGGACGCCGAGGTCTTGTTCGAGCGTCGCCAGGGTTCGGCTGACGCCCTGCAGCGAGCGGTCGAGGCGGCGCGCGGCCTGGGTGAGGCTGCCCGCTTCGGCGATGTGGATGAAGGTTTCGAGGTCTTCGAGGCGGCTCATGGTTATCTCGATTTTCGTGATTCAGCTTCACTGTGGGCGCGTATTGTTTGGCCCATGGCGAGTATCTAGACTGGCTGCATCGATTCATCGTTACCAGGGAGAAGCCAGTGGGCAGCGCTCGATCCGTTGTGTTGGTTGTAGGGGCGGCCGGCAAGTTTGCCGGCCTGGTGGTGCCGGCGTTGCGCCGGCGCGATGTCGCGGTGCGGGCGCTGGTGCGCGACGAGGCGCGCGCGGCGGTGGCGCGTGCGTTGGGCGCGACCGAGATCGCCATCGGCGATCTGCGCGATGCGGCCAGCCTGGCCGAGGCGGCGCGCGGCGTGGACGGGGTGTTTCATATCGGGCCGGCGTTCGCCGCCGACGAGGCGGCGATGGGGGTGGCCCTGGTGGAGGCGGCGCAGCGCAGCGGGGTGCGCAAGTTCGTGTTTTCTTCGGTGATCCAGCCGACCAATATCCGGCTGGCGAACCACGCCAGCAAGATTGCGGTGGAGGATGCGCTTTATTCTTCCCGGCTGGAGTACACGATTCTGCACCCGGCCAATTTCATGCAGAACATAGGCCTGGCGTGGGCGTCGATCCGCGATCATGGCCGCTTTGCCGAACCCTTTCCCAACGACACGCGCATCGCCCGGGTGGATTATCGCGACGTCGCGGAAACGGCGGCGATTGCGTTGACGCAGGACCGGCTGGCTTTCGCGACGCTGGAGCTGTGCGCCGGCATGTACAGCCGCCTGGATGTCGTGGCGGCCCTGTCGGAGGCGCTGGGCGCGCCGGTCGCGGCGCTGCAGCCGGGTTTCGACGAATGGGCGGCGCATGCGCGCCTGCCTTATGGCGAGGCGCAGTTGCAGCTGCTGGCCAAGGTGATGGAGCACTACCGAGCCTATGGGCTGGGCGGCAACAGTCTTGCGCTGCGCGCGGCGCTGGGCCGCGAGCCGCGCTCGCTGCGCGCATACGTCCAGGACCTGGTGGCCGGGCAAAACGGCGCGCGGCCGTAGCGAGGTATCGCGGCGCCCGCGCGCGCGCCCGGTTCGCCGGCGCGGCCGGGCGGGGTCAGGCCGGCCAGGCGAGCATGGCGGCATCGATGATCATGCCGAGTTTGTCCGCGCCGGCGCCGTCGCGGGCCTGGATGGAGAGCCCTTCGAGCACGGTGGTGTAGAAGGCGGCCAGCTGGGCGATGTCCGCGGTGGGCGCCAGGTCGCCTTGCGCGATGCCTTGCGCGAGGCGGTCTTTCAGCAGGGTTTCCCCGGCCAGGCGGTTGTCGGCCAGGAACGCGCGCACGCGCGCGTTCTCGGGCGCGCCTAGCAGGGATGACAGCACGATCATGCAGCCGCGCGGCCCCTCGGCCACGGCATAGGCGCGCGCGTTGGCGCGCAGCATGGTTTCGACGGCCTCGCGGGCGGTGCGGGCCTGGGCGAGGCTTTGCGAGGTGGCGCGCCCCTCGAGGCGGTCGTAGAGCTCGACCGCCTCGCGGAAGATTTCTTCCTTGCAGCCGAAGGTGGCATACAGGCTGGGCTTGTTCACGCCCATGGCCTGCACCAGGTCCTGGATCGAGGTGCCTTCGTAGCCTTGGGTCCAGAAGGTGCGCATGGCCGCCAGCAGCGCCGCGTCCCGGTCGAAGGCGCGCGGGCGGCCGATTTTCGGGGCGGGCGGGGATGCGGGTTTGGCGCTCATGGTTCGATCATCCGCAGGCCCGCCACGCCGATGCCGATCAGCGCCAGGAACAGCAGCTTGGCCGCCGACATGGGCTCGCCCAGCACCAGCGTTCCGAAGACCGCCACGCCGAAGGCGCCGATGCCCACCCAGATGGCGTAGGCGGTGCCCACCGGCAGGTGCCTGAGCGCCAGCGCGAGCAGGACGAGGCTGAGCATGGCCACGCTTATGCCGATCAGGCTGGGCCACAGCCGGGTGAGTCCGTCCGCCTGCTTGAGCGCCAGGGCCCAGACGATTTCCAGCGCGCCGGCCAGCGCCAGGAGCATCCAGGCTGTGTGGGGAGGCATGGGCATCGCTATGCGGTGAAGCCGCCGTCGATGGCGAGCGAGGCGCCGGTGATGAACTGGCTCTCGGCCGCCGCCAGGTAGCCGACCGCGGCGGCGATCTCGTCGGGCTGGGCGTAGCGCTTGACCGCCATGAGTTCCAGCTCGGCGTCGACCGTCGGGCCGTCGGCGGGGTTCATATCGGTGTCGGTCGAGCCCGGGTCGACGATATTGACCGTGATGCCGCGCGGGCCGACCTCGCGCGCCAGGCCCTTGGTGAAGCCGATCAGCGCGGATTTGCTCATCGCATACAGCGTCACGCCGCCATACGGCACCCGCTGCGCGAAGCACGAGCCGATGGAGATGATGCGCCCGCCTTCGCCCATATGGGCAAGCGCGGCCTGCGAGGCCACGAAGACCGCCGCCGCGTGGATGGCCAGCGTGTCGTTGATCTCGTCGAGCGTGGCGTCCTCGATGGGCCCGGCGGGGAATACGCCAGCGCTGTTGACCAGGATGTCCAGGCCGCCCAGTTCCCTGGCCGTCTGCGCCACCGCCGCCCGGACGGCGAGCGGGTCGCGGCTGTCGGCCTTGATGGCCAGGATCCTGGCCCCGCTGGCGCCGAGTTCGCGTGCGAGTTCGGCGGCGGCCCGATCCGAGCTGGCGTAGGTGAAGGCAACGGCGGCCCCCTTCTGCGCGAGCCGGCGGACGATGGCGGCGCCGATGCCGCGCGTGCCCCCTGTGACGAGGGCGGCCTTGCCTTGGAATTCCATGTCTGCGGCTCCTTTTATACCGATCGGTATAAAAGACTACGGGAACCGGCTTGGCGCGTCAAGCAGGATCAAGGCAGCGCATCGCGGCGCCTGCGGTACCGCTGGACCAGCTTCACCCGGTGCCAGTGCAGGATGGCGCATGACGACGGCACTTCGATCAGCAACAGATAGGCCGCCAGGACCAGGAACAGGCCCGCCGCGGCCAGCCGGAACCCCTGCGGCCCCGCGCCGGCCCAGCCGCCCGCGCTCCAGCTGGCGAGCGCGATCGCCGCCGCCCAGGTCAGCAGCGACAGCCCGCTGGCCAGGCCCAGCGCAATGGAGGCGCGGTAACGGATGACGAGGTTTTCGTAATAGCGCCAGCGCACGCTGGCAAGCGCGGGGCTGGCGGGCAGTTCCAGGTATTGCTCCCAGACGGCGCACAGGCTGTGCACGTAGGCGGCGCGGCTGGGGCGGTTGCCGGGGATGCGGTCCAGGGTGCGGCGCCATTTGGCCAGGCCGCGCAGGCAGGGGTAGAGGCGGCCGTCGACCCAGCGCGCCTCGAAGCGGCCGGCCAGCTCTTCCAGCAGGCTGCCCATGGCGACGACGCAGACCAGGAAGATGGCGGCGGCCAGCCAGCGGCCTTCCTCGTTCTGCAGCACGCGCTGGTGCACGTCGAAGGCCAGGGTGAAACTGATGATGACGATGGCGCCGGGCACGACGTACAGCACGATTTTCTGCCAGGCGCCATGGTCCAGGGCTTTTTCCGCGTCCATGCTCCCTCCCCTTGCGCCGCGGGCGCGTGCGCCTCGATTGTGCCGCGGCGGGGCGCGCGGGGCTGTCCGCCAAACGGGCGAGGCGGCCGGTCGTATGATGCGGGTTTCCCCCAATCCCGCTATCAAATACTGAGTAGTATCTTTCTCTCCAGCAAATTAAATACTGAGTAGTATGTATCACGGAGACGAACCTATGCATGGGATCTGGCAACCGGCGCTGACGCAGGAAGCGGCGGCCTGGCGGGACAAGGCCGCGGCGTTGACGCGCGAGGTTTTCGCGCCGCTGGCGGCGGAGATCGACCGGGATCAGCGCTATCCGGAGGAGCATCTGGCGCCCCTGCGCGAGAGCGGGATTTCCGGGATGTTCGTGCCCAGGGAGTACGGCGGCGGCGGCGCTTCGCTGACCTCGGTGATCGCGGTGGTCGAGACGGTGGCCCAGGGCTGCGCGTCGACCGCGGCGATCCTGGCGGCGTTGTCGCTGGGCGCGTTTCCGGTGCTGCTGGGCGGCACGGCGGCGCAGAAGTCGGCGTTGCTGGGCGGGCTGGCGCGCGAGGGCCGCGCGGTGAATTTCGCGCTGAGCGAGCGCGGCGCGGGCTCGGACGCGGGTGCGGTGCAGGCCACCGCCGAGCGCGAGGGCGCGGGCTGGCGCATCCGCGGCGAGAAGTGCTGGCTGGGCAATGGCGGGCACTCGCACCATTTCATCGTGTTCGCGCGCACCGGGCCCGAGGGGCAGCGCAACAATATCAGCGCGTTCGTGGTGGCGCGCGAGGCCGAGGGCGTGGCGGTCGATTTCTACGAAGACAAGATGGGCATCCGCGGCACGACGACCACCAACCTGAAGCTGGATACCTGGGTGGCCGAGGACGCGCTGGTGGGCGAGCTGGGCCATGGGCTGAAGCTGGCCCTGGCGACGCTGACGATCGGCCGGGTGGTGGTGGCCGCGCAGGCCAACGGGATCGCGCTGTGCGCGTATGACGAGGCGTGCGATTTCGCGGTGTCGCGCGAGACCTTCGGGCGCAGCATCATCGATCACCAGGGCATCGGTTTCAAGCTGGCCGATGCGATGACGGGCATGTCGTCGTCGCGGATGATGGTGTACGAAGCGGCGCGCGCGTACGACGCGGGCGAGGATATCGGCACGCTGGGCGCGATGGCCAAGCTGCTGGCCAGCGAAGTCTCGCATACGGTGGTCGACGACGCCATGCAGGTGCTGGGCGGGCGCGGCTACGTGAAGCCGAGCGCGGCCGAGCGCTGCTACCGCGACCAGCGCATCACCGAGATCTACGAAGGCACCTCGGAGATCCAGCGGGTGGTGCTGGCGCGCGCGATCAAGAAAAGCGTGCTGGCGGCGCGAGGCTGACGATGAAGGCCCGGCCCGCGGTCGCGTACGAGGAGATGCCGCTGCGCCAGGTGGAGCTGCTGGACGCGGCCGCCCGGGCGTTCACCGAGATGGGGTTCAGCGCCGCGACGATCGATTCGGTGGCGGACCTGATCGGGGTGACCAAGGGCAGCGTGTATTACTACTACCGCAGCAAGACGGACCTGTTCTTCGCGGTGCACCGGCGCGCCATGCAGCTGAACCTGGACGCGGTCGAGCCGCTGGCGGCGGACCTGTCGGTGACGCCGGCGCGGCGCCTGTGGAACATGGCGCACGCGCATACGCACCTGATGATGGCGCACCTGCCCTACCAGCGCGTGACGGTGCAGGGCATCGAGCTGCGGCTGGCCGGGCGCACCACGGCGGGCCAGCGCGCCGAGCTGGAAGAACTGGTGCAATTGCGCGACCGCTATGAATCGCTGTTTCGCGCGGTGGTGGAAGCGGGCGTGGCGGCCGGGCAGTTTCGCGCGGCGCCGCCGGCGCTGGCGGTCAAGCCGCTGCTGGGCGCGCTGAACTGGACGACGTTGTGGTACCGCCCGCGCGAGGGCGAGACCGAGGCCGAGCGCGAGTCGATCGCGCACGGGATTGCCGACGCGATCGTGGGCAGCGTGATGCCGCTGCCGGCGATCTGAACTTTTTCTGGGAATTGACGATGCAGAACCCGCAACAGGATGAGCGCGCGTGGCGCGCGGTGGCCGAGTGGTATCACGCCTATTTCACCGGCATTGTGCTGTCGACGGTGACGCGGCGCGGCACCCCGCGCGCGGCCGAGCTGGTCTACGAGATTTTCTGCCGGCAGCGCAACCAGCGCTTCCTGGCCGGGCTGGAGAAGCTGGGCATCGCGCACCTGCCGCCGGCGGTGGCCGCCGCCCAATACCACTACCTGTCCAACCACATCGGCGGGGTGGCGGTGCAATACATGTACGAGTCCGACCGCAAGGCGTGGATCCGTTATTCGGCGCCGCGCTGGATCTGGTCGGGCACGGCGCTGTGCGGCATTCCCTCGGAGGTGTCGCGCGCGATGCTGGCGGGCTGGCATGCGCAGAACGGCGTGACGCTGAACAACCCGCGCCTGGGCTTCGTGTGCACCAAGCAGGCGGCCGACGGGCAGTCGGGCCTGGAGGGCTATTACTACGAGTACGACCGCGACCTGCTGCCGCACGAGCGGCTGCGTTTCGCGCGCGACGAGGACGCGCCGGATTTCGACCCGGCGGCCGCGCCGGTGCTGCCCACCGCCACCTGGCCGGCCACGCGCCTGGCCAAGGCCAGCCGCAATTACGCCATGGAGTACGTGCGCACGGCGCTGCCGACGGCGGTGATGCTGTGGGGGCCGGACGAGGCCACGCATCTGCTGCGCGTGACGGCGCACATGATAGGCATGCAGTTCTACCACGAGACGGCGCGCGCGCTGGGCTTCGAGCCCGACGGCACGGCGGCGCAGTTCGCACGCTTCATGCAGGCCCTGGGCCAGGCGCAGGGCGACGCCTGCGAGGTCGTCGAGGCCGATGGCGAAGCGCGCGTGCGGCAGACGGGCTGGACGCTGATGGACGACGTGCAGGACGCGCACCCCTGCGTGGCGCAAGCCTGGCAAGGCTTGCTGACCGGCGCGCTGGACGCGCACAACCACCGGCTGGCGCTGCAGGGCACGGTGCGCCGCGGCGCGGCCGGCCATGAATTCGAGTGGCGCATCGCGCGCGCCTGAGCGCCGCGTCCCGCAAAGGAGATCACGATATGCAAAGCACCGATAGCGGCGGCGCGCTGGCCGGCCTGCGCGTCATCGACGCCTCGCGCGTCCTGGCCGGGCCATTCTGCGGCCAGATACTGGGCGACCACGGCGCCGACGTCATCAAGATCGAGTCGCCCGAAGGCGACGAGTGCCGCGGTTTCGGGCCGCCCTTCGTGGACGGCGCGTCGGCGTACTTCCGGGCCGTCAACCGCAACAAGCGCAGCATGGTGCTGGACCTGAACAGCGAGGCCGGCCGCGAGACGCTGTGGCAGCTGCTGGAGACGGCCGACGTGCTGATCGAGAATTTCAAGGCCAGCACGCTGCGCGCCTGGGGCGTCGCCGATCCGTCCGAGATCACCGCGCGCTTTCCCCGGCTGGTGCATTGCCGCATCACGGGCTTCGGCGACGACGGGCCGCTGGGCCAGCTGCCGGGCTACGACGCGGCGGTGCAGGCCATCGCGGGGCTGCTCAGCATCAACGGCGAGGCCGGCGGCCCGCCGGTGCGACTGGGCGTGCCGGTGGTGGACCTGACCACCGGCATGAACGCGGCCATCGCGGTGCTGCTGGCGCTGCAGGCGCGCCACCGCACCGGCCGCGGCCAGATGGCCGACGTGGCGCTGTACGACTCGGCGGTGTCGGTGGCGCATCCGTTCCTGACCAACTACCTGGCTTCGGGCAAGACGCCCGGCCCCAGCGGCAACGGCCATCCCAACATCGTGCCGTACAACGTGTACCGCACGCGCACCTGCCCGCTGTTCATCGCGGTGGCCAACGACCGGCTGTTCGCCAAGTTGTGCGCGCAACTGGGCGTGGCCGAGTTGGCCGGCGACGCGCGCTTCGCGACCAACGGCCAGCGCGTGGTCAACCGCGAGGCGCTGGACGCCGCGCTGTCGCAGGCGTTCGCGCAGGTCGACGGCGAGCCGTTCGGCCAGCAGCTGCTGGCGCAGAACGTGCCGGCCGCGCCCATCCTGGATATCGCCGCCGTGGCGGCCGCGCCGCACACGGCGCACCGCCGCATGGTGGTGCAACAGCCCGACTACACCGGCCCGGGCATTCCGATCAAGCTGTCGCACACCCCGGCGGCGATCCGGCGCGGTCCGCCCGCGCTGGGAGAAATGGCGGCCCCGCCGCCCAGGCGCTGAGCGCTTGCCCATTCCTATTCCTATAAAGCACAGGAGACCACTCATGCATAGCTTCAAATCCGCGCTGCTGGCCGGCGCCGTCCTGGCCCTGGCCGCCGGCACGGCGGGCGCGGCCGACACCTATCCGGGCGACAAGCCGATCAAGATCGTGGCCGCCTTCTCGCCCGGCAGCGCCACCGACACCAGCGCGCGCATCATCGCCGAAGAGCTGCGCAAGGACCTGGGCGCCAACGTCCTGGTCGAGAACAAGCCCGGCGCGCAGGGCCTGATCGGCACCGAGTACGCCGTGCGCCAGCCCGGCGACGGCTACACGCTGACGATCGCCAGCAGCTCGCTGAACTCGATCAACCCGGGCCTGTTCAAGAAGCTGCCGTACGACGCGCAGAAGGACTTCACGCACATCTCGCGCCTGACCACCATGCCCATGCTGCTGCTGGTGCGCGGCGACAGCGACATCAAGACGATGGACCAGCTGGTGCAGAAAGCCAAGGCGGGCTCGCTGAACTACGGCTACGGCTCGCCCGGCGGCCAGGTGGGCGCGGTGGCGTTCAACAACATCGCCGGCATTCGCGCCGAAGGCGTGCCGTACAAGAGCCAGCCGCCGGCGCTGACCGACCTGGCCGGCGGCCAGGTGGACTACGTGCTGGGCGACCTGTCGGTGGCCACGCCGCTGCTGCGCGCCGGCAAGATCCGCGCGCTGGCGGTCAGCACCGAGCAGCGTCTGCCCGACCTGCCCGACGTGCCGACCTTCGCCGAGACCGACTACAAGGCCTTCGATCTGGTGGTGTGGGTAGGCCTGGCCGGCCCGGCGGGCATTCCGCCGGAGATCGCCCAGCGCCTGAACGACTCGGTCAACAAGGCGCTGGCGCGCCCCGAGATCCAGGAGAAGTTCAAGGGCCTGGGCATGACCACGGCGCCCAACACGCTGGCGCAACAGCAGCAGTTCGTGCAGTCGCAGCTCGACACCTGGGGCCGCCGCATGCGCGAGGCGAACCTGCAGCCCGAGTAAGCGGCTGGCGGCGGGGCGGGCCTGCCCCGCCCTGCCCTCACGACAGCCGCAGCGCCAGCGCGCCCAGCGTGAGCAGCAGCACCGGCAGGGTCAGCACGATGCCGACCTTGAAGTAATAGCCCCACGAAATGCGCACGCCCTTGCGCGCCAGCACGTGCAGCCACAGCAGCGTGGCCAGGCTGCCGATGGGCGTGATCTTGGGGCCGAGGTCGCTGCCGATGACGTTGGCGTAGACCATGGCCTCGCGCGCCGCGCCGCTGGCGCTGCTGGCGTCGATCGACAGGGCGCCCACCAGCACGGTGGGCAGGTTGTTCATCACCGACGACAGCAAGGCGGTGACCAGGCCCACGCCGTAGGTGGCGGCCCACAGGCCGTGCGAGGCGAACCAGCCGAACAAGTCCGCCAGCGATTGCGTCAGCCCGGCGTTGCGCAGGCCGAACACCACCAGGTACATGCCGAGCGAAAACACCACGATGTGCCAGGGCGCTTCGCGCATGACCTTGCGCGTGCTGATGAAATGGCCGCGCCCGGCCACCGCCAGCAGCACGGCGGCGGCCGCCGCCGCCGTGGCGCTGACCGGTACGCCGAGCGGCTCCAGGCCGAAGAACCCCACCAGCAGCAGGGCCAGCACCATCCAGCCGGCGCGGAAGGTGCGCGGGTCGCGGATGGCCGCGCGCGGCGCTTTCAGCTGGGTGGCGTCGTAGCGCGCCGGCACGCTGGCGCCGAAGCGCAGCAGCAGTACCGCCAGCGTGGCGGCCACCGACACCAGCGTCACGGGGATCATCACCGCGGCATAGCGGTTGAAGCCGATGCCGAAGTAGTCGGCCGAGACGATGTTGACCAGGTTGGAGACGATCAGCGGCAGGCTGGCGGTGTCGGCGACAAAGCCGGCGGCCATGACGAAGGCCAGCGTGGCGCCGGCGCCGAAGCCCAGCGCGGCCAGCATGGCCATGACGATGGGGGTGAGGATGAGCGCGGCGCCGTCGTTGGCGAACAGCGCCGAGACGGCCGCGCCCAGCAGCACGATCCAGGCGAACAGCATGCGGCCGCGCCCGCGGCCCCAGCGCGCCACGTGCAGCGCGGCCCACTCGAAAAAGCCCGCTTCGTCCAGCAGCAGGCTGACGATGATGATGGCGATGAAGGCGGCGGTGGCGTTCCAGACGATGCCCCACACCACGGGAATGTCGCTCCAGTGCACCACGCCGGTGGCCAGCGAGATGGCCGCGCCCAGGCAGGCGCTCCAGCCTATGCCCAGCCCGCGCGGCTGCCAGATCACCAGCGTCAGGGTGAACAGGAAAATGACGGCGGCGGTGATCATGCTCGGGGTTCGCGGGTGCAAGGCGCTGCGTCGCAGGGCGCGCCCTGGCAGCAATTGTCGGTGAGATAGGCGATCAGCCCGGCCATGGTGTCGTAGCGCGCGGCGTAGATGACGAAGCGGCCATCCTGGCGCGCCTCCAGCAGGCCGGCCTGGACCAGTTCCTTGAGATGGAAGGACAGCGACGAGGGCGCGATGCCCATGGCCTGCGCCAGCTGCCCGGCGGCCACGCCGTCGGCGCCGGCCTGCACCAGCAGGCGGAACGCGGTCAGGCGCGACGCGTGGCCCAGGGCGACCAGAGCTTTGATGGCGGCGTTGGTTTCCATATTTCGAGTATAGTCGAAATATTATCCATGAGGCGGACCCGGCCATGGCAACGACCACGATCTATCACAACCCGCAGTGCGGGACGTCGCGCAATACCCTGGCGCTGATCCGCCATTGCGGCATCGAGCCGCGCATCGTCGAATACCTGGCCACGCCGCCCGACCGCGCCACGCTGCGGGCGCTGATCGCGCAGGCCGGCCTGGACGTGCGCGCGGCCATGCGACAGGAAGGCACGCCTTACGCGGAACTGGGGCTGGACGACCCGGCGCTGGACGACGAGGCCTTGCTCGACGCCATGCTGGCGCGCCCGATCCTGATCAACCGGCCGTTCGTGGCCACGCCGCTGGGCGTGCGGCTGTGCCGCCCGTCGGAAGTGGTGCTGGATATCCTGCCGCCGCCGCCGCGCCGCGCGTTCGCCAAGGAGGACGGCGAGGCGGTGCTCGACGCGCAGGGCCGCCGGCTGCGTTGAGCCGGGCGCGCGGCGTGCGAAAATCCGCCATCGCGGCATCCGGCCGCGCCCGCCCCGCCCTTGCATGCCCCCTGATTCCCTATCCGCCGCAGCGGCGCCGCAAGCCGGCGCGCCCTCCCCGCGCGCCGCGCGCGTGGCCATCATCGGCGCCGGCCCGGCCGGCCTGATGGCCGCCGAGACCCTGGCCGGCCATGGCCTGCGCATCGATGTCTACGACGCCATGCCGTCGGTCGGCCGCAAGTTCCTGCTGGCCGGACGCGGCGGCCTGAATCTGACGCACAGCGAGGCGCCGCCGGCGTTCGGGGCGCGCTACGGCGCGCGCGCCGACTGGGTGGCGCAATGGCTGGCGCAGTGGGATGCCCAGGCGTTGCGCGACTGGGCGCACGGGTTGGGCGTGGAGACTTTCGTGGGCACTTCGGGGCGGGTGTTCCCGCGCGAGATGAAGGCCGCGCCGCTGTTGCGCGCCTGGCTGGCGCGGCTGCGCGCCGCCGGCGTGGGCTTTCACATGCGGCATCGCTGGCTGGGGTGGCCGGCCGGCGAGCCGGCCGACCCGCGGGCGCTGCGCTTTGGCACGCCGGACGGCGCGCTGACGGTCCAGGCCGATGCGGCGCTGCTGGCGCTGGGTGGGGCAAGCTGGGCACGCCTGGGCTCGGACGGCGCCTGGACCGCCACGCTGCGCGAACACGGCGTGGCGGTGGCGCCGCTGCGCCCGGCCAACTGCGGCTTCGAGGCCGACTGGACCGAACCCATGCGGCAACGCGCGGCCGGCCAGCCGGTCAAGGCAGTGGCGATGGCGCTGGCGCAGGACGGGCCATGGCGGCGCGGCGAATTCGTGGTCACCGACAGCGGCATCGAGGGCAGCCTGGTCTACGCATGCAGTGCGGGCCTGCGCGATGCCATCGACGCCCACGGCGCGGCCACCGCCTGGCTGGACCTGTTGCCCGACTGGCCGGCCGAACGGGTGGCGGCCGCGGCGATGCATCCGCGCGGCGCGCGCTCGATGTCCAGCCACCTGCAAAGCCGCCTGGGCATCAAGGGCGTGAAGGCGGCCCTGCTGCGCGAATGCGCGGGCGCCGAAGCCTACGCCGATGCCGGCCTGCTGGCGCGCCGCATCAAGGCGCTGCCGCTGCGGCTGCTGCGCGCGCGCCCCATCGACGAGGCGATCAGCAGCGCGGGCGGGGTCGAGCGCGCGGCGCTGGACGCCCGCTTGATGCTGGTCGGCGCCCCGGGGGTGTTCTGCGCCGGCGAAATGCTGGACTGGGAAGCGCCCACCGGCGGCTATCTGCTGACCGCGGTCATGGCCAGCGGCGTGGTGGCGGGCCGCGGCGTGCTGGCCCGGCTGCGCGACGGTTTATAAATAGTTACCGAAATCGGCGCACCAACGTGAAACATTGACAGAAACATGACGTTTCATGCGCCGCCGGAATCGTTACTTGTAACTAAATCGATCAACCCACATCGCGTCGAAATTGTCGATTCTTGACAATAATCCGGCTTGGGAAGCGCTTTGAAATAAAAAGATTTTATGCGCAAAAAACGGATATGATGTTGATTTATAAGAGTTTTTTAAACATCACCAAGTATGTTTGCGGGTATGATGACGCAAAGATTGTGTTTGCGCAAAGAATTAACAAATTTTTAGTCGATTAAAATAACATTCTCGTACAAACTGTCGGCCGTTTGTTCCAAACTATAACTAGAGACCGACTATGCCTACGTTTTCGTTCAAACGCACGACCGCCATCGTCGCCGTCCTGTTTGCGCCTGCCGCGTACGCACAGCAACAGGCCGGTACCACCCTGAACCAGGTTGTGGAGCAGACGCTGCTCAGCAACCCGGAAATCCAGGCCAAGTACCACGACTTCCGTGCCTCCATGGAAGGCCAGAATGTTGCGCGCGGCGGATTGCGCCCGCAGGTCAACGCCCAGGGCTTCGTAGGCAAGGAATGGCGCAGCAACGTGCCGGACCGCGGCTCGTACAACTGGAGCCGTCCCGGCTACAGCGTGGAACTGCGCCAGCTGATTTTCGACGGTTTCCGCACCAGCAATGACATCAAGCAGGCCGGCTACGACAAGCTGGGCCGCTTCTACGAACTGCTGGCCACCAGCGACAGCACCGCTTACTCGGCGGTGCAGGCCTATGTGGACCTGCAGCGCTACCGCGAGATGGAGCTGCTGGCGCGCCAGAACTATTCGCTGCACGAGGACACGCTCAAGCAGATCCGCGAACGCGCCGAATCGGGCGTGGGCCGCCGGGTGGACCTGGAACAGGCCGGCGGCCGCCTGGCGCTGGCGCAGACCAACCTGATGACCGAAAGCGCCAACCTGATCGACGTGCAGCAGCGCTTCCAGCGCATCACCGGCATGACGCCCGCGGTCGATCTGCAGCCCATTCCCGACGTGGCGGGCAAGCTGCCGCAGCAGCCGGCCAATTTCGACGACTCGCTGCGCATGAACCCCAGCTTCCTGGCCAAGCAGGCCTACCTGCAGGCGGCCAACGCCGGCGTGGCCTCGGCCAAGGGCGCCTTCTCGCCCAAGTTCGAGTTCGTGGCCGCCACCGGCCGCGACCGCGAACAGCCCGAGCCGCAATACCGCGACGTGCAAAGCTCGAGCGTGCAGCTGGTGATGAGCTACAACCTGTACCGCGGCGGCGCCGATTCGGCCCGCGTGCGCCAGACCACCGAGCAGTCCTACGCGGCGCGCGACGTGCGCGACTACACCTGCCGCAACGTGCAGCAGGACCTGGCCGTGGCCTGGAACAACATCGTGCGCCTGCGCGAGCAGATTCCCTTCCTGCGCGACCACGAGATCGCCACCGCCAAGGTGCGCAACGCCTACCGCGAGCAGTTCCAGATCGGCCAGCGTTCGCTGCTGGACCTGCTGGACACGGAAAACGAACTGTTCGAATCGCGCCGCGCCCTGACCAATGGCCTGGCCGACCTGCAGCTGGCCCAGTACCGCTGGCTGGCGCTGTCGCACAAGATCCTGCCGGCGCTGTCCGTGCAGCCGGCGCGCGACGAAATGCCGGAAGAGAACGCCGTGCTGGAGACGACCGACGAAGTGCTCAAGCTGTGCAACTCGCCCGTGCCCGATGTGTCGCGCCTGGCGCCCGTAAAGGTGATCTACAACAGCGGCGCCAAGCCGCCGACGTTCGTGCCGGCCGACAAGGCCCGGCCCTGACGCCCTGTCCATGTCCTCCAGCAACGACAACGGTTTTTCCAGGCTGGACGCGGACTTTGTCCGCGTCCTCGAAGACTTGATCGACGCCCTCATCAAGAACGGAACCCTGCGCCTGACCGACCTGCCCCCGCAGGCGCAACGCAAACTCACCGAGCGCAAGCGGCATCGGGCCCGTCTTGCCGAGGATCTCGATCTGCTGGACGATGACGACGGACAAGTTCTCTGATCCCGCCACCCGCAACTGGCGCGCGGATCCCCACGCATCCCACGAAGACCCGCTGCTCGACTGCCTGGTCGAGTTGACGCGCATCCACGGGGTGCCCGCCACCGCGCAGGCGCTGGCGTCCGGCCTGCCGCTGGTCGAGCACCGCCTGACGCCGGCGCTGCTGCCGCGCGCGGCCGCGCGCGCGCAGATGTCCGCGCGCACGGTCAAGCGCACGCTCGAGGAAATCTCGCCCGAGCTGCTGCCGGCCATCCTGCTGCTGCGCGGCGAGCGCGCCTGCCTGCTGCTGGGCACGACGCCGGGCGGCAAGTACCTGATCAGTCATCCCGAGCTGGGCGCCAGCGCCGTGGAGATGGACGCCGACCTGCTGCAGGAGGACTACACCGGTCTGGTCTGTTTCGTGCGGCCGCAATTCCGCTTCGATGCGCGCGCGCCGGAAGTCGTCAAGGTGCGCAGCCGCCACTGGTTCTGGGCCGCCATCGCGGAGAACCGCCGGCTGTACCGCGACGCGCTGATCGCCGCGCTGCTGATCAACGTGTTCGCCATGGCGATGCCCCTGTTCACCATGAACGTGTACGACCGCGTGGTGCCCAACAACGCCATCGAGACCCTGTGGGTGCTGGCGCTGGGCATCGGCCTGGTGGTGCTGTTCAACCTCGTGCTGACCACCGCGCGCGCGCATGTCGTCGACAGCGCCAGCAAGCGCGTGGACATCCGCCTGTCGGCCCAGATCATGGAGCGCGTGCTGGACCTGCGCATGGAGGGCCGGCCGGTCTCGGTGGGCTCGTTCGCGGCCAACCTGCGCTCGTTCGAATCGATCCGCGACTTCATCGCCTCGGCCAGCATCACCACCCTGGTGGACCTGCCGTTCACGGTGCTGTTCCTGGCCGCGCTGGCGTGGATTTCGCCCTGGCTGATCGCGCCGCCGCTGGTGGCCATCGTGCTGATCCTGGTGGTGTCGCTGGCCGCGCAGGCGCGCATGGAAACGCTGACCATGGCCTCGTACCAGGCCTCGGCGCAGCGCAACGCCACCCTGGTCGAGGCGCTGGCCGGCTTCGAGGCCGTCAAGACCCTCAACGGCCAGGGCGCGATCCAGCGCAACTGGGAGCGCTCGACCGAATTCATCGCCCAGAACGGCGGCAAGCTGAAGCTGATCTCGGCCTCGACGGTCGGTTTCGTGCAGGCCATGCAGCAGCTGGTGTCGGTGGCGGTGGTCATCATCGGTGTGTTCCAGGCCCAGGAATCGGCCATGTCGATGGGCGGCATCATCGCCGCCTCGATGATCGCCGGCCGCTGCCTGACGCCGTTCGGCCAGGTCGCCGCCCTGCTGATGCAATACCAGAATGCGCGCACCTCGCTGGGCTCGATCGACAACTACATGAACCTGCCGGTGGAACGCCCGGCCGGATCCGAATTCCTGCACCGCCCGGTGTTCGAGGGCGGCATCGAGTTCCGCGACGTGACGTTCGCCTACCCGGGCACCAGCCAGCCGGCGCTGAAGAAGGTGTCGTTCAAGCTGGCCCCGGGCGAGAAAGTCGGCATCATCGGCCGCATCGGCTCGGGCAAGACCACGCTGGAGAAGCTGGCGCTGGCCCTGTACCAGCCCACCGAGGGCGCGGTACTGGTCGACGGCGTGGACGTGCGCCAGATCGACCCGGCCGACCTGCGCCGCGCCATCGGCCACGTGCCGCAGGATCCGGTGCTGTTCTACGGCAGCCTCAGGCACAACCTGGCGATGGGCGCGCCGCACGCCGACGACGCCAGCATCCTGGCCGCCGCCGACGCGGCCGGCGTGACCGAGTTCGCCAACGTGCACCCCAACGGCTTCGACATGATGATCGGCGAGCGCGGCGAGTCCCTGTCGGGCGGCCAGCGCCAATCGGTGGCGATCGCCCGCGCGCTGATCAACGACCCGCCCATCCTGCTGCTGGACGAGCCCAGCAGCAACATGGACCACCAGAGCGAGGCGCAGCTGCGCAAGCGTCTGAAGGCCGCCAGCGCCGACAAGACCATCCTGCTGGTGACGCACCGCACCGCCCTGCTCGACCTGGTCGATCGCCTGATCGTCATCGACAACGGCCATATCGTGGCCGACGGCCCCAAGGAGCAGGTGGTGGAAGCGCTGCGCCAGGGCCGCGTGGGCCGCGGGAGCTGATCATGCAGAACACGCAGAACGCTACGCTTGCCGCGCCGCCGGCGCGCCGGGGCTCGCTGCTGGGCGCGCTGTGGCGCGTGCCGCGCGGCTGGGTCATGGGCCTGTTCGACCGCCTGCTCGATGGCGCCGAACGCAAGGACGGCCCCAGCCCGGCCAACTACGTGGGCAACGCCGAATGGGCCATCCGCCAGGCCGACGCGCGCGGCTCGCGCGTGCTGCTGTGGGCCTCGCTGCTGGCCACGCTGGCGCTGCTGCTGTGGGCCGGCTTCGGCTATATCGACGAGGTGGTGCGCGGCGAAGGCAAGGTGGTGCCCTCGCGCCAGGTGCAGATCGTGCAGAGTCTGGACGGCGGCATCGTCGAGGAAATCCTGGTGCGTCCCGGCGAAGCCGTCGAGACCGGCCAGGTGCTGCTGAAGATCGACCCGACGCGCTTTGCCTCGTCGCTGGGCGAGAACAATGCCGAATACCTCTCGCTGCTGGCCAAGGCGGCCCGCCTGAAGGCGCTGGCCACCGGCGAGCCTTTCGTGGCGCCCGAGAAAGTGCTGCAGGAGGCGCCCGCCATCGTCGAGATGGAGCGCAATACCTGGCAGGCGCGCACCAACGAACTGAACGCCACCGTCAACGTGGCCCGCGAGCAGCTCAAGCAGCGCGAGGAAGAGCTGCGCGAGACCATCGCCAAGCGCGACCAGGCCGCGGCCAGCTGCGGCCTGACCTCGCGCGAACTGCAGGTGACCCGGCCGCTGCTCAAGAGCGGCGCGGTCTCGGAAGTGGACCTGTTGCGCCTGCAGCGCGACGTGGCGCGCTACTGCGGCGAGCAGAAAGGCGCCGAAGCGCAGATCGACCGCATCGGCGCCTCGATCAAGGAAGCGCAGAGCAAGCTGCAGGAAGCGGAACTGAACATCCGCAACCAGGCGCGCAGCGAACTGTCCGAGACCAACACCAAGCTGGCCACCCTGCGCGAAGGCCAGGCCGCCCTGGCCGACCGCGTCAAGCTGGCCGACATCCGCTCGCCGGTGCGCGGCACCGTCAAGTCGCTGTTCTCCAATACGGTGGGCGGCGTGGTGCAGCCGGGCAAGGACATCATCGAAATCGTCCCGACCGACGACACGCTGCTGCTGGAAGTGCGGGTGCTGCCGCGCGACATCGGCTTCCTGCATCCCGACCAGAAGGCGGAGGTGAAATTCACCGCCTATGACTTCGCCATCTACGGCGGACTGGAAGGGCATGTGGAGCAGATCGGCGCCGACACGGTCACCGACGAGAAAGGCAATTCGTTCTACATCGTGCGTGTGCGCACCAATAGCGCCACGCTGGGCGACAGGAAACTGCCCATCATCCCGGGCATGGTGGCCGAAGTCCACATCCTGACGGGCAAGCGCACGGTGCTGCAATACCTGCTCAAGCCCATCCTGCGCGCCAAGGCGAACGCGTTTACCGAACGTTGAGGGAGATCTGCGAGGTTGAGTATGCACGCCACTCCGGTTCTGTTGGTTACCGATGACGATTTGCTCTGGCAACACTGGCGCGGCCTGGACGCGGCGCGCTGGCTGCCGGCGCGCGGACGCGGCCTGGCCTCGCTGCAGCAATGGCGCGGCCAGGGCCGCCAGCTGGTGGTCCTGGACGCCAGCGTGGCGCGCCTGCCGGCCTGGGACGCCCCGCAATGGCAGGAGCTTACCGCCGGCCTGCGCCTGGTGGTCGCCAGCTCGCGGCCCAGCGACGCCCAGGGCACCCAGGTCTTTGGCGCGGGCGCCTATGGCTACTGCCACAGCCACGCCCCGCTGGCCTCGCTGGCGCAGGTGCTCGAAGTCGTGTCCGGCGGCGGCATCTGGATGGGCCGTTCGCTGGTCACCCGCCTGCTCAAGCTGGTGGACGAACGCGTGCCCAGCGCGCCGGCTCCCTGGCAGCACGAGCGCCTGACCGAACGCGAGAACGCGGTGGCGCTGCGCGCGGCCCACGGCGACTCCAACGCCGACATCGCCGGCGAACTGGGCATCACCGAACGCACCGTCAAGGCGCACCTCTCGGCCGCCTTCGAAAAGCTGGGCGTCTCCGACCGCCTGCAACTGGCGCTGTGCGTGCACGGCATCTCCACCCGCGCGCCTGCGCCCCGCACGGGGACCGACGGCCGTTAGGGCACCTGTCCCCCCACACCACCCTCCCCGCCCCTGAAATCGGGTGCCTGTCCCCGCCGGGACAGGCACGTCATCGACGCCAGCCGCCAGGATCGTGCCGGCCCCTCACGCGGCCCGGCGCCCGCTGATTGCCGCGCGCCGGCAACATTTCTCGCGCCAAACCTGTCCTCGAGGACAATACCCGGCGCGGCGGCGCGTCCGTACCATCATGGTCATCTCAGTCAATCCCGGAGTGGATCGCCATGGCCAATTCTTCCCCCGCCGTCGTCACCGCCGTCACCGGCCGTGCCTGGATACGCAACAGCGATGGTTCGCTGACCGAATTGCATGAAGGCAGCAAGGTGCCGCAGGGCAGCGACATCGTCACGGCCTCGGGCTCCACGGTGGCCCTGCAGGTCGACGGCGGCATGCCGCTGGTGATCGGCGAAGGGCGCGAAGTGGCCGTCACGCCGGACCTGAATGGCGGCGGCGGCGACGCCTCCGAGGCCGCGGTGGCCCTGCCGACCACGACCGATTCGGAGCGCCTGCTGGCCGCCCTGCAGGATGGCCGCGACCCGTTCGACGACCTGGACCCCACGGCCGCGGTCATCGGCGGCAGCGGCGACAGCGCCGGCAGCAGCTTCGTACGCCTGGCCAAGATTCTCGAAACCACGACCCCGATGGACCTGGCGTACCCGAATCCGGGCCGCGGCGAAGACGGCGTGCGCACCTTCCTGGGCGGCGCCACCGCCGGCGCCGACGACGAAGCCGCGCCCGCGCCCGCCAACCAGGCGCCCAACGCGCTGGACGACCTGGGCCAGACCCGCCAGGGCGAAGCGCTGCGCGGCAACCTGATGCTGAACGACTCGGATCCGGACGGCGATCCGCTGACCGTGGTTTCCGTCAATGGCCGGCCGATGACTGCCGGCGGCCTGACGCTGCCGGGCAGCGGCGGCGGCACGTTCACCGTGCAGCCCGACGGCTCGTACACCTTCGTGCCGGGCAATGAGCACCAGGCGCTGGGCGAAGGCGAGACGACGACCACCACCATCACCTATACGATTACCGACCCGTCCGGCGCGACCTCCACGGCCACGCTGACGGTCACCGTCACCGGCACCAACGACGCGCCCACCCTGACCCCGGGCGTGACGCTGGCCGACCAGGCCAACGACGACGGCGAGACCATCGCCCCGGTCGATATCTCCGGCCAGTTCCAGGACATCGACAACGGCGATACGCTGACCTTCACGGCCAACGGCCTGCCTCCGGGCCTGACCCTGGACCCGGCCACCGGCATCATCTCCGGCACGCTGGACAACTCCGCCTCGCAAGGCGGCAACAACGGCGTCTATACGGTCACCATCACCGCCACCGATGCCGGCGGCAAGAGCGTCACGCAGACTTTCGAATGGGACGTGACCAACCCCGGCCCGACCGCCGTGGCCGACACCGGCGCGACCGACGAGGACACCACCCTGTCGGTCACCGACCCGGCCCAGGGCGTCCTCAGGAACGACACCGACCCGGACAACGACGACCTGCACGTCTCCGCGGTCAACGGCCAGCCCGGCAATGTCGGCGCGGCCATCGCCGGCGACAACGGCGGCACCTTCACGCTCAACGCCGACGGCACCTACACCTTCAACCCGGGTCCTGACTTCCAGAACCTGGCCAAGGACGCCACCGCCACCACGTCCATCACCTACACCGTCTCCGACGGCGAAGGCGGCACCTCCACGGCCACGCTGACCATCACCGTCACCGGTACCAACGACGCGCCCATCCTGACCCCGGGCGTGACCCTGGACGACCAGGCCAACGACGACGGCGAGGCCATCACCCCGGTCGACATCTCCGGTCAATTCACCGATCCGGATACCGGCGATACGCTGACCTTCACCGCCGAGGGCCTGCCCCCCGGCCTGACGCTGGACCCGGCCACCGGCATCATCTCCGGCACCCTGGACAACTCCGCCTCGCAAGGCGGTGCGAACAATGACGGCGTCTATACCGTCAAGATCATCGCCACCGACGCCAACGGCGCCTCGGTCAGCCAGAACTTCGAGTGGGATGTCGCCAACCCCGGCCCGACCGCCGTGGCCGACACCGGCGCGACCGACGAGGACACCACCCTGTCGGTCACCGATCCGACCCAGGGCGTGCTCAAGAACGACACCGACCCGGACAACGATGACCTGCACGTCTCCGCGGTCAACGGCCAGCCCGGCAATGTGGGCGCGGCCATCGCCGGCGACAACGGCGGCACCTTCACGCTCAACGCCGACGGCACCTACAGCTTCAACCCGGGTCCTGACTTCCAGAACCTGGCCAAGGACGCCACCGCCACCACGTCCATCACCTACACCGTCTCCGACGGCGAGGGCGGCACCTCCACGGCCACGCTGACCATCACCGTCACCGGCACCAACGACGCGCCCATCCTGACCCCGGGCGTGACGCTGGATGACCAGGCCAACGACGACGGCGAGGCCATCACCCCGGTCGATATCTCCGGCCAGTTCGAGGATGTCGACGCCGGCGATACGCTGACCTTCACCGCCGAGGGCCTGCCCCCCGGCCTGACGCTGGACCCGGCCACCGGCATCATCTCCGGCACCCTGGACAACTCGGCCTCGCAAGGCGGTGCGAACAATGACGGCGTCTATACCGTCAAGATCACCGCTACCGACGCCAACGGCGCCTCGGTCAGCCAGACCTTCGAGTGGGATGTCGCCAACCCCGGCCCGACCGCCGTGGCCGACACCGGCGCGACCGACGAGGACACCACCCTGTCGGTCACCGATCCGGCCCAGGGCGTGCTCAAGAACGACACCGACCCGGACAACGATGACCTGCACGTCTCGGCGGTCAACGGCCAGCCCGGCAACGTGGGCGCGGCCATCGCTGGCGACAACGGCGGCACCTTCACGCTCAACGCCGACGGCACCTACAGCTTCAACCCGGGTCCTGACTTCCAGAACCTGGCCAAGGACGCCACCGCCACCACGTCCATCACCTACACCGTCTCCGACGGCGAAGGCGGCACCTCCACGGCCACGCTGACCATCACCGTCACCGGCACCAACGACGCGCCCATCCTGACCCCGGGCGTGACCCTGGCCGACCAGGCCAACGACGACGGCGAGGCCATCACCCCGGTCGATATCTCCGGCCAGTTCGAGGATGTCGATGTCGGCGATACGCTGACCTTCACCGCCGAGGGCCTGCCCCCCGGCCTGACGCTGGACCCGGCCACCGGCATCATCTCCGGCACGCTGGACAACTCCGCCTCGCAAGGCGGCGCCAACAATGACGGCGTCTACACCGTCAAAATCACCGCTACCGACGCCAACGGCGCCTCGGTCAGCCAGACCTTCGAGTGGGATGTCGCCAACCCCGGCCCGACCGCCGTGGCCGACACCGGCGCGACCGACGAGGACACCACCCTGTCGGTCACCGACCCGGCCCAGGGCGTGCTCAAGAACGACACCGACCCGGACAACGATGACCTGCACGTCTCGGCGGTCAACGGCCAGCCCGGCAATGTGGGCGCGGCCATCGCTGGCGACAACGGCGGCACCTTCACGCTCAACGCCGACGGCACCTACTCGTTCAACCCGGGCAATGCCTTCCAGCATCTGCGCCAGGGCGAAAGCGCCCAGACCTCCATCAGCTACACGGTTTCCGATGGCGAAGGCGGCACCTCCACGACGACCCTCACGGTCACCGTGACGGGCGTCAACGACACCGGCACCGTCTCCGTGAACCTGGGCGCCGACGATGGCAAGGTGTACGAAGCCGGCCTGGACAATCCGGCCGACGACCGCGAAACGACCAGCGGCACGATCACGGTTTCGGCCAGCGACGGCATCAGCAGCGTCACCATCGGCGGCCAGACCTTCACGGTTGCGCAGCTGAGCGGCGACCTGAGCAGCCTGCCGACCATCGATACGACCGAGGGCACGCTGACGATCACGGGCTACACGCCTTCGGCCGATGGCAAGAGCGCCGACATCACGTTCAGCTACACGCTGAATGAGGCGCAGACCCACAGCCAGCCGGGCAATGACACCATCACCGACAACATCGGCGTGACGGTGACCGGCAACGGCGACAGCGAAACGAGCAGCTCGTTCAACATCACCATCGTCGACGACGTGCCGACGTTCCAGACGGTGACCGATACCGTGCTGGCCAACGAAGCGGGCCAGACGCAGACCGGCACGCTGGAATTCGAAAGCGGCGCCGACGGCCTGGGCTCGCTGAACATCACCAACATCACGGGCCTGCCGGGCGACTGGACGACGAGCGCGCTGAACAATGCGTCCGTCAACATCTTCTCGCCGGACGGCACGCACGTGTTCACGGTCACGCTGAACACCGACGGCACCTACACCGTCGAGCAGCTGGCGACCCGGCCCGGAACGACCGAGTCCGTGAACATGGGTTCGCAGATCACCAACTCGCCGCAGGCCAGCTACGACTTCGGCATTGCGTCGGTGACGGTGCTGCACAGCAACCAGCAGGGGCAATTCAACGGCAAGGGGTCGAACGTTCCGAACGTCAGCCATGAGTTCGGCATCGGCAATACCTGGTTCGAAGGCGGCGAAAGCTTCCAGATGACCTTCGACTCGCCCATGCTGAACTTCAACTTCGGCATCGCCACGGTGAACAACCCGGGGTCGGTAAAGGTCACGCTGTTCGACGGCGTCAATACGCTGGTCCTCACGGTTCCGGTCAATGCGGGGGATACCTCGCTGAGCATCACGCAGGCGCAGATCGAGGACGCCGCGGCCGCCTTGAACCCGCCGATCTCGTTCGGCGAGTTCACCACCGCGACCCTGGAAGGCGTCGGCGGCCTCAAGGTCTCGCTGACGACGCTGTCGTACACCAACAGCGTGCCGGCCGAGGACATGGACTTCACGGTGCACGTCACCGGCACCGACGGCGACGGCGACCCGGCGCAGACCGAGTTCGACGTCACTTCCGGCGCCGAGGCGGCCGTCGTGGACGCGTTCAACCGCGTCATGGAAGACACGGGCGATACCGTCGGCGGCTCGGTCCAGCTCTCCACGGCGCTTGCCGTCGTGAGCGTGTCCGTCAACGGCAGGGACGTCACGAACGCCACGCAGGCCGACCCGGTCACCTTCAACACCGGCAAGGGCACGCTGGTCGTGACCGGCTACGACCCGCAGACCGGCGCGCTGAGCTACACCTATACCGAGAAAGGCCAGGCCCATAACCACGGCAACGGCAAGAACAGCGTGCACGACGACTTCACGGTCACGGTCACGGACAGCGACGGCCAGGAGCGCAGCGGCGACCTGGTCATCCAGATCCTGGACTCGGTGCCGACGGCGCACGCCGACCTGGGCAACGTCACCGAAGGCGTGACGCAGAACGTGTCCGCCGCCGACGGCGTGCTGGCCAACGACACCAGCGCCGACGGCTGGCACCATGCCGGCGCCATCGTGGGCGTGGCGGCCGGCGATACCGGCGTCATCTCGCACGGCAAGGTGGGCCAGGCCATCGACGGCCTGTACGGCAAGCTGACGCTCAATGCCGACGGCAGCTACAGCTACAAGGCCAACGCCAGCGGCCAGGGCGCCTTGCCCGGCGATGGCCAGGACGTGTTCACCTACACGGTGCGCGACGCCGACGGCGACCTGACCTCGACCACGCTGACGATCAACATCGACCAGTTCGTGGCCGGATCCAACGACAACAACACCATCACCGGCGGCGCCGGCAACGATGTGATGCTGGGCGACCAGGGCGGCATCAAGCAGAACGTGACCGCGGGCACCAGCTACAACATCGCGCTGGTGCTGGACCTGTCCGACTCGATGAACGACAAGTGGGGTTCGGGCTCGAACAAGCCGACCCGCCTGCAAACCGCCAAGGACGCGCTCAAGGCCCTGCTGGAGAACCAGCTGGCCGTCCATGACGGCGAAATCAACGTGTCGCTGATCACCTTCAACGGTTCCAGCAGCGCGCTGAAGAAGTCGATCACGGGCCTGACGCCGGACAACGTCGATGAGATGGTCGACATCCTGATGGGTCTGAAGGCCAGCAGCACCACGCCGTACGGCGCGGCGTTCGACCGGACCACGCAGTGGTTCGAAGGCCAGCCCACGGTGGACAGCGAAGGCAAGCCCTACAAGAACCTGACGTTCTTCCTGACCGACGGCGAACCCAGCACCGAGTGGAGCTACAACCGCGACAACGAGTTCGCCGAGCTGGCCGCGATCAGCGATGTGCATGGCATCGGGATCGGCTCGGGCGTTTCCACGTCCACGCTGAACAAGTACGACAACACCGGCGGCTACTACACGGGCGGCCAGGAAACCCACGTCAACTTCTCCGGCAACTCGAACGCCAACAACGTCAACACCTGGGACAAGGACGGCACCGGCACGGTGACCAAGAACGACAACGCGATGCGTATCACGGATACGACCGCGGATGGCCAGGCGTTCAAGGTAACCATGAACCCCGACCACAGGATGAACGTCACCAGCGCCGGCGGCGCCTCGTTCAGCTTCGCGCTCAGCATGGGCAACAAGAACCCGGCCGACAAGTTCGAATGGGTCCTGATGAAGTGGGACGGCACGCAGTGGAACGAGGTCGAGCGCGGCACCGACGCCAGCACTCGCACGGGTATCCACGGCCCCGGCCAGTACGGATTCCAGTTCATCGTCAACGACAACAGCGGCGGCGGCCAGTTCTATGCCACAGTGGACACCATCCGCAGCTACACGTCGGGCCGCACCGGCAACTCGCAGACCGTGCTCGATCCGTCGGACCTCGAGTCGGCCCTGATCGGCGGCAGCCAGAGCACCGAGCTGGCGCCGGTCGGCAACGACAAGCTGTATGGCGGCGACGGCAACGACATCCTGTTCGGCGACGCGATCAACACCGACAACCTGCCGTGGGGCGTGGCGGGCAATCCGGCCAAGCCGGCCGACCTGCCCAACGGTTCGGGCCTGGAGGCGCTCAAGGACTTCCTGTTCCTCAAGAACGGCGTGCAGCCCACCGATGCCGACTTGCACAAGTACATCTCGGAGAACCACGCGCTGTTCGACGTGGATGGTGATACGCGCGGCGGCAACGACGAGCTGCATGGCGGCGCCGGCAACGACATCCTGTACGGCCAGGGCGGCAACGACAAGCTGTACGGCGGCGACGGCGACGACATCCTGTATGGCGGCGCGGGCACCGACGAGCTGCGCGGCGGGGCCGGCAACGACGAGCTGCATGGCGGCGACGGCAAGGACCTGCTGATCGGCGGCCAGGGCGATGACATCCTGTACGGCGGTGACGGCAGCGACACCTTCAAGTGGGAGCTCAACGACCAGGGCGTGGTGGGCGCGCCGGCGCGCGACACGATCAAGGACTTCTCCAATGCCGATATCGCCGACGGCGGCGACGTGCTTGACCTGCGCGAGCTGCTGCAGGGCGAGAACAGCGGCAATCTGACGGAGTTCCTGAAGTTCTCCAGCGACGGCCAGGACACGGTGATCCAGGTCAACACCCAGGGCAATGTGAATTCCCAGGGCGCGGACCAGACCATCGTGCTGGAGAACATCGACCTGACGGCTGGCGGCACCAAGGACGACGCCGCCATCATCCAGGACCTGATCAGCCGCAGCAAGCTGCAAGTTGACCAGTAAGCCCGGTGCGCGGGCGGTGCGCCGCAAGGCGTGCCGCCCGCCGGCGGCGCGGGAACGCGGAAAATGTCAAAATATGTTTCATGCCATTGTCCACCCGTCCCCGTAAAGCGCCGCGCCTGGCGCTGGCAGCCCTGCTGAGCCTGGCTTGCGGGTGGGGTGGCGTCCACGCGCTCGATGTCGATACCGGCAAGTTGCAAAGCCTGGCGGCCAGCCGCTACGGCGCGCGCGGCGCGCGCGCCGTGGATGACTGGCTGCAATTGCTGCGCAACGACACCTCCGCCACCGAAGCCAACAAGCTGGCGCGCGTCAACGCGTTCTGGAACCAGCGCGTGCTGTCCGGCGAGGACATGCACATCTGGGGCCGCGCCGATTACTGGGCCACGCCGCTGGAAACCCTGGGCAAGGGGGCCGGCGACTGCGAGGACTATGTCATCGGCAAGTATTTCTCGCTGATCTCGCTGGGCGTGCCCACCGAGAAGCTGCGTTTCATCTATGTGCGGGCCCGCATCGGCGGACCGTACAGCAATCAACAGATCGCGCACATGGTGCTGGGCTACTATCCCACGCCCAACGCCGTGCCGCTGGTGCTCGACAGCCTGATCTCGACCATCATGCCGGCCAACGAGCGGCGCGACCTGACGCCCGTTTTCAGTTTCAATGCCGACGGCGTCTACGTCGACGGCAAGCAGGCCAGCCCGGTGGACCGGCTCAGCCGGTGGCGCGACCTGCTCCTGCGCATGGAGCGCGAGGGCCTGCGGCCCTGAGATCCAGGAAATCCTATGTCCATACTTCGTCGACTGCTGCTCAGCCTTACCCTCGCCATCGGGATCATCCTGCTGGGCACGCTCGTGCTGAGCATCAACGCGGCGCGCGGCTACCTGTCGGACCAGCTGCAGGTGCAAAGCACCGACGCCGCGGTATCGCTGGCGCTGTCGCTGTCACAGCCGGCCAACAACGACCCGGTGACGCAGGAGCTGCTGGTGTCGGCGCTGTTCGACGGCGGGCACTTCGCGCTGGTGCGGCTGGCCGACCCGCAGGGCGCGGTCATGGTCGAGCGCGGCGCGCAGCCCGCCGCCAGCGTGCCGGGCTGGTTCCAGGCGCTGGCCCCGCTGGCCAACCGCGCGGCCAGCCACGCGGTCAGCGACGGCTGGCGCCAGATCGGCGAGGTCACGCTGGTCGCCAACGACGCCTATGCCTGGGAGACCCTGTGGGCCAGCAGCCTGCGCATGACGGCGCTGATCACCGGCGCCGGCTTGCTGTGGGCGCTGTTCGCCTTCGCACTGGTGCGCTGGATCGAGAAGCGCCTGCTGTTCCAGGTGAGCGAACAGGTGCGCGCCATCGACGGCCGCGCCAGCGGCGAACAGGCGTTCGCGCGCGTGGCGGAATTCTCCGGCGTGGTCGACGCCCTGGCGCAGACCCGCGAGCGCGTGCGCGCCACGGCCGAGGAACAGAGCAGCCGCATCGAATCGCTGGAAGTGGAGCTGAACCAGGATCCGGTCACCGGCCTGGCCAACCGCAAGTACTTCATCAACGAGTTCCGCCGCGCGCTGGACGAAAAGCCCGCCGACACGCCCGCGCTGCCGGCCCGCCTGTCGAGCGCCGGCGGCCATGTGCTGGTGTTCCGCCAGCGCGACCTGACGGCCCTGAACCGGCACATGCCGCGCCAGTTCATCGACCAGTGGCTGCAATCGGTATGCGATCGCATCAACACCCTGGTCACCGCCCAGGGCCTGGCGCAGTCGCTGGTGGCCCGCCTGAACGGCTCGGACTTCGCCGTGCTGCTGCCGCATTGCGCCGAGCCGCAGGCCCAGGTCATCGCCGACCTGGTGCGCGCCGAACTGCGCACGCTGCGCATTCCGGTGGGCGAAGGCGGCCTGTGCCGCTGGGCCATGGCGCTGGCCGACTATGCGCCAGGCGCGCAGTTCAACGGCGTGCTGGCGCGGCTGGATTTCGGCCTGACCCGGGCCGAAAGCTCGGGCGACGACCACGCCGTGCTGGTCGGCCCCGACAACGCCAACCCGTTCTCCTCCACCGGCCAGTCGGCCTGGATGGACGCCCTGGTCACCGCGCTCGACCAGCAGCGCTTCAGCCTGTCGTTCGAGCCGCTGCGCGCCGCCGACGGCAGGCTGGTGCGCATGGAAGCCATGCTGATGCTGCACAACGACGACGCGCGCGAACCCATACCCGCGATGCTGTTCATCCCGGCCGCGGTAAGGCTGAACCTGTCGGCCGAATGCGACCTGCAGGCCGTGCGCCTGGCGCTGGACTGGCTGGCCGCCCAGCCGGGCGAGCTGGCGGTGCGGCTGTCGCTGCCGTCGCTGGGCAAGCGCAGCTTCCTGCGCCAGCTGGAGCTGATGCTGGCCGACCGGCGCGCCCAGGTGGGCCGCCTCTACCTGGAGGTGGATGCGCACGGGCTGGTCGACCGCGAAGGCGACGTGATCGCGCTGGAGCGCATCGCCGCGCATTTCGGCGCGCATCTCGGCCTGCGCCGCCTGGCCCAGCAGTTCGGCGCCATGTCGCGCCTGCATTCGCTGCCGCTGGCCTACGTGAAACTGGGCGGCGGCTTCGTGGGCGGCATGTCGCAAAGCCCGGGCAGCCGGCAACTGGCCGGCTCGGTCATCGATACCGCGCGCGCGCTGAATATCGAGGTGTACGCCGAAGACGTGCCGGATACGGCCACGCGCGACATCCTGGCGCGCATGGGCGTGGAAGTGATGCGCGGGCCGGGCGTCACGCCGCCGCCGGCGCAGGACTGACACCGCCGCCCCCGGCCCGCGCGCGCGGGCCCGGGCGCGGCGCCGCTTACTTGCCGCCCTTGACGGTGGTGTAGGCGGCGATGAGGTTGCGATAGTCGGGAATGTGGTTGGAGAACAGCGTGCCCAGGCCCTCGATGTCGTTGCGCCAGTCGCGATGCAGTTCGCACGCCACGCCGAACCAGGTCATCAGCTGGGCGCCGGCCTGCTCCATGCGGCTCCAGGCCGAATGGCGCGTGACTTCGTTGAAGGTGCCCGAGGCGTCGGTCACCACGAACACTTCAAAGCCCTCCTCGATGGCCGACAGGGCCGGAAAGGCCACGCACACTTCGGTCACCACCCCGGCGATCAGCAGCTGCTTCTTGCCGGTGGCCTTGACCGCCTTGACGAAGTCCTCGTTGTCCCAGGCGTTGATCTGGCCCGGGCGGGCGATATACGGCGCCTCGGGGAACTGGTCCTTCAGCTCCTGCACCAGCGGGCCGTTGGGGCCGTCCTCGAAGCTGGTGGTCAGGATGGTCGGCAGCTTGAAATACGTGGCCAGGTCGGCCATGGCCAGCACATTGTTCTTGAACTTGTCGGGGTCGATGTCGCGCACCAGCGACAGCAGGCCGACCTGATGGTCGACCATCAGTACGGCGACGTTGTTCTTGTCCAGCTTGGCATAGCGTTTGCCCATGATGTGCTCCTTCGTGGGTACCCAGGATCCGCGCGCCGCGGCAGGGTGGGCCCGGCGCGCGCGTTGAACAGGAGAACAAGATAAGGCCGGCGCCCCGCTTCCGCCTAGATGCAGAATCGGCCCCTCAGCGTTCCAGATACAGGACGCCGAGGGGCCGGCGGCGCGTTCAGAGATTGCCCGTGGCCTTGCCGATACGCCAATATATGCCGCCGCCGGTCATGCCGCCATCGACCGGCAGGTCGGCGCCGGTAATGAACGAGGCGTCCGGCCCGAGCAGGAACACCACCGCCGCGGCGATCTCGTCGGGATCGGCGCCGCGCCCAAGCGGCGTGGCGTCGCGGTTGCCGTCGTGGAACAGGCGCGCGCGCGCCGCGTCGTGCACCGCATTGGGCTGCATGATCATGGGCGTCTCGACCAGGCCCGGACACACCGTGTTGACCCGCACCCCCTGGTCGGCCAGCTCCAGCGCGGCGGCGCGGGTCAGCCCGCGCAGCCCCCATTTGCTGGCCGTGTAGGCGGCGCTGAAATAGCCGGTCAGGCCGGCCGTCGACGACGTGTTGACGATGGCCGCGCCACGCGGCATCAGCGGCGCCAGCGCCCGGATCGCCAGGAACGGCCCGTCCAGGTTGATCTCCAGCAAGCGCCGCCATTCTTCGGGCGCGGTTTCGGTGACGGTCTTGCGCAGCGTGATGCCGGCATTGTTGACCAGCCCGTAGAGCGGCGCGCCGGCCGCGGCCAGGTCGGCCGCCAGCGCGCTCCAGGTTGCCTCGCGCGCCACGTCGGCCACGCGCGGATGCAGGCGCGGCGCCGCCGGCCCGGCGGCCTGCGCCAGTTCGCGCCAGCAGGCGTCATCGGCGGGCAGCACGTCCAGCGCGTGCACGATGGCGCCGGCGGCGAGCAGCCGCAGCACCTCGGCGGCGCCCTGCCCGCGCGCCGCGCCGGTCACCACCACGGCCTTGCCTTCCCAGTATTGCGTCATGATGCGCTCCTCCTCAGGCCTTGGAGACGCCGCCATCGGCCATCAGCACATGGCCGGTGACATAGGACGACGCCTGCGACGCCAGGTACAGCGTCGCCGCGGCGATGTCATCGGGCTGCCCCAGCCGGCGCGACGGGATGCGGGCGATGTACTCGGCGTAGGTTTGCGCGTCGCCATGCATCCAGCTGCTCATGGGCGTGTCGATGAAGCCGGGCGCGATCGCGTTGACGCGCACGCCCAGCGGCCCCCACTCCAGCGCCAGGCACTGCGTCAGGTGCGCCACGCCCGCCTTGGCCGACGCGTAGTCGGCGCAATTGGGGCGGGGCTTGATGCCCGCATAGCTCGACAGGTTGATGATGGCGCCGCTGCCCTGGCGCGTCATGTGGCGCGCCGCCGCCTGGGCGCCGAAGAACGTTCCCTTGAGGTTGATGTCCAGGGTGCGCTGCCAGGTCTGCTCGTCGAGCTCCAGCGCCGGCATGCGCGCCATGAAGCCGGCATTGTTGACCCAGATGTCGAGCGCGCCGTACTGCTGCGCCACGGCGTCGGCCAGCGCGCGCGAGGCGGCCGGGTCGGCGACGTCCAGGGCGCGGCAATCGACGTCCTGGCCCGATTCGCGCATGGCCTGGGCCAGCGCCTGCGGGTCCAGGTCGGTGGCCACGACCCGGGCGCCCTGCTCGCGCAGGGCCGCCACGATGGCGCGCCCGATGCCGCCGCCCGCGCCGGTCACCACGGCGATTTTTCCTGCCAGATCCTGATATTGCATGTTGTTCTGCTGCATGAGAGTCGAGGTTCAGTTGTAGGCGGCGCGCCGCGGGGCGGCCGCATGGTCCGGTTCGCCCGGCAAGGGAATGTCGTTGAGGTCCATGCCCGCGGTTTCCCGGATCAGGAAGGCGCCGATGAAGGCCATCACGCCCAGCGCCGCGACATAGGCGGTGTAGACCCAGCCCAGGTCGTGCGCGCCCAGCCAGGCGTTGATATAGGGCGCGGTGCCGCCGAAGATCGCCACCGAGAGCGAGGAGATGAAGCCCACGCCCATGGCGCGCGCCTGGGTCGGCACCTGTTCGGCGATGAAGGCCGGGAAGATCGCCGCCAGCAGCGCCCACACCAGCAGGCCGATCAATTGCGCCACGAACAGCGTCCAGGGCTGCGAGGTCACGATGTGCGCCACCGGGAACACGGCCAGCGCCACGCCCAGCCCGAACGCCATCACGATGGGCTTGCGGCCGTAGCGGTCGGCCAGCCAGCCGCACACCGGCAGCCACAGCAGGCACACCAGCTGCGCGATCAGGCTGGCGGTGTAGGCGCCGGACGGGTCCATGCCGCGCGTGGCAATGGCGGTGGCCGGGGCGAACGTCACCCAGGTGTAGTAGGTGGCGTTGGAGGCGGCGGCGATCATCACGATGTTGCGGGCGATGCGCAGCGCCTGGCCGCGCGTCATGGCCGGGCCGGCCGGCCGCCCGCCGGCCTGGCGCGCATGCTCCTCGAACACTTCGCTTTCGCTGGCGCTGCGGCGCATGTACAGCGCATAGACGCCCAGCAGCGCGCCGACCCCGAAGCCGACCCGCCAGCCCCAGGCCTCCATGGCTTCCTTGCCCAGCATGGAGGTCAGCAAGGCGGCCAGCGCGGTGGCCGCCATCACGCCCAGCGTCACGCTGATGAACACCGAGCTGGACCACAGGCCGCGGCGCGCAGGCGGCGCGATCTCGGCCACATAGGTATACGCCACGCCCGACTCGCCGCCGTGCGCCAGGCCCTGGGTCAGGCGGCACACGAACAGCAGGATCGACGCGTAGACGCCGGCCTGCTCGTAGGTGGGCAGCAGCGCGATGGCCAGGCTGGTCAGGGCCAGCAGGCACATGGTCAGCACCAGCGTGAACTTGCGCCCGTAGCGGTCGCCGATGCGGCCGAACAGCCAGCCGCCCACCGGGCGGGCCAGGAAGCCCCCGGCGAACACGCCCAGCGTGGCCAGCAGCGCCGAGGTCGGATCGGCCGGGTCGAACAGGTTCATCGCCAGGTAGGCCGAGAACGTGCCGTACAGGGTCCAGTCGAACCACTCCAGCGCGTTGCCGACGGCGGCCGCCCGCAGCGACGTCAGGCGGCGCCGCAGGTCCTGTGTCTCCATGATTTGTTGTGTCATTTTCTTGTATTCCGGTATGCGCGCGTCAGCGCAGGTGAAGGGCAAACCAATCGGCCGCCGCCTGGCTGGTGCGGTCAAAGTGGTCGGTATAGACGGAGTAATGCCCGCCAGGCAGCAGCAGCAATTCCTTGGGTTGCTGCGCGTTGTTGAAAGCGTCCTGCTGCAGGTCGGCCGGGGTCAGCCCGTCGCTGGCCGCCACGATCATCAGCAAGGGCGTGGGCGCGATGCGCCGCGCATACACGCCGGGCTCGTAGGTGCGCGCCAGCTCCAGCGAACGCAGGGTCACCGCGTTGACCCATTGCGGGCAACGGCGCGCCTCGCCCGTCATGTAGTGGTAGGAGTCGGGGCCGGGATAGGCGACCGGCGCTTCCGGATCGGGGTCGACCATGCGCAGCGTGGCCGGCTCGGCGCCGGCGAAGCGCGCCTCGCGGTCGGCCTCGAAGGCGGCCTGCAGCGCCTGCGCCTTGTCGTAGCGCACGCGCCGCTGGGCGGCCGTGAAACCGCTGGTGGTCGGCACCTGGCTGACCACGCATTTGACGCGCCGGTCGATCGCCGCCACCGTCAGGGCGTGGCCGCCGCTGTAGCTGCTGCCCCAGATGCCGATGCGTTCGCGGTCCACCTCGGGACGGCCGCGCACGTACGAAATGGCGGCGCGGAAATCCTCGACCTGGCGATACGGATCGATTTCCTGGCGCGGCATGCCATCGCTCTTGCCCAGGTTGCGGAAATCGAACGTCAGCGCCGCCAGCCCACGGTTGACCACCGCCGCGGCATAGTCCTCCAGGTCGCCGCCGGCCACCATGGACCAGCCATGCGCCAGCACCACGGCCGGCACCGGCGCGCTGGCGCCGGCCGGGCGGTAGAACGTGCCGCGGATGCAATCGCCGTCGAGCATGAATTCAATCGGCTCCGCCGATCCATCAGGCGCCGGGCGCCCATGCCAGGATTCGTTCATCATCTGTCTCCTCCCTGTAAACAAAGCTAGAATGGAGCAGATTCTGCCCAGCCGCCAAGCCGGGAACAAGCGGTATTATTCACTCAATCAATCGGAATATCCGATCAATTCGCATCATGGACCTGCGCCAACTCGATTGTTTCCTGGCCGTGGCCGGCGAGCTGCACTTCGGCCGCGCCGCCGAAAAGCTGTACATGAGCCAGTCTTCCGTCTCGGAAGCCGTCAAGGCGCTGGAGCGCGCGCTGGGCGCGCCGCTGTTCGACCGCACCAGCCGCCGGGTGGCGCTCACGCCGCTGGGCGAGACGCTGCGCCAGGGCGCCTCGCCGGCGGTCATCATGCTCAAGGCCGCGCTGGACGATTGCCGGCGCCAGGCCAGCGGCAAGCAGCGCCGGCTGAGCATCGGTTTTCTGGGCGGGGGATTCTACGAGCTGTACCGGCCGCTGGTGGCCGAATTCACGGCCGCGCATCCGGGCATCGAACTGGACTTCACCGAACTGACCTATGTCACGCACTACGCCGCCGTGGCCGACGGCTCGGTCGATGTCGCCTTCTGCCGCCTGCCGCTAGGCGCCGACGGCCTGTGCCACGGCCCCATCGTGCTGCGCGACCAGCGCATGCTGTGCGTGCCGCACGACCATCCGTTCGCCTCGGCCCATCTGCTGGACCCCGAACTGCTGGCGCGCGAGCGCCTGGTGCGCATGGTGCCGGGTTCGGTCAACCAGGAGTGGCAGGATTACCACTTCCCGCGCCATACGCCGCGCGGCAAGCCGATCGGCGACGGGCCCATCGTGCGCACCGTGCGCGAAGGCATCGAGGCGGTCAACGCGCGCCAGGGCCTGCTGATGCTGACCAAGCGCGCCGCCAGCTACTACGCCACCCCGCAGATCGCCTTCGTGGAGATCGACCTGCCGGCCATGCCGTCGGCGCTGGTGCGGCGCATCGACGATCACCGCCCCATCCTGCAGGAACTCGATGCGCTGCTGCTGCGCATCGCGATGCGCTACGGGGTGGCGCCGGGCTAGCCGCGCGCCAGCACGCTGGCGATGGCGTCGGCGGCCACCGCCACGTTGTCGCGGTTCAGGCCCGCCACGCACATGCGGCCCGAGCGCAGCAGGTACACGCCCTGGTCGCGCCGCAAGGTCTCCACCTGTTCGGCGCCCAGGCCGGTATAGGTGAACATGCCGCGCTGCGACAGGTAGCGCTGCAGCATGCGCGGCTCGACGCGGCCGGCCAGGCCGTCATGGATGGCGCGCCGCATCGCCTGGATGCGTTCGCGCATGGCGCCCAGCTCGGCCTCCCACGACTGCCGCAGCGCCGGCGTGCCCAGCACCTGCGCCACGATGCGCGCGCCATGGGTGGGCGGGTTGCTGTAGATGGCGCGGATGGTGCTGGTCAGCTGGCCCAGCACGCAGCCGGCCTGCTCGGCGGTTTCGCACACCACGCTCAGCCCGCCGCAGCGCTCGCCGTACAGCGAGAAATTCTTCGAGAACGAGTTGGCCACCACACAGGTCACGCCCGCCTCGGCCAGGGCCCGCACGGCATAGGCGTCGTCGTCCAGGCCGTCGCCGAAGCCCTGGTAGGCCATGTCGACGAAGGCGATCAGGCCGCGCTCGCGCAGCACCGGAATCAGCGCGTCCCACTGGGCGCGATCGAGGTCCACGCCGGTGGGGTTGTGGCAGCAGGCATGCAGCAGCACGATGCTGCCGGCCGGCAGGCCGCCCACCGTGGCCATCATCTCGTCAAAGCGCAGGCCGCCGCTGGCGTCGTCGTAATAGGGATAGGTGTGCACCGCGAAGCCGGCGCCCTCGAAGATGGTGCGATGGTTTTCCCAGCTCGGGTCGCTGACCCAGACTTCCGACTTGGGGAAATAGCGCTTGAGGAAGTCGGCGCCCACTTTCAGCGCGCCCGACCCGCCCAGCGTCTGCACGGTGGCGATGCGGCCGGCGCGGCGCGCGGCGCTGCCGGCGCCGAACACCAGTTCCTGCACCAGGTCGCGATAGGCCGGCAGGCCGCCCATCGGCAGGTAGGGGCGCGGCCCGATGTCGGCCAGCAGCGCGGCCTCGGCCTCGCGGGCGGCGGCCATGACGGGAATGCGGCCGGCCTCGTCGAAATAAATGCCGATGGTCAGGTTGACCTTGCCGGCACGGGGATCTTTCTGGAAATCCTCGTTCAGGCTGAGGATGGGGTCGCCCGGATAGGCTTGGACGTGCTCGAACATGGAACGGCTTCCTACAATGAATAACGGCGCGGGCACGCCCGCGCCCGCGGATACCGACACGGTAACAGGATTTTATCGAACCTCGCCGCCGCCCCACTGCGCCGCGAAGGCGGCGCGGAAGTCGCGCAGCCACGCCAGGCGCTGCTCGCCCAGGCGGCGGCCGGCCTCGGTCTGCATGCCTTGCGGCAGGCGGGCCAGCTTGGCCTCGATGTGGTCCAGCGTATAGCGGCTGTCGTCCAGCGTTCGCCGCGCGGCCAGCGGATCGGACGGATGGGCCAGGGCCCGGCCCAGGCTGCCGCCCACCTGGAACATGCGCGCCAGCCCCACCGGGCCGAGCGCGTCCAGGCGGTCGGCGTCCTGCACGATGCGGGCCTCGATGGTGCGCGGCGCGATGCCGGCCGAGAAACTGTGCGCCTCGATGGCGTGCGCCACGGCGTCCAGGCGCGCGGCCGGAAAGCCCGCCCGCGCCAGGCGTTCGCGCGCCGCCGCGGCGGCCCGGCGCGACGCCAGGTGGCGTTCGGGATGGTTCTTGGGCAGGTTGACCAGATCGTGCAGGTAACTGGCGGCCAGCACGACCAGCGCGTCGGCCTCGGGGTGCGACCGCAGCATGGCGCGCGCCGCGTCCCACACCCGCCGCAGGTGCCCGAGGTCATGCGCGGCGTCGTCCTGGCCGGCCTCCACGGCGATGGCCGCCAGGCGCGGCTGCCAGTGCTCGAGGGCGGCGCGCTGCGCCGCGCCTGCCGCGCCGTCTCCAGGGTTTGTCATCGTCCGGGCCTCCGTGGGGGCCGCCGCGGCGGCCCGAAACGACGATCTTAGCGCGCCGCCGCGAACGGCGCGGCGAAGCGGCGCAGCCGCAGCGCGTTGCTCAGCACGAACACGCTGGACAGCGCCATCGCGCCGGCCGCGAACACCGGCGACAGCAGGCTGCCATTGACCGGATACAGCACGCCGGCGGCCACCGGGATCAGCGCCACGTTGTAGGCGAAGGCCCAGAACAGGTTTTGCCGGATGTTGGCCATGGTGGCCTGCGACAGCGCGATGGCGTTCGGCACGCCGCCCAGGTCGCCCGACATCAGCACCACGTCGGCCGCCTCGATGGCGATGTCGGTGCCGGTGCCGATGGCGATGCCCACGTCGGCCTCGGCCAGCGCCGGCGCGTCGTTGATGCCGTCGCCCACATAGGCCAGCGCGCCGTGCTCGGCCTTCAGGCGCTTGACCGCGTCGACCTTGCCGTCGGGCAGCACTTCGGCGATAACCTCGTCGATACCCAGCTGGCGCGCGATCGCCTCGCCGGTGCGGCGGTTGTCGCCCGTGATCATGGCCACCTTCAGGCCCAGGCCGTGCAGGGCGCGGATGGCCGCGGCGGTGGTGTCCTTGATGGGGTCGGCCACCGCGATCATGGCGGCCAGGCGGCCGTCGATGGCGGCGTACAGCGGCGTCTTGCCCTCGTCGCCCAGGCGCGCCGCCTCGGCGCCGAACACGGCCACGTCCAGCCCCAGCCGCGCCATGTAGCGGTCGGCGCCGATCTCGACCCGCGCGCCGTCGACCCGCGCCGCCACGCCGAAGCCGGTGATCGACTCGAACGCCTCGATCGCGCCCGGGATGGCGCCCTCGAGCTGCGCGGCATCGACAATGGCGCGCGCGATGGGATGCTCGGACTTGGCCTCGACCGCGGCCACCTTGCCCAGCACCGCCGCGCGCTCGAAGCCCTCGGCCAGCACCAGGTCGGTCAGCTCGGGACGGCCCTTGGTCAGGGTGCCGGTCTTGTCCACCGCCACCACGCGGGCGTCCTTGAGGGCCTGCAGCGCCTCGCCCTTGCGAAACAGCACGCCCAGCTGCGCGGCGCGGCCGGTGCCCACCATGATGGAGGTGGGCGTGGCCAGGCCCATGGCGCACGGGCAGGCGATGATGAGCACCGCGACCGCGTTGACCAGCGCGAAGGTCAGCGCCGGATCGGGGCCGAACACGAACCAGACGGCGAAGGTCGCCAGGGCCACCGCCATGACCGCCGGCACGAACCACATGGTGATGCGGTCCACCAGCGCCTGGATGGGCAGCTTGGAGCCCTGCGCCTGCTCGACCATGCGGATGATCTGCGCCAGCACGGTGTCGCCGCCCACCTTGGTGGCGCGCAGCGCCAGCGCGCCGTTCTGGTTGACCGTGCCGCCCACGACCTCGGCGCCCGGCTGCTTCTCGACCGGCACGGGCTCGCCGCTGATCATGGATTCGTCCACGAAACTGGTGCCCTCGGTCACCTGGCCGTCCACCGGCACGCGCTCGCCCGGCCGCACTTCGACCACGTCGCCCGCCGCCACCTGCGCGATCGGCACTTCCACGGTGGCGCCGTCGCGCCGCACGCGCGCCGTCTTGGCCTGCAGGCCCATCAGGCGCTTGATCGCCTCGGAGGTGTTGCCCTTGGCGCGCGCCTCCAGGTAGCGGCCCAGCAGGATCAGCGCCACGATGACCGCGGCCGCCTCGTAATAGACGTTGACCGTGCCCGGGGGCAATACGCCGGCGGCGAACGTGGCGATGACCGAATACGCATAGGCGGCCGCCGTGCCCACGGCCACCAGCGAGTTCATGTCGGGCGCGCCGCGCAGCAGCGCCGGCACCCCCTTGCGGAAAAAGCGCAACCCGGGGCCGAACAGCACGATGGTGGCCAGCACGAACTGGATGTACCAGCTGTTCTGCACCCCGATGCCGTTTGCCACGGCATGGTGGAAGGCCGGAATCATGTGCGAGCCCATTTCCAGCACGAACACGGGCAGCGCGAACACCGCGGCCACGGTCAGCGAGCGGCGCAGGCCCCGCAGTTCGGCCGCCTGGCGCTGGGCCGCGGCATCGGCGGCGGCGCCGCCCTTATCCAGCGCACGGGCCTCGTAGCCGGCGGCGGCCACCGCCTGGACCAGCGCCTGCGGCGCCGGCGTGCCCGCCACTTCGACATGGGCGCGCTCGGTCGCCAGGTTGACGCTGGCCGCGCGCACGCCCGGCACCGCCTTCAGCGCGCGTTCGACGCGCCCCACGCAGGAGGCGCAGGTCATGCCCGAGATGGCCAGCTCGATGGTGCTGGCGGCCACGCTGTAGCCGGCCTGCTCGACCGCCCGCACCGCCGCGCCGACATCCGGCGCGCCGGCAAAGTGCACGTCGGCGCGCTCGGTCGCCAGGTTGACCACCGCGTCGCTGACGCCCGGCACCGCCTTCAGCGCGCGCTCGACGCGCCCAACGCACGAGGCGCAAGTCATGCCCTCGACAGGCAGGCTGATGGCGCCCGCCGAGGGCGCGCCGGCTGGGGAACTGGCATTCATCACGGCTCCTTCAAACAATGGGGATCGATAACATGACCCCACTGTAGACCTTGCCATTATTGGAAGGTCAAGCGCCGGCGTCGCGCGCCTTTATGCCAGATGCGTGACGAAATAGATCTTCTTGACGTGGCGGTCCACTTCCCAGCGGCCGGTATAGCCCTCGGGCATGATGAAGGCGTCGCCCGCCTTGACCGCGTGGACCGTGCCGTCCGGGTCCACCAGGCGCGCCTCGCCCTCGATGATGTGGCAGTACTCGATGTAGCCGGTGGTGTTGGACTGGAAGCTGCCGCGGGTGCTCTCCCACACGCCGGACTCGACCTTCCCCTGCCCGCCCTCGAAGGCGGTCACCGTGCGAAACGACGCGTCGCCGGCAATGGGCCGGCTGGGCTTGCCCGCCACCGGGTTGATCATGGGGCCCGTATCGATGCGGACCAGGCGCGATTTGTCGTGTTGCGGCATGGGTTCCCTTTGCAAGTTCACTGGAAGGCCGGCACCGCCACTGCGGCGGCCCGGAACCGGACTATAGCCAATCGCGGCTCTGACAGGCGCGGCGCGCCCGCCGCGGGCCTCCCTATATGCCTAAAGCGTATAAACACCAGCCTAAAATTTCATGGAAAACCCTAGTTTTAGTATGCGAAACTCAGGTCAAACTCCGTTCTGGAAAAAAAAACTACTTTTCCGGGATTTCACAGTTTTCATGAGCACGTTATTTCGCCGCGCGCCGCGTACCATCATTGCTGCCCGCGATTGACCTCGCACTCCACCGACCACGACACCATCGGCATGCCCAACCTGAACCTCAGCCTCGACCATACCGGATTGATCGTCTTCAAGCTGGAAGACGCGCGCCAGGCCTTCGAACGCCTGGGCTTCACCCTCACGCCGCGCAGCATGCACGCCGGCGCGCTGACCCCGGGCGGCCCGGTGGTGCCCTGGGGATCGGGCAACCATTGCGCCATGTTCCGCAACGGCTACTTCGAACTGCTGGGACTGGTGGAGCCGGACAAGCCCAGCACCGCGCGCCGCATGCTGGACCGCTACGAAGGCCTGCACATCGTGGCCATGGACTGCGAGTCGGCCGACGCCATGCACCCGCGGCTGACGGCGGCGGGCGTGCCGGCGCCGGCGCCGGCCACGCTGGAGCGCGACGCGGCGTTCGGGCCGGCCAACGACCAGACCCGGCGCGCGCGCTTTCGCAACATCAACCTGGACGGCGAGGCCTATCCCGAGGCGCGCTTCATCGTCATCGAGCACGGCACGCGCGACGTGCTGTGGCAACCCCACCTGCTCGACCATCCGAACGGCGCCACCGGCCTGGCGGCCATGTACTTCGCCGCCGCCGACCTGTCGGCCACGCTGGAGCGCTTCCAGCGCCTGCTGGGCACGCCCAGCGCGCACGGCGACGCCTATTGCTTCGAGCTGCGGCGCGGCCGCTTCTGGGTGATGTCCGAGGCGGCCATGCGCGCGCACTGTCCGGTGCTGCGCGACGGGCCCGTGCACCGGGTCGCCGCCGCCTGCATCGAGGTCCGGTCGCTGCCGGCGCTGCAGGAATACCTGCAAGCCCGCCAGATCGATTACGTCGCCGCCCCGTACCTGGACGGCGCCGCGCCGTCCATCTGGGTGGCGCCCGCGCAGGCCAGCAGCGCGGCGCTGCAATTCATCCAGGCCCGATAACCTTCCAATAACACCCGATAACCCCTTCCTGACAGGAAATGCAATGAGAGCAGCAGTCATCTACGAACACGGCGGTCCCGGCAGCATCAAGTACGAGACCGCCTTCCCCGACCCGGTCGCCAAGCCCGACGAGGTCATCCTCAAGGTCGGCGCGGCCACGCTGAACTACCACGACGTCTTCACCCGCAACGGCATGCCCGGCATCACGGTGCCCATGCCCATCATCATGGGCCTGGACTTCGCCGGCGAAGTCGTCGAAGTCGGCGCGGACGTCAAGGACTGGAAGGTGGGCGACCGCGTGCTGGTCGACCCCTCGGACCGCAAGACCTTCGGCGGCGTCATCGGCGAAGCGCGCCACGGCGGCCTGGCCGAGTACTGTGCGGTGCCCGACCATCACCTGGTGCGCCTGCCCGACGACGTCAGCTTCGAGACCGCCGCCTGCCTGCCGGTGGCCTACGGCACGGCCTGGCGCATGATGCAGACCATCGGCAAGATCCAGTCCGGCGAACGCGTGCTCATCCTGGGCGCCTCCGGCGGGGTCGGCACCTGCTGCGTGCAGCTGGCCAAGATGGCCGGCGCCGAAGTCGTCGCCGCGGCCTCCAGCCCCGAGAAGCTGGCGCGCCTGACCGAGCTGGGAGCCGATCACGTGATCGACTACAAGCAGGAAGACTTCATGAAGGCGATCTTCGCCAAGTTCGGCAAGCCGCACCGCCGCCTCTACGAGAACGGCGTGGACGTGGTGGTCAACTTCACCGGCGGCGACACCTGGGTCAAGTCGCTGCGCACGCTGCACCGCAACGGCCGCGTGCTGACCTGCGGCGCCACCGCCGGCTACGATCCCAAGGAAGACCTGCGCTTCATCTGGAGCTACGAGCTGCAGATCCTAGGCTCGAACGGCTGGACCCGCGACGAGCTGATCGCCCTGCTCGAACAGGTGCGCGCCGGCAAGCTGCTGCCCATCATCGACCGCACCTACGGGCTGGCCGATATCAACGACGCGTTCCGTCAACTCGAAGACCGCCAGGTCTTCGGCAAAATCCTGGTGAAACCATGAGTCAGCAAGCCGCACGCAAACTGGAGAAGGCCGACATCGAGGCCATCTTCGCCCGTTCCCGGTTCATCAGCGCGATGAACCTGGAGATCCTCGACATCGACCATGCCGGCTCGCGCTTCTCGGTGCGCATGCCGCTGCAGGACACCTACGAGCGCGGCGCCCCCGGCACCAAGCAGTTCCACGGCGGCGCCCTGGCGGCGCTGATCGACGTGGTCGGCGACTTCGCCATCGGCATGCTGGTGGGCGGCGGCGTGCCGACCATGAACCTGCGCATCGACTACCTGCGCCCCGCCGTGGGCGACTACGTCGACGGCGTGGCCGTGGTCCGCAAGGCCGGCAAGTCGGCCGCGGTGGTCGATATCGACATCGTGTGCCCGGCCGGCAAGCTGGTGGCCATCGGGCGCGGCACCTATGTGCCGATCACGGGCTGAACTTCCGCAAACCGGCCGAACCTGAAGGAGCCGAACATGCTGCTTGTACCGAGTAACCTTGCGCGGGCCGCCTGCGCCATTGTGATGTCCACGGTGTTGTACTCCCCGGCGCATGCCGAACTGACCAAGCTGCGATACGGCAACGTCACCGACATGACGCTGTCGCAGGCGCCCATGGTCGCCGCCAAGCAGCTCGGCTACTTCAAGGAGGAAGGGCTGGATGTGGAGCTGATGGGATTCAAGGGCACGGGCACCCTGATCCCGCAGATGCTCGCCAAGCGGGTGGACATCGGCTACCCCAACCCGGACACGCTGATCATTTCGCGCGCGCCGGGCAAGGACAAGCTGCCGCTGAAGTTCTTCTACAACGCCACCCGCGCCTCGGGGTGGGAGTTCGCCGTGCTGGCGGACTCGCCCCTGAAGTCGCTCAAGGACCTCGACGGCCGCAAGGTCGGCGTGGGCGCGATGACCTTCGGCAACGTGCCCATCACCAAGGCCGAATTCAAGGAACTGGGCATCGACGCCAGCATGGTGCCGGTGGGCATCGGCAGCGCCGCCTTCCTGGCGCTGCAGAACAAGCAGATCGACGCGCTCAACCTGTTCGATTCGCAGCACGCCACGCTGGAGACGCAGGGCACCGCCATCCGGCGCCTGCCGCAGCTGCCGCGCTACGAGGCGCTGTTCAGCAACGGCATGGTGGCGCACGAGGACATGATCCGCGACAAGCCCGAGGTGCTGGCCGGGTTCGGCCGGGCCATGGCCAAGGCGACCGTGTTCTGCGAGGCCAACCGCGAGGCCTGCGTGCGGCTGTTCTGGAAGGAGTATCCCAACACCAAGCCGGCCGGCGACGACGCCAAGGTGCTGGCCGACAGCGTCAAGGTGTTCTCGGCGCGCTTCAACAAGATGCTGGTGTTCCCGGAAGGCAAGCCGCGCCAGTGGGGCCAGTTCAATCCGGACACCTGGCGCGATTTCGCCGCCGCCCTGTATGAGGGCGGGCAGCTCGAAACGCTCGACGTGGACCTGGACAGCGTCTATACGAATGCGTTCGTGGACAAGTTCTCCGACTTCGACACGGCTGCCGTCCAGGCGCAGGCCAAGGCATTCAAGGACTAGGAGCCGGCAGCGTGAATCAGGCACAACACAATGGCAGCGCACCGGTATTCCGCGTCCAGGGCCTGGAGGTGACCTACCGCTCCTCGCGCGGCCCCACCACGGCGCTCGAGGGGTTCAGCACCACGGTCGCCGAAGGCGAATTCCTGTCCATACTCGGCCCCTCGGGCTGCGGCAAGTCCACGCTGCTCAAGGTGGCCGCCGGCCTGCTCAAGCCCTCGGCCGGCGTGGCCGAGCTGCGCGGACAGGCCATCAGCGGCCCACGGCGCGACGTCGGCATCGTGTTCCAGCACGCCACCCTGCTGCCCTGGCAGAACGTGCTGGACAACGTGCTGCTGCCGATCCGCACCATGGGCATGGACATCGCGGCGGGCACCGCGCGCGCGCATGCCCTGCTCAAGACCATGGGGCTGGAGAAGTTCGAGCAGCATTACCCGCACGAGCTCTCCGGCGGCATGCAGCAGCGGGTGGGCATCGCGCGCGGCCTGATCCACGACCCCAGCCTGCTGCTGATGGACGAGCCGTTCGCCGCGCTCGACGCGATGACGCGCGAGACCATGATGGTGGAACTGCAGCGCATCTGGAGCGAGACCCGCAAGTCGGTCATGTTCATTACCCACTCCATTCCCGAGGCGGTGTTCCTGTCGAGCAAGGTGGTGGTGCTGGGGCCCCGGCCGGCCCGGGTGCTGCGCGAGATCGACATCGACCTGCCTTTCCCGCGGACCGAGGAAACGCTTGCCAGCCCGAAGTTTGCCCAGCTGTGCGCGGAACTGCGCTCGCTGTTCTCCAACGTGGCGCACTAGGGAACCGACATGAAAGAGCGCACCAAATCCATCGTCCATCCCCTGTTGCTGCTGGCCGCGCTGCTGGCGCTGTGGTTCATCGCCAACCGCTATCTGGGCGTGCCGTACTACGTGCTGCCGCCGGTCGAAGGCGTGCTGTCGGCGCTGTACCGCGGCTACGTGCAGGGCGATTTCTGGGGCGATTTCGGCTTCACGCTGGCGTCCATGGCGATCGGCTACCTGGGCGGCTGCACGGCGGCCTTCATCATCGGCGTGCTGTTCGCCGAGTACCGCTGGCTGGAACGCCTGCTGTATCCCTTCGTGCTGGCCCTGCAATCCATGCCCAAGGTGGCCCTGGCGCCGCTGATCCTGGTGTGGTTCGGCTTCGGGCTGGAGTCCAAGGCCATCATGGTGGGCCTGGTCTGTTTCTTCCCCATGTTCATCAACACGGCGGTGGGCCTGAAGGCCACCGACCCGGCCCTGCTGGACCTGATGCGGGCGTTCTCGGCCAGCCGCTGGCATATCCTGACGCGCATCAAGATCCCGTCGGCGGCCAGCCACATCTTCGCCGCGCTGCAGATCTCGGTGGTGCTGGGGCTGATCGGCGCGGTGGTGGCCGAGTTCGTCTCGTCGTCGAAGGGGCTGGGCTACCTGATCAACGCGGCGACGACCACGCTGGACACCAGCACCATGTTCGCCGCGCTGATCAGCCTGGCCGTGCTCGGCATCGCCGGCAGCCAGCTGATCAGGGCCCTGCATCGCAAGCTGGTGTTCTGGGACCGCGGCGAAGCCGGGCGGACCCTCACCGAGTAGGCGCTAATCTTGCCCCAGCCCCGCCAAGGCGCGGTCGAAGATCTCGCGCGATTGCACCAATACCCCGGCGCGCCAGTCCGGCGCGCTGGGGTAGAACGCCTCGCGGATGTCGCGCATCAGCGTGGCGCGCAGCGCGCTGTCGGCGTCCTGGTGCTCCCACAGCCAGCGCGCCGCCATCGAGGCGCGCTGCATGCGCGGGCGCGGCAGCGTGCCGAACTCCACCACCACCGCCGTGGTCTCGGTCTCGGGCAGCATGGCCACGAAGGCATCGACCAGCAGGCCCTGGTAGCGCGCCACGGCCTTGTGCGTCACGCCTTCGCGGTTGACCGCGCGCTCGCCCCACCAGCGCCGCGCCCGTTCGTAGGCCGGGCTGCCGGCCTCGTGGAAACACAGGAACACATGGCCGCGCTCGGGGCCGATGCCGGTGTGCAGGTCGATGAAGGCGGCCTGGCGCACGCCGGCCAGATGGGTGGCGATGGCCTCGCGCAAGGCGCGGTTGGACCATTGCTGGCGCGTGCCGCCATAGAAGATGCCGGTCGGGTGGCTGTACTGCCCGCCGTTGAAGGCATCCGAGTAGACCTGCTCGCCCACCGATTCGCGGAAATCCGACAGCTTGCGGAAAATCGCCTCGACGTCCTGCTCGTCCCAGTGATCGCGCGCGATCAGCGCATGCACCTCGGCGTAGCGCGGATTCTGCGGCAGGGGCTGGCTGAAGTCGACGAAGTTGCGGTTCAGGTCGACGTTTTCCTCGGTAAACCGCAAGGCGTGCGCGAACCCCCATGGGTTGTGCGCGTGCAGCAGCAGCACGCCGGTATCGCGCGGCAGGCTCGACGGATCGAGACGGCGCAGCCAATCGGTCTGCGCCGCCGAGCCGCTGTAGCCTTCGATGCCGTGCGTGCCGCAGCCCACCACCAGCATCCGGCTGGCCTGCTCGCCGCCCAGCCGCGCCACGTCCAGATAAAGCGCTTCACCGTCCGGGCCGCGCTGTGTATCGTGGCAATAGGAATGGATAGCGGCCCCGGCGGCACGCGCCGCTTCCAGGAATTTGGCGCGGGCCTGCGCATAGGTTTCGGAGAAAGGATCGGATGCGTGCACATTGACTCCAAGGCGTGGGTTGGCAAATTCAACTCATTCTACGGAATGGTTCTGGAATTTTTTTTCGTTTTCCCGCTCGAGATATGCCGTTTACAGGTGAAATCATGTCGTTGAATCTGGGCCAGCTTACGGACCCTAACAAGAACCCCGCCGCCATCGCGCTGATCGACTGCCTCGACCACGAGGCGCCGCGGATCTACACCCACGGGGACCTGGACCGGCTGGCCAACGCCTGCGCGCGCGGCCTGTTGCGCAAGGGCTTGAAAACGGGCGACGCCGTCGCTCTGATGGGCATCAACCGGGCCGAGTTCCTGATCGCCTACCTCGGCATCATGCGCGCCGGCATGGTGGCCGTGCCGGTCAACTACAAGCTGGCGCCCGACACCCTGTCGTACCTGTTGCAAGACTGCCAGGCGCGGCTGGCCTTCGTCGACGAGCCGCGCGCGGCGCTGGCGCCGGCCGGGCTGGACACGGTGCGCTTCGACACCGCGCAATGGGACGACTTCCTCGACCCGGGTCCGTTCGAGACGTACGCGCCGCCGCCGCGCACCACCGCCATGATCCTGTACACCTCGGGCTCGACCGGCCGTCCCAAGGGCGTGCAGCTGTCGCACGACGGCCAGCTCTGGACCATCCGCTCGCGCTTCCTGAACCGCAAGGACTTCGACAACGAGCGCTTCATCGTGGCCGCGCCGATGTTCCACATGAACGCGCTGGCCAACTGCAAGTTCGCGCTGGCCGCCCACGCCAGCATCGTGCTGCTGCCGCAGTTCGACACGCACCGCTTCATCGAGGCGCTGGGACGGCACGACGTGACGTGGATCACCTCGGTGCCGACCATGATGGCCCTGGTGGTCAAGGAAAAGCAGGCGCTGGCGCAGATCGACACCGCCCGCGTGCGCTATATTCGCATGGGCTCGGCGCCGGCCACCGACCAGCTCTACGAGGCCGTGCGGCGCGCCTTTCCCAATGCCGCGATCGCCGGCGGCTACGGCACGACCGAGGCCGGCCCCATCGTCTTCGGCCCCACCCAGGGGCGCGCGCTGCCGGGCGGCGGCGGGCTGGGCTGGGTGCTGCCGGACGTGGAAGTGCGCCTGGTGGACGCGCAGGGCCGCGACGCCGACGAAGGCGAGCTGTGGATGCGCACGCCCGCCAACATGCTGGGCTACCTGAACCTGCCCGAGAAGACCCGCCAGGTCCTGACCGAGGACGGCTGGTATATCTCGGGCGACGTGTTCCGGCGCGACGGCGACGGCTGCTACTACTTCATCGGCCGCGCCGACGACATGTTCAACTGCGGCGGCGAGAACATCTACCCGGGCGAGATCGAGCAGGTCATCGAGCGCCTGCCCGCGGTCATGCAGGCCTGCGTGGTGCCGGTGGCCGACGAGATCAAGGGCCAGAAGCCGGTGGCCTTCGTGGTGCTGCAGCGGGGCATGAGCCTGTCGGAGCAGGACGTCAAGTCGTACGTGCTGGCCAATGCGCCCGCCTACCAGCATCCGCGCCGCGTGTTCTTCGTCGATTCGCTGCCGCTGGCCGCCACCAGCAAGGTGGACCGGCGCGCCCTGGCGCAGCGCGCCCAGGCCGAGGCGTAGCGCGAAAAGGCGGGGCCGATCGGCAATGGGCTGCTCGATGAGCAGCCCATTCCAATTCCGGGCCCGGACACGCCCGAGAAGGCACTTATTTTCCACGCGCCGGGGCGTAGCATGGATCCATCAGATCAAGAAGGTGGAGACATGCGCTTCAATGCCACATCGGTTGCCGGCGCCGCGCAGCCGCAACGCCTGCACGGCCTGGCGGCCGACATCGACCGCGCCGTCGCCGCGGCCAGCGCGGCCGAGACCCCGGCCGCGGTGGCCGGCGTGCTGGCCGCCTACCGCGAACCCGACGAACTGCTGACGCCGGCGCAGCAGGCCGGCAGCGCCGAACACTACGCCCGCCACCTGCTCTACGCCCATCCGCTGGGGCGCTTCAGCATCGTGGCGCTGGCCTGGCAGCCGGGGCAATGCACGCCGGTGCATGGCCATTTCACCTGGTGCGCCTACGCGGTGCTGCGCGGCGCCATGCAGGAAGAACAATACGATTGGGACGCGGCCGGCCAGCGCGCGCTGGCCACGCGCGTGGTGGCGCGCGCGCCGGGCGATTGCGTGGCCAGCCTGGCGGGGCTGGACGCCATACACCGGCTGCGCAACGTCGGCGCCGGCACGGCGATCTCGCTGCACGTCTACGGCGTCGAAGGCGAGCGGGTCGCCACGCACGTCAACCGCATCGCCCGCGCCGCCTGAGGGCGGCCGCCGGCGCTACGACGCGTAGTCGACCGGCAGCGCGGTGGTGTACTTGAGCTGCTCCATGGCGAACGACGAGCTGACGTCGTGCAGGTCGGCGATGCGGATCAGCTTCTTGTAGACCGTGTCGTAGGTGGCGATATCGGGCACCACCACGCGGATCAGGTAGTCGATGTCGCCGCTCATGCGATAGAACTCGACCACCTCGGGGATGTCGGTCACGTGGTCGGCGAAGCGGTCCAGCCAGGCCTGCGAATGCTGGTTGGTCTTGACCGATATGAAGACCGTCACCCCCACGTTGAGCGCGACGGGATCGCACAGCGCGACCTGGCGCCGGATTACCCCGCTTTCCTTCAGCTTCTGCACCCGCCGCCAGCATGGCGTGGTAGAGAGACTGACCTGGTCCGCAATGGACTGGATCGGCGTCTCCGCGTTCTCCTGGAGAATCGCAATGATCTTCCTGTCTGTGGCATCCATGTTCGCACCGCCATGAAAAGGCGCGGCGGCCCCACCAGGGAAGCCGTCCGCGCCGGGATGAGCGGCGGGCGCGCCCGCCGCGGCCGTACCGCTCAATCGATGGTGACCTTGGCGTCCTTGATGACCTTGCCCCAGCGCGCGGTTTCCTTCTCGACCAGCTGGGCCAGTTCCTCGGGGGTGGACGGCGCCGGCTCGGCGCCCTGCTTGGCAATGCTCTGCTTGACATCCGGCAGCGCCAACAAGGCGTTCACGTCCTTGTTGATCTTGGCGATGATCGGTTGCGGCGTGCCCGCCGGCGCGAACAGCGCCCACCAGGTCGTCACGTCGTAGCCCTTGACCCCGGCCTCGTCCATGGTCGGCACGTCGGGCAGGTCGGGCGAGCGCTTGGGCGAAGTCACCGCCAGCGCGCGCAGCTTGCCCGCCTTGATATGCGCCAGGGCGGCGGGAAGATTGTCGATCGCCATCGGCACCATGCCCGCCATCACATCGGTCAGCGCCGCGTTGCTGCCCTTGTACGGCACGTGCGTGATGGGCGTGTCCGTCATGCGCTTGAACAGCTCGGACGACAGGTGCGGCGAAGTGCCGGCGCCCGGGCTGGCGTAGAACGCCTTGGACGGATCGGCCTTGAAATAGGCCAGCAGTTCGCCGACGCTCTTGGCCGGCACCGACGGGTTGACCACCAGCACGTTCATCACGGTGGCGATCTCGGAGATCGGCGCGAAGTCCTTGACGTGGTCGTAGCCCGGGTTCTGGTACAGGCCCGGGTTGATGGCGTGCGTGTTGATCGAGCTCATGTAGAGCGTGTAGCCGTCGGCCGGCGCGTGGGCGCCGGCCTGGGCGCCGATATTGCCGCCGGCGCCGGGCCGGTTCTCGACCACCACGGGCTGGCCCCACATCTTGCTGAGATTGTTGGCGACCAGGCGCGTGAAGAAATCCGAGCTGCCGCCTGGCGGGAACGACACGATCATCGTCACGGGCTTGCTCGGATACGCGGCCCCGCTCGCCACGGCCGGGCCGGCCAGCATGCCCGCGGCGGCGCATACGGCCCAGGTCGCCAGCAGGCGGGATTGAATGGACTTCATTGGAAATTCCCCTAGAGAGGTGTTGTATGGCTGCGCCTTGCCAGCATCAGCCCCCGTTCCCGGCATTATGGAAGTCGCGCAGGAAAATATATTTGCGACTTCTGGCTCGAAAACCGTCAAACCGGAAATTAATTTCTAATATATCCCGGCTCGCAGGGTAATCCCTTACAATTATTCGTTATATCGTGCGGCTATTTTTCACTATAGGCGATCCGGGCGGGCGCGGCGCCGCCGCGTCGGCCGGCGGCGAAGTCGGTTACTCTCCTCGTTTGTCCAGGCGCCCCGCCGCCTCGCCCGCATCAGGAGTTGTATGTTTACTGGCATCGTCCAAGGCACCGCCACCATCGCCGGCATCGCCGACCGGCAAGGCCTGCGCACCTTCACCATCGATTTCCCGGCCGGTTTCTGCGTCGACCTGGCCATCGGCGCCAGCGTCTCGGTCGACGGCGTGTGCCTGACCGTCACGCGCATCGTGTCGGCCGACACCGCCACCTTCGACGTCATGCTGCAAAGCCTGGACATCACCACGCTGGGCGGCTATGCGGTCGGCGCGCGCGTGAACGTCGAGCGCGCCGCCCGGGACGGCGCCGAGATCGGCGGCCACCCGCTGTCGGGCCATATCGATTTCGCCGCCGCCGTCGAACGCGTCCAGACCCTGGACAACAACCGCGTGCTGCGCATCGGCATCCCGCCGGCGTTTCGCAAGTATGTGTTCGCCAAGGGCTATATCGCCGTCAACGGCGCCAGCCTGACCGTCTCGGAAGTCGACCGCGAAGAAGGCTGGTTCGAGGTCTGGCTGATTCCCGAAACGCGCCGCATGACGGTGTTCGAGGAAAAGCAGGCCGGCGACGCGCTGAACATCGAAATCGAGCGCAGCACCCAGGTGGTGGTCGACACGGTGCGCGAAGCCGTGCAGGAAAGCCTGGGCAGGCTGCAGCCCGTGCTCGAGGCGATCCTCAAGGAGAAGGGCCTGAGCCTGGAAGACTTCGTGCGCCCGCCGGCGCTGAAGTAAGCCGGCCCGGCCGGCCGGGCCGGCCAGGCGCCGCCGCTCAGCGCGGCGCGGCCAGCAGCTCGTGCAGCCAGCGGCCGATGGCGGTGACCTGCTCGTCGCGATGCGGCTGGCCGATCACCTGCAGGCCCACCGGCATGCCGTCCACGCCCAGCGCCGGAACGCTGATCGCCGGCGCCCCCAGCAGCGAGGACACGCAGCTGAACGAATAATCGCCGGTGGGATAAGGCGTGCCGCGCAGGTCGGCGATGCGCGGGGCCGGCCCGCTCGAAGCCAGGCTGAGCAGCGCGTCGCACTGGGTGGCCAGCGCCGCCAGCCGCTGGCGCGCCGCCTCGCGCTCCAGCATGTCGTGGCGATAGCGCTCCAGCGTCATGGCCTGGCCCAGTTCCAGCTGTCGCACCAGGCTGGGGCCGAGCGTGCCGGGATGCTGCTCGGCCATGTTCTTCAGGCTCCAGTGGTGCTCCCAGGAAATCAGGCGCATCGACAGCGCGCCCGCCTGCGCGATGGCGCGTTCGAGGCCGTCGACCAGCGAGCAGTCGGCGCGGCGCACGATCCGCACGCCCTGCCCGGCGATGCGCTCGAGCGCCGCCTCGAAGGCCGCGCGCGAAGCGGCGTCCAGACGCTCCCAGCCCTCGGTCTCGATCACCGCCAGCCGCGCGGGCTTGCGCCCGGCCGGCGGCGCCGCCTCGCCGTACAGGCCCGGATGGCCAGGGTCGCCGCCGACGCGACGCACGATCTCGATCGAGGTGGTCCACATATCCTGCGCGCTGCCGGCATGGATGCCGACGTGCGACTGGCTGAAGCCCTGGCGCTCGCCGCGGTTCATGCCGCCATAGGTGGGCTTGAGCACCCAGTTGGCGTTGAAGCTGGCCGGCCGCAGCATGGAGCCGACCAGTTGCGAGCCGACCGCCACCGGCACCATGTTGGCGCCCACCACGGCGCCCGAGCCGCTCGACGAGCCGCCGGGAGTGCGCTCGGGGTCGAACGCATTGGTGGTGGGCCCGGGATCCAGGAACCCCAGCGCGGTGGTCACCGTCTTGCCCAGCACGATCGCGCCGGCCTCGCGCAGCGCGCGCACCACGGCGCTGTCGCGCTTGGGAAAATTGCCGGTGTAGGCGGGGCTGCCCATCTGCGTGGGCATGTCGCGGGTTTCGATCAGGTCTTTGATGCCCACCGGCATCCCGTCGATGGCCGACAGCGGGCGGCCTTCGCGATAGCGGCGCGCCGAGGCGTCGGCCGCCTCGCGCGCGCCCGCCTCGTTGAGCACCACCCATCCCTGCACCACCGGTTCGCGCCGGGCAATCGTGTCCAGGCAGCGCTCCAGGTAGTCGCGCGGCGAATCGCCGCCGTCCAGGAACGCTTGCGTGCGGTCATGGAAAGTCAGGGGAGTGTGCGTACTCGGGTGGTAATTCAAGGTCTGCTCCTGGGTAATGAACCGGGCGGTCGGCCGGCTCAGTTGATCTGGATGCCGGCGTCTTCGATGAGACGCGTCCAGCGCTGATATTCGTCATGGAAGAACGCGTCGAACTGCTGCGGCGTGCCGGGCTGCACCTGCATGCCGAACGACACCAGGCGATCGCGGATCTCCGGCATCGCCAGCACCGTGGCCAGGTCGCGGTTGAGCTTCTCCACCTGCTCGGGCGGCAGGCCGGCCGGCGCGAACAGGCCGTACCACGCCTCCAGCTGCAACCCGGGCAGGCCCGCTTCGGCGGTGGTGGGCACGTCGGGCAAGGCGGCCAGCCGCTGCGGCGAAGCCACGGCATAGGCCTTGGCCTTGCCGCTGGTCACGTAGCCGATGACGTTGCCATTGCCCAGCTGGACCAGCAGGTCCACCTCCCCGCCCAGCACGGCGCGCGAGGCTTCCAGCGCGCCGCGGTACGGCACGTGCATGATGTCGACCTTGGCCGCCTGGCGGAACATCTCGGTATAGAGTTGCAGCGCCGAGCCGATGCCGTTGGAGGCGTACGTATACTTGCCGGGGTCCGCGCACAGGCGGGCGACCAGTTCGTCCATGGTGTTGGCCGGCATCGACGGATGCGCCAGGATCAACACCGGCAGGCTGCCGATCTTGCCCACCCGCGTCAGGTCCTTGACCACGTCGATGCGCGCGTTCTTGTTCAGCGCCGGCAGGGTCGCCAGCTCCGAGTAGGTGATCATCAGCGTATAGCCGTCGGGCTGGGCGCGCGCGGCGAACTCGGTGCCGATCAGCGTGCCGGCGCCCGAGCGGTTTTCCACCACCACCGGCTGGCCCCACAGCGCGGTCAGCTTGGGCCCGATCAGGCGGGCCAGGATGTCCGCGGTGCCGCCCGCGGTGGTGGGCACGACGATGGTGACCGGGCGCGCCGGATACGTTTCGGCCACGGCCGCCGCGCCCGCCAGCGGCGCCATGCAGGCCAGCAGCCATCTGGCGCAGGCAAGCCTCAATCCACGACTCATTTGAACCCCCTTTGTGCTTGTGATCGTCCGGCCGCCGACGGCGCCGGATGCGGGGCCATAGTGAGGGTTGGCGAGATTGCGCTCAAACGACTTTATCGCTAGGATGGTTTACATTTTCTTAAGCGAACGCGGGATCGGGCATGGATGGTTTGCCGCCTCTCAATGCAGTGCGGACTTTCGAGGTAGCAGGCCGGCTGTGCAGCATTACCGAGGCGGCCGCCGAGCTGTGCGTCACCCCTTCGGCGGTCAGCCGGCAGATCCGGCTGCTGGAGGAACACCTGGGCCGCAAGCTGTTCGTCCGGCAGCACCGCGGCGTCGTCCTCACCACCATCGGCCACCAGTACCTGGGCGATATCTCCAAGGCCCTGGTGGAGGTGCGGCGCGCCACCTCGGAGGCGGCCAGGCCGCGCCAGCGCGCGGTCTTCACCGTGCGCGCGCCGCACAGCATCGCGATGCGCTGGCTGCTGCCGCGGCTGGCCCGCTTCCATGCCGCGCATCCGCACATCGACGTCAAGCTGCACACCTCGCTGACGCCGCCCGACTTCGAACGCGAAGACCTGGACGCCGGCGTGATGCTGGGACGCGGCCAGTGGAAGGGCCTGGTCAGCCACATGCTGATACGCAACGAACTGATCCCGGTCTGCGCGCCGCACAAGGCCCGCGCGCTGCGCGACCCGGCCGACCTGGCCGACGAGACGCTGCTGCACGTGTTCGGCCGCCCCGACGACTGGGTGGCGTGGCTGGGCGCGGCCGGCGTCAAGCACGTGGACGTGCAGCGCGGCATGAAGTACGAATCGTCGGCGCTGGCCTACGAGGCCGCGCTGGAAGGCTACGGCATCGCCATCGCGCAGAAGGCCCTGATCGACAAGGACCTGCAGGAGGGCCGCCTGGTCACGCCCTTCGACCTGAGCGTGGACCAGGGCGACTACACCTATTACTTCGTGCTGCCGCCCGAAGGCTACAAGCGCCGCTCGCCGGCGCTCGACACCTTCAGGCGCTGGGTGCGCGACGTATCGCTGCCGCGGCAGGCTCCGCCGCCATGACCCGCGCGTAGCGCGCCGGATCCAGCCGCCGGTACAGCAGGCACGCGATCGCCACGCAAGCCAGGTGCATCGCCCAGCCGGCCGCGAAGCCGCCGGTGGCCGCGCGCAGCGCCGCCACCGCGAACGGCGCCAGCGCGGCGATGAGAAAGCCCCCGCCCTGCATCAGGGCGGCCAGCACGCCGGCCGGCTCGGCCTGCGAAAAATGATCGAGCGCGGCGATGAAGGTCAGCGCGAAACAGCCGCCCAGGCCGGCGCCGCCGATCACCGCCCAGGCCAGCGGCGCCGCCGCCGGCCAGAACGCCATGCCGGCAAAGCCCGCCGCCTGCATCGACAGCGTGGCGTACAGCCACGGGCGACGGTCAGCGCGGCGCGCGGCCAGGACCGGCAGCGCGAGCGCCGCCGCGGCCTGGGCGATGGTCATGGCCACCATCAGGTCGCCGCTTTGCGCGATGCTCCAGCCCTGCGCCTGCACGGCCGCAGGCAGCCACGCCACCATCGATGAATAGCCGCCGTTGACCAGTCCGAACGCCGCGATCAGCAACCAGGTGCGGGGCCGGCGCATCAGCGTGCCGGCCAGCGCGCCATCGCGCCGCGCCGCCGGCGTCTCGGCCAGGCAGCGCCAGGCCGCGGCGAAGGCGATGAGCGCCGGCACCGCCAGCCAGGCCAGGGCGACGCGCCACGAGTCGCCGGCGCCGCCGGCCAGCCGCGAGGTCAGCCGCGCGCCGAGCGCGCCGCCGCCCATCATCATGGCCGAATACACACCCATGACGGCCGCCATGCGGCCGGGAAAGCGGTCCTTGATCACGCCCGGAAACACGGCCTGGATATAGGCCACGCCCAAGCCGCACAGCGCGGCGGTGCCCACCAGCAGCGCGCCGTCCCACGCCGCCAGCCGCAGCGCCGACCCCAGGGCCAGCGCCAGCAGCGCGGCCAGCACGCCGCGCCGCGTGCCCACGCGCGCCTGGATCGCGGGCGCGAGCAAGGCGCCCACGCCCATCAGCAGCATGGGCAGCACGGTCAGCATGGACGCGCCCAGGTGGCCCAGCCCGGTGTCGGCCTCGATGCCGGCCAGCACCGTGCCTGGGCCGGTCAGGAACGGACGCAGGTTCAGGCCGATCAGCGCCACCAGCGCCAGCATGGCCCAGGCGCGCGGCGCGGCGCCCAAGCGCGCGGCCGTCATGGCGCGTGCGGCCCGTCCCGCCACTCGCGGTACAAGTCCGCGTCCGGCGCGGCGGCGCCGGGCCGGTGCTCGAAGGCGAAGCCGGGCTGGCGCTGCGGCGGCAACGCCAGCTCGGCGGCCAGCGCCGCGGTGGACAGGCCATAGGGCTCGGCCTGCTCGTTCGAATAGGCGTAGACGGCGCGCGCCACGCCGCTCATGCGCATGGCCGCCAGGCACATCGGGCAAGGCTGGCCGCTGGCGTACACCACGCAGCCGTCCAGCCGCGCCGAGCGCAGCGCCCTGCCCGCCTCGCGCAGCGCCAGCAACTCGGCATGCGCGGTCGGATCGTGGTCGGCCAGCATGCGGTTGACGCCGCGCGCCAGCACCACGCCGTCCCTGGCCACCAGCGCGCCGAACGGCCGGCCGCCGGCGCGCGCGTTGGCGCGCGCCAGCGCGATCGCTTCGCGCAACAGGGTGTCGTCATCCGGCGCGGCGACGCCCGGGTTCGAATCAGCGCGCATGGGCGGCCTCCAGCAGCTGGACGATGGCGGTCTGGCCGCGCTGGCGGGCGTGGCGCAGGGGCGAGACGCCATCGCCATCGGCCAGGTTCACGTCGGCGCCGCCCTCGATCAGGCGCGCCACGATGGCCTGGTGGCGCGTGCCGCCGTCGCCCAAGATGATGGCTTCGAGCAGGCCGGTCCAGCCCAGCCGGTTGACGTGGTCGGGGTCCACCCCGGCGCGCAGCAGCATGTCGACCACTTCGACATGGCCGCGTTCGCAGGCCGGGATGAGCGCCGTGCCGCCGTAGCGGTTGGTGCTTTTCAGGTCCGCGCCGTGCGCCAGGGTCAAGGCCAGGATGTCGCGGTAACCGCGCGCGCCGGCCAGCAGGTAGGCGCTGTCCTGGATGCGGTTCTGTGCGTTGACGTCGGCGCCGGCCTCGACCAGCGCGCCGGCCGCCTCGACATGGTTGCCCTGCGTGGCGCGCAGCAGCGGCGTGTTGCCTTGCGCGTCGCGCGCCTCCAGCGGCGCGCCATCGGCCAGCAGCGTCTTCACGCGCGCCGCGTCGCCGTCGGCGGCCGCCCGCAGCAAGGCCTGGCCGGCGTCGCCGGCCGCCACGGACGCGCCGCCCAGCGACACGAGAAACGCGGCCAGCCAGCACCGGTAAAACCTGATGATGGGCATTTCCAACCCTCCATGCTTGAACATGCCGCCAGTATCGGCGTTTGTTCAAGTATTATGAAATTAATTGGTTTAATGAACATCAGTGGGAAACGCGATGCTAGATCCCGTACTGCTGCGCAGCTTCGTCACGGTGGTCGATACCGGCAACTTCACCCGCGCCAGCGAGCACCTGCACCTGACCCAGTCCACGGTCAGCCAGCACGTGATCCGCCTGGAGGAAAACCTGGGCTGCCGGCTGCTCGACCGCGGCCAGCGCCACGTGCTGCCCACCGAGGAAGGCGAGCGCCTGCTCGGCTACGCGCGCAGCATCCTGCGGCTGGCCGACGAGGCGCGCGAAAGCGTGGCGGCGGCCCAGGGCAACGCCGTGCTGCGGCTGGGCGCGCCGGAGGACTTCATGGGCGCGGCGCTGATGCCCGTGCTTGCGCCGCTGCTGGCGCGCTATCCGCTGCTGCGGCTGGAATTCGACAGCGGCTTGAGCCACCAGCTGCTGCGGCGCTACCGGGATGGCGAACTCGACCTGCTGCTGGTCAAGCAATGGGAGGTGGACGCGGACTGCCAGGCGCACTGGCCCGAGCCGCTGCGCTGGGTGGCCGCCCGCGACGGCCCCACCCTGTCCGCCGGCGAGGCGGTGCCGCTGGTGGTGTTCCCGGCCGGCGCGCTGTACCGCCAGGAAATGACGCGCATGCTCGAAGCCGGCGGCCGGCCCTGGCACATCCGCTACGCCAGCACCAGCCTGGCCGGCCTGGTGGCGGCGGTCGGCGCCGGCCTGGGCGTGAGCCTGCTGCCGGCGGCCAGCGCCGGCGGGCAGTTGCGGGAGCTGCGCAAGCGCGATGGATTCGCGCCGGTCGACGGCCTGCAGCTGGGGCTGTACGCGCGCGCCCGGCTGGGCGCGGCCGGACGCGACCTGCGCGACGCCCTGGCCGCCCACTGCGGACAGCGCGCCGCGGCCATGGCGAGCGCCTGACACCTTGGGCGGGTGCCTGACACCCTGGGGCCGTGCCCGAGGCGACGGCACTTCGGTGCCAGGCACCCGCTGCGCAGGCCTGCTTGCACGAGACGAGCCGCGCCGCGGGAGCCTGGCACCTGCTCCAGGCGCCCTCGCCCTCCTACCCCACCCAGCAGTCGTCCGGGTACGCATCCGCCTGCGTGCCGCCCTGGACGATGGCTTGGCGCAGCGCAGCGGCCTGCGGCAGGACATGCCGGGCATAAAAAGCGGCGCTGGCCAGCACGGCCTGGCGTCGTGCCTCGGGCAGACGCGCGGCGGCGCGCGCGCGCAGGGCATGCATCCAGCCGCCAGCCACCACGCCCCATAGCTCCAGGTACGGCACGCCGCCCGCGTAGGCCGCGCGCGGTGCCGAGCCGGCCTGTTCGAGAATGGCGTCGACGGCGGCGCGCAAGTCCGCGCAGGCCGCGCCCAACGCCTCGCCCAGCCCCTCGCCATCGAGCTCGGGCCGCGCGGCGGCGGCGATTTCTTCCAGCAGCCGTCGCGCTTCGGCGCCCTGGTCGCGCACCGTCTTGCGGCCCACCAGATCGTTGGCCTGGATCGCGGTGGTGCCCTCGTAGATCGTGAGGATGCGCGCATCGCGGTAGTACTGCGCCGCGCCGGTTTCCTCGATGTACCCCATCCCGCCGAACACTTGCATGGCATCGTAGGTGGCCCGCTGGGCGGTCTCGGTGAACCAGCCCTTCATCACCGGAACCAGCAGGTCCAGCCGCGCCTGGGCCGCCGCGCGCGGCGACGCCTGGGTGCCGCCGTGGGCCTGGTCGCGCTGCAAGGCCAGGTAGATCGCCAGCGCGCGCATGGCGTCGATGCGGCTCTTGATGCCCAGCAGCAGGCGCCGCACGTCGGGGTGGCGCAGGATCGTATCGCCGCGCGAGCCGTCCTCGCCGACGATGCGGCCCTGGCGGCGCTCGCCGGCGTACCAGACGGCGTGCTGGTAGGCGCGCTCGGACAGGGCCAGTCCCTGGATGCCGACCGCATGGCGGGCCTCGTTCATCATGACGAACATGGTCTTCAGGCCGTCGTTCGGCGCGCCCACCAGGTAGCCGGTCGCGCCCTCGTCATCGCCGAACTGCATCACGGCGGTAGGGCTGCCGTGGATGCCCAGCTTGTGCTCCAGCGCCACGCAGGCCACGCGGTTCGGTTCGCCCGGCGAGCCGTCGTCGCGCAACAGGTGCCTGGGCACCGCGAACAGCGACAGGCCTTTCACGCCCGCCGGCGCGTCGGGGGTGCGGGCCAGCACCAGGTGGATGATGTTGGCGGCCATGTCGTGGTCGCCGTAGGTGATGAAGATCTTCTGTCCGGTGATCGCGTAGGTACCGTCGCCGCGCGCCACCGCGCGCGTCTTGACCGCGCCCAGGTCCGAACCCGCGCCAGGTTCGGTCAGGTTCATGGTGCCGGTCCACTCGCCGCTCACCAGGCGCGGCAGCAGGCGCGCCTGCAACGCGGGGTCGGCCGCCGCCAGCAAGGCCTCGATGGCCCCGCCGGTCAGCATCGGGCACAGCGCGAAACTGGCATTGCAGGCATGCCAGATTTCCTCTGTCAGGGTCGACAGGACGGCCGACAGGCCCTGGCCGCCGAAGCGCTCGGGATGGCGCAGGCCGTTCCAGCCGGCCTCGCAGAACGCCGCGTAGGCCCGGGCGAAGCCGGGCGGCGTGACGACCGCGCCCTGCTCCAGGCGCGCGCCGGCCTGGTCGCCGCGGCGGTTGGCCGGTTCGAGAAACGCCTGCGCGAACTTGCCGGCCTCGTGCGCGACCGAGCGCGCCAGGTCGAGGTCCAGCGCGGCCTGGTCGTCGCGCGCAAAGACGTGTTCGAGCAGGAATTCGATGTCGCCCCAAGGGGCTCGGTACTGGCTCATGGAGAATGCCGCAATCAGGTTGAAGGAGTGGATGGGTCAGGCGCTGCCAGGCGCTCGCCCAGCACGCCGTACCACGGGCCGCCCAGGCGGCATACCGGGTCGAGGCGCGCGCCGTCGAGGCGGCCGTCACGCATGTATTCGCTGTCGATGCTGAAGTGCAGCACTTCGCCCACCACCAGGCGCGCCGCGTGCACGCCGAATTCCAGCACCTGCGACAGCCGGCATTCCAGCCGCACGGGGCTTAGCGCCACGCCGGCCGGACGCACGCGCTGGCTGGGCCGCATCCGCACGCCCAGCAGTTGCGCCTCGTCGACCCCGGGCGCGTGGCGCTCGCCGCAGGCATGCATGGGCGCCAGCAATTCGCGCGTCACGACATTGACGACGAACTCGCCGGTCTGGCGGATATTGGCCAGCGTGTCCTTTTCCTGGCCCTGGTGCAGGCTGATGCTCAATGCGATGAGCGGCGGCACGGTGGACACCATGGTGTAGAAGCTGAACGGCGCGAGATTGCCCGTGCCCCGCGCGTCGCAGGTGGAAATCCAGGCAATCGGCCGGGGCACCAGACACGAGGTCAACAGCCGATAGGTCTCGCGGGCCGACAGCCCGGCCGCGTCCAGGCCGGTGCGCGGGGCGTCCATTCACGCCGCCCCCATGTGATCCAGCCGCACCGGATAGCGCGCGTAGCCGTCGCCAGCGTCGAACAGGCCGCGCTGGCGCGCCAGCGCCGATTGCGCCAGTTCGCCGGGCAGCTCGAGCCGCGACACCGGCACGTCGGCCTCCGTCAGGGCTTCCATCAGCGCCTGGCACGTACGGTCGCGCACGGCGCGCGCCAGCGCGTCGTTGATCGGGCCGGCCAGGGCCTCGCGTTCGCGGTAGGTCGCCAGCGGGCCGGCCAGCCCCTCCAGCGGCAAGGCGCCTCGCAGCGCCTGCCAGAAGTGGTCCTCCAGCGCGGCGATGGCCACATGGGCATCGTCGGCGGTGCGGAATACGCCGTAGGCCGGCTTGCACAGCACGTCTTGGCGCTGCTGCGCCAGCGTGGCCAGGCCGGCCGAGGCAAACTGGCCCAGTCGCGGATTCATCCAGTGCATGACGCAATCGGCCAGCGCGATGTCCAGCCATTGGCCGCGGCCGGTGTGCTGGCGCTGCAGCAGGGCCGCCAGCGTGCTCGACAGCGCATACATCGCGCCGCACAGATCGGCCACGGGCAGCCCGGCGCCCGGCGCCGGCCTGGCCGGATCGCTGCCGGCCAGCGCCAGGGCGCCGGCGGCCGCCAGATAGTTGATGTCGTGCCCTGGCTGCAGCGCCTGAGGGCCGCCCTGGCCGTAGCCGCTGAGCGATACATAGACCAGCCGCTCGTTGAGCGCGCGGGCCTGCTCGTAGTCCAACCCCAGCCGCGCCATGACGCCGGGCCGGAACCCCTCGACCAGCACATCGGCCCCCGCCACCAGCTCGCGCGCCCGGGCGCGCCCTTCGGCCTGTTTCAGGTCGAGCATTTCGCTGCGCTTGCCGCGGTTGACCGAGGCGTACACGCCCGGGTAGAGACGGCGGGCGTTGTCGCCGTGCGGCGGACGTTCGACCTTGACGACCGTGGCGCCCAGCTCCAGCAGGTTCTGGGTCAGAAACGGCCCGGGCAGCAATTCGGAGAAATCGACGACAGAGATGCCGGCAAGCGGCGCGGCGCGGGTCATGGCGTCCGCCCTCAATCCAGCTTGACGCCGGCGGCCTTGACCACCTTGCCCCACTTCACCGCCTCGTCCTGCACGAACGCGGTGAAATCGGCGCCCGACTTCTGCAGCGGCACGCCACCGAACTCGACCAGCTTGGCGGCGATCTGCGGCTCGGCGATGGCGGCGGCGAAGGCCTGGCGCAGTCTGGCGGTCACGGCGTCCGGCGTGCCGGCGGGCACGAACACGCCCATCCACGACACGGAGGTGGCCTGCGGGTAGCCCAGTTCGGCCAGCGTCGGCACGTCGGGCAGAGAACCCAGACGCGCTTCGCCCGTCACCGCCACGGCGCGGATCTTGCCGGCCTTGACGTAGGCTTCGGTGGACACCGGATAGTCGAACGACAGATCGACCTGTCCGCCGATCAGGGCGGTGATCGACGGCGCGCTGCCCTTGAACGGGATGTGGCTGAACTTCACGTCCGCCACCGATTGGAACAATTCGGCGGCCAAGTGCGTGCCGGTGCCCGCGCCGGCGCTGGAATTGTTCAGCTTGGCGGGATTGGCGCGCGCGTAATCCACCAGCTTGGCCAGCGTATCGTAGGGGCGCTCGGCATTGACGACCACGATGTTGGGAATGGCCGTCAGCCCTTGCACGGCCTGCAGCCGGTCGGCCGAACTGGGCGCCGAGGTATAGAGCAACGGATTGGTCACCTGCGTGCCCTGGGTGCCCAGGAAGATGACGTAGCCGTCCGGCTTGCTGTTGGCCGCGTACTCGGTGCCGATGTTGCCGCCGGCGCCGGCGCGGTTTTCCACGATGATGGGCTGGCCCAGCAGTTCCGCGGCGCGCGCGCCCACGGTACGCGCAACGTTGTCGGTGATGCCGCCGGCCGTGAACGGCACCACGAAGCGGATCGGCCGTTCCGGATAGGCCTGCGCGAGCGCGGGCGCGGCCACGCAGGCGGCCAGCGCCGCCAGCGCCGCGATGAAGGCGTGCTTGTTGAACATGTGGAGTCTCCTGGGGTTGAAGTCGCCGTCTAGCGCGGCGGGTTGGCTGGGCTGTCAGCGCGGCGCGCCGATCAGCACCGCGTCGAGCGCTGTCGCGCCGGCCGGCCCGGCCAGCACGGGGTTGAGGTCCAGTTCCTTGATATGCCACGGTCCGTCGACGACGAAGTCGGACACCGCCAGCAGCAGGCGCTCCAGCGCCTCGATGTCGGCCGCGGCCTGGCCGCGGCACCCCTGCAGCAATTGGTGGCAGCGCGTCTCGCGGATCATGTCGCGCGCATCCTGGGGGGTCAGCGGCAAAAGGCGCCGGCTGACGTCCTTGAACACCTCGACGTACACGCCGCCCAGGCCAAAAGTCATGACGTGGCCGAACAAGGGGTCTTCGTGCACGCCGACCAGGGTCTCGACGCCCGGCCCGCCTATCATCTGCTCGATCAGAATGCCGTCGATGCGCGCGTCGGGGCAGGCGGCGCGCGCGTTGGCGTCGATGGTCTCCCAGGCGTCGCGCACCTGCTGCGGCGTGCGCAGGCCGACGGCCACACCGCCGATATCCGATTTGTGCAGAATCTGCGCGCTGACGATCTTGGCCACCACCGGCCCCTGGCATTGCGCGGCGGCCTGCACCGCTTCGTCGGCGCTGCGGCACACCTGCCCGAAAGGCACGGCCACGCCGGCGGCGGCCAGCATCTGCTTGGCTTCGAGTTCGGCGTAGGTGCGCGGCTCGGAGCGCGCCGGGGCGCCCGCGGACCGCACCATGGCAGGCTCCCAGTCACGCTCGAAGCGCCGCACCCACTGGCCATGGCGGTTCCAGTGCGCCAGCGCCTTGACGGATTTGCCCAGCGTGCGCACCGGCGTCAGCCCCGCATCGACCAGGCACTGGAAGCCGGTGCCCAGCTTGTCGCTCATCCATACCGGCACGATGGGCACTTCCACCTCGGCCTGCGCCTTGACCATGTTGCGGCAGGCGGCCAGCGTGGTGTCGCCGTACTCCATGGGAATCGGGTAGAGCACCACGTCGACGTTGGGGTCGCGCGCCACGCACAGCAGCGAGCCGTAGCTGATGTCGCTTTGCACCAGGATCTCGGCGGTGGTGTCCACCGGATTGTCGATGGCGGCATACGAGGGCAGCATGCCGGCCAGTGCCTGGCGCGTGGCCGGCTCGAAGCGCGACAGCTCCAGCCCGGCCGAACCCAGCATGTCGGCCGCCAGCGCGACCGTACCGCCGGAAAACGAATACACCGCGGCGCGGATGGAACGCGCCGGCGCGCCGCGCGCCAGCAGGGCCGCGGTGTCGATCAGTTCGTCGATGTCGTCGACCTCGACGATGCCGAACTGGCGGAACGCGGCGCTGTTGACCTCGGCGCTGCCCGACAGCGCGGCGGTATGCGATTGCGTCGCCTGCACGCCGTAGGCCGACTTGCCGACTTTCAGCGCCACGATGGGCTTGCCCTGGCGCGCCGCGTTCAGCGCCGCCAGCGCGAAGCGCGCAGGATCGTTGATGCCTTCGAGCAGCGCCACGATGACCTTGATCTCGGGCATCTCCACCATGTGATTGATGTAGTCGCTGGCGGTCAGGTCGGCCTCGTTGCCGCTGGAGCACCACAGTCCGATGCCCACGCCGCGCCCGCAGGCCTGCAGGAACGTGCGGCCCAGGCCGCCGCCCTGCGTCACCAACCCGATGGGGCCGGCCATGCGGTCGTGCTGGTAGGCGGGCGAGAACGTGAAGCCCAGGCCGCGATTGTTGTTGGTCATACCCGGGCAGTTCGGCCCGTAGATGCGCAGCCCGGTCTCGCGCACGATGGCGCGCATCTGTTCCTCGAGCTGGCGCCCCGCTTCGCCGGTTTCGCCGAAACCCGAACTGAGCACGATGGCAAAGCGCACGCCCTTGCGCCCGCACTCGGCCAGCACCGCCACCGCTGCCTTGGCCGGCACCACCACGATGGCGGTCTGCGGCGCGTGCGGCAAGTCCAGCACCGAGCGATAGGCGCGTCGCCCCATGACCTCGTCCTTGGTGGCGTTGACCAGGAACAGTTCGCCGTCGAAGCGGGAGTGCTCGACGATATTGACCAGCGTGCGCTGGCCAATGCTGGCGGGACGATCCGAGGCGCCTATCAATACCAGCGATTCGGGCGCGAACAGGGGCGCGAGGTTCTGGAACATGCGATTCCTTGGCTGAATGTCCGGACCTGCCTGGGGCGTGAATCCGGCTCTTTGATACGATGTGCCGAATTTTAATTCGATATATCGAACCAGTCAACGAACAAATAATTCGACATATCGTTGTTTAATACGATATTATGAATTTAAGCGTGGATCGCCGGCGGCCGGAGACGGGCCGGGCGGCATCTGGCGCCCCTTTTTCTGAATCGCAAGCGGACCGCCCGGCTGGCGCGGTCCGCGCAGGAGCAGCACACCCCATGGATCTGAAAATTGCAGGAAAAGTCGCCGTGGTCACCGGATCCGGGCGCGGCATCGGCGCCCAGACCGTGCGCACCCTGGCCGAGGAAGGCGCGCGCGTGGTCGTGACCGACATCAACGAGGAAACGGCGCGCGAGACCGCGGCGCGGCTGAGCGCCGACGGACACGAGGCGATCGGCGTCAAGTGCGACGTCTGCCGGCGCGAAGACGTCGACGCCCTGGTCGCCGCCGCCACCAAGGCCTACGGCGGCGTCGACATCCTGGTCAACAACGCCGGGTTCACCCGCGACCAGTACCTGGGCAAAATGGCCGAGGACGACTGGGACGCCGTGGTCGACACCATCATCAAGGGCGCGTTCCATTGCAGCCGGGCCGTCTTGCCCGGCATGATGCAAAAGCGCTGGGGCCGTATCGTCAACATCGCGTCGCGCTCGGTGTTCGGCAACCCCGGCCAGACCAACTACACCACGGCCAAGCTGGGTCTGGTGGGATTCACCCGCGCGCTCTCGCTGGAGCAGGCCAAGTTCGGCATCACCGTCAACGCCATCGCGCCGGGTTTCGTCGAAACCGAGCTGATGCGGTCGCTGCCCACCTACGAGCGGCTGCGCGACGGCGCGCTGGCGCGCAACCCGGTAGGCTTCCTGGGCCAGCCTGGCGACATCGCCGACGCCGTGGCCTTCATCGCATCGGAGCGGGCCCGCTACATCACCGGGGTGACGCTGTATGTCACCGGCGGACGCTTTTCTTCCTGAGCGGCGCGCCGCCATCATTCGAGGACGACATGGATTTCGATTTCGACTCCAACCAACAGGCGTTGCGCGACAGCATTCGCCGCTATCTCAAGGCCGAAGTGGCCCCGCGCATCGACGCCTGCGAGGCCGAGCGCCGCATTCCGCAGGACCTGCTGCAAGGCCTGGCCCAGTTCGGCTACATCGGCGGCCTGCTGCCCGAGGACGCCGGCGGCTTCGACCTGGACTTCGTCACCTGGGCCATGATGGTCGAGGAGGCGGGCTACTGCTGGGGCTCGCTGCGCACCATCGTCAACATCACCAACATCTTCCTGCGCCTCGTCCAGGGCCACGGCACGCCGCGGCAGCGCGAACGCTTCCTCGCACCGGTGCTGGCCGGGGAGAAAAGCGTGTGCGTGGCCATCAGCGAACCCAACCACGGCTCCAACGTGGCCGGCATCGAGTGCCGCGCCGACGACCGCGGCGACCACTACCTGCTCAATGGCAGCAAGCTGTGGATCACCAATGGCGTGAACGCCGATTACGCCATCGTGCTGGCTCGCACGTACAGCGACACCTGCCAGGGCAAGCCCTCGCTGTTCCTGGTCGAGCGCGCCGCCTCGCCCTACGCGGCGCGGCTGGTGGACAAGATGGTGCTCAAGGCCTCGGGCACCTCCGAACTCAGCTTCGACGACGTGCGCGTGCCGAAGGAAAACCTGCTGGGCGCCGAGGGCGTGGCGCTCAAGACCATGCTGGCCGGACTGAACTACGGCCGGCTCAACATCGCCATGGGCGCCGTGGGCGCCGCGCAGGCGGCGCTGGACCTGTCGGTCGAGTACGCGAAGACGCGCCGCCAGTTCGGCCGCCCGATCGGCGAGTTTCAGCTGATACAGAAGCACATCGTCGACATGATGGTGCGCACCGAGGCGGCGCGCGCGCTGGGCTACAAGGCGGCCGCGGCCCTGCAGAAGGGCCAGCCGGCGCGCATCGAATGCTCGATCGCCAAGCTGTACGCCGCCGAGGCCGCGCATGAGGTCGCCAGGATCGCGCTCAGCGTGCACGGCGGCCTGGGCTACTCCACCGAATATCCGCTGGAGCGCATTTTCCGCGACACCAGCGGCGGCGTCATCCCGGAGGGCACCGCCGAAGTGCAGACCCTGATCGTCGGACGCGAAGTGCTGGGCATGTCCGCCATCAACGCCGCGGAGAACAAGGCATGACGGCCATGGACACCCTGCCGCCGACCGCGCTGGAAGCCCTGCGCTACGGCTGGGAAGACCTGGAGCCCGGCCTGGTGGTCGAGTCCGCCGCGCGCACCATCACCGAATCCGATGTGGTGGGCTTCGCCGCGCTCAGCGGCGACTACAACCGGCTGCACACCGACGCGGTGTACGCGGGCGCCAGCAAGTTCGGCCAGCGCATCGCGCACGGCATGCTGGTGGCCTCCATCATGTCGGGCCTGAACACCCGCACCGTGCTCAACCAATGCCTGGAGCCATCCATCCTGGGCCTGCTGGAAATGACGTACCGCTTCACCCGGCCCACCTTCGTGGGCGACACCATCAAGGTGCGCATCACGGTGACGGCGCGCCGTCCCTCCAGCGACCCGCGCCGGGGCGTGGTCGAGTTCGAGCGCCTGGGCATCAACCAGCATGGCGATACCGTCTGCGCCTGCGTCGCCAAGCTGCTGGTGGCGCGCCGCGGCCCCTCCCCCGACTTCCAACCGAACGAGGCATGAATTGGTCAAGACCGAAATTGGCTACACCACCCCCGAGCGCATCACCGTCCGCGGCAAAGACCTGGCCAACGAATTGCTGGGGCAGGTCGACTTCGTCGACATGATGCTCATGACCATCTTCGGCCACCTGCCCAGCGCGGCGGAGAAGACCATGGTCAACCACATCCTGGTCACCGCCTGCGATCATGGCCTGACGCCCAGCGCCATGAGCGCGCGCCTGACCTATCTGGGCGCGCCCGAGGCCATGCAGGCGGCGGTGGCCGCCGGCCTGCTGGGCGCGGGCAGCGTGTTCCTGGGCACGACGCAGAACTGCGCCGAGATCCTGGCCGCCGGCGGCGCCGGCCTGACGCCCGACGCCCCGGACGCCGAGATCGACGCGGCCGCGCGCGCGCTGATGGCGGCCAGCCGCGAGAGGAAACAGCCCATCTACGGCATCGGCCACCCCATCCACATCGACGGCGACCCGCGCGTGCCGACCCTGCGCCGCCTGGCCCGAGAGCTGGGCTACTACGGCAAGCATTGGCGCCTGATGGAAGCGGTGCAACGCGTGTTCCTGCAGGACAAGGGCAAGAACCTGCCGATGAACGCGGTGGGCGCGGTCGGCGCCATCATCTGCGACATGGGGCTGGATCCCATGATCGCCCGCGGCCTGATGCTGGTGGGTCGCGCCGGCGGCCTGGTGGCCCATCTGTATGAAGAACGCCAGGATCCGATCGGCCAGCAACTGTGGGACCTCGTGCTGGCGCAGGACCCGCGCAATGTTGCCCCTGCTCGCTGACATGGGATACACTGCCGACGCAAAATAAAGGGGCGCGGCGCGGCGGCCCGCGGTCGCGCCCGGCCTTCGCGCTTTGCCGCGCGGCCGCCTGGCGGCCGCGCGGCAAACCCCTGCCAACAGAGCGCCATATGCCCACTTTCGTCAGTGCCGCCGCCAGGGCTATGGCGGTGTTTGAAGTGTTTGCCCGGGAAAAGCGCGAGCTGTCCAACTCGGACCTCGCCCGCCTGCTGGAACTGCCCGACAGCAGCTGCCTCGACCTGCTGCACACCCTGCATCAACTGGGCTACCTGCTGCGCACCCAATCGCGCCGCTACTACCCCACCGGCAAGCTGCTGCAGGCGGCACAACAGATCAGCACCTTCGACCTCGTCGTGCACGCCACCCGCGATGCACTGGAACAGCTGTCGCAACAGACCGGCGAAACGGCCTATGTCGGACGCATCGAAGGCGCCGCCGTCAAGATCGTGGCGGTGCGCGAAGGCCGGTATCCGCTGCGCTATATCCTCAACCTGGGCGAGCGCATCGCCCTGCACGCCTCCGCCATGGGCAAGGCGCTGCTGGGGCGGCTGCCGCCCGACGAGGCGCGCAGGCTGCTCAAGACCAAACAGCTGCGCAGGCTGACGGCGACCACCGTCACCGAACCCGAGGACCTGCTCGAGGAAGTCCTCGCCAGCCGCGAACGCGGCTGGTACCACACGCGTGGCGAAGGCAGCGACGGCGCCGATGCGCTGGCGGTATCCGGCCAGCTGAGCGACGAACCCATCGCGATCGCGATCTCCGGCCCGTCGGACCGCTTCAGCGCCAACCGCGACGAATACATCGCCGCGCTGCGCGCCGTGGCGGCGCGCCTGTTTCCCAACGACGCCTGAAGCCGGCGCGCTACGCCCGCAGCCCGGCGCCCAGCCGGTACTGGGGCGCATAGTAGGCCGGCGCGCCCAGGGTCTCGGCGGCCCGCCACACCCAGCGCGGATCGGCCAGGAACGCGCGCGCCAGCGCCACCTGGTCGGCCTGCCCCGCCTCGATGATGGCCTGCGCCTGGCGCGGGTCGGCGATGCCGCCGACCGCGCGCACCGGCATGCCGGTGCGGCGGCGCACTTGCTCGGCCAGCCCGGCCTGATAGCCGGGGCCGAACGGAATGCGCGCCCCGCGCACCACGAAGCCGCTGGTCACGCACACGTAGTCCACGCCGGCCTGGCGCAGTTGCCCGGCCAGCAGCACGGCATCCTCGACGTCCAGGCCGCCGGGCAGCCAGTCGGTGCCGGTGATGCGCGCGCCCAGCACGCAGCCGGCCGGCAGGGCCTCGCGCATGCGCCGCGCCACCGCCAGCGCCAGGCGGTGGCGCCCGGCCGCCGTCCCGCCCCATGCGTCGGCGCGCGTGTTGGCCAGGGGCGACTGGAACTGGTGCAGCAGATAGCCGTGCCCGGCATGCAGCTCGACCACGTCGAACCCCAGCCGCGCCGCGCGCCGCGCGGCCGCGCCGAAGGCCTCGACCACGCCGGCGATACCCTCCTCGTCCAGCGCCCGCGGCGTCGGCCAGCCCTCGGCGAACGGCGTGGCCGACGGCGCCACGCAGGTCCAGGCGCCGGCTTGCGGCGCCAGGGGCCGGCCGCCCAGCCAGGGCGCGTCGGCCGAACCCTTGCGCCCGGCATGGGCCAGCTGGATGCCCAGGCGCGCGTGCGGCGCGGCCACGGCGCGCGCGGCGGCCAGCGCCCGCGCCAGCGCCGCCTCGGTCTCGTCGGAATACAGGCCCAGGCAGCCGTGGCTGATGCGCCCGCGCGGCTCGACCGCGGTGGCCTCGACCATCACCAGGCCGGCGCCCGACAGCGCCAGCTGCATCAGATGCTGCATGTGCCACTCGTTGGCCTGGCCCTCGCGCGCCGAGTATTGGCACATGGGCGACACGACGATGCGGTTGGGCAGCTCCAGGGCGCCGATCCGCAAGGGGGAGAACAATGCCGGCATGCTTTCCTCCGGGCGATATCAGAGATAGGAGGCGCGTATGGCCTCGGAATGCGCCAGCTCGCCGGCCGGCCCCGCCAGCGTGATCGCGCCGGTCTCCATGACGTACCCGTACGATGCCGCGTCCAGCGCCAGCGCCACGTTCTGCTCCACCAGCAGGATGGTGGTGCCGTTGGCGTTGATCTGCCGGATGATGCGGAACATGTCGTCCACAAGCTGTGGCGCCAGGCCCAGCGACGGCTCGTCGAGCAGCAGCAGCCTGGGCCGCGCCATCAGCGCGCGGGCGATCGCCAGCATCTGCTGCTCGCCGCCGGACAGCGTGCGGGCCGGCTGCGCCGCGCGTTCGCGCAGGCGGGGGAACTGGTCGAACAGCGACTCGTAGTCGCGCCGCGCCTGCGCCCGGTCGCGCTGCAGGTAGCCGCCCAGCAGCAGGTTGTCGGCCACGCTCATGCTCGGGAACAGCTCGCGCTGCTCGGCCACCAGCGCCACGCCGGCGGCCAGCGCCTGGTCGGCGCGCCGGTTGGGCATGGGCGCGCCATCGAGCTCGATCGTGCCGGCCGTGGGCTGCACCAGGCCCACGATGGCCTTGAGCGTGGTGCTCTTGCCCGCGCCGTTGGCCCCCAGCAGGGTCACGATGGCGCCCTGCGGCACCGTCAGGCTGACCGACTTCAGGACCGTCTTGCCGCCGTAGCCGGCGTCCACATTATGCAAGGACAGCATCGCGCCCCCTCTCCCCTAGATAAGCCTTGATGACCGCCGGCGACTGGCGCACTTCCTCGGGCCGGCCCTCCGCGATCTTCTGGCCGAAGTTCAGCACGGTGATGCGGTCGGAGATCTTCATCACCAGCGCCATGACGTGGTCGATCACCAGGATGGACAGGCCCCGCTCGCGCCGCACGCGCAGCAGGATGTCGTTGAGCCCCTCGATCTCGGCGGCGCGCAGGCCCGCCGCCGGTTCATCCAGCAGCAGCAGGCTGGGCGCGGTGGCCAGCGCGCGCGCCACCTCCAGCCGGCGCTGCTTGCCGAACGGCAGCGCCGCGGCCGGCGTGTCGCCATCCTGCGCCAGCCCGACCAGCTCCAGCAGTTCCATGGCCTGCGCGCGCAGGGCGCGCTCGCCGCGCGCGTAGCGCGGGCCGTGCAGCAGCGCGCCGGCCATGCCGTACGGCGGCGCCAGGTGCAAGCCCACCTGCACGTTCTCCAGCGCCGACATCTCGCCGAACAGCTCGGTGTTCTGGAAGGTGCGGCACACGCCCAGGCGGCAGATGCGATGCGGCGGCAGGCGATCGAGCTGCCAGCCCCGCAGGCGCACCGCGCCCGCGGTCGGACGATAGATGCCGGTGATGACATTGAGCAGCGTGCTCTTGCCCGCGCCGTTGGGGCCAATGACCGCGTGGATGTCGCCCGGCCGCACCTGCAGGCTCACGTCGTTGAGGGCCACGATGCCGCCAAAGCGCATGGTGACGCGCGCCACCTCGAGAATGGGATGGGTCATTTGCTCGCCTCCCCGGGCACGGTGGAAAGCGCGGCCGGCGCGGGGCGCGGACGCACGATGAAACTGGCCAGGCCGGCCGGGCGCAGCATGATGAAGGCCAGCAGCAGCAGCGCGAACACCAGGCCCAGGTACGATTGCAGGCCCTGCAGCACTTCGGGAATGAAGACGAAGATGGCGCTGCCGATCAGCGCGCCCAGCGGGCTGGCCATCCCGCCCACCACGGCGATGGCCAGGTAATACACGGTCTGCGTGATGCCGTACTGCGACGGATCGAGATAGGACGACAGCGCGCCCAGCAGCCCGCCGCCCAGCGCGCCGAGAAACCCGCTGGCGGCGAACGCGCTGGCCTTGTAGTGCAGCACGTTCACGCCCATGGCGGCCGCCGCGATCTCGCCCTGGCGCACCGCGCCGAAGGCGCGCCCGATGCGCGAGCGCATGAGGTTGCGCACCAGCGCATACGACAGCGCGAACACCGGCACGATCACCAGGTACAGCGAGGCGCCGTTGTCCAGCACGTGGCCGGCGATCTCCAGCGGCGGCATGGGCATGCCCGCCGCGCCTCCGGTCAGGTCGTCGAGGTTGATGACGGCCAACTGGACGATGGCCGTCACCGCCATGGTGGCCAGCGCCAGGTAGTGGCCCGACACGCGCAGCGTGGCCAGGCCCAGCAGGTAGCCCAGCAGCGCGCATGCCGCGGCCGCCAGCGGTATGCCCGCGTAAAGCGGCACGCCCAGGCGCGTGGCCAGGATGGCGGCGCCATAGCCGCCCAGCGCCACGAAGGCGGCCTGGCCCAGCGAGATCTGGCCCGCGATGCCGCACACCACGACCAGGCCCAGCACGATGATGGCCGTGGCGGCGATCAGGCTGACCTGGTAGAGCTGGTACTCGGGCAGGTATCGATAGGCCAGGCCGAACAGCAGCGCGGCCGCGGCGTATGCCGGCAATTTTTTCGCAAGCATGTTCTACACCTTCTTGACGATGAGTTTTCCAAACAGGCCGTGCGGCATCAGCAGCATCACCAGGATGAGCACGGCGTAGCTGATGACGTCCTTCATGGCGCTGGACACGTACGCGCCGGCCAGGCCTTCGAGCACGCCCAGCAGCAGGCCGCCCAGCACCGCGCCGGGCAGGCTGGCGAAGCCGCCGATCACCGCCGCCGTGAAGCCCTTGATGGCGATGATGCCCATGTCGGGCGAGAGGGTGAGCTGCGGCGCGATCAGGATGCCGGCCACCGCCGCCAGCAGCGAGGCCAGAATCCAGATGGTCAGGTACACGCGCGAGACGCGGATGCCGACCAGGCTGGCGCCGGTGCGGTTCTCGCAGGCCGCCAGGATGGCCTTGCCGCGCAGGGTGCGCTCCAGGAACAGGAACAGGGCGGCCAGGATCAGCACCGCGATGCCGGCGATCGCGAGGTTGGCCGGCACCAGGTAGATGCCGCCCGCCTCGAAGGCCTGCTGCGACAGCAGGAACGGAAACGGCCAGGCCGTCGGCCCCATGTAGGCCCGCAACCCCTCGCGCAGCGCAATGCCGATGGCCAGGGTCGCGATGATGCGGGTCCACAGCGTGGCGTGGCGCAGCGGCCCGGCGAACAGGCCGAAGATCAGCCAGCCCAGCAGCGCCGAGGCCGCCAGCGCGAACAGCAGCGCCAGGCCGAACGGCAGCCCCAGCAGCGACTGTCCGATCAGCGCCATGTAGGCGCCGAAGGTCAGCTGCTCGCCGTAGCCGAAGTGCACCACGCCGGTGCCCTTGTAGATCAGCACGAACCCGAGCGCGACCAGCGCGTAGACCGCGCCGGCCGTGAGCGAGCCGATGAGGATTTGCATCAACATGATGGCAGCACTCCGATGGCCTTGATCTCGATCAGCGCGTCGGGGCGGATCAGCCCGGCCACCACCACGCCGGTGGCCGCCGGCCAGGGGTCGCCGAACACTTCGCGGCGCACGCGCGCGGTCTTGCGGTACTCGTCCAGCGACAGCACGTAGTCGGTGGTCTCGACGATGTCGCGCAGCGACCCGCCGACGCTGCGCATGATGAGGTCGAACTTGCGGTAGATCTGCCGGGTCTGGGCCTCGATGTCGCCGGGCCCGACCAGATTGCCCTGCTCGTCGGTCGCGGTGGTGCCCGACAGGTAGACCGTGTTGCCAATGCGCACCGCCGGCGAGTACGTATAGCCGGGATGCCAGGGATAGGGAACGATGGCTTCGATTCTGGACATGCTGGGTTTCCTCGTAGTGGTTGCAATGGCCCTAGGCGCGCTGGCGCAGCGCGAAGCGCTGGATCTTGCCGGTGTCGGTCTTGGGCAGGTCGGGCACGAATTCGACGATGCGCGGGTACAGGTGGGCGCCGCAATGGTTCTTGACGAACAGCTGGATCTCCTCGGCCAGCGCCGGGCTGGCCGCGTGGCCGGGCAACAGCACGATGTAGGCCTTGACCAGCTCGCCGCGCATGGCGTCGGGCACGCCGACCACGGCCGCCTCGGCCACGGCCCCATGCGCCAGCAGCGCGCTCTCGACTTCGAACGGCCCGATGCGATAGCCGGCGCTCTTGATCATGTCGCCGGCGCGGCCGTCGAACCAGTAGTAGCCGTCGGCGTCGCGATGCGCCAGGTCGCCGGTGACGATCCATTCGCCGCGCTCCAGTTCGGCGGTCGCGCCGGCGTCGTCCCAGTAATGGCTCCAATACAGCCGGTCGGCGCTGCGGCGCTTGGCCAGCCAGCCGCTGGCGTGCGCGCCGGCCAGCGGCTGGCCGGCGTCGTCCAGCACGGCGATCTCGTAGCCGGGAAACGGCAGGCCCATCGAGCCGGCCTTGGCCGGCACCGCGACCGCGTTGAAGTTGCCCACCGGCAGGCCGTACTCGGTGGCGCCGAAATGGTCCATCGGCGTGCGGCCCCAGGCCTGCTGGAAGAATTCCACCACCTCGCCGTTGAGCGGCTCGCCGCAGCTGGAGATGGCCCGCACCGCGTTGGGCCGCGCGCGCACGGCGTCCATCCCCAGCGCCATCACGCCGCGCAACAGCGTAGGCGTGGTCGCGAAGTTGCTGACCCGCTGGCGCGCCAGCACGTCCAGGCACGCCTCGGGCGTCGGATTGGCCGCCAGCGACACGATGGTCGCCCCCATGGCCAGCGCGCCCAGGTAGCACACGAAGCCGTACCCCCAGCCGGGATCGCCGGTGGGCCAGACCACGTCGTCGGCGCGCATGTCCGCGCCGTAGGTCAGGTAGGGCCAGACCGCGGCCAGGAAGTTGACCGCGATGGCGCCGCCCTTGGGCCGGCCGGTCGAGCCCGAGGTATAGATCAGCGCGGCGATGTCCTCGCGCTCGCGCGGCCGCGCCGCAAAGCGCGGCTCGGCCTCGCGCAGCGCCGCGGCGAAATCGATATCGCCCGCGGCCGTGTCGGCGGCGCCGGCCGCCACGGTCACGCAGCGCGCCTGGCCGGGCAGCACGGCCGGCAACTGGCCGCGCAGGGCGGCGTGGGTGAAGACCACGCGCGCGCCGCTGTGGCCCAGGCGGTACTCGATGGCGTCGCGCTTGAAACCGGTGAAGATGGGTACGTAGATGGCGCCGATCTTGATGGCCGCCAGCATCGCGACCAGGATTTCCGGGCCGCGCGGCAGGAAGCCGGCCACGCGGTCGCCCGGCCGCACGCCCAGCCGGGCCAGCAGGTTGGCGGCGCGGTCGCTTTGCTCGGCCAGTTCCGCGTACGAGTGGCGCGACTCGCGGCCTTGCTGGTCGATGAAGACCAGGGCCGTGCGCCCGCTGTCGCGGTGGCGGTCGATGATGGTGTGCGCCAGGCCTACGGCGTGGGCTTCGCCCCAGCCCAGCGCGCCGCGCACCGCGCGCCAGTCGAACTGTTGGCACGCGGCGGTGTATTCGGGAGACATGCTTGGTGATCCTCTGTCAGGCGTCCGGCTGCATCCGGACCAGGTACGTGTGTTTGCCTTGCATGACGGTGTCGCCCGCGTCGTTGGTCAGCCACATGTCGAAGCGCAGCAGCGACAGGTTGCGCGCCGGCTTGTGCTCGACCTGCGCCACCTCGAAATGGCTGGTGACGGTATCGCCGATGAATACCGGTTTCAGGAAGGAGAACTGGCTGTCGACGAAAGCGACCATGGCGTCCTCGATCCGGCGCGACAGCGGCGTGGCGCCGAACGCGCCCAGCGAGGCCAGCAGCAGCCCGTGCACGACGCAGCGCCCGTGGCGCGTGCGCGCCGCGAACGCCTCGTCGTAGTGGATGGGATGGCTGTCGCCGGTCAGCGCGGCGAAGCCGAGGTTCTCGTTGCGGGTGATGGTCGCGGGCGAGCCATGGCTGGCCAGCCCGGGACGCAGGTCCACGCCGTACAGCTGGGCGGCTTGACCGCGCTGGCTGGCCGTGTTCATTGCTTCACGCCATCGACGCTGACCACGATGGGCAGGATGCGGCGCGACAGATCGTCGCCGACCTCCACGATGCGCGTGGCGCGGTTGCCCTCGCGCACGCCGGGGCCGAAGGTGGTGGGCAGCGTGATGCCGGTCTCGAAGCCCTGCAGCGACTCCAGCGCCTTGACCAGGCCCTGCTGCGTGGGCTGCGCGCCGGCGCGCTTGATGCCCTCCAGGAACACCAGCGCCCCGCCGTAGCCCAGCGCATCGCCCAGGTCCGGACGCCCCTGGCGCGCCAGGTCCGGAAAGCGCGCCACGAACGCCTCGCGGAAGGCCTGCGCCTGCGGCGTGCTGGACGACTCGGGCAGGATCTCCAGCGTCATGATGTTCTGCGTGCCGGCCGCGGCCTTGCCGACGATCTCCGGATACTTGCGGCTGCCGGCCGAGTTCGAGCCCAGGATGACGCCCTCCACGCCCAGCTGGCGCGCCTGGCGCGTGATGATGGCCGAGGGGTTGGGATAGCCGTACACCACCAGCACGTCGGGTTTGGCCGCGGCGATCTTGGTCAGCTGCGCGTTGAAGTCGGTGTCATACACGTTGAACACCTCCAGCGCGACGGGCTCGGCGCCGCGCGCCTTCAGGCGCTGCAGCACGCTTTCGCCGCCGCTCTTGCCGTACTCGTCCGACTGGCGGATCAGCGCCACGCGCCTGGCCTTGAGGTGGTCGAGCGCGTAGTTGGCGATGGCCACGCCCTGCTCGCGGTCGTTCATCGGCCCGGTGCGAAACACATTGGGCAGCGGCGGGTCGGTGACGATGGGCGTGGAGAACACCGAGATGAACGTCGGCGTGGCCGAGGTCTTGAAGGTCTGCACCATGGCCTGGCCCACCGCGCTGGCCGACGGGCCGAACACGGCGAACACCTGCTCGGGGCCGACCAGCCGCTTGTAGGCGGCGATGCCCTTGGGCGGCGAGGACTCGTCGTCCAGCGACAGCCATTCCAGCTTGCGGCCATGGATGCCGCCGGCCGCGTTGGCCTGCTCGAAGGCCAGCGTGGCGCCGGCCAGGTTGCCCGAGCCAAAGATGGCGAACGGGCCGGTCAGGCTGCCCAGGATGCCGATCTTGAGGCTGTCGGCGGTCACGCCGGGTTCCGCGGCGGCGGGCGCCATGCCGGCCGACAGGGCCAGCGGCAGGGCGACGAGCGCCAGGCGGCGCAGGAGGGAAGTGGGAAGCATAAGGTCCTCGCTAGGGTGGCGCCGCGGGCGGCGCGTGGGTTGCGCTTCGAAAACCAGGTGCGTCCGGCCGGGCCGCCCCCTGAAAAGTCTCGATTTTCGGAACTTCGTCTCTATTTTCGATTATGATAAGAACGGAGCCGACGTGAGAACATTGGTGTTTGCACCAATGCCGCCCCAGACGGGGTACGCTGCGCGGCCAGACCAGAACCCTTCCGGCCCGCCCGCGCGGGCGTTCCTATCCGAACCCATGGCTACAGAGAAACTTCCCCCGCTCGAACGCTATATCCGCATGCTGGAACTGCTGACCGCGTTCCCGGACGGCCTGGCGCTGAGCGAACTGTCGGCGATGATCGAGCTGCCCAAGGCCAGCGCGCATCGCCTGATCAAGACCCTGCAGGAACTGGAGCTGGCCGCCACCAGCAGCCCCGGCTCGGCCACCTACGTGACCGGCCCGCGCCTGCGCAAGCTGGCCTTCATGAGCGCCAACGCGCAATGGGTGGTGGCCATCCTGCGGCCCTTCCTGCGCGAGCTGACCCAGGAGATGGGCGAAACCGCATTCGTGGCGCGGCTCGAAGGCGCCTCGGTGCGCACGATCGCGTTCGAAGCCCCCGAAACGCCCTGGCGCGGCTTCATCCTGCCGGGCTACGAAATGCACCCCAACGCGGCTGCGTCGGCCAAGGCCATCCTGGCCTTCCAGGACGCCGCCACGCTCAAGCGCGCCTTGCGCGAGCCGTTCGAGAAGCTGACGCCGCAGACCAACCTGTCCAAGGAACGCCTGCTGGAGGAATACGCGGCGATCCGCCGCTCGGGCGTGGCGACCTGCATCGGCGAAATCGACGAAGGGCTGGCGGCCGTGGCCGTGCCCATCGAGGTGGGCGGCGAGGCGGGGCTGTACAGCCTGGGCCTGACCGGCCCGATGAACAGGGTGATGGCGCTGGGCGTGGAACGCGCCGCCGAGCGCATGATGGCCTACGCGGCGCGCATGGCCAGCGGCCTGTCGGCCGGCTTGTCGGCCGAAAGCGCGCGCGCCGCCGGCCTGTCCTGAGGCGGCGGCGCCGCGCGGGCGCCGCGCCCCCGGTTACGCGGCGCCGCGGTACTGCTCGCCGCCGTCCAGGTCGATCACCGTCGCGCTCAGGTAGCCCGCGCGCGGCGAACAGCCGAACACCACGACGTCGGCCACTTCGGCCGGCTCCATCAGCCGGTCGAACGGCAGGCCGCTGAGGGTTTCCTGCCAGCGGTCCGGGTCGTTCCAGCGCGCCTGGGCGCGTTGCTGCGCCAAACCCAGCACGCGGTCGGTGCGGGTGCGCGACGGGTTGACGCCGAACACCCGCACGCCATGGCGCGGCCCCTCGCCGCCCAGCGCGCGCGTAAACGCCACCAGCGCCGCGTTGGCCGCGGCGCCGCAGACGTAGTCGTGGCGCGGGCTGGACGCCGCCATGCCGATCACGTTGGCGATCACGCCCGCGCCGGCGGCGCGCATGCGCGGATAGTAGGCGCGCGCCAAGTTGATATAGCCATAGACCTTGAGCTCCCAGCCGGCGCGCCAGCGCTCGTCCTCGACCTGGTCGAGCGCGCCGCCGGGCACCGCGCCGGCGTTGTTGACCAGGATATCGATCTCGCCGGCGCGTTCGGCCAGCGCCTGGGCCGCGCCGGGCAGCGCCAGGTCCTGCGCATGGGTCTCGGCCGCCTGGCCGGTCTGCTCGCGCACCGCGTCGGCCGCGCGCGCCAGCGCCTGCGCGTCGCGCGCGACCAGCACCGGCGTGGCGCCCTCGCGCGCGAACGACAGCGCGCAGGCCAGCCCGATGCCCTTGGACGCGCCGGTGATCAATACGCGCTTGCCCGCCAATTGCAGATCCATATGTGCTCCGGTTGTACAGGGTTGTCCGTCAGGGAGCAGGATACTGGGACTTGAACCAGTCCGCGATCTGGCCGCCGTTCATGAACACCACGTCGGGGTGGCCGGCCAGCAGGTCCAGCATCTGCTCGAAATAGCCGTAGCGGTGCGGCACGCCCATCAGGTGCGGGTGCAGGCCCAGCGCCAGCACGCGCGGCCAGCGCCGGCACTCGCGCTCGAACAGGGCCAGGGTGCGCTCCAGGCGCAGCAGGAACTCGGGCGAGGAATGCTTTTCCACCGCGTAGATGACCGAGTCGTTCAGCTCCAGGTTGTACGGCATCTGGATCAGCGCGCCGCGCTCGACGCGCATCCAGTTGGGCAGGTCGTCGACCACCCAGTCGCACACGTACTCCACGCCCGCGTCCGCCAGGATATCCGGCGTATCCACGGTTTCGCGCAGGCCCGGGCTGAGCCAGCCGCGCGGGCGCGCGCCGGTGAAGGCGCGCAGTTTGTCCAGGCATTGCGCGATCAGCTCGGCCTCGCCGTCGCCATGGTTGAGCGACTGCTGGTGCATGCCGTGGCCGATGAACTCCCAGCCGGCCCGCAGCATGGCCTCGGCCGCGCGCGGGTAGGCGTCGATGACGCTGGCATTGCAGCTGGTCGAGGCCGGCAGCCCGCGCTCGCCGATGGCCTGCAGCATGCGCGCCAGGCCGGCGCGCATGCCGTAGTCGACCCAGCTGAAGTTGGGCACATCCGGCACGGTCTCGCGGCCATGCGGCGGCGTGATGAGGGTGCGCGGCATGGGCTGGTCGAAGCGCCAGTTCTCGACGTTGACGACCAGGTGCACCATGATGCGCCCGCCGGCGGGCGGCGCGCACGGCGCGCGGTCGTCGGGAAAGGCGTGGGCAATGCGGGGGTTGGCCATGGCGGGCTCCGGCGTGGCGGCTCAGTGCCGCATCTGTTTGAGGATTTCGCGCTTCAAGCCGTTGAACACCTCGCCGGTGATCAGGTCCAGCGAGCGCGGCCGCTCGATGGGCACCTCGATGCGGGTCGCGATGCGGCCGGGGCGCGCCGACATGACGTAGATGGTGTCGGCCAGCAGGATGGCCTCGTCGATGTCGTGGGTGACGAACACCACCGTGGTGCGCAGCGTCTGCCACACCGACAGCAGCAGCTCCTGCATGGTCAGGCGCGTCTGCGCGTCCAGCGCGCCGAACGGCTCGTCCATCAGCAGCACCCTGGAACCCAGCGTCAGCACGCGCGCGATGCCCACGCGCTGGCGCATGCCGCCCGACAGCTGCACCGGCAGGTGCCGCTTGAAGGCCGACAGCCCGGTGATCTCCAGCATCTCCTCGGCGCGCGCGGCGTACTCGCGCCGCGGCAGCCCGGCGATCTTTGGGCCGAACACCACGTTCTCCCAGACGTTGAGCCAGGGAAACAGCGCCGCCTCCTGGAACACCACGCCGCGCTCGGGGCCGGGCCGCTCGACCGCGCCCCCGCCCACGCGCAGTTCGCCGGCCGACGGCGCCTCGAACCCGGCGATCAGGTTTAGCAGGGTCGATTTGCCGCAGCCCGACGGCCCCAGCAGGGCGATGAACTCCCCCTCGGCGACCTGCAGGTCAATCTGGTCCAGCGCATGCACCGGGGTCGCGCCGGGATAGGTCTTGCTCAGTTGCGTAACGGAAATGTGCGACATGGCGGCCTCAGTGGTTTTGCAGCATGCGCCACGCCAGGACGCGGTGCTCGATGGCGACGATGAGCCGGTCGCTCAGGAAGCCCATCATGCCGATGGACACCATGTCGGCCAGCACGATGTCCATGCGGCCCACGTAGTAGGCGTCCCACAGCACATAGCCCAGGCCCGACTTGACGGCCACCATTTCCGAGACGATCACCGCCGTCCAGGAAATGCCCAGGCCGATGCGCAGGCCCGTGAAGATCGACGGCATCGCCGCCGGCAGCACCACGCGGCGCATCAGCTGGCCCGACGAGGCGCCCATCATGCTGGCGGCGCGCACCAGGTTGCGGTCCACGTCGCGCGCGCCCTGCGTGGTATTGACCACGATGGCGTAGAAGCCGCCCAGGAAGATCAGGAAGATCGAGCCCATGTCGCGGATGCCGAACAGCGCGATCGAGAACGGCAGCCAGGCCGTGATGGGAATCGGCCGCAGCCCCTGGATGAGCGGGTCCAGCAGCTGCGAGGTCAGGCGGCTCCAGCCTATGGCCAGGCCCAGCGGTATGCCCGCCGCCATGGCCAGCCCGAACCCCTGCGCCACGCGCATGGTGGAGTACTGCACGTTGCTGACCCAGGTGCCCTGGTAGGGATTGAGCCCCATGCCCGGATCGCCGAAGATCCACGCATACCAGGCGCGCGCCACCTGCACCGGCGTGGGCACCACGCCGGCCATCGCGGCCGACTGCCCCACCAATTGCCACACCACGAGGATCAGCACGGGCACGGCCAATCCCAGCCCGAGACGCCGCAGGGCCCGCCCGGCCGGCGCGCCGGCCGGCGCCGATGGCGCGGGAACCGCGGGACGTTTCAATATGGAAGAACTCACCGCCATCTCCTTGGCGCCGGCGCGCCCGCCACGCGGCGGACGCGCCGGCGCGCCACGTGCTTACCTGACTTCCCGGGCCAGCGTCGGGTCCCAGACCTTGTCGATCTGGCCGCTGACATCCTTGGGAATGACGCCCAGCTCGTTGAAGGTCTTGGCCTGGCGCCGCAGCTGGTCGAGATCGAGCACGCCGCCCAGCTTGATCAGCTTGACCGACTCGCGCGTCACCGACAGCGGCAGGTTGGTGTACTTGGAATAGGCCTGCGCGAACGCCTCGGGATCCTGTTCGAGCTGCTTCTCGGCGCGCTGGTAGGCCCACAGGAAGCACTTGACCGCCTCGCGCTTGGTCTGCAACGCCTCGCGCGTGGCCGCCAGCAGGCCAAGCTCGGCGCCCACCGCCTTGGACTGGCTGTATTCCAGGTTCTTGGCGAAGAACGCGGTGCCGTCGGCCACCAGCTGCGATTCGAACGGCTCCCACAGCGCCACCGCGTCGACGTCGCCGCGCTGCAGCGCCTGCACGAACGCAGTGCCGCCGCCCTGGATGTTGACGGCCGTGAAGCTGTTGTACGGAATGCCCTTCTCGGCCAGGGTGGCGGCCCACTGGAACCACACCGCCGAGCCCGGTGCGATGCCCACGCGCTTGCCCGCCAGGTCTTTCCAGTCGTCCATCTTCACGCCCTTGCGCGTGACCAGGTACTTGGGCGAGGACGCCACGCCTGCCAGGCCCACGATCTTGTCGCTGCCCTGCGCCAGCGCGATGGCCAGGTCGGCCGGACCGATGCCGGACACGTCGATCGAGCCCGACAGCAGCGCGGTGCGCGCGTCGGCATAGCGCACGAACTCGACCGGCTTGACCTCCACGTTGCATGCCTTGAGCGGCTCGGAGACGAAAATCATGGGCGACAGATGACCCACCTTCACATAGCCGATGGTCAGCACTTGTTTCTGCGGCGCGGCCGGCGGCTGCGCGGACTGCGCCACGGCGACCGCGGCGTACCCGGAAAACAGGACGGCCAGGGCCGTCCGATGGAGCGTTTTCATGCGATTTCCCCTTGTGCTTGCTGCATGGTGGCCAAAGCAGACTGCGGGCGGCCGTTCGATGGCGGGAGTTCGGCGCGGGCCTACCTCCCCTTGAAAACCGGTGGGCGTTTGTCGCGGAAGGCCGCCTGGCCTTCCTGGTAATCCTCGCTGTCGAAGCAGGCCCGCACGGCCTGGTCCACGCTGTCGGCCGACGGCGCTTGCGCGCCGCCCAGCAGGTGGCGCAGGGCCAGCCGCGCCGCGCGCAGCGTCAGCGGCGCATTGCCCGCCACCGCCGCCACGCGCTCGGCCGCCGCCTGCGTGAAATCGGCGTCGGCGAACACTTCGTGCGCCAGGCCGATGCGGCCGGCCTCGGCGCCGCCGAAGGTGCGGGCGGTGAGGAACAGATCGGCGGCGCGCGCCGCCCCGAGCATGTCGCACATGCGCTTGACGCCGTCGAGCGCATAGCCCAGGCCAAGCCGCGCGGCCGGCATGCGAAAGCGCGCGCTCTCGTTGCAATAGCGCAGGTCGCAGGCCAGCGCCAGGCCCATGCCGCCGCCCATGCAGATGCCGCGCACCAGCGCGATGGTGGGCACGGCGCTCTCGGACAGGGCCTGCTGCGCCTGCGTGACCGCGCGGTCATAGCGCGCGATCTGCGCGGGGTCCTTGCGCTGCGAGGCGAATTCGGAGATATCGGCGCCCGACACGAAGGCGCGCTCGCCCTCGCCCTCGAGCACGATGGCGCGCAGATCGTCGCGGCCCTGCGCGTCGCGCACTGCCTGGCCCAGCGCTTCCCACATGGACAGCGACATGGCGTTGTAGCGCGCCGGGTTGACGATGCGCACGCGCAGCAGCCCGTCGGCGTCGTCGATGGCCAGGCGGCCGGGAGGATGGATGTCCGTGCTCATGGATCAGGTTCCTTTGTGGTTCAGACCGCGCCTGCCGCGCGCAGCCTGTCGATTTCGTCTTCGCCGTAGCCCGCTTCGCGCAGCACTTCGTCGGTGTGCTCGCCCCAGCCCGGCGCGGTGCGCGCGATGTCGGCCGGCGTGCGCGCCAGCGTCACCGGCTGCGTGACCATCACGCGCTCGCCGCCCTGCCAGGCCGCGCAGCGGCGCGCCACTTCCAGGTGGCGCACCTGCTCGTCGTCGAACATCTGCGGCACCGTGTACACCGGCCCGGCCGGCACGCCGGCCTCGTTGAGCAGGCCCACCCAATGCGCCACGGTGCCGGCGGCGAACACCGCGCCGATCAGGGCGTTGAGATCGCGCCGGTTGCGCACGCGCAGCTTCTCGGTCTGGAAGCGCGGATCGTCCAGCCAGCCGGTCTGCCCCAGCACCTGGCAGAAGCGCTTCCAGTTGCCTTCCCCGGAAGCGCCCAGGTTGAACATGCCGTCGCTGGCGGCGAACAGCCCCATGGGGCTGCTGGTGGGATGGTCGTTGCCCTCCTGCGCGGGCACGTCGCCGTCGTTCAGGTAGCGCGCCGCCTGGAAATCCATCATGGCGATCTGCGCGTGCAGCAACGAGGCATGCACCCATTGCCCCTGCCCGGACTGCTCGCGTTCGAGCAGCGCGGTCAGGATGCCGATGGCGGCATACAGGCCGGTGCTGGAATCGGCCACCGCCAGGCCGGCGCGCACCGGCCCCTGGCCGGGCAGCCCGGTCACCGACATCAGCCCGCCCATGCCCTGCGCGATCTGGTCGAAGCCGGGCCGGCCGGCATACGGGCCGCTTTGCCCGAAGCCGGAAATGCTGGCCAGGATGATGCGCGGGTTGATGGCGCGCAGCGATTCATAATCCACGCCCAGGCGCGCTTTCACGTCGGGGCGCCAGTTCTCCACCACCACGTCGGCGCCGGCCACCAGGCGCTTGAACACCGCCATCGCCTCGGGCTTTTTCAGGTTGAGCGTCAGCGACCGCTTGTTGCGGTTCAGGTTCTGGAAATCGCCGCTCCAGCGGTCGGCCGCGAACATCGCCTCGTTGGGGTCCACGCCCGGCGGCGGCTCGATCCGGATCACGTCCGCGCCGAAATCGGCCAGCATGCGCACGCAGGTCGGGCCGGCCCGCACGCGCGACAGGTCCAGGACGCGAAAGCGCCGCAATGCCGGCGAAGCGGATAGCTGGGGCATGGTCAGGCTCGGCCTCGGGAAGGGATAAGGGGAACGCCGGGCTGGCGCACGAAGCCCCGGCCGCCGAAATGGCTTTGCCCGGCCTGGCGCGCCAGCGCCAGCAGCATGGCTTCTCCGCCGGGCCGCGCGATGGCCTGCACGCTGATCGGCCGCCCGGCCGCGTCGCGGCCGATCGGGAACACGATCGCCGGCAGGCCCAGGTAATTGACGAACGACAGCCAGCAGAACAGGTCCAGCAGGCGTCGCGCCTCGAAATCGGGCGAGCTGGTGAGCACCTGCGACCAGTCGGGCACCGGGCCGGGCAAGGCCGGCGTCAGCAGCACGTCGCTGTCGGCCAGCGCCTCGGCCACGAAGGCATCGACCTGCGCCTGGCGTTGCGCCAGGGCGGCGCGCGCCCAGGCCGGCGGCATGGCCGCGCCGGTCAGCGCCAGGTTGCGCGCCAGCGCCCCCAGCGCCGGCGCCTGTCCGCGCAAGGCCTGGGCATGCGCGGCGGCGCTGCCCGCATACAGCAGCGTCTGCGCCAGGCGTATCCATTGCGGCAAGGCGGCCAGGCGCGCCTCGCGGCGCCGGCCGCGCGCGCTGCACAGGCCGGCAAAGTCCTCCAGCGCCGCGTGCACGGCCGCATCCAGGCGCACCGCCGGGTCGGGATGGATCCAGCACGTGGCGATGCGCCATTGCGCCATGGCCGGCGCGATGAACGCATCGAGCGCGGCCGCCTGCGCGGCGTCGAGCGCGGCGTGCAGCACCGCCTGCGCGTCGTCGGCGCAACGCGCCAGCACGCCCACCGTGTCCAGCTCGCCGGCCAGCGGCGCCACGCCATCGCCGGGCAGCAGGCCGCGCGTCGGCATCAGGCCCACCACGCCGCAAGTGGCCGCGGGGATGCGCACCGACCCCGCCGTATCCGTGCCCAGCGAGCCATAGCAAAGGCCCGCGGCCACCGCCACGGCCGAGCCGCTGGAAGAACCGCCCACCGCAGCGTCCGCGTCGAGCGGATTGCGCGGCAAGGGATAGCGCGGGTTTTCGCCGGTGGCGCCGCTGGCGTGCTCGGCCATGGCCAGGGCCGCCAGCGGCCGGCTGCCGGCGGCGGCCAGGCGGCGGATGACCGTGGCGGCCCGCACCGGCGCGTCCGGCCAGGGATGGCGCGCGCCGCACTCGGGCACGCGGCCGGGCAGCACGAAGATGTCTTTATGGGCCAGCCCGACGCCGGCCAGCGGCAGGGATGCCGGCGGCGCCTCGTCCGCCTCGTCGGGCAGCGCCACCACGCAATGCCAGGCATCGGCCTCGCAGGCCTGGCGCTGCAGCGCCAGCGCCTGCGCCACGTCCAGCGCGCCCGCCGCCAGTTGCGCGCGCAGGCCGGCAATGGTGTCGGGCAGTCCGGCCGGGGTCATGCCGAGCCTCCCGGCGCGGCGCCCGCCAGCCGCGCCAGCGCCCTGGCCACCGCGCGCGCCTCGCGCTCGGTGGCGGCTATGCCCTGGCTCGCCAACAGGGCGCGCACGGCGGCTTCGTCGGGCGGCGCGACAGCCGGGTCAGGCGGCGCCAGCGGTTTATCCTGCATACCCAAACACCCCTTGATGTATTATTTAATCAGAGTATAAATATATTTATAGACTACCGAATAATTTCATGCAAGCCACGTTTGCCCCTACGCCATGAAGGTCAGCGACCGCATCCGGCTGGCGCTCGAAGCCGATATCCGCGACGGCGTCCTGCTGCCGGGCGATGCCATCGACGAACACGAACTGGCCGCCCGCCACCAGGTTTCGCGCACCCCGGTGCGCGAAGCGCTGCTGCAGCTGAAGGTCCAGGGCATCCTCGACAGCCAGCCGCGCGGCGGCTCGGTGGTGGCGCGCATGGACGTGCAGGAATTGCTGGCGATCTGGGAGCTGATGGCGGAGATGGAAGGCGTGTGCACCCGCATGGCGTGCCAGCGCATGACGGCCGAGGAGCGCTCCGAGCTGGCCCGCGTGCATCGCGAGGCCGCCCCGGTGGTGCAGGCCGACGACCCGCAGGCCTGGCGCGACGCCAACCACCGCTTCCACGAAGTGCTGTACCACGGCTGCCGCAATCCCTACCTGCGCGAGCAGCTGCTGGCGTTGCGCGCGCGCACCGGCGCCTATCTGCGCCACGCCTTCATCGCGGTGGGCCGGGTGCGCGCCTCGTATGAGCAGCACGGCGAACTGGTCGAGGCCATCCTGGCCCACGACCCCGAGCGCGCGCACCGGATGATGATGCGCCACATCAGCCTGGCGCAAGGCGCCAAGGGCCTGGCCGACTTTCTCATCAACCTGCCCCGCTCGATGGTCAAGCCCTAGCTAGCCCGCGCGCAAGCCCAGCGCCAGGCCCGCCGCGATGATGGCCAGCACCAGCGCCACGATCAGCGCATAGCGCCAGTCGCGCTGGCGCGCGAAGGCCGCCAGCATGGCCAGCAGGCGCGCCACCGGCAGCGCGATGAACAGCACGATGCCCGCGCTCACCACGCGCGCGCCGGCCGGCGCGTCGTACATGCCCAGCGCCATGCCGGCCGCGACGACCAGGCAGGCCGCCCAGGTGCCGGCGCGCAGCAGCGCGGCCAGGCGCATCTCCAGCCCTTGCCCGGCGCGCGCGCTCATCGGCCGCCTCCCGGCCATTGCACGCCCAGCGCCATCAGCAGCATCTGCACCGCGAGCACCGCCAGCACCGCCACGAACAGCAGGCGCAGCCGCTCGCCGGACACCCGCATCAGGATGCGTGCGCCCAGCACCGAGCCGGCCACCGAGCCCAGCGCCACCGGCCCGGCGATCACCGGATCGATCTCGCCGCGCGCGAAGTACACCGCGGCGCTGGCCGCCGCCGTCACCCCGATCATGAAATTGGAAGTCGCCGACGACACCTTCAGGGGCAGGCGCAGCGCGCTGTCCATCGCCGGAATCTTGAGCACGCCGCTGCCGATGCCCAGCAGCGCCGACAGCACGCCGGCCCCGTACATCAGCGACATGCCCAGCGGCAGGCGCTGCACGTGGTAGTGCCGTTGCTGGCCGACGGCGGGGTCATGGTAGCGGCCGTGCAGCCGCAAGGCGCCGGCCCAGCGGCAGGCCGGCGCGCCGTCCGCGCGCGCCGGGTCGCGCCGGCGCGCCAGCATCTGCCACGCGGACACCACCAGCACCACGGCGAACAGCGCGTACAGCGCCGCCACCGGCACCACGCCCACCAGGAATACGCCGGTCAGCGCGCCCAGCGTGGTGGCCGTCTCCAGCACCACCGCCAGCCGCACATGCGTCAGCCCGCTGCGCAGGAAAGCCGCCGCGCTGCCGCAGGAACAGGCGATCACCGAAACAATGCTGGCCGCGATGGCGGCGTGCACGTCGATGCCCCACAGCACCAGCAGGGGCACGATGAAAATGCCGCTGGCCATGCCCAGCATGCCGCCCAGCGCGCTGGCGCCCAGCGCCATCGCGAACAGCCACAGGCCGGCCACGGTCATGCCGGCGTGGGCCGCGAGCGCCGCGCCAGCCGCGTCACGAAGCGGATCAGGTCGCCGCGGTAGTACAGCTTTTCGTAGTCGATGGGCCGGGGCCCCGCGCAATACGAGGTGCGCTCGATCAGGAAGACCGGACTGCCGGGCGGCACCTCCAGCGCCCGCGCCACCTCGGGCGTGGCGATGGCGGCCTCGAGCCGGTATTCGGCCTCGACCAGCGGCAGGTCGTACTTCTGCTCGAGCAGCGCGAAGATGGGCTCGGCCTCCAGGTCGTGCGTGACGACCCGCTCGCCGATCTCGCGCGGCAGGTAGGTTTCGTCCAGCGACATGGCCACGCCATCGGCCAGGCGCACGCGCCGGATGCGCATGACCTGGGTGCCCGGCGCCACCGCCAGCTGGCGCGCCACGGCCTCGTCGGCGGCCACGATCGCCGTATCCAGCAGGCGCGCCGAGGGCACGCGGCCCAGCGCCTGCATGTCTTCCACGAAACCGGTGAGCTCGGTGAGCTCCTGCACCACCCGCGGCTGCGCCACGAACGTACCCTTGCCGCGCCGGATCTCGACCAGACCGCGCTCGGCCAGGTTCTGGATGGCCTTGCGCACCGTGGTGCGGCTGACCTGAAAGCGTGCGATCAGGCCGTCCTCGGCGGGCAACTGGCTGCCGGGCGCCATTTCGCCCGCGGCGATCGCCTCGGCCAGCACGGCCTCGACCCGGGCATAGAGCGGAGCATGGTTCGACTCAGACATCATGACGTCATTATGTCATGATCTGTGCATCCATGCAGAACCGGCGCGCAGGCGCCCGCGGCCGCCCTACGGCTTGCGGGCTTGCGCGTCGATCTGCTGGCGCAAACGCGCTTCCTGGTCGCGCAGTTCGGGCGTGAAGGCCTCGCCGAAATCCTCAGCCTCGAAAACCTGGCGGATCTCGATTTCGGAGTCTCCCGGCATGGGATTGGGGCAGCGCTTGACCCAGTCGATCGCTTCCTCGAGCGAGGCGCATTGCCACAGCCAGAAACCCGCGATCAGGCCCGGCGTCTCGAACGGGCCGCGCTCGACCTTGCGGTCCTTGCCCGAGAAATGCACGCGCGCGCCGCGCGAGCTGGGGTGCAGGCCTTCGCCGGCCTGCATGACGCCGGCCTGCACCAGCGCTTCGTTGAACTTGCCCATTTCGGCCAGCAGCCGCTCTTCGGGCATGACGCCGGCTTCGCTGTTGCGGTCGGCCTTGACCAGTACCATGAATCGCATTTCGGACCTCCTCGTGTATGTGCGCGGCGCGCCTTCCGAGCGTCCCGCGCGGCGGGAAAACCTGGCAACCACGCCAGCGTATGCCCGCCGCGCCGCATCTCGCAAGCGTCAATGCCGCGCCCCGAGGCGGGCGTTTGCGAGGCGCCGGGCCAGGCAAGCGACTTGCTGCGGACAGGGGCGGCCCGCCCCGGAGTTCCGCACCCATGATCCAACTGCTGCGCGAGGAGAAATTCATCGTCCTGGCATTGCTGGCGGCGCTGGCGGACCTGTTGCCCGGCCCCTGGCGGCACGCCGGCGCCGCGGCCGCGATGGCGGAGACGGTCGTGCTGGTGGCGGCCATCCTGGCGGCATCGCTCAGCGTGGTGCGGCACGCCGAGCTGATCGCGCGCAAGCTGGGCGATCCCTACGGCAGCATGATCCTGACCTTGTCGGCGGTGCTGGTGGAGGTAATCGTGCTGGGCATCGTCGCGCGCGGCGGCGCCTCGCCGGAACTGGTGCGCGACAGTATCTATTCGGCGGTGATGCTGGATATCAACGGCATCCTGGGGCTGGCGGCGCTGATCGGCGGATTCAAGCACGGCGAACAGGCCTACAACGACGACTCGGCACGTACGTACGGCGTCATGATCCTGACGGCCGTGGCCGTTTCCATGATCATTCCCGAATTCATCCCGGGCGCGCGCTGGCGCGCCTACAGCGTGTTCACCATCGTGGTCATGGTGCTGCTGTACGGCGTCTTCCTGCGCATGCAGACCGGCCCGCACAGCTATTTCTTCAGCTACAGCTATCCGGAAAAGAACGCGCGGCGCAGGCAAGCGCCCGTGCCGGTGCACACGCCCCGCTCGGCCGGGGTCATGATCGCCGGCATCGCCATCGTCGGCCTGCTGGCCGAGCTGATGTCGCATTCGATGCAGCGCGGCCTGCACGGCGTCGCCGTGCCGGCCGGCGTGGTGCCGCTCATCATCGCCGGCATATCGGCGGCGCCGGAAATCCTCACCGCCCTGCGCGCCGCGCTGGCCAATCGCATGCAGTCCGTGGTCAACATCGCGATGGGGGCATCGCTGTCGACCGTCATCCTGACCGTGCCCGCCATGGAGGCCATGGCCCTCTACAGCGGGCAGGCGCTGCGCATGGCGATGACGCCGCTGCAGACGGTGATGATGCTGGTGACGCTGATCGCGGCGGCCATCAACCTCAATGACGGCCAGACCAATGCCATCGAGGGCATGACCCACTTCGTGCTGTTCGCCGCCTTCCTGATGCTGGTGGCGCTGGGGCTGTGAGCACGCCGCCCGCCGCGGGCACGCGCCTTGCGGCAGGCCGCGGCTCCAGGAGACCGCCATGAAACGAGACGACAACGCCACCGTAGACGGCGCCTGCGTGCGCTTCACCCTGCAGTCGCCGCACGGCCCCACGGTGGTGGCCGTCACGGCCAAGGCGCTGGTCGAGCACTGCGGCGCCGACAACAGCGGGCCGGGCCTGCTGCAAGGCTATCGCGCCCACTGGCCGCGCATCCATGCCGTGGCGCGGCAACTGGCGCCCAGCACGCTGGACGGCGGCGTGCGCGTGACGGCGTCGGACCTGGCCGACGCAAGAAGCCCCCTCATGAGCGACAGCAAAGACCATGGCGCCGCGCCGGCGCGCAAGCCCGCCCGCATCGCCGGCCAACCCGACGTCGACAGCGCGGCGCCGCGCCCGGCCGGCAAGCCGGCGGGCGCCAAGCGCCGCTAGGCCACGCTATTTCGCCTTGCCGGCGGCGGCCGCTTCGGCGTTGACCTGCTTGAGCGCCAGCATGCTCAGTTTCTCGTCGGTGGCCTTTTCCTCGGCCAGCGTTTCCTTGAGCAGCGCCAGCGCCTTGGTCTCGCCCAATTGCTTGGCGAAGGTGCAAAGCGTGCCGTAGCTGGCAATTTCGTAATGCTCCACCTTCTGCGCGGCGGCGATCAGCGCCGCGTCCAGCACCGGCCCTGGTTCGATCTCGTCCATCACTTCCTTGCCCTCCTCGACCAGCCCCTCCATGGCGGCGCACTTCATGCGCTTGAGGCGCAAGTCCGAGCCTTCGACGATCTGGTCGATGCGCTCGACCTGTCCGCGCGTTTCCTCCAGATGGGCCGAGAACGCCTCGGCCAGCTTGGGGTCGCTGGCCGAGCGCGCCATCTTGGGCAGCGCCTTGGTCAGCTGTTTCTCGGCACTGTAGATGTCCGATAGCTCGTGGATGAACAGTTCCTGCAGGGTTTTGCGAGTCATGGCTTGCTCCTGGAAAAGGCGGCCGCAGCCAACCTGCGGACCGCCGCTCCTTCAGCAACCGCCGTGCCGGCCGCGGGCGCGGGGCTGGCGGCCACGCACGGGAATCGGCGGTTCAGGCGCGGCCGGCGTACTGGTCGACGGCGCCCGCCATCTCCTTGAGCGTCTGCTCCATCGATTTGCTGCCATACGGGAAAAACGCCGACTTGTCGCCGGCCGCCCAGCGGCGCTTGAGCTCCGGATCCGACAGATCCCAGTCCGGCCGGATGTCGCGCGTCACCTCGCGCAAGGCGTCGTGCAACTCGGCGGTGGACGGACGGCCCCAGTAGTAATAGCCGTTCCAGATGCGCCGTATCTCGAGCCCCGGTGCCAGCAGCAAGGTATGCGGAACCATGGGTTCGTGCTGCGGATCGGTGTATTCGAGGATGTCCAGGTCGTCGCGCACCCGCTTCTCCTCGTCGTAGAGGAACGGATAATGGGCGCCCAGCTGCTGGCGCAGGTTGTTGGTGGTGTGCCAGTCGTCGGTAGTAATGACCACCAGGCGGCAGTTGCCGACCACCAGCTGCGGATGAAAGCGCGTCAGCGCCTTGAGCTGCTCGCGGTCCTTGGGGCAGAAGAAGCCGCGGATCAGCACCAGCAGCATGGGGTCGTCGCCCTGCAGGGCCGACAGCCGGCGCGGCGTCTTGGTGTGGTCGGGCAGGACGTAGTCGGCCAGGCGGCGGCCGGGAGCGATTTCGGGTTTCATGGCGGTCCTCCTTTCGATCCGGCCCCGGGACGGGACCGGTCTACGCGGGCGCGCAACCGCCATTCCCGCCGCGACACAGTGCGGCGGATTCCCCCGCTTTGTATCAAATCACTTCAATCCACGGCCACTCGGACCCGTCTGGCGGCCGCCGCCAGGCCGTTCCAGTAGGAGCCGGCCCGCCCCGCGTGTAAACTGCACGGTTTTTGACTCTGCCGGTATGGTGCAAGTGCCACAGCGAACCGGTTTCAGCGGTCCGACGCTCGTACGCCTGCTTACGCGCCTGACCGAGGTCGATGCTCCGGAATCCCGACAGTCCCTCTCGGACCGGCTGAGCCACTGGCTCGGCTGGACCGACGCCATCGCGCTATCGGCGGCGCTCAACGGCGAACCGCCGGCCGTGCCGCGCGGCCAGCCCGCCGACGGCAGCGCCGAAGCCCAGGAATGCGAGCGCGTGCGCGCCACGCTGATCGAGGCCATTGCCGGCAAGGGCAAGGGGGCCGCCGCCCGCAACCGCGCGCGCGCGCCGGCCCGGCCCGCGCCGCGCGACGAGGACGTCGAATACACCGAGTATCGGCAGCGCTACCAGGCCTTGCAGCAGACGATGGAAAACACCATCGCCGTCCTGCGCGGCCGCCTGCGCGCCGCGCTGGCCGCGCGCGCGCCGGCGCTCACGCGCCTGGCGGTGGTCGACGCCATCATGGAACGCTCGCTGGGCGCGCGCGAACGCACGCTGCTGGCCGCCGTGCCGACGCTGCTCGAGCGCCACTTCGAGCGCCTGCGCCAGGCCGCGCTGGCCGGGCCGCAAGAGGCCGGCGACGCGCCCCCGCCGCAGCCCGGCGCGTGGCTGGCGACCTTCGGCCGCGACATGCGCAGCGTGCTGCTGGCCGAGCTCGATATCCGTTTACAACCGGTCGAGGGGCTGCTGGCGGCCCTTCGCGCCAGCTAACCAGAAACCCATGATCAGAACCCTCATCAACATTGCCGTTTTCCTGGCTGGCCTGGGCGCCGTGTGCTGGATCGGCGCCGGTTATGTCGGCTCCAACCCCCTGGGCCTGGCCATCACCGCCCTGGTGGGCGCCATCTACCTGGCCGGCGCGCTCGAGCTGTACCGCTACCAGCGCGCCACCGCCACCCTGAACCGCACGCTGGCCGCCACCACCGAGCCGCCCGCCGACCTGTCCGCCTGGCTGGCGCCGCTGCATCCCAGCCTGCGCAACGCCACGCGGCTGCGCATCGAGGGCGAGCGGGCCGCCCTGCCCGGCCCCGCGCTGACGCCCTACCTGGTGGGCCTGCTGGTGCTGCTGGGCATGCTCGGCACCTTCCTGGGCATGGTGGCGACGCTGCGCGGCACCGGCATCGCGCTGGAAACCGCCACCGACCTGCAGGCCATCCGCGCCTCGCTGGCCGCGCCCGTCAAGGGCCTGGGCTTCGCCTTCGGCACCTCGGTGGCCGGCGTGGCAGCCTCGGCCATGCTGGGGCTGCTGTCGGCGCTGTGCCGGCGCGAACGCATCCAGGCCGGCCAGGCGCTGGACGCGCGGATCGCCTCCACCTTGCGCCCGCATTCGCTGGCCCACCAGCGCGAAGCCAGCTTCCAGCTGCTGCAGCGCCAGGCCGAGGGCATGCCGGCCCTGGTCGATCGCCTGCAGGCCATGCTGGCCGCCATGGAGCGGCACAGCCAGGCGGTCAACGACGGCCTGGCCGAGCAAAGCCGCCAACTGACCGACACCCTGACCCGCCAGAGCCAGACCCTGGCCGATACGCTTACGCGGCAAAGCGACACCCTGGCCGAGCGCCTGGACCGGCAGAGCCAGACCCTGGCCAGCAGCCTGGGCGAGCACAGCCAGACGCTGGCCGCCAGCCTGACCCGCCAAAGCGATTCGCTCTCGGACACCCTGGCCCGGCAAAGCAGCGCGCTCGCGCAGACGCTTACGCAACAAGGCGAATCGCTGGCCGGCACGCTGACGCGGCAAGGCGCCGCGCTGGCCGACGGCCTGGCGCGCCAGGGCGATACGCTGGCCGCCACCCTGACCGAACAGAACACATCGCTGGCCACCGCCCTGACACAACAGGGCGAATCGCTGGCCGGCACGCTGGCCGGCGAAACGCGCGAGCTGGCGGCCAGGCTGGACCTGCAGGGCCGGACCGTGGCCGACGCCCTTGGCCAGCACAGCCAGGCGATGGCCGAACGGCTGGCCGCCAGCCAGGACGCCTTCCACGACAAAGCCGGCGCAGCCTATACCGCGCTGGCGGCGTCGGTGCGGCAGACGCTCGACGACAGCGTCGCGGCCAGCGCCCAGGCCGCCGGCGCGGCCATCCAGCCGGCGGTGCAGGCGACGCTGGCCGGCCTGGCCAGCGAGACGGCCGCCTGGCGCGAAACCATCGGGCAAGCCGTGCAACAGCAACTGGCCGAACTGTCGGGCCGCTTCGAAGCCAGCACCGCCGGCGTGGCCGGCATCTGGAACGACGCCCTGGCGCGGCACCAGCAAGCCAGCGAGTCGCTGGCCGAATCGCTGCGCAGCGCGCAACAGCAGCTGGCGACGCATTTCGAGCAGCGCTCGGCGGCCCTGCTCGACACCGTGGCGGCGCGCCTGCAAGGCGCCACCGACGAGGTGCGCGACGGCTGGCGCGACGCCGTGACGCGGCAGGAACAGGCGGCCGCCGCGCTGGCCAGCCAGCAAGGCCAGACCGTGGCCGAGGCGGCCGGCGCCTTCGCACGCCATACGGCCGAGCTGCTGCACGCGGTGGAGCAGTCGCAGACGCAATTGCAGGCCGAGCTGGCCGCGCGCGACGCGCAACGCGAAAGCGCCTGGACCCAGGCGCTGGAAACCATGGCGGCGCAGCTGCGCGCCGCCTGGCAGGAAACCGGCGCACAGACAGCCGAGCAACAGCGCGAGATCTGCGCCACCCTGGCGCAGACCGCCCAGGACATCTCCTTGCAATCGCGCGAACACGCCACCCGCACCGTGGCCGAGATCGGCCAGTTGCTCGAAGCGGCCGCGCAGGCGCCGCGCGCCGCGGCCGACGTGGTGGCCGAACTGCGCCAGAAGCTGGTCGACAGCATGGAGCGCGACAACGCCATGCTGGAGGAACGCAGCCGCCTGCTGGCCACGGTCGAGACGCTGCTGGGCGCGGTCAATCACGCCTCCAGCGAGCAGCGCGAGGCGATCGACGCCCTGGTGGCCTCGTCGGCCGACCTGCTCGAGCGCGTGGGCGCGCGCTTTGCCGACAGCATAGAAAGCGGCGCCGGCCGGCTGGAGGCGGCCAGCGCGCAGGCCACCGCCAGCGCGGCCGACGTGGCCAGCCTGGGCGAAGCCTTCGGCGCCGCGGCGCAGGTGTTTGGCGCCGCCAACGACAGGCTGGCCGAGCAGCTGGGCCGCATCGAAACGGCGCTGGACAAATCGCTGGCGCGCAGCGACGAGCAGCTGGCCTACTACGTGGCGCAAGCGCGCGAAGTGGTCGACCTCAGCGTCCTGTCGCAGAAGCAGATCCTCGAAGACCTGCAGCGCCTGGCGCAGCAACCCGAGCCGGCCGGCGCCGAAGCCGCCGAAACGCCATGAACGAGCATCCGGACGCCGGCCCCGACGCCGCCGTGCCCACCTGGGCGGTGTTCGGCGACCTGATGTCGGTGCTGCTGGGCGCTTTCGTGCTGATCCTGGTGGGCGTGATCGGCGTGCAGATCGAACTGTCCACCCGGCTGGAGGCGGAGGTCGAGCAGCGCCAGGCCGAGACGCAGCGCCGCGAGGCGCTCGAGCAGGCCCTGGCCGCGCCGCTGGCAGCCGGCCGCGTCACACTGGTCGACGGCCGGATCGGCATCAGCGGCAACGTGCTGTTCGCCCTGAACTCCGACCAGCTGCAGCCCGAGGGCCGCGAGGTGCTGGCCAGCCTGGTGGCGCCGCTGTCGGCCTATCTGCGCGCCCATGACGAAATCCTGATGGTCAGCGGCTTCACCGACGACCAGCAGGTGCACCAGGGCAATCGCCGCTACGCCGACAACTGGGAGCTGTCCGCGCAGCGCGCCCTGACCGTCACGCGCGCGCTGATCGACGCCGGCATCCCGGCCGCCGCGGTCTTCGCCGCCGCGTTCGGCGCCGAGCAGCCGGTGGCCTCGAACGCCGACGAGGCCGGCCGGGCGCGCAACCGGCGCGTCGAGATCGCGCCCATTCCGCGCCAATCCGCCGACCAGGTGCAAGCCCGTGACTGACGACGCCGCCCGCCAGGCCCAGGCCCGGCTCGACGCCTGGCGCGAGCGCGGCGGCGAGCTCGCCGACCCGGTGCGCTTTCATTATCTGCAGGCGCTGGCGCGCCGCGCCGCCCGCCACGAGGGCCAGGCGCGCCAGCTGCTGGACCAACGCCTGGCCGGCCTGATGGCCGCCTGCCCCGACACCCCGGCGTCCGCGCAACGGGCCGAAGCGGACCAGGCGCGCACGCCTGGCCCGCTGGGCCAGCTATGCGCGCAGATCGCGGCGGCCGCGCCGGCGCGGCCCGCCTATCCGGAACTGCCCTTGCTCGACGAGTTCCGCCAGACGTGGACCCGCCTGAGCACCGACCGGCAGTTGCGCCAGTCCGAGCAACTGGTGCCCGAGAACGCCGGCCCGCTGAACTCCAGCCATCTGGCGCACCGCTCTCTGTCGCTGATGCAAGGGCTGTCGCCCGGCTACCTGCAGCAGTTCCTGTCGTACGTGGACGCGCTGGGCTGGCTGGAGCAACTCGCCGCCAGCGCCGCCCCCGCGGCGCGCGAAAGCGCCCGCGCCACGCCGCGCAAGACCGCGCGCGGCCGCGCTCGCTAGGCGCGCGGGCGCTATTCGGCGGCGGGCCGGCGCACCACGCGCACCACGCCGCGGTCGCCGCCGCCGCAGAAGAAGCGCTGCGCGCCGTCGGACTCCAGCCCCGACAGCCCCGCGCCCGCGGGCATTTCCAGCACATGCAGCACCTCGCCGGTGGCGGGGTCGACCCGCCGCAGGTCCGCCGTTCCGTCTTCCCAGGTGCCGTGCCACAACTGCGCGTCCACCCAGGTCACGCCGGTGACGTAGCGGTCCGATTGCAGCGTGCGCAGGACGGCGCCGGTCGCCGGGTCGAGCTGCAGGATCTGGCGCGGCTGGTACTGGCCCACCCACAGCATGCCCTCGGCCCAGGCCAGGCCCGAGTTGCAGGCGCCCGGCGGCGCCGGGATGGTGCCCAGCACGCGCCCGCTGGCCGGGTCGATCCTCTGGATCACCTCGCCGGCGATCTGGAACAGGTGCCGGCCGTCGAAGGCGGTGCCGGCCTGCGCCGGCACATCGATGCGGCGCACCACTTCGCCGCTGTCCGGCTCCAGCGCGGCCAGGCTGTCGCCCACGGCGAACCAGACGTGGCGCCCGTCATAGGTCAGGCCGTGCACCTGTTCGACGCCCGCGAACGGGCCGTATTCGCGGACGATATGGGCGGGGGATCGCTTCATGGCTGGCTCCGGAAGAAAGTGGATACGGCCCCATGCTAGAACGCCGGCAAGGCGGTGCACAGCAACAAGTTTGTCGCGAACGGGACGGCCGGGGCGGCCACCCAGCGGCGCGTGCGTCCCCGGCCCAGGGCCTGCGCGCGCCCGGCCGCAGCCAGCGCCCGCAAGGCCCGCTGCACCGAACGCTGGCTGGCATCCAGCGCCAGGGCCAGCGCCGAACTCGACCACGCCTGTCCATCGGCCAGCAAGGCCAGCACCGCCGCGTGCGGCGTCTCCACCGGCTGCGCCAGCACGGCCACCTGGCGCGCCCCGTCCGGCGCCAGCACGTAGCCGCGGCCGGTGGCCCGCGGCGCCGCCATGCCGCGCAACGCCGTGCGCAGGCGCCCGATCTCCACCCGCAGGCGCGCGCGGTGCGTTTCATCCGGGATGCGCATGCGGAACACCTGGGCAATCAACGCCTCGCGGGCCACTTCGCCCGGCCAGGCCTCGGCCAGCGCCCGCGCCAGCGCGAACAGCACCGGACGCCGGGCCAGCACGGCCCGCGCGGCGCCCGCGCACACCACGTAACGGCAGGCGTCGACCACCACCACCGGCCCGGCCAGCAAGGCCTCGACCTCGTCCAGCCGCGCCGGCCGCTCGCCGCCGCCCGACCGCACCCGCGCCACCGGCGCATCCAGCAGCCTGGCCGCCCGCGCGACTTCGGCGGCCAGCGGCGCGATGGCGGCCTGGCGTGCGGCCTGGGCGGCGCGCGCCAGCGCCGCCCGCGCCGCCCCCGCCCGCAACTGGCGCATCGCCAGGCCGGCGGCCAGCAAATCGTGGATGGCGCGCAGGTCGTGCGGCTGCGAGGGGTCAGCCAGGCGGTCGAGCCGTTCGGCCGCCCGCGCCAGCTCGCCCACCAGCAGCAGGCGCCGCACCTCCAGGTACTGCGCATAAACCGCGTTGCGCGGGTCGCCATGCGTGGCCAGCGTGCGCTGCGCGGCCCGCAGCGCGGCGCCCGGCCAGGCCAGGTCGCGCGCGGCCAGCGCAATCTCGCCTTCGGCCAGCGCGCAACGCGCCCGGGCCAGGGCATTGCCCGGCCCGAAGGCGCGCGCGGCGCGGCGCACCAGCGCGCGCGCCCGGTCAAAATCGCCCAGCTGCGCCAGCGCGATGCCGCGCAGGGCCAGCGCCGGCGCGTCGTCGCGCAAGGCCACCCGGTTCAGCGCCGCCAGCGCGTCGCCCAGGGCCAGCGCACGCGCCGCGGCGGCAATGCCTTCGTCCATGGACATCCCGCCACTATTCAGATTTATCTGACAGATACATAGTCAAATTCTGACATTACCTCATGGTAATGACTGATGCACACTGCCATGCATCACAGATAGGAGCGGCAGGACGACATGAAAGACGGGCTATACACGGCGCCTCAGCGCGATATGCAGTTTGCGCTCTACGACGTGCTGGACATCGAAGGCGAACTGGCCCGGCGCGCGGCCCCCATGGCCATCGACCGCGAGACGCTGGACCAGGTGATCGAGGGCGCGGACCGCCTGTGCCACGGCGTGCTGGCGCCGCTGAACGCCAGCGGCGACCGCGCCGGCTGCCGCCTGGAAGGCCACGAAGTGCGCACCCCCGCCGGTTTCGTCGAGGCCTATCGCGCCTATACCGAAGGCGGCTGGTCGGGCCTGTGCGCCAGCCCCGAGCATGGCGGCCAGGGCCTGCCCACCGTCGCCTCGGCCATCGTCGGCGAAATGCTGGGCGCGACCAACATCTCGTTCGCGCTCTACCCGCGCCTGTCCGAGGGCGCCTACCGCTGCATCCGCGCCAACGCCAGCGCGGCGCTGCAGGCGATCTACGCGCCCCGCCTGGCCAGCGGCGAATGGACCGGCACCATGTGCCTGACCGAATCGCAGGCCGGCACTGACCTGGGGCTGCTGCGCACCCGGGCCGAGCCGGACGGCGATGGCGCCTACCGGATCACCGGCAGCAAGATGTTCATCTCCTCGGGCGAGCACGACCTGGCGTCCAACATCGTGCACATGGTGCTGGCCCGCCTGCCCGACGCCCCGGCCGGCACGCGCGGGATCTCGCTGTTCCTGGTGCCCAAGCGCCTGCCCGACGCGCAAGGCGAGCCCGGCGAGCGCAACGGCGTCTATTGCGACGCCATCGAGCACAAACTGGGCCTGCACGCCAACGCCACCTGCGTGCTGCGCTTCGAGAACGCCCGCGGCTACCTGGTGGGCGAACCCGACAAGGGCCTGGCCGCCATGTTCGTCATGATGAACTCGGCGCGCCTGGGCACCGGCGCGCAGGCGCTGGGCCTGACCGAGACGGCCCTGCAGAAGTCGCTGGCCTACGCCGCCGAGCGCCTGCAATCGCGCGCGCCCGGCCAGGAAAAGGCCATCACGCGCGCCGACCCCATCATCCTGCAGCCCGACGTGCGCCGCATGCTGCTGACCCAGCAGGCCTGGGCGCAGGGCGCCCGCATGTTCCTCTACTGGCTGGCGCTGCAGATCGATACCGAACTGCACGCCGCCGACCCGGCCGAGCGCGACCGCGCCGGCGGCCTGCTCAGCCTGCTCACGCCGGTGGCCAAGGCCTTCGTTTCCGACAACGCGGTGGAGTCGGTGAACCTGGCGGTGCAGGTCCATGGCGGCAGCGGCTACATCGTCGAATCCGGCATCGAGCAGACCCTGCGCGACGTGCGCATCCTGCCCATCTACGAAGGCACCAACGGCGTGCAGGCGCATGACTTGCTGGCGCGCAAGGTGCTGGCCGACCAGGGCGCGCGCCTGAACCAGCTGCTGGCGATGGCGCAGGCGCAGGCCGCCGCGGTGAGCGCCGTCGAAGGCGGCGCGCGCTTCGGCCAGCCGCTGCGCGAGCTGGCCGGACAGGTGGCCGACGCCGTGCCGCGCCTGGCCGAGCTGGCCGCGCGCGACCCCGCCCAGGTGGGCGCCTCGTCCACCGACTTCCTGCGCCTGGTCGGACATCTGGTATACGGCTACTTCTGGAGCCGGGCCGCGCAAACCGCGCTGACCCGGCTGCCGGAAGACGACCCCTTGCGGGCCGAGAAGCTGGCCACGGCGCGTTTCTACTTCGAACACCTGTTTCCCGAGACCGAAATGCGCCTGCGGCGGCTGTTCGTGCCCGCCGACTGCCTGACAACCCCTTGCGCGCTGGCCGCCTGAAGCCCGCGCGCCGTCCCGAAGAGCATATGGAGACACCCCGCTACTGGGTCCGCGCCGACCTGTCCACGGCCGAGCGCATCCGGCAGTTCGAAGCCGTGCCGCTGCACGAGCGCGGCCTGCCGGACAGCACCTACGCCTTCCTGGCGCGCAGCTGCCGCCAGGCGCCGCGCGCCACGGCCATCCGCTACCTGCCCGACCCGGCCGCCTGCCAGGAACGCGAGGACATCGATTTCGGCCGCCTGCTCGAACGCGTGCACCAGACCGCCAACCTGATCCACGCCGAGGGCGTGGGCCCGCGCGAGGTGGTCAGCCTGCTGCTGCCGAACACGCCGCAGGGCCAGTACGCGCTGTGGGGCGGCCAGGCCGCGGCCATCGTCAACCCGATCAACTGGATGCTCGAGCCCGAGGCGATCGCCGCCATCGTGCGCGCGGCCGGCGCGCGCATGCTGATGGCCTACGGCGGCGACGCGCAGCTCGACATCTGGGACAAGGTCCTGCGCGTGGCCGAACTGTGCCCGCAGCTGCGCACCATCGTGCGGCTGGGCGGCTCGCGCACCGGCGCCGCCCCGGCCGGCCGGCGCTTCCTCGACTACGACGCGGTGATCGACGGCTACCGCGCCGACGCGCTGGATTTCGCCCGCGCCATCGAGCCGCATGATCTCGCCGCGCTGTTTCCCACCGGCGGCACCACCGGCGACCCCAAGCTGGTGCGCCACAGCCATTGGAACGAAGTGGTCAGCGCCTGGCTCAGCGCCGCGGTGGCCGGCATCGTCGAAGGCGAGAGCCGCCTGTCGGCCACCCCCCTCTACCACGTGGTGGGCGCGTTCGCCGGTTCGCTGGCCACGCTGGCGCGCGGCGGCACCCTGGTGCTGGCCACTTCGGTCGGCTGGAAGCACCCGCAGCTGCTGCCGCGCATCTGGGAAGTGGTGCAGGCCTGCCAGGTCAACTACCTGACCATCGTGCCCACCATCATGAACCAGCTGGTGCAGCTGCCCATCGGCGGCCACGATATCTCGTGCGTCAAGGGCGTGCTGTCGGGTTCGGCCCCCTTGTCCGAGAGCGTGGCGCGGCGCTTCCTGGCGCTGACCGGCCTGCCGGTGCGCGAGGGCTACGGCATGACCGAAACCACCTCGGTCTGCATGATGAACCCGCGCGGCGGGCCGGTGAAGACCGGCTCGGTCGGGCTGCTGTTCCCGTACCACCGCGCGCGCGTGGTGCGCCTGGAGCCCGGCGCCGCGCCGCGCGACTGCGCGCCCGGCGAGACCGGCGTGCTGGCGCTGCAGGGCCCCACCGTGTTCGACGGCTATGCGGCCGGCGCGCAGGGCGGCTTCCTGGAGCCGGGCTGGCTGGACACGGGCGATGTGGCGCGCATCGACGCCGACGGCTATATCTGGATCACCGGACGCACCAAGGACCTGATCATCCGCGGCGGCCACAACATCGACCCCAAGGCGGTCGAAGAGGCGTTCTACCGCCATCCGCAGGTGCTGGAGGCGGCCGTGGTGGCGCGCCCCGATTGCTACGCCGGCGAAGTGCCGGTGGCCTATGTGCAGCTGGTCGACGGCGCCGACCTCGACGCGGCCCGCCTGCTGGCCGCGGTGCGGCCGGACATCGCCGAGCGCGCCGCCGTGCCCAAGGACTGCTACCTGATGGCCGCGCTGCCCAAGTCGCCGGTGGGCAAGATCCTCAAGCACCGGCTGCGCGAGGACGCCATGCTGCGCGGCTTCGAAAAGGCGCTGCGCGACGCCGGCATCGAAAGCGGCTATGCGCTGGCGCTGGCCGACGGCCCGGCCGTGCGCATCCGCCTGCTCGAACCCGGCATGGCGCCGCAGCAGGTACGCGACGCCCTGGCCACGTTCACCATCCCGTATTTCATCGAGACGGCCGACCCGGCCGCAGCGTAGGAGATCGCCATGTCTTATGAGTTCATCCGCGTCGAGCACCTCGGCCCGGTCTGCCGCATTTACCTGAACCGCCCCGAGGTGCGCAACGCCCAGAGCCGCTCGCTGCTGCGCGAGCTGGACGACGCCGTGCGCGCCGCCGAAGCCGACGACGCCGTGCGCGTGCTCATCATCGGCGCGGTCGGCGACCACTTCTCGGCCGGCCACGACCTGAAGTCGGCCCGCGTCGAACGCCCCAACCCCACCGTGGAAGAACGCTGGGAGTACGAGGAGGAGCACTTCCTCGAATACTGCCTGCGCATCCACGACCTGAAGAAGCCCACCATCGCCCAGGTCCAGGGCGCCTGCATCGCCGGCGGCTACATGGTCGCCAACATGTGCGACCTGATCGTCTGCGCCGACAACGCCTTCTTCTCGGACCCGGTGGCGCACTCGATGGGCACCGCCAGCCTGGAAGTGCTGATCCACCCGTGGGTGATGGGCATGCGCAAGGCCAAGGAACTGATCTTCACCGGCGCGCGCCTGCCCGCCGCCGAGGCGCTGCAGATCGGCATGATCAACCGCGTGGTGCCGCTGGCCGAGCTGGAGCAGGCCACGCTGGAACTGGCCAACACCGTCGCCGCCGCGCCGCCCTACGGCCTGCGCTTCACCAAGCGCTCGCTGAACCGCACCTGGGACGCGCAGGGCTTTCGCGCCGCCGTCCAGGCCCACTTCGACGTGCACCAGCTCTCGCACGTCACCGAGGAATTCCAGACCCACCTCAAGCGCGGGCTGGACTCCACCATCAAGCGCGCCAAGGCCGTATCCTGAGCCCCCGCACGGAGACAGACATGGAAGCAGCCAAGCAAGCCGGTGAAGTGCGCCTGGAGCGCGACGGCCCGCTGTGCATCATCACGGTCGACAACGTCGCCAAGAAGAACGCCTTCTCGCCGGAGATGATGGACCAGCTGGCCCGGCACCTGACCGCCTTCGAGGAAGACGACAGCCTGTGGGTGGCGGTGCTGTGCGCCGCCGGCGAGCACACCACCGCCGGCCTGGACATGCCGAAATTCTTCGGCCCCGACGCCACCGCCAAGCCGCGCCCGGACGCCTGGGTCGATCCGTTCGGCCTGAAGCGGCGCACCACCAAGCCGGTCATCGCCGTCGTGCAGGGCATTACCTTCACGATCGGCATCGAGATCATGCTGGCCTGCGACATCGTGGTGGCGGCCGACACGGCGCGCTTCGGCCAGCTCGAGTCGCGCCGCGGCATCGCGCCGCTGGGCGGGGCGCATTTCCGCTACCTGACCCGCACCGGCTGGGGCAACGCCATGTATCACCTGTTCCTGTGCGAGGAGTTCGGCGCCCAGCGGGCGCTGGAGCTGGGCTTCGTGCAGGAAGTGGTGCCCTACGGCCAGCACATCGAGCGCGCGCTCGACCTGGCGCGCCGCATCTGCCGCAACGCGCCGCTGGGCATCCGCGCCACCAAGCAGGCCGCGCTGCAATACCTGGAAGGCGGCGAGCCGGCCGCCATCGCCTGCATCCCCGACATCCGCGCCAAGGTGTTCGCCTCCGAGGACTTCAAGGAAGGCATCCAGTCCTTCATCGAGCGCCGCGACGCGCGCTTCCAGGGCCGCTAGCCGCCCGGCGCGGGAATCTCGACGGTCAGCACGGTGCCGCCTTCGGGCGCCGCGCCGATCGACAGCGTGCCGCCCAGGCGGCGCGCCCGCTCGCGCATGCCCAGCAGGCCGTAGGCGCCCGGGCGCCGGTCATCGCCCGACAGCCCCACGCCGTTGTCGCGCACCGACAGCACCAGCGTCGCCGCGTCGCGGCCCAGCCGCACCCGCACCTCGCTGGCCTGCGCGTGCTTGGCCACGTTGGTCATGCTTTCCTGGAAGATGCGGTACAGGTGCCCCATGGCTTCCATGTCCAGCCCCAGCTCGCCGGTCTCGCCGGCATAGCGGCACGCGATCCCGTAGCGCGCCTCGAACTGCCGCAGGTGGTTGGCGATGGCCGCCGCCAGGCCCAGGTGCGGCAGCGCGCTGGGGTGCAGGTCCTCGGATATCTGCCGCACCGTGGCGATGGTGTCCTGCACCAGGCCCAGGCACTCGCCCACCACGCCTTCGAGCTGCGCGCGCCGCTCGTCCTGGCCCGGCCCGGCCAGCGTCCGGTCGATATGGCGCGCCAGGCGCGACATGTCGAACTTCAGCGCCGACAGCATGCCGCCGACCGCATCGTGCAGTTCCATGGCGATGCGCTGGCGCTCGGCCTCGCGCACCGATTCGATATGGCTGACCAGCTCGGACAGCGCCGCCCGCGACTGCTGCAGCTCCTCCTGCCGGCGCAGGCGCAGCGTGGCGTCGATACCCACGCCGATGACGGCCGGCTGGCCGCGGAAGTCGATCAGCCTGCCATGGATCTCGATCGCCACCGGCTGACCGTCGGGCCGCTGGACGTGCACCATGAACGTGGCGTCCTTGTCGCCGCCGGTCAGGCGCCGCTCGTACTGCTGCAGCAGCGACTCGCGCTGCTGCGGCGGCGCCACCCTGGCCAGCGGCCGGCCGATCAGCTTCTCGCGCGGCACGCCGCACATACGCGCGAAGGCCTCGTTCACGTACACCAGGTGGGCGTTCTGCAGCAGGTAGATGCCGGCCACCGACTGCTCGATCAAACCCTCGAACAGCAAGCGATAATTGGCATCATCCTGGTCCAGGGGCCAGCGAAAATCATGCATGGACGTCGGCGCAAGGTAAGAAAAAGATGACAAATAAATCGGGTAAATCTGACAGATAAATCATCATGCCGCTCTTTACACTGTCCGCACACTAAATGACCCCAACGTTGCGTGTCAATCGACGGGGCATGGACCAGGGTAACGGGAGACCTACTGTGCAAAGACGTTCCTTCATCAAACTGGGCGGCGCCGCCACCATGGCCGCCGGCGCGGCCGCGCTGGGCCTGCCTTCGGCCGTACGCGCCGCCGACGCCTTCCCGGCCAAGCCGATCCGCGTGCTGGTGGGCTTCTCGGCCGGCGGCGTGACCGACATCGTGGTGCGCGCGCTGGCCGAAAGCGCCTCGAACATTTTCGGCCAGCCCATCATCGTCGAGAACAAGCTGGGCGCCGGCGGCGTCATGCCGGCCTACCAGCTGCAGACCGCCGCGCCCGACGGCTATACGGTGGGGCTGATCGCGCACAGCGTGTTCCGCCTGCCCTACATCGCCAACATCAAGTGGAACCCCGTCACCGACCTGGACTACGTCATCCGCCTGACCGGCTTCACCTGGGGCCTGGTGGTGGCGGCCGATTCGCCCATCAAGACCTTCGACGACTACGTCGCCTACGCCCGCCAGAACCCGGGCAAGCTGACCTACGGCACGGTGGGCAGCCTGACCACGCAGCACCTCACCATGGAGCAGATCTCGGCCAGCCTGGGCATCCAGCTCAGCAACATCCCGTACAAGGGCGTGGCCGAAGCCCTGCCCGCCCTGATGGGCGGACACATCATGTCGGTGGCCGACGCCTCGTCCTGGGTGCCCTACGTCACCTCCGGCAAGATGCGCCTGCTGGTGGTGTGGACCGAAAAGCGCGTGCCGCGCTTTCCCGACGTGCCGACGCTGCGCGAGGTGGGCATCGACATGGTGCAGACCTCGCCCTGGGGGCTGGCCGCGCCCAAGGGCACGCCCCCGCAGGTCATCGCGCGCCTGCACGACGGGTTCAGGCAGGCCATGGCGCAAAAGCCGTTCCAGGACGCGCTGGCGAACTATGATATGGAACAGCAATACCTGGACGGGCCGGCCTACCGCCAGTTCGCGCAGGAATCCGTCGAAAAGGAAAACCGCATCCTTGCTTCCCTCAACGTTCCCCGCGGCGGGCAATAGCGCCGCCGCAGCCGCCGCCATGATCCGTGTCCTGATCGTCGACGACCACACCATCTTCCGCGACGGCCTGAAAAGGCTGCTGGCCGAAGAGGACGACATCAGCGTCACGGGCGAGACCGCCGACGCCTCGGACGCCCTGCGCCTGCTGCGCGCCCACAGCTACGACGTGGTGCTGCTGGACGTGAACCTGCGCGGGCGCAGCGGCCTGGACGTGCTGCCGTCGATCCGGGCCGAGTGGCCGCGCCTGCCGGTCATCGTCCTGAGCATGTATCCGGCCGAGCAATACGCGCTGCGCGCCTTCGAAGTGGGCGCCAGCGGCTATGTCGCCAAGGACATGGACTACAAGGCGCTGACGCTGGCGATCCGCCAGGCCGCCTCGGGCGGGCGCTACTTCCCGGCCGAGATCTCCGACAAGGTGGTGTCGGCCGTGGCGCGCGGCGAGGACCTGCACGACAAGCTGTCGCCGCGCGAACACCAGATCATGATGCTGATGGTGCAAGGCGCGCGGTTGACGGACATCGCCACCCAGCTCATCGTCAGCGTCAAGACCATCAGCACCTACCGCCAGCGCATCCTGCAGAAACTGAAGGTCGGCAGCAACGCCGAACTGGTGCAGTACGCGATCCGGCACCGGCTGATCGACTAGGCTGCGCCGCCGCGCCTACGCGCGCCGGCCGCCCGCCTGCGCGCCGCGCGGCCCCGGCAGGGTCTCGCGCGCGCATTGCAGGAACGCCTGCGTGACCGGCGACGCATGCTCGCGCGGCCAGGCCAGCCACACCTCCACCTGCTCGGCCACGTCGCTCAGCGGCACGTAGCACACCGAACGGATCGACAGCTTGCGCAACGAGGCCGGCACCAGCGCCACGCCGATGCCGGAGGCGACCAGGCCCACGGTGCTTTCGATCTGCTCGACCTCCTGGGCGATCCGGGGTTCGAAGCCGGCCTTGCGGCACAGGTCCAGCACCTGCTGGTGCAGGCTGGGCGCGGGGCTGCGCATCAGCGTGATGAACGGCGACGACGCCAGTTCGCCCAGCGCCACCGATTCGCGCCCGGCCAGCGGATGCCAGTCGGGGATCGCGCACACGAACGGCTCGGCGTACAGGCGCGTGGCCGCCAGCTGCCCGCTGCCGGGCGCCACGCGCACGAAGCCCACGTCGATGTCGCCGGCGATCAGTCCGGGGATCTGCTCGCGCGTGGTCAGCTGGCGTATGCGCAGGTCCACCAGCGGATAGCCGCGCTTGAACGTGCGGATGATGCTGGGCAGCAGCTCGTAGACGGTGGAGCCCACGTGGGCGATGGTCAACTGGCCCGCGGCGCCTTCCTGCGCGCGCCGGGCGCGCCGCGCGCCCAGTTCCAGCTCTTCCAGCGCCACCCTGGCGCAGTCGCAGAACAGGCGGCCGGCGGGCGTGAGTTCGACATTGCGCGTATTGCGTATCAGCAGCGTCAGGCCCAGCTCGCGCTCCAGCGTCTTGATGGCGCGGCTCAGGGGCGCCTGCTCGATGTGGCAGCGCGCCGCGGCCCGGGTGAAATTCAACTCTTCGGCCAGCGTCACGAAGTAGTGGACATGCCGCAGATTCATCCAGCTTCCCCAGCGGCCGTACCCGCGTGGCCCAATGTTCCAGTATGCATGGCCGGCCCCGGCCGCATCCATACGGGGAAACCTTACATGGCGCGGCGCGCGGCCGGTGGGCGATTCATACCGAAACGGTCCCAATCCCGACCGATTTGGCATCAATCGCCCGCCGCGCCCTCGCTAGGATGCAGTACGACACCATCGCACCGCACACCAAGGGGGAAGTCCATGCTGAAGCTGCCCATACTCGCCGGGCTATTCGTCGCCGCCCTGGCCATGCACGACGCGCGGGCCGGCGCCTATCCCGAACAGCCGATCAGGCTGGTGGTGGGATGGCCGCCGGGCGGCGCCACCGACGGCAACGCGCGCCTGCTGGCCCAGGCCCTGGGCCAGCGCCTGGGCCAGCCCGTCATCGTCGAGAACCGCCCCGGCGCCGGCGGCTCGATCGGCGGCGCCACGGTGGCCAAGGCCGCGCCCGACGGCTACACGCTGGCGTACATCTCCAGCAGCAACGTCATCACCTCGCTGCTGCTCAAGCATCCCACCTACGGCGCGGGCCGCGACCTCGAGCCCGTCTCGCTGGTGGCCGCCGAGCCGCTGGTCCTGCTGGTCAACGCCGCCTCGCCGGCCCGCGACCTGGCCGAGTTCGTCGAGCAATCGCGGCGCGCGCAGCGCGGCCTGAACTACGCCACCACCGGCAAGGGCGGCATCCTGCACCTGGCCGGCGCCGCGCTGGTGCGCGATGCCGGCCTGAACGCCGTCGACATTCCGTACAACGGCACCGCGCCGGCCATGACGGCCCTGATGAGCGGCCAGGTCGAGTTCCTGTTCGGCACCTTCAGCGACGCGCTGCCCATGGTCAAGGGCGGACGGGTCAAGGCGCTGGCCGTCGCCGCCGAAGCGCGCTCGCCACTGATCCCCGACGTCCCGACGCTGACCGAAGCCCTGGGCCGCCCCAACGCCGAGCGCGGCACCTACCAGGCCGTGCTGGCGCCGCGCGGCACGCCCGAGGCCATCGTGCGGCAGCTGTCCTCGGAGATCGACCAGGTGCTGGGCGACGCGGCGATACGCGCGCAACTGGCCGGGCGCGGCGTCACCCCGGTGGGCGGTCCGCCCGCCGTGCTGGGCCAGCGCATCGAGAACGAACTGGAGCAGCGCGGCCGGCTCATCGGCGAACTGGGCATCAAGCCCAACTGAACCACGGCGCGGCGCGTCCGCGCCGCCCAACCACAGGAGCTGCAATGGTCAAACTCGCGGATGGCACGCATCTGTATCCGGTCAGGAACCGGCAACGCTACGGCGAACGGCCGGGCTTCAAGATCACGGAACTGATCCTGGAGCACGGCCAGGAAGTGCCGTGGCACCGGCACACCACCGTCATCGACACGTTCTACGTGATCGAAGGCACGCTGCGCGTGGCGGCCACCGAACCCAGCCAGGAAGTCGTGCTCGGCCCGGCGCAGGTTTTCCAGGTACGGGCCGGCCAGCCGCACCGCGTCACCAGCGCCGGCGCCGCGCCGGTGCGCTTCCTGGTGATCGGCGACGCGCAGGGCGCCGGCCTCTACGACTTCGAGCCGGTCGCCGCGCCCGGCGACGCGCCATAGCGCACCCCGTTTCGCTTTACCTTCCACCACACGGATATCCCATGACCACACATCGAATCGCCGTCATACAGGATGGGCCGGTGCCGGGCGACGCCATGGCCACCGCCGAGAAAATGAGCCGCCTGGCCGCCGGCGCCAAGGCGCAGGGCGCGCGGCTCGCGCTGTTTCCCGAGGCCTTCGTGGGCGGCTACCCCAAGGGCGCCGATTTCCACATCTTCCTGGGCGGACGCACGCCGCAAGGGCGCGCGCAATACCAGCGCTACGCCGAGACCGCCATCGCCGTGCCGGGCCCGGTCACCGAGCGCATCGGGCAGATCGCCGCCGAACAGGACATGTTCATCGTGGTCGGCGTCATCGAGCGCGACGGCGGCACCCTGTACTGCACCATCCTGTTCTTCAGCCCCGAGGGCGAGCTGCTGGGCAAGCACCGCAAGCTGATGCCCACCGCGCTGGAGCGCCTGCTGTGGGGGTTCGGAGACGGCTCCACCTTTCCGGTGTACGACACCCCGCTGGGCAGGCTGGGCGCGGTCGTGTGCTGGGAGAACTACATGCCGCTGCTGCGCATGGCGATGTACGGCAAGCAGATCCAGATCTATTGCGCGCCCACGGCCGACGACAAGCCGACCTGGGTGTCCACCATGCAGCACGTGGCCCTGGAGGGGCGCTGCTTCGTGCTGTCGGCCTGCCAGCACCTGCGCGGCAAGGACTTCCCGCCCGAGTTCCACAACGCCCTGGACGTACAGCCCGACACCGTGCTGATGCGCGGGGGCAGCTGCATCGTCGACCCGATGGGCCAGTTGCTGGCCGGCCCGGTCTACGACGAGGACGCGATCCTGGTGGCCGACATCGACCTCGACGCCGTGACGCGGGGCAAGATGGACTTCGACGTGGTCGGGCACTATGCGCGCCCGGACATCTTCTCGCTGACGGTGGACGAGCGGCCCAAGCCGCCCGTCACCACGCTCAAGCCCTAGCGCCAGGCCGGGCTCAACCCAGCCTCACCTGGTCCGACAGGTCCTTGCCGCCCACGGTCTGGTACGTCCCGCCGCGCACGCACTCGAGCAAGGGCAGGTCGGCCAGCGCGCCGACGATGGCGTGCTGCGTCGGCATGTCCTCCCAGCGCGGGCGCGCGATGCGCAACGCGCAGCGCTGCGCCGTCGCGCTGTCGAGCAGGCGCGCCTGGCTGCCGCCGCCGGGCGTGAGCGTCACGTAGTCCACGTCGGCCTGCCCCCAGTGCTGGGTGGCCGGAATGTACTTGCGGTGCAGCACCGGCCCGCTTTGCAGCGCGCCGCCGCCGGCCGCGCGCGCGCCCAGCCGCAATTCCAGGAAGCGGAACCCCATCCATTCGGCGCGGCAGACGATCTCGTCCTGCTCGTGCGTGGCCGCGGGCAGGTCGGCGTAGATCTTGGCCCAGCCCAGCTCCTCGCGGCCGCTCAGGATGGGCTCGGTCATGTTCTCCCACACCACCGGCTGGAAGTAGCCGTCGACGGCGTCATCGCCGTTCCCGTAGGTGGCCGGGATGCGCACGGTCAGCATGTTGTAGCCGCGCCCCGCCAGCCAGGCGATGTCGGTCATGTAGCTGAACTCGAACACGACGACGGCCTCGCCGCGCAGCGCGAAACCAGGCGGCAGCAGCCGCCCGAGCAGCCCGGCGTCGGTGCGCCAGACCGCGTACGCGCACGACTTGCGCGGGCTCGCGGCCGGGTCGTGGCGCATGCCGGCCGGCGCCTGGCGCGGGCCCAGGGCGGGCCCGAACGCGGTCGGCATGCGATAGAGGTGGCCGTCGCCCGGCCCGGCGTTGAGCGCGTCGGCCATGTCAGGGCTTGGCCGCGCCTTGCAGCATCAGCGCCACGGCGTCCTTCTCTTCGACCGCCGCCTTGCGGGCGTAAGCGGTGTAGCCGGCATGGTCGAGGTACTTGACGCCGATGCCGTAGCGCGCCGCGGTCTCCAGCAGCTTGGGGTTGCGCGCCGCGCGGCCGATCGCCTCGTCCAGGATGCGCACCGTCTCGGGCGCCATGCCGGCCGGTCCGGCGATGCCCAGCGGCGAGGTCACCGTGACCGGGTAGCCCGCCTCGGCCAGGGTCGGGGCGTCGGGGAAATCAGGCGAGCGCGCCTCGCCGGCGGTGGCCAGCACGCGCACCGAGCCTTGCTGCGCGAACGGCAGGATGGTGTTGGTGGCCGACACCACCTGGATCTGCCCGCCCAGCAGGTTGGTCACGGCTTCGGAGTCGCCCTTGAAGGGCACGCTGGTCCATTCGACGCCGGCCTTCCTGCCCAGGTCCATCATCAGGAATTCATTGACGCTGTAGCGGGCCGACACACCGTAGAAGATCTCGCCGGGATGGCTGCGCGCGTGTTCGATGAGCTCCTGGATGGTCTTCCACGGCGCCTTGTCGGCCACCGCGATGGCGTAGTTGTAGCCGCCCACCATGGACACATAGGTCAGGTCCTTGAGGGGGTCGTAGTTGACCTGCTGGATGTAGGGCTGGCGGAACACGCCCAGCGGCACCATGGTCAGGGTGTAGCCGTCCGGCCTGGCCTGCTTCATGCCCGAGGCGCCGCGCGTGCCGTTGGCGCCCGGCTTGTTCTCGACCACCACGGCCTGCTTGAGTTCGCCGGCCAGCGCCTCGGCCAGCGCGCGGCCCAGGATATCGGTGGTTCCGCCGGCGGCGTACGGCACCACCAGGGTGATCGGGCGCTGCGGGTAATCCGCGGCATGCGCCGCGGCGCCGGCCATCATCGAGGCCGCGGCCACGCCCGCGCCGATCCAGCGCTTGGTCATCGTCATCATCATTTTCGTCCCTTCCATTATCGAATTGCAGGCGGCGCTAGATCTGCGCCAGCCGTTGTTGCCCGGTACGGGCGTCGGTCAGCCAGAAGCCGCCGTCGACCTTGACGGTCTCGCCGGTCGTCAGGGTGGCCGAGAATCCCAGGTACTCGATCAGCCCCGCCACGTCGTCGGCGCCGCACACCTTGTCCAGCAGCGACAGGCGCCTGGACACCTCGCCCCGCTCGGCCCAGCCCTCGATCGCCCAGCCGGTATCCACGTAGCCGGGCGCCACGGCGTTCACACGCACCTCGGGCGCCAGGGCGCGGGCCAGGTTCTTGGTCATGTTGATCACCGCCGCCTTGGACGCCGCATAGGGCAGGCTGCTGCCCGGCGAGTCCAGGCCGGCCAGCGAGGCGATATTGACGATGGCCCCGCCCGCGCGCTTGAGGTGCGGCGCGGCCGCCTTGGCGCAGAAGAACGGGCCCTTGACGTTGACCGCCAGCACCGCGTCCCAGATATCGCCAGTGATCAGGTCCAGGCGCGCCGCCGGGACCACCGCCTTCACGCCCGGGATGCCCGCGCTGTTGACCAGCAGGTCGATCCCGCCCATGGCCTGCGCGGCGGCCTCGATGGTCGCCAGGATGCCCGCCTCCTGCGTCACGTCGCCCGGCGCGGCGAACACGCTGCGGCCTTCGGCCTCGAGTTGCCGGCACATGGCCGCGCCGCGCTCGTCGCCGGGCAGGTACACCATCGCCACCGACGCGCCCGAACGGGCCAGGCGCTGCGCCGTGGCCAGGCCGATCCCGGACGCGGCGCCGGTGACGACGGCGCGGCGTCCTCGTAATGCTTCAGACACTGGAAAACTCCTCGTAGAACAGGCGGGCGCCCATGCTGTCCATGCCCTGCATCCATGCCGGGAGGCGGCGCCAGCCCCAGGGCGAGACTGTAAGCGCGGACGCGACGACTTTTTGTCCTATCTGCCTTCCGGCGCGGAATACCCGGCGGCGCGCGGGGCGCGCCGCCCGCTCAGGCGCCGGGCGCCAGGCCCGCGCGGTCGAAATAGGCGGCGGCGTTGGCGCGCAGCAGGCCAAGTGCCTCGGCGAACATCGGCGTGGACGGAGTCTGGCGCCGGTAGAACAGCATCACGTCGCCGTGGATGGGCGGCAGCGCGCTGTCGAGGGCGGCGATATCCCGGCTGGCGGCCTGCAGGTAAGACTGCTCGGCCATGATGGCGATCAGGTCGGTCTCCCGGATCAGCGACGCGAACAGCATGGCCGACGTGTCGGTTTCCAGGCGCACCCGGGGCGGGTTCAGGCCGGCATCCTCGAAATGCCGGTCCAGCTGGCGGCGCAGCGCGATGTCGCGCGACGGCAGCAGCCATTCGCAGTCGGCCAGCGCCCTCAGGCTGAGCCGCCGGCCGGCCAGCGGCCCGCCGGCGCGCACCACCAGCTTGTAGTGCTGCCGGCCCAGCGAGGCCGCCACGATGTCCTCGGGCAGCGGCGCGGCCTCGAAACCCACCGCCAGGTCCAGCCTGCCGTCGATGACCAGGTCGACCAGCTCGCTGGTCAGCTTGACCCGCGTGGTCAGCGATGCATTGGCGTAGCGGCGCAGCAGCAGGGCCGCCGCCGGCAGCACCAGCGGTTCGAGCAGGGCCGGCACCGCGCCCATGCGCAGCGCGCCCAGGCTGGCGGCGTCTTCCGAAAGCAGGTCGCGCTCGATGGTGTTGGCGATCTTCAGCAGCTCCACCGCGCGGTCGTACAGCGCCCGCCCGGCCTGCGTCAGCGTAGTGCGGGCGCCGCGCTCGACCAGCGCCATGCCGTAGTGCGCCTCCAGGCGGCGCACGATCTTGGTCACCGCCGACTGGGTAAGGCCATGCACGTCGGCCGCCTTCTGGAAGCTGCCATAGTCGTGCACGGCGGTAAAGATAGCCAGGTCTTCGATACGCATGCCGGGAGCCCTCGGGAAACAGGCCCTAGGTTAAGCGATCCGGCGCGCCGCCGCCGTCACCCCATGAAGGGGCTGATCTTGGCGCCCGACAGCATCATCGCCGTGGCCTGCACATGGTTGGCCAGTTCGGTCTCGGCCTGCTCCACCGTCCAGCGCGCGACCGGCACCGAAATGTTCACCGCGGCGACCGGCCAGCCGCCCTGGTCCAGCACCGGCGCCGCCAGCGAGATGTCGCCCACGACCGACTCGTTGGCCACGATGGAATAGCCGCGCGCGGCGGCGGTGCGGATGCGCTGGCGCAGGCGGTCGAGGTCCAGCTCGGTCGACGGCGTCAGGGCCACGCGCCGGCTGGCGCGCAGGATGGCGTCGCATTCCTTTTCCGGCAGCCGCGACAGGATGGCCGTGCCCGAGGCGGTGCAGAAGGCCGGCAGCCGGCTGCCGACCGCCACTTCGATATTCATCAAGTGGCGGCTCAGGAAGCGCGCCACCAGGACGATCTCGGTGCCATCGAGCTCCTGGAGGTTGATGGTTTCGTCGAAGGTGCGGTTCAGTTCCTGCAGGTACGGCAGCGCCTTGGCGATCAGCTCGTTGTTGCGCACGTAGTTGTACGAGAACTGCAGCAGGCGCGCGGTCAGCCGGTAATTCTTCGAATCCGGCACGCGCGCCAGGTAGCCCAGGCTTTCCAGGGTATGCACGACGCGCTGCACGGCGCTGCGGCCCATGCCGGCCGCCTTGGCGATGTCGGCCAGCGTGATCTCCCGGCGCGGCCCGTCGAATGCCTGCAAGACCTGGAATGCCCGCGCGATCGCCTGCACGTAGAGCGGCGAATCGTCGCCGCCGGCGGCATGCGCCGGCGGCTCGACAGACGTAGGCTTGGCTTGTTTTGAAGGCATGCTCGATTGTATCGTTGGCGATCCTTGGGCTACCCGCCCCGGCATCATATCGCTATACCGATATGGTGTCCGAAACCCGGCAATACGTGGTCCCCGCCAGCCTGCCCACCGCGTTGAGCACGGCCGGATCGACGCGGTGCGCGTGGGCCAGCCCCGCGGCCGCGTGGGCCAGCACCACCTCGCCCACCAGCAGCGCCGAGCGCCGCTGCCCGAACTCCACGCAATGGCGCAGCCGGCACTCGAACTGCAGCGGCGACTGCGCGATGCGCGGCACGCTGACCACGTGCGAGGCAATGGGCGTCAGGCCGGCCGCCTGCGCCTCGCTCACATCGCTGGGATAGGGCTGGCCGCACTGCTGCACCTGGGCCACCATGTCGGCGGTGACGGAATTGATGACGAACTCGCCCGAGCGCTCGATATTGCGGCGCGTGTCCTTGCACGCGCCGTCGTCGCGAAACGCCACCGAGATGCCCAGCATCGGCGGATCGATCGACAGCACGACATAGCTGCTGAACGGCGCCGCGTTGAGCACGCCGTCCTCGCCCAGGCTGGTCACCAGCGCGATCGGCCGCGGCACGACGCTGGCCATCAGGAATTTGTAGCGCTGGTCGTGGTCGAACTGGCCCAGGTCCAGGCTGGCGTGGCCGTGCGTCATGGCGCGGCCTCGTGCTGCCGGTCCCCGCGCGCCGGCAGCAACGCATGCTCGTCCAGCCGCCGCGCCGCGGGGCAGCCGAGCAGCCTGAGCGTGGTCTCCAGCTCGCGCTGCAGGATGGCCAGGACCTCGGCCACGCCGCGCGGCCCGCGCGCGGCCAGCCCGTACAGCGGCGCACGGCCCAGCAGCACGGCCTGCGCGCCCAGGGCGCGGGCCTTGGCCACGTCGCTGCCGCGCCGCACCCCGCCATCGACCAGCACGGCAAGCCGCGTCCCCACCGCATCCATGACGCGCGGCAATACCTCCAGCGCGCTGGGCGCGCCTTCGAGCTGCCGTCCGCCATGGTTGGACAGGACGATGCCATCGGCGCCGTGACGCAGCGCCAGGCGCGCGTCCTCGACCGACAGGATGCCCTTGACCAGGACCGGCCCCTGCCAGTGCCGGCGCAGCCACGGCAACGCATCCCACCCCAGCCCCATGTCCATCTGCCGGCTCATGGCGGCGGCCTGCCGGTTCAGGCTGGCCTGCTCGCCCATGCTGCGCGCCAGGTTGACCAGCTGCGGCCCGCCGCGCTGGCGCAGCATGCGCAGGCACCAGCGCGGGTGCGCGGCGAAATCCAGCATCAACCGCGGTCCGGGCCGCAGGGGCAGGCGAAAGCCGTTGCGCACATCATGGTCACGGGTGCCGTGCACCGGCGTATCCACCGTCACCATCAGGGTCGAGAAGCTGGCCTCGCGGGCCCGGCGCATCATGGCCTCGGCGATCGAGCGGTCGGTCTGCACGTACAGTTGCAGCCACAGGTCGCCCGGGCTGGCCGCGCGCACGTCCTCGATCAGCGAGGTCGAGGCGGTCGACAGCACGAACGGCAGGCCGGCCGCATGCGCCGCGCGGGCCAGCGCCTCGTCCGCGCGCGGCCAGTACAGCCCGTTCAGGCCGGTCGGGCCGACGATCATGGGCGAGCGCTGTTCGCGCCCCAGCACCGGCACGCGGGTGTCGACCGCGCTGACGTCGGTCAATACCCGCGGATTGAATGCCAGCCTGCCGTAGGCGGCCAGGTTGCGCCGCAGCGTCCTGCCGTCCTCGGCGCCGCCCTCCAGGTAATCGAACGCGAAGCGCGACAGCCGGCGCCGGGCCAGCGACCGATAGTCGTGCACGCAGGCCAGTGCCGACTCCAGGCCGGGGCGAGCGCTCATGCAGCCTGCCCGAAACGCTCGATCATCGACGCCATGCACTGGCGCAGCGCCGCCTGCAGCTCGGGCGCCGCCTCGCGCAGCGGCGCCAGCAGCGCGGGCGCCTCGATGCCGATCAGGTCCCAGACCGCCTTCAGCGGGCCGGGGTTGGTCTCGGCGAACGCGAGGTCCATGACCGGCATGAGCTCGCGATGCAGCGCCAGCGCCTCGGCGCCACGGCCCGACGTGGCCAGCTCGAACAGCCGCAGCCAGGCCGCCGGCAGCATGGTGGCGGTCACCACGATGCCGCCGCGCGCCCCGCCCAGCAGATGCAGCGGCAGCAGCGTGTCTTCCCCGCTCAGCACGGAGAACGTATCGGACACCCCGGCCACCACGCGCAGGAAGTGGTACATGTCGGTGTTGCAGGCCTTCATGCCGATGATGCGTTCGTGGCGGGAAAGCTGGTGCAGCACCTCGGGGGCCAGCGCGATGCGCGTGCGGTACGGAATCTCGTAGATGATGAGCGGCACGGGCGACTCGTCGGCGTAGCGCAGGAAGTAGTCGAGCAGGCCGGCCTGGGTCGGATTGGTGTAGTAAGGCGTCACCACCATCAAGGCGTCGGCGCCGGCCGCCGCCAGCTCGCGCCCGGACTGCAGCGCGTCGAAATAGCCGGTGTCCAGCACGCCGGCGATCACCGGGACCTTGCCTTGCGCGGCCTGGGCGGTCGCCTCGACCATGCGGCAGCGCTCGGCGCGCGCGAGCGATCCGTACTCGCCCGTGCCGCCGATCGGCACCAGGCCATTGATGCCGTGGCGCAGCTGGTATTCGACCAGCAGGCGCGCGGCCCCGGCGTCCACGGCGCCCTGGGCGTCGACGGGCGTGGGCAGCGCGGTCAGGATGCCGCGCAGGGAGGTAGCGTCGATCATGAGGTTTCCTCGTAAGGGGCCGGCCGTCGTCAGGCCAGCCAGTGCTTCAGTTCACGGGTTTCATCGGCCAGCCTGTCGGCCTCGCCGATGGTCGAGAAAATCAGTTTGCGGGCGGCCATGAATTCGCCCGGGCGATTGACGGTATCGACGGCCAGCAGCCGCCCCGCCTTCAGGTAGAAGACGCTGAACGCCGCCTGCCGCGGGTCGCCGCGCACCACCACGTGGTCGTGCCCGTGCGCCACGCCGGCCATCTTCAGCTTCAGGTCGTATTGGTCCGACCAGAACCACGGCAGCGGATCGAGCTCGCGCGCCTTGCCGCACACCGTGGCGGCCGCCTGGCGGGCGTGCTCCAGCGCGTTGGGCACCGACTCGATGCGCATCGCGCGTCCGTAGCGCGGGTTATAGGCCAGCGCGCAGTCGCCGACCGCCAGGATGTCCGGATCGTCCGTGCGCAGCATGGCGTCGACGACAATGCCGTCGCCGACCGCCAGCCCGGCCTCGCGCGCCAGTTCCACGTTGGGCGCCAGCCCGATGCCGGCGATCACCAGGTCGGCGGCAATGCGCTGGCCGTCGCTCGTGTGCACGGCCGCGATGCCGCCGTCGCGCGCCGGCTCGAACCCGGCCACGCCCGTATCCAGCCGCAGGTCCACCCCGTGCCCGCGATGGGTCGCTGCGTAGAAGGCCGACACCACGGGCGCCGTCACCCGCGCCAGCACGCGCGGCGCGGCCTCCAGCACGGTCACGGCCAGCCCCAGCGAACGGCACACGCTCGCCACTTCCAGCCCGACGTAGCCGGCGCCCACGATGACCACGCGCCGGCTGTGTTCGAGCCGCGCGCGCAGGCGGCGCGCGTCCTCGAGCGTGCGCAGGTAATGGACGTGCCCGCCGCCCTCGGCCAGCGGCGCGTCCAGGCGGCGCGCGCGCCCCCCGCAGGCCAGCACCAGCTTTTCGTAGGGCAGCACACGCCCGTCGGCGCAGTGCAGCACGCGCGCGGCGCGGTCGATGCGCGTCGCGCGCGCGGCGCCGATCCGCGCAATCGCCGCGCGCTCGTACAGCGCGGCCTGCTTCAGCCCCAGACTGTCGATGCCGGCCGCGCCCTGCAGGAAGGCCTTGGACAGCGGCGGCCGCTGATAAGGCTCGGCGCTTTCCTCGCCAAGCAGCGTGATGGGCCCCTGCCATCCGGCGCTGCGGGCCGCGAACGCCGTCTCGACGCCGGCGCAGCCGGCGCCCACCACCACCAGGCCGGGCGCGTCTTGCCGGATTGCCGGAGCATGCTGCATGGCGGCCTCAGTTCTGTGTGTCGGCGACGCGCACGGTAATGCCGTCGAGGGCCGCGCTCATCCGCAACTGGCAGCACAGCCGGCTGTTGTGCCGGCGCGGTTCGGCCGTCCACTCCAGCGCCTCGGCTTCGGCCGCGCCCATCGGTTCCAGCGCCTCCAGCGCCGGTTGCTCGACAAAGACATGGCAGGTCGCGCAGCTGCAGCTGCCGCCGCATTCGCCCAGGATGCCCGGCACGCCGGCGAAGGTGGCGGCGTGCATCAGGCTGTCGCCCTCGGCGACCTCGACGCGCAGCGTCTCGCCCGCCGGGGTAATGAAAATGGCGTTCATGGTGTGTCCATCGGCTCGTGCATGGCGTGGGGAATCAGCAGGCCTGCGCCTGCAGGCGGTCGCGCAGCACCGCCAGGCGCGCGGCGGCCTGCTCGACATCGCGCGCGGCGAAACCTTGCGCAAGCTGCGGGTCGTGCCGCCGCAGCGCCTCGTGCAGCGCGCCGGTGTACGTCGCATTGCCCTGCCCGTCGATCACCAGCCCGCTGTCCTGCTCGAAGCGCGCGTTCCAGGCGATGGCGTCCTCGCGCGACAGGCCGGCCGGCAGGTCCAGCGCCATGGCGCCCTGCTCGTCCACGCGCACCGGGTAGCCGCCGGGCAGGCCCTCGGGCGCCGGCACGTGGCCCGACCACGGCCGACCCGCCGCCAGCGCCAGCGCCAGCGGCACGCCGGTCGCGCCGGAAATGTCGAACGCGGTCTGCGGCGAGAGCATGACGTCCCGGAACACGCCGGGCACATCGTCGATCTCGCGCCCGTCGAGCCAGACGCGCGGCACCGACCCCTGGCGCTCGCCGGGCAGGCGCCGCCACAGGCCCAGCTGCTGATAATGCGCCAGCACTTTCACGCGGCCCGGCTCGCGCGCATCGAGCGCGCCCGCGAACGCATTGGAAAGAATGCCGACGTTGCCCACACCGCACAGGACGTCGACGCCGGCATGCCTGAGCAAGCCATTGGTGACATCGGGAAAGCAGGCATTGAGATAATGCGCGCCCGGCGCGGCGGCCGCGATGGCGCGCCCCGCCTTCAGCGACAGCACGGTCTGGAAGGCGGCCGTCACGCTCAGGCCGCCATTGGCGACCAGCCGGCTCCAGGCGTCGTCGGTCGAGCGCAGCACGGAAGCCGTTTGCAGCGACGCCGTCTGCACCACCACGCGGGGCCGGGCCTGCGCCAGGACGCCTGCCAAAGTGTCGGTCTCGAAGTCCGCGCACTGGCGCGTCTCGAACCGTACCGGTCGGCCGAACAGCACGGCGCGCGCGTTGGCCGCGGTGCGCAGCCAGGCCAGGCGCGGCGCGCTGCGGCCCACCACCGTCACGCGCGCGGGATGGTCGGCGCTGGCGGCGATATCGAACAACAGGCGCGCGGCGAACTCGCCGGTGCCCAGCAGCATCAGGTCCGTGGAGGCAGTCATGGATGGTTCCTTCACAGCGCCAGCGCGTCCAGCAGGCGCTGGCGAAACGCGTACGACACGGCTTCCAGCGGCGACACCCGCCCCGCCCTGGCCAGCGGCGAGCGCACGCCCAGCTGCTGCTGCTCGACGATCTCGTTGTCTTCGGCCACCGCGACATCCCAGCGGTCGTAATAGGCCTGGACTTTCTCGTCGAAATCCGGCCGCGCCACCGTGCTGCGGTGAAAGCACGAGCCCACGGTCAGGTCGATGGACTGCGGCCCGGTCGGGTTCAGCTTCACGTACCACACGCAGTCCTTGGTGAAGCCGAACAGGGCGCTGGTCGCGGCATGGACGAAGGTCGAGCCGTCCCGGCAGCGTCCCTGCAGGTCCGGCCAGTGCGCGAACCCTTCCTTGCCCGGCAGCAGGCCGGCCGTTCCCTCGTGCTGCGCGTACAGCACCAGGTAGTCGCCGTCGCACTGCTCCAGCTCCACCGGCTTGCGGTGGTAAACGGACAGGCTGCCGCGCGCCAGGCTGTTCTTGTGCACCGTGGGCGTGTGGTAGTAGTCCATGAAGTTCTCGACATAGACTTTCCAGTTGCACTGGACTTGGTATTCGGCGCGGCGCGTCAGCACCAGCTCGTCGAGCCCGTGGCTTTCGATCTTGGACGGCAGGTCGCCGAGCTGGCTTGCCAGCGGGGCCGCGTCCGGGTCGAAATTGACCCACATGAACGGACCCAGCTTTTCCAGGCGCACCGGCAGCAGGCCGTTGTCCTTCCTGTCGAAGCAATGGGTGCCCTCCATCCCCGGCGCGGCGCGCAGCTCGCCGTTGCCGGCGTAGCTCCAGCCATGGTAGGGACAGACGAAGGCCCGGCCCTGCCCCTCGCCGTTGACCAGGCGCACGCCACGGTGGCGGCACGAATTGGCGAAGGCGCGCACCTGGCCGTCCTCGCCGCGCGAGACGATGATGGGCACGCCGGCGAAGTCCATCGCGAAGTACGCGCCCGGCGCGGCCAGGCGGCCTTCATGGCCGATGAAATTCCAGCGCTTCATGAAGATGCGGTCGATCTCGCGCTGGTAGAACGCGGGGTCGTGATAGGCCTGCGGCGGCAGCGAGGTCGCTTCCTCGAGCGGCCGGCGGGCGCCCGCATAAAGCGCCGCGTCGAAGAGGGGGTTCTGGTTGGGCATGGCGTCTGAAAATGGCTGGGAGAGAAACGGGGCACGCCGCGCGGCGTGCCGCCGCGTCAGTTGATGCTGATGTTGGCCTTCTCGACCACTTCCACCAGCTCGGCCGACTCCTTGCGGATCCGTTGCTGGAACTCCTCGGGCGACATGGCCAGCACCGGGCCCTGCACCGTCAGCTTGGCGGCCAGTTCCTTGTCCTTCAGGGCCCCGTCCACCTCCTGGTTCAAGCGCTCGATCACCGCCCGCGGCGTGGCCTTGGGCACGAACAGGCCGACCCACGACGCCACGTTGAAATCGCCATAGCCCGCCTCCTGCACCGTCGGCACGTCCGGCAGCTCGGCCAGGCGCCGGTTCGAGGAAATGGCCAACGGCCGCACCGCGCCGGACTTGATGTGCGCCATCACCGACAGCGAGTCGAACACCATGTTGACCTCGTTGGCCAGGATCGCCGACTGGGCGCTGGCCGTGCCCTTGTAGGGGATGTGGACCATCTGGATGCCGGCGCGCGAGGACAGCACCTCGAACGCGATCTGCGTGATGTTGCCCGGGCCGGCCGAGCCATAGGTGATCTGGCCGGGGTTCTTCTTCGCCAGCTCGACCAGGTCCTGCAGCGTGCGCACCGACTTCATCTTGGGATCGTTGTTGTTGACCACCAGGATCAACGGCATCTCCATGATGGTCGCGACCGGCGCGAAGTCTTCCTCGGGGTTGTAGCGGATGGTGTTCTTGTGCAGCACCGGGCTCAGGGTGATGGCGCTGCTGCTGCTGACGAACACCGTATAGCCGTCGGGCGCGGCGCGCTTGACCGACTCGGCCGCGATCATGGCGTTGGCGCCGACGCGGTTCTCGACCAGGAAGGTGGTGCCCATGGTCCGGCTGAGGTGTTCGCCCAGCAGCCGCGCGCCCACGTCCACCGGACCGCCGGGACTGAAGCCCACGACCAGGCGGGTCGGCCGCGAAGGATAGGAATCCTGGGCGTGGGCCACAGGGGCAAGCGCCGCGCAACAGGCCACGGCTGTCACGGCGAATTTGAGCTGGTGTACGAAAGAGGCAATCACAGGGGTTCTCCTGCTGAGCAGACCGATAGCCCGCGCTGTACGCCGGCATGGGCGGTCGGCGCGGGGACGCACAACTCTTGAGCATTTCGTTCAAGCGAAACCCACAAGTGGGACGAATTCTAGGAATCCGGTTCGGACACGTCAATTTTTAATTAAAACAATCGCTAGGCGATTATTTTTGCGGATCGGCTCGGTACTGACGGCATGCGACGGGCGCCTGTCCCGGCGGGGACTGGCCGTCAACCGTTCATGGTGTAGAGCGGTGCGCCCGTCCCAGTGGGGACAGGCGCACCATGCGCGGGTGTCGGCGCCCGTGCGGGGGCGGGCGCCCGAGTCTAGGGTTGCAGCTTTTCGGTGATGCGCACCAGCTCGGCCAGCGAACCCGCCTGCATCTTGCGCATGGCATGTCCGCGGCGAACCTTGACGGTGATCTCGCTGATGCCCAGGCGCGCCGCGATCTGCTTGTTCAGCAGGCCCTGCACCACCAGGCGCGCGACGTCCTGCTCGCCGGCGCTCAGCGACGCCCACCTGGCCTGCAGCGCGGCGGCGCGCGCGGCGCGCTCGCGGCGCTGGCGATCCTGCTCGATGCCGGCGTGGATCGCATCGAGCAGGTCCTGGTCCCTGAAAGGCTTGGCCAGGAACTCGATGGCGCCGTTCTTCATGGCCTGCACCCCCATGGCGATATCGCCATGGCCGGTGATGAAAATCACCGGCAGGTTGATTTCCAGCCCCGCCATGCGCCGATGGAAATCCATCCCGCTCTGCCCCGGCATGCGCACGTCCAGCACCAGGCAGCCCGGCGCGTCCTCCATCGCATGGGCCAGGAACTCCCCGGTCGAACCGAACGTCAGCGCCCGCAGGCCCACCGAGGCCAGCAAGTCCTCGAGCGCCGCGCGCACCGAACTGTCGTCGTCGACGATATAGACGACGCCCGCCGCCTGCTGCATATCCGCCGTCATGGCCGCCTCTCCCGCGCGAGGGCCGGCACGCTGAAGCGCAGGGTCGCTCCCGCGCCCGCGTCCGGCTCGGCCCATATCTGACCGCCATTGGCCTCGACGATGCTCCGGCTGATGCTCAGGCCCACGCCGATGCCCTCCTCCTTGGTGGTCCAGAAGGCCTCGAAGATATGTTCGTGCAGGCCTGGCGGGATGCCCGCGCCGGAATCGGCCACCGACAGCACGATGGCGCCGTCCGCGGCGGCCGACCCGACGCGCAGCAGCCGGGCTTGCGCCGGCACGGCCGCCATGGCCTCGATGGCGTTGAGGACGAGGTTGCCGGCCACCTGCTGTATCTGCAGGCGGTCGGCGAGCGCGGGCGGCAGTCCCTCGGCGAAGTCGGTGGCCAGGACGATATCGTTGCGCTCCATTTCGGCGCGCGACAGTTCCAGCACTTCGCGCATGGCCTGGTTGAAGTCGAACTCGCCCGTGTCCGGCGGCTCGCCCCGGGTCAGGCTGCGCACGCGGGCGATGATGTTGCTGGCGCGGCCAGCGTCGCCCAATATGCGCTCGAACGCCTGGCGCGCCTTGTCCAGATTGGGCGGATCCTGCGCCAGCCAGCGCTGGCCGGCATTGCCGCTGGCGACGATGGCGGCCAGCGGCTGGTTCACCTCGTGCGCGATCGAGGTGGTCAGGCTTTCCAGGCTCTGGACGCGGGCGATGCGCATCAGGCGCGCCTGCGCGATGTGCGCGGCCGCCCTGGCCGCCTCCATCTTCAGCACCAGGTAGGTGGTCATGATGATGGCCGCGATGCTGATGCCGGTATTGATCAGGCCGGAACGCAGGTCGCCATGCGGCGTCAGCCCGAAGCTGAGCGCCGTCATGGCGATGCAGACCGCGCAAAGCGCCAGCAGCCCGCGCCGGCCCAGGAAACGCGCCGTCGTCAGGATGACGACCGCGTAGAACACGGCGGCGGCGACCTCGTAGCGGGTGCCCGTGTCCGCCGCGAAGATGACCGCCGTGGCGAGCGCGATCAGGGCGAACTTCAGGAGCAGGCGCATCCGCGGCGAGGTGGATATCCCAAACGGCTGCATGGCATGACCTGTAGGTGCTGGGCGATGGCAGGACTGGATGCGGGCATGGCGAAAAGCGCTGCGGTGAACTAGGTTAGCACGCGGTCTCTCACTGCCAGCCGAACTTCCGTATATAGATCTTCTTCATCGCCGTGGTCAGCAGTGCATAGCCCAGCAGGATGGCAAGCAGCCACGGGAAATAGGCCGGGGGCAGCGCCTGAAGGTTGAAATAGCCTGCCAGCGGGCTCATCGGCAAGGCCACGCCTATGGCCATGATGAGCGCGGTCATCAGCAGCAGCGGCCAGGCCGCCCGGCTCTGGATGAACGGCAGTTTCGGCGAGCGGATCATATGGACGATCAAGGTCTGCGTCAGCAGGCCGACCACGAACCAGCCGGACTGGAACAAGCCCTGCTCGCCCACCGTGTTGGCCGCGAAGACATGCCACATGAGCACGTAGGTGGCGATATCGAAGACCGAGCTGAGCGGGCCGAAGAACACCATGAAGCGCCCGATGTCGGCCGGATTCCATTTCAGCGGCCTGGCGACCAGCTCCGGGTCCACGTCATCGAACGGGATGGCGATCTGCGAGATGTCGTACAACAGGTTCTGCACCAGCAATTGCAGCGGCAGCATAGGCAGAAACGGCAGGAACGCGCTGCCCACCAGGACCGAGAAGACGTTGCCGAAGTTGGAGCTGGCCGTCATGCGTATGTACTTGAGCATGTTGCAGAACGTCTTGCGGCCTTCCACCACGCCCTCCTCCAGCACCATCAGGCTTTTCTCCAGCAGGATGATGTCGGCGGCTTCCTTGGCGATATCCACGCCAGCGTCCACCGAGATGCCGATGTCCGCCGCGCGCAGGGCCGCGGCATCGTTGATGCCGTCGCCCATGAAACCGACCACGTGGCCGTTGCCGCGCAGGGCGCGCACGATGCGCTCCTTGTCCTGCGGCGTCAGGCGCGCGAACAGCTGGTGCGTCTCGACCGCGCAGGCCAGGTGCGCGTCGCTCATGCTCTCGATCTGCGCGCCCAGCAGGTGGCGGCCATGCTCCAGCCCCACCCTGCCGCACACATGCGCCGCGATGAGTTCGCTGTCGCCGGTCAGCACCTTGACCCGCACGCCATGCCCGGCCAGCGCGCGCAGCGCCGGCTCGGTGGATTCCTTCGGCGGATCGAGAAAGGCGATATGGCCCACCAGGGTCAGCCCGGCTTCGTCGGCCACCGAATACGCCGACTGCGTGCCCGGCAGCGTCTTCATGGCGACCGCGACCACCCGCAGGCCCTGTTCGTTCAGCGCCTGCGTGAACGCGCGTACCCGATCGAGCAGTTCGCCGTCGAGCGGGACATGGCGCGGCCCCTGCGCGGTCTCGATGCGAATGCGGTCGCAGACCGACAGCATCTCCTCGACCGCGCCCTTGCAGATCAGTTCGTGATGATCGTCGCGCTCGGCAACCACCACCGACATGCGGCGCCGCTCGAAATCGAACGGAATCTCGTCGACCTTGCGATAGTCGAGCGCCACCCGCATTTCCCGCTGCAACTCGGCGTGCTCGAGCACCGCGTGGTCGAGCAGGTTCTTCAGGCCGGTCTGGTAGTAGCTGTTGAGATAGGCATAGCGCAGCACCTCGTCCGAACTATTGCCGAACGCGTCCGTATGCCGCTCCAGCGCGATCCGGTCCTGCGTGAGGGTGCCGGTCTTGTCGGTGCAGAGCACGTCCATGGCGCCGAAATTCTGGATCGCGTCCAGGCGCTTGACGATCACTTTCTTGCGCGACATCACCACCGCGCCCTTGGCCAAAGTGGACGTCACGATCATCGGCAGCATCTCCGGCGTCAGGCCCACCGCCACCGACAGCGCGAACAGCGAGGCCTCCAGCCAGTCGCCCTTGGTGAATCCGTTGATGAACAGGACGACCGGCGCCATGACCAGCGCGAACCGGATCAGCAGCCAGCTGACGCTGTTGACCCCGCTCTCGAACGCGGTCGGCGCGCGATCGGCCGCGGTGACGCGCGCCGAAAGCCCGCCGAAATAGGTCCGGCCGCCGGTTGCGATCACCAGCGCGGTGGCCGCGCCGGAAACCACGTTGGTGCCCATGAAGACCAGGTTGGGCGCGTCGAATATCGTTTCGAACGGCTCGGTGATGCCGGCGAATTTCTCCACCGGCAGCGACTCGCCGGTCATCGCCGCCTGGGCGATGAACAGGTCCTTGGCGGCCAGCAGGCGGCAATCCGCCGGAATCATGTCGCCGGCGGAAAGCACGATGTGGTCGCCAGGCACGAGGTCGCGGATCGGCACTTCCGTGCGCGCGGCGCGCCCGGGCGGGCCCGCCGGCTCGCCGTCATCGGGGCGCCGGATGACCGTGGCGGTATTGCTGACCATGGCCTTGAGCCGCTCGGCCGCCCGGCTGGAACGGCCTTCCTGCACGAAGCGGATCAAGGTGCTCAAGGCCACCATCGTGCCGATCACCGCGGCCGCCGTCATGTCATCCGTCGCGAACGAAATGCCGGCCAGCACGCTCAGCAGAAGATTGAACGGATTCCTGTAGCAGTGCCACAGGTGCAGCCACCCGGGCAGGGGCTTCTCGTGCTCGACCTCGTTGGGGCCGAAACGGGCCCGGCGCTCGCGCACCTCGGCCGCGCTCAGCCCGCCCTCGCGCGAGGCCATGCGGGCCATGGCGGCGGCGACATCATCGGAGGCGATCCGCCGCATGTCGCGCGCGACGCGCCCGGCCCCGGCCTGCGCCGCCGCGCCGTGGGCGCCGCGCAGGGTTTCGAGAATGGCCTGGCGCTTGAAATGGCGATTCGCGTGCCGCCCCTGGAGAAATCGGCTGAAGAGGCGCTTGAGCATGGTGTCGATGACTTTCATCGGAATGAGACCTCCGCGGGCACGCCGCCGCGCAGGCCTCTCACGCGCTCAGGCGGGCGAGAATCCCGGGGCCGGTGCCCGATGTGTTGTTGCGTTCATGGGGTTCGGGAAAAGGGGCGCGACGCGGCGCCTGTGCGGGTCGGGGTCCATGCGCATCCTCCTGCTTCGTGGCCGGCCGGCGCGGCGGGCCTGGGTTGGCGACAGTGCGAATTGTCCCCGCGGCCGCGCCTGGCCGCCAGCAGGCATTGGGACAAGCGGGATATACCTTGGTATATCGGTCGATGCCGCACGGGCGCCTGTCCCAGCGGGGACAGGCGCCCATGACTGCGCCATGCGCGGCGCGGGCCGCCTACTGCACCGTCGCGCCGGTGCGGTCGATGATTTCCTTCCAGCCGTCGACCTGGCGCGCCAGGAATTCGGTGAACGCCGCCTGGCTGAGGATGGTCTCGGGCGTCTGCACCCCGTTCTTCTCCAGGGTCGCGCGCATGTCCGGCGCCTGCAGCGCGGCGCGGGCGGCGCGCTCCAGCGTCGCCAACGCGGGCGCGGGCAGCCCCGCGGGGCCCACCAGTCCGAAGGCCACGCCCCGTTCCAGCGTAGGCACGTCCTGCTCGCGGAAGGTCGGCACCTCGGGCAGGATCTTCGAGCGCTGCGCCGACGCCACGCCTAGCGCCCGCAGGCGGCCGTCCTTGATGTAGGGCGCCGCGCTCAGCACGTCCAGATACATCGCCGTGACCTGCCCGCCAAGCAGGTCGTTCATCGCCGGCGAGGTGCCCCGGTACGGCACGTGCACCAGCCGCGTTCCGTTGAGCTTGTTGAACATCTCGCCGGCCAGGTGGTTGGTGCTGCCGCTGCCCGAACTTGCATACGACAGGTTCTGGCGAGTGTTCGCGTACTTCACGAAATCCCCCAGGCCGCGCACCGGCAGGTCCTTGTTGACCACCAGGACGTTGGGAATCTCGCCCAGGTACGCGATCGGCGTGAAGTCCCGCTTGGGGTCGAAGCCGGCATCCTTGTAGAGATTGGCGTTGATGAACAGCGCGCCCGAATTGGCGAACAGCAGCGTGTAGCCGTCGGGCGCGGCCTTGACGACATACTGGGTGCCGATGTTGCCGCCCGCGCCCGGCTTGTTGAGAATGATGGTGGACTGCCCCAGCGTGTCCTGCATGGTCCGCGCCAGTACGCGGGCCAGCGCATCGGTGGGCCCGGCCGGCGTGAACGGCACCACCATCTGGATGGGATGCACCGGGTAGGCGCCGGTGGCGGCATGGACCGGCCACAGGGTGGCCGCCAGCAGCGCCGCCCCGATCGATAGCGCCAGCCGGCGCAGTCTGCGATAAGTAGGCATGGTGTCTCCTCCGTTGGTTTTGGTATGGGCGCCGTCGCCGCGTGGTCAGGCGCGCAGCAGGCCGCCGCGGCGCAGCTGCGGATCCAGCCGGTGCGCCAGGACGTCGGCCGCATAGGCATGCCGATGCGCAAGCCCGTCGTCCTGGCTCGCTTCCCAGGCGAACTGGATGGCGCTGCCGACGTGATACAGCGCGGAGGCCACCTCGCGCGCGTCTTCCTCGCGTTGCGCCTCCGCCTGGCGCGCGGCGTACGCGCATACCAGGTCCAGCCGCTGGGCCAGCGCGGCGCCGTGCGGGCCGCCTGCCTGGCCCAGCAGGGCCCGCAGCGCCCCCTCGTAGGCGGCAAGCGCATCCTCGCGGTTGATGGCGCGGTACACGTCCAGCGCGACGATGTTGCTGGTGCCTTCCCAGATCGAGCCCAGGTGCGCGTCGCGCAGCAGGCGCGCTTCCGGCCATTCCTCGATGTATCCGCAGCCGCCGCGCACTTCCATCGCGTCGCCGGTCACTTTGCGCGCGTCCCGGCACGCGCGGAACTTGATCAGGGGCGTCATGATCCGCACGACCCGGCGCGCCGTCTCGTCGCCGTCGTCGGCGCTGCGCAGCGCCTGCGCGGTGTGGTAGGCAAAGGTGCGGGCCTGTTCGGTCATGAGGCGCATCTTGTCCAGCTGGCGGCGGATCAGAGGCAGGTCCGCCAGCCGCTTGCCGAAGGCGCGGCGATGCTCGGCGACATAAGTGGCTTCGCTCAGCGCGCGCCGCATCAAGGCCCCCGAGCGCACCCCGTTGGACAGCCTGGAGCTGTTGACCATCTCGGCCATTTGCTGGAACCCCTTGCCCACTTCGCCGATCAGGTAGGCTTCGGCGCCCTCCAGGCGGATCTCGCCGCTGGCCATGGAACGCGTGCCCAGCTTGTCCTTGAGCCGGATGATGCGATAGGCATTGGGCGTGCCGTCGGCCTTGACGCGCGGCATCAGGAACAGGCTCACGCCGGCCATGCCGGCCGGCGCGTCGTCGGGACGCGCCAGCACCATGGCCAGGTCGGCGCCGGCGTTGGAGCAGAACCATTTGTCGCCGGACAATTGCCAGTGCTCGCCATGGCGGCGGGCCGTCGTGGCCGTCTGCGCGATGTCCGAGCCCGCGCCCTGCTCGGTCATGAACATCGCGCCCTGATAGTAGGTGTCGAAATCCAGCGAGGTCAGGCGCGACAGGTAGCGCTGCACCAGCGCCGGCTCGCCATACTTCTTGAGCGTGCGGGTGAACGAGTCGGTCATGTTGACCGGGCAGGTCAGCCCATACTCGGACTGCGAGAACAGATAGAACAGGGTGTACTTCGCCGCGGCCGGCAGGGGCTCGTGCCAGCCGAGCACGCCGGGCGCGTGCGACGCGGCGGCCAGGCCGAACTCGGAGAAGGCCCAGCGCTCCAGCTCCACGTAGACGGGATGCTTGACCACCTCGCTGCAGTCGTGGCCCTGGCGCGTGCGCACCACCAGCTCGGGCGTGTGCTTGTCGGCCTGCGCGGCCAGCTGCTCCAGCCGCCCGCCGGCCAGCTCACCCAGCCGATGCAGGTGCGGCGTGAGGTGCGCCAGCAGGTCGGGCGCCAGGTACAGCGACAACAGCGCCGGAAGGTCGGGGTCGGCCAGGTAAAGGTTCTGGCCCAGGCTGTCGGGAATGGGGTCGGCCAACCGCGCCGCGATTTCAGGAGATGACATGGCGTTCTTCCTTGCTGACGAAATGGTTTGAACGGACCGGCGCGGCAAGCCGCCGGTCTTCGGATCGATGCGCTACGCCGGCGCGATGCGGTAGCTGGCGGGCGTGCGCCCCAGCCTGATCGGCGAGGCCAGTCCGGTGTAGCGCTCGCCTATCCTGGCCACCATGGCGCGCTCGGCCGTTTGCGGATGCGCCAGCGCTTTCTCCACCGTCAGCACGGGGCTGCAGGGCACGCCCGCGTCGAGCAGCGCGCGTGCCAGCGGTTCGCCGTCCATCGGCTGGAACAGGCCGGCCAGGATCGCGCGCAGCGCGGCGCGGTGTTCCGAGCGCGCGCGGTTGGCGCCGAAACGCGGGTCGTCGAGCACGTCGGGCCGGCCCAGGTGGCGCATCAGCCGTTCGAATTGCGTGTCGTTGCCCACCGCCAGGTAGATCGGCACGGTGGCGGTATCGAATACGTCGTAGGGGTAGATGTTCGAGTGCGCGTTGCCCACGCGCGCAGGCGGCTGGCCGCTCAGGAAGTAATTGCCGGCGTACGGGTGCAGCAGGGAAATGCCGCTGTCGTACAGGGCCGCCTCGACGTACTGCCCGCGGCCGCTGCGCTGGCGCTCCTGCAGCGCCATCATGACGCCCAGCGCGGCGTTCATGCCCGTCACCAGGTCGATGACCGGAAAGCCGACCCGGCACGGGCCGCCTTCGGCGGGCCCGTTCAGGCTCATCAGGCCCACCATGGCCTGGACGGCGGTGTCATACGCGGGCAGCCCGCCCATGGGGCCGGTCTCGCCGAACCCGGTCACGCGGCAATAGACCAGGCGCGGGAAGCGTTCCTGCAGCGCCTGCGGCCCCAACCCCCATTTCTCCATCGTGCCGGCGCGGAAATTCTCGACCACCACGTCGCATTCGGACAGCAGGCGCAGCACGGCCTGCTGCGCCTCGGCGGTGGACAGGTCCAGCCGCGCGGCGCGCTTGTTGCGGTTGACGGCAAGGTAGTACGAGGCGGTCCCGTCCTGGAACGGCGGACCCCAGGCGCGCGTCTCGTCGCCGCCCGGCGGTTCGATCTTGAGCACGTCGGCGCCGTGATCGCCCAGGATCTGGGTGCAGTACGGACCGCCCAACACCCGCGACAGATCCAGGACGCGGATGCCCGCCAGGGCTCCCGTCTGCCCTGGCGAATGAGGTTCGAATCCCAGGCCGGCCACTGCGTGTCTCCCATGCTTGTCGTTGATTGGTCCGGATCGAGTATGGGCAAGGGCAGTGATATAGTCCAATTCAATATTTGGACCAATTGATCCTTAAAAAATATCAACCGCCATGGACCTCCGACAGCTCAAATACTTCGTCGTGCTGGCCGAAGAACTGCATTTCCGCCGCGCGGCGGCGCGGCTGTCGATCTCGCAGCCGCCGCTCAGCCACGCCATCAAACTGCTGGAGGAAGAACTTGGCACCGCGCTGTTCGAGCGCACCACCAAGTCGGTCGCGCTGACATCGGCCGGACAGGCGTTCTACCCCGAGGCCCTCAAGGTGCTGGCGCAGCTGCAGGTGGCCTGCGCGGTGACCAAGGACGTGGGCGCCGGCAAGCGCGGCCACCTGCGCATCGGTTTTGTCGGCGGCATGCTGCTGCGGGGCTTGCCGGAGATCGTGCACGACTATGCCGAACGCAATCCCGAAGTCATCGTCACGCTGCACGAGATGAGCTCGGCCGAACAGACCAAGGCGATCGCGCGCGGCCAGCTGGCGGCGGGCTTCCTGCATGCCGGCCTGCTGGCGCCCGAGCTGGAGGGCCAGGTGATCCGCGACGAGCCGTTCGTGGCCTGCGTGCCGCGCCACCATCGGCTGGCCGGGCGCCGCGTCATCGACGTGCGCCAGCTCGCCGGCGAGGACATGGTCCTGTTTGCCCGCGATGTCTCGCCGGGTTACTACGACAGCGTGATCGCCCTGTGCATGGATGCGGGCTTTTCGCCGCGGATACGCCACGAGGTCACCCACTGGCTGACCGCACTGCTGCTGATCAGCCGCGGCGGCGGCGTGGCCCTGGTGCCCGACCCGTTCGTCGACGCCGGACTGGACGGCGTGCGCTATCTGCGCCTGAAAGCCTGCGATGCCCGCTCGTACGCGCATTTCGCCTGGAAACGCGACGCCAGCGACCCATTGCTGCGCGAATTCGTCGCGTTCGCGCTGCGCCGCTACCGCTGGTAGCCTTGCCCTGCGCGCCGCGCGCGGCCAGAATGGCTCCTGCGCCCGGCCCGGCCGGCGCGCGCCACCCATAACCAAAACAAGGAGACACCATGAAACGCTACGCCGGCATCCTGCTGGGCATGTTCCTGGCCGCGCCCATCGCGCCGGCCCTGGCCGCCGACAACTGGCCCAGCCAGCCCATCCGCTTCGTCGTCCCGTTTCCCCCCGGCGGCCCCACCGACCTGATGGCGCGGCTGATTTCCGAGCCGCTGTCCAAAAAGCTGGGCACCAGCGTCATCGTCGAGAACAAGGCCGGCGCCGCCGGCAACGTCGGCTCGGCCCAGGTCGCCAAGTCCGCGCCGGACGGCTACACCATCCTGCTGGCCGCCAGCGGCAACATGTCGGTCAACCAGACGCTGTTCAAGAGCCTGCCCTACGATCCGATCAAGGACTTCGCCTCCATCATCCAGATCTCCCGCTTCCCGCTGGTGTTGGAGGTCAACCCGGAGTCCGGCATCAAGACGGTGGCCGAGTACATCGCCTACACCAAGGCCAACCCCGGCAAGGCGACCTTCGGCTCGGCCGGCAACGGCTCGCCGCAGCACCTGGGCGGCGAGCTGTTCAAGACGCTCACGCAGACCCCGCTGCAGCACATCCCGTACAAGGGCGCCGGCCCCGCGCTCAACGACCTGATCGGCGGGCAGATCCTGAGCATGTTCGACATTCTCGGCAGCTCGATCCAGCACATCAACAGCAAGCGGCTCACGCCGATCGCCATCACGACCAAGGCGCGCTCGCCGCTGCTGCCCGACGTGCCCACCATCGACGAATCCGGCCTGCCCGGCTTCGACTACTACGCCTGGCACGGCATCGTGGCGCCCGCCGGCACCCCGCCCGAGGTGATCGCGCGCTACAACACGGCGCTCAACGAAATCTTCGCCGACCCGGCATTCCGCACCCGCTGGGAAGCCATCGGCAGCGACGTGGTGGGCGGCACGCCGGCGCAGTTCGACACGCTGGTGCGCTCCGAGGCCGAGCGGCTGGGCGGCCTGGTGCGCCAGCTGGGCGTGCAGCTGGACTGAGGCGGTTCAGGCGCCCGGTGTGCTACCCTGCCGCGAACACGCGTGCCCGCCCCTGCAGGAAGGAGCCTGTCCCGGCGGGGACAGGCTCCTTCCCGCCCCCTCCACTCCCGAGGTCCGATCATGCCTGCCCTGCCCAGCACCACCCTCAGCGTGGATCCCGCGTGGATCGATGCGTACGGCCACATGAACGCCGCCGAATACGTCGGCATCTTCGATCGCGTCGGCTTCGAGCTGTTGCGCGAAGTCGGCGTGGGGCTGGACTACACCGAGGCCACCCAGTGCGGCATCTACACCATGAATATCCAGGTCGCGTACCTGCGCGAGGTGCTGGCCGGCGATCCGCTCATGCTGCGCGTGCGCCTGCTGGAGGCCGACGACAAGCGGGTGCTGTGCCTGATGGAGCTGTGGCAGACGCGGGACGGCTACCTGGCCGCCACCATGGAGCAATTGTCGCTGCACGTGGACCTGCGCACGCGCCGCTCCAAGCCGTTCGACCCGGCCCTGGCCGAGCGCCTGGCGCGCACGGTCGGCGAACACGCGCAGGCGCCGCTGCCGGCGGGCTACCGGCGCATCCTGCCGCTCAAGCCGCCGCGCGGCTAGGCGCGCGGATCGCCGCCGAATAGGCCGCCGGGTCGGGCTCGGCGCGCGCCCGCTCCGTATAGCGGGCGGCGGCGCGGCGCTCGGCCAGCGTGCCCACGCCCTCGAGCGCGTCCAGATCATACAGATAGCCGGGCAGGTAGCCGGACAGCAGCAGCCGGTAATCCAGCGGCAGCCCGGGCGCCACCTGCTCGGCCAGGCGGAAGACAATCGTGGTGCAGTTGGCCGTCAGGGTGTTGTAGAAGCGCGGCCGCTCGCGCAGCTGGTTGGCCGCGTGGACATAGGCGAGAAACAGCGCCTGCGCCCCTTCGCGCGGCATGCGCACGCGGTAGAGATAGCCGTCCTCGCCGCGGATGTTGGTGCGCACCCGCATGCAGTCCCGCTCGGTGGCCGCGACGATGCAGCGCTCGTACTGGCGAAAGAAACCGCCGAGCTCCGAGAACTTGTCGCCCACCTTGCGTCGTATCTCGACCGAAAACACCAGATGACGGCCGTCGGCGAAGCCGAACGACACCATGGTGTGCGCAATGGCCGCCCGCCCCCAGTAAGACAGCACCAGATCGACCGACTCGAGCATGCCCAGGTCGTACTCGTCGTCGCGCCAGCACGCATCGAAGTCATCCACGCCGCGCCACTGGAAATCGCGCACATTGCTCAGGCGCACGCGATGGCCATCGGCGCTGCCGGCCAACAGGCGCGCAACCTCGGCCTGCCAGGGCCGGTTCAGCGAAGGCTTGATGCCGCGCCACCACCACGCCAGCCACAGCGCGGCGGCCGCGAACGGCGCGAGCCCGGCCCAGGCGCGGTCGTACAGCGCATGGAGCGCCAGCGCGGCGGCGGCCAGCCAGGCGACGGCCAGCGGCACGCGCAGGCGGGCCGGACCGCGCACGGCAAGCGCCAGCGCGCCCCAGGCCGCGCCCAGCGCGATGACCAGCGCCGCCAGCGCCTGGCCGGCTAGCATGGCGGCGCGGCGCGCAACGCGCGAGCCGGGATGAAGCGATGCTTGCCGAGGCGATCGTGCACGGGGGCTCCCAAGGCCCGGTTGACAGGCCGGGCGCGACAGTGCCATATACTGCCATACTCCGACCGCTCCCCCGCCCGAAGGAACATGCGATGCCCGCCGTCACACGCCGCTCGATGACCCTGCTCTGGGCCCTGCTCTACGTCATGGGCGGCTATGCGTCGCTGCGGCTGGACGATCCGCAGACCGAGGTCGCGTTCGTGTGGCTGCCCGCCGGCATCGCGGCGGCCGCCTTCCTCATCGCCGAACAACGCACGTGGCCCGCGCTGTTCGCGGCATTCCTGGCGCTCGACCTGGCGCTGGCCGTGGCGCACGGCCACCCGCCCGCCCGCGCGCTGTGGGTCGGCCTGGTCTCCCTGTGCACCAGCATGCTGATCGCCATGGGCGCGCGCGCCTATGCGCGCGAACGCGACGCGCTGCGGGCCATCTTCGGCTGGATCGCCGCCACGCTGCTGGCCAGCGCGGCCGGCGCCGTCGTCACCAGCGCGGGGCTGGCCGCCATGGAGGTGGGCGAGTTCCAGGAACTGGCCTGGATATGGTGGGCGGCCAACGTCACCGGCGTGCTGTTCGGCGTGCCGATCCTCATGGGCTTTGCCGGCTTCCGCGGCCTGGGCGCGCCCGGCGCGCGCCTGGGCATGCCGGCCGCCATCGTGGCCGGGATCGCCGCCGCGGCCGTCGCCTGGCAGGTGTTCGGCATGGCCGACCTGCACGCCCTGCCCGCGCCCGTGACGATGGGCCTGGCCTGCGTCCCCGTGGCGCTGGTCACCGTGGTCACGCTGCTGGGCGGCAACCGGCCGGGATCGCTGGCCATCCTGGCCGTGGGCGCGATCGCGCTCTATCGATCCGACCTGGGCCTGGGCCCGTTCTTCGCGCCTGGGATGCGCGAAGGCGAACCGCTCATCCTGGCGCAGGCCTACCTGGTGGCCATCGCCCTGCTGCAAGTCTTCATCCGCGTGGTCACGCACAGCGTGGCGCGCCTGGACGGCCGCGATCGCGCCGGCGGCCAACCCGAACGCCTCTACCGCCTGGACCTGGGCACCGGCGCCATCGTCTGGGACGGCGACGACGCCCCGCGCGCGGCGCCGGCCCCGGCCACGCGCGACGAAATGCTGGCGCGCGCGCACCCGGACGACCGCGCCGCGCTGGAGCGCCGCCTGCGCGCCGATGGCGGCGCGGCGCGGGACGGCCGGCCGATGCGCCTGCGCATCGCCGACGACGCGGGCCGCTGGCGGGTCATGCTGGACCACAGCCGCGGCGTGATGCAAAGCGAAGACACGACCTTTCTGATCGGCAGCTGGCGCCAGGCATCGCAGTCCTGACGCGCGCACAGGGACGTTGGACCATGATACAGATCGCACTGCTGCTGTTCGGCGCCGGCTTCGTGCGCCGCAACGCCTACCTGCTGGCCCTCGTCGGCGCCTTGTGGGCAGCGCTGGGGCTGGCCATCGCCATAGACGGCCTGGACGGCATCCGCTATTTCCCCCTCACCCTGTTCGGTGCGCTGCTGCTGGCCGAAAGCGTGGTCACGCTGACCGTGGCCGGCAGCGGACTGGGCGCGCAGAAAGCGGTGCTGGCCTTCAAGGGCGGGCTGTTCCTGTTCGTGGCGCTGCTCATCCTGGTGGGCGGCTCGATCAGCAATCTGCTGCTGGCTATCGTCCTGGGACTGTCCTACGTGCTGCTGGGGATCTTCCAGATGGCCGCGGCCTGGGTGGTGCGCTACGACGGCTGGCGGCTGTCCATGCTGGTGGGCGTGGCGCAGCTGGGGTTCGGCGTGTTCATGGTGCAGCCCTATCCCACGCACTACGCGGGCACGGTGTCGCTGTTCATCGGCGTCACCATCCTGGTCGGCGGCCTGAACACGGTGCGGGTCGCGCTCAAGGCGCGCCGGCTCAGCCAGCGCGCCAGCATGTTCGAACTGCTGGCGCCCGGCGAGCTGCACCACCCGCGGCACGCCGCCGCGACCGGCGGCCACGGCCTGCCGCCGCAGGGCACGCCGCTGACGGTGCATGTCTGGACGCCCGAGGGCTCGGCCAAGGACACCACCGTGGCGCGCCCGGTGTTCAACCGCTACATCGCCGCCGTGGACGTCAACGGCGTCATCTCGACCGGGCATGCGGCGCTGGAACTGCAGCCCGCCGCCTACATCAGCCTCTACCCGGCCGTCGACATCGACCGCTCGCCGTCGGAGTTCTTCAACATCCTCAAGGCGGTCAAGGAGAACGACGTCCCGGGCACCTACCAGCCCGACTACCCCACCGAATCGAAGGCCTGGTGCCCGTCGAACTGGCAGGTGCGCTTCGAGCACTACAACGCCCAGGGGCTGCTGGCCTTCTGGCAGCACTATCGCCAGGTGGAAATCTACAACCTCACGCGGCGCAACTGCTCGAGTTCGGTCTCGTTCGGCCTGGAGGCGGCCCTCGACGGCGTGCTGGACCTGCGCAGCCGCAATTGGCTGCAGGTGCTGCGCACCCTGCTGATGCCCGAGCTGTGGATCGCCGCGCAGGTGCGCCGCCGCGCCCAGGCCATGGCCTGGACGCCGGGCCTGACGCTGGACTACAGCCGCGCGCTGCGCGCCATCGTGCACCCGGTCGGCGAACCGTGGTTCACGCGCTTTCTCAATGCGGCGCGGCGCCACGTATTCAACTGACGAAAAAAAAGCGGCCCGTCCGGGCCGCCCGCCTGCCGCATCACTGCGGTTCGATCTTCGCGTCCACCGCGCGCTGGGTCCAGACTTTGCGCTGCGCCAGGGCGAACTCCTGGTGCTCGGCCACGCTGTTGGGCAACACCTGCATGCCCAGCGACTCGAAGCGCTGCGCCACGTCCGGCTCGGCCAGCACGGCGGCGACTTCGCGGTTCACGCGCTGCACCACCTCGTCGGGCGTGCCCTTGGGCGCGGCGACCCCGACCCATACCACCAGGTCGAAGTTGCGGTAGCCCAGTTCGGACAGCGTCGGCACGTCCGGGAAGTCCTTGGCGCGCGTCTGTCCGGTAAACGCCAGGCCGCGCAGCTTGCCGCCCTGCATGAACGAGGTCACCACCGACAGGTCGGCGAACAGATAGTCGACGTGGCCGCCCAGCAGGTCGGTCACGGCCGGCGGCTGGCTCTTGTACGGCACGCCCGCGGCGGCCGCGCCGGCCACGGTGTTGAACGTGGCGCCGGCGATCTGGCTGGTGGGCGAGCCGTACGCGTAGTTCAGCGGCTTGGCCTGCGTGGCCTTGACCAGCTCCTCGGCCGACTTGTAGGGCGCGTCGTCGCGCACCACCAGCATCATCGGAATGGTGGCGATGCGGATCACGTGGATGAAGTCGCCGGTCGGATCGAACGGCAGCTTGCGGAACAGCGCCGGCGTGGCCGAGTGCGTGGAGCTGCTGGTCAGGATGAGCGTGTAGCCGTCGGCCTGCGCGCGCGCCGCGAACGAGGCGCCGATGGTGCCGGAGGCGCCCGGCTTGTTCTCGATGACGATGGGCACGTTCAGGCGCGGGCCCAGCTTCTCGGAAATGATGCGCGCGCTGGTATCGGTGGCGCTGCCCGGCGAGAACGGCACCACGATGGTGATGGGTTTGTCGGGATAGGTCGCCTGGGCGTGGGCCGCGCCGGCAAACGCGGCAAAGGCCGCCAGCGTGCCGGCTGCCAGCAGCCGGCGGCGCGCGCCTTCGAATACTTGGGTCATGGCTGTCTCCTGCGGGGCCGGGATCGGCCCTCTTGAACCAGGCATCCATGATGGACCGGCGCGCTTATCCCAACAAGCGACTAATATTCATAGACTTATTCTTTCCAGAGATCAATCGCCCCGGGCCTGGCGGGCCTCGAGGTACGCCAGCGCATCATCCAGGAACGCCTTGGCCGCCAGCGACAGCCGTGCGCTGCGACGCTGGATGAGCCACAGTTCATGGCCATGCCGGCGCGCGCCGGCGATGGGCAGCACGCACAGGCCGAGCTGGCGCGCCGGCCCGCAGGCATAGCCCGGCACGACCGTGATGCCCAGGCCCTCGCCCACCAGGTTGAGCACGGACGACAGCAGGCCCGCCTCGATACACGAACGGAACGTCAGCCCCAGTTCGGCGGCCACCCGGTCCAGGCTGCGCCGCACGCTGTAGGCATTGCGCAGCATGATGTGCTCGTGCGCCGCGACATCGGCCCAGGCGAGCGCACGCTTCGCGGCCAGCGCGTGGCCGGGCGCGCACACCGCGTACATGGTGTCGCGGTAGATCACGCGCGCCTCCAGCTGTTCCTCGGGCGGCGCCTCCAGCGACGCGATGCCGAAATCGGCGCGGCCGTGGCGCACGTATTCGATGGTGTCGTCGGTGGTCAGCTCGAACAGCTCCAGCTTCACGCTGGGATGGGCGCGGTGATAGGCCGTCACCACGTCGCCCAGCAGGCCGATCATCATGAGCGGCGAGGTCGCCACGCCCACCATGCCCCGTTCGAGCGAGCGCAGCCCCGACATGCTGCGTTCGGCGGCGCGCACCGTGCCCAGGATGTCCTGCGCGTAGGCATAGAAATCGGCCGCGCCGTCACAGGGCGTGACGCTGCGGGTGGAGCGCTCGAACAGCGGCTGCCCCACCTCCGCCTCCAGTTCGGCGCACAGCTTGCTGACGGCCGACTGGGTCACGAAGGCGGCGCGCGCGGCCGCCGTGAAGCTGCGCAGTTCGTACAGCGCGCAGAACACGCGCAATTGCTTGAGGGTGATGTTCATGGTCCGTCGTTGCCCGATGCGCCGCCGGCCATGCCAGCCTCAGCGCCCAGCGTCGAGCATATCGCGATCGGCGTCCTGGCGTGGGGCCAGCCGGCGTATCGAGCCCGGCGTACGCGAAAAGCGCACGGGAATGGCGGTCGTCACCAGCGCGCCCTCGGTGGGGTGCTCCACCTGCCGGAAGAAGCCCGTGGCCCGCAGGTGCGGATCGTCGAACAGTTCCTCCGGCGTATTGACGCGCGAATGCGGGATATCGGCGTCGGCCAGCAGGTCGAGCCACTGCTGCGTGCCGCGCTGCGCGACGATGTCCGCCAGGTCCTGGTACAGCTCGTCGAAGTGGCGCGCGCGCGCGGCGGCGTCCACATAGCGCGGGTCGGCGGCCAGGTCGGCACGCTGCGCCAGCGCGAAGAAGCGCTGCCATTGCGCGTCGGTGTACGGCAGCAGGGCCAGGTAGCCGTCGCGCGTGCGGTAGGGCCGGCGCTGCGGCGACAGCACCCGGCTGTATCCCATGGGGCCGCGCGGCGGCTCGAAGGTGTGGCCGCTCATGTGCTCGGCCAGCGCGAACGACACCAGCGTCTCGAACATCGGCACTTCGATCGCCTGCCCCTGGCCCGAGCGCTCGCGCTCGTACAGCGCCATGGGAATCGCGTAGGCCAGCGTCAGCCCGGCCACCTTGTCGGCCAGGATGGTATTCACATAGGCGGGCGCGCCGCCGTTGCGCCCCTGCAGGTCGGCCAGGCCGCTGCGGGCCTGGATGATGTCGTCGAAGGCCGGCTGCGCCGCATACGGGCCATCCTGCCCATACCCCACCGCCGAACAATAGATCAGCCGAGGATGGCGCGCGCACAGCGTGGCCGCGTCCAGCCCCAGCCTGGCCAGCGCGCGCGGCCGTACGTTGGAGACGAACACGTCGGCGCCGGCGATCAGCGCCAGCAGCCGCTCGCGCTCGGCCGGCGCCTTGGCGTCCAGCGTCACGCTGTGCTTGTTGCGGTTCAGGTTGAGGTACGCCGGCCCCATGCCCGCGTGCGCGGCCGGCGCCGAAGTGCGGAACACATCGCCTTCCGGCGCCTCCACCTTGATGACCTCGGCGCCCATGTCGCCCAGGATCTGGGTCGCGTAAGGCCCCATCGCCACCGACGTCATGTCGATGACGCGCACGCCGCGCAGCGGGCCGGACATTACTTTTGCTCCCGCTGCTGCTTGCGGGCCAGGAACGGCGCCATGTACTCGCGCGGCTCGGACGTGGTGAACGCCTCGCCGAACGCCGCCACGCTGCGGTCCAGCCCGGCCTCGACGCTCGAATGGCTCCAGTAGCGCAGCAGCGCCTTCTGCGAACGCACCGCGCGCGGGCCGCTGGCCGCGATCGGCGCGACCGTGCGTTCGACCAGCGCGTCGAGCCCGGCCGCCTCGCAGGCGAACTGCAGGTAGCCCCAGCGCAGCGCCTGCTCGCCGTCGACCGTCTCGCCCGTGAGCAGCAGCCAGTTGGTGGCGCCCGGGCCGATCAGCGCCGGCAGCAGCACGGCGTGGATCACCGACGGAATGCCCACCCGCACCTCGGGCATGCCGAACACCGCGTCGTGCGTGCCCAGCCGGATATCGCAGGCCGCGGCCAGCTCCATGCCCGCGCCCAGGCAGAAGCCCGGAATGCGTGCGATGGTCGGCACCGGAATATCGGCCACGGCGTCGCACAGGTGGCGCAGGTTGGTGATGAAGCCGCGCGCGCCATCGGGGTCGAGCTCGGCCATCTCGTAGATATTGGCACCGCCGATGAAGGCGCGCTCGCCCGTGCCGCGGATGACCACCGCGCGCGCGTCTTCCTGCGCGGCAATCCAGCGCGCCGCGGCGGTCAGGCCCAGCGTGACCGGCGTGGCCAGGATGTTCAGGCTCTTGGCGTCGTGGATCTGCAGCGTGTAGACGCCGCGCGCATCGCGCGTGACCAGGCTGTGGGCGAATTCGGGAATGGGCGCGCTCATGCGGGGCTCCTGCTGTGGGTTCAGAGGCCTATGCTAAGCGCTGGGTTTGATCACAACAAACGAGTAAATTTCATGGAATAAGTCTGAGCAGGAATAAATCTGGTGCCTGTCCCCACGCGGACAGGCACCAGCTGACTTTGACCGGCGCCGCCGAGGCGCCAGTCCCCGCTGGGACAGGCACCAGTTGACAGGGTGCCTGTCCCTCAGAGGGACAGATACCGTCTTGGCCGTCAAGCGTTCATGGCGTAATTGGGCTGATAGGGGATGCGGTTTTTGAGGACCCCGAAGCACAGATGCACCAGTTTTCTCATGGCCGCGCCCAGCGCGGCCTTTTTGCTTTTTCCCGCTTTGAGCAGACGCTGGTAGAGAGCACGGATGTGGGGGTTGTGGCGGGTGCCCACCAGGGCCGCCATGTACAACGTGGCGCGCACCTGGGCCGGGCCGGCTTTGGACAGGCGTGCGCGGCCGTTCAGGCTGCTGCCGGATTGGCGCTGCACGGGGACAATCCCGAGGTAGGCGGCCAGGCTCTGGGCGGAGTCGATACGCCGATTGTGCATGACGGCCAGGATGGCGTTGCCGGCCTGAGGCCCGACGGCGGGGATGGAGTTCAGCAGCTCGCGGTCTTGCTTGAGATCGGGGTGGTTGTCGATGTGCTGCTCGATCGCCCGCTCGATCTGTTTGAGCTGTTCGCGCAGAAACGCGATGGCCTTGTCGATGGAGCCATCGACCAAGGGCGCCGAAGGGCTGAACTGGCTCTTCTCCTTGCGATTGAGCTCACGCAGCAGATCCTTGCCCAGCGCCTCGCGTCGCGTCAACAAGGCGCGCAGTTGGCGCGCATGCAAGGGCGCCGGGTGCCACAGCGCCGGGCTCAGCGTCTGTCCATAGCGTGCCAGAACGTAGCTGTCGAGCGCATCATTTTTGGAGCGCATCGCCAAGGCCTTGGCAAAGTCCCGAGCCTGGGCGGGATTGACCAAAGAGACCCGGACCTGGGCATCGTGCAGCGCCGTGGCCGCTTGCTCGTGATACAGCCCCGTGGGCTCCAGGATGGCGTGCAACTGCGCTGGCTGTGCGCCGTGTTTGGCGCACCACGCCAGCAGGGCCTTCACGCCCGCGGCGCTGTTGGCCGCCACCTTGGTCTTACGCTTATCAGACTGAGCCGTCAGCAACGTGCAATCCAGCTTAGCCTTCGATACATCAATACCTATAAAAAACATGGACTTGGCCTCCTGCAGATAACAAACTGCTGTCAGCCACTGCGCCCACTTGCCTTGTACATACAGGGTCCTCGCCCTACGATACCGTCCAGTGTTTCGCCGGCCCAGCAGTGCGCAACCGAGCCGCTATCTGTCCCACAAAGTCCTCGCTTTGGGCACCAACTCGCGGTCATCGGCGCGCGGTGGTGATAGCTAATCACCACCGGAGGAAAGATACAAGGCACCAGCAGGCAGCCCCCCCCCCCCCCCCCACTGGTTGAACGAGTACCCCCCGTTGACGGGCAGCGTCTGCCCGGTGATCCATGATCCCGCATCGGACGCCAGGAACACCGCCGCCCCGGCGGCGTCTTCGGGCCGGCCCTGGCGGCGGATCACATATTTGGCCAGCTTCTTGCGCACCAGCTCCGGGTCGGCATTGCGTTGCGCCAGCCCCGGCGTTTCGACGCTGGCCAGGGCGATGCAATTGGCCGTCGCCATGAACCGGCCCAGCTCCTTGGCCATGGCGCGCATGAAGCCGGCGGCCCCGGCCTTGGCGCCGGAATACACCGCATAGCCGGACTCGCCCACGCGCCCGGCATCCGAGACGATGGTGATCAACCGCCCGGCCTGGTGCTCCATCAGAAAGGGAATCGCCTCGCGGCAGCAGTTGAGCACGCCATTGAAGTTGGTGCCGATCCATTTCTGCCAATCGGCTTCCTCGCTCTCCCAGAATTTCGGCAGGTCCGCGCTCACCGCCTCCGGGCCGGCGTTGCCGGCGTTGTTCACCAGTACATGCAGCGATCCGAATGCCTGCCTGATGGCGTCGAACATGCGCTTGACGCTGGCCCGGTCGGTGACGTCGGCCTGCACGCCCAGCGCCCGGCAACCCAGCGCGCGCAGTTCGGCCGCCACGGCCTCGGCGCGCTCGGCATGGAAATCGTTGACCACCACCGCGCCGGCGCCGTGGCCCGCCATCGCCAGCGCAATGGCGCGGCCCACGCCCTGGCCCGCGCCGGTCACCAGCACGTTGCGTCCTTCGAGCGAAAAATAATTCATGCGACACCTCTCCTTGACTTGCTTTGAATATTAAGTATAGTTGTTTACTTCAAAGTAAAATTGTACGCGAAGCGAGGCTGGCTTGGAAGAACTCATCATCGAAACCAAAGACGGCGTGCGCTGGTTGACGCTCAACCGGCCGCAGGCCCTCAACGCCCTGAACGCCGCGCTGGTGGCCGCGCTGACCGAGGCCGTCGGCCAGGCGCAGGACGACCCGAAAATCGGCGCCATCGTCCTGACCGGCGCCGGCCGCGCCTTCTGCGCCGGCGCCGACCTCAAGGAAACCGAGCGCCGCGCCCTGGAGCACGGCAGCAATGTCCCGTTCATCCGCGCCATCGCCGCGCTGACCGAGCTGATCGAGGCGAGCGCCAAGCCCGTGATCGCCGCCGTCAACGGCATCGCCGTCGCCGGCGGCCTGGAGCTGGTGCTGGCCTGCGACATCGTGCTCGCGGCCGATAGCGCGCGGCTGGGCGACGCCCACGCCAACTACGCCATGTTCCCCGGCGGCGGCGCGACCGTGCGGCTGCCCCGCCGCATCGGCATCGGCAACGCCAAGTACGTCATGTTCACCGGCCAGTCGCTGCCGGCCAGCGAGTGGGTGGCGCTGGGCCTGGTCGCGCGCGCGGTGCCCGCCGACCAGCTGGCCGCGCACGCCGCGCAACTGGCCGGCCAGATCGCCAGCAAGAGCCCGCTGGTCATCGCTCGCATGAAAAGCGCCCTCAACGACGCCGCCGATCAGCCCGCGCCCGTGGCCATGCGGCGCGAGCGCGAACTCAACCACCTGCACAGCCTGTCGTTCGATCGCGCCGAAGGGCTGGCGGCATTCCGCGAGAAACGCCCGCCCCGCTTCCAGGGCCGTTGAACGCGCATCCTCTTTCACCTAGGCAAACCATGACTCAAAGAACAGCAGTGATAGGCGTGGGCATGACCCCCTTCGGCAAGTTCCTGGACCGCTCGACGCGCAGCCTGGCCGAGGCCGCCGTGCGCGATGCGCTCGGCGACGCCGGGATCGCGCCCGCGCAGGTGGACCAGGTCTATTTCGCCAACGCGGCGGCCGGGCTGATCACCGGCCAGGAAATGATCCGTGGCCAGGCAGCCCTGCGCCACACCGGCCTGGCGGGCAAGCCGATCTTCAACGTCGAGAACGCCTGCGCCTCCAGCAGCACCGCCTTCCACCTGGCCTGGCAGGCTATCCAGGGCGGCCAGGCCGACATCGTGCTGGTCGTGGGCGCCGAGAAACTTTCCCACCCCGACAAGAGCGTGTCGTTCGGCGCCTTCGGCAAGGCGGTCGACCTGGAAGAACCCATGCCCGAGCATATCGGGTCCGGCTCGGGCACGATCTTCATGGACATCTATGCGGAAAAGACGCGCAAATTCATGCGCGCCACCGGCGCGACCGCGCAGGATTTCGCCCGCATCGTGGTCAAGAGCCGGCGGGCCGGCGCGCGCAACGACAACGCGCAGTTCCGCAAGGAAACCACCATCGAGGAAGTGCTGGCCAGCCGCATGATCAGCGATCCGCTGACGCTGCCGATGTGTTCGTCGATCGGTGACGGCGCCGCGGCCATCGTCCTGTGCTCGGCCCGCGCCCTGGCCGGCCTGACCGGCGCCCGCCCGGTCTGGGTAGGCGGCTCGACACTGGTGACGGCGCTGGACGACGCCGACCAGCCCAATTGCGCCACCCGCGTGTCGCAGGCCGTTTACCGGCAAGCCGGCATCGCCCCGTCCGAGATCCATGTGGCCGAAGTGCACGACGCCTCGGCGCCGGCCGAACTGATCCACTACGAGAACCTCGGGCTGTGCGCGCCAGGCGGCGGCGTGGACCTGCTGCGCAGCGGCGCGACCGATCTCAACGGCCGCGTATCGGTCAACGCCAGCGGCGGACTGCTCAGCCGCGGCCACCCCATCGGCGCGACCGGCGTGGCCCAACTGGTCGAACTGACCCACCAATTGCGCGGCGAGGCCGGCGCGCGCCAGCGCGAACACGCCAAGGTGGGACTGGCCGAGAACAACGGCGGGCAGCTGGGCGGCGACGCCGCCGTGGCCGTGGCGACGATTCTTCATCTTTGACGCAGCACCCCGGCCTTTGCCGACACACTTTGCCAAGACAATACCCACAGGAGACAACCGTGTTCCATGACTTTCGCCAAATACTGGCCAGGCGCCTGGCGTTGCGCCGCCTATTCGCACTGGCGCTGGCCGCCTGCGCCGCGCCGGCCCTGGCCAATGCCGACGCCTTCCCGTCGAAATCGATCGCCGTCGTCGTACCCATGTCGCCCGGCGGCGCCACCGACGTGCTGGCGCGCCTGCTGGCCCAGCACCTGACGCAGGCCCTTGGCCAGCCGGTCGTGGTCGAGAACAAGCCCGGCGCTACCGGTTCGATCGGCGCCCAGCACGTCGCGCGCGCCGATCCCGAGGGCTACACCCTGCTGCTGGCACCCAGCAGCGTGGCCGTGGTCAATCCGCTCGTATCCAAGGTTCCGTACGATTTCGAGCACGACTTCCGTCCGGTGGGCCTGCTGGCCCATGCCGAGACCGTCCTCGTGGCCAGCAGCGCATCCGGCCTGAAATCCCTGGACGACGTCATCCGCTACGCGAAGCAGAACCCGGACAAACTGAAATTCGGCTCCAATGGCCAGGGCGGCGCGCTGCACCTGGGCGCCGAATTCCTGCAGCAGGCCGCCGGCATCGAGCTCACGCACATCCCCTACAAGGGCGCGTCGCAGGCCGAAACGGCGCTGGCCAGCGGCGAGATCGACCTGATGGTGACCAACACCATCTCGGCCATGCCGCACATCCGCGCCGGGCGCCTGGTCGCCCTGGCCATCGCCAGCCCGGGCAGCTCGCGCGAGCTGCCGCAAGTGCCCTCGGCCTCCGCCACCCTGCCCGGCTATGCGGTCGATACCTGGCTGGGCCTGTACGCACCGGCCAGGACCCCCGATGCCGTGATCGCGCGCCTGAATGCCGCCACCAACGCATTCCTGGGCGAAGCCGCCACGCAGGAAGCGCTGCGCAACCGCGGCTTCGAGCCGGCGCCGGGCACGCCCGCCGCGGCCTTGCAGTTCCAGCGCGGCGAAGCGGCCATGTGGGAAAAGGTGGTAACCCAGGCCAAGGCCCGCGGCAGCCTGGAGTGAGCCAGCACATGCCGTGGTCCGCTGACAGCCTGGTGTATCTTTGCCCTTTGCTTTCTTCTGACTACGGCATCCGACATGGCTCGCAAACCAGCAAACTCCAAGTGGGGGGCAGACCTTCCATCGCGCGACGAAATGTTCCAGGTCAAGCGGCGCGCCCTGATTCGCGAAGCAGGCAAGTCGTTCAGCCGGCTGGGCTACCACAACGCCTCGCTGGACGACGTCGCCCGCGCCCTGCACGTATCCAAGCCGGCGCTCTACTACTACGTCAAGGACAAGAACGAAATCCTGTTCGAGTGCCACAACTTCGCGCTCGACCTGGGCGACCGCGCCATGGACGAAGCCCGCGCCGCGCAGGCGACCGCGTTCGGGCGGCTGCGCGAGTTCGTGTTCCGGTATGTGAGCCTGATCAACGGCGAGCTGGGCAGCTACGCCGTCCTGACCGAACCGGCCACGTCGCTGCGCGAACCCGAGCGGCTGGCCATCCTCAAGCGGCGCCGCCAATTCGATTCGGCCCTGCGCCAATGGGTGAACGAGGCCATCGCCGACGGCGACATCGCGGACAACGATCCCGGCCTGGTCGTCGCGTTCTTCATGGGCGCGATCAACCAGATCCCGCTGTGGTTCAACCCGGAAGGCCCGATCCCCGGCGAGCAAGTGGCGCGCATTTTCTCCAATCTCATTTCCTGCGGCATGCGGGGCGAGCGCGGCAACGCGCCGCCTGGCCGCAGGTAGCCATCGGCAGCCAAGCATGATGAAAGACACGACCACCCCGGCTCGCAGCGGTCCGCTCGCGGGGCTGCGCATCCTCGAACTGGGCACCATGATCGCCGGGCCCGTGGTGGGCACCCTGCTCGCCGACTTCGGCGCGGAGGTGATCAAGATCGAGCAGCCCGGCACGGGCGATACCTTGCGGCAGATCGGCCCCTTCGAGCAGGGTGAAAGCCTGTATTGGAACGTCGAGGGACGCAACAAGAAATCGGTCACTCTCGATCTGCGCCAGCCCGAGGGCCAGGCGCTGCTGCGCGACCTGGCCCGGCAGGCCGATGCCGTGGTCGAGAACTTCCGCCCGGGCACGCTGGCGAAGTGGGGCCTGGATTACGCCGAGCTGGCCAAGGCCAATCCGCGCATCGTCATGCTGAGCATTTCCGGCTTCGGCCAGACCGGGCCGAACGCGAGCCGGGCGGCGTACGACCGCATCGCCCTGGCCTTCGGCGGCCTGATGCACCTGACCGGCTACCCGGACCGGCCGCCGCTGAAATCGGGCAACTCGCTGGCCGACTACCAGTCGGCGCTGTTCGGGGCGTTTTCGCTGATGATGGCCCTCTATCGGCGCGATGCCTGCGACGGCCCGGGGCAGCACATCGACCTGGCGCTGTACGAATCGGTGTTTCGCTTCACCGATGTGCTGGCGACCGCCCACGACCGCCTGGGTACGGTGCGCCAGCGGCAGGGCAATGTGCATTTCGCCGCGGCGCCTGGCGAGACCTTCGAAATGCGCGACGGGCGCTTTCTCATCCTGACGGTCTCCAACAACGCCATGTTCGCGCGCCTGTGCGCCGCCATGGGCCAGCCCGCGCTGGCGTCCGAGCCGCGCTACGCCACCCATGAACTGCGCTGGCAGCACATCGGCGAACTCAACGGCACGGTCGCCGCCTGGATCAAGGACAACGACCCCGGGCACGTGTTCGCGGCCCTGCAGGCACAGGGCATCGCCCATGCCACCACCTATTCGATCGCCGACATCTTCGCCGACCCGCACTATGCGGCGCGGCAGAACATCGTCACGGTCGACACGCCGCGCCTGGGGCCGCTGAAAATGCAAGGCGTCGGCCCCAGGTTCTCGGCCACCCCGGCCGGGCCGATCGCGCCGGCCCCCGCGCTGGGCGAGCATACCGCCGAAGTGCTGGGCGGGCTGCTGGGCCTGAGCGAAGCAAGCATTGCCGGCCTGTCGGCGCGCGGCGCCATCTGAACGGCCCCGGCGGGCGGTCGCGGCGCCGCGCGCGGCGCGGCTAGATCCTGCCCATGAGCAGCAGGACGATCAGGACAACCAGCACCACGCCCAGCAACCCGCTGGGCGTATAACCCCAGCCGCGGCTGTAGGGCCAGGCCGGCACTGCCCCGATCAGGGCCAGGATCAACAGGATTATCAAGATGGTTCCCAACATGGCGCGTGCTCCTTTTTGATCGCGCGGCAGTGCGCGGTTCGAAGGCGGCGATCCGGCGCGCCTGCCACAGGGACGCGGACGCCGGAACCGCCACCGCAGTGCGCCAGCAAGTATCGGGCCCAGCCAGGGCGCGGCGCGCCCCAAGCGCGGCGTCAGAGGGGCATGATCATTTCGTGCCAGGCCATGCCGCCATGGTCCGAGGCGGACGGCCTCACATAGCGGTATCCCAGGCGTTCGTACAGCGCGACATGGCGCTGCTTGCACATGAGGTGGATCGTGCGCTTGCCCAGCGCGCGCATTCGCGCGACGAAGGCGCGCATCATGAGCGTGGCGTAGCCGCGCCCCTGGCAGGCGGGATCGATCGCCACCGACATGATCACGACATTGGGCGCCTGGGCATCGTGCCCGACCAGCTCCTTGAAGGCCTCGTCGGACATGACGACCTCATGGGCGCAGCCGCTGTTGATGAAGCCGATGATCGCGCCATCGAGCTCCATCACGAGAAAGCCCTCGGGATACAGCGCGATGCGCCGGGCGATTTTCTCGCGCGTGGCCGCCTCGTCGCCCTCGTAGGCGGAAATCTCGATCTGGTGGCAGCGCGCCGCGTCGGCGGGCACGGCGGGACGGAACAGGGGCTGGGCTGGGGACACGGCAACGACTCGGCGAATACGGGCATGGCGGCGCGGCGATGCGCGCCCCGTGCATCATAGCCGCCCGTCGTCGCTGCGCGGATACTCCTTGCCCAGGAACTCCAGCAGCTCGCGCACCGCGGGCATCACGCCGCGGCGCGAAGGAAAGACCGCGTGCACCTGGCCGGGCACCGGCTGCCACGGCTCGCACAAGGCCACCAGCGCGCCGGCGCGCAATTCCTCGCGCATCATCACCAGCGGCAACGCGCCGACCCCCACGCCCGCCAGCACCGCGGCCTTGAGCGCCGCCGCGTCGTCGGTCGCCAGCCGCGGCCGCAAGGCCACGGCAAAGCGGCGGCCCTGGTCGTCTTCGAGGTCCCAGCGCCCTTCGCGCAGTTCCGTGCCCAGCACCACCGACGGCAGGCGCGCCAGGTCTTCTGGCCCGCGAATGGCCGCGCCCCGCGCCAGCAGGCGCGGGCTGGCCACCAGCCGCTGGCGCGCGACGCCCAGCGGCTTCATGATGAGCTCGCTGCTCTCGACCGGCCCGAACCGCACGCGCACCGCCAGGTCGAACCCCTCGCTCAGCACGTCCACCGGACGGTTGAGGCTCTTCAGATGCACATGCACCTTGGGACACTGGATCATGAACCGCGCCACCAGTTGCGCCAGCGCGCCCTGGATCAGCGCGGGCGGCGCGGTCACGCGCAGGATGCCCTGCGGCTCGGCGTGGACGCGGTCTATGACTTCCTGCGCGGCCTCGGCGCCGGCCAGCATGGCCTGGCACTGGGCGTAGTACTCCTGGCCGATGTGGGTCACCGAGAAACTGCGGCTGGAGCGGTGCACCAGGCGCACGCCCAGCCGTTCCTCCAGCGCGGCCACGCGCCGGCTCAGGCGCGACTTGGGAATGTTCAGCAGCCGCCCGGCCTGCGCGAAGCCGCCGTGGCGCACCACCTGCACGAAGTAATAGAGATCGTTGAGGTTTTCCAGGCTCTTCTCCCGTCTGGATATCCGCCAGGCGCGCCCGGCGGCGGCAGGCCCGCGCAGGTCCTGGCGCGCGCCGTCATGCCGGCGTCGCGGCGCCTGTCCCCCAGGGACAGGCGCTCATGCCTGCCGTCCCTCAGCGCTGGGAATCGAGGATTTCGTTGTTCTTCAGCACGTCCTGCGCCTTGACGTAGCTTTCGATCAGCAACTGGTAGGCGGGGAACACCTGAGTGTAGACTTCGGCCCACTGCTGGGCGTCCGCGCGGTTCCAGGTGCGCTGCAGTTCGGAAGCCACCGCCGCCGTGTCCATCGGCACGACGCCGGCCTGCACCACGCGGGCCAGGGTGATCTCCTGCGCCATCTTCGAATAGGTGCCCGAGGCGTCGATCACCGCGAAGACCTTGTAGCCATCGGCCACCGCGCTGATCGACGGGAAAGCCATGCATACGCTGGTGATGGTGCCGGCGATGATGAGCGTCTTGCGCCCGGTGGCCTTGACCGCCGCCACGAACTCGGGGTTGTCCCAGGCATTGATCTCGCCCTTGCGCGCCACGTACTGGGCATGCGGGGCGTTGGCGTGGATTTCCGGAATCAGCGGGCCGTTGGGGCCCTGCGGCACCGAGGCCGTGGTGATGACGGGCAGCTTGCTCAGCGTGGCCATCTTGGCCAGCGCGGCCGCGCGGGCGCGCAACTCCGGCATCGGCATGTCGCCCACCGTCTGGAACAGGCCGCTCTGGTGGTCGATCAGCAGCATCACCGAATCGGCGGGATCGATGACGGGACGCTGGCCGTTGAAATTGGCGGGTACGGACATGACTTTCTCCTGGAGAGATGCGCCCCGGAAGGCGCGAAAAGTAACGGTCCGCACATAATAAAAATGGAACGATCAACCGACTAGTTACGCAAATTCGATCTCATAGTCCTTTTTTTGGAACGATGCCGCCCGACAACGCCCTCGCCGGGATGCGCCGTATCCAGCGCCGCCGCTTAATTCACCCGGGCGCGCTTGCCCAGGTAGACGATGGCGATGATGGCCAGCGAAAAGGCGATGGTCAGCCCGTCGAGCGACTCGCCGACGATGGGCACGGCGAACAGCAGGGCCAGGAACGGCTGCAGCAGCTGGACCTGGCTCACGCGCACCGCGCCCCCCACCGTCATGGCGCGATACCAGATGAAGAAACCGATCCACATGGGAAACACGCCCAGGTAGCCGACCCCGCCCCAGGCCTTCCACGAGACCGCGTCGGCCGGCCAATAGGCCAGGCTGACGGCCAGCATCGGCACGAACGTGACGGCCAGTATCCAGCTGATGACCTCGCCGGCCGACATGGCCGCCGACGCCTTGGCTCCGGTGACATAGCCGATGGCGCCCACGATGACCGCCGCCAGCAGCATCAGGTCGCCATAACCGACCTGGCCGTTGCCGCGATACAGGGCGAACGCCAGCACCAGGGCGCATCCTGCCACGGCGCACAGCCAGAACGCGGCTGAGGGACGCTGCCGGAACAGGATGGCGCCGAACACCGCCGTGGCCAGCGGCAGCACGCCGGTGAACACCGCGGCCTGCATGGCGTCCACGTAGCGCAGCGCCAGCGCGAGGAACAGCGGAAAACCGACCACCGTGCCCATGCCGCTGGCAAACAGCGACATGCGCACCCGCCTGGGGGGCAGCGGCGAGCGGATGGCTAGCAGGTAGAGAATGCTCAGCAAGCCGGCCAGGGCCGCGCGCGCGCAGGTGACGAAGACCGGCGAGAGCTGCGGCGCGGAGACGTCCCCGACCGCCAGCCGCGTCATGGGCAGCGACATGGCGAAGATGGCCACGGCGACCAGGCCCATGAGCAGGCCGCCGGTCTCGCCGCCGGCTTTCGATCCCACTGGGTTCATGTCCGTCATCCTTGTTGCGCGGCGTTCGGCCCGGTGGCGTACAGGCCCAGCGCCAGCCAGGCCAGGTAATCGTCCAGCGCGGCCGCGGCGTCGTACTCGGGGCGGTAGCCGACCTCGTCGCGCAACGCGTCGATGGAGAACGGCGCGCGCGGCGTGGGCGTCTGGCGCCCGACGTTGACCTGCTCCGGGGTATCCACGAAACGGTATTCGAAGCCCGGGAAGCGGGCCCGCACCAGCTCGCACCACTGCTGCGCCGACCAGCGCCCGCCGGTGCCGATCTGGTAGACGGGCCGGCCCAGTTCGCGCGCCAGCAGCAGCTTGTGCACGGCCTGCGCGACGTCGGGGGCGTAGACCCAGTCGTCCGGCAGTTGCCGCGCCAGCGCGGCGGTCCCGCCCGCGCGGGCCTGGCCGAGGATCTGGTACGGGATGCTGAGCGTGTCGCGCACGCCGGTGTCGTGCTCCCAGCGGCCGAACACCACGCCCAGGCGCGCCACCACCACGTCCAGTCCGTGCTGGGCCCGGTAGCGGCACGCCAGCCGCTCGGCCGCGTACTTGGTCACGCCGTACAGCGAATCCGGCACCGGCGGATCCTGGTCCGGATCCAGCAGGCCGTCGGTGCGGCAGCGCGCCCCGTAGACCGAGCCCGTGCCCAGTTGCACGACGCGCCGGATGCCGCACGACGCGGCGGCCGACAGCACCTCCAGCGTACCCAGCAGGTTGACCTCGATCACGGCGTGCGGCTGGGCGCGCTCGCGCTCCAGGCCCGCGGTGATCGCCGCGCCGTGGACCACGTCGGTGATCCCGTGCTGCGCGAACACGGCGCGGATGCGCGCGCCGTCGCGCACGTCGCCCTGCACCGCCTCGAACCGTCCGCCCAGCGCCCCGAGATAGTCCATGACCCGGGGCGGCGGCGTCTCGCTGCCGTACGACACGACGCTTGCGCCCGCCTTGAGCAGGCGCTCCACGATGTTCAGGCCGACAAAGCCTGCCCCGCCGGTGACCAGGATGTTCAAGACTTGCCTCCCGACATGCCGGTGATGGTATCGGCCATGGCGCGCGGATCGCGCTGCGGCCAGCGGCCGCTGGCCGCGTGCACCATGAAGTCGCCCAGCACGCGGTTGAAGGCTTCGCTGGCCTCCAGGTTGATGGTATGGCCGCAGTTGGGAATGACGCTCAGCGCGGCCGACGGGATCACGCGCTTGAGCATCAGGCCCGGCGCCAGGCAGGGCCAGTCCTCGTCGCCGTTGAGGATCAGCGTGGGAACCGTCAGCGCGCCCAGCTGCTCCTCCAGCTCGTACAGCGAGGGGCGCTCGCGTTGCACGCCCAGCTGGGTGTTGGCCGAGCCCAGCGCCGAATGGGTTTTCATGAGCGCGACGAATTCGGCGAAGCCCAGCGGGTCCGCGCGCAGGAACGGCATGCGCGTGGGGCCCTGGGTATAGCGCTCGGCGAAGGCCGGCATGCCCAGTTCGAGCAGCAGCCGCGCGCTGGTTTCGGACTCCTGGCGAAACAGGTCGCGGCGGCCGGGCTCGGCGCCATAGCCCACGCCCGCCACGCACAGCGACAGCGCGCGCTCGGGGTGCGCCAGGCCCAGGTGCAGGGCGGCGAAGCCGCCCATCGACAGGCCGACGACGTGCGCCCTGGACACGCCGGCCGCGTCCATCACCGCGACGATGTCGCGCACCGCCTGCGCCTGCGAGTACGCCGAGGCGCTTTCGGGCACCTCGGAGGGCGGATAGCCGCGGGCGTTGAAGCGGATGCATTGGTACTGGCGCGCGAAATGCCGCACCTGCGGCTCCCAGCTGCGCAGGTTGCCGGCAAACTCGTGGACGAAAACGATGGGGGTGCCCTCCCCGGTCGTTTCGTAGTGCAGACGCACGCCATCGGAAGCTATCGCGGTTGCCATGGTTTCTACTCGCCTTTGAGGCCGAGACGCCGCGCGGAATCGTCGATGATCCGCGCATAGTCCATCCCGGGAAGTTGATCGATGAAAAGCTCTATCTCGACGGGGCAGTCCACCGCCAGCCCGTCCAGGTATCCGGCGGCCGGCAGGCGGCCGGCGCCCAGCGGGGCGCGCCGCGCCTGGCCCGGATGGCCGGTCCAGGTCACGTCGCACCACTGCGTGAGGCCGATGGGAACGCCCTGGCCGCCCAGCAGGCGCGGCAGGTCCGGGTCGGCCCACAGGTGGAAGTAATCGACATTGATCGTCGCTTCGCCAATGGCATCGCGCAGCGCCTCCACTTGCGCGATGGTGTTGACGCAGCTCTTGGAAAAAACGTTGGAGAGGTTCAGCGGCTCGATCGCCAGCCGCACGCCGGCCGCGCGCGCCTGCGCGCCAAAACCCTCCAGCGCCCGCGCCACCGCCTGCCGCGCCTGCTGCAGCGGCACGGATTCGTCGTCGGCGCCCACGATGACGTTCAACGCCACCGCGTCGAGCGCCGCGGCCGCCTCCAGCAGCCGCAGGTTGCGCCCGGCCTGGCCGGCCGCGCCGCCGCGGAAGAACCCGGCGGTGTTGACCGACGAGACGCGCAGCCCCAGGCCGTCGAGCAGCGACGCGATCGCCGGCAGAGGCATTTCGTCCAGCGCGGCGGCGGTCAGGCCGATGCCGCCGAAGCCGGCCCGGGCCACGCGGGCCGCGAACTCGGGCAGCGGCGTGCCCGCCGGGCAGAGGTAGTGGTTCACCGCATACAGCGGCGGGCGATCCGTTTGCATGGCTAGAAGTAGTCGAACAATTCCGGCACGCCGGGGATGAAGACCATGGCCACCATGAAGGCGAACAGCAGCAGCACGAACGGCACGCAACCGCGGAACACCCGCATCACCGGCACCTCGCTGATCGCGCTGATGGCGAACAGGTTCAGGCCGATGGGCGGGGTGATCACCGCGATCTCCATGTTCAGGATCACGAAGATACCGAAGAAAATCGGATTGATGTCGAATCCGGCCAGCATGGGCAGCAGGATGGGCATGGTGATCAGGATGACCGAGATCACTTCCAGGAACATCCCTATCACCAGGAAGAACAGCATCACCCCGATGTAGAACCCGGCCTTGGACAGGTCCATCGACGACACGAAGTCGAACATGGCGTGCGGCACCCGTTCGTTGGTCATCGCATACCCGAACAGCTGCGCGCCGGCCAGGATCAGCATGATGAGCGAGGACGTGGTGGCCGCGTCGGTCAGCACCGCCAGCAGCTTGCGCGCCGTCTGGCCATAGAACAGCGCCAGCGCCAGCGCGTAGACGCAGCTGACCGCCGCCGCTTCCATGGGCGTGAAGATGCCGGAATAGATCCCGCCCAGCACGATCACCGGCGACAGCAGCACGCCCAGCGCGGCCTTGAACGCCTTCCAGCGCTCGGCGGCGCTCGCCTTGGGCTGCGGCGCCACGCCGGATTTGCAGCCGAAGATGTAGGCCACGATGACCAGGCAGATGGTCAGCACGATGCCCACCGCCGCGCCGGCGGCGAACAGCCCGGCGATCGAGCTCTCGGTCACCATCCCATAGACGACCAGCGGCACGCTGGGCGGCAGCAGGATGCCCAGCCCGCCGGCGCTGGCGATCAGTCCCACGCACAGCGTGCGGTCATAGCCGCGCTTGACCATTTCCGGGATCATCACGGTGCCGATGGCCGCGGCCGTGGCGACCGAGCTGCCGCAGATCGACGAGAACATCGCCGTGGCGATGACGGCGATGGCCAGCAGCCCCCCGCGGGTGTGCCGCAGGAACGTGTCGATCAGGTGGATCAGGCGCATGGTGGCGCCCGTGCGGCTGAGGATCTCGGCGGCCAGGATGAAGAACGGAATGGCCAGCAGGCCGGACGAGTTCAGCGAGCCGAACAGCTGCGAAGCCAGGGCGTCGGCCGCGGCGTTCTGGGTCAGCAGATACGCCAGGCCGCAGGCGCCCAGGGCGAAGGCCACCGGCATGCCGCCCACCAGCGCGGCGAACAGCGTCGAAAAAGTAGCGAACATGGTTTTCTCTCAGATCGAGCGCTAGGCCGTGGGGCTATGGACGGCTTCCGAAACCAGCGCCGAGGCGGGAGTCTTGAGCAGGTGGACGACGCGCTGGACCAGCCGCACGGTCAGCAGGAAGCCGCCGATCGGCATGATGAGTTGCGGCACCCACAGCGGCAGCCTCAGCATGGTCATGGTGGTCTCGCCGAATATCCAGCTGTCGTGCACCAGCACCAGGCCCGAGTAGGTCAGGTAGGCGGCGAACGCGGCGGACATCAGGCTGCCGAATATATCGAGCATCCGCCCCACTGCGGGCGAGGCCAGCGTGAAGATGACGTCGATGCGGATATGCATGTTCTTCTTGGCGGCGATGGACGCCGTGAAGAACACGCTCCAGATGACCATGTACGAGGCGATCTCGTCGGCCCCGACCATCGATACCCCGAACAGGTTGCGGCCGGCGATCTCCGTGACGATCAGGATGACCGAGAGGGTCAGGAAGACCCCCCCGACCATCAGCTCGACCGTGTCCCAGGCCCGGCCCAGTCTGCGCAGCAAAGTCAGCATGATGATTTCCCGGGAGCTGGTCTACTTGGCCATCGCGGCCTTCAGCTTCTCGACCTGTTCGATGCGCTGGCGGATGTTCTCGGGCTGGTTCTTGTAGACCGGCTTCATCACTTCGCGCCACTGGGCCAGTTCTTCCGGCGTCGGGTCGGCGAACGTGACGCCGTTGTCGGTCATCAGCTTCTCGGACTGCGCGATGTTCTCGACGGTGTGGTCGTAGTTCCATTTCTCCGTCAGGCGCATGGCCTCTTCGAGCACTTTGCGATGCTCCTCGCTGAGCGACTCCCAGCGGCGGTCGTTGACCACCACGCCATAGCCGCCGACGAACAGCGTCATGCGGGTGCCGCCCTTGACCACCTCGTACCAGCGGCTGGGCGCGGCGAACGTGATCGCCGACACCACGCCCTCGATCAGCCCTTGCTGCAGCGACACATAGACGTCGGGCGCGGGCAGCGAAACCGGGATGCCGTTGGCGGCGCGTATGCCGGCCTCCAGCGGCGCCGAGGGGAAGATGCGGATCTTCTTGCCGGCCAGGTCGGCGGGCTTTTCCACCGGCTTGCCGCGCACGAACACATAGCCCGGGCCGTCATGCCAGATGCCCAGCCCGTGCAGGCGGTTGCGCTTGAGGCCGGCCAGCATCTCGCGGCCGAGTTCGCCCTGCACGATGCGCATGCCCTGCTGCGCGTTGTCGAACAGCATGGGCATGTAGAAAACGTCCCAGCTGTTGTCGATCGGGATGAAATAGCTGGTCTGCGGTGCGATGATGTCGACCTGCCCGCGCATGGCCGCGCGCACCTCGTCCTTGGTGGGGATGAGCTGCGCGCTGGGGAACACCTCGATCTTCAGGCTGCCGCCGCTCAGTTCCGCGACCTTCTCGGCGAAGTAGTTGGCGGCGCGGCCCTTGGCCTGCGTTTCGGGCGCCTCGTGCGAGAACTTCAGCACCACGGGATCGGCCGCGGCGGCCAGGCCGGGCAACGCGATCAGCTCGCACGCCAGCGCGGCGGCGCAAAGTATTTTCCAGTATTTCATCGTTTTCCCCTGGGAATGGTATGTGGACTCGTTGCTCGATGATGGTTGAACTGCGTTCGATGCCGGCCGGCGCGGCCGTTCAGAACACCCCTTGCGCGCGCAGGCGTTCGAGGTCGGCAGGCTGGTAGCCCAGCTCGGCCAGGATGGCTTCGCTGTGCTCGCCCCATTGCGGCGCGCCGGCCGTCACCTCGGCCGGGGTGCGCGACAGCACCACCGGCTGGGTGATGACCGTCACGTCCTGGTCGACGCTGGTCGGCACCGTGACCGCCACGTTCAGGTGCCGCACCTGCTCGTCGGCGATGACCTGCGGAATCGTGTAGACCGGACCGGCCGGCACGCCGCCTTCGTTCAGCACCCGGACCCAGTGCTGCACGTCATGGCGCGCGAAGATCGGCGCCAGCACCTCGTTGAGCATGGCGCGGTTGCGCACGCGCAGCTTCTCGCTGCCGTACTCGGGCACCTCGACCAGGTCCTCGCGGCCCAGGATGCGGCACAGGCGCTGCCAGGTGCCTTCGCCCGACGAGCCCAGGTTGAACGGACCATCGCTGGCCTGGTACAGGCCCATGGGCGAGCTGGTCGGGTGGTCGTTGCCCACCGCGACCGGCACGTCGCCCTCGTTCAGGTAGCGGGCCACCTGGAAGTCCAGCATGGCGATCAGGCTGTGCAGCAGGGACGCCTGCACCCACTGCCCCTGGCCGGAACGCTGGCGCTCGATGACCGCCATCAGGATGCCCATGGCCGCGTACATGCCGGCGCCCACGTCCGCCACGGCCAGGCCCGCGCGCATGGGCTTGCCGCCCGGCTCGCCGGTGATCGACATCAGCCCGCTCAGGCCCTGGATGATCTGGTCGAAACCCGGGCGCCGCGCATACGGGCCAGACTGGCCGTAACCGGAAATGCTGGCCAGGATGATGCGCGGGTTGATGCCGCGCAGCGTCTCGTAGTCCAGCCCCAGGCGCGCCTTGACGTCGGGGCGCCAGTTCTCGACCACCACGTCGGCGGTCTCGACCAGCTTGTAGAGGATCTCGCGGCCCTGCGGGTACTTCAGGTTCAGCGTGAGCGAACGCTTGTTGCGGTTCAGGTTCTGGAAATCCCCGCTCATGCGGTCGGCCGCGAACATCGCCTCGTTGGGGTCGACCCCGCGAGGCGGCTCGATGCGGATCACGTCCGCGCCGAAATCGGCCAGCATGCGCACGCACGCGGGGCCGGCGCGCACGCGGGAAAGATCGAGAACGCGAATCTGGGACAGGGGCTTGGAGCCGGACATGGTCAGCGAATCCTTAATGTGACGCCTTGGGAACAGGCGCGGACCGCCGCTGGCATGCGGCGGCCTTCGTCCTGGATGAGAATTTCCCAAAGCCTTATAAATATTTTTTACTGCATCTTCGATATATTTTATAGCATGCTAATCTATATGGACGCATCCAAAAAAATATCGGGGTTTCTACTGATGCGGGAGAAAAATGAAGGTCAGCGACAGAATTCGGATCGACATCGAACGGCAACTCCAGGACGGCACGCTGTTGCCGGGCGACCAGGTTGACGACGGCAAGCTGGCCGCGCAGCACAATGTGTCGCGCACGCCGGTGCGCGAGGCGCTGCTGCAGTTGCAGGCGCAGGGCCTGCTGACCAGCCTGCCGCGCGGCGGCATGGTGGTGGCCAAGATGGACGTGCAGCAATTGCTGTCCATGTGGGAGCTGCTGGCCGAGCTGGAAAGCCTGTGCGCCCGCTATGCCTGCGAGCGCATGACGGACGAAGAGCGCGTCGTGCTCAGGCAACTGCACGAGGACGCCGCCGCCATCGTCGAAGCCAACGACGAAGTGGGCTGGCAGGAAATGAACCTGGCTTTCCACGAAGCGCTGTACAAGGGGTCGCGCAATCCCTACCTGCGCCAGGAGATCCTGCGCATGCGGACCCAGACCGGCGCCTATCGGCGGCACGCCTTCGGCGCGGTCGGACGCATTCCGACGTCCTACGGACACCACCAGCTGGTGCTCGACGCGGTGCTCGCCAACCAGCCGGCCCAGGCGGCCAAGGCCATGTTCGAGCACATGAGCCCGGGGCACGGCACGCGCGGGGTGGCCGACATGATCGTCAACATGCCGCGCTCGCTGCTCAGCTGAGGCTGCGCGGGCATGGCGCCGGACAGGCGCCAGGGCGCCACATTCAGGGCGCCACATTTGTTACTCCCCGCCGGCGGCCGGCGGTGCCACACTGTTTCGGGGCCGCGCGCATGCGGCGCGCGGCCTGGCCCGAACCAGGAGACGCACCATGACCCGCCAACCCGGAACTTCCGCCCCATCCTCCCCGCCCGCCATGGACACGCCGCCGGTGGTGTCCGCCCAGGAATGGGAAGCGGCGCGCGAGCGCCTGCTCGCCAGGGAGAAAGCCCACACCCGCGCCCGCGATGCCCTGGCCGCCGAGCGCCGGCGCATGCCGTGGATGGCGGTGCGCGACGGCTACGCCTTCGAAGGCCCCCAGGGGCCGGCCAGCCTGCTCGACCTGTTCGAGGGCCGGCGCCAGCTCATCGTGTACCGCGCCTTCTACGAGCCGGGCGTATACGGCTGGCCCGACCACGCATGCCGCGGCTGCTCCATGGTGGCCGACCAGGTCGCCCACCTGGCCCACCTCAACGCGCGCGACACCACCCTGGCGTTCGTCTCGCGCGCGCCGCAGGCCGACATCGCCCGGCTGAAGGCCCGCATGGGCTGGGACATGCCCTGGTACACCATCACCGATGGCTTCGACGCCGACTTCGGCGTGCACGAATGGCACGGCACCAATGTGTTCATCCGCGACGGCGCGCGGCTGTTCCGCACCTATTTCGTCAACAGCCGCGGCGACGAACAGATGGGCGGCACCTGGAACTATCTCGACATCACGCCGCTGGGCCGCCAGGAAGACTGGGAAGACTCGCCGGCCGGCTATCCGCAGACGCCGCCCTACAAGTGGTGGAACTGGCACGACAGCTATGTGGCCGACGCGCCGCCCGACCGTGAATGGGTCAGGGTGTCGGACGCCGGCGAGGCGGCGTTCCGGCAGGACGGCAAGGCGCGCCCCTGAGCGCCGGCGCGCCCACGGTATCATTCATGCGTCCCATGAATAACCCGTGCCGAAACGGGAATGCCGCCGCGCGGCCGCCGCCTGTAAAGTGGACGGCGCACGGCAACCCATCACGAGGAGGAGCAAGCCTTGGCAAGAATCCCGTACGCCGATCTCGGCAATGAACAGGCGCGCCCGCTGGTCGAGCGCATCGTCGCCGAACGCGGCAGCGTCCTGCACCTGTACCAGATGCTGCTGCACAGCCCGCCCATCGCCGAGGGCTGGCTCAACTACCTGACGGCGGTGCGCCAGAAGGCCAGCCTGAGCGGCGCGCTGCGCGAGCTGGTGATCGTGCGCGTCGCGCAGATCAACGGCGCGCAGTACGAAGCCGACCAGCACATCCCCATCGCGCTCAAGGAAGGCGTGAGCCAGGCGCAGATCGACGAACTGGCCGACTGGGAGGCCTCCAGCCGGTTCAGCGACAAGGAGCGGCGCGTGCTCGCCCTGACGGACCAGATGACGCGCCAGGTGCACGTCGACAAGCCGCTGATGGCGCAGCTGGCCGCCGACTTCGACCACCAGGAACTCGTCGAGCTGGTGGCCACCGTCGCCGCCTACAACATGGTGTCGCGCTTTCTGGAAGCCTTCGGCATCCACAGCGACGACCAGCGCTGAGAGGCCGCCGGGCGCGGGGCCGCGCCGCGGCCCCGCGCCGGCCTCAGAACGCCACCTTGTCCGCGCCTTTCAGGCCCAGCATGGCGCGCGCCTCGGCCGGCGTGGCGATCTGCAGGTTGAGCGCCTCGGCGATGCGGCGGATGCGCGCCACCTGCTCGGCGTTGGAAACGGCCAGCTGTCCCGGGCCGATCCACAGCGAATCCTCCAGCCCCACCCGCACATGCGAGCCGGTGGCCAGCCCGATGGCCGCCAGCGGCATCTGGTTACGGCCGGCGCCCAGCACCGACCATTCATACTGGGTGCCGAACAGGCGGTCGGCGGTGCGGCGCATGTGCATCAGGTCCTCCGCCTCGGGGCCGATGCCGCCCAGGATGCCGAACACGGTCTGGATGAACGGCCGGCCCTGCACCAGGCCGCGCTGCGCGAAGTGCGCCAGGTTGTACAGGTGGCTGGTGTCGTAGCACTCGAACTCGAAGCGCGTACCGTTGCGGTAGCCGTTGGCGAGAATGGCCTCGATGTCCTGGTAGGTGTTCTTGAACACCAGGTCGCGGCTGTTCTCCAGGTGCTGGCGCTCCCAATCGTGGCGCAGCTGCGTAAAGCGCTGCAGCATGGGAAACAGCCCGAAGTTCATCGAGCCCATGTTCAGCGAAGCCACCTCGGGTTCGAACACCATGGCCGGCCGCATCCGTTCCTCGACCGTCATGTGCGGGCTGCCGCCGGTCGTGATGTTGATCACGGCGTCGGTCGCGTCGCGGATGGCCGGCAGGAAGGGCCGGAAATGCGCCGGGTCCTGCGAGGGACGGCCGTCCTCGGGGTCGCGTGCATGCAGGTGCAGGATGGCGGCCCCGGCGTTGGCCGCCGCCACCGAGGCCTCGATGATTTCCGCGGCGGTGACGGGCAGGTGCGGCGACATGGAGGGGGTATGGATCGCCCCGGTCACGGCACAGGTGATGATGACTTTGCGCGCTTCGGCCATGTTCGCCTCCTCTTCAGTCCAGTTGCTCGATGGCGCGCGAGAACAGGGCCCGCTGGCCGGCCAGGTACTGCTTGTAGTCCGCCGGGTCCAGCAGCCTGGCCTGCGCGCCGAACACCGCGAGGTTCTCCGCAATCTGGGCCCCGTACTTGTCGGAGACCTTCTGCGCCGCGTCGTAGATGGCCCGCACGACCTCGGGCGGCGTGCCGGCCGGCGCCGAAATGCCGTAGTAGGTCGGGCTGCCGATGTTGTAGCCCAGCTCCTTGAGCGTGGGCACGTCGGGATAGGCCTTCAGGCGTTCGTCGCCGAACACGGCCAGCGCCCGCAGCGCGCCGGACTGGATGTGCGCCTGCGCCGGCGCGATGGCCGTCGACGCCATGTCCACGTGCCCGCCCAGCAGGGCCGTAATGGCGGGCGCGCTGCCCTTGTAGGGAATGTGGCGCCACTTCACGCCGGCGTCATGCGCCAGGGCCTCGGCCAGCAGGTGCGTGATGCCCAGCGCGCCGGAGCTGGTGAAGGTGACCTTCTCGGGGTTGGACTTCGAGTACTTGACCAGTTCGTCGATCGACTTCCAGCGCGAATTCGACGGCGCCACGATCATCAACCCGCCTTCGGCCAGCGCGGCCACCGGTTCGAAGTTGTCCGGCGAGTACTTGACGTCCTGGTTGGCCAGCGGCACCACGACGATGGAGCCGGGCGAAGTGCCCACCAGGGTGTAGCCGTCGGGCGCGCTGCCGGCCACGAAGCCTGCGCCGATCCCGCCGCCCGCGCCCGGCTTGTAGTTGAGGATGACCTGCTCGCCGAGGAACTCGGGCATGCGTTCCAGGAAGGGCCGCAGCATGTTGTCGGTGTCGCCGGGCTGGAACGGAATGACGACCTGGATCGGCCGGGCCGGAAACCGGTCGGCCGCCACTGCGGCGGCCGGCGCGGCCGCCACGAGGGCGGCACAAAGCGTGGCAAACCATTTGCGTTTCATTGCTGTCTCCTTGGGTGGATCGGTCTTCTTCTTGGTATGGACGGGACCTGCGCCGGCGCGCCGCCCCGCGCGGCCTAGTCGCAGCGGGCGCTCATGCCGCCGTCGACGATCAATTCGGTGCCGGTCACGAAACGGGCCTCGTCGCTGGCCAGGAACAGCGCGGCGTTGGCCGTGTCGATGCCGTCGCCCATGAAGGGCAACGGAATGCGCTTCTGGCGCCGCGCCAGCAACTCGGCCACGTCACCGCCGGCCTGCGCCCTGGCCAGCACCGCGTCGACCAGCGGCGTGTGCATCTGGCCCGGCACCACCGTGTTGACGCGTATGCCCTGCGCGGCCAGCTCGACCGCGGCGACCCGGCCATACTGGATCACGCCGCCCTTGGCGGCCGCATAGCCGATCTGCGCCGCCCCGGTCCAGCGTATGCCCGAGGTCGAGGCGATATTGACGATGGCGCCGCCGCCCCGGGCCGCCATCACGGGGATGACGTGCTTGCTGACGCAGAACACCGTGGTGAGGTTCAGGTCCAGCTGCTGCGCCCAGTCGGCGTCCTCGAGCGCGGCCGCGCCGCCCGGGCGCGGCGCCCCCACGTTGTTGACCAGCACGTCCACCGCGCCATAGGCTTGGCGGCACGCGGCCACCATGCGCGCGACCGCCGCCGCGTCGGTGACATCGCACTCGCAGGCCGTGATCTCGCCGCCGATGGCCGCCACCTTCTCCAGCGTCTCGTCCATGGCGCGGCGATCGCGGTCCACCGCGAACACCCGCGCGCCCTCCTGCGCGAAGCGATACGCAATGGCCCGCCCGTTGCCCCAGCCCGGCCCCACGCAGCCGGCGCCCGTCACCAGCGCCACCTTGCCCGCCAATCTCTTGCCCGACATGCCCTGCCCTCCCCTGGTATGGCCGCGCCCGCTCAGCGCGTGGCGGCCGTGATGCCGCCGTCGACCACGATTTCCTGCGCCGTGATGTAGCGGCTCTCGTCGCTGGCCAGGAACAGCGCCGCATGCGCCACGTCCCAGGCGTCGCCCATGCGGCCCATCGGCACCTGCTCGTGGCGATGGCGCACGAAGCCGTCGAAATCGCCCTGGGCGTACTTGTCGGCCAGGCGGCGCACCAGCGGCGTGAACACCAGGCCGGGCACCACGCAATTCAGGCGTATGCCGCGCGCCGCATAGACGACGGCGGTGGTGCGCGTCATCTGCATCAGCGCGGCCTTGGCCGCCGCGTAGGCCACCTGCGGCTTGCCCACGTAGCGCAGCCCCGCGATCGACGACACGTTGACCACCGCGCCCGCGCCCTGGCGCTCCATCACCGGCAGCACGTGCTTGCAGGCCAGGTAGGCGGCCTTGAGGTTGACGTCCATCTGTTCGTCCCAGGTCGCCTCGCTCATGTCCACCGGCGTGCCGGGCTCGGAGCGGCCGACGTTGTTGACGAGGATGTCGATGCGGCCATAGCGGCGCAGGCACGCCTGGACCATGGCCTGCACGTCGGCCGCGCGCGTGGCGTCGGCGGTCATCGTCTCGACAGCGCCGCCTTCCTGGCGGATGATGTCCGCGGTGTTCCGGAGCGCCTCCTCGCGCAGGTCCACCCCGAATACGCGTGCGCCCTGGCGGGCCAGCAATACGGAGATGGCCTGGCCATTTCCCCAACCCTCTCCCGTGGAGCCGCAGCCTGTCACCAGCGCCACCTTGCCATCCAGTCTGAGCATGTTCTCCCCTTCCGCTTGAGACGCGTTGCGATGCGTGCAACAAGCGTATCCGGACTCGTCCGGAAGGGTGATTCCACTTTTGACGTGATTGATCGGATCTAGGAATGAATCTGACGCCCCGCGAACTGAAGATCTTCGTGTCCCTGGCAGGCTCCCTGAACTTCGGGCAGACCGCCGAGCGCTTCTACGTCACCCAGCCCACCATGAGCAAGATGATCCGGGGCCTGGAGGACAAGCTGGGCGTCAAGCTGTTCGAGCGCAGCACGCGCAGCGTGTCGCTGACGCCGGAAGGCCGCGACCTGCTGGAGGTGGCCTCGCGCGTGGTGGACGAGTTCGACATGGGAGTCACCGAACTGGCGGAGGTCGCGCGACGCCGCTCGCAGCGGCTGTCGATCGCCGCCCTGCCGTCGCTGGCCGCCATCGTGCTGCCGCAACTGGTCAATCACATACGCGGCGAGCATCCGCGCGCCATCATCAAGATCCATGACGTGATCAACGACACCGCCATGGACCTGCTGCGCATGCGCAAGGTGGATTTCGCCCTGTCCGGGCTGGACGTGGTGCACCGCGACCTGTCGTACACCGAGATCATGCGCGAGCCTTTCGTGCTGCTGGCCTCGCACGACTTCCCGATCCGGCTCGACGATACCGTCTGGCGCGAAGAGGCGCTGGAAGCCCTGCCCGTGATTTCCATGCCGCGCGGCACCGGCTCGCGGCTGTGCGTGGACATGGCCTTCATGAAACAGGGCCGGCAGTTCCGCCCCTTCCTGGAGATCCAGGGCCTGTCGACCATCGGCAAATTCGTGCAGCGCGGCAGCGGCATCGCCATCCTGCCGCGCTCGGCGGCGCAACTGGTGCTCGACGGCGCGCTCTACATCATTGCGCTGCAGGGCGCGCCGCAACGCACCATCGGCGTGATCACACGCCACGAGTCCGGCCTGTCGGACCTGGCCCAGAAGGCCATCGAATGGATCCGCCGGCACGCGCCGGCCGCGACCGGCGCGGGCGGCCCGCCGCCCGGCTGAGGGGCGGCGGCCCGGCGCGCGCGGCTGGCCTTATACCTGCGCCAGCGCCTGCTCCAGGTCGGCGATCAGGTCGTCGATATGCTCGATGCCGATCGACAGGCGCACCGTTTCCTCGCGCACACCGGCCTTTTCGAGCTCTTCGGGATTGAGCTGGCGGTGCGTGGTGGACGCCGGGTGGGTGGCCAGCGACTTGGCGTCGCCGATGTTCACCAGGCGGGTGAACAGCTGCAAGGCGTCCTGGAAGCGCGCGCCGGCCTCGCGGCCGCCCTTCACGCCGAAAGTGAACAGGCCGGGGGCCTTGCCGCCCATGTACTTGCGCACCAGCGCATGGTCGGCATGGTCGGGCAGGCCGGCGTAGTTGACCCACTCCACCTTGGGATGCTCGCGCAGGTAGCCGGCCACCTTGACCGAGTTCTCGACGATGCGGTCCACCCGCAGCGCCAGCGTCTCGATGCCCTGCAGGATCTGGAAGGCGTTGAACGGCGAGATGGCCGCGCCGGTATTGCGCAGCGGCACCACGCGGGCGCGGCCGATGTAGGCCGCCGCGCCGAACGCCTCGGTGTAGACCACGCCGTGGTAGCTCACGTCGGGCTCGTTCAGGCGCTTGAAGCGCGCCTTGTGCTCGGCCCAGGGGAACTTGCCCGAATCGATGATGGCCCCGCCCAGGCTGGTGCCGTGGCCGCCCAGGTACTTGGTGAGCGACTGCACCACGATGTCGGCGCCATGCTCGATGGGGCGCAGCAGGTAGGGCGACGGCACCGTGTTGTCGACGATCAGCGGCACGCCATGGCGATGCGCGATCTCGGCCAGCGCGGCGATGTCGGTGACGTTGCCCAGCGGGTTGCCCACCGACTCGGCGAAAATGGCCTTGGTGCGCTCGTCGATCAGCGCCTCGAACGACGCCAGGTTGCGCGGATCGGCGAACCGGGTCGAGATGCCGTACTGCGGCAACGTGTGCGCGAACAGGTTGTACGTGCCGCCATACAGCGTGCTGGACGACACGATGTTGTCGCCCGCCTCGGCGATGGTCAGGATGGCGTAGGTCACCGCCGCCTGGCCGGAGGCCAGCGCCAGCGCGGCCACGCCGCCTTCCAGCGCCGCCACGCGCTGTTCCAGCACGTCGGTGGTGGGATTCATGATGCGGGTGTAGATATTGCCCGGCACCTTCAGGTCGAACAGGTCCGCGCCATGCTGCGTATCGTCGAACGCATAGGCCACGGTCTGGTAGATCGGCACCGCCACGGCGCGCGTGGTCGGATCGGGCCGGTAGCCCCCATGTACGGCGATGGTCTCCAGCCGCCAGCCGGGTTGCTTCGGTTCGCTCATTCTTGCTCCTCGGGATCGATGGTGTGTGTGTCGGGGTCGTGTCCGGGCCCCTTCCGCGCGGAAGCGGCCCCTTGTCTCGTGTCCGGGCGCCCGGTGGCAGGCGCACGTAACCATACCCCACAATGCCGGCAACCGCCCGGTTTTCGGCGGCCCGGCCGGCCGGCGCGCCTGCCCTAGCCGGCGCGCGGCGCGCGGGCCGCGCGGGCGCCGCGCCCGGCCGGCCGGGGCTGCTCGGGCGCACCCTGGACGAACAGCTCGCGCAGCGCCGCGGTAAAGCGCAGGGTGGCGCGCGACCGCGGGCGATCCTTGGGGTAGATCAGGCACAGGCGCAGCTCCACCCGGGGGCGGAACGGCCGGAACACCACGTCGGGCAAGGCATACTGGTTCACCGCGGCCAGGTCCACCAGGCCGATGCCGACGTGCTCGGCCGCCATCAGGCAGGCCGCCAGCGATGAGTTCACCTCCACCGACACCTCGGGCACGGGCAGGCCCCGCGCTTCGCACGCCTGCTTGACCGCCACGCCGATGCGGGTGGTGCGGCCGGTGGACACCACCGCCGCCGACGCCAGGTCATCCGGCCCCAGCGTCTTGCGCCGGGCCAGGGACGCTTCGCGGTGCAGGGCGCAGACCACGTCCGAGCCCGCCAGGTCCTCCACGATCACGCCCGGATCCGTCACCGGCCCGTAGACCAGCCCGACATCGACTTCGCGCCGCTCCACCCTCTCGATGGCGATGACGGTGGGCAACGACTGGATGGTGACCTGGGTGCCGCCGCCATGGGCCTTGAGCCGCGCGATCGCGCGGGCCAGGTACACGTTGACCAGCGTGGGCGAGGCCGCGATGGCCAGCCGCCCGGTGCGTCCGCCCCGCATTTCCTCGACCAGCCGGTTGAGCGTGCCGATGCGGCCGAAGATCTCCTGCACGTCGGGAAACAGGTCATAGGCCTCGGGCGTGGGCTGCAGCCGGCCGCCGATGCGCTCGAACAGCTTCAGGCGCAGCTGCTGTTCGGCATGGCGCAGCACGTTGCTGACCGCCGGCTGCGTCACGTTGAGCAGGTGCGCTGCGCCGGTCACGGACCCCGCCTGCATGATCGCGTAGAAGACTTCGATGTGCCGCAGGTTCATGGCCGGCGCTCCCCTCTCATCCCATCAGTTTGAGTGATAGAGTACCCAAAAATATTCATTGGCCACAAATACCCTGCGCGCCCAGAATTCGTTCGAACCCCAGCCAAACGAGGACGGACGAATGAACACCCCGAACCCGGCGCGCCTGCAGACGCGCCCCCTTACCCAGCACGGACTGGGCATCGAAGTGCGCGGCGTCGATCTCGGCGCCGAGCTCCCCGCGGAACTGGCCGAAACGCTGCGCGCGCTGTGGAGCGAACATGCGGTCCTGGTGGTGCGCGACCAGCAACTGGACCCGCCCGGCTTCCTGCGGGCGGCCGGCATCTTCGGCGAGATCCTGCCCCAGCAGCTGGGCAAGTTCTCCCTGCCCGACTACCCGCTGGTGGGCACCATCTCCAGCCGCGACCTGCCGATCCGCGACGGCAAGCTGCATGTGCGCGGCGAGAACTACCACACCGACCACTCGAATTTCCGCGAGCCGCCGATGGGCACGATGCTGCACGCCATCGAGCTGCCCGCGCACGGCGGCGACACCCAGTTCGTCGATGTGCGCGCCGCCTACGACGACCTGCCCGAACAGACCAAGGCGCGTATCGCGCCGCTGCGCTCGGAGCACGTCTACGAGAGCAGCCGCAGCCCGCGCAAGATGGCGGCGCTGACGCCGCAGCAGCGCGCCGAGGCCGCCTCGTCGAACCAGCCGCTGGTGATCGTGCACCCGGTCAGCGGCCGCCCCGCGCTGTACCTGAACACCGGCCGCATGGAAGGCGTCGACGGGCTGCCCGAAGATGAAGGTTTCGCGCTGATCAACATGCTGTATGAACACGCCACCCAGCCGCGCTACGAGTACCGCCACCAATGGCGCAAGGGCGATTTCGTGCTGTGGGACAACCGCAGCGTCATGCACCAGGCCAACGCCGACTTCGACCCGCAGGAGTTCCGCTTCCTCTATCGCCTGATGCTCAAGGGCGACGCGCTCAAGGGGCTGCAATGAGCGCCGCCCGCGAGCGGCCCTTGCGCATCGGCGCGGGCGCCAGCTTCGCCGACGACCGGATCGCGCCGGCGGTGGAGCTGGCCGAGCGCGGCGAACTGGACTACCTGGCGTTCGAGTGCCTGGCCGAGCGCACCGTGGCGCGGGAAAACCAGTCGCGGCTGAAGAACCCCAGCCTGGGCTACACGCCCAGGCTGATGGACCGGATGAGCCAGGTGCTGCCGGTGGCGCTGCGCAAGGGCGTGAAAATCATCACCAACATGGGCGCGGCCAATCCCATCGCGGCGGTCGAACTGGTGCACGAATTCGCGCGCGCCCAGCCGCTCGGCCCGCTGCACTCGGCCGCCGTGCTGGGCGACGACGTCACCGAGCAGTTGCGCGGCCAGCCCGGCCTGCCGCTGCTGGAATCCGGCGCGCCGCTGGAGGAACTGCTGCCGCGCATGGTCAGCGCCAACGCCTACCTGGGCGCCGACGTGATCGTGCGGGCGCTGGCGACCGGCGCCCAGCTGGTGGTGACCGGGCGCGTGGCCGACCCCTCCCTGTACCTGGCAGCCGCCATGCACCACTACGGCTGGTCGTACACAGACTGGGCGCGCCTGGCGGCGGGCACGGCGGCCGGCCACCTGCTCGAATGCTGCGCGCAGGTCAGCGGCGGATGCTTCGCCGCGCCGGGCCGCAAGGCGGTGCCCGATCTGGGCCGCCTGGGCTTCCCGTACGTCGACATGCGGCCCGACGGCGCGTTCGTCGTCAGCAAGCTGCCAGACAGCGGCGGCCGCGTGGACCTGGCCACCTGCAAGGAACAGCTCATCTACGAAGTGCACGACCCGGCGGCCTACATCACGCCCGACTGCGTGCTGGACATCACCGAACTGGAAATGCGCCAGGAGGGCGAGAACCGGGTGCGCATCTCGGGCGCCCGGGCGCGCCCGCGCACCGACACCTACAAGGTGACCGTCGGCTACACCGACGGATACATCGGCGAAGGGCAGATTTCCTATGCCGGCATCGACGCCGTCGCGCGCGCCGAAATGGCCGCGGCCGCCGTGCGCCAGCGCCTGGACGACGCCGGCCATCGCTATGGCGAGATGCGCATCGACCTGATCGGCATCGACAGCCTGCACGCCCGGCGCACCCTGGACGCCGATCCGTACGAAGTGCGGCTGCGCATCGCCGCCCGCACGGCCGACCGCAAGGCGGCCGAGGCGGTCGGTTTCGAGACCCGCGCGCTGCATGTCAACGGCCCGGCCGGCGGCGCCGGCGGTTCGGACCCGGTGGTCAGGGAAGTGCTGGCCGTGCAATCGGTCCTTATCCCGCGCGGCCAGGTCGATCCCCAAGTCACCATCCGGGAGTTCCGCACATGATGCGCGTCCATGACCTGGCCCATGGACGGGCCGGCGACAAAGGCAATACGTCCAATATCTCCGTCATCGCCTTCGACGAGGCCGGCTGGCGGATCCTGCGCGAGCAGCTGACCGAGGCGGTCGTCGCGCGGGCCTTCGCCCACGTGGCCACCGGCCCCGTGATCCGCTACGAGCTGCCGCGCCTGCAGGCGCTCAACTTCGTCATCCAAGGCGCGCTGGGCGGCGGCGTGACGCGCTCGCTGGCGCAGGACGCGCACGGCAAGTCGCTGTCGTCGCTGATGATGACCATCGAACTGCCGGGAACGCCATGAGCCAGCCGACCACCTATACCGTCGCATTCATGGACGTGCTGGCCCCGGCGGTGCAGCGCGTGATCCTGTCGGTGTTCCGGCCGCCCTTCGAGGTGCGGTTCGCGGCCAATTACGACGACCGGCACCAGCTGGCGCTGTGCCGGGAAGCGGACTTCCTGGTGCCCGGCTGGGCGCGGCTGACCGCCGGCATGCTGCAGGCCGCCACGCGCGTGCGCGCGGTGCACAAATGGGGCATAGGCGTGGACCGCATCGACGTCGACGCGGCGCGGCGGCTGGGCATTCCGCTGGCCATCACCGCGGGCTCGAACGCCGGCCCGGTCGCCGAACTGGCGGTGGCGCTGATTCTCGGGGTGTATCGGCGGCTTTACTACGTCAACCGCGAAATGCGCGCCGGGCAGTGGCCCAAGGCGGAAATGCGCGAATCCTGCTTCCAGATACACCGCAAGACCATCGGACTGGTGGGGTTCGGCAACATCGGCCGCAAGCTGGCCCGCCGCCTGTCGGGCTTCGAGCCCGAGGCCATCCTGTACTGCGACCAGCAGGCCGCCCCCGCCGAAGTGGAACGGGCGCTGGGCGCGCGCCGGGTCGAGCTGCCCGAGCTGCTGGCCGCCAGCGACATCGTCAGCCTGCACCTGCCCTACACCGCCAGCACCCGGCACCTGATCGACGCCGCCGCGCTGCAGCACATGAAGAAAGGCGCGGTGCTCATCAATACGGCGCGCGGCGAACTGGTCGACGAAGCGGCGCTGGCCCAGGCGCTGCAACGCGGCCACCTGCTGGGCGCCGGCCTGGACGCCTTCGACCCCGAACCGCCCGACCCGGCCAACCCGCTGCTGGCGCTGGACCAGGTGGTCGTCACGCCGCATGCCGGCGGCGGCGTGTTCGACAACGTCGCGCCGGTGGCGGCCCACGTGCTGGGCAACCTGGAAAGATTCGTCGCCGGCCAGCCGCTGCCCGCGCAGGACCTGATCGTCTCTGAAGACCGGAGGAAACCATGAGCACCGCCCCCACGCCCGATGCGCCGGTGGCGCTGGACAACCCGCTGATGGCGCGCCTGCGCGCCGGCGGCCTGGGCCTGTCCATGATCGTCAAGCAGGTGCAAAGCGTCGATATCGCCATCGCCGCGCACTCGGCCGGCTACGACGCCATCAACATCGATCTGGAGCACTCGGTGATTCCCGAGTCGGCCGCCGCGCAGATCTGCCTGATGGCGCAGCGCATGGGCGTCACGCCGCTGGTGCGCGTGCCGACCCACGACGCGCACGCCATCAACCGCATCCTGGACGCCGGCGCCCAGGGCATCGTGGCGCCGCACGTCGAATCGGCCGACCAGGCGCGCCAGGTGGCGCGCGCGGCGCGCTTCGCGCCCGCCGGCGAGCGCTCGGTCTCCAGCAGCTGGCCGCAGCTGGGCTACCGCAAGTACCCCGCCGCCACCGCGCGCAAGCTGCTCGACGACGCCACCACGGTCATCGTCATGCTGGAATCCCCGCAGGCCATCGAACAGGCCGACGCGATCGCCGCGGTGCCGGGCGTGGACATCCTGCACGTGGGCACCTCGGACCTGTGCGACGCGCTGGGCATTCCCGGCCAGTTCGACCATCCGCGCATCGCCGAATGCGTGGCGCGGGTAACGCGGGCCTGCCAGCGCCACGGCCTGGCGGCGGGCTGCGGCGGACTGGGCAACAACCCCGAGGTCATGGAATCCATGCTGGCGCTGGGCGTACGCTTCCTGACCGGCGGCAACGAATGGGCTTTCATGATGACCGAGGCGACGCGGCGCGCGCGCATGCTGCGCGCGCTGCGCCTGCCGGCCGCGTGACGGCGATCGGCGACACAATCAGACTACACAAGGAGCTGGCATGCGAGTAGTGGCTGAAGATCTGTGGTTCCCGGAAGGTCCGGTGTGGGTGGGCGATGGCAGCCTGCTGGTGGTGGAGATCCGGCGCAAGACCCTGACGCGCATTTTCCCGGACGGCCGCAAGCACATCGTGGCCGAACTGGGCGGCGGCCCCAATGGCGCGGCGATGGGGCCCGACGGGTATTGCTACGTCGCCAACAACGGCGGCTTCGCTTTCCGGCAACGCGAGGATGGCCGCTGGGTCACCAGCGGCACGCCCGAGGACTACCGCACCGGACGCATCGAACGCGTCGATATCGAGACCGGCAAGGTCGAAGTCCTGTACGACAGGATAGACGGGCGCAACATCCGCGGGCCCAACGACCTGGTGATCGACGCCGCCGGCGGCATCTGGTTCACCGACCCGGGCAAGACGCGCCATCGCGACTGGGACCGCGGCAGCATCTGCTACGCCGCCATCGACGGCTCGCACATCGAGGAGAAGGTCTTCCCCATCCACAAGCCCAACGGCATCGGCCTGTCGCCCGACGGCCAGACCCTGTACGTGGCCGAAACCGAGACCGCCCGCCTGTGGGCCTGGGACCTGGCCGGCCCCGGCCGGCTCGCCGCGCCCGCCGCCGCCTCGCCTGCCTCGCCGCACGGCAGCCGGCTGGCGTACGCCAGCCCGGTCTACCAGCGTTTCGACTCGCTGGCGGTGCAGGCCGATGGCGCGGTCGCGATCGGCACGCTGGACCGCGGCGGAATCACCACGGTACGGCCGGATGGCTCGGCCAGCTTCGTCCCGGTCGCGGGCGACACCCACATCACCAACCTGTGCTTCGGCGGCGAGGGCATGCGCAAGGCCTATGTGACCCAGTCGTATGCGGGCCGCCTGGTCGAGATCGACTGGGCCAGCCCCGGCCTGCGCCTGTTCGAGATCTGAGCGCGGCGCGGCCCACAATAATTCCGAGAAAACCAGGAGACTACCCATGAAACGCGTTCTCAGGACCTTGCTGGCCATGGCGCTGGGCGCCTGTGCCGCCACCTCGGCCCATGCCCAGGCGGAGTACCCCGCCAAGCCGGTGCGGGTGCTGGTCGGCTACGCCCCCGGCGGCGCCGCCGACCTTCATGCCCGCCTCATCGCCGAAGGGCTGCAGAAGCAGCTGGGCCAGCCGTTCATCGTCGAGAACCGCCAGGGCGCGGCCGGCGTACTGGCGGCGCAGGCCCTCAAGGCCCAGCCGGCCGACGGCTACACGCTGATGGTGGCGACCTCGGGAGCCATGGCGATCCCGCAGAACTTCCAGACCCTGCCCTACGATCCCCTGACCGATTTCATCCCGGTCGCCCAGGCCATCGCCAACGACCTGGTGATGATCGTCAACAACCGCTCGCCCGCGCACAACGCCGACGAGTTCATCAAGCTGGTCAAGAGCGAGAACGGCCACTACAGCTATGGGGTGTCGGGCCACGGCTCGATCACCCACATCGCCGGCGAACGCCTGAAGCGGGAACTGGGCATCGACATGCAGGTCATCCCCTACCGGGGCGACTCCATGGCGTTCGCCGACACGATGGGCGGCTCGGTTCCGGCCTCGCTGGTGGCCATGCCCTCGGTGGCCCAGGCCGTCAAGGCGGGCCAGGTGCGCGCCCTGTTCGTCACCGGGTCCAAGCGCCTGGCGCCCTTCCCCGACCTGCCCACCCTGGTCGAGCTGGGGCATCCGGACTTCGTCATGAGTTCGTGGATCGCCCTGTTCGCGCCGGCCGGAACCCCCGCGCCCGTGGTCAAGAAACTGTCGGACGCGGTGGGCCGCATCATGGCCGACCCGGAGCTGGTCAAGTCGCTCGAAAGCACCGGCGCGCGCGTCGAGTACCGCGACCAGGCCAGCTTCGAGAAGTTCTTCCGCCAGGACGTGGACAACTTCGCGCGCATCATCCGCGACGCGAAGATCACCGCCAAGTAAGGACGCGCGGCCGCCCGCGCCGGGCGGCCTACTTCAGGTAGCGGGCCTCGATCTCGCGCATGTGCGCATCGCCCTGCAGGGCGATGATCTCCTTGACCGTGGGCAGGCCGCCATCGGCCTGGCCGATGCCCTGGTCGCGGCGGATCTGCGCGAAGACCTCGCGCATGGCGCCCACGGCGGCGCGGATGGCGTGGTTGCCGTAGATGACCACGCCAACCTTGCCCAGCGCGGCGATATCCCGCTCGCCCAGCTGCGGGTACGCGGTGGGCACCAGCACCAGCGGCTTGCGGCCCGGCCAGGCGGCGACGAAAGCCAGGATCTCGTCGGGCGTCTTCTGCTTGGAGTGGATGAGAATGGCGTCCGCGCCGGCTTCCTCGTAGGCCAGGCCGCGCCGGATCGCCTCGTCCTGGCCCTGGCCCGCGATCAGCGCCTCGACCCGCGCGATCACGACGAAGTCGGGGTCCTTGCGCGCGGCCACGGCGGCGGCGACCTTGCCCTGGAACTCCTCGATGCGCACCAGTTCCTGGCGGCCCTCGGCGCGCAGGCTGGTGTCCTTGGGAAAGGTCTTGTCCTCCATGACGATGGCCGAGGCGCCGGCCGCCTCGTACTGCGGCACCACGTAGTGCACGTTGACCGCATTGCCGAAGCCGGTATCGATGTCGGCGATCAGCGGGATGGCCACGGTCGCGGCGATGGCGCGCATCATTTCCAGGTGCGTGCCCATGGAAAGAATATTGGCGTCCGGCACGGCGTAGCTGGCCGACAGCTCGAAGCCGCTGCCCCAGATGCCGCCGAATCCGGCCTCCTCGGCCAGCCGGGCCGACAACGGATTGTGCGCGGCCATGGCCGTGAAGAGCTGGCCGCTTTCGAGCGCGGCGCGTAGGGTTCGATTCTTGGTCACTGCGAAACTCCGTCGGTCATTGGGAAAGGACTGCCGCGGCGCTCAGGACAGCCGGGCGCACGCCGCCGCGATGCGCGCCATGGCCTCGGCCAATTGCTCGTCCGACGCCGCGTACGAGACGCGGAAATGCCCGGAAAGGCCGAACGCCGAGCCCGGCACGATGGCCACTCCGGCCTCGCGCAGCAGATAGAGCGCGAAATCCAGGTCGGTGGAAACCAGCGTGCCCGAGGCGTCGCGCCGGCCCAGCAGGGCCTGGCAGCCTGGAAAGGCGTAGAACGCGCCCGGCGGCAGGTCGCAGGCCAGGCCCTCGATGGCGTTGAGCCGCGCCACCACGCTGTCGCGGCGGCGGCGGAAGGCGGCGACGAAGGCCGGCAGGAAATCCATGGGGCCGTCGAGCGCCGCGATCGACGCCGCCTGGCTGATCGAACTGGTGTGCGAGGTGGACTGCGACTGCACCAGGTTCATGGCCTTGATCAGCGCGGCCGGCCCCGCGCCGAACCCCACCCGCCAGCCGGTCATGGCATAGGCCTTGGACACGCCGTTGATGGTCAGGGTGCGGGCGGCCAGCTCCGGCGCGATCGCCGCGGGCGTGGCGAACGGCGTGTCGTCGTAGCGGATCTTCTCGTAGATGTCGTCCGCCATGATCCAGACCTGCGGATGGCGCGCCAGCACCTCGGCCAGGGCGGCCAGCTCCTCCGCCGAGTACACCGCCCCGCTGGGATTGGACGGCGAATTCAGCATCAGCCACTTGGTGCGCGGGGTGATGGACTCCTCCAGCTGGCGGGGGCTCAGCTTGAAGCCGCTGGAGGCGCCGCAGCGCACGATGACCGGCTGCCCGCCGGCCAGCAGGACCATCTCCGGATAGGACACCCAGGCCGGCGTGGGCACCACCACCTCGTCGCCGGGGTTGATGGTCGCCTGCAGCGCGTTGTAGAGAATCTGCTTGGCGCCGCACCCGACCTGGATCTGCTCGGGGGAATACGCCAGGCCGTTGTCGCGCTCGAACTTGCGCGCGACCGCCTCGCGCAGCGCCAGCGTGCCCGCCACCTCCGTATAGCGCGACTCGCCCTGGTCGATGGCCGCCTTGGCGGCTTCGCGCACGTGCTCGGGCGTGGGGAAGTCCGGCTCGCCCTGGCTCAGCGCGATGACGTCGCGCCCCTCCTGCCGCAGCTGGTTGGCCAGCCGCGTCATCTCCTTGGTGGCCGAGGGCTTGGCGCCCAGCACGCGTTCGGCGAGAAAGCCGCGCCGGGTCTGTTCATTTGAGCTCATTCGATGGTTCCTACCTTCAGTTTGAATATCCCGCGCGCGATCGCCAGCGGCACGAAAATGGTCACCAGCAGGACCAGGCTGTAGGCGCACGCCAGCGCCAGCCGGCCGCTGTCGACCTGCTGGAATATCTCGATCGGCATGGTGTTCATCCCGCCGAAATACAGCACCACGGTGGCCGACAGCTCGGACAGCGTGGTGACCCACATGAGGACCGCCGCCGCGACCACCGCCGGCATGATGACCGGCAGCACGACCTTGAAGAAGCTGCGTATCGGGCCCACGCCCAGGCTCATGGACGCCTCCTCGATCGAATCGCGCAGGTTGTGCAGCGGGCCGACGGCGGCGCGCACGCTGGTGGGCACCCGCCGCAGGAAATACGCCAGCGCCATGATGACCCAGGTGCCGGTGAGCACCAGCCACCCCGTGTTGAACGAATTGATCATGGCAATGCCGAGCACGGTACCCGCGATCGTCAGGGGCAGCATCACCAGCAGGTCCAGCGCATGCGTGAGCGCGGCGCGCCGCTTGACGATCAGGTAGGCCGACACCACCGAGAACAGCACGCCGGCGACCGTGGCGATGGAAGCCAGGAACAGCGAGTTGTAGAGCGGCTCGGGCGCGCGCACCAGCGCATGGCGCAAGTGATCGAGCGTGAAGCCGCCGTAGCGCAGCACCGGACCGATGGACGGCGTGAAGGCCGTCACCACCACCACGACGGCCGGCAGCAGCGACAGGGCCACCACGATGAACACCGACCCGGTCGCCAGCAGGGCGCGCCAGCCGCGCACCGGCCGCGCCACCGGGCTGCGTCCGGCCTCCATCTGGAACTGCCGGCGCTCGACCACCAGCTTCTGGATCAGCAGCATGCCGGCGCCCAGGAATACCAGCAGCGAAGCCATGGTCGTCTGCATCTGCGGGTTGCCGCCCATCTCGCTGACGAACTCGTTGTACGCCTTGACCGCGAGCACGGGCGTGCGCGCCCCCAGGATGGCGGGCACCCCGAAGCTGCCGATCACGTGCGTGAACACCATCAGCGCGCCCGCGAAGATGGAGGGCATCAGCAGCGGGAAGGTGACGCCGCGCAACACCCGCCACTCGGGCCGGCCCAGGCTGAGCGCGGCTTCCTCGAGGTTGCGGTCCATGGACTTCATGCCCACCAGTACCGCGACGAAGGCGTACACGTAGTTGTTGAGCGTCATCACATAGACCAGCCCCCACCACGAGTAGAGCGCCGGCAGCTGGATGCCCAGCGGCTCGAGCCAGCCATTGAGCAGGCCCTGCCGGCCCAGTATCAGCACCCACGACGCGGCCACGACCACGTCGGGAATGACCAGCGTCACCAGCGGCAAGGCGGTAACCAGGCCGGCCAGCGGAAAGCTGCAGCGCGCCACCACCACGGCCAGGCTGCCGCCCACCAGCATCGAGGTCGCGGTGACCGCCACGCCCAGGATCAGGGTGTTGACGAACACCTCGCGGTAGGCGGGCTCGGAGAAGAACCGGATGTAGCCCGCCAGGCCCACGCTGCCGTCGGCGGCGACGAACGACTTGGCCAGCATCGACACCAGCGGCCAGACCAGGAATACGCCCAGCAGGCCAATGGCCAGCACCGCGACCGTCAGCCAGGCGGGATCTCTGCGCAAGGTACCCAGCATCATGATGCGTCCACGATATGCGAATGCAGCGGAATCCCGACGCTGACGGCCTGGCCGCGGGCGTAGGACGGCTCATGCGGGCGCACGCGGGCCTCGACCCTGAGCAGGCCGGCGGCGGTGCGCACCGCGTAGCCGGTCACGCTGCCGCGGAATTCGACATGCTCGACCACGCCCGGGAAATGCCCTTCCCCGGCGCAGCCCGCCTCGGCCAGCGTCAGATCCTCGCGCCGCACCGCCAGCAGCGCGCCGGCGCGCCAGGCGACCGCGCTGCGCGTGCGCACCACGCCCGCGCCGGTGGCCAGGCGGCGGGGTTCGCCGGGCGCGGACGCGAGCTCGCGCTCGATGGCGATCAGGTTGGCGCTGCCGACGAAGTCCGCCACGAAGCTGCTGCCGGGCGTCGTGTATATCTCGCGCGGCTCGCCCACCTGCATGACGCGGCCGCGATCCATCACCGCGATGAAATCGGACATGGCCAGCGCTTCCTCCTGGTCGTGCGTGACGAACACGGTCGTGATGCCCGCCTCGACCTGCAGCCCGCGGATCAGGCCGCGCAGTTCGGCGCGCAGCTTCACGTCCAGGGCCGACAGCGGTTCGTCCAGCAACAGCAGCCGGGGCTCGATCACCAGCGCGCGCGCCATCGCGACGCGCTGGCGCTGCCCCCCCGACAGCTGGGCCGGCGAGCGCTGCGCGAACGCCGCCAGCCCGACGCGCTCGAGCATCGCCATGGCGCGCTCGCGCGCCTGCGGCGCCGGCACGTTGCGCGCGGCCAGCCCGTAGCAGACGTTGGTCAGCACCGAGCGGTCGGGAAACAGCGCATAGTCCTGGAACACCATGCCCACGTCGCGCCGGTAGACCGGAATGTGGGTCACGTCGGTGTCGCCGAACAGGATGCGCCCGTCGTTGGGGCGTATGAACCCGGCCAGCATGCGCAGCAGCGTCGTCTTGCCGCAGCCCGACGGACCCAGCAGCGTGAAGAACTTGCCGCTGGGCAAAGTCAGGTCCAGGTTCTCGAACAGCGTCTGCTCGCCGTAGCGTTGATGGATGGCTTGGAAAGATACTTGCATCGCGTACCCTGGTCGATGCGCCGCGCTCAGCGGGCGTTGGCAAGCTGGCGCCATTCGGCGATGAAGGCGACCCGCTCGCTGCCCATCCGGGCGTTGTCCAGCTCGACGATCTTGATATCCGACATGGCCGGGATGTCGGCGTACTTGCCCACGTCGATGTCGCCGCGCAGGGGCCGCCGATAGGCGCTCTTGAAAACCTCGGTCTGGGTCGGCGCCGAGGCCAGGTACTCGTACAGCTTGCGCGCCGCCTCGGGGTTCTTGCCGCCCTTGATCAGCGCCATGCCCTCGGGCGAGAGAAACGTGCCTTCGCGCGGATACACCAGGCGGATCTCCTTCAGGCCGCCCGCCACGTACTCGTAGCCCGCGTACTCCATGGTGACCGCCACCGCGAACTCGCCCTTGGCCACGCCTTCGTAGGCGGCCGAGGTGGTGCCGACGATGACCGCGTTGCGCGCCACCTTGGCCAGCATGTCCTTGCCCAGCAGTTCCCGCAGGCCATAGAGCGCCACGAACGAGGCGCTGCTGCGCTCCGGGTCCGGAATGACGATCTTGCCCTTCCAGGCCGGATCGGCCAGGTCGGCCCAGCCCTGCGGGGCCTTGCCGCCCGGCGCCTGGCGCAGGTTGGTCATGAGCACGGTGACATGGGTATTGGTGCCCAGCCAGAGCCCGTCGGCCTGCCGGTACGCGGCGGGCACGGCGGCCGCCTCGGGCGACTGGTAAGGCGCGAACATGTCGCGGAATTCGCTGATCGTCGACAGGCCGCCGGACCAGAAAATATCGCCCAGCGGATTGGCCGCCTCGGCCTTGATGCGCTGCATCAGGGCGCCCGTGCCGGCGCGCACCACCGACACCTTGATGTCCGGATGCGCCTTGGCGAAGCCGTCGATGACGCCGTTCACCGTTTCCACGTTGTTGGATGAATAGAGCACGACCTCCGCGGCCAGCGCCATGCGCGCGCAGGCCGGCAGGATCATCAGGAATACGAATATCCGAAACAGTGCGAGTGGCATGTTTTTTTCCCCTTGTTGGCTGTTGGAATACGTTCGCCTATGATTGACGACCGCGCTCGCGGCGGCAAGACGCTGGCGATGCCCGCCATGCGCCTGCCTGATGCGCCGATCAGTATTTCTAATAATGAAAACTGCCAATCCGCCCTTGGTCTCGCTGCGCGCCTTCGTGGCCGTGGCGCGCCACGAAAGTTTCACGCAGGCCGCCGGCACCCTGGGCATCACCCAGGGCGCGGTCAGCCACCACGTCGCGACGCTGGAGGCGTATGCGGACTGCCGGCTGTTCGACCGCCGGGGCTCGACGGTGGCGCTGACGCCGGCCGGCCTGCAGCTCTACGAGGCGGTCAAGGACGCCATGTCCACCATCGAGCTGACCATGCAGTTGCTGGTGCAGCGCGGCCACCGGCACGACCGCCTCAAGGTGCGCACTTCCATGCCCAGCTTCGCCATGACGCTGGTGGTGCCGCACCTGGGCACGTACTCGGCGGCGCACGGCGTGCAGGTCGACCTGATCACGTCGCTGGCGCCGCCGCAGCCGCAGGACGAATTCGACGTGCTGATCTCGCGCGACCTCAGCCTGCCGGGCACCGAAAGCTGGGAGCTGGCGCGCGAGGAACTGATCTGCGTGGGCGCGCCGGCCCTGGCCGACGCGCACCGCGAGCAATCGGCCCGGCACTGGCCCATGGTGGCGGCGCGCTCGCGCCCGGACCTCATCGCGACCTGGGCGCTGGTGCACGACATCGCGCCCGACGCCATCAACGTGGTCGCCACGTACGACCATCTGTTCCTGGCCGTGACCTCGGCGATCGGCGGCACCGGCTTCCTGGTCGCGCCGCAGCTGCTGGTGCTGGACCACCTGGGCGCCGGCACGCTGGTGCCCTCGGCCGATCCCCCGATCGCCTCCGGCGCCAGCTACGTGGCCTACGTCAACGCCCACAGCACGCACGTGCAGCAGGCCCGCCAGTTCTGCCGCTGGCTGAAGAACACGCTGCGCAACCGAGGCAGGGCGCCGGCCTAGGCCCGGCGCCTTACCGCACGGCGAGCACGCCGCGTTCGGCCAGCGCCTGCACGCCGGCCTCGTCCATGCGCAGCAGGCCGCACAGGACTTCGCGGGTATGCTGACCCAGCGCCGGCGCGGCGTGCCGGTAGGCCACCGCCGAGGCGGAGAACTTCACCGGATTGGCCACGCCCGCGACCGGATTGCCGTCGCCGTCCGGCATCTCGACCCGCATGCCGCGATGCAGCAGCTGCGGGTGCTCGAACACCTGCTTGTAATTGTTGATGCGGCCGTTCGGTATGCCGTGCTCGGTAAGCCGCGCCAGCCAGTGCGCCGCCGGCTCTGCGGCGAACGTGCGCGCGATCTCCGGCATCAATGCGTCGCGATGCACGATGCGGCCGCTGCCGGTCGCGTAGCGCGCATCCGCCGCCAGGTCCGGCCGGCCCAGCGCGGCGCAGAAACGCCGCCACTGCGCGTCGTTGCCCGCGGCCACGATGACATGGCCGTCGCTGGCGGCCAGCACTTCGTACGGCACCAGGGTGGGATGCGCATTGCCGTAGCGCGGCGGCACCGCGCCGGTCGTCACGTGGTTGAACGCCAGGTTGGCGCCGAACGCCGCCATGCAATCGAGCAGCGCGATATCGATGTATTGGCCGACGCCGATGGCGGTCCGCCGCTGCAGCGCGGCCAGCACGGCGCTGGACGCGTACATGCCGGTCACGATGTCGGCAATGGCCACGCCGACCTTCTGGGGCCCGCCGCCGGGCCGGTCGTCGCGCTCGCCGGTCACGCTCATCAGGCCGCCCTCGCCCTGGAAAATCAGGTCGTATCCGGGGCGCTCGGCGTACGGGCCGGTCTGCCCATAGCCGGTGATCGAACAATAGACCAGGCGCGGGTTCGCCGCCGACAGCGAGGCGTAGTCCAGCCCGTGGCGGGCCAGGTCCCCGACCTTGAAATTCTCGATCAGCACATCGGCGCGCATGGCCAGCGCGCGCACGATGTCCTGGCCCTCGGCCGTGGATATGTCCACCGACACCGATTGCTTGTTGCGGTTGGCGGCGGCGAAGTAAGTGGAATGGCGCGCCGGCCCCTCATCGGCGCCGGGCATCCAGGGCGGCCCCCAGCTGCGCGTATCGTCGCCCACGCCGGGCCGTTCGACCTTGATGACCCGGGCGCCGAAATCGGCCAGGATCTGGGTGCACCACGGGCCGGCCAGGATGCGCGTCAGGTCCAGCACCACGATCCCGTCGAGCGCGCCGCCGGACGGCGCGCCCGCCGAGGACGCCGCCTCATTCGGGCTGGACATTGGCCTCCCTCAGGGTTTCCCCATAGACGACCAGCTGTTCCTTGACGAAGGTCTCCAGTTCCGCGGGCGTGGAGCTGGCCGGCAGGAAGTTCTGCCGCGCCAGCTGCTCCTGGATGTCGGTCCGGGCCAGCACCTGGGCCACCGCCTGCGACAGGCGCTCGACCCGCTGCGCCGGCATGCGGGCCGGCCCCTGCAAGGCCGCCCATGACGACACCGAGAACTTCGGAACGCCGGCCTGCGCCATGGTGGGCACATCGGGAAACGCCGGGCTGCGCGCCGGCAAGGTGGTGGCCAGCATGTGCAGCCTTCCCTGGGCGACATACTGGCCCGCCGTGGTGGGCGTGGCGAACATCACCTGCACCCGGTTGGCGACCAGATCGGCCACGCCGGCCGGCTCGCCCTTGTAGGGCACCTGCATCATGTCGACCTTGGCCAGCGAAAGCATCTGGCCCGTCGCCACGATGCCGGTCGGGTTGCCGGTGGCATAGTTCAGCTTGCCGGGATGGGCGCGGCCATAATCCAGCAGCTCGGCCAGCGAACGCGCCGGCACCGCCTCATTCACATACAGGAAGAACGAGTAGCGCCCTACCATGGAAATACGCGAGAAATCGTCGATGGGATGATAGGGGGGGTTCTTGCGCAACGAAGGCACGGCGCAGAAACCATTGGTGGACATCAGCAGCGTATAGCCATCGGGCTCGGCCCGCGCCACCTCCACCGCCCCGATCGCGCCGTCGGCGCCGGCGCGGTTTTCCACGATGACCGGCTGGCCCAGCGACTGCGCCAGCCCGCCGGCGATGATGCGCGTCACGGTGTCGGTGGCCGTGCCCGCCGGGAACGGCACCACGATCTTGACCGGCCGGCTGGGATAGGCGCCGTCGGCCCGGGCCACGCCCAACGATACGGCCATCAGCATCGCCGCGATACCCAGCCCTGTTTTTCCAACCATGGTTGTCTCCTTGTCTTGTTGTTGCATCGACCCGCCAACGGCGGACTAGCGTCCCCGGAATACCGGCTCGCGCTTTTCCACGAACGCGCTGAGCGCCTCGCGTGAATCCTCCGACTCTTTCAACAGGCACATCGTCTCGACCACGCTTTCCATGGCGCGCCGGTAGTCCAGGTCATTGGCGCGCATGAAGGCGTCGCGCAGCAGCCGCATCGCCAGCGGCGACTTGCGCGCCAGCCGCCTGGCCAGCGCGCGGGCGCGCTCGAGCACCTGGTCGCGCGGCACCACCTCGTTGACCACGCCCAGCGCCATCATCTCGCGCGCGCTGACGATATCGCCGGTAAACAGCAGCTGCGCCGCCCGGTGGCGTCCGGCCTGGCGGGGCAGGTGCACCAGGTGCATGGCCGGCAGCAGCCCCACGTCGATCTCCGGATAGCCCATCCCGGCCTCCTCGGCGGCGATCACCATGTCGCAGGACACCGCCCAGGTCACGCCGGCGGCGCGCGCGTGCCCGTTGACCGCCGCGATGACCGGCTTGCCCATGCGGTACAGCGCCTCGTGCATCTCGTAGTAGAAGACCTCGATCAGCCGGCGCAACGCCTGGCCGTCGAATTCGAGCGCCACCTTCAGGTCCACGCCGGCGGAAAACACCGTGGGCAGCGCGCTCCTGAGAATGACCGCCCCCGCCGCGTCGTCATGCCGCGCGCGCTGGTAGGCGTCGACCACCTCGCGCGCCAGCTGCATGTCGATCGCATTGACCGGGCCGCGGTTCATGGTGATTTCCGCGACCCCTTCCACGACTTCGTACTGTACGAACTGCGCCATCCCGTTCTCCTCTTGCCGCGGCGGCCGGTTCCGGAATGGACCGGCGCGGCGGGAATCGGGACATAATGTCGGCCACGGACCCGCCTTGCGTCCAATATCTTTCCCGGAACGATCGATACGCCACGCGAATGACTACCGGAATAGAACTGCGCCATCTCAAGCACTTCGCCGCGCTCGCGGAGGAATTGCATTTCGGGCGCGCGGCCAGGCTTTGCAATATTTCGCAGCCGCCGTTCAGCGTCTCCATCCGCCAGCTGGAAGAGCAGCTGGGCTTCGCGCTGGTCGAGCGATCCTCGCGCGACGTCCGGCTGACGCCGGCCGGCACGGCGTTCTACGGCGAAGCATGCAAGGCCCTGTCGCAGGTGCGCCAGGCCGCCGACGTCGCGGCGCGCGTGCATGGCGGCCTGGACGGCGTGCTGTGCGTGGGTTTCTTCGCGTCGATGCTCTACCGGGGCCTGGACCGCGCGGTGGACCGGTTCCGCGCCACGTACCCCACCGTAGACCTGCAATTGCTGGAGCTCAGCACCTCGGACCAGATCCCGGCCTTGCTGCGCCGGCACATCCATTACGGATTCGTGCACAGCACCCGGCTGCCGGCCGAAATCGCCGCCAGCGAACTGTTGCGCGAGCCCTTCCTGCTGTGCCTGCCCGAGAAGCATCCGGCGCGCCATCGGCGCCGGCAGAAGCTGGCCGACTTCCGCGCCGAGCCCTTCGTGCTGTTCTCCCGCACGTTCTCGCCGTCGTACTACGACCAGGTCGTCGCCCGCTGCCTGGCGGCTGGCTTTCATCCCGACATCAAGCACCAGGTCCGCCACTGGCTGACCGTCGTGGCGTGCGTCTCCAAGGGCATGGGCATCACCCTGGTGCCGCGCGCGCTGTCGCGCGCGGACCTGCCCGGCATACGGTTTTCCGCCATCGAAGACAGCACGGTCGAATCCGTCGTGCATGGCGCCTGGCTCAAGGGGGATGGCGACAGCGCCATCGTCCAGGCCTGGCACCGCGTGGTCCGGCAGGAAATCGGCGCCTAGGCGCGGCGCTGCGCTGCCTGGCACGCCTCATGCTGCGCAGCACGACGCAGCCGGCATCCGCCGGTCCCGCGCCGCGCCGTGCGCCAAGCGGGATGCGTCACTGTTCAGACAGGAGATCTCGATGAAGCATTTATCCCAAATCATGACCAAGGAACCCGCCTATCTCACCGACCAGGAGACCGTGCGGCGGGCGGCCGAGCTGATGGCCGACCTGGACGTCGGCGAACTGCCGATCTGCGACGGCCGGCGGCTGGTCGGCGTGGTGACCGACCGCGACATCACGGTGCGCTGCACCGCCAAGGGCGTCGCGCCCGAGAAGGCCAGCGTGCGCGAGGCCATGTCCGAGCATCCGGTCTGGTGCTACGAGGACGACAGCGTCGAAGACGCGCGCTCCAAGATGGAGAACAACGGCATACGCCGGGTGATCGTGGTCGACCGCGACAAGCAACTGGTGGGCGTGGTCTCGCTGGGCGACGTGGCGGTCAAGGCGGGCGGCGGCGGCGACACGCTGGCCAGCGTGTCGCAACCGGCCCGCCCCGCGCGCTGACGCGCCTAGCCCTCGTCCGCCAGCCGCCCGGCGTGTTCCAGCGCATCGACGATGGACTGGTACGCCGCCTGGCGGCTGGCCGGGTCCGGCTGCGCGCCGGCTCAGCCGGCGTCCGCCTGCGAGGCCTCGGCCTGCAGCCAATCGGTCAGCGCGCGGATGTCCTCGCGCGTGCGCAGTTGCGGGGTGATCCACAGCACCACGGTGCGCCGCCCCTCCAGGAAGCCGAACGGCGCCACCAGCCGGCCCGACGCCAGGTCGTCGGCGACCAGGAAGCGCGGCGCCATGGCCACGCCCAGTCCGCAGGCGGCGGCGTGCAGCACCAGGTAGAAATGTTCGAACGACTCGTGTTCGGCCAGCGGCTCGCCGGTCCAGCCTGACAGCGCCGCCCAGTCGGACCAGGCGTCCGGACGCGATGACGTCGTCAGCAGCCGGGCCGCGCCCAGGTCGGCCAGCGCGCGCAAGGGAACCGAGCTGGCGTATTCCGGCGAACAGACCGGCCCCACCCATTCGCGCATCAACGGCTTGATCACGACGTCCTGCGGCGTGGGCACGACGTTGTTGCGGATCGCCACGTCGATGCCTTCGCGCAGCAGATCCACCGGCCCGTGGTCCGCCGACACGCGCAGGTCGATGTCCGGCCGCATTTTCTTGAAGTTCGCCAGGCGCGGGATCAGCCAGCGCATCATGATGCTGGCCGAGCACGACAGCGACAGCGGACCCGGCCGCAATTGGTTGATGCCGGCCTCTATCAGGCCGAAGGCCGTGCCCAGCGTGGCGGCCAGCCGCGCGCCTTCGGGCGTGGGCTCGATGGCGCGCGGCATGCGGCGCAGCAGCTGGATGCCGAACTCCTCTTCGAGCGCCTGGACCTGCTTGCTGATGGCGCTGTGCGTCACCGACAGTTCCTCGGCGGCGCGCGTCATGTTGCCAAGGCGGGCCACCGCTTCGAAGGCCCGCAGGGTTGTAAAGGAAGGAATGCGTGACATGGCAGGAGAGCCGGCGGCGCGCCCGCACCGGCGCGCACAGGATGGAGCTGTGAGTTTAGCGCACATGTCGCCGCGCAAATCTCGTTTGCCGCGCCCCGCGCCGCGCCGGGACAATGGTCGGCATCGCGCCCGCGCTCGCGGCGCCGCCCTGTCCGCAACAAGGAAACATCCAAGATGTCCGATCGCTTCGAAGCGACCTATCTGATCGAGACGCCCCACGACGTCGCAAGCGTCGCCCAGGAGCTGGCCGGCGAACAATCCACCGCCACGTCCACGCGCATGCCGGGCGAAACCGATGCCCTGATCCGTGATTTCGGCGCCCGCGTCGAGCGCATCGAGGCCTTGCCGCCGGCCGCGGCGCCCAGCCTGCCCGTGCCCCATGCGTCCGGGCAGCCTGTGCACCGGGCGCGCCTGACGCTGTCCTGGCCGCTGCACAACATCGGCGACTCGCTGCCCATGCTGCTTACCACCTTGCTCGGCAACCAGACCGGCATGCGGCGCCTGAGCGGCATCCGGCTCGAACACGTCGCGCTGCCGCGATCCTTCATCGCGGCGCAGCCGCGGCCGGCCTTCGGCATAGCCGGCACGCGCCGCCTGGCCGGCGTGCACGGGCGTGCGCTGATCGGCAGCATCGTCAAGCCCAACATCGGCCTGGCGCCGGAGCAGACGGCGGCCATGGCGCGCCAGCTCGCCGAAGGCGGCGTCGATTTCATCAAGGACGACGAGCTGCTGGCCAATCCGCCCTATTCGCCCGTGGCCCGGCGCGCCGCCCTGGTGCTGCGCGCGCTGGACGAGGCGGCCCAGCGCACCGGCCGGCGCGCCATGTACGCCGTCAACATCACCGACGGCCTGGACGAAATGCGCCGCCATCACGACGCCGTGCTGCAGGCGGGCGGCACCTGCATCATGGTGAACCTCAACAGCGTCGGCCTGTCCGCCTTGCTGGCGCTGCGCCGCCACAGCCAGCTGCCCATCCATGGCCATCGCGCCGGCTGGGCCATGATGACGCGCTGCCCGGCGCTGGGCATGGATTTCCAGCCGTATCAGCTGCTGCACCGGCTGGCCGGCGCCGATCACCTGCATGTCAGCGGCCTGGGCGGCAAGTTCTGGGAACATGCCGACAGCGTGCTGCAGGCGGCCCACGATTGCCTGACACCGCTGGACACCCAGCCCGGCGCCGCGGACGACCGCGCCCTGCCCGTGTTCTCGGGCGGGTCCACCATTTTCGACGTGGCGCCTACCTACCGTGGCGTGGGCACGACCGACCTGATCTTCGCCTCGGGCGGCGGCATCTTCGGCCACCCCGATGGCCTGGCGGCCGGCTGCGCCAGCCTGCGCCAGGCATGGGAGGCGGCCATCGCCGGGCAGGACTTGCGCGCCTATGCGCAATCGCGCCCGGAACTGGCCGCGGCGCTGGCGCGCGGCAAGCCCGTGCGCCCCGCCTGAAGGCGGGCGGCCGGCGCCGCCATGCCGGCGCGCGCCGCTCGCGCTATGCGCGCCATGCCGCGGCGCGCGCGGCATCGACGAAAGCATCGGGCCCGCCGACCTGGCCGCCCTTGAGCATCACCTCGACGCCGTCGAGCCAGTCCTGCTCGGCGACCAGCCGGCACAGGCGGCCGCCCTGGCGCGCGATCGCCGCGATGCGCAGCGCGTAGGCGTCCAGGCCGCGCATGGCCAGGCTGGAGGTATCGCCGCCGGCCAGCACCAGCCGGCGCAGGCCCGCGCGCTGCACGGCCAGGCGCGCCCATTGCGCGAACAGCGAGCCGGTCACGGCCGCCACGGAAACCTCGTCCGGCAGGCCCAGGCCGCGCACCTGTCCGATGGCGGGGTCGTCGGGCCCTTGGGCCGTGTACACCACCACGCTGCGGCCGGCGCGCAACGCCGCCAGCACGGCCTCGCCCACCTCGCGAGCCAGCATCGGACGGTCCGCTTCCGAGAGGGCGCGCGCCATATCGACGCGAATGCCTTGCCAGCCCGCCGCCAGGGCGCGCGCGATCTGCGCGGCATTCTGCGGCGCGGCGCTGCCCGACAGAACCAGCATGGGTCCGGCATCGAGGATCTGCGCCTGCGCCGCACGCCGCGCCGGCATGGCGCGCGCCAGGTGGCGCCCCAGCCCTTCGGCCAGCCCCTGGGCGGCCACGCAGAACAGCGGCTGCGCCGCCGAGACCTCCCACAGCATGGCGGCGATGCGATCCAGGTCGGCATCCTCCAGGGTGTCGAACACGACCATGCCCGGCTGGCCCGCCACGGCCTCGCGCCAGGCCTGCGCCAGCGCCTGGCCGCCCGCGCGCACCGCGCGCCAGTCCACCAGCGCGCCGGCAAGCGCCGTCTGCGCGGCCAGGTGGCGACGCAGGTCGGCCTCGTTCATGGGGGTGGCGGGATGGCGCGACATGGTGGGATGGCGATCCAGCCGATGGACCGTATCGCCAGCCTGCGCATACAGGGTTCCGAACGCCACATAGCGGCCGAAGGACGGGCAGGCAGGCACCACCGGCACGGGCGCCGCGCCGAAGCATGCGCGTCCGATCTCGATGGCGCGGCCGATGCTGCCCAGGCGCGGCGACGAGTCGAAAGTCGAACAGACCTTGTAGTGCGCCTGGCGCGCGCCCAGCTCGCGAAACAGTGCGAACGCCGGGCGCACTTCGTCGTCCATCGCGGCCGGCGCCAGCGAACGGCTTATGCCTGCCACGCCCAGGACGTCCTCGTCGGGCAGATGGCGCCGCGCCTGCTGCAACGTGGGCGTGCGCAGAAACATCAGGGCATTCAGGCCGGCCTCGTGGAAGCCGGCCAGGTGCGCCGTGGCGCCGGTGAAATCGTCGCCGTAGAAGCAGACCGGTCCGCCCTGGCTCATACGCCGTCCACCCCGGCCAGGGCGCGCCAGCTGCGCGCGCCCATCGCCGCGAAGTCGTTCAGGTGGGTGTACAGCATCGACACGCCCTTGCCGGCCCAGGCCGCCAGGTCGCGCTCCTTGACCATGATGCCGGCGCACTTGCCGGCGCGCAGGATGCGGGCCACCGTATCGTCCAGCGCCGCCATGACCTCGGGTCCGCTGTAGTCGCCACGAAAGCCCATGCTCTTGGACAGGTCCACCACGCCGATGAAATAGCAGTCGATATGATCGACCGCCAGGAAGTCATCGAGGCCCGCGACCGCCTGCGCGGACTCGATCTGCACGATCACCGTCTTTGCGTCGAAATCGCGCGGCGCGCAATAGCGGATATCGTCGACCACGCGCGCCGCGGTGGCGGCGTCGTCCAGGCGCGGCACGACCAGCCCGTCCACGCCGCGCATCATGTAGCGTTCGATGGTCCAGGGTTCGGGCGAGGGAATGCGCACCAGCGAGGCCACGCCGCCCAGCCTGGCCGCGCGCGTCATGTCCTCGATGTTCTCGAAGCTGGGGCTGCCCTGCTCGCAATCGAGCATGAAGGCATCCACGCCCAGCGTGCACATGAAGCTGACCAGGCTGCTGCTGGGATGGTCGGGGTTGACCAGCGAAGCCGTCTGGCGGGCGGCCAGCTTGGCCTTGAATGTTGCTGCGGACATCGTTCAACCTGCTAGAAAGAAAGTTCAGATCCGATAGGGGTTGCCCATCGCCCAGGCCTGCAGCACCTGCAGGGCCGGCGCGCCGGGCACGGCGCCCAGCCGCTGCGCGGTCTGGTTGGCGCGCGAAATCACGCCGTCGCGGTACGACGACACGGCCTCGCCGATGCGGGCGCTGCCAGCGGCCACGACGAAGGCGGCGATGCCGCGCTCGTCGAGCGCCGGCAGGCGCGTCAGGCCGGCGTCGTCGGCGCCGCCTCCCGCGTCGTTGAATACCGCGGCATAGGCGTCGGTGCGCAAGGCCATGGCCGGCACGCCGCCCACCAGGCCGCCGTGCGATCCCGTCACCACGATCTGGCCGGCGTCGCCGGGCTCCACCAGCGCGGCCGAGTCCAGCAGCACGATGCGGCGCACCGCGCCAGCCGGTGCATCCTCCGAGCGCGCCTCGCCCAGGGGGGGCGGATCGACACGGCGCAGCGGCGCCCCGCGCAGCAGCTCGGCCGCTTCGGCGCACGGCTGGCCCGCGGCGACGCCGCAGGCGGCGGCCACCGCGTTGGCGTGGCTGATCGTGCCGCGCGCCATCATGTCCTGGGCGTCGCCGATGCGGCACGTCGCGTGCGATACCGTCGCGGCCGCGATGCCCAGCGCCTCCAGGTAGGGCAGCGAGCCTATGCCGGCGCCGTCCTTGCCCACGCCGGCATCGTTGAGTATGACCGCGCGCACGCCGGCGCTGGCCACGGCGTAGCCGGGATACCGCCCGCCATGCGAACCGGACACGATGACCGCGCCCGGCGCGGCGTCCGGCAGCTTGGTGGTGGTGGGCGCCAGCAGGACGGCGCCGCGTGGCGCGCCCTCGTCGACCCTATGCTTGCATTCTTCCGACATGGATCATGCCTCCTTGCGCGCGGCCGCCACATCGACCCCGCCGTTGCGTTCATAGACGCGCAACACCGTGGTGTCGCTGTTCGGGCCGTCGCCGGCGCCGGCCGCCATGCTGAATACCTGATGCGCCGAGGCGGCGATGGGCACGGGAAAGCGCAGCGCCCGCGCCGCGTCCAGCGCGATCTCCAGGTCTTTCAGGAAGATGTCCACGGTGGACTGCGGCGCATGATCGCCCGCCGCCATGCGCGGCGCGCGCTTCTCGAACTGGCGCGACGCGCCGGCGCTCTGCGAAATCACTTCCACCAGCACGTCGGGATCGACGCCGGCGCGCGCGCCCAGCGCCAGGGCTTCGGCCGTGAGCGCGATATGCGAAGCGGTCAGCAACTGGTTGACCAGCTTGACCGTTGACGCCGCGCCCGCCTCCTCGCCCACCTGGTGGATGACGCTGGAGCATGCGCGCATGGCCGGCTCGGCAACCCGCAGCGACGGCGCATCGCCAGAGACCATGATCGTCAGCGTGCCGGCCTGCGCGCCCGTGGCGCCGCCGCTGACCGGACCGTCGACCATGCCGAATCCGCGTTCGCGCAAGCTGGCCTGCAGGCCCCGCGCATAGGCCGGCGCCACAGTGCTGGCCAGCCACACCACGGCGCCGGCCGGCAGGGCGGCAGCCGCGCCGCCCTGGCCGAACAGCACGGCGTCGGCCTGCGCGGCATTGTGCACCATGAGCACGAGCAATTGCGCGTCGCTGGCGGCTTCGCGCACGCTGGCCGCGGGACGCGCGCCGCGCGCGGCGGCCGCGTCCACCGCCGTCGGCCGGATGTCGTAGGCCGCCACGTCATGTCCGGCGGCGGCCAGGTGGCCGCAGATCGGCCCTCCCATGGCGCCCAGCCCGATAAAGCCGATGCGCGAAAGCGCAGCGTCGCTCATAGTTTCGTCTCCGTTGTTGCAGCATTGGGGACACCGGACGCGCCATGCCCGGCGCGCCACGATGTGCAGCCTGGCAGGATAGCCAGGCCGGCATGATCGCCGCAAACGAGTTTTTCGAACGAGGCTGTGAATTTTTCTCTCGCGGATGCCACTTCGACGCCGCGCGGGGAACAGCAACGCCAGGCCCCTGTGAGCCAGGGGAACAGTGTCACGCAAAAATATCCTTTGCCCGCGCCGCCCCCTGCTGTCAGCATGGGCGCCTGCTTTCATAGCCGGGACGCCGTCCATGTCGTCCCGCGCCCAGTACCGGAGACATCATGACAACCAGAAGATCATTCGTCGCGCTGCTCGCGGCCGCGGCGCTGGCGCCTGCCCTGGCCGGCGCGCAAGCCTTCCCCAGCCAGCCCATCACCCTGGTCGTGCCCTTCCCGCCCGGCGGCGTGACCGACATCACGGCGCGCATCGTCGCCCAGGCGCTGGAGAAAAAGCTCGGCGCCAGCATCGTGGTGGAGAACCGCGGCGGCGCCGGCGGCAACATCGGCGCCTCCGTGGTGGCGCGCGCCCGGCCGGACGGCTACACCCTGCTGTACGGCACCCAGGGCGTGCTGGCCGCCAACCCGTACCTGTACAAATCGATCAACTTCGACGTGCAGAAAGACTTCACGCCGGTAGGGCTGACCTACGAAACGGCGCACATGCTGGTGGTGCGGCCCGATCTGCCGGCCAAGACCACGCAGGAGTTCATCGAACTGGCCAAGGCCAGCCCCGGCAAGCTGGTCTATGGATCGTCCGGCGTGGGCGGCGGCAGCCACTTGTTCATGGAATATTTCCAGCACAGCGCGGGCATCAAGCTGCTGCATGCGCCGTACAAGGGCGGCGGCCCCGCCCTGACCGACCTGCTGGGCGGCCGCCTGGACGCCATGCTGGATTCCATTCCTTCGGCGGCCGCGCAGGTCAAGGCCGGCAAGCTGCGCGCGCTGGGCGTTTCCGGCGCGCAGCGCGACCCCGAGTTTCCCGACGTGCCCACCCTGGCCGAAGGCGGCGCCAAGGACTTCGCCGCCGTATCGTGGGGCGCCATCATGGCGCCGGCCGGAACGCCTGACGATGTCGTGCAGAAAATATCCCAGGCGCTCAGCCAGGCGATCGACGAGCCCGCCACCCGCAAGCTGATGGCCGAACGCGGCGCCAGCGTCAACCCCTCGACGCCGCAGCAGGCCGCGCAGCGGATCGCGCAGGACCAGGCCCGCTGGTCGACCGTGATCCGCGAAGCCGGGATTTCGGCCGAGTAGCGTCCGCTCGCCACGGTCGGCGTCCGCCGGCGCCGCCTACCTCGCCCAACGGGGCGCGCGCTTGCCGGCGAACGCCGCCACGCCTTCGCGCGCCTCTTCCGTGCCCGCGATGGTGCAGAAGGTTTCGACCACCTCGGCGACACTGCGCTCGTAGCCCATGTCGACGGTCCGCACGAATGCCGCGCGGGCCAGGCGCATGACGGTCGGCGGCTTGGCGGCGAACATCCGCGCCATCGCGCGGGCTTGCGCCATGGCCTGGCCGGCCGGCACCACCCGGTTCACCAGGCCCAGCGACGCGGCTTCGGCGGCGTCGAAGGCGCGCCCGCTGAACAACAGCTCGAACGCGCGGTGCTTGCCGACGATGCGCGGCAGGTGCGCGAAATGGATGCCGGGAATCAGCCCGACGTCGATCTCCGGATAGCCGAACGTGGCGCTTGCATCGCACACCAGGACATCGCATGAGATCGCGATCGTCATGCCGGCGCCGCGCGCCGCGCCATCGATGGCGGCGATCGAGGGCTTGCCCAGCCCGGCCTGCGCCTGATGCAGCGCCACGTACAGGGTGGAGAGCAGTTCGTGCATCTCCAGGGTGGAGCGCCCCTGCACCTGGCCGAGGTCCAGCCCCGCGCAGAACCGCCCGGGCGTGGCGCTGCCGATGATCACGGCCCGCACCGCGGCGTCCTGCCGCGCCCGCGCCAGCGCGGCGATGAGCAAGCGCACGGTGGCCAGGTCCAGCGCGTTGACCGGCGGACGCGCCAGGATGATTTCGGCGATGCCTTCGTTGACGCCGTAGCCGATGGCGCCATCCGTCATGCCTGGGCCTTGATGCCGACCTGGCGCGCGGCGTCCGACCAGCGCTGGGTGTCGGTGGCGAGGAACTGCTCCAGCGCCGGCGGCGCGACCAGCAGCGGCTCGGCGCCGCGCGCCCGCAGCCCTTCGGCATAGGCCGGCTCGGACACGACCTTGTAGATCGCTGCCCGCAGTTTCTCGACGATGGGCGCCGGCGTGCGCGCCGGCGCATAGAGCGCGAACCAGAACTTCAGGTCGATGCCGCCGAATCCCGCCTCGGCCATGGTGGGCACGTCGGGCAGCAGCGTGGTGCGCTGCGGCGCCGTCACGGCCAGCGCGCGCAGCGTGCCGGCCTGTACGTGGCCGATGCTGGTGGTCATGCTGTCGAACAGGAAGTCCACCTGCCCGCCGATCACATCGGTCAGCGCCAGCGGGCTGCCGCGATACGGCACTTCGACGGCGGTAAAGCCGCCGATCTTCTGCAGCAGCGCGCCGTATATGTGGGCCGAGGTGCCCGGCCCGAAGGTGGCGACGCTGAGCCGGTTGGGCTGCGCGCGGCCCAGCTCCACCAGCTCCCGCAGCGAGGTGACCGGCAGCCTGGCCGGATTGACGACCACCACGTTCGGCATGGTCGCCGTCGTCGCGATGCCGATGAAGTCCTTGCGCGGATCGACGCGGGCGTTGGGAAACATCAGCGGGTTGATGGCCTGCACCCCGACGGTGTTGTGGATCAGCGTATAGCCGTCGGGCTCCGATTCGGCCACGGCCTGGGCGCCGAGGTTGCCGCTGACGCCGGGCCGGTTTTCCACCACGACGGGCTGGCCGAGCGCGGCCGCCAGCGGCACCGACAGCTGGCGCACGACGAAATCGGTCGGCCCGCCCGGCGGAAAGGGCACGACGATGCGCAGGGGCTTGGACGGCCACGCGGGCGAGCCCAGGGCGGGCGCGGCCAGCAGCGCGCCGGCTCCCAGCATGAATGAACGGCGGGTGGGCATGCTTTGTCTCCTTGGTCCCTTTGTTGTGGACCGGATTATCTGGGCTGCCCGACCCATAAGGCCAATACATAATCAGGATGAAAGGTATATTGAAGCGTTATGGCCCTGAGCAACGGCGGACGCCCGCATGCCCATCGATCTACGAAACCTCAGATATTTCGTCGCGGTCGCGACCTGCGGCTCCATCTCCAAGGCGGCCGGCGAAGTGCATGTGGCCCAGCCTGCGCTGAGCCTGCACATGAAGCGCATCGAAGAGGAGCTGGGCGTGCGCCTGCTGGAACGCACGGCCAGGGGCATCGTGCTGACCACGGCCGGGCAGCGCTTCCTGGCGCACAGCCAGGACCTGCTGGCGCGCGCGCAGTTCGCCTGCGACGATGTGCGCGACGCGGCCAGCGAGCCGACCGGGCCGGTGTCCATCGGCATGTCGCAATCGACCGGCATGGCCTTGACCGTGCGCCTGGTGCAGGAGGCGCTGCGGCGCTGGCCCAGGCTCGACCTGCAGATCATCGAAAGCTCCACCGGCCACGTGCCCGGCCATCTGCGGGACCGCAATGTCGACCTGGGCATCACCTTTCTGCGGGAGAGGAACAGCGGCCTGCGGTATCGCAAGCTGATCGACGAAGAACTGGTGTTGCTCGGCCCGCCCGGCGCGTTCGGAGCAAACGGCTCGCGCGATGACCACCGGCGGATGCGGGAAGTCGATTTCCACGACATTGCGGCGCTGCCGCTGTTCCTGCCATCGCATCGGCACAGCCTGCGCCAGCTGATCGAGCGCCACGCCAGCCAGGCCCAGACCCGCATGCGCGTGCTGGCCGACGTGGACGCCGTGCCGCAGCTGATCTCCCTGTGCGCGGAAGGACTGGGCTACACCATCCTGTCGTATCCCGCCGTGCGCGCCGACGTGCTGCAGCGCCGCGTCTGCGCCGCCCGGCTGGTCAACCCGCAGGTCGAGCGGCAGGTGTTCCTGTGCCGCCTGGAGAACGCGCCGGCATCCAATGCCGCGCTGGCCATGGAATCGCTCATCGTCGAAACCGTGGAAAGCCTGGTGCGCGAAGGCAAGTGGATCGGCCGGCCAGGGAACTGAAGGCAGGGACCGCCGCGCGTATCGGCGGCGGTCTACGCCATCGTCCCGTAGGCGCGGCGTTCCGGCATGCGCGGCCTACGCGCCCAGCCACCACCACAGCGCCGCGCCGACTGCCAGCCAGACCGCCACCACCAGCACCGCGCCGGCGCGCACGCGCGGCTTGCCGCCCCGCACCCGCATCCAGTCGTCGGCCTGGCCGCGGCATTGCGCCAGCACATCGGGCGGCACCATGCGGATGGCCAGCCAGATCAGGCCGGGCAGCAACAGGACATCGTCGACATACCCCAGTACGGGGATGAAATCCGGGATGAGGTCGATGGGGCTGAGCGCGTAGGCCACCACCAGCAGGCCCAGCGCTTTCGCGTACCACGGCGTGCCAGGGTGCCTGACGGCGAACCACAGCGTCACGCCGTCGCGCTTGATGCGCCTGGCCCAGGCCTTCAATGTCTCGCTGATGCGCATGCCGCGGAAAAACGTGGTGGGGCCGGATATTGTATCGGCGCGCGCGGCGGCGCCGCGCGGACCGGCGGATATACTTTCCAACCATGCCGGGCCGCGCAGGCCGCCGCCGCGCGCCCGGGTCATGGCTTATGGGAACGAAGAAATGCAAAGGCTACGCTTTGACCTGGTGACCCTGCGCCTGTTCGTCGCCGTCTACGAAGAGCGCAGCCTGTCCAAGGCGGCCGAACGCGAGTTCATCGCGCCGTCGGCCTTGAGCAAGCGCATCACCGACATGGAGCAGATGCTCAACCGGGAACTGTTCATCCGCAACCACCGCGGCATCGAACCCACGCCCCTGGCCGAGCAGATGATGCCCTACGTGCGCAATGTCATGCGCGACCTGGCGCAGATGAGCGAAATGGCCCATGGCGACGAGAACGGCATCTCGGGCTACGTGCGCATCATCACCACCATGGCGGCCACCTGCCAGTACCTGCCGCGCGAGCTCGCGCTGTTCCTGCAGCGCTACCCGGGCATCCGGGTGGACCTGCAGGAAGACGTCAGCCAGATCGTGGCCGATGCCGTGCACGAAGGGACGGCGGACCTGGGCATCATGTTCGCCGGCGCCAACACGGCCGGCCTGCAGATGTTCCCCTATCACATGGATGTGCTGACCGCCCTGGTGCCCGACGACCACCCGCTGGCCTCGTGCGCGGCGCTCAAGCTGGGACAGCTGCTGGACTACGAAATCGTCGGCCCGCGCAAGGGCAGCACGCTGGAGTCCCTCATCCTGCAAGCCGCCCGCGAGCTGGGCCGCGACATCAAGCCGCGCATGCGCATCTCGGCGTTCGACACGCTGTGCCAGATGGTGCACGAGGACCTGGGCGTGGCCGTGGTGCCGCGCCACTACCTCAACCAGATCAACCGCTCCATCGCGGTCACGCCCGTGCCCCTGGACGAACCCTGGGCGGCGCGCCAGCTGTACGTCTGCGTCAAGGACCTGGAGCGCCTGCCCGTGGCCGCGCGCATGCTGCTTACCTTCCTGCAGGAACAGCGCTTCGCCGGCGTCGAATAGCGGCCGCGCGCGCCCATCAGGGTAAACCCGGGTCGCGCGATCCGCGAAGCAGCCTTCGTACAAGACCGCTACCCGGGCCGCCGCGCCCTCCCTAGAATTTGCATCCGAGATCGGCAACAGCCGTCCAGAGCATTTCTCAAGGGGATTCCGCCATGTCCACGCCCGTCAACGGCACGCCCGGTGACGCCACCCCAGCCATCGAGTTCCAGGGGGCCGAAAAAACCTACTTCGGTTCCACCCCCGCCAAGGACTACGCCGCGCTGGCCGCCACCACGCTATCGATCGCCCAGGGCGAATTCGTTTCCATCGTCGGGCCCACGGGCTGCGGCAAATCCACGCTGCTCAATCTGGTGGCGGGGCTGATGCAGCCGTCGGCCGGCCGCGTGCGCGTCTTCGGCGAAACCCTGGCCGACGTCAACACGCGCGCCGGCTACCTGTTCCAGGCCGATACCCTGCTGCCCTGGCGCAGCGCGCTGGACAACGTCAAGGCAGGCCTGGCGTTTCACCGCGTGCCGGCCGCCGAGGCCGAGGCGCGCGCCCGCGACTGGCTGGCCCGCGTCGGCCTGGCCGCGCACGTGCACAAGCTGCCGCACGAACTGTCCGGCGGCATGCGCAAGCGCGTGGCGCTGGCGCAGACCCTGGTGCTCGATCCCAACATCATCCTGATGGACGAGCCGTTCAGCGCGCTGGACGTGCAGACCCGCCTGCTGATGGAAAACGAGCTGCTGGACCTGTGGATGTCCAGCCGCAAGACCGTGCTGTTCGTCACCCACGACCTGGAGGAAGCGATCTCGCTGTCCGACCGCGTGGTGGTGCTGTCGGCCGGCCCGGCCACGCGCCCCATCGCCGAATTCGCCATCGACCTGCCGCGCCCGCGCGACGTGTCCGAAATCCGCCTGACCCCCGAGTTCTCCGAACTGCACCGGAAGATCTGGGACGCCATGAAAAACGAGGTCCTGAAAGCCTATGCTGGCCGCACGCACTGAATCCCTGCCGGCCGCGCGCCGGCCGCGCCCCGCCCGGCGCGCCACGCTGGTGGCCGTCACCCGGCTCGCCATCCTGGCCGGTTTCCTGGCCGCCTGGCACCTGCTCAGCGAGACCGGCGTGCTGCCCGTGTTCTTCTTCGGCCAGCCCGTGGAAGTCGCGCGCACGGTGGCCGACTGGTTCGCCAGCGGCGAGATCTATCCGCACCTGCTGGTCACCCTGGCCGAGACGCTGCTGTCGTTCGGGCTGGGCAGCGTGACGGGGCTGGCGGTCGGCCTGTGGCTGGCCCTGCACCCGTTCTGGGCCGCCGTGTTCGACCCGTTCATCAAGGCCATCAACTCGATGCCGCGCGTGGTGTTCGCGCCCATCTTCGCCGTATGGTTCGGCCTGGGCATCGGCTCCAAGGTGGCCCTGGGCGTGACGCTGGTGTTCTTCGTGGTGTTCTTCAACGTCTACCAGGGCGTGCGCGACGTCAACCCCAACGTGGTGGCCAGCGCCCGCATGCTGGGCGCGCGGCCGCGCGACCTGCTGCGCCACGTCTACCTTCCCTCGGCCACCAGCTGGCTGTTCTCCAGCCTGCACAACGCCGTGGGCATGGCCTTCGTCGGCGCGGTCATCGGCGAGTACCTGGGCTCGTCGGCGGGCGTGGGCTACCTGATCCTGCAGGCCGAAGGCGTCTTCGACATCAATACCGTCTTCGCCGGCATCGTGGTGCTGACGCTGTTCGCGGTCATCCTGGATTTCGTGGTCTCGATCGCCGAAAAGCGCCTGCTCAGCTGGCAACCCGCAAACCGGCCCTGACGCCGGCTTGCCGCAACACCGCGGGCTGCCCCGTCGCGGCCCTCGCCAACGCGTCTCGTCCTTCCATGACGAGCAGAACAAGGGAAAACACATCATGCACGACTTGCTCCAACCATTGCGCCGCGGGATGGCCCGCGGCCTGTTCGCCTGCACCGCCCTGCTGGGCGCGGCGCTGCTGCCCGCCTCGGCCGGCGCCGCCAAGCCCATCGCCGTGACCCTGGCCGTCGGCGGCAAATCGTCCGTCAACTACCTGCCGCTGACCCTGGCCGAGCGGCTGGGCTACTTCAAGGACGAAGGGCTGGACGTCAAGATCACCGACTTCGCCAGCGGCTCGAAGGCCTTGCAGTCGCTGGTGGGCGGAAGCGCCGACGTGGTCATGGGCTACTACGACCACACCATCCAGATGCACGCCAAGAACCAGGATATCCGCGCCTTCGTGCAGACCGGCCGCTATCCCGGCCTGGTGATGGGCGTGACCAAGGGCTTTGCCGACAAGTACCGCGGCCTGCAGGACCTGAAAGGCGCGCGCGTGGGCGTCATCGGCCCGGGCTCGAGCACCCACTTCATGCTGAACTACCTGCTGCAGAAGGAAGGCGTCGCCCTGGACGCGCCGTCCATCGTCGCGGTGGGCGTGGGCCCCATGGTCGTGGCGGCCGTCAAGCAGCAGAAGGTCGACGTGGTGGTCAACGTCGAGCCGGTCACCACCATGATGGAGCGCGACGGCGACATCAAGGTCGTGGCCGACACGCGCACCGAGGCCGGCACACGCGCCGTCTACGACGGCATCTATCCGGCCGCCGTGCTCTACGCGCGCAACGGCCTGCTGGAAAAGCAGCCGGAAGTCGCGCAGAAGCTGGCCAGCGCCATGGTGCGCACCCTGCAATGGATCGCCGCCGCCACGCCGCAGCAGATCGTCGACGCCATGCCGTCGGACTACTACCTGGGCGACAAGGCGCTGTACCTGGCCGTGATCGAGAAAAGCATCCACCTGTACTCGCCCGATGGCCTGATGCGCCAGGAAGACGCCGAGACGGCCTACCGCGTGCTCAAGAAGTTCGACAACAGCGTGGCCAAGGCGGGCGACTTCGATCTGCACCAGACCTACACCAACGACTTCGTGACGCGCGCAACCGCCAGCCTGGCCGCCGCCAAACCGTGACGACATGGCCGCACGCACACTGTTCGACAAGATCTGGGACAGCCACGTCATCGCCTCCACCGAGGAAGGCGACGTGCTGCACGTGGACCGCCACTACCTGCACGACCTGGGCGGCGCGCCGGCCTTGAAGGCGCTGGCCGCGCGCGGCCTGGCGGTGCGCGCGCCGGACCTGACCGTGGCCATCCCCGACCATACCGTGGCCACCGGGCCGGGGCGTGTCAGCCCCATTCCGCATATCGTGCTGCGCCTGGTCGACGACCTGCAGGCGCGCTGCCAGGCCGCCGGCATCCGCTACATCGCCGCCGACGACGACGCGCACGGCATCGTGCACGTCATCGCGCCGGAGCAGGGCCTGACCCTGCCCGACATGATCGTGGTGTGCTGCGACAGCCATACGTGCACGCATGGCGCGCTGGGCGCCATCGGCTTTGGCATCGGTTCCAGCGAAGTCGAGCACGTGCTGGCCACGCAGGCCATCGTGCAGCGCAAGCCGCGCCAGTTGCGCGTGCGGCTGCACGGGCGCCGCCGTCCCGGCGTCACGGCCAAGGACGTGGCCCTGCACCTGGTCAGCGTCATCGGCGCGGCCGGCGGCAGCGGCCATGCGGTCGAATATGCCGGCGAGGCCGTCGCGGCCATGGACATCGAAGAACGCATGACGCTGTGCAACCTGTCGATCGAGTTCGGCGCCAAGATCGGCCTGATCGCCCCCGACGAAACCACGTTCGCCTGGCTGGCGGGCCGCCGGCACGCGCCGCGCGGCGCACGGCTGCAGCAGGCGCTGGCCGCCTGGCGCACGCTGCGCAGCGACGCGGACGCGGTGTTCGACCGCGAGCTGGACCTGGACCTCGGCGCGCTGGCGCCGCAGATCACCTGGGGCACCAGCCCGCAGGACGCCATGGACGTGACCGGCGTCGCGCCCGACCCGCGCGGCTATGCCGACCCGGCGCGGCAGCGCGCCGCCGCCGCCGGCCAGGCCTACCTGGGCGTCACGCCCGGCGCGCCGCTGGCCGGCCTGGCGGTGGACCGTGTCTTCATCGGCTCGTGCACCAACGGGCGGATCGACGACCTGCGCGCCGCCGCGGCGCAGGTGCGCGGCCGCCGCGTCGCCGGGCACGTGACCGCCTGGGTGGTGCCGGGCTCGCAGGCGGTCAAGCGGCAGGCCGAGGCCGAAGGCCTGGCGCGCGTGTTCACCGACGCCGGGTTCGACTGGCGCGAGCCCGGCTGCTCGATGTGCCTGGCCGCCAACGGCGAACTGGCCGAACCCGGACAGCGCGTGGTGGCCACTTCCAACCGCAATTTCGTCGGCCGCCAGGGGCGCGACGTGCGCACCCACCTGGCCAGCCCCGCCACCGCCGCCGCCTGCGCCATCGCCGGCGTGATCGCCGCGCCGCTGCCCTGACCCCGCTCCTGTTCCATGCGCCACCGCGGCCATCCCTGACATGACTCCTTTCATCCAACACCAAGGCGTGGCGGCCAGCCTGCCCATGGCCAACATCGACACCGACGTGATCGTGCGCGTCGAGCGGCTGGTGGCCCTGGACCCGGGCCAGTTCGGCCCCTATGCCTTCGAGGTGCTGCGCTACCGCGCCGACGGCAGCGAGAACCCCGATTTCGTGCTCAACCGCGAGCCCTGGCGGCATGCCTCCATCCTGCTGTGCGGGCCCAATTTCGGCTGCGGCAGTTCGCGCGAATCGGCCGTCTGGGCGCTGGCCGACTTCGGCATCCGCTGCGTGATCGGCACCACGTACGGCGACATCTTCCGCGCCAACTGCCTGCAGAACGGCGTGCTGCCCATCAGCCTGGACGCCGTCGCGCTGGACGGGGTGCGGCGGGCGGCCGAGGCGGCCCCTGGCCACGCGCTGCTGGTGGACCTGCGCCAGCGCCTCATCACCGATACCGCCGGGCGCCTGGCGCAGCCGTTCGATATCGACGATTTCTGGCGCCAGGCCCTCATGGCCGGCGCCGACCAGATCCAGCGCACGCTGCGGTTGAGCGACCGCATCGACGCGTTCCAGCAGGCCCACCGGGCGCGCGCGCCCTGGGCCTACGATACCCAAATCCAGGAGTAGAAGTTGAGCGAGCAGAATCGATTGCTGCTGATCGGCGGCGACGGCGTGGGCGCCGAAGTGGTCCACGAGGCCGGGCGCGTCGCGCAATGGTTCGCCGCCCGGCGCGGCCTGCCGCTGTCGATCGGGCAGGCGGCGTTCGGCGTCGAGGTGCTGAACCGTACCGGCCATATCATGACCGACGATACGCTGGCGCGGATCCGCGAAGCCGACGCCGTGCTGTTCGGCGCCATCGGCGGGCCGGAATACGACCGGCTGCCGCTGGAGCAGGTGCGCGAGGAAGGCCTGCTGCGCATCCGGCGCGAACTTGGCCTGTACGCCAACCTGCGGCCGGTGCGTTATTGGCCGGCCCTGGCCGAGCTGTGCCCCTTCGTGCCCGAGCGCGTCGAGAAGGTCGACATGATGATCGTGCGCGAACTGGCCGGCGGCATCTACTACGCGTCGCCGCGCGGCATAGCCCAGGCGGCCGACGGCCGCCGCGTCGGCACCAATACCCAGCGCTACGACGACCGGGAGATCCGCCGCATCGCCCGGGTGGCCTTCGAACTGGCCCGCGCGCGCGGCGGCCGCGTCTGCTCGGTCGACAAATCCAATGTCCTGGAAAGCGGCCTGCTGTGGCGCGAGGAAGTCCAGGCCTGCCGCGACGCCGAGTATCCGGACGTGGCGCTTGAGCACATCCTGGTCGACAACTGCGCCCTGCAACTGTGCCTGCGCCCGGCGCGCTTCGACGTGCTGCTGGCGGACAACCTGTTCGGCGACATTCTGTCCGACGCCGCCGGCGCGGTGGCCGGCTCGCTGGGCATGCTGCCCTCGGCCTCGTTCGGCGCGGACGACGGCGGACGCCGCCGCGGCTTCTACGAACCGGTGCATGGCAGCGCGCCCGATATCGCCGGCCAGGGCGTGGCCAACCCGCTGGGCGCGATACTGAGCCTGGCGCTGGCGCTGCGCTGGACGTTCGGCCAGCCGGCCGAGGCCGACCTGCTGGAACGCGCCGTGGAGCGCGCGCTGGCCGGCGGCGCGCGCACGCTCGACCTGCTGGCCGGCGCGGCCGCGCCGGCGCTGTCGACCCGCGCCATGGCCGACGCCGTGCTGCAGGCCCTTGAAACCCTGGCGGCGTGATCCGCCCGCATCCCCGCCCTTCCCGTTCGACAGGTCCAAGCCATGAAATTCGTCCACAGCGAAACCCACCGCCGCCATGACCCGCAGTTCTTCATCGTGCGCGGCCAGATCACCCGCAGCACCGAGCAGCCCGAGCGCGCCGACCGCCTGCTGGCGGCCGCGCAGCGCCGCGGCCACGAGCGCGTCGAGGCGCGCGACTTCGGCGAGGCCATCCTGGCCGAAGTGCATTGCCCGCGCTATCTCGACTTCCTCAAGAACGGCTATGCGCAATGGCGCGCGCTGCCCGGCGCCAGCCAGGAGATCACGCCCCACGTCCACCCGCCGCGCGAGGAGTCCGGCTATCCCGTCAACATCATCGGCCGCGCCGGCTTCCATATCGCGGACACGTCCAGCCCCATGGGCCCCCACACCTGGGAAGCGGCCCTGGCGGCCAGCCACTCGGCCTGCACCGCGGCGCAACTGGTGATCGAAGGCGCGCCGGCGGCCTACTCGCTGTCGCGCCCGCCCGGCCACCACGCCACGCGCGACCGCGCCGGCGGCTTCTGCTTTCTCAACCACACCGCGGTCGCGGCGCAATGGCTGCGCCATCACGTCGCGCGCGTGGCCATCCTGGACGTGGACGTGCACCATGGCAACGGCACCCAGGACATCTTCTACGAGCGCGACGACGTGCTGCACGTCTCGCTGCACGCCGACCCCGCCTACTTCTATCCATTCTTCACCGGCTACGCGCAGGAGACCGGCCGCGGCATCGGCGCGGGCTGCAACCTGAACCTGCCGCTGCCCATCGGCACCGACGACGAGGCCTTCCTGGCGGCCCTGCGCATCGCCTGCCGGCGCGTGCTCGAGTTCAAGCCGGACGTGGTGGTCGTGGCGCTGGGCCTGGACACCTACGAAGGCGATCCCCTGAACGCCTTCCGCATCACCACCCCCGGCTTCGCCCGTATCGGCCAGGCCATCGCCGGCATGGCGCTGCCCACCGTGCTGGTCCAGGAAGGCGGCTACCTGTCCGACGAACTGGGCGAGAACCTCGCCACCTTCCTGGACGGTTTCTGCCAGCACCACCGGCCCACCGCCACGCTGCGCTGACCCGGCCCGCCACACTCCAGACGGAAGCACACTCGTGAAGACATTCGACAGCAAGGCGACCGAAGCGCGCCTGCCCTTTGACCGCCTCATCCCCGCCCTGCGCCAGATGTTCGTCGACGGCTGCGAAGTGCCGCGCCGCCACAGCCACGCGCTGGCCCGGCGCGCGGACATCGCCGACACGCTGCTCATCATGCCGGCCTGGCAGGAAGGCCGCTACCTCGGCATCAAGCACGTGACGATCTACCCGGAGAACGGCGCCCGGGGCTGGCCCGGCCTGCACTCGTCGTACACGCTGTTCGACGCGCGCAACGGCCGGCCGCTGTCCATCATCGACGGCGACCAGATCACCGTGCGCCGCACCGCCGCCGCCTCGGCGCTGGCCGCCGGCTACCTGGCGCGGCAGGACGCCGCCCGCCTGCTGGTGGTGGGCGCGGGCAACGTGGCGCGCGCGCTGGCGCCCGCCTACGCCGCCGTGCGCGCCATCGACACCGTGGAGATCTGGGACATCGACCCCGGCAAGGCCGAGGCCCTGGCCGCCGGCCTGCGCGACCAGGGACTGCGCGCCCGCTGCGTCGCCGAGCTCGAGCCGGCGGCGCGCCAGGCCGACATCATCACCTGCGCCACCCTGTCGCGCGCGCCGCTCATCCATCGGGAGTGGCTGCGGCCCGGCACGCACCTGGATCTCATCGGCAGCTTCCAGCCCGGCATGCGCGAAGCCGACGACGCCACCTTCGCCGACACTTCCGTCTTCGTCGACACCGGCGAAGCGCTGGAGAAATCGGGCGACCTGCTCTCGCCCATGGCGCTGGGCCTGTTCGACGCCGGCAAGCTGCGGGCGACGCTGGAGGATCTGTGCCGCGGCGCGCACCCGGGACGCCGCTCGGACGACGAAATCACCGTCTACAAGGCCGTGGGCACCGCCTCGGAAGACCTGGCCGCCGCCATCCTGGTCTACGAGACGGCCTGAGCCGCGGCCCGGCCGGCCTTCAGTCCCGCCCCAGCAAGGCGCCGCGCTCGAGCAGCCAGTCCTCGAAGCGGCGATGCGCGACCGTCTTGACCACGCCGGCGGGCGTAAGGCACGCATAGCGCTGGGGCGGGGTGCGCAGATCGGGAAACGGCTGCACCAGCCGCCCGGTTTCCAGATCGTGGTCCAGCGTGGGCAGCGGCCCCAATGCGATGCCCAGGCCGTCGACCAGCGCGCTGTAGGTCACGTAGAAGTGGTCGAAGCGCTGGCGCCGCGCGGGCATCGCGCCGGCGCAGCCGGCCGCGTTCAGCCATTGCTGCCAGATGCCGGGCCGCGTCTCGGTATCCAGCAATACGTGATCGGCCAGCTGCTCCAGCGTGTGCAACGGCTGGCGCGCCAGCAGGGCGGGCGCCGCCAGCACGGTGTGCCATTCGTCCAGGAACGGCAAGGCCGAGAAGTGGCCGGCGTTGACCGGGCCGATGCGGATGGCCGCGTCGAAACTGCCGGCCAGCGTCAATTGCTGCGTGGTCGCGGTCTGCACCTGCACCAGGATGTCCGGATTGCGCGCATAGAAATCCGGCAGGCGCGGAATCAGCCAGCGCATGGCGAAGGTGGCGGGCGCATTGACGCGCAGCAGGCGCGACGCGCTGCCCCGGCCGTAGCGGCGCGCGGCGTCCTCGATGCGCTGCATGGCCGCGCTGACTTCCTGCGCGAACGCCAGCGCGTGCGGCGTCGGCGCCATCCGCTGGCCCGTGCGCACGAACAGCTTCTGCCCCAGCCACTCCTCCAGCTGCTGCACCTGGCGGCTGACGGCGCCATGCGTGACGTTCAATTCCTCGGCGGCGGCCGTATAGCTGCCGCGGCGGCAGGCGGCGAGAAAGGCGCGCAGCGCCGGCAAGGGGGGAATACGCGACATCGGCGGAAACGGCGAATATGACCAATCAATGACCAAAGGCGTGAGCAAAACTCACGAAACCGGCAAAACCTATCACAGCAAAGCCATTTTACGCACGATATGCTGGGCGCACTGTCTGATTCATGAGTTTCACGCCCACATGTCCGCACCCATTGCATTGCACGGCCGTCATTACGCCTTGCCCCAACGTCCCACCGTCGTCGTCTGCATCGACGGCTGCGACCCGGAATACATCGCCCGCGGCATCGCCGACGGCGTCTGCCCGACCATCGCGCGCTTCTTCGAGGAAGGGTTTGGCGCCGTGGCCGATTGCGTCATGCCCTCGTTCACCAACCCCAACAATGTCTCGGTGGTGACCGGCGCGCCGCCGGCGGTGCACGGCATCGGCGGCAACTATTACCTCGACCGCGACACCGGCCGCGAAATCATGATGACCGACGCGGCCCTGCTGCGCGGCGACACCCTGCTGGGGCTGATGTCGCAGGCCGGCGTGCCCACCGCCGCGATCACCGCCAAGGACAAGCTGCGCAAGGTGCTGGGCCATGGCCTGCAAGGCATCTGCTTCTCGTCCGAGAAGGCCGACCAATGCAGCGAAGCCGAGCACGGCGTGGCCGACGTGGCGGCGCTGGTCGGCCGGCCCAGGCCCGACATGTATTCCGGCGACCTGTCCCTGTACGTGCTGGACGCCGGCCTGGCCCTGCTGCGCCAGGGCCGCGCCCGGCTGCTGTACCTGTCGCTGTCCGACTACATCCAGCACAAGCACGCGCCCGGCGAGCCGGAATCCGATGCATTCCTGCGCGCCATCGACACCCGCCTGCAGGCCTTCGTCGACGCCGGCGCGGTAGTGGCCTGCATTGCCGACCATGGCATGTCCCACAAGACCGACGCCCAGGGCCGGCCCAACGCGATCTTCCTGCAGGATCTGCTCGAAGCCCGGTTCGGCGCGGGCAGCGCGCGCATCATCTGCCCGATCACCGATCCGTTCGTGCGCCACCACGGCGCACTGGGATCGTTCGTGCGCGGGTATGCCCGCAATCCCGCCGACATCGCGCCCATGATGCAGGCGGCCGCCGCCATCGACGGCGTGCAGGAAGTGCTGTCGCGCGAGCAGGCCGCGCAGCGGCTGGGCCTGCCGCTGGACCGCGAGGCCGACTTCGTCGTCATCTCGCACGAATCGTACGTGCTGGGCTCGCGCGCCGACGAACATGACTTGTCCACGGTCGGCGACCATCCGCTGCGCTCGCATGGCGGCTACTCCGAACAGCCGGTGCCGTTCTTCCTGTCGCAGCCGCTGTCGCCGGCCTATCGCGCGCGCGCCGCGCAAGGCGGCCTGCGCAACTTCGATATCTTCGATTTTGCGTTGAACGGGGTCCAGCCGCAGGCCGCGGCCAGCGCATAGGAGTATCCCCGCGCGATTAATACCCGGGCCTTCCGGGTAAAGGCATTCCATTTTCCGTGGAATGCCTTTTTCTTTTTAAAAACAACATGTTGCGATGATTTATTTTGTCCGGAGTCATCGCACGGTAACACTGGAAAATTATTATTTTCGGCATGAAGAGCAAGCGTGCAATCCTGATTATCTGCGACAGCCTGCGCCGCGACCTGGTCACCGCGCGGACCTGTCCGGTGCTGACCGGGCTGGCCCGGGCATCGACCTGGTTCAGCCGCGCCGGCAGCGTGTTTCCGTCCACCACGCGCGTCAGCTCGGCCAGCATCGCCACCGGCTGCCGGCCGGCGCGCCACGGCCTGCTCGGCAACTGCATGCTGCTGCATGAGGCCGACGGCCTGGCCAATCATTCGGCGGGCGACCCCGGCTTCGTCGAGCGCCTGCGCGCGGCCACCGGGCAGGCCCTGCGCGTGCCCACCCTGGCGCAACGGCTGGCCGCGCACGGCGGCGCCGCCATCTACTCCAACGTATCGCCGGGCGCCGCCTATTTCAACGACCCGGACGGCCACGGGCGCGTCTACCACCGCGCCGGCTCCTATGGCCCCGGCCGCCGGCCCTACCACGGCGCCGAGGCGCTGGAAATCGCCAGCGGCGCGGCGGGCGACGCCGAGATGACGCGGCGCTTCTGCGCCATGCTGCAAGCGCCCGGCGCGCCGGCCATGGCCACGCTCTGGCTGTCCGAGCCCGACCACTCCGGGCACGGCCATGCGCTGGGCAGCCCCGCCCACCTGGAGGCGATCGCCCACGCCGAGCGCTGCGTGGCGCAAGTGCTGGTCACGGTCGACGCGCTGCGCGCCCAGGGCGAGGACATCCTGCTGATGGTGGGCTCGGACCACGGCATGGAGACCGTGCTGGGCGAAATCGATGTCGCCGCCGCGCTGGTCGAGGCCGGGCTGAAAGACAGCCTGGACAGCCGCGAACTGGTGGTCGCGCCCAACGGCACCTCGTGCGTGATCGGCATCGCGCCGGACGCGGCGGCGCGCACCGCCGCCGTCGCAGCCTTCCTGCGCCGCCAGGCGTGGTGCGGCCAGGTCTTCGGCGGCGCCGACCTTGCCGGCATCGGCATGCCCCAGGACGATCCCGCCTGCGCCCTGGTCGTGACGATGCGCCACGACCCCGACCCCAATGCCCATGGCGTGCCCGGCGCCGCCTGGATCGCCGCCGACCGCGGCGACGCCAAGCGCTACGACGGCCGCGGCCAGCACGGCGGCCTGGGCCCCAACGAACAGGCGCCCTTTCTCATCGTGCAAGGCGCCGGCTTCGCCGCCGGCGCGGTGTGCGACCAGGCGGTCAGCCTGATCGACTACGCCCCGACCGTGCTGCGCCATCTCGGCCTGCCCGCCGACGGCATGGACGGCCGCCCGCTGCCCCACTCATTCCCCGCCCCCTCCCCGGCTCATCGAGCCCTCTGACCCCGCACTCGATTCCCATGCACATGCAACGCCGTACCCTACTCAAACTTCTTGGCGCCGCCGGCATCGGCGGCATGTACCCCGCCTTCCTGCGCGCCCAGACGGCCGAGCCGCGCCGTGGCGGCACGCTGAAAATCGCCCTGCTCGGCCTGGACACCTCCGATCCGCACCGCCACTCCGGCTCGATCGCCGTGCAGCAGGTCTACGCCGAAACGCTGACCAGCATCGCCGACGACGGCACCGTCAAGCCCTTCCTGGCCGAACGCTTCGACCTGTCGGCCGACGGCCGCCGCTACACCTTCGTGCTGCGCAAGGGCGTGCGCTTTCACAATGGCCGCGCGCTGACCGCGCAGGACGTCAAGGCCAACTTCGAGCGTGTGCGCGACAAGATCAAGGGCGGCTGGCTGAGCGGCGCCATGAAACAGGTCAACAGCCTGACCGTCGCCGGCCCGGACACCCTGCAGGTGGAGCTGCGGGAGGCCTACGCCCCCTTCCTCAACCTGCTTTCCGAACTGTGGATCATCGCGCCGGAATCGCCCGGCTGGGACGACACCATCCGCCAGCCCATCGGTACCGGCCCGTTCACCTTCGGCAAATGGCAGCCCGACGTGCGCTTTCACGCGCCGGCGTTCGACCACTACTGGCAGCCCGGCCTGCCGTACCTGCAGGCGGTGGAATTCGACTTGCGCGGCGATCGCGACAACAGCCTGTCGCTGCGCTCGGGAGACCTGCACGTCGCCTACGTGGGCAACGACAAGCTGGCCGCGCTGCGCGCCGAGAACATCGAGGTGCAGCACCTCAAGGACACCGCCTGGTACTTCATGTCGTTCAACAACCGCAAGCCCGGCAAGCTGATGCAGGACGCACGCGTGCGCCAGGCCATCGCGCTGAGCCTGGACAAGCGCGTCTACATGGACTTCGTGCTCAAGGGCGCCCTGACCAGCAACCAGCCGATGCGGCCCGACACCTTCTACTGGGACCGCGCCGTCGAGGCGCGCGACCCCTACGCCAAGCCCGACCTGGCGCGGGCGCGCCAGTTGCTGCAGGAGGCCGGCGTCGATCCGGCCCGGCACACCCTGAAGCTGGTGTCCTGGCAGAACGACTACGCGCAGGTCGCGGTGCAGATGGTGCGCGAGCTCGGCTTCAGGATCGACCACCAGTCGCTCGACGATATCGGCGCGCAGCGCGCCCTCGCCCTGTACGACTGGGACCTGGCGCCGTTCCACTCGGGCCCGCGCGCCGACGTCTACCTGCGCTACGCACGCCTGCTCTCCGACGGCCCCAGCCCCATGCTGTGGGGCGGCATCCAGGACAAGGAACTCGACGCCAGGATCGCCGCGGCCGTCACCGCCCCCAACGCGCAGCAGGCGCGCGACGGCTACCTGCGGGCATGGCAGCACGTCATGGAGCGCCTGTACACGGTGGGGATCGGCCACGCGGCCGACGCCATCGGCGTGGCGCCCGCGGTGCGCGGCTACGCCACCGGCTACACCTGGAGCCAGAACCGCGTCGACGGCGGGCTGGCCCGCGCCTGGCTGGCGGCGTGATGGCGGCGGCGCCTGCCCGGCTGGTCCGCCATTGGCCGTGGGCGCTGCTGCTGGCCGCCGCGCTGCTGGCGGCGGCCGGCCCAGCCCTGCTGTCCCACGACCCCTACGCGCAGAACCTGCTGGCGCGCAACCTGGCGCCGTCGGCCGCGCATTGGCTGGGCACCGACAACTTCGGCCGCGACGTCTTCGCACGCCTGGTGATGGGCACCCGCCTGACCCTGCTGGTGGCGTTCTGCTCGGGCGCCATCGCCCTGCTGGGCGGCGCCGCCGTCGGCCTGCTGGCCTGTGCGCTGGGCGGCGCCGTGCGCGCCGCGGTCTACCTGGCGTTCGACCTGATCCGCACCCTGCCGCCCATCCTGCTGTCGCTGGCGCTGATGGTGGCGCTGGGCGTGGGCACGGGCTCGGTCATCGTCGCGGTCGGCATTTCGTTCATGCCGCTGTTCGGCTATGTCGCGCGGGCCGCCTACGAGCGCGAAACCGCGTCGGGCTACGTGCGCGCCGCGCGCGTGCTGGGCGTGGCGCCGGCCGCCATCGCATGGCGCCACATCCTGCCCAACATCGCCGGCACCCTGCTCACCCAGCTGGCCATCGTGGTGCCGCGCGCCGTGGTCACCGAATCGGTGCTCAGCTTCTTCGGCCTGGGCGTGGCGCCCGACGTGCCGACCTGGGGCCGCATCATCGCCACCGCCGTACCGTATGCCGAGCAAGCGCCGACCGCCCTGCTCTTTCCCGTGCTCGCGCTCGCCCTGACCTCACTGGCCCTGTCGGTGGCCGGCAACCGGCTGCGCCGCCGCTTCGATCCGCTTTCCCGCCCCGCCGGAGCCTGACCGTGAATGCCTTGCTGACCTGCGCCTCGCAATCCGCGCGACAGTTGTTCTCCATCGCCGCGATCGCTTTCACGATCTTCCTGCTGGTGCGCGCGGCGCCCGGCGACATCACCGACTATTACGCCGCGCGCGGCGACTACGACGCCGCCGCGCTGACCCAGCTGCGCGCCGACCTGGGGCTGGACCACGGGCTGGCGGTGCAATTCCAGCGCTGGCTCGCCCACGCCTCGCACGGCGACTTCGGCGAATCGATGCGCTACGGCTCGCCGGTCGCCACCATGCTGGCCGAGGCCGTGCCGCACACGCTGCGGCTGGCCGCCGCCAGCCTGGCCTTCGGCCTGGCGCTGGGCGTCGGGCTGGCCGTCGCCGCGCAGGCCTTCGGGCGCCTGCGCCTGGGCGCGCTGATCGAGGGCCTGAACATCTGGTCGATCGCCGTGCCCAGCTTCTGTACCGGCGTGCTCGGCATCCTGGTTTTCTCGATCTGGCTCAAATGGCTGCCCATCCGGGGCCAGATGCTGCTGCCCGTCATCATCCTGGGCCTGGACATCGCCGGCCAGATCGCCAAGCCCCTGCACGAAGAACTGAAGCAGACGGCCCGCGCCGGCTTCGTGCGCACGGCGCGCGCCAAGGGGCTGTCCAGCTGGCGCATCATCTGGCGCCACGTGCTGCCCAACTGCCTGTCGCAGGTCATCGCGCTGTCCGGCGTCATCCTGGGCGGCCTGGTGGGCGGCGCGCTCACCATGGAGGCGCTGTTCGCCCAGCCCGGGCTGGGCGGGCTGACGCTGGAAGCCATCCGCAGCCGCGACTATCCCGTCATCCAGGTCGCCGTCATGGCCCTGGCCACCTTCGTCATCCTCGTCAACATCGCCGCCGCCGCGCTGCAACGCTGGGCCGACCCGCGCCTGGCGCGCCGCGCCGCCTGAGGACCGCCATGCCCGCCCCCCTGCTCTCCATCCGCAATCTCTGCGCCAGCCACGGCCCGGCGCGCGTGCTGCACGATATCAACCTCGACCTGCAGGCCGGCCAGTCGCTGGGCCTGATCGGCGAGTCCGGCAGCGGCAAGTCGCTGACCGCCCTGGCCTGCCTGGGCCTGACGCCGGACGGCATCGACCCGGTCGGCAGCATCCGCTACCAGGACATCGAGCTGATGCGGCTGGACGAGGACGGCTGGCGGGCCGTGCGCGGGCGCAAGATCGGCATCGTCTTCCAGGACCCCATGGCCTCGCTCAACCCCATCATGACGCTGGGCGCGCAGATCCTGGAGAACCTCAAGCCCATGCCGGGCGACAGCCGCGCCTACCGCCGCGCGCGCGCCATCAAGCTGCTCGACGAAGTCGGCCTGCCCGACCCCGCCGCCATGCTCGCGCGCCACCCCTTCGAGCTGTCGGGCGGCCAGCAGCAGCGCGCGATGATCGCCATGACCCTGGCGGCCGAGCCCGCCCTGCTGATCGCCGACGAGCCCACCACCGCGCTGGACGTCACCACGCAGGCGCAGATCCTCGGCCTGCTGCGCGGCATCCAGCGCCAGCGGCGGATGGCGATGCTGTTCATCTCGCACGACCTGGACGCGGTGCGCGCCATGTCGGACCGCGTCGCCGTCATGTGCGCGGGACGCCTGGTCGAACAGGGCCCCGCCCGCGACGTCCTGCTTGCCCCGCGCCACGACTACACGCGCACCCTGATGGCCGCGCACGCCCCGCAGCCGCTCAAGCGCCAGCACGCCCCGGCCTCGGCCGAAACCGCCATCGAACTGAGCGGCGTATGCGTGGACTACGGACGCTGGAAACCCAGGCGCGCGCTCGAACAGGTAACGCTGCAAGTGCGCGCCGGCGCCACGCTGGGCATCGCCGGCGAATCCGGCTCGGGCAAGAGCACGCTGGCCCAGGCCATCATGGGGCTGCTCGAACCCAGCGCCGGCTCGGTGCGCGTGTTCGGCATGGACCCCGCCGCCCGGCGCGGCCGGCGCGCATTCGCAGCCACGTGCCAGTACGTCTTCCAGGACACGTCGGGCAGCCTCAACCCGCGCCGCACCCTGCTGCAGGCCCTGTCCGAGCCGCTGCTGGCGCGCGGGCTGCCGCGCGCCAGCCTGCGCGAGCGCTGCATCGCCATGCTCGACGACGTCGGCCTCGCCCCCGAGCTGCTGGCGCGCTTTCCGCACCAGATCTCGGGCGGACAGCGCCAGCGCGTGGTCATCGCCCGCGCGCTGGCCATGCAGCCGCGCGTGCTCATCTGCGACGAACCGGTCTCGGCGCTGGACGCCACCGTACGCAACCAGATCCTGGCGCTGCTGGCCAGGCTGCGCGACCAGCACGGCCTGACGCTGGTCTTCATCGGCCACGACCTGGGCGTGATGGCGTCGCTGGTCGACGACATCCTCGTCATGCGGCGCGGCCGCGTGGTCGAGCACGGCGAGGCCGCCCGCGTATTCGCCAGCCCGGGCCACCCCTATACCCGCGAACTGCTCGACGCGAGCCGCCTGTCGAACACGCCGCGCCCGGCGCCGCCGCCCCGCCCGGCGCGGCGCCAGGCCCGCGCCCCCGGCCCGGCGGCCGGGTTCGGGCAGCAGGCGCTGTTCACGTGAGGCGTCGCGGGAGAATCACCCCTCGCCATACAGCCTGTGATTGGTGGCGATGAAGTCGTGGAAACTGCGCGCCGCATCCGAGAGCGCCACGCCGCGGTTCGTGTAAAGGCCGACCCGGATCATCACCTCGGGCTCGGCCACCGGGATCGCCACGACCTTGTGGATGCGCAGGTACTTCAGCGCGTACTCCGCGAAAATGGTCACGCCGTCGCCCGACTCGACCACCGAGAGGATGCTGTGCAACTGGGAAAGCTCGATGACCGGCATGCGGGAGAAGTCGCGGCCCGTGTCGGCATGCAACTGCTCCAGTGAACTGCGGTGCGACAGCACGAGCGTCTCGCGCGCCACCTCTTCCCAGGTGACGGCGCGCCGCTGGGCGAACGGATGGTGCTGAGCCACGACCAGCATGATGGGACTGCTGAACAGATGCTGGCAGGCCACGGCCGGCGGCATGCGATGCCGGATCGGCCCGATGCCCAGGTCCACCGTGCCTTCGGCCATCTGCACCGGCAGCACGTCCGGGTTGACGTCCTTCAGGTCGATGCGCACGTCCGGGTGCAGGCGCGAGAACTCGAGCAGCCAGGCCGGCATGCGCGAGGCGATCAGCGCGCCGGTGGCGCCCAGGCGGAATTGCTTGTTCTTGCGCTGCACCAGGTCGTCCGCGGCGTCATGCAGGCGGTGCACGTCGATCAGCACTTGCTCGGCGTGGGTGAGGTAGGTGCGCCCCTCCGGCGTCAGCGCCAGCCGGCGGGTGGTGCGGTCGAACAGCCTGAAGCCGATCTGCCGCTCGAGCTCCTGGACCAGGTGGCTGAGCGCGCCCTGTGTCATCGACAGCGCCTCGGCGGCCTTGCCGAAACTGCCCAGGTGGTTCACGAGCGAGAACGCTCGCAACTGCCTGAGCGTGACATTCAGCTTGATGATCTTCATGTTGCCTTGGCGACGGCTCCAGCGCCATTCCCATATATGTAGTTTCTCAATATATCATCGAAGAGAAAGAATCAAACCGGCGCCCGGGCGCCGCTAGACTGCCCGCAGCACGATTCGAACCAAGCAGACGCAGGCAGGAGACACAATGAAGAAGATTCTGGGCGCCATCGCCCTGACCGCCGCCGCCGTGGCGGCCGGCGCCGCCAATGCGGCCGAAGGTTTTCCCAACCAGCCCATCAAGATCGTCGTGCCGTACCAGGCGGGCGGCGGCACCGACCAGGTGCTGCGCATCGTCGCGCCCCAGGTGTCGGCGCTGCTGGGCCAGCCCATCATCATCCTCAACCGGCCTGGCGCCAGCACCGTGATCGGCATGAAGGAAGTGATCGCCGCCAAGCCCGACGGCTATACGCTGGCCCTGTCCACCAACACCAGCTACAGCCTGATCCCCTATACCCAGTCGCCGCAGCCCTACGATCCGGAAAAGACCCTGGAATACATCACCGCGCTGGGCGAAACGCCGCTGATCCTGACTACCCACCCCGGGTTCTCCAGGAACTTCCCGGAGTTCATCGCCAAGGTGAAGCAATCGCCGGGCGCCTACTCGTACGCCACCTATGGCGTGGGCGGCATCACCCACCTGGCCGCCGAGGTGCTGATGGGCGACATGGGCATCAAGCTCAACCAGGTGCCATACAAGGGCTTCGAGGCGGTCACCGCGGTGGCCGGCGGCCAGGTCGATGCCATGGTCGATGGCGTGAACTCCCCCACGCCGATGATCCAGGCGGGCAAGATCATCCCGCTCGTCACGCTGCAGCACACCCGCACGAAATTCCTGCCCGATACGCCCACCCTGACGGAGATCGGCTATCCCAACGCCAGCACCAGCACCATCTCCTATATCCTGGCCGCGCCCAAGGGCACGCCGCAGCCGGTCATCGACAAGCTGTACCAGGCGTTCTCCCAGGTGATGGGCGAGCCCGCCATCATCGAGAAGATCGAGCAGACGAAGTCCATGCCGATGCACATGACGCCGGTGCAGACCAAGGCCTACATCGATGCCGAAGCCGAGCGCTTTCGCCGCATCATCGTCGAGCGCAAGATCACCTTCAACTGACATGGACATCCGCGACATCAAGCCGGCCGGCCCGACATGGCTGGACGTGGTCGGCCGGCACGCCGCCGCCACGCCCGAGCGGACCGCCCTGGGGCTGGACGGCCACACCCTCAGCTACAGCCGGCTGCTGGCCGTCGTCGACGAGGCGGCGGCGCTGCTGGCGCGGCTGGGCGTGCGGCGCGGCGACCGCGTCGCCCTGCTCTCGCCGCCCAGGCCCGAGGCCATCATCACGTTCCTGGCCTGCACCAGGCTGGGCGCGGTCTGGCTCGCCCTCAATCCCAAGTACAAGGCCCCGGAGATCCACTACATCCTGGACCATGCCCGGCCCACGCTGCTGATGTCGGTGCGCGAGTTCGACAACACCGGGTATGTCCGGACGGTCGAGCAGGCGGTCGCCGACATCGGGCGCGACAGCGGCCACGCCATCGCCACGGTGTTCTTCGACCGCGGGCAGCCGACGCACGACGATCTGTTCGCCGCGCTGGAGGCGGCCGCGCAAGGGCTCGATGGCGGCGCCCTGCCCGAGCCGGCGTCCGCGCAATCCGGCCAGGCCTGCATGCTGGTGTACACCTCGGGTTCGACCGGGCGCCCCAAGGGCGTCCTGCTGGCGGAGTTCGCCTCGCTGTTTCGCGCCACCGTGCAGAAAGACTATTTCGCCACCAGCCGGCCGCCCTGCATACTGAACTTCTCGCCCATCAACCACGTGGGCGGCATGCAGTTCCGTTCGCTGGTCCAGCTGGCGGCCGGCGGCACCATCCATTTCCAGGAACGCTTCCAGCCCGGCGAAACCCTGGCGCTGATCCGCCGCCACCGCGTCAACATGCTCATGCTCGGCCCCACCATGCTCAACATGCTGATGGCGCACGAGGATTTCGACGTCGACATCTTCCAGCAGCTGGAGTGGTACATCTCGGCCGGGGCGGCCCTGCCCGTGCCCGCCCTGAAGCTGCTGGCGGCCAACTGCCCCCGGGTCGGGTCGGTGTACGGCTCGACCGAGTCCTGCTCGACCGTGACCTATGCCAGCCTGGACGACTCGTTCGATGCGGTCGCCTACAGCATCGGACGCCCCATCCCCGGCGACGAAATGCGCGTGGCCGATGCGCAGGGCCAGCCGGCCGGCCCCGGCGTCGAGGGCGAACTGCAGATCCGCAGGCGCTATTGCATGGTGGGCTACCTGAACGACCCGGCCGCCACGCGCGCAGCCTTCACCGAGGACGGCTGGTACAAGACCGGCGACCTGGCCGCCCTGTTGCCCGACGGCAGCTTCAAGCTGTCCGGGCGCATCAAGGAGATGTTCAAGTCGGGCGGCTACAACGTCTATCCGCGCGAAGTCGAGCTTGCCCTGGAGGCGCACCCCCAGGTGAAGATGGCCGCCGTCGTGGCGGTGGACGACCCGATGTTCCAGCAGGTCGGCCATGCCTACGTGCTGGTCGAGCCGCGCACCCCGCTGACCGCCGAGCAGCTGACGGCCTGGAGCAAGGAGCGGCTGGCCAACTACAAGGTGCCCAAGCGCATCGAGCTGCGCACCGCGCTGCCGATGCTGGCCATAGGCAAAGTGGACAAGGTCGCGCTCAAGGAGGCGGCCGCCCGCGACGCCGCCGCGCCGGCCGGCTGAGCACCGTTTCAACGCATACGCGCAATCGCGCGGAGGATCCCCGCATGAACCAAGCAGTAAGCATACGCCGCGATGGCGCGACCGCCATCGTCACGCTGGACCGCAAGCAGAACAGGAACGCCCTGTCGCAGGCCGTCATGGCCGAACTGACCGAGGTCGCCGAGGGGCTGCGCGGCGAGCGCGACATCAGCACGGTCGTCCTGACCGGCACCCAGGAGATCTTCTCGGCCGGCGTCGACCTGAAAGACCCGGCCCGCTGGGAAATCGACGCCGCCGACATCGAGGGGATCCGCATGGCCTCCGAGCGCGGCGCCCGGATGTGCCGCGCCTGGGAGAGCATCCCCCAGCTGACCATCGCGGCGGTCGAAGGCCTGAACGTCGGCGGCGGGATCGCCCTGACGCTGTGCTGCGACTGGCGCATCCATTCGGAAACCGCCCGCCTGCGCCTGCCCGAGGCGCAGATCGGCATCCCCCTGAGCTGGCAGACCGTCCCGCGCCTGGTCAACCTGGTGGGGCCGTCCAAGGCCAAGCAGTTGATCCTGCGCGGCAAGGAGCTCGACAGCCAGGCCGCGCTGGAGCTGGGGCTGGTGGACCTGGTCGTGCCGCCCGGAACCGCCCTGGAAGCGGCGCTGGAAATCGCCCGCGACGTCAACCGCAACCCCCGGCTGGTCATCACCATGACCAAGCAGAGCGTCAACAACTACGCCAACGCCCTGGCGCACCTGTCCACGCACATGGACGTCGACCAGGCGGTGCTGTGCGGCATGAGCGCGGCCGCCGTCCAGGCGCGCCGGCAGTTCTCCGCGCCCACGGCCTAGAACCGCCGCCGCGGCCCCGTCCCCCGATCCCCCGGACCGCGCATTGACCCGTCCGGGCGATCTCAGTAAGCTAAAACCCGATTCGTACCCGAGGCCCGCCATGTCTGGGCGCGGCTCGCGGCAAGCGAAGCAGGGCGTGAAGGCCGTTCACCGGGTTCGCGCCACGAAAAAGATCGGGGGAATGGCTCATGGGCGCCGAGAAAGGGCCAATGAACGTCCGGGCACTCGAAGCCTTCCGCGCCGTCATGCGCACGGGCTCGATGACCGCCGCAGCGCGCATCATCCACACGACCCAGCCGAACATCAGCCGCCTGGTTTCCATGCTGGAGGCCGAGCTCGATCTGAAGCTGTTCGTCCGCGAAGGCAACAAGCTGCACGTCACCGACGAAGGCGCCGCCTTCTTCAAGGAGGTCGAGCAGCATTACGCCGGGTTGCGCGCGCTCAAGGACGCGGCCCGCACCATCAAGCAGCTGGGCGGCGGCAGGCTGCACATCGCCGTCGCGCCGGCGCTCAGCCACGGGTTCCTGGCCAGCGCCGTGACCGCGTTCACGCAGCGCCATCCCCGGGTCACGCTGTCCATACGCACCTGTAACTCGTACATGGTGGAGCAGCTGGTGAACTCCCAGCTATGCGACCTGGGCCTGGCCGCGTTCATCGGGCACGTCACCGAACCCGGCCTGGAGGCCGAGCGCATCGCCAGCATCCGCGGCGTCTGCCTGCTGCCCCAGGCCCACCGGCTGGCCGCGCGCGACGTGATCCACGCGCGCGACCTGGAAGGCGAGCCGTTCGTCTCGATCGCGCGCCAGAACGGCAGCCGCGAGCACGTGGACAGCCTGTTCGAGAAGGCCAAGGTCACGCGCAGGATCGAGGTCGAGGCCGAGAACGCGTCCACCATCTGCCATCTGGTGGCGCAGGGGCTGGGCGTCAGCGTGCTGAACGCCGTCATCGCCGAGGACTTCCGCTGCCACGGCCTGGTGGTCAAGGAGTTCCGCCCGGCCATCCACTTCCCCATCACCCTGCTTCGATCCAGCCACCGGCCCCGCAGCCTGCTGGTGGCCGCCTTCATCGATTGCCTGGGCGAGGTGCTCAACCAGCGCTTCACGCCCTCCCAGCTCGCCGTCTGCGACTGACGCGCCCGCCGCAAGCCGCGCCGCCTGCATATAAATAATTTATGGCGGCTGCGTTTTTTTTGATTTGACGCTGCACGGGGCGTGAAACACCATAGGACACAAGAACGAGCAGGCCGGCGCCTGGCGATCAGCCAGTGCCGGAAGACGTGGTAGTTGACTTTCAGGTAGTACCCGGCAGCCGGGCGGCCCTTGGCCCCCGCGCACGGACGCACACTGGACAGGACAAACATCATGGATACGGCAACCCGGCGCACCTTCCTCAAGCGATCGGTCGGCATCGGCCTGGCGACCATCGGCGGCAGCTACCTGCGCATCGGCCACACGGCGGACGATCACATCTATGTCACCAGTTCGGGCGGCTCGTTCCTGGAGAACGTGCGCAAGCACATGGCCGAGCCCTTCGAGAAGCAGTCCGGGGTGAAGGTGACCCTGGTGCCGGGCACCAACCCGGCCCACGCGCTCAAGATACTGTCGAGCCGCGGCACGCCTCCCTATGACGTGGCGGCCTTCGGCGGCAACGACATGTACCGGCTGATACGGGCGAAGAAGCTGGCCCAGGTCGACGAGAAAAGCGTGCCCAGCCTGGCCGACGTGCCCGAAAAATTCAAGGCCGACTGGGAGGGCTGCGGGTCGCTGTACGACTACAGCAGCGTCGGCATCGCCTACCGGCCCGACAAGATCCAGGGCGGCGTCAAATCCTGGAAGGAGTTCGTCGAACGCACCGCCGCGGGCGAATTCGGCAAGCAGGTTTTCTTCAACAACCTCAGCTCCAACGTGCGCGGCGCCGAAGTGCTGTCCATGTTCGGCAAGATCTACGGCAGCGGATACGGCGACATCGAGGCGTCCATCGCCACGCTGGAGCGGATGAAGCCGCACATCTTCAAGTTCTTCACGGCCTTCAACGATCCGGTCGTGCTGCTGACCAGCGGCGAGGGCGCCATCGGCCCGGGCTGGGACGGACGCACGTTCATCGCCGAGGATTCGACCAAGGGCATGGTCAAGTGGGTCGACCCCGCCGAAGGCGCGGTCTCCAGCGGCCCGGTCATGGCCGTGGTGAAGGGCGGCAAGGAGGACCTGGCCAAGGCCTTCATGAACTACGCCCTGGGCGAGGAGGCGCAGAAGGCATTCTGCGAGGCCATGTACTACGGCGCGGTGAACCGCAAGGTGCAATACAGCGAGAAGCTCAAGCACCGCCTGCCCAGCATCGACTCCGTCCAGCTCGTCGACACCGCGCTGCTGATCAAGAACATGAGCGCCCTGCTGGACCTGTGGAACAAGCGCATCGCCAGCTGAAGCCCGTCTGAGCCCGCGGGGCCGCCCCGTCCCAAACGCGAACCACGTATCTCGTCCGCCATGCGCCGCGCGCGCAACGGCCGTGGAGTGTCGAACCATGAAGCAACGCGTGCTGTTCCTGTCGCCGGCATTGCTGTTCATTACCCTGCTGCTGTTCGTGCCGTTCCTGTACTTGCTGTACCTCAGCTTCATGGACCAGGACTACCTGTACGGCGGGCCGGCCCTGCCCGGGTTCGGCAACTACGTCGAGGCGTTCAGCAACCCCATCTACTGGGAAAGCATCCTCAACACCTTTCGGATCGGCGCCACCGTGACCGTGGCCACGCTGGTCATCGGCTTTCCCATCGCCTACATCATCTCGGTCTCCGGCAAGGCCCTGGCCGCCACGCTGACCGTCGTGACCGTGCTGCCGCTGTTCGTCAGCGTCGTGGTGCGCGGCTTCGGCTGGATCATCGTGTTCGGCCGCGAGGGGCCGCTCAATGCGCTGCTGCTGTGGACCGGCCTGGTCAGCCAGCCCATCCAGGTGCTGTACACCGAGGCGGCCGTCATCATCGCGCTCACGCACCTGCTGCTGCCGTTCATGATCCTGCCGGTGCTGGCCAGCCTGCGGGCCATCGACAAAAGCATCATCGACGCCGCGATGGTGCTCGGGTCGCGGCGCCGCGACGTGTTCCTGCACGTCATCATCCCGCTCTGTTCGCCCGGGTTCGTGGTCGGCTCGCTGCTGGTCTTCCTGCACGTGCTGGCGACCTTCGTCCTGCCCGCGATGCTCGGCTCGATCAACATCAAGATGATCGCGACCATGATCTACCAGCAGGTGATGATCGTCGGCAACGTCCCCGCCGGCGCCGCCCTGGCCGTCATCCTGTTCGTGTTCACCATGCTGATCTTCGGCCTGATCGGCGCGATCAGGAACCGCCTGAACTTCGATTCCAGCCCCGTCCAAGAGGGCCAGGCCCGATGAAAAAAGCCCTCAGCGCGCTGTACATCGTCTTCATGTGCAGCCCCTTGCTCATCGTGGTCGGCGCGGCCTTCGAGCCGCAGGAGATCCTGAGGTTTCCGCCCCACGGAGTGTCGCTGACCTGGTTCGGACGGGTGCTGAAGGACCCGGCGTTCCTCGATGCGGCGAGCAACAGCCTGATCGTCGGCGTGCTGGCGACCGTGCTGTCGGTGGTGCTGGGCCTGCTTTCGGCCTACGCCCTGGCCCGCGGCAGCGGCCGCTACCGCGAGACCATCCTGGGCCTGCTGCTCTCGCCGCTGGTGATCCCGGAGCTGGTGATCGGCCTGGCGCTGCTGCAGATGCTGACGCTGATGAATGTCGCCACCGACCTGCTCACCCTGGTGCTGGCCCACACGGTCATCTGCCTGCCCTACACGGTGCGGCTGCTCTACAACGGCGTCAGCGCGATCAACGAGAGCCTGGAGAACGCCTCGCTGCTGCTGGGGGCCAGCCGGGGCGGCACCATCGTGCGGGTGACCCTGCCGCTCATGAAGAACTCGATCGTGGCGGCCGCGCTGTTCGCCTTCCTGACCAGTTTCGACAACACCGTCATCTCGCTGTTCCTGGTCGACGCCTCGACCATGACGCTGCCCATCACCATCTACAACTATGTCGAATTCAGCCTGGATCCGGCGATCGCCGCCTTGTCGACCATCCTGATCCTGCTTTCCTGCGTGGTGGTTTCCATCATCAGCAGGGTCTCCGGCCTGGACAACATGGGACCAAGAAAATGAAGGCACGCCAAGACTACTCGATCGAGCTCAGGGACCTGACGCTGGCCTACGGCGAGCGCGACATCATCTCGGGCCTGAACCTCGACGTGCGGCGCGGCGAGATCCTGTCGCTGCTGGGCCCCAGCGGCTGCGGCAAGACGACCACGCTGCACGCCATCGCCGGGCTCATCATGCCGCGCAAGGGCTCGGTCGTCATCGACGGCGTGGACCAGACCGACGTTCCGATCAACCGGCGCAACGTCGGCATGGTATTCCAGGGGTACGCGCTGTTTCCCCACATGTCGGTGTTCGACAACGTCTCGTACGGCCTGCGCATCAAGTCCGTCGCCAAGGCCGAGATCCGCGAACGCACGATGCGCGCCCTGGCCCTGGTCGGCATGGAACAGTACGCCCAGCGCAAGCCCCGGCAGCTCTCGGGCGGCCAGCAGCAGCGGGTGGCCATCGCGCGCACCATGGTGATGGAGCCGCGCGTGCTGCTGCTGGACGAACCCCTGTCCAACCTGGACGCGAAGCTGCGGCACGAAATCCGCGGCGACCTCAAGCGCATCCTGCGCGAACTGTCCATTACCTCGGTGTTCGTGACGCACGACCAGGAAGAGGCGATGTTCCTGTCCGACCGGATCGTGCTGATGAAGGACGGCGCCATCGCCCAGCTGTCCTCGCCCCGCGAGATCTACGACAACCCGGCCAACTCGTTCGCCGCCGCCTTCCTGGGCAATACCAACTTCATCGCCGCCACCCTGATCAGCCAGACGCCGGATCACACCGGCTGCGCAGTCAGCGCCACCGAAACCGGCCAGGTGTTGAAGGGGCGCTCGGCCCTGCGTTTCGACGCGCGGCAGCCGGTCTTCCTGTCCGTCAAGCATGACCGGGTCAGCTACACCTTGTCCCACGAGGAGTTTCTCGCGCTGCGGGACCGGCCGGGCATCTCCACCATGCAATGCCGCGTCGCGGATGTGCATTTCCTGGGGCATGTGACCAAGGTCGAATGCCAGGCGGGCGACCAGACCATGACCGTGCTGCGCCCGTCGGCCTGCGTGCCGCCGGACCTGGCCGCCGGCGCCGTCATCTATCTCTATTGGCCCGAGGAAGAAAGCCTCGTGCTGTCCTTGTGAACCGGCAAGCCTCGCGCCCCATGCGTGACGTCATTCCATCAACCAGAGGGAAAGCAAAATGAGCAAAGCATTTGGACTCGAACTTTCGGAGACCGAGCAGGAACGGGTGGCGCGCATCCGCCAGGATTTCGTCTACTGGAACCTGTGCGACTCGACCACGCGCGAGTGCGGCGACGAAACCTACCTGGAGCAGGTCAAGGCGTCCAACGTCACCGCCATCAACCACACGGTCTGCTACACCGTGGACTTCGCCGAAGGCGTGAAGAACGTCGCCCACTGGACGCGGCTCTACGATGGGCGTCCGGACGTGGGCTTCATCGCCAAGACGTATGCCGACATCGAACGGGCCCGCAAGGAGCGCCGGACCGCGATCTTCATGGGATTCCAGGACGTCACCGCCCTGGAGGACGACATGGACCGGATGGAGGTGTTCTACAACCTGGGCATCCGCTTCGTGCAACCCACCTACCAGGACCGCAACCTGTTCGGCGACGGCTGCGGCGAGCGCTTCCAGTCCGGGCTCAGCAAGCTGGGCATCAAGTTCATCGAGAAGCTGGATGAGCTGGGCATCGTCATCGACACCTCCCACGTCGGCATCGGCACCACCATCGACTGCGCCAACATGTCCAGTCGGCCCATCATGGCCACGCATACGGCCGCCCGCGCCATTGTCGATACGCCGCGCAACAAGACGGACGACGAAATCAAGGCCATCGCGGCCAAGGGCGGCGTGATCGGCATCGCCGGAAAATCCGGCTTTCTCAAGAAGGACGGCCTGGAGACGGGCAGCACCATCAACGACATGATCGACCATGTCGTCTACATCGCCGACCTCGTGGGCATCGATCACGTCGGCATCGGCACCGACGTCGGCGACCTGCGCAAGTACAGCCCGGACCGGATGGCCGAGTTCCATTCCCGCCACCCCGAGGTGGCCATCATCGGCCCCGGGCTGCGCACCGACCTGATGCACCCCAAGGACGTCGGCCCGGGCACGCTGCACTACGTCATCGCCTATCTCGTCAAGCGCGACTTCAAGGACGACGAGATCCGCAAGGTGCTGGGCGAGAACGCCAACCGGGTGGTCAAGGCGGTTTTCCGCGATTGAGGCGCCGCGCGGCGGGGAGGAACGGACATGGCAATCAGTGCAGCGGCGGATGCGGCGCCGAGGTTCTCCGGCCACGATGTCATCGTCGTGGGAGGCGGACTGGTGGGCTCGGCGCTGGCCTATGGGCTGCGCCGCCGCCTGGATCGCGTGGCCGTGCTGGACGAGGGCGACCTCGCCTACCGCGCCTCGCGCGGCAATTTCGGCCTGATATGGGTGCAGAGCAAGGGCATGGGCATGCCGCGCTACGGCGTGTGGACCATGGTCTCGCAGCGGGCATGGCCGGAGCTGGCGGCGCGGCTGCTCGAGGAATCCGGCATCGACGTGCACCTGGAGCAGCAAGGCGGCCTGCACGTGCTGCTGTCGGACGAGGAGGTGCAGGCGCGCATCGACTTCATGACGCGGCTGCTGGCTCAACCCGGCATGAGCGACTACGCCTGGAAGCTGCTCGATCGCCATGAGCTCGCCGACCTGGTGCCCGGCATCGGACCCGAGGTGCGCGGCGCCAGCTGGACGCCGGTCGACGGCATCGCCAACCCCCTCAAGCTGCTGCGCGCCTTTCACACCACCTTCGAGCGCAACGGCGTGGACTACCTGCCGCGCTGCCCGGCCCAGGCCATCAGCCGGCACGCCGACGGCATGTTCGTCGTCGACACCCCGCGCGGCCGCCTGCAGGCGCCGCGCCTGGTGCTGGCGTGCGGGCTGGGCAACAAGGCCATGGGCGCGCAGGTCGGGCTGGACATCCCGGTGCGGCCGCAGCGCGGCCAGATCATCGTGCTGGAACGCACCCATCGGGTGCTGCGCACGCCGATCAGCACGCTGCGGCAGATGGACGAGGGCAGCTGGCTGATCGGCGACTCGCAGGAGGAAGCCGGTTACGCCGACGACGAAGTCAGCCTCCCCATTCTCGGCACGCTGGCCGACCGCGCCGTGCGCACCCTGCCGGCGCTGCGCGAGGTCAACGTGGTGCGTTCCTGGTCGGCGCTGCGCGTGATGTCGCCCGACGGCTTTCCCATCTACGCGCAATCCGAGACCTGCCCCGGCGCCTTCGTGGCCACCTGCCACAGCGGCGTCACCCTGGCCGGCGCCCATGCGCTGGTGCTCGCCCCCATGATCGCCGACGGCGCGCTCGCCGACGACATGGCTCCCTTCTCTGCGCGGAGGTTTCATGTTCAAGAGGCTTGAGGCGGGGCCCGGACAGGCGGCGCGGCCGCTCGTCCATATCGACGTCAACGGCGTGGCCGTGCCGTGCCGGACCGGCGACAGCGTGGCCGCCGCCCTGCTGGCGGCCGGCCATGACGCCTGCCGGGCGAGCGTGGTCGGCGGCGTGCCGCGCGGCCCGTACTGCATGATGGGCGTCTGCTACGACTGCTTGGTCACCATCGACGGGCAGCCCAATCGCCAGGCGTGTATGACGCCGGTGCGCGATGGCATGCGGGTGGAGCGCCAGCAGCGCGCGCGGCAGGTGCTGCCATGACGCGCCGCTGCGAACTGCTGGTGGTGGGGGCCGGCCCGGCAGGCATGGCGGCGGCCACCCAGGCCGCCGCGCTGGGCGTGGATACGCTGCTGCTGGACGAACAGCCGACGCCAGGCGGACAGATCTACCGCGCCATCACGACGACCGCGCTGACCGACCCCGGCATCCTCGGGCCGGACTACTGGCACGGCGCCAGCCTGCTGGAACCGTTGCGCGCCAGCGGGGCCGCCTACCTGTCCGGCGCGACGGTATGGGCGGTGTCGCGCACCGCCGATGCCGGCGACGGCGGCGCCTTCGAGGTGGCCTTTTCCGTCGGCGGGCAGGCCGACATCCTGCGTGCGCGCCACATCCTGCTGGCCACGGGCGCCCTGGAGCGTCCCTTCCCTATCCCGGGCTGGACCCTGCCCGGCGTGGTGACGGCCGGCGCGGCGCAGATCCTGCTCAAGACCGCCGCGATCGTGCCGGGCGAGCACGCGGTGCTGGCCGGCGGCGGACCGCTGCTGTACCTGCTGGCATGGCAATACCTCAATGCCGGCGTCAGGATCGAGCGCCTGCTCGAAACCACCGCGCCGGGCGGGCTGGCGCGGGCCTTGCCGCACGCCCTGGATTTCCTGCGTTCGCCCTACCTGGCCAAAGGCCTGAAGCTGATGCGCGCGGTGCGGGCCAACGTGCCCATCACGCGAGGCGTGCAGGACTTGCGGGCGCAGGGACGCGAGCGGCTGGAATCGCTGAGCTATCGCGCCGGCGGACACACCCACGACATGCCGGCGCGCCACCTGATGCTGCACCAGGGGGTCGTCCCCAACCTGAACCTGTCGCGCGCGCTGGGCGTGGACCACCAATGGAACCCGACCCAGACCTGCTGGCAGCCGCGGGTGGACGACTGGGGCGCGACATCGGCGCCGGGCATCGGCATTGCCGGCGACGGCGCCGGGATCGGCGGCGCCGTGGCGGCCGAGCATCGCGGCCGCCTGGCCGCCCTGCAGGCCGCCGTCGCGCTCGGCCGCATCGACGACGCCCAGCGCGACCGCGAGGCCCGGGCGCCGCGCCGGGCCCTGGCGCGGGCGATGCGCGGGCGCGCCTTCTTCGACGTGCTGTACCGCCCCGCCGACGCCTATCGCCGCCCGGGCGACGACACCATCGTCTGCCGCTGCGAAGAAATCACCGCGGGCCAGATACGCGAGACCGTCCGGCTGGGCTGTTCCGGGCCGAACCAGATGAAGGCCTTCCTGCGCTGCGGCATGGGCCCCTGCCAGGGCCGGCTCTGCGGCCTGACCGTCAGCGAACTGATCGCCGACGTACGCGGCGTGCCGCTGCCCGAGGTCGGCTATTACCGCCTGCGCTTTCCCACCAAGCCGGTGACGCTGGGCGAACTGGCCTCGCTGCCGCAGACCGACGCCTCGCGCCAGGCGGTGGTGCGCCTGAAGAAAACAGCCTGAGGCGAGCCGCGTCGCCCCGTGCGCGGCCCGCGCGCACGGGGAAATGGGGGCCGCAAGCCATGCCGCAGCACGGCGCAGCGCGCCACGTTGGCGTCATGCTTTCATCGTAAAATCCCGTGCTCCCCGCGCTGCTCCGGCGCAATGCCCTGCGTCAGGGATGAACGTCGACCTCATCACTCTTTACCTCCTCGCGACCGGCACGCTCATCGCCAGCGCCGGCATGATGCTTTGGGAATACCGCGCCAATCCCCGGCGCGGCGGATCGCTCGGCCTGTTCGCGGCCGGCTTCGCGACGCTGGCGCTGGGCTGCGTCGCGGCCCTGTATCGGCGCGACCTGCCCGGCGTCTGGGGGTCGGCGCTCGGCAACCTCATCATGATCAGCGCCTACCTGCTCGTCCTGCAAGGCGTGGGCGCGCTCAGAGGGTCGCGCTACGGCGCCTTCGGCGCGGCCGTGGTGGCCGTCATGGCCGCGGTCTGGGCCTTGAGCGACCCCGCCAGGGTGGACGCCACCTGGTCCCACGTCAGCTCCTTGCCGATTGCCCTCATCAGCGCCATGACCGCGCTGTCCATGTACCGCAACCAGGCCATGCGGCCGTTTCCGGCGCGCCGCCTGGTGATCGCCATGACCGGCCTGCACGCGCTCATCTACGCCGGCCGGGCCCTGGCGCTGCCCTGGCTGGTGCGCGAGCACGGGCTGCCGGTGCAGGCGCTCGCCGGCAAGCTGACCATCTATGAAGGCGTGCTGTATTCCGTGATTCTGCCCATGGCCTTGCTGCGCCTGCTGCGCGAGGAAATGCACGGCGAGCTGCTGCGCGAATCGCAAACCGACTACCTGACCCGCCTGGGCAACCGCCGCTGGTTCTTCGAGGAGGGCGCGCGCCTGCTGGAGAACCGCCCCGCCGATTCGCCCGCGCTGGCCGTACTGGCCTTCGACCTGGACCAGTTCAAGGCCATCAACGATAGGTACGGCCACCACGCCGGCGACGAAGTCCTGCAGGCCTTCGCGCGCGCCGCCCAGGACGTCATCGGGCCGCGCGCCGTGCTGGCGCGCCTCGGCGGCGAGGAATTCGCGGCCTTGCTGCGCGGCGACGACGCCCTGAAGGCCCAGGCCCTGGGCGAGGCGGTCGCCGGCCGTTTTGCCGAGACGGTCGCCGGGCAACTCGCCCACATCAGCCTGCCGGTGACGGTCAGCATCGGCCTGGCGCGCATCGAACCCGGCGACGCGACGCTGGCCGCCAGCCTCATGGCCGCCGACCGCGCCATGTACCGCGCCAAATCGCTGGGCGGCAACCGCCTGGAAGTCGCGGCCGGCGCCGCCTAGGACGCGGCGCGCGGCTCGCCGGCGGCGGGGCCGAAGCGCTTCATGATCAGTTCCCTGACCCGGCTGGCGATGGGCGAGAGCGCCTGCTGGCGCGGCCAGACCATGTTCAGGTGGGTCCTGAATTCCGCATCGGCCACCGGCACCAGGGCGGCCAGCCCCTGCACGCCCAGTTGCGCGAAACTCTGCGGCGCGAACGCGACCCCCTGGCCCCGCTGCGCCATCAGCAGCATGGGCAGCGTCTCCCCGCCCCAGTACACCACGTTGGGCGCGAAGCCCGCGTTCCTGCACGCCCGCAGCACCATATCGGAAATGCCGGTGCCCAGCGGCGAGCGGTGCAGCAGGAAGCGCTCGTCGCGCAGATCGGCCAGCCGCACGCGTTCGCGGCCCGCCAGCGGGTGGCCCGGCGGCAGGGCCACGAACAACGGCTCCTCCATGATGACCTGGCTCTCCAGGTCCGGGGCCATGTGCTGGCTGCGGCAGATGGTCAGGTCCAGGCTGCGCTCGCGCAGCTGCTGCAGCATGTAGCCGATTTCGCCTTCGTGCACATGGAGAATGATCTCCAGGCCCTCGGCGGCCAGGTCTTCCATGACGCGCGGCACGATGAACAGGCTGGCCGCGGTGGAGCAGCCTATGTGCACCAGCCCGCGCGCGCCCTGCTCGACCTCGCGCAGCTCGCGGCGGATGGTTTGCAGATTGGCCAGCATCGCCTTGGCGCGCAGGTAGAACAGCTCGCCGGCCGCCGTGGGCACCAGCCGGCGCCCGCCGCGATCGAACAGCCCGACCCGCAGCTCGTCTTCCAGCTTGCGCAGCAGGATGCTCAGCGGCGGCTGGGTCATGTGCAGGCGCACCGCCGCGGCCGACACGCTGCCTTCCTCGTAGACCGCGACAAAGCATTTGAGACGGTGCTCGTCCATATACAAACTATATAGAAATAGATTTTATATATATTAGACATTAATCAACGGGGTTTCTAGACTCCTACGCATAGAACTAGCGAGCAGCAATCCCGCTGCCACAGGAGACATGGAAATGCGTCGTATCCGCCGCCGGGTCGTGGGCCTGGCAATCGCGTCCTGCCTGGCCCCCCTGCTGGGCCTGGGCCCTGCCCTGGCGCAAGCCGACTGGCCGGCCCGCACGATGAAGGTCGTCGTCCCCTACCCGGCGGGCGGCACCGCCGACGTCATGGGCCGCATGGTGGCCAGCAAGCTGGCCAAGGCCTTCCCCCAGGCCAACGTCATCGTGGAGAACATCTCGGGCGGCGCCACCGTGCCCGGCGCCATGGCGGTCCTGCGCGACCCGGCCGACGGCCACACCCTGTTCATGGCCAGCGACAACACGCTCAATTTCAACCACTGGCTGCTCAAGGACGCCCGCTACGACGGCGACCGGGACTTCACGCCGGTGACGGTGCTCAACACCTATCCGCACTGGCTGATCGTCAATCCGCAGGGGCCCTACCGCAGCTTCGACGCGCTGGTCCAGGCGATTCGCGCCCATCCCGGCAAGATATCCATCAGCGTCAATACCGTCGGCGGCGCCGCCTACCTGGCCCTGGACAACTGGCGCCGGCGCAACGGCCTGCAATTCGAGATCGTTCCGTACCGCGGCTCGCCCCCGGCGGTGGCCGACCTGATCGGCGGCCATACGGACGCCCACGTGGACGTGGTGGGTTCGTCGATCGCCCATGCGCGCGGCGCGCGCGTGCTGCCCGTGGCCGTCCTGCAGGACACGCCGCTCGCGGAGTTTCCCCAGGCGGTCGCGCAGGACAGCAAGGACCCCAAGGCCCTGGCGGTGCAGTCCAACCTGTCGGTGGTCGTGCGCGCCGGCACGCCGCCCGCCGTGCTCGAGCGGATGTTTGCCGCCCTGCAGACAGGCGTCAAGGACGAGGATTTCGCCAGGACGCTGGACATGCTGAGCCTGGACACCGTCCTGCTGCCGCCTGCCGAAGCCAAGACCTTCCTGGCGCGGGAAACCCAGCGCTACGGCGCGCTGGTCGAACAATCCGGCCTGGAAAAGCAATAAGGAAGCCTGTTCATGAAGTTTGTCATTGCGCTGATTCGCCACGAAACCAATACCTTCTCGCCCGTCGGCACCGAGCTGAGCGATTTCCGGCGCGGCACCGGCGGCAACGGTCCGGCCCACGGCGAGGCCGCGCGCCTTGCCTGCGAAGGCACCAACAACGCCGCGGCCGCGTATCTGGACCTGGCGCGCGAGATGGGCGCCGAGGTCGATTTCTCGGTCTACGCCAGCGCGGTGCCCAGCGGCCTGGTCAGCCGCGCGGCCTTCGAGGCCCTGTGCGAGGCCGTGGTCGACAGCGCCCGGCAAGGGTGCGACGCCATCCTGCTGGACCTGCACGGCGCCATGGTGGTCGACGGCTATCCCGACGCGGAAGGCGAACTGCTGCGCCGCCTGCGCGCCTGCACCCCGGCGGGCCTGCCCATCGGCGTGGCGCTGGACTTCCACGCGAACTTCAGCGACGAGCTCGTCCGCAACGCCACCGCCATCGCCGGCTACTGCACCTATCCACACGTGGACGTGTACGAGACCGGCGCGCGCGTCGGCCGCACCATCCGCGCGCTGCTGGAAGGCCGCAGCCAGCCCGTCGTGCTGTGGCGCCGCCTGCCGATGCTCACGCACATGCTGCGCCAGACTCCCGCCATGCAACCGATGAAGGACATCATGGAGCGGGCCATGCAGGCCGAGCGCGAGGGCGAGGTCTGCAACGCCTCGGTGTTCGGCGGCTTTCCGCTGGCCGACATCGCATGCGCCGGCCTGTCCGTGGTCATCGTCGCCGAGCGCGCCCGCGTCGACGCGGCGCGGCGCCTGCTCGACGAACTGTGCGGCCTGGCCTGGTCGCGCCGGGCCGACTTCGTCTTCCCGTCCGAACCCGTGGCGGACTCGATCGCCCACGCCAGCACGCTGGAACAGGGACCGGTCATCCTGGTCGACCACGGCGACAACTGCGGCGCCGGCGGCACCACCGACGTGATGGACGTGCTGGAGGAGGTCTTGCGCCAGGGGCTGCAGGACGTGGTGGCGGGCCCATTCTGCGATCCGGCCGCGGTCGCGGCCCTGTTCGAGCACGGCGTGGGCGCCGAAGTCACGCTGGAGGTCGGCGGCAAGACGGACATGCCCGCCCTGGGCCTGGCCGGCCGGCCGCTGCGCCTGACCGGCGTGGTCGAGCGCCTGACCGACGGCGAATACACCGTGACCGGCCCGATGTTCACGGGCGTGCGCCTGAGCCTGGGCCGCACCGCGGTGCTGCGCGTGGGCACCGTGCGCGTCTTCATCTCCGAGCGTCCGCAAGAGCCTTACGACACGGGCGTCTTCACCCATGCCGGCGTGGACCCCGCGCAGTCCCGCTACGTGCTGCTCAAGTCGCGCCAGCACTTCCGCGCCGGCTTCGAGCCGTTCGCCAGGCACATCGTCCTGGTCGGCGGCCCGGGCGTATGCAGCTCGGACTACGGGATCTTCCCGTTCAAGCACCTGAGCCGCCCCATCTATCCGCTTGACGCCGACGCCACGCTGGAACACGCGCAAAGCTGGCTGGCCGGCAATGGCTGACCCCCGGTCCCGGCCATGATCGACCTGCTCTTTCCCGCTTGCGCGGTACTGCTCGGCTACGTGGTGCTGGGCATCACCGGCTTCGGCTCGGCGCTGGTCGTCGTGCCGCTGCTTGCCTGGCGCTGGCCGCTGCCCGAGGTGGTGGCGCTGACCCTGCTGCTGGACGTGATGGCCTCCCTGCTGCTGGGCGGCCTGAACCTGCGGCAGGTCGACTTCGCCGAACTGCGGCGCCTGCTGCCGGGCATGGTGGCCGGCGCGCTGGCCGGCCTGTGGCTGTCGCGCTCGCTGGATGCCAGCTGGCCCCTGCTGGTGCTGGGTCTGTACGTGGCGGCGGTAGGCGCCCAGGCGCTGCGGCCGCGGCCGGCGCAGCCACGCCCGCCGGCCGCCGCGCCCTGGGCCCTGGCCGCGGGCGGCGCCATCGGCGTGGTCGAAATGCTGTTCGGCACCGCCGGGCCGCTGGTGGTCGCCTGGCTGAGCCGACGCCTGTCCGACGTGCACGCGCTGCGCGCCAGCACGCCGCTGGTCATCACCGTCAGCGCCTGTTCGGTGCTGCTGGCCATGGGCTGGGCGGGCCGCCTGTCGCAGCCCGAGCTGTGGACGCGCTGGCTGGCGCTGGCCGGCGTGGCGGCCGGCGGCGTGCTGCTGGGCCATCGCTGGGCCCGCCATGTATCGCCGGCGGCCTTGCGCAGGCTCATCTGCGGCCTGCTGGTGGTCAGCGGGCTGACCCTGGTCGTCCATACCCTGCAACCGGGCTAGCCCCGCCCGCAAACCCCTTGGCCGCGCGACACGCACGATGACGCCATAGCCCCCCACAAGAAAACTCGATCAGCGAGGAGACCATGTTCAAACTGAACCTATCCAGATATGCGCCGATGGCGCTGGCGATCGCGCTCGCCGGCGGCGCCTTGACGGCACACGCGCAAGACAATGCCCCGGTCCGGATCGTGATCGGGTTCTCGGCCGGCGGCGCGCTGGACAACATGTCGCGCGCCATCGCCGAACAACTGAAAGCCGAGCTGGGACAATCGGTCATCGTCGAGAACAAGCCGGGCGCCGGCACCCAGATCGCCCTGCAGACGGTCAAGCGCTCGCCGCCGGACGGCAACACCATCCTGATCTCCCCGGCGCCGCCTTTCGTGCTGTTTCCCCTGACCTACGACAGACTGCAGTACGACGCCGACAAGGACCTGGTCCCGGTGGCGCATCTGGCCGATACGCCGCTGGTGGCGTCGACCTCGAGCAACAGCCCCTATTCCACCATGCGCGAATACCTGGCCTGGGTCCGGAAGAACCCCGACAGCGTCGGCGTGGGCATGGTCTCGCTGGGCGGCGCGCTGCATTTCGGCCTGCTGAAACTGAACCAGCACAGCGGCCTGAACCTGATGCCCATCGCCTACAAGGGCGCGCCGGCGATGCTGACCGACGAAATCGGCGGCGTACTGCCCATCGGCATGGACACCGTGGCGGCCACCAGCGAACTGGCCCGGGCTGGCAAGATCAAGTACCTGGGCGTGACCGGCACCGAGCGTTCCGCCCTGCTGCCCGACGTGCCCACGCTGGGCGAGAGCGGCGCCCCGGGGTTCGAGCAGTCCTCCGGCTGGTATGCCGCGTTCGTGTCGGCCGGCACCCCCAAGGCGGTGACGGACAAGCTGGAAAAAGCCCTGATCAGGATCGTCAAGGATCCGGCGTTCTCGGCCCGCGTCGCCCAGGTGGGGCTGGTCTCGACCGGCAAGCCGGGCGCCGAACTGGCCGCCATGATCCAGGCGCAGCGCCAGGCGTGGCAGCCCGTGGTGCAGGCATCGGGCTTCAAGGCCCTGCAGTAGGCATGTTCCAGACGGCCGGCCGGCGCCCGCGCGCCGGCTGCCTGGCCGGCATGAACGCCGGCTCCCGCGCGCCCGGCCCGCGGGCGCGCAAGCCCGCGTCAGCTGCCTTGCGCAGCGGGCCGCGCGACACCCATGCGCCGGTATTGCGCTGGACGATTTCGCCCACCAGCCCCACGAACGACGCCGGCGCGGCCGGCGACACCAGCACGCCCGACAGCATCGTGCCCAGGTCCACCAGCAGGCGCACGCCATGGCCGCGCGGTGCGGTACCGCCCGCCTCGTCCGCCGCGCTGAGCACCACGGCCAGCGCGCCCGGCCTGGCCTGGCACGCGGGAGCCGCCTGCTCGAGCGCCGCCGCGGCGCGGCCCGCCGATTCCATCCGCACCGCCATGTCGCCTTGCGTGAACAGCGACGCGGCCAGCGAGTCGACGGTGGAAACCAGGCATATCCAGGGTTCGCCCCGCTTGCGCGGCGCCGCGCGCAAGCGGCCGGCGCCGTCGAGAAAGCGCCACGACAGGTCGACCACATCCGCGCCGCGCCGCCCCGCCGCGGGCTCGAAGGGCAGCCGGCTGAATGTCAGGATCTCCATCAGCTCGTAGAAACTGACGCGCCTGAAGATGCCCAGGCCGCGGTCCAGGTCAGGGCTGACATCGACATCTTGCATGATGCAAAACCATTTCGTGAATGGCGCCGCCATTGCCGCGCCGATGGGCAGATCGTAGCCAAAAGGCGCACCGGCGGCATTACCCGCTCATTACCATTTGGCAATGATCGGGCCCGCTCGGCTGGAGCGCGCGGCCGGCAGCAAGGGCGCCATGGCGGCGAGCAGCGGCTGGATCAGGCTGTCGTGCCCGTCGTCGCGCCATACGCCCAGCAGCTGCGATTCGACTCCCGCCTTGGTCAACGGCCGGAACCGTATGCCGTCGATGGCGACGCGGCTGACCGAGCGGGGCACGATGGCGACGCCGAATCCGGCCGCCACCAGCGCGACGACCGTGGCGTTGGCACGCACCTCGTAGCGGATGTGGGGCGTGAAACCCGCATCCATGCACAGGGCGATGATCTGGTCGTGGTATTCCGGCGAGAAGTGCCGGGGAAACAGCACGAACGGCTCATCCCGAAGCGCCTGCAGCCGGATGCGTTCCCGGGCCGCCAGGGGATGGCTGTCCGGCAGCGCGCAGACGAAAGGCTCGCGATGCAGCAGCCGGGCCAGGATGCCGTCCGGGATGCTGCGCGGGTGCATGATGCCGAAGTCGATCTGCTCGCGCTGCAGCGCGTGGATCTGCTCGAAGCTGTTGAGCTCGTGCACCGACAGCATCAGGCCGGGACGGTCCTGCTCGAATTGCCGCAGCACCTTGGCCATCGGCGACAGCAGCGACGCGCCGACGAAACCGACGCGCAGGCTGCCGACCTCGCCGCGCGCCGCGCGCTGGCCCAGCGCCCGCGCCTGGTCGGCCAGCGCGAGGATCCGGCAGGCTTCCTGGTAGAAAACCTTGCCGGCCGCCGTGAGCTCCACCGCGCGCGTACTGCGCCGCAGCAGCGCATATCCCAGCGATTCCTCCAGCCTCGCGATGTTGAAGCTGAGCGGCGGCTGGGAAATCGAAAGCCGTCGCGCGGCCCGCCCGAAATGCAGCGCTTCCGCCACGGCCACGAAATAGCGCAGTTGTCTCAATTCCATTGCGAAACCGCCCTCGCCAATTGATATACGGATTAGATAAATTTCTCGAAAAAATGTATTGGACGATATAGATTGAGTCAAGAAGAATGGCTGCTGCCTGCCCGGACACCAGATCCGCACATTCAAACAGGAGACAAGCCATGGGCCTCGATACCACCAAGCTGGCCGCAGTTCTTGCAACATCGCTTTCCCTCTGCGCCGCGTCCGCCGCCGCCAGCCCGGCGAACACCGACTATCCACGCCAGACCATCCGCCTGATCGTGCCGTATGCCGCGGGCGGCATGACCGACCTGGTGGCGCGCATCGTCGGCCAGAAACTCGGCGAGGGCCTGGGCCAGGCGGTGGTGGTGGAGAACAAGCCCGGCGCCTCGACGATCACCGGCACGGACTTCGTGGCCGGCGCCAGGCCGGACGGCTACACGCTGCTGGTGGCCACCAACACCACCCTCACCATCAACCCGTGGCTTTACAAGAACCTGCGCTACGACGCGGAAAAGAGTTTCACCCCGATCGCCTTGGTCGCCAAGGCGCCCAGCGTGATCGTGGTGAACCCCAAGGTGCCCGCGAACAATATCGCCGAACTGGTCGAGCTGGCCTCGGCCAAGCCGGGCAGCCTCAGCTACGCCTCGTACGGCAACGGCTCCAGCGCCCACCTGGCCGGCGAGATGCTGCGCAGCCGCGCCGGCATCGCCGTCCTGCACGTGCCGTACCGCGGCAGCGCGCCCGCCAAGACCGCCACGATGTCCGGCGAGGTTTCCATGACGTTCGAGCCCGCGTTCACGGCGGCGCCGTTGATCAAGAGCGGCCAGCTCAAGCCCATCGCGCTGATGGGCGACAAGCGCTCCCCGGCCCTGCCCGACGTGCCCACCGTGGCCGAGGTGGGCTACCCCGGCATGGACATGCAGGCCTGGGTAGGCTTCGTCGCGCCGGCTGGCGTGCCCGAAGGCATTGTGGCCAGGCTGGCGGCCGAAATCAGGAAGGTCATGGCGGACCCGGAGGTACAGGCCAAGCTGGCCGGCAGCGGCGCCGAGCCCGTGGGCTATTACCAGCAGGATTTCACCGCGTACATGCGCGACGAAAGCGCCCGCTACAAGACCGTCATCGAACAGGCCGGCATCAGGGCCGAGTGAGCGCCCGGCCGGAGCGGGCGGCGAAGAATGCGAGATACAGCGAACACCATGTCAAACAAGCCACTGCAGAAATATCGCGTACTGGACCTGACCAGGGTGCTGGCCGGCCCCTGGTGCACCCAGAACCTGGCCGACCTGGGCGCCGAGGTCATCAAGGTGGAACGCCCCGGCGTCGGCGACGAAACGCGCGGCTGGGGACCGCCCTGGATCCCGACCGGGGCGGCCGGCAAGCGCCGCGACTCCGCCTACTTCGGCTCGGCCAACCGCGGCAAGAAATCGATCACCATCGACTTCACCACCGCGCAGGGGCAAGCCCTGGTCAGGAAGCTGGCGGCCGACTGCGACGTCCTGGTGGAGAACTACAAGACCGGCACCCTGGCGCGTTACGGCCTCGGGTACGAGGACCTGAAGGCCGTCAACCCAGGCCTGGTGTATTGCTCGGTCACGGGCTTCGGCCATACCGGCCCATACCGCCACAAGCCCGGGTACGACTTCGTGTTCCAGGCCATGAGCGGGCTGATGAGCATCACCGGCGAACGCGATGACCTGCCCGGCGGCGGGCCGCAGAAAGTCGGCATCGCCGTCGCGGACATCACCACCGGGATGTATGCGACGGTGGCCGTGCTCGCCGCGCTGCTCGAGCGCGAAAGCCGCGGCCGGGGCCAGCACCTGGACATCGCGCTGCTGGATTGCGCCATGGCGTTCAACAGCAACCAGGCGGTCAATTACATGGCTTCGGGCAGCATGCCCCGCCGGTACGGGAACGCCCACTCGAACGCCGTGCCGTACCAGGTATTCGACACCCGCGACGGCCAGGTGGTGGTGGCCGTCGGCAACGACGCCCTGTTCGCCGCGTACTGCCGCGCCGCGCAACGCCCCGACCTGTGCGCCGACGCGCGCTTCGAAACCGTGTCCGGGCGCCTGCAGAACCGCGACGAGCTGCTCTCGCAGCTGGCCGCCCTCATGGCTCGCAAGACCAGCGCGCAATGGCTCGCCCTGCTGGACGCCGCGGGCGTTCCCTGCGCCCCGATCAACAACTTCGAGCAGGCGCTGGCGGACCCGCAGGTCAAGGCGCGCGACATCGAGACCCATATCGAGCTGGAAGACGGCGCGGTCTTTCGCACCATCGCCAGCCCCCTGCGGTTCTCCGAGACGCCGCTCGACCACCTGGCCGGCCCGCCCACGCTGGGCCAGCACACCGCCGATGTGCTGCGCGAGCGCCTGGGCCTGGATGAGGCGCAACAGGCCGGCCTGCGCCAGGCCGGCGTGATCTGAGCCCCGCCCCCTTTTCGACAACACGGAGACCGCTCATGGCCTACCAACCCGACTATGGTTCCTTCGCCCGGACACGGCCCGCCCGCTCGACGCAGAGCTCGGAAAAACTGGCGCCGGACTGCGCCGGCCTGGACTTCTTCGCCATCGACCCCAGCTTGCAACAGCTCCTGTCCGTCTATGTGCCGAGCGCCGAGCTGGAATACTTCCGGCCGCATTTCGAGCGCATGGGCAAGCTGGCCGGCGGCCGGCTCAATGAACTGGCGATGGTGGCCGACAAGCACGGCCCGGTGCTGCATGCGCGTTCGCGCTGGGGCGAGGACGAGGACTGGATCGAGTACCACCCCGCCTACCAGGAGATGGAACATATTGCGTTCGAGCAATTCCAGTTCCATGCCATGACGCACCGGCCGGGGGCCATGGGCTACGCCGGCACCCTGTCGCCCGTCACGAAATACGTCTTCCAGTACTTGTTCGTGCAGTCCGAATTCGGCCAGATGTGCCCGATCAGCGTGACCGACACCTCCATCCATCTGATACGCAAGTTCGGCAGCGAGGCCCTCAAGGCCAGGCTGCTGCCCCGCATGCTGGCCGACAATCTGCAGGATCTCTGGAAGGGCACGCAGTTCATGACGGAGAAATCGGGCGGCTCGGACGTGGGACAGGTCGAGACCACCGCCCGGCAGGTCGATGGCCAGTGGCATCTGCATGGGGAAAAATGGTTCTCGTCCCATGTGGACGCCGACATCGCGCTGATCCTGGCGCGCCCGGAAGGCGCCCCGGCGGGCACGCGGGGACTGGCCTTGTTCGCGATGCCGCGGTACCGCGAGGACGGCAGCCGCAACAGCTACCGGATCGTCCGCCTCAAGGACAAGCTGGGCACGCGCAGCATGGCCAGCGGGGAACTGCGCATCGACGGCGCCTTCGCCTATCTCGTCGGCGACCCGACCCAGGGCATCAAGCAGATGATGGAGCAGGTCAACCTGTCCCGCCTGTCGCACGCGGTCCGCGCCGCGGCCATGATGCGCCGCTGCCTGAACGAATCGATGCAGGCGGCCCGCCATCGCCAGGCCTTCGGCCGGCAGGTCGCCGACTACCCGCTCATGCAGCGCCAGCTGCTCAAGCTGCTCGTGCCGACCGAGGCCGCCCTGACCATGACCATGGCAACCGCCGACATGATGGCCAAGGCGTATGGCGGCGACGCGCAATGCAAGGCGGCGCTGCGCCTGCTTACCCCGCTCTTGAAATTGCGGGCGTGCCGCGACAACGTCACCGTGGCGACCGGCGCGATGGAAGCGCGCGGCGGCAATGGCTATATCGAGGACTTCGTCAACGCCCGCCTGGTGCGCGATGCCCATATCGGCGTGCTGTGGGAAGGCACCAGCAATATCAACGCGCTCGACGCCATCGGGCGTGCGGTGCGCAAAGACCGGGCACATGTGGCGCTGCGCGCCCTGCTGCTGGAAAGACTGCGGGCCGTGCGCGCCCAGGCGCCGGTGATCGCCGGCCCTCTGGCCGAGGCGGTCGCGGCGGCCTGCCGGCTTGCCGAAGGCGTCGCCGGCGACCCGCGGCACGAGTCCGAGGTACGCCGGGCGGCGTCCGCCCTTTATCACGCCACGGCGGCAGTGCTGATGGCCTGGGAAGCCACACAGGAAGGGGTGGACGGCCGCCGGCTGCTGCTGGCCGACGCCATGCTGCGCACGCGCCTGCTGCCGCGCGACCCCATGGCCGCGCCTTCGGCTGCCATGCTGGCTCGCGACCAGGCCATGCTGCGGGACGCACGGCTGAGCCTGCGGCAGGCGGCCGACCTGCTCGCGCCGCAAGACGCCGGCGCCGCGCCTGGCCGCCAGGCACGGGAGGGCGCCACGGCGCCCGCCGACGCCTGAGGCCCGCGGCGCGGCGTGACGCGGCGCCGCGGGTTGTGTATCGTTGGCTGCGCATGCGGAAAATGCCATGCCCACCCCAGCGAACCAGGACCACCCGTGACGGCCAGCGAATTGGCGCTAAGAACCGCCCGACAGGACGACCTGCAATGGATCGTCGCCGCGCACGCGCAGGTGTACGCAGCCGAGTTCGGCTTCGACCGGCGGTTTCGCGACGGCATCGCCGCGAAGATGGCCGCCCTGCGGCGGCGCCCGAGCGCCTTTGACCGCATCTGGGTAGGCTGGGTGGACGACGAGCGCGCGGCCTCGATCGCCGTCTCGGAACTGCCCGGCGGCATCGCCTTCCTCAACTTCGTGCTGGTCCTGCCCCGCTACCGGGGCAGGGGCGCCGGCCGCACCCTGATGGAGACGGCCCTGGCCCACGCGCGCGCGCATGGATCCAGGGAGGTGCAGCTCGAAACCTACAGCTGCCTGGTCGACGCCAGGGCGCTGTATCACCGCCTGGGGTTTCGCGCGACCATGGTGGCGCCGGGCCGGCGCGCCTACGGCCAGACCTTCGACCAGGAGTTCTGGGCCCTGGCGCTCCAGCCTGGCTAGCGGCCTGCTACTGCTCTTCCTTGGCGCGGTGCACCAGGACCGCCATCGAGGCCTGGGGCAGCACTTTCGCCGTTACGCTGCCCAGCAACAGGCGCGACAGGCCGCTGCGGCCATGGCTGCCGATGAAGATCAGGTCGCAGCCCGAATCGGTGGCTGCCTGCACGATGCCCTCGGCCACATTGATATGCGAAACCGCGCGGCCATCCGCCTGCACGCCGGCTGCCCGGGCGCGCTCGGCGATCGGCCGCACGTACGCCTCGGCCTGCTCCAGCATGGACTTGTCGATGTCCTCCTCGCTGAACGCATAGCCGGAACCCAGCCCGTCATAGGCGAAGGCCGCCGCGAACGGCTGGGCCACGCTCACGACCACGACTTCGGCGCCGATGGACTTCGCGAAATCGATGCCCGCCTGGGCGGCCTGGGTCGCCGGCGAGGACCCATCGGTAGGAATCAGAATCTTCTTGAACATGCTTGTGTACTCCTGTCGTCAAAAGCCCAGCGCCGCGCCATCCCCGCGGGGATCCGCGCCGCCCTCGAATGCGCGCGTCACGGGATCGATCCGGATCGCCTGGGCGTGGCCCAGGGTCCCGTCCCAGTTCGGCACGGTTTTCACCGGATGCCCCCGCAAGCGCAGTTCCCGCAATGTTTCATCGGCGATGCGGGCCTCCAGCCAGAGGTCGCGGGAAGTCATGCCCCAGGTCCGGCCCATCAGCCAGCGCGGCGCCTCGATCGCCTGCTGCACGTCATAACCGAAATCCACCATGCGGGTGAGCAAGGCGGCCTGCGTTTGCGGCTGGCCTTCGCCGCCCATCGTCCCGTAGGCAAGCACGGGCTGCCCGTCCTTCGTCAGCATGGCCGGCACGAGCGTATGGAAGGTGTGCTTGCCGGGCTGCAGGCAATTGGGATGCTCGGCATCCAGCGAGAAGAACGAGCCCCGGTTCTGCATGATCACGCCCGTGTTGCCGCCCACCACGGCAGCGCCGAAGTCATGGTAGATCGACTGGATGGTCGACACGACCAGGCCGTCGGCGTCGGCCACGCAGAAGTACACCGTATCACCATCCGGGCTCTTGCGCGACGCGGCGCCGCCGAACTTGACGCCCGCCTCGATCCGGTCGAGCGCCAGCGCGGCGTCGCCGCGGATCAGGGCATGCCGCTGCCTGCAGTATTCGCTGGAGAGCAGCGTGGCGAGCGGCACATCGACATAGGCCGGGTCGGACAGCCATTCGTCGCGGTCGGCGAACGCGATCTTGATGGCTTCGACCACGTGATGGTAGTAGTCCGCGCTCTCGGCGCCCCAGGCCGCGACGTCGCATTGCTCGAGCAGCTTCAGGATCTGCAGCGCCGCGAACCCCTGCGTCGGCGGCGGCATCTGGAACACCTCGTAGCCGCGATAGGTCCCCGAAATCGGCTGCACCCACTCGGCGCGATAGCGCGCGAAATCCGCGGCGCGCAACGGCCCGCCGGCCGCTTCCAGATGGCGGCAGATCTCGCGCGCGACCTCGCCCTCGTAGAATCCCTCGCGCGGCCCGAGACGGGCCAGGGTTTGCAGCGTCCGGGCGAGATCGGCCTGGACCAGATAGCTGCCTTCGCGCTGCGGTTTTCCCTCGGGCAGGTAGATGCCCGCCATGCCCGGGTCCGCGGCCAGGATGGCGGCGTCCGCGGCCAGCCAGTCCGCCAGGGACCGGCTGACGGGCGCGCCTTGCCGCGCGTACTCGATGGCGTCGGCGAACAGGCTTTCCCAGGGCAGCTTCCCATAGCGCTCGTGGGCGAGCCGCCAGCCGTCCACCGCGCCCGGCACGGTCAGCGCGGCAAGCGCGCCGCGGGCGGGAATCGCCTCGGCATGGCCTTTGCCGCGATAGAAATCCATATCGGCCAGCGCCCCCGCCGGCCCGCACGCCTGCAGCGCCTGCACGCCCTGCGCGGTGCCCCCGGCGATCAGCCAGAATGCGTCGCCGCCCAATCCCGCCATGTGCGGGTACACCACGCAAAGCGTCGCGTTGGTGGCGATGGCGGCATCGACCGCGCTGCCCCCGCGGCGCAGGACGTCAAGGCCCGAACCGCTGGCCAGGTAATGGGGGGAACTGACCATTCCTCGGCGGCCCAGCGCGGGCGGACGCCCCGTGCGCGGCCCATTGGCATGAATCATGAGAACACTCCTTTCGATAGCAAGCGAAGACCTGGCTGCCGGCTCAGGACGTTTTCGGCGGATACAGCAGCCGCTGCACCGGCGGAATGGCGGCCGCCACCCCCATCGACACGAACCCGAGCCAGAACAGCCCCCGCGACGGACCCGCCGCGCCGATGCTGATCAGCGGCAACGCCGCGATGAACAGCGCGAACGACAGGCCCAGATAAGACATCCGGTTCTGCAGCAAACTTTTGATCATGGTTGGCTCCGTCATTGCATGAACAAGGCGAGCAGCACGGTGGCCAGGCCGGTCAGGACGAAGGCCAGGACGGTCCACGGCAGCGTCTTGCGCAGGATCTCGCCCTCCTGCCCGGCGATACCCGCCGTGCTCGCGCCCATCACCACGTTGGCCGGCGCGATGGCGTTGCCGATCGCCCCGCCCGCGCTCTGGGCCGCCAGGATGGTGGAAACAGGCAGGCCCTTGGCTTGCGCCAGCCGCATCTGCACATCGGAGAAAATGACCTGCGAGGAGGTGCTGCTCGATGTCATGAAGGCGCCCAGGATGCCGATCGCATTGGAGAGGAACGCGAATACGTAGGTGGGCGCCACCGCCGCGATGCCCATGGCCAGCGTCAGGTTCTGGCCCGAGTGCTTCATGATCGAAGCCATCACGAGAAACGCGATGATGGGGATCGAGGCGGGCACCGCGCCCTCCAGCAGCGCGGGCACGATGCGCGTCGGCGGCTCGCCGTGCTGCTCGGCCCACTTGCGGAAATAGCCGCGCCGGTGGAAGACCGCGAAGGTCAGCAGAGCGGTCAACAGGATGTAGGCGCCAGGATGGCTGAACGGACGCAGGGCGGAGTACTGCGTATCGGCGGCGGTGCTCATCCCCAGGCCGGTCGCGACCTCGGGAAATGCCAGCCCCCAGGCCACGGAATCCAGGCGGCTGTGCAGCGGGTCGATCATCGACACGCACAGGGCCAGCACGGTCAGCAGACCATACGGCGCGAGCGCGGTCCACAGCCCCATCGGCGGCTCGGCGTCGACCCGCTTCCGGCACGCATGGTCGAGCATGGCGGGACGGTCCACGATGGAAGGGTCCGGCTCGCGGTAGCGCGACCAGCGCGACAGCGGCACCAGCGCCACCAGGGCCGCCGTGGCCGGCAGGAACGCCGCCAGCACCGGATCGACATATACGGCCGCCACCTGCCCCAGGCCCTGGATGGCGGCGATCGCCAGCACCAGCGGCCACCCGGATCGCACCGCCGCCCAGCGGCCATAGAGCCACACGATCGTGAATCCGCCCAGGACAGCCTGGATGCTGATGAGCAACGCCGCCTGCAAGGCGGTCGACGCCGTGGTCGCCGCGTCGATATCGACGACCTGCAAGGTGGCCAGCCAGCCGACGCCGAGCGTGCCATAGAACTTGGCCCAGATATGGGCGATGATCGGTATCGCCACGGCGTAGACCGGACGCATGCCGAACGCGACCAGCAGGGGCGCGACCACGGCAATGGGCGTACCGAAGCCGTCTATGCCCTGCAGAAAGGACGCGAACACCCAGCCCAGCGCCACGATGACGAACAGCTCGTTGCGGGACATCAGCTCGATGCCGCGCCGCAGGGCGTCGTATCCGCCCGAATGGCTCATGACGTGGTAGAGCAACAGGGCCGGCCATATGACATACAGGATGAACAGCGCGTCCCAGACGCCTTTGGCCGACGCCACCGCCAGCGTATCGAACGGCGTCGCGAACGCAAGGACCGCGACGGCCGATGCGATGAAGATCCCGGTCGTGCCGGCCTGTTGCGCGGTCCAGCGCATGGCCACCATCAGGACGATCAGCGCGGCGATCGGCAACGCGGCAAGCAACCAATGCATCAAGCCAGGGGTGGAATCCATGGGCGCAAGCTCTCCTTCATGCGGTCGAGAAATGAATGGCGGATCGGCCCCATGCCATCGGGACTCGCCTTGCTGGTCTACGGGACACATGCCGCCAGCCGCGGACGCGTTCGGTCCGGGCTGACGCGGCGTGGCGCGACAGCGGTGCGCGGGTCATTGCCCGGGCTGTCGTGGCCGTCGATGCGGGCACAGCGCGGCAAACCATTGCCGTGGCGGGGCTCTCGAAAGCGCGCACGAGCGCTCTTGAGATTGCCAGAAACATCCTAACTCCCGCCCCCCATAGTCTGCATTGATGCAGGTCAATCCCGCGGCGGTTTCAACGTTCTTGCGGCAACGCATGCGGCGCGCCTGCCGCACCTGCGGCACGGCGCCCCGGCGATATTGCCGCCGTTCCCGATTCAGGACGCTGCGGCGCGTTTTCCAGACTATTGGCGCTGCCGGCACAGGAATAAGCTGTTTGCTCGCGGCGTCGCGACCACCCAGGCCCGGCGCGGCGAACGCCGCGTAGCGGCCGATGCCGCTACGACAACCTCAAGGAGAATTTCGATGAGCGTCTTTGCGCAAATAGCGAATTTCAACGGGCAGGTGCCAAGGATCGACCCTGACAACGCCGTCATGCTGTTGATCGACCATCAGAGCGGGCTGTTCCAGACCGTGCATGACATGCCCATGCCCACCCTGCGGTCCAACGCCACCACGCTGGCCAGGATTGCCACCCTGGCGAAGATGCCGGTCATCACCACCGCCTCGGTGCCGCAAGGCCCCAACGGCCCGCTGATCCCGGAGATCCACGAATCGGCGCCGCACGCCAAGTACGTCGCCCGCAAAGGGGAAATCAACGCCTGGGACAATCCGGAGTTCGTGGCGGCCGTCAAGGCGACGGGCAAGAAACAGCTGATCATCGCCGGCACCATCACCAGCGTGTGCATGGCGTTTCCCTGCATCGCCGCCGTCGCCGAGGGCTACCAGGTATTCGCCGTCGTGGATGCCTCGGGAACCTATTCCAAGATGGCGCAGGAAATCACCCTGGCCCGGGTCGTGCAGGCCGGCGTCGTGCCGATGGACACCGCGGCCGTGTGCTCCGAAATCCAGCGCACCTGGAACCGCCCGGACGCCGAAAAATGGGCCGAAGCCTATAGCGCTGTGTTCCCGGACTACCAATTGCTCATCGAGAGCTACCTGAAGGCGCAGGCCGTCGTGACCAACAAGGAACAGCTGGACTCCCAGCGCTGAAGTGCCGCGCGCCGCGCTGGCCCCGGCGCGGCGCGGGCAGGCGTTCGCCCTCGCCATGCCCGCCCATAAATTCATGATAGCGAATATTGATTCTCGTACAGGAAATACGTAGAATCACTCATCGCACCCGCGAGGCCATGCGGCGCAACCGCCGCCTGCCCGGCGGGCGCCGGTTGGCCCGGACGGCCAGCAACAGGGTCCGCGTCGACGCCTTCATGCCGGAAAACCCGTTCCGCCCCGACAGCCGGGCCGGAACCGGACGATTACCCAACACTGATCGAGGGAGGGGCGCAAGGTGGAAAAGATCGGCTTTATCGGACTGGGCAATATGGGCGCGCACATGGCGCGGCGCCTGTGCGAGGCGGGCTACGCGCCGGCGGTGTTCGACGTCGACGCATCCAGGCGCGCGGCCTTCGAGGCCATCGGCGCAAGCTGGGCGGACAGCCCCCAGGCCATGGCCGACCAGGCCTCGACCGTCGTGGTCAGCCTGCCGACGCCGGCCGTGGTCGAAGAGGTCCTGACCGGGGAGCAGGGGCTGATCCACGGCACGGCCGTCAAGTTCATCGTCGACACCTCGACGACAGGCCCGGAAGTCTCCAAGCGGGCCGCCGAGCGCCTGGCCGGGCGGTCGATCCGGCTGGTGGACGCGCCGGTCAGCGGGGGGACCTCCGGCGCGGCCGACGGCAGCCTGAGCATCATGGTTTCCGGCGCGCCCCAGGCATACGAAGCCGTATCCGGCATCCTGCGGGTCATCGGCCGCAACCTCTTCTACCTGGGCGAGGAACCCGGCCAGGGCCAATTGATGAAGGTGATCAACAACACCATCTGCGCCGCCGCGACACTGGCCAGCTTCGAGGGCCTGGTGCTGGGCAGCCGCGCCGGCATCGACGCGCGCGTCATGCTGGACATCATCAATGTCTCCAGCGGACGCAACTTCTCCACCGAAGTGAAGATTCCGCAATGCGTCGTGGACCGGAATTTCCCGCTGCGCTTCACCACCACGCTGCTGCACAAGGACGTCAAGCTGTGCCTGGACGAGGCCGCGCGGCAAGGCGTGCCCATGTGGGTCAGCGACGCCGCGCGGCAGATGCTGCAGTTCGCCATCTCGCAGGGAGATGGCCCGGTCGACTACGGCAACGTCATCAAGCGCTACGAAGCCTGGGCGGGCACCCAGTTCGGCAGCGAACCGCAACCCCAACACTGACGCACGGAGCGCCACATGGCCAAGACACGCCTTGAAGTCGGACGCGACATCCTCAAGCAGACGCTCGGGGACGAGTACTACGCGCAACGGGTCGACACCACCAACAGTTTCAACGGGACCTTGCGGCACCTGACCGACGAATACTGTTTCGGCGAAGTCTGGGGCGACGACACGCTGACGCCCAAGCAGCGCAGCATGCTGGTCATCGCCCTGCTGGCATGCATGGGCCGCGTGCAGGAACTCAAGACCCACGTGGGCGGCGCCGTCAACAATGGCTGCAATGCCGAGGAGATCCGCGCCGTCATGATGCAGGTCGCCATCTATTGCGGCATCCCCGCTGGCGTGGAAGGCACGCGCACCGCCGAGGGCGTGCTGCGCGAACGCAAGCTGATCGACTGAGCGGCGCGGGCGGCGCGGCCCGGAACGGCGCGGGGCTTCGGGTAAACTGACGCACCTTCGAACTGTCCGCCGGTCCGCCCGGCGGCAGCGGTTTTTTGCTACGAATGGTCTGCCATGGAAGTCAAGCTGGTTGTCCGCACACTCGATGTGTTCGAACTGTTCTCGAAGGAAGGCAAGCCCCTGTCGCTGACCGACATGGCGCGCGCGCTGGACGTGCCGATGTCCAGCACGCTGGCGCTGGTTCGCACCCTGGTGTCCAAAGGCTATCTCTACGAGACCCGCAAGCGCGGCGGCTACTTCCCCACGCGCAAGATGCTGCTCGTCTGCCAGTCCATCGATGCGGCCGACCAGGTGCTCGAGCTCGTGCGCCCCTTCCTGGAGGAACTGCGCAACATCAGCCAGGAAACGGCCGTGCTGGGCAAACGCCAGGATGGGCAGGTCGTCTACCTGGACGTGGTGCTGTCGCATCAACCCATCCGCTACCACGCCCTGGTCGGCGAAAGCCGTGCCGCGCACACCAATTCGATCGGCAAGGCGATCATCTCCATGCTCGAAGAAAAGGAACGGAAGGCGCTGCTGGCCAAGGCGAACTGGCGCGCCCTGACCTCGCGCACCCTCACCACGCGCGAGGCCTTCCTGCAGGACATGGCGCGGACCGGGGCGCGCGGCTGGTCCAGCAACGTGGGCGAGAGCGTGGAAGACCTGGCCGCCGTCGCCCTGCCGTTCCAGCTGGCCTCGGAATGGTATGCGGTTTCCATCGTCGGCCCATACGACCGCATGGAGCGCAATTGGGACGCGCACGTCGAAACCTTGCTGAAAACAGGCGCCCGGCTGCGCCAGGCCATCGCCGTGCACGAAGGGCAGTAGCGGATCGCGCGCCGCGGATCCGCCGCCGCCTCGCCGCTACTGGGGCGTCAAGCCGGCCGACTTGATCATTTGCCCCCAGACCAGGATTTCCTTGTCCAGGAACGTCTTGAACTCCTGCGATGAACTCGGCGTGGCCGTCAGCCCCTGGGTGGTGAAGCGCTCGATCAATTGCGGGCGCTTGAGCGCCTTGACCAGCGCATCGGACAGGCGCCGCTGCACGTCCTGCGGCAGCTGCGCCGGCCCCACCAGCCCGAACCAGACGGTGATCTCGTAGTCCTGGGCGCCGCCCTCTATCAAGGTGGGCAGTTCCGGCGCCAGGGGAAAGCGGTTGCGCGAGGTGACGCCCAGCGCCTTGAGCTTGTCGCCGCGCACCAGCGCCATGCCGCCGGCGAAGTCGCTCAGGGTGACGTCCACCACCTGCCCGACGATATCGGTGAGGATCTGCTGCGAGCTCTTGTACGGAATCAGCGCAAACCGCGCATCTCCCGCGTTGGCCAGCATGGCGCCCGACACCTGCGCGCTGCCGGAGGCATAGCCGTAGCGCACCGAATCGGGTTCGGCACGGGCCTGCCTGTACAGGTCCGCCAGCGAGTTGATCGGCGAGTCGGCCTTGACCACCAGCACGAACGGCGAATCGGCCACCTTGCCGATGGGCGTGAAGTCCGTGCTCGGGTCATAGGGCAGGTCCTTGAACAGCGACTTGTTGCTGGCGCCGTTGGTCACGCCCACCGACACCAGGGTATAGCCATCCGGCGCGGCGCTCAGCGCGGCCCGGGTGCCGATGATGCCGCTGGCGCCGGGCTTGTTGTCGATGATGACCGGCTGGCCGAGCTCGCGCTCCAGTTCCATGGCCAGGCTGCGAAACACCACGTCCGTCAGGCTGCCCGAGGCAAACGGCACGATGATGCGGACCTGCTTTTCCGGATATGCGCTACGTACAGCCAAAGGCACAGCAAGTGTCAGCATGGCGCACGCCATGCCTAGACGGCCAAAGAAGCTCACGATGGTCTCCTGGTGGTGGGCAGGTCCCGAAGCCGGGCCTGTTATTTATTCACTCTCATGAATTTTATTTTATACATGTGAATACTTTTAAATGAGACCCGCGCGCGCTGTCAAGCGGATTCCGCGGCCGGCCACGCACGAGGACCGGCCGCGGCCGGCCGCTACCGGGCGCGCGGCGGGTAACCCGCCTCGCGCAGGGCCGCGACGACCTGCGCCTCGGATGCCGAGGTTTGCACTTCGACCCGGCGGGTCGGCGGATCGGCGACGACGCGCGCATCGGGATCGACCGCCTGGATCGCGCTGGTTACCGTGCGGGCGCAGCCGCCGCAGGTCATGCCATCAAGATGGAACTGCATGGAAGACTCCTTTCGTTGGAGGGTTGGTGGGTGGGTGTGACCAGGCTGGCCACTGTTGCGCTTGCAGCGTGGAGCGGCCCCGGCGGCATGGGCATCGACGCGGCGCCGGGCCTCAGCGATCCTCCTTGGCATGGTTGATCGTGTACCTGGGGATTTCGACCACCAGGTCCGCCTCGGCCACGATGGCCTGGCAGCTCAGGCGCGACTGCGCCTGCAGCCCCCAGGCCCGGTCGAGCAGGTCGTCCTCGTTCTCGCCGGCCTCGCCGAGCGAGTCGAAACCCTGGCGCACGATGCAGTGGCAGGTCGTGCAAGCGCAGCTCATATCGCACGCGTGCTCGATGTCTATGCCGTTCTCCAGCAACGCCGCGCAGATCGAGGTGCCGGCCGGCACGTCCAGCACGGCGCCCTCGGGTGCCAGATCGGCATGGGGAAGAACCGTGATCCTGGGCATGGCGCGCTCCCGCCGCTCAATGCGAGCGCGTGCATTGCGCCCGCCCGGTGCCGCGCCGCCGGCGCGGCACGGCGCCGGCGCGCGCCTCGGGTTCGCGCTCGCCATCGTCGGGCTGCGCCAGCGTATGCAGGATGGGACAGTTGGGCCGCTCGTCGCCCGCGCAGCAACGGATCAGCACCTTGAGCGTCTCGGCCATCTTCTGCATGCTCTCGATGCGCCGGTCCAGCTCGGCGATGTGCGCCAGGGCCACGCGCTTCACATCGGCGCTCTGGCGCGACTGGTCGTTCCACAGGCTCAGCAGGTCGCCGATCTCGGGCACCGAGAAGCCCAGGTTGCGGGCGCGGCGGATGAAGTGCAACCGATGGACGTCGGCCGGGGTATAGGCGCGGTAGCCCGCATCGGTGCGGCCGACGGCGGGGATCAGGCCGATCTGTTCGTAGTAGCGGATCATCTTGGCCGAAACCCGGGACTGCCGGGATGCAACGCCGATGTTCATGACTGTCCTCCTTGCTCAAGCGGGCGCACCGGACGTGTGGGCAATCCGATGCCTTGCCGTGGTTGAAATGCAGTGCAGGACAAGCCTGGGGTTTCCCATTGTGGGAAGGTCAAGCGCCTTCGGCCGCGCGCGGCGCGCGCTTGACCTTCCCGTCGTTGTAATGCCTAGCCTCGCCCAAAATTCCTGCAGAGACGCTTCGGACGGGCCGAAGCCCTGCTGCACAGATAGGGGCATGTCCATGCGTCGAAAAATCAAGATTGCCGTAATGGCAGGTACCGTCGCGGTAGTCGCGGCCATCGCGTTCGCGGCCGGCGAAACTCCGGAGAGCGCGGGCCGGGCGGCGGGCGCGCCGGCGCCGCCGCGGGTGCCGGTGGCCGAGGTCGTCGTGCGCGGCGTTGCGCCATCGGCCGGGTTCACCGGTTTCCTGGCCGCGCCCAGGACCGTCGAGCTGCGCTCGCGCGTGGGCGGCGCCGTCGATGCGGTCAGCGTTCCCGAAGGCAGTCTCGTGCGCAAAGGGCAAACCCTGTTCCAGATCGATCCGCGCCCGTTTCAAGTGGCGCTGGACACCGCCACCGCGCAGTGGCGCCAGGCCGACGTGCTGGCCAGCCAGGCCCAGGCCGATTTCGACCGCGCCCAGCGGCTGGTGTCCACCGGCGCCGTCTCGCGCAAGACCTACGACGATGCGGCCTCCATGCGCCGCGCGCGCCTGGCCCAGGCGCAGGCGGCCAAGGCGGCGGTCGCCGCCGCGCGGCTCGATCTCGCGTACGCGCGCATCACGGCCCCGATCTCCGGACGCGTCGACCGCGTGCTGGTGACCGAAGGCAATCTGGTCAGCGGCGGCACGGCGGGCGCCGCCACCCTGCTGACCACGATCGTGTCGGTCGACCCTCTGCATGCGTATTTCGACATCGACGAGGCCACTTACCTCGCCGCGGTAAGACACAACCGCCCCGACGCCGGCGGCGCCTCGTCGATGCCGGTCGAACTGGGGCTGGCCACGGACCAGGGCACGCCCCATCGCGGCGTGCTCGACTTCGTGGGCAACCGCATCGACCGCGGCACCGGCACCATCCGCGCGCGCGCCGTGGTGCCGAACCCCGACGGGCAACTGGTTCCGGGGTTGTTCGTCCGCGTCAGGCTGGCCACCGGCGATGCGCGCCCGGCCGTGCTCATCGACGACCAGGCCGTGGGCACCGACCAGGGCAGGAACTACGTGCTGGTCGTGGGACAGGACAACCAGGCCCGGTACCGCCCCGTGCAATTGGGCCCGATGGCGGACGGGCTGCGCGTCATCGACGCAGGCTTGCAGGCCGGTGAAAGCATCATCATCAAGGGCCTGGTGCGCCCGGGCATGACCGTCACGCCCGACCTGGTGGCCATGCAGCCCGAGGCCCGGAACCCGGCCGGCGACGCGACGGAGGTCCGGCCATGAAATTCCCCCACTTTTTCATCGCACGGCCGATCTTCGCCGTCGTGCTGTCCCTGCTGATGCTGCTGGCCGGCGCCCTCGCCTTCTGGCAGTTGCCGCTGAGCGAGTATCCCGCCGTCACGCCGCCCACGGTGCAAGTCACGGCCAGCTACCCGGGGGCCAACCCCGACGTGATCGCCGATACCGTGGCCGCGCCCCTGGAGCAGGTGGTCAATGGCGTCGAGGGCATGCTCTATATGAATTCCCAGATGGCCACCGACGGCCGGATGGTGCTCACCATTGCGTTCAAGCAGGGAACGGACCCCGATATGGCGCAGATCCAGGTGCAGAACCGGGTCGCGCGCGCCTTGCCGCGATTGCCCGAGGAAGTACAGCGCATCGGGGTCGTCACGCAGAAGACTTCGCCGGACGTGTTGATGGTCGTGCACATCGTCTCGCCGGACAAGCGGTACGACTCGCTCTACCTGTCGAACTTCGCCATCCGGCAGGTGCGCGACGAACTCGCGCGCCTGCCCGGCGTCGGCGACGTGCTCGTCTGGGGCGCGGGAGAGTACGCCATGCGGATCTGGCTGGACCCCGCCAAGGTCGCCACCCGCGGACTGACCGCCAGCGACGTGGTCGCGGCCCTGCGCGAGCAGAACGTTCAGGTGGCCGCTGGCTCGGTGGGCCAGCAGCCGGACACGTCGGCCGCCTTCCAGGTGACGGTCAATACGCTGGGGCGCCTGACCAGCGCCGAGCAGTTCGGCGACATCGTGGTGAAAACCGGCGCCGACGGCCAGGTCACCCGCCTGCGCGACGTCGCGCGCGTCTCGCTGGGCGCCGATGCCTATACCCTGCGCAGCCTGATCGACGGCGAGTCGGCGCCGGCGCTGCAGATCATCCAGAGCCCGGGCGCCAACGCCATAGACGTCTCCAATGCGGTGCGCGCCCGGATGGAGACCCTGCAGCAGGACTTCCCGCAGGATATCGAATACCGGATCGCGTACGACCCCACGGTCTTCGTACGCGCGTCGCTGCAATCGGTGGCCATCACCCTGTTGGAGGCCATCTTCCTGGTCGTCATCGTGGTGGTGCTGTTCCTGCAGACCTGGCGCGCCTCCATCATTCCGCTGGTGGCCGTGCCCGTGTCGCTGGTGGGCACCTTCGCGGTGATGCACGGGTTCGGCTTTTCGCTGAACACGCTGTCGCTGTTCGGCCTGGTGCTGTCTATCGGCATCGTGGTCGACGACGCCATCGTGGTGGTCGAGAACGTGGAGCGCCACATGGCCCTGGGCGAACCGCCGGAGCAGGCCGCGCGCAAGGCCATGGACGAAGTCACGGGGCCGATTCTCGCCATCACCTCGGTGCTGGCGGCGGTCTTCATTCCCTCGGCCTTCCTCTCCGGCCTGCAAGGCGAGTTCTATCGCCAGTTCGCGCTGACCATCGCCATCTCGACGATCCTCTCGGCCATCAACTCGCTCACGCTGTCGCCCGCGCTTGCCGCCATCCTGCTCAAGCCGCATCGGCAAGCGGCCAGGGCCGATTGGCTCACCCGCGTCATGGACAGCGTGCTGGGCGGATTCTTCCGGCGCTTCAACCGCTTCTTCGACGGCGCCTCGAACGCCTACGTCGGCACCGTGCGCCGGGCGGTGCGCGGCAGCGCCATCGTGCTGCTGTTGTACGCCGGCTTCGTGGGCCTGACCTGGCTGGGCTTTCATCAGGTGCCCAACGGCTTCGTGCCTGCCCAGGACAAATACTTCCTGGTCGGCATCGCCCAATTGCCCAGCGGCGCGTCGCTCGATCGCACCGAGGCCGTCGTCAAGCAGATGTCCGAGATCGCACTGGCCGAGCCCGGCGTGGAAAGCGTGGTCGCCTTCCCCGGCCTGTCGGTCAACGGCCCGGTGAACGTGCCGAACTCGGCCTTGATGTTCGCCATGCTCAAGCCGTTCGACGAACGCCAGGACCCATCGCTCTCGGCCAATGCCATCGCGACGAGGCTGATGGGCAAGTTCGGCCGGATCCCGGACGGTTTCGTGGGCATCTTCCCGCCGCCACCCGTTCCGGGCCTGGGCGCCATGGGCGGCTTCAAGCTGCAGATCGAGGACCGGGCCGGGCTGGGCTTCGAGGCGCTGGCGCAGGCCCAGGGCCGGATCATGGCCAAGGCCTCGCAGGCGCCCGAACTGGCGAACATGCTGGCCAGCTTCCAGACCAACGCTCCCCAGCTGGAAGTGGACGTCGATCGCGTCAAGGCCAAGTCGCTCGGCGTCTCGCTGACCGACGTGTTCGAGACCCTGCAGATCAACCTCGGCTCGCTCTACGTCAACGACTTCAACCGATTCGGCCGCACCTACCGGGTCATGGCGCAGGCCGACGCGCCGTTCCGCATGCAGGCCGAGGACATCGGCCTGCTCGAGGTACGCAACTCGGCCGGCGAAATGATCCCGCTCGGCGCGTTCGTGACCATCACGCGCGGATCCGGCCCGGACCGGATCATCCACTACAACGGATTCCCCTCGGCCGACATCAGCGGCGGCCCGGCGCCGGGCTACTCCTCCGGCCAGGCCACCGACGCGATCGAGAACATCGTGCGCGACACGCTGCCCGAAGGAATGACGTACGAGTGGACCGACCTGGTCTACCAGGAAAAGCAGGCCGGCAACTCGGCGCTGTACATCTTCCCGCTGGCGGTGCTGCTGGCCTTCCTCATCCTGGCGGCCCAGTACAACAGCTGGTCGCTGCCGTTCGCCGTGCTGCTGATCGCCCCCATGGCGCTGCTCTCGGCCATTGCCGGCGTCTGGCTGTCCGGCGGCGACAACAACATCTTCACGCAGATCGGCTTCGTCGTGCTGGTCGGCCTGGCCGCCAAGAACGCCATCCTGATCGTGGAATTCGCCCGCGCCAGGGAGAGCGAAGGCGCCGACCCGCTGGCGGCCGTCCTGGAAGCGGCCCGCCTGCGCCTGCGCCCCATCCTGATGACATCGTTTGCCTTCATCGCCGGCGTGGTGCCGCTGGTGCTGGCCACCGGCGCCGGCGCCGAAATGCGCCATGCCATGGGCATCGCCGTGTTCGCAGGCATGCTGGGCGTGACGCTGTTCGGCCTGCTGCTGACCCCGGTGTTCTATGTCGTCGTGCGCAAGCTGGCGCTGCGCCGCAAAGCCCGCCAGGCCCGACTCGGCGCGGGCGACCAAACCGCATGACGAACAGGAGAACCCAGGACATGAAAACAGCTTTTGCACGCTCGCCACGCGCCCGGCTGCTGGCGCCGCTCGCCCTCGCGGCCACGCTGGCCGGGTGCTCCATGGCGCCCAGGTACGAGCGTCCGGCGGCGCCCATCGACGCGGCCTACCCTGCGGAAGCCCCGGCGATGCAGGATGCCGCCGGCCTGGATGACGCGACGGCTACCGCCGACATCGGCTGGCGCGATTTCTTCCGCGACCCGCTCTTGCGGCAATTGATCGAGATCTCGCTCGACAACAACCGCGACCTGCGCAAGGCGGCCTTCGCCGTCGAGGCCGCGCAGGCGCTCTACCGCATCCAGCGCGCCGGCATGCTGCCCGGGCTGGACGCGGCCGCCGACGCCGCGGCCGAGCGCGTGCCGGCCGACCTCGCCGCCTCGGGACAGTCCCACATTGCCCGCCGCTACGAGGCCGCGGCGGTGACGGCCGCCTGGGAACTCGACCTCTGGGGCCGCATCCGCAGCCTGAGCGACCAGGCGCTGGCCACCTATCTGGCACTGGCCGAAACCCGTACCGCCGTCCAGATCGGCCTGGTCGCCGAGGTCGCCAATGCCTACCTTACGCTGCGGGCCGACCAGGAACTCCTGCGCCTGGCCAACGACACGCTGGCCGCGCAAAGGCGCTCGTACGAACTGACAGCCCAGCTCGTGCGGGCCGGCCACTCCGCCCGGCTCGACCTGCGCCTGGCCGAGATCGCGCTGCGCGACGCCGAGGCCAGCCACGCCGCCTATACGCGGCAGGCCGCCAGGGACCGCAATGCCCTGGTGCTGCTGCTGGGCCAACCCCTGGCCCCGGCGCTGGCGCGGCAACTGGACCAGGCCGACACGCTGCCCGACGGCATCGTGCCGGCCGGGCTGCCGAGCGGCCTGCCGTCGGAACTGCTGGCGCGCCGCCCCGACATCCGCGCGGCCGAGCGCATGCTGCAAGGCGCCAACGCCAACATAGGCGCCGCGCGCGCCGCCTTCTTTCCCGCGATCAGCCTGACCGGCGCGGCGGGCAGCGCCAGCGCCTCCCTCGAAGACCTGTTCGGCGCCGGTTCGCGGACCTGGCGCTTCCTGCCGCAGGTCACGCTGCCCATCTTCCGCGGCGGGGCGCTGCGGGCGAACCTGGACGTGGCGCATGTGCGCAAGCGCATCGAAATCGCCAACTACGAACAAACCATCCAGGCCGCCTTCCGCGACGTCGCCGACGCCCTGGCGGGCAAGCGCACGCTCGATGCGCAGATCCGCTCGGAGCAGTTATCGGTGGCGGCCGGCAGCGACGCCCACAAGCTGGCCGAGCAGCGCTTCCGCGAGGGCGCGGACGACTATCTCGCCGTGCTGGAAGTCCATCGCACGCTGTACGGCACGCAGCAGGTCCTGGTGCGCACGCGCCTGGCCCGGCTGACCAACCTCATCGACCTGTACAAGGCCGTGGGAGGCGGCTGGACCGAGACGACAGTGCAGGCGCGAACCGCCGCTTCCGGGCCATGAACCCGGAAGCAGGCAAGCCAGGCGCCAAGGCCCTCTCCAGGATTCCGAGGCGGCCGCGATGCGCTCCCCCCTCAATGCCCGAACGTGAAATTCAAACCCGCGAAAACGGTGAACTGCGGCAAGCCTTCGCCTTTGTGGGCCACCGTCCACTGCGGCTCCACGAAGGCGTTCACGATGGTCTTGCCCACGCGCCAGGCGCGTCCGGCGCCCGCGCCGAGCGGGATGTAATACTGGCTGCGCTGCAGGTCGAAGGTCCAGATGGCCGTGGAGCGCAGATACCAGCCTTGCTGCAGGTTATGGATCACGAATGGCTGCAGCGTGGCGGTATGGACGGTCTCGCGGTCGTTCTGGCCGGCGAACGAGTGCTGCCATTGCACCAGGCCGCCCAGCAGGCCGCGCGGGCTGCTGTGCACGGCCACGGCCGCCAGCCCGCCCGACCACTTCCCGGTTCCCAGCAGGCGGTCCGTCGCGGTCGGCATGGTCAGCAACGGCCCCACGCCGATGTCGACCTCGCCCTGCTTGAGCAGGAAGATATCGAACACGCTGATGTCGCCCAGTCCGGTGCGATGACTGCCGTCGGCCTGGGGCCGGGTCGAGACCGGCACGGTGGGCCGCAGGATCTGCGGCACGCCGATCCAGTCGCCCGGCCCGAGCGGCAGGGTCGGCCTGAGCATGAAATCATTGGTATGCGCCCGCGTTCCGAACAGCCGCGGGGTGTAGTAATTCTGCAGCCCCAGCGAGGCGGCGAGATTGAGCGGGTTGTTGGCCTTGTTGGCGTCGTCGGCCGATTGGGCGCGGGCCGTCGCAAGAACGGCGCCCATCAATGCCAGGCCTGCGATCGCGAGCATGCGCATGGGGTACCCCGGTCATGGAAACAGTACGGAGCACGGCGGCCGCCAGAAAGGTGGCGCCGCCGGCATGCCCCGACGCAGCGTGGGCATGCGGCCAACCTCGTTCATCGCAGCGCGCCGCCGGAAAACCTGTTGTACGCCCCGGGCAAAGCGCCAGCATCGAACGTTGATCAGTGTATTCCCATTTCCGCCCGGGCTTGGAAAACCGCCCGCAATTTCCGTCCTGCTGTTTCCTGCAAGCCACAGCGCCCCGCGTGACTGTGACGCCGGGAATTGCGCCGCCAGGTTCAGGGGCGCAAGAAAGCACCGGGCGGCGCGGATGCCGCGTGCGCCTGGCGCCGGGGCGGCGACGGCGGCTGGGCGCGCGCCAGGTGTTCGACGGCGCGGTACGCGAAGACCAGGCCCGGCCCCAGCGTGGCGCCCGCCCCCGGATAGAACCCGCGGAACACCGACGACATATCGTTCCCGCACGCGTACAAACCGGCGATCGCCTGGCCGTCTTGGCCCACCACCTGCGCGTCGGCCGTCGCCTTCAGACCCAGTATCGTGCCCAATGTGCCCGGGTAGATGCGCAGCGCAAAAAAAGGAGCATGGCGAATCGCCAGCAGATTGGGATTCGGCTTGACTCGCGGATCGCCGAACATCCGGTTGTACGGATCGCCCCCTTTGCCAAAGTCCAGGTCCACGCCGGTCGCGCAGAAGCCGTTATGCCGCTTGACCGTATGTTCCAGTGCGTCCGGGTCGATATCGATCGCGGCCGCGAGTTCGCGTATGGTGCGCCCGGTACTGATGTAGCCGCTGCGCACGTAACGCCGCAGGGACAGGCAATACGGCTTGATCAAGTTGCCGAAGCCCCGTTTCCATACGAACCGGCGGTCGCAAATCAGATAGAAGCGGCTGTTCGGCGTGACGCCGTCCTTGAACATCGCATACACGATGTCATGATACGAGTCCGAATCGTTGACGAACCGGTTCCCCGCCGCGTTCACGGCGATCATGCCCGGGCGGCTGCGATCGAGATACCCGTACAGCACTGTCGACGTACTGCCGTCGGCCTCCTTGTTCCTGGACGTGGGGGTCCACCAGCACGGCGAGGCCAGGTCGGTGTCGATGGCCGCGCCGGCCTGGCGGGCGGCTTGCAGCGTATCGCCGACATTGCCCTCATACCCCACGCTCTGGTCGTGCGGAAAACCGCCCGCCAGTTCCTTGAGCAAGGCCGCATTGTGTGGAAACCCGCCCGCGGCCAGGATGACGCCCTTGCGCGCCCGTATACGCTGCAGCTTGCCGTCGCGGCATATTTCCACGCCGGCGACGCCTCCTTGCGGGCTGCGCACCAGCGACACCATGGGCGAGTCGAGCCATATCGGCACGCCGCGCTCGCGCAGGCTGAGCAGGGCGCTCGCGACAAACGCGTTGCCGGCCCCGATATCGGTGCCGCGGGAAAACCGGGTACGGTCGATCGCATAACGCGCCAGCGTGCCGATGACGCCGACGAAATTCCTGAACGAGCCAAACGGATTCAGAAATTCGTCGATGCGGCGCTTGTCGACGTACAGGCCGCCCAGCAGCATCAGGCGCTTGATCGGGGCGCGCACCAGTTCGAAGTCGGCACCCAGCCGCCGGCCATCGAAGCGTTCGGGCTCGAGCGAACGCCCGCCCGCCTTGCCGCCAGGCAGCGACGCGTGGTAGTCCGACATGGCCGGCATCAGCTTCAACCGGACCTGGGTCCCCTCCTGGATCGCCTGGGCGGCAAGCGGCGCCGACGCCAAATACGTATCGACCAGATCCGCGCGGTAATACGCCCCCATCAGCGCGCGCAAATACACGCGCGCCTGCTCCGGTGCATCATCGACGCCGGCGGCGCGGGCCTCGCGGGAGTTCGGAATCCACATCACCCCGCCTGCGCTGGCGGTGGTGCCGCCGACTTGCGATGACTTCTCGCACAGCACCACGTCCAACGATTTCTTTGCGGCCAGCAGCGCCGCGCTCAGGCCGGCGCATCCACTGCCGATGACGATGACGTCGCGCTCGTCATCCCATGGGTAGCCGGCAAACGCCGGGGTAGCGTCTTTCATTCCTGTGGTTTCCACCTGGTCCGCCTCGCATCGCCTCTGCTAGAGTGACGCCGAATACTATTCACCAAAACAACGGGCGTCCAATAGTGAACTCGAATGATCACGATTCCCCGGCCGAATCTCGCGCGTCGGGCATGCTGAACCTCACGCACCTGAGAACGCTGGTCGCGGTGGTGCAGGAGGGTCACCTGACGCGCGCCGCCGAACGCCTGCGCATCAGCCAGCCGGCCGCCAGCCACCATCTGCGCTCTCTCGAGCAGCAGTTCGGCCTGCCGCTGTTCACACGCACGCCGCGCGGAGTCGTGCCCACCACGGCAGGATTGCAGCTATCGGAACAGGCCGCCCGGCTGCTTGCATCGTCGCTGGAATTGCTCAGCACCGCCAGCGAACTGCGAGGCAGCACTTCGGGCCGGGTCGCCATCAGCACCATAGAAGACCCCACGGTGCACGCGGCCCTGCCATCGCTGGTCAAGTGGTTTCACGAGCACTACCCGTTGATCGAACTCTGTATCGAGTCGCGCAACTCGTCCTCGGTGCGCCAGGGCATCCTCGCCGGGGAAATCAACGCGGGCTTCTATGTTTCGTGCACGGATGAAGCCAACCTGCGCGAGCACGAAATCGGGCAGCGCGAACTGGTGGTGGTGGCCCCGCAAAGCTGGCGCGAACGTGTCGCCACGGCAACCTGGCCGGAACTCGCCACGCTGCCGTGGGTCATGACCACGACGGGCAGCGCGCATTCTGAAATCACCGCCCAGCTCTTTCGTTCCCACAACATCGCCATCCGCCCCGCGCTTGAAGTCAACACGGAGCGCCTGCTGCGCGCCATGGTGGCCCAGGAGGTCGGCCTCGGCTTCACCCGCCGCGAGTTCGCGGAAACCGAACAGGCGCGCGGCGCGTGCTTCATCGTCCCGATCAGCGTGCACCGCACCACCATGCGTTTCGCCTACGCGCGCAGCGCCGAGACAGACCCCCTGATCCAGATCCTGCTGCGCGGCCTGGCCACGGTATTGCCTGTTTCGGAATTATTAATGCCTCCTACCGCAAACCCCGCGGAAAAATAAATTTCCAGCACGGCGCGTTGACTTGCCCTTGCAAGTTCTGTAGATTAAATGGACGTTCATTCATATTGATCTGCAGTTTGAAGCGATCACCCCGTTTGCCCATGCGCATGCCGTGAAGCACGTGCTTCGCATTATTCAAGTTCGCAATCAGGTCGATTCACTTCAATAATGAAGGAGACAGAATGACCAGGGAAATCGCCGCCGGGTCTGGCGCGGCGGTTGCCGCACCGGCGCCGCTGCAGCCCGGCGCGCCTCCGGCGGCCGGTTCCGAAATGCCGGATTCCGCACGCGGCATCGGCGCCCGGCAATAACCAGCATCGTTCCGCACTGATCACATCCCGGCGGCCCGGCACCCGCCGCCGGGACGGGGCCTTCATTCGCCGAAAAATAATATTGAATGAGCATTCACACCATGCCGATAATAAACACGGCGCCGGCAGCGCCGATATTCAGAAAATGCTCATTCTGATTATTGATCATGCAGATTCAAATAACTTATCAAGGAGACAAAATGATCAAATCTATGCTTGCCGGCCTGGCCACGGCCGCCAGCGCGCTGATGCCCATGCCGTCCGTGGCGTCCGATTACCCTTCCAAGCCGGTCACCCTGATAGCCGGATTCGCCGCCGGCGGTCCCACCGATGTCATGGCGCGCGCCTTCGCCCAGCAGCTTGCCGCCGAGCTGGGGGTGCCGATAGTGGTTGAAAACCGCCCCGGCGCCGACAGCCTGCTGGCCTCCCAGGCCGTCAAGAACGCCAAGCCCGACGGCTACACCATTTACCTGGCCTCGTCCGCGCACGCCATCAATCCCAGCCTGTTCAAGGACGCGAAATTCAAGGTTCGCGACGACTTCACGCCCATTTCGATGATCGGCGAAGTGCCCAACGTCGTCGCCATTCCGACCGACCTGCCGGCCAGGACGCTGAAAGAATTCATCGACTACGCCAAGGCGCGCGACGGCCAGCTCAACTATGCGACCACGGCCAGCATCACCTATCTTCAGACCGCGCTCATGCTGAAAACCGCCGGCCTGAACTTGCAGCGCATTCCCTACAAGGGCGCGGCGCCCGCGGCGGTCGCGCTCATGAGCGGCGACGTGCAGCTCATGATGAGCGGCATAGGCCCCATGGTGCCGCAGGTACAGTCGCAGAAGATCCGGGCCCTGGCCGTCACCAGCGCGAAACGCAGCGCGCTGCTGCCCGACCTGCCCACCGCCATCGAGGCCGGCCTGCCCGGCTTTACCAGCACGGTGTGGTATGCGCTGCTGGCCCCCGCGAACGTTCCGCCGGACATCGTCAAGCGCTTGAACGAAAGCACCACGGCCGCGCTGCGCAATCCCGAACTCATCGCCAAGCTGACGGCGCAAGGCGTGGAACAGCAAGGTTCGTCGCCCGAAGCGCTGAGCCGGTTCCTGGCAGCGGAAGAGGCCAGATGGACGGCTACGGTCGACGAAATGGGCGCCCGGCAGCAATAGGGCCGCCGGGTTGCGGCATGCAAATGGACACCGAGAGATTCCTGCCAGGAGTGCGGCGATGAGCCCCGTAGTATCCGAAGCGAGTCCACGACGCTGGGACGACGAGACCGACGTCCTGGTGATAGGCAGCGGGGCCGGCGGCCTGTCCGCCGCGCTGTTTGCCGCGCAGGCCGGCCTGCGCGTACTGGTCTGCGAAAAGCTGGCCCATGTAGGCGGCACGACCGCGACCTCGGGCGGCGGCATCTGGGTGCCTGGCACCAAGGCCGGCCTGGCCGCGGGCGATACGATCGAGGCGGCCAGGACATACCTGAAGGAGCTGCTGGGCGATTTCTACCAGGAAGACGTGATAGACACCTACCTTGCCACGGGAGGCAAGGTCATCGACTTCCTGAATGAAAATACGGAGGTGAAGTTCGACCTTGCGAGCTGGCCGGACTATCGGTCCAGCCTTCCAGGCGGCGCGGCACGCGGACGCTCGCTGTTTCCGCAACCCTTCGACGGCAAGAGGCTGGGACGCAATTTTTCCTTGCTGCATCCCCCCTTGCACCGCTTGATGATCCTGGGCGGGCTGATGCTCGGCCCCGACGAAGTCCCTGACTTTCTGCGCCCGTTCTCATCGCTCCGGGCGCTCAGGCGCGTGCTGCGCAAGCTGCTGCGGTATGGAATGGACCGTATCCGGTATGCCCGTGGCACCGACCTGCGCTCGGGCAACGCCCTGGTGGCGCGCCTTCTTTACAGCGTCGACAAACTCGGCTGCAGAATCCTGACCCAGGCCAGTCTTGAAGGCCTGGCGATCGACAACGGCCGGGTGGTCGGCGCGACCGTGGTCGTCGACGGCGTGCCCAGGCGCATCCGGGCGTCGAAAGCCGTGCTGCTCGCCACGGGCGGGTTCGCGCACAACCAGGAAATGCTGCGGCGCTACGGCCCGGCGACGCCGCATCGCTTCAGCCTGTGCAACCCCGCCTGCACGGGCGCAGGGATCCAGGCGGCGCTGGACGCGGGCGCCTCGGTGGACCGCGCGCTCAGCAGCGTGGGCTTCTGGACCCCCGCCTCAGCCAGCCGCGAAAAGAATGGCGCCGACACCCCCGTCATCTACGGCTATCTCGATCGCGGCCGGCCCGGGGTGATCGCGGTAAACGAACGAGGGGAGCGCTTCGTCAACGAGGCCGACTCCTATCACGATATCGTCAGCGCGATCTTTGCCAACGGCGGGGCGGACGGAAAGCCGTTCCACTTCATCACTGACCGCGCGTTCGTGCGCCGGCACGGCTTGGGGCTCATACGGCCCTGGCCCTGGAACCGCTCGCTGCGCCCCTGGATCCGCCGCGGCTATATCACCGCCGCCGCCACGCTCGACAAGCTGGGCCCGAAGATCGGCATCGATCCCGCCGCCCTGGCCGCCACCGTGCAGCGCCACAATCAAAGCGCTCGCACGGGGCTGGACCCCGACTTCCACAAGGGGGCCTCGGCCTACAACCGAATGTTCGGCCACAAGACCTCCTGGCCCAACCCCAATCTCGCGCCTATCGAAACGCCGCCTTTTATCGCCCTGCGGATCCTCCCCGCGACGATAGGCACCGCGATGGGCCTGAAGACCAGCGCGTCCGGACAGGTCCTGAACGCCGAAGGGCAGCCCATATCTGGCCTGTACGCCTGCGGCAACGACCAGGCCTCGCCGTTCCGGGGTTTCTACCCCGGCGGGGGATCGACACTGGGACCCGCGATCGTGGGCGCCTACCTTGCCGTCCAGTCGCTCTCGAAACAGTGACGCGGCGCCAGCCATTGAGAAAACCACCTTACCAGGATGACCTATGACGAAGGCCCTGCTGCTTGCCATGATGACCCCGCCCGGGGATCTCGAGGAAGAGTTCAACGAGTGGTACGACACCGAACACTTTCCGCGCCTGTCGACGGTTCCCGGCTTCGATCGGTCGTCGCGCTATGTCGCGGTAAAGGGATGGCCCAAGTATGTGGCCCTGTACGACCTTGCGTCGGCCGATGCCCTTGAACACCCCCAGTACACGCGCGCTCCGGGCCCGCGCTTCTCGCCCTGGGCGCAGCGCATCCTGACCAAACTGCATGGCCAGTATCGTTTCTCGGGCGACCAGATATACCCCGGCTCCGCCTTGATGGGCGATCAGGGCCGGCCGCTGCAAGTCGCGGTGCTGCGCTTTCGCGAGATGCCGCAGTCCCACGAGGCCGCGCTCACCGAGGGGCTGCGGGCCATCGTGGACGCGTCCGAAGAGCTGCTCCAAGCCAGGATCTTCAGGGGTTCCGGACAACTGCAGGGCGACTACATCGCGCTGGTGGAGTGCCGCGCGCATGACCCGCGGATTCCGGTCACCGCCAGCGCCATCGGTCCGGCGGCCGACCATCTGGACCTGCTGACGTTCTACATCCCGTACTGGCGCAGAGGCTACGTGCCTTCGGTCTTCGAGGCCCAGTAAATCCCCTGCCCGCCAGCCGCGCGCCGCCCCGGGCGCGCGGGCCGGCACCAGGAACACCGCCAAAGGTCAATCATGCCCACCTCCATACGCACAGGCGTCCTGATTCCAGAGAACAACACCCGGGTCGCGGAAGAACTGCCGCTCTGGCTGCCCGGCAGCCGCCTTGAAGTCGTGAAAATCCCGCGCGGCAAGGGCCTGCTGGATGCGGCGGCCTTGCCGGCCTACAGGGAAAACGCGCTGGTCCTGGCCAGGCAGCTGGGTGCCGGCGATATCGATGTGGTCGCCTATGCGTGCACGGCCGCCGGATTCCTGCTGGGCCCCGTGGGCGACCAGGAGCTGGCGCGCCAACTGCGCGAAAACACCGGCAAGCCCGTCGCGACCATCGCCAGCGCCATGACGTCCGTGCTGGCCCGGGACGGCATACGCAAGGTCGCGGTGGTGACCCCGTACTCGGATGCCGTCAATGCCCAGCTCAAAGGCTTTATTTCACATGCCGGCATCGAGATCGCCGGCTTCGACAGCCTGTACGCCAGGAATGTGGATGAGCTGGGCAGAATCAGCGCCCATGCCGTCGCGCATATTGCCAGGCAGACCATGAACGACGATTGCGAAGCGATGTTCATCGCCTGCGCCCAACTGCCCACCTTTGACGTGCTGCGCCAGCTGGAAACCGAATTCGGCCGACCGGTCTATTCGTCGATCCAGGCACTGGCAACGCAAATTCGAGCACTCGCGCCATGACCCACTCCAAAGCCCTGCTGCTTGTTTCCATGGAACCGCCCGCCGGCATGGAAGCGGAATTCAACGACTGGTACGACACCGAGCACCTGCCGGAACGCGCCGGCCTGCCGGGGTTCGAGACCGCCCTGCGATATGTGTGCGTGGCGGGCTGGCCGCGCTACCTGGCCTTGTATGACCTCTCGAATATCGAGGTGCTGGACGACAAGCCCTACCAGGACGTATCGGGAGAACGCTTCAGCCCATGGAGCAAACGCGTGCTCAACCGGGTGCGCGGCCAGTCGCGCATGGCCGCGCAGCAGGTCTATCCCCGGCAGGCCGTCACGCAACGCGCGCCGAGGCTGCTGCTGCTGAGATTCGTGGGCCTGACGCTGCAACATGAGGCCGACTTGACCAGCGTGCTTTGCAACGCCTTTTCGGACCGGGCCGGCGTCCAGCAACTGCGCGTGTATCGCGAGCCCACCGATACCGGCCCCCGATTCCTGGCCCTGATCGAAAGCCATGAACCGTTCTCGCACCAGGACCAGACCTCGGCGCTGGGCCCCTACGCCAGGCACCTGGACATCCTGAACGAATACGCCCCGTACTGGACGCGCGGGCAATTGCACGGCGTGTATCCCGAGCGTTGAAACCCGTCGGGCGCCACGACGACGCCCCATGGCTGGCGATTGGCGCGGGCGGAAACGCAGTACGGCCATGGCCGGCCGCCATCCAGCGAGCGCCGGAGGCCCTCTCTCCGAACAGCGGCCTCGAAGCCTCGCCGGGCATGGCGCTGCGTATGACGGATGGTCCAATCCCGGGCGCGCGGCCGTTCGGCCTCGGGCGGGCCTCGCCCCCGTCCAATATGTAACAAGTGCGCCCTCCCCCCTTGAACCCTGCGGAAGCATCCCTATAATTAGCACTCGTCGCCGGTGAGTGCTAACAACAGGCTCCCCGCGCCAAACACCGATCATTTTTTCTTCTTTTCTTTAGAAACAGGAGTTCCTCATGGCCCTGCGTCCCCTGCACGATCGCGTGATCGTCAAACGCCTGGACAACGAGCGCAAGACTGCCTCGGGCATCGTCATTCCCGACAGCGCCGCCGAAAAGCCGGATCAAGGTGAAGTCGTGGCCGTCGGCCCCGGCAAGAAGACCGAAGACGGCAAGATCCTGCCGGTCGACCTGAAGGCTGGCGACAAGGTCCTGTTCGGCAAGTACGCCGGCCAGACCGTCAAGGTCGATGGCGAAGAGCTGCTCGTCATCCGCGAGGACGAAATCCTCGCCGTGATCCAGTAATTGCGTAACCGAATTCTCTAAGGAAGCTAACAATGGCTGCCAAGCAAGTTCTGTTTGCCGACGAAGCCCGCGTGCGCATCGTGCGCGGCGTGAACGTCCTCGCCAACGCCGTCAAGACCACCCTGGGCCCCAAGGGTCGCAACGTCGTGCTGGAGCGCTCGTTCGGCGCCCCGACCGTGACCAAGGACGGCGTGTCCGTCGCCAAGGAAATCGAACTGAAGGACAAGTTCGAGAACATCGGCGCCCAGCTGGTCAAGGACGTCGCGTCCAAGACCTCCGACAACGCCGGTGACGGCACCACCACCGCCACCGTGCTGGCCCAGGCCGTCGTTCAGGAAGGCCTGAAGTACGTCGCCGCCGGTTTCAACCCGATCGACCTCAAGCGCGGCATCGACAAGGCCGTGGCCGCCGCCGTGGAAGAGCTGAAGAAGCTGTCCAAGCCGGTCACCACCAGCAAGGAAATCGCCCAGGTCGGCTCGATCTCGGCCAACAGCGACGCCTCGATCGGCCAGATCATCGCCGACGCGATGGACAAGGTCGGCAAGGAAGGCGTGATCACCGTCGAAGACGGCAAGTCGCTGGAAAACGAACTGGATGTCGTCGAAGGCATGCAATTCGACCGCGGCTACCTGTCGCCCTACTTCATCAACAGCCCGGAAAAGCAAGTCGCCGCGCTGGACGATCCGTATGTCCTGATCTACGACAAGAAGGTCAGCAACATCCGTGACCTGCTGCCCGTGCTGGAGCAAGTCGCCAAGTCGAGCCGTCCGCTGCTGATCATCGCCGAAGACGTCGAAGGCGAAGCGCTGGCCACCCTGGTCGTGAACAACATCCGCGGCATCCTGAAGACCACCGCCGTCAAGGCCCCGGGCTTCGGCGACCGTCGCAAGGCCATGCTGGAAGACATCGCCATCCTGACGGGCGGCACGGTGATCTCCGAAGAAACCGGCATGTCGCTGGAAAAGGCCACGCTGCAGGACCTGGGCCAGGCCAAGCGCATCGAAGTGGCCAAGGAAAACACCACGATCATCGACGGCGCCGGCGACGGCAAGTCGATCGAAGCGCGCGTCAAGCAGATCCGCGCCCAGATCGAGGAAGCCACCTCGGACTACGACCGCGAGAAGCTGCAAGAGCGCGTGGCCAAGCTGGCCGGCGGCGTTGCCGTGATTCGCGTCGGTGCCGCCACCGAAGTCGAAATGAAGGAAAAGAAGGCTCGCGTCGAAGACGCCCTGCACGCCACGCGTGCCGCGGTGGAAGAAGGCGTGGTTCCTGGCGGCGGCGTTGCGCTGCTGCGCGCCAAGCAGGCCATCGCCGGCCTGAAGGGCGACACGGCTGACCAGAACGCCGGCATCAAGCTGATCCTGCGCGCTGTCGAAGAGCCCCTGCGCACCATCGTCACCAACGCCGGCGACGAAGCCAGCGTGGTGGTCAACACCGTGCTCAACGGCAAGGGCAACTACGGCTACAACGCCGCGACCGGCGAGTACGGCGACCTGGTCGAGCAAGGCGTGCTGGACCCGACCAAGGTCACCCGCACCGCGCTGCAGAACGCCGCTTCGGTGGCCAGCCTGCTGCTGACGGCCGAGGCCGCCGTGGTCGAGCTGATGGAAGACAAGCCCGCTGCTGCTCCGGCCATGCCCGGCGGCATGGGCGGCATGGGCGGCATGGACTTCTAAGTTCCGCCTTTCCCGGCCGAAACCGCCGCGGCTTGCCGCGGCCGGTCTTCCCGAAAAAAACCCCGCCAGGTTCGCCTGGCGGGGTTTTTTCATGGCGCTCGCTCAGAAGCTGTAGCGGTAGCCGGCGTGAAACGACCACGGAATGTTGATCCGGTCGCCCGCCGCGTACTCGTACGAGGCATACAGATTGTGGCCCTTGCCCAATGCGGCATCGACGCCCGCGCCCAGCTCCGCGCGGCCATGGCGGCCCGCGCCGGCATGGCCGATGCCATTGGTGCGCACATCGCCAGTGCTGTCGAACTCCTGCGTCCAGCCGAGCCTGGCGTAGGGCTGCACGATGTTGCCGCCGGCCAGGGCGATGCGCCGGCCAAAGCGCAAGCCCAGGCGGCCCAGGGTGGCCGTGTTGGCGTCCACCTTGACGCGAAGACCGTTGCTGGCGCGATAGCGCTTGCCTGACGTGCGCCACAGCATGACTTCGGCCTGCGGCTCGGCAAACCAGTCGTTGGGCAGCTCGAACCGCCGTCCGCCTTCGAGCGACCATGCGGCGCCGCGCGCGCGGTAGTCGGCGGTGACGCGGCCGCCGTCGGTGGCGGCAATGTTGTATTGCTGGTCGTAGCGGCCCAGGCGCAGCACGGTGTCGAGGTAGTAGCCGCTATCGCCGACATAGGCGGCGTAGCCGCCGACGTGCACGCCCTTGACCTTGCCGCCGCCGTCGCCGGGATAGGTGCGGTCGGCATAGGTGTAGCCAAGCAGGCCGCCGGCGTACCAGCGCCCGCCCGGCGCGCTCCAGCCGCGATCCAGGCCGATTTCCAGCCCGCTGACCGTCTGGTCGTAGGCGCGGGCGTGGCGGTTGCTGATCTGCTGGCGCTCGCTGAACGTACGCGCCCATGGCCCGCCGGCGTCGGCGCGCAGGCGCAGTTCGCCCAGGCGCTTGTCCAGCGCGTTGGATTCGGCCAGCGCGATGCTGGAAAGGTCCGCCGCGTTCACGGCGGCATTGGCCGCCCCCGACAGGGCCTGGCCCGCGCGCTGCAGGCTCCAGACGCGCGTTTGCGGATCCTCCACCAGGTCGTAGCGCCAGGTACCCAGGTCGACCGCCTCGCCGGCGTTGGCCAGCCGGAAGGTGGCGTTGCCCTGCCCCTGGGTATGCACCAGGCCCAGACGGGCGCCCTGGCTGTCGGCCTCGCCTCCGGCATTGCGCACCAGCACGCGATGCTGGCCATCGGCACGGCCGGTGACCCGCAACTGGTCGTTCTGCCTTGCGGCGACGTTGGTGTTCAGCACGAACACCCCGCTGCCGTCCAGGGTCTGCAGGGTCAGGGTCTTGTAGGAGGCGCCGGGGGCGGGCGCCTGGAGCTCGACCCGCCCGCCGCGCATCGACATGTTCTGCACCTGGGAGTCGGCGCGCACGACCCAGGTTCCGCCCTCGCGCAGCGTGGCCGACTCGAGCGCCTTGGTGGCTCCGTGCCAGGCGCCGCCGCTGGCCACGGTGAGGGAGATCCCGGCATCGACGGCGTTGTTGCCGTCGGCGACGATATCGCCGCGAGCCAGGGCGCCGCTCTCGAGGGCAACCGCCACGGGAATGGTGGAACGCTGCTGGATGAACACGCCATTGCCGCCTTGCGCCGTGGCGCCGTCGGTCAGCCGGACCGAGACCTTGCTGCGGGCAAGGGCGTCCGGCATCAGCTTCAGCGGCGCGCCGGTCACGCTGATCGCGCCGGCCTGGGCCGAGACCAGCGACCCGGCGCTGACGACCAGCGTGCCGTTGGCCAGCTGCGCGGCGCTCGAGCCGCTGCCCTCGGCGCGTACCGCCACGCCTGCCAGGCGGGCGCTGCCGTGGGTAACCGCGATGCCGGCGGCGCGGTTGCCGGTCGTGACGATGCCGCCGCCCTGCATGTCGACGGTGGCCGGGCCGGAGCCGGCCTCCGGCTCGAAGCCGAGCACGGAGATGCCCTCGGCCCCCGCGCCCGCGGTCTCGATGCGGGTCTGCCGCAACGTGACGCGTCCGCCATGCTGGGCCGATACGCCGGCGGCCAGGCTCTTGGCGGTGCGCAGCACGGCGTTGGCGACCTCGGCGCGGGCTGCGTCGCCGCGCACCAGCACGGCATCGGTATTGGCGCCGTCGGTCGACACCGTGGTCCCGTCCAGCCGCACCGTGCCGCCGGGCGGCAGGGCTTCGAGCAGGCCCGCGCCGGCGACCACGCCGGCCCCGTCCTCGCCCCGCACGCTGACGGCGCCTCCCTGCAAGGCGATTTCGCTGCCGGGCATATACGCGTAGACGCCCGTCGCCTGCGGCCCGCGAACCTGCAGCGCGACATCCCGCAGCGCCACCTTGCCGTCCTGGCCGGCCTGCACCGCGGCAACGCGATCGAGCGCCGGATGCGCCGCCAGCGGCGCCCCGGGACGCGGTGGAGGCGGCGGCGGGAACCCCGGGCCCGTGTCCATATCGATCGAACCGCCAGCGACGGAAATGGAGCCGCCGTCGGCGATGAGCGCGGGCCCGAGGATGGTCCGCAGCGTCGCGTCGGCGATGCTCGCCTGGCCGCCTTGCGCGGCCCGGACCAGGCTTACGCCCGGCGCTTCGCCGCTCAGCACGCCGCCGCGCACGTTCAGGCGGCTGCCGGCGTCGGAGACCGTCATCGGGTCCATCCCCTCCCCGCCCGCCACGGTGACGCCGGCCAGCTCCAGCGTGCCGCCGCGCCGTACCACCACGGGGATGCCGCCCTCGGCGGCATCGATGCTCGAGCCGGCCAGCGTCAGCGCACTGCCCGCGCCGCTGACGCGCACCCCGATGGCCGGCGTATTCGCCGGAATCGCGTGCTCCAGCGAGATGTGGACCTCCTTGAGCGTGGGGGGCGCCGTATCGCCGAACTCGTCGGGATCGTCGTCGATATTGATGCCGACTCCGCTGTCGAAGACGATGATGTGCGAACGGTCCCGGTGATCGATCCCGCCTTCCTGCCCGGCGTCCCGCGCGTGCGGGGCGCCGGCCACGGGCGGCTGCGGCGCCTGCGCGGCCGCGGGGGCCAACCGGGTCAGGCCGGCCAGCGCCAGGGCCGCGGCCAACGCATGCAGGCGCCACGCTGAACGCGGGATCTGCAAGGCAGACGGACATTGACGGAGTCTATCTAGATACATGTGCCACCAAAAGGGAAGTTGAACAAACCGCCCCGCCTGTCGCACGAAGCCGGCGACGCCAAGGAAACGACCGCGTCCCGATGGAATCAGGCACGGGCCATGCGGGGATTTGCGCAGTATCCGAGGCCCACGTCATAATGAATGCCGGAGGATGTCCGACACTCCACAAGAGCTTTCCTGAATTGCCGTGCTTTCTTGCGAGAGTCATGCACGACGCCATGAGGCCGGGAAAATCTCCTCGAACCGCGGCCCGCCGCGGCCGATACTTCCGCCACCACGCTGTCCCATCCAACCCGAGGCCATGCGCTTGCCACGCCAGATCCGCTTGCCCCACCTCCGTGACATCGGCGCCCTGCTGGCCGATTCGGCGCGCGAATGGTCGCGCCACCGCGCTTCCAGCAAGGGAGCGGCGCTGTCGCTCTATATGGTGTTCTCGCTGGCGCCGATGCTGATCCTGGTGATCGCGGTGGCCGGCGCCTTCTTCGGCGAAGAGGCCGTGCGCTCGGAACTGTTCAGCCAGGTGCGCGACCTCACCGGCGAGCGCGGCGCCGAGGTGATCCAGACGGTGCTGGCCAGCGCGCACGAATCGGGCAGCGGCTGGCTGGCCGCGCTGCTGTCGATATGCGTGCTGGTGTTCAGCGCGACCACGGCCTTCGCCGAACTCAAGGCCAGCCTGGACGAGCTGTGGGACGTCAAGGAAGACAAGAGCGGGCTGCAGGGGCTGGTGCGCAGCCGCATGCTGTCGTTCGGCCTGGTGCTGGTGCTGGCGCTGTTCCTGCTGCTTTCGCTGACCATCAACGCGGCGCTGGGCGCGGCCAAGGGCTACTACGGCGATCTGTGGAGCACGTCGGCCTTCGCGGTGGCGGCCGACTGGCTGTCGAACCTGTTTTCGTTCTCGGTGGTGGCCGCGCTGTTCGCCGTGGTCTACAAGCTGCTGCCCAGCAAGCGCATCCCCTGGCTCGACGTCATACCCGGCGCGATCGTGACCGCGGCGCTGTTCCTGGCCGGCAAATGGGGCATCGGCCTGTACCTCGGACGCGGCGCGGCGGTATCCGCGTACGGGGCGGCGGGTTCGTTGATCGCGCTGCTGCTGTGGATCTATTATTCGGCGCAGATTTTCTTCTTCGGCGCCGTCTTCACCCGGCAGTTCGCCGAGCGCTTCGGCAGCCTGCGCCGGGCCGCACCCGCCTGAAGGCCGCCGCCCGCCCCATGGGCGGCATACGGTCGTCGGGCTCACGCGGGCAACACATATCTGTTAAAAACGCGGCCAGCCCACCCTGGACGCCTCACACTCCGAACATGGCCCATACCCCTCATCCCTCCCCCTTCAAGAGCACAGGCGGATTGCGCCGCATTCTCAATGCGCTGCGCTACTCGCTGCAGGGGCTGAAGGCCGCCATCAAGTACGAGGCGGCATTCCGCCAGGAGCTGGTCCTGGCCATCCTGCTGGTGCCCGCGGCGTTCTTCCTGGGCCGCACCACCGACGAAGTCTTCATCCTGATCGCCTCGGTCATCCTGGTGCTGGTGGCCGAGCTGCTCAATTCCGCCATCGAGGCGCTGGCCGATGCGCTGTCGGTGGAGACCCACCCCCTGCTGGGCCGGGCCAAGGACCTCGGCAGCGCGGCGGTCATGCTGATGCTGCTGTTCACCCTGGCCGTCTGGGTGGCGGTGCTGATCAGCCGCTTCGTCCTGGACTGAGCCGCGGCGGCGCCGTATCCAAGCGCGCCGGGCCACTCTATACTTGGCGCATGACGCAGACCCCGAATACAGGTTCCCCTCATCGCGTGGTCATCGTGGGCGGCGGCGCCGGCGGCCTCGAACTGGCCGCCAAGCTGGGCCGCGCCCACGGGCGCGAGCGCGTCACGCTGGTCGACAGCCGCCCGTTCCATATCTGGAAACCCTCGCTGCACGAAGCCGCCGCCGGCACCCTGGACATCCACCAGGAAGGCCTGTCCTACCTGATGCTGGCCAACATGTGCAACTTCACGTTCGCGCAAGGCGAATTGCGGGGCATCGAGCGCGAGCGGCGCCAGATCCAGGTCGGCGCGGTGGCCGATCCCTCCGGCCAGCAGGTCCTGCCGCCGCGCGAGCTCGCGTACGATACGCTGGTGCTGGCCCTGGGCAGCACGTCGAACTTCTTCAATACGCCGGGCGCGGCCGAGCACGCCGTCACCCTGGACACCACCGAGAACGCCGAGCAGTTCCGCCTGACCATGCTCAAGGCCATGGTGCAGGTGGACCTGCGCAAGGTCCACGACCCCTCCGCGCGCCTGGACCTGGTCATCGTGGGCGGCGGCGCCACCGGCGTCGAGCTGGCCGTGGAACTGATCGAGGCCAGCCATGTGGTCAGCGCCTACGGGCTGCCGAATTTCCGCGCCGACCGCGACCTGGTCATCACCCTGGTCGAAGGCGCGCCGCGCATCCTGTCGGCCCTGCCCGAGAAGATCTCGCGCGCGGCCCACGCCCGCCTGACCGAGCTGGGCGTGCGCGTCGAAACCGATTGCCGGGTCGCCGAAGTCGGCCCCGACCACGTGGCCACCGCCGACGGCCGGCGCTTCGAGGCCACGATGTGCCTGTGGGCCGCCGGCATCGAGGGGCCGCCGCTGTTCCGGCAACTGGGCCTGCCGCTCAACCGCCTGGGCCAGCTGGAAGTCAACGAACGCCTGGAAAGCCCCGACCCCCACATCCTGGCGCTGGGCGATTGCTGCGCGGCGCCCTGGAAGGACGGGCGCACCGTGCCGGCCCGGGCGCAGGCGGCGCACCAGGAGGCCGACTACCTGGCGCGCAAGCTGACGGCCCGCCTGCGCAATGCCGCCGAACCCACCGACGCCTACGCCTACCACGACCACGGCTCGCTGGTTTCGCTGGGCCAGGGGTCCGGGGTGGGCAGCCTGATGGGCAAGCTGGCCGGACGCGGCCTGTTCGTAAGCGGTACACTGGCGCGCCTGATGTACATGAGTCTGCACCTGATGCACCACCGCGCGGTGCTCGGTATTTCGCGGACCGCCACGCTTGCCCTGGCGCGCCTGTTGATGCGGCGCACCCGTCCCAGGGTCAAACTGCACTGACCTCGCCATGACATTCCTGAAGAAACTCGAACACGCCTGGAGCGCCAGCCAATCGTTGCTGCAGGTGGGGCTGGACCCCGACCCCAAGCGCTTTCCGCGCGAACTCGAAGGCAAGCCCGACGCCATCTTCCAGTTCTGCCGCGACATCGTCGACGCCACCGCGCCGTATGCGTGCAGCTTCAAGCCGCAGATCGCGTATTTCGCCGCGCACCGCGCCGAGGACCAGCTCGAAGCCCTGTGCCAGCACATCCGCGCGCAGCACCCCGACCTGCCCATCGTGCTGGACGCCAAGCGCGGCGACATCGGTTCCACCGCCGAGAACTACGCCCGCGAGGCCTTCGAACGCTACCAGGCGCACGCGCTGACGGTCAGCCCCTACATGGGCCTGGACTCGGTCGAGCCGTACCTGGCCTGGGGCGACCGCGGCGTGATCGTGCTGTGCCGCACGTCCAATCCCGGCGGTTCGGACCTGCAGTTCCTGAAAATGGCCGACGGCCAGCCGCTGTACCTGCATGTGGCGGGCCTGGTGGCCGACAAGTGGAACGCCAACGGCCAGTGCGGCCTGGTGGTCGGCGCGACCTTCCCGAACGAACTGGCGGCGGTGCGCCAACGCATCGGCGACGCCGTGCCGCTGCTGGTGCCGGGCATCGGCGCCCAGGGCGGCGACATCAACGCCACCGTGCAGGCCGGCGCGAACAGCGCCGGCGCGGGCATGATGATCAACTCGTCGCGCGCCATCCTGTACGCCAGCACCGGCGACGACTGGCGCCAGGCCGCCGGCGAAGCCGCGCGCGGCCTGCGCGATGCCATCAACGCGGTAAGAACCTGACCCCCCCGTGTGCCTGTCCCCGAAGGGGGACAGGCACCCGAGGAAGTCAGCCTCGATTGACCGGCTCCCCCAGGAATTCCAGGATGCCGCGCAGCGCGAACTCGACCGAGGCGTTGCGCACCTGGGCGCGGTCGCCGGGAAAGACGTGGGTGATGGCGCGCGAGGTGATGCCGCCATGGGCGCGCATGGCGAAGCCGAAGCACACCATGCCGACGGGCTTGCCCGGCGTGGCGCCGCCCGGGCCCGCAATGCCCGTGGTGGACACCCCGACTTGCGCGGACGGCGTGGCAAGCAGGACGCCGTTGGCCATTTCCAGCGCAACGGGCTCGCTGACCGCGCCATAGTGATCGAGCGTCTCGCCCGAGACGCCCAGTTCGGCGACCTTGGCCGCATTGCTGTAGGTGACGAAGCCGCGTTCGAACCAGTCGCTGGAGCCCGCCACCGATGTGACCGCGCCGGCCAGCAGCCCGCCGGTGCACGACTCGGCGGTGCCCATCATCCAGTCGCGCCGCAGCAGCGCCTCTCCGACCATTTCCGCCAATCCCTGGATGGCGGCCGCCGTCAGCGGCGTGGGCGCCAGGCCGGCGCGCCCCTGGGTGTCGTGCAAGCTCATGCGAATGCTCCCATGCGGACTAGGATCGCCATGACCAGCAAGGTATAGGCGGCGGCTACGATATCGTCCCACATCACGCCGAAGCCGCCCTTGATGCGTGCGTCGAAATACTTGATGGGCGGCGGCTTGGCGATGTCGAACACGCGAAACAGGATGAACGCCAGCGCCTGGGCGGCGACGGTCTGCGGCACCAGCCACAGCACCAGCCAGAACGCCACGATTTCGTCCCATACCATTCCGACGTGGTCGGACACGCCGAGTTCCCGGCCGGCTTGTCCGCACGCCCGGCAGCCATAGGCGAACGCCGCGGCAATGCCCATGCCCAGCGCCCAGTCGGGCGCCAGCGGCGCGAAGACGAACCAGCTCAGCCAGGCCAGCAAGGTGCCCCAGGTCCCCGAGGCCGGGCGCAGCAGGCCGCTGCCCAGGCCGAAGGCCAGCAGGCGCGCGGGCCGGGCGCGCACCCAGCTCCAGCCGGGATAGGACACGCGCGCGCGCGCCTGCATCGAAGTCGGGTCGGAGGGGGTATCGGGCGGGCTCATGGTCGGCGGCCTGGGGCCGGCTGGTCCGTTGTGTCGGAGAAATGATCGAAACCGCCCGGCAAGTCGCCCAGCGGCGCGCCGTCGGCGTCCAGCACGCGCAGTCCTTGTCCGGCCTGGATGCGGCCGATGCGGCTGACGGGCGCGCCCGCGTCTCGCGCCGCCTGCGCGATGGCCTGGCGATGCGCCGGGTCGGCGGTGAAGCACAGTTCGTAGACATCGCCGCCGCCCAGCACGGCGCGGCGCACGGCCTCGGACGGCAGGCCCGCCAGCGCGGCCGCGACGGGCAGCGCGTCGTAACGCAATTCGGCCGCCACGCCGCTGGCGGCCAGGATGTGGCCCAGGTCCTGCAGCAGGCCGTCCGAAATGTCGATGCCGGCGCGGGCGAGACCGGCCAGCGCCAGGCCCAGCTCGACGCGCGGCCGCGGCCACTCCAGCGCCGCGCGGGTGGCGGCCAGACGCAAAGGGTCGGCGGGCAGTTGGCGATCGAGCAGCCGGTAGGCGATATCGGCGGCGCCCAGCTCCCCGGACACCCAGATGTCGTCGCCCGGCTGCGCGGCGGCGCGGCGCAGCGCCTGGCCAGGCGCCACGGCGCCGAACACGGTGACGCTGATGGCCAGCAGCCCTTGCGGGGCGCGGGTGGTGTCGCCGCCTATCAGCGGGCAGGCGTGCGTATCGGCAAGGGCCTGGAAGCCGCGCGCGAACGCCGCCAGCCATGTTTCGTCCACGCCGGGCAGCGCCAGCCCCAGCAGGCAGCCGATGGGACGCGCGCCCATGGCGGCAAGGTCGGAAAGGTTGACGGCCAGCGCCTTGTAGCCGAGCGCCTGCGGATCGACATCGGAAAAGAAGTGCCGCCCTTCGATCAGCAGGTCGGTGCTGGTGGCCACTTGCTGGCCGGGCGGCACCGGAAACAGCGCGCAGTCATCACCCACGCCGAGCACGCCATCGGGAGCCGGCCTGGTGAAATACCGCGCGATCAGGTCGAACTCGGACGCCAAGGCGACTCCTGCCAGCAAACGCGAACGGACGCGCCGCGCCGGCGCGTCCGCGGAAGGTCAGCGCCGCGGCGCCGCCTGGACTTCGGCCGTGCGCACGTCGGCCGCCAGCTTGTCGAGCACGCCGTTGACGAACTTGAACCCGTCGGTGCCGCCGAACGACTTGGCCAGCTCGACCGCCTCGTTGATGGCAACCTTGTACGGCACTTCGACATGGTGCACCAGCTCGAAGCTGCCGATCAGCAGGATGCCGTGCTCGACCGGCGACAGCTCGGACAGCGGCCGGTCGATGTACGGCAGGAACCGCTCGCGCAGCACCGGCGCCTCGCGCAGCACGCCGTGCAGCAGCGTCTTGAACCACTGCGCGTCGGCCTCGGAGAAATCCTCGGCATCGCGCAGGTGGGCGTCGATTTCGCCGGCGTCCTGGGTGCCCTCGCCGCCGCGCAACAGCCACGCGTACACGCCCTGCAGCGCGAACTCGCGCGCGCGGCGCCGCGCGCTGCGCGCGTTGGCGCGGGCCTGCACCGCGTTATCAGCGGCCGTCGTCTTCTTCGTCGTCAAAATCTTCGTCCTCGTCGTCTTCGTCTTCGTCGTCTTCTTCCGGCTCGAGCGCCGCCGCCAGGTTGGCCATCTCCACGGCCACCTGGGCGCAATCGGCCCCCTTGCCGGCGGCACGGGCCTGCGCCTGCTCGTCGGTATCGACGGTCAGCACGCCATTGGCCACGGGGATGCCGGTTTCGAGCGCGATACGGCTGATGGCCGCGGCGCTCTCGTTGCTGACCACTTCAAAGTGATAGGTTTCGCCGCGGATGACCGCGCCCAGGGCGATCAGCGCGTCGAATTCATAGCTTTCGGCCATGCGCGCCAGGGCCACGCCCAGTTCCAGCGCGCCCGGCACGCTGACCACCATCACGTCGCGCTCGTCCACGCCCAGCTTGCCCAGTTCCTCGAGGCAGGCCTGCAGTTGGGCCTGGCCGATTTCTTCGTTGAAACGGGCGCGCACGATGCCGATGTGCAGCCCTTCGCCGTTCAGGTCGGGGGTAAGGATGTAGGGATTCATGTGTCGGCCTTGTTCAGTCGTTGCGTAGGTTCGGAGGGGCGCAATCGTAACCCGTAATGGTGAGGGCGAAGCCCGCCATGCTGGGCATCTTGCGGGGACGGGCCAGCAGTTTCATGCGGCCCACGTTCAAATCACGCAGGATCTGCGCGCCGATGCCGTAGGTGCGCAGTCCGAATCGGTCGCCTTCCTGGGTGGCCGCGCGCTCGGCGGGGCCGTCCCAGTTGGCGATCTGGCCAAACAGGTGTTCAGTGGACGACTGGCAGTTCATCAGCACCAGCACGCCGGCCGGCGAGGCGGCGATGGCGTGCAGCGCCTGGCCCACGCTCCAGCTGTGCGGGCTGGCGCCGGTGTCCAGCACGTCGAGCAGCGAGGCGGGTTCATGCACCCGCACCAATGTCTCGCGCTCGGGATCGATATTACCGTGTACCAGCGCCAGATGTGGCGAACGCGTGGCGTCGTCGCGGTAGGCGATGCAGCGGAAATCGCCCCAGGGGGTCTGCATCATGCGCTCGCCCATGCGCGCGATGATGGATTCGTGCTCGCTGCGGTACTGGATCAGGTCGGCGATGGTGCCGATCTTCAGGTTGTGCTCGCGCGCGAATTCGACCAGGTCGGGCAGGCGCGCCATGGTGCCGTCGGGCTTGAGGATTTCGCAGATCACGGCCGCCGGGGTCAGCCCGCCCATGGCGGTCAGGTCGCAGCCGGCCTCGGTGTGGCCGGCGCGCACCAGCACGCCGCCAGGCACCGCGCGCACCGGGAAGATGTGGCCGGGCTGCACCAGATCGGACGGCTGGGCGTCGCGCGCCACCGCGACCTGGATGGTGCGGGCGCGGTCTGCGGCCGAAATGCCGGTTTCCACGCCTTCGGCGGCCTCGATGGATTGCGTGAAATTGGTGCCGTATCGAGTGCCGTTGCGGCTGGCCATCAACGGCAGGTCCAGCTGCCGGCAGCGCTCTTCGGTCAGGGTCAGGCACACCAGGCCGCGGCCGTGGGTCACCATGAAATTGATGGCCTCGGGCGTGACGAACTCGGCGGCCATGACCAGGTCGCCCTCGTTCTCGCGGTCTTCTTCGTCGACCAGGATGACGATGCGGCCTGCCCGCAATTCGGCGATGATCTCGGGCACCGAGGCGATGCCGAAAGACTCCGGCGCGGCGCCGGCGTTGAGCGGGGAAATCTGGGCAGACATGAATCGGGCGCGTCCAGGCTGGAAAGCTGCAATTTTAGCGCCCTTGGCGCGGTCGCGCCCCGCGCGGCGGCGGGCCGCGCGCGCACGGTAAACTTCGCGCTTGAGAATCGCGCCCCGATAACGACAAATCCCCTCGAGGAGCCCCATGCAAGCGCTTGCGGCCATGCCAGCCCCGGTAGCCGCGTCGGTACGCATCGTACTGACCGACATCGACGACACCCTGACCACGGAAGGCCGCCTGCCGGCCGGCGCCTACGCGGCGCTGGAACGCCTTGAGCAGGCCGGCATCGTAGTGGTGCCGATCACTGGCCGGCCCGCCGGCTGGTGCGACCACATCGCGCGGATGTGGCCCGTGCGGGCCGTCGTGGGCGAGAACGGCGCGTTCTACTACGCCTATGACCGCTCGGCGCGCCGCATGAACGCGCATTACTGGGCCGACGGCGCCACCCGCGCGGCCAACCGGCAGGCGCTGCAGGCCATCCGCGAACGGGTGCTGCGCGAAGTGCCGGGCACCGCCGTGGCCAGCGACCAGGATTACCGGGTGGCGGACCTGGCCATCGATTTCTGCGAAGACGTCCCGGCGCTGCCCGACAGCGCGGTCGGGCGCATCGTCGAAATCTTCCACGCAGCCGGGGCGCAGGCCAAGGTCAGCTCCATCCACGTCAACGGCTGGTTCGGCGACTACGACAAACTGACCATGACGCGCACCCTGTTCGAGCGCGAGTTCGGCCTGGACATCGATTCGGCCCTGCAACACACCCTGTTCATCGGCGATTCGCCCAACGACGAGCCGATGTTCAAGTTCTTCCCGATCTCGGTGGGCGTGGCCAACATCCAGTCGCAGCTGCATCGCATCCAGCATCGCCCGGCGTTCGTCGCGGCCGCGCGCGGCGGCGACGGCTTCGTCGAGATGGCCGAGCGCCTGCTGGCGAGCCGGGGATAAGCGCCATGTCCGCCGCCAGATCCACCGCCAAGCCCGCCGCCGCGCCAGGCAATGACGGCCGCCGCAGCATCCAGTCGGTCGAGGTCGGCTTTCCGCTGCTGGCCGCGCTGGTCGACGCCGGCCGCCCCCTGACGCTGCGCGACCTGGCCGGCGCCGCCGGCATGACCTCGGCCAAGGCCCACCCCTACCTGGTCAGCTTCACCCGGGTCGGCCTGGTCCAGCAGGACACCGTCACCGGCCAGTATGAACTGGGGCCGTTCGCCCTGCAGATGGGCCTGGTCAGCCTGCAGCGGCTCGATCCCGTGCGGGTGGCCCTGCCCGAAGTCGACAAGCTGCAATCCGAGATCGGCCACACCCTGGGCATCGCGGTGCTGGGCTCGCACGGCCCGACCATGATCCACATCACCGAAGCCAGCTACCCGGTGCATGTCAACATGCGCAAGGGCACGGTGATGTCGATGCTGCACACGGCCACCGGCCAGGTGTTCGCCGCCTGGCTGCCCCCCAAGGTGGCCGAGCACTACATCGCCCGCGAAGACGGCGACGCCGCGGTCATCGCCAGCCTGACGCCGCGCAAGACCACCCGCGCCAACCTGGAGGCCATGCTGGCCGACATCCGCGTGCACGGCATGGCCCGGGCGCTGGGCAACCCCCTGCCCGGCGTGGACGCCCTGTCGGTGCCGGTGTTCGACCACACCGGCGGCATCGTGCTGGCGCTGACCAGCCTCGGGCCGACCGGCCTGTTCGACGCGTCCTTCACCGGCGCCATCGCCCGGCCGCTGCTGGCCTGCGCCCAGGAAATCTCGCGCAAGCTGGGTTACCGCGGCAACTGAAGCGTTCGAAACAAAAAAGAAAACAAAACGAACAAAACGAACAAAAGACGAAAAGAAAGACAGGGACTTCACCGAGTGCGCGGGTGGGCTCGTTTGTGTTTGAATAACGTGACAATTCATATACCAAACGCACTCCGAGGAGACGCCCATGCAAGCCAAGCGCCTGCTGCAAGCCGCCGCCGTGACCGCCCTGATTTTCGGTTCCCACACCGCGCAGGCGGCCGACGCCGCATGTTCGAATCGCGGCGATCTGGACGATATGTACTGCGATGCGAACAAGGACCTGGTGGCCGATACGCCGACCGACAAGTCCAAGCTGAAAACGCCATCGACGCTGGTCTTCACCTATACCCCGGTGGAAGACCCGGCCGTCTACGAAGACATCTTCAAGCCCTTCACCAAGCACCTGAGCGAGTGCACCGGCAAGCGCGTGGTGTTCTACCAGGTGCAGAGCAACGCGGCCGAAATCGAAGCCATGCGCTCGGGCCGGCTGCACGTGGGCGGCTTCTCGACCGGCCCGACCGCCTTCGCCGTGAACATCGCCGGCGCGGTCCCGTTCGCGGTCAAGGGCTACGCGGACGAATTCCAGGGCTACAACCTGATCGTCATCGTCAAGAAGGACAGCCCGTACCAGAAGCTGACCGACCTCAAGGGCAAGAAGCTGGCGCACACCGCGCCCTCGTCGAACTCGGGCCACATGGCGCCGGTCGCCCTGTTCCCCAAGGAAGGCCTGACGCCCGACAAGGACTACAAGGTCATTTTCTCGGGCAAGCATGACCAGTCGGTCATGGGCGTGAACTCGGGCGACTACGACGCCGCCGCGGTCGCCTCCGACGTGTTCAAGCGCATGGCCGAGCGCGGCCAGGTCAAGGAAGAGGATTTCCGCGTGATCTATCGCAGCGAGAAATTCCCGACCTCGTCGTTTGCCTACGCGCACGACCTGGAGCCGGCCTTCCGCGACAAGATGCTCAAGTGCTTCTACGACTACCGCTTCCCCGACGAAATGAAGAAAGCGTTTGACGGGGCCGACCGCTTCTATCCGGTGACCTACCAGAAGGACTGGGCCATCGTGCGCGAAGTGGCCGAATCCGGCGGCGAGAAGTTCAACCGCGCGGCCTACGACCGCGAAACCGCCAAGAGCAAGGGCAAGCAGTAAGCATGGCGACGTCTCTGCGCATCACCGGCCTGGTGAAGGAATACCGGGCCGGCAAGCCGGTTCTCAACGGCATCGATCTCGATATCGCGGGCCAGGGCCTGACGGCCATCATCGGGCCGTCGGGCACCGGCAAAAGTACCCTGCTACGCTGCATCAACCGCCTGATCGAGCCGACCAGCGGCGAAATCGTGCTCAAGGACGCCGAGGGCACGGTGGACCTGGCCCGCGTGCGCGGCCAGTCGTTGCGCCGCGCGCGCCGGCGCATCGGCATGGTGTTCCAGGAATACAACCTGGTCGAGCGCCTGACCGTGATGGAAAACCTGCTGACCGGACGGCTGGGCTACACCTCGGCGCTCAATGCCTGGATGCGGCGCTTCGAGCCGGCCGACATCGAACGCGCCTTTCAATTGCTGGACACGGTGGGCCTGGCCGGCTTCGCCGACCAGCGCGCCGACGCGCTGTCGGGCGGCCAGCGCCAGCGCGTCGGCATCGCGCGCGCGCTGATGCAGCGGCCGCAACTGCTGCTGGCCGATGAGCCGACCTCGTCGCTGGACCCCAAGACCTCGGTCGAGATCATGGAGCTGCTGACCGAACAGGGCAGCGTCAACGGCATCCCCGTGCTGGTCAACATCCATGATGTCGAACTGGCGCGGCGCTACGCCAACCGCATCGTCGGCATGTCGGGCGGCCATGTCGTGTACGACGGCGACGGCAAGGGGCTGGACGCCGCCATGCTCAAGACCATCTACGGAGGCGAGTCTTGGCTGGAGTGACTGCGCGCACGGCAGGCATGGCGCGCCGCCCCTTCACGCTGTCGTGGCGCGCGAAGGCCGGCGTGCTGCTGGTGCTGCTGTACACCTTCTACGCCGCCGCGCAGCTGGATTTCAGCTGGGCGCGCTTCGAAACCGGCCTGGGCCATGCGGCGACCTTCCTGGCGCGCATGTTCCCGCCCAATTTCGAGAAACCCGACACCCTCTGGAAGGGCATCGCCGAAAGCCTGGAAATCGCCGTGCTGGCTTCGGTGCTGGGCATCCTGCTGTCGCTGCCCATCGGCCTGCTGGGCGCGCGCAACCTGATGCCGGCCTGGGCCTCCTGGCCGGCGCGCGCCCTGGTCGCGCTGTGCCGCGCCCTGCACCCGGTGATCGTGGCGATCCTGTTCGTCAAGGCCGTGGGCTTTGGCGCGCTGGCCGGCATCCTGGCCCTGACCGTGGCCTCCATCGGCTTCATCGGCAAGCTGTTCACCGAGGCCATCGAGGAGATCTCGCTCAAGCAGGTCGAGGCCGTGCGGGCATCCGGCGCCTCGTTCGGCAATGTCATCATTTTCGGCGTGCTGCCGCAGGTGTTCGCGCGCTTCGTGGGCTTTGCCACCTACCAGTTCGACTCCAACCTGCGCAACTCGACCATGGTCGGCATCGTCGGCGCCGGCGGCATCGGCGGCACGCTGTTCTCGGCGTTCCAACGCTTCGACTACGATTTCGTGGCGGCCATCCTGCTGACCCTGATCGCCATCATCATGCTGGGTGAAATCCTGGCGGGCTTCGTGCGCAAGGTATTCCTGGACAACATGGGCTTCGAACGCATCCTGCAACGCCGCTTCACCGCGGCCCGGGGCCTGGGCACGACCACGCCGCTGGCGCGCAAAGGGGAGGTGGACGAATGAACACCTCCGTGACGAGCCTGGAACCGGGCCATCCGCGCACCTGGCAGCGCTACAGCGGCGGCCAGAAGGCGCTGCGCTTCATGCTGTACCTGCTGCTGGTGGCCGCCATCGTGCAGGCCGTGCGCAGCGTGGAGGTCATCCCCGAGTTCCTGTACGACGCGCCCGAACAAATGGCGGACCTGCTGCGGCGCATGTGGCCGATCGACTGGTCGTACTATCCCGAGGGGGTGCACGCCGCGCTGGTCGAAACGCTGCACATCGCCACGCTGGGCACCATCCTGTCGGTCGGGATGGCCGTGCCGGTGGGCCTGCTGGCGGCCAACAACCTCACGCCCAGCCGCACCATCAACATGCTGGCGCGCCTGATCCTGGTGTCCAGCCGCTCGGTCAACTCGCTGGTGTGGGCGCTGCTGTTCATCGCCATCTTCGGTCCGGGCGCGCTGGCGGGCACCCTGGCCATCGCGTTCCGCTCGATCGGTTTCGTCGGCAAGCTGGTGGGCGAAGCCATCGAAGAGGCCCAACGCGGCCCGATCGAGGCGCTGACCGCCACCGGCGCCAGCAAGGCCGCCGTGCTGTGGTACGGCTACTGGCCGCAGATCCGCCCGTCGTTCTGGTCCATCGTGCTGCTGCGCTGGGACATCAACGTGCGCGAATCCGCCGTGCTCGGCCTGGTGGGCGCCGGCGGCATCGGCATGGCGCTGGACACCGCGCTCAACCTGTTCCAGTGGGACCGCGTCGCCCTGGTGCTGGCCGCCATCTTCGTCGTCGTCGTCGCCGCCGAAATCGTCATCACCCAGGCCCGCAAGCGCATCCTCTGACTCCGCGTGCCTGTCCCCGGACGGGGGGCTGGCACCGGCTGACTTCCACGCCGCGTGCCTGTCCCCGCTGGGACAGGCACGCGGCGCTACGCCATGAACGGTTGACGGCCAGGACGGTATCCGTCCCAGCGGGGGCAGGCAGCCCCATGACCGGAATATGACCCGTCATCAATTTTCGGGTTAGCCTTGGGTACTATCCCAGGCTTTCGGCTCGGCGGGTCCGATCATGTCAGAACAAGAATTGAAGCTCCACGTCCCGGCGGCGGCGCGGGCGGCGGTGCAGCAGCAGATCCAGCAGCGGCAGGCCACGCGTATCCGCCTGCACGCCTTGTATTTCGACACCCCCGGCCGCGAGCTGGCGCGCGCGCGCATCGCGATCCGGCTGCGCCAGGAAGGGCGCGATTGGGTGCAGACGCTGAAGATGCCGGGCGCCAATGCCATCAGCCGCGTGGAGATCAACCACCCGCGCCCCGGGCCGGTGCTGGACCTGTCCGTCTATGCCGGCACCGAAGTCGAGGCGGCGCTGACGGCCATCAAGGGCGAGCTGGGACTGCGCTACGAAACCGACGTGCAACGGCTGTTCTGCAAGGTGCGCGGCCGGCACGGCACCGTCGAGCTCGCCTACGACACGGGCGTGCTGCGCGCCGGCGCGCTCGAGCTGCCGATCTCCGAGCTGGAATTCGAACTGGTCTCGGGCCGGCCCGCGGCCATCTTCGCCATGGCGCGCGGCTGGCTGCAACGCCACGGGCTGGTGCTGGATGCGCGCAGCAAGTCCGAACGGGGCGATGCGCTGGCGCAACTGGCGCACGACCTGGCCGCCGCGCCGGGCGAGGCCGACGACGCCGCGCGGGCGACGCGCGACCAGCAGGCCGTCGCCGGCTTCTGGGCGCCGCGCAACGCCGGCCCGGTCAAGCTGGACGAAGCAATGACTCCCATGCAGGCCATGGCCGCGGTAGCGGCCGAATGCGTGGACCACATCGCGCGCAACGCCGCCGTGCTGGCCGAGGTGGACACCCTGGGCGTCCATCGCGCCGGCACCCCCGAACACGTGCACCAGCTGCGCGTGGGCGTGCGGCGGCTGCGCTCGGCCTGGCGCCTGTTCGACGGCTGGATCGCCGACCCGTCCGAAACCCTGGCGCTGGGCGCCCGTACGCATTTCAGCGCATTCGGCACGGCGCGCGACCAGGACGTACTGGCCGACACCATCCTGCCCCTGCTGGCGCGCGCCGGCATGCCGGCGCTGCCCGCCGAGGGCGCGCCGTCCAATGACAATGCCCAGTCGCTGGCCGCCGATCGCGCCTTCCAGGGCTGGCTGCTGGAGCTGCTGGCCTGGAGCCTGGACGTGCCGCCCCCTCCCGCCCCGGCCGCCACGGCCGAGGCCGCGCCGGCCAGCCCCACCATCATTCCGTTGGCGCCGCCGGCCGAGCGCGCGCCGCCCGCGCTGCGCAAGCGCCTGACCGACCGGCTGCGCCGCTGGCACCTCAAGGTGATCGACGAAGGCCTGCGCTTCGGCGCGCTGGAGCTGGAGGCCCGCCACGAGCTGCGCAAACGGGTCAAGCGCCTGCGCTATGGCCTGTCGTTCGCGGAATCCCTGCTGCCGGCAACCCGGCTGCGCGCCTATCGCAAGCAACTGGCGCGCGTGCAGGACCTGCTGGGCGAGATCAACGACCTGGCGGTGGCGCGCGATTACTACCAGGCGGCGCTGCAGGCGCACCCGCAGGCCTGGTTCGCGGTGGGCTGGATCGGCGCCCGGCTCGATGGCCTGACGCCGCAGGCGCAGCAAGCGTTCGACCAGCTCGCGCGCGCCAAGCCTTTCTGGAAATGACAACGCCGCCCGGGCGGGCGGCGTTGCACACAGGCGCGAACCCCGCTCAGTCGGCCAGCAGGGCGGCGGCGAACTCGTCGGCCACGAAGGGCTGCAGGTCCTCCAGCCCTTCGCCCACGCCGATCCAGTAGACGGGGATGGGCCGCACGCCCTGGCTGCCGGCGGCCACGGCCGCCAGCGTGCCGCCCTTGGCGGTGCCGTCCAGCTTGGTGACGACCAGGCCGGTGAGGTTGATGGCGGCGTCGAAGGCGCGGATCTGCGCCAGCGCGTTCTGGCCGGTGTTGCCGTCGACCACCAGCAGCACTTCATGCGGCGCCGTAGCCTCGGCCTTGCCGATGACGCGGCGGATCTTCTTCAATTCTTCCATCAGGTGGAGCTGCGTGGGCAGGCGGCCGGCGGTGTCCACCATCACCACGCCCGCGTTGCGCGCGCGTCCGGCGTTGACCGAATCGAACGCCACCGCGGCCGGATCGCCGCCATCCTGGGAAATCACGGTCACATTGTTGCGGCTGCCCCACTCGACCAATTGCTCGCGCGCCGCCGCGCGGAAGGTATCCCCGGCCGCCAGCAGCACGCTGGCGCCCTGGCGCTGGAAGGTATGCGCCAGCTTGCCGATCGAGGTCGTCTTGCCCGCGCCGTTGACGCCGGCGATCATGACCACCAGGGGCCGGGCGCGCCCCAGGTCGAAGGACCGCTCCAGCGGCCGCAGATGGTCCGCCAGCAATTGGCGCAGCGCCGTCTTGACCTGCGCCGGATCGTCGATGCGCTCTTTCTTGACGCGCGCCCGCAGCGCGGCCAGCAGTTTTTCGGTGGCTTCGATGCCGGCGTCGGCCATGATCAGCGCCGACTCCAGCTCCTCGAACAGGTTCTCGTCGACCTTCACGCCGACGAACAGCCCGCCGATGTTCTGGCCGGTGCGCGACAGGCCCTGCCTGAGCCGGCTCAGCCACGAAGCCTTGCGCGGCGCCTCGGGCGCGGCCGGGGCCGGGGCCTGCGGCTCGGCGACGGGCGGCGCCACGGCCGGCGGCGCCGGCTCGGGCGGCTGTTGCGGCTGCGGGTCCGGCTGCGGCTCGGGTTGCGGAGCCGGCGCGGGGGCCGGTTGCTGGGCAGGCGCCGGGGCGGGTTGCGGCTCGGCGGGTTGAGGTTGCGCAGGTTCGTCCGACCCTGCGTCCACTGCCTCCGGCGGCGGCGCGGGCTGGGCCGGCGCGGCGGGCGGAGGGGATTTTTTCTTGAAGAAGCTGAACATGGGCAAAAGTATATTCGTTTCCCCACATCCGTCCCCGCGGGGGACGCTACTATTGCGCCCAGGAGGTCCCCGTTCTTGAAACCATCCCGCCCGGGCAGCAAACCCATCCGCATCGTGGGCGGCCTTTACCGCCGCACCCTCATTCCCGTTCCCGACGCGCCAGGCCTGCGCCCCACGCCCGATCGCGTGCGCGAGACCCTGTTCAACTGGCTCAACCACCTGTGGGGCGGCGAGTTCGCCGACAAACGGGTGCTGGACCTGTTCGCCGGCAGCGGGGCGCTGGGTTTCGAGGCCGCCTCGCGCGGCGCGGGCCAGGTGCAGATGGTCGAGCGCGACCGCGGCGCGGTGTCCGCCTTGCGGACGCTGCGCGACAAGCTGCGGGCAGGCGCGGTGCGCATCCATGCCGGCGACGCCATGCAGGTGATCGAGCGCATGGACGCCTCGCGCTTCGACCTGGTCCTGCTCGATCCGCCGTTCGGCCAGGGCTGGCTGGATCGCCTGTGGGCGCTGCTGCCCGCCGTGCTGGCCGAGGACGGACTGGTCTATGTCGAGTCCGAAACCGCGCCCGCGCCGCCGGCCGGATTCGAGCTGCTGCGCGAGGGCAAGGCCGGCGCCGTGCACTATCGTCTCTTCCAATTTGCTGCAATGCGCAAATCGATGAATAATCCGGCATTGGAGGATGGTGCAAGCCACTGAACAAAAGGTACGGAGCCCCTATGATCATCGCTGTTTACCCCGGCACGTTCGACCCGCTGACCCGAGGCCACGAAGACCTGGTCCGCCGCGCGGCCACGCTCTTCGACAAGGTCGTGGTGGGCATTGCGCACAGCCGCAACAAGAAGCCGTTCTTCACCATCGACGAGCGCGTGGACATCGCGCGCGAGGTGCTGGGCCACTATCCCAACGTCGAGGTGCACAGTTTCGGCGGCCTGCTGAAGGATTTCGTGCGCGACCAGAACGGCCGCGTCATCATCCGCGGGCTGCGCGCGGTATCCGATTTCGAGTACGAGTTCCAGATGGCCGGCATGAACCGCCACCTGCTGCCCGACGTCGAAACCATGTTCATGACGCCGTCCGACCAGTACCAGTTCATTTCGGGCACCATCGTGCGCGAGATCGCCCAGCTGGGCGGCGACGTCAGCAAGTTCGTCTTTCCGTCCGTCGAGCGCTGGCTGCAGGCCAAAGCCAAGGAACGCCGCGAGCAGTCCTCGCCCGACGGCGCCTGAGGCATCCGCGCGGGCGGGCTACAATCGGCCTGTCCGCCCCCGCCTTACCCGCCATGGCCCTCAAGATCACCGAAGAATGCATCAATTGCGACGTTTGCGAGCCCCAGTGCCCGAACGAAGCGATTTCCATGGGCGCGGACTACTACGTCATCGACCCTGACCGCTGCACGGAATGCGTCGGCCACCACGACGAACCGCAATGCAAGGTAGTCTGCCCGGTGGAGTGCATCGAACTGCACCCCCAATGGCAGGAAGGGCAGGAGCAACTGATGGCCAAGTACCGCCGCCTCACCGGTGCCGCATGAACGGCGCCGACTCCTCCACCCTCGCGGCGCGCCGGCCTGTCACCGGCGCGCTTTCCTTATCGGCCATCGTCGCCGGGCTGGTCGCGGTATTGGTCAGCTTCGGCGGCACGGCGGTGCTGATGGTGCAGGCCGGCCATGCCGCCGGGCTGGACGCCGCCCGCATCGGATCGTGGCTGGGCTCGATCTGCCTGGCGCTGGGCGTGGGCGGGGCGCTGGTCAGCCTGCGCAGCCGCATGCCCGTCGTGTTTGCCTGGTCCACGCCGGGCGCGGCCCTGCTGGTCACGGGGCTGGTGGGCGTGCCGTTCGACCAGGCGGTCGGCGCCTTCATGCTGGCCGCGGCGCTGACGCTGGCCTGCGGCGTATTCGGCTGGATCGATCCCATCGTGCGGCGCATTCCGGCCGAACTGGCCGCGGCCATGCTGGCCGGCGTGCTGCTCAATTTCGGCCTGGGCATTTTCGGCAGCATTGCAGCGCAGCCGGTGCTGGTCCTGTCGATGTGCGCGGCCTACCTGGCGGGCAGGCGCTGGGCGCCGCGCTTCGCGGTGCTGGCGGTGCTGGTCGTGGGCCTGGCCGCGGCCAGCAGCCTGGGCCTGCTGCGCCTGGGCCACGTGCAATGGGCCTGGACCGAATTCGTCTGGACCACGCCGTCGTTCACGTGGCAGGCCGCCATCAGCCTGGGCATCCCGCTGTTCGTGGTGGCCATGGCCTCGCAGAACCTGCCCGGCCTGGCCATCCTGCAGGCGGCCGGCTATCGGCCGCCTGCCTCGCGGCTGGTCGGCCTCACGGGCTTGGCCGGCCTGCTGGCGGCGCCGTTCGGCGCCCACAGCGTGACGCTCGGCGCCATCATCGCGGCGCTGTGCGCCGGCCCCGAAGCCCATGCCGATCCGGGCAGGCGCTACGTAGCCGCGGCCACTTACGGACTCACCTATGTGCTGCTGAGCGTGGCGGCGGGCGCCGTGGCCGTGTTCTTCCAGGCCCTGCCGGGCGCGCTGATCGCCGCGCTGGCCGGGCTGGCGCTGCTGGGCGCCATCATGGGCGGCATGACGACCGCCATGGCCGACCCGCAGCGGCGCGAAGCCGCGCTGGTGACCTTGCTGGCCACCGCCTCGGGCATCAGCTTCTGGGGCATAGGCTCGGCCTTCTGGGGCCTGGCGGCCGGCCTGGCGACGCACGGCGCGCTGGCCTGGCGTCGCGCGCGCCGCGCCTGAGCGCGGCCTACGACGGCCAGCGCACCTCGGCCATGTCGGGGTGCACCTTCAGGATCCGGCACGGCACCCCCGCATGGTTGGATATCCATGCCGCGGCCAGCTCGCCTTCGTCCACGACATCGACCGTCTGCTCGCCCACCAGCATCTGGTAGCGCACGCTGTCGTCGTCTTCGATCACGTCCAGCGGGATGTCCAGCCGCAGCATGCCGGGCGCCTTCAGGACCAGGTAGCCCATGCGCAGCTCGACCGACACCTCGGCCAGGCGCGGGCACAGGTCGCGGTTGAGCCACTGCCCCGCGTCGTTGGCCACCAGCCAGCGCTTCTGATAGGCGGCCGCGTCGGGCTGCGTGGTTGCGCCGCATTCGGCGATGGGTTGATAAGCGATGGTGCTCATTTGCCCAGGATCCCCTTGAGTGCCTTGTCGATATTCTTCGCCGGACTGCCGGCGGCGCCGTCGCCTCCGGTCAGCGCTTCCTTGAGCTGCTTTTCCAGCCCGCGCTTGAGCGCTTCGCCGGCCACTTCGCGCCACTGCAGCGTATAGACCGGCTTGTCGAACGGGCCGGTGACCAGAAGCGGAATGGTCAGGTTGCGCAGTTCGGCCAGGTCCTTGCCATCCTGCCCGGTCGACGTGTTGACCACGCGCACGCGCGCCACGAAATCCAGCTCGCTGCGCACGAAATCGATGTTCGCCGGGTTGCCCTGGTTGACGCGCAGCAGCGGCGCGGCCATGTCCAGGCGCTTGACGGTGGCCACGCCCTTGTTGAACACCAGGTCGCTTTCGAGCGAGGTGAAATCGGTCTGGCGGGTCTGGTCGTCCTGCATGGTGGGGTCGTGCGCTTCGCCGCGGAACATCGCCTTCAGTTCGCGCAGCGTCTGCGCCACGTTGATGCCCTTGATGGCGCCGTCGCGCAGCCGCACCTGCATGGTGCCGGCCAGGCCGCTCTTCATGGCGTAGGTATTGGCGCCGGCCGTCTTGAGGTCGAACGCCAGGCTGCCCGTGCCGCTGAGGGTGTCCTTGCCGGCCAGGTCGGAAAGCAGCGGCTGGATCGCGATGCCGGCCAGCGACATCTTCGCCACCAGCTGGTTGCCGTTGACCGCGTCCACCGACATCACGCCGCCCAGCTTGCCGCCATACAGCGCCGCGGTCAGGGTGGAGATGTCCAGCTTGCCCTTTTCCAGCTTGATGTTCGCCGCCACCTGCTCGGCCTTCAGGCCGCGCATCACCAGTTGGCCGATCTTGATCGTGCCGCTGGCGGTCGGCCCCACCAGGCCCGACAGGTTGATGCTGTCATCGGCCGCGGCCGGCGCGGGCTGGGGCTTGGCCGGCGGCTTCGATTCGTCCTGCTTGCCGTCGCCGGCCGGCTTGGGCGGCGCGCTGGCGCCTGCCGGCGGCGCCAGCTTGTCGAGGTCCAGCGTATCGACGGCCAGCGCGAAGGTCACGCGCGGCACCGCCGACAGCGCCGCGATATCGGCGCTCAGGTCGAACTTGCCGCCCTCGAGCACGGCGTTGATCCTGGCATTGGCCTGGTCCTTCAACAGGTTGGCGCCGACGCTGCCGATCACCGGGATCTGCAGGCTGCCCTTGGGCAGCCCCGGGTCGGTGATGTTGACGTCGCCCTTGAGCGCCGACAGGCCGATGCTGCGCTGCAGCAGGTTCAGCGTCACCGGCGAGGCGAAGGTCGACTTGACCACCCGCTCGCCCTGCTTGAGCGTGCTGTCCAGCTTGGCCTCCTTGATGTCGAGCTCGCCCGCGTTGCCGCTGATGCCGTTCAGGCCGAAACTCGCATCCAGTTCCTGGGTGCGCACGCGGCCGCTCAGGGCGTCGCCGCTGGCGTTGGTCGGAGAGATGTTCAGCGCGGGCGCGTCGACCGCCAGCTCGAAGGGACCGCCGGGCATGGCGCCCTTGGCGCGCACCGCCAGCTTGTCGATCTGCAGTTCGGTCTTGTGCGGGTCCACGGCCAGCTTGGGCATCGCCACGCTGGCCTCGACATTGGTCAGCTTGGTGGCCGTATCGACGATATCGCCCTGGAACAGGATCTCCAGGCCGGCCACGTCGAGCGACGAGGTCATGCCGTTGAACGCCACGTTGCCGCGCGCGGCCAGGCTCTTGGCCTGCGCGCCGGGCAGCCGCCCTTCCATGCGCAGGTCCAGCTTCTGCGCCGCGTAGCGCTTGGCCAGCGGATCGAGCGTCAGTTGCGCCTGGCCCGTGAGGCCGGCATCCAGCCGCGGGTTGCCACCCTCGACCCGCGCCGACAGGCTGACGTCGAAAGGCTGGTTATAGGTCACCCGGCCGGTGGCCGCGTTCAGCTTGGTGATGGCGACCGCCATGCCGCTCATGGCGTCCTGCAGCTGGATCTCGCCGTCCTTCAGGTCCAGGCCGGCGATATCGATCTGCATGCTCTTGGGCGTGGTCACGGTGCCGTTGACGATGGCCTGCGCCGTGCCGGTGATCGCGCCGGCGGTGGCCTCGGCGGCGTTGCCGGGCACATCGGTGCTCTGGACCGAGCCGCCCACCAGGTTCTCGAAATTGAAATGGCCATCCTTGCCGCGGATGACGCGCGCCTTGAAGCCGTTGATGGTGACATGGTCGACCACCAGGCTGTTCGACAGCAGCGGCCACACCGCCACCGCCAGGCGCATGCTGTCGATGGAGGCGAAGACGTCGGGGCTGTTCGGCTCGGACAGCGACACCCCCTGCACCGCCAGGCCTATGCGCGGAAACAGCGACAGCTCGATCTCGCCTTCGATGTTCAGCGTGCGCTCATAACGCGCCTGCACCGCCTCTTCCAGCTTGTACTTGTAGGCGTTGGGATCGAATGTCAGCAAAAAGATGGCCAGGCCGACGACGGCCACGACAACCAACACCACCAGGCCAATCACAATTCGCTTGAACCACGTTTTCATTGCTGCCCCGTCGAGACCTCGACTTGGAATGTTCCTGAAAAAGCCTGCCGCGCCGAAGCGGGCAGTCGCATGCGCGCCCGCGCCGCCCTGCCCGATCCGCCTGCTCCGCGCGGCGGGTGGCTGGCGCCCGCCCTGGCCACGCATGGCCGGGGCAGGATCTCGATTGGGGGTGGAACGTCGGCGAGCCTGAGGTCCGGACGCAGTGCGCCGGAATACCGCTATCGTAACAAATCAGGGAGCGAACCCGCGGTCGCGCCGCGTGGCCGCGCGACCGGTTCGAGCATAAGGGAATCCCGCCACGCTCGAAAGTAAGCTCTTGCTGGTATTTCAGACGAGAAGAAAGCACCTTTCTACGACATTGGATATCGCCCGCGGTTCATTATTTAGGTATTGACCTAAGTATTCGGGCGGCCCTAAACTTGGCGCCATGCCCAACCAAGCTGCCCAGCTCAGCCAGGTCTTCCAGGCCTTGTCCGACCCGACCCGGCGCGCCGTACTCGAGCGCCTGTGCCAGGGTTCCGCCGCCATGACCGAACTGGCGCGGCCATTCAACATGGCCCTGCCTTCGTTCTCGCAGCATCTGGACGTGCTCGAGCGCTGCGGCCTGGTGCGATCCCGGAAAAGCGGCCGCGTGCGCATCTACACCCTTGCGCCGCAACCGCTGGGCATGGCGGAACACTGGATGACCCGGCAACGCGCGATCTGGGAGCGCCGCCTCGACCAACTGGACCTGTATCTGCAGGATCTGAAGGAGCAGAAGCGATGACCCGACAGCATTCCACCCAACCCGACCCCAAGCTGGACCTCGTCCTCGAGCGCATCGTCGATGTGCCGCCCGCCCTGGTCTGGCAGGCCTGGACCCAGCCCGAGCATCTCAAGCATTGGCTCACCCCGGCGCCCTGGCAAACCATCCGCTGCGACGTCGACCTGCGCCCCGGCGGGCGCTTCCGTTTCGTGATGCGCTCGCCCGAAGGCGAAGAACACACGCACGACTGCTGCTACCTTGAAATCGCCGAAGGCAGCAGGCTGGTCTGGACCAACGCCCTGCTGCCCGGCTTCCGGCCGGCCGGCGGCGGCGGCGACGTACCGGCCTTCACCGCCGTCATCCGCATCGAACCCCACGCCCAGGGTACGCGCTACACGGCTACCGCCATGCACGGCACCGAGGCCGGCTGTCGCCAGCACAGCGACATGGGTTTCCACGACGGCTGGGGCGCGGCGCTGGACCAGCTGGTGGCGCACGCCCGGAGCATGTAGCCATCCTGGGCCACCACGAAAAAAGCCCTCCGGTGGAGGGCTTTTGTTCCGGACAACCGGGCATCAGCCAGCGCGTTCGCTCAATTTCTTTCGTACCGTGATGCCGCCGGGCGTGAAGTACACCGAACTGCTGCCCTTGGTTTTCATTTCCCAGAGCGATTCGTGCATGTACATCAAATCGGAAGGCAGATAACCGCCGTCCACGACCGCGCGATAGACCTTGTCCCGGAAAGGCTCGATGGTCCTGGCCTTGACCCGGAACACCCGGACCTGTTCCTCGGGCACCGGCTGGCCGCTCATCAGCTTGTTGAAGGTGGTTGCCGCGACCACGCCCGTTGTCGGATCAAGCAGCAATCTGTTATTGCCGGATTTGTACATGATCTGCGCGTGGTTGCCTACCGCGCCGCCGTCCATGCCGATCGGGCGGATGCCTTTTTCCTTCAAGCCGCCGTAGAGATAGCCCATCAGAAACACCAGGTTCCCACAATTCAGGTACTGGGATTTCTCGATCGCGTCATAGGCGACCGCGGACGAGCTGCCGTATTCGGCGAAATTGGCCGCGGCCACCGTCGCCAGAACCGCGCGCAGCGTGGGTTCGTCGACCACGCCGAAATCCTCGCCCAGCACCTCGGTCAATTCGGGCTGGCACGCAGGCAGTATGCCGTCGACGCTGCCGGTTCGCCGTACCGTGCCCATCGCCTGCTCGTCCAGGCACTGCAACACGATTTCGTCGAAACGCTCCGGCTGGTCCTCGCGGGCCTGCAGGGCAAGCCCCCCCCCCCCCCCCCCCCCGGCCAGCGCCACGAACACAATGGCCAAATATCGCTTCCTGATCATCCCTGTATATCTTCTGGTCTCGCATCGCGGCCCGGCAAGCCCGCGCATAGGGCGCGGACGCCAGCGCAACCGCATTTCGGCATGAATTCCGCGGCAAGTTTACTGCACCGGAAACGGGTATCCGCATAATATGCGTCCAATATGCTCAATACCGCCCTACGCTATTTCCTGGAAGTCGTCGACGCCGGCTCGTTGACCCTGGCCGCGCAGAAGCTGCACGTCGCTCCCTCGGCGGTCAGCCGCATGGTGCGCAAACTGGAGGACGAGCACCAGGCGCAGTTGTTCGACCGCCACGCGCGCGGCATGGTGCTGACCGAGGCCGGCCAGCTGCTCAAGGCCTATGCGCGGCGCGCCTCGCTGGACGCCGAGCGGGCCCGCGCGGAGATCCGCGAACTGAGCCAGATCGGACAGAAACTGATCCGCGTCTCGGCCAACCAGGCGTTCGGCCGCGAACTGCTGCCGCGCGTCATCGGCGAGTTCCGCGAAATCGAACCGACGGTGCGCTTCGAGCTGAATATCCTGCAGTCGTCCGAGATCAACCGCCGCGTGCGCGAGGGCGAGGACGATATCGGCCTGAGCTACAACCTGGCCCCGCCGCAGGATGTCCACGTGCAATACGCGCGCCGCATGCCGCTGTTTGCCGTGATGGCGCCGCACCACCCGCTGGCCGGCCGCGAGATGCTGTCCATGCGGGACATCGGCGACTATCCGGTAGTACTGATGGGGCCGGGCAGCACCAACCGCTTCTTCATCGACCTGTGCTGCATGCACGAGAAGATCGAGCTGAACATCGCGATGACGTGCAACAACCAGGGCGCCATCCAGACCTGCTGCCAGCAATGGGGCGCGATCAGCTTCTCGGGCGACCTGACGGTCATGACGCCCACCGAGCGCGGCGAGCTGGTGTCCATCCCCATGGCCAACAGCGAGCTGCACCAGCGCATCATGCACATCCAGACCATGGCCGGCCGGCAACTGCCCGCCAGCGTCGGGCGCTTCGTGCAGGCGCTGGCCTCGCGCATCGACGCCTCGTACGCCGATCCGGCCTGGCTGGCCGCCGGACGCGGTTCGGGCGCGCTGTGAAAGGTGCCTGTCCCCGCGGGGACAGGCAGCCTTCGCGCCCGCGGCGCAAGCGCCGCTACAGCCCCTCGGCCCAGTCCGGCTCCTGCCAGGCGGCCGCGTCGTCCAGCGGCCAGACCGGCCGCGGCAGGCGCCTGAAGGCGATCTGCTTGAGATTGGGCGTGGTCAGGCCCGGGCTGTCCACGTCGTGGATGCGGTCGTTCGGGAAGAATTCATCGAATCCGGCGCGGTAGTGGCCGCGGCTCTTGACCACCACATGCCGGGCCTGCGCGATGTCGATGCCGTGCATCTCCAGCATGGCCGGCTCGGCCAGCTGGCGGCGCAGGCTGCCCACCACCACGCGCATGCCCGAATCCACCAGCTCCAGCAGGCACGATGCGCCCAGCGAGAATTTGCGGCCGCGCAGAATGCCGCGCCGCCCCATGCCCTCGCCGTCGGTCAGCCTGAGCACGCGCGCGCGCGCCTGGTAGCGTCGCGCATAGTCGGTTTCGACGCGATTGAACACCGCGTCGAACTCGGCGCCTTCGCCCAGCCGCGTGGCCTGCGCGGCCAGTTCGGGGTCGACGAACACGCCCAGCACCACGCCGGGAATGCGCGCCTCGTGGAACGCCCGCAGCAGCCAGGTCGTGTTGCCGCCGCCGCCGCCGCCCGGATTGTCGGCCACGTCCGCGAACAGCAGGGGCTGGCTGGCGGCGCCCGCCAGCTCGACCGCGCGCGCCACCTCGACCGTGTCGGCCACGTAGCGCTTGCGATCGGCCCAGCCGGCCCGCGCGAGCCGCAGCGCCGCGCGGCGCGCGGCCTGCAGGTCGCCGCGCGCGGTAACGGTCACCGTCAGCCCGCACTTGGGCAGGTCCGAGAATACGAACCCGGAACACACCGACACATTGGCGATCGGACCTTCGCCAGGCTTTTGCATCAGCGAGGCGCCCAGCGCCACCAGGTCGGCATACGGTCCGCTGGCGGTCGACAGGGTGACCGACGGCGGCGTCAGCGGCAACCGCACATAGGCCGACACCATGCGCGTGCCGCCCAGGATCTCGTGGATCATGTCGGCGGCGTCGGCGGCGCGCTCGCGCTGGTCGACATGCGGGTTGGTGCGATAGGAGATCAGCCCGTCCAGCGCCTCGACGGTCTGTTCGGACACATTGCAGTGCAGGTCGTGGCTGGCGACGATCGGCACCTGCGGTCCGACGATGGCCCGCAGCCGGCCCATCAGCTCGCCCTCGGTATCGTCCTGGCCTTCGGCGGAGGACGCCCCGTGGTTGGCCACGTACACGGCATCGACCGGCAATGCCGCGCGCAGGCGCGTCTCGACCTCCTCCAGGAAGGCGCGCCACACACTGGCGCTGGCCGGACCGCCCGGCGGCGCGCCGATCACGATCAGGGGCGCCGGCGTCCACGCGCCCAGCTCGTCCATGCGGGCATAGAAGCCCGGCACTTCGCTGGGCAAGCGGCTGGCGCCGCGCGCCAGCCGCGTGATGTCCTCGCCCTGCTCCCAGCATTGCGCCAGGAAGTCCGCCTCGACGGACAGCGGGGAGAAGGCGTTGGACTCCAGGTGGAAACCGAGGATGGCCACTTTCGGGGCGTTACTGCTCATGTGAATCTCCGCTTCCGCTCAAGCCTTGTGCAGCGTGTAGAACAGCGACATCTGGGGTTGGAAATCCTTCCACTCGCTGCGCAGGGCCGAGACCGGATAGGTGGCGCCCAGCGGAATGTACGGCACGTCCTCGAACACTTGCAGCTGGATCTCGCGGCAGATCTTCTTCTGCGCTTCCAGGTCTGGCGCGTTGAACCAGTCGATGCGCAGCTGCTCCAGGCGCTCGCTGGTGGGCCAGCCGAACCAGGCCTGCTTGCCGTTGCCGCGCATGGGCAGGTGGCCGGCCGGATCCAGGTTGTTCGGACCGGTGTTGCCGGTGAACGCCACGCTCCAGCCGCCGGCCGACACGGGCTCCTGGCTGTTGCGGCGCTGCACGGCGGTGCCCCAGTCCATGGTCTGCAGGTCCACGTTGAAGCCCAGGCGCTTGAACAGGTCCGCCGTCACCAGCGCGGCGGCGTGCCAGGTGGGGAAATCGACCGGATCGAGCAGCACCACCTTCTCGCCGTTGTAGCCGGCGGCCTTGATGGCAGCGCGCGCCTTCTCGATATCGCGCTTGCCGGTCAGCTTCTCCATGCCCGCGTCGCTGTCCATCGGCGAGCCGGGCACGAACACGCCGCAACGGTCGCTCCAGTACTCCGGGAAATCGGCGCCGTTCATGGCGGTCATGTACTCGGTCTGGTTCACCACGCTGAGCACCGCGCGGCGGATTTCCACGTTGTTGAACGGCGCTTGCAGGTGGTTGAAGCGCATCACGCCAATGGTGGGCAGGCTGCGCTTGACCAGCTTGATGTTGGGATCCTGGGTCAGGATGGGCAGGAAGTCGCTGTCCACCATCTCGACGCCATCGACCTCGTTGGCCTGCAGCGCGGCGATGGCGGTGGCGCGATCGGGAATGATGTGCCAGTGCACTTCGTCGACATGGGCGATCTTCGGCCCGGCGGTGAAGTCGGGCTTGCGGTCGTCCTTGCGCGGCGCGTAGCCGGCGAACTTCTCGTACACCACGCGCGAGCCGGACACCCATTTCGCGGCCGCGAAGGTGAACGGGCCGCTGCCCACCATTTCCTTGACCGCCTCGGTTTCCGGCTGCGAGGCCAGGCGCTCGGGCATGATGCACGCCATGCTGCCGGACTGGCGGCCCAGCGCATGCAGGATGAGCGGGAAAGGCTTGCTCAGCTTGAACTGGATCGTCTTGTCGTCCGGCGCGGTCAGCGACTCGGTCGCCTGCATCAGCGAACGGCCCATCAGGTCGCGCTTGGACCAGCGCTTGATGCTGGCCACGGCGTCCTGCGCCCGCACCGGCGAACCGTCATGGAACGTCAGCCCGTCGCGCAGGGTGATCTTCCACAGCAGGCCATCGTTTTCGCTGGTATGGCCGGCGGCCATCTGCGGGCTGGGCTGGTACTGCGAATCCAGGCCGAACAAGGTGTCGAACACCAGTTGCGCGTGCACCTGGGTCATCGCCACGGTGGTGAACATCGGGTCCAGCAGCGCCAGGTCGGCCTGCGGGACCCAGCGGAACGTGCTCTTGCCCGGCGCGGCCCAGGACATGCCGGGCAAGGCCCAGGCGGCCGCCGTAGCGGAGGAAGCCAGCAGGAAACTTCTACGATCCATTGTCTATCTCCCAGATAAAGGAAAAACGATCCCGGGCCAGGCGGCGTCCCGACGGACGCCCGCCGGCCCTAATACGCGCCGCCGATGCGGTGCCGCGCCACGAAATGCCCCGCTCCGACCTGCTCCAGCGGCTTGACGATGGGCTCGTCGCCCACCGGCCGGGCCGGGCTGGGCAACTCGCTCAATTCCAGCGTGATGCTGCGCCGCGCGCCGGGGTCGGCGATCGGCACGGCCTGCATCAATTTCTTCGTATAGGGGTGCTGCGGGTTCTCGAAGATGGCCTGGCGCGGGCCGATCTCGACGATCTGGCCCAGGTACATCACCGCCACCCGGTGGCTGATCCGCTCGACCACCGCCATGTCGTGCGAGATGAACAGATAGCTCACGCCCAGGTCGCGCTGCAGGTCGATCAACAGGTTGACGATCTGCGCCTGGATCGACACGTCCAGCGCCGACACCGACTCGTCGGCGATCAGCACCTTGGGGTCGACCGACAGCGCGCGCGCGATGCAGATGCGCTGCCGTTGCCCGCCCGAGAACTCGTGCGGCCAGCGCTGCATCATGGCCGCGTCCAGGCCCACCCGCTCGAACAGCTCGGCCGCCCTGCGGTCGGCCTGCGCTCCGCTGTACAGGTTGTGGATCAGCATGGGTTCCTTGACGCAATCGCCCACGCGCATGCGCGGGTTGAGCGAGGCGAACGGATCCTGGAACACGAACTGCATGTTGCGGCGCAGGGCGCGCAGCGAGGCGGGATCCTCCTGGCGCACCGGCTTGCCCTCGAACTCGATCTGGCCGCGCGTGGTCCTGGCCAGCCTCAGCAGGGACCGCCCGGTCGATGTCTTGCCGCAGCCCGACTCGCCCACCAGCGACAGGGTCTCGCCGGCATGCAGGTCGAAGCTGACCTGCTCGACGGCATGCACGCGCTTCCTGACCCGTGCGAAGACCCCGCCGCGCACATCGAAGCGCGTCACCAGGTCGCGCACCCGCAGCACCACCTTGTCCGACGGCGCCACGGCGGGCGGCTCGGCCGCGGGACGGGCCTGCGCGTCGCTCAGCAGCGCGAAGCGCGCCGGCGCCGTCGTGCCCTGCATGGCGCCCAGGCGCGGCACCGCCGCCATCAGCGCCTTGGTGTAGGGATGGCTGGGCGCGTTGAACAGGCCGTGCACGTCGTTGTTCTCGACCACGTCGCCCTTGCGCATGACCAGCACGCGATCGGCCACTTCGGCCACCACGCCCATGTCGTGCGTGATGAAGATCACGCCCATGTCCATCTCGCGCTGCAGTTCGCGGATCAACTGCAGGATCTGCGCCTGGATCGTCACGTCCAGCGCCGTGGTCGGCTCGTCGGCGATCAGCAGCGCCGGCTTGCAGGACAGGGCCATGGCGATCATGACCCGCTGGCGCATGCCGCCCGACAGTTCGTGCGGGTAGCGGCCCAGGATGCTGGCGGAATCGGGGATGCGCACCTGATCCAGGATGCGCTTGGCCGCCGCCCGGGCCGTCCTGGCGTCGCAGGCCTGGTGCAGGCGGATGGCCTCCACGATCTGCGCGCCGACGGTGAACACCGGGTTGAGCGAGGTCATGGGCTCCTGGAAGATCATGCCCAGGTCGTTGCCGCGCATGGCGCGCATGCTGTCCTCGGAAGCGGCCGCCAGGTCCACGGCCTCGCCCGCGCCGCGGTAGAAGGTCATGCGCCCGCTTTCGATGCGTCCGCCGCCGAACTCGACCAGGCGCATCACCGCCAGCGAGGTCACCGATTTGCCCGAACCCGATTCGCCCACGATGGCCAGCGTCTCGCCGCGATCCACGTGCAGGCTCAGCGACTTGACGGCATGAAACGTATTGGCGCCGCGGCCGAAAGCGACCGAGAGGTTTTCCAGCTCCAGCACGCGCCGGCTTTGTATCGTCGTTGTGGTCATCGCTCAGATCCTCTTGGCCATGCGCGGATCGACCGCATCGCGCAACCCGTCGCCCAGCATGTTGATCGCCAGGATCGTGATGGACAGGAACACCGCGGGAAAGGCGATCAGGTGCGGCTTGATCTGCCACAGCGCCCGGCCTTCGGCCATGATGTTGCCCCACGACGGCACCGACGGCGGCACGCCCGCGCCGATGAACGACAGGCTGGCCTCGGCCAGGATGGCCACGCCGCAGATGTAGGTGGCCTGCACCATCAGCGCGGCCAGCGTGTTGGGGAAGATATGCCGCGCGACGATGCGCAGGCGGCTGGCGCCCGCGGCCACCGCCGCCTCGACATACGGCTGCTCGCGCAGCGACAGCACCAGCCCGCGCACCAGGCGCACCACGCGCGGCACTTCGGCGATGGTGATCGCGATGATCACGTTCTGCAGCGAGGCGCGGGTCAGCGCGATCAGCGCGATCGCCAGCAGGATGGTGGGAATCGACATGAAGCCGTCCATGATGCGCATGACCACGGCGTCGACCCAGCGCACGAAGCCCGCAGCCAGGCCGATCACCACGCCGATCACGGTGGACAGCGCGGCGACGGTGAAACCCACGATCAGCGAGACGCGGGCGCCGTAGATCACGCGCGAATACACGTCGCGGCCGAGCAGGTCGGTGCCGAACCAGAACTGCTCGCTCGGCGCGCGGGTGCGGTGGATGGGCGAGAGCGCGGTGGGATCCACCGTGCCCAGCCAGGGCGCGCAGACCGCCATCAGGAACAGCAGCAGGAGCAGCCCGCCGCCTACCGCCGTGGTCGGGTGGCGCTTGAGAAAGCCGGCAATATTGCGCATCAGTATTTGATCCTCGGGTCGAAGGCGCGATAGAGCAGATCGACCAGCAGGTTGACCAGCACGTACATGAAGCTGAACAGCAGGATCACCCCCTGGATGACCGGGTAGTCGCGCCGCAGGATGGCGTCGACCACCAGCCGGCCCAGGCCGGGGATGGAAAACACGGTTTCCGTCACCACGGTGCCGCTGATCAGCAGGGCCACGCCGCTGCCGATGACGGTGATGATGGGTACGGCCGCGTTCTTGAGCGCGTGGCGAAACAGCAGGCCGCGGTTGCCCACGCCCTTGGCGCGCGCCGTGCGGATGTAATCCTGCGACAGGGTTTCGAGCAGCGTGGCGCGCGTGATGCGGGTAATCAGCGCCACATAGACGCTGCCCAGCGCCAGGGCGGGCAGCACCAGGGTGTGCACCGAGGCCCAGAAGCCGGTGGCCAGCGGCACGTAGCCCTGCACCGGGAACCAGCGCAGCTGCAGGCCGAAGATCCACGCCAGCAGGTAGCCCACCGCGAACGACGGCACCGAGAAGCTGAACACCGCCAGCACCATGATGCCGCGGTCCTGCAGGCGGTTGTGCTTCCAGGCCGCCAGCGCGCCGATGGGGATGGCGATCACGACCGAGACGAGCAGCGTCATCAGCATCAGCGAGAACGTGGGCACGAGGCGCTGGCCGATCATGTGGCTGACCGGCAGGCCGGTGAACAGCGAGGTGCCCAGGTCGCCATGCAGCACGTCCCAGCTCCAGCCCGCGAAGCGTTGCAGGAACGGCTGGTCCAGGCCCAGGGTGGCGCGGATGCGCGCGATGTCCTGGGGCGTGGCGTCCTCGCCGGCCAGCAGGGCGGCCGGGTCGCCGGGCGCCAGGTCCAGCAGGCCGAAGACGAACAGCGCGACGAACAGCATGACGGGCAAGGTCATGAGCAGCCGCCGCAATGTGTACGAAAGCATTGAATCCCCTTCCAGTGAGAACGGGCCACCGGCCCGGCCGCTGTCGGCGCGAGCCGGGCACGCCGGGCCGCGACGACTTGCGGCGCATTCTAGATAGGGGTGAGCATTCCAACCATATCAATATTCTTAAAAAAGCGTTGCTTTTATTAGAATCATCACGCAAAGCCTTGCCAGCGCTGGGCGCACGCGGATACGGGTCGGCCGCCGCCTAGGGTATCCCCCTAGGCGCGCGGCGCGGCATGGCGCCCTGTTCAGCCGGCCCGGGCGTGCCGGCACTCTTCGCGCAGGGCCTCGGCGAACAGGCGGTGGGGCGCGCTGCCCTGGCTTTCGTGGCGCATGAACACGGCGATCGGCGGCAAGTGCCACGTGAACGAGAACGGCACGATGGCCACGCCGGCCACGCTGACCAGTTCGTCGGCGATGTCGGCCGGCACGATCGACAGGGCCTGGTCGCTGGCGGCGATCAGTTCGCCGATCAGCTTGGCCGAATGGCATTCGGTGGTGGCGGCCGGCGGCCGGATGCCGGCCTGCATGAACAGGCTGGCGACCTGGTCGCGCATGGCGGTCTGCGGCACGCCCAGGATCCAGTCGAGTTCGGCCAGGGCCTTCCAGTCGAGCGCGCGGCGGGCCAGCCGCGCGGCCAGCCGGCGGCTGGCGATCAGGCGCGGCTGCTGCACGTAGAGCGGCTCGAAGACTATGCCCTCGACGTCCAGCGCCGGGCCGGCTCGCGCCACCACGACGTCCAGGCTGTGGTCGCGCAGGCCGGCCAGCAGCTTGCCGCTGATGCCGTCGTGCACGCTGGCGGCGAGCCTGTGATCGGCGCGCTGGGCGCGTCCGATGGCCGCGGCGATCAGGCGGCTGGAGACGAACGGCGTCACGCCCAGGTGCAGGCGCGCCGTGTAGCCCGACGCGGACGCCCCCATGTCGTCCACCAGATGGCGCAGGTCGTGGATGATGGCCTCGGCGCGGGCCAGCACCACCAGGCCCAGCGGCGTGGGCGTCATGCCACGCGCGGTGCGCTGGAACAGCGGCGCCCCGAACATGTCCTCCAGCTCGCCCAGCGCGTTGGTGACCGCCGGCTGGCTGGTGGACAACTGCTGCGCGACGCGCGTCAGCGATCCCAGCTGCCGTACGTGCAGCAGCAACTGCAGATGGCGCATCTTCAGGCGCGAAGTGAGCCGGCGGACGATCTCGGCGGCGTCGACGGAAGGAGAATCGGCCATAGGGACGGAACCCAGTAATATCACTTAAAAGTTATGCCTATATCTTAAAACAAAATAGTTTGCTTATATCTTGTGCCTAGAATGGGCCATGCGTAACAGGCCGGGCGCCGTACACCGGCGCCGCCACCCTTCGAGGACGACATGAAAGACACCGACCGCCAAGCCGCACTGGACTACCACGCCTATCCCCATCCCGGGAAAATCTCGGTCACGGCCACCAAGCCCCTGGTCACGCAGCGCGACCTGAGCCTGGCCTACTCGCCGGGCGTGGCCGCCGCCTGCGAGGAAATCGTCGACGATCCGGTGAACGTGTTCCGCTACACCGGTCGGGGCAACCTGGTGGGGGTGATCACCAACGGCACGGCGGTGCTGGGGCTGGGCAACATCGGCGCGCTGGCCTCCAAGCCGGTGATGGAAGGCAAGGCGGTGCTGTTCAAGAAATTCGCCGGGCTGGACGTGTTCGACATCGAGATCAACGAGACCGACCCGGACAAGCTGGTGGAGATCATCGCCGGGCTGGAGGCCACCTTCGGCGGCATCAACCTGGAAGACATCAAGGCGCCGGAGTGCTTCACGGTCGAGCGCAAGCTGCGCGAGCGCATGAAGATCCCGGTGTTCCACGACGACCAGCACGGCACCGCCATCACCGTGTGCGCGGCCGTGGTCAACGGCCTGGCCGTGGCCGGCAAGCGCATCGAGGACGTCAAGCTGGTGACCTCGGGCGCCGGCGCCGCCGCCCTGGCCTGCCTGGACTTGCTGGTGGACCTGGGCCTGCCGCTGGAGCACATCTGGGTCACCGACATCGAAGGCGTGGTCTACGAGGGCCGCAAGAAGCTGATGGACGCCGACAAGGAACGCTTCGCCCGCAAGACCAAGGCCCGCACCCTGGCCGAAGTGATCGAGGGCGCGGACGTATTCCTGGGCCTGTCGGCCGGCAACGTGCTCAAGCCGGAGATGGTGGCCGCCATGGCGGCCAACCCGCTGATCCTGGCGCTGGCCAATCCCAATCCCGAGATCCTGCCCGAGGCCGCGCACGCGGTGCGCGACGACATCATCATGGCCACCGGCCGTTCGGACTACCCGAACCAGGTCAACAACGTGCTGTGCTTTCCGTACATCTTCCGCGGCGCGCTGGACGTGGGCGCGACCACCATCACGCGCGAGATGGAAAAGGCGGCCGTCCTGGCCATCGCCAACCTGGCGCGCGAAGAGCAGAACGAGGTCGTGGCCGCCGCCTACGGCACCTACGACATCTCGTTTGGCCGCGACTACCTGATTCCCAAGCCGTTCGACCCGCGCCTGATCGTGCGCATCGCGCCGGCGGTGGCCAAGGCGGCCATGGAAAGCGGCGTGGCCACGCGTCCGCTTGCCGACCTGGACGCCTACGCCGAACAGCTGCAGCAGTTCGTCTACCACTCCGGCGCCTTCATGAAGCCGCTGTTCTCGCAGGCCAAGCAGATCGTGCGCGACGGCGGACGGGCCCGCATCGTCTTCACCGAGGGCGAGGACGAGCGCGTGCTGCGCGCCGTGCAGGTCATCGTCGACGAGAAAGTCGCCAAGCCCATCCTGGTGGGCCGCCCCCAGGTGCTGCTGTCACGCATCGAGAAATTCGGCCTGCGCCTACGGCTGGGCCAGGACGTCGAAGTCTGCAACCCCGAGTACGACGAGCGCTTCCACCAGTACTGGACCACCTACTGGGACATGATGTGCCGCAACGGCATCACCAAGGAGATGGCGCGCGTGGAAATGCGCCGCCGCCTGACCCTGATCGGCGCCATGATGGTGCACCTGGGCGACGCCGACGGCATGATCTGCGGCGCGGTCAGCGGCTTCCACGACCACCTGCGCTTCATCGACCAGGTCATCGGCAGGAAGCCCGGCGCCACCACCTACGCGGCGATGAACATCCTGTTGCTGGACGAACGCACCGTGGCCCTGGTGGACACGCACGTCAATGAAGACCCCAGCGCCGAACAGATCGCCGAGTACACCGTGGCGGCCGCCGAGGAAATGCAGCGCCTGGGCCTGGCGCCCAAGGTGGCGCTGCTGTCGCGTTCGAACTTCGGCTCGGGCAGCTCGGCCTCGGGCGCCAAGATGCGCCACGCGCTGGAGCTGGTCAACCGCCAGGCTCCCGGCCTGGAGATCGACGGCGAAATGCACGGCGACTGCGCGCTGGACGAATCGCTGCGGCTGCGCCTGCTGCCCGACTCCCCCCTGAAGGGTTCGGCCAACCTGCTGGTGTGCCCCAACGTGGATTCCGGCAACATCGCCTACAACCTGCTCAAGACGGTGGCCGGCAAGAACGTGGCGGTCGGCCCCATCCTGCTGGGCGCCAACGCGCCGGTGCACATCGTGACCTCCAGCGCCACCGTGCGCCGCATCATCAACATGGCCGCGCTCTGCGTGCTGGACGCCAACCGCCCGCAGTAACACGGCGGGCGGCAGCGCCAGGGCTGCCGCCCCCCCTCCCTTCCGGATCCCACCGCGCGGCCAGCCCGGCGCGCAGCGCCGCCGGCCGCCACCGCCGCGCCCCGCCCCCCTTGCCCGCCGGCCCACGGCGCATCCCCGCCACTGCCCTGGCCGCGCCCGCTTCCCGCCCGATGCCGTCTCATTCCCCTCGTACATTGCACATTGTTTTTTGTCGATGTCGACAATGTGCAATGTGAGGGTTATGATTTCCGGACGCGCGAATCCGGCGCGAGACATCGCGGCCCCCGGCCGCCCGAGGAGACACAGACATGAACGACATCACGGTTCGCCCGCTCGGCTACGCGGCCGGCGCGGCGGTATCGGGCATCGACCTGCGGCAGGCGCTGCGGCCGGAACAACTGGCCAGGCTGCGCGCCGCCTGGCATGAGCACCTGGTGCTGGTCTTCCCCGACCAGGACCTCGATGCTCCGCAGCTGATCGACTTCACGCGCAATTTCGGCGACGTCGAGCGCAACGACAGCGTGCCCTATTACCGCGACCCCGATTACCCCGAAGTCCTGCTGGTGACGAACAAGCCGCGCGACGGCAAGCCTTCGCAAACCCGCAACACCGGCCGCAACTGGCATTCCGACCTCAGCTATACCGACCGCCCCGCCAAGGGCTCGGTACTCATGTGCAAGGAAAAACCCCCGGTCGGCGGCGACACCATGTTCGCCAACATGTACCAGGCCTACGAGTCGCTGAGCGCGCCGTTCCGGCGTTTCGTCGACGACCTGCAGGCCGTGCACGACATCAGCCTCATCAAGGGTTTCGACCGCCGCGATCCGGAACAGACCGCCGCGCTCAAGCGCCGCAATCCGCCCATCGCCCATCCGGTCGTGCGCGTCCATCCCGAAACCGGCCGCAAGTGCCTGTTCGTCAGCGACCGGGTCCGCACGTTCGTCGGCATGACCGAAGAAGAAAGCCGTCCGATCCTGGACTTCCTGAATCGCCACGCCACATCGCCGGAGTTCGTCTACCGGCACCGTTGGAGCGTGAACGACATCGTGATGTGGGACAACCGCTGCACCTTGCACATCGCGCTGCCGGACTTCGACCAGACCAAGCCGCGCCACATGATGCGCTGCTCCATGCTGGGCGAGCCGTCCGGCTACGTGATCGAAGACGCCCCGCTGGACGAGCAGGCCGCGCGCAGCGCCATCGCCGCCGTGTCCTGACCGCGCGCGGGCGCACCGCGCCATACAACACCTATATACGGAGACAAGACATGCAGCGGATATTCGAAAAGGCGGCGCTCGCGCTCGCCCTGGTGGCCATGCCCCTCTGGACCGGCGTGGCCTGTGCGCAGCCCCCCCTGCGCATGATGGTCGGCTTTCCCCCTGGCGGCACGACCGACGTCATCGCGCGCCTGGTGGCGCAGCGGCTCGGCGGCGAGCTGAACCGCTCGGTCGTGGTCGAGAACCGCGCCGGCGCAAGCGGCAACCTGGCCGCGGCGACGGTGGCCAAGGCCGACCCGGACGGCAACACGCTGCTGTTCGCCCCCAGCAGCCACGCCACCAATGCCTCGCTCTACACCAACCAGTCGTTCGACACCGTCAAGAGTTTTCGCGCCGTCGGCATGGTGGCGGTGACGCCCTATGTCCTGGTCGTCAATCCCGGCATGCAGGCCACCAGCCTGCGCGACTTCGTCGACTACCTGAAACGCAACCCGGGCAAGGTGGAGTTCGCATCCGCCAGCCCGGGCACGGGCCAGCACCTGGCGGCGGAACTGTTCAAGGACGAGGCCGGGGTCGACATCATGCACGTGCCCTACAAGGGCAGCGCGGCCGCCCTGCCCGACCTGATCGCCGGGCGCGTGCCCATGATGTTCGACAACATCGCCGTGATGCTGCCGCACATCCAGCAGGGTACGGTCCGGCCGCTGGCGATTACGTCGAAGACGCGCTCGCGCTTCCTGCCCGATACGCCGACCATGGCGGAAAGCGGCTACCCGGACTTCGAAGTGCTGGGCTGGTTCACGCTGCTGGCGCCGGCCAAGACGCCCGACGCGACGGTGCAGACCTACAACGATGCCCTGAAGAAGATCTCCGCCGACCCGGACTTCGTGGCGCAACTGGCCAAGCTGGGCGGCGAGGCCGTCGCGCGCGCGCCGGCGCAGGCCGACGCCTACATCGCGGAAGAAGTCGATAAATGGGGCAAGGTCATCCGCGCCGCCCACATCAACCTCAACTGACGGCTGTCCGGCGGGCGGCCCCGGCCGCCCCGCCCCTCCCGTACCGATTGTCGCAAGACTGCCCATCCGGAAAATCATGAATCCGACTCTTCCCGCCCGTACCGGCGGCCGTATCCTGGTCGACGCCTTGAAGGTCCACGGCGTGGACCAGGCCTTCTGCGTGCCTGGCGAAAGCTATCTGCCCGTGCTGGACGCCCTGCGCGACGATGCGCAGGCCGTCCGGCTGACCGTCTGCCGCCAGGAAGGCGGCGCGGCCTTCATGGCCGAAGCCTATGGCAAGCTGACCGGCAAGCCCGGCATCTGCTTCGTGACCCGCGGGCCGGGCGCCACCAACGCCAGCATAGGCGTGCATACCGCCTTCCAGGACTCGACCCCGATGATTCTGTTCGTCGGGCAGGTGGGCGCCGACGTCGTCGAACGGGAAGCCTTCCAGGAAATCGACTACCGCAGGATGTACGGCCAGATGGCCAAGTGGGTGGCCAGCATCGACGACGTGCGGCGCATCCCGGAATTCGTCCATCGGGCGCACCAGGTCGCGCTGTCGGGCAGGCCGGGACCGGTAGTGCTGGCCCTGCCGGAGGATGTCCTGCGGGCGACGGCGCACGTCGCCGACCGCGTCCCCCACCGCATCGCCCGCCCCTGCGCAACCGGCGCCGACATGGAACGGCTGCGCGAACTGCTGGCGACGGCCCGTCGGCCGCTGCTGATCGTCGGCGGCGGCGGCTGGAACGAAGCGGCCAGCGCCGCCATCGCACGCTATGCCGAACGCGCCGGCTTGCCGGTGGCCACGGCTTTCCGGCGCCAGGACCGCTTCGACAACCGCCACCCCTGCTACGCCGGCCACATCGGGCTGGGCATCGCGCCCAGCCTGGCGCGGCATGTGCGCCAGGCCGACCTGCTGCTGGTCGTCGGCGCGCGCCTGGCCGACGCCACCACGGACGGCTACGCGCTCATCGCGCCGGAGCATCCCGGCCAGACCTTGATCCACGTCCACCCCGATCCGCAGGAACTGGGGCGCGTCTATCCGGCCGACCTGCCGATCGCGGCGGACATCCAGGCCTTCGCCGCGCAACTGGATGCCTGCGACACCCCGCCCGCGCACCGCGGCGGCTGGCTGCGCGAACTGGCGGACGACTACCGGGCCGACCTGGCCGTCGCCCCGGCCCGCCGCGACACCGACCTGGCGCAGGTCATGCATTGGCTCAACCAGCATCTGCCGCAGGATGCCATCGTGACCAACGGCGCGGGCAACTACGCCGGTTGGGTGCACCGCTACTTCCAGTACTCGCCACGACGCCGCCAACTGGCGCCCACCAATGGCGCCATGGGCTATGGCGTGCCGGCCGCCATCGCCGCCAAGCTGGCGGCGCCCACCCGCGCCGTGGTCTGCTTCGCGGGCGACGGCTGCTTCATGATGAACGGCCAGGAACTGGCCACCGCCATCCAGTACGACGCCGCCGTGGTCTTCATCATCGTCAACAACGGCATGTTCGGCACCATCCGCATGCACCAGGAAATGCATTACCCCGGGCGCGTGTCGGGTACCTCATTGCGCAACCCCGACTTCGTCGCGCTGGCCAAAGCCTACGGCGCCCATGCCGAACGCGTGGCGCACCACGATGGCTTCCCCGCGGCGTTCGAACGGGCATGCGCCAGCGGCCGGACCGCGCTCATCGAAATACGCACCGACCCCGCCGCGATCTCGGCGCGCCGCGACCTGCCAACCCTTGCTGCATGAGGCATCCCGCGCATGGGCGCGGGATATACTATCCGCTCTCCATCATGGCCATTTCCTCCTGACCGCACCTCCATGACTCGCCAACCACAGTCGGCCGATATAGAAGAACTCCCCCTGGGACGAACGTCGAAGTCGCTGCCTGAACAGGTCGCCGACCGGCTGATGCAGTCGATTCAGACCGGTGTGCTCCAGCCGGGAGAACGCCTCAAGGAAGAAACGCTGTCCGATCGATTCGCGGTCAGCCGCACCACCGTGCGCGAGGCCATCAGCACCCTGGAGCGGCGCGGCGTGATCGAACGCGTGCCCCGCTTCGGCGCGCGCGTGCGCGAAATACGCGCCGATGAAATAGAAGAAATCTTCTGCATCCGCGCGCAGCTGCTCGGGCTGGCCGCGCGCCGGGTGGCCGAGCATGGCGACGACGACATCCTTGCGCAACTGCGCCAGCAGGTAGAACGCCTGCGTCAGCTCGCCGACAAACCGTCCACCTCGCCGGCCTCCTATGCCAAGGTCTCCATCGAGACCCAGCAATTGCTGATACAGGCAGTAGGCTGGAAACAGCTGGGCACCATGTACGAAGGCCTGAGCAACCAGATGCTCTGGAAAACCTCCGTGCGCGGCAAGTCGCTCAGCTTTCAGAGCCAGCAGCGCCGGCGCGAGTCCGTGGGCGACTGGCAGCGCCTGCTCGAGGCTGTGTGCACGCGCGATGCCGCCGCCGCCGAGGAAAGCGCCAAGCTGCTGCTGGGCGCGTCCTACCGCGCCGTACGCGGACAACTCGCTTCCTGAAAGCGCCGCACGCAGGAAAAAATCCGCCCGAGCCGGCGGGTTTGCCGCGCGGCCCTAGCCCACGGCCGCCCGGCTGGGGGCCTTGCGCCACGCCAGCCACACCAGGCCCGCGCAGATCAGCACCATGGGCACCAGCGAGCCCACGTTCAGCACGGTCCATCCCCGGGTCGTCACCAGCATCCCGGACGTCAGCGAACTCACCGCCATCACGGCGAACACGCAGAAATTCATCGCGGCCTGCGCCCGGTCCTTCTCCTCGGCCGTATAGGTCGACAGCGACAACGTCGTGCTGCCGGTGAACAGGAAGTTCCACCCCACCCCCAGCAGGAACAGCGACACCGTGAAATGGTGCAGCTCCACCCCGGACAGGGCCACGCCGATGCAGACCAGATTGAGCACGGCGCCCCAGCCCATGATGGGCAGCACGCCGAAACGCTTGATGAGATGGCCGGTAAAGAAGCCGGGCGCAAACATGCCGATGACGTGCCACTCCAGCACGAACGCCGCATCCGCGAACGGCAGGCCGTGGTGCTGCATCGCCAGCGGCGTGGCCGCCATCAGCAGGTTCATCACCCCGTAGCCCAGCGCGCCGGCCCCGGTGGCCACGATGAACGCGGGCTGGCGCGCGATCACCGACAACGGACGGCCGCCATCCGCGCTGGCGCGCTGCGCCACCTCCGGAAACTCGATGCGCGCCAGCACCGCCATCGCCAGCAGCGCCACCACGGCCAGCGCCAGGTACGCGCCCATGAACGGCGTGACGAACAACTCCCTGGTGACCGAAGCCAGATTGGGCCCCACCACCGCCCCCAGCAGTCCGCCCGCCATCACCAGCGACACCGCCTTCTCGCGCGCGCCGGGCGCGGCCAGCTCCGCGGAGGCAAACCGGTAAAGCTGCCCGTTGGCCGAGTAATAACCCGCGATCGCGGTCGCGGCGCACAGCAACCAGAAACTGCCTATATAGACCGCGAACGCGCACAGCAGCGCCGAGCCGGCAGCCACCAGCAGCCCCAGCGTGAAGCTGCCCTTGCGGCCGTAGCGTTTCTGCGTCCACGCGACCGGCCCCGTGCACAGCGCCCCCCCGACCACATAGCCCATGACCGGCAGCGTCGCCATCCAGCCATACGGCGCGAGCGCGAACCCGACCAGGCCATTGATGGCGATGAAAGTGACGTTGTTGGTAAGAAACAGGCCCTGCAGGATCGACAACAGCCAGAGATTGCGATTCATGTTGGTCGGCGTGCCCGGCGATCGCTCGCGGGGCGGAATATGCGGTTTGGATATATGGATATTACCAGTGGTAATTTTCGGCACTCCGCCATGGGCCGCGCCGCTGACGCACACAACTCGCTGACCGGCAAGCCCGGGCCGCCCTTGCCCATTGAACGAAATAAAAACGTGATATGTTGAGAGTGTTTACATTATGAAATAAAAACAAGGATTCTTGCAGATGGATTTGTCGAAGATTCAATTCGGTGTCGACGTCGCCACCAGCCTGGCGATTCTGGCCTCGGCCATCACCTTCCTGATCAACCAGCGCCTCAAGACCAGGGAAACCAAGCGCCGGCAGCTCGACGAATCCGTGCGCGCCGTAACCGTCGACGAATTCCAGTCGGCGCTCGGCAACCTGTCGACAGCCTACGTCAAGGAAATCGTCCGACACACCGTCCCCCTGCAGGCCTCCGTCAGCCACGGCCTGGAACGATTGGAAAAATCGCTGGAACTCGACCCCAAGCGCGCCAACGTGCTGATGGACGCCATGGCCAACACCACGCAGGCCATCAGCGACTACATCAATTCGATCTGCGCCCACAACTACCAGATCTACCCCCTGCTCGACAGCATCGAAGGCGGCGAATCGCAGATCCAGGAATTCCGCCGCAACCTGCAGCGCCTGATGGACAGCTACAACAATATCGGCCGGGGCCACGAGTCGCTGTTCAAGGAAGTGCGCGCCCTGTGCGACTTCTGCGCCGCGCATCCGCTCGAGCAGGCCGACCACGAAGCGCTGCAGCGCATGGCCATGTCCATCGTCGCCGACAAGGACTATCGCCAGTGGGTGGACAGCTTCGTGCCCAGCGGCAAGGAAGACGCCTACTGGGCATGCGTGGACAAGGGCGATTTCGAAAGCGAGAAGGACCTGCTCATGCGCGTCGTCTCCAACGTCATCGGCGGCTTCTACAACGCGCCGGCCCGCATGCAGGCCCAGGTCATCTATCTCGCCTATTCGGCCATCATCGACGCCAGGCAGCAATGCAAGGAGTTCCTGGTCGGCATGGCGGCCATCAACTATTGGCTGATCCGCAAGGGCGGCGGCAGCGAGTCCCTGCCCGACGTCATCCAGCGCTACCGCTCGCAGGCGGTGTTCGCGGTGGATTCGGAGATCAGATAGGCCGCGGGCCGCCTGCCCGACAGCCTGCCTGCGAGCAGGCGCCGGTTCGGCCCGGGCATGGCGAAAACACGCCGCGGCCACGGCCAGGCCCCGCCCAACTTGGCGGCGGGGTGAACATGGCTTCATAATGCAGGCCCGGCGGCTGGTTTTTCCGCAGCCATGCCGCCACTCCAGGCCCTAGCGCCCACCGCGGCGCCTTGGGCGCCGCCGAAGGAGCCCCATCCCGACATGCCCAATTCCGCCGACGACTCCTCCCTGGTAACACGCCGCCGCGCACAGCTGGTAAAGGCCGCGATCAAGCTCTTCTCGCGCATGGGGTATCACGCCGCCACGGTCAAGGACATCGCGGACGAGGCCGGCGTCAGCGCCGGGCTGATGTACCAGTACGTGCCGGACAAGCAGGACCTGCTCTTCCTGGCGCTGCAGCACATCGTCCAGCGCAACAAGGAAGAAGTGCCATCCGCCTTGCTGGGCGTCGAAGATCCCATCGCGCGCCTGTACCGCGCCATCGATGCCTACACGCGCGTCATGGCCGCCAACCAGCAAGCCGTGCTGCTGACCTACCGCGAGACCAAGTCTCTCAAGCCCGAATACATCGAGCAGATGAAGCAGCTCGAACTCGACACCAACAGGCTTATTGAAGCGTGCGTCACGGATTGCATACGCGTGGGCTACCTGGCGCCGACCAACGTGGAACTGCTGGTGTACCGCATCATCATCGCGGCGCATGCATGGCCCCTGAAGCACTGGCGTCTGCGCCATATCGTCACCCTGGACGAGTATCTCGACCAGGCGGTCCATGCCGCCTGGAAAGACCTGCTGCTGCCGCGCGGCAGCAGCCGCTATGAAGAACTGCGCCGGGCCGGCGAACTCCGGCCCGCCCATCTCGCCAGCGAATCCGAAGGCGACGCTCCCGCCGCGGCCAGTGCGAAGCCGAAGAAACGCGCGCGGCGCGGCCGCACCGCCTGAGCCGCCCGCCGGCCCGGCTCCGCGGGCCGCATGCCTGCCAGGCGCCCGGCTGCGGCGGCAAGCCGGCAGGAAAACCTGTTCGTTCCTTGCGCGCGCATGATCAGGTTCGATCACAAATATGAATGACTAACCATTCAATTTCTTGATGGAACATTGACGGCGCCCCTCCCGACGGCGCAGCGGCGCACGCCCTGCTTCCTCTGGAAAATTCGGCAAGCCATCCACCCCAGCCTATGGGCAGCTACGTTCGCGCCGTCAAATTGAATGACTAACCATTCAATTTCATGATAAATTCAGCGCGCGCTCATATGACTATTCAAGCAACCGAAGCGCGCCCTATCCGCAAGCAGGGAATCGCGCCCTTGCGCACCGGCAAGCCCGCGATTGGATCATTCATCCAGGAACAGAGGAGATGGCGATGTACAGGAGACTACTTGCCGCAGCCGCGGCAGCAATCGGCGCACTGATGCCGCTGCACGCGTACGCCGACAACTATCCGAGCAAGCCGATCAGCCTGGTGGTGGGGTTTGCCGCCGGCGGCGGCTCCGACGTGCTGACGCGTGCCTTCGCGAAGTACCTCAACGCCGAGATCGGCGTACCGGTCGTGGTCGAGAACCGCCCGGGCGCCGACAGCCTGCTGGCCTCCCAGGCCATCAAGAACGCAAAGCCGGACGGCTACACCATTTACCTGGCCACATCGACGCACGCGGTCAACCCGAGCCTGTTCAGCGAGGCGAAATTCAAGGTCCGCGACGACGTCACGCCGATTTCCATGATCGGCGAAGCGCCGGTCGCGATCGCCATTGCCCCGATGCTGCCGACCCGCACACTGCAGGAATTCATCGACTACGCCAAGGCGCACGACGGGCAACTGAACTACGGCACGTCGGCCAGCAATACCTATCTCGAAACGGCATACATGCTGCGCGCCGCGGGCCTGAACATGCAACGCATCCCCTACAAGGGCGCGGCGCCAGCCAGCGTTGCCCTCATGAGCGGCGAAATACACCTGTTGCTGAGCACGGTGGGCCATCTGGCGCCGCTGGTCCAATCGGGCAAAGTCCGTGCCCTGGCTGTAACCAGCGCCGGGCGCAGTACGCTCATGCCCGACCTGCCCACGACGCGGGAGGCCGGCATGCCGGACTTCATGCCGAACCTGTCCACCGCCAACGATGCCGGCCTGCCCAACGTCACCAGCAGCATCTGGTATGCGCTGTTGGCCCCGCCGGGCGTTCCCGCGGACGTGGTCACGCGCTTGAACCAAAGCACCCAGGCGGTCCTGCGCAATCCCGAGTTCGTCTCGCAGATGGTGACCATGGGCGTGGAGTTGCGCCCATCCTCGCCCGAAGGACTGGGCCAGTTCCTGGAAGCCGAGGAAGCCAAGTGGCAGAAAATCGTCGACGATATCGGGGCCCGGCAATAGGCGCCGTTTCCGGCGGGCGCGTTGCCGGGGTTCGCCGTGGCGGGCGACCCGGCAGCTACTCCTCGCGAACGCTCACGCCGAAGAGATAAATGGTTTTCGCCGCGGACGGGGACAATGAGACATAGATGTCCGCCCGATCGTTGATGGCGCGAAAGCGTCGCTCCGCCGTATACGGCCCCGGCTCCAGCGTCTCGGCAAGTATCGAATTGAGTTTGATATCCCGTCCGATGTCGACGATCTGCAGTTGTGCATCGCCAGGCGCAATCCCCGAGAACGCGATGCGGTAGATCTTGCCTTTCTTCAGTTTCGTCAACCGGACGATATTGGCCGATCTGTAGTACGGTCTGTAATTGCCAACGATGTGAAACAGATACGACACATCGTCATGCCGCCCCGCGCTATTGAGCGTATCCCGGGTCCATTGCAGAAATGCCGCCCGCCCCTCCTCGAGGCTCTGCGCGCCGATTTTCCCCGCGACGACCTTGGTACCCGACATGCGCAGCGGCATGACGAGCGGGACCTTGACGTTCTGTCCCACCGGAACCCCAGCCTCGGCAGTCACGTACGAGTCCAGATCCATGTTGGAATAGTTGAAACGCGACTTGGCGTACAGATCGCCGACCTTGGCATCGCGCGCTGGCGCGCCCTCCTTCGCCGCGGTGTTGACGTATTGCTTGATCGTCTCGGGTGTCAGCATGAAGCGGACTTCTTCCAACGACAATGGTTTATCGCCAAGCCGCTTCGAAAAATACACGCCGAAAGTCGGATCGTACAACGCCCATACGCCAGGCTCGACCTCGGCTTCCACCATGGTGTGATTGCCCTGCTTGGGCAAGTTGTACAGATTGGCGTATCGCGTCCTGATCCCGTACGCGCCCAGCAAGCCCCTCAACACATACGAATAGCCGCCACAGGACGTACGGCACACGTCGAACAGTTCCGTGATGTCCTCTCTGCCGGTATGCGGCAGATCGATACTGCAATGATTGAAAACAGCGTAGTTCAGTATCTTGGCGACTTCGGCCGGCGACTTCTCCCCGAACGGCAACTGCTCGCCATACAATCTCTGCAATAGCCGCTTCGACGGCTCCTGCGTATTCCGGGTCTGAGCGTCGAGGACCGAATTTGCGGGGAGCGCGTCCTGGGTTTGCGCCACGCTGGCCAGCGCCGTGCCGACCAGTGCGGCAGCAATGGCCCACCGTGCATGACTAAAAGACATCACGCTCACGGTCAGACGTTGAACAAGAAGTTCATCACGTCCCCATCCTTGACCACGTACTCCTTGCCTTCGGCGCGCATCTTGCCGGCTTCCTTGGCGCCCTGCTCGCCCTTGCAGGCGATGAAGTCTTCGTAGGCGATGGTCTGGGCGCGGATGAAGCCGCGTTCGAAGTCGGTGTGGATGACGCCGGCGGCCTGCGGCGCGGTGGCGCCGATGGGGATGGTCCAGGCGCGCACTTCCTTCACGCCGGCGGTGAAGTAGGTCTGCAGGCCGAGCAGGGTGAAGGCGCCGCGGATCAGGCGGTTCAGGCCGGGTTCTTCCATGCCCATGTCCGACAGGAAGGCCTGGCGGTCTTCTTCGGGCAGGTCGACGATTTCGGATTCGATGGCCGCGCAGATGGCGACCATGGGTGCGTTGCGCGATTTGGCGAATTCGGCCAGGCGCTCGAGCAGCGGGTTGTCGGTGAAGCCGTCGTCGCTGACGTTGCCCACGTACATGGCGGGCTTGGCGGTGATGAAGCACAGCTGCGCGATCAGGGCCTGCTCTTCGTCGCTGAGGTCCAGGCCGCGCACGGGCTTGGCCTGGTTGAGCTGGGCGATGCATTTCTCCAGCACGGTGACCAGGCGCTGCGCGTCCTTGTCGCCGGAGCGGGCGGTCTTGGAGTGGCGGTGCAGCGCTTTCTCGGCGGTCTGCAGGTCGGCCAGCGCCAATTCGGTCTCGATGACTTCGATGTCGGCGATGGGGTCGACCTTGCCGGCGACGTGGACCACGTTGGGGTCTTCGAAGCAGCGCACCACGTTGACGATGGCGTTGGTTTCGCGGATGTGCGAGAGGAACTGGTTGCCCAGGCCCTCACCCTGGCTGGCGCCGGCCACCAGGCCGGCGATGTCGACGAATTCGACGGTGGCCGGCAGGATGCGCTCGGGCTTGACGATCTCGGCCAGCTTGTCCAGGCGCGGATCGGGCACCTCCACCACGCCCACGTTGGGCTCGATGGTGCAGAACGGGTAGTTCTCGGCGGCGATGCCGGCGCGGGTCAGGGCGTTGAAGAGCGTCGATTTGCCGACATTGGGCAGGCCGACGATGCCGCATTGCAGAGCCATGGAAATCCTGTCTAAGTATGTGTAATCAAAGCGTTAACGGTGCAGTTTACCGCCTGTGGCGGCGCCCTGCCTTCAGGCGCCGGCCGGCATCAGTGTCATCAGCAGCCAGATCATCAGCACCGGACCGCCGTTGAACAGCGCATGCAGCGCGATCGCCGCGCCGATGCCGCGCCGCACCCGTATCCATCCCAGCACCAGGCCGGTGGCCCATTGGGGCAGCACCAGCAGCGGCAGCAGCCACACGGGTGTCTGGCTGAGCGAGAAGTTGTTCAGGTGGACCGCGGCGAAGGTCAGCGCCACCAGATGGAACACCAGTCCGAAGCGGTAGCTGTAGTAGCGGCGCCAGCTGGTGTCCCAGCCGGCGAGCGAAGCGCGCCCGCGGCGCAGCGACAGCCATGCCAGCCATACCGCCAGGGCGACGAGCGCCAGCGTCCAGCCCTGCGCGCCCCACAGGATGGCGGGCAGCACCATGGGGCAGAACCACAGCGCCTGCGCGGGGCGGCGCAGGCCGTAGCGAAACAGCAGTTCCTCGACCAGGGGCGCCCACAGGATGGCGGTCAGCCAGGGGATGTTGGCCGGATCCAGGCGGTGCATGGCGCCGCCGGCGCCGGCCACGGTGACGGCGATGGGGCCGAGCGCGAACAGGTTCAGGGCCCACAGCACCGCGGCCCAGGCCAGCAGGCGCGCGGCGCCGACGCCGGGCCGCCAGTCGCTGGCCCAGCCGCTGCCGGCGCGCCGCCCGGGCAGGCGGCCGCTCAGGGTGGGCCGGCGCAAGAAGCGCCAGCAATCGGCCAGCTCCTGGCGAAACGTCGTGGAGCGCGCCGCGCCCTGCCGCGCCATGGTCATGCCGCTCAAGCCCCGTTGGCGCCGTGCAGCTGGCGCGTGGCCAGCGCGAAGTCGCCGGCCAGCATCGCCGGCACGACGGCGCGGCAACGGTCGATGACCGTATCGATCTGCTGCTGTTCTTCGCGGCGCGGCGGATGCAGGACGAAGTCGGCGACTTGCTGCGCCAGTCCGAGGCTGCGGGGATGGCCGATGCCGATGCGCAGGCGCCAGAAATTGGGGCTGCCCAGCGCCGCCTGGATGTCTCTCAGGCCGTTGTGGCCGGCATGGCCGCCGCCCTGCTTGATCTTGACCTGACCCGGCAGAAGGTCGAGTTCGTCATGCAGCACCAGCACCTGCTCGGGCGCCAGCTTGTAGAAGCGCGCCACCGCGCCGACGGACTGGCCGGAGCGGTTCATGTAGGTGATGGGCTTGAGCAGCACGACGTTCTCGCCCGCGTAGCGCGCCTTGGCGAGCATCCCGAAGAACCCTTTCTCGAGCGCGAACGCGGTGCGCAGGTCGTCGGCCAGGTGGTCGGCGAGCCAGAAACCGGCGTTGTGGCGGGTCGTTTCGTAGTCGGGGCCGGGGTTGCCCAGCCCGACGATCAGGCGAATGGGATCTGACATGGCGGCGTATGCATCGGGACGCGTATTTGTAAAGTACAAAACCCTGCGCATGCAAATCGCATGCGCAGGGTTTCGGGGACGTCGGGCACGAGCCCGCGGCGGACAGCGGCCGCCGCGCCCTGGCGCACTCAGGCGGCAGGTTGCTCGGCGGCAGCGTCGCCTTCTTCAGCGGCACCGCCACCCTTGACGACCGCGGCGGCGATCAGGGGGTTGGTGTCGCCGCCGTGGGCGTTGAACGTCACGCCCTTGGGCAGCTTGATGTCGGCCAGGTGGATCGAACCGCCGCCCAGCAGATCGCCCAGGTTCACTTCGATGAACTGGGGCAGCAGCGCCGGCAGGCAGGTGATGTCCAGTTCGGTCAGCACGTGCGAGATGATCGCGCCGCTCAGCTTGACGGCGGGCGACACCTCGGCGTTGACGAAGTGCAGGGGCACCTTGGTGTGCAGGGCCTGGTTGGCATCGACGCGCTGGAAGTCGACGTGCATGACTTGCGGCTTGTAGGCGTGCCATTGGATCGAACGCAGCAGCACTTCTTCGGTCTTGCCGCCCTCGAGCACCATGTTCAGGATCGACGCGTGGAATTCTTCCTTGCGCAGGGCATGGTAGATCTCGTTGTGATCCAGTTCGATGTTCAGGGGGGCAGCGGTACCGCCGTAGACGATGGCAGGCACGCGGCCCGCGCGGCGCAGGCGGCGGCTCGCACTCGAACCCTGGACGCTACGCGCAGTGGCGTTGAATTTCATGGAAAACTCCAAACAATCTGGCGAATGAATCGCCGGTTAAAACACGCCGCGCGACATGCGCTGCGTGGTTTTTGCACGCCGCCGCGACCAGCGGCGCGCAAATTCGGGAATACGGGCGCCGATCAGTCGGCAAACAGCGAGCTGACCGACTCGGCGTTGGAAATGCGCAGAATGGTCTCGCCCAGCAGCGCGGCGCACGAGAGCTGGCGGATCTTGCCGCAGGCCTGGCCTTGCTCGGACAGCGGGATGGTGTCGGTGACGACCAGCTCGTCCAGCGAGGAAGTCTCGATGCGCTCGATGGCGCCGCCCGACAGCACCGGGTGCGTGCAATACGCGTACACGGCGCCGGCGCCGCGGTCTTTCAGGGCCTGGGCCGCCTTGCACAGCGTGCCGGCGGTGTCGACCATGTCGTCCATGATGATGCAGGTGCGGCCATCGACTTCGCCGATGATGTTCATCACTTCCGACACGTTGGCGCGCGGACGACGCTTGTCGATGATGGCCAGGTCGGCTTCCAGCTGCTTGGCCAGCGCGCGGGCGCGCACCACGCCGCCGATGTCGGGCGACACGACCACCAGGTTCGAGAAATTGCGGCGCCAGATGTCGCCCAGCAGGATCGGACCGGCATAGATGTTGTCGACCGGGATGTCGAAGAAGCCCTGGATCTGGTCGGCGTGCAGGTCCATGGTCAGCACGCGGTCGACGCCGGCGACCTGCAGCATGTTGGCCACGACCTTGGCCGAGATCGCCACGCGCGCCGAGCGCGGCCGGCGATCCTGGCGGGCATAGCCGAAATACGGGATGGCGGCGGTGATGCGGCCGGCCGAGGCGCGGCGCAGGGCATCGACCATCACCATGATTTCCATCAGGTTGTCGTTCGTGGGCGCACAGGTGGGCTGCAGCACGAAGACGTCCTTGCCGCGCACGTTCTCGTTGATCTCGACCATCACCTCGCCATCGGAGAAACGACCGACGGTCATTTTTCCCAGCGACATGTCGAGGTGGTTGACTACGTCCACGGCCAGCCGCGTATTGGCGGTGCCCGTGAAAATCATGAAGCTGTCGTTTGCCATGATGTTGATGCAGTGGTCGGTTTCAGGTCACGTACGAAGGTGCGCGCTGAAAATCTCGTAAAACAAAAAAGCTGCTGAACTGGAGCCAGTGTCTGACGGGCGCGTTCAACAGCTTTTTTATGTATTGGTTTGGCTGGGGAGGAAGGATTCGAACCTTCGCATGCCGGAATCAAAATCCGGTGCCTTAACCAGCTTGGCGACTCCCCAACTAGCTTGCAATCCAGTTCCGCAACGGATGCTCAGTCAATCCAGTACTAGCCTGTACCAACCGGAACCCGGGATGCGTGAGGCTGGTTGTTTTTCCAGCGACGCGCATTGTAGCGGTTATTTCCTCTTGTGCCAAAACCGCTTCCGGCAGGGTGGGAAATTCGGCGAAAAGACACGCCCCAGATCCCGACATCCGAACACGCAAACCGTGCTCGACAAGCCAGCGCACAGACCCTGAAACTTCAGGATACCGCCGCAACACCACCGGCTCCAGATCATTCCTGCCAAAGCAGGAAGTTGGCAAAGCAAGAAAGTCCGCTATTGTGACCGAAGCAGAATCCCTTGTCAAATCGGGGTCGGAAAAAACGGCGGCGGTGGGTACGCCGGCGTCGGGCTGCACCACCAGATAGGCCGCCGGCGGCAGCGCCACGGCCGTCAGGTCTTCGCCCACGCCCTGCGCGAAGGCCGACTGGCCGAAGACGAAGACCGGCACGTCGGCGCCCAGCGGCAGCGCCAGCCGCATCAGCTGGCTGCGCGACAGGCCCGTGCCCCAGAGCCGGTTCAGGGCGATCAGGGTGGTGGCGGCATCGCTCGACCCGCCGCCCAGGCCGCCGCCCTGCGGGATGCGCTTGCGCAGGTCGATCTGCGCGCCCTGGCGGGTACCGGTGGCCTGCTGCAGGCTGCGCGCGGCGCGCACGACCAGGTCGTCGGATTCCGCCACGCCCGGCAGCTCGTACGCGCGGCCGATGGCGCCGTCGGCGCGCGCTTCGAAATGCAGGGTATCGGCCAGGTCGATGAACCGGAACACGGTCTGCAGCAGGTGGTAGCCGTCGGCGCGGCGGCCCACCACGTGCAGAAACAGATTCAACTTGGCGGGTGCGGGTACGTCGTAGAGCGTCACGGCGAAAGCCAGGGCTGGGGATGCCCCTATTCTAGACCGCCGCCCGCCTAGGGCTGGGTGATGACCAGCCGCACCAGGATGCGGCGGCCGGGCTCCTGGCGCTGCAGCACCAGCAGTTGCGGGCCCTGCGCGTCGTAGCGGCTCAGGCGCGCGCTCCAGCCATCCTGCTCGAAGGCCGTGGGGCGGCCCTGCGCGTCGCGCTGCAGGCCATCGGGCGCCGCGCCGGCCATCAGGCGGCCGCGCAGCCAGTCGCGCAGCCCCGTCACCGGCACCGGACTGCCCAGGGCGTCCTCGGCCAGCGCGTCGGGATGCTCGGCCGCCAGGCGTTCGCCGTTGGCGCGCGTCAGGACGGCCATGCCGGGGCGCCCTTCGACGCGCGCCTCGGTCGAGCCCAGCGGATTGGTCAGGTCCAGCAGATAGCTGCCGCCGTCGTCGCGCCACGCGAAACCGCCCTGCACGGCCTGCTGCCTGCCGTCGGATTCCGTGACGGTGATGGCGAACCGGCCCACCCGCGAGAACGCGTCCTCGCCCGCGCCGGCCATGGGCTTGGGCACGCTGACGCAGCCGGCCAACACGGCCAGCAGCAGGAGCAGCGTGAATGCGTGCAGCCAGCGGACGGGCAAGCGCGGCGCCGGGCAGGCGCTCACGGGCGCACCTCCAGGCGGCGCATCGTGTCGAGCAGGGCGTGGTTCTTGGGATCCTTGGCGTAGGCGGTGCGCAGCAGCTCGGTGGCGCTGTCGCGCTCGCCCTGCACCCACAGCACTTCGGCCAGGTGGGCGGCGATGTCGGCCTCGGGACGCAGCGCATAGGCGCGTTTGAGGTATTCGATCGCGGCGGCGGGCTCGCCCATGCGGAATTTGACCCAGCCCATGCTGTCGAGGATGAAGGGGTCCTCGGGCGACAGTTCGAGCGCCTGGGTGATGAGGTCCAGCGCCTCGGGCAGCCGCTGGTTGCGGTCGGCCAGCGTGTAGCCCAGCGCGTTGTAGGCATGGGCATGGTCGGGATCGAGCGCGATGACTTCGCGCAGCAGGCGCTCGAGCTGGTCGATGCGCCCCTGGCGCTCGTACAGCATGGCCAGTTCGTACTTGATCTCGACCGTGTCGGGCATGGCCTTGTCGGCCGCCACCAGGATGGCCACCGCGCGATCGACCTGGTCGGCGTCGCGCAGGATCTGCGCCTTGGTCAGCACGCCCAGCGTGCGCTCTTCGTCATCCTGCGGATCGGCCCGGTCCACCATGGCCAGCGCGTCGTCGATGCGCCCCTGGCGCGCCCGCAGCGTGGCCTGGCGCATGTGCGCCGAATAGCGCATGGCCGGGTCGTCGATGCGGCCCAGCTCGCGGATGGCCTCGTCGTAGCGGCCCTGGTCCTCGGCGATGCGCGAGAGCAGCACATGGGCGTCGGCCGCGGCGGCGCCGGCGTCGGTGGCGCCCGGCGCCGTGGCCATCTGGCGCTGGTTCTGCACGTCGAGGTATTGCTGCAGGTAGCCGCGCGCCTGGTCCAGGCGCCCCGCCTTGTAGGCCAGCTGGGCCTGCATGAACATCAGGTCGAAATCCTCGGGCGAGCGCCGCGCCATCGACTGCAGTTCGGCCAGCGCGCCGTCGTAGTCGCCGCCGTCGGCGATCTGGCCGGCCAGCATCAGGCGCAGCTTGCGCGCGTCCGGATTGCGGCTGATGAAGGCGCGCGCCTGGTGCTGCGCGCGCGTGGCGTCGACCTTGGCGCCATATTCGAGCACGCGCTGCGCGGCGGCCTCGGACCTGGGGTCGGCGGCCAGCGCGGCGTAGGCCTCGCTGGCGGCGCGCGGGTAATCGCCCGCGGCCTGCGCCACGTCGGCCAGCGCCAGGTGGGCGGCGGGCAGCTTGCGGGCGCTGTCGCTGAGCGATTCGTCCAGGATGCGCAGCGCCAGGCGGCGGTCGTTCAGGCGGCTGAGCACGCCCATGGCCTGCACGATGGCCGCCGGCTTGTCGCGCGCGGTGTCGATGCGCTTGCGCAGCGCCGCCGCCAGCCCCGCGGTCTCGCCGTTGGCGGCGGCCAGCGCCAGCTCGGTGGAGCTGGCCTCGATATCGTTGGGCGCCAGGCTGGACCAGGCGCGCGCCGCATCCAGGGCGCCCGGCAGGTTGCCCCCGGCAAGCTGGAACTCCAGCCCGCGGCGGGCCAGACGCGGATCGCCGGTCTCGCGCGCCAGCGTCACCAGCGTGGCGGCGGCGGTGCCGTACATGCCGCGCTGGGCGGCCAGTTCGGCGCCGACGATGCGATAGAAGATGTCGGCGGTAAGCGAGACATAGGGCAATTGCCCCGGCCGCAGGCGGATGACTTCGGTCTCGGGCTGCTTGCTCGGCTGGATCAGGCGCGGGCCGGTGGCATCGCGCGGACGCACCTCGGCGGCCTGCGCAGGTAGGGACTGCAAGCCCGCCAACGCCAGCGCCAGCGCGGCTACTCCGAAATTAATGTGTTTGAGCGACAACTTCACGCGGCCCGTCCGGTTGATGGCACAATCTTCGTACACGCAATTGATGATCTTACACTGGCTCATGCCGGAACTGCCTGAAGTCGAGACCACCCGACGGGGAATCGACACCGTCATAACGGGCCGGACGCTACGCCGCCTGGTCGTGCGCGAAGCGCGCATGCGCTGGCCCATTCCACCCGCCCTGCCCGACCTGCTGGCCGGCCGCACCGTGCTCGAATGCGGGCGGCGCGGCAAATACCTGCTGCTGCGCTTCGACCATGGCGTGCAGATCGTGCACCTGGGCATGTCCGGATCGCTGCGCCGGGTGCCCGAGCAGGAGGCGCCGCGCAAGCACGACCACGTCGACTGGGTTTTCGACCACGCCATCCTGCGGCTGCACGATCCGCGCCGCTTCGGCGCGGTGCTGTGGCACCCCGGCGAGGCCGGCCCGGTCGCCGCCCACCCGCTGCTGGCCCGCCTGGGCATCGAGCCCTTCGACCCGCGCTTTGACGGCCGCTGGCTGCACGCGTACTTCCGCGGGCGCCGGGTCGCCATCAAGCAGGCCCTGCTGGCCGGCGACGCGGTGGTGGGCGTGGGCAACATCTATGCGTCGGAAAGCCTGTTTCGCGCCGGCATAGACCCGCGCACGGCCGCCCAGCGCGTCTCGGCGGCGCGCTGCGACCGGCTGGCGGCCGCCATCCGCGCCACCCTGTCGGACGCGCTGGAGTCCGGCGGCAGCACGCTGCGCGACTACGTCGGCGCCAGCGGCGAGCCGGGCGCCTATTTCGCCATCCACGCCGCCGTCTACGAGCGCGCCGGCCTGCCCTGCCGCGTATGCGGCACGCCGATCCGCCGCCTGGTGCAGGGCCAGCGCGCCACGTATTTCTGTCCGAGCTGCCAGAAGCGCTAGAGAATTCGTCTATAGCAAACGTATTGCACAAAAACAAACGCCGCGCTATATTTCCTTCCACGCATTCGTATAAGTGGAAGGAGCCCACCGTGAGCAAACAATTCGCCTCGCACGCCGACCTCGAAGACAAGGTCGTTTCGTTCGAAAAACTCTCCGACAACGCCTACGCCTATACGGCCGAAGGCGACCCCAACACCGGCATCATCGTCGGCGACGACGCGGTCATGGTGGTCGATACCCAGGCCACCCCCGTCATGGCCCAGGACGTGATCCGCCGCGTGCGCGAAGTCACCGACAAGCCCATCAAGTACATCCTGCTGTCGCATTACCACGCCGTGCGCGTGTTTGGCGCCTCGGCCTACGGCGCCCAGGAAATCCTGGCCAGCCGCGACACCTACGACCTGATCGCCGAACGCGGCGAACAGGACAAGGCCAGCGAAATCGGCCGCTTCCCGCGCCTGTTCCGCAACGTCGAATCGATTCCGCCCGGCCTGGTGTGGCCCACCATGACGTTCAAGGGCGAAATGACGGTCGACCTGGGCAACCTGGAAGTCAGGCTGCTGCAAGTCGGCCGCGGCCATACCAAGGGCGACACCATCGCCTGGCTGCCCGAGCAGAAGATCCTGTTCGCCGGCGACCTGGTCGAGTACCAGTCCACCCCGTACTGCGGCGACTGCTATTTCCGCGAATGGCCGGCCACGCTGGACGCGCTGGCGGGCTTCGCAGCCGAGAAAATGGTCCCGGGCCGCGGCCCGGCGCTCAAGAGCGCCGCCGAAGTGCGCCAGGGCCTGGCCGGCACGCGCGCCTTCCTGACCGACCTGTACGCCGCCGTCAACCGTGGCGTGGCCGATGGCAAGGACCTCAAGACGATTTACCGCGAGGTCTACGATTTCATGAAGCCGCGCTACAGCCAGTGGGTGATCTTCGACCACTGCATGCCGTTCAACGTCTCGCGCGCCTACGACGAGGCGACCGGCTACAACGACCCGCGCATCTGGACCGACAAGCGCGACATCGAGATGTGGAAGCAGCTCGAAGGCTGATCGTCCCGCCGCATCGACGGGCCCGGCCGGCGGCCTCTCCGCCGGCCGCGCGCCCCGCCTGAACAGAAGACCAAGACATACCCGCCACGCAGGAGACAGTCGTGGGAGACATCGATTACCAGGCGATCGAGTTCGCCTATACGAAATGCGCCGACCAGGAGCGCGACACGCCAGCCAGGCACGGCGTGATCGTGGTGGGCGCGGGCCCGGTGGGCCTGACCACGGCGCTGGACCTGGCGCGGCAGGGCCTGCGGGTCGTGCTGCTGGATGACGACTACCGCCTGTCGACCGGCTCGCGCGCGATCTGCTTCGCCAAGCGCACGCTGGAGATCTGGGACCGCCTGGGCGCGGGCCAGCGCATGGTCGACAAGGGCGTCTCGTGGAACGTGGGCAAGGTGTTCTTCCGCGACCAGGAAGTCTGGCGCTTCGACCTGCTACCCGAACCCGGGCACCGGCGCCCGGCCTTCATCAACCTGCAGCAGTATTACGCCGAGGGCTACCTGCACGAACTGGCCAGCGCCCAGCCGGGCATCGAGCTGCGCTGGAAAAGCAAGGTGGTGGGCGTGGCGCAGCAGGCCGACGGCGTGCAGGTCACCGTCGACACGCCCGATGGCGCCTACACCCTGCAGGCCGATTGGCTTGTCGCCTGCGACGGCGCGCGCTCGCCGGTGCGCAAGCTGCTGGGCCTGGAAACCCATGGCCGGGTCTTCAAGGACCGCTTCCTGATCGCCGACGTGAAGATGGCGGCCGACTACCCCGCCGAGCGCTGGTTCTGGTTCGACCCGCCCTTCCATCCCAATCAATCGGTCCTGCTGCACATGCAGCCCGACAACGTCTGGCGCATCGATTTCCAGCTGGGCTGGAACGCCGACCCCGTCGAGGCCGTCAAGCCCGAGAACGTGCTGCCGCGCATCCGCGCCCTGCTGGGCCCGGACGCCCGCTTCGAACTGGAATGGGTGAGCGTCTACACCTTTGCCTGCGAGCGCATGGACCATTTCCGCCATGGGCGCGTGGTGTTCGCCGGCGATTCGGCCCACCGCGTCTCACCGTTCGGCGCGCGCGGCGCCAATAGCGGCGTGCAGGACGCCGAGAACCTGGCCTGGAAGCTGAAGCTGGTGCTGGCGGGCCACGCCCCCGAATCGCTGATCGACAGCTACGCCGCCGAGCGCGAATACGCCGCCGACGAGAATATCCTGAATTCATCGCGCTCGACCGACTTCATCACGCCCAAGAGCGAAGTCAGCCGCACCTTCCGCAACGCCGTGCTCAACCTGGCGCGCCAGCATCCGTTCGCGCGCACGCTGGTCAACAGCGGCCGCCTGTCGGTGCCCGCCGCCTACGCAGACTCGCCGCTGAACACGCCCGACAGCGACCCCTTTGCCGGCACGATGCGTCCGGGCGCCGTGGCGCTGGACGCGCCCGTGCGGGTGGACGCGCAACCCGGCTGGTGGCTGTCCCAGCTCGATGGCGAGTTCGCGCTGGCGCTGTTCTGCGGCGCGGAGACGCCGCGGGCCGATATGCTGGACGCGCTGCGGGCGCTGCGCCAGGACGAGGTGCCCGTGCAAGCCATCCTGGTCCGCGGCGCGGATGCCGCGCCGGCCGCCCCGCCCGACGGGGTGCGCGTGGTCGAGGACAGCGAAGGCTGGCTGGCTCGCCGCTATGACGCCCGGCCCGGCACCTGCTACCTGATCCGCCCCGACCAACACATTGCGGCGCGCTTTCGCGCCTTCGACGCCCAGGCCGTCCGGCGGGCGCTGGCGCGCGCCATCGGCCGCGCGTAAAGGAGCCCATCATGCCCCTGATCACCACGCCCAACCTGGCGGGCCCCGACAATTTCTACGAAGCGCTGATCGACACTCACCGCGACCTCAGCGACGAGCAGAGCCGCGAGCTGAACGCGGCGTTGATCCTGCTGCTGGCCAACCATATCGGCGACATGGCGGTGCTGCGCGAAGCCCTGGAGCACGCGCGCCAGTCCGTCGTCGCCCCGCCGGCGGCCTGAGCCCGCCGTTCAGGGCGCGTCGGCGAACGCCTGCACGATCAGCGCGCGCAGCCACTGGCTGCCGCTGTCGCGCTGGAAGCGCCGGTGCCAGTACAGGTTGGTCTGCAGGGTGGGCATGCGCAAGGGCGGCGTCAGCAGGCCCAGGCCGAAATGCGGGGCGGCGCTGGCCGCCAGTTTCTGCGGCACCGTGGCCAGCAGGTCGGTGGTGCTGACGATGTACGGCACCGCCGCGAAATGCGGCACGCTGAAATGTTCGCCCAGCGCCACGCCGGCGCGCTCCAGCGATTGGTTCACCTGTCCGTAGGGCGTGGCGTGCGACACCACCAGATGGTGCGCGGCCCGGAACGCCTTCAGGCTCATGCCCTCGTGCGCGCTGGGATGGCCCTGGCGATACAGCGTGGCGTAACCCTGGCGAAACAGCATGCGCTGCATGACGGCGCCGCCCAGGTCGGCGAACGCGCCGATCGCCAGGTCGACCCGTCCGGCGTCCATCTCGCGCTGCAGGTCGGCGCCCTGCAGACGCAGCGAATCGATGCGCACGCCCGGCGCATGGCGCGCGCACTGGTCCATCAGGCGCGGCATGAAATGGATTTCCCCGACGTCCGACATGGCAATGCGAAAGCGCCGCGTGCTGGCCCGCGGGTCGAAGTCCTGGGTGGCGTCCAGCGCATGCGACAGCAGCGCCAGCGCCTCGCCCACCGGCCCGCCCAGACGCTCGGCATGCGGCGTGGGCTGCATGCCCTGCGCCGTGCGCACGAACAGATCGTCGCCGCAGGCCGCGCGCAGGCGCCGCAGCGCGTTGCTGACCGCCGGCTGCGACAGGTCGAGCTGGCGCGCCACCGCGGAGATGCTGCGCTCCTGCAGCAGGCGCTGGAAGATCACCAGCAGGTTGAGATCGATGTTGCGCAGTTCCGCCATGGAGCACCATTATTCACGAAAGTTATAGCCACTATTTTTGCATTCCCGTAGCCATAGCGGGCAATTTTGCGCAGAATGGCTCGAACGCGCTTTTTCCACGGCCGCTTTCCGCGCGCCGCCACGACGAAAAAAAGCCCGGACGGCCATCGCGCCGAACCAGGCCGCACCGCCAGGAGGCATCCATGTCCTTGCAATACCAGACCGGCTTCGGCAACGCCTGCGCCACCGAGGCCCTGCCCGGCGCCCTGCCCGCCGGCCGCAATTCGCCGCAGATCTGTCCCTACGGCCTGTACGCCGAACAACTGTCCGGCACGGCCTTCACCGCCCCGCGCGCCGAAAACCGCCGTTCCTGGCTGTATCGCATCCGTCCGGGCGTGCAGCACCTGCCGTTCGCGCCGTTTGCCGGCGCACAGCGCTGGCTGAGCGACTTCGGCCGCCAGCCGGTCACGCCCAACCAGTTGCGCTGGAGCCCGCTGCCGATTCCGGACGCGCCCACCGATTTCATCGATGGCATGCACACCTGGGGCGGCAACGGCGGCCCCGAGGAGCAAAGCGGCGTGGGCATCCACCTGTACGCGGCCAACCGCTCGATGCAGGGGCGCTTCTTCTACAACGCCGACGGCGAAATGCTGATCGTGCCGCAGCAGGGCCGCCTGCGCCTGGCCACCGAGCTGGGCCTGATCGACATCGAACCCTATGAAATCGCCGTCGTCCCGCGCGGCGTGCGCCTGCGCGTCGAACTGCTCGACGACGTGGCGCGCGGCTACGTGCTGGAGAACTTCGGCACGGCGATGCGCCTGCCCGAACTGGGCCCCATCGGCTCGAACTGCCTGGCCAACGCGCGCGACTTCCAGATCCCGGTGGCCTGGTACGAAGACGTCGAGGGCGATTTCGAGCTCATCGCCAAGTTCACCGGCGGCTTCTGGCGCGCGCCGATCACCCATTCGCCGCTGAACGTGGTGGCCTGGCACGGCACGCACGCGCCCTACAAGTACGACCTGCGCAACTTCAACACGGTCGGTTCGATCAGCTACGACCACCCCGATCCCTCGATCTTCACCGTGCTGACGTCGCCCTCGGACACCCCGGGCACGGCGAACATGGATTTCGCCATCTTCCCGCCGCGCATCCTGGCGATGGAGAACACCTTCCGTCCGCCCTGGTTCCACCGCAATGTCGCCAGCGAGTTCATGGGCCTGATCCACGGCGTCTACGACGCCAAGGCCGAGGGCTTCGCGCCGGGCGGCGCCAGCCTGCACAACTGCATGAGCGGCCATGGCCCGGACGCCGATACCTTCGAGAAAGCCAGCCATGCCGATACCAGCCAGGCGCATTACATTCGCGATACCATGGCCTTCATGTTCGAGACGCGCCGCGTGATCCGCCCCACGGCGCAGGCCCTGGCTTCGCCCCAGCGCCAGGATGACTACTATCAGTGCTGGCAGGGGTTGCAGAAGCACTTCAACCCCGAACAGGCCTGAGCCCGACGCCCCGGCGCCGGCATGCAGCGGCGATGAGCGCGATGCTCATCGCCGCTGGGCATTGCGGCCCGGCCATTTTCCGATTCAGAAGCAGAGACAAGCAGCCATGAGCAAGCTCAACGAAACCCACGATCCAGCCCTGCAAAGCTGGGTTGCCAGCGCCAACGCCGCCGACACCTCGTTCCCGATCCAGAACCTGCCGTACGCCGCGTTCCGCCGCAAGGGTACGCAGGAACCGTTCCGCCCCGGCGTGGCGATCGGCGAGGCCATCGTCGACCTGGCGGCGCTGGCCGCCCAGGCGCCGTTCGACGGCGCCGCCGCGGCCGCGCTGGCCGCCTGCCAGGGCGAACGGCTCAACGCGCTGATGGCGCTCGACCAGGCGCACTGGAGCGCGCTGCGCCTGGCGCTGTCGCGCGCGCTGCGCGCGGGCTCGGCCCTGCAGGCGCGCATCGAGCCGCTGCTGGTGGCGCAGGCCGAAGCCGAGTACACCACGCCGGCGCACATCGGCGACTACACCGACTTCTATATCTCGGTGCACCACGCCACCGCCGTGGGCAAGCAGTTCCGCCCGGACAACCCCCTGCTGCCCAACTACAAGTGGGTGCCCATCGGCTATCACGGCCGCGCCTCCAGCATCGGCGTGGACCAGCGCTTTGCGCGTCCGGTCGGCCAGACCCGTCCGGCGGCCGAAGGCCAGGCGCCGCAGTTCGGCCCGTGCCAGCGGCTGGACTACGAACTGGAGCTGGGCATCTTCGTGGGCCGCGGCAACGCGCAGGGCGAGCGCATCGCGCTGGGCGAGGCCGAGTCGCACGTGTTCGGCCTGTGCATCCTGAACGACTGGTCGGCGCGCGACATCCAGGCCTGGGAATACCAGCCGCTGGGGCCCTTCCTGGCCAAGAACTTCGCCTCCACGATTTCGCCCTGGATCGTCACGCTGGAAGCGCTGGAGCCTTTCCGCACCGCCTGGACGCGCGACGCCGCCGACCCGCAGCCGCTGCCGTACCTGGAATCGGCCGAGAATCGCGCGCACGGCGCGTTCGACGTGCAGATGGAAGTGCTGATCTCGACCGAGCAATCGCGCGCCAGGCAGGCGCAGCCGGCGCTGCTGTCGCGCAGCAACTTCCGCGACGCCTACTGGAACGTCGCGCAGCTCGTGGCCCATCACACGGTCAACGGCTGCAACCTGCAACCCGGCGACATGATGGGCACCGGCACGCTGTCCGGCCCGCAGGCCTCCGAGGCCGGCTCGCTGCTGGAGCTGACCAACGGCGGCAAGCAGCCGCTCGACCTGCCCTGGGGCGAGCAGCGCACCTTCCTGCAGGACGGCGACCAGATCATCATGCGCGCCGAATGCAGCAAGCCCGGCTATCCCCGCATCGGCTTCGGCGACTGCGTGGGAACGGTGCTGGCGGCCAGGTAATTTCCTCCGGTGCCTGGCTCCCCAGGCACCCTCTCCCGCGGGCCCACAACGCCCCACAGGTGCCAGGCTCCGGCTAACTTCCTCCGGTGCCTGGCTCCCCAGTCACCATCTCCCGCCAGCCCACAACGCCCCACGGGTGCCGAAGGTGCCTGTCCCAATCGGGACAGGCACCCGTTTTGCTCTTGCGGCCCTACTTCGGCAGCTTGTAGCGCTCTTCGCGATATGCCCAGCTGGGCCACAGGGCGAAGGCCAGCGCCTCGTCGCGCAACGCCGGATCGATGTCGATGGGCGCGTATTTCTCGTCGCTCATGGACGCCGCCGCCGTATAGCGGTACTCGCGCGGATCCTTGCCCGGCTCGATGACCAGCAGCGAATCGCCCTTCAGGTAGCCGAAGTTGTCGCCGTACTGCATGATGGCCCGGTTGGGGTCGCGCTGGGTCAGGTCGGCGCCCAGCATGGGGTTGACGTTGTCCAGGCCGATCAGCGACAGCAGGGTCGGGCCCATGTCGATCTGGCTCACGATGCGATCGTCGCTGCGCGGCGCCACCGTGCCGCCCAGGATCAGCGCCGGGATCTGGAAATGGCGCACCGGCACGAGGTTGGCGCCATACACGCGCGAATCGTGGTCGGCGATCACCAGGAACACCGTGTTGTCCCAGTACGGCGCCTTTCTGGCCTTGTCGAAGAACTGGCCCATGGCCCAGTCGGCGTAGCGCACGGTGTTGTCCACCGAGGCGGGGTCGCCCACCGGCTTGATGCGCCCTTCCGGATATTCCCACGGCGAATGATTGCTGACGGAGAAGGCCAGCGTGAAGGTGGACTTGCCGTCGTCGGCGCGCAGCAGGCGATCGAGCTGGTTGAACATGTCCTCGTCGGACGCGCCCCAGGACCCCACGAACACCGGATCGACGAACGACTGGCGATCGATCACCTCGTTGAAGCCGTTGCCCAGGAAGAAGCCGCGCATGTTGTCGAAATGCGCCTCGCCGCCGTAGATGAAACGCGAATGGAAGCCGTGGCGGCCCAGCAGGTCGGCCAGGGTGAAGAAGCCGGTCTGCGAGCGCGGCAGCTTCAGCACCGCCTCGGCGACGGTGGGCAGGAAACCCGCCGTGACCGCCTCCAGGCCGCGCACCGAGCGCGTGCCGGTGGCATAGGCGCGGTTGAACATCCAGCCGTCCTTGGCCAGGCGGTCCAGCTGGGGCGTGAGGTCGCGTCCGCCCAGGCTGCCCACGTACTGCGCGCCCAGGCTTTCCTGCAGGATGATCACCAGGTTGAGCGGCTTGTCGCGGCGCACGGTGGCGGTCTGCTTGTGCAGGCTGGGATAGCGGGCATCCAGCGGCGGATCCTCCAGCCCGGCCACCGCCCGCACGACGCGGTTCATCTCCTCGGTTTTCATGGGTGGATACAAGGCGGCCGACGAGCGCTCGTCCTGCAGGCGATAGGCCGCGTCCAGCACATTGCCCAGCGAATTGAGCGGCAGCGTGTTGACCATGGCGTCGCTGCTGAAGGCCACCATGGCGGCGTTGATGGGCCGGTGCTGCAGGGTGCCGCGCGCGGCCAGCACCACCACGGCCAGCACCGCCAGGGTGACGAAGGGACGCTTCCACCACTTCATGAAACCGTCCTGGCGGCCGGTGGGAAACAGCCGCACGGCCAGCCAGGCGGCCAGCACCAGCACCACGAAGGCGGCCAGCAGCACGCCCTTGTAGCCTTCCCACAGCATGGAGGCGACTTCGCGCGGATGCACCAGGTACTCGAAATACAGGCGGTTGGGCCGGGTGTCGTATTCGGCGATGAACTGCGGCGTGGATACTTCCAGCAACACAAACAGCATCCACCAGACGCGATACCACCATGCCGTGACGGTGGCGGCCCAGGCGCGGTGCCCGAACCACGGCGCCAGCACGGCCGGCAGCGCCAGGACCAGGGCCAGCAGGCGCAGGTCCATGCGCAGGCCACCGAGCATGATGGGGCCCAGGCCGCCGGCGGCCTGGACGCGGTCCCATTGCCAGGCGGACAGGCCCAGCCGGCTGAGCGTCAGCAGGACCAGGATGGCGATCGCGAAACGTATGGTCAGCCTGCGCACGGGATTCCTCGTCGGCGGCGGGCGGGCCGGGGCCTCGTCCGCCTCGTTGCAAAAAAAGACGCGCAAGCATACCTGTTGGGCGTCAAATCGATGTCAAATTTTGTGAAGCCAACAACCGTCCACCAGATGGACGAATACGATCCGGATCAGGTAAAGCGCAGCACGAACCGCGTGCCGCGCGCCGGGCCGTCGCGCTCGGAGTCGACCGAAAGCCGCCAGCCCTGCATGTCGCACACGCGCTTGGCGATGGCCAGCCCCAGGCCGCGCGGCAATTCGTGCGAGCCGTTGTCGGCGGTGTCGCGCAGCCGCCCGCTGTAGAAGCGCTGGAAGACGAACGGCAGCTCTTCGGCGGCAATGCCGCGGCCGTCGTCGCGCAATTCGAGGGCGCCATCGGGGCGCAGCGCCGCCGTGAGCGTGGCCGGCGCCGCGTGTTCGATGGCGTTGCGCACCAGGTTGCGCAGCACGGTCAGCATGGCGTAGCGGTCCAGCACGTGCTCGCTGCCGGCCGGAATGCGGTTGGCGAACGCCAGGCCGGCCGCTTCGGCGTTGAGCTCCAGCCCGCGCCAGGCGTCATCCATGCAGGCGGCCAGATCGACGCGTTCGGGCGCGCGCGGCTCGTCGCGCGCCATGGCGCGGGCGCTCTCCAGCGCCGCCGACACGTTGTCCACGTTGGCCACGATGCGCCCCAGCCGGGTGCGCTGGCCCGCGTCCAGCGTGGCGGCCAGCAGCATCATCTCGCTGTCGGAGCGGATGGCCGCCAGCGGCGTACGCACCTCGTGGCTGAGGTTGACCGAAAATTCGCGTTCGCGCGCTATCGAGCGGTCGACCTGGTTCTGCACCCGGTTGAACGCCTCGACCAGGCGGCCCGCCTCGTCGTCGCGGGTGACGGCCAGGTCGGGCGCGCCCGGCGCCCAGTTGGCCAGGCGGCGGGTCAGCTCGACCAGCGGGCCGACCGCCACCCCGGCCACCCGCCGCGAGATGCCATAGGCGGCCACGATGCAGATGGCGCCCACGCCCAGCACGAACAGGCCGAAATCATGGACCCGGGCCTCGTTGTCGGTGGCGTCGTAGAGCACGTAGATGCGCGCGCCCTCCACCTCGGCCACCATGACGTGCCAGGTTTCGGCGCCGGGTTCGAGCAGATGCATGCCGACGCCCAGGCCGTGCAGCGCCTGCGGCAGGTCGGGCTGCGCGGCGCCCGTGCGCACCAGCCAGGCGCGCATCGCGCCGCCCAGTTCGCGCGCGCCGCGCTCGGGCAGGAAGTGGTCGTCGGCGGCCACGTGCTGGATCAGGCGGTCGGTCTCGGTGGACAGGATGTCGTTGACGAGATCGTCTTCCATCTTGTCGAACGTCAGGTACGACAGCAGCACCAGGGCGGTGACGAACAGCGCCACGCTGCCGGTCAATGCCCACACGACGCGCTGCGTCAGCGACCCCGCGCCATTGCCGGAAACGGGCAGCGAACTCATGCGCCACCCGCCGGCAGCGCCAGTCGCCAGCCCGTTCCGTGCACGGTTTCGATGCCGTCGAACCCGGCATCGGCCAGCGCGCGCCGCAGCAGGTGCACCTGGCTGCGCAGGGCGTCCGACGATGGCGGGTCGTCGCCCCACAGGGCGGTTTCGAGCTGCTCGCGCGAGACCACCCGGCCGGGATCGCGCAGCAGCGCCTCGACGATCATGCCGCACTTGCGGGTGAGGTGCACCGGTTTGCCATGCACCGCGACCTCGCGCGTGGCGCTGTCGAATTGCAGGGGACCGAAGCTGCGCAGGCTGTCGACCACGGCGCCGCGGGACCGCTGGATCAGGGCCAGCAGGCGCGCCTCGACCTCGGCCAGCGCGAACGGCTTGGTCAGGTAGTCGTCGGCGCCATGCGCGAAACCGGCCAGCTTGTCGTCCAGCCCGTCGCGGGCGGTGAGCATCAGCACCGGCAAGGCGGCGCGCCGCTCGACGCGCAGCGCGTGCAGCACGGCATGGCCATCCATGCCAGGCAATCCGACATCCAGCACCATGGCGTCGAAACCATGTTCGTCCAGCAAGGCCAGCGCCGAGCGGCCGTCATAGGCGGCGTCCGGCACGAAGCCGCGCACCTGCAGGTAGTCGTACAGATTGGCCGCGATGGTGAGATCGTCCTCGACGATCAGTACGCGGTAATGCCGGTTGGCGGGCGCGGCGGTCATGGCGGCGGGGCGCGTCAGGCCTGCAGGACCTTGCCGGGATTGAGCAGGCCGCGCGGATCGAGCGCCGTCTTGAGCCGCTTCATCAGGGCCAGTTCGACGGCGCTCTTGTAGCGCGGCAACTCATCGCGCTTGAGCTGCCCCACGCCATGCTCGGCGCTGATCGAGCCCGCGAACGCCTGCACGCTGTCGTGCACCACGTCATACACTCGCGACTGCAGCGCCAGCAGGTCGGCCTCGGTCTGGCCCGGCCCGCGCGCCACGTTGTAATGCAGGTTGCCATCGCCCAGGTGGCCGAAGATCACGTTGCGCACCCCGGGGAAACGCGCCTGCAGCAAGCCATTGGTCTGGTGCACGAAGGCGGCGATGGCGGAGATGGGTATGGACACATCGTGCTTGATCGACTTGCCCAGCTCGGCCTCGGCCAACGGGATGCTCTCGCGCAGGTGCCAGAGCGCCTGGCTTTGCGCCAGGTTCTCGGCGATGGCCGCGTCGGCGACCAGCCCGTCCTCGATGGCCGCGCCCACCACTGCCTCGAAGCGCGCCCGGGCATGCTCTTCGCTTTCGCTGTCGGACAGCTCCAGCAGGGCGAACCAGGGCGCTTGCGCGCTGGCGCCGTCGAACGGCAGGCGCTGTTGCGGAAACAGCCGGGTGACGGCCTGCAGGCAATCGGCCGCCATGAGCTCGAAGCCGGTGAGCGAGGCGCCGAAGCCGCCGCGCGCGCGCGACAGCACCTCGACCGCCGCGTCGATGCTGTCGAGCGCCAGCAAGGCGGTGCAGGTCGCCACCGGCAAGGGAAACAGCTTGAGCGTGGCGGCGGTGATGATGCCCAGCGTGCCTTCGCTGCCTACGTACAGGTCGCGCAAATCGTAGCCGGTGTTGTCCTTGCGCAGGCCGCGCAGGCCGTTCCAGATTTCGCCTTCGGCGGTCACCACCTCCAGGCCCAGCGTCAGTTCGCGCGCATTGCCGTAGCGCAGCACCTGCGTACCGCCCGCGTTGGTGGCCAGGTTGCCGCCGATGGTGCAGCTGCCCTCGGCGGCCAGGCTGAGCGGAAACAGCCGGCCGGCCTGCTCGGCCGCCTGCTGCACGGCCTGCAGCACGCAGCCGGCTTCCACCGTGATCGTGTCGTTGTCGGTATCGATGGCGCGCACGCGGTTCAGGCGCGTGGTGGACAGCACCACGGCGCTGCCGCTGTCGTCCGGCGTGGCCCCGCCGCACAGGCCGGTGTTGCCGCCCTGCGGCACCAGCGGGGCGCCGTGCGCCTGGCACAGCCGGACCACCGCCGCGACTTCCTCGGCGCTGCCGGGGCGAACCACGGCCAGCGCGCGGCCGCGATAGCGCCGGCGCCAGTCCAGCAGGAACGGCTCGGCGTCGTCGCCGGTCAGCACATGGGACGGGCCCAGCAGGGCCTGCAATTCGCTTGGCAAGGTCATGGTTCGGCGCGCTCGCTGCGGCGGGCCCCGCCGGGGCCCGCGATACGGAATCGACTTATTGTAGTGGCACGCGGCCAGGGCCGGCTCGCCGCTCAGCTGGCTATGCGGTCCAGTTGCGAGCCGGTCAGGCCCGAGCAGAAGGCGGGCGACGCGATGCGGTCCATCAGGAAGGCGCGGTCGGCCTGGACCAGGCCGGGCAGCTTGGCCAGCGCCTGGTAGGCGCGCCGCAGCGCCTCGCCCCGGGTCGCGCCGTAGGTAAGCAGGTGCGCGCCGCGCCGCCCGCTGTCGGCGCAGGCGCTGATGCGCACTTCGAGCGCGTGGCCGCCGGAAGCGGCATCGGCCGCCGGCTCGCCTTGCTGCAGGCCGCACAGGCGCGCCTCGATCATGCGGAACATGCCCGTGCCCACGTCCAGCGAGAACACGACCGTGCCGATGCCGCACCAGCCGCGATCGCGGGCGATGCGCACCGCCACGCCGCGCAGGGTTTCCTCCAGGCGGGCGGACAGGCGCGGCGCGGGGCATTCGGCGATCAGCACCCGCGCGGCGCGCCAGACGCAGCGCTCCCAGGCACGGCCAGCCTCGACGCTGCCGTCGACGCCCGCGTGCACGGGGATATCCAGCCGGCGCTCGCCGCCGGCTGCCAGGTCGACCCGGCCGGGCGCCATGCGCCGGCGTGTCGAGACGAACGAAATATCGGCGCTCATCGGCCACCTCCCGTTCAAGTTCGTCAATAACGATAAGCGTATCACCTTCTGGCTCATGCAATTTTCGTGCCGTGCTTATTCCTACGCCGCGCCGGCGATGCGCGCCCTCGCCGGGGGCCTGGACGGCACCGCGCCGAGGCCGGGCGCACCGGAATCGGGCATGGCGCGGGGGGACGGGGCCGAAATCGGGGATAATTCCGGTCATGGCCGGCCGGCGGCCGGCGGACACAACCCGCGGCGGACTTGCGCCCGCCGCTTCAGCATTGGACAAGGATTTCCGTGGCGCACCCCTTTCCCGCATCGGTCTACAAGGCGTACGACATCCGTGGCTCGGTCCCTGACCAGCTCGACCCGGTATTCGCCCGGGCGCTGGGCCGCGCCCTGGCCGCCAGCGCCCGCGCCCAGGGCATCGGCGCGCTGGTGGTCGGCCGCGACGGCCGCCTGAGCAGCCCCGACCTGGCCGGCGCGCTGCAGGAAGGCATCATGGAAGGCGGCGTGGACACCCTGGACATCGGCCAGGTGCCCACGCCGCTGGTCTATTTCGCGGCGCACACCCAGGGCACGGGCTCGGGCGTGGCGGTCACCGGCAGCCACAACCCGCCGCAGTACAACGGTTTCAAGATGATGATGGGCGGCCACGCCCTGTACGGCCCGGCCGTGCAGGCGCTGCGCCCGGCCATGCTGGCGCCGGCGCCGGCGCCGGGCACCTGGGGCGAACGCCGCCAACTCGACGTCGTGCCCGCCTATGTCGAGCGCATCGTGTCGGACGTGAAGCTGGCGCGCCCCATGAAGATCGCCATCGACTGCGGCAATGGCGTGGCGGGCGCCCTGGCGCCGCAATTGTTCCGCGCGCTGGGTTGCGACGTGGACGAGCTCTATTGCGAGGTCGACGGCACGTTCCCCAACCACCACCCCGACCCGGCCGAACCGCGCAACCTGCAGGACCTGATCGCCCATGTCACCGGCACCGACTGCGAGCTGGGCCTGGCCTTCGACGGCGACGGCGACCGCCTCGGCGTGGTGACCAAGTCCGGCCAGATCATCTGGCCGGATCGCCAGCTGATCCTGTTCGCCCGCGACGTGCTGGCGCGCTGCCCCGGCGCGACCATCATCTATGACGTCAAGTGCAGCCGGCACGTGGGCGTGGCCATCGAGCAAAGCGGCGGCGTGCCGCTGATGTGGCAAACCGGCCATTCGCTGGTCAAGGCCAAGCTGGCCGAGACCGGCGCGCCGCTGGCCGGCGAGATGAGCGGCCACATCTTCTTCAAGGAGCGCTGGTACGGCTTCGACGACGGCCTGTACACCGGCGCCCGCCTGCTGGAAATCGTCTCCCGCGAAGCCGATGCGTCGCGCCCGCTGGAAGCCCTGCCGCAGGCGCTGTCGACCCCCGAACTCAAGCTGGAAATGGCCGAGGGCGAGCCGCACGCGCTGATCGCCGCCCTGCAGCAGCAGGGCGAGTTCGCCAGCGCCAGCCGGCTGGTTACGATAGACGGCGTGCGCGCGGAATACCCGGACGGCTTCGGGCTGGCGCGCGCCTCCAATACCACCCCTGTCGTCGTGCTGCGCTTCGAGGCCGAGACCGAACCGGGCCTGGCCCGCATCCAGCAGGAATTCCGCCAGCAGCTGCTACGGCTGGCTCCGCAAGCCAAACTGCCCTTCTGACCGCCCCATGCCTACACCGCTGCCCTCCAGTTCCGCCTGGCTCGCGTTCGCCGACGCGGCACGCCATTCGTCGCGCCGCGGCGCCCGGCTGCGCATCATCGAAGCCGCGGGGCTGCGGGTGGACCTGACCGCCCAGGCGCACTCCGACGACCTCGACAGCGCCGCCGAGGACCTGCTGGCGCAGCAGGATTTCGACAACGCCCGCGCGCAGCTGTTCGACGGCGGCCAGGCCAACTGGACCGAGCACCGCCCGGCCTGGCATACGGCGCTGCGCGCCGCCCGGCCGCCCGCGCCGGTGGCCGGCGCCATCCTGGGCGAGCGCGACCGGCTGCGCCGCTTCGTGCAGGACGCCGACCTGCGCGGCGCCTACCGCCATGTGCTGCACCTGGGCATAGGCGGCAGCGACTGGGGCCCGCGCATGGTCACGCGCGCGCTGCGCCACAACGGCCTGAAGCGCGAAGTGCGCTTCGCCTCCAACGTCGATTCGCATGCGGTGGCCGACGCGCTGCACCATCTCGACCCGCACGATACGCTGATCATCGTGGCGTCCAAGTCGTTCACCACGACCGAGCCGCTGGCCAACGCCGAAGTCGCCATGAACTGGCTGCGCAACGCCGGCGTGGCCGACCCGGTGCGGCAGGTCGTGGCGATCACCGCCAACGTCGACGCGGCGCTGGATTTCGGCATTTCGCCGCAGCACATCTTCCGCTTCTGGGACTGGGTGGGCGGCCGCTATTCGCTGTGGTCCGCCATCGGATTGCCGGTGGCGCTGGCGCTGGGCTGCGATGCGCTGGACGAACTGCTGGCCGGCGCGGCCGCCATGGACCAGCATTTCCTGCATACGCCGATGCGCCGCAACGCGCCGCTGCAGATGGCGCTGGCGGGCGTGGCCAACCGCAGCGTGCTGGGCTACGGCTCGCTGGCGATCACCCCCTACGATTCGCGCCTGACCCACCTGGTGCCATGGGCGCAACAGCTGGAGATGGAGTCGCTGGGCAAGGTCGCCGGCCATGACGGCTCGCCGGCCGGCGTTCCCACCGGCCCCGTGGTCTGGGGCATGACGGGCACCGACTGCCAGCACACTTTCTTCCAGTGGCTGCACCAGGACACGGCCGGCGCGCCAGTGGACTTCATCGTCTGCGAGCAGGCCGACCATCCCTACGACCACTTCCACAAGCTGCTGATCGCCAACTGCCTGGCGCAGCGCGCGGCGCTGCTGCGCGGCAAGCCGTTCGACGAGGCGCTCAAGGAAGCGCGGCTGGTCGAATCCGATCCGCAGCAGGCCGAGATCCTGGCGCACCACCGCGTGCATCCGGGCGGACGCCCGTCCACGCTGGTCATGCTGCCGCGCCTGTCGGCCCACGCGCTGGGCGCGCTGCTGGCCATGTACGAGCACAAGGTCTTCGCGCAGGGCGTGCTGTGGGGCATCAACCCGTTCGACCAATGGGGCGTGGAATACGGCAAGGCGCTGGCGCGCAACATCATCCGCGAGCTGGAGAACCCGTCGAGCGAGGTGAACCAGCAGGATCCCTCGACCCGCTACTGGATCGACGCGCTGCGCAAGCAGCCCTAGGAACGGCTCAGCGCGTCAGCGCGCGATAAATGGCCAGGTGGCGGCGGCATACATCCTCGATGCCGAACTCGCGCTCGGCCAGCGCGCGGCCGGCCGCGCCCATGCGCTGGCGCAAGGACGCGTCCTCGGCCAGCCGGGCGATCGCCTCGGCCAGGGCCGGCGCGTCGCGCGGCGGCACCAGCAGCCCGGTGACACCGGGGTCGATCGCGTCGCGGCAGCCCGGCACGTCGGTGGTGACCACGGCGCGCCCGCAGGCGGCGGCCTCCAGCAGGGATTTGGGCAGGCCTTCGCGGTAGGAAGGCAGCACCGCCATGTGCGCCGCGCCATACAGGGCCGCGACGTCCTTGCGCTCGCCCAGCATCTCGACGCAGCCTTCGTCCCGCCATTGCGCGGCCTGCTCCGGCGTGATGGATGCCGGATTGCCGGGGTCCACGCCGCCGGCCAGCTGCATGCGCACGGCCAGCCCGCGCTCGCGCAGCAGGCGCGCGGCCTCGACGAATTCCCGCACGCCCTTGTCGCGCAGCAGGCGCGCGGCCATCAGCGCCGTCACCGGCGCCGCCGGCTCCGGAACGACACGGTATTGGCCCAGGTCGACGCCCGAACCGCGAATCATCACCACCTGCTCCGCGCGCACGGCGCCCAGGCGCGCCAGCACATCGCGATCGGCGGTATTCTGGAACACGATGCGGCTGTTGCGATGGCCCAGCGCCAACCGGTACAGACGGCCGACCGCGGCCCGCAGCAGGCGCCCCTTCAGGCCGCCGGCCACGAACACGAAACCCAGCCCCGAGATGGCCGCCACCATGGCGGGCACGCCCGCCAGCCGGGCGGCGATACCGCCGTAGAGCACCGGCTTGATGGTCACCAGGTGCACCAGTCCGGGCCGCAGGCGCCGGAACAGGCGCGCCAGCGCCCACACGCTGCGCAACTCCTGCAGCGGCTGCTTGCCGCTGCGCGTCATGGGGATCGCATGATGGGTAAAACCGCGCGCCACGATATCCGGCACGCTGGGCCCGTCCATGGTCGCCACGTGCACCTCGTAGCCGTCGGCGCGCGCGGCCTCGGCCAGCGGCAGCCGGTGCGACAGGAAGAAGGCCGGGTTGTTGACGACGAACAGCAGGCGGCGCGGGGGTGTCATGCGCGTTCTCCGGAAATGCGGCGCCATACGGCCTCATAGGACTCGACCATGCGGCGCAGGTCGAATTCGGCCAGCACGCGCTGGCGGCCGGCGGCGCCGGCCGCCTCGCGCCCGTGCGCGGCGATCTCCGCCAGCGCGGCCGCGATCGCCGCCGCCAGCGCGGCCGGCTGCTGCGCCGGCGCCACCCGGCCGGTATCGCCGATGATGTAGGCGGCGTCACCGACATCGGTGGCCACGCAGGGCGTGCCGCAGGCCATCGCCTCGGCCACGACATTGGGAAAGCCTTCGGCGCAGCTCGACAGCACATGCAGGTCGAGCGCGTTCATGACGGCCGGCACGTCGTCGCTGGGGCCGGCCAGCAGCACGCGGCCACGCAGGCCTTCGGCATCGATCAGCGCGGCCAGGCCTTCGTTGCCCGGCGACATGCCGCGGCCGACCAGGGCGCACTGCAGCCCGCGGTCGTGCCCCTCGCGCACCAGCCCCCCCAGCGCGGCCAGCAGGTTGGCGTGGTCCTTGAGCGGATCCCAGCGGGCCACGCAGCCGACCAGCGGCGTATCGGGCGCCACGCCCCACAGGGCGCGCACGCGTTCACGCGCCTGCGCATCGGGCGCGTAGCGCGACAGGTCATAGCCGTTGGGAATCACCACCATGCGCGCGCCGTCGTAGCCATGCTGCCGGTGGCGCGTGGCCGCATCCTGCGCCGCGCACACGATGGCCGCCGGCAGGCGCGCGGACAGACGCGCACACAGCTTGAGCACCAGCCGCGCGGAACGGCTGCTGCGATCGAGATGCTCGCCGGAATTGCGGATCCCCCACGCGACCGCGCGGATGCCGGCCAGCCGCGCGGCCACCCCGCCGATCAGGTCGGCGTGGTACATCCAGGTCTGCACGGCATCGGGACGTTCGCGCCGCAGCAGCGCGCGCAGGGCCAGCATGCCGGCGAGGGTGACGCGGCCGCGCGGCATGCCCAGCGCATGCACCGGCACGCCGGCGGCGCGCAAGCGCGTGCCATAGACCCCTTCGTCGGTCAGCGAGATCACGCTGTGGCGCACGCGCTGGTCCGGCCAGGCGGCGAGCCGGAACAGCACGGATTCGGCGCCGCCCTGGCCCAGGCCGGTGATCACGTGCATGACGCGCAGGATCCGCGTCACGCGCCGCCCCGCACGCGCTCGAACAGCGCATCCCATTGCGCCAGCACCGCCGGCAGCGCATAGCGCTGGCGCACCGACTGCGCCGCCCGCCGGCCCAGGTCGCGGCGCAGGTCAGGGTCGCGCATGAGGCGGCCCAACGCATCGCGCAACGCGTCGCGCTGGCCCGCCGGCACCAGCAGGGCGTCGCGTCCGCCGCGCGTCATTTCGGCCGGGCCGCTGGGACAATCGAAGGCGGCGCAGGGCAGGCCCAGCGACATGGCTTCCAGCAGCACGTTGGGGAACCCCTCCACCGCCGAGCTGAGCGCGAACGCGTCGGCCTTGGCCAGTTCGTCCCAGGGCGCGGTGGTGCGGCCGGGCATCTGGATGCGGGCGGCCAGTCCGCGCGCCGCGACCTGCGCCTGCAGGTCGTCGCGCAGCGGCCCCTCGCCCCAGATCCACAGGTCCCAGTCGGGGAATTCGTCCGCCAGGCCGGCGTAGGCGTCGATCAACAGGTCGAACCGCTTGTCCGGCACCATGCGCCCCATCGCCATGAGCCGCTTGCGCACGGCCGGCGCGGCGCCGCTGCCGGTGGCCGGCGCGGCGTCGAACAGCTCGGGCGGCAGGGGATTGGGAATCACGCACAGCTGCTTCAGGCCGGGCACCTGGCGCGCGAATGGCTCGACCGTCGCGTCGGCCTGCACCGTGACCATGTCGGCCAGGGGATACAAGACGCGGCGCAGCAGGCGCCAGACGCGGCCGATGCTGGTATCGACGACCGGGTTGGTGCGTTCGCACACGATGAGCGGCGTCTTCAGGCCCCGGGTGGCCAGGATGGCCGCCACGTTGACATTGGTCAGGAAGGACACCACCACGTCGGGCGCGCGCTCTCGCACCACCGCGCGCAGCGCCCGCAGGCGCTGCCAGGCCGCGACGACGCCGCCCGAGCGGGTGCCGGCCCGGTCGGCCAGCCACAGCAGCTCGACATCGTCGGACAGCGGATAAAAACAAGTGCCCTTGGACGAGTAGGTAGGCATCAGCGTGACCTGGTCGCCCCGCGCGGCCCAGCCGTTGGCAAGCGTGGCGGCGACCCGTTCGGCACCGCCGGCGTGCATGGAACTGACCAGCAACAGTATCTTCATCGTCGGCCGGCCTCGTCGCCGGCCCCGGCGCGGTAGCGGTCCAGCCAGGCCTGCATCATCAGCACGCCCCACAGGTGGCTGTCCCAGTTGCGGTGCCCCGACAGGTGTTCGCGCCATTTGCGCAGGATGGGCTCGGGCTCGAACCAGCCTTCCTGGCGCAGGCGCGCCGGATCCAGCAAGGCCTCGGCCCAGTCGCGCAGCGGTCCGCGCAGCCAGGCGGCCAGCGGCACGGCGAAGCCGCGCTTGGGCCGGTCCACCATGGCCTGCGGCACGTGGCGGTACAGCAACTGGCGCAGCAGCCACTTGCCGGTGCCGCCGCGCACCTTGTATTCGAACGGCAATTGCCAGGCGAACTCGTAGACGCGATGGTCGATCAGCGGCACGCGCGTCTCCAGGCTGACGGCCATCGCCGCCCGGTCGACCTTGACCAGGATGTCGTCGGGCAGGTAGGTGATCGTGTCCAGCTTCATCATGGCGTCGAAGGTGGAGCCCTCCATCGGCTGCTCGAACGGCGACGGCGGCTCCGCGCCGCCGATCACCACGCGGCCCGGGTCGGCCCAGTAGGACACGAACAGGCGATAGAACTCGCCGCGCGTGTCGGCGCCAAGCAGCTCGCCCAGCTTGCCGACCTTGCCGCGCCAGGCGCCGGCCCCCGGCAGCGCGGCCGAACCGCGCAGCGCCGCGCCCGCCAGATGGCGCAGGGGCCCAGGCACGGCGGCGCATTTGCGCCACCAGTTGTCGACGCGGAAATAGCGCGAATAGCCGCCGAACAGCTCGTCGCCGCCGTCGCCCGACAAGGCCACCGTCACGTGCTGGCGCGCCATGCGCGTGACCAGCGAGGTCGGGATCTGCGACGAATCGGCGAAGGGCTCGTCGTACATGTCGGCCAGGGACGGCACCACGGCCAGGCCGTCCTCGGCGGTGACGTAGAGCTCGGTATGCTCGGTGCCCAGGTGCGCCGCCACGGCCTTGGCGTGCTCGGCCTCGTTATAGCCCTTTTCGTGAAAGCCGATGGCGAAGGTGCGCACCGGCTGCGCGCTTTGCGCCTGCATCAGGGCCACGACGGTGGACGAGTCGATGCCGCCGGACAGAAATGCGCCCAGGCTGACGTCGGACAGCATCTGGCCGCGCACCGCCTGCGACACCACCTGTTCCAGCGCGTCGATCGCCTGCGCGTCCGACTCGAAGCGGCGCCGGTCGCCCAGGCCCTGGTCGGCCGCGCGGCGCGCCGACCAGTACACCTGGGGCTCGGGCAATTCGCCGCGGCGCATCTGTGCCGCGGCGATCTCGACCCAGGCGCCCGGCGGCAGCTTGCGGATGCCGGCGTAGATCGACTGCGGCGCGGGGATGTAGTTGTGGCGCATGAACGAGGCCAGCGCATTGCGATCGAGCTCGCGGCCGAAACCGGGCACCGGCATGAACGCCTTGAGCTCGGACCCGAACAGCAGGTTGGCCTGCGAATAGCCGTAGTAGAGCGGCTTCTCGCCCATGCGGTCGCGCATCAACGCCAGCTTGCGCTCGGCGCGGTCCCAGAGCGCGATGGCGAACATGCCCACCGAGGCCTGCAGGGTCTGCTCGATACCCCAGCCCGCGAAGCAGGCCAGCACCGTCTCGGTATCGGAGTGGCCCCGCCAGGCCGGCGCCAGCCCGTCCTGCTGCAGGCGCTCGCGCAACTCCATGTGGTTGTAGATCTCGCCATTGAGGACGATGACGTAGCGGCCGCAGGCCGACACCATGGGTTGGTGGCCGGCCTCGGTCAGGTCCAGGATGGCCAGCCGCACATGCGCCAGCGCCAGGTCGGCGTCGGCGTCTTCCCAGTAGCCGTTGCTGTCGGGGCCGCGGTGGCGGATGCGCCGGCAGCTTTCGGCCAGCACATTGGCCTTGTCCCGCAGGGGACCCCAGATTCCGACAATTCCGCACATGATGTTCAGTTTCCCACGATGATCGTGACGACGAGGGGAGCGGCGGCTACTTCGCCTGGCTCAACGCATCGTCGAAAAGTTGTTGCCACAGGTCCAGCACATGGCGCGCCGAGAAGCGTTCGCGCACTTCGATGGCGCGCGCCGCCATGGCGCGCCGGCCCGGCTCGTCGTCGATGGCGGCCGCCAGCGCCTCGGCCATGGCCCCGGCATCGCCGGCCGGCCGCACCAGCACGCCGTCCACGCCGGGGCGCACGATCTCGCGCGGCCCGGTGTCGCAATCGAAGCTGACCGGCATCAGCCCGCTGGCCATCGATTCCAGCAATGTATTGGACAATCCCTCGAAACGCGAGGTCAGCACGTACAGGGCGGCGCCGGCGTACCAGTCGCCCACGTTGCCGGCCCGCCCGGGCAGCGCCACCCGTTGCGCCAGGCCGGCCTCGTCGACCCGGCGCTGCAGCGCGGCGCGCTCGTCGCCCTCGCCCAGGATCACCAGGTCCCAGTCGGGGTATCGCGGCGCGATGCGCGCATAGGCGTCGATCAGCACGTCGAAGCCCTTGTCCGGATGCAGGCGGCCGACCGCCAGCAGGCGCGGCCTGCCGTCGGCCGGCGGCGCGAGCACGGGTTCGGTGCGCGGCAAGGGCCAGTGCACCGGATTGGGAATCACCGCCAGCCGCGAACCCGGCACATGCGTGCGCAGCCAGTCGGCGGTGCCGTGCGTCAGCGCCACCACGCGCGCGGCGCGCGGATAGGTCCAGCGCCGCAGGCGCAGCCACATGCCCGAGAGCGCCTGCGACGGCGGATGGGTATGTTCGGTGGCCACGACGCGGCAACCCAGGCCGCGCGCGGCCAGCACCGCCAGCACCGAGGCCGTCGTCATCATGCCCAGCACGATATCGGGCTGGAACGCCTTGATCAGCGCGCGCAGGGCGCGGATCCGCCGCAGGTTGGCCAGCATGCCGCGCCAGCCGCCGCCCTCGCCCGCCGTATCCAGCGTACGCCGCAGGACCTGCGGATGCAGCGGGTAGACGTCGCCCGACGCATCGGTCTGCGTCACCAGCATGACCGCGCGGCCATCGCGCGCCCAGTGGGCGCTGAGATCGGCGGCCACGCGCTCGGCGCCGCCGCCGTGCAGCGAATGGATGAAGATCAATACGCGCAAGGGACGTTCGGTCGGCCCGGGCATTCAGCGTTTCTCCCCGTCGTCGCCGCCGTCCGCGCCTGGCGCCGGCCGCAGGGCCACGGCGGTATAGCAGACGAACGACAGCAGATACATCAGGCTGGTGGCGAGCATGATCCCCGCGGTGCCCATGCGCGGCGCCAGCACCGTATTGAGCGCCGCCTTGAGCAGGAAGTTCGCCACGGCGATGAGCGCCATGATCCGATAGCGGTTCTGGCTGGCCAGCAGCTGCACCAGGATCAGCACGCCGAAATAGAATGGCAGTTGCAGCAGCCCCCAGCGCAGCACCTGCGCCACGGCCTGGGTATTCTCGGCGGTGAAGGCGCCGCGTTCGAACAGCAGCGCCACGCCCCAGGGCGCCAGCAGCCAGCCCACCACCACGGCCGCCGCGCCGGCGCCGACCATCAGCGCCGACCACTTGAGCGCCATGGCGCGCGCGCGCACGCCGTCGCCACGGCTTTGCACGTCGGCCAGCACCGGCAGCGCGGCGCGCCCCACCGACACCGCCCCGATGCCCAGCACCAGCGACAGCAGGCGGCTGGCGTAACCCAGCGTGGCGTTGGCGTTGGAACCCAGGTTGGCCGCCGCGTACTGGTCGAGCGGGCCGACGAAGCTCATGGCCACCTGCCCGACCAGCATGACGCCGGCGGCGGCGGCCAGCTCGGGCCAGTGCGGCGAGCGCAGCGTGAACGCCGGCCAGCCCCAGAATCCGCCGTCGGCGCGCGCGGCCAGCCAGGCCAGCCAGGCGGCCTGGATCGCGTAGCCCACCAGGGTGCCCCACAGCAGCGGGCCCACGCTGTCGGCCGAGGCCGCCAGCATGACCCAGGCCAGGGTCGTCACGGCCGGCACGCTGTCGAGCAGGGTATTGACGTGGCGTTCATGCGAGCGCAGGCGCGCCGCGCTGATGCCGGCCATCAGCAGCAAGGCGGCCACCGGCGCGAAGGCCAGCAGCAGCTCGTGCGTCATGCCGTTGACGGTGCCCGACAGTCCGCCGCCCAGCCAGGCGAGCACCTGGGGCCAGGCCAGCCAGGTCAGCAGCGCCAGGGCCAGGCCCGCGGCCAGCGACCAGCCCTGCAGTTCGCGCACGAACCGGTCGCGCTCGTGGCCGCCCGCGCGGCGCAGCCGCACCAGCACGGGAATCAGCACCACGGAGAGCGCGCCCACGATGGTGACCGGCAGCCAGGTGGCCATGGTCATGGTGAACTGGTAGGCGTCGACGGCGTCGCTGACGCCATATCGGTACGCCACCGCCATCTCCTTGATGGCGCCGGCGGCCTTGCCCAGTATCAGGAAGACGGCCACCCGGAACGCACCCTTGAAGATGCGCTGGTGGTCCGGATGGATCGCGTCGAGTTTGCGGCGGATGGCTTTCAAATCAACGCAGGAATTGCGTGTACCAGGGCATGGCGGCTTCCAGCCCGCGCAGGATGTCGTAGGCCGGCTCGTAGCCCAGCAGCTTGCCGGCCTTGCCGATGTCGGCCTGCGAGTGGCGCACGTCGCCGGCGCGGAAGTCCGCGTACACCGGCGCCTTCTCGTACGTCACCCCCTGCCCGGCCAGCGTGCGCCGCAGGTGCTCGAACAGCTCGGTCAGCGTCGTGCGCGCGTTGTACGCCACGTTGTAGACCTGGTTCGACCCTTGCGGACCGGCCATCGCCGCCAGCAGGTTGGCCTGCACCGCGTTCTCCACGAAGCAGAAGTCGCGGCTGGTCTGGCCGTCGCCGTTGATCACGACGTCCTCGCCCTTGATCATCGCCGCCGTCCACTTCGGAATCACCGCCGCGTACGCGCCGTCCGGATCCTGGCGCTTGCCGAACACGTTGAAGTAGCGTAGCCCCACGCTGGAGAACCCGTACGAGCGCGCGAACACGTCGGCGTACAGCTCGTTGACGTACTTGGTCACCGCGTACGGCGAGAGCGGATTGCCGATGCGGTCCTCGACCTTCGGCAGGCCGGGATGGTCGCCATAGGTCGAACTCGAGGCCGCGTAGACGAACGCCTGGACCTGCGCGTCGCGCGCGGCCACCAGCATGTTCAGGAATCCCCCGATGTTGACCTCGTTGGTCGTGATCGGGTCCTTCAGCGAACGCGGCACCGAACCCAGCGCGGCCTGGTGCAGCACCCGCTCCACGCCCTGCACCGCGCGCTGGCAGGTCGCCAGGTCGCGGATGTCGCCTTCGATGAAGGTAAAGCGCGCCCACTGCTCGGGCGTCACCGCCGCGCGCACCTCGTCCAGGTTGTGCTGGTGCCCCGTGGCGAAATTGTCCAGCCCCACCACCGCCTGGTCCAGCCCCAGCAGCGTCTCGAGCAGGTTCGAGCCGATGAAGCCGGCGCAGCCGGTCACCAGCCACTTCCGGCGCTGCGTCAGGGTCTGCGCGCAAATCGTCTCGTATCGTGTCGTCATGTCGTGCCTCCTTACAGACGCAGGTCGGCCTGCTCGGGAGGCAGCACGTACTTCAGGTCGTACAGGATGTGCTCGGGCTTGCCGAACTTGCGGATCGCCTCGGCGCCCATCTCGACGAACTGGTGGTGCGACACCGCCAGGATGATCGCGTCGTACGCCCCGGCGGCCGGCTTGGCGACCGGCGTGATGCCGTACTCGTGCTCGGCCTCGGCCGGGTCCACCCACGGGTCGTACACGTCCACATCGACGTGGTACTCGCCCAGTTCGCGCACGATGTCCACCACGCGCGTGTTGCGCAGGTCGGGGCAGTTTTCCTTGAACGTCAGGCCCATCAGCAGCACGCGCGCGCCCTCGACGTGGATGCGGCGCTTGGCCATCGCCTTGACCAGCTGCGAGACCACATAGCCGCCCATCGAGTCGTTCAGGCGGCGCCCGGCCAGGATGATCTCGGGGTGGTAGCCGATCGACTGCGCCTTGTGCGTCAGGTAGTACGGATCGACCCCGATGCAGTGCCCGCCCACCAGGCCCGGGCGGAACGGCAGGAAGTTCCACTTGGTGCCGGCGGCCTGCAGCACGGCCTCGGTGTCGATGCCCATCTTGTTGAAGATCAGCGCCAGCTCGTTGATCAGCGCGATGTTGACGTCGCGCTGCGTGTTCTCGATCACCTTGGCGGCCTCGGCCACGCGGATGCTCGACGCCTTGTGGGTGCCGGCCGTGATGATCTCGTTGTACAGCTGGTCGACCAGCTCGGCGACTTCCGGCGTCGAGCCCGAGGTCACCTTCTTGATGGTGTTGACGCGGTGCGCCTTGTCGCCCGGGTTGATGCGCTCGGGGCTGTAGCCGGCGTAGAAGTCCTGGTTGAACTTCAGGCCCGACACGCGCTCGAGCACCGGCACGCAGTCTTCCTCGGTGGCGCCCGGGTACACGGTCGATTCGTAGATCACGATGTCGCCGCGCTTGAGCACCGCGCCGATGGTCTCGCTGGCCTTGACCAGCGGCGTCAGGTCCGGCTGCTTGTACTCGTCGATGGGCGTGGGCACGGTGACGATGAACACATTGGCCTGGGCCAGGTCGGCGCGCTCGGCCGTGTAGCTGAGCTGCGCGGCCTGGGCCAGTTCGTCGTCCTCGACTTCCAGGGTGTGGTCGTGGCCGGCCTTGAGCGCGGCGATGCGGCGCTCGTTGATATCGAAGCCGATCACCGGGCGCTTCTTGCCGAACTCCACGGCCAGCGGCAGCCCTACGTATCCGAGGCCGACAACGGCCAGTTTCACATCATCAATGCGCAAGATAAATCTCCCTATCAACCGTGTGACGGCTACGGAATTGTAAGTAGTTTGAACGTATTTGTAGCGTTGTAGCACCCCGCGCGAGCGCGGGGGCCACGATGGATCAGTGCGTTCGAATGACGGACGGCAGCAGCAGCCAGCCGGGGCGGCGCCAGGAGACCAGCCGCATGTACAGCCACGTGTAGACCGCGGCGAACACGACCAGGCTGGCGCACAGGAACCAGGCGTTGTCCCACCAGATGGTGGCGGGCACCAGGCCGATGAGCGCCAGCACCCACATGTAGGGCGAGGCCAGGGCATTGCACAGTGCCGGCACCGCATGGCGGCGGCCGCGGCTGAACGTCACGCGCACCAGGCGGCGGAACACCAGCTGGTGCAGGTGCAGGGCATCCGGCTGGTCGACCGGCACGCCGCGCTTGAAGCGGCGGCGCCAGATCGAAAAGCCCGTTTCGAACACCGGGTAGAACAGCACCGCCAGCGCGTAGAACGGCGAGACCGACGGATTGCGCACCACCAGCAGCACGGCCAGTTCGGCCAGCATGAAGCCGAGGAAATACGCGCCGCCGTCGCCGAGGAAAACCCGCCCGAACGGGAAGTTCCAGACCAGGAATCCCAGCGTGGCCGAGGCCAGCGCCGCGGCGATCATGAAAATGGGCATGTCGCCGACCTGCAGCGCCACCAGGCTGATCGACACCGCCATCAGGGTCGCGATCATGCCGGCCAGCCCGTTCATGCCATCGACGATGTTCAGCGCGTGCGTACAGCCGCCCACCGCGAACATGGTGAAGATCAGCGATACCGGCCAGAACGACAGCACCCAGTCGACCGGCGCGATGCCTACGCGGCTCACGCCGCCCAGCAGCCACCAGGCGATCGCCGCCGAGGCGAACGCGGCGAGCAGGCGCTTGCTGGCGCCGATGTCCTTGGTGATGTCTTCGAGCAGGCCGGCCACGAACACGGGCAGCGCCGCCACGAACAGCGCCGGCCACAGCCAGGTCAGCGTCATGTTGCTGGGACCGAGCACCAGCAGGCCGGCCAACGAGCCGGCCAGGACCGCCAGCCCGCCCACGCGCGGCGTTGCCCGCGTATGCGAAGCCTGGGGCTTGTTGAGGTCGCTATCGCCGGTAAACGCGCCATGCCAGCGCTCCGACGCCACGATGAGTCCCCCCACCATGAATGCGACCACGCAAATGTACAGCCAGGTCACAGAGTCACCTTAGGTTGGTCTATGGAGACGAGTCCGCCATTATCGGCCGCAGGTGTAACGCCCATATATGGCAGCAATAATGAAGTGCAAGTCGCCAGTACAAAAAGTAACGTCTCGGCCCGCCGGCTTCCCGGTCTTGAACCGTCCAGGCGATTGTAGAGCTTTCCGCCCTCGCGCAGCAGGGAAACTTCAGGGAAAACACCAATGAGCCGGATGCGCGCGCCGACCGCGTATGGCGCGCCGCGCGTCGCGGCGAAAAAAAAGCCCGAGATCTTGCGATCTCGGGCTAAATCCACCAAAGGAGGAGGGTGGAGGAGACAACCGTGGCATGTTGGGATTGCATCAGGCCTTGCGGCCCGGAAATCGCGGCATTCGGGGTATCCGTTCCTGCTGGCCCGGGGGCCGGCGGTCTTGGCACCGCACCGTCTGCGTTTCAACATCCGATGTGCAAATAGTAGAGGATTCTTTTGTGCGATGCAAGAAATTTTTTGCTTTGCCCGGATCCGGCCTCCAGTCGTTGGATTTTTGCCGCATCGCCTGGGCCGCGAGCGGCGAAACCCGCGTCGATATTGGGCCGCAGCGTAAAGCGGGTTAATGCCGAAAGGGAAAACCCTTGCGGGATTACCCCAGGAATTTCAAGGATTTAGAGACGACCGGAGCGTACCGCCGAGACCCTGGGGAGCAATTTTTGCCGCAATGCACCATAAACGGGCAAGTTGTCCCCATTTCAGAGCCAATAGGCCGTGGACGTCATGACCTTGGACATGGCCCGCATCGCGCCGCGCACCGGCGCGGGCAGCGGCACGCCGCCGGCGCGCTCGGCGCTGGCGCGGTGCTGCGCTTCGTCTTCCTTCATTTTCCGGACGATGTCGCGCGAGCGCTGGTCCTGCACCGGCAAGGTGCGCAGGTGTCCGTCCAGGTGCGCCTCGACCTGGCGCTCGGTCTCGGCCATGAAGCCCAGGTTGCGCGGCACGCCGGCATAACTGGCCAGCACGCCGAGCGCGAAGGAGCCGGTGTACCAGAACGGGTTGAGCAGGCTGGGGCGGCTGCCCAGTTCCCGCAGGCGCTCGTCGCACCACGCAAGATGGTCCACTTCTTCGGCCGCGGCCTCGCGCAGCAGCGCGCGCGCGGCCGGCTCGCGGCAGGCGGCCGCCTGGCCGCGATACAGCGCCTGCGCGCACACTTCGCCCACGTGGTTGACGCGCATCAGGCCGGCGGCATGGCGCTTCTCGCGTTCGGACAAGGCATCCGGCGCCTCGGGCGCCTGCGCGGGATACGGCCGGGCGGCGGTGGCGGCGCCCGAAAGCACACGCAGGGCGCGGTCGATTTCGCCGATCAGGCCATCGAGCGGGCCGGCACGGCGGCCAAGCGCGGAAGCGGAACTGGAGGTGGACATATCGATACTCCCTGGAAAGTCGCGCCGCCCTGTCGGCGGGCGGGGTTCTCCGCCAACCATTGTACGCAACGGGTATGATCGCCTTTTGATGGCGCGCAAGGCCGCGCCCACCGCTACAGGACTACGCAGATGGAATGCACGATCGATTGGGGCGGCCCTTCGGGCATGCTGTTCACGGCCAGCACGGGCAGCGGCCATGTGGCCGTGATGGACGGCGCGGTCGATGGCGGCGGCCATGACCTGGCGCCGCGCCCGATGGAAATGCTGCTGGCCGGCACCGGCGGCTGCACCGCCTATGACGTGGTGCTGATCCTCAAGCGCGGCCGCCACGCCGTGACCGGCTGCAGCGTCAAGCTGCAGGCCGAGCGCGCCGACACCGACCCGAAGGTTTTCACGCGCATCCATTTCGCGTTCACCGTCACCGGCAGCAAGCTGCCGCAAGCCGCGGTCGAGCGCGCCGTGCAGCTGTCGCACGAGAAGTACTGCTCGGCCTCGGCCATGCTGGAGAAAACCGCCGAGCTCAGCTTCTCGGTGGATATCGTCGATACCCAAGCCGCGTAACCCAAGCCGCACAACCGGGCCGCGCAAGGCAAGCCGCGGCCCGCCGCCACCACGATGAAACAATATCTAGACCTCGTCCAATCCATTATCGACCAGGGCGCCTGGCAGGAAAACCGCACCGGCGTGCGCACGCTTTCGCTGCCCGGCGCGGCGCTGCGCTTCGACCTGCAGCAGGGCTTTCCCGCCGTCACCACCAAGAAGCTGGCGTTCAAGTCCGCCATCGGCGAAATGGTGGGCTTCCTGCGCGCCACGCGCAGCGCCGCGCAGTTCCGCGCGCTGGGCTGCAAGGTCTGGGACCAGAACGCCAACGAGAACGCGCAATGGCTGGCCAACCCGTACCGCGACGGCCCTGACGACCTCGGCCCGGTCTACGGCGTGCAATGGCGCCAGTGGCCGGCCTACAAGCTGCTGCCGCGCGCCGCCGCCGGCCAGGTGGCCGACGCGCTGGGACGCGGCTACCGCCAGGTCGCAGAGGTCGAGGAAAACGGCGCGCCGCATGTGCTGCTGTACAAGGCGGTGGACCAGCTGCGCCAGTGCCTGGACACCATCCACCAGTCGCCGGGCGACCGCCGCATCCTGTTCCATGGCTGGAACTGGGCGCAGATCGAGGAAATGGCCCTGCCGCCCTGCCATCTGCTCTACCAGTTCCTGCCCAACGCCGGCACGCGCGAGATCTCGCTGTGCCTGTACATCCGCTCCAACGACGTCGGCCTGGGCACGCCCTTCAACCTGACCGAGGGCGCGGCGCTGCTGCACCTGGTCGGCCGCCTGACCGGGTACAAGCCGCGCTGGTTCAGCTATTTCATCGGCGACGCGCACGTCTACGAAAACCACCTGCCGATGCTGCGCGAGCAACTGACGCGCGAGCCCCATCCGGCCCCGCAGCTGGTGCTGTCGGACCGCATTCCCGATTTCACCGCTACCGGCAAGTACGAGCCGCAATGGCTGGAACAGGTCGAGCCGGGCGATTTCACGCTGGCCGGCTACCGGCACCATGCGCCGCTGACCGCCCCCATGGCGGTCTGAGCGGCCCGACCACGCCTGACGCCCTTGCCCATGTCCGCCACTCCCCTGCTCAGCCTGGTCGTCGCCTATTCGACCAACCGCGCCATCGGCCGCGACAACGCCCTGCCCTGGAAGCTGCCCGGCGACCTGGCGCATTTCAAGCGCACGACGCTCGGCCACCCCATCATCATGGGCCGCAACACCTGGGAGTCGCTCGGCCGCCCGCTGCCGGGGCGCACCAATATCGTCATCACCCGCAACCCGGCCTATGAAGCCGCCGGGGCCGTGGTGGTGGGCTCGCTGGCCGCCGCCATCCAGGCCTGCGGCGACGCGGCCGTGGCCTGCGTCATCGGCGGCGCGCAGATCTACGCCCAGGCCCTGCCGCTGGCGCGGCGCGTGGTGGCCACCGAGGTGCATGCCGAGATCGAGGGCGACGCGTTCTTCCCGCCGCTGCCGGCCGGGCAGTGGCGCGAAACGCAACGCGCGGCGCAACCGGCCGAGAACGGCCTGCGCTACGACTTCGTGGAATACGAGCGCGTGGCGGACTGAGCGCTCGCCCCCGCGGCGCGCAGGAACCGCCACAGCGCCGCGGCGTCCGAATACGCCACGTTGAAGCGCAGCCACGGGATGTCCGCGTCGGCCGCGTCGAAATAGGAGCCCGGCGCCAGCCAGATACCGTCCTTGAGCGCCAGCTCGGCCAAGGCGTTGGCGCCGCGCTCGCGCCAGGCTCCGCCGGGCCGCGCCCACAGGAACAGGCCGGCCTGGGGACGGGCGCACAGTTGCAGGCCATGCTCGTCCATCGCCTGCACGACCTGCGCATGCGCCTGCCCCAGGCGCTCGCGGGTGCGCAGCACATGGGCGCGGTAGCGCCCCTCGCGGATGACCTGGTGCACCACGCGCTCCATGATCTCGGGCGAGGTCAGCCCGGCTGCCATCTTGGTGCGCGCCAGGTCGCGCACCAGGTCGCGGTGCGCCACGATGTAGCCGACCCGCACCGACGGGCTGATGGCCTTGGAGTAGCCGCTCAGGTAGACCACGCGCTGCGCGCCGTCCAGCGCCGCGAGCAAGGGCGCGATCGCGGGCATCAGCTCGCGCGAAATATCGTCTTCCACGATCCACAGGCCGTGGCGTTCGGCCGCCTGCAGCACGCGGAACGCGTTGGCCATGCTCAGGCTGGCGCCGCTGGGATTCTGCAGCACCGTATTGACGAACAAGGCGCGCGGGCGGTGCGCCAGCGCGGCGGCGTCGAGCGCCTCGCAGTCGATGCCGTCGACCCCGCGCGGCACGCTGACCACGCGCATGCCCGCCAGCCGCAGCAGCTGCAGCAGGTTGGCGTAGCAGGGCTGCTCGACCAGCACCGTATCGCCGGGACGCAACAGGGTGCGCATGACCAGGTCCAGTCCGTGCGTGACGCCTTGCGTCAGCAGCACCTGGTCGGCCTCGGCCGGCATGCCGGCGGCGCCCAGGCTGGCGGCGATGGTCTCGCGCAGCGGCGCGTAGCCATAGGGATGCCCGTAGCCGGCGATGCGCAGCGCCGGCACCCGGCCCAGGTGCCGCAGCGCCTGGTGCAGGCCCTCTTCGTTGAGCCATTCGGGCGGCAGCCAGCCGCAGCCCGACTTGATCGGAATGGAATGGTCGGCATAGATATCGGACAGCAGCCAACTGTCGTTGAGCCGCGGCGGCGACCATTGCCCCGGCGTGCCCGCGCGCGGCGCGGCCGCCTGCGGCGAGGCGACCCGGTAGCCCGAGCCTGGCCGGGCGGCCAGCCAGCCCTGCGCGGCCAGCCGGCTGTAGGCGCTGGCCACGGTAAAGGTGCTGACGCCGTGCTGGCGCGCGAACGCGCGCACCGAGGGCACGGGCATGCCGGGCCGCAACACCTGCCGGGCAATGGCGCTGCTGAAGGCCTGCACGACCTGCTCGACCAGCGAGGGCGACTGCGCGCGGTCGCGCACGGGTTGGAAATCGATCACGGAGGGCCTGCCAGGTAGATTTCTGTACGGTTTATCAGAATCAAGCTATACAGTTAGCGGTATTTACATCGATTGTATATTTTCATTCCCAGGCCGCCGGGCCAGAATCGATCTCGTCCCCTGCCCGGCCACCGCATGCGCGGTCGGCGCACACCGCAGGCGTTACCTCTGGAGCGACCCATGAATGCCCCCGCCAGCCCGCCCGACCTGTCGCATCTCTGGATGCCGTTTACCGCCAACCGGCAGTTCAAGTCCCAGCCGCGCCTGCTGGCCGGCGCCCAGGGCATGTACTACACCTCCACCGACGGCCGCCAGATCCTCGACGGCACCGCCGGCCTGTGGTGCGTGAACGCCGGCCACTGCCGGCCGGAGATCGTGCAGGCCATCGCCAGCCAGGCCGGCGAGATGGATTACGCGCCGGGCTTCCAGCTGGGCCACCCGCTTGCGTTCGAGGCGGCCACCGCGGTGGCCTCGTTCATGCCGGCCGGCATCGACCGCGTGTTCTTCACCAACTCCGGTTCCGAATCGGTCGACACCGCGCTGAAGATCGCGCTGGCCTACCACCGGGCGCGCGGCGACGCGCAGCGCACCCGCCTGGTCGGGCGCGAACGCGGCTACCACGGCGTGGGCTTTGGCGGCATTTCGGTAGGCGGCATATCGGCCAACCGCAAGACGTTCTCGGGCGCGCTGCTGCCCGCGGTGGACCACCTGCCCCATACGCACAGCCTCGAGCACAATGCGTTCTCCAAGGGCCAGCCGGCCTGGGGCGAGCACCTGGCCGACGAACTGGAACGCATCGTGGCGCTGCACGACGCCTCGACCATCGCCGCGGTGATCGTCGAGCCCATGGCCGGCTCGACCGGCGTGCTGGTGCCGCCCAGGGGCTACCTGCAGCGCCTGCGCGAGATCACCGCGCGGCACGGCATCCTGCTGATCTTCGACGAAGTGATCACCGCCTACGGCCGGCTGGGTTCGCCCACCGCGGCCGAGCACTTCGGCGTCACGCCCGACATCATCACCATGGCCAAGGGCGTGAGCAATGCGGCCGTGCCGGCCGGCGCGGTGGCGGTCAAGCGCGACGTCCACGACGCCATCGTCAACGGGGTGCAGGGCGGCATCGAGTTCTTCCACGGCTACACCTACTCGGCCCACCCGCTGGCGGCGGCCGCCATCCTGGCCACGCTGGGCATTTACCGGCGCGACGACCTGTTCGGCCGCGCCCGCGACCTGTCGCCCGCCTTCGAGAAAGCGGCGCATGCCCTGCAAGGCGCGCCGCACGTCATCGACGTGCGCAACATCGGCCTGGTGGCCGGCATCGAACTGGCCCCGCGCCCCGACGCGCCGGGCGCGCGCGCCGCCGAAGCCTTCCGCAAATGCTTCGACAGCGGGCTGATGGTGCGCTATACCGGCGACATCCTGGCCGTCTCGCCGCCGCTGATCATCGACGAGGCGCAGATCGGCGAAATCTTCGAGCGCATCGGCAAGGTGCTCAAGGAAATCGCCTGACCCGGCATCCGCCACGCAACAGACCATACCCATGAAGACGATTCCGCATTTCATCAACGGCCAGCCGTACGAGGGCCGCAGCGGCCGCTACACGCAAGGCTTCAACCCCGCCACCGGCGAGGTCTCCAGTTCCATTTCGCTGGCTTCGGCGCAGGACGTCGACACCGCCGTGGCGGCCGCCGCGGCGGCGTTTCCGGCCTGGTCGGAAACGCCGCCGCTCAAGCGCGCGCGCATCCTGTTCAGGTTCAAGGCCCTGCTCGACGAGCACCAGGACGAGCTGGCCGCGCTGATCACCGCCGAGCATGGCAAGGTGTTCTCCGACGCCAAGGGCGAGGTGACGCGCGGCATCGAGGTGGTCGAGTTCGCCTGCGGCATCCCGCACCTGCTCAAGGGCCAGTACACCGACCAGATCGGCGGCGGCATCGACAACTGGAGCATGCGCCAGCCGCTGGGCGTGGTGGCGGGCATCACGCCGTTCAACTTTCCCATGATGGTGCCGTGCTGGATGTTCCCGGTGGCCCTGGCCTGCGGCAACACCTTCGTGCTCAAGCCGTCCGAGCGCGACCCGTCGGCCGCGCTGCGCCTGGCCGAGCTGCTCAAGGAGGCCGGCCTGCCCGACGGCGTGTTCAACGTGGTGCAGGGCGACAAGCAGGCGGTGGACGCGCTGATCGCGCATCCGCAGGTCGAGGCGCTGTCGTTCGTCGGCTCCACGCCGATCGCCGAATACATCTACGCCGAGGGCACGCGCCGCGGCAAGCGCGTGCAGGCTCTGGGCGGCGCCAAGAACCACATGGTGGTCATGCCGGACGCCGACCTGGACCAGGTCACCGACGCCCTGATGGGCGCGGCCTACGGCTCGGCGGGCGAACGCTGCATGGCGATCTCGGTCGCGGTGGCGGTGGGCGAGGTGGCCGACGAAGTGGTGGCCCGCCTGGCGCCGCGCGTGCGCGCGCTGGTGGTCAAGGACGGCATGCAGGCCGACGCCGAAATGGGCCCGCTGGTGACCGCGCAGCATCGCGCCAAGGTGACCGGCTACATCGAGGACGGCCAGGCCTGCGGGGCCACGCTGGTGGTCGACGGACGCGGCCTGCAAGTGCCCGGCAACGAAGGCGGTTTTTTCCTGGGCGGCACGCTGTTCGACCATGTCACGCCCGCCATGAACATCTATCGCGAGGAGATCTTCGGCCCGGTGCTGTGCATCGTGCGCGTGCCGGATTTCGCCGCCGCGGTGGAACTGATCAACGCCCATGAATTCGGCAACGGCGTGTCCTGCTTCACCTCCGACGGCGGCATCGCGCGCGCCTTCGCGCGCCAGATCAAGGTGGGCATGGTGGGCATCAACGTGCCCATTCCGGTGCCGATGGCATGGCACTCGTTCGGCGGCTGGAAACGCTCGCTGTTCGGCGACCACCATGCCTACGGCGAGGAAGGCGTGCGCTTCTATTCGCGTTACAAGAGCGTGATGCAGCGCTGGCCCGACAGCATCGGCAAGGGCGCCGAGTTCACTATGCCCGTGGCCAAGTAGGCGCGCCGCGCACGGCCGTGGCGCCGCCACGGCCACAGGCCCGCGGGCGGGCATGCGGGTATTCCCGATGACGGCCCGCCGGCGGGCCGCCCCCGCCGCCATGCGCCACCCCTTCTCCGGCGCGCACGAATGCAAAAAACAACCATGGACAGGGCCGCCACCGGGCATCAGAATGGGGCCTTGTGGACCCGCGCCCGGCGCCGGCCCACGGCCACAGCTTGATCCTCGCGCACCCCGGCGGTGCGTTTCCGACGACAACGGCGGCGCCCCTGGCGCCGCCGGCTTCACTCAGAAAGGGGAACATCCATGCTGAAGTCCGTCCGCATCGCCGCCCTGGCTAGCGCCATGCTCCTGGCAGCCCAGGGCGCCGGCGCCGAAACAGTCATCAAGGCGGTCATGCATTCGCCGCTACGGCTGACCGACCCCCACGCCACCACGGCATACATCACGACGTGGCACGGCTACATGATCTACGACACGCTGCTGGCCACCGACGCCGACAACAGGATCCAGCCCCAGATGCTCGAAAAATGGGAGGTCTCGCCCGACGGCAAGACCTACACCATGACGCTGCGCCCCGGCCAGAAGTGGCACGACGGCAAGCCCGTGACCGCCGAGGACTGCGTCGCGTCGATCAAGCGCTGGGCCGGCGGCGACGGCATGGGCCGCACGCTGTTGAAGTTCACCGACAGGATCGAGGCCGTCGACGACCAGACCTTGCGCATCGTCATGAAAGAGCCCACGGATCTCGCCTTGCGCGCGCTGTCCAAGCCCACGGGCACGGCCGCCTTCATGATGCCCAAGCGAATCGCCGAGATTCCCATCGGCCAGCCCATTACCGACATGACCGGCTCGGGCCCGTTCAAGGTGGCCGAGTTCAAGCCGGGGGTAAAGACGGTATACGTCAAGAACGCGGACTACGTGCCGCGCCAGGAGCCCGCCAGCGGGCTGGCCGGCGGCAAGGCGGTCCACATCGACCGGGTCGAGTGGAACGTCATGCCCGACGCGCTCACCACGGCCAACGCGCTGCTGGGCGGCGAGATCGATTTCGTCGAGCAGTTCCCGTACGACCTGCTGCCCATGGTGGAGGGCAATCCGGAACTGAAGGAGGAAGCGCTCAGCCCGGTGGGCTACTTCACCATGTACCGGTTCAACTTCAAGTACCCGCCCTTCGACAACAAGAAGATCCGCCAGGCGGCCATGTACGCCATCGGCCAGGAAGACGTGATGAAGGCGCTGGTGGGCAACCCGAAGTACTGGCAGACCTGCGCCTCGCTGTGGGGCTGCGGCACGCCGTTCGAGACCGACATCGGCAAGGACATGGTGGTGCCGTCCAACATCGAGAAGGCGCGCGCCCTGCTCAAGGAGGCCGGCTACGACAACACGCCCATCCTGGTGATGCACGCCACCGACGTCGGCACGCTCAGCGCCCAGCCCGTGGTGATGGCGCAGGCGCTGCGCAAGGCGGGCTTCAACGTCAACCTGGCGGCGATGGACTGGCAAAGCGTGGCCACGCGGCGCGCCTCCAAGGCCGCGCCGGCGCAGGGCGGCTGGAACATCCACAACACCAACTGGTACGCCACCGACATCATGGACCCGGTGCGCTCGGCCCCGGCGGCGGCCAATGGCGACAACGCCTGGTTCGGCTGGCCCGACATCCCCGAGATCGAGGCGCTGCGCACCAAGTTCGCCTTGAGCTCCGACCCCGCCGAGCAGAAGAAGCTGGCCGACGAGGCGCAGCGCATCGGCATCGACGAGGGCCTGTACGTGCCGCTGGGCCAGATGTCCGTGCCCACTGTCTACACGACCAAGCTGAGCGGCCTGGTGCACGCGCCGGTGTTCGCCTTCTGGAACGTGAAGAAGGCGCCTTGAAGCCCAGGACGGGGGGGCCGCCAGCCCGCCCGCGCAACACAGGGGGATTGCATGCTGGCATTCATCGCGCGCCGGCTGTTGGCCACCATACCGGTACTGATCATGGTGGCCGTCGTGGTCTTCGCGATCCTGCGGGCCAGCCCCGGCGATCCGGCCATCATCATGGCCGGCGACGCCGCCACGCCTGAACGCATCGCCCAGATCCGCCAGGTCATGGGGCTGGACCAGCCGCTGGTCAAGCAGTTCTTCATCTGGACCGGCAGGCTGGTGCGCGGCGACATGGGCACCTCGCTGATGTCCGGCGTGCCGGTCACGCAGCTGATCGGCCAGCGCCTGGAACCCTCGCTCAGCCTGGCGGTGATCACGCTGGCCTTCACCCTGGCGGTGGCCATTCCATTGGGCATCCTGGCGGCGTGGCGGCGCGGCCGCCTGCTCGACCGCGCCGTGATGGGTTTTTCGGTGCTGGGGTTCTCGGTGCCGGTATTCGTGACCGGCTACCTGCTGATCTGGGTCTTCGCGATCAAGCTGGGCTGGTTCAACGTGCAGGGCTACACGCCGCTGGCGCAGGGTTTCTGGCCTTATCTGCAGCGCCTCGTCCTGCCCTCGCTGGCGCTGTCCACGGTGTACGTGGCGCTGATCGCGCGCATCACCCGCACCAGCATCATCGAGGTCATGGGCGAGGATTTCATCCGCACCGCGCGCGCCAAGGGGCTGGGCGAGACCGGCGTGCTGCTGGGCCACGCCCTGCGCAATGCCGCGGTGCCCATCGCCACGGTGATCGGCGTGGGCGTGGCCCTGCTGATCAGCGGCGTGGTGGTGACGGAGTCTGTGTTCAACATCCCCGGCCTGGGCCGCCTGGTGGTCGAGGCCGTGATGGCGCGCGACTACCCCGTGATCCAGGGGCTGACGCTGTTCTTCGCGTTCGTCTACGTGTTCATCAATCTGGTGGTCGACTGCGCCTATACGGTGTTCGACCCGCGCATCAGGTATTGACGATGCCCACGCATAGCGATGCCGTCGCCGACGGCGCCCTGCCCGACAACGGACCGCCCCAGGCGGGCGCGTGGCGGCGCGTGCGCCGCGAGTTCTCCGGCGCGCCGGTGCTGGCCGCGCTGGCCGTGCTGGCGCTGGTGGTGGGCGCGGCCCTGCTGGCGCCCTGGCTGGGCACCGTGGACCCCACCGCCATCGATCCGGGCGCGCGCCTGAAGCCGCCTTTCGGCGACTACCTGTTCGGCACCGATGCGTTCGGGCGCGACATCTGGTCGCGCGTGGTGTATGGCGCCCGCGTGTCGCTGGCGGCCGGTCTGGGGGCGGCGCTGGTCAGCGTGACGCTGGGCCTGGCAATAGGCCTGATCGCCGGCTGGTTCCGCATGCTCGACGGCCCGATCATGCGCACCATGGACGCGGTCATGGCGATTCCCGGGATCCTGCTGGCCATCGCCCTGGTGTCGGTGACCGGCGCCAGCCTGGCCACGGTGCTGGTGGCCATCACCATCCCGGAGATTCCCCGCGTGGTGCGGCTGGTGCGCGGCCAGATCCTCAGCGTGCGCGGCGAACCCTATGTCGAGGCCGCGCTGGCGCTGGGCACGCCGCTGCCCCTGCTGCTGTGGCGCCACCTGGTGCCCAGCACCGTCGCCCCGCTGACCGTGCAGGGCACCTATGTGTTCGCGTCGGCCATGCTGACCGAGGCCATACTCAGCTTCCTGGGCGCCGGCGTCCCGCCCGAGATCGCCTCGTGGGGCAACATCATGTCCGAGGGCCGCATGTATTTCCGCATGCTGCCGGGCCTGATCCTGTTCCCCGGCCTGTTCCTGTCGCTGACCGTGCTCAGCGTCAATATCCTGGGCGACGCGCTGCGCGACGCGCTGGACCCGAAAATGACGCGGAGGATCTGAGCGATGCCCTACGCCCCCTACCCCCCGGCCGGCGACACCAGCGCCGCGGTGCTGGCGATCCGCAACCTGTCGGTAAGCGTCTGCGATGCCGGCAATCGCGTGGTGCGCAATCTCAGCCTGGACGTGCACGCCGGCGAGACGGTCTGCGTGGTGGGCGAATCCGGGTCGGGCAAGTCGGTCACGTCGCTGGCGGTCATGGGTCTGCTGCCCGAGGGCATCCTGGAGGTCTCCGGCGGCTCGGCCCGCGTGTTGGGAGAGGACATCGTCACGGCCAGCGCGCGGCGGCGGCGCGAACTGCGCGCCACGCGCATGGCCATGGTGTTCCAGGAACCCATGACCGCGCTCAACCCGGTGCACCGGGTGGGGCGCCAGGTCGACGAAGTGCTGCGCCTGCATCGCCGCATGCCGCGCGCGCAGCGGCGCGCCAAGGTGCTCGAGATGTTCCGCTCGGTGCACCTGCCCGACGTGGAGCGCATCTACGACGCATATCCGCACCAGCTCTCGGGCGGCCAGCGCCAGCGCATCGTCATCGCCATGGCCCTGATCCTCGAACCCAAGCTGCTGATCGCCGACGAGCCCACCACGGCGCTGGATGTCACGACGCAGAAGCAGATCCTGGCGCTGATCCGCGAGCTGCAGCACAGGCACCAGACCGCCGTGCTCTTCATCACCCACGACTTCGGCGTGGTCGCCGAGATCGCCGACCGTATCGTCGTCATGAACCGCGGCGACCTCACCGAGACCGGCACGCGCGAGGAAATCCTGGCGCGGCCGCGCCAGAACTACACCCGCCGCCTGGTGTCCTCGGTGCCCAGCCTGGTGCCCACGCAGCGCGAGCCGCCGCACGGCGAACCGGTGCTGCGTGTCACCGGGCTGGGCCGCACCTACGCCGAGCGGCGCTCGCTGTTCGGCGCGACGCGCACGGTGGTGGCCGCCAGCGACGTGGACCTGACCCTGCGGCGCGGCGAGATCCTCGGCATCGTCGGCGAATCGGGTTCGGGCAAGTCCACCGTGGCGCGCTGCATCGTGCGCCTGATCGAGCCGAGCGCCGGCCACATGCTGCTGGGCGAGACCGATATCGCGCGCCTGAACGGCGCGGGCCTGCGTCCGCTGCGGCGCAAGGTGCAGATCGTGTTCCAGGACCCCTACCGGTCGCTGAACCCGCGCCGCGCGGTGGGCGAATCCATCATCGAGGGCCTGCTCAATTTCGGCATGCCGCGCGCGCAGGCGCTGGCGCGCGCCGCCCGCACCCTGGGCGTGGTCGGCCTCGCCCCCGACGTGATGCGGCGCTACCCGCACCAGTTCTCGGGCGGCCAGCGCCAGCGGCTTTGCATCGCGCGCGCGCTGGTCATGGACCCCGAAGTGCTGGTGGCCGACGAGGCCGTTTCGGCGCTGGACGTATCGGTGCAGGCGCAGGTGCTGGATCTGATCGAACAGGTGCGCGAGCGCACCGGCGTGAGCGTGCTGTTCATCACGCACGACCTGCGCGTGGCGGCGCAGGTGTGCGACACCATCGCGGTCATGCAGCATGGCAAGGTCGTGGAGACCGGCGCGGCGCAGACGGTGCTGACCCGGCCCGGCCATGCGTATACCCGCGCCCTGATCGACGCCGCGCCGGGCCGCGGCTGGGATTTCCGCAATTTCCGCCCGCTGGCCGCCTGACCCCTAGGGCGCCGACGGGAACTGTGCACGACAAGGAGCAAACCATGCGTTGGCTGTTGGCGATGATCAAGCACGAGACCAATACGTTCTCGCCCGTTCCCACGCCGCTGGAGCGGTTTTTCCGCGGCAGCCCCGAGATCCTGGCCGGCGAGCGCGCCATCCGCGCCTACGAGAACACCGACAGCGGCCTGGGCGGTTATATCGAAGTGGCGCGCCGCGAAGGCGCCGAGATCGTCGTGCCGGTGGCGGCGGAGTCCTGGCCCAGCGCCCCCACCGACCGCGCCACCTACGAACGCCTGAGCGGCCTGGTGCTGGACGAGGCGCGCCGCGGCGGCTTCGACGCCATCCTGCTGGACCTGCACGGCGCCATGGTGGCCGAAGGCGTCGAGGACGCCGAGGGCGACCTGCTGCGCCGCCTGCGCGACATCGCCCCGGCCATCCCGGTGGGCGTGACGCTGGACATGCACGCCAACATCTACGACGACATCGTGCGCCACGCCACCGTCATCTCGGGCTTTCACACCTATCCGCACGTCGATATCCGCGCCGCCGGGCTGCGCGCGGCCAACGCCATCGCCCGCACCCTGCGCGGCGAAATCAAGCCCGTCATGAGCTGGGGCAACAAGCCGATGCTGCCGCACATCATGTGCCAGGGCACGCATGCCGAGCCCAACAAATCGCTGCAGGCGCGCTGCGAGGCGCTGGAGTCCGAAGGCGTGATCGCCGCCTCGGTGTTCGTCGGCTTTCCGCATGCCGACATCCGCGAGGCGGGGCTGAGCGCGGTGGTGTGCACCGACGCCAACCTGGCGCAGGCCGAGCAGTACCGCGACGAGCTGCTCGAGACCGCCTGGCGCGGGCGCGCCGACTGGGTGTTCCACGCCGAGCCGCTGGCGCCGACCATCGCGCGCGCCAAGGCCATCGAGAACGGTCCGGTGGTGCTGCTCGACCACTACGACAACACCGGCTCGGGCGGCACCATGGACACCACCGCGGTGCTGGCCGAGATCCTCGACCAGGGCCTGGAGAATGCGGCGTTCTACGCCATCTGCGACCCGCAGGCCGCGCGGCAGGCCGCGGCGGCCGGCGTGGGGGCCACCGTGACGCTGTCCCTGGGCGGCAAGGTGGCGATGCCGGCGCTGCGCCAGGCCAGCCCGCCCCTGGACCTGACCGCCCGGGTCAAGCTGCTGTTCGACGGCGTATACCTGAACCGCGGCCCCATGTACCGCGGCGTGCGCAACGACACCGGCCTGACCGTCGTGCTCGACACCGGCAAGGTCGAGATCGTGGTGGTGTCGCGCCACCAGGAGCCCTTCGACATCAATTGCCTGCTGTCGGCCGGCATCGACCCGCTGCAAAAACGCTACGTGGCGCTGAAGTCGCGCGTGCATTGGCGCGCCGGCTTCGCCGGAATGGCCACCCAGGTCATCGCATGCACCGGCGTGGGCGTGACGACTTCCGACTACGGCCAGGTCGAGTTCCGGCATGTGCGCCGGCCTGTCTATCCGCTCGACGCCATCTAGGCGGTTGGCCGCGCTTTCGCGGCCTGCTCCGCTGTTTTTGAACATTTTGTCGTCTTTTGTAATATGTTTCGCCCGCTAGTGCCACGCCGCTCGCTATACTCGCCGCCAGCCCTCGGGCTACGGCATATAAGCGGCCCGTGCGCGTGGCATGGCCGCACTTCCATAAGGCACAGAAGATGAAGAAATCGGTAGCGGTCACCACGGGCGTGATCATTGTGGCGGTGGGCGGCTGGCTGGCCGGCACCTGGTATACGGGCCAGCGCATCGAGACGGAGTCGCAGACCCGCCTGAACGAAATCAACGCCCAGCTCGCCGCCGCTTTCCCCGAGTTCCCGGTGCGCATCAACCAGCTCAAGCTGGAGCGCGGCTTCTTCACGTCGCAGGCGCGCTACGGCGTGGAAGTCGGCCTGTCGGAGGAAACCGGCAAGCCCGAGGCCACCGTGGAAGTGGATGCGCGCATCGAGCACGGCCCGTTCGCGCCCGGCGCGCTGGCGCGCGGCAAGCTGCTGCCGCAACTGGCGTTCGTGCACGCCGAAGTGGCCAATACCGACGACCTCAAGAAAGTCTTCGAAGTGACCAAGGGCGCCACGCCGCTGTGGAGCGACACGGTGGTCGCCTATAACGGCGACTCGACCAGCACCGGCGGGCTGGCCGCCATCGACTATAGCGGCGACGAGGGCAAGTTCACGTTCAGCGGCGCGACGTTCGACGGCAGCTACCAGCGCGCCACGCAGGCGGCGATCGGCTCGCTCAAGGCCGACAACCTGGTGGTGGACGCCAGCGCCGACGACGACGGCGGCCCGCTGCTGTTCACGCTCAACGGCCTGGGCGTGACGGTGGACAGCCGCATGGGCAAGTCCGGCCTGTCGATCGGCGACAGCGCCCTGTCGATCAAGCGCCTGGAAGTCAAGCAGCCGGAAGGCGACGCCCACCTCACGATGGCGGACATGGCCTATGCCGCCCGGATCGGCGAGCAGGACGAATTCGTCAACGGCGAAATCAGCTACGGCGCTGGCGAGATCACCTACAACGGCATCGCGCTGGGCAACGGCCGGGCGGTATTCAAGGCCGAGCGCCTGAACGCCGCGGCGATCAAGGTGGTGGCCGACGAATACAACAAGGCCATCAAGCTGCAGGCCGAGGGCAAGGACCCGGTGCCCGACAACGCCGAGATGCGCAAGCTGCTGATGGCGCAGGCCGACACGCTGCTGGCCGGCAAGCCGGTGCTCACGCTCGACCCGGTGCAATGGAAGACCGCCCAGGGCGAAAGCGTTTTCAACGCCAAGGTCGCGCTGAGCAAGCCCGCCTCCAGCGACCTCATGGCGGTCGACTACTTCAGCCAGGCGATCGAGTCGATCGACGCCTCCGCCACCCTGTCCAAGCCCATGATCAAGGCGCTGATGGTCGGCTACCTGCAAAGCCAGGAAGGCATGGACGCGCAGCAGGCCGCCGCCGCGGCCGACCAGCAGGTCAGCTCGCTGGCCGGCATGGCCGAGATGATGAACCTGGGCAAGAACGAGGGCGACAACATCGTCAGCAAGTTCCACTACGCCGCCGGCACGGTGGACCTGAACGGCCGCAAGATGCCCGCCGACCAGCTGCTGGGCAGCATCCTGGGCGGCTGAGCGCCGTCCCGCGCGCCGCCCGTTCGCGGCGGCGCGCCCGTTTTGCGCGGGCTCGCCGCCATCCCGAGGGCAGATGTCCTGGCCAGGGATGGCCCGGCGGAAAGACAACCCTTTAGGTAATCCATACGATGAAGAAGAGCATAGGCATCACCGCCGGCGTGATCGTGGTGCTGGCCGGCGGCTGGCTGGGCGGCACCTGGTATACGGGCAAGCGGATCGAGACCGAAACGCAGCAGCGGCTGGGCGCGCTGAACGAGAAACTGGCCGCGGTGGTGCCCGGCTACACGCTGCGCGTGGACCAGCTCAAGTACGAGCGCGGCTTCTTCACCACGCAGGCCCGCTACGGCCTGTCGCTGTCCCAGGACATCAAGGAGGAATCCGGCACGGTCACGCCCCTGCCGCTGGGCTCGACGGAGTTCGACGCCCGCTTCGAGCACGGCCCCTTCCCCCGTTCCGCCCTGGCAAGCGGCCAGTTCCTGCCGCAGATGGCGTTCGTGCACGCCGAGCTGGCCCGGACCGAGCTGGTCAAGCCGCTGTTCGAGCTGACCAGGAACGCCGCCCCGCTGTGGAGCGACACCATCGTGTCGTACAGCGGCAACGCCAGCACGCGCAGCGGCCTGGCGCCCATCGATTTCACCGAGGACGACGTGACGCTGTCGTTCAGCGGCGCCACGCTCACCGGCACCTTCCAGCGCGCCACCCGCTCGGGCACGGCGCGCCTGGACGCCGAGTACGTGCGCTATACCGCCGATGGCGACCAGGATACGCAACTCAGCGCCACCGGCTGGAGCATGGACATGCGCAGCCACCAGGGCAAGCACGGCTTCACGCTGGGCGAAAGCGCCATGGCCATCAAGCGCATCGCGATGGTCGACAAGCGCGAGTCGCTCGATATCTCGCTGGACGACCTGAACTATCGCGTCCTGGCCACCGAGGATGGCGATTTCATCGACATCGAAGCCGCCTACAAGACCGGCCCCCTGACGATCAACAAGATCCCCTTCGGCAGCGGCGAACTGAACGTGAAGGCCAGCCGGCTGGACGGGCAGGCGCTGAAGGCGCTCAGCGATGGCTACAACCAGCTGTTGCGCGGCTACTTCGCCACCGGCGAAGCCGACGAGGGCCTGAAGGACGAGCAGCTCACGATGCTGATCGAAAATGGCGGCCGCCTGCTGGCCGGCGGCCCCTCGCTGAGCCTGGGCCCCATCGCCTGGAGGACGGAGAAGGGCGAAAGCAGCCTGATGTCCTCGATCGTCCTGGTCAAGCCGACCACCACGGCCGGCGAGCTGACGCCGCGCGAGTATCTCGAAGAGGCGGTCAAGGCGATCGACATCAAGATGGTGGTATCCAAGCCGATGGTGCGCGACCTGGCGATCCACTACGAAACCAGCCAGGGCAAGACGCCCGAGGATGCCGCCAAGGAAGCCGACGAGACCATCGACGCCTTCGCCGGCATGGCCGAAATCCTGAACATCGGCCGCAACGACGGCGACCAGCTGGTCGGCACCTTCACCTATGCGGCCGGGGTGGCCAAGCTGAACGGCCGCGACGTGCCGGTCAACCAGCTGTTCGACAATCTTTTCGACAGCGCCAGCGCCAGCCTGGACGACGACGAGCACAGCCACGAGGACGACGAGGCGATGAGCGCCGAGGCGGCATCCGAGGCCGTGGAAGCCGCCTCCGAAGCGGCCGAGGCAGCCCAGGCAGCCGCCGACGCCGCCGCCTGGGCCACCGACGGCGACAGCCTGCGCAGCGTCAACGCCGGCCTGCTCGCATCCCTCCTGGCCGAAGGCGGCTACGACAGCACGACCGAGGAAGGCGCGTCCGGCCCGGTCGTCGTCATCGACACCAACGGCCTGCCCTTGCGCGACCTGCGCGCCGAGCTGTATTGCATCGACGACGACGAGTGCATGGACGTGAGCATGAAGGCCAGTTTCGGCAAGCGCAAGACCTCGCTCAAGGCGCTCAACGCCTGGAACCAGAAATACCGCTGGACCCGCGCCTACCTGGACGACGACAACCAGGCCGTGCTGCGCATGGATCTGAGCGCCGAAGGCGGCGTGGGGCGCGAGAACCTTTCCATCATGGTCAACACCTTCATGCAGATGGTCGGGAACTTCGAAGACGAAGTCTACGCCGCGCGTTGATCGCGGCGGCGGGGGCCCGGGCCGGACCAGCCGGCCGGGCCGCCGTTCAGGCCGTCGGCGCGGGAAAGGAATACAGCGGCGGCTTTTTCTCCAGCAGGCGTTCCACCGCCTGCTGGTGGTAGCCGGTATTGAAGGCCACGCCCTGCGAGGTCATTTCCATTTCCACCATGGCCGCCAGTTCGCTCGAACTGGAACGCAGCAGCGCCTGCTTGGTCAGGGCAAACGCCGTGGCGGGCATCCCGGCCATGGCCGTGGCCACCGCCGCGGCGCGCGACGCCAGCCCGCCGGCATCGACCAGTTCGCTCACCAGTCCATATTCCAGCGCCTGGCGGCCATCGATCTCGGCCGCGGTGTAGATCAGCTGGCGCGCGCGCTGCAGGCCGACCAGGCGCGGCAAGGTGAACGCCGCGGCGAAATCGGGCACCAGCCCGATCCGCATGAACGACAGGCAAAAGCGCGCCGCCGGCGTGGCCAGCACCAGGTCGGCGCACAGGCAAAGGCCGAAGCCGCCGCCGAAGGCGATCCCGTCGACGGCGGCGATGACCGGCTTGGGCATTTCCAGCAAGGCCCGCGCGCAGGCGCCGATCGGCGCCATCCGGTCGCGCCCCTGCTCCGCGCTCATGGAGGCGCCGCGCATGGTCGAGACGTCGCCGCCGCTGCAGAAGTGCCCGCCCGCCCCGGTCAGGACGACGGCGCGCACCGCCGGGTCGGCCGTGGCGGCCTGCACCGCGGCCAGCAGGGCCGCGCGCATGGGAACGTCGATGGCGTTGCGGCGATCCGGCCGGTCGAGCGTGATGCGGGCCACCCCCGCCTCGACATCGTAGCGGACAAATTCGGACACGCTGGCGGGTGCGGACATGCGGGTCTCCTGCCGGGTCACATGGGTTCCACGTTGGCGTCGCGCAGCAGCTTGCGCCACACCTCGAGCTGCGCGTGCATGAACTGCGTGAACTCGGCCGGGCTGGAGGACGGCGGCGGCTCGGCGCCGGCGTTCTCGCGCAGGAAGCGGACCGTGTCCTCGCTGGCGTTGATCTTCAGGATGGCCTTGTTGACCACGGTCACCACCTCGTCGGGCATGCCGGCGGGGCCCACGATGCCCAGCCAGGAATAGACGTCGATGCCGGGAAAGCGCTCGCTCATGCTGGGCACGCCGGGCATGGCCGCCACCGGGCGGGCCGTGGTCACCGCCAGCGCGCGCACCTTGCCCTGCTGCACGAACGCGGTGCCCGCGGACGTATCGACGACCATGGCCGTGACCTGGCCGCCGATCACATCGGTCAGCGCCTGGGGGCTGCTCTTGTAGGGCACCGAAATCATGTCCAGCTGCGCCTGCTTGGTCAGCGCCATGCCTGCGGCGAGGTGGGCCGTGTTGGCGTTGGCCCAGGTCACCCTGCCCGGCTCGGCGCGCGCCTTGCCGATGAACTGGTCGAAGTCGCGGATCGGCGAGTCGGCGCCGACCACCAGCATGGACGGAATGTCGGACAGCCGGGCGACGGCCGTGAAATCCTTTAGCGGTTCGTACGGCAGCTTCTTGAACAGGAACGGCGCGGCCGACAGCGTGGAGTTCGACCCCAGGAACAGGGTGTATCCGTCGGGCTGCGTGCGGGCCACCTGCGTGGCCGCGATGCTGCCGTTGGCCCCGGGCTTGTTCTCGACCACGAAGGGTTGCTTCAGTTCCTCGCTCAGGCGCGTCGCATAGTAGCGGGCGACGTTGTCGGTGCCGCTGCCGGGGGCGAACGCCACCATGATACGGACCGGCTGTTCAGGATAGGCCGCGTGCGCGGCGGTGGCCGCCAGCGAGGCGATGGCGGCGCACAGGGCGCGGCGCATGAAAGCGTGCATGTTGTCTCCTTGTACGAGTGGGATGGCTCTTTCAGGCCATCTGTTGCATCAGATCCCGGACTTCCGGATCGGAGTAGCCGGCGTCGGCAAGCACCGACGCCCAGTCCTGATTGAGGCTCGGCGGCCGCTTGGGCTTGGTCAGGCGCTTGCCGTCAAACCGCACCGGCTGGGCCACGCCTCTGAGCGGCCCGGCCTCGGCACCGGCCTCGGGGTAGTCGAACACCATGCCCGACTCGCGCGTATGCGGATGCGCATCGACCTCGGCCAGCGTATGGATGGGCGAACAGGGAATGCCGGCCTGCTCGAGCGCGGGCAGCCATTCGTCGCGGGTGCGCGCCGCCAGCAGCTCGCGCGTGACCGCCAGAGTCTGCGCGCGGTTGGCCACGCGCCGCGCGTTGGTGGCAAAGCGCGGGTCGCTGGCCAGCTCGGGACGCCCGGCCAGGGCGCAGAATGCGCGCCACAGCGCGTCGTTGGCGATGCCCAGGATGATGGGGCTGTCGGCGGTGGCGAAATCCTGGTACGGGCAGAGCGACTCATGCCCGGCGCCCGCGCGCGCCGGCTCCGTGCCGCGGGCCCAGTACCCCTGCATGAAGTAGCCCATGAAACCGAGCGCGGTATCGAACAGCGAGGCGTCCACGGTGACGCCGCGGCCGGTGGCGTCGCGCTGGCGCAAGGCCGCCAGGATGCCGATCAGGGCGTGCAGGCCGGTAGCCTGGTCCACCGGCGAGAACGGGCTGCGCACCGCGCCGCCCTCGGCCTCGCCCGTGATCGAAATCATGCCGCAGAAAGCCTGCAGCACCACATCGAACCCCTTGCCGCGGCTCAGGCTGCCGACCGGGCCGAAACCGGAGATGGCGCAGTACACGAGGCGGGGATTGATGCCGGACAAGGCCTCCCGATCGACGCCCAGCTTTTGCGCCACGCCGGGACCGAAACTGTGGACCACCACGTCGGCCCAGGCGGCCAGCCGCAGCACGACGGCGCGCCCATGCGCCGATTTCAGGTCCAGTGCGATGCTGCGCTTGTTGCGGTTGCAGCTGAGGAACACCGCCGCCTGGCCATCCTGGAATGGCGGCCAGCCGCGCGTATCGTCGCCCTGCCCGGCCGCCTCGACCTTGATCACGTCGGCGCCCATGTCGGCCATGTATTGCGTGCACAGCGGCCCGGCCAGGACCTTGGACAAGTCCAGCACGCGCACGCCGCCCAGCGGGGCGGGCGGGACGGAAGAAGAGACTGCAGCCATGATGTCCAACCAAAAGTTCAATGGTTGACCATTATATGGATAACCAAACGCTGTACAATGGCCGTAGCGATGAAAACCGTAGAGACAAACCCTAATCCGCTGGGTCCGATCAAGGCCGTGCGTTCGCGCGACCTGCTGGCCGACGCCCTGCGCGAACAGATCCTCAGCGGCGCCCGCCCCAGCGGCGTGGCCTTGCCTTCGGAACGCGAGCTCACCGAAGAAACCGGCCTGAGCCGCGCCGCCGTCCGCGACGCGCTGCGCGTGCTCGAAAGCGAAGGCCTGATCGAGACCCGCCAGGGCCGCTACGGCGGTTCGGTGGTCAAGCTGCCGGCCAACGACGCGCTGGCCCGCCCCGTGGCGCTGTTTGCCCGCGCGCGCGGCGTCTCGCTGCAGGAGATGATCGAAGCCCGCGTCGCCATCGAGCCGACCATCGCCGAGCTCGCCGCGCTGCGCCGCACGCCCGAAGACCTGCAGGCGCTGGTGCGGGCAACCGACCTGCTGCAGGAGGCCCTGCCCGACGTGGCGCAATTCCTGGATCTCAACGTGCGCTGGTACTTCGCGCTGGCCGACGCCTGCCACAACGACCTGCTGCGCGCGTTCATCGTGTCCATCGCCGGCCTGATCCTGGAGGCGACCAGCCGCGAAGGACAGACGCCCGAACCTACCCGGCGCCTCATCCTGCAGGCGCACCGCCGCGTGGTCGAAGCCGTCATCGCCGGCGACGCGCCGGCCGCCCGCCGCCGCATGGAACGCCACGTCGCCGGCTACCAGGAGCACTACGAACGGCTGGGAATCACGCCGAAGGCGTGACTGCCGGCAAGAGTCGATGGCGTACGGCAATGTGCCTGTCCCATCCGGGACAGGCGGACGCCATGAAATCTTGCAGGTGACTGTCCCCGCAGAGGGGCAGGCCCCAGTAGAAACGCCGGCCCGAAGGCCGGCGTTTCTACTGGGCGCGCGCGTCGCCGCCTACGCGTAGGCTTCCACCGGCAGGCAGGCGCACACCAGGTTGCGGTCGCCATAGGCGTTGTCCACCCGCGCCACCGGCGGCCAGTACTTGTTCTCGCGCAGCGACGCCACCGGATAGGCGGCCTGCTGGCGCGGATAGTCGTGGTGCCATTCATCGGCCAGCAGCATCTGGGCCGTATGGGGCGCATTGCGCAGCACGTTGTCGTCGCGGTCGCGTTCGCCGCTTTCGACCTGCGCGATCTCGGCGCGGATGGCGATCATGGCCTCGATGAAACGCTCCAGCTCGGCCAGGCCTTCGGATTCGGTGGGCTCGACCATCAGCGTGCCGGCCACCGGAAAGCTCATGGTCGGCGCGTGGAATCCGTAGTCCATCAGGCGCTTGGCGATGTCCTCGGCGCTGATGCCGCTGGTTTCCTTCAGGGGCCGCACATCCAGGATGCACTCGTGCGCCACGCGGCCATTGCGGCCCGCATACAGCACCGGATAGTGGTCGCGCAGGCGCGTGGCGATGTAGTTGGCGTTGAGGATGGCGACCTCGGTGGCGCGGCGCAGGCCCTCTGCGCCCATCAGGGCGATGTACACGTAGGGAATCGGCAGGATGCCGGCCGAGCCGTACGGCGCGGCCGAGACCGGACCGACCTTGGCCGCGGGGTCGAGGCGGCCCTGGGCGTCGAGCACGCCGGGCAGGTAGGGCGCCAGGTGGGCGCGCACCGCCACCGGGCCCACGCCCGGCCCGCCGCCGCCGTGCGGAATGCAGAAGGTCTTGTGCAGGTTCAGGTGCGAGACGTCCGAGCCGAACTTGCCGGGCTGCGCCACGCCGACCATGGCGTTCATGTTGGCGCCGTCCAGGTAGACCTGCCCGCCGGCCTCGTGCACCGCGTCGCAGATTTCGGTCACGGCTTCCTCGAACACGCCGTGCGTCGAGGGATAGGTAATCATCAGCGCGGCCAGGCGCTCGCCCACCTGCGCGATCCTGGCGCGCAGGTCGGCCAGGTCGACGTTGCCGTTGGCGTCGGACGCCACCACCACCACGTCCATGCCGGCCAGCTGGGCCGACGCCGGGTTGGTGCCGTGCGCCGAAGCCGGGATCAGGCAGACATTGCGCTGGGGCTGGCCATTGGCCTGGTGGTAGGCGCGGATCGCCAGCAGGCCGGCGTACTCGCCCTGCGCGCCCGAGTTGGGCTGCAGGCTGATGCCGTCGTAGCCGGTGATTTCGCACAGCTGCGCCGACAGGCCGTCGATCAGCTCGCGATAGCCCGGCGTCTGCGAGGCCGGCGCGAACGGGTGGATCAGCGCGAACTCGGGCCAGGTGATGGGAATCATCTCGGCCGTGGCGTTCAGCTTCATGGTGCACGAACCCAGCGGGATCATGGTGCGGTCCAGCGCCAGGTCCTTGTCGGCCAGCTTGCGCAGGTAGCGCAGCATGTCGGTCTCGGACTGCACGCTGGAGAACACCGGGTGCGACAGGATGGGACCCTGGCGGCGCACCGCCGCGGGGATGCCGTCCATCGACGCCTGCGGCGGCGCCAGCACCACCTCGTCCTTGCCCAGGCCGGCCGCGAACACGTTGACCAGGGCCTGCAGGTCGGCGAGCGTCACGGTCTCGTCCAGCGACACCGCCAGACGCGCGCCATCGACCTGGCGCAGGTTGATCCGGGCGCAATCCGCGGCGGCCAGGATGGCCGGGGTGGCCGCGCCGGTTTCCAGCAGCAGCGTGTCGAACCAGGTGTCGTTGGCGACGTTCACGTCCAGCCCGGCCAGCGCCGCGCGCAGCGCGCCGGTGAGGCTTTGCACGCGCTCGGCGATGCGGCGCACGCCGCGCGGGCCATGCCATACGGCGTACAGGCCGGCCATCACGGCCAGCAGCACCTGGGCGGTGCAGATGTTGGAGGTGGCCTTCTCGCGGCGGATGTGCTGCTCGCGCGTCTGCAGGGCCAGGCGCAGCGCCGGGTTGCCCTGGGCGTCCTTCGAGACGCCGACCAGCCGGCCGGGCATGTTGCGCTTGTACGCATCGCGGCAGGCCATGAAGCCGGCGTGCGGGCCGCCGAAGCCGAACGGCACGCCGAAGCGCTGCGCCGAGCCGACGGCGATGTCGGCGCCCCATTGCCCCGGCGGCTCGATCAGCGCCAGCGCCAGCAGGTCGGTCACGCAGGCGACCACGGCGCCCTGCGCGTGCGCGGCTTGCGCCAGTTCGCGGTAATCGGCCACGCCGCCCAGGCTGTGCGGATACTGCAGCAGCACGCCGAAGCATTCGGGCAGGCCGCGCGACTCGTCGCCGATCACCAGTTCGATGCCCAGGCCCTCGGCGCGCGTGCGCACCACCTCAAGCGTCTGCGGGTGGCAGTGCTGCGACACGAAGAACACCGGGCTGGACGAACGGCTGCCGCGGCGCGCCAGCGTCATGGCCTCGGCCGCGGCGGTGCCCTCGTCCAGCAGCGAGGCATTGGAAATGTCCAGGCCGGTCAGGTCGGCGACCATGGTCTGGTAATTGAGCAGCGCCTCCAGGCGGCCCTGCGAGATTTCGGGCTGGTACGGCGTGTAGGCGGTGTACCAGGCCGGGTTCTCGAGCACGTTGCGCAACACCACGTTGGGCGTGTGCGTGCCGTAGTACCCCTGGCCGATGTAGTTGCGGTAGATCTGGTTGCGCGCCGCAATCCGCTTCAGGTCCTGCAGCACATCGGTTTCGCTGCGCGCGGCGGGCAGCGCCAGCGGCGCACGGCTGCGGATGCGGGGCGGCACGACTTCGTCGATCAGCGCATCCAGGCTGGATGCGCCGATGGCGGCCAGCATGGTGGCCTGGTCGTCGTCGGACGGGCCGATATGGCGGGGAATGAAATCGGAATGGGTGTCAGGGGCGCGCGACATGGTGTTCTCGAAATAACGGGGAGGCGGGGCCGGCCCGCTGGCCGGCCCGGTGCGGCCTGTCAGCCGGCGACGGCCTGGTAGCCGGCCGCGTCAAGCAGCTTGTCCAGGTCGGCCGCGTTCGCCGGCTTGATCTTGAAGATCCAGGCGGTATAGGCCGATTCGTTGATCAAGCTGGGGTTGGCTTCGAGTTCGTCGTTGAACGCGACGATCTCGCCGTCGACCGGCGCATAGATGTCGGAGGCGGCCTTGACCGACTCGACCACGCCGGCGGTCTCGCCGGCCTTCAGCGCGGCGCCGACCTTGACGTCGCCGACGAAGACCAGGTCGCCCAGCTGCTCCTGGGCGTTGTCGGTGATGCCGACGACGAACACATCGCCTTCGGCTTGGACCCATTCGTGGGACTCGGTGTACTTGCGATCGGTGGGCAGGCTCATGGGAGCTCCTCTGGCAATTCGGTGGGGATGGAGAAAGTTTGCGCGCCTCCGGCGGCCGGCGGCCGCGCGGAAGCCTCGAGTTTACGAGTGTTCGACGGCTTTGCCGTTACGCACGAACGGCAATTTGCATACCAGGGCGGGCACCCACTTGCCGCGGATTTCGACCTCGACGGCGTCGCCGGGCTGCACGCCCACCGGCACGCGGGCAAAACCCACCGACACGCCCAGGGTGGGCGACATGGTGCCGCTGGTGAGCTCGCCCATGCCCTGCGCGCAGCGCACCGGCATATGGGCGCGCATCACGCCGCGCTCCTGCAGCTTCAGGCCGACGAAGGCGCGCGGCACGGCGAACTGCTCGATGGCGTCGCGCCCCACGAAGCGGCGCGCCTCGTCCTTGAGGGAAACGGTCCAGCTCAGGCCCGCCTGGTTGGGATGGACGAGTTCGTCCATGTCCTGGCCGTAGAGGTTCATGCCCGCCTCCAGGCGCAGCGTGTCGCGCGCGCCCAGGCCGCAGGGCCGCACGCCCTGCGCCAGCAGGTCGCGCCACAGCTGGACCACCGCGTCGGCGGGCAGCACGATCTCGAAGCCGTCCTCGCCGGTGTAGCCGGTGCGCGCCACCAGCGTGTCGGCCGCGACGGCCGCGGCCGAGAACGGCGCCAGCGGCTCGGACGCCGCCTGCCACGCGGGACGGGCCGCCCACACCTTGGCGCGGGCATTGGGACCTTGCACCGCCACCATGGCCAGGTCGCGGCGCGGCGTGATCGCGACATCGAAACCGTCGGCGGCGGCCACGCGCTGCATCCAGGCGATGTCCTTGTCGGCGGTGCCGGCGTTGACCACCACGCGCCACTGGTCGGGCGCGAAGTAATAGATGATGAGGTCGTCGATGATGCCGCCCTGCGGGTTCAGCATGCAGCTGTACAGGGCCTTGCCCGGCGTGGCCAGGCGGGCCACGTCGTTGGCCACCAGGCGGCGCAGGAAGGCGGTGGCGTCGGCGCCGCCGACATCGACGTTGAGCATGTGCGAGACGTCGAACATGCCCGCGTCCTGGCGCACCGCGTGGTGCTCTTCCAGTTGCGAGCCATAGGCCAGCGGCATGTCCCAGCCGCCGAAGTCGACCATACGGGCGCCGGCGGCAAGATGTTCTTCGGCCAAGGGGGTGCGTTTGAGCGGTGCGGACATGCGAGGGCTCCAGCGGCAGCATTGCCAGGATTACGGAATGCCGGCCCCGATGCGGAAAGCGCCCGGGGACCGGTCGAATTTTCCGCCCCTCTGTCCTTTTGCCTGAGAGTTACCCCGCGCGAGCGGGTTTGCACCTTCGGCGCCTGGGCTGCGCGCACACCGCGAAGGTGGCCGCGCCAGGTCTCTCCAGAGTGCTGTTTCGAGCGCGCCAGGCGCTACTCGATGCAGTCGCGGTATGGGTTACCTGAGCGATTCCGGGCGAATTGCGCCTTCGGCGGCAGCCGCGATCGGCCGCTCTCTCCCGCGACATGCGTGACAGCGCGCAAAGCATACATCGAAAGCGCCATGCCGCAAAGCGTCCGGTTCGGCGCCGATCCGCCCCTGTTTCGGCGCCTCAGCCCAGCGCGGTATCGAGCAGCATCATCAGCACGAACCCCAGCATCAGGCCGGCGGTGGCCGGCACTTCATGGCCCTTGCGGTGCGACTCGGGGATGATCTCGTGGCTGATGACGAACAGCATGGCGCCGGCGGCGAAACCCAGCCCCCACGGCAGCAGCGCGGCCGACCAGCCCACCACCGCCGCGCCCGCGATGGCGCCCAGCGGCTCGACCAGCCCGGACAGCATGCCCAGCGCCACCGAGAACGCACGGCTGTAGCCGGCGGCCAGCAAGGCCAGCGCCACCACCAGCCCCTCGGGCACGTCCTGGATGGCGATGCCGGTTGCCAGCGCCGTGCCGCGCAGGCTGTCGCCGCCGGCATAGCCCACGCCGATGGCCAGGCCCTCCGGCACGTTGTGCAGCATGATCGCGAACACGAACAGCCAGGTGCGGCGCAGGGTGCGCGAGGTGCGCCCTTCCTTGCCCTTGATGAAGTGCTCGTGCGGCAACAGCCTGTCGCTGGCCAGCAAGGCCGCCCCGCCCAGCAGGATGGCCGCCCCCACCAGGATGCCCGCCCCCCAGGGGCCATAGCCCTGGGCACCGGCCGCGGCGATGCCCGGCGCCACCAGCGAGAAGGCGCTGGCCGCCAGCATGACGCCGGCGCCGAAGCCGAACATGCAATCCTGCACGCGCTGCGACAGGGTCTGGGAGAAGATCACCGGGACCGCGCCCAGCGCGGTGGCCCCGGCGGCCACCATGCCGCCGGCCATGGCCAGGGCGACGTGCGGCCAGCGCGCGTCGAGGAGCTCCCACAACTGGTAGCAGGCCAGGCAGGCCACCAGCACCGCCAGGGTCATGGCGCTGACGCTGGTGAGCGCGGGGCGGACGCGATGGCGGCTATGGGTGTTCATGCGGCCTCCCGGCCGAGCCCGGCCAGCGCGAACTCGTAGCGGCGCGCCACTTCGGCCCAGTCCACCACCCGGTAGAACGCCTCGATGTATTCGGGGCGGCGGTTCTGGTACTGGAGGTAATACGCGTGCTCCCAGACGTCCAGGCCGAGTATCGGGGTATTGCCGTCCATGAGCGGCGAATCCTGGTTGGCGCTGCTTTCGACCCGCAGGCGGCCGGCCGGCGTGACGGTCAGCCAGGCCCAGCCGCTGCCGAAACGGCCCAGCGCGGCCTGCGTGAAGGCCGCCTGGAACGCGTCGTGCCCGCCCAGCTGGGCCTGGATGTCGGCCGCCAGCCGGCCATCCGGACGGCCGCCGCCCGACGGCGACATGATGGTCCAGAACAGGCTGTGGTTGGCATGGCCGCCGCCGTGGTTGCGCACCGCGTCATGGATGCCCGGCGGCAGCGCCGGGATCCGGCGCAGCAGTTGCTCGACCGGTTCGTCGCGGCCCAGGCCGGCGCCTTCGAGCGCGGCGTTCAGGCCGTTGACGTAGGCCTGGTGATGACGCGTATGGTGTATTTCCATCGTGCGCGCATCGATATGCGGCTCGAGCGCATCGTAGGCATACGAAAGCGCGGGCAGGACGTATGGCATGCGGTCTCCGGCATTTGCATTCGGTAAAGACAAATGATAGTCATTTCCATTTACCAAAACAATAGGCACGCGGCCCTGCCCGCATGCGCCGTGCCCGCCAGGCTAGAGCGCGTTGCCGCAGGCGTACCCCGACGCCCACGCCCACTGGAAGTTGTAGCCGCCCAGCCAGCCGGTCACGTCGACCGCCTCGCCGATGAAATACAGCCCCGGCACGCCGCGCGCCTGCATGGACTTCTGGTCCAGGCCGCGCGTGTCGACGCCGCCGCGCATCACTTCGGCTTTCTTGTAGCCGGCCGTGCCGCTGGGCACCAGGCGCCAGTCATGGATCAGCGCCGCCAGCGCCCGCAAGGTGCGGTCCGGCACGTCGGCCAGGCGTGCGCCGGCCAGGTCCGCGCCGACGGCGCGCCCGGCCGCCTCCAGCCAGGTGTCGGCCAGCCGCCGGGGCCACAGGCCGGCCAGCACGGTATGCAGTTGCTGCCGGTTGCCCGGCTTGGCGCCGATCAGCTCGGCGGCCAGGTCGCGGCCGGGCGCCAGGTCCAGCACGATGGGCTCGCCGGGCTTCCAGTAGCTCGATATCTGCAGGATGGCGGGGCCGGACAGGCCCCGGTGGGTGAACAGCAGGTCTTCCAGGAACGCCGCGCGCGCCTTGCCCTGTCCGGTCGACAGCGTGACTTCCAGGGCGACGCCCGAGAGCGCGGCGAACGGCTGCCATTGCGCCGGATCGAATGTCAGGGGCACCAGGGCCGGCCGCGGTTCGACGACCTTCAGGCCGAACTGGCGCGCCACCTTGAGCGCGTAGTCGGTCGCGCCCAGTTGCGGGATCGCCATGCCGCCGGTGGCCACCACGACCGCGCGCGCGTCGATCGCGCCGGTGCTGGTGCGCAACGTGTAGCCGCCGCCCTCGTGGCGGGCGATCTCGTCCACGCGGCACGGCATGCGCCAGGCCACCCCGCCCTGCCCGCACTCGGCGCGCAGCACCTCGATGATGGTTTCGCTGCTGTCGTCGCAGAACAATTGGCCGCGATGCTTTTCGTGCCAATGCACCCGGTGGCGGCGCAGCAGGCCGAGGAAGTCCTGCGGGGTGTAGCCGGCCAGCGCCGAGCGGCAGAAATGCGGGTTGTCGGACAGGAAGTTGGCCGGGCCGGCGCCCAGGTTGGTGAAATTGCAGCGCCCGCCGCCGGAGATGCGGATCTTCTCGGCCAGCTTGGCGGCATGATCGATCAGCACCACGCGCAGGCCGCGCTGGCCCGCCACGGCGGCGCACATCATGCCGGCGGCGCCGGCGCCGATGACGGCGACATCGAACATCGAAACGGGATACTCCGTGAAAGACAACGCCGCGCCGCCCGCCCCGGGGCGACGCGGCGCGGCGCGTTGGACTTACTGCCCGCCGGCTTCCTTCAGGCAGTCGACGTAGTAGCGCTTGGCGCCATCGGGGCCCACCTCGTCGGCCAGGCCGTGGATGTAGGTCTCGAAACCGGGGAAGCGTTCGTTGAACTCGCGCGCGAACTGCAGGTACTGCACGATGGTCCGGTTGAAGCGCTCGCCCGGGATCAGCAGCGGGATGCCCGGCGGGTACGGCGTGAGCAGCACGCCGGTCACGCGGCCTTCGAGCTGGTCGATCTCGACGCGCTCGACTTCGCGGTGCGCCATGCGGGCAAAGGCGTCCGAGGGCTTGAGCGCCGGCACCATGTCGCTGAGGTACATCTCGGTGGTCAGGCGCGCCACGTCGCGTTCGCGATAGGCCTCGTGGATCTGCTGGCACAGGTCGCGCAGGCCCATGCGCTCGTAGCGGCGGTGGTCGCGGCAGAACTCGGGCAGGATGCGCCACAGGGGCTGGTTGCGGTCGTAGTCGTCCTTGAACTGCTGCAACGCGGTCAGCAGGGTGTTCCAGCGGCCCTTGGTGATGCCGATGGTGAACAGGATGAAGAACGAATACAGGCCGGTCTTCTCGACCACCACGCCGTGCTCGGCCAGGTACTTCGATACCAGGGCGGCAGGTATGCCGCTTTCGCCGAAGCTGCCCGACATGTCCAGGCCCGGGGTGATGATGGTGGCCTTGATCGGGTCGAGCATGTTGAAGCCCGGCGCCAGGTCGCCAAAGCCGTGCCAGTGGTCGCCCGACTCCAGCACCCAGTCGTCGCGATGGCCGATGCCCTCGGGCGCGAGGCGGTTGGGGCCCCACACCTTGAACCACCAGTCGTCCTTGCCGAACTCGGAGGCGACCTTGCGCATGGCGCGGCGGAAGTCCATGGCTTCGCGGATGCTCTCCTCGACCAGGGCGGTGCCGCCCGGCGGCTCCATCATGGCGGCGGCCACGTCGCACGACGCGATGATCGCGTACTGCGGCGAGGTCGACGTATGCATCAGGTACGCCTCGTTGAAGAGGTTGCGGTCCAGCTTGCGGCTCTCGGACTCCTGCACGATGATCTGCGAGGCCTGCGAGATGCCGGCCAGCAGCTTGTGCGTGGAGTGCGTGGCGAACACCATGGCGTCCTGGCTGCGCGGCCGGTCCGGGCCGATCGCGTGCATGTCGCGGTAGTACTCGTGAAAGGCCGCGTGCGGCAGCCAGGCCTCGTCGAAATGCAGCGTGTCGACGTAGGTGCCCAGTTTTTCCTTGATCATCTCGACGTTGTAGATGACGCCGTCATAGGTGCTCTGCGTCAGCGTGAGGATGCGCGGCTTCTTGTTCAGCGCCTCGCGCGCGAACGGGTTGGCCTCGATCTTGCGGCGGATGTTCTCCGGGTCGAATTCGTCGAGCGGGATCGGGCCGATGATGCCCAGGTGGTTGCGCGTGGGGCGCAGGAACACCGGGATCGCGCCGGTCATCGTGATGGCGTGCAGGATCGACTTGTGGCAGTTGCGGTCCACCACCACCACGTCGCCCGCGGCCACGTTGGCATGCCAGACGACCTTGTTGGACGTCGAGGTGCCGTTGGTGACGAAAAAGCAGTGGTCGGCGTGGAAGATGCGCGCGGCGTTCAGCTCGGACTCGGCCACCGGGCCGGTGTGGTCCAGCAGCTGGCCCAGTTCGTCGACCGCGTTGCAGACGTCGGCGCGCAGCATGTTCTCGCCGAAGAACTGGTGGAACATCTGGCCCACCGGGCTCTTGAGGAACGCCACGCCGCCCGAATGCCCCGGGCAGTGCCAGGAATACGAGCCGTCCTGGGCATACTTGACCAGTTCGCGGAAGAACGGCGGCGGCAGGCCGTCCACGTAGCTCCGCGCTTCGCGGATGATGTGGCGCGCCACGAACTCCGGCGTGTCCTCGAACATGTGGATGAAGCCGTGCAGCTCGCGCAGGATGTCGTTCGGAATGTGCTCCGACGTGCGCGTCTCGCCGTACAGGTAGATGGGGATGTCGGCGTTGCGGAAACGCAGCTCGCCGATGAAGGTGCGCAGGTTCTTGATCGCGCCCGCCACGTCTTCCGGGGAGTCGACGTCGAACTCCTCGTCGTCGATCGACAGGATGAAGGCGCTGGCGCGGCTTTGCTGCTGGGCAAACGAACTCAGGTCGCCGTAGCTGGTCACCCCGATGACCTCCACGCCCTCGGCCTCGATCGCCGAAGCCAGCGCGCGAATGCCCAGCCCCGAGGCGTTCTCGGAGCGATAGTCTTCGTCGATGATGAAAATGGGGAAGCGGAATTTCATGCGGGCGCTCCTGGGAGGGCAAGGCAAAACGGACGCGAGTGTACTGCCAGACGGGGTCGGGCTGGTGACAAAAAAGCAACCGGCCCGACGAGCGGGCCGACTTCGGGGGAATTGTAGGACGGATTGAAAACGGGTGCGCCCGCCGACGCGCGCCGTCAGCGAATGACGTCGGGCCGGCGCGCCGCGACGGCCTGCTCGTAGCGGCCGAAGAACGCCCGCAGGTCTTCCTGCGGGCCGGCGTCGATGCGGCGCTCGACCTTGGCGATGGCGCACAGGCAGACGTCGAACTCGGGCTCGCCGGTCACCAGCACCACCGGATCGTCGTCGTCGCAGACCTCGTACAGCCCGCCATGGCGGCGCCGCGCCACCTCGTACAGGTAGGCGGCCGCCCCGACCCGTTGCACCGGGTCCAGCGCCAGGGCGCCCAGGTGGGCCTGTTCGAGCACGGCGTCGAGCGCCGCGATGCTGGCCGGCGAGTAGTCCAGCCCCGCGCCGGCGGGGACGGCGGCCACGAAATCGCGAGCCGCCCCGGCGACCCGTTCGACGAAGGCGTCCTGCGCCTCCTGGTCGTACTGCTGCGTGTCTTTCTTGCGGAAACCGAACATCGGGGGCTCCTGCGCCGCGAAACAGCCGCGCTTTTCACGTATCTTCATTATATTTGGCGCAACCCTGCCGCCACCCTGCGCGCGCGCTCCGGAGCCAGACGTGAATCTTTCCACCATACGCCCTTTGACGCCCGAGGATGCTGCAGAATTTCAACGCGTTCGCCTGGCCGCCCTGCGCGAGGCGCCCGAAGCCTTCGGGTCCAGTTACGAAGAAGAAAGCGTGGACACAATCGCGCAATGGCGCGCCCGGCTGGCCCCGCGGGAGGGCAATGTCCTGCTGGGCGCCTTCGTGGACGGGGCGCTGGCGGGGGTGGGCGGCGTGGCGCGCGGGCACACAATGAAACAACGCCACAAGGCCGAAATCTGGGGTATTTACGTTGTACCCGCGCAACGCCGCGGCGGCCTGGCGCGCCAATTGACCGAGGCGCTGCTGGCCCGGGCGGCCCGGATGACCGGGGTCCGCCACGTGCTGCTGAGCGTGGGCGCGGACAACGGCGGCGCGCACGCCCTGTACGCCAGCCTGGGATTCACCGAGTATGGCCGCGAGCCCGACGCGCTGCTGGTGGGCGGCCGGCTGCTGGCCAATATTCTCATGATCCGCCCGCTGGCCTCGCGCTGAGGACAGCCGGCGACGGGAGCCGACATCATGCAGGTCCAGGTGCTGATCAATATCGACGTCCCCGACGCGGCGCAGGCCGCGCGGTTCTACGAACGCGCCTTCGGCCTGCGCCCGCGGCGCCGGCTGGGGCCGCGGGCCATCGAGATGGCGGGCGCCGCCGCGCCCATCTACCTGCTGGAGAAGGCCGCCGGCTCGCAGGCGGCCACGGCCACGCGCCAGGGGCGCGACTACGCGCGCCACTGGACGCCGGTCCACCTGGACTTCGTGGTGGACGATTGCGACAGCGCGGTCGCCACGGCGGTGGCCGCCGGCGCTATGCTGGAAGACCCGCCGCACAGCCACGCCTGGGGCCGCATCGCGCATCTGTCCGACCCCTACGGCAACGGCGTGTGCATCCTGCAGTTCCTGGGCGAGGGCTACGACGCCCTCGCCGCCGCGGCGCCCTGAACGCGCCGCGCCATCCGGAGACCGCCATGCCAGTCCCAGCCACAGTCGCCTCACCTGTCGTGACCTGCCTGCGCTACCGCAACGCCAGCGCCGCCATCGAATGGCTGGTGCAGGCGTTCGGGTTCGAGGCGCAGCGCATCGTGCCCGGCCCGGCCGATACCATCGTGCATGCCCAGCTGACGCTGGGCAGCGGCATGATCATGCTGGCATCGGTGACGGATACGCCGTTTTCCCGCTACATGAAGCAGCCCGACGAAGTCGGCGGCGTGGAGACGCAAAGCGTGTACCTGGTGGTGGCCGACCCCGACCAGGCCTACCGGGACGCGCAGGCCGCGGGCGCCGAGATATTGATCGACATCGCCGATGCCGATTACGGCGGCCGCGGCTTTTCGTGCCGCGACCCGGAGGGCCATATCTGGAGCGTCGGCTCGTACGACCCCTGGCAATAGCCGCCGCTCAGGTGCGCGGCAGGGTGACTCCGCGCTGGCCCTGGTACTTGCCGCCGCGGTCGCGATACGAGGTCTCGCAGACTTCGTCGCTTTCGAGGAACAGCATCTGGGCGCAGCCCTCGCCGGCGTAGATCTTGGCCGGCAGCGGCGTGGTGTTGGAGAACTCCAGCGTGACGTGGCCTTCCCATTCGGGCTCGAGCGGCGTGACGTTGACGATGATGCCGCAGCGCGCGTAGGTGCTCTTGCCCAGGCAGATCGTCAGCACGCTGCGCGGGATGCGGAAGTACTCGACCGTGCGCGCCAGCGCGAACGAGTTGGGCGGGATGATGCAGACATCGCCCTTGAAGTCGACGAACGACTTCTCGTCGAACTGCTTGGGATCGACGATGGTGGAATTGATGTTGGTGAAGATCTTGAATTCGTCCGCGCAGCGCACGTCGTAGCCGTAGCTGCTGGTGCCGTAGCTGACGATGCGGTTGCCGCCCGCGGTGCGGACCTGGCCCGGCTCGAAGGGTTCGATCATGCCGGCTTCGGCCGCGCGGCGGATCCAGCGGTCGCTTTTGATGCTCATGGTTGGGCGCCTCGATTGAATGAAGGGTATTCTACCCGCCGCCGGCGGCCGCCTTGCCGCTCAGTCATCCAGCAGGATCCGATATACCAGCGCGATTCCGTTGACCGAGCCGGCCTTCAGGTCCAGCGACAGGCCGCGCGCCAGGCGGTAGCTGGCGCGCCCGACCGTCTCGCTGCCGGCCAGCGCCTGCTCGACGCTGAGCGTGATGCCGTTGGCGAAGCGCTTGCTGGCCACCAGGAACTGCGTCGCCAGGTCGGCGTCGCTGTCGCGGTTGACCCCGGCGGCCACGGTGCGGTCGGGCAGCAGGCTGCCGGAGCTGCCGATCGCGCCGGACCGCACGCTCACGTCGTCCAGGCCGAACTGCTTGTAGAACGGCTGCCCGCCGCCCAGCAGCGCCGTGCCGACCGACAGCAGCAGCGCCGTGTCGCCGCCGCTGGCATCCGGGCCGCGGCCCAGCACCAGCCACGACAGCTTCTCGACGTCGCTGACATCCGGATAGGAGACCAGGTCGATGCGCGGCCGCTGCGCCGTGCCGGCCACCCGCACGCCCGCCTCGACCTGTTCGCCGGTGCGCAAGGCCTCGATGTCGAGCAAGGGGTTGTCGAGCCGGCCCTGGAAGGTCAGTGTGCCGCGCCGCAGGCGCAGTTTCTGGCCGTAGGCCTCGATGCCGCCGCCGCGCGTGCGCAACGCGCCGTAGCCGGTCAGCCGTCCCTCCTGCAGGCGGATCTGGATCGAGCCCAGCAGGCCGGCATCCAGCCCCATGCCGGTGATATAGAAGCGCGGCCCCATGTCGACCTTGAGGTTCATGTCGATCTGCAGCGGCGGACCGTCGCCTTGCGCGTCCTTCTGGCCGGCCCGCACCACCTTGACGTCGTCGTCCAGGGTGGGCACGCCCTGCAGGATCTCCAGGCTGACCCAGCCGGCGTCGGCGGTGATGTCGCCGTTGATGGAGATGCGCGGCAGCGCGGCGTCCAGCGTCACCACGCCGGACACCATGCCGTAGCGGTCCGAGCGCTGCAGCGCCGGGAAGCGGTGCAGTTGCAGCCGCACCTGGCCGCGCGCGGCCGACAGTTCCCATTGCCCGGTGGCCTCCAGGTAGCCGCCCTTGGCGTCGGGGTTGGTGCTGACCCACTCGCGCGTGCGCCATTCGGCCGGCATGACCCGCAGCGAGGCCGGAAAGCGCAGCGAATCCAGGATGACGCGGTCGTCCTGCAGGCGCGCGCGCAGCGTGCCGTCGATCAGCCGCACGCCGTCGTCGATGCGCACCACGCGCAGCTTGTCGCCGTTGACCGTGCCGCTGGCGTTCCATTTGCCGTTGAGCGAACCCTGCGCGCGCACGTTGGCCTTGAGCATGCCGCCGATTTCCAGCGTATCGCCGACGAACAGCCCCAGCCAGGCCAGGTCGGTCACGTCGGCGTCGAGGGCGGCGCGGATCGGCTGGCGCGGGTCCAGCGCCAGGCCGCCCAGCGTGGCGCTGGCGGTGCCGTTGATGGCGCCCATCCTGGCGGTCGCCATGTCCAGCCGCGCGTCCAGGCGGCTGGTCTGCGCGCCGGTCGGCGTGGCATTGGCCTCGAATACCAGCGTGCGCAGGCCCAGCGGAATCGGCGGGTCGCCCGGAATGCGCAGGTCGCCGTCGCGCCGCGCCACCCGGACCTTGCCGGCCAGCGCGCCGGCGAACTTGAGGTCCCACGAGGCGTCCAGCGAAATGCGGCGCTGCGCCGCCGGCACCGGCGCGTTGACCGGGCTGCCGCTGTCGCGCTCGGCGCGCGCCACGGCCTCGGGATCCAGCGCCACCAGTATCTGGCGCACCATGGTCGCGGTGATCACCAGCGCGTCGGCGCGGCCGGCGGTTTCCCAGCGCCCGGCGCCGCCGCGCGAAGCGGCATGCGCCAGCGCCACGCGCTGCTTGTCGGGAAAGGCCAGCGCCAGGGTGGTGGCGCCGACCTGCCATTGCCATTGCGGGGCGACCGCCCCGGGCACGTAGGCCAGCGTGACGGGACGTTCGAGGGCCAGCGCGAAGCCGGCGCTGTCGGCCGTCAGGCGCGAGACCGAGCCGCGCCAGCCGGCGGCGGCGCCTTCGGCGGCCGGCCCCTCCCCCCAGCCGCCGCTGAATTCGAGCTGCGCCTGCGCACGCGCGCGGCCCAGCACGCGCGCGCGGGCGTCGGCCGGCGTATAGGTGGCCTCGATGCGGCCACGATGGCGGGCCAGGGCGCCGTCGAGCGCGGCCTTGACGCTGGCCGCGCCCGGAATGCCGGGCCAGAACGCGTCCAGGCGCGGGGCCTGCGCGTCCAGCTTGAGCGCGCCGGCGCGCTCGTCCAGCTTGCCCTGGGCGCGCACCCGGTTCGGACCCAGTTGCAGGTCCACATCGAGCTGGTCGACCCGCAGCCCGCCCGGCAGCTCGTGCTGTCCCGCCGGCGCGGCCGCGGCGGACGGCGCCGGCGGGTCGCCCAGCGCGCTCACGCTGGCGGCGACCTTGCCGGCCAGCGGATGGCGGTTCCAGCTGCTGCCCTTGGTCACGTCCAGGGTCAGCGTGGCGCGGTGCAGGCGGCTGAGATCGTCGACCTCGGCGTCCAGGCCGCCGCGCGCGCTCAGCATCGCCGGCGGGATGGCCTCGCCGGCCAGGCGTTGCAGGTCCAGCCGCTCGGCCTCGAACGTGGCGACGACGCGGTCGCGGCCGGGCTGGCCGGGTTGCGGCTGCCAGTCCAGCGTGGCGGCCAGGGTGGATTTGTCGTCGCGCGTGAGTTTCAGGCTGGCCGTGCGCAGCGGAAACGGCGCCTGCGGCAGCAGGCCGGCGCGCGCGTCCAGCGTCAGCCCCTGGCCGGCGCCGGCCAGTTCGGCTTCCAGTTGCTCCAGCGTGCCCTGCGCCCGGACCTGCAGCGCGAGGCCGCAAGGGTCGGCCGCCTCGTCCGACGTTTCCCCGGCGTTGTCCTTGTCGTCGGCGGTCTTGTCGTTGCCGGCCTTTTCCCTGGCCGTTGTGTCCTTCGCCTTGCCCTTGGCGTCGAGCAGCGGCGCCAGGCACAGCGGCGATTCGGGGCCGCTGCCCCGCGCCCGCACGTCCAGGCTGGCCGTCAGCGGCCAGGGCTGGGCCAGGCTGGCCACGTCCAGGCGGCCTTGCGCGCGCAGCGTGCCCACGGCATGGCTCACCCGCAGGCTGTCCAGCGTCAGGCGCGCGCCGTGGCGCCCCGCCGCCAGGCTGGCCTGCAGCTCGCCCGCGCTCACGGGTAGCGGCTCGCCATCCTGGCGCAGGACGAATTCACCCAGGCTGAGACGGTCCAGCGCCAGCTCCACCGGCAGGCGCAGCGCGAACGGCTCGTTGTTTTCGGGCGGCGGCGTGGCCGGCGTATGCAGGCCGACCTCGAGGCGCTCGGCCGCCAGCTCGCGCACGTGCAGCAGCCGCTTGCCCAGCGCGCGCCACTCCACGTCCAGCCGCAGATCGTCGACGGCCACATCCACGTCGGCCACCGACAGGCGGATGCGGTCGACCCGCAGGCCGCCCAGCACGCTGCCGCGCACGCCCGCGATCTCGCCGTCGAGCTGCTGGGCCACGGTGTCGAGCAACAGGCGCGTGCCGTGTTGCGACGCCACGGTCCAGAACACGAACCCGCACGCCAGCGCGGCCAGCATGGCCACGCCCGGCACCCACCAGACCAGGATGTGGCGCACGACGCCCCATATCTTGCTCAAAACGCGATCCCCAACGAGAAATGCAGCCGCAGGTCGCGTTCGCGCTGGCCGTACGCGACGTCCAGGAACAGCGGGCCGGCCGGCGTGCGCACGCGCGCGCCGACGCCATAGCCCACGGCGATGTCCATGTCGCCGAAGGATTCGGCCGCGTCGCCCGCGTCGACGAACACGCCTATGCCCCAGCGCTCATTGAAATAGTGGTCGTATTCCACGCTGGCCACGGCCAGCGTGGGCGCGCCGACGACGGCGTCGTCCTGCTCCACCCCGATGCTCTGGTAGCGGTAGCCGCGGATCGAGCGCGCGCCGCCGGTGCGAAAGCCGAAATCGTCGGGCACGCGGGTGCGGCCGTTGGACCAGAGCCGGCCGACCTCGCCGCGCAAGGTCAGCACGTCCAGCTTGCCGATCGGCCACCATTTCTGGCCGCGCAGCCGCAGGCGCATGTAGGGCTGGCCATCGTCGAGCGTGGCGCCCACCCCGCCGCCCACGGCGATCAGGTTGCCCTCGCGCGGGTCGTACTTGCTGTTGACGTCGCGCCGCAGCCATTCGGCCGTGAGCGTGGCGGTGGGCAGGTCGTACTCGTCGCCGCCATCGATCTTGACGTGATCGTGCGCCAGCAGGCCGCCCCAGCGCGTCTCGTATTCGACCCGGCTGTCGCCGGCGCCCTTGCGCTCCTGCAGGCGCGTGACGCCCAGCGCATAGCGCGTCACGTCCAGCCCCTGCACATCGGAGTGGTCGAACAGCAGGCCGAAGGAATCCTTGCGCCCGCGCTCGTCGGGCGGCAGGTTGAAGTCCAGATAGGCGCGCTGGCGCAGCCGGTCCACGCCCAGGCCGGTTTCCATGGTGACCGGCTGGCCGAACACGACGTTCTGGCGATAGATGGTCTCGAAGCGCACGCCCGCCTCGTCGTCCACGCCCAGCGATACCGCCAGGCGCTTGGGCGGGGCCTCGACCACGCGCACGTCCACCGGCAGGGTGATCTCGCCTTGCGAATCGGCCGCGGGAGCCGCCGCCGTCGGCCCGCCCGCCACCTCGGCATTGCCGGCCGGCGCCACCGAGGCCAGGCCGCTGGAGCCGGGCGCGCGCGCGCCCGCGCCCGGCGTGCTCACCCTCACGTCGTCCTGGCCGCCGCCCGCGCCCTGGTCCAGCGTGACGAACGCGCCGCGGAAGAACGCCGTGGACTGCAGCTCCTGCTGCCACTGGTCCAGCTTGTCCTGGTCGTAGGCCGCGCCTTCGGAATACTTCACGTAGCGGCGCACCAGGCTTTCCGGCACGCGCTCCAGGCCCTCGGTCTGCAGGGTGCCCATGCGCACCGCCGGGCCGCTGTCGATCTCCACCGACAGGCGCACCTGGGCGGTTTCGGCATCCACCTCGGCCAGCGAATGGGTCATGTGCGCCAGCAGGAAGTCGCGCGTGGACACCGCGTCCAGCAGGCCGGACTTGGCCTTGTTCCAGTCGCCGTTGATGAAGGGCTGGCCGGCCTTCAGGGTCCAGTCGTCGCGCCACTTCTGGATGCGCGCGGCGTATTCCGGGCGCGCGACCCGGCCGGTGAATTTCAGGTCGACGCTGGCTATCCGGGCGCGCGGTCCCGGCTCGATGGCGATGTCCCAGGTCTCGCCGCCCACGTCGGTGCCCGGCGTCAGGGTGACGGTGGGCGTGAAATAGCCCTGCGTCGCCAGCGCGGCCAGCGTCGCGTCGCGCGCGCGCCGGCGCAGGCGGTCGATTTCGCCGCCGTCCTGGTCCTCGGACAGGCGCGCGATGGCGTCGACCGCGCTGTTGATGGCCTGCAGCGCGGCCGGCGGCACGCCGCCGGGATCGACGATGACCTCCGGCAGCTTGGCATGGACCTGTCCCGCGGCAAGCGCGAACAGGAGGGCGAGGCAGACACGCAATATCCGACGCATGCGTCAGGCGGGCCGGACCACCACGGCGGGCAGCTTGCCCGCCATGTCGCGCGGCAGGGCCGCAATGCGCGCCGCCACCCGGCGGGCGATGTCGCGATAGATGCCGGCGGCCTCGCCGCCCGGCTCGGCCGCCACGGTGGGGTTGCCGGCGTCGGTCTGCTCGCGGATGGCGCGCTGCAGCGGCAGGCTGCCCAGCCAGGGCACCTCGTACTGCTCGGCCACGCGGCGGCCCCCGCCCTCGCCGAAAACATGCTCGGCATGGCCGCATTGGGGGCAGATGTGCACCGCCATGTTCTCGACCACGCCCAGAATGGGCACATGCACTTTCTGGAACATGCGCAGGCCCTTGCGCGCATCGAGCAGCGCGATGTCCTGCGGGGTGGTGACGATGACCGCGCCCGCGACCGGGACTTTCTGCGCCAGCGTCAGGGCCACGTCGCCGGTGCCCGGCGGCATGTCGACGACCAGGTAGTCGAGGTCGCGCCAGTTGGTCTGGCGCAGCAGTTGCTCCAGCGCCTGGGTGACCATCGGGCCGCGCCAGATCGCCGGCGCGTCGGCGTCGATGAGCAGGCCGATGGAATTGGCCTGCAGGCCGTGTCCGACCAGGGGCTCCATGGTCTTGTTGTCGCGGCTTTCGGGACGGCCGGCCAGGCCCAGCATGGCGGGCACGCTGGGGCCGTAGATGTCGGCATCGAGCACGCCGACCCGCGCGCCCTCGGCCGCCAGCGCCAGCGCCAGGTTGACCGCCGTGGTGCTTTTGCCCACGCCGCCCTTGCCGGACGCCACGGCAATGATGTTGCGCACCTGCGGCAGGGGCTTGAGGCCGGGCTGCACCGCGTGGGCGATGACGTTCCAGGTGACCGCGACGCGCACCGCGGCCAGGCCCGCGGCGGCCAGCGCGGCGCCGGCCAGCGCGCGCACGGAATCGGCCACGCCGCCGGCCGGATAGCCCAGCTCTATCGTGATGGCGGCCTCGTCCCCGGCCAGACGGATGTCACGATCTTTTACACAAACATTCAGCTCCAGGCCGGTCTGCGGATCGGCGACGCCCGCCAACGCGCCGCGGATTTGTTCTATCGTTATACTCATCACACTATGGTTCCCAGGGTCATCGCGCCATTACGCGAGCCGTTACTCGAAGGATAGCGGATACGCGGGAACCTTTAGCCCGGTTTTACATCCATATCTACATGGTCAATACACTGTTCCGCTTTTTCAGCGCCGCGCTGTTTGCCCTCCTCGGTCTCATCGGCATGATGATGGCCCTGGTGTTCATGGCCTCCACGGCCATCGCGGTGGGCGTGCTGTACCTGGTCGCGAAGGTGCGTGGCAAGCCGTTCGGCGTGCGCGCCTACTGGAGCCAGCGCCAGGCCGCCCGGCCGGGTCCGTTCCAAGCCGCCGGCGCCCCGTTCGGCCAGCCCCGCGGCGACGTGATCGACGTCGAAGCCCGCGAAGTGCGCTGACGCCGGCGTCCCGCCGGCCCCCGCAGCGCCGCCGTGGCCCGGCCTGGCGGCGCGTTTTCATGCCTGAGCCCCGCGTGACGCCAGGCCGGTGCGGCCAGGCGCCGGGCCAGGCCGCGCACGCCGCCCTCCCTGCACGGGCCCTGCCTTCCCTCCTCCCGTCGAGCGCCGCCGCGTCCGCGCCCGGGCGCCCGCGCGGAAAGGCCCTAAAATAGCCGGCTTGTCCGTTCCTTCCCCCTGAGCCCCCTACGACATGTCACGCACGCTCTTCGTCACCACTGCCCTGCCCTACGCCAACGGATCGTTCCACATCGGCCACATCATGGAGTACATCCAGGCCGACATCTGGGTACGTTCGATGCGCATGGCGGGCCACACGGTGCATTTCGTGGGTGCCGACGACGCGCACGGCGCGCCTATCATGCTCAAGGCCGAAAAGGAAGGCATCACGCCGCAGGCCCTGGTGGCCCGCTACGCCGCCGAGCGGCCGCGCTACCTGGACGGCTTCCACATCCGCTTCGACCACTGGCACAGCACCGATACGCCCGAGAACGTGGCGCTCTCGCAGGAGATCTACCGCGCGCTCAAGAGCGAGGGGCTGATCGAGACGCGCTCGATCGAGCAGTTCTACGACCCGGTCAAGGGCATGTTCCTGGCCGACCGCTACATCAAGGGCGAGTGCCCGCGCTGCCACGCCAAGGACCAGTACGGCGATTCGTGCGAAGTGTGCGGCGCCGTGTATGCGCCCACCGAGCTGATCAACCCCTATTCGGCCCTGACCGGCGCCACGCCGGTGCTGAAGTCGTCCGATCACTTCTTCTTCAAGCTGTCCGATCCGCGCTGCGTCGAATTCCTGCAGCAATGGACCACCGGCGCCAACCGCCAGGGCGTCAAGCACCTGCAGGCGGAAGTGCAGGCCAAGACGCGCGAGTGGCTGGGCGCCGACGACGGCGAGGCCAAGCTGGGCGACTGGGACATCTCGCGCGACGCCCCCTACTTCGGCATCGAGATCCCCGATTCGCCGGGCAAGTATTTCTATGTCTGGCTGGACGCGCCGGTGGGCTACCTGGCCTCGCTGAAATCCTATTGCGAGGCGAAGGGCCTGGACTTCGACGCCTTGCTCGACCCGGCCGGCCCGACCGAGCAGGTGCACTTCATCGGCAAGGACATCATTTACTTCCACGCGCTGTTCTGGCCGGCGATGCTGAAGTTCGCCGGGCGCAAGACGCCCGACCAGCTGAATGTGCACGGCTTCATCACCGTCAGCGGCGAGAAGATGTCCAAGAGCCGCGGCACCGGCATTTCGCCGCTGCGCTACCTGGAAATCGGCATGGACGCCGAATGGCTGCGCTACTACATGGCGGCCAAGCTGAACGCGCGCGTCGAGGACATGGACTTCAACCCCGAAGACTTCGTGGCGCGCGTCAACAGCGACCTGGTGGGCAAGTACGTCAACATCGCCAGCCGCGCCGCCGCCTTCATCACCCGCCACTTCGACGGCGAACTGGCGTACGACGGCGACACGAGCGCGCTGCAGGCCGAGTTCGCCCAGCAGGCCGAATCGATCCGCGCCGCCTTCGAGGCGCGCGAGTACAACCGCGCGGTGCGCGAGATCATGGCGCATGCCGACCGCATCAACCAGGCGTTCGACGCGGCGCAGCCCTGGGTGATGGCCAAGGGCATCGGCGCGGCCGACGCCGCCACGCGCCTGCGCCTGCAGGACATCTGCTCGCGCGCGCTGGCCGGCTTCAAGGCCCTGTCGGTGATGCTGGCGCCGGTGCTGCCCGCGCTGGCCAGCCGCGTGGCGCGCGACCTGTTCGGCGCGAACGCCGACTTCGCGTGGGGCGACGCGCAACAGCTGCCCGAGCGGGTCGCGCCGTTCAAGCACCTGATGCAGCGCGTCGATCCGAAGCTGCTGGACGATCTGTTCGAGCCGCCCGCCGCCGAGGCCGTCGAAGCCGCCGCGCCGGCCGCCCTGCCGGGCGGCGAGGCCCTGGCCGACACCATCACCATCGACGATTTCGCCAAGATCGACCTGCGTATCGCGCGCATCGTCAATTGCGAAGAAGTGGAAGGCTCGACCAAGCTGCTGCGCCTGACCCTGGACGTGGGCGAGGGGCGCCATCGCAATGTGTTCTCGGGCATCAAGTCCGCCTACCAGCCGCAGGACCTGGTCGGCAAGCTGACGGTGCTGGTGGCCAACCTGGCGCCGCGCAAGATGAAGTTCGGCGTGTCCGAAGGAATGGTGCTGGCCGCCAGCCACGCCGACGAGAAGGCCGAGCCCGGGATCTACGTGCTCGAACCCTGGCCGGGCGCCCAGCCCGGCATGCGGGTGCGCTGAGCGCGCCGCCGGCCCGCCGCGCGGGCCGGCCGTTTCAGGCCTGCGGCGCCAGCGCCGCGTCGAGCGCGACGCGCTCGTCGAACACGAAACAGGCGCCGTCGAACCCGGCGCCATCGGTCTGTTCGAAGTATTTCAGGATGCCGCCCTCGAGTTGGTAGACATGCTCGATGCCGGCCTCGGCCATGTAGATGGCCGCCTTTTCGCAGCGGATGCCGCCCGTGCAGAAGCTGACCACCGTCTTGCCCGCCAGCGCGGCCTGGTTGTCGCGCACCGCCTGCGGGAACTGCGTGAAACGCTCGATGCGCCAGTCCAGCGCGCCGCGGAACGTTCCCACATCCACCTCGAACGCATTGCGCGTGTCCAGCATCACCAGCTCGCGGCCCTGGTCGTCGCGGCCCTGGGCCAGCCAGCGCCGCAGCGTCGCGGCATCGACCGCCGGCGCGCGCCCCGCTTCGGGCCGGATGGCCGGGTGGTCCATGCGGATGATCTCGCGCTTTACCTTGACCAGCAGCTTGCGAAACGGCATGCGCGCCGATTCGCTGTACTTGGCCTGCAGGTCGGCAAAGCGCGCATCGGCGCGCAGCCAGCACAGAAAGCCCTCGATATCGTCGGGCGCGCCGGCCAGGAACAGGTTGATGCCCTCCGGCGCCAGCAGCACCGTGCCCTTGAGCCGGCGCAGGCCGGCCTGTTCGAGCATGGGCTCGCGCAGGTCCGCCGGGTTGGCGATGCTGACGAATTTATAGGCGGCGATATTGACGACGGCGGTCATGGCGGGAAAGCGCGAGCGAAGGAAAAACAGGGCGTAATAGTAAACCGCCCCGCCAAGGCGCTACGGCGCCGGCGCCGCCACGCGCTGCTCGACCACGTGGTCGAGCACCCAGCGCACCCCCGACGCGTCGGCCGGCGGGTTGGGGTCGCGCACTTCCACCACGCGCAGCCGGTATTCGATGCCGGGCTGGAAAGCGAAACCGGTGATGTCCCCGTGCCACAGCTGCCACGGCTGGGAGGCGCTGTCACGCACCTGGTAGCACTGGGCCCGGCCCGCGCCGGCGCTGCAGGGCGCCTTGCTCGACGCGACGTACACCAGCTTGGCCGCGCCGGGCTGGCCGCCGGCCAGCGGATCGGCGCGGCGCGCGAAGTCCAGCACGTCGCCCGAGCGCAGCGCCAGCGTCAGCCGCTGCGGCCGCGTGTCATGGTCGAGCCGGCTGGCGGTCACGGCGGTCAGGCCGGCCAGGTAATCCTGCTCCAGGCGGGCCAGGTCGGCGCTCGCGCAGGCCATGCGGGTGCTCACAGGCGGCGCCGTGACGATCAGCAGGCCGTTGGCAATGGTGTACTGACCGGCGTAATTGTTGCAGCCGGCGAAGCCGGCCAGCCGGGCGGCGCCGCCCTGGTGCGTGAACGACAGGGTGATCGGCACCGTCTTGCCGGCGCCGCCATGGGGAACCGGCCGCAGCGCGCCGCCGGGACGGGTCCAGCGGGCCAGCTCCCAATTGGTCTGGGCCAGCATGTCGCTGTACCGCTCGGGCGCCTGCGCCCGGCTGGCGCCGCCCCCGGCCGGATCGGAAGCGCAGGCGGCCAGGGCCAGCAAGAGGGAAAAAGACAGCGCCACGCGCCCCGGCGAGATTGCGGACATGACAGAACTCCTTGGAACTGGCGGCCCAGCCGGGCCGCGCTACGGGAGCGATTTTAGGGCCTGTCCGCGCGGCGGGCGGCCGCGCCGCGGCTTATTCGGGCGTGGGAGGATCCTGGCGGCGCATGAAATCCAGCACGTCGCCGCCCTGTACGTTGAAAGTCAGGTGGCGCGGCGCGCCGCCGCTGTCCAGCGTGAACGAGCGGATCTGCGCCAGCGCCCGCAGGTAGTCGGCCTCGAGCTGGGCGCGCTCGGGCTGCGGGCAGGCCATGCGGGTGCTGGCCGGCGCGGTGATCTGCAGCTTGCCGTCGCGCAGCCGATAGGTGCCCGTGTAGCGATTGCAGCCGGCAAACCCGCTGACCCGGTACTGCTTGCCCTGCGCGAAAAAGGTCAGGAAGATCGGCTCGCCGTTGTCGCCGTGGGGAATGACCCGGTAACCGCCATCGGCCTTGGTCCAGCGCACCAGCTCCCAGGCCGTCTGGGCGAAGGAATCGGCGCTGGTGGCGGCATTGGCGGCCGCGGCGCCTTCGGCCTGCGCCTGGCCGGTGTTGCTGGCGCAGCCGGCCAGGGCGGCGCCCAATGCCGCAACCAGGCAGGCGCGCGTGAACGGGCGGATCGGCATGAGGGAGGTCTCCGGGCTATCTCACAGCCCTTACTGTAACCGCCCGTGCCGCCCATTCGGCCCCCCTTTGCCCGCCCGCTTGGTAAGCAGGCTATACGCGGCGGCGCGGGCGCTGCGTGGCGGCCGCGCACAGGGGCGGCCTGGATGCGCGAGGCCGCAGGGATTTTTTGAAATATATATTCACAAATGAAAACATCCATGTTTAAATGAAACATTGGTGCCGCGTTCCGGCGCGGACTTCGCGCGTGCGGCCTCGCGGCGCCGCCGGTGCGTCACGCCCTTCCGCGCGCCCGGCCTTCAGTCGATTCGGATGCACCACTCATGAACAGCACGCTCGATGTCATCTTTCTTGTCAGAGACGATGCCGCGCACCAGAAACAGCTAGAACACCTTGCCTATCTCGGCTTCAAGATCCGCGCCTGCACGGAACTGATCGAGGTCTACGACAATTGCGCGGCGCACGCCTGCCCGCTGGTGATATTGAGCGCGCCGCTCGCCGACATCCATATCGCCGCCGCGCGGCTGCGCGCCATCGACCGGCGGGTGGGGATCATCGCGATGGAGGCGTTCGCCGACAGCGACAGCCGTATCCGCACCCTGCTGTGCGGCGCCGACGCGTGCCTGCCCTCGGACGTCAGCGGGCTGGAACTGGCGGCCGTGCTGCAGGCCCTGCTGCGCCGCATTGTCTCGCTGGCGCCCCAGCCCGAGGCCGCCGAGCTTGCGCGCGGCCCCGAGCCGGGCATCGACATGGGCATGGAAGCGCTGGCCCTGGAGCCGGCCATGGCGCCGCCCGACGCCAAATGGCAGTTGGCCAACCAGGGGTGGACGCTGGTCAGCCCGGGCGGGCGCACGCTGGGGCTGACCACGGGCGAGCGCGAGTTCCTGTCGCGCCTGATGCGCGCGCCCGAGCGCAAGATCAGCCGCGAGGCGCTGATCGCCGACGACTTGTCCGCCCCCGGCGGAGCCGACCAGGGCGCGCAGCGCAGCCGTTTCGTGGACGTGATGATCAGCCGTTTGCGCCGCAAGGCGGCGCATCACCAGATGCCCCTGCCGATCCGCGCCCTGCATGGCTGGGGCTATATGTTCGCCGCCGAAGTCGCCGACGAGGCCGGCGCGCGCGGCAAGCACTAGCGGCAGGCGCGCCGCGTTCTAGGCGATGCCGGGGCGCCGGCGCATCAGGGTGGATTTGCCGAACAGGCTTTCGACCAGGTCCACGGCGACCTGGGCGGTCTTGTTGCGCACGTCCAGCGCGGGGTTGAGCTCGACGATGTCCAGCGAGCGCATCAGGCCGGTGTCGGCGATCATTTCCATGCACAGCTGAGCTTCGCGGTAGGTGGGGCCGCCCGGCACGGTCGTGCCCACGCCCGGCGCCAGTTCGGGGTCGAGGAAATCGACATCGAAGCTGACGTGCAAATGCGTCTGCGGGTCCAGCCCGGCCAGGGCGGCTTCCATCACCGCGCGCATGCCGACTTCGTCGAGATAGCGCATGTCGTAGACCTCTAGCCCGGCGTCGTAGACCAGGTTGCGCTCGCCTTCGTCCACGCTGCGGATGCCGATCTGGCGCACCCAGCCCGGCTCGATGGCCGGCGTGCGGCCGGCCATGCCGGTCAGCGCCGCCGGGCCGTTGCCGCACAGGCAGGCGACCGGCATGCCGTGCACGTTGCCGGTGGGCGTGAGCCGGTTGGTATTGAAGTCGGCGTGCGCGTCCAGCCACAGCACGCGCAGCTTGCGCCCGGTGGCGCGGCAATGGCGCGCCACCGCGCTGATCGAACCGATGGCCAGGCTGTGGTCGCCGCCCAGCAGAATGGGCAGGCGCTCCTGGCGCAATTCGGCGCTGACGGCGTCGTGCACGAGCTGGTTCCAGCCGATGACCTCGTTGAGGTGCCGGTAGCCGTTGGCCGGCGGACGCCATGGGTTGGGCGCGCCCTGCAGGTTGCCGCGATCGGTCACTTGCAGGCCGCGCCGCTCGAGCAGGCGCACCAGGCCCGCCACGCGCAGGGCTTCCGGCCCCATGGAGGCGCCGCGCTGGCCCGCGCCGATATCGGTGGGCGCGCCGATCAGGCTGACCCCGTGGGGAAACGATGCAGCGATCACGATGGACCTCCGGAAGAGCCAGGCGCGGAATGCGCAAGCACATGCGCCAGTTGCGCGCAGGCCCAGTCTATCTGTTCGCGCGTGACAATCAAGGGCGGCGACAGGCGCAGGGTCTGGCCGTGCGTGTCCTTGACCAGCATGCCGCGCGCCATCAGCCGCTCGCAATAGGCGCGCGCCGGTCCGGCGTCGGGTTCGAGCTCGAGCGCCAGCATCAGGCCGCGGCCGCGCACCTCGCGTACCGGCCCGGGCAGCGCGCGCAGGCGCTGCATGAAATAGGCGCCCTGCTCGCGCGCATTGTCGATCATGCCTTCGTCATGCAGCACCCGCAGCGCGGCGCGCGCGACCGCGCAGGCCAGCGGATTGCCGCCGAAGGTGCTGCCGTGCTGGCCCGGCTGGAATATGCCCAGCACCGCCTGGTTCGACAGCACCGCCGACACGGGATAGAAGCCGCCCGACAAGGCCTTGCCGATCAGGGTGACATCGGCCTCGATGCCTTCGTGCGCCTCGGCCAGGAAAGCGCCGGTGCGCCCCAGCCCGGTCTGGATCTCGTCGAGGATCAGCACGATATCGCGCTCGCTGCACAGGCTGCGCACCTGGCGGAAATAACCCGGCGGCGGCAGGATGACGCCCGCCTCTCCCTGGATGGGCTCGACCAGAAAGGCCACCGTGCACGGCGTGACGGCGGCCTGCAACGCGGCGAAGTCGCCGAACGGCACCACCGTGAAGCCCGGCGCGAACGGCCCGTAGCCGCCGCGCGCGTCCGGGTCGGTGGAAAAACCGACGACCCCCAGCGTACGGCCATGGAAGTTGTTGGCGCACACGATGATTTCCGCCTGCCCGGCCGGCACGCCGCGCGCCTCGTAACCCCATTTGCGCACCGCCTTGAGCGCCGTCTCGACCGCCTCGGCGCCGCTGTTCATGGGCAGCACCTTGTGCGCGCCGGTCAGGCGCGCCAGGTCTTCGTACAGGGGCGCGAGCTGGTCGTGGCGGAATGCCCGCGAGGTCAGCGTCAGCCGCCGCGCCTGCTCGACCATCGCGGCCAGGATGCGCGGATGGCAATGCCCCTGGTTGACCGCCGAATAGGCGGACAGGCAATCCAGGTAGCGCCGCCCCGCCGTGTCGTACAGCCAGACCCCGCTGCCGCGCGCCAGCACCACGTCGAGCGGCTGGTAGTTGTGGGCGCCGAGTTCGTCCTCGATCCGGTCGCGCCGCGCGGCGGCGAGTGCTGGCGTGTTCATGGCGCTCTCCCGCGGGACGGTCCCGCCTGGCCTGCCAACCATCTTAGGGAAATGCCCGGCTAGCGAAAAGCCAGAAAAATGGCAATCCTGAGGCAATATGGAGCAGATCGCCAGGCATGGCTGGCGATCTGCCAAAACGGCCCGGAGACTGCCATGGATGACGCGCTCGACGCCCTGGACCGCCGCCTGCTGGCGCTGCTGCGCGCCGACGCCCGCCTGCCCACCGCCACGCTGGCCCGCCAGTTGCATGTGTCGCGCGGAACGGTGCAGAACCGCATGGCGCGGCTCGAGCGCAGCGGCATCGTGGCCGGCTACACGGTGCGCCTGCGCAACGAGGACGAACCCGGCATACGCGCCATCACGCTGATCGAAGTGCGCGGCGCGGCCACCGATGCCGTGGTCGCGGCGCTGCGGCGCATCCCCGAGGCGCTGCAGGTGCATTCCACCAACGGCCGCTGGGACCTGGTGGTGGAGCTGCGCGCCGCCGACCTGCCCGCCTTCGACCGCGTGCTGCGCGACCTGCGCAGCATCGACGGCGTGGCCAACTCGGAAAGCAACCTGCTGTTGACGGCCTACCGATGAACACGCTGCGACGCCTGCGCATCCTGGGCGCCGCCGCCACGCTGGGCGGGCCGGCCGCCGCGCAGGACGCGCCCGCCATGCTGGAGCCGGTGCGCATCAGCGGCACGCGCACCGGGACCTCGGTGCTCGATACGCCCGCGTCCGTGGACGTGGTCGACGGCGACGACCTGCGCGCGCGCAACCTGCAGGTCAACCTGTCCGAAGGGCTGGCCGGCGTGCCCGGGCTGCAGCTGCAGAACCGCCAGAATTACGCGCAGGACCTGCAGCTGTCGATACGCGGCTTCGGCGCGCGCTCGACCTTCGGCGTGCGCGGCGTGCGGCTGTACGTGGACGGCATCCCGGCCACCATGCCCGACGGCCAGGGCCAGACCTCGAACATCGACATCGGCTCGGCCGGCCGCGTGGAAGTGCTGCGCGGCCCGTTCTCGGCGCTGTACGGCAATTCGTCGGGCGGCGTGGTGCAGGTGTTCACCGAACAGGGCAGCGATCCGCCCAGCGTGACGGGCAGCGCTGCGGCGGGCAGCTTCGGCACCTGGCGCTATGGCGCCAAGCTGCGCGGCGCCAGCGCGCCCGGCGGCACGGATTACGTGCTGGACTTCAACCGCTTCACCACCGACGGCTATCGCGACCACAGCGCCGCGCGCAAGAACCTGGGCAACGCGCGGCTGGGCCTGCGCATGGAGGACGGCAGCCGCCTGACGCTGAGCGCCAACCACGTCGACCTGAAAGCGCAGGATCCCTTGGGCCTGACGCGCGAGCAATTCGAGGACGATCCGCGCAGCGCGCCGGTGGCCGAGCGCTTCGATACGCGCAAGACAGTGCGCCAGACCCAGGGCGGCCTGCTGTACGAGCGCGCCTTCGACACGCGCAACGACCTGCGCGTGATGCTGTACTACGGGCAGCGCCGCACCACGCAATACCAATCCATTCCGGTGGCCGTGCAGCAAAGCCCCACGCAGGCCGGCGGCGTGATAGACCTGGGCCGCGACTATGGCGGCGCCGACCTGCGCTGGACCTCGCGCCAGCAGGTGGCCGGCCTGCCGCTGACCCTGGTCGGCGGACTGGCCTACGACGCCATGAAGGAACAGCGCCGCGGCTACGACAACTACGCCGGCCCGCCCGCCGCGCCCACGGACCTGGGCGTCAAGGGCGCGTTGCGGCGCGACGAGACCAACACGGTCTACAACCTGGACCCGTACCTGCAGGCCTCGTGGCAGTTCGCCGAGCGCTGGACGCTGGACGCCGGGCTGCGCTACAGCACGGTGCGCTTCGACTCGGATGATCATTACCAGGCGCCGGGCAACGGCGACGACAGCGGACGCGCCACCTATCGCAAGGCCTTGCCGGTGGCGGCGCTGCGCTATGCGGCCAACGAGAACCTGAGCCTGTACGCCTCGTACGGACGCGGCTTCGAAACGCCCACGCTCAATGAACTGTCGTACCGGCCCGACCAGGCCCCGGGGCTGAACTTCGGCCTGCAGCCGGCCGTCAGCACCAACCTGGAAGCCGGCGTCAAATGGCGCACCGGCGCCGGCCTGGTGACCGCCGCGCTGTTCCATACGCAAACCGACGACGAGATCGTCTCGGCCGGCAGCCTGGGCGGGCGCGCCACGTACCGCAACGCCGGACGCACGCGGCGCGATGGCGTGGAGCTGCAATGGAACGGCGAGTTCGCCCGCCACGCGCGCGCGCAGTTGGCCTATACCTGGCTGGACGCGCGTTATCGCGACGATGGTCCGGGCGCCATCCGGGCCGGCAACCGCATCCCGGGCGTGGCGGCGCAGGCGCTTCATGCCGCGCTGTCGTGGGCTCCGCCGCAGGGATGGCAGGCCGGCATCGAAGCGCGCTACCTCGGCCGCATCTATGTCAACGACGCCAATAGCGAAGCCGCGCCGGCCTACTTCGTCGCCGCGGCCAGCGCCGGCTACGCCTGGCGCGCCGGCCCCTGGTCGTGGAACGCCTATGCGCGGGTGGACAACCTGTTCGACCGGCGCTACGCCGGCTCGGTCATCGTCAACGAGGCCAACCAGCGCTATTACGAGCCCGCGCCCGGTCGCAACGGCAGCATCGGCCTGAGCGCCGCCTACACGTTCTGAACGGCTTGCCGCGGCACTGCCCGCGGCCCTATAGTGGACCGGCGTTTTCGCGCAATACGGAGCCCCCATGACGATCCGACACCTGCTCGCCGCCGGCGGCCTGGCGGCCGCGCTGGCCGCGCCGGCCTGGGCCCACCACGGCTGGAGTTCCTACGACGCCGACAAGACCCTCACCATCGAGGCGCCCTTGACCGAGGTGCGCTATCGCAACCCGCACGCCGAAGTCAAAGTGGATTACCAGGGCGCCAGCTGGGAAGTGGTGCTGGCGCCCGTTTCGCGCATGGAATCGCGCGGCCTGCCCAAGGATGGGCTGGCGGTCGGCAAGACGGTCACCATCGTCGGTTATCCGCGCAAGGACGGCACGCACGAGGTGCGGGCCGAGCGCATCACCGTCGATGGCAAGACCATAGAGCTGCGCTGAAGCGGGCCGGCCGGCATGGATCCGCCCGCCTGGGCCGCGCTGCTCGAAGCCTCCACGCTGGGCGCGTGGATGCGCGGCTCGCCCTGGGCCTATCCCGTGGTCAACCTGGCCCACCTGCTGGGCCTGGTGCTGCTGGTGGGCGCCATGCTGCTGCTGGACCTGCGGCTGCTGGGGCTGGGCCGCCGCTTTGCGCTGGCCGATGTCTCGGCCGTGCTGACGCCACTGGCCGCGGGCGGACTGCTGCTGCAGCTGGCCAGCGGCGCGCTGCTGTTCAGCGCCGACGCCGCGCCCCTGTCTGGCAACGCACTGATGCAATACAAGGCGGCGGGCATCGCGCTGGGCGTGGCCAACGCCCTGCTGTTTCGCGCGCTGTGGGGCGCCCGCCTGGCCGGCTGGGACAGCCGCCCGCCACCCTGGGGCCGCCTGCAGGCGGCCCTGTCGCTGCTGCTGTGGCTGGCGGTCGCCACGCTGGGCAGGCTGATTGCCTACGCCTGAGACGGCTATCGGCGGGATACGAAAAAACAATGGGGCGCCGCTTGCGCATCTATCTACTAGTAGATAATATGTGGCACATGAACCACCGCCTCCCGGCGTTTTTATTTCCCTCGACATCTATCTATTAGTAGATAACTTTTCTGGAGCCATCATGAGAACCTTCACGTCCGCCGCCCTGCTCGCCGCCGCCCTGTTCGGCTTCAACGCCTTTGCCGGCTCCGGCGAGCTGGACTATCCGCCCGCCGACGCCCAGGGCAGCAGCCTGACGCGCTCGCAGGTGCAGCACGAACTGGCGATCGCGCGCGCCGCGGGGCAACTGGTCTTCGGCGAATCGCAGGAACCCGCGGCCCGGCTGGCTGGCAGCGCCGCCACCCGCGCGCAGGTCCAGGCCGAACTGGCCCAGGCGCGTAGCGCGTCGGACGCGTCCGAATACGTCGAGACCGGCGCATAAGCTCGCCATCGCGGCCCGCCGCCCATCCACCGCAAGGAGCCCACCATGAAACAGTTTGCCGTTACCTTGCTGGCCCTGTTCGGCGTCGATGCCCAGGCCAGCGTCGCCGGGCCCGAGCGCCTGCTGCCCGTACTGGCGGGCGAGCCGGCGCGCGACGCACGGCGATAGCCGCCGCCCCCCCTCGCTGCGCCCGCGACGGCCGCCCCCAGGGCGGCCGTTTTTCTATCCGGCGCCCTGTCTGCGGGAGCGGAACGCCGCCACCTTCATCCGGTTGCCGCACAAGGCCATGCTGCACCAGCGCCGGCGGTGCGACTTGGTGATATCCAGGAAGACCAGCGTGCAATCGTGCGCCTCGCACCGTCGCACATGCCGCAGCGCATCGCCGGCAAGCAAATCGGCGAGCGCGGCGGCCACCGGCTCGAGCAGGCTGGCGGCGCCCTGGTCGCGCGGGCATTCGGCGAGCGTGTAGCCACCCTGGCCGTCGTCCCATGCCAGCCTTTTGGCCGGCCGGCCCGCCTCGAGGACCTGGTTCACCAGCGCCGGATCGCCGGCCTGCCCGGCCCGGGCGCCCTGCACCATGCGCGCCGCCGCCTCGCGCAGCGCGCGGGCCAGCTCGGCCAGCCCCGCGGGCGGGCGCGCGAGCCCGGCGGGCCACTGGCCCGCCGCCTTCAGCCAGGCGGCGACGCTCTCGTCGTCGGACAGGCAGTCGTGGCTGGCCGGTCCGACGCCGAACGCGCTGTTGATGAAATCCAGCGCCAGGTTGTTGGCGATGAAATGCGGCGGATGCGTGGAAGGCGCGGCCATGTTTGTCGCTCCTGCGTAACCATTCAATTTATTGTTGACAGGTTACATCGAATCTACGTAACCTTCAAATTCAACTTTCATCGGTTACCAAGGAGGCCACCATGCCTGGCAACGCCGTCCCGCCCCCCGTCCACTACCGCCACGAGCAGGTCGGGGACGTGAAGATCTTCTACCGCGAGGCGGGCGACCCCGCGTCGCCCGCCGTGCTGCTGCTGCATGGGTTCGCGGCATCGTCGTACATGTACCGCGACGTGATCGCGGCGCTGGCCGACCGCTATCGCGTCGTGGCGCCCGACCTGCCGTCCTTCGGCTTCACGGAATCGCCCGGGCGGGACGCATACGCCTACACGTTCGACAACCTCACCGAAACGATGGACCGCTTCACCGAGCAGTTGGGGCTGGACCGCTATGCGCTGATGGTGCACGACTACGGCGCGCCGGTAGGCTGGCGCCTGGCGAGCGCGCACCCCGAGCGCATCACCGCCCTCGTTTCCCAGAACGGCAATGCCTATGAAGAAGGCCTGGCGCAGGGCTGGGATGCGATCCGGCGCTACTGGGCGTCTCCAACGGCCGAGAACCGCGCCGCGCTGCAGGGCTTTCCCACGCCCGCGTCGATCAAGTGGCAGTACCTGGAAGGGGTGCGCGACCCCAGCCTGGTCGCGCCCGACGGCTACACGCTGGAAGGGCTGCAGGTATCCCGGCCGGGCAATGCGGAAATCCAGCTGGACCTGCTGCTCGACTACGCGTCCAACGTGCGGCGCTATCCGCAGTTCCAGGCCTACTTCCGCGCAAGGCAGCCGCCGCTGCTGGCGGTCTGGGGCAGGAACGACCCGTACTTCCTGCCCGCCGGCGCCGAGGCGTGGAAACGCGACATCCCCGCGGCCGAGGTGCGCTTCTACGACACCGGCCACTTCGCCCTGGAGACCCACGGCGCGGAAATCATCCCGGCGATCCGGGCCTTCCTGGACGCCAACGTCCGCTAAGCCGCGGGGAGGCGGGCCCGCCTTTGTGAGCGCGGCGCATTTCGTTATATATTCCACTACATAACGCTATGCTTCGCGCCATGCGGGCCTGCCGCGACGAGTGCGCGAACCCTCCCACCACAAAGGTCAGTCACATGAAAATCCGTGCCATTCCGACGCTGGGCGCCCTTGCCGCCGCGCTGCTTGCCGCCCCCGCGCTCGCCGGCGAAGTGCAGGTGGCAGTCGCCGCCAATTTCACCGCGCCCATGCAGGCGATCGCCAAGGCGTTCGAGGAAGACACGGGCAACCGGGCGGTGGCCTCCTTCGGCGCCACCGGCCAGTTCTACGCGCAGATCAGGAATGGTGCGCCGTTCGAGGTATTCCTGGCGGCCGACGACAGCACGCCGGCCAAGCTGGACGCCGAACGGGAGACCGTGCCCGGCTCGCGCTTCACCTACGCGACCGGCGCGCTGGCGCTGTGGTCGGCGCGCGCCGGCTATGTCGACGACCAGGGCGCCGTGCTCAAGCAAGGCGATTTCAGGCATTTGTCCATCGCCAACCCCAAGACCGCGCCGTACGGGCTGGCCGCCACCCAGGTGCTGGCCAGACTGGGCCTGGCCGACAAGCTGGCGCCGCGCATCGTCGAGGGGCAGAGCATCTCGCAGGCGTACCAGTTCGTCGCCAGCGGCAATGCCGAGCTGGGCTTCGTGGCCCTCTCGCAGATCTACAAGGACGGCAAGCTGGCCGCCGGCTCGGCCTGGGTCGTGCCGGCCTCGATGCACGAGCCGATCCGCCAGGACGCGGTCATCCTCAGGAAAGGCCAGGACAACGCCGCCGCGCGCGCCTTCGTGGAGTACCTGAAGTCGCCCCGTTCCGCGGCTATCATCAAGTCCTTCGGCTATCAGCTGTAACCCCTTGCAGGAGTCCCGCCCTTGTCGCTGACCAGCGCCGACTGGGCCGCCATCTGGCTGACGATAGAACTGGCCTCGCTGACCACGCTGCTGCTGCTGGTGATCGGCACGCCCATCGCCTGGTGGCTGGCGCGCACGCGCTCGCGCCTGAAGGGGCCGGTGGGCGCCATCGTGGCGCTGCCGCTGGTGCTGCCCCCCACGGTGATCGGCTTCTACCTGCTGGTGGCCATGGGGCCCAACGGCTATGTGGGGCAACTGACCCAGAGCCTGGGGCTGGGCACGCTGCCGTTCACCTTCGCCGGGCTGGTGGTGGGCTCGGTGTTCTATTCCATGCCGTTCGTGGTGCAGCCGCTGCACAACGCCTTCGAGGCCATCGGCCGCCGCCCGATGGAGGCCGCCGCCACCCTGCGCGCCGGTCCGTGGGACCGGTTCGTCTCGGTGGCCCTGCCGCTGGCGCGGCCCGGCTTCGTGACCGCCGGCATCCTGGGCTTTGCCCACACGGTGGGCGAGTTCGGCGTGGTGCTGATGATAGGCGGCAACATCCCGGGCAAGACCCGTGTCGTATCGGTGCAGATTTTCGACCACGTCGAAGCGCTGGAATATGCGCAGGCGCATTGGCTGGCCGGCGGCATGGTCGTGTTCTCGTTCATCATCCTGCTGTTGCTGTACTCGCGCCGCCAGCGCGCCACGGCGGCACTCTGAGCGCTTACCGCATGCCATCCGATTTCCCGCCGGACCAGGCCGGCATCCACGCCCGCTTCCGGGTGGACTACCCCGAGTTCTCCCTCGACGTCGACCTGCGCCTGCCCGGTCGCGGCGTCACCGCGCTGTTCGGCCAGTCGGGCTCGGGCAAGACCACCTGCCTGCGCTGCATGGCCGGGCTGGCGCCGGTCAGCGACGGCTACCTCGACATCAACGGCGAGGTGTGGCTGGACAGCGCGGCGCGACGCGCCGTGCCCACGCACAAGCGCGCGCTGGGCTATGTATTCCAGGAAGCCAGCCTGTTCGAACACCTGGACGTGCTGGGCAACCTGCGCTATGGCATGAAGCGCGTCCCGCCCGCGCTGCGCCGCGTCGATCTGGAGCAGGCCACCGGGCTGCTAGGCATCGGCCACCTGCTGGCGCGCATGCCGGCCGGCCTGTCCGGCGGCGAACGCCAGCGCGTGGGCATCGCCCGCGCGCTGCTGACCAGCCCGCGCCTGCTGCTGATGGACGAGCCGCTGGCGGCGCTGGACGTGCAGCGCAAGCGCGAAATCCTGCCCTACCTGGAGCGCCTGCACGACGAGCTGGATATCCCGGTGATCTACGTCAGCCATTCGCCCGACGAAGTGGCGCGGCTGGCCGATCACCTGGTGCTGCTGGAGCAAGGCCGCGCGGTGGCCAGCGGCCCGCTGGACGCGCTGCTGACGCGGCTGGACCTGCCCATGGCGATGACCGACGACGCCTCGGTCGTGGTGACCGGCGAGGCCGCCGGTTTCGATCCCGGCTACGCCTTGCTGACGCTGCAACTACCTGGCGGGCGGGCGCGGCTGCGCTTCGTGCACCAGGCCACGCCGGACGGCCAGCGCCTGCGCGTGGTGGTGCATGCGCGCGATGTCAGCCTGGCGCTGCAGCAGCCGCGCGACGGCAGCATCCTGAACGTGCTGGCGGTACGCGTGCTGGAGATGGTGCCGGCGTCCAACCCGGCCCATGTCATGGTGCGCCTGGACGCCGACGGCACGCCGTTGCTGGCGCGCATCACCCGCTACTCGCGCGACCGGCTGGCGCTGGCGCCCGGCATGCAGGCCTGGGCGCAGATCAAGGCCGTGTCGCTGCTGGCCTGAGCGCGCCTACAGCAGCGGCTCGAGCGGCAGCAGCGAGAACAGCCACACGCTGAGGCGCCGCCACAGGCTGGCGCCCGGCTCGCTGTCGTGCCGCACGGTGGCGCCGTCGCGCTGTTCCAGCCAGTACAGGCTACCGTCGTCGTCCAGGCGCACCTCGTAGGTGGCGGCGGGAATGTCCTGGTCGAACATGGCGGCGATGTGGCGCGCCATGCCGGGGCTTTCGATCACGAAGCCCAGTTCGGTGTTGAGATGGGCCGAACGCGGATCGAAATTGAACGAACCTATGAAGACGCGCTCGCCATCGACGCCGAAGGTCTTGGCGTGCAGGCTGGACCCGGAACTGCCGAATCGGCCCCTGCCCTGCGGCTTGGGCCCGGCGTAGCTGCGCCGCATTTCGTAAAGCCGCACGCCCGCCCGCAGCAGCGCCTTGCGACGCTTGGCATAGCCGGAATGCACCACGGCCACGTCGGTCGCCTCCAGCGCATTGGTGAGCACGCGCACCTGCACGCCGCCCCGGGCCAGCGCGGCGAATGCCTGCGTGCCGGCCTCGGCGGGCACGAAATACGGCGACACCAGGTCGAGCGTGCGGCGCGGCTCGCCCAGGATGTTCCTGAGCTGTTGCGTCAGCAGGCCGGCCGGCGGCGCCTTGCCCAGGCCCTTGGCCGGATCGTCGCCGACCATGCGGGCCGGCGCCCATTCCAGCGGCAGCCGGCCGGCCATCAATTCGCGGATGAAGGGCAGCTCGCGCAGCGCGTCCATGTAGTCGCCGGCGGCCGGATCCTGTTCGATGCGCGCGGCGCGCTCGGCCAGGCCGCGCAGCGTATGGGCGCCCGGCGCGGGCAGCAGCGGCCCGACTGGCCAGGCGGACTCGCTGGCCCAATAGGCGTCGAATTCGGCGGACACATCGCCCACCACCGGCCCCACCGCCAGCACGTCCAGGTCGGCGAACAGCACGCCGTCGGTCGCGCCGAAATATTCGTCGCCGATATTGCGCCCGCCGATGATGGTGGCCTGGTTGTCGACGGTGAACGACTTGTTGTGCATGCGCCGGTTCAGGCGCGAGAAGTCAGTCAGGTAGCCCAGCGCCTTGAACGCGCGCGTGGGAAACGGATTGAACAGCCGCACTTCGGCGTTGGGATGCGCGTCCAGCGCGGCCAGCGCGTCGTCCAGCCCGGAGATGCCGTTGTCGTCGAGCAGCAGCCGCACCCGCACGCCGCGCTCGGCGGCCGCGTGCAGGGCCTGCAGCAACAGGGTGCCGGTCATGTCGTTGCGCCAGATGTAGTACTGCACGTCCAGCGTGCGCGTGGCCGCGCGCGCCAGCAACATGCGCGCGGCGAAGGCGTCCTGCGCGTCGCCCAGCACATGAAAGCCGCTAAGCCCCGGATGCGCGTCGGCCAGCCCGCCGACGCCCTGGCCCAGGGGCGTGGCGCGCGCCTGCGTGGCGTCCAGGGCGTGCGAGGCGGTGCGGTCGGCAGGCGGCGGCAAGGTACAGGCTCCCAGCAGGATGGCGCAGCCGGCCAGCGCCAGCAGCGCGGCCGCCCGCGCGCGGGCGGCCCGGATGCGCGAGAGGAGACGAGGCATGGAACTCCGGAAGGCCTTGAAACGAAGTCGGACGCGGAAGGACCGGCCGATGCAGGCCACGATTATGCAAAAGTTCACCGGCAGGCGAAAGCGCGCCGGCCGCGTACGTTGATACATAAAGGCGCAATATTCAAATCCAGATACGCAATAAAGCGCAACAATCGGCATTGGCGCCGGCCCGGTACGCGGGCGCGCCGTCCTGATCTCAAGCTGGTCGCTAGTCCCCGCGCCCCGCATCCGCGGCGCGCCAATCCGCCGGCGCCACGTCTGGCCCGCGCCGGCCTGCGTTGGGGGTGTCGCCATGGCAAGGAGCACGAAACTGGCAGCGGGCGCAGGCATGCTGCGCCACCTGGGATGGCTGGCGGCGTGCTGCGCCGCTTCGGCATATGCCACCGATTATCCGGCACTGACATTGAACCCGGGCGACGACTTCACGCTGCAGGGCGGCGATACCGTCACCGGCGCCACCGCCGTGCGCATGGGCGGCGCCACCCTGAATTTCGGCGCCGGCCCGATCGCCGTCGGCGCGACCAGCACCGGCATCTTCGCCACCAACGGCGCCAGCACGCTCATCAACTTCCTGCCCGGCAGCGTCGTCACGCTGGACGTCGCCTCGCCCACCTCTGGTGTGGGCATCACGACCTCGCCCAGTTCGAACACCGCCATCGATCTGCAGGCGAACTCGTCGTTGACCATCAACGCCTACCAGGGCATCAACCTGACGCATACGCCGCGGGCCGCCCCCAACCGCCTGAGCATCGGCGACGGCGCCACCCTGCGCGTGAACGCCAGCGGCACCGGCCTGGCGCCCAAGGGCCTGCTGATCAACAACAACAATTCGGCCGCCGTGGCCAGCGGCGGCACGCTGGACCTGCGCACGACCGGCGGACGCTATGCGCGGGCGCTGGAACTGTCGATCAGCTCGACTTACCCGGACTCCGCGGCCGACAAGTTCACGGCGGCGCCGGGCTCGAACCTGAACCTGAGCACCACGGGCCAGGACTCCGACGCCTTCTACATGCTGGGCGTGGGCGAGGCGCTGATGCAGGGCAATACCGACATCCATACGACCGGCGCCAACAGCACGGGCTTCTACCTGTACCGCTACGGCGCGCCGACCAGCCATCTGCTGGTGTCGCCGCACGCTGGCGGCCACGCCACCATCCTGACCGAGGGGGAAGGCAGCCATGGACTGTGGGCGATCAACGGTTCGCAGGCGGAGTTCGCCAACGCCAGCCTGCAAACGCTCGGCGACGAGGCCGCCGGCCTGTACGCCCTGACCACGATCGGGGAGACGCCCACGCAAGTACAGGCGGCCGATACCGCCATCACGACCGCCGGCGCGCAAAGCTATGGCGTGCTGGCGCAAGGCTATGGCACCCATGTGGCGCTGGCCCGCGGCACGGTCGCCACGAGCGGCGCGCGGGCGCACGCCGTGGTGGTGGCCGGCGAATCGACCTTCTCCGCCGACGGCACGGCGATACAGGCGCAAGGCGATGGCGCCATGGCATTGCTGATGTCCAGCGACCACGACGCGCAGACCGCCACCATCAGCGGCGGCAGCCTGCGCAGCCTGCGCGGCAGCGCCATCGGCATAGAGGGCGGCACCGCGCGCGTCGAACTGGACGGCACGGTCGTCGACGGCGCGACCAACTGGCTGCACGTGGCCGACTCCGGCACCCTGGCGGCCCTGCGCGATGTCACCGTGCCCGGGCGCGATCCGAGCCAGACCGATGCGCCCGCCTTTCCGGCCATCCTGCACGGGACGCGCGCCGCCGGCATCGCCGCCACGGCCACGGTCGTGGCGCGCAACGCCGACCTGACCGGCGCTGCCATTACCGAGCCGGGCAACACCTCGCACGTCACGCTGATCGACACCACCTGGCACATGACGGGCAGCTCGACCATCACCAGCCTGGTCAACGACCCCAGCCTGATCGACTTCGCCGCGCCGCAAGGCGGCGTCTACAAGACGCTGACCGTCGCCGATTACAGCGGCGACGGCACCATCGCCCTCAATACCTACCTGGGCGCGGACGACTCGCCCTCGGACAAGCTGGTGATCGATGGCGGCACCGCCAGCGGCACCAGCAAGCTGCGCATCAAGAATACCGGCGGCCCGGGCGCGGCGACCCAGGCGCAGGGCATCCTGGTGGTCGACACCCTCAACGGCGGCACCACGACGGCGGGCGCCTTCTCGCTGGCCGAACCCGTGGTGGTGGGCGCCTACGACTACCAGCTGTACCGGGGCGCGCAGACGCCCGAACAGGAACAGAACTGGTATCTGCGCTCGGCCATCCTGCCGCCGGTGGACCCGGCCAACCCGGACCAGCCGGGCGAGCCCATCCCCACCTATCGCCCGGAGACCCCGGGCGCGGTCATGGCGCCCGAAGTGGCGCGGCAGGTCGGCGCGCGCATGCTCGACACTTTCCATGACCGGATGGGCGACCAATATGCCTTGCTGAACTCGGCGCAGCGCAAGGCCGGCTGGGGCCGGGTCATCGGCCAGCGCCTGACGCAGCGCTGGGACGGCGACGTGGAGCCGCGCTTCAAGGGCAACATCTGGATCGCGCAGGCCGGCGCCGACATGCTCGAGCGCGAACGCGACGACGGGCTGAGCGACCGCCTCGGGCTGTTCGGCGCCTACGGGCAGGCCGACGGCCGCGTGGACGGCTTCGTGCAGGGCCAGCACGGCAAGCAGGCCGGCAAGCTGCGCGTCGAAGCCTATGGCCTGGGCCTTTACTGGACGCGGCTCAAGCAGACCAATTGGTACTGGGACAACGTGCTGATGGGCAATTACTACACGGGACGCTCGCGCTCGGACCGGGGCGTGGCCGCCTCGCTGGAGGGCTGGGGTTTCACGGCCTCGTCCGAAGCCGGTTATTCGTTCTTTCCGCGCCACGACATCATGCTGCAGCCGCAGGCGCAACTGGTCTACCAGTACACCTCGCTGGACGACACGCACGACGCCTACTCGACCATCCGCTACCACGGCGGCGGCGCGCTGACCGGCCGCATCGGCCTGCTGCTGCAAGGCAACGCCGACCAGCCGGAGAAGATCCGCCCCTACGCGCGCATCAATCTCTGGCATCGCTTCAGCCACGGCGAATCGGTCTCGTTCGGGCCGAGCGATTCGATCCGCACCGAGTACGGGTCGACCTCGCTGGACCTGCGCATCGGCCTGGCCGCGCCGCTCAACCGCCAGACCGAACTGTACGCCTCGGCGGGCTACGGTTTCGACCTGGACGGCAACCAGCGCCAGGCCTACTACGGCAACATCGGCGTGCGCTATTCGTGGTGAGGCGCCCCTAGCGCGCCGGCACCAGCGCCGGCATGACCCAGGCGCCGTCGCGCAGCGCCGGCTGGGGGCCGTAGAAGCGCGCCACCACGACAAACGGCCCCGCCGGCGTGGGCAGCCAGTTGGGCGCGTGCGCGCGCGCCGGCGCGTCGTGCTGCAGATACAGCGTCAGCGAACCGTCGCGGCCGCGCTTGATGCCCTTGGTGCGGCTGCCGATGGCGTAGCGGTCGATGGGATTGTCGGCCAGGCCGCGCGCGGGCAAGGCGTACACGCTGATCGACCAGAAGAACCGCACCGGCGGCTGCCGGCCGGACGCGAAGCGCAGCTCGTAGGCCCGCGCGCCGTCGAGCGGCCGGCCCTGCGCATCTTCGCCGATGGTGAGGTAGATGGCTTCGTCGGCCGTGTTGCCATAGATGCCGACCGCCGCCGCGACGGCGCGCTTGAGATAGTCGCCGCCCAGTTGCTCGCGCGAACCGTACAAGCCGGCCGGCGTGGCCGGAGCGGCGGCGTGGCGGGCGCCCTGCTCGATGGCCTGCTGGGCGTCGACGATGCCCGCGTCCACCGCGCGGCGCGTGGCCGCGTCCAGGCCGGCCGGATCGAAGGCGCGGCCGGGCTCGACGCCGATGCGCGCGAAGCGCGCCATCATGTCGGCTTCGGACTCCGGCTGCGGCTGGGTATGGGCCAGCAACTGGTTCAGATAGGCGATGAATCCGATGGAACTGGCGCGCTGCTCGTTCCAGGGCAGCCAATCGATCGCCGGCGCGCCGGCCGGCGCGGCCGTGCCGGTGTAGGCGCTGAGCGGCCGCAGGCCATAGCGCGCCTGCAGCGCGTGCACGGCCTTGACGTCGGCCGGGCCGTTGAGGGCGGTGCGGCCGAGCACGGCGACGAAATCGGTGTCGGCGCGCACGACCTGGGTGATGCCCTTGGGCACGGGGCCGGTCCACCCCGGGCCGGCGATCAGGTAATGCCCCGACCCGAAACCCGTGGCGCGCGTGCCCAGATAGGCCAGGTTGTAGGTGTACATGTCCACCAGCTGGAACGCGTTGTAGCGCGATTTCGGCACCGCCGGCAGCGACAGCACCCAGGGCTCGGCGCGCAGGTCGAGCCAGGCGCGCGAATACAGCGTATCGACGTTGGGAGTGGCCACGTCGACGCTTTGCGGCGTGTACGGCTCGGCGCGATGCTGGAACACGCCGAAGCCGCCCAGGTAGGCGGGCGAGGCCGTATCGATGGCCTGCTCGTACATGGAGCGGTAGTGGTACAGCATCGGGTAGGCATAGATGTAGGCCTCGCGCGCCGTGTTGCGCGCCTGCCCGGGATCCTGCGCGCCGGGCGCCGCGCACCCGGCCAGCACCGCCAGGGCCGCCGCGCCGGCCAGCGCCCGCGTCCGCTCCCACACTTGTCGCCACGTCGCCTTGCCCATGCCGTACTCCCGTCCAGGAGAATGCCGCCCGCGCCGGACCACCCCGCGCCGGACTAGCGTCGCACAACGGCCGCGCGTTTGCCATACGGGACAAGCAGCGATCCGCCGCCGGACGGACTACGCCGGCCTCGGGCGCGCGGACTAATGCGGATGGACGATTGCGCGGCGCGCCGTCATGGCGCGAACAGCAGCACGCCGAACACGGCGAACAATGCCAGGTGCGCCAGGCCGGCCACCGGCGTGGTGCGCTGGCCCATGAAGGTGAACAGGCTGAGCAGCAGCGTCAGCCCGAACAGCACGGTTTCGGCCGCCGAGATGCCGAACACCACGGTCTTGCCGGTCAGCAGGCCGATGGTCAGCACGGCCGGCACGGTCAGCCCCACGGTGGACACGAAAGCCCCCAGGCACAGGTTCATGACGCGTTGCATTTCGTTGGCGCGGGCCGCGCGCACCGCCGTGACCGACTCGGGGGTGAACACGATGATGGCGATGACCAGCCCGCCCAGCGCGGTGGGCAGGCCCGCGGCCGAGATGCCGTAATCGACCACCACGGCCAGGCTGTGCGACAGCAGCACGATGGGCAGCAGCGCTGCCAGCAGCACCAGCGAACGCACCAGCGCGGTGCGGCGCCCGCCCGGCGCGGCGGCGCCATGGCCGGCCTCGGGGCGCGGCGCGCCCGCCGGCTCGCCAATCGCCATGGCGCCGCCGGCGGGCTGCACGAACAAGTGGCGGCAGCGCCCCATCTGCAGCGCCAGGAACGCCGCGTACAGCACCACCGTCAGCGCCGAGAACGCGATGGCCTGCGCGGGCGAGAACATGCCCGGCCCGCCGGACACGGTGGCGTTGGGCAGCAGCAGCGCCATGCCGGTCAGCAACGCGATCATGGCCAGGTAGGCCGAGGCGCCCTGCGCGTTGTACGCCTGCGCGCCGTGGCGCCAGGCGCCCAGCAGCACGCACAGGCCGGTCACCAGGTTGAGGATGATCATCATCACCGCGAAGATCGAGTCGCGGCCGATGGTGGGAAACTCGCCCGGGCCCAGCATGACGGCGGCGATCAGGATGACCTCGATGCCGACCACCGACAGCGTCAGGATCAGCGTGCCATAGGGCTCGCCCAGTTGCTCGGCCAGGTGGTCGGCTTCGCGCACCACCACGAAGGCGGCCATGATGATGGTGCCGACCAGGACCACGGACAGCAGCGTCGCCAGCGGCGCGGTGGGCGCGGCCAGCAGGCCTTCGCCCAGGGTCAGGAACAGCAGGGTGACGAGCCAGGCGATGGCCAGGCGGATGCGCGTGGCGCGCGGCACCAGGGTGCGCGAATCGGTGGGAGCGGGATGAAGGGACGACACGGGTGGGATCTCGCGAGGTCGTCCTCAAGCCAGTACGCGCGCCGGGTCGTCCCGGCGCGGGATTGAAAGAGGCCATAGCATAACCCAGCGCGGCGATTCATTCGAATGCATGGGCGATGGCGGCGCCCTGCCCCGCGACGACTTGCAGGTCCAGGCGATGATCCGGGCCGGCCGGATTGCGCACCGTGACGGCGTAGCGCCCCGGCGGCAGGCTGAGTTGCTTGAGCGGCGGGCTGACCCCGCGCGGGCGGCCGTCGATCCAGACCTCGCCCCATGGCCGGATATCGACGCGCACGCTGACCGGTTGCGGCGCGGCCGGCGCGGGCACAGGCACGGGCGCCGGCCGCGCCGCCGGCGCCGATGCGGGCTCGGGCTCGGGCGCTGGCGCTGGCGCTGGCGCTGGCGCGGGCTCGGGCTCGGGCTCGGGCGCTGGCGCGGGTTCGGCCGGCGGCGCGGGCGCGGCGGCCGGCGTGGGTTCGGGCGCAGGCGCGGGGGATACTGGCGCGGGCGCGGGCGCGGGCGCGGGATCGGGTTCGAGTTCGGGCGCGGGCGCGGCGGCCAGGGACGGCGCCGGCTGATCGGCGGCGCGACCGCCCAGGCCGGCGTACAGGGCCACGGCCAGCGCAGCCAGCACCGCCACCACGATGGGCGCGGACGCGCGCGCCGGACGGCGCGCGGGGGCCGGCGCGGAGGCTGGCGCGGGAGCCGGCTCCACGACAGGCACGGCGGGCGCGGCCGGCGGCTCGGCCTGCCGGTCGGCCGCGTCCAGCAGCCGCGCGAACGCCGCCAGGCTGGCGGGCCGCTCGCGATAATCGGGCGCCAGCCCGGCATCGATGGCCTGCGCCAGCGCGTCCCAGCGCGCCTGGTCCAGGCGCCGCGCCAGGGGCACGCAGTCGTCGCGCACGCAGCGCCGCAGCGCCGGCGGCGGCGCATCGCCGGTGGCCAGCGCATAGGTCAGCGCGCTCAGTCCGTAGATATCGGTCCAGGGCCCGCACGGCTGGCCCGGATCGTCGCTGTATTGCTCGAAGGCGGCGAAACCCGCCGCGTGCGCCAGCGCCTCGGCATCGGCCGCCGGTTGCGCGGCGTCGACCAGCAGGCGGGCCCGCCCGTCGCGGTCCAGGCCCACGGTATGCGGCGCGATGCGGCCATGCACGCGCCAGCGCTCATGCAAGGGCGCGAGCTGTTCCAGCAGGTCGGCCAGCACCTGGCGCACGCGCGCCGGCGACATGGGTGCGGATGCATCCGCACTCAGGGGCCGCGGCGCGGCGGCCTCGAGGACGGGCGCGGTATCGGTGGCGGAAGATGGGCGCATGGGAGCTCCGGAGGCGGCCTTGCATTACACGCGCCACGCCGGCGGCGCGGCGAACAGGCGCAGGAACAGCGTGGCGTTCAGGGCGCCGCCATGCACATAGGTCTGCAAGGCGGCGCCATCGGCTTGATTGGTCCACCAGTAACTGGTGTGCGAACCGGGGTTGAAACAGAACGGCAGCTCGGGCCAGGCGGCCAGCCCGCGCGCGCCGGCCAGCGGCGCGTTGCCGGCCTGCCCGGCGTTGAGGATGTCCAGGATGTCCTGGCCGGCCGGCGCCTGCCGCGCCGGCGGCATGGCCATGGGCAACGGCATGGCCTGCAGCTGGCGGTCCAGCTGCTCGGCCGCGCCGCCGCGCCGCACCGCCGCCAGCAAGGTGGCGCCAAGCTGGCGGTAGTAGTCGCCGGCGTCCTCCAGCAGGCCGGGCTGGTAGGCCTGCGCGGGCACGACCGCCATGGCGCTCAACGGATAGGCGCGGCCCACGCGGTCGCGGCTGGGCGCCATGCCGCCCAGCAGGACCGCGCCGGCGCCGGCCCCGGCGGGGATGGCGAAGTTCCACAGCGGCGCGGCCGCATAGGCGCGCTCGGCGCCGCCGGCGGGCATCTGGCGCAGGGCGGCCAGCCCGTACTGCAGCCATTTGTCCCACCAGGCCACCAGCCCGTGCGACAGGCGCCGGCGCATGAAGTCGCCGGCGGCCGGGATCTTGCCGTACCAGCCCACGCCGCCGTCCGGATCCGCCCCCGGCATGGCGCGCCCGCCGCTCATGAACGGCCCGGGCAGGAAAAGCCCCGCATCTCGGCCAGGTGAAAGGGGCTCCTGACGCTGCCCGCGCGGATCTCCAGCACCACTTTGCGGCCGCCGATGTCGAAGCTGGCCAGCGAGATCTCGGGCGAGGCGCCGCGCGTGACGCGGGCCTGGTCGAGCAGGCGATTGAGCGCCCACGGCCCGCTGGCCGACAGGCCCGCCGCGCCGACCTGGGGCGTGAGCTCGATGCGCACCTGGTTGGCGCCGCGCGGCCCCGGCCATTGCACGGAGGTCGCGACCTGCGGGCCATGCGCATAGCGCACGGTCTGGCCGTCCACGTCCATGACGAACTGCGTGATGGCCGGGTCCATTTCCACCGGGCGGATCGAGACGCGAAAGGCCGGCTCCGCGCTGCCGGCCATGAAATAGGCGTCGCGGATCGCCGCGGCGCGCTGGAACGAATCCAGCAGCGCCGACGCCTGGCCCGGCGTGCCGTCCATGCCCGGCTTGAAGCGCCAGCGCGCCTCGGACACGTCGATCTGGCTGACCAGGTGCTTCTGGAAGAACTCGTCCATCATGCCGTCGGGCGCGAACAGCCGCGCCAGGTCGTTGGGCGCGACGTCGCGCTGCGAGCCGGGCGCGAAGGGATAGCGGCCGGCGATGGCCTGGCGGCAGAACAGGCCGATGGTGGCGTACAGGTCCTCGCCCAGCCGCTCGCGCGCCACGCCGGACACTTCGCCCGCGGCGCCGGTGGACAGATCGTCGAGCACGTCGCGCAGGGGCCGCGGCAGGCGGCCGGCCTCGGCGCGCAGCTTGGTCACCACGTCGGAGGCGGGCGCGGGGCTGGCGCTGCGCAAGGCCGCGTCGGCCGCCGTCAGGTAGGTGTACAGCTCGTTGACCAGGCTGGTGGTGGCGGCAATCGGCGCGCCGCCCTGCCCGTCGGCGCGCGCCAGCCTGCGCCATGGCTCGAAGTGCTGGTCGACGACGCGCTCCAGCTTGCCGTCGCCGGCGTCGGCGCGCGTCGCCGCGCCCGGCCCGGTGGGTCCGAACATCTGCTCCAGCGCCTCGCGCGTGCTGCTGACGCGGTCGCGCGCCTGGTCCACCAGCGAGCGCTCGTCGCCGTCCGCGTCGCGCAGCAGCGTGGTCTCGCGCGCCACGCCCTGGGTCAGCCGCACCAGCGGCGAGTCGGGCGCCGACAGGGTGCGCGCCAGCTGGATGCTTTGCAGCAGCGAGCCGCGCGGCGCCAGCGCCAGGTCCTCCAGGTAGCCGTCCCAGCGCGCCACGTAGTCGTTGAGGTACAGGCGCTTGATATCGACGATGAGCTGCTGGCGCGCGGCTTCGTCCAGCACGCCCGGCGGCGCGATGTCCAGGACCCAGGCATCGTCGCTGCGCAGGCGCTCGGCCACACGCGTGACGCGCGGGTTGAACACGTCCCAATAGCCGCGGTAGGTGTACAGCGCCGGGATGCCCTGGGCCAGCGGCTTGCCGCTCTTGCGCACGAAGACGGCGCTGGCCTGCGGCCCGCCCAGCGTCACCGCGGTGGTGGGCGGCTGGACGTCGGCGCCGGCCAGCATGCGGCGCAGCCGGCTGTAGGCGCGCTGCGCCAGCGTGTGACGCGCCAGCTCGTCGCGCGCCTGCCGCACCAGCGCCTCGTCGCGCGGAAACGGCGAGGCCAGCACCCCGCCCTGCGCCAGCTGGCGCAGGTGCAGCGACATCAGGTCGTACTGCCGGCGCGTATAGCCCTCGGGCAGCGTGCCCTGCATATCGGACAGCAGCCAGGCGTGCATGAACTCCGCGTCGTAGTGGTCGGCCTCGTACAGCATCAGGTAGGCGCGCAGGGCCTCGTAGCCGTACTCCAGGTCGTCGGCGCGGGCCGCGCGCAGCGCCGCCTCGATGCGGCGCGCCACTTGCGGCAGCAGCACGCTGTCGAGCGTGCCGCGATAGACGCCCTGCATCGCCGCGTGCATCTTGCCGCCCTGGTACAGCCCGAAGCGATAGGACAGCGGCGGCGCGTCCGGCTCGAAGGCGGCGTCGCGCGGCAGGTACCACAGGCCGTCCAGGAAGGGCATCAGGCCCAGCACATCGCCCGAGCGGGTGATCTTGATCTCGCGCCCCAGCTTGTCCACCGTCGGCACGCGCCGCGCCACTTCGTCGAGGTAGCGCGCGTTGTTGCCGTAGCTGACCAGCCAGCCCGCCGCCAGGCCCAGGAACGCCAGCGTGATCAGGCCGTAGCCGGCCCAGTGCAGCCGGCGGTAGCGGCGCTCCCAGCGCAGGTTGCGGCCGGCCAGGCCGGCCTCGGGGAAGATCACGTCCTGCAGCAGCCGCTTGAGGAAGAAGCTGCGGCCTTCCTCGGCCGCGGCCGGAGCCGGTCCGTTTTCGATGCGCAGATAGCGCTTGAGGTGGCCGGTGACCTGGTCGAAGGTCTCGCCGCCCTGGGTGCCGCTGGTGAAGTACACGCCGCGCGGCACCAGGCGCTCTTCGAAGCGCGAACTGGCGAACACGTCGCTGAGGAAATGACCCAGCACGGCCTGCAGGCCGGCGAACTGCTGCGGCAGCAGGTAGGCCAGCGCGCGGCGCGCCTCGTCCGGCTCGGCGGCCAGCACTTCGGGCAGGGCGTCGTCGAGCCGGCGCTGCAGCAGCCGGTACTCGGCATGAAAGGCTTCGTACAGGTCGAAGTCCGGCTCCTGGGCGCGCGCGTAGGGCAAGGTGAAGCCCCATACCTGCTCCAGGTCTTCGCGGCTGAACGAGGCGAAGTATTGCTCGAAGCCTGCCAGCAGGTCGGCCTTGGTCACCAGCACATAGACCGGGAAATGGATGCCCAGCTGCTCGCGCAGCTCCTGCAGGCGCCGGCGCAGCACCGCGGCGTGGCGCGCGCGCTCGGCGTCGGACGCGGCCAGCAAGTCCTCGATGCTGACGGTGAGCATGGCGCCGTTGATGGGCTGGCGGCCCCGGAAACGCGTCAACAGGCCGAGAAAGCCGCGCCAGGATTCCTCGTCGCCGGTGGGGTCGCTTTCATGGGTGGTATAGCGCCCGGCGGTATCGAGCAGCACCGCGTCGTCGGTGAACCACCAATCGCAATTGCGGGTTCCGCCCACGCCGCGCAGCGCGGCCTTGCCGAAGCGGTCGGCCAGCGGAAAGTCCAGGCCCGAATTGACCAGGGCGGTGGTCTTGCCCGAACCTGGCGCGCCGATGATGACGTACCAGGGCAGCTGGTACAGGTATTGGCGCGAATAGCGCCGCAGCCAGCCGCGCCCGCCGCCATCAAAGCGCGTCTTGCGCAACAGCTCCACCGCCTCGTCGAAGCGGCCTTCGAGCTCGCGCAGGTCCGAGGGCGGCGGCTCGGCCGCGGCCTCGGCCTCGGGCTGGGCCGGCCGGCGCAGCTGGCCCAGCAGCTGGGCATTGAGGCGGCCTTCGCGCCACTTGCGCCACAGCAGGCGCAGCAGCGCGAAGGCGAACAGCGCGGCGATGACCAGCATGCGCGCGGTCTCGCTTTCCAGCGGACGCAGCGCGCCGATCGCCAGCAGCGGACCGGCGATCCACACCAGCAGCGCCAGCGCCACCAGGCCCAGGAAGCTCCACAGGCCGCGCGAGAGCAGCCATCCGAACAGGCGCGGGATCATGGCGTGGCTCCTTCGGGCGTCTGGGCATGCGGCGCCGGCGGCACCATCACGGTGATTTCGACCCGCCGGTTGACCGAACGTCCGGCGGGGGTGTCATTGGGGGCCAGCGGATCGGCCTCGCCGCGCCCTTGCGCGCGCACACGGCCGGACGGGCCCAGGCGCGCGTCGATGACCGCCTTGACCGCTTCGGCGCGCGCCTGCGACAGATGCCAGTTGGACGGAAAGCGCGCCGTGCGGATGGGTACGTTGTCGGTATAGCCGCGCACCACGATATCGCCGCGCGTCTGGCCCAGCGCCTCGGCCACCCGCGCCAGCACCGGCGCATAGCGGTCGCGCACGGCGACCGCGCCCGACTCGAACAGCCCGTCGCCGCGCAGCACCACCACGCTGCGATCGACCTCGTCGCGCACCGTCACCAGGTTGTCGCGCACCTCGGGCTGCAGGAATACCGCCAGGCGGGGCGCGGGCGCCGGGCGTGGCGCCGGCGCCAGCTGCACCGTGGGCGGCTTGAGCCGCGCGACCGCGGCGAACACCGCGTCGGAGCGTTCGCCCAGGCGCCACGACAGGCCCCAGAACAACGCCAGCGCCAGCGCCGCCGCCAGCGCCCCGTAGGCCCACAGCGGCACCGGCAGGCGGCGCAGCGCCTGCTGCACCGGCGTATCGCGCCAATGCGGCGAGAGCGCGCGCGGATACTCCCCGCGCGCGCCGCGCAGGATGCGCAGCAGGCGCTGGCGCAAGGTCTCGAGCTGCGTGCGGCCGTTGTCGATGACGCGGTAGCGGCCCTCGAAGCCCAGCAGCAGGCAGTAGTACAGCAGCTCCAGCAAGTCCAGATGCTGTCCGGGGTTCTGCGACAGCTTGGCCAGCAGCTGGAAGAATTTCTCGCCGCCCCAGGTTTCGTTATGGAACGTCACCAGCAGGCTGTGGGCCGACCATACGCCGCCCCCGCCCCAGGGCGTGAGCGCGGCGGCCTCGTCCAGCGCCGTGCACAGGCAGTAGCGCGCGCCCAGGATGGTTTCGTTGGGAATGCCGGACTGCTGCGCGCGCAGCTCGAACTGGCGCACTTCGTCGACCAGGTACTCGCGCAGCATGGCCGGCGCGGGATGGGCCGTGGTGGCGCGGATCTGCGGAATCAGGTCCAGCAGCGGATTGGCGGCCGCCACCAGCGGATTGGAGCCGCTGATGACGTACTCGTGCGGGCGCAGCCGGCTGGCCGCGCCGGGGTCGGCCGCCGCGTCGGCGCCGAAATCGGGAAAGGGGGGGTTGGCGGCGTGCATGATGGTCTCCTGTGCCCGGTTCAGTCGCGCACGGCCCAGAACTCCAGCGCCAGGCCGGGAAACTCGCCCGCCAGGTGCAGCGCCAGCGCGCCGGTGCGCTCCAGCTGCCGCCAGAACTCGCCGTTCTTGTCCAGTTCGAAGTACACGTGGCCCGCGCTATAGGGAATCTGGCGCGGCGCCACCGGCAGGGCGCGCACCGCCACGCCGGGCAATTGCAGGTGCACCAGGTCGCGGATGCGCTCGACCGGGCCGATCTTGACCTGGGCCGGAAAGCGCGTGCGCACCGTCTCGGCCGGCATGTCGGCGTGCACGGCGAGCACGAAACCGGCGCTGCGCAGCAGCTCGGCATCGGCGATCTGCGCCACGCGCACGCCCTGGCCGCGGTCGTCCAGCGGGATCTGCACCGCGTGCTGCTCCAGCACCACCGACAGCGAGCGGCGCAGCTCGTCCATGAGCGGCCCGAAGCTGGCCTGCAGGTCGTCGTGGCGGTAGTCGGGCAGCACCTCCGGCAGGCGCGTGGCGCAGGTATAGGTGGCCAGGTCGCAGGCCAGCATCAGCCAGTCGCGAAACAGGCGCTCGGGATGCAGGGCCGGCACCTGGCGCGCATGCCACAGCGCGCCGGCATAGCGGTTGACCAGCGCCAGCAGCAGGAAGTCGGCCACTTCGGAGACGCCGCCGCGGCCCGGCTGCGTCAGCCGCTGCGCCAGCGCCGCCCCGCGCGCATGCAGCAGTCCGTACAGTTCGCCGGCGTAGCCGCGCAGCACCGGATTGGCGTCGGCGGCCAGCCAGGGCGGGATGTACCGGTCGTCGAGCACCACGCGGTGGTCGGCCCGGCGCTCCAGCACCCGCACGGCGCCCAGCGCCACCCACTCCTCGCCCAGCTCGGCTTCGGGCACCAGCCGCAGGCGCAGGCGGCCCAGCTGCACCAGCGCCGGCTCCAGGCCCACCGAGCCGGAATCCTCGATCTCGCCTTCATGCACGCAATAGCGCGCCAGCGTATCCGCGTCGTCTTCGTAGACTACTTCGCAGGCGCCGGCGCGGCGCCGCGGCAGGGCCAGCATCACGCGCGCATCGCGCATGGCCGGGTCGATGTCCAGCGCGGGCGGCCCCTCGTCGGCGCGCTCGAACTCGAATGGCGTGCCGTCGGGCAGCACGCCCGCGGCGCGCGCCAGCGCCAGCTTGCCCAGCGCCAGCGCGTCGCGATCGATCTCCAGCGCGGTGTAGCCCCAGCCGCGGCCCGCGGCCGCCGCGGCGCGCACGCGCAACTGCGCCTCGATATGCCGCTCGAACTGCTGGAAATGTTGCGGCCGCAGGAACATGCCCTCCGACCAGACGACCTTGTTGTCCAGTGCCATATGCGATTCAAGAGATGAAGACACGCCGGCGCCCGCGGCGCGGCGTCAGAAGGGCCACCAGGAACGCTCCCGGTCGACGATTTGCACGCCCTGCCCGCCCACCGCGACGCGCACGGTCTCCTCGTTGGGCGAGAACTGCCAGAACTTGTAGATGTTGGTGTTCTGGGCCTGCGGCAGGGGCACGACGATGCGCCAGGGGCTACGCTCGAGATCGCGATAGGCCGCCACGATGCCGACCACGCGCGCCTCGGTATTGCCCGGATACGACAGCTTGCGGGTTTCGCCGGGCTGCAGGATGACCTGGTCGGTTTCGATGAGCGACTTGCCCAGCGTGGCCTGCGCGTCGCCTTGCAGGGTGAAGAAATCGCGCGCCTCGAACTCGGCGGACGAACGCAGCTCGTACAGCGTCACCTGGATCGGCGAGGGCCGGCCCGAGGCATCGGGATTGACGCGCGGGTCGGCCTTCAGCTCGATCGCGTAAGGCACCGCCTTGCGGCTGGCCGTGGACGAGCAGCCGGCGGCCAGCACCGCGACGGCGATCCAGGCCGCGGCGCGCAACGCGCGCCATGCGGATACAGCAACAAGCAAGCATCGATTCGCCATCCGGCAGGCCCGTTTTCCATGTCGAGGAAAGCCGCTATGACAAGCGACGCGCACGGCACCTTTATGACAACGAAGATATGGTTACGCCTGTTACGTCCGCGGCGCGCCGCGCCAGCAATTGGTCATGATTGGTTTACCCCTCGAATTATTTCTGTCGCAACGCGCCGATATCATGGCCAGACCGTCCGCGCGGCACACATGCGGTAACGCGCCGCGCGGGAATCGAAGACCGACACGACCTTTCCGTTCATGACTCTGCGATTTCACGCGGCCCTGCTGGGCTGCGCCATTCTGCTGGCGGGCTGCGCCGGCCCCGCCGCCGAGCACGCCGGCGACGCAACCGGCGGCCAGGCCGAGCGCGAACTGCGACAGATCCGCCAGTCATACAGCGCCGGCGCCTATGGCGACGTGATCCGCCAGGTGGCGCACGCCGACGCGCTGGCGCAGGCGCCCCAGGCCATGCGCATCGAGGCCTGGAAGCTGCAGGCCTTCAGCTACTGCGTCACCGATCACCAGGTGCTGTGCGAGGCGGGCTTTCGCCGCATCCTGCAGGCCGACCGCACGTTCATGCTGGAACCCAACGAGGCCGGCCATCCGCAATGGGGGCCGGTTTTCGAGCGCGCCCGCGCGGCGCCGGCCGGCTGACGCCCTGCCCTTGCACGGACCCACCCCATGATGCTGACGCTGATCGAACGCAACCCCGAGCCCGGCGCGTGCGCGCGCCAGGCGGACTTCCACGCGCCCGGCGGCACGCTGGGCCGCGACGCCGAGAATTGCCTGGCCCTGCCGGCCGCGCCCGGCCAGCTGTGCCGCGTGCAGGCCGTGTTGCGCGCCGACGCGCAAGGCTGGCGCCTGCACAACCTGAGCGACATGGCCGCGGTGCACGTCAATGACGCCGCGCTCGCGCCCGGCGCCATGCGCGCCATCCAGGCAGGCGATACGCTGCGCGTGGGCGCGCACATCCTGGACGTGGCCGGCCCCGGCGCGCCCGCAACACGGCCGGCGGCGGCGGACGCGCCCGCCGACGCGCCGCGCCCCGAGCAGGCCGGCGCGGCCGAGGACATTTTCAGCGGCCTGTTCGGCCCCGGCACCCTGCCGGTGGGCGGCATCGCCGATGCCGCCACGCATCCCTTCGACCTGGATTCCGCGCAGGCGCGCAACGCCGCCGATCCGCTGGCGCACCTGCCGGCCGGCGACGCCGCGGTCAGCCGCCCGGCGGGCGACCCGCTGGCGCTGTTCGACGCGCCGCACGGCGGCGCCGACGTGTTCGCCGACGCCACCCCCTCGGCCCTGCCCGCGCACGATCCGCTGGCGCCGCTGCGCGCCGATCCGGTGCGCGACACGCTGCAGCCGCGTCAGGCGGCCGGCGACGGCCCGGCCACGCACGACCATGCGCCGGCGGGGGGCACGTTCCTGCGCCCGGCCGCGCCGCGCGCGAACAAGGATTGAGTCGGCGGGTGTCTCGCCCCGTATGGGGATGAGGCGCCCGCGGCATGATGTGCCTGTCCCCGCTGGGACAGGCACACCGCACGGGCAGACACCTCATCCCCATGCGGGGCCCGACACACCGGGGATCGGTTTACTCGTACTCGCAGGCGAACTCGCCGTCGACCGCCCGCACGCGCACGCGGCGCCAGGTGCGTTGCTGCAGGGAGGCGCCCAGCAATTCGCGGCCGATCTGCGGCAGGACGCGCTGGCTCAGGATGGCGTCGACCATGCGCGCGCCGGACTCGACCTCGGCGCAGCGCGCCACCACCAGCTCGGCGGCGGCCGGGTCGACTTCCAGGTCCATGCCGTGGCGCTCGCGCAGGCGCTGGCCGACGCGCTCGAACTGCAGGGTCACGATGCGCGCCAGCATGCTGTCCGACAGCGGCAGATAGGGCACGGCCGCGAGGCGGCCCAGCAAGGCGGCGGGGAACACTTCGCGCAGCGGCGCGCGCAGGGCCGCCGCCAGCGCGTCGGGCTCGGGCGCCAGCGCCGGATCGGCGCACAGGCTGGCGATCAGGTCCGCGCCCACGTTGGCGGTCAGCAGGATGACCGTATTGCGGAAATCGATGTAGCGGCCTTCGCCGTCCTCCATCCATCCCTTGTCGAACACCTGGAAGAAAATCTCGTGCACGTCGGCGTGGGCCTTCTCGACCTCGTCGAGCAGCACCACGCTGTGCGGGCGCCGCCGCACCGCCTCGGTCAGCACGCCGCCCTCGCCGTAGCCCACATAGCCCGGCGGCGCGCCCTTCAGGGTCGACACCGTGTGCGACTCCTGGAACTCGCTCATGTTGATGGTGATGAGATTCTGCTCGCCGCCGTACAAGGCCTCGGCCAGGGCCAGCGCGGTCTCGGTCTTGCCCACGCCGCTCGGACCGCACAGCAGGAACACGCCGACCGGCTTGCCCGGGTCGGTCAGGCCGGCGCGCGCGGTCTGGATGCGGCGCGCGATCAGCTCCAGCGCATGGCGCTGGCCGACGACGCGGCGCTCCAGGGTATCGGCCAGGTCCAGCACGGCCTGCGCTTCGTCGCGCACCATGCGGCCCACCGGGATGCCGGTCCAGTCGGCCACCACGGCCGCCACGGCCGCGGCATCGACCGCCGGGTGGATCAGTGGCGCCTCGCCCTGGCTGCGCGCCAGGGCTTGCGCGGCCTCGCGCAGCGCGGCGCGCAAGGCCGGCGCGGCCTGCTCGTCGGCCGCGTCCAGTTGTTCGCGCAGGCCGAACACCTGGCCTGCCAGCGCCGCTTCGCGCTCCCAGCGCGCCGCCAGGGCGTCGGCCTCGGCGCGCGCCGCCTGGCCCTGCTCGCGCAGCCCCGCCAAGCGCTCGGCCGGGCCGGCGTCCAGCCGCGCCTCGCGCGCGGCGATCTCCAGTTCCAGATCCAGCGCGTCGATGCGGCGGCGCGCGTCCTCGAGCGCGGCCGGCGTGGCCTGCTGGCTGACCGCCACGCGCGCGCAGGCCGTATCGAGCAGGGCGACCGCCTTGTCCGGCAACTGGCGCGCCGGGATGTAGCGATGCGACAGCCTCACGGCCGCCTCCACGGCCTCGTCCAGCAGCAGCACGCCATGATGCGCCTGCAGGGCGCCGGCCAGGCCGCGCAGCATGCGCCGCGCGCCGGCCTCGTCGGGCTCGTGCACCTGGATGGCCTGGAAGCGCCGCGTCAGCGCCGGATCCTTCTCGATGTACTGCTTGTATTCGGCCCAGGTCGTAGCGCCGATGGTGCGTAGCTGCCCGCGCGCCAGCGCCGGCTTGAGCAGATTGGCGGCGTCGCCCGTCCCCGCCGCGCCGCCCGCCCCCACCAGGGTATGGATTTCGTCGATGAACAGCACGATGGGACGCTCGCTGCCCTGCACCGCGTCGATGACCTGGCGCAGCCGCTGCTCGAATTCGCCCTTGACGCCGGCGCCGGCCTGCAGCAGCCCGATATCCAGCAGGTACAGCGTCACCTCGCGCAGCGGCGCCGGCACATCGCCGCGCGCCAGCCGCAGGGCCAGGCCCTCGACCACCGCGGTCTTGCCCACGCCGGCCTCGCCGGTCAACAGGGGATTGTTCTGGCGCCGCCGCATCAGCACGTCGATCAACTGGCGGATTTCATCGTCGCGCCCGCTCACCGGATCGAGCTGGCCGGCGCGCGCCTGGGCGGTCAGGTCCACCGCGTAGCGCGCCAGCGCGCCGGCCGCGCCGCCGTCAGCCGGCGGCGCATCGGCCACGGCGGCGTCGGCGCGCGCCTCGGGCGAGCCGCGCGTCATCTCGGGTAGGCCTTGCAGCAGCAGGTCTGGCACGACGCGGGCGAACTGCCCCGACATGCCGGCCAGCACGCCGCGCAGGCTGGGGTCGCGCAGCAGCGCCAGCAGCAGGTGTCCGCTGCGGATGCGCGCAGCGCCGTAGCGCAGCGACGCCAGCGCCCAGGCGCGTTCCACGACGTGGTCCACGTGTTCGGAGAGGTCCGAGACCGCGCCCGCCCCGCGCGGCAATCGGTCGAGCGCGCGCACCAGGTCTTGCTGCAGCGCGCCGAGATCCAGCTCGAACGCGCGCGCGATGTGGTGCAGGTCGCTGTCCTGCGCGTGCGCGATGGCGTGCATCCAGTGCGCCAGCTCCACGTAGGGATTGCCGCGCAGCTTGCACAGGGCGGTGGCGTCCTCCAGGGCGCGATAGGACAGGGAATCGAGTTTGCCGAACAGCTCGGCGCGGCCGATATCGGACATGGTGCTCCGTCAGTCGTTGGAAATCAGTCGGCTGGCGCGCAGCCCAGGCCAAGCGCCACCGGCCGCTCGCCCAGCAACGCGGCGTCGCTGGCCAGCGGCAGGGTGCGCGGCCCCGAGCGCATGGCGCCGAACACGCCGGACTGGCTGGCGCCGCGGGCGCCGTCCTCGTGCACGATGCTGGCCTGGTAGGCGACCAGGGCAGACTTGCAGCCGCAATCGCCGATGGGGCGCACCACCGTCAGGTCGAACTGCTGCAGGACCACGTTGTGCTCGACACTGCGCAGGCCCGGCTGCACCCGCACGCATTCGGCCAGCCGGTTCTCCACGCGCAGCGGCCCCGCGGCGGCCAGCGCCGGCGCCAGGCAGGCGGCCAGCAGCCAGGCATGGCGATCAGCGCGCATGGCCGTCTCCCGCGGTGCCGCCGTTGGTGGCGCGGTCGGCCACATAGGCCACCTTGAGGATCATGGCGTTGCGGCCGCTCTGGCGCGCATGCGCGCGCAGCAGCGCGAAGATGCGCCCCTCGACCTCGATGCAGCCGTGGCTGAATCCCTTGGTGGAATCGTGCAGGTAGAACCCGCCGCGCGCCGGGGCGCAGCGGTTACGCGTGGCGGCGTCGGCCGGCTCCATGCGCGCGCGGTTGTCGCCCCAGTTGGCCCAGTAAGGCTCGCACTCGCCGGCGGCCGCGCCGCGCGGCACCTGCTGCATGCCCCAGGCCGGCGCCAGGTTGCACACGCCGCGCCCGTCATCGAGCGCCACGCCGCGATCGGCCAGCAGCACGCGGTACAGCCCCGGCGGCACCGGACCGCTGTCGGGCGTGCAGGCCTGGCCGGGATGCTGGAACCCGCGCATGCCGCTGGTGGCGCGGAATTGCCCGTGGCCGGGCCAGGCCAGTACCTGGCCGTCGTATGACATATCGTGGATCATGCCGCTTGCTCCTTTTCATGAAACGCTTGCGCGCGCCGCGCCGCCCGGCGCTCGCGCCCCTCGTAGTCCAGCAACAGCTCGGCGGCGTCGCCCAGGCGCGGCGGCCGCCGGCCCAGCCAGGACGCCAGCCCCAGCGGCGCCGCCGCGCCCAGGCGCACGCCGCGCACCGCGTCGCGGCGCAGCACCGGCCGCACATCCCAGGCGAACTCCACGCCCACATACAGGCGCACCCAATGCAGCAGCTGGCGCGCGCGGGCCGAACCGGGCAGAAACGCCAGATAGTCCTGCCAGCCCAGCGGCCCGAGGCGGATCCTGAACTTGTGCTGGGCATCGCGCACGGCCACGCCCAGGGGCGCGCCGCCCCCCAGCCCGCCGCCCGCCCCCAGCCGCAGCCGCTGGCCGGCTTCCAACCTTATCCACTGCGCCACGAACTCGTCTACCCCCACGGGCAGGCCGAAGAAGGCGCGCAGCACCTGGCACAGGCCTTCCGGGTTGCGGGTCTGGCGCAGCAGATGGCCGGCCATGTGGTACTTGGCATGGTCCATCACGCTGTCGCGCCGGCGCAGCGACGGCGCGCCCAGGTGCAGCAGGCTGGCCACGTAGCCGCTGAAGCGCTCCTGGCCGCGGTCCAGGCTGGCGGTGGACTGCGCATCGGCCCAGGCGCGGTAGAACAGCAGGATAAGGCGATGGTGGAACAGGTCGGCGAACGCGGTCAGGGCATGGTCGCCGTGATGCTGGCGGCGTTCGCGCGCGTGCTCGGTCAGGTGCAGCGGCAGCGGCCCATTGGGACCGAACAGGCCGAAGCTGTAGATGGACAGCTCGGGCGCGGCGCCCTCGCCCGGCGCGCGCGCCGCGGCCAGGGTGGCCGGCGCGAAAGCCAGCGAAGGTTCCTGCCGCATGCGCACCGGCTCGTGGCGCGGCGAGGCGCCGCGGCCCAGCGGCGCGCGCGCGCCGGCGCGCGCGTCGATCCAGCGCAGCACGTGAAACAGGTCGTGCCCGTGCGGCGCCGCCGCCAGGGCCTGCCAGAAGGCGGGCGGCAACGCCGCCGGCGCCGCGTGTCGATCCGTCCTGACCGCTGCGTCCATGCTCAACCCATGTGGATCTGCTTGGCGTCGACCTTGACCAGCGCATCGGCGGTCAGCATCGTATAGGGCGCATGCACGCGCGCGCTCTGCTCGGCCTGGTAGTCCAGGGTGCCGGCGCGCACGTGCTCGACCTCGCTGGTCTGCCGCACGGCCATGCGGGCCAGTTGCGTCAGGCGGTCGAGCACCGCCTCGTAGACCTTGCCCACCAGCCGCATGCTGCCCACCGCGCCTTCGACCTCCTCGGCCACATAGTGCATGCGGGCGGCCGCGCACGTGGCCTGGCCGGCCTTGACCGACAGGGCCCCGGTCTCGACGCGCACCGCCTGCGCGCCGCGCAGGCGCACCTCGCCGGCCGCCTCCAGGCTGACATCGGCCGTGCGCGAACGCAGGCTGACGCGGCCTTCCAGCTCGAGCGTGGCCTGGGCGGCGTCGGCCTGCTCGATCACCGCGATCAGGTACACGCGGTCGGCGTCCGGGCCGCTGATCAGCACGGTATCGCCCTCGCCCGGCACCAGCAGGCAGCTGGCGGCCCGGCGCACGCGCCAGTGGCGGCCGTCGCACCATACCGTCCAGGCGCCGTCGTCTTCGCGGCGCGCCACGGTGCCGATCAGGTGCACGGGGTCATAGACGGGATAGAGGCGGCGGGCGTTGCGGGTGTGCATGGGGGTTTCCTCGTTGCGGCGGGCGCGATGCCGCCTAGACCGCGGGGCGGCGGCCCATGCGGGGCCGCCAGCGCGCCACGGCGCCGCGCTGCGGCGTGGACAGGGTAAGCGCCGACATCATGTTGATGGAGACGTGGCGCGCGAAGAATTGCTCCAGCACCGCGCCGAACAGGTAGGGGCTGATGCCCGAGAAGGCCGTCTCGTCGACCTGCAGGTCGATCTGCACGCCACGGCCGTAGACGATGGGGCCGGGCACGGGCAGGCGGTGGTGCATGGGCTCGACCCGCACGTGGCGCACGCCCGAGATATGCTTGCGCGCCACCGGGTCGGCCAGGTTGCCGTACAGGTTGAGCAGCTCGCGCAGCGTCTGCGCGCCGCGCGTCTCGTCCAGGTCGGTCAGGCTGTGGTAGTGCAGCCCCAGGTGGCTGATCAGCTGCCAGGCCGTGCCGTGGTCGGCCATCGCCGCGGCCGGCCGCGACGGGCCGTGCAGCACCTTGATCGCGCCCACCGGGGCGGACACGCGCAGGCTGAAGTCGCTGGCGCCACCCAGCGGCAGCAGCAGCGCCAGGTCGCGGTTGGTGCACAGCGCGTCGATGCCGAGATGGCGCAGCGTGTCGGCAAACGGCGCCTCGTGGCGATCGACCAGCGACAGGTAGACTTCGCTGCCGGTATAGCTGGTGCGCGTGCCGTGGCGGCGCGCGCTGTCCGAGGCCAGCCGCGGCTCGCGCCGCAGCGAGTAGTAGGCGCCATAGTCGTCGGCGTCCGCGCCGAACGAGCCGTAGAACGGGCGGAACTCCTGTTCGGGGCGTTGCGCCGACATATGGCCGAGCACGCGCGTCAGGCTGTAGACCTCGAAGTCCAGCGGGCGGGTTCGGTCCACCACCACGTGGTACTCGTGGTTGCGCGGCGTGACCGCCACGCGGTCGGCGCGGCGCGGAAACAGGTTGACGATGGGCGCGCAGTGCAGCGCCAGGTTCGCCGCCGAAATCGCGCCTTCGAGCTCGGGCGCGGCGGCCGACAGCAGCAGCGTCAGGTCGAAGCGCCTGGTGCCGGCCGGCCCGGCCGCCGCGGCCGGCGCCGCGCGCCGCGTGCGCAGGCCCTGCTTCAGGCCGTTCAGGCTGAAGAACAGATAGCGGCGCGCGAACGCGAAATACTCCTGCAGCAGCCGATAGCCCTGGAACACCCGCGTGTCGGTGGGCAGCAGCGCCTGGTCGTCGCCGAACCCCTCGTGGCGCACCGTGTCGGCCGGCATCCGGTTGATCCAGGACACGGGCCGCTCGCTGTCGTGGCCCAGCACGGCGACCGTGTGGCACATGACCAGCTCCAGCAGGCGCTGCATGGGCGCGTCCGGGCCGTTGAGGTAGAACACCAGTTGATCCAGGTCCAGCTCTTCCAGGCTGACGCCGCCGCAGACTTCCAGCCGCAGGCGCAGCGCGCTGGCCACGCCGGCCTCGCGTCCCCCCAGGCCCAGGCGGGCCAGCGGCAGGTCGGTGGGCGCGCCGGTGAACTCGGCCGCGGCCACGCGCAGCGGCCACAGCCGCAGCGCGTGGCCGGTCATGAATTCGCACGGCGTCTGTTCGCCGCGCGCCAGGCCGCCGCGCAGCACGGTGCCGCGCGGCAGGGTAAAGCCGCCGGCCAGCGTGCCTTCGTTCATGCTGGGCGAGAACTGCGCCACCGCCATCGCCGGCGTGGGCGCCAGGTAATGCGGATGCACCACCTCCAGCAGCCGCTGCGTGAAGCGCGGAAACTCGGCGTCCATCTTCAGGTGAATGCGCGCGGCCAGGAAGCTGAAGCCTTCCAGCAGCCGCTCGACGTACGGATCGGCCACCTCGGTGCCGTGCATGCCCAGCCGCCCCGCCACCTTGGGATGCTGGCGCGCGAACTCCGCGCCCAGCTCGCGCATATAGACCAGCTCGCGGTTGTAGTAATCGAGCAGGCGCGCGTCCATCACGCCCCTCCCAGGTCGCGCAGGTCCATGTGCCCGCTTTCCAGGTCGATATCGGTGCGGAACAGGAACTCGCGCGGGTGCGGCACGCACCACAGCATGCCGCGTATTTCCAGGCTGAGCACATTGTGGTGCTCGAGCGTACGGGTATCGCTGACGCAGCGCACCTCGATCGAGGATTCGAGAATGCGCGGTTCGAACGCCGCGATGGCGTCGCGGATCGACGTCTCGACATCGACCCAGTCGATCTCCGACATGCGGCGTCCGGCCATGGCGCGCACGCCGAAGTTGACGCTGGAGGCGGGCACGTGCCGGTACGGCGCCAGGTCCTGCGACGAGGCGAGGTTGACCGTGTTGAGCAGCCAGCGCAGGTCGCGCAGCACCGCCGCGCGCAGCCCGGCGTGCGTCAACAGCGCCGCTTCGGGCGCCTCGCCGCGGCGCCATGGCTCGTCATCGACCAGGCGGTCGAGCAGCGACGGCTGCAGGCGATCGCGCGCCACCCGTTCGTCGGCGATTCTCATGCCGCCTCCCGGCGCAGGGCGCGCACGTCCAGCAGCGCGAACTCGCCCGCGTCGGTCAGCCACATCTTCTGGCCCTCGCCGGCGTAGCCATCCTGGCCCAGCGGGCGCCAGCACGTGGCCCGGCCCAGCCGCAGGCTGTCATCCTGGCCGGCCCGCGCCGGGTAGCGCGCCGGGATCAGGCCGCGCACGACCGCGCCATCGGCCAGGACGATTTCGGCGCGCGCCCAGACGAGGTCGCACAGCCCTTGCGGGGCCAGCAGATGCACGGCGGCCACATGCGCGAACGGCAGCCAGGCGTAGCTGCCGTCGAGAATCAGTTCGCAGACCGGCCCCAGGCGGCTGTCGCCGTCGCAGATCCAGGCGTAGCCGGCCTGGCCGGCGGCCGCGTCTTCCAGCGTGCCGGCGCTGGCCTGCGCCGCATCGAACGCCTGGGCGCGCAGCATGGCGGCCCGCCCGGGGTCGCTCGCCTGGGCGCGCAGCGCCTGCAGCAGCGGTTCGCACCAGCGGGGCCGCTCGGCCAGGAAGCCGGGTTCGGCCTGGCCGGCCAGCACCGCTACGCGCCGCAGCTCGCCATTGATGGCCGCCAGGTAGAGATTGGCCATGGGCTGGGCCAGCGGGTTCAGGCGGGCGCACAGTTGCAATTGCTCGGCGGCGCGGCGCCAATCGCCCTGCACGGCCGCCAGCTGGAAAAGCTGCGCGCGCAGGTCGGCGTCGGCCGGCGCGCGCCGGATGCGCGCCTGCACGGCCGCGGCCTGTCCGGACAGGCCGCCGTCGCGCGGGGACATCGCAAGCACGGGTGTCTGCATGGATACGTGTTCGGCAAGGCGTGCCGGGGCCGGACGGCCCCGGCGCCGTTCAGCCGATTTCCTTGTTCTGCTTGATGTCCCACGCGACCAGGCTCTCGGCGCCCTTGCCGCCCGACTCGGTCTGCTCCCAGTACTGCTGGCGCACCTTGGCGGCCTGGAAGGCGTAGTTGACCAGCACCGCTTCCGAACCGTTGTCGGCGGCGATCTGCACCGAGGTGACCAGCACGTCTTCCAGCGTGACCTTGCTGTACTCGACCTGCGCGCCGCCGGCCTTGCACACCGACAGCTCGATCTTGCCCAGGTGCTTGCCGCTGGCGCAGTGTTTCATGACGGCCGGCGCCGCCTTGTCGATGCGTGCCACCACGTGCAGATCGTTGAAGCTGGCCTTGCCGGCGCCCTGGCCGCCGCCGGTCGACAGGCTGGCCGGCTGGGTGGCGCCCCACGAGAAGGACACGATATCGGTCCAGTCCTTGTGATTGGCGTCCTTGGATTCGCCATTGGCGCCTTCGATCTTCATGAACATATCAACAGCCACTTGCTTTCTCCCTCAATAGTCGCGGGGCCGGCGCGAGCCGGCGCGGATGGATGCCCGTCAGCCTTCGTTCTGCTTGAGCGAAGGCAGCTTGGACACGAGCCGCAGCGACACCGTCAGCCCCTCGAGCTGATAGTGCGGCCGCAGGAAAAACTTGGCGGCGTAATAGCCCGGGTTGTCTTCGATCTCGGTGACCTGCACCTCGGCGGCGGCCAGCGGCTTGCGCGCCTTGGTTTCCTGCGACGAGTTGGCCGGGTCGCCGTCGACGTAGTTCATGATCCAGTCGTTGAGCCAGCGCTCCATGTCGCTGCGCTCCCGAAACGAACCGATCTTGTCGCGCACGATGCACTTCAGGTAGTGCGCGAAGCGGCAGCAGGCGAACAGGTAGGGCAGGCGCGCGGCCAGCTTGGCGTTGGCGCTGGCGTCGGCGTCGTGGTATTCCTGCGGACGCTGCAGCGACTGCGCGCCGATGAAGGCCGCGAAATCGGAGTTCTTGCGATGCACCAGCGGCATGAAGCCGTTCTTGGCCAGCTCGGCCTCGCGCCGGTCGCTGATGGCGATCTCGGTGGGACACTTCATGTCCACCCCGCCGTCGTCGGTCGGGAAGGTGTGGCATGGCAGGTTCTCGACCGCCCCGCCCGACTCCACGCCGCGGATCGAGGTGCACCAGCCGTACAGCTTGAACGAGCGGTTGATGTTGGCCGCCATCGCGTAGGCCGAATTGGCCCAGGTGTAGCGGTCGTGGTTGGCGCCGTCGGTTTCTTCCTCGAAATCGAACTCGTCGACCGGATTGGTGCGCGCGCCGTAGGGCAGGCGCGCCAGGAAGCGCGGCATGGCCAGGCCGACATAGCGCGCGTCTTCCGATTCGCGCAGGCTGCGCCAGGCGGCGTACTCGGTATTGGTGAAGATCTTGGTCAGGTCGCGCGGGTTGGAGAGCTCCTGCCAGGAATCCATCTGCATCACGTTGGGCGAGGCGCCGGCGATGAAGGGGCAATGGGCGGCGGCGCCGATGCGGGCGATCTCGCCCAGTAGCTCGACATCGGGCGGACTGTGGTCGAAGCTGTAGTCGCCCACCAGGCAGCCGATGGGCTCGCCGCCGAACTGGCCGTACTCTTCCTCGTAGACGCGCTTGAAGATCGGGCTCTGGTCCCAGCCCACCCCCTTGTAGCGCTTGAGCGTGCGCCCCAGCTCGTTCTTGGACAGGCACATGAAGCGGATCTTCAGCAGCTCGTCGGTCTCGGTGTTGGTGACCAGGTAGTGCAGTCCGCGCCAGGCGCCTTCGAGTTGCTGGAAGTCGGGATGGTGCATCACCAGGTTGATCTGCTCGGACAGCTTGCGGTCGATCTCGGCGATGATGGCCTGGATGGTCCGGTAGGCGTCCGAGGACAGGCCCAGTCCGCTGTTTTCCAGGGCCTGGTGCGCCAGCGTGCGCACCGCGTGCTCCACGGCCTCGCGCGCCTGCTCGGTCTTGGGCTTGAACTCTTTCTTCAGCAGGGCGGACAGGTCGTCCGCCGCCAGGCTGGATGCGGCTTGCGCGTGTTCGCGCCGGGCCACTGCGGTCATGGCGTTCTCCGTATCGATGGCTTATCGGGCTTGCGGGCCGGACTGCGCGGCCGCGGCTTCGGAATCGGCATCGGCCGGCCCGGCGTCAGCGGGCTTGGGCGCGGCCGCCAGCGCGCCCAGCAGGGCCGGGTTCTGCAGCACCTGGCCGATCAGTTCCTCGGCGCCGGTCTTGCCGTCCATGTAGGTCAGCAGGTTGGCCAGCTGCGTGCGGGCCTCCAGCATCTCGTTGAGCGCGCCCACCTTGCGCGCCACGGTGGCCGGCGAAAAATCGTCGATGCTCTCGAAGGTGATGTCCACGTTCAGGTGGCCGGCGCCGGTCAGCGTATTGGCCACCTGGAACGCGGCCCGCGGGGCGACCGATTTCATGCGTTCGTCGAAGTTGTCGATGTCGACGTCGAGGAACTTGCGCTCGCCCACTTCGGGCTGCGGCGTGTTCGACTTGCCGGCCAGGTCGGCCAGCACGCCCATGACGAAGGGCAGCTGGATCTTGCGCTCGGCGCCGTAGATTTCCACGTCGTACTCGATCTGCACGCGCGGCGCGCGATTCCTGGCGATGAATTTCTGGCCGCTGCCTTTGAGCGTGGTTGCCATGGTTGTTATCTCCTGATGAAGGGACTGGGGCCTGAACCGGTCCTAGGACTGGCTGGCGGCCTCGCGCGCGGTCCACGCCTCGAACTGCGCCAGGCCCTGCGGAGCCAGGTTGCGCAGGATGTCGTGGAAATCCAGGGGAATGAGCTGCTGCACCCGGCGGATCAGATAGGGCGCCGGGTGGCTGGGCTCATGGGTTTCGAAGTAGGCGCTGACCTTGGCCAGCATGGCCACCGCGTCTTCGCGCGTGGCGATGCGCGCGTCGTGCCAGCTGGCGGGCGCGGCCGCGGGCGCCGGCGACGGGGCCGCGCCCGCGCCGTGCGCCTGCTCCGGCATGGGCGCGGCGGGCGTCGCCGCGCTGTCGTCCAGGTCGCTCCAGGTGCGCAGCAGGGCGTCCAGCGTGCGCAGCGCCTGCGCATAATCCGGGCACCAGGCCGAACCCAGGCGCTGGGTGGTCTGCTGCTGAATGCGGCGCAGCGCGCCGGCGGCCGCGCCCACGGCCAGCACCGCGTCGTCGCGCCGCAGGCGCGCCTGGCGCAGGTTTTCGATCAGGCGCGTGCGCCCGCCCGGATAATCGGCCTCGCTCTTGCCGCCGTCGAGCAGGGCCTCGGCATCGCGCAGCGACATGCGGCCATGCACGTCGTCGAGCAGGCAGGCCGAGCGCATGCCGCGCACGCAGCCCTGCGGGTCGCCCAGCGAGGCCAGCGCATTGACGCGCGGCATCGGGTCTTCCTCGCCGCCGCTGGCCAGCACCGGATGCACCGCGTCCCAGTATTGCTCCAGCGTGCCGGCGGCCAGCGTCACGCCCTCGGCATAGCCGGGCAGGCCGCGCATCTCGGTCCAGGCGCGCGCCAGGTAGGCAATGATGCGCAGGTCGCGCGTGCGCTCCAGCAGCCCCAGCGCCAGCCGCTCCACCGCGCGCCAGTCGGGCGCCTGGGCGGGGATGATGGTGGCGCCGAACTGCTGTTCGCTGCGGCCCACGGCGGCCTGCTGCAATTGCAGGAAATCGGCGTCGTATTCCAGGTCCTCCCCGCAGGGCAGGCTGGGCGTCAACGTCTTCAGCAGGTCGGCAAATTCCATGTTCGTCGTCATGCGCGGCAAGCATCCAATGCCGGGCGCCGATGGGCGTCCCTATGCGTCGACGGCATTCTAGGCAGCGCATCCGGCGCCCCTTTATGACAACTAACAAGTGCTGCTTCTTCTTACGTTCTATTAACACCTGCGTAGAGATTCAAACACTTCTTCCGGCGCGTTGACGCGGTGGTGTCATGTTGGCGTGGGAGAGACGGTGCCTGGCACGTGGGTGAGGCGGCAAGGTGCCAGGCACCCGGGTCCGCTGCGGTCGTGGTGGTTGACGTGGAAGAGACGGTGCCGGTCATGGGTGCCTGGCACCCGGTGCGAAGGCCGCTGCGAGCAGCGCGGTGTATGCGGCGGGTGCCTGGCACGTGGGTGAGGCGGCAAGGTGCCAGGCACCCAGGCGAGGCGCCCGGGCGCAGGCCGGGAGCCTGGGACCCGGCGCGGTCAGCGTACGGCTGGCCGGGAGAGATCGTAGATGTCGGGATCGGCTTCGAGCAGTTCGTCCTCGAAGGCGTCGGGGCCGGCGGCTTCGATGTACTGGCGCTCGGTTTCGCTGATGGGCACGGCCTGCAGCCAGTTCACCAGCAGTCCGTCGGCGTCGCAGCGCGGGAATTCGCCGTCCTGCCACGAGAACGGCACGCACAGGTAGAGGTGCGGCACGGTGGCGTCGGGATAGTACTCGGCCACGCAATCGGGCAGCACCGAGCCCGGCATGACGGCCTGGCCGCTGCGCATCAGGCCGAACGCGGCGGTGGCCAGCACGTTGGCCCACGCTTGCAGGTCGTCCGGCATTTCGGCGCACAGCTCCACGCGCGTGGCCATGGCCTGGCCGTCGTCGTGGCGCAGTTCAAGCTCGAACAGCCCCAGCGTGCTGTACGACACCAGTCCGTCGTCGGGGCTGTCGTCGACCGCCAGCATGTCGATCGACAGGGTGTCGATCTGGTCGTGGCGGTAGGCGTGCACGACCGGCGTGCCGCCGAACACCTTGAGGGCGTGGCGCGCCACGGCCTTGTGCCGCGGCGAGGGCTGGGCGGAGGCTTTCGATTCAGGGGCCAAAGTAATCATCCGTTTTCAGCTCGCCCTGGTGCCCGCGGTTCGACTTGGGCAGCTCGGGGCGATAGTGCGAAGGGTCATTGTATTCATCCAGGAACTGCTTGCGATCGATATCGCGTTCCTTGGCGCTGCGTACGTGCTTGCGGTGTTCGTACCCGGGCTTGTGGCCCATGTCCCAGGGCTCGTCCTTTTTCATCTTCTTGCCCGAGACCGGGTCGCGCACCACGCCGTCCTTGCTGCGCCTGGCCTCCTGGTCCCAGGCCTTGTCGCGCACCCCCTTGCGGAACTTGCCGCGGCGGTAGCGCGGATCGTCGCCCGGCTTGCGGGGCTTGGCGCCCTTGCCGCCGCCGGACTTGCCCGAGCCGGCCGATTTGCCGCCGCCCTGGCCGCCCTTGCCGCCAGCCCCGCCCTTGCCCCCGGCGCCGCGCCGCGCGGTGGCGCCGGCGCGCGCGCCCGGCCCCTTGCCGGCCTTGGCCGACTTCGCAGCCCTGGCCGCCCCGCCGCCGCCCCCGCCGCCGCCCAGCAGCACGACCTTCAGCTGGCTGGGCACCACGCGCATGCCGACCGTGTTGATGGTGTTCTGGACCGTCAGGCCGGTCAGGCGGGTGGCGGGGATGCAGCCGAACAGCACGTTCGGCACGCAGGTGATGCGGCGCGCCTGCGCCATCACGGTCTGCGATATCAGGCCCATGCCGATGCCGGGATTGTCGCCGTTGGACAGGGCGATGGTGGTCAGCAGATTGTGCGCGGGCATGGCCATCAGCAGCACGTTCCACACATTGGGAATGCCCATCGGACCGAGCGCGAAGTTCGGATAGGGAATCGGCAGCAGCGCCGGCGGCGTCTTGCAGATATCGGGAAAGGCCAGGTCCATCCCCATCAGCTGGCAATCGGCGAACATGTGGCTCCTTGTCGTCTGGCGGCGCGCGTCTTACGGGCCGGCGCGCCGGCGGGCCGACCACAGCTCGGCCTCGTACAGCGCGGGGTCGTTCTCCAGCACGCCGGCGCGCGAATCCCAGCGCGCGCCGTCCTGCAAGGCGCGGTGCAGCTGGGTGCGCTGGCAGCGCGCGCCGCGCAGGTCGGCGTCGCGCAGGTCGGCATACGAAAAATCGGCGTAGTGCAGCCCCGCGCCGTCAAAGCGCGCCCCGGCCGCGCGCGCGCGGTGCAGCATGGCCTGGGCGAGATCGGCGCCGCTGAAGACGGCGCCGTCGAGGATGGCGTCGGCCCACAGGCTTTGCGGCATGCGCGCGCCGCTGCAATCGGCCGCGCTGAGGTCGGCCTGCGCGAACATGGCGCGCGCGCCGCTGGCGCCGGCCAGGCAGGCCCGGCGCAGCGAGGCGCCCTTGAAATTGCACTGCGCCAGGCTGGCCTCGCGCAGGTCGCAATCGTCCATGCGCGCCTCGACGAACTGGCTGCCGCCCAGGTACTGTCCGGCCAGGCGCTGGCCGCTCAGGTCGCACTCCACCAACACCACGCGCTCCAGCCGCGCCCCGGCCAGATCGGCCGCGCGCAGGTCGGCGCGAAAGAACAGCGTCTGGTGCAGCGCCGCGCCGGCCAGGCTGGCCTGCTCCAGCGTGCACTCGGCAAAGCCGCCCTCGCGCATCGCAACCCGGTCCAGGCGCGCGCCGTCCAGCGCGCATTGCACGAAATGGCTGCCGTGCAGCGGCGTGGCGCGGAAATCGGCGCCGGCGGCGCGGCATTCCACCCACGACGCGCCGGCGCAATCGGCCGCCGCGAACACCGCCTCGGCCAGTTCGCAGCGGAAGAACGCGCACTGCGCCACATCGGCGCCGCGCCAATCGGCCTGGTCCATGCGGCACCCGCTGAAGCGGCTGTCGCGCCAGCGGCTGCCGGCCAGCGTCGCGCCGCGCAGGTCGCAGTCCTGCAGCAGCGCGCCGGCCAGGTCCGCGCCTTGCAGCGCCGCCGCGCGCAGGTCCAGGCCGATCAGCGGCCGCCCCTGCCGGACCCAGTCGCGCAGCGTCTCAGCGTCCATGATGGGCTCGCGGCCGCGTGTTGGCCAGGTGGGTATAGGCGCCGCGCGTGTCGCTGGTGTCGTCCAGCACGGCCAGCCCCAGGTCGGCGCGAAACAGATTGGCGCCGCGCAGGTCGGCATGGACGAGCGTGGCCTTCTGCAGCAGCGCGCCGGGCAGGTCGGCCTCGGCCAGGCTGGCGCCGCTCAGGTCGGCGCGGATGAACAGGCTGTCCGGCGCGCGCGCCCGCGCCAGGCTGGCGCCGCCCAGGCTGGCTTGCGACAGATCGCAGCGCGACAGCGCCGCGCCGGTGAAATCGGCATGGTCGAGCACCGTATCGCGCAGGCTGCATTCGCGCAGCGTGGCGCCGGCGAATGCGGCGTGCGGCATGTCGGTCTCGACCACGCAACACGTCAGCAGTTCGGCGCCGGTCCAATTGGGCGCCGCGCCGCATTGCGACTGCACCCAGGCGCAGCGGCGCAAGCGCGCGCCGGCGAAGTCCAGGCCGTCCAGCTCGCAGTCCAGCCAGGTCACGCGCGCCAGCCGCGCGGCCGCGAAGCCGGTCTCGCGCAGCAGCGTGCCCTGCCAGAACGTCACGGTATCCAGCTCGGCCTGGTCGAAGCGGCAGCGCTCCAGCCGCGCCCCGGCCAGGTGGCAATCGTTCCAGCGGCTGGCGGACAAGGCGCAGTCGACCAGGACGATGCCGTCGAGCACCGGCGAGGACAGGCGCGCGGCGGCCAGGTCCACGCCGTCGAGCCGCGCCTGTCCCAGGTTGGCGCCGGCCAGCACGGCGCGCCGCCACGAGCCGCCCTCGGCATGCGCGCGCGCCAGCACGGCCTGCGACAGGTCCGCGTCGTCCAGCAGCGCGCCCGACAGGTCCGCGCCCTCCATCCACGTTCCCACGCAACGCGCCCCGCGCAAGTCCAGCCCGGACAGGTCGGCGCCTGTCAGGTCCAGTCCCGACAGGTCGCGGCTGCCCGCCATCAGCGCCTGCACGCGGCGCCGCAGGCGCGCGGCGCGCGCGGGCCGCGCCGCCTCGGCCGGCGGCTGGTGATGGGCGGCGTGCAGGTACAGGCGGCCCAGTTGCTGCTGCGCCTCGCGCAGGCGCGCCCCGACCGAGCCGGCGTCCAGCCGGTCGGCGCCGCTGCCCAGCGGCTGGGCGCTGGCCAATTCCTGCAGCGTGGCCAGCGCGGGGTGGTTGTGCAGCGAGGGCGGGCCGCCCCGTCCCGCGCCATCGGCGGCGGCGGCGAGCGTGTCGGCGCTCATGCCAGGCGGCAGCTCGGCGCCGCGCGCCCGCAAGGCCTCGGCCATGCGGCGCCGCGCATGCAGGGCGTCGATGCGCGCCTCCTGCGCGGCCTGGCGCATGTGGCGGGCGATATCCGGCAGGTCGTCCAATTGCGGGACGGCCGGCGCGGACGCCGGCGGCGGCTCGTAGGTCCGCGGATCGACGCCATGCGCTCGCGCCTGCTCGCCCAGCTGCGCGCGGATCGCCGCGCCGCGCGCACGCTGGTTGACGGCGAAGGGCTGCGCCATCGGGTTGGCCGCCTGCAGGGCGTCCCACGGCCCCAGCGCCTGCGCCGGCAACAGGTCCTTGTCGCGCAGCGCGTGCAAGGCCCCGTCCTGCGCGTCCAGCCGCCGCGCCAGCACGGCCTCGTAGTGCGCCAGCGGGCGCGGCGCGTCGGCGGCGTCCAGCGCCGGCATGGCCAGTTCGATGTCGGCGCCGTCGTCCTGCGTGATGTCGGTCGCGCCGTGGTAGATCAGCAGCAGCCGCTCGCGGTCGGGGAAGAACCAGGCCGTGGTCAGCCGCAGCGCCACGTCCTCCAGCGCGGTATCGCCGGCGCGGCGCAACAGGCAGCGTGCGCGCCAGCGCGGCAACTCGCCTTGCTGGCAGGCCAGGCGCGGATGCAGGTTCCACAAGGCATAGGGCGCGCCCGCGGCCAGTTCGGGCTGGCCCGGCCACCATTGGTCGGGCGCGGCGGCGTTGAAGAAATGCGGGTCCAGCGTATCCAGGAAGCCGGGAAATCCGTCGTCCAGCCAGCTTTCGTGATACTGCCCGGCGCGCGCGAAGCGGCGCGGCCACAGGGGCGAAACCGGTCCGAAGCCGGCCGGCTCGGGGCGCTGGTCGGGCCGCTGCATGCGGCCCTGGGCCGGCTCGACATTGGGCAGGCGGCGCGTGCGCACCCCGGCGATACGTTCGTCCCCGGCGCCGCGGCCGTGCGGGTTGTCGGCGTACCCGGGGCCGCCGTAGGCGTGCGCCCAGTCCAGCGGCATGGCCTCGAACGGCGCGGGCGGCGTGGGCTTGCCGTCCAGCCAGTAGCGCTCGCCGAACACCGCCAGGGTCTTTTCCAGTCCGCCCACGCGCACGCGCGCCATGCAGGCCGTGCGGTCCTGCTGGTGGGCCGTGTAGGCGGCGCCGCTGACCAGGAACTCGGCGCACGGCTTGGGCACGGCCAGGTCGAGCACGCCGTCTTCTCCCAGCGCCTCGCCGGCCAGGGCCCACAGGTCGGCCTCGGGCTGCAGCAGCGCCTGTTCGTCGAGCGTGGCCAGCGCGAACACGGCCAGGCCCAGGCGCTGGCGGCCGCGCATGCGGTAGGGCCGGCTGAGCAGGCCCAGGCGCAAGGGCTTGACGATCTTCATGGCTGGCGGCGGCGCCAGGCGGCGGGGATTTCGGTCGGCGAGCGCTCGCGGTCCACCGCGATGCGCGCCGCGTCGTCCGGGTCGTAGCGCACGTGGATGGCCTGCCCGGGCATGAAATTGACCAGCAGTTCGCTGTCAATGTAGACGTGCAGGTCGGCCTGCCGCGCGCGCCCCATGGCGTCGGCGTAGCGCAGCGCCAGCTTCATCGGCGCGGCGTACAGCTCGCCGCCGGGCTGGCGATCCAGCGCCAGCACTTCGGCCTGGGCCGGCCGGCCCGTGCGCGCCAGCTGCGCGGCCAGCGCGCGCTCGGCCTCGTAGGGCCGCGCGCCGCCGCGCACCAGCAAGGCCACGAAGCCCACCGCCGCCAGCGTCGCCAGCGTACCCGCTATCCACCATGCCGTGCCGCCCATGCCGTCGCGCCGCCCGCTAGGTGAAGAGGTTGATGACGCGCGAGATCACCGCCGCCCCGCCGGTCTTGATCTGCGCGCCGATGGCCTTGATCTGCGCGCCGGCCTGGCCGCTCTCGAAGCCGTTGGAGCCGTTCTTGAACGCGGCCAGGTCGATCTTCACGGTGGACCACTGCGAGTTGATGCCGCCATAGACCTGCTGACGCACGCCCCAGAAGTCGGCCGCGGCGCCGACCACCGTCAGGCGCGCCGGCGTGCCGCGCAGGGTATTGGCGGTCCAGAACGCCTGCTGCGACGCCGACGAGACGGTCCACGACGGCGTGACCACGGTCATGCTGGTATTGGCGTTGACCGTGACCGGATCGGTGACCGTCTGGGTATACGCGCCGGTGACCGTGTGCGACACCGCGCCGGTGATGCTGGAGGTCTGGTTGCCGGTGATGGTGATGTCGTGCGCGCCGGTCTGCGTTTGCGTGACCGCGCCGGTGATGGTCTGCGTCACGTCGCCGGTAATGGTTTCCGTGACGGCGCCGGTCACCGTGCGGGTTTCGTCGCCGGTGCGCGTTTCGGTCATCTCGCCGGTGATGGTTTCCTTCCAGTCGCCGTTGACCGTGCGCGTCTCCACGCCGTTGACCGTCTCGGTCACATCGCCATTGAAGGTGCGCGTCTCGTTGCCGGTCGTGGTCTCCGACACCTCGCCGGTGACGGTGCGCGTGGCGCCGGCATTGAAGGTCTCGGTGTCCAGTCCGTCGATGGTGGTGGTGCGCGTGCCCCGGACCGTCAGCGTATCGTTGCCGCCGATCAGGGTGGTGCGGTTGCCGTCCACCGTGTGCGTCTCGTTGGCCTCGACCTCGCAGTCCATGTCGCGCTCGGCGTGCAGCCAGATGCGTTCGGCGCCCGCGCTGTCCTCGAACATCAGCGCGTTGGCGGTGCCCCGGTCGCCGTTCTTGGAGCGGCTGAGAAAGCCGCTTTGCGTGGCGTTGCCGGGCAGGTCCCAGGGCGGCATGTTGCTGGCGTTGTAGACGCGGCCGATGACAATGGGCCGGTCGGGATAGCCGCCGATGAAATCCACGATCACTTCGTCGCCCACGCGCGGCAGCTGGATGCCGCCGAAGCCGCCGCCGGCCCAGGGGCTGGACACGCGCACCCAACACGAACTGTTCTCGTTCTTCTTGCCGTAGCGGTCCCAGTGGAAGTGCACCTTGACGCGGCCGTACTCGTCGGTCCAGATCTCTTCGCCGGCCTGGCCCACCACCGTGGCGGTCTGCGGCCCGTGCGTGCGCGGCACCGGCGTGGCGCGCGCCACGCGAAACGGCACCGTGGCCGGCAGGACGCGGAAGTCGATATCGAAGACGGCATCCTCGGCGCCGCTGGCGTAGCCGCCTTCCTGGATGCGGTAATGCGCCTGCGCGATCAGGTACTGGCGGTTCTCGGCCGGGCGCGGATGGTTGCGCAGCGTAAACAGGTAGCCCGGCGCGAAGGCGCGCACGTTGCATGCGCCGGTCACGCTCTCGCGGTGCGCCTGCAAGGCTTCCAGACGGATGCGCGAGTAGCGTTCGCCCTGGTCCGGCTCGGTATAGCCGCCCAGCCACTCGTACACTTGCAGGCCGCCCGGCTCGTAGGCGCCCGGGTTGCTCGATTGCGCGTCCAGGCTGGCGGCCGGCTTCTTGAAGTCGTAGTCCACGGTGGCGAAGCCATCGGGCGTGATCTCCTCGGCCACCTGCCACTGCGATACGTATTGCTCCTGCGGCACGGTGGCGCGATCCGGGCCGTAGTACGGCAGTTGCGCCGCGCCAGGGCAGTCGTCGTGCTGGGTGATATCGTCGGTCAGCACCAGCGTATGCTTGCCCGACTCGTGGCGGAACCAGTAATAAATGCCCTCGTGCTCCATCAGACGGCTGACGAAGGCGAAATCGGTTTCCTGGTACTGCACGCAGTATTCCCAGCGGCGGTAGCTGCCGGCCAGCCGGTACTCGACCGGAAATGGGTAATCGGCCAGCACCTGGCGCAGCACGTCCACCACCGACATCTGCTGGAAGATCTTGCTGTCCGAGGTTTGCGTCAGGTACCACAGCCAGGGCCGCACGGTCACCCGGTACACATACTGGCGTGCGCTGTCGCCTTCGCGCCCCACCAGGGCGCAGCGGGTCGCCTGGCCCGACAGGTAGCGCGGCGCGCCGCCGGTTTCGATCTCCAGCGAGATCGGCTTGCCCAGCAGCGATTTCAGCTCCAGCGTGTGGGTGGCCGCCAGCAGGTCCACCTCGAATTCGTACAGCGCCGACAGGCCTTCATGGCCGTGCATGCTGCGAAACTGCAGGGCTTGCGGGGGCAGCGGGGTCAGGGCGCGTACGATGCGTTCGGCCATTGCGAGGATCGTCTCCATGGGTACGCCCGGGGCCGACAGGGCCGCGAACGGTTGGGCACGATCCTAGGAAGCCAGCATGACGCCCAAGCTTCACCCTGCCGGCTTGGTAACATCCCCTCCCCTGGGCGGCGTTACACAAGTTGCCGCCGCACACAAATTCGCGCGGCTCAGCGCGCCAGCAGCCCCGCCCCCGCCGCGACCCAGGCGGCGGCGCCGAATGCCAGCCCCGGTCCCAGCGGCTGCAAGGCCGCGCGCCGGCGCCAGCGCGCCAGCAGCCCCGCCGCCACGCCCCACAGCCCGGCCGCCAGCAGCAATGCCGGCAGCGCCTGCCAACCCAGCCAGGCGCCCAGCGCCGCCAGCAGCTTGGCGTCGCCCAGGCCCAGGCCGTCGCGCCCGGTGCGGCGGCGAAACGCCCACGCCAGGCCAGCCAGCAACGCATAGCCCGCGGCCGCGCCGGCGATCGCCTGGACCGGCGTGGCCAGGCCCATGCCGGCGGCGTTGGCCAGCAGGCCGGCCCACAGCAGGGGCAGGGTCAGGCAGTCGGGCAGCAGCAGGTGTTCGACGTCGAAACAGGCCAGCGCCAGCAGCGCGGCGGCCAGCCCCATCAGGGCCAGCGCCAGCAGCGTGGGACCGTACAGCGCGGCGATGCCAGCGAACAGCGCCCCGCTGGCGGCCTCGACGAGCGGGTAGCGCGCGGCAATGGGCGCCGCGCAGAACGCGCAGCGTCCGCGCAGCCAAAGCCACGACAGCACCGGCACGTTGTGGCGCCAGCGCAGCGGCGTCGCGCAGTGCGGGCAGCGCGACGGCGGATGCGTCAGGCCGGGCGGCGGCGCGCACGCGGCCTCGCCTTCAGGCTGGCCGTCCAGGCGCCAGCGGTATTCCAGCATGGCCGGCAGGCGCGCCAGCACCACATTGAGAAAACTGCCCAGCACCAGCCCGAGCGTGGCCGCGCCGGCCAGCCAGCCCGCCCCGCCCAGGCCGGACAGGCGGATTTCCATCCAGGTTTGCATCCTCGCCTCCTGTTTGAGACGCCATGCCAACAATTGGGACGTCATGCCAACAAGTTGGCACGCGCTGACAAGTCGTCACATTACGAAATTCCTAGAATTCAGTACGACCAGGCAGTGGGCGGGATACGCATGAAGAGCGCCGCATTCTGACACAGATTTCCACTGCGTCGACCTCTTTGTCGCAAGACACATCCGGGCGCGCCGCGGCGCGCCGGCACGGTAGCCGAACCACCATGACCATCGATGAACTACTGGCCTTGACCGTGGCGCGCGGCGCCTCCGACCTGCATCTGTCGGCGGGGCTGCCGCCCATGCTGCGCATCAACGGCGACGTGGTGCGCCAGGACACCGCGGCGCTCACGCCCGATGCCCTGCGCGCCATGATCCACCAGCTGATGCAGCCGGCCCAGCGCGAAGAATACGAAACGCGCCAGGAGCTGGACTTCTCGATCGACGTCGAAGGCCTGGCGCGCTTTCGCGTCAATGCCTTCAACCAGCAGCGCGGCCCGGCCGCGGTGCTGCGCACGATTCCATCGGCCATCCGCACGCTGGACGAGCTGGGCTGCCCGGCCTCGTTCAAGGAGCTGGTGCGCCAGCCGCAGGGGCTGATCCTGGTGACCGGCCCGACCGGCTCGGGCAAGTCGACCACGCTGGCGGCGATGATCGACCACCTCAACCGCGAGGGCGAGCATCACATCCTCACCATCGAGGATCCGATCGAGTTCGTGCACCCGTCGCGCCGCAGCCTGGTCAACCAGCGCGAAGTCGGGCGCGACACCCACAGCTTCTCGGCCGCGCTGCGCTCGGCGCTGCGCGAGGACCCGGACATCATTCTGGTGGGCGAGCTGCGCGACCTGGAGACCATGCGCCTGGCCATGACCGCCGCCGAGACCGGCCACCTGGTGTTCGCCACCCTGCACACCAACTCGGCCGCCAAGACGGTGGACCGCATCATCGACGTGTTTCCGGCCGGCGAGAAAAGCATGATCCGCTCGATGCTGTCGGAGTCGCTGCGCGCGGTCATCGCGCAGGTGCTGCTCAAGCAGGAAGGCGGCGGGCGTTGCGCCGCCTGGGAAATCATGGTCGGCACGCCGGCCATCCGCAACCTGATCCGCGAAGACAAGATCGCGCAGATGGTCTCCAGCATCCAGACCGGGCAGGCCCACGGCATGCAGACGCTGGACCAGGCGCTGCAGGACCTGCTGCGCAAGAAACTGATTTCCGCCGAGCAGGCCCTGGCCCATGCCAGGGACCGGCGTTCGCTGGGCCTGTGAGCCCCCCATTTCCCTTTTACGCAGAGCTCTTACTATGAACGCACCGCAACGCTCCCGTCAGCGCCAGGCCGGCTTCACGCTGGTGGAAATGGCCGTGGTCCTGGTCATCATCGGCATCATCCTGGGCGCCGTCATGATCGGCCGCGACGCGCAACGCAACGCCGAATACACGCGCATCCGCCAGAACTTCGTCAACCAGTGGGCGCTGGCCTACAACAATTACGTGCAGCGCACCGGCGTGCCGCCCGGCGACGACCAGCGCGCGCCGCGCCTGATGGTCAACGGCGCCAAGTTCACCGGTTCCAACGGCTCGCTGTCGGGCGGCGACATGAGCCGCATCTCCAACCTGCCCTCGGCCATCTGCAACGGCGGCACGGCGCCCGGCATCGACCGCCCGGTCGACGGCGACGTGCAGCTGCGCGAAGTCATGCTGCGCGCCGGCATCACCTTGCCGCAGGGACGCGGCCAGGGCTATGAGGATCGCTACGTCTACCTGGACACCAACGGCAACCCGCAGGAAATCCAGGTCTGCTTCCAGTGGAACCCGCCCGGCACGCACTCGGGCTCGGGCAACGTGATGATTCTCACCGGCCTGACGCCGGACCTGGCGCGCTCGCTGTCCTCGGCCATCGACGGCAACGGCGACGCCAGCGGCGGCAGCTTCCGCCAGAACTCGGTGGCCTCGGGCGCGGGCTCGCAGCCCGGCGTCGAATGGAAGGGCAATAACACGCAGACGTACGGCAGCACGGGCGACGCCGAGAAGGTCGAGACCGGCAACGCCGAAGGCCAGGTCCTGACGCTGATCGCCCACTACAAGATGAACCAGTAAGCCGCCATGCCGCGATTTCCCCGACTCTCCGGCCGGCGCTGGCAGCTGTCGCGCAAGCGCTCGCTGCAGTTGTTCGCGCTGTCGCTGCTGGTGCTGGCCGCGGCCGCCTACAGCTTCCATGGCGCGCGCCAGGACCTGGACCACGCCTACGGCGCCCTGTCGCTGAGCGAGCGCCAGCGCGTGCAGACCACGCAGGAACTGGCCGTGGCGCGCAAGGAAGCCGAGCGCGCCGACGCGGCGCGCCGCATCCTGGCCAGCGCCGACGCCACCGGCTTCGCCGCCGGCGGCTGGAGCGAGCGCCGCATCAGCATCCAGCAGTCGGCCATGACGCGCCATGCCGTCAACGACCTGCTCAGGGAAGCCTCCACCGGCACCGGCCGGCTGTTCGGCGCCGAGCAGTTCGACCTGTCGGTCACGCGCCCCGAGGACGGCCTGTTCCACGCCACCTCGGGCAACAACCCGGACGTCGTGCTGACCTTGCGCGGCACCCTGTTGTTCCGCCTGGACAGGTAGCGCCATGCATATCCGATCCATTCTGCTGCACCACGAAGGCGCCTGGCGCCTGCTGGCCGACGGCCAGCTGACCACGCAGGCCGGCTACCCGACCCTGGCCCGGCCGGTGGTCGCGGTGTCCGATTTCGGCCAGGCCACCCTGGGCATGACCCTGCTCGAAGGCAGCCCGCAGCATGCCGCCGCCGTCATCGAGAAGAAGCTGCGCGCCGACGGCATGATCGACCAGGAATCGCGCATCCTGGTGCACCACGTCAAGCATTTCGGCAAGGGCTACCAGGCGCTGTACACCGCGGTGACGCTGGCCGACTGGCAGAACCTGACCACCTGGAGCGGCAACCAGGCCGACCATTGCCCGCTGGTGCCGCTGGCGGCGTTGCTGTGGTCGGCGGTGGGCAGCGGACGCGGCGTGATGCTGCGGCTGGGCCGCCAGCTGATCTTCATGGCGCAGGCCAAGCACCGCATGCTGTACGCCAGCGCCATCACCTTCAGCGACCAGGAAGAAGACCTGGACACGGCGGTGCTGAACCTGGCCGCCAGCATTCGCGACGAAGTGGGCGACAACCCGGAGGACGTCGAGCGCCTGCTCATCTCCTGGACTGTCAGCCTGGCCGCCGACAGCCTGGAGATGGACGAGCGCCTGGCGCGCCGCTTCGCCGAGCAAAGCGGCCTGGCGACGCGGCTGGCGCCGGCCGAGGCCTTGCGCGACGAGGCCGGGCGCGCCGTGTACAGCGCCTTGCCGGCGCTGGTGGCCGCCGCCCCGGTGCGGGTGGCCGTCAACGACAACGCGTCCAAGCTGATGTACCTGGCCGAACGCGCCCTGCCCTGGGCCAGCGTGGCCTCGCTGACGCTGGCCGCCGTGCTGTCGGTGCAGGCCGGCAGCTGGGCGCTGAAAGCCGGCAAGGCGCAGCAGCAGGCTTTGCAGGAAACCCGCGACAGCGAACCCCTGCGCGCCGAGATCGGCCGGCTGGCCGCCGCCCGCGCCATGCCCGAGGCCTACGCGGCGCAGCGTACCTTTCTCGAACGCGCCGACGCCCTGCGCGAACAGACCGATCCGGTCGAGGTGCTCAATGCGCTGCGCTCGGCCAGCGCCGGCGGCATCCGCATCCTGCGCGTGCATGTCACGACCGCGCGCCCGCAGCAGGCGGGCGCGGCGGGCGAACGGCTGCTGGCGGTCGACGGCGTGCTCGACGGCAGCCAGGGCAGCACGCCGGGCGCGCTGCTGGCGCGCTTTGTCGGCGTGCTGCGCGAGAACGGCTACGTCGCCACCTCGGTCGACCCCAACGCCGCCAGCGCCTCGTCGCAGCCGCCGGCCGGATTCTTTTCCTACCACCTGCGGCAGGCGCCGCCGGTGGCGCTTGCGAGGAAACAACCATGAAGCCGCGCCACTATGCGCTGAGCGCGCTGGCGGCCTGGCTGCTGCTGGGCGGCTGGGCCGCCTACAACTACGCCACGCAGCCGTCGGTGCGCCTGTACGCCATGCGCGCGCCGGCCGCGGCGGTGCCGCCCGCGCTGCTGCGCGATATCGAGGCGACCGGCAAGCTGGCCGCCTCCCTGCAATCGATGGCGCAGGCCGACGCGGCCGGCGCGGCGCCGGCGCGCAACGTGGCGCTGGCCACCGACGCCCAGCCCGGCCTGCCGCGCACGGGCGCGGCCCCGGGGCGCGCCGGCGCCAGCGAATCGGCCCGCGTGGTCACCATGATCATGGCCGGCGGACGCGGCGCGCGGCTGGCCATCGTCGATGGCGAGTACGTGCGCGAAGGACAGCGGCTGGCCGACGGCACGCGCGTCGCGCGCATCGACATGGCGGCCGTGACGCTGGAAGACACCATCGGCCTGCAGCGCACCTACCCCCTGCGGCACGCCTTCAAGGACAACCCATGACCCACCCCCGCGCCCGGATGACGACATGAGAATTCGCGTCTACGCCACCCTGGCCGTGCTGGCCGTGGCCGGCCTGCTGGCCTATCGCCAGTTCGCGCCGACCGCCCAGCCCGCCCCGCCGGCCGCGCCGGTCGAACCGCCCTTGAGCGCCGAGCGGCCGCAACCGCCGGCGCCGCCCGCGCTGCCCGAGCCGCCGGCCGACAGCGCGCCGCCACCCTGGGCCGCCGGCGACCGCGCCCGGCCGGCGCCAGCCGCTCGCCCCGCGCCCGCGCCCGCGCCGGCCCCTTCGGCGCGCGAACAGGCCATGGCCGAGGCGCACGCCACGCTGCAGCGCCTGAGCACCGCGGCCGCCCCGGACCTGGCCGAGCTGGACCGCGCCCTGCGCGATCTGGAACAGGCCCATGGCTCGCCCGAAGTCGGCGGCGTGCGCCTGGACGTGCTGCGCGCCAACCTGCGCGTGGCCGAGCGCCTGTCGGCACTGGGCCAGCAATTGCAGGCGCTGCAGCAGCAACCGGCCGGCGAGCCGGGCCGCGCCGAAGCGATGCGCCAGATCGGCGACGAAGTCGCGGTGCTGCAGAAGCAGCTGCGTACCGATTACGTCGTCGACACCCCGGCGGCGCGCCGATGACGCGCCGCGCCCGCCCCTCGGCGGCCGGCCGCCAGCATGGCTACACCCTGCTGGAGGTCGCCATCGCGCTGGCGGTCGTCGGATTGCTGGGCGCGGGCCTGTATGGCGCCCAGCAGGCGCTGTACAACCATGGCAGCCAGGGCCAGGCCCAGGCCGAGGCCGAGCGGGCGCGCCAGGCGGTGCTGGCCTACGCGCTGCGCATGCAACGCCTGCCCTGCCCCGACACCGCCGGCAACGGCTGGGCCAGCCAGGCCGACGGCCAGTGCGCCCGGGCCTCGGGCTGGCTGCCCTACGAAACCCTGGGCCTGGCCGGCGCCGCGCCGGGCGCCAACGGCCGCCGGCTGGCCTACGCGGCGCTGCGCGTGTCCGGCGGCCCCGACCTGTTCCGCCCGAGCGCCGGCGCCGCGCCGGTGGACTACAGCCCCGGCGGCCAAGCGGCCTTGTACGAGGCGCTGCGCCGCGCCGGCCAGATGCCCTACGACGGCGCGGCGCTGCGCCTGGCCACCGCCCGCCAGGGCGTGGCCGACCCTTGCGCCAGCGCCGGGCAGGTCAATCCGGCGTTCGTCGTGATTGCGCCCGCCACGCCGGCCGCCGGCGGCGCGCTACCGGTTTTCTCCGCCGCGCATGCCGCGCTGGCACGCGGCGCGGCGCTCTGCGCCATCGCCCCGGCCGGCGGGCGCGCCAACCAGAACAGCGACGCGGTCGCGGCAGTCGGCACAGCGGAACTGCTGGGCTGGCTTACCGCCCGCGCGCATTGACACAGCTGCCCAGATGAAATCCCGATCCTTCGCTCCCCTCGCTCCCCTCGCGCTCGTGCTGGCCCTGGCCGGCTGCGCCGACACGCCCCGCAGCGTTCAGAACTTCCCCAAGACCGACCACGCGGCCTTGCAGACCACCTCGAACGCCGTGGCCGAGGAATCGGCCAAGCTGCTGGCCCATAACGACGAAATGCTCCAGCGCGTGCAGCGCATCCAGCCCATCGTGCCGAAACTAGATCCGATCGCACCGCAATACGACCCGCTGGAAGACAAGATCATCAGCGTCAACATGCACGACGCCAAGGTCGGCCAATTGCTGTGGGCGCTGTCCGACCAGCTGCGCATGAACCTGGTGGTCGATCCCCAGGTGCTGGACATGCCGCAACGCGCCAGCCTGTACCTGCAGCGCGTATCGGCCCGCGAAGTGTTCGACCGCATCCTGCAGGTGTTCGATCTGCACGGCGCGGTGCACGGCAATGTGCTGACAGTGTCGCTGATGCAGGAGCGCGTGTTCACGGTCGAAATGCTGGGCGGCAACACCGCGCTGGACATCCAGACCGGCGGCGACGTGTTCGGCGGCAGCGGCAGCAGCGGCGGCAGCAGCACCCTGCGCGGCGACCTCAAGCTCAGCGGCAAGGTCGGCGACGATGCCGACGCCTACAAGCAGCTGGCCGAGGCCATCGGCAAGGTGCTGGAAGACACGTCGTCGGGCGTGCCGGGCGGCGCGCCGGCCGAGAAAAGCCGCTACAGCCTGGACCGCACCACCGGCTCGCTGTACGTGCGCGCGCGCCCGGCCAAGGTGCGCGCGGTCGAAGAGCTGATCCGCCGCAACCAGGCCACCATACGGCGCCAGATCCAGGTCGAGGCGCAACTGATCGACATCGAGCTGAACGACGGCTTCGAGTTCGGGGTGGACTGGAACCTGCTGACCAACCACCTGTCGGGCCGCTACGGCTCGGGCGCCATCACGGCCAACACGCCGGCCGGCACGCAGCCGGGCAGCGGACTGCTGCCGCGCTCGATCAATATCCCGGCCCAGGTCATCGGCAGCGCCGCCGGCGTGGGCGGCGGCATCGGCTTCGCCAACGACACGTTCTCGGTGGCGTTGAACGCCCTGCGCTCGTTCGGATCGGTCAAGGTGCTGTCCAACCCGACGGTGCGCGTGCGCAACGGCGTGCCCGCCTATCTCAGCGTGGGCGCCAACGTGCGCTACGTCACCGAGATCAGCACCACCTTCAACAACATCGGCGGCGGCTCGTCGAACTCGTCCTCCGACGTGCAGACCGACTCGCTGTTCTCCGGCGTCGTGGTGGGCGTGGCGCCCTTCATCCACGAGGACGGGCGGGTCGAACTGTTCGTGCACCCGATGCAGACCCAGGTGCAGCCGCAGAGCCTGGCGCTGGTGGACGTGGGCAACGGCAACAGCGTGACGCTGCCCATCATCAACACCAAGAGCATCACCACCACGCTCAACCTGAACAACGGCGACACCGTGGTGCTGGGCGGGCTGATCGACCAGCAGTTCACCAACGCCAACAAGGGGCTGCCCGGGCTGTCGGACATCCCCGGCGCGGGCGTGCTGTTCGACAACCGCAGCGACAGCCACAAGAGCCGCGAGCTGGTCATCATCCTGAGGGTACGCGTGATATGAGCCTGATCTACGACGCATTGCGCAATGGCCCGCCCGCCGCGGGCCCGGGCGGCCCGGTGGGCCACGGCTTTGCCGGCGCGCCGGCGCGGCCCGCGCGCGGCGGCCAGTTCGCCAGGAGCCTGGCGGTGGCGATCGTGTTCGGCGCCAGCCTGGGCATGGCCGGCTGGATCCTGGCCGCCGACGGGCTGGCCGACGGCGCCGGCCCGGCGCGCCCGTTGCCGCCGCAGGCGGCGCCGGCCGGCCTGCCCGCGCAGGCGGCGCGCGGCCCCGCCTCCGATGCGCAACAGCTCAATGCGCTGCTTCGCCAGATGATGGCCAACCAGGAGCGCCTGGAAAGCATGCAGGCCGAGCTGGCCGCCATGGCGCCGCCCGCGGCGCAGGCGCCAGCGCCGGCGGTCGGCTTCCCGCTGCCCGGCGCAGGCGCGCCGGGCGCGGCGCTGGCGGCGGCCTCCTACGCGGCGCCGGCCGCGCGCATGGAGCCGCCCGCCATGCCGGCCGGCGCCTTCATCGTGCAGGACAAGCCGGCGCGCGCCGGCGCGGCCAGCGCCAATGCGGTGGCGGCCATGGCCGAGGCCTTCGACCGCGCCGCCGCGGCCGGCGACCTGGGCACGGCGCGGCGCCAGCTCGACAGCCTGCGCGCCGCCCTGCCCGGCGAAAGCCTGACGCTGTTGCGGCGCCAGGCCTGGCTGCACATGTACGGCGGCAACGACCGCGCCGCCGCGGAGAGCTATCGCGCCCTGCTGGCGCGCCTGCCCAACGACGAGAACGCCGGCCTGAACCTGGCCATCATCGAGGCGCGCCAGGGGCGCGTGGCCGACGCCCGCGCGCTGCTCGAGCGGCTGCGCCAGCAGCACCCCGATTCACGCGGCGTGCGCGCCCTGCAGGAGCAGATCGGCCATGAGCAACGCTGACGGCCTCGCCGATCCGGCGCACCGGCGCCTGGGCATGCACACGCCGCCCTTTCCGCCCACGCCCGACGCCGAACACTACTTCCATACCGAATGGCTGCAGGCGCGCCAGGCCGAGGCCGCGCACTGCCTGGCCAGCGGCAAGGGCTTCATCCTGCTGACCGGCGAGATCGGCACCGGCAAGAGCACCTTCCTGCGCCAGCTGCTGGCCGCGCTGGCCGAGCGCCAGGCGCTCAAGACGAGCCTGGTCTTCAACACCTTCCTGCAGGGCGAGGCGTTGCTGGCGGCCATCCTGAAGGACTTCGGGCTGCCCGCGCACGGCTCGGCGGCCGACCACGTCGAACGCCTGAACGCCTTTTTGCTGGAGCAATGGCGCGCCGGCGCGCTGTGCGTCCTGTGCATCGACGACGCCCAGAACCTGAGCCTGGAAAGCCTGGAGCTGCTGCGCTTGCTGTCGAACCTGGAAAGCGGCCAGGAAAAGCTCCTGCAGATCGTGCTGTGCGGCCAGCCCGAGCTGGCCCGGCGGCTGGCCCGTCCCGAGATCCGCCAGCTGACCAGCCGCATCGGCGAGCACATCCGCCTGCACACGCTGGACCGCGCCGAGACCGGCCGCTATGCCGCGTTCCGCCTGGCGGTCAGCGGCGCGGCCGGCCGCATCGACCTGTCGCCGCGCGCCGTCGCGGCCCTGTACCGGCGCAGCCGCGGCAATGCGCGCCGCATCCATCAGATTCTCGACCGCGCGCTGTACGGCGTGCTGCAACAGGGCCACGGACGCATCGACGCCGCGCTGGTGCGCCGCGCCGCCGCCGAGGCCGGCATGGCGCACGCCACGGCGCCGCGCGCCACGCGCCGCGCGCGCCTGCCCATGGCCGCGGCCGCCCTGGCCGCCGGCGTACTGGGCACCGGCGCGCTCTACGCGGCCGGGCCATGGCGGGCCGCGCCCAGCGCCCCCGCGGCGGCCGCCGCCCAGGCCGCGCCGGCCCCGGCGCACGCCTTCGACGCGTGCCTGGCCGCGCTGGCCGCCGAAGGCGCCGATGCCGCCCGCCTGCTGTGGGTGCCCGACGCGCCGGCCGGCGTGGCGGCGCTGGCGCAAGGCCGCGCCGGCCTGTGCGCGCGCGAACGCGACGGCCGCACCGACCTGGCCTGGCGCGCCCCCTGGCGCCCGGAAGACTTCGCCAGCGGCGGCCCGCACCCTTCGGTGCGGGCCCTGCAGCAACGCCTGGGCGCGGCCGGCCTGCTGGCCGCGCGCGCCGACGGCATCTACGGCGCGCAAACGCGCCAGGCGCTGGCCAGCTTCCAGCGCGACCACGCCTTGCCCGCCACCGGCAGCCCCGACCCGGCCACCCTGCTGCTGGCCGCGCTGGCGCTACCCGCCGAGGCGGCCGCCCCGATCGAGGAACCCGTTACGCATGACTGAAACTACCTTGAGCCCGACGCCCGCCGCCGAAGCCGGCCAGCCCGCCAGCACGACGCTGGGCGGCCTGATGGTCGAACGCGGGCTGCTCACGCCGGTGCAACTGCTGTATGCCGAGCAGAAGCACACGGTCGAACCGCTGCCGCTGAGCCGCCTGCTGATCCAGAACGGCCTGGCCGAGGAGCGCGTGGTGGTGGCCACGCTGGCCGAACTGCAAGGCATCGAGTTCGTCGCCGGCGACGTGCTGCCCGAAGCCGACCCGCAGGTGCTGGCCATGTTCAACCGCGAACTGTGCCTGACCCACAACTTCCTGCCCCTGCGCCGCCAGGACGGCGAACTGCAGGTGCTGCTGGGCGAGGCGGTGCCGGCGCGCGTGGCGGCGCTGGTCCTGCAGCGCACCAGCCTGCGCTGCCGCTTCATGCAGGCCGAGTTCTCGCTGGTCACCCGCCTGATCCGCCACAGCTATTACTTCGCGCAGAACCCGCTGGAAAGCCTGCTGGCACGCGAGGTGCGCCGCCTCTCCGACGACCCCGACCACGCCTTCAGCCCCGACAAGGTGTTGGACTACCTGCTGCACCTGGCGGTGCGCGAGCGCACCACCGACATCCACATCACCGCCGAGGCCAACAGCCTGCACGTGCTGTTTCGCGTCGACGGCGTGCTGCGCCCCATGATGGCGCTGCCGCCCAGCCTGCAGCGCCTGCTGGGCTACATCAAGCTGACGGCGGAGATGGACATCTCGGACCAGCGCCGACCGCAGGACGGCAGTTTCCGCGCCCACATCCTCGACGCCGCGCTGACCATCCGCGTGTCGACCATCGTCACCGAACACGGCGAGCGCATGGTCATGCGCCTGCTGCCCGAGCACAACAACCTGTCCGGCCTGGCCGACCTCGGCTTTTTCACCGAAGACGTCGAGCGGCTCGAACGGCTGTTCGCCAAGCCCAACGGCCTGGTGCTGATCACCGGGCCCACCGGCTCGGGCAAGAGCAGTTCGCTGCACGCCGCGCTGCGCATGCAGTCGCTGATCGAGCGCAACGTGCTCACGGTGGAAGACCCGCTCGAATACCGCGTGCCCGGCGCCGGCCAGACCGAGGTCAACCGCCGCGCCGGCTACGACTTCACCACGGCGCTGCGCCACTTCCTGCGGCACGATCCGGACGTGATCCTGCTGGGCGAAATGCGCGACGCCGAAACCGCGCAGGCCGCGGTCGAGGCCGCGGCCACCGGCCACCTGGTGCTGTCCACGCTGCACGTCACCAGCGTTTTCGGCGTGGTGCCGCGCCTGCAGCCGCTGGGCCTGGATTCGCAGTCGATCGCCGAGAACCTGCTGGTGGTGGTCAACCAGCGGCTGGTGCGGCAGAACTGCCCGTTCTGCGCCGCCGAGGTGGCCTTCACGGCGGCCGAACGCGCCTGGCTCGGCGTGGACGAGCACGCCACCGGCCGGCGCGGCGCGGGCTGCAACCGCTGCCGCCAGACCGGCTACCTGGGCCGCCTGCCGGCCTATGAGATCCTGGAAATCGACGAAACGCTGGCCAACGCCATCGCCGACAGCGCCGGCCGCGAGGCCATCCGCTCGCTGGCGCATGCGCGCGGCTTTCGCGGCATGGCCGAGCTGGCGCGCGAGCGCGTGCGGCGCGGCCAGACCACCGCCGAGGAAGTGCTGCGCGTGGTCGGGGACGGGCCGGCGCCATGAACCTGTACTACTACCGCCTGCTGCTGCCCAACGGCAAGCTGCGCAGCGGCCTGGTCAAGCTGAGCGTCGAGCGCGACGCCTCGGCGCGCCTGTGGCTGGAGCGGCAATACGGCGCCACCGTGGTGCGGCTGCGGCGCATGCCGCGCTGGGCCGCCGAGGCGCACCGCAGCGTCTCCGACGTGTTTCGCCCCGGCATCCGCCCCAAGGAACTGTCGGGCATGCTGCGCGACCTGGCCGTGATGACCGGCAGCGGCATCCCGCTGCTGGAAGCGGTGCGCACGGTCTCGGAGGAGAACGCCAGCAAGCGCAGCAACGTCGCGCGCGTGGGCAAGCGCCTGCTGGAAGACCTGGACGCCGGCGCGCCGATCAGCGAGGCGGTGGGCCGCCAGCCCGACATCTTTCCCGAGACGGTGCGCAACCTCATCCTGATCGGCGACGAAACCGGCTCGATGGACCGCATGCTGCTGGAATCGGCCGAGCACCTGGAACGCATCGCCGCCATGAAGGCCGATACGCGCCAGGCGCTGATCTACCCGGCCTTCGTGTTCCTGGCCATCTTCGGCGCCGCCGGGTTCTGGATCCACTACGTCATCCCCAACCTCGTCGGCCTGTTCCAGCAGATGAACGCCAAGCTGCCCGCGCTGACCATCGCCGTGCTCGATGGCGCGGCCTGGCTGACGCGCCACTTCGGCAAGGTCACCCTGGGCATGGCGGCGCTGTTCGTCTCGCTGTGGCTGGCCTGGCGCTACTTCAGGCCGATGCGCCGCGCCGGCTTCTACCTGCTGCACCGGCTGCCGGTCAGCAAGGTGATCGTCACCTCGTCGGGCCTGGCCTTCTTCGCCGAATACATGGCCATCCTCATCCACGCCGGGCTGGACGTCGTCAAGAGCCTGTCCATCCTGGGCCGCGCCATCGGCGACGACTACTACCGCGACCGCATCGTGGCGATCCGCCAGATCATGGAGCGCGGCGAGGGCATCTCCACCGCCATGCGCCACGTCGGCGGCTTTCCGCCCATCATGATGCGCATGATCGCCGTCGGCGAGGAAACCGGCACGCTGGACCGCCAGCTCAGCTACCTGGCCAAGGAATACGGCACCCGGCTGGCGCGCGTCATCGCCATGCTGTCCGAAGTGATCAAGCCGCTGGTGATCCTGATCGCCGGCGCCATGTTCACCCTCCTGATCGTGGCCCTGCTGCTGCCGGTCTACGACCTGGTGCGCCAATCGATGGCCGCCCGTCCGATGTGAGCCCGCCCATGTCCGCCCCACGCCTTTCCCCGCCGCCCGGCCGGCCGGCCGCCCAGCGCGGCATCAGCCTGGTCTGGACCGCCGTCCTCATCACCGTGATCGGCCTGGCCATGACGGCCGGCTATCTGCTCATCCAGGCCGGCGCCGAGTCGCGCCAGGCGCGCCAGCAGGACGCCGCCCTGGCCTGGGCCGGGCAGCTGCTCGACGGCTACGCCTCGGCCTTCGGCCGCCTGCCCTGCCCGGCCAGCACCGCCGACGGCCAGGAAGATTGCGGCGCCAACCCCAACGGCAAGGGCTGGCTGCCGATGCGCACCCTGGAGCAGCACGGCGCCCTGGCGCTGCGTCCCGACCTGCAGGCCAGCCGCCCCGACGGCGCGGCGCCGGCCATCCGCTACCTGGTCTACCGCGACGCCGCCGCCGGCGTGGACCTGGCGCGCCAGGGCGCGCCCGACGCCGACAGCCGCTACCGCGCCAAGCGGCCCGAGTACAAGCCCTCGGCCCCCGCGGCCGGCGACTACTACGTGCGCGACGGCGACCAGAACAGCACCGCCGACCTGTGCCAGGCCCTGCATGCCATCTCGCCGCTGGAGCTGCCGGCCGCCACATCCGACACCTGGCAATTCCATACGCCCGACGCGCGCGCCGGCACGACCGCGGCCGCGTACGTGCGCGACCCCGGCGGGCGCGTGGTCAACGTGGCCTATGGGCTGGCGATCGCCGGCAAGGGCAGCGGCGCCAGCCTGTTCGGCGGCGCCAACGCCACCGCCGCCAATACGCTGGAATGGCCGGCGCGCGCGCACGACGCGCAATACGGCGACCGCGTGCGCGTGGCCGGCGCCGCCCAGCTGGCGCGCACGCTGCAATGCGCCCCGGTCATGGCCTCGCTGGACGCCATGGCCGCCAGCCGCGCCGCGATGGAGCAGGTGGTGGCGCAACGGGTCGAGAACGTGGACTCGGCCGGCAGCGCGCGCACCAGCGTGCTGCTGGCCTATGCCCTGAACACGGCCGGCCTGCTGGGCGATGCGGCGGCCATCAAGACGGCCGTCAGCAACATCACGGTCAGCTCGGTGTTCCTGGGCAACGCCGTGGCCGGCTGCGCCAGCATCATCCTGGCGCCCGGCTTCTGCTGGCAGATTCCCATCCACACCGCCGCGCTCACCACCGCCAAGGTCGCGCTGGTGCAGGCCAGCGCCGCGCTGGCCATGCACGCGTCGATGTATGCGCCCATCGCGCTGGCCGACGCCCAGGTCAAGGAAGCCACCTCCAAGCTGGACGGCAAGTACGGCGCGCCCGACTCCGAGGACCCGGCCATCTGCTCCATGGTCGACGCCATCACCGAGCAGCAGGACGAAATCCGCCGCGAGGCCGACGAGAACCGCGCCGAACTGGCCAGGAACCGCGAGGAAATGGCGCGGCTGCGCAAGATCATCGAAGACGCCGAGAAGGAATTCCGCAACGAGCCGCGCCAGGGCAGCAGCGAAACCCACCGCCAGGAAATCGCCCGCATCACCGCCGCGCGCATCGTCGCCGAGCAGGCCTACGACGCCGTCAAGAGCGAGATCGACAGCATCGACCAGCGCATCAAGGACAGCAAGAAGGGCATGGATTCCATGCGCAAGCAGATCGACGACATCGACCAGGACAAGGCGGTGATCAAGCCGGATGGCGCCTCGGCCGAGCAGTTCGAAATGAGCAAGGAATACTGGCTGGACGTGCGCGCGCGGCTGGTCGAGCAGCTGGCCAAGGAAGAACAGAAGCAGCGCGACCTGGAGCAGGAAAAGCGCGACAAGCAGGAACTGCTCAAGCAGCGCGACACGCAGCGCAAAAGCGCGCGGCAGGCCTTCTCGGCGCTGCTGTCGCGGGCGGACTCGGTGGAGATTTCCAAGCCGCAGCCGCCCACCGACGCGGATCCGTCGCCGCCGCCCATCATTTACTTCGCCTACTGCACGGGCCAGAAGACTCCGGCGATCTTCAACATGTGCGCCGCGCTGATCGACAGGTACTACAAGGCAAGCCGCGACTACAAGCACATCGCCGACGCCGACCCGGCGCTGGAGGCCGACATCGCCGACAAGGACCAGCAGATACGCGATCTCGAGAAGGACAAGGCCAATGCGCGCGCCGTGTGCGAGGCGGCCCGCGATGGCGAGCACGCCGACGACTACGACGGCAATCTCTACAACCCCTGGCAGCAGGCTCAGAAACTGATGAACGCCTCGATGCATTACGGCAGCACCGCGCCGGTGGAGCTGCGCAATGACTGAGCGCACCGCCACGCGCCGCCGCCAGGGCGGCTGGAGCCTGCTGGAAGCGGCCACGCTGCTGGCCGTGGCCGGCCTGTTCGGGGTCATGCTGTGGAATCTGCTGCCGGTGCTGCGCCAGGCCGGCGGCGCGCCCGCGCAGCAGGCGGCGCTGGAGCAGGCGCGCCAGGCGCTGGCCGGTTTCGTGCAAAGCCACGGCCGCCTGCCCTGGCCGGCGCCGCCCGGCTCGAACGACGGGCTGGAAAACGCCGCGGCGGCCGGCGGCGCGCAGGCGCTGCTGCCCTGGAAAACGCTGGGCCTGGCGGCCGATCCGCGGCTGGGCTACCAGGTGCGCGGCGCGCTGGCCAGCCCGGCCGCGGTCAGCTTCACGCCCGCCAACCCGGCGCTGCCGACCGCCGAGCTGGCCCGCACGCAACGCAACGACCTGGACTTCTGCGCCGACCTGGTGCGGCTGCAGCGCGCCGACGGCGCGGCCGCGACGCCACCGCATGCCTACGCCGTGTCGGCGCAGGGCGACGGCCAGGGCGCGGCGCCGCTGCGCCTGGAAACCGGGGTGGGCGAACTGGCCGCCCAGCTGCACTGCCCCGCCTACCTGGCGCGCGCCGCCGGCGCCGCGCACAGCGCCTTCGCCGCGCAGGACCTGCGCGCCATCGCGGCGCTGTACGCCACCTACAGCGAACGCCACTACGACATCCGCGTGGCCGAGCGCGACTACGCCGACTACCAGGTCAGCATGGCCCAGCTCACCGTCATGCTCGCCACCTACCAGGTGGCGCATTCGGCGGCCATGATCGCCGGCATGACCATCGGCACCGCCTCGGCCGTCCTCAGCATGGGCAAGTCCACCGCCGTGCTGGCCGCCGCCGGCTACTCGCTCAAGTCGGCCTCGGACACGCGCGACAAGAAGGACGAAGCGCTGGGCCGGGCCCTGGTGTTTCGCGCCGCCACCCATGTCTACCAGGCGCGGGTCGAAGACTACGCGCGCAACGAAATCGACAACGCCCAGCGGGTGCTGGGCAGGGGCCTGCAACCATGAGCACGCACGTTCTGCGCCCGGCGCGCCGCCAGCGCGGCTTCTCGCTGGTCGAGGCCGCCATCTCGCTGGTCATCCTGGGCATCATCACCGTGGCGCTGTGGCGCTTCATCGACTTCAGCGGCCGCAATACCCAGGCCGGCCAGGTCGACGACCTGCTGGCGCGGGCCGACCGCGCGCTGCTCGGCTATGCGCTGGCGCACGCCCGCCTGCCCTGCCCGGCCAGCAACACCGCCGGCATGGAAAACTGCGGCGCGGGCGAGGCCAGCGGCTACCTGCCCTACGCCACGCTGGGGCTGCCCGAGCCGCGCGCCGGCCAGATCCGCTACGGCGTCCTGCGCGGCGCCGCGGCCATCGACCTGAGCGCCGCCACGCCCATCCTGGCCACCCTGCGCACCGGCATGGCCGCGCACCAGCAGCCGCTGCGCATGCTCGACAGCTTCGACGGCGATCCGGTCAACAGCCCCGGACCGCGCGGCCAGGACCTGTGCCTGCGCCTGAACGCCGCCATGAAGTCGGCCGACCACGCCGACCGCCTGCACATCGATGGCGGCGCCGCCGGCGCGGGCGGACAACGCCTGCAGGCCTATGCGCTGGCGCTGCCGGTCGCGCCGGGCGCGGGGCACGGCGCCGGCGCCGCCGGCGATGGCCGCATCTCGCGCGGGCCGGCCTTCGCGCCGGCGCGCGGCGCCTCGGCGGTCAGCGACCAGCCGGCCGGCCTGAGCGCCAGCCCGCGCGAACTGTGGGACCGCCTGCGCTGCGGCGACGCCATGTCGGCCAGCGCCCGCGCCCACGCCAACGTCTCGCTGGCCGCACACATGCTGACCCAGTCCACCCGCGACTACTACTACCAGCTCGATGTGCTGCACCAGCTGGCGGTGGCGTCCAAGAAGCTGTCCGACGCCAAGGCGGTCGAGGCCGGCGTGGGCGTGCTGACCGGCACGGCCGGCGTGCTCAACTCCACCTCGCAGACCCTCTGGTCGTTCGGCGTGCAGTCATACCTGATCCCGCTCTACATCGCCGCCGAGGCGCACGCCATCGCCAACGCCGCCAAGTCGGCGGCGGTGGCCATCGAGGCCGACGACCTGGTCAAGCAGCTGGCCCGCATCAAGGACGCCACCGAGAGCCTGGCCGACGAGCTGATCACCCTCAACGAGAACGTGCAGGCGCACAGCCTGGCCGCCGCGCGCTCCGGCGTCTTCCTGTATTGAGGCGGCGCGTCCGCCCTGGCCCATCCATGCAAAACCGCAACTCCGTCCGGCGCGCGCGCGCCCAGCAAGGCTTCACCCTGGTGGAAATCTCCGTGGTCCTGGTCATCATCGCGCTCATCATCGGCGCGGTGACGGTGGGGCGCGACGTCTACCGCAACGCCGTCAACCAGCGCATGATCAGCGACTTCGTGCAGCCCTGGGCCATGGCCTACAGCCAGTACGTGGCCGCCACCGGCCTGCCGCCCGGCGACGATCCTGCCAACCCGACCGGCCGCGTCAACGCCGCGCTGGACCGGCCTCTGTGCAATACCGACACCAATCCCGAGCTCAGCACCTTGATGCTGCGCGCGGGCATACGCCCGCCGCAAGGGCGCGGCCCCGGCCTGGAAGACCGCTATGTGTACCAGGACAGCCAGGGCCTGCCGCAGGAGCTGCAGGTGTGCCTGCGCGCGGCCAACTGGTCCGAAGCCGCCACCACGCCCACCACCTACCAGGCCGTGACGCGCAATGTGATGGAGTTGCGCCGCCTGACGCCGGAGCTGGCGGCCATGCTGGATCGCCAGGTCGACAACCAGATCGACGCGCGCTTCGGGCGGCTGCGCGAGAACAGCCGCGCCGGCGACCTGACCCAGGACGGCGCGCCCTGGAGCAAGACTGAAGCCGACCTGGACAACGGCCAGGCGGCCACCATGACGGGTTATCTGTTGATGCCCTAGGCGGCGTGGAGCCGCTCGCGCGTCAATTGGCGCAGCACGCTGGGCGCCACGCCGTACACGCCGCTGAAGGCGCGGCTGAACTGCTGGGCGTTGTCGAAGCCGCACGACAGGTAGACCACCGTCACGTTGTCATGCCGCATTCGCTCCGAGGTCAGCAGATCGAAACTCCGTTGCATGCGGCGCGTCTTCAGGTAGCGGGCGAAACCGCCATGCGCCTTGAACAGGCGGAACAGGGTCGAACGCGACAGGGCGAAGCGCTGGCACACGTCCTCGTAGCCGAAGCCCTGGTCGTGCAGGCATGCGTCGATATAGGCGCGGATCTGCGCCAGCGGGTAGCAGCGGCCGTCGCCCTGGGCGAGGCTATCGGCGCGGGCCAGGCCGGCGACGACCGTGTCGCGCAGGCCGCGCAGCAGCGTATCGGACAAAGGGCCGGCCGCCAGCGCCGGCAGCATGCCGGCCAGCCGGCGCGCGGTCACGCTGGCGGCCGGGGCCACCGTGCCCGCCGAGGCGGGCTGCCCCGCGCCCTCGGTCCAGGCCAGGCAGCCGGCGAAATCGTCGCAGGCGTCCAGGCGCCAGGGGCGCGCCAGGTCCAGCAAGAGGCAGTCGCCCGGCGCGGCCGCGGCCTGTACGTCGCCGTCCTGCGCCAGGCGCACATGGCCCGCGCGCAGCGCCACGGCCAGCACGCCCCGGCGGGCATCGCGGGCGATGGCGACGGCATCGCGCGCCACGCTGAAGCCGCCCGCCTGGCAATCCAGCGCGGCGGCGCCCGGCCCGGCCTGTCCGTGGATGCGCACGCGCCGCGCGCCGTCGGCGCGGTGCGCGCGCATGGACAGCAAACCGCAGGCCGCCAGCGCGGCCAGGGCGTCGTCGGACCCCGCGTAGGCGGCGCTGTCGAACGCCGCGCCGGCCAGCGCGTCGTTGGCCGCCAGGCCGGCGCCATCGGCCCGGCCCCGCGCCGCAGGCAGCGGCTCGCGGGCGTCGGCCAGCCACGGCGCACCGTGCAGGGGCGCGAACTGAAGCGGACGGGACAAGGAAAATGCGTTCATGGAAACCTTGGACACCGGCATGACACCGAAGCGTAGGCATTCTAGGAATCCAACGGTTTAAAGCGTGTTGAATTAATTCAACACATTCTTGCTATAGTTGAACCGTAAACAAACGTAAATTAAACGCAAACAAGAAACAAACAGCCGTGAATGTCCATGTAGCGGGGGAAACACCAGCGGCGCAGCCGTACGCAGATATCGAAGCGCTGCCTTTTTCGCGCCTGCGGCTGTTGGGGGGCTTCGAACTGGTGGTGCGGGGAGTGGACCGCACCGGCGCCTTTCCATACGAGAAAGCCAAGCTGCTGCTGGCCGTGCTGGCGCTGGCGCCGGGCGAGCGCGTCAGCCGCCGCGAGCTGGCGGCCTGGCTGTGGCCCGAGCTGCCCGACAACGATGCGCGGGCGCGCCTGCGCCATGCGCTGCACGCCCTGCGCAAGGTATTCGCCCAGGCGCCCGAGATGCTGCGCATCGAGAAGGACAGCCTCTCGCTGGACGCGGCGCTGCTCGATATCGACGCGCTGGCCGTGCTGGGCCTGCACCCGCGGCTGGAATACGGCGCCGCCGACAAGCTGTCGGCCTACCAGGGCGCCCTGCTGGCCGGCATCGACCTGCCCGACGGCGAATCCATGCGCGGCTGGCGCGACGACTGCCAGGCGCGCATCGATATCGAGCTGGCCCTGGCGCGCAGCCAGCTGACCGACTTCTACATCGGCCAGGGCCGCGAACAGGAAGCGCTGGTGCACGCCAAGCGCTGGGTCAGCCGCTGGCCCGAGGACGAGGCCTGCCACCGCCACCTGATACGCCTGCTGGTAGCCCTGGACGACCGCGAAGCCGCCATGCGCGCCTTCGACCATTGCACCCAGGTGCTGGCCGACCGCCTGGGCGCGGCGCCCAGCAACGAGACCTGGGCGCTGCTCGAGCCCGGCCAGCACGCCATGCCGGCCATCGCCGCCAAGCCGGCCCGCATCCGGCCCGGCCTGTACCGGCCGCTGGCGGTGCTGGCCATCAACGTCGACATCGACGCGGCCACCTGCCATGACGACGCCGAGCGCGCCATCGACATCCAGCAACGCGCCATACTGCACATCGAGCGCCACGCCCTGGCGCTGGGCGGCTGGCTGGCGCCGCGCGCCACCAGCACCGTGCTGGCCTATTTCGGCTACCCGGCGCTGTCCGAGCGCCCCGCCCATCCGGCCGCGCGCCTGGCCGACCGCCTGGCCTCGGCCGACCTGCCCGACGGCGTGACGCTGGGCATGGGCCTGCATGCCGATGTCGCCCTGACCGAGCCCGACGGCCAGCCCGACGCCGGCAGCCTGGCCGCGCGCCAGGCCGTCCGGCTGGCCTGGCAGGCGCGCGACCGCGAGACCCTGGTGACGCAGGCCTGCGCGGTGCGCCTGTCGGAGTGGCAGCTGGTGCAGACCGGCCGGCGCAGCGACGACTACCAGGCGCTGGGCGCGCCCACGGCCCACGCCCCGGCGCGCCGCATGTTCGGCCGCAACCACGAATTCGAGCGCCTGACGGCCCTGTGGAACCAGCTCAAGGGGCGCGAGCGGCCCCAGGCCGTGCTGCTGCGCGGCGTGGCCGGCATCGGCAAGACCGCCCTGGCGCAGGCGTTGATCGAGTATGCGCGCCAATCGGGCGGCGAAACCGTGCTGCTGGCCGGCCAGGAACACATGGCGGCCACGCCCTGGCATCCGGTCAAGGCCTGGCTGCGCGCCCACAGCGGCATCGGCGAGATCGAACCTGGCGCCGGCCGGGCCGCGCACGCCCATCTGGTCGAGCGCCTGCGCGCGCACACGGGCCTGCGCGCCGCCGCGGCCGAACGCCTGTGGCAATGGCTGCACGGCGCCGACGACGGCGCGCGCGGCGAGGCGCAGCAGGACATCGATCTGATCGAAATCCTCACCTCCATCCTGATGCAGCGCACGCCGGCCGGCCGGCCGCAGCTCATCGTCTGGGAAAACCTGCACTGGATGGACCCGGCCAGCCTGGGCCTGATCGCGCACCTGGCCGGCCGCGTCGTCTCCGGCCCCACCCTGCTGCTGGCGACGGCGCGCGATGTCTACACGCCGGCCTGGGACCACCAGGCCATCACGGTGCCGCCGCTGGACCGGGAGGCCACCGCGCAGCTGGCCGCCTCGCTGGCGCGCACGCACCGCCTCAGCCAGGGCCAGCGCGCCCAGGTGCAGCAGGAGAGCATGGGCAACCCGCTGTATGCCGGCGAACTGGCCAAATGCGCCGCGCAGCTGGCCATGCCGCAAGGCGTGCCCAGCCTGGCCGACCGCGTGGCGCTGCAGCTGAACCTGCTGATCGAGCCCGAGCGCCACACGCTGCAGATGCTGTGCCTGCTATGCGACGACGGCCCGGCCGACGCCGCCCGCCTGGCCGAGGTGCTGCAGACCACCCCCGCCGCCCTGGCCACGCGCCTCGAAACCCTGGGCCGCCACGGCCTGCTGCACCTGGACGCGCAGCAGCGCTGGCGCTGTCCGCCGCCCATCGCGCAGGCCGTGCGCCGCTACATGCTGCGCGAGCAGCGCGGCGCCCTGCACCAGCGCATCGCCCAGCACCTGCAGCAAGGCGCCGGCGCGCCGCACGAGATTGCCCGCCACCTGCAGCAGGCGGGCGACCCGCAGGCCGCGCAATGGTGGCGCACCGCGGTCTGGGAGGTCGTACGGCGCGGCGACTATGCGCAGGCGCACCGCTATCTGGACAACGCCCTGGCGCTGCGGCACCAGATCGAGTCCGATGCCGAGCGCGACGAATTCGAGTTCGCCTGCCACATGGTCCGCGGCGAACTGGCCGGCAACCTGGACGGCCCCGGGTCGATGGCGGCCGCCCAGGCCTATACGCTGGCGGTGCGCGTCAGCCCCGGCGACCCGCAGAGCCGCTTCACCGCGCTCTGGGCGCTATGGAATGCCTGCCAGCACAGCGGCGACTACGACGAGGCCGTCAGCCTCGCGCACCAGCTGCTGAACATGGCCCACGAACACGGCAAGAGCGGCTGGCGCACCTGGGCCCTGTACGCGATGGCCATCTGCGAACTCTGGAAGGGCGATGTCATCGAGTCCGAACGCCTGCTGCGCCAGGCTTTGCAAGGGCTGGTGTTTCCCCATACCGATATCGGCCCGGCGCCCATCCTGGGCGAGAACGCCGGCGCCCTGATCCACGCCATGCTGGCGCTGACCGTCGCCACCCAGGGGCGCGGCGACGAGGCCATGCAGAGCGTGCAGACCGCCATGGCCTACGCCCGGCAGGACAACAACCCCCTGATGCTGGCCGCCAGCAGCATGATGCTGGTCAAGTTCAGCTATCTGTACGAGGACTGGGCGCAGATGGGCATGGTCGCCGACGCGCTCAAGCAATCGATGGACGCGCACCCGCTGCGCCCGCAATTCCTCTACGCCCTGACCAGCTGCTATGTGGACCTGGCCGCCGCGCTGCGCGGCGATGCGTCGGTGATCGACAATTTCGAGCCGGCGCTGGAGACGATACGGCGCGCCATGCCCACCGCCGAAGTATCCGGCCAGTGCCTGCTGGCCTGCGCCCTCAACGCCCTGGGCCGGCCGGACCGCGCGCTGGTGGCGCTGGACCGCGCCGATCTGCTGTGCGCGCGTTTCCGCATTGCCGGCATGATGCCCGAGACCCTGTGCCTGCGCGGCGACGCCCTGCTGCTGCTGGGCGACCTGGAGCAGGCCTGCGCCGCATGGCGGCAGGCCATCGGCCACGCCAACCGACTGGCCGCGCTGCAATATGCGCGCTGGGCGCAGCGTCGCCTGGACGCCAACCAGCTGGTGGCGACGGGACCGTGACGGGCCGCGCCACGGGGGATGGACGCCAGCGGCAGCGTGTGCCTGTCCCCACTGGGACAGGCACACCGTCGCGGACCACGAACATTTGACTGCCAGGACGACAGGCCCCCGGATGCCCGTACTCAGTTCCCCGCCAGGCCCAGCTTCTTGACGATGGCCTTTTCCGCCTCGAACTGCTCGGCGGCATAGGCCGCGTAGGCCTCGCCATCCATATAGACCAGTTCCTGGCCATATTGCGTCAGCACTTCCTTGAAGGCGTCGGATTGCGCCACCCGCTTGAAGGTGTCGTGCAGGGTCTTGCGCACGTCGGCCGGCAGACCCTTGGGCGCGGCGATGCCGAACGGCGCGTAGACCGCCGGCGTGCCGTCCAGTTCGTTGAGCGACGGCACGTCGGGGAACTGCGCGCTGCGGTGCCCGCCCCAGGTCACCAGCATGCGCATCTTGCCCGACTGCACCATGGGCATCACGGTGGTCGAGCCGGCGTAGGCGGTAAGCTGGCCGCCCATCACGCCCTGGATCACATCGGACTCGCCCTTGTACGGCACGTGGCGCCAGCTCACGCCGTTGCGCGCCGCGATGTCTTCCATCATGACGTTGGAGGCGCTGCCCACGCTGGCGGTGCCGTAGGTCACATCGCCGGGGTGCGCCTTGGCGTAGGCGATGAACTCGCCCCAGGTCTTGTACGGCGAATCGGCCGCCACCGCCACGCCCAGCGTATAGCCGCTGAGCATCATCACGTACGTGAAATCGCGGGTCGGGTCATAGCCGACGTTCTGGATGTGCGGCATGCGGAACACCGGGCTGGGCAGGATGGCCAGCGTGTAGCCGTCCGGCGCCGCCGTGGCCAGGGCGCGCGCGCCCATGGTGGCGCCCGCGCCGCCCTTGTTCTCGATGATGATGGACTGCCCCAGCTCGGGCGCGGCCAGTTCGGCGAACTTGCGCACCACGATGTCGGTCGAGCCGCCGGGCTGGTAGGGCACGACGATGCGCAGCGTGCGGTTGGGAAAGTCGGCCGCCTGGGCGGCCCCGGCCACGCAGGCCGCGCCGGCCAGCGCCGCCAGCGCGGCGCCCAGTTTGCGATAGAGGTTCATGGTTGTTTCCTTGGTTCTAGGCAGGTTGCCAGCAGGCGTCGAAAGCGCGGACGAAGTTCTCGCCCAGCACGCCCTTGATCTGCGCGTCGCTCAGCCCGCCGCGCGCCAGCGCCTCGGTCAGGCCGCCGAATTGCGCGGGCGTGGGCGTTTCCACCGGATAGCGCGCTTCCATCACGTCGCCGAAGGCATTGGAGAAGTCGCCGCCCGAGGCCGCGTACTTGGTGCGCGACATCACCATCACGTGGCGCACCGCCTCGTAGGTGTCGACCGCCGGGAAGTCCGTGCCTATGCCCACGTGCTCGTAGCCCACCAGGTCGCCGATGTAGCGGATGTTGGCCACGAAGTCGTCCAGCGTGGGCTGCTGGCCGGCCTGGCCGCGCCAGTTCAGGTAGGCATGGATGCTGCAGCCGACGACCCCGCCGGTGGCGGCCACCGCCTTGATCACCGCATCGGACTTATTGCGCGGCCGGGCAATCACGGCGTTGGCGTTGGCGTGCGTGAGCAGCACCGGACGCGTGCTGTGGCGCGCCGCGTCCAGGCAGGTCTGTTCGGCGCAATGGCTCAGATCGATGGCGATGCCCACCCGGTTCATCTCGCGCACCATCTCGACGCCCAGGTTGGACAGGCCGGCGTTGCGCTTTTCCAGGCAGCCGTCGCCGATCAGGTTTGCCTCGTTGTACGTCAGCTGGATGACGCGCATGCCCAGCGTGTGGAACAGCGCGATGCGCTCGAGCCGGTCGCCCAGCGGACGGGCGTTCTGCCAGCCCATGATCAGGCCCAGCTTGCCCTCGCGCTTGGCGCGCGCGATGTCGGCGGCGCGCTCGACCAGCGTCCAGCCCGAGGCCGGATCCTGGCAGCGCTGGCGCCACGCCATGACGTCCTTGAGCGCCTGTTCGAAATCGGCGCTCATCTCGGTCACGGTCAGGTTGATCGCGCTGACGCCGCCGGCCAGCATGTCGCGGGTGCTGCCGTCGCTGAAGAACACCAGGCCGTCGACCACGACGGCATCCCGGTGCAGGTCTGCTGCCAAAGCCATTTGCATTTCCCCTTGCACAAAGTGTGAATCGGCCTCGCGGCCCGACGAAATCATTCGGAAAACCTCGTAAACCGGAACGGCTGGACCGCCGACTGCGCGGCCCGGCCCCGGATCATGTCCGCCACCAGTTCGCCGACCGCCGGCCCGATGCCAAAGCCATGGCCGGAGAAGCCCGAGGCCAGATAGGCCCCATCGAGCGCCGGCACCGGCGAGATCACCGGCAGCGCGTCGGGCGTGACGTCGATATAGCCGCCCCACGACGCCGCCACGCTCGTGGCGCGGAAATCCGGAAACGCCTGCACCAGCCGCTGCCAGGCGCGCGCCACCGCGCTGGCCGAGGGCGCCGGATCCAGCACCCGGCAGCGCTCGAACGGCGTGGCGCGGTCCAGCGCGAAGCGGCGCGGAATCGCCAGCTCTTCGAAAAAGCGCTTGCCCAGCCGCAGCTTGACGAACGCATTGTTGGCCAGCCAGGCGCGATAGAACTTGCCCAGCAGGCGGAAGCTGTCGGGCACGATGTCGGCCATCGACGCGCCGAACTGCGACACGGTATAGCCGCCATCGGCGCGCTTGCGGCAGGTGAAGTCCTTGCCGTTGACGGTGGCGGCCAGCGGCAGGTCGCACGGCGCGGTGCGCAGCACCGAACCGCGCACCTTCAGCTGCGGGAAGTCGGCGCCCGAATTGCCGCACAGCAAGCGCGACCACGCGCCCGCGGCCATGACCACCGCTTCGGCGGCCACCCGGCCGCGCTCGGTCACCACGCCGTCGACCCGCCCGGCCGCCGTGTCCAGGCCGCGCACCGCGCACTGTTCGAACAGGGCCGCGCCGTGCCGGCGCGCCAGGGCGGCGATGCCGTGGGTGGCGAGCTCGGGCTCGGCCACGCCGTCCGAGGCGCTGTACATGGCGCCGCTCCAGGGGCGGCGCGAGGCCGGCAGGCAGCGCAGCGCCGCCTCGCGGCCCAGCAGGGCGGCGTCCACGCCATAGGTGCGCGCCTGCTCGATCCAATGCTGGTGCGTGGCGGCGTCGCGCTCGTCCTCCTGCAGGTACAGCATGCCGGTGCGGCGATAGCCCACGTCCACCTCGGCCTGGATCTCGGTCCATAGCGCATGGGCGCGCAAGGCCAGCGGAATCTCGGCGGCATCGCGGCACAGCGTGCGCACCCAGCCCCAGTTGCGCGACGATTGCTCGCCGGCCAGGCGGCCTTTCTCGAACAGCGCCACCGAGACGCCGGCCCGGGCCAGGGCGTAGGCGGTGCTGACGCCGATGATGCCGCCGCCGATGATGGCGACGTCCACGCGCCGGGGAAGCGCCTCGTTGACGGGCTTGGAATCCTGCATTATCTTATCGAATAGCGATAACATGAATCTGTTATTCGATATTTAGTCATTGTTTTCGGTGAGTGTCAACGACGTTTTCCTGGTGACGGATGGCATCCGGCGGCCGGGCGCCGCAAGGTACTATCGCCTGTCAATAACCCCGATCACACTCCGATGGCCGCGCGCCATCGCAAGGCAAGCACACCCATGGCGGAATCGGCATTGCTCATTCAATCGCTGGAAAAAGGCCTGGCCGTCCTGGAGGCGTTTCGCAACAGCGAAACCATGAACCTGCAGGAAATCGCACGGGCCTGCGGCATCACCAGCGGTTCGGCCCAGCGCGTGGCCTACACGCTGGAGCGCGCCGGCTACCTGAAGAAGGACCCGGTCTCGCGGCGCTACCGCGTCACCGTCAAGGCGGTGGGCCTGGGCTACAGCTTCCTGGCGCGCGAGCCGGTGTTCCAGCACGCGCACGCCGTGCTGCACCAGCTCAACCAGGAGTGCGGCGAGATCGTCAACCTGTCGGTGCCCGACGACGAGGACAACATGGTCTTCGTGATGCGCATCCCCACGTCCAAGCACATCCCGGTGTACATGCCGGCCGGCACGCGCATTCCGATGCTGTCCTCGGCGTCGGGCCGCGCGCTGCTGGCCCACCTGCCGCCCGATCAGCTGGAGGCGCGCCTGGCCCGCATGGCGGTGCCGCGCCACACCTCGCGCACCACCACCGACCTGGCCGTGCTGCGCCACCTCATCGACGAAGCGCGCGAGCACCGCTACGCCTACGCCGACGAAGAGTTCTACCAGGGCGACATCAACGTGGCGGCCACCATCGTCGACGAAACCGGCGCGCCCGTGGCCGCGGTCAACATCTCGGTGCCCAAGCCGCGCTGGTCGCTCGAACGCGCCCGCGAGGATCTCGGCCCGCTGGCGGTGCGCGCCGCGCGGGCGATCAGCAAGAACGCCCTCTGATCCCTCCCGGGCGCCGCCGCGCCCGCCCCCCCTCCCAGGCCCTCGCCCGCCGTGACGGCGCGGCACGCCGCCGCCTCGACTTCCTCCCCCGAATAAATACCAACCGGTATCTATAGGCGGATATCCAGCTAACATGGAAAACCTGGGTATTTACGAGCTAAACAGGCCCATATTCGATCACGGCGTTTCACCGATTGACCCATGACATACCAAATGGTATGTTGACTTCGTCATGCGAATCCGGTCGCAGGAACCGGCTGGCGGCGACCCCCGCATGCCTTCCCCTCCAACTCTCAGCAAGGAAGTCATCGCCATGGATTCCCCCCGTTGGAAAAAGCGTCCGGAAGGATCGAACTGGGGCGACTTCGGTCCCGACGATCAGATAGGGCGCATGAACCTGCTCACGCCGCAGGCGCGGCTGCGCGCCATCCGCGAGGTCGAGCACGGCATCGCCTTCTGCCTCAGCCTGCCGCTGGACTACCCCGGCGGCAACACCCTGTTCCAGCACCGCAAGGCGCCGCGCTTCTTCTACGAAAAGCGCGGCCCCAGCCACAACTACAACTTCCGCCTGTCCAACGTGTGCGGCTGTTTCAGCGACGTGGTGTCCGACGACGCGGTGCTGATGTACACGCAGTACTCCACCCAATGGGACGGCCTGGGCCACGTCGGCCAGATGTTCGACGCCAACGACGACGGCATACCCGAGAAGGTCTACTACAACGGCTATCGCGGCGGCGTGGAGGTGGTGGGCCCCGACGACGCGGCCGACAACCTGGGCGCCAGGGCCATCGGCATCGAACGGCTGGCCACCGCCGGCGTGCAGGGGCGCGGCGTGCTGGTCGACCTGGAGCGCCTGCACGGGCGCGAGCGCGCGCTGGTCGGCTACGACGGCCTGATGGCCGCGCTGCGGGCGCAGCGCGCCAGCGTCGAGCCCGGCGACTTCCTGTGCCTGTACACCGGCTTCGCCGACCTGGTGCTGGAGATGAACAAGCAGCCCGACGGCGAGGTGCTGGCCCGCTCCTGCGCGGTGCTCGACGGCCGCGACGAGAAGCTGCTGCAGTGGATCACCGACTCGGGCATCGTCGCCATCTGCGCCGACAACTTCGCCGTCGAAGCCTATCCGGCCGGCCCCGGCAAGGGCGAACACTACCCGGGCCTGCCGCTGCATGCGCACTGCCTGTTCAAGCTGGGCCTGAACCTGGGCGAACTCTGGTACTTCGCCGAACTGGCGCAATGGCTGCGCAAGCACGACCGCTCCAGCTTCCTGCTGACGGCGCCGCCGCTGCGCCTGCCCGGCGCCGTGGGCTCGCCGGCCACGCCGATCGCCACGGTCTGACCCGCCCGCGCGGCGCCATGCCGCAACACGCATCACTGCCGCACCTCGCGGCGCTTCCGCATCCGCGGCGCGCCGCGCACGACAACGACAGGAGACAAAGCCATGACCGTACGATTCCAGGCGCTGGCGCTGGCCGCCGCGCTCGCCCTGCCCGCCGCCGCCCTCGCGCAGGACCCCGCCGCCAACTATCCCGACAAGCCCGTAACCCTGGTCATCCCGTTTCCGCCCGGCGGCACCAGCGACGTGGTGGGACGCCAGCTGGCCCAGCAACTGGGCGAGACCCTGGGCGGCTCGTTCGTGGTCAACAACAAGGCCGGCGCCTCGACCCTGATCGGCGCCACCTACGTGGCGCGCGCCCCCAAGGACGGCTACACGCTGCTGCTTTCCTCGGGCAGCACCTTCACCGTCACGCCGCACCTGATGCGGCAGATGCCGTACACGCTGGAGGATTTCGCCCCGGTGGCGGCGATCGCGACGGTGCCGTTCGCCTTCGTGGTGAAGAAGGACTTCCCGGCCCGCAGCGTGGCCGAATACGTGGCCTACGCCAAGGCCCATCCGGGCAAGATCAACAACGCCACCAACGGCCAGGGCAGCATGGTGCACCTGCTGGGCGAACTGGTGGCCACGGGCCTGCAGGCCCAGGTGACCCAGGTGCACTACAAGGGCGCGGCGCCGGCCACCATGGACATGATAGGCGGCATCGTCGACTCCAACGTCGAGGCCCTGACCAGCGCGCTGCCCAACGTGCAGGCCGGCCAGTACCGCGCGCTGGCGGTGCTCAGCGCCGAACGCCAGCCGCTGATGCCCGAGGTGCCGACGTTCCGCGAGCTGGGCTACCCCTCCATCGTGGGCGAGACCTGGTACGCCGTGTTCGCGCCGACCGGCACGCCGGCCCCCGTGGTGGCCAAGCTGAACGCGGCGCTGCGCGAGATCACCGGTTCGACGCGCTTTGCCGAGGCCATGCGCAAGTTGGGCAACGAGGCGCGCACCAGCACCCCGGCCGAGCTGACCCAGATCACCCAGCGCGAAAGCCAGCGCTGGGGAGAACTGATCAAGCAGGCGGGCATCCCGCCGGTGCAGTAAGGGCACGGGCCGGGCCGCCGCCCGGCCCCGCGCTCAGCGCGGCAAATAGCGCAGGCGCTGCATCTCGCGCAAGTGCTCGACGATGCATTCCTGCGTATCGATGCAGTCGCCAAAGCCGGCCTGGCGCAGCTTGATGGTCGACACCAGCGGTGGCACCGGCAGCGGGTGGCGCGCCGCCCAGGTGGCGTCGGCGTACTGCCACGACAGGCCGATCAGGTCGCGCAATTGCGGCACGGCCAGGCGCTCGCGTTCGGCGATGGCGCGCCAGCGTTCGGCCTGCTCGGGCATGGCTTCGCGCATGCGCGTGTCGACCGGCTCGCCCAGCGGCATGCCGAACAGCGCGGCCAGGCGCTCGAACACCGGCTGCCACAGCACCACGTCGCCGTTGGCGATATTGAACGCCTCGCCGTGCGCGCGCGGCTCGTCCCAGGCCCAGGCGATGGCGCGGGCGATCAGGCGCGCGTCGGTGCACTCGGTCAGCAGGTGCGGATGGCCCGGATAGCGCAGCGGCTGGCCGGCCTCGCGCGACAGCGCCGCGTAGGCGCCCAGCGTGGCCACCGGATTCATGGCGCTGCCCAGCGCCACCCCCAGCACGATCTGCGGCCGGAAGATGGTCCAGGCGTAGCCCTGCGCGGCGGCGCGTTCGGCCAGCAGGTCCTGCTGGTCGAAATAGAAATTGGCGTGGTCGCGCACCGCGTCGGTTTCGCGGGCGGGCACCGGCATCGGGCGGCCGGTGTGCACGCCGTAGGCCTTGGTGCCCTGCAGCAGCGTCACATGGCGCAGCGGCGCCTCGCGCAGCGCGTCCAGCGTGTTGCGCAGCATGCGCGTATTGAGGTCGGCGTTGCCGCTGTCGCGCCATCCCTTGAGCAAGTCGGGCTGCTCGTTGAGCGCGGCGTACACCACATGCGTGGCGTCGCCGTGGGGCGCCAGCGCCGCGCGCGTGGCCTGCGCGTCGCGCAGGTCGGCCGAAACCCAGGTCGCCTCGGGAGCGAAATCGGGCGCGCGGCGCGACAGCCCCACCCGCGCCAGCCCCGGCCGCTGGCCGAAGTGCTCCAGCGCGGCGCGCCCCACCACGCCCAGCGCGCCCACCACCAATACCTTGCCTGCCGTCGAGTCGGTCATGCTGCCTCCTTGAGTCGGATTGGAATGCGGCGGACTCAGGCCTCGTAGTCGAAGGTGCCGTTGTCCATCACCACCACGTCGCGCGCCGCCACGCGGGCCTGGAAGGCCGCGCGGCCCGGGCCGGTGCGCCAGATGTCCACGCGCACGGTTTCGCCGGGGAACACCGGCGCCGAAAAGCGCCCGCCCATGCCGCGCACCGCCGCCGGCTCGCCGCCGCAGCAGGCCTTGACCAGCGCCTGCCCGACCGCGCCGAAGCTGGCCATGCCATGCAGGATGGGACGGGGAAAACCCGCCTGGCGCGCCACGGCCGGGTCGATATGCAAGGGATTGAGGTCGGCCGACAGGCGATAGATCAGCGCCGACTGCGGCGACGTGCGCGCCTGGACGCTCGCGTCCGGCGCGCGCGCCGGCACCGCCGGCGGCGGCGGACGCGCCGACGGCTTGCCGCCGAAGCCGCCGTCGCCGCGGCAGAACACCGTCTGGCTCAGCGTGGCCAGCGGCGCGCCGTCGGCCAGGTCGATGAGCTCGCGCTCGGCGTAGATCAGCGCCCCCTTGTCGCGCCCCTTGTCGGCCACGTCGACGATACGCGTGACCCCGCGCACCGAGGCGCGGCCGGCCAGCGGCCGGTGCACGCGCATCGACTGCTCGCCATGCACGGTACGCAGCCAGTCCAGGCCCAGCGGCAGGTCGCGCATCCAGAATCCCGGATCGGCCAGCACGTTGGCGAAGGTGGGCGCGACCTTCAGGCGGGTCTCGTCGACGAACGGCAGGTCCAGCCCGTCTTCCGGGTCCAGGCCCGCGCCGACGCCCAGCGCGTAAAGCACGCACTCGCGCCAGCCGTATTGCTGCTCCGCCACCGGGATCTCGGCGGCCAGCAGTCGGTCGGAATCGATCGCCATGGCCGCCCTCACACTGTCTCGGCCGTGCCGAGGATCACGGTGGCCTGGCTGGACAGCACGCCGCCGTTGGCATGCGCCATCGACAGGCGCGCGCCCTCGACCTGGCGTTCGCCGCACTCGCCGCGCAGCTGCGCCACCGACTCGATGACGGTGAACAGCCCGTACATGCCCGGATGGTTGCACGACAGGCCGCCGCCATTGGTGTTGACCGGCAGGCTGCCCCCCGGCGCGATGGCGCCGCTCTCGACGAACGCGCCGGCCTCGCCCTTGGCGCAGAAACCCAGGTCCTCCAGGAACAGCAGTGTGTTGATGGTGAAGGCGTCGTACAGCATCACGTGGTCCATGTCGCGCGGCGCCACGCCGGCCATTTCGCACGCGCGCCGGCCCGACTCCACCGCGCAGGTGACGGTCAGGTCGGGCATGGCCGAAATCTGCCGGTGGCTCACGGCCACGCCGGTGCCCAGCACATGGACCGGCGGGCGCGGCAGGTCGGCCGCGCGTTCGGCGCGCACCAGCACCAGCGCGGCGCCGCCGTCGGTCACCAGGCAGCTGTCGGCCTTGGTCAGCGGATCGCTGATCATGCGCGCGCCCAGCACGTCCGCGCGGGTCAGCGGGTCGCGCGCGTAGGCGTGCGGATTGCGCCGCGCCCACTGGCGCGCGGCCACCGCCACATCGGCCAGCTGCTCGCGCGTGGTGCCGTACTGGTGCATATGGCGCGCCGCGGCCAGCGCATAGCTGGACATGGGATAGCGCGGCCGGAACGGCGCCTCGTACGGCTGCGGGTCCGGCATCGAGGCCAGCTTGCCGCCGGCGGTGAGCTGGTTGGAGCCATAGCAGATCAGCGCCACCTCGCACAGCCCGGTCTCCAGCGCCGCCATGGCCGCCTGCAGATGGAACAGGAACGAGGCGCCGCCCACCATGGTGCCGTCGGCATGGCGCGGCCGGATGCCCAGCCGCTCGGCCACGTTGAGCACCGGCAGGCCCGAAGTGGACATGGCGCAGAACAGTCCGTCGACCTGCGCCATGGCCAGGCCGCAGTCTTCCAGGGCCAGCACGGCCGCCTCCTGCAGCTGGTCGAACGGCGTGCGCCCGGGCGCCTGCCAGCGATGGGTATTGCCGATGCCGGCGATGACGGCGCGGCCTCGCAGCGCGCGGCTCATGCGGCGTCTCCTACGCGCGGCTCGAACACCACGTAGGGTTCATCGCCCGCCACGATGCGCGCGCGCACCGGCTGGCCGATGCGCACCCGCGCGGCCTCGATACCCTCGACGCGGCTCATCATGCGGGCCCCGCCCTCCAGCTCGACCAGCGACACGTTGTAGTCGCCGGCGCGGTCGCGCACCGTGGTGGCGGCGTACACGCTGCCCTGGCCGGACGATTCGCGCCAGGCCAGCCGCGCGCCGCCGCAGGCGCGGCACACCAGCGCGGGCGGAAAGCGCACCGCCGCGCAGTCCTCGCAATGCTGCAGCATCAGCCGGCCCTGGGCCAGCGCCGCGTGATAGCGGGCATCGGGCCCGGGGCCGTCGAAACGCGAATCGGTGGCCATGGCCTACTTCCCCTGCCAGACAGGCTGGCGCTTTTCCGCGAAGGCCGCCGAGCCCTCGCGCGCGTCGGCCGACGCGAACACATGGTCGGTCAGCGCCGCCTGGCGTTCCCACACCTCGTCGGCCGGCCAGTCCTGCGACTCGACCACCACGCGCTTGCTGGCGGCCACCGCCAGCGGGCCGTTGGCGACGATGCGCCGCGCCAGCTCGCGCGCCGCGTCCAGCGCCTGGCCGGGTTCGGTCAGCTGGTTGATCAGGCCATAGCCGTGGGCGCGCCGGGCCGGGAACATGTCGCCGGTCAGCGCCAGCTCCAGCGCGATGCGGTAGGGCAGCTGGCGCGGCAGGCGCACCAGGCCGCCGGCCGTGGCCGCCAGCCCGCGCTTGACCTCGGGCACGCCGAACTGCGCATTGTCGGCCGCCACCACCAGGTCGCAGGCCAGCACCAGCTCGAAGCCGCCGGCCAGCGCATAGCCCTCCACCGCCGCGATCAGCGGCTTGCGCGGCGGCCGGGCGGTCAGCCCGCCGAAGCCGCGCCCCTCGATGCTGGGCAGCTCGCCGCGCAGGAAGCCCTTGAGGTCCATGCCGGCGCAGAACGAGCCGCCGGCGCCGGTCAGGATGCCGATGCGCAGCTCGTCGCTGGCGTCGAGCTCGTCGACCGCCGCGGCGATGCCGCGCGCCACCGCCGGGTTGATCGCGTTGCGGGCCTGCGGCCGGTTGATGGTGATGGTGAGAATGCCGTCGGCGCGGTCGACGAGGACTTCCGCGGCATCGGGGGTTTGCGCGCTCATGGTGGCGTCTCCTTCGGGGTCGGTCGGATGGGTCAGCGCGGCGCCATGCGCAGCGCGCCATCCAGGCGGATGGTTTCGCCGTTGAGCATGGCGTTGCCGATGATGTGCTGGGCCAGCTGCGCGTACTCGTCGGGGCTGCCCAGCCGGGCGGGATGCGGCACCGATGCGGCAAGCGTCTTGCGCGCCTCGGCCGACACGCGCGCCAGCATGGGCGTGTCGAAGATGCCCGGCGCAATGGTGCAGACCCGGATCGCCTTGCTTGCCAGGTCGCGCGCGGCCACGATGGTCATGCCCACCACGCCGGCCTTGGACGAGGCATAGCCGATCTGGCCGATCTGGCCCTCGTAGGCGGCCACCGACGCGGTCAGCACGCACACCCCGCGCTCGCCCTCGGGCGTGAGCGGATTGCGCGCCATGCGCGCCGCCACCAGCCGCAGCGTGTTGAACGTGCCCAGCAGGTTGACGCGCACGATGTCGGCGTAGGTGTCCATGGGCCCGGGGTTGCCTTCCTTGTCGAGCAGGCGCACCGGCCCGCCGCGGCCGGCGCAATGCACCAGCGCGCGCAGCGGGCCGAGCGATTCGGCCAGGTCGCAGGCGGCATTCACCTCGTCTTCGCGGGTGACGTCGGCCGGCGCGAAACGCGCGTCCGGGCCCAGTTCGCGCGCGACCTCCTCGCCCGGCGAACCGGGCAGGTCGGCGATGACCACGCGCGCGCCGGCCGCCAGCAGGCGGCGCGCCGCGGCCAGACCCAGGCCCGACGCGCCGCCAGTGACGAGCGCGGTGATTCCTTGTGTGTCCATGGCAGGCATCCTCGTCGATGGAATGGCAGTCCGGCCATAATACATACCGAACGGTATTTTTTCAAAAGAATTAAGTGCAACCGAAAAATCCTTTGTTTTTATTAGGGAAATCGCCAATGATCGAATTGTATGAACTTCATTGACTTCAAAAAATACCTGATGGTATGTTAGTCGCACCGACCCGCCGGACCGCCCGCAGAGGCGCGCGGCGGAACAGCCGGCTTTCATCGCTAGCAACGTTTCACCGTGAAGAACGGCGTCCCCCCAGAGGCGCCGTACAGAAAGCGACGGCGCACCGCGCCGCTCGCATAACGATCAGGAGACAGGCATGAAGCGGATACACAGACTGTTCACCGCGGGGCTGCTGGCATTGAGCCTGGGCGCGGCGGCACAGGCGCAACAGACCCCCATCAAAGTCGGCGTGATCTTCCCCCTTTCGGGCGGGGCCGGTCCGCAGGGCCAGCACGTCACGCAGGCCATCCAGGCCATGGCGGCCGTCATCAACGAAAGCGGCGGCGTGATGGGCCGCCAGATCGAGATCGTGTCGCGCGACGACGAATCCACGCCCGCGGTCGGCGTCTCGCGCGCCACCGAACTGATCAGCGCCGGCGTGTCGGTCATCATCGAAGGCTGGAACAGCCCGGTCACGCTGGCCATGCAGCCGGTCATCGCGCGCGCCGGCGTGCTGGACATCACGGCGATCTCCAAGGCCGACCCGATTCTTTCGGGCGAAGGCAACCCGCTGGCGATCCGCCTGAACAGCTCCAACTCGCAGGACGGGGCGGTGATCGCCGACTACATCAAGTCGGTGGGCGCCAAGCGCGTGGCCTTCCTGACCGAGAACGACGCCTATGGCAACGGCGCGCAGGAGTCCATCGAAACCTCGCTGAAGAAGCTGGGCCATGCCTACGAAAAAGTGGCCGAAGAGAAATTCCCGTTCACGCAGGCCGACTTCCGAGTCGCCATGACCAACGTGCGCGCCGCCAAGCCCGACGTCACCGTGGCCATCAACGCCAACGAAGGCCTGGGCATGCCGGCCATCATCCGCCAGGCCAAACAGTCGCGCCTGCCGGGCAAGCTGGTCAGCGCGGTGGGCACCGTGGCCCCCAGCGTCATCAACGTGGCGGGCGACGCCGCCGACGGCCTGATCGGCGCAGACATCTATTTCCCCGACGTGGAGCCGTTCGCGTCCAATCCCGCCAACCAGCGTTTCGTGGCCAAGACGCAGGAGATGTTCAAGTACACGCCCGACAAGTTCATGGCGCTGGGCGCCACCTCGCTGCAGGTATGGGCCATGGCCGCCAACGAGCTCAAGACGCTGGACCGCGAGGCCATCGCCAAGCGCATCCGCGGCGGCGCGTTCAAGGGCACCGCCATGGGCGACCTGCAATTCGAACCCAACGGCCAGCTGAAGTCGAACTACTACCTGTTCCGCGTCGACGGCCGCAAGATCGTGGTCCAGCCATGATCGCGCCGACCGAGGCCGCCGCGCCCGCGCTCAGCGTGCAGGCGCTGGGCGTGCGCTACGGCGCCCTGGTCGCGCTGGAGGACGTCAGCTGGGAAGTGCGCGCCGGCGAGCTGCTGGGCATCATCGGTCCCAACGGCGCGGGCAAGAGTTCGTGCTACGACGCGGTGTCGGCGCTGATCCCGCGCACCGGCACGGTGCATCTGCACGGGCGCGACATCAGCGCCGTGCCGGCGCACGGCCTGGCCGCGCTGGGCATCAAGCGGGCCTTCCAGCAGAACGCCTTCTTCGACGACCTGAGCGTGCTGGAGAACATGATGGCGGTGCTGGGCGGACAGGCGCAGGCCGGACTGCTGGCCAGCGCGCTCAACCCGCTGGGCGCGGCGCGCCGCCGCGTCCAGGCGCGCGCCTACGCGGCCGGCCAGCTGGAGCGCTTCGGCGTGCCGGCCGCCTGCCACGACCTGCATCCCAAGGAGATCTCCTATGGCATGCAACGCATGCTGTCGATCGCGCTGGCCTACGGCCGCGGCGCCGCCGTGCTGCTGCTGGACGAGCCGGCGGCCGGCCTGGGCGGCGCCGACATGGCCGCGCTGGTGCGGCTGCTGGGCGAACTGAAAAGCGAAGGCGTGGCGCTGGTCGTCATCGAACACCATATCGAGCTGATCATGGCCGTGGCCGACCGGATCTGCGTGCTCAACCTGGGCCGTCCGCTGGCCTGCGGCGTCCCGGCCGCCATCCAGAACGACCCGCGCGTGCTCGAAGCCTATCTCGGGAGCGCGCAATGAACGCCCCGACCACGGACCAGGCCGTGCTGAGCGCGCGGCAGCTGGAAGTCGGCTACGCCGGCAACCGCGCGCTCGGCCTGGACGCGCTGTCAGTGGGGCGCGGCGAAATCGTCGGCGTGATCGGCGCCAACGGCGCCGGCAAGTCCACCCTGGTCAACGCCTTGCTGGGCTGGTCGCGCGGCCGCCCCACGGTGCGCGGCGAAATCCGCCTCGACGGCCGGCGCATCGACGCCACGCCCACCCACCAGCGGGTGCGCGACGGGCTGCTGCTGGTGCCCGAGGGACGGCTGATCTTCGCCAGCATGAACGTCGAGGAGAACCTCAGCGCCGCCTTCGACGCGGGCAGCCCGGAAGGGCGCCGCTTCTATACCCGCGACGAAGTCTTCCAGCTGTTCCCGCGCCTGGCCGAACGGCGCCGCCACCTGGGCGCGCAGCTGTCCGGCGGCGAGCGCCAGATGCTGGGCATCGGCCGCGCGCTGATGATGGGCCCGCGCGTCCTGCTGCTGGACGAGCCGTCCATCGGCCTGGCGCCCATGCTGGTCTCGCAGGTGCTGCAAACGCTGCAAACCCTGGCGCGCTCGGGCCTGTCCATCCTGCTGGTGGAGCAGAACGTGCGCGCCGCCATGGAAGTGGTCGACCGCCTGCTGCTGCTCGAGCGCGGCCGGCTCGTGCTGGAAGGCCCGGCCGCCAGCGTCGGCGCCGATCCGCGCATCGCCCAGGCCTATCTCGGAGCGCACGCCGCATGAATCTACTGCAACAGCTCATCAACGGCATCGTGCTGGGCCATGCCTACGCGCTGATCGCCATCGGCTGGACCCTGCTGCTGGGCGTGGCCCGGCTGGTGAACTTCGGCCATGGCCAGATGTACATGGTGGGCGCCTTCGTCACCTGGTGGGCCACCACCTCGGCCGGCATGCCCTACCTGCTGGCGCTGCCCACCGCCATGGCGCTGGGCGCGCTGATCGGCCTGGCCATGCAGCGCATCATGCTGCGCGCCACCTTCGAGCAGAACCTGGTGTCCATCATGATCATGACGCTGGGCTTCGGCTACGTCATCCAGGGCGCGGCCTCGCTGATCTTCGGCTCGACCGGGCAGATCCTGGACACGGCCTGGTCGCAGCGCGATATCGAGGTCGGCGACCTGTGGGTCACCTGGCAGGACGCCGCCATCGTGGTCGCCGCGATCGCCGTGTTCGCCGGCCTGAAATGGCTGCTGGAAGGCTCGCGCGCCGGCCGGCTGGTGCGCATGGTGGCCGAAGATCCGAAGCTGGCGCAGCTGGCCGGCGTCGACGTGCGCCGCATCTACTACGGCGTGTTCGCCTTCGAGGGCGCCGCGGTGGCCTTTGCCGCCGGCATGGTGGCGCCGCGCACGCCCATCCTCACCTCGATGGGCTTCGAGGAAGTCATCATCACCTTTGTCGTGGTGGTGCTGGGCGGCATCGGCAGCGTCACCGGCAGCTATGCCGCCGGCGTGGCGCTGGGCGTGTTCACCGCCCTGTTCAGCGCCCTGGTCTCGCCGGCCTACGCCACGGCGGCCGCCTTCCTGGTGCTGATCGGCGTGCTGGTCTTGCGCCCGGGCGGCCTGAGCGCCGGCGCGGCGCGGGGGGTGCACTGATGATCCGCCTGTCGCTGCGCCGCGCCGCCCTCCTGCCGCTGGCCGTCATCGTCCTGTACCTGCCGGCCTGGCTGGGCGGCAGCCCCGCCATCTACAGCGCGGCCGTGCTGATCGCCATCCTCGCCGTCATGTCCTACGGACTGGACGTGGTGGTCTCGGACCTGGGCGAGGTCAGCCTGGGCCACACCGTGTTCTTCGCCACCGGCGCCTACGTCACCGCCCTGCTCTCGACCCGCGCCGGCGCGGGCGCCTGGACCACGCTGGCGGCCACCATCGTGGCCGCGCTGGGCGTCTCGGCGGTGGTCGGACTGGTCACGCTGCGGCTGCGCGAGTTCGTCTTCTCGCTGGTCACCTACGCCGTGGCGGTGGTGGCGGTCACGGTGGCGGCCAACTGGGCCTTCCTGGGCGGCTCGGACGGCCTGCGCGGCCTGCCCACCCTGGACCTGTCGGTGGCCGGCCTGTCGCTGACCGCCGGCAACGACGAGGAACTGTGGCCTTACGCCTTCGGCCTGCTGGTCGTGGTCATCTACCTGATCGACCGCTTCCGCCACTCGCGGCTGGGCACCGCCGCCATCATGGTGCACCAGAACCCGCGGCTGGCGACCATGAGCGGCATCGACCCGGCGCGCGTGCGGCTGCAGGTGTTCCTGTTCTCGGCGCCCATCAGCGCGGCGGCCGGCTGGCTGTACGCCTACCAGCGCGCCTACGTCAGCGCCGACATCCTGGAAACCTACTTCCTGATCCTGATGCTGACCGCCGTGGTGCTGGTGGGGCGGCGCCAGCTGCTCGGCCCCCTGCTGGCCACCGCGCTGGTGCTGATCCAGGAGAAATTCTTTTCGTTCGGCGGCTATGTCGACAAGATCGTGCTCGGCAGCCTGCTGGTGCTGGTACTGGCTTTCTTTCCGCAGGGGCTGATGGGCCTGGTCCGGCCGCTGGCCCGCCTGGCGCGCCGCCGCCAGCCCGCCTCCCCTGTCGCGACTACCCTGGAGAACCCAAAGTGACTGTCATCTGGAAACCCGCATTGGACGACGCCGCCACGCGCTGGCAAACCCTGGCCGAGCGCCTGGGCCGCGAACGCTTCGGCCCGCTGGCCCCCGAGCTGGACCGCGACCAGCGCTATCCCTGGGAGACCATCGAAGCGCTGGTCGAACACAAGTTCGCCGGGCTGTTCCTGCCCACCCAATGGGGCGGCCAGGGCGCGAATCTGGCCACCACGGTGGCGGCGGTCGAGGCCCTGGGCACGCACTGCGCCTCGACCTCGGCCATCATGTGCGCCTACCAGCTGGGCGCCTTTCCCATCCTGCTGGCCGGCACCGACGCGCAGAAGGACTTCTACCTGCGCGAGATGACCCTGGGCCGCGCCACCAGCTTCGCGCTGTCCGAGCGCATCGCCGGCTCGGACGCCGCCGCCATCGAGGCCACCGCCACCCGCGAGGGCGACGGCTGGCGGCTGCGCGGCGAGAAATACTGGATCGGCAACGGCGGCGCCTCGCGCTACTACGTGGTGTTCGCCAAGACCGACCCGGCCGCCGGCGGGCGCGGCGTGTCGGCCTTCATGGTCGACAAGGAACAGCCGGGCGCCGTGATCGACGAGCTGTCGGACAAGATGGGCATCCGCGGCACCCAGACCTCCAACCTCAAGCTGGACCTGGTGGTGCCCGACAGCGCCCGCGTGGGCGAGCTCAACCGCGCCCTGAGGCTGGCGCTGCAGACCCTGAACGTGGGCCGCATCATGGTGGCGGCCCAGTCCCTCGGGGTGGCGCTGGGCGCCTATCGCCAGGCCGCCGACCGCGCCGTCTCCCGCCGGGCCTTCGGCCAGCCCATCGGCGAGAACCAGGCCATCGGTTTCCGCCTGGCCGACATGGCCACCGAGATCTCGGCCGCGCGCATGATGCTCTACGAGGCGGCGCGCGCCTACGACGCCGGCCAGGATGTCTCCAACCTGGGCGCCATGGCCAAGCTGTTCTCCTCGGAGGTATCGCACCGGGTGGTGGACAATACGGTACAGATCTGGGGCGGCCTGGGCTATTGCAAGCCCACCGTGGCGGAACGTCTCTACCGCGACCAGCGCATCCTCGAGATCTACGAAGGCTCTTCCGAGATCCAGCGGCTGGTGCTCTCGCGCGCGGTGCGCAAGGAGGCGGAAGAAGCGGCGAACTGAATCCGGCAATGCAGAAGAGGTATCAATGGCCAGTGCACACCAGACGCCCGCCGACGCCAACGGCGGCGAGTCGCGAGACGAAATCCTGCGGGCGGCCGCGGAACTGTTCATGGAGTTCGGCTACGCGGCCACCTCCATCGACGCCGTCGCCCAGCGGCTGGGCTCCACCAAGGGCCGCATCTATCACCACTACCGCAGCAAGGCTGACCTCTTCTTCGACGTACAGGTCACCGCCATGAACCGCCTGACCGCCCAGGTCGAGCCGCTGGCCAGGGAGGGCGGCAGCGCCGTCGGGCGGCTGGCGGCCATGGCGCTGCGGCACACGCAGATCCTGCTCAAGGAGATGCCGATGCAGAAGGTCGCGGTGCAGGGGCTGGAGCGGCACCTGCTGGAAGCCTCCTCGGCGGCCAAGCGGCTGCGCGCGGTGGTCAAGATGCGCGACGACTACGAGCAGATGTTCGTGGAAGTCATCGACGACGGCGTCCGCGAGGGCTCGTTCGTGGACCTGCCGCCGCGCTTGTTGAGCAAACCGTTCTTCGGCGCGCTGAACTGGGCCACCGTCTGGTACAGCCAGCGCCGCCTGCAAAGCGAAGAGGCGATAGACGATATCGCGCATGCCCTGGCGGCCTACGCGCTGCGGGGCCTACTCAAGGACTCCAACGATGAAGCAGCAAGAGAGACAGCCTTATTCCGATACGATCTGGGATGAGGCCGAGACCTGGTCGCGCGACCGCATCGAACAGTTCCAGCTCGACGCGCTGCGGCGCCAGCTGCAGCGCGTGGCGCGCACCAGCAATCACTATCGCCAGGTCTTCGCGGCCGCCGGTTTCGAGCCCGGCGACCTGAAAAGCCTGGCCGACCTGCGCCGCCTGCCCTTCACGCACAAGCGCGACTACCTGGCCGGACTGCAGGCCGAACCCCCCTTCGGCAGCCTGGCCGCCGTCGCGCCGGGCGAAGCGGTCCGGGTGCATTTTTCCTCGGGCACCACCGCGCGCCCCGCGCCGGTGCTGTGGACCCAGGCCGACATCGACCGCTGGGCCGACCTGTACGCACGCTACCTGTACGGCCAGGGCCTGCGCCGCGGCGACGTCTTCCAGTGCATGTTCAACTACGCATGGTTCGTCGGCGGCCTGGGCGCCACGCTGGCGGCCCAGCACGTCGGCGCGCTGGTCATCCCGGCGTCCTCGGGCGATACGCAGCGGCAGATCGAAACCATCTACCAGTACGGCACGCAATGCGTGATCGGCACGCCGTCCTTCATGGCACACATGGCCGAGGCCGCGCAGGCCATGGGCCGCGACCTGGCCAGCTCGCCGGTGCGCATGGTGTGCGTGGGCGGCGAGCCCGGCGCCAGCATCCCCGGCACCCGCGAACGCATCGAGCGCCAATGGGGCGCCAGGATGTACGACTGCTACGGCGCGCTGGAATGCCAGCCCATCGGCTGGGATACCGCCGCGCAGCTGGGCCCCACGCTGGCCGAGGACTTCATCTACGTCGAGATCCTGCACCCCGAAACCCACGAGCCGGTGGCCGACGGCGAACGCGGCGTGCTGGTGCTGACCCACCTGGACAAGCAGGCCTGCCCACTGGTGCGCTGGTGGACCGGCGACATCGTGGTGCGCGACAGCCGCCCCGCCCCCGACGGCCGCACCCACGCGCGGCTGACCGGCGGCGTGCTGGGCCGCAGCGACGACATGCTGATCGTGCGCGGCGTGAACCTGTTCCCCTCGGCCATCGAGGACGTGGTGCGCGCCTTCCCCGGCCTGACCAACGAATACGTCATCGTGCTCGACGACAGCCTCAAGGATCCGAACACCGGGTTCCTGACCGGCGTGAAACTGCGGGTCGAGCGCGAAAGCGGCGCGGCCGCCGACGTGGGCGAGCGGCTGTCGCAGCGCCTGCGCGAAAAGCTGCAGGTGCGCTTCCAGGTCGAGGTGGTCGAGTCCGGCACGCTGCCGCGCACCGTGCACAAGGCCAAGCGGGTGATCCATGCCTGAGCCCGCCGAACACCTGCCCCGGCCGCTGGCGGGCCGCCGGGTGGTCGACCTCTCGCAATTCATCGCCGGCCCCACCGCGGCCCAGTACCTGGCCGACTTCGGCGCCGACGTCGTCAAGATCGAATCGCCGCAGGGCGACGGGGTGCGCACGCTGCAGGGCAACGCCTACGGCAGCTACTACGCGCGCAGCTTCAACACCGGCAAGCGCAGCCAGGTGCTGGATCTGCGGGTGGCGGCCGACCGCGCCGCGCTGGACGCCCTGCTCGAGACGGCCGACGCCTTCATCTGCAACCTGGCGCCATCCTCGCTGGCAAAGCTGGACCTGCAGGGGCCGACGCTGCGCGCGCGCTTTCCGCGCCTGGTCATCGCGCTGGTGTCGGGCTACGGCCAGCAGGACGATCGCGTCTGCATGGACACCATCGCCCAGTGCGAGTCCGGCTTCGCGCTGCTCAACGGCGACGAAGACGGTTCGCCGCGCCTGTCGACCAGCTGGCCGGTGGACATGTTCAGCGGCATGTACGCCGGCATGAGCTGCGCCATGGCCATGCTGGACCCGGCCGGCAAGGGCTGCCTGATCGACCTGTCCATGATGGAGGTGGCCGCCGCCATGCTGATCGGGCCGGCGGCGCTGGCCGTCAGCGAGGGCGACGCGCTGGGCCCGCCCATGGGCAACCGCGACCGCGCCTCGGCGCCATCGAGCATTTACCGCTGCGCCGACGGCCATGTCTACATACTCGGCGGCGTGGACACCTATTGGGCGCGGCTGCGCCCGCTGATCGGCGCCGACGACGCCCCCTTCACGGAACGGCTGCGGCGCGCCGCCCACTTCGACGCGCAGGTCGAAGCCTGGACCCTGCCGCAGCGGCGCGAAACCGTGCTGGCGCGCATGCGCGAACTGCAGATCCCGGCCGGCAACGTCCGCCCGCCCGAGGAAGCGCTGGCCATGATCCGCGGCCTGCGACCCGGCGCGGTGTCGCGGGCGCTGCCTTCGGGCGAGCACGTGCCGGCCTTCCCGGCGCTGTTCGACGGCCAGCGGCTGCCGCGCACCGCCACCCCGCACGTGGGCGGCGGCCGGCGCGCCGGCTGAAGCCCGTTCGACTCTTTCAGGAAACCCTTTTCAGGAAAGCCGTCCATGACCTCATCCTCCGCTCCCTCCATCGATGACTTGCGCGTGCTGCGCGCCGACGCGCTGGCCGGCCGCAGCGCCTTCGTCAGCGGCGCCGGCTCCGGCATCGGCCGCGGCATCGCGCTGCGCCTGCTGTCGCTGGGCATGAATGTGTTCGGCACCGGCCGCCGCGCCGAGCCGCTGGCCGAAACCGCCAGCCTGGCGCAGGGGCTGCCCGGGCGCTTCGACCACGCGCCGTGCAACGTGCGCGAGACCGCCGCCATCGAGGCGCTGGTGGCCGAGGTCGGCCAGCGCCAGGGCATAGACCTGCTGGTCAACAACGCCGGCGGCCAGTTCTTCGCGCCCGCCACCGACATCAGCCGCAAGGGCTGGGATGCCGTCATCGACGTCAACCTCAACGCCGTATTCGTGGTCACCAAGGCCGCCTACCCGTTCCTGAAGGCGCGCAAGGGCGCGGTGGTCAACATTTCGCTCTCGGGCGTGGACCGCGGCTCGATGGGCATCGCGCACTCCATCGCCGCGCGCGCCGGCGTGCTGGGCCTGACGCGCACCCTGGCGCTGGAATGGGCGCGCGACGACATCGCGCTCAATTGCATCGGCCCCGGCGCGGTGATCACCGAAGGCCTGGCCGGCGAAGCCGCGCGCGCCATGCTCGACCGCCTGGTCGAGGCCACGCCCATGGGCCGGCCCACGCGTGTCGAGGAAGTCGCCGAACTGGTAGCCTTCCTGGCTACGCCGGCCGCCCACCTGATGACCGGCCAACTGATCCAGATCGACGGCGCGGCCCACCTGGGCAGCGGCCTGCACATGCTGGCGGCCTGAACCCGTATCCGTGCCGCGGCCCCGGCCGCGGCCGCCCATCTCCTGTCTTTCACCCGGAAACGAACACCATGAGCAAATTCCTGCGCCACGACCGCGACGGCGCCATCTGGACCGTCACCCTCGACCAGCCGGAAACCCGCAACGCCCTGACCGGCAATACCGCCGTGCAGGAAATCGTCGACCTGTGCGAGGAGGTCGCGCGCGACGATTCCGTGCGCGTGATCATCCTCACCGGCGCCGATCCCGTCTTCAGCTCGGGCGGCAACGTCAAGGACATGCGGCGCTTTTTCGACGACAGCATCAGCGCCGCCGACATCCGCCAGGAATACCGCCACGGCATCCAGCGGCTCACGCGCGCCCTCTACAACATCGACGTGCCCACCATCGCCGCGGTCAACGGCGCGGCCATCGGCGCGGGCTGCGACCTGGCCTGCATGTGCGATATCCGCATCGCCTCCGAGCAGGCCAGCTTCGCCGAGAGCTTCATCAAGGTCGGCATCGTGCCGGGCGACGGCGGCGCATGGCTGCTGCCGCGCGTGGTCGGCATGTCGCGCGCGCTGGAAATGTCGTTCACGGGGGATGCCATGGCGGCGGCCGAGGCGCTGGCCTGCGGCCTGGTGTCGCGCGTCGTGCCGCACGACCAATTGCTGGCGCAGGCGCGCCAGCTGGCCGAGCGCATCGCCGCCAACCCCGGGGCCACGCTGCGGCTGACCAAGCGCCTGCTGCGCGAAGGCCAGGAGCTGGGGCTGGACAGCCTGCTGGAGCAATCGGCGGCAGCCCAGGCCATCGCCCACAAGACGCCGGAGCACCGCGAGGCGGTGACCGCCTTCATCGAGAAGCGCCGGCCGGATTTCAGCCGCGCGGCGCGCCGGGACTGATATCCCGGGCTACTGCCGGGGCATGGCGCGCAGCTGTTCGCACATCTGCTGCTTCTGCTGGGCGCTGGCGCCGGCGATCTGCTGCTTGCCCTTGGCCAGGCCGGCCGCGAACGCGGTCTCGAACTGCTCGGCGGACACGCCCATGCCGGCCATGGCCTGCTGCTGGCGCGCCTTCATGTCGCTCAGCTCGGCCGGCTTGTAATCGCCGCAGGCCTGCGCGGCGGCGTGCATCACGCCCCCCATCTCGGCCATGGCCAGGTGGGTCTCGGCGCCCTGGGCGGCGCACGCGCCGGCCACGCCCAGCGCGGCCGCGGCGACCAGGGCCTTCTTGCACAGCGTTTTCAACATGTTCGGGACTCCTGCGTGGTGGCGCCGCGCCCGCCGGGCGCGGCCGGCGTCAATTCTTGCTGCTCGACAGACTGTAGCTGTCAACGCGGTTGCGCTCGAAATGGACAAACAGCGAACGGCTCTCGGGCCTGGCCGCGCCGCCGACCGAACCCAGCCCGACCGCGCTCATGGCGGTGGACAACATGTCGTTGCGGCTGGTGTCGGGGTCGTAGACCATCATCGTGACGCCTTCCGGGCCCTGATTGATGCTGCGCGGCTCGCCGTAGATGCGGCGCACGTCCTCGACCGTCGTCACGCCTTTCTTCAGGTTCTCGCGCAAGGCGGTCGGGCTGTACTTGTCGGCGCCCCCCTGCCCGCTTTGCAGCGTCTCGCACGCCGCCAGGGGCGCGCACAGCATCAGGATCAACAGCAAACGGCGAATCATTGGCATCTCTCGTTCTGGTGGTTATGGGTTCAATGAAACCGGGCAATCCTGCAAGGTTTGCCGGCGCGTGCCCGCGTCAGCACGCGCGGCATGATAGGCCATCCTTCCGTCACGAATAACGCAAATGAATACAAACGTTACTGAATTATTCATTGCCGCCGCCGCGCGCTCGCTGCGCCAGGGTTTTCCCGAGAAATTTTCTTTTATATAGAAAATTTTCTAACACTCTGCCTATAATTTTCGGCAAACAGCAAACCACTCAACCGCCGTTCTTTCGCCGAGGTTCCGCATGTCCAAGTCCCTGCTTTCCCGCCTGGCCAGACTGACCCGCCGCGCCGCCGGCCTCGCGCTGCTGGCTGGCGCCGCCGCCGCGCAGGCCGCCTATCCCGAGCGCCCGGTCACGCTGGTCGTGCCGTTCGCCACCGGCGGCAACTCGGACATCGTGGCGCGCCTGATCGCCGAACGCATGGGCCAGGCGCTGGGCCAGACCGTCATCGTCGAGAACCGCGCCGGCGCGGGCGGCCTGGTGGGCAACCAGGCGGTGGCGCGGGCCAAGCCCGACGGCTACACGCTGCTGCTGGGCGGCATGTCCACGCAGATCCTGCTGGCCGGCACCGCGCCGCAGCTGCCCTACGACCCGGTCAAGGACTTCTCCGCCGTGGCGCTCATCTCCAAGGTGCCGCTGGTGCTGGTGGTGCCGGCCTCCTCGCCCGCGCAGGACCTCAAGTCCTTCGCCGAATACCTCAGGCAGAAGCCGGGCGCCTACAACTTCAGCTCGGCCGGCGCGGGCACTTCCGGCCACGTCACCGCCCAGTACTTCGCCGACGCCATCGGCGCCAAGGTCGTGCACGTGCCGTATCGCGGCAGCTCGCCCGCGCTGGTCGACCTGGTCGAGGGCCGCAACGCCTACCTGGTCGACACCCCGCCGGTCATCAAGGAGCTGGTCAAGAGCGGCAAGATCCGCGCGCTGGCCTCGTTCACCGAAACGCGGCTGGCCGACCTGCCCGAGGTGCCCACCGTGGCCGAGGCGGGCCTGGGCGAGGTCATCAAGGAGAAGATGCAGCCCTGGCAGGCGCTGTTCGTGCCGGCCGGCACGCCGCCCGAGGTCGAGGCGCGCATCCACGACGCGCTCGGCAAGGCCATGGCCGACCCCGCCCTGCAGCAGCGCCTGACGCAAATGGGGCTGGTGCCCATGAGCGGCTCGCTGGCCGATGCCAAGCAGCTGTTCGAAGTAGACTACGCCAAGTGGATGCCCATCCTCGACGGCATGGGCCTGAAGACACCGCGCTGAGCGCTCGCCTTTTCCCCTCATGCAAGCAGACGACACCCGCCTCGTCGGACAGGCCATCCGGCGCATCCGCAAGGAAAAGAAAATATCGCTGCAGACGCTGGCGGCCCGCTCGGGCGTGGCCACCGGCATGCTCAGCCAGATCGAGCGCGACCTGGGCAACCCCTCGCTGAAGACGCTGGCGCGCATCCGCCAGGCCCTGGACGTGCCGCTGAGCGCCCTGTTCGAGGCCGATGACGAGACGGCGGCCGGCGCCGGCGACCTGGCCGCCCACGTGCGGCGCGACGGCACGCGCCGCGTCATGCAGTTCGGCACGCCGCTCATGACCAAGGAAATGCTCACGCCGCCGGCCGGCCAGCGGCTGCAATTCATGGTGCTGAACATCCAGCCCGGCGGGACGTCCGGCGCGCCGCCGCTGAGCTACGCGGCCGAGAAGGGCGGCATGGTGCTGCAAGGCGCCTTCGAGCTGGAGCTCGACGGCCGGACGCTGCAGCTGCAACGCGGCGACAGCTTCCAGTTCGACGGCGCCACGCCGCACGTCTTTCGCAATCCTTACGACGAGCCGGCCAGCATCCTGTGGATCATCGCCCACGAGCCGGCCGCCCAGCGGCACTTCTAGGCCGCGCGCGCCCGCGCTACCAGCGCGCTACCAGCGCGCCGCCGGCTCGGGCAGGCCGAGCGCCTGCCGCAGCGCCGCGCACAGCAGATGGAACTCGGCGTCGGCCGTCGCGCTCAGGCGGCGCGCCCGCAGGAAGCCGTGGATCATGCCCGCGCCGATGCGCAGCTGCACGGCGTTGCCGGCCTCGCGCAGCCGGGCGGCGTAGCGCGTGCCGTCGTCGAGCAGCGGGTCGTGGTCGGCCAGCAGCAGATAGGCCGGCGGCAGGCCGGCGTGATCGGCCGCGCGCAGCGGCAACGCATAGCCGTCGCGCGTATCCAGCCCCTGCGGCAGGAAGGCGTTGACCGCGAATGCCATCGCCTCGCGGGTCAGGAAGGCGTCTTCGGTGTTGTTCAGGTAGCTGGGCGTGTCCAGGTCGGCGTCCAGCGTCGGGTAGATCAGGGCCTGCATGCGCAGCGCCGGCCCGCCGCGATCGCGCGCCATCAGCGCGCAGGCCGCGGCCAGGTTGCCGCCGGCGCTGTCGCCGGCCACGGCGATGCGCCCGGGGTCGACCCCCAGCAGTTCTGCCTCGCGCTGCGCCCAGCACAGCGCCGCGTAGGCGTCGTCGGTCGGCGCGGGATAGGGGTTCTCGGGCGCGCGCCGGTAGTGCACGCTGAGCACCTGGGCGCCGGTGTTGCACGCCAGGCTGGTGGTGATGAAATCGTGGCCTTGCGGACTGCCCGCCACGAAGCTGCCGCCATGCAGGTAGACGATGGTCGGCAGCGGCCCCTCGGCGCGCGGCCGGTACACCCGCACGGGAATCTCGTGGCCGGGCAGGACGATATAGGTATCGCTGACTTCCAGCGACTCGGGATACGGCTCGCGCACCAGCGCCGCGTAGCGGTCGGCCCGCACGCGCCGCTGCGCCAGGGTCAGGGCCTTCAGCCCCGCCATGTCGCCCAATGCGCGGCGCGCGCGCTCCACATATGCCTGAATGCCCGGGTCGTATGCCATCGTCGCTTGCCCATCCGAGGTTATGACGCAACGAATCGACTATACCGGAATTTTTCTTTATATAGAAAATTTCACGCACGACCTTCAGGCCTGCAGGGCCGCTACGGCGCCCCGTGCAGCGACTGCCAGGTCAGGCACTCCTCGATGCCGAAGCGCCCGTTCTCGCGGCCCACCCCGGATGCGCCGCGCCCGCCGAACGGCGTGGCCAGGTTCTGGTCGGCGCCGTTGATGATGACCTGGCCGGTCTTCATGCGCCGCGCGAAGGCGGCGGCGCGCCCGGCGTCGGCCGACCACACCGCGCCCGACAGGCCGTAGCGGGTGGCGTTGGCCAGCGCCAGCGCCTCGGCCTCGCCGCCGTCCTGGCCGCCGTCCTCGTACGGCATGAGGGCCAGCACCGGGCCGAACACTTCCTCCTGGGCCAACTCCATATCCGGCGTCACGTCGGACAGGATCGTCACCGGCACGTGCCAGCCGCGCGCCTGTCCCGCCGGACGGCCGGGACCGCCGGCCACCAGGCGCGCGCCCTGCTCCAGCGCACGGCTCACCATCGCGTTGACGCGCTCGAACTGGCGCGCGTTGGCCAGCGGCCCCAGCCGGGTCGCCGCGTCGAGCGGATCGCCCTGCGGCCAGGCCTGCGCCAGCGCGGCCAGTGCTTGCTCGGTTTCGGCCAGCCGCTGGCGCGGCACGATCAGGCGCGACTGGCTTACGCAGGCCTGCCCGCTGTTGGCCACTGCCATGCGCAGCACCACCGGCAGCGCGCGCTCCAGGTCGGCATCGGGCAGCAGCACCGCGGCCGACTTGCCGCCCAGCTCCAGCGTGGTCCGCTTCAGGTGGCGGCCGGCCTCGGCCATGATGCTGCGCCCCACCTCGGTGCTGCCGGTGAAGCTGACCTGGTCCACCGCCGCATGCGCGACCAGCGCCTGGCCGATGGCGGCGTCGCCCCAGACCAGGTTGACCACGCCGGGCGGCAAGGCCGCGTCGTGGCAGGCCTGGATGAATTGCCAGGCCGCGCCGGGGGCCAGTTCGCTGGGCTTGAGCACCACGGTGCAGCCCGCGGCCAGGGCCGCCGCCACCTTGGCGACGATCTGGTGCAGGGGGAAGTTCCAGGGCGTGATGGCCGCGATCACGCCCACCGGCACGCGCTCGACCAAGCCGTTGCCGATGCGCTCGCGCCAGGCGATGGCGTCCATGCCTTCGCGCGCGAACGCCATGCCCTTCATCGCCATCGGCACCTGCATCAGCTCGCCCAGCCAGACCGGGCAGCCGATCTCGCGCGCCAGGCCCGCCACGATGTCCGGGGCGCGCTGCCGCAAGGCCTCGGCCAACCGGTCCAGCGCGTCGCGCCGCTGCGCCAGCGGCGTGGCCGCCCAGCCCGGGCCCGCCGCGGCCGCGGCGCGCACCGCCCGCTCCAGGTCGTCCGCCGAGCAGGCGCGCACCGACGCTTCGGCCTGCTCCGTGGCGGGGTTGCACACCAGCAGCACGGTGGCGCCGCCGCATGGATGGAATGCCCCGTCGGCATAGAACTCCGCGTAATCCATCAATAGTCTCCATCGAGCGGATTGGCGGCGGCCTGCGGCCCGGCCATGCCGGCCATGGGCTGCAGGCGCAGCAGATGCCAGGGGCTGGGCACTTCGCCTATCTTCACTTCGATCAGCGCCGGCCCGCCCGACAGCGACGCCTTGATGGCCGCGCCCAGCGCCGCCGGGCTGTCCACCTGTTCGGACGGAATGCCGAACGCGCGCGCCAGCAGCTGGAAATCGGGGTTGCACAGGTCCACCGCCACCTCGGCGCCGAACTCGCGCTTCTGGATGGCGCGCACATTGCCGTAATGGCCGTCGTTGAACACCACCAGCGTCACCGGCAGGTTGTAGCGCCGGGCGGTGGCCAGCTCCTGCAGGTTCCAGCCGAAGCCGCCGTCGCCGGTGATGGACAGCACGCGGCGCCCCGCGCCGCCCACGGCCGCGCCCAGCGCCACCGGAAAGCCATAGCCCAGCGTGCCCTGGTAGCCCGGCCCGATATAGGTGCGCGGCGCATGCACCGGAAAGGCGATGCGCGACAGATAGCCGACCTGCGTCAGCTCGTTGACGAAGATGCCGTCCTCGGGCAGCGCATCGCGCATCGCGCGGATGTAGGCGGCCTGCGGCTCGATCCGGTCGATCTGCGCCTGCGCCCAGGCCTTGACCCGCGCCGCCTGCTCGTGCGTGAAGGCGGTGCGGCTGCGCAACCGTTCCTCCAGCGCCGCCAGCGCATGCGCGGCGTCGGCGGCAATGGCCACGTCGGGTGCGCGCGGCGCCGTCATGTCGGCGGCGTCGATATTGATGTAGACGAAACGGGCGCGGCCGGCCGGCCACGACGCCGCCGGCATCAGGGCATCGATGAAGCGGCTGCCCACCACGACCACCACGTCGGCGTGCTGGAACACCGCGCGCCCGGCCAGCGAGTTCATGGCCAGCGGATGATGGTCGGGCAGCGCGCCGCGGCCGTTGTCGCTCATCACCACCGGCGCGCCGATGCGCTCGGCCACCCGCCGCACCGCCTCGTACGCGCCGGTCGGGAACACCCCGCCGCCCACGTACAGCACCGGCAGGCGGGCCTGGCCGATCAGCGCCGCCGCCGCGGCGATGGCCTGCTCGTCGAGCATGGGCGGCTCGGCCGGCCGCGCCGGCGGCGCGGCCTCGTCCTGGCCCGCCACCTCGGCCTGGAAGTAATTGTGCGGAATCTCCAGGCCCACCGGGCGCGCCCGGCCCTGGCCGGCCTGCGCGTAGGCGGCGTCCACCGAGGCGCCGATATCGGCCGGCGCGCCGACCAGGCGATGCCATTTGGTCAGGCCCTGGACGAAGCCGCTCTGGTCCTTGATTTCATGCAACAGGCCGTAGCCCTTGCCCACGCCTTCGGCATGGATCTGCGGCGTCACGAACACCATGCGCGACCCGGACGCATAGGCGGTCGCCAGCCCCGCGCCGGCGTTCAGCGCCCCAGGGCCCGGCACCACCATGGCCGTGCCGGTCCTGCCGGTGACGCGATAGTAGCCATCGGCCATATAGGTCGTGGTCTGCTCGTGGCGCGGCACGTACAGGTTGATCTCGCCGGCGCGCTTGCGCAGCGCCTCCACCGCCCAGTCCAGCTGGATGCCCGGGATGAAGAACAGATCCTTCACCCCGTTGCGCACCAGTCCTTCCACGAACACTTCACCGCCTGTCATTGCTGCCTTCATGCTGTTTCTCTCCCACTGCGTTGCTGCTCAGGGCTGGTTCTTGGCCTGGCCCATCGCACCGATGACTTTGCCCCACTTGTCCGACTCGGCCCGGGTATAGGCGGCGAACGCGGCCGGGTCGAGGTAGGCCGGCTCGACCGCCAGGGTCAGCAGCTCGGCGCCGACCTGCGGGTCGGCCAGGATGGTCTCGAGCTGCGCCGAAACCTGGGCCACGATGGGCGCCGGCGTGCCGGCCGGCGCGAACATGCCGAGCCAGCCGCTGGCCGCGTACCCGGGGAAGCCCAGCTCGGCCACGGTCGGGATATCCGGCGCGGCGATCGCGCGCCGCGTGCCGGTGACCGCCAGGCCGGTCACCTTGCCCGCCTTGATCTGCGGAAAGGCCGAGGTCAGGTCCACCACCGCCAGCGGCACCTGTCCGGCGATCACGTCGGTCAGCGCCGGGCTGCTGCCGCGATACGGCACGGCGACCAGGGCGGTCTTGGCCATGTCGGCATACAGTTCGCCCGCCAGGTGCTGCGAGGTGAACTGGCCCGAGGTGCCGTAGCTCAGGCCGCCCTTGGCCTTGGCCGCCTGCGCGGCGATGTCCTGCATGCTGCGTAGCTGCGACTGCTGGCTGGCGATGAACACCAGCGGAATATCGGCCACCTTGGCCACCGGCGTGAGCTGCTTGGCCGCGTCCAGCGGCGCGGCGTCGGGCAGGTGATGGTTCACCGCGATGGCGCCGGTGGCGCCGATGGCCAGCGTATAGCCATCGGGCGCCGCATGCGCCAGCGCCATCAGGCCGGTCGTGCCGCCCGCGCCGGGGCGGTTCTCGACCACCACCGGCTGGCCCAGGCCGTCGGCCAGCTTGCGGCCCAGCAGGCGCGCCACCCCGTCGGCCGAGGCGCCGGGCGCGAAGGGCACGATCAGCGTGACCGGCTTGGACGGATAGGCGGGCGCGGCCGTGGCCGCGCCGGCGGCGGACAGCGCCGTGGCGGCGATGATCAGACCCTTGAAAATGGCATGCATGGTTATGTCTCCCGTGTCGTTATCGCGCATTGCTGCGGCGGCGCTATTGTGGGCGCGAGACCGGAGCCAGGGCCATGCGTTTGCGGTGCTCGCGATTCCTCCGGGCAATCAACCGCGCCGCGCGCGCGACGGCGCGCGGGTCTCAGGGCTCGCCGGGACGGCGCTCGGCCGACAGCGCACAGGAAATGCGCGCATAGGAAGACAACATGGCGTTGAGGGTCTGCGCCTCGGGCGACAGGCGCCGCGACGCCTTGTGCACCGTGGCGATCCAGTACGGCACCGGCGGTTCGGCCACCGGGATGGGAATCAGGTTGCGGCGCGCCAGCGAATGGTCGAGCAGCGCGCGCGGCACGCGCGCCAGCGCATCGGACTCCATCAGCATGGCGACGATGCTCAGCAGCGAATTGCACACCGCCGCGAAGCGCGGCCGGCCCAGGCCTTCGCGGTCGAACAGCTCCCAGATGCTGTCGTCGTTCATCGCCCCCTGGCGCGAGGTGTCGCCCACCACCACCCAGTCATACCTGACCAGCTCGCGCAGCGACGCCGCGCCCGCGCCGGGATGGCCCGCGCGCCCGACAATGACGGGCTCGGACTGGTACAGGCGCTGGACCTTCAGGTCGCTGGAATCGAAGTTGCGCGGCAACCGGATGACGGCCAGCTCGATCCGGTTCTCGCGCAGCGCGCCCAGCAGGTCCAGGGCCACGCCCTGGGTCAGGTGCACGCTGGTGTCGGGCAGCGCCTTGCGGAAATCGCGCAAGACCGCCGGCGCCAGGCGGATCGACGGTTCGATCGACACGCCCAGCGACACGCTGGCCGGGATCTCCCCGGACTGCGCGCGCAGCCAGCCCTCGGCGCGCTCGGCCTCCTCGACGATGGCGCGCGCCATCGGCACGAAGGCCGCGCCCTTGGGCGTGAGCAACACGCCCTTGGCGCTGCGCTCGATCAGGTCCACGCCATATTCCTGTTCGAGCGCGGCGATGCTCTTGGTCAGCCCGCCTTGCGACACATCGAGCGCGCGCGCGGCGGCGCGAAAGCCGCCGTGCGACACCACGGCCATCAAGGCGCGAAGCTGCTGGATCGTCATGGCGGGCCGCCTGTCCGGAACGACCGGCCGCCGCGCGCCGGCGGGGTCAGTACACCGACGGGCCGGACGGCTGCGCGGCCGGCTCGTCCTTGAACTGGCGCACCAGGTCGCGGGCGGCGCGCACCAGCAAGGTGGTGTCCACGCCCACGGCCACGAACAGCGCGCCGGCCTCGATGTACTGCCGCGCCAGCTTGACGTCGGCCGTCAGGATGCCCGGCGCCTTGCCGGCGGCGCGCACGCGCCGGATCGCGTCCAGGATGGCCGCCTGCACGTCGGGATGGCCGGGGTTGCCCAGATGTCCCATCGAGGCCGACAGGTCGGCCGGGCCGAAGAACACGCCGTCCACGCCCTCGACCTGGGTGATCGCGTCGAGCTGTTCCATGCCGGCGCGGGTTTCCACCTGCACCAGCACGCACATTTCCTCGTCGGCCTTGTGCAGGTAGTCCGGGATCTGGTTCCAGCGCGACGAGCGCGCCAGCGCGCTGCCCACGCCGCGTATGCCGCGCGGCGGGTAACGGGTGGCGGCCACCATGGTGGCCGCTTCCTCGGCCGATTCGACCACCGGCACCAGCAGCGTCTGCGCGCCGATGTCGAGGATCTGCTTGATCAGCGGCACATCGCCGATGACGGGCCGCACCACCGGATGCACCGGATACGGCGCCACCGCCTGCAGCTGCGACAGCATCTGGCGCACGTCGTTGGGCGCGTGCTCGCCGTCGATCAGCAGCCAGTCATAGCCGGCGCCGGCGACGGCTTCCGCCGCGTAGGGGTCCGCCAGGCCTACCCACAGACCGATCTGCACCTGGCCTTGCCTGAGCGCGGCCTTGAACGTATTGCGAGGAATATCCATGACCATCCTTATACGAAGCGAAACCTCATCGCGCCGAGCGGACCGTAGTCCGCCTCGAACGCGTCTCCCTTGCGCGCCGCCACCGGGCGGGTGAAGGAGCCGGCCAGCACGAGCTGCCCGGGTTCGAGGGTTTCGCCCCAGGGCGCCAGCTTGTTGGCCAGCCACGCCACGCCGATGGCCGGGTGCCCCTGCACGCCAGCGGCCAGGCCGGTCTCTTCCACGACACCGTTCTGGCGCAGGATGGCGCCGCACCACGGCAGGTCCAGCGCCTGCGGCGACACGCGTTCTCCGCCGGTGACCACGCCGGCGTTGGCCGCATTATCGCTGATCGTATCGAATACCTTGCGCATGGCCCGGGTATGGCGGTCGAACTGTTCGATGCGCGAGTCGATGATCTCGATGGCGGGCGTCACGTATTCGGTGGCCGCCAGCACCTGCTCGACCGTCACGTCGGGGCCACGCAGCGGCGCCTTCAGCACGAACGCCAGTTCGACCTCCACGCGCGGCGCGATGAAGCGCTCGAACGGAATCGCCAGCTCCTCGCCGGGCCGGCAGGCGTACAGCATGTTATCCAGCAGCGTGCCGTAGTCCGGCTCGTCGATCTGGCTGGCCTGCTGCATGGCGCGCGAAGTCAGGCCGATCTTGTGGCCGATCACCCGGCGGCCGTCGGCCTGCTGCAGGGCCACCCAGGCGCGGCTGATGCGGTAGCCGTCCTCGATGGTGATTTCGGGATGGCGCTTGGAGAAGTGCTCCACCTGCACGCGCGTCTTCTCCGACTCATACAGTTGCGCGGCCAGCTCGCCGATCAGCGCTTCGCTCAGCATTATTTTTCCCCTTTCTGGAACAAGGCATGCAGGTTGCCGAACTTGGCATCGTAAACCTCGGCGCCCACGTCGATCTGGAAGGTCAGGCCGACGCGGCGCTGCTGCAGCAGCGGTCCGAGCAAATCCCTGGCCGCCTGCGCGATGGTTTCGCCGGCGCGCCGCTGCACGGCCTCGCTGCGTCCGCGCCCCATGCGCAGGTTCAGGTAGGCGAAGCCATAGTCGCCCGATTCACCGGCGTCGCGGCCGGCCTGGCCGCCGTCGGCGATGGCGTAGTGCGGCGCCGGATAGGCCAGCACGCGTGTGCCGCCGCTGGGAAACACCTGGCGGCCCTCGTCATCGCGCACCGTCAGCATGGCGTCGGCCAGCCCGCGGCACACCGCGCCCATGTCCAGGTCGCGGTCGAGGTTGCCCGAATAGAGAATGACGAGATGCGGCATATCACACCTTCAGCGGCGAGACGGGGAAAATCGCGTTGATCTGGCCGGTGCCCGAACTGCCGAAGTACGGCGTGACCACCTCGACCGGCTGGTCGTAGTCGGTCCAGCCCAGCGCGCCCAGCAGCATGGCGGTGTCGTGCATGCCGCCCTCGCCCCAGCACTGCTCGGCGTACAGCTTCAGCATGGGGCAGAAGGTCTGCCAATCGCCCTTCTCCCACAGTTCGACCACGCGCCGGTCCACCTGCTCCAGGAACGGATCCCAGACCTTGTGCATGTATTCGGGCGCCGTGCCGTTCTCGGCGAAGTGATGGCTGAGCGAGCCGCTGGCCAGCACCGCCACCGTGCCATCGTAGCGCTCTTCGATGGCCTTGCGCACCGCCTGGCCGAAACGCACGCTGGTGGCCAGGTCATGCCAGACGCACCAGCCCGAAACGCTGACCACCTTGAAATGCTGGTCTTCGTTCATGTAGCGCATGGGCACCAGCGTGCCGTACTCCATGCCCAGCGAGGTCTCGCTGTGCGCGCGCGTGGCCACGCCCATCTCGTTGGCCACGTCGGCGATCAGATGGCCGAGCGCCGGGTTGCCCGGATACTCGTAATCCATGTTCTTGATGAAGTGCGGCAGCTCGTTGCTGGTATAGCAGCCCGAGAAGCGCGGCGCGCAATTGATGTGGTAGTCGCTGTTCACCAGCCAGTGCACGTCGAACACCACGATGGTGTCCACGCCCAGCTCGCGGCAGCGCCGGCCGATCTCCTTGTGGCCGTCGATCGCGGCCTGGCGGCAGCCCTTGTTGGGTCCGTCCAGCTCGCTCAGGTACATCGACGGCACGTGCGTGATCTTGGCGGCCAAGGCCAGCTTGCCCATGGTCATGCTCCCCAGTGCGGAATGTGGTGGTTGCCCAGCGAGACCGCGACGTTCTTCGGTTCGCAGAACACTTCGTAGCTCCAGGTGCCGCCCTCGCGGCCGGTTCCCGAGGCCTTGGTGCCGCCGAACGGCTGGCGCAGGTCGCGCACGTTCTGGCTGTTGACGAAGCACATGCCGGCCTCGATGGCGGCCGCCACGCGGTGCGCGCGGCCGACGCTCTCGGTCCAGACATAGCTCGACAGGCCGTACTCGATGTCGTTGGCCAGTTCGATCGCGTGGGCCTCGTCGCGAAACGGAATCAGGCAGGCGACCGGCCCGAAGATCTCGTCCTGGGCGATCTTCATGCGGTTGTCGACGTCGGCGAACACCGTCGGCCAGACGAAGTTGCCGCCGCGCACGCGCGCATCCAGCTCGGGCGCGTACGAGGGGCGGTCCAGCCCGCCGCACAGCATGGTGGCGCCTTCCTTGCTGCCCAGCTCGATATAGCCGCGCACCTTGGCCAGGTGGGCCGGGCTGATCAGCGGCCCGACGATGGTGCCCTCGTCCAGCGGGTCGCCGACGCGGATGCGGCGCGCGCGCTCGACGAACTTCTGGGTGAAGTCGGCGTAGATGCTCTGCTGCACCAGGATGCGGCTGCCGGCGGTGCAGCGCTGGCCGTTGTTGGAGAAAATCATGAAGATCGCCGCGTCCAGCGCCCGGTCCAGGGCGGCGTCGTCGAAGATCACGAACGGGCTCTTGCCGCCCAGCTCCATGCTGAACTTCTTCAGCCCGGCCGCCTGCACGATGCGGTTGCCGGTGGCCGTCGAGCCCGTGAACGACACGGCGCGCACGTCCGGGTGCGCCACCAGCGGCTCGCCGGCGTCGCGGCCATAGCCGTGCACCAGGTTGAGCACGCCGGGCGGGATGCCCGCCTCCAGCGCCAGCTCGCCCAGGCGCGCCGCCGTCAGCGGCGAAAGCTCGCTCATCTTCAGCACGGCGGTGTTGCCGAACGCCAGGCACGGCGCGACCTTCCAGGTCGCGGTCATGAACGGCACGTTCCAGGGGCTGATCAGCGCGCACACGCCCACCGGGTGGTACAGCGTGTAGTTCAGGTGCGTGGGCGTGGGATAGGTATGGCCGTCCACCCGCGTGCACATCTCGGCGAAGTAATAGAAATTGTCGGCCGCGCGCGGCACCAGCTGCTTGCCGGTCTGCGAAATGGTCTGGCCGCAATCGTTGGTCTCGGTGCGCGCGAGCTCGGGCACGTGGGCGGCGATCAGGTCGCCCAGCTTGCGCACCAGGCGCGCGCGCTCGGCGGCCGGCAGGCCGGCCCACTTGGGAAACGCCGCCTTGGCGGCCGCGACCGCGGCGTGCACCTCGGCCTCGCCCCCGGCGGCCACCTCCGCCAGCGCCTCCTGCGTGGCCGGATTGATGGTCTCGAAGTACTGCTTGCCGGCGACGGCCTTGCCGTCGATCAGATGTTCAATCCGCATGTTCGTTCCTTATCGTCCAAATACCGCGTCGCCGACGATGGTGTTGGCCAGCGCGCCGATGCCCTCGATCTCGCAGACCACCTCGTCGCCCTCCTCGACGTTGACCACCCCGTCCGGCGTGCCGGTCAGGATGACGTCGCCCGGCATCAGGGTCATGAAGCCGCTCAGGTACTCGATCAGCGCCGGGATGTCGTTGATCATGTCCGCCGTGCTGCCCTGCTGGGTGACCTTGCCGTTGACCAGCGTGCGCAGGGCCAGCGCGTGCGGGTCGGCGACGTCGGCCGCGTCGACCAGCCACGGGCCCATCACCGTGCAGGTGTCGCGGTTCTTCACGCGCAGGTTGGGCCGGTACCAGTTCTCCAGGTAGTCGCGGATGGCGTAGTCGTTGCACACGGTATAGCCGGCCACGTGCGCCATGGCGTCGGCCGCCTTGACGTCCTTGGCCGGCTTGCCGATCACCACCGCCAGCTCGCACTCGTAGTGCATATAGGTGGCGTCGCGCGGGCGGCGCGTCTGGGCGCGATGCCCCACCACCGCGCCCGGCCCCTTGAAGAACACCAGCGGCTCGTCGCGCGTGGTGACGGTCAGCTCCTTGGACAGCTCCTTGACGTGGTCCGCGTAGTTCAGGCCGAGCACGATGAGGGTGCCGACTTCGACCGGCGGCAGCCACACCACCGCATCCTCGCCCACCACCCGGCCGTCGGCCAGCAGCAGGCCCTGTTCATGCGGCGTGGCGCTGTGTATGGCCCCGCCGTAGGCAACGCGTGCGCGCTTCATTGCGTTTCTCCATGCAGTTCACCCATGCCCCTGGCGGCCAGCGCGAAGGCCTGGCCGCGCCCCACCTGCGGCTGGTCGACGCAGGTGCCCAGCAACAGGATGTCGCCGGCCGACAGGGTCATGAAATCGGTCACGTCGGCCAGCAGCCGCGCCGCCGGACGCACGCGGCCGCCCATCGAGGCGGCCTGGACCGGCTTGCCGTCCACGCTGACGTCGATCACCATCGCGTCCGGGTCGCCCGCCTCGGCCAGCGGCACGATGCGCGAGCCGATGAAGCACGAGCGGTCGCGCGCGACGAAGCGCGCCGACGGCCGGTAGAAGCTGTCGTGCGGCACCGTCAGGTCGGCCACCAGCACCACCCCGGCGACGTAGTCCAGCGCGTCGGCGGCGTCCACGCGGCAGGCGGTGCGCCCGAGCACCAGGCCCAGGGTCGCGCCCAGCCGCATGGCCGGCACATCGGCCGCCAGCGTGATGGCCTGGCCGTCACGCGCCAGCGTGTTGCGCGGCTTCATGTGCAGCACCGGCCCCTTGGGCGGGGCCTTGTAGGGCGGCTGGTTGACCGCCTCTCCCAGGCGGTCGAGCGCTTCGCGCTGGTTCAGCAGCGCGCCGTACACGACGCCGGAAAGCCGGTACGGCGGATCGTCGTAAAGCTGCGAAAGCGGATCGGACATCGTGATAATCCTCGAACGTTGCGTAGGTTGCGCGCGCGGGCCGCTCAGTCGGCCGACGCGCCGGAGGCCTTGACCACCTTGGCCCAGCGGTCGCCTTCGGTGCGGATGTAGTCCGCCAGTTCCTGCGGCGTGCTGGTGCGCACCGACACGCCGTTGGCCTCGAAGCGCGCCTTGACGTCGGCCTCGCCCAGCACCTTCACCAGCGCGGCGCTGTAGGCCTGCACGGTCTCGGCCGGCGTGCCCGGCGGCGCCACCAGGCTTTGCCAGGCCACGGCCTCGTAGTCAGCCGTGCCCGGCACCTGGCTTTCGCGCACGGTGGGCGTATCGGGCAGGTTGGCCTGGCGCTGGGCCGAGGTCACGGCCAGCGCGCGCAGCTTGCCCGAGCGGATATGGGCCAGCACCGGAGCCAGGTCGGCGAACATCATCGAAATCTGGCCGCCCAGCAGGTCGTTCAGCGCCGCCGAGGTGCCCTTGTAGGGCACGTGCGTCATGGAGACGCCGGTGGCGGCGCGGAACATTTCCGCCGACAGGTGCTGCGGGCTGCCGTTGCCGGCCGAGCCGAAGGTCAGCGTGCCGGGGTTGGCCTTGGCCAGCGCCACCAGTTCGGCCAGGCTGTCGGCCTTGACCGAGGGATTCACCACCACGACCAGCGGCACTTCGGCCACCAGGCCGACCGGCGCGAACGCCTCCGGGTCGTACGGCAGCGACTTGTACATCGTGCGGTTGATGGCCAGCGTGGTGCTGGTTGCCATCAGCAGCATGCCGCTGTCGGGCGCGGCGCGCGAGACCATCTGCGCGCCGATGATGGTGCCGCCGCCGGGGCGGTTCTCCACCACGATGGAGCGTTTCAGCTCGTCGCCCATGTGCTGCGCCACGGTGCGCGCCAGGATGTCGGTCGCGCCGCCCGGGGCGTACGGCACCACCAGCGTCATCGGTCCGTCGGCGGCGCAGGCCGCGCCGGATACGGCCAGGATGGCGGCCGCCTTGAGGAAGTGGGAAAGAAGTTTCATGCTTGCTGTCTCCGTTATGGTTGTGCGTGCGGGGCGCCGCTCAGGCCGCGCCGCGCAGCTGGTCCACCAGCGCCAGGGGATCGGCGGGCAGCGCGTCGCCGCGCCAGGCGACGTGCTGGTCGGGGCGCGAAATCACCAGCGCGTGGCGGTACGCGGGCGGCGCGTCCTCGCCGTCCAGGTCCAGCACGCGCAAGGGCATGCCGCGCCGCGCCGCCGCCTCGACCAGCGGCTGCACGTCCACGCCGGCCTTCAGGCGCAGCACGGTATAGCCGTCGCCCATGGCGTCGTACAGCGACGCGCCGTCGGCCAGCTGGAAATGCGGCGTGCGGCAGCCGGGCACCGTGGACGGCGTGAAGTCGCCCATGGTGTAGGCCGGCTGGGATTCGCCGTCATAGGCGATCAGCGGCGACTGGTCGTAGAAATAGCCGAAATTCAGCCCGGCGCAGCAGTATTGCTGCACGTTCAGGGCATAGGCGCGTTCGCCCACCTGCGCGCGCACCGCGGCGCCGGCCTCGTCCTGCGCCTCGATGTTCTCGGGCACGATGCGCCGTTCGGTCGCCATGGCGTGCGCGTGGTCCATCACGAAGTACGACACCTGCGAGGTAATGGGGTGGCGCTCGCTCACATAGGCGTCGAGGATGCGCGCGTCGGCCCAGCCGTTGACGGTGGCGGCCAGCAGCCAGGCCAGGTTGGCCGCGTCCGCGATGCCGGCGTTCATGCCGTAGCCGGCGTAGGGCACCCACAGGTGCGCGGCGTCGCCGCAGATGAAGACGCGGCGGTCGCGGAAGCGGTCGGCCACCAGGCGGCGGCCATACCAGTCTTCCTTGCTGATCAGCTCGTACTCGAAGTCCTCGTCCACGCCCAGGATGCGCCGGATACAGAGGTCGCGGTCGACCGACTCGAAATCCGGCTCTTCGTCGCGCAGGTAGTTGTGCACCAGCCACAGCTCCTTGCCGTCGATGGCGTACATGTTGCCGCAGCGCGCCGGGTTGAGCGTGAAGGTCGCCCAGGCCGGCTCGTGCTTGAAAAGCTGGCGCAGGCGCGGCGCGCGGATGTAGCTGGACTGCACCCGCTGGATCACCGCGTCGCCGACCAGCTTGGCGCCGATGGCCGTGCGGATGGCCGAACGCCCGCCGTCGCAGCCGACCAGGTAGTCGGCGCGGTAGCGCAGCGCCTCGCCGCTGTCGAGGTCGCGGGCGTGCACGGTCACGCCTTCGTCGTCCTGCTCGATCTCCGTCACTTCGACGCGGTTGCGGATGGCGATGCGCTCCATCCCGGCCGCGTGTTCGAACAGAATCGGTTCCAGGTAGATCTGGTTGATGCGGTGCGGCGGCTCCATGGTGGGCCAGTTGGTATCCGGCCCGGGATCCTTGCGCTGGCGTCCGGCGCGTCCCGGAATGGGAATGCGGGTCAGCTCGATGCCGGTGGCGCTGGTGCGGTAGGCCACGTCATGCGGGTAGTCGTCGGGCAGGCCCGCGGCGCGCACGGCCTGCGCCACGCCCAGGCGGCGAAACACCTCCATCGAGCGGGCCGAGACGTGGTTGCACTTCACGCTCGGCGCCTCGCCGCGGTGGCGCCGCTCCAGCACCAGCACGGATACCCCGCGCGACGCCATGTCCATCGCCACGGTAAGCCCCACCGGGCCCGCGCCGACGACGATGACAGGATGTTTTTCTGTACTGCCCATGGTTTGACCTGTATCAATCAGTTCGTAGTGAAACCAGTGTATTGAGCGCCCATGGGCAGGACAAACGAGGCTTTTTTATCCATTCATAAAATTCCCATATATATCCGGAAATCGCGCCGCCGCCTCAGGCCAGGCCCGCCACCTCCTCGCAGTGCACCAATTCGTCCTCGCCGCCGTCCAGCGGCCGGCCCTCCTGGTCGAGCCAGCGCACCTGCACCCAGATGCCGTCGCCCATGTTTTCCACTACCTCGCCCTTGCGGCCGTCGCGCAGCGCCAGCAACTGGCCGGGCTGCAACTGCATGAGATTGAGCACAGCGTCCTCCTAGAAAAACATCGTCAGGTTCTTGGCCAGCAGCACGTTCTGCGGCAGGTGGATTTCGCGCCGCACCAGTTGCCAGCCGTCGCCGACGCGACGCAGGCGGTCGTAGCGCCGGCCGGTGAAGTAATACTCTTCGTACTCGCAACGGTTCTGGTACATGACGAAGCGGCTGCGCGCGTCCACCTCCAGCGCGCCGCCGGCGCCCTCGGCGATGGCGGTCAGCTGCACGTTGCTGACCACCCGGCACAGGCGCGACAGCGGCTCCTCGGCCCAGTGCACGCCGGTCATGATCTGCTCGGCGCGCTTGGTCAGCGTCCACTTCCCTTCGTTGAACCAGCTCATGTCCTTTTCCTCGCGCGTATGCTCGTCCTGCGCGTGCCGGCCGAACTTCACGTTGAAGTTCATCGGCATGAAATAGACCAGGTCCTCGGCCAGGGTATCCAGCCAGCGCGAGAACTGGCGCGTGTCCAGCAGCTCGCATTCGTCGTACATATGCTCTTCGATCTCGCGCTTGATCTCGTAGTAGCGCGCATCGCGCGCCAGCGGCGCGATTGCCGGGCTGTCCCCGGCGGCCAGGGTTTCAGTCATGGCTGTGTCCTCGATTCGTGCTCGGGCGCGCCGGCACCGGCCCGCCCTGGTTGGCAAAACATCCGACGTCGATCACCGTGCCGGATATGGCCTCGGCCTCGCCGGAAAGCAGGAAGGCCACCGCATTGGCCAGGTCCTCGCCGCTGGCCGGACGGCCCGCCGCGGTGCCCGCCGCCTGGCGCCGCCTGAACAGCGCCTCGTCGCCGCCCACCCGGCCCACGCTCATGCCGGAGACGATGCCGCCCCCGCCGGGGATGGCCACGTTGACGCGGATGCGGTCGTGGAAGTGGTCGTACGCCATGGCGCTGGACAGCGCCAGCACGGCGCCCTTGCTGGCCGCGTAGATCGCCATGTCCGGCTTGCCGTGGCCGGCGCCCGAACCGATGTTGACGATGGCGCCGCCCCCCTGCGCGCGCATGTGCGGGATGACCGCCCGGCTCATCAGGTAGATGCCCTTGACGTTGACGGCCAAGATGCGGTCCACCATGGCGGGCTCGGTGCTCAGCACCGTGCCCAGCGGCCCGATGGCGGCGTTGTTCACCAGCCCGTCCACGCGGCCGTAGCGCCGCAGGGCCTCGTCCACGACGCGGCCGGTATCGGCTTCGTCGGCGACGTCCGCCGCCATGACGGCCACCCGCTCCTGCAGGCCCGCCGCGGCCAGCGCCGCGCGCAGGCCGTCGAAGCCGGCCGCGGTGCTGGACACCTGGGCCGACTCCAGGCCGAAGGCCAGCACCCGGTGGCCGCGCCGCGCCAGGGACAGCGTGATGGCCTGTCCCAGCCCGAAGGTTCCGCCGGTCACGATGGTGACCGGGCCGTTGCCCTGCGCGCTCATTGCGCGAAACTCGCCGGACCGTTGTCGTTCCTGCCCAGCAGCGTGTCCCAGTCGGCGCCGTTCATGTAGTCGCGCCAGCGCCGGTAGTACTGGCGCGGGTTCTCCTCGCTGACCTGCAGGCTCACGTTGCCGGGCACCGGTCCCTCGTTGGTCACCGCGCCCAGCGATTGCTGATAGTTGTACGGATAGCGCTTGGCGATCACGCCGCGGCTGCCCGCGGTGGCGTAGTTCCAGTTCTCCATGTCGTCCTGCTCGGTCATGCCGGCCGGCCCCGAATAGCGCATGTAGTAAGTGCGCAGGAAGTCCTTCACTTCCTGCGGCGCGTCGGCGTCGACCAGGAAGAAGCGCCACGCTTCGGTCGCCTCCGGGCCGTGCGGATGCCAGATGCACAGGTTGCGCGGCTGCTTGCCATGGAACGACACGTTGGGATAGATCGTTCCCACGAACGGCACCAGGCGGCTGCGCTCCTCGCCCAGCCGGCGCTTGCGCTCTTCATGGCAGTGGCGGAAATACTCGGCGATGATGGGGTTGTTCTGGAACGTGTCCACGAACGGCGCGTTCTCGGGCACGATGGCGCTGTGCACGCCATGGCCGGCGGGGAAGTTGACCCACAGGTGGCGCGCGTATTCCAGCTCGTTGTCGCGCCGCCCCTTGACGCCCACCTCGGCGCTCGGGCCGATGCCGATCAGGTCCACCGACCGGTGGCTGACGTTGTGATAGGTATCGCCCAGGAAGTTCTCGGCGGCGAACTTCCAGTTGCACGGGATGATCCACTTGTGCACGCCCACCAGCACCTCCGAACCGCCTTCGCGGCCGTCGCGGTGGTCCAGCGCCAGGTCCAGGTGCGTCTTGGCGTCGCCCAGGTAGGTCAGGAAATCGGGCGCGTCCTTGTCCCAGCTGGCCCATACGGTGCCCTTGTAGGTTTCCAGCTTGGGCACTTCGATCAGCGACCAGTCTTCCTTGCACAGGTTGCCGTCGTAGATGGCCTTGTACTGCGGCACGCCGAACAGCTTGCCCTCGGTGGTGTAGCTCCAGCTGTGATAGGGGCAGGTGAACAGCTGCGTATTGCCATGGTCGTACTGGCACACCTTCATGCCGCGGTGGCGGCACGAGTTGAGGAACACGTGCACCTTGCCCTTCTTGTCGCGCGTCAGGATCACCGATTCGGCGCCCATGCGCGAGGTGTAGAAATCGCCCGGATTGGGAATCTGGCTTTCATGCCCGACAAACAGCCAGGCGCGGGTAAATATCTTTTCCAGCTCTTCCTCGAAGATCTCCTTGCTGGAGAAGATTTCGCGGCTGATCGTGCCCTGTTTGAGATCGACCATGCGGTCGTAGTGCGTGGGTTGCATGTTCGGCATCCTGGTGAAATCGATTAGTTGAAGCGTTCGCAAAGCATGTCGCGGCGCGCCAGCCCGACGGCCTCGGCGGCGCCGCGGCCGGCCTCCACCATGGCGGGCGGCCCGCACAGGTACACGCGCGTGGCGGGGTCCAGCCCCAGCCCGGCCAGCAAGTCGGTGGCGTACCCGGTATGGCATTCGCCGCGCGGCTCGGACTCGGCGGCCAGGCGCACCTGCAGCGCCGGCCAGCGCTCGCGCAAGGCGGCCAGCTGGTCCAGCGCGAACAGGTGGGCGCCCGAGCGCGCGCCCACCAGCAAGGTGGTGGGAATCTCCTGCTGCGCGGGGTCCGCGGCGATGGCCTGCAGCATCGACAGGAACGGCGCCAGCCCGGTGCCGCCGGCGATGAACAGCCGCGGACGCGCTTCGCTGCGCAGGAAGAAACTGCCGTGCGGCTCGCTCAGCGCCACAGACGCGCCCAGCCTGGCCGCCTGGGTCAGCCAGGTCGAGAACACCCCGCCCTCGACCAGCCGGACATAGAAGCGCAGCCGCCGCTCGCCCGAGCCGCAGGCCATCGAATACGAGCGCCACGCGTCCAGCCCCTCGGGCCGGATGCGCACGTACTGGCCGGGCTGGAAGCTGACCGCCTCGGCCACCTCCACCTCCAGCAGCATGGTCTCCTGCGCGATCTGCTCCAGCGCGACCACCGTGCCCGCCATGGGCGGCAAGGGCTGCGCCTGCGCCTCGTCGACCTCGTAGGGCAGCTCGACCACGCAGGGTCCGGTGATGCGCGATACACACGCCAGGATGGCGCCATCGGCCCGGTCGCCATCGGGCAGCACCGCGCGGTCGTAATCGCCCAGCTCGATGGCGCCCGACACCAGCGTGGCCGCGCAGGTGCCGCACTGCCCGTTGCTGCAGTCGGTCAGCAGTCCCAGGCCGGCGTCGCCGGCCGCCTGCACGATGCTGGCGCCGCGCGGGGCGTCGATACGGCGCGCCGCGCCATCGGAAAACAAAAGAGTGATGGGCACCGTGTCCATGGCATCTGCTCCGCTACGATCTCAATTCGCCTTGATGTCCGCTTCCCGCGCCACCTTGGTCCAGCGCGCGATGTCGTCGCCGATGCGCTGCTGCAGCGCGGCGCCGTCGACGTTGCCGGGCTCCATGCCCAGCGGGCGGTATTGCGCGATGGTGTCGGGATCGGCCAGGATTTCCTTCAGCGCGCCCTGCAGCGCCTGCACCACTTCGTCCGGCGTGTCCCGGGGCACGACCAGGCCGGTCCAGACCGGCACGTCGTAGCCGGGCACGCCGGCCTCGGCGATGGTGGGCACGTCGGGCAGCACGCTCGAACGCTCGGCCGTGGTCACCGCCAGCGGCTTGAGCTTGCCCGCGCCGATCTGCGACACCACCGCCGCCACGTCGGCGAAACCCACGTCGACCTCGTTGGCCAGCAGCGCCGACAGCAGCGGCCCGGTGCCGCGGTAGCTGATGTGCATCAGCGACAGATCGGTCTGGCGCGCGTAGTACTCGGCCGCCAGCTGGAACGTCGACGAACCCACCCCATGGTTGAGCGTGTGGTCGGAACGCTGCGCCGCCAGGGTCTTCAGGTCGGCCAGGCGCTCGGCCTTGGACTCGGCATTGGTCACCACCACCAGCGGAAACACGCCCAGCATGGCCACCGGCTTGAACGCCTGCCGGGGGTCGTAGCCCAGCTTGGTGTAGATCGCCGGGTTGATCGTCAGCGCGCCGCTGGAGGCCACGAAGATCGTGTAGCCGTCGGGCTGGGCGCGCGCCACGTATTCGGCCGCGATGATCGAGTTGGCGCCGGCGCGGTTCTCCACCACGAAAGGCTGTTTCAGCCGGGCCTGCAGCTTGGCCGAGATCAGCCGCGCCAGGATGTCGTTGGTGCCGCCGGGCGCGAACCCCACCACCACGCTGACCGGCCGCTCCGGATACGCGGCGCGCGCGCCCGGCGCGCCCAGCGCACAGGCCAGTGCCAGCAGCGCGGCCGCCCCACTCAAGATTGATTTCCTCATCGTCCTGTCTCCCGTTTCGTTGTCCGTACTACGTACTGCATTCTCATTATACGGACAACTTGATCGAACGCAACAACCGGGACCGGCGCGCCCGGCCGCCGGCGCGCCACGCGGTAGACTTGGGCAGGGCTGCGCGGCCTACGACATGGAGAGGACTTTGGAAGTGAAAGACAGCGACAGCGCCGAACTCGAAGAAAAGCCGGAAAAAGGCGGCGACAGCGTGCGCGCGGTGAACCGGGCGCTGGACATCCTGCTGGCGTTCTCGCGCCAGGATGCGGAGCTCACCGCCAGCCAGCTGCTGCAGCGAGTGGGCCTGAGCCGCCCCACGCTCTACCGGCTGCTGTACACGCTGGAGGCCAAGGGCTTCATCACCGCCAGCGGCGACCCGCAGCGCTTCCGGCTGGGGCCGGCGGTCGCGCGCCTGTCGCACATCTGGACCGAAACCCAGGACCTGGCCGCGCTGGCCGAGCCGCTGCTGCGCGAACTGTGGAACGAAACCCAGGAAACGGTCGCCATCTTCGTCGAACAGGGCGAAATGCGGCTATGCCTGGCCGAGCTGCCCAGCCCGCAACCCCTGAATTTCAAGCGCGGCGTGGGCTACACCGAACGCATCGCCATGGGCGCCACCGGGCGCGCCATCCTGGCTTTCAAGGAAGACGCGCTGGAGCACCTGGAGCAATACACGCGCGGGCTGCCGCTCGATCCGGCGCAATTCCGGCGCGAGCTGGAGCAGACGCGCCAGGTCGGCTACGCGACCAGCCGCGACGAACTCATCGTCGGCGCGGCGGCGGTGGCCGCGCCGTTCTTCAATGGCGGCCGGGTGGCCGGCTCGATCGGCCTGTTCGGCCCGGCCACGCGCCTGGACGAAGCCGCCGTGGCGGCGCTGGGCCCGCGCGTGGTCGCGCTGGCCCGCAAGCTGTCGCAGGCGCTGGGCGGCTAGCGGCCGCCCGGCGGCGCCGCGGGCAGGTGGGCGCTAGCCGCCCGCCACCCGGGCGCTGCCGCGCACCTGCTCGACCTCGACCGGGAACAGCCCCGGCAGGTCGTCGCACTCCATGACGTGATAGACGCTGTAGCGATACGCCGTACCGGCGCGCAACTCGGGCGGCGTGAACGGGAACGCGATATTGCCGCCGGTCGAAAGCCGGCCCGGAAAGCCGTGGTGCAGCAGGTACTGCTTGGCCACCGTGGCGGCGGCCAGCGCCGCGTCGGCGGTGGGCGCCAGGCACTCCAGCAGGAAGAACACCTCGGCGCCGGCGGCGATGCGCGCGCCCGGGTAGACCTGGGTGGCCCCCGCGCCATAGACGCGGAAGACCAGTTCGTAGTCCGCCACGCTGCCTTCCAGGACGGCGGCCACGTTCTTGCGCACGCCGGCCTCGATGGCGGCCAGGTTGGCGATCACGCGCGGATCGCAGGATCCCGCGCACACCACGGCGCGCTCGGCCACCCATTGCGCGCCCTCGATCTTGACGGTTTTCTGGTCCGCCTCGCGCCAGGCGGCGCCGCTGACGCGGGTGCGGCGCGCGTCCACGGCCTCGAAGCGCGCCTGGCTAACGTCCAGCGTCCCGTCGGGCTCCTGCACCGTCATCGGATCGGCCTGCTCGTACAGGCTGTGGGCCGCCACCGAGACCGGCGTGGCGGCGCGCTCCGGGTTCATGCTCTCCAGCGTGAAGCTGTCGCGCTCCAGCGTGCCCAGGATGGCGTCGCGGCCGCCCGGATCGCAGCAGATCGAGGTGCATTCGATGATCTTGGCCATGTGCACGGCCAGCGCGGTGTCATAGCCCAGCATGACCGGTATGGAGGCGAACACCGCGGTATCGCAGGCCCGTCCGGCGACGATCACGTCCGGCTCGCAGGCCAGCGCGCGGATGAAGGCCTCGTTGCCCATCTGCCCGACGATGTGGGCGGCATCGTGCACCGCCGCCTCGTCCAGCGGCGGGATGCGGCCCAGCGGATGCACGCGCCCGGCCCGCAGCTGCCGCGCCACCAGTTCGCGCGGCATGTCGGCGCCGATGACCGCCATCTTGAAATCCAGCCGCTCGGCGCGCGCGATGTCGCGCAGCATGTCCAGCGTCTGGGCCAGGTGCGGCGCCGCGCCCGAGGTGCCGGCGGTGCCGATGAGCAGCGGGACGTTCCGGGCGCGGGCGCCGCGCAGCACCAGCGTCAGGTCGCGCCGCGTAATGGCTTCGGAAGTGGCCAGCCTGCCCGACCCCAGGTAGTACGGCCCGACATCGATGGAGCCCATGTCGCACCCGACGAAATGCGGGTCGCGCGCCATGCCGGCATGAAAGGCGGGCGTGGGAATGCCGTAGCCCAGCTGGCCGGAGGCCGCCAGCGCGCGCAGGGGCTGGCCCGGCGCCAGGCCGGCCGCCAGCAGTGATTGCACAGCCGTCTTCATAGTGTGAGATCCAGGAGAGGGTAATGTTGCTGGGCGCCGTATACGTCGCGGTCGCCCGGCTGGCCGGCCGGCAGCGGACGGTCCAGCACGATCTTGATGGCGTGCGCGGCCTCGTACGGAATGACGCGCACCCAATCGGGCTCGATGCCATACAGGCGCGCCACGCTGGCGGCGCTCAGCGCCTCGCTGTCGCGCGCCACGCGGTAGTGCTCGGCCGTGGCGAACATCAGGTCCAGCGTGGTTTGCAGCGGGCCGGCATTCTTGCTGCGTATGACCTTGGCCAGGTCGACGAGCCGCGCGGGCGTGGACGGTTTCATGGCTGGTCCTCCAGCAGGTCGATGCCTGGCGCCGGCATGCGGGCGCGCAGCACCAGGCCGGAATCGGCCTCGGTCATGTACAGCCACTGGCGCTGCGGCCCGCCATAGGCGCAGTTGGTGATGACCTTGCCGGTCTGCGAGCGCACGCGCGCCAGCGGTTCGCCATCGGCGTCGAACAGCCACACCGAGCCCAGGCCCGGATGGCAGACGGCCAGGCCGCCGGCCTGGTCCAGCGCCAGGCCGTCGGGACCGAAGCCGCCCGACAGGTTGAGAAACGCCGCCACCTTGGAAACGCTGCCATCGGCCAGCAGGGGCGCGCGCCAGACGGAATTGGCGCGGGTCACGGCGATCAGCAGGCTGCCCCCGTCGGGCGCGAGCACGATGCCGTTGGGGCTGGGAATGTTGTCCATCAGGCAGCTCAGCTGGCCCTGCGCGCTGTAGCGATAGACGCGGCCGCTGGGATCCTGCAGCCCGGACTGCCCCTGGTCGGTGAAGTACAGGTCGCCGTTGGGCGCGAAGTACAGGTCGTTGACCCCCTTGAAGCGCTCCAGGCGGGGACGGTCCAGGTACGGCGCCACGGCGCCGCTGGCCGGGTCCAGCAGCATGATGCCGTGCTTGTGGTCGGCGATGAAGATGCGGCCGTCGCGATGCACCTTCAGGCCGTTGGGCTCGCCGTCGTATTCGGCCACCAGCTCGAAGTCCCCCGCCGGGCTGATCCGGAACACGCGTCCGTACGGGATGTCGGTGACGTACAGGTTGCCGGCCCGGTCGAAGGCCGGCCCCTCCAGGAAGCTGTGCGCGGTGGCGCCGCGCTTTTGCACGCGCAGCCATTCGGCGCTCTGGTCGCGCTTGCGATACCGCTCGGGCACGCTGCAGAACACCTCGGGGACGATAAGGGAAGGAGGATTGAACATGCGCTTATCCGGTCATCCGGCCCGGGAACCACAGGGCCAATTGGGGGGAGTAGATCAGCCAGGCGATCAGGACATACATCAGCAGGCAGAACGGCAACGAACCCATGACGACGTCCTTGAGCCGGGCCGACGGCGACACGCTCTTGACGACGAACAGGTTCATGCCGACCGGCGGCGTGATCTGACCCAGTTCGATCAGCACCACCAGCAGCACGCCGAACCATATCGGGTCGACGCCGTAGCTGGCCAGGATGGGGTGCAGGATGGGCACGGTGATCACCATCATGCCGATGCTGTCCATCAGGAAGCCCAGCACGGTGTACAGCAGCACGACGGCCAGCAGCAGCTCCAGGCGGCTCAGTTGCCAGGCATCGAGCAGGTCGGTGAGGCTGTCGGTCAGGCCGGTCATGGCGATGGCGTACGAGAACAGGAAAGCGGCGTACACGATGAACAGAATGGCGCCGCAGGCCTTGACCGTCTTGGCCAGCGACCGGCGCAGCATGGCGACCGAGCAATCGCCCCAGATGCGCGCGATCAGCGCCGCCAGGCATGCGCCCACGCCCGCCGCCTCGGTGGGCGTGGCCAGGCCGGCGTACAGGCTGCCCATCACGCCGACGATCAGCGCGCCGAACGGCAGCAGGTCGGCCAGCGTCTGGCGCAGCGGCGGCGGCGTATCCTGCTCGGGCGGCGGCGCCAGACGCGGATTGACGAGGCAGCGCACCGCCACGTAGCACATGAACAGGCCCACCAGCGCCAGCCCCGGCACGACGCCCGCCATGAACAGCTTGGCGATCGAGGTCTCGGTGAAGGTGCCGTAGATGATCATGGCGATGCTGGGCGGGATCAGGATGCCCAGCGTACCGCCCGCGGCCAGCGTGCCGGTCGACAGCTTGAGGCAATAGCCGCGCGCCTCGAGCTGCGGCAGCGCCACCGAACCAATGGCCGCCGCCGTGGCGACGGACGAGCCGCTGATGGCCGAGAACGCCGCGCACCCGGCGATGTTGGTCTGCAGCAACCCGCCGGGCAGCCTGCGCACGATGCGGGCCAGCCCGCGGTACACCCGCTGGCTCAGCCCGCTTTCGAGCATGATCTCGGCCATCAGGATGAACAGCGGAATGGCGGTAAGCGTAAAGCTGTTCATGCTGCCCCACGAGCTCAGCCCGAAACCGCTCAGGCCGTCCCAGCCGGCGTACAGCACGATATAGAGGCTGGCGGAAAGAAAGATCGCGAACGGGATCCACATGCCGGCCAGCAACAGGACCAGGAACACCCCGATCACCACCACGAACTGGGTCATTTCACTCATGATGCGGGCTCCTGAGACGGGCCAGGCCCTCGAGCAGCTGCGACAGCAGCACCAGCGCCGTCGACAGCGCGCCGGCCACCATGAAAAGCTGCGGCAGGTAGAGCGGCGTGGCCAGCGTGGTGGCGGCGCGCACGCCGCGCGCATAGGATTCGCAGACCTGAACGCCAAGCTGCCAGGACAGCATCGCCATGCCGGCCAGGCAGATCGCGTCGAACACGCACTGCAGGATCAGTCGCGCGCGCTCGCCCAGTGCGTTGATCACGAATTCGGCGCGAAACAGCACGCCGTCGTGCAGGGCTACCCCCATGCCCAGGAAGACCAGGGCGACCAGCAGGTAGCCGCCCACCTCCTCGACGATCATGAGCGAAAAACCGAACAGGGCGCGGCAAATGACTTCGGCGGCGATCAGCAGCGTCATGGCCAGCACGATCAGTTCGGACAACAGGCGCTGGACGCGCATCAGGCCGGACACCAGCGGCAGGCCGCCTGGCGGGGCCAGCGGTTGAGGCTTGTTCATGCGATGCCTCCCGACGCTTCAGCGGCCCAGGGCCTTGCGGACTTCCGCCAGGGCCTGCACGGCCTCGGGGCCCTGCTGGCGCGCCCAGTCTTCCCAGTATCCGCTCACCAGGTCGGTCGCGGCCTGCTCCATGGCGGGCGTGGACGGCACGATCACCATGCCCTTTTGCCGCAGGGCGTCGGTCACCTCGCCCTCTTCCTTGGCGATCTGCGCCGTCGTGCCGGGCGCCTGGCGCGTCACGGACTCGCGCATCTTCGCCTGCATCTCGGGGCTGAGCGCCTCGAACGCCTTCTTGTTGACGATGTAGAACCCGTCGAAATAATTGACCGGCAGGCGCAGGTTGTACTTGAGCATGTCGCCCCAGATCTTGCCGCCGCCGGCGCTGGCCGTCAGCGCGCCGTCGATCGTGCCGGCCGACAGCGCGGACGGCACTTCGGCCCCGCCCAGCGTCACCGGAATGCCGCCGGCGCGCTGCACGAAGGCCGCCTGCTCCGGCGAGGAGACACGCAGCTTCTGCCCCTTGATGTCGTCCAGCCCCTCCAGCTTGCGGGCCGAGAAGATGACCTGGTGCGGAAAGCTGAAATGCCCCAGCACCACCACGCCCTGCTTGCCGAAGTCGCGCTCGACATAAGGCTTCATGATGGCGTAGGCCTTGTCGAAGTCCTCCTGCGAGCGCAGCAGCATGGGCAGGCGCAGGATGCCGGCGATGCGCACATTGCCCAGGTAGAAGCCGTCGTCGGCGAAACGGACGGTGCCGTTGCCCACGGCCTGGGTGATGTCGGTGGCCTGGATCGGCAGCGAGCCGGCCAGCCGCAGGCGGAACTTCACCTCCCCGCCGGTGTTTTTCTCGATGTCCTCCATGACGCGCTTCATGCCCTGCACGTTGGCCAGGTTCTCGGACGGGCCGAAGGTATAGGCCATCCAGGTGGCCGCCGTGGCGGCCAGCGGCGCGGCGAACATGGCCGTCGCGACGACGGCGCCGATGAGTTGCTTTTTCATGATTTCTCCCTTGGGGTCTGCCCTGCTATGTATGTTGATATCTAGGGTGCTGCGCGAGGCGCGCCGGCCGGCGCCGGCTCAGGCGCCGCCCAGGCGCTGCTCGGTGGCGATCCACTTTTCGTACTCGAACAGCGACCACAGCTGCCGGTGCGAAAGCATGCGCGCGGCCGAGCCCGCCGTGCTGCCGTCGGCGGCCAGCCCGCGCAGCATTTCCAGCCCGGCGTGCGCGAAGCAGCGGGTCAGGGCGTTCGGATAGATCGCCATGGCAAAGCCCAGTTGCGCGAGGCGGCTGGCCGGCAGGATGGGGGTGCGCCCGCCTTCGACCATATTGGCCAGCACGGGCGCCTTTACCGCCGCGGCGATGGCGGCCAGCTCCTGTTCGTTCTCGGGGCTTTCGACGAAGATCACGTCGGCGCCCGCCTCGGCGTAGCGCGCCGCGCGCTCCAGCGCGGCATCCAGACCGTGGTCGCTGCGCGCGTCGGTGCGCGCGATGATCACCAGGTCGGGATCGATCCGGGCATCGACCGCCGCCTTGATGCGCCCTTCCATCTCGGCGCTGGAAACCAGGTTGCGCCCGCCCTCGTGGCCGCATTTCTTCGGCCAGGCCTGGTCTTCGATCTGGATGCCCGACAGGCCGGCCCGCTCGAAGGCCCGCACCGTGCGGATAAGGTTCAGCGGCCCCCCGTAGCCCGTGTCGGCATCGACGATGACCGGCACCGACACCATGTCGGCCACGCGCGCGGCGCGGTCGAGGATCTCGGAGAACGACATCAGGCCCACGTCGGGCGCGCCGAGGGCGGACATGGACATGCCCGACCCGGTCAGGTAGATCGCCGCAAAGCCGGCCTGCTCGACCAGCCGCGCGCCCACGCAGTCGTAGGCGCCCGGGGCCACCAGCAGCTCGGGCGCGGCCAGCAGGCGGCGCAACGCCGCGTTACGCCCCTCGGCCTGGCGCAGCCCCAGGGGGTAGTCTTTTCCATGTGCGGAAGTGATCAAGAGAACTCCATCTTTCTTGTAGGCCGCCGCGGCGCGCATGCCCGCCGCGGCGAAGGTCATTGCGCGATCTTGCCGCGCACGGATTGGGCCAGCGTCTTGTACAGACCCAGCTCGGTATCGATGGTGCGGGCGAACGCCGACGGCGAATCCCGCACGACGGGCTTCATCCCGAGTTCGAGCACCTGCGCCTCGAACGCCGGGGAAGCGGCCAGCTTGTCCAGCGAACGCGCCAGGGTGTCGATCACCGCCGGCGGCGTGCCGGCCGGCATCAATACGCCCGCCCAGGCATCGAAACGGAAATCCTTCATGCCCAGCTCGGCGAAGGTGGGCACGTCCGGCAGTTGCGCGTCGCGCTCGGGCGCCGCCAGGGCCAGCGCCCGCACCTTGCCGCTCTTGATGTGCGGCAGCACCGAACCCAGCGTCGCGAAGGACAGGTCCACGTGGCCGGCGATCAGGTCGATCATGGCCGGCGACGCCCCCTTGTACGGCACGGGCGTGATGCGGGTGCCCGTCTGCTGCGAGAACAGCTCGGTCGCCAGCATCGGCGACGAGCCGGGCGCCGCGGAGTTGTAGGCATCGGGATGCTTGCGCACTTCCCGCAGGAACTCCTGGAAGTCGCGCGCCGGGAAATCGTTGCGCACCACCAGGATGGTGGGCGCGATCGCCACGATGCGCACCGGCGCCAGGTCCTTGCGGCTGTCGACGTGCATGTCGGCGGTCATCCAGGGATTGATCGTGATGTTGATGCCGGCGACCAGGCCCGTATAACCGTCGGGCGTGGCCGCGGCCGCGTCCTTGGTGGCGATGTTGCCGCCCGCGCCGGCGCGGTTCTCGACGATGAACGCCTGGCCCAGGTCGGCGCCCAGGTGCTTGGCCACCAGCCGGGCGGCCAGGTCGGTCGGCCCGCCCGGCGCGAAGCCCACCAGCAGGCGCACGGGCCGGTCGGGATAGCCGGCGGCCTGCGCGGCCGGGACGGACAACAGGCCGGCGGCCAGCAACGCGCAGGCGGCGCGGCGCAATCCTTGCAGCACATTCATGCTCGCTCTCCCCCTGTCAGGCGGCCGCCGCGCCGCGGGCCGCGCGCCAGGTTTCCAGCACCTGCGCCGATTCGGCCACCGGATAGCGCGCGCGCATGAACGCCAGCGAATTGGCGTGCAGGTCCGGGATGGGACCGGTGATCAGGTCGCTGACCGGAATCACGTAGTAGTCGTGGTACGACGCGCCGCGCACCGTGGACTCGACGCAGCCTTCGGTCGTGGTGCCGACGATGACCAGCGACTTGATCCCCTGGGCGCGCAGGATGCCGTCCAGCGGGGTGCGCACGAAGGCGTCGGGGCGGAACTTCGGCACCACCACGTCGCCGGCGCGCGGCTGCAGGCCGTCGACCAGCTCGGCGCCCCAGGTGCCGGGCAGGGTGTAGTCCGGCGACTTGCCGTCGCGGCACTTCAGGCGCAGCCAGGCGGGCGAATCGCTGCGTCCATGGGGCAGCGTCAGCTGTTGCAGGAACACCGTGAAAATGCCCATGTCCTGGGCGGCGCCGACGAACGGAACCAGCGCCGGCAGCATGGCGGCGATCGTATCGATCTTCTTGCCATGGCGCGCGAAATGGCCGTCGGGATGACAGAAATCATTCTGCACATCCACCACCACCAGGGCGGTATGGCCGGGGGCAATCAGTTCTTCCAGCGTGTCGCATACTTCGACGCCGTTGATCAGCTTCATTGCTTTTCCTCTAGTTTGCGTCCGGCCGTGCCGGTCAGGGTGCTCAGGACTGCGTTGTTGTGTTCGCCCGGACGGGGTACGTCGCGCCGCACGCCCAGCCGCTGGCCGTCGAACTGGATGGGCAGGCCGGGCACCTTGGCCGGACTGCCGTCGGCCAGGGTGATCGGCAGCAGGCCCTGGGCGGCGTTCAGGTGCGGATCGTCGAACAGGTCCCAGGGCCGCGCGATGGGCGCGAACGGCAGCCCGGCCCGCGCGCAGAGATCCTGCAGCTCGTCGAGCGTGCGCCGCGCCAGCAGCCGCCCCACCAGGGGGATCAGCGTCGGGCGCGCCTGGGCGCGCGCGTTGTTGTCGCCGTAGGCGGGGTCGCGCAGTTCGGGCTCGCCCAGCGCTTCGGTAAACCGCTGCCACTGCCGCTCGGTGACCACGCCGATGAAAATCTGCTTGCCGTCGGCGGACTGGAACACGTCGTAGACGCCCCAGGCGCGCCTGCCGGCCGACATGGGCGGCGGCTCCACGCCGGTGATGGCCTGCTGCAGCATGTGGGTCGACACCAGCCAGGCGGCGTTCTCGAACAGGCCGCTGACCACGTGCTGGCCGCGGCCCGAGCGCTCGCGCTGGCGCAGCGCCGCCATGACGGCGATGGCGCCGAACATGCCGCCCATCATGTCGTTGACCGGCGCGCCGGCGCGCAGCGGCTGCCCGACCGGGCCGGTCATGTAGGCCAGCCCGCTCATCATCTGCGCGACCTCGTCCAGCGCCGTGCGTTCGGCATAGGGACCGTCCAGGAAGCCCTTGAGCGAGCAATAGACCAGGCCGGGATTGCGCGCCGACAGCGCCTCGTAGCCCAGCCCGCGCTCCAGCAGCGCGCCGGGCCGGAAATTCTCGACGAAGACGTCGGCGCCGGCCGCCAGCTCGTACAGCGCCGCGCGGCCGTCGGCGGCGTCCAGGTCCAGGATGACGCTTTGCTTGTTGCGGTTGCAGGCGGCGAAGAAGCCGGCGCCCGCGCCCTTCAGGTAGCGGGTGTGCTCGCCCGGCCGCCCGGCCGCGCCGGGCGGCTCGACCTTGATGACCTCGGCGCCCAGGTCCGCCAGCACCAGCCCGCAGGTGGGCCCCATCACCATGTGCGTCATCTCGATGACGCGCACGCCTTGCAGGGGCAGCATGGCGCCGGACGCGTTCATGCCGCCTCCGTGGGTTGCGCGCCGCCCGCGCAGGCCGCCTGCGCGGGCGCGGCCAGCCCGGCGCGGGCCGGATCGGCGTAGCGGAACCCCCGGTGCACCCCCGCGTCGGCCAAGTGGCCGTACAGGGGTTCGCCGGGCAGCGCGGCGGCCAGGATGGCGCGCGCCTGCAGCAGCCGGTCCAGGTCGATGCCGGTATCCACGCCCATGGACTCGAGCAGGTAGACCAGGTCTTCGGTCACGATATTGCCGGTTGCTCCCGGCGCGTACGGACAACCGCCCAGGCCGCCCTGCGACGCATCCAGCGTGGTCACGCCGGCTTCCAGCGCCGCCACCGCGTTGGCCAGCCCCTGCCCGCGCGTGTTGTGCAGATGCGCGCCGCCGGCGCGCTCGCCCAGCAGGCGCAGCAGTTGGCCGAACATGCGCTTGACCTGGAACGGCTGGGCGACGCCCACGGAATCGGACAGGCCGACGGAATCCACGCCGGCCCGCGCCAGCCGCTCGGCCATCTCCATCACCCAGCGCTCGGGCACCGCGCCTTCGCGCGAGCAGCCGAAAGCCGAGGCAATACCCGCCTCGACCTCGACGCGCGGGCCCTCGCCCGCCATCTCGTCGCGGTACGCGCAGATGGCGGCGATGGCCTCGATCGACTGCTCGCAGGTCATGCGCACATTGGCCATGTTGTGCGTCTGCGAAGCCGAGACCGGCACGGTGATCTTGTGCGCGCCGGCCGCCAGCGCCCGCTGCGCGCCCTTGAGGTTGGGCACCAGCGCCAGCACGGTCAGCCCCGCGATGGCGCGCGCCCGGGACACGACCGCATCGGCGTCCGCCATCTGCGGCAGCCACTTGGGATGCACGAACGAACCGACTTCCACCTCGCGCAGGCCGGCCGCCGCAAGCGCGCCGATCCACCGCAACTTGGCCTCGGTGGGCATGACCGCCTGGACATTCTGCAAACCGTCGCGGGGGCCGACTTCGCTGATCAGGATTTTTTCCACTTGTGCCTGTTATTTCTATCTGATAAAATTAACTTCTGTTTAATAGAATAAATGCCGTGTTCTTGCCGTGTCAAGACCGGCGTCGTCCGCCCATGCCCCGCTATCCCGTTCGTCCGGCAGACCGCGCGCAAAGCGCCGAAGGCGGCGTCACCGCGGTCGACCGCGCCCTGACCCTGCTGACCGCGTTTCGCGTCACCGACCAGACGCTGTCGCTCAGCGAGCTGAGCGAGCGCGCCTGCCTGGTACCCAGCACCGTGTTGCGGCTGCTGGCTTCGCTGATGCATTTCGGATTCGTGCTGCGGCGCCCCGACGGGCGCTACGCATTGGGGCCGGCGGCCGCGCGCCTGAACCGCGTCTACGCCGCCTCGTTCAACCTGCAGGATGTCGTGCTGCCTGCCCTGCAGGAGCTGGTCGGGCAAACCCGGGAAAGCGCCTCGTTCCATGTGCGCCAGGGCGCGCACCGGCTGGTGCTGTACCGCGTCAGTTCGCCGCAGCCCCTGTCCGACCAGAGCCACGCGGGCGATCTGCTGCCGCTCGATCGCGGCACCGGCGGCCATGTGCTGATGGCTTTCAGCGATACGCCGGGCGAGTTCTACGATGCGCTGCGCCTGCGCGGCTACATGGCCTCGCCGGTGAGCGACCGCTCACCCGAACTGGCGGGGATTTCGGCGCCGGTTTTCGACGCGCAAGGCATGCTGGCCGGCGCATTGACGCTGACCATGCCGGTGCATCGCTACAAGGATGCCCACATCCCGGTGCTGCGCGACGCGGCCGCGCGCCTGAGCGCGGCGCTGGGCGCCTAGGCCGGCGAGGAAAACTCGCGCCTGAGCAACTCGGCGAAGGCCTGCGCCGAAGGCGACAGGGCGCGCGCTTCCTTGAACACCACCGAGGTGCTGCGCAGCACCACCGGGCGCACCAGCCGGCGCGCCACCAGGTTGGTGTAGTGGGTATGGGCCAGGATGGACTGCGGCACCACCGCCACGCCCAGGCCGCTGGCCGCCATGGCCAGCGCCGTGGTCAGCAGCGATACCTCGAAGGCCACCTGCAGCTCCACGCCGGCCTGCTGCGCGGCGCGCTCGATGCTGCGGCGCACGCCGTAGCCGGCCTGCACCACGATGACCGGCAGGCCCGACAGCTGCTTCCATGTCATCGGCCGGCCATGCCCGAACGCCGCGTCGGTGGCCACCGCGCACAGGTGGTCGCCCAGGAACTGATGCTGCTCCAACCCCGGCACGGCGCTCTCCAGCGTGCCCACGCCCAGGTCCACCTGCTCGCTCAGGACATGCTCGGCGAACATGGCGGGCGCGCAATCGTCCACGCTGACCTTCACGCCCGGATGCAGGTCCAGGAAGCGGCGCACCACCTTGGGCAGCAGCGTCTGCGCCACCGTGGAAGTGGCCGCCACCCGCAGGCGGCCGCGCCGCACGTCGGCCAGGTCCATCATGCTGGCGCTCAGCGCGTCCAGCTCGCCCAGCACGCGTTCGGCGTAGGCGATGGCTTCGAGCGCGGCGGTCGTGCGCCGCAGCGCGCGCGTGGTGCGGTCGAACAGGCGCACGCCCAGTTTTTCCTCCAGCTCCTTGAGCAGGATGGTCACCGCGGGCTGGGTCAGCGACAAGGCTTCGGCGGCCGCCGAAAGCGTGCCGGTGTAATAGACGGCGACAAAGGCGCGCAGTTGCCGGATCGACGGCAGGCCCTTGAGCGACGGGGCCTTCTTGTAGGCGGCGGCGGGAGAACGGGACGGGCTGGGCATCGCAGCATCGTAGCCAAAACCCCCGCGCCGCGCCAGGAAGGCGGCGCCGGCCGGCGCCGCCTTTGCCGGCCGCGCTCAGGCCTTGAGCTGGTCGCGTATCGGCAGCGCGCGGATGCGCTTGCCGGTAGCCGCGAAGATCGCGTTGCACAGCGCCGGCGCGAAGGGCGGCACCGCCGGCTCGCCGACGCCGCCCAGCGGCACGTCGAAACCATGCTCGACCAGATGCACCGCGATCTCGCGCGGCGCCTGCGGCATGCGCGCCACCTCGTACTGGTGGAAGTTGGTCTGGGTGGCGCGTCCCTTGGCGAACGAGATCTCGCCGCTCACGGCCAGGCTCAGGCCCATCACGCAGGCGCCTTCCACCTGGGCGCGCACGCGGTCCGGATGCACCTGCGGGCCGCAATCGACCGCCACGTGCACGCGCGGCACCGAGATCGAGCCGTCCTTGCCCACCTCCACCTCGACCACGGTCGCGATGTAGGTCACGAAGCTGTAGCTCACCGCCACGCCCAGCCCCCTGCCCGCCTCCAGCTTGCGGCCCCAGCCCGCTTCGCGGGTGGCCAGGTCGATGACGTGGCGCATGCGGCCCGTATCGAGCGGGTACAGCTCGGGCGATTCGCCATAGTTCCAGCCATCCGACATCGCCGCCGGCTCGATGCGCCGCGGCGGCCCGATCAGCTCCAGCAGGTAGTCGCGCGGATCGCGGCCCAGCGCATGCGCCATTTCCGCCACGAAACTCTGCACCGCGAATGCGTGCGGGATGTTCGACACCGAACGGAACCAGCCGATGCGCGTATGCGCCGGCACCGGCACCGACTCGACGCGGAAGTTGGGGATCTGGAACGGAATGTTGATCGCCGACATGCCCAGCTCGAACGGCTGCTGGCCCTCGGCGCCGGCCACGAAGGTCGAGCCGATGGTCGGCGCCGCCGTGCGATGCAGCCAGGCCACCGCCTTGCCTTGCGCGTCCACGCCGGCCTCCAGCCGCTCGACCGACACGGTATGGAAGTAATCATTGGCCAGGTCGTCCTCGCGCGACCAGGTCACCTTGACCGGCTTGCCGTCCATGGCCTTGGACAGCAGGGCCGCCTCGACCACGAAATCCGACTTCGACTTGCGCCCGAAGCCGCCGCCCAGCAGCGTCTGGTGCACCGTGACCGCGCCGATGTCCAGGCCCAGGTGGCGCGCCACGTTCTCGCGCGTGCCATAGGGCGATTGCACGCAGGCCCAGACTTCGCACTTGCCGTCGGCCAGCCGCGCGGTGGCCGCCGGCGGCTCCATGGTGGCGTGCGCCAGGTGCGGCAGGTAGTACTCGGCCTCGATGCGGCGGGCCGCGCCCGCCAGCGCCTGCATCGCGTCGCCGTCATTGCGCACCGGCTTGGCCGGCTTGCCGGCGCCCTCGCTCAGGGTCTTGCGAAACGCCTCCGAGTCGTAGGTCGCGTGCGGGCCGTCGTCCCACTCGATCTCCAGCGCCTGGCGGCCCTTGAGCGCGGCCCAGGTGTCCGAGGCGATCACCGCCACCCCGCCCAGCGGCGCGAACACCGGCGGCGTGGGCCCGGCCGGCAGCTCCACCACCTTGACCACGCCGGGCACCTTGAGCGCCGCCTCGGCCTTGTAGGCCTTGACCTTGCCGCCCAGCACCGCCGGCCGCGCCACCGACGCGTACAGCATGCCGTCCAGGCGCGTGTCGATGCCGAAGTGAGTCTTGCCGGTGACGATGTCCTCGATATCCACGCTGCGCGCGCCCGGCTTGCCGATATAGCGAAACTGCGCCGGCTGCTTCAGGCGCAGGGCGGCCTCGGCCGGCACCGGCAGCGCCGCGGCGGCCGTCGCCAGCTCGCCGTAGCCCAGCTTGCGGCCCGACTTCTCGTGCAAGACCTCATGCTGGCGCGCGGCCACCTCGGCCACCGGCACGTCCCACTGGCGCGCCGCGGCGGCCTCCAGCATGGCGCGCGCGGCCGCGCCGACCCGGCGCATGGGCAGGAAGAAATGCCGGGTGCTGCGCGAGCCGTCGGTATCCTGGTTGCCATAGCGCGGCTCGTCGCCCGGCGCCTGGATCACGCGCACGCGCTCCCAGTCGGCCTCCAGCTCGTCGGCCACCACCATGGGCAGGCTGGTGCGCACGCCCGTTCCCATCTCGGCGCGGTGCGCCACGATGGTCACCAGGCCGTCGGCGGCGATGGACACGAACACCAGGGGATCGTCCACCGTGCCGTGCGGCATGCCGTCGGCGCCGTACTTCTTTGCTTCCTTGGCCGCCTCGCCGGCGGCGCGCACCACCCCGCCCGCCCCCACCACCAGCACCAGGCCGGTCAGGGTGGCGGCCGTCCGGAGCCACTCGCGCCGCGCGGGCGAAGCGGGCGCCAGGCCGGCAGGTTCATCCGCCATGGCGGCATGCGGCTGCGCAAAACGGTCGAACGCGTTCATTTGGCCACCCCCTTGACTGCAACCTGCTTGATGGCGGCGCGGATGCGCGGATAGGTGCCGCAACGGCAGATATTGCCGCTCATCGCCGCGTCGATATCCTCGTCGCTGGGTCTGGGATTGCTCTTGATGAGCGCGGTGGCCGACATGATCTGGCCCGACTGGCAATAGCCGCATTGCGGCACGCCGATCTCGGTCCAGGCCTGCTGCACGGCGCGGCCGACCTCGTCCTCGCCCACCGCCTCGATGGTGACGACGCGCTTGCCGGCCGCCGCGGCGACCGGCGTGATACAGGAGCGCACCGGCTGTCCGTCCAGGTGCACCGTACAGGCGCCGCACAGCGCCATGCCGCAACCGAACTTGGTGCCGGTCATGCCGAGCCGGTCGCGGATGACCCACAACAGCGGCATGTCGTCGGGTGCGTCGATATCCTGGGATTTGCCATTGATCGTCAGCGTGGCCATGCGGACTCCTTGCGTAGGGAAGGCGGATCCGCGCGGCGCATCGCACGGCGCGGCGTCCGGCCATACTAGCGCAGGCGCGTCCGCGCCACCACCCCGGCGCGGCGCGGCGCGCGGCAAGGCCGCAAAGTGGTCTGGAACACATCAACAATGTGGCATGAATAAACCTGCCATATCGCTCCTAGAATCGAATACCTGCCGCGGCCGTCCGCCCCGGCATGGTTGATAGCAGGAGCCATCGATGCACACGCCCACGGCAGCCCTTCGGCCCGCCGATTTCCTTCCGCCCATCGTCGCCGCGCTGATTTCGGTGCTGGTGAACTACGGCGGCACCTTCGTCCTGGTCTTCCAGGCCGCCGAACTGGCCGGGCTGTCGGCGGCCCAGACCACCTCCTGGGTCTGGGCCGTGTCCATCGGCGTGGGGGTGACCGGCATCGCGCTCAGCTGGCGCTACCGCGAGCCCATCATCACGGCCTGGTCGACGCCGGGCGTGGCCTTCCTGGCCACCGTCATGCCTTTCACGCCGTACGGCGAGGTCATCGGCGCCTACCTGGCGGCGGCGCTGGGCTTTGTCGTGCTGGGCCTGTCCGGCGCCTTCGAGAAGCTGGTGCGCATGATCCCCGCCGGCATCGCGGCCGGCCTGCTGGCCGGCATCCTGCTGCAGTTCGGCATCAGTGCCTTCGGCGGCGCCTCGACCGATCCGCTGCTGGTCATCGTGCTGCTGGTGTCGTACGCGCTGCTCAAGCGCTACACCTCGCGCTTTGCCGTGGTGGGCGTCCTGGTCATCGGCCTGGGCCTGCTGGTGGCCCAGCAGCGGGTGGGCTTCTCCGCGCTGCACCTCAGCCTGGCCGCGCCGGTGTTCGAGACGCCGCGCTTCTCGCTGCATGCGATGCTGGGCGTGGCCCTGCCGCTTTTCGTCATCACGCTGACCGGCCAGTACATGCCCGGCATGCTGGTGCTGCGCAACGACGGCTTCAAGACCAGCGCCAACCCCATCCTGGTGGCGACCGGGCTGGGCTCGCTGGTCATGGCGCCGTTCGGCGCCCATACCTTCAACGTCGCCGCGATCACCGCGGCCATCTGCACCGGCCGCGACGCGCACGAGGATCCCCGCAAGCGCTATATCGCCGGCCTGGCCTGCGGCGTGTTCTACATCCTGGTGGGCCTGTTCGGCGTCACGCTGGCCACGCTGTTCATGGTGCTGCCCAAGACCTTCATCACCACGCTGGCCGGGCTGGCCCTGCTGGGCGCCATAGGCGGCAGCCTGGCCGGCGCCATGGCCGACGCGCGCACCCGCGAGACCGCGCTCATCACCTTCCTGGCCACGGCGGCCAATGTCACGCTGCTGGGCGTGGGCGGCGCCTTCTGGGGGCTGGTGGCCGGACTGGCCGCGCACGGGCTGATCCACTTCCGCCGGCCCGAGCCCGCCGCGGCCCGGCCTGCCCTGCTTTCCCCTACGTCCCAGGACATCCGATGAACGACCTGCTTCCCGCCGCCGCCGCGTCCGCCGACGCGCGCGCGCTGCCCTTGCGGCATGCCGACCCCGAAATCTGGCGCGCCGTCGACGCCGAGCGCCAGCGGCAAATGCACTCGATCGAGCTGATCGCCTCCGAGAACTTCGTCAGCCAGGCCGTGCTCGACGCGCAAGGCTCGGTCATGACGAACAAATACGCCGAGGGCTATCCGGGCCGCCGCTACTATGGCGGCTGCCGCCACGTCGACGTTGCCGAACAGGCCGCCATCGAGCGCGCCCGGCGCCTGTTCGGCTGCGCCTACGCCAACGTACAGCCGCACTCCGGCAGCCAGGCCAACCAGGCCGTATACCTCGCCCTGCTCGCGCCCGGCGACCGCATCCTCGGCCTGGACCTCAAGTCGGGCGGGCACCTCACCCATGGCGCGCGCGTCAATCTGTCGGGCAAATGGTTCGAGGCGCTGAGCTATGGCGTCGATCCCGTCTCGCACCGCATCGACATGGACGAGGTCGAGCGCACCGCCCGGCGCGAGCGGCCGCGGCTCATCATCGCCGGCGGCTCGGCCTATGCGCGCGTGCCGGATTTCGCCCGCTTTCGCGCCATCGCCGACGCCACCGGCGCCCTCTTCGTGGCCGACATGGCCCACTATGCCGGCCTGGTGGCCGGCGGCGCGTTCCCCTCGCCGGTGCCGTTCGCCCACGTGACCACGACCACCACCCACAAGACCCTGCGCGGGCCGCGCGGCGGCATGATCCTCACCGACGACGCCGACATCGCCAGGCGCGTCGACGCCGCGGTGTTCCCCGGCCTGCAGGGCGGCCCGCTGATGCACGTCGTCGCCGCCAAGGCCGTGGCCCTGGGCGAGGCGCTGCGGCCCGGCTTTCGCGCCTACGCGCGCGCCGTGATCGACAATGCCCGTGCGCTGTGCGCGCGCCTGGCCGAAGGCGGCCTGTCGATCGTCTCGGGGGGCACCGACTGCCACCTCGGCGTGGTCGACCTGCGGCCGTGGGGGCTGGCCGGCAATGCCGCCGAACGGGCGCTGGAAGAAGCCGGCATCACCCTGAACAAGAACGCCGTCCCGGGCGATGCCGCCAGCGCGGCCGTCACCTCAGGCATCCGGGTGGGCAGCGCGGCCTGCACCAGCCGCGGCATGGGGCCGGCCGAGTTCCGGCAAATCGCCGAACTGATCCTGGCCGTGCTGGGCGAACTGCGCGATGGCGGCCGGGCCGGCGGCCACGACGCCGTGCGCGCGCGGGCGGCCGATCTGAGCCGGCGCTTTCCGCTGCCGTACTAACGGGCGCGGCGCGCTCAGGCCTTCAGGGCGCGCCGCAGCCGCAGCACGGCCGCCTCGATCTCGTGCGCGGCCAGGCAGGCATAGCCGAGAATCCATCCCTGCTGGCCGCCTTCGCCCGCGTACAGTCCGCTCAGGCCGGCCAGGCGCATGCCGGCTGCGGACGCCTGCGCGATGGTCCTGGCCTCCGACCAGCCGCGCTCCAGCAGGCAGGGCACCTGCAGGCCACCGGGCGGCCGTACCGCGGTGGCGATCCCCCGCAGCGACTTGCCGAGCGATTCCAGCAGCGCGTCGCGGCGGCCCGCATACAGCTTGCGCATGGCGCGCACATGCGAGTTGTAATGCCCGTCGTCCATGAAGCGGGCCAGGGTCAGCTGCGTGAGCTGCGGCGTGTGCCCGTCCATGATGGCGCGCGCACGCGTGAAGGCCGGCACCAGCTGACGCGGCAGCGCCATGTAGCCCAGACGCAGGCCCGGATACAGCGTCTTGGCGAACGTGCCCAGGTAGATGGTGCGCCGGTGGCGGTCCAGGCCCTGCACGCAGGCCGTCGGCAGGCCGTCGTAGTGGAACTCGCTGTCGTAGTCGTCCTCGATGATCCACCGCCCCTGCGCGGCCGCCCACGCCGTCAGGTCGAGCCGCCGCTCCAGCGACAGGGTCGCGCCGGTAGGGTACTGGTGCGAGGGCGTCACGTAGACGCAGCTCGCGCCGCTGCGGTCCGCCTTGAGCAGGTCGGTGCGTATGCCGTGCGCGTCCACGTCGATCGGCACGATCCGCGCCTCGGCCGCCTCGAACGCCTTGCGCGCGCCGAAATAGCCCGGGTTCTCCATCAGGATCGGCTTGCCGGCGTCCACCAGCAACTGGGCGCACAGGAACAGCGCCTGCCGCGTGCTGCTGAGCACCAGGATCTGCTCGGCGTCCACCTTGGCGCCGCGCTCCAGGTTCAGGTAGGCGGCAATCGCGTGGCGCAGGGGCTGCGCCCCTTGCGGATCGCCATGCAGGAGCACGCTGGCGCGCTGGTCTTTCAGGGCCTGGCGCTGCAGCCGCTCCCAGACGTCGACGGGAAAGGTGCGGGTTTCCGGAAGTCCCGTGGCGAACGCCCGGACCTGGCGCTGGTCGGGCACCCCGCCGCTGTCGTGGATCCGCCTGCCGCGCCGGCTCAGCCCCGCCTCGGGCGCCGGCTCGGCACGCGGCTCGCCCGCCGCCATCCGGCGCCGGCGCGCCGCGCCCAGCAGGCGCGCGCCCACCGTCTCCGAGACATAGCTGCCCGAGCCCTGGCGGCGCACGATGAAGCCGTCGCGATGCAGTTGCACATAGGCATTCTCGACGGTGTCGCGCGCCACGCCGAGCGAGCCCGCCAGCGCGCGGGTCGCCGGCAGGCGCACGCCCGGCCCGAGCGCGCCGTCAAGGATCAGCGCGCGCAGGGCGCGCTGGATGCGCTGGTGCAGGTCCAGGCGCTGGAGGTCGGCGCTGTTGAGCCGGATCTTCAACGTCGCAAGCTGGAAGGCCTTGGTCACGCGGTCTGCCATAACCCCTCGAATCCCTGTATGTCAGCCCGCCATTCTAGGCCCGGCCGCTCAGGCTCCCAGCCGCGGCCGCCCCGCCAGGCTCGCCCGGGCCTGCATGAACAGCAGTTCCGAGTACTCCGAATAGGGCGCGGCCTTGCCCAGGAAGGCGCGCAGGCTGTCGCGCAGCTCGCGCGCCAGCGGATCGCGCTCATAGGCGCCGGCCAGCAGCTCGTTGGTGATCTCGTGCATGCGCTTGAGCACGTCGTCGGGCAGCAGGCGCGCCGTCACCCCGTGCTCGGTGCGCAGGTCGTCGAAGGCCTTGCCGTTCTTGGCGACCAGTTCGTTGAGCATGACGCCGTTGGCATAGTAGGCGCCCACCCGCACCAGCTCCTTGTATTCGGGGCTCAGTTTGTTCCAGGCGTCCAGGTTGATGAACAGGTCGAACTGCCCTTCCGGCTCATGCCAGCCCGGAAAATAGTAGTTCTTGGCGATGCGCTGGATGCCCAGGGTGGTGTCGATGTACGGTCCGGTCAGCTCGCAGGCGTCCACCGCCCCCGACTGCATGGCCTGCAGCACTTCGCCCAGCGGCATGCCGACCACCGCCACGCCGCACTCGCGCAACACTTCGCCGGGCAGGCCGCTGACGCGGAATTTCAGCCCCTTGAAATCGTCGATCGAATTGATCTCCCTGCGAAACCACCCCATGGGCTGCACGCCGCAATTACCCAGCGGGAAGAACTTGGCGCCCAGCCGCTCGTACACCTTGTCCGCCAGCGCCTGCCCGCCGCCGTACTGCAGCCAGGCGTTCTTTTCCTGGGCCGTGGTGCCGAACGGCATGCTCATCACCAGGTTCATGGCGATCGACTTGCCCGACCAGTAGCTGGCGTAGCCGTGGCCGCAGTCGAGGGTGCCATCGAGCACCGCGTCGAAGGTCTGCATGGCCGGCACGAGGTCGCCGGCGCCGAACACCTCGATCTGGAATGCGCCGCCGGTCGCCTTGTCGAGGAAATCCGCCAGCGCGACGACGGGCGTGGTGTAGCCGGGCGCCGAGCGGGTCCAGGCCATGCCCATGCGCCAGCGCACGCGCGGCTTGGCCAGCGCCGGCGGCGCGGCGCCGGCCAGCACGGCGCCCAGTCCGCCCACGGTCGCGGCCCGCAGCAGGGTGCGGCGCTTGTTGTCCGAATTCGGGTTCATGTTGTCTCCTTGTGCGTTATGAAGGCGCGCGGGCGCGCGCTCAGTAAAGAACGGCCGGCAGCCAGGTCGCCAGGGCGGGAAAGCCCAGCAGGGCCGCCACCGCGCCCACCTGCAGGGCGATGTAGGGCAACACGCCGCGGTACGCGGTCTCGGCGCCGATATCCTTGTAGACGCCCTGCAGGTAGAAAATCGCGAACCCGAACGGCGGCGTGAGATAGCTGGTCTGCAGCGTGACGGCCAGCAGCACGCCGAACAGCAGCGGGTCCACCCCCAGCGACAGCAGCGGCGGGCCGAAGATCGGGATGACGACGAAAATGATCTCGAACGAGTCCAGGAAGAACCCCAGCACGAAGGCGATCAGCAACACTAGCAGCAAGGCGCCATAGAGATCGCCCGGCACGCTGGACAGCAGTTCGCGCGCCAGGTGCTCGCCGCCCAGCCCCTTGAACACCAGCGAGAAGATCGCCGCGCCGATCATGATCGTGAACACCATCGCCACCAGGTGCCCGGTCGCCATGCAGACCTGCTTGAGCACCGGCCAGGACAGCGCCTTGTACATCCAGGCGATCAGCACGGCGCCCATCGCCCCCACCGCCGCCGACTCGGTCGGCGTGGCGATGCCGGCCAGGATCGAACCCAGCACCGCGACGATGAGAGCCAGCGGGGCCACCGCGTCCACCAGCAGTTGCCGCAGGCCGACGCGCTGTCCGGCGCTGCGGGGCAACGGCGGACAGGTGTCCGGCCGCAACAGCGCCCGGTACAGCACATAGCCCAGGAACAGCGCCACCAGCAGCACGCTGGGCAGCACCGCGCCGGCGAACAGGTCGCTGACGGTCACCGGCCCGCCCGGGCGGTCCGGCGGCGTGACGCCGCGCAGCATGTCGCCGATCAGGATCAGCACCGTGGACGGCGGGATCAGCTGCGACAGCGTGCCCGACGCGCAGATCGAACCGGCCATGTACGACGGCTGGTAGCCGGCGCGCCGCATCGCCGGCACGCTGATCAAGGCCAGCGTGGCCACCGTCGCGGCGACCATGCCGGTGGCCGCCGACAGCAGGGTGCCGACCATCACCACCGTGAACGCCAAACCGCCGCTGAGCGAGCCGAACAGGCTGGACGTGGTCACCAGCAGGCGCTCGGCCGCCTTGGACTTCTCCAGCATGATGCCCATGAAGACGAACAGCGGGATGGCCACCAGCATTTCATTGCTCATGATGCCGTACAGCCGCCCCATCACCCCGCCCATGGTGCGCCACTCGAACACGTCCAGCGCCGAACCCAGCAGGGCGAACGCCACGCCCACGCCCGACAGCGTGAACGCCACCGGGAAGCCGAACATCATGGTGCCCATCACGGTGGCGAACATCAGCAGGCAAAGCACGTCGCTCAGGCTCATGGCGAGGCCTCCGGCGCAACGCCGCGCGCGCCGGCCAGCGTGCGCGCCGACTTCAGCAGCAGCGACAGGCCCTGCAGGAACAGCACCAGGCAGAAGACGTAAACCAGGCTCTTGTGCACATAGGCGAACGCCAGCCCGCCGGCGTTGGGCGAGGCTTCCAGGAAGCGCCACGACCGGGCGATCGGCCGCCAGCTCTGCTGCACGATCACGAACAGCGTCGGCCACAGCAGCAACAGCACGCCCAGCGCGTTGACCAGCGCCTGCTTCCTGGCGTGCATGCGCGAATGGAACAGCTCGACGCGCACGTGGCGGTCATGCAGGAACGTGTTGCCGGCCATGCAGATGAAGAAAACACTGGTCAGCCACACATAGCTGTCCTGCAGCCAGATCAGGCCTATTCCGAACACATAGCGCAGGACGACCACCGCGAAAGTCACGAGCAGGATGGGCAGCATCACCGTGCTGGCCAGCCGGCCCATCCTGTCGCTGAACAGGTCCAGGACCTGGATCAGCCTTTCCATTACCGTTCTCCCGATTCATTGCGTGGCGCCGCGCCGGCCGCCCCGTGAACGGCCGCCGGCTGGCGGCCGCGTATGCGCCCGGCGATCCGCCGCGCGCGCTCAGGCCGCCGTCGACTCATCCTCCAGCGGACGGCGCGTCTCCATGTTGAAGCGGCCTTCGTAGATCGCCGGCTGGCGCGTCGTCGGCCCCATGTACTGGACGTAGAGGATTTCCCCGTCCTCCAGGGTGTTCAGCGCGTACTCGTAGTGCGGATCGGGATGGAACATCATCGACCCCTCGCCATAGACCTTGCCTTCGATCTCGAACTTGCCGCTCAGCACGTACCAGATCTGGGCGAAATAATGGTTGTGCAGGGGGTGGCCGGAGCCCTTCTCGTAGCGGACGATGCCGGCGTTGGGGATGGTGCGGTCGTCCTGCACCGGGTGGAACATCATCTTCGAGAATTGCCCCTCGTAGCGCAGGTTCTCCCACGCGATGTCGTCGCGGTGCATGGCCTGCATGGGCCGGTGGGCCTCGGTCAGCGGGCCGCCGCGCCCGCCCGGGTTGAGGATCCTGGCTGAAGTGATGGGGTCGATATCGCTCATGTGGCTCTCCATGTAAGAATTCCGTATGTCTAAAATGGGATCCCATTTAGATAAAAACGGATCCTACATAACACAACCACGGACCGGCATCCGGGATTACCCGCAAGGCGGCAGCCGCGCGCCGACGCGTCCATTTCCGGACCGGGGAGCATCCTCACTACAATCGGTGCCTGTGCCGGCGCGCTTTGCCGCGCGCCGCCCGCCATGAACCCACGCGGACGCGACCGGCAGGCATGCCGGCCCGGCCCGCATAGACAACGAGACTGATGAGCGCAAGATCCGCCCCCAAGAGCCAGACCCGATCGTCGACGGAAATCTCGGAAGAAATCCTGCGACGCATCCAGTCCGGCCGATATCTGCCCGGGGACAGCTTGAGCCAGTACGAACTGGCCAGCGAGTTCGGAACCAGCCGCACCCCTATCCGCGAAGCCCTGCGCTTCCTGGAGGCGCGGCGCGCCATCTCCCTGACCGACACCGGCCGGGCCATGGTCGCCATTCCCTCGGTGCGCGCCATCCGCGAGGCCTTCGAAGTACGGGCCGAGCTGGAAGGGCTGGCCGCGCGCCTGGCGGTCGACTGGATCGAGGACAAGCATCTCAAGCTGCTTGCCCAGCACCAGAAGCACTACGCCAGCACGCTACGCTCGCGGGTGCGCAACGAGCGCGGGTCGGAGTGGCTGCAGCACAATTTCGACTTCCACCACCTCATCACCGAACTCAGCCACAACGAGCGGCTGCTCGACATGGTCAGCGAACTGCAAAGCAGCAGCGTCTCGGACGTGCTGGGCTTCGCCTCGAAAATGCCGCCGCGGCTGATGGAAGAGAACATCCAGCAGCACGAAGCCATCATTGCCGCGCTGACGCGGCGCGACGGCGCCGCCGCGCGCGAAGCGATGATCGAGCATGTGCTGCGGACCATGCGGCTGGTCATCGACTGGATGGAGTCGCGCTAGGGCCTGGTCAGCGTCGTCCAGCGCCGGCAGCTCACCGACCCGTGCTCGCCGTGGCGCTGCACGCGGCAGTCCATGCCCGCCCTGGCCTTGCCGCCCTGGAACGGAAACACGAAATCGTATTCGGCCGGGATGACGATGTTGAGCGCCTCGTCGTGGAATCCCATCCTGCCGCGCTCGACGAAGCGCGCCAGCCCCTCCTCGTAGTAGTCGGGGCCGTTGTCGTAGATGAACGGCCGCAGCACCGGGCGGTGCGCGCGGTCGATGTAGACCCAGCCCTGCGCGTCGCGCACCAGCGCGTGGCCGTGGCGGTCGAAGTCCTGGGCGGGCGCGGCGGGCGCATGCAGCAGCAGCGCAAGCGCGCCCATGGCCGGCAACAATCTCATGGGGCGGGCTCTCGGCGGTCGGGCGGCGCCGGATGGCGCGCCGGCCTTCATTGTCGCCGATGCGCGCCGCCAGCCCGCCCTGCGGCGGCGCGAAGCCGTGGTCAGGCCGGCTGGAAGCGCCGGATGGATTTCTGCGTTTCCTCGACCAGCAGCAGCGCCAGCCGCGACGGCACGCGGTTCTTGGCCGAGACGGCGAACGCCTCGACCTCGATGGCCGGTTTGAACGGGATGATCTTCAGCCCGCCGCCGTGCCTGGCCTGCGCCATGGCCGAGAACAGATCGACCACGGTCACGCCCACGCCGGCCTGCGCCAGCAGGCAGGCCGTCTCGGAATAGCGCACCTCCACCGCGGTGCGGTAGGGCGTGCCGGCCTGCTTGAAGGCATTGAGCACCAGCGGGCTGAGCCGCGAGCCCAGCTCCAGCCCGATCAACGGATACGGCGAGATGTCCTGCGGCGTGACGGACTTGCGCCGGGCCAGCGGATGATCGGCGGGCGCCAGGCACACCATCCGGACGCGCGCCACCGGCAGCATGTGCAGCTTCTGCTCCAGCTCGGGCTCCAGCGCGATGGCAAAGCCGATGTCGGCCGCGCGCGACTCGATGATCTCCACCACGTTGTACGAACGGCGCACGTCGAAGAACACCTTGACCTTGGGCCGCTGCTTGAGCAGGTCGTTGATGGCCGCCGGCAGCACCGAATGCCCAAGCTGCGGCGTGGCGACGATGCGCAACTGGCCCAGCCGTTCGTTCTTGAGCTCCTCGACCGTGTGGTTGAGCGCCTTGGACAGCAGGAAGATCGATTCGGAGTCGCGGAACAGGATCTTGGCCTCTTCGGTCGCGCTCAGGCGATTGCCCACGCGATCGAACAGCGTGAACCCCACCTGCGATTCCAGCTGGCGTATCGCGCTGCTGACCGCCGGCTGCGAAATCTGCAGGGCGCGGGCCGCGCCGACCGTGGTGTGGCTTTGCATCACCGCCCGGAATATCTCGATCAGCCGCAGATTCACTATAAGTCCTGTTTATAGAAATGATCCAAAATTTAATAATTGATTATTTCATCGGACTATTCATAATTCAACTGCGACCAGGAGGCGACAGGAATTCGGGCCTCCATGAAACCTATACAGCCACCCAGGGGGAGATTCATCATGAAGGCAATACTGCAACGGTCCATCGCGCTGCTGGCCTTGGCCGCGGGGATGTCGTCGGTCGCGTGCGCCGACGAGGTCAAGATGCGCGTGCTGGGCTGGTACGGCAACCAGCCGCAATCGCAACAGGTCGAACGGCCCTTCTGGAAGGACCTGCCCAAGCGCAGCAACGGCGCGTTCTCGGCCAACTTCCGCACCATCGACGAGCTGGGCCTGAAGGGCTTCGAATCGCTGCGCACGCTGCAAAGCGGCGCGTTCGACGTGGTGTCGTTCCAGATCAGCTTCGTGGGCGGCGACGCGCCGGTGCTGATGGGCGCCGACCTGCCCGGCGCGGCGTTCGACTTCGACCAGCTGCAGAAGAACCTCGACGCCTATCGCCCCATCCTCGAAAAGGAACTCAACGACCGCTTCAAGGCCAAGCTGCTGACGGCATGGTCGTTCCCGTTCCAGATCCTGTACTGCAAGGGAGACATCAAGACGCTGGACGATCTCAAGGGCAAGAAGGTGCGCGTCAGCGGCACCTACACGGCCAAGATGGTGGCCGACCTGAACGCCGCCGGCGCCACGCTGGCCGGTCCCGAGGTCTACCAGGGCCTGATGCAGGGCGTGGTGGATTGCGCCATCACCGGCAGCCAGTATGGCAACAGCAACGACTGGTTCGAGGTCGCGCACTCGCTCAGCCCCATCCCGCTGGGCGGCGCCGGCGTGGTGCTGCAGGTCGCGCGCAACGCCTTCTGGGACAAGCTGTCGGCCGACCAGCAGGCGGCCCTGTCGGCCGAAATGAAGCAGCTCGAAACCGCGCTGTGGGACATCAGCCGCAAGGGCCACGAGGACGGCATCAACTGCAACGTCGGCAAGCAGCCCTGCACCGGCAAGCCCGGCAAGATGCAGCTGGTCGAGCCCACCGAGGCCGACGTGCGCGAAGTCAAGCAGCTGCTCAAGACGTCCGTCGTGCCGATGTGGATCGAGGATTGCTCGAAGTTCTCCAAGACCTGCGGCGACGACTGGTTCCGCACCATCGGCGCGGCGGCCGGCATCGCCCGCTAGCGCACCCTGCCCTGGCGCGCCGCCCCGGCCGGGCGGCGCGCCGCATTCACCGGGAACCGATCGTGACTAGACTTCTGGAACTGCTGTGCCATGGCCTGCGCGCCATCACCAACCGGGCCTGCCTGGCGGCCGGATGGGCGCTGATCGCCCTGTCGGTGGTCATCGCGCTGAACGTGCTGGCCCGCAAGATCTTCAGCTTCTCGCTGCAGGGCGTGGACGAGTATGGCGGCTACTGCCTTGCCATCTGCGCCTCCATCGGCTTCTCGCAGGCCGCCTACGACCGCGCCCATATCCGCATCTCGGTGCTGACCGACCTGCTGCCGGCGCGCCTGCGCGCCTGCAGCGATGTGTTCGCGCTGGCGCTCCTGACCTCGGTCGCGCTCACCCTGGCCGTCAAGGCCACCGGGGTGGCCTATGACTCGTATTCGATGCAGGCGCTGGCCACCAGCGCGCTGCGCACGCCGCTGGCGATCCCGCAAGCCATGTGGGCCGCCGCGCTGTGCTGGTTCGGCCTGGTGCTGGCCACCCAGCTGCTGCACTCGCTGCTGCTGCTGGCGCGCCGCGACTGGGGCGGCATCAACCGCAACTATGGCACCCCCAGCGTCGACGAGGAAGTCGCCGAGGAATTGCGCTCGGCCAACGAGCGCATGGCCGGCAAACTCGAAGGAGCGCACTGATGCTGCTCGGAGCCCTCTATTTCGGCGGCCTGGTCCTGTTCCTGATGGCCGGCATCCACGTGGCCAGCGCGATCTTCATGACCGCGGTGGTCAGCGACTGGATGAGCATGCAGGTGCTGCCCAGCATGATAGGCAACACCATGTGGAGCACGATGAACGAATTCCTGCTGGTGGCCATCCCGCTGTTCATCCTGCTGGGCGAGATCCTGACGCGCAGCGGCGTGGCCGACCGCATGTACAAGGCGCTGGCGGCCTGGCTGCAATGGCTGCCCGGCGGCCTGCTGCACACCAACATCGCCACCTGCGCGCTGTTTGCCGCCACCTCCGGCTCCAGCGTGGCCACGTCGGCCACGGTCGGCACCGTGGCCCTGCCCACGCTGCAGCGCCTGGGCTACCGCGAACGGCTGGTGCTCGGTTCGATCGCCGCCGGCGGCACGCTGGGCATCCTGATTCCTCCCAGCATCAACATGGTGGTGTACGGCGCGCTGGCCGAAGTGTCGGTGGGCAAGCTGTTCGCCGCCGGCATCATTCCCGGCATCATCGTGCTGCTCCTGATGATGGTGGTGATCGTGGTCATGGCCCTGCTGGGCAAGGTCGCCCCGGACAACGAGAAACTGCTCATCCCGCTGGCGATGCGGCTCAAGCTGCTGATCGACGTGCTGCCGGTGATGTTCATCTTCGGCCTGGTGATGGGCGGCATCTACCTCGGCATCGCGACGCCGACCGAAGCCGCCGCGCTCGGCGTGGTGGGCGCCATCGCCATCGCCGCGGCCAACCGCACGCTGTCGGTCGCCATGCTGCACGCGGCTTTCCTGTCGGCGCTGCGCACCACCGCCATGGTGGTGCTGGTGGTGACCACGGCCTTCGTGCTGAACTTCTCGCTCAGCCTGGCCGGCATCCCGCAGGCGCTGTCCGAGTACATCGGCCAGCTCGGCTGGTCGCCCACCGCCACCATCTGGGTGCTGGTGGCGTTCTACCTGGTCCTGGGCTGCTTCCTGGAGGCCATCGCCATGATGGTCACCACCGTGGGCGTGGTGGTGCCGCTGATCGTCTCGCTGGGTTTCGACCCGCTGTGGTTCGGCATCTTCATGACCATGATGATGGAACTGGCGCTGATCACCCCGCCGGTCGGCCTGAACCTGTTCGTGGCGCAGAACATCCGCCTGTCGCGCGGCGGCATCAGCGACGTCTACATCGGCGTGCTGCCGTTCGCCTTCGCCATGATGGTTTTCGTCACGCTGCTGATCTACTTCCCGCAGATCGCGCTGTGGCTGCCCAACCGACTCTTCTGACGCATATTCCCGACGTATGTCTTCCATGTATCTATCCGCCAGCACGCTGAGCGCCGACGCCTTCTCGCAATATGGCGAGGTGGTCGAGAACCGCGGGGACACGGCCAAGCGCCCGCTGTCCACGCCCTTCGGCTCGGCGCGCCCCGGCGTGACGCTGGGCTTCACCGTCAACCGCCTGCACCGCCAGCCGCTCGACGGCATCCGGGTGCGCACGCTGGAGCGGCATCCGCACTCGGCGCAGACCTTCATCCCGCTGGTGCCGTCGCGCCACGTGGTCGTGGTGGGCCTGTCCGGGCCGGACGGCGCGCTGGCCCTGCCGACGCTGCGGGCCTTCGTCACCAACGGCCGCCAGGGCGTGTCGTACCGCACCGGCGTCTGGCACTATGCCTTCACCGCCATCGACACGGACTCCCAGGTCGCCGTGATCCTGGGCAAGACCGGCCGGGACGACGACACCGAATACACCGAGCTCGACCAGGACGCCCTGGTCGTCTTCAACGAGGAATGACGATGCAGACAGACCGCTCGCTACTGACCCGCCGCGACTTCGTCGGCTACGGCAGCACGCCGCCCGACCCGCAATGGCCGGGCCAGGCCCGCCTGGCCCTCAACATCGTCGTCAATTACGAGGAAGGCTCCGAAGCCTCGTTCGAGGACGGCGACGGCCGCAGCGAACTCGGCCTCACCGAAGTCACCGGCGGCAGTTTCCAGGGCCGCGACCTGGCGGCCGAATCCATGTTCGAGTACGGCAGCCGGGTCGGCATCTGGCGCGTGCTGCGCCTGCTGCGCGAGCGCGGCATGACCGCCACCTTCTTCGCCTGCGCCCAGGCGCTGGAGCGCAATCCCGCGGTGGCCCAGGCCATCCGCGAAGGCGGCTACGACGTCTGCTGCCACGGCTGGCGCTGGACGCCGCTGCAGGCCCTGTCCGAAGCGCAGGAGCGCGAGGAGATGCAGCGCGCCATCGCGTCGATCGAACGCACCACCGGCCAGGCGCCGGCCGGCTGGTACTGCCGCTACGCGCCGACCGTGAACACGCGCAAGCTGGTGCTCGAACAGGGCAGCTTCCTGTACGACTCCGACAGCTACAACGACGAGCTGCCCTACTGGGTGGACGCCGGCGACCGCCACCACCTGGTCATCCCCTACACCCAGGCGCACAACGACGCCAAGTTCGTGCGCAGCGGCATCGCCACCGCCGACGACTTCTACGCCTTCCTGCGCGACTCGTTCGACATGCTCTACGCCGAAGGCGCCACCCAGCCGAAAATGATGTCGGTCGGCCTGCACATGAGGCTGGTCGGGCATCCCGGACGGGCCGCCGGCCTGGCGCGCTTTCTCGACCACGTCGCGGCGCACGAGCGGGTCTGGGTGTGCCGCCGCCTGGATATCGCCCGGCACTGGCACGCTTCGCACCCGCCCGCGGCGCGCTGAGCCGCGCCATGCAGCCCCTGCACCTGCTCGGCCTGGACGAAGCGCGCGAACGCCTGATGGCGGGCGCCTGCGACAGCGTCGACCTGGTCCGGGCCTGCCTGGACCGCATCGCCGCGCGCGAAGAGCAGATCCGCGCCTGGGCCTGGGTCGACGCCGAGGGCGCCCTGCGCAAGGCACGCGCCATGGCCGGCGCCAGGCCCGACCCGCGGCGGCCGCTGGCCGGCCTTCCCATCGCGGTCAAGGACATCATCGACACCGCCGGCATGCCCACCGCCTATGGCTCGCCCATCTACGCGGGACACCGTCCGGCCTGGAGCGCCTATTGCGTGGCCGCCATCGAAGCGGCCGGCGGCATCATCCTGGGCAAGACGGCCACCTCGGAATTCGCCCACTCGGCCCCGCCGGCCACCCGCAACCCGCACGCGCCCGGCCATACGCCGGGCGGCTCGTCCGGCGGCTCGGCCGCCTGCGTGGCCGACTTCATGGCGCCGGCGGCGCTGGCCACCCAGACCGGCGGCTCCACCATCCGGCCGGCGGCGTTCTGCGGCGTCGTCGGCTACAAGCCCAGCCTCGGCCTGATCGACCGCACGGGCGTCAGGCCCATGGCCGAATCGCTCGATACCGTCGGCCTGATGGCCCGCGCCGTGGCCGACATCCAGCTGCTGGCCGGCGTGCTGGCCGGCGTGCCGGCCATGCCGCCCGCTTCGGCCGCGCCGCGCATCGGCCTGTACCGCACCCCGCACTGGGAGCGCATCGAGCCGCGCAGCCGCGACGCCCTGCTGGCGCGCCTGCGGCGCCTGGAACAGCGCGGCGCGCGCGTGGCCGAGGTGCCCGACCTGCCGGCGCTGCATCCGCTGTACCAGGACCACCGCGACCTCATGAACCACCAGGCCGCGCGCGCCCTGCTGCACGAGTACCGGCACCATCGCGAGCAACTGAGCCCGGCGCTGCGCGCCGCCCTGGAGGCCGGCCAGGCCTGCTCGCCGGACGCCGTGCGGGACGCCTGGCAGCGCACCCGCCGGGCGCGCCGCGCCTACGCCGACCTGCTGGCCGACTACGACCTGATCGTCACGCCGGCCGCGCTGGGCGCCGCGCCCGCGGGCATCGCGTCCTCGGGCGACTCGCTGTTGAACCGCAACTGGTCGCTGCTGGGCGTGCCCACCCTGAGCCTGCCCAACGGCGCCGATCCGCGCGGCCTGCCCCTGGCCATGCAGCTGGCGGGCGGCCATGGCGCCGACGCCGCCCTGCTGGGCTGGGCGCGCTGGATCGAAGCCGTCGCGTAGCGGCGGCCGGGCGCCACCTCAGCCGCGCGGCGCGAAGCGGCGCAGGAAAGCGGCGAACACCTCGGCGGCCTGCTGCGCGTCCTCGGGGCTCAGCGTCTCCAGCGGATTGTGGCTGACGCCGCCGTTGCCGCAGCGCACGAACAGCATGGCCACGTCGGTGATCCGCTGCATCACCATGGCGTCGTGCCCGGCGCCGGACGGCAGCTCATGGACCGCCAGGCCCGCCTCGGACAGCGCGGCGCCGAACTGGTCCATCAGCCAGCGCGCGCACGGCACGCTGTCCACCGGCGGCACCGGGTCCAGGCTCGCCCGCACGCCGCGGCGGCGGGCGATCCGCTCGATGCCCGCGCGCACGTCGGCCACCGCCGCCTCGCGCACCGGGTCTTCGGCGGCGCGGATATCGATGGAGAACTGGCACACGCCCGGAATCACATTGCCCGAGCCATTGGGCACCTGCAACTGGCCCACGGTGCCCACCAGCGAGGGCGCCTGGCTGCAGCGCGACTCGACCAGCAGCACCATCTCGGCGGCGGCCGCGCCCGCGTCCTGGCGCAGGTTCATGGGCGTGGTGCCGGCATGGCCGGCCATGCCCTCGACGCGGGCCATGAAACGGCTGCTGCCGGCGATCTGGGTCACCACGCCCAGCGGCAGCCCATGGTGCAGCAAGACCGGGCCCTGCTCGATGTGCACCTCGACGAAACCCAGCAAGGTGGCCGGATCCAGCGCGGCGGCCCGCAGGGCCGCGGGGTCGCCGGCGCCGGGCAGGCCGCTTTCGGCCAGCGCCTGCGCCAGCGTCACGCCATCGGCGTCCTGGCGCGCCAGCAGCGCGGGATCGAAGCTGCCGGCCAGCACGCCGCTGGCCAGGAAACTCGTCTTGAAGCGCAGGCCCTCCTCCTCGGCGAAGGCCACCACGTCCAGGTGGTAGGGCAGCCGCACGCCGGCGTCGCGCAGCGCGCCGGCCACCGCCACCGGCAGCAGGATGCCCAGCCGGCCGTCATAGCGGCCGCCATCGCGCACCGTGTCGAAATGCGAGCCGGTCATCAGCACGCGCGGCGCGGCCACGGCGGGGTCGGCGGCGTAGCGGCCGATCACGTTGCCGATGGCGTCGATGCGCACCGCCATGCCGGCGGCCTCCATCCATCGCGCCAGCTGCGCCTGCGTCGCGCGGTGCGCCGGCGTCAGGTAGGCGCAGGTCAGGCCGCCTTCCATGTCGGAGTGGCAGGCGAGCCGGGCGGCCTGGTCGACGATGACCTGGCCCAGGGATGCGGAAACGGCAGTCATGGCGAATCTCCGGAAAAAGTCGGGACAACGGCGCCCATCAGCGTTCGGCCAGCCGGGCGGTGACCTCGCGCGCGGTCGACATGACCAGCGGACACCAGTCCTGCACCACCTGTTCGACCGCCGTCACTTCGCTGGAATACGAGACGCCGATGGCGGCCACGTCGCCCGTGGCAGGGTCGCTGATCGGGCAGGCAATGGTGATGTCGCTGGCGAAGTCCTCTTCCACGCCCAGCACGTAGCCATCGCGGCGCGCCAGTTCGACGCGCTCCATGATGCGGTCCATCTGCCAGATGGAGTTGGGCATCAGCGGCTTGAGGTCCGAACGCTGCAGCACCTCGCGCACCGCCTCGTCGGGCATGGCCGAGAAGATGGCGATCCCGGTGGCCGTGCAGTAGGCGGGGATGCGCGCCCGTTCGCCCAGGTCGTTATTGAGCATTTCCTGGCTGGTATAGCGTACCGGGAAGACCGTGTCCGTGCCGTCGAGCATGGCCAGGTTGACCGAGGCATTGGTCTTGCGGCGCAGGAACTTCAGGTACGGGTTGGTGCACACGACGAGACGATTGGTCTCCAGGTAGCGCTGGCCGATATCCAGGCAGCGGCGCGACAGGCGGTACTCGCCGTCGCGGCCCACTTTGTCCAGGTAGCCCAGCCGCCACAGCGTGTGCGCGGCACGCTGGGCGGCGCTCTTTTCCATGCCGATCTCGCGCGCCGCCTGCGAAAAGCCGCTCGTGGGCCTGGATTTGTCGAACGCCTCGAGCAACCGAAAGGCTTTGGCCACGCTGTTGACGAACAGATGATCCTTGTCCGCCTCGCCAGCGGCCTTCTTGGACGCCATAGATCCCTCCAAAATTCCGAATGCCGCCCTGTCCAGGAGCGGCAGTTTGTCCCGAATACCGGACTGCCGGCGCTACGCCAGCGGGCCCGCCCCGCCGCGAGGCAGGCAGTGGCCGGCCAGCCTGACCCAATAGGCGGCGCCGACGGCGGCAATCTCGTCATTGAAGTCATAGCCGGGGTTGTGCAACCCGCATACCGTCGCCGTCTCGCCCTCGCGCCCCCCGCCATTGCCCAGCATCAGGTAGCAGCCGGGCAATGCCTGCAGCATGAAGGCGAAATCCTCCGCCCCCATGGTCGGGATGAACCCGTCATTTAACCATTTCGGCCCCAGCCATTGCGCGATTGCATCGCGGCACAGCGCCGTGGCGCCGGCATCGTTGATGGTGGCCGGCACCGCATGCTCGATCTCGACCTGCGCCGTGCAGGAAAACGCCGCCGCCACGCCCTGGGCGATGTCCCGTATGCGCGCGCAGGTCCGTTCCAGCACCGGCGGCGACAGGGTGCGCAGCGAGCCCGCCAGCCACGCCTGGCCGGGAATGACGCAATGGTTGTCGCTGCCGCCCAGCTGGGTGATCGACAGCACCACGCTGTCGTGCGCGGCGGTATTGCGCGTCACCACCGTCTGCAGCGCCTGATGCAACGCCGCCACCGCGGCCACGGGGTCGATGGCCTGCTCGGGCAGGGCGGCGTGGCCGCCCTTGCCGGTATACGTCACCTTCACGCGCGAGGACGACGCCATGATGGGCCCGGCCGTCAGCGCGAACTTGCCCGCGGCCAGGCCGGGCCAGTTGTGCAGCCCGAATACCGCCTGCATGGGATGGTCGCGGAACAGCCCGGCCTCGATCATGGCGCGCGCTCCGCGGCCATTCTCCTCGGCCGGCTGGAAGATCAGGTAGATCGTGCCGTCGAAGTCGGGATGGCGCTGCAGGTACCGCGCCGCGCCCAGCAGCATGGCCGTGTGGCCGTCATGCCCGCAGGCATGCATGCGGCCCGCATGGCGCGACGCGTGCCCGAACGTGTTGGTCTCCTGAATCGGCAAGGCGTCCATGTCGGCGCGCAGGCCGATCGCCTGGCTGCCATCGCCGGCGCGCAGCACCCCGACCACGGCCGTCTCGCCCAGCCCATCGAGCACCGGTATGCCCCACTCCCGCAGGCAGGCGCGCACCCGCCCGGCCGTGCGGTGCTCCTCGAAGCTGAGCTCGGGATGGGCGTGCAGGTCATGGCGGATGCCGCGCATGAGCTCTCCCGTCTCGCGCCCGACCGCCTCGACCAGCGCATCGGCGGCCCATTCGGGCCGCGCGCCGGCCGTCATGCCACCCTCCGCAGGAACTGCCGGATGCGCTCGCTGGCCGGCGCATCGAAGAAGCTGGCCGACGGCGCGTCCTCGAGCACCACGCCGCCTTCCATGAACACCACCCGGTCGGCCACGTCGCGCGCGAACCGCACTTCGTGCGTCACCACGACCATGGTCATCCCCTCGTCGGCCAGCTTGCGCATGACGCTGAGCACTTCGTCGCGCAGCTCCGGGTCCAGCGCCGAGGTCGGCTCGTCGAAGAAAATCACTTCGGGCTTCATGGCCAGCGCGCGCGCAATGGCCACCCGCTGCTTCTGGCCACCGGACAGGCGGCTGGGGTATTCGTTCTCCTTCTCCGCCAGCCCCACCTGGCGCAGCAGCGCGCGCGCCTGCTGGATGGCCTCGTCCTTGCCGACGCCCTTGACCTGCACCGGGCCCTCGATGATGTTCTTGATCACCGTCATGTGCGAGAACAGGTTGAACGACTGGAACACCATCGCCGTCTTCTGGCGGATCTCGCGCACCCGGCGGCGCTGCTCGCGCTTGAGGCCGGCGCCGGCCTGCACCGCCACCCGCGTGCCACAGATCGTGATCGCCCCTTCGTCCGGCACTTCGAGGAAGTTGAGGCTGCGGATGAAGGTCGTCTTGCCGGACCCCGACGGCCCCATCACCACCACCACCTCGCCGCGCCGGATCGTCAGATCCACGCCCTTGAGGACCGTGTTGGCGCCAAAGGACTTGCGCAGTCCTTCGACCTGGACCACCGGCTGCCCGGCCGCTTGGTCGTGTTGTTTCATGACATCCCCTTGCCCAGCTTGCTCTCCACCCAGACCTGGATGAACGTCAGCATCTGGTTGATCACCCAGTACAGCGCGCCGGCAATGATGAACATCTCCATGTAGCGGAACGTATTGGAGCCGATCTGCTCGGCCATCTTGGTCAGTTCGACCACGGTGATGGTCGAGGCCAGCGACGTATCCTTCATCAGGGCGATGTAGCGCGTGCCCATGGTGGGCGCCGCGATCCGGATCGCCTGCGGCAGGATGATGCGGAACAGGCTGCGCGCCGCTCCCATGCCCAGCGACTGCGCCGCCTCGATCTGGCCGCGGTCCACCCCCAGGATGCCGGAGCGGAAATTCTCGCTCAGGTAGGCGGCCGAGCACAGCGACAAGGCCAGGATTGCCGTCGGCACGGGTTCGAGTTCGATGCCGTAGTGCGGCAGGCCGAAGTAGATCAGCAGCAATTGCAGCAACAGCGGCGTACCGCGGAAGATCGACACATACCAGAACGCCAGCCAGCGCAGGGGCGCGATCGGCGACAACCGGAACAACGCCAGGACCAGCCCCAGCGCGGTGCCCAGCACCGCGGAACTGAGGCCGAGCAGCAGCGTCATCAGCAAGGCGCCCTGGATGATGGGCGCCGCCTTGTGCAGCAATTCGATCATCGCGCGTCCTTGGGCAGCTTCCTGAGCTCCTCGCCCATCTCGATGCCGGCCAGCCACTTGCGCGAGATCTCGTTCAGCGAGCCGTCATCGACCATCTCCTGGATCACCTTGTTGACCATCGCGGCCAGGTCGTCCTGCCCCTTCTTGAAAGCAATCGCCCCGATGTCCTGAGACAGGTCCGGGCCGGCGATCTTGACCGGGAAACGCCCTTCCTTGGCCGCCGTCATGCCGGTCACGCGGTCGGTAATGCGCGCATCCACGCGGCCGATCGCCAGGTCTTGCAGGGCCAGGTAGAAGTTGTCGTACACGCGGATCTGCGCGTCCTTGACATGCTGGCGCGCCCACGCTTCGTCGGTGGTGCCGGCGGCCACGCCCAGGCGCTTGCCGGCCAGGTCTTCCAGCGAACGGATGGACGTATTGTCGTCGCGCACGAAAATGTTCTTCGACACGACCATGTACGGGTTGGAGAAATCGGCGGACTTGCGGCGTTCCTCGGTGGGCGTGAGGATGGCCACCACCATGTCGTAGCGGTCGGCGTTGAGCCCGGAGATGAAGTTCTTGTACGAGTCGGTCACGAATGTCACCTTCTCGAACCCCATGCGCTTGCCCATCTCGCGCGAGACGTCCAGATTGAAGCCGATGGGCTTGTTGGTATCGTCCATGTAGCCCCAGGGCTTGAGCGAGTCGGACGTGGCGATCCGGATCTCGTTCTTGGCGCGGGCCTTCTCCAGCACGGTCTCGGCATGGGCGTTGGCCAGGCCCAGCGCGAGCGGAACGGCCATCATCCACTTGAGCATGGCGGGCATTTTGCGGATCACTGCATTCATGTCTGTAACTCCCCATTGGATGGACGGCCTGGTATGCGGCCGCCCGTGTCTTCGATCAGCGTTGTCAATCAGGGTTGCTGCACGTTGAAATGCACGGCTAGCAATGCGCCGCCGCTTCCAGCAGGCCGGTCAGGCCCCGCTCTATGGTCTGTTCGTCGGTCGCGAAGGAAATCCGCACCGATCCCGGCGCGCCGAACACCGATCCCGGAACCGCCGCCACGTGGCGCGTCTCCAGCAGCCATTCGCAGAAAGCCTGGTCGGGCTCGGAATCGCCACGGAAGCGCTCGCCGCCGGCCAGCGCCTCGGACAAGTCCAGCATCGCGTAGAACGCGCCGTCCGGCCGCTGCAGCCGCACGCCCGGCTGCCCGTCGGCGATCTGCATGACCAGGTCGCGGCGGCGGCGATAGGCCGCCGCCATGGCATCGATCGACTCGCGCGGACCGTTGAGCGCCGCCACCGCGGCGGCCTGGCTGATCGAACAAGGCGCCAGCGTCGTCTGCGCCTGCAGATTGGCCATTGCCTCGATGATGTCGGCCGGGCCGCCCGCGAATCCGAGGCGCCAGCCCGTCATCGCGTAGGCCTTGGACACCCCGTTGACCACGACGATCCGCCCGGCCAGGTCCGGGCACAGCTTGCGCAGCGATACCGGCGGCTCGGCCGTGTAGTTCAGGTGCTCGTAGATTTCGTCGGTCAGGATCAGCACGTCCGGCCGCTCGCGCAGCACCTCGCCCAGCGCGCGCAACTCCGCGCCGCCGTACACCAGCCCCGACGGATTGCTCGGCGTGTTCAGGATCACCCAGCGCGTGCGCGGGCCGAGCGCCGCGCGCAGGGCTTGCGGGGTCAGCTTGTAGCCGTCCTCGGCGCGCGTGGCCACGAACGCCGGCACGCCGCCGGCGGCATGGACCATGCCGGTATAGGCCGCCCAGTACGGCACCGGCAGCAGCACTTCATCGCCGGCCTCCAGCGTCACGGCCAGGGCATTGGCGATCACCTGCTTGGAGCCGGTTCCGACCATCACCTCTTCGTCGCTGAACGCCAGGCCGTTTTCGCGCTGGAACTTCTGGCGCACGGCATCGCGCATGGCCAGCGAACCGCGCACCGGGGTGTAATGCGTGTCGCCGCCGCGCATGGCCTGCACGGCGGCCTCGATGACATGCGCCGGCGTGTCGAAATCGGGCTCGCCGGCCGTCAGCGACGCGACCCGTATCCCCTGGGCCTGCATATCGGCAACCTTGGCGATGGCGAGATAAATCTTGGAGGTGGTCACGCGCGCCATGCGCGCCGCGACGCGCCGCCCGGCGGCAACGGCCGCCGGTTCGGAGATCGTATTCATTCAGGACTCCAGTGCTTCGAATGCCTGCCGCAGTCGCAGCAGGGTTTGTGGACCGGCCGGCTGCAGCGGCAGCCGCGCATCCCCGAACGCAAAGCCCTTGAGCTGCAGGGCAGCCTTCAGGCCCACGGGGTTCATTTCGGAATAGACCGCATCGGCCAGCGCGCCCTGCAGTTGATGCAAGCGCAAGGCCTGCGCCATGTCGCCGGACTCCACCAGCGACTGGATGCGCGCCCAGGGAGCCGGATCCAGGTTGGACATCGCCAGCACGCCGCCCACCGCGCCCAGCGCCAGCGCGGCGGGAAACAGCGGCTCTTCGCCCGACAGCACGGCCAGCGTGTCGCCCGCCAGGTGGATCAGGCGAGTCAGCTTGGCGAAATCCGAGCCGCTGTACTTGATGCCGACGATGCTGCCGTCGCCAGCCATCGCCGCGATGGTCTCGGCACGCAGTTCCACGTTCGTGCGGCGCGGAATCTCGTACAGCACGACAGGCAAGTCCACCGCCGCCCGGTAGCGCGCGAAATAGGCGTGCACGCCTGCATCGCCAGCCAGTGCGTAATACGGCGTGACCACCATCAACGCATCGGCGCCAGCCTCCTTGGCCGCCAGGCCCGCCTGCACGGCATCCTCGTAGCCGGTGGCAAGCACCCCGGCGATGACCGGCACGCGGCCCCGGGCAGCCTCAACCGTCCAGCGCACCACGTCGGCGCGTTCCTGCGCGGAAAGCGCGGGATATTCGCCGGTGCCGCCCAATGGCGCAAGCCCGGCCGCGCCCCGGCCGATGAGAAACTCGATATGCGAGCGCAGCACATCGCGATTCACGCCGCCTTCCCGCATGAACGGGGTGGGCGTGGCCGTGATGATGCCGCGCAAAGTCCTGGCACTGATCAACATCTTCCACCTATCAATGAATTGCATTGCAATTTATATGAATCACAATATAATGATAGATGATTGAAACAGAGCGCCTCAATGCGGGTTTTCCCTTCTCGCGGACGCAGGCCGACGCGCGGGCGCGCCATGGCGCATTCCCGCGTCGGGTACTTGTTCATGAGGAGATTGCGCGCGCGCCGTACGGACGACGGGCGGAGGGCGCATCGGGCGCGCCCGCCTTCACGCAAGGATTCGCTTCTGGCGCCCGTCCCCGCATGGGGACTGGCGCCTGCCCGTGCGGGTGCCTGTCCCGCTGGGACAGGCACCGGATGCCACGCCAACGCCCGCGCCTGCTGGTGCCTGTCCCGCGGGGACAGGCGCCGGATGGCATGCCCTATCCCCGGTAACCCAGCTCGCGCGAGATGATGCGGGCGGTCTCCTGCAGCATGGGCCGCACGCGCGCCACCACGGCGGCGTCCATGCGCGCCAGCGGGCCGGAAATACCGATGGCGGCCGACACCTTGCCGGTAGCGTCGAACAGCGGCGCGCCCATGCCATAGACGTCCTCGCGCCACTCGCCCGCGTTCTCGGAGAACCCCTCCTCGCGCACGCGCCGCAGCTCCGCCTTCAGGGCCGCGAGGCTGCCGATGCTGCGGGCGGTGTGCTTGACCAGCTTGGCCGGCAGCGCCGCCGCCAGATCGTCGCAATAGGCCAGCAGCATCTTGCCGGTGCCGGTGCAATAGGCGGGCGCGCGCCCGCCCACGCGGGTATATGAACGCACCGGCTGAGGGCTGTCGATCTTGTCGATGTACAGCACGTCGGCGCCGTCCAGGATGGCCAGGTGCACGGTTTCCTGGCTCTGCTTGACCAGCCCCTGCATATGCGGGCGGGCGATGCGCGACAGGTCCATGCGGTCGGCGATCTGCGTACCCATCTCCCACAAGCGCATGGTGCACCGATAGCGGCGCGTCAGCGCGTCCTGCTGCACATAGCCGCTTTCCATCAGCGTCTGCAGCAGGCGATGCACGTTGCTCTGCACCAGGTCGAGATCGGCGGCCAGTTCCGTAATACCCATGGGCTCGGGGCTGGCGGCCAGCCGCTCGAGCAAATGCAAACCCTTGACCAGTGTCTTTCCCATAAGATCCCGCGGCGCGCCATGCCGCGCGCCGATGCTCAGTGTCCGGATAGCGGATTCTACAAGATGGAATCGTCTCCCACTTCCGGCCGGCGCCAGGCGGCGCCGCTCAATCGCCGATGCAGCGCAGTCCGGTGCCGCCGCCATGCCGGCGCGCATAGCGGGCGCGCTGCATCGCCAGGTACGACAGGGCGATGCGGCGCGCCTCGAACATGCGCTGGAAGCTGCCCATGTCCATCACGCCGCACGACACCGCGAAGAACGTGCCCCAGGCCTGCTCGGGCACCCGCTCGCCGGGCATGCCCGCCTCCACCTGGCGGGTGCGCTCGATCAGCGCCTCCGATGGCGGCGGCACCTTGCGGTAGGTGCCGCGGTCTTCATAATCCACTTCCGCGCACATGTTCAGCCCTCCTCGCCCATGTCGGCCCCGATCACGCCGCACGCCCCCGAGGGCGTGCCATAGGCCAGCCGCGCGCCGGCCCGGTCCCAGGCCAGGCAGGCGACACGGTCGCGCCCGGCCTGCCCGAGTATGCGCCGCAGCGCGCCGTCGGTGCTTTCCAGCACCATCAAGCCGTCGGCGTAGCCGACCGCGACCCAGGGCCGCGCCGGATGGCAGGCCACCGCGCTCACCTCGCCGTCGGGCCGCTCGCCCAGCGCCAGCGGCGTGCTGCCGATGGGCCCTTCCTCCCCCTCGAAGGGCCACAGGACCGCGCCGGCCGATCCGTCCGTGACCAGCCATTGCCCGCCCGCCAGCCACGACCAGCTCCCCACCGCGCGCGGATAGCCGACCATGCGGAAATGCCGCAAGGTATCCAGCCGCCAGCCATGCAGCACCGCATCGCGCGTGGCGACCAGCACGAAGCGGTCGTCGGGCGAGAACGCCACCCGCGTGGGCATGCCTTTCCAGCTCAGCTGCTGCGGCTCGCCGCCGGCCTGGCGGTCGTACAGCGCCAGGCCGTCGTAGCCGGCGACCGCCAGCCAGCGCCCCCCATGGCTGAACCGCAGCGCCTGCACCGGCCGCTCCTGCGGCAGGGCCGGCGGCTCGCCGTCGCGCCCGGCCAGCCAGACAGTGCGCCCGCTGGCGTAGGCCAGGGCGCCATCGGCGGCCACGGCCAGCGCCGTCACCCATTTGTTCGGCACGCTGGCCACGCAGTCCGGCTCGCCCGCGCCGGCGCGCATCACGCGCCCGTCCTCGCCCGCGCTGAGCAGCCAGCCGGCCGCGCCGGGCTCGCCTGGCGCCGCGCAGGCCGACAGCACGTCGCCGTCGTGCAGCGCGACGACGCGGCGCCGGTCGCCGTGCTGCACGTGCAGGCGGCCATCCATCGCCAGGAAGAACGCCTGTTCGCCGGCGAACCCGGCCCGCAGGCAGGGCACGCCCAGGTCCAGGCGGTTGAGCATCTTCATTGCGACCGGCACGCCTCGAATCCGGCGCGCAGCGCCTGGGCGTCCAGGCCCCGCCCGATGAAGACCAGCTTGCTGGCGCGCGGCTCGTCGTCGCGCCAGGCGCGCTGGTGCTCGCCTTCGACGATCATGTGCACGCCCTGGATGATGTAGCGGCGCGCATCGTCATCGAGCGCCAGGATGCCCTTCATGCGCAGGATGTCCGGCCCCTGCTTTTCCACCAGGCCATGTATCCAGGGGAAAAAGCGCCGGCCATCCAGCGCGCCGGCCTGCAGCGACACCGACATCACGGAAATCTCGTGATGATGGTGGTGACCGGCCCCGCCATGGCAATGCTCGTCGTGCTCGTGCTCGTGTTGATGGCCGCAGGCGGCCGGCGCCGCGCGCGCCTCCAGGTCGACGCAGCGCTGCAGGTCGAATGCGCCGATGGCCAGGATGCGCGAGAGATCGATCTCGGCGCGCCGCACGCGGTGGCAGGCCGCGTACGGATTGATCGCCGCCACCCGGCGCTGGACCTGCTCGGCCTCGGCGGCCGACACCAGGTCCACCTTGTTGATGAGCACCACGTCGGCATAGACGATCTGGTCCTCGGCCTCCTGGCTGTCGGCCAGCCGCAGCGGAAAATGCTTGGCGTCGACCATGGTGATGACCGCGTCCAGCTCGGTCTTCTCGCGCACCTCCTCGTCCATCATGAAGGTCTGCACCACCGGCGCCGGATCGGCCACGCCGGTGGTTTCCACCACGATGGCGTCGAAGCGGCCGGGCCGGCGCAGCAGCTTGTGCAGGATGCCGATCAGGTCGCCGCGCACGGTGCAGCAGATGCACCCGTTGTTCATCTCGTAGATTTCCTCGTCGGACTCCACGATCAGATCGTTGTCGATGCCGATTTCGCCGAACTCGTTGACGATCACGGCGTACTTGCGCTCGTGCTGGCCGGTCAGGATGCGGTTGAGCAGGGTCGTCTTGCCGGCCCCCAGGTGGCCCGTCAACACCGTCACCGGCACCTTGCGCGTGGCTTCCGACATGACTGCCCCCCTCCTCAGATGCGCTCGAGAATGTGCATGCCGCGGTTGCGGTCGATGATGTACATCAGTCCCTCCTTGGTCAGGAACACGTCGTTGGTCTGCGCCCGGTCAAAGCCCGGGATGTCCGGCTCGAAGTGCGCCACTTCGCGCGGCGCGTGCGGGTTCTTCACATCGACCACGCGCAGGCCCTTGGCGAACCACGCCACCGGGATCTCGGTGCCGTAGACCTGTTCGGCCGGCTGGTGGCAGCCCGTGAACTCGGGCATGTTCTTGTCCATCAGCTCTTCGATCTGGTAGGTGGAGATCGGCACCGGCTGGGTTTCGTCGGTAATGTCGAACAGCCACATGAACGGCGGCGGCGACGGGCGCACCTTGCGCACGTCCTCGTCGGCCACGATGGCGATCTTGCGGCCGGCCAGCTCGAACGGCAGCGGCAGCACGGTATGCGTGGGGTGTGCGAAGGTCGGGCTGTACGCGAACTTCGACACCAGCTTGGGCTTGCTCATGTCCTCGATGTCGAGGATGACCATCCCGCCGTGCCAGTACGCCACGTACAGGCGGTTGCCGCGCCGCAGCACCTGGTGGCACCACGTCATGCGATAGCCTTCGTCGGGCGTCTCGCCGCCCGCGACCCACTGGCCCGGCATCCACCAGCGCCCCACTTCGCGCGGCTTGGCCGGATTCTCCAGGTCCAGGATCATCGCGATGTTCAGGTGGTAGCCCTCGACCTCGGGCGTGATGTAGGCGTGGCGGCCGTCGAAGTCGAAGCGGTGCACGCCGGTGCCGGCGGTCTTCCAGAAGCAGATCTGGCGCGGATTGGTGGGATCCGACACGTCATAGATGGCCAGGCCGCCCTGGAAATTCTCGCCCAGGATGTACGGCGGCGGGCACTCCCAGTTGACCAGCATCAGGTCGTTCTCGACCCGCACCTTGTGCGTGTGCACGCCGTCCGGAATGGGAATGTGCGCCACCTGCCGCGGATGCCGCGGATCGCTGATGTCCACGATCGTCGTGCCCGCCGGGGCGTCCATGTGCGCGATGTAGGCATAGTTGCCCTGCACGTAGACCTGCCCCCCGCCGGCGCAATCGAAATACGCCACTTCCCGCAACCCCTTGATGCTAGCCATGAATATCCTCCAGGTAACCGCGCATCACTGCTTTGCCAGCAGACCCAGCGAGTCCAGCAGCTGGGTGTGCTGCTTGTACTCCGACCACAGCATGGCCTTGGTCTGGGCGCCGTCCATGTAATCCACTTCCACTTCGCGCGAGGCGATGAACTTCTTGAAATCGTCGTTCTGCATGGCCTGCTTGAAGGCGTCGTGGATGTATTGCTTCACGCCGGCGTCCATGTTCCTGGGGCCGAAGAAGAAGAACTTCAGGCCCACGCCCACGTCGTAGCCGATCTCCTTGAAGGTGGGCACGTCGGGGTGGTAGGGCACGCGCTGGGCCTGGAACACGCCCAGGATGCGCAGGCGGCCTTCGTCGACCAGGGCGCGGCCCTCGCCGGCGTTGATGACGATGGCGTCGACGTGCCCGCCCAGCAGCGCCACGCTGCTTTGCGCCCAGCCCTTGTACGGCACCTCCAGCACGTTCAGCTTGGCGGCCTGCACCAGCTGCGCCATGTTCAGGTGCGAGGCGGTGCCGTTGCCGGTGTGGCCCAGGCTGTACTTGCCGGGCGACTGGCGCACGGCCTTGATGAAATCCTGCGCCGTCTTCCAGTCCGCGTCGCCGCGCACCGCCAGCATCTGGTACGACGAGAACACATTGATGATGGGGTCGATATCGTCGGGCGTCTTGTACGCCAGGCCCTTCATCATCTGCGGCGCGTCGACCACGGCGCCGGTGGGCGTGAAGCCGATGCTGCTGCCGTCGGGCCGCGCATTGACCACCGACGCGATGCCGATCGACCCGCCCCCGCCGGGCCTGCTCACCACCGCCACGCCGTCGGGAAACTTGGCATGCGCTTTCTCGGCCACCATGCGGGCTACCAGGTCGGTCAGGCCGCTTACCGTGAACGGGTTGACGATGGTCATGGTTCCCCTGGGCGCCTGCTGCGCGCCCACCATGCCGGGTAGAACGGCGAACAGCGCCGCCACAATCAGCTTCTTCATACCACCACCTCCTGGTCTTTCAATGATCTTTGCGTGCCGGCGCGCTCGACGTTGGAACTGGCCTTGCGTGCACGGGAGTGGTTGCTGCGGGTGCTGCTGCGCGGCGGTTTTCGGCCGCCTCGTTAATTCTATTTTATGGAATCAAATTCTAAATTAAGCCGTCGATGCGAGATCATACGAGCCGGTTTTTGCCGCTGTCAAGACGCGATTTCCACGACTTCCGCGCGGCGGCGCGCGCCGGTCGCGCAGCGCCGAAAGCCGCGCTGGGCGGCTGGAAAAACAGGCCGGAAGGGACGGCGCTCAGCGCGCGGCGGTCACCTGGACTTCCACCAGGTAGCCCGGCAAGGCCAGTCGCGCCTCGCTGGGCGTGCGGGTCGGGGCCCGGCCCGGCGTCACCCAGGCGTCCCACAGCGGATTGATCGCCTCGAGATCGCGCATATCCTTGAGCAGCACCATGGCCGACAGCAGCCGCGACTTGTCCGTGCCGCAACGCGCCAGCAGCGCATCGATCTGCGCCAGGATCTGCCTCATCTGGTCCTGCACCGTACCGCCCGGGTCGTCGGCCACCTGGCCGGCCAGGTACACCGTGCCGCCGTGGATGACCGCCTTGCTGTAGCGTGGGCTGGTCTCGACATACTGGATATCGCTCATCTGCTGTACTCCCCTCATGCGTTATTGATAGTCAGCCGCGCGCCGCCGCCATGTGGCGGTCCAGCGCCCGGGCCAGGTCGGCGATCAGGTCGTCCGGGTCCTCCAGGCCTATGTGCAGCCGCACCAGCGGCCGGCTGCCCAGGGCCGCCGCCGACGTGTTGCGCACCGGATGGCTGGGCAAGGCCAGGCTTTCGAAGCCGCCCCAGCTCACGCCGATGCCAAACAGCCGCAGGTCGTCGACGAAACGCGCCAGCGCGGCGTCGTCGCCGGCGCGAAACGCCACGCCGAACAGCCCGCTGGCCCCGGAAAAATCGCGCCGCCACAAGGCGTGGCCGGGACTGTCGGGCAGCGCCGGATGCAGCACCTGCTCGACCTCGGCGCGGGTGCTCAGCCACTGCGCCACGCGCAGCGCGCTGGCCTGGTGACGCGCCAGCCGCACCCCCAGCGTGCGCAGGCCGCGCAACGCCAGATAGCAATCGTCCGGGCTGACGGCGTTGCCGTACTGCGCGGCCGCGCGCCGTATCGCCGGAAACTGCGCCTCGTTGGCCACCGCCACGCCCAGCATGGCGTCCGAATGGCCCACGATGTACTTCGAGGCCGACTGGATGCTGATGTCTATGCCCAGGGCCAGCGGCTGGCAGAACCACGACGTGGCCCAGGTGTTGTCCACCACCGAGACCAGGCCGCGACGGCGCGCCACCTCGGCCAGCGCGCGCAGGTCCTGCATTTCGAAGGTCAGCGAGCCGGGCGCCTCGCCATAGATCACGCGCGTGGCGGGCCGCACCAGCGCGTCCAGGTCGGCGTCCGGCGCGTACCAGGTGGTCTCGACGCCCAGGCGGGCCAGCTCCTGCTCGCAGAAGGCCCGCGCCGGCCCATACACCGTGTCGGCCATCAGCAGGTGCTGGCCCGGTTCGAGCAGGCTGCCCAGCACGCGCGTGATGGCCGCCAGCCCGCATGGAAACAGCATCGCGCCATGGCCGCCGTCGAGCTCGGTGCAGGCGGCCTCCAGCGCCCGGCTGGTCTGGCTGCCGAAGCGGCCGTAGTACAGGCTGTCCTGCTTGCGCGACGCCGCCGCCTGGTAATCCGCCACCGACGCGTGCAGGAAGGTCGAAGTCCTGCACGGCGGAATGTTCACCAGCCCCTCGAACCGCTCGGGATCGCGGCCCAGGTGCACCAGCCGGGTATCGGGTTTCATGGCGCGGGCTTCCCGGTCAGGCCACGTCGAACTTCACGCCCTGCGCCAGCGGCAGCGCATTGCCATAGTTCACCGTATTGGTGGTGCGGCGCATGTAGGCCTTCCAGCTGTCGGAGCCGGCCTCGCGCCCGCCGCCGGTTTCCTTCTCGCCGCCGAACGCGCCGCCGATCTCGGCGCCCGAGGGTCCGATATTGACGTTGGCGATGCCGCAATCGGACCCCTCGGCCGACACGAAGCGCTCGGCCTCGCGCAGGTCGTTGGTGAAGATCGACGACGACAGCCCCTGCGGCACATCGTTCTGCTGTGCGATGGCCTCGTCCAGGTCGCGGTAGCGCATCACGTACAGGATGGGCGCGAAGGTCTCGCGCTCGACCACCTCGCTCTGGGCCGGCATCTCGACCAGCGCCGGCCGCGCGTAGTAGGCCTCGGCGTGGCCGCCGACCTGCTCGCGCGCGCCGCCGGTCACCCGGCCTCCCGCCGCGCGCGCGTCGGCCAGCGAGCGCTGCATGGCATCGAAGGCGGCCTGGTCGCGCAGCGGACCGATCAGGGTGCCGCTGTCGCGCGGGTCGCCGATGGCGACCGACTCGTAGACCTGCTTCAGCCGCGCCACCAGGTCGTCGGCGATCTGCTCGTGCACGAAAATGCGGCGCAGCGAGGTGCAGCGCTGGCCCGCCGTGCCCATGGCCGAGAAGGCGATGCCGCGCAGCGCCAGGTCCAGGTTGGCCGAGGGGCAGATGATGGCGGCATTGTTGCCGCCCAGCTCCAGGATGGAGCGCCCGAAGCGTTCGGCCACCTTCGGCCCCACCTTGCGGCCCATGGCCGTCGAGCCGGTCGCCGACACGATGGGGATGCGGTGGTCGTCGACCAGCACCTCGCCGACCTCGCGCCCGCCGATCAGCACCTGCGACAGATGGGCCGGCGCATCGCCGAACCTGGCCAGCGCCCGCTCCAGCAGCGCCTGGGTCGCCAGCGCCGTCAGCGGCGCCTTCTCCGAAGGCTTCCACAGCAGCGAGTCGCCGCACACCAGCGCGATGGCCGCGTTCCAGGCCCAGACGGCCACCGGGAAGTTGAACGCCGAAATAATGGCCACCGGACCGGCCGGATGCCAGGTTTCCATCATGCGGTGCTCGGCGCGCTCGGTGGCGATGGTCAGGCCGTACAGCTGGCGCGACAGGCCGGTGGCGAAGTCGCAGATATCGATCATTTCCTGCACCTCGCCTTCGCCTTCGGAGAGGATCTTGCCGGTCTCGATGCTGACCAGCCGGCCCAGCTCGGCCTTGGCGGCGCGCAGTTCCTCGCCCAGCAGGCGCACCAGCTCGCCGCGCCGCGGCGCCGGCACCTTGCGCCAGGCCAGGAAGGCCTGGCGCGCGTCGTCCACGCGGGCGCGCGCCTGCTCGGCCGTCAGTTCGGGCAGGCGCGCGATGGCCTGCCCGTCGATCGGCGAGCGCACTTCCAGCGTGCCGCCGTCGTACCGCGCCGGGTCCACGCCCAGCTGCTGCAACAGGCGCCTGGTTTCCTCGGGAGTCGCGCAATGCACTGTCGTCATGATCTGGATCCTTTCAGGTGATGGTCGCGAGCGGCGGGCGGCGCGGGCCGCGCCCCGACAGAATGTCGCCGGGCCGCCAGTTTTCTATTTTATGGAATTCAATTCCAAAAATATGATAAATGAAAAAACCGTTCCGGCACAACACCGGCGCGCGAGACGGGCGCGAACCCGTTGCACTACTATCTGCCGGGCTGCCTCTTGATGCGAGTAGATGACGATGATGGAACCCGACCAGCCCCACGACAGCACGACCGACGACAAGGCCTCGATGCCCCTGCGGCGCCAGGCCGAGGACGCGTTGCGCAAGACGATACTTTCCGGGCGCTTCATGCCGGGCGAACGACTGAAGGAACGCGAGCTCATGGAATTGCTCAACGCCAGCCGCACCCTGGTGCGCGAAGCGCTGCGCCAGGTCGAGGCCGAAGGCCTGATCGAGATCGTGCCCAACCGCGGGCCGGTGGTGGCGGTGCTGAGCTACGAAGAGGCCGAGGAAATCTACGAGGTGCGCGGCATCCTGGAGGCGCAGACCTGCACCGGCTTCGCGCTGCGCGCCGGCAGCGGCCACATGGAAACGCTGGCCCGCGCCTTCGACGCGCTCAGCGAGGCGGCGCGCCAGGGCGACATCCCGCGCACGCTGGCGCTCAGCGATACGTTCTACGACACCATCGCCGCCGGCTGCGGCAACCGGCTGCTGGGCAACATGCTGCGCCAGCTGCACAACCGCATCGTGCTGTTGCGGCGCACATCGCTGTCCGAACCCAGCCGCCTGCCCGAGACGCTCTACGAACTGACCCAGATCTTCGAGGCGCTCAAGGCCCGCGACGAAATCGCCGCCGGCAAGGCCGCCCTGCACCACGTACGCCAGGCTTCGCGCACCGCCCTGCAAGTGCTGCGCAGCCGCCAATCCTGAACCAGACCGCGATAATTGTAGTACTGAATAGATTTTTTATTTGATTTCGTAGTACGATTTGGCCGCCAAGCAACATTCTTGGCGGCCAGCGCGCGGACGCACCCCGCTTGGCCGCCAACCTGCCCAAGGAGCATTGCGGTCATGAACCGAAGAACATTCAACATCGGGCTGCTGAGCCTGATGGCAAGCGGCGCCCTGGCGCGCACCCGGCCCGCCATGGCGCAGGGCGCCGCGCTGCCTTCCCTGGTCACCCTGGTGGCCCCGTTCGCCCCGGGCGGCGGCGCCGACCAGCTGGCCCGCGAATTCGCGCACTTCGCCCAGTCGCGCGCGCCCGGCACGACCTTCGTGGTCGAGAACAAGCCCGGCGCCAACGGCGCCATCGCCGCGCGCCACGTCGCGCGCCAGCAGCCCGACGGCGCGACCCTGCTGCTGGGCACCTCCAGCACTCACGCGCTCGGCCCGCTCATCGCCAAGGCCGACCCGGCTGCCATCGTCCAGGAATTCAGCCCTGTCACGCTGCTCGCCACCACGGCCAACGTGCTGGCGGTGGCCAGCGCCTCGCGCTGGAAAACGCTCGATGACTTCGTCGCCGACGCGCGCGGGCAGGCCCTGACCTACGGCACCTTCGGCACCGGCTCATCGGCGCATCTGTATGGCTTGCTGCTGGCGCAATCGACCGGCGCCAGGCTGTCGCACGTGCCCTACAAGGGCTCCAGCCAGGCCGCCACCGATCTGCTGGGCGGCCATATCGACGCGGTGTTTCTCACCAGCAGCGCGCTGGAAGGCCTGGCGCGCGAAGGCAAGGTCCGGGTGCTGGGCGTCACCGGCAAGTCACGCACGCGCGTGTTCCCGGACGCCCGGACCTTCGAGGAACAGCACGTGGCGCAGCTGGATTTCAGCGGCTGGTTCGGCCTGTTCGCGCCCGCCGGCACGCCGGCCCCGCAACGCGAGGCCATCGCGGCGCTTGCCGCCGACCTGGGCAAGGACGCCGCCGCCAGCCGGCGCATGGCCGGACAAGGCTACGACTGGGTCGGCTCGTCGCCGCAGGCGCTGCAGGACGCGCTGCTCGACACCCTGGCCATCTACCGCAAAGTGCTCGCCAGCCGGCCCGACGGCCTGGGCGGCTGAGCGCACGGCCACGGGCCGCGCACGCGCGGCCCACGGCGCATGCCGCTATTCCAGCGAGATGCCGGAATCCTGCGCCACCTGGCGCCACTTGCGGCTCTCGGCCGCCAGCTTGTCGCGGTACTGGTCGGGCGAACCGCCCACGATGCCCACGCCGCGCGCCGCCAGCTTGGCCCGCACATCGGGCAACGCCAATACCTTGGCGAACGCGGCGTTCAGGCTGGCGATGTCCTGCGGCGGCGTGCCCACCGGCGCGAAGATCCCCATCCAGCCTTCGGCGGTCAGGTCCGGGTAGCCCAGTTCACGCAGCGTCGGGACCTCGGGCAGCTCGGCCAGCCGCGCCGGCGACGGCGTTGCCAGCGCGATCAGCTTGCCCGACTGGATGTGCGGCTGCGCCACGGCCACCGTGTCGAAGGTGAAATTCACGTCCCCGGCCAGCAGCGCGGTCATGGCCTGGGCGCTGCCCTGGTAGGGAATATGCGAGGCCGAGATGCCCGTGGTCGACAGGAACAGTTCGCCGATCAGGTGATTGGTCGAGCCCATGCCGAACGACGAGAAATTCAGCTTGCCCGGCCGCGCCTTGGCCGCGGCGATCAGGTCCGGCACGCTGCGCACGGCCGAGGAGGCCGGCGCCACCAGCACGAACGCCACGCTGCCGACTTCGGTGACCGGCATGAAGTCCTTCTGCACATCATAGGGCGCGGTCTTGCGCGTGATGGGGTTGATCAGCAGTTCGGCGCTGGTGCCGAAGAACAGCGTATTGCCGTCCGGCGGCGCGCGCCGCACCACCTGCGCGCCCAGCGTGCCGGCCGCGCCGGCGCGGTTCTCGACCACCACCGGGCGTCCGAGCTGCTGCGGCAAATGCTCGGCCACGATACGGGCCGCCCCGTCGGTGCCGCCGCCCGGCGGAAAGCCGACGACCAGCTTCAACGGCGCGGCGGGATCGGCCGCCAGCGCCAGCGGCGCGACCGCCAGGCCGGCCAGCACAATGGCAATGCGTTTGGACCAGTTCATGCGCTACCTCATGTCATCCAGGGTTTGAAAAGTGAACTCATTGCGCGGCGGCCGCGCGCTGGCGCTCGCCTTCCTCGCGCGCGGCCTGCTCGGCGGCGCGCACGCTGGGCCGGGCGCCCACGCGCGCCAGGTAGGCTTCGAGGTGCGGCCATGCACTCGTGTCGATGTCATGCGCGCGGGTCCACATGGCGATCGTGTAGCAATGCGCGTCGGCGATCGTGAACGTCTCGCCCATGAGGAATTCGCGGCCCGCCAGTTGATCGTTCAGCCACTGCAGGCGGCCGTCCAGGTACTGGCGGGCGATGCGCCGGTACTCGGGCGGCGTGATCGCCTTGAACAGCGGCATGAAGCCGCCCTTGTGCAGGTCGGCGGCGATGAAGCTCATCCACTCCAGCACCCGGTAGCGCGCCAGCGTGCCGGCGGCCGGCAGCATGCCCTGCCGCGGCCGCTGGTCCGCCAGGTACTGCATGATCACCGCGCCTTCGCTGAGGAACTGTCCATCGGGCAATTCCAGCGTCGGCACCGTGCCCTTCGAATTGACCTTCAGGTAATCGGACCCGTCGGCCAGCCGCTTGTTGGCCATATCGACCCACTGCAGGTCCAGCGCCAGCCCCAACTCGCGCGCGACGATATCGACGGCCAGCGAGCAGCCGCGCACCTCGTGATAGAACTTCATGCCCATGCATCCTCAAGAGTGTTGGAAAAGCCCTGCGCCCACCGGAACGATGAAAAACACAATCCAGTAGTACGATATATTCACTTTAAACAGATTCAGTACTACAATTCTGTCAGCGATGCACGATTTGTCCTACTAGGGGAAACCTGGGCGCGCGGCCGGCCGCCGCGCCCGGGCGCATCGATCACGTCACGCCCGAGGCGCGCACGGCGCCCTCATGAACACGACCGCATCGACAGGAGACCGACATGCAGGGAACCATTCTGGTAGGCACGGCCGGCCAGGGCATACTGCGCAGCAACGACAACGGCGCCAGCTGGCACCGCCTGGGCCTGAAGGAAGCCATCGAATTCGACGGCACCGTGCGCAGCCTGGCGGTCGACCCCGCCGATCCCGCGCGCGTGCTGGCCGGAGCCGACGCGGGCATCTGCCTGAGCACCGACGGCGGCGCGCATTTCAGCCTCGTCGACTCGCCCGCCAACGGCCAGACCATCTGGTCGATCGCCTTCAGCCCGCGCGATCCGCGCCTGGTGTTCGCGGGCTCCGGCGCGCCCTCCCGCGCCCGCATGTACCGCTCGCGCGACGGCGGCCAGAGCTGGGAGCAGCTCGGCCCCGAACTGCCGGAGTTCTGCGGCGGCGTGCACCGCCCGCGCATCCTGACCGTCTGCGCCCACCCCGAACGGGCCGAGGAAGTCTGGTTCGGCGTGGAGGAAGGCGGCGCCTGGCGCAGCACCGATGCCGGCGACAACTGGGAGCGCATCGATGAGCCCGCGCGCGGCATCAACAACTCGGACATCCACAGCATCACCCTGCTGCCCGCCGCGCCGGGCCAGCCGGCCACGCAGATCGTGGTGACCGTGAATTCGGTCTGCCAAAGCGTCGACGAGGCGCGCAGCTTCGATTGCCAGGCATCCCGGGAGCGTTTCGACGGCCTGTACTACACCCGTGCGGTGTATCCGCTCGATGCCGCCGGCCGGACCTTGCTGCTGGCGGTGGGCGACGGCACCCCCGGCACGCGCACCCGCATCTACCGCTCGGAGGATCGCGGCCGGAGCTGGACGCCCGCGCTGCTGCACACCGCGCCCAACTCGACGGTGTGGGCGTTCGGCGCCCATCCCGGCGACCCCGCGCTGGTGTTCGCCGGCACCAAGTATGGCCACCTGCTGCGCTCCACCGACGGCGGACGCAGCTGGTACAAGGAATGGCGCGATTTCAGCGAGATCACCTCGGTCGCGTGGACGCCCCACGTCGCCCCGGTGCATGCCCATCCCCAATCGATCTGACCGGGCGCCACGCCCTCTTCCACTTTCATCAGAGCATCAATGAAAACGCCCAACTTCAGCGTCTACCACATCCGCAAATGGTATCTGCAGGTCGAGGACACCCTGGCCGGCGAAACCGGCGCGCCCGCCGACGGCGAGCCGCTGCGCAAGATCGTCCTGGCCGCGTGCATCCACAATCCGTACGCCGGCAAATACGTGGAAGACCTTTCGCTGTGGATCGACGCCTCGCCCGGGCTTGGGGCCGAGTTCGGCCGGCGCGTGCGCGAGGCCGCGCAAGGCCAGGCCATCGCCAGCTACGGCAAGGCCTGCCTGGTCGGCGCCGACGGCGAATACGAGCACGGCAACGCCCTGCTCACCAACCCCGCGGCGAACCCCGTGCGCGACGCGCTGGGCGGCGCGAAATCCTGGGTGCCCTCCACCGGCAAGCGCGGCGGCCCGGGCACCATCATCGACGTGCCGCTGGCGCACAAGGATGCGCTCTACGTGCGGTCCCACTACGATACGGTCAGCGCCCAGTTCAACGACGGGCCCAATCGCGACGAGGTCGTCCTGATCTGGGCCTTCGCCACGCGCGGCCGCCTGAACGCCCGCCTGGGTGGACTCGCCGCATGCGACGTCCAGGGCCATGACGGGCTCAACTGAACCCGCTTGCCGGAACACGCCCGCCATGCAACGCCGCGATTACCGCCTCGCCCACGCCGGGCTGGATTTCCACGTCACGGAATGGGGCAGCCCGCAAGGCCTGCCGATCGTGATGCTGCATGGCATCCGCGGGTACGCGGAAACCTTCGCCGGCATCGCGGCCGCGCTGCAGCCGGAATACCGCGTCATCGCCTTCGACCAGCGCGGACGCGGACAGACCAGCTGGGACCCGGACTGCAATTACTACACCGATACCTACGTCGACGACCTGGCCGCGGTGGCCGACCAGCTGGCGCTGGCGCGCTTCGATCTGCTGGGCCACTCCATGGGCGGCATCAACGCCATCGTCTACGCCGCGCGCCATCCGGAACGCGTCGGCCGGCTGGTGATCGAGGACGCCGGCCCCGGCGCCTTCGAGGACAGCGACGGCGCGCGGCGCATCCGCCGCGAACTGGCCGAGACCCCGGCCGGCTTCGCATCCTGGGACGCCGCCTGCGCCTTCATGCGGTCGCTGCGCCCCAGCGTATCCGAGCAGGCCCGCCAGCAGCGCCTCGAAAGCATGCTCAAGCCCGCGCCCGAGGGCGGGTACACCTGGCGCTACGACCATGCCGGCATCGCCCGCACGCGCCTGCATCCCGACCCCGCACGCGTGGTGGACCTGGCCGCCTACGTGGCGCGGATCGGCTGTCCCGCCCTGCTGCTGCGCGGCGGCCGCTCCGACTACCTGCAACCGTCCATGGTCGAACGCATGCGCGCCCTCAACCCGCGCATCGAAGCGGTCGAGATCGCCGACGCGGGCCACTACATCCATGACGACCAGCCCGCGGTGTTCGCGCGCCAGGTCTGCCGTTTCCTGAAGCCGCGCGGGCCGGCTGGCGACTGATCGCCGCGCTCGCGCGCGGGCCGCCGCGCGAGCGCATCGCAACCCGGTAAGGGTTTCCACTATTCAGCGCGCATCGACGCAAAAGCGCGATGTTGCTACCATGTTTCGAGCAGCATCGCGGCTTTCCGTTGCCGTACGTATCGTTCCTGCGAATCACCCTCAGTGGTCGCCCAGCCAGTGCTCGTTAGGCAATTGACGTACATGAATACGACCCGTATGCAGCGCATGCCGCCGCTGAACGCATTGCGAAGTTTTGAAAGCGCGGCGCGGCACGAGAGTTTCCTGAAGGCCGCCGCGGAGCTGCACGTCACGCCAGGAGCCGTCAGCCGCCTGGTCAAGTCGCTGGAAAGCTATCTGGGCGTCGAACTCTTCATGCGTTCGCACCGCGGCGTGGCCATCACGCCGCAAGGCAAGGCGTTCGCCGAGGACATCCTCGAAGCCTTCAACAAGATCGGCGTCGCCACGGACCGCGTCCAGCAGCATCTCGGCGACCGCGGCCTGAGCATCTGCTGCCACCCGACCTTCGCCGCGCACTGGCTGACCCCGCGCTGGGCGCAGGTCCAGGCTGCGCTGCCCAGCACGCAGATCAACGTCAAGACGACCCTCGCGCCCGAACTCGAAAGCACGGACGACTACGACTTCGTCGTCAAGCTGGGCCCCGATCCCGCCGCAGAACAGGCCTGCAGCGGCGGCGTGGCCGCCGAGCGCGTGCTGGATGTCGAGACCTTCCCGATCTGCTCGTCGGCCTTCCTGCAGCGGCATGGCGGCGAACTGGGGCTGGACGATATCGAGCGCTATCCGCTCATCCACGCGCAGCTGCGTCCGCAGGACTGGAACCGCTGGCTCCAGTCGGTGGGGCAGCCGGCCTTGCGCCAGGCGCCCGGGCTGGTGTTCGAGAGCCTGACCCTGGCCTACAACGCGGCGATGTCGGGCGCGGGCGTGGCCATCGGCATCCACGCCTTCATCGCCGACGACATTGCGTCGGGCAGGCTGGTGGCGCCGTTTCCCCATGTGCGAAAAAGCCATATGGGGTTCAACATCTATTTCAACGCCCAGCGGGCGGCGCGCGTGCCGCGCATCGAACAGATCCGCCGCTGGATGGTCCAGGAGCGCAACAAGACGCGCGCCACCGACACCGCCGAGGCGCTCAGAAAGTCGGCTTTTGCAGAATGATCGATGCGTCGGCGACGACCATGCCCGGGTCCAGGCTGCGGCCGCGCACCATGACCGGGTTCAGGTCCAGCTCGGCGATCAGATGGCTGCGCCGGTAGTAGAACTCCGAGACGTCCGCGATCAGCCTGGCGAACGCGCCGATATCGGCCGGTTCCCTGCCCCGGGCGCCGTCGATGATCGGAAACGCCTTGTGATGGCGCAGCGCGCGCTCGGCATCGCGCGCTGACAGCGGCGCCATGCGGATCTCGGGCGCGCCCAGCAGTTCGGCGTAGATGCCGCCCGCGCCCACGACGACGACGGGCCCGAAGGTATGGTCGGTGCGGCAGCCGACGAACCATTCCATCAGGACGTCGCCCACCATCGATTCGACCAGCACTTCCCCGCCGGCCACGCCGGCCCGCCGCGAGCGCTCGCGCAGCTCGCGCCGCGCGCGGTCCAGGTCGTCCGGCGCCACGTTGAGCGCCACCAGCCCCAGTTCCGACTTGTGCAGCACCTCGTCGGCGCACAGTTTGACGACGGCCGGCCCGCCACGGGCATCGCCCGGCACGGGAAACCCCGCCATCGCCAGGATGCGCTTGCTGTCCGCCTCGTGCACCACCTGGCGGCCATCGTCGATCCATTGCTGCAACAGCAAATCGATCTCGTCCAATTTCGTCCCCGCCCCCGCCATGGAAATCGCTATGCTCATGTCTACGCCTGTTCGTCAGGAGATGTCCGTGTCGCCACGTATGGCGCGGAACGCCAGGGCCACCCGGCCGGTGTCGCCATAGATCGGAATGCCGCTGCGGGCCAGTATCTCCAGCGACTCCGGCGTCTGCTCCGGCGTGCCGGTCCAGCAGACCACCACGGGTTTGTCGGTGCTGCGGTACATGCGGACAATGGCGTGCGCGAACGCCGGATTGCGGATGAACGTCGAGATGATCGCGAAGCCGTCGAGGTTCTTCGCGCGCGCGAACAGGTTCAGCACCTCTTCGAACAGCGATTCCTGCGTCAGGATGGCGCCGGACAGGTCGATCGGATTGCGGCTGGCGCCGAATTCCGGCACCTTCGCCTTGAGGCGCTCGAGCGTGTCCGGATCGAACGGCGGCACGGTAAAGCCGTCCAGCTCCAGCAGGTCCGACAGTTCCACGGCCAGGCCGCCGGCCACCGACAGGATGCCGACCGCGCCGCCCTTCATCCGCCTGCCGTTGGCCAGGGCCATGGCGACGTCGATGGCGGTGGCGCTGTCGCGCGCCCGCACCACCCCGAGCTGGCGGAACACCCCGTCGATGACGCGGTCGTCCGACGCCATGGCGCCGGTATGGCTGCTGGCCGCGGCCACGCCGGCGGTCGAGCGCCCGCTCTTGACCACCACGATCCGCTGCTGGGCGCCCAGCCGTTGCACGCTGCGGGCGAAATGCCGGCCGTTCTTGATCTGCTCGATATAGCACAGCACGACCCGGCACTCCGGCTTGTCCGCCAGCGCGTGGATATAGTCCGCGGCCGTCAGGACGGCTTCGTTGCCCGAGCTGACCACGCAGCACAGGCCGACGCCGCGGCGCATCAGGTTGTTGGCCATGTAGCCCGCCATCGCGCCGGACTGCGACACGATCGCGACCTTGCCCTCCAGCATCTGGTTGTACATCGGGCTGAAGGTCATCTGCAGCTTGACGCCCGGCACCACCACGCCCTGGCAGTTGGGGCCGACGACCGGCAACTGGGTTTCCAGGCAATACTGGCGCAGCGCGGTCTCCAGCGACGCCCCGCGCTCGCCGGTCTCGGTAAAGCCCGACGCCAGGATGACGGCCAGGCGCAGCCTGCCCAGCGGCACGGAGGCCAGCGCCGTCACGACCATGTCGGCCGGCACGGCGAACAGCGCCACATCGACCGGCTCGTCGATCTCCGAGAACGCCTGCACGAACCGCACGCGCTCGTAGCCGGATTCGAAGACGCCGGGCTCCACCGGAGCCCGGCACACGCCGTAGATATTGCCGGCAAAGCCATTCTTGACGACGTTGCGCAGGATGACATTGCCCAGCTTCGCGTGGTCGGCGGAGATGCCGACCACGGCGACGGCCCTGGCCTTGAAGAGCGCGCCGATGGCGCCCTGCAGGTGATCGCCGTTGACCGTAAGCTGTGTCACGGATTTCATTGCCACGACGTCCATCTCATTGCGCCTTCAATCCGAGTTCCTTGACCAGGGCGCCCCATTTCACGGTCTGGGAGGCCAGGACTTCGTCCATCTCCTTGGGGGTGGACGCCGGCAGCTCCCAGCCCAGCCCTTCTATGTAGCGCGTGCGGGCCTCAGGGGTGCCGAGCGCGGCCTTGATGGCGGCCTGCAGCTTGTCGGCGATCGCCGGCGGCACGCCCTTCGGCCCGGCGATGCCGAACCACTCGGTGGCCTGGAAGTTCGGAATCACCTCGGCGATGGTGGGCACATCGGGAAACAGCGGCGAACGGGTATCGCTGGTGACCGCCAGCACCTTCAGGCTGCCGGCCTGTACGTGCGGCAGCACCGATCCCAAGTCCAGCACCCCGATGGGCAGCCGCCCAGCCACCAGGTCCGCCTGCGTGGCGCCGCCGCCCTTGTAGGGAATGTGCACGAACTTGGTGCCGGCCAGCTTGTTGACCAGCTCCATGGAAAGGTGCGCCATCGAGCCCACGCCCGACGTCCCGTAGCTGCCGTACTTGCCCGGATCCTGCTTGACCTTCTCGATCAGTTCGGCGAACGAGGCCACCGGAACCGACGGGTGCACGACCACCAGCTTGGGCGCGCGGTTGACCACGGTGATGCCGGTGAAGTCCTGCGGCATGCGGTAGGGCATGCTCGCCTGCATGCCGGGCATGATGGTGTGGCCGGTCACCAGCAGCACCAGGTGGTAGCCGTCCGGCGCCGAGCGGGCCACCGCCTCGGCGCCTATCATCCCGCCCGCGCCGGTGCGGTTCTCCACCACGACCTGCTGGTTCCAGGTCTTGCCCAGCTGGTTGGCGATATAGCGCGTGACATTGTCGGCCGGGCCGCCGGCCGAGAACGGCACGATGATGGTGATGGGTTTGGACGGATAGCGGTCCGGGCTTTCGGCGGCCTGCGCGGCCGCGGGTCCGAGCGTAAGCAGCAGCCCGACAAGTAACGAGCGGATCATGGTTGTCTCCTGTCACTGTTTTATGGATTGCGGGCTTCCCGTCGGAAGATCTCGCGATGGCAGCTTGGCCGGCGCACACATGTTCGGTGAGCGCCGGCCCGGCCGGCAAACGACTTTTTTTCCCGATGGCCTACAAAAACTCAGCCATGGGAATCCAGGCTGAGAAAAACTGAGCCACCCCTGCGAAATAGTCGGTTGCCGCCTGATTTCGGCCGTCGATATAGTCGTCTCCATCCTCACATCCCAGGCAAAACAAGGAGACAGCGATGAGAGAAGCCGTAATCGTTTCAACCGCGCGCACCCCGATAGGCAAGGCCTACCGCGGCGCCTTCAACCAGACGCACGGCGCCGAATTGGGCGGACATTCGCTGCGGCACGCCATCGCCCGGTCCAAGGTCGCCCCGGCCGAGATCGAGGACCTCATCATCGGCTGCGGCATGCCCCAGGGCGCCACCGGCTACAACATCGGCCGCCAGATCGCCATATGCGGCGGCCTGCCGATCGAAACCGGCGGCACCACCGTCAACCGCCTGTGCGCGTCGGGCCTGCAGGCCATCGCCATCGCCGCCCAGCGCATCATCGTGGACCGCGTGCCCATCATGGCCGCCGGCGGCCTGGAATGCATCAGCATCGTCCAGGACGAGCACCATAACGGCGTCAAGAAAAGCCCCTGGATCGAGGCCCACAAACCGCACACCTACGACGCCATGCTGCGCACGGCCGAAGTGGTGGCGCAGCGCTACGGCGTCAGCCGCGACGCGCAGGACGACTACGCCTTCCAGAGCCAGATGCGCACGGCCGCGGCGCAGCGCAACGGCCTGTTCGACGACGAGATCGTCCCGATGACGAGCGTCAAGCTGAGCAAGAACAAGGCAACCGGCGAGACCTACGAAGAAGAAGTGACCTTGCTGCGCGACGAGGGCAATCGCCCCGACACCACGCGCGAAGGCCTGGCCACGCTGCAGCCGGTGATGGAGCCGGACACTTCCATCACCGCCGGCAACGCCTCGCAGCTCTCGGACGGCTCGTCGGCCTGCATCCTCATGGAGGCCAAGGAGGCGGAACGGCGCAATCTGGAACCGCTGGGCGCGTTCCGCGGCTTCGTGGCCACCGGCTGCGAACCGGACGAGATGGGCATCGGCCCCATCCTGGCGGTCCAGACGCTGTTCAAGCGCTTCGGCCTGCGCATGGAGGACATCGACCTCTGGGAGCTCAACGAAGCCTTCGCCAGCCAGACCGTGTACTGCCGCGACCAGCTCGGCATTCCCAACGAACTGCTCAACGTCAACGGCGGGGCGATCTCGGTCGGGCACCCGTACGGAATGAGCGGCGCGCGCATGGTCGGCCACGCGCTGATCGAGGGCCGCCGCCGCGGCGCGCGCCTGGTGGTGGTCAGCATGTGCGTGGGCGGCGGCATGGGCGCCGCCGGGCTGTTCGAAGTGTACCGATAAGACAGGAAGGAGAAACCCATGTCCGAATTCACGCCCAAGACCATCCTGGTGGAAGTCCGCGACCATGTCGCGTGGATCACCATCAACCGCCCCGACGCCATGAACGCGCTGGCGCGCGAAACCGTCATCGAAATCGACCAGGCGCTGCAGCTGCTCGAAGCGCGGGCCGATGTCCACGCGCTGGTGTTCACCGGCCAGGGCCGCGCGTTCTGCGCCGGCGGAGACCTGAAGTACTTCAAGGAAACCGTGGGCAGCGGCGACATGAACAAGTTCCGCGCCTACCTGAACCTCTGCCAGAACATGTACCGCCGCGTCGAGAACTTCCCGCACCCGACGATTGCGGCCGTCAACGGCGTGGCGGTGGCCGGCGGCATGGAACTGATCATTTCCTGCGACCTGGTCATTGCCGCCGAGTCGGCCAAGATCGGCGACGGGCACGCCAACTTCGGCATCATCCCGGGCGGCGGCGGGGCGATCCGCCTGCCGCGCAAGATCCCCATGGCCCTGGCCAAGCGCCTGCTGTTCACCGGCAATCTGCTGCCCGCCCGGGAACTGGCCGAATACGGCCTGGTGAACCAGGTGGTCCCGGACGAGCAGTTGACCGAGGCCGTACAGGCCATGCTGTCCCAGATCACCAAGAATTCGCCGCTGGGCGTGCGCCTGATCAAGCAGCTGGTCAACGATGGCTACGAACAGCCCCTGGACACGGCGCTGCGGCTCGAAGTGGTGGCCTGGGAAAGCTATGGCCTGAGCAACGACATCAAGGAAGGGCTGCAGGCCTTCCAGGACAAGCGCAAGCCCAGGTTCTCCGGAACCTGACGCCGGCTGGCGCCGCAACGACACCGATACGCCCGAGACGGACACCATGGACACGCAGACCTCATCGCCCGACACCAAGCAGCACTACCAGCCCTTCGTCTGGGAAGACCCCTTCCTGCTCCATGAGCAGCTGACCGAAGACGAGCGCATGATCCAGGCGACCGCGCACGCCTACGGCCAGGAGCAACTGCTGCCCCGCATCGTGCACGCGCACCGCACCGAGACCTTCGACCGCAATATTTTCCTCGAACTCGGGCAGCTGGGCTTCCTGGGCGCCACGCTCGAGGGGTACGGCTGCGCGGGCGTCAACCACGTCAGCTATGGCCTGATCGGGCGCGAAATGGAGCGCGTCGACAGCGCCTACCGCTCGTCGGTCAGCGTGCAATCGAGCCTGGTCATGTACCCCATCCATACGTTCGGCTCGGAAGACCAGCGGCAAACCTACCTGCCCGGCCTGGCCTCGGGCGAACTGGTGGGGTGCTTCGGCCTGACCGAGCCCGACCATGGCTCCGACCCCGGCAGCATGGCCACCCGCGCGCGCAGCGTCGAGGGCGGATACCGCCTGTCCGGCGCCAAGAGCTGGATCACCAACTCGCCGATCGCCGATGTGTTCCTGATCTGGGCCAAGGACGACGCCGGCGATATCCGCGGCTTCATCCTCGATCGCGGCATGCAGGGCCTGTCGACCGAGCGCATAGACGGCAAGTTTTCCCTGCGCGCCTCGATCACCGGCACCATCGCCATGGACGAAGTCTTCGTGCCGCACGACCGCATGCTGCCGCACGTCAAGGGGTTGCGCGGCCCCTTCTCGTGCCTGAACAAGGCGCGCCTGGGCATCTCGTGGGGCGCGCTGGGCGCGGCCGAGGCCTGCCTGCACCAGGCGCGCGAATACGTGCTGGCACGCACGCAGTTCGGCCGGCCGCTGGCCTCGAACCAGCTGGTCCAGAAAAAACTCGCCGACATGGAGACCGAAATCGCCATCGGCCTGCAGGCCAGCCTGCAGGTCGCGCGCCTGATGGACCAGGGCCGCGTCTCGACCGAGGCCATCTCCATCATCAAGCGCAACAATTGCGGCAAGGCCCTGGAAATCAGCCGCGTGGCGCGCGACATGCTGGGCGCCAACGGGGTGTCCGACGAATATCACATCATCCGGCACATGATCAATCTCGAGGCCGTCAACACCTACGAGGGCACGCACGACATCCACGCCCTGATCGTCGGGCGGGCCATCACGGGAATCCAGGCGTTCTACGACTCCGGGAGCACGCAATGACACGGCAGCGAAACCGCGAAGGGCTGGAATTCACGGCCGCCAACGCGCAGGCGGTCGAGGCCTTCGACGAAACCGTCAAGCGCTACCTGCAATTCCACGGCGATATCGGCGGCGCGCTCAAATCCACCCTGGCGCACGACGCGCAAATGCCGATGGCGCTGGTCCTGCGCGGCTACTTCTACCTGCTGATGGGGCTGCGCCCGCTGGCCGACAAGGCCGCGCAGCTGGCGGCCGGCCTGCAGCCCGGGCGCGCCGCGCTCACCGAACGCGAACAGCGGCACCTCGACGCCCTGGCGTGCTGGTCGCGCGACTCGCTGCGCGCGGCGACCGAGCACTGGGAGCGGATCGCCCGCGCGCATCCGCGCGACATCCTGGCGGTCAAGATGGCGCATTTCGGCTGGTTCTACCTGGGCCGCTCCGCCCGCATCCGCGACGGCATCGCGCAGGCCATCGATTTCTGGTCGGAGGACGATGCGCTGTATCCCTACATGCTCAGCATGCTGGCCTTCGGCGAGGTCGAGGCCGGCGACCTGGCCCAGGGCGAGGCCAGCGGCAGGCGCGCGCTCGAACTGACGCCGCACGATCCGTGGGCCGTGCATGCCGTCGCGCACGCGATCGAGCCGACCGAGCGCAAGGCCGACGCGCTGGCGTGGATCGCCCGCCACGAGCGGCACTGGAGCCAAGCCAACAATTTCCGCCACCACATCCACTGGCACCGCGCGCTGATCCATCTGGAGCAGGGCGACGCGCAGGCCGCGCTGGACTGGTACGACCGCACCGTGTTCGCCGCCGATTCGGTGGAATACCTGGATATCTGCAACGAAGCCTCGCTGCTGATGCGGCTGGAACTCAGCGGCGTCGATGTCGGCCAGCGCTGGGACGCGGTGGCGGGGAAAAGCGCCGCGCGCATCGACGACCAGGTCATGGGGTTCGCCGACGTGCACTACGCGATGGCGCTGTGCAGCAGCGGGAATCCCGAGCACCGGCAACAGGCCGAAGTCCTGGTCGAGCGGCTGGAGCGCTACAGCCGAAACGACACCGACAACGCCCAGGCCTACCGCGAGGCAGTGGTGCCGATCGCCCGCGCCCTGCTGGCGTTTCGCCAGGGCCGCTACCGGGAAAGCGCCGAGGCGCTGCTTGCGTGCGCCGACACGGCGCACGCGGCCGGCGGCAGCCACGATCAGCGCGACGTGTACGAATACCTGACGGCCGAAGCGCTGTTCCGCGCCGCCCCCACCCATCCGGACACCATCGCGTACCTGGCGCGCCGCTCGTTCCGCGCGCCGCACAACCCGCACAACTGGCGCCTGTACCTGCGGGCGCTGGAACAGTCCGGCCAGGCCCAGGCCCTGGCGGCCGCGACCGCGCGCCGCCAGGCCGCCACCCACGCCACCGCATGAGCCCGCCAATGACGACGCCCGCCCCCGATTCCCCTTGCTACGCCAGGTTCTCGGTCGACGAGGCGGGCATAGGCCTGCTGACCCTGGACGACCCCGCCACCCAGAACGCCATGAGCCTGGCGATGATGGACGCCCTGGCCGCCATCCATCCGGTTATCTGCGCCACGCCGCAACTGCGCGTGCTGATCGTCACCGGCGCCGGCAAGGCCTTCTCGGCCGGCGGCAACGTGCACGACATGCTGGAGCGCCGCGGCGTCTTCGCCCCCGAGGATCCGCTGGCCGCGCGCGACCTGAACCTGGAGCGCGTGCACGCCATTCCGCGGGCCATCCATGGGCTGCCCATGCCCACCATCGCGGCGGTCAACGGCCACGCGGTCGGCGGCGGCTGCGACGTCGCCCTGATGTGCGACATCCGGATTGCGTCGGACCAGGCGGTATTCGCCGAATCGTTCCTGCGGGTGGGGCTGTTGCCTGGCGACGGCGGCGCCTGGTTCCTGCCGCGCGCGGTGGGTCTGTCGCGCGCCATGGAAATGGCCCTGACCTGCGACTTCATCGACGCGCGCGAGGCCGAACGCATCGGGCTGGTATCCCGGGTGGTGCCGCACGCCACCCTGCTCGACGAAGCCTACGCCCTGGCCCGCCGCATCGCGCGCCATCCCCCGCGCATCGCCCGCATGACCAAGCGCCTGATGCAGTTCGGCGCGCATGCGACGCTGCACGATACGCTGGAGATGACGGCCTCCATGCAGGGCATGGTGCAGACCGCCGACGATCACAAGGACGCCGCCCGGGCGATCGCCGACGCCGTCGCCAGCCGAAGCCGGCGTTAAAGCATGCGCAGGCCGGGCCGCCCGCGCGGGCAGCCCGGCCGCCGGCTAGTCGATGCGCGCGCCGGCCTGCTCCACGACCTTGCCCCAGCGGTCGTATTCCGACTTGATATAGGCGCGGTACTTGTCGACCGAGCCGCCCAGCACGATGGTGCCCTGCTGGTCCAGCTTCTGGCGCACGTCGGGCGAGGCCAGGGCGTCATTGATGGCCTTGTTGAGCTTCGCCAGCACCGGCTCGGGCGTGCCGGCCGGCGCCACGATGCCCTGCCAGGCCAGGCTCTCGAAACCCGGGATCAGGGTTTCCGCCACGGTCGGCACGTCGGGCATGCCCGACCAGCGTTCGCGGCTGGTGATCGCCAGCGCGCGCAGCTTGCCGGCCTGCACCGGCGAGATCACCGTGTTCAGCGTGGTCGTGGTGAACTGCGTGGCCCCGGAGATCAGGTCCACCTGGGCCGGCGCCGTGCCCTTGTAGGCCACGTGGGTCGCCTTCAGGCCCAGCGTGCTCAACAGTTGCGCGGCGGTCAGGTGCTCGATGGCCCCCACGCCCGAGGACGCATAGTTGTACTTGTCGGGCCCGGCCTGGACCAGCTCGACCAGCGCCTTGGGCGACTGGGCCGGCACCTGCATGTTGGCCGCCAGCACCAGCGGCACCGCCGCCGTCAGGCCGGCCGGCGCGAAATCCTTCAAGGGGTCGAAGCCGGGCGACCGGTAGACCCAGGGCGCGATGACGATGGACGAGGTGTTGTAGAGCAGCGTGTAGCCGTCGGCGGTGGCCTGCGTCAGCGCGGTGGCGGCGATGTTGCCCGCCGCCCCGGCCTTGTTCTCGACGATCACCGGCTGGCCCAGCTCCGCGCCCATTTTCTCGGCCAGGATGCGCGCCACGTTGTCGGTCGGCCCGCCCGGGGCAAAGCCCACCAGCAGCCGGATCGGCTTGGACGGCCAGTTGTCCTGGGCGAACGCGTTGCCGCCCGCGGCCAGCGCGGCAACGCCGCACAGCAGCGTGGCGCGCAGGATTCCGATTGGTTTTTTCATGTCTCTCTCCTTGTAGAAATCGTCGTTGTTATACGATGCCCGGCAGCTTGCGCCGGGCCATGCTACTGCCGCCTGACGAAACGCATCGGGGTGTACACCATCACCACCTCGCCGCGCTGGTTGACCACGAAGTTGCGCGTGCGCACCAGGCCGCGATCGGCGCGGCTCTTGCTGGGCCGCGCCTCGATGACCTCGCAGCGCACGTGCAGCGTGTCGCCCACGTACGTCGGCCCCTCGACCTTCAGTTCCATCTCCAGGAAGGCGAAGCCGGTGTGCTGCATGCAGGCCTGCATCAGCAGGCCCTCGACCATGGAAAACACCAGCGCCCCCGGCACCACCCGTCCGCGCATGTCCGACTGCGCCTGGACGAACTCGGTATCGGTGAACAACACCTCGGTAAAGCCGGTGGCGTTGACGAAATTGACCAGGTCCGCCTCGGTGACGGTGCGCCCCACGGTGCGGAACTGGCGGCCCAGCGGGAACTCGTCGAAGTGCAGGCCCAGGCCTACGTACGGAACGCCATCGGCGTCCTGGATTTCCAGTGGCATGGCGGGCTCCTATACGGTGGCGATCGGGTTCAGCGGCGAGCCCACCGCGCCGGGCAGGTGCAGCGGCGGCGCGGTCAGCAGGAAGGCATGGCGCTCGTGCCGCTCCAGCCATTCGGCCAGCGGGCTGAGATGCCACAGTTCGCCCAGGTGCAGGCCCAGCTTGAACAGGCAGCGCTCATGCAACGGCAGCAGCGCATGGCAGCCATCGCCCTTGAAGTCGTAGGGCCGGTCCTCGACCGCATAGTTGTCGGCGATCAGCGCGGCAATGCCGCTGTCGTCGATCCAGTCCAGCAGGCGGCTGTCCGAGCCATCGAGCACGGCGCACGAACGCGCCAGCCGCTGGGCGTCGGGCTTGCCGCCCATGCCCAGCACCACGTCGGCAAAACCGGTGTGCAGGCACAGCATGTCGCCCTTGCGCACCTCCACGCGGTCCTGCTCGATCACGCGCATCAGATCGTCGTAGCCGACGCGCTTGCGTTCGTCGCCGAAATGGCGCCGCAGGTCGAGCAGCACGCCGCGCCCCTGCACGCCCTTGGCCGCCATGTGCTCGATCCCCAGGCGATGCGCGCGCGACAGGCTGTCGCGGTCCTCGCGCTGGTGCGAGAAATTCTCCTTGCCGGTATAGCCGTTGTAGAACACCACCTCGGCCACGCCGTCGCCGTCGGCATCGAAATGCGAGCCGATGTGCGACAGCGCGTCCCATTGCGTCGAGTACTGCAGGCTCATGGCCACCATGTCGTCGCACGCCACGTCGGTGGTGTTGTGGTCGTGCTGGAAGGCGTGCAGGTACATGGGCTTGTCGTCGCGCCGCGTCGGCATCAGGCGCGGCGGATGGCGCGCCGGGTTCAGCACGTTGCCGCCCGGCAGGTCCAGCGGCAGGCTGAGGCTGAACACGATTCCCTCCCGCACCTCGGCCACGGCCTCGCGCACCTTCTCGGGGGTCAGCAGGTTGAGCCGGCCCAGCTGGTCGTCATCGCCGAAATCGCCCCAGTTCGAGCCGGGGGGCCGTTGTTTCCATCGTCGGGTCATGGGTTGTCTCTCCTGGTTATCGGTGCAAAGGGTCAGCGGCGCGCCACGGCCAGGTCCACGACCTGCGCCGGCAGGTCGGCCAGCAGATGGCGCTTGATTTTCTGGGTTTCGGTCTTGGGAATGGCGGGCACGAACGAGAAGTAGCGCGGCGCCATATAGGCCGGCAGGCGCGCCTTGAGGAAGGCCTGCAGGGCGCCGGCGTCCGGTTCGCCCTGCAGCACCACGTACGCATGCACTTCCTCGCCCATGATGTCGTCGGGCACGCCGACCACCGCGCAATCGCGCACCTGCTCATGCTTGAGCAGCTGCTGCTCGACCTCGGTGGGCGCGATCATCTCGCCGCCGCGCCGGATCAGTTCCTTCTGGCGGCCGTCGAAGTACAGGAAGCCGTCCTCGTCCAGGTAGCCGCGGTCGCCCGTGTGCAGCCAGCCCTGCTTGAGCGTGCCGGCCGTGGCCTCGGGATTGCGCCAGTACTCCGAGAAGAACACGTGCGGGCGTTCGGAGCGCGCCACGATCTCGCCCTTGGCGCCGGTGGGCACCGGCGCGCCGGCCTCGTCCACCACGGCCAGCTCGATGCCCGTGCGCGCGTGCCCCACCGAGCCGAAGCGCGCGCGCGGCGGCGTGTTCATCGACACCCAGCCGCCGGTTTCCGTCATGCCGTACAGCTCGCGCACCGATATGCCGAAGCGCGACTCCACCGCCTCCCAGACGCGGGCCGGCGCGCCGCCGCCCACGCACCAGCGCAGGGCGTGATCGCGGCGCGGCTCGGGATAGTGCTTGTCCAGGATCGACAGCACCGTACCCACATAGGTAAAGCCGGTCGCGCCATGCGCCACCGCCTCGTCGAAAAAGCGGCTGGCCGAGAAATTGCGCAACAGCACCAGCGTCGCGCCGCAGCCCAGCACCGAGGCCACCGCGTACATCTGCGGATTGGCGTGAAACAGCGGCAGGAAAACCAGGATGCGGTCGGCGCGGGTCAGCGCCAGCGACTGCACCATGTCGTCGCTGGCCGCCACATAGGCGCCGTGCGGCAGCGTCACGCCCTTGGGCAGGCCGGTCGTGCCCGACGTGAACAGGATGCTGTTCAGGTCGCCCGCGGCGCGCGACGGTCCGGCCCAGCGCGCCGGCCGCCCGGCCGGCGGCAGGTCCATCGCGGCGTCGATCTCCAGCACCGGCGGCGCGCCCTCCATGGCCGCCAGCGTGTCGCGGCGCGGCGCCAGCAGCTCGGGCTCGATGATCAGCAGGCGCGACTCGCTCTTGGCCAGCGAGTAGCAGAAACCCTCGCCCACCAGCCCGGTGTTCAGCGGCACGCATACCGCGCCCAGCTCGCCCAGCGCGAACCAGCAGGCCAGGAAGGCCGGGCGGTTGCCGCACATCAGCGCGATATGGTCGCCCGGCCGCACGCCGGCCTGGTGCAGGCGCGCCGCCATGGCGCTGACCATGTCGGCCAGCTCGCGGTAGCGGTACTGGCGGGTTTCGAAAATGAGCGCAATGGCGTCGGGCTGGCTGTCGGCCAGGCCATACAGGCGGTCGGTGATCACGTCTTGGTTCCGGACAGGTGGTTGGCGGCGAAGGCAAGCAATTGCTTGCCGATGGTGTTCTTGAGGATCTCGGACGAACCGCCGGCGATCTCGTAGGCCTTGGCGTCGCGCAGATAGCGGCCGAACGGCGCGTGCTCGGTCACGCCATAGGCGCCGCAGATCTGGATCGCCTGCTCGGCCGCGCGCGTGGCCACCTGGCTGGCGGCCAGCTTGGCTTCGCTGGCATAGCGCGCGATCTCGCGGTGCTCGTCCAGCGCCACGCAGGCCTCGTACACCAGCAGGCGGGCGGCGTCGATATGGGTCGCCAGGTCGGCGAAATACCACTGGATGCCCTGGAAGCCCAGCACCTTCTGGTCGAACGCCTCGCGCCCGGCCGCATAGGCCAGCGCGTTGTCGAACGCGGCGCGGGCAATGCCCAGGCTGATGGCGCCGGCCATGGTGCGCGAAAAATCCAGCGTGGTCACCGCCTGGCGCACGCCCTTGCCCTCGACCCCGATCAGGTGGTCGTCCGGCACCACCACGCCGTCCAGGATCAGGTCCACGTGGGGGCCGTTGCGCAGGCCGAACGTCCCGGACGTCGGGCCGTCGAACGTCGACACGCCCGGCATGTCGCGGCGCACGAAGAACGTGGACACGCCATGGTCCGTCTCGGCCAGCACGATATAGGCCTCGGCGGCCGAGCCCGAGGTGATGAACGACTTGCGACCGTGCAGCGTCCATCCGCCGGGGCCGCGCCGCGCCTTGGTGTCCAGGCTGCGGATATCGCTGCCGTGGTTCGCCTCGGTCAGCGCGTAGGCGGTGATCAGGCCCTGCGCGAACTCCGGCAGCACCGCCGCCTTGAGCGACTCGGCGCCGAACTGGTTGATCAGCGTCTGCGCCTGCAGAATCGTGATCAGGCTGATTCCCACCGCCGCGCTGCCGTACGAAGCCTCCTCGAACACCGCCGCGCAGTGCCCGTACGAGGCCGCCTGGCCGCCCCACTGGCGCGGCAGCGTCAGGCTGGTATAGCCGTGGCGCGCCATGGCCTTGATGATCCGCACCGGGTACACGTCCTGCCGGTCGATAGCCTCGGCCTCGGGCAGCACGGTTCCGGCCACCACGCGCCGCAGCTCGCCCAGGAACGCCGGATCCACCCTGTCGCGCCACAGCGCGGGACTGCATTGGTATGACTTCGCGATATCGATCATGTCCTTGCCTCCTCCCCGAACGCGGCGACGCCGCCGGGACCGGGTTTGGACTCTAGAAACGAAACGCGGCAAAATCGCGGATACGCCTAAAAAGTTCCGCGATACGGAACACTAGTACCAACAGCCAGAAAAATGGCGGCGCGCCCGGGCGGCGCGGCGCCGCAACACACAGGCAGGAGGCAGCAATGGAGGACAACGGCACCGCGCGGGCCGGCGGCGGCGACACCGTGCAAAGCGTCAGGCGCGCCCTGGAGATTCTGCGCATCCTCTCCTACAGCTCGTCGTCGAGCGGCATGCGCTTTTCCGACCTGCAGGCCCAGAGCGGGCTGAGCAAGGGCACGCTGCACCGCTTCCTCAAGACCCTCAGCGCCGAAGGCTTCGTCGAGCAGGCCGCCGGCAGCCGCGTCTACTACCTGGGCCTGGAATTCCTGTCCATGGGCGAGCGCGCCTCCAACCGCCTCGACATCCAGGCCGTCACCCGGCCTGCGCTGGAACGGCTGGCGCAAAGCACCGGCGACACGGTCATGCTCACCATACGCAGCGGGCTGGACGCCGTCTGCATAGACCGCAAGGAAGGCTCCTTCCCGGTCAAGGTGCTGACCCAGAACATCGGCACCCGCCGCCCGCTGGGCGTGGGATCGGGCAGCCTGGCATTGCTGGCCGCGTTCGGCGACGGCGAGGTCGAGAACGTGCTGCGCCGCATCCAGCCGCGCCTGCAGCCGTATCCCAGCCTGGACGTGGACAAGCTGCGCGCCCAGGTGGCCGACACGCGCCAGCGCGGCTACGCGCTCAACCCGGGCTACCTGCTCAAGGGCATGTACGGCATCGGCGTGGCGATCTACCTGGCCCGCCAGCCGGTCGCCGCGCTCAGCATCGCCGCCCACTACGGCCGCATGGGCCCGGACCGCCGCAAGACCATCGCCGCCGCGCTCAAGCGCGAGGCCGACCGGGTGACCGAAGAACTGGGGTAAGGCGCGCGAGCGCCACAAAAACGGAGAATGACCGCAATATCAGTCGTTACTGCGTCTTAGGACTGCGATTGCGGTCATGAAGCGCGACGAAACCCCGCTCCTGCCTGGCAAGCGCCAGACCGAAACGCGGCAATTGGGAGAACGCATCGCCCAAATGCGCCACGGCCTCAAGCTGCGACAGGCCGACGTGGCAGCGCGCGCCGCGTTGGCCCGGCTGCCTGCCAGCTCTTACAATCGTCCCCGCCATCACGCAACCAGCGCCGGGATCATGAACGAAGAGCTGAACCTGCATCGCCTGTTCTACCTGTATGAGGCGGTTTCCACCGGCTCGGTACGCGCGGCCGCCGACAAGCTGAACGTCAACCCATCGGTGGTCAGCCGGCAGATCGCCTTGCTGGAGAAGGACGTGGCGGCCACGCTGATCGAGCGCAGCAGCAAGGGCGTCCAGGCGACCGAGATCGGCGCCCTGCTCATGGACTTCTACCGCTCGCATCGGTCCATGAGCGACGACCTGGCGGAGAAGCTGCGCGAGACCCGCGGCATGCTGCGCGGCCACGTATCCATCTCGCTTGGCGCCGGCTTCGTCAGCGACCTGATGGGGCCGCCGATCCAGGCGTTCCGCGCCCGCTATCCGCACATCACGCTCAACATCGAAACGGCCGGAACGAACGAAGTGATGCGCAGGGTCTGCGAGGACGACGCCCACATCGGCCTGGTTTACAACCCCACGCCGGAGAACCGGGTTCTGTCTCGGGCGCATGCCGTACAGCCATTGTGCGCCATCGTGCGCGCGGGCCATCCGTTGCAACGGCTCGGCCGGCCGCTGAAACTGGGCGACGTGGCGGATTTCAATATCGCGATGAAACCGATTTCTTTCGGCACCATGCAATTGCTGGACATGGCGGCGCGCGTCGAACATGTGGCCCTGAACGTGTCCCTGACGACCAACTCGTCTTCGGTGATGTACCACTACCTCCGCAGCCAGGAGGCCATCACGTTCGCGCCCGCCTTCTCGATCGCCCAGGAGCTGATCGCGGGAGAACTCGTGGCCCTGCCCGTGGATCATCCGGTGCTCTCCAGCGCCGAGGCCCATCTGGTCACCAGGATGGGCCGCTCCCTGCCGCTGAGCGCGCAACGCCTGGCCGCTCACCTGGCCGGCGCCATGACGGCCTTCCAGGCCACGGCCTGAGCAGGCGTTGCCCACAGGGCAACGCAAAATACCGCGCGCGGCAATTCCCCGGCGCGTGCCCCCTTCCTAGACTAGCGCCCATGGCCCTGGCCGCTTCGCCAAGGCTGCATACCGGGAACAGCAATGACCAACGACATATACGACAAGGGTTTGGCGATACGCAAGGAAGTCGTGGGCGCGGACAACGTGGAGCGCTCCCTGCGCGATGCCACCGAATACACCGCGCCATTCCAGGCCCTGGCAACCGAATACTGCTGGGGCCGCGTCTGGGGCCGTGACGAGCTGGATCGCCGCACCCGCAGCATCGCCAACATTGCCATGATGATTGCGCTGAACCGGGCGCCCGAACTGAGGATCCACATCAAGGGCGCGCTGACGAACGGCGTGCCGCGCAAGGAAATCGCCGAGGTCGTCCTCCAGAGCGCCGTGTATTGCGGCATCCCCGCCGCCGGCGACGCGTTCCGGCAGATGCAGTCCGTCTTCGACGAAGCGGATGCCGCCGCCGCCGCTTGCGCGCCCGCCAGCCCCGCGGCGCGCAAATCGATCGCCGTCATCGGCCTGGGCGCCATGGGCTACCCGATGGCCGCCCAGCTGGTCCGGGCCGGCCATGACGTCCGTCCGTACGACGCGAATCCCGCCGTGCTCGCCCGGTTCGCCGAGGAATTCAACACCGGCGTCGCGCCGATCGCGTCCTGCGTCGCGGGCGCCGACTTCGTCGTGACGGTCCTGCCGGATTCCACGGTGGTGACGCGCGTGCTCGACGGGGACAACGGCAGCGGCGGCGTCGCCGCCCGCATCAAGCCCGGCGCGACGCTCATCGACATGACCTCCGGCGACCCCGCCACGACCCGCGCGCTCGCCGCGCGCCTGGGCGAAGCGGGCGTACGGATGATCGATGCGCCCGTCTCGGGCGGCTTCGTCAAGGCGCGTACCGGCGAGCTGGCCATCATGGTGGGCGGCGAGGCGGACACCGTCGCCGCGGCCATGGACATCCTGCAGGCCATGGGCACCTCCATCGCGCACGTAGGGCCGATCGGCGCGGGCCATACCGTCAAGGCCCTGAACAACTACATTTCGGCAATCGGCTGGCTGGCGGTGATCGAGGCGATCCATACCGGCAAGCGCTTCGGGCTCGACGTCGCGACCATGAACCGGATCTTCAACCAATCCAGCGGCCGCAACAGCTCGACCGCCAACAAGGTCGAACAGGCCGTGCTGTCCGGCACCTATCACACCGGGTTCTCCCTGGCGCTGATGGCCAAGGACGTCGGCATCGCCGTCGGGCTGGCCAGGCAGATGGGCGTCGATGCCGAAGTCGGCACACTGGCCCACCGGATCATCCAGACGGCCTTCGACCAATCCGCGGAGAAAGACCTGGATAACTCGCGGCTGTTCGACATCCTCTACAGCTGACGCCTTGGCGGGCCGGCAAGCCGGACCAACGAACGGGGCGCCCGCTCGAAGCGGCGCCCTTTGCATAACGACACCAACCTGGGGAAATCATGTTCCATACCGTCTTGCGCACCTTGCGCCCAACGAAAGCCCTCTCCGGCACCGCCATGGCGCTTGCCGCCTGCCTGCTTGTCCCGCTGGCCGCGCCCGCCCAGGCCGCCTGGCCCGAACGTCCGATCACCTTCATCGTTCCCACCGCCGCGGGCGGCTCTCCGGACGTCGTCTCGCGCCTGCTCGGCCAGCAACTGGGCGTGCAGCTCGGACAGAGCGTCGTCATCGAAAACAAGCCGGGCGCATCGGGCAGCATAGGCGCGATGGCCATCGCGCGGGCCAAGCCCGACGGCTACACCATAGGCTATGCCCCCACGACCATGCTGGCGATCAACCAGTTTCTCTACAAGAAGCTGCCGTACGACGTGGAGCAGGACTTCGACTACGTGACCGAGTTCATCAAGACCTATAACTTCCTGCTCGTCCCGGCCGGCAACCCCGCGAACTCGGTCAGCGAGCTGGTTGCCTACCTGAAGAACAAGCCCGACGGCGCTTTCTTCGCCTCGTCCGGCAACGGGACCACCGGCCATCTTTCCGCCGAAATGTTCAAGCAGCGCACCGGAGTCGAGATGACCCATGTCCCCTTCACGGGCAGCGCGGGTGGGCTCAGCGAACTGATCGCCGGCCGCGTCGACGTGATGTTCGACAACACGACATCATCGGCCCCGCTGGTGCAGGCGGGCAAGCTGAAGGCGATCGCCGTCACCTCGCCGCAACGGCTGCCCGAGTTTCCGGACACCCCGACCATGATCGAAAGCGGCGTGCCGGATTTCGACGTATCGGGCTGGGGCGGCATCATCGTGCCGAAAGGCACCCCCGACGATGTCATCGAACGGCTCAACCGGGAAATCAACATCGCGCTTCAAGCCCCGCTGGTACAGGACGGCTTCAAGAAAATCGGGGCGGCCACCGTCGGCGGCAGCAGTGAGGACATGAAGGCCCATACGGCGCACGACGCCGCGATGTGGGGCGCCGTCATCCGCAACGCCAACATCACGATGGAGTAACGGCGATGACAATCGGCGCACGCCTGCAACACGTCATCGATGGCGGTCCGTGGCCGTCGATCCACTGCAATGGGCGGGTCGGCTCGCTCATCGGCGGCGACATCGTGCCGGGCGACGGCGCGGCGATCGAGGTCCTGGACGCATCGACCGGCGAACCGCTGTTCCGTTACCTGGACGGCTCGGACGAGTTGGTCCGGCGCGCGGCCGAAAGCGCCGCGGCGGCGCAAGTCCGTTGGGCGGCCATGCCGGCGGACGGACGCGCCGCCGTGCTGCTTGCCGTGTCGGCGGCGATCCGGGAAAACCTGGCGCGCCTGGCCGAACTGGAAGCCGTGACCGCCGCGCGCCCCATCAGGGACTGCCGCGCCCAGGTCGACCGGGTCGCCGACATGTTCCAGTACTACGCGGGCTGGTGCGACAAGTTCTACGGCGATGTGATTCCCGTCCCCAACCAGTACCTCAACTACACCGTGCGCGAACCCATCGGCGTGCTGCTGCACATCGTGCCGTGGAACTCGCCGCTTTTCATGGCCGCCTGGCACCTGGCGCCCAGTCTGGCGACCGGCAACGCCGTCCTGCTCAAGCCCTCCGAACTCACGCCCCTGAGCGCGATAGCGCTGGTGAGGATCGCGGAATCGGCCGGCCTGCCGACCGGCCTGGTGGCGGTGCTTGCCGGGTTGGGACACACCATGGGCAACGCCGCCATCGAGCATCCCCTGGTACGCAAGATAGGCTTCGTCGGCTCGCCGGAAACCGGCGCCAAGGTCGCGGGCGCCGCCGCCCGCATCGTCAAGCCCTGTGTGCTGGAACTGGGCGGGAAGTCGGCCAACATTGTCTTTCCCGACGCCGACCTCGACCAGCTTTGCGAAGCGACCGTCAAAGGCATGTTCATCGGCGCCGGGCAGACCTGCGTCGCGCCGTCGCGGCTGATCGTGCACCGCTCACTGGAGCAGCAGGTCGTCGAGCGCCTGCTGGACGCCGCGTCGACCCTGGTAATGGGTTTGCCCGAACTCGACAGCACCGCGATCGGGCCCATCCACAATCGCCGTCAATTCGACCACGTCAACCGCATGATCGAACAGGGCAGGCGCGATGGCGCCCGGTGCCGCCAGGCGGGCAACGCCGTGCCGCAGCGCGGCCTGTATGTGCCGCCCACCATTTTCACGGGCGTGGCGCGCGATGGCGCGCTGGCCCGCCAGGAAGTGTTCGGGCCCGTCATGGCCTGCCTGCCGTTCGACACCGAGCAAGAGGCCATCGACCTCGCGAACGATACCGAGTTCGGCCTGGCCGGCGCCGTATGGACCCATGACGTGAAGCGGGCCCATCGCGTCGCCGCCGCCGTCAACGCCGGCACGCTGTGGATCAACACATACAAATCCACCGACATCCGCTCTCCGTTCGGCGGGATCGGGCTCAGCGGCTACGGCCGCTCCAGCGGCCGCGAAGCGCTGCAGGAATACACCCGCCTGAAAAGCATCTGGGTCGCGACATAGGGCGTCTGGCCGCGCCGCCATCTGCCGCCTCAGTCCAGCTTGACGTTGGCCGCCTTGATCACGTCCGCCCAGCGCTGCATGTCCTGCGCCAGGAAGGCCTTGAACGCCGCGCCGTCGGTGACCTCCGGCACGAAGCCGGTGGCGCCGATCTTCTCGACCACGCCGGGGTCCTTGAACGCGTCGATCGTGACCGCCGAAACCTTGGCCAGCACCGCCGGCGGCGTGCCGGCCGGCGCGAACAGCGCCGTCCAGGCGTCGGCCTCGACATCGCGCACGCCTTCCTGCGCCAGCGTGGGCAGGCTGTCGAGCTGCGGCGCGCGGTCCTTCGAGGCCACGGCCAGCGCCACGATCGAGCCGTCCTTGATGAAGGGCAGGACGCTGGGCAAGGTGGCGAACGACACATCCACGAACCCGCCCAGCAGGCCCTGCGCGACCTCGCCCGAGCCCTTGTATGGAATGTGGGCCATCTTCACGTCCGCGCTGCGCATGAACATCTCGGCCACCAGGTGCGAGGCCGAGCCATTGCCGCTGGAGCCCACGTTCAGGTTCGCGCCGGGCTTGTTGGCCAGCTCGATCAGGCCGCGCACGCTGTCCACGCCCAGGTTCTTGCGCACCACCAGCACGTGCTGCATGCGCGCCAGCCCGGCGATGGGCGTGAAATCGCCCAGCGCGTCGTACGGCAGGTTGGGATAGAGCGCCGAGTTCGCGCCATGCGTCTGGTTGGTGCCCAGCAGCAGCGTATAGCCGTCGGGCTGCGCGCGCGCCACTTCCTGGGTGCCGATGATGCCCGAGCCGCCGGGCTTGTTCATGATGACGGCCGGCTGGCCCAGGTTGTCGTTATAGGTCTGCGACACCGTGCGCGCCACCGATTCCAGCGCGCTGCCGGCCGGATACGGCACCACGATGCGGATCGGCCGCGTCGGGTAGGCGTCCTGCGCCAGCGCCTGCGGCGCCACCACGGCCAGCGCCAGCGTCGCGGCGGACAGGGAACGGAACAGCGATTTCATTACAGGTCTCCTCCAGTGCTTGCCCGCCTTCCCGGACGGGCTTCGATATCGGCGCGCACGCCGGTGTTCATACAGCCAGGAATCCGCCGTCGACCGCCAGCACCGCGCCGGTGACATAGGCCGACATCGGCGAAGCCAGGAATGTGACGGGCCCGACCAGGTCCTGCGGGCTGCCGAAGCGGCGCATCGGAATGCGCGCCATCAGCGCGCCGCGCCGCTCGGGGTCGTCCCGGCTGGGTTGCGTCATGGCGGTTTCGATCACGCCGGGCGCCACCGCGTTGACGCGGATGCCGCATGGCGCCAGCTCCAGCGCCAGCACCTTGGTCAGCATCTGCGCGGCCGCCTTGGACGTCGAATAGGCGATGGACTGCGCCGATGCCCGGCTGGCCGCGATCGAGGTGATATTTACCACCGCGCCGCGGGTGGCCGCCAGGCTCTCCAGGCAGGCCAGCGTCATGTTGCGCACGCCATCGACGTTCACGTCCATGGCCTGGCGCCACAGCGCGTCGCGCTCGCCGCCGTCGAACGCATGCCTGGGGCGTACCCCCGCGTTGTTCACCAGCACGCCGAGCGCCCCCATGTCTGCGCCGACCTGGCGCGCCACCGCGGCGCAGCGCGCCGGGTCGCGGACATCCAGTTCGTAGGCGGCGGCGCGCGCGCCCTCGGCGCGCAAGGCCTCGGCCGTGCGGCGCGCGCCGGCCAGGTCGATATCGCACACGGCCACCGCCGCGCCCTGCGCCGCCAGCCCGCGCGCGATCGCCGCGCCATTGCCCTGCGCGGCGCCCGTCACCAAGGCGATTACATTGTCCAGCAGCATGCCGCCCGCTTCCCCGTGAAAACCATCACTGTAGGAACAAAGCAGGCGGCGCGTTGTATCGCGCGCTACAAAACCGGGGGGATTTTCACGCCGGGCTCAGAACGGCCCCAGCCGCTCGCGCAGGCGCCCGGCGTCGCGGATCTCCACGCCCTTGCCGCGCGTGGCGACCAGCCCCTCCTCGGCCATGGCCTTCAGGGCGCGGGTCACCGTCACCCGGCTCAGGCCGGTCATGCTGGCCAGCTGCTCGTGCGTCAGGCGCAGCGAGCGGGTCTCCTCCGAGCCCGCCGCGATGCGGCCCAGCAGGCCCTCGAGCCGCTCGCGCGGACTGGCCGAGGTCGCGCGCAGCAATTTGCCGATGAGAATGCGATGCTTGATGCCCAGCAACTGGATCAGCGACACCGCCAGACCAGGCTCGCTGGCCAGCACCGGCAGCAGCTCGGAGACGCGGTACTCGGTCACGACCGCGGGCGTGACCGCCCTGGCCGTGACATAGCGCGGCTCGTCGACGAAGGCCGAGGCCTCGCCGAAGATCGCCTCCGGCCCGAAGATCTCCAGCAGCAGGACGCCGCCGTTGGCGCCGTGCACGACCGTGTGCAGGAAACCCGAGCGCACCAGGAAGAAACTGTCGTGCACGTCGCCCTGCCGGTAGAGCGCCTGGCCTTCGGCGTACGCGCGTACCCGTCCCAGGTCGGTGCGCAGCAGCCAGCCCGCGCCGAATTTGCGCGACGTGTCCCAGGACGAATAATTGACATCGATAGCCACGGCCCTTCCTGCGTGCAAGCGCGCCGGGCGGCGCGCCATCGCAGGTTACCCGAAAAGCCGCGCGCCTCAGCCGCCGCGCCGCTGGCTGGCGATCTGCGCGCCCAGGCAGGCGGAGATCCTGCCGGCGGCCTCGACCGCGCATTCGATCATCGACTCGACGGTCGGGCCGCTGCTGATCTGCGTGGGCCGGCCGACGCTGACCGCGGCGATGACCCGGCCGGTGAAGTTGTAGACCGGCGCCGCCACCGACACCGTGCCGCGAAACGAGCCGTCCTCGGAAACGGCATAGCCCTGCTGGCGGATCTGCACGATCTCCTCGATGACCGTGTCGCGCCTGGAGATATCGAAGGCCGAAAAGCGCTTCTCGGCGTATTGCCCCAGCTTCTCCAGGATCTCGTCGTCGGCCAGGTCGGCCAGCAGCACCTTGCCCATCGCGGTGGTCGCCAGCGGCACCTCGGAGCCGGGCGCGATGCGGATGTCGTAGTGGCCATAGTCCTGGATCGTGATCAGGTAGATCACGCTCAGGTCGCGCATCACGCCCAGGAACGCATTGAGCCGGTGGGCGTCGACCACGTTGCGCAGCACCGGCGGGGCGCAGGTCTCGATGCGCGCCGAGCGCAGATAGGTGCGCCCCACTTCGAAGGCTTCGTAGCCGATCCGGTACTTGCCGGACTCGGGGTTCTTCTCCAGGTAGTTCAGCTCGGAGAGCGAACTCACCAGCCGGTGCACCACCGCCACGGGCAGCCCCACGTCGCGGGCCAGTTCGCGCACGCCGATCTCTCCGCCGCAGTGCGCGACGTGGCTCAGCACCCGCAGGCCCTTGGTCATCACCTGGCTTCCGCCCGACTCGGCCCCGCCTTCCTCCTTGCGGGTTTTGCTCCCGTCTGCCGCCACTGTGGCTTCCTCCATCTTATGTTCCGCAAAATCGTTCCGATTATAGAAACAATCGTTCCGCCTTTCAAATTACGAGGCGCATCACCAGCATACAAGCCCCTTCCGCCGCCCAGGGCGGAGTAATGGGAAACCCTATATTGACGCTGGCACGCGCAGCGGCGATGATGCGCTCATCTTATTCGGAACGATGTTCCTATATTAGGAACACTCAACACAAGCTGCATTATTTATAGCAGGAGTTGCCATGAAGGTCATTCTTTTCCATGAGGCCATCTGCCCGGCGGGCACCACGTGGGCCCAGCGCATGAAGGAAGTCGTGGACGAGGCCGTCCATGCGGAAGCCTGCGGGTTCGACGGCTACGCCATGTCGGAACAGCACTTCGCCAGCGGCGAGGCCATCACCTCGGCGCCGGAGATCGTGCTGCCCTACGTGGCCGCGCGCACCACGAAGATGCGCCTGCGCATCGCCTCGGTCAATCTGCTGCCCTACAACCACCCTATCCGCATCGTCGAACAGATGGCCACGCTGGACCTGCTGTCGGGCGGGCGGGCCGAACTGGGCGGTGCGCGCTCGAACAACCCGTACACGCTCGACGCCTTCGGCGTGGACGCCAAGCTGACGCGCGAGTACCGCGACGAGTTCCTGGCCATCATCGGCAAGGGCTTCACCCAGGAAAAGCTGGAACACCAGAGCCCCTACTACAACATCCCGCCGCGCCGCATGTCGCCGTGGCCGGTGGGCCGGCGCCCGGTGCCGGTGCACCTGTCGGCCACCAGCCTCGAATCGCACGAGGAAGCCGGCCGGATGGGCGTGGGCGCCATGAGCGGCCTGAGCATCCTGGGCTGGGAATACGCGCAGGCCTGCATCGACGCCTATCGCAAGGGCGCCGAGAACGCGCAATGCGTGGCCGGCTCCATCACCAAGCGCCAGGCCCTGTTCTCGGTCGGCGTGAACTGCCACGCCGATCGCGCCACGGCGCTGCGGCAGACCGAGGAAAACACCCTGCGCTTCGTGGAAGTCATCATGGACTGGATGACCAAGCTGGCCAAGCGCTCCGAAGGCTATGAGTACTTCGCCCAGATCGAGCGCATCCGCGCCAACATGGACAACCTGCAATACCTCATCGACAACGCGCCCTACATCATGGCCGGCACGCCCGACGACCTGATCGAACGCTGCCGCCGGCTGCACGAAATGGGCATCGACGACCTGATCTGGCGCATCGACGGCATGGGCCACGAAACCAACAAGAAGGCCCTGGAGCTGATCGGCAAGGAAGTGCTGCCGGTCGTGCAGAGCTGGCCCGAACACGCGTACTCGACACCCAGCTCGACCTGGAACCAGAGCTGATTTCACGCCGGCATACGGCCAAGGGGAAGAAATGAAAGCATCGAAACTATTCATCGCCGCCGGCGTGGCCGCGGCACTGGCCGGCGCCGCGCCGACAGCCGCCAGCGCGGCCGACAAATTCGTGTTCGCCTGGCCGTCGGCCATCAACTCGGGCGTGGCGCCGCTGTCCTACGCCAAGAAGCTGGGCTACTGGCAGGACGAGCGCATCGACCTGACGGTGCAGGTGCTGACCGGCTCCGGGGTCATCGTGCCCCAGCTGCTGGCCGGCAACATCCAGGGCGCCTACTCCAGCCTCGAAACCCTGGTGGTCGCGCGCCAGCCCGGCAAGCCCGATTATCCGATCCTGTTTCCCTATAACTACCTGCGCAACTCGATCTGGGAATTCGCGGTGCTGAAGGACTCGCCCATCCAGTCCTTCGCCGACATGAAGGACGCGACCATCGGCGTGCTGGGGCTGACCTCGGGCAACATTTTCATGTCGCGCGCCATCCTCGCCAGCCAGGGCGTGCCGGCCGGCGACGTCAAGTTCCTGGCCGTGGGCACCGGCGCGGCCGCGTTCGACGCCCTCAAGACGCGCCAGGTGCAGGTGCTCAACCTGTTCGACACCGCCCACGTGCGCGTCGAGCAGAACGGCATTCCGATCCGCCGCGTGCCGCTGCCCGCCGCCTACCAGGGCCTGTCCAGCCACGGCATCTCCGTCACCCGCAAGCTGTATGACGAGAACCCGGACCTGATCGCGCGCTTCGGCCGCGCCCTGACCAAGGGCACCGTGGCCTGCCAGGCCAACCTGGAGAGCTGCATCCGCGCCTATTGGGACGACTACCCCGCGATGAAGCCGCGCCCCGACCAGGAACAGGCCACCCTCGAGCGCGAGAAGGAAGTGCTGAAGGTGCGCATGGCCAACCTCAATTACTTCCGCGACGGCCAGCCGCGCCAGTACGGCGCCTTCTCGCAGGAAGACTGGACGATGCTCATCGAGGCGCTGAAGCTGGGCAACGAAGTCACCAAGACCGACATCCCGCTGGACACGCTTTATTCGAACAAGCTGGTCGCCGAATACAACAAGTTCGACGCCGACGCCGTGGCCAGGCAGGCCCGGGAGCATTGAGAACGCCGTACGCCAGGAAGCAAGCCCATGACTGAACAATCCGGGGGGCCGTCGGTCCCCCAACTCCAGATCGACGCGCTGTCGGTCACTTACGAAACGCGCCGCGGCAGCCTGCTCGCCGTCGACAACATGACGATGAGCGTGGGCCGCAAGGAATTCGTCGCGGTGCTCGGCCCCTCGGGCTGCGGCAAGTCCACCCTGCTCAAGATCGTGTCGGGCCTGCTGCGGCCCAGCGGCGGACAGGCGCTGCTGGACGGCAGCCGGATCGAAGGCCCGCGCCGCGACGTCGGCATCGTGTTCCAGCAGCCGGTGCTGCTGCCGTGGAAAACCGTCGTCGAGAACGTGCTGGTGCCGATCCGCGCGCTGCGCCTGAACGAGAACGAGCACCGCGGCATCGCGCTGGACCTGCTCAGGCTGGTCGGGCTGGAGAAGTTCGCCGACCACTATCCGCGCGAGCTTTCCGGGGGCATGCAGCAGCGCGTGGGCATCGCGCGCGGCCTGGTGCACAACCCCCGCCTGCTGCTGATGGACGAGCCGTTCGCCGCGCTCGACGCCATGACGCGCGAGCAGATGTCCGAGGAGCTGCAAAGCATCTGGATGGAAACGGACAAGGCCGTGCTGTTCATCACCCACTCGATCCACGAAGCCGTCTTCCTGGCCGACCGCGTCATCGTCCTGTCCGAACGCCCCGCCAAGGTCATCGACGATGTCGTCATCGACCTGCCCCGCCCGCGCCAGTCCAACATCGCCTCCAACCCGCGATTCGGCGAACTGTGCGCGCATCTCAAGAGCCACTTCACCACGGCTGCCAATCGCACGGAAAGCCCCGTCGCGAATCATTGACGGGAACACACACCCATGGGAAATCGATTCTCCAACGTCCTGCTGCCCCTGGTCACGCTCGTGCTCATCCTGGGCTTCTGGGACATTTCGGTACGCTGGCTGGGCATGCCGGCCTATCTCCTGCCGCCGCCGCTGGACGTCTTCCGCGCGCTCTGGCATGGCTACTCCACCGGACTGCTGTGGCCGCACCTGCTGACCACCACCGCGGAGACCATCGGCGGCTTCGTGCTCGGATGCAGCGTGGCGCTGGTCGTGGGCGGGCTGGTGGCGGAATTCCGCCTGCTCGAACGCATGGTCTACCCCTACGTCGTCGCGCTGCAATCCATGCCCAAGGTCGCGCTGGCGCCCCTGCTCATCGTCTGGTTCGGCTTCGGCCTGATGTCCAAGGTGGTGCTGGTCGCGCTCATCTGCTTCTTCCCGATGTTCGTCAACGTGGTCACGGGGCTGCGCAGCGCCCGCCAGGAACTCATCGACCTGTACACCGCCTTTTCCGCCAGCCGCTTCCAGATCTTCCGCGACATCAAGCTGCCCTCGGCCCTGCCCTCCATCTTCGCGGGCTTGCAGATCGCCCTGGTGCTGTCGCTGCTGGGCGCGGTGGTGGGCGAGTTCGTGGCGTCGCAGAAAGGGCTGGGCAGCCTGATCCAGGCCGCCTCGCTGAATTTCGACCTGCCCATCATGTTCGCGTGCATCCTCACCCTGGCCTTCATGGGCGCCATGGCGACGCTGGTGGTGAACTGGGCCCAACGCCGCCTGCTGTTCTGGCACGAAACCACGGCCGGACAGGACCGCAAAGCAAGGTAAGACCATCATGATCGACGCAAGAATCGTGGCCATCTCGGCCAGCCCCTCGCCCACTTCCAAGACCGCGCTGTTCGTCGACCACGTGCTGGCGCAACTGGGTCCGCGCGGCCGGCAGGCCCGCCACATCCGCGTGCGCGACATCGATCCGCGGGCGCTGCTGGCCGGCGACTTCGGCGACGCGGCGCTGCGCGAGGCCGCCGCGCTCATCGAGCAGGCCGACGCCGTCATCGTCGCCACGCCGGTCTTCAAGGCGTCCTACTCCGGCCTGCTCAAGGCCTTCCTGGACGTGCTGCCGCAGTTCGCGCTGGCCGGAAAGTCGGTGCTGCCGCTGGCCACCGGCGGCAGCGTCGCCCACGTGCTGTCGGTCGACTACGCCCTGCGGCCCGTGCTGCAGTCGATGGGCGCGCGCCACGTCATCCAGGGCTACTTCCTGGCCGAAAGCGACGTCCTCGCCGCGCCCGGACCGTTCCGCATCCAGAAGCCGGCCGAAGAGAAGCTGGCCGAAGTGCTGCACCACTTCCGTTGCGTGCTCGACGCGCCCGTGGCCGACACCCTGCTCGGACACCCACGCCCCAACCGCTCGCCCGGCGCGGCGGCCCAGCTCGGCTGCGCCTAGGAAGACCATGACCGCATCCCCTGACATCGGCGCCTGCGCCTACATCGGCGGCCGCTGGACCGAGGCGCCGGCCGCGCGCACGTTCCGCACCGCGCTGCCCCACGACACGCGCCAGAGCGGCCGGGAATTCGGCTGCGCCACGCCGGCCGAGGCCGACGCCGCCATTGCCCACGCCACGGCCGCCGCCGCTGCCTGGGCCGCCACGCCGGCGCTGCACCGCGCCGAGCCGCTGCGCAGGGCCGCCGCGCTGCTGCTCGAGCGCCTGGACGACCTGGCCCGCCTGCTCGCCCTCGAAGCCGGCAAGCCCCTGCAGGAGGCGCGCGGCGAAGTGCTCGCCGCGGCGGGCTTCCTGAACGCCTACGCCGGCTGGCCGGCCTGGGGCGGCCAGGGCGCCGTCAAGCGCAACGGCGCGCTGCGCATCGTCCAGGAAAAATTCCCGCGCGGCGTGGCCGCCATCATCACGCCCTGGAACTACCCCCTGTCCAACCCCTGCCAGAAGATCGGCGCGGCGCTGATAGGCGGCAACCCTGTGATCTGGCGGCCGTCGGTCTGCACCCCTGCCGTGTCGCTGGCGTTGATCGAAATCATGCACCAGGCGGGCTTTCCCGGCGGCGTCTTCAATGCCCTCATCGAGGACGGCGAGGCGATCTCGCGCGCCCTGGTGGCCAGCGAGGCCGTCGCCGCCGTCAGCTTCACCGGATCGACGCGCGTCGGCCTGCAGGTGGCCGCCGCCGCGGCCGGCCGGGGCGCGGCCGTGCAGTGCGAGATGGGCGGCAAGAACGCCGCGGTGGTCATGCCCGACGCCGACCTCGATCTCGCCGCCGAACGCATCGCCTTCGGCGCCTTCGGCTTCGCCGGCCAGAAATGCACCGCCGTCAGCCGCGTGCTGGTCCACCGCCACGTCGCCGACGCCTTCCTGGAACGCCTGCTGGGCATCGTCCGCGGCCTGCGGCCCGGCCTGCCGCACCAGGAGGAGTCCTGCCTGGCCCCGCTCATCTCGGCGCGCCAGCGCGACCTGCTGGTCGACGCCATCGCCCAGGCGCGCGAACGCGGCGCCCGCCTCATCGAAGGCGGCGCCCCCATCGAAGACGCCCCCTATGCGCACGGCAACTACCTGTCGCCGGCGCTCATCCAGGTGCATTCCGTCGATGACCCGCTGTGGACCGACGAATACTTCGGCCCGGTCCTGGCGTTCCGCGTCTGCGACGACCTGGACCAGGCCATCGCCGAAGTCAACGCCACGCGATACGGCCTGGGCGCCGCCCTGTTCAGCAACGACGCGCGCGCGATCGGCCGCTTTGCCGACCAGGCGCAGGCCGGCGTGGTGAAGATCAACGACGTGCCGCCCGGGCTGTACCCGCACGTCTCCACCGGCGGCTGGAAAGCCTCCGGCCTTGGCCCCAACGAACTGTCCGAAGACGGCGTCGATTTCTTTCTGCACAAGAAATCCGTCTACCTGGCCTGACGCCGCCACCCCACGATTTGCATTGAAGGAGAACACGCCATGGCACACGATCCGATCGAAGTCTGGAAAAGGATGCCCATGAAAGTCTGGCCCGAGCGCTACTGGCTCATCGACGTGCCGGCCGAGCACGGCGAGGTCGCCGCGCGCGCGCTGGCCCACAGCCAGGGCAGGTACGTGGCCGTCATCCGCGACCAGACCGGCTTTTCCCTGGTCGTCGACGAGCAGACCTGGGCCGGGCACGGCAGCGCCCAGGCCGAGCGGCAGAAATTCGGCCCGCTCAAGGTGATCTCCACCGACGGCCCGCTGCCGTTCGACGTCACCGGCTTCATCAAGGCCGCCCTCGAACCGGTCAACACGCTGGGCATGAAGGCCGCCCCCCAATGCGGCGCGGCCGCCGATCATTTTTTCTGCGCCGAGGCCGAGGTCGACAAGGTCGTCGCCGTCTTCGAACGCTTCACGGCCGGCTTTGGCGCCGCCCGATGACCCGGCGGCAGACGGACATGGCGCAGCCATGGCTGACCATCCACGAAGGCGGCTCGCCGCTGGTGTGCAGCATCCCCCACGCCGGCAGCTGGATCCCGGACGAGCTCAGGGACGACTTCGTCTCCGGCTGGGACGCCGTGCGCGACTGCGACTGGTGGGTCGACCGGCTCTACGATTTCGCGCGCGACCTGGACGCCACGCTGGTATGCACCAAAGTGTCGCGCTCGGTCATCGACGTCAACAGGCCCGCCGACGGGCGCTCGCTCTACCCCGGGCAGGCCACCACGGGGCTGTGCCCCACCACCAACTTCGACGGCGCGCCGCTGTACCGCGCCGGCCGCGAGCCCGATGATGCCGCCATCGCCCGGCGCAAGGCGCAGTACCACCAGCCCTTCCACGCGGCGCTCGCAAGCCAGATCGCGCGGCTGCGCGACCGGCACGCCGCCGTCGTGCTGTACGACTGCCACGCCATCCGCTCGCGCATCCCGCGCCTGTTCGACGGACAGCTGCCCGCCCTGAACGTCGGCACCAACGACGGCGCCAGCTGCAGCCCGGAACTGCAGGCCATCGTCGCCGAGGCCTGCAGCGCCAGCGGTCGCGACTACGTCGTCAACGGCCGCTTCAAGGGCGGCGCCATCACGCGCCAGTACGGACAGCCCGACGCCGGCGTGCACGCCATCCAGATGGAACTGGCATGCCGCGCCTACATGCATGAACCCGCCGACGCCCCCAGCGAGGACAACTGGCCCTCGCCGTGGTCGGCCGACGCATCCGCCGCATTGCGCGCGACCCTGCAAACCCTGCTGCAAGCCCTGCGGGATTGGGCCGCGCGCCAGAAACCGAATCGCTGATTTATGCAAGCAAGCCACATCATTGACTACCTGAAGCTCGATGCGGTCGAGCTGTCCGAGCACATCGCGCGCGGCGACATGACCGCCGAGCACGCCATGCGCTGCGCCCTCGAGCTGGCCGGCCGCTACGACGAACCCTACGGCGTGCTGTGCCATGCCCACCCCGAGGCCGCGCTGGAAAGCGCGCGCCAGGGGCGCCCCGGCACCCGCTTCGCCGGCGTCCCCTTCCTGCTCAAGGATTCGGGCCTGCCCTCCACGCGGCTGCCCTCCAGCGTGGGATCGCGCCTGTTCTCCGATACCCGCTACGCCCAGGATTCGACCCTGGCCAGCCGCCTGGAGCAGGCCGGGCTCATTCCCTTCGCCCGCACCCGCGTCTCCGAGCTGTGCATGGCGCCGACCAGCGAGGCCGTGCGCTACAGCGGCCCCACGCGCAATCCCTGGGCGCCCGAGCGATCCGCCGGCGGCTCCAGCGGCGGCTCGGCCGTCGCCGTCGCGCTGGGCATCGTACCCATGGCGCACGGCAGCGACGGCGGCGGCTCGGTGCGCATCCCCGCCGCCTGTTGCGGCGTGTTCGGCTTCAAGCCCTCGCGCGGCCTACTGCCGGTCGGCCCCCTCAAGGGCGAGAGCCTGGGCGGCATGGCCACCGACGGCGTGCTCAGCCAGACCGTGCGCGACAGCGCCGCGCTGCTCGACGCGGTCAGCGGCTACGAACCGGGCAGCCCCTATGCCTCGCCGGTATGCGCCAAGCCGCTGAGCGCCAGCGTCGTGCCGGCCATCGGCCGGCCGCGCCTGCGCGTGGGCGTATGGCGCGAAGCCTGGAACGGCGTGCCCATCGCCCAGCCCTGCCTGCAGGCCGTGCAGCAGGCCGCCGACCTGTGCCGCGAACTCGGCCACGAGGTCGTCGACCTGCCGCTGCCCAACTTCAACTACGACCAGTTCGTCGACGCGCACGCCACCATGCTGGCGACCACCATCGCCCGCCTCGTCGACGCGCGCCTGCGGCAAACAGGGCGGCCTCTCGCGGACGGCGACCTCGAGCCCGCCATCGCCGACGGCTACACTCTGGGCAAGCGGATCGACGCCATCACCTACGCCGGCGCCGTCGATTGCTTCCACGGCGTAGGCCGCGCCATCGAACGCGCCATGGCGTCCTGCGACCTCATCCTCTCGCCCGCGCTCACCACCCTGCCGGTCAAACTGGGCACGCTTACTCCCGTCGGCGGCTTCCTGGACTTCCGGCGGCGCGTCTCGGAATACACCACCTTCCTCGCCATCATCAACGCCTCCGGCCAGCCGGCCGCCAGCGTTCCGCTGCACTGGACGGCCGACGGCCTGCCCGTGGCCGTCCAGCTCATCGGCCACTTCGGCCAGGACGACCTCGTCATGCGGCTGGCCGCCGAACTCGAGCGCGCCGCCCCCTGGCATGGCCGCCTGGCGCGCTTTCGCGGCGAGGCGTACGCCCAGGCCCTCGAACGCGCGGCTTGAGCGCCCCGCCGGCAAGGCGGGCGGCCATGCACCGCCCGCCTCACTTCTTCAGGAAAGCGCCGATCGCCTGGCGGGTTCCCTCGGTCGAGAACAGAAAGCTCTGCGCGGCCGCCTCCATGTCCAGCGTGGACTCCAGCGTCGACTCGAAGCTGCGGTTGAGCATGCGCTTGATCATCTGCAGCGCCTGAGGCGATTTCAGGGTCAAGGCCCGGGCCTTCGCGCGCACTGCGTCCATCAGGGCATCGGCCGCAAACACGCCATTGATCATCCCCCACTCCAGGGCCTGCGGCGCGCTCACGCGCTCCGCGAAGAAGCACATTTCCTTGGCGCGCGCCAGGCCCACCCTTCTGGGCAGGTGATAGGCCGATCCCTGGTCGGGCGCCAGCCCTATGGCCGAGAAGCTCTGCATGAAATACGCCGACTCGCTGGCGTATATCAGGTCGCTTCCCAGGGCCAGGCTGCAGCCGGCCCCCGCGGCCGGCCCGTTGACCGCGGCGATGACCGGCTGGGGCAGGTTGGCGAAGGCCCTGAACCACTGGTGGCTGACGCGCGTGATCAGGTCATTGAGCTCTTCGCTGCTGCACTCGAACTCGCTGATATCGCCGCCGGCGCAGAAAGCCCGCCCCGCGCCGGTCAGCACCACGACCCGGATCGCCGTGTCGCCGGCAATCCGCTGCAGGCACGCCGTCATCTGCTTGCGCAGCGCCAGGCTCATGGCATTGAATTTTTCCGGACGGTTGAGCGTCACCTGGCAAATGCCGTCCTCGACGCTGACATCGAGATTGTCGAAATCCATCATGTCTCCAAATTTCCAGCCCGGCTTACCAGGCATCGCGCAATACGGCCTCGATCTGGTCCGGATGGTCGATCCGGACAGGGTTGTTCCGCAGGTACCAGTCCCGCATGGCCACGGCGGCGATATCCGGCAGGCGCTCGCGGGCGACCCCGGCATCGCGCAATCGCGACGGGTACCCCGTGACCGCCGCCAACTGCGTCAGCGCCCGCGCGACGGCGGCCACGCCCGCGTCCGTACCGCCGCCATCCACCCGCAGGGCCGAGGCCAGCAGTTCGATCCCCCGCCTGGCCGACGGCGCATTGAAGCGCAGCACATGGGGCAGCACGATGGCGTTGGCGATACCGTTGTCGATGTGGAACATCGATGAAATCGCGTGCCCGATGGGAATGCACATGCCCGCGCCGGTATGGTCGCTGCCCTGCCCGGCCTGGATCGCATACCAGATCAGGTCGCGGCGCTCGGCCGGCGATGCCAGGGCGCCGCCCCGCGCCAGGCTGCGATGGATGCCCCCGGCGGCATGCACCAGGGCCGCATCCGACAAGGGATGGGCCGTCCTGGACAGTAGCCCCTCGATCGCCAGCGTCAGCGAATTGAAGGCCGCGCTGTGCAGCAGCGCCAGCGGCGCGCTCGCCGTGAACGCGGGATGCAGGAACACGCTGCGGGCCCGGGTCTTCGGATCGAACAACGCCATCCGCGCCCCGCTCGCTTCATCCAGCATGGCACTGCCCGCCTTGGGGATGGCGGTGGTGGGCGTGGTCGGCACGACGATCTGCGGCATCTTGCCCGCCATCAGCCGGGGGCTGCGCATACTCCCGTCGTCCAGCCATTGCGTGCACAACGCGGCGGCATCTGCGTCCTCCGCGCAGAGAATGCTGGCGGCGCGCGCCGTCACGATGGCCGAGCCGCCCCCCACGGCAATGACGCACTGCGTACCGCTGGCGCGCAGATACTGCGCCACGGCCTGCACGGCCGACAGCGGGCTGTGCGGCCTGACGTCGGCGCATATCCCGTCCAGCCGGCTTCCCAGCGGCTGGCGTATCAGCGCGAGCAGCCGTTCGTCGCTGGCCATCGAGCGGCCGCAGACGACCACCGCGCTCGCGCACCCCAGCCGGTCCAGCTCGGCCGGCAGCGCCTCGAAGCACCTCTCTCCCTCGAACGCCCGCATCTCCGGGGTGTGATACCTGGCATAGGGCGGCATCGCCCGCCTCACTGGACCGTCATGCCCGTCGTTTCCACGATCTTGCGCCATTTCGCGATCTCGCTCTTCTGGAAGTTGTCCATTTCTTCCATGCTGCCCGGCTGGACGATCCAGCCATTGCGGGCCAGGAAGTCGGCCACCGCCTGCTCCTTCACGATGTCGTTGAACATGGCGTTCAGGTACTTGCGCCGGTCCTCGGGCACGCCCTTGGGCGTATAGGCGGCGATCCATCCCAGGAATTCGTAGCCCTGCACGCCCTGCTCGGCAATGGTCGGCACGTTCTCCAGCCCCGGGATCCGGGTCCGGGTCGACACCCCGATGGGTTTCACCTGTCCGCCCGTGATCATCGGCTGCGCCGCGATGGAGTCGGCGAACACCACGTCCACCTGGCCGCCGACCAGATCCGTCAGGGCCGCCGGAACGGATTTATAGGGCACGTTCATCAGGTCCACGCCGACGTACGACTTCAGGAGTTCGCCGCCCGCCTGCGACGACGAATTGCCCGAGCCGAACGTCATCGGGCGCGGGCTGGCCTTCGCGGCCGCGATGAAGTCCTGGACATTGTTGATATTGGAATCGGCCCTCACCACCATCACGACGCCGCCGACGCCGACCAGGCCGATCGGATCGAAGTCGGCCACCGGGTCATAGGGCAGCGACTTGTACAGGCTGGGGTTGGCGCCATGCGTGGTGCTGGTGGTCAGCAGGATGTTGTAGCCGTTGGCGGTCGCCTTCTTCGCATGCTGCGCGCCGATGATGCCGTTGGCGCCGGCCTTGTTTTCCACGATCGCCGCGAGCCCCGTCTTCCCGGTAATGGCCTTGCCGATGTGGCGCGCCAGCAGGTCGGTGCCGCCGCCGGCGCCGAACGGAACGATCAGCGTGAATGGTTCGCTGGGATAGGGTTGGGCCTGCGCCTGGCTTGCGGCGCCCGCCAGGCAGGCCAGCGACGCCGCGATCAGCGCGACAACTTTACGGTGCATTTTTTTCGTCATGTTCATGATAGGGATACGGGGCAGGCTACGGGCGCCAGGTTCATGCGGCGCACGGAGCAGGCCGGCGTATTTGTCTCCTTGGTTGAGTCAGATCACGCCTTTTTCTTCCAGCCGCCGGATCTCGGCGTCGGAAAGGCCCAATATGTCCGCGTACACCGATGCGTTGGCCTGGCCCAGCGCCTGGGCCGGCACATCGAATTGCGCGTGGCATTCCGAGAAACCGATGGGCAGCCCCATGCCGCGCACCGTGCCGCCATCGGGAGTCCGCAAGTCGGTGATGGCGCCGCTGCGGTGCAGGTCCGGGTCGTCCAGCATCTCCAGCGGCGTGCGCACCCGCGCCGCCGGTACGCCGCGCTCCTGCACCAAGGCCTGTTCGACAAAGGCGACCGTCTTGTCCCGCGTCCACGCGGACACCAGCGCAGCGAGCTCGGCGGCATGGCGCATCCGCGTGCCGCGGTCGGCAAAGCGCGGGTCGCGCTTCAGGTCGGCCCGGCCCATGGCGTCGAGCAGGCTGGCGAACCAGTCCGGGTGCACCGCCGCGATGGCGATATGGCCGTCCACGCACTCGTAGGTCCCGAACGGCACCAGGCGCTCGTGGTTGTTGCCGGTGCGCATGCGGAAACCCGCCTGGGCCAGCACATCGAAATGCTCCTCGGCCACCCAGGACGACAGGCAATCGAGCATGGACACCTGGATCTTCTGCCCCTTGCCCGTCCTGCCCCGATAGATCAGGGCCGCCAGTATGCCGTTGACCATGTACAGCGGCGCCAGCAAGTCCGCCACCGGCACCCCGCAGCGCATCGGCGGCCCGGCCTCCTCGCCGGTCACCGCCATCAGGCCCGACAGCGCCTGCACCAGGATGTCCATGCCTTTGAGGTTCTGGTACTTGCTGGGCTCGCCGAAGGCCTTGATCGACGCATAGATGATGCGATCGTTGATTGCCCGGACACGGGGATAGTCCACGCCCAGGCGCTCGCTGGCGCCTTCGCTCAGGTTCTCGATGAATACATCGCTTTCGCCCACCAACCTGGCGAACAGCGCCCGCCCCTCCGGATCCTTGATGTTGAGCGTAATGCTCTTCTTGTTGCGGGCGCGGTTGAGCAAGGTCAGCGACACATCGTCGCCGCCCTGCTGGCCGAAATTGACGCCGCCCGGCCCCATGAACGGCGGATTGCTGCGGCCCAGGTCGCTGCCGCCCGGCGCCTCGACCCGGATGACCTCCGCGCCCAGGCCGCCCAGCAGCATCGAAGCGTACGGGCCGGCCAGCGCCACGGTCATGTCGAGGACGCGAATGCCTTCGAGCAGCCGATGAGATGAAATAGACATGAAATCAACCAGGTGTGTAAACAATCAAGCGACAGCGGCCCAGCCGGGCGCCGGCATGGCCCGCCCGTCCGCGCTCGGGCACTACCTGCCCAGCCATACCGGCTTCCTGCCTTCGGCAAACGCGCGCGGCCCTTCCTCGGCGTCCTCGCTTTCGTAGGCCGGGCGATGAATGCGCCAGGCCATCTCCAGGCCCGCATCGCAGCCCGCGCTCATGGCGGCCAGGATGGATTGCTTGGCGCACGCCACGGAAAGCGGTGCGTTGTCGCGGATGGCGCGGGCCAGCGCCAACGCCTTGGTCCGCACCTCCTCCGGCGTTTCGCCCAGGTCGTTGACGAAGCCCAGCTCGCGCAGGCGCTCGATGGGCATGAGGTTGCCGGTCAGCATCAATTCCATCAGCACCGGCTGCGGCAGCATCCATACCAGCGGCACGCCCCACGGCGAGCCGCGGCCCACCTTGCTTTCGGTGATGCCCGCCTTGGTGCCGGCCAGCCCCACCCGCAGATCGCAGTTCAGCGAAAGCATCATGCCGCCCGCCATCAGGTGCCCGGTCATGGCGGCGACGATCGGCACTTTCACCCGGCGCATGCGCGCCTGGAACGGATCCTTGAACGACCGCACGACGTCCTCGCCCGTTTCCTCCCGGACACGCGCGGCCTCCTTCAGGTCCATGCCGGCGCAGAAGGTGCCGCAGTCCGCCGAAGTGAGGATGGCCACGCGGATGTCCGGACGGCGGTCGATGGTTTCCCAGGCCTCGTACAGCCGGCTGTTGACCTCGATGTTGATGGCGTTGCGCTGCGCCGGCCGGTTGATGGTCAGCGTGGCGATCCCGTCGTCCACCGAGAAAAGCAGCGCATCGCTCATGCCGGCTCTCCGGCCTGGGCCAGGCGCAGCGCGGCGCGCTGGGCGTCCAGCGAATCGCTGTGCATGACCTTGCCCGACAAGGTGCGTCCGATGATTTCCTCGGCCAGGCGCGACGCCTCGATGAGCCGATCCAGGTCGATGCCCGTCTCGATGCCCAGCTCGTGGCACAGCTGCACCATGTCCTCGGTGCAGATATTGCCCGCGGCCTGCATATTGGTGTGATTGCAGAACGGGCAGCCGCCCAGGCCGCCGATGGAGCTGTCGAACAGATCCACCCCTTCCTGCAAGGCGGCATAGAAATTGGCCGCGCCCATGCCGCGCGTGTCGTGCAGGTGCAGCCCCACGCGCATCCCCGGCGCCCGTTCGCGCACGGCATTGACGCGGCGCTTGATCTCCTCGGGGTTGCCCCAGCCCACGGTGTCGCCCAGGAATATGCTGGGCAAGGGGCGCGACTGTTCCTCGCACAGGTCCCTGACGAAATCCACGATGTCCAGCACCGCCTGCAGCGGGACTTCGCCCTGCATCTGGCAGCCGAAGGCGGTCGCGACATAGACGGCCTCCAGCGGCAGTTCCAGGCGGTCGTATATCGCCAGCCACTCCAGCTGCCGCTTTTGCTGGTCTTTGGCGGAGCAGCCATTGTTGGACCATGAGAACGCTTCCGATGCGTACAGCATCATCTTGCCGTCCAGGTCCACGCCGGCGGTCGCCGCCGCCTTCTCGATGCCCTTGGCGTTGAGCCACAGGGCGGTGTGCCGCACGCCGGATTTTTTCTGAATGGCGCCGAACAGCTCGGCCGCATCGGCCATGGCCGGCACCATCCTGGGGTTGACGAACGAGGCCACCTGGATTTTCTTCAGGCCCGTCGCGGTCAACGCATCCACCAGGGCAACCCTGCTGGCCAGCGGATACAGCGCCTTTTCGCTCTGGAAACCCTCGCGGGGCCCCTCTTCATGGAACTCGACAAACTTCGGATACGCCATTTCACCCTCCAATCTAACAATCATTCAGCATAAAAACCACAGAAATCCCGCCAAAGCACCGGAACTTCGTATTTTTTTCTTTTAAATTCAAGCTATAAGGCGTTTAGAATCGATAAGCCAGATCATGAAGCGGAAATGATCCGCCGATCTATTTCAAACGATTATTCAGAAAAGAGATTTTGCTGTCAAGCTAGAATTTGCCCATGCCAGACACAACTTCATCGACAGAGCACACCGAGAGCCAGGCGTCGGAGAAAGGACGCTCCCGTGGTCAGCGCGGGGAAGGCAAGGCGTCACCGGAGACGCGGGATCGCCTGCTGCGCGCCGCCGCGCACGTCTTCAGGCACAAGGGCTACGTGGCCGCCACGCTTGCCGAGATCGGGCAACTGGCGGACCTGCGCCCGGCCACCATCCTCTATCACTTCGCCAGCAAGGAAGCCCTGCTCGAAGAAGTGATGACGGTCGGCCTGGGCGCCCCGCAACAGGAAGTGCAACGGCGCCTGGCCAGCGCCCCCAAGGACGCGACGGCGGCCGACCGCCTCAGGATCGCCATCATCGGGCACCTGTCCGCGCTGCTCATGCACAACGACTTCACGGCGGCCGGCGTGATCAACTTCCACCTGGCCCCGCCGGCATTGCGCAAGCGGCACCATGAGAAACGGTCCGCATACGGCGATGTATGGCGCGAACTGCTGCGGCAGGCGAAGAACGAGGGATACCTCGCCGGCGATGTGGACCTGACCGTGCTGCGGCTGTTCATGATCGGCGGCCTGAACTGGTCCCACGAGTGGTACGACCCCAAGGGCGGCCGGTCCATCGAAGCCATAGGCTCCGACATCGCGCGCATCGTGCTGGGCCAGACCAGCACGCCGCTGTCCGCCTGAGCCGGCGCATCCGGCGCCGGCCGGCGGCCACGCCTTGGCGCGCAAAAAAAACCGCCCCGGAACCGGGGCGGCATGTGCGATCGGCCAGGCCGTAAGCGTTAATCCAGCCAGGCAGTGAAGGAAGCCGGGTCCGCCCGATCCGGACGGAAGGTATTCACGGGCGCATCCACATCCGCGTGGCCCAGCGCCAGTGCGCACACCAGGCGCTCGCCTTGCGCGCCGACGTGCGGCAGGACCACCGACGAGAAGCGATTCCAGGCCGCCTGCACGCAGGTATGCAGGCCTTCGGCCCGCGCCGCCAGCATCACGTTCTGCACGAACATGGCGGTATCCACCAGCGCGCCTTCGGCCAGTATCTCGTCGTTGGTGAAGAAAATCCCCACGGGCGCGCCAAAGAAATCGAAATTGCGCAGCAGTTGCTCGTTCATCCGGACCCGATCGCCGCGGGCGATGTTCAGCACCCCGTACAGGCCGAAGCCGCAGGCGCGCCGCCGTTCGATGTACGGCGACACCCACTCGACGGGGTAGTACTGGTACGGCTCGCGATAATCGTCGGCCAGCGCCGGATCCTCGCTCAGGGCATCGTGCGCGGCGCGCACCTTCTGCGACAGCGCGGCGCGGCTGGCGCCCTGCACCACGTACACTTTCCATGGCTGGTTGTTGGAGCCGGACGGCGCCCAGCTCGCGGCGCGCAGGATACGTTCCAGCGTCTCGCGCTCGACCGGCTCGGCCAGGAACTCGCGGCAGCAGAAGCGGCTTTCGATGGCGGCATACACGCTCTGCGGATCCGCCACGACCGTACGCACGGGCGGCGCCTGCAAGGAGGCGAGCATCAGGTTTTGAGGGGTTTCAGCATTCATCCTTGGGCCATTATTCCGGGTTCGGTGCATCGCCGAGGCACGCCTGGCCTCGAGCGAAACGAGCATACCATCTGCACCCGCACGCAGCCCGCGCGCCGGCGGCTTGCCCGCCGCTGCCGCCAGCGCTGCGCCCAATGTACGGAACGCAGCCCTGCTGTCCCTTGCGCCATCCGTGCGCACGCACTCAAACTCGCTTCAGCCGGCCACGCCCGACGGCGCGGCGCGACGGATACGCATCAACGCTATGGAGCCGTATTGAACATGCGCTACGAAGACTTTGAATTCCTGCTGTGCGAACCCCAGGACGACGGCGTCATGCTGGTCACGCTCAACCGGCCCGACGCCATGAACGCCACCAACGACCGCATGCACTGGGAACTGACCCGGATCTGGGGCGTCGTCAACGACGACCCGGGCGTCAAGGCGGTCGTGGTCACCGGCGCCGGCGAACGGGCGTTCTCGGCGGGCGGCGACCTGTCCGTCGTGGAGGCCATGTCCAACAGCCACGAAACCACCATGCGGGTCATGAAAGAGGCGTCCGACATCGTCTACAACATGCTGGCCTGCGACAAGCCGATCATTTCCGCGATCAACGGCACCGCCGTGGGCGCCGGCCTGGCCGTGGCCCTGCTGGCCGACGTGAGCGTCATGGCCGAGGATGCGAAGCTGACCGACGGGCACGCCCGGCTGGGCGTCTCGGCGGGCGACCATGCCGCCATCATCTGGCCGATTCTTTGCGGCATGTCCAAGGCGAAGTACTACCTGATGACCGCGGACTTCGTCGACGGCAAGGAAGCCGAACGCATCGGGCTGGTGACGTTCTGCGCGCCGCGCGCCGAGGTCCTGCCCAGGGCGCTCGCGATTGCCGCCAAGCTGGCGCGCGGCAGCCAGACGGCCATCCGCGCGACCAAGAAGTCGCTCAACAACTGGCTGCGCACCGCCGGCCCGGCCTTCGACAATTCGCTGGCGCTGGAAATGCTGTGCTTCCTGGGTCCGGACGTCAAGGAAGGCCTGGCCGCGCTGCGCGACAAGCGCGCCCCCGACTTTCCCTCGGCGCGCCTGCCCTGACCCGTCATGCCGCGCAAGCGGCGCCCCCCCTTTCCGGAAGACCGCATGAACGCTGCTGCAAGCCCCGCTTCCCCGCCCGGCGACTGCCCGCCGCTCGAACAGGCCGTGGTGCGCTTCGTCCAGGACCTGAAATACGAGCACATCGACGCGGCGGCGCTGGCCGGCGTGAACCGCCTGATGCGCGACCAGCTCGCGTTGCAGGTCGGCATCTCGGCCATGCCATGGTCCAGGCAATTGCTGGACTACGCGCTGACCCAGCAACGTCCGGGCGCCAGCCGCGTAAGCGCCTCGACCCTGAAAATGAGCGCCGCCGACGCCGCTTTCGTCAATGGCTCGTACGGCCACGGCTTCGAGTACGACGACGCGCACGGCCCCAGCTACAGCCACCCGGGCAGCTGCGTCATCCCCGCCGCCCTGGCGATCGGCGAGGAACTGGGCTCGTCGCTGCGTGACGTCATCACGGCGATGGTGGCCGGCTATGAGGTCTACACGCGCATCGGCCTGCTCGCCGCGCCCGAGCTGCTGCGGCGCGGCTATCACCCGCACTGCACCCTGTCGAACTTCGGCGCCGCCGCCGTGGCCGCGAAGCTGCGCGGCTACGACGCCGAAACCACCCTCCATGCGCTGGCGATCGCGCTCAGCCATACGTCGGGCACCACCGAGTACTCGTCCACGGGCGGCTCCATCAAGCGCATCCATGCCGGCCTGGGCACGCGCAACGGCATGATGGCGGCCGACATGGCGCGGGCCGGCATCACGGGACCGCGCGCCTTCCTGAGCGGCAACAAGGGATTCTTCAGGACTTTCCTGCAGCGCACCGCGGGCGACGCCCCGCAGCAGCGCTTCGCGCCCGGCCAACCCTTCCAGGTCGCGACCGTCTGGCTCAAGGCCTATTGCGCCTGCTACTGCACCCACGCCTACATCGACGCCCTGCGGCCCTATGCCGAGCGTCGCGGCGAGATCGCCGACATACACCTGAAGATCACGCCGCACTTCAATGTGGTCGTCGGCACCGCCAACGCCTGCGCCTACGAACCCGCCAACATCGAGCATGTGCAGTTCAGCCTGCCTATCCAGGCGGCGCTGGCCGTGCAGGGTCTGGGCAACGGCTACCGCGTCCACCGCGACTACCTGGACGGCAAGGTGGACATGGCGCCGGTCATCGCCATGGCGCGCGGCATCCGCATCACCGAGGATCCTGCCCTCGAGGCGCGCCATCCCGGCAAGTTCGTCGCCGACGTGACTGTCACCTTCCGCGACGGCAGCGCCGAGCATGTATTCGTGGCGGATCCGATCGGCACGGACACCAACCCCATGCCCGAGCACGAGCAGGATGCCAAGTTCATGGAGCTGACCGCCGACGCCCTGGGCCAGGCGCGCGCGCGGGCGCTGCTGGCCGCGCTACGGAAGATGGATCCGGCGATGAAGGCCGCCGACTTGATGGCGCTGTGCGAACCCGCGCCATGACGCCACGCCGGCGCCCAGGCATGACCCGATGCCCGGGCGGGGCCGGCCCGCCTTGCGGGCTGCCCTAGCCGCGCTGGCCCACGCCGTCGAAGAACAGGTCGCAAAGCTGCTCGGCAACCTTCTCCAGCGACCCTTTGCGCGGGTTGAACCAGTATCGGATCGATTGCACGCTGCCCAGTATGAACATGCGCGCCAGATGGAGATCGACGTCGCCGCGCAACCGGCCTTCGGCGCGCAGGTCCTCGAGCAGGCCGGCCCACAGTTTCTGGTAGCTCTCGCGCCGCTTGCTCTGGCGCTCGCGCACCTTCTCGGGCAGCTGCTCTATCAGGCTGCTGCTGGCCAGCGTGTACTCGCCATGCTTGACCATGCCGGCCATTTGTCCCAGCACGGCCGCGCGAAAGCGCTCTTCGGCCGTGGCGCCGTCGCCCAGGGCCTCGACCCGCTCCGTCATGTGCTGGATGATGGCAGTGGCGCCGATCTCCATCACCTCGTCGACCAGGTCCTCCTTGGACGGGAAGTGATAGTAGATGCTGGCGGTTTCTATGCCGGCCTGCTGCGCAATGCTGCGCATCGTCGTTCCGGAATAGCCTTGGGCGCTGAAAATCCGCGCCGCCAGCCGCAGCAGATTCTCACGCGTTTCGCCGGCGCCATTGGAACTCGTCTGCCTTCTTGCCATTGCTCTGACTAGTGTAGGTAAGGTGCATAAATTCTAACACCTGGAAGGTAAAAAAACCCAGTGGCAAGGCGCTTTTGGAGCGCCGGCCGCACGCTTGCCGCGCGGCCGGCGGCAAGGCATCGCATGCGCTCATTGCGCCGTCTTGCGATCGCGCGGCGCCGGCGTCACGACCGCTTGACCAGCTCGGCCACCCGCTGCCAGCGCTTGTCCTCGGCGGGAATGCTGGCCTGGAATTCGCGATACTCCATCAGGTCGACATACAGCGACTGGTTGGCGCAGAAGTCCTTGAATTCGGACGAGCGCACGATCCTGGCAAGCGCGTCCGACAGCTGCACGACGATGGGGTCGGGCGTCCGTGCCGGCGCGAACGCGGCCATCCATGACGACACCTCGAAACCCGGAATGCCGCTCTCCACCCCGGTCGGGACGTCGGGCAACGCATCCCAGCGTTGCGGGCTGGTGACGACGAGCGCGCGCAGCCGGCCGGCCTGTATCATCGGCAGCACGCCGGCCGCCCCTTGGCAGGTGAACGCCACGATGCCGGCCGCGGTGTCGGTGACGGCCTGCGTATTGCCCTTGTAGGGAATGTGCCGGGCGCGCGTGCCGGTCAGGTCGTTCATGATGGCGGTGCACAGATGCGATGTGCTGCCCACGCCGCCCGAACCGTAGTCGATGCCATCCGGATTGGCCTTCATGGCGGCGAGCAGGTCGTCAAGCGTCTTGTACGGCGAGTTGACGGGCACGACCAGCGCCAGCGCGGCGCTGCATGCGCGCGCCACGCCCTTGAAGTCCCGCACCGGATCGTAGGTGGCCGCGGCTTCGCCGGAATACAGCGCCGAGAAGTGCGTGATGCCGGTCATGAGCAAGGTATGGCCATCGGCGGGCGCCTTGGCCACGGCGGCGCTGCCCAGCGCGCCGCCCGCGCCGGGGCGGTTCTCGACCACAACCGGCGCGCCGACCAGGCCGGCCAGCGGCGGCGCCAGGAAACGCGCCACGGTGTCGACCGTCGTTCCGCTCGAGGCGGCCACCATGAGCCGGATGGGTTTGTCCGACAGTTGCTGGGCCAGCGCGTGTCGCGACTGCAATGCCACCGGCAGCGCGGCCCAGGTCTTGAGGAAGTGGCGGCGTGTAAACATCAGTTGTCTCCGATGGAGCGGACTTGTCGCGATGCGAGTGTCCGACTGGGTTCTGAAGCACGACTCGATTTCCGTGAATCGATGCCACACCGCACGCCGGCGACAGCTGGCCGGCGCGCAGCGGCACCGGCATTCAATCCAATCGCGCCAGCACGCGTCAACGCAGGCGCCGCATTGTTCCGTACATCGACGGGGACACAACGGCGCCTCGCGCCGCCACCCGGGGTTGCCCCCTCCCCGCGCCCCTGCATGGCGCGCCGGGACGGGCAGGGTTCATTCGATTTCCGCGCTGGCCTGCATGGCCAGTTGCCCCTGCGGGCCGCGCGCCCACAGCTGGGCGGTGTTGCCCGCCACTTTGCCGTTGACCGAGAACGCCGCCGTGTCGAACAAGGGGCTGACGGCCTTGAACTCGAACCCGCGGACGGTCTTGCCAGGATGGGCCCGGCGCAGTTCTTCCATGAGCAGGGTGGCGATCAGCGGGCCATGCACCACCAGGCCCGGATACCCTTCTTCCTGCATGGCGTAGGGGCGGTCGTAGTGAATGCGATGGCCATTGAATGTCAGGGCCGAAAAGCGCATGAGCAGCACCGGGTCGGGCGTGACGACGCGCGAATACTGCTCGTCCGCCGGGGCCGGCGGAGGCTGCGGCGCCGGCGCGCCCGCGGCGGGCGCGTCGCGATACACGATGTCCTGCTCTTCGCGGATGGCCACGCCCGCGTCGTCGCCGATCTCGTGCAGCACCGTCACGAAAACCAGCTGGCCGCTGCGGCCCGACTTGACCTGGACGTGCCTGATCGTGGACAGGCGCGTGACCGCCGCCCCCACGGCCAGCGGGCGCAGGAACCGCAGGCGGCCGCCGGCCCACATGCGGCGCGGCAGGGTGATGGGCGGCAGGAAGCCGCCGCGCCGGGGGTGTCCGTCGGAGCCGATGTTGGACTGGCGCTCGCCGGGCAGGAAGTACAGCCAGTGCCACAGCGGCGGCAGGTGCGCCGGCAGCGCCGACGCCTGCTCGTCGTCCAGCGTGGCGCGCAGCAGGCGGATCGGCGTCGAACCGATCTGGTCCGCGCTGGTTTCGGTGCGGCCGACCCAGGCGTCGTAGGACGGCGGATTCTCTTGATGCATGCCAACTCGCTCAAAAAAAGCCGGCCGCGCATCCGCGCGACCGGCGATGGCAACCGTCGCGCCTCAGAGGGCGTCGATCAGCTCCGGGACCGCCTGGAACAGGTCCGCCTCCAGGCCGTAGTCCGCCACCGCGAAGATGGGGGCCTCGGCGTCCTTGTTGATCGCCACGATGACCTTGGAATCCTTCATCCCGGCCAGGTGCTGGATCGCCCCGGAAATGCCCACCGCGATGTACAGCTGCGGCGCCACGATCTTGCCGGTCTGGCCGACCTGCAGGTCGTTGGCCGCGTAGCCGGCGTCCACGGCCGCGCGGCTTGCGCCGATCGCCGCGCCCAGCTTGTCGGCCAGCGGGGTGATCACGTCGGTGAATTTCTCGGCCGAACCCAGCGCCCGGCCGCCCGATACGATGATCTTGGCGGCCGTCAGCTCGGGACGGTCGCTCTTGGTGACTTCGCGGCCCACGAAGCGGCTCTTGCCGCCGTCGGCAACCGCCGCCGCCGTCTCCACGGCGGCCGAGCCGCCGGTCGGCTCGGCGGCGTCGAAACCGGTGGTGCGCACCGTCACGACCTTGACGGCATCGGCGCTTTGCACCGTGGCGATGGCGTTGCCCGCGTAAATGGGGCGCTCGAACGTATCGGCGCCGACCACCCTGGTGATGTCGCTGACCTGGGCCACGTCCAGGCGGGCCGCCACGCGCGGCGCCACGTTCTTGCCGCTGGCGGTGGCGGGAAACAGGATGTGGCTGTAGTTGCCGTCCGCCTGCGCGGCCAGCACCTGGGCGGCCAGGCTCTCGGCCAGCCCGTCCTTGAGGCTCGCGCCATCGGCGTGGACGACCTTGGAAACGCCGGCGATCCGCGCCGCGGCCTGCGCCGCGCCGGCGGCATTGTCGCCGGCCACCAGCACGTGCACGTCGGCGCCGCAGGCCAGGGCGGCCGTGACGGTATTCAGCGTGGCCGGCTTGATCGAAGCGTTGTCGTGTTCTGCAATAACGAGTGCGGTCATTTCTGTTACCTATCCTTGGATCACTTTTGCTTCGTTCTTCAGCTTTTCCACCAGCGCGGCGACATCGGGCACCTTCACGCCGGCGGCGCGCTGCGGCGGCTCGCTCACCTTGAGCGTCTTCAGGCGCGGCGCGACGTCCACGCCGAGGTCCTCCGGCTTGATCGTGTCGAGCGGCTTCTTCTTGGCCTTCATGATGTTGGGCAAGGTGACATAGCGCGGCTCGTTCAGGCGCAGATCGGTGGTGATGACGGCCGGCATGTCCAGCGACAGGGTTTCCAGCCCGCCGTCGACCTCGCGCGTCACGCTGACCTTGTCGCCGGCCAGCTCGACCTTGGACGCGAAGGTGGCCTGCGGCAGGTCGGCCAAGGCCGCCAGCATCTGGCCCGTCTGGTTGGCGTCGTCGTCGATGGCCTGCTTGCCCAGGATGACCAGGCCGGGCTGCTCGCGGTCCACCAGGGCCTTGAGCAGCTTGGCCACCGCCAGCGGCTGCAGCTCGGCCGCGGTCTCGACCAGGATGGCCCGGTCGGCGCCGATGGCCAGGGCCGTGCGCAGGGTTTCCTGGCACTGCGCCACGCCGCACGACACCGCGATCACTTCGCTGGCCTCGCCCTTCTCCTTCAGCCGCACGGCTTGCTCGACGGCGATTTCGTCGAAGGGGTTCATGCTCATCTTGACGTTGGCGATATCCACGCCCGTGTTGTCCGACTTCACGCGGACCTTCACGTTGTAATCCACCACGCGCTTGACGGGAACGAGAATCTTCATGGGGCCATCCTTCGGAATCAGTAGGAGCGGGGCAGCTGCAGCACGTGCTCGGCCACATACCCCAGAATCATGTTGGTGGAAATCGGCGCCACCTGGTAGAGACGGGTCTCGCGGAATTTCCGCTCCACGTCGTATTCGCAGGCAAAGCCGAAGCCGCCATGCGTCTGCAGGCAGGCGTTGGCGGCCTCCCAGCTGGCCTTGGCCGCCAGGTACTTGGCCATGTTCGCCTCCACCCCGGCGTTCTGGCGCGCGTCGATCTTGCTGCACGCCTGCCAGCGCATCAGGTTGGCGGCCTCCAGTTCGATGAAGCATTCGGCCAGGGGAAACTGGATACCCTGGTTCTGGCCGATCGGCCGGCCGAACACCTTGCGCTCGTTGGCGTAGTCGCGCGCCTTCTCGAGGAACCAGTAGCCGTCGCCGATGCACTCGGCGGCGATCAGCGTGCGCTCGGCGTTCAGGCCTTCGAAGATCACCTTCAGGCCCTTGCCCTCGGTGCCCAGCAGCGCATCCTCGGGCAGCTCCAGGTTGTCGAAGAACAGCTCGTTGGTCTCGTGATTGACCATGTTGAGGATGGGTCGCACGGTCAGGCCGTTGCCGATGGCCTTGTCCAGTTCGATGATGAAGCACGACAGGCCGTCGCTGCGCTTTTGCACCTGCTCCACGGGCGTGGTGCGCGCCAGCAGGATCAGCAGGTCGCTGTGCTGCACCCGGCTGATCCAGACCTTCTGGCCGTTGACCACCCACCGGCCGTCCTTCTTCACGGCGGTGGTCTTCAGCTTGGTGGTGTCGCTGCCGGTGGTCGGCTCGGTCACCCCCATGGACTGCACGCGCAGCTCGCCCGAGGCGATCCGCGGCAGGTACTTGCGCTTCTGCTCCTCGGTGCCGCTGAACACGATGGTGTTCATCACGTACATCTGGCCATGGCAGGCGCCCGAGTTGCCGCCGCTGCGGTTGATCTCCTCCATGATGACCGAGGCCTCGGCCATCGAAAGCCCCGGACCGTCGTATTCCTGCGGGATCAGCGCGGCCAGCCAGCCGGCCTTGGTCAGGGCATTGACGAACTCCTCGGGATAGCCGCGCTTCTCGTCGATCTGCCGGTGGTACTCGGGCGGGAACTGCTTGCACAGGCTACGCACCGCATCGCGGATTTCCTGATACTGGTCGGGGGCAGAAAGTGCGCTCACGGTAGGTGTCTCCAGAGAATAGTGAGATATGCAATAACAATAGTATTATTTGATCGATCTTAAAAAAAATAGAATTTCCTGATCGAAGCATCAATTTTTTGCATTGGAAGGCCATGGACATCAAGCAACTGCGCGCGTTCGTCACCGTGGCGGAAACCGGCAACGTCACCCGCGCTTCCGGCCTGCTCAACCTGGTGCAACCCGCCGTCTCGCGCCAGCTGCGCCTGCTGGAGCAGGATCTGGGAACCGAGCTGTTCGACCGCGGCCGCCACGGCATGCGGCTGACCCCCAACGGCAAGACCATGCTGGAATACGCGCGCCGCATCCTTGGCGAGGTGGCGCGCGCCAAGGCCGAGATCCAGCCCACCGAGGGGCCGGTGGCCGGCATCGTCAGCATCGGCCTGCTGGCCAGCACGTCGGACCTGCTGGCCACGCGGATCGCCGCCGAAGCGGCGCGGCGCTATCCGCAGATCCGCCTGCGGCTGACGATAGGCTACGCGGGCCACCTGCGGGAGTGGCTGGAGGCCGGCGACCTGGACGCGGCCCTGCTGTACGGAAAAAAGGACATCCCGGCCCTGCACGTCAAGGCCCTGCTGGAGGAAAACCTCTGGGTCGTGGCCCCGCCATCGGCCCGGCTGGCGCGCACGCGCGCGCAATCGCTCGAACGCATCAGCCGCCACCCCTTCATCCTGCCCGCCGCGCCCCAGGGGCTGCGCGCCGTCATCGAGCATGCGGCCGCCGAGGCGGGCGTGACGCTGCGGATCTTCGCCGAAACCAACGCATTGAGCGTCCAGAAAGACCTGGTGACGCAAGGCCATGGCTGGACCATACTGCCGGCGGCGAGCGTCGCGCCCGACGTGGAAGGCGGCCGGCTCAGCGCGGCGCCGCTGGCCGGCGGCGGGCTGAAGCGAACCATCGTGCTCGGCGCGGCCAGCAGCCGGCAGGCCACCACGCCGGTGCGGTGCGTGGTCGGCGTGCTGATCGATTGCGTCAAGGCCACGCTCGATGAACGGCGCTGGCCGGACGCCCGCTGGCTGGGTTAGGCGCATCGCGATGTCCGCGGCGCCTATATGACCCGCCGCCGCCGCAGGTCGGCGATGGCGTGCGGGTCGACGCCCAGGTCGGCCAGTATCGCGTCGGTATGCTCGCCGTTGAGCGGCGCGCGCCGCTCGATGGCGGGCGGGGTGCGCGACAGCGAAACCGGCGTGCTGAAGATGGGCACCTTCCCGGGCGCGCCGGGGTAGTCCATCCATTGGATGAGGTTGGCCGCCCTGACCGTCTCGTCCTCCAGCGCCTGGCGCGGCGAATTGACCCGGCCGGCCGGAATTCGCGCCTGCTCCAGCAGGGCAAGCGCCTCGTCCAGGGTCTTGTCCCCGCACCAGTCGCTCATGATGGCGCTCAGGACCTCGCCATGCTCGCCGCGCAGCCTGTCGTCGGCGAACCGGGCGTCCTCGAACAATTCGGGGCGCTCCACCAGCCGCGTCCAGCGCTTGAACATGGCCTGGCCGATGACCTGGGTGATGAACCAGCCGTCGCGGGCCTTGAAGATATCGGACGGCGCATAGCCGGAAGCCCGGTTGAGCGTGGCCTGGCGGTCCAGCCCCAGCAGGGCCTCTTCGATCAGCGCGCCGCTGGCCATGTTCAGGCCCGTGCACAGCAGCGAGGCGCTGACCTCCTGGCCCTTGCCGCTGCGCTTGCGCTCGTACAGGGCCAGCATGGTGCCCAGCGCGCAGGCGAACGAGGTGGCGAAGTCCACCACCGGCACCATGGCCTTCTGCGGCTGGTCCGGCGTGCCGGCCATGTACACGGCGCCGCTCAGCGCCTGCCCCACGCCGTCGAAGCCCACCCGGTCGCGCACCGCCTCGGCATCGCCGAACGCGTTGGAAGCCACCAGGATGATCCCGGGGTTGATGCCGCTGAGCGTGCCGTAATCCAGCCCCAGGCTTTTCAGCGTGCGCGGCGGCATGTTGGCGATGACCACATCGGCGCCGGCCACCAGCTTGCGCACGATCTCGCGCCCCTGCGGGCTGTCCAGGTCCAGCGTCATCGAGCGCTTGTTGCGGTTGAGCTGCAGGAACATGGCGCCCTCGCCGCCTTCGGTGACGGGCACGATATAGCGGTCCTCGCCGCCCTCCACGCGGTCTATCCTGATGACGTCGGCGCCGTAGTCGGCCAGCAGGGCCGCGCAGTAGGGGCCGGCGATGAAACGGCCAAAATCAAGCACCTTGATGCCTTCGAGTACCTTCATGAACTGTTTCTCGTTTTCCGTGATTCCGGCGCATGCGCGCCGCACTGGGCTCAGTGCCCGATGACGTTGAATTCGGTTTGCAGGGCTTCCCGCATCGCGAGCAGGCGCGGCCCGAGTTCGCGCGCCACGCGCGCCCGGGTCATGGTCTGGCTCGTGCCGATGCAAGCCAATACGAATGGGGAGCTTCCTTCGAGCAGCACCGGCGTGGCCAGGGCCCCCAGTTCGGGGTCCCATTCGCCGATGGACGTGCAGTATCCGGTTTCGCCGACCTGCGCCATGCCCTCCCAGACGCGCCGCCGCAGGCGGCTCCAGTCGCGGGCCATGCGCCGCTCCACGTTGTCCAGCAGATAGCAGCGCTCCAGCTCGGGCAAGGCGGCGAGCATCGACCAGCCCATCGGGGACTGCGCGATGCCCACCCGCATGCCCACGTGCAGCGGCAGCGCCACCGGAGACTCCAGGCTGCGCCGGCACTCGAGCACGACCAGGTCCAGCCGGTCGCGCGCGGCCAGGCACACATGCACCTTGTGCTGCCGCGCGAAGGCCGCCATGCGCTCGCCCGCCAGCCCCTGGATGGCCGAATGGGCAATGGCCGCATAGCCCAGGCCCAGCACCGCCGGCGCGAGCCGGTACTTGCGCTCCGCCTCGTCGTGCAGCAGGTAGCCCAGGTGCACGAGCGACTGGGCGATGCGCGACACCGTCGAAGGCGGCAACCCCGTGCGCTGCGCGAGCTGGCCATTGCCCAGCCAGCGCTCCTGCGGCGAGAACGCCGAGATCAGCACCAGCGCGCGGACCAGCGGCGTCACCACCGTCAGGCCCGGCTCGGGGCGCAGCCAGGCGGACATGTTGAGCAACGCGGGCTGCACAACGCCGGGTTTGCGGGCGGCGGGGGGGCCGGAGCTCATCGCCAGCGCGGCCTCAGGCCGCGGCCGCGCGCACTTCGTCGAGCGCGGCCGGGTTGTCCAACGAAGAAAGATCCCCCGGCGGCTGTCCGCAATACACGCTGCGGATGACGCGCCGCATGATCTTGGAACTGCGCGTCTTGGGCAGCTGGCTCACCACGTGCACCCGGCCGGGCCGGAACGGGCGGCCCAGGCGCTTGTCCACGTGGCCGATCACGGCGGCCTGCAGCGCGTCTTCCGGAACGCTGACGCCCGGCCTGGGCACGATGAACACCACCAGCTTCTGGCCCTTGGCCGCGTCGGCCACCCCGATGGCGGCCGCCTCGGCCACGTCATGCAGCTCCAGGACGACCTCCTCCACCTCGGCCGGGCCCAGGCGCTTGCCGGCGACCTTCAGCGTGTCGTCCGAACGCCCCATCATGAAGAAATTGCCTTCGGGGGTGCGCAGGGCCAGGTCGCCATGCACCCAGATGCCCGGGATGGCCTGCCAGTAGGTTTCGAGATAGCGCGCGTCGTCGTGCCAGAACGATTGCGTCATCCCCACGAAGGGCGCGCGCACCGCCAGTTCGCCGACCTCGCCGGTCACGCTGTTGCCTGCGGGATCGACGACGTCGACGGCCACGCCCGGAGAAATGGTATTGAAGCCGCTGGGCGGGATCGGCCGGATCGGCACGCTCGACAGCAGCGCGCCGGACACCTCGGTGCCCCCGGTGTAATTGACCAGCGGCGCCGAGCCGTCGCCGAAGCGCTGCTGGAACCAGATGAAATGCTCGGGCGCGATGCCCTCGCCCGCCGTGATCAGCACGCGCACCGTGGCGCGCTCGCCCGCCAGCGCCAGCGTCTCGTTGCTGGCCATGCCGCGGATCAGCGTGGGCGCCGAGCCGAAGTGCGTCACCTTGTGGCGCTCCACCACCCTGGACATGCGCGACCAGTCGGGATAGTCCGGCGCGCCGTCATAGCACACCAGCGTGGCGCCGCGCAGCAAGGCGCAGCCCAGCACCAGCGTGCCGGCGATCCAGCCCATGTCGGCCGGCCAGCAATACACGTCGCCCGGATGGACGTCGAAATGCACCAGCGAATCGTGCGCGATCTTGATCGGGAAGCTGCCGTGCGTGTGCACGACGCCCTTGGGCTTGCCGGTGGTGCCCGACGTGTAGATCACCATGAAAGGCGTATCGGGCGTCACCGACACGGGATCCTCGCCCTGGCCCTGCGCGGCCGTGGCCACCTGCTGCCAGTCCAGGTCCCGCTCGTCCTGGGCGCTCTCGCCTTCGGCGCGCTTCCAGACCACGTTCTCGAGCAAGGGCAGCTGGCGCCACGCGTCGCGCAGCGCGCCCTGCACGTCCACGCGCTTGGTGCGGCGCTGAAAGCCGGTGGACGCGATCACCATGCGCGCCTCGGCGGCCGACAGGCGGGCCACGATCGCGTCGACGCCGAAACCGCTGAACAGCGGCACGACCAGGGCGCCAAGGTGCACGATGGCCAGCAGGGACACCGTGGCGTCGACGCCGTTCTCCATCAGCAGGCCGATGCGGTCGCCCGGCTTGGCGCCGTGCCGCGCCAGGCCGGCCGCGAAGTCCCGCACGCGGGCCTCGAGTTCCTGGTAGGTCAGCGAACTGACGCTGCCGTCCTCGCGCTCGCCGATCACGGCGGTCTGCCCCGCGGTGGCCGGATTCCTGGCCCAGGCGTAGATGGTATTGACCCAGTTCAGCCTGCCGCCAGGAAACCAGCTGGGAAACTGCGGCCCGCGCGCCAGGTCCACATAGCCCGTGGGCGGCTTGTCCCACGCGATCGCGCACTCGCGCATCACAGTGTTCCAGTAGCGCTCGGGCTCCTCCACCGACAGACGCATGAGGTCGTCGTACGAAGCGGCGCCCAGGGTGCGTATCAGCTGCGCGATACCGGAGTTCTGCAGTTCGCGCTGGCCCGGCTGCCAGACATGGGAGGGATCGTTGGTATGCATCGTCTTGTCTTCTCAGGCGCGCTCGACAATCATGGCTATGCCCTGGCCGCCGCCTATGCACATGGTCTCCAGGCCGTAGCGGGCCCGGCGCCGCTGCATTTCGTGCAACAGCGTGGTCATGATGCGCACGCCGGTCGCGCCGACGGGGTGGCCCAGCGAAATGCCCGAACCGTTGACGTTGAGCCGGTCCTCCAGCGCGTCCATCGAACTTCCCCAGCCCTTGACGCAGGCCAGGGCCTGGCAGGCGAACGCTTCGTTCAGCTCGATCAGGTCCATCTGGTCGAAGCCCAGGCCGGTGCGCGCCAGCACCTTGCTCACGGCCGGAACCGGGCCGATGCCCATGCGCGCCGGATCGCAGCCGGCCGCGGCCCAGCCGACCAGCCAGCCCATGGGTTCGAGGCCGAGCTCCTCCAGCTTGTCCTCGGCGACGATCAGGCATGCCGCCGCGGCGTCGTTCTGCTGGCACGCATTGCCGGCGGTGACCACGCCCTCTTTCATGATGGTGCGCAGCCTGGCCAGGCTCTCGGCGCTGGTCTCGCCGCGCACGCCTTCGTCCTGGCCGACCAGCAGGGGCTCGCCCTTGCGTTGCGCGACCGGGATCGGAACGATCTCCGCATCGAAATTACCCGCCGCCTGCGCCGCGGCCGCCCGCTGGTGGCTGCGCGCGGCGAAAAGATCGGCCTGCTCGCGGCTGATGCCGTACTCGCGCGCCAGCGTCTCGGCCGTCTCGATCATGCCGCTGATGCGGCCGAAGCGGCTCTCGGGCTGCGAGCGCTCGCGCCCCCGGTCAAGACGATCGTGCAGCGTGACCGAGCCGGCGCGCTTGCCCCAGCGCATATCCGTCGTGTAGTGCTCGACGTTGCTCATGCTCTCGACGCCGCCGGCCATGACCACATCGGCCGCGCCCGTCTGCACCATCATGGCCGCCGTGGCCACGGCCTGCACGCCGCCGCCGCAGCGGCGGTCCAGCTGCATGCCGGCCACTTCGATCGGAAAGCCCGCCTGCAGGGCCACCCAGCGCCCGGTGCAAGGCGTCTCGCCGCTGGCGTAGCTCTGGGCGAACACCACGTCGTCGATGCGGGCCGGGTCCAGGCCCGTGCGCTGCACGATGGCGCGCGCCACGGCGGCACCCAGTTCTTCCACGGGAACCGCCTTCAATGCCCCGCCGAATGCCCCCACGGGCGTGCGCAGCGGAGAAACTATGGCTGCTCGTCTCATTTCAAACACCTATGCATATTGATGGAAAACCAGGTGCTGGCGCTTGTCCGGAAAGCGCCACACATTATTGCCTTCTATCCCGGCCCGCGCAGCAAGGGCGCGTTCAGCCGTAGCGGCCGCCCGTCACGTGCAGCACCTCCCCGCTGATGAAGCCGGCGCGCTCGCTGGCCAGGAAGGCCACGGCGTCGGCGATGTCGTCGGGCTTGCCCACGCGCTTGATCGGCTGGGCCGCGACGGCCTGTTCCTTGATGGTTTCGTAGGTCGACAGGGCCTGGACCATCTCGGTTTCCATGAAGCCCGGTGCAACGCAATTGCAGGTGATGCCGTAGCGCCCTTCTTCCTTGGACAGCGCCTTGGCCAGGCCGATCAGGCCGGCCTTGGCGGCCGAATAATTGGCCTGGGTCGGATTGCCCAGGTGGGCGCGCGAACTGATGTTGATGACGCGGCCCCAGCCCTGCTCGATGAAATGCGGCATCACCGCCTTGGCCGCCAGGAAGGCGCCCTTGAGCATGACCGCCATCACGAAGTCCCAGTCGTCCTCGCTCATCTTCACGAGATACTTGTCGCGCGGCGCGCCGGCGTTGTTCACCAGGATGTGCACGCCGCCGAAATGCGCCACCGTCTCCTCGACCAGGCGCTGCACGTCGGCGGCCTTGGTCACATCCCCGATGATGCAATGGGCGGCCAGGCCGTCGTCCTGCATGCGCCGGGCCGTCTCCCGCGCCAGTTCGGCGTTGATGTCGGTGATGACGACCTTGGCGCCTTCCTCGGCCAAGCGCCGCGCCGTGGCGGCGCCCAGGCCGCGTGCCGAACCGGTAACAATGGCTACTTTGCCAGTCAGACCCAGATCCATTTCCTCTCCTGTTGAAATCGTTCGTTCAGCGCAGTTCGACCCGCGAATTGTTCAGCACCACCACATCGCGCTCGACCGCGGTGGTGCGCAGCGATACCGTGTTGCCATCGACCCACATCTCGGTGCGCAGCGTATCGCCGGGCCAGGCCGGCGCCGTGAACCGTACGCGCATGCCCTGGAAGCGCGTATCGTCGTAGTCCAGCACCGTGCGCAGCACGGCGTGGGCGGCCACCCCCATCACGGCCATGCCATGCAGGATGGGCCGCGCAAAGCCCGCCGCGGCGGCCACCGCCGGGTCGGCATGCAGGGGGTTGAGGTCCGCGCTCAGCCGATAGATCAGCGCCAGCTGCGCCGGCGTCGCCAGCTCGCAGACGTGATCGGGCGCGCCCTCCGGCATGGCATGGGCGGCCGGCGGCGCGCCCGCGCTGCCGCCCTCCCCGAAGCCGCCGTCGCCGCGCAGCAGGCTCAGCTGCACCACGGAGGCAAGCAGCTGGCCGCTCGCCGCGTCGGTGATGTCGCGCGTCTGCTGCAGGAAGGCGCCCTTGCCTGGCCCTTTGTCCCACAGCCCGGTGATGCGCGTCGCGCCCGTGACGCGCCCGCTGGCCGGCAACGGCGCGTGGATATGGATTTCCTGCTCCGCGTGCAACAGCTTCTGCCAGGTGATCCCGGTATCGCTCTCGCGGGCCCAGAACCCGGGATAGGCCAGGATGTTGGCCATGGTGGGCATGGCGCGCAGCGAATTGCCGTCCTGCCCTTCGTAGACATAGCGCAGCTGGCCGCCGTCCATGGGATCGGCGCCCAGCCCCAGGCCCAGGGCGTAGAGGGCGGTGTCGCGCAGCGAATAAGCATGCTCGATGACCGGGAAAGAGCGGGCAAGCAGATGGCGAGGATCGATGGACATGGCGGGCAGGTAGGCTGGGAACTGCCGCATACGATGAAAGCCGCGCCCGCTCCGGTCAACCACTATCCGCACTTTGTTCCGTACCTTGGCAAGGGCTTGCAGCGGCGTCCCCCGAATCCGCCCACGCGAAGGCCGCCAATCCAATTCCATCTTTCGGAACAATCATGGCAAAGCGCTTGCCCCGCGCCCGCGCCGGGCGCAGCATCGGCGCATCGCTTCCCTTTTTCCACTACCCGACATGATCCGCGACCAAGAAACGCTCAACGGCCTGCTCGACACCATCTCCCGCTTCGTGCGTGAACGCCTGATTCCCAACGAGGAACTCGTGGCCGAAACCGACGAAATCCCCGCAGACATCGTCGCCGACATGAAGGCCATGGGCCTGTTCGGCCTGACCATCCCCGAGCGGTTCGGCGGACTCGACCTCACCATGGAAGAGGAAGTGCTGGTCGTGTTCGAGCTGTGCCGCGCCTCGCCGGCGTTCCGCTCGCTGCTGGGCACCACGGTCGGCATCGGCTCGCAGGGCATTCTGTTCGATGGTACGCCCGAGCAACAGGAGAAATACCTGCCGCGCCTGGCCACGGGCGAAATCATGGCGTCGTTCGCGCTGACCGAGCCCGAGGCCGGCTCCGACGCCGCGTCCCTGCGCACCACGGCCATCAAGGACGGCGACGCCTACGTCGTCAACGGCACCAAGCGCTTCATCACCAACGCCCCGCACGCCGGCATGTTCACGCTCATGGCCCGCACCAACCCGGCCGAGAAAGGCGCGGCCGGGGTATCGGCCTTCATCGTCGACGCGGGCACGCCGGGCATCAGCTTCGGCAAGCGCGACAGAAAGATGGGGCAAAAGGGCGCGCACACGTGCGACGTGATCTTCGAGAACGTGCGCGTGCCCGCCGCCAACCTGATCGGCCTGAAGGAAGGCCAGGGGTTCAAGACGGCCATGAAGGTGCTGGAGAAGGGCCGGATCCACATCGCGGCCGTGTGCGTGGCCGTGGCCGAACGCATGCTGGACATGGCGCTGCGCTATGCGGCCGAGCGCAAGCAGTTCGGCCAGCCCATCGGCACCTTCCAGCTGGTGCAGGCCATGCTGGCCGACAGCAAGGCCGAGATCTACGCGGCCCGCAGCATGGTGCTGGACGCCGCCCGCCGCCGCGACGACAAGCTGCCCAACTCGACCGAGGCCTCGTGCGCCAAGATGTTTGCCTCCGAGATGTGCGGCCGCGTGGCCGACCGCGCCGTGCAGATCTTCGGCGGCGCGGGCTACATGAGCGAGTACGCCATCGAACGCTTCTATCGCGACGTGCGCCTGTTCCGCATCTACGAGGGCACCACGCAGATCCAGCAGACCGTGATCGCGCGCAACATGCTGCGCGAGCTGTAGGCCCCGAACCCGCGCGACACCGGCGATCCGAACCACCAGGCCATGACTACCGCCATCAAGAGCATGCTCGTCGCGAACCGTGGCAAGATCGCGGTCCGGGCGATGCGCGCCGCCGCCGAACCGGGCATCAAGGCCGACGAAAGCTGCGTGATCGGCCCGGTGCGGCGGCGCAACCAGCAAGTCATCGAACGCGCGCGCGCCCCCCATCTCCGCGACGCCGGACCCCAGGCCTTGTTCGAGGCCCGCGGCCACTTGGCCGCGCCATAATCATCTTCGGGCGCCCGCCCCACGGACGGCCCGGCCAGGGTGGCGGGAAAACCCTAATCGTTTTTCGGCGCCAGCTTTATTCTAATGAATGTTAGTTTGATAAGTGTGTTTCGCCAACGGCATGCTTCCCCGATTTCCTGACCCTTCACCGGCTGCCCAGAGCCGTCGCCCGACCGTCGCGCCGTTTGCCAGGGCGCTGTCCGTCCTGGCGTCGTTCTCGCCCGGGGACCAATGGCTGAGCAACAGCGAGTTCGTCGCCCGCACGGGCTTGCCGGCGTCCACCGTGACCCGCATGACCAGCACCCTGGTCACGCTCGGCTACCTGCATTGCGCCCCGGACACGCGCCGGTTCTGTCTCAGCTCGTCGGTGCTGGCGCTGGGCTATGGCGCGGCGGTCGACGCCGAGATCCACCGGCCCACCAACCAGCTCATGCGCGTGTTCGCCGAACACCACCAGGTCAACGTGCAACTGAGCTGCCGCGACCGGCTGGACCTCGTGGTCATGGACAGCTGCCTCACCGACGCCCTGCCCGCCTTGCTGCAACCCGGCGTGGGCACCCGCCTGGGCATGGCGTCCTCGGCCGCCGGCTGGGCCTTGCTGGCCTGCCTGCCCGAAGCCGAGCGCGATTACCTACTGCGCGCCCGGCCGCACGCGCCCGCCGAACCGAAAAGCGGCTGGAACCCGATGCGCCGGCACGCCAACGAGGCCATTCTCCAGGTTCGCAAGGACGGCTTTTGCGTGGCCCTGGGCGAGTCCGGCCATCCCATGACCATGGTGGCCGCGCCCATCCGCCGGCCCGGCCTGGCGCCCCTGGCCGTCAGCTGCATGGGGCCCGCCACGCGCATCGGCCGGGCCCGCAGCACGCGCGAGCTGGGGCCGGCGCTGGTCCGCATGGTCGAGGAAATCCAACGAGTGTGGAATACGTCATGACATCCCTGCCCGACGCCGTCGACGAGCATGACTCGGAAAGCGCCGCCCTGATGACGGTGGAGCGCGGCCTCAAAGTGCTGCGCGCCTTCCGCTCCGACCGCACGCCCCTGAGCAACGCCGAACTGGTGCGGCGCACCGGCCTGCCCAAGGCCACCGTATCCCGGCTGACATCGACCCTGCTCCAGGTCGGCTTCCTGCGCCAGGTGCCCGGCCGCCGCGAATTCGAGCTCGCGGCGGGATCCCTCGGCATCGGCCATGCCTACCTCGATACCAACGAAATGCTGCAGGCCGCGCAGCCGCTGCTGCAGAACCTGGCCGACCAGCTCGACGTCTCGGTCGCGCTGGGCATCCAGGACGGCCTCGACCTGCTCTACATCGGCTACCGGGTCAGCCGCAAGGTGGCCACGCTGCGCCTGGGCGTGGGCTCGGTATTGCCCATGAGCACGACCTCCATAGGACGCGCCTACCTGTGGGCGCTGCCGTGCGACCAGCAACGCCAGCTGATCGCCGAATACAAGCGCCACGCGGGCGACGAAGGCGACGCCCTGGAACGCTCCATCCACGCCTCCTTCGACGAACTGGCGTCCACGGGCACGTGCGCGGTCATGGGCGGCTACCAGCGCAGCACCTTCGGCGTCGCCATGCCCATCTGGGCGGGCCGCCAGCGCATTCCCATCTCCATGAGTTGCGGCAAGGCCGACGTCGAACTCGATCTGCAGGCCGAACGCGAACGCATCGCGCCCGCGCTCAAGCAGACCGCCGCCGCGCTGCAGGAATTGCTGGCCGACTTCGACGGCCAGCTGTAGCCCGGCCAGGGCTACAGTTTCTCGAGCAGGCGCCGACGCTGCAGCTTCCCGTTCGCGCTCACCGGCAGCTCATCGATGGCAATGATGCGCGCGGGCCGCTTGTAGGGCGCCAGCTGCGTGCGCAGATGCTGCCGCAAGGCCGCCATGTCGGGCGGATTGGCGCGATCCTGCACCACGAAGGCAATCACGGCCTCGTTGCCGTCGTCTTCCTTCCGGCCCACGACCGCCGAGCGCAGAATGCCCGCGAAGCCGTTGAGCACGTGTTCGACTTCGGCGGGATAGACGTTGAAACCCGAGCGGATGATCATTTCCTTGATGCGGCCCACGACGAACAGCGCCCCATCGGCATGCAGCTCGCCCAGGTCGCCGCTGGCGTACCAGCCGCCGTCGCGCATCACCTCCGCCGTGGCCTGGGCGTCGCGGAAATACCCAGGCATCAGGCCCACGCCGCGCAGCCAGATTTCGCCGCGCTCGCCCGCGGGCAGCGGGCGGCCCGTGGCCGGGTCGACGATGCACAGCTGCGCGCCGGCGAAGGCGTAGCCGGAACTGGTGTCGGCGCGCGACTCGCCCAGGCGCGTGGCATGCAGCGACCCGGCGTACTCCGACAGGCCGTATCCATGATGCAGGGTCTGCCCGAAGACGGCCTCGACCTCCTGCTTGAGCGCCATGTCCAGCGGTCCGGCGCCTGCGTACAGATAACGCAGCCGAGGCGCCTCGGGCCGCTCGATGCCATGCTCGGCGCAATACTGGAGCAGCCGCGCAAACAGCGCCGGCGGGCCCTGCACCTGGCTCACGCACCGGTGCGCCAGCGCATCGAACAGCTCCGCCGGGTCGAACTGCGGACGCATTTCCAGCGCGGCGCCGGCATGCAGCGACGCCAGCAACACCGTACCCAGTCCGAAGATATGGGTCATGGGCGCGTAGGCGTAGACCTTGTCCCGCTCATCCAGCGCACGCGATTCGGCCGAGACGCGGGCAAAGTGCAGCACCCCGCGGTGGGTCATCATCACGCCCTTGGGCATGCCCGTCGTGCCCGATGTGAAGATGATGGCCGCCACCTCTTCGGCCAGCGGGCCGGTCTCGGCCACCGCCTCGGCGCGCACCGCCGACCGCACCAGGCCGTCGAGGCACGAGGGCCGCACGTCGTGGCGCAAGGCATGGGCCATGGCGGCTTGCGACACGCCGGCGGTAAAGTAGGTGACCCGCGCACCGGCCTTGGCGGCGAAGGCCTCGACCTCGCCCTGCGCCATGCGCGCGTTGACGCCACAGGACCAGGCCCCCACGCGGCTGCACGCCATCAGCAATGCCGCGTGCTCGGCGCAGTTCTCGGCCACCACCAGCACGCGGTCGCCCACGCGCACGCCATCGGCGCGCAGCTCGCGCTCCAGCCGCCCGGCCATGCCACCCAGGTCGGCGTAGCTCAGGGTCCGGTCCGGCAGGTGGATGAAGGCGCGCTGCGGCGCCTCGACCAGCCAGCGGTCCAGCAACTCATGGATGCGTTCGCTCATCGCTGGACTCACCTCGCTTGCCATGGGCGCCGGCCGCTCATGCGAAAGCGGCGCCGCACCGGGCCAGGGCCTCGTGCGCCTGGCGCTCCAGCTCGGCGCGGTGCTCGGGCGCCGCGATATCCAGCATGCGCCGCACCCGGCGCGACAAGGGCAGTCCACGCAAGTCGGCCACGCCGTGCTCGGTGACGATCAGGCCCGCATCGCAGCGCGGCGTGCTCACCGGCCCCGACAGCTGCGCCACGATGCGCGTGGCGCCCTTGGCCGTGGCCGGCAGGGCCACGATGGGAACGCCGCCCTTGCTGCGCGCGGCGCCGCGCAGGAAGTCCACCGCGCCGCCCAGGGCGCCGACGTAGACCCCGCCCGCGACCTCGGCGTTGACCTGTCCGGTCAGGTCCACCTCGACGGCCGAGTTGATGGCGACCAGCTGGTTCAAGCTGGCCAGCACCTGCGGATCGTGCGTGTAGTCGGTGCCCCGCAGCATGAGCCGCGGGTTTCGATGCGCCCACTTGCGCAAGCGCGCCCCGCCGGTCAGCACCCCCGCGATGCCCACGCCTTCGTCGCGGCCCTTGCGGGCGTTGGTCAGCACGCCGGCCTCGGCCAGCGCCACGATGCCGTCGCCGGCCGCCCCGGTGTGCAAGCCCAGGTCGCGCCGGTCCTGCAGCGCCGACAGGACCGCCTCGGGCAGCTTGCCGATGCCCACCTGCAAGGTCGAGCCGTCCTGCACGTGGGCCGCGATATGGCCCGCGATCGCCTGTTCCACCGGGCCAGGCGCGGCGCTGGCGGCATCCAGCGGCGGGTGCTCCGCCTCCACCAGCAGATCGAAGTCGCCGGCACGCAGATACACGCTGCCGTGGGTCCAGGGAATCTCGGGGTTGACCTCGGCGATCACCACTCGCGCGCGATCCAGCGCGGCGGTCAGGTACTCATGCACCAGGCCCAGGCTGTAGCGGCCGTCTTCGTCCGGCGGCGACACCTGCAGCAACACCACGTCGGCGGGCAGGACACCGGCGCGAATCAGCGCTGGCAACTGCGAGTAATGACTGGGCACGATGTCCAGCACGCCCGCCAGGGCCAGCTGGCGGTGCGAACCGCTAGCCGTGTAGCCGAAGAAGTCGATCACGTCGGCCAGGCCGGGATGCAGCGTATCGGACGCGCCTATGCCGACGAACACTTTCAGCCGCCCGCCATGGGCCAGGACATGGCGATGCTGGGCGACTGCCCGCGTCAGCGTGAGCGGTTCGGCGGTGGCCTGTCCCCACCACAACGTGTCGCCCGCTCTCAGCAGGCCCTGCAAACGATCGATCGAGAGACGCTTTTCCATTGTTTCCCTATTCAGCGGGCCTGCACGCCTGCCAGTTCGGACAGGCGTTTGGCCTTGTCGAACTCCCCCGGGGCCGAAACCTTGAGTTCGGCGGGCCCCTGGATGGCCACGTCCAGCCCCTGCTTCAAGCACAATTCCTTGAATTCCGGCTGCGCCGCCGCCGCCGTGAACGCATCGCCCAGGGTTTGCACGATGGGTTCGGGCGTGCCCGCGCGCACCAGCGCGAGAATGGGCGCGACGAAGTCGTAGCCCTTCAGGCCGGATTCGTCCAGCGTCGGAACCTCAGGCAGGGATGCCGAGCGCTTGAGGCTGGTTACCGCAAGGATGCGGATTTTCCCCGCCTGCAGCAAGGGGATCGTCACGCCCGTGCCATTGATGCCGACCTGGGCCTGGCCAGACGCCACCTCCATCGCCGCCTGCGAGGCCGACTTGTACGGAATGTGGCGCAACTCCACCTTGGCCTGGTTGAACATCATCACCGCGGCCAGGTGCGACGAGGTGCCCACGCCCGGCGAGGAATAGCTGATGGTGTCCGGCGCCTTCCTGGCCGCCGCGAGCAGATCCTCGACGGTCCGGAAAGGCGAGTCCGCCGGCACGAAAACCACCATGGGCGACTGAGCAAACACGCCCACTGGTATGAAATCCGCTTTCGCGTCGAAGTTCAGCTTGCTGTAGATCGCGGGCAGCATGAAGTGCGCGCCGGTGGAAAACAGGACGGTGTAGCCGTCCGGTTCGGTCCTGGCCACGAAATCGGTGGCCAGCACGCCGCCCGCGCCGGCCTTGTTCTCGACCACCGCCGGCTGGCCCAGCTTCGCGGCGGCCTGGTGGGCCAGGAAGCGGGCCGTGATATCGGTGCCCGTACCCGGCGCATTGCTGACAATGACGCGCACGGGCTGGTCGGGATAGGAAGCGGCATGCGCCCAGATGGGCAAGGCCACGCTGGCGATGGCCAGGCAGAAGAAACGGCGGTTGATCATCGAGTCTGTCTCCGATAGGTGGAAAGGGCGCCGACTTCGCATGCCGCCCCTGGCCAATACCGGCCTGGCAGCTTGCCGTCGGTCTGGCTGCGAATATTGCCACCGGCCTGGGCCGCGGCAACCGGCGGCGACGGCTTGTTCCGTACATCAGCACCACGCCCGATGCGAAAGGCGCCGCATGGCGCTTGCGGCCGTCTCCCGAAGTACGGAACACAAGGCGCGCGTACATTGATAATCGTCCGCGCCGCCGATCTAATCCCCGGATACCAGGGAGAAAGACATGGACATGAAAATCGCAGGGCAACGCGTACTGATCACCGGCGCCTCGCAGGGCATCGGCGCCGGCCTGGCGCAAGCCTTCGCGGCCGAAGGCTGCCACCTCGCGCTGACCGCCCGTTCGGCCGACAAGCTGCAGGCGCTCGCGGAAGACTTGCGCGCCCGCCACGGCGTGCAGGTGGACGTACTGGCGCTGGACATGACGCAACCGGGCGCGGTCGACAAGGTTGCCGCCTTCGCGGGCGATGTCGACGTGCTGGTGAACAACGCCGGCGCCATTCCCGGCGGCGACCTGTGGGACGTGGACGCGCAGGCCTGGCGCCAGGGCTGGGAACTGAAAGTGTTCGGCTACATCGATCTGGCGCGGGCAATCTACCCGCGCATGAAGGCCCGCGGCCACGGCGTCATCCTCAACAACATCGGCAACGGCGGCCAGAACCCCGACTTCAACTACATCGCCGGCTCGACCGGCAATGCCGCGCTGATGGCGTTTACCTGCGCCCTGGGCGGCCGCAGCCTGGAAGACGGCATCCGGGTCATCGGCGTCAACCCCGGACCGGTGGCCACCGAGCGCATCGCCAAGGTCCTGCGCAGCCACGCCGCCCGGCTGCTGGGCGACGAACAGCGCTCGGACGAACTGCTGGCCGGCTATCCGCTGGGCCGCACCGCCACCGTCGCGGAGGTCGCCGACCTGTTCGTCTACCTGGCGTCGCCGCGTTCGGCCTATACCAGCGGAACCATCGTGACCATAGACGGCGGCATTTCGTCCAAGCGATCCGTGGCATGAGCACGTATCGACGCATTTTCTCGCCGCTGCGCATCGGCGGCGTCGAGATTCCCAACCGGATCGTGCGCACCGCGCACGCCACCCGGCTGGCCCAGGGCTACGTCAATGACGATCTGATCGCCTACCACCTGGAACGGGCCAAGGGCGGCGCCGGGCTTTCCATTCTCGAAAGCACGTCGGTCCACCCTTCGTCCACGTTCTCCCTGACCGCCGCCGACGACGGCGCGATCGCCCCCATGCGCCGCCTGGCCGACGCGATCGCGCCCACCGGCATGAAACTGTTCACGCAGCTCTGGCACGGCGGCTACACCGACCCGGCCGCCGACGGCGGCCTGCCCTGGGCGGTCGGCGCGCTGCCCGGGCGCTACTCGGTAGCGCCGCCGATCCCGATGACGACAGAACAGATCGGCGAACTGGTCGAGGCCTACGGCAAGGCGGCGGCCCGCATGCAGGCGGCCGGCCTGGATGGCGTGGAAGTGCTGGCCGGCGCCGGCTACCTGTTTTCGCAGTTCTTCTCGCCGGTGCTCAACCGGCGCGACGACGCCTACGGCGGCAGCTTCGACAACCGCATCCGGGCGCTGCTGGAAACGCTGCGCGCCATCCGCAAGGCGACCTCGCCCGATTTCGCCGTGGGCGTGCGCATCGGCGGCAGCACCGACGCCCGCATCCTCTCCACCGACGACGTCAACGCCATCGCCTTGCGCGCCCAGGCCGAAGGCCTGATCGACTTCGTGAACATCACGCATGGCGACTACTACTTCCACGTCGAGCGCTATGCCGGCATGGACCGCCCGGTCGGCTACCAGTTGCCCGCCAGCGACCGCGTCAGCGAGGGCCTCACCGTGCCGCGCATCATCGTGGGCCGCTACGCTACGCTGGACGATGCCGAGCAGGCCCTCAAGGAAGGCCATGCCGAGATGATCAGCATCGTGCGCGGCATGATCGCGGACCCAATGCTGGTGGCCAAGGCCCGTGACGGCCGGGGCACCGAAGTGCGCCCCTGCATCAGCTGCAACCAGGGCTGTATCGGCGGCGTGTTCACCGGCCGCATGCGCTGCGCGGTGAACGCCGTGGTCGGCGACGAGCACCGGCTGGCCGAGGACCGCATCGTCGCGGCCGCGCAGCCTCGCAAGGTCGTGGTCGTCGGCGGCGGCGTGGCCGGCATGGAGGCCGCGCGGGTGGCCCGGCTCATGGGCCATCGCGTCACCCTGATAGAGGCCACCTCGGACCTGGGCGGCCTGCTCAACTACGCCAGGCACCTGCCCAAGCTGCACCTGATCGGCGACATCGCCATCTGGCTGGAAAGCGAGATCTATCGCCTTGGCGTGGACGTGCGGCTTGCGACCTACGTGGAAGCCGACGAAGTCCTGGCCGAACAGCCCGACGTCGTCATCGTCGCGACCGGCTCGCAACCCGCCGACGCCGGCGAATTCCGCCAGACGGCCGACCCGGCCGCGTCGCTGGCCATCGCGCCGGAGGCGCGCGTGCTGACCTCGTTCGAGCTGAGCATGGAAAGCCGCGGCGATTTCGGCAAGACCGCGCTGGTGTTCGACGACGTCGGGCATTACGAAGCCATAGGCTGCTGCGAAGCGCTGATCGAGGCCGGCGCCGAGGTCACCTATGTGACGCGCCACCAGATGTTCGCTCCCGCCGTCGAAGGCACAGGGCGCACGCAGGCGGCCCTGCAGCGCTTCTACAAGGCGGGCAATTTCCGCATCGTGACGCAGTCGGCGCTGGTATCGATCGATCGCGGCAGCGCGCGGATACGCTCCCTGTATGGCGAGCGGACCGAGACCGTCGCCGCCGACACGGTCGTGCTGGCCGGCTACCGGCAGTCGCAGAACGACGTCTGGGAAGCGCTGCGCGGGCGCGTGCCGCAGCTGCATATCGTGGGCGACGCCCTGTCGGCGCGCGACATCCAGCCCGCGATCCGCGAGGGCCACCTCGCGGCCCGGTCCATCACCTGAGCCGCGGCCAGGCCTCAAAGGCCCAGATATGCCTTCTTGATATCCGGGTCGTTGAGGAACACCTCGGCGGGGCCGTGCTTGACGACCGTCCCCGACTCCAGCACGTAGCTGTAGTCGCTCACGCGCAACGCGACCTCGGCGTTCTGCTCCACCAGCAATACGGTCACGCCCTGCTGGTTGATGTCGCGCACCACTTTGCTGATGACATTGACGAAGGCCGGCGCCAGGCCGATCGTGGGCTCGTCCAGCAACAGCATGCTGGGCGCGCTCATCAGCGCGCGGGCGACCGCCACCATCTGCTGCTGCCCGCCGGACAGCGAGTTCGCCGGGCTGGGCAGCTTGGCCTCGAGGTCGGGAAAGTAATGCAGGCAGGTCGCCAGCAGCTCGGCCTTCCTGCGCGCGTCGTCGATCCGGTAGGCGCCCATCTCGAGGTTCTCGCGCACCGTCATGCTGCCGAACAGCCGCCGGCCCTCGGGCACCAGCGCCACGCCATGCCCGAGAATCACATTGGGCTCGCGGTTGGCCAGCGGCTTGCCGCCATAGTGGATCTCGCCCCCGGCCACCTTGACCAGCCCAGTGATGGCCTTGATCAGCGTCGACTTGCCGGCGCCGTTGGCGCCGATCAGGCTGACGATGGTGCCGCCCGTGACCTCCAGGTCCACATCGATGATGGCGGGAACGGTCCCGTAGCTGACCGACAGCTTGCGCACCGTCAACGTATTTTCAGAGGCCATGCGCTTCCCCCAGGTAAGCCTTGAGCACCGTCTCGCTGGCCTTCACCTCGTCCGGCGTGCCGCTGAAGATGATTTCCCCATGGTGCAGGACGTAGATTCGATCGCAGATATTCATCACCGCGCGCATATTGTGCTCGACCAGCAGAATCGACATGGCGTACTCGGACTTGAGCCGCCGGTAGACACCGAGCGTCTCGGCCACCTCGGTCTGGTTCAACCCGGTCAGCGGCTCGTCCAGGCACAGCAGGGACGGCCGCGCCGCGAATGCCATGGCCATGCTCACCAGGCGCTGCAGGCCGTGCGGCAGGTTGCGGGCGATGTCGTTCTCGTGGCCGGCCAGGCCGAACAGCGCAATCGCCTGCGCGATGACCTGCTCCTGCTCGCTTGCCGCCACGCGGCCGGTGCGCCGGCCGCCCAGGCAGCCGATGAGCACGTTGTCGCGCACGGACATGGACGGCAGGTAGCTGCCGTGCTGGAAGGTGCGCACCAGGCCCTGCTTGCTGATGCGTTCCGGCTTGGCCTTCGACATGTCGGCGCCGGCGATCTCCAGGCTGCCCGAAGTGGGCTTGAGAAAGCCAGAAAGCAGGTTGAACGTCGTGCTCTTTCCCGCCCCGTTGGGGCCGATCAGGCCGACGATCTCCCCCTGCGCGATCCGGATGTCGACGCCGGACACCGCCAGCAGGCCCTTGAACTGCTTGGAAAGATTCTGCCCCGTGAGCAGCATTGATCCTGTCTGCATGCGGTCCTCTCAGCGACTCTTGAACAGGCCCATCAGGCCCTTGGGCATGAACAGCACCGACACGATGATGGCCAGGCCGTAGAGAATATGCTCGTTGCCTCCAAGGGTCTGCGCATAGCTGGCGATGCCCACGAGCAGCACGGCCCCGATGACGGGCCCCAGCGGGCTGTCCTCGCCGCCCACCTTGAGGTAGGCCAGCGCGAAGGTGGAGAGCATGAAGCCGAAGTCCAGCGGACTAATGACGTTGCTCGCGTAGGCGTGCACCGAGCCGGCCAGGCCGGCCACCGCCGACGCGACGGCAAAGCACAGCACCTTGGTCATGAATACCGGAATGCCCAGGCTGCGCACCACGTTCTCGTTGTCGCGGATGGCGACGAATACCTTGCCCAGGTTCGAGCGTTCCACGAACAGCAATGCCAGGATCAGCACGAAGCACAGCACCGTCGCGAAATAGTGGTAGTGCGCTTCGAGCCAGATCGGCGGAAAAATGCCCACCAGGCCCGAGTTTCCGCCCAGCACGTCGGTGCGGGTGTACAGAATCCGCAAGGCCTCGGTGAACGCGAAGCCGATCAGCAGGAAGTACGGCCCCTTCACCTTGAGCGTGATGCAGCCGAACACCACGCTCACCGCCAGCGCGAGCAGCGCGCTCAGCGCCAGGGTCAGGAAGAACGGCAGATCCAGGAAATTGACGATATAGCCGGTGCAGTACGCGCCTATACCGAAGAACGCCGCCGTGGCGAAATTCAGCTCGCCGATCAGCAGCACGAAGCGCAGGCTGGTCGCCATGACGGCGGCGACGCTCATCCACACTACCAGGTTGCCGATATAGCCGCTGCCCAGGGCGATGCAGCCGACCAGCGCCGCGGCGATGAGCAGGATGAATACGAGGTCTTTGCTTTTAGTCATTGCCGAAGAACCCCTTGGGCTTGATCAGCAGTACCAGCATCACGATGACGAAGATGGTCAGGTTGGCCGCCGAAGGGTCGAAGTAAAACCCGATGAATGATTCCAGAAGCGCGATAAGCAGACTGCCGAAGATGGCTCCGACAATGCTGCCCATCCCGCCCACCACCACGGCGATGAACCCCTTGACCAGGTACGAATCGCCCAGCGTGGGCGTGACCGCCGCCACCGGCGCGATCAGCATGCCGGCGATGGCCGCCACGCCGGTCGCGATCAGGAAACCATAGAGCGCGATCTTGCGGTAGGCGATACCCTGCAGCATCGCCGCCTCGTGGTCGATGGCCACGGCGCGCAGCGCCTTGCCGAACTTGGTGCTTCTGAGCAGCGCGATGATGAGGGTCGTCAGCGCCACGGCAAACACGAACAGCACCAGGCGCTGTTTCGAGACCGACAGGCCCAGCAGGTCGACGTTGCCGTCGATCAGCGCGGGAACGGGACGCACCGCTCCGCCGAAGATCTCGAGCATGAGGCCCTCGAAGAACAGCACCAGGCCCGCCGACAGGATGAAGGAGCCGATCATGTCGCGCTCCAGCCGCTTGAAGCCGAACTGGTAGAGCACCAGGCCGAACAGCAGGCAGGCCGCCAGTCCGGCCAGGCCCGCGAGCAGGTAGACCACGAAGGGATTACCCACATGCGGGGCCAGCCAGGAAAGCCCCAGCGACAACACCAGTGCCGAAAAGGTGAAGAACTGGCCGTGAGCGAAGTTCACGACCTTGAGCACGCCGAAGATGATCGTCAGCCCGAGCGAAAAAAGGATGTAAACCGAGCTGATCTGCAGCGCCGTGAACAGCAACTGGAGGTTGTCCTGCATGAGCGTGGCTCCTGGCTTATTTGTGCACGCGGCCGACTTCCTTCAGCGTGGTCCCAGATATCTGGGTGATGATGACGGGAAGCTGCATCTGCTGGTCGCTGCCATAGACGCTCTTGCCACCGAAATCAACCTCGCCGAAGAAGGACTGGAACTTGACGTCGGGCATGGCCTTGGCGACCTGTTCCGGATCCACGCTCTGGGCCTTTTCCATCGCCGCCTTGATCGCGTACACCGCGTCGTAGAAGCCGATCTGCACCGAATTGATGTTCTCGCCGGTGACTTTCTTCACGCCGTCGTTCAGCTCTTTCTGATGCGCGCTCAGACCATCCACGGCCACCGCGGCGCCCAGGTACGTGCCGTCGACCGCGTCCTTGCCGGTCGCCAGCAAGCCATCGGCCCCGGTGCCCACTTCCACCACCTTCACGCCGTTCCAGCCCAGGGCTTTCAATTCCCGGAACACCAGGCCGGCATCGGCCGGCGGCGTGGAGGCCAGGTCGACCAGGTCTGGCTTGAGGGAATTCAGCTTGGCGGCAATGGGCTGGAACTCGCTGGTGCCGCGCTCATACCAATCGCTTACCAGTACTTTCACGCCATTCTTTTCCCACGCGGCCTTGGCCACCTTCTCGGTTTCCTGGCCCGTCGCGTCGTTGGGGTTGAGCAGCGCCACGGTCTTGATTTCCGGGTGCAGCTTCTTGACGTGCGCGATCATGGGCTCGGAGATTTCATTGACCGAGTTCATCTGCGTAAAGGTCAGCGGAAACTTCGGCCCTTTGATGGAATTGCCCCAGGCCGCGGTGAACAGCAGCACTCCCCTGCGCTCGGTCAGCGACTGCAGGGCGCGCACCGGCGCCACGCCGATGCTGCCCGCCACGTACTTCACGCCGTCGCGCGACACCAGCGCCTGCGCCACCTTGGCGCCTTCGGCGGCGTTGTATTTGTTGTCGTAGCCGATGCACTCGAAGTCGTAGACCTTGCCCTGGACCTTGACGCCACCCGCGGCCTTGATCTCTTCGGCCGCCTTCGCGCACAGCCACTCGGAGCCCTTGCCCCAGTTGGCGCCGGCGCCGGACAGGGGAATCGACATCCCCAGCTTGATGGTCTCCGCGTGGCTCAAGCTGGCGGCCGCCAGCATGGCGATCGCGAAACCGCTCTTGAGCGTTACCGCAAGGTGAAACGATGTTTTCATGATGTCTCCTTCGGAAGGGCTCGTGAAGGCTAAGCCGCCTGGCCCGTACGCATTAGATGCGTGGAGACAGAACCCGGTCAATGCGGACCGCGCGGTTGTTCCGTACCCTGGAAACGCGCGCCGGGCGCGACATCATGGCGGCATCGCGGCCGCTCTCAGCCGTCCTTCCGGCCCGCGGCAAAGTGCGTCACGCCGGTCTCCAGCGACGGCGACTGGGTTCGATAGCGATGCTGCATCCAGCGTTCGTGGCGCAATCCATCGGACAGCGGAAGTTCCATGGACTTGCGCGCCATCTCCTTCATCGACGCCAGCGCCAGGGCGTCGGCACGGGCGATTTCACTGGCCAGCTCCAGCGTGGCGCGCTCCAGTTGTTCGGCGGGCACGGCCCGCGCCGCCAGGCCAAATTCGCAAGCCTGCGCTCCCGTCATGCGCCGACCCGTCACCAGGTAGTACATCGCCCGCTGCAGGCCCAGCTTGCGCGGCAACCGCTGCGAACTGCCGCCGCTGGGCAACAGATTGCGGCGGATATGCTCATCGCCCAGCTCGGCCTGGGCATCCGCGATCATCAGGTCGCAGGCCAGCGCCAGCTCGAAGCCTCCCGCCATCGCATAGCCGTTGATGCTGGCCACGACGATCTGCGGCGCCGACTCCAGCCGTTCATAGGTATCCTGCATCAGGTCCTGGTGGCGCATATGGGCCGCGCGGTCGGCCAGCACCCCGCCGGCCAGCCACTTGAGATCGTTGCCCGCGCAGAACGCCCGCCCCTGGCCGCGAATGACCAGCACCTTCACGTCAGCGGCCGCGCCGCACTCGCGCACCGCATCGTTGAGCGCTTGCAGCGTCGGCCCATCCAGGGCGTTCATCCGCTCGGGGCGGTTCAGCGTCAGGCGCCGCACATGGGGCGCGGGATTGTCGATCAACAATGTCATGCTCGGTTCTCCGGCGTCACCGCCATCGGATGGGTCAAACCATGCGCAGGATGTCGTCCAGCTCCGCGCGTTCGGTACGGTACCCATTGGCGGGATGCGCGTGGTCCGCGTAGCCGAACGAAATCCCGCACACCACGGCGCGCCCTTCGTCCAGGCCGAAATACCGCCGAATGAATCCCGACTGCATCGCCAGCGCCGCCTGCGGCGTGGTCGCGACACCGTGGGCGTGGGCGGCCAGCAGGAAGGCGCTGACAAAGCCGCCCACGTCCACCGCGCCATACGCGCCCAGTTCCCGCGCGACCGTGACGATCGCCACATGGGGCGCACCGAACAGGCGGAAATTCTCGAAAGACTGGCTTGCGCGGCGCGCCTTGTCGTGCCGCTCGATGCCCAGCGCCTCGTAGAGCTGCAGGCCCGACCTGCGCCGCCGCTCCAGGTGGACGCCCCGGTACTCGGCCGGAAACGGAAAGTCGGAATCCAGTCCGGGGTGCTGGCGCGCCTGCTCCATCAAGGCCGCGCGGAAACGGTCCGTGCTCTGGCCCGACGCAACCACCAGTTGCCAGGGCTGGGTGTTGCACCACGAGGCGGTGCGGCGCGCCACATCGACGATGCCGCGGATCACCGCCTCCGGAACCTGGCGCGGCAGATAGGCGCGGCAGGTGAAGCGTCCGGCGCTCAGGCGCTTCAGTACTTCGATGTCGGCGTGGCCTGTAGTCATGAATGCGACTCCCGGCGGATCAGTCCCGGCCCAGCGGCGGCGCCGCCGGTTCGGAGGAGAAGTGGTGCTCCAGGATGCGCCAGCGGCCCGCCTCCCGCCGCAGCACCAGGGTGGCGCGCAGGGTCGAACGCGTCCGCGCCTGGTCGGCCAGCGTGAACGCGAAGCACACCATGCCCTGGGCCAGCACGCAGTCCTCGCCGAGCACGCGCAGCGCCGTCTCCGACAGCGTCATGCCGCCGGCCAGGATCACGCCGTCGTAGGTGGCGAAGTAGGACCGTATGGCCGCGCGCCCCACGTAGTGGCCGGGGCGCCCGCCAAACAGCAGGCCGTCCTCGCAATACGTGGCGGCCAGGCCGTCGGCGTCCCAGTTCGCGCCCGCGCGGTTCCATTCGGCGCATACCTCGTCCAGCGCGGGCTGGGCGATATCGGAAAGGTTGGCCACGCGCGCCTCCTCAGTTCTTCGCCGCGCCGGCCGTGCTCATCAGCTTGCGCCATTTCTCCAGCTCTCCCGGGCCGGCCGCCTTGGCGGTCGCGGCGTCCTGGATGTCCACCTCCAGGCCCTGCTGCTGGCACAAGTCCTTGAACTCGGTCGTGCGGGCCGCCGCGGTGATGCCGGCGGACAGTTTGTCGACGACGGCCTGGGGCGTGCCGCGCGGCACGAATATCCAGATCGGCGACGCCGTCTCGTAGCCGGGATAGCCCGCCTCGGCCACCGTCGGCACATCGGGCAGGCTTTGCGAGCGCTGCAAGGTGGTCACCGCCAGGGGACGCAGGCGGCCGCCCTTGATCAGCGGCAGCACCGTGGACATGCCGTTGAAGCTGAGGTCGATCTGCCCCGATGCGGCGTCCAGCGCCACCTGGCCCGGCGCCTTGTACGGAATATGGCTGAGCTTGACCTTCGTCATGTCCTCGAACAGCGTCGCCGCCAGGTGCGAGGTCGTGCCGTTGCCGGATGAACCGTAGGTAATGATGCCCGGCTTCTTCCTCGCGGCGTCGATCACGTCGCCCAGGGTCTTGTACGGCGAATTCGTCGACACCGAGATCACCAGCGCCGAGTTGGCGACGCGGGCGACCGGCTCGAAGTCCTCGACGGCATCGTAGGGCGTCTTCATCACCAGTTGATTGGTGTAGTGCTGCGCATAGGTGGCCAGCAAGGTATGTCCGTCTGGCGTCGCCTTGGCCACGGACTCCGTGCCTATCATGCCGCTGGCGCCGGCCTTGTTCTCGACCACCACCGGTACGTTCCATGCCTTGCCCATGCTGGCGGCGATCTGGCGTGCGGTCAGGTCCGTGCCCGACCCCACGCCGGTCGGCACGATGATGCGCACGGGCTTGCCGTCGGGGAAATCCGCTCCCATGGCGGGGCTGGCCAGCACAGCCAGCGCGGCCAGCGCCGCGGCGCCGAAGAATGTGGGCGCAAACGTCATGATCGTCTCCTTAGATAAAGGTCTGCCTTTCCTGGTATGCGAGGATTTGCTCGTCGGGCAGCCAGCCGCGCAGCGCGGCGACGGCATTGCCGGTATCGGGCGGCGCGGGCGGTTCGGGCCGCGCCGCCGGGGTGCGCGAAAAGCGCGGTCCCGGCGCGGGATGGACGACCCCCTCGATGTCGACCAGCGTGCCGCGCGCGCGGATATGCGGATGCGCGCGCGCTTCGTCGAAATCCAGCACCGGCGCCAGGCAGGCGTCCGATGCCCCCAGGATTTCGGTCCATTCGTCGCGCGTGCGTTCCCTGAACCGTGCCGCCAGCACCTGCTTTGCTTCGGGCCACGCGGCGCGGTCCATTTGCTTCTGCAGCAGCGGATGGTCCTGCAGCTGCAGTTTCTCCAGCAACAGCCGGTAGAACTTGTCCTCGATCGGCGCCACCGACACATACTTGCCGTCCGCGCACTCGTACACCTCATAGCAGGGCGCGCCCGTATCGACCAGGTTGGTGCCGCGCTGCTTGCCGTGCATGCCCGCGCCATGCATGCCCATGATCACCGTCATGAGCGACGCCACGCCATCCACCATGGCGGCATCGACCACCTGGCCCTGGCCCGAACCGCGCGCCTCCAGTATGCCGGCCAGCAGGCCGAAGGCCAGGTACAGCGATCCGCCCGCGTAATCGCCCAGCACATTGAGCGGCGGCGTGGGCGCCTGCCCGGCCCGGCCCATGGCATGCAGGGCGCCCGTGATGGAGATGTAGTTCAGATCGTGCCCCGCCATCCTGGCCAGCGGCCCGTCCTGCCCCCAGCCCGTCACCCGGCCATAGACCAGCCGCGGGTTGCGGGCCAGGCACACGTCCGGCCCCAGCCCCAGGCGCTCCATCACCCCCGGGCGAAAGCCCTCGATCAGGGCGTCGGCCTGGCCGAGCAATTCCAGCACCATCCCGACGGCGGCCGGGTCCTTGAGATCGACGCGGATGGACTTGCGGTTGCGCAGCCCCAGGTCGAACCGCACCGGGCGCGGCGCCCCCAGTCCCGATGGCTGCTTGCGGTCCACGCGGATCACCGTGGCGCCCAGGTCGGCGAGGAACATGGCGGCCAGCGGCCCCGGGCCGATGCCCGCGATCTCGACCACCTTCACGCCGGCAAGCGGGCCGGGACGGCGGCCGGCCATCGCAGCATCGCCCATCTCAGATCACCCCTTCGCTGCGCAGCTGGTCGAGCCGGGCATCGGACAGCTTGAGCAAGCCCTGGTAGATCTCGTGGTTGGATGCCCCGAGTTCCTGGGCGGGTTGCCCGAACTTCGACGGCGTGCCGGAAAACTGGATCGGCAGGCCCATGCCCATGGCGTCGATATTGGCCAGGCCCGGGTGCTCCAGCTTGACCACCGCGCCGCGTTGCCGCAATGCCGGATCCCGCAGCACCTCCTGGGGGGAGCGCACCGGCGCGGCCGGCACGCCCCGCTTTTCCTGCAACTCGTGCATGACTTCGGCGCTGGTATGGCGGCGCGTCCAGTCTTCGATCATGGCGTTGAGCTCGGCCGCGTGCTTCATCCGCGGCCCGCGCGTGGCATAGCGCGGATCCTCGGCCAGCTCGGGCTTGCCGATGGCCTGCATGAGACTGCGGAACCAGTCCGGCTGGAAGGCCACCATCGCCACATGGCCGTCGGAGGTGCCATAGACCCCGAACGGCACCAGCCGGTCATGGAAATTGCCCGAGCGCTTGGGATAACCGTGCTCCATGAACACGTCGAAGTGCTCCTCGGCGACCAGCGAGGCCAGGCAATCGAGCATCGATACCTGCACGCACTGCCCCTCGCCCGTCTTGCCGCGATGGATCAGCGCGGCAAGAATCCCGTTTACCGCGTACAGGGGCGCGACCATGTCGGCAATCGGCAGCGCCCAGCGCGTGGGCGGGCCATCGGGCACGCCGGTCACGTCCATGATGCCCGAGAGCGCCTGCACGATGATGTCCATGCCCTTGAGCTTGGGATACGGGCTGGGCTCGCCGAAGGCCTTGACCGAAGCGTAGACGATCTTCGGGTTGGCCTTGCGCACGCTCTCGTAGTCCACGCCCAGGCGGGCCGTGGTGCCCTCGCTGGCGTTCTCGATCAGGACATCGCACTCCTTGGCCAGCTCCATGAAGAGCGCCCGGCCCTGCTCGGTCTTCAGGTTCAAGGTGACGCTTTTCTTGTTGCGCGCACGGTTGAGCGTGGTCAGGGACACCTCGTCCTCGTGCCTGACGCCGAAGTGGATGCCGTCCTTGCCGACATAGGGCGGATTGTTGCGCGCGATGTCGCCGCCGCCCGGCGATTCGACCCGGATCACTTCGGCGCCCAGGCCGCCCAGCAGCAGCGAGCCCAACGGGCCGGCCAGCGCCACGGTCAAATCAAGAACGCGTATACCTTCCAAAGGTCCTGTTACTGCCATGGCCGTCTCCTCAAGCCCTGCGCGGTCGCGTCCCTGCCATCGAAGGCCGGGTTGGCGCCGCAACCATTATCGGGAACATCCGCCTCCGCCGGTCAGTACGACTTGGGCAGCCCCAGCTTGCGCTCGGCGATGTTCGACAAGACCAGCTGCGGCGAAACAGGCGCGATGTAGCCGATCCAGGCCTCGCGCATGAAACGCTCCACGTGGTACTCCTTCGCATATCCGTAGCCGCCGTGCGTCAGGATCGAGTTCTGGCACGCTTGCATGCAGGCCTCGGACGCCAGCAGCTTGGCCGCATTGGCCTCCGACCCGCAGGACTCCCCGCGGTCGTACAGGTCCGCCGCGGCGAGCATCATGTGATTGGCGGCCTCCAGCTCGGCCCAGCTGCGCGCCAGGGGATGCTGGATTCCCTGGTTCTTGCCGATGGGACGGCCGAACACCACGCGCTCCTTGGCATACTGCGTGGCCAGCTTCAGCACGGCGCGGCCCATGCCGACCTGCTCCGCCGCCACCAGGACGCGCTCGGCGTTCATGCCGTGGAAGATATAGGACAACCCCTTGCCCTCTTCGCCGATCAGCGCGTCCTTGGCCACCGGCAGGTTGTCGATGAACAACTCGTTCGTATCCACCGCCCCCCGGCCCAGCTTGTCGATCTCCCGGATGTCGACGTACTTGCGATCCAGTTTGGTGTAGAACAGGCTCAGCCCTTCGCTGTGCTTCTTCACCTCCTCGATCGGCGTCGTGCGGGCCAGGATCAGCATGTGATCGGCCACCTGCGCGGTCGAGATGAAGACTTTCTTCCCTGTGATCAGGTAGCTGCCGTCGGGCTGCTTCCTGGCCACGGTCTTCAGCTTGGTCGTGTCCAGGCCGGGGTCGGGCTCGGTGACGGCGAAGCACGCCTTGTGTTCGCCGCGGCCGAAGGGCGGCAGCCAGGCCTGCTTCTGCGCCTGCGTGGCGAAATGCACCACCGGCTGCAGGCCGAAAATGTTCATGTGGATGCTCGAAGCCGCGGCCTGCCCGCCGCACTCGGCCACCACGCGCATGAACAGCGCGGCCTCGGTCACGCCCAGGTTCGCCCCGCCCACCTCCTCCGGCATGCAGATCCCCAGCCAGCCGCCGCTGGCGACGGCCTCGAAGAACTCATGGGGAAATTCATGCTTCTTGTCCTTTTCGCGCCAGTACGAATGGGGGAAATCCGCGCAGATCTTCTCCGCCGCGTCGACGATGGCCTGCTGCTCCTCGCTGAGCTGATAATTCATGCTGCTTCTCCTTGTGGCGACGGCATCAGGCGGCGGGCTTGAGCATCATCAGGCCCGTGCGCACCGCCGTGCACACGATCTCGTCACGCTGGTTCCTGGCCACGTGCCTGAAGGTGACGATGCCGGAATCCTTGCGGCTCCTGGACAATCGGGTTTCGAGAATCTCGGTCTCGACGCGGATGGTGTCGCCGTGGAAGGTGGGCTTGGGAAACGCGATCTCCCCGAAGCCCAGGTTCCCCAGCGTGGTACCCAGCGTGGTCTCGTAGACCGTGATGCCGGCCACCAGCGCCAGCAGGAACATGCTGTTGACCAGGCGCTGGCCGTAGATGCTGTTCGCGCTGTACTCGGCATCGATGTGCAGCGGCGCGCAGTTGTAGGTCATGGCCGAGAACAGCACGTTGTCGGTCTCGGTGACGGTGCGGCGGATGGCGTGTTCGACCACCATGCCGGGTTTGAAGTCTTCGAAATACAGGCCTGCCATATGGATCTCCTGGGTATGTCGGGTTGTGGCGGCGGGGTTCAGCCGTTGAAGGCCTTGGCAAGCGCAATGACCTCGTGCGCGGTCTTGACGTGGGCGATGTCGATGTGTTCGCCGTCATACATGACCGATGCACGGCCCTGTGCCTGGGCGGCGTCGAGCGCGTCGATCATCCCCTGGTAGTACGCCACGTCCTCGGCCGTCGGCGTATAGGTGCGATTGATCGTTTCCACCTGCATCGGATGCAGCGCCAGCTCGCCGGACATGCCAAGCTGGCGGTCGAAGGCGGAAGACCTGGCCAGCCCCTCCAGGTCCTTGATCTGTTGCCAGATGCCGCCGATGGCCTGCTTGCCCGCCGCGCGCGCGGCCATGACCACGCGGGATTTCAGGTACTCGGTTTCGCGGCCTTCCGGCGTCCAGACGAACTTCAGGGCGCGCCCCATGTCGGCGTTCTTGGCCGTGGCGCCGACGATGCCGACCACGCGCGGCATCTGCGCGATCTCGTAGCACAGCTGCATCGAGCGCGCCGTCTCCAGCAGGGGAATCAGGCCGATGGAGCCCAGCGGCAGATTGGCGCGCGTTTCGGCCTCGGCGATCATGCTCGAGGCCATGTACACGTCTTCCGGCCCCCAGGGCTTGGAGATGACGATGCCTTCGACGCCGGGCAGCGCCACGGCAAGCAGGTCGTCCAGGTCATAGATGTGCGCGCTGCGGTTGATGCGCACCCATATGCGCTGGCCCTGGGCGATCAGCGCGGGGATTTTCCGCGCGACCAGCTCGCGCGCGGCCAGCTTCTCGGCCGGCGGCACGCTGTCTTCGAGATCGAGAATCAGTGCGTCGGCCTTGGCTAGCGCAGCCTTGTCGAGCATGGACTCCTTGTTGCCGGGAACGAAAAGAAAGGAACGGATAGGCTTTACTTGCGTCGTCATGTCCACCTCGACTTGGGGGTATCGATCAGGTTCAGTCGGCCGCCAATCTACCAACTGGTAGTTAGCTGCCTAACAACAGTTAGTTAGTTTGACGACGAAAGCGCGGGCCCGAAACTAGGGTTTTCACTGAGTGAGGGACGTCGGAGGCCCGCATCGTGCGGCGGGCGCGGGGCGCCGCGGCGCCCCCTCGTTCAGGCGCCGGACCAGGCCTGGCGACGCAGGCCCGGAAGGTCGCAGCAGCGTGCGACCGCCTGGATCAGCCTGGGCGGCCGGCGTCAGGGCTGGCGGCGGCCCGGGCGGCGATATATCCGAAGGTCAGCGCGGGGCCGATGTTGATGCCCGCGCCGGGATAGTTCCCGCCCATGATGCTTTGCATATCGTTGCCGGCGGCGAACAGCCCGGCGACGATCCGTCCGTCGCCGTCCAGCACCCGGGCGTGTTCGTCGGTCGCCAGTCCCGCGAAGGTTCCGATGTCGCCGATCAGCAGCTTCACCGCATAGAACGGCGCGCTGCGTATCTCGGCCACGCACGGGTTGCCGGCGTGGCCGCCGTCGCCCTGGAAGCGGTTGTACCGGGTGCTGCCCTTGCCGTACTCCTGGTCGATGCCGCTCGGCGCTCCCGCGTTGAATCTCGCCAGCGTCTCGGCCAGGTTCGCGGCGTCGATTCCCGCCTTCGCGGCCAGGTCCGCGATCGACTCGCCCCTGATCAGGTAGCCCGACTTCACGTGCTTGCCGACGGGAAACGGGAAAGGCTTGACGAAGCCCAGCCCATAGCGCCTGAGCGCGCGGCGGTCGCAGATCAGGAAGATGTCGCCGTCGCTGCCCGACTTGATGTACGCACGGCCGAAGTCATGGTACGAGTGGGATTCGTTGACGAATCTCTTTCCATTGCGCAGCACGGCGATCATTCCCGGTTTGGCCCGGTCGATCACGTGCGGGAAGGCCGCCGCCTCCCGCCCGGGCATGGGGACCAGGGAGACCGGCATCCAGGCGGCATTGTCCGGCAGCTGGTTGCGCACCACGCCGCCCGCCGACATGCCCAGCCGCAGGCCATCGCCGGCGTTGCTTGCGATGACCGGCGTAGCATGCGGGCGCCCCGCCGCCACGTGCCTGAAGAGCTCCTGCTTGAACGCCGCGTCGTTGGAAAATCCCCCGCATGCCAGCACCACCCCGCGGTCGGCCCGGACCAGCCGCGCGGGCTTGCCGTCGACGCTGACCCACGCCCCCGCGATGCGGTCGCCGTCGCGCTCCAGCCTCTCCACCCGGGTGGAGACGCTGAACCTGACGCCGGCGTCCATGGCGCTGTTTATCAGCCTGGCCGCCAACGCATTGCCGTTGGCAAGCCGGGTTCCGCGCCGATAAAGCAGCAGGTCCCGGCAATGGGCGGCAAGGCGTTTGGAGACGATACAGGCGGATTTGACGGACCGGGTAGCGTTGAAGAAATGGCCCAGCTCGGTGCCGGATCCGATGTTCAGGCCAAACAGCGTGGTTTGCCGCAAGGGCCGGCGCAGCAACTTGATATGCTTGCCCAGCAGGCGCGCGTCATAGGGTTGCGCGACGATGGAGCGCCCCATGGCGGCGCCCGGGGCTTCGGAGTGGTAGTCGGGAAACGTCGGCGACGCGAGAAACCTGACCTCGGTGGCATCCTCCAGGAAGGCAACCATCTCGGGGCCGTGCTTCAGGTAGGCCTCGACGTGAGGCGCGGAGTAGGCCTCGCCCAGCTCGTGCCTGAGATACGTCACGGCCTGCTCCGTGGAGTCCTCCACGCCGGCGCGGCGCGCGACCGGGCTGCAGGGAATCCAGGCCCAGCCGCCCGATACGGCGGTCGTGCCGCCGAGCACCGGGGTTTTCTCCACCACCAGCACATCGAGCCCCAGCTTGCGCGCGGTGATGGCGGCGCTCAATCCGGCCGCGCCCGAGCCGATTACCAAAAGGTCTACCTTGTCTTCCGTGGTCATGCATTCCTCTGCCAATGACGGACTCCGGCCCTGCCCCAGCATATCCTGGCGCCGGGCGGCCATGCAGGCCTTGCGTGCGCCTATGGCGCGTCCGGAAGCAGGTCCCGGCGTATCTTGAAGTACATGTCGTGCCGGTCGCGGGTGGACCAATGATTGGCGGGATTGCGCCCCGATGGCGGCTGCTGCGGCGCAAGCACCGACTCATAGACATTGGTTCGTTCGGCGACGCGCCAGTCCGGCCTGGCCGCGAACACATCGATGTACCTGCCCAGCACGATCAGGTTGGCGCCGCCGCCAGCCTGGCCATCCAGCCACAGCGCCCTGGCCTCGCGCGCCTCGCCGTCCAGCGTGAAGTGGGCCTGGTAATAGGTTTCCACCAGGGCCCTGCGGCCGGGCAGCCATTCGACGAGCGAATTGCCGATGAAATGCATCGACTGATGGATCGCTGCATGGCGTCGCGCGATCCATTCGATCATCCCGTCTATGCCGCCCTGGTATTCGCCATGATCGTCGGTGGCGCCTTCATGGAAGGCGGCCCGCACCGCGCCCCAGTCCTTGCGGTCGATGGCGCGGGCGTATTTCAGGATGACGTCCTGGATTGCCATCCTGTCGCGGATCTCATCGATGCCGCCCGCCATGGGATCGTCTTGCATGGTCAGAGCGTGCCGTACAGTCCGGCTTCCCTCACCGCCTTGCCCCATTTTTCCAGCTCGGCCTTCTGGTAGGTCGACAGGGCCTCTCCTTCGAGGGGGAAGGTTTCTATCCCGAAGGTGGTGACAAAATCGCCCACATACTTGCTCTTGGCCGCCTTGCGCAGCGAATCCGTGAGGATCTGCGTCACGTCGGCCGGCGTACCCTTGGGAACATAGGCGGCGAACCAGCCCGCGATATCGACATCGGCGAGGCCGTATTCCGCCAGCGTGGGAATGTCGGGATAGGCGCTCAGCCTCGTGGGCGCGAGCACGGCGAGGGGCCGCACGCCTTTCGAGAAGAACGGCTGGATCGACGGCATGTCCGCCGCGATCATGTCGACCAGCCCGCCCAGCATGTTCGACATGGCGTCATTGAGCGACTTGTACGGGATATTCAGGTAGTCCACGCTCGCCGCCTTGGCCACCATCTGGCCGGCCATTTTGGTGGTGGCGGTGTAGCTGGCATAGGTATGCTTGCCGGGGTTCTTCCTGGCGGCCTCGAGAAAGTCGGCGGCCGTACCTTGCGGGAACGACGGCCCTACCGCCATGACCAGGGTCGTTTTCATGGTCCCGACCAGGGGAATGAAGTCGTTGATCGGATCGTAGGCCAGCTTCTTGAAGATATGCGGGTTCACGACCTGGGTCGACAGGGAGGTGAACAGAATCGTGTATCCGTCAGGCGCGGCGGTTTTCGCCGCCGAAACCCCGATGACGCCATCGGCGCCCGGCCGGTTTTCCACCACCACGTTCGCGCCCAGATCCTCGGACAGCGCCTGCGCATAGGCGCGTGCGCCCGCGTCGAAGGAGCTGCCCGCCGTGAAGGGTACGATCAGCCGCACCGGCCTGTCCTTGCTCGGAAACGGCGCGGCGCCGGCATGGGCGCACAACGCGGAAAAAGCCAGCGCGGCCAGCGCAGGCACGGCCCGCCGGAAAATCGAACTCCCCATCTCAACGTCTCCTCGTGGATCTTTCGCAGACCATCATTTGTTGGCGCCGGGTGCGGCCGGCCCCATCCGGGGCCGGCTTTCCAGGCGAGGCGAATTTATCATGAAATTGAATGGCTAGTCATTCAATTTTGTGTATCTACCCGCCATCCTGCTCACGGGCGATGGCAATGCATGGCCGCGCCGTGGCTCAGGGCAGCCGGGCGGATGGAAAATCGGGAGTCCGCTTGTTGCGCACCGCGTCCAGGCCCTCGCGGGCATCCGCGCCAAGGAATCCGAGCATCTCGATGCCGAGCGACGCATCGAAGATCGGACCGGCCATATGCATCCAGTTGTTCAGCGCCTTCTTGGTGCCGCGGATGGCGGTCTGGCTGCCCCGCGCCAGCTTGGCGGCAATGTTCATCGCCCGCGCCATGAGTTCGTCGCGGGCGACGGCGAAGGTGACCAGGCCCAGCCGCTCCGCTTCCTTGCCATTGATGAAGTCCGCGGTCATCAGGTAGTACTTGGCCTTGGCCATGCCGCACAGCAAGGGCCAGACGATGGCGGCGTGATCGCCGGCGGCCACGCCGATACGGGCATGGCCATCGGTGAACGTCGCGTCCTCGGCAATGACGCTCACGTCGGCCAGCAGCGCGACCGCCAGGCCGGCGCCCACCGCCGTGCCGTTGATGGCCGAGATGATCGGCTTCTCGCAGGCGAGCATGTTGTAGACGATATCCGCCACTTCCTTCATGACGGCCGTGACCACCTCCGGATTGCCGATCATGCCTTCGATCCATTCCAGGTCGCCGCCGGCCGAGAAGGCCCGGTCGCCGGCGCCGGTCACCACCACCACCTTCACGCTGGCGTCGTCGTTGATCACGTTCCACAGCTTGCTCAGTTCCCAATGCAGGCGCGCATTGGTGGCGTTCATTACGTCGGGGCGATTCAACGTGGCCAGCAGCACGCCATCCGGGCGGCGGTCGAAGTCGATGTGCTTGAAGTCGTCGTAGTTCATATCAGCCTTGATCGTGGTTCCAGGGAAATATCCTGTTGACGGGCAAAAGGGTGTCACGTAAGCTAAATGAACATTCATTCGATGTCAATTTCAAGCGCACGGACAACGGCGGGGGAGTCGCAACCGACTATGAACAGCAAGGGCTTTCTGATGGTGACCATGGAACCGCCATCCGCCATGGACGAAGAGTTCAACGAGTGGTACGACACCGAACACCTTCCCGAGCGCGCGGCCGTCGACGGCTTCGAGACGGCCCGGCGATACGTGTGCCTGGACGGGTTTCCGCGCTATATGGCGGCGTATGACCTGAGCTCGCCTGCCGTGCTGGAAGGCGCGTCCTATCGCAACATGGCGGGCGAGCGCTTCAGCCCGTGGTCCCAGCGGATACTGCGCAAGGTCAAGGGCCTGTGGCGCGTCACCGGAGAACAGATCTACCCCGGCCAGGCGCAAGCCTGCCAGGCGCCGCGCCTGCTGCTGCTGCACTACCGCGGCATCGCGCAAAGCGCGGCCGCCGCGCTGATCGACGACCTGCGCGCCACCTACGAACCGCACGCCCAGGTCAGCCAGATGAGGGTCATCCGCTACGAATCCGGCGCCGGCGAGCCGCCCGGCCATGTCGCGCTCGTCGAAGGCAAGGGCAGACTGAGCGCCTTGCGCGGCCCCGCCCTGGAGGGGGAAAACGGCCGTTGCATCGTGGTGGCAAACGAGTACGCTCGATACTGGGCATATGCGCCCAATCCCGTGCTGGGCAAAGTGCTGGACGACTGACCGCGGCGCGCGGCCCCGGCGGACACATCGAAACTCGCATTGGTTCAAACATGGCTCAGGAAAATAATCGAATGACTGATCATTCAAAACATCCGCTCCAATTCGGATTCCCGCTTGGCGGCGGCCTGGCTGCCCCCTCGGAAGATCCGCTACCGCTTGGCGAACGGGTCGCGGCGAAGATTCTTGCCAGGCAGGCCGAAGCCGCGCCGGATCGGCCCTTTGTGCACTTCAACGGACAGTGGCTGACCTACTCGGAAGCCGACCGGCGCGCCAACCGGGCCGCCCACGCGCTGGCCGCCGCCGGCGTCAAGCAAGGCGATCGCGTCGCCATCGATCTGCACAACCGCCTCGAGTATCTGGACCTGTGGTTCGGCCTGTCCCGGCTCGGGGCCGTGCAGGTGCCGATCAACACGGATTACCGCGCTCCGCAGATTGCCCATACCTTCAAGCGCTCGGGAATCGACGCCGTGGTGGTCCAGGCCGCCCTGCTGCCCGAGCTGGAAGCTGCGCTCGAAGGCCTCGACAGCCGGCCGGTGCTGCTGTTGCTGGACGCGGACCCGGCGCAGGCGGCCGCCACCCGCGGGCTCGATTACGCCGAGCTGGTCGCGGGCGCCTCCGACGCCCCGGTGCCGGGCTGCGCCGATGTCGGCGGCGCGGACATCGGCGCGGTCATGAACACCTCCGGCACGACCGGCCCGTCCAAGGGCGTGCTGCTGACGCACGCGCAGCAATACATCCTGGGCCGGATGATGGCCGCGGACATGCATCTCGGGCCGGACGACGTCTACTACAACTACTTCCCGCTGTTTCACAACACCGCGCAGGCGATGCTGACCATCCCCGTCATGCTGGTCGGCGCCCGCATGGTGCTGACCGAACGCTTCAGCGCATCGCGTTTCTGGCCCGAGGTGCGGGAGCACGGCTGCACCGCTTTCTACTACATCGGCGAGATCCTGCACATCCTGTTGAAGTCGACCACCCAGGCGGACAGCAAGGGATCGACCTTGCGGGTCGGCTGGGGCATCGGCGGGGCCGCCGACGACCTCGTGGCGTTCCGCGAGCGCTTCGGCGTCGACCTGCGTTCCGGCTATGGATCCACCGAGGCCAACGTGCCCTGCTACGTGCCGCACGGATCGGCCAAGGCCGGCAGCGCCGGGCGTGTCGCGCCCGGGTTCGAGATACGCATCGCCGATGAGCACGGCCAGGCCCTGCCCGCCGATGCCGTGGGCGAGATCCTGGTGCGGGCCGCCGAGCCCGGCGCCCTGATGGCCGGCTACGACGGCGATCCGGCGGCGACCGTCGCCGCCTGGAAAGACCTGTGGTTCCACACGGGCGACTCCGGCAAGCTGGACGCCGACGGCGACCTCTACTTTACCGGCCGCATCAAGGACGCGATCCGCGTGCGGGGCGAGAACGTATCCGCTTTCGAGGTCGAGCGCGCCATCAGCGAGGACGCCGCCGTGCTCGAGGTGGCGGCGATCGCGGTGCCATGCGAGCTCGGCGGCGACGACGTGAAGATCGTCGTGGTGGTGCGCGACGGCGCGCAGCCGGATCCCCAGGCGCTGGTCGAGCACGCGCTGGCCCGGCTGCCCAGGTTCGCGGTCCCGCGCTATGTCGAGTTCGTCGACGCCCTGCCCAAGACGCCCACCAACAAGGTGATGAAGCACGTCCTGCGCGCCCAGCCGTTTACCACCAATACATGGGACCGCCTGCAAAAGCCGCGGTCCGGCACCTGAATCCAACGGAGACAGTTTTGTTCGATTTGAGCGGAAAGACCGCCCTCGTCACCGGGGCAAGCCGTGGCATAGGCCAGAATGTCGCGCTGTGCCTGGCGCAGGCGGGCGCGAACGTCGCGCTGTGGGGACGCGACCAGGCGGAGCTGGAGCAGACCCGCGCCCGCATCGACGAGTACGGCGTGCAGTCCACCATCGATGCCTTCGACATTACCGAGGCCGAATCGGTGCGGCGCGCCACGGCCCAGGCCATCGAGCGCTTCGGCCACCTGGACGTGCTGGTCGTCAACGCCGGCGTCAATGTGCTGCGTCCTTTCCTGGATTGGACGCCGCAGCAGTGGGACCACATGATCGGCGTGAACCTGGTCGGCGCGATGCACACCCTGCAGGCCGTCGGCCGGCACATGACCGAGCGCAAGCAGGGCAGCATCATCACCATGTCGTCCATCTACAGCCACGTCGGCGCGCCCGACAACAGCGTCTATTGCCTCACCAAGGGCGGCTTGCTGCAGCTGACGAAAAGCCTGGCGATGGAATGGGCCCGCCACAAAGTGCGCGTCAACGCGATTTGCCCGGGCTGGATAGAAACCGACCTGACCGCGCCGTACATGCAGGACGAGCAGGTGCGCGCCGCCGGGCTGAAGCAGATCCCCCTGCGCCGCTTCGGCCAGCCCAGCGACATCGGCCCGATCGCCGTCTACCTGGCCTCCGACGAGGCGCAATGGACCACCGGCCAGAGCTTCGTGGTCGACGGCGGGCAGATCGCCCGCTGAGGAGCCGAGCCATGTCCATTGCAACCTCGAACCTGCCGGGCGTGAAAGAAGAGCACGAGCTGCTGCGCTCGCAGGTGCGGCGCTTCGTCGAGCGCGAGGTCATCCCCCATGCGGATGCGTGGGAGCGCGACGGCCAGACGCCGCGCTCGGTGATCCGGCGCATGGGCGAGCTGGGCATGCTCGGCATGCGCTTTCCGGAAAGCTACGGCGGCGCCGATGCCGACACCACCGCCTCGGTCGTGTTCGCCGAGGAACTGGGCCGCAGTACGTTCGGCGGCTTCTCCATCACCATCCTCACCCAGACCGATACCGCTTCGCCGCCCATCGCCGCGGTCGGGACGCCGGAGCAGAAGGCGCGCTATCTGCCCGCCATCGTCCGCGGCGATTGCCTGGTCGCCATCGCCATGACCGAGCCCGACGTGGGCTCCGACATCGCCACGCTGCGCACCCGCGCCGTGCGCGACGGCGACGCGTGGGTCCTGCACGGCGCCAAGACCTTCATCACCAACGGCGTGCATGCAGACCTTTACGTAGTGGCCGCGCGCACCGATCCGTCGGCCCGCCCCTCGCAGGGCGTTTCGCTGTTCCTGGTGGACAAGGGGACACCCGGACTGAGCGTGGAGCGCCGGCTGGACAAGATGGGCTGGAAAAGCTCCGACACGGCGCAATTGTCTTTCGACGGCTGCCGGGTGCCGGCCGATGCCTTGCTGGGCGAACCGAACCGCGGCTTCGCCGCCCTGATGAAGAACGTCCAGAACGAACGCCTGGTCCTGGCGGCTCAGGCCCTGGGGGAATCCCAGGCCGCGATCGCCCAGACGCTGGAATACACCAGGCTGCGCAAGGCCTTCGGGGCCAGCTTGTGGGACAAGCAGGCCATCAGGCAGCGCCTGGCCATGCTGGCGGCGCGGGTCGAAAGCGCCCGCCACTTCGTCTACAGCGTCGCCGCGCTGGACGCGCGCGGCGTGGAATGCGTCAAGGAAGTCTCGATGATCAAGGCCTTGTGCGGAGAACTGGTCAACGAAGTCATGGACGACTGCGTGCAGTTCCACGGCGCGGCGGGCTACATGCAGGGCACGCCGATCGAACGCATGTACCGGGATGCCAGGGTGCATGCCATCGGCGGCGGCGCCACCGAGATCATGCTCGAGGAAGTGGCCAAACGGATGTAATCGCAGCACATATGGACACAGCGTGCCGGTGCACGGAATAGCAAACCAAAAAGGAGCAAGACCATGTCGCAGGACTTCAACGATAAAGTAGTGCTGTTGGGCGGAGCCTCGGGCGGAATCGGCCTGGCGGCCGCCAGGATGATGCTGGAGCGCGGCGCCCGCGTCGCCCTGCACTATCGTTCCAGCGCCGACGAGCTGAACAGGATCGCCGCGCAATACGGCGACGAACGCGTGCTGCTGGTCAAGGGCGACCTGACGCGGCGCCAGGACGTCGCGGCGATCGTCTCGGCCACCGTCGAGCGCTACGGCAAGATCGACGCGTTCATGAGCACGGTGGGCACGGCGCTGCGCATCCTGCCCTTTCTCGAAACGTCGGAAGACACGGTCGACCTGACCATCGCGGTTGAACTGCGCAGCGTGATCGACTCCGTGCGCGCGGTGCTGCCGGAACTGATCCGCAACGGCGGCGGCCGTATCGTGATCATCGGCTCCGATTCGGGCAAGGTGGGCACCAGCGGCGAATCGGTTTCGGCCGCCTGCCGCGGCGGGGCCATCGCCTTCGCGAAATCGATCGCGCGCGAATATGCCCGGCACAACGTGCTGGCCAACGTCGTTTGCCCGGGCCCGACCGATACCGGCCTGTGGGACGACCTGGTGAAGAACGACGAATTCGGCGGCAAGATCGGCAACGCCATGGTGCGGGCCATTCCCCTGCGCCGCACCGCCCGGCCGGAAGAGGTGGCATCCGCGGCGGTCTTCCTGGTGTCGGACGAGGCATCGTTCATTACCGGGCAGGCCATCAGTGTCAGCGGCGGCCTGACCATGTGCTGACCGCCATGAACACGCCGGCCCACACATTGATGTCCTACGACGCGGCGCTGCGCCGCCTTCCCGGGCAGCTTCGCACGCCCGAGGCGGCGCGTACGCGGCTCGGGGTGATCCTGCCCAGCGTCAATACCGTGGTCGAGCCCTGGTTCACCCAGGCCGTCGCGCCCGACGTCCGCGTGCACGCGACCCGCATGCTGCTGGCCAGCGAGGTCACGGCCGAGGCGTTGCGGCGCATGGACCACGAAGAAGGGCTGGACGCGGCGCGGCGCATCGCCAGCTGCCGTCCGGACGCGATTGCCTACTGCTGCACGGCGTCCAGCATCGTGCAGGGGCTGGATTACGACCGGCGCCTGCGGCAATCGCTCGAGGAAGCGACCGGCAGGCCGTGCTTCACGGCGGTCGGGGCCATCATCGAAGCATTGCAGGCATGCGGCGCGCGCAAGATCGCCATCGCGTCTCCTTATACGGACGCGATCGATCATGCCGAGAAGGCGTTCTTCGAGGAGGCGGGCTTCCAGGTACTGAACGCCGCCAACCTGAATATCGCCGACTCCTTCGCGCTGGCGTCGCCAGACGCGCGCCAGATGTACGAGCTGGCGCAGCGCGCCTGGCACCCCGACGCCGACGCATTGCTGATCAGTTGCCTGAACATGAACGCCCAGCAAGTCGTCGGCCTGCTGGAGCAGCAGCTGGATCGCCCGGTCATCACCTCCACCACCGCCACGCTTTGGAAGCTGTTACGCAGCGCGGGCCGCGCAGACCGGGTACCGGGCTATGGCCGCTTGCTGGCCGGGCACTGAGCGGCGGGACAACGAGCAAGGGACAACAAGGAGCTTCGAATTGAAAGTCGGCATCGTGGGCGTAGGCCTGATTCCATGGCGGGTTCGATACGCCAACAAGACATATTATGAGCTGGCCCTGGACGTGACCAAGGCGGCGCTCGAGGACGCACGCCTGTCTTCCAGCGACGTGGATCACGTCGTCTGGGGGCTGTCCGACCTGATGGTGGCCTGGGTACGGCAATGCTGCCCGAGCACCACCATGCAGGACTACATCGGCATGGCGGGCAAGTCCTCGGTGCACGTCAGCGCGGGCGCGGTCACCGGCGCCATGTCGGTGCGGCAGGGCATGATCGAGATCATGTCCGGCATGTCGGACGTGACGCTGGTGGTCGGCTCCGGCAAGGGCATGGACCTCTGGGACCCGGAACAGAACAAGCGCTCCTCGGCTTTCCTGAAGGCCATCATGCTGGACCTGGACACCAACTGGGAAGCCCCGGTCGAGCCGCTGGCGGCGGCCAACTTCGGTTTCGCCGTCCAGGCGCATATCGACCGGTACGGCGCGCCCACCGAACAGCAGATGGCCAAGGTTTCGGTCAAGAACCACCGCAACGCGCTGGGCAATCCGCTGGCGCAAAGCGGCATGGAACTGACCGTCGACGAGGTCATGAACTCGCGGCGCATCGCCGGCCCCATCAAGATGTTCGACTGCTGCCTGTACAGCGAAGGCGCGGCGGCGCTGATCCTGGCCTCCGAGGACCGCGCGCGCGAGATCTGCGACGATCCGATCTGGATCGAGGGCGCCGGCGCGTCCAACCTGCGCAGCTATATGCCGGACTTCGACAACCTGGGCCGGCTGCTCTGCCAGCAGCAGTCGGCGCAGCGCGCCTATTCCATGGCGGGCATCAGCGATCCCCGCAAGCAGCTCGATTTCATCGAAACGCACGACCTGCTCAGCGGGGTCGAGCTCATGAGCTATGCCGAGCTTGGCCTGTGCGAGCCGGGGCAAGGTGGCCGGTTGATCGACGAAGGCTACACCGAACGTTCCGGCCCCATGCCAGTCAACCCGTCCGGCGGCATGATCGGCTGCGGCCACGTGGCCGGCTGCTCGGGCATCTCCCGCGTGGGCGAAATCGTGCAGCAGCTGCGCGGCCGCGCGGGCGGCACGCAAGTACCGATCAACCAGGGACGAGCGATCTTTTCAGCCATCGGCGGACCCGGCATTTCGCAGAGCTGCACCATCGTATTGGGGAAATCATGAACGAGACGGACATTTTCGAAGTGGAGCTCGAGGACGTCTACCGGTACCGCCTCAGCTACGGCGGGCAATCCGCGTACTTCCACGGGCTGCAGAACAAGACGCTGATCGCCAGCCGCTGTTCGGGCTGCGGCTTCGTCTGGCTGCCGCTGCGCCCGATCTGCTCCAAATGCTATGCCGCCGCCACCGACCATCCGTTAAGCGGCAAGGGCGAAGTCATCACCACGATCGTGCTGCCGCAGGCGCCGGCGCACCTGGCGCACCTGGACGCCGTGATCGCCACGGCGCTGGTGCGGCCCGACGGCGCCGACACGTGCATCAAGGCCTTCATGGTGGTGGACGAGAACGGGTCGCCGCCGGGCACGCGCGTCCAGGCGCGCTATCTATCGGAAATCCGCACCATCGCCGATTTCTACTTCGTGCCCGAACCGGCATAGGCGGCAAGCCGCGCCGGCTTCAGGCGGCGCGGCTGCGCCGGGCGCGCTTTTTCGCCTTCGGCGCGGAAGCCTTTTCGGCGTCCTCGGCGTCGGGGTCGCCCGCGATATCGGTGGCGCAAAGCTGGCCGGCGCGGCGCAATTCTTCATACCGGCTGGTGCCGCGCGGCAGCAGCAGGCCCGCCCAGGGCGCGTGGATGGCCTGCTCCAGATACTCGTCGAGCGTGACGATCTGGCGCAGGCGCCAGTGCTTCAGCGGCCATGCGTGGGCCGCGACAATGATGCGGTAGACCAGCAGCTCTTCATGGGTCTGGGCCAGGTAGCCCGCGCGGATGCAGTCGGTGACGCACTCCGTGATCAACTGGTTGGTTTCCAGTTCGAGTTCTTTCATCTGCTCGATGTACTCGGGCTTGAGCGATTTGGTTTCGCGATAGGTCAGCAGCACCGCCTGCTGGTTCGCCGCGATCACGCGCGTATAGGCGTCGATGGCCCGGTACAGGCGGGCGATCGGATCTTCGACCCCCTTCAGCGCCAAGGGCATTTCTTCCTTGTTGCGCTGGACGATATGCTGCAGCGCCAGGAACAGCAGGTCCTGCTTGTCCGATACGTACTGGTACATCAACCCGGCGCTGACGCCGGCCTCGTCGGCGATGTCCTTGACCGTAGCCGCGTGATACCCCATCCGGGAGAAGAGCTTGATTGCTGCCTTGACCAGTTGCGCGCGGCGCCTTGTCACCAGAGGGGACTCATCGACGGTCTTTTGCATTTTGATATGGAACTCCTGCAGCCGGCTCGAAGGCGCCGCTGTAACCCGAAAGCCCGGCGCGACGGCCACGGCCGATCGCGCCAAGGCACGGACGCATTATGAACCAATGTTCATCCAAATGCCAAATTGATACCGGATTTTCTCGATCCGGGGCCTCCGGTTCGGGATTTCCACTAGCTCTTTCCCCTGATTTGCCAATTGACAGGCTTTCGGCGGAGCCCAATAATGAATGAATGATCATTCGATAACATTCCAAGAAACCACGAGAGGGCTCAGGATGAGAGACAAATCCCCCGGCGGCCAACGGCCGGTCGACGCGCACGTGAACCAGACACGCCGGCGCCTGGCGCTGGGCACCGGCGGCCTGGCCGCCGCGATGGCCTTTCCCGCCATCGTGCGGGCGCAACCCAAGCGCATCCCGATCGCCGTCGTGGCCGGCCTGACCGGCCGCGCCGGCCCCTGGGGCATCCCCGTCAACGATGCCGTGCGGCTCGCGGTGGAGCAGATCAATGCGGCAGGCGGCATCAAGTCGAAAGGCGGCGCGCAGATCGACCTGATTTCCGTCGACCACCAAAGCAACCCGCAGATGGCCGGCACGCAGACCGAACGCGTAATACAGGTCAACAACGTGCTGGCGGTGATCGGCAACGTCACCAGCGGCGCAACCATGGTCGGCAGCGCCGTCGCGGAAAAGTCCCGCACCCCCATGGTCAGCACCGACCTCGGCGATTCGCTGACCCAGCGCGGGATGAAGTATTTCTTCCGCATCGGCGCCAAGGCCAGCCATCTGGCCACCACGGCCGTGGACTTCTCCGAAGCCATGATCAAGGCCACCGGCACCAAGCCGCGCAAGGTCGCCACCATGGCCGACGACTCCACCTTCAGCCAGGACGCCATCCAGGGCGCCATCGCGCGCATCAAGAAGACGGATTGGGACATCCAGGAGAACGTCTCCTTCCCGGCCGGCAAGGTCAGCGACTTCCTGCCCGTCCTGCAACGGCTGAAGCTGTCCGGCGTGGACCTCATCTTCCACGCCCTGTTCGCGCCCGACGGCATACAGATCATGCGGGCCATGAAGACGCTCAATTACGACCTCATGGCGTCGGTGCACATCGCCGGGGCGCCGTACACGCCCGAATATGTCGAGAACCTGAAAAAGGATGCCGCGTTCGTCACCGATGCGGTGGGCTTCGTTCCCGAGCTGGTCGCCAACAACCCGCTGCTGGCCAACTACGCCAACGCCTACAAGGCCAAGTACCGCCGCGACCTGGACGACCAGGCCTCGCTCGCAGTGACGTGCGTGGGCGCGCTGTACGACGCGCTGGAGCGCGCCTCGGACCTCAGCCGCGAGGCGCTGACCGAAGCCCTGCGCACCACCGACCTGCAGGCGGGCGGCAACCCGTACGTGCTGCGCGACGGCGTCAAGTTCGACCAGGCGGGCGACAACGTCCGCGCCAAAGGCCTGGTGATGCAGCTGCTCGACGGACAGCAGCGCATCGTGTATCCGGCCGACATCGCCACGACCAAGCCGGTCTGGCCGATGCCGCCCTGGTCCAAGCGAACCTGACAACCCTTTTACGCCCGGTCTCCATGATGTTCCTGACTCTGTTATTGGTGGGTCTCGTGAGCGGCGTGCTGGGAGGGCTGATACTGGCCCTCCTTTCCACCGGCTTCAACCTGGCCCTCGGGGTGTCCCGCGTCGTGAACTTCCAGCACGGCGCCGTGGTCCTGTGGTCGATGTACGCGGCCTATGTGCTCTGGGAAGCTACCGGCATCAATCCGTACCTCGGCCTGCTGCTGATCGTGCCGGTGGCTTTCGTCATCGGCTACTTCCTGCACCGCTGGCTGATCAGCCGCTCGCTCCAGACACCCGAGGACAGCCAGATCCTGTTCTCCATCGGGTTGCTGATCGCCTTCCAGTACCTGGCCCAGTTCGTCTATTCCACGGACGCCCGTTCGCTTACCGAGGCAAGCCTGCAGCACTCCCTGATCGTCGGGCCGGTGATCCTGCAATACACCCAGCTCGCCGCCGCCGCCGTCTCGCTGCTGGTGCTGGTGCTGCTGCACCTGATGCTCACGCGCACCGACCTGGGACGCAAGCTGCATGCGTGCGCCCAGAACCCCGTCGGCGCGCGGGTGGCGGGCCTGAACGTCGAGCACCTTTCGGCGGTGGCGCTGGGCATCGCGGCCGCATGCGCGGCGGTCAGCGGCACCGCCCTGGCCACCATGGCGCCCATATTCCCGGAACGCGCCTTCGAGTACTCGCTGGCCGCGGTGGTCGTGTCGGTGCTCGGCGGGATGGGCAGCATGAGCGGCAGCATCCTGGGCGGACTGATCGTGGGCGTCATCATCGCCGTCTCGCAGGTCACCGGCCATGGCGATCTGGCGCTCGCCATCGTCTACGCGCTGGTTTTCCTGATCTTCCTGGTTCGCCCGACAGGGCTGATCAGTGCGGTCAAACGTTGAGCACGCAGGGAAATCCATGTTCTCCAAATTGACAGACTCATTCCGGCAGCAGGGAACGACACTCTGGTTCATTGCCGCCCTGGTGGTCGTCGTGGCAGCGGTCGCCGCCCCGTGGATGAATCCGTACTACACCCGGGTCATGACCATGGGCCTGATGTGCGGCTACCTGGCCGCCAGCTGGAACCTCATCGGCGGCTATGCCGGCCAGATGTCGCTGGGCCATGCGCTCTTCTTCGCCATCGGGTCCTACTCGGTCGCGCTGCTCGCCCGCATGCCGGACGTTCCGTTGGTCGCCGCGTTTCCGCTGGCCATCCTGGTATCGGTCGGGCTGGCCTGGATCATCGCCACCATATGCTTTCGCTACGCGCTGCGCGGCATCTACTTCGCCGTCGGCACCCTGTTGCTGGCGGAGATCGCCCGCATCCTGGTCATCAACAGCGATGCGCTGGGACGCTCGCAAGGCCTGCAGATTCCCGGCATGCAAGGCGCCCTGAACTTCAGCTTCGGCTCAGACCTGCCGTTCTTCTACATCTTCCTGGGCATATCCATCGCCCTGGCGCTGGGCAGCCTGGCGCTCGAACGCTGCAAACTGGGTTACGACCTCGTGGCGCTGCGCGAGCAGGAAGAAGGCGCGCAGGCATTGGGGGTGGATGTCGCCGCGATCAAGCGGCTGGCGTTCGTCATCAGCGCCGCGCTGACCTGCGTCGGCGGCGTCATCTACGCCGGCCTGGTCAGGTACGTCGAGCCGGGCTACGACCTGTCGCTGTCCATCACGCTGTTCATGGTCATGGGCGCGGTGCTGGGAGGACGGGGCACGGCCCTGGGGCCGTTCCTGGGCGGCATCGTGATGGTCATCGTCCAGGAGACGCTGATCACGGTCGGCAGCGCATTCGGCACGACCTCCGTGTCGGCGCTGGCGCAAATGATCTACGGCCTGTTCTTCGTCGTCATCCTGCTGGTTTTCCCGCGCGGCATTGTCGGCCAGCTGCTGCACCGGCGCGTCGACCGCAAGGCCACGCGCCTTCCCGCCAGCGCAACCCCGGAGGCGTCCTGACATGCTGAACGTGGAAAATGTCAGTGTCCGGTTCGGCGGGCTCGTGGCGGTCGACAGCATCTCCTTCGCCACCGACACCAACCGGATCCTGTGCATCATCGGCCCCAATGGCGCGGGCAAGACGACGCTCTTCAGCGTGCTGTCGGGCTTCCTGCGGCCCACGCTCGGCAAGGTCGGCTTCAACGGCCTGGACGTATCGTCCATGCGCCCGGACCAGGTCGCGCTGGCCGGCATCGCGCGCACGTTCCAGATCGTCAGGCCGTTTCGCGACATGACGGTGCTCGACAACGTCATGGTGGGCGCCTACGCCCGCTGCTCCCGGTACGAAGAGGCGCGCGAGCGCGCCCTGCACATCATCGACGAAGTCGGTCTGCACAGGAAACGCGACTTCCTCGCTTCGTACCTGACCTTGCCGGACCTCAAGCGGCTGGAGGTCGCCAAGGCGCTCGCCACCCAGCCCTCCTACCTGCTGCTCGACGAAGTCATGGCCGGCTTGAACCTGCCCGAGCAGCATGAAGTGGCCACCATGATCGAGAAAATCCACCAACGCGGCGTGGGCGTGCTGCTGGTGGAGCATTCGCTGGCGATCGTCCAGCGCCTGGGGCAGCACGTACTGTGCATGGATTCCGGACGCAAGATCGCCGAAGGCACGGCCAGGGACGTGATCCAGTCGGAAGCGGTCCAGGTCGCGTACATGGGAGTCAGCAATGCCTAGCCTGCTTGAAGTCTCCGGCCTGCGCGCCGGCTACGGTCTGTTCTCGGTGCTGCATGGCCTGGACTTCCACGTCGCCGAACGCGAGGTCGTGTCGCTGGTCGGTTCCAACGGCGCGGGAAAGACCACCACCATGCGGGCCGTCTCCGGGCTGATCGCGCCATCGGGCGGCACGATCCGCTTCGACGGCAAGGATACGACCGGCCTGTCGCCCAGCCAGATGGTGGCGCTGGGCCTGGTGTGCGTGCCGGAAGGCCGCCAGCTGTTTCCCCAGATGACGGTGCTCGACACCCTGCTGGTTGGCGTCTCCACGCCGCGCGCCAGGCAACGGCGCAGCGAGAACCTGGAGCGCGTCTACCAGTTGTTCCCGAAGCTGAAGGAACGTCGCGGCCAATTGTGCGGCACGCTTTCCGGCGGCGAACAGCAGATGGTCGCCATCGGCCGGGGGTTGATGTCGGCGCCGCGCATGCTGCTGCTGGACGAGCCGTCCCTGGGGTTGGCGCCCACCATCGTCAAGCAGCTTTTCCAGGCGATCGCCGGGATCCGCGAGCAGGGCGTGACGGTCTTGATCGTGGAGCAGAACGTGCGCTCGGTGCTGTCCTTTGTCGATCGGGCCTACGTCATCGAGAACGGCTCGGTCGAGCTCTCGGGCTCCGCCGAGGAACTCTCCAACAATCCCAACGTGGTCAATGCCTATTTCGGCATTGGCTCAAAGGAAAGCGTGAACTGACGATGCCCTACGTCCAACTTGCCGGGCCCGGCCGCGCCACCCCGCTTTGCCTGCATTACCGGCGCTTCCCGGGACCGGCCCACGCCACGCCGCTGGTTCTGCTGCATGAGCTGGGCGGCACGCTGGAAAGCTGGGAACCGTTCGCCCAGCGCCTTTGCCGCCGCTACGACGTCTATGCGTTCGACCAGCGCTGCGCCGGGCGCTCCGAACATACGAGCCAGCCGTTCACGCTCTGGGACCTGGCCCAGGACGCCATCGATTTCGCCGACGCCATGAAGATCGAAGGCCGCTTCGCCCTGATGGGCCTGGCCATGGGCGCGGTCACCGCCGCGCATGTCGCCGCCCGGCACGCCGACCGATTGCACGGCCTGGTGCTGTGCGACGGCACCCCTTCCATCGACAGGAACAGCAGCGAGTATCTGCTGGGCCGCGCCGCCAAGGTACGCACCGAAGGCATGCGCGTCGTGGCGGAAACCAGCTATCGCAACGCCTTCAAAGGCCTGCTCGGCCAGGCTGGCGACGACGGCTGGGGCCAGTACCTGGAGCGCTTCATCTGCAATGCGCCCATCTCCTATGCCATGCATTCCGAGGCACTGGCCGCGTTCAGCCTGGACGACGGCGATTTCGCGCGCATTGCGACGCCTACGCTGGTGCTGACCGGCGAACACGATTTCATCTGGCCGCCCGAAACCGGCGCCGCGCTGGCGGCGCGCATCGACGGCGCGCGCTTCGAGGCGGTGGCGGACGCCGCCCATTTCCCCCCGCTGCAGCGTCCCGACGCGGTGGCCGCGCGGGTTGCCTCCTTTCTCGACAGGGACGTGTCATAAATGCAAGCCTTGCCCTTGAATGTTCCCCACTACCCCATGCTGCGCTTCGTTGCGCGGCACGGCCGCAACCTGGTGCTGGCCATCGCCATCGTGTTGCTGGCCGCCGGGGTTGCCATGCTCGTGCAAATGCCCTCGGCCATCCCGGGCGCCATCGCCATCGTCGCGGCCGTCATCGTGTTCGTGATCGGCCGCGCCCTGGTGGAAATGGTCGAGCTGATCACCGATATGCTCCTGCCAAAATGACCCGAACGGATGCAGGTCGGCGCGAGCCTTTGCGTATCGCGGTCATGGGCGGCGGCATCGCCGGCATGGTATTCGCCGCGCGCGCGGCCGAGCTCGGCGGCAAGGTCGTCGTACTGGAACAGGGCGACGACGAACTCTACCGCTGCAATACCCGCTACACGGGCGGCGCGTTCCACCTGTGCTTTCACGACATCGACGAGCCCGCCGAAACGCTGGCCGCGGCCATCAAGACGGCGACCGCGGACTTCGCCACCGACACGCTGACCGAAGCCATCGCCGCCGACGCCCGGCACGCGGTCCGCTGGCTGCAGGACAAGGGCATACGCCTGATGAAGGCGGGGCCCGATGCCTGGCGCCAGCATTTCCTGGCGCCGCCCAGCCTGATGCAGCCGGGCCTGCACTGGCAGGGGCGCGGCGGCGACATGCTGTTGCGCACGCTGCGCCAACGCCTGGAAGCCGACGCGGGCCGCCTTGTACGCGGCGCGCGCGTCACCCGCTTGCTGATGGCGGGAGGCCGCTGCGCCGGCCTGGAATACGAGCGCCACGGCGAACGCCACGCCATCGAGGCCGACTTCGTCATGCTGGCCGACGGCGGCTTCCAGGCGAATATGGACATGCTGCGCCAGTACGTCAGCCCGGCACCCGAAAAGCTGAAGCAGCGCGGCGCCGGCGTCAGCCGGGGCGACGCCATCCGCCTGGCGCAGGAGGCCGGCGCGGCCCTGGTCGGCATGGAGAACATCTACGGGCATCTTCTGTGCCAGGACGCCTTGCACGACGAACGCCTCTGGCCCTACCCCATCATGGATATGCTGGCCGGGGCGGGAATCGTGGTCGGCCAGGATGGCCGTCGCGTGATGGACGAGGGCCTGGGCGGCGTCTACATGACCAACGCGCTGGCCCGCCTGCCGGATCCGCAAGGCACGGTACTGGTGTTCGACCGCGCCATATGGGAAGGGCCGGCCACCGAATTCATCCTGCCGGCCAATCCCTATCTGCCGCTGTCCGGCGGGACGGTGCAATCGGCCGACACGCTGCCCGAACTGGCCGCCATGACCGGCGTCGATGCCGATGGACTATCGCAGACGGTGCTGGCCTACAACGCGGCCCTGGCCCGGGGCGCGACCGCGGCGCTGGTCCCCTCGCGCACCGCCGGCGCGGCGCGTCCGATCGCGCACCCGCCCTACCATGCGGTCAGGCTGGTTCCGGGTATCACATTCACGATGGGCGGCATCGCGATCGACGGCAACGGCCAGGTGCTGCAGGCCGGCGGCGCGCCGGTCCCGGGCCTGTACGCGGCAGGCTGCTGCACCGGCGGTTTCGAAGGGGGAGTCCGCTCGGGCTACGTCGGAGGCTTGACCAAGTCGGCGACCATAAGCTGGCGGGCCGCCGCCCACGCGCTCGCGCAAGCCTGACGACGCCGGGGCCGGCGCCAAGCCGGCCCTGTCGCGCAATGGGTCGGCACGCCGTCCGGAAATCAGGTGCGCGCCTCGAGCCCGAGCGGCCCGCGCTCAATGGCGGCGGTGCTTGTACCGATGCTTGTTGCCGCGGTACTTGTCATGGCCCCGGTAGCTTGCCCGCTTGTAGTCGCGGCCGCGATCGCGGTCCCAATGATGGCGGCGCCCGCGCCGGTCGTCGTCGGTGATGACGTGGCCCAGCACGCCGCCGGCGGCCGCGCCGCCCAGGGTCACCCAGGGGTCGCCGTCGGACAGCAGCGCACCGGCCACGCCGCCCAACCCGGCCCCGATCACCGTATTGCGGCCCTGCTTGTCGGCCAGCGCCGAAGTGCTCAGGCCCAGCGCCAACGCGCCGGCCAGGATCGCTTGCATCACTCGTTTGTTGATTGTCATCGTTGTTCTCCTGTAGCGGGGCGTCCCTGCGACGCGGCCCCGCATCGGGCCGGATGGAGCAAGGCGCCACCGGCCTGGAGGACAAGATACCCGTTCAGGCATGTTTCAGTCCTGCATACAGGGATACGGTACGTATAAGCTGTTTCAATGGCTTTCCGGGCCGATGCTCAGCGCGCCGGGGCCGGCCCGCAGGAACTGCCCAGGATCAGGTCGGAGGGAATGACCACGGTGCGCGCCTGCGGCGGCGCGGTTCTTTCGATGCGCTCCAGGATCAGCTGCACCACGGCGCGGGCGCTGTCCTGGAAGTTGTAACGCAGCGCGGTAACCGGCGGGTACATCAACTCCAGGGTCTGCATGGTGCCTATCGCCACCACCGACATATCGCGGGGAATGTCCATCCCCGCCTCGCGCACCACGTGCACGGCCCCGGACAGCAACTGCGTGCCCACGGCGATGATGGCGGTCGGCGGAGCGTCCAGCCCCAACATGCGCTGCATGGGCTGGCGCGCGGACTCGAGCGACGAATCGGTCAGGTAAACCAGCCTGTCGTCGAACGGCAGGCCGGCCGCCTCCAGCGCGGCGCGGTAGCTGCGCAGCTTGAGCCGGCCCGGACGCACCTGGCTGCCGATGGCGAACAGGGCGATCCGCTGGTGGCCCAGGCTCAGCAGGTAGTCCATGACCTGGCGCATGCCGGATTCGTGGTCTATCAGCACAGCATCGAAATCCGGGCCCATGTCGCGGTCCATGATGACCGTGGGCAGCTTCGTGGTGGCGAAGGGCGAGGCCGCGACGGGATCGTACTCGTGCGCGGGCAAGGCGATGATGCCCTCCAGGCGCCGGTTCTCGAAGAACGCCACCAGCTCCTTGTCGCGCGACCGTTGCTCCGAACTGCCCACCAGCAGGGAATAGCCGGCCGCCTGCGCGAGCCGCTCCACCTCGCTCAGGAGCTGGGCGACGAACGGGTTGGCGATGCTGGGCAGCAGGCAGCCTATCGTGCGGCTGTGGCCGGTACGCAGGTGGCGCGCCGTGTAGTCCGGCTCGTAGCCCAGCCTGGCGACGGCCTGCTGCACGCGCAGGCGGACGTCCGGGCTCGCATAGCCCGAGCCGTTGAGCACGCGCGAAACGGTACTGATGGCGACCCCGGCCGCATGCGCGACCTCGCGCACGGATACTCGTCTCGTCATGGTTTTCCTGGATGAAAACGTTCCATATCATTGTCGATCTTGGCGGACCATCGTAGCATCGTTGATAGGGAAACGTTTTCCTATTGCCGTAGCCGCCGAGAGGAGCAGCGGCTCGGGACGGGCAAGCATCGCGCCCGCACGGCATCGAATCGCGCTCCGGAGACAACCATGCAATTGATCGACACTTTCGATCGAGGCGCCGGCTACGGCCTGGCCGAACCCTGTTTCATCGAGCCCGGCGGGCGCACGCTCAGCTACGGGCAGGTCCAGGACATGTCCCACCGCATCGCCAACGGCCTGCGCGCCGCGGGGCTGGACCGCGACAGCAAGGTCGGCACGCTGTCGGCCAACCACTTGCTCACCTTTCCCGCCACGCTGGGCATCGTCCGCTCCGGCTACATGTGGCTGCCCGTCAACGCGCGCAACGCCGCCGAGGAAAACGCCAATATCCTGGCGCGCGGCGGCTGCGAGTTCCTGTTCATCCACAGCCAGTTCGCCGCCCAGCTGCCCGGCCTGCTCCAGGCCCTGCCCGCCCTCAAGGGCGTGGTGTGCATCGACGGCGCGTTGCCGCGGGCGCCATCCCTGGAGGACTGGATGGCGGGACAGTCCGCCGCGCCAGTCCGCAGCGATGCGCGCACCGACGACGTGGTCGCCATCCGCGGCACCGGCGGCACCACCGGGCTGCCCAAGGGCGTGCTGATCACGCACCGCAACTACCTGGCGCTGCTGGCCAACTGGTACGCCGCCATGCCCGTGCTCGAACGGCCCGTGCATCTGGTCGTGGCGCCGCTTTCGCATGCGGCGGGATCGGCCACCTTTGCCGCCTGCGCCTACGGGGGCTGCAACGTGATCCTGCCCACGGCCGACCCGGCCGCGATCATCGACGCCATCGGGCGCTACAAGGTGACGCAGATCTTCCTGCCGCCGACGGCGATCTACAAGCTGCTGGCGCATCCGGAGATACGCCGGGGCGACTATGCGTCGCTGCGCTACTTCCTGTACTCGGCCGCCCCGATGTCGGTGGACAAGCTGCGCGAAGCGCTGGACATCTTCGGGCCGGTCATGGTCCAGGCCTACGGGCAGGCCGAGGCGCCATTCATGTGCACCGTCCTGAGCGCGGACGAGCACGCCCGCATCCTGCGCGACCCCGCCTTGCAGCACAGGCTGGCAAGCTGCGGCCGCGCCTCCCCGTTCGTGCGCATGGGCATCATGGACGAGCACGGGAACCTGCTGCCGGCGGGCGAGCGCGGCGAAATCGTGGTCCAGGGCGACCTGGTGGCCAAGGGCTACTACCAGGACCCCGCCAAGACCGCCGAGACGTTCAAGCAGGGATGGCTGCACACGGGCGACGTGGGATACCAGGATGGCGACGGCTATCTGTATATCGTCGACCGCATGAAAGACCTGATCGTCTCCGGCGGATTCAACATTTCTCCCAGCGAAGTCGAGCAAGTGCTGTGGGCGCATCCGGCGGTCAGCGACTGCGCCGTGGTCGGCGTGCCCGACGACCACTGGGGCGAGGCCATCAAGGCGATCGTGGAGCTCAAGGCGGGCGCGCAATGGGACGCGGAGCAGGTCCTGGCCTACTGCCGCGAACGGCTGGGCAGCATGAAAACCCCCAAGACGATCGAAGTATGGGAGCAATTGCCACGCAGCTCGGTCGGCAAGGTGCTCAAGCGCGACATCCGCGAGCGCTACTGGAGCGGCCAGGCGCGGCGCGTCTGAGCGCAGGCGCAGCGCCCGGCCTCCCGCCCCGCCACCCCGGACCTCATATCGACTGGATAACGACATGGCCTTTCAACATCCCGCCTTCGTGGCAGGCGCCTTCGAACACCCCACCCGCCATGCGCCGGACAAGTCCACGGCGCAACTGCACGCGGAATGCGCGCGCGGCGCCCTGGCCGACGCCGGCCTGTCCCTGGACGACGTGGACGGCTACTTCTGCGCCGCGGACGCGCCGGGCGGCATGCCCGCGCTGATGGCCGACTACCTCAACCTGCGCAAGCTGCGCCATGTGGACGGCACCGAATCGGGCGGTTGCTCGTATATCGCGCACGTCGGCCATGCGGCCGACGCCATCGCGCGCGGCAAATGCTCGGTGGCCCTCATCACGCTGGCGGGCAAGCCGCGCAGCAGCGGCCAGGCCACCGGCACCGAGATCCGCCAGATCCCGCCCGAGCGGCCGGCCGCCGCCTTCGAACAGCCTTACGCCTGGACGGTGGCCGGCATGTACGGCCTGCTGGCGCGCCGCCATATGCACGAATACGGCACGACCATGGAACAACTGGCGTGGGTCAAGGTGGCCGCGTCGCACCACGCCCAGCACAACCCCCACGCCCTGCTGCGCAAGCGGTACACGACCGAGGACGTGCTGGGCTCGCCACTGGTGGCGGACCCGCTGCGCCGGATGGACTGCTGCGTCATCACCGACGGCGGCGGCGCGCTGGTCCTGGTCGCGCCGCACATCGCCGCCTCGCTGGCGCGCCCCCGGATCGGCGTGCGCGGCTACGCGGAGACCATCCGCACCAACGAAGCCGGCCGCCTGGACCTGCTGCAGACCGGCGCCGCCGTCACCGGCGCGCGCGCCTTCGAGATGGCCGGCCTCGCGCCCGCCGACGTGAAATACGCCTCGGTGTACGACAACTTCACCATCATGGTGGCCCTGCAGCTGGAAGACCTGGGCTTTTGCCCCAAGGGACGGGGCGGCCGGTTCGTGGCCGACGGCAACCTGATCTCCGGCGTCGGGCGCCTGCCCTGGAACACCGACGGCGGCGGCATGTGCAACAACCATCCGCAGAACCGCGGCGGCATCACCAAGGTCATCGAGGCGGTGCGCCAGTTGCGCGGCGAAGCGCACCCCGCCGTCCAGGTGCCCTCGTGCGACATCGCGCTGGCGACGGGGCCCGGCCTGGTAATGGGCGCCGGCCACGCCCACGCAACCGTGCTGCTGGAGCGCATATGACATCGACCGACCTCTCCCACGACCCCTACGTCGCGGCCTTCCCGGAACTTGCGCCCTTCTGGCAGGCCGCGGCCGGCGGCGCCCTGCTGCTGCCGTACTGCCAGGACTGCGGCCGGACGCATTGGCACCCGCGCGCATTCTGCCCCGAGTGCGGGTCCGACCGGTTGCGCTGGCAGCCCGCCGCCGGCACGGCCACGCTGCACACCTTCTCGGCCATCCATCGGGGGCAGGCGCCCGTCTACGTGCTGGCCTATGTCCAGCTCGACGAAGGGCCGCTGGCCATGACCAACATCGTGGGGGCCGACGCCGCGGACCTCTACATCGGCATGCGATTGCGCGTGGCATTCCGGCAAACCCCCGAAGGGCGCCATGCGCCGGTGTTCGAACCCATGTGAATTCCGCGCCATCGCCGGATATCCAGCAAGACGCGCCCCGGCCATGACCGGCAAGCGCGGACCATAATGACAGGAGACATCATGCACCGACGCTCGTTTCTGACCGCGACCTTGTTAAGCCTGCTGGCCACCCGCGCCTGGGCGCAGAAAACGGCCTACCCCGGCCAACGCCCCGTGCGGCTGGTCGTACCGGCCGCCGCCGGCGGCGCCACCGACCTCGTCGCCCGGCTGATCGCGCAGCACCTGGGCCCGTCATGGCCCGAACCCATGGTGGTGGAGAACCGGCCGGGCGGCGGCGGCGTGATCGGCACCCAGGCCGTGGCGCGCGCGCCCGCCGACGGCTACACCCTGCTGATGGGCGCCATCAACCACACCATCAACGCCAGCCTGGTCAAGAGCCTGCCTTATGACACGCTCGGCGATTTCACGTTCATCGCCGGCGTGGTCTCGATCCCCAACGTCCTGGTCGTCAACCCCAAGGTGCCGGTCAACAGCGTGAAAGAGTTCATCCGCTACTCGCAGACCCACGACCTGACATTCGCCTCGTCGGGCAACGGAACCTCGCAGCACCTGTCGGCCGAGAAATTCCGCATGGACACCGGGGCCAAGTACCAGCACGTGCCCTACAAGGGCTCGGCCCCCGCCGTCACGGACCTGCTGGGCGGCCACGTGGACCTGATGTTCGACAACCTGCCGTCGGCGGCGCCCAACATCCGCACCGGCAAGCTGCGCGCCCTCGGCGTGACCAGCGCCCAGCGCAACCCGGCGTTTCCCGACATCCCCGCGATCGCCGAGACCGTGCCCGGCTTCGACGTGCGTTCGTGGTTCGGCCTGATGGGGCCTGCCGGCCTGCCCCGCGACGTGGTCGAAAAGCTGCACACCGAAATGGTGCACGTGTTCGCCCAGAAAGACGTCCTGCAATGGCTGGAGAAAATGGGCGCGCAGGCCGAGGTCTCCGACCCGGCGGCCTTCGACGCGTACGTCCGCCAGGAGATCAAGCGCTGGGCGGAAGTGGTCGAAGCCTCGGGCGCGACCGTGCAGTAGGCGTTTCGGGCAGGGCCGGGCCCCTCACTCCATTTGCGCCAGGAGCGCAAGCTCCGCGTGGATGGCCGTGGCAATCTCGCGCTGCCGGGCCTTCGACATGCGTTCGGCCACGGAGCTGACGCTCATGGCGAGAACGGGCACGCCCTGCCTGCGCTTCATGGCGCAGCCGACGCCCAGCGCCTGCTTGGCCACGTAGTTCTGCATCACGGCATAACCGCTCTCGACCGCGCAGGCCCTCAGGCGCAGCAGGACCTCGGGCGCCAGCCCGTCGAAGGCGCGGATCCTGTCGGCATTGCGCATGACCAGCGACTCGGCCGCCGGCGTCGGCATCGCCGCCAGGATGGCCATCCCGGCCGAGCCCACCCCGAGGGGATAGCGGTTGCCCGGGTACGATCCGACCACCTGGATCGGATACGACCCGAACTCGCGGTGAATCGACACCGAGTCGCCGCCGTCGCGCCAGACCAGATAGACGGTGTCGCCGAAGCGCTGCGCCAGGCGCCGCATCGCCGGTATCGCTTGCAGGATCAGCGAGCGCGGCGCGCGCGGATCGAGGCCGGCGTCAAGAAAGCTGGCGTCGGCGCCGCGCTCGCGCGCCAGGAACCGGCGCCCGTCGTCCCGCCTGGCCACCCAGCCGAACTGCTCGAGCGCGTCGAGCAGGCGGTGGACGGTCGGCCGCCGCAAGCCGGTGCGCCGGGCTATCTCGGCCACCGGCACCCCCGGGGACGCGGCGCCCTCCAGGAACTCCACGATGGCCAGCCCGCGCCGCAAGGCCTGCGGCCCTTTGTCCTGCTCCTCGTCCGATATGTCGATGTCGCGCGCCCTCAAGGCCTTCACTTCACTTTCAGCCCCAGCCGGTGGATCAGGCCGGTCCACAACGCCGCCTGCGCGTCCATGTACGCGCCGAAGGAGGCCGGATCCGAGCCGATGAATTCGAAATAATTGTAGTCGCCGCCAAAGCTGCCGCCCTTGACGATCTCGCTGGCCGCCTGGCTGATCCTGGCCACGATCTCCGGCGGCGTGCCCTTGGGCGCCATCAGGCCGAACCACTCCTCGGCCACCAGGTCCACGCCCTGCTCGCGAAACGTCGGCACCTCGGGAAACGACAGGCTGCGGCGCTCGCTCGATATGGCCACCGCGTTCAGCCGCTTGGCCCGGTACTGCTCGAGCCCCTGCGCCGCCGTCCCCCACAGCAGGTCCACGTTTCCGCCCATGACGTCCGTCATGGCCGGCGAGCCGCTGTTGTACGGAATGTGGCGGATTGCCGTCTTGACCTTCTCGTTGAACAACTCTCCCGTCAAGCCGGCCGTCGACGCCGCGCCCGGCGACGCATAGGTGATGTCCGCGCCCGGCTTGCGGGCCTGCTCGATCAGTTCGCCCAGCGTGTGCGCCGGGAAGGCCGGATTGGTATAGATCAGCAGCGGAATCTTGCCCAGCAGCGACACCGGCACCAGGTCGCGCTTTACATCATAGGGAAGGTTCGGGTACAGCGCCGGCTGGGTCGACACCGTGCTGACCGCCAGCAGCAGCGTATAGCCATCGGACCTGGCGCGCACCACTTCCTGCATGCCCACGATCGTTCCGGCGCCGGGGCGGTTGACGACCACGAACGGCTGCCCCAGCTTCTCGGCCAGCTTGGCGCTGAACAGCCTGGCGATCTGGTCGGTGGATCCGCCAGGCGAGAAGGGAACCACGATCGTCACCGACTTGCGAGGCCAGGACGATGGCCGATCCGCGGCCGTCGCGGCCGGCACGCCCAACCCGAACGCCACACCGGCCATCGCCAGCCGCCCCAGCCACTTCGCGAAATTGGTATTCATCTTCTGTCTCCTGGTCGTTCTTCTTGTCCAGCCGGCGGCGCCGTCGCCGCTAGGCGCGCGCCTCGTTGAACCGGCCGCGGGCGCGCGCCGCCTCGGGCGAGGCGCCGCACACCATGGCCTGGTCCACATCCATATAGGCGCCCAGATGATTCAGCGCATTCGCATGGGCGTTGATGCTCTGCTTGCTCATCCGCACCACATGCGCCGGACACTGCGACGCGCGGCGGGCGAGCTCGATGGCGCGCGCCTCGGCGCCGCCGCCCGGCACCACCCAATCGACCAGGCCCAGCTCCCTGGCCTGCGCGCTGGGCATCTTCTCGCCCAGCAGCACGATCTGCTTGGCCATGGAGGCGCCCACCATGTTCACCAGCCGGGGAATCGCGTTCCAGCTCAGGTTGATCCCGATCTGGGCCTCGGGCACGAACAAATACGCGTCGTCGGCCATCACGCGCCAGTCGCAGCACAGCGTCAGCGCCACGCCGCCGCCCACATTCATGCCCTCGATGGCCGCGATGGTGAGCTGCGGCAGCTCCTCCCACGACCGGCACATGCGCGTGCCGAGGGTGAGGATCTGGCGCTGCTCGCTGAGGCTCTTGCCGGCCAGGTCGAAGCGCTCCGGGTCGGTCAGGTCCACCCCGGCGCTGAACGCCGCGCGGCTGCCGCCGAGCACCACGCACGTAATGTCGTGGCGATCCTTCAGCGCCTCGGCCGTCGCGGTGAGGTCCCGGATGATCTGCATCGACATCGCATTCTTCTTCTCGCCCCGGTCGTAGGTCACCACCGCCACCGAGTCCTCGTACCTGATACTGATATGGTTCATGCTCGCTCCTTGGAAACCTTCACCACGCCCTCGTCCACCAGTCTTGCGATCTGCCCGGGCGGCAACCCCAGCTCGCCCAGCAGCGCGTCCGTATGCTCTCCGATGCCGGGCGGACGAGCCCGCACCGACGGCGGCGTGCGCCGCATCCGGATGGGCGAGCGCACCCCCTCGTACTCCCCCACCCGCACCAGGCCTTCGCGCTGCCGCACATGCTCGAGTTCCAGCGCCTCCTGCACCGAATGCACCGGCGCGCACGGCACGCCGTTGTTCAGCAAGCCCTGGAACAGCTCGGAACCATCCACGTCCTTCAGGCGCTCGGTCAGGATCTCGCGCAAGGCCACGCGGTTGGCGACCCGCAGCCGGTTGGACGAAAAGCGGTCGTCGTCGGCGAGCCGCGGGCAACCGAGCGACTCGCACAGGTAGCGGAACTGGCCGTCATTGCCCACGGCCAGGTAGACATCCGTCGTGCGGGTCGGAAACAAGTCATAGGGATAAATGTTCGGATGCAGGTTGCCGCTGCGCTCGGCCTTCCCGCCGGCCAGCACATTGGCCGCATGCGGATGCAGGATCGCCAGCGCCGTGTCGAACAGGCTGACCTCCACCAGCTGCCCCTTGCCGGATTTCGACCGTTCGAACAGCGCCATCGATATCGCGATCGCCGCATTCAGGCCCGTGCTGACATCGATGATGGGCACGCCCATCTTGGTCGGGTCCGCCTCGGCGGGCCCGTTGATCGTCATGAAACCGGTCAGCGCCTGGACCGCCGCGTCATAACCCGGCATGCCGCCGAGCTGGCCATCGTCGCCGAAACCGGAAATGCGGCAATGGACCAGCCGCGGATTGCGCGCGCTGAGCTGGCCGAAGTCCGTGATGCCCCACTTGCGCCACGTGCCCAGCTTGAAGTTCTCGATCAGCACATCGGCGCCAAGCACCATGTCCAGCAACAGGTCCCGGCCCTGCGGCCGGGACAGGTCGACGGCGATGCTGCGCTTGTTTCGGTTCAGGCCCAGGAAATAGGCCGCGTCCTCGCCGACGAACGGCGGGCCGTACCCGCGCGTGTCATCGCCGTTGAAGGATTCGACCTTGATGACATTGGCGCCGTGGTCCCCCAGGATCTGGCCGGCCAAAGGGCCCGCCAGCACGCGAGATATGTCCAGTACGACCAGCCCGTCCAAGGCAGGGCCGCCAGCAATAGTTGTTGTCACCCTTCTGTCTCCGATGCTTGGCAACGCACCCATCGATGCGCAGCCATCGTAGGATCGGAGACGCGTGAAACAGAAGCTGGGTGTTCACGATATGAACACCCTGTGTGGGCACCGGTTTCTCGTGCCCGGACGCCCGCCACCGGCGCGGCCGGGGACGCCTGGGCGGGGCGGTGCGGCGTTCATGCTGTCTCCCTATCATGTTGGAATGCCCGGCAATGCTCCAGGAGCCTGGATGCCAGGATGGAAAGCGGCTGGGAGTTCGAATACAACGCTCCAACCTCGACGATGACTTCCGGATGGAACGGCCGGAGCACGACCGGCGCGTCGCGCACCGCCCCCAACGTAAAGGCATCGACGACAAACGCCCCGGCCCCGGCCTCCACCAGCGCCATGGCCGCGAGCATCGTGCCCGCCTCGATACGCGTGTGGGGCCTCGCCCCATGTGCTTCGAGAATGCGGGTAATGCGATCGTTGAAACGCATGCGCGGCACGCTGATGAAATCCACGCCGTGCAAGTCCATGGGCCGTATCGTCTCCAGCGCGGCCAGGGGATGCCCGGTCGGCAACAGGCAGACCACCGGCGTGCGCGCGATCGGCAGCGATTCGATATTGGGATGATCCACCGGCAGCGTCGCGAAGCCGATCTCCGCGCTGCCGCGCGACACCGCATACACCACGTCGTAGTGGCGCTGCACGTCGAACATCACCGAAATCCCGGGATGTTTGCGCATGAACTCCGTCACCAGCCTGGGCAGCGCTCCCTGCTGCAGCGAACTCATCACGCATACCTTCAGCGTGCCGCTGCCGATCTGCGCGATCCGTTGCGCCGCGAACTGGATCTCCTTGAGCCCGATGTACGAGCGCATGGCCTCCGCGTGCAGCGCCTTGGCCTCCGCCGTCGGGGCCATCAGGCCCTGGCGGCGATCGAACAGCGTAAAGCCCACCTCGCGCTCCAGGCGGGAGATCAACCGGCTTACCGCCGACTGCGTCACATACATGGTTTCCGCCGCCCGGGTCACGGTGCCCAGATCAACCACCGCCAGAAACGCCTCGATCTGCCTCAGATTCATATCGACTTCCTCCCAGGGTGGAGAAAGCTCTACCAGAGGCTCATCCCTTGTACAAGTCGAAGTGAATGGCGGGATGACGCTGCACCGCGTCAAGCAAGCCCACCTCCCAATCCAGGTAGGCCCGCATCGACGACTCGCGATCCCTGGCCTCGAACGGTTTGACGAATGCGTCGTCGGGCTCGTGCAAGGGCCGCCCGTCGCCCTCTTCGACCGGCCAGCCCTCCTCGCGCCAGCGCGCCATGCCGCCCTCGAGCGCATATACCGGCCTTGCGGCCGTGGCCGCCACGTCGGCGCAGGCCAGTCCGGCGAGCAACGCGTCCGGCGACACCAGCAGCAGCGGCCGATCCGCCGGCAGCCGGCCCAGCGCCTCGGCCAGGCGCGCCCGCGTCACCCAATATGCCCCCGGCACGTGGCCGGCCTGGTAATCGCGATAGGCGCCCACGTCCACCACCGCGTATTGCGCCAGCCGCCCGGCCGCCTCGGCCGGCGCCAGCCGGCGCACCGCCGCGTCGTCCAGTCCCGCGACCCGCGCGGCCTGCGGACCCGGCGCCAGTTGCGCCGCGGACACCGCATCCGCCCGCAACGTCACCACATCCTCATGTCCCATCTGGCGCAACCACGATCCGGTCATGACATCGCGCACCCCATGATGGTCATACAGGACGATGCGCGCATTGCGCACCGCCACATAGGAATCCGTCGCCTGCACCAGCTGCCCGCCCGGCGCATGCACGGCGCCGGGCACATGCCCGCGCTCGTACTCTTGCTGCGTGCGCACGTCGAACAGGTACACCGTTCGCTCGCCGCCCGCGCGCAGACGCTGCAATTCGGCCGCGCCGATCTCGCCGATCCCGAAGCGGCGCCGTACCGCCGCCGCGCGCTGCTGCGCCAACGCCAGTGTCGCCGCGCCAGGCTCCGGCGCCTGGCGCGTGGACTGCGTTTCGACCTTGTGGCCGGCCAGCGCCCAGCCCATCGTGCCGTTGCGCAACGCGTACACCGGATTCGGCACCCCCGCATTGATCAGCGACTGCGCCCCGATGATGCTGCGCGTGCGGCCCGCGCAATTGACCACCAGGGTGGTCTGCGCGTCCGGCGCCAGTTCCGCGTAGCGCAATACCAGTTCCGCGCCCGGCGTGCTTACCGAACCCGGAATCGTCGCCCGGCGGTGCTCGGCCGGCGTACGGCTGTCCATGATCACCAGCGGACGGCCCGACGCCACCATCTCCCGCAACTCGTCGGCCGAAATCGACGGCGTCCCGCAACCATGCTCCACATACTCGCCAAACGCCTTGCTGGCCGTGTTGAACCCCGTAAACAACGGCAAGCCCAACGCGGCCCAGGCGGGCGAGCCGCCCTCCAGCCGCACGGCGCCCGGATACCCCAGCTCGCACAGCCGGCGCCGCGCGCGCTCATCCAGCGCGTCGCCCGCGCCCGCCACCACGATCGGCACGTCGCGGCGCGGAAACAAACGCTCCACCCGCAACTCCAGTTGCGACAACGGCAGGTTGACCGCATGGAACAAATGCGGCGACACCGAATGCGCCCCCTCTTCGCGCGGATCCACCACCGCGCACTCCGCCCCGCTTTCCAGGCGCTGCCTCAACCATTGCGCGCTCACGACCTCGGACATTTCTCCCCCCAATGCATGCCGCCCACCCATCCGGCCCGGCCCACCGTCAATCGATCGAAGCGCCCGCCTGCTTCACCAGATCGGCCCAGAACGCCACCTGCTCGCGCACGAACGGATCGAACTTCCCCTCCGAGCGCGGATTCGCGGGCTGGTAGCCCGCCTGCTCCAGCTTTTCGCGCACCTCCGGCTTTCCCAGCACCTGGACCGACGCCTGCTCCAGGGCCAGCCTCGCCTGGCCGGGCGTACCCGAAGGGACCACCAGCCCGAACCACACTTCGGTACGCTCGAAGCCCGGCAAGCCCTGATCCGCCAGCGACACCGCCTGCGGCAGGCTGGACGGCGGCGTGAGCGAGGTACAGCCCAACACCCGCAGCCGGCCGGCCCGGATCTGCGCCAGCGCCGACGGCAAGGACGCCAGCGAGAAATCGACCTCCCCCGACGCCACCGCCATCACCGATTCGGCCGGACCGCGATACGGCACATGCTCGGTCGGCAGCTTCGTCGTACTGCTGAACAGCACACCGGCCAGATGTTGCGTCGTCCCATTGCCGGGGGAACTGAACATCAGCGACTTGCCGTCGCGCGGCTTCAGATCCGCCAGCGTCTTCACCGGGCCGCCGGCGGGCACCACCAGCACGTTTGCCGTCGAAGCGAACTTCACGACCGACTCGAAGTCCCGCAAGGGGTCGTACGGCAGGTTCTTGTACAGCGCGCGATTGATCGCCATCGTCGCCGTCGACCCCAGGCCCAGCGTGTAGCCGTCCGCCTTCGATTGCGCGACGGCCGCCATCCCGATGCTGCCGCCCGCCCCCGGCTTGTTGTCCACGACGATGTTCTGCCCCAGCTGGCTGCCCAGCTCCGGCGCCAGGATCCGCACCAGAATGTCATTGGCCGATCCCGGCGTATAAGCCACCACGTACGTCAACGCCTTGGAGGGGAAACGCCCCTGGGCCCGCAAGACCGCCGGAAGACCGCCACAGCCCAGCGCGATCACGGACTTGCCACAAAGACTCAACATTTCACGTCGCTTCATCGCCATTCCCCCTGTCGGACTATGGTCGGGACCGCGGCACGCCACGCTCCCCCGGTTGGACGCCACCTTCCCTTCAGGACGGCTTCACATTGGGATTGGGCGGAAAAATCTCGCGCTTGCCGGTACCGGGATCGAACTGCTCGCGGTCCACCTGGTCTTCCAGCGGACGCTCGTAGAAGCGCAACTGCCAGACCGGCTCATCGCCCACGCCCTGCACGTGGATACTGTGGATGTCGTCACCCATCAATGCCACGCCCACACCCGGGCCGACCATGATGGCATCGCGCTGGCGGAAGCTGCCGTTGTCGTCCGCCTCGTAAAGCCGGTTTTCCTCGGCGCCCACCAGGCCCACCAGCACCGCCCAGTTCTTGTGATTGTGCGGCGGGCTCGACTTGCCGGGCAGCGCCAGCGACAGATACATCGCCCGCCCCGTGCCGTCCTCTTCGTTCAAGCGATAGGCAACGAAATCCTTGAAGGTTCCGCGCTTGGCAGGCTTGAATTCCGTGGTAAGGAAAACATCCCGCTCACGGGCCAGGGCCAGCAATTCACTCTTGATCGCCTCCAGCGCCTCGCGGGTCTGGCCCTGCTGCTTTTCGATGGCGCGCACCCGCGTCATCGTTGCCTCGACCAGTTCGCGGCGGCGCGCCACCAATTCGGGAGTGGGTTCACGCATAAATGCCTCCAATACACGCAGTGAAAAATAAAACCACGGAAAAAGCGTGCGGCCAGATTGCGGCAAGGCAATTATTCTGTCAATTTCCGATTTGCGTGCCGGATATTCCATGAAGTCATAATGCAGTAAATGCATTATGGGTCCGCCTGGAGGCGCGAAACCGCCGGCAGCATGCAAAGGGGCCTGGCTGTGCACGCCCCGGAGATCGAGCGCCGGCGCGGCATGCGTGACAGGCCAGGCGGGACGGCGTGCGTCGCCGGTGCGTAGCCTCCGCTGCCGGCGGAAATATCGATCTGCTTTTATTTATTATTGATTATTGAATTATCTTATTCAAAAACAACGCCCTGAATATTAATATGTAATATCCAAATTCATTATTGCCGGGATAATCCGGAAACACGCGATCCCGATTGCCTCCGGCGCAGCGGATCGCGGCCGGGCCGCGCGCCAGGGAGGGCTGGCCATCGCCCTCCTGCACGGGCGCCCCGGCCGGATCAGCGCACCTTGGCCCCGGACACCTGCACCGCCAGCGCCCAGTTCTTCACTTCCTGGCGCAGCTTGGCCTGCGCCTTGTCGAGCGTCCCGCCGGTCTTGATCATCCCCTGCGCCTCGTAGGCGCCCGCGACGACCGGATCGGCCAGCGCGGCATTGATCGCCGAATTCAGCTTCTCGAGCACCTCCCTGGGCGTGCCCGAGCGCGCGGCAACCACGAACCATGACGTCACGCTCAGGTTCGGATACCCGCTTTCCTGCAGCGTGGGCACCGCGGGCAGCAGGGGCGAGCGCTGCGTGGACGTTTGCGCAAGCAGCTTCAGCCTGCCCTCCCTGGCCAGCGGCAGCATCAACAGCGGCGTATCGAACATGAACGTCGTGCGATTGGCGACCAGGTCCATCACCGCCGGCATGCTGCCCTGATACGGAATGTGCGTCGCCTCCCCTTGCACCTCGTGCAGCAGCAATTCGCTGACCAGGTGCGGCGAACTGCCCGGCCCCGCGGAGCCATATGAATTGTCCTTGCCGGTTTTCAGCCGGCCCACCAGCTCGCCCAGGGTATTGATGGACGTGCCGGAACCGGTCGCCACGACCAGGGGCGTCTCGGCGATATCGGACACGACCGTGAAATCCTTCAACGTGTCATAGGGCAGCTTTTCGAACAGCGACGGATTGATCGCGAACGGCGTGGCGGTAAACAGCAGCGTGTACCCGTCAGCGGCGCTATTGGCCACGAACTGCGTGCCGACCACCGTGCCCGCCCCGCCCTTGTTCAACACGATCATGTTCACGCCCAGCCGCGCGCCCATACTTTTGGCCAGCACCCGGGCCAGGCTGTCGGCCGTGCCGCCCGGCGGGTAGGGGACGACGAGCGTGATCGGCTGCGCCGGAAACCCGGCGGCCGCACCCGCGGCGCCGACGCCCGACAGACAGCCCAGCATCGCCAGGGCAACCGACCAACGGACCAACGAAGAACGAATCATGATTTGTCTCCTGTGCACATCCTGATCGAAATGGGCAGGCTCGTCTGCGCGCGCCGTCCCGCGAACCGCCGCCGCCTAGCGGCCCTTGAATACCGGAGCGCGCCTGTCGCGCAGCGCCTGGAGACCCTCCTCGGCATCCTGGCTCCGGGCGATCGCCTCGAGCATGCGCTTTTGCGGATAGAAGGTTTCCATGGGGTTGGCCGGCAAGGTCTTGAGCGCCAGGTGCTTCATGGCCTGCACAACCAGCGGCGCGTTGCCGGCAATCTTCCGGGCCATCTCCAGCGCCACCTCGACCTGCTCGCCCACCTTGCACACCTTGTTCACGAAACCCAGTTCGTATGCGCGCTGCGCGGACATGGGGTCGCCGGTCGTGATCCACTCCAACCCGGCCGCGTAAGGCAGCTTTCTGGGAAAGCCCCCCATGATTCCCTGGAAGATGCCCAGCTTCGCCTCCGGATAGACGAACTTCGCCGACTCGCTGGCGACGATCATGTCCACGTAGAGCGCCAGGGTGCAGCCTCCTCCCACGGCATGGCCGCTGACCGCGGCGATGATGGGCTTGTCGGTGGGCACCGCGAAGTTGGGCAGCGCGCGCCATACCTCGCCCGGCAACTCCTTGAGATCCGCCCCGGTGCAGAACGCATCGTCGCCCGCGCCCGTGATCACCGCGACCAGCTCATCCCCGTCGGAGAATCGCTCCCAGGCCCGGGCCAGTTCCCGGACCACCGCCGGGTTCATCGAATTGCCCCGCTGCGGCCTGTCGATCGTGATCAGCGCAATCCCGTCGAGCGACTGGTAAGTGACTTCCATGTTCTCCTCCTGTCGAACTTGAATAAAGCGTCGGGCGCGGTCCGTCTCAACCCGACAGAGCGCGCCCGTCCACCGCGACGCATCCCGCCCCGTCGGCAAGAACCAGCAACGGGTTGATGTCCAGCTCCTGCAGGCTGTCGCGCAGGTCGTGGCCGAGCCAGCTCAGGCGGACCATCGCGTCCGCCACCGCCGCCACGTCCAGCGGCGGCCCCCCGCGCACGCCGCCGAACAGCGGCGCCAGCTTGAGCCGCTCCAGCAGCCGCCCGGCGCTCTCCCTGGAGATCGGACACGGCGCGAACAGCACGTCGCGCAGGACCTCGGCAAGCGTGCCGCCGGCGCCGACGGCCAGGGTCACGCCGAACTGCGCGTCCTGCTTCAGGCCAAGCAGCAACTCCAGCTCGCCGCGCACGAACTCCTGCACCAGGAAGCCATCGACCCGCGCATCGGGCCGCTTGCGCCGCACCTGCGCCGCCATCTCCACGACCGCCGCCCGCACCGCGGGGCCGTCCGCCAGGCCCAGCTTGACGCCGCCCACCTCCGTCTTGTGGCTGATGTCGTCGCTGATCACCTTGACCACGTACGGCGCGCGCAGCGCCTGGGCCGCGGCCGCGGCCTCATCGGGCGTCGAGGCGACCCGCCCTTCGTTGACGCGAATGCCGTAGCGCCCCAGCAGCCGCTTGACCCCGGCCTCGTCCAGGCGGCCGGCGCCGCCCGGCTGCGGGACGGGCAGCCCCTGCGGCCGGACCGCACTGCTGGCCGCCGGCCGCCGCGCCCACGCATGCCAGGCGTCGATGGCGCGCATCGCCGCGTCCAGCGAATCGGTGCACAGCACGCCCGCCGCGGCCAGATGCTCGCGCGCCCCCTCGGCATAGCCGCCGGGCATGACGACCGCCAGCAGCGGCTGGGCCACCGCCCTGGCCGCATCGCCTATCATTCTCCCGACCTCGGTAAGCACCGGCGCGTTGGTCACGACGGACAGCACGAGGTCCACCTGTTCGTCCTGCAGCGCGGCCCGGTGGATCGTCTCGACGTAGCCCATCGCGGCGCCGTCGTTGGCCGCGCCGATGTCCACCGGATTGCGCACCGGGCCATCGAAAAGCGGCGCAAGCGCCGCCGTGGCGCTATCGGAGAACCGGGCCAGGGGAACATCGATATCGCTGAGCCGGTCCGCGGCGATCGTGCAGCCGCCGCCGGACGGCGACAGGACCGCCACCGAGCGGACCCGCATGTCCGGATACTTGTTCCAGCCGGACGCCGCGACCAGCATGCCCTCGACGTCGTCGACCTGCACAATGCCGAACTGGCGGCACACGCCATCGAGGATCGCCTGGTTCGACGCAAGACTCGCCGTATGCGAGAACGCCGAGGCGGCGCCGGCCTCGGTCCTGCCCGACTTCATCAGCAGCCACGGCTTGTTCGCCGCCTGGGCGCGTGCGGCCGCGCGCAGGAACAGATCCGCACGCCTGATGCCTTCGACATAGGTGCAGATCACGTGCGTGCCCGGATCGTCGATCATGAAATCGACGAAATCGCAGAAATCCAGGTCCGCCTGGTTGCCCACGGAAATGCAATGGGAAAAGCCGACGTCCTGGCTGATGCCGCGATCGATCATCGTCCCCATGACCGCCCCGCTCTGGCTTATCAGGCCGATGTGCCCCTTCACCGGGGCGCGGTCCACCAGGGACACCGTGGTCGCCAACGAAAACCCGTTGGCGGGGCTGACGACGCCCACGCAATTCGGCCCGATGAGGCGCACCGCCTTCTCGCGCGCGACGGCAAGCAGCTGCTGCTCCAGCCGGGCCCCTTCATCGCCCGACTCCGAGAACCCCGACGCGACGACGATCACCCCCTTGGCGCCGATATCGCCGCAGTCGGACACGGCCTGGACGACCAGGTCCCGGGGAATCGCCAGGATCACCAGGTCCGGCGCGTGCGGCAGATCCATGATGCAACGGTAGGCCTGGTGCCCCAGGATCTCCGCGCGCACCGGATTGACCGGCAGAATCCGGCCCTGGTACCCCTGGTTGTTCAACAAATGCAGGATGCGGCCGCCGAACTTGCGGCGGTCCTCGGACGCCCCGACCACCGCCACGGAAGCGGGGTTCATCAACTCGAAAACCGATGCGGACCCACCTGCCTTCCCTTCAATCGACGCCATGACTGCACCGCCCCCTCATCATTGCTGCTTTAGATTCTGCTCGCGCGCCAGCGCCTGGAAACGCGCCGCCTCGGCCTGCATCGCCGCATCGATCCGCCGCGGCGCCGCCGGCTCGGCCGCCGCCGCGCCGGCCTTGCGCAACCTGGCCCGGACCTCGGGATCCGCCAGCGCCGCGGCGACCTCGCGATTGATGCGCGCCACGATCGCCTCGGGCGTGCGCGCCGGGACGTGGATCGCGAACCAAGGCACCACCGGCTCGACGTTGAACCCCGCCTCGGCAACCGTCGGAATATCCGCGGCGCCCGGGTAGCGGCGCGTGTCCATCACGGCCAGGCCCTTGAGCTTGCCCGCGCCGATCTGCGCCGCCGCCAGGCTCGCGCTCACCATCATGAACTGCACCCGCCCGCCGATGAGGTCCTGCAGGGCCGGCGGCGCGCCCCGGTACGCCACCTGCGTGGCGCTGAAACCCGCGTCGCGCATGAACGCCTCGGTCCCCAGGTGCGCCGAACTGCCCGCGCCCGGCGTCGCATACGAAATGCCGCCCGGCGCCTGCCTGGCATAGGCGACCAGCTCACGCAGATTCGACACCGGCAGCTGCGGCGGCACCACCAGGATGTTCGGCGCCGTCGCCAGCATCGCCGCCGCGCGGAAATCCTTGAGCGGATCGAAAGGCAGGCTGCTGAAAAGCGCCGGCGCCGCCGTGAACACCGGCCCCGACGAGGCCAGCCAGGTATATCCATCCGGCTCGCTCTTGGCCACGAAATCCGTGCCTATGCCTCCCGCCGCGCCCGCCTTCACCTCGACGATGATCGGCTGCCCCAGCGCCGGCGCGACCTTGTCGCACACGATGCGGATCACCGTATCGTTGATCCCCCCGGCGGGAAACGGCGTCACCACCCGGATCGGCCGCGCCGGCCAATCCCCCTGCGCATCCGCGCCAGCCCCGGCGCAAAGCATCAGAACGGCCAGCGCGGCAACAAACGCCCGCCGTGCCGGAAACACTCGCTTCGCATGCAGCATTGCAGCTCCTGAGCAGTGCATCGATTGCGCAAATCTTAGGAGGCATCAGCGATTTGCTGAAGTAATATCTTCTTATCGTGTGAAAACCCCTTGTTATCGCAATGGACCTCCTCGACCCCGACCTCAACCGGCTCGCCTCGCGCCTGCGCTTTCGCCATTTCCAGCTGCTGCTTACGCTGGCGCGCGAAGGCAGCCTCAGGGCCGCCGCGCAGGAAATGCACGTCACCCAGCCCGCCTTGAGCCGCATGCTGGAAGAAATCGAGGGCGTGCTGGGCGTGCAGCTGTTCGTGCGCACCTCGCGCGGCCTGTCGCCGACCGGACACGGCATCGCTGCCACGCGCAGCGCGCGGCAGATCCTCGAAGAGCTGGGACGCGTCCCGCAGGAAATCAATCTCGGACCGCAAGTCGCGGCGCTGATCCGCGTCGGCGCGCCGCACTTCGTCGCGCACAGCGTCATGCCCATGGTGATCAGCCGCCTGGCCGCCTTGCGGCCGCGCGTGCACGTCCAGCTGATCGAGCGCCCCGTGCCCGAACTGTTCGCCGCGCTCCAGGAAGGCGACGCCGACGCGCTCGTCACCACCTACGCGCCGCAGCACATCGAAGCCGTCAAGATGCCGCTGCACCAGGAAAAACTCTACGAATCGAACTACCAGCTCGTCGCGCCCCCCGAACATCGGTTCGCCAGATCGCGCCGCCCCGTGCCGCTGGCGAAACTGGTGAACGAAGACTGGATCCTGCCCGCCCAGGACTCGATGCTGCGCAAGGAGATAGACTGGGTCTTCCGCCGCGCCGGGCTGCTGCCCCCGGTGCCCGTGGTCGAGGCCAACAACCCCACCACCAGCATCCAGCTGGTCGTGGCCGGCATAGGGCTGGGCTTCGCGCACGGCGAAACGCTGCAGAACGTCCCCCCCGGCACGGTCGCCCCCATCCGCATCTCGCCCTCGCCGGCCAGCGCGCAGGTCGCGCTGATCTATCGCGCCAAGCGGGTCAACGAGAAAGTCCAGGCGTTACGGGCGGCGCTGGGGTTGTAGGGGGATTTCAAAGGCGGCGGAACGCGCTGCGGCCACGTCGCAAGCAATGGCTGGACCATCGCTGTCCGCACCCGCTCTTTCACGCACGACTGCAGCGACGATTTACGGCAATTCGTGCCAGTTTGATGGGCCTGGATAGTACGGCCCTACGCAAATGCGGGCTCGAAATCCACCAGATCAGTGCCTTGCATGCCGAGCCCTCTGGCCACGACACGCCAGCGGTCCACTGCCTGAGCGACCTCCGCCCGGTGCTGTACGCTGAGGACGGGCAGCAAATCAGGCGACAGCGTGAAGAACCTCGCATCGCGCAACCAGCGCTCGTCGTAGCTGAACGCACTGCGCTTGCCGCTGCCCAGATACAAGCGCCCGACAACCTGGCCGGCGGATCCCAGATGCACTTCCAGGTCCTGACGCCTCGAGGACTTGGTCGCCATCAGAAGCCCTCCAGTTCATCGGCGTCATCGGACGTACCTTCTTTGGCGACAGCGGAACGACCCACTCGCGGTTTGCTGCCGCGAACCGTGCGCACGCGTTGCGGCAGTTGCTCCCGCACCAGTTCCATCCCCAGCACATCATTCTCGGTGGCCATCACGCGCAGCACATCGTCAAGACGGCCAAGCACATGCAAGGCACGCAGGAAAGTATGCAAGGCCGTGCCGGGATGGCCGTCTTCCATACGCCTGACTGTACTGAGCGAAGTGCCGACACGCTGCGCCAGGTCTTCCTGGCTCAAGCGACGCACACGGCGCGCGGTGGAGATGTCCTGTCCAAGGCGTTGCAACGCACGCTCCACAGGCCGAGGCATCGCGACCCGCGGGCTGGAATTTCTCTGTTCGGAAGTCGGCATGCGGGCACCTGCTCAAATATGGGTGAAAACCGCCGATAGGCACTCATATTTGAGCACACCGGCACAGCACAATCAATGCGCCAAATTTTGCATAAACCATCAAATATGAGTTATATATAAAATTAAACATTCATATTTGGACTTATATAGAACCATACTCTCGAGATGCTTTCCTCGATCAGGACGCACTCAGAGAAAACCGCTGCAGCAGCAGCCTTCTGTCTTGGAGTCGAGCCAACCAAGCGTGAGTGAGTGCGGCCATCTGACGGATTTGGAACGCACCAAGGAGCCTGGGGCGCGACACACGAGATTGCGCATGGGCGCATGATCTCTGCCCAGACATGGTAATGCAATTGCATTACCATGCTTTATCTGCCCTTGGGAGATCAGCATGCCCGCGACCCTGGATGTCGAATCCACCCTCACCGAACGCTACCAGACCACTGTTCCCGAAACGGTAAGGCGAGCCCTCGGCCTGAAGAAACGCGACAAGATTCACTACAGCATCCGCGCCAACGGCGAAGTGGTGCTCTCGCGTGCCAAAGAAGCTGGTGAGGAAGACCCCGTGCTTGGGGCATTCCTGGCTTTCCTCGCCCACGACATCGCGTCGCATCCGGAACGCCTCGTCCCCTTGTCGGACGACTTGCTTGCCTATATGAAAAAGGCCGCACTCGAGGCTGGAGATATCGACTTCGATGCGCCGCTGTCCGCGGATGACGAATGACGGCTGAATCGAATGGCCCCGTTACGGTCAACGGCTGGACCATCTACCTGCATCCGCTCTTTCGTGCGCAACTGGAAAGTCTTCAGCAGCAGGTTGGAGCATTGAAGCGCAAAGATCCGGACGGATACCATCGACGCAATGCCACGAAGCGCTTGGCCGCTATCGCGAAATTGGCGTTCGAGGTCATCCCTCAAGATCCGACTCGGGCGGAATATCGGCAAGGTGGAACGCTGGGAGACCAGCACAAGCATTGGTTCCTGGCCAAATTCTTCCAGCAGTACCGATTGTTCTTTCGATACCATGCGGCCAGCAAGATCATCGTGGTGGCGTGGGTCAATGATGAAGACACGAAGCGCGCTTATGAAAGCGACGACGATGCTTATCGTGTATTCAGGAAGATGCTGGATAGAGGGAATCCGCCGGATGACTGGAATGCGCTCGTGCTTGCGGCCAGACTCAGACGATGACCAGCCTGAACCGAGAATGCTTGCTGTCGCCCCAGCCCCCCTCAATCTTGCGCAAAGTTATAGCAATCATCAAAAAATTCAGGCTTGGGTGAACCATGCCTGTTCATACCCGCCCAGTCGCTACACCTGCGGAGCAAGCCTGCTACCCCCACGGAAAATCGCATTGAAATTCAGCCCGCGCGTCTGGGAGACCTGGGCCAATTTTGGGGCAACGCCACCGATAATCGAGCCCCAGCGTCCGCATGCCTCTGCATGAGCGGCGCGGTAGCCACTTGATATTTGGTGGGAGTTGGAGCGGGTGATGGGAATCGAACCCACGCTTGAGGCTTGGGAAGCCGCCGTTCTACCATTGAACTACACCCGCTCTGGATGCCGCCGGCCCGCAAGGGGCCGGGGAAGCTGCGCATTATAGCGCCCAGCGGCGCCGCGCGCACGCGCGGCGGGCGGGCGGTCACGCAGCCTCAGTTGGCGCTGATATTGGCGGCCTTGACGACCTTGCCCCAGCGGTCCAGTTCTTCCTGGGTGTAGGCGCCCAGTTGCTTGGGATCCATGTAACGCGCCTCGGCGCCCTGCTCGGCGGCTTTCTGGCGAAAGGCGTCGGTGGCCATGATTTTCCGGATTTCGCCCGACAGTTTCTCGACGATGGTGGGCGGGGTGCCGGCCGGGGCGTACATGGCGAACCACGACGAGACGATGAGGTCGGGGTAGCCGGCTTCGGCGGCGGTGGGCACGTCGGGCAGGCTGGGCAGGCGCTTGTCGCCCGTGACGGCCAGGGCGCGCAGCTTGCCGGCGGCGATGTGGCCCAGCAGCGGCGGCGGGGTGGTGATGGTGAGGTCGACGGCGCCGCCGAGCAGGTCGTTCAAGGCCGGGCCGGTTCCCTTGTAGGGGATGTGGGCGATCTGGATGCCGGCCATCTGGTTGAGCAGTTCGGTGGCCACCTGCTGCAGCGAGCCGTTGCCGGAGGAGGCGTAGTTCAGCTTGCCGGGGTTGGCCTTGGCGTAGTCGACCAGGTCCTTGAGGGTCTTGATGGGCAGGTCGGGCCGCACGACGACGACTTGCGGGGCCGACAGGACGTTGGCGACGGGCGCGAAGTCCTTGATGGGATCCCAGCCAAGGTTGGTGGAGACGTGCGGGGTGATGGCCTGGAAACCCGAGTACTGCAGCAGCAGGGTGTAGCCGTCGGGCTGGGCGCGCGCGACCATCTGGCCGGCGATGCCGCCGGAGGCGCCCGGCTTGTTGTCGACGACGACGGTCTGGCCCAGGGCCTGGCCCAGGGGCTGGGCGATCAGGCGCGCGGCGATGTCGGTGGTGCCGCCCGGCGCGGCCGAAACGATCAGCGAGATGGGCCGCTGGGGATAGTCGCTGGCGTGCGCGGCGGTGGCGCCCACGGCCAGGGTGGCGGCCAGGGCGGCGCCGCGCAGCAGGCGTAGCTTGGCAATGTGCATGGTTGGTCTCCTGTTTGTTATGGGTACTGTGGTGACGATGGCCGCCGTCAGGCGGCCGGGAAACGCTCGGCCAGCCAGGCCGGCGGCTGGTGGGTGGCCAGGCGTGGGCCGGCCGCCAGCAAGGGGTTGGCCAGGGCGCGCTGCACCAGGCCGGGCAGGCCGCGCACGATGTCGAGCAGGGGCGCCAGCGCGACGCCGGTGGCCACGCCCATGCAATCGAACATGTGCACGATTTCCTCGGTGTTGACGTTGCCGCTGGCGCCGGGCGCGTAGGGGCAGCCGCCCAGGCCGCCGGCGGCGGCGTCAAAGCGCGTGACGCCGGTCTGCCAGGCGGCCACGGCGTTGGCCAGCGCCATGCCGCGCGTGTTGTGCAGGTGGACGGTCAGCGCGGTGCGGGGCAAGGCGCGCTGGAAGGTCTCGCACAGCCGCGCGACCTGGGTGGGATAGGCCATGCCGGTGGTGTCGCACAGGGTGATGCCCTGGGCGCCGGCGTCGGCCAGCTGGCGCGCCAGCCGCATCACGTCGTCGGCCGGCACATCGCCGTCGAAGGGACAGCCGAAGGCGGTCGACAGCGATACGTTGCACGGCACGCCGGCCTCGCCGGCGCGGCGCAGGATGGCGGCCAGCTCGTCGAAGGACTGCTCGCGCGTCATGCGCAGGTTGGCGCGGTTGTGGGTTTCGCTGCACGACATGACAAGGTTCATCTCGTCGGTGCCGGCCTGCAGCGCGCGTTCCAGGCCGCGGATGTTGGGGATGAGCGCGGTGTAGACGACGCCGGGCCTGCGCGCGATGCGGCGCATGACGTCCTGGGCGTCGGCCAGGGCGGGAATGGCCTTGGGCGAGGTGAAGCTGGTGACTTCGATGCGCGCGAAGCCGCAGGCCGACAAAGCGTCGACAAAGGCGACCTTGTCGTCGGTGGCCACCAGGGTGCGCTCGATCTGCAGGCCGTCGCGCGGGCCGACTTCGTTGATCTCGATGCGTTGCGGGCCGTTCATGCGATCACCCCACGGGCGCGCAGGCCGGCGCGCGCCGCATCGTCGAGCCCAGCCTCTTCCAGCACGGCGTCGGTATGCTCGCCCAGCAGCGGGGCGCGTTCGCGGATGGCGCCCGGGTTGTCCGACAGGCAGGGAAAGACCGCCGGCATGTCGACCTCGATGCCGCTGGCCGCGCGCAGCCGGGCGATGGCGCCGCGGGCCTGGTAGTGCGGGTCTTGCGCGATGTCGGCCACGCTGTAGATGCGCCCGGCCGGCACGCCGGCCGCGCGCATGGCCTCGAGCACGCTGCCGATGTCGCGCTGGGCGGTCCAGGCGCCGATGGCCGCGTCCAGCTCGTGGGCGCGGCGCGCGCGGCCGTCGTTGTGCGCGAGTTCCGGGTCGTCGCCCAGGTCGCTGCGTTCGATGCGCTGCATGAGGCGCTGGAAGATGGCGTCGCCATTGCCGGCGATGAGCACGTAGCCGTCGCGGCACGGGTAGGCGTTGGACGGGGCGATGCCCGGCAGCGCGGCGCCGGCCGGCTCGCGCACGGCGCCGAATACGGAGTACTCGGGCAGCAGGCTCTCGCTCAGGTTGAAGATGCTCTCGTAGAGGGCGGCGTCGATGACCTGCCCTTGCCCGCCGCGCGCATCGCGCTGGTACAGGGCCAGCAGCACGCCCATGGCGCCGTGCAGGCCGGCAACGGTGTCGCCCAGCGACAGGCCGGCGCGCACGGGCGCGCGGCCGGGCTCGCCGTTGAGGTAGCGCAGCCCCGCCATGGCTTCGCCGATGGCGGCGAAGCCGGGCTCCTGCGCCTTGGGGCCGGTCTGGCCGTAGCCCGAGATGCGCAGCATGATGAGCCGCGGGTTGAGGGCATGCAGCGTCTCCCACGACAGGCCCCATTTCTCCATGGTGCCGGGGCGGAAGTTCTCGATCAGCACATCGGCCTGGGCGGCCAGCTGGCGCACCAGGTCCTGGCCCTCGGGCTGGCGCAGATCCACGCACACGGATTGCTTGTTGCGCGACTGCGCCTCCCACCAGACCGAGGTGCCCTCATGCAGCAGGCGCCACTTGCGCAGCGGGTCGCCCTGCCCCGGCGGTTCGATCTTGATGACCTGCGCGCCGAAGTCGGCCAGCGTCTTGGCGGCAAAGGGCCCCGCGATCAGTTGCCCGAGCTCCAGCACCCGTATGCCGGCCAGTATCTGCCCCGCCATGTCGTCTCCGTATTCGTGGCTTATATGGAGCAGCAGTGTGCGGGCAATTGCCGCGCGGCAGGTATGAGCAAATGGGCAAGGGGGCTTTCGTGGATGGAGAAGGCCGGCGGCGCCTCAGGCCGCCCCTTCGGCCAGGCTGCGCACCAGCAGCCGCGCGGCCACCGGCAGGCTGTCGAGGTCGCGCACGCCCAGCAGCAGCCAGCGCTGGGCCCAGTCGTCGGACAGCGGGATCAGCCGCACCTGCATCGAGCGCGCGTGCGGCTCGGCGGCGATGCGCGGCAGGATGCCGACGCCGCCGGTGGCCACCACCATGCGGCAGATCGCGTCGAAGCTGCGCACCTGGATGCGCAGCCGGATGCTCTTGTCGAGCTGCGCGCTCTCGTCGGCCAGGCGGGTGGCCAGCGAAGTGGCCGGCGGCAGCCCGACGTAGTCGCAGTCCAGCGTGTCGGCAAACGCCACCTGGGCACGGGCGGCCAGCGGGTGGCGCGGCGGCGTGATCAGCACCAGCTCGTCGAGCCGGTACGGCACGGTGGTCAGCCCGGCCGCGGGCGTGCGGTCGGCGAAGATGCCGACGTCGGCGCGGTTCTCGGCCACGGCGGTGACGATGTCGCTGCTGTTCTGCTCTTCGAGGTGGATGCGCACGGCCGGATGGCGCTGCATGAAGCCGGCCAGGTCTTCGGGCAGAAACTGGGTGATCGACGAAGTGTTGGCGGCGATGCGCACCTGGCCGCGCACGCCTTGCGCGAAATCGGACAGCACGCCGGCCATGTGCTCGACCTCCTGCAGCACCCGCAGGGCGTGCGCCAGGCAGGCCTGGCCGGCGTCGGTCAGTTCGACGCCGGCCGCGGTGCGGTAAAGAAGCGGCGTGCCCAGGGCGCTCTCCAGGTCGGAAATGCGCTTGCTGGCCGCGCCCACCGCCAGGTGCGACTGGCGCGCGCCGGCCGAAATGCTGCCCTGGCGCGCCACCGCGACAAACAGCGCCAGCGTGACCAGATCGAAGCGGGCTGGATTCATGGATGGGGTGCCGTGACAGATACGCAGTGATGAACTATACCTGTAGCCAGCGGCCCGCCGGCCGGGGTCGCGGCCCTACTACAATTCAGCCTATGAATACGAACACCCCCGCCAATCCTCCCGAAGGCGCCCCGCTGAGCGAGGCCACCCAGGCCGCGCTGGCCAGCGCCGAGCACGCCCCCGCCAGCCCGGGCGCCACCCATATCCGCAGCTTCGTGCACCGCCGCGGCCACATCACGCAGCGCCAGCGCGACGCGCTGGAGCAGCTGATGGACAAGTGGTCCGTGCCGTACGCGCCGCGCCCCCTGGACATGGCCGCCACCTTCGGCCGCCAGGCGCCCACCATCCTGGAAATCGGTTTCGGCATGGGCGAGACCACCGAAAAAATCGCCCTGGCGCGCCCGGGCGACAATTTCCTGGGCGTGGAAGTCTTCAACGCCGGCGTGGGCTCGCTGCTGCACCGCATCGAGGAATCGGCCATCGCCAATCTGCGCATCGTCCAGCACGACGCGGTGGAAGTGGTGCGCGACATGATCGCCCCCGACTCGCTGGCCGGCGTGCACGTGTATTTTCCCGATCCGTGGCCCAAGAAGCGCCACCACAAGCGCCGCCTGCTGCAGCCGCCCTTCGTGGCGCTGCTGGCCAGCCGGCTGGCGCCGGGCGGCTACATCCACTGCGCCACCGACTGGGAAGACTACGCGGTCCAGATGCTGGAAGTGCTGAGCGGCGAGCCGCTGCTGCGCAATACCGTCGACGGCTACGCACCGCGCCCGGATTTCCGTCCGCAAACCAAGTTCGAGACGCGCGGCCTGCGCCTGGGCCACGGCGTCTGGGACCTGATGTTCAAGCGAGCCTGAATGCTCTATCCACCGATCGAACCCTATCGCCAAGGCACCCTGGACACCGGCGACGGCCACCAGATCTATTGGGAGCTGTGCGGCAACCCGCAGGGCAAGCCGGCGGTATTCCTGCATGGCGGCCCGGGCAGCGGCTGCTCGCCGGTGCACCGCCAGCTGTTCGACCCGCGCCGCTACAACGTGCTGCTGTTCGACCAGCGCGGCTGCGGCCGCTCGCTGCCGCACGCCAGCCTGGAGAACAACACCACCTGGCACCTGGTGGCCGACATCGAGCGCCTGCGCGCCGAGGTCATGGGCGCCGAGCGCTGGCTGGTGTTCGGCGGCTCGTGGGGCTCGACCCTGGCGCTGGCTTATGCGCAGACCCACCCGCAACGCGCCAGCGAACTGGTGGTGCGCGGGATTTTCGGGCTGCGGCGCGCCGAAGTGCAGTGGTTCTACCAGGAAGGCGCGTCGTGGCTGTTTCCCGACCGCTGGGAAGAATACGTGGCGCCCATCCCGCCCGAAGAGCGCGGCGACCTGATCGCGGCCTACCACAGGCGCCTGACCGGCGACGATCCGGCCGAGCAATTGCGCGCGGCCAAGGCCTGGAGCCGCTGGGAAGACCACACCATCACCCTGCTGCCCAGCCCGCGCCACCAGCAAAGCCATGCGGCCGACCGCGCGGCGCTGGCCTTCGCCCGCATCGAGAACCACTACTTCGTGCATGGCGGCTTCATGGAGGAAGGCCAGCTGATCCGCGATGCGCACAAGCTGCACGGCATACCCGGCACCATCGTGCAGGGCCGCTACGACGTGTGCACGCCGGCGCGCACCGCCTGGGACCTGCACCGCGCCTGGCCGCAGGCGCAGTTCCACCTGATTCCGGACGCGGGCCACGCGTTCGACGAACCCGGCATCCTGGCCCGGCTGATCCAGGCTACCGATACTTACGCAGCCAACCCCGCTTGAGGAGATCCGTATGCACATCACATTGAACGGCGAGGCGCGCGAGTTTCCTCTGCAGACCACCGTCGTCGAACTGCTGGAAACCCTGGGCTACCAGGGCAAGCGCGTGGCGGTCGAGCGCAACGGCGAAATCGTGCCCAAAAGCAAACATGGCGATACCCTGCTGGACGATGGCGATCAGATCGAAATCGTCGTGGCGGTGGGCGGCGGCTAACTCGCGAGGCCGTCCGTCCGCGGGCGCCGCGGCGGCAGCATGAAGCTGCAAGACGTTACATCTTGCTGCATCACCCGCGCCGCCGCTGCACCCATAATCGTTTTCGCGATCAATGCTTTTTTCAACGCACAAGGAAGAAAAATGGGCTTGCTCAACTTCATCAAGGAAGTCGGAGAGAAACTGTTCGGCGCCAGCGAAGCGAAGGCCGCGACCGCCGACGAGCTGAAAAAGGAATTGGACAAGCACGGGCTGTCGGCCGAAGGGCTGGACATCTCCGTCGATGGCGACAAGGTCACGGTCAAGGGCAACGCGGCCTCGACCGAGGCGGCCGAGAAAATCGTGCTGGCCCTGGGCAACACCGTGGGCGTGGCGCAGGTGGACAACCAGCTGCAGACCGCGCAGGCCGCCCCCGCCGCCGTGATGTACACGGTGCAGAAGGGCGATACCCTGTGGAAGATCGCCGAAGCCAACTACGGCAAGGGCAAGGGCGCCAAGTACCCGACGATTTTCGAGGCCAACAAGCCCATGCTCAGCGATCCGGACAAGATCTACCCGGGCCAGGTGCTGCGCATTCCGCCGCTTACCGAGTAACAACCAGGACAGACCGGCAAACCCCGCAGCGTTTGCCGGTTTGTATCGGGGCGGCTATCCCCGCTTAGCCCCGATCGATTCGGCCAGACGCAAAGTCTGGCCGTTTTTTTATTGCACGCCCACGCTCGCCGCTAGCGCATGCCGCCAAAGCGGCCCAGGCCCTTCATGCCGCCCATGGCGCGCATCATCTTGGCCATGCCGCCCTTTTTCATCTGCTTCATCATGCCCTGCATCTGCTCGAACTGCGACAGCAGGCGGTTGACTTCCTGCACCGGCACGCCGGCGCCGGCGGCGATGCGGCGCTTGCGCGACGCCTTGATCAGCTCGGGCTTGGCGCGCTCGCCCGGCGTCATGGAGTTCAGGATGCCCTCGGTGCGGCGCAGCTGCTTCTCGGCCTGGCCGCCCTGCAGCTGGCCGGCCGCCTGCTGGAACTGCGCGGGCAGCTTTTCCAGCAGCGAGCCCATGTCGCCCAGCTTCTTGACCTGGCCCAGCTGGTCGCGGAAGTCGTTCAAGTCGAACTTGTTGCCGGACTTGATCTTCGAGGCCAGCTTCTGCGCCTCGGCGATGTCGATGTTCTTCTGCGCCTGCTCGACCAGCGACACGATGTCGCCCATGCCCAGCACGCGCTGCGCCATGCGTTCGGGGTGGAACGGCTCCAGGCCGTCCAGCTTTTCGGATACGCCGACGAACTTCAGCGGCTTGCCGGTGACATGCCGCACCGACAGCGCCGCGCCGCCGCGCGCGTCGCCGTCCAGCTTGGTCAGCACCACGCCCGTCAGCGGCAGCGCGTCGCCGAAGGCCCGCGCGGTATTGACCGCGTCCTGGCCCTGCATCGCGTCGACCACGAACAGCGTCTCGATCGGCTTGACCAGGTCGTGCAGCGCGCGGATCTCGCGCATCATGGCCTCGTCGATGCCCAGCCGGCCGGCCGTGTCGACGATCAGCACGTCGTAGTGGTGGCGGCGCGCATGGTCGACCGCGTTGCGGGCAATGTCTTCCGGCTTCTGGCTCGCATCCGACTGCAGGAAATCCACCCCGACCTGGGCGGCCACGGTCTTCAACTGCTCGATGGCGGCCGGGCGATAGACGTCGGCGCTGACCACCAGCACCTTCTTCTTGCCCGTCTTGCGGCCGTTCTGGACGTGCTGGCCCTCGGACAGCCAGCGCGCCAGCTTGCCGGTGGTGGTGGTCTTGCCCGCGCCCTGCAGGCCGGCCATCAGGATGACCGCGGGCGGCTGGGTGGCCAGCGACAGCTCGCCGGCGTGCTCGCCCAGGTCGCCGCCCATCAGGCTGGTCAGCTCCTTGTGGACCACGCCCACCAGGGCCTGGCCGGGGCTGAGGCTGCCGGCCACTTCTTCGCCCAGGGCCTTTTCCTTGACGCGCGCCACGAAGTCGCGCACCACGGGCAGCGCCACGTCGGCCTCCAGCAGCGCCATGCGCACTTCGCGCAGCATCTCCTGGGTGTTGGCCTCGGTCAGGCGGGCTTCGCCGCGCAGCGTCTTGACGACGCGCGACAGCCGTTGAGTCAGGTTATCGAGCATGAGAGGCGTTTCCGCTTACACTAGTTGATTGAACGAGGCCGCCTGGGCGCAGCTAGCCGCCGGCGGGCGACAAGCGCCCATGGCCCCATCCAGACAACGGTTTTTATGTCATCAGGCATTGTATTTCACGCCGTGGCCGCGCTGGCTTATGCGGTACTCGCAGGGTCGCTGTGGCGACGCCTGCAAGGCCGCGGCAGCGTGGATCAAGCAAGCAAGCTAACCCGAACCGGCCTGCTGGGCGCGCTGGTCCTGCACGGCGTGGCCCTGCAGCAAGCCATGCTGGGGACGCAACACCTGTACATCGGCTGGGCGCTGGCCCTGTCGGCCGCCGTATGGCTGGGCCTGGTCGTGTTCTGGCTGGAAAGCCTGCTGATCCGCATCGACGGCCTGCAGCTGCTGTTGCTGCCGGCAGCCGCTATCGTAACCGCAATAGCCGCGCTGTTCCCGCAGGCCCAGCTGGTGCCCCATGCCAACAACCCCTGGTTGCGCGCCCACCTGCTGATCGCGCTGGCCGCCTACGGCCTGATCACCATCGCCGCCCTGCACGCCATGCTGATGGCCCTGCTCGATCGCCACCTGCACCGTCCGCTGGACGCGCCGGCCGAGCGCAGCATCGTCGGCCGCGTGCTGGATGCCCAGCCGCCGCTGCTGGTGCAGGAGCGCCTGCTGTTTCGCGTCATCTGGATCGGCTTCGCGGTCCTGACCCTGGCGGTGGGCTCCGGCTCGGTCGCCTCCATCACCCTGACCGGCAAATTCCTGCCGTTCGACCACAAGACCATCTTCACGCTGCTGTCCTGGGCCACCTTCGGCGTGCTGCTGCTGGGCCGCCACATCCGCGGCTGGCGCGGCCGCGTCGCGCTGCGCTGGACCCTGACCGGCTTCGCGTTCCTGATCCTGGCCTACACCGGCAGCCGGTTCGTGCTGGAAGTCATTCTGCATCGAGGTTGAAGTGGGCAAGCTGATCTTCTGGTTCGTCGTCATTCTGGCCGTGCTGTTCATCGCGCGCCTGGCCGGCGCCCGCGCCGCCGGCAAGCGCGCGCCGCGCGCCGAGCCCCCCCGTCCCGCCCCGGACGCCGCCAGCCAGCCCATGGTGCGCTGCGCCCATTGCGGCGTGCACCTGCCGCGCGCCGAGGCCGTGCTGCTGGGCGGCCAGACCTGGTGCAGCAGCGACCACGCCCGCCGCGGCGCCGATCGCGGCTGAACGGCGGCCGCGGCATCCCGGCGGGCTGGAGGATCCGGCCCCATCCTGCATAATGCAGGGTCACCCGCAACAAGCCTGACCCCATCATGCAACGACTGCTACTGGACCGCCACGGCTGGCTGATCCCCGGGCCCGCGGTCACCCGCGCCCCCTCGCCCAACGTCAATGCCCGCCCCGCGGGCACGCAGATCAGCCTGCTGGTCATCCACAACATCAGCCTGCCGCCCAACCAGTTCGGCGGCCCGTACGTCGCGGACCTGTTCCTGAACCGGCTGGACTACAGCGCCGACCCGTGGCTGGAGCGCCTGCGCGGCCTGCACGTCTCGGCCCATTTCTTCATCCGCCGCGACGGCGCCGTCATCCAGTTCGCCGCCACCGAGTCGCGCGCCTGGCATGCCGGCGTATCCAGCTTCAAGGGCCGCGCCAACTGCAACGACTTCTCGATCGGCATCGAACTGGAAGGCACCGACATCCTGCCCTACGCCGATGCCCAGTACGCCACGCTGGCGCGCCTGGCGCAGGTGCTGCGCGCGCGCTACCCGCTGGCCGACGCGCGCGGCCACGAACACATCGCCCCGGGCCGCAAGACCGACCCGGGGCGCGCCTTCAACTGGGTGCGGTTCGGCCGCGAAAGCGGCTTTCCGCGGCGCAACCTGCCGCCCGTATAGCGGTACCGACAATCAAGACAGGGGTTTCGACATGCTGAAGATCTGGGGCCGGCTGAGTTCGGTCAACGTGCAAAAAGTCATGTGGGCCGTGCGCGAACTGGCGCTGCCGCACACCTTCATCGAGGCCGGCGGCCAGTTCGGCGGGCTGGACACCCCCGAATACATCCGCATGAACCCCAACCGCAAGGTGCCGCTGATCGACGACGGCGGCTTCATCCTGTGGGAATCCAACGCCATCGTGCGCTACCTGGGCGCGCGCTACGGCGACGGCGCGATCAGCCCCGCCGACCCGTGCCTACGCGCCGACGCCGACCGCTGGATGGATTGGCAGACCACCGAATGGCAGCCCAGCATGCTGGCCGCCTTCCTGGGCCTGGTGCGCACCCCGGCCGAACAGCGCGACACCGCCGCCATCGAAGCCTCGGCCCGCCAGGCCGGCAAGGCCGCCCTGATGCTGGAGAACGCCCTGGCCGGGCGCGACTTCATCGCCGGCCCGCAATTCAGCATGGGCGACATCGCGCTGGGCTGCGCCGCGCACCGCTGGCTGGGCCTGCCCATCGAACGCCCCGCCACGCCCCACATCGCGGCCTGGTACCGCCGCCTCATGATGCGCCCCGCCACCCAGGGCATCCTGACGCTGCCGCTAACCTAATACTTCGGTGCCTGTCCCCGAACGGGGACTGGCACCGACCGACTCCTCCGCGTGCCTACCCCGAACGGGGACTGGCACCTGCGGCACAGGGTACCTGCCCCCGCTGGGACAGGCACGTCGCACATCGAAAACCCCTCAAGCCTTCAGCAACAGCCCGTTCAAGCGCTTCACGAAGGCCGCCGGGTCGGCGATCTGCGCGCCTTCGGCCAGCAGCGCCTGGTCCAGCAGCAGCGCGGCCCAATCGCCGAACTCCGCCTCGCCGGCATCGCGAATCCGCGCGATCAGCGCGTGGTCCGGGTTGATTTCCAGCACCGGCTTGACCTCCGGCGCCTCTTGGCCGGCCGCCTTCAGCATGCGCAGCAAATGCGGGCTGAGCTCGTTCTGGCCCACCACCACGCAAGCCGGGGAATCCACCAGGCGCTGCGTCACCCGCACCTCCTTCACCTGCTCGGCCAGCGCCTGCTGCAGACGCTCGACCAGCGGCTTGAACGTCTCGGCCACCTCGGACTGGCGCTTCTTCTCTTCCTCGTCCGCCAACTCGGCCAGGTCCAGGCCGCCCTTGGCCACCGACACCAGCGACTTGCCGTCGAACTCGCGCAGATAGGACAGCATCCACTCGTCCACCCGATCCGACAGCAGCAGCACCTCGATGCCCTTCTTCCGGAAAATCTCCAGATGCGGACTATTCGCCGCCGCCGTGAAGGTATCCGCCGTCACGTAGTAAATCTTGTCCTGACCGTCCTTCATGCGGCCCACATAGTCGGCGAACGACACCGTCTGCGCCTGCCCGCCGTCGTGCGTCGACGCAAAGCGCAGCAGCTTGGCGATGCGCTCGCGGTTGGCCGCGTCCTCGCCCGTGCCTTCCTTCAGCACCTGGCCGAACTCCGTCCAGAACGTCGCGTAATCCTCCGCCTTGTTCTCCGCCATGTCCTCCAGCAGCGACAGCACCCGCTTGGCCGAACCCTCGCGGATCGCCCGCACGTCGCGGCTCTCCTGCAGGATCTCGCGCGACACGTTCAGCGGTAGATCCGCCGAATCGATCACCCCGCGCACGAAACGCAGATACGACGGCAGCAACTGCTCCGCGTCGTCCATGATGAACACCCGCTTCACATACAGCTTCACCCCGCGGCGTGCGTCGCGGTCCCACATATCGAACGGCGCGTGCTTGGGCACGTACAGCAGCTGCGTATACTCGCTGCGGCCCTCCACCCGGTTATGCGTCCACGCCAGCGGATCGTCATAATCGTGCGACACCGTCTTGTAGAACTCGCGATACTGCTCGTCGGTGATATCCGATTTGTTGCGCGTCCACAGCGCATTCGCCTGGTTCACCGTCTCCAGCTCATCGCCCTTGACCTGCTCGCCCTTCTCCGCGTCCCAATCCTCCTTGGCCATGCGGACCGGCAGCGAAATATGGTCCGAATAACGGCGCAGAATCTCGCGCAGCTTCCAGCCATTGAGCAACTCGTCCTCGTCGGCGCGCAAATGCAGCGTCACGTCCGTGCCGCGGCCGGCCTTCTCGGCCGGCGCGATGCTGAACTCGCCCTGCCCGTCCGACTCCCAGCGGATCGCCTCATTGGCCGCCAGCCCGGCGCGGCGGCTCAGCACCGTCACCTTGTCGGCCACGATGAACGAGGCATAGAACCCCACCCCGAACTGGCCGATCAGCTGCGCGTCCTTCTGCTTGTCGCCCGTCAGCTGCGAGAAAAACTCGCGCGTGCCCGACCGGGCAATCGTGCCCAGGTTGGCCACCGCCTCGTCGCGCGACAGACCGATACCGTTATCGGAAATCGTGATCGTGCGGGCGGCCTTGTCGTAATCCACCCGGATCGCCAGCTCCCCGTCGCCTTCCAGCAAGGCCGGCTGGTCGATCGCCTCGAAGCGCAGCTTGTCACACGCGTCCGACGCGTTCGACACCAGCTCGCGCAGGAAGATCTCCTTGTTGCTGTAGAGAGAGTGAATCATCAGGTGCAGCAGCTGCTTCACCTCGGCCTGGAACCCCAGGGTTTCGGATGCGGAATTCGTGGTGGTCTGGCTCATCGTGGTACGTAACTGGTCAAAGAATGAACAATCGCGGGCCGGCGCACGGCAGCGGCCCCGGGCGTGCCCCTACACATGAGGGCACAAGCGAAGATTTTCAAGACCGCATATAATCGCAACCTTCCTTCCAGACGGCCTTCGCTCGAAGCCCGTTCCCCCGTGCCCGGGTGGTGAAATTGGTAGACGCAGGGGACTCAAAATCCCCCGCCGCAAGGCGTGCCGGTTCGATTCCGGCCCCGGGCACCATCTCCAAATCTTCTGCTAATTCAAGCCATTAGAAGATTTCGCAGTACAAGCCCCGCACCGGGGGATTTTCCTAAAATTGTGGTCAGGTACAGTTTCGGTACAGTGATGCGGCGCTAGCCCCATACGGAGTACTCATGGCTACGATTGTTAAGACGTCCTCGGGCACTTGGAAAGCCCTAATTCGCAAGACTGGCTGGCCGGCCACGGCCAAGACGTTCCGCACCAAGCGGGATGCCGAAGACTGGGCGCGCCGTACCGAAGACGAAATGGTACGCGGCGTATATATCCAGCGCGCACCCGCCGAGCGCATGACCGTCGCAGCGGCACTGACCCGCTACCTCAAAGAAGTCACACCCACCAAGCGGGCCTCCACCCAAGCCGGCGAACACAAGAAAGCTCAAGTCATCATCCAGCATCTTGGCAAGTACTCGCTGGCCGCTCTGAACGCCGCGGTCAGAGCAAGAAGCGCGCCGACGCGCTGGTCGATGCCGGGCTGCTGACAAAGCGGGACACCGCAGTCAAAGCCATGTTCGGCAACAAGATGGAGCCGGCCACCGAGTACCAAGTCACTGACACCGGCAAGAAATTCCTCATCGCCAATGGTGCCAACACGATGGCTGGACAAGATGCCTTCTGCACCGGCAAGTACACCGTTGTGGAAGTGAGCAACTTCACTGAACCCAGCGACATGATGGGCGTAAAGCTGTCGCAGGTGAACTACCGCTACAAGGTAGAAGGTGCAGATGACTGGGCCAAATCGGAAGGCATGCGTGCCAATTACAAGAATTTTGCGGAACAGACCCAGGGAGATATCCAGGGTAAGGCGGCCGTCATCCTGACCAACGATGGATGGATGCACGAGCGCCTGTTCAAGCGCGGATAAACCACGCTGAGTCAGTTCTAAAACGAAAGGCCTTTCACCTATGAGGAAGGGCCTTTCTTTTGCTCTACGCCGATCTGCGGGTTGGTTGAGGGGTCGCAGAACGACCCATTGCCGTCATTGGCGGCTTGACAGGAGATTTCGTTCAACGATTGTGTTAAGTCGAGCTGTCAGCTTGAATGAATTGTTAGCCGTCATTTAGTTGTCGCCTTGTGTCGTCTAGGCTCAACGCGAACCATCTTCCCCTCTCGCATAAGCACGCCAAGTACGCTCCAGCTTAAGTAATCCTTAGAGCCACCAAGGTAATCGCTTTGAAGCCCAAGTGCTTTTGCAGCGTCTGAGTTCAGGATACCTCCCGGATTGGCACGGGCTAATTCAAGAATCGATGACTTGATAAGCTCTAGACCAATTTGAGCCTTTTCTACCGATCCGGAAGGAATCACCAAGCCCTTTCTGATCTTCTTGATTGGCCCGCCTGGAATGACCGAATTGGTCAAAGTCCCACCGGTAGATTCGGTACCAAAAGCAGAAATTAGCTCCGCTTCAAGTTTTAGGGCTTGGTGTTCCGTCAAGTCATCCGCAAGAACGGTGGTGACAACATCGAGTCCAGCAGCATTGATCTCTGCAATTCTTTTACCCTTACGGGTATTGTCCACCTTAAGCGTGTGCTCCCACGCCCGAACTCCTGTCCCCTTCCCAACGTAGAACGGCACAGCAGGTGTTGTGCGCGGATCTTTCAGTGCATAAATGTAATAAGGATTCATGATTGATGGCTAACACTTGATGTAACCGGCCGCCGGATCAGCGAAGCTGCAAAGGTGCTCAACAGCGTAGCCATCGATGCCGCCGCAGATGCCCAACTTCCCATCGCCGAAGGCCCATGCTTGAGCTAAAGGATCTTCGCCACAGCGGAGCCCCTGAGCGGATCACCGTAGTCTGCGTCTTGACCGTGACTCGTGCCTAGGGTCCCTGACATAGTCCGAGGATGTCGCGACAGGCCTTGATGTCGATTTGCCGCAGCGAGATTGGGGTCAGGGGACGCTCCGCAGGGTGAGATTAGCCAGCGGTACGTCCAACAATCGGCAGGGCCCTCCGTGCTCCTTGGAGCTCGCCACCAGTATGTTGCGTGCAGCCCGGCTGGCACCGAGGTAGACACGCGACACATACCGCCGGCGTGTGCCTAGACCTTGGTCTTCGTCGTAGTCCGCACTATCTGCGTGAATAAGGATCACAGTGTGAAACTGCAGTCCGGCCACAAACTCTGGCATGCTAAAGACGCATTTTCTCTTAGCGTAGCGCAGTTCCTTAATGTCATCGCGCGTGGTGATTGGGACGAATTTGTCCTGAACCCGACCAGCAGAACGGATCTTATCGAACAGAGCTTCGTTTAGGCACAACACCGCCACCTGGCTGCCGCCACCATCGATGTCGCGCACTATCTGGGCGGCCTGCTCGAAGACTCTATCGACCAACTTAATGTCGGTGTCGTATACGGTCAGGGTCGGGGTTTCGCCCGGCTCCTGCTGCGACTCGGCCACGTAAGTTGCGTACTCGCCCTCAAGGTCCATGGCAGGAAAAGAAGCGTCGAGGTCGCGTAGGAACGCCGTGATCTGGGGAGTCGAGCGATAGACTTGCTTGAGCTCGGTCAATACGGACTCACCGACACCCGGATTACGAAACTTTTCCATCCCGCCACTGATAGCAACGTCGTTAGTGCCTTGCTTGATGTCGTAGGCCATGAGCAAGGGCCAGCGGCCACCGACCTGAGCCCGCGTCTTGAAGATGTTGTGAAGCAACATAGCCTCGGCGCGGGTGAAATAGTGGTACTCATCGACGAATACCAAATCAAAGCCGTCGCGCTCGCGCAGAGCTCCCCATTCGTGCGTGCCGAGGTATCGGTCGAAGTCAGCAACCATCTGGTCCATACCCAGCATCTTCTGCGCCCTCAGCAGCGCACGGTAGATATCGTGAATTTCCAGAACCACGCGACGGTCGGCTTCGCTTGGCAGGATCATCTGCCAGGGTTCCCTAGAGCCACGCACGTAGCGGTTGGCCTCGGGGGTATCCTTTTTAATGGACTCGAGGTCAAGCACACAGGCAAACTCGTTCATTAGTTCGTCAATGAGCGAGGCGTCTTTGGCGCGATTCTTAAGGCGCTCCTCAAACTCCCGACAGCAGGGAAACAGATCCAGCACGATACGAGGATCCTTCACAACCTGATCGATGGCCTGCTCGATGAGGATCCGCTGGTACTCGCGTCCATCACGTCCGTCCAGCGATAAGGGGCTAAGGCCCTTTTTCTCGTAGCCCAGCTTCTCTTGCGCCAGTTCATAGATGGTGCCGATCCACAGCCTGGGTTGCTCAAAGGGCGTCTTCAACGAGGTCCAGCGCTCCGTGGGGTCCAGTGCATGGAGCATGCCTCGCACAACTGTATGAGCCAATGCCGAGCTGTGCGTCAGGAATGCGAAAGTTTTGTCGCCGTCCGCGTCAGCGTACAAATCGCGCAAGCATTTCACCACCATCGATTGCGTCTTGCCGGTGCCGGCGGCACCACGTAGTCGCACAGGCCGATCATGCGGCTGATCGACAAATATGCGTTGTTCGCGGTTCAGCCGCTGCTCGTACCAATCTTGCAATGTTCCTGCACTCGCCAGCCGGACGAGGGGCTCCGACAGCAATACACCGAAGTTGCCGACGGGGGGAGAGGCCGGAGGGTCTGCCAGCAGGGCATCGTAGATGCCTTCTATCGCGCGCTGATACAGCGCATTGTCTTCCGGCACTCCGTCCAGATCTTCTGGGTTGTCAGTGACCGCAAACGCGTAGAGATTGCCAGTGCCATCCGGCGATTGGTCGAAATAGACCCGTTGACGGGATTCTCGGGAGGGTTGCGCGAAAACCGAAAGCCGCGAGCCAGTGTGATACGGCTGCCATTGGATGGGAATCGCAATGCTGCGGTCGAAGTGGCGCAATGCCACGCGGATCACCCGCTCGAAGGCTGTACTTGGCTTGTTAAGCCCGGCCGTAGGGGCGAATACGACAGTGTTGATGACCAAGTAGCCATCATCCAGGTCGGCATGCTCGGATAACAAGTAGACAATGTCCTTCAACTCCACACGGCGCAGGCCGTCGGTGTTCTGCGGCACCTCGAATTTCTGCAACCAGGCATCCTCAACAAATGCCCGATCCAGGATGCTGATGGCCTTTTTGTCGATGACAAGGGCGGATACGGTCGTCGTCATGGTCATGCCTTTTGCACTATTTTCTTAAAAAATTCTTCAACCATGAGTTCGCCCGCTGTTTCGCAGGCGCTTTCGAAGGTCTCAGGCATGCCGATGCGGGAGAACAGGAAGGCAAGCTTTTGAGTGATTGAGAAGCGGATACCGTCGTTGAGGCGCCCCAGACGATGGAAAGCGTCCGGGCGGTCATGAATGCGCGCGTCCTGCTCGGTGAGATACAGGTCGGGGGCCATAATGGTCCACATTGAGCGCAGCATCACCACAAAACCGAGACCGGTCTGTCGGGGCAGTTCCGGAAGCACAAAATAGTCCTGGAAACCGCCCCCGTCCTTGAAGGCACTTCGCACGTTTTCCTGCTGGGTCTTCTCTTCGATGCCAAAGAGCGTCCAGGCCGCTTTCAAACGACTGAAAGCGCTCTGGGTTTCGTCGGTGCTCACCGTGAGCGCGAAGCCCTGGAGATCACGTAGCGGCTTGCCACCTGCGGCAGGCTCCTCGCCAGTAGCGCTCACCAGGATTTCTTTGGGAGTCTTGCTGCGCAGCCATTGCACCAATGACTCACGTGTTAGTGCCGTAAGGTCAGGTTGCCGTTTGCGGATCTGGCCATTGAGATGGTCGCATATCGTCTTTGATCGTCTCTCGGCGAGCTTGCGCAACTGCTCCTGCGCCCAGGGTCCTTCGATATAGGCTGCCATGGGCACGATCTCTAGCCAGGTGTAGCGTTCGCCGGCTTTCCTTTGGGCTATATCGCAATCGGCAGTGATCACGATTCCGAGCTTCTCTGTTTCCCCTGTCTTGGGGTTGAGCTTGCGGATGATGTCGCCTTGGCGCACCTCGTCCGTGTCTTCGATCTGCGCGAAAAAGCCAGTCATATATCTTGTCTCTGAATCTGTCAACAATGCGCCCCACAGATTAAATGTTACATGACAGCACCCCAATCTTGCAGCCTGGGCGCAAGACCGAACGTTGAGTAAATACTGTGCTGAGGTGAGACCGAACAGCAAAGAAGCAGTCGCTGGCGTAGCTCGACGCGCTGCGCGTGAAAAATCATCGGCTGCAGAACCTCATACAGTCGCCATTCGGGCGGCAGCGCGTTGCCCGGTTCGATGACCGCTTTGCACCAGACGCGAGGGGTATCAGCGACTACCGACCGCAACCGCTGTGGAGCAGCCACAGGGCTTCCCTGCTGAATTTCCGCTTTTGGCCGAACTCGGCCTTACGTCTCACTGAGCGAATCATCCCCGCCTACACGCCGAACGCGTGCCGCGCAAGGTCATCAGGTCCCCGCGCTGGCTACTACTGCGCAATCTCGAAAACGTCATGCGAGAAGCACCCCGGAAATCGGCGATGAACCTTTTCTTTTGCCCTTTCAGATCACTTCTCTGATCAGCCCGGTTGTCGGGCCTTTAAAGGCTGCGCCATGTATTCCAGAGGTCGCAGATTGGAATTAGCGCGGCCACGACTTAAGCGTATGCAAGTCCAGCAACGTAAACCTCCCCGCATCCTGCCATCCACCTGTATCGATGTAGTAAACGTTGCCAAGCTGTGCAGGCTTGCGCAGCGTCATATGTCCATGGACTACCGCACGTACATTGCGGACAGGCTGGGAATACTGCATTCGATAGCGGTCTACAGACCATAGACAGGCCTCCTCGTCCTCCGGGCTGAAAGTAGCGCCATGAATGGCCTGCCAATCGTCATAGGGAAAGTCGGCGTGAACCATACCGACCACGCCACTTGGCGTTTCCACCCCGATAGCCAGCGGCAAGGCGCTCAAGCAGGCCGCAATGCGTTCACGAACACCAACAACGCAAGCATCCAACCACCCACCGCCGTGGACGCGATGATCAACGTCCGGAATCGGATTGCCCATCGCCCGTCGCCACGTCATCAGGTCGGGATTCCCACAGATCGCATGAAACCACGCGCGCTCCACCATTTCAGAACATCGGCCGATTCAGGGCCTCGGTCTGCAAGGTCCCCTACGGAAAACAATCTGTCCTTTTCTGGTGAGAACTTGACGGCAGCCAACGCGACTTCAAGCCCACCAAACCACGGACAATCCCATCAGTTCGTTTGTGTAGGTCATCGTTCTTGCCTTGATCATCTTCTTCGCGCAGAGAAAACGAGTGGTTTAGGGGCGAGGCTGGATGGCGGCATCGCCTTTGACGCTGTGACATTCAGGAGCATGGCGCAGGGCATTGGCAACGTGGTGAATCCTAAGACGACGCGCCGCGATATGCAGTCGGGCATGATGGTTACTGCTGGCCGAACCAACCACGTGATCGCAGGCAACACCATGTGGAACCCAGCCTATCGGCAACACGTCTTGCAGAACATGGGCAAGAACTGGGGACCGGCAACGGGCGGCTTCGTCAACGGTAAGCGATGTGCATGTTGCGTCCGCAACGGCCTCGCCATCAGCGAGGCCCTTTCATTTATGACCGCACATATCTCCGCGCTACGCTTGGGCAACCCCTTCGGTTGCATCCCGCGTCCGCTCTTGCCGGACTGGCCGCGGGGGCAGGCCCAGCGGCTTCGCCTTGTTCCTGCCCCCGGCCGACAGGCTGCATGGCTTCCAGAGGCATCAAGGGTGAAGGCTTCGCCCGGGATCCTCACCCGTTCCCTGCGCTGCGCTTCGGGCTGCGGCTTCCGGTCCCGCCCTTGACGCCTCTTCCGGCCAAACGGCGTCAGTAGCGGTGCTATCAAGCGGATGACGGGTCAAGGGGTTGGTGCGGCCCGCAGCCCACAGGGCGAGGACACGGCCCCTTGACGCGGCAGGAGCGCCCCACGCTATGCCCGGGGGCAGGAGTTCCGGGCCAAGGGCCCGCACCCCCTGCTCCCGAGGCTCCCGCCGGCGAGGGTGGAGAGTCCAGAGAGGCAAAGCCTCTTTGGAAACTACGGCTAGTACGCAGCCGATATTGGCGTCCATAGCAGGTAAAACAAGACACTCAGCGCACCACCTCTGTGGCTGCGCGTACCTAAACCAAATTACCCATACTTCTTGTAAGATCGAGTTACCTACGGCAAGGAGACACCATGGCTGGCAAGGGTAAATGCAGGCAACAGCCCCACAAAACCATATCGGATACCGAACGCAGCCGCCGGCAATCGGCAGTTAACTATGCGCGGGCCTCTGTCGGTCTAGAAGGTTTCTCGCTCAGTGAAGCAGATGAGGCCCACGCTCAGCGTTTCGTCGATGGTCAGATCAGCCTGCAAGAGTTTGTGCAACCGCGCGCTGACGCGTTAACGCTCCCCAAGTCTTCGTCATGACGAAGAAATTTAGGATTTGGGAACTAGTGCAGGATAGGCTATCGCCGGTTCGTATTACAAGTCGAGCTGAGGTAGTGTGGTACTACGATAATTAATGCAGCACTCCCATTTCGCGCCTTTAGTGCAAATCTTACCAATTTCGAGTTTTCAGCATTCACTCCAAAGAAGGAAGACAAATGGCAACATTGCCCTACGTTACAGCTGTGGGAAATATTGAAAAAGCTCTTAAAGGGATCAAAGCCGCAGCCACACCGGAAGCTGTCAGCCAGGACTTCGTGAAAACCATCTTAGGTATCAAAGGGGGGTCGGGAAATCAGATGACTGCGTACCTAAAAAAAATTGGTTTCGCGGCAGCAGATGGGTCGCCAACAGCTCTATATAAAAAATTTAGAAATTCTGCTACAGAAGGATGGGCGGCAGCCCAAGCCTTGAAGGTTGGATACGCACCACTTTACACACGCAATGAGTACATGCATAAACTCGCAGATGAAGAGATTAAAGGATTAATCTTCGAGGAGACAGGTGCAGGACAAGATTCGGCAGCAGTACCATTGATATTATCTTGCATAAAACAACTAAGAAAGTTTGCCAAATGGGATCAGGTCGCCACCGAAGACATAATAGAGAATAGCCAAATAGAACCAGATCCCCTGTCAACCTCAAAACCGGACCTGACAACTAACTTGAATCCATACGCGCACGGAGTCGGTTTAAATATAGGGTACACAATAAATCTGAACTTACCTGCAACATCTGATCCTGCCGTTTTCAATGCGATTTTCAAGGCACTAAAAGAACATCTTCTTAGGAGTTCAGAATGAATCGAATTGATGACTCGATTCGCTCATTTGGCATGTCCGGGTTGTTGATATGCGAAGATCTTCGTCAGATTGAAAAAGCATTCGGAATTGAGCTAGGACACGCACCGAAGACTGAAGTAGCCAGTGCAGTAGCGTATTATCCGCAGTTCGAACAGACCGTCCGCCAAGAGGCGGCGGATATGTCTGAAAACTACGAAGTTTTTTACTGTCTTGAGCAGGCTATCCGAAAGTTGATAACAGAGACTCTTGAGGAAGCCGAAGGTCAGACTTGGTGGGATAGTGTGCGTATACCCCAAGATATTAAAAATGACGTTGCTTCGCTTATTAGACGCGAGCGTGACAACAGCGTTACGCCGCGATCAGAGAATATGATTGATTACACCACGTTCGGTCAGTTGTCGGTTGTAATCACGTCTAATTGGGACCTTTTCGAGCCAACGTTGAAAAGCAAGCGTGCCGTCGAGCGCGTAATGGCAAACCTAAACCTAATCCGAGGCCCAATTGCACACTGCTGCCCGATACAAGAAGATGAAGAGGACAGGCTAAAGTTGGCAGTAAAAGATTGGTTCAGAATGATTGGTTAAGTCTCTGATCTAAGGCTTGACTATCTAACGAATGGATTTCTCAAAATCCATATACAACCTCTCTCGAATCCATTGATTGGATATCATGTATACCAAACCCAAGATAAAGCCTCTAAAAAAACACGACCTTTGCTTGATTTAATAATTCCAAGCCAAGCTATCAACCTATCCATTCTCATAAAAATAGCCATGAAAAAAACGTTCTCAAGTCATTTTCGGCTTACTGATGAGGAATTCAAAGCCTTGTGGGGAGAGTGCTTATTTGCGGTAGATGCAAATGTAATTCTCCATCTTTACCGTTACTCGCCAAATACTCGTCAAGCCCTAGAGCGGAGTTTGGAATCTATCGCTGACCAGTTATTTCTTCCACATCAAGCAGCGCGAGAATTTTTCAACCATCGTCTAAATGTTACTGCCGGGCAAGCAGAAGAATACACAAAAGCAATAACCAAGCTCAAAGAAATCACTGCCATTCTTACCGACACTCGAAAGCATCCATTTCTAGCCGGTGAAGAGCTCCAAAGTCTAAGTGAACTTTCGCCCAAGCTGATATCGCAACTTGAATTTCAGAGAGATGAACTTTTAGCCCGCTTAAGCAACGATGAGATTCTTGATTTTGTTGCAAATGTGTTCAATGAAAAAGTCGGGAATAGCCTAAGTACAGGTGATTTGGATTTAATAATTAAGGAAGGAGATTCAAGATATGAAAGAGAAATTCCTCCGGGGTATAAAGATGGTAAGAAACAATCCACGGTGGATCCATATAGAAAATTTGGCGATTTGATTATTTGGCACCAACTTATCCAGAAATCCAAAATCTCCTCACGCCCCATCATATTTATAACGGATGATAGAAAAGAGGATTGGTGGCTAGAACAATCAGGTAGAACTATTGGACCACGACCAGAGCTGATAGAAGAATTTGCAAACGAAACTTCCAGAAAATTCTGGATGTATACCGTTGACAAATTCATGGAACAGGTCGCTGCTGCTGATAACACTGAAGTCAACAAGGATGCCATCGCAGAGATCATTCAAATTAGCGAAGAATCAAAAGTAGATTCACCTACGTCACATAACACTACTATTAACACTCCCAATCACCTTGTTATATCCGAGACGCAGCTAATTATTGAACTTTCTGAGTTTCTCGAATCACATCCATCCGAGGATGGGTCTGTTGGATTGAGGTATTTTGTCGTGAATTATCTTGGTAGCCAAAACTACGAGATCAATCACTCATATGCTCGGCTCAATAAACTCGCGGACAATGGTGCTGTCGAAATTTTCCAGCATCAGCGAAGTGACGGGTCAAAGTCTACAAAAATTCGCTTACCAGAAAAGCGATGACAAACCTCTCATTTAGGACTTGCGCTGCACCCAGATTGGTGGCCTTCGCCCTACCAAGTCTGAAATGGTGCTCCATGTTCGTACTGAAATGGCTTTTGCATCGCTTTGGATCGACAGCTACGGATAGTTCTAATCACCCAACTACTGTACCGAAAATCCGGTACAGTACAGGTACAGTGACCAGTTTTCACCAATTCACTTAAAATGCTCTAACCTACTGATTTGAAACTGTTTTTACCCATTTCAACCTACACTAGAATTCGCCCCATTTCCCTGTAGAAACACAGTAAATCACCAACTCAAAATTCCCCACCCCAACACGCTCCGATCCAACTCCGATCTCAGTACACCCACGATTGCCCTAAAGCACACCCACATCGCGCCAGCCCATCAAGAAAATCATGACCCCAGAATAAAACCTGGCCCATGATGCCCATCAAGCCCCACAAGTCTCCCGGCGCTACGTCTTCCCCCCTCGCCTGCTTGTGCCCGCAATTTCCTTAGAGCCCCTTCAAGGAAATTCCTGCCTGCCCCTTCCCCCTCCCAACGGCCAATCGCCGTCCCACCCAAACACCGGCCAGCCCTCATTGACTAAAAAATTGAACACAGTACAATTTTGATCAACGTTCAATTCAAAACCAAACCCTATGCCTCCTCCTCCAGGCCTGCGAGCCCGCAAGCGCCAGAACGTGCGCGACGCCATCACGACCGTCGCCGGGCAGCTGTTCCGGCAGGATGGCTACGAGGCCGTCACGATGGAGCGGGTGGCGCAGGCGGCGGATGTGGCGCGGGGGACGCTCTACAACCATTTCCCGACAAAGGATCACATCCTGGCGGCCTGGGTCCATCAGGAGTTGGCGCGCGATTTGGGGAGTCTGCCGCTGGCTGCGCTGGCGAGCGAGGAGTTCGCGGCGGGCGCGGCGCAGTTGTTGGGGTTGTCCGCGCGGTGGTGTGCCGCGCATCGGGATTTGCTGCCGGCGTATCTGCGGTTCTGTTTTCTCGATATGCAGTCGCCGGAGGCGGCGCATGGCGGCGATGGTCTGTTGGCGCTTTATGCGCGGATGATCGGCAATAGCCAGGCGTCGGGCGGCATCCGCGCCGATCTGCCGGCGCCGTATCTGGCGACGATGTTTCATCACTTGTATCTGGGTGCGTTGATGCGCTGGCTTGCCGACCCTGCGCTGTCGCTGGATGCGGAGTTCTCGTGCGCGTTGGGTCTGTTTTTGCAGGGGTGTGCTGCGCGTGACGCGATGAAGGGGAGCGGGTCGTGAGGCTGCTGGTTCTTACGTATGGCACGGAGGGGGATACGCGTCCGCTTGCGGCGTTGTGCCGCGCATTGATGGACGCTGGGCACGAGGCCTTGTTGCTGGCCGATGGGAATACGCTGGCCAGCGCCCGGCGCCTTGCCGTGCCGCATGCGGCATTGAGCGGGGATATCCAGGAGAGCCTGGCGGACCTGGTGTCGCAGGGCAAGGGGGTGAACGCGACGGTGGCGGCTTTGTCCAGTATCGCCAATGCCCAGGCGGAGCGCTGGATGCGGCAGGCCGCCGAGGCGGCGGCGGGCTGCGATGGGATTATTGTTTCCGGGCTGGCTGCGTTCGTGGGGCTGTCGATCGCGGACCGGTTTGGCATGCCGGCGATCGGCGCGGGGATGATCCCGATTTCGCCGACGAGCGCGTTTGCGTCGCCGTTTCTGCCCGCGGGCAAGCTGCCGTCCGCCCTGAACAGGGCCAGCCATCATCTGGTGAATTGGTTGCTGTGGCTGTCGTTCCGGAAGTCGGTCAACCGGGCGCGGCGGCAGGTGCTGGACCAGGGGCCGCGCCACCGGCTGTGGACCGGGCATCCGATGCTTTATGGGGTGTCCCCCGCTTTGCTCCCGCCGCCTGCCGATTGGCCGGAGAACGCCAGGCTGTGCGGGCAGTGGCTGGAGCCGGCCGACGATGCCTGGTCGCCCCCGGCCGAACTGGAGGATTTTCTGAAGGCGGGCGAGCCGCCTGTCTATGTGGGGTTCGGCAGCATGACGGGCTTTGACCGGGAGGCCTTACTGCGCGCGGTGTTCGCTGGCCTGGAGGGGGAGCGTGTGCTGTTTCATCCGGGCTGGTCGGGCTTGCCGGATGTGCGCTTGCCGCGGGATTGCCTGGTGATCGGCAATACGCCGCATGGCTGGCTGTTTCCGCGCACGTCGCTGGTGATGCACCACGGCGGCAGCGGCACGGCGCATTCGGCATGCCGCGCCGGCGTGCCTTCCGTGGTGCTGCCTTTCGCGGGGGACCAGTTTTTCTGGGCGCATCAACTGGCGCGCCTGGGCGTGGCCGATGCGCCGGTTTCGACCCGGCAGCCCGACGCCGATGCGATCAGGGCGGCCGTCGGGTTCGCCAGGTTGCCGGCCACGCGGTCCAGCGCCGCGGCCCTGGCGCAGGCGATGTCGCGGGAAGACGGCACAGCGACGGCGATCAGGGAAATCGAGTCGCTGCTTATCCGGCACGGTTCAAACCGGTAGCCCTTACCCGGCCTGGCGCGTCGCCGTGCGCCCGTCAGTCATCACTTTTTCTGATCGCTCGCCTCATCCTTTCCTATTACCGCCGCCCGCCGCCACGCGATTACGATCAGTTGCCGGTCATGCCGGACGCATAACGATAAATGGAGGCGGCAATGGAGAAAAAGCCTGGTGGCGAGACGCCAGTCCTGCGCGCGGACGCGCCCGATGCGGCGCGGCGCCGGTGGCTGCATGGCGCCGCCGCGCTGCTGGGCACGCTGCCCCTGGCGGGGTTGGCGCGGGCGGATGCCTTGACGCAGCGGCAGCTGAACCTGGTGGTGCCGTTCGTGCCGGGCGGCCCGGTGGATATCGCGGGGCGCGTGGTCGGGCAGGAGCTCGGGCAGCAGCTGGGCACGCCGGTGGTGGTGTCGAACAAGGGCGGCGCCGGCGGCAATATCGGCGCCGAGGAAGTCTCCCGCAGCCAGCCCGATGGCGGCACGGTGCTGCTGGCGCTGGATTCGATCCTGACGGTGAATCCGTACTTCTATGGCAAGGACGCCACCCAAGGGGTGCGGACGCTGGCGCCGGTCGGGATGGTGGGCGAGTTGTCGAGCGTGCTGGTGGTCAATGCGCGTTCGCCGATCAAGTCGGTGGCGGATTTTCTGGAGTATGGCCGCCGCAATAACCTGACCGCGGGTTCGGGCGGCAATGCGACGGCGGGCCATTTGTACGCGGAGCAGCTCAAGCGCGATTTCGGGGTGCAGCTGACGCATGTGCCGTACAAGGGGCTGAGCCCCGCGGTGCAGGATCTGCTGGCCGGCAATATCGATTGCATCGTGGCGCTCATCCCGGGAGTGTTGCCGCACATACGCGCCGGCTCGCTGCGCGCGCTGGGGCTGACGTCGGCCCGCCCGCAGGTGCTGCTGCCGGACCTGAAGCCTTTGTCCGAGCTGGGTTTGCCGGGGTTCACGGGCGCGTCGTGGCTGGCCTTGATGGCGCCCGAGGGCGTGCCGCCCGGCGTGGCCGACAAGCTGTCGGCCGGCCTGTCGCAGGCGCTGCGCAGCCCGGCGGTCGTGGAGCGCTTGCACGCCGCGGGTATCGATCCCTTCTACGCCGATGCGGCGGCGGTGCGCGAGCGCATCGCGCGCGAGGGCGCGCAGTGGTCGACCCTGCTGGCCAGCATCCAGCCGGCCCCCCAACGTTGAGAGCGACATGCCGCAGACCAAGCAACCCAATTTCCTGTTCCTGATGGCCGACCAGTTGACGGCTTTCGCGTTGCGCATGTACGGCAACAAGGTATGCCAGACGCCCAATCTGGACCGCCTGGCGGCGCGCTCGACGCGCTTTGCCAATATGTACTGCAATTTCCCGCTGTGCGCGCCGTCGCGCGTGGCGATGCTGACGGGCCGGCTGCCGAGTTCGGTGGGGGTGTACGACAACGCCTCGGAGTTCTCGGCCGAGGTGCCGACTTTCCTGCACCATCTGGCGCTGGCGGGCTATTCGACGATTCTGTCGGGCAAGATGCATTTCGTGGGCCCGGAGCAGCATCACGGCTTCCAGGAGCGGCTGACGACGGATATCTATCCGTCGGACTTCGGCTGGACGCCGGATTGGCGCGAGGAGATTCCCATCGCGCCCACCGGCATGAATATGCGCAGCGTGATCGAGGCGGGCGAATGCCGCCGCAGCATGCAGATCGATTACGACGACGATGTGGTGTATCGCGGCGTGCAGAAGATCTATGACCTGGGCCGGCTGCACCGCGACCGGCCGTTCTTCCTGGCGGTGTCGATGACGCATCCGCACAACCCGTATGTGTCGACGCGCGAGTTTCTCGATCTGTACCGGCCCGAGGACATCGACATGCCCGCGGTGCCGCCGATCCCGTTCGAACAGCAGGATCCGCACAGCCAGCGCCTGTGGTACATGTTCCGCCAGGACGAGTACGACGTGGGCGACGAGCATGTGCGCGCCGCGCGCCATGCCTACTACGCCATGGTGAGCTATGTGGACGCGCAGGTGGGCCGCCTGCTGGACGCGCTGCAAGCCATGGACCTGGACGAGTCGACCGTGGTGGTGTTCACCGCCGACCACGGCGATATGCTGGGCGAGCGCGGCCTCTGGTACAAGTGGGTGCACTTCGACCCGGCCGTGCGCATTCCGCTGCTGATTTCGGCGCCGGGGCGCACCCGGCCGGCGGTGCGCCACGAACTGGCGTCGCTGGTGGATATCTTCCCGACCATGCTCGAGCTGGCCGGCGTGACGGCGCCGGACGACGGGGCCAGCCCGCCGGATGGCCGCTCGCTGGCCGGGGGGCTGGGCGCGCAGCAGGATGAGCCCACGGGCGTGGTCTATGGCGAAATGAACGGCGAAGGGGCGCACGCGCCCTGCCTGACGGTGCGGCAGGGCTGGTGGAAACTGGTGGTCGCGGAGGGCGACCCGCCGCAGCTCTTCAATTTGCAGGACGATCCGCACGAGCTGCGCAACCTGGCCGGCCAGCCCGCCGCGCTCGACATCGAGCAGCAGCTGACCGCGCTGGTGCAAGCGAAATGGGATGCCGCCGGCCTGCACCAGAACATCCTGCATAGCCAGGCGCGACGCCGCCTGGTGCAGCAAAGCCGCCTGAAGGGCGACTTCCCCGCCTGGGACTATCAGCCTTTTACCGACGCCAGCCGCCAGTATGTGCGGGCCGGCGCGCAGTCGAGCCCGGCGCTGGTCAAGGGCAAGTTGCGCTATCCGCCGGTCGCGCCGGTGGCGCCCCAACATCCGCGCCCCGCGCGGTCCAATCAGCCCGAATAGGGAGAACACCATGCATCGACGAACCTTGCTGCAAGGCATGCTGGCGGGCGCCGCGGGTATCGGGCTGGGCCTGCCGGCGCGGGCCGCGCAGTTTCCCGACCGCGCGCTGCAGTGGATCGTGCCGTACCCGCCGGGCGGCGCCACCGATTCGGTGGCGCGCGCCATCGCGACGTCCATGGGCGAGCAGCTCGGCCAGCCGGTGGTGATCGTCAACCGCCCCGGCGGCGCGACCAACATCGGCACGGAAGCCGCCATCAGGGCGGCGCCCGACGGCTATACGCTGCTGCTGGCGGTGCCGCCCCTGGTGGTCAACCCGGCCCTGTACCCGCAGCTCAGCTACCAGCCGCTGCGCGATACGCAGGCGGTCGGCCTGGTGGCGCTCAATCCCAACGTGCTGGTGGTGCCGGCCGATTCGCCCTTCCGCACGCCGCAGCAATTGTTCGAGGCGGCCCAGGCCAAGCCGGACACGATCACGATCGGCTCGCCCGGCATCGGCACCGTGCCGCACCTGGTCAGCCTGTTGATCGGGCAGGAGCTGAACGTGCGCGTGGTGCCGGTGCCCTACAAGGGCAGCGCCGCGCTCATGCCCGACCTGGTCAGCGGCCGGGTCGACGCGGCGATGGACAATCTGTTCGCGCAAGTGGCTTCGGTGCGCGGCGGCAAGGTGCGCGCGCTGGCGACGCTGGGCGACAAGCGTTCGCCCCTGCTGCCCGACGTGCCCAGCATGACCGAACTGGGCTTGAGCAAGCTGTCGGGCATGGGCTGGATCGGCGTGGTGGCGCACAGCGGCACCGAGCCTTCGCGCATCGCCAGGCTGGAACAGGCGGTGCTGCGCGCGGCGCGCGAACCGGGTATCGCCGAACGGCTGGAAGCCATGGGCCTGATGGTGGTGCCCGAGGGACGCGAAGCCTTTCAGCAGCGCCTGTCCACGGAGGCCGATCTCTGGCAGGGCACGGTACGCCGCGCGGGGGTCACGGCCGCCTGACACGGCATGCGCGCAGCCGCGCCTGCTAGCCGGGCGCGGCGACGGGGTCTGGCCGGCTGCCGCAGATCTCGTGCACCAGTGCGCGCACCTGGGCGATGTCGTCGCCGGCTTCGTGCAGGCGCCGGGTGGCCGTCACCAGCTCGCGGGTAAGCGCCGGATCGCGGACCGGGGTTGCCGACAGTAGCCCCTGTTCCATTTCCAGCCGGTACACCATGGGCGCCAGCAGGGTGTATCCCACGCCTTGCGACACCAGGTGCTTGATCTCGGCGATCGAGTCCAGGGTCGTATGGTGGCGCAGCTCGACGCCCAGCACGCGCGCCTGGGCCTGGATGTGGCGCGTCAGGCCATGCTTGGCATTGGGCAGGATCAGCGGGTACTGCGCCAGGTCGCGGAATGCGACCGGGCGCTGGGCGTCCAGCGCGTCCGGCGGGCCGACCAGGTCGATCGAGTCCGCCGTCAGCCTGCGCACCTCCAGCTGCCTGAGCGGCTGGCTGGCGAACAGCACGGCGATATCCAGGCGCCCGGACTTCAGCCATTCGAGCAGGTGGCCCGACATGCCCTCGATGAGCTCGATATCGAAGCTGCATTGCTGCCGGGCGCGTTCGATCAACTGCCCGGCGAAGGTCCGGGTCATGCCGTTGGGGATGCCGATCTTCACCGCACGGCCGGAACGGGCCGCCACGGCATGGCGCCGCTTCAGGTCGTCCACCGCCCGCAGCACGGCGACGGCGTCGCGCAGCACGGCCTCGCCTTCGACCGTGAGGCTGACGCCGCGCGCCGAGCGCTCCAGCAGCAGGATACCCAGTTCGTCTTCAAGCGCCTTGATCTGCGCCGTCAGGGCCGGCTGCACGATGTGCAGCGCCGACGCCGCCTTGGTGATGCTGCGGCGGTGGGCGGTCTCGACGAAGTAGCGCAGCTGGCGAAGTTCCATAGCCCGGGGGGTTGGCGAACATGGAGAGGTCAGTCCGCATCGTATCAAGTTACGCCGCCGCGGCCCATCCGGATTCGCGCGCGCTCAAAGCGCCGCGGCGAACAGCGGTTTCCACGATTCGATGTGGCGCGTGATCAGGGCCACGATGGCGTCGGGCTGCTGCTTGACGGCCAGGTCGATCATTTCGTAGTGCTCTTCCACCGAGGCGCGCTGGCGCACGCGGCCCTCCTCGGAGTTGATGCCGTAGAGCCGCATGTCGGCGCGCAGGTGCATGATCATCCGCGTGAGCAAGGGGTTGCCGGCGCGCGAGACCAGGGCCTCGTGGAAGCGGCGGTCGGATTCGATGTACTGCCCCACGTCCTGGTCCTTGACCGCCTGGGCGACCTCGTCGGCCAGCGCGACCAGCGGCGCGGTGTCGGTCAGGCCCTGGCGCGCCAGGGTGGCCAGGGCGCCGGACTCCAGCATGACGCGCACGTCGAAGTGGTTCTCCAGGTCCTGCAGGGTGATGGCCCGGACCCGGAAGCCGCGATTGCGCAAGGGTTCGACCAGGCCCGAGCGGCTCAATTCCAGCAAGGCCTCGCGCACGGGCGTGGTGGAGACGCCCAGCTCGTTGGCCAGGCTGGGAACCGAATAGATCATGCCCGGCGCCGCGGCGCCCGACACGATCCGGGAACGCAATTGCGCAATAACGGACTCTCGCAAATTCGCGGGCGGCGCCATCCTCGCCATTCGGTTTACCTCCATGCTGGTTCGTGCGTTGTCGTAGCCCTCACTTTAACAAAACCCATGGTGTAGCGCGTGACGCGCTGCGCCGGACAGCCGGTGGATTTCAGCCTGCATCGTCCATGGACGGGTAGCCGTAATGGCGGGCCGGCACCCAGGTTTCCTTGACGGTGCGCGGCGACACCCAGCGTTGCAGGTTCAGCATCGAACCCGCCTTGTCGTTGGTGCCGCTGCGGCGGGCGCCGCCGAAGGGCTGCTGGCCGACCACGGCGCCGGTGGGCTTGTCGTTGACGTAGAAGTTGCCCGCGGCGAACCGCAGCGCGGCGGCGGCCTGGCCGATGGCCTGGCGATCGTTCGCGAACACGGCGCCGGTCAGGGAATAGGGGCTCGTCTGGTCGACCAGCGCGAGCGCGTCGTTCCAGCCGGCGTCGGGATAGACGTGGACGGACAGCACCGGGCCGAAGATTTCTTCCTGCATGGTGGCCGCCTTGGGGTCGGCGGCTTCGATCACCGTGGGTTCGACGAAGTACCCGACGCGGTCGTTGCCCCTGCCGCCGGCCAGCACCGTGGAGCCCTGCGCCGGCGCGCGGTCGATGTACCGCATGACGCGCTCATAGGCCTTGCGGTCGATCAGGGCGCCCATGAAGTTGCCGAAATCGGCGACGTCGCCCATGCGCACCGTGGCCAGGTTGTCGAGCAGGGCCTGCCTGGCGCGCGGCCACAGCGAGGCCGGAATATAGGCGCGCGACGCGGCGCTGCATTTCTGGCCCTGGTATTCGAAGGCGCCGCGCAGCAAGGCGACGCCCAGCGTCTCGGGGTCGGCCGAGGCGTGCGCAAGCACGAAGTCCTTGCCGCCCGTCTCGCCGACCAGCCTGGGGTAGCTCCGGTACGACGGCAGGTTGCGCGCCACCTGCTGCCACAATCCGTCGAAGACCGCGGTCGAGCCGGTGAAATGCAGGCCGGCGAAATCGGCCGAGCGCAGCACCGCGGCCGAGACCGCGGCGGAATCGCCGGGCACGAAGTTGATGACCCCGGGCGGCAAGCCGGCGGCTTCGAGCAGTTCGAGAATCAGGTAGTTGCTCAGCGACGCCGTGAACGCGGGCTTCCAGACCACGGTATTGCCCATGAGCGCTGGCGCGCACGGCAGGTTGCCGCCGATGGCCGTGAAGTTGAACGGGGTGACGGCATAGACGAATCCCTCGAGCGGACGGTAGTCGAGCCGGTTGAGGGCGCCATGGGTCGACAGCGGCTGCACTTGCTGCAGGCGTTCGGCGAAGGCGACGTTGAAGCGCAGGAAATCGATCAGCTCGCAGGCCGAGTCGATTTCCGCCTGGTGCACGGTCTTGCTCTGGCCCGCCATGGTCGCCGCATTGAGCGTCTGGCGCCACGGTCCGGCCAGCAGCTCGGCCGCGCGCAGGAAAATCGCCGCGCGCTCGCCAAACGGCATGGCGGCCCATTCTGCCTGGGCCGCCACGGCCGCCCGTACCGCGGCGCCGGCCGCAAGTTCGTCGGCCTGCTCGACCATGCCCAGGGTGCGCGCGTGGTCGTGCGGGCAATGCAGCGCGCGGGCGGCCACGCCGCGCCGGCGCTGCCCGCCGATGACCAGCGGAACATGCGATTGGCCGACGCGCAGCGCATCCAGCGCGTTGGCCAGGCACTGGCGCTCGGCGCTGCCGGGGCGGTAATCCAGGACGGGTTCGTTGGCGATGTGCGAGGTGTTGATCGGGCTGTTCACGAGTGGTCTCACTGTCCGGGGATGACGGGCGGAACGTAGCTGAAGGTGTGCATCAGGATCGCGCCGGCGGCCACGACGATGGGGAAGTGCACCAGGAACTGCATGGCGGTGTAGCCGACGAGGTCCTTGGATTTGAGGCGCAGTATCCCCAGGAGCGGCAGCATCCAGAACGGGTTGATGAAGTTGGGCAGCGTTTCGGCGATGTTGTAGACCATGACGGTCCAGCCCAGGTGGGCCTGTATCTGGTTGGCCGCGTCCATGATGTACGGCGCCTCGATCACCCACTTGCCGCCGGCCGACGGAATGAAGAAGCCCAGGAATGCCGAATAGATGCTGACCAGTATCGAGAACACGCTGCTGTCGTGCGCCAGGCTGACGAACCAGTGCGCAATCGCGTCCGACAGGGTATGGCCCTGCACGTTGACGACCTTGGTCAGCACGTAGCCGATGCCGCCGTAGAACGGAAACTGCAGCATCACGCCGCCGATGCTCGGCATGGCGCGGCCGAAACTTTCCAGGAAGCTGCGCGGCCGCCAGTGCAGCAGCAGGCCCAGCAACAGGAACACGAAGTTGTAGGTGTTCAGCTGCGACATGGTGATGAACGGGTTGCCGCTGCGGAAGGTGAGATACAGCCACCCCGAAGCCAGCCCGACGACGGCCACGGTCAGCCAGGGGCTGAACTCCAGGTAATCGCCGGGACGCTGGCGCTGCGCCGTCTCGGCCTTGGGTTCCGTCAGATCCACGCCCAGGTCCTGCGCGGTCAGCGAGCGTTCCGGGCTGGGCGCCGTGAAGTAGCACACCAGCCCCGAGACCACGGTCACCAGGATCACCACCACCAGGTTCTGCCAGGTGAGTATGGTTTCGGAGAAGCCGATCACGCCGGTGATAGGCATCAGCGAGGCCGGGATGCTGGCGGGCGTGGCCTGCAACTGCGCGGCCGACGAACTCATGCCCAGCGTGAACCCGCAGCCCAGCCCCAGGTACCCGGCGGCGCCGGCGGCCCGGTAGTCCAGGCGCAGGTCGGTGCGGCGGGCCATTTCGCGCACCAGCAGGCCAGAGAAAATCAGGCTCAGGCCCCAGTTGACCAGCGACAGCAGGATACTCAGGGTGCCGATGAACACGACGGCCCCACGCGGGGTCGATGGCACGCGCGCCAGCGCCCGCAGCAGCCGCGCCACGGGCGGCGACAACGCCAGCACGTAGCCGGTGATGGCCACCATGGCCATCTGCATGGTGAAGGGAATGATGCTCCAGAAGCCTTCGCCGAACGCCTTGCTGACGGCAAGCGGGTCGCCGCCGTGCAGGATGGCGCCAAGCGCGACCACCGCGCACGCCACCACCACGAAGACGTAGGCGTCGGGAAACCATTTCTCGGCCCAGGCGACCATGGCCTGGGAGAAGCGTTCCATGGGGCTGGCGATGGCCTGCCTGCCCGGTGCGGGGGCGGCGGCTAGATGATGGTCGGGCATGGCAAACTCCTGAGAAAGACAAGAATGGGATTACCTGCGCAGCGTCAAAGGCGTGATCGGAACCGCCTGGCAGGTCAGGCAGGTGTCCGCGGAACCATCGAAGTCAATGAGGTGGGCGACCTGGCCGGAGACGATGCGCATGGCGCAGCTCTCGCATTGGCCGACGCGGCACCCGCTCGGCAGGGCCAGGCCGGCGCGGTCGGCGGCGTCGAGCAAGGTGCCGGCCGCGGGGTCCCAGGTGAAGCCGCCCTGCTCGCCCTCGATCTGGATCGGCTGGGGCGCCAGGGTGTCCGGTACGCGTTTTTCGCTGCTGAACGTTTCCGAGAAAATATCGAAGCGCGGGACGCCGCGCGCCACCAGCGCATCGGTGCAGAACGCCAGGAAACCCGGCGAGCCGCACAGGTAGACCAGCGGCCGCGCCGCCACCGTCGCCGGCGACAGCCACGCGAAATCCAGCCGGCCGCGCTGCTGGTAATCGCGGCCCGGCGCGTCGGCGCTTGCCGGCTCGGCATACACGGTCAGGGTGCGCACCGACCCGATGCGCTGCGCCAGCCGCTTGAGCTCGGCCCCATACGGGTGCGACGAGCCATCGCGGCAGGCGTGCACCAGCAGCACCGACGGGGCGGCTGCGCCGTCTTGCGCCAGCGCTTCCAGGTAGCCATGAAAAGGGGTAATGCCGATGCCGCTGGCCATCAGTATCACGGGCCGCGCGGTGCGCAAGGGCGGCGTGAAGACGCCCGCGGGCGCGGACAGCAGCACGCGCGCGCCCTCGGCCAGCTCGTGCAGCGCATTGGACATCACCCCGGCGGGGCCGTCGCCATCGCGTACGCGCCGCACGGCGATGGACAGGTAGGCGGGCTGGCGATTGGGACCGGTGAGCGAGTACGCGCGCCGGGCCGCGCCGCCGGGCATGGAGACGATGACGTGCTGCCCGGGCAGGAAATCGGGCAGCGCCTGTCCATCGCAGGGAAGCAGGCGGAACTCCGCCACGTCATGCGCGATGCCGCGTTTTTGCGCCAGCACGAATTCGCGCGCGCCGCTCCAGCTGCCGCGGTTGCGCGCGTCGTCGCGCACGATGTCGCACACCGTGGCGCGCAGGGGCACCGAGCCGCTGACCGGATCGCGGTGGCGATCGGTCATGATGGCGTTGATATTGCTGGACGCGGGCCCGACGATGGCGCCGTCGGCCCGCCCCAGTCCCTCGCAGCCCTGCCACCACCCGAATTCGGCGATCACCACGTTCTCGTGCAGATCGGCGTTGATTTTCGCGCGCAGGGCGACTTCGCCGTAGGGCGTGCGCACGCGCGCCCAATCGCCACTGGCTATGCCGCGGGCCCGCGCGGCCTGGGCGCTCAGGTACACCTGGGGATCGGGCGACTTGCGCCGCAACGAAGCGACGTACCGGTGCGACGAATGCACGAACCAGCCGCTCTTGGCCGTGCTCATCACCAGCGGATATGCGCCGGCGTGCCGCGCCGGCGTGTCGGCCGGCTCGACATGGACGGGCAGCGCGGGCTGGCCGATGTCATGCAGGGCCGCGCAGTGGATTTGCACCCTGCCGTCCGGCGTGGGAAAGCCGACGGGCTGCCCGTCGCGCACGGCCTTGTACTTTTCGTGCGTGAACGCCTGCGGAAAGCGCATGCCCCCGGGCTGCCCGCGCAAGGCCCGCACATCGATGCCCAATGGCGCCAGCTGGTGGTTCCAGCATGCGTCCATGTCCGCGCCGAAGAACGCATCGCGCAGCCCCAGGCGCCGCGCCAGCTCCAGCACGATCTCGTAGTCGGCGCGCGACTCGCCGGCGGGCTCCACCATCCTGGGACGCAACTGCACGTGCTCCACGGCCTCCTGCGTGATCTCGAAACCCAGCTTCAGGGCTTCGCGCTCCCATGGCATGTTGGCCGGCAGGACGATGTCCGCGTTCATGCCGGTCGGGTTCATGCTCATGTCGACGTGCACGTGGAAGTCCAGGGCCTGCAGCGCCTCGCGATTGCGGGCGGTCTCCGCCTGCGAGACCAGCAGGTTGGTGCCGAAGCTGACCAGCGTGCGCACCGGATAGGGGTCCTGCCGCAGCACGGCCCGGCAGAAATCGCGCGCTGTGATCCAGCCCAGGCTGGGCGGCCCGAGGGGCAGCTCGTCCAGCCCCAGCGCCTTGGCGCGTTGCACGGGCGGCAGCAGCTCCCGATACCCGTTGACGTTGCGATACGGCGGCGCCACGGTCCACAGGTTGCCGCCCGCTCTGTCGCAGGCGCCCGTCAGGGCATACAGCGTGGCGATGGCGCGGTCGGTCTGGGTGGCGTTGGTATGCTGGCCGACGCCGGTCCACGAGTGATAGGACAGCCGGGGCGCGTTCTCGAAGATGGCGTTGAATTGCGCCAGATCCGCCTCGTCCAGCCAGGCCAGCCGGGCGACTTCGGCCGGCGTGTAGCGCTCCACCGCCGCCCGCAGGGCCTGCATGACGGTAACCGCCTCGCACGTGCGGCCGTCGCGCAGGCGCAAGGTCCAGGATCCGAACAGCTCGGCGCGCGCGGTATCCGCGCCGCGTCCGCTGGCGGCCGGGCTGCCGTCCTGCACCACGACGCGCGCGGCGGGGTCGGCGTCGGGCCAGAGATCCACGGCACGCAGCAAGGCGCCGCTCGCGCCGTCCAGCAGAAACGGCCCGTTGGTCCAGCGCGCCACGAAGTCGCGGTCGAAGCGGCCGGTATGCAGCAAGTGGCGAATGGCGCCCAGCGCGAGCGCGCCATCGGCGCCGGGGCGCACGCGCAGCCACAAGTCCGCCTGCTGGCCGGCCCCTTCCCGGTTCGGGTCCACCACCACTACTTTGGCCCCGCGCTGGCGCGCCGCCGCGATCCGCGCAGCCTGCGCCAGCCAGGTCCGCGCGGGGTTGTGCCCCCACAGCAGCATGGTGTCGGTGTGCTCCAGGTCCGGAACGCCGATGCCGCGCCCGAACGTCAGCGCATGGGCATAGTCCTTGTGCCAGCCGCAGACCTCGACCGCGTAGATGAGGTTGGGGCTGCCGAACACCCGCACGAATCGCTCGACCCACTCGAAGCTGTCCACCATGGGCGTGCCGCTGGGCGTGGTGACGGCGAACGCAACGCTTTCGGCGCCGTCGCGCCGGCGCGCGACCGCCAGCCGCGCGGCCACTTCGTCCAGGGCTTCGGACCACTCGATTTCCCGCCAGCCGGGGTCGGCCGCGCCGCGCGGATTGGTCCGCCTGAGCGGGCGCAGCAGGCGATGGCTTTCGGCCATCATTTCCGGCGCCGCGCGGCCCTTGGCGCACAGGGCGCCGCCCGTGGGATGGCCGGCAAGCGGCGTCACGGCGACCAGCCGGCCGTTCTCGACGTGGTTGACGGATCCGCAGCGCGACCGGCACAGCGTGCAGTACCCCGTGACTTGCTTCATGTTGCCCCTGCCATGTAATGCGTGACGCGCTACTTAACTTGGGCGAATAGTAGCGCGTCACGCATTACACAAGAATGAGGGGAAACACGGATAGGGATGGCGGCCTTCGGCGCGGGAAAGCGGCCGCCGCCGCAGGCCGCGCCGCCGGTCCAGCAAGCCGCGCCCTCCGCGGGCCGGCTCAGTCCTCGCCGGCCGGCGGCAGTTTCGCGATCACCTTGATCTCGAAATCGAAGCCATACAGCCAGGTCACGCCCACGGCGGTCAGGGTGGGATGCGGCGCCTGGCCCCAGTATTCGGGCACCACTTCCCAGATCTGCTCGAACCGGGATTGGGGGTCGACCATGAACACGGTAACGTCGACGACGTCGTCGAAGCTGCACCCGGCGGCGGCCAGGATGGCGTTGAGGTTGTCGAATGCCTGGCGGACCTGCTCCTGCAGCCCCTGTTTCGGCGAGCCGTCTTCCTGGCTGCCGACCTGGCCGGAGACGAACAGAAAGCCGTTGGACCGGATGGCCGGCGAATAGCGGTTGCGGTCGTACAAGGCCTGGCGGCCGGCCGGGAAAACCACGTTGCGTGCGGACATTGAAGCCTCTCCATCATGGGTGATTGAAACGTGCCCGTCGGGGCAGTGCGATCCACTCTAACGAGCGTGGCCGAGCCGATAAACCGGCGATCGTCCCCAACATTGTTTGTAGAATCCAAACAATCGGACAGCCTGGAACAACGATGGATCGTTTCGATGCGATGCGGGCATTCGCCCGTGTAGTGGAGACCGGCAGCTTCACCAAGGCGGCGGACACCCTGCACATGAGCAGGACCAGCGTGACGCAACTGGTGCAGCAACTGGAGGCGCGCCTGCGCGTGCGGCTGCTCAATCGCACCACGCGCAAGGTCAACGCCACCGCCGACGGCGCCGCCTACTACGAGCGGGTGCAGCAGCTGCTGGCCGACCTGGAGGACGCCGAGACCAGCCTGTCCGGCGCGTCGGCCACGCCGGGGGGCAGGCTACGGGTCGATGTGCCCAGTCCGTTCGCCAGCACGATCCTGGTCCCGGCGCTGCCGGCCTTCCAGGCGCGGTATCCGGACATCCTGCTGCACCTGGGCGTCAGCGACCGGGAGGTGGACCTGATCGACGAGAACGTGGATTGCGTCATCCGGGGCGGCCAGATCAACAACCTGTCGCTGGCGGCGCGCCACGTGGGCGACCTGCAACTGGGCGTCTACGCCTCGCCCGGCTATCTGGCGCGCGCCGGCGCGCCCGCCCATCCGCGCGAGCTGCAAGACGCCCGGCACCGCATCGTCGGCTTCTCGTGGTCGCGCGCGCGCCGTCTGTTTCCCTGCGCCATGCGGCGGGCGGACGAGCGCATCGAGGTGACCGGCCGCCATGCCCTGCTGCTGGACGAAGGCAATGCCTATCTTGCCGCGGGCCTGGCCGGCATGGGGGTGATCGGGGTGCCGACTTACATGGCCGAGGCGCACGTCGCGCGCGGCGCATTGATACGGCTGTTCGGCGACTGGCAGCTCGACCCCATGCCCCTGTATATCGCGTATCCGCAGAACCGGCATGTCAGCGCCAAGCTGCGGGCCTTCATCGACTGGGTCGTGGAACTGATGGCGCGGCATGCGCCCGTGACGGACGCACCGCCGCCGCGCCGGTCCGCCAGCCTGCCAGGCGGACCGGACGCCGCGCCGCCCGATATCACTGGGGCGTGATGCCGAGGCGCTTGATCATCTCGCTGACGCGCTGGTTTTCGGCAGCCAGTACTTTCCTGGCTTCCTGGCGCGATGCCGGATAGGGGTCGATGCCCAGGGTCACGAACTGGCTGGCGACGTCGCTGGCGCGCAAGGATTCGAGCAAGGCCTGGTTGATGCGCTCCAGACGGTCCTCGGGGGTGCCCTTGGGCGCCATCAGCCCGACCCAGGCGACCATGTCGAAGCCCTTGATCTCGCTGACTTCGGCCAACACCGGCACATCCGGCATGCTGGCCGAGCGCTGGGCCGAAGAGACGGCGTAGGCGCGCGCCCGTCCGGATTTCACGTGCGGGGCCACCGACGCGACCGAGTCCCACATGAACGAGACCTGCCCGCTCAGGACATCGGTAAGCGCCGCGGCGCTGCCCTTGTACGGAATGTGCTGGGCCTTGATGCCCGCGCTGTCCATGAAGACTTCCGCGGTGAGGTGTCCGATGGAGCCGTTGCCCGACGAGGCGAACGTGTACTTTTCCGGACTCTTGCGCAGCAGGTCGATCAATTCCTGCGCGCTCTTGGCCGGGAAGCTGGACGAAGTCACCAGCACATAGGGCACCTTCGCGACCAGGCCGGCCGGTTCGAGATCGGACGGCGAGAAGCCGCTTTTCATCAGCAGCGGGTTGACCGTCACCGAGCCGGACGAGCCGGCCAGCAAGGTGTATCCGTCCGCCTCCGATTTGGCCACCGCCGTCGCGCCGATGGTGCCGCCGGCCCCTGCCCTGTTTTCCACGATAAACGGCTGGCCCAGCGCCGCGGCCAGCTTTTCGCCCGCGGCGCGGGCGGCCACGTCGGTGGCCTGGCCGGGCGTCCACGGCACGATGATGCGCACCGGCTTGTCAGGGTAGGCCTGGGTCGCGTGCGCCTGGGGCGCCAGTATGCAAAGTGCCGCGGCCAGCGAAGCAAAGCGCAATGTCATGAAAGTCTCCTTGTTGTAAAAGTCTTTTTTGCAAGCTGGCCCGAGCACGCGCTCGCCCAGTTGCCTAAGGGGCGACCCGTGGGTCGCCGGATGGTCCCGCCACCACGCCGGCGGCATGCAGGTCCGATATCTGCCTGGCGCTCAGCCCAAGAACGTCGCCCAGCACCTGGTCGGTGTGCTGGCCCAGCAGGCTGGCGCCCTGGGTTGGCCGGCGCGTGGCGCGCGGTTCGCGCACCGGCGTGCCGACCGTCCAGTGTTCGCCGGTGCCGGCCGTCGCGATCCGTTCGAAAAGCGGGTTCGCGCTGCCCACCCGGCCGTCCCGGGCCAGCATCTGGGTGGCTGTCTGGTAGAGGCCCCAGCAGACGCCGCCCTCGTCGAACGCGGTTCTGACCTGCGCCAGCGTGCGGGCCCGAAACCAGGGCTCGCACGCGGCGGCGATGGCTTCCCGGTGCGCGAAGCGCTGCGCCTCGTCGGCGAGGTTGGCACCGGTGCGCGCTTCGATGGCCGCCGTCGCCTCGGCCAGGCCGCATGCCCGCACCAGGCTTTGCCACTGCCCTTTAGAAATGGCCGCGACCATGACCCGGCATCCGTCGCTGGTGAGGAAATCCTTGCCGAAGGCGCCGTAGAGGTGGTTGCCCAATGGCTCGCGGTCTTCGCCCAGCAGTTCGGCCTGCGCCAGCGTGCCAAGGTGCGACATGAGCGAGAACGCCACGTCCGAGAGGGCCAGCCGCAGCTCGGCGCCCTGCCCTGTCTGGCGCCGCCTGAGCACCGCCGACACCACCGCCATCGCGGCCTGATAGCCGCAGCACGCGTCCCAGGTCGGCAGCGGGCTGTTGACCGGCTCGCGCCCGTCGCCGGTGGCGTGGGGATAGCCGGTGGCGCAATTGACCGTGTAGTCGACCGCGGTCGAGCCGTCCGCGTTGCCTTCGATGGTGCAGGTGATGACGTCCGGGCGGCCCTCGGCCAGCAAGCCGTGGGACAGCCAGGGCACGCCGATGTTGGTCAGCAGGATGCCGGCGTCCGGCCCCGGCGCGCAAACCAGTTTTCTGGCCAGGTCCCGGCCCGCGGGCTTGCGCAGGTCCAGCGCCACGGAACGCTTCTGCTTGTTCAGGCCCGTCCAGTACAGGCTGGCGCCGCCGGGCATGCGGGGCATGCGCTCGTGGTCGATCCCCCCGCCGATCATGTCCAGCCGGATCACCTCGGCGCCGAACTGCGCCAGGGTCAGGCCGGCCAGGGGTGCGGCGATGAACGCGGAGCTCTCGATGACGCGCACCCCTTCGAGGAAATCCAGGTTCACTGCGGCGCCCCCGCGAGCGACGCCCGCGACGGCACCAGGCAGCTGCGGACAAAGCGCATGAAGACCACGCCGTCGGCGCGCACGCCTTCGGTGCGCACGGTCACCACGCCCTGGCCGGGGCGGGACTTGCTCTCGCGCACCGACAGCACCTCGGAGCGCGCGTACACGGTGTCGCCGGGATGCACGGGGGCCAGCAATTCGATCTCCTGCCACCCGAGGTTGGCGACGGCGTTGGCGCTGATGTCGTCGACGCTCATGCCCAGCACGATCGCCAGGGTCAGGCCGCTGTTGACCAGGGGCTTGCCGAATTCCGTCTGCGAGGCGTAGTGATGGTCGCAATGGGCCGGGTGGCGGTTCATCGTCAACAGGCTGAACTGGATGTTGTCCGCCTCGGTGATCGTCCGGCCGGGCCAGTGCGCGTATCGGTCACCGGTCTTGAAGTCCTCCAGCAACCGGCCCCGGGCCAGCAGCATACTCTTGGCGTCCATGCTCATGCTCTCCTGTGATGCACGGAAAGCATCATAGGAGGCTTGCGCAAAGTTATTATGTGATTAATCTTATCGATTATTCATCTATCGAAGTCCGCGACCGCGCCGACCGGCGCGCAGCGACCGGAGCTGGCCGCATGGGCAAAGAAAAGAGTCGACCGTTACCGAACATCAATCTGAAGCTGCTGCATACCTTCATGCTGGTGGCCGAGCATTGCAGCTTCCGCCAGGCCGCCGAACTTTCGCACCGGTCCCAGGCCGCGGTGACGGGGCAGATCAAGCAGCTCGAAGCGCAGCTGGGCGTGGACCTTTTCCATCGGACCACGCGGCAGGTCAGGTTGACCGCCGAAGGCGCGCAATTGCTGGAGAGCGCGCGCCGGGCGGTCCACGAAATGGAAAACGGGCTGCGGCAGATCCAGGAAACGGTGGACCTCAAGCGCGGCCGCATTTTCCTCTCGTGCTCGACCACCGTGTCATCGACGCGGCTCGCGCCCATCCTGGCGGCGTTCGAGCGCGACTATCCCGGCGTGGAAGTGTTCGTGCGGGAGCTGACCTCGGGCGATATGTTCGAGACGGTGCGCCGCGAACAGGCGGACTTCGGCATAGGCCCCATCATGGAGCTGCCGGAATTCGATTTCGAGCCCATCCTGACCGAGAACCTGTACGCGGTGGTGCCCAGGAATCTCTTCCCCGACACCGCCGAGCAGATCACCCTGGCGCGGCTGGCTTCGATGCCGCTGCTGCTGCTCAACCCCGGCACGGCGCTGCGCGCCCTGATCGACGATACGGCGCGCAGCCGCGGCCTGACGATCAACACCAAGCTCCAGTTTTCGCAGGCGCAGACGCTGATATCGATGGCCACCGCCGGGCTCGGTGCGGCGGTGCTGCCGGCCATGGTCCTGCCCGCGAAGCCGCACAAGAACGTGCAGGTGCTGCCCATCGCGAGCCCCCGGATGACCCGGGACGTGGCGATCGTCCGGTTGCGCCACAGAAAGCTGACACCCGCGGCCGCCAGGCTGGCGCAGCTGGTGCGCGACCTGATCCACGGGCCGGTCGGGCGGCGAACCGCCCGGGCGGCTACACGACGCCCGCCTGCCTAAGCGCCGCGAGCCGCTCGCCGCACACGCCCAGCAGCTCTTCGTACACCCCGGCGTTGTCCTGCCCCAGCGCGCCGCCGGCCCGCACGAACCGGGCCGGCGTGCCGGACAGCCTGGGCACGGACGCCGGCAGCACCGTCTTGCCAATGCGTGGATCATCGACTTCCATCAGGTTCCCGCGCGCCCGGTATTGCTCGTCCTGGAAGATGTCCTCAATCGAATACACCTTCGAACACGGCACGCCCTCGTCGCGGCAGAGATCGAGCAAGGCTTGCAGATCGAAGCGCGCGCTCCACGCCGCCACCAGCGCATTGATGGTCTGCCGGTTTTCGGCCCGGGCCGCGGCGCTGGCGAACCTGGCGTCGCCCGCCAGCCCGGGCGTGCCCATCGCGCTGGCCAGGCGCTCGAACATCCGGTCGTTGCTGCACGCAATCGCCACCCATTGGCCGCAGCGGGTCTGGTAATGGCTGTGCGGCGCGACGTTCGGGACGTCCGCGCCGAGCCGGCGCCGCACGAAACCGGTGGCCGCGTACACGGGCGCGAGTTCGTCCAGCAGGCGGAAGACGGACTCGTACAGGCCGATGTCGACGACCTGGCCCCGGCCGGTGTGGTTGCGGGCCTGCAGCGCCGTCAGCACGCCGATGGCGCCCCACAGCCCCGAGATATAGTCCGCCAGCGAGGTCGAGCCCGGCACGACCGGCGGGCCGTCCGGCTCGCCGGCCAGGTGCGCCAGGCCGCCGAAAGCATGCGCGATGCGGGCGAACCCCGGCTCTTCGCGCTTGGGCCCGTCCTGCCCATAGGCGCTCACGCGCAGGAGGATCAGGCCGGGGTTGAGTTCGGACAGGACGTCGTAGCCCAGCCCCCACTTCTCCAGGGTGCCGGGCCGGAAGTTCTCCAGCACCACATCGGACTCGCGCACCAGCTCCTTGAACAGCGCCGCGCCCTCGGGGGTGCGCAGGTCCAGCGTCACGAACCGCTTGTTGCGCGCCTCGCTCATCCACATATACGTATCGCCGCACGGCGACGGGGTGCCGAACTTGCGCAGCGAATCGCCGCCCTTGGGCTGCTCGATCTTGATGACGTCGGCGCCGAAGTCGGCCATGATGGTTCCGCAAAACGGCGCGGCGAGAAAGGTTGCGATATCCAATACCCGCAACCCCGACAGGGCCTTGGGCGGTTGATGGGCCTGCTTCAGATCTGCTGCCACTGCGAGCTCCTGGTAGAACGACTGCATCTGCTGTCACTCTCGCAGGCTAGCGGCTCGCCTCGACCCTGACCAATCGAATTATCCGAAGGTTTATTCAGTTTTGTGACGGATCCGCGATCTGGCCAAAGGCTGCGCGGGTCGCCGGCGCGCCATCGGACGAGCTGGCCGGTGCTGGCCGAGCGCGCCGGCCAGCACCGCTCACCCGGCGCCGACGTCCACCACCACCCTGCCCCGCACCTGGCCCGCCAGCAGCTGCGGCGCCAGCCCGGCCACCTCGTCAAGCGTAATGGCGCGCGTGTTGGCATCGGTGACGGCGGCCGGCAATTCGCTGGCCAGGCGGCCCCAGGCCTCGGCGCGGCGCGCGAACGGCGCGTAGACGCTGTCGATCCCGGCCAGGGTGACCCCGCGCAGGATGAAGGGCGCGACGGTGGCGGGAAAGTCCATGCCTTGCGCCAGGCCGCAGGCGGCGACGGTGCCGCCGTACCGGATGCTGGCGCAGACGTTGGCCAAGGTGTGGCTGCCCACGCTGTCGACCGCGGCGGCCCAGCGCTCTTTCTGCAGGGGCTTGCCGGGCTGGTTGAGCGTGGCGCGATCGATCAGTTCGGTGGCGCCCAGCTGCTTGAGATAGTCGGCTTCGTGCAGGCGCCCCGTGCTGGCATGCACCTCGAAGCCCAGCCGGGCCAGCAGGCTGATGGCGATGGTGCCGACGCCGCCGTTGGCGCCGGTGACGAGCACCGGCCCCGCCTCGGGGCCGACGCCGGCGCGCTGCAGGGCCATGACGCACAGCATGGCGGTGTAGCCGGCCGTGCCGATGGTCATGGCGCGGCGCGCATCCATGCCGCCGGGCATGGGAACGAGCCAGTCGGCCTTGACGCGCGCCTTGCGCGCCAGGCCGCCCCAGTGCGTTTCGCCCAGCCCCCAGCCGTTGAGCAGCACGGCGTCGCCCGCGCGGTAGCGCGAGTCATGGCTTTCGAGCACGGTGCCGGCGAAATCGATGCCGGGCACCATGGGGAACTGCCGCACGATGGGAATCCGGCCGGTGATGGCCAGTGCATCCTTGTAGTTGATGGTGGACCAGGCGATGTCGACCAGCACGTCGCCATCGGGCAACCGCGCCTCGTCGAGCCGGGTGCGTTGCGCCTGGATAGTGCTGTCGTCGTTCTGGGTAAGCAACAGGGCGTCGAACATAGAGGGCTCCTCGGATCGGGCCAGGCAGGGCATGAGCCCGGGACCCTGGCCGAGGCCGGCCTCGCGCCCCGTCCAGGAACGCCTCCAGTTTACGCACTCGAACGGCGGGCGCGCCATGGACGGCGCGCGCCCCGTCAATCCAGCTTGACGCCGGCGTCGCGCACGATGCCGCCCCAGCGGTTGTAGTCGTCGCGCAGGATGGTTTGCAGCGCATCCGGGGTGCTGGTCAGCGTCTCGACCCGCTGGGCCCGCACCTGGGCCTGCAAGGCGGGGGATTCGAGCGCCTTGTTGAGCGCCGCGTTGAGCTTGTCGCGCACATCGACCGGTACGCCCCGGGGGGCGATGATGGCCCACCACAGATCTTCGCCCGACTTGGCGTAGCCGGCCACGCCCGCTTCGTTCATGGTGGGCACGTCGGGCAGGAAGGGACTGCGCTCGGCGCTGGTCACGGCCAGCGCGCGCAGCGCGCCCGATTCGATCAGCGGCATCGAAGTGTTGAGGGTGTCGAACATGAACGCCACGTTGCCCGCGACCACGTCGGCCAGCGCGGGGCCGCTGCCCCGGTACGGCACGTGCAGGAAGCTGGTGTGGGTGAGCTGCTTGAGCAGCTCGCCGGACAGATGGTTGGTCGAGCCATTGCCGGCCGAGGCAAAGGTGATGCTGCCGGGCTTCTTGCGGTCCAGCTCGATCAGTTCCTGGAGATTGCGGGCCGGGATCTTGCTGTTGACCACCAGCACGTTGACGAAGCGGCCCGCCAGGCCGATGGGCGTGAAGTCCTTGAGCGGACTGTAGGGAAGGTCGGGATAGATATGCGGGTTGATGGCCATGTTGCCGACGCTGGACATGCCGATGGTGTAGCCGTCGGGCGCGGAGCGGGCGATGGCGGCGATGCCGACGCCGCCGCCCGCGCCGGAGCGGTTGGACACCACCACGGGAACGCCCAGCTCCTTGCTGAGCTGCCCGGCGATGGGCCGCGAGAAGGTGTCCATGGAACCACCGGCCGGAAACGGCACGATGAACGTAACCGGGCCGGCCGGCCAGTTGCCGGCGCCGGCGGGCGCCACCGCGCCCAGCGCGCAGCAGCCGGCCAGCAGCAAGCGTGCAAGTCTCGACATTCCCTATTCCCCTTGTATGGTTTTGTACCGGATGCGCCGCGACGGCGCGGCGGTTATTGGGCAGCGTCCACGGCGTCCATGACGCGCGCCGAGTAGACCAGCGCGGCGCCGGCGTTCAGCGCCACGGCCACGCCCAGCGCCTCGGCGATCTCGCCCTTGGTGGCGCCGTTTTCGGTGGCCGCCTTGGCGTGCACCGCGATGCAGCCGTCGCAGCGGGTGGTGACGGCCACCGCCAGGGCGATCAGTTCGCGCGTCTTGGCGTCCAGCTGATTGGTCTGCTTGCCGGCCGCCGAAAGCTGCTGATAGCCCTTGACGGTTTCCGGGCTGGCCTTGGCGATTTCGCCGATGCGCGTCATCAGTTCCGAGCGGTATTGGTTCCAGTCCAGCATGATTGATCCTTTATGGGTGAGGGGGTGATTGAAAGTTGCCGCCTACCGGGCGTAGCGGTCGCGCACGGCGACGGCGTCCTGGGTCTGGCCGCACAGCATGGCCTGGTCCACGTCCATGTGGCTGCCCAGGTGATTCAACGCGTTGGCATACGCATTGATGCTTTGCTTGGACATGCGCACCGCGAGCTCGGGCATCTTGCCGATGCGCGCGGCGAGGTCCTGGGCATGCGCGCGGGCCGCGCCATCGGCCACGACAAAATCTGCCACGCCCCATTCGAGCGCCGTGTCGGCCGACATCTTTTCGCCCAGCAGCACGATCTGTTTCGCGCGCGCCGGACCGACCAGGTTCACCAGGCGCGGAATGGTCTGCCATCCCAACGGGATGCCGATCTGCACTTCGGGCACGAACAGGAAGGCCGACTTGCCCATGACGCGCCAGTCGCAGGCGAGCGTGAGCGCGATGCCGCCGCCCACGTTCATGCCCTCGACGGCGGCGATGGTGATCTGCGGCAGGTCTTCCCAGGCCTTGCACAGGCGGGTGCCGCGCAAGGCGATGGCGCGCCGCTCGAGCTGGGTCTTGTCGTCCAGGCTCCAGCGCGTGGCATCGCCCAGGTCGATGCCGGCCGAGAATTCGTTCTGGTTGCCGCTGAGCACGATGCACGCGACGGAGGTGTCCTGCTGCAGCGCCAGCGCGATATCGGTCAGGCGCAGCACCATCTCCTGACTCAGCGCATTGCGCTTGCCGCCGCGGTCTATGGTGACCGTCGCCACCGCGCCTGTTTTCTCCAGCGAGATGATTTCCTTCATACCGGTGTTCCCCTTGTGAGTCGCTAACTGTTCAGCAGTTCGGCGGCGGCCAGGTCGGCGGCCGAGTGCAGGACTGCGACGATTTCCTGCAGGTCATGCGATTTGAGGCGGGCGGCGGGGCCGACCACGCCGATGCTGTAGAGGCCGCGCGCCGGACCGCTCATCACCGGGCAGGCCACGCTCAGCACGCCTTCGTCGATTTCGCCGTCGCAGATGGCAAAGCCCTGCCGGTGCACCTGGTCGAGTTCCTGCATCAGGGTGTCGACCCGCAACCCCGGCGTGCTGCTGGCCACCGGTTCGAGCAGCGCCTGGATCCGGGCCGGATCGAGGTAGGCCAGAATGGCCTTGCTCGACGAGCACTTGTCCAGCGGCCGGCTGCCCACGCCGGGGTAGATGTACAGCTGGTCCTTGCGGGTGGGCGTGACCGCCTGCACCAGGTCCACCTCGTCGTTCCACAGCCGCGCGCAGAAGGCGGTTTCCTCCAGGCGCCCCACCACGAAGTTCAGGGCGGGATCGAACAGCGCCAGCTTGCTGTCCTGGGCCAGGCTGCTGCGCATCAGGCCGATCAGGCCATCGCCCAGCACGAAGTTGCCGCTGGCGTCGTCCTGGCCCAGATAATCGATCTCGCGCAAGATGGTTGCCATGCGATGGGTGGTGCTGCGCGGCAGGCCGGTGGCGGCGGCCAGCTCGGCCAGCGACAGGCCGCCGGGACGGCTGGCGATGGCATGCAGGATGTGGTCGTAACGGTTCAGCGGATTGGACATGGGTGCTCTAGTGCTGCTGCCGCAAGGCCATCTTGTCGACCTTGCCTATGGACAGCATCGGTAGTGAGTTGCGGACGAAAATGCGCTTGGGCACTTTATAGTTGGCCATGCGTTCGCGGCACCACTGCACCAGTTCGGGCTCCGACACGTCGGTGTCGGGCCTGAGGATCAGGTGCGCGTGGCCGACCTGCTGGTAGAGCTCGTCGTCGACGGCAATGACGGCCGACATCAACACGTTGGGGTGCTGCTCGAGCACGACCTCGATCTCGCGCGGGTAAACGTTGTAGCCCCCGGATTTATACATTTCCTTGATGCGTCCGACCAGCCGGAAGTTGCCGTCGTCGTCGCGCTGGGCCATGTCGCCGGTCTTGAGCCAGCCATCCCGCGTAAAGGCGCCGGCGGTGGCGGCGTCGTCGCGCAGGTAGCCATTCATGCAGTACTGGCCGCGCACCTGCAGCTCGCCCTGGGTCCCGACGGGCAACGGCTGGCCCTGCTCGTCGGCCACGCGCAACTGGCCCTCGGGAATGGCGCGTCCCACGGTATAGGCGGCCGCCTCGAGCGAGTCGCTGGCGACGATGTAGCTGACCGACCCGCACGACTCGGTCAGGCCGTAGGTGGAGCCGATGCGCGGGCAGTGCTCCTTGACCCGCTGCAGGATGGGCATGGGAATGGCCGCGCCCGAGAAAATGAACCACTCCATCCCGCGCATGATGGACATGTCGAAGGACGGCTCGCGGATCAGCATCTGCAGCATGGTCGAACCCAGCATCAGCATGTTGACGCGATGCTTCTCGATCAGGCCCATCACCTCGGCCGGCCGGTAGCGTTCCTGGTAGATGATGGTGCCGCCGGCCAGGATCTGCGACAGGCCCCGGAAGTGCATGCCGCCGATATGGTTGATCGGCGCGAAGTTGATGACCACCGGGTGGCTTTGCGTGGCGAAGGTGCGGGCCTGCACGGTAGAGCGGTAGATCAGCGCCGTCTGGCTCAGCAACACGCCCTTGGGATTGCCCGTGGTGCCCGAGGTGTAGACCAGCATGCAAGGCTGGGCGGCATCGTCGAACGGCTTCGGGCACGGCGCATCCGGCGCGTCGCACAACGCGTGCAGCATCGCCTCGTCGCAGGATGCCTGGCTGTCGTAGAACAGCAGCTCGGGGCGCCGGGCCTGCGGCGCCAGCGTGGCCAGCGCCGCGTCCAGGTCGTCGGCGTAGCGGCGCGCTTCGAACTCGCGCACCGACAGCACCAGCTTGGGCCGCGCGTGGCCGATCACATACGCCATTTCGCGCGGCTGGTACCTGGGGTTCAGTCCCACCCACAACGCCCCCAGCCGCGCCGCGGCCAGCAGGCAGACCATGGCGTCGGGCGTGGGCGGGGCCAGCAGCGCCACGCAGTCGCCCGCGCCGATGCCGCGTGCGCTCAGGCCGGCGGCGCAGCGCCGCACCCGCGCGGCCAGCTCGCCGTAGGTGATGGCGCCGTCGCCGTGCGCCAGCGCGTCGCGCTCCGGAAAGCGCCGGGCGTGCTCTTCGATGATGTCCCACCAGGTATGGCCCGGCGGCTGCATGTGCTGTTCGAGACTGCTCATTGCCCTTGTCCGTTCAGAACTTGATGTTTTTCTTTTCGACGATGTCCTTGAACAAGGCCGACTGGCTGTCCACGAACGCTTGCGTCTGCGCCGGCCCCTTGAAGGCCGCCTCGGTGCGCATGGCCTTGACCTGCGCCAGCACGCCGGGGTCGCGCAGGGCCTCGGCGAAGCTGCTTTGCAGCTTGTCGATGACGGCGGCCGGCGTGCCCTTGGGCGCCGCCATCACATAGGAAATGACGTTCTCGGCGGCCTCGGGGTAGCCCGCCTCGACCAGCGTCGGCGTATCGGGCAGGAACTGCGAGCGTGTGCGTTGCAGCACCACCAGCGCCTGGGTCTTGCCGGCATCCAGCATGGTGCCCGCGGCGTTGATGCCGTCGATCATCAGGTCCACCTGGTTGCCGGCCAGCGCCGTCACCGCCTCCACGCCCTTGTACGGGATGTGGCGGAACTCGACGCCGGTATCGTTCATGAACACTTCGCCCGCCAGATGGGTGGACGAACCCACGCCATAGGTGGCGTAGGTGTAGCGGCCGGGACTCTGCCTGGCCGCATCCAGCACCGTCTTCAGATCGGACGGCATGGTCTTGTTGGCGGTCAGCACCATGGACGTCTGGCCCAGCGTGGCCACGTAGTCCAGCGATTTGGCGGGCGCGTAGGGCTGCGGCGACATGACGTACGGGATCAGGGTATAGCTGGTGTTGGTGGACACCAGCAGCGTATAGCCGTCGGGCGCGGCGCCGATGACGGCGTTCACGCCGATCACGGTGCTGCCGCCCGGCTTGTTGAGGATGGTGATGGGCTGGCCCAGCACCCGGGAAGCGCGTTCGGACACGATGCGCATGAACTGGTCGGTGCCCCCGCCCGCGGAATACGGAATGACGATCTTGATGGGCTTGTCGGGGTACGCGGCCGCGCCCTGGTCCGCATGCGCGGCGCCGACGCCGGCCAGGCAGGTAACGGCCACCGCGAGCGCGCTGACGATTCGGTACATCGCTTGTCTCCTGATGCGCGCACTGGATTGCAGCCCGGTTGCGCAATGGGTAATGGCAGCCGCTGGCGCGGCTTTTTATGAATCCCGCAAATTGAGATTTGATCCCATACTACGGGACAATTATTTTCCATGCAAGCGGAATCGCAATGCGGTACATCCAAAAAAAACGGCCCGGATGGGCCGCCTCGAAACGTGGGCTGCAGGAAGGAAGGAAGGAAGGAAGGAAGGCCGCACGAGCCAGGCCGGCGCGGCACCAGCGACCGCGCGCCTGTCCCGACGGGGACTGGCGTCTGCGGCATGACGTGCCTGTACCCGGACGAGAGCTGACATCCGCGGCGAGGTGTGCCCGTCCCCACTGGGACAGATACCGTCTTGGCAGTCAACCGTTCATGGCGTAGAGCGGTGTGTCTGTCCCGGCCGGGACAGACACACCATGCCGCAGGCGCCGGTCTCCGCAGGGACAGGCACGTCATGCCGCCGATGCCAGTCCTCATCCGGGGAGGGACGCTCCATTGTTCGCCGCGGAGACGGGCGCCAGGCCATGCGGCACGATGGCCGCGATTTCGCTTTCGCGCGCCGGTTCGCCTTGCAGGTGGCGCACCAGGTCCAGGGTGGTCGACCGGCGTGTCAGCATCAGGCAGGTCACTTCGCCGCCGCAAACCCGGGTGGCGTGCCAACAGCCCGGCCGCATGCAGACGCCCTGCCCCGGCGGCACCACGAAAGCGGCCAGGCTGGCCAGATCGGGACTGCCATCGAACGCGCTGCGCGCGACGATCTGGACGATGGCGCCGGTCAGCGGCACGATGGCCTGCTGCGTCAACAAGTGTTTTTCGAGCGTGTCGAAACCGGGTTGGCTGAGCCGGTAATTGACCCACAGCACTTCCGTTTCCCTGCCGACGCCGGCGCCGGTGTCGAATACGTGCTCCTGCCAGAAGTCGGTGGCCGGGTTGCTGAACCGCGGCGCATCCCCGCCGGCTGGCAGGGGCTTGCCCAGCATCCAGCCATAAGGCGCGAAGGCGGCTTCGGTCAGGGCTTGCGGGCGCAGGGCAGGCGTGGTCGGCATGGATATCTCGATGAGAAAGACACGGGCCGGACAAATGCGGGGGCTCGCATCGAAACAGGTTCGACGCGAGCCCCGCGTCCGCGGCATACGCGAATATAGCCGCAACGCCGGCCAGCACGCGGCCGGCCCGACCCCAGGTCAGTACGCCACGCGCAGCCCCAGGTTGGCGCTCCAGCCACGGTCGCTGCCATCGCCGCTGCCCACCGACTTGCCGTAGCCCACCTGCCCCCACAGGCCCACGCTCTTGCCCAGCTGCGTGTCCACGCCCGCCTTCAGATCGACGGCCGTGCTCTGGCGGCTGGCGCGTACGCTGTGCGCGCCCGCAAACGTCACGGTGTCGGCGCCAGCGAAATCATGCAGCAGCGATACGCCCATGAACGGCCGCAACAGCGTCTTTCCGTATGCGTACTGGCCCGACAGGCGCGTTCCCAGGCGCGCCGTCAGCGCATCCGGCGTCTTGTATGACACCGAAGACACGCGATCGGCGCCATTGGCGATGCTGAGCCGCTGATACACCACTTGGGCTTGCGGTTCGATTTGCCAACGCGGGCCGAGCTGCCACGGATAGCCCGTCTCCACCGAGGCCGTCATGCCCCAGCCGCGGCTGGTCGCGCCGACATGGGCCGACGACGTGGTCTGTTGCTTGTAGCGCGTGCCCGCCAGCACCGAGTCGATGTACCAGCCGCCCGGACCGGTGTGCGTCCAATAGGCGCCCAATTGGGTGGCCCGCAGCGTGGATGTGCCCACGGCCTGGATTTCGCCGCGCGCCAGGCCATGCACGTCGCCGCGCGCCGTGGCGTATCCGCCGAACACCCCGAAAGTGTCGGCGTGCCGCGCGGCCGAGCGGCGTGCGTAGAGGTCCACGCCCAGTTGCGCGCCGGTCAAATGGCCATCGAAGGACGGCGCAGCCTCGCCACCGGCGGAACGCTCGAAACGGCGCCCGAAGGTGCGCGCCCAAACGGCGCGCTCCACGGTGCCCGCCCCGGGCGAGGCCACGGCGGGCCGGCCCGCGCGTTCGCGGTAGCTGCCCAGCGCTTCCGTGCCGATCATGCGCATCAGCATGGGCGCGCCGGCATACAGCGGCACCTCGGGCCGGTAGAAGGGAACGACCTTGACGATCCGTCCCGCCTCGTCGCGCACGACGCGGGACGTACGCAGGTACCAGTCTTGCGCCTGCGCCGCGGCGCCGTCGCCCGCGCCGCGCAGCAACTGGTACTCGTAGGCGCCCGCGACCAGCGGCTGCGCCAGGCGGAAGGACCCGGGCGCGGTCGTGGCGCCGCCCTGGGCCACGACCACCGGAATGCCGCGCAGAGTCAGGCCGCCCAACCCGCCCTGCGGCTTGACCACGACCGGCGTGACACCGCTGGCCGCGCCGCCGTCGAGCGCCAGCCGATCGGCTGGCGCGGCATCGCCGCCGAGCACCGCCTCCACTTCCAGGCTGCCGCCCGCGCCAGCGTAATCGCCGGCCACCGTCAACGCGCCGATCGAGTTGCCCGGCGCGACCACGCCGCGGTTGGCTACATTCCCGACGATGCGGCCCGTGCCGCCCAGCACGCCGGCCTGCTCGACCGTGACCGGGCTGGCGATGCTGCCGTTGACGGCCAGCCGGCCGGCGGCGATGCGGGTCGGCCCCCGGTAGGTATTGGCCTGGCCAAGCCGCAGCTCGCCGCCGCCTGTCTTGACCAGGCCGCCCGCCCCGCCTATCGCGCCGTCCCAATCCAGCCGGGTGCCGTCGCGGGTGACGAAAACGCCGCCTGCCGTATCGAGGGTGGCGGCACGCGTCGAGGCAAAGCTGGCGGTGGTCACCAAGGTGCCGCCGTCCAGCGTCAGGGCGCCGGCCGCCGCGCCCAGGTTGGCGTCGCGCGAGACCTGCAGCGTGCCGCCGGTGACTGCCGTACCGCCGGCATGACGGTTATCGGCGCTCAGCACCAGCGTGCCCGGACCGGCCTTGGTCAGTTTGCCCGCGCCGGCTACCACGCCCCGCCAATCCAGGGTCGTATCCGCGTCCGGCAGCAATACGCCGTTGCGCGCCCCGACGCGCAGCGCGCGGTCGAGCGCCAACGACGCCGTGGTGGCCAGCGTGCCGCCGTCAAGCGTCACCGCCGTGCCCGCCGCGCCCAGGTGGGCGTCGCGCGCGATGCGCAGCGTGCCGCCGTAGACCAGGGTGCCGCCGGCATGCTGGTTGTCGTGGTTCAGCGCCAGCGTGCCGGCGCCGATCTTGGTCAGCGCGCCGGCGCCGCCGATCGCCCCGTTCCAGTCCAGCCGGGTGCCGGCGGCCACGTCCAGCGTGCCGTGGGCCGCGCCCAGGGTCGCTGCGCGGCTGGTCGCGAGATCCGCCGTGGTGGCCAGCGCGCCGCCGTCCAGGGTCACGCCCGTGCCGGCCCGCCCCAGGTTGGCGTCGCGCGCGATTCGCACTGTGCCCGCATTGACGATGGTGCCGCCGCCATAATGGTTGGCCGCGGCCAGCACCAGGGTGCCGGTGCCCTGCTTGACCAGGACGCCCTCCCCGTCGAGCAGGCCGTTCCAGCCCAGGATGGCGCCGTCGGCCGTATCGATGACGGCCGCGCCGCTCAGCGTGGCCGTGCGCGCGGTCGCGAAGCTGGCGGTCGCGGCCAGGCGGCTGCCATTGAGCGCCACGTCGCCCGCGCCCAGGTTGGCGTCGCGCGAGACCTGCAGCGTGCCGGCATTGACCTCGGTGCCCCCCGCGTAGCGGTTGTCGCCGTCCAGTACCAGCGTGCCCGGGCCTTGCTTGACCAGCGTGCCGGCGCCATCGACCGTGCCGCGCCATTGCAGCGTCGCCCGATCGTCGGTGTCGATCGAGGCGCGCCCGGTGAGCGTCGCGTTGCGGCCGGTGGCAAAGCCGGCGGTCGCATGCAGGCGGCTGTTGTCCAGGGTCAGCGCGCCGCCGCCCAGGTTGGCGTCGCGCGCAACCCGCAGCGTGCCGGCCTCGACCACGGTGCCGCCGGCGTACGTGTTCGTGCCGCCCAGGGCCAGCGTGCCAGCGCCCTGCTTGACCAGCCGGCCCGCGCCGGCAACGTCGCCCTGCAAATCCAGCGTGGCGGAGTCGGCGACGACGATCCGGCCGCCGCCGTTGCCCACGGTGGCGTTGCGCCGGCTCGCGAACCCGGCGGTGGTCGACAGCGTGCCGCCGTCGAGCGTCAGCATGCCATGCGCTTCGCCCAGGTTTTCGTCGCGCGCGACGCGCAGCACCCCGCCGGTAACCCGAGTGCCGCCGGCGTGGGTATTGTCGTGCTCCAGCACGAGCGTGCCGGCGCCCGTCTTGGTCAGCGCGCCCGCCCCGCCGACCTGGCCCTGCCATTGCAGGGTGTGGCCGCCCGCCACCGAAAGCGCGCCGTGCCCGGCGCCCACGACAATCTCGCGCCCGCTGGAGAACCCGCTCGAAACCGCCAGGGTGCCGCCGTCCAGCGTCACCGCGCCCTGTCCGGCACCCAGGTTGGCATCGGACGACACCTGCAGCGTGCCGGCCTCGACGCGGGTATCGCCCTTGTAAGTGTTGGCGCCGGCCAGCGCCAGGGTGCCCGCCCCTTGCTTGCGCAGCTCGCCCTTGCCGCCAATGGCGCCGTTCCACGTCAGCGTGGTGGCCTGGGCGGTATCGATCAGGCCGGCGTTCTCGAGCTGGCCCCTGCGCGCGGTCGCAAAGCTGCCCGTGCTGGCCAGCCGCCCGCCGTCGAACGTGACCATGCCGTTGGCCCGGCCCAGGTTGGCGTCACGCGATACCTGCACGGTGCCGCCCCGCAGGCGCGTGCCGCCGGTGTACGTGTTGACGCCCTCCAACCTCAGGGTGCCGTCGCCGGCCTTGGTCAGCGCGCCGGCGCCGTTGACGACGCCGCGCCACGCCACCTCCTTGCCGGCCGCGACGTCGACGGCCTTGGCCCCGGCGGTCAGCGTCAGCTGGCGATTGCTGGTGAAATCCCCGTTGGCCGCCAACCCGCCGCCGTTGAGCGTGACCGCGCCCTTGGCCGCGCCCAGGTTCTGGTCGCGAGAGACTTGCACGACCCCGCCCAAGACCTCGACGCCCTTGGCGTAGGTATTGTTGCCGCTCAGCACGAGCGTGCCGCCGCCCTGCTTGGACAGCTTGCCATTGCCGTCGACCGTGCCGCGCCATTCGAGCGTGTCGCCCGCGGGCGTTGCCACGGTTGCCGCGCCCTTGAGCGTGACCCGCCGCGAGGTGGCATGCGAACCCATGCTCTCGTACGCCGTATTGTTTTCCAGCACCAGTGCACCGCGGCCCAGGCTTTCCTCTCTGGCCACGCGCAGCTTGCCTGCCCGGACCACGGTCTGGCCGGCGTACTCGTTGACGCCAGTGAGCGCCAGGGTCCCGCCCCCCATTTTGACCAGATCGCCGGCGCCCGATATCGCGCCGCTCCAGGTCAGGGTGGCGCCGCGAGCCACGTCCAAGGAACCACGGACCAGCGTGAGATCGCGGTTGCTCGAAAAACTGCCGCCGGCAAGCAGATTTCCGCCCTGCAGGGTTACTGCGCCCCGTCCCAGGTTGTCTTCGTGGCCTGCCCGAAGCACGCCTGCCGCGACCACCGTACCGCCCGAGTGCGTGTTGGCGCCGGCCAGGACCAGCGTGCCCTGGCCTGACTTGCGCAACATGCCGCCGCCGCTCAGATTGCCGTTCCAGGTCACGGTATGCGAGGCGTCGACCTCCATGGTGGCCTGGCCGCTCAATGCGGCCGCGCGCGAGGTCGCGAAGCTGCCGGTGCCCTGCAGTGTGCCGTTGTTCAGCGCCAGCGGCCCTCGGCCAAGATTGGCGTCGCTGGATATCTGCAGCTTGCCGGCATTGACGGTCGTGCCGCCATCGTGCTTATTGGTGCCGCGCAGCAGCAAGGTTCCCTGGCCTTCCTTCACCAGTGCGCCGGCGCCGCTGATTTCGCCGTTCCAGCTGAGTATCTTGGTGGCCGCGACGTCTATGCTTTCGTTGCCGGCGAGCGTCAATGCACGCGTTGCCGTGAAGCTGTCCGTGGCGGCCAGCTGGCTGTGCTTGAGCGCCAACGTACCGGAACCCAGGCTGGCGTCATGCGCCACGCGCAGCGTTCCGTTGTTGATTTCCGTGCCGCCGCCATACGTATTGGAGGCGTGCTCCAGCACCAGCGTGCCGCCCTGGGTCACCAGTTTGCCGGAACCGGTGACCTGGCCTTGCCAGGTCGTGGTCGTTCCCGGCTCGATGATCAACGTCTGCGCCCCGGGATCGAGTGTCAGGCCACGATTGACCGCGATGCTGTTCTTGATGGCCAGGGCGCCACCGTGGAGCTGCACCGAACTGCCGTTGCCGCCCAGGTTGCCGGCCGCCGATACGCTGAGCCTGCCCGCCTCCACCACCAGCTTGCCGGTATGGGTGTTGTTGCCCGTCAGCGCCAGGTCGCCGCCGCCACGCTTGACGATGCGCCCCGCGCCGCTCAGCACGCCCCCATACGCGGCATTGCCGTCCTGCGTGAACTGGACCGTGCCTGCATTGCTGATGGACCGCATGGCGCTGGCGGCCGTTACGTCCGCCGTGGCGCCGGCGGACACCTGCAGCACGCCGCCCTGGGTGGCGCCGCTGTTGTCGCCGCGCAGGACCAGCGTGCCGCCCTGCGCCTGGACCGTGGACTTGAGATTGTTGTCGTTGCGGCCGACCTGGCCGTTCAAGGCCCAGGTTCCGGCACCTGCCTTGGTAATCGTGCCGAAGTTGCGGATATCCCGGTCCAGCGTGCCCGCGCCGGCGTTCAGCTTCAGGCTGTTGTTGCCGCTGCCGCCGTTCAAGGATCCGGCAAGGGTCGAACCGCCATCGAGGATGACGCGGTCGTCGCCGCCCGCAAGTTCCAGGTGGCCGACGATGCGCCCGTTGGCATGGTTGTGCACCGTCACGCCCGCCCCGGTGGAGGCCGGGGCTCGCGAGCTGCCTATGACCGTCGCCTCCCCGCCGTTGACGCGGGTCTCGATCGTGCCGTGGTTGTGGATGGTGTTGGCGGCATTGGCGGAATTGGCGTCCACCCAGATCGCCGCGGCCTGGTCGGCCCGGATCGTGCCACGGTTGGTGACGGTATTGCCGGCCCCTGCCAGCCCGATCGCCTCGGCCGCCGAGTCGGTGCCCTTGGCCAGCACCTGGGCGCCGGCATCGATGTCAATGGTGTTGCCGCCCACTCCCTCCAGCGTATTGGCGTGAGGGGCCCCGTTGGTGGGTGGCGTGACCACCGTGCTTTGCACGACGGCGCCGTCGTGGATCCGGACCCGGCTGTTATTGCCCACGCTGATGGCCGTGCTGTCGCCGGCCTCGATCCGCGCACCGGCCTGCACCGTGACCTGTTGGTTGTTCCCGCCGGAGCCGCCGCCCACCTTGGCGCGATGCGTTCCGCCTGCCGTGGTGCAGGTGGTGGCAGACCCCGAGGTGGTGCAATTCGCCCACGCCGCCGCCCCCTGGAACCCCAGGGCCAGGGCCAGCAAGGTAGGCGCCACCCCATGTCCTGCCGGCCTGCTGCGGCGCCCCTCGAAAGCCTGGGCCTTTAACCGTCTCATGATCTCTCCCGCGAAATGAAATGTATGGGCGCACGCGGGGAACTCCCCACGACGCCGGCAAGGTCTATGGATGAAGCAAGAGGGATGAAGCGGCCGCGCAGCGATTTGGGCGGTACGGCCGCGGCGATCTGACGCGGTCAGTGGCCGTACGCGTGCATTGCAACGGAAACCTGACAGGAAGTCGTAGTCTTCCCAGCTTGCTTGCCAGTGACTACTGACACCAGCAAGCTAGAAATCCTAGGGAGATTCGGCATTCAAAGATGCAGGCGCTACCTGCCCGGTTGAGTAGGAAACATCTCAACCTCGTAATACTCTGGATTTGCGACGGTCGCCGGCGCCCGGCACGGTGCCGGGCAATGCCTGGATGGCGCCATGCGCGGAACGCGCATCGCGGTGTGGATTTACCGGGGCGGCAGCGCGCCCCGTCCGACGCACTGTTGCTACTGCGCCTTCTCCTGGATTTTTTCGCCGCCGCGCTCGATGTCCCTGCCGGCGCCCGACATGGTGTTGCAGCCCGCCAGCGCGGCGAGCGTGATGGCGGCAAGCAGGGCCGCCCGGATACGGTTGTTCATGATTGGCTCCTTGTCGTTGGATGGGCCGCGGCTACTTGCCGTAGCGCTTCTTGACGTCCGCCTCACACTTGTCCTGCGCGTCGCCCGACATGGCGTCGCATTTCTTCATGTCGACGTCGTAGTCGGCCTTGCGGCGCTCCTTGCTCGCCTCGCGGTCGGCCTCGGCCTTTTCCTTGCCGGCCTTGGATTGGGCCTGGGCGCTCTCCTTGTCGGCCTTGGCCTTTTGCATGCAGACGTCTTTATCGTTGCCGCTCAGGCCATCGCATTGCTTTCTGGCGGCGTCGTAGCGGGCGTCGATCTGATCGTCGGTGAGCACGCCGCCCGTACTCTGGGCGTGGACAGGCAGCGCCAGAGCGCCGGCGCCGATCAATACGGCGGCAAGGGCATGGATGCAGGTCTTCATGTTGTCTTCCTTCGGTAGGTATGAAAGGCGCACTCGTGCCGCTTGCCGTGGGAGCGATCGGCCTGTGCGCCAACGCCCCCAGCAAGTGGTGTGCCCACGCTCCCGCGAAGACGGCTATCGAGTGTTGCCGTTCATTCCCGCCTGGCCCTGCCCCACCGGGTCGAATTCCCCGCGCGCGATGGCCTCGACGATGGCGGCGCGTTGCTCGGCCGCGCGCTTGAGGTTGGCGGCGGTGGGCTTCATGCGCAGGCGCCGCACGCAAGTCTTGCCCTGGTAGACGAAGCTGATCTCTATCGAGGATTCGGACGCGGGCCGCACGCCTTCGAACTTGCCGCTCATGCGTGCCCCGCCTGTTCGTCGAAGCATTCGAGCAACGCCTTGACGCGGGCGCTGCGGCCCTTGCGGCCGGGCACCAGCAGCATGACGGGCGCGCTGTCCAATTGCCATTGCGGCATGACGCGCACCAGCGCGCCGCGCGCCACCGCGCCTTCGGCATCCCATTGCGAGCGCACCACCAGGCCCAGCCCCTGTTCGGCCCAGGCGCGCGCCACGTTGCCGTCGTTGGATACGTAGGCGGGCGCGATGCGCACGGTTTCGGCCGCCTTGCGGCCCGATGCGCCGGCATCGGCGCGGCGGAAGCGCCACAGGCTGGCGTCCTCGTCGTTTTCGCGGATGCAGATGCAGCGGTGATGCAGCAGATCGCGCGGTTCGCGCGGCATGCCGTGGTCTTGCAGATACTGCGGGCTGGCGCACAGCCAGCGCTCGTTGTCGGCCAGCCGGCGCGTCACCCACGACGAATCGCGCACCGCGCCGATGTGCACGACGGCGTCGGCGTCCTGGTGATCGGGCCAGGGCGTTTCGCGCAGGTCGAGCTGCACGCGCAGATCCGGATGGCGTTGCGCCAGCCGCGCCAGCACGGGCGCGATATGCCGGCGGCCATAGCCGAACGGCGCGGCGATCCGCAGCGTGCCGGTCAGGCGGGTGTCGTCGCGCCGCAGCGATTCGGGCAACGCCTGCAGTTGCGCCAGCAGGACGGCGGCTTCGCGGGCCAGGCGCTCGCCCTCGGGCGTCAGGCTGAGACGGCGCGCGCTGCGCACCGCCAGCGCCAGGCCCAGGCCGGCCTCCAGCTTGCGCAGCCGCATCGACAGCGCCGGCGGCGTCACGTTCAGCGCGCGCGCCGCGGCGCTGAGCGACGGCGCCTGCGCCAGGGCCGCGGCCAGTTGCAGGTCCTCGATTCTGAGCATTCAGTTCTGCTTAACGATTGATGAAGAATCATTAAATCATGCAGATGGCTGGCTGTCCTATAGTCGATGCATTCCCCCACCTGGAGCGATCCATGTCCATCGCCACGCCAACGGGTTATCCGCGCGCCGTCCTGTTCGACCTGCTGACAGGCCTGCTCGATTCATGGACGGCGTGGAACGCCGCCGCGGGCTCGGAGCCCGCCGGCCGCGCCTGGCGCGCCGAATACCTGCGCCTGGCGTACGGCTGCGGGCGCTATGTTCCCTACGAGCAACTGGTGCGCGAGGCCGCGCGCGCCACCGGCCTGCCCGGCAGCGCGCCCGCCGCGCTGGAGGCCGGCTGGCATGAACTGCCTGTCTGGGACGACGCGCGCGCGCTGCTGCGGGCGCTGCGTCCGCACTGCAAGCTGGCGGTGGTGACCAATTGCTCGCGCGACCTGGGCCGCCAGGCCGCCGGCCTGCTGGGCGTCGATTGGGACGCGATCGTGACGGCGGAGGAAGCCGGCTTCTACAAACCCGACCCGCGCCCGTACCGCATGGCCCTGCAGGCGCTGCAGGTGCCGGCCGACGACGCCGCCTTCGTGGCCGGCTCCGGCCACGACCTGTTCGGCACCGCCGCGGTCGGGCTGCGCACATGCTGGCACAACCGCCTTGGCCTGGCTCGCCCGCAAGGCGCGCCCGAACCCGAGCTGCAATCCGCGACGCTGGCCGCCGCGCTGCCCTGGCTGCAGGCGTTCAGGCGCGCCGGCTGACCCGAATTTCCCATCCATCCGCATACCATGACCGCCACTCACGCCCATTCTCTCGATACCCTCGACACGCCCGCCGCCATCATCGACGTGGCGCGCATGCAGCACAACATCGCCCGCATGCAGGACCGCATGAACGGGCTGGGCGTAAGCCTGCGCCCGCACGTCAAGACCAGCAAATGCACGCCGGTAGCGCTGGCGCAGCTGGCCGCCGGCGCGCATGGCGTGACCGTATCGACGCTGAAGGAAGCCGAACAGTTCTTCGCCGCCGGCATCACCGACATCCTGTACGCCGTGGGCATGGCCGAGCATCGCCTGCCGGCGGCGCTGGCGCTGCGCCGGCGCGGCTGCGACCTCAAGATCATTACCGACAACGCCGGGTCGGCCCGCGCCATTGCCGACTTCGGCCGCGCCCACGACGAAGTGTTCGAGGTGTGGATAGAGATCGACACCGACGGCCACCGCTCGGGCATCAAGCCGGAGGAAGCGGCGCTGCTGGCGGTGGGCGCGGCGCTGCATGAGGGCGGCATGCGTCTGGGCGGCGTCATGACGCACGCCGGCTCGAGCTACGACCTGGATACCCCCGAAGCCCTGGCCGCCATGGCCGAACAGGAACGCGCCGGCTGCGTGCGCGCCGCCGAGCGCCTGCGCGCCGCCGGCCTGCCGTGCCCGGTGGTCAGCGTCGGCTCGACGCCCACGGCGCTGTCGGCCGCGCAGCTGCGCGGCGTGACCGAAGTGCGCGCCGGCGTCTACGTGTTCTTCGACCTGGTGATGCACAACATCGGCGTGTGCCGCGTCGACGAGCTGGCCCTCAGCGTGCTGGCCACCGTGATCGGGCACCAGGCCGACAAGGGCTGGGTCATCGTGGACGCGGGCTGGATGGCGATGAGCCGCGACCGCGGCACGCAGAAGCAAAAGCAGGATTTCGGCTATGGCCAGGTCTGCACGGTGGACGGCGCGCCGCTGGCGGGCTATACGCTGATCGGCGCCAACCAGGAGCACGGCATCATGGCCGGCGGGCCGGCCGGCGAGGATGTGACGACGCGTTTTCCGGTGGGCATGCGGCTGCGCATCCTGCCCAACCATGCCTGCGCCACCGGAGCGCAGTTCCCGCAATACCATGCCCTGGAAGCCGGCGGCGGATTGCAGACCTGGGAACGCGCGCACGGCTGGTAGCGGCCCGCGCCCGCCTGGCTACCCGCCGCGCAATACGCTATGCTCGACGCGCGCCGCCGTTTTCGCCGGCGCAGCGCCGTACCCAGCGTAGTCACACCCCGTAGTCACCCCCTCATCCTTCCACCAGGCGGAGAATATCCATGAGCGGCTACTTTGTACTCAAGGCGAGCGGTACGCAGTACATGTTCAATCTGCACGCGGGCAATCACGAAATCATCCTGACCAGCGAACGCTACACCAGCAAGGCGGCGGCGCAGGACGGCATCGCGTCGGTGCAGAAGAACGCGCCCGACGACGCGCGTTACCAGCGGCTGACCGCCAAGGACGGTTCGCCCTATTTTTCGCTGACGGCGACCAACGGACAGTCGATCGGGCGCAGCGAAATGTACAAGACCACCCAGGCGCGCGACAACGGCATCGCCTCGGTCAAGTCCAACGCCCCCGGGGCGCCCACCAAGGACCAGACCCAGGCCTGAGCCGCCGCGCGTCCACCCATGAAAAAACCCCGCCAGGCCAGCGCCGGCGGGGTTTCTCGCAGGGATGGGCGTACCCTGGCTACTTGATGCCGATGAACGGCAGGGCCGCGCCCGGCACTTGCGTGGCCGGCAGCACGCCGTCCCATTTTTCCACGGCGTTCAGGCTGACCAGGTTGGTATTGGCGGCCAGCGCCTCGGCCTTGGCGCGGATCGAGGCGGCCTCGGCCTCGCCGCGCAGGCGGATGCCGTCGGCTTCGGCGGTGAACTGCTGGCGGCGCGCATCGGCTTCGGCCTTGGCCTTGACCACCTGGATCTCGGCGGTGATCATGGCCGTCTCTTTCTGCTGCCGGGTGGTCTCGATCTGCACCTGCGCCAGCATGCGCTGCTCTATCGAATGCTCGTAGGCCTTCGAGAAACCCACTTCCTCGACCTGCACGCCAACAATCTGCACCGGCGCGCCGTCCATGGCCGAAAGCACCGCCGTATTCACGTCCACGCCTAGCTTCTGGCGCTCCTGGATGGCGCGCACCGCGGTGTAGCGGCCGAACACATTCTTGACCGCGTCAGGCGTCTTGCGCTCGAGCACGCGCATCTGCAGGTTGCTGATCGTGCCGTACTCGGCATACAGCTCGGCCACGTGCTCGGCCGGCACCCGGTAGGTTACCGACACGCGCAGCGTGGCGGGCTGCTGGTCATAGCTATAGGCTTCGAGGTTCTCGAAGATGAAGGTGTGATCCCGCACCGACACGGTGCTGACCGAATCGATGAAGGGCGTCTTGAAATCGAGCCCCGGCTCGGAAACGCGCACCAGCTTGCCGTTGCGCAGCACCACGCCGCGTTCGCCCTGGTCCACCTGGAACCACGAGCTGAAGGCCAGCATCAGAATCAATACAAACAGCACGCCGGCGCCGGCGGCAAGTTTGGCGTTACGCGGGATCACTCGATTTCTCTCCGTTGGGTTTTCCGGGCCCTTCTATCGGCAAGCACGGCGGCGATGCCGCGCGCCAACAAATAGGCCACCACAGCGGCCCCCACCAGGATCAGGAAATACCTCATGGCAAGCCCTCCGAATATTGCGCGGACGCAATTCTATCCGGGGCTTGCCGCAAGGCACGACGAGATGAGTTGAAACGCAACAAAAGTTGACGAAACGCCCTTTTGGGCGCGAAAAACGGCGAGGCTGGGCGCCCGGGCTAGGCGCCGTCGAGCTCCGGGTAGTGGCGGAAAATGCCGTCGCCAAAGGGCAGGCGGCGGTCGCTGGCCAGGTAGTCGCGCAACTCCGGCAATTCGGCCACGCGCGCGTGCAGCGCCATCAGCCGCGGATAGCGGTGCATCAAGGTGCGCATGCGCCGCGGAAAAGCGTGCAGCAGGCCTTCGACCACGTGGTACAGCGACAGGTCGGCATAACTCCAGCGGCCCATGTCGGTGAGCCAGCCGCCCGGCCTGTCCAGCGCCTGCTCGAAGTACTGCATGAACTTCGGCATGCGCGCCTCGCGAAAATCGGCGGCCCGGCGCAGCGCCACGTCCTGCTGGTCTTCGTAGTAGAGGCCGGCGGCCACCGGATGGTGCACGTCGTGCGCTTCGGCCGTCAGGTCGGCAATGGTGAGCTGCAGCTGGTTGACCCACAGGCGGCCGGCGCGGTCCGGCGGGGCCAGGCCATGCTCCACGCCCAGGAACAGCAGGATATTGGCCGTCTGCGCGATGGTCATGCCATCGGCGACCAGATAGGGCGGCGCAAACGGCGCCGTGTCGCGCCGGCGCCGCATGTCGGCCAGCATGTCGCCGCCGGGCTCGCGCGCGCGGTCGCGATAGGGGATCTTGCCCGCCTCCAGCGCCAGCCGCACGAACTCGCCGCGGCCGGGTATGCCGTCCCAGTACCAGAGGTCGTAAGCCATGGGTGCTCCTTGCGGGTCGCGATATGCCTGTTGTAACGCAAGCCACGGGGCCGGCGAAAGCGTCCACCCGCCTTAACCCCGGTTGAACGATAGGTGCAGCGGGGCTGAAGGCCGCCGCGCGCCCCGCGGTTTATAGTCGAGCCTGCCCCCATTTTCTGGAAAGCCGTCCATGCCTGCCCCGAGCGCCCCTGCCCGCTATCTTGCCCCCGACACCCTGGCCCGGCCGGGCGGCCACTACAGCCACGCCTGCGTGGCCAATGGCATGGTGTACGTGTCCGGGCAGTTGCCGATCGGCCCCGACGGGACCAAGCTGGCCGACGCGCCCTTCGAGGCGCAGGCGCGCCAGGTGCTGGACAACGTGGCGGCCGCGCTGGCGGCGGCCGGCAGCGGCATCGACCGCCTGGTCCAGGTGCGCGTGTATGTGGACAGCGTGGAAAACTGGCCGGCCTTCGACGCCATCTACGCCGAGTGGGCGAGCTCGGCGCGCCCGGCCCGCGCGGTGGTGCCGACCGGGCCGCTGCATTACGGCTTCAAGGTGGAAGTGGAAGCCGTGGCGCTGGCGTGAAGCGCGGCTAGGCCGCGCCGGCAGGCGTGGCCTTGGTGAAGAACAGGTCGGTGACCAGCGCATTGTCGATGGTCTCGCCGCTGAGCGTGCGAGCCAGCAGTTCGGCGCCCAGCAGCTGCAGCGAGAACACCATGTCGGGCTGTACCCGGCGGATCTTGGCCAGGTGCATGGCGGTATTGGCCACCGCCACCGTCCTGGTGTCCGGGCCGGCCACCTCCTTGGCGGCCAGCACGATGAAGGCGTTGTCGGCGTCGTCGTCGCGCAGCGCCAGCACGTAGCGCGCATGGGCGGCGCCGGCTTCGGCCAGCACGGCGGTGTTGGAGGGATCGCCGGTCACCAGGTCGGCATCCTCCGGATAATCGTGCGCGATGCCCGGCGCGACCACGACGGTGACGTTGTTGCCGCGCTCGCGCATGCCGGCGTAGACGCTTTGCGCCAGCGGCGTGGCGCCGGCGATGATGATGTGATGTTTGCGCATGGCGTGGGATATCCGTCCTCGGACCAGCCGTTTGAGATTGCCGCCGATCACCGGCCCCGCGATGGCGCTGATCGACGTGGCGAACACCGTGATGCCCAGGATGATGATCGAGGCCGCGAACAGCCGCGCGGCGGTCGTCTGCGGGGTGATATCGCCATAGCCCACGGTGGACATCGACACGATGGAGAAATAGAACGCCGTGGCGGGGCTCTCGACCTTGGGCGAGAACTCGGCGCCCAGATAGAGCGTGCCGAATACGGCATAGATCAGCAGCGAGGTGATGCTGATCAGCGCGAACAGGCTGCCGGCCGCCAGGCTGGGGCGATCGAAGCGGCGCCAGAAGCAAACCAGCGCCGCGATCAGCACGCCCGTGTAGGCGAGCAGGAGGCCATGCCCGCCGTCCCACCCTGCCACCACGCCGACGGCGCCCAGCAGCACCAGCGAGAAGGCCCAGGCGATACGCGCCTTGAGCACCAGCCCGGCCGCCATCAGCAGCAGGCCGGCGCCCAGGATGACGCGCGGGATCTGCAGCAGCCCGACGGCGTCCATCGCATCGCGCCAGCTGTCGAACGAGAGCCAGTAATCAAGGGGGTAGTCGGCCGCCCGGCCGAGCACGGGGCGTACGAACAGATAGCCGTCGATGGCAACCAGCGCCGCCAACCACCAATTGGGCGGGAAGTAGCGGCCGATACGGCGCAGGAAATTGCGCAGTCTGATCATGGGGCAAGCGCTCGCGGACGAAACAGCGCGGCCAGTGTAGCGTAGCGCCGCGCCGCCGTGCGCCCCCGCGGCATGCGTCCGACGCGGCCGGGCGGCGCGAGGCGCCGCGCGTGGCCGGGCGTCAAGGCAGCGGCACGCCGGGCGAACCGGCCGAACGCGTACCGGGCAGCGCGTGGCAGCTGGCCGGATGGTAGGTGTGCACCAGCGACAGTTTGACCGTGTCGGTGGCGTTCTGGCGCGCCGCATGCAGGGTGCGGCAGTGGAAGAACACCACGTCGCCGGCCTGCAATTCCGGGCAGACGGCCTGGCCGATCCATTCCTGGTTCTGCGGCAGGTCGTCGCGGAAGAACTTGCGCGCGTCGTATTGCTCGGGCATGAACGACGCCGTGTGCGAACCGGGCACGAAGTACAGCCCGCCGTTGTCGGCCCGCTCGTCGCCCAGCGCCAGCCAACAGGACACCAGGTCGTCGTCGCTGAATGACCAGTAACGGATGTCCTGGTGCCAGCCGGTCAGGCTGCCGAAGGCCGGATGCTTGGTCATGATGCAGTTGTGATGCACCGTGGAAAGCACCGGCGTGTCCTGGAAATAGGCGCGCAGGAAGGCGCCGATGGCCGCCTGCGTGGCCCAGTCGCGAAAACGCGGGTCGCGTCCGTAGGCGTTGAGCAGCCGGCGCACCGTCTGGCCGCCGGCGGCCTGGCGCGAGCTGGGCGCGCCCGGGTACTTGAGATCGGCCTCGTACTCGACCGGGTCCACGGTCTGCGCCAGGTGTTGCAAGGCCAATTCCCGCAGCGCCTGGCGCGCCGGCGGGGAAGCAAAATTGCGCACGACCACGAAACCCTGCTCACGCAGCGTAGCGACCTGCTGTGCGACCAATGCGGCGGACATCCCGAACCTCTTGACTGGCAGATTGGATGCGCGCGGCTCAACCCTTGGCCGCGCGCCCTGCAAGCATACTCCTTTGCCGGGCGTCGTCAGGCCGCCGGCTCGTCGCCTTCCAGGTCCAGGATCGATTGGTCGCGCTCGCGCTCGACATTGCGCACCCATTCGCGCCAGATCGCCACCAGCAGCGCCATCAGCACCGGGCCGACGAACAGCCCGACGATGCCCATGGTCTTGACGCCGCCGACCAGCCCGAAGAAGGTCGGCAGGAACGGCAGCTTGACCGGCCCGCCCACCAGGCGCGGCCGCAGCGTCTTGTCGACGATGAACAGTTCGACCGTGCCCCAGACGAACAGGCCGATGCCGGCCACCAGATGGCCCGAGCCGACCAGGTACAGCGACACCAGCGTGAACGACAGCGGCGCGCCGCCCGGCACCAGCGCCATGAACCCGGTGATGACGCCCAGCAGCACCGGCGAGGGCACGCCGGCCACCCAATAGGCCAGGCCGAGCACGACCCCCTCGCCCAGGGCGATCAGGCACATGCCCGTCACGGTGGAGCTGACCGTGGCCGGCACCACGCGCGAAAAGCGCTGCCAGCGCGCCGGCAGGACGCGCTCGCCCAGGATGTCGAGCTGGCCCACCATGCGGGTGCCGTCCTTGTAGACGAAAAACAGCGTGATCAGCATGAACAGCACGGTCAGCAGCAGCTGGAAGGCGTTGCCCGTGGCCGACAGCACCATGCGGTAGATGTTGCCCAGGTGCTCGCCGCTGACGATCTCGACCAGGGCGCCCAGGGCATGGGGTTCGCCCAGGTAGGTGCGCCAGTATTCGGCCAAGCGCTCCCCCACCATGGGCAGCGACATGATCCAGGCCGGCACGTCCACGCCGTGCTTGTTGGCCGCCAGCGCCCAGGCGAAGAAGTTGCCGGCCTCCTTGATGGCGTACGACAGCGCCATCGACAGCGGCACCACCAGGATCACGATGACGGCGACCAGGGCCAGGGTGGCAGCCAGCGTGGTGCGTCCGCCGAATGCGCGCACCAGGCGCTGGAACAGGGGCCAGGTCGCCAGGCCGATGATCAGCGCCGCCAGCGCCGGCACCAGGAAGCCGCTGAGGAAATAAATGCCGGCCAGCAGGACCAGCAACAGCAGCCAGCGGGCGATCAGGAAGGCGGGCAGTACGGGTTGATGCATAGGCGAAAGCGGTCTCTCTGCATGGATTCGGGGCGAACCCTGGGAATATACAGAGTTTTACGGCCCTGACCGCAAGCTGAATTGTCCGGGGCGCTCCTGTTACAGATGGGCGGGCGCGCCCGGGTCGCAGGGCGCCTGTCTCCGCAGGAGTCCGGTGCCTGTCCCCGCGGGGACAGGCGCCCCCGGCCCCGCGCCCGCTACATGACGAATTCCGGCGCCTCGGATGGCATGCGCTGGCGGGCGGCGGCTGCCGCCGCCGGGGTGAGCTCGGCCTTCTCGACCTGGCACTGCTCCAACTCGCCGTCCCGCTCGGTGCGGCCGCTGAGCAGCGGGCAACGGGCGAACAATTCCGCCACCCAGTCCGAAAACACCCGCACTTTCGGCGAAAGCTGGCGGCTTTGCAGGTAAAGCAGCGACATGGGCACGGGTTTGGGCTTCCATTGCGGCAACACCTCGATCAGGTCGCCCGACTGCAGGTGCGGCAGCGCGATATAGCGCGCCGTCTGGATCAGGCCGAACCCCTGCAGGCCGCAAGCCAGATGGGCGCCCAGGTCGTTGACCGACACCACGCCGGGAACGTCGACCAGGGTTTCCTTGCCGTCCACCACGAAATCCCAGCTGCAGTTGCGCCCGGTGGCCGAGAAATAATGCACCGCCTGGTGCTCGGCAAGCTCCTGCAGCGTATGCGGCATGCCCTTGCGCGCCAGGTACGACGGCGCCGCGCAGGTCAGCGTCTGGAAGGTGCCGATGCGGCGCGCCACCAGGCTGGAGTCCTCCAGCTCGCCGGAGCGGATCACGCAATCGACGGCCTCCTGCACCAGGTCGACCCGGCGGTCGCCCATGCCGATGACCAGCTCGATATCGGGATAGCGGGTGTGGAATTCGCACAACGCCGGAATCAGCACCAGCCGGCCGATACAGGGGGGCACGTCGACCCGCAGCCGCCCCTGCGGGCGCGCCGCGGCGTCCTGGAAGCAGGCCTCGGTTTCCTCGACCTCGGCCAGGATGCGGGTGGCGTGCTTGTAGTAGGCCGCGCCATCCGGCGTCAGGCTGATGCGGCGCGTGGTGCGGTTGAGCAGGCGCACGCCCAGGTGGCGCTCCAGGCCCTGGATGACGGTGGTAACGGTGGTGCGCGGCAGCACCAGCGCGTCGGCGGCCCGGGTGAAGCTGTTGGCTTCGACCACCCGCACGAAGACCTGCATGGCTTGGAAACGGTCCATGGCGGTGTCCTGAATAAGTGTGTGCGCAAAGCATAACGCTGTTTTGGCCCGGATTGTTCGCCCGGAACAAACAGTGTTGACGGCCAGGCATTGTTTATCCGGGCCGACAAAACACTCAGAATTTGCCCATCCGAATCGCCCGCCGGCTCTCCCGCCGTCCCTTGCACCCCCGGGGCGCTGCGCTCGCAGCCCCGGCCGGCCGGGCCCGTTTCTCCCCTATCAGCCCAGTTTCAAGGAAACACCATGATTGTTTCACGCCATCGTATCGCGCTGTTGGCGGTCGTCGCGACGCTGCTTGCGGCGGGCGGCGCCTATTCCCTGCTTCGCTCGCCGGGCGGACCCGCCCAGGCCCAGGCCGCCCCGGCGGCCGCCCCGGTGGATGTCGCGCCGGCGCTGGGCCGCACCATCGTGGACTGGCAGCGCTACTCGGGGCGCCTGGAAGCCATCGACCGTATCGACATCCGGCCGCTGGTCTCCGGCACCCTGACCGAGGTCCATTTCCAGGACGGCAGCCTGGTGAAAAAGGGCGACGTGCTGTTCACCATCGATCCGCGGCCCTACGTGGCCGAGGTCGACCGGGCCCGCGCGGCGCTGGCGGCGGCGCGTGCCCGCGTGTCGTACACCGCCGCCGACCTGGCGCGCGGCCAGCGCCTGCTGGCCGAGAACGCGATCGCCCGGCGCGATTTCGAGGAAAAGCAGAACGCCGCCCGCGAAGCCGCCGCCAACCTGCAAGGGGCGCAGGCCGCCCTGGAGTCGGCCGAGCTGAACCTGGGCTATACGCGCATCGCCGCGCCGGTCGATGGCCGCGTGTCGCGCGCCGAGGTGACGGTGGGCAACGTGGTGGCCGCCGGCGCCGCGTCGGTGCCGCTGACCACGCTGGTATCGGTGGCCCGCATGTATGCCTCGTTCGACGTGGACGAGCAGACTTTCCTCAAGTATGTGAATCCGGCGCGCAACGGCACGGTGCCGGTGCAGCTGGGCCTGGCCAACGAGGACGGCTACTCGCGCGAAGGCCGGGTGCAATCGGTGGACAACCGCCTGGATCCCACCTCCGGCACCATCCGGGTGCGCGCCGTGTTCGACAACGCCGACGGCAGCCTGGTGCCGGGCCTGTACGCGCGCATCCGCCTGGGCGGCGGCGCGCCGCGCGACGCGGTGCTGGTCGACGAACGGGCCATCGGCACCGACCAGAACAAGCGCTTCGTGCTGGTGCTGGAAGACGGCAACCGCACCGCCTACCGCGAGGTGTCGCTGGGCGCCAACGTCGGGCCGCTGCGCGTGGTCGAGAACGGCCTGCGGGCGGGAGAGCGCATCGTCGTCAACGGCATGCAGCGCGTGCGGCCGGGCGATGTGGTCGCGCCCAGCCAGGTTTCCATGGACACGGCGCCGGGCGCGGTCAAGACCGCGGCGGCGGCGCTGCGCTGAACAAGGCGGGATTCCCATGAATATCTCCCGATTCTTCATCGATCGCCCGATTTTCGCGGGCGTGCTGTCGGTGGTGGTGCTGCTGGCCGGCCTGCTGGCCATGTTCCAGCTGCCCATCGCCGAATATCCGGAAGTGGTGCCGCCGTCGGTGGTGGTGCGCGCCCAGTATCCGGGCGCCAACCCCAAGGTCATCGCCGAGACGGTGGCCTCGCCGCTGGAAGAAGCCATCAATGGCGTCGAGGACATGCTCTACATGCAGTCGCAGGCCAACAGCGACGGCAACCTGACGCTGACGGTCAACTTCAAGCTGGGAGTGGACCCCGACCAGGCGCAGCAGCTGGTGCAGAACCGCGTGTCGCAGGCGCTGCCGCGCCTGCCGCCGGACGTGCAGCGGCTGGGCGTGACCACCATCAAGAGTTCGCCCACGCTCACGCTGGTGGTGCACCTGATCTCGCCCAATGACCGCTACGACATCACCTATCTGCGCAATTACGCCATCATCAACGTCAAGGACCGGCTGGCGCGCCTCAACGGCGTGGGCGAGGTCGCCGTATGGGGCTCGGGCAACTACGCCATGCGCGTATGGCTGGATCCGCAGAAAGTCGCCCAGCGCGGCATGACCGCCAGCGAGGTGATCGCCGCGATCCGCGAGCAGAACGTGCAGGTGGCCGCCGGCGTCATCGGCGCCTCGCCCACGCAGGGCGACGTACCCCTGCAGCTCAACGTCAACACGCGCGGCCGCCTGCAGACCGAGCAGGAGTTCCGCGACATCATCCTCAAGACCTCCCCCGATGGCGGCGTCACCTACCTGGCCGACGTGGCGCGCGTCGAACTGGACGCGCAGGAGTACGGACTGCGCTCGCTGCTGGACAACCGCCAGGCCATCGGCATGGGCATCATGCAGGCGCCCGGCGCCAATGCCCTGGACGTGGCCGACCAGGTGCGCGCCACCATGCAGGAGCTGGCGCAGGACTTCCCGCCCGGCGTGGAATACCGCATCGAGTACGACCCGACCCAGTTCGTGCGCTCCAGCATCAAGGCGGTGGTGCACACCCTGCTCGAGGCCATCGCCCTGGTGGTGCTGGTGGTGATCCTGTTCCTGCAGACGTGGCGCGCCTCCATCATCCCGCTGCTGGCGGTGCCGGTCTCCATCGTGGGCACCTTCGCGCTGCTGCTGATGTTCGGCTATTCGATCAACGCCCTGTCGCTGTTCGGCATGGTGCTGGCCATCGGCATCGTGGTGGACGACGCCATCGTGGTGGTCGAGAACGTGGAACGCAACATCAGCGCCGGGCTGACCCCGCGCGAGGCCACCTACCGCGCCATGCGCGAGGTGAGCGGCCCCATCATCGCCATCGCCCTGACGCTGTGCGCGGTGTTCGTGCCGCTGGCCTTCATGACCGGGTTGAGCGGGCAATTCTACAAGCAGTTCGCCATGACCATCGCCATCTCGACGGTGATCTCGGCCTTCAATTCGCTGACGCTGTCGCCGGCGCTGTCGGCCCTGCTGCTCAAGGGCCACCACGACAAGCCCGACTGGCTGACGCGCGGCATGAACCGCTGGCTGGGCGGCTTCTTCAACGGGTTCAACCGTGTGTTCGGGCGCGCCTCCGAGGCGTACGCGACGGGCGTCAGCGGCGTGATCCGCCGCAAGGCGTCGGCCATGGGCGTGTATGCCCTGCTGCTGGCGCTGACCGTGGGCGTGTCCTACCTCGTGCCCGGCGGCTTCGTGCCGGCGCAGGACAAGCAGTACCTGATCGGCTTCACGCAACTGCCCAACGGCGCCTCGCTGGACCGCACCGACGCGGTGATCCGCCGCATGTCGGACATCGCGCTGGCCGAACCCGGGGTGCAAAGCGCCATCGCGTTTCCGGGTCTGTCGATCAACGGGTTCACCAACAGCTCCAGCGCGGGCATCGTGTTCGTGACGCTCAAGCCCTTCGACGAACGCAGGCAGGCGGCCCTCTCGGGCGATGCCATCGCCGCCAGCCTGAACCAGAAATTCAGCGCCATCAAGGATGCGTATATCGCGGTGTTCCCGCCGCCGCCGGTCATGGGGCTGGGCACGCTGGGCGGCTTCAAGCTGCAGCTGGAGGACCGCGCCGCGCTGGGCTACGCCGAACTGGACAAGGCCGCACAGGCGTTCCTGGCCAAGGCGGCGCAGACGCCCGAGCTGGGGCCCTCGTTCTCGAGCTACCAGATCAACGTGCCGCAGCTGGACGTGGACCTGGACCGGGTCAAGGCCAAGCAGCTGGGCGTGCCGGTGACCGACGTGTTCGACACCATGCAGATCTACCTGGGCTCGGTCTACGTCAACGACTTCAACCGCTTCGGCCGGGTGTTCCAGGTGCGCGCGCAGGCCGATGCGCCGTTTCGCGCCCACCCGGACGACATCCTGCAGCTGAAGACGCGCAACGGCGCCGGCGACATGGTGCCGCTGTCCTCGCTGGTGCGGGTGCACCAATCGTTCGGACCCGAGATGGTGGTGCGCTACAACGGCTACACGGCCGCCGACATCAACGGCGGCCCGGCCCCCGGTTATTCGTCCGACCAGGCGCAGGCCGCGGCCGAGCGCGTGGCGGCCGAAACCCTGCCGCGCGGCGTGAAGTTCGAATGGACCGACCTGACCTACCAGCAGATCCTGGCGGGCAACGCCGGCCTGTGGGTGTTTCCGATCAGCGTGCTGCTGGTGTTCCTGGTGCTGGCCGCGCTGTACGAAAGCCTGACCCTGCCGCTGGCGGTCATCCTGATCGTGCCCATGAGCATCCTGGCCGCGCTGACCGGCGTATGGCTGACCGGCGGCGACAACAACATCTTCACGCAGATCGGCCTGATGGTGCTGGTCGGCCTGTCGGCCAAGAACGCCATCCTGATCGTGGAGTTCGCCCGCGAACTGGAGCTGCAGGGCATGGCGCCGCGCGAGGCGGCCATCGAAGCCAGCCGGCTGCGCCTGCGGCCCATCCTGATGACCTCGATCGCCTTCATCATGGGCGTGGTGCCGCTGGTGCTGTCCTCGGGCGCCGGCGCCGAAATGCGCCAGGCCATGGGGGTGGCGGTGTTCTTCGGCATGCTGGGCGTCACCCTGTTCGGCCTGTTCCTCACCCCGGTCTTCTACGTGCTGCTGCGCGCGCTGGGCGCGCGCCGGCTGCACGCCGCCGCCCCGCATCCGGCGCCGGTGACAGCGCCACACCCCGAACACTGATGGGAATCGCAACCATGAAACACATACTGCCACGCGGTTCCGCCCTGCTGGCCATGCTGCTGGTGCTGGCCGGCTGCGCGGTCGGACCGCAGTACGACAAGCCCGCCGTCGCCGTGCCGGCGGCCTACAAGGAAGCCGCCACCTTGCCGGCCGGCCAGGCCGGCGCCTGGCAGGCCGCCCAGCCGGCAGAGAATGCCTTGCGCGGGCAATGGTGGAAGATCTTCGGCGACCCGGCGCTCGACGCGCTGGAAGACGAGGCGCAGCGCACCAACCACAGCCTGCAGGCGGCCGCGGCGCGGCTGGCGCAGGCGCGCGCCCTGCAGCGCGACGCCCGCTCGGCGCGCTTTCCGCGCGTGGACGCCGGCTTCGGCCCGACGCGCCAGCGCCCGTCGCCGGCCTCGCAGGGCCTGGAGCCGGAGGCCTCGACGCAGGCCTCGACCCTGTGGCGCGGACAGCTGTCGGTCGCCTACGAGGCCGACCTGTTCGGCCGCGTCTCGGCCACGGTGGACGCCGCCACCGCCGACTCGCAGCAAAGCGAGGCGCTGTACCGCTCGGTACTGCTGGCGCTGCAGGCTGACGTGGCGCAAGGCTATTTCCTGATCCGCGAGCTGGACGCCGAGCTGCGCATCTACCGGCAGACGGTGGAGCTGCGCGGCGAAACGCTCAAGCTGATCCAGCGCCGCTACGACGCCGGCGACATCAGCGAACTGGACCTGGCGCGCGCGCGCGCCGAACTGGAATCGGCCCGCGCCGAGGCCCTGGGCGTGGAGCGCCGCCGCGCCGCCGCCGAGCATGCGCTGGCCGTACTGCTGGGCAAGACGCCGGCCGAATTCGCCATGCCGGCGCAGCCGCTGGCGCGCGTGGCGGTCAACGTGCCCGCCGGGCTGCCGTCCTCGCTGCTGGAGCGGCGCCCCGACATCGCCGCCGCCGAGCGCGCCATGGCCGCGGCCAACGCCCGCATCGGCGCGGCGCGGGCGGCGTTCTTCCCGCGCCTGGACATCACCGGCGCGGCGGGGTTCGAATCGGCCGAGCTGGGCCAGCTGTTCGAATGGTCCAGCCGCACCTTCCTGCTGGGGCCGCTGGTGGGCGCGGCCCTGTCGCTGCCCATCTTCGACGGCGGCCGGCGCCAGGCCGGCCTGGACCGCGCCCGCGCCGTCTACGAAGAAGACGTGGCCAACTACCGGCAGACCGTGCTCGACGCGTTCCGCGAAGTGGAGGACAACCTGGCCAACCTGCGCATCCTGGCCGACCAGACCCAGGCGCAGGACGCCGCGCTGGACGCTTCGGCGCGCGCGGCCCGGCTGTCGCACACCCAGTACCGCGAAGGGTCCATCAGCTACCTGGACGTCATCGAGGCCGACCGCACCGTCCTGCTGCAACAGCGCGTGGCCGTGCAGCTGGACGGCGAGCGCGCCCGCTCCGCCGTGCAGCTCGTACGCGCGCTGGGCGGCGGCTGGGACACGCCGATTCCGGCGATCGATCCGGATGGCAGGCTGTCCACTCAGGAGCCCGCCGCGGCGGGGCAGCTCTCCCGAGGCGAGCCCGTTCCCGGAGGGGGAGTGGCTCCCAGCTCCTGACACGCTCCCCCGCGGGGGCGGACACGCCGCGTATCGGGATGGCGCGGACTGCTCGCCCGCTGCGCTTCGGACGATAATGCCCGCATGGCCCACCCACCGACCGAAGCGGCGATCGCGCCGCCCCGCCTGTTCTTCGCCCTGTGGCCGGACCCCGCCACGGCGGCCCGGCTGGCGGATTGGGCGGCGCATGCGCAGCGTGCCTACGGCGGACGCGCGATGCGCACCGATACCCTGCACCTGACGCTGGCGTTCCTGGGCGCGGCCACGCCCGCGCAGGCCGCTGAACTGTGCGCCGCCACCGCGGCACGGCGCATCGCGCCGGCCGCGGTGGAACTTGCCCGCTACGGGCTGTTCGCACGCCAGCGCATCGTGTGGGCCGGCCCGCGCCAGGCCGACGCCGCGCTGGCGGCGTTGCACGACGACTTGTGGACGTGGCTGCGCGCCCTGGGCTGGCCCGCGCCGCGGCAGGGCTTCCAGCCGCATGTCACGCTGCTGCGGAATGTGGATGCCCATGCCGCCGCGCCCGCGCCGCCGCCGCCCGTGGCGTGGCGCTACAGCCATTACGCGCTGGTGCAGTCGCAGCCGCGGCTCGGACGGGCCAGCTACCGGGTGCTGGCGCGCACGGCCGCGTAGGCGGCCGCGCCATGGCACAATCCGCCCATCCCATCACCCGGGCAGGGACGACATGCTGATACTGCTGGACCAGGACGGTGTCCTGGCCGATTTCGAACACGCCTTCATCGACGCCTGGCGCAAGCGCCACCCCGATATCGAGCCGGTGGCGTTCGAGGATCGCAAGTCGTTCCATATCCGCGAAGACTATGCGCCCGAGCTGCGGGGCCTGGCCGAGGCCATCTACACCGCGCCCGGCTTCATCCGCGACCTGCCGCCCGTGCCGGGCGCGATCGAGGCATTCCGCGAGCTGCTGGCGCTGGGCATGGACGTGCGCATCTGCTCGTCGCCGCTGATGCAGTTCGAGAACTGCGTGGCCGAAAAGTATCTCTGGGTCGAACGCCACCTGGGCCGCGACGCCACGCAACGGCTGATCCTGACGCGCGACAAGACGCTGGTGCAGGGCGATCTGCTGATCGACGACCGGCCGGTCATCACGGGCGCGGCTCGGCCGCGCTGGCGCCACATCATCTACGACGCGCCGTACAACCGCGACCAGACCGACCGGCCCCGCCTGGACTGGCGCAATTGGCGCAATGTGCTGGCGGGCGAGCTGTACCGCTCGGACGCCTGAACCACTCTCCTCCCGCCGGCCGAAAACGACTATTCTGTGTGTCTACGCAGCATGACAGAATAAAAAGACAGGCGCCCGCCGTGCCGCGGCCTTGCGCTTGCCGAACCCGTTTCAGGAGGAGGTAGCGTCGTGAATCTTTATCGTCTGCTCAAGCAACGCGAGGCCGATCAGAAACCCTTGCGGGTGGCGCTGATCGGGGCCGGCAAGTTCGGCTCGATGTTTCTCAGCCAGGTGCAGCGCACCCCCGGCATGCGGCTGGTGGCGGTGGCCGACCTGGCGCCCGATCGGGCGCGCGCCGCGCTGACCCGGGTGGGCTGGCCCGCCGCGGCCCTGAACGCCGACACCATCCACCACGCCGTCAAGACCGGCAAGGTGTATTTCAGCGACGACGTGCGCTCGGTGATCGTCGACCCGGAAGTCGAGATCGTCATCGACGCCACCGGGCAGGCCGCCGCCGGCATCGAACATGTGCTGACCTGCTGCGAATACGGCAAGCACATCATCATGGTCAACGTCGAGGCCGACGCGCTGGCCGGCCCGCTGCTGGCGCGCCGCGCGCGCGAAGCGGGCATCGTCTATTCGCTGGCCTATGGCGACCAGCCGGCGCTGATCTGCGAAATGGTGGACTGGGCGCGCGCCAGCGGCTTCGAGGTCATAGCCGCCGGCAAGGGCACCAAGTACCTGCCCGAGTTCCATACCTCCACGCCCGACACGGTGTGGCCGTACTACGGCTTCACCGACGAAATGGTGGCGGCGGGCGATTTCAACGCGCAGATGTTCAACAGTTTCCTGGACGGCACCAAGAGCGCCATCGAAATGGCGGCCGTCTCCAACGCCACCGGGCTGCTGCCCTCGCCCACCGGCCTGCACTTCCCGCCGTGCGGCGTGGACGACCTGGCGCGCGTGCTGCGGCCGCGCGAGGAAGGCGGCATGCTGCACCATCGAGGCCAGGTGGAAGTGGTGTCGTCGCTGGAGCGCGATGGCCGGCCGGTGTTCCGCGACCTGCGCTGGGGCGTCTACGTGACGCTGGCCGGCGACAGCGACTACGTGCGCCGCTGCTTCAAGGAGTACGGGCTGGTCACCGACCCCAGCGGCAACTATTCGGCCATGTACAAGCCCTATCACCTGATCGGGCTGGAGCTGGGCATCAGCGTGGCCAGCGTCGGCCTGCGCCGCGAGCCCACCGGCTCGCCGGCCGGCTGGCATGGCGACGTGGTCGCCACCGCCAAGCGCGACATGCCGGCCGGCCAGGAGCTCGACGGCGAAGGCGGATACACGGTGTATGGGCGCCTGATGCCGGCGCGCGACTCGGTGGCCGATGGCTGCCTGCCGCTGGGGCTGGCGCACAGGGTGCGGCTGAAGAACCCGGTGCGGCAATCGCAGCCGATCCGCTGGAGTGACGTGGAGTACGACGAACGCTCGCCAGCCGTGCAGTTTCGCCGGCTGATGGAGCAGACCTTCGCCTGACGCGTTTCCCGCCCCCGTGGGGGCGGGAAACCGCGTCCGTCACGCAAGACCGGGGCGGTCAGCGCTTCAGTTGCGACAGGTCGCGCACGGCGCCGCGGTCGGCCGAGGTGGCCAGCGCCGCGTAGGCGCGCAGCGCCTGGGACACCACGCGCTCGCGGTCGACCGGCTGCCAGGCCTGCTCGCCACGCGCCTGCATGGCGGCGCGGCGCTCGGCCAGCGTGGCCTCGCCGACGGCCAGGTGGATGCGGCGGTTGGGAATGTCGATCTCGATGGTGTCGCCGTCTTCGACCAGGCCGATGGCGCCGCCCTCGGCCGCTTCCGGCGAGGCATGGCCGATCACCAGGCCCGACGAGCCGCCCGAGAAACGGCCGTCGGTGAACAATGCGCAAGTCTTGCCCAGCCCCTTGGACTTCAGGTAGGACGTGGGATAGAGCATCTCCTGCATGCCGGGGCCGCCCTTGGGGCCTTCGTAGCGGATGATGACCACATCGCCGGCCTGCACGCGATCGCCCAGGATGCCTTCGACGGCGTCTTCCTGGCTTTCGAACACGCGCGCACGGCCGGTGAAGACCCATTGCGACTCGTCCACGCCAGCCGTCTTGACGATGCAGCCCTTCTCGGCCAGGTTGCCGTACAGCACCGCCAGGCCGCCGTCCTGCGAATAGGCATGGGCCTTGTCGCGGATGCAGCCGGTCTGGCGGTCCATGTCGAGCGTCAGGAAGGTCGCGTCCTGGCTGAAGGCCACCGTGGTCGGGATGCCGCCGGGCGCGGCGCGGAAGAATTTCTGCGCGGCTTCGCCGGCGCCGCCGTTGATGTCCCACTGCTTGATCGCTGCGCCCAGCGTGCCGCTGTGCACGTTGCCGCACGACAGGTCGAGCAGATCGGCACGCCCCAGTTCGCCCAGGATGCCGAGGATGCCGCCGGCGCGGTGCACATCCTCGATGTGGTATTTGTCGGTGGCCGGCGCCGCCTTGCACAGGCAGGGCACGCGGCGCGAAATGCGGTCGATGTCGGCCATCGTGAAGTCCACGCCGGCTTCCTGGGCCGCGGCCAGCAGGTGCAGCACCGTGTTGGTCGAGCCGCCCATCGCCACGTCCAGCGTCATGGCGTTCTCGAACGCGCTCTTGGTGGCGATGCTGCGCGGCAGCACCGAGGCGTCGTCCTGCTCGTAGTAGCGCCGGCACAGCTCGACCACCAGGCGGCCGGCCTGCTCGAACAGGCCCTTGCGCCAGGCGTGCGTGGCGACGATGGTGCCGTTGCCCGGCAGCGCCAGGCCCATGGCCTCGGTCAGGCAGTTCATCGAGTTGGCGGTGAACATACCGGAACAGGAGCCGCAGGTCGGGCATGCGCTGCGCTCGACCTGTTCGGCCTCGGCGTCGGACACGCTGGGGTCGGCCGCCTTGATCATGGCGTCGACCAGGTCGATCTTGGCGATGACCTTGCCGTCGACGGGCGAGGTGATCTTGCCCGCTTCCATCGGCCCGCCCGAGACGAACACCACCGGGATGTTCAGGCGCATCGCGGCCATCAGCATGCCCGGGGTGATCTTGTCGCAGTTCGAGATGCACACCATGGCATCGGCGCAGTGCGCGTTGACCATGTACTCGACCGAGTCGGCGATCAGCTCGCGCGAGGGCAGCGAGTACAGCATCCCGCCGTGGCCCATGGCGATGCCGTCGTCGACCGCGATGGTGTTGAATTCCTTGGCCACGCCGCCGGCGGCCTCGATCTCGCCGGCCACCAGCGCGCCCAGGTCGCGCAGGTGCACGTGGCCCGGCACGAACTGGGTGAACGAGTTCACCACGGCGATGATGGGCTTGCCGAAATCGCCGTCCTTCATGCCGGTAGCGCGCCATAGCGCGCGCGCGCCTGCCATGTTGCGGCCATGGGTGGAAGTACGGGAGCGATAGTGCGGCATGGTCTTTCTCGGACGGTTCGGGGTTGCGCGAAACGCTAGATAATACGCCGGATCCGGGCCCGGCGCCCTGCCCGCGCCTCAGGCGGGCGGCTCGCGCCGCGCCGCGAAGGCGCTGGGCGGCTCCCCGACGGCGCGCCGAAACATGGCCGCGAAAGCGCTGGGACTGTCATAGCCCGATTCCAGGGCCACGTCCACCACCCGCTGGCCCTCGGCCAGCCGCTGCATGGCCCGCAGCAGGCACGCCTGCTGGCGCCAGCGGCCAAACGTCATGCCGGTGTGGCGCACGAACAGGCGCTGCACGGTCTTGGCCGTCACGCCCAGCTCGGCGGCCCATTCGCCCAGCCCGCGCGCCGCGCCGGGGTCGCGCAGGATGTCGCGGCATACGCGCGCCACGCGCGGCTCGTCCGGTTGCGGCAGATGCAGGGGCAGCGCCGGCTCGAGCCGGATTTCGTCCAGCAGCAGCGCCATCAGGCGCGCATCGCGCCCGCCCGGCCGCCAGTCCGGCGGCACCTGGGTGGCGGCCACGATCAGCTCGCGCAACAGCGGCCCCACGGCCAGCACGCTGCACCGATCCGGCAGATGGCTGGCCGCCCGCGGCGCCACGAAAACGGTGCGCACGCGCGGCTGGCCATGCATGCGGATGCTGTGCGCCATGCCCGCCGGCAGCCATATTCCCCGGGTGGGCGGCGCCACCCAGATACCCCCCTCGGCCTGCACCGTCATCACCCCGGCGATCGCGTACAGCAGTTGCGCGCGCCGGTGGCGATGACGCGGCACATGCTCGCCGTCGCGGTAGTCGATGGCCAGCGCCGTCACCGGCGCGCGGGCGTACTCGTGCGGCGCCAATTGCGGCTTGGACTCGATGATGTCCTTTTCAAGCTGATTCATGTCTTACTGGCGTTAGACGGACATATCCAGTGTACCTACCATGAGGCTTTCCTGACAGGCCGGAGACGTCATGCTCGCCCATCCCGCAACCAAATACCGCCCCATCGCCCCGTTCGCCGCCGATCATGCCGAGCGCACCTGGCCCGCCCGCAGGCCGGCCGCCGCCCCGATCTGGATGAGCACCGACCTGCGCGACGGCAACCAGGCCCTGATCGAACCCATGGACGGCGCCCGCAAGCTGCGTCTGTTCGAGCAGTTGGTGGCCGTCGGTCTGAAGGAAATCGAAGTCGCGTTTCCGTCGGCCTCGCAAACCGATTTCGACTTCGTGCGCAAGCTGATCGACGAGCGGCGCGTCCCGCACGACGTGACCATCGAGGTGCTGACGCAGTCGCGTCCGGACCTGATCGCACGCACCTTCGAAGCCCTGGCCGGCTCGCCGCGCGCCATCGTGCACCTGTACAACCCCATCGCGCCGCAGTGGCGGCGCATCGTGTTCGACATGAGCCGCGCCGAGATCAAGGAGATCGCCCTGGCCGGCACGCGCCAGATCCGCGCGCTGGCCGACGCGAACCCGGGCACGGAATGGATCTATGAATATTCGCCGGAGACGTTCAGCCTGGCCGAGCTGGACTTCGCCAAGGAGGTCTGCGACGCGGTCAGCGCCATCTGGGGCCCCACGCCGCAACGCAAGATGATCGTCAACCTGCCGGCGACCGTGGAGTCGAGCACCGCGAACGTCTATGCCGACCAGATCGAATGGATGCACCGCAACCTGGCGCGGCGCGACAGCATCGTGCTCAGCGTCCATCCGCACAATGACCGCGGCACCGCCGTGGCCGCGGCCGAGCTGGCGGTGCAGGCCGGGGCCGAACGGATCGAGGGCTGCCTGTTCGGCAACGGCGAGCGCACCGGTAACGTGGACCTCGTGGCGCTGGCGCTCAACCTGGAGCGCCAGGGCATCGCCAGCGGCCTGGACTTTCGCGACATGGCCGCGTTGCGGGCCTGCGTGAGCGAGTGCAACCAGCTTCCCATCGACGTGTTCCACCCCTACGCCTGGCTCGACCGGGACTGAGGAGCGCCGGGCGCTCAGCGCGCGGCGCGGGCGCGCAGCGCCAGCAGGGCATCCAGCACCTGGCGCAGGGCGCGGCCGACGGGCTTGTCGCGCCGCATCACCACCGCCAGCTGGCGGCGCAGCGGCGGCGACAGGCGCTTGACCGCCAGCGCGGCGCGTGCGCCCGCGCCCGAGACCGCCATGCGCGGCAGGACCGCGCAGCCCAGCCCGGCGCCGACGATTTCCTTCATGGCTTCGGTGCTGCCCAGCTCCATGGCCGGCTTGACCGGCACCCCGGCGCGCTCGAACCAGTCATCGACCAGCCGGCGCGTGCGCGCGCCCGGCTCGAACAGCACCAGCGAACGCGCCGCCAGCGCGGCCGGCGTCACGCGCGCCGGCGGCGGATCGCCGGCGGCGGCAAAGATCGCCACGAACTCGTCATCCAGCAGGGGGGTGACCTGCAGCATGCGGCCTGGCGCCGGCAGGGTGACCAGGCCGACGTCGACGCTGTTCTGCTCGATGCCGCGCAGCACGTCGGCCGTATTGCCGGTGCTGACGACCACGTCCAGTCCGGGAAAGCGCCGCCGCAGCTGCGCCAGCATGGGCGGCAGCAGGTAGGCGCAGGCGGTGCCGCCGGTGCCGACGCGCACGCGCCCGCTGACCTCGGTGCGGCGCGACTGCATGGCTTGCTCGGCCTCGGCCACGGCGCCGTCGATGCGGCGGATATGGTCGATCAGCTCCAGGCCGGCGGCGGTGGCCGCCACCCGGCGTCCCACCCGCTCGGCCAGCCGCAGCCCGTAGCGGCGCTCCAGCTGCCGCACCTGCTGGCTGACCGCCGGCTGGGTCAGCCCGTGGCGCTCGGCCGCGGCCGAGAAACTGCCATGCTCGATCACGTCGAGGAAAATCCGCAAGTGATCCAGGTTCAATCCGCCCATCGCCGCGCCTGCCGTGAAAACACAGCCGCCATCATAGAGCGCGGCCATCCTCGCGCGGCGCCTCGGTCCAGCGGAAGTATTCGCGCGGCGACACCCCCAGGGCGCGCCGGAACATGGCGGTGAAGGCGCCCGGGCTGCCGTAGCCCAGGTCCAGCGCCACGGCGGTGATCTGCTCGCCGCGCGACAGCCGCGCCAGCGCCTCCATCAGCAGCACCTTCTGCCGCCAGGCATTGAAGCTGGCGCCGGTCTGGGCGCGGAACAGCCGCGTCAGGTTGCGCCGGCTCAGCCCTCCATAGGCGGCCCAGGCGTCCAGGCTGCCGGCGTTGGCCGGTTCGCGCAGCAGCGCCTGGCAGATGCGCACCAGGCGCGGATCGCGCGGCATGGGCACGTACAGCGGGGCGGCGCACACATGGCGCATCTCGTCGAGGATCAGCGCCCGGATATGGCCGGCGCGCTCGCCGCCGGCGTCCCGCGGCGGCAGCTTGACCGCCTCCAGGATGAGCGCCTGCAGCAGCGGCGATACCTGGATCGTCTGGCAGGCAGCCGGCAAGCCGTCCGCATGCGCCGGGTCGATGTACAGCGACCGGATCGCCACGCTTTCGAAGCCGCGCGTCTGGTGCAGCACGCCGGGCGCGATCCACAGCGCCTGGCCGGGCGCGACGACCCAGCTGCCCAGTTCGGTGATCACCGTCACGACCCCGTTCATGGCGTACAGCAGCTGGCCGCGGTCGTGCCGGTGCAACGAGCTGACCGTGCCGGCCGGGTAATCGGTGGCCAGCGCCGCCATTTCGCCGGGCGCGCTTTGCACCTGCCGCGTCAACAGGTCCAGGTACGACAACTGGCGCGGCGCGGGGACGGCGCGCGCGCGGCGGGGCGACGGGTCTTTCGCGATCGCGGGCATGGTCGGATGGCGTACAGGGCTGGACCGGAAAATCATATGACAGCCCGCCCCGGCGGCCATAGCGGGTAAACGACTATAGCGGCCCGTCCCGCGCCCCCGGTTCGGCCTGCGCGCGCCACTACTTGGCCCGACCGCGCCAGTATGGCGCCCGCCGCCGCCCTAGCATGTCGGCATCGCTCACCGCCGACAGGACGCCACGTTGACCACCGCCGCGCTGCCATATCCCCTGGACCCGCAGATCCAGCGTTTCGTCGAACGCATGCAGGCCGATTCCGCCGCCCACCCGCGCCGCGACCTGGTGCCGGTGGAACAGGCCCGCGCCATTTCCGAGGCGGTGCGCCGCCCGTGGACCGAAGGCGGGCCGCAAATGGCCCGCACCCGGGAAATCCACGCACCCACGCCGCACGGGCCGGTACGCCTGCGGATATACACGCCGCGCGCGGCCCGGCCGGGCCCGGCGCTGCTGTACGTGCATGGCGGCGGCTGGGTACTGTTCAGCCTGGATACGCACGACCGCCTGATGCGCGAGTACGCCGAACGCGCCGGCCTGACCGTGATCGGCGTCGACTACACCCGCGCGCCCGAGGCGCGCTACCCCCGGGCGATAGAAGAAATCGTCGGCGTGATCGATTGGCTGGACGCCAACGGCGCCGGACTGGAGGTGGATCGCGCCCGACTGTGCATCGGCGGCGACTCGGCCGGCGCCAACCTGTCGGTGGCGGCCTGCCTGACGCTGCGCGACCGCGGCGCCGCGCCGCTGGCCGGCATGGTCCTGAACTACGGCGTATACGACGCCAACCTGTTTCGCGACTCGACCGTCAAGTACGGCGGCGGCGAATACCTGCTGTCGACCCAGCAGATGGTGTGGTTCTACTGGAACTACCTGCGCGCCGACGACGATCCGCGGGATCCGCGCATCAGCCCGGTGCACGCGGACCTGCGCGGCCTGCCGCCGGCCTTCATGGCCATCACCGAGCTCGACCTGCTGCACGATGCCAACCAGGACATGGCCGCGCGCCTGCGCGAAGCCGGCGTGGACGTGCGGGCCAAGGTCTATCCGGGCACGGTGCACAGTTTTCTGGAGGCGGTATCGCTGGCGCAAGTCAGCGCGGCCGCCTTCGACGATACCGCGGCCTGGTTGCGCGCGGTGCTGCGGCCGGATGCGATGGCGGCGGCGATCCATACGGGGGAACACCAACCATGAACTACCGACACACCCTGGGCACGCTGCGCGCCCTCCTGCTGGCCGGCGCCGCCGTCGCCACCCTGGCCGGCGCGCCCGCGCAGGCCCAGACCCGCGGCGGCACGCTGCGCGCCATCGTGCATCCCGAACCGCCCATCCTGATCACCGCCATCAATTCGCAATCGCCCACCCAGTTCGTCGGCGGCAAGATCTTCCAGGGCCTGCTGACCTACGACGCGGACCTCAAGCCGCAGCCCAGCCTGGCGCGCGCCTGGCGCATCTCGCCCGACGGCCTGGTCTATACCTTCGAGCTGCAGCCCGACGTGAAATGGCACGACGGCAAGCCGTTTACCGCCGACGACGTGGTGTTTTCCATCGACAAGCTGGTGCGCGAGGTGCATCCGCGCACCAAGCTGATCCTCAACGCCTATGTGGAAAGCGTGCGCGCGGTGGACCCGGCCACCGTGGAGATCCGCCTGAAGGAACCCTTCGCGCCCTTCATCTCGATGTTCGAGACCGGCACCATGCCCATGATGCCCAAGCATCTCTACGAGGGCACCGATTACCGCAACAACCCCGCCAACCAGCACCCGGTGGGCACCGGCCCGTTCAAGTTCAAGGAATGGGTGCGCGGCTCACACATCGCGCTGGTGCGCAACGACGAATACTGGAAGCCCGGCCTGCCCTACCTGGACGGCATCCGCTTCCAGGTCATCCCCGACTCGGCCTCGCGCGCGGTGGCCTTCGAGCAGGGCAACGTGGACCTGGTCTACGGCGACGACGTCGACAGCGTCGACATCAAGCGCCTGCGCGCCCTGCCCGGCGTGCAATACACCACCAAGGGCTGGGAGATGTTCGGCCCCATGGGGCTGATGGTGCTCAACCAGCGCGAGGCGCCGTTCGACAACGTGCTGGTGCGGCGCGCCGTCATGCATGCCCTGAACCGCGAGTTCATCGTCAAGAACATCTTCTTCGGCATGGGGCGCGTACCCACCGGGCCGTTCAGCTCGGCCACGCTGTTCCATGACAAGGACCTGCCGGTCTACGACTACAACATCAAGAAGGCGCGCGCGCTGATCAAGGAGTCCGGCGTGGACGTCGGGCAGCGCACCTTGCGGCTGCTGGCGTTCCCGTACGGCGCCAACTGGGAGCGCGTGGGCGAATACACGCGGCAGACGCTGGAGCAGCTCGGCTTCAAGGTGGACATCCAGGCCACCGACGCCGGCGGCTGGGCCAGCCGCATGAGCCAGTGGGACTTCGACATCTCGTTCAACCACCCCTACCAATACGGCGACCCGGTGCTGGGCGTGCAGCGCCTGTACCTGTCGAGCAACCGCGTCAAGGGCACGCCGTTCGGCAACAACCAGGGCTACCACAACCCCAAGGCCGACGCGCTGTGGCAGCAGGCCGCGCGCAGCGTGGACCCGGCCGAACGCCAGAAGCTGTACAGCGAACTGCAGCGTATCCTGGTGGACGACGCCGCGCTGGGCTGGCTGCTGGAAATCGACTATCCGACGCTGTACCGGGGCAACGTGCACAACCTCGTCACCAGCGCCATCGGCGTCAAAGAGAGTTTCGACACGGTCTACCTCGACGCCCGCTGATTCCGCCCATGACCGTGATTGCCATCGCCAGCCAGGCGCCCGACCTGCTGCGTCTGCCGCCCGCCCTGCGCGCCCTGGACCCGTCGATCGACGTCGTGGTCTGGCCCGACCCGCGCTGCGCCGCCGCCGAAGTGGCGGTGTGCTGGGCGCCGCCGCCCGGCGCGCTGGCCGCCATGCCGGCGCTGCGGCTGCTGCATACCGTGTCGGCCGGGGTGGACAACGTACTGGCCGCGCCCGGCCTGCCCGACGTGCCGCTGTGCCGTGTGGTCGACGCCGAGCTGAACCTCGGCATGGCGCAATACATCCTGTGGGGCGCGCTGTACTTCTCGCGCGGCTTCGACCAGGCGCGCGCCAGCCAGGCGGCCGGCCAATGGCGCCGCCCCGACCGCTACGGCCAGCCGCCGCTGCGCGTGGGCCTGATGGGCCTGGGGGCAATCGGCATGGCGGCGCTGCCGCTGCTGCGCGCCGCCGGCCTGCCGGTGACGGGCTGGTCGCGCACCGCCAAGCGCATCGACGGCGTCGCCACCCACCATGGCCCCGACGGGCTGGCGCCGTTCCTGGCCGCCAGCGACATCCTGGTCAACCTGCTGCCGCTGACCGCGTCCACCCGCGGCCTGCTGTGCGCGGCCACCTTCGCCGGCCTGCCGCCCGGCGCGGCGCTGATCCACTGCGGCCGCGGCGCCCACCTGGTGGAGGCCGACCTGCAGGCCGCGCTGACCGACGGCCGCCTGCGCGGCGCCCTGGTCGACGTATACGCGCAGGAGCCGCTGCCGCCGCGGCACCCGCTGTGGCGCTGCCCCAACCTCGTCATCACCCCGCACATGGCCTCGGTCGCGCCGTTCGAGCGCGTGGCCGGGCAGATACTGGAAAACCTGCGCCGCCTGAACGCCGGCGAGGCGCTCTTGAACCTGGTCGACCCGCGGCGCGGCTACTGACCCGCCGGCAAGGAGATTCCGGATGTACACCCCGCCCGCCTATGAAGAACGGGACCGCCACAAACTGCACGCGTGGATGCGCGACTGGAGCTTCGCCACCCTGGTCACCCATGGCGAGCAGGGCCTGCAAGCCACGCACCTGCCCTTCCTGCTCGACCCGCTGCGCGGGCCGCACGGCACCCTGATCAGCCATCTGGCGCGGCGCAATCCGCAGGCCGCCGACATCCAGGCCGGCGCCCAGGCGATGGTGCTGTTCCAGGGGCCGCACGCTTTCATCTCGCCCAGCTGGTACCGCAACCAGCAGACCTTCCCCACCTGGAATTACGCGGCCATCCACGCCCATGGCCAGGCCGCCGCCATCGAGGATCCGCAGCATATCCGCGCCATCCTGACCCGCACCGTACAGACCTACGACACGCCGCTGGGCGGCGAGTGGACGTTCGAGGCCATGCCGGAAGACCTGATCCTGCCGCGCCTGTCGGCCATCATCGCGCTGGAGATTCCCATCGCCCGGCTCGAAGGCAAGGTGAAGCTGAACCAGGACAAGTCCCCGGAAGACCGCGCCGGCGTACTGGCCGCGCTGGAGAACCGGCGCGACCCGGGCAGCCGCGGCGTAGCGCGCATGATGCGCGAGGCGCTGCTGGCGTAGCGCAGGCCGGGCGCCTTCCGAGTACCAAAATTTTTCTTATACGAACCATAAAACCGACAATCTTCCCTTATTGATTGCGACGGCGCACACTAGGACGGTCTCTTTCGACCATGCGCCATGACCGCCCCCGCCCCCACCGCGATCCTGATCCGTGACAGCCGCGACGCCGACCTGCCGGCCATCGCCGCGATCTACGCCCACCATGTCCTGCACGGCACCGCGTCGTTCGAGCTGGAGCCGCCCGGCCCGGACGCGCTGCGCGAACGGCGCGCGGCGGTGCTGGCGCATGGCCTGCCCTACCTGGCGGCCGAATGCGGCGGCGCGATCGTCGGCTACGCCTATGCCACGCCATACCGGCCGCGCCCGGCCTACCGCCATACGGTGGAAGACTCGGTCTATGTCCGCGCCGGACACGCCGGCCAGGGCATCGGCGGCAAGCTGCTGGCGGCGCTGATCGAACGCTGCGCCGCCGGCGGCTGGCGCCAGATGCTGGCGGTGGTGGGCGACAGCGCCAACACCGCCTCGGTGGCCCTGCATGCGCGCCATGGCTTCGACATGGTCGGCACGTTCCGCTCGGTGGGCTACAAGCACGGCCAATGGCGCGACACCGTGCTGATGCAGCGGGCGCTGGGCGAGGGCGACGCCACGCCGCCCAGCCGTCCGTGATCCCCGCCCGCGCGGTCGTCTGCCTGGGCATCAGCCAGCTCATCGGCTGGGGCATCTCGTTCTACCTCATCGGCAACTTCGGCCCGGCCATCCAGGCCGAAACGGGCTGGAGCGCCGCCGACGTCTATGGCGGCTTTTCGGGGGCCATCATCTGCATGGCGCTGGCCTCGCCCCTGGGCGGACGCGCCATCGACCGCTGGGGCGGCCACCGCGTCATGCCGGTGGGCGCAATCCTGATGTCGCTGGGCTGCCTGGGCCTGGCGGCCAGCCACCACCTGGCGGCCTACTATGCCGCCTGGGCCATACTGGGCGTGGGCATGCGGCTGTGCCTGTACGACGCCGCCTTTGCCGCGCTGGCGCGCATCGGCGGGGTGCGCGCACGCACCGCCATGTCGCAGATCACGCTGTTCGGCGGCCTGGCTTCCACCACGCTGTGGCCGGCCGGCCAGGCCATGGCCGCCGCCTGGGGCTGGCGCGGCGCGGTCTGCGCCTATGCGGCGCTGGCGCTGGCCATCATCCCCCTGTACCGGGCGCTGCCGGCGCGCGCGCACACCCCGGGGCCTGAAGACGCCCAGCCCGGCATGCCGCCGCCACGCGCGCCGGGCACCCGGGTCGACCAGGCGCTCTACGCCCTGGTCGCCATGCTGAGCAACTTCCTGACCGCGGGCAACGCCACGCACCTGATCGCCCTGCTCACCGGGCTGGGGCAGTCCGCGCAGGCCGCCGTCGGCATCGCCGCGCTGTGGGGCATGGGCCAGGTCGGCGCCCGCCTGCTGGAAGTGCTGTTCGGCCGGCGCCTGCACCCCATGCTGCTCAACACGCTGACCAGCGCGGCGCTGCCGCTGTGCTTCCTGGCGGGGCTGGCGGGCGGACATTACGCCGCCGCGGCCGCGTTCACGCTGTGCTACGGCGCCTGCAACGGCCTGCTCACGATCACCCGCGGCACCCTGCCGCTGGTGCTGTTCGAGCCGCGCCGCTATGGCGCGCTGGTGGGCCGGCTGCTGGTGCCCGGTTTCCTGCTGACCGCAGCCGCGCCGTCGGCCTATGCGTGGATCATCGGGTACGGCGGCCCGCGCGCGGCGATGGCCCTGTCGACGGCCTGCGCGCTGGCCATCCTGCTGGCCTCGCTGTGGCTGGCGCGCCGCTATCGCGGGCGCGGCGCCGCCGCCCGGGCGCCATCCGCCCTGCCGCGCGGCCGCTGAGGCGGCGCGGCGTCCTCAGTCGGCGTGCGCCGCGCCGGCCACCCACCGCTCCCAACCGTTCTTGCGCAAGGCGCAGGCCGGGCAATGGCCACAGCCATAGCCCCAGTCGTGGCGCTGGCCGCGCTCGCCCAGGTAGCAGGTATGGCTGTGTTCGATCACCATGTCGACCAGCGCCCGCCCGCCCAGCCGGTCGGCCAGCTCCCAGGTCTGGGCCTTGTCCAGCCACATCAGCGGCGTCTCGATGGTGACCCGCGTGCCCAGCCCCAGCCCCAGCGTCACCTGCTGCGACTTGATGGTGTCGTCGCGGCAATCCGGATACCCGGAAAAATCGGTTTCGCACATGCCGCCCACCAGCACATCGAGCTGGCGGCGATAACCGAGCGCCGCGGCCAGGGTCAGGAACAGCAGGTTGCGGCCGGGCACGAAGGTATTGGGCAGGCCATTGGCCTGCATCTCGATCTCGCGGTCGCTGGTCATGGCGGTATCGCCCACCTGCGCCAGGATGCCCAGGTCGAGCAGGTGATCGTCGCCCAGCCGCCCGGCCCAGTCGGGATAGTTGGCGCGCAGTTCGCGCAGCACGGCCTGGCGGGCATCCAGCTCGACGCGATGCCGCTGTCCGTAGTCGAAACCCAGCGTCTCGACGTGGGCATAGCGCTCCAGCGCCCAGGCCAGGCAAGTGGTGGAATCCTGTCCGCCCGAGAACAGCACCAGGGCGCGTCGTTGATGGTTTTGCATAAGACACCGGAACAAATGAGGCGCGGCGTGGCCGCCACGGCCTGACTGTACCGCAGGCCGCGCCTGTAAGGATCGCTGCGTACAATGCCTCGGTCTCGAATCGCCAGTTCCGCCTTACCCACATCCTTCCCTTTCCCCAGCGCCACGGCGCCCCGACGGATCCCTTTCAGATGAACGCCATCCGCCAGCAGTCCGACTCCGCAGAACCCCTACGTCACGATATCCGGCTGTTGGGCCGGTGCCTGGGCGAAGTCATCCAGGCTTGCGAAGGCAAGCGGGTGTACGACACGATCGAAACCCTGCGCCGCACCGCCGTCCGGTTTCGCCGCGCCGGCGACCCGGCCGACGACAAACTGCTGCAGGCCCGCGTCAAGCAATTGCGCGGCAACGCCCCCAACTCGGTGGCGCGCGCGTTCAGCTACTTCCTGCATCTGTCCAACATCGCCGAGGATCGCGACCAGAACCGGCGCCAGCGCGACCGCGCCCTGGCCGGCGCCGGTCCGGAGCGCGGCAGCCTGCGTCAGGCCGTCGAATCGCTCAAGGCGCAGGGCGTGAACAATGCCCGCATCCGCCGCCTGCTGAGCGAGGCCTGCGTGATGCCGGTGCTGACCGCCCACCCCACCGAGGTGCAACGCAAGAGCACGCTGGACGTGCACCGCGAAATCTCCTCCCTGCTGGTGCAGCGCGAGCGCGAACTGACCGCCGACGAACTGTCCGAGCTGGACCTGGCCCTGATCGGCCAGGTGGCCACGCTGTGGCAGACGCGCATGCTGCGCTACACGCGGCTGACGGTGGCCGACGAGATCGAGAACGCGCTGTCCTATTACCGCAGCACCTTCCTCAACGTCATCCCGCGCGTCTACGGCGACCTGGCCCGGCTGCTCAACCGCGAGCCCGTCAAGCCGTTCACGCCGCCGCCCCCGCCGCTCGAACCGTTCCTGCGCATGGGCAGCTGGATCGGCGGCGACCGCGACGGCAATCCCAATGTCGACGCCGCCACCCTGGAACGCGCGCTGCTGCGGCAGGCCACGGTGCTGTTCGAGCACTATCTGCAGGAGGTCCATGCGCTGGGCGCCGAACTGTCGGCCAGCACATTGCTGGTCGAGGCCGACCCGGCGCTGCTGGCGCTGGCCGACGCCGGCGGCGACGACTCGCCCCACCGGAGCGACGAGCCCTACCGGCGCGCGCTGATCGGCATCTACGCCCGGCTGGCGGCCACCGCCCGCCACCTGACCGGCCAGGAGCTGGCGCGCCGCGCCACCGTCTCCGCCGCCCCGTACGATACGCCCGAGGCCCTGGCGGCCGACCTGGCGGTCATCGCCGCCTCGCTGGCGGCGCGCCACGGCGCGCCCATCGCCCGCCTGCGCCTGAGCGGCCTGCAACAGGCAGTCACCGTGTTCGGCTTTCACCTGGCTACGGTGGACCTGCGCCAAAGCTCGGACGTGCACGAGCGCGTGCTGGCCGAGCTGTTCGCGCGCGCCGGCGACGGCATCGACGGCCAGGCGGTGGACTACCTGGCGCTGGACGAGGCGGCCCGCGTGACCGTGCTGCGCCGCGAACTGGCGCATGCCCGGCCGCTGGCCTCGCCCTGGATCGCCTACAGCGACGAGACCGCGAGCGAACTGGCGGTGCTGCGCGCCGCCGCCGCCGGGCGCGCCCGCTACGGCAAGCAGGCCGTGCTGCAGAGCATTGTTTCGCACACCGAAACCCTCAGCGACCTGCTGGAAGTACTGGTATTGCAGAAAGAGGCCGGGCTGATCGCGCCGCCTGGCGAAACCATCGCGCCCGGCGACGGCCTGATGGTGGTGCCGCTGTTCGAAACCATCCCCGACCTGCAGCGCGGCCCCGAGATCATGGCGGCCTGGCTGGACCTGCCCGAAGTGCGCCAGCGCGTACGGCTGGCGCAGGGCGATACCCAGGAAGTGATGCTGGGCTACTCCGACAGCAACAAGGACGGCGGCTTCCTGACCTCCAACTGGTCCCTCTACCAGGCCGAGCGCGCGCTGGTCGACGTGTTCAGCGCCCGCTCCGTGCGCCTGCGCATGTTCCACGGACGCGGCGGCTCGGTCGGCCGCGGCGGCGGCTCCAGCTACGACGCCATCCTGGCGCAGCCGCCGGGCACCGTGGCCGGCCAGTTGCGCCTGACCGAACAGGGCGAGGTCATCCAGAGCAAGTACAAGGACGCCGAAGTCGGCCGCTGGCACCTGGAGCTGCTGGTGGCCGCCACGCTGGAGTCCTCGCTCGCGCCGCAGGCCGCCGCCACCTCGGCCGAAGACGCCCACATGCAGCAGCACGCGCCGGCCATGTCGTTCATGTCGGAACTGGCGCAACGCACCTATCGCGGCCTGGTCTACGACACGCCGGGCTTCGCCGACTACTTCTTCGCCGCCACCCCCATCAGCGAAATCGCCGGGCTGAACATCGGCTCGCGCCCGGCCTCGCGCAAGAAGGGCCAGCATATCGAAGACCTGCGCGCCATTCCGTGGGGATTCTCGTGGGCGCAATGCCGGCTCATGCTGACCGGGTGGTACGGCATGGGCTCGGCCATCGAAGCCTATCTGGAAACCGGTGCGCAAGGCGCGCCGCGCTCGCGCCGCGCCCGGCTGGCGCAACTGCGCGAGATGGCCAGCGACTGGCCGGCGTTCCGCACGCTGCTGTCGAACATGGAGATGGTGCTGGCCAAATCCGATCTGGCCATCGCCGCCGGCTATGCCCAGCTGGTGCCGCGCCGCGGCCTGCGCGAACGGGTGTTCGGCGCCATCACGGCCGAGCACGGCCGCACGCTGGCCATGCTGCGCCTGCTCACCCGGCGCGACCTGCTGGCCGACAACCCCGGGCTGATGGCCTCGCTGCGCGAACGCTTCGCCTATATCGACCCGCTGAACTACCTGCAGATCGAACTGATCAAGCGGCACCGCGCCGCGCAGCGCCGCGCCGGCGATGACGCCGACATCCGCGTGCCGCGCGCCATCCACCTGACCATCAACGGCATTGCCGCCGGCCTGCGCAACTCGGGTTAGCGCTTGCGCACCAAGTAGGGCGAAACGCTTCGGCGCAATGGAAATCTCTTAAAGAGAGATTGAATATTGCGCTGAAGCGTCGTGAAAGCGGAAATCTTACTCAAGCCAATTTCCCAAATTGCCCGGCGCGACGCCAACACACCATGACGCACACGACCACGTGCGCACCGCAACCCGCTTGACGGCTTCCTACAGGCCTGGAAAGCGCCCACCGCATTGATGCGACGCATCCTAGGATGATTCTTTTTGATCATCCTGGTTGCGTACCATGCCTGTCCATCGCTCTCCTCGCGCCGCGGTTTGCGAGGCTCCCGCCGTCCGTCCATCGCTGCGATGGACCCGTCCCACCATGTTCGCGCTGTGCACGCTGCTGGCGGCGTGTGGCGGCGGCGGCGGCGGCGGCGGCAGTGGTGGCAGTGGTGGCGGTGGTGGTGGCAACCCGGGCCCCATCGCGCCACCCGCGCCCGCGCCCCGACCGGCGCCCGCCCCAGCGGAACCGCCGCCGCCCGCCCCGCCGCCGTCCCCGCCCCCTGCCGCCATGCCGCCTCCGGTGGTGCCGCCTCGGCTGCCCGAAGTACCGGTCGCGGACATCCCTGCCCCGCCCGTGCCCACCCGCGCCTACCGGCCGCCCGCGCGCAGCGCATTCGTCCCACCGCCAGACGGAAATTTCATCCCGGACCAGGACAACGCCCTCAACGCCATCAACCTGAAAACGGCGCACGACGACAAGCTACGGGGCTACCGCGTCAAGGTCGCGGTCGTCGACGAAGGCGTGCGCGCCGACCACCCGCAACTGAATGTCGAGCGCAAGTACGGCGGCGACTACGCGGACGACGGCACCCGCGAGTTTCCCAACCCCGCCCGCCAGGGCGACCACGGCACGGCGGTGGCCCTGGTGCTGGCCGGTCAGGATTCGGAGAATTTCCGCGGCGGCGTGGCGCCCAATGCCGACCTCTATTCGGCCAACGTCCGCGATACGCGGCGGAACCATATCGCCAATAACGCCGCCTTTCACGCCTGGAACGACCTGCTCGGGCACGGCATCAAGATCTTCAACAACAGTTTCTCCACCGACGGGCCGGAAGGCGACGAGCTCTACAAGAAAGACCGCGCCGAATACACCCAAGCCACCGACAAAAGCACCACCTATGTCGGCAAGCTGGATCGGCTGGTACGCAACGGCGCCCTGCTCGTATTCGCCGCCGGCAATGGCAACCGCGCCGGCCGGGCCTACCAGGAAGTCGGCTCGTTCGGCCGCACGCCCAGAATCGAACCGAACCTGCAACGCGGCCTGCTGGTGGTCACATCGATAAGCAAGTACGGCACGCTCGAAAGCTGGGCCAACCGCTGCGGCCAGGCCCAGCAATGGTGCCTGGCCGCTCCCAGCACGGCCTACCTGCCAAGCGTCGACCACCATGCCTTCCCCCACACCTTTGACGTCCAGAGAGGCACCTCCCTGTCGGCGCCATACGTCACCGGCGCGGCCGTGCTGGTGCAACAGCGTTTCCCCTGGATGAACAACGACAACCTGCGCACCACCTTGCTGACCACGGCGCAAGACAAGGGCCCGCGCGGCGTCGATCCGCAGTACGGCTGGGGCGTGCTCGATGTCGGCCGCGCCGTGCAGGGCCCGGCGCAGTTCGCCTTCGGCGACTTCGTCGCCCGGGTCACCGGCTCATCCACGTTCGGCAACGACATCTCCGGCGCCGGCGGGCTGGTCGTCGACGGGCCCGGCGCGCTGGTCCTGGCCGGCGCCAATACCTATGCCGGCCACACCGCCATCAAGCGCGGCACGCTCGACGTCCTTGGCAGCATCACGTCCGCCGTCACCGTCGAGCCGGGCGGCACGCTGACCGGCATCGGCACCGTCGGCACGGTGACCAACCAGGGCACGGTGGTCAACAAGGAGGCCGGCCTGCACGTCAAGGGAGATTATTCGCAGACGGCGCAGGGCCTGCTGGTCACCGACATCGGCTCGCTGCTCGACGTATCCGGCAGGGCCAGCCTGGCCGGCCGGCTGCATGTGGGCGGCATCCGCTCCGGCTACGTCGGCAGCGACGGGAAAAGCGTTCCGGTCATCCAGGCCGGCGCGGTGTCCGGCACCTTCGCCACGCTGACGCGCAGCCCGGGCCTGCTGCTCAACGCCCGGCTGGACTACCAGCCCCGAACTGTCTACCTGAGCATCCGGCGCGCCGAACGCGTCCATGCCGTGGCGAAGCGCGCCGCCGACGACGGACGCCGCACGTCGGTGCTGGCGGCGGCCGATCGGCTCGACGCCGCGATACGCGAACTCGATGCCCTGCCCGAGTCCGGACGCGACGCCGCGGCGCCGGCCGCCGCCATCGGACGCATCCAGCATGTGCAAAGCCGCAAGGTGCTGCAGGACAACCTGTACTCACTGGCCGGCGCCACCTACGCCAACGCCGCCGCGGTCAACACGCTGGAGCAGAACCGCTGGATGGATCGCCTGCAATACCACCTGGCCCGAGCCGGCGGCGAGCGCGTGGCGGCCATTGCCGAGTATCGCCACGGCCAGCTGCGCTGGCGCCCCGATGGCCTGCAGGGCCGCCAGCGCGGCAATGGCGTCATGCTGGGCCTGGCGCGGGAAGTCTCGGCCGGCCTGACCCTGGCGGCGGCGCTGACCCACAGCCGCACGCACTGGGACGAGTCGTCCGGCGCGCCCGCCCGCGACAGCGCGGCCATGACCACGCCCGGCATACTGCTGGGCGCGCGCCGCGCCTGGAACGGCGGCTGGTCCATGCAGGGCGCGCTGGGCTACAGCCACTACCGCAACCAGGCCACGCGCCACATCTGGCTGGGTCATGCCGGCCACGCCGTCGGCGCCACCGCCCGGGGCCAAGTCTGGCAGGCCGACGCCGGCCTGGGACGCGAATGGACGCTCGCCGCCGGGCACACGCTGGCGCCTCGGGCAGGCGTCCAGTTCACGTACCTGCGCCAGCACGGCTTCAGCGAGAGCGGAGCCCAAGGCCTGGGGCTGCGCGCCAATGCCTTGACGCGCGGCGTCCCCACGCTGTGGACGCAATTGCACAGCGAGCATGCCTTCATGCTGGGCGCCACGCCCATGGCGGCCCAGCTGCAACTGGGCGTCTGGCACGACCTGCGCGAGCGGCGCTACGCCACCTCCGGCGGCTTCGCCGGCCTGGCGCTGGACCAAGGCGCCAGCGGCTACTGGCCCGTGCCGCGCACGCGCGTGCAGGGCGCGCTGGGCCTGCAGGCCCGCTTCACGCCAGGCCTGGCGCTGGGGCTGGGCTATACGGGCCAGCTCGCCACCCACTGGAGCAACCACCAGCTCAGCGCCAGCCTGACTTACCACTACTGACTCCTCAAGGTCCGCGGCGTGCCTGTCCCAGTTGGGACAGGCACACCATGCCGCGGATGTCAGTGCCCATGCCGGGACAGGCGCGCCGCATCCGCCCGATCCGGAACGCCCCCCGACCGCATGGCGGCGCGCCCACCTGATGGACGCTCACTCGATCCGATTTGTCCGCCATCTGGATTCTTAGTACTATCCTCGGATAAATTCTATATGCGCACAAATGTTCGCATATAGAACACAAAGATTTTTCTGGCCGCGGCACAGGAAGGCACCCAACGGAAGAGACGCCCGGCCTGCCGGACGCCGCCGGGTCAGCCCGACACGCCACGGCTCCATCCGAGTGAGCATTCAATGGATAACCCTATCCGGAATCTGGCGGTCGTCGGCGCGGGCGCCATGGGCAGCGGCATCGCCGCCCTGTTCGCCTCCAGGGGCTTCGACGTGGTGCTGATCGACCCGATGGAAGGCGCGCTGGCGCGCGCCGCCCAGGTCATCGAACGGCAACTCAGTGTGCACGCACCCAACGCCATCGCGCCGGCCATGCGCCGCATCCGCATGGACGCCGGCCTGGAGGCGGCCTGCTCGGCGCAACTGGTGATCGAGGCGGTGCCGGAAAAACTGGCCCTCAAGCGCGACCTCTTCGCCCGGCTCGACACCCTATGCGATCCGCAGGCCATCTTCGCCACCAACACGTCCGGCCTGTCGATCAACGACATCGCCCAGGCCGTGACGCGCCGCGACCGCTTCGTCGGCACCCACTTCTTCACGCCGGCCGATGTGATCCCGCTGGTGGAAGTGGTGCGCAACGACGACACGTCCGAGCAGACCGTGGCCCGGGTGATGGACATGCTGCGCGCCGGCGGCAAGCGGCCGGTGCTGGTGCGCAAGGATATTCCCGGTTTCATCGCCAACCGCATCCAGCACGCCCTGGCGCGCGAAGCCATTTCGCTGCTGGAAAAAGGCGTGGCGAGCGCCGAGGACATCGACGAAGTCGTCAAGTGGAGCCTGGGCATCCGGCTGGCGCTGTCCGGCCCGCTGGAGCAGCGCGACATGAACGGCATCGACGTGCACTACGCGATTGCCAGCTATCTCTACCAGGACCTCGAAAACCGCACCACGCCTTCCGACCTGCTCAAGAACAAAGTGCAGGCCGGCGAACTGGGCGCCAAGAGCGGCCAGGGTTTCTATGCCTGGCCGCCCGAACGCCGCGAGCGCGTGCTGCGCGACAAGAGCGCGGCGCTGGCCGAGCTGGCCGCCTGGCTCGAAAGCAGGAAACCGGATTGACCCTCTCACCCCATCCAGCCTTGCCGCCCGCGCGGCAAGGCTTTCCGCCGTCGGCCCGCGCCAGGGCAACCCCTCCCCCACGCCGGGCAGTCAACCGCTCATGGCGTAGAGCGGAGTGCCCGTCCCGGCGGGGCCAGGCACTGCGGCCAGCCTGCAAAGACGGTATCTGTCCCATCCCTGGGACGCGCCACACACCACACAAACAACATCGCCTTACCAGGAATATGTAGGAGGCACCATGAATAAACTCACGTCCTTTTTCACGGAGCTGATGCGCAAGTATCTGCCCGATCCTTTCGTTTTCGCGATCGCGTTGACTCTGTTGACCGTGCTGATGGCTTTCGGCATCGAAGGCCAGCCGCTGGACCAGATCACCCGCGAATGGGGCAAGGGATTCTGGAGCCTGCTGGCCTTCACGACCCAGATGGCCGTCATCCTGGCCATGGGCTATGTGCTGGCCACCGCGCCGCTGACCGACCGCCTGCTCGACCGCATCGTCAGCCATGTGCACCAGCCGCGCACCGCCATCATTGTCGCGACCCTGGTCGGCGGCATCGGCAGCTACCTGAACTGGGGGTTCGGCCTGGTGATCGGCGGCGTGGTCGCCAAGAAACTGGCGCTGAAGGTCAAGGGCGTGCACTACCCGCTGATCATCGCCGCCGCCTACAGCGGCTTCACGATGTACGGCCTGGGCCTGTCGGCCAGCATCCCGGTGCTGGTCGCCACGCCCGGCCATCCGACGGCCGACCAGATGGGCGTGATTCCGCTGTCGGAAACCATTTTCTCGCTGCCCATGCTGATCACCAGCCTGGTGATCATCGTCACCCTGCCGCTGCTCAACGCCTGGCTGCATCCCAAGCAGGGCGAGCAGGTCGTCGAAGTGGACCCGGCCATCGACCAGAGCAGCGCGCCGGCCAAGGCCGCCGACGACCTGACCGCCGAGAACACGCTGGCCAGCCGCCTGAACAACAGCCGCATCCTCAGCCTGCTGATCGGCCTGCTGGGCATCGCCTATGTGGTGTTCTATTTCATGGACGGCAAGTCGCTGGACCTGAACCTGATCAACTTCATCATCCTGTTCCTGGGCATCATCCTGCTGGGCACCCCCGCGGCCTATGTGGCCAAGCTGAACGAAGGCATCAAGACCATCTCCGGCATCATCCTGCAGTACCCGTTCTATGCCGGCATCATGGCCATCATGGCCGGCTCCGGGCTGGTGGCCACCATTTCCAAGGTCTTCGTCGACGTCGCCTCGCCGGGCAGCCTGCCGTTCTGGGGCCTGATCAGTTCGTTCGTCATCAACTTCTTCGCGCCCTCGGCCGGCGGGCACTGGGTGATCCAGGGCCCGTTCATGATCGACGCCGCCAAGGAAATCGGCAGCGCGCTCAACCAGACCACCATGGCCGTGATGCTGGGCAACGCCTGGAACGACCTGGTGCAGCCGTTCTGGATCCTGCCCGCCCTGGCGCTGTCGAAGCTGAAACTGCGCGACGTGATGGGCTATACCGTCATCATGATGCTGTGGGTCGGCGTCATCCACATTGCCGCGGTGCTCGCCTGGGGCTACCTGACCCACTGACGCCGCCGCGCCTTTTCTTCTCTTACGGAGCCCAGCCATGAAACCTGCCGCCTACCTGGTCACCGGCGCCTCGTCCGGCATCGGCGCGGCCATCGCGCGCGCCCTGCTCGATGCCGGCCACCGCGTCGTCAACATCGACTACCGGCTGCCCGCCGATGCGCCGCAAGGCCTGGTGTCGTACCAGGCCGACCTGACGGATGAAGCGCGGACGCGGGCCGTGGCCAGCGAAGTGACCGAGGCCTATGACATCGTCGGGCTGGTCAACAACGCCGGCGCCACGCGGCCGGGCACGGCCGACACCGCGACCCTGGCCGATCTCGACTACGTCGTTGCGCTGCATCTGCGCACGGCCATGATCCTGGTCCAGGCGGCGCTGCCGGCCATGCGCGCGGCAGGCTTCGGCCGCATCGTCAACATGTCGTCGCGCGCGGCGCTGGGCAAGCCCGAACGGGTGGTCTACTCGGCGACCAAGGCCGGGCTGATCGGCCTGACGCGCACCCTGGCCATGGAACTGGGCGGCGACGGCATCACGGTCAACGCCATCGGCCCGGGTCCCATCGCCACCGAGCTGTTTCGCAACAGCAACCCCGAAGGCGCGCCGCGCACGCAGCGCATCATCGACAGCATTGTGGTCAAGCGGCTGGGCACGCCCGAGGACGTGGCGCGCGCCGCCATGTTCTTCCTGTCGCCGGACAATGGCTTCGTGACGGGCCAGGTGCTGTACGTATGCGGCGGCACCACGCTGGGCGTGGCGCCCGTCTGAACGCGGCCATGGCTCCTGCCCGCCCCCTCGCGCGTCACGCGCGCGCCGCCTCAGCGGCGCCGCAGCGCCTGGTTGATGTGCTCGGCCGCGTTGCGCAGCGGCGGCAGGAAAGCCTGCAGCATCTCTTCGCGCGAGTACCGGTTGGCGTGGCCGCTGACGTTCATCGCGCCGATGACGCGCCCGCCACGGTCGACAATGGGCACCGCCACCGATTGCAGTCCGGGCTCCAGCTCCTGCACCACGCAGGCGTAGCCGTCGGCGCGCACCGCCGCCAGGATCCGCTTGAGCTCGGCGCGATCGACCACGGTGGCCGGCGTGTAGGGATGGATCCGGCTTTCGTCCAGCAGGCGATCCTGCTCGGCCTCCGGCAGCCCGGCCAGCAGCACGCGGCCCATCGAGGTCACCCAGGCCGGCAGCCGGCTGCCCACCGCCAGGTTGATGGTCATCACCTTGTGCGTCGACAGCCGCAGGATGTACACGATGTCCACCCCATCGAGCACCGAGACCGAGCACGACTCGCGCGTGGTCTCGGCCACCTCTTCCATATAGGGCAGGGCCAGGTCCCACAGCGGCGTGGCCGACAGGTAGGCATAGCCCAGCTCCAGGATGCGCGGCGTCAGGGTGAAGCGGCGGTCCTCCTGGGCGACGTAGCCCAGGCTTGCCAGCGTCAGCAGGATGCGGCGCGCCCCGGCGCGCGTCAGCCCCGTGGCGGCGGCCACCTCCGACAGGGTCATCTGCGGGCGCTGCGGGCCGAAGGCACGGATCACGGACAGGCCACGCGCAAACGATTGCACATAGCTGTCGCCGGGTTGCTGGGGTACTTGCTCGACCATGGGACCTGTATGCAGAAGGTGGAAATGCAGCCGCTCGGAACGCGCGCCATTGTAGGGGCGCGGGGCCGTTTCGGCGGCCGGCCGCGCCGCGGCCAGGCGCCTTGACACCCCCTGACCACCATGAAACGATGTTCTTCAGAAGAACGGTTGTTCTGATATAGAACAAATTATCACACGCCACCTCTATCGAAGATACCCATGATTTCCAAGCTCGTTGCTACCGCGGCCGACGCCCTGGCCGACGTCCAGGACGGCGCCACCGTCATGATTGGCGGCTTCGGCACCGCCGGCCAGCCCATGGAACTGATCGACGCCCTGCTCGAGCAGGGCGCCAGGGACCTGGTCATCATCAACAACAATGCCGGTAACGGCACCACCGGCCTGGCCGCGCTGCTGGGCGCCGGGCGGGTGCGCAAGATCATCTGCTCGTTTCCGCGCCAGATCGACTCGCAGATTTTCGACGGCCTGTATCGCGCCGGCAAGCTGGAGCTCGAACTGGTACCGCAGGGCAACCTGGCCGAGCGCATCCGCGCCGCGGGCGCCGGCATCGGCGCCTTCTTCACGCCCACCGGCTACGGCACGCCACTGGCCGATGGCAAGGAAACCCGCGAGATCAACGGCCGCCAGTACGTACTGGAGTACCCCCTGCACGCCGACTACGCCCTGATCCAGGCCGAGCGCGGCGACCGCTGGGGCAACCTGGTGTACCGCAAGACGGCGCGCAACTTCGGCCCCATCATGGCCAGCGCGGCGCGCGTGGCCGTGGCGCAGGTGCGCCAGGTGGCCGAGCTGGGGGAACTCGACCCCGAGGCCATCGTCACGCCCGGCATTTTCGTCAAACGAGTGGTGCAAATCGACGCCCCGCGCGGCGCCAAGGAGCAGTAATGAGCAGCAAGCTGACCCGCGACGAAATCGCCGCCCGCGTCGCGCAGGATATCCCCGAAGGCGCCTACGTCAACCTGGGCATCGGCCTGCCCACGCTGGTGGCCAACCATCTGCCCGCCGACCGCGAAGTCATCCTGCATACCGAGAACGGCATGCTGGGCATGGGCCCGGCGCCGGCCAAGGGCGAGGAAGACTACGACCTCATCAACGCCGGCAAGCAGCCGGTCACCGAACTGCCCGGCTGCTCGTTCTTCCACCACGCCGATTCGTTCGCCATGATGCGCGGCGGCCATCTCGACATCTGCGTGCTGGGCGCGTTCCAGGTGTCGCGGCAGGGCGACCTGGCCAACTGGCACACCGGCGCGCCCGACGCCATCCCCGCCGTGGGCGGCGCCATGGACCTGGCCATCGGCGCCAAGGACGTCTTCGTCATGATGGAACTGCAGACCCGCGACGGCCAGAGCAAGCTGGTGCAGGCCTGCACCTACCCGCTGACCGGCGTGCGCTGCGTCTCGCGCGTCTATACCGACATGGCGGTCTTTGACCTGCGGGCCGGCGAGATCACCGTGACCGACCTGTTCGGCGATACCACGCGCGAGCAGTTGCTGGCGCTGACCGGCCTGCCGCTGAAGTTCGCCGACTGACCATCCATTGCGCCCCGGCCGGCGGCCGGGGCTTTTCCCGCTTGAAGGAGTTCCCCATGCTGTTCATGGTTCAAATGCAAGTCAACCTGCCGCCCGACATGCCCGCCGAGCGCGCCGACAAACTGAAGGCCGACGAAAAGGCGCTGGCCCAGCAGATGCAGCGCGACGGCAAGTGGCGCCACCTGTGGCGCGTGGCCGGCCGCTACGCCAACGTCAGCATCTTCGACGCCGCCGACAACGACGAACTGCACCAGATGCTGTCGTCGCTGCCGCTGTTCCCGTACATGGACATCCAGGTCACCGCGCTGGCGCGCCACCCCTCCGCGATCTGATCGACCTCTCCCTCAGGAAACCGCCATGCCCTACATCATCGAGACCTTCGACAAGCCCGGCAGCCTGGACGTGCGCCAACAGCACCGCAATGCGCACCTGCAGTTCCTCGACCAGCACAAGCATCTGCTGCTGGCCTGCGGCGCCAAGCTGGACGACGACGGCAAGGACCTCGGCGGCGGCCTGTACGTGGTGGATGTCGACACGCGCGCCGCCGCCGAACAGTTCATCCAGGCCGACCCGTTCCACCTGGCCGGACTGTTCGAGCGGGTCGCGATCACCCGCTGGCGCAAAGCCTACGTCGACGGCACCTCCTATCTGTAATTGCCTGCCTGCCCAAGGCGGGCAGGCCCCGCTTCAGGAATCACCATGTCTTACGCCGACCTCAGCCAGGCGCGCCTGTATTACGTCATCGACGGCCCCGACGACGCCCCCGTGCTCGTACTGTCCAATTCGCTGGGCACCTGCGCCGATATGTGGGCGCGCCAGATCCCCGAACTGAGCCGCCGCTTCCGCGTCCTGCGCTACGACACGCGCGGCCATGGCAAATCGTCCGTGCCCGATGGCCAATACAGCTTCGCGCAGCTGGGCGGCGACGTCGCCGAACTGCTGGAACACCTGCGCATCGAACGCGCGCACTTCTGCGGCCTGTCGATGGGCGGCCCCACCGGCATGTGGCTGGCGCTGGAACGCCCCGAGCTGATCGACCGCCTGGTCCTGTGCAATACCGCGGCGCGCATCGGCAGCGCCGAGGGCTGGAGCGCGCGCATCGCGGCGGTGCGCCAGGACGGGCTGGAAGCCATGGCGCCCGGGCTGGTCGAACGCTGGCTGACGCCGCAATACCGCGCCGCCGAGCCGGGCCTGACCCAGATCCTGGTCGACATGCTGCGCCGCACCCCGGACGCCGGCTATGTGGCCAATTGCGCGGCGCTGCGCGACGCCGACCTGCGCGAACGCGTCGCCGCCATCCGCGCCCGCACGCTGGTCATCAGCAGCACCCACGACCTGGCCGCCACGCCCCAGGACGGCAAGGCCCTGGCCGCCGCCATCCCCGGCGCGCGCTATGTCGAGCTCGACACCTCGCATATTTCCAACTGGGAGCAACCGGAAGCGTTCACGCGCGCGCTGACCGGCTTCCTCACGGAGTGAACGGCATGCAACGCTGGAAACAACGGCCGCCCGGTTCGAACTGGGGCGACTTCGGCCCGGACGACCAACTAGGCCGCCTGAATCTGATCACGCCGGCCGAAGTGCTCAAGGCGGCGCAGGAAATCCGCGCCGGCCGCAGCTTCTGCCTCTCGCTGCCGCTGGACCTGCCCGGCGGCAACGTGCTCAACCCGCGGCGCCATCCGCCGCAACTCAGCCCCACGCGCCTGCAGGACACGCCGTACGTGAACTTCCCGCTACGCAATATCAACCCCGACGCGGTCGACGTGCTCAGCGACGACCAGGTGCTGCTGTCGATGCAGTACTCCACGCAATGGGATTCGCTGGCCCACGTCGGGGCGCTGTTCGACGCCGACGGCGATGGCCGCGCCGAGCTGTGCTACTACAACGGCTACCGCGCCGGCATCGACATCGTCGGGCCGGCCGACGCCGACCACGCCGGCTGCGGCTGCAATACCGGCGGCCCCTCGGCCGCGCTGAAGCTGGGCATCGAGAACCTGGCCCAGCACAGCGTGCAGGGTCGCGGCGTGCTGCTGGACCTGGCGCGCCACTACGGCACCGGCCGTACCCTGGTGGGCTACGAGGCGCTGACGCAGGCGCTGGCGGCGGACGGCATCGAGATCGAATCGGGCGACATGCTGGTGCTGCGCACCGGCTACGCCGAAGCCGTGGTCGGCATGGACGGCAAGCCCGACGCCGACGTGCTGCATCAATACGGCGCCGCGCTCGACGGCACCGACGCCGAACTGCTGCAGTGGATCACCGACAGCGGCATCGCCGCCATCTGCGCCGACAACTACGCGGTCGAGGCCTACCCCGCGCGCGAACGCCAGGGCCCGCGCGCCATGCTGCCGCTGCACCACCACTGCCTGTTCAAGCTGGGCCTGCCGCTGGCCGAACTGTGGTACCTCAAGGACCTGGCCGAATGGCTGCACGCCAATGGCCGCCATCGCTTCATGCTGACCGCGCCGCCGCTGCGCCTGCCCCACGCCATCGGCTCGCCGGTGACGCCCGTGGCGACAGTGTGACCCTTCGGGTGCCTGTCCCCGCAAGGGGACCGGCATCCGCTGACGGCGATCCGCCCGTGATCTCGGCAACGGCTGCGGCGGTGCCTGTCCCGCCGGGACAGGCTCGCGGGGATGAGTCGGCGCGTGCCAGTCCCCGTGCGGGGACAGGCACGCGGGGATGATGCTTCAGCTTTTCCCCGACAGGCAGGTGCTCATGTAGGCCTTGCGCTTCTCGCCCGTCAGGGCCTGTTCGGAGGCGCGCGAGTTGCAGTCTTTCATGCGCTGCTGCTGGGGGGTCAGCTTGTTGGCGGGTTCTTCGCCCTTGAGGCAACTGCTCATGTAGGCCTTGCGCTCGTCGCCGGTCTTGCCGGTTGCCGATTTGTTGCATTCGGCCATGCGCTTTTGCTGTGGCGTCAGCTCCTTGCTGGCCGAGGCCTGGGCCCAGGCGGCGCCGGAACAAAACAGGGACACAAGAGTACAAGCAGCAAACTTGCTCACGCGGGAAATCATGGATTCCTCCCTGGAGCCGCCCGGTTCGTACAGCCATCCGCGGCGACGCTGTGCGCCGGCGCCCGTCGGCCGGCTTCCAATGATCTGCCAAACCGGTGTGCGCCGCAAGTTCCCGGCCGCAGCATCGCGGCACAAGTGGCCACCAATGTTTACGGCCTAGGCTGTTTTATGGGTTGCGCGCCCGTCGCGGGCCGGCTTATGGTGTAACCGCAGTGGCGCAAGCGCCGCTACAGGAGACCATGATGAAGATTCGTCTCGCTAGCCTGACCGCCGCACTGCTTCTGGCGACGACCGGCGCGCTGGCGCAAAGCCTGCCGTATGGCGTCACGCTGGGCAATCTGCAGGCCACCCGCGATGCCACCGCCGGCGTCAGCACCATTACCGGCTCGCTCAGCAACCAGGGCGCCAAGCGCATCGGCCGCGCCTGGGTTGTGTTCGCGCTGTACGACTCGCAGGGACGCGAGATCGGGCGGGTCAAGGAGCAGTCCATCGGTCCCATCGCCCCGGGCGAAATATGGCAGATCCGCAGCACCACGCCGCAACCCTTCGAACGCTTCTCGGCCATCGAAATCAAGGCGGAATGACGGCTGGCGACGGTGCCCGGACCCAACTTATGGGAAAATCCTTTTTTGTCGGCGCCAGCCTCGCCCGTCCGGGCGAGCCGGCCGCGCGTCCAATCCCGGGACGCCCCCGCGCCAGACTCTCTAGGATGGAATCATGTTTCCCAAAAGACTCACCGACGGCTATCACGCCTTCCTGCAAGGCCGCTTCCACAGCGAGCGCAGTCGATACGAAGCATTGGCCGAAAAAGGCCAGAAACCCGAAATCCTGCTGATAGGCTGTTGCGACTCCCGCGTTTCCCCCGAAGTCATCTTCGACGCCGGCCCGGGCGAGATCTTCGTCGTGCGCAACGTCGCCAACCTGGTGCCGCCCTGCGAACCTGACGCCGAGTCGTCCTTCCACGGCACCAGCGCGGCCATCGAATTCGCGGTCAACGGCCTGAACGTCAAGCACATCGTCGTGCTGGGCCACGCCTCCTGCGGCGGCATCCGCTCGTTCTACGACGACGGCGAGCCGCTGTCGAAGATGGACTTCATCGGCAAATGGATGTCGCAGATCTCCCCGGTCGCCGATCGGCTGGGCCCGTCCACCGGCGATCGCGCCACCGACATCAAGCGGCTGGAACTGGCCGTGGTCGAGGAAAGCCTGCGGAACCTGATGACCTTCCCGTCCATCAGCAGCCGCGTGGAACGCGGCGAACTCGAACTGCACGGCACGTACTTCGGCGTGGCCACCGGCCTGCTGTACGTGCTCGACCGCACGACGGGCGAGTTCGCCCCCTGGCTGGAAGAGGACGCGGCGGCCTGAGGCGCGCCGCATCCGCGTGCGTCAGGCCAGGCCTGCCGCGCGCAGGTCCGGCGTGCGCCGATGCCAGTCGCTCGCCTGCTGGAAAGCCACGCCCAGGCCACACAACAGCCCGTCGTCGAAGGGCTTGCCCATCAATTGCACGCCAACCGGCAGGCCGTCGGCCGAAAAGCCGGCGGGCAGGGCCAGCCCGCTGGCGCCCAGGAAGTTGCCGGCGCGGCTGAACGCCGCCAGCGGCGTGCCCTGCTCGTCCACCTCGTCGAGGCGGCAGGCGGCAAAGGGCAGGCTGGGCGTCAGCAACGCATCGTAGTCCTGCATCCAGGCGCGCCATTGCGCGCGCGCCTGGGCATGTTCGCGCATGGCCGCGATATAGTCGGCCGCGCCGATGGCCCGGCCCGACTGCACCCGGGCCCGCACGAACTCGCCCAGCGGCAAGGCTGCATCGTCGATGTAGCCGCGATGCAGCGCATACGCCTCGGCCGCGATGATACGGCCGTTGGCGTGCATCAGCTGGTTGAAATCGAAAGGCGTCGCCACCGTCGCCACGTCCGCGCCCAGGGCGCGCAAGGTGTCTGCCGCCTGCCGCACGGCCAGCGCCGCGTCGGCGCTGACGGCCAGCGGATAGTTGTCCTCGGCCATGACGGCGATGCGGCGGCCCGCCAGCGGCCGGCCGCCGTCGCGCGGCGGCGCATAGGCGAAGGCCGGCACGCCCAGCGTGGCCGGATCGGCCGCATCGGGGCCGGCCAGGACTTGCGCAAGCAGCATGGCGTCGTACGCGTCGCGCGTCATCGGGCCGATCGAATCCAGGGTCTGCGACAGCGGCACCGCGCCGTACAGGCTGATCAACCCGGCGCTCGTCTTCAGTCCGGTGATGCCGTTGAGCGCGGCCGGGATCCGCACCGACCCGCCCGTGTCCGAGCCCAGCGCGGCCGGCGCCAGGCCCGCGGCCACGGCCACGCCCGAACCGCTGGACGAGCCGCCCGGGATGCGCGGGTGGGACAGGTCCCAGGGGTTGCGCGGCGTGCCCATCACCGGATTGGTGCCCCAGCCGCCGAACGCGAACTCCACCATGTGCGTCTTGCCCAGGACCACCATGCCGGCGGCCAGCAAGCGCCGAACCGCCGTCCCGGTGACCGTGCTGCGGCGCTCGCGCCAGGCGGCCGAGCCCGCCGTGGTGACCTGCCCTTCGATCTCGCACAAATCCTTGATGGCGATCGGCAGGCCATCGAGCGGCCCCAGCGCATAACCGGCGGCGCGGCGCGCGTCGGCGGCCTGCGCCAGCCGCAGCGCCCCCTCCTCGTCGACGCTGACGTACGCGTGCAAGGCCTCGTTGGCGCGCGCGATGCGCGCCAGGTAGTGACGCGCCAGTTCCACCGCGCTGTAGCGGCCCGCTTCCAGGCCCCGCGCCAATTCGGCCAGGCTGGAAAATGCAAGTTCAGACATGATTTCCTCGAAAGACAACCCTGAAGCGGCGCGCGCGTGGGCGCGCGCCGGCCACTGCGGCACCCGCGCTCAGCGCTTGTTCCAGGCGGGGGCCGGGTAGACCGCCTTTTCGACCGCCACATCCTCCGGATACACGGGCAACATGCCCTTGCCCGGCAGCAATTGCACCACCGGGAACGGCATCTGCAACTGCTTGCCGGTCTCGTCGATGGCGTACGGCCCGGCCATGACGGTGACCTTGTCGGAGAGATCCATCGACGCCTGCTTGAGCGCGGCGGCATCGGTCGCGCCGGCCTTCTTGATGATCTCCTCGGTCAGCGCGCCCGCGCCGTAGGCCAGGGCCGTCTGGAAATCGGGCGGAAACTCGGCCTTGGGAAACAGCGTGTCGTATGCCTTGGCGAACTGCTCGCGCGTCAGGCCGGCGTTGACCTTCCAGTTGATGGCGGGATGGTAGTTGGTGTGGCTGAAGATGTAGTTGGAGTCCGCGCCGATCGCCTGGAACTGCGGCGTGGACGCATACACCATGAAGGTATACGGGAAGTTGATGTCCAGCTGCTTCATCTGGCGCGTCATGCTGATCAGGTCGCCCTCGTACGAGGTCGGCACCAGCGCATCGGCGCCGGCCGCCTTGGCCTTTTGCAGCAGCGTGCTGAAATCCTTCTGCCCCTTGGGATATTTTTCGTACAGCACCACTTCGATGCCGTTCTTGGCGGCCTGCGCGCGGCCGCCATCGGCCAGGCCGGCCGGGAACGGTTCGTCCGAGTACAGGATGGCCGCCTTCTTCACGCCCAGCTTGCCGGCCAGCGCCATCGGCGCGCGCAGCATGGCCGACACCGGCATCTGCGTGCCGGACACCATGTACTTGAAGCCCTGCTTGTACAGGTCGTCGCTGGCGGCCGACCACACCATCATGTACTTGCCCAGCCGTTCGGTCACCGTGCCGGCCGCGGCTGTCAGGGTCGAGCCGAAGGGCGCGAACACGAGATCGACTTTTTCATCGACAATCAGGCGTTCGTAAACGCGCGTGACCATTTGCTTGTCGCTGCGGTCGTCCAGCTTGACCAGCTCGACGGGATACTTCTTGCCCTTGATCTCGATGCCGCCGCGCCGGTTCACGTCGTCGACCCAAACCTCGACGCCGCGCACCCCGGACTGGGATGCCAACGCAAAGCTGCCGGTCGACGACACCGTCATGCCGATGCGGATCTTGTCGGACGCCTGGGCGGCGCCCGTTGCCGGCGCCAGCGCAGCGGCGGCAATCGCCAGTGCGGGCAAACGGAATAACCACGATTTTCTGGACATGGAAATGCTCCTTGCATTGCACAGATAGGAACCACCGGACATTGCCGCACCAGGGCGGACAGGCTGGAATTGCTCACGCTTTGAGCAATTCGAGAAATAGCGTATAACAAATAGGCATGGAGTGCACGCTTTGAATAAACTGAGCTACCGCCAGACCGAAATGCTGTGGGCCATCGTCACCGCCGGCTCGATCAGCGGCGCCGCCCGGCTGCAGAACATCAGCCAGCCGGCAGTCAGCCGCATGCTGGCGCAGACCGAGAAACAGCTGGGCCTGAACCTGTTCGAACGCGTACGCGGCCGGCTGCAGCCCACTCCGGAAGTGCGCATTCTTTTCGAGGAAATCGAGAAGACGCAGCGCATGATGCAGCGCGTCAACGACCTGGCCGACGCCCTGGCCGGCCACGGCGCCGGCGTGCTGCGGCTGACCTCGATCCCCAGCCTGGCCCAGTACCTGGTGCCGCGCGCCGTGGCGCGCTTCCAGCGCACCCACGCCGATATCCTGCTGCGCCTGAACGCCACCGCCCTGCCGCACCTCATCAACGACGTGCTGCACGGCGAAGCCGAGCTGGGCCTGGTCGTCATGCAGGCCGACCACCCGTTCCTGACCTCGCTGCCGCTGCATACGGGCCGCATGGTGGCCGCCATCCCGCGCAGCCACCCGCTGGCCGAACGCGGGCAGGTCACGCTGGCCGACCTGTCGCCCCACCCGCATATCGTGGTGGGCACGCGCATGCCCTACGGCATGCTGGTGCAAAGCGCCTTCGAGCAGGCCGGCCTGCCTTGCCGCATGTGCGCCGACGTGCCCTGGAGCCAACTGGCCTGCGCCCTGGTCAACGCCGGCGCGGGCATCGCCATCGTCGACGAATTCACGGTCATGAAGAACATCTGGCCCGAGATCGCCATCGTGCCCCTGGCCGAGGACATCCCGCTGCACATCAGCGCCGTCCACGCCAACAACCGCCCTCTGTCGCGCATCGCCGCCGAGTTCATCCCCCACCTGCGCGACGTGCTTGCGGAGTCGTTTTCCAAGGCTGACTAGGGTTAATACTTAACCTGTAGTTATGGTTTTGGCTCCCCAAACGTTTCATAATCGACTCCGATAAGACGGCCACTTGTTTTCCACACCGGCCCGGAGGGAGTCATGAGCAGCAGCCTTGCCGCCTCGGCGCACGCGTCCCACCGCCTGCAGGACCAGCAGGCGCAACGCACGCGCACCCGCATTGCCACCGGCATCTTCGCCGTCCTGGCCCTCGGCCTGGCCGTCGTGCCGATGGCGACGTCGAACATCTCGTTCGCCTTCTACCTGATGTTGTGGGTCACCATGGCCAGCGCGATGAACATCTGCGTGGGCTTTACCGGCTACCTGCCATTCGGCTTCGTGGTGTTCTACGGCGTGGGTTCGTACGCCACCGGCATCTGCTACAAGGTGCTGGGCTGGCCCATCCTGCCCTCGCTGGCCGCCGCCAGCGCAGTCGGCCTGCTGATCGCGCTGCTGTTCGCGCCCACCCTGCGGCTGCGCGGCGTGTACTTCGGCATCGTCAGCCTGGCGCTGGCCACCATCATGCGGCTGCTGATCTCCAACCTGCCCGATGGCTTCACCGGCGGCAGCATGGGGCTGATCCTCTCCAGCGCCAACAACCCGACCCACAGCTACTACGCCATGCTGGCCGTCATGGCCGCCACGCTGGCGACCGTGACCTGGCTCTCGATATCGCGCCTGGGCAAGGCTCTCAAGGCCATCCGCGACGACGACGCGGCGGCCGCCTGCGTCGGCATCCACGTGCCGCGCACGCGCCTGAAGGCCTGGCTGCTGGCGGCGCTGTTCCCGGCCCTGGCCGGCGGCATCGAGGCCTGGTACACCAACGTGGTCGATCCGGAATACGCCTTCCACGTCCTCATCACCGCCAAGAGCATCATCTACGCCATGGCCGGCGGTTTCGGCACCATCATCGGCCCGGTCGTCGGCACGCTGGCGCTGCTGGGCATCGACCACCTGATCTGGCAGAAATTCCCGGTGCTCAACCTGCTGCTGCTGGGCCTGGTGATCGTGCTGCTGATGCTGTTCCTGCCGCGCGGCATCGTCGGCAGCCTGCTCAAGCGCTACCCGCAACTGCGCCAATACATCGCCTGAGGAGCCGGACATGAGCGGACTGATTATCCAGGGCCTGGTCAACGGCCTGATCCTGGGCGCCATCTACGGCCTGATCGGCGTGGGGCTGAACGTGATCTTCGGCGTGCTGCGCGTGGTGAACTTCGCGCACGGCGAATTCCTGGTGCTGGGCGCCTACTTTGCCTACTACCTGCTCGAATACGCCGGCATCGACCCGCTGCTGGCATTGCCGCTGGCCTTCGGCGCCTTCTTCCTGGCCGGCTACGTGCTGTATTTCGTGCTGATCCCGCGCCTGTCCAAGGCCGACGACCCCGAAATCAGCTCGCTGCTGCTGATGTTCGGCGTGTCCATCATGCTGGGAGCCATCATGCTGCTGGCCTTCGAGGCCGACGCACGCTCGCTGCCCTACGAGATCGAACCGGTGTTCTTCAAGATCGGGCCGGTGCTGATCCCGACCGTGCGCCTGATCGCCCTGGCCATCGCGCTGGCCGTGGTCGCCGTGCTCGCCTGGTTCCTGTACCGCACCCAGCTGGGCAAGGCCCTGCGCGCCATCATCATGAACCGCGACGCCGTGCGCATCGTCGGCATCAACGTCGAGCGGCTGTCGGCCGTGGCGTTCGGCCTGGGCATCGGCCTGGCCGCCGTCACCGGCGTGCTGGTGGCCATGGTGTTCCCGGCGTTCTCCCCCTTCATGGGCAACGACTACACCCTGATCGGCTTCATCGTCATCGTGCTGGGTGGGCTGGGCCACCCCGTGGGCGCGCTGGTCGGCGCCATGCTGTTCGGCGTCACCGAACAGGTTTCGGTGGTGTTCTTCAACCCCTCCATCGCCACGATCTGCGGCTTCGTGCTGATGGTGGCCATGATCTTCGTGCGGCCCACCGGGCTGTTCGGCCACCGCGCCCTGCGCTGATCGGAGACCGTCGCCCATGTTGAAAGTCAGCAATCTGCAAAAGCGCTTCGGCGGGCTGGTGGCGCTGCGCGGCGTCGACCTGCACGTGCCGCGCGCCGCCATTCTCGGCATCATCGGCATGAACGGGTCGGGCAAGACCACCATGCTCAACTGCATCAACGGCCTGTATGTGCCCGATGCCGGCAGCATCGTGCTCGACGGCGCCGAAATCGCCGGCAGGCAAGTCCACGAGGTGGCGCGCCTGGGCGTGGGACGCACTTTCCAGGTCCCGCGCGTGTTCCAGCACCTCAGCCTGCTGGACAACCTGGACGTCGCGCAGCAGCAGACCAGCCGCGACGCCGACGAGCGCTACGCGCAGTCGGAATACTGGCTGCACAAGGTCGAATTGCACCGCCTGCGCCACAACCATGCCGAGGAACTTTCCGGCGGGCAGCAGAAGCTGCTGGAGCTGGCACGCATCATGGTGGCGCAGCCCAAGGTCATCCTGCTCGACGAGCCGTTTGCCGGCGTCAACCCGGCCCTGGCGCAACTGCTCATCGGCATCATCCGCGACGTCCCGACCGAGCATGACTGCTCCGTGGTGCTGGTCTCGCACGACCTGACCTCGATCTACCAGCTGTCGCACCACATCATCGTCATGAACGAAGGCGCGATCCTGTGCGAAGGCGACGCCGATCGCGTGCGCACCGATCCGCGCGTGATCGAAGCCTACCTGGGAGCCTGACCATGCCGACCTCCGCCGCAACGACCGAGCCGGTGTTCGCCCTGGACAATGTCACCGTGGCCTACCACGGCGACATCACCATTCTCAACGGGGTCAACGTACAGGCGCGCGCCGGCCAGGTCACCGGCATCATCGGCCCCAACGGCGCGGGCAAGTCCACCGTGCTCAAGACCCTGTTCGGCTTTTTGCCGCTGCGCGGCGGCCGCATCGTGCTGCGCGGCCAGGACATCAGCCGCCAGCCCTCGCACGAGCGCGCCGCCAGCGGCGTGGCCTTCGTCCCGCAGCACCGCAGCCTGTTCGGCGAGCTGTCGGTCGAGGACAACCTGGTGCTGGGATGCTGGCCGTTTCGCCGCGACAAGGACAAGGTGCGCCGCCGCATCGATTCGGTGTACCAGCGCTTTCCCATCCTGGCGCAGAAGCGGCATGACCCCGTCTCCAGCATGAGCGGCGGCCAGCAGCGCTTCGTCGAGTTCGGCCGCGCCCTGCTGATCGAGCCCTCGGTCATCCTGCTCGACGAACCCACCGCCATGCTGGCGCCCAAGATTTCCAAGGAAATCTACGCCCTGGTGCGCGGCTTCGCCGACGAAGGCATGACCGTCATCCTGGTCGACCAGAACGTGCGCCGCTGCGCCGAGATCTCCGACTACATGTACATCCTCGAACTCGGCCGCAACAAGGCCGAGGGCGCCCACGAACAATTCGGCCACGACGGCGGCCTGCGCGACATGGTCGCGTCGTGGATGGACTACAAGATAGACTGATCCCCGGGTGCCTGTCCCCGCAGGGGGACAGGCATCCGCCGACTTCCCGGTGCCTGTCCCCACGGGGACAGGCACCCGCCCCCCAACACACCGACTGACGCGCCGCTACATACCCTCCTGCACGAAACGGGCATACGCGGCCAAATCGAACCGGCCATGCGGCGAAGTCGCGTCGTAGCCGGGAGGCGCATCAACGCCGCCCTGATCCAACATCCGAGCGCGATAGCTGGACCATGGGTATTGGTCCGGCCTTGCCACGATGCCTGCGCGTACCGGATTCAATTCGATGTATCGGCAGCATTCCCAAAAGTATTTTTCCGTTTCGATAACCGAAGAGTAGTACCTGGACTCCCACAGCGTACCGGACAGACCATGTCTGCGATTGAACCTGCGGCCGGCTCCGCCCGCCAATTTGCCCATGATCTGCGACAGCGCGCGGCAGTCATGCAGAGGGGCAAGCAGCAAGTGGACGTGATTGGGCATCAGGCACCATGCGTAGACTGCCACTTGCAAACGCCGCCGTTCGCGCTGCAGTTCGTTCAGATAGGGCAGGCAATCCGCGTCATCGGTGAATATCGACTGGCGGCGATGTGCCCGTTGGACAACATGGTGAGGATGGCCTTGCAGCACAATGCGGGCTCGTCGCGGCACGACGCACTCCTGGACAGATCATGTGCCTCAGGATATCGCGCAGGCGCATAACGTCGTATGGCAACGAGATCTCTTTGCCCCACTGAATCTCGCGCGAGGCATGCACAGTTGGCGCCTGTCCCCGCAGGGGGACAGGCATCCGGGGACAGACTCCAACGCGCTTCCCCGCCCCCGCTATACCGTTATTACCAGAATGACTTAGACGGCGGGTTGGCTGTGCTGCTACGGTTATGTGCATCAATCCAGGATGGCGTCTTCCGGGCTCGTCCCGCGCCATGCCATGCACCCCGAAGGGCAGTAAGACATGTACGTGTACGATCCGGTCGACCAGCAGCTGGTCGAAGAGCGTGTGGCGCAATTCTCGGACCAGACGCGGCGCTTTCTCGACGGCCAGCTGACCGAAGACGAGTTCCGCACCCTGCGCCTGCAGAACGGGCTTTACATCCAGCGCCACGCGCCCATGCTGCGCATTGCCATCCCCTACGGCATGCTGGCCGCGCGCCAGCTGCGCAAGCTGGCGCATATCGCCCGCACCTGGGACCGCGGCTACGGCCACTTCTCGACGCGCCAGAACATGCAGTTCAACTGGCCGCGCCTGGAAGACGTGCCGGCCATCCTGGCCGAACTGGCTTCGGTGCAGATGCATTCGATCCAGACCAGCGGCAATTGCATCCGCAACACCACCAGCGACCACTTCGCCGGCGTCGCCCCCGACGAACTGGTCAACCCGGTGGTGTGGTGCGAGATCATCCGCCAGTGGTCGACCCTGCACCCCGAGTTCGCCTTCCTGCCGCGCAAGTTCAAGATCGCCGTCAGCGGCGCGGTCGAGGATCGCGCGGCGGTGGGCGTGCACGACATCGGCCTGCAGGCGGTCGAGCGCGACGGCCAGCTGGGCTTTCGCTTCTGGGTCGGCGGCGGGCTGGGGCGCACGCCCATGGTGGGCCACCTGATCAATCCGTTCGTGCCCTGGCAGCATCTGCTGACCTATCTGCAGGCGGCCTTGCGCGTGTACAACCTGCATGGCCGGCGCGACAACAAGTTCAAGGCCCGGATCAAGATCCTGGTCAAGGATCTCACGCCCGAGGTCTACGCGCGCCAGGTCGAGCAGGAGTGGCAATCGCTCAAGGACGGCCCCGATACGATCACCCAGGAACAGCTGGACACCATCGCGGGCCGCTTCGTCTGGCCCGACTACGACAGCGCCGCCGCCAGCCAACCCGACCCGACGGACGCCCGGGCCCAGGCCGACCCGCGCTTTGCGCGCTGGCTGCGCACCAACGTGCGCGCGCACAAAGTGGCGGGCTACGCGGCCGTGACGGTGTCGCTGAAAGCCACCGGCGTACCGCCCGGCGACATCACCGCCGACCAGATGGACGCGGTGGCCGACTTGTCCGAGCGCTATGGCTTCGGCGAGCTGCGCGTCTCGCACGAGCAGAACCTGGTCCTGGCCGACGTGCGCCGGGCCCGGCTCCACGACCTTTGGCAGGAGCTGCAGCAGCTGAACCTGGCCACCCCCAATATCGGGCTGCTGACCAATATCATCGCCTGTCCCGGCGGCGACTTCTGCGCCCTGGCCAATGCTGTCTCGATTCCGGTGGCCGAATCCATCCAGCGCCGCTTCGACGATCTCGACTACCTGTTCGAGATCGGCGAGCTGGATCTGAACATCTCGGGCTGCATCAACTCCTGCGGGCATCACCACGTCGGGCACATCGGCATTCTCGGCGTGGACAAGGCCGGCGAGGAGTGGTACCAGGTGACGCTGGGCGGCCGCCAGAACGGCGCGGCCAAGCCGCTGCCCGACCTGGAGTCGCCGCGCGGCGGCGGCGCGGCCATTGGCCGCATCATCGGCCCGTCGTTCGCGCGTACGCAGATCCCCGACGTGGTCGATCGCCTGATCCGCACCTATCTGGAATTGCGCGACAGCGACGCCGAACGCTTCATCGATGTGGTCGACCGCGTCGGCATCGACCCCTTCAAGCGCGACGTCTACGCCGACCCGGCCGTCGCCAAACCCGCCTCGCAGCAAGAGCCCGCTCATGCCTGAAGCCAGCCACCCCGACCATCTGATCCGCGCCGGCCGCCTACAGGGCGACGATGCGCGCCTGTTCACCCCCGAGGCCGACGGCCCCGCCGACCAGGCGCCGCCCGACGAACCCGGCTGGGTCGTGACGCTGGCCACCTGGAAGGCCGCCGCCGCGACATTGCGTGCGCGGCGCCACCCGGTGGGCGTGCAACTGCCGCCGGATGCGCGGCTGGACGAACTCACCGGCCCTGACGGCGAGCTCGACCGGACCGCGCTGTCCTTCATCGCCATCGACTTTCCGGTCTATACGGACGGCCGCGGCTACTCGCTGGCGCAGTTGCTGCGCCGCCGCTACGGATGGGATGGCGAACTGCGCGCCGTGGGCGATGTCATGATCGACACCATCCATTACCAGGCACGCGTTGGTTTCGACAGCTTCCTGGTCAAGCCCGGCCACGATCCGCAGCGGGCGCTGGCCGCCTTCCGCACCTTCAGCGTGCACTACCAGCACACCTATCCGGCTCCGGCCGCGGCATGAGACGGCGCCGCCGCGGACGACGCGGCGGCGCCGCCCAGGGTGCTTACCAGGACGTGCTGTAGGCGCCGGGGAACTGCTTGGCGACGAACTGCTTGACCTCTTCGGACTGGTACGCCTTGACGAAGCGCGCGATGCGCGGATCGTCCTTGTTGTCCTCGCGCGCGGCGATGACCACCACGGCAAACGGCGCTTCCTTGCTCTCCAGCGCCAGTGCATCGCGCGCCGGCGACAGCCCGGCCGGAATGGCATACGCCGAATTCACCGCCGCGGCATCCACGTCAGCCAGCGAGTGCGGCAGTTGCGCCGCGTCGATCTCGAGGAACTTCAGGTTCCTGGGGTTGGCGGCGATGTCGAACAACGAGGCATTGACCGTGACGCCCGGCTTGAGCTCGATCAGGCCGGCCGCCTGCAGCACCAGCAAGGCGCGCGCGCCGTTGGTCGGGTCGTTGGGAATCGCCACCTTGGCACCCTGCGGCAGCGCGTCCAGCGCCTGGTAGCGCCTGGAGTACACGCCCATCTGCTGCACCACCGCGCTGGCGACCGGCGCCAGGCGGTAGCCGCGCGCCTTGTTCTGGGCATCCAGGAAGGGCTTGTGCTGGTAGATGTTGAGGTCCAGTTCGCCGGCATCGAGCGCCGCGTTGGGCTGGATGAAGTCGCTGAACTCGACCAGCGTGACGCGCAGCCCGTCCCTGGCCGCCACGCTCTTGACCACTTCGCCGATCTGCGCGTGCGGCCCCACCGTGACGCCGACCTTCAATTCGGCGTCCTGCGCCAGGGCCGGCGCGGCGGCAATACTGAACAAGGCCGCGCAAGCGGCGACGAGATGGCGAATACGCATGGGAAAGCTCACGAAGAAAGGGAAAACGCCGGACGGCAAGAGGCCGATTCTACGAAGCCGCCCTCAAAACGAAAAGCGATGAAATCGCATATCCAAAGACCATACGGTTATTAACATGCAGGCCGCCGCGGGCGACAATAGCGGTTTTGCCTTGCGCCGTACCTGCCATGTCGTCCTCTGCTGAACTGCATCCCCACGCCCGCGCGCTGCTGGCCGATCATTACGCGGCCATCGACGCCGACCTGCCCGCCCTGCTGGAATTGCTGTTTGCGCGCAGCGCCGGCGAAGACTGGCACAAGGCCGGCACGTTCAAGCACCACCTGCTGGGCGTCTACCGCACGCTGGCGCTGTGGAACCAGCCACGCGAAGTGCGCCTGCTGGGCCTGTTCCACAGCGTATATGGCAACGAATACGTGGACCTGACGCTGTTCGACCGCGAACGCGAGCGCGCCACCTTGCGCCAGCACCTGGGCGAAGAAGCCGAGCAATGGGTGCACCTGTTCTGCGCCATGCCCCGCACCCAGTTCGTGCAGCGCATCCTGGCGGGCGAAGGCCGCGGCGGCGCCGGGCTGGCGCTGCAAGGCGCCGACGGCCAGCCGCTGACGCTGACGCCGCGCCAGGTAGCCGCCTTCATCGTGGTGTCGGCGGCCGACGTCGGCGAACAGTGGCATAGCTGGCAGGACGAGATCTTCGCCGGCTATCCCCACCAGGAGCGCCGCGACACCGCGACGCACTGGGCCGCCTCGCTGTGGCCCGGCCCGCTCAAGCCTCCGGCGCGCATCCTGGGCATGCTCTCCCGCCTGCTGCAACCCTTGTCCGCGCTGCCCGCCGGCACCGGCATCCCCACGCCGCCCGCCTTCGGCCATTGCACCGCCGTGCTCGACGCCGGCGACGAGGCGGCCGCCGCGGCGCTGTACTGGCAGGTGATCACGCGCATGCACCCCATGACCGAAATGGACAGCGCGCGCCATCTGCTGCACGCCGCCATCGCCCACAACCCCTGGGTAGCCGAGCCGCGCCTGCTGCTCGCGCAGCTGGCGCTGACCGCGCAGGACTACGACACCGCCCTCGAGCAGGCCGCCGCCGGCCTGGCAGCCCTGCAGGCCTGGGGCACCAGCTGGGACAAGCGCATCGAATGGTCGGGCTGGATGGCCTGGGCGCGCATCCTGCTGCAGAACGCGCGCGCCCGCCAATGGCCGGCCACGCTGGGCGGATTGAACGGACTGGGCCTGGTGGGCTAGCTTCGATGGCGTACGGCAGTGTGCCTGTCCCAGTGGGGACAGGCACACCTCGCCGCGGATGTCAGTTCCCGTCCGGGGACAGGCGCCCCGCGTATCGGAATGGGACGAGCGCCCGCGCGATCAGCTCTCGCGCCGGCCGAACCAGCCGCCCACGGTATAGCGGACGCGCGCCCACATGGCGCGCATGCCTATGCCCAGCATGTTGAGCTCGGCGCTGGGCGCGGCGGCCCGCGGCGGTGCGCCGCGAGCGGGGCGCGCCAGGCTGGCCTGGGCCATGGCCAGCACGGCCTGCGCCTGGCTCAATACCGCCTGCGCCTGCAGCAGCACGGCCTGCGCGTCCGGGCTGACTGCGCTGCCCGCGGCTGCGGCCGCGGCAACAGGCGCCGCGGGTCCGGGCCGGGCGGGCATGGCGCCGGCCGGCTGCGCCGGCTCCTGCTGCGCCTCGCCGCTGAGCGAGCGCGCCAGGTTCTGCTCGAACTGCCCCAGGATCTGCGCGGCCACTTCGGCGATCATGCCGCTGCCGCGCCCATACTGCGCCACCGCCCCCGACAGCGCCAGCTGGGTATTGACCGTCACGTCGGTGCCGCCATTGGCGGCCGGCGTCAACGCAAAGCTGAACTCGGACTTGGCCGAGCCGCGCCCTTTCGGATCCATGCCCGAGCCCTGCAGCCACGCGGTGTGCGTGGCTTCGTCCTTGCGCACCAGCTCGGCCTGGCCTTCGAAGCCCAGCTTGATCGGCCCCAGGCGCACGGTCACCGAGCCCTGGTACTTGTCCGGGCCCAACACCTCGGTCAGGCGCGCGCCGGGCAGGCAGGGCATGATGCGCGGCACATCCAGCATCAACTGCCATGCCTCGTCCAGCGGCAACGGTACATGGAAGGTGTTAGTGAACTCCATCGACGAACTCCCCTGAATCAGTAGGCGCGGCGGCGCGCGCTTCGGCTTGCGTCAGCAGCTCCAGCAGTCGCACCGGCGTAAGCGGAAACTCGGTCACGCGCACCCCGCAATGGGCCAGCGCGTGCTCCACGGCGCCGACCACGGCCGCGGCCACCGGAATGGTGGCGCACTCTCCCACGCCTTTGACGCCCAGCGGGTTCAAGGGAGTGGGAGAAGGCAGGAACACCACCTCGATGGGCGGCACTTCCGGCGCGGTGGGCAGCAGGTACTCGGCGAACGTGGTGCTCAGCGGCTGGCCGGCGGCGTCATAGCCCATCCACTCGAACAAGGCATTGCCGATGCCGTGCACGACCCCGCCGTGCACCTGGCCCTCGGCCAGCTGCGGGTTGATGATGCGGCCGCTGTCCTGCGCCGCCACGTAGCGCACGATCTCGATGGCCCCGGTGGCGGGGTCGACCTCGACCTCGCATACGTGCGAGGCGCCGGCGTAGGTCTGCGCGTCGCAGTGGAAGTACGCGGTGGCGTCCAGCCCGGGATCGCCGGGGCTGACCAGCGCATATCCCGGCACGCCTTTGCGCAGCATGGCAAGCCGCGCCAGCGAAACCGACTGGCCGTCGGGCGCGCGCACTTCGCCATCGGCCAGCTCCAGCGTTTCAGCCGCAGCCTTGAGCACCACCGCCGCCGTCTCCAGCGCCTGCCGGCGCACCTGCACGGCGGCCTGGTCGACCGCCGAACCGGCCATGATGGCCTGGCGGCTGGCGAAACCGCCCATGCCGTAGCCCACGTAGGCCGTATCGCCGGCCTGCACCTCGACCGCCGCGACCGGCACGCCCAGGTGTCCGGCGCAGATCTGCGCCAGCGTCGTCTTGATGCCCTGGCCCATGGCCAGGGCGCCGGTGTAGACCGACACCTGGCCCGACGGCTGGACGCGCACGCGCGCCACCTCGAACGGGCCGCGCCCGGTGGGCTTGACGCTGTTGGCCACCGCGATGCCGCGCCAGCGGCCGCGCGCCAGGGCCGCGTCGCGCCGCACCGCGAAGCCGTCATAGTCGGACGCCCGCAGCGCGCAGGCCTGCAAGGCGGGAAAATCGCCGCTGTCTATGGTCAGCGGCATGCCCGCGCGCGACTTCAACGGCTTGGTATAGGGGATCTTGGCCGGGCCGATCAGATTGCGGCGCCGGCATTCGGCCGCGTCGATGCCCAGTTCCGCCGCCACGCGGTCCAGCATGCGCTCCATGACGAAGGCCGCCTGCGGATATCCCGCGCCGCGCACCGTCGCCACCGGCACCTTGTTGGTATAGGCCACGCTCACATCGAGCGAGAACGCCGGCACCACGTAGGGGCCGGTCATGGACGAGGCGGCGTTGTACGGCACATTGGTGCCCTGCGGCGTGTACGCGCCATTGTCGTGCACGAAGTTGCCGCGTATGCCGAGCATGCGGCCCTGGTCGTCGATGGCCATCGCCACCGTCCAGTACTGGTCGCGCTCCTGGATCGAGGTCGTGAAGTGCTCGCGCCGGTCCTCCACCCACTTGACCGGACGGCCCAGCTTGCGCGCGGCTGCGGGAATCGCCATTTCCTCGGGATAGATCATGAATTTGGCGCCGAACCCGCCGCCCACGTCGGGCGTCACCACGCGCAGGCGGTCCTCGGGCTGGCCCAGCATCAGGGCCAGCGTGTAATGCAGTTCGTGGGCCATCTGGGTCGATGACCACACGGTCAGCGTATCGGTGGCGCGGTCCATGCGGGCCAGCACGCCACGCCCCTCCATGGGATGCGCGCAGCCCCGATGCACCCAGAAATCGTCCTCCAGCACCCGGTGCGCTTGCGCGAAAGCCGCCTCGCAGTCGCCATAGGCCAGCGTGTACTGCTGCAGAATGTTCGACGCGAGCTCGCCTCGCACCAGCGGCGCATCCGGCCGCAACGCGTCGCGGCAATCCACCACCGCGCCCAGCACTTCATATTCGATCGCCACGCGCGCCGCCGCGTCCTCGGCGATGTGACGGCTGTCGGCCACCACCACCGCGATGGCCTCGCCGACGAACGCCACCTCGTGCTCGGCCAGCACGAACGGCGTCGTGTCATCGGGCAGCGCCGCCAGCGGGAACCCCAGCGGCATGCGCCACGAGGTCAACTGGCCGAACAGATCGCGCGCCCCATAGACGGCGGCCACGCCCGGCACCGCACGGGCGGCAGACAGATCCATCGAGACAATGCGAGCATGGGCGTGCGGGCTGCGCACGAAGCAGGCATGCAGCACGCCCTCGACCTCGATATCGTCCAGGAAGCGTGCCTGGCCGCGCAGCAGCGCATCGTCCTCGATACGGGGCGCGCTGCGGCCCAGTCCGGGGCTTGCCGCATCAGTCATGGTCGGCCTCCGCGCGCATCAGCTGCGCCGCGCGCAGCACCGCGGCCACGATGTTCTGGTACCCGGTGCAGCGGCACAGATGGCCCGAAAGCACGTCACGCACCTGCGCCTCGTCGGGATCGGGGTTGGCCGCCAGCAGCTCGGCCACCGACATCAGGATGCCCGGCGTGCAATAACCGCATTGCAGTGCATGCAATTCATGGAACGCCTGCTGGATCGGATGCAGCGCGTCGTCTTCGCCAGCCAGGCCCTCGATGGTATCGACCCGGCTATCCTGCGCCTGCACCGCCAGCATCAGGCAACTGCGCGTCGAATAGCCATCGACCAGCACGGTACAGGCGCCGCACACCCCGTGCTCGCAACCGATGTGCGTGCCGGTCAGCCCCAGCTCACCGCGCAGGAAATCGGCCAGATGCATGCGCGGCTCGGCGCAACCGCCGCAGGCGCGCCCGTTGACCGTCAACGAAACATGCTGCGCTGTGGATTCGGTGATATCGCTCATACGTTTTCCTTGGCACGCGCCACCGCCTGCGTGAGGGCGCGCTCGGTCAACACGCGCGCCAGCCGCTGGCGGTACCACGACGGCACATAACTGTCGGCCTTGGCGTCGATGGCCGCGCACAACGCCGCCGCCCGCGCCAGCGCCGCGGGCTCGGCCGGCTGCCCCACCAGCGCGGCTTCGGCCTGCGCCATGCGCACGGGCGTGGCCGCCACCCCGCCCAGGGTGATCGAGGCGCGCGCCACGCAGCCGGCGTCGTCGAGCAACAGCAACACGGCCACCGACACAATGGCGAAATCGCCATGGCGGCGCGCGAACTCCACGAAGGCATGGCCATGGCCGGCCGGCCATGGCGTCACCGTCAGGCCGACCAGCATTTCGTCGGGCTCGAGCGCCGGCGTCATGTAGCCGGCCGGAAAATCCGCTATCGCCAGGGTACGCGTACCGCGTACGCTGGCCACCGACAGGGTCGCGTCCATGGCCAGCGCCACAGTCGGGATCTCCGCCGAGGGATCCAGCTGGCACAAGCTGCCGCCCACCGTGCCCCGGTTACGGGTCTGGCGATGGCCGACCTGCAGTACCGCCTCGCGCCATAGCGGCAAGTGCTGCGCCACCAGCGGCGAGAACTCGATCTCGCGCTGGCGCGTCATCGCGCCGATGCGGACCGCGCCCTGCTCGTGGCTGATGTACGCCAGCTCGGGAACCCGGTTGATATCGATCAGGCAATCCGGGAACGCGAACCGCATGTTCAGCATTGCCACCAGCGACTGGCCGCCGGCCAGCACGCGCGCATTGTCGTGCTCGCTGAGCAACTGCAGGGCCTGCGGCAACGAAGCAGGCGCGTGATACTGCAAGGCCGGCGCTTTCATGGTGTGGGCGGCCCCTCAGATCTTGGACAAGTCCAGCGAAGATGCCGCGAACAGCTCCTCGGGCTTGACCAGGCGGCGCGACAGGCCCTGGCCGTAGTGATAGCGCGCGAAGGTCTCTATCACATGGCGATTGGCATCCAGCCCGTACGGCCAGTAATCGTCGCCCATCAGTTCGCGCGCCGCGTTGTAGTGATGCACCATCCACGGCAGCGTCACCGCCAGGTGGCAGATCTCGTTGAGCTCCTTGACCGCCAGCATCTTGGCCTTGATGAAGGCCTTGTAGACGCTTACCGGCAGCCAGGGGTTCTGCTCGACCAGGGACCTGCGAATACCCACCATGTGCATGATGGGGAAGATGCGCGTCTCGCGGAAGTAGTCCTGCTCGGTCTTCAGGTAATCGTTGAACAGCCGCCCCACGTTGGGCGCGCCGCGCAGAAAGCACGACGGGGCCCGCGCGCCGATGTAGCCGTCGATCTCGCCCGCCTCCAGCATGTCAGACAGCGTCTTGTCATCGGGAATCTGCTGCAGGTCGATGCCGTCGGGCAGCTCGATCGGCGCCCGCTCGCCGCGGCCCGGCTCTTCGATGCCGCCGCGCCGCCACTTGATGTCCTGCGGCTTGACGCCATAGGCATCTTCCAGGATGCCGCGGATCCACACGTTGGCGGTGATCTGGTACTCGGGCACGCCGATGGTCTTGCCGCGCAGGTCCTGCGGCGTGTCGATGCCGCGGTCCGTGCGCACATAGATTCCCGAATGGCGGAACACGCGCGACAGAAACGCCGGAATCGCGATGTACTCGTTGTCGCCGCGAGCCGTGGTCATCATGTGACTGCTCATCGAGATCTCGGTGACGTCGTACTCGTGGTAGCGGAAGGCCCGATGGAACGCCTCCTCCGGCTCCAGCGGCACGGCCGTGACCTCGCAGCCCTCGATGGGCGCACGCCCGTCGAACAAGGCGCGCGTGCGATCGTAGTCGCCGCAGGACAGGCTGATCTTCAGTTTGCTGCTCATGCTTGCATCTCCCAGGGGTCAGTCCACTTTCAGGCCGATCTGCTTGGTCAGCGCCGAAAAGCGGTCGATATCGGTTTCCACCATTTTCTGGAACACTTCCGGGCCGTCGCTGGCGGTGCTATAGCCCAGGTCGGCCAGTTTCTTCTGCACGTCATCGCGTTTCATCACCTTGGCGATGCCGTCATACAGCTTCTGGCGCACCGCCATCGGCGTGGCGCCCGGCACCAGCAGGCCGTGCCACTGGTTCAGTTCGTACCCGGCCACGCCCTGCTCGGCCACCGTGGGCACCTCGGGCAGCAGCGCCGAACGGTCCTTGGACGTCACCGCCAGGGCCTGCAGCTTGCCTGCCTTGATGAAGGGAATCGCGCTCGAGGCGGTCACCACGGCCAGGCCGATCTGGCTGCCCAGCACATCATTGAGCGCCGGCCCGCAGCCCTTGTACGGCACGTGCACCATGTGCGTCTTGGCGCTGACGTTCAACAGCTCGCCGGCCAGGTGCTGCGGCGTGCCGTTGCCGCACGAGCCGTAGGTGACCTGGGTGTTGGTCTGCTTGGCCGCGGCCATCAGCTCGCCCAGCGTCTTGTACTTGGAACCGGCCGGCACCACGAACACCGACGGCACATACGCCACGTTGATGACGGCGGCGAAGTCCTTCTTCGGGTCGAACGGCAGGTTGCGGAACACGCCCGGGTTGACGGCGAACGAGCTGTTGACCATCAGCAGCGAGTAGCCGTCCGGCGCACGGTCGGCCACCAGGCGCGCGCCCACGTTGCCGCTGGCGCCCGGCCGGTTCTCGACCACGGCGGTCTGCCCCAGGCTCTCGGTGAGATAGTTGCCGATCAGGCGCGCCAGCATGTCGGTCCCCCCGCCAGGCGGAAAGGTGACGATGATGTCGAGCGGCTTGTTCGGGAAGTCGCCGGTGGCGGCGAAGGAACTGGTCGCGGCACAGGCGCTGACGCCAACGGCGGCGGCGATGTGGGCGACTTTGGCTAGAAAACGACGGCGTTGCATCTGTATTCCCCTTGTGGCCGCCGCCCGCAGAATGCGGGCGACTGGATCTTGATCGGAACAACAAACAGCCAGGTGCTTCTATGCTTCTACTCAGTACACTGAGTTAATTGCGCATAGTACTGAATAATTGTCCGGTGTCAATATCGGGGGATTCCCTGCCGCGGCTTCGCGCGCCCGGACGCAAGCAAGCCTGCCCCCACGGGACAGGCTTCGATACAGGCGGGCGGAAGCGGGCGCGCTACATGCCGGCCCAGTGCGGGCCCGGCACTTCGATGTCGAACAGTTCGAGCACGCGCGCCACGGTGTGGTCGACCATCTCTTCGATGGAGGCCGGGCGGTGGTAGAACGCGGGCAGCGGCGGGAAGATGATGCCGCCCATTTCGGTGACGGCGGTCATGTTGCGCAGGTGAGCCAGGTTGAACGGCGTTTCGCGCACCATCATGACCAGCCGGCGGCGCTCCTTGAGCGTGACGTCGGCGGCGCGGGTGATGAGGTTATCGGACAGGCCGTGCGCCACGGCCGCCAGCGTGCGCATCGAACATGGCACGATCACCATGCCGGCGGTCTGGAACGCGCCGCTGGCCAGCGTGGCGCCGACATCGCGCACGCTGTGGACGTGGTCGGCCAGCGCCTGGACATCGTGCCGGCCCACATCCAGTTCGTGCTTGATATTGAGCACGCCCGAGGCCGACACGATCAAGTGCGACTCGACGTCGGACACGCCGCGCAGCGCCTGCAGCAGGCGCACGGCGTAGATGGCGCCGGTGGCGCCCGTGATGCCGACGACCAGCCGCCGCATGGACTCAGGCCGTCGCGCCGGAGTCATCGAGCAGCTGCTTGAGCTCGCCGCTTTCGTTCATCTCGGACATGATGTCCGAACCGCCGACGAACTCGCCGCCAACGTACAGCTGCGGAATCGTCGGCCAGTTGGAAAACGTCTTGATGCCCTGGCGGACTTCGTCGTCTTCCAGCACATTGACGGTCACCAGCTTCTTGACGCCGCAGCCTTTCAGGATCTGGATCGCGCGGCCCGAAAAGCCGCATTGCGGAAACTGGGCGGTGCCCTTCATGAACAGCACCACGGGGTGCTGCGTCACGGTTTCGCGGATGAATTCTTGCACGTCGCTCATAGGGGGCTCGCAAAGGGAAGTAGCTCAACAGCTCAATTATAGGTATCCGCCGGAAATCCGCTCGATCCCGGCCAGATCGCGCCGGCTGTGCACCTCGCGCAGCCCGGCCTGGCGCAGCAGCGCCCGCGCCGCCTCGGCCTGGTCCCAGCCATGTTCCATCCAGATGGCGCCGCCGGGCGCAAGGCGCCCGGGCGCCCCGCCGGCGATGCGGGCCAGCGCCGCCAGGCCGTCGTTTTCGTCGGTCAGCGCGCCGCGCGGCTCGAAGCGCAGGTCGCCCTGCGCCAGATGCGCGTCCTCGCGCGCGATATAGGGGGGATTGGAGACGATCAGGTCGTAGCGCTCCCGCGCCGGCAAGGCCTCGTACCAGTCGCCCCCCAGGCAGCGCACCCGCGCGCCCAGCCGCCGCGCATTGCCCTCGGCCACCGCCAGGGCGGCCGCGCTCAGGTCGGTGGCCGTCACCTCGGCCTGCGGGCAGCCCAACGCCACCGACACGGCGATGGCGCCGCTGCCGGTGCCCAGGTCCAGCACGCGGGGCGCGGCGCGGCCCTGCAGCCACTGCAGCGCCGTCTCGACCAGCAGTTCGGTATCCGGGCGCGGAATCAGCACATCCGGCGTCAGCGCGAACCAGTGCCCCATGAACTCGCGTCCGCCCAGCAGATAGGCCATGGGCTCGCCCGCCATGCGGCGCGCCGCCAGCCGCCGCCAGGCCGCCTCGTGCGCGGGCTCGACCGGGTCGGTATCGTGCGCCAGCAGCCAGGCGCGCGAACGGCCCAGCACGTGCTCGGCGAGCATGCGCGCCTCCAGGCGGGGCAGGCCGGGATCGGCCAGCAGGTCCTTGAGCAAGGTCATCGCCCGTGCGTCACAGATCGTTGCCCAGCGCCGCCAGTTGCTCGGCCTGGTGCTCGGCCAGCAGCGCGCCGGTCAGCTCGTCCAGGTCGCCTTCCATGATCTGCTGCAGCTTGTACAGCGTCAGGTTGATGCGATGGTCGGTCACGCGGCCCTGCGGATAGTTATAGGTGCGGATGCGCTCGGAGCGGTCGCCCGAGCCGATCAGGCTCTTGCGTTCGGCGGCTTCCTTGCTCTGGCGCTCGCGCATTTCCTTGTCCTTCAGGCGCGCGGCCAGCACCTGCATGGCCTTGTCCTTGTTGCGGTGCTGCGAGCGGTCGTCCTGGCACTCCACCACCAGGCCGGTCGGCACGTGCGTGATGCGCACCGCCGAATCGGTCTTGTTGATGTGCTGTCCGCCCGCCCCGCTGGCGCGGAATGTATCGATACGCAGGTCGTTGGGGTTGATCACGATGTCGGACATCGCGTCGGCCTCGGGCATCACCGCCACCGTGCAGGCCGACGTATGGATGCGGCCCTGCGCCTCGGTGGCCGGCACGCGCTGCACGCGGTGCGCGCCGGACTCGAACTTCAGCCGGCCGTAGGCGCCGTCGCCGTCGATACGCGCGATCACTTCCTTGTAGCCGCCTAGCTCCGACTCGCTTTCCGACATGATCTCCACGCGCCAACCGCGCGCTTCCGCATAGCGGCTATACATGCGCAGCAGATCCCCGGAGAACAGCGCGCTTTCGTCGCCGCCCGTGCCGGCGCGGATTTCCAGGAACAGGCTGCGCCCATCGTCGGGATCGCGCGGCAGCAGCAGCAACTGCAGCGCCGCCTCCATCTCCTCGATGCGCGCACGGCCGGTCTTGATCTCGTCCTCGGCCATGGCCTTCATGTCGGGATCGGACAGCATCTCCTGCGCGGTGGCCACATCGGCCTCGACGCCCAGGAATGCATTGAATGCCTCCACGACTGGCTCCAGCTCGGCGCGCTCGCGCGACAGCTTGCGAAAGCGGTCCATGTCGGCCGCCGTTTCCGGCTCGGCCAGCAAGGCGTCGACTTCGATGAGACGGTGGGCCAACTGCTCGAGTCGGCTGCGCATGGACGGTTTCATGGGCGTTCGGTATCAGGAAAAATGGACACAAGCGGACGCCCGGCGCACGAACGCCCGCCGCGAAGGGCGGGGTCTGGCGCGCGCAGCTAACGGCGGGAATCGCGGCCGGGAAACAGGCGCGGCATCCAGGCCAGCAGCTGGCGGCGCTCGTCGCCCTCGCTGCGGTTGAGCGCGGCCAGCGGGCCATGCAGATACTTCTGCGTCAGCCCGTGCGCCAATTGCTCCAGCACCGCCTCGGGCGACTCGCCGCGCGCCAGCATGCGGCGCGCGCGTTCGAGCTCGGCGGCCCGCACGTCGTCGGCGGCCTGGTGCAGGTCGCGGATCACGGGCACGACTTCGCGCGACTGCATCCAGTGCATGAAGCCCTGCACGCGCGTCTCGATGATGGCCTCGGCCTGCACCACCGCCGCGCGGCGCGCGTCGGTGCCGCTTTGCACCAGCCGGCCCAGGTCGTCCACCGAATACAGATACACGTCGTCCAGGCGCCCCACCTCGGGCTCGATGTCGCGCGGCACCGCCAGGTCGATCATCACCATGGGGCGATGCCGGCGCTGGCGCGTGGCGCGCTCGACCATGCCCAGCCCCAGGATGGGCAGGGAACTGGCCGTACAGGAAACGATGACGTCGAACTCGGCCAGCCGTTCGGTCAGGTCGGCCAGCTTCATGGTCTGGGCCGAGAAGCGGCCCGCCAGGGTCTCGGCGCGCTCGATGGTGCGATTGGCCACCACCATGCTGCGCGGACGCTGGGCCGCGAAGTGCGTGGCGCACAGTTCGATCATCTCGCCGGCGCCGATGAACAGCGTGCGCGCGTCTTCCAGCTGACCGAACACGCGCTCGGCCAGCCGCACCGCGGCGGCGGCCATCGACACCGAATGCGCGCCGATGGCGGTTTGCGAACGCACTTCCTTGGCCACCGAGAAAGTGCGCTGGAACAATTGATGCAGCAGCGTGCCCAGCGCGCCGGCCTCGTTGGCCGCGCGCACCGCGTCCTTCATCTGGCCCAGGATCTGCGGCTCGCCCAGCACCATGGAATCCAGGCCGCTGGCCACGCGGAACGCATGGCGCACCGCGTCGTCGTGCTGGTGGCGGTACAGGTGCGGGCGCAAGGCCGCGGCTTCCAGCCGGTTGTGCTCGGCCAGCCAGGCCGGCAGATGCTCGGCCACCTGGCCCTCGGCCGCGCAGTAGAGTTCGGTGCGATTACAGGTCGACAGGATCGCCGCCTCGCGCACCGCGCCGCCAAACGTCGCGCGCAGGCCTTCCAGCGCGGGCTTGACCAAGTCCACGGGCATGGAAACGCGCTCGCGCACCGAGACCGGCGCGGAGGTGTGATTCAGACCGAAGGCAAGAACGGCGACTGACATGAAAGGCTGGGGGGGGGCGAACGCCCGGCGCAAAGCTGCTAATTTTGTAACAGCGACCGCCAAGGATTATACCCCGTCCCCCCCGCCCGGCCCCCTATACCCCTGCGGCCGGCGCGCCGGCCGCGGCGGCTCCGCCACGGCATCCCGGGCGCGCCCTTTTGCGCAATCGCTGCGCAAGTGCGCGGCATTTTTCACACAAGTGGGCGCCGCGCGTGCACGGACTCGAAAAATTGTGTATAGTTGCGGACTTCGTTGGCCTGGTAGCTCAGTCGGTAGAGCAGAGGATTGAAAATCCTTGTGTCGGTGGTTCGATTCCGCCCCAGGCCACCAAGAATTCGATGCCCAGCGCTTGCGCTGGGCATTTTCATTTGTGCGTCGGGGCTTGGGCAGCCTGACTTTAGCCGAAGATCTCCGCGCTCCTGCATGACGAGTTAAGACTCCTGCAACTGGCGTATCGTCTCCATAGGCAGGAACAACCTCTGTGCGTTGTTCGGAAAGGCAATAAACCCGTATTTGCGATAGAACTTGGCAGCAGAAGCGTCTTTCGCATCCACAACCATGGCGTAGACGGCCATCACCTGCGTAGCGAGCAGCGTGCGGTGCATGGCATCCATCAACAGGAATTCGCCCAAGCCCGATCCCTGTGCATCGCGATCAACAGCCAAGCGACCAAGCAGGACAGCGGGAACGGGATAGCGCGGCAGCTTCCTGGCCTGCTCCGCTGGCAGCTCATCACGCTGGAAGCTGGTGGCGCTCAGACTGTAATAACCGCAGACCGTAGTGGTTGCGGGCCGCACAGCCACAAAGACACGGGCAATATCTCGCTTGATGTCCTGTGAGGCGTGTTCTCGAAGATAGCGGTCAAGCTCGGGAAAACCGCACGAGAACGCAGTACGGTCATGCGCCTTGCCATCAAACGCCGAAACCAGCCATGCCAATGGCACGGCCGTCATCCAGCAGCCTTTTGATACTTGGCAAACGCCTTGCGCAGCGCGGCGTTGGGCGCAGGGGGGGCACTCAAGGCGTCATAAAACACCTTCCAGTCTGCGGCCGACAGGGATACGGCTTCATTCTCGCGAATGACCTTTTCGGCTTCGGCCAACGCAGTGGTCAGCACGAACTGGCTCACCGTTTTATGACGGTAGCTGGCCGCGCGTTGAAGCACGGTCTTGGCCTCAGCGTTCAGACGCACCTGGAGCCGTTCATCTTTTACTTCAGCTGTACTGGACATAGGGAAGCCCTCGGGAATTAGGTGTTATTGTACTTCCGAATGGAGTACAAAAAAAGGCCATCGCACACGCTGACCGCTCGACCTTCACACCTAGCCCTCGGCCTTGCGCAGGGCGGCGGCGCGGCGTTTGGCGAAATGGGCGGAGACTTCTTCATTGGGGCTCTTGATTTGCACAGCATGGGTTGCCTGGAACCGTGCGCGTACCGTCAGCCGGACACAACCCAGCCAGGCCAAACCGGCCCGGGAACATTACATTTTCATTACCGTTTGTTCATGAAGCGGCCGGCAGGCACCGCACGAGAGGCCACGCTGCCGCGCACCTGCGCCGTCCAGGCCTGTCCTGGCCAGGCGTGCAAACATGATCGTCGCGGCGCTGCCGTCTTGAGCCGGCTTGCATGGGATGATACGGTCGTCGGCTTCGATGGCGGCATGGCAAGGGCAGGAAGCCCGGGACGTGATTCCGCCTGGCGCCGAGGGGGCGCCCGCTCCCCGTTTATCTCACCTGGAAACGCATATGTGGCAGTGCCTGCTTATTGAGGATGACCAAGCCAACGCCCGCTATCTTGCCAATGGCCTGAGGGAGCTGGGGCACATGGTCACCGTCAGCGGGGATGGGGCGAGCGGCCTGGATAATGCCATGAAGGACCAATGGGACATCATCATCCTCGATCGGATGCTGCCCAACAATGTGGACGGCCTTTCAATACTGTCCACGCTGCGAGCGCTGGGCAAGAAAACGCCAGTCCTGGTGCTCAGCGCGCTGTCGGCCGTTGACGACCGGGTCGACGGCTTGAGAGCCGGCGGCGACGACTACCTGGTCAAGCCGTTCTCCTTTTCCGAGCTGGTGGCCAGGCTGGACGCCCTGGTCCGGCGTACGCGTCCCGATCCGGACGTCAAGGAACTGCGGATCGCGGATCTGTCGGTCAATATCGCCACGCAGAAGGTGCAACGCGCCGGAGTGCCGATATCCCTGCAGCCGCAAGAGTTCCGCTTGCTGGTTTATCTCATGCTTCATGCTCACCGGATCGTGACGCGAACGATGTTGCTCGAAACAATCTGGGGCTACAGCTTCGACCCCCAGTCGAACGTGATCGATGTCCAGGTCAGCCGGCTGCGCCGCAAGATAGACGCCGCCTGCGCAACACCGCTGATCCACACCATACGCGGCGCCGGCTATACCCTTTCCGACAAGCAGGGCTCCGACAACATGGAACCTGGCAAAGAATGACCTGTTTTCCTAGGCGCCTGTGGAACTCGATATCCTTTCGCCTGACGCTGAATTATGGATTGCTGGCGATTCTTACCACCTTGATATTGAGCGCATTCATCTACACTCAATTCATAGGCGCTTTGCGTACCGAATATACGCGGCAAATAACATCGACCGCGCAACGCCTGGAGGTGGCATATGAAGAAGGCGGCCGCAATGCGCTTGTAGCGGCGATCGAGCTGACGCTTTCGGATCGGATCGATGCCGACCGGGAGATCTACCTGCTTCTCGATGAGCACGGCAGGAAGATTGCCGGGAACCTGGATGAGTCCCTGCCACTCAACTCGACGCGTCCGGACGTCTACGAGGCCGACGTCATCCACGATGGCATGCCTACGCACGGACACTTGAAGGTCCTGCCCCTGGCCGGCGGAGAAACATTGGTGGTGGGGCATGACTCGAGCGAGATAGGCGATATCACCTCGTTGATCGGGCAAGCGACGGCCACGGCAATTCTGCTGGCCGTACTGCTGGTGCTGCTGGGGACGTACATATTCAGGAGAGAGCTGGCGCACCGTGTCAGCCATATCCGGCAGACGACGCAGCTGATTGGCGCGGGCCAGCTCTCCAAGCGCATCTCGGCGCCCACAGGCGAAGACGAGTTCACCTTGCTCAACCGCGATGTCAACGCGATGCTGGACCGGATCGAGCTTTTGATGAAAAGCGCCAGGCACATATCCGATACCATTGCGCACAACCTTCGAACGCCGTTGACGCGCATCATCGGCGCGCTGCGAGCGGCGCAGCGGCCGGGCGTGTCCATGACGGAAGTGCTGGAGGCCAACCAGCATGCCATCGAAAGCATCGAACGCCTCAATGTCCTGCTGGAAAAGCTCCTGCAGATTGCCGAGATGGAAGCCGGCATACAGCGCCGTTCCTTCAAGCCTTGCGAGCTTGACGTCATCGTCGCGGACGTGATGGAAATGTACGAGACCTTGGCGGAGGAGAAAGGCGTTTCGCTGCTGCGCACGAAGCTGGATAACGTTACGCTGCATGGCGACGCGAACCTGCTTGCCAGCGCACTGGCCAACCTGATCGACAATGCGGTGAAATTCGCCGCCAGCCGCGTCGTGGTCGACGTGGCCAGGCGGGGCCACACCGCGCTCGTTACCATCACCGACGATGGGGCCGGGCTCGACCCCGCCGAATACGAGCATCTGGGAAAGCATTTTTATCGCTCGGATCCCTCTTCGGAGGGCCATGGCCTGGGTTTGACCAGCGTGAAAAGCATCGTCGGCCTGCACCTCGGCACGCTTGATTTTGCGGATGCGCGGCCAGGATTGCGGATAGTCGTATCGCTGCCGCTCGATCCGAAGTTCAAGCCCTAGGGTTCGCGCATACGCGCACGGCCGTCGCGTCGGGATGCGAGCCCGGCGCAAGGCGCGATGAACGGCTGCGGGCAGCCGTTCATCGCGCCCTCCCGGCGTGGATCAGGCCGATTCCGCGGATTGCGCCAGCCTCGCGGCAGGCCGCTGGCGCAGGCTGCCCCATATGCCCCACACCAGCAGTACCGCCGTCAGGAGCAATACCCACATGCTGATCGGACGCTCGATGAAGGTCTGCAGGCTGCCCCGCGAGAGCAGCATGGCGCGCCGGAAGTTCTCCTCCAGCATCGGGCCCAATACGTAGCCGAGCAGCAGCGGGGCGGGCTCGAAGCCGAGCACCCGCAGTACGTAGCCGGCGATGCCGAACACCAGAACCGCGTAGACGTCGAAGACGTTGTTGTTGACCGCATAGGTGCCGATGCAGATGAACATCACGATCGCCGGGTAGAGGACGTGATAGGGAATCGTCAACACGCGGACCCACAGGCCGATCATCGGCACGTTCAGGATCACCAGGACGATGTTGCCGATCCAGAAGCTCATCACCAGGCCCCAGAACATCTCGGGCTGCTCGGTCAGCATCTGCGGGCCGGGCTGGATACCGTGGATCATCAGCGCGCCAATGATCAAGGCCATCGTCACGCTGCCGGGAATCCCGAGCGTCATCGTCGGAATGAAGGATGCCTGGTCCGACGCGTTGTTGGCCGACTCGGGTCCCATGATGCCCTCGATCGCGCCGCGGCCGAAGCGCTCGGGCGTCTTGGAGGTCCGCTTTTCCACCGCATAGGCCATGAAGGCCGCGACGGTGGGCCCCACGCCGGGCAGCACGCCGAAGAACGATCCCAGGCCCGATCCGCGGGCCATCGGCCCCCAGGAACGCTTGATCTCGTCCCGGGTCGGCAGCATGGCCTTCATCGAGACGTCGATCTTGCGATCGGCCGCCTTGACATGGTTGATGCTGGCGATGATCTCGGTGACGCCAAACAGGCCCATGGCCAGCGCGACGATCTGCACGCCATCCTGGAGTTCGGGAAATCCGAAATCGAAGCGCGCCACGCCGGAGTTGACATCGGTGCCGACCAGGCCCAGCATCACGCCGCCAACGACCATGGTGATGCCCTTGATCGCGGAGCCGGACGACACCACGGAGGCCGCCACCAGGCCAAGCGCCATGATCGAAAAGTACTCGGCGGGACCGAACTTGAACGCGATCTCGGCGACGAGCGGAGAGAACAGCATCATCATGACAATGCCGACGCTGGCGCCATAGAAGGAGGCAACTGTCGTCATCAGCAGCGCGACACCGCCCCGCCCCTGCTTGGCCATCGGAAAGCCATCCAGGCACGTCACCGCGTTGGCCGGCGTTCCCGGAAGGTTCAACAGGATGGAGGCGGTCGATCCGCCGTAGGTGCTGCCATACCAGATGCCGGCCAGCATGATCAGCGCGGCGGTGGGTTCGAGGACGTAGGTGATCGGAAACAGCAGCGACATCGTCGCCAGAGTCCCGACGCCCGGGATCACGCCGATCAACGTGCCGAGCGAAACACCGATGATGCACCAGAGAAGATTGTTCCAGGCGAGCGCGGTCGACAGACCGAGCATGATGTTGTCAAACAGTTCCATCTCTATCTTCTCTTACCAGGGCCAGGCGAAGGCCGGGAGGATGACTCCCAGGCCTACCTTGAAGATCAGGGTCGCGCCGACGGCAAGCCCCCCGGCGAGCAGCAGCGCATTCTTCCAGGACAGTTTGCAATCCGAGATGCCGGCGAGCACGCTCTGCGCGATGATCGCGGGCACCAGGCCGAACGGAAGCACCAGCAACGCGAAGGCGAGCACCGAAAGGCTGATCCAGAACAGCGGCCTGATCTCGAGGACGGGCATGGGTCCGGCGCGCATCAGCGCGGGGATCAGTATCATGATCCCGCACAGCATCAACAGGCCGCCTACGAGGGCGGGAAAGTAGCCAGGGCCCATGCGGGCAGCCGTGCCGACAGAGAATGCGGTCAATGAGTGGTACATCGCCGCGGCCCCGGCAAGCGTGACCAGTCCGCCACCGATCAAGTCCCGGTAGTCGACTCTACGCATGCAATTGTCTCCTTGGATATTGTCGAATACAGCTCCGGGCTGGACGCGCAGAGCTGGGACCGCAGATGGTCCTTGAGGCGGCTCTCGTGCGTCAAGTTACCTTTTCCTGACATTTTGGTAATGTCCAGGCCTTGCATATGCGCGGCCACCAATCTCCGCGCATTCCGAGGGCTGGATATGCGGCGTGATCCTGCGGGCCATTGCCTTGACCACACCGGAATGCGCTGCGCGCCGGCGCCAACGCGAAGCCACGCCGATCGGCATCCCGCGTTGGATGCAGGGCCGATGTGAATGAATACCGACGCGTGGCAGCATGCGCCACGCGCATGCTGCCACTAGGCCTGGCCGGGTTGCGTCCTCGCGGGATTCCAGCCCAGCAGGTTGTAGACGTGGTAGCGCACGATGCCCAGGTATTCGTGCAGCGCGAAATCCGCGACGGCGAAGTTGTACGAAAGCGGGACCACGGACCGCCGCGCGTGCAGGTAATCGGCGCGCACCGGCGTGGCCGCAACGCCGAAATGCGCGAAGTAAAGCGCGCTGCGCCTGAGGTGAATGCCCGAGGACACCAGCACGACGCGGTCGGCTTCGTAGCGCCGCAATACGGCGCTGGTGAACTGGGCGTTCTGCCAGGTGTTCATGCTGCCGGGCTCGGGCAGCACATCGGCGGCATCCACGCCCAGCGCAACCAGCGGATCGCGGTAGACGTTGGCTTCGGCGTCGCCGTGGTACGCGGCGTCGCCACCGCTCACGATCAGCTTGCACTGTGCCGCTGCCTTCCTGCAATCGTGGTAGCGCCGCGCGGCCTCGACGATGCGCGCATAGGAGAAAATGCCGGGCTCGATCCTGCCCGCGACTTGTTCCGTGCCGGCGCCCAACAGCACGATGGCGTTGCGCTGGCCCCATGCGATGGGCGGCTTTGCCTGGTAGTCCGATTGCAGGCCATCCAGCAGCCATGCGGCGATGGGACCGCAACCAAGCGCGAGGAACAGCACCAGCGACAGGCCGTAGAGCATTCTGCTGGCGCGACGCCATTGGCGCCAGGCGAGACCGGCGGCAAGCAAGACCAATACGATGAGTAGCAGGACCGTCATCCGAACCCCTTCCATTGAACGAGGCGACAGACCGAAACCCTACGATATGCGGCGGCGCAACGCCAGCCCCCGCTGGTAGGATGGCGCCGGCCGATATACCGTGCGGTATCGAAGGAGGCGGGCGAGGAGGTTTCCTGAGCCTGGCGGCGACATTCCGAGATCGCAGCGGCACGCCTGGTGCAGGCCGGTCCGCCATCCCTCACGCCGGATCAGCGCGACCGGCCCGGCCGCAAGGACCATTGCCGTCTCGGCTACCTGCCCTCTTCCCAGGCCACCTTGGGCCGGCGCTGCAGCCACCAGCCGTATTGCGCCGGCCAGGCGCTGTAGTCGCGGTCGGCGCCCAGGGCCTGGCGCGCGTGCAAGGGCCAATTGGGGTTTTGCAGGGCTTCGCGCCCGATGGCGATGAGGTCGGCCTGCTCCCGTTCGAGGATGGCCTCGGCCTGCGCCGGCTCGACGATCAGGCCCACGGCGATCGTGGCGATGCCGGCCTGTTGCCTGACGGCGTGGGCGAACGGCACCTGGAAGCCGGGGCCGCGCCTGACGGCCTGCGGCCCCTTGCCGGCGGTGGCCGAGCCCTGGATGCCGCCCGAGGAGCAATCGACCAGGTCCACGCCCAGGGCCTTCAGTTCGCGGGCGAATACGATGCTGTCGGCCAGTTGCCAGCCGTGCTCCATGCCATCCACGGCCGAGATGCGCACCGACAGCGGCACCTCGTCCGGCAGCGCCGCGCGCACGGCGGCGACGACTTCGAGCGGGAAGCGCATGCGGTTTTCGAGCGAGCCGCCGTACTGGTCTTCGCGCTGGTTGGAGATCGGCGACAGAAAGCCGTGCAGCAGATAGCCATGCGCGGCATGGACCTCGACGAAGCGGTAGCCGGCTTGCACGGCCCGCGCCGCGGCGGCCCGGAAACTGTCGACCAGGCTCGCCAGTTCGTGCGGCGCCAGTTGCCGGGGCGCCGGCCAGCCATCCTGGATGGGCAGCGCCGAGGCGCCCACGGTCTGCCAGGCCTGGTCGGGCGAATCCAGCGCCAGCGGCTGGCCGCCTTCCCAGGGCCGCTGCATGCTGGCCTTGCGGCCGGCATGGCCGATCTGGATGGCAGGCACGACGCCATGGGCCTCGATGATGCGCGCCAGCTCGGCCAGCCCGGCAATCTGCTCGTCGTTCCAGATGCCCAGGTCGCCCGGCGTGCCGCGCCCATCGCGCGTTACCGCCGCCACTTCCAGCATCACGCTGCCCGGGTAGCCGCGCGCCATGCCGGCGACGTGGTAGCGGTGCCAATCCTGCACTACGCCGTCGACGGCGGAGTACTGGCTCATGGGCGAAATGAGCACCCGGTTGGGCAGCACGACGCCGCGCAAGGACAACGGGGCAAACAGCTTGGTGTTCTCGGCTTCCTGGTTCATGCCTTGCAGTCCCTTTCAGGCGATGGATTGGTTCGAAGTCATGCCGCCTTCGATGGTGACGATGACTCAGGAAGTGTAGGCCGAACGCGGCCAGGCATCAGAGTTGGCAATCGAGCACGACCAGGTGGCTGCTCAGCGCCATGACCCGCTGCTTGAGCGGGACATGGATGGCGGCGCGCTGGTAGTGCTCGTGCGCGCCTGCGTCGACGAAATCGCCCACGAAGGCGTGGGTGTACGCGAGGCCGCGGTCGGCCTCATTGACGACGAACCGCAGATCGATCACGCCGGGCAGCTCGCGCTGTATCGCCGCGCACGCCTGCACCATGTAGTCGTGATCCTGCGTGGTCAACGGCTGCTTGAAGCCGAGCATGACGATGTGACGAAACATATTGTCCGCGGGGCCGGTCAGGAAATGGTGAGTCCGCCGTCGACCGCCAGGATATGGCCGGTGGTCGACTTCGATTCATCGCTGGCGAGATACAGCGCCGCATGGGCGATGTCCTCGGGCTGCACCAGCCCGAACAGCTGGCCGTCCAGCGATTTGGACGTGACGCCATCCTCCTGGAGCAGCCTGAGCACCCGCTCGGTCGCCGTCGCGCCGGGCGCCACGGCGTTCACGCGTATCCGATACCGGGCGTACTCGACCGCCATCGAGCGCGTCAACGCGCTTACCGCGCCCTTGGCGGCGGTGTAGGCGTCCTTGCCATGGGTGCCGATCAAGGCAAAGATCGACGTGCTGTTGATGACCGATCCGCCATTGCCCGCGTCGATCATCGCCTGGATGCCGTAGCGGCAGCCCAGCCAGGTGCCGAACAGGTCCAGCTTCATCTTGGCCCAGAACTCCTCGACCGGCGTATCGGTGACGCGGGAGTCCCGCACGGTGGAGCCGCCGGCGTTGTTGTAGAGCACGTCGAAGCGACCATAGTCGGCCAGCGTGCGCGCGACCGCCTGCTCGACGCTGTCGGCCTCGGTGACATCGGTCGGCACGAACAGGGCGCGCGGCCCGCCCTGCCCGGCGATCAGTTCGACGGTCTGCCGGCCGGCGTCCGCGTCGCGCTCGGCGACGACGACCTGGGCGCCCTCGCGGGCGAACAACAGCGCGCTGGCGCGGCCGATGCCGGCGCCGCCGCCCGTGATGAAAACGACTTTCCCTTCCAGACGATTCATGTCCATCCCTCGCGATAAAGGTTCAGGCCGCCGGATGACGGCGGGCGCTCAGATTCCCAGGTAGGCCTTGCGCACGGCCTCGCTGCTGGCCAGCTCGGCGGCCGGGCCTTCCAGCTGGATCTCGCCGCGCTCAAGAATGAAGGCATGGGTGGCGATCTCCAGCGCCATCTCGGCGTTCTGCTCCACCAGCATCACGTCCACCCCCTCGGCGGCGATGTCCTGGATAATCTGCGCGATGGTGTCGACAATGGCCGGCGCCAGCCCGATGGTGGGTTCGTCGAGCAGGAGCAGGCGGGGCCTGGCCATCATGGCCCGTCCCACCGCCACCATCTGCTGCTGGCCGCCGCTCAGGCTGCCGGCAAGCGAGCCCAGGCGGCTCTTGAGCGCCGGAAAGCGCGCCAGCACGCCCTCGATCCCGTGCCGGATGGCGCGCTTGTCCTTCTGGCGGTAGGCGCCCATCTCGAGGTTCTCGCCGACCGTCATGCCCTTGAACAGGCGGCGGCCTTCCGGCACCAGCACCAGGCCGCGTTCGACCAGGGCGTCGGGCGCCAGGCCGGTGATGTCTTCGCCGTAGAGCCGCACGCGGCCGGCGGCGGGCGCGACCAGGCCGGTCAGCGCCTTCATGATGGTCGATTTTCCCGCGCCGTTGGAGCCGACGATCGTGGCGATGCTGCCCTTGCGCACCGCGAAGCTGGCGGCGTTGACCGCCGGCACGATGCCGTACTTGACCGACAGCCCCTCGACGTCGAGCGCATAGTCGTTATTTTTCATGCCGTTTCCCCAGGTAGGCCGAGATCACGTCCGGGTTGGTCTGGATCTCCTGCGGCGTCCCCGTGGCGAGGAATACGCCGTAGTCGAGCACGACGATGCGATCGCAGATATCCATGACGGCCTTCATGTTGTGCTCGACCAGCAGGATGGAGATGCCGTGCTCCTCGCGCATGCGGCGGAAAATGGCCAGCACCGCCATCACCTCGGTCTGGTTCAGGCCGGTCAACGGTTCGTCCAGGCACAGCAGGCTGGGGCGCGCCGCGAAGGCGATGGCGATGCTGACCAGGCGCTGCAGGCCGTGCGGCAGGTTGCCGGCAACTTCGTCCAGCACCTCGGTCAGCCCCATGAGCGCGGCCGTCTCGCGCACCCGCGCGTCGCGCTCGGACTGCTGGCGCAGCATCGCGAAGGTGCCGACGACGATGTTGTCGTACACCGTCATCTCGCGCAGCAGGCTGTCGTGCTGGAAGGTGCGCACCAGGCCCTGGCGCGAGATCCGCGCCGGCCCCTGGCCGGTGATGTCCCGCCCCTTGAACGCGAGCCGCCCGCCGGTGGGCCTGTAGTACCCGCTGACCACGTTGAACGTGGTGCTCTTGCCGGCGCCGTTGGGCCCGATCAGGCCCAGGATCTCGCCCTCGCGAACCTCGAAGCTGAGATCCTTGACGGCCACCAGCCCGCCGAAGCGGCGCGTCATGCCATCGACTTTCAATAGAACTTGAGCATCCATGGCGCCACCTATGCCTGCGACTTGGCCGCCGCGCCCAGCTTGGACGGCCGCTTGTTGAAGTACCGGCCCAGGCCGATCAGGCCGCCCGGCATCAGGAGCACCGAGATGACGATCGCCGCGCCGTAGAAGATGTGCTCGTAGGGTCCGAAGCTGAGCGCGAACTGCCCCAGCAGGGTCAGCACGATCGCGCCGACCACCGCGCCCAGGATGTGCGACTCGCCGCCCACCTTCAGGTACGCCAGCGCGTAGACGGCCAGCAGGAAACCGAAGTCGCCCGGGCTGATCACGTTGTTGGCATAGGCCAGCAAGGCGCCGGCGATCCCGGCCACCAGGGACGACACGCCCAAGCACAGCACCTTGGTCAGGTGCACGTTGATGCCCACGGTCTCGACGATGGCGTCGTTGTTGCGGATGGCCACCAGCACTTTGCCGAAATCGGATTTCTCCAGGCGCCAGAGCATCCACAGCAAGGCCAGCACGACGGCGATGACGAAGGCCGGGTAGTACGGCTCCAGGTAGGCGGGCGCGAAGATGCCGATCATGCCGGAGCTGCCGCCCACGGCCTCGGTCTTGGTGTAGATCATGCGGATCACTTCGGTGAAGGCGAAGCTGATCAGCATGAAGTACGGCCCCTTGGCGCGCAGGGTCACGTAGCCGAACACCAGGCTCACCAGGCCGGCGAACACGGCGCTGGCCGCCAGGGTCAGCAGGAACGGCCATTCGAGCTGGACCGCGGCCACCCCGGCCATGTAGGCCCCCAGGCCCACGAAGCCGGCGACCGCGAAGTTGAGTTCGCCGATGAGCGTGACGAACCGGAAGCTGGCGGTGATCAGCACATTGATCGCCAGCCACAGGACCAGGCTGGCGGCCAGGCCGCCGCCCTGGAGCAGACTGCCGGCCAGCGCCACCAGGCCGATGGCGGCGGCGGCCGGCGTGAAGAACGGTTTAGCCATTTCCCAGGATCCCCTTCGGACGAACGAGCAATACAAACATGGTCAGGGCGAACATCGTGATGGTGGCCCAGGTGGGGTCGAAGTAGTACCCGCCCAGGCTCTCGATGACCGCGATCAGGACGCTGCCCAGGATGGCGCCGGGAATGCTGCCCAGGCCGCCGATCACGATGGCGATGAAGCCGCGGATGAGGTAATCGTTGCCGATGATCGGGCTCGATACCGTGACCGGCGACAGCAGGACCGCGGCGATCGCCGCGAGCAAGGTCGCGATGAGGAACCCGGCCAGCGCGATGCGGCGATAGGGAATGCCCTGGAGCATGGCGGCCTCGTGGTCCTCGGCCACCGCGCGCAAGGCCTTGCCCAGCCGGCTGGAGACGATCGCCCAGCACATGAACACGGCCACCAGCAGCGCGCAGCCGGTGATGATGAGGCGCTGGACGGTGACGAACGCGCCCAGGATGTTCACCGTGCCCTCGACCAGCGTGGGCAGCTTGGCGGGCACGCCGCCGAAGGTCTCCAGGAATACTCCTTGCAGCAGCAGCGAGAGGCCGACCGACACCACGAACGAGCCGGTCATGTCGCGCTGGAAGCGCTTGAGGGCGAACTTGTAGATGAGCCCGCCCAGCAGCAGGGTCGCCGCGATGCCCAGCACGCCGCTCAGCGCGTAGGACACGATGAGCGGCAGCTGGGCGCCGACCAGCAGCGGCACCAGCACGCCCATGACCAGCAGAGGCAGGGTGAAGAACTCGCCGTGCGCGAAGTTCACGATCCGCATGACGCCGAAGATCAGCGTCAGGCCCAACGAGAACAGTATGTACGCCGCGGCGATCTGCAGACTGTTCATGGTCAATTGCATGTAGACGTCCAACTTCTCCACCCTCCTCCAGTGCCGGCCCCGCCGATTCAGTTCGACTTCGCCAGGCGTTGCTGCAGCTCTTGCGGCACGACCCGCTCGACCTCGACCAGCTTGCCGTCCTGGATCTGGGTGATCATGATCGGGATCAGCATCTGCTGGGGCGAGCCATAGGTCTGCGCCCCGCCGAACGCCGTCTTGCCGTACGAGGTCTCGAATACGATCGTGGGCAGGGCCTTGACGATGTCCGCGGGTTCGATGCTGTTGGCGGCCTCCATGCCGGCCTTGAGCGCGTAGACCGAGTCGTAGGGCGCCAGCTGCAACGGATTGAGCGACTCGCCGATGGCCTTCTTCATGCCTTCGTTGAGCTCGCGCTGCTTGGCCGTGGCCTGCGCGCCTTCGTAGTCGCCGGAAAAGCCCATGTACACGCCATTGGCCGCCTTGCCGCCGATCTCGACCAGCTGAGCCGCGCCCGTGCCCACCGGCTGGACCTTGACGCCGTCCCAGCCCAGCACGCTGAGCTCGCGGAACACCACGCCCGCGTCGGCCGGCGGCGTCACGCCCAGGTCGACCACGTCCGGCTTGACCGCCGCCAGCTTCTGGGCGATGGGCTGGAATTGCGTGGTGCCGCGCTCGTACCAGTTGACGGACACGACCTTGACGCCGAGTTTTTCCCAGGCCTTCTGCGCCACGGGTTCGGTTTCCTTGCCGGTGGCGTCGTTCGGATTGAGCATGGCCACCGTCTTGATGGCGGGATGCTTGGCCTTCACGTAGTCGTAGAGTGGCGCGAGGATCTCGAACGGTGTGTTGGATTGCGTCAGCGTGTAGGGCTTCTGCGGGCCCTTGACCGTCTTGCCCCAGGCAGAGGTGAACAGGATGACGTGGTTGCGCTCGGTCAGCGATTGCAGGGCCAGGATGGGCGCGGTGCCGATGCTGCCAACGACATAGCGCGACTTGTCGCGATTGACGATGTTCTGCGCCACCTTGGTGCCTTCGGCGGCGTTGTACTTGTTGTCGTAGGCGCGCACTTCGAACTTATAGGTGGTGCCGCCGATCTTGACGCCGCCGGCGTCGTTGATTTCCTTGGCTGCCTGTTTGGCGGTCCATTCCTGGCCCAGCCCCCAGGTGGCCGCCGCGCCCGACATCGGCGCCGACACGCCAAGAATGAGGGTCTTGGATTCCTGCGCGTGGGCACTGCCCGCCGCCATGGCGAACGCGGACAGGGAAGCGGCCGCGAGCGCGTGTTTGAGTTGCTTCATGGTATCTCCTTGTTGTAGGTGTTGTTGCCGGTTTGCACCGGCTCTTGCCGGCTGCCCGGCATACCGCCGCGGGGCGGGCAATGGCGTGTCGCCTTATGCCGCCCTCGCCGCGCGCCCGCCGCGCATCCAGCGGGCCATGGCCTGCGGATCGTCCGCGTCCACGTACTGCGAAACGCTGGCAAGCAGGCCCAGGTCGAGGCTGGCCTGCCGCGCCAGCTTCAGGGCCAGGTGCAGGTCCTTGCCGACGATCCGGTGTATGGCCGCATAGGCCTGCTCGGAACGCGCCCATGCGCCATACTGCGCGCGTGCGGTGGACGCATCGGCCGTCAGGAAATTCAGGCCCGTACTGACCGACAGGATCGGCGCCAGGCTTTCGAACGACACGCCGTGGCTTTCGGCCAGTTCGATGGCTTCGGCCGTCAGGAACATATTGGCCACGCACAGCATGTTGTTGATGACCTTGACGACTTCGGCCGAGCCCAGCGCGCCGCAATGAAAGAGGCGCTCGCCCATGGCCTGCATCAACGGCCGCACCGCCTCGACGTCGGCCACCTCGCCGCCCATCATGATGGTGAGCGTGCCGGCCTCGGCGCCGACGATGCCCCCGCTGACCGGCGCGTCGATCAGGCGCGCGCCCGCGGCCGCCAGCGGCGCCTCGAGCGCGCGCAGCGTGTCGGGCAGGGTGGTGCTCATCATGCAGACGAGCGGCCGGTGTCCCGCCGGCACGGCTGCGGCCAGGCCCTGCTCGCCGAGCATGGTTTCCATGATCTGGGCGTCGTTGGCCAGCAGCACCACGACCGCGTCGGCGACCGCGCAGTCCGAGACCGACGCCGTCACCCGGGCGCCCTCCCGGGCGAACGCGGCAAGCACATCCGGGTTGCGGTCGCACACGATCAGTTCGAAGCCGGCGCGCCGCGCGCAACGCGCCATGGGCGCGCCCATGTTGCCAACGCCGATGAAGGCCACGGTCTTGATTGGTGTCATGATCGGTCGGCGCCCTAGATCGCGATGTCCTGGTCGAACGCCGGTGCGCGCTTCTCCATCAGGGCGCTGACGCCCTCCTTCGCTTCCGGGCTGCCAAAGCCCATGAATTCGAGCGCCAGCGAGGTATCGAAGATCGGGCCCGCCTGGCGCAGCCAGTTGTTCAAGGCGTACTTGGTCCAGCGCAACGCGGCCGGCGCGCCGGCCGCCAGCCGTTGCGCGATCTCCAGCGCCTTGTCGTCCAGGGCGTCATCCTCGACGCACAGGGACACCAGGCCCAGCGCCTCGGCCTGCTCGCCATTGAGCGGTTCGCACAGCATCAAGTGGTACTTGGCCTTGGCCATGCCGCACAGCAGCGGCCAGATGATGGCGGCATGGTCGCCGGCGGCCACGCCCAGCTTGGTGTGGCCGTCGACGATGCGGGCCGACTTCGCCGCGACCGGAATATCGGCCAGCAAGGCCGCGACCAGGCCCGCGCCGACCGCCGGGCCGCGGATGGCCGAGACGATGGGCTTGGAACAGTTCACGATGTTGTAGACCAGATCGCGCGCCTCGCGCCACACGCGCGCCCGGACCTTGAAGTCCTCGTTCATTTCCTCGAGCATGCTGAAATCGCCGCCCGCCGAAAAGGCGCGCCCGGCCCCGCGCAGCACCACGGCGCTGACATCGGGATCCGCATCGATGTCGCGCCATACGTCGGCCAGCTCCGCATGCCCGCGCGAATCCAGTGCGTTCATGCGTTCGGGCCGGTTCAGCGTCAGGCGCAGCACGCGCGGCGCGGGACGGTCGAATTCGATCACCTGATAGTTCTGATAGCGCTCGGTTCCAGTCACTTCCAACTCCAGAAGAGGCCCCGCCAGGCAAACCCGCGGGCACGACGACGCAGGGTCGCGGCAGCGGCTCCGGCATGTCGAAAAACCTGCGACAAGCGGGCCGATTTCGAGCCGTCATTGTGCGTTCCGCATGGGCGATATCAAAGGTAACCATTGCACCCTTACTGTGCATTGATGCACAATTCACGCATGGACAAATACCCCGAATGGAGCGACCTCAAGGTCTTTCTTACCGTCGCGCGCCTGGGCACCATCTCCCTGGCGGGCGAGCGGCTGGGCATCGAGCACTCCACGGTGTCGCGCCGCATCGACCGGCTCGAAGCCAAGCTGAAAGTGGTGCTGTTCGACCGGCGGCGCAGCGGGTATTCCCTTACCGACGCGGGCAACGCGCTGATCACGCATGCCGAGAAGATGGAAAGCGCCCTGCTGGCGGCCGTCGAGGAAAGCCTGGGGCTGGCGGACTTCATCGAAGGCACGGTGCGCGTCGGAACCCCCGAAGCGTTCGGCATCAACGTGCTGGCGCCCAGCCTGGCGCGGCTGCGCCAGACGCACCCCGGCCTGAATGTCGAATTGATGGCGCAACCCCAGTTTCCCAGCCTGGTCACCCGCGAGGTCGAGATACTCGTGACGCTGGAGCCGCCAGCCATGGGGCGCTACAAGGTGGCCAAGCTGGCGCAGATCCACTACTTCCTCTATTGCTCGGCCGGATACAAGAAGTCCCACCCGCCCATCCGCCAGCTGAGCGACGTGGCGCAGCACGAGTTCGTGGACTACATCCATGACGGCTCGGTCAGCGAACGCTATCGCGTGCTCGAGGAGCTCGTGCCGCAACCGCGGCGCAGCTTCACCACCACCAGCGTGCTGGCGCAGCGGGCGGCGGCCGTCTCCGGCATGGGGCTGGTGCTGCTCACGCCGTACGTGGCGAATACCGGCCAGGCCGACCTGGTGGAGGTGTTCCCCGGCCGGCCGCTCATTACCCGCAGCCTGTGGATCGCCGCGCCCGAGGATCTGCTGCGCATCAAGCGCTACCAGTCGGTGTGGAATTTCATCCGCCAGCTGATGACGCAGCATCCGGACCTGTTCCATCCCCCGACCTGAACGGGCAGGCCCCCTCGCCATACCGCGCCAGCCCGGCCCGGGCACGCCCTCGCTGTGCACAGATGCACAATAAGCGTGCGCCAGATCCGTTGTTCCGCCACGGTGGCTTCAATAGTATTGAGCCCTCGAACCGACGACATTCAACCCTGGAACTTCGGCTGGAAAATGACCAAGATTTTCGAAGACGCGGCCGCGGCATTGAGCGGCGTAATCAAGGACGGCCAGACCATCGCCGTGGGCGGCTTTGGCCTGTGCGGCATCCCCTCCGCGCTGATCGAGGGCCTGCGCGACAGCGGCGTGGCCAACCTGACCTGCATCAGCAATAACGCGGGCGTGGACGATTTCGGCCTGGGGCTGCTGCTGCAGACGCGCCAGATCAAGCGCATGATCGCCTCGTACGTGGGCGAGAACAAGGAATTCGAGCGCCAGTACCTCAATGGCGAGCTGGAACTGGAATTCAATCCGCAGGGCACGCTGGTCGAGCGCCTGCGCGCCGGCGGCGCGGGCATCGCGGCCTTCTTCACCCGCACCGGCGTGGGCACCGTGGTCGAGGAGAACAAGGAAACGCGCGACTTCGGCGGCGACACCTACGTCATGGAGCAGGCCCTCAAGGCCGATGTCTCGCTGGTGAAGGCGCAGCGGGCCGATACGTCGGGCAACCTCGTCTTCTCGCGCACCGCGCGCAACTTCAACCCCGAGGTCGCGATGGCGGGCGGCGTCACCATCGCCGAAGTCGAGGAGCTGGTTCAGGCGGGCGACATGGATCCCGACGCGGTGCACCTGCCGGGCATTTTCGTGGACCGCATCATCGTGGTGCCGAACCCGGAAAAGCGCATCGAACGCAAGAGTTTCCGTACGCGCGGTGAATAAGGAGCACCCGGACATGGCTTGGACACACGAACAAATGGCCGCGCGCGCCGCGCGCGAGCTGCGCGACGGCGACTACGTCAACCTGGGCATCGGCTTGCCGACCAAGGTGGTGCAGTATGTGCCGCAAGGCATGCAGGTCTGGCTGCAATCGGAGAACGGGTTGATCGGCATCGGCCCGCCGCCGTACGAGGACGAAATCGACGCCGACCTGATCGACGCCGCCAAGCAGACCATCACGACCGTCCCGGGCGCGTCGATCTGCTCGTCCTCCATGTCGTTCGCCATGATACGCGGCGGGCACATGGACCTGACCATACTGGGCGCCATGCAGGTCAGCGCGTCCGGCGACCTGGCCAACTGGATGATTCCGGGCAAGATGGTCAAGGGCATGGGCGGCGCCATGGACCTGGTGGGCGGCGTGCGGCGCGTGATCGTGCTCATGGAGCACACCACCCGCGACGGCGGCCTGAAGATTCTCGAGCAATGCTCGCTGCCGCTTACCGGCAAGCGCGTGGTGCACCAGATCATTACCGACCTGGCCGTCATGGACGTTGCCGCGAACGGGCTGGTGGTCACCGAACTGGCGCCGGGCGTATCGGCCGAGATGGTGCAGGAGAAAACCGAGCCGCGGCTGGCCTTCGCCTGCCGCTGAAGCAACGGGCGCGCGCCCTGCGCGCCCCCCCCCGGCGTCACACGTCGACGCCCAGGCGCCTGTCTATGCTTTGCGCCAGCTGCGCCAGGTACGGGCCGAACTCCTGCTCGGCCCGGCCATCCTTGACCGCATCGATAGGCAGCGTCAGATTGATGGCGAACGGCAGGTTGCCGGCGCGATAGCGCAACGGCGCAGCCAGGCCCGCCAGCTCCGGCCGCCAGCTGCCATAGCTGGTGCAAAACCCCATGCGCGCGATCTGCGCGAAAGCCCCATCCAGCGCGGCCCGCGCGGCCTCGGCCTGGTGCGGCTCCTGTTCCAGTAGCAGCGGCAGCAGCAGCTCGCGTTCGGCGGCATCGAAGGTATAGAGCAGCGCGCGGCCCATGGCGGTATGCAGCAAGGGGCGCGACGAGCCGATATCCGGCTTGGCGCCGTTGTTGCCGCGATCGTGGATGGTGTCCACGTACACCACCTGCAGCCTGTCGCGCGTACCGATGGAAACCGGCCCCCCCGCTTTCTCGGACAGCGCCGCCAGGTCGTGCTCGGCCACGCGCCGCACGGTCAGCTGCACCAGCAGCGGATAGATCAGGGACAGCACGCCGGGCGCCAGCGAATAGCGCTTGCTGGCGTCGTCGCGGCGCAGATAGCCCAGCGTGACCAGGGTGAAGGTCAGGCGCGCCACGGTGGGGCGCGACAGCCCCAGCGCCTCGGCGATTTCCTTGTTGCCCAGGGTGGGCTGCGCGGCCGAGAAGCAGCGCAGGATGTCCAGCCCGTTGGCGAGCGTCGAGGCGAAGCGCGGTTCGTGCTCGAGCTCGGCGCGCGGAACCAGGTCGAACGGCAGGTTAGCCATGATTGACATCCTCTCCAAGCTCAGAATATAAAACGACACTCAAATAGTTATTCATCAATTCCATTATATTGAATTTAATCAACATGAGCAACTTCACCAGCGGCCGCCGCCTGTTGCGCTTCGCGGTTGTCGCGGATTCCCACCTGAACCCCGCGAACGCGGGCAACACCTCGCCGTGGCAGACCAACCACCTGGCCAACCCCCGCAATGAAGTGGTGGTGGCCGCCATCAACCGGATCGCGCCGGCCTTCACCGTCCACGTGGGCGACGTGGTGCATCCGCTGCCGCATTCGGCCGACTATGACGGCGCGGCGGATTACGCCACCACGCTGTACCGGGGACTGCGGGCACCGTTCTATATCGCCCCCGGCAACCACGATATCGGCGACAAGCACCTGCCCGGCAATCCGGCCGCCTGCATTTCGGCCGGCAGCTGCGAGAAGTACGAACAGCACTTCGGCGCGCAGTGGCAGGCCTTCACCGAAGGCAATGTCTGTTTCATCATCATCAACGCCTGCCTGCTGGGCTCGGGCCTGCCGCAGGAACAGGCGCAATGGCAGTTCCTGCAAAGCCGGCTCGCCGAGGAGAAGGCGGCCGGCCGGCGGCTGTTCCTGTTCACGCACTACCCCCCGTTCGTCACGGCGCCGGACGAGGAGAACCATTACGACAATATCGACCACGGTCCGCGCCGGCGCCTGCTGGAGCTTACCGCCAGCGCCGGCGTTGAGGCCTTGTTCGCCGGCCACGTGCATACGTTCTTCCTGAACCGCCATGCGGGCATGTGGTCCTATGCGCTGCCGTCGTCCACCAATTTCCGCCAGGACTACGCCGAACTGTTCCGCGTCGAACCCGGCGAGGAGTTGGGCCGCAACGACCTGGGCAAGTTCGGTTTCTTCGTGGTCGATATCCATGAGCATGGGCATATCGCGCGCTTCGTGCGCACGTATGGTTCGACCGACCCGGCCCAGGGCGCGGAGATCGCCCTGCAGGTGGAAGGCGACGTGCGCGAGCACGCGGCCGGCACGGTTGGCGCCGACTTCCGCCACGATTGGGCCCGCGTCGAGGCCCTGCCCTACAACCCGCCGCTGGACGCCTTCGTGCGCAAGCGCGTGCGCAACGACTATTACATCCTGAACCTGTGGGATGCCGGCATGCGCGGCGTGCGCCTGCCGATCCACGACATCGCGGACGACCTGGCGTTCGAGCGGGTCAGGCTGCTGGGCGAGCTGGGCCACCGCTGCCTGGTATTCGGCGCCGCGGCGCCCGACGCGCAACTGCTGCAGCGGCTGGCCTCGCTCGGCCCGGCCCTCGAGGGCTATGAATGGATAGGCCCGGACAGCGCGATCGACGCGCATGCCGCCAGCCAGTTCGCGCGACACGGCATCCGCCTGTACGTCGCGCCGGTCATGCAGCCGCCGTCGAGCCACTCGCAAGGCCAGTACGACCACAACATGACCAGCGGCATCGCGCTGGACGAGCTGGACCACCTGGCGCGCTTTCGCCCCGAACGGCCCGACCCGGCAGCGCCGGGCGTGGTGGTGCGCATCGCCGGCGACGAGCCGGTGCTGGAGTCCGTACGGCAGGCCGTGGCGCAGGCGGCCGGCCATGGCGTGGCCATCGCGCTGCACATCAACCTGGCCAACCGCAAGTCCGCCGTGGTCAACGCCGACGACCAGGCCCAGGCGGCGCGAGTGGCCGAGGCTGCCATCGCCAAGGCGGCCTATCCCGACGTGCCCATGACCCTGGACACCTTCATGGATATCGACCGCGGCTACTTCGCCCGCAACGGGCTGGTGGACCGGCGCAACAACCCGCGGCCGGCCGCCGCGGTGCTGCGCCGCCTGTCCGAACGCCTGCGCGGCCACCCGGTGCGCATCGACGCCATTACGCGCGAGCCCGCCCAATCCACCGTGCGCATCGCGCTCGGCGACCAGACCCTGGATGTACGGATCGGCCGGGACATTTCGTTCTGACGCAATCCGGCCCGTGCTGCCGTCGCGCAGCCGCCCCTTGAGGAAAAACCATGATGAAACCCCTGGCCCATACCCTTGCCGCCCTGGCCGCCACGCTGGCGGTGGCGGCCTCCGCCGCCGCGCAGTGGCCCGAGACGCCCTTGCAGATGATTGTGCAATTCCCGCCCGGCAGCACCACCGACGCGGTCGCGCGCGACATCGCGATGCGGCTGGAGAAGCAGATCGGACAATCGGTGGTGGTCGTCAACAAGCCCGGCGCGGGCGGCATCGTCGGCGTGTCGAATATCGCGCGCGCCAAGCCGGATGGCTACACCCTGGGCACGGTCAACTACCCGACCCTGACCATCATTCCGCACCAGCAGGCCGTGCCCTACGACCCCTTGAAGGACTTCAGCCATCTCGCCGTGGTGGGGCCGTACGATTACGGCGTCTTCGTGCGCGCCGACGCGCCGTGGAAGACCTTCAAGGAACTGGTCGACTACGGCAAGGCCAACCCCGGCAAGCTGACATTCGGCACGCTGGGAGCCGGCACCACCAACGAACTGGTGATGAACCGCCTGGGCCGCGACCTGGGCATGCAATGGCAGTTCATCCCCTACAAGGGCGACAACGAAAGCGTCACCGCCCTGATCGGCGGCCAGATCGACGTGGTCAATGCCTCGGCGAACGCGACGCTGCCGCAGGTGCGGGCCGGCAAGCTGCGCATGCTGGTGTCGTCCGGCCCGAGCCGCTGGAGCGCGCTGCCCGACGTCCCCGCGCTGCGCGAAACCGGTCTGGTCGACTACGCGCAGGAGTCCTATTTCTCCCTGGCCGCGCCAGCCGGCATCCCGGACGAGGCCCGGGAGAAACTGGCCCAGGCGCTCCAGACCGTGCTGACCGACCCGGAAGTGATCGAGTCGTTCCAGCAGAAGTATGGCCAGGCCGTGCGTTACGAAGACGGCGCCAGCTATGCCAGGACGGTGGCCCGCGACTACCAGCGCTGGGCGCCGGCCGCGGCGGTGGCCGGCAAATAGGCGCTCGACCGCCCGCCGCGGCGCCGGCGCGACTCCGTCGCCCGGCGCACTCCAGCCCCCTTTTTTCTGCTTGACCGCCCCAGCGAGGCTACCTAGAATCCGGCCTATTGGTCCGTACCATTTAAATGTATGCACTAATAACAACCACAGCCGGAGACAGACATGTTCAAGCAAGCCCTGGCCGCCGTGGCCGCCAGCGTCGCGCTCTGTACGGGCGGCGCCGCGCACGCCTCGTACCCCAGCTCCGCCGTCACCATCGTGGTGCCGTTCGCCGCGGGCCAGACCGGCGACATCATTGCCCGCCTCATCAGCAAGGAACTGGCCAGCCGCCTCGGCCAGGCCTTCATCGTCGAGAACAAGCCCGGCGGCGGCGGGCGCATCGGCACCGCGTTCGTGGCCAAGGCCAAGGCGGACGGCCATACCCTGCTGCTGACCAGCACGGGGCCCTACGCCATCGCGCCGGCGCTGTACCCCAAGACCACCCATTACGACCCGGTGCGCGACTTCACCGCCGTGGCCGAGCTGGCGTCCACGCCGCAGATCATCGCCGTGTCCAACGACCTGGGCGTGACCTCGCTGGCCGGCCTGGTGCAGGCGGCCAAGGCCGGGGAGCTGTTCTACGGGTCGGCCGGCCTGGGTTCGACCCAGCACCTGACCATGGAATTGCTCAAGCAGAAGCTGGACTTCCCGATGACGCACGCGCCCTTCAAGGGCAGCGCCGAATCCAAGCTGAAGGTGATGAGCGGCATGCTGGCGGCCACGTCCGATTCGCTGCCGGCGATCTACGGCAACATCAAGGCAGGCCAGCTGAAGGCGCTGGCCGTGGTGGACGACCAGCGCTCGGCCTACCTGCCGGACGTGCCCACGCTGGCCGAGGCGGGGTTCCAGAACCTGTCGACGGTGGCGTTCTTCGGCCTGGTGGCGCCCCAGGGCACCCCCAAGGAGGTCGTGGACACGCTCAACAGGCAATTGCTGCAGGCCGTGCGCACGCCCGAGTTCGTGGAAAAAATGCAGGCCCAGGCGCTGACCGCGCCGCAGGCCCGCACGCCGGAGCAGTTCGACGCCTACCTGCATGACCAGGTGGCGCGCTGGAAGGGGATCGTGGCGGACGCCCACGTCGCGGTAGAGGGGTATTGAGCGCCGCCGCCGGCAAGGCCGGCGCGGCGCCCGGTTGAACCATTTTCAAGAAGCAAGGATGCAAAATGCGTGAGATTCACGTCAATGAAATTACCGATACCGTCGCTCGCCTGTGCATCGACGCCTGCCACCTGCTGCCGGACGACCTGGTCCGCAGCTTCCACCAGGCCGCCGAGCGGGAGGTGTCGCCGCTGGGCAAGTCGGTGCTGCTCAAGCTGATCGACAACGACCGGATCGCGCGCGAGAACCAGGTTTCGTACTGCCACGACACCGGCCTGACGATCGTCTACGCCGACGTGGGCCAGGATGTGCACATCGTGGGCGGCGATTACGGACAGGCCGTGCAGGCCGGCGTGCGCAAGGGCTACGCCGAGGGATTCATGCGCAAATCGGTGGTCAGCGACCCCTTGCTGCGCGTCAACAGCAATGACAACACGCCAGCGGTGGTGCATACCGAGATCGTGCCTGGCGCCGAGATTCGCTTCACCGTGGTGCCCAAGGGCGGCGGCAGCGAAAACTGGAGCACGATGAAATTCCTGCTGCCCGGCGAGGGCGTAGCGGGCGTGAAGCAATTCGTGCTGGCGGCCATCGAGGCGGCCGGCGGCGCCGCCTGCCCGCCGTTGACCGTAGGGGTGGGCATAGGCGGCAGCTTCGACAAGGTCACGGCGATCGCCAAGCAGGCCATCCTGCGCGACATCGGCCAGCACCATCCCGAGCCGCACATCGCCCAGCTCGAAGCCGAGCTGCTGGAAGCCATCAACAAGACGGGCATCGGCCCGCAGGGATACGGCGGCATGACGACGGCCCTGTGGGTGGCGGTCGAAACCTACGCCTGCCACATCACGGCGCTGCCGGTGGCGGTCAACATCCAGTGCCACGCCGGCCGTCGCCAGACGGCGGTGATCTGAGGGGAACCCATGACGACGCACTATCTCAGCACGCCGCTCACCGACGACGCGATCCGCCAGCTGCGGGCGGGCGACGAGGTCTTTCTGTCCGGTGTCATCTATATGGCGCGCGACGCCGCGCACAAGCGCTTCATCGATACCCTGGCGCGCGGCGAGCCGCTGCCGGTGGACCTGACCGGCCACGTGGTGTTCTACGGCGGCCCGGGCCCGACCAAGCCCGGGCACGTCATCGGCGTGGTGGCGCCGACCTCGGCCTACCGCATGGACCCGTACGCCACGGTCCTGTTCGACCACGGGGTCAAGGCCGCCATCGGCAAGGGCAACCGCGGCCCGGCCATCCGCGAATCGTGCCGCAAGAACGTGGCCGTCTGCTTCTCGGCCATCGGCGGGATTTCCGCCACGCTGTTCTCATGCATCAAGTCGGCCACGCTGGTGTGCTACGAGGACCTCAAGACCGAGGCCGTGCAGCGGCTGGAGATCGAGAATTTCCCGCTGCTGGTGACCAATGACGCTCATGGTCGCGACATGTATGATGAAGAGGTAAAAAAATACAGGCAGCTGCTCAACGCTTGAGGTGACGGCCCGGGGCGGTTGGCGCCCGCGGCCCGGCCCGCCTGCCCCAGCCTTCCCGGAACCTGCTTTGCGCTATACAGAACTCGCCAATACCCTGGTCAAACGCATCACCGAGGGCCAATACGAAATCGGCGACCAGCTTCCCAACGAGCTGGCGCTGGCCGCCCAATTCCAGAGCAGCCGCAGCACGGTGCGCGCCGCGCTCGATATCGTCGAAGGGCTGGGCCTGGTGACGCGCAAGCGCCGGTCCGGCACGGTAGTGTGTTCGCGCACCACCAACAACCAGTACACCAAGTCGGTCCACACCATCGAGGACCTGGTCAATTACGCCAGCCACACCGAACGCCAGATCCTGGAGGTCAGCCCGGTGGTGGCCGACGAGGCGCTGGCCCAGGCGCTCGAATGCAAGCCCGGCACGACCTGGCTGCGCGTGCGCATGCTGCGCGTCGAGAAGGACGCGGCCCATACCCCGCTATGCTGGAACGACGCCTATATGCTGCCCGACGTGGGGCAGCGCATCGTCGGCAAGATTCCGAACGGCTCGGGCCTGCTGTGCCGCATCATCGAGAACGAGGCCGGCATCGCGGTGGCCGACATCAAGCAAAGCATCGGCGCCACCGCCATCGACGGCGAAATGGCAAGCCGGCTGGGCGTGGCGCCCGGCACCCCGGGCCTGGAAATCACCCGGCTCTATGTGGACCGCGCCAACACGCCCTTCCTGATTACCGTCAATACCTATTCGGCGCACAAGTTCCGCTTCACGTTCTGGATGCACCGCTCGGACTCGCACTGAAGCGGCCGCCCCCCCAGGTTCAGGCGGGCGGCGGACAGGCCAGGATCGCCTGCGCCTGCATGAGGACGGGACGGTCCACCATCTTGCCATCGACCGCCACCGCGGCCCCGTCGGCCGCGGCCGCCGCGTCCACCACGCGCTGCGCCCAGGCCCGCTGCGCCTCGGACGGCGCGAAGCCCCGCCGCACCGGCGCGATCTGGCTGGGGTGGATAAGCAGCTTGGCGCCGAAACCGAATTGCCGCGCGCGCAGCACTTGGGCGGCAAGCGCCTCGGGGTCGCGCAGGTCCACGCAGACGCCGTCGATCGGCGCGGGCAACCCGGCCAGCCGCGAGGCCAGCACCAGGCGGCTGCGGAAGTAGTGCAGGGGCTGGTCGTCGTCGCCGATGCCCAGGTCCAGCATCAAGTCCACCGATCCGAACATCAGGCGCGCCACGCCCGCGGCGCCCGCCACGGCCGGCAGATGCGCGTAGCCCTCGGCGCTTTCGATCAGCGGATACAGCGAGGCCCCGGGCACCGCTGCCCGCACGTGCGCCAGCGCATCGGCGCCGGCCGCCTTGGGAACCACCACATGCGCCACGCCGAGCTCCCGGCAGGCGGCCAGGTCGGCGTCGTGCCAGGGCGTATCGGCCGCGTTGACGCGCACCAGCAGGGCCACGCCCCGCGCCTGGGCGCGCGCCGCATGGCCGTCCCATCCGGCGCGCAGGCTGTCGAGCGCGGCCGGCTTGTCGGCCGGCGCCACGGCGTCCTCCAGGTCGACGATCACCGCATCGGGGCCGGCGTCGATGGCCTTGGCGATCCGCTCGGGACGGCTGCCCGGCACGAACAGGTAAGTCTGGGCCGGCCCGCTCATACGGCTTTCGCCTCGCGCAGCGCGGCGATCCGGTCGGCGCCAAAGCCCAGCCCGGCCAGTATCGAATCGGTGTGCTGCCCGACGGCGGGGATCGGATCCATGCGCGAGCCTGCTTCCTGCCCCGGCGGCAGCAGCGCGGGTATGGGGCCGGCCGGCGTGTCGACGTCGCGCCAGCGCTCGCGCGCGCGCAACTGGGGGTGCTGCCAGAGATCGTGCATGGTGTTGACGCGCGCGTTGGCGATGCGGGCCTCGTCCAGCCGCTCGATGAGCGTGGCCGAGTCCAGCGCTGCGAAGCATTCGACGATCAGCGCGCGCAGCGCCTCGCGATGCTCATTGCGCAAGGCGTTGCTGGCAAAGCGCGCATCGGTGGCCAGCCCGGGCTGACGCAGCACGGTGGCGCAGAACGCGGCCCACTCGCGCTCGTTCTGCAGCCCCAGCATGACCGTCCGGCCGTCGCCCGCCGGGAACGGCCCGTACGGATAAATGGTGGCATGGGCCGCGCCGCTGCGCGGCGGCGGCGGCGCGCCGTCGTAGCTGTAGTAAAGCGGAAAGCCCATCCATTCGGCGGTGGCTTCCAGCATGGACAGGTCGATGCGCTTGCCCTTGCCGGTGATGCCGCGCTCGATCAGGGCCGCGAGGATGTTCGAATAGGCGTACATGCCGGCCGCGATATCCGAGATCGAACAGCCGGCCTTGGCCGGTTCGTCGGCGCTGCCGGTCACACTGAGGAAGCCGGCCTCGCTCTGCACCAGCAGGTCGTAGGCCTTGCGGTCGCGGTACGGCCCGCTGTCGCCGTAGCCCGAGATGTCGCACACGATCAGGCGCGGATGCCGTTCGGCCAGCGTGGCGTAGTCCAACCCCAGCCGCGCGCTGGCGCCCGGCGCCAGGTTCTGCACCAGCACGTCCGCGCCGGCCAGCAGCGCATCGAGCACGGGGGCTGCCTCGGGGTGCTTGACGTCCAGCGTCAGGCTCTCCTTGGAGCGGTTGGTCCAGACGAAATGCGAAGACAGGCCGTTGACGCGGCCGTCGTAGGCGCGCGCGAAGTCGCCCACCCCCGGGCGCTCGATCTTGATCACGCGCGCGCCGAGATCGGCCAGCTGGCGGGTGGCGAACGGCGCCGCGATGGCCTGTTCGAGCGATACGACGGTCAAGCCGCGCAGGGGAAGTGTCATAGCCATACTCCTGGTTCAGATGCCACAATCTACCGGCTGGGCGGCCCGGGGAGGAAATACGGTTTGCGCATACGGCCATAAGAAAAGCCTATCGCCCGCCACGGCGCAACCGGAACAAAGACCATGGACATTCGAGCACTACGCTATTTCGTCGCCATCGTGGACTGCGGCAGCCTGACCAAGGCCGCCGAACAGGTGCGCGTGGCCCAGCCCGCCCTGAGCCAGCAATTGGCGGCGCTGGAAGCCGAGCTGGAGGTGCCGCTGCTGCTGCGCAGTTCGAAGGGTGTGGCGCCCACCGACGCCGGCTCGGCGCTGTATCGCCATGCCCGCGCCATTCTCAAGCAGCTCGAGGCCACCCGCGACGAGGTGCGCACCGCCGGCGCCATGGTGTCGGGCACCGTCGCCATCGGCCTGCCCACCACCGTGGCGGCGCTGGTGGCCATGCCCTTGCTGCGCGCGGTACGCGCCCGCCACCCCGACGTCCGCCTGCAGCTGTTCGAAAGCATGAGCGGCTACATCGGCGAGCTGCTGGCCAACTGGCGGCTCGACTTCGCCATCCTGTTTCGCGACGCCGACAGCCGCATCGTCGAGCTCGAACCCCTGGCGCAGGAAACGCTGTACCTGATCGGGCAAGGCGGCGCCAGCCTGGCGCCCGACGGGCAGGACAGCGTCCCGCTGCAGGCGCTCGACGGCCTGCCGCTGGCCCTGCCCAGCGGCGCGCAGGGGCTGCGGCTGCTGATCGAGCGCTCGTTCGCCCAGGCCGGCATCGCGCTGGACGTGGTGGCCGAACTCGATTCGCTGCCCTGCCTGCTGGGCGCGGCGCAGGAAGGCCTGGCCTGTACTATCCTGCCGGCCTCGGTGCTGGCCGCCACCGGATTGCGCACGCCCTGCTGGCGCATTACGCCGGAAATCCGCCGCACGCTGTCGCTGTGCTGGCCGCGTTCGGGGCCGCGCACGCCGGCTGCCCAGGCTGTCGAGGCCATACTGCGCGACATCGTGGCCGAGCGCCTGGGCGAGGACGGCACCCTGGGCTAGCGCGCGGACGGCCCGGGGGCTCTACAATCGGCAGCGCCCGGACATGGCGCCGGGCAGTATTGCCGGTCGCGCCCGCGCGGCCCATCGCACAAGAAGAGGATTACCTTGATACCCGGTTCGAGAATCGCGTGGCTGCTGTGGCCGACCGTGCTGTGCACCCTGTCGGTCGTGGTCTATGTGTTCCACGCGTACCTGTTCCAACGCTATCTGCCGGGATCGAACCCCGAGTCGTTCCGGCGTTTCAGCGCGGCGGCCGCGTTCTACGCCTTCGCCTGGCTGCTGGCGCGCATGGCCGCCGCCGCGCTCACGCGCAAGGCCAGGAAAAAGCGCAAGACCCCGCGCCTGTTGCGCGAGCTGGTCTCGGCCACCCTGTTCGCGATCGCGACGGTGGCCACCATCGGCGTATTCCTGGGCCAGTCGGCCGGCGGCATCCTGGCCAGCTCGGGCCTGATCATCGCCATCCTGGGCTTTGCCATCCGCAACGTGCTGGCCGACGTCCTGTCGGGCATCGCCATCGGCGTGGAGGCCCCCTACCGGATCGGCGACTGGGTAGGCTTTGACGCCACCATACGGGGCCGCGTCACGGAAATCGGCTGGCGCACCACGCGCATCCTGACGCCCAACGATACCTACATGATCCTGCCCAACAGCCAGATCTCGCGGCAGATGCTGACCAATTACAGCGCCCCCCGCAAGCAATACCAGGGCGAGCTGGAAATCGTCCTGAGCCACGACATTTCGATTTTGGACGGCAAGCAGTTGCTGTACGACGCGGCGCTGTCCACCTCGCCGGCCGAAAGCCTGGCGCCCGGGCAGAAGCCGCGGGTGCGCGCCACCGCGTACACCGCCGAAGGCGTGACCTACAAGATCAAGTACTGGGTTCCCCAGTTCTCGGACAGCACCGACTGCCGCGACGCCATCCTGGTGGCCATCGACAACGCGATCCGCAGCCAGGGCCTGGCGCTGCCCGTCGCCGCGGCGCCCCGGCCGCAAGCCATCGTGCTGCGCCAGCCCGACACGCCCGACACCCCGGGCGCCTGACCCTTTTCCGCCGTATAGCCGGCCCGCCCCGTTGACCTGACGGGGCGGGCGCTGGCGCGTGTCCGCCGCCCGCGCCACCCCGTGAAATCCCTCATGCCGCAAACCCGGAAAAGCGTTGCGATGCCGATATCCATTGATGTATATAGTCATGTATACATTTATATCCACCCCATACCTCCCCCTCACCAAGGACAGATCCATGACACAACTCAACGGCGCCGAAGCCATGGTGCGCATGCTCCAACTGAATGGGGTCAAGCACATTTTCGGGCTGTGCGGCGACACCAGCCTGCCGTTCTACGACGCGCTGCAACGGCTGGACCACGGCATGGAGCACATCCTGACGCGCGACGAACGCAGCGCCGCCTACATGGCCGACGCCTACGCGCGGGTCACGGGCAAGGTGGGCGTGTGCGAGGGCCCCAGCGGCGGCGGCGCCACCTACCTGTTGCCGGGCCTGGTCGAGGCCAACGAGTCGTCGGTGGCCGTGCTGGGGATTACTTCCGACGTCTCGGTGGGCTCGCGCGGCAAGTACCCGCTGACCGAGCTGGACCAGGAGGCGCTCTATCGTCCCCTGACCAAGTGGAACACCACCATCGACCGTGCCGACCAGATTCCCGGCGCGGTGCGCGCGGCCTTCCGCGCCATGACGACCGGCCGCCCCGGCACGGCGCACCTGTGCCTGCCGTACGACGTGCAGAAGCACGAGGTCGATCCCGCCGACGTCTGGGCCCAGCCCGGGCACGACCGCTTTCCGGCGATGCGCTTCGCCCCCGACCCCGCGGCCATCGAGCAGGCCGCCGCCCGCCTGGTGGGCGCGCGCGCGCCGGTCATCCTGTGCGGCGGCGGCGTGGTCATCTCGGGCGCCTGCGCGGCCCTGGAGGAACTGGCCGCGACCCTGAACGCGCCGGTCTGCACCACCGTCAGCGGCCAGGGCAGCCTGGCCGACACGCACCCGCTGAACGCCGGCGTGGTGGGCTCCAACGGCGGCATCCTGGCCACCCGCGCGGTGCTGGCCGATGCCGACGTGGTGCTGCTGATCGGCTGCCGCGCCGGCTCCACCTCCACGGAACACTGGCGCTTCCCCAGCCGCGAGGTGCCCATCCTGCACATCGACTCGGACCCGATGGTGATCGCAGCCAACTACCGCACCGACGTGGCGATGGTGGGCGACGCGCTGCTGGCCCTGCAGGCGCTCAACCGCGAAGTGCACGCGCGCATCGACGCCCGCCCCAAGGACGCGGTCGACGGCAAGGCCGTGGCGGCCAAGGCGAAGGGCGCCAAGCTGGCGGCCCTGCAGCCGCTGGCCGCCTCGCTGGATGCTCCCATCCGGCCCGAGCGCGTGGTCGACGCGCTGAATCGCCTGCTGCCGGCCGAATCGGTGGTGGTGGCCGACCCGGGCACGCCCTGCCCTTACTTCTCCGCCTATTTCGAAGCCTCCAAGCCGGGCCGCCACTTCATCACCAACCGCGCCCACGGCGCGCTGGGCTTCTCGATGGCCGCGGGCATGGGCGCGGCCATCGGCCGTCCGTCGGCCAAGGTCGTATCGGTCATGGGCGACGGCAGCTTCGGCTTCACCGTGGGCGAAATGGAAACCATCGTGCGCCGCAAGGTGCCGCTGCTGATGATCGTGCTGTCGAACTCGGTCTACGGCTGGATCAAGGCCAGCCAGAAGGCCGGCTACCAGGAGCGCTACTTCTCGGTCGACTTCGACCGCACCGACCATGCCCGCGTGGCCGAGGCCTACGGCGTCAAGGCGTGGCGCGTCGAGGACCCGCGCGAACTGGACGGCGTGCTCAAGGCCGCCATCGAGTACGGCGGCCCGGCGCTGGTCGACATCATCGTCCAGCCGCTGCAGGAAGCGGCGGCCCCGGTCAGCCAGTGGATGGGCTGAAGCCCGCTGCCTCGGACACGACACGGGCGGGCACATGACCAGAACAGAACCGGGCAAACCGATGGGCGCGGCGCCGGCCGGCCTGGACCATGTCGGGCTGTATGCGCACGACATGGACACGGCGGCCGCCATGTACCAGCGGCTGGGCTTCACGCTGACGCCGCTGTCACAGCATTCCGGCACGCACGCCGTCACGCGCGAAGTGGTCAAGGCCGGCATCGCCAATCGCTGCGCCATGCTCGGGCGCGGCTATATCGAGCTGGTCGCGGTGGTCGACCCGACGCTGGACCTGCGCGGCATTCCGGAAGGGCTGGCGCGCTATGCCGGCATGCATATCGTGGCGTTCGACACGCCGGACCCCGAACAACGCATCGCCGCGCTGCGCGAGGCCGGCTTCGCGGCCGAACCCGGCGTGCTGCAACGCTATATCGACGCCGCCGACGGACCGTGCCTGGCCCGCTTCAGCCAGGTGCGCACGCCGCGCCAGGCCATGCCGGAAGGGCTCATCCTGACCTTGCGCCACGAAACGCCGGAACTGCTCTGGCAGGCGCGCTACATGAACCACCCGAATGGCGCGCGCGCGCTGGCTGCGGCCATCGTGGCGGTCGAAGACGTGGACGCCGCGGCGGCGCGCTATGCGCGCTACCTCGGCGTGCCGGGCGAACGGCGCGGCGGCCAGGCCTGGTTCAGGCTGCGTTCGGGCAGGCTGGGCCTGGTCGACGCCGCCGCGCTGGCGGCGCGCCTGCCCGGCAGCCCGGCGCCGGCCCTGCCGTTTCCGGCGGCGCTGGCCGTCGAAGTGGACGATCTGTCACGCACCGCCGCGGTGCTGGACCACAACCAGGTCGCCTACCGTCGCGCCGGCGGGCAACTGACCGTGGCCGCCGGCGACGCGGGCGGCGCGGCCGTCATTTTCTGCGCCGACGCCGAGGCGGCCTTTGCCGGCGCGCCTGGAGAACCCTGAAACAGCAAGCCATCCAGCAGCACCGATATAACCCGTTGCACGAACTCAACAACAGGAGCAGCAGCATGATCGGTATCGAAGACCTGAAGCGCCACGCCCGACGGGGCATCCTGGCCGGCGCGGCCGCCATGGCCCTGGCCACCGCGGGCGGCGCGGCCAACGCGGCGGAGAAAGTCACCTTCGCCTATGGCACCAACATCTCCCTGTCCAACGCGCCAACGCTGATGGCCATCGGCATGGGCTACTTCAAGGAAGCCGGCCTGGACGTGCAGGCCACGTTCTTCCAGGGCGCGGCGGTCATGCTGCCGCAGGTCACGCAGAAACACATCACCTTCGGCTGGATCACGCCCGACCCCCTGGTCATCTCGCGCCAGCCCGGCCGCGACGCCCTGCCGGTGAAGATGTTCTACAACGGCATCTACCTGTCGCCGTTCGAGGTGGTCGTCACCAAGAACAGCCCGGCCCGCTCGCTGGCGGACCTCAAGGGCAAGAAAATCGGCGTGGGCGCCATGTCGTGGGGCAACCTGGCGGTCACCAAGGCGATGATGAAGAAGCTGGGCCTGGAACTGCAGCGCGACTACGAGTTCGTGCCGGTGGGCGTGGGCGCGACGGCCTTTCGCGCGCTGGCCGACGACAAGGTGCAGGCGCTGAACTTGTTCGATACCTTCCACGTGCAAATGGAGCAGATGGGCGCCGACCTGCGCCGCCTGCCGATGGACCAGAGCTACCGCGAACTGTTCTCCAGCGGCTGGATCGCCCACCAGGACACGCTGCGCGAGCGGCCCGAACTGGTGGTGGCCTTCGCGCGCGCGGCCGCCAAGGGCGTGGTGGCGTGCAACGCCAATCCGCAGGCCTGCGTGCAGAACTTCTGGAAACTGTATCCGGCCACCAAGCCGGCCGACGGCACGGAAGAAAAGAAGCTGGCCGACGCGGTGCAGATCCTGAAGGTGCGCCTGGCCACCATGCTGCCCGAGAAAGGTCCGGCGCAAATGGGCTACTACACCGAGCAATCGTGGCAGGACTATGTCGATGTCCTGCACGAAGGCGGCCAGCTGAGCACCAAGGACGTGGACGTCAAGCCGCTCTATACCAACCAGTTCGTCAAGGACATCAACGACTTCGACGCCGCGGCCGTGGTGTCCGCCGCCAAACAGCTCAAGTAGACGCAGGCTGGAACGCACATGACTTCCCTGAACCTATCCCTGGTCGAGGGCGGGCGGCCGGCGTCGCGGGCCGCCGCGGCTCCCCTCGCCGCCGTCGCCGGCGGCGGCGACGCGCTGCTGACGGCCAACAACCTGAGCGTGGTCTACCGCACCAGCAAGGGCCCCATCACGGCCGTCGACAATCTGTCGCTGCAGCTGGGCGCGGGCGAGTTCGTGTCGGTGCTGGGCCCGTCCGGCTGCGGCAAGTCGACGCTCATCAAGGTGTTCAGCGGTCTGCTCAAGCCCTCCGGCGGCAAGGCGCTGCTCAACGGCACGCCCATCGACGACCCGCGCGGCGACGTCGGCATCGTCTTCCAGCAGCCCACGCTGCTGCCCTGGAAGACGGTGCTGGACAACGTGCTGGTGCCGATCCGGGCCCTGGGCATGAACGTGGCCGAAGGCCGCGCCAAGGCGATGGAGCTGCTGCGCCTGGTCGGACTGGAGAAATTCGCCAGCAACTATCCCAGCGAGCTGTCGGGCGGCATGCAGCAGCGCGTGGGCATCGCGCGCGGCCTGATCCACGACCCGGCGCTGCTGCTGATGGACGAACCGTTCTCGGCCCTGGACACCATGACGCGCGACCGCATGAGCATCGAGCTGCAGCGCATCTGGATGGCCACGCGCAAGTCCGCCCTGTTCATCACGCACAGCATCGCCGAAGCGGTGTTCCTGTCGGACCGCATCGTGGTGATGTCGGCGCGGCCGGGCCGCATCATCCGCGAGGTGACGGTGAACCTGCCGCGCCCGCGCACGCTGGCCACGCTGACCGACCCCGAGTTCACCCGCCTGTGCGGCGAGCTGCGGGAGCTGTTCGACCAGTTGGTGCAATTCGATTAGCCGAGGCGCGCATGTCCAAGTCCGTCAAATCCTTCCTGTATCCCCTGATCACCGGGGTGGTACTGGTGATCCTGTGGTTCGCCAGCATCCGGATTTTCGCGGTGCCGAACTACCTGCTGCCCACGCCCGAGGCCGTGCTCAACGCGCTCCGGATCGGCTATGTCGAAGGCCAATACTGGCCGCACTTCCTGTTCACGCTGCAAAGCACCGTGTACGGCTACCTGATCGGCTGCGGCATGGCGCTGGTGGTGGGCACCGTGCTGGCCGAATCCGAGACCTTCGAGCAGTTCATCTACCCGTACATCATTGCCCTGCAGTCGACCCCGAAGGTGGCCATCGCGCCGCTGCTGCTGGTGTGGTTCGGCTTCGGCATGGCGTCCAAGGTGGTGATGGTGGCGCTGATGAGTTTCTTCCCGATGTTCATCAATACCGTGGTCGGCATCCGGCAGGCCAATCCCGCCATGCTGGACCTGATGAAGGCCTTCAAGGCCTCGCGCAGCCACGTGTTCTTCCACGTCAAGCTGCCGGCCGCCTCGGGGCACATCTTTGCCGGGCTGCAGATCTCGGTGGTGCTGAGCCTGATCGGCGCGGTGGTCTCGGAGTTCATTTCGTCCAGCCAGGGGCTGGGCTACCTGATCCAGTCCGCCTCGGTCAACATGGACGTGGCCACGATGTTCGCCTGCCTGTTCAGCCTGGTGGTGATCGGCTTGACCGGCACCAACCTGATCCGGTTCCTGCACCGCAAGCTGGTGTTCTGGGAGCAATCGACCACCGCCACGGTACAGCCGGAATGAGGAGCAAGGGAAACGCCATGGAATTCCACCAGTGCTATGCGCTCGATTACCAGCGGGCGCGCGACAAGTTCCGCGCCGCGGCGGCCGCGGCCGGCGCGCCCCTGACGCAGTACCTGCACGAAGGCGAAACCGGACCGGACGGCCGGGCCCTGCATACCGATGTCGCGCGCTTTGGCCGCGCCGACGCGCCGCGCCGGCTGCTGGTGATCAGCGGCACCCACGGGCTGGAGGGCTTTTTCGGCTCGGCCGCGCAGATCGGCTGGATGCTGGGCGACGGCCCCGCGTCGCTGGACCCCGATGTGGCGGTCATCATGGTGCACGCCATCAACCCATGGGGGTTCGCGCACCTGAGCCGCACCACCGAGAACAACGTCGACCTGAACCGCAACTTCATCGACCACGACCAGCCGCACCCCGCCAACCCGGATTACGCCATCCTGCATCCGCAGCTGCTGCGCGAGGACTGGAGCAGCGCCGAGGTGGCGGCCGCCCAGCAGGCCATGGAGGACTTCACGGCCCGCCATGGCGAAGACCGCCTGTACGACACCCTGGCGCGCGGCCAGTATTCGCATCCGGACGGCCTGAACTACGGCGGCGCGGCGCGCGAATGGTCCAACCTGACGCTGGAGCGCATCGTGCGCGACCACCTGGCCGGCGCGCGCAAGGTCGCCCTGATCGACTGGCACACCGGCATCGGCGGATACGGCGAACCGTTCTTCCTGTGCTTCAACGAGGAAGGCGGGCCGCTGCACGAGCTGGCCGCGCGCTGGTGGGGCCGCGACCGCATCGTCGGCCAGCGCCCGCACGGCAAGGCGCGTCCCAACTACCAGGGGTTGCTGTTCCACGGCGTGCAGGCCTTGCTGGGCGACGTGCCCATGTGCGGCGCGGTCATCGAGTTCGGCACGCGCGGCTGGCACATGCGCCGGCTGCTGCGGCTGGACCTGTGGCTGAAATTCAAGGCCGACCCCGCCAGCGAGCGCTACGCAATGCTGCGCGCCGACCTGCTGGATTCGTTCTGCCCGTACGACCAGGTATGGCGCGAGGGCACGCTGCGCCATGCGCAGGAAATCACGCGTCAGGCGGTGGCGGGCCTGGCGGCCTGGAGCGAGGCATGACGGCCGCCACGGCCAATCTGGGCGCGCTGTTTTCGCCCGCGCGCAATCCCGCCGCCATTGCCCTTGTCGACCTGGGCGGCGAATCCGGGCCGCGCGAATATACCTATGCCGAGCTCGATGCGCAGGCCGACGGCGTGGCGCGCGGCCTGCGCGCGCGCGGCCTGCCGGCCGGGGCGCGGGCGGCGATCCTGTCGGCCAACCGCATGGAGTTCCTGGCCGCGTACCTGGGCATCATGCGCGCCGGCCTGATCGCCGTGCCGGTGAACTACCGGCTGCCGCCGGACAGCGTAGACTTCATCCTGCGCGACAGCGGCGCCGCGCTGGTCTTTTGCGATGGCCCGCGCCGCGACGCCTACACCGTCGCCTTGCCAAGCGTCGAGTTCGGCGCCAGCGGCGCCGGCGGCTATGCGCGGTTCCTCGACCCCGGCCCTTTCGAGGCGGCGCGGCCCGCCGCCGACCAGCCTGCGCTGTTTCTCTACACCTCGGGTTCGACCGGCCGCCCCAAGGGCGTGAAGATATCGCACGCCGGCTATCTGTGGACGGTGCGCCAGCGCACGGCCAGCACCGACTACGCACGCCACTGCTTCCTGGTGGCCGCCCCGCTCTACCACATGAACGCGCTCAACACGATCAAGCTGGCGCTGGCCGGCCAGGGCCGGCTGGTGCTGATGCCGCAGTTCTCGCCGGCCGGCTACCTGGACGCGATCGAGCGCTACCGCTGCACCTGGCTGACCGCCATCCCGACCATGATCGCGCTGCTGGCGCGCGAGACCGGCGCGCTGGCTGGCGCCGACCTGGCCAGCGTGACGATGGTGCGCCTGGGCTCGGAACCGCTGACGCAGCGCATCGCCGACAGCGCGCGCGCCATGTTCCCGCGCGCGGCGTTCGGCAACGGCTACGGCGCGACCGAGACCGGCGCGCTGGTGTTCGGCCCGCATCCGCAGGGGCTGGCGCAACCCGTGCTGTCGGTCGGTTATCCGCATCCGGCGGTGCAGCTGCGGCTGGCCGACGGCGACGACCTCGATGCCGCCACCGGCGTGCTGCAGGTCCGCTCGCCGGCGCTGATGCTGGGCTACCACGGGCTGCCCGACCAGACGGCCGCGGCCATGACGCCAGACGGCTTCTACATCACCGGCGACGTGATGCGGCGCGACGAACACGGCTTCCATTACTTCATCGGCCGCGCCGACGATATGTTCGTGTGCGGCGGCGAAAACATCTACCCGGGCGAAGTCGAGAAGATGCTGGAGCGCCATCCCGCCATCGTGCAGGCGTGCATCGTCCCGCTGGCCGACCCGCTCAAGGGCATGAAGCCGGTCGCGCTGGTGGTGCCGCGCCCCGACGCGACGCTGTCCGAACAGGAGGTCAGGGACTACGCGCTGGCCCACGGCCCGGCCTACCAGCACCCGCGCGCGGTCCGCTTCGTCGATGAAATGCCGATCAGCAGCACTGGCAAGGTCAACCGCAGGGCGGCGGCCCTGCTGGCGGCCGAACTGATTGCGGCGCCCCCCCTTTGACGCGGGGCGGCAACGCCCTGCGCCGATGAGCAAACCCACCCACCCATCTCAACCAGAGTGAGGAAAATCCATGAAGGCAGTTGTCATTCACGGTCACGGCGGCCCGGAAGTCCTGCAATACGACACCGCGTTTCCCGATCCGAAGGCGGGCGAAGGCGACGTGATCCTGCGCGTCAAGGCAACGTCGATCAACTATCACGATGTATTCACCCGGCGGGGGATGCCAGGTATCAAGTTGAACTTTCCGGTCATCATGGGGCTGGACGTGGCCGGCGAGATCGTCGAGGTAGGCCCGGGCGTGCAGGGCTGGAAAGCCGGCGACCGCGTGCTGGTCGACCCGATCAACCGGGCCGAGGGCGGCCTGATGGGCGAGACCGTGCACGGCGGCCTGGCCGAACTGTGCAAGGCGCGCGAGCACCAGCTGATCCGCATTCCGGACGGAGTCAGCTATGAGCAGGCCGCCGCGCTGCCGGTGGCTTTCGGCACGGCCTATCGGATGATGAACACCATCGGCCAGGTGCAGGCCGGCGAGAAGGTGCTGGTGCTGGGCGCCAGCGGCGGCGTGGGCGTGGGATGCGTGATGCTGGCAAAGATCGCCGGCGCGCAGGTGATCGCCTGCGCGAGCAGCGAAGCCAAGATGCAGCGGCTGCGCGAACTGGGCGCCGACCATGTCATCAACTACGCCGACACCGATTTCGCCAAGGCGATCTATGAACTCTACGGCAAGCCGCACCGTCGCAAGTTCGACGGCGGCGTCGACGTGGCGGTCAACTTCACCGGCGGCGACACCTGGGTCAAGTCGATGCGCTGCCTGCGGCGCGGCGGCCGCCTGCTGACCTGCGGCGCGACCGCCGGCTACGATCCGCAGACCGACCTGCGCTTCATCTGGACCTTCGAGCTGAACATCCGCGGCTCCAACGGCTGGATGCGCGAAGACCTGGACGCCCTGCTCGGCCTGGTGAAGTCGGGCAAGATGCAGGTGCCGATCGACCGCGTGCTGAGCCTGCAGGATGCCGGCGAGGCGTTGCGCCTGATCGAGGACCGCGAAGTCATGGGCAAGGTCGTGGTCACGCCCTGACCCTGGAGCGGCGGGCCGCGCGGCGCCAGCCGCGGGGTCCGCCCGGCGTCCGGCCAGGAGTAATTACAATGACGATCCACTTGCCCTCACTGATCGAGGCCGGGTCCGCCACCGCGATGCGCGCCGGCGCAGGCGCGTGCTGCCCATGACGACAACAATGAACAAAACAACCGGTGAACCGGCCGAAAAAGGCCGGCGCGCGTTCTCGCAAGTGCTGGAGAAGCTGCGCGAGATGGTGATCTCCTATGAAATCAAGCCCGGCGAACGCCTCAACGAGGTGGCCCTGGCCGAACGCCTGGGCGTCAGTCGCACCCCCGTCAGGGAAGCGCTGCATTTCCTGGCGCGCGACGGGTTCCTGGCCGAGGCCGGGCGCGGCTATGTGCGCCGCCCGCTCAACCTCAAGGAAATGATCGACCTGTACGAAACCCGCGAAGTGCTGGAAGTGGCATGCCTGCAACTGGCCGCCGGGCGCGCCAGTCCGCAGCGGCTCGATGCGCTGGAGGCCTTCCTGGCCGAAAGCCGCGCCAAGTCGCCCGACCTGCCGGTCACCGAACTCGTCAGCCTCGACGAGACGTTCCACCGCATGCTGGCCGAGATGTCCGGCAACCATGAGCTGCAGCGGATCCTGGACAACGTCAACGAACGCATCCGCTTCATCCGCTGGATCAACATGGAACGCATCGGCCGCGACAAGACCCAGGCCGAACACGCCGCGATCCTCGCCGCGCTGCGCGCCGGCGACATCGCCACCGCGCAGCAGAACCTGCGCAGCCACATCGCCAAGCGCACCGAGCAGATCAAGGAATCCATCGCGCAAGGCCTGGCGCGCATCTACCTCGACGACGACGAAACCTCGTCGGGCGCCTGAGGCCGCGCCGCCCTTCAGGCGCCGAACAGCCAGCGCAGGCTGAGCGCACCCGTGTGCTCGCGGTTGCCGCCGCCATACTGGCCGATATAGGCCAGCCCGATCGCGGCCGAGCGCGACAGCGCCAGCTCGGCGCCCAGGCCGGCCAGCGCCGCGTCGCGCGCGATGGGCGCGCCGGTGGCCGCCAGGGCATTGCCGCCATCGAGCACCAGCGTGGCCTGCGGATCGACATCGCCGAAAGCGCGGCGCCAGCCCAGGGCCAAGCGCAGCTTGCCCGGCGCCGGCCCCAGCATGTAGCCGGCCTCGCCGCGCAAACCCAGGGTCGTCGTGGTCTGCGTCAGCCGGCTGGGTCCCGCGCTGATCGCCGCCCAGCCGCCGGACTCGACAAAGGCGCGCGTACGCACGTCACGCCAGGCCAGCGCCGCGAACGGCTCGATCTGCACCCGCGCCGACGCGCGCCAGCGATAACCCAGTTCGCCGAAAACCTGGACGGTGCTGCCATGGGTATCCGCCGTCAGGGTCTGCGACGTGCCGGCCCAATGGAAATGGCGCCTGGTGTCCATGTCGTGCCAGGTATAGCCCGCGCCCGCCACGGCGTTGAAGTCGCCCGCGCCGGCGGGCACGGTGCGGGCGCCGTACAAGGCCAGGTTGTAGCTGTTCACGTGCCCCTTGGCGTCCAGGTCGTCGACGCGCGCCGTGCTGCGCGTCAGGCCCAGCACGCCGCCCAGGCGCATGCCGGCGCCCAGCGCGTGCTCGCCGCCCGCGTACACGCCGCTGGTGCGCTGCTTGACGCGCGCCGCGCCGGAGCCGCCTTCGAGCACCTGCCAATTGCTGGCGGCGGCCATCCAGGCGGGGTGGGCGCCGCCGTCGGCTTCCTGGCGCGCCTGCGTCCAGGCCGGGGCGGCAAGCGCCAGGGTTCCCGCCACGCCCAGCAGCGCGGACACGCCGCGGCGCACGGCGGCAGGCATCGAATGGGAGGGAAAAACACCGGGGCCCCGCCGGGACCGGTCAAGACAGACTACGGGGTGCAACGACATCTTGGCGACGCTTCCAGGACTACCCCGGCGCGTGCACGATCGCCAGGCCATGTGATGACGCGCCACGCCAGCCTCGAGCAAGGCCGGTGATCCGCATGCCGCGGCGCGCAAGCGCGTAAGTATAGATAAATAATCAGGCCGGGTTGATGACGCCGCGATGGCGGCGGCGCCCGCGGCCTACTGGCCGGTGTAGCCCAGCAGGGTGCTGACCGTGCGCGCCTCGTCGCGCAACGCGCGCGCCACCGCGCCGTCGGGCGACGGATCGAAGCCGCCGCTGGCGCCCAGCGCCGTCAATACCGCGCAGGGCCGGCCGGTGTAGTTGTAAAGCGGCGCGGCCACCGCGCTGATGCCGCGCAGATTCGTGTCGCGCACCGCCGCGCAGCCGGCCGCGCGCACCGAGCGTTGCAAGGCGCCGATCGGATCATCGGGATCCAGCTGGGCGCGCTGTTCGGCATCGGCGGCCTGCAGCTCGGCCCGCGCCAGGGCGCGCACGGCGCTTTCGTCCAGCGTGGCCAGCAGCACGCGGCCGGTGGCCGACCACAGCATCGACAGCACCGAACCCGCGCGCACGTTGACCGTGACCGGCAGGCCCGGCTCCTCGATGCGCACGATGGTCGGCCCCTTGTTGCCCATGACCGCCACGAAGCAGGTGACTTCCAGCGCTTCGCGCAGCCGCACCAGCGAGGCCTCGGCCATGCGGATGGGATCGGCCTGGCGCATGGCCGACAGCCCCAGCAGCAGGGACTCCAGCCCCAGGTAGTACTGCTGGGTGGCGGCGTCCTGCCCCACCAGCCCGGCCTCCATCAGGCTGACCAGGTAGCGGTGCACCTTGGCCGGGCTTTCCGCCACCTGCGCGGCCAGCGCCGTCAGGCTGGCGCGCCCGCCCAGCCGGCCCAACCCCGTGAGCACGGCCATGCCGGTCTCGGCCGCCTGCACGCGCTGGCGCCGCTCGCGCTGGCGCGCGGGGGGAGTGGAATCGGCGGAACGAGAAACCTGGGGCATCGGAGACAGTTCGGAGGCTGCGGAACCCGCACAGGTTAACCCCCATTGCATGATTACGCAATGCGTATATGATTTACGCAATTGCGCATCGCGCAATTCATCCGCACATACCACGACACGGAGACAAACATGCCCATTTCCACCCTCAAGCGGACGCTGGCGCTGGCCGCTGCGGCCCTGCCGCTGCTGGCCGCGCCCACCGCCCAGGCCGCCGACACCTATCCGTCCAAGCCTGTGCGCTGGGTCGTGCCCTACGCGGCCGGCGGCGGCTCGGACTTTCTCGCCCGCACGGTCAGCCAGGGCCTGGCGCCGCGCATGGGCCAACCGGTCGTGGTGGACAACAAACCGGGCGGCAATACCGCCATCGGCGCCTCGGAAACGGCGCGGGCCCAGCCCGACGGCTACACCATGCTGTCGGCCGACAACGGCACGCTGGTGTTCAACCCGGCGCTGTACCAGAAGCTGTCGTACGACGCGGTCAAGGACCTGGCGCCCGTCACGCTGATGGGGCGCTTTCCGATGATCCTGGTGGCCGGCCCCGGGCTGAAGGCCACCGATGTCAAGGGCTTCATCGAAGAGGTCAGGGCGCGCAAGGAAGGCATGGACTACGCCTCGGCCGGCGCCGGCAGCCCGCATCACCTGGCGATGGAACTGCTGAAAGTCGAGACCGGCACCAACCTGGTCCACGTGCCGTATCGCGGCGCCGCGCCGGCCCTGGCCGACGTGGCGGGCGGACAGATCCCGGCCATGATGGTGGACCTGGCCGCCGGCGCCGGCTTCATCCACGGCGGCAAGGTACGCGCCCTGGCGGTGGCCAACCCCACGCGCCTGGCGCAATTGCCCGACGTTCCCACGTTCGCCGAACTGGGCTTCAAGAATGTCGAGGCCGCCGCCCTGGTGGGCATCGTCGTGCCGGCCGCCACGCCCGCACCCGTGATCGACACGCTCAACCGCCAGCTGGTGGCCACCATCAACGACCCGGCCACGCGCCAGAAGCTGGTGGACTTCGGCATCGAGCCGGTCGGCAACACGCCCGAGCAATACCGCGACCTGCTGCAGGCCGAGCGCACGCGCTGGCACAAGCTGATCCGCGATCTCGGCATCAAGCTGGACTGATACGCCGCCGCGCAGTCCCTGTTTTCTTTTTTCGGAACGACGCCATGTCCCAGACCTCCTCTCCCGCGCCCGCCACGGGCTGTCCGATCGACCATGCCGCGCTGGCGCGCGCGGGCGGCTGTCCTGCGCACGTCAGCGCCCGCGCGGCCGAGTTCGATCCATTCGGCGATGGCTACCAGCAGGATCCGCCCGAATACGTCCGCTGGGCGCGCGAGCAGGAGCCGGTGTTCTACAGCCCCCGGCTGGGCTACTGGGTCGTGACCCGCTACGACGACATCAAGGCCATCTTCCGCGACAACATCACCTTCAGCCCGTCGATCGCGCTGGAGAAGATCACGCCCACGGGGCCGCAGGCCAATGCCGTGCTGGAGTCGTACGGCTATGCGATGAACCGCACGCTGGTCAACGAGGACGAGCCGGCCCACATGCCGCGCCGCCGCGCGCTGATGGAGCCTTTCACCCCGGAGGCGCTCAGGCATCACGAACCCATGGTGCGGCGCCTGACGCGCGAGTACGTCGACCGCTTCATCGACGACGGCCGCGCCGACCTGGTCGACCAGATGCTCTGGGAAGTGCCCCTGACCGTGGCGCTGCATTTCCTGGGCGTGCCGGAAGAAGACATGGACCTGCTGCGCCAGTACTCGATCGCGCACACGGTCAACACCTGGGGCCGGCCCAAGCCGGAGGAGCAGGTGGCGGTGGCCCACGCGGTGGGCAACTTCTGGCAGCTGGCAGGCAAGATCCTCGACAAGATGCGCCAGGACCCGGACCAGCCAGGCTGGATGCAGTACGGCATCCGCAAGCAGCGCGAGTTTCCCGACGTGGTGACGGATTCGTACCTGCATTCAATGATGATGGCCGGCATCGTGGCCGCCCACGAAACCACCGCCAACGCCTCGGCCAATGCGCTCAAGCTGCTGCTGCAGCACCCCGACGCCTGGCGCGAGATCTGCGAGGATCCCTCGCTCATCCCCAACGCGGTGGAGGAATGCCTGCGCCACAACGGCTCGGTGGCCGCCTGGCGCCGCCTGGCCACGCGCGACACCGAAGTGGCCGGCGTGCCGATCCCGGCCGGCGCCAAGCTGCTGATCGTCTCGTCCTCGGCCAACCATGACGAGCGCCATTTCGCCGACGCCGACCTGTTCGACATCCGCCGCGACAACGCCAGCGACCAGCTCACCTTCGGCTACGGCTCGCACCAGTGCATGGGCAAGAACCTGGCGCGCATGGAAATGCAGATTTTCCTCGAGGAATTCACGCGCCGCCTGCCCCACATGAAGCTGGCGCAGCAGCAGTTCACCTACGTCCCCAACACCTCGTTCCGCGGCCCCGAGCACCTGTGGGTGGAATGGGATCCGAGCCGCAATCCCGAGCGGCGCCAGCCGCAACTGCTGGCGCAGCAACAGCCGGTGCGCATCGGCGAGCCGTCCACGCACGCGATCAGCCGGCCGGTGGTGGTGGAGCGGGTCGAGCAGGTGGCGCGGGACATCGTCATGCTGACGCTGGCCTCGCCCGACGGCAAGGCGCTGCCGCGCTGGGCGCCGGGCGCGCATATCGACGTGGAATGCGGCGACACCGGCCTGTCGCGCCAGTACTCGCTGTGCGGCGACCCGGCCGACGCCGCGCGGCTGCGCATCGCGGTGCTGAAGGAAGCCGAGGGCCGCGGCGGCTCGGCCTGGATCCACCAGGAGGCGCGGCCGGGGCAACGCCTGCGCATCCGCGGGCCCCGCAACCATTTCCGCCTCGACGAGGCCGCCGGCCGCGCCATTTTCATCGCCGGCGGCATCGGGATCACGCCGGTCAGCGCCATGGCCCGCCGCGCCCGCGAACTGGGCATCGATTACGAACTGCACTACAGCGGGCGTTCGCGCGCCTGCATGGCCATGCTCGACGAGCTGGCCGCGCTGCATGGCGAACGGCTGCACGTGCACGCCAGCGACGAGGGACGGCGCAACGACTTCGCCGCGCTGCTGGCCCGGCCCGCCGCCGGCGTCCAGGTCTACGCCTGCGGCCCCGAGCGCATGCTGGAGGCGTTGCAGCAGGCTTGCGCGCACTGGCCCGAAGACACGCTGCGGGTCGAGCATTTCCATTCGACGCTGGGTACCCTGGACCCGGACAAGGAGCATGCGTTCGAGGCCGAGCTGAAGGACTCCGGCCTGGTCATCACGGTGCCGGCCGACCAGACGCTGCTGACCGCCCTGCGGGCGGCCAACATCGACGTGCAGAGCGACTGCGAGGAAGGCCTGTGCGGTTCGTGCGAGGTGCGCGTGCTCGACGGCGAGATCGATCACCGCGACGTGGTGCTGACCCGCGCCGAACGCGAGGCCAACGGCAAGATGATGAGCTGCTGCTCGCGCGCCGCCGGCAAGGGCAAGCGCATCGTGCTGGAGCTGTAGGCAGCGCCTAGCCGCCGGCCGTCTGGCCGGCTTCGGCGGGCAGGCGCTCCATCAGGGCGGCGCCGTAGCCCGCCACGTCGCGGCGCACCGCCGCGACGGCCGCCTCCACGTCGTGCCGGCGCAACGCATCGATCAGCGGCAGGTGCGGATGCTCGTCGTACAGATGGGCGAACGGCTTCTGGTACAGGTAGGTCAGCGAAGGGCCGGTCTGCGCCCACAATCCCTCGATGATGGCCACCAGGTCCGGCATGCCCGACGCGTTGTACAGCGTGAAGTGGAACTCGTAGTTGGTCTTGAGCACGCCCTCGCGCTGTTCGCTGTTCTTGTAGCGGACCATTTCGCGGTGCAGACGCTCCAGCGTCTTGATCTCGGCGTCCGAAATGCGCGGCGTGGCGCGTTCGGTGGCCAGCACTTCCAGCGTCAGGCGGATATCGCGCAGCTCCTGCAGTTTCTCTCGCGTGGGCGCGGGCACGCTGACGGACTTGCCGCGCGACATGGCCAGCGCGCGCTCGGACACCAGTTGCAGCAAGGCTTCGCGCACCGGCGTCTGGCTCACGCCCAGGCGTTCGGTCAGCGTGCGCAGCGTGAGGACCTCGCCGGGCTTGAGCTCGCCCATCATCAGCAGCTGCTTGAGCTGGCGATAGATGACAGCGGCAATGTTTTCGCGCGCCATCGGCGCGAGCGGCATGTTCATGGAAGGTGGATCAGCGCAAAAAGGGGGCGGTTGACCGATGTTGCCATATTCCCGGCCAACCCGCTATACTTTATAAAATATAAATTACTAAATAGCCGCGATGGTGCGGCCATGATTCAGGACGAGGCCTCATGAGCACCCTACCCAAGCCCCTTTCCGCCCCGGGGTTCACGCTGGACGGCACCGTGGCCCACGCAATCGTGCGCGCGCTGGCGCGCCACGGCGTGGACACCCTGTTCGGGCAGAGCCTGCCCAGCATGCTGCACCTGGCCGCCGAACAGGCCGGCATGCGCCAGGTCGCCTACCGCACCGAAAACGCCGGGGGCTACATGGCCGACGCGTACGCGCGCGTCAGCGGCAAGCCGGCCATCGTGACCGCCCAGAACGGCCCGGCCGCCACCCTGCTGGTGGCCCCGCTGGCCGAAGCCATGAAAGTGTCGGTGCCGGTGATCGCCCTGGTGCAGGACGTCAACCGCGACCAGACCGACCGCAACGCGTTCCAGGAACTCGACCACATCGCGCTGTTCCAGCCGGTCACCAAGTGGGTGCGCCGCGTCACCGAAGCCTCGCGCATCGAGGACTACGTCGACCAGGCCTTCGCCGCGGCCTGCAGCGGCCGCCCCGGCCCGGTCGCCCTGCTGCTGCCGGCCGACCTGCTGGCCGCCGCCGCGCCCGCGCCGGCCCTGCCGCGCAACGATTCGCTGGGCCGCTTCCCGCTGGACCGCAGCGTGGCCGCGCCGCAGGCCATCGCCCGCGCCGCCAGCCTGCTGGCGCAGGCGCAGCGCCCGGTCGTCATCGCCGGCGGCGGCGTGCACATCTCCGACGCCAGCGCCGCCATGGCGGCGCTGCAGGAAACCGCCCACCTGCCGGTCGCCACCACGGTCATGGGCAAGGGCGCGGTCGACGAACGCCATCCGCTGTCGATCGGCGTGGTCGGCAGCAACATGGGCCCCAACGGCCCCACGCGCTTCCAGCGCCGCCTGATCGCCGAGGCCGACGTAGTGCTGCTGGTGGGCAATCGCACCAACCAGAACGGCACCGACTCCTGGCAGCTCTATCCGAAGAATGCCCAGTACATCCACATCGACGTGGATGGCCTGGAAGTAGGCCGCAACTATGAAGCGCTGCGCCTGGTCGGCGACGCGCGCCTGACGCTGGAAGCCCTGGCCGCCGCCCTGGCCGGCCACGACCTGGGCGCGCGCCGCCAGGCCCGTGCCGGCGTCGAGCAGGCCATCGCGCAAGGCCGCGAAAAGCACCTGGAAGACTCGGCCGCGGTGCGCCTGTCGGACGCCTCGCCGATCCGGCCCGAACGCATCATGCACGAATTGCAGCAACAGCTCGACGAGCACGCCATCGTCGCGGCCGACGCCAGCTATTCGTCGATCTGGATCACGCATTTCCTGACGGCGCTGCGCCCGGGCATGCGCTTTCTGACGCCGCGCGGCCTGGCCGGGCTGGGCTGGGGCTTTCCCATGGCCATGGGCGCCAAGCTGGCCAATCCGCGGGCCGAGGTCTACGCCCTGGTGGGCGACGGCGGCTTCGGCCACGTCTGGTCCGAGCTGGAGACCGCCGCGCGCATGGGCGTGAAGGTCACGGTCATCGTCATCAACAACGGCATCCTGGGCTTCCAGAAGCACGCCGAGAACGTCAAGTTCGGCGCCCATACCTCGGCCGTGGCCTTCGCGCCGGTGGACCACACCGCCATCGCGCGCGCCTGCGGCTGCACCGGCATCCGCGTCGAGGATCCGGCCCAGCTGGCCGACGCGCTGGCGCAGGCCCGCGCCGCCTCGGGCTCGGCGCTGATCGAAGTCATCTGCGACGAAAACGCCTTCCCGCCCATCACCTTCTTCACGCCCGACGCCGGAGTGCAGGCATGAGCGCGCCCCGCATCGCCGTCGTCACCGGCGCCGGGCGCGGCATCGGCCTGGCCAGCGCGCGCGCCCTGCTGGCCGCGGGCAACCATGTCGTCACCATAGATCGCGGCGCCATCGATACCCAGGCGCTGTTCGGCGCGCGGCACGACCGCGTGACCGCCGTCAGCGCCGACGTGCAGGATCTGCCCGCCCTGCAGGCGCTGCAGACGCGCATCGCGGCCGAGCTGGGCCCGGTGTCCATCCTGGTCAACAATGCCGGCGTCTCGCCCAAGCGTCCCGACGGCCGCTCGTCGGGCATCCTCGAAGTCACCGAGGAGGAATGGGCGCAGGTGCTCGGCATCAACCTGACCTGCGTGATGCGCCTGTGCCAGCTGTTCCTGCCGGCCATGCGCGACCAGGGCTATGGCCGCATCGTCAACGTCGCCTCGCTGGCCGGGCGCGCCCGGTCCATCGTGGCGGGCCCCAGCTACATGGCCTCCAAGGCGGGCGTCATCGGCCTGACCCGCGCCATCGCCTCGGAAATGGGCCCATACGGCATCACCGCCAATTGCGTGGCGCCCGGCCGCATCCTCACCGAAATGGCGCAACAGGCCGGCCCCGAAGTGAACCAGCGCTACGCCGAGCAGATCCCGGTGCGCCGCCTGGGCACGCCGGAGGAGGTCGGCGCATCGATCGCCTTCCTGTGCGGCCCGGACGCCGGCTTCGTCAACGGCGCCATCATCGACATCAACGGCGGCTTCTACATGCCCTGAGGCATGTTCAAGCCAACACGACACGGACTTCCCAAGGAGGAGCAATGAAAAACATAAGCAAGTATCTGGCCGGCACCCTGGCCTGCCTGGGCCTGGCCGCCAGCGCGGCCGCGACCGATTTCCCGAAGAACGAAGTGCGCCTGGTGGTGAACTACGGCGCCGGCGGCAATACCGACGTGGCCTCGCGCGCCCTGGCCAAGGGCATGGAAAAGCCGCTGGGCAGGACGGTCATCGTCGAGAACAAGCCCGGCGCACTGGGCACCATCGGCCCGGGCTATGTCGCCCGCCAGGCGCCCGACGGCTACACGGTCGGCGTGGTCACGTATTCCACGCAAGCCATCATGCCGCACCTGATGAAGCTGCCCTACACCATGGACGATTTCGATTTCGTCGCCGGCGTGGGCCGCTACCGCTACGGCATCACGGTACGCGCCGACTCGCCGTACAAGACGCTGCAGGATCTGGTCGAGGCCGCGAAGAAACCCAACGGCGTGTTCTTCGGCGCGCCCTCCTCGCCCAACAACCTGGCGCTGCTGGAACTGGGCCGCCTGACCGGCGGCAAGTTCGAGCAGGTGTCGTACAAGTCCGGCAGCGAAACCGTGACCGCGTTGCTGGGCGGTCAGGTCGACGTGATCGTGCAGAACCCTTCCGACGTGCTCCCGCACATCCGCGACGGCAAGCTGCGCATGATCGCCTCGGCCAGCCCGATGCGCTGGCCCGAGCTGCCCGAGGTGCCGACCATCAAGGAAAGCGGCTGGCCGGTACAGATCGACTCCTGGATCGGCCTGGCCACGCCGCGCGGCACGCCCGCCGACGTGCTGGCCAAGCTGCAGCAGGCGGCCCTGGCGGCGGTGGCCGATCCCGTCACGCGCGACTCGTTCGAGAAACTGGGGGTGGACCCCGCCGCGCTCAAGGGCGCCGAGTACGCCGAGCTGCTGAAGAAGGGCCAGGAAGAAATGGGCCGCATGATCCGCGACGCCAATCTGCCGCGCATCAACTGACCGGCCGCCGGCGGCAGGCGCTGGCGCCCGCCGGGCGCCGGCGCTACGATCAAGGCATGTCAATCTGCCCGCGCGCGCGGGCGCAAGGAGATTGCCATGTCACTGATCGTCGCCGCCCGCTTCGATACGTTTCCCGACGTCGAAAACGCCGCCCAGCGGCTGTTCTCGGAGGGCTTCACCAAACAGGACGTCCATGTCTTCTACGTCAACAGCGCCGGCGAGCACAGCCGCTACGCCTATGGCGGAGACCGACGCTCCGACCCCGACTCCGGCAGGGCCGACATGGGCGCCATCCTCGGCGCCGCCCTGTTCGGCCTGGCCTTCGCGATTGCCGGCGGCTTCATCGTCGCCGGCCTGAACGAATCTACCATCGCCATGCTGGCGGCAGCCGGCGTGGGCGCCTATATCGGCTCGCTGTTCGGCGCGCTGTGGGTCACCGGACACCTGGCGCGCAAGCGCGGCGAGGCCGCCCCCGAGAGTCACCCCGAAGTGCGGCCGGCCGGCCTGCTGCTGGCGCTGCATACCGACCCCGCGCGCGAAACCCTGGCCTGCCAGGTGCTGCGCGCGGCCAACGGCCATGACGTCGAGCACGCCGAAGGCGTGTGGCGCGACAACCGCTGGCAGGATTTCGATCCGCTCAAGCCTGTGCAACGCGAACCGTAGCGCGCTCAGAGCGCCGTGGCCAGGGTATGGCGCAGGTATAGCTCGCGCAGCGCGGCGCACACCGGCCCGGGCCGTCCGTCGGCCACCGGCTCGCCGTCGACGGCGATGACCGGCAGCACGAAGTGCAGCGCCGAAGTCAGGATGACTTCGCGCGCCTGGCGGCATTCGTCCAGCGTGAACGGGCGTTCGACCATCGCCATGTCGCGCTCGCGCGCCAGCTCCAGTACGGCCGCGCGCGTACAGCCGGGCAGGATGTCCTGCGACAGCGGACGCACCACGATCTCGCCGGCCGCGTTGACCAGCAGCACGCTCGACGACGAGCCTTCGGTCACCACGCCCTGCGCATCCACCATCACCGCCTCGAAGGCGCCGCGCTCCTGCGCGGCCTGCTTGGCCAGCACCTGGGCCAGCAGCGACACGCTCTTGATGTCGCGGCGCTGCCAGCGCAGGTCGAGCACGCTGGCCACCTGCACGCCGCTTTGCGCCAGCGGATTGACCCGCAGGCCTTTCTCGCTGGTGAACAGCATGACGGTAGGCTCTACGCCGGCCGGAAACGCGAAATCGCGCCTGGTGTCGGCGCCGCGCGTCACCTGCACGTAGACCGACCCCTCGCGCAGCCCGGCCCGGCCGACCAGCTCGCGGCATACGGCCAGCAGGCGCTCGCGCGGCAGCGGGTTGGCGATCCCGATCTCGCCCAGGCTGCGCGCCAGGCGGGCGGCGTGACGCTCGAACTCGAGCAGCATGCCGTCGATGACCGCCATGACCTCGTAGACGCCGTCGCCGAACAGGAACCCCCGGTCCATGGCCGGGACGCGCGCCTGCTCGGCAGGCACGAAACTGCCGTTGATATAGAAAAGGGAAGACATGAGGCTACCGCCTGGGTGTTGGATATCGGTCAATGGCTGATGATGCGCGAGAGGAATTCGCGCGAACGCGGCGACGCGGCGCTGCCGAAGAACTCGGCCGACGCGACGTCGTCGATGATCTCGCCGTCCTCCATGAAGACGATGCGGTCGGCCACCCGGCGCGCGAAGCCCATTTCGTGGGTGACCACCATCATGGTCATGCCATCGCGCGCCAGGCCGGTCATGACGTCGAGCACTTCGCCGATCATTTCCGGGTCGAGCGCGGAGGTCGGCTCGTCGAACAGCATGACCACCGGGTCCATCGCCAGGGCGCGCGCGATCGCCACGCGTTGCTGCTGGCCGCCGGACAACTGCCCGGGATGCTTGTCGCGGTGCGCGGCCACGCCCACGCGCTCGAGCAGCGTCGCCGCCTTGGCCCGGGCCTGGGCGCGACTGCGTCCCAGCACGCTCATCTGGCCCAGGCAGACGTTCTCCAGCACGCTCAGGTGCGGAAACAGCTCGAAATGCTGGAACACCATGCCCACGCGCGCGCGCAGCGCCGGCAGGTCGGTGCCCGGCGCGCCCACGTCGGTGCCATCGACCACGATGCGGCCGGACTCGAACGGTTCGAGCCGGTTCACGCACTTGATCAGCGTCGACTTGCCCGAGCCGGACGGGCCGCACACCACCACCACCTCGCCGCGCGCCACGCTCAGCGAGCAATCCCTGAGCACCGACAGATCGCCGTAGCGTTTGCCGAGCCGTTCTATTTCTATCATGGACAACAACTCCATATGGATACGCCCGCCCTCATGCGCCCAGGCGCGCGCGCAAGGCGCGCACCCCGCGCGAGGCGGTGAAAGAGAGCACGAAGAACACCACCGCCACCAGCACGTACATCTCGACCAGCCGGTTGTCGCGCTGCGCGATCTTGGTGGCCGCGCCCAGGAAGTCGGGCAGCGACAGCACGTACACCAGCGCCGTTTCCTGGAAGATGACGATCACCTGGGTCAGCAGCACCGGCAGCATGTTGCGCACGGCCTGCGGCAGGATCACCTTGCGCAGCACCTGGCCATGCGTCAGGCCCAGGGCGCTGCCGGCGGCGTACTGCCCCGGCCCCACGCTGCCGATGCCAGCGCGGATGATCTCCGAGAAATACGCGGCCTCGAACAGGATGAAGGTCACGAAGGCCGAACCGGTGGCGCCCAGCACGATGGGCCGCTCGGCCTGGGTGATCCACTGCAGCAGATAGGGCAGGATGAAATAGATCAGGAAAATCACCAGCACCAGCGGCAGCGAGCGGAACAGGTTCACGTAGATGGCGGCTGGCCACGCCAACCAGCGCCGGCCGTACAGGCGCGCGATGGCCAGCAGCGCGCCCAGCACCACCCCGCCGGCCGCCGACGAGAGGGTCAACAGCAGGCTGAAGCGCAAGCCGGTGAGAAACAGATACGGCAACGCGTCGATGATGGCCTGATAGTCGAAGTTGCTCATGCCCGCCCTCCCTTGGCGGCCTGCGCGCGGCGCGGCGACTGCCCGGGGATGCTCACCCAGCGCTCCAGCGCGCGCATCGCCACGATCACGATCAGGTTCAGCGCCAGGTAGGCCACGGTCGCGGTCAGGAAGGCCTCGAACACCTGGAACGAGTACTCCTGCATGGCATGCGCCTGCGCGGTCAGGTCGGCCAGGCCGATGGTCAGCGCCACCGACGTGTTCTTGATGGTGTTCAGGCAGTCGGACGTCATGGTCGGCAGCACCATGCGCAAGGCGTTGGGCAGCAGCACATGGCGGTACAGCTGCGGCAGGGTCAAACCCAACGCCAGGCCGGCCTGGCGCTGGCCCGGCGGCAACGCCTCGATGCCGGCGCGCAACTGTTCGCCGATGCGCGCCGACATGTACACCCCGATGGACAGCGCCGCCGTATAGAACGACCCTTCGGGCAGCTGCTTGATCCAGTCGCCCAGCGCCCTGGGCAACAGCTCGGGCAGCACGAAGTACCAGAGGAACATCTGGACGATCAGCGGGATGTTGCGAAACACCTCCACGTAGACGGCCGCCAGCCTCTTGACGATTGGATACGGCAGGGTGCGCGCCACGCCGACGGCGATGCCCAGGCCCAGCGCCAGCGCCCACGCCAGCGCGGCGGTCTGCACCGTGACCGCCAGGCCATCGAGCAGCGTCTGCAGATAGGTCTGCCCGCCATCCGGGGAAAGGGCGAACAGCACGCCCCAGTTCCATTGATATCCCATGGTGATTCTCTGTATCCAGGCCGCACGCTGCCGCCGGCCCCCCGGGGGGCCGGCGCCACGCCTGCATGGCGGCCTTGCTTCTTACTTGTAGTCGGCCGGATCGCCCGAGTCGGTCGGCGTGGCGACCACGCGCTTGAGCACCTCGCTCATGGCCACGTTCAGGTTGATGCCCTTGGGCGGCAGCGGGCTCTGGTACCAGCGCTTGTACAAGGCCTCGAAATCGCCGCTGGCATACAGCGACTTGATGGTGTCGTCGACCAGGGCCTTGAACTGGGGGTCGTCGCGGCGCAGCATGATGGCGTACGGCTCGATCGACAGCGAATCGCCCGACACCTGATAGCGGTCCGGTTCCTTGGCGTTGGCGGCCAGGCCGTAGAGCAGGATGTCATCCATGATGAATGCGGCGGCGCGGCCGGTCTCCACCATCAGGAAACCCTCTGCGTGCTCCTTGACCGGCACCACCTTCATGCCCAGGCCGCGCGCCTCGTTGATCTCGTTGGCCTGGCGGATGTTGGCCGTGCCCGAGGTCGAGGCCACCGTCTTGCCCTTGAGGTCGTCGATGGTCTTCAGGTTGGCCGACTTCAGGCTGATGAAGCGGTTGCCGGTCACGAAGGTCGTCACCGAGAAAGCCACCTGCTTCTGGCGGTCCAGCGTGTTGGAAGTCGAGGCGCATTCCAGGTCGATGGTGCCGTTGCCCATCAGCGGAATGCGCGTGGCCGAGGTCACCGGCAGGTACTTGACCTGGATATCGTCGCGCTTGATACGCGCCTTCACCGCGTCGACGATACGCGCGCAGATGTCGATCGAATAGCCCACCGGCTTCTGGTTGGCGTCATAGTACGAGAACGGGATCGACGTCTCGCGATGCCCGATGGTGATGACGCCGGTATCGGAGATTTTCTTCAGGGTCCCGTCGAGGTCGGCGGCGTGGGCCTGGCCGGCCGCCGCCGCGCCGATGGCCAGCGCTGCCGTCAGCGCGTTGAGAAAGCGTTTCATGGTGGTGTCTCCTATAAGGCTGTTGTTATGAACCGCGATGCCGGCCGCGCCGGCAATCAGGCGCTAGCCGCGCCCGAACTGGTCGAACACGCGTTCCACGGCGTCCTGGGCAGGGCCGTGGCGCCGCGCGTACATGCAGATTTCCATCGGAATGGCGCAACGCCGGTCCGCCACCGCGACGATCTCGCCGCGCTCCACGGCCGAGCAGGCGCTCGAATCGGGCAGCCACGCCAGCCCCACGCCGGCGCGCACCAGGTCGCGCGCGCCATCGACGAAATCGGTCTCGCACACCCGCTGCAGCACGGCGCGCTGCAGCAGCGGTCCGCACGACAGCTCGATCAGGCGCCGGAAATAGGCGCCCTGCGCGTACGACACATAGGGATAGCGCGCCCGCGGCGCCTCGCACGCCAGCTCGGCCTCGTCCAGCGCCATGCCCGCCGGCCGGTACAGGCGCAGGACATCGGCCTCGACGCCTGCCCTCATATAGGTCTGCGCATCGAGCTGGATGTCCTCCACCGCATGGCGGAAACAGACCAGCAGATCCACCACGCCGGCGGCCAGCCATTCGACCGAGTCGTGCACATTGCCCACGTGCAGGCGCAGCGACTCCGCGCCGCCAATCTGCTGCCAGCGCGCGCACCACGCGGGAAAGCGCGAGGTCGCCAGGCAATGCGGCATGGCCACGCGCAGCACCATGCTGTCGTGCCCGGTGGCGCCCGCTTCGCCGCGCGCGTCGATCACCTTGCGCACGATCTCGGCGGCAGCCGAGCGGAACTGCTCGCCCGCCGCCGTCAGGCGTGTCGGGAAGCAGCCCCGGTCGATCAGGGGCGTGCCCACCCAGGTCTCCAGCGACTGGATGCGGCGGCTGAAGGCCGACTGCGACACATGGCGCAACTCGGCAGCCGTCGTGAACTGGCCGCATTCGGCCAGGGTCAGAAAATCCTGGAACCAACGTAGATCCATCACCATCACCGCGTCATCGGAAGCGCCGAATGCAGGGCAGTATAGGGATGAGGGTCCGACCGGTTATGCGAAATTTGCATAACGCGGCGATTTGCAGGGTTACTCCTTAGACGGATCGCCGTTGATCGTCGAACGGCCCAGCTCCCCCGCCGCGGCCAGCAGGGCCAGGGCGCGGGCGCGCAGTTGCGCGGCATACAGCACGTGGCGCTGGCGGGCCAGCAGCCAGTCTGATTGCGCGCGCAGCAGCTCCGCAATGCCGCCCACCCCCGCCTCGTAGCGGCGCAGATCCGACTCGTAAGCGGCCCGCGCGGCCTTCATCCAGCGCCCGCTTGCCTCATGGCTGGCGCGCGCGGTGCGCAGATCGGCATAGGCACGCGCCACGGCCGCGCCGGTCGCCAGACGGGCCTGCTCGAGCAAGGCTGCCCGACGCTGCGCCTCGGCGCGCGCGCCCTGGATCCGATGTCCCCGGGCAAATCCGTCGAACAGCGGAATCCTCAGGTTCAGGCTGGCGGACACGCTGCGCGACGAACCGGCGAACACCGAGACGTTCTCGCTGCTGTTGCGGTAATGGCCCAGCGCAAGGTCCACCGTCGGCATGTCCGTGGCCCGCGCCACATCGACCTGGGCGGTGGCGGCCTCCAGGCCGGCCCGCGCCGCCTTGATCGCGGGATGGCGCTGCTGGGCGTCACGCAGCCATTGAGCCAGCTCGCGTTCTTCGATCCCTTGCGGTGCCAGCGGCCCCGGCGTCAGAACGATCGGCGTAGCCGGATCGACGCCCAGCGCCTGCGCCAGGCCGGCCAGCGCGCGCGCTTGCGCGCCTTCGGCCTGCGCCTGCGCCAGACGCGCGCGCTCCAGCGCCGCCTGGGCGTGCAGGACATCTCCGTGGCTGTCCAGGCCGCTACGCGCGCGGCGCGCCGCGACACTGGCCGAACGCCGGGCGATTCCCGTGTCTTCCATCGCGGTACGCAGCGCCTGCTGCGCCGTGGCGGCCTCGTAATAGGCGCCGGCCACTTCGGCCAGCTTGTCCTGCAGCACGGCGCCATAGGCCTGCGCAGCCTCGTCCAGTTGCGCCCGTGCCGCCCGCAGGGCGGCCGAACGGGCTCCCGAGTCGAACAGGCGCCAGGCCAGCGTTGCCGCCATCACATGGTTGCGAACCCCGCTTTCGCCCTGCCCCGTGCTGCGCCGCTGCGCCGAACGGCCGGCGCTCAACGCGATGCTGGGATAATAGGGCGCGCGCGCCAGCCCGACCTCGGCCGAGCGCGCCTTGATCCGCGCCCAACCCTGGCGCAGCGCCGGGCTGTGGCACAACGCCAGGTCGATGGCCTCGAGCAAAGCCAGGTCGTCGAGCCGATCCGCCGGAGGCGGGCAAGACCACGGGGCGGCGGGCGCCGGCAGCGCCTCGAGCGCGGGCGGCATTGCCAGGCCATCGCGCGCCCGCGCCCCGCCCCCCACGCTCAGCGCGAGCCCGGCCCACAAGATGATCGCCAAGGTCCGGCCACGCCACCGCACTCCGAGCATGCTAGCGCTCCCCCAGGCTTTCGCCTGCATGCCGCGCCACCGGGCTGAGCAGGTATTCGATGAGGCGCCGCGAGCCGGTCCGGATATCGGCCTGCACCGCCATGCCTTCCTTGAGCGGCTGCGGCTTGCCGTCCACTTCCAGGGCGGCGCGCGCCAGCGCGATCGTCACGCGGTACGAATGCTGTTGCCTGTCGTCGACCACCGTGTCCGGCGACACATACAGCACCGTGCCTTCCAGCGTGCCGTACTTCGTATAGTCGTAAGCGCCGACCTTGACGGTGGCGGGCGCGCCCGCCCTGACAAAGCCGATATCCTTGCTGTCGAGCTGGGCCTGGACCTGGATGCCGGCGCCGCTGGGCACCACCATCATCAAGGGCTGGGTCGCGGCCACCGCGGTACCCTCGGTCAGCGCAACCAGCTGCTGCACGACACCATCGACAGGCGCGGTCAGCACCAGCCGGCTGCGCTGGGCGCGCGTACGCGCGATCTCCTGCTCGGCCTGCTCCGCCAGCTTGCGCGCCAGGGCCAGCGTCTCGAACGCCTGGCGTCGCGTCTGGGTCTGCAGCGCGACGCGCTGCGCCTCGCTCTGGCGCAGCCGGCCTTCCAGCGTCACGCGCGCCTGCTCTTTTTCCAGGTAGGCCTGTTGCGACACATCGCCATCGCGCCGCAGGCTGCGGTGCGCATGGGCGATCTTCGTCACCAGATCGAGCTCGCGCCGATAAGTGGCGATTGCCGCCTCGACGGCGCGCAATTGCGCCTGATAATCGGCATACTGGCTGTCCAGGTACGACTGGGCCGCCACCATGCCGGGGTCGGCCGGCAACCCGGACAATACCGGCGCGCGCCCGGCATCCAGCGCCCTGATCATGGCGCGCGAGCGGGCCTCGTCCTGATGCGCCTGCGCAGCCTGGACACGCCATTTGCGCTCCTCCGCGTCCGTCACGCCCGCGTCGAGCCGCAGCAGCACGTCGCCGGCGGCCACGCGGCTATTGTCGGCGACCAGCACGCGCGCAACGCGGCCGGTGTCGGACGCCGCGATGATCTGGCTCTGGCCCACGGGAACCACCTTGCCGGCTGCATGCACGACGATCTCGGTCCTGCCCACTACAGACCAGACCAGCGCGCCCGCCGCCAGCGCCATCAGGATGCGGGCCAGCCAGCGCGCCGTGGGCGAGACCGGGCGCTCCTGCAGCGACAGCGCGGCAGGCAGGAATTCGGTCTCCACCGGATCGAACCAGCCCGCCGGGCGCCGGTGCCGCTGGCGCCAGCTGGCCGCCAGCACCCGGCCATGGCGGCCGGCAAGTTCGCGCAGTCCGGCCAGTCTCATCCCGCCGCCCCCGCCTGCAACGCCTGCAGGCGCGCGTACAGGCCGCCCGCGGCCAGCAGCTCTTCGTGGCTGCCGCACTCGGCAACCTCTCCGCCCTCCATCACGATGATGCGATCGGCTGAACGCACGGCGGAGAGCCGGTGGGCGATGATGATGACGGTGCGGCCCTCGCAGATGTGGCGCATATTGCGCTGGATGATGTGTTCCGACTCGTAGTCCAGCGCGCTGGTGGCCTCGTCCAGGATCAGCACGCGCGGCCGATGGATCAGTGCGCGGGCGATGCCGATGCGCTGGCGCTGGCCGCCCGACAATCCCACGCCGTTCTCGCCCAGCATGGTGTCGTAGCCTTCGGGCAACTGGCAGATGAATTCGTGCGCTCCCGCCAGCCGCGCCGCCGCCACCACTTCATGCATGCTCGCCCCGGGCCGCGTCAGCGCGATGTTGTCGCGTACGCTGCGATTGAACAGCGTGCTTTCCTGCAGCACCACGCCCAGCTGGCGCCGCAGCGATGCGCCGTTCACGATGCCGATGTCATGGCCATCGATCAGCACGCGGCCGCGGTCGGCGACGAACATGCGCTGTATCAGCCGAGTCAATGTGCTCTTGCCCGACCCGGAACGCCCCACCACGCCCACCACTTCGCCCGGCGCAATGCGCAGGCTGACGTTGCGCAGCGCATCGGCGGCCTCCGGCCGATAGCGAAACGATACCCGGTCCAGTTCGATGGCGCCGCGCAGCGCCGGCAATTGCGCCTTATCGCCGGCCGCCTCGGTTCGGCAGTTCAGAATGTCGCCCAGACGCTGCATCGAAACGCCGGTCTGCTGGAAGTCGTTCCACAGCTGCGCCAACCGGATCACGGGTTGCGTCACATGGCCGGACAGCATGTTGAAAGCCACCAGCTCACCCACGGTCATGCGCTGCGCGACCACCTCGGTGGCGCCCACCCACAGGACCCCCAGCGCGACCAGACGGCTGATCAGCGTCACGCCGGTATTGGCCAGCATGGCCACGTTGGCCACCGACAGTCCGGCCACGACGTAGCCGGCCAGCTGACGGTCCCAGTGCCGCTGCCACTGCGGCTCGACCGCCAGCGACTTGACGGTATCGATGCCGCTGACAGTCTCCACCAGGAAGGCCTGGTTCTCGGCGCCACGGTTGAACTTGACATCCAGGCGGCGGCGCAGCACCGGCGTCAGCGCCAGCGACAGAAGAAAATAACAAGGCAGCGCCGCCAGCACGACCAGCGTCAGCTTCATGCTGTAGAAGAACATGACGGCGATGAACACCACGGAAAACACCGCATCGAGCAGCACCGTCATGGCATTGCCGGTCAGGAAGGCGCGGATATGCTCCAGCTCGCGCACGCGGGCAACCGAGTCGCCCACCCGGCGCGCCTGGAAGTACGCCAGCGGCAGGCGCAGCAGATGCGCGTAGAGGCGCGCGCCCAGCTCCACATCCAGCTTGCTGCTGGTATGCGCGAACAGATAGGTACGTATGCCGGTCAACAGGGCCTCGAACAGGATTGCCGCCAGGAACCCCACGGCAATGACATTGAGCGTTTCCATGGCGTTGTTGACCAGCACTTTGTCCATGACCACCTGGAAGAACAAGGGCGTCAACAGGGCAATGAGCTGCAGCACCAGCGAAATCAGCAGCACCTCGCCGATGAGGTGGCGATACTTGACCAGCGCCGGGATGAACCAGCTGAAGTCAAAGCGCGCCAGGGCCTCCGACGGGCCGGCCGCGCAGGCGCAAAGCAGCAGCTCCCCCGCCCATAGCGCCTCGAACCCGGCCCGACTCAGGCGTGCAGGCGCCTGGCCGGGACGCTGGATGAGTACCGCCTGGTCCGCGCCGGGCTCGACGCGGGCAAGCACGAAGTAGCCGCCCTGCCGGTCCAGCGCGATGGCCGGCAGCGGCGCGCGGGCCAGCCGCGCCAACGCGGGTCGGTGCCGGCGCACTTTCAGGCCGAGGCGGCGCGCCGCCAGCTGTATCGTTTCGCTGCCGAATGCCTGCGCGGCGAACTCATGCCGCAACTGTTCGGGATCGGCCGCCAGTCCGTGATAGCGGGCCAGCATGACCAGGCAGAGCAGCCCGGAATCGGGCTCGCCGACGCATTGCGCCACGGGCGACCTCATGGGAAATACCTCAGGGAAGACACGGGGAAACGGCCCCGCCGCGCGGGGCAGGCGGGCCATGATTCGCGGCGCTTCAGCGCCAGTTGACGGCAAGGGACTGCATCAGCGTGTCCGGCACGCGCGTCGCCGGCGGGCTCGCTTGGGCCGCGCCGGGGCCTGGGTACTGCGCCATCGCCTCGACCAGCTTTTCGATGCCTGCCTGATCTATCGCCTGGTTGGCGGCATGGACGGTTTCCACCCGCTGGCCGGCGCCGCGATACCAGTCGTGCACGGTAAGCGCATCGTCGGTGCCGAGAATGCGGATCTCCAGGTCGTTGCCCTGGCGCGCGAACCATAGCTGCGCCGCCCCGGCGTTGATACGAATGGTGTCATGGCCGCCGCCCGATTCGTAGATCGTGTCGTGCCCGTACCCAGTCCCGAACAAATAGGTATCATCGCCCTGCCCGCCGAACAGGTCGTCGTTGCCCGCATCGCCGCTTAGCAGATCCGAGCCCGCGTCGCCCAGCAGCACATCGTCGCCGGCGCCGCCGGACAGCACGTCGTTGCCCGCCAGGCCATTGAGGACGTTGACGCCCGCGTCGCCGATCAGCACGTCGTCACGCGCGCTGCCCACGGCGTTCTCGATATGGCGCAGCGCGTTGCTGGTTTCGGGCTCGTCGATCAGGCTGGCGAACCCCTTGCCCAGGCTCAGGAATACGCCCTTTCCGCCGGCCTCGGCGCCCTCCTCGCCCGAACCGCTGAAATCCACGGTATCGCTGCCGTCACCGCCATCGAGCAGATTGCCGCCATTGGCGGCGTCCTGGAAGAACCAGTCGTCGCCGGCTTCGCCGTACAAGCGATCGCGTCCGGCGTCGCCCGACAGCCGGTCGTCGCCGTCGCCGCCCAGCAGCACGTCGTCGCCCCCGCCGCCCGCCAGCACGTCGGCGCCCCCCGCGCCGCGCAGCACATTGGCCTGCGCATCGCCCGTGATGCGGTCGGCCAGCTCCGTGCCCACCACATTCTCGATGCCTGAAACCGTATCGTAGGCAGTGCTGCCGGCCTCGCCCAGCTTGTCCACGCGGCCGGCGTCCAGGTTCGCCAGGATACCCAGCCCGATGCGGCCCGCGGCGGCGCCGGCGTGCGCCCCAGCCTGGCTGTAGTCGACGGTATCCACCCCGGCTCCGCCACGCAGCACGTCATGCTCGCGCGCCTGTGTCTGGCCGAACCAATCGTCGCCCTCGCCGCCTTCCAGCGTGTCGTCGCCCAGCCCCCCATAGAGGGTGTCGTTGCCGGCCTCGCCATACAGCATGTCGTTGCCGTCGCCGCCGAACAGCAGATCGTCGCCCTCGCGGCCGTACACGGTATCGTCGCCACCCTGGCCCATCAGGGTATTGGCCTGACCGTCGCCGATGAGGCTGTCTTTCATGCTCGTGCCGATGACGCTCTCGACATTGCGGACGCTGTCGTAGTAGTCCATGCCCAGCCGGGAGGCCTTGCGCACCCACTCTTGGGACAGATCCGCCTCGATGCCGAAGCCGTGCTCATGCGGCGCAACGATCTTGCCCGCATGGATCAGGGCGGTGTAGTCAACGGTGTCCAGCCCCGCGCCGCCGTCGATGTCATCGCTGACGCTCTCGTCGTCCTGGAGGAACAGGTCGTTGCCGTCATCGCCATGCAGCGAATCCAGGCCCAGGCCGCCGCGCAGGATATCGTCGCCGCCCCGGCCTCGTATCGTGTCGTTGCCATCGTGCCCCCCAGAGCTCGTTATCCCGGTCGTCGCCGGCAATGCGGTCGTTCAGCTCGGACCCGTGCAGATTCTCGATATTCCCGACATGGTCGACGCTCGACAGGTTCAGGGCCGGCCACTTCTCCACCGTGCCCGCCCGGAGATCCGCATGGATGCCCGTGTCGAACATCCGTTCGAGGCGCCGCTCGGAAGGCTGGTACACGTTGTACTTCACGGTATCGACGCCGGCGCCACCGTCGAGCTGGTTGCTCCATGGGCCCAGGTCCTGCAGGAATACGTCATCGCCGGCGCCGCCGCTGACCGTGTTGTAGCCCTCGCCGCCGACCAGCGTATCGTTGCCGGCCCCGCCGTCCAGCCTGTCGTTGCCCGGCCCGCCGGCCAGGAAGTTGTCGCGCGCATTGCCGATGATCGAATCGTTGCCCGCGCCGCCGATGATGTTTTGCACATGCTCCAGCGTATCAACCTCCACCAGCGTTCCGACGCGGGCCAGCTCGACATGGCGGTACTGGACATTCTCGGTGCGCTTGCCATAGCTGGTTTTCTGGGTGGCCACGCCTTCGCGGTACACGTTGGCGTCCTTCAACTGCTTGTGCACGTTGAAACGCTCCCCGTCTACCGACACGGCAATGGAGTCCTGCTGGCCCAAGGCGGCGTAGCTGATCGTGTTGGCGCCCGCGCCGCCGTCATAGTGGATGCGCGATGCATTGGCCAGCACGACGTCATCGCCGTCCCCGCCCATCACATCCAGTTTGATGCTGCGCTTGAGCACGCCGTTGGCGTCGACCAGTGTCGACACCACCCTGGCCAGATCGATGGTCGTGTCGGCCGCGCCATCCCGGATGCGCCAGCGGTCCCGCTTGCCCACGATCTCGACGAAGGTGGTGAACTCGCTCTTGCCAGTCTGCGTGCGCCGGCGCTGCTCCTCTCCCGGCGCGGCCAGCGGCGTGATGAACGTCAGCGCCGGCCGCTCGCCCTTGTGGCTGGCGATATCGATGCCGCCGGCGGCGACATCGAGTACCACCGGCTGGCCGGCCACCCGTTCTCCCTGGATGAAGCGGTCCACGAACACGTCGGCGGACTTGAGGTTGGCCGCATTGCCCGTAATGGCGGCAAGCTCGAGCGCCGACTTGGAGATCTCCGTGGTCTGCACCCCGATCACGCTGCTGGCGTTCCAACCGGCCTGCAGGTCGGCCAGCATTTTCCGCATGCCCTCCGAATTGGCCAGCTGTTCGTGGCGCGCCTGCAGGCTTTTCTCGAAATACGCTTGCGGCCCGCCTTGTTCGTCGATCTTGCGGGCGTAGTCGTTGGCCAGCTTCTCGATGATGGGCTGCTGTACGCCGCGCAGGATTCCGTTGAGCGCCCCGGTCAGCAGGGAAGTGACCACCGCAACCGGGGCGCCTACCACGCTGGCCGCCGCGGCGATCGACACCGCCGCCCCCACCGTGCTCAGGACGGCCGAGATGCCGGCGACGGCGCCCTCGGCGGCCGTCTTGTCGCGATACAGCTGGGCCAGCAAGGCGTCGCCCTCGTAACCGTATGCGCTCGACTCCTGCGCCAGCTTGTCCAGCTGGTCCGCATAGCGCGATTGTTGCACCAGGCCATAGATCTCCATGGGACTGAGCGCGGCGGCCAATGCGCCGGCGGCCGCCCCGGCCGCCGCCCCCGCCACCTGCAAGCCGCTGGTCACGCCGCGCGCGGCCGCCAGCGCCAATGCGACGGACGATGCCAGCTCGACCGTGCCGCCCGTCAGCTGCAGCGCGATCTCGGCGCCAGCAGCGGCCTTCTGCCCGGCTGGCGCGTCATCGGTCAACGACATCCCGGCGCCCACGGCCGCGGCGATGCCGCCGCCCAGCGCCATCGCGCCGCCGGCCACGCCGAAGCCGCCGGCCCAGCGCGAAGCGCCACGGAAGAAACCGCTCACGGTTTCGGCCACGGCGCTGCTGGCCTCGCCCAGGCCGAATACGGCCGCCGACAACGACGCCGCTTCCTGCGGCGTGTTGGTGGAACCGGCCCGGCCGAACTGCGTCATCAGAGCAATGGCATGCACCAGCCGCTGCGCGGCCGCCACCGCCTGGGCGCCCTTCAGGGCCCGCTGCCCCCAGAGCGCCGACGCGCCACTGGCGGCCGGTTCGGCATCGTCCTGCGGCGCCCCGGCGCGCAGGACTTGCCGGACCATTTCCAGTTCGACCGCTTCCACGGCGGCCATGTCGGACACCTCGCCCAACGAAAACGATCGCGATCCCACCCCATCAAGGCTGTCATAGCCGGAATCCTGGCGTTCAACTGCGCCCAGCGACGGCCGCCGCAATCCGGGTGAGGCCGGCGCCGTTTCCAGCACATCCGGCGAGGACATCGAACGCCCGCCCGGCACGCCGGATACGGTTCCCAGCCCGTCGTCGAACAGGCTTTTCCCCGCCGTGCCGTAGGCGCGGTTCTCGTAGAAGACATAGCCCTCGCCGCGCTGCTGGCCAATGTATTCCTTCAATTGCCCGCGCGTGAGCATCTGGCTTTCACCGGTGGCGGATACGACGAAAATCTTCTCATCGGCCTCCGGGAAAGGATTGTTCTGCTCGGTGCCGTGCTGAACCACGTCCTGCGCGCCGACGGCGTGCGCCCGCTCGTTCAGCGCATTACGTACTTCCAGCTCGAAATCGGTGATGACGCCGATATTCATGTCGCCGTCGTAGCGGAACTGGCGGCGCGCCTCGATACCCACCGCAGAACGGGCGCCGGCGCGGGCGATTTTCCACAGCAGGTCGATGCGCTCTCGATCGAGGCCGGGCGTTGCCTCGCTGGCGGCCCGCCGCGTGCGCGCCAGGTAATCGCCCACCGAATCGCCGCTGGTCACCGAACTGCGCGCCGAGTCGCGGAAGTTGGACAGATGCGGCATGATGGCGAACATGTCGATGTCCGCCGTCAACGGGATGCCAGCGGCATTGCCGATCACCTTGAGCGCCTCGAAATCGCCGCCGTCCTTGCGACGGTACTGCACGGCATAGCGCCCGTCCGAGGTTTCCCTCACACGGAACTCGAACTGCTCGTAGCCGGCATGGTTGCTCGCAACCATGCCCTCGGCCATGCCGGTGACCAGGCCCGCTTGCCGCAGATAGTCGAGGCGTTCTTTCGACAGCGTCAGCTCGACCGCGGTATGGCCATGCTCCAGGCTGCTGTTGACGTCATTGTTGGCCCGCTCGATCACTTCGGACGCACGGCCAAACAGTTTGGAAAGATTCGGGTTGACGGGAATGTAGCCCGCCTGCAATCCCCAGTCGGAGGACTTGGCGTGTACGCCCAATCCCTTGGTGGCCACCCCTTCGGCGATCAGGCTGGTGGAATGAGGGTTGACCAGCCGGAACATCAATGTGGCGTTTTTTTCCTTCGCCACGGCCTTGATGCCCTCGAGCACGGCGGTGGGGATACCCGATTCCCGGTCGGCGGCATTGGCATAGCCTGTCTGTTGTGGTTGCTGCATATCCTGGTTTCCCCGAGTGCATCAGTGAACGTATGCGCGCCAGCACGACCTGCGTTCCATGTCCGGTACCGCAGCGCCTCCAGGGAACTGAAAACGTCTGGCTCGCGGCGTGAGGCCGGGCCGCATTATTAATGCAATCGCCTCGGAAAACGTCGGAAACCCACCCACGACAAGCAATACAGACCGCCCCCACAAACCGACCACATGCATCACATGCATAAACAGAAATCGCGCGGCGACTCACCAGACTTTCCTTTGCGCATGCAAGAACCGGGCTAGCCTTTACCCACTGCTTCGCAACGCTCCATTGAGCGATCTGGATGCGCGACGGCGCTATCCCACAACCTGTCTGGACGGTGCGGCCGCAACGACGCAGCCAAGTCCCAAGAATATGTAGGCCGACGCAGCCACACCTCGAGAACGCACAAGACACGCTTGCCAGCCGCCCGCGCAGGGCGGAACATGCAAGCCCCCCGGAACCAGGCGCCCAGGCGTTCAATGTCCATGCTCTCCTCGACCCAGGCGGCCGATGCCTCCGGCCATCCGGACCATTTCGCCGCACTGGGCGACATCGCCTGGCTATGGATGAGTTCGCCCATGCACCGCGATTGGCCGGTGCATCTGTTGGCACGCAATACGCTCGCGCCCATCCTGCGAGGCCAGTACATTCTGCTGCGGCGCGACGGCGTACCGACGGCCTATTGCAGTTGGGCCCGCATGGACGCCGACAGCGAGCTTGCCTACGTCCTGGATCCCGCATCGCTGGAGGAGCGCGCCTGGAACTGCGGCGATCGGCTTTGGATCATCGATTGGATCGCACCGTTCTCGCGCAGCGACAACAATGCGTTGCGCCGCGCGCTGGCCGAACGCCTGCCGGATCAGGTCGGCCGTTCGCTGCGCGTGCGGCCAGGCAGCCAGACCGCGCGCATCATGGAGCATCGGGGCCGCGCGCTGGCTCCCGCCCAGGCGCGGGCGCTGCTGGACCGCTATCACGCCGAACTGGCCGCCAGGCTGCGCGCGTGCGGCGGCGCGCACGCGGTGCGCGGCGACGACGCCACGGCCTGATCCGACCGCCCCACCTACCCCGGCGGCAACCCGGCACCTAGGGTTTGCACCGACATGAAAGCCCGCACCCATGTAATAGGATTACATCTGCCTATGGACAACGCCGGCAATCTGGTTAAGAAACACGCAAAAATGCGCCAAAAGCGTATGGGAACACCGCTTTATCGAGGCCGCGCAGCACTGAGCCTATCCAGTTATGTAATTTAATTACCTAATGGGTGACCGATGCCTTTTCCCAAGCCTGCCCTTTCCCCGTCGTCTTCCTCCTGTACCAACACCCCCGCGGCAAGTCCCCATGACGGTTTTGCATTGAGCCGGCGCCAATGGCTGAGCGCGGCCGCCGCGGCGCCGCTGTGCGCGCTGCCCGGCGCCACGGCCTGGGGGCAAGCCGCGCCCGCCGGCACGGCGCGCAAGGGCGGCGCGGCCAATATCGCCGTCGTGGCCGAGCCGCCCGGACTGGATCCGATGATCAGTACGGCTGACCTGGTCGGCACCATCATGCAGCACGTGTACGAGCCGCTTTACACGGTCGATGCGCGCTGGAACCTGGCGCCCATGCTGGCCGAAGCGATGCCGGCCATCAGCGAGGACGGCAAGGTCTACACCATTGCGCTGCGCAAGGGAGTCAAGCTGCACAACGGCCGCGACCTCGACGCCGACGATGTGGTCGCGTCGCTGCAGCGCTGGCTGGATATCTCGCCGCGCGGCAAAGCCGTCAAGCTGGAAGTGGAAAGCCTGAGCGCGCCCGACCCCGCCACCGTGCGCATCGCGCTGAAAGCGCCGTATGCGCCGCTCGTGTCGCAACTGGCGGCCACCAGCGGAATGGCGGCCATCATGGCCAAGGAAAGCCTGGGTCCCCAGGTCACGGAAATCATCGGCACCGGACCGTACCGGTTCAAGGAGCGGCGCCCCGACCAATTCGTCGTCCTGGTCCGCTTCGACGGCTACCACCCGCGCACCGAGGCGCCCAGTGGCTACGCCGGCCGGCGCGAGGCCCTGCTCGACGAGTTGCGCTTCATCCCCGTGCCCAGCCCCAACACGCGGGTCGAGGGCGCCCTGTCCGGGCAATTCCACTTCTCCGACCAGTTGTCGGTGGAGTCCGCCGAGCGCCTGCAGGCCAGCGGTTCGGTCGCCGTGCCGGTGATCATCCAGGATTTCGGCTTTCCCTACATCGTGCTCAACAGCAAGCAAGGCGTGCTGGTTTCCCAGGCCATGCGCCGCGCGGTGCAGGCCGCCGTCAACAACCGCGAGCTGATGGACGCCGGATTCGGCGACAAGCGCTTCTACAGTGTCGGGCCGAATTTCTTTCCCGAAGGCACGCCGTTCTACTCGATGGCCGGCGCCGAGCTGTACGACAACAACAATCCGAAAATGGCCAAGGAGATGGCCGCCCAGGCCGGCTACAAGGGCCAGCCCATCCGTATCCTGGCGAGCCGCCAGTACGGCTTTCACTACAACATGGCGCTGGTTTTCGCCGAGCAGCTGAAAAAGGCCGGCTTCAAGACGGAACTGCAAATCGTCGATTGGGCCACGCTGATACAGCGCCGCGCCGACGCCAAGCTGTGGGACATTTTCTTCAGCCACGCCAACAGCCAGCCCGAGCCCATGCTGGCGCCGCCGCAGTTCAGCTCCGGCGCGCCGGGCTGGTGGGAAAGCGACGCCAAGAAATCCGTGCTGGGGAAGTTCAACGCGGCGACCGACCCGGCCGAACGCAGCGCCCTGTGGGGCTCGGTGCAGAAGCTGGTCTATGAGGAGGTGCCGTTCCTCAGGGTCGGCAACTTCAACAGCCTGGCGGCGCGCTCGAACCAGCTGGAAGGGCTCACGCCCATGAACTGGCCGTTCTTCTGGAACACCAGCCTGCGCGCCTAGCCTCCACGGGACATTTCCATGCTGCGCTTCCTGTTCGCCCGCCTGGCGGGCGCCGTACTGGTGCTCGTGCTGGTCGCGGTCATCGTCTTCATCATGAGCCGGCTGGCCGCCGGCGATCCGATCGCCCTGCTGCTGGGCGACCAGGCCAGCATCGCCGATATCGAGCACGTACGCGCCCAGTACGGCCTGGACCAGCCGCTGCCGACCCAGTTCGCCTTGTGGGTCGAGCAATTGCTGCAGGGCAACCTGGGGCAATCGCTGTTCCTGCAGCAGCCCGTGGCGCAGGCCTTGCTGGACCGCGCCGAGCCGACGCTGTTCCTGGCTATCTTCGCCGTCGGCATCGCCGCGCTGATCGGCATCCCGGCCGGCATGGCGGCGGCCATCTGGCGCGGCAGCGCCGCCGACCAGGCGTTCAGCAGCCTGGCGATGCTGGGCGCCAGCGTTCCCAGCTTCTGGCTGGGCCTGACCTTGATCCAGGTCTTCGCGGTCCAGCTGGGCTGGTTCCCCGCCTCGGGATACGGCGACCCCAGCGCCGGCTTCAGCGAACGGCTGGGCCACCTGCTGCTGCCGGCGATCGTCCTGGGCCTGGTCAACTCGGCGCTCATCATCCGCTTCACGCGGGCCGCCATGCTGGACATCCTCGGCGAGGACTACGTGCGCACGGCCCGCGCCAAGGGGCTGGGCGAGGCCACCGTCATGATCAAGCACGTGCTGGGCAACTCGCTCGTGCCCATCATCACGGTGCTCGGCCTGACCATGGCCGTGATGATCGGCGGCACGGTCGTGACGGAAACGGTGTTCAACCTGCCCGGCGTGGGCAATCTTGTGGTGCGCGCGGTGCTGCGCCGGGATTACCCCGTGATCCAAGGCACCTTGCTGGTCATCGCCGCCATCTACGTATTCATTAACTTCAGCATCGACATCATCTACACCCTGGTCGACCCGCGCATCCGCCTGGAGGGCTCCGCATGACGCCCGCCAGCCACAGCGCCGCCAGGCAGTTCGCGGCCCTGCTCGCACGCCTGTTCGCCCGCCGCGTCGTGCTGATCGCCGCCATCGTCCTGTTGCTGCTGGTGGCCGTCGCCGTCGTCTACCCCTGGCTGTCCGGCGCCGATCCGAACGCCATGCAACCCAGCAAACGCCTGCGCGCGCCCGCGCTGGGCGCGCTGGCGGGCACCGACGAGCTGGGCCGCGACGTGCTGGCGCGCATCGTCTACGGGGCGCGCTATTCGCTGCTGATCGGCTTCATGACCGCCGTGGGCGCCGTCGTGCTCGGCACGGTGCTGGGCATCATGGCGGGCTTCTTCCGCCGGCTCGACGGCCTGCTGATGCGCGTGGTCGACGCCATGATGTCCTTTCCCGACATCCTGCTGGGCATCGCGCTGGTGTCCATTCTCGGGGCATCGCTGTGGAACGTGATGCTGGCCCTGGTGATCGTGTACACCCCGCGCGTGGCGCGCGTCGTGCGCTCCAGCACCCTGGTGCTCAAGGAGCTGCTGTTCGTCGACGCCGCCCGGGCGCTGGGCGTGCGCACGCCCTGGATACTGGTGCGGCATATCCTGCCCAACCTCATGTCGCCGATCCTGGTGCAACTGACGTTCTGCTTCGCCCACGCGATCCTGGCCGAGGCCGGACTGTCCTTCCTGGGCGTGGGCGTCCCGCCCGACATTCCCACCTGGGGCACGATGATCGCCGGCAGCGTGGAGTACGCCGATCGCGCGTTCTGGACCATCTTCGCACCCGGCCTGGCCATCGTGGTCACCGCCCTGGCTTTGCAGCTGCTGGGCGACGGCGTGCGCGACCTGCTCGACCCGAAACTCCGGAGGGCCCTATGAGCACCGCGCCAGGACTGCCCCCGCAGGCAAGCGCCGAGCCGGCGTTGCCGCGCCTGCAGGTCGCCAACCTCTCCACCTCGTTCGCCACCGGGCAGGGGCGCATCCAGAGCGTTGCCGACGTCTCGTTCTCGATCATGCCGGGCCAGACGCTGGCCCTGGTCGGCGAGTCCGGGTCAGGCAAATCCGTCACCAGCCTGAGCCTGATGGGCCTGCACGCCAAGACATCGCAGGCCCAGGTCAGCGGGCAGGCCTGGTTCGAGCGGCGCGACGCAAGCCGGGTGGACCTGCTGGCCCTGCCGGAAGCGGCCAGGCGCAGCCTGCGCGGCAACGAGATGGCCATGATCTTCCAGGAGCCCATGACCAGCCTGAATCCGGTCCTGACGGTGGGCGAGCAGATTGCCGAGTCCGTCCGGCTGCATCTGCGCATGGATCGTGGCGCCGCGCGCGCGCACGCACGGCGCATGCTGGAGCTGGTGGAGATCCCGGCCGCCGCGCAACGCCTGGGCGAATACCCGCACCAGCTCTCGGGCGGCATGCGCCAGCGGGTCATGATTGCGCTGGCCATGGCCTGCAACCCCAGCCTGCTGATCGCCGATGAACCGACCACCGCGCTGGACGTGACGATCCAGGCCCAGATCCTGGCCCTGATGGGCCGCCTGCAGCGCGAAACAGGCATGAGCCTGCTGTTCATCACCCACAACCTGGCCGTGGTCGCGCAGTACGCCGACGCCGTCGCCGTCATGTACGCCGGACGCATCGTGGAATCGGCCGATGTGCACGCCCTGTTCGGCCAGCCGGCGCACCCGTACACGCGCGGGCTGCTCGCCTGCCTGCCCGGCGTGGCGCGCCGGCGCGGCGCCGGGCGCAAGCTGAGCGCCATCCCAGGCCAGGTATTCAGCCCCGCGGCGATCCCGCCAGGCTGCGCCTTCGCGCCACGCTGCGCCGAGAAGACGCCCGCCTGCGACCAGGCCATGCCCGGCCTGCATGACTATGCCGCGCAACGCATGGTGCGTTGCATCCACGTGGAGAGCGCAAGATGACCGCCGCCAGCATGCCGTTGTTGGAAATCGATAGGCTGCGCAAGTTCTTCGGCAAGGGCAGCCACCCGGTACGGGCTGTCGACGAGGTCAGTTTCACGATCCATCGCGGCGAGACGTTGGGGCTGGTGGGCGAATCGGGTTCGGGCAAGAGCACCATCGGACGCATGATCACGCGCCTGCTCGACCCCACCAGCGGCAGCATGCGCTACCACGGCGAGCCGGGCGTCCAGGACCTCGCGCGCCTGTCGCAGTCGCAGTATCGCGCCCTGCGTTCGAAGATCCAGATCATTTTCCAGGATCCCTATGCAAGCCTGAACCCGCGCATGCGCATCCGCGACGTGCTGGCCGAGGCGCTCGGCACGCATGGCCTGGCGCAGGGCGCCGCGCGGCTGCCGCGCATCCACGCCCTCCTGCAGCAGGTGGGCCTGCAGCCCGAGCACGCCGAACGCTTCCCGCACGAGTTCTCGGGCGGCCAGCGCCAGCGCATCGGCATCGCGCGGGCGCTGGCCGTGCAGCCGCAGTTCATCGTCGCCGACGAGCCCTTGTCGGCCCTGGACGTCTCCATCCAGGCACAGGTCGTGAATCTGCTGAGCGACCTGAAAGCCCAGCTCGGCCTGACCCTGCTGTTCATCTCGCACGACCTGGACGTCGTCGAATACCTGTGCGACCGCGTCGTGGTGCTGTATCTCGGCAAGGTGATGGAGATCGCGCCCACCGCCGCCTTGTACGCGCAGCCGCGCCATCCCTACACGCAGGCCCTGCTGGCGGCCGCTCCGGTGCCCGATCCGGCCCAGCGGCGCGATATCGCGCCATTGGGCGGCGACCTGCCCAGCCCCCGCCATCCCCCTTCAGGCTGCGTTTTCCGCACCCGGTGCCGCATGGCGGAGGCGCGCTGCGCCAACGGCCCGATGCCGCTGCGCGAGGCGCGGCCCGGCCACTGGCACGCCTGCTGGAAGGCCTCGACCTGAACCGTATCGCCCACGCCGCGCCGCGGCGCCGTACCCTACCCTGTCACCGCCATGACCGACGACTTCATCCTCGACCACCGCTGCAAGAGCTATCCCGCCACCGCATCGCCCTGCCGACCCGGCATGCTGGCCGAAAAAGGCTGGCACGTACTGGCCGACGACCTGCCCTTCCCGCTGGCCGTGCTGCGCGCCTCCGCGCTGGCCCACAACCTGGCATGGATGCAGGACTATGCCAGGCGCAACGGCGTCGCCCTGGCGCCGCACGGCAAGACCACCATGTCGCCGGAACTGTTCAGGCTGCAGCTCGGCGCGGGCGCCTGGGGCCTGACCTTCGCCACGGTCTACCAACTGGCGCATGGCGTGCGCGCCGGCGCGCGCCGCTGCATCATCGCCAACCAGGTCGTGTCCGACGCGGACCTCGACGGACTGCGCGCCCTGCTGGCCGCTCACCCGGACCTGCGCGTGTGGTTCCTGGTCGACTCGATCGAACAACTGCGCCTGATCGAAGACTGGCGCCAGCGCCGCCAGGCGGACATCCGCTTCGACACCTTGCTGGAGATCGGCATCCCGGGCCAGCGCACCGGCTGCCGCACGGCCGCCGACGCGCTCGCGCTCGCGCAAGCCGTCGCCGCCTCGCCGGCGACGCGGCTGGGCGGCATCGAATGCTATGAAGGCGGCGCCGCAAGCTGCGACAGCGACCGCGACACCGCGGCGGTCACCGCGCTGATACGCCGCGTCCTGGATGTGGCGCGGCAATGCGACGAGCAGAACCTGTACGCGCATCCGGAGATCATCCTGAGCGCCGGCGGCTCGGCGGTGTTCGACCTCGTGATGCCCCTGCTGCGGGCGCAGGACCTGTCCCGCCCCGTCCTGGGAGTCCTGCGCTCCGGGTGCTACATTACGCACGACCATGGCAAGTACGCGCGCTTTCTCCACCTGCTCGAACAGCGCGAAGGACTGGACGCGTCCCTGCGGCCGGCGCTGGAAGTCTGGACCCACGTGCAATCCGTGCCCGAACCCGGGCTGGCCTTGCTGACCTGCGGCCGGCGTGATATCTCCTACGACCTGGAAATGCCCCGGCCGGTGCGCTTTGCGCGGCGCGCGGCGCGCCGGGCCGACGACGCGCCGGCCGGCTGGTCCGTCAGCGCCCTGAACGACCAGCACGCCTACCTGCGCTTCGACCCGGCCGGCCCGGCGCCGCAGGTGGGCGACCGGGTGGCCCTGGGGATTTCCCACCCTTGCACCACTTTCGACAAATGGCGCTGGATGGCGCTGGTCGACGACGACGGCGCCATCACGGGCGCCATCAGTACGCGATTCTGACTCTATGACTCAACACACGCACAATCTGCTGCAGCAGATGCAGGAACGCTCGTCGGAACTCTCTCCGGCCCAGAAGATGGTCGTCCGGGTAATCCTGGACGATCCGCAGGCGGCGGTGCTTGCGACGGTCGAGCAACTGGCCCAGAAGGCCGGCGTGTCCATGCCCACCATCGTGCGCACCTGCCGCAGTTTCGGCTTCGTCTCGGTGCGCGACTTCATGGTGGCGCTGGCGCAGAGCTACGCGGCCACCAGCTCGCTGCTGCATCGCAGCGTGCTGGCCGACGACGGGGTCGCCGACGTATCCAGCAAGGTCATCCACGCCGCGATCTCGTCGCTGAGCGAACTGGATCGCGATCTCGACGTCATCACGCTGGACAAGGTCGCCGAGCGCGTCGCGCAGGCCGAGCGCATCGACTGCTATTCGGTGGGCGCCGCCTCCACCTTCATCGCCCACGAACTGCACAGCCGCCTGTTCCGCCTGGGGCTGAGGTCGAACACCTTCTTCGACATGCACCAGCAACTGATGTCGGCCAGCACCCTGGGCGCCAAGGGCGTGGCGTTCGTCATTTCCCATGTGGGGCGCATGCCCTACACCCTGGAAGCCGCGCGCTACGCACGCGAGCATGGCGCCACGGTGGTCGCGCTGACCCAGCCCGGCACGCCGCTGGCCGCGGCCGCCGACCTGGTGCTGGCGGTCTCGGGCCCGCAGGATCCGCTGCGCCGCGTGGGCACCGAGACCCAGCTGGCCCACCTGGTGGTGATCGAGATCCTGATGGTGCGGCTTGCCCAGAAACTGGGCCCGGTGGCGGTCCACGGCCTGCAAGGCTTCAAGCAGCTGTTGCAGCAGCACGGCCTGGACAGCGACGCCTATATCGACGTGGTGGAGCGCCCGGCGGACCGCGGCACCCAGGCATAGCCGGCAGGCGGGCGACCCGGACGACGCCGCGCCAGCGCTGATGGACCAAGACCGCAAACCCATGGGGAGAGGAGCATCATGTTCGACCTGATCATCCGCAACGGCGCCGTCATCGATGGCAGCGGCGCGGCGCGCGCGCGCGCCGACGTCGGCATTGTCGGTCAACGCATTCATGCCGTCGGCGACCTGGCGGCCGAGCCGGCCCGCGAGGAAATCGACGCGGCCGGCCTGATCGTCGCGCCCGGCTTCATCGACGCCCACGCCCACGACGACCGCCTGCTGCTGTCCAGCCCGGACATGACGCCCAAGCTGTCGCAAGGCGTCACCACGGTGGTGACCGGCAACTGCGGCATTTCGCTCGCGCCCATGCCGCGGCCGGTGCCGCAGCCGGTCACGCCGCCGCTGGACCTGCTCGACCGCGACGGGCAGTGGTACCGGTTCGACAGCTTCGCGCAGTACCTGGAGACGCTGCGCGACGCGCCGCCGGCCATCAACTTCGCGCCGCTGGTGGGGCACACCACGCTGCGGGTCGTGGCGATGGACGACGTCCTGGCGCCAGCCACCGACGCCGAGATCGCGCACATGCGCAAGCTGGCCGAGCAGGCGCTGCAAGCCGGCGCCATCGGCATTTCGACCGGGCTGGCCTACACCACCGCGATGCCGGCCACCACGGACGAGGTGGTGCAGGTCTGCGCCAGCCTGCGCGCGTTCGGCGGGATCTACTGCACCCACATGCGCAACGAATCCGACCACAGCATGGAGTCCCTGGCCGAAGCCTTCGAGATCGGCCGCCGCCTGGATGTGCCGGTGGTGATCTCGCACCACAAGCTGACCGGCCCGCGCAATTTCGGGCGATCCCGCGAGACGCTGCCCTTCATCCAGCGCACCATGCAGACCCAGCCCGTGTGCCTGGACTGCTACCCGTACCTGGCCGGCTCCACGGTGCTGGAAGTATGGCGCATACAGCGCTGCGAGCGCGTCATCATCACCTGGTCGACGCCGCATCCGGAATTCGCGGGCCGCGAACTCGACGACATCGCCGCCGAGCTGGGGATAAGCCGCGAAGCGGCCGCCGAACGCCTGATGCCGGGCGGCGCCATTTATTTCCAGATGGACGAACAGGACGTCGAACGCATCCTGTCGTTCGACCCGACCATGATAGGCTCGGACGGCCTGCCTCACGACGCCAGGCCGCACCCCCGCCTGTGGGGCGCCTTCCCGAAAATCCTGGGGCACTACGTGCGCACGCGCGGGCTGTTCTCGCTGGAAGCCGCGGTCCACAAGATGACGGGCCTGACGGCCGGCAATTTCGGCTTCCCGGATCGCGGGCTGATCAGGCCCGGCGCGTTCGCCGACATCACCATTTTCGACGCCGACACCATCGACGCGGGCTCCGACTACGGCAGCGAGACCGCCCATGCGCACGGCATCGCCCACGTGCTGGTCAACGGCGAACTGGCATGGACCCAGGGGGCCGGCACCGGCAGCCGCACCGGCACGCGGGTGGGACGCCGGGCCGGCCAGGGCCGGGCCCCGTAAGCCGCGCCCTCAGTCCAGCTGGCCCTGGCAGACGTACTTGATCTGCATGTACTCGGCCAGGCCATGGCGCGAGCCTTCGCGGCCGTAACCCGAATCCTTGACGCCGCCGAACGGGGCCGCCTCGGCGGCCAGCGCCCCCTCGTTGACGCCGACGATGCCGGTCTCCAGCGCGTCGGCCAGGCGCCAGATGCGCCGCACGTCGGTCGAATAGAAGTAGGCGGCCAGGCCGAACGCGGTCGCATTGGCCGCCGCCACCACGTCGGCCTCGCTGGCGAAGACGGCGATGGGCGCGACCGGCCCGAAGGTTTCCTCGCGGAAGCAGGCCATGGTCTCGTCCACCCCGGTCAACACGGTCGGCGCGTAATAGTGGTCGCCGGCGCAACGGGCCGAGTGGATGCGCTGGCCACCCGCCTGCAGGCGCGCGCCGCGCTCCAGGGCGTCGGCGACGTGATGCTCGATCTTCTCGACGGCGCGCGCGTTGATCATCGGCCCGATCTGCGAAGCCGGGTCGCTGGCCGGCCCGACGACCAGCGCCTCCACGCGCGCCGCCAGCTTGCGCACGAACGCGTCGTGCACGCCGGCCTGCACGAAGATGCGGTTGGGACAGACGCAGGTCTGGCCGCCATTGCGGAACTTGGACACCATCAGGCCCTCGACGGCGGCGTCCAGGTCGGCGTCGTCGAACACGATGAAAGGCGCGTTGCCGCCCAGCTCCAGCGAGACCCGCTTCAAGGTGTCGGCGCTGCGCCTGGCCAGGTGCTTGCCCACGGGGGTCGAACCCGTGAAGGTGATCTTGCGCACGCGCGGATCGTCCAGCCAGGCGTCGGCGACTTCGGCGGCCCGGCCCCGCGAGGCGGTCACGATGTTGAGCACGCCGGGCGGCACTCCCGCCTGCCGCGCCAGGGCCGTCAGCGCCAGCGACGTCAGCGGCGTGTCCTCGGCCGGCTTGCACACGACCGTGCACCCTGCCGCCAGGGCCGGGGCGATCTTGCGGGCGATCATGGCCGCCGGGAAGTTCCACGGCGTGATCGCCGCCACCACGCCGACCGGCTCGCGCAGCGCGAACATGCGCCGCCCTGGCGCCGGGCTGGGGATGAGGTCGCCGTCGGCGCGCGTGGCCTCTTCGGCAAACCATTCGACATAGCTGGCCGCATAGCCCACTTCGCCGCGCGCCTCGGCCAGCGGCTTGCCCTGCTCCGAGGAAATCAGGCGGGCCAGGTCTTCGGCGTTCTCGTGCAACAGGGCATTCCAGCGCTTGATGACCTGCGCGCGGACCTTGGCGGGAGTCCGGCGCCAGTCCGCGAAGGCCAGGTGCGCCGCCGTGACGGCCGCGCTCGCATCGCGGGCGCCGCTGTCGGGCACATGCGCGATCACCTTGCCGGTGGCGGGATCCGAAACCGCGAAGCGCGCGCCCAGCGCCGCTTCGCGCCATTCCGATCCAATCAGGTTGCGGCCAGGCAGCAGCGCGGCGTTGCCGACGGATAGGGGCATGAGGTCTTCCTTTGCAATGTGAAGGAGGCGCCGCGGACCGCGGCGCCGGTTGGCTAGAGCTTGATGCCGGAAGCCTGCACGAAACGCTTCCAGCGCTCGACTTCGCCGATCATGAAGGTCTTGGTCTGCGCCAGCGACATGGCCGGCATCAGCGGCGTGCCCTGGCTCTCGAACTGCCTGACCAGCTCCTGGTTCTCGCGCGCCGACTCGAACGCCTTGCCGAGCCGGTCCACGATGCCCTGCGGCGTGCCCGCCGGCGCCCACAGGCCATTCCAGGTCACGACGGCGAAGTCCTTCTTGAAGATTTCGCTCAGGGTCGGGATGTCCGGCGCCACCGACAGGCGCTGCCCGTTGGTGGTGGCGATGGCGCGCAGGCGTCCGGACTGCACCAGCGGTCCGACGACCGACCAGGGATCGACCGCATAGGTCAGGCGCTTGCCGATGACATCGGCCATGACGCCCTGGGATCCCTGGCGATACGGCACGTGCAGCACCTCGGGGTATCCCAGCTCCATGGCGATCAGCTTGCAGATGATGTGGCTGGACGTGCCCACGCCGTTGGAGCCGTAGCTGACCGCCTGCTGTCCGGCCTTCATGTGCGCGGCGAGGTCTGCCATCGTATGGATGTCGCTGTCGCCGGCCACCACCACGAACACCGGCACGCTGATCGTGACGGCGATGGGCGCGAAATCGCGTATCGGGTTATACGAGAGGTCGGGATAGACGAACGGCGCGATCGCATAAGGCGTGGCGGCGCTGTAGAGCAGCGAGTAGCCGTCCGGCGCCGAGCGCGCGATGACCGCCGCGCCCACGTTGCCGCCCGCCCCCGCGCGGTTTTCCACCACCACGGACGCGCCCTTGATCGCCCTGGTGGTGACCTCGGCATACGCGCGGGCCGCGATGTCGGTGCTGCTGCCGGCGGAAAAAGGCACCAGGAACTTGATCGGCCGGTCCGGATAGCCGGCTTCGCCGGCCGGCGAGGCCGCTGCCAGGCGCGCGGCGCCCAATGCCGCAGGCAACGCGGCCATGGCGCCCAGGAACGCTCTTCGGTTGTATCGCATATTGGTATTCCCCTTGCAGAAGTGATGACTGCCCAAGACCGCCGGTACGTGCCGGCCGTTCAATACAGAATGCTGGGTTGCAGCCGCCGCCCGTCGACCAGGCGCGCGTACGAGAACGCGTCCAGCGACAGGTCGGAGCGCCCCCGCGCGATCCATTGCGCAAGGCAGCGGCCGGCCCCCAGGGAGGAGCTGAACCCATGGCCGCTGAAACCGGTACACAAATACAGGCCCGGCATCCGGGCCACGTCGGAGATGACGGGAATGCCGTCGGGCGTGTTGTCGATGACGCCGCCCCAAGCCTGGTCGATCAGGTCCGGCCCCATGCCGGGAAACACCGCTCCGGCATCCTCGTAGGCGCTGCGCACCAGGGCCATGTCCGGCGTGGGATCCAGCACCCGATGGCGGGCGTACGGAGGCTTGTCGAGGTGGAAGTAGCGGAACTCGTCCCAGCACTGTGCGAAGAACTGCCTGCCGATCGACAATCTGACGTTGGCCTTGCGCGCGCGGTAGAGCGAGCGGAACTTCATGCCGTAGCGCAGCAGGTCGGGCACGACGTGCATGGTTCCCCGGCCGCTCTTGGCCAGCGTCAGCCCGCCGTCCTCGCGATGGCGGAACGAAAAATGCGTCGCTCTTGCCGGCGCCGCGCCGCCGGTGTCGAACTGCCTGCTGCGCGAGGCCGAGGAATGCACCTGCAGGATGGGCAAGGGCAGCTTGTGCTTGCGGCAGAACAGCGAGGACCAGGCGCCGCCGGCCACCACCACCTGGCTGGCGCGCACCAGGCCGCGCTCGGTCTGCACGCCGGCCACGCGGCCGGCCTCGACCAGCAGCTCATTGACCGCGCATTGCTGGATGACCTGCGCGCCGTTGTCCATCGCGTGGCGCGCCAGCAGCGGAATCGCGCGCTCCGGTTCCGCATAGCCGTCGCGCTCGGTGCGGATGCCGCCTATCCAGGGCGTCTTGCTCCAGGCATGGGTCGCATTGGCCTCGCGCGCCGACAGCATCCGGGCCGGCACGCCGCGCGCGGCGGCGGCCTGCTGCCAGCGCTCCCAGGTGCGCAGTTCGGACGGATCGTCGGTCACGAACACCACGCCGGTCTCGCGAAAACCCGCGTCCACGCCCGTATCGGCCTGCACGCCGCGCCACAGCTCGACGCTCAGCCTGGCCAGCTCCAGCTCGCGGATATCGCGTCCCAGCGTGCGGCACCAGCCCCAATTGCGGCTGCTCTGTTCGGCGGCCACCCAGCCCTTTTCGATGACCGCGACCCGCACGCCGAGCCGCGTCAGTTCGTGCGCGGTCGCGACCCCGGCCGCGCCCGCGCCGATGATGGCCACGTCCACCTCGGCCGGCGGCGTGTGGGGCGTGTCGATGCGCAGCAATGCCTGTTTCAGTTGTTGCATGACGGTATGTATCGGTAGCGTTGCGATCGGCGCCTCAGGCGCTGGCGGCCTGCAGCTGGGGATAGGCCTTGACCAGTTGCGCGAAAATCTCGTCGATGATTTCCGGCCGCGTGTCCGCGACGTCGCCGCCCAGGCGCTGGTCCAGCGCGTCGAAGATCTTGATCTTCAGGAAGTGGCGCCAGATGGGCGCCACGCCGGCGAGGTGATGGGTCATGCGTTCGTAGCGAGCCAGCGTCCAGACCGCCTCGAAGGCGTCGCGGCCGGCGCCGTGGTCATAATGCGCGCCGGCCGGATCGCGCCCGGCCAGTTCGGCGCGCAACCGCGCCGTGGCATCGCGGCTGACCTCGCCGCCCTCGATGACCACGCCGTACTGCCCGCGGGCGTTCTCGACCGACACGTAGCCGCAGCGCACATCGTGCAGCACCCTGGCCGGATCGCGCTGGTAGGGCGAGCCGTAGCCGCCGCCGCCGCAGCCCTCCAGGCGGATCACATCGCCCGGCTGGCATTGGATGAAATCGTGCACGCCCAGGTCCTCCTCGTGGGCGGTGCCGGGGTTGCGCAGAAAGCGCGACACGGTGCCGGCCTTGCCGCCCAGCACGCCCCAGGACGCGAAACGGGACCGGTCGCGGTTGCGCGCGGTGACCGCCGAATTGGGCGTGTACACCTGGAACTCCATGCACGTGCCCAGGCCGCCGCGGTAGCGCCCCGGGCCGCCGCTGTCGGGCACCATACCGTAGCGGGTGATGCGGATGGGAACTTCGGTCTCGTTGATCTCGACCGGCGTATTGCGCAGGAACGCCACGATGGCCCCGGACGCGTCGGCGCCGTCGCTGTACGGATCTCCTCCCGCGCCGCCGCCCACCGGCCCGATGGCGGCGATGATGGTCTTGCCGTCGCGATCGGTCGTCTTCACGTTGACGATGCTCATCCCGCCGGCGGGCGAGGCGGGCAGGCGGTCCGGCACCACTTGCGAGAACACCCCCATGGTGGCGTACTGCACCACCTTGCAGGTCAGGCTGCGCATGCCCACCGCCGCCGGCGCCAGCGGATTGACCACCGAGCCCTCGGGCAGGATGCAGCGCGCCACGCGCAGCATGCCGGCATTGAGCAGGATTTCCGGGTTGAGCGAATACAGCACGTAGTTCAGGCCGACCAGGGCCAGCACGTGGCGCTCCTTGCCGCCGGTGGGCATGTTCAGCGACGAGGTCAGCTGCGGATCGCTGCCGGTGAAGTCGAACTCCAGCTCGTCGCCGCGGATGCGCAAGGTGATCGCCACGCGCAGCGGCTTGCCGTTGAGCGAATCCTCGTCGGCGTACTCGGCGAAGAAGTAATCGCCGTCGGGCATGGCGCGCACGATGGCGCGCGCCTGCTGTTCCGAATAATCGAGCATCGCCGCCATGCCTTCCTTGAAGGCCTGCAGCCCGAAGCGCTCGATGATCTCGATGATGCGGCGCTCGCCGGTCATGAGCATGGCCGTCTGGGCCTGCAGGTCGCCCCGGTTCTGCTCGGGCGAGCGCACGTTGAGCTCCATCAGGCGCATCAGTTCTTCGTTGAGCACGCCGCGGCGCACGATCCTGGTGGGCGGAAAGCGTATCCCTTCCTGGTGCACCTCGGTCAGGGTGCGCGACAGCGACGCCGGCACCGCCCCGCCCATGTCGGTGTTGTGGATGTGGCCGCCCACGAAGCACACCATCTCGCCCTGGTAGTACACCGGCTTCCACATCATGATGTCGGGCGTATGCGTGGCCACGTAGCCGCTGTACGCATCGTTGGTCATGCAGATGTCGCCCGGCTCGTAGCCGTCGATCATCTCGATGGCTCCGCTGAAATCCAGGCCCGGGTACCAGGTCGCGCCCAGCGTTTTGGGCGAGGCGAACGTCTGCCCCTGCGGCGTCATGATGGTGCAGGAGAAGTCCTCGGTTTCCTTCACGAACGCGGAGTGCGCGGTGCGCATGAGCGTGTGCGCCATGCTTTCCGCGGCGGCCACGCAGTAGTTCGCGAAGATCTGCAGTACGGTCTTGTCGAAGTTCATGTGATGCCCTGTCCAGATCAGTTCAGCTCGAGCGCGGTGAGTTCCAGGTTGCCGTAGGTATCGACGCGCGCGTCGAAGCCCGGCAGCACGCAGGTGGTGCAATCGTCCTGGGCCACGATGGCGGGACCGCTGAAGGCCTGGCCGGCCAGCAGCTTCTCGCGCCGGTACAGCGGCACGTCGCGGTACTGGCCCTCCAGCCAGATGCGCAGGGTGGATTCGCGCGGCGGCACGCCGGCGCCCTTGGCGATATGGTTGAGCTCGGGCTTGGGCGTCCTGGACGTAATGACCAGCCGCATAGCCACGACCTGCACGCCCGCGCTGGCGTCGCCGTGCCCATACAGCCGCTCGTGCTCCTTGTGAAAGGCCTGGCTCAGGCTGTCGATGGCGCCCGCCTCCAGCCAGGCGCGCTCGACCGGGGTATCGATCTCGAACGACTGGCCGCGATAACGCATGTCGGCGGAAATATCGATCTCGGCGCCGGCATCGGTGCCGACCTCGGCCACCAGCCACGCGCGCGCCTGCGCCTCCAGCTCGCTGGCCGCCTGGGCCAGCGAGCCCACGGTGGCGGCATTGAGATCGCAATACGTGGTGCGCACGAAATCGTTCTTCACATCCGCGATCAGCCCGCCCAGCGCGCTCAGCACGCCCGGCGTGGTGGGCACCAGCAGCTTCTGCACCTTCAGGGCCTTGGCCAGGTAGCAGGCCAGCATCGGGCCGGCGCCGCCGAACGGCATCAGGCTGAACACGCGCGGATCGATGCCGAAGCGCGAAATCACCCGGCTCACGCCCGCGTACATGCTGGACACCGACACGTTGACGATGGCCTCGGCGGTCCGCAGCACATCGGTGCCCAGTTTCTCGGCCAGCGGCTCGATCGACCGGCGCGCCGCCTCGACATCGACCTGCACCGCGTTGTAGCCCAGCTGCTGCGAGCCGATCACGCCCATGACCGCGAACGCGTCGGTAATGGTGGGCTGGGTGCCGCCCTTGCCGTAGCACACCGGCCCGGGCGTGGAGCCCGCGCTCTGCGGCCCCACCTTCAGCACGCCCAGTTCGTCCACCCAGGCGATCGATCCGCCGCCATCGCCCACCGACGACACCGACACCGAGGGGATATGGATCTGGAAATCGCCGATGTACTCGCCCGTGGCGAACTGCGGCTTGCCGTCGACGATCAGGGCGATATCGGCGGTCGTACCGCCGATGTCCAGGCTCATGCAGTTCGGGATATGGCACAGGTCGGCGATGTAGGCCGCGCCGATCACCCCCGAGGCGGTGCCTGACAGGATCATCTGCACGCAATTGGCCTTGCCGTGCTCGGCGCTCATCACGCCGCCGTTGGACTTGGTGACCTTGAGGTCCACCGGCACCCCGCTCTCACGCAGCGCACCCTGCAGGCTTTCCAGGTAATGCGAGACGCGCGGCTGCACGTAGCCCCCGATGGTGGCGGTCAGCGTACGCTCGTATTCGCGGATGATCGGCCAGACCTCATGCGAGCAGGACACGAACATCCCCGGCAGCGCGCGCCGCAGGATCGCCTTGACCTGCTGCTCATGGGCCGGATTGCGGTAGGCATGCAGCAGCGAGACGACCACGCCTTCGCAGCCCGCCTCGCGCAGCGCCTCGGCCGCCGCCAGCACGCTGGCCTCGTCCACCGGCGCGACCACGCTGCCGTCGGCGCCCAGCCGTTCGTCCACGCCGAACACCCGGTCGCGCGAAATCAGCGGCGCCGGCCGCTTGGACATGAGGTGGTACATGTCGGGAATCTTCAGCCGGCCGATGTCCAGCACGTCCTCGAAGTTGCGCGTGGTGATCAGCGCCAGCTTCAGGCCGCGGCGCTGCACCACGGCATTGACCCCCACCGTCGTGCCATGCGTGAAGTACGACACCTGGGCCGGATCCAGGCCATGCCGTGCCTTCAGCTGCTCGATGCCGGCCAGGACTTCGCTGCCCGGCGCGTCCGGGCGGGAGAAGACTTTCAGAGTTTGAATTGTTCGCGTGGATTCATCCAGCACGGCGAAGTCCGCGAAGGACCCGCCGATATCCACTCCGATCCGAAGGCTCATTGGGGCACGTTCCTTAAAGTCGGGAGGCCTGTGGCAGCCCCCCTCTGCTGTCGATGCGGCCATGTTATGGACTCGCACCCCATATGACTAATTGGATTATCATCAGGGTCCATGCAGAATTGATATGACCCATGCTGAACTTTCGCCAGGTCGAGACCTTCCGGGCGGTCATGCTGACGCGCTCCATGACACAGGCGGCCAAGGACCTGCACACCACGCAGCCCAACGTCAGCCGGGTCATCGCCCAGCTGGAGGCGCGCATCGGGTTGCGCCTGTTCGAACGCGTGGCCGGCAAGCTGGTGCCGACCCGCGAAGGCGAGGTGTTCTTCCGCGACGTCGAGATGACGTTCGCCGGCCTGCGCAGCCTGGAAAGCTCCGCCGCCACTCTGCGCAGGCGCGGCACCGGCCACTTGCGCATCTCGGCCGTGCCCTCGCCCGCCCTGGTCACGGTGCCCGAGGCCCTGCAGCTGTTCGCCGAGCGCTTCCCCGACGTCACGGTGTCCATGCACGTGGCCGATTCGATCACGGTGTGCCAATGGACCGCCGCGGGCTACAGCGACATCGGCGTGGCTTCGGACATCTTCAGCAGCCCCGGCATCGGCCACCACGTGGCCAGCGAGGCGCTGGGCGTATGCATCGTCCCGGCCGGCCACCGGCTGGCCGCGCTGCCGCGCGCCCTCGCCCCGGCGGACCTGGCCGGCGAGCGCTTTCTCTCGCTCTCGCCCAACGATGCCATGCGCAAGGAAATCGACAAGGTCTTCGCCGCCGCGGGGGACCGCCGCATCCTGTCGTACGAATCGCACTTCGCCGCCGCTATCTGCCACATGGTCGGCCTGGGGCTGGGCGTGAGCATCGCCAATCCGGACGTGGCCGACGGCTTCCGCTCGCTGGATATCGCCATCAAGCCGTTCGCGCCGGACATCCGCTTCGCGACATACCTGGTATATCCGTCCAGCAGCCCGCTGAGCCTGCTGGCCCAGACCTTCTGCGAATGCTATGAAATCAGCGCCAGCCGCAGGCGGGCGCGGCGCCAGGCGGGCTGAACCCGCCGCGCCCGAAACGGGCGTGAACGCAAAAAAGCCGACACCACGTTTGCGGTATCGGCCTTCGCTGTGCGCCCCGTCGCTGTGCAGCTTGTGGGCTGGCAACGCACATGGCGCCACCCGGGAAATTCGACCAACGAAAGTTGGTCGGGGCGAGAGGATTCGAACCTCCGACTCCTGCGTCCCGAACGCAGTACTCTACCAGGCTGAGCTACGCCCCGATTTCTTGCTGTCTTGCTTTTTCTTCCCCGGCGCCTGGATTTCGATCAACGATCTCTATTCACCGCGAAAGCGCAGAATTCTAGCAGAGATTTTTGATAAAGGGAAACCGGGAAGACAGACAGCGCCTGCCGGGCAAGTTCTGCCTCGTTTTCGGCGGCCTGGCGCGCATGCGCCAGCGCGTCGGTGGCCTGGATGGCCTGGGCCACCGCGGCGAAGTCGGCCTGGCCGGTCTTGATCGCCTCACGAATCAGCTCGCGCTGCTCGGGCGTGCCCGTCTCCATGACGCGGATCAGCGGCAGCGTGGGCTTGCCCTCGCGCAGGTCGTCGCCCACGTTCTTGCCCAGGGCATGGGCATCGCCGCTGTAGTCCAGCACATCGTCGACCAGCTGGAAGGCGGTGCCGACGTGGCGCCCATAGGCGGCCGCGGCGGCCTCCTGCTCGGGGCTGGCGCCGGCCAGCACCGCGCCGACCTGGGCGGCGGCCTCGAACAGCTTGGCGGTCTTGTAGCGCACCACCTGCAGGTAGCGCTCCTGCGACACATCGGGGTCGTGCACGTTGAGCAGCTGCAGCACCTCGCCTTCGGCGATCACCGTGGTGGCCTGCGACAGGATCTGCATGATGCGCATCGAGTCGGCCTCGACCATCATCTCGAACGACCGCGAATACAGGTAGTCGCCCACCAGCACGCTGGCGGCGTTGCCGAACACGGCGTTGGCCGTATCGCGGCCGCGGCGCAGGTCCGACTCGTCGACCACGTCGTCATGCAGCAGCGTGGCGGTGTGAATGAACTCGACGACCGCGGCCAGCAACTGGTGGTGCGTGCCCTGGTAGCCAAGCGCGCGCGCCACCATCAGCACCATGGCGGGCCGCATGCGCTTGCCGCCGGCGCCGATGATGTAGTCGCCGATGGTGCGGATCAGCACGACGTCGGAGTTCAGCCGGTCGCGGATGACCGCGTCGACAGCCTTCATGTCGTCGGCAATAGGGGCAATCAACTCAGGGAGATTCAAGGCGTATCCGACAGGTAAGGGAGCCGGCCGGCGGCTCGCACACTCATACCCGGCGCACGCGGCGCCGGTACACGTCGGCCGAATTATACGGTCTGCCCAGGAGCGGCCGGACCGCTACAGGCCGCGGCGGCGCAGATTGGCATAGAGCGCACGCACGCCGAACGTCCAGGGCGCGATGGCGGTGGCCAGGCCGACGCGATTGACCAGCGCCCCCAGCCGCGGCGAGGCGATGCGCACCAGGTCGCCCGGGCGGTGCGTGAAACCGCGGCCGGCGACGGCGCGGTCCTGGGTGGGCGAAAACATGGAGCCCAGGAACAGCATGAACCCATCCGGATACTGGTGATGGCCGCCGCAGCTCTGGCGCACCAGTTCGAGCGGGTCGCGGCTGATCTCGCGCATATGGCTCGTGGCGTCCAGCACGAAGCCGTCCTCCTGCCCCTCGACGCGCAGCCGCACGTCGGCGCGGCGCACATCGCCCAGCCCGAAGCCGGCGTCGAACAGGCGCACGAACGGCCCCATGGCACACGATCCGTTGTTGTCCTTGGCCCGGTTCTGCAGCAGCGCGCTGCGCCCCTCGATATCGCGCAGGTTGACGTCGTTGCCCAGGGTCGCGCCCACCGCCTGGCCGCGCGCGTCCACCGCCAGCACGATCTCCGGTTCCGGATTGTTCCACTCCGACTCCGGCAGCAGCCCGATCCAGGCCCCGTATCCCACCGAGGCCATGGGCGGAGCCTTGGAAAACACCTCGGCGTCGGGGCCGAGTCCCACTTCGAGGTATGGCGACCACATCCCCCGCGCCTGCAGCACGGCCTTCAGGCGCGCCGCCTCGGGCGAGCCCGGGCGCAGTTGCGACAGGTCCGTGCCGATCAGCCCGGCGATGCGCTCGCGCACCGCCGCGGCGCGGCCGGCGTCGCCGCCAGCCTGCTCCTCGCCGATCCGCTCGACCAGGCTGGCCGCGAAGGTCGCGCCGGCGGCCTTGACCGGCTGCAGGTCGCAAGGAGCCAGCATCGCCCCGGCGGCGCGGCCGGCCAGCCAGTCGGCCGCCTGCCCCAGGCATTCGCCCGCGGCGCTGCGCGCCAGCGCGACGCGGTCGCCGCGATCGAGCAGGTCGGCCAGCGTCGGCGCGGCCGCGGTCAGGTCGTACAGCAACCCGCCCCGCACCGCCACCACGCATGGCCCGTCGACGGGCGCCGGCCGCCACACGCGGCCAACCAGCAAGGCGCGCTCCAGGTCTTCGGGCAAGTCGTCATGAGGTACCGCCATGGCCAGCAATCTCCAAGAGGGCGCCAGGGGCACCGCCGGCCGTTGCAAACGGCAGGGCCGCCAGGAAGAATCGCGCGAGTCTAGGGCCGCGCCCGGCGTCGCGCAAGACGGCGCCCGCGGCGCGCTGGCGCGCCGCCTGTTGGCCGCACGCCACAGCACGCGGCCCGCCGCGCCCCCTAAGCCCTTAGCCCAGAACGGCTTTTTGACTTTTCCACAGGGGCGGACTAGAATCGTCGATTCGGTCTTTGGCCGAATTGCGCCTGGATTGCCCGCACCGCACGGTGCCTGGATGGGCATTACTGGGAAACGCGCGGGTGCGCCGGCCAAGCCTGGCGCGCCTTGCGAGAGCCAGTGCTGCACCGCAGGCCCCATGCAAATGCCTGCAATCCACATTTAATTTAAGGATATATCCCATGTACGCGGTCATAAAAACCGGCGGCAAGCAGTATCGCGTTGCCACCGGCGAAAAACTCAAGGTAGAACAGATACCTGCTGACATTGGGCAAGAAATCACCCTGGACCAAGTGCTGTCCGTGGGCGAAGGCGACCAGCTGAAAGTTGGCACGCCGCTCGTCTCCGGCGCTGTGGTCAAGGCGACGGTTCTTGCACATGGCCGGCACGACAAGATCAAGATCTTCAAGATGCGCCGTCGCAAGCACTACCAGAAGCACCAAGGCCACCGTCAGAACTACACCGAGATCCGCATCGAAGCCATCACGGCTTGATACGGCCCCGGTACCTAATTAGCAGGAGCTAAACATGGCACAGAAAAAGGGCGGCGGTTCTACCCGGAACGGCCGCGACTCGGAATCGAAACGACTGGGCGTCAAGGTGTATGGCGGCCAAAGCATCCTGGCTGGCTCGATCATCGTGCGCCAGCGTGGCACGCGCTTTCACCCCGGCGTGAACGTCGGCGTGGGCAAGGACCACACCCTGTTCGCCCTGTCCAACGGCAAGGTGCACTTCAGCGTCAAGGGTGCCCTGAACAAACCCACCGTCTCGGTGGTCGCCGCCGAGTAATCGGCCGCGCGTTCCCCGGAACGGCGAGCCCTGCCGCACGCGGCAGGGCTTTTTGTTTTCAGGCAGAATAGCCGGAACCGCACGGCCGCGCGCCGGCGCGGCGCAACATCCGCCCGCCTGGCGGGCAGACACCGAATACCACCATAGATCATGAAATTCGTAGACGAAGCCACCATCGAAGTCATCGCCGGCAAAGGCGGCAATGGCGTGGCCAGCTTTCGCCGCGAAAAATTCATCCCCAAGGGCGGCCCGGACGGCGGTGACGGCGGACGCGGCGGCAGCATCTATGCCGTGGCCGACCGCAATATCAACACCCTGATCGATTTCCGCTACGCCCGCCTGCATCGCGCCAAGAATGGCGAGAACGGCCGCGGCTCGGATCAATACGGGGCAGCCGCCCCCGACATCACCCTGCGCGTGCCGGTGGGCACCGTGGTGCACGACGCCGATACCGGCGAAGTGCTGTTCGACCTGGACCGCCACGACCAGAAGGTTACGCTGGCCGCGGGCGGCGCCGGCGGCATGGGCAACATCCATTTCAAGTCCAGCACCAATCGCGCGCCGCGCCAATGGACGCCCGGCAAGGAAGGCGAACAGCGCCGCCTGCGCATGGAACTGAAGGTGCTGGCCGACGTCGGCCTGCTCGGGCTGCCCAATGCCGGCAAGTCGACGCTGATCAGCCGCATTTCGAATGCGCGGCCCAAGATCGCCGACTACCCCTTCACGACGCTGCACCCCAATCTCGGCGTGGTGCGCACCTCGCCCTCGCGCAGCTTCGTGGTGGCGGACATTCCCGGCCTGATCGAAGGCGCCTCCGAGGGCGCCGGCCTGGGCCATCTGTTCCTGCGCCACCTGGCGCGCACGCGCGTACTGCTGCACCTGGTCGATATCTCCAGCCCCGACCCGGAAGCCGACCCCATCGCGCAGGCGGTCGTCGATGCCAACGCCATCGTCGAAGAACTGCGCCGCTACGATCCCGAGCTGGCCGCCAAGCCGCGCTGGCTGGTGCTCAACAAACTGGACATGGTGCCCGACGCCCAGGACGCCCAGCAGCGTTTCTGCGCCGAGTTCGGCTGGACCGGCCCGGTCTTCGCGATCTCCGGCCTCAATGGCGAAGGCACCCAGGACCTGATCTGGGCCCTGCAGGACTACCTCGACGCCGAAAAGCGCAAGGACCAGGACGCCCAGGACCAGGCCGACGGCACCTATGTGTTCGAAGATCCGCGTTTCGACGCCAGCCGTGGCGGCGCCGCGCCCGCCACGCCGCCTGGCGGTGACGAATAACCCTTTCCCGCACTCCGTCACCCGCCGCGCAATGCGCGGCAGCCCTCGAAACGCCATACCCGGTCATCGCCATGACTGCCCAAACCTCTGCCGTTTCTGTCATTTCCGCGGCCAATCGGCTGGTCGCAAAAGTGGGTTCCTCGCTGGTCACCAACGAAGGCCGCGGCCTGGATCGCGCCGCGGTAGGCCACTGGGCCGCCCAGATCGCCGCCCTGCACCAGCAGGGCAAGCAAGTCGTGCTGGTTTCCAGCGGCGCCATTGCCGAAGGCATGGCGCGGCTGGGCTGGCGCAAGCGCCCTTCGGCCATGCACGAATTGCAGGCCGCCGCCGCCGTGGGCCAGATGGGCCTGTGCCAGGCTTATGAAGCCGCCTTCGCCGAGTTCGGCCTGCGCACCGCGCAGATCCTGCTGACCCACGAAGACCTGGCCGACCGGCACCGCTACCTCAATGCGCGCTCGACCCTGTTCGCCCTGCTGCGACTGGGCGTGGTGCCCATCGTCAACGAAAACGACACCGTCGTCACCGACGAAATCCGCTTCGGCGACAACGACACCCTGGGCGCCCTGGTCACCAACCTGATCGAAGCCGATGCGCTCATCATCCTGACCGACCAGCGCGGCCTGTACGAAGCCGACCCGCGCCGCGATCCGGCCGCGCGCTTCGTGGCGCATGCGCAGGCCGGCGATGCCGCCCTCGAAGCCATGGCCGGCGGCGCCGGCAGCGGCGTGGGCACCGGCGGCATGCTCACCAAGATCCTGGCGGCCAAGCGGGCCGCCCATAGCGGCGCCCATACCGTCATCGCCTCGGGCCGCGAACGCAATGTGCTGACCCGCCTGGCGCAAGGCGAATGCATCGGCACGGAATTGCGCGCGGTGCTGCCGGTATGGTCGGCGCGCAAGCAATGGCTGGCCGACCACCTGCGCCTGCGCGGCCGCGTGGTGCTCGATGATGGCGCCGTGCACGCCCTGCTGCACGAAGGCAAGAGCCTGCTGCCCATCGGCGTGGCCGAAGTCCAGGGCGAATTCGAGCGCGGCGACGTGGTGGCCTGCGTCGACATGCATGGACGCGAATGCGCGCGCGGACTGATCAATTATTCGTCGGCCGATACCCGGCGCATCCTGCGCCAGCCATCGAACCAGATCGCGCGCATCCTGGGCAGCATGACAGACCCGGAACTGATGCACCGCGACAACCTGGTCGTTACCTGAGCCGCCGGGCCGCCCGGCAACATTGGCCAACATGCCGGGCAGGCCACCTTCCGATCTGTCTCGTATTCCTGGCCATCATTGGCAGGCCGTGTGTAGGTAAATTCCGTGCGCACCTCATGCCCCGGGTAGCCTTGACCAGACAGTACGGACTGCGGCCCCCACGCGCCAGATCAGCCCGCGTCGCTGTCGGCGATGAACAGATACCCCCAGCGCCGCACCGACAGCAAGGGCAGGTTGATGCCCATGCGCTGCGCCTTGGCGCGCAGCCGCGAGACCATGACGTCGACGTTGCGCGACAGGCCAGCGGCCGCCTCGTACGACGCGACATGCGAAGAATGGGCCGTCCACGAAGGCAGCACCTCGGACGAAACGGGCGCGCCGTCCCGCGGGCCGCGCTGCCTCAAACCGCAGGCAAGCTGTTGGCGCGCCAGGCGATGGCCGGGAGCGGCCAGCAGGCGCGCCATGAACTCGCGCTCGGCCACGGTCAGGGGCAGGCGCACGCCGCCAGGCCCCGCCAGGACCCTGCCGGCATTGCTCAGGTACCATGCGCTGGCCGCGGCGGCCGAGGCAGTGCCCCGGCGCGCGAACGCGCCCACCATCGCGGCCATCTCTTCGACTTGCGTCTCGATCGGCAAGCATAGGTCCACGCCGGCGCGCATCATGGCGATACGCTCCGGCAGGCCGCCTTCGGACAGCAAGGCGACCACCACGGCGGCGGGCACGCTGGTGCGGGTGGTGCGCACCAGGCCGGACAGCGTGCCGGCAACGCCGCACAGGGCCACCGCATCGGGCGGGTGCATGGCCAGCAGCCGCGCCAGCGCATGCTGGCCCTCGCACCAGTCGACAGTCCAGCCGGCCTGCCGCCAGCCAGCCTCGAGCCGGACACGCGCTTCGATCATCACGCTGCTGAACGCCAACAATATGCGGCCGGCGCTGGAATCGTCAGGAATGGAATAGGTGGACATTTCAACACTAACGTAATAAATTCAACCACCATAGTGCTTGATTCGCACGATTCAATCAGGCCGTGAAGACATTTTCAGACCGATTGAAACATGCGCGAGCACTGCGTTCGCTAACGCAACAGGATCTGGCGCGCGCCAGCGGCCTGTCGCAGAGCGCGGTAGCCAGCTACGAGAACGGCCAGCGGCAATCCAGCCGTTCGGTTCGCAAGCTGGCGGCCGCCCTGCAGGTGAACCTGGACTGGCTGGAGACCGGCAAGGGCTCGATGGAGGGCCTGGCCGACTACAGCCCTTCGCCCGTTGGCGGCGCTTACTACCTGATGGAACCGGGCAGTGGCGAAACGCCGCCGCGCGCACTGCCGCCGTGGCCGTTCGCGACCATTGCACGTGCGCAGTACGAAGCGCTGGCCGCCCGCGACAAACGCCTGCTTGAACAGATGCTGCGCAGCTTTGTCGAAGCCTGCCATGCCGAATACGCCGACGGCCGCGGCCGTTCGCGCAAGCACTGATGCAAGCGCCGATGCTGGTGTGCGCCTCGCGCCCGCCTGGAACCGAAGCCCGAGCATATCAACACCAAAGTAATTTTCCAACTACCATAGTACTGGATTGGCAAGATTCAATCGGCCAGTGAAGAAATTTTCGGACCGATTGAAGCATGCTCGGAGACTGCGCCAGCTCTCGCAGGAAAACTTGGCGCACATCAGCGGCCTGTCGCAAAGCGCCGTGGCCAGCTACGAAAATGGCCTGCGGCAATCCAGCCGCTCGATGCGCAAGCTGGCCAGCGCCCTGCAGGTGAACCTGGACTGGCTCGAAACCGGCGTGGGTCCGATGGAGCTCGACGCCTATCCCAGCGGCCAGGCGGCCAGGCGCCCCGGCCTGATGGAACCGGACGGCGAGCGCGCGACCGCCGCGCGGCCGGCCCCGCCATGGCCGTTTCGCGCCGTCGCCCACAGCCGCTACCAGGCGCTCAGCGCCCGCGACAAGCTGCTGCTCGAGCAGCTCGTGCGCACCTTCATCGACGCCTGCCATGCGGACTACGGCCGCGCGCCGCCGTGGCCACGCGAGCGCTGAACGCGGTCCGCGATATGGAATAATGCCCCTGCCGCGCCCCGCCGGGCGCGCGCCTCTATTTCAGCGAGATACATGCCGTCCCCCTCCCGCAAGCCCGCGGCGCCGCGCCGCGTCCGCCGACCCGCCGCCGCCCCCGTCCCGCGGCTGGCGCCGGTGGCCGGGCCGGGCCGGCTGATCGACGAAGGACTGTCGTTCTACGAAGCGTCGCTGGCCGGCAAGGCCGAACGCTACGGGCGCGGCGAAACGCCGCACACCATCCACGTATGGTGGGCGCGCCGCCCGCATTCGGCCATGCGCGCGCTGGTCTACGCCGCCTTGAGCGCGCCCGCCGACAAGCGCGCCGCGGCACGCCTGTCCGAACTGGGCGCCACGCCCGTGCCGCAGCCCGGGCTGCTGGCCGAGGCCGCCGCGGAGCTGGCCAGCCAGTACGGCGGCGCGCCGCGCGTGCTGGACATGTTCGGCGGCGGCGGCACGATTGCCTTCGAGGCGGCGCTGCTGGGTTGCGACGCCCACTCCATCGACGTCAATGAGCTCGCGGTATTCCTGCAGCAGGCCAACCTGACCTACGGCGCCACGCTGGACCATGGCCTGCTCAAGCAGCTGGCGCAGCGCCATGGCCAGGCGGTGCTGCAACGGCTGGCCCGGCGCACCGAGGCCCTGTATCCGCTGCGCGGCCGCCTGGCCAGCCAGGCGGAAAAGCCCATCGTCTACCTCTGGACCTACCGCCATCCCTGTCCGCAGTGCGGCTACGCCTATACGCTGTCGCGGCGGCCCTGGCTGTCGAAGAAGGCCGGCAAGGCGCTGGCCATGGTGGCGGCGCCCGGCCCCGATGGCGACGGCGTCGACATGGTGTCCCTGCCGGATGGCGAGCCGCCCCCATCCCGCTGGGCCGGACGCGGCGCGACGGCCTGCCCGCGCTGCGGCGCCGCCGCCACGCCCGGCATCGCCGACAGCGCCGACCATTGCGTGGCGGTGGTCACGTCGGCCGGCGTGGGCAAGCAATTCGCCCTGCGCGACGATGCGCTGCCCGAAGCCGCCCTGCTGCGCGAGCAGGAAGACGCGCTGCTGCGGCGCACCGGCCTGGCACTGCCCGCGACCACCCTGCCGGCCTGGTCGGGCATCGTCAACCCGGCGCTCTACGGCATGCGCGGCCACGCCGATCTGTTCAATCCGCGCCAGCGCCTGGTCACGCTGATGCTGCTGGAGGAACTGCTGGCCGAACATCGTGCGCTGCAGGCCGCGCATGGCGCCGATGTCGCGCGCTTCGTCAGCGCCGCGCTCAGCGGCCTGATCGACCAGATGGTGGATTGGAACTGCCGCCTGTCGATGTGGATTCCGCAGAACGAGCAGGTCGGACGCGCCTTCTGCGGCCCGGGCGTGGCCATGCTGTGGGACTATGCCGAGGTCGACCCGGTCGGCGCCGGGCCGGGCAACCTCCACGCCAAGCTGGAGCGCATCTGCGCCGGCATCGACGCGCTGGCGCTGCTGCGCCGGCCGGTGCAGGTGCAGCGCGCCTCGGCCGCCGCGCTGCCCTATCCGGACGACAGCTTCGACGCCATCGTCACCGACCCGCCCTATTACGACAATATTTTCTATAGCGTGCTGGCGGATTTCTTCTACGCATGGAAGAAACCGCTCATCGACGCCATCGAAGGCCGCCCAACCGCGCCGCCCCATGCGCCTACCGCCAACGGCGGCCATGACGAGCTGGTGGCCTCGCGGCAGCGCGCCGGTGGCAGCGCGCGCGCGGCCCACGACGAATACTGCACACGGCTGGGCCAGGCGCTGCGCGAAGCAGCCCGGGTGCTCAAGCCCGACGGCCTGCTGGCCTTCGTCTACAGCCATGCCTCGGTGCTGGGCTGGGCCGCCCTGGTGGCGGCCTTCCGCGCCGCGCCGTTCGCGATCAACAGCGTGCAACCGTTGAGCATCGAACGCAAGGCGCGCCCGCGCGCCATGACATCGGAGGCCGTCAATACCTGCACCACTTTCGTGGCGCGCCGCGCCCAGGCGCCCCGGCCGGTGCTGGCGCGCGCGGCGCTGCAGGCGCAGTTCGACGCCATCCTGCGCGGCGGCCTGCATCGCAGCCTGTTGCGGGCCGGCTGGCACGAGCACGATGCCGGCGTGGCGCTGATCGCCCAGGGCGTGGCCCTGCTGGCGAACTGCGCCGCCGTGGAAGACGCCGACACCGAGGCGCTGATCGCCGACATGGCCGGCCAGGTCAGCGCCCTGCTGCCAGGCTTCTCGATCAAGCAGCGCGCCTCGCTCTAGCGCGCGCCGCGCGCCTAGGCGCGCGCATCGTCCAGTTGCAGGGTCAGCTGGCGCTGAGCTCCGCGCATCAGGTCCACGCGGGCCTGGATCTTCTTGCTGACCAGCAGTTCCGCGATGGCCTGCTCGCGGCTGAGCCCGCGAATGCGCTGCGCCTCGGCGTCCCAGTGGGCGATCTCGTCGTCGAACTGGCGCTGCAGCAACTGGCGCCGCGCGGCGTAGCTGTCGCGCAGCGCCTGCTCGGACTGGCCCGCCAGGCGGGCCACCAGTTGGTTCAACCCATGCCAGTACTGGCGCGCCTCTTTCCAGGCCGCCGTCTCCAGGCCGGCGCGCGTGCCCGCGTACTCCCACAGCTGGCGATAATCGCGGCCGGGCTGGTGGTGCCGCACCAGGAATGCCAGCTGTTCGAACGACAGCAGCAGCACGTTGTTGTCGATCGCCTGCGCGTACAGCTGGCTGCGGCTCAGCGGATACTGGAACGACGGCGCCAGCAGCACCGAATAATCGGCGCTGTAGCCGGCGCCCTGGCGCCACTTCTTCAGCGACGGTACCTTGTAGTCCTTGGGATTGAGGGCCGTGCGGCTCAGGCGGAAGATCTTGCCATCGCCCACGATGCGCTGGTCGCCGCATTCCGCGTAAACGTCCGCGGCGTCGCTGCGTTCGGCCAGCACCCGGGCCTGGAAGCCGAGCTCGCCCAGCGCGCAAGCCAGCAGCACGTCGCTGTATTTGGCCAGCAGCTTTTCTTCCGACGAGTCATGGCCGATGCATTCGGAAATCACGCCGCCGTGCTGCAGGTGTTCGATGATCTGGTCGCGCGTGCAGGCGCGGATGGCCGCTTCCAGGCGGGCGCAACGCGCGGGAAAGTCGAGGGCGGCGTCGGCGCACAGGCGCACCACGGCCGCCACGACGCCATCGTGCAGCAAAGGATGGGGCAAGGGATGAGAAGTGGTAAGCATAGGGGGGCACTGTACAACACGCTTGCCGCCGCCATGGCGGGCCGCCCCACGGCTTCGCCCGCCCATGAAAAAGGCAGCCCCGCGAGGCTGCCCCGGTTGCGCCGGCCGGCCGCGAACGGCCGGCCCGGGCTCAAGGCTTGGGAGCCGGCGCGGCCGGTGCCGGTGCCGCCGGCGCGCCGGCCGCGGGTGCGCCGGAGTCGCCGCGGATCTTGGCGGCGATTTCCGAAGCCGCCTTGGCCGACGGCACGCCGAAGGCCAGCACGCCGCGATTCAGGGGTTCCGCGATGCGCGGGGCGGCGACCAGTTCGCGATCGATCACCAATGCCAGCATATTGCCGATATTCTTGCTGCTGATGTCATTCAGCTTGCGCGCGCCCGCCTCGGTGAAGCGCAGGCCCACGAAGTTCTGGCCCTGGCGGTCGACCAGCGCGGCGGCCTCGGTGAGGTCGGCGCGGGTCAGGACCGGCTGCCGTTGCATGTAGAGCGAACCATCCGGCACCTTGACTTCCATCAGGCCTTCGCCGGCCTTGGCCTGGGCCACGTAGAACTCGACCGACGCCGCGCTTGCCTGCTGCGAGGAAGCCTGGTCCGCCGGCGTGGCCGCCTGGCCGTCGGTCTTCTTGGACGCGGTGGTGCACCCGGCCAGCACCAGCGTGGAAAAAGCCAGCGTGTAAGCCAGTTTGCGAATGGTCAGTTGCATGATGGTTTCCTTCTTCAGTTTGCAGAGAGGCTGACGCGCCGGACGCACTGGCCACGGCGTTACAAAAAAGTGTACAGGTCCCCACGCAAGGCCGATAGTCGAGACTGCTTCCAGATGTAAAGACGCAATACGGCCTATACTCCAGGATCACGCAGGGGTACTCGCTGTCCCGCCTTCACGGCCGGCAGCGTGTTGAGAGAGTCCCTTCGTACCAGTACGGATAATGCCGATGCTGGGAGCGTATTCCAGATGCCGGCCCTCGCGCCAGCACGGAATCCATCCCGATTCGGCTCCAAACCTTCTTGATTGGAGCTTTCCATGAACGCGAACCCCAAGTTCCTGGCCGCCACCGCCGAGGTCGACGCCGCCGCCGTCGCGCCGCTGCCCAAGTCCCGCAAAGTCTACGAAACCGGCTCGCGCCCGGATATCCGCGTGCCGTTTCGCGAAATCGAGCAAGCCGACACGCCCACGATGTTCGGCGGCGAGAAGAACCCGCCCCTGACCGTCTACGATACCAGCGGCCCGTACACGGACCCGCAGGCCAGCATCGACATCCGCCGCGGCCTGCCGGCCCTGCGCCGGGCCTGGATCGAAGAGCGCGGCGACACCGAAGTGCTGGACGGCCCGACCAGCGACTACGGCAAGCAGCGCCTGACCGATCCGAAGCTGACGGCGATGCGTTTCGACCTGCAGCGCCCGCCGCGCCGCGCGCGCGCCGGCGCCAACGTGACGCAGATGCACTATGCGCGCCGCGGCATCGTCACGCCCGAAATGGAATTCATCGCGCTGCGCGAGAACCTGCGCCGCGAGCACTACCTGGAGACGCTGCGCGCCAGCGGCCCGGATGGCGAGAAACTGGCCAAGCGCCTGCTGCGCCAGCATCCGGGCCAGTCGTTCGGCGCCGCCATCCCGTCGGCCATCACGCCCGAGTTCGTCCGCGAGGAAGTCGCCCGCGGCCGCGCCATCATCCCAGCCAACATCAACCACCCGGAAATCGAACCGATGATCATCGGCCGCAATTTCCTGGTGAAGATCAACGCCAACATCGGCAACTCGGCCGTCAGCTCCGGCATCGGCGAGGAAGTCGAGAAAATGACCTGGGCGATCCGCTGGGGCGGCGATACGGTCATGGACCTGTCGACCGGCAAGCACATCCATGAAACGCGCGAATGGATCATCCGCAATTCGCCGGTGCCGATCGGCACGGTGCCGATCTACCAGGCGCTGGAGAAGGTCGACGGCAAGGCCGAGGAGCTGACCTGGGAAATCTTCCGCGACACGCTGATCGAGCAGGCCGAGCAGGGCGTGGACTACTTCACGATCCATGCGGGCGTGCGCCTGCCCTTCATTCCCATGACGGCCGACCGCATGACCGGCATCGTCTCGCGCGGCGGCTCGATCATGGCCAAGTGGTGTCTGGCGCACCACAAGGAGAGCTTCCTTTACGAGCGCTTCGAGGAAATCTGTGAAATCATGAAGGCCTACGACGTCAGCTTCTCGCTGGGCGACGGCCTGCGCCCCGGCTCGGGCTACGACGCCAACGACGAGGCGCAGTTCGCCGAGCTCAAGACCCTGGGCGAGCTGACCCAGGTGGCCTGGAAGCACGACGTGCAGGTCATGATCGAAGGCCCCGGCCACGTGCCGATGCAGATGATCAAGGAAAACATGGAACTGCAGCTCAAGCACTGCGACGAGGCGCCGTTCTATACCCTGGGCCCGCTGACCACCGACATCGCGCCCGGCTACGACCACATCACCTCCGGGATCGGCGCGGCCCTGATCGGCTGGTACGGCACGGCCATGCTGTGCTACGTGACGCCCAAGGAGCACCTGGGCCTGCCCAACAAGAAGGACGTCAAGGACGGCATCATCACCTACAAGATCGCCGCCCATGCCGCCGACCTGGCCAAGGGACATCCGGGCGCGGCCATCCGCGACAACGCGCTGTCGAAGGCGCGCTTCGAGTTCCGCTGGGACGACCAGTTCAACCTGGGCCTGGATCCGGACACCGCCAAGGAGTTCCACGACGAGACCCTGCCCAAGGACTCGATGAAAGTGGCGCACTTCTGCTCGATGTGCGGGCCGCATTTCTGCAGCATGAAGATCACGCAGGACGTGCGCGACTATGCCGCCGCACAGGGCGTCAGCGAAAAGGACGCGCTGCAGCAGGGCATGCAGGAAAAGGCGGTGGAGTTCGTCAAGAAGGGCGCCGAGGTCTATCACCGGACCTGAGCCCCGGGCAGGGCCCGGTTCGGACAACGGGCGCCCCGCGGGGCGCCCGTCCGGCAAATCGACGGCCGCCGCCCGCGCGCGGGCGAGGCTACAGCAGCTTGCCCGGATTCATGATCCCGGCCGGATCCAGCACCCGCTTGATCTCGCGCATCAGGCGCAGCTCCAGCGGATCCTTGCTCTGCAGGAAGTGATCGCGCTTGAGCTGGCCGATGCCATGCTCGGCGCTGATGCTGCCGCCATAGCGCAGCACTTCGTCGAGCACCAGGTCGGTCACGGCATCGCCCTGCTCGGCCGCCCACTCGCGCGGCGCGCCGGCCGGACGCGACAGGTTGTAGTGCAGGTTGCCGTCGCCGAAATGGCCGAAGATGAACGGCCGGATATCCGGATAGCGCTCGCGCACGCGCGCCTCGGCCGTTGCCATGAATTCGGGAATGCGCTCGATCGGCAGCGACACATCGTGCTTGAGGTGCGGCCCGTCGGCGCGCTGCGCCTCCGAGATTTCCTCGCGCAGTCGCCAAAGCGTCTGCAATTGCGCCAGCGAAGCCGAGACGGCCGCATCCAGGCACAGCTCGCGCTCCAGCGCCGCGCCGATCACCTCCTCGACCAGGGCATTGAGCGCGGCCTCGCCGATCGTGTCGGCCAGCTCGACCAGCACGTAGGCGGGATAGCGCTGCGCGAACGGCTCGTGCAGGCCGTCGACGTGCGTGAGCACCAGATCCAGGCAATCGCCGCTGAAATACTCGAAGGCCTGCAGGCGCGCGCCGCATTGCTCGAACAGCAGTTCGTACAGCTGCAGCGCCTGGCGCGGCGACTCCACCGCCGCCAGCACCACCGTACGCGTATCGGCGCGCGGAAACAACCGCAGCGCCACGGCGGTGATCACGCCCAGCGTGCCTTCCGAGCCGATCAGCAATTGCTTGAGGTCGTAGCCGGTGTTGTCCTTGCGCAGCGTGCGCAGCCCATGCAGGATTTCGCCGTTGGGCAGCACCGCCTCCAGGCCCAGCACCAGTTCGCGCGCCATCCCGTAGCGCACCACGTTGACGCCGCCGGCATTGGTGGCGACGTTGCCGCCGATCTGGCTCGAATCCTCGGCCGCCAGCGACAGCGGCAGCAGGCGGTTGGCGTCCTGGGCGGCGCGACGCAGGTTGCCCAGGATGCAGCCGGCCTCGGCCACCATGGTGTTGGCCACGGTATCCAGCGCACGGATCGCGTTCATGCGCTCCAGGCTGAGCACCACGTTGGCCTGCGCGGCATCGGGCGTGGCGCCGCCGCACAGGCCGGTATTGCCGCCGCGCGGCACCACCGGCACGCCCGCCTGCTGGCACAGCGCCAGGCAGCGCGCCACCTCGTCGGTCGTGCGCGGCCGCACCACGGCCTGGGCCTGGCCGCGGTAGATGCCGCGCCAGTCGCTCAGCCAGGGCTCGATATCGGCCGGGCTGGTCACCACCACGTCGGCGCCCAGCGCCTGGGTCAATCGTTGCGGGAATTCGGATGCGCTCATGTTCGGGGCCGCACGGTCAAAGGTTCATGTCGAGCTGCAGGCGCGCCGCCGCGCCCAGCAGATGGTGTTGCGCCGCCGCGCGCGCCGCCTCGGGCTGGCCGCGTTCGATGGCGCGGTAGATCGCCAGGTGTTCCTCGTGCACCGCGTGCACGGGGTCGCCCTGGCGCCGCGTATTGGCGCGCGCGGTCTCCACCGCCTGGCGCAATTGCAGGTTGAGATATTGCAGCAACTGCAGGTAATAGGGGTTGGCGGTCGCCGTGGCGATGGCCACGTGGAAACCGACGTCGTGGGCCACGCCCTGCTCGGGCTCGATGGGCTCGCGCTGCAGCGCCTGCAGGGCCTGCCGCATGCGGTCGAGGTCCGCGGCGCCGCGACGGCGCGCCGCCAGCGCGGCCGCCCCGCCCTCGAGCTCCATGCGCAGCTCGTACACCCGCGCCAGATGCGCGCGGTCCAGGCCGCCCGCGGGCACCTGGAAACCGCCGGCCGGGGTGCGGGCCACCACCGTGCAGCCCGAGCCCTGCCGGCTTTGCACCAGGCCCTGCGCACGCAGGCGCTCGGTCGCCTCGCGGATGACCGCGGCGCTCACGCCGTATTGCTGCGCCAGCGCGCGCCCGGTCGGCAGCTTGGCGCCGACGGCATAGTCGCCATCGGCGATGGCGCGGGCCAATTGGCCGGCGACCTGGTCGGTAAGCGTGGGAGTGGGCTGAAGCATGGCGGAATTATAGGCCGATTTATCAGGTTATATGAAAACTTTTCGGACAGTATGGACGGATTGGCGCGCCGCCGCGGCGGCGCATGCCCGTCATCGAAGCAAGGGGTGGCGGCCGTGGCCGCCGGATGCGCGCCGGCTAGGCGCAGTGCGCCGCGTCGCCGCGCGCATGCTCGGCGGCGTGCCCGCCCTGCCCGCACACCGCGCAATCGGGATCGCGCGGCACGTTGACGCTATGCCATTGCATGCTGCGCACGTCCAGCTGCAGCAGGCGCCCGGCCAGGCTCTGGCCGATGCCGGCCAGCAGCTTCAGGGCCTCGGCGGCCTGCACGCTACCGATGATGCCCACCAGCGGCGCGAACACGCCGGTGGTGGCGCAGCTGAGTTCCTCGACATCGTCGGCCTCGGGGAACAGGCAGTGATAGCACGGCGCCTGCGCATCGCGCAGGTCATACACGCTGACCTGGCCATCGAAGCGGATGGCCGCCCCCGACACCAGCGGCTTGCGGTGCCGTACACAGGCGCGGTTGATGGCGTGGCGGGTGGCGAAGTTGTCCGAGCAGTCCAGCACCACGTCGGCCTGCGCCACGGCGGCATCCAGGGCGGCGCCGGCCAGGCGCTCGACGCGCGCCTCCACCTGCGTTTCCGGATTGAAGCGGGCCAGCATGTCGCGGCCCGACTCGGCCTTGGCGCGGCCCACGCTGTCGCTGGCGTGCAGGATCTGGCGCTGCAGGTTGCTGAGTTCGACCACGTCGTCGTCGACCAGCGTGATGTGTCCCACGCCGGCCGTGGCCAGGTAAAGCGCGGCCGGGCAGCCCAGGCCGCCCGCGCCGATGATCAGCACACGCGCCGCCAGGAACCGCTCCTGCCCCTCGATACCGAGTTCGTCGAGCAGGATATGGCGGGCGTAGCGCAGCAGCTGCTGGTCGTTCATTTGCTCTTGGCGGGCTCCACACCAGTCGGCGTGATCGTCATGCGCTGGGTCTTGCCTTCGCTGGGTTTGATGTCGGCCTTGGCCTGCGCACGGGCCGAACCTTTCTGCACCGGCTTGCCGGCCAGCAGGTTCAGCGCCTGCTGCAGCTGGAAGTCGTCCTTGCCGCCGAACTCGAACGCCTTGCCGGCCACTTCGGTGCTGTCGTCGTTGTTCGACTTGACCTCCGCGTCGGGGCTTTGCTGGTTCGACAGGTGGCGCTGCAGGTCGGCTTCGCGCGGCAGGCGGAACAGGTCGCCATCGGCGGTATCGGCCACGACGTAGTCGGGTTCGATGCCGGTGGCCTGGATCGAACGGCCGCTGGGCGTGAAGTAGCGCGACGTGGTCAGCTTGACCGCCGTGCTTTCGCTCAGCGGCAGGATGACCTGCACCGAGCCCTTGCCGAACGTGCGGTTGCCCAGCACCTTGGCGCGCTTGTGATCCTGCAGCGCGCCCGCCACGATCTCGGAGGCGGAAGCCGAACCCACATTGACCAGCACCACCATCGGCACGGTCTTGACCCAGCCCGGCAGGTCGTTGAGGTAATTGCCCTCGCCGCGCGCGTATTCGCTGGGCGTGGCGCGGTACTTGTGGCGTGAATCGGGCGTACGGCCGTCGGTCGACACCACCAGGGCATCGGGCGGCAGGAACGCGCCGGCCACGCCGATGGCGCTGGTCAGCAAGCCGCCCGGATCGTTGCGCAGGTCCAGCACCAGGCCCTTGGGCGCGCCCTTGGCGCCGAGGTCCTTCAGATGGCGCGCCAGATCGGGACCGGTCTTCTCCTGGAACTGCGCGATGCGCAGGTAGGCCACGTTGTTGTCCAGCATCTTGCTGCGCACGCTGCGCACCTTGATGATGTCGCGCACGATCTTGACCACGATGGGCTGCGGCCGGTCGGCGCGCATGATCGTCAGCGTGATGGGCGACTTGGGCGCGCCGCGCATCAGCTTGACCGCGTCGTTGAGCGACATGCCCTTGGTGGGCGTGTCGTCGATCTTGATGATCAGGTCGCCCGCCTGGATGCCGGCGCGCGCGGCCGGCGTGTCCTCGATGGGCGAGATGACTTTCACGAAGCCGTCTTCGGCGCCGACCTCGATGCCCAGCCCGCCGAACTCGCCCTGCGTGGCCGTCTGCATTTCGCGGAAAGCGTCGGCGTCCAGGTAGGCCGAGTGCGGGTCCAGGTTGGACACCATGCCGGAGATCGCGTTGCCGATCAGCGTCTTGTCGTCGACCGCCTCGACATAGTTGTTCTTGATGGCCGCGAACACATTGCTGAGCTGCCGCAGTTCATCGAGCGGCAGGGGACTGCCGCGCTGCGCGACCGCGGACACGCCCACGCTCAGCAGGATGCCCGCCACCGCACCGATGGCTACCAGACCGAAACCACGAAACTTGCGAGTGCTCATGCACACTTCCCGATATTGATGCCGGATTATTGGGCCAGCCACTGGGCCGGGTCCACCGGTGCGCCACGATGGCGAATTTCAAAGTATAGGCCCGATTCCACTTGGCCGCCGGTCGCGCCTACCGTAGCAATAGTATCGCCTGCCGCCACCCGGTCGCCCACCCGTTTGAGCAGGCTCTGGTTGTAAGCGTATACCGTCAGGTACTGCTGTCCATGGTCGACAATGATGAGATTGCCAAAACCCCTCAGCCATTCGGCGTAGACCACCGTGCCGGGGGCCACCACCTTGACCGGCGTGCCCTCGGCGGTGCGCAGCACCAGCCCGCGCCACACGCCGCCATCGGGGCGGTCGACGCCGAAGCGGCCCTGGATCGTTCCGCGTACCGGCATCGGCAACCCGCGCCGCAGGCCATTGCCCCCGCCAGCCGGCGCGGCGGACGCCGTACGGGTGGGCGCGGCCTCGCGCGGCGCCGGTTCGGCCGGCTCGGCGCGGGCCGCCGGACGGGTTTCGCGGCGCGGCGCGGCCTGCGGATCGACCAGCCGGCCGCCCTCGACCTGGCGCAGGCCGGCGGCATCGGGATCGGCCAGCGCCACCGGGCCACGCTCCTGGCGGGCGGCAGCCTCGGCCTGCTCGCGCGCGGCGGCGGCGTCGCGCGCCTCGGCATCGCGCGCCTGCTGCGCCTGGCGGGCCGTCTCGGCCTGGCGCCGGGCGTCGGCCTCGCGGGCCGCGGCGGCCTGGCGAGCCGCTTCCTGCTGGCGCGCCGCCTCGGCGCGGCGCGCCGCCTCAGCCTGGCGGGCTTCCTCTTCCTTGCGGCGGGCCTCTTCGGCGGCGCGCCGGCGGGCATCTTCCTCCGCCTGGCGCGCGATGGCGCTTCCCAGGTCGTCGATCAGGTGCGACAGCCGCTGGTCGTCGCGGCCCAGCTTGCCGGCCTCGGCGCGTTGCGCCGCAATCTGTCCCTCTAATTTCGCCAACAGGGTGGCGCGGGTTTTCTGCTGTTCGACCAGCGCCGTCTTCTGGCTGGAAGTCTCGGCCACCAGCGTCTGGATATCGTCGCGGCGGGCATCGGCCTGCTGCTGCAGCGCCGCCAGCCGGGCGATATCCTGGCGCAGCGCATGCACCGCCTGCGCACGGGCGCGCGACACATAGTCCAGGTAGCCCAGGTTGCGGCCCAGCTGCTGCGGGTCGTCGCCCGACAGCAGGGCCGTCCAGGGCGACAGGCCGCTGGTGTACTGGGTGCGCAACTGGTCGGCCAGCTCGGCGCGGCGCTTTTGCAGCACCGCCTGCTGCGCCGCCACCTGCTTTTCCAGGCTGGCGAGTTCGGCTTCGGCCTTGTGGCTGGCCTCGCCCAATTCACGCAGCCGGAGATTGATGCGCGAAATGGCTGATTCGGATTCCTTCAACGCGTCGGCGGCCTCCTTGCGGGCGGCCTCGCGCGTGTCGATCTCTTTCTGCAGCGCGTCGATGCGGTCGCGCAGCGCGGCCTGCTGTCGTTCGGCTTCGGACTGGCGGCCCGCCAGGTCCGAAACCGCCCAGGCCGCCGGTGGCGCCACCGCCACCGCCGCCCACACCAGCAAACCCGCCGCGACCCGCATGAATCAGTCCTTTTTCGCCTTGCCCTGCGCCGCCACGGCAGCCATCGCCGCCTCGATCTCGGCGGCATCGCCCAGATAATAGTGGCGAATCGGCTTCAGGTCCTCATCCAATTCATACACCAGGGGCTGACCGGTCGGAATATTCACACCCACGATGTCATCATCGGAAACATTGTCGAGGTGCTTGATCAGCGCGCGCAGGCTGTTGCCATGCGCGGCCACCAGGACACGGCGGCCGGCGCGGATGGCCGGGGCGATCGACTCGTTCCAGAACGGCAGCACGCGCGCCACCGTATCCTTCAGGCATTCGGTGGCCGGCAGCTGGTCGGCCGGGATCTTGCCGTAGCGGCCATCGAAGCGCGGATGGCGCGGGTCGTCCAGGTCGAGCGGCTCCGGCGCGATCGCGTAGGCGCGGCGCCAGATCAGCACCTGCTCGTCGCCGTACTTGGCGGCGGTCTCGGCCTTGTTCAGGCCTTGCAGCTGGCCGTAGTGGCGCTCGTTCAGGCGCCAGTTGATGCCCACCGGGGTATACATGGCGTCCATGGCGTCCAGGGCGATCCAGAGCGTGCGGATGGCGCGCTTGAGCACCGAGGTATAGGCCAGGTCGAAGGCGTAGCCTTCGCGCTTGAGCAATTCGCCCGCCTTGCGGGCCTGCTCGCGGCCGGTTTCGGTCAGGTCCACATCGGTCCAGCCCGTGAAACGATTTTCCAGGTTCCACTGGCTTTCGCCGTGGCGCATCAGAACAAGTTTGTACATGGTGTAGGCCGCAACCTGAGCGGGTTAAAGTTGAACAATGCGGTCATTTTATAATTGACTGGTTTTTCTCTGCTTTTCCCCCTGGCCCGCCCTGTTTCGCGGCGCGGCCGGGCCGTCGTTTCCAGGCTCGCGCCGCCCCATAGGATGCCCCGTGGATTTACTGCAATTCTTGATCGATAAAAACAACGTCTTCATCGTCGCCGTGGCCGTGGTCTCGGGCATCATGCTGATGCTGCCGGCCCTGCGCAAGGGCCGCGCCGGCGCCGCGGTGGGTACGTCCGAAGCCATCCAGATGGTCAACCAGCGCCAGGCCGTCTGGGTCGACGTACGCCCGGCCGAGCAGTTCCAGGCCGGCCACATCGCGCAGGCCCGCAGCCTGCCCGCCGCCGACCTCGAGAAAAAGGCCGGCGCGCTGCCCAAGAACAAGCCCCTGATCGTCGTGTGCGAACAGGGCCGCGACGCGGCGCGCATCGCCGCGCGCCTGCGTTCGCAAGGTTTTGCCGAAGTGTCGGTGCTCGAGGGCGGCATGCGCGCCTGGTTTGCCGCCGGCCTGCCGGTCACCCAGAAAGGCTGAGTGCCCGCCATCCCATCCCCACCCGGAGCCACCATGCAGAAAGTAGTGATGTACAGCAAGGACTATTGTCCCTACTGTGCGCGCGCCCTGGCGCTGCTCAAGCAGCGCGGCGTCGCCGATCTCGAAATCATCCGTATCGACCAGGATCCCTCGCAACGCGACATCATGATCGAGCGCACCGGCCGGCGCACGGTCCCGCAGATTTTCATCGGCGAGACCCATGTCGGCGGGAGCGACGACCTGCAGGCGCTGGACCGCTCAGGCGGCCTGCTCCCGCTGCTCAACGGCGGCTGAAGGCGCTTGCCGCGCCGCCATTCCACTCGTTTTTCATTCACCCGGAAATTCTCATGGCTGATCAGGACCAAACCAACCAGCAAGCGGGCTCGGACGCGCCCTCGTTCAATCTGCAGCGCGTCTACCTGAAGGACTTGTCGCTGGAAATGCCCAATGCGCCGCACGTGTTCCTGGAACAGGAAGCGCCGCAAGTCGAGGTCAGCATCAACGTGGGCGGCCAGCGCCTGGCCGAGACCGTGTTCGAGTCCACCGTGACCGTCACCGTCACCACCCGCGTCAACGACAAGGTGCTGTACCTGGTCGAGGGCACCCAGGCCGGCATTTTCGAACTGGCCAACATCCCGGCCGAGCAGATGGACCCGCTGCTGGGCATCGTGTGCCCCACCATGCTGTACCCGTACCTGCGCGCCAACGTGGCCGACGCCATCACGCGCACCTCGCTGCCGGCCCTGCACCTGGCCGAAGTCAATTTCCAGGCCCTGTACGAGCAGCGCCTGGCCGAAATGGCCGAGCAGCAATCGGGCGCCGCCAACAGCAACGACTCGGGCATCATCCTGCCCCCGGGCGCCACGCGCCAGTAAGTCCGCGGCCAAGCCATGAGCCAAGCACGCCCCGCCACGCTGCGCGTCGCCGTGCTGGGCGCCGGCAGCTGGGGCACCGCCCTGGCTGCCGCGGCCAGCCGGCGCCACCCCACCGTCCTGTGGGCGCGCGATGGCGCCCAGGCGCAGGCCATGGCGGCCCGGCACGAAAACACCCGCTACCTGCCTGGCGTGGCGCTGCCGCCCGCCCTGCAGGTCAGCGCCGACCTGACGCAGGCGCTCACGCACCTGGCGCAGGATCCCGCCCACGCCCTCATCATCCTGGGCGTGCCGGTCGCCGGCATGACGCCGCTGTGCACCGAACTGGCCGCCCGCCTGCCCGCCCTGGGGCTGCAGGCCGTGCCGCTGGTATGGACCTGCAAGGGCTTCGAGGAGCAGACCGCGCGCCTGCCCCATGAAACCGTGCAGGCCGCGCTGGGCGCCATGCCCGGCCTGGCCGCCGGCGTCCTTTCGGGCCCCTCGTTCGCGCGCGAGGTCGCGCAGGGGCTGCCCGTGGCCCTGACCATCGCCAGCGACTCATCGGCCGTGCGCGACGCCGTCACGACCGCCCTGCACGGCGCGGCCGTGCGCATCTACGCCAGCACCGATGTGGTCGGCGTCGAAGTCGGCGGCGCGCTCAAGAACGTCATTGCCGTGGCCTGCGGCATCTGCGACGGCCTGGCGCTGGGCACCAACGCCCGCGCCGCGCTGATCACCCGCGGCCTGGCGGAGATGGCGCGCTTTGGCGCCGCGCTGGGCGCGCAGCAGGAAACCTTCGCCGGCCTTACCGGCCTGGGCGACCTGGTGCTGACCGCCACCGGCGAGCTGTCGCGCAACCGGCGGGTCGGGCTGGAAATCGGCGCCGGCCGCAAGCTGGCCGACATCCTGGCCAGCGGCATGACCGCCGAGGGCGTACGCTGCGCGCGCGCCGCGCTCGACCGCGCCCGCGCGCTGAACATCGAATTGCCGATCACCGAGGCGGTCTGTGCCGTGCTGTTCGAGGGACTGTCGCCCATGACCGCAGTATCGGCCCTGCTGGCGCGCGAGGCGCGCCCCGAAAGCCCGACGCCATAACGCCCGCACGCCCGAAAACCGTCCGTATCGCCCTGAGAACCGAGGAGTCCTTTCATGCTTGAACGCCTTGCCCAGGCTGGCCGCCTGCTGCGCCGTCTGTGCGCCCCGCTGGCCATCGCCGCCCTGCTGCCCGCCGCCGCCCACGCCGCCTGGCCCGAACGGCCCATCCATCTTGTGGTGCCGTTCCCGCCGGGCTCCTCGCCCGACCTGCTGGCGCGCACCATCGCCGAGCCGCTGTCGCAGGCGCTGCAGCAATCCATCGTGATCGACAACAAACCGGGCGCCGGCGGCAATATCGGCACCCGCATGGTGGCGCAGGCAAAGCCGGACGGCTACACCCTGCTCTACACCATCAACGGCCCGCTGGTCACCGCCCCGACCCTGTACAAGCGCACGCTCGGCTATGACCCGCTGAAGGACCTCGCGCCGGTCACGCTGGTGGCCACCAGCCCCAATGTGCTGACGGTGCCGGCCAGCCTGCCCGTCGACAACGTGCAGGACTTCGTCAAGCTGGCGCGCGAGCGCGCCGGCGCGCTGAATTATGGTTCGGTCGGCCCCGGCAGCTCGGCCCACCTGGCCATGGAAATGTTCAAGCACGAGGCCGGCATCGACCTCACGCAGATCCCGTACCCGGGCTTTCCGCAGGTGATCACGGCCATCATCGGCGGCGACGTGCACGCCGGTTTCATGGTGCCCGCCATCGCCATGCCGCACGCGCGCGACGGCAAGGTCAAGACGCTGGCCGTCACCAGCCTGGAGCCCAGCGACGCGCTGCCCGGCATTCCGACCATGGCCTCGCAGGGCTATCCCGGCTTCGAGGCCATTTCCTGGAACGCCATCCTGGCCCCGGCCGGCACGCCAGCGCCCATCATCGAGCGCCTGAACCGCGAACTGGCCACCATCATCGACAGCGACGCGGTGCGCAAGCAGCTGGCCGTGCAGTACTTCACGCCCGCCCCGTCCAGCCCGCAGGCGCTGACCGAACGCATCCAGGCTGAAAAAGCGCGCTGGGACCAGGTGATCGGGCGCTTGAACCTGTCGCTGGACTGAGCAGGCATCGCGGCATCCGGCGCGGCCGCCCCCCCTCAGATACTGCCGGCGTAACCCAGCTGGCGCCAGGCCTCGAACACCGTCACCGCCACCGCGTTGGACAGATTGAGGCTGCGCTGGCCCGGCCGCATGGGCAGCCGCAGTTGCTGGGCCGGCCCGAACAGCGCCATGTGCGCCTCGGACAGCCCGGCGGTTTCACGCCCGAAGACGAACACATCGCCCGCCTGGAACGCCATTTCGGCCAGGCTGGCGGACGCGCGCGTGGTCAGCGCAAAAATGCGCGCCGGCGCCGCCCCGGTAGCCGCCAGCGCCTGCGGCAGCGTGTCGTGCACCTGCACCGGCTGCCACTCGTGATAATCCAGTCCGGCGCGCCGCAGGCGCGCATCGTCCAGCTCGAACCCCAGCGGGCGCACCAGATGCAGCTGCGCGCCGGTATTGGCGCACAGGCGTATCGCATTGCCCGTGTTGGGCGGGATTTCCGGACAGACCAGGACGACGTGAAACATGGCGGGATGGGCGCGCGGACACCGCGTGCATGACGGGAAAACCGCCATTTTGCCAGCCTCGGCCGCGGCCAGGCCCTCAGCCATGGGAGGCCGGCGTGCGCGCCGCGGCCAGCACGATGACGCTGCCGGCGCCGGCGGCCAGCAGGGCGCGCGCGGCGCCATGCGCGGTGGCGCCCGTGGTGACCACATCGTCGACCAGGGCCACGGTGGCGCCAGCCGGCAGCGGCAGGGCGCGCCACCGGCCCGTGGCGCCCCTGAGCCGATCGCGGCGGCCGCGCAGCGTTTGCCTGCCGGCAAGCGCGCGGGCCGGGCGCAGCTGGGTCCGTGCCAGCGGCCAACCCAGGCGCGCGGCCAGCGCGGCCGCCAATTCCGCCGCCGGGTTGAAGCCGCGCAGGCGCAGCGACGCCGCGCTGGCCGGCACGGGCACCAGCAGGCAGGGGCCGCGCAACGGCGGATCGGCCTGCCGGATCGCGCGCAGCATCAGGTCGGCCAGCGCCAGGGCCAGCACGTGCCGGCACGCGGTCTTGTAACGCGAGATCAGCCCGCGATAGGGCCCGGCGTAATCGAGCGCCGCCACCACGCGCCGATAGGCGGGCCGCAGGCGCAGGCAATCGGCGCAATGGCGCGCCCGCGGCGCCAGGCGCACCGCGCAGCGGAGGCAGCGCGGCGTGGCCGGCCCCAGGGCCGCCATGGCCTCGGCGGCGCAGGGCTCGCACAGGCGGCCGCCGGCGGCGCGCAGGCCGCAAAGCGGGCAGTCCGACGGCAGCCGGGCAAGCCAGCGCCGCGAATGCGCAATAATGTGGGTCATGGGTCGCCAAGCTCCCGCGATGCGGGCCCGCGCCCGATGGCCCTGATCACATCATGCTTGCCCGCGCCCGTGGGCGGCACCGCGATACAAATGTCCTTGCCTTCTTCCCTGCCTCCGCTTCCCATCCTGGCCGCCGACGTGGTGCGCCAGTTCTCCCGCCGCGGCGATCTCGCCGAGGCCCAGTTCCTGTATGGCGAAGTGGCGCAGCGCATGATGGGCCGGCTGCGCTATATCAGGCTGCAACCGGCCGCGCTGCTGGACGCCGGCTGCGGCGCGGGCGCCAGCCTGCCGCTGCTGCGCGACCGCTTCCCGAACGCCGCCTATACCGGACTGGACGCCGCCGAGCCGCTGCTGGCCCACGCGCGCCAGGCCTGGGCGCCGGGCGGCGTGGCGGCCTGGCTGGGGCGCCTGGCCCAGCGCGGCAAGCCCGCCGTCTCCTTCGTGCGCGCCGACCTGGCCGCCACCGGGCTGCCGCCCGAGCAGCTGGACCTGGTGTGGTCCAACCTGGCACTGCACTGGCATCCCGAGCCGCACGCGGTCCTGGCCGAATGGCGCCGCATCCTCAAGGTAGGCGGGTTGGCGATGTTTTCCTGCCTGGGCCCGGCAACGCTGCGCGAGCTGCGCGAGGCGCTGGCCGACGCCGGCCTGCGCACGGCCACGCCGACCTTCGTGGACATGCACGATTTTGGCGATCTGCTGGTCGAGAACGGTTTTGCCGATCCGGTGATGGACCAGGAAACCCTGACGCTGACCTACGAAACCCCTCAGCGCCTGCTGGAAGACGTGCGCGCCCTGGGCGGCAACCCGGCGCGCGGCCGGCGCGCCGGCCTGGTCGGCCGCGCCTGGCTGGATCGCCTGCACGCGGCGCTGGAAGCGCGGCGCGGCCCGCAAGGGCGCATCAGCCTGAGCATCGAAGTGGCCTACGGCCACGCCTGGCGGGCGCCGGCGCGGCGCGCCGCGCCCGGCGAAACCCATCTCTCGGTCAGCGCCATCGGCGGGCGCCGGGCGGGCTGAGGCCGCCAGCCTGCGTCAGTGCAGGCGCTCGGCCCAGCCGGGCAGCGGATCGCCCTGCGGCGTACTCAGGGCGCACACGCCTCCCACCGGCTCGGAAGTCGCGCGGATACGCCGCCGCACCGCCGACGGCGGTGTGTCCTGGACAGCCTGGCCGCGCCAGTTTTGCGCCATGGACTCGACCAGCAGGGGCAGTTCGCGCACCTTGAGGAACTGGCCGCGCAGCCAGCGCGCATCGTTGCCATTGCGCAGGATCTCGTCGCGCAGGGCCTGCAGCATGTCGCCGGTGCCCAGTTCTTCGGCCACCGGCGCCAGCCGGTCGAACAGTGCGCGCAGGTGGTCCACCAGCCGCACGCGCTGCCCGTCGGGGGTGACGTAGCTGCCGTGCAGGCCGAAACGGCAGGCCTGGAAATGGTTGCTGCGATAGGCCAGCCAGGCCTGCTGGCCGGGCTCGGGGTCGCGCGCCACCTGTACCGCCAGCGCCTGCGCGAAGGCGGCCAGCTGGCAGGCCCGCTCGACGGTCAGCGGCGTGTCGCAGACCCGGATTTCGACCGTGCCGTACTCGGGCTTGGGCCGGATGTCCCAGTACAGGTCCTTGATGCTCTCGGCCAGGCCGCTGGCGCGCAACTGGGCCAGGTGAGCCTCGAAACGGTACCAGTCGGTCACGTCGGCGGGCATGTGGCCGGCCAGCGGGAAGCTGTTGACCGCGTTGAGGCGGCAGCACGAAAACAGGGTGTCCACGCCTTCGCAATAGGGCGAGGCGGCCGACAGGGCGATGAAATGCGGCACATACGGCGACAGCCCGCGCACCATGCGCACCGCCGCGTCGCCGGAGGGCACGCCCAGGTGGATATGCTGGCCGAATACCGTGAACTGGCGCGCCAGGTAACCGTACATCTCGGCCAGGTACTGGAAGCGCGGCGTATCGGAAATGGCGCGGTCCTGCCAGCGCATGAAGGGGTGGGCACCACCGCCCGTGACGCCAACGCCGACCGCGTCGGCGGCTTCGCAAAGGACATCGCGCATTTCGCGCATTTCGGCCAGCAAGCCGGCCGGGTGCTCGTGCACCGAGGAATTCAGCTCGATCATCGACCGGGTGATTTCGGGTTTGACCCGATCGGCGATGGGATGGTTGGCCAACTGGGCCAACAACTCGTCCGACGCGGCAGCCAAGTCAAAGCTGCGGGGATCGACCAACTGCAATTCGAGCTCGATACCCAAGGTGTTGGGGGCTGACGAAACGAAGGGGATCTGTTCCATCTCCGACTCCTTGCGTGTTCTTTCGATTGAGGGAACGCGCCATTCGGCTTTGAAGCCCGGAAACTGCCCGGGGAGCACTCGACGGCGTCTTATGAAGGCATGATAGCCGCAACTTTGTGGCAAGAAGATTGAAATTCGTGACATTTATGCGCAACATCATGAATCGGAGATTTTTTACCTGTGACAGTCATGTGAGCAAACACTCACACTCAAGTACTGGCGCGGACGAGCGGGCAGCGAGGCACGCAAAGGGCCGCGTAGCGCGGCCCTTGGGGGATCAGGGGAAACCCGCATCGAGGGTTTTCCCTTAGACAAAACAGGCGTTACCAAACGCCCGGCGGGTAACCACTATTTGAATGGCGTGGCGTCGCCTCCCCCGTATACGCTGCCGCCGTACCCCCCCTCCACGTCGATCTTCACGCTGGCCGGATCGACGGTGGACTGGCCGCCCTTGTAGTGCATGACCATGCCGGGAAAGAGCATGACGGCGGCCACCATGAACAGCTGGATCACGATGAACGGCACCGAGCCCCAGTAGATCTGGCCGGTGGTGACCGGCTGGATGATCTTGCCGGTGATCTTGTCCTTGTAGGCGTCCTTGGGCGCGACCGAGCGCAGGTAGAACAGCGCAAAGCCGAACGGCGGGTGCATGAACGAGGTCTGCATGTTCACCGCCAGGATGATCCCGAACCAGATCAGGTCGATGCCCATCTTGTCGGCCACCGGGCCCAGCAGCGGCACGATGATGAACGCCAGCTCGAAGAAGTCCAGGAAGAACGCCAGCACGAAGGTCAGCACGCTGACCACGATCAGGAACCCCCACTCCCCGCCCGGCAGCCCGATCAGCAGGTGCTCGACCCACAGGTCGCCGTTGACGCCGCGGAAGGTCAGCCCGAACACCGTCGAGCCCACCAGGATGAACACCACGAAGCACGACAGCTTGGTGGTCGTGTCCATCGCCTGCTTGAGCAGGTCCAGCGTCAGCCGCCGGCGGATCAGCGCCATGATGATCGCCCCGACCGCCCCCATCGCCCCGCCCTCGGTGGGCGTGGCCACCCCGATGAAGATCGTGCCCAGCACCAGGAAAATCAGGAACAGCGGCGGGATCATCACGAAGGTCACCCGCTCGGCCAGCGCCGAGAGCATCCTCAGGCGAAACACCTTGTTGGCGATCGCGATCACGAACGCCGTCAGACCCCACAGCAGCAGGCTCACCACCACCTGCTCATCGACCGGCGCCGTGTCGTTCTCCAGCCACTGGCCCAGCACGTAGGCCGACAGCGAGGAGATCAGCATCAGCACCAGCAGCGAACGCCCCCCGCGCGAGCCGTTGGGCTCGCGAAACGTGCGCGCCTCCTCGGGCAGCGCCGGCGCCGCCGAGGGCTTGATCAGCGAGACGATCACGATGTAGGCGATGTACAGCCCCGCCAGCACGAACCCCGGCACCATCGCCGCGCGGTACATGTCCCCGATCGAGCGGCCCAGCTGGTCGGCCAGGATGATCAGCACCAGCGAGGGCGGAATGATCTGCGACAGCGTGCCCGAGGCCGCGATCACCCCGCTGGCCAGCCGCCTGTCATACCCGTAGCGCAGCATGATGGGCAGCGAAATCAGCCCCATCGAGATCACCGAGGCCGACACCACGCCGGTGGTCGCCGCCAGCATCGCGCCCACGAACACCACCGCGATCGCCAGCCCCCCGCGCAACGGACCGAACACCTGGCCGATCGTCTCGAGCAGGTCCTCGGCCATGCCCGATCTCTCCAGCACCAGCCCCATCAGGGTAAAGAACGGCACCGCCAGCAGCGTGTCGTTGGAAATAATGCCGAACACCCGCTGCGGCAACGCCTGGAACAGCGCCGGGCTGAGCAGGTCCAGCTCGATGCCCACCAGACCATACAGAATCCCGTTGGCCGCCAGCGCGAACGCCACCGGAAAACCCAGCAGCAGAAACAGCACCAGCGTCGCAAACATGATCGGCGCCAGATTGGCTATCAGAAACTCCATGATCAGCGGCCTTCGTTGTTATGACGTTGTTGTTGGGCGGCCGACTCGCGCTCCAGCGCTTCGCGGGCAATCTCCTCGGCCAGCAGCTCCTCGGCGCTCTTGCTGCCCTCGCGCGCGGTCGGGTCCGGACACAGTCCGCGCAAAAACCCGATGCACTTGATCAGGTGCGACAGCCCGGCCAGCACCAGCAGCGCAAACCCCACCGGAATCAACAGCTTGACCGGCCAGCGAATCAGCCCGCCCGAGTTCGACGACAGCTCCCCGCTCAGGTACGAATCCATGAACACCGGCCACGACAGCACCATGATCAGGGTGCACGCCGGCAGCAAAAAGAACACCACCCCGAAGATCTCGATCCAGATCTGCTTGGAGCGCGGCAGCCGCGAGGACAGAATGTCCACCCGCACGTGTTCGTTCTTCAGCAGCGTGTAGCCCGCGGTCAGCAGGAACATCGCGCCGAACATGTACCACTGCAACTCCAGCCAGGCGTTCGAACTGGTATGAAACACCTTGCGCACCACGGCGTTGCCGGCACTGACCAGCACCACCAGCAAGGTGACCCACGTCACGGCCCGGCCGACCCGCAGGTTCAGCGCGTCTATGCCGCGCGATAAGGCAAGCAATGCCTGCATGTATTCCCCGATATAAGTATGAAAAACCTGCTCAATGGCCCTCGACGGGCGTGCGCCACGGCGTGGCCTTGCGCTCGAACCACACCAGCAGCGCAAACAGGGCCATGCCCATGACCGCCAGCACCGTCAAGGCGGCGAACACCCGCACGGTGTCGAAGGTGCCTTGCGCGCTCATGATCACGTAGCCCAGCCCGCGCTGGGAGGAAACGAACTCGCCGACGATGGCGCCCACCAGCGCCAGCGACACGGCGACCTTCATGCCGGTCACGATGGACGGCAAGGCGCCGGGCAGGCGCACCTTGAAGAAGAAATCGCGCCGCGACCCTTTGAGCACGCGCCCCAGGTCCAGCACGTCCTGCGGCACCGACTTCAGGCCATGCACGGTGTCGACGATGACGGCGAACACGGCGATCAGGAAGGCAATGGCGATCTTGGGTTCGGCCCCGGTGCCCAGCCAGATGACAAACAGCGGCGCGATCGCCACCTTGGGCACGCTGTTGAGCGCCACGATCAGCGGGTACAGGAAACTCTCGCACCAGCGCGAACTGACCAGCATCACGGCGATCAGCACCCCGCCCACCACCGCGACCGCGAAGCCGGCCACGGTGGTCATCAGCGTGTACCAGGCCTGGTCGGCATACCAGCGCCATTCCGCGGCCAGCTCCAGCGCCACCTGCGAAGGCAGCGGCAGCATGATGGGCCGCACCTCCAGCGCCCGCCCCAGCCCTTCCCACAGCAGCAGGAACACCGCCAGCGATACGACGCCCGCTGCCGCGTGCAGGCATTTGCGACCCGTGGCTGTCATGACGCACGCCCTCCTTCGTCGATCAGGCCCATCTGCTCGAACAGGCCGCGTATATGTCGCACATACCGGCCGAACTCGGCCGTCTCGCGCACCGCCAGCGGGCGCGGACGCGGCAGGTCGATGCGGATGGTCTCGAGCACCCGTCCGGGACGCGGCGAGAACACCATCACTTCGTCGCCCAGGAACACCGCCTCGGCGATGCCGTGCGTGACGAACATCACGGTATTGCGGGTTTCCATCCAGATGCGCTGCAGTTCCACATTCATCTGGTCGCGCGTCAGGGCGTCCAGCGCGCCGAACGGCTCGTCCATCAGCAGCAGCGCCGGGTCGTCGACCAGCGCGCGGCAGATGGCGGCGCGCTGGCGCATACCGCCGGACAGTTCGCGCGGATAGTTGTCGGCGAACGCCGCCAGGCCCGTCAACCGCAGCAGCGCGTCGACCTTGTCGCGGTAGCGCGCCACCGGCTTGCCGGCGAATTCCACCGGCAGCAGGATGTTGCGGCGAATGTTGCGCCATTCAAGCAGGGCATCGCGCTGGAACACCATGCCTATGCCGTCCGGCGGTCCTTTGACGGGTTGGCCGGCCACGCGCAGTTCGCCCTCGCTGATCGTCTCCAGGCCGGCCACGCAACGCAGGAAAGTGCTTTTGCCGCACCCGCTGGGGCCAAGAATGCTCACGAAACGGCCCGCCGGCACATCGACCGAAATGGTTTCCAGCGCCTGCACGCCGCGTTCGCCGGGGTACTTCTTGCGCACCCCGGCCGCGCTGACCGCCGCCACGCTCACGGTTTCACCAGCGCGTCGTAGCGTTGCGGCCGGACCAGGTCCGGCACGTAGAAATCGGCCGCCTTGGCCTCGGCGCGCACCAGGCCCACCGAGGACAGCGTCTTGACCGCCTGCTCCCAGTCGGCCGGCACCGGCGCGCCCACGCGCTGGCCGGCCGCCAGGCCGAAGTAGCCGCGCAAGGCGTCGATCTGGCCGCGCAGCACCGTGCGGTCCAGGCGCGCCTGCGGCCGCTGCGCCAGGATGGCCGACACGGCCTCGTCCTCGTGGCCCGCGTAGATGTATTCCCAGGCGCGCGCGCTGACGCTGGCAAAGCGTCCGATGGCCTCGCCGCGCTCGCGCAGCTTGTCTTCGCTGGCGAACAGCCCGAAGCTGGGCATGTCCAGGCCGAAGTCGGCAAAGCGCACGGCCCGCGACGGGCGTTTCTGCGATACCACGGGCAGGAAGAACGGAATGGTCGAGAACGCCGCGTCGGCGCGGCCCACCGCATAGGTGGAGGCCTTGCTGGCGGCATCGACGTTGATCAGTTCCAGATCGCTTTTCTTCAGCTTGCCGCGCGCCAGGAACGCATCGATGAACGGCGCCTCGAGCGAGCCGGCGGTATAGGCCACCTTGCGTCCCTTGAGCTGCTCCGGCCCGTCGATGCCGGAATCGTCCGGCACCAGCAGGCCGATGTCGCTGTGGCGGGCGAACACGGCCACCGCCTTGACCGGCAGCCCTTTGTCGCGCGCGATCATCATCGACGCCAGGGCGGCATGCCCCAGGTCGAAGCGGTCGCTGCCGCCCACGATCTGCACCGTCGTGACCGAGCCGTTGCCGTCCTCCAGCGTGACGTCCAGGCCCGCCTGCTTGTACCAGCCCTTCTGCTGCGCCAGGTGAAAGGCCGCCTGCACGCCCCAGGGCGTCCAGTCCAGCCGCACCCGCAGCGGCTCGGGCGCCTGCGCGCCGGCCGTGCCCGCCGCCGCCAGCAGGGCGATACTGCCCACGGCCTGGCGCCACCACTTACCGATTGCCTTCTGCATCTCCATCCCCCTGGAATCGCGCGCGACGCCGGCGCGCCGTTCAGCCGCCGCGGCCGAACCAGCGCTTGATCCGCATCCACAACACGCTGAAGAACATCGCCACCGGGTTGAACTGCGCCTGCGGCAGCGTCGCGCCGTCGGGCTGGCGCAGACGCGCCGTCACGTTCTTGCCGAAATCGGCGATCATGCGCCGCACGAAATCCTGCACCAGCCCGGAACGCGAGAACTGCGCCAGCGGCCCCTGCAGGGCGTACTGCAGGTCCACGTTGACCCGCGTCTCGTTCCCGGCCACCGCCTCGACCTGGTAGGCAATATCGCCGGTGGCGCGCGACTGGCTCAGCGAATCCTGGCCGGCGCCGCGAAAAACCGCGCGCATGGCCGCTTCGTCGCGCTCCAGGCGGGCCGCGCCGTTGAACGCGGCAGCCATGGGGCCGAACTTGATGGCAATCTTGCCCTTGACGCGCTGGCCGTCGGTCTCCTCGATGACCGCTCCCGGCAGGCAGGCCGCCACGGCCGGCAGGTCCACCATGAAGGCCCACACCTCGGCCGCGGGAAAAGGCACGGTGAACGCGTCGATGATCTGGTTGCCCTTGCCGCCGGCCGGGCCGGCGGCCGCGCGCGGCGCCGCCTGGGCCGCAGCCGGCGCGCTGGGCGTGAAAGGCTGGAAAGCGATCGGCTGCTCGCCGCGCGGCGCCGGCAGGCGGCCGTCGGCCGCGGCCGCGCGCAAGGCCTGCACGGCCGCGTCGGGCTGTTCGCGCAGGTCGCGCAGCACCGACATCACGGCGCCCACGATGCCCATGTAGCCGGTGCAGCGGCACAGATTGCCCGACAGCTCCACGCGTACGCGCGCCTCGTCGGCATCCGGCAGGCGCAGCACGATATCGCGCGACGTCGTCAGCATGCCCGGGGTGCAATAGCCGCATTGCAGCGCATGGTACTTGGTGAAGGCGGCGCGCAGGCGCGCCATGACCGGATCACCGTCATAGCCTTCGATGGTGGTCACCTGGCGGCCTTCGCACGCCACCGCATAGGTAATGCACGAACGGACCGGCTGGCCATCGACCAGCACGGTACAGGCCCCGCATACGCCGTGCTCGCAACCCAGGTGGGTGCCCGTCAAGCGCGCCTGGTCGCGCAGAAAATCGCCCAGGTGCATGCGCGGCGGCGCCTCGTGGGCCACCTGCTTGCCGTTGACTTCCAACGTTACTTGAACCATCGTCATTCCTGTACGCCCAGCGCCTGCTTCAGGCAGCGCGCCACGGCGGTTGCATGCAATTTGCGATGCAGGGCATCCTTGCCGGGCATGGCCTGCGCCACCGCTTCATCGATACGCTGGGCCTGCAGCGCGGCCGCGCCCTGGCGCGCCACCGCGTCGGCCAGTTCCGGCAGCAGGCAGGGCGCGCCGTCGAGCGCGCCCACCGCGATGCGGGCCACCCGGCGGGCGGGCTCGAACCACGCCGCGCAACTGGCCTCGGCAAACTCGCCGGTCTTGCGGCAGAACTTGTAGTAGCCCCAGCGCGCGCCGTCGGTCATGGCCGGTACGTGCACGGCGGCAATCAGTTCGCCGTCGCCCACCACCGTGGTGTAGGCGCCCTGCATGAAAGATTCGGCCGGCACCATGCGCTCGCCGTCCACGCCGGCGATCTCGATATCGGCGCCCAGCGCCACCATGGTCAGCACCCAATCGGCCGCCGGATCGGCATGCGCCAGGCTGCCGCCCACGGTGCCGCGATTGCGGATGGCGCGATAGGCGATGCCGCTCGCCACCTGCTGCAAGGCCGAGCCGCGCAACGCGGCGTGCACGCCGTCCTCGATCTCGGCGTGGGTGACCGCGGCGCCCACGCGCACGCGGCCGCCACGCTCGCCAACCTCGCGCAGCGCCGGCACGCCCGAGATGTCGATCACCACCGGCGGACGCGCCAGCCGCAGGTTCAGCATCGGACCCAGCGACTGGCCGCCGGCCATCAGCTTGGCCCGGCCGTCATGCTGCCGAAGCCACTGCAGCGCCTGCTGCGTCGACTCGGCGCGAAAATACTCGAACTGCGCCGCTTTCATGCTGCCTCCCTGGCGCCTTGCGCAATGGCCTGCAGCACACGGATCGGCGTCAGCGGGGTGCGCGACAGCTCGGCGGCGCCCAGCCCGCGCAGCGCATCGTTGACTGCGTTGAACAGCACCGCGGGCGGTGCGATCGCGCCGCCCTCGCCCATGCCCTTGGCGCCGAATTCCGTATGCGGCGACGGCGTCTCGAAATGATGCAGCCGCATGTTGGGCACCTCGGTCGGGCCGGGCAGCATGTAGTCCGCCAGCGTCGACGCCAGCGGCTGGCCGTTGGCGTCGTAGGGCGTCTCTTCGTAGAACGCGGTGCCGATACCCTGCGCGATGCCGCCTATGGTCTGGCCTTCCACGACCATGGGGTTGATCATGGTGCCGCAATCCTCGACGACCACGTAATCCAGTATCTCGACCGCGCCGGTGTCCGGGTCCACCGCCACCACGGCGGCGTGGCTGGCGTAGGTGAAGCAACCGGTATCGACCTTGGGCTTGTAGCCCACGTTCACTTCCAGGCCCGCCGGGTCCACGTCGGGCGGCAGCAGTTGCGGCCGCAGGTACCAGGCATCGGCCACGTCGCCGGTGCTGACCGATTTCGCGCCGGCCCGGTAGATGCCCTCCTGCAGCGTCACCGCGTCGTCGTCCACGCCCAGCATGTGCGCGGCGATGTGCCGCATGCGCGGCAGCAGGCGCTTGCATGCCTGCGACACGGCGCCGCCGGACATGACCAGCGAGCGCGACGCGTAGGTGCCGGTGGAGAACGGCGTCTGGCCGGTATCGCCATGCAGCACCTTGATGCGCGCCACATCGATGCCGAGGATCTCGTGGGCGATCTGGGCGAAGGTGGTTTCCATGCCCTGGCCGTGCGAGTGCACGCCCACGCGCACTTCCAGCCCGCCGTCGGGCGTCACGCGCGCCGTCGCCTGGTCGAAGCCCGGTATCACGGGGGTGCCCCAGGCGGCGAATACCGAGGTGCCGTGCGCGGCCTGCTCGGTATAGGTGGCCACGCCCACGCCGATGCGCCGGCCGTCGGCCTCGCCGCGGGCCTGGCGGGCCCGCACGCCGTCGATGTCCAGCATTTCCAGCGCCTTGCGCAGGCTGGCCGGGTAGTCGCCGCTGTCGAAGTGCTTGTTGGTCACGTTGACGTACGGCATCTGCTCGGGCTGCACCAGGTTCTCCAGGCGCACCTCCCAGGGCTCGCGGCCCACTTCGCGCGCCACGGCGTCCATCGTCAGCTCGATGGCGAAGCACACGCCGGTGCGCGCCACGCCGCGGTACGGCACGAAGCCGGGCTTGTTGGTGGCCACGCAACGCGTCTCGCAGCGGTAGCCGCGAAAGCCATAGGGTCCGGGCAGGTTGCCGACCGCCTGGCCGGGTTCGAGCCCGATGGTGAAGGGCCACACCGAATAGGCCCCGCCGTCGATCGTGATACGGGCGTCCAGCGCCAGCAGCTTGCCGCGCTTGTCCGCGTAGGCGGTCATCTCGTAGTGGTGTTCGCGCGAATTGGCGCCGGCGGTCAGGTGTTCACGGCGGTCCTCGATGAAGCGGAACGGGCGCTTGTACGTCTTGGCCAGCCAGGCCACACAGAGCTCTTCCTGTTGCAGCACGCACTTGTAGCCGAACGCGCCGCCCACGTCGGGGGAGACCACCCGCACGCGGCCCTGCTCGAGGTCCAGGCACTGGGCCAGCACGCTGCGTATCATGTGCGGCACCTGCGTGGCGCTGATCACCACCAGCTGGTCGGCCTGGTGGTCCCAGTAGGCCAGCACCGCCTTGCCTTCCATGGGAACCATGCATTGCCGCGCCAGGTCGATCTTGCGCTTGACTACCACCTCGGCGCGCGCGGCGTGTTCGTCGAAGTCGCGATCGGCGGTCAAGGTGACGAACACGTTGTCGCGCCAATGTTCGTGCACCAGGTCCGACGTGGCCTGCTGCGCGCTGACCACGTCGGCATAGACCGGCAGGTCGTCATAATCGACTTCCACCAGCTCGGCTTGGTCTTCCGCCTCGGCGCGCGTCGGCGCGAAGGTCATGGCCACCGGCTCGCCAACGAAGCGCACCTTGCCGCTGGCCAACGGCGGCTGCACCGAGGCCTGGTAGGTCGGCAGGGTCGAATCGGCCGCGATATCGCGCGCATCGCCCATCATCGAGCGCAGCACGACCTTGTCGCGCACGCCCTCGGGCACCCGCACATCGGCGATGCGCGCATGCGCCAGCGGACTGCGCAGGAATGCCACCTCGCACAGCCCGGGCATGGCCATGTCGGCCACGAAGTTGCCCTTGCCGTGCAGATGGCGCGCGTCCTCCTTGCGGGGAACGCGCGCCCCGACCCCTTGCCGTGAACCGGCGCCAACCTCGGCGCCGGTATGTTCTGTCGTCATGACTGCCCTTTGAAACTGAATGACGTCTGTTACTTGGCCTGCGCCCGCGCCACTGCCGCGAAGGTGTAGTTATCCAACGCGTTCTCGGCGACACGGAACCAGCCCGCTTCGTCTTCCTGGAATTTCTTCCAACCGGGATAAATGGCCTTGAAATCGGGATTCTTGTCCGACAGCTCGGTCCACAATTGCTGCGATGCCTTATATACCGCGTCCATGACTTCCTTGGGGAAGAAACTGACCTTGGCGCCGCCGGCGATCAGCTTGCGCAGCGCCGGGGGGTTGCGGGCGTCGTAGTTCGCCAGCATCTTCATGGTCTGCTCGCCGCAGGCGGCCTCGAACGCCGCCTGGTAGGCCGGCGGCAGCGCCGCCCAGGCCTTGTCGTTGACCATGGACGTGATCGAGGCGCTGCCTTCGAACCAGCCCGGCGAGTAGTAGTAGGGCGCCACCTTGTTGAAGCCCAGTTTTTCATCGTCGTACGGCCCGATCCATTCGGCCGCGTCGATGGTGCCCTTCTCCAGCGCGGGATAGATGTCGCCCGGCGGGATCTGCTGCGGCACCACGCCCAGCTTGGACAGCACCATGCCGCCGATGCCGCCGATACGCATGTTCAGCCCATTGAGGTCGGCGGTGGACTTGATTTCCTTGCGGTACCAGCCGCCCATCTGCACGCCCACGTTGCCACAGACATGGTTGACGATGTTGTATTTCTTGTACAGCTCGCGCAACTGCTGCAGCCCCCCGCCGTAGTGGATCCAGGCGTTGTGCTGGCGCGCGTTCAGGCCGAACGACAGGCCGGTATCGAACGTCAGCGCCGTGTTCTTGCCGATGTACATCGTGCTCAGCACGTGGTTGCACTCCACCGTACCGTTGCTGACCGCGTCCATGTTCTGCGCGGAAGGAACCAGCTCACCACCGGGAAACGCGCGGATCTCGAACTTGCCGTCGGTCAGCTGGCCGACGCGCTTGCACAGTTCGTCGGCCGAGCCGTAGATCGTGTCCAGGCTCTTGGGCCAGCTGGTCGACATGCGCCAGCGGACGGTCGGGTTGGCCTGCGCCATGGCGGGCATGCCCACCGCGGCCAGACCGGCGCCGGCTGCGCCGGCGGCTTGTGCGAGAAAACGGCGTCGTTGCATGACTTGCTCCTGAGCTGTCGAATCGAATGCGAATATCTGCTTGTCTGGGCGCGACCAGCCGCGTCCGGGAAACCCCGGCCGCCGGCGCGCCGGGTTGTACCGCCAACTGCGTCCGGGACCTGAAGCCCGGTTTGGAACGACTTGCCGGCATGCTCGCTTCGGCCGCATGAAACGCGTCGAAAAAAAGTAAGTATGCTGACGTTTTATTCAGCATACTGATAGTGTTTTTGAGTGTCAACGAGGTTTTCCCCGGTGTCCTGCCGCGCTCGCGCCCGCGTTTTCGCGGGCCGACGCGGCGCGCGGCAAGTCCAGCAACGGCGCGGCTTGGCGCGCGATTGGCGCATGCCGGCCGGGACAGGCCCGCGAGCCCCGCGACCGGCCGGCACGACCAGGGAAATCCCTAGGATAAATTTCCGTTTTATAGGAAGTACACTGCGCATACTTACTCAGCACACTGAATATTTAGCCATGAACTGGATCAAGATCGCGACTACCGACCAACTCGAGGACGACGAGGTCATGCCTGTCACCGCCGGCGAGGCGAAACTGGCCCTTTATCGCAGCGAGGGCGAATACTTCGCTTCGGACAATGTCTGTACCCACGCCTATGCCCTGCTGTCCGATGGCTACCTGGAAGATGGCTGCATCGAATGCCCGCTGCACCAGGCCAAGTTCGACATCAAGACGGGCAAGGCCATGTGCGCGCCGGCGACGGCCGACATCCGCGTCTATCCGCTGAAGGTCGAGAACGACGACATCTACGTCGACCTGCAAGCCTGACACCATGGACGAGATCCAATCCATCGTGATCGTGGGCGCGGGCCAGGCCGGCGCGGTCGCCGCGGCCAGCCTGCGGCAGCTGGGCTATCGCGGCGGGCTGACCCTGATCGGCCAGGAGGCCCACCCGCCCTACGAGCGCCCGCCGCTGTCCAAGGCGGTCCTGCAGGGCACGGCCACGCATGCCGAGGCCGCCGTACACCCCGCCGGCTTCTATGCCGAGAACGACATCGCCCTGCTTACCCAGGCGGCGGCGGCCGCGCTCGATCCGGCCGCGCGCACGGTGCGGCTGGCCGACGGACGCACGCTGGAATACGATCGCTGCCTGCTGGCCACCGGCGGCCACGCGCGCGAACTGCCGGCCCTGCCGCGCGGCCGCGCCGGCGTGCACTACATCCGCACGCTGGACGACGCCCTGGGCCTGCGCGCGGCGCTGCGCCCGGGCGTACGCGCGGCTGTCATCGGCGGCGGCTTTCTTGGATTGGAAGTGGCCTCGACCGCCCGCGAACTGGGCGCCGAAGTCACGGTGATCGAAAGCGGGACGCGCCTGCTCGAACGCGCCCTGCCCACCGTCGTGTCGGACTGGCTGGCCGAACGCGTGCGCGCCAGCGGCGTCGACCTGCGGCTGGGCGGTGCGATCGCCCGCATCGGCGACGGTCCGCCCTATGCGCTCACCCTGGCCGACGGTACGCAGGTGGACGCCGACCTGGTCGTGGTCAGCATCGGCCTGGCGCCCGAAGTCACCCTGGCGCGGCAGGCCGGCCTGCCGCTGGACGGCAACGGCGGCATCTGCGTCGACGCGCGGGCGCGCACGGCCGACCCCCATATTTACGCGGCCGGAGACTGCGCCAGCCAGCCGCGCGCCTGCCTGGGCGCGGCCGCGCGCTTCGAATCGTGGCAAAACGCCAACGAGCAGGCGCGCGCGGCAGCCTCGGCCATGCTGGGCCTGGAGCCCGCCGCCGAACCCTATCCGTGGTTCTGGACCGACCAGTACGGCTGCAACATCCAGATCCTGGGCTTGCCGCAACCCGGGCTGCAATATATCTGCCGCCCGCAGGCGGACCCCCAGGCGGCGGCGCGCGTACTGTGGATCGGCCTGCGCGATGGCGTGCCCTGCCATGGCATCGCGGTCAACGCCGGCGGCGACCTGCGCCAGCTGCGGGTGCTGTTCGAACGCGGCATCGCCGTGGAGCCGCACCGCCTGGCCGATCCGGCCGAAGCGCTCAAACCCCTGGTCAAGGCCTGGCAGGCCGCCGCCGCCGTGGCCTGACCGCACTCGATAACGCCCACACAGGAGCTGTCTCCATGTACCAATCCCAAACCGTCATCGGCCGTACTCTGGCGGCCAAGGACGCCCCGCTGTCGGAATGCGCGTGGCCGCAGGATGCCCTGCACTTCATCCCCGACTGGGTCTACACGAACAACGCGGTCTACGAGCAGGAGCTGGAAAAGATCTTCCGCGGCAAGACCTGGAACTTCGTCGCCCTGGAGGCCGAGATCCCCAATGCCGGCGATTACAAGCGCTCGTATGTGGGCGCCACGCCCGTGGTGGTGTCGCGCGCCGAGGACGGCTCGATCAACGTGTTCGAGAACCGCTGCGCGCACCGTGGCGCCGAGTTCTGTCGCCACAACCAGGGCAACGCCAAGGAATTCGTCTGCCCCTACCACCAGTGGTCGTACGACCTGAAGGGCAACCTGCAAGGCATTCCGTTCAAGCGCGGCGTCAACCGCGAAGGCGGCATGCCCAAGGATTTCAAGAACGAAGAGCACGGCCTGCGCCGCCTGCACGTGACCACGCGCAACGGCGTGGTGTTCGCCTCCTACAGCAGCGAAGTCGAACCGATCGCGGAGTACCTGACGCCCGAGATCCTAGCTGATTTCGACGCCGTCTTCCCCGGCAAGAAGCTGAAGATCCTCGGCTACTACCGCAACGAGTTGCCCTGCAACTGGAAGATGTACCACGAGAACCTGAAGGATCCGTACCACGCCACGCTGCTGCATTCGTTCCTGGTGGTGTTCGGCCTGTTGGTGGCGGGCAACAAGTCCGCCATGCTGGTCGACTCGGTCCATGGACGCCACGGCACCATGGCCTCGGCCAAGAGCGAGGACAAGTACGCCACCGTCAGCGAAGAGAACAAGAAGGAAATGCGGTCGTTCCACGATGGCCTGCGCCTGCGCAACGACCGCTTCCTGGAGTTCATCAAGGAATTCGACTCGCCCTGGTCGGTGACGATGCAGACCATCTGGCCCAACCTGATCGTGCAGCGCGAGATGAACACCCTGGGCGTGCGCCACATCATCCCCAACGGCCCCGACAGCATGATCATGCAATGGACCATGTTCGGATACGAGGACGACACCGAGGAGATGCAGCGCCACCGCCTGCGCCAGGGCAACCTGATGGGCCCGGCGGGTTTCCTGGGCCTGGAAGACAACGAAGCGATGAAGTTCGTGCAGGAGGGCGTGCGCCGCGCCAGCACCGACGTCAACGTGATCAAGCTGGAATCGGGCAAGCAGGGCACCTCGAACACGCTGATTTCCGAAGCGGCCATCCGTTCGATGTACAGCTACTACCGCGAAGTCATGGGCTTCTGAATCAGGACAGCACAATGAGCCAGACGTTTTTCCCTCCCCGCACCATCGACCCCGCCCGCGCCATCGCGCTGAAGCTGGAGGTCGAAGAGTTCAACGCCGACTACTGCGCCGCCCTGGATGGCGGCCAGGTCGAATCGTGGCCGGATTTCTTCACCGAAACCGCGCTGTACCGCGTGACGGCGCGCGAGAACGCCGAGCTGAACCTGCCGGTGGGCCTGGTGTATGCGGAAGGCCGCGACATGATGCACGACCGCGCCGTGGCGATTTCACGCACGCAGATGTTCGCGCCGCGCTATATGCTGCACATGGTGAGCAACACCCGCGTCACCAGCGAAACGCCGGACGGCGAGATCGCCGCGTCCAGCACGTTCCTGCTGATGCAGACCCTGGTCGAGGGCCCCACCACCCTGCACCTTGCCGGCAGCTACCACGACCGCTTCGTGCGCGAGAACGGCGTCCTCAAGCTGCAGGAACGCCAGGTCATCTACGACACCGCCATCCTGGCCAACGACCTGGTTTACCCCGTGTAAGCCCGCGCCTGGCGTGCCTGTTAATTCGGCAGGAGCCTGTCCCCCTGCGGGGACAGGCTCCTGAGGGGTTACGTTGTCTTTGCCAGCGCCTCGTCGTGCGTCATCACGGCGGCATACTTCTGCCGCATGTCGAACAGGTTGGCCTCGTGCGGGCCCAGCGCGCGGTCGCCCACGCAGTCGGACAGCACCAGCGGGCGGAACCCCGCCGACATCGCGTCGACCACGCTGGCGCGCACGCACCCGCTGGTGGTCGCCCCGGCCACCAGCAGCGTGCGCACCCCGCGCTGCGCCAGCCACGCCGCCAGCATCGTCCCGAAAAACGCCGACGGCGTGCTCTTGCGCACCACGTACTCGCCGGCCGCAGGCGCCAGCTGCGGCACGATCGCGCTGGCCGGCGCATGCTCCTTGAGCGTGAGCATCCCCGGCACCTTCAGGCTGAAGATATTGCCGTCGGCGTCGTCGTCGGCGTACACGATGCGGCTGTGCGCCACCGCCCAGCCCCGCTCGCGCGCGGCCCCCAGCACCGTGCGCGTGGTCTCGATCGCCGCCGCGATGTTGCCGCCGCCAAACTGCGCCGGATCCGCGAACCCGTTGACGAAGTCCACGATCAGCAGCCCGTACGGCGCCTGCGGCTCCAACCGCGCCCCGAACCCCTGGCGTTCATAGCTGGCCAGATCATTGCTCATTGTCCTTGCCCCTTCCTCAGTCCAGTACCTTGCCCTCGCGCACCACCTCGCGCCCGTCCAGGCGCACCGTGCAGCGGCGCAGCGGAATGTCGATGTGGCAGGCCGTCGTGCGGCTGCCCCCCGCCTCGTTGTTGGGCCCCAGCGAGAACAGGAAATTGCCCTCGTAGGCCCGCGCATCCATGCCGATGGTCGCCTCCCGGTCGTACAGCCCCAGCGTGGTCCAGCTCGCCCGCGGCTGCAGGCCCCAGCCGATGTGCGAGATCGCGTACGCCTGCGGATCCTTGAACGTGGCCACGTACTCGCGCAACAGCTCCGCGTCCAGCCCCCCTTCGATGCGCGTCGCGTAGCCGTTCTCCACCGTCAGCACGATCGGCTCGCTCGCGTACGACTTCTGCGGCAGCACAATGTCGCCGCGGTCGATCACGATCGTGCCGTTGGCCGACCCCTCGTCGGGCCAGGTCAGCGCGAACCCGCTGGGCCAGTGGTCCCAGCGCCCCGGCTCGTCCACATAGCCGTATTCGCTGATCGCCGGAAACTCCCCCAGCATGCAGCGCAGCCGCGTGCCCGCCTCCGACTCCACCGTCATCTCGCGCGCGCCCGCAATCCGCGCCGCCGCCGCCTTGACCCGCTGCCGGTCGCCCTCGGTGGGCACCAGCCGCGCCAGCACCTCCGGCGGCTCCACCGCCAGCAATATCTTGGTGCCCCCCTGCAGGATCTCGTGCTGCTCGGGCGAGAACAGCAGCGTCATCAGGTCCAACACCAGGTCGCTGGCCTTGAGCATCGCGATCGCCGCCTTGTTGCCCGTCAGCGGCGTGGTCCCCAGGTACGCCAGCGCGTCCCGGCTGAGCGCCTTCTCCCCATTGACCGGCGGCAGGTCCAGCCGATTGACCACCGCCCCCATCGACTGCGCCGCCACCAGCGCCGTGCCCAGCGTCTGCGGGTGCGTGGCCGCGCTGGTGAGCACCGTCACCGTCTGCCCCGCCTGCAGCCTGGACAGGCTCAGCACCTGGGTCCAGGCGCGGATCATCTCGTAATCGCTTACCGGCATCGCCACTCTCCTTGTCTCATCGCGGCCTCAGCCCGCCCGCAGGCGCGCCCCCAGGAACTCCCCGAACGCCGCGTAAAAGCCTTCCTCGTTGTCCCACGGAATCATGTGCCCCGCATCCGCCACCCGCACGTGCGCCGTGCCCGGCGCCAGCGCCTCGATCTCGGCCACGTCCGCATCGCGCACCACCTCGCCGCGCGCCGCCGTCACCAGCAGCCGCGCCGCCCGCACCCGCGGCAGGTCCGCGTGCACGTCGTCCTGGTGAAACCCCTCGAAGCTGGCGAGCACCGCCCGCTCATCGCACGTGTGCAGCCACTCGGCGCGCAGCCGCAGCTGCTCGTCCGTCCAGCTCGGGCAATACGCCTTCATCTGCTCGCCCGTCATCCCCTGGCGCGCCTGCGCCATCGAGTCCACGTACCACGGCAGCTGCGCCGGATACGCCCGCCGCCCCGGGCCCGACACCGGCGGGTCCACCATCGCCAGCCGCGCCAGCCCCGCCTCGCCCGTGCGCGCCGCCCGGATCCCGATGCGCGCGCCCATCGAATGCCCCACCACGCTGTAGCGCGACAGCCCCAGCGCGCGCGCAAACGCCAGCAGGTCCTCGGCCTGCGCGTCCAGCCCATAGTCCAGCTGCGGCCCCGACTGCGACAGCCCCCGGCCGCGCACATCCAGGATGTAGGTGTCGAACTGCTCGCCAAAGCGCTCGCCCACGAAACCCCAGGTCACCGCCGGGCTGGTGATCCCCGGCACGATGATCACCGGATCGCGCCCGGCCCGCTCGCCCCCGTAGCGCAGGTAGTGCTGCCGGATCCCGTTGGCCTGCACGTTGCCGCCATACTGAAAATTGCTCATCGCTCGCTCCCCTCCTCTCTCAATACGCGCCCGACAGCAGCGCGCCCGCCCCGGGCACCACCGGCTCCAGCCCCAGCGCCTTGAGCATCGCGTACGTCGTGGCCACCGCCGCCGTCACCACCGGCTTGCCCGTCTGCGCCTCCACCTTGGCAATCGCCGCCAGCGACGGCATCTGCACGCACGCCGACAGCACGATCACGTCCGCCTCGCGGTAGTCCAGCCCCGCCACGATCTCCGGCAGCCGCGCCGGATCATGGCGTCCCACATCCAGGTTGTCCGGTATCTCCAGCGCCCGGTAATCCACCACCTCGTAGCCCTCGTGGCCGATGTAGTCCACCACCAGCTCGGTCAGCGGCTTCATGTACGGCGCCACCACCGCGATCTTCTTCGCCCCCATCACCTTCAGCCCATCGACCAGCGCCCCCGCGCTGGTGATCACCGGCGCCTCGCCCCCGTTGGCCGCCGTGTGCGCCGTCAGCCGCGCCTGCGACTGACGGTGATACCCCCGGCCCATCGCCATGATCGCCACCAGGCACGCATAACCCAGCACGTCCACCCGCGCATCGCTCAGCTCCACCGCGCAGCGATCCGACTCCGCGTCCATCGCCGCCAGCTCCTCCTTGACCACCTTCTTCATCCGCATCCGGCTCGAATGAAAAGTGAAACGCTCCCCGCGAATCTGCTGGCGCGCCAGCAGCATCGCGGGGATCTCCGTCTCCATCGTCGTATTCGAACTCGGCACGATCTGGCCAATGCGGTAGGTCTTCTGCATCACTCGTTTCTCCAAGGCAGGGGCGTCACAGTTTGAACAGGCGCGCGGCGTTGCCGTAGCAGACCAGGTCGCGCGTCGCCGCGTCCAACGGCGCGGATTCGATGAACTCGACCGCCAGCGCGGTCGACTCGTACGGATAATCGATCGAGAACATCACGGCCTCGGCGCCCATTTCGGCGATCGCACCGACCAGCGTCGGATGCGAACAGACGCCCGAAGTCGTGATCAGGATGTTGGAGCCGATGTACTCGGACGGCGCGCGCCGCAGCTTGACGCCGTACGGGTAGGCGGCGAAACGGCTGTCGAAGCGCCAGCGCTGGAACGGCAAGCCTTCGCCCATGTGTCCGAGGATGATCTTCAGCTTCGGGAAGCGGTCGAACACGCCGCCGAACAGCAGCCGCAGCGCATGGGTGCCGGTTTCCACGCCCCAGCCCCAGGTCGCGCCGGCCAGCTCCGGATGGCCCTTGTAGGCATGCGGCTGCACGTAGGCGTCGAACGGGTGCAGGTAGAGCGGCACGTCCAGCTCCTGCATCTGCTCCCAGAATGCGTCGTAGGCTGGATCGTCGTAGTACACGCCGTTGGTGTGGCCATTGACCAGCGAGCCCTTGAAGCCCAGTTCGCGCACCGCGCGCGTCAATTCGGCGGCGGCGGTCCTGGGATCGTGCATGGGCAGGGTCGCGAACCCGCCGAAGCGGTCCGGATGCCGCGCAATGCGCTCGGCCAGGAAATCGTTGTTCTCGCGCGCGCGGCGCAAGGCCACGGCGGCGTCGGGCTCGCCCTGCACGCCCGGGCCTGTCTGCGACAGGATCACATAGTCGATGCCGGCGGCGTCCATTTCGGCCAGGCGCCCCGCGCCGAAGTCGGTCAGGCGCGCGCCCAGTTCGGCGGCAAAGCCCGCATCGAGATGCTGTACGAATGCCTTGGAGTAATCGCCAAAGCCGACCGCCGTGAAATGCTCCTCGAAGGCGATCTTGCGCACTTTTGTCATACGTCTGCTCCCTGGATGGTGAGTCGGGTGAAGGCGCGGCTTCCAGGCCGTCCTTTTTAATCAGCATACTGACTATATGGAATCAAGTCCGCGCCGCCAGGCTTTGCGATCAGGGCGCGGGCGCCGTCTCCCGGGACGCCTCGAAACCCTTGCCATGCGGGACTTTACGCGCCCGGCCAGCGGCCCGCGGCAGTCCGGCCGCCAATGGCGGCACTTATATCAGTACACTGATTTTATAGTCAGCATACTGACAATTAAAAGAAAAATCTACGCCTCCTAGGGGCAACCCTGAGCCCGCCCGGCAACACCCGGGCCGGCGCCGCTCAGGCGCGGTTGTCCGCCAGATCCGCCGGCGTATCCACGTCCGCCGCCACGCCCGGGTCATCCACGTCGACCGCGGCGACGCGGTGGCGCCGCAGCAGCTCCCGCGCGCCGACGTCGCCCCGCAGCGCCGCCAGCTCGCCCCACAGCAGCCGCCCGAACGCCACGGGATGGCCACGCCGCCCCCGGTGAACCGGCACCGTTATTCCGTCCGGAGACGCCGCCGCGCGCACGGCCGACAGGGTGTCGCGCCGCACCCATGGCATATCGGCCAGCGCCACCAGGCAGCTATCGGCCCGGCCCGTCATGGCCGACGCCTGCCCGGCCAACAGGAAGCGGGCCGCCGCCGCCAGGCTGGCGCCCATGCCCTCGCGGGCCTGCTCGCTCTCCAGCACATGGCAGCCCTGCTCGCGCAGCAAGGCGGCCAGGACGGCACTTTCCGGCCGGACCACCGCCACCACGGCGTCGGTGGCCTGGCGCAAGGCCCGCGCGGCGCGCACGGCCACGGCCGTGCCGTCGGGCAGTCTGGCCAGGAGCTTGTCCTGCCCCCCGGAAGCGGCGGCGAACCTTCGGCCCTGGCCGCCCGCAAGCAAAATGCCCACGCAGGGCGCGGGCGGATCAGCCTGGGGAGAACCATGATCGACGCGTGGCATAGTATTCAGTATAGTGAGTAAATTCCAGGCGCGGGCCGGCGCATTGCTGGCCGCGCCACCCGTCCGCGAGTAGAGTAGCCCCATGAACGCCCTGGATCTGGATGTATTGCAGCACGCCCGCGACTGGCTTGCCAGCGGCCGGCGCGTGCACCTTGTCACCGTCGTGCAGACGTGGGGGTCGGCGCCGCGCCAGGCGGGCGCCATGCTGGCGGTGCGCGACGATGGCCAGGTCGTGGGCTCGGTGTCGGGCGGCTGCATCGAAGACGACCTGATCGCGCGGGCGCGCGCCGGCACCCTGCCCGAGCGCGCCGAACGCCTGACCTACGGCGTCACGCGCGACGAAGCCACCCGCTTCGGCCTGCCCTGTGGCGGCACGCTGCGGCTGGTGGCCGAGCCGCTGGTGCCGCGCGATGCCTGGCTGGACGAAGTGCTGCAGGCGATTGCCGAACACCGCCTGGTGCGCCGCACGATCGACCTGCACACCGGCGCGGCCACGCTGGAAGCCGCCGCGCCGGCCGAAGGGCCGGATTTCGACGGCCGCATGTTCCGTGCCGTGTACGGTCCGCACTGGCGCCTGCTCATCATCGGCGCCAACCAGACCGCGCAGGTGCTGGCCGACATTGCCGCCACCCTGGATTTCCAGGTGATCGTGTGCGACCCGCGCGAGGAATTCCACGCAGCCTGGCATGCGCCGCACGCCACGCTGGTCACCACCATGCCGGACGACACGGTGCTGGAGATCGGCACCGACGAACGCACCGCGATCGTGGCGCTGACCCACGATCCCAAGCTGGATGACATGGTGCTGCTGGAGGCGCTGAAGTCGCGCGCCTTCTACGTGGGCGCGCTGGGGTCGCGCGCCAACCAGGCAAAGCGGCGGGAAAGGCTGCGCCTGTTCGACCTGGGCGACGAAGACATCGCCCGGCTGCGCGGGCCGGTCGGGCTGCCCATCGCCAGCCGTACGCCGGCCGAGATCGCCGTGGCGGTGGCCGCCGAGCTGGTCTGGGTGCGCAATACCCTGGGCGATCGCGAGGCGTCCGGCGCGCCGCTGCCCGCGGCGCTGGCGCCGGCGCGCTGAAGCCCTGCTACATGGCCTTGAGCGCGGTGCGGCTGTACTGATTGTTGGCGTCGACCAGCGTCGACAGCAGCTTCATGAAGATTTCGCGGTTGCGCGGCGACAGCGGCTCGAGCAGCCGTTGCTGCGCGCGCGCCATGCCGCCTTGCAGCAACCCCATGATGCGCAGGCCTTCCTGCGTGATCACGGCCTGGCGCGAGCGCTTGTCGTTGGGATTGACGCGGCGCTCGACCAGCCCGCGCTCCTGCAGCCGCTTGATGACGTCGGCGGTGGTAGTGCGGTCCAGCCCCAGCTCCATGCCGATCGCGGTCTGGTCCAGCCAAGGGCTGAGCGACAGGGCCGTCAGCACGCCATACTGCACCGGCGTGACGTTCTGCGTCTTGCACTCTTCGTAGAACAGCGCGTAGTGGATCTGGTTCAGGCGCCGCACGAGGTATCCGGGCCGCGACCACAGAACCTGCTTGGCAGGATCGAACACCGTACTGTCCGTCAGGGACGACGTTGTGCGCTTCTTTCTCGTTGCTTGCTTGTCTGGTTCTGGCATGGGAGAGAAAGGCCTTACGCCAAATTTAGTGAGTACACTGAATAGTACACCACCGCGCGGGCAGCGGCCGCGCGCGCCGCTATTTGCGCCAGAACAGCGGCGTGAACAGCACCAGCACCGTCAGCAATTCGAGACGCCCGATCAGCATCGCGAAGGTGCATACCCAGGTCTGGAAATCGTTGAGCACCGAGAAGTTGCCCATCGGCCCCACCGGCCCCAGCCCCGGCCCGGTATTGTTGATCATGGCCATGACGGCCGAAAAGGCGGTGATCAGGTCCAGCCCCGACAGCAGCAGCAGGCTGCTCAGCACGCCCACCGACAGTCCGTACACCAGCATGAACGCGAGCACCGAGGCCATGATGCGCTGGTCGACCACGCGCGAGCCGATGCGTACCGGGCTGACCGCGTGGGGATGCAGCATGGTTACCAGCTCGTTGCGCGCCTGCTTGACCAGCAGGATGATGCGGATCATCTTGATGCCGCCGCCGGTCGAGCCGGCCGAGGTCACGAACGCCGACAGCAACAGCATGGTGAGCGGCGCGAACAGCGGCCAGGACGCGTAGTCCACATTGGCGTAGCCGGTCGTGGTGGCCACCGAAATGGTGTTGAACATGCCGTAGCGCAACGCCTCCCAGGGATCGCCGTATACGCCCTTGATATAGAGGAACACGGAGATCACCAGGCCCGCGCCCAGCATGACCGTGAGGTACGGAATGGTCTGCGGGCACACCACGTAGGCGCGCCAGTTGCGCTGGCGCAAGGCGTTGAAATGCGTGGCGAAGTTGATGCCGGAGATGGTCATGAAAACGATGGCCACCAGCTCGACCGACAGCGAGTCGAAGTGCGCGAAGCCATCGTCATAGGTCGAGAAACCGCCCAGCCCCATGGTCGTGGCCATGTGGCACCAGGCGTCGAACCACGACAGGCCGACGGCCCGATAGGCCAGCAGGCATACCATCGAGAAACCGAAATACACCGCGTACAGCGCCTTGGCGGTGCTGGCGATGCGCGGCGTGAGCCGCTCGTCCTTCATGGGCCCGGGCGTCTCGGCCCGCACCACCTGGTGCCCGCCCACGCCCAGCAAGGGCAGGATGGCCACCGCCAGCACCAGGATGCCCATGCCGCCGATCCAGATCAGCGTGGCGCGCCACAGGTTGATCGAGGCCGGCAAGGCGTCGAGCCCGCTGAGCACCGTGGCGCCGGTGGTGGTCAGGCCCGACATGGCCTCGAAATAGGCGTCGGTGAACGACAGCGGCATGCCCACGTCGTCGTAATAGAGCAGCAGCGGAATGGCCGCCAGCGCGGGCAGCGCGGCCCATACGGTGGACACCAGCAGGAAGCCGTCGCGCGCATGCAGCTCGCTGCGGCCGCGGCGCGTCGCCAGCCAGGTGCCCGCGCCTATGCCCAGCGCCAGCAGGAAACCTTCGAGAAAGGCGGTGAAGCCGGCGTCCTGGCCGATGTAGGCGACCGAAAGCGGAATCACCATGGTGAGCGCGAACACCACCATGGTCAGGCCCAGCACGTAAAAGGTCGCCAGCAAACGCTTCATGAATACCGCTCGACGTCATGGCCCGGCGCCCGAGCGCGGCCGCGTGGTTCAGAAAAAGGAAGCCGACACCTGGAACAGTTTCTCGACGCGCGGCATCTGCCGGCGCGAAGGCACGAAAACAATGACATGGTCGTCCGACTGGATTTCGGTGTCGGCGTCGGGAACGATGATCTCGTCGCCACGCACCAGCACGCCGATGCTCGCGCCCTTGGGCAGTCCGATCTTGCCCACCGTGCGGCCGACCACGCGCGAGGTGGACCGGTCGCCATGGGCGACGGCCTCCAGGGCCTCGGCCACCCCCTGGCGCAGCCGGTGCACCGCCACCACGTCGCCGCGCCGCACATGCCGCAACAGCTCGCTCATGGTGGCCTGCGACGGCGAGACCGCCACGTCGATGTGGCTGCCCTGCATGAGCTCGCCATACGCCTGCCGGTTGATCAGGGCGATGACCTTGCGCGCGCCCAGCCGCTTGGCCAGCAGCGAGGACATGATGTTGTCCTCGTCGTCGCTGGTCAGGGCCAGCCAGGTGTCCATGTCCTCGATATTCTCGCGCTCGAGCAGCGCTTCGTCGGTGCCGTTGCCATGCAGCACCAGCACATTGTCGGGCAGCTCGGCGGCCAGGTATTCGCAGCGCTTGGCATCGTGCTCGATGATGCGCACGCTATAGCCTTCTTCGGCCAGCTGGCGCGCCAGCCGCAGGCCGATGTTGCCGCCGCCCGCGATCATGACCCGGTGCACGGTCTTCTCGGCCTCGCGCAGCTGGCGCACGGCGCGCCGCGCATGCCGGGTATCGACGGCCAGCACGACCTCGTCGCCCGGCGCCACCACCGTGCCCGTCCCGGCGTGCAGCGGGCGTCCGTCGCGCAGCACGTCGACGATGCGGGCCGTGACGTCCGGCCAGACCTCGCGCAGTTCGTCGACGGGATGATGCGCCATGGGACTGCCGTGGCCCACCCGGACAGTGATGACGCTGACCCGTCCGCCGGCGAACTCGACCACCTGCAGCGCCTCGGGAAACTCGATCAGGCTGTGCAGGTAGGTGGTGACGCTGCGCTCCGGACTGATGAGCGCATCGATGGCGAAGCCCTCGTCGCCCATCAGCTCGGGATGGTCGGCGAACTCGGGCATGCGGATGCGGGCGATGCGGCGCGGCACGTTGAAGACTTCGCGCGCGATCTTGCACGCCACCAGATTGGCCGCATCGGAAGCCGCGCAGGCGATGAACAGGTCGGTGTCGTCGGCGCCGGCCGACTCCAGCACCGACACCTGGATGCCGTCGCCCTGCACCACGCGCAGGTCGAAGCGATCCTGCAGGTAGCGCAACTGGTTGACGTCGGTGTCGATGACCGTGATGTCGTTCTGCTCGGACACCAGGTTTTCGGCCACGCTGGTGCCAACGCGGCCCGCCCCCATGATGAGGATCTTCATGTGCCTCGCTTGCGCGCGGATTCGATGCCCAGCTGCTTGAGCTTGCGGTACAGGTGGGTGCGTTCCAGGCCGGTGCGTTCGGATACGCGCGTCATGCTGTGATTCTCGCGCACCAGGTGGTATTCGAAGTAGATGCGCTCGAACTCGTCGCGCGCCTCGCGCAGCGGCTGATCGAGCGAGATGCTGCCCAGCTGGCCGTTGGATGCGGCCGGCGCCTCGACCGGCGCCTGGAATGGCTGCGGCGGGTCGAGCTCGTCCTCGAGCGCGACGGCCACCGGCGCCGCGGCGGCATGCGCCAGCGGCGGCGCGGCGCGCGGCGCACGCCCGCGCGCCAGGCCGGCTTCGATGGTCTTGAGCAGGCGCTGCAGCGTAATGGGCTTTTCGAGAAAGTCCATGGCGCCGATGCGGGTTGCCTCGACGGCCGTGTCGATGGTGGCGTGGCCGCTCATCATGATGACCGGCATATCCAGCAAGCCCTGCGACGCCCACTCCTTGAGCAGACTGACGCCGTCGGTATCTGGCATCCAGATGTCGAGCAGGACCAGGTCCGGGCGCATGCGCAAGCGCGCGGCGCGAGCCTGCGCCGCGTTCTCGGCCAGTTCGACCGTGTGCCCCTCGTCGTATAGGATCTCGGACAGCAGCTCGCGAATGCCAACTTCGTCGTCGACCACCAGAATTCTGGCCATAACCTCTCACCTATTGCGTAGCCGCATTATCCTTTTCTTGCGCGGTCGCGTCCATAGTATCGGACGGCAACGCCAGGCGGGTCAACAATATGGAGATCCGCGCGCCCCCTTCCTTGCGATTGGCGAGATCGATGCGGCCGCCATGTTCTTCAACGATCTTGCGCACAATGGCTAATCCTAACCCAGTCCCGTGCGCCTTGGTCGTCACGTAGGGTTCGAAGGCGCGCTGCATGACCTGCGGCGGAAAGCCCGGGCCGGTATCGGCCACGGTGAAACGCACCGCGCGCTGCTGCCCGCCGTCGGGCTGCTCGCTTTGCACGACCTGCGTGGTGACCTTCACGCGCCCCTCGCCGCCCTGCTCGGCGACCGCGTCGCGGGCGTTGGAAAGCAGGTTGTGGATGACCTGGCGCAGCTGGGTCGGATCGCCCTCGATGTCGGGCACGCCGGGCGCCAGATCCACGTCCAGGTTGAGCACGCGCGCCGCGCCGCGGCCGCCGCCGTCGCCCGGATCCCAGCCATACAGCGACAGCACGTCGGCCACCAGCGCATTGAGGTCGATACGCTGCATGACGGCCGGCGGCGTGCGCGCGTACTCGCGGAAGTCGTCGACCATCTGCTTGAGCGAGCCCACCTGGTTGACGATGGTGTTGGTGGAGCGGATCAGCATCTGCGCGTCGGCCGGCTGCAGCCGGTCGGCCAGCTTCATGGCCAGGCGCTCGGCCGACAGCTGGATCGGCGTGAGCGGGTTCTTGATTTCGTGGGCCAGGCGGCGCGCCACCTCGCCCCAGGCCACGGTGCGGTTGGCCGAAATGACCTCGGTGATGTCGTCGAACACCACCAGGTAGCCGTTGCCGCGGCCGTCCACCCTCAAGTGGGTGCCGCGCGCCAGCAGCGTCACCGGCTGCCCGCCCGTTTCGCCCAGCCCCGGGGTGATCTCGAATTGCTGCTGCCAGTGCAGGCGTTCCGAACCCACCGCCGCGTGGGCGGCGAAGGCCTGGCGCACCACCTGGGCGAACTCCAGCATGCCGTCCACGGTTTCCAGCGGCCGGCCGATGACCGAGCGCAGGTCGGCCTGCAGGATGGTCTGGGCGCCCTGGTTGACCGTGGTGACGCGGAACCCTTCGTCGAAGGCGATCACCCCGGACGACAGGTTGGACAGCACGCTTTCCAGGTAGACGTTGGAGCGCTCCAGCTGGCGCCGGTTGCTTTCCACCATCTGGCGCGCCTCCTCGAGCTGGCGTGTCATGGCGTTGAACGAACGAGTCAGTTGCCCGACTTCGTCGCGCTCGGGCGGCTCGGGCAGCGGCCGGAAATCGCCCACGCCCACCGCCTGGGTGCCGCCGGCCAGCCGCAGCAGGGGCCGCACCAGCCGCTTGGACAGCGACAGCGCCACCGCGATGGCGGCGAACACCGCCAGCAGCAGGGCCAGGGTCAGGGTGATGCCGTACAGCTTGCGCAGGCCCAGCCGCGACAGCGCCAGCTCCTGGTAGTCGCGAAAGCCCTGCTGCACCCGGTTGGCGTTGTGGGCGATCTGGTCGGGCACGGCATGCATCAACTGCAGCCAGCGCGGCTCGGCCGCCCCGCCCAGGATGCCGTCAAAGCGCGCCGGCGCCGACAGCGGGATCACCACGCGCAGGTGCAGGCCGCCCTCGGCGCCCGGAATCGCCGGGTCGTCGGCCTCGGCGGCCGAATAGCCGCGCGCCAGCCGCAGCTGGTTGAGCAAGGTTGCGGGCAGGCTGGGCGGCAGCAATTGCCCATAGGTATTGGTGGAAAAGGCCAGCACCCGTCCGCTGCCGGTGAACACGGTGGCCTCCTGCGCGCCGTTGGCCTCGCGCAGCCGTGTCAGCGCCAGCGGAATGTCGTTATCGGACATGTTGTTCAGCTCGGCCGCCATGGCGCGGGCGCGCACATCCATGTCGGCCAGCTGCGAATCGAGCGCGGCGCGGCCCAGGTTCAGGCCCGACTCCAGCGCGCTGTCGACGCGGACGTTGAACCACGACTCGATCGAGCGCGACATGAACTGCACCGACAGGGTGTAGATCAGCGCGCCGGGCACCACCCCGATCAGGGCGAAGGCCAGCGCGAAACGGGCCGTCAGGCGGGCGCCGAACTGGCGCCGGCGGATCTGGCGCGCCAGCCGCACGGTCAGGGCCACCACCCAGACGAACAGCGCGAACGCGAAAATACCGTTGAGAATCAGCAGGGTGTCGTAATAGCGCGCAAAGCGTGACGCATTGCCGGTGGACCAGGCCAGCAGGCCCAGCAGGGCCAGGCCGCTGACGCCGCCGACCACCAGGGCAAGGCGTAGAAACATTCTCATGAGGGGTCTCGCACGGGCTCGGCCAGGGCGAAGGAGAACTCCGCCCACGGCGTGGCCGGCGACCACGAGCTGCTGTTGAGGGCGTTGACCTGGAACGGCCGCGCCAGTTGGGAGGTGTCCAGGCGCACGCGCAGCTGGCCGCCATAGCGCACGCCGGGGTCGAACTCGGACGCATCGGCCACTTCCCAGTTGCGGATATGGCGCACCAGGTCCATGGCGTCGTCCAGCGAGGCGACCGGCAGCGACAGCTCGCCGGCGCCGGCCCGCCACTGGCGGGTCAGGGCGTTGTAGGCAATGCGCCAGGTAATGCTTTTGTCGACCAGGGTGTGATCGAACCACCACCAGCGCGAGCGGGTGATCTGCAGGTCGGCGGTGAAATAGAGCGGCACGCCACGCTGCGCCGCGTCACGCAGCTGGTCGTTGAGTTCGAAATGGACATCGGCGCTCAGCTCCAGCTTGCCGTCGCGCACCAGCGGCTCGATGCGCTGGACGTGCGGATCGGCGGCATGGGCAAGCCCGCCCGTAATCGGCGAGAACGAGCCAAATACCAGCAACAACGCGAAAAATAGGCGAAGAATCATCGACATACGGCAAATGCGCGGCAGCATGACCCTATTCTTGGCGATTCAGGTCCGCTTGGCAAACAAGGCATAGAAAAAACCGTCGTGTTGCGCCTGCGGTGTTGCATCGATGGCAACAGGCAGCAGTTGCCCGGGCGCGGCCAGGGGCGTGGCGTCGGCATGGCGGCGCGCGAAGGCCTCGGCCTGCTCGCGCCCTTCGGCCGGAAACACCGAGCAGGTCACGTACAGCAGGCGCCCGCCCGGGGCGACCGTGCGCCACAGGGCGTCGGCGATGCGCGCCTGCAGGGCGGCGGTGCGCGCTACGTCCTCGGCGCGGCGCAGCCAGCGGATATCCGGGTGGCGACGCACGATCCCCGACGCGGTGCACGGCACGTCGGCCAGCACCGCATCGAAAGGCCGGCCATCCCACCAGGCATCCAGGTCGCTGGCGTCGGCGGCCGCCAGCCGCACCCGCGGCGTGCGCAGGCCCAGGCGTTCCAGGTTCTGGTCCACCCGCTGCAGGCGTTGCGGGTCCGCGTCCAGGGCCAGCAGGTCGATATCGGCCAGCTCCAGCAGGTGGGCGGTCTTGCCGCCCGGCGCGGCGCAGGCGTCCAGCACCCGCATGCCGTCGGCCGGCGCCAGCAGCGGCGCGGCCAGTTGCGCGCCGGCATCCTGTACCGACCACCAGCCCGCGTCATAGCCCGGCAACTGCGGCACCGGGCGCGGCTCGGCCAGCACCAGGCCGGCCTGGCCCGTCGGCACGGCGGCCACGCCGGCCTGCGCCAGCGCCTGGCGCGCCTGCTCCACCGTGGCGCGGCGGCGATTGACGCGCAGGGTCAGCGGCGCGGGCACGTTGGCTCCGGCCAGGATGTCGCGCCACTGGTCCGGATAGGCGCGCTCCAGCAGCTCCACCCACCAGCGCGGATGGTTCCAGCGCGCCGCCGGGCGATCGGCCACGCCGTCCTGCAAGGCCGCCCGCTCGCGCAGGAAGCGCCGCAGGCTGGCATTGAGCAGGCCCTTGTAGGCGGCCAGCTTGCGCTGGCCGGCCGCCGCCGTCACCGCCTGGTCGACCACCGTGTGCGGCGCGTACTGCGGCGCGCCGGGCTGCGCCGCCGCGCCGGGCGCGTCGCGCAGCAGGCTGAGCGCCACGCGCAGGAGCGCGTCGAACAAGGGCCCGGGCGCGCGCCGCACCAGCGTCTCGGCCAGCGCGTCGGCCCAGCCCAGTTGCCGCATGGCGTGGAAGCTGACCGCCTGCACGGCCGGCCGCAGCGCCGGCGGGGTCTCGGCCAGCGCATCGGTCAGCGAGCGTCCCTTGCGCACCGCCTGCACGGCGGCGGCGGCGCCCAGCAGCACGGCCGACAGGGGCGGGGCCAGGACGGAGGAATCGGCAGGGGAAGGCATATGAAACGTTTCTGACGGCGGGACCGATATGGTAGCCGGACACTGGACGCCGCCGGCGGCCGGCGTCACACTGCACGCTTGCCCGGCCATGCCGCGCGGAGCCCGCCATGACGCTTGCCACCCTCGCCCTGTTTGTTCTCGCCTCCGGCCTGATCATCGTCACGCCCGGCCCGACCGTGCTGCTGGCGCTCAGCAACGGCTCGCGCCACGGCGTGCGGCGGGCCTGCTGGGGCATGGCCGGCGCGGTGCTGGCCGACCTGGTGCTGGTGGCCGCCGTCGCCAGCGGACTGGGCATGCTGCTGGCGGCGTCCGAACCGGCCTTCCAGGCCCTGAAGTGGATCGGCGCCGGCTACCTGGCCTATCTGGGCTGGCGGCTGCTGCGCAGCGACGCCGCCCTGGTGCTGCCCGCGCCGGCCGCGGGCGGCGGCGACGGCGGCGCCGGCGCGCTGTTCTCGCGCAGTTTCCTGGTCGCCCTGACCAACCCCAAGGCGCTGCTGTTCATGTCGGCCTTCCTGCCGCAGTTCATCGACCCGGCCGCGGCGCTGGCGCCGCAGTACGGCGCGCTGGCGCTGGTGCTGGCCGTGCTGAACCTGGCCGCCATGCTGGGCTATGCGGCGCTGGGCGCGCGCCTGGTCCGGGTATTGCGCACCGGCGGCCTGCGCTGGATCAACCGCCTGTGCGGCGGCATGCTGGTCGTGCTGGCGGGCACGGTGGCGCTATACCGGCGCGCCGGCTGAGGCGGACCGCGCGGCGCGCGCTTGCGCCGCGTCCGGGGCGCGCGCATCATGCGCGCTCCCCACGCTTTCAAGAAGGTGCCCTGCCCATGCCGGATCCGCGTCCCTCCCCCGCCGGCGGCCAGACCGCCGCCATCGACGTGCTCATGGTCGGACCGCTGCTGCCGGCGCTGGCGGCCGAGGTGCGCCAACGCTACCGCGCGCACCACTGGTGGGAGGCCGCCGACCCCGCGCGCCTGCTGGCCGAGCATGGCGAGCGCATCCGCGCCATCGTCACCACGGCCCGGTTCGGCGCCACGCGCGCGCTGATCGAAAGCCTGCCGCGGCTCGAAGTGATCGTCAGTTTCGGCGTGGGCCTGGACCCCATCGACATGGACGCCGCGCGCGAACGCGGCATTGTCGTCACCAATACCCCGGGCGTGCTGGAAGACTGCGTGGCCGACACCGCCATGTCCCTGGTGTTGTCGGTTGCGCGCCGCATCTGCGAGCTCGATCGCTTCGTGCGTTCCGGCGGCTGGCGCGCGGCCACGCCCCCGCTGGGGCGCAGGCTGGCGGGCCGTTGCTGCGGCATCCTGGGGCTGGGCAGCATCGGCCTGAAAATCGCCCGGCGCGCCGAGGCCTTCGGCATGGAAGTCGCCTATCACAACCGCCGGCCGCGCCAGGACGCGCCGGCGCATTACCGCTATTGCCCGGACCTGCCGACGCTGGCGGCCCGCAGCGCCTTCCTGGTGCTGGCGGTGCCGGGCAGCGCGCAAACCCATCGACTGGTCGACGCCGCCATCCTGGATGCGCTGGGCCCCGATGGCGTGCTGATCAACGTGGCGCGCGGCAGCGTGGTGGACGAGGCCGCGCTGGTGGACGCGCTGCGCGACGGCCGCCTGGGCGGCGCGGGCCTGGATGTCTACCAGAACGAACCCGAGGTGCCTGCCGCGCTTTGCGCCATGGACAACGTCGTGCTGCTGCCCCATGTGGGCGGCAGCACCGTGGAAACCCGCCAGGCCATGGCGCAGCTGTTCATGCGCAATCTCGACGGCTGGTTCGAGCGGCGCCAGCCCGCCACGCCGGTGACCTGAAGCGGCGCGCGGCGCCCGTCCGGCCGAGGCGCCAGACCTCACCAAAATTTCGTTCTGAACCAGCAAATTGCTTGGTTTCGGCGCCGGCCGCGCGTCAATAATGAATCCGGACCGACCTGCCAGGAAGCAGGACGTCCCGCCCAGCGCCCGCCGCGCGGGCCCGCCGGCCCACCATGAGCCGGGCCGGCGCGGCGGCGCTGGAACCCATACCTACACACGGAGACACAACCATGCCCCGGATCGCTTCCGCGCCGCGCAGACGCCTGCTGGCCACGGCCGCCGCCCTGACCCTGGCCGCCCTGCCGCTGACCGCCCCCCTGGCCGGCGACTATCCCGACCGCCCCTTGAAACTGGTGGTGCCCTACCCACCCGGCGGCGCGACCGACGTGGTCGGCCGCGTCCTGGCCATGAAACTGGGCGACGAACTGAAGCAGCAAGTGGTGGTGGAGAACCGCGGCGGCGCTGGCGGCAACCTGGGCGCCGACGCCGTGGCGCGCGCCGAGCCCGACGGCTACACGCTGCTGATGGGCGCCATCACGTCGCATTCCATCATGGCCACGCTGGAGAAAAAACGCATTTCGTACGACCTGATGGGCGACCTCACGCCGGTCGCGACCATCGCCGCCGTGCCGCTGGTATTCGTCGTCAATCCCCAGTTGCCGGTCAAGAACCTCTCCGAGCTGATCGCCTACGCCAAGGCCAACCCCGGCAAGCTGACCTACGCGTCGTCGGGCGCCGGCGCTCCGCAGCGCATGGCGGCCGAACTGTTCAAGCGCCAGGCCGGCGTGGACATCCTGCACGTGCCCTACCGCGGCAGCGGCCCGGCCATGACCGACCTGGTCGGCGGCCAGGTGCTGACCATGGTGGAAACGGTGCCGGCCGCGCTTCCGTTCATCAAGAGCGGGCAATTGCGCGCGCTGGCCGTGACCACGCCGGAACGCATCTCCATGCTGCCCGACACGCCCACCGCGGCCGAGGCGGGCCTGCCGAACTTCACCGTGGCTTCGATGTTCGGCGTCCTGGCCCCGGCCAAGACGCCCAAGCCCGTCATCGACAAGCTGAATGCCGCCCTGTCGCGCGTCCTGGTCGAGCCCGACGCCAAGGAAAAGCTGTTGCAGCAAGGCGCCTACGCGGTGGCGCCGGCCTCGGCCGACGCGGCGCGGCAACGCCTGCAGGCCGAGGTCGACCAGTGGGCCAAGGTCATCGCCGACGCCAACATCACCGTGGACTGAGCGCCGCCGGCGCCGGCCACCTCGCATCACCCGTTTCAACGCCAGAAGGAAATCCATGTCTTCGAAGTCCTGTCCCCCCAACGATGATGATCCGGCCAGCGGCATGCGCAAGGGCCTGACCAGCTACGGCGATACGGGGTTCTCGCTGTTCCTGCGCAAGGCCTTCATCAAAGGCGCGGGGCTCACGGACGAGGCGCTGGAGCGCCCCATCATCGGCATCGCCAACACCGGCAGCGGCTACAACCCCTGCCATGGCAACATGCCGCAACTGGTGGAGGCGGTAAAGCGCGGCGTGATGCTGGCCGGCGGACTGCCGGTGGAGTTTCCCACCATCTCGGTGCACGAGAGCTTTTCCTCGCCCACCAGCATGTTCCTGCGCAACCTCATGTCGATGGACACCGAGGAAATGGTGCGCGCGCAGCCGATGGACGCGGTGGTGCTGATCGGCGGCTGCGACAAGACGGTGCCCGCGCAGCTGATGGGCGCGGCCTCGGCCGGCGTGCCGGCCATCCAGCTGGTGACCGGCTCGATGCTGACCGGCTCGCACCGCGGCGAGCGCGTCGGCGCCTGCACCGACTGCCGGCGCTTCTGGGCGCGCTATCGCGCCGAGGAGATCGACGACGTGGAGGTCGCCGACGTCAACAACCAGCTGGTGGCCAGCGTGGGCACCTGCTCGGTGATGGGCACCGCCAGCACCATGGCATGCATCGCCGAGGCGCTGGGCATGTCGGTGCCGGGCGGCGCCACGCCGCCGGCCGTCACCGCCGACCGCATCCGGATCGCCGAACGCACCGGCGCGCAGGCCGTCGCGATGATAGGCCGCGGCCTGACGCCCGAGCGCATCCTCACGGCCAAGTCGTTCGAGAACGCCCTGCGCGTGCTGCTGGCCATCGGCGGCTCGACCAACGGCATCGTGCACCTGACGGCCATCGCCGGCCGCCTGGGCATCCGCCTGGACATGGAGGCGTTCGACCGCATCGGCAAGGAAACGCCGGTGCTGGTCGACCTCAAGCCGTCCGGCCAGCACTACATGGAGGACTTCCACAAGGCGGGCGGGCTGCGCACGCTGCTGCGCGAGCTGCGGCCGCTGCTGCACCTGGACGCGATGACGGTGACCGGCCGCACCCTGGGCGAGGAGCTCGACGCCGCGCCGCCGCCCTTTGCCCAGGACGTGGTGCGCCCGTTCGACCGGCCCGTGTACGCGCAAGGCGGCATCGCGGTGTTGCGCGGCAACCTGGCGCCGGGCGGCGCCATCATCAAGCAATCGGCCGCCACCGCCGGACTCATGGAGCGCGAAGGCCGCGCCGTCGTCTTCGAGGACCTGGAGGACCTGGCCAGGCGCTTGGACGACGAATCGCTCGACATCCACGCCGACGATTTCATGGTGCTCAAGCACATCGGGCCGGTCGGCGCGCCGGGCATGCCCGAGGCCGGCTACATGCCCATCCCCAGGAAACTGGCGCGCGCCGGCGTCAAGGACATGGTGCGCATCTCCGACGGCCGCATGAGCGGCACGGCGTCGGGCACCATCGTGCTGCACATCACCCCGGAATCGGCCATAGGCGGGCCGCTGGCGCTGGTGCGCACGGGCGACCGCATCCGGCTGAGCGTCAGCCGCCGCGAACTCGCATTGCTGGTCGACGACGCCGAACTGGCCCGCCGCCAGGCCGGCTGGCGCCCGCGACCGGCCAGCGCGGCCGACGAGCGCGGCTATCGCAAGCTGTTCCTGGACACGGTCACCCAGGCCGACCAGGGCTGCGATTTCGACTTCCTGCGCAGCCCGCGCGACAACGGCAGCACCCCGGTGGGCAAGCCCTAGTCGGCGGCCTGGCCCGCCCGCGGCGCGCCCGGGCCGAACACGGCCCGGGCCTGCTCGAGAAAACTGTCGGCCAGCGCGCGGCGCGCGCCGCGCGCCTGCCACACCAGCCCGACGCGCCGCACCGGCGCGCGGCCCGGCAACGGGATGCGGGTCAAGGCATAGCGCGAGGACCACAGCGAAGACCAGTCCGGCAACAGCGCCACCCCCAGGCCCTGGTCGACCAGGGCCGCCACGCCCAGCAGGCTGTCCATCTCCAGGCGCTGGTGCGGCACGATGCCATGGTCGCGCAGGTAGCGGTCGGCCAGTTGTCCACCGAGCACGGAGCGGTCGTAGCGGATGAAGGGCTGCGTGCGCAGCAGTTCGTGCGCGTCGCGCTTTTCCATGGCGGCCGGCGCCACCACCACCAGCGGCTCGTCCATGATGCCCTGCCAGCGCACGGCCTTGCCCATGGCGTACTGCGGCTCGACCACGATGGCGGCATCGAGGTCGCCGGCCTCGACGCCACGGCACAGTTCTATCGACGAACCCGGCATGACGAACACCGACAGGCTGGGATGACGGTCGTAGACCCGCTTGAGCACCGGCGGCAGCACGCTGGTCATGGCGGACACGAACACGCCCAGGCGCAGTTCGCCGTACGTCGCGCCGTCCTCGGCCAGGGCGGCCAGGTCGCGCGCGTCGCGCAGCAGCGCCCTGGCGCGCTCCAGGATGCGCACGCCGGCCTCGGTGGGCCGCACCGAACGCCCCGCGCGCTTGATCAGCGACAGGCCCAGGGTCTCTTCGAGCGCCTTGATGCGCGCGGCCACGGCCGTGGGCGTCAGGTCCAGGCGGCGCGCAGCCTGCGCGAACGATCCGCTTTCGGTGACCGTGACGAAACTTTGCAGATATCGGGTGTCCATGCTGGTCTCGCGCGCTGGTGGAACACGGCAACGCGGGCCGCGCGGAACTGGCGCGGCCCGATCCTGAAAAATTTTGCGCTTCGATAGTAGCAGGACGGGATTTTTCTTCGGTGTCGAGGCCCGCTGCGCCCGCCGCGTCAGGACAGAGCGAGAAAACCCGAGCCCAGCGCCGCCTGGGCCAGGCTGCCGGCCACGATGCGCGACGACGGCGACGATTCGGCAATCCGCAGGCCGCTGACGCGCGCGTGGAAATCGCCGAACTCGCCCCGCACGAGCAGTTCGTGGACGTTGGCCGTCGCATCGGGATCGATCAGCATCTCGACCCGCGTACGGTCAAAGCCGATGCCGGCCAGCGCGATCGTGCCGGTCAGGTTGGCGTTCTTGGGAAACCGGGCCACGGCCTCGCGCGCCGAGCCCGCGAACGCCAGCCCGCGCTCCGGCAGCGGCCCGCTTACATAGCGCTGCAACGCCACCGGCGGCATGGTGCCCCGATACAGGACTTCCGCCACGCCCACGTGCCGGGCGGCGGCCAGGCCGTCGATGCCCACCATGGCGCCGCTGGGAATGCGGATGCGCGCGCCGGCGGCTGCCGCGGTGTCGAGCAGCATGCCGCGCAGCGCGTCATCGGCCAGGGCGCCGACCGACGCCGGCACCAGGTCCACCCCTGCGGCCAGGACGGCCTGGGCATATTGCGCCAGCGCGGCCTGGCCCGCGCATTCGACCACCACCTCGGGCCGTCGCGCCAGCAATGCCTCCCAACTGGCGTGGCAGGGCAGCTCGCCGCGCGCGCGCGCCGGGTCGCGCACCAGGCAGCCTACGATCTCCACGGGCCGCGACTGGCGGGCCAGATGGCCGGCCATCGCATTGGCCAGCACGCCGCATCCCACGATACCCACGCGCAACGGTGCATTCATTGTCGATTTTCCTCGCTGGATCGCCGCCGGCGCCGCGCCGCGGCTCATTCGCAAAATTAGTATACGATACTATTCAATAGTATAATCTTTGCCACACAGACGGGCAGCCGCCCGCGCATGAACAGGAGTGGAGATGACCGCCAGAGTCGGTAGAGTTGATCATCCGGTCGTAGCCGTGCACGACCTGGAGCAAACCAGCCAGCAATACAGGAAGCTGGGGTTCGTGGTGCCGCCCAGCGGCAAACACCAGGAATGGGGCACCGAGAACCTGTGCATCATGTTCCCCGGCGACTATCTCGAAATCCGCGGCATCGGCGACCCGAACAAGTTCCTGGCGGGCGTGGACAAATTCCTCGCCAAGGGCGAAGGCCTGTACAGCGTGGCGTTCAATGCAGCCTCGGCCCGGGAAAGCTACCAGGCCGGTCTCGCGGCCGGACTGGAGATCGAACCGCCGCGCCACCTGAACCGCAAGCTGGTGCTGGAAGACCGCACGCTGGACCTGCACTTCGAGACGGTCATGCTGGGGCACGACCTGTATCCCGGCCTGACGCACGCCAATCTGTGCCAGCACCTCACGGCCGACACGCTGCGCCAGCCCGGCTGGACCGACCACCCCAACGGCGTGCTGGCGTTCGGGCGCCTGGTGGGCGTGGTGTCCGATTTCGACGCGGCCGCGGCCGCCTATACCCGGCTGATCGGGGCGCGGAACGTCACGCGCGGGGCCGCCAATATCCTGCTCGACTTCGGCGAAGGCGCCGACATCGAACTGATCGGCCCGGCCGAGGCGCAACGCCGCGGCGATGCCCAGCCGCAGCTCGGCGACGCCTACCTGGCCTCGGCCACCTTGCTGGTCAAGGATGCGGCCGCCACGGCCGCCCTGTTCGAAGCCAATGGCGTGCGCTTTGCCCGCCAGCCCGGCGGCGAACTGAAAGTCGACCCCGCCGACGCCTGCGGCGCGCACCTGTATTTCAAGCAGGCCTGAACCCGCATCCGGCGCCCGGCCCAGGCCGGGCGCTAGGCCTTGCGGAAATACGCCTGGACCTCGCGCTGGGTGTGCTCGATGTGCTTGCGCAGCAGGGCCACGGCGCGCGCGGCGTTGCCTTCCTCGCAGGCCGCGAGGATCTTCAGGTGTTCCTGGTGCGAACGATCATGCCCGGCGGCCTCGGTCACGCGCAGCCGCATCAGCTTGCCCATGTGATCGCGCACCGACCGGATCATGGCCAGCAGGCGCGGCCGGTTGGCCGGCGCATACAGGCAATCGTGGAACTGCGCGTTCAGCTCGCTCCACTCGGGCGCGTTCTCGCGCTTGCTGTAGGCGTCGAGCAGGCGACGCGCCTGCGCCAGGTCGGACGGCGCCATGTTGGGCACCGCCAGCTCCAGCGCCCGGCACTCGATGGCCAGGCGCAGGTCCAGCATCTCGACATAATCGGCCGCGGTCAGCACCGCGACCGTCGCCCCGGCGTTGGGCGTGAAGACCACCAGGCCCTCCGACTGCAGGCGCACCAGGGCTTCGCGGACCGGGATCTTGCTGATGCCCAGATCGGCCGCCACCTCGTCCTGGCGGATCGGCGCCCCCTCGGCCAGGCTGCCGTCGAGAATGCGCTTGCGCAGCTCGCCATACGCGCGCTCGGTGGCTGTACCGGCAACTTTTCTCTGAGCGGTTTCGGGCATGGGGGCGACCAGGTTCATGACGAAGGGGATTCTAACAACAGCCCGCCTGGCCGGCGGCGGCGCCGGCCGCCATCGGCCCGGCGCCGCCGTCGTGTCCATCGCTCAATTCGCGCTCAGGCTGGCATTGCCGATCAACGTCTTCTGGGCGGCCAGGTCGGACTGCACGAAAGCCGTGAACTCGTCCACCGTGTTGGCCTGGAACGCATCGGCGCCCAGTTCCGTCATGCGGGCCTGGACGCGCGCATCGGCCATCACCTTGTTGACCGCCTGGTTCAGCCCGGCCACCGCCTGCGCCGGCGTGCCCGCCGCGACGAACAAGCCCAGCCAGGTGCCATGCGAATAGCCCGGCACGCCGGCCTCGGCCACCGTGGGCACGTCGGGCAGGGCGCCGATGCGCTTGTCGCCCGACACCGCCAGGGCATGGAAGCGGCCGCCGTTGACATGCGGAATGGCCGACGCCGCGCCGGAGAACATCGACTCCACGTGTCCGGCCATGACGTCGGTTTCAGCCAGGCTGCTACCCTTGTACGGCACATGCAGCATCCGCACCTTGGCCTGGCGCATCAACAGTTCCATGGACAAATGGTTGCTCGACCCGACTCCGCCCGAGCCATAGGTCAGCTTGCCGTCGGCCTTGCGCGCGCCGTCCAGCAGCTCGGCCAGCGAACGGTACTTGCTGTTGGCCGAGACCACCAGCACATTGGGCAGGCTGGTCACACGCGCCACCGGCGCGAAATCCTGGATGGAATACGAGAGCTCGGGCGAGATCAGCGTGTTGGTGATCAGGCCGGGCGGCGACAGCAGCACCGTGGCGCCGTCCTTGGCCGAGCGCGCCACCGCGGTGGCGCCGATCGCGCCGTTCGCGCCGGCCCGGTTCTCGACGATGACCGATCGATTGAGCGACTGCCCCAGCTGCTCGGCCAGGATCCGCGCGATCACGTCGGTGTAGCCGCCCGCGGAAAAGCCCACGATCAGCCGGATGGGCCGCTTGTCCGCGGACTCGTCGGCATGAGCCGCCGCGCCGGCCAGCAGGCACCCGGCCAGCGCCGCCGCCAGCAGCGTGCGGCGCCTGTTTTCCCTTGCATGTCGTTTCATTTTTATTACCCCCGGTACTGCGTTGAAGAAGTGTCATGCGCAGAGGGCCGCGCAGGCGCGCGGCCGCCCCGGCTACATCGCCAGCCTGTCCTGCAGCCGCTTGTAGCGGGTCGCGGCGGCGACCCCCAGATGACGGAAAGCATGCAGGCGCACCGATCGCAGATCGCTGACCGGCACCGACAGCGATTCGGCCGGCGCGCCCAGCACCCGCTCGGCCAGCTCGATGCCCAGCGCGGTCGAAATGGCAATGCCGCGGCCGTTGCAACCCAACGAAACATGCATGCCCGCGGCAGGCTCGTGCACATGCGGCAGGTGATCGGTGGTGACCGCGAAGTAGCCGCTCCAGTGGTACTCCCAGTCCAGCTTGCCCAGATGCGCGAACAGTTCCGCGCCCGCGCGGTGCAGGAACGGCACGATGCGCGCGTGCTCCAGGCCCGCGGTCGCGCCAGCGCCTCCCATGACCAGGCGGCCATCCGGAGACAGCCGGAAGGACGTCAGCAACTGGCGCGTATCGCTGGACACATGCCCCTGCGGCAGGATCTCGCGGCGCATCGCCTCGGGCAGCACACGCGTGGCGACCTGCGCCGTGCGCACCGGCACGATGGACGTGCGCAGGCCCGGCACCAGCCGATCGGCATAACCGCCGGTGGCCACGATCACGCTGGGCGCTCTGACCTGGCCAGCCTGGCAGCGGGCCAGCCATTGCCCGGCTTCGCGGCGCAATTCCTCGGCACGCGCGCCGCCGAAGATCGTCGCGCCCAGCGACAGGGCCACGCGCGCCAGCCCGCGCGCGTAGGCCAGGGGCTGCACATGGCCGCCGCGCGGGTCCAGCCAGCCCAGCCGATAGCGCGACGTGCCCAGCAGACGCGCCAGTTCGTCCGCCTGCAGCATGCGCGTGGCCACGCCACGTTCGCCCCAGGCCTGGCAGCGGCGCTCGACGGCGCGCAGCCCGCTGCGGGTGAACGCAGGCTGGATCCAGCCCTTGTTGCCGGCGGCGCAATCGATACCGAATTCGTCGATCAGCCTGAATACGACGCCCGGCGCCTCGCTGCCGAAGCGCACCAGCCGGCGGCCGGCCTCGCCCGGGTAGAGCGTCTCGATCACCTCGGGGTCCTGCTTCAGGCCGGCGATCACCTGTCCGTTGTTGCGCCCCGATGCCCCCCAGCCGGGCTCGGCCGCGTCCAGCACGATCACCCGCCGGCCTTCGCGGCACAGGCGTATGGCCGCCGACAGGCCGGTGAACCCGGCGCCGATGATCAGCACGTCGGCGGCATGGCGCCCGTCCAGGGACGAGAGCGCCGGCGCCGCCGGCGCGGTGGCCGCCCACAGCGAATCGGGCAACCGCAAGGGTTCGCCCAGCAGTCGGTCGGGATTCATCGCGCCCGCGCCCTCGCCGGCGCGCCGCACGCGCGGGTTTGCCGCGGCGCGCTGCGCCGGGCGGTCCATCCGTGTTTCGTCTTGCTGTCAGCCATGATGCCCGAGTGGTCCATGCGAGGCGCCTTGCGCAACGCGCGGCGCCCGCTATCCGTATGCGTTGTCATACGTATACGTGAATCTTATATCGTATACGAATATCCGCGCTGCTGGTGAAATCCCTAGGCCGGCACGATACCATGAATGTATATTATTTTATATAATCGTATACGAACATGGCGACCGGACGCCCCTGCCCGGCCACCCTACATGGATCCCGAACATGCCCACCGTACGCGTCGAACTCTCCCCCGGCCGCAGCGCCGAACAGAAAACCCGCTATATGCAGGAAGTCACGCGCCTGACGGTGGAAATCCTCAAGTGTCCGGTCGAGAGCGTGGATGTCATCTTCATCGAAATCCCGCCGACCGACTGGGCCCACGGCGGAAAGTTCTACGCCCAGCCTCCGGCTTGAGCATCGTCGCGGCCCGTCCCGGGCCGCGACCGCCGCGACCGCGCCGCGCCACGGTAAAATCGACGGTTTTCGACCGTGGCGCGGTCGCGCCCATCGAGGTTTTCCCATGTCTTCCCCCAAAGTCGGCTTCGTCAGCCTCGGCTGTCCCAAGGCCCTGGTCGATTCCGAACGCATCCTGACCCAGCTTCGCACCGAGGGCTACGAGGTCACGCCCGAATACAACGACGCCGATGTCGTCGTGGTCAACACCTGTGGCTTCATCGACAGCGCCAAGGCCGAATCGCTCGAAGCGATCGGCGAGGCCATCGCCGAGAACGGCAAGGTCATCGTGACCGGCTGCATGGGCGTGGAAGAATCCGTCATCCGGCAGGTGCACCCCAGCGTGCTGGCCGTGACCGGACCGCAGCAGTACGAGGAAGTGGTGCGCGCGGTGCACGGCGTGGCGCCGCCCCGCCAGGACCACAACCCGTACCTGGACCTGGTCCCGCCGCAAGGCGTCAAGCTGACGCCGCGCCATTATGCCTACCTGAAGATTTCCGAAGGCTGCAACCATCGCTGCAGCTTCTGCATCATCCCCTCCATGCGCGGCGACCTGGTGAGCCGGCCGGTGGGCGACGTGCTCAGCGAGGCCGAGCGGCTGGTCCGGGCCGGCGTCAAGGAACTGCTGGTCATCTCGCAGGACACCAGCGCCTATGGCGTGGACATCAAATACCGCAGCGGCTTCTGGAATGGCCGGCCGGTCAAGACGCGCATGACCGAGCTGTGCGCCGCGCTGTCCGAGCTGGGCGTGTGGACCCGCCTGCATTACGTCTATCCGTATCCGCACGTGGACGAAGTGATCGGCCTGATGGCCGACGGCAAGGTGCTGCCCTATCTGGACATCCCGTTCCAGCATGCCAGCCCGCGCATCCTGCGCGCCATGAAGCGCCCGGCGTTCGAGGACAAGACGCTGGCGCGCATCAAGCGCTGGCGCGAGGAGTGCCCCGACCTGACGCTGCGCTCGACGTTCATCGTGGGCTTTCCGGGCGAGACCGAGGAAGACTTCCAGTACCTGCTGGACTGGATGAGCGAAGCCCAGCTCGACCGCGTCGGCTGTTTCCAGTACTCGCCGGTCGAAGGCGCGCCGGCCAATGCGCTGGACAACCCCGTGCCGGACGAAGTCAAGCAGGAGCGCTGGGAGCGCTTCATGGAACACCAGCAGGCCATCTCGACCGCGCGCCTGAGCACGCGGGTGGGCCGGGAGATCGACGTGCTGATCGACAGCGTGGACGAGGAAGGCGCGGTCGGCCGCTCCAGCGCCGACGCGCCGGAGATCGACGGCTGTGTCTACGTCGACAGCGAGCAGCCGCTGAAGGCCGGCGACATGGTGCGCGTGCGCGTCACCGACTCCGACGAGTACGACCTCTGGGGCGAACGGATCGCCTGATCGAAAGCACAGGTGCCTGTCCCCGCCGGGACAGGCACCGAATCAACACGGCACCGCCTTCATGGCGGGATCACAGAAGGTCCGACAGGTCGTCGGCGTGCTCCTCTTCCATGGCGAGGATGTCCTCGAGCAGCCGGCGCGTGGTCGGGTCGGCCTCGCCGACATAGTCGACCATCTGGCGATAGCTGTCGATCGCGATGCGTTCGGCGATGAGGTTCTCCTTGATCATGTCCTTCAGATCCTTGCCTTCCACGTATTCGGCGTGGCTGCGGTCGAGCAGGCCGACCGGCGAGAAATTGGGTTCGCCGCCGAGCTGCACGATGCGTTCGGCCAGGCGGTCGGCGTGGCCCTGCTCCTGGGCGGCATGTTCGGCGAACTCGGCGGCAACCGGCTCGGCGCTCAAGCCGCGCGCCATGAAGGCATGGCGCTTGTAGCGCAGCCAACAGACCACTTCGGTGGCCAGGGCCTCGTTGAGCAGGCGCAGCACGGTCGCGCGGTCGGCGCGGTATCCCTCGGTCACGGCGCCGGACTCGATATCGCGGCGCGCCTTGGCCCGGATGGCTTGCACATCCACGGCGAATGCGCCGCGTGGTTGGGTGGCTGACTGTTCCATATCGCTGGCTCCCAAAAACAGAAGACAAAACGACGCTGTATGTTCAAGCGCCCCTCTCGATCCAGTGTACAGACCTGGACGCGCCGCGCTGTGTCAAGACATTGCCCGTGGGCACCCGCGACGGCCCCCGCCCCAGTTTGCGTAAACTAGGGCCTGGCCCGCGCTCGCGATGCAACTGGTAACGAGCGCATGGACTCTCGAACGAGTTATGAAAATTCAGAACATCTGTGTGTACTGCGGCTCGAACAGCGGCCGCCAACCCGAGTACATCGAGCAGGCGCAAGGCTTCGCACGCGAGCTGGTCAAGCGCGGCCTGGGACTGGTGTATGGCGGAGCCAGCGTCGGCATCATGGGCGCGGTGGCCGATACCGTGATGGCCGAAGGCGGCCGGGTCATCGGCATCATTCCCGAGGCGCTGATGAAAAAGGAGCTGGCGCACCGCGGCCTGACCGAGCTGCATGTGGTGCAGTCGATGCACGAGCGCAAGACGCTGATGGCGCAGAAAGCCGACGGTTTCGTCGCCCTGCCCGGCGGCGCCGGCACGCTGGAAGAGATTTTCGAAATCTGGACCTGGGCGCAGTTGGGCATGCACCAGAAGCCATGCGGCCTGCTCAACATCGCCGGCTATTACGACCTGCTGGGTCAGTTCCTGAATCACACGGTGGATGAAGCCTTCATGCGCCCGCAACATCGCGCCATGCTTGCCATCGACCACGACCCGGCAGCCCTGTTGGACCACTTCGCCAGCTACGTCGCGCCCACGGTTTCCAAGTGGATCGCGCCGGGCGAACACTGACCCGCGATGACCCACGCCATGCCGACCCAACCCGCTGCCCCACGCACCACGGCCAGCCTGCTGCGCGACTACTTCCGCGCCAAGGACGAAAACCGGCCGCTGTACATGGCCCGCGCCTTCGCGCCCGACGCAGTGCTGAAGATGGCGCTGCGTACACAGGCCATCGCCTTTCCGCCCGAGTCGCACGGATTGGCGGCCATCGCCGACACGCTGTCGCGCAAGTTCGGCCAGACCTACGACAACGTCTACACCTTCTACCTGTCGCATCCGGGCGAGCACGCCGTGCTGCCCGAGTTCTCGTGCGACTGGATGGTGGGCATGACGGACAAGGCCAGCGGCGAGGTCCGCGTGGGCTGTGGCAGCTATGACTGGGTGTTCCAGGCCGAGCCGCACCTGGTCAAGCGCCTGACCATCACCATCGAATCGATGCTGACGCTGCCCGCCGATACGGCCGGCCCCGTGTTCGGCTGGCTGACCGCGCTGCCCTACCCGTGGACCGACGCGCAGCGCGTGGTGGCCAGCGCGCCGCCCATCGAGAGCCTGGCGCCGATCATGTACTGGCTGCGCCGCGACGTGCGCCGCGCCGATCCCACCGGCGGCATGGCATGAAATACCGGCTGGCCGCGTTCGATTTCGATGGCACGCTGGCCGATACCCTGCCCTGGTTCGAGTCCGTCATGGACGGGGTGGCCGACAAGTACGGATTCCGCAAGGCCAGCGCCGCCGACAAGGCGCAGCTGCGCCACCGCAGCACGCGCGAGATCATGGCGTTCCTGGAAGTGCCGCCATGGAAGCTGCCGGCCATCATGGCCCATGTGCGCCAGCTGATGCGCGAGATCGACCCGGCGGTGCGCATGTTCGCCGGCGTCCCGGGCGCGCTCGCGCAACTGAAGGCGGCCGGCCTGCGGCTGGCCGTGTGCAGCTCGAACTCGCTCGACAACGTGCGCCGTGTGCTCGGCCCGCAGACCGGCGCGCTGATCGACGACTACGAATGCGGCGCCGACCTGTTCGGCAAGCCGGCCAAGCTGGCGCGCCTGATGGCCCGCCACGGCGTGGAACGGACCCGGTGCATCCTGATCGGCGACGAAATGCGCGACATCGACGCCGCGCGCAAGGCCGGCGTGATGGCCGGCTCGGTGGCCTGGGGCTACAACCACGTCGACGCGCTGCGCGCCCACGCCCCCGACGAAGTCTTCGAGCAGGTGGCCGATCTGACCGCCGTGCTCGCGCCCGGTTTTCCCAACATTGCACCGACGCCATGAGCTCCGATCCCACGCATCGCATCACCGACCTCGACACCCTGCAGGCCCGCTACGGCACGCCGGCCCCGAACTCGCTGACCAAGGAAGTCGATTACCTGCATCCCCATTACCGCGCCTTCGTCGAAGCGGCGCCGTTCGTGGTGCTGGCCACCAGCGGCCCGCAGGGGCTGGACGCCTCGCCGCGCGGCGACGGCCCGGGCTTCGTCGTCATCGAGGACGACCGCACGCTGCTGCTGCCGGACAGGCGCGGCAACAACCGCATCGACAGCCTGCGCAACATCGTGGCCGATCCGCGTGTCGCCCTGCTGTTCCTGGTGCCGGGGGTGGGCGAGACGCTGCGCGTGAACGGCCAGGCAGAGATCAGCGTCGAACCGGCGCTGCTGGCGCGCTTCGCGGTCGACGGCAAGCCGCCGCGCAGCGTGCTGCGCGTGCGCGTGGAAACGGTGTTCTTCCAGTGTTCGCGCGCCATCGTGCGGTCGGCCCTGTGGGACCCCGATGCCCGGGTGGACCGCGCCAGCCTGCCCAGCGCCGGCCAGATTCTCGGCGCGCTGAGCGCCGGGACGCTCGATGGCGAGCGCTACGACCGCGAACTGCCCGAACGCGTGCGCGCGACGCTGTACTAGCAGGCTTGCGGCGGCGGGCGCCTCAGGGCTGCCAGCCGCGCACGAAGATGTCTACCGGCTGGCGCTTGCCGCCGGCCTTCTGCAATTCCAGCAGGCGCAGCACGCCCTGCCCGGCAGCGATATCGATGCCTTGCGCATCGGCGCGCAGCACGGTCCCGGGCGCGCCGCCGGCGGCCTGCTCCAGCGCCTGGGCGCGCCATACCTTGACCGGATCGTCCAGGCCGGGCAGGCGGATGGTCGCCCCCGGCACGGGGTTGAAAGCGCGCACGCGACGCGCCAGCACGGCGGCCGGCAGGCGGCAATCGAGCGCCGCCTCGGCCTTGTCCAGCTTGGCCGCGTAGGTCACGCCTGCGTCGGGCTGGCGGCGCGGCGCCAAGCCGCCCTGGGCCAGCGCGGCCAGCGCGTCGACGATGGCCTGCCCGCCCACGCGGGCCAGTTCGTCGTGCAATTGCGCGGCGGTCTGCTGCGCGCCGATGGGCACGGCGCGCTGCAGCAGCATGTCGCCGGTATCCAGGCCCGCGTCCATCTGCATGATGGTCACGCCCGTCTCGGCGTCGCCCGCCTCGATGGCGCGCTGGATGGGCGCCGCGCCGCGCCAGCGCGGCAACAGGCTGGCGTGGATGTTCAGGCAGCCCAGGCGCGGCAGGTCCAGCGTCCATTGCGGCAGGATCAGGCCGTAGGCGGCCACCACCATGACATCCGGCGCCACGCGTTCCAGTTGGGCGCGCGCGGCGGCCGCCTCGTCCGGATAGCGGCCGTCGAGCCGCAGGCTGCGGGGCTGGGCGACCTCGATGCCGGCGGCCAGGGCCGCCTGCTTGACCGGGCTGGGCGTCAATTTCAAGCCGCGGCCGGCCGGGCGGTCGGGCTGGGTCAGCACCAGCGGCACGTCGTGGCCGGCGGCAAGCAGCGCATCGAGCGCGATACGGGCGAATTCGGGAGTGCCGGCGAAAACAAGGCGCATGGGACGGTCGGAAACGGGTCAGGGCGCGGCGCGCGCGCCGCGGACATCAAGCGCGGGCGCGCCGCCTAGGCGCGCTCGGCCTCGCGCTCGGCCTTCTTGAGCTTGGTCTTGATGCGGTTCTGCTTGAGGTTGGACAGGTATTCGACGAACACCTTGCCATCGAGATGGTCGATCTCGTGCTGCACGCACACGGCCAGCAGGCCGTCGGCCTCGAACTCGTAGGGCTGGCCTTGCTGGTCCAGCGCCTTGCAGCGGATGCGCGCGGCGCGCTCGACCTCGTCGTAGATGCCGGGCACCGACAGACAGCCTTCCTCGTAGGTCTGGCGTTCGTCGCTCTTCCAGGTGATCTCGGGGTTGATCAGCACGCGCAGGTCGTTGCCCTCTTCCGAGACATCGATCACCACGACGCGCTCGTGCACGTCGACCTGCGTGGCCGCCAGCCCGACGCCCGGCGCGTCGTACATGGTGTCGGCCATGTCGCGAACCAGCTGCCGGATGCGGTCGTCCACTACCGCGACCGGCTTGGCCTTCTTGTGCAGGCGCGGGTCGGGATAACGAAGGATGGAAAGCAGAGCCATGAAGGATCAAGTGCCAAAGTCTATGTATGCAGACTCATATCATAATTCATTAGAGACTTGATTTCTAATAGGTTTCTCCTAAACCGGGGATATGCCGGCTTCAGGTCACGGCGGCGCGCTCGCGGTATCGGGGATGGTCCCAGGCGCGGGTGTCCAGCACCTCCCTGAGGATTTCGACGGCATCCCAGATATCGGCGTGGCTCAGGTACAGCGGCGTAAGCCCGAAACGCAGCAGCTCGGGTTCGCGGTAGTCGCCGATGACTCCGCGCGCGATCAGCGCCTGCATCACGGCGTAGCCGTGCGGGTGCAGGAAGCTGACATGGCTGCCGCGCCGCGCATGCTCGCGCGGCGTGGCCAGGGTCAGGGGATGGTCGGCGCAGCGGCTTTCCACCAGCGCGATGAACAGGTCGCCCAGCGCCAGGGATTTGGCGCGCACCTGCGCGATATCGGCCCGCAGGGCGATATCCAGGCCGCATTCCGCGGTGGCCAGCGAGACAATCGGCTGGGTGCCGCACAGATAGCGGCGAATGCCTTGCGCGGGCACGTAGGTGTCGGCCATTTCGAACGGCTGGCGGTGCCCCCACCAGCCCGACAGCGGCTGCCAGAAGTCGTCGCGATGGCGCGGCGCGACCCAGATGAAGGCCGGCGAGCCCGGGCCGCCATTGAGGTACTTGTAGGTGCAGCCCACGGCGAAGTCCGCGCCATCGGCGTCCAGCGCCACCGGCACGGCGCCGGCGGCGTGCGCCAGGTCCCAGATGATGAGCGCGCCGCGCGCGTGCGCCTGCCGCGAGACGGCGGCCATGTCGTGCATGGCGCCGGTGCGGTAGTTCACGTGCGAGAGCAGCGCCACGGCCACGTCGTCGTCCAGCGCCTGCTCCAGCGGCAGCCCGGCGTCGACCAGGCGCAGTTCGTAGCCCTGCCGCAGCAGGTCTATCATGCCCTGGATCATGTACAGGTCGGTGGGGAAGTTGTCGCGCTCGGACACGATCACCTTGCGCCGCGGCGCGGCGCGTTGCGCCAGCCGCAAGGCGGCGGCCAGCGCCTTGAAAATGTTCAGCGAGGTGCTGTCGGTCATGACGACCTCGTCCTGCCCTGCGCCGAGCAGCCCGGCCAGCTTGTTGCCCAGCCGCGCCGGCAGCTCGAACCAGCCGGCGGTGTTCCAGCTGCGGATCAGGCCCTGGCCCCATTCCTGGCCGATGACCTGCGCGGCGCGCGCCGCCGCCGCCCGGGGCAGCGCGCCCAGCGAATTGCCGTCCAGGTAGATCAGGCCGGCAGGCAGTTCGAACTCGTCCCTGAAGGCGGCCAGCGGATCGCCGCGGTCGGCCTCCAGGCAAGCCTGGCGCGTCGTCATTGCGTTCTTCCCGATACTTGAAATATCAAATATGGTAGCAGCGGGCGGCCCGCCATTGATTGCAAAATCGCCATGGCGGCGGGGCCGATTTGCACGAATATGCGAACCAACTCGAACAGCACGAAAGAAAATTGCTCATGCAACTGGACGCCATCGATCACCGCATCCTCGACATCCTGCAGGCGGAAGGCCGCCTGAGCAACCAGGACCTGGCCGACCGGGTCGCGCTGTCGCCGTCGGCCTGCCTGCGGCGCGTGCGCGCCCTGGAAGACGGCGGCGTCATCCAGGGCTACCGGGCGGTGCTGGACCCGCGCCGCCTGGGCCTGGACTTCGAGGCCATCGTGCACGTCTCGCTGGACCAATCCCAGGCGGGCTGGCACGAGGCCTTCGTCGCCCGCCTGGCCGGGCTGGACGAAGTGCGCCAGGCCAGCATCGTGACAGGCTCGTCGAACTATGTGCTGCAGGTGCGCACGCGCGACCTGGCGGCGTTCTCGGCCTTCGTGGTGGACAAGCTCAACGGCATCGCCGGCGTGCGCGAGATCCACTCGCACATCGTCATGCGCAAGGTGAAGGATTGCGGCGGCGTGCTGCCCATGGGCCCGGCCGGCCAAGCCGGGCCATAGCGGCCCGGCAGCAGCCGGGCGTGGCGGCAAAGTCGCGCCCGCGTCCGCGCGGACCGCGCCCGCATGCGACACTACGGCTGTCCGATTTCTTTCCCACGCCATGCCGCTCACGCACACCCGTGCCGAACTCTCCGCCTGGCTGCGCCTGTCGCAGGAACCCGGCGTCGGTCCCGCCGCCGCCTATGCGCTGCTGGCCGCGCTGGGCATGCCCGAGCAGATCTACGCCCAAGGCAGCGCCACGCTGGCGCGCCACGTGCCGCAGGACGTCGCGCGCCAGCTGCGCGCGCCGCTGTCCGACGAGGCGGCGGCGCTGATCGAACAATCGCTGCAATGGGCCGAGCAACCCGGCCACCACATCCTGACCCTGGCCGACCCCGCCTATCCGCAACAGCTGCTGACCATCGCCGACCCGCCGATCCTGCTGTACGTCAACGGCGACCCCGCCTGCCTGCGCCGGCCGGCCATGGCGGTGGTGGGCGCGCGCAACGCCACCCCCGGCGGACAGGACAACGCGCGCGCCTTTGCGCGCCACCTGGCCGGCCAGGGCTGGTGCATCGTCAGCGGCCTGGCCCTGGGCATCGACGCGGCGGCGCATGAAGGCGCGCTGCTGGCCGGCGCGCAGGGCGCCGGCACCGTGGCCGTGATGGGCACCGGCATCGACCGCATCTACCCCGCCGCGCACCGCGACCTGGCGCACCGCATCGCCCAGCACGGCGCGCTGGTCAGCGAGCTGCCCCTGGGCACGGGCGCCCAGCGCCACCATTTCCCGCGCCGCAACCGCCTGGTGGCGGGCCTGGCGCGCGGCGTCCTGGTCGTCGAGGCGGCACGCCAGAGCGGCTCGCTGATCACCGCGCGGCTGGCCGGCGAAAGCGGCCGCGAAGTGTTCGCCATCCCCGGCTCCATCCACTCGCCCCTGTCGCGCGGCTGCCATGCCCTGATCCGCCAGGGAGCCAAACTGGTCGAAACCGCGCAGGACATTGCCGACGAACTGGGCGGGGCGGGCCCGGCAGCGGCGACGCGCGCCGCCCCGCCGGCCGGCTTGGCGCCGCCCCATCCCCTGCTCGATGCGCTGGGCTTCGACCCCCTGCACCTGGACGCGCTGCAAGCCCGCACCGGCATGGACGCCGCCGCCCTGAATGCCCAGTTGCTGGAGCTGGAACTCGATGGCCGCGTCGCGCGCGTCGAAGGCGGCCGGTTCCAGCGCCTGCGCTAGCGGCCGCGCCGCCCCGCGGGCGAGGCGGCGCCCGCCTCGCGGAACGTACTAATATTGTTCATTGAGCGCGAATCACGGCCGCCCGCGCGGGCAGCCGCCCCATCCACAGGAACAGCCATGTCCCAGCCCAGCCGCGTCAAGATCGTCGAAGTCTCGCCCCGCGATGGCTTGCAGAACGAAAAGGAGTTCATCGCCACCGACATCAAGGTGGAACTGGTCGACCGCCTGAGCGCGGCCGGCTTCCAGAATGTCGAGGCCGCCTCGTTCGTATCGCCCAAGTGGGTGCCACAGATGGCCGACGGCGCCGAGGTGATGGCGCGCATCGCGCGCCGGCCGGGCACGATTTATTCGGTGCTGACGCCCAACATGAAAGGGCTGGAAGGCGCCCTGGCCGCGCGCGCCGACGAGATCGTGATTTTCGGCGCGGCCAGCGAGGCGTTTTCGCAGAAGAACATCAACTGTTCGATCGCCGAATCCATCGCGCGCTTCGAGCCGGTGGCCGCCGCCGCCAGGCAGGCCGGCGTGCGGGTGCGCGGCAGCATCAGCTGCGCGCTGGGCTGCCCCTATCAGGGCGAGGTGCCGGTCGAAGCCGTGGTGGACGTGGCCCGGCGCTTCCTGGCGCTGGGCTGCGATGAAATCGACGTCGCCGACACCATAGGCGTGGGCACGCCGCGCCGGGTGCGCGAAGTCATGGACGCCGTCACGCGCGTGGTCGACCCGGCGCGGGTCTCGGGCCATTTCCACGACACCTACGGCCAGGCGCTGGCCAATATCCTGGCGGCCCTGGAGACCGGCATCGCCATCTTCCATGCATCGGCATCGGGCCTGGGCGGATGTCCCTACGCCAAGGGCGCGACCGGCAACGTCGCCACCGAGGACGTGCTATACATGCTGCGCGGCCTGGACATCGAAACGGGCATCGATTTCGACGCCGTGGTCGATATCGGCCAGTGGATTTCAGGCCACCTGCAGCGCAAGGGCTCCAGCCGCGCCGGCAACGCCGTGGCGGCCAAGCGCGCGGCCTGAGCCAGGGACCAGGCCGCGTAGAATGCACGACCCGCAGGAGCACCCGCACAGGCCCCGCGCCGGAGCTTCGCGGCAACGACGCCAGGGCGCCCATACGCCCTCCTCATGCTACGCGGCCTCGCCGCATCGCCCGTTCCATTCATGAACAATCTCTTCGCCGCACCGACCCCGGAAGAACACGCCGCCTTGCTGCAGGAAATCGGCCCGTTGCCGCTGTCCGGACAGGCCTGGCCCGACTGGGTGCGCATCCTGGCCTGGATCGTGCTGGCCGTGATCGGCGTGCAGATCGTGACGACCGCCATCCGCCTGCCTCCCGGGCAGGTCAACCCCGTGCTGGCCGGCACCATCATCCTGTGCTTCCTCGGCCTGGCGCTGGTGTCGTGGCACATGCAGATTTCGGTCACCCGCATCGACGAATCGGGCCTGCGCCAGACCTGGATCACCCGGCGCGAAGTCGCCTGGCAGGACATCCAGTTCGCCAAGTTCGTGCCCTTGCTGTTTTCCAAGCGGCTGGTGGTCTTCACCCGCCGCGGCCGCCCCATCGTGTTCCAGGGCGGCACCCGCGACCTGCAGGTCGCGTTCGCCAAGATTTCGCTGCTGTATCGCCGCAAGCGCTGAGGCGGCGGCCCGCCACGGGCCGCCGGGCGATGCGTCAGCGGATCGGCAGCGCGTACATCAGGCCGCCCTGGGTCCATTGCGCGTTCAGGCCGCGCCGGATCTTCAGCGGGCTGTCCTGGCCGACGTTGCGCTCGAAGCTCTCGCCGTAGTTGCCGACCTGCTTGATGATGTTGTAGGCCCACTTTTCATCCAGGCCCAGGTTGGCGCCGGCGCCCGGCGTCACGCCCAGGATGCGGCGGATGTTGGGGTTTTCGCTCTTGAGCTGCTCGTCCACATTGGCCGTGGTCACGCCATACTCCTCGGCCTCGATCATGGCCGACAGCGACCAGCGCACGACATTGAGCCAAGCGTCGTCGCCCTGGCGCACGAAGGGGCCAAGGGGCTCTTTCGAGATGATTTCCGGCAGCACGACGTAGTCATCGGGCTTCTCGAGCCGCGAGATGCGGATCGACGCCAGGCCCGACGCATCGGTGCTGAACACGTCGCAGCGTCCCGAGGCGAAGGCATTGACCACTTCGTTGAAGGTCTCGATCACCACCGGCTTGTAGCTGACCTGGTTGGCGCGCGCCCAGTCGGCCAGCGTATTCTCGTTGGACGTGCCGGTCTGCAGACAGATGGTGGCGCCGTTGAGCTCCTTCGCGCTCTTGACGCCGAGCGACTTGGGCACCATGAAGCCCTGGCCGTCGTAGAAATTGATGCCGGCGTGGATGATGCCCAGCGCGGTGTCGCGTTGCTGCGTCACCGTCGTGTTGCGGGTCAGCACGTCCACTTCGCCCGATTGCAGGGCGGTGAAGCGCTGCTGCGAGTTCAGCGGCACGACCTTGATCTTGCTGGCGTCGCCGAACACCGCCGCGGCGACGGCGCGGCACAGGTCGACGTCCAGGCCGCGCCAGGTGCCCTGCTTGTCGGGCGCCGAGAAGCCGGCGAAACCGGTCGTGGTGCCGCACACCACCGTGCCGCGCTTTTTCACCACATCCAGCGTGGCGCCCTGCGCGCCGGCCACCATGCCGGCCAGCAGCGCGGCCGCGGCCAATCCTTGTGCGATCTTCATGTTCCTGCCCTCCGTTGCGTTGCGGCGCTCCCGGCGCCGGCCAAACCCGCAAGATTACCCAGCCCGGCAGGCACCGGCAAATAACCGGGCGTTCGAACCATATGCCCGCGGCCTCAGGCCGCCAGCGAAATCGATACCGGCGCGTTGGCCTCGCAGGCCTGCAGCGCGCGGCCCAGGCGCATGATGCCCTGCGCGATCTGCGCCTCGTTCATGGTGGCGAACGACATGCGCAAGGCATTGAGATCGGCCTGGGCCGGGTCGGCGTAGAACGCCTTGCCCGGCACATAGACGACTTCGTGTTCGATAGCGTAGGGCAGCAGGCGCGTCGCGTCGACCGCGCCGTTCAGGCGCGCCCAGAAGAACATGCCTCCCTCGGGCTTGCGAAACACGACCCGCTCGCCCAGTTCGCGCTCCAGCGCCGCGGCCATGGCGTCGCAACGCGCGCCATAGGCGGCGCGAATGCGCGGCACATGCTGCGCATAGCGGCCGTCGGCCAGGTACTGGGCCACCATTTCCTGGGTCCAGGCCGAGCAGGCCATATCGTCGGCCGCCTTGGCCCCGACCACGCGGCGGCGCACCTCGGCAGGCGCCACCACCCAGCCGATGCGCAGCGCCGGCGCCATGGTCTTGGACATGCTGGAGATATACACGGCCCAATGGCGCGCCTGCCCCTCGGCCAGGGCCGCGATGGGCGGGACCGTCTCGCCGGCAAAGCGCAGTTCGCCATAAGGGTCGTCCTCGACGATCAGGAACCGATGCCTGACCGCCAGCTCCAGCAGCCTGAGGCGGCGTTCGCGGCTGATCGTGGCCCCGCATGGATTGGAGAACGAGGCCACCACGCAGACCATCTTGGGACGCACCCGCGCGGCCAGCGCATCGAGCGCATCGAGATCGATGCCGCTCGGCCCGGACGGCACCGTATGCACCGTGGCGCCGGTGTAGCGCAACGCCTGCACCGAATTGGGAAAGGCCGGCGTCTCGATGACGGCGGCGTCGCCCGGCTGCAGCATCACCCGGGCCAGCAGCGCCAGCGCCTGCTGCGACCCGCCCGTGACCGCCAGCTCGGTGTCGGCGTCGCAGTGCAGGCCGCGTCCGGCGCTCAGGCGCGCCAGCTCGTGCCGCAGGCTGGCCTGCCCGTCGATGTTCGAATACTGCAGGCAGGCGCCCAGGCGCTCGAGCACCTGGCGCGCGGCGGCCGCCAGCCCCTCGACGTCGAACAGTTCCTGGGCCGGGTAGCCTCCCGCCAGCGAAATGGTGCCCGGCCGCATGGCATAGGGCATGAGCGAGCGGATCGGCGAGGCGGGCGGATGCTGGAAAGGCGTGGCAAACGCGTAATCGGGCGCGGCGAGGGGCATGGGAAGCGGAGGCGGAAAGGGTAAGGAAGGCGTGGCGCCGGGCAGGCAGACGGCGGGCCGCTCAGAATGTTGAAATCTAAACGAATACCCGACGATTCTAAGAGGGGGACAAAGCAGGGTCAACGCGCGCCGGCCCGGGTGCGGCATCGGCGCAACCCGCGCGGCGCGGCCCCGCAGCGCCGCGCGCGGCCAAGCCCTAAACTATGGGTGCTTTGGATGACATGGCCGCGGACCGCCGCGGCGCATACGAGAGATACCGCATGACAGAAGTAGATTCGATGCCGCACCGGCTGGCTGCCATCCAGGCCCGCATCAGGGCCGCCTGTGAACGCAGCGCGCGCGCGCCGGAAAGCGTGGCGCTGCTGCCGGTAAGCAAGACCTTTCCCGTCGAGGCAATCCGGCAGGCCGCGGCGCTGGGCCTGCGGCGTTTCGGCGAGAACAAGACCCAGGAAATCCGCCACAAGGCGCCGGAGCTGGCCGACCTGGACCTGCAATGGGTCATGATCGGGCACCTGCAGACCAACAAGGCCAAGGACGTGGCGCGCGATGTCGCCGAAGTCCAGTCGCTGGACCGGCTCGAACTGGCCGACGCGCTGCAGCGCCGCCTGGAAATGGAGGCCCGTTCCCTCGACGTGCTGGTACAGGTGAAAACCTCGCCCGAACCCAGCAAATACGGACTGGCGCCCGAACTGCTGTCCGGCTTCCTGCGCACGCTGGTCAGCGACTTCCCGGCCTTGCGGGTGCAAGGCCTGATGACCATGGCCGTCAACGACGAGGATCCGCAAGCCGTGCGCGCGTGCTTTCGCCTGTTGCGCGAGCTGCGCGACCGCGCGCGCGACAGCGTGCCCGGGGTGGCGCTCGATCGCCTGTCCATGGGCATGAGCGGCGACTTCGAAATCGCCATCGAGGAAGGCTCCACCGAAATCCGTATCGGCAGCGCGCTGTTCGGCGCCCGGCAGGCCCCCTCTCCCCCTGCGAGCCTGTCGCCGGACGGGCGCTGACAGCCGCGGCGAGGTGTGCCTGTCCCCACTGGGACAGGCACACCGCTCTACGCCATGAACCGTTGACTGCCAAGACGGCATCTGTCCCGGCGGGGACTGGCACGCCGGGAACGTGCACAGGCGCCGCCCCATGCGGGACAGGCCCTGCGCCCCGCACGCGAGGCATAATAGCTCCCGTAATAATGGCGCGCCGTCCGGCGCGCCCATTCCCATATTCCGCACTCGAGGAGACATCATGCACAAGCATGCAAAGCGCCTGCTGGCGCTGGCCGCTCTGACCTTTGCCGCCGGCGCCGCGGCGCAGAACTGGCCCAGCCAGCCGCTGCGCTGGATCGTGCCCTACCCGGCCGGCGGCGGCACGGACGTGGTGGCGCGCACCGTCGCCGGCAGCCTGGAAAAACCGCTGGGCCAGACCATCGTGGTCGAGAACCGCCCCGGCGCGGCCACCATCATCGGCGCCACCGCCATTGCGCAATCCGATCCGGCCGGCTATGTCGTCGGCACCGCCGACTCCGGCACGCTGGCCTTCAATCCCTCGCTGTACGCCAAACTGTCGTACGACCCGGCCAAGTTCACGTATATCGGCGGCATCGCCCGATTCCCGCTGATGCTGGCGGTGAACGTGAATTCGCCGTACAAGTCGGTGGAGGACGTGCTGCAGGCGGCCCGCAAGGAGCCCGCCAAGCTGACCGCCGCCTCGGCCGGCGCCGGCTCGCCGCACCACCTGGCGCTGGAGCTTTTCAAGCAGCGCGCCAACGTGGACGTGCTGCACGTGCCCTACAAGGGAGCCGCCCCGGCCATCCAGGACTTGCTGGGCGGGCAGGTGGACATGATGTTCATCGACCTGGCCGCGGGCCTGCCCAATATCAAGGCAGGCAAGCTGCGCGTACTGGGCACGGCCACGCCCGAGCGCCTGGCCGTGCTGCCTGACGCGCCCACCATGGCCGAACAGGGCGTGGCCGATTTCACCGCCTACGCCTGGCAGGGGCTGGTCGGGCCGGCCGGCATGCCCGAGGCAGCCGTCAAGAAGCTGGGCGGCGAACTGGAGCAAAGCCTGAAATCGCCCGCCGTGTCGCAGAAACTGCTGGACATGGGCGTCATGCCCATGCCGATGACGCCGCAGGACTTCAAGGCCTACGCCGAGAAAGAGCGCGCCGCCTGGGCAGATGTCATCAAGAAGGCGAATATCCGCCTGGAATGAACGGTACGCGGGACGGCGGCTTGCGAGCCGCCGCCCCTTGCCGCATCAGTGCTTCATGTGGCCATGGCCGGCCATGCCGGGGTTGTGGCCCAACGGCTTGACCTTGAACTTCACCGCCACCTCGCCGGCCTGCTCGAACTTCAGCGTGGCCGGGACTTCGCCGCCTTCGGCGAAGGGCGCCTTCAGCTTCAGGAACATGACGTGATAGCCGCCCGGCGCCAGCTTGGCCTTGCCGTCGGCCGGCACGGCCACGCCATCGACCTGGCGCATCTGCGCCACGCCGTTCTCGGTGACGACGTTGTGCAACTCGACCCGCTCGGCGGCCGGCGAACTGACCGATACCAGGCGGTCGGCCGCCTTGGCGTCGTTCTCGATTTCCATATAGCCCGCGCCGTTTGCCTGGCCGGGAGCCGAGGCGCGCACCCAGAGGTCATCGACCTCGATCTGACCCACCTTGAAATCGGCCGCCCAGGCGGTGGTGGCCACACTCAGCCCCAGTACTGCGCCCACGCCCCATTTGCGGATGTTCATTGCTTGTCCTCCTGATACGCGTTCGCCGCGCTGCGGCGAACCGGGTTAGCGCCACGCAAGGTGGCCACATCGATGCATGCCGTCCGTGGCCGGCTCCAACGCCGGGCGGCGCCTAGCGCCGCCGCACCAGGGTGCGGGCGGCCGCCAGGACCGCGTCGGTCAAGGCTTCCATCGCCTGCGAGTTTACCCGCCAATGCTGCCAGTACAGCGGCACGTCCTCCCAGGCGCGGGCGCGCAGCGGCACCAGCAACCCGGCGTCGAGCTCGGCCTGCACCAGCGGCAGCGGGTTCATCGTCCAGCCCAGCCCGCCCAGCGTGGCCTGCACAAAGGCCCGCGACGACGGCAGCCACCACACTGGCGGCTCCCAGGCGGCGCGGCCGATGATGCGGTGCGCATAGCGCGCCTGCAGAGCATCCTTGCGGTTGAACACCAGCACCGGCGCGCAGGCCAGCGTACGGGCGCTGACGCCCTGGGCGAAGTAGCGCTGGTGAAACGCCGGCGTGCAGCAGGCCACGTAGCGCATGCTTCCCAGGGCATGGATGCGGCAGCCTTGCACCGGATCGGCCAGCGTCGTCACCGCGCCCAGCACCGCCCCCTTGCGCAACAGGGCGGCGGTATGGTCCTGGTCTTCCGATTGCAGGTCCAGCGTGGCGCGCGAGCGGGCCGCGAAGCGCACGGCCGCGTCGACGAACCAGGTCTCCAGGCTGTCGTGGTTGACCGCCACCGGGATGCTGGCATGCGGCACTTCGTCCTCGGCCACGCCCAGGCGGTTCAGCGCGTCATGCTCCAGCAGCGCGGCCTGCTCGGCCAGCTGCACCAGCACCTGGCCGTCGTCGGTGGCCCGCGCCGGAACCGTGCGCTGCACCAGCAGGCGCCCCATGCGGTCCTCCAGCGCCTTGACCCGCTGCGAGACGGCCGAGGGCGTGACGGACAGCGCGGCCGCGGCGCGCTCGAAGCTGCCTTCGCGCACCACGGCGGCCAGCGCGCGTAGATTGCCGTGATCGAGTTTCATCAGATTAGAAATACTTAATATGGTTAAAGGAAATTAGCTGTATTTCATCTCGACGGCAAGCGAGAATGACGTTCGGCGGCCCAATGCAGGCCGCCGGTCCGCACCACAATAAAAACCGCTGTCGCCGCCATGTTCACTTTGTCCGTACCCGCCTATGTCACCGCCTGGGCCAGTGGCGCCGCCACCGGCCTGGGCCTGTTTGCCGTCGTCGGCGCGCAAAGCGCCTTCATCCTGCGCCAGGGGCTGATGCGCGCGCACCTGCTGAGCATCCTGGCCGTGTGCGCCCTGATCGACGCCGTCTTCATCTTCGGCAGCGTCTGGGGGCTGCAGACACTCACGGGCTGGTTTCCCTGGCTGACCCAGGCCATCCTGTGGTTCGGCGTGGCCTTCCTGGCCTGGTATGCGCTGCAATCGGCGCGCCGCGCGCTGCGCCAGGACGGCGGGCTGGAGCTCGCCCGCCAGGCCATTCCCTCGCGCGGCGCCGCGCTGCTGGGCGCGATCGGCTTCTCCCTGCTCAATCCGCACTTCTGGCTGGACATGATGGTGGTGGGCTCGCTGGCGCATGGCTTCGCCGACGCCCGGCTGGCGTTCGCCGCCGGCGCGCTGACCGCCAGCGTGATGTGGCTGGCCGTCCTGGGAGTGGGTTCGCGCCTGTTCGCGCCGCTGTTTTCCAGCCCGCGCGCCTGGCGCGTGCTTGATGGCCTGATCGCCGCCGTCATGGCCCTGCTGGCGGTTCGGCTGGCCCTTGGCGGGCTGGCCGGCTAGGCTCAGCCGGCCTCGTCCAGGGCGCCGGCGGCGTCGACGTCCGCGCCGTAGCCTTTCAGGCCGTCGAGGTCCAGCACCCGCACCGCGCCATACTCCACCTGCAGCAGTCCGGCCTCCTCCAGCTTGCGCAAGGCCTGGTTGGCGCGCTGGCGCGATACCCGGGCCAGGTAGCCGACCTCCTCCTGGGTGATGGTCAGGCGCATGCCCATGCCGGGATACAGCAGCGGGTTGAACAGCTCGGCCAGGCAGCGCGCCACGCGCGCGTCCGGATCCAGCAAGCGGTCGTATTCGGCCTTGCCGATGAACTGCGCGACCCGCTCGTTCAGCTGGTGCAGCAGATAGCGGTTGAAGGGGATGCTGCTATCGAGCAGCCAGTCGAAGGTGCCCGCCGGCAGGCGCGCCACCACCGAATCGCGCAGCGCCACCACGTCGTACTTGCGCACCTCGCGCTTGAGCAGCGAGCCCTCGCCGATCCACCCGCCGGCGGGCACGCCGGTCAGCGATGCGACCTTGCCCTCGGCATTGCCCACCGACACCTTCACCAGGCCGGACAGCACGCCGATCCAGACCTGTGCGAGCTCGCCTTTCCGCTCTATGATCGTGCCAGCCTGTACGTGCTGCACCGCGATGTCGCGCTCGACGCGCAGCTTCTGGGCGGCGTCGAGTACGCGGAACCACGCCGCGGCCAGGTACAGGGAATCGGCTAGCTGCATCGGGAATACCCTAAAAATCCCTCGAATGTCGTGATGGTGACAGTTGGTGGCAACCCAACCTTATACCTTAAGTCCTGCCGTAAATCTAAAACGAACTGGTCTGGCGCCTCAATAGCGGCCGCTGCATGCCGCCATCATCCCGGGCGCCCGAACCGGAGGAGACATCGTGGCGCAATCATTGCCCGCATCGGCAACGGTGCCGGCGGCCGCGCAGACTTTCCCTGCGCTGCTGCTCGAACACGCCAGCGTACGCGGGTCGCGGCCCGCGATCCGCGAAAAAGACCTGGGTATCTGGCAAACCCTTACGTGGTCCGAGGTCGCCGATAGCGTGCGCCTGACCGCGCACGGCCTGGCCGCGCTGGGCATCGGTCCCGGCATGCATGTGGCCGTCATCGGCGAGAACCGTCCGCGCCTGTACATCGCGATGATGGCCACGCAGGCGCTGGGCGCGATTCCCGTGCCCCTGTACCAGGACGCCGTCGCCCAGGAAATGGTCTATGTGCTGCAGGACGCCGAAGTCAGCGTGGTCGTGGTCGAGGACCAGGAACAGGCCGACAAGATGCTCGAGGTGCGCGAGCAGTGCCCGGCGCTGGCGCACGTGGTCTATGACGATCCGCGCGGCATGCGCCACTACAGCGATCCGCTGCTGCGGTCGTTCGAGCAGCTGGAAGACACCGGCCGCGCGCACGCCGCCAGCCACCCCGGCTTTTTCGAGCAGGCGGTCGCGGCGGTGCGTCCGCACGACGCCGGCGCCATGTTCTACACCTCGGGCACCACGGGCAAGCCCAAGGGCGTCGTGCTCACGCACCACGCGCTGATCGACCGCGCGCGCGCCGTCGCCGAGATGGAGAACCTGACCGACCGGGAAGACGTGCTGGCCTATCTGCCGCCGGCCTGGATCGGCCAGAACATGTTCTCCTACACGCAGCTGCTGGTGTCGGGCTTCACCGTCAACCATCCCGAATCGCCCGACACGGTGTCGATCGACATGCGCGACATCGGTCCCACCTATTATTTCGCCCCGCCGCGCGTGCTGGAAGGCCTGCTGACCCACGTCATGATCCGCATGGAAGACGCCGGCTACATCAAGCGCAAGCTGTTCCACGCCTGCATGAACCTGGCTCGGCGCGTCGGCACCCGCATCCTCGACGGCCAGCCGGTCGGCCTGTGGGATCGCCTGCGCTACCGCCTGGGCGACGTGCTGATCTACGGGCCGCTGCGCAACGCGCTGGGCATGAGCCGCGTACGCGTGGCCTACACGGCGGGCGAGGCCATCGGCCCGGACCTGTTCGTGTTCTACCGTTCGATCGGCATCAACCTGAAGCAGCTCTATGGCTCGACCGAAACCTCGGTGTTCGTGTGCGTGCAGCCCGACGGCCAGGTGCGCGACGACACGGTGGGTCCGCCGGTCGAGGGCGTGGACATCCGCGTCGCGGACAACGGCGAGATCCTGGTGAAAAGCCCCGGCCTGTTCAAGGAGTACTACCGCAACCCCGAGGCCACCGCCGAGGCGCGCGACGACGAAGGCTGGTTCCACACGGGCGACGCCGGCTACCTGGACAGCGACGGCCAGCTCAAGATCATCGACCGCGCCAAGGACGTGGGCAAGCTGGCCGACGGCAGCCTGTTCGCGCCCAAGTACATCGAGAACAAGCTGAAGTTCTTCCCCTACATCAAGGAGGCGGTAGCCTTCGGCAACGGACGCGACGACGTGTGCGCCTTCATCAACATCGACCTCGAGGCGGTTGGCAACTGGGCCGAGCGCCGTGGACTGCCGTACGCGGGCTATACCGACCTGGCCGGCAAGGACGAGGTCTACGCCCTGCTGCAGGACTGCGTGGAGAAGGTCAACGCCGACCTGGCGGGCGACGCGCGCCTGGCGGCCTCGCAGGTCGGCCGTTTCCTGATCCTGCACAAGGAACTGGACCCCGACGACGACGAGCTGACCCGCACCCGCAAAGTGCGGCGCGCCTTCATCGGCCAGAAGTACGGCGTGCTGGTCGATGCGCTGTACGGCGGCAAGGATACGCAGTTCATCGAAACCGAGGTCAAGTTCGAGGACGGCCGCGTGGGCCGCATCTCGGCCGACCTGAAGATCCGCGCCGCGCGCACTTTTCCCGCCATCACCGCCAAGGCCGCGTAAACCATGAGCAACCAAACCCGTGCGCGACGCATTGGCGACGTCATGCTGGACATGCAGAACATCTCGCTGTCGTTCGGCGGGGTCAAGGCGCTGACGGACATCTCGTTCAACGTGCGCGAACATGAAATCCGCGCCATCATCGGCCCCAACGGCGCCGGCAAGAGTTCGATGCTCAATGTCATCAACGGCGTCTACACGCCGCAGAACGGCGCCATCATGCTGCGCGGCGAGCACTTCTCGCGGATGAGCCCGCGCCGCGCGGCCGAGATGGGCATCGCCCGCACCTTCCAGAACCTGGCCCTGTTCAAGGGCATGAGCGTGCTGGACAACATCATGACCGGCCGCAATCTGCGCATGAAGTCCGGCCTGCTGGCCCAGGCGCTGCGCCTGGGGCCGGCCGAGCGCGAGGAGATCGCCCACCGCGAATACGTCGAGAACATCATCGACTTCCTGGAGATCCAGGCCTACCGCAAAGTGCCGGTCGGGCGCCTGCCCTACGGCCTGCAGAAGCGGGTCGACCTGGGCCGCGCGCTGGCCATGGAGCCGCGCCTGCTGCTGCTGGACGAACCCATGGCGGGCATGAACATCGAGGAAAAGCAGGACATGAGCCGCTTCATCCTCGATGTCAACGACGAGTTCGGCACCACCATCGTGCTGATCGAACACGACATGGGCGTGGTGATGGACATCTCGGACCGCGTCGTCGTGCTCGACTACGGCAAGAAGATCGGCGACGGCTCGCCCGACGAAGTCCGCTCCAACGAAGACGTCATCCGCGCCTACCTCGGCGTGGCGCACTGAGGCGACAGACATGGGATTCTTCCTCGAAACATTGTTCGGCGGCCTGATGAGCGGCATGCTGTACGCGCTGATCGGCCTGGGCTTCGTGCTGATCTTCAAGGCCTCGGGCGTGTTCAACTTCGCCCAGGGCGCCATGGTGCTGGTGGCCGCGCTGTCGATGGCGCGGTTCTCCGAATGGATTCCGCAGTGGCTGGGCTTCGACAACATGCTGCTGGCCAACGTGCTGGCCTTCATCGTCAGCGCGCTGGTCATGTTCGTGCTGGCGGTCGCGGTCGAGCGCTTCGTGCTGCGCCACCTGGTCAACCAGGAGGCGACCACGCTGCTGATGGCCACGCTGGGCATCAGCTACTTCCTCGACGGCCTGGGGCAGATCGCCTTCGGCAGCTCGGTCTACTCGATCAACGTGGGCATGCCCAAGGATCCGGCCATCATCCTCGAAACGATGTTCGAGGGCGGCCTGCTGATCAACCTGGAAGACCTGACCGCCGCCGTGGTGGCGGCCCTGCTGGTGGCCGCGCTGGCGCTGTTCTTCCAGTACACCTCGACCGGCCGCGCCCTGCGCGCGGTGGCCGACGACCACCAGGCGGCCCAGTCCATCGGCATTCCGCTCAACCGCATCTGGGTCATTGTCTGGAGCGTGGCGGGCCTGGTCGCGCTGGTGGCCGGCATCATCTGGGGCTCGAAGTTCGGCGTGCAGTTCACCCTGTCCACGGCCGCGCTGCGCGCGCTGCCGGTGGTGATCCTGGGCGGGCTGACCTCGGTGCCCGGCGCCATCCTGGGCGGCCTGATCATCGGGGTGGGCGAAAAGATGTCGGAGGTGTACCTGGGGTCGCTCGTAGGCGGCGGCATCGAAATCTGGTTCGCCTATGTGTTGGCGCTGGTGTTCCTGCTGTTCCGTCCGCAAGGGCTGTTCGGCGAGAAGATCATCGACCGGGTCTGAGGAAAAACTCATGTTCTATCGCGAAAACGGCCAGTTCAAGACCAGCTATCGCGCCGACCAGCAGATCTTTCCGATCCGCCAGGACCGCATTTTCATCGCGCTGCTGATGGCGGTGGTGTTCGTCGTCGTTCCCCTGACCGCCAGCGACTACCTGCTGCGCGCCATCCTGATCCCGTTCCTGATCCTGGCCCTGGCCGCGGTGGGGCTGAACATTCTGGTGGGCTACTGCGGCCAGATCTCGCTGGGCACCGGCGCCTTCATGGCGGTGGGCGCCTACGCGGCCTGGAACTTCGGCGTGCGCTTTCCCGGCATGCCGCTGGTGGCGCAGATCCTGCTGGGCGGCTGCTTCGCCACGCTGGTGGGCGTCATCTTCGGCATCCCCAGCCTGCGCATCCGCGGACTGTACCTGGCGGTGGCCACGCTGGCCGCGCAATTCTTCGTCGACTGGGCGTTCCTGCGCATTCCGTTCTTCACCAACTATTCGTCCTCGGGCAGCGTATCGGTGCCGCCCATGACGTTCTTCGGCCTGCCGGTGCAATCGGCGCTGGAGAAATACCTGCTGGTGCTGGGCTTCGTGGTGGTGTTCACGCTGCTGGCCAAGAACCTGGTGCGCGGCGCCATCGGCCGCCAGTGGATGGCGATCCGCGACATGGATGTCGCCGCGGCGGTGATCGGCATCCGGCCCATGTACGCCAAGCTGTCGGCGTTCGCGGTCAGCTCGTTCATCGTCGGCGTGGCCGGCGCGCTGTGGGGTTACGTCCACCTTGGCTCGTGGGAGCCGCTGGCCTTCGACCTGGCGCGCTCGTTCCAGCTGCTGTTCATGGTCATCATCGGCGGCCTGGGCTCGATCCTGGGCAGCTTCTTCGGCGCCGCCTTCATCGTGCTGGTGCCGGTGGCCCTGACCAATGTCCCGCATCTGCTGGGCCTGTCGCTGTCGGTCGACACCGCCGCGCACATCGAGCACATGGTGTTCGGCGCGCTGATCGTGTTCTTCCTCATCGCCGAGCCGCACGGATTGGCGCGGCTGTGGAGCATCGCCAAGGAAAAGCTGCGCATCTGGCCGTTCCCGCATTGAATCTGGTTCAGCGTGCGGCCCGGCGGCAAAAGCGCCGGACCGCGCTTCCCGAATACCCGGCTAAAGACCGGGCCAACCCCGGTGTTCAGACAAGGCACCACGCAGGAGGTAATTGGAGATGAAGCGTCTTAACCTGAGATTGACGGCGGCCATGATCGCCGCAGCCGGCGCGCTGGGCGCCATCACCGCGCCCGCCATGGCGGCCGAAGAGCAATTCGTGCCGCTGCTGGTGTACCGCACCGGGTCGTTCGCCCCGCTGGGCATTCCATGGGCCGACGGCAAGCTGGACTACCTGAAACTGGTCAACGAGCGCGACGGCGGCGTCAACGGCGTGAAGATCACGTATGAAGAGTGCGAGACCGCCTACGCCACCGACCGCGGCGTGGAATGCTACGAGCGCCTGAAGACGCGCGGCACCGGCGCCTCGGGTTTCGACACCCAGTCCACCGGCATCACCTTCGCGGTCAGCGACAAGGCCATGGTGGACAAGGTGCCCGTGGAAACCATGGGCTACGGGCTGTCGCAATCGGTCGACGGCAGCGTCTTCCAGTGGAACTTCCCGCTGCTGGGCACCTACTGGACCGCCGCCGACGTGATGATCCAGGACATCGCCAAGAAAGAAGGCGGCATGGACAAGCTCAAGGGCAAGAAGATCGCCCTGGTCTACCACGACTCGCCCTATGGCAAGGAGCCGATCCCGCTGCTGCAGAAGCGCGCCGCCAAGGAGGGTTTCGAACTGCTGCTCTATCCGGTCACCGCGCCCGGCGTCGAGCAGAAATCGACCTGGCTGCAGGTGCGCCAGCAGCGCCCCAATTACGTGCTGCTGTGGAGCGCCGGCATCATGACGCCGACGGCCATCCGCGAAGCCCAGGCCAGCGGCTATGCGCGCGACAAGATCTACGCCATCTGGTGGGCCGGCTCGGAAGGCGACGTCAAGGACCTGGGCGACGTGGCCAAGGGCTACAACGCGGTCACCATCCACAACAGCGCCGCCACCGGCAAGGTCTACGAAGACCTGAAGAAGCACGTCTACGACAAGGGACAGGGTTCGGACAAGTCCGGCAACACCACCCTGGGCACCATCGCCCACACGCGCGGCATGATGATCTCCATGCTGCAGGTCGAGGCCATCCGCGCCGCCCAGGAAAAATACGGCAAGGGCAAGGCGCTCACGCCGGAGCAGGTGCGCTGGGGCTTCGAGAACCTGAACCTGACGCAGGAGCGTCTCGACCAGCTCGGCTTCGGCGAGATCATGCGTCCGGTCAAGACCTCGTGCGCCAACCACATGGGCGACGACTGGGCGCGCATCGTGCAGTGGGACGGCAGCAAGTTCAAGGTGGTGTCCGATTGGTACCAGTCGGACAAGTCCGTCCTCGACCCCATGGTCAAGGAAGCCGCGGCGAAATACGCCAAGGAGAAGAACGTCACCCCGCGCAACTGCGCAGGCTGACGTGAACTGGCCGCCGGCGCACGGGCGCCGGCGGCCGCCAGTCCCTAGCAGGAACCTGCCATGACCGCTGCCAACACCGTCTCCGCCGACAAAGTACTGCTCGATGTGAACGGCATCGAGGTGATCTACAACCACGTCATCCTGGTGCTCAAGGGGGTTTCCCTGCGCGTGCCCGAAGGACGCATCGTCGCGCTGCTGGGCGCCAATGGCGCGGGCAAGACCACCACGCTGCGCGCGGTGTCCAACCTGCTCAAGGGCGAGCGCGGCGACGTCACCAAGGGCTATATCCAGTACCGCGACGAACGCATCGAACGGCTCTCCCCTGCCGAGCTGGTCAAGCGCGGCGTGGTCCAGGTCATGGAAGGCCGCCACTGCTTCGCCCACCTGACCATCGAGGAAAACCTGCTGACCGGCGCCTACACGCGCAAGCTGAGCCGCGGCGACATCGACGCGGCGCTCGAGCGCGTGTACCAGTATTTTCCGCGCCTCAAGCAGCGCCGCGCCAGCCAGGCGGGCTACACCTCGGGCGGCGAACAGCAGATGACGGCCATCGGCCGCGCATTGATGGCCAGCCCCACCATGATCCTGCTCGACGAACCGTCCATGGGGCTGGCGCCGCAGATCGTCGAGGAGATCTTCGAGATCGTGCGCGATCTCAACCAGCGCGAACGCGTCAGCTTCCTGCTGGCCGAGCAGAACACCAACATCGCGCTGCGCTATGCCGACTATGGCTACATCCTGGAAAACGGCCGCGTGATGATGGACGGCGCTGCCGCGGAGCTGGCGCAGAACGAGGACGTCAAGGAGTTCTACCTGGGCATATCCAGCGGCGAGCGCAAGAGTTTTCGTGAACAGAAGTTCTACCGGCGCCGCAAGCGCTGGCTGGCGTAATCCCCGCCCGGCCACGCGAGCGCCGGGCCGCAACAACCGCAGTCCCGCACACGAGAGGGTGCGCACCCATGTCCGAGTTTTTCGACGTACTGGAAACCCGTCAACCGGCGCAACGCGAGCGCGACCTGATGCAGGCGCTGCCGGCCGCCATCGAGCGCGCCATGGCCCGGGCGCCGGCCATCGCCGGGCAATTGCGCGGCATCGACCCGCGTAGCGTGGACAACCGCGCCGCGCTGGCCGCCCTGCCGGTGCTGCGCAAGCACGAACTGCTGGAGCGCCAGCAGCACAGCCGCGACGGCGCCGGCCCGGCGGGCGCGGCCAAGGCCTTCGGCGGCTTCTCGACCGTGGGCTGGGGCCAGGCGCTGCGCGTATTCGCCTCGCCCGGCCCGATCTACGAGCCCGAAGGCAACCGCGCCGACTACTGGCGTTTCGCGCGCGCCCTCTACGCGGCCGGCTTTCGCGCCGGCGAGCTGGCCTACAACTGCTTTTCCTACCATTTCACGCCGGCCGGCTCGATGATGGAAACCGCCGCCCATGCCGTGGGCTGCACGGTGTTTCCCGGCGGCACGGGCCAGACCGAACAGCAGGTGCGCGCCATCCATGACCTCGCGCCCAGCGGCTATACCGGCACGCCCAGCTTCCTCAAGCTGATTCTCGAAAAGGCGGACGAACTCGGCATCCGGCTGGATTCGCTGCGCCGCGCGCTGGTGTCGGGCGAGGCGTTCCCGCCCTCGCTGCGCGACTGGCTGGCCGCGCGCGGCATCGAAGGCTACCAGGCCTACGGCAGCGCCGACCTCGGCATGATCGCCTTCGAGACGCCCGCGCGCGAAGGCCTGGTGGTGGGCGAGGACATCATCCTGGAAATCGTGCGCCCCGGCACCGGCGAGCCCGTGCCCGACGGCGAAGTGGGCGAAGTCGTGGTCACGACGCTGAACCCCGACTATCCCCTGGTGCGCTTCGGCACCGGCGACCTGTCGGCCATCATGCCCGGCCAGTCGCCGTGCGGACGCACCAACATCCGCATACGCGGCTGGCTGGGCCGCGCCGACCAGACCACCAAGGTGCGCGGCATGTTCGTGCATCCCTCGCAAGTGGCCGACGTGGTGCGCCGCCACCCGGAAATCGTGCGCGCGCGGCTGGTCGTCAGCGGCGCCACCGGCGCCGACCGCATGGTGCTGCACGTGCAGGCGCGCGAGCGCTCGCCGCAACTGGCCGGCCGCATCGCCGATTCGGTGCGCGAAGTCACCAAGCTGCGCGCCGACGTGCAATGGGCCGACGAGGGCGCGCTGCCCAACGACGGCAAGGTCATCGACGACGTACGCTCGTACGAATGAATGAGGCGCCGCGCGGCGGCTAGCCGCCGCGGCGCTGCAGCGCCCCATGCAGCGCCATGCCCGCCGCCATGGCCGCCACGAACAGCCACGCCTGGCCGTAGCCTGCGCCGGCATTGAGCAGCGCCGGACCCGGGCACAGCCCGGCCAGCCCCCAGCCCACGCCAAACAGCGCGCTGCCGCCCAGCAGGCGCCGATCGATGGCCTTGGCCGCCGGCCATTGCATGGGCTCGCCGTCGAAGGCGCGCGGCTGGCGGCGCGCCAGCGCGAACGCGGGCGCGGCCACGCCGATGGCGCCCGCCATGACCAGGCCCAGCGACGGATCCCAGGCGCCGGCCAGGTCCAGGAAGCCCAGCACCTTGGCCGGATCGGCCATGCCTGAAATCAGCAGGCCCAGGCCGAAGATCAACCCGGCGGCAAAACTGTAGGCATTGCCCATCTCAGGCTCCCATGAGGTGCCGCAGCACGAACACCGTGGCAAAGCCCGTGGCCATGAAGGCCAGCACCGCCGCCAGCGACCGCCGCGATCCGCGCGCCAGCCCGCATACCCCGTGGCCGCTGGTGCAGCCCGAGCCATAGCGCGTGCCCACCCCGACCAGCAGCCCGGCCAGGACCAACTGCAGCGCGCCTGCCTCGATGCGCACGGCCGGCATGGGTTCGAACAGGCGATACAGCCATGGCGCGGCCAGCAGCCCGGCCAGGAACCAGAGCCGCCATGCCGCGCCCGCGCGCGGCGGCAACAGGCCGGCCAGGATGCCGCTGATGCCGGCGATGCGCCCCGCGCCCAGCATCAGCCAGGCCGCCGCCGCGCCGATCAGCATGCCGCCGCCCAGCGATGACCATGGCGTGAACGCCGCCCAATCGATCGTCATGATTGCTCCTTCGCGGCCTTGCCGCAGTACAGCGACGACAGGGTCTTCATCACCTGGCTGACCTCGAAGCTGGCCAGCTGGTAGTACACATATTTGCCTGCGCGGCGCGTGATCACCAGCCCCTCGTCGCGCAGCACGCCCAGTTGCTGCGACAGCGTGGGCTGGCGTATGCCGGTCAGCGTTTCGAGCTCGCCCACGTTGCGCTCGGCCACCACCAGCTGGCACAGCAGCAACAGGCGGTCCTCGTTGGCCAGGGCCTTGAGCAGCGCACAGGCCTGGGCCGCGGAGGCGCGCAACGCGGATATCTCGCAATCGGTCAGCGTATCGTCCATAAGAAATGCCAGGGATGCATGGTTTCGATCATTATATTGAAAAATATAATATCAAATAATAAGATGATGCCTGATCCCCTTCCACCGCTGTTCCGGGAGCGCCGCATGTCCGCACATATCCAGCCATTCTTCGACCCCGCCACCGCCACCTTCAGCTACGTGCTCTACGAGGCGCCGGGCGGCGCATGCGCGGTCATCGACCCGGTGCTGGACTACGACCCGAAATCTGGCCGCACCACGACCGCGTCGGCCGACCGCATCGCCGATTTCGTGCGCCAGTATGCATTGCGCACGCAATGGCTGCTGGAAACCCACGCCCACGCCGACCACCTGTCGGCGGCCGCCTACCTGCAGCGCCAGCTGGGCGGCGTCATCGGCATCGGCGGCCATATCCGAGACGTGCAATCGGTGTTCGGCAAGCTGTACAACCTCGACGGCTTCGCCTGCGACGGATCGCAGTTCGGCCACCTGTTCGAGCCCGACGAGACCTTCGCCATCGGCGCGCTGCGCGTGCGCGCCCTGCACGTGCCCGGCCACACGCCGGCCGACCTGGCCTACCTGATCGACGACGGCGACAGCCTGTCGGCCTTCGTCGGCGACACGCTGTTCATGCCCGACGTGGGCACGGCGCGGTGCGATTTCCCCGGCGGCGACGCCCGCACCCTGTACCGCTCGATCCGCACCCTGCTGGCGCTGCCGCCGGACACCCGGCTGTATATGTGCCACGACTACCCGCCGGCCGGCCGCGCGGCGGCCTGGCAGACGACCGTGGCGGCGCAGCGCGCCGGCAACATCCATGTGCGCGACGGCATCTCCGAAAGCGAATTCGTCGCCATGCGCACCGCCCGCGACGCCACCCTGGACATGCCCACGCTCATCCTGCCGGCGCTGCAGGTCAACATCCGCGCCGGCGAGCTGCCGGCGCCCGAGGCCAACGGCACACGCTACCTGAAGATCCCCCTGGACGCGCTGTAGCCGCGCCGCCGGCTTGCGTAACGGCGGGATATCCCGCACCATCGGACAGTCGCCATCCACGCACTGCGCCATGTTCATCGAAGCGGAAGCCGATCCCAGCCTGTCGAAAGCGCAGTACAAGGCGCGCGAGGCGCGCCTGCGCACGGCCTTGCTCAAGGCCCAGTACGAACGCCTGCAGCGCGCCGAACAGTCGCTGCTGATCGTGGTGGCCGGCATCGACGGCGCCGGCAAGGGCGACACGATCAACATGCTCAACGAGTGGATGGACCCGCGCCACATCCATACGATGGCGTTCGGCCTGCCCGACGCCGAGGAACTGGCGCGCCCGCCCATGTGGCGCTACTGGAACGAGTTGCCGCCCAAGGGCCGCACCGGCATCGTGTTCGGCTCGTGGTACGTGCCGCTGCTGCTGGAGGCCGTGCGCAAGAAGCCCGACGCTGCCCTGCTGGAAGCGCATGCCGCGCAGATCCGCCGCTTCGAGGCCATGCTGGCCGCCGAAGGCGTGCAAATCGTCAAGCTGTGGTACCACCTGTCGGCCCAGGCGCAGGCCGAACGCACCGAGCGGCTGCTGGCCAGCCCCGAGACGGCCTGGCAGGTCACGCCCGCCGACCGCAAGGTGCGGAAAAAATACGACCGCCTGCGCAACGCCGGCCAGGTGGCTATAGCCCATACCGATGCCGCGCACGCGCCGTGGCGGGTCATTCCCAGCGCCGACGACGAGCTGCGCGCGGTGCGCACCGCCGAGGCGGTGCTGGCCGCCATGCGCCGGCGCGCCACGCCGCGCAGCGTGCGCGCCTTCGGCGCGCCCAGCCCTGCGGTACACCTGGTCGACCGCCTGGGCGCGCTGGACTACGACGCGAAGGAAGACAAGGACGACTACGAAGCCGAGCTGGGCCTGCTGCAGGGCCGGCTGGCGCGCGCGGTGCGCCGCGACGACTTCCGTGAGCGCTCGCTGGTGCTGGTGTTCGAGGGCCAGGACGCCGCCGGCAAGGGCGGCGCCATCCGCCGCGTCACCCGCGCGCTCGACGCTCGCCAGTACGACATCACGCCGGTGGCGGCGCCGGCGCGCCACGAACTGGCGCGCCCCTACCTCTGGCGCTTCTGGCGGCGCATTCCCCGGCAGGGCCGCATCGCCATCTTCGATCGCTCCTGGTATGGCCGGGTACTGGTCGAACGGGTGGAAAACATCACCGCGCCCACCGACTGGCGGCGCGCCTATGGTGAAATCCTCGATTTCGAGCGCCAGCTGGTCCGGCACGGCGCCATCGTGCTGAAATTCTGGCTGGCCATCACCCCTGCCGTGCAGCTCGAACGCTTCCGCGAACGCGAGAAATCGCCCTACAAGAATTTCAAGATCACGCCCGACGACTGGCGCAACCGCAAGCAATGGCGGGCCTACGCCGACGCCGCCAACGAAATGCTGTGCCGCACCGACATGCGCGAGGCCCCCTGGCACCTGGTATCGGCCAACGACAAGCGCTATGCGCGGCTGCAGGTGCTGCGCCACATCGTCGAAACCCTCGAAGACCAACTCTGACTTCCTTCAACCCCTTCCAGCCGACGCTTGCCATGACCCCTACCGAGATCCGCCCCCTGTCCGCCGACGACTACGACGCCTGGCTGCCCCTCTGGAGGGGCTACCAGGAGTTCTACAAGGTCCAGCTTGCCGACGCCGCCACCGCGCAGACGTGGCGGCGCTTCCTGGACCCGGCCGAACCCATGCACGCCGCGCTGGCCTGGCGCGACGGCAAGGCCATCGGCATGGTGCACTGGATTTTCCACCGCTCGTGCTGGACCACCGGCGATTACTGTTATCTGCAGGACCTGTTCGTCGCTCCCGACGTGCGCGGCAGCGGCGCCGGCCGGGCGCTGATCGAACACGTCTACGCCGACGCGCGTGCCCGGGACGCGGCGCGCGTGTACTGGCTGACGCACGAAACCAATACCGACGCCATGCACCTGTACGACCACATCGCCGACCGCTCGGGCTTCCTGCAGTACCGCAAGGTGCTGGCTTGAGCACGCGCCACCCCGATTGCCCGCTGTGCCAGCAGGACGGCGGCAAGCTGCTGTGGCGCGGGTCGCACCTGCGCGTGATCGAAGTCGACGACCCCGACTACCCAGGCTTCACCCGCGTGGTCTGGAACGCCCACATCGCCGAAATGACCAGCCTGTCGACGCACGGGCGCGAGCTGCTGATGCGCGCGGTATGGGCGGTGGAACAGGCCCAGCGCGACGTACTGCATCCGCACAAGGTCAACCTGGCGGCGCTGGGCAACATGGTGCCGCACCTGCATTGGCACGTGATCCCGCGCTGGCGCGACGACCGCCATTTCCCCGACGCCATCTGGGCCGCGCCGCGCGTTGCCCCGGGCGCGGAACCGCAAGCCTGGCGCGCCGCGCGGGCAGACACCGCGGCCTTGCTGCCACGCTACCGCAATCGGGTGGTCGAAGCCATGAACGCGCTGCTCTGGCACTGAACGGCCCGCTCAGCACGAGACTGGCCGGCCGCGCTGCGCCAGCCAGCGGCAATAGGCGGCCTCCACGCGGGCGGCCTGCCGCTCGGGCGAGAAGTCGCGCTCGTCCCTGACCATGCGGCTGCCGGCCCGCCCCATCGCCCGGCGCAGCGCCGGATCGGCCAGCAGGCGCTCCAGCGCCGCGGCCAGCGCCGCCGGGTCGGACGGCGGCACCAGCAGGCCGGTCGCGCCATCGCGCACCACCTCGGGCACGCCGCCCACGTTGCCGGCGACCACCGGCAGGCCCGCGGCCGCGGCCTCGACCATGGCCAGCCCCAGGGCCTCGCTGCGGGTCGGCAGGGCGAACACGTCGAACGCCGCCAGCACATTGGGGATGTCGTCGCGCTGCCCCGTCAGGTGCACGCGCGCGCCCAGTCCCAGGCGCCGCGCGCGCTCGCGCAGCATGGCGCCGATGGCCCCCGGCTCGCCGACCAGCACCAGGTGCGCGTCGGCATGCCGGCCTGCCAGCGCCGCGAAGGCATCGAGCAGATCGTCCAGCCCCTTGTCCGCCCGCATGACGGCCACGCAGCCGATGACCTGCGCCGCCGGCGCAATGCCGAGTTCGGCGCGCAGGCTGGACGCCGGCGGCGCCGGCGCCAGGGTCGCCGGGGACGCAATGGCCTCGACGTGCGCGGCGCGCGCGCCCGCGCGCAGGATCTGGCCGCGTACGTGCTCGCTGACCGCGATGACGCGATGCGGCAGCCAGGTGTACGTATAAAGCGACCCCACCGGCTTGGCCAGGTGGCGGGTGCGCACGATCAGCGGCGCGCCGGCCATCCGCCCCGCCCAGGCAGCCAGCACCGTATCGCGGCGGCTGTGCGTATTGACGACATCGAAGCGCCCGCGCAGCAGCGCGCGCAGCCGCCAGGCCGCACGCACCCCGGCCACCACGCCGTCCATGGCCAGCTCGTGCACGGGAAAGCCCGCCGCGCGCAGCCGACGCGCCAGCGGCGCGCCCGGCTGGCAGGCCACCTCCAGGTGATGGCCGCGCGCGCGCATGGCCAGCATTTCCCGGTAGATGCTGGCTTCCTGGCCTCCGGCGCCGGTCGCCGCCTCCGTGTGCAGAATGCGCAAGGCTGGCACGGCCGGCTCAGAGATCCGCTTCATGAAGCGTGTTCCAGCGCAGGCCCTGCTGGTGCAGCCAGGCCGCGAGATAGCGCAGTTCGGCCGCCGTCAGGGCGCGCGCTCGCGGTCCGGCATGGGCCGGCTCGACGGCCCGCAGGGTATCGCCCTGCCAGATCCGCAGCACGCCGTGCCGGACGCTCACCCGCGCCTGCCCGCGGGCCAGCCGGCGCAGCGCCAGCGACGGACGCAGCAGGCGCAATTGATAGCCGTTGCCCCCGGGCGCCCGCAGATGCGGCCCGGCATCGACCAGCCGTGGCGCCGCCGCCCCCTCCGACCAAAAGAAAAGCGCCCGGATGGGCGCCAATGTGCCTGCCATGCGTGTCTCCGTGTCCGGCCGCCCGGCCTGTCGGGCGGCGACCGTGGACAGCTTAGGCAACCACCCCGCCTCCCTGGGCGCGGCAAACCCGATTCCGCATCTTCGTACGCATCTTGCCGGCAAAATTCCGCGAACACTCAGAAACGTTCAGCTAAAATTCAGTTTCCTGACAAAACCATTGCCGAGAACAGTGCCGACGACTCCTTCCCGCGCCCCATCCCTCCTGCAGGCTTTCCTGCGCTCCGAAGCCCTGGGCGGCTATGTGCTGATGATCGCCGCCGTACTGGCCCTGATCGTGGCCAATTCGCCGCTGGCGCCGGCCTATTTCCAGTTGCTGGGCACCAAGCTGGGCTATGCATCGGAAGCCTTCACCCTCAAGGAATCGGTGCTGCACTGGATCAACGACGGCCTGATGGCGGTGTTCTTCCTGCTGGTCGGCCTGGAAATCAAGCGCGAGATGCTCGACGGCCAGTTGCGGGGCGCATCGCGCATCGTGCTGCCCGGCGTGGCGGCGGCCGGCGGCATGCTGATGCCGGCCCTCGTCTATCTGCTGATCAACCAGGGCGATCCGGCCGGGCTGCGCGGCTGGGCCATCCCGGCGGCCACCGACATCGCCTTCGCGCTCGGCATCCTGGCGCTGCTGGGCAGCCGCGTCCCCACGTCGCTGAAGATCTTCCTGACCGCGCTGGCCATTCTCGACGACCTGGGCGCCATCGCCATCATCGCGGTGTTCTACACGGCCGAGCTCAACACGTCCGCGCTGGCCGCGGCCGGCGGCTTGCTGGCGGCCCTGTGCGCGCTGAACCGCCTGCGCGTGCTGCGCCTGGCGCCCTATCTGCTGGTGGGCGCGCTGCTGTGGTATTTCGTCCTGAAATCCGGCGTGCACGCCACGCTGGCCGGGGTAGCGCTGGCGCTGGCCATCCCGCTGCGCCGCCAGGACCCGCGCCAGCCGGGCGCCGAGCATTCGCCCCTGCATGCGCTGGAACACGCCCTGCACCGTCCGGTGGCCCTGCTGATCGTTCCCGTTTTCGGGTTCGCCAACGCCGGCGTGTCATTCGACGGCATGGGCATCGACAGCCTGACCGCGCCCATCCCGCTGGGCATCGCGCTGGGCCTGTTCCTGGGCAAGCAGCTGGGCGTATTCGGCTTTGCCTGGCTGGCCATCCGGACCGGCCTGGCCAGCATGCCCCGTCACGCTTCGTTCGCGCAGCTCTACGGCGTCGCGCTGCTGTGCGGCATCGGTTTCACCATGAGCCTGTTCATCGGCGCGCTGGCCTTCAACGACGCGGCCACGATCGACGCCACCAAGATCGGCGTGCTGACCGGCTCGCTGGTGTCGGCCGTCCTGGGCTACGCGCTGCTGCGCGTGCTGCCGCCGGCCGACTGAGCCCGCCTCCGGGCAGCTGTTCGACATCCGGCTGACGCAACTCAACCCGTGCGAGCAGGGCGTCCACGCCCTGCCCATGTTCCACGAACGCCTACGGATGCGGCGCGCCGCAGCAACCCGGCGCGGCATCGGGAGGCGCCTGCCCGCCGGACGCCTCATAGCGCCCGGTGGCCGCCACCTGGCCGGCCGCTCCATAACGATCGTGATGGCGCACCCAGTCCGTCAGGTTGTGGCGCGGTCCGGTCTCGTTGCGCCCCTTGGGCGTGAGATCGAGCAGCATATAGGCGCCCAGCACCTCCTCCGCCCCGCGGCCATAGGCCGAATAAGTATGGAACACCTCGCCGGCCGCATTGCGGTAGAACACGCTCAGGCCTGACAGTTCGTCGATCGGCAGCTCGGTCTCGGCATAGTTGTACAGCCCGCGTCCGCGCGCCATGTCCTGCGGCGTGAACGACACGTGGTAATCGAAGTTGAAATCGTCGCCATACGACGACACCCACTCGAAGCCCCAGCCCATGCGGCGCTTGAATGCCTCGATCTCGGCCAGCGGCGCGCGCGACACGGCCACATAGCTGACGTCATGGTGCCGCAAGTGCAGCAACGCGCCTTCCACATGGTCCACCTCGAACGAACAGCCCACGCAGCCCTCGCCCCAACCCGGGCCCAGCATGAAATGCTTGACGATCAACTGGCTGCGGCCGTCGAACAGATCGGCCAGGGTGCGCCGGCCGCGCGCGGTTTCGAACGCGTACGGCTTGTCCACCCGCACCCACGGCAAGGCGCGCCGCTGCGCGGCCAGTTCATCGCGCAGCCGCGTCTGCGCCTTCTCGCGCGCCAGCAGGGCCCGGCGCCGCTCGAGCCAGGCCTGCCGCGATACCACTTCATGACCTTCCATCGATGTCTGCATATCCGCCTCCGTGCGAGCGGGCCGCGGCCCGTCATTGCGGTATAACTCTCGAAGTCCTGAATTACAACCAACAAATTGCAAATCAGGACTTTAGGACGCAAGCGCGGCAACGGCCATAATGCAGGCTTTGCCGGCCAGCCCGGCGCGAGAGATGTCCATGCTGGGAATACTGGCCGCCCTGGCCGACGAAATCCGGGCGCTGCTCGAAGAAATGGGGCCGGGCGCCGTCACGCGGCGCATCGGCATGCGCGACTACCATGTGGGCGAATTGCGCGGCCAGCCCTGCGTGCTGGTGCTCACCCGCGTGGGCAAGGTGGCCGCGGCGGCCACCACGGCCACGCTGCTGCGCGAGTTTCCCGTCGACGCCGTGGTATTCACCGGCCTGGCCGGCGGGCTGCACGACTCGGTGCGCGTGGGCGATATCGTCATCGGCACGGCCCTCATCCAGCACGATCTGGACGCCCGCCCGCTCTTTCCGCAATACGAGGTGCCGCTGCTGGAACGCTCGCATTTCGCCACCGACGCCTGGCTGACCGAACGGCTGCATCGATGCGCCACGGGATTCCTGGCCGGCCATGCGGCCGGCCGCGCGGTGGCGCCCAGCGTGCATCGCGGCCTGATCGCCACCGGCGACTGCTTCGTCAACCGCGCCGATACGCTGCGCGGCCTGAAGGCGGCGCTGCCCGACGCGCTGTGCGTCGAAATGGAGGGCGCGGCGGTGGCGCAGGTCTGCCATGAATTCGGCGTGCCCTGCGCCGTCATGCGCACCGTCTCGGACCGCGCCGACGGCAGCGCCATGATGGATTTCCAGGACTTTCTGCGCGAAGTGGCCAGCGTCTACTCGGCAGGCGTGCTGCGCGGGTTCCTCGACATGCCGCGCAAGGAGAAACACCCATGAAATTTGACATCTATGGCCGTTACCAACTGGACATCGTGCGCGAGGGCAAAGCCTGGGTGGCCTACCGATCCGAAGCCGGCAAGCGTGCTCGCGCCTACGACATCGTCATCCCCGCCGCGCTGGCGGCCGACCAGCTGGCCGAGTACCTGGACGACCTGCTGCATGAACTGGCCGCGCCCGGCCGCCGCATCACCGCGCTGAGCGCCGCAGGCGGCTGACTCCGTGAGGGCGCGATGCCAGGCGCGGCGACGAGAGCGCCGGACGGGGTATGCTTGGACGCTTTGCAAACTCTCCCCCATATCGCCGCAATGACTGATTTTCCGTTCGACGCCGTGCTGTTCGATTGCGATGGCGTGCTGGTCGACTCCGAACCCATCACCAACCGCGTGCTGTGCCAGATGCTGGGCGAACTGGGCTGGGAACTCAGTCCGCAAGAAACGATGCGGATCTTCACCGGCAAGGCGGTGCGCGACGAACTGCCGCTGATCGAAGCGCGCACCGGCACGCGCCTGACGGACGAATGGTTCCGGGAGTTCCGCCAGCGCCGCAACGATGCGCTGGATCGCGAACTGGTCGAGATCCCCGGCGCGCCACAGGCCGTGCGCGCCCTGCACGCCGCCCTGGATGGCCGCGTTGCCGTGGCCTCGGGCGCGGACCGCCTCAAGGTGGAAATGCAGCTGGCCAAGGTGGGGCTGGCCGATTGTTTCGCCGGCCGCGTGTTCAGCGGCCAGGAACTGCCGCGCAGCAAACCGTTTCCCGATGTCTACCTGACGGCGGCGCAGGCGCTGGACGTGGCGCCATCGCGCTGCGCGATCGTGGAGGATTCCGTCATCGGCGCCACCGCCGGCGTGGCAGCGGGCGCGACCGTGTTCGGCTACAGCCCGCCCGGCCAGGCAGGCCACAGCGACGCGCAATCCTTGCTCGCGACCGGCGCGGTCCATGTGCTGACCGACATGGCCGAACTGCCATCGGTGCTGGCCGCCTGGCGGGCCGCCGCCTAGCCGGAACGCCACCCGGCCTGTGCCACAATCGCGTCCATGCCGAACGACAACCGCCTCGCCCCCGCCTCCCTCGCCGCCCAGGCGGCCGCCCTGCCCGCCGCCTGGCGCCACGTCCTGGAGCAACCCGCGGTGGCGCGCGCCTTCGCATCCGTCCTCGGCCACGTCGAACAACGCCTGGCCGAGGGCGCCGTGGTCTACCCGGCCGCGCCCTTTCGCGCCCTGGACCAGCTCGCGCCCGCGCAAGTACGCGTCGTGATCCTGGGCCAGGACCCATACCATGGCCCCGGGCAGGCCCAGGGCCTGGCCTTTTCGGTGCCCGACGACTGCAAGTGCCCGCCCAGCCTGCGCAACATCTTCAACGAAATCGCGGTGGACTATCCGCGCCCGACACGCCATGACCTGTCGGCCTGGACGCGCCAGGGCGTGCTGCTGCTCAACACGTCGCTGACGGTGGAAGACGGCCAGCCCGGCTCGCACGCCAAGCGCGGCTGGGAAACCGTCACCGACGCCCTGATCGCCGAGGTGGCGCGCGACCCGTCCCCCAAGGTCTTCCTGCTATGGGGCGCGCATGCGCAGGCCAAGCAGGCGCTGGTGCCGGCCGACGCCGGACACCTGGTGCTGGCGGCCAACCACCCGTCCCCCCTGTCGGCGCGCCGCCCCCCGGTGCCGTTTGTCGGCTGCGGGCATTTCCGCCAGACCAATGCGTGGTTGCAACAACACGGCAAAAAACCGGTGGATTGGTCGGGCGAGCAAAATAATGCTTCCCGTCAAGGGGAATTCGCGTTATGATCGCTGCACTGCACAAACCAGATTCGGCATACGCGCGCTCTTGATGCGCCTTCAACGCAGTCTTTCCGGCACGGCTACACGCCACCGGCCCATGCCGAAGCTCATCGCTTCCTGACCTCTTTCCTTTCGCCCCGCGCTTGAATTTGAAAGCGCAATCCGCGCACGGTTGATTCGGTCGGCACGATGCTCCATCAACCGCTGCCCGGACCGACACCTTTTCCCTTGTTCGGCCGCGCATGCATATGCGCCGCTATACGCGGCAAGGAAAAGCTATGTCTTTCGAAGACTTGGGCTTGGCGCCCACTATTCTCTCGGCCCTGAGCGAGGCCGGTTTCACCGAACCCACTTCGGTGCAGGCCGCGGCCATCCCCCAGGCCATGGCCGGCGCCGACCTGATGGTCTCTTCGCAAACCGGTAGCGGCAAGACCGCCGCGTTCATGCTGCCGGCGCTCAACCGCATCGCCCACCAGCCCGGCAACAAGGGCGTCGGCGTGCAAGTGCTGGTGCTGACCCCGACGCGCGAACTGGCGCTGCAGGTCGCCGACGCCACGGCGTCGTATGGCCGCAACCTGCCCGGCCTGCGCACCGCCACCGTCGTGGGCGGCATGCCCTATGGCGCGCAGCTCAAGGCGCTGTCGCGCCGCGTCGACGTGCTGGTGGCCACCCCGGGCCGCCTGATCGACCACCTGAAGGCCGGCCGCGTCAAGCTGAATACCGTGCACACCCTGGTACTGGACGAAGCCGACCGCATGCTGGACATGGGCTTCATCGAGGATATCGAAACCATCATCGAGCGCCTGCCGCAAGAGCGCCAGACCCTGCTGTTTTCGGCCACCCTGGACGGCAGCGTGGCGCGCCTGGCCGAACGCATGATGCGTGAGCCGCAGCGCATCGAAATCGCCGGCCATCGCCAGAAGCACGCCAACATCACGCAAAGCCTGCTGTACGCCGACGACGCCGCGCACAAGATGCGCCTGCTGGACCACGTGCTGCGCGATGCGCGCCTGGACCAGGCCATCGTCTTCACCGCCACCAAGCGTGGCGCCGACGACCTGGCCGACCGCCTGGCCGACCAGGGCTTTGCCGCCGCCGCGCTGCATGGCGACATGAACCAGCGCCAGCGCACCCGTACGCTGGGCCAGCTGCAACGCGGCCAGCTGCGCGTGCTGGTGGCGACCGACGTGGCCGCGCGCGGCATCGACGTGCAAGGCATCAGCCACGCCGTCAACTTCGACCTGCCCCTGCAGGCCGAGGACTACGTGCACCGCATCGGCCGCACCGGCCGCGCCGGCCGCGACGGCCAGGCGTTCACGCTGGCCACGCACGCCGAACGCCACAAGGTGCGGCGCATCGAGCACTACATCGGCCAGTCGATCAACGCCGAAGTCATCGCCGGCCTGGAGCCGCAACGCACCCCGCGCCCGAGCACCGGCGGCCCGCGCCGCGGCGGCAAGCCGATGGGCGGCAAGCGTCCCGGCGGCTACGGCGCGCCGCGCGAGTTCGGCGACCGGCCCCAGCGCCCCTACGGTGACCGTCCCCAGCGCGACTTCGGCGATCGGCCCCAGCGCGACGCCGGCGATCACCCGCAGCGCAGCTTCGGCGACCGGCCCCAGCGCCCCTACGGCGACCGTCCGCAGCGCGATTTCGGCGATCGGCCCCAGCGCAGCTTCGGCGACCGCCCCCAGCGCGATTTCGGCGATCGGCCCCAGCGCCCCTACGGCGACCGCCCCCAGCGCGACTTCGGCGACCGTCCCCAGCGCAGCTTCGGCGACCGCCCGCAGCGCGATTTCGGCGACCGTCCCCAGCGCCCCTACGGCGACCGCCCCCAGCGCGACTTCGGTGACCGTCCGCAACGCGACTTCGGCGACCGCCCGCAGCGCAGCTTCGGCGACCGTCCCCAGCGCGAAGGCGGCTGGCACGGCGCCCCGCGCGAAGGCCGTTCGTTCGACAAGCGCCCCGGCGGTCCCGCCAAGCGCTTCGCCAAGCCGGCCGCGCCCCGCCGCGGCTAAGGCCTGAACCATCCGGACCATGCGGCGCGGGCCTGCCCGCGCCGCTGCGCTCCACCGGGCGTTTTCCCTTCATGGGAAAATAGCAGCCATGCAACGCCCTGCTTCCTCCTCGCTTCCCCCTCTCGACCCGGCCGCCAGCGCGCATAGCGCCAGCGTGGCCCGGCACCTGCGTGCCGCCATCGCCGCTGCCGGCGGCTGGCTGCCGTTCTCGCAATGGATGTCCGCCGCGCTGTATGCGCCCGGGCTGGGTTATTACACCGCGGGCGCCGCCAAGCTGGCCTCGCCCGCCGATGCGCAAGGCCCGGCCTTGCCGGCCGGCGACTTCGTCACCGCCCCTGAACTGACTCCGCTGTTCGCCGCCACCGTGGCGCGCCAGGTCGCGCAGGTCCTGCGCGCAACGGACACCGCCAGCGTGCTCGAATTCGGCGCGGGCACCGGCGCGCTGGCCGAAGGCGTGCTGCGCGCGCTCGCAGGCATGGACTGCCCGGCGCGCTACCTGATCGTGGAAGTCTCGGCCGATCTGCGGCAACGGCAGCAGTCCCGCCTGGCGCCATTCGGCGATCAAGTGCAATGGCTGGACCAGCTGCCCGATGCCTTCGCCGGCTGCGTGCTCGGCAATGAAGTGCTCGACGCCATGCCGGCCACGCTGTTTCGCTGGAGCGAGGCCGGCACGGTGCAGGAGCGCGGCGTCATCCTGGATGCCGACGGCGCATTCGCCTGGCGGGATCGCGACGCCGACGCCGCTCTCGCGCAAGCCGTGGCGCAGCGTATGCCGCCGCTGCCCGGCTACGTATCCGAAATCAACCTGCAGGCCGAGGCCTGGGTCCGCGGCATGGGCCTGTGGCTGCAACGCGGCGCGGCGCTGCTGCTGGACTACGGGTTTCCGCGCAGCGAGTACTACCACCCGCAACGCGCCGGCGGCACGCTGATGTGCCACCTTCGCCACCATGCGCACGCGGACCCATTCGTCGCGCCGGGCCTGCAGGACATCACCAGCCACGTCGATTTCACCGCCATGGCCGATGCCGCGCTGGCTGGCGGCCTGCAGGTGCTGGGCTATCTCTCGCAGGCGCGCTTCCTGGTGAACGCCGGCCTGCTCGACACGCTTTCACAGCTGGATCCGACCGATGCGCGCACCTACGCGCAAGCCGTGGCGCCGGTGCAGAAACTGCTGTCCGAGGCGGAAATGGGCGAACTGTTCAAGGTGCTGGCCGTAGGCCGCGACATGCCCGAACCCCTGCTGGGCTTTGCCCGCGGCGACCGGCGCGGCACGCTGTAAGGCCTGCGAAATTCCTACGCGCCGCCCAGGGCCTGCAAGCGCGCCTGGCGCAGCGCCGGCTTGATGCGCGCCGGATCGCCGGCGCATTGCCGCGCGATCGCGCCGGCGTCGATGGCGCGCACGGCCTGCACGCGCGCGCGCCAGGCGGGCAGGTCCACCGGCGCCACGATCGCTGCCGCCTGCAGCAGGGCGTCGAAACGCTCGGGCTTGCGCAAGGCATCGCAGCGCTCGATCAGGTCCAATTGCGCGGCCGGCGTCGCGCTGGACGCCAGCGCCTCGACCGCCAGCGGCAGCAGGCGCGCCTGGTCCATGCACTCGACCGGCGCGCGCAGGCGGCGGCCCAGCGCGTCGCGCTCGGGCGTATGGCGGCACAGCAAGGCATAGCGGCCCGCCAGCGGCAGGCCCGCGGCCGCGGCGCGATCGATCTCGGCGCGCACGGCCGCCTCGTCGTGCAACTCGGGCATCACGCGCGCCAGCGCGCCTGCCTGGGCCAGCACGTCCAGCATGCGCGACGGCGCCTGCGCCATCAATCCGCGCGACACCTCTTTCCAGACCCGCTCCGGCACCAGCGCATCGGCTTCGCCGGCCTCGACCATGCGACGGCATAGCCGCATGGTTTCCGGCGCGATGCTGAAGTCGCCAAAACGCGCGGCAAAACGGCCCAGGCGCAGGATGCGCACCGGGTCCTCGGCAAAAGCCTCGCCCACGTGGCGCAGCACGCGGCCCCGTACATCGGCCACGCCATCGAGGGGGTCGATCAGTTCGCCCTGCGGCGTACGGGCGATCGCATTGACCGTCAGGTCGCGCCGCTGCAGGTCCTGCTCCAGCGTGACGTCGGCGCCGGTGTAGAAGGTGAACCCCTTGTAGCCGCGCCCCGATTTGCGTTCGGTGCGCGCCAGCGCGTATTCCTCTTTCGTGCGCGGGTGCAGGAACACGGGGAAATCGCCGCCCACCGGGATGAAGCCGCGCCGCGCCATGTCCTCCGGCGTGGCGCCCACCACCACCCAGTCGCGGTCGCCCGCCGGCAAGCCGAGCAGGTCGTCGCGCACCGCGCCGCCGACGATATAGACCTGCAGCCCGGCAACGCCTGGATCGTCGGTCGTGCTCATCGCTGGCTGGCGGCCAGGGCCGGCTGCGGCGGCACGATGCTGCCCAGGCGCTCCTTCAGCGATTGCGGTTGTCCGCTGAACATGGCGGCGTAGTACACGGCGTTGGACATGACGTTCTTGACGTACAGGCGCGTCTCGTTGAACGGGATGGTTTCGGCGAAGATGGCGCCTTCGACCGGGTGGCCGAACGAGGCGCGCCAATTGCGCGGACGGCCCGGCCCGGCGTTGTAGCCGGCGCTGGCCAATACCTGGGAGCCATCCAGCCCCTGCAGCACGATGTTGAGGTACTGCGTTCCCAGCTCGGTGTTGACGTCGAAATCGTTGACCGAGCCGGGCTGGAAATCGCTCATGCCGATCTTGCGCGCCACCCATTTGGCGGTGGCCGGCATCAGCTGCATCAGGCCGGACGCGCCGGCGTGCGAGCGCGCATCCATGATGAAGCGCGACTCCTGGCGGATCAGGCCATACACCCAGGCCGGGTCCAGGTCGATGGCACGCGCCTTGGCGCTGACCCGGCCTTCGAAGGGCGCGATGAAGCGCTGGCTGAAGTCGAACTGCTCGGCGGTGCGCTCGGAGGTATTGACCACGCGGTCGTAGATGCCTTCGGCGCGCGCCAGCTCGGCGGCGGCGAACAGCTGGCGATCGGACATGCCGCGCAGCGAGAAATTCCACTCCGGCACGGCTTCGGCGCGCCAGCCCAGCCGGAACAGGTAGATCGCGCGGCGCAGGCCGGGATGCGCGCGGGCCTCGGCGATTTCGGCATCGGTGACCGGCGCCGGCGCCGGCGGCACGGTGATGCGGCGGCCCAGCTCCTCGGCGGCCAGCTGGCCATAGAAATTGAACTGGTCGGCAATGCTGGCGTAAGCCTGGCCGGCCTGCTGGTCGCGGCCCAGCGCGGCCTGCCCGCGAGCCTTCCAATACACCCACACGGGCTCGGCCTGCTGCGACGGCGGCATGCCGTCGATGGCCTCGATGACCCATTTCCAGTCGATGCGCGGCTGACGCAAGGCCGAGCGCACTTTCCAGGCATGGCTGTACTCGGTCATGCGCACCGCGCCCGCTTCGCGGTACCACTCGTACGCGCGCGGATCCTGGTTGAGCACCGCCACCAGCGCGTACTGGCTGCGCACCCAGGCCAGGTTCTGCCTGGGCAGGTGGCGCGCCCATTCGCGCCGCAGGTACGAGTCCGCCACGCTCACGTCCGGCTTGTTCAGGCGAGCCAGGGCCAGCGTGACCAGTTCCTTCTCGTTGCGCCCGACCGGCGACTTGTCCTGGCGGACCAGCCACTTCATCGGGTCTTTCATCATCTGGTCGTAGATCTTCTGGTCTTTCGGCTCGAAGATGTACTGCGCCAGCTTGCGCGCATCCGACAGCTTGCCGGCCTCGATGGCGTCACGCAGCTGCGGCTGGATTTCGTCCCAGCCCAGCACCCCATCGGCCACCAGTTGATCGTACAGGGCCCAACAGGCCGTGCCCGGCGCGAACGCCGCCACGGCCTCCGCGGCGCTGGCGCGCTGCCCGGTCATGTGGCGCGCGTCGAGCCCGGCGCAGGCGATCTGCGCATTGCCCTGCTTGACCGGCCCCAGGCGGCGCACGGTTTCGAAGTCGCCGGCGCGCGCCGCCGCCTGGATCCAGTCGCCGCGCAGGCGGTCCTCCAGGTAGCTGCCGGCATGCGCGGCCAGAAACCGCTGCAGTTCGGCGTCCGGCCGGCGGCCGCCCGGCGGACTCCAGAGCTGGTAGCGCAGCAGCCAGTACTCCGGATACATGCCCAGCGGATCGGTCTTGGCCTGCGGCGCCAGCGCGCCGAGCACGGACCACTGCTTGCGCTGGGACGCTTCGCGCGCCGCCACCACGGCCTGCTGGGCGGGCGTCTGCGGCGCCGGCGGCAAGCCGGCCAGCACCGCCGGCGGCACCGCGATGGGCCGCCTGGCCTGTTCGGCATCCGGCGCGGCCTGCATCGACACCGCGGCGGGCGCGGCGCTGGCGCGCTGCTGCGCGTCCACCGGCGCACAGGCCGCCGTGAAAAGCGCCAACACCGGCAGCCAGCCGCGCATGCCGTCGGCCGCGTCACGGAGCGCCAATTTCTGATACCGTCTTGCTTCAAGCACTCGTTTCATCGCCAGGCCCGCATGCACACTCAAAATACCGCCAAGAATACCGCAGCCGCGCTGCGCGCGCGATTGCGGCAGTCCCGGGCCGAACTGACCAGCAGCCAGCGCAGCCGTGGAGCGCTGCTGATGCGCGGACGCCTGTTCACCTGGCTCAACCTCGCCCGCGAACAGGCCGCCGCCCAGGGCCGCCCCCTTTCCCGCGTGGCCGCCTTCTGGCCCATGGAAGACGAACCCGACCTGCTGCCCCTGCTGGAGCAATGGGTCGAGTCCGGCATCGCCGTCTGCCTGCCCGCCGTCCAGGAGCGCGACGCCCCGCTGGCGTTTCGGGATTGGACACCCGACAGCGCCATGCGCACCGGCGCGTATGGCATCCAGGAGCCCGCGGACGGCCCGGCGGTGGTGCCCGACGTGGTGCTGGTCCCGACGCTGGGCTACACCCTGGACGCCGATCGGCTGGGTTACGGCGGCGGCTACTACGACCGTACGCTGGCCGCCCTGCAGGCTGCCGGCGCACCGCCGACCACCATCGGCATCGCCTGGTCGGAAGGCCTGCTGCCGGATGACTACGAGGCCGCCGCGCACGACATCGCCCTGGACGCCATCCTCACGCCCGACGGCTGGGTGCCGGGCGCGCCCCTGGTGGCCAGCGGCGCCGCGGCCGGCCACCACAGCGCCGGCAGCCGGTTCCTGCTGCGCTGAACCCGCCGTCCCGGGCGGCCCGCCCCCAGGGGTTTTCCCTAGGGTAGACGCGCCCCCCGTTTCCGGCGCCGGCCGCGCCCAACGCTGCGGCCGGGCTGGCGGCAACGCCACAATGTGTTGATTCACAAGCAATTTTCGTTCGACCACGGCGCAAAACAACCGCCACGGCGGCGCGTCGCGCGCGCCACATAAATCAAACGAATATGGCGAATAAATAAATAGAATTTTTCTTATATGCGGCGGTGGCCGTATAACAACGGCGGCCACCGGGCAATCGTGCCGGCCATCCGCCAGTCATACGAGAGAAACATGCAGGGGAATCACAAAACGGCTACCCATCAGCCGGTGCGCGCGTCCATCGCCGCATTCGTCGGCACCATGATCGAGTGGTACGACTTCTATATCTACGCCACGGCAGCCGCCCTGGTATTCGGCAAACTGTTCTTCCCATCGGTCGACGGCTTCTACGGCACCCTGGCCGCGTTCGGCACCTTCGCCGTGGGCTTTCTGGCGCGTCCGCTGGGCGGCGCGGTGTTCGGCCACATCGGCGACCGCATCGGCCGCAAGAAGTCGCTGGTCATCACGCTGCTGCTGATGGGCACGGTCACGGTGCTGATCGGCCTGCTGCCCACCTATGCCTCCATCGGCGTCTGGGCCCCGATCCTGCTGGTGGCGCTGCGCTTCATCCAGGGGATTGCCGTGGGCGGCGAATGGGGCGGCGCCGTCCTGATGGCCGGCGAACACTCGCCCGACCGCAGCAAGCGCACCTTCTTCGCCTCGTTCGCGCAGCTGGGCAGCCCGGCCGGCCTGATCCTGTCGATGCTGATGTTCAAGCTGGTGACCTCGCTGGACGACGCCGCCTTCATGGACTGGGGCTGGCGCGTGCCGTTCCTGTTCAGCGCCGCATTGCTGGTGGTGGGCTTCGCGATCCGCCTGAGCGTCAACGAATCGCCCGACTTCCTGGCCGAGCAGGCCGAGAAGGCGCGCCTGAAGGACGGCGCCGCGAAGCAGGCCGCCGACAAGGCGCCCATCGTGGAAGTGCTGCGCGGCGCCTCCGGCCTGCTGGCCCTCGCCGTGGGCGCCAACGTGCTGGGCATCGCCGGCTTCTACTTCACCAACACGTTCATGCTGGCCTACACCACGCAGTACGTGGGGCTGAGCCGCGGCGTCATCCTCGACTGCCTGCTGGTGGTATCGGTGATGCAATTCATCATCACGCCGCTGTCGGCGCACATCGCCACCCGCATCGGCAATCGGCGCTTCCTGCTGATCACCTCGTTCCTGTCGATCTTCACGCCGTACGTGATGTTCAGCATGGTCGACCAGGGCACGCTGACCAGCCTGACGCTGGGCGTGGGCCTGGCCGTGGTCTGCCTGGGCGCCTACTATGCGGTGATCGCGGGCTACGTGAGCGACAGCTTTCCCACCCGCATCCGCTACACCGGCATTTCCATGGCCTACCAATTGTCGGGCGCCATCTTCGGCGGCCTGACGCCCATCCTGGGCACCATCCTGGCCGAGAAGTTCCAGGGCCACTGGTGGCCGCTGGCCCTGCTGTTCAGCGGCATCTCGCTGCTGTCGATGATTTCGGTAATCTTCCTGGCCAACCATCGCGCCGATGCGGTGACGGCCCCGCTGCGGAGCGCCTGACATGAAAGCCTTCTACCATCCCGACCAGAAGCTGCACCACCCGCAAACCTATTTCTCGCGCGGCAAGATGCGCACGCCCCAGGAAGTGCCGGCGCGCCTGGACGCCCTGGCCGAGGCCGCGCGCAAGCTGAAGTTCGACGTGCGCGAGCCGGTCGACGCCGGCGCCGGCGCGATCGGCGCGGTCCATTCGCTGGATTACCTGCGCTTTCTGCGGGAAGCGCATGCGCGCTGGAAGCAGTTGCCCGATGACTGGGGCGACGAAGTCGTGTCGAACGTCTTCGTGCGCGAACCCAACGCCCTGCGCGGCGTGCTGGCGCAGGCGGCCCGCTACCTGGCCGACGGCAGCTGCCCGGTCGGCCCGCATACCTGGCAATCGGCCTACTGGGCGGCGCAATGCGCCATCTCCGGCGCGCAGACCCTGCTCGACGGCGAGCGCCATGCCTACGCCCTGTGCCGCCCGCCCGGCCACCATGCGCGGCGCGACGCCGCCGGCGGCTTCTGCTACCTCAACAACGCCGCCATCGCCGCGCAGATGCTCACGCAGCGCTACAAGCGCGTGGCCATCCTCGATACCGACATGCACCATGGCCAGGGTATCCAGGAAATCTTCTACGAGCGCAGCGACGTGCTGTACGTGTCCATCCATGGCGACCCGGAGAACTTCTATCCGGTGGTGGCCGGCTTCGAGAACGAGCGCGGCGCGGGCGAAGGCTATGGCTACAACGTCAACCTGCCCATGCCGCACGGCTCGCCCGAACCCGTGTTCTTCGACCGCCTGCAGCAGGCGCAGCGCGCCATCGAGCTGTTCCAGCCCGACGCCCTGGTGCTGTCGCTGGGCTTCGACGTATTCGAGAAGGACCCGCAAGCCATGGTCGCGGTCAGCGCCAATGGCTTCGAGCGCCTGGGCCAGGCAATCGGCGCCTTCAGGCTGCCGACGCTGATCGTGCAGGAAGGCGGCTACTATATCGAGGGCCTGGAAGACAACGCCGAACGCTTCTTCGCGGGCCTGGCCAAGGCCTGAGGTCCAGCCCCGTCCATCCGGAAAAGGCGGCCGCGGCCGCCTTTTTTCATGCCTTCCGCAAACCATGTCCGCCAGCCCCGCCCCCAAGAAATCCGCCGCCGCGCTTGCCCCCGAACGCCTGGACTGGAACCTGTTGCGCACCTTCATGTTCGTGGTGCAGGAACGCGGCGTCGGACGCGCCGCGACCGCGCTGCACCTCAGCCAGCCCGCCGTCAGCCAGGCGCTCAAGCGGCTGGAGCAGGCGGTGGGCGGGATGCTGCTCTACCGCCGCAGCGGCGAGTTCCGCCTCACCAACCTGGGCGAGGAAATCTATCGCCTGGCGCGCGAGATGTACGGCATGGTGGCGCGCGTCGAGGAAGCCGCCATCCAGGACGAGGACGATATCGCGGGCACCTTGCGGCTGCTGGTGATGAGCAAGATCCAGAGCACGGCCTACGACGATTTCCTGGCGCACTTCCACCGCCGCTATCCCAGGGTGGAGTTCTACGTCGACGTCATGCAAAGCGCCGCCATTCTGGACGCGCTGACCAAGCGGGTGCCGGCGCTCGGGCTGTGCCTGTGCCGCAAGGCCATCGACACGCTGGAACGGCGCCTGTTCCTGCGCCATCGCTACGTGGTGGTGTGCGGCCGCCACCATCCGTTCTTCTCGCGCCGCAACGTGCGCGTCGAGGACCTGATGGACCAGAACTTCGTCTGCTTCGCCAGCGACCAGCTGGGCGACACGCTGTCGCCGCTGACGATCTTCCGCGACCAGCAGGGCTTTACCGGCCGCATCGTGGGCACCTCGCCCTACCTCGAGGAAATCCGCCGCATGGTCGTGGCCGGCGTGGGGCTCAGCTTCCTGCCCGAACACCTCATCCGCCAAGACGTGCTGGCCGGCGAACTGCGCCGCCTTCCTCCCGAGCACAACGTAGCCGAGATCGATGTATTCCTCGCCTGGCACCGGCAGCGCAAGCTGAGCGCCGCCGAACAGGCCTTCCTGGCCGCGTTCGAGCGCTTCCTGCACCGCACCCCGCTGGAGATGCGGGCGCGCTGACCCCATTCCCTTAGGGCAATCCCCCATTCGGCCCGCGCTAAGCGCGCCTTTGGCAACCGCTAATTCCCGCCGCCGGCAGTCTCGCCCAAACTGGCGTCTCCATAATTACAGACCGGAGACACCCACCATGGTTGCCCCACCGATCCGCGCGCGCTGGCGCGCGACGCTGTCGCGCACGGTCGCGCCCTTGGCGCTGGCCGCCCTGTGCGGCGGCGCCTGGGCCCAGCCCTCGTACCCCACGCGCGCCATTACCCTGGTCGTGCCCTTCGCCGCCGGCGGTCCGACCGACGTGGTGGCGCGCACGCTGGGCGCGTCCATGAGCAAGACCCTGGGCCAGTCCATCGTGGTCGAGAACCGCACCGGCGCGGGCGGCACGCTGGCGCCCAACCACGTGGCGCGCGCCACGCCCGACGGCTACACCTTCCTGATCCACCACAACGGCATGGCCACGGCCCCGGCCCTGTACCGCAAGCTGCCGTACAAGCCGCTGGCCGATTTCGATTACGTGGGCCAGGTTGCCGACGTGCCCATGACCCTGCTGGGCCGCAAGGACCTGCCGCCGGACGACATGCCGGCCTTCGTGAAGTACGCCCATGCCAACGCCGGCAAGCTGAACCTGGCCAACGCCGGGCCGGGTGCCGTATCGCAGCTGTGCGGCATGCTGCTGCAGGAAGCCCTCGGCGTGCAGCTGACCGCCATCCCGTACGCGGGCACCGCTCCGGCGCTCAGCGCGCTGCTGGGCGGGCAGGTCGACATCCTGTGCGACCAGACCACGCAGACGATCCCCCACATCAAGGCCGGCAATGTCAAGCTGTACGGCGTGACCACGCTGCAGCGCATCAAGACGCTGCCCGACACGCCGACGCTCGACGAGAGCGGGCTGAAGGGTTTCGAAGTGAAGGTGTGGCACGGCATCTACGCGCCCAAGGGCACGCCGCCGGCGGCCATCGAAACCTTCAACGCCGCGCTGCGCGCCGCGCTGAAAGACCCGGCGTTCACCCGGAAGATGGCCGAACTGGGCGCCGATATCGTGCCGCCCGAGAAGCAGACGCCGCAAGGCCTGCAGACCTGGCTGCAGGCCGAAACCGAGAAATGGGGCGCCATGATCCGCAAGGCCGGCGTCTACGCCGACTGACGGGCCCGCGCGCCCGGCCCCGCGGCCGGGCGCCGGACGCTAGGCGTTGAGCGCCTTCCAGATGCCGAGCGTGGCTTCGGCGTGGTTGAGCGTGTAGAAATGCACGCCGGGCGCGCCGTTGTCCAGCAGGGTCTGGCACAGCTCGGACACGACATCCAGGCCGAAGGCGCGGATCGAGGCCTTGTCGTCCCCGTACTCGGCCAGGCGCAGGCGGATCCAGCGCGGGATTTCGGCCCCGCACATCTCCGAGAAACGCACCAGCTGGGTGTGGTTGGTGATGGGCATGATGCCCGGCACGATGGGTATCGTCACGCCCTTGGCCTGCGCGCGCTCGACGAAATCGAAATACGCGTCGGGATTGAAGAAGTACTGCGTGATGGCCGCGTCGGCGCCAGCCTGCACCTTGTTGACGAAATGCGCCAGATCGGCCGACGGACTTTCGGCTTGCGGATGCATCTCGGGGTAGGCGGCCACCTCGATATGGAACCAGTCGTCGGTTTCCTGGCGGATGAAGGCCACCAGATCGCTGGCGTAGCGCAGCTCGCCCGCGTCGCCGCCCATGCCCGAAGGCAGGTCGCCGCGCAGGGCGACCAGCCGGCGCACACCCTGCTCGCGATAGGCCGCCAGGATGTCGCGCAACTGGTCGCGCGTGGCGCCGATGCAGGACAGGTGCGGCGCCGCGTCGCAACCGAGGTTGCGCAGCGTACGCACGGTGTCGGCCGTGCCGGCGCGCGTGGAGCCGCCCGCGCCGAAGGTGACGCTGACGTAGCGCGGCTGGATCGCCAGCATCTGCTTGGCCGCGCGCACCAGCCGCTCCTGGGCGGCGATGTCGCGCGGCGGGAAAAACTCCAGGCTGAAAGCGGGAGCAGTGGATTGGGTCATCAGGGGATCAGTTTGGTCAGCAGGCCGGCAATGATGCTGTACAGGATCGCTCCCGCCACGGCCCACCAGAACCCGTTGACCTGGAAGCCGCGCAGCACGGAGCCGGCGAACCAGAACAACAGGGCGTTGAGAATGATCAGGAACAGGCCGAGCGTGACGATGGTGATGGGCAGCGTCAGCAGGACCAGCACCGGCTTGACCAGCATGTTCAGCAAACCAAGCACCAGCGCCGCCACCAGGGCGGAGCCGAAGCTGGCCACCGTGATGCCGGGCAGCAGGTAGGCCACCGCCAGCAGCGCAACTGCGTTGAGGATCCAGACCAGAAGCAGAGCCATGTTCGATCTCCTTGGGATGAGGCGGCCCGCGCCACGATGGCGCGGCCCCGCCCCTATTGTGCTACATCCATCAATAGCGATAGTGGCCCGGCTTGAACGGCCCTTCGACCGGCACGCCGATGTAGTCGGCCTGTTGCTTGCTCAGCGTCGACAGCCTGGCGCCCAGCTTCTTGAGATGCAGGCGCGCCACCTTCTCGTCCAGGTGCTTGGGCAGCACGTACACCTGGCCCGTGGTGTAGGCCTCGTTGCGCGTGAACAGCTCGATCTGCGCGATGGTCTGGTTGGCGAACGACGAGGACATCACGAACGACGGGTGGCCGGTGGCGCAGCCCAGGTTCACCAGGCGGCCCTTGGCCAGCAGGATGATGCGCTTGCCGTCGGGAAAGATCACGTGGTCGACCTGCGGCTTGATCTCTTCCCACTGGCAGTTTTCCAGCCCGGCGACGTCGATCTCGTTGTCGAAGTGGCCGATGTTGCACACGATGGCCTGGTCCTTCATGGCCTCCATGTGCTGGCGCGTGATGACGTGGTAGTTGCCGGTGGCGGTCACGAAGATATCGGCGTGCGCGGCCGCCTCTTCCATGGTGACGACCTTGTAGCCTTCCATCGCCGCCTGCAGGGCGCAGATCGGATCGATCTCGGTCACCCACACTTGCGCGCGCAGCGCGGCCAGCGCCTGGGCGCAGCCCTTGCCCACGTCGCCATAGCCGGCCACCACCGCGATCTTGCCGGCCACCATCACGTCGGTGGCGCGCTTGATGCCGTCGACCAGCGACTCGCGGCAACCATACAGGTTGTCGAACTTCGACTTGGTGACCGAGTCATTGACGTTGATGGCGGCGAAGGCCAGCTCGCCCTTTTGCGACATCTGGTACAGGCGGTGCACGCCGGTGGTGGTTTCCTCGGTCACGCCCTTGATCTGGGCCAGGCGGGTCGAATACCACTTCGGATCGCGCGCCAGGGTTTCCTTGATGGCCGCGAACAGCACGCGCTCTTCTTCGCTGCCGGGCTTAGCCAGGACCGAGATGTCCTGCTCGGCGCGCGCGCCCAGGTGCAGCAGCAGGGTCGCATCGCCGCCGTCGTCCAGGATCATGTTGGCATGGCGGCCTTCGGGCCACTCGAAGATCTTGTGGGTGTACTGCCAGTACTCCTCGAGGGTTTCGCCCTTGATGGCGAACACCGGCGTGCCTGTGGCGGCGATGGCCGCGGCGGCGTGGTCCTGGGTCGAGAAGATGTTGCACGAGGCCCAGCGCACTTCGGCGCCCAGCGCCACCAGCGTTTCGATCAGCACGCCGGTCTGGATGGTCATGTGCAGGCTGCCGGCGATGCGCGCGCCCTTGAGCGGCTGGCTGGCGGCGTACTCGTCGCGAATCGCCATCAGGCCGGGCATCTCGGTTTCGGCAATGGCCAGCTCGCGGCGGCCCCAGCCGGCCAGCGCCATATCGGCGACGATGTAGTCGGCAACGGATTTATCGGTTACAGCATTCATGGTGTGGCTCCACGTGAAAGTCGAACGGCGCGCAATGAAGCCGGGCAACGCGTAGCACCATGATCCGCACGGCGCGTACTCGCCTTTCCCGCTTCATGCGACAAAGGTGAGCGCCGTTGCTGCGGCGCCGCGCGATGCGCGGCGCGTAAACAAGGATTTCCTGAGCCTGGCGACCGGCATGCCGTGGACACGGCCCGGATCGTCGCAGCGCTCCTCAGGGATAGGCGGCATTGTACCGGCTCGCCGCGGCCTCGCAAACGGTGACGCATGCATGCCGCGTCATATGCGCTGGGCGGCCGGCGGCAGGGCCAGCGGCGCCTCGACCAGCGGCGTGAACGCCGCCAGCAGGTCGCGCGCCACCGCGTCCCAGGTGCGCGTCAGCGCGTGCGCCCGCACCTCGTCGCGATCCAGCGCCAGCGCGGCGCGGCAGGCCTGCGCCAGGTCGTCGTCGAGAAAGCCGGTGGCGCCCTGCTGCACCACGGCCAGCGGCGCTTCGCTGCGAAAGGCCGCCACCGGCGTGCCGCAGGCCATGGCCTCCAGCATCACCAGGCCGAAGGTGTCGGTCAGGCTGGGAAAGACGAATACATCGGCGGCGTTGTAGTAGGCCGCCAGGCGGTCATCGGCCTGCGGGCCGGCGAAATGCGCGGCCGGGAACTTCCTGCGCAGGCGGGCTTCGTCGGGGCCGCCGCCCACGATCACCTTGCTGCCCGGCAGCGCCAGCGACAGGAAGGCATCCAGATTCTTCTCGCGCGCCACGCGGCCCACGCAGAGAAACAGCGGGCGCGGCAGTTCGGGCAGGAAATCGCGCGGCCCGGGCGCGAAACGGCGCGCGTCGACGCCGCGCGACCAGACCTGCAGATTGCCCAGGCCGCGCCGCGCCACGATGTCGCGCACGGTGGGCGTGGGCACCAGGACCCGCTGCGATGGCCGGTGGAACCAGCGCAGGTAGCGCCACGGCAGGCCCGCCGGAATGCCCATGCGCGCCTGCAGGTAATCGGGAAACATGGTGTGGAACGAGGTGGTGAAGCGCCAGCCGCGGCGCAGCGCCATGCGGCGCGCGGCCAGGCCCAGCGGCCCTTCGGTGGCGATGTGCAGCGCATCGGGCACGATATCGCCCAGCACGCGGCGCAACTGGCGCCCGGGCTGCAGGCACAGGCGCAAGTCCGGCTCGGACGGCGCCGGCACGGTACGGCTGCCCTGCGGGCTGACCACGATCAGCTCGTGCCCCCAATCCTGCAGCAGGCCTTGCATGGTGGTCCAGGTGCGGACCACGCCGTTGACTTGCGGATGCCAGGCATCCGTGACGAGTACGATGCGCATGGTGCGGGACGGCAGGTGGACAATGCCGCGATTTAGCCCGCGCGATGTGACATGGCCAAGACAGGCCGCCGTGCGCCGCTCAGTTGTTGCGGCGCGGATACCCCTGGGCCCGGATGCGCGCCCAGACCTCGCGCTTTTCCTCGTCGCTCATGAACACCCAGTTGGCGACTTCCATCGCGGTGCGGCCGCAGCCGCGGCAAATATCGTCGAACAGGGTGGAGCACACCGCCACGCAGGGCGAGTCGGTGGCGGTGAAAACCCGCGCCGGCGGGTCGGACGTCTCGTCGGACTCGACCCGTGGCGCGACGGGAAAAGAAGCATCGGTCATGGGCGACAGCTTAGCATCGGGACCCCGTCCCGGTTCCGATATCCCTGCCACCGGCGCGGCCAAGCAGAACGCCCCGCCAGGCGGGGCGTTCTGCGACACCGGGTGAACGGCTCAGGCGCCTTGCTTGAGCGCGGCCGCCTTGTCGGTGGCCTCCCAGGAGAACTCCGGCTCGGAGCGGCCGAAGTGCCCATAGGCAGCGGTCTTGGTGTAGATGGGGCGCAGCAGGTCCAGCATGTTGACGATGCCCTTGGGGCGCAGGTCGAAGTTCTCGCGCACCAGCTTGGCGATCTGCTCGTCGGGAATCACGCCGGTGCCTTCCGTGTACACCGTGATGTTGATCGGCTCGGCCACGCCGATGGCGTAGCTCACCTGCACCTGGCACTGGCGCGCCAGGCCCGCGGCCACCACGTTCTTGGCCACGTAGCGGGCGGCGTAGGCGGCCGAGCGGTCGACCTTGGACGGGTCCTTGCCCGAGAACGCGCCGCCGCCATGCGGGCACGCGCCGCCATAGGTGTCGACGATGATCTTGCGGCCGGTCAGGCCGCAATCGCCCTGCGGGCCGCCGATGACGAAGCGGCCGGTCGGGTTGACCAGGAACTTGGTCTTCGGCGTGATCAGGCCCTCGGGAAAGCTGGGCTTGATGATGTCCTCGATCACCGCCTCGCGGATCGAGGCCTGCGAAATCTCGGGCGAGTGCTGGGTGGACAGGACCACGGTGTCGACCTCGGCCGGGCGGCCGTCGACGTAGCGGAACGTCACCTGCGACTTGGCGTCGGGACGCAGCCACGGCAGGCGGCCGTCCTTGCGCAGTTCGCTCTGGCGCTGCACCAGGCGGTGCGCGTACCAGATCGGGGCCGGCATCAGGTCGGGGGTCTCGTCGCACGCGTAGCCGAACATCAGGCCCTGGTCGCCGGCGCCCTGGTTCAGATAGTCTTCCGAGCTGCGGTCCACGCCCTGGGCGATGTCGGGCGACTGCTTGTCGTAGGCGACCAGCACCGCGCAGCCCTTGTAGTCGATGCCGTAATCGGTATTGTCATAGCCGATGTGCCGGATCGTGTCGCGCGCGACCTGGATGTAGTCGACGTTGGCGGTGGTGGTGATCTCGCCGGCCAGCACCACCAGACCGGTGTTGCACAGCGTTTCGGCGGCTACGCGGGCGTTGGGATCCTGCGTAAAGATCGCGTCGAGGATCGCGTCCGAAATCTGGTCGGCGACCTTGTCGGGGTGCCCTTCGGAGACGGATTCGGAGGTAAACAGAAAATCGTTGTTGGCCACAGATACTTCCTCACGTACCGGCATGAAGCCGGCGCACAGGTTACGAGGCGCGCTGCACCCCGGGATCGCTGTGTACGGAAGATCTGGGCGCGACGCTTTAGCGGATTTTGCGCGGACTTGGCGCACCAGCGCCACCCCCACTGTCGCCCCGCAAGTTGTCGGTTAACTCGGCGACCCGAGTATTTTAGGCGAAAATGCGCACTTTATGCTTGGAGAGTCCTTCTATACAAATAGCGGACATTCCCGGCCAACACCCAACGTACCGCCCTTTCATTCGCATCGATGCTCGTCACCCTGTTACGTATGGTCGCGGCCCTGCCGCTGCCGTTCCTGCATGCGGCCGGCCGGCTGCTGGGACGGCTGGCGTACGCCTTTCCCGGCAAATACCGCGACCGCCTGCGCGCCAACGCCGCCCAGGCCGGTTATCCCCAGCCCGCCTTCGCCCGCCGCGCCGCCGGCGAAATCGGGGCCATGATCCTGGAAATGCCCAGAGTGTGGTTTCGCAACGAACAAAGCCTGGGAAAAGTGGTGTCGGATGACTACGCCATCGTCGAGGCGGCGCGCGCCGAGGGGCGCGGCATCCTGTTCCTGACGCCGCACCTGGGCTGCTTCGAAATCACCGCGCGCTACCTGGCGCGCCAGATGCCCATGACGGTGATGTTCCGCCCCCCGCGCAAGGCCCTGCTGGCCCCGGTGCTGGAGACGGCGCGCAACACCTCGGCGGTCAATGCCGTGCCGGCCACCATGCAGGGCGTGCGCGAGTTCGTGCGCACCCTGCGGCGCGGCGAATCGGTAGGCATGCTGCCCGACCAGGCGCCCGGCGTGGGCGACGGCGTCTGGGCGCCGTTCTTCGGCCGCATGGCCTACACCATGACGCTGCCGGGCAAGCTGGCGAGCCAGACCGGCGTGGCCGTCATCCTGACCGCCGGCGAACGCCTGCCGGGCGGGCGCGGCTGGCGCATCCACTATGCCCGCGTGCCCGGACCGCTGCCCGACAGCCCGCAGGAGCAGGCCGCCCTGATCAACGGCGCCATGGAGTCGCTGATCCGGCGCTTCCCCGAGCAATACCTGTGGGGATACAACCGCTACAAAGTCCCGCGTGGCGCCCCGCCGGCGCCCGACAGCGCGCGGCAGGAACCCGAACAATGAGCCAATTCAAGACCCGCGCGCTGACCGCCATGCTGCGCGGCTTCGCGCGCATGCGCCCGGCCACGCGCCAACGGGCCGGCGCCCTGGTGGGCTGGCTGAGCTACCGGCTGGCGCGCTCGCGCGTGCGCATCGTGCGGCGCAACCTGGAACTGTGCTTTCCCGACCAGCCCGAGGCGGTGCGCGAACGCTGGGCGCGCGAGCATTTCCGCGCCCTGGGCCAGTCCATCGTCGATCGCGGCGTGCTGTGGTACGGCTCGCCCGAGGCCGTGCGCGAGATGGTCACCCAGACCGGCGCCGAACGCATCAACGCCCTGATCGCGGCGGGCCGCCCCGTCATCCTGCTCGCGCCCCACTTCGTGGCGCTGGACGCGGCGGCCACCCGCCTGACCATGGAAGTGCCCAGCGGCGCCACCATGTACACGCCGCAAAGCGATCCCGCGGTCGACGCCATCGTCCGCGCCGGCCGGGCGCGCTTCAACGAAGTATTCCTGGTCAGCCGCAAGGACGGCGTGCGCGACCTGGTGCGCCACCTGCGCGAACCGCGCCCGGTGTACTACCTGCCCGACATGGATTTCGGACGCGCCGGTTCGGTCTTCGTACCCTTTTTCGGCGTGCCGGCCGCGACCTTGCTGGCCACCGCCCAGCTGGCGCGCAAATGGAACGCCGCGGTGCTGCCCATCCTCGATTTCTGGGATCCCCGCACCGGGCGCTACCACGTGGAAGTCCTGCCCGAACTGCCCGACTTCCCGGGCGACGGTTCCCTGGAAGACGCCACGGCGCGCCTGAACCGCGAGCTGGAGTCCTGGGTGCTGCGCTGCCCCAGCCAGTATTACTGGGTGCATCGCCGCTTCAAGACGCGCCCGCTGGGCGAGCCCAAGCTGTACTGAAACGGCGGCCATCCCGGGGGCCCAGGGTTTTCCGCGTCGGAATGGGTGATAATCCATGCATGATGTGGAACTTCACCAAAATGCACGGCGCGGGCAACGACTTCGTCGTGCTCGACGGCGTCCGTCAAGACATTGAAATGACGCCCGAGCGCGCGCGCGCGCTGGCCGACCGTCATTTCGGCATCGGCGCCGACCAGATCCTCCTGGTCGAACCGGCCACGCGGGCCGACGCTGATTTCCGCTACCGCATTTTCAATGCCGACGGCAGCGAAGTCGAACACTGCGGCAACGGCGCGCGCTGCTTCGTGCGTTTCGTGCACGAGCAGGGCCTGTCGACGCGCAACCCGCTGCGCGCCGAGATCGTGACCGGCGTCATCGTGCTGGACGAGGGCGAAGACGAGCAGGTTACGGTCGAGATGGGCAGCACCCGCTTCGACCCGCCGTCCCTGCCGTTCGACTCCACCGGCCTGAGCGCCCAGACGCAGGGCCAGGATACGGTCTGGAACCTGGAGATCGACGCGCCGGCCGGCCTGCCGCGCAGCGTGGCGATCTCGACCGTGGCCATTTCCAACCCGCACGCCGTGCAAGTGGTCGACAATGTCGACGCCGCCCCGGTCGGTGTGATCGGCCCGCTGGTCGAATCGCACCCGCGCTTCGCGCGCCGCGTCAACGTCGGTTTCATGCAGGTCGTCGACCGCCACCAGATCCGCCTGCGCGTCTACGAACGCGGCGCCGGCGAAACGCTGGCCTGCGGCACCGGCGCCTGCGCCGCCGTCGCCGCCGGCGTGCGGCGCGGCCTGCTCGATTCGCCGGTGCGCGTACACACGCGCGGCGGCGTGCTTACCGTGGACTGGAACGGCGAGCGCCTGCGCATGACCGGTCCGGCCATTTCCGTTTTCAGCGGCCGGGTCGATATCGACCGCCTGGTATTCACCAGCGGCCTGCACCGTTAGCCAGCGAGTACGAGATCAGCGTCCCCATGACTGCGCACACCCCCACCGAGCCCCTGAACGCCCACGCTGTTGCCGAATTCCTGCAACACAACCCCGACTTCTTCATCGAACACGCCGACGTGTTCGCCACGCTGCAGATTCCCAACCCGCACGGCTCGCGCGCCATTTCGCTGGGCGAGCGCCAGATCCAGACGCTGCGCGAACGCACCCGCGAACTCGAATGGCGCCTGAACGAGCTGATCCGCAACGCCAACAGCAACGAGACCATCGGCGACCATCTGTCGCAGTGGTGCTGCCGCATGCTGGCCGAGGCCGATGCGCAGCACGTCCCGGGCGAAATCGCCCTGGGCCTGGCCGAGCAGTTCGACCTCAACCACGTGGCGCTGCGCCTGTGGCGCCTGGATGGCCTGCCGGAAAGCGGCTATGGCGAGCCCGTCTCCGACGATGTGCGCACCTTCGCCGACAGCCTGAAGACGCCGTATTGCGGCACCGATACCGAATTCGAAGCGGTGAGCTGGCTGGACGCCAAGCCCAAATCGCTGGCGCTGGTGGCGCTGCGTCCGGACGCCGACGCGCCGACCATCGGCCTGCTCGTATTGGGTTCGGACGACGCCGCGCGCTTCGCCCCCGACATGGGCACCGCGTTCCTGGAGGCCATCGGCAAGCTGGCTTCGGCCGCGCTGCGGCGCCTGGGCACGCCACCGCTGGCCGCCGCCTGACCCTGCCGGACCGCATGAGCGCCGCCCCCGCCGCCAGCCCCCTGCCCCAGCCCATGGCGGACTGGCTGCGGCACCTGCAGGCGCACCGCCGCTACTCGGCGCACACGCTCGACGGCTATACGCGCGACCTGCGGCAACTGGCGCAACAGGCAGCCGCGGCCGGACTGCCGCTGGAGCGCATCGCCAACGGCCATATCCGCCACTTCGTCGCCCGCCTGCACGCGCAAGGCCTGGGGCCGCGCAGCCTGGCGCGCGCGCTGGCGGCATGGCGCGGCTTCTATCAATGGTGGGCCCCGGCCGCCGGCCTGCCCGGCAATCCGGCCACCGGCGTGCGCGCCCCCAAGGCGCCGCGCGGCCTGCCCAAGGCGCTCTCGGTCGAACAGACCCAGGCGCTCCTGGATCACGCCCCCGCGCGCCTGGCCACCGAGCCGGCCGCGCTGCGCGACCACGCCATGTTCGAACTGCTGTATTCCAGCGGCCTGCGGCTGGCCGAACTGGTCGGCCTGGACCTGCGCTACGAGCGCACGCCCGAGTACGAATCCCGCAGCTGGCTCAACCGCGACGATGCCGAGGTGATCGTCGTCGGCAAGGGCGGCAAGCGGCGCTCGGTGCCGGTCGGGCAAAGCGCGCTGGCCGCGCTGGACAAATGGCTGCAGGCGCGCCCGCGACTGGCCGCCGCCGGCGCCGGTCCGCAGGATGCGGCAGCGCTGTTCGTCGGCGCACGCGGCCGCCGCATCGCGCCGCGCGTGGTGCAGTTGCAGCTGGCGCGCCTGGCCCAGGCGGCCGGGCTGCCGGCGCATGTGCACCCGCACGTGCTGCGCCACAGCTTCGCCAGCCATGTGCTGCAATCGGCCCAGGACTTGCGCGCGGTCCAGGAAATGCTGGGCCACGCCAACATATCGACCACCCAGGTCTACACGCGGCTGGATTTCCAGCACCTGGCGCGCGCCTACGACCAGGCGCACCCGCGCGCCGGCCGCAAGACCTCGCGCTGAACCCTGCGCCCTCAGTACGTCAGCCGCACGCCCAGCAATACGCTGCGCCCCGGCAGCGGCGCCACCGTCGAAATGAACGACGCATGGTTGAACGCCAGCTTGTTCAGCAGGTTGTTGCCGCGCAGGTAGACCTCGTAGGCGGTGCGGTCCAGCTTGCCGCGATAGCGGATGGTGGCGTTGACCATGTCGTAGCCCGGCGTGGACGACTCGTAGGCCGCGATATCGTCCTGGCGATAGACGTGGAAGTACTCCACGCCCCCCGCCCAGTTCTGCCATTGCGCATCGGCGCGCACGCCCAGGCGCGCGGCCGGGATACGCGGCAGGTTGCCGCCGCCGCCCGTCAGCCGTCCGCGGACATAATCGCCAAACACGGCCGCCGAGAACACCTTGCCGAAACGGTGCCGGATTTCGCCCTCGACGCCGGTGAATTCGGCATCGCGCTGCGTGTACTCGATCAGGCGGAAGTCTTCGTAGCGGTCCAGCGTGTTGGCGTAGATATAGTTCTTCACCCGGTTGTGAAAGGCGCTGACGCTGAAGGTGGTATCGCCGCTGTGCTTGCGCAGCGTCAGGTCGACATTGCGCGAGGTTTCCCGGTCCAGCCCCGGGTCGCCGATTTCGTAGGTATTGGTGGCCAGGTGCACGCCGTCGGCATACAGCTCCTGGGCCGAGGGCAGCCGCTGCGAACGCGACACCGACAGGGCCAGCGAGTACTGCGGCGCGAAGTCCCAGATGGCGGCCGCCGACAGCGACGTGCCGGAGGTGCGGGACGCCGGCGCGCCGCCTTGCGGCGAAACGCGCTGCCAGTCCTGCCGCGCGCCCAGTTCGAAACGCCAGTCGGCCCAGCGGTACTCCTCCAGGAGGAACAGGCCGTGGGCGCGCGTCTTGCTGCGCGGCAGGAACGCCTCTTCGCCCGTGGCGCGGAAGTCGCTGTACGACGTCTGCACGCCCACCACGCCATGCCAGCCGTACAGCGGCCGGTGCGTCAGTTCCAGGCGCGCGTCGTAGCCGCGATTCTGGAAACGCGTGCCCACCTGCCCGCCTTCGATCTCGTCATGGCGATAGTCGGTCAGCCCGCCGCGAAAGCGGATTTTCTCGAAGCCGGCGAAGGGGTCGGTGTATTCGGCGCGCAGGTCGGTACGGTTGCTGCGCAACTTCACATAGGGCACGTCGCCCGCGCCATGCTCGTGCTCATGGTCGTGCTCCGCCTCGCCCGCATCCGCGTCGTGGTCGTGCCCGTGGCCGTGCTCGTCATGGCCGCCGCAATGCAGGTGCGAACCGTGCGGATGGCAGCCCTCGTACTCGTGGTTGTGGCCGGGCAGGCCATACTTGCTTTCGAGATGGGTGAATGCCACGCCGACGTAGCCGCGCGGCGTGATCCATGACATGCCGACCGTACCCTGGCCCGATTCGCTATACGAACCGGCCAGCTTGCCGTCGGGCCAGTCGGGCACGCGATAGTCGCTGCTGCGGCGCTTCAGGCCCTCGACGCGGACCGCGAAATTGCCGCTGCCGGCGGTAATGCCAATAGCGCCGGCGCGCTCCTTCGTGCCGGTCGCGCCACGCAGCTCGGCCTCGGCCTCGATGCCCTGCTCCGGCACCGCGGTGGGGATCTTGCGGTCCAGCACATTCACCACCCCGCCGATCGCGCCGCCGCCATAGAGCAACGTGGCCGGTCCGCGCAGCACCTCGATCTTTTCGGCCAGCAGCGGCTCTGTGGTGATGGCATGGTCCGGTGAAATGGCCGAGGCATCCATCAGCTCGGACCCATCGGACAGCACCTTGACGCGCGGCGCGGTCTGGCCGCGGATGACCGGCCGGCTCGCCCCGCCGCCAAACGTATCGGCGTGCACGCCCGGCAGTCCATCGAGCGTATCGCCCAGGGTTCCCTGGCGGCGCAGCAGCAGTTGATCGCCCGCCAGCACCGCCGCCGGCGCCGTCATGCTGTCGAGGTCGCCGGCCAGCGGGCTGGCCGAAACCGTGATTGGCGCCAGCGTGGCCGCCTCGGGAGTGCCGCCCTGCGTCGCCTGCGCGTGCGCGCCTTGCCAAGCCAACGCCAGCGCCAGGGCGGCGCTCAACGGATGCCGTTCGAATCGCATTTTCCCTCCAATATGAAACGATATAACATTCTATTGATGAAACGATATAACATCACAAATCAATCCGGCATCAAGGCAGCGTGATATCCCTCCCGATGCCGGCAAGCCTTAGCGCAAGACCGCCAATTGCCCTCCCAGCAACGACAGCCCGAGCAGCAGCACCGCCACGGCCGCCAAGGCTTCGATCGCCTGGCGCAGCATCGCGGCGCGACGGGTCGACAGGCGCGCGCCCAGCCGGGTCGCGGCATCGCGTGCGCCCGCCGCCAGCGCCACCAGCGCGGCCACGGTCAAGCCCGTGCCCAGCCCCATGGCCAGGGTGGCCACCACGCCGGCCAGGAAGAACCCCTGCGCCAGCGCGAACACCAGCACGATCAGCGCACCGCTGCACGGTCGCAACCCCACCGCCAGAATGGCGGCCCACGCCTTGCGGACGTTCAGCGGGCCGGCTGCCTGCCGCGCCGCGGGCGCGTGCGCGTGCCCGCAAGCGCATCCCTGCGCGTGACGATGCGCGTGGTGTCCATGTTCATGCCCCCCGCCGCGCGCCCACCACGGCCGCAACGCCTTCTGCCAGACCAGCCACGCGCCCAGCAGGCTCACCACCGCGTACGCGGCGGTTTCCAGCCATTGCGTCGCGCGGTTCATCGACGCGGCCGTGGCGCCCAGGACCGCCGCCAGCACCGTGACCAGCGCCACGGCCACCAGCGCCTGCGCCAACGCCGACAACAGGGCAAGCCAGGCGCCGTTGCGCGCCGTCTGGCGATTGGCCACCACATAGGAAGCGATCACCGCCTTGCCATGGCCGGGGCCCAGTGCATGGAAGACGCCATACGCGAACGACAAACCGATCAACATCCAGGCCGCGCCGCCCTCGGCCTGCCAGGCCCGCACCGCGCCAGTCAATTGCCGGTAGAAGTGCGCCTGCCACGCCGCCACCTGGCCGAACCAGCCGGCCAGCCAGCCTGGCGCCCCGGTCGCCTCGGGCACCCCGAACGGATGCGCTCCCTGCGCGGCCGCCGGCAGCGCAGCCAGGCAACCCAATACCAGCGCGGCCAATGCGCCTGCTCGAACTACGGACATGTCACCTCGATACGATGCGTCAAACCCTTGGTAATGGCGAACAGCTCTTCCGGCAGCGCCTCGGGGTCGGCAGGAATGGCCGCCAGTTGCTGCATGGTGGCCCAATCCAGCGGACGCGGCGGCCGATAAGCCTGGCTGCATCCGGCGGGCGCGCCGCGCAACGTGGTCGCGCCCGCCTCGTCGAAGGCATAGGCCACGAAATAGGTGGGGTCGTAGATATCGACCGCCGTCGCGCCGCCGGCCGGCGCCGGCGCCGCCAACGGCAGCGTGAAGGCCAGCGCCAGCCGGCCATCCTCGAAGCTGACGGCGGCATCGCGCGGCGGGCCGAACGGCAAGGTGCGTCCGCCCTGCGTGACCCGCGTGAAGTAGTGCGACACCGGCTCGCCCAACGCTTTCATCCAGTCCTCGGCCATGGTCCGCAGCACCTCGGGGGCCAGCCCGCCGCCGGCCTGCCTGGACAGGCCCTGGGTGGCGTAGGCGCCAAACATATCGTCGAAGCGCCATACCTGGCGCACCGCCGCGATGCGGCCGGCATCGTCGAACTCCACCACGGCCCGGGCATCGATCCACATATGCGGATGCGCGCCGGCGCCGGCCGTCCACAGCGCGCCCAGCGCCGTCAGGGCCGCAAGGCGGCGGCGAGTTGTTGCGCGTTCCATTCGAACATTCCCAGATAGGTGCCGGCCGGCTCGCCGGGCCGGGCCAGCGCGTCGGAATACAGCGTGCCCCCCAGCCGGGCCTGCGTTTCGCGCGTCAACTGTTGCGCCAGCCGCGGGTTGGCGATGTTTTCGACGAACACCGCCGGCACGCTTTCGCGGCGCACCTGCTCGATGATGCGCGCCATGTCGGCGGCCGACGGCTCGGCGTCGGTGGATACGCCGGCCAGCGCAATGAAGCGCACGCCATAGGCCTGGCCGAAGTAGCCGAAGGCGTCATGCGAACTGACGACCTTGCGGCGCGCCGGCTCGATGGCTTCGAAAAGCTGCCGCACGCGCTGGTCCAGCGCCTCGATGCGCGCCACGTAGGCATCGGCGCGCTGCCGGTAGGCCTGTGCATGCGCGGGATCGGCCTCGGCGAAGGCGCGCGCGATGTTGCGCGCATAGATCGCGCCATTGGCCAGGTCCTGCCATGCATGCGGGTCAAGGTCGCCATGATGATGGTCATGCTCGCCGTGGTGTCCATGGTCGTGATCGTGGTGGCGGTCGTCGTGGTCGCCGTGCGCCTCGTGTTCCTCGTGTTCCTCGTGGGCGTCATCCAGCCTGCGCGGCTCGACGCCCTTGGAGGCCACGACGGTGCGGCCCGCGAAGCCGGCGGCCTTCTGCAGGCGCGGCAGCCAGGCTTCGAAATCCAGGCCGTTGACCACCAGCACCTGCGCGGCAGCCAGCTTGCGGGCGTCGGCCGGGGTCGGCTCGTATTCGTGCGCGTCGCCGTCCGGACCGACCAGGCTCCGCACGGCCACGTCCGGACCGCCCACCTGGGTGGCGATATCGGCCAGGATGGAAAAACTGGCGACGACCTGCAGGGGCTGGGCCGCGGCGACGAGCGGGGCCAGCAGGACAGCCGCGGCCAGCGCCAGGATGCGCGATTTCATGGAGGATCTCCTTCGGGTTGCCATGGCCGCGCGAGGCGCGCACGCCGGGCTGCGACCAGCAGCCCGCCATGCGGCCCGCATGCGACCGAAAACAGGTAGAACGCGCCGGCGGCCAGGATGATGGCGGGCGAGGCCGGCACATTTGCATGAAACGAAACCAGCAGGCCGACGGCGCTGGCCGCGCAGGCCGAACCGGCGGCCAGGGCGATCTGCCCGGGCGCCGAGCCGGCCCAGAATCGGGCGGCGGCGGCCGGCAGCATCATCAGGCCCACCACCATCAGCGTGCCCAATACCTGGAACCCGGCCACCAGGTTCAGCACCACCAGGCCCATGAACAGCATGTGCACCCAGGCCCCGCGCCCGCCGGCCGCGCGCAGGAACCCCGGATCCAGGCACTCGGCCACCAGCAGCCGGTACGCCAGCGCCAGGACGCACAGGGTGGCGCTGGCCACGGCCGTCACCAGCAGCAGGGCGGCATCGTCCAGGCCCAGCACCGTGCCGAACAGCACATGCAGCAAGTCCATGTTGGAGCCGCGCAGCGAAACCAGCAGTACGCCCAGCCCCAGCGAAATCAAATAGAAGGACGCGAAGCTGGCGTCCTCGCGCAGCGGCGTCAGGCGCGCCACCAGGCCAGCCAGCAGGGCCACGGCCAGCCCGGTGACGAGACCGCCGGCCATCATCGCACCCAGCGACAGGCCCGACAGCAGGTAGCCGGCCGCCACGCCGGGCAGGATGGCATGCGCCATCGCATCGCCCATCAGGCTCATGCGGCGCAGCACCAGGAACACGCCCAGCGGCGCCGCGCCCGCCGACAGCGCCACCGCGCCGGCCAGGGCGCGGCGCATGAAGCCGTAATCGGCGAAGGGGCCGGCCAGCCATTCGGCCAGTGTCATGCCGCCTCCCTCATGGCCAGCCCGCGAGCGCGCGCCAGGTTGGCAGCGTCCAGCGCCTGGCCCGTCTCGCACCAGGCCACCTGCCGCCCCGCCAGCAGCAGGGTGCGCGGGAAATGCCGCCGCACCAGGTCGAGATCGTGCAGCACGGCGATGACGGTACGGCCCTCGGCGTGCTGCTCGCGCAGCAGGTCCAGCAGGACGTCCGTGGTCGCCGCGTCGATCGCGCTGAAAGGCTCGTCCAGCAGCAACAGGGGCGCATCCTGCAGCAGCAGGCGCGCGAACAGCGCCCGCTGCATCTGGCCGCCCGACAGGGTTGCGAGCGCCTGTCCTGCCAGGTCCTGCAGGCCGACGCGGCGCAGCGCGGCGTGCACGCGCGCCGTCTCGTCGGCATCGAAACGCCGCCACGCGCCGACACGGCGCCAGGCGCCCAGGGCCACCATGTCGGCAACCGTGATGGGAAAGCCACGCTCCACTTCGGCGGCCTGTGGCAGCCAGGCCAGCCGGCGCCGCAGGTCCGCCTCGCACTCCAGCTTGCCGGCCAGCGGCCGCAGGACTCCCGCCAGCCCCTTGAGCAAGGTCGACTTGCCCGCGCCGTTGGGACCGACGATGGCGGTCATGGAGCCTCGGGAAAACTCGCCGGTCAGGCCATGCACGGCCGCGCGGCCGCGCCAGCCGAAGGCCGCCCCCCGCAGGGCGATGCCGGGCGCGGTCATGGCCATGCCCCCAGGGCCCAGAGCGTCAGGGCCCAGAGCGCGGCGGCGGCCAGCGCCGCGGCCGCCAGCCGCGCGCCGGCCCCGGCGCGCAGCACCGAGTGCGGCGGGCGCGGTCCGCGACGCGAGGGGGTGAAAAAGCGGGAAAAACGGGACAGGGGCACGGGAAAGGCGCGGTAAGTTCAGGCCGGGCAGCGCAAGAATCATTATGTTATATCATAACAATAAAGGCGGCGCACCATGGCATGGACATTCGCACGGCGCGCCGTTGGCGGATTTCTGATACCTTCAACGCATTACGGCCCGGATTGGCCACTTACCCGCCTTTTGACCGTTATGTCCGCCTCTCGCCCTTCCCGCGCCGATACCGTCGGCGCCCAGCTCGATCTGGCCGAATCCCTCTGTACGCAGCGCGGCCGGCGGCTGACACCCATCCGCCGCAAGGTACTGGAGCTGCTGCTGGTCCACGGCCGCAGCCTCAAGGCGTACGAGTTGCTCGAGGCGATGCGCGCCGAACATCCCGGCGCGGCGCCGCCCACGGTCTATCGCGCGCTCGACTTCCTGATGGACGAAGGCCTGATCCATCGTCTGGACGCGGTCAACGCATGGAGCGCCTGCCATGACGCGGCCGGCGAACCGCACGACCTGCTGGTGGTGTGCACCGGATGCGGCGCGGTGGCCGAAATCAGCGACCCCGACATGAGCCGGCAATTGGCCGAGCGCGTGGCCCGCACCGGCTTCGCGCTGGCCACGCACGAAACCGAAATCCGCGCCCTGTGCCCGCAGTGCCAGCAGAACCGCCCGGCGCAGGCGCACGGCCACACGCATTCGCATCACTGAAGCGGGGCGCCGACAGGTAACAATTCCTGGCGCCGCTCCGTCCCCTCTTGAAGATGGAATTTCCGCCCCCATCTTCATTCATTGCATCGATAAACGATGTCCGCGCAGCGGCGCGCCAGGCCTGATTTTCGGCCCTCGCGCCAGGGTTGCTCCGGGGTTTGCCCCTGGCCCCCGTCTGTGCTGTAATCCTGCGTCCGGCCGCGAATGGCGGCCCCTCGCAGCCCCAACATCCGAGCCGCGGCCTGCGCGACTCGACCTTTGCTTTCGCTTCGCCCATGAACACCGCGCGCAGTCTGGACAAAATGGTTCCCGTCACGATCCTCACCGGCTTTCTCGGTGCGGGCAAGACCACCCTGCTCAAGCGCATCCTGACCGAATACCACGGCCGGCGCGTGGCGGTGATCGAGAACGAATTCGGGCCCGAGAGCATCGACAACGACCTGCTGGTGCAGGATCGCGACGAAGAAATCATCGAGCTGTCCAACGGCTGTGTCTGCTGCACCGTGCGCGGCGACCTGATGCGCACGCTGTCGGACCTGCGCGCCAGGCGCGAAGCGGGCGACCTGTCGTTCGAGCGCGTCATCATCGAGACCACCGGCATGGCCAACCCCGGCCCGGTGTGCCAGACCTTCTTCATGGACGACGACATCGCCGAGTACTACCGCCTGGACGCGGTGGTGACGGTGGTCGACGCCAAGCATGGCATGGCGACCCTGGACGCCCAGGAAGAAGCCCAGAAGCAAGTGGGCTTCGCCGACCGCATCCTGGTTTCCAAGAAAGACCTGGTCAACGACGTCGACTACGCAGCGCTGCACCAGCGCCTGGTGCGCATCAACCCGCGCGCGCCGATCACGCCGGTGCATTTCGGCGAAGCCGACCTCAAGTCCATCATCGACATCAGCGGCTTCAACCTGAACTCGATCCTGGACATCGACCCGGCCTTCCTGGCCGACGAGCACCCCGACGCCGCCCACCACCATCATGACCACGACCATGGCCACGACCACGGCCATGAGCACGATCATGATCACGAAGGCGAGTGCGGGGCCCATTGCAACCATCACCACCATCATCACCACGCCCACCACGATGACGAAATCGGCGCGTTCGTGTTCCGCTCGAACAAGCCCTTCGATCCAGCCCGGCTGGAAGAATTCCTGGGCGGCGTGGTGCAGGTCTATGGTCCCGACCTGCTGCGCTACAAGGGCATCCTGTACATGAAGGGCATCAACCGCCGCATGTTGTTCCAGGGTGTGCACATGATGATGGGCGCCGAACCCGGCAAAGCATGGACCGCGGCCGAAAAGCCATCCACCAAGATGGTGTTCATCGGCCGCAAGCTGCCCCAGGAGATTTTCACCCGGGGTCTTGAGCAGTGCCTGGTCGGATAACGCACCTCTGATCGAAGCGTATGCGAAACCCAGAGTAAAAACCGTACTGCGAGGACAAGCTAGCGCAAGTACAACGGTTATACGGCCAGCCAGGCGCGAATATTCGGGCCGCGCCCGGATCGATTCATAGTGGAGTGTTTACATGGCTACGAAGGCAGCAACGAAAAAATCAAGCAAGTCGACGAGCGATACGGCGATTGATCTGCCCAGCGAACAGGAATTGCTGGCCATGCCCGAGGCCGACTACATGAACGATCGCCAATTGGCGTTCTTCAAGGAACGGCTCAAACAACTCGAACAGGACATCCTGGCCAACGCGGGCGAAACCACCGAGCACCTGCGCGAAACGCAGTTCGTCCCGGATCCGGCCGACCGCGCCACCATCGAGGAAGAGCATGCGCTGGAACTGCGCACGCGCGACCGCGAGCGCAAGCTGCTGAAGAAGGTGCAGCAGGCGATCGCGCGCATCGACAGCGGCGAATACGGCTGGTGCGAGGAAACCGGCGAGCCCATCGGCGTTCCGCGCCTGCTGGCCCGCCCCACGGCAACCCTGTCGCTGGAAGCGCAGGAACGCCGTGAAATGCGCCAGAAGCTGTACGGCGACTGAGGTTCCGAACCTGTCCCGTATTCTTCGGTCACCGGCCGAACGCATTACCAGGGCTATGCTCCAAGGCATAGCCCTTTTGTTTTTTCGGACCCGGCCAGCTTGAAATCGGCCTCGCCACCCCCATCTGAACCGTTCAAAGGAAGGAACGAATGGAACAATTTCACGCCACCACCATCGTGTGCGTACGACGCGGCAACCATGTCGCGCTGGGCGGCGATGGCCAGGTCACGCTGGGCAATATCGTCATCAAGGGTACGGCCCGCAAGATCCGCCGCCTGTACCACGACAAGGTGCTGGCCGGTTTCGCCGGCGCCACCGCCGATGCATTCACGCTGCAGGAACGCTTCGAAGCCAAGCTGGAAAAGCACCAGGGCCACCTGATGCGCGCCGCCGTCGAACTGACGCGCGACTGGCGCACCGACCGCGTGCTGCGCCGCCTGGAAGCCATGCTGATCGTGGCCGATACCGAGCACACGCTGGTGCTCACCGGCAACGGCGACGTGCTGGAACCCGAGCATGGACTGGCAGCCATCGGCTCGGGCGGGGCATACGCCCAATCGGCCGCGCTGGCGCTGCTGCGCAACACCGAGCTGCCGCCCGAAACCATCGTCAAGCAGTCGCTGGAGATCGCCGGCGACCTGTGCATCTACACGAACCAGAATCACGTGATCGAAACGCTAGGCGCGTAGCTGTCACGAAGGACCGACCCCATGTCCGCAAATCACATGACCCCCGGCGAGATCGTCTCCGAACTCGACAAATTCATCATCGGCCAGAATCGCGCCAAGCGCGCGGTCGCGGTGGCGCTGCGCAATCGCTGGCGGCGCCAGCAGGTCGCCGAGCCGCTGCGCCATGAAATCCACCCCAAGAACATCCTGATGATCGGGCCGACCGGCGTGGGCAAGACCGAAATCGCCCGCCGCCTGGCCAAGCTGGCCAATGCCCCGTTCATCAAGATCGAAGCGACCAAGTTCACCGAGGTGGGCTACGTGGGCCGCGACGTCGACACCATCATCCGCGACCTGACCGAGTACTCGATCAAGCAGACGCGCGAGCTGGAAATGCGGCGCGTGCGCAGCCATGCCGAGGACGCGGCCGAGGACCGCATCCTCGACGCGCTGGTGCCGCCGCCGCGCGGCGCCTCCGGCGAGCCCGAGCGCGGCGAGGACAACAGCGCGCGCCAGACTTTCCGCAAACGCCTGCGCGAGGGCAAGATCGACGACCTGGAGATCGAGATCGAAATCGCCCAGCCCATGCCGCAGATGGACGTCATGACGCCGCCCGGCATGGAAGAAATGGCCGAGCAGTTGCGCGGCATGTTCGCCGGCCTGGCGCGCGACAAGAAGAAGGCCAAGAAGATCAAGGTCAAGGAAGCCTTCAAGCTGATCGTCGAGGAAGAAGCCGCCAAGCGCGTCAACGAAGACGATCTGCGCGCGGCCGCGATCACCAACGTCGAACAGAACGGCATCGTGTTCCTGGACGAGATCGACAAGATCGCCGCACGCCAGGAAGCGGGCGGCGCCGACGTGTCGCGCCAGGGCGTGCAGCGCGACCTGCTGCCGCTGGTCGAAGGCACCACGGTCAACACGCGCTACGGCATGGTGCGCACCGACCATATCCTGTTCATCGCCTCGGGCGCCTTCCACCTGGCCCGCCCTTCGGACCTGATTCCTGAACTGCAGGGGCGCTTTCCCATCCGGGTCGAACTGGATTCGCTGAGCGCCGAGGACTTCGTCAGCATCCTGTCCGATACCGACGCCTCGCTGATCAAGCAATACACCGCCCTGCTCGGCACCGAGGACGTGAAGCTGGAGTTCACCGACGACGGCATCCGCCGGCTGGCCGAACTGGCCTTCTCGGTCAACGAGCGCACCGAGAACATCGGCGCCCGGCGCCTGTACACGGTGATGGAAAAACTGCTGGAAGAACTGTCGTTCGATGCCAGCGCCAGCTCGGGCAAAGTGATCACCATCGACGCAGCCTATGTCGACCTGCAACTGGCCGAGACGGCCAGCAGCCAGGACCTGGCCCGCTACGTGCTGTAGCGCGGCGGCCGCGGCGCCTGCCTGGGCGCCGCGGCCCCGCCCTTACTTGGATATGGCCGTGACGACGTAGCGGCCGTCCTTGCGCGTGGCCGTAAAGCGCACTTTGTCGCCCGGCTTGATCCCGGCCAACAGCGTGGGATCTATTTGATAGACCAGCGTCATGGCCGGCAGATCCAGCGCGCTGATCGCGTCGTGCTTGATCGACACTTTGCCGGCGGCGGCATCGACGCGCCGCACCTCGCCGGTCGCGTCGGCCTGCTGCGCAAATGCCAGCGGGGTGGCCAGCGATACCACGGCCATGGCCGTGGCTACGGCCATCCGGGACGAGTATTTGCGGGAAAAAGCCATGTATTCCTCCAAAGTCGCGCGGGGGCCGCGATTGCCGGCCCCTGCACGCGCATCATCGCCAGGATACCGCGCCGGCACGGACGCGCCAGAGGCAAAACGCAACAATCCTGACATTTCTGCGCGGCCGCGGCCGATACGGGGCGGCCCGCTTACGGATCGACGCATGCTGTGCCAGTCGGTTCCCGGCGCGTAAGCATACGCGCCGCCTGCCGCCGCCCGGCATGCCCCGGAGCGCAATATTTTTTGTGTCTGAACACAGCAAACCACCCTGTTTTCCGCGCAGGCAGCATGCCACAATCGTTGTGGTCCGGCCCGTACCTGCACGGTGGCGGCGCGCCGTCCATCCATCCGCACGAGTACGCCATGAGCCATGATTCCCGCCTGACCGGCGTGTTTTCGCCGGTGCTGACCCCCTTCGACGCGGCCCTGCGCCCCGATGCCAAGCGCTTTCTCAATCACTGCCGCTGGCTGCGCGCACGCGGCGTGGGCCTGGCCGTGTTCGGCACCAATTCCGAAGCCAATTCGCTCAGCCGCGACGAGAAGCACGCGTTGCTCGACGCCCTGCTGGAAGGCGGGATCGAACCGGCGGCGCTGATGCCGGGCACCGGCGCCTGCGCCCTGCCCGACGCCGTCGCCCTGACGCGCCAGGCCGTACAGGCCGGCTGCGCCGGCGTGCTGGTGCTGCCGCCGTTCTACTACAAGGGCGTCTCCGACGAAGGGCTGTACCGCTACTTCGCCGGCCTGATCGAAGGCGTGGCCGATGCGCGCCTGCGCGTGTACCTGTACCACATCCCGCCGGTGGCGCAGGTGCCGATCAGCCTGACGCTGATCGATCGGCTGCTGGACGACTTTCCCGGCATCGTGGCCGGCGTTAAGGACAGTTCGGGCGACTGGAGCAACACGGCCGCCATGCTCGAACGCCACGCCCCGCGCGGGTTCCAGGTCTTTTGCGGGAGCGAGACTTTCCTGCTGCAGACCTTGCGCGGCGGGGGCGCGGGCTGCATCACCGCCACCGGCAACGTCAACCCGGCGCCCATCGTCGAGCTGTTTCGCCGCTGGCGCGAACCCGACGCCGACCAGCGCCAGGCCCGCCTGGACGCGACGCGCGCCGCTTTCCAGCGGCTTCCCATGATTCCGGCCATGAAGGCCGCGATCGCCTGGAAGTCCAACGACCGCCAATGGGCCGCCGTACGTCCGCCCCTGGTGGAGCTGGATGCCGCGCAAACGGCCGGCCTGCGCCAGGAGCTGGACACGCTGGGATTCGATATCGAGGACGCCGCGACACTGGCGGGCTGAGTCCGGCGCCTCCGTGCCCCGTATCCGCCGCCCCCCGCGGCGGGCGCGATGCTAGGATAGCGGCCTGACATTTTCCACCTCCAGGATTTCCCGCCATGGCCAACCGCTTGTCCGTGATTGCCACCCGTACCGGAGACGACGGCAGCACCGGCCTGGGCGACGGCTCGCGCGTCGGCAAGGATACCGCCCGCATCGCGGCGCTGGGCGATGTCGACGAACTCAACAGCGTGCTCGGCCTGTTGCGGGCCGAGACCCTGCCCGCCGAGGTGGACGCCGACCTGTCGACCATGCAGCACGACTTGTTCGACATGGGCGCCGAGCTGTGCATCCCGGGCCACATCGCGCTGGCCGACGAGCAGGTCGCCCATCTGGACGCTCGGCTGGCGCACTACAACGCCGGCCTGGCGCCGCTGCGCGAATTCATCCTGCCCGGCGGCTCGCGCGCCGCCGCGCTGTGCCACCTGGGCCGCACCGTGGCCCGCCGCGCCGAGCGCAGCGTGGTGGCGCTGGCGCGCGCCGAAGTGGTCAACGCGCCCGTCCGCCAGTACCTCAACCGCCTGTCCGACCTGCTGTTCGTCCTGGCGCGCCACGTCAACCAGGCGCAGGGCGCGCGCGACGTGTACTGGGCCAGCCGCCACGCCCGTCCGGCCGACTAGCCCCACGGCCGGCATGCCGGCCGTAAAATCGCTGCATGAGCATTCTCGTCACCGGCGGCGCCGGCTTCATCGGCTCGAACTTCGTGCTGGACTGGTTGGCCAGCGGCGACGAGCCGGTTGTCAACCTGGACCTGCTGACCTACGCCGGCAATGCGGCCAACCTGGCCGCGCTGCGCGACCATCCGCGCCATCTGCTGGTGCATGGCGACATCGCCGACGCGGCCCTGGTGCGCCGCCTGCTGCGCGAACACCGGCCGCGCGCCATCGTCAATTTCGCCGCCGAATCGCATGTCGACCGCGCCATCCGGGCCCCCGATGCGTTCGTGCGGACCAATGTAGTGGGCACCTTCACCCTGCTGGAGGCCGCGCGCGCCTATTGCGCCGAACAGGACGGCCCCGCGGCGGCGGCCTTCCGCTTCCTGCATGTCTCCACCGACGAGGTGTACGGGTCGCTGGCGCCCCAGGCCGCCCCCTTCGCCGAGAACCATCCCTACCAGCCGAACAACCCGTACTCGGCCAGCAAGGCGGCCAGCGACCACATGGTGCGCTCGTACCGCCACACCTACGGGCTGCCCGCCATCACCACGCACTGCTGCAACAACTACGGCCCGCGCCAGTTCCCCGAGAAGCTGATCCCGCTGGTGATCCACAATGCGCTGGCCGGCCGCGCGCTGCCCCTGTATGGCGACGGCATGCACGTACGCGACTGGCTGTACGTGGCCGACCATTGCGCCGCCCTCCAATGCGTGCTGCGCGACGGTCAGCCCGGGCAGACCTACAACATCGGCGCGCACTGCGAACGCACCAACCTGGAAGTCGTGCACGCGGTCTGCGCGCTGCTGGACCAATGGCGCGCCCGCCCGGACGGCCTACCGCATGCCGGCGGCATCGCCTTCGTTCCCGATCGGCCCGGGCATGACCGGCGCTACGCGATCGACGCCGGCAAGATACAGCGCGAGCTCGGCTGGCGGGCCGCGACCCCGTTCGAGGCGGGCCTGCGCGAGACGGTACGCTGGTACCTGGACCATCCGCAATGGGTGGCGGACATCGCCAGCGGCGCGTACCGCCACTGGCTCGATACGCATTACGGCACATGAATATCCTGCTGCTGGGCCGCACCGGACAGATCGGCGACGCGTTGCTGGCGCATCCGCCGGCATGGGCGCGGCTGGCCGCGCTGGACCGCCGCCAGGCCGACCTGCGCGACCTGGGCCGGCTGGCCGCCGTGCTCGATGCCTACGCGCCGCGGATACTGATCAATGCCGCCGCCTATACCGAAGTCGACCGCGCCGAGGCCGAGCCGGAGCTGGCGCTGCGCATCAATGCCCAGGCGGTGGCGGTCATGGCGGACTACGCGCGCCGCAACAACGCCCTGCTGGTCCACTATTCCACCGACTACGTATTCGACGGCACGCGCGCCCGCGCCTACCGGGAAACCGACGCCGCGCATCCGCTGAACGCCTACGGCCGCTCCAAGCTGGCCGGCGAGCAGGCCATCGCGGCCAGCGGCTGCCCGCACCTGGTACTGCGCACCAGCTGGGTCTACGCCAGCCATGGCGCCAATTTCGTCAAGACCATCCTGCGCCTGGCGCGCACCCGCGCCGAGCTGTCCGTCGTCGCCGACCAGCACGGCGCCCCCACCTGGGCCGGCCGCATCGCCGCCGTCACCTGGCAGGCGATCGATGCGCACCGGCGCCGCCGCCTGCCCGACGGCCTGTGGCACCTGAGCGCGGGCGGCCATGTCAGCTGGCACGGGCTGGCCTGCCACATCGTGGCGCGGGCCCGGCGCGCCGGGCTGGCGCTGAGCCTGGACCCGGCGCACATCCGGCCCGTCACGGCGGCGCAATATCCGCTACCGGCGCCACGGCCGGCCAATTCGCGGCTGGACTGCGGCGCGCTGCGCGACGCCCTGGAGCCCGAACTGCCCGAATGGCAGCTCGACCTGGATACGGTCGTGGATGCGCTGGCCGCGCGTGCGCATGCCCTGTAGCGCCGCACCCGGCGCCGGGATTACAGTAAACCCGCCGGGCAAGATTTCGGAGGCGTCATGAAACTCACCCCCTTGGCCATCGCGGACGTCGTGCTGATCGAACCGCAAGTGTTCGGCGACGAACGCGGCTGTTTCTTCGAGAGCTTCAACCAGGACCGCCTGGACGCGCAACTGGGACGGCGCATCCGCTTCGTGCAGGACAACCACTCATGCTCGCGCGCGGGCGTGCTGCGCGGCCTGCACTACCAGATCCTGCAGCCACAGGCCAAGCTGGTGCGCGTGGTGGCGGGCGAGGCCTATGACGTGGCGGTGGACCTGCGCCGCGGCTCGCCCACCTTCGGGCGCTGGACCGGCGCCTACCTGTCGGCGCGCAACCGGCATCAGCTGTGGATCCCGGAAGGGTTTGCGCACGGCTTCCTGGCCTTGTCCGACGATACCGAGTGCCTGTACAAGACCACCGACTACTACGCGCCCGAGCACGAGCGCTGCGTGCGCTGGGACGACCCGCAGCTCAAGGTGGACTGGCCGCTGCAGGGCCGGGCGCCCATCCTGTCGGTGAAAGACCGCCAGGGCGTGGCGCTGGCGCGGGCCGATACCTATGCGTAGCGGCCCGCGCGCCTTCAGTTGACGCCGGCGGCGTGCGCCTGCTCGTCGGCGTGGTACGACGAGCGCACCATGGCGCCCACGGCCGCATGCGTGAAGCCCATGGCGTAGGCCTCGCGCTCGAACATGGCGAAGGTGTCCGGATGCACGTAGCGCAGCACCGGCAGATGGTGCTCCGACGGCTGGAGGTACTGGCCGATCGTCAGCATGTCGACGTTGTGCTCGCGCATGTCCCGCATCACCTGCAGGATTTCCTCGTCCGTCTCGCCCAGGCCCAGCATCAGGCCCGACTTGGTGGGCACTTCGGGGTGCAGCTTCTTGAACTCGGCCAGCAGCTTGAGCGAATGCGCGTAGTCCGAGCCCGGGCGGGCCTGCTTGTACAGGCGCGGCACGGTTTCCAGGTTGTGGTTCATGACGTCCGGCGGGCCGCTGTTGAGGATGTGCAGCGCACGATCCAGCCGGCCGCGGAAGTCGGGCACCAGCACTTCGATGCGGGTGCTGGGCGAATACTCGCGCACCTTGGCGATGCAGTCGACGAAGTGGGCGGCGCCGCCGTCGCGCAGGTCGTCGCGGTCGACCGAAGTGATGACCACGTAGGACAGCTTGAGCGCGGCGATGGTGCGCGCCAGGTTCTCGGGCTCTTGCGTGTCCAGCGGATCGGGACGGCCGTGGCCCACATCACAGAACGGGCAACGGCGCGTGCACTTGTCGCCCATGATCATGAACGTGGCCGTGCCCTTGCCGAAGCATTCGCCGATGTTCGGGCAGGATGCCTCTTCGCACACCGTATGCAGGTTGTGCTCGCGCAGGATGCGCTTGATGTCGTAGAAGCGCGACCCCGGCGCAGCGGCGCGCACGCGGATCCATTCCGGCTTCTTCAGCTTCTCGGCCGCGACCACCTTGATCGGAATGCGCGCGGTCTTGGCCTGCGATTTCTGCTTCTGGGTGGGATCGTAGGCGGCCGGCGCGGCGGCCTGCGAGTCGTTCGAGGGGACGGGGGACTCGACGAGCGTGGACATTGAGCACCTTCACAACCGGAACGCCAGGCGCGGTCCGGTTCGAGACAAAAAAGCCATTCTACTATCCCGGCACGCCCGCCAGCGCCGCGGCGCGCTGCCGCACCGCCCGGCCATGGGCTCGCGCCAGCTGCGCGGCCAGCAATTCGCCGGCCTGCTCCACGCTGGTGCGCACGCCACAGGCAGCCAGATCGATGGTGCGCAGGCCTTCGTAGCCACAGGGATTGATACCGAGAAACGGCGACAGATCCATATCGATGTTCAGCGCCAGGCCATGATAGGCGTAGCCATTGCGCACTTTCACGCCCAGGGCGGCGATCTTGGCCAGTTCGCCGCCCGGCTGGGGCACGTAGACGCCGGGCGCGCCCGGCTTGCGACAGGCCTGCTCCAGGCCCAGCTCGCGCAGCGTGGCCAGGGTCGCCTCTTCGAGCATGTCGACGTACTCGCGCACGTACAGCCCGGCGCGGCGCAGGTCGAACAAGGTGTAGGCAAGCACCTGGCCCGGGCCGTGATAGGTGACCTGGCCGCCGCGATCGCAGTGCACGACCGGGATGAGGCCGGGATTGAGCAGGTGTTCGGGCCGCCCAGCCTGGCCCAGGGTGTAGACCGGCGCATGCTCGCACAGCCAGATTTCATCGGGGGTGCCGGGACCGCGCGCGGCGGTGAACGCCTTCATGGCGTCCCAGACCGCGCCGTAGTCGGCCGGGCGCGCAAGCCACTTGATCATGACAAGGCTACAGGACGATCGACACCATGGGGTGGCCGTGCAGGGCGCGGTACAGCGAGTCGAGCTGTTCGCGCGAGGTCGCGCGCACCGTGAAGGTCAGCCCCATGTAGTTGCCGCCCTTGCTGGGCCGCATCTCGACCGAGGCCGGATCGAAACCCGGGTCGAACTGCAGCACGACTTCTGTGAGGGTCTGGGCGAATTCCGGATGCTGCTTGCCCATTACCTTGATGGGGAAGTCGCTCGGATACTCGATCAGGGACTCTTCCGGGGGAATATTGTGCATCTGCGTCTGCCTGGATGGCGGCGTCGTGAAGGACGCGAAACGCGGGCGGCGCCAAGGCCGCCCGCCTGCCGGCCGCTAGAGGGCGGCGATACGCGCATCATAACCCGCGCGCAACTGCTCATAAACGGGGCCGGGCTTGCCCGCGCCCACCGCCTTGCCGTCCAGGCGCACGATAGGCAGCACTTCCTTGGTGGCCGAGGTCAGCATCAATTCGTCGGCGGCGGCCACTTCCTCGCGCGAGATCCGGCGCGCCTCGAACGGCAGGCCGGCCGCCTCGGCCAGCTCGCCCATCAGGCCATAGCGGATGCCCTCGAGGATCAGGTTGTTCTTGGGCGGGGCCAGCAGCTTGCCGCCGGAAACCACCCAGATATTGGTCGACGAACCCTCGGTCAGCCAACCGTCGCGAAACTGCACCACCTCGTCGACGCCGGCGTCCACGGCCTGCTGCTTGGCCAGCACGTTGCCCAGCAGCGAAACCGACTTGATCTCGCAATGCAGCCAGCGCTCGTCGTCGATGGCAATCGCGCTCAGGCCCTGGGTGCGCTGCGCGGCCCCCGGCGGGCTGAAGGCCGCGGCCATGCCGAACACCGTGGGCGCGACCGGCTCGGTGGGAAAGGCATGATCGCGCTTGCAGACGCCGCGCGTGACCTGCAGGTAGATGATGCAGGTGGGCTGGGCCGAACGGGCGATCAACCCGGCGATCACCGACTCCCATCCCGCGCGGTCCATCGGCGCGACGATGCGCAGCGCCGCCAGGCTGCGGTCCAGGCGATTCAGGTGTTCGGTCATGCGGAACACCTTGCCGTCGTAGACCGGCACGACTTCATAGATACCATCGCCGAAGATGAAACCGCGGTCGAGCACGGAAATCTTGGCTTCGTCGAGGCGCGTGAATTCGCCGTTGAGATATACCTGGCTGTCGCCCGGCATGCCCGGAATCATGGGGAGCTCCTTGGAGAGGATAGGGGCGGACATGGCAGCCCGCCGGTGCCGCCGCGCCGCCACCGGCGCGGCTTTCATGGTTACTGGAACCAGCGCTTCACGGTGTCGGCCATGCGGCCGAAGAAACCGGCGCGCTCGACGTCTTCCTGGACCACCAGCGGCTCGACGCGCAAGGTCTTGCCGTCGAGCGTGAGCTGCAGCGTGCCGACCTGCTGTCCCTTGGTCAGCGGCGCCACCAGCGGGTCGGTGCGCTGCGCGACCGGCTTGATCTCGGCCGCCTTGCCGCGCGGCACCGCCAGCCACACCGGGTTGGGCGGGCCCAGCTTGACGTTCTCGACCTTGCCTTCCCAGACCCGCGCGTCCAGCCCGGGCTGGCTCTGGTCGTACAGCTTGACCGTATCGAAGTTCTGGAAGCTCCAATTGAGCAGCTTGAGGCTTTCCTCGGCGCGCGTGGCTTCGCTGTCGGCGCCCACCAGCACGGTCAGGATACGGCGGTCGCCGCGCATGGCGGTCGACACCAGGCAGTAGCCGGCCGAATCGGTGTGCCCCGTCTTCATGCCGTCGACCGACGGATCGGCCCACAGCAGGCGGTTGCGGTTGGGCTGGGTGATCTTGTTGTACGTGTAGCTTTTCTGCTTGTAGTAGTGGTAGTAGTCGGGGTAATCCGAAATCAGGTGCGCCGCCAGCGTGGCCAGGTCGCGCGCCGTGGTGACGTGCTGCGGATCGGGCAGACCGGTGGAGTTCATGAAATGCGTGTTGCGCATGCCCAGGCGCTGCGCCTCCTGGTTCATGAGGGCCGCGAAGGCGCTTTCGCTGCCGCCGACCGCCTCGGCCAGCGCCACCGATGCGTCGTTGCCCGACTGGACGATCATGCCCTGGTTCAGTTCGTCGACCGTCACCGGCTTGCGCGGCTCGATGAACATGCGCGAGCCGCCGGTGCGCCATGCGTGCTCGGATACCGGAACCTGCTGCTCCAGCGTCAGGCGCTTTTCCTGCAGCGCGTTGAACACCACATAGGCGGTCATGATCTTGGTCAGCGACGCCGGCTCGACCTTCATGTCGGCGTTCGAGGCTGCCAGCACCTGGCCGCTGTTGACGTCCACGGTGATCCACGCCTTGGCGGCGATGGTCGGCACCGGCACGGCCGCCAGCTCTCCCACGGCGCCTACCGCGCTGCCCGCGGCGGGCGCGGCGGCGGCAACCGGCGCGGCGGGCGCGGCCTGCTGCTGGGCCCCGGCCGGCGCCGAAGCGGCCAGCATGGCGGCCAGCACGGCGCTGGCCAATACGCGACGGGAAAGAACGACGGGGGCAATAGCAGTATCAGGCAAGGTCTTCATCGGCTAGGAGTTCAGGTGGGGCCCGCCAGGGCAGGTAGAGGCCCACAATTATAGGCAGCGTATCCGACACGCCCCTGGCGAGAACGTTCCGTTGCGCTTACAAACATGCAACGCGATGCAACGCGAACCGGGTCAATCCAGCGCAATGCGAAGGCGATCCTGCACCAGTTGCCGCAGCACCAGCAGCTTGCCGTGGAAAAAGTGCGAGGCCCCCGGCACGACCACCACCGGCAGGGAGCGCGGCCGCGCCCAGTCCAGGGCTTCGGTCAGCGGCACCACGTCGTCCTCTTCGCCATGCACCAGCATGGTATCGGCCGGCACCTCGGTGGCCGAGCGCTCGAAACGGTTGACCGCCGGCCCCATCAGCATCAGCGCGCGCGGCAGCGACGGATCGCCGGCCGCGGCCAGGGCCGCATAGGTCTGCGCGGCGACCGCGGTGCCGAAGGAAAACCCGCCCAGCACCCACGGCGACGCGGCGAACTCCGGATAGCGTTCGCGCACCTGCGCCACCAGCGCCAGCATGTCCTCGGTCTCGCCGATCGATTTGTCGAACTCGCCGGCCGACTCGCCCACGCCGCGGAAATTCGGCCGCACCGCGGCCAGCCCGTGCTGCACGCAGGCGCGCGCCACCGTGGTGACCACCTTGTTGTCGCGCGCGCCACCTTGCAGCGAGTGCGGGTGCAACACCAGCGCCCAGCCGCGCGGCGCATGGGCGGGCCAATCGATGGCGCAGTCGATGCTGCCGGCGGCGCCAGTGAATATTTGGGTTTCGGTACGTGCGGACATGACGGAGCCAAGTGGAACAAAAGGGCATGTTAACTGCCGGCGCGCGCGCCGGCGGCCGCGACGCGGCCAGCCAGCCAGCCGGCCAGCTCGTCGGCCGCGGCATCGGTGGCCTGGCGCAAGGCCTGCACGCCGCCGGCGGCATCCTGGGTGGCGGCCGGCGCTTCGCGCGCGATGCGCACCTGGCCGACCACCTGGCGATCCTGCAGCAACACGGCCTGCATCGCCACATGGCCGACGCTGGCCTGCCCGTCGGCGGCGAAGACTTGCTCGAAACGCGTCAGCGTGACCTGCACCTGCGCCAGGCCGGGCCCCATGCCGGCGCCCAATACCGGTCCCTGGCGCGACAGGCGCTCGACCAGCCGCTGGCGCACCAGCTCGGCCGGCGCGCTCGCCCAGCGCGAACGCGCGTAAGCGTGCGGGCTGGCGCTGTCGCCCACCCGCCAGATCACGCCGGTATCGGACAGATACGGCACCGCCTCGTACGCCAGCACGATCGGCTGGCGCGCCGGCAAGGCGGGCGTGGCCGCCACGTCGGCCCCCAGGTCGAACAGCGCCGGCGGCGCCGCCATGCGGCCGGCGCCGCAGCCGGCCAGCAACAGGGTCGACAACACGATGATGGCCTTCTTCATATCCATTACCTCCCGAATCCCGCGAAACCCGGCTCGCCCGGCCCGGGCACGGCAGGCGGCGGGCCGAACAGCAGCGACTGGGGCGTATCGCCCACGCGCCGCAATGTCGTGGTGGCGCTGCGGGCCGCCGAATCGATGCTGCTGGCCATGCCCGAGACCGCCGGCAGGGTCTGCGCGTCGAGCCGGGCGGCCGCCCAGGCAATATCGCGCATGCTGCGCGTGGCCATGGCCAGCGGCCCGTCCGGCGCATCCAGCCGCGCCAGCGCCTGCCGGGCCGACTGTGCCAGGCCGGCGATCTCCCGGGCCGCCTGGCCGGTGTTGCGCGACATCGCCTGCAGCGAATCGACCAGCGGCGGCACCTGCGCCAGCGCCGGCCGCAGGTCGGTCGCCGCCTGGCGCAGGTCGGTGGTGATGGCGGCGATGTTCTGCAGCGTGGCCGTCGTGGCCTGCACATTCTCATTGCTGAGCAGGCGTTCGAGCCGCGCGGACACCTGCTCGACGTTGTGCAGGATCTCGCCGCCGCGCTGCTCGAAGCGCTGGAAAAAACCCGGCCGCAGCGGGATGGTGGCCGGCATGGCAGCGCTGGACGCCAGCCTGCGGGTCGAGGTGCCGTCGTCGCGCAGCTCGATATTGCCCAACCCCGTCACGCCCTGCACGCCCAGTTCGGCCCAGGTGGACTCGGTGATCGGAGTGCTGGGCGCCACGCCGATGCTGATGCGGACCTGGGCGGGCTTGTCGGGGTTGAACCCCAGCGACTGCACCTTGCCCACCGGCACGCCCTGGTAGCGCACGGTGGACTGGGCCGACAGCCCGCTGACCGAGGTGGACGAGACGATGACATAGGGCTTGAGGGCGGCGCGATCGCGCCCGACCCATATGGCCACCAGCGCGGCGGCGACCAGCAACGCCAGCGTGAACAGCCCCGCCAGCAGGGCATGACTACGGTTTTCCATGGCCCGTTTCCTTAGGTGCAAGATCTCCCAGTGCGCGGCGGCCGCGCTCGCCCAGAAAGAAACTGCGGATGAAGGGGTGGTCGACCTTGAGCACTTCCCGCACGGTGTCGCAGACGATCACGCGCTTGTCGGCCAATACGGCCACGCGCGTGGCCAGCGCCAGCAAGGTGTCGAGATCGTGGGTCACCATGACCACGGTGAATCTCAACTGGCGGTGCAGGCTGCGCACCAGGTCGACGAATTCGTCCGAGCGCAGGGGGTCCAGGCCCGCCGTCGGCTCGTCGAGAAACAACAGTTCGGGGTCGAGCGACAGGGCGCGCGCCAGCGCCACCCGCTTGACCATGCCGCCGGACAGGTCGGCCGGCCGCTTGTCGGCGTCCTTGGCCGTCAGGCCCACCATCGCCAGCCGGCACATCACCACGTCGCACACCAGGTCTTCCGGCACGGTGCGCAGCTCGCGCAGCGGCAGGGCCACATTATCGAACACCGACAGCGACGAAAACAGCGCGCCGGCCTGGAACAACATGCCCCAGCGGTGCGACAGGCGCCGCCGTTCGGCCGGCTCGAGCTCCTGGACCCGGCGGCCCAGCACCTCGATGGTGCCGGCGGCCGGCCGCTCCAGGCCGATGATCTGGCGCAGCAGCACCGTCTTGCCCGTGCCCGAGCCGCCCACCAGCGCCAGGATCTCGCCCGGGTAGACCGACAGGTCCAGATTGTCGTGCACCACGTGGTCGCCGAACGCGGTGCGCAAGCCGCGCACCGCGATGACTGGCGCCACGGCCAGGTCGGTCGCGCTGAACAGGTTCTGCTGTGCCACGCTGCCCATCAGATGCCTATCGAGCTGAAAATGACGGCGTACAGTGCGTCGACCAGGATGACGCCCGTGATCGAGGTCACCACCGAGGTGGTGGTGCCGCGTCCCAGGCTTTCGGTATTGGGCTGGATGCACAGGCCGAAATGGCAGGCCACCAGCGCGATCAGGATGCCGAACGACACGCCCTTGAACATGCCGATCCAGTAATTGGTCAGCGAAATGGCATCCGGCAGCGAGGTCAGGAACCACTGCGCCGAAACGCCCAGCTGCATCTGCGCCGCCAGCATCCCGCCCAGCAGTGCCATGGCATCGGTCCAGACCACCAGCAGCGGCATGGTGATCGCCAGGGCGATCACGCGCGGCAGGATCAGGCGCTGGCCATGCGAGATGCCCATCACCAGCATGGCGTCCAGTTCCTGCGTGACCCGCATCACGCCGATCTGGGCCGTGATGGCCGAACCGGATCGCCCCGCCACCAGGATGGCCGCCAGCACCGGCCCCAGCTCGCGCACGATGGAAACGCCCAGCAAACGGACGATGAAGCGGTCGGCGCCGAACATCTGAAGCTGTTGCGCCGACAGGTAGGACAGCACGACGCCGATCAGGAAACCGACCAGGGCGGTAATGCCCAGCGCCTGCGCCCCGGTGCGGTAGACCTGCGCCGAAATCTCGCGCCACGGCCCGCGCGACGGGCGGCGCAGGAACGCGCCCAGGTCCAGCACCAGTTGGCCGAACATGATGAGCAATGCGCGGCCATTGCGGCCGGCGTCGAAGACCGCGTCGCCGATCGCGCGCACCCAGCTCCAGCGGTCCGCCGGCGCCGGCGCCGGGAGCGCCTCGCCGCGGTTGCGCTGCAGCGTCTGGAACACCTCGCGCTGGCCGTCGGACCAGCGCACGCGCTCGGGCAGCTGCTGCCCCCAGGCGCCCCAGAGCAAGTGGGCGCCGATGGTGTCGAGCCGCTCGACCCCGCGCAAATCCCAGCGCTGGTCGGCGCCGACGCGGGCCAGCGCCGCGCGGCGGCGCGCCACTTCACCCGGGGCTGCCAGCGCCTGCATGGACCAGTCGCCCGACACATGGCATACGCCATGGTCCAGATTCAACGGCAATGCGGCAGCGCCGGCGGTACTCGGCAAACTAGGCATAGGCAATCGCGGAAATGCGCGGATACACAGGAATTCGAACGATCGTAACGAATGATATACGTCCCGCCCCGGCAATGGGTGCCATTACAATCGCGCCCATGCCAGCCGAAGTCCGCTCCCTCTCGCTGCCCGAGCCCGCTGCGCTGGCCCGGGCCATCGCCGCTCGCCTGCCTGCGTTCCAGGGTGTCTCCTGGGTCGAAAGCACCGGCTCGACCAATGCCGACCTGCTGGCGCGCGCACGCGCCGGCGGCGGGGCGCGGCCCTGCCTGCTCGGCGCGCACCTGCAGGAAACCGGGCGCGGCCGCGCCGGCCGCCCCTGGCAGAACCGGGTGGGCGCGGCCCTTATGTTCTCGTGCGCCTTCGACGTGGACCTGCCGCCGTCGCAACTGCCCGCGCTGTCGCCGCTGGCCGGCATGGCAGCCTGCGAGGCGCTGCGCCAATTGGTCGGCCAACCCGCCGGCCTGCTGGTGAAGTGGCCCAACGACGTGCAGTGGCACGACGCGAAGCTGGCCGGCGTGCTGGTCGAATCGGTCCGCAATCCGGCCGGCGCGGGCCACACCGTCGTCATCGGCATGGGCCTGAACCTGCATGGCGGCGATGCGCTGTCGCAGGCGTTGCAGCGTGCGGTGGCCGACTGGAACGACGTCGCCGGCCCCGGCGAAAAAGGCCCGGACGCGGCGGCCGAGCTGGTCGCCGCCGTGGCGCGAGCCTGGCAGGACGCCGCCCATACGCTGCAGCGCGAAGGCTTTGCCGCCTTCGGCGCGCGCTTTGCCCGGGTCGATGCCCTGGCCGGACGGCCGGTCAACGTCATCGACCGCGGCGAAATCCTCTACACCGGCGCGGCCAGCGGCGTGGACGACCATGGCCGCCTGCTGGTGCGGGCCGCCGACGGCCTGCGTCCCGTTTCCGTGGGCGAAATTTCGATCCGGCCCCAAGCATGATTATTCTCATCGACTCCGGCAACAGCCGCCTCAAGGTTGGCTGGTTTGACCCGGACGCGCCGCAGGCCGCGCGCGAGCCCGCCCCCGTCGCCTTCGACAATCTCGACCTGGACGCGCTGGGCCGCTGGCTGGCCACGCTGCCCAGGCGCCCGCAACGGGCGCTGGGCGTGAACGTCGCCGGCCTGGCCCGCGGCCAGGCCATTGCCGCCACGCTGCGCGCGGGCGGTTGCGACATCCGGTGGCTGCGGGCCCAAGCCCTGGCCATGGGGTTGCGCAACGACTATCGCAATCCCGACCAGCTGGGCGCCGACCGCTGGGCATGCATGGTGGGCGTGCTGGCGCGCCAGCCGTCCGTGCACCCGCCGCTGCTGGTGGCCAGTTTCGGCACCGCCACCACGCTGGATACCATCGGGCCCGACAATGTCTTTCCGGGCGGGCTGATCCTGCCCGGCCCCGCCATGATGCGCGGCGCGCTGGCCCACGGCACCGCCCACCTGCCCCTGGCCGACGGCCTGGTTACCGACTACCCCGTCGACACCCACCAGGCCATCGCCAGCGGCATCGCCGCCGCCCAGGCCGGCGCGATCGTGCGGCAATGGCTGGCCGGCCGCCAACGCTACGGCCAGGCGCCGGAGATCTATGTCGCCGGCGGCGGGTGGCCCGAGGTGCGGCAGGAAGCCGAACGCCTGCTGGCGGCCACCGGCGCCGCCTTCGGCGCCACGCCGCGGCCCACCTATCTCGACAGCCCCGTGCTCGACGGCCTGGCGGCGCTCGCCGCGCAAGGCGCGCCAACGGCCTGACCCTCCACACCTGGCGGACTACCCATGCGCATCCTGTTCCTCCTGATCGTCGCGGCCAACCTGTGGGTCTATGCGCTAGGCCAGGGCTGGCTGGGCCTGCGTCCCGCCGACGAAGGGCGCGACGCGGCACGCCTGAACCAGGAAATGAAGGCCGACCAGGTCAAGGTGCTGCGGTCCTGACGGCCCGCACGGCGGACTATCCCAGCCAATCCTCCAGCGCATCCAGCGTGCGCCGCGTGGCGCCGGCATGCGCGGCGGTCCAGGCGCGCGCGGCCTCGCTCATGGCCTGCCGGCGGACCGGTTCGGCCAGCAACTGCAGCGCCCAATCGAGCGCGGTGCGCGCGTCGGGCGCGCGCAGCGCCGCCCCCGCCGCGATGGCGTCCCGGGCGGCATCCTTGAAATTGAACGTATGCGGGCCGACGATGACCGGCGTGCCGGCCGCGCAGGCCTCGATCAGGTTCTGCCCGCCCAGCCTGGCGAAGCTGCCCCCCACGATGGCGACATCGGCGGCGGCGTAGTAGAACGGCATTTCGCCCAGGGTATCGCCCAGCAGCACGTCGATATGCGGTCCGGGCTCGCCCGAGCCGGCCGAGCGCCGCGCATAGGCCAGGCCGGCGGCCTGCAACCGGGCGGCCGCCTCGTCGAAACGCTGGGGATGGCGGGGAATCAGCAGGATAAGCGGCCGCGGCGTGGCGGCGCGATGTGTCTGCAAGGCGCCTATCGCCTCGATGAACATGGCGTCCTCGCCCTCGCGCGTGCTCGCCAGCGCGATCACGGGCCGGCCCGTCGCCCCGGCCCAGGCGTGTCCGACCCGCAATTGCGCCTCGGGCAGCGCCACGTCGAACTTCAGGCTGCCGGTCACGGTGCAGGCATTCGCGCCGGCCTGGCACAGGCGCGCGCCATCCTCCTCGGTCTGCGCCAGCACCCGGTCCAGCCCCGCCAGGGCTTCACGCAGCGCCTGGCCCAGCCAGCCGGCCTGGCGCAGCGACGCAGCGGAAAAGCGCGCGCTGACCAGCGCCATCGGCACCCCCTGCGCGCGCGCCGCCGCCAGCAGATTGGGCCAGATTTCCCGCTCCATCAGCAGGCCGCAGCGGGGCGCATGGCGCGCCAGGAAGCGCCGCGTCGCGCCAGGAAAATCGTAGGGCAGCCAGGCCTGCTGCAATTGCCCGCGCTCGAGCGCCGGGCCGAACAGGCGCGCTCCCTCGGCCCGGCCGGTGGCGGTGGTATGGGTCAACAGTACGGGCAGGCCCCGTTCCAGCAGGGCCTGGACCAGCGGCTGCGCCGCGCGCGTCTCGCCCAGGCTGACCGCGTGCACCCAGACGGGCGCGGCCAGCGGCGCGGGCTCGCGCGAACCGGCGCGGCCGAAGCGGGCCGGCGCGAACAACTCCCACTGGCCACCCGCGCGCCGCGCGCGGCGCCACATCCATAGCCAGATCAATGGCGCCAGGCCCCGCAACGCCAGGGTATAGACGCCGCGGCCCATATCAGGCCGCCGCCAGGGCCTGCTCGACCGAGGCCAGCACGGCCTCGCGCGATGGCGAGGCGCCACGGTCGCCCAGGCTGGCCGTGTAGTTGGGCCCCACCAGCGGCGTGCGCACCGGCGTCGAGGCGCGATAGATGCCGATGGTGGGACGGCCCAGCGCCGCCGACAGGTGCGTCAGGCCGCTATCCAGCCCCACCATCAGACGGGCGCCGGCCAGCACCTGCGCCACCGACGTCAAATCCATGCGCGGCAGCACTTCCACGCCCTCCATGCCGGCGACCAGCAGGCGGGCGCGCTCGGCCTCCTGCTCGTTGCCGGCCAGCAGGCGCAGGGCGCAGCCGGCATCCTGCAGCCGCCGGAATACGGCACGCCAATCGTCCTCGGGCCACAGTTTGTCGTCGCGGCTGGCCGACGGCATGATCACCGCATAACCCCGGTCGGCCGCCAGGTGCAGCATGCGGCGGCCCGAATCGGCCGGCGCATCGTCGGGCTGCGCGGCCCGGCCGAATGCCTGCAAGCCGAAGTCGGGCGCGCCCGCGTAGTTGTAGCCAAAGGTCAACGCGGCCAGCTTGCGCTGGCGCACCACGGCCGGCTGCCAGAACTCCACCCGGTGCCGGACGTTGTAAAACAGCGACGCCAACGGTTCGCGCGCGGAGCGCCAGTCCAGGCCATGGCGCACACCGCGGGTCTGCCGCACCAGCCAGGCCGATTTCAGCAGCCCCTGCATATCCAGCACGACGTCGTAGGCCACCGAGCGCAGGCGCTCGGCCAGCGCGCGGCGTTCCTGGCGCACAGGCTCGGACCACCAGGCCTTGCGCCAGCGCCGATGCGCCACCTTGATCACCTCATTGACCGCCGGATGCCATTTCGGGATATCGGCAAAAGCCTCTTCCGCAACCCAGTCGATCTGGGTATCGGGAACGTATCGAGCGATATCGGAAATAGCGGGCAGCATGTGCACCAAGTCGCCAAGCGACGAGGTGCGGACGATGAGAATACGATTTGGCATCAATAACCAACGAGATTTGTCAGGAAAATCCCTACGGGATTCGCGGTATTATTGCCGCTTATTTTCGCCCGCTGCTGTCCGGGGCGGCATAAGAAGAATTTCGGCAATTTACCTCAATACCTCGGCGTTCATGAGCTCACTTCCCATCACCGATCGAAAAATCCGTTTCGGCTTAGTTGGTTGCGGCCGCATTTCCAAGAACCACATCGGCGCGATCGCGCAGCACGGCGACCGCGCCGAGCTGGTCGAAATCTGCGACACCAACCCCGAGGCGCTGCAGGCCGCCGAGGCGGCCACCGGCGCGCGGCCATTCTCCTCGCTGAGCGACATGCTGGCCCAGGGCAATGCCGACGCACTGGTGCTGGCCACGCCGTCCGGACTGCATCCGTGGCAAGCCATCGAAGTCGCCCAGGCCGGCCGCCACGTGGTCAGCGAGAAGCCCATGGCCACCCGCTGGGAAGACGGCAAGCGCATGGTCAAGGCCTGCGACGAAGCCGGGGTGCGCCTGTTCGTGGTCAAGCAGAACCGCCGCAACGCCACCCTGCAACTGGTCAAGAAAGCCATCGAGCAGGGCCGCTTCGGCCGTATCTACATGGTGACGGTCAACGTCTTCTGGACCCGGCCGCAGGAGTATTACGACGCCGCCCGCTGGCGCGGCAAGTGGGAATGGGACGGCGGCGCCTTCATGAACCAGGCCAGCCACTATGTGGACCTGCTGGACTGGCTGGTCGGCCCGGTCGAGAGCGTATACGCCTACACGGCCACGCTGGCGCGCCGCATCGAAGCCGAGGACACCGGCGTGGCGGCGCTGCGCTGGCGCCACGGCGCGATGGGTTCGATCAACGTCACCATGCTGACCTATCCGCAGAACCTGGAAGGTTCGATCACCATTCTCGGCGAAAAGGGGACGGTTCGCGTGGGAGGCGTTGCGGTCAACCGCATCGACGAGTGGAAGTTTGCCGAACCGCACCCGGACGATGACAAGATCCGCGAAGCCAACTACGAGACCACCTCGGTCTACGGCTTCGGGCACCCGCTGTACTACGACAATGTCATCAATTGCCTGCGCGGCGACTGCGAACCCGAAACCGATGGCCGCGAAGGCCTGCAATCGCTGGCCCTGCTGACCGCCATCTACCGTTCCGCGCGCGACGGCGTGCGCATTCCCCTGCCGCTGGACTGAAGCATGACCACCATCCATCCGACCGCCATTGTCGATGACGGCGCCCGCATCGGCGCCAACAGCCGCATCTGGCACTGGGTCCACGTCTGCGGCGGCGCCGAAATCGGCGCGGGCTGCTCGCTGGGCCAGAATGTCTTCGTGGGCAACCGCGTGCGGATCGGCGACCGCGTGAAAATCCAGAACAACGTGTCGGTATACGACAACGTCGTCCTGGAAGACGACGTGTTCTGCGGTCCGAGCATGGTGTTCACCAACGTCTACAACCCGCGCGCCGCCATCGAACGCAAGAACGAATACCGTGACACGCTGGTGCGCCAGGGCGCCACGCTGGGCGCCAACTGCACCATCGTCTGCGGTGCGACCGTGGGCCGCTACGCCTTTGTCGGCGCCGGCGCGGTCGTCAACAAGGACGTCCCCGATTTCGCGCTGGTGGTCGGCGTGCCGGCGCGCCAGATCGGCTGGATGAGCCGCCACGGCGAACAGCTGGACCTGCCCCTGACCGGCAATGGCCAGGCGCGCTGCCCCCATACGGGCGACCTTTACATCCTGGAAAACGGCGCCTGCCGGCTGGGCGAGTGAGACATGCAATTCATTGACCTGAAAACCCAATACCAAGCGCTGCGCGACACCATCAACCCGCGCATCCAGGCCGTCCTGGACCACGGCCAGTTCATCATGGGCCCGGAAGTCAAGGAACTGGAGGCCGCCCTGTGCGCCTATACCGGCGCCAAGCACTGCATCACCGTGGCCTCGGGCACCGAGGCGCTGCTGATCTCGCTGATGGCGCTGGGCGTGAAGGCCGGCGACGAAGTCATCACCACGTCGTTCACCTTCGTGGCCACCGCTGAAGTCATCGCACTGCTGGGCGCCAAGCCCGTGTTCGTCGACGTCGAACCGGACACCTGCAACATCAAGGCGTCCGAGATCGAGGCGAAGATCACCCCGCGCACCAAGGCCATCATCCCGGTGTCGCTGTACGGCCAATGCGGCGACATGGACGAGGTCAACGCGATCGCGGCCAAGCATGGCCTGCCTGTCATCGAGGACGCCGCGCAGAGCTTCGGCGCCAGCTACAAGGGCCGCAAGAGCTGCAACCTGTCGACCATCGGCTGCACCAGCTTCTTCCCGAGCAAGCCGCTGGGCTGCTACGGCGACGGCGGCGCGCTGTTCACCAACGACGACGAGCTGGCGCAAGCCATGCGCGAAATCCGCGTGCACGGCCAATCGGGCCGCTATTACCACACCCGCATCGGCGTGGGCGGCCGCATGGACACGCTGCAATGCGCCGTGGTGCTGGGCAAGCTGGAGCGCTTCGACTGGGAAATCGCCCAACGCATCAAGATCGGCGCGCGCTACCAGCAACTGCTGGCCGATTTGCCCAACGGCGCGTGTACCGTGACCGTGCGCCCCGACCGCGACAGTGTCTGGGCCCAGTTCACCGTCATGGTGCCCAACCGCGAAGCCGTCATCGCCCAGCTCAAGGAAGCCGGCATTCCCACCGCCGTGCACTATCCGCGTCCCATCCACGCGCAACCGGCCTATGAGCAGTACGCCGAGGGCGCCGGCGCCACGCCGGTTTCCGACGACCTGGCCGCGCGCGTCATGAGCCTGCCGATGCACCCGGATCTGGACGAAGCCACCCAGGACAAGATTGTTGCCGCGCTGCGCCAGGCCCTGAACTGATTTCGTCATGCCGAAGAAGATACTGACCGTACTGGGCGCCCGCCCGCAATTCATCAAGGCGAGCGTCGTCTCCGCAGCCATTGCGCAGCGCCCGGAACTGACGGAAGTCGTGGTCCACACGGGCCAGCATTTCGACGCCAACATGTCCGACGTCTTCTTCGACGAACTGGGCATGCAGGCGCCCGCCCATCAACTGGACATCCACGGCGGCGGCCATGGCGACATGACCGGCCGCATGCTGATCGCGCTCGAACAGGTGATGCAGGCGGAAAAGCCGGACGTGGTGCTGGTCTATGGCGACACCAATTCGACCCTGGCCGGCGCGCTGGCGGCGGTCAAGCTGCATATTCCGGTCGCCCACGTGGAGGCCGGCCTGCGTTCCTTCAACCTGCGCATGCCCGAGGAGGTCAACCGCATCCTGACCGACCGCATTTCGCGCTGGCTGTTCACGCCCACCGACAGCGCCACGCGCCACCTGGCCGCGGAAGGCCAATCGGGCGAGAAAGTCGTACAGGTCGGCGATGTCATGTACGACGTTGCGCTGCACCACGGCGCGCGGGTCACCGCCGACGGCCGGGCCCTGGCGGCCCACGGCCTGAAGCCGGGCGGCTATGTGCTGGCCACGATCCACCGCGCGGAAAATACCGACGACGCGCAACGCCTGACGATCATCGTGCGCGCGCTGCAGGCGTTGGCCGCCGAACGCCAGGTCGTCTGGCCGCTGCACCCGCGCACGCGCGGCATCCTGGCCCGCATGGGCCTGCTCGACGAGCTGGCGTCCACCGTCACCCTGCTCGAACCGGTCGGCTACCTGGACATGGTCCAGCTGGAAAAGTACGCCGCCCTCATCGCCACCGACTCCGGCGGCGTGCAGAAAGAAGCGTTTTTCCATCGCATTCCCTGTGTCACGCTGCGCGACGAAACCGAATGGACCGAGCTGGTCGAGGCCGGCTGGAATCGCCTGGCGCCGCCGGTGTCCAGCACCGTTGTCGCGCAAGCGGTCCAGGACGCGCTGAGCGAACAGCCGCGCGACGTGCAGCCGTACGGCGACGGCCAGGCCGCACGGCGCATCGTGGACGCCCTGGCCGCCCGCTGATCCAACGCAGTACACGCACCGCCATGAATATCCTGCTGATCAACCATTACGCAGGCTCGCCCCGCTATGGCATGGAGTTCCGGCCGTATTACTTCGGCCGCGAATGGATCGAGCGGGGACATCAGGTGAAAGTGGCGGCCAGCACCGTCTCGCACATCCGGGCGCGCGCCCCCCAGGCGTCCGGCCGGCTCACGCGCGAGGACGTCGATGGCATCGAGTATCTCTGGTATGCCACGCTGCCTTACCAAGGCAACGGCGCGCGCCGCCTGCTCAATATGCTGCAGTTCAGCGCGCGCCTCTACGGGCTGCGCCGCGACCTTGGCAACTGGCGGCCGGATATTGTCATTGCCTCCTCCACGCACCCCTACGACGTCCTGCCGGCGGCGCGCCTGGCCCGCCAGACTGGCGCCCGCCTGGTGTTCGAAGTGCACGACCTGTGGCCGCTCACGCCCAGGCTGCTGGGCGGCTTCAAGGCCTGGCATCCGATGATCGCGTCGATGCAGTACGCGGAAGACTACGCATACCGGCACGCCGACCTGACCGTTTCCATGCTGCCGTGCGCGCTGCCTTACATGCGCGAGCGCGGGCTGGACCCGCGGCGGTATGCGCACGTGCCCAACGGCGTGCCGGTGGCGGAGTACAGCTCGCCCGACTTCGATAATCCCGATTACCTGCGGGTGCGCGAACAGATCCGCCAACTGCGCGAACAATGCGACTTCGTGCTTGCCTACGCCGGCACGCACGGCCACGCCAATGCGCTGGACATGCTGCTGCAGGCGATGGCGCGCCTGCGCGACCAACCCATCGGCCTCCTGCTGCTGGGCGACGGCCCCGACAAGCCGGAGCTCAAGCGCCTGGCCGGCCAGCTCGGCCTGCGCAACATCGCCTTCGCCGACCCGGTGCCCCGCCCCGCCGTGCAGGCCGTGATGGCCGACATCGACGCGGCCTATATCGGCCTGCGGCGCAGCCCGCTGTTCCAGTTCGGCGTCAGCCCCAACAAGCTGTTCGACTACATGCTGTCGGCCTGCCCGGTGGTGCAATCGATCGAAAGCGGCAACGATATCGTGGCCGACGCCGGTTGCGGCGTGTCCGTGCCCGCGGAAGACCCGGCCGCCCTGGCCGCCGCCCTGCACGGCCTGCGCGCCCTGCCCGCCGCCGAGCGCCATGCCATGGGCCGGCGCGGCCGTGACTACGTGCTCGCGCACCACGACTACCCGGTACTGGCGCAACAATTCCTCGACGCCGTGCAATCTGTCACGCCACGGCGCGCAGCCTCGCGCTAATCTGCGAGAATTGGCCGGTGCCGCCGGCGGCGCGCCCCTCACTTCTACAGCGATCCAGCACCATGAGCGACTTCCTGCCCTTTGCCCTGCCCGATATCGGCGAGGCCGAAATCCAAGCGGTCACCGAATCCATGCGTTCGGGCTGGCTGACCACCGGCCCCAATGCCCGCGAATTCGAACGCGAGTTCGCGAGCTACGTCGGCGCCGACGTCGAGGCCGTGGCCGTCAACTCGGCCACCGCCGGCCTGCACCTGGCCCTGGAAGCCATCGGCATCGGACCAGGCGACGAAGTCATCACCACCACGCATACATTCACCGCCAGCGCCGAAGTCGCCCGCTACCTGGGCGCCGAACCCGTCCTGGTCGATATCGACCAGGCCACGCTGTGCATCTCGCCCGCCGCCATCGAACGCGCCATCACGCCGCGCACCCGCGCCATCGTGCCGGTGCACTACGGCGGCCTGTCCTGCGACATGGACAGCATCCTGGCCATCGCCCGCAAGCACGACCTGAAGGTCATCGAGGACGCCGCCCACGCGCTGCCGGCCTCCTGGCAAGGCCAGCGTATCGGCAGCCTGCGAAGCGATCTGACCGTCTACAGTTTTTACGCCACCAAGACGCTGGCCACCGGCGAAGGGGGCATGGTGGTCACGCGCGACCCGGCCCTCGCCAAGCGCTGCCGTGTCATGCGGCTGCATGGCATCGACCGCGACGCCTTCGATCGCTTCACCTCGAAGAAGCCGGCGTGGTACTACGAAATCGTCGCCCCCGGCTTCAAGTACAACATGACCGACACGGCCGCCGCGATGGGCCGGGTCCAGCTGCGACGCGTGCAGCAAATGCGCGACCGGCGCGCGCGGATCGCCGCGGCCTATGACCAGGCCTTCGCCGACCTGCCGCTGACGCTGCCCCCCTGCCCTGGCCGCACGCCGGGCGTCGAACGCGTGGCCCACCGCGGCGACGACGAGCACTCGTGGCACCTGTATGCCATCCGCATCCACCGAGAGGCGCCGCTCAAGCGTGACGACTTCATCGTGCGCATGACCGAGAACGGCATCGGTTGCAGCGTGCACTACGTGCCGCTGCACCTGCAGCCCTATTGGCGCGACCGATATGGACTGACGCCGGACATGTATCCGCATTCCCAGGCCGCGTTCGAAGGCATGGTCAGCCTGCCGATCTACTCGCGCATGAGCGACGCCGACGTGCGGCGGGTCACCGAATCGGTACGGCAGCTTCTGCGCCCATGATCAAACGGCTGTTTGACGTCGTTTGCTCGGGCCTCGGTCTGATGGCGCTTCTGCCGTTGCTCGCCCTGATCGCGATTGCCATCAAGCTGGACAGCCCGGGACCGGTGTTTTTCCGCCAGGAACGTGTCGGCAAGGGCGGCGTGCCATTTCGCATCCACAAACTGCGCAGCATGAGCGTGCGCCAGGACCCGCAGGCGAAGCAGATCACGGTGGGCGCCGACCCACGCATAACCCGCATAGGGAAGTGGATCCGCAAGTGGAAGCTGGACGAGCTGGTCCAATTGATCGATGTCTTCACCGGCAGCATGAGCCTGGTCGGCCCGCGCCCCGAAGTGCCCCGCTATGTGGCCCTGTATCCGGACGCGTTGCGCGACCTGGTTCTCTCGGTGCGTCCGGGAATTACCGACCCCGCGTCGATACGTTTTCGCAACGAAAACGAAATCCTGGGTCAATCGGCGGACCCCGAGCGCACATACCGCGAGGTCATACTTCCCGAAAAGCTGCGCATCCAGGCCGAATATGTCCGCACGCGGACCTTTTCAGGTGATCTGAAAATAATTGCGCAAACCCTGCTGGCCGTCGCCAGATAATCGGAAACTATTTGATACGCTTACTTCGTGGGTACGGCACGCCGCTTTCTGGAGATTGTGTTAATTTGACTCGCACTCGATGGCGCGCTCCCGGCAGTGCCGTGTCGTTGCGTGCCAATGCAGCGGCTTCCCCCCATCCAGCGTTCCTCAGGGTGTGCTCGGCCGTGCGCGCCCACGATGGTTCGACGATTAATCTTGCTAAGTAACGCACCCACTCGCCAGTCGCCAGACTTCGCGCAAGGCACTCCTGCCAGGATTGCCTTGCTGGGGCCGGCGCGCAGTATCCATACCATCCGCTGGGCAAACGGGTTGGCTCGTCGCGGCCTGCAAGTGCACCTGCTTTCGCTGGAAACACCCGATCCCTCGCTGTACGACGAACGCATCACGCAGTATCGGCTTCCCTGGCGCGCGCCGCTGGGCTATTTTCTAGCCGCGCCGCGCCTGCGGGCGCTGCTCAAACGCATCGAACCGGACCTGCTCAACGTTCACTACGCCACCGGCTACGGCCTGTTGGCGCGCCGCGCCCGTTTCTCCCCTGTGCTGCTGTCCGCCTGGGGCAGCGACATTTACGAGTTTCCGAACGCCAGCACGTGGCACAAGGCATTGCTGCAGCGCAATCTCGACCATGCGACCGCCCTGGCGGCCACCAGTCACGCCATGCAGCGCGAAATGCGCGGCCTGACGAGACGACCGATCTTTGTCACCCCGTTCGGCATCGACGAAGCGCTGTTTCAACCGGCCCAATCCGCCCAGGCGCCGGCCGCGGACGGTCCCATCGTGATAGGCACCGTCAAGGCGCTGGAAACCCACTACGGCATCGACACGCTGATCCAGGCCTTTGCGCTGCTCAGGCAGACCCTGGCGACCAGCCAGCCCGACATGGCCGAACGCCTGGTGTTGCGCATCTATGGCGCGGGAAGCCAGTTGCAGCGCTTGCGCGAGCAGGCCCAGGCCGCCCACATCGCGCATCTGGTGGAATTCAAGGGACGCATCCCGCACGCCGATGTGCCCGAAGCCTTGCGAGCGCTGGATGTGTATGTGGCCTTGAGCCGCATGGACAGCTTCGGCGTCGCCATTCTCGAGGCCTGCTCGTGCGCCCTGCCGGTCGTGGTGTCCAACGCCGATGGCCCGGCCGAGGTCGTGGTGGACGGCCAGACGGGCTACATCGTGGCCCGGGAGGACGCCCACGCCGCCGCCGACAGGCTGCAGGAACTGGTCCTGGACCCGGAGCTGCGGCAACGCCTGGGCGCCGCCGGACGAGCCCGCGTGCTCCGCGAATATACCTGGAGCAAAAGCCTGGACATGATGCTGGACGCCTACGCCGAAACAGCCAGGCTTTACCGTGCGAACCAGCCCGCCTCCGTATGATGACCCTGCTTCCCCTGCTGGTCATCGCCAGCTATTCGATCATTCACCTGCTCGAGTATCTGAGCTACTACGCGCGCGTCGCGGGCCGCATGGCGGGCAAGCCCGTCACCGGCTATGCCATCCAGAACGCCACCACCACGATCACCCGGTTCTTCTACCTCGCCCTGATGCCGCTGCTGGGTTTCCTGGTCGACAAGCAGGTGCCCACCTCGCTCTACCTGCAAATGGGGTTGGCCGCCATGTTTGGCGCGGCGCTGCTGTCCCTGGTGGGCTATTGGCTGCGCTACTCCTGGATCGCGCTGCTGACCAATGCCGTGCGCAAACGCGCGGGGCAGGCGCCGCTGCGCGTTGAAGAAATCCGGGCCGCGCTGGAGACGCCGGCCAGCCTGCCGAAGAAACGCATCGCCCTGCTGGCCGCAATCGTTTTCCTTTGCTATTGCCTGGGCGTATTACTTTCATACTTTTTCGCGCTGGTATTTCACGAGTATCGAAGTACGATTTCGCAACTGTCGGGGCTGATCAACGGTGTTGCGACCGTCCTGCTCACCTTTGTCCTGGAACCCCGCATTGCCGGCATCGTGGACGCGCGCCCGACCCATGACGTCTACCATGCCATCCAGGCCATGCTGAATGGCCGCTTGATCGCGATCGGTTTGTTGGCGCCCGCTCTTTTCTTCGGAGTTTGTATTGGCTTTGTCTAGCGCGCCGACCCGAGCTCTGGCTTGGCCGAACCTGTCCACGCCACTGGCCTTGTGCGCCGTCGCACTGGGCTTTTCCGGCTCGTCCATCTATGTGCTGGCGCCGCTGCGACCCTTTCATTTCGGCGCCGCGCTGATCCTGGCCCTGATCGCGCTGGACCGGCAATGGCGCCATGCCGTCCTCGATAGCGCCCTGACCCGCTGGCTGGCGGCAACCGCCGCGGTCCTGCTGATCCAGCTGCTGTGGGTGGAGCATACGGACCGTTATCTGCGTTTCCTGGCCTTCCTGCTGACAGGCGCCTGCTACGCCGTGCTCGCCGACGCAATGGTCCGCCGCCGCGTTGATTTCGTGGAGGGCCTGTACCCCATTGTCCTCTATTGGCTGATCACAGCCGCCATACCCATCTACGACGCCTGGACCGGTTCCGGCCGCTTCCGGATGAGTTATCCCCTGACCGGCGGCGTCTGGTACAACATCAACGACATGGCCACGGCCTTGGTTTTCGCCAATCTCATCTGGCTCCTGATCAAGCGCAAGCTGTCGTTCCCGCTGTACCTAACCTGTTGGTTCTATGCCCTGGCCATGAACCGCCGCACCATCCTGCTGGCCGCAAGCGTGCTGGGGCTGCTGTACCTGCTGGGCTACGCGCGGCGCCTTGGACACGGCAACCGGGCGCTGCTGGCCGGCGCGCTGCTTGCGACCTCGGCCGCGGCCCTGGTGCTGCACCATGGCAACTTCCAGTTCGGCACCCTCCCCTCCCTGGCGCCCAGGGCCCAGGTGGGGGCCGGCGCCGTACTGACGCCGGCATCCACCGCCGCCGCGAGCGAGACAGTCCAATCCGTTCAGGCCAGCGAGGACATGCCTCCCGTGGACAAGATCGGCGTAGTCGCCAATAACGGCGACCACTCGACCGCTTATCGGGTCCAGCTATTGCTGGACATGTACGCGCAAATCCGCGAGATGCCGTGGTGGCAATGGGCATTGGGCCTGGGCCTGGGACAATTGAACCTGATGTGGCCGGCGACGGACGCCCAATGGGCATCGCCCCATTTCTTTTGGTTCGAAATGTTTTTTCATCTGGGCCTGCTGTGGGTGGTATTCCTTGGGTGGCTGTTGGTGCGCTCGGACAGTACCGGACGCATCTGTTTGATAACCGCCGCGATTGCCGGCATGGCCCCGAGTTCCATGATTTACCTGCAGCCCTTCTGGTTTCTGGTCGGCGTCTGCGTGGCGGTCTTGCCACAGAAAAATGGCGCCCCGGCCCGTCCAGGCGCATTTCCACAGCACGCTAGTCGGTAAAATCCGCAAACCGCTTGCTTCCCCCTTATCGCATCGTTCGCCGCAGTCATGACTCTCCCCTATGCCATCCGGCGCCTCTTCGTCGACCTGCCGCGACCGTTCAAGCAGATGCTGGCGATCGTGCTGGATGCCGTAATCCTGCTGGGTACTTTCCACCTGGCGCTATGGCTGCGTTTCGAGCTGTTCTTCCTGACCGACCAGTATCTGTTCCTGTCCTTGCTGGCCTGCGCGGGCGGCATTGCGGCCCTGGCGGCGTTCGGCGTCTACCTCTATATCCTGCGCTACATGAGCGAGCGGGTGCTGGCCGCCATCCTGGGGGGAATCGTGGTCTCGGTCATGGTCGTGACCGCCGGGAACACCTTCCTGCAACTGGCCACCATCTCGCGTGGCGTGCTGGTCCTGTATGCCGCGCTCGCCCTGGTGGGCCTGATCGGGGTGCGGCTGATTGCCCGCAAGCTGCTGTTTCCCGCCGACCACCACATGGCCGATCCGCGCACGCCGGTGCTGATCTACGGCGCGGGCGGGGCCGGGTCGCAGCTGGCCATGGCGCTGCGCGCGGGGCCGCATTACCGTCCCGTCGCCATGCTGGACGACGACAAGCGTAAGCACCGCCTGGTCGTCAACGGCCTGCGGGTCTACCCGCCCGAGCAGCTGCCCAAGCTGATCGACCGCCACAACATCCGACAGTTGCTGATCGCGATGCCTTCGGCGCCCCCCAAGCAGATCCGCAGCATCGTCGAGGCCGCCGAGCCGTATCGCCTGCGCATCCGGCTGGTGCCAAGCATGCGCGAACTCATCGACCCCACCAACGGCGTGCGCCTGCGCGACGTACAGGTGGAGGACCTGCTCGGACGCGATCCGGTCGCGCCCATCGACACCCTGCTGGGCCGCTGCGTCACCGACCGGGTCGTCATGGTCACGGGCGCCGGCGGCTCCATCGGTTCCGAACTGTGCCGCCAGATCCTGGCCTTGCGGCCCCGCAAGCTGGTGCTTTTCGAGATCGCCGAACCGGCGCTCTACGCCATCGAACAGGATCTGCGGCAGCGCGTCGGCGAGCGCAACATCGAAATCGCCGGCGTGCTGGGATCGGTGCGCGACGCGGCCCACTGCCTGGCCCAGTTGCAGGAACACGGCGTACAGACCATTTATCACGCCGCCGCGTACAAGCACGTGCCCATCGTCGAGCACAATGTCTCCGAGGGCATACGCACCAATGCCTTCGGCACGCTCAACATGGCTGAAACCGCCATCCAGGCAGGCGTGCTCGATTTCGTCCTGATCTCCACCGACAAGGCCGTGCGCCCCACCAATGTCATGGGCGCCTCCAAGCGCCTGGCCGAACTGATCCTGCAGGCGCACGCGCAGATCCAGGACAAGACCCGCTTCTCGATGGTGCGCTTTGGCAACGTGCTGGGCAGCTCCGGCAGCGTCGTCCCGTTGTTCCGGCGCCAGATCCTGGACGGCGGGCCGATCACGCTCACCCACCCCGAGATCACGCGCTACTTCATGACCATACCCGAAGCCGCGCAACTGGTATTGCAGGCCGGCGCCATGGGCGAATCCGGCTCGGTATTCGTGCTGGACATGGGCGAACCGGTATTGATCCGGGAGCTGGCCGAACGCATGGTGCGCCTGTACGGACTGACGGTAAAGAACTCGGACCAGCCGGATGGCGATATCGAGATCCGCATTACCGGCCTGCGGCCCGGGGAAAAGCTGTATGAAGAACTGCTGATCGGGGAAGACTCCCGCGAAACCCTGCATCCCCGCATCATGCGCGCCACGGAATACAGCCTTCCGTACGAAACCCTCATGGGGCAATTGCGCATGCTCGATCGTTCGCTGCAAATGTGCAGTCCGCGGCAAGCGGCGGAATTGCTGGGCCAGATCGTACGGGAATATGCTTCGGTCACGTACGCCTAGCCAGCCAGGCTTCGCCACCCCCGCGCAAGGCCCTAGAACTCGCCGATAAGGTCGGCCAGGGTCCGGTGATTGGCGCTGGTATTGAAATAGGCCAGCTGGGTCTCGCGAGCCGCCTCGCGCATCGCCTGGTAGCGCTGCGGGTCGTCCAGCAGGTGCAGCATCTCGCGCGCCACGGCGTCCACATCGGGCTGCTCGGGCAGCGTAAGGCCGCCACCGTGGCGCAGCATCTCGGGTATGCCCCCCACGCCCGTGGCCATGACGGGAATGCCGAACGCCATCGCCTCCATGATCGAAACCGGCTGCCCCTCGGACTGGCTCAGGTTCACGAAAAAGCTGACCGGCCGGGTGGCATACCAGCGGCGGATATGCTCGTTGGGGGCCTCGCCGGCAAACTGCACCGACAGATTGGCGGGGCCCGCGAAATCCACGGGCAGACCCGCTTCTTCGCGCCGGCAACCGAAATGCACCCATACCACCTTGACCGACGGTTGAGCCTCGGCCACGGCCGCCGCCAACTGACCGATCAAGGGCAGGCGCTTATTGGGCGTGGGATACGAACAGGAAACCAGCACGATACGGCCCGCTTCCGGGCCGGGGTTCTCGTCCGACTCGTGCGCAACGCCCAGCGGAGAAACCACGGTGCGGCCCACCGAGGCCGGGTAGCGCTGCTCCAGATAGGCACGCGCCTCTTCGGATAGCACCACGACCCGGTCCAGCCGCGGTAGCGTCATTTCACGGTAGGGGATATAACCTTCATTATTGGGGCGATCCTCGTACAAGTCGTAGCCATGCGCACGGGTCAGCCGCCGCGCGTGGGTTCCCGGCAGCAGCGATATGCCAGTCGACTCCCCTTTGAACCAGTATGTGTACAGCACGTCGTAGTCGCGCAATGCCGACTGCATGCGCAACGTGTTGGTCGCCCGCACGCTTTCCTTGAAAAAGTGCCCGAGGTAGCGCAGCCGGCCGCGTCCAAGGCACCGCCAGGCCTCGCGCCAGAAATAACCGCGGAACATCATCCACAGGACCGTAGCGGGTAGCTGCCAAGGGCGGTACAAGTGCGCCAGACGCCGTTCCACCCCTACCCCTTCGGGCAGGTCCGGATCGACCTCGGTCACCTCGCGCACGGGGACGAGCGTCACCTGGTGCCCATACGCCAGCAATGCCCTCAGTTCCGGCAGGATGAACGACCGCTCCCGTGCATAGATGTCGGGGTATCCATTGGTAATCAGCGCAATGCGTCTAACCGGCATGCTGGCGGACTCGCTCAAAGAAATCTAACCGCGCGCACTCCTTGCCCGAAAAACCCAGCCGGGACTCGATGTCCCCGCGATCAGGCAATCTGCCTCGCCATTGCGTCACGAAATTGCGGACGTTCTCAATATTCCGATCAATATTGTCTTCAGTATTGCCTATATTCAACCAATAGGCAGCGCCGTCGAGATCCGGGTCATCATAACCGCCCACCACCGGAATTCCATGCGCCAGATATTCGCGTGTCTTCAACGGCGCGGCCTGCTCCATGCCCTTGCGGTGCAAGGCCAAGGTGCCCAGCGCAACGTCGGTGGTGGCATAGCGGGCCGCCAGGTCTTCGTCGAACAACGCGCCGTGGAAATACAGATTCGGCGGGCCCGCCAGCTTCAGACCAGGAACCACCACGTCAAAATCATATTCAGGCATGAGCGTTGCCAGGCGTACCATCTTGTCCGCTCCCAACCACGGCTGGCCAGGAGAGCCCACCAGCAACAGCCTCGCTCGCGTATTAATCGGCGCGGCGCGCGGCACTGCCGCCGTAAAATCGTAGCCATTACTGATGACCACGCCTTCCGCCTGCGTCGCCGGCACCGTGGCGAGCAATTCCGGCGTGACCGCGATAATACCCCGCGCTTGCCGTGGAAAATACTTTGACGAAATAATTTCCAGCAGATACTTGATTTTCGAACTGGAACGATATTCGTTCCTGGCAATCGAGTTGTATTCGATTATCAGCGGCGCGCCCCGCAGCGCGCGCAACGCCCCCGGCCACCACAGCATTTGCCGAGCATAAATCACGTCAGGCCGCCAGGCTTGTAGGGAGTCGGAGATACGCCCGCTGGACAGCATGGCCCCCACCATCGGACCACCTGGGCGGCGCTGGCAAAGAAACTCAACCTCACCGAGAGCCGACGAGGCCGGCGAACGCAGCACGAAATGCCGCACCTGATTCCCAGCTGCGCGCCAGAAATTTGCCTGGGCAAGTATTTTTTTACCAACGCCCGTCCGGGTGTCCGGCAATTCGAAGGTCAGGTACGCAATTCTCATGTCGCCGCGCCAGCAAAGCCCGGCCATGATAGCATCGCTCACTCAATATACAGGCCCATTTCCTACTCAATGGCCGACATCTCCTTGCTTACGTCCTGAAATCATGTGCGGTGTATTGGGCGCCTGGTGGCGACACCACGACGATCGCGACGACGCGCGCTTTGCCGCCGGACTACGGAAGCTGGCCCACCGGGGCCCCGACGATTGCGGCAGCGAACAGTTTGCAGCGCCCAGCGGACGCCTGTCGCTGGGCCATACCCGGCTGGCGGTCATCGACCTGAGCCCAGCCGGCCACCAACCCATGCATGGCGACGCCGATCGCCTGACCGTCGTATTCAACGGTGAAATCTACAATTACCGGGAACTGCGATCCGAGCTGCAACAAATTGGCGCAATCTTCCGCGGCGACAGCGACACAGAGGTATTGCTCGCAGCCTGGCAACAGTGGGGCGCCGCCGCGCTACGCCGCTTCAAGGGTATGTTCGCCTTCGCGCTGTACGATCGCCGGCAACAGACGCTCACCCTGGCGCGGGATGCCTTCGGCATCAAGCCGATGTACTACCACGCGGCCCCGGAACGCCTGCTGTTCGGTTCGGAATTGCCGGCCGTCCAGGCCCTGCTGCCGCACGCCCCGCGCCTGAACTGGCAACGCGCCTATGACTACCTGGCGTATGGACAGTACGACCAGCCGCCGGATACCTTCATCGCCGGCATCCGACAACTGCCGGCCGGCCACCTGCTGACGCTGGACCTGCGCACGGGCCAGGCGGACGAACCCATGGCGTGGGATACCCCGGCGTCGCAGGAATGCCGGCCCATCGGGTTCCAGGAGGCGGCCGAGGAACTGCGCGCCCGCTTCCTGGACAATGTCCGCCTGCACTTGCGCAGCGACGTCCCGATCGGGGCGGCGCTGTCCGGCGGTATCGACTCGTCGGCCATCGTATGTGCCATGCGCTGGCTGGAACCTGACCTGCCCATCCAGACGTTCAGCTTCATCTCCGGCGATACGCGTCGCTCGGAAGAGCGCTGGGTCGACCTGGTGAACCAGCATTGCGGCGCTACCGGCCACAAGATACATATTGCCCCGCACGAACTGCTGGACGATCTGGACGACCTCATCCGCGTGCAGGGCGAACCCGTGGGCAGCACCAGCATCTACGCCCAGTACCGGGTTTTCAAACTGGCGCGCGAACATGGCGTCGTCGTGACCCTGGATGGCCAGGGCGCGGACGAACTGCTGGGCGGGTACGGCGGATACCCGACCGAGCGTCTCGCCAGCCTTCTGGAGACCGGCCGCCTTGGCGCCGCCGCCAGACTGCTGAGGCAGCAAGGCCGCGGCGCGGCCGCCCGCCTGGCGCAGGCCGCCGCCCTGGCCGCCGGCAGCCGCCACTTGGCCAACCTGCGGCATGCCACGGGAAGACAACACGCTCCCTCATGGCTGGATGCGCGGGTCTTGCGCGACCATGGCGTGATCATGCGCGAACCCGTGCATGCCTGGGCAGCCGCCACGCCCCGGCGCGGGCGCCGCCTCGCCAACGAACTGGCGCATTCGCTGTATCACCGCGGCCTGGGCGCCCTGCTGCGGCATGGCGACAGGAACTCCATGCGCTTCTCCGTCGAAAGCCGCGTGCCCTTTCTCACCCAGGATCTGGCGGAATTCTCCCTTGGCCTTCCGGAACGCTACCTCGTCTCTGACGACGGCCAGACCAAGCACATTTTCCGCAAGGCAATGCGTGGGATTGTTCCGGATTTGATCCTGGATAGGGATGATAAAATCGGCTTCGCGACCCCTGAGCAACAGTGGATGCAGGCTACAGCGCCCCAGATGCGCCAATGGCTGGTGGACGCCGCGGACATTCCATTTCTGCGCAACGCCGAAGTCACGACGCAGTTCGACGCCATGATCGCCGGCGCAACGCCGTTTTCCTGGCAGGCATGGCGCTGGGTGAATTTCCAGCGGTGGATGCAGCACGCCGCGGTTTTGTCCTAAGGCAAGTACGGCTGCACAGCGACGGGCAGCCGGCGAAAAACCGGTGTCTTCGCATCGAACGCAAGGGAACGGCGCTGATGCCTGCTCATACGCCGCCAAGGCAGAGGATTTCGTTGTCGAATCCATGCACAAGTTCGCCGAATAAAGCGAAATAGGAGGAGACATGAAACTGCAAAAACTCACCCCATCCAGCCAACCTGCCATTGTTGTGGCAACAATTATCGCCGTGGGGCTTCTGCTGATGGGCCTTCTGACCGCACCGGCCCTTGAGGCGCAAGACGACCGCTCAGGCCAGGGTTCCAGCCGTTCCATGAAAACGCTGACCGTCGACACGGCAGGGTTGAGCTGTATGACCCCGGAGTTGGTTCGGCAAATCAAAACCGATCTCCCCAATATCACCGACGCCTATAATGAGTGCCGTGCCGAAATCATCGAGCGCACCAAGAATATGGAACTCGACGATCTGGGCCATCGGGTGGTTTTCGCCACTATCGCCACAAACGCTTCGGCACCTTTTGGGAGCTTCTCCGCCTATAAGCTACCCGATCTGCTGACGGCGCCCTCTTTGACCTCGGACAATTATCTGCTGTTGCTCGGCAACTATCTGGACGCTCTGCACGTGACCCCCAGGCGAGGCCAAATGCGAATGCTAGGCTTTGACGGCGGCGCGGCGGGCAATTATGCGCAAGGGATGATCAGCCTCGCGGGAACCAGTTTGCTGCTCGACCCCACCGTCGGGATGGTAGTGAAAATCGGATTCGACGATTTGTTGAGTGGTCACCGGGCCGCAGCGCGCGACTTCGTAATCGCCTATATGCACGACGACCCCGGCATTACCGCCGTGATGAAAAGAATCTCCAACTCTGTCTACAATGGCCTGTACAAGCCATCCGATTTGTTGTATTACTTTTTTAGCCCCGAATATTTCATGGCCTTCAATGGAATTATTCCCGCTACTCAACTAAGAAATACATACCCGCCACTCTTGCGGTTCCCTACCCCGGGCGCAGCTTCGCTGGCAAAAGCCCAAGCTCAGCACAAGCAGGCAACTCCCTAGCTAATGCGACGGACATTGAGCAGCCTGTATTAGTGGCGTGCTTGGCGTTGACGATCAGGATCATTTCTAGGCTTAAAGAGCGTCGGTCTCAACGCTCTCAATACTGTATCTACCATGAATCGCAAGAGCTACACCATCGGCTTGCTGCTGACTCTACTGGTCTGTTCCGGTTTCGGCGGCTACGCTGTTCAACGCGCCACATCAGCAACGCCCGCCGCATCCGATTCCACGGCGCCGGCCACCACGGCTGAATCCACTGCCTCCGATGGTGTGCACACCGGCGCTCCCCTACCGGGGCCCGGACTTGCCATGCCTTCAGGTTATGACGGCAGTCGGCTCCCCTGTACTCAGAAGGAATCGATGGAACGCTACGCTTGTCTGATCAGAACTGCGGGCGAAGGTGCAGCCAACGTTACGCCCGGAGGCAAGAGCGAACCAGGCAGCATCACGCCTCTGGCACAGATGTTTGTGGTAACGGAAGCGATGAACCTTATCCGCACACTGGCCAGCAGCGCACGCTACAGCTGGAATCAAAGCACGCTAGGCGCAGATTTCATCAAGCCCAACATGTCCCAGCAGGAAATTTGCCTGGACGGTGGCTTTGGCATTTGCGGCAACCATCAATACCTCTTTCTCGAGTTCATGCAACGCCTCGGCATAGAGGCCAGATCGGTAGGATTCTGGTACACAGACCCCAATTCCAATAGCAGAGCCAGTCATGCAGCGGCGGAGGTATTCATTGACAAGAAATGGCGCTATGTAGACATTACCTGGGGTTCGCTATGGCTCGCGAAACAAAATGATTTACTGTCGGCCATCTCGTTGGACGAGGTTCTGGCCGGCAAAGGTCATCGGTTTACTGGAACCACGGATGTCTGGTATATCGCGCAACGAATGGTCAAATACGACCCCTTCATCTACATGAAAGGTCGCGACCTGCAGATAACGCGAGATGGAGGGGGTTTACTTCAAATAAGGCTGGCTGACCAAGCAGAGAAATTTGCGCACATGCCGAATTATGTGGGCACCGTCCCGGAACGCGCCCCGCTGGAAATGCAGGTCTCATCGAGCCGCAAAAACGCTGAACTGCAGGTCAGTATTTCGGGCATGGCAGGCTGTACGCAGTCGTATCTACAGATCGGCGACGAGAAGTTCGATATTCGCCCCGGTACCATACGTACCAATACGTTCCAACAGCAGGATCGTATTTCGATCGATGGCCCCGATCCACATTGTTACGTTGTCCTCTCGTCGATCGAGTCAGTACGATCGGTGAAACGCGCTAGCGCCCAGCACTAGGTCGGCCAGGGCCACTCCTGCATGAACCCCGTCTATCTGCGAAGAGCAGGAAGCGCGACGGTTCGGGTAGGGCCGGGCCTCCTACCCATCGCCAAGTCGACGTTGCCAGCGCCGCTCTGGGTGAGACTTTGTGCGCCGCTTTACGTCAGCAAGATGGGACCGGCCTCCACACAATTTGCCCGCGTGGCGCCTTCCGGTCGTCGTTCATTCGTCTCCCCGGCAACCCAGCATCCAAAGCAGCTTATCCCTGAGCGCCAGATCATTGATGCGCCCCCGGACCCAGGCCATCATGGCATGCCTCCTCTTTCTTGAGAAGACCATGCTGAGTTTGCCGGGCCGGGAACTGTTCGGGCTCCGGAGTCTATCCCGGACTCTTACTTGCCGTAAGCGGCCAACTCCGAATTATGCTTCTGCATAATCCGTTCGATTATGGCCAAGTTAGCCTTGGTCCACTCAATGGTCCTGCGCAGGCCCTCGTCAATTGACACCTCGGCGGCAAAACCCAACTCACGACGCGCCTTCTCCGGGCTGCCAAAACGCTTGCCCGAATTATCCCAGGGACGCTTCGGCAGACGATCCAGCTCCGTTTCATTCCCGGTAATCTCATTGATCTTGGCAGCCAGATCCGCAATGCTGGTTTCCTTGCCGCTGGCGATGTTGTAGACACCGCCCGGCGTGCCGTCCGCCGCACAGGCGATCAACCCGTTGGCCACGTCCTCGACGAAAATGAAGTCGCGAGTCGCCACGCCGCCGTTCTCCAACGGCAAGGGCATTCCCTTGAGAGCCTTGTAGACAAAGGTCGGCGTCACGTTGCGCCACACCGTGGCGGGCGTGCCGCGCCAGCGGCCCGCACCCAGGATTTCTCCCGGACCGTACACATTCTGGAAGCGCGCGCGCACCGTCGGCAATTGGTGCTGCTTGTGATAATAGACGGAGTAGAACTCGCCGAAAATCTTCGACATCGAATACGGGCTGTCGTTGTTGTGCAGCGACACTATGTCGGTTTCTTCGGTTGCCTTGGCGTCGTCGAAGGTCTTCTCCGCGATCGAACAACCCGCGGCCGAATACACGACTTTCTTCAAGCGCTTGAAATGCTTCAAGCGCTCATACAGCTTCAGCGTCGTCAGCGTGTTGTTCTCATGATCGGCCAGCGGATCATGGATGGAACTCTGATTGCCATGATAGGTCGCGAGGTGGAACACGTAGTCGTATTCGTCCTGCAGCGACACGAGCAGGGCATCGTCGGTAATGGACGTTTCGGAGAAGCGCACGGCGGGGTGATCCGGCACATTGATTTTCTCGGCCGACAGCAAATTGTCGACGACGTGCACCTGGTTCACACCCAGCTCGAGCAGGCGTTTGACCAGATTGCTTCCCACGAAGCCGGCGCCGCCGACGACCATGACGTTGGTATTGGCTAATTTCGATGCATTCATGATGACTGGCAACTCTTCAGGTCTTGGGCGCGGACAGATGGCTGAAAATGTCCGTCACACCATATTTGTCGTACCAGGCCAGTTGCCCGGTAATCGTGTCCTTGAAATCGACCTTGGCCTTCCAGCCGAATTCGGCTTCGGTCCTGGAAGGATCGAGGACCACGCTGGGCACGTCATCGGCCCCGGGAGGAACGACAGGCACGGGCTCCGCCAAGGTAGCGCCGACATAGTCCAGCACAACGTCGAACACTTCCTTGATCGAATGCCCTTCACCCGTCGATACGTTGAAAACGCCCGTCGGCCGGCCCTCTTCCAGGCTCAGGTCGGCAATCGCCAGGAAATCCGACATATCGAGGAAGTCGCGCACCGTATCGCTGCAGAAACACTTCTGCCCCGCCTTCAGGCGCTTGTAGAAGGTCGGGATCGGGCCAATGGCAAGGCGCGGCCCGGTGACGTTGGCCAGGCGCAGCGACACCACGGGCACGTCGCTCATCATCAGGAACGCTTCACCTGCCGTCTTGGAAATGCCGTAGCTGGTAAAGGGGGCCGTCGGGCTGTCGATCGGAATCGGTACCGTCGCCGGGCGTCCGTAGCACAGCGCGGTCTGGAAATTCAACAGGCGCTTCACGCCGGCCTTCGATGCCGCCTTGGCCACGTTGATCGTGCCCTGCACATTGGTCGCGGCGTCCTCGGCCCAGTCGTCGGGATCCTTGTACGCGGCCGCGCTGTGCACGACATGCGTCGGCTTGAACGAATCGAACGCGCGTTCGAGCAAGCCGGCGTCCGTGACCGAGCCTTCGATGACGCTCAATCCGGCCACGGGCGGCAGAACCTCCCGCTTGCCGGTCGCGAAGTTGTCGATGACCAGGATTTCGTGGCCCTGCGGCAACCAGTGCTCGATCAGGTTCGAGCCCAGGCAACCCGCGCCTCCGGTGATCAGAATACGCATGGGATCACTTGTTCTCGTTGATCTTCAAATGGGTGTAGCCGCCCGAAACACCATACTCGCGAAAATACGCCACAGCGGCGGCGACGGTCTCTTTGAGCGGCGTGAACTCGATCTTGCCGAAGTCCTGGATGGTGCGCGACGGATCCAGCAGGATCGACGGCGCATCGTCCGGCCCCAGCTCGCGGATCTCGGGTTCCGGATAGGACGGCAGGGCCATTGCCTCGACGACGGCGTCGTACAGTTCCTTGATGGCGACGTCGGTGCCCGACGAGAAATGATAGGCGCCGTGCCCGACGCCGTCGACGGCACGCACCGTCGCGCGGGCCAGGTCCTTGACGAAGACGAAATCACGGCGGGCCTTGGTCACGAAGCACTTCTTGCCTTCGGACAGGCGCTGGAAGAAGATCGGCAGCGGGCCGCTGACGTTGCGCGGACCGACCACGTTGGCCAGGCGGAAAGTCACGAAATCCAGGCCCGAATACTCCAGATAATCCTCGTTCGCCGACTTGGAGATCGCATAGCTGCTGTTGGCCGGGTTGCGCGGATGATCCAGGCGCACCGGCTGCTGGATCGGCTTGACGCCGTAGCACAGGGCGGTCTGGAAATACACGAAGCGGCCGACATTGTTCTTCTTCGCCGCTTGAACGACGTTCGAACCGCCGACGCAATTGGTCAGCGTATCGTTGTACCAATCGTCGGGATCCTTGTACGACGCGGCGGTATGCACGACTGCGTCGGGCTGCAGGTCGCCGATCAGCTGGTTGACCAGGGCGTGGTCGGCAATCGACCCTTCGACGAACGTGAGATTGGGATGGTCCTTGAGGTGCTCGCGACGGCCGGTGGCGAAATTATCGATCCCAACCACCTTGTCGCCACGCTCGAGCAGGAGCTCCGCGATGTGCGAGCCGATCTGGCCGCAAATACCCGTAATAAATACTTTCTTCATGACTGTGCCTCAATGCTTGATTTGTTGCCTAGATTGTTTGCCTGTGTACATCATGGAACTGCTGTTGCCAAAGTTCCAGGCTCAGGAATGCCCAGATATTGCGACTGAACAGCCCCTCTTGCTCCATCATTTTCTCGATATCGAAACCGGGAGCCAAATAGGCGCGGCTGCGCGCATTCTGGCTCCGGAACGTGTCAAGAATGAACTCGCGCGCTTTGCCGCCTTTGCGCATCCAGACTTGCAGCGGAACGGGGAATCCCATCTTGTCCTTGCGCTCACGGATCGCCTGGGGAAGCATATCCTGGAAAGCGACGCGCAGCAGGCGCTTCAATTCGCCGTTCTGGAATTTCACATTGGCGGGCACCGTCGCGACCAATTCGATCAGCTTGTGATCAAGGAACGGCACGCGCGACTCGATGCCGTGCGCCATGCTCATCCGGTCTTCTACCTGCAGCAAGGCTGGCAGCAGCGTCTTGAAATCGAAATGGGTGATCGAATCGAAGTATGATTCCTTGCCGACATTCTTGCCCCAGAATATCTGCTTGAAATCATCGAACGAGGATGCGATACCCTCGAACATCCCCCAGTTGACGACGTTTCCGAAGGTATTGGAGCGGTTGATCAGACGATAATAGCGCTTGTCCCGTGAATCAAAAATCCCCTCAGCCATGAACTCCTGAATCAGGGGCTTGTAATTGCGCAGCGTACGCAGATTTGGAATGATGGATTCATAGGTGACGATGTAATTGCCGTTGTGCATGGTGCCGTCCAAGGCACCCTTGATGCATTGTTCCCAGTATGCGATCAGATACCGGGCATAACCCCCGAACATCTCGTCGCTGCCCTGTCCGCCCAATACCACCTTGACATGATCCTTGACCAGGCGTGACACAGCGTATTGGGGGAACGAACCAGGCCCGGCCACCGGCTGGTCAAGGTGATAAATTACCTTCGCGATATCGTTGACGAAGTCGTCTTCGGTGATGTCCACCTGATGCAACAGGATATCGTGCTCGTCCGCCAGGGCCTGCGCATAACGAGACTCGTCGAAGGCGTCGCCCAGAGCGAATTTCCCCGTAAATCCCTGGAAACGGGAGCTCCTACGCCCATGACGCGCCATCGCCGCGACAAGGCTCGAATCGACACCACCACTGATATAGGCGCCAACCTCGACGTCGCTGCGCATGTGCATATCGACCGAATGCTGCAGCTTCTCTCGCACCTGTTCGACGAAATACTTTTCGGTATGATCCCAGTCGAGATCGTATTGCACTTCCCAGTATTGCCGCTGTTTCAGTTCCAGGTCGCGCCCAACATAGCCGCAGTGTGCCGGTTTGAGCTGGCGCACACCAGCAAATAGCGTCTTCTCACCCAGACAGAACTGAAAGGCAAAATAGTCATGCAGCGCATTGGCATCAGTCTCGACGCGATTCAGGAACGGCGTCAGCGCTTTGACCTCCGATCCAAAATAGAACCCGCCCTGGACACAGGCATAGTAGAAAGGTTTGATGCCGAAGCGATCGCGCGCCACGAACATCTCACCGCGCTTCGCATCCCAGATCGCGAAGGCGAACATACCCTCCAGACGATCCACGCAGCGTTCGCCCCACTTCTCGTACGCACGCAGAATGACTTCAGTATCCGAGGTAGTCTCGAAACTGTCCTCACCGAGTTCTCGACGCAATTCTATATAGTTATAGATTTCGCCGTTATACGTTATGACGTTACCCGAATTGCCGCGCATGGGTTGCGCGCCCGACACCAGGTCGATAATAGACAGACGCACATGTGCCAAGCCCAATCGCCCCTGCGGGTCTATCCATGTGCCATGCCCGTCGGGGCCTCGATGCTGCTGGCGTGCTATACCTACTTGAAGCTGTTGTTCGATCGCACTGACCGACTTCCCCTGGTGCCAAAGAGCGCCGAATATTCCGCACATATATTGTCAATAAGGCTGATTGTCTGAAAATAGCTTGCCAGCCCTTTCAGGCCACGGCAGGCACGAGTGTAGCAAGTCGTCCGATCCTGTAAGGCAGCGGCTAGCCGCGAAACCTGGCGATCAATTTCAACAGCATTGGCTTCAACGCCGACTTGGCCGGCGTCGGTAACATCCCCCACAAGCGGGACAGGGTGCGCTTCCAGACCTGGCGAGGATCGACACCAGCGCCAACTCCGTCCCCAATACCGGCCACATTGATACTGAACGACTCATGCTTTCCTGGCAGGGCCGACAGAGATGCCAACGCAGTGTACAGCGGCGCGCTTACCGCCTCCCAGTGGAAATGCTGCCGGAAGTATCGCCGGCCACACTCGCCCTCGCGCTGTCTCAATTGGGAGTCGACAGCGTAATGGTCGATGACGCGCACCAGTTCGTCACCGTGCGCAAAATCCACAACGCTTCCACACCCCGCCAGGGAAATCTCCTGCGCCACGAACTCCAACCTATTGGCCAATATGGGCAAGCCCGCCGCCATATACTGCGACAGCTTGTTTGGACTGCAATATTTGCTGTTCAACGTAGTCGGCTCGTACGGCACCAGCCCGACATCCGCCTGCGCTGCTGCCGCGACCAATGCGTTTTCGGCAACAGCCTCGGGAAAGAATATCCGGGTACCCAGCAAGCCTGTCCGCTCGGCCAACCGCTCCAGTTCGCGCTTATAGGGCCGGTCCGGTCCGCGCAATTGCAGGATCGCACTCGGATGGGTACGGCCCCACGCCTCGATGAGCAACGCCAGCCCCCTGCCGGGCATGAAGTTCCCCTGAAACAGAAACACGCACTCGTCCCTTGGCGCATGGTGCGGCGCCGCCTCCGTTGCGGCCTGGAGTGGCTCGCAGTTGGGCACCGCCTCGAAGGAATGGCCATAAAAATTCGACATGTGCGCGGCCAGTTGAGGCGACACCGAAATCGACTTGTCCACTTCCGACAGCAGGCGACGCTCGAGGCGCTGCCACAATGCAACCTCCCAGGGCGCCGTGGCAGGTCCCAGTGAAGTAGGCCAGAACTCGTGCGCGTCGTACAGGACCGGGATGCCATACAGCCGCTTGAGCACGACAGCGGCGATCAAGGAGTCGAAATCTGCAGCGACTATTGCCGAGTATCCGGACGCATTCATTGCGGCAGCAATAAGCGCCTGGCTCGTACGGCGCAAATAACTGCACATCCAGTTGAACTCATAGGCCCGCTCAGCGGTCACACCGCCGTCCACCAGCACGTTCAACTGGGCTTGCGACATCTGCTCCAGCATCCGCAAGCGGCAAAGGACATCCAATCCGGCCCCCTGCTCATCCTGCATCAATGCCAACCGCTCCCAGTCGGCGCCAGTGCCCCTGGGCTGCGTGATTTCCAACCCGCCCTGCGCGCGTTGGCGGACAAGGGGAACGGCGATATCGTCCGCCACCCCCATCACATGCACGCGAATGCCGGCAGGCGCGAAATCGGCAACCCAGCCTATCCGTGGGTCGGCGGCGGGCGGATGCGCACACAGCAACAACACGTTGTCACGCCCGTCAGCCGGCACGCGCCGAGTAGGCGCCGCGCGGTTCGGCTTGCGCTCCAACGCCTCGGCCACAGCCTGATCCAACTCCCCGATGAAATGCTTCATCGAATAGATCGGATTGGCGATAATTTCGTCATAGACGCGATCGACGATTTCACCCCGTAGCCGTGGATCGAGCACATACTCGCACACCTGCTGGAAATTACCGAGATCCTTGCGCAGCGGCACGAAATGCTTCCACGGCTGGAGAATGTCGGAATAGCGGCCTTCGTACATGACCTGCAATGTACGGGCAGCGCCCGCCTCGAAGTGGCGCGGCGATATCTGGTTGTAGTAGACGTTTCCTTCGTAGGGCTCCAGCTGCTGCAGAACCCATTCACTGTACTTGTGTTCGTCCGTGAAATCGCCGCGACGCTGCTCCAACTCGCCGCACAATTTCTCGACCGCACCATCGAAGTCGAAGATGCTGGCTCCTGATTCAACACCCAGCGTGCTCTTCGATCTAGCGAGGAAGCGAAACCAGTCTTCGCCCATGAGCCGGTCTTCCCAGCGACTCGAAATATCCGTTTTCAGGCCGGTGCCTTGCGCGGCATGCAAGACCTCGTCGCCGATGCGGCGCTTGTCGTATGCCAGCCGGCCAAAATACAGCGGCTGCAACGAGCCACGATAAGAAATATCGATGTCGCGTTCAACTCCGGTCGTCGTCCGGGCACGCAGCTTCGGCGTCACGTATCCGGTATACATCTGCCGAAAAACGACCCGGTCGCCAACCACGTCAGGAGGATATACCTTGGCACGTTCCTGCGCGTCCACACAGGTGAACACCAGATCGAAAGCGCGGCTGCCGATGAACTCGGCCACCGCAAGGGTGCGATATTGCTCATCCTGCTTGAAGATTATCTTCACGCCCTCATACTGACTCAATGCCGGAACAAACTGGCGGTCTATCGACTCGAGGTTGGCAGGATTGTAGGAAATCGTGTTGTGAATAATGACGCCATCATAGGCCTCCAGACGATATCCTTCACCGCGCGTCAGGGCGGAGGCGGCGCCAAAGAGATTCAGGATATCGACGTGGAAGGCCGAATACGCCTTGACGTACCCGATGTTGTCGAGAACGGTTTCGATCCCATTTGGATCGTAGTAGCAGACGAGCAGCAAACGTTCCACGCGTCTCATCGCGCCATCCTCCCGCGTGGCGCGCCATCGAGTTCAGCTTGGCCTTCGCACATGCTCAGCGCCCCATCAAGCGGGTTTTAACGGCACGTACGCCACGTACGACCTGGCGACGGAAGGCCGCCGGCATCGGGATGCGATGCCATACCCTCCTTGCCAATGCAATGCTGCGACGGTAAGCCGCCCCGGCATATCGCCGCGGCTGTGCGCGCAAGTATGCGCGCCGGGCCGCTTTGCGTTCGGCAAGCATGATTTGCGCCCAATTCCCCATGGCGGTGGACATATGTCCAGCCAGTTGCTCGCGCTGCAGGCTACCTGACAGAATGGAAGTGGACAGGCACCAGCCGGACGTGCCGGAGGGCATGATCACATGGGCAGCGCCGTGCCGGTCTGTAGCCAGTACCGGCGCCGCATAAATGCGGGCGCGCGGCCCGCACAGCCACCGTTGCTCGATATCCGCGTCCACCCCTTCCACGAAACTGCGGTACGAGTATCTCCCGCTGGCCACGATGTCCTCATAGGCCCGCTCCGTCATCCTTTCCAGGAAATCCAGGTCCTGCAGGCGCGCGAAGACTTCATCGATATTGGCGTAGTCCTGGCTCAGCGCAATATAGTGCACGCCGGGCGTCAGCGCGCCAGAGTATTCCCCTTCGAACAGGACCAATGCCGTTCGCAAACGAATCGCCTCGAATATCTTGGGCGAAATCTGGTTCATGCGGATATTCCGCTCCAGCGGCTCGAGCAACTCGTTATAGAGTTCCGCGAATGGCAGATCGGGATTCTGCGCGAGACGCCGTTCTATCTCGCTGCGCACATTGCCATCGAAATCAAAGACGTTGGATCCGCTTTCCGTACCCAGCGTTGCGCGCGCCGAACCCAGGAAGCGATACCAGTCCGTACCGTAGATTCGCTTTGTATCGTCGACCTCGATATCGACCGGCAACCCGCGCTCTTGCGCCAATGCCTTCACGTCCACACCTATCCGATACTTTTGCCATCCCAGGCTGCCATAGAAATATGGCAACATTCGGCCGCGATATGCCACCAGGATCTCGCGCTCACGCAGAGGAAGCAGGTACTGACCCAGCGATGGATCCTCGGGCACGTAGCCCGTCAGGGTAGACAGGAACTCGGTCCGGTGGAAGTCGCTGGCGGGGTAGACATATTCGCGGCCAGCCGGCGGCACGCAGGTATAGACCATGTCGAGAGCCAGGCGCTTGATCCAGGCCTTCGCCGTATTGGTCGTATCGTATTCATCCTGGATGAAGAGGACCTTCAGCCCGGTGAAGCGCCGGATTCGCAGCGCCATGGGCTCGGGCAAATAATCCTTCAACGACAGGCGAACGGCATAATGAATGATGACCACATCGAAAACCGACAGGTCGATCTCCGCCGCCAGGCGCCGATCCTGCTCGGGCGACTGTCGAGTCACCGGGAGATAGAATATGTTGTGGCGGGAATATTTCTGAAAAGAACCCAGGTGCTCTTCGACGGTTCCAATATGCGTCCAACGATCGTCGTACAACACAAGAATGTTCAGGCGGTGATCGAGAGGCCGCCGCAACAATGCCAGGTAGGCGTCCTCCACCATTGCGCCAAGCACCGCGCCATGGCTTGTCGCATCCAGCAACGAGGAGCCGGGCTCCTGATCGGCACCTGCCTCCGCCCGCCCTTCCGCCAACGAGCTATGCAGCGCCGCCACCCACGCCTGCGCCTGCAACTGGCACTCACCCTCGGCCCTATCCAGGACTGGCAGCCCGGCCGCTTCATATAAAGCCCGTGCAGCCCTCCGACGCGACGTCCAACGAGCGTCCATGTTGAAAGGCAGGATGCCAGCCATGGCATCCGCACACTGCGCGCCAAAATCCGCAGCGCTCGGCGTTGGCGTATGTGACACATTGTCATGCGCAACCAATCCCCGCCAAGCCGGCAGTTGATCATCGGCGGCGCCGCAAAAAACGAATTTCCAGTCGGGCAGCAGATGCACCAATTGATGCAAGAGTTCATAGTCGAGCGCGTCGTCGATCGGGCCATGGTAAAGAACCGATCTCGACGGTACTGCCTCCTGCGGTACGCTCAGATATTGACCGAAATTCGACCCGTAGGCATCCGCCAATACCTCGATACGACCCGCATACTCCCCATACCGGCGATAGGTGGCCGCTACGTGCTCATCGGTCGCGACAAGCAGATGCACATAACGGGGCATAGCCTGGCGGAACAAGGTCGCCGCCTCACGAAGCGCGACCGTCGCGCCAGCGCCTACCGCAACGCCTCCCCCGCTCGCGCGATAGACCGTCATCGCGTTGGGCCAGCAATCCAACAGTTCCAGATAAGCGCGACAATCTTCCAGCCAGAACAAGGGGCGCCGGATAGAGTGCTCATGCAAGGCTTCAGTCAACCGATCGACCGCTTCGTGCGTCGGCTGAGCAGTCATGGCAACGACCTCTATGCCGCCAGACATTCGTAGCGGCCCGGTTGGCGTAACCGAGCCTGGCTCCACGACCACTACCGGCAACTGCCCGGCGAAATGCTGCGCTCTGACGTACCGCGGATCCAGCGGGTCCTCCCGCCAGGGCTGATCCGTAAGGATGATGACCGCATCGAAATGCCGGGCCAGACCAGATGCGCGGGCCTCCGTATATCTGGCTACCGTCACAACGCCCCCTCGAAATTGCCCTTTACGCGGCGGAATGCCTTCATGCCGCTATAGAAAATAACCAACGAAAGCCCGAACACATAGGCCAATCCCCATGCAGACGGGCTGGCATGATGAATCAACGGCTGCCGATAACCTTCAACGATGATATAGAGCGGATTGAACTCGGATACCCGGCGCACCACTTGCGGCATCATGTCCAGTGCGTAGAAGACCGGTGTCGCAAACATCAGGACCGTCAGCACGCTGGGCAACACGAAGCTGATATCCCGCACGAAAACCGTGATCGCCGACAACCACAGTGCAATGGCCGCGATGAAGAAAAACTGCAACAGGATAACCAGTGGAATCCAGGCAACATGCCAACTCGGCATCGAGCCATCCGCGACCAGCAAAATCGTCAGAAACACGAGGCTGACCGTCAACGGCACGACCCCCGTCGCCACGGCTGCCAACGGCAGAATTTCCGTCTTGAAGGCGAGATTCTTTACCAGGCCCGATGCCGAAACCACGGACATGGTTCCGGCCATCAATGCCTCCGACAGGGCGATCCAGGGGCCGTAACCGCTGATCAACCACGTCACATATGCCAGTGTCGTATCCGCACCTGGCAGTTTTGCCTTGTAGACGAAGCCAAATACGAAGGTGAAGATGCCAAGCATGCACAGCGGATTGGCAATCGCCCATACGCTGCCCAACCGCGAACCGAGATACTTGTCGCGGACGTTGAGCACAAAAAAGTTGTATATCAGGCCGATATCTCGCCGTTCCAGACCAAATATTCTCATGACAAGCTACGATAAAAATGATGCAGTCGCTTCCGACGGATACAGCAACATGGGCACACCACCCGTAGGCGGTTGCCGTACGAAAACCTCGAAAATCATGCTGCGAGACGCCACGATTGCCTGGCCATGCTCGGCTGTGATTTCCAGCCGATAAACCCCCTGCCCTAGCACCAGCGGCCGCATCGCGAACTGAACACGCGCCACGCCATTGTCCGTGTATTCATGCAGCGAAACATGCCGTTGCGTGACGGTCAGCTCGTCAAGGCGCGTCACCGACATGGCAAGTCGTGCCCCTTCAATCCCGACGGGGATCCGGATTTTAGTACGTATCAACGCATCCTCCCCGGCCTCGAGAAGAACCCTTTGCGTCGCCGTATCGCCTTGAAGTACGTACAGCGTGTCGACATCCCAGCCGTCTTGCGAGAACCTAGTATTGGCTTGATCCCGGAACCGCTCCAGCAATCTGGCTTCGTCCTCGTTGCGCACCACATCGATGTAGGCCTTGCACACCTCCTCGGGCGAGCCGTCCATGACGATCCGCCCCTGATCGATCCAGAGACAGCGATTGCACATCGACTGGATGGAAGCCATCGAGTGGGATACCAGAATGACGATTCGCCCTTTGGCGCAAATTTCCTGGATCTTGCGGGTTGCCTTCGCGGAAAATTTGGCGTCGCCCGCAGACAGTGCCTCATCGATAATCAGGATCTCCGGCTCCAGGCACGAAATCATCGCAAATGCCAACCGTGATTTCATCCCGGTAGAGTACGTACGCACCGGCATGTCGATGAATTCGCCAAGTTCGGCGAACTCGATGATCTCATCGATCACCGCGTCGATTTCCGCACGGCTCTTACCCTGCACCTCGCCGTCGATGTAGATATTCTCGCGCCCGCTGGCGTGCTCCCGCAGCCCCAGTCCCAGGGTCATGATGGCGGTGACCCTGCCACGCACGTCTATCTTGCCAGCCGTCGGGGCCGACAAGCCGGCTACCATATGCAGCAGAGTGGACTTCCCTGCACCATTGCGACCGACGATGCCAAGCCGTTCCCCATTGCGAATGGTCAGGCTGACGCCATCAACGGCAATCTTCTCAGTAGCACCGTTATCCGGCGTGTGCGAGGTGGATCCCAAGGCATCGGAAAGGCCGGACCTCCCGATGGAGTAATGTTTGCGCAAATCCGATATCTGGATCCAAAGGTCGGAGTCAGTCATCGGTCCACCCGCTTATTTCCATAGGCAAAATCGTCGTCCCTTGCACCGGAATGCCAGACACTTCGAGTACATACCCGTTCCCAGTGGTCCAGCCTCGCGCATCGCAAATAACGGCCTCCTCCTCCGGACGAGATTTCTCTTTGATGAGACCGATTGTCAGGGAATATTCGCCCGGCGCCAGCGGCAAGGCCGGGACCTTCAGCTGTATTCGCCGACGGCCTTTGCCGCTTCCGATCGGCCGCTGCCCCAGCAGCATGATGTCCCAGCCTATGCCGATACGCATCAGCTCCACTGAATAGGTAAACACCAATGGAACCTCCGCCTCGGACTCGATATCGAACTCGAACACGGCGTCCTCGCCAGCCACAGCGTGCCAGGTCTTCCGTTCGCGGTCGCAGAATCGTGCCAAGGCGCCATCCGGCACAGGCAAATCCAGATACTTGACGACGGCAGCGTCGGTGCGTCCGGACGCCACGATGACACCACGCTCAAGGATATGGGACTGGTGGCACAACTTTAGGGTTGATACCCAGTCATGAGTAACCAATATACCGGATGCCCCGTTGAGCAATAGATTGCGCATGCGGATCCAGCACTTGGCCTGAAAATGCTCGTCGCCGACCGACAGCAACTCGTCGATCAAATAGATTTCGTGCCGCATGGCAGTTGCGGTCGAAAAATACAAACGTGCGGCCATTCCTGCCGAATATGTAAGAATCTTTCGGTCAAAATCGGCGCCCAGCTCCGAAAAATCCGCGATATCAGCCAGCAATGCGTCGCGATCCTTGCGCGGCGCTCCCATTACCGTCAGATAGCGCAAGGCATACTCGCGTCCCGATAATTCGCGGTTTCCAAATCCACCCATCTCGAACAGGCCGCATACCTGACCGCGCACCTCGACGGTACCACTGGTGGGTTGATATACACCGCCGAGCACGCGCAACAGCGTGCTCTTCCCAGCTCCATTGCGGCCGAGAATACCTACGATCTTCCCGCGCGGCACTTCCAGCGATACGTCCTTGAGTGCGGCAAACACTTCGCCCCGTACGGGCAAGCCACAAAACATGCGCCAGATATTCTGCTCGCCGCTGATGACGAAGGACTTGCTCACACCATGACAACAGAGCGCTACCTCCTCATCTTGGCGGTTGGCGATGATCATGGCGCCCTCGACGAATCGTAACCCTGGTCGCGCAACAAGCGGCGGTAAACCCTGTCCATGCGGCGCCCCGCCGCATCGGTGGAATGCCACTTCAATGCGAAGGCACGGCTCCGCCGACCGATTTCAGCACGCTTTTCCGGATTCTCGATGAGGTCCTTGACCACGTCGTAGACCGTTTCGGGCGTCGCGCTGACGACTGGCAGTTCGTCCACATACTCTGGAATCTCGGCGCGCATGCTTTCAAGCCATACTGGGCGAATGAAACAGACCAATGGCTTACCCAGCATCAAGGCTTCTCGCCCGTTAGCGCCGAAAAAACCAAAGGACAACATTTCGAGAACGATATCGGCCTGAGCTTGATAGAACCTGACGTCCCGATTCGGAACGCCCGTCACTGAAATCAACTCCACCGGATAACCTTCAGCCTTGAGCCTGCGTATTAATGGGAGATAGACATGAGTGGACTTGATATTCACACCCTGCTCATCGGTACGTTCCACGAAATTGCCAACGGAATGATATAACCGGACCGAATTGGGCGCAAAATCAAGTCGAAACTTCTCGGGAATTTCAAGACCGGGACGCAGAAGTTCCGGGTCGGCACAGAAAAATTCCGGCTCTTCATGGACCCTGGGATCATCATTGTAATCGACGTGGTTCCCGCCAAAGAGCAATTGATAATCCGCCATTTCATTCCGGTACTTTCCCCAGGCGAGATTCTTTTCGTCACTGCAAACGTCTGGACGATCACGCCACACGCACATCGAACAGACAGACATTGGTGGCCAGCGACTGAATGAGGTCTGGGATACACCATCTAGACAGCCGCTGTGCGAGTATACGATTTTCTTACCCAAATGCCGCAAGACTTCTATTTCAAAATTTCGATGATATTTCTGCGATATTGACAGTTGGAAAGGAAACCCGAAAACCATTCCACCGATGTTGGAGAAATGGAATATATCGTACTTCCAAAGCGAAGAAAGATAGAAATCAATTTGCTCCTGATAGCCTTCTTCACCATTCTTCGTAAACTTGAAATCTTCCCCATGATAGTAAATCTGCGTCCCTTCGTACATATCCCAATTAAGGACGTCAGCAGTCCAACCCAACTTTCGGAGTGCGCGTGAAGTATTCCACGCATGATAGTAGGATTGCCCCGCATAAAGAACCGCTTTCCGTGGAAACAACCTACGTCGGAGACGGAAGATTGGACCGACGATGTACTTCACGATGAAAACGTGATTCTTTACAAAAAATTCCTTCTCAATGAGTTTTTTGATCAATTCAAGCAACACAGTACTCCTCACAGCTCCGCACCACGTCGACGCGCCCGATGGCCCGCCATCCGGCGGGAAAGCCTATTCGCAATTATTTGGGTTTCATTTCACGGTTAATTCAATAGTCAACCGGGCCCGCAGCAACCCTAGATCAGGAAAGTCGATCCCGGACACTTTTGATAAAGAGGGCGGGGGGAAGCCATTCATCATCGACACGGTCAACGCTAGATAGGCGGCAATACCCATCTCCGCCACAAGCAATCTCGACGCTCCCATCTTGATTGCGGGCCACGACCTGTCCTGGTATGGCCAGATATTCGCCGCCGGCCACCCAATCCGCCTCGTAGACTCGATAGCGCAGCGATTCGTACTCAAAAAAAGCCCCAGCATATGGAGGGCCACTCGCATTGATATGTCGCACCACATCCTTCGCGGTACGCGACCAATCAATCCGTCCATCCTCCGGACGACGAGGAAAGCAGCGTAACGGCGGACGGGGATCCTCAGTTTGACGATACAGTACATACTGCGGGTCTCTTGCCAATTGTTCCAGGGCAGCACGAAACAACTTTGGAGTCTGCTCCTCGATCCATTGCGCAACGGTTCTGATGCGAGTGTGGTGATCGACCGGCAGCATATCCTTTGCAATGACGTCACCGCTATCCAACTCTCCCCCCACCATCTTATGCACGCACAGGCCTATCTCCGGCTCAGCATTGATCAGGGCCCATGCCTGGCAAGCATTGCCGCGATAACGCGGCAGATCGCCACCATGCGCGTTAAGGACACCGAACGGAAACGCTCCAATGGCATCCTGCCCGATGACCGTGGGGAAATTCAGGCTGACCGCGACATCTACGGCATGTTGTCTCATCTTGGCGACCCATTTCGGGGTCAGCCGGGGGGTCACATATACCGGCACACCAAGCTGGCATCCCTTCCGTTCGAAATCCGCCACCCCCGCCGAGTATTCGGGTGCCTCCTTGGCAGTCAAGATATAGCTAAGTTGGTGGCCTGCCTCGACCAGCATGTCGATGGTGTGCAGCAAAGCCTCGTGGCGACCTATGGCTGCGAATTTCATATATTTCTGGCCAGCAAGGACTGCAAGAAGGTACGACTTCCGGCACTCGGGTTGCGCCATCTAATCAGATCAGCTGAATTTCGATGTGCTTCGCGCGAATTCTCATAGCGACGCAGGGACTCGGTATTCAGATACATATGAATCGGGTGAAAATCCAGGACGTTGATCCCTTCCGGTTGATACCAGTAATCAAACGTGGAATCGAAATCCCAGTTGTATAGGCACGCAACGTCGTCTTCCCACAAATAAGGAACTCGCACCATATCGCCAGCCCAGTGCCGCCAAGGCTGCAATACCATACCGGCATCCCATGGCACCAGTATATTGCAGTCATACCGCAATCGCCGCTCCCCGAACATATTCAGAATACTTGTAGCCTGAACCAACGAATGTGATCGAACGGATACGCAGCCAGGGACCAACTCCAAAGTTCTATCCAGAATTTCTGGCGCACCTTCGGCATGTACGCCGGCTAAGAGCGGGTTGAAATTGGGATGTATACCCAATTCGAATAATGGATTATTGCGTATATGCTTCAATAACGGCGTCGAATGTGTGGCAAACCAAGTCGCGCACACACCAGCCCCCTCGATTAGATCAATCGTATCTTGCAACACGAAATCGGCTGCCCAATCGATATCAAAGGTAAGAAATATCCTCCCTTTCCAAGATTCCGGTTGATCGATATCGATATCCGATATCCTCGCAAATTTGTTATCGTATCGTCGCATCCGTGCTTCCATGAATCCGTGAGCAGCGCCTGCCATTATCGCTTCCAGACATTCCGGACTGTTTTTTCAAAGTCCCGGACATGCGCGCGACTCATTCAGGAGCAGCTATAAGAAAAAGGTCTGACCAGGCCAACAGAGACACGTCGACAGGTGCTTGCTCGATACGTTTCGCAATCTGAAAATGGAAGCTCTTGGTTGCGATCAACAACCTGGCCGGCGGCCGTTCGACCAGCCCCGAAAAATCCTCAATCGGATTCGGTATTCCTGGAAAGTACAGCCCAGTCAGAGCCTCATTGTCGTCAAACAGGCGTACTTGGGCCAGATCGACGCTATCAATGCTGGCCAGGAGATTTATCATCCGTCCGGGCACGTAAATGCCAGCCTGGCCGGGGCCTGCCAAGAAACGCTCGAGACGCAGCCCTGCCCCCAAGGCAAGACTGCGGAATCGTTCAAAACCGTTTCCAGCAAGATCGATCTCGTCACTCGCCGGCTGCGTCTTGTGGGGCGCGCGCACCGCTCGAGCATAGATACTGCCTCCGAATCCTGCCGGTTGCACAGCCGCAGCGAATCCAGCCACCCGCAACAGCCGTTGCAGACTGCTCGCATCGAAGTAACTCCAATGCTCATGCAGCAAACAGGAAATATCGCCATTCTCGATATACGGAGCGCAGTCAGGAACCGCAATGTAAGCGACACCGTCAGGCGTAAGACTGTCAGCAATCTTTTCCAGAAAGCCTTGTGGCTCGCCGATATGTTCGAGCACTGCGTAGGCTACGATCAGATCGAACTTTCCTTCCGCCTTCGGATGCGGGAAAAAGCCATCGATAATCGGCACACCGTGCCGCTGCTGACCGCCCTGCCCCTGCGCGCCAGGCTCAATGCCCAGCACGTCGGCCCCCTTCTGCTTGAGGAGGGAAAGCAGATAGCCCGTGCCGCAGCCGATCTCGAGCACGCGCTTCCCAGTAAAATCGGTCTCATAGTGCGCGATGAAATCCAAAAAATCACGGGCGTACTGCTGGCCTATCCCGCCACTGTCCATCATGCCTGAAATCGTCGACCCCTGCTGGTAACACTGTTCCAGCGCAGCCTCTACCTGGGTGTTCGCACTCTGCCGGATCAACCCCAGCGCGCTATCGAATTCGAGGCAAAACGGTAGGCTATCCGGCAACCCATACGGCGCGTTGCTGGACTGTGGTTGGCACCGGTAAAAGAATGGCAAATCACCGACTTGCCATTGCATAGGTTGGAGTTCCATTATTCACTTAGACCCGTTCAATCGGTTCATCCGACAGCAGCACCTCCGCCAGCCCTCGCACCACTCGTCCGGACTTGTACGGGAAACGCGGCGCGACTTCCTCGCCAAGCACGTGCTTGCGGATCAAAACGTCGGGTTCGTTGTAGCCGACCATAGCGCGCAACGACGTGGTTCCGGAAAACCTCGGATTGATCTCGAACACGTAAACCCGGCCCTCGACCAGGCGACATTGAATGTTCACCGCTCCGCGGCAGCCCAGTTCGATGGCGATGCGCTCGCATGTCTTTGTCACTTCCGGATACGGCCCTACGTCGCCCTGCGAGACACCGCTGCTTATCGCCAATGTGCTGCCAAGGTGACTGGACGGACTGCGGTTCTTCACGCGAATGCGGTTGCTCAGCCCGGAAAGAATCATGCGACGCACGGCAATCGAGTTCAGCAGTTGGCCGTTCATGTCCAGTAGGACCCCAACGGTGAACTCGGAATCTGTATCGCCCACGTATTCCTGGACGATATACCCGCCGATATTGGCTAGGAGTGAGGCTCCGAGAAAATCAAGCTCTTCGCGGTCTTGCGCCAGGAACAGGTTCGCCGATCCGCCCCCTCCCACAGACGGTTTGAGCACCGCTGGGAAAAAGTCGACCTTAGCAAGGTCCGCCAAGCTATTGACGGCGACGGTCCTCGGCACGTCGAAACCGTGCCGCCGCAGCCATTCGGACGTATGGGCCTTGTCCATGCACAGATCTATCACGGCCGCTGGATTGATGGGCAGAAATACGCCCGCCTGCTCGAAGCGGGCTCGCGCGCTACTCATCGCCTTGAGCTCGGGCTCGCTGCCGTGAAATACGGCTTTTACATCATGGCGCGCGCAAAGCTCAAGTAGCGCGTCGATGTAGCGCGGGTCATTGGCAGACGGCAAAATATAGGGTTTGTCGACTTCCGCCAATCCCTTGCTAAAGGGATTCATGTCCCCGCCGATGATGTGGTAGGGAGTCTGAGCGAGGCGCAGTGCCTTCAGAATCTGCTCGCCATGGCCTCCACCGCCTACCCCAGTCACCAGCACCGATAATCTTTGCATACTATTGAGCTCTCAATGTGCCTGCGCGCCGCGCGCCAGCACTGAATAGACCGACTCGTGAACCAAGGGATAATGACTGCGCAACATCGGCACATCAATATCAAGCCGTACGATCTCGATATCATTCCTTTCGCTGTCGAGAATAGCGAACGAGGCCTTGCCGATATCACGTGGCAAGCCGCATGAGCCGACATTGCATACAAGCCGCCCGTTCACGTCGCGAACAAACGGGCGATGCGTATGCCCCATAAAGACCGCGTCGTAAGGCAAATGGGAAAAACGCCCCAGATCAGCATCCGGATAAATGTACTCATTGAGCGGTTGCCAGGGCGAGCCATGCACGAGCAGCAAATTCAGACTTCCAGCGCGATAGACAGCATACGGCAGCCAGCCACCGATTTCCTGCTTAACGTCGGCAGGCAGCCGGCCTGCTTGCTCCTGCAATTGGTAGACCTGATCCTGGGCCGGCGTCAACGGCAAGGTTCCCAGCAGCATGGCCTCGTGATTTCCCATGAGGCAAGCAATGCCCGCTTGCTTCAGCCGCTGCAGACACAGTACGCCATCCGGGAAATATCCGAAAACATCCCCCAGGCAAACCGTGTCATGGCAGCCACGCCGTGCAATCTCGGCCAGGCAGAGTTCCAGGACGGGAAGGTTGCCATGTACATCAGAGAGCAGCGCCAAGCGCATCGCCTTGCTCCTTCAGAACCTGCGCCCACTGCGCGATACCGGCTTCCAACGACATCTCAGGCTTCCACTCAAGCCTGCTGCGGGCATTCGACAGGTCAAAGCGAGCGCGCCACCCGTCCTGTGGATCGGGACAGTCAGCAGCTCGTACGACGACCCGCCCATCGGCGATAACTAGGCTGACCAGCATGCCCAGCTCCCGCATGGTGATGGGGCGCCCCCCCGAGATATTGAACACGCCATTCACCGTCGGCCGGTCCAGCGCGGCGACAACCGCAGCGGCAATGTCCTTCACATGCACAAAGTCCTGCTCACGCGAGCCTGTGCCGAAGTAAAGAATCGGAGCGCCTTGCAGCGCCCTTTCGATGAAAATTCGCAGCACCGTCCGGGTTTTCTGTCCGGGGCCGTATGGTGCGCACAAGCGCAGGGTCGCATACGATGGCAACCTTTTCGCGATTTCCTCCTCGGCCCAGATCTTTTCTGCAACATAGCCAGTCGCCCTCTCGAGCGCACGCGACTCCGCAACCGCCGTGCAGTCGAGACGGCCGTATACCGAACTGGACGAGCAATACACCAGACGAGCGCCAATTTCATGGCAAAAATCGATTACCGTACTGTCTATACGGCGATTGGTTTGTGCAATAGCAACCGCTTCGGGGGAATCGAAAGCCGCCGGAAATGAAGCCGCGCAATGGACGACGGCATCAATAGGCCTTCCGCTTTTTCTCAGGCACCGCAACGCCGCCGCCGCCTCGGAACCTGCAAGATCGACCACCTGGGCAGGCCTCTGCGTATTCATCTGGCGACCTACGCCAACCACTTCCCGACCCAGATGGCGCAGGCTGGCCAATACTTCAGCCCCTACGAGGCCATGGCAGCCCGTCACGACAATACGACCGCTCATGCGAGCCCCTTGCCGGCGACCCCGCCATGATCCAGATATTGCGCCAACCAGGACTCGACGTTCAATAACGACCAGATCAGCAAGCGGCGATTGCGTTCACCGGAAAGATGTTCGGCAACCAATGATCGAACCGTGTCTGCATCCATGATCTCGTATATCCGAGCATGCTTGCTGAACAAGGTGCGTTTCACGAAGTCCATGCTTTCACCCTTGAACCAGCTTGCGTCCGGCGCCGAAAAGCCTTGCTTCTCCGCCTGTGCGATATCCGAAGGGATGTAGTCGCGCATCACATCGCGCAAGATCTGCTTGCCGTCTCGGGTTTTCTCGAAATATTTATTCGTCTTGTGCCCCGGCTCGTTTTCATTGAGTTTTATTACATCAGCAAGATTGTTCAACTTGAGCCGAACCGGACATTGCGTGGCAAAATCGACCAGATCGTTATCGAGAAATGGAACCCTGGACTCCAACCCGTGGGCCATGCTGAGCTTGTCTTCGACTACCAACAAGCCATGCAGAAAGGTTTTGGCCTCGAAATACAACGAATGATTGATGTAGTCTTCCGGCGAATAGAGCTGATCGGCATGACTATTGAATACATCGCGAAAAATATTCCGTGTCCATACATGCGAAACATCACTCCAGACTGGCCTGAACACCTGTTTCAGTGTCGAGTTCGGAATAAGGCGCTGCCAAAACAAATAATATTTGTCGACATAGTGTTCAAAGTCATTGTTGACCACCGCACGATAATATCGCCACGGATAGCCGCCAAAGAGCTCGTCGCCGCCGGCGCCCGATAGGACGACCCGCACGAATTTTGATGCCAGCTTTGCCGCATAGTAATTCGGGTAGCTTTGCCCGACCCGCGGCTCCTCAAGGTGCCAGGCCAACGCGGGCAAGACGCGCTCCATATCACCTGACTTGAGCACCATTTCATAGTGCTCGGTCTTGAAGAAATACGACATGTACTCGGCCTTGCTGCGTTCGTCAAAGGCCAGCTCGATCCCTGACGCCGAGTTCAGGTCAAACCCACAGGTAAAGGTTTTGATATATGGGTGCGACGCCGCGGCGACCGCCGTGATCGATCCGGAGTCCATGCCTCCGCTTAGATAGCTTCCCAGCTCGACATCGGAAACGAGTTGGCGCTGCACCGCCTGGCGAAACAAGCGACTCAACTCTTCGCGATATTCCGTATCCGTGCCTGGTACCGCGGGCTCATGGAAATTAAAATCCCAGTATTGCGTAAGGCGCAACTGCGGCCTTTCCTTGGCGCAGTCGAGATAGGCGTAATGTCCGGCCGGCAGAAGGTGCACATCCTCCAGCAGCGTTTGATCCGTGAAGATATTTTGAAAGGTGAAGTACTCGAGCAGTGCGGCCTTGTTCAGGTTACGCCGAAACGCTGCGCTGGCCAGGATGGCCTTCTGCTCGGAGCCGAAAGCCAGAGTGGTGCCTTGCATACTGAAATAGAGCGGCTTCACGCCATACCGGTCACGCGCCAAGAGCAACTTCCGTTCGCGTGTATCCCACCAGGCAAAGGCGAACATACCGTTCAACCGAGACAGCGTGCGCTCCACTCCCCACACAATCAGTGCATGCAGCAGCACTTCGCTATCACTCTGGGAGCGGAACTGGCAACCCTCGCCTTGCAGCTCGACCCGCAACTCGCGAAAGTTGTAGATCTCGCCGTTGTAACTCAGCACATAGCGCGAGTCGGCCGAAATCATAGGCTGATGGCCGGCCGGCGAAAGGTCAATGATCGCCAGTCTCCGGTGGCCGAGGCCGACATTGCCGTCAATCCAATGGCCTTCTCCATCCGGCCCACGATGCGCGATGGCATCGGTCATGCCCTGCAGCACCGCGGGGTCGACCGCGGCACCGTCTAGATGGATCAAACCGGCAACGCCACACATAGTTATCCAATCGTCAGAGCGTTCAAATGCTTCATCGTGTCCGAAGACGGCCCCGGCGCGCTGACGGTATGGACCGCGTCTTCAGCGGCAGCCGGTGAAAATGCCGTGCCCACCCGGGAATCAGCCGCCGAATGCCCGAATCGCCGCAACCACATAACGATAGTCATCCTCCGTCATGCGGTTGTGCAGGGGGATTGCCATCGTGCAATCGTTGCAATCCCGCGCGGCGGGAAAATCCTCGGGGCGATAGCCGTATTGTTCCCGGTAGTAGCCCAGCATGTGCACCGCGTGGGTGCCCGGCCGGGTGGCGATGCCCTGCTCCTGCAGTCGTTGCATCATGTCGTTGCGCGGCATGGGCGCATGCGCCGGATCCACCCACGTCACGAACGACTGCCAACCATGTCGCGCGCCGGCCGGCTCCGCCGGCAGGCGCAGCCACTTCAGATCACCCAGTTGTTCGCGATAGAACTGCGCCCAGCGGGCACGCTCGTCGATGAAACCGTCCAGCTTGGCGAGTTGGACCTGGCCCACAGCCCCCTGGAGATCCGTCATCCGGTAGTTGTAGCCCAGCAGATCGAAATCCGCCAGGATCCACGGACGCGGGCCATGGTGCCGCTGCTCTTCGGAAATGCTGGCGCCATGGTTGCGCATTCGATTCATGCGCTCGGCCAGCTCGGGGTCGTTCGTGGTCACCATGCCGCCCTCGCCTGTCGTGACCGACTTGCGCGGGTGGAACGAAAAAACGCCAACTTCACCCAGGCTGCCAGCCGGCCGGCCGTTCCAGCTGGCGCCGGCGGCACAGGCGGCATCCTCGACGATGGCCACCGACGCCGGCAGTGCCGCCCGCAACGCGTCCATGTCGGCGCACAGGCCGAACAGGTGCACCGCGATGACCGCACGCGTGCGTGGCGTGACCTTGCCCGCCACCTGGGCGATATCGATATTGAAAGTTTCCCGGCTCACGTCCACCAGCACGGGAGTCGCGCCGCAATACAGCACGGCATTGGCCGTGGCGACCCACGTGAACGAGGGCACGATGACCTCGTCGCCTGGCCCGATGCCCAATCCGGCCAACGCCAGATGCAGGCCCGTCGTGCAAGAGGTCACGGCCAGCGCATGGGCGACCTCGTGCCGTTGCGCGAATGCCTGCTCGAAAGCCGCCACCTTGGGGCCCTGCGTCAGCCACCCGCTCATCAGGGGTTCGCGTACCGCCTGCCACTCCTCTTCGCCCGTCATGGGCAAAGAGATTGCAATGCTGCGTTTCGCCGCGGCGCCGCTCACGACTGCGCTCCATTCTTGGCACGCCAGTCGATCAGTTTCTGCAGCCCTTCGGTCAAGGCATACTGGTACGTGAAGCCCAGGTCGCGGCTGGCCTTGACGGGGCAACCGATGCGGTTCTGTACCATGCGGCGCGCATCGTCTTCGCTATAGGGACGATACTGGACCTGCAAGCCGGAATCCTTCATGTCGAGAATTGTGTCGCACAGTTCCTTGATCGACGTCTGTACGCCGGTGCCGACGTTATAGAACTGGTCGGTCGCCTCGGACGTCAGTGCCAGCACGTTGCAGCGAGCAACGTCTTCGACGTAGACGAAATCATAGGCCTGGGTGCCGTCGCCATTGATGACCGGCGCCTCGTTGGCGTCGATCTTGTTGAGCATGATGGGAATCACGCCGGTGTATGCCGCTGTCTGATCCTGGTGCGGACCATACACGTTCATATAGCGCAACCCCACATAGCTCAGGCCATAGCGGTCGTGAAAGGCGTGGCACATGGCCTCGCCGGCGATCTTGCTGGCGCCGTAGAAATTGCGGTTGTTGAACGGATGCTCCTCGGTCATCGGCACCTCCACCGCGTCGCCGTAGACGGAGGCGGAGGACGAGTACACCAGTCGCTTCACATTGTTGCGCACACACGCTTCGAGCACATTGAAAGTGCCCTCGATGTTGACGTGGAATGCCGTGCGCGGGAAATCCTTGCAGTGCAGCAACCACATCGCGGCCAGGTGGACGACGCCGTCCATGCCTTGCATCGCGTCGTTGAGCAAATCGATATCGCGGATGTCGCCGCCATTGGGGTAAATGCGGCAGCGAGGGTCGCTGAGATATTCGTCGATATTGCTCTGCTTGCCGCGCGCAAAGTTGTCATAAATAACGACTTCCGCCACCGGATGCTTGAGCAGTTCTGCCACGACGAAGCTGCCGATAAACCCGGCCCCGCCAATGACCAGGATTTTTGCGCCCTCGAGCTTCATATTGATATGCCTTTGATTGCCAAAGAAGAATCGTAGATTTTACCCACACCCTGATTTGCCCTTTGGCGCCACGCGCTTAAGTTTCTCCATCCGTAAGCGGTCGCCGGACGTTCAAGGCCGGCGGATTGTACACAGCAACGTTTTATTACCTGATAACAATACTCAATACATACTTAATGGAGTTTCCGGCGCTGGCCGCCTTGTCCGGAACGCGTGACAACACTCTGCAACGAGCAGACAATATCCTTACAAAGCCGGATAAGGAGACTGCCATGCGCATTGCCGATGCCCAATGGATTCCTTCCACCCCGCACCAGACCTGGGATGCGTTGCAGGACCCGGACGTATTGCGGAAATGCCTGCCAGGCTGCGTCAAGGTGGAGCGGCGCACTCCCACCGAGTACGAACTGGTGGTGCGCGCCAAGGTGGCCGGCCTGGAGACTGATTACCAGGGCGAAATCCTGCTTTCCGATCTGGATCCCCCCCACTCCTGTACCGTCGCCTTCGAAGGCAAGGGGCTGGCCAGCGGCTTGGCTATCGGTACCGCCCAGGTCAACCTGGCCCCCAAGGACGACGGGACTCGCCTGAGCTATACGGTGGCGGCCATGGCTGGCGGCAAGCTGGCCGAACTGGGCGAATCGACCATCATGAAGGCCGGCAACAAGATCGTGGAGAAGTTCTTCGCCGCGTTCATCGACCATATGGCCGGCCAACCCCGCCTGGCGCCCCCGCCGCCGCCGCCGGAACCCGAACCGCGCGGCCTGACCAATTCGCGCTGGTCCTGGGCGGTTGCCCTGTGCGTGGTGCTGGTGATTCTGGGATATCACACCTTCTTCAAATAGCAGCAAGAATCGGTGTTTTCCCTAGGTTGGCAATGCTATGCTTGAGAGCATGAGCGCGCCGCCTACCCAAGACCCAGAAACTACGACGACAACTCAAGAATCCCCCCATTCTCGGCGCGATTTGTTACGAGCAATGGCGGGCGTGTCCGCCACCGTGGTGCTGGTGGCGTTCGACTCGACCATTGTCACGACCACGCTGCCGCGCGTGGCAGCCGCGCTCAATGGGATGGCGTTGTACGCCTGGGTCGGCACGGCCTATCTGCTGGCGACCGCGGCCTCGATCCTGATTTTCGGCCGGCTGGGCGATATGTACGGCCGCAAGCCCCTGATGCTGGTGTCGGTGTCGCTGGTGGCGCTGGGCTCGATCGCCTGCGGCCTGGCGCAGAGCATGCCTCAATTGATCGCGTTCCGGACCCTGCAGGGCATAGGCGGGGGCATGATGATCGCGACGGCGTTCGCCGCCCCGGCGGACCTGTTCCCCGACGCCGGCCAGCGGGTACGCTGGATGGCGCTGGTGTCGGCGACGTTCGCGATGGCCAGCGGGATAGGCCCCGTGCTGGGCGGCGCGGCCACGCAGGCGCTGGGCTGGCGCGCGGCGTTTTTCATTTCGCCGCTGGCCGCGATAGCGGCGCTGTTTCTGCTGGCGCGCTATTTTCCCCGCATCCGGCCGGCGCAGACGGCCAGCCGCCGCATCGACTGGGTGGGCGGCCTGTTGCTGATCGTGGTGGTCGGCGCGCCGCTGGCGGCCATCGAACTGGCTTTCGCGCCTGGCGATGGCGCCCATCCGCGCGTGGCGCTGGCGCTGGCGGTGGCCGGGATCGCGGCGGTGGCGCTGCTGGTGCCCATCGAACGCCGCGTGCGCTCCCCCATTTTCCCCCTGCGCGTGCTGGCCGGCGTCGAACCCCGGCTGCTGAACCTGGCCGCGGTGGCGGTGGGCGCGACGATGTTCATCCTGATTTTCTACAGCCCGCTGCTGTTGCAGCACGAGCTGGATTACTCGCCGAGCGAGGCGGGGCTGCTGCTGACGCCACTGGTGGCGGCGATTTCATTTGGCAGCATCATCAATGGCCGCCTGTTTCCCAAGCAGACCGAGCCGCAGCGCCTGATGGTGTTCGGCAGCTGTCTGCTGGCGGCCGGTTCCGCCATGATGCTGGCCGTGAGCGACGGGACGTCGGCCTGGTGGATCGTGGCCGCGTTCTTCGTCAATGGCACGGCGCTGGGATTCCTGCTGCCGAACCTGACGCTGTTCATGCAGATGCTCAGCGAACGGCGCGACGTGGGGGTGGCCTCGGCGCTGGTGCAGACGACTCGCGCCATGGGCAGCGCCGCCGGCACGGCTTTGGTGGGTATTGCGATTTCGCACAGTTCGGTGCTCGACGGGGTGCGCGCCGGCCTGATTCTTTGTGTGCTGCTTTCGCTGTTCAGCGCCGTGGTGGCGCACCGCGTGAAAATGAAGAACGTCGCGGCCACGCCCGCCGCCTGACCTGGAACTGACCTCATGCCGCGTCGTGATCTGGTGGATTTGCTGGCGCTGGCCGCCGTATGGGGCGGATCGTTCCTGTTCATGCGCGTGGCGGTGCCGGAGTTCGGGCCCGCCGCCCTGATGGAGCTGCGCGTGGGGCTGGCCGCGCTGTTCCTGCTGCCGCTGGTCCTCTGGCGCGGCAAGCCGGCGTTGATCGCGCGGCACTGGAAGGCGATATTGGTGGTGGGCACGCTGAATTCGGCGCTGCCCTTCCTGCTGTATGCCTATGCGGCCCAGTCGCTGGGCGCGGGCTTTCTGTCGGTGGCCAATGCGGTCACGCCGGTGTGGGGCGCGGTGATCGGCTGGCTGTGGCTGGGGGACCGCCTGCCGCGCATGCGCGCCCTGGGCCTGCTGATCAGCATGTCAGGCATTGTCGTTCTGGTATGGGACAAGCTGGATTTCCACGACGGCGGCACGGGGCCGGCCGTGCTGGCCGCCATCAGCGCGCCGGTGTTCTACGGCATGGCGGCCAACTGGACCAAACGCTATCTCGGCCACGTGGACGCGCTGACCAATGCAACGGGCAGCATGGTGGCCGCCTCGCTGGCGCTGGCGCCCCTGGCGATCATCCACTGGCCCGAACAGGCGGTGTCGTTCGAGGCGTGGCGCGCCACGGTGCTGCTGGCGATCGTCTGCACCGGCGCGGCCTATATCGTGTTCTTCCGCCTGATCGCCCGTGTCGGCCCGACCGCCGCGGTCAGCGTGACCTTCCTGGTGCCGGTGTTCGGCGTACTGTGGGGCGTGTGGTTCCTGGACGAAGCGGTGACGCCGCGCATCCTGGCCGGCGCCGGCGTGATCCTGGCCGGCACCGCGCTGGCGCTGGGCCTGGTGGGCGCCCGGCGCGCCACGGCGGCCGGTTAGTCAGTACCGCCCCGCGCGCCCGGTCAGCGCCACGCCGATGCGCAGCATGGTGTAGGCCGCGACGTCGACACATCGCCGCAGCCAGCCGCGCCGCTGGTAGTCCAGGGGCCGGATGAACTGGCCGCCCAGGGCGATGGCGCGCTCCAGGCGTTCCTGCAGGTCCCAGGCGAAGGGCTGGTCGTCGACGACCACGTTGGCTTCGCGGGCCAGCAGCAGGCTGAAGGGATCGAGGTTGGACGAACCGACCGTAGCCATGTTGTCGATGACGGCGACCTTGGCGTGCAGGTAGCCCGGCATGTATTCGTAGATTTCGATGCCGCCGCGCAGCAAGCGGTCGTACAGCGCGCGCGTGGCGAAGTACTGCATGCGGTATTCGGGCTTGCCCTGCAGCAGCAGGCGCACGCGTACGCCGCGCGCGGCGGCCTGCATGAGGGTCTTGCGAAACTGGTGCCCGGGGAAGAAATAGGCGTTGGCGATCAGGATGTCGCGGCGCGCATGCTGGATGCCATACAGGTAAGCCTGCTCGAAGGACTGCCGAAAGCGCAGGTTGTCGCGCAGCAGCAAGGCCGCGCGCAGCTTGCCTGCCGGCGCGGCGTCCGCGTGCACGGGCTTGAACAGGCGCATGCGGTGCCAGTCCCCCGGATGGCGGCGCAGGCGGGCCCAGTTCAGCCGCACCCACAGCAGATCCTGGGCATAGAGAATGTGCGGCACCAGGGGCCCTTGCACCGCTACCGCGAAGTCAAAGCGCGGCGCGGGGATGTCATCGTCAGGGTCGAGGTCGTCGTAATCGTCGACGATATTGATGCCGCCGACAAACGCCAGTTCGGCGTCGACCACGGCCACCTTGCGATGCAGGCGGCGCAGGCGGCTGCGCGAGAACGCCAGGTGACCCAGCCAGCGGGGCTCGGGCCGGAAGATGCGGCATTGGCCGCCGGCCTGGGTAATGCGCAGGCGTATGGCCTCGGCCGTGCCGGCGCTGCCGAAACCGTCCAACACCACGCGCACCTTGACGCCGCGGCGCGCGGCGCTCTCCAGACATTCGAGCACCCGCCGTCCGGTGCGGTCGAGCAGGAAGATGTAGGTCTCCAGATGCACGGACAGGCGCGCCGCGTCGATGGCCTCGCACAGCGCGGGAAAGAAATCGCCGCCGTTTTGCAGCAGGCGGATGGCATTGCCATCGGTCCAGTGCAACCGGACGATCTGGGCCTTCACGGCAATTCGAGCTCGGCCAGCAGCGGCGAATGATCCGACAGGCGCGCCCACTCGCGCCCGCGCAGGACGCGGGCGCTGCGCACCGCGAAACCGCGTTGGTAGATGCGGTCCAGGCGGAACCACGGAAACACCGCCGGGAAAGTCCGCGGCGGCGGCAAGGGGCAGTAAGCGCCCCCCATGCCCAGCTGGTTGTTGCGTTCGAGCACCGCCACGCTGTTGGGCACGCCGCGCAATACGTTGCCCAATCGCCTGACCGAGTCGCGCAGGCGCGGCAGGTCGCCGCCGTGCGAGCGCGGCGCATGCGAAAACACTTCGTACAGGCCCAGCTGTTGCACGAACATCGGCGCCAGGCGGTCGCCCCAGTCGTTGAAGTCGCCCGCGATCAGAAGCGGCGCGCCGTCCGGGACCGACTGCCGGATACGGTCGGTCAGGGCCTGGATCTGGCGGCCACGGCTGCCGGCGAACAGGCCCAGGTGCACGACGAAGCAGTGCACCTCGGTGCCGCCGACGTCGATGCGCGCATGCAGCAGGCCGCGTTGTTCCAGGCGATGGTCGGAGATGTCCTGGTTCTCGTGATCGAGGATGTCAAAGCGCGACAGCAGGGCATTGCCGTGGTCGGTGCCGGTGCGGATGGCATTGCGGCCATAGGCCGCCTGCAGGCGCAAGGCGGCGGCCAGCGATTCGTGCTGGGCATGCAGGACCGAGGACACCTCGTTGCGTCCCTGGACCTCCTGCAGGAAGACCAGGTCCGGACGCAGGCCGTACAGGCCCAGGCGCAGATCGTTGAGGGACTCGCGCCCGCCCAGGGCCGAGCGACCTTTGTGGATGTTGTAGCTGACTACGCGAATAAGCGACATAGGAGTTATGGCGCGTTATCGAAACGGACAAGGCCACGCCATTGCCCGGCCTGCCCGATTCCGGCCGCTGGCGGCGCCGCCGCCCATGGCGTCGGCGCTTCGCCAGCTTACTTCATTTCACTTCGACGTTGCGCAAGCGGATGTGCAGCTCGCGCAATTGCTTCTCGTCGACCTCCGAGGGCGCGCCGGTCAACAGGCACTGCGCACGCTGGGTCTTGGGGAAGGCGATCACGTCGCGGATGGATTCGGCGCCGGCCATCATGGTGATGATCCGATCCAGGCCGAACGCGATGCCGCCATGCGGCGGCGCGCCATACTGCAGCGCGTCCAGCAGGAAGCCGAACTTCTCGCGCGCCTCCTCGGCGCCGATCTTGAGGGCGCGGAACACCTTGCTCTGCACTTCCTCGCGATGGATGCGCACCGAGCCGCCGCCGATTTCCCAGCCGTTGAGCACCATGTCGTAGGCCTTGGCAACGGCCTTGCCCGGATCGCTTTCGAGGAAATCCTCGTGGCCATCCTTCGGGCTGGTGAACGGGTGGTGCGCGGCGGTGTAGCGGTTTTCTTCCTCGTCGTACTCGAACATGGGGAAGTCCACGACCCACAGCGGCTTCCAGCCGCCGCTGAACAGGCCGGTCTTCTTGCCGAATTCGCTGTGGCCGATCTTCACGCGCAGCGCGCCGATGGCGTCGTTGACCACCTTGGCGCGATCCGCGCCGAAGAAGATGATGTCGCCGTTCTGCGCACCGGTGCGCTTGACCAGCTCGGCCAGCGCGGCATCGTGCAGGTTCTTGACGATGGGCGACTGCAGGCCCTCGCGGCCCTTGGCCACGTCGTTGACCTTGATGTAGGCCAGGCCCTTGGCGCCGTAGATGCCGACGAATTGCGTATAGGCGTCGATCTCGCTGCGCGACATCTCGCCGCCGCCCTGCACGCGCAGCGCCACGACGCGGCTGCCCGCGGTGGTGGCGGCCGAGGCGAACACCTTGAAATCCACGTCGCGCATGACGTCGGTCATGTCGGTGAATTCCAGGTTGACGCGCAGGTCGGGCTTGTCCGAGCCGTAGCGCTGCATGGCCTCGGTCCAGCTCATGATGGGGAACGGCGTGGGCAGATCCACGTCCTGCACCACCTTGAACACGTGGCGGATCATGCCTTCGAAGATTTCACGGATCTCGACTTCGTTCAGGAACGAGGTTTCGCAATCGATCTGGGTGAATTCGGGCTGGCGGTCGGCGCGCAGGTCTTCGTCGCGGAAGCACTTGGTGATCTGGTAGTAACGATCGAAGCCCGAGACCATCAGCATCTGCTTGAACAGCTGCGGCGATTGCGGCAGGGCAAAGAAATACCCGGCGTTGACCCGCGACGGCACCAGGTAGTCGCGCGCGCCTTCGGGCGTGCTCTTGGTCAGCATCGGCGTTTCGATATCGATGAAGCCGAGCTGGTCGAGGTACTTGCGCACTTCGATCGAGACGCGGTAGCGCAGCATCAGGTTGTGCTGCATCTGCGGGCGGCGCAGGTCCAGCACGCGATGGGTCAGCCGGGTGGTTTCCGACAGGTTGTCGTCGTCCAGCTGGAACGGCGGCGTCACCGACGCGTTGAGGATCTCGACCTGCTGGCACAGCACTTCGACCTCGCCCGAGGCCAGCTCGGCGTTGGCCGTGCCTTCGGGACGCAGGCGCACCAGGCCGGTGATGCTGATGCAGAACTCGTTGCGCAGGCGCTCGGCCGTGCCGAAGGCCTCGGCGTTGTCGGGGTCGAACACGATCTGCGCCAGGCCCGTGCGATCGCGCAGGTCGATGAAGATGACCCCGCCGTGGTCGCGGCGGCGGTTCACCCAGCCGTACAGGGTGACAGTCTGGCCGAGATGGTCACGGCAAACCTGGCCGGTGTAGCAGGTACGCATGCGGGATAACTCCGTGTATAGGCTGTGTAAGCGTAAAAGATTACGGTTCGGCGCCCGGCGCCAGAGGCGCGCCAGGCGTCGTGGGCGGGGATACGGGCCGGCGATCCGCCGGCGCCACGACCCCCATGGAAACGATGTACTTCAGGGCCGCGTCGACGCTCATCTGCAGATCGATGACCTGGTCGCGCGGCATCATCAGGAAAAAACCGGACGTCGGGTTGGGCGTGGTGGGCACGTAGACGCTGAGGTGTTCGCCAGGCAGGTAGGAAGCCACCTCACCGCTGGGCGTGCCGGTCAGGAAAGCGATGGTCCACGAACCGGCGCGCGGGTACTGGATCAGCACGGCCTGGCGAAACGCCCGGCCATTGGGCGCCAGCACGGTATCGCTGACCTGCTTGACCGAGTTGTAGATCGAGCGCACCAGCGGAATGCGGCCCAGGATGCGCTCCCAGTGCTCGAGCAGGCTGCGTCCGAGCAGGTTGGCCGCGAACACGCCCGTCAGCAGCACCACGGTGATGACGAGGACGAAGCGGAACCCCGGGATATCCACGCCGAACAGCGACTGCGATGACAAGAAGCCGGGAACGAACCCCTCCAGCGTCGCGACGAGCAGGCCCAGCACCCATACCGTGATGGCCAGGGGCACCCAGATCAGCAAGCCGGTGATGAAGTACTTCTTGAACACGCGCATGACGCTGTGCCGCGATCAGGTGGAGGTGGCTGCCGGCGCCGCGGGTGCCGGCGTGGCAGCCGCGGCGGGCGCGCTGCCGGCGTCGCCGCCACCGGCGGCTGGCGCGGCCGATTGGCCGGCGGCCGGCTTGCCCGCCCCGTTGTTGTTGCGAAAATCGGTGACGTACCAGCCGGAACCCTTGAGCTGGAAGCCGGCGGCCGTCACCTGCTTGGAATACGTGCTCTGCCCGCAGGCGGGGCAGTCCGCCAGTGGCGCATCGGAGATCTTTTGCAGCACGTCCTCGGCATGACCGCACGCGCTGCATTTATATGCATAAATGGGCATTTAACGAAAACTCCCAGGCGAACCGGCGCGTGGAATTCCACCTCTGTGCCTGGCCGGGAAGGTCCGGGCGGCACGGCGGCTGGGCCGGCGAAATACGGGAAAGTCTTGAATTTTAGCGGTTTTTCAAGGAGAGGCCGCCAGGCCGCCTGACGGCGGCGCGGCCCTGCCCTGTCTCATACCGGCAACATGAACATGGCGGCGGCCACCAGCGTAGGCACCAGCGCCGCGACGAACAGGCGCCCGGACGATATGCTGCCGTCCGGGAAGTACTTCCCGAGGATGGCGAAACCGGCCGGATTGGGCGCGTTGGCGATCACGGTCAGGCCGCCGCCGGTCACCGCGCCCGCCACGAGCATGTAGCGCCAGGCCTCGCTGGTTCCCTCGACCAGCGAGCCCAGGTAGGTCAGCGCGGCATTGTCGGTGATGGCCGTCAAGGCGGTCGCGCCCCAGAACAGCACCGTGGGTTCGAGCCCGCCCAGCAAATCCTGCAGCCACCATTTCTGCAAGCCGCCCAGCACGACCAGGCCGGCCAGGAAGAAGCCCACCATCAGGCCTTCCCTGATCATCAGCCGGCTCTGGTGGCGCTGGTAGGCGTGCGCGAAACCGATGAACATCATCAGCATGCCCAGGAACACCGCGGGATGGTGCGCGGTGAGGACGACCCCCACCAGGAAGGCCAGGTGCATCAGCGTCACCGGCATCGGCACGGGCGGCCGCTTCTCGGCCGCGTCGTCGGACGCATTGACGCCGGCGCCGGTGCCCACCGCGCCTTCCAGCAGGGCCTGGCGGCACAGCATAGTCAGTACGGCGGCGTTCAGGAAGACCGCGACGGCGGCACGCCAGCCGAAGTGGGTAGCCATGTAGGCGGTATCCCAGCCGAAGGTCGCGGCCACCATCAGCACCGGCGGCGCCGCGTAGGAGGTCAGCACGCCGCCGATGGACACGTTGACGAACAGCACGCCCAGCGTCATGTACTTGAAGCCGGCGCGGCCGCTGCAGCGGAAGTAGCCATCGCGCAGCAGGATGGCGGCCAGCGTCATGGCCGCCGGCTCGGTAATGAACGAGCCGCCCAGCGGCACGATGGACATGACGATGAAGAAGGTGGCCAGCTCGCGGCGTACCGGCACCATGGCCGCCAGCAGCCGCACCAGGCTGCCCACCAGCTCCAGGATGGGCCGGCTGGACGCCACCACCATGATCGCGAAGACGAACAGCGGCTCGGTGAAGTTGCGCGTGTCCATGTACTGGACCGCGCGGTCCGTGCCGGCCATCAGCGCCATGCAGGCGATCAATACGAACGCCCATACGCCGAAGACAGCCTCGACCTCGGAAAGCAGGTGCCATACGCCGGCATGCGGCCCGTTGCGGTGAGCCAGGCGAGCGAAGAAGGGAACGGAAAACGTGTGTAGTACCGCCACGCTGAACAACAGCGTGGCCACGATTTCAATAGCGTGGGGCATGGGGCTCTTTCGAAGGCGCTGCGCGGGGCGCCAGGCCTCGGCATGCTGCACGTGTTAAACAAGTGTCGGAATATAACGCAGCCACGGGCCGCGGCGAACCCGTGAAAACGCGAGACGCAAGGCCCTTCATGTGTGCCGGCGGGCTTCGCGCAGCAGCTGGGCGCCCTTTTCCGCGATCATGATGGTGGGCGAGTTGGTGTTGCCCGAGGTGATGGTCGGCATGATGGATGCGTCGATCACCCGCAGGCCCTGCAGGCCATGCACGCGCAACGCGGCATCCACCACCGCCTGTGCGTCATCGCCCATCCTGCAGGTTCCCACCGGATGGAAAATGGTCGTGCCGATCTCGCCGGCCAGCCGCTGCAGGTCTTCCTCGCTCTGCCATTGCTCGCCGGGCTTGTACTCTTGCGGCCGGTAGCGCGCCAGCGCGGGCTGCGCCACGATGCGCCGGGTCAGGCGGATGCTGTCGGCGGCGACCTTGCGGTCGGCCTCGGTGGAAAGATAGTTGCAGAGGATCTCGGGATGGTCGCCCGGATCGGGCGAGACGATGCGCACGTGGCCCCGGCTGGTCGGGCGCAGGTTGCACACCGATGCGGTGAAGGCGGGAAAGTCATGCAGCGGGTCGCCGAACTTCTCCAGCGACAGCGGCTGGACGTGGTACTCGAGATTGGCGCGCGACTGCTCGGGACCCGAGCGGGCGAACGCGCCCAGTTGCGACGGCGCCATGCTGAGCGGCCCGCGCCGCTGCACGGCGTATTGCAGGCCCATCCATGCCTTGCCCCACAGCGTGCCCGCCACGCCGTTCAAGGTCCGGGCGCCGCGCACCCGGTAGATCAGCCGCAGTTGCAGGTGGTCCTGCAGGTTCGCGCCCACGCCGGGCAAGTCATGCAGCACGGGCACCCCGCGCGCCTGCAGCAGCGCCGCCGGCCCCACGCCGGACACCTGCAGCAGCTGCGCCGACCCGATGGCGCCGGCGGCCAGCACCACCTCGGCACGCGCCTGGGCATACTGCTCGCCGCCACCCTCGGCCATGAAGCGCACGCCCACGGCGCGGCGGTTCTGGAACACCACGCGCGCCACCCGCGCGCCGGTCAGGACCTTCAGGTTGCCGCGGCCCATGACCGGGCGCAGGAAGGCCTTGGCGGTGTTCCAGCGCACGCCGCGGCGCTGGTTGACCTCGAAATAGTCGCAACCTTCGTTGTCGCCCTGGTTGAAGTCGTCGATCGAGGCAATGCCGGCCTGCGCGGCCGCCGCGCGAAACGCGTCGAGCAATTTCCACGACAGGCGCTGGCGCTCGACCCGCCATTCGCCGCCCGCGCCATGGAAGGCGTTGGCGCCGCCATGGTGATCCTCGCTGGCCTTGAACAGCGGCAGCACGTCGTCCCAGCCCCAGCCCGGGTTGCCCTGCGCGGCCCAGCCGTCGTAGTCGGCGCGCTGGCCGCGCATGTAGATCATGCCGTTGATGGAGGAGCTACCGCCCAGCACGCGGCCGCGGGGATAGCCCAGGCTGCGCCCGTTCAGGCCCGGATCGGCCTGGGTGCGATAGCACCAGTCGGTGCGCGGGTTGCCGATGCAATACAGGTAGCCGACCGGGATGTGGATCCAGTGCCAGGAATCGGCGCCGCCGGCTTCAAGCAGCAATACGCGCACGGACGGGTCGGCCGACAGGCGATTGGCGAGCACGCAGCCGGCCGAGCCGGCGCCCACGATGATGTAGTCGAACTCCATGCCGGTATCGACGGCGGTGGCGCACATGAGCTTGTCTCCTTGAGTCCGCATTCGATGTGCGGCGCTGCGCCGTATTGTGGTCCGGCATGGCGCCCTTGCCAAGCGCGCCGCGCCGTTTTTCCCAGCTACCGGCAAGATGCCGCGGGCCATGCGTGCGGCCAGCCGCCGCGCCCTTCGTCCCGTGCGTTGCGGACCGCTTTCGTGACGGGCGGCCGGGCCGGAAGCGCCGGGGCGCAGAAAAAATGGAACCTTTCGCGGCAAGCGCAACTCCATTAAATTCAGGTTTCTGTCAGCAACGCGCCAGCGGGTCCGCTGTACGGAGGATTCGACGGGCGCCCCTTCCCGGGAGACTCCCATGCGTACCCACGCCGCCCCCACGTATGCACCAAAACGGCGCATGCTGCTTGCCTTGCTTGCCGCGCCCGCGCTGGCGCTGGCCCAGCCGGCCTGGACCCAGCAACCGCCACCGCTGGAGCTGGATGTGCCCTATGTGCCCACCCCCGACGACGCGGTGGCGCGCATGCTGGAGATGGCCGATGTGACGGCGCAGGACACGGTCATCGACCTCGGGTCGGGTGATGGCCGCATCGCCATCGCCGCCGTGCGCGACCGCGGCGCGCGCAGCGCCATGGGCGTGGACATCGACCCCGAGCGCATCGCCGAGGCGCGCGCCAACGCCAAGAAGGCCGGGCTGGCCGACCGCGTGACGTTCATGCAGCAGGACTTGTTCGACACCGACATCTCCAAGGCCACGGTGCTGACGATGTACCTGCTGCCGGACGTGAACCTGAAGCTGCGCCCGCGCATCCTCAATTCGCTGGCGCCGGGAACGCGCGTGGTTTCGCACGCCTTCACCATGGGCGAATGGGACAGCGACCGCCACGAGACGGTCGATGGCCGGTCCCTGTATCTGTGGATCGTGCCCGCGCACGCGGCGGGAGACTGGCAGGTCGAAGACCCGGCCGGGCCCTTTACCCTCAGCGTGCGGCAGGATTTCCAGAAAGTGACCGCCAGCGCGCAGCGCCAGGGCGAACGGCTGGGCGTGGCCGAGGCCGCCCTGCGCGGTGCCGACCTGCGCTTCACGGTGGACGCCGGCGCCGGGCCGCGCACCTACATAGGCCGCATACAGGGAGACCAGATGACGGCCGTGCAAGCCCCGGGCAACGAGTCCGGCTGGCGCGCCACGCGCCGCGCGCCATGACGCGCGCCGCCGAGAGCGGCATCGCCCAGGCCCGCGGCCTGTCGGTGCTGGACGCGGTAGCCGTGCTGGTGGGCGTGGTCATCGGCATCGGCATCTTCGGCTTCCCGCCACTGGTCGCCCAGCACGCGCAATCCGAAAGCGTGTACCTGGCGCTCTGGCTGGGCGGCGCGGCGGTCATGCTGATGGGGGCCCTGTGCTATGCCGAGCTGGGTTCGGCCTATCCCGGCGCCGGCGGCGAATACCTCTACCTGCGCCACGCGTGGGGGCCGCGCGTGGCGCTGCTGTTCGCGTGGGCGCGCTGCACGGTCATCCAGACCGGCGCGATCGCGGTGGTAGCGTTCATCTATGGCGAGTACGCCCAGGAACTGGCGCCGCTGGGCCCGCACGGCGTGGCCCTGCACGCGGCCATCGCCGTCATTGCCCTGACCCTGCTCAATATCGTGGGCACCCAACCCAGCAAGCGCATACAGCTCGTCTTCACCGTCATGACGCTGGCGGCGCTGGCGGCAGTGGTGGCCACCGGCCTGTCCGCGCCTCCCGCCCCACCGACGCCGGTCGAGCCGCTGGCCGGCGGCACGCTGGGCCTGTTGGGCATGGGGCTGGTGTTCGTGCTGCTGACCTATGGCGGCTGGAACGAGGCCGCCTACCTCAGCGGCGAGCTGCGCGAGGCCCGGCGCAACATGGCCAGGGTGCTGCTGATCGGCACCGTCGTGGTCGCCGGCGCCTATTTGCTGACCAATCTGGCGCTGCTGCAGATCTTCGGCCTGCAAGGCCTGCGCGAAACGCGGGCGGTGGCCGCCACCCTGATGACGCTGGCCGCGGGTCCGTATGCGGCGATCGTGCTGAGCCTGCTGGTCTGCGTCACGGCGCTGTCGACCATCAACGGCACCATCCTGACCGGCGCGCGGGTCTATAGCGCGCTGGGGCACGACGTGCCGCGCCTGCGGCCGCTGGCCGGCTGGAGCATGCGCGGCCAGACGCCGACCCCGGCGCTGCTGGCGCAAGGCGCCATCACGCTGGTGCTGCTTGGCTATGGCGCTTACGCGCACGATGGCGTGCAGACGCTGGTTGCCTATACGGCACCCGTGTTCTGGCTGTTCATGCTGCTGGTAGCCGCCTCGGTCTGGCGGCTGCGCCGCCTCGACCCGCACCGGCCGCGGCCGTTTCGCGTGCCGCTCTACCCGCTGCCGCCACTGCTGCTGGGCCTGACCTGTGCCGGACTGGTGTGGTCCAGCGCCCGTTATGCGGGCGCCGGCGCCCTGCTGGGCCTGGCGGTGCTGGCGGCGGGCCTGCCCGTGCTGCGGCTGCTACGCGCAGCGCCGCGGCCCGCCTGACCAACGCTATGCCTGCCCGGCCTGCTGCTGCTTCATCTGCATCAGCAGGCTGTGCAGCATCTCGGTCGACAGGCCATGCAGCACCAGCCGGTAGCCCGCGCGCAAGGTCGACATCGGCACCAGCGGGTGCTTGTTGTTGACCAGTATCAGGTGCTGCGGCGCGCCCAGCAGTTGCGCGGCATAGATGCCGATCGTCTCGTCCAGCTGCAGCGAGTTCGCGGCGCGCCAGAAATCGTTGTCGGTCAGCATCAGCTGGTACAACGGCGTGAACAGCTCGATGGCGCTTTGCAGGTCCAGGAAATTGCGTCGCCGTTGCGGCATGTCCTCCAGCCGCAGGCCGGGGTCGCGGATCATCGAATAATCGACCTGCTCGGGCGCGTGCATGGTCTGGCCGGCGTCGCGCAGCGCCTGGTTCAGGCGGATCACGAAATTGAACAGGTTGAGGTCATGCTTGACGAACAGTTCGTCGCGCAGGTCCGCGATGCAGGCGGGCTCCAGCGGCGTGGTCTCGACCTGCACCGGCGCGTTGCGCGCGATGAACGCCAGGATCTGCGCTCCCAGGTGGAAATGCCGCAGGATGAGCCAGTTGGCCTGCGGCGAGACGAAGTGCTCCAGGCCCCACGCCAGGATGCGATGCAACAGGCGCGAATGCGACCAGCGCCGCGGCAGCAAGGTCTTGATCACCTGGATCAGGATGATGAACGCGCGCGCCAGCGGCCGCAGGAAGGGCAGCAGGTACTGGCGCGAGGCGCTGCTGGAGTCGGCCAGCCAGGCCTGCTTGACCGGATCGGGCAGCGGCGTGCTGCGATCCAGGTACAGCGCGCGCCAGGGATCGGGGTCGGCCGGATCGTGCGGCTTGCTCAGGAAATCGGGCTCGGGGCGGCTCATGCGGTGCGCTCCTCCATGACGTGCTGGAACTGCATCAAATACAGCGCGGCGGTGCGGCGCGCGGTGTCCACGATCTGCTGGCGGGCGCGTCCGCCATCGTCGCAATCGAGCGCCAGCTCTACGGCCAGCAGCCAGCGCGCCAGGTGATTCTCGTCGTTGTGGCCATGGTATTCGAGAAAGCGGAACGCATCGGGCGGCAGCGTCAGGGCCGCCTTCAGCAACGGCAGCAGCGCCGGCACGATGCGCTGCCCGGTGCCTTCGATGATGTAGATGGCGCCCAGCAGGCCGATTGGATCGCGCGTGGCGGCCAGCGCGTGCAGATAGGCGTTGAGCGCCTCGCCGCCGGGATTGCGGCGCAGGGCGTCGATGTCCTCGACGGCGCCGCCGGCATTGCGGTAGTCCTGGAACAGGATCTGGAAATCGTTCTGCTCTTCGCCGGCGTGCGTGCCGATCAGCTCGGCCAGCGGCCGGTAGGTCTCCGACAGCGAGGCCGCCGCTTCGCGCATCCACTTGCTGCCCTCGCGCACCTGCGGCACCCAGTTCTCCATCCAGTTCAGATAGTCGGGCACCGCGAAGCGCCCCTGGCGCAGATGCCGTATCACCGGCGTGCGCCACACGCGCGAACGGTAGTCGTGCCAGATGGCGGCCAGCTCGCCCAGCAGCGGCTCCAGCCCCTGCGGCGCTTCGGCCGGGTCGTGCGGCGGCGCGATGAAATCGGCCTCGCCGGCCGGCGCCGCGGCCGGCACGGCATGCAAGCGCGCCGGCTGCGCGGCCTGGTCGGGCCCTTCGGCCTGCAGCAGCATGTAGGCGGCCATGAAGCGGCCCGATTCGGGGATGTAGCAGAAGATCTGTTCGCCAGGCTGCACGCTGCGCGTCTGCAGGAACTCCGCCAGCATGATGAGGATGGAAGCCGCCCCGGTATTGCCGCGCCACGCCAGGTTGCTGAACCAGCGCTCGCGCGCGATGGCCAGGCCGGCCTTGTCCATCAGGTCCTCGACCACCGGGATGAACTTCTCGGACGAGTAATGGCACAGGAAATGGCTGACCTGGCGCGGATCGACCCAGCCGTCATGCACCAGCTTGGCGTATTCGTGGATGCCGATGTCGAACAGGTGCGGCAGCAGGCGGATGTCCTGGCGCAGCAGCAGCGCCCCGGCCGCCTCGGCCTCGGACCACGAGCCATAGTCCAGGTGCGCTTGTCCGTCGGCGGACTGCCCCAGTTGCATGCACACCGGATAGTCGCCCGAGAACGAACGCTGGTGTATCCATTTGAGGCGCAGCCGCACGCCGTTGGCGGCGCCGGCCAGCGGCTGGGGCGTATCGCCCAGCAGCATGGCGCCCGCGCCGTCGGACAGCATCCAGCGCAGGAAATGCGCGTCGAAGTCGGCGTCGTAGCCCGGCGCCGCGAAACGCGAACGCTTGAACAGGCGCGAAGGCAGCTCGCTGGCCACCGCCAACGCGCGCCGGTGCGCGCCCAGCTCGATGCCCTGCGCGGCCGCCTGGATGGCGCCCACGCCGGCCGCGCAGATGCCGTGCACGGACAGTGTTTCGAGCGGCGCGGCGGACAGTTCGCCCTGGATCATGTTGGCGAACCCGGGCATGAGCGTATCGCCGCCCGACGAGCCGCTGGCCAGCAGCGAGACCTGCGACAGGTCCGCGTCGCCGCGCGCCAGGCAGGCCTGGATGGCCCGAGCCGCCAACTGCGCGTTGCTCCAGCGCGTGCGGCCCTGCGGGTCGATCGCGTAGTAGCGTTGCCTGATGCCGTTCTCGGCCAGGATGCGGTTCTTGATACGGCCGGAGATGCGATTCAGCGGCGCGATGTACTGGTCCATCGCATCGTTATCGACCGGCTCGCCGGGCATGAAGTAACCGGCGCTGTGCAGGTAGACGCGATCAAAGGCAACGGGCATGGCGGATTCTGGTGTGTGGCATAGGAAACGGGCGGCTAGGGCCGCATCAGCGTATGCGTGCGGCAGCGCCGCGAGAACAGCCCGAGCACGAACACGCGCGCCATGTACGGCACCAGGCCGCGCTCGTTCAGGCGCGGCGGCACGCGGTCACGGTAATGCCGCCAGTGCAGCGTGTGCAATTCGGACCAATGCACGCGGGGGTTTTCATGGTGGGCCGTATGCAGGCCGATGTTGAACAGCAATGGGTTGACCCAGCCCTCGAAATTGCGCGCGTAGCTCAGCGCCGCATGGCGCCCCGGGCCCCCGTCGGCGTGGGCGTGCTGCAGGTAGTTGGTGGCCAGCAACCAATGCAGGCCATGCAGCTGCGGCACGATCACCAGCCAGAAAGCCTTGCCGGGATCGATCGCCAGCAGCCCGGCCCACAGGCCCAGCCATGCCGCGTACTGGCGCAGGCAATAGCGCCACACGCCCGGCCGGCGCGATCGCAGCCGGCGCAGCGCGGCAAGGAACAGCGGATACAGCACGACGACGGCCTGCAAGGGGTGCAGCAGGTAGCCGGCCAGATGATTGGTATCGCCGCCGAAACGATAGGTGCGCGCGACATCCCGCGGACCATGCTTGTAGCGGTGGTGGTTGGCATTGTGCGCGGCGTGAAAGACGAAGGTCGGATGGCCTTGCAGCAAGGTCAGCCAGAAGTCCGTCAAGCGGTTGAGCCAGCGCGGGCGCCACATGCGCAGGTGCGCATGGTTGTGATGGATGACGCCCACGCCCAGCGTCAGGAACAGCATCGGCGCATACAGCGCCCAATGCCAGCCGTGTATCCATTGCCAGGCGGCCAATGCCGGCAGCGCGACCAGATACAGGACGCTCTGCCAGTCGCGCCGGTGGCGCAACCATTCAGTGGGCCGGACCAACCGCGCCCCGCTTGCGATAGGCGGCCAGCTGGGTCCGGGCCGCGTCGGCGCCCAGGCGCGTGCCGAACAGCCGGTCCATGAAGGTGAACTGGAAACCGAAGTTGCCCTGGTAGCAGGCGTGGTGCAGGTGATGCCGGCGGCTGGCCGCGAACCAGTGCGCGTACGAAACGCCGGGGAAGAAGTCGTAGTTGGCGTGGCCCACGCAATTGAAGAACAGGCTGAACAGCGGCACCGACAGCAGCGACCAGAAACTGAAATCGTGCACCACCATGGGCAGCAGGATCACGTTGCCCAGCATCAGCGCTTCGATCGGATGGAAGCTGTAGGTCGAGAACGGCGTGGTCACCACCGAGCGGTGATGCGGCAGGTGAAAGCGCCGCAGCAACCGCGTATGCAGCAGGCGGTGGTTGATCCAGAAGTGCACGTCGTTCCAGATCACCAGCGCGAGGATTTCGGCGGCGATGCGCCACGGGCCGGCATTGTCGTCGAGCCGCGCCCAGCCCAGTTGCACCAGGCCCCACGGAAACACCATGCCCAGTCCGAAGATCAGGACGGACAGGCCGGACTGGAGGAACTCGCGGCGCAATTGCCCGGGGCCCAGCGGCCGCGGATCGAGCGGCCGGCCCACGCCCAGGGCGGGCAGCACGCGTTGGGTCAGCAACCAGGTGGCCGCGCCGAACAGCAGGTAGATCCCACCGAAGAAAGCCAGGCCATACCCCATGACCTGCCAGACGGATAAGGCCGCGAATGCTTGCCCCATGGCGATGCTTCTTGTTTTGAGAATGGCGGCATCATAAGCAATTGCCGGGGCGAGAGGCGGAAAAGATATTGCAAAACGCTTCAAGATATTCGGAATTAGCGCCCGCCTCACAATGCACCGGCGCCCCAGTCCCTCCCAGCCGACCCGGGCGCGCCAGGCGCGGCGGCGGCGGCCGCCGCCTGGCCGCCGTCGTCAGACGCGGCTTGCGCCCGCTACGCGTCAGGCGCGAAGGCCCGGTCGAGCGTGGCGAGTTCGGCCCGAAGCCGCTCGGCCAGCGCCCCGGCGGCCGGCTGCATGGGCGCGCGCATCTCGTTGCGCAAGCGCCCCTGGCTGGCCAGCAACGCCTTCAGTGGCGCCGGATTGGGTTCGGCGAACAGCAGCCGGATCATGGGCGCCAACGCCAGGAACAGGCGCTGCGCCTGCGCCAGTTGCTGCGCGCGCACCGCGCGGTGCATGGCCACGAACAGGTCCGGCCGCACATGGGCGGCGGCGGCGATCATGCCGGTACCGCCCAGGCACAGCGTGCCCAGGCCCTGCAGGTCTTCACCCGCCAGGACCGCCATGCCGCCGTGGGCGATCAAGGCCAGCGTCTTGTCCACCGAGCCGCCGCAATCCTTGACGGCGGCGATGTTCGGATGTTCGGCCAGCGCCAGCAAGGTGGCGGTGTCCAGTTGCGCGCCGGTGCGATACGGGATGTCGTACAGGATGAGCGGCACGGCCGAAGCATCGGCCAGCGCACTGAAATAGGCTTGCGCGCCGGCCTGGCTGGGTCGTACGTAATACGGCGCGGGCGCCAGCACGCCGGCCAGCGGCCGCTCGGCCAGGCGCGCCAGGCGCCGCAGGACATGATCCTGGTGGTTGCCGGCCAGGCCCATGGCCACGGGCAGCGTGCCGGCCTCCTCCAGCACGGCGTCGAGCACCGTGAGCTGTTCGGCCTCGTCCAGCGCGGCCGCCTCGCCCGTGCTGCCGCAGGCAACCAGGCCATCGACGCCGGCGGCCTTGTAGTCGCGCACCAGCTTGCGCAAGGCAGGCAGGTCGATGGCGCCGTCGGCAAACGGGGTCACGAGCGGAATCCAGATACCCTGGAACGGAGATTGAGCGGGATATTGCATGGGCACTCCTGAGGTGCAAGGTTGACCGTTGTCGACCGTTCAGGTGTGCGTGGATCAGGAAGGGGATGCGCGCGTGGCCGCGCGCCGCCGGGCTTGCCGCTGTTCCGTCGCCCATCTGACGGAACAGCAAGCTCCGGTCAGATGAGCGGCTGTTTTTTGGCTTTCAGCACCACGCGCGTCGATGCCGCACCGAAGGTACAGGCAAGGGCAACGCGGACGCGGGGCTGGAACATGGGCAATATGTGAATCGGCAGTAGGCGCAATCTACCCAGCGCCGGCCCGGCTTGTCAATCGGCGGGCCGCAGACTGTGCAGGAAAACCTCGCACAAGGCTTCCATGCCGACGCGGTCCTCGTCGTCGAAACGGCCGGGCAGCGGACTGTCGACGTCCCAGACGCCCAGCAGGCGCCCCTCGTGCACCAGCGGCACCACGATCTCCGCGCGCGACGCGGCATCGCAGGCGATGTGGCCGGGAAAGGCATGGACGTCCGGCACGACCTGGGTCTGGCGCTGGCTGGCGGCCGCGCCGCACACGCCGCGCGACAGGGCGATGCGCACGCAGGCCGGCTTGCCCTGGAACGGTCCCAGCACCAGCTCGTGGCCATCATGGAAATAGAAGCCCGCCCAATTGATATCCGGCAGCGCCTGGTACGCCAGGGCGCTGAAGTTGGCGGCGTTGGCGATGAGGTCGCGCTCGCCGGCCAGCAAGGCGCGCGCCTGCGCGGCCAGCTCGGCATAGAAGACGGGTTTGGGTCCGGCGGAAACAGGAGCGGCGTCAAACATGTGTATATTTGTAACTGTACTGGCGGGAATCGAACCAACTGATTTTAGAGCGCATCAATAGGGGCCGGGGCCGCGGCCCGGCGTTGTGGGACAATCAACTTTTGCAGCACGTTTCTTACCCTTTTTCAAGACCATTCCATGGACAAGCCTTTCGAACCCGAGTGTTCCTTTTCGGAACGCGCCCAGCAGCTCACCAGCTCCGCTATCCGTGAAATCCTCAAGGTCACGGAACGACCCGAAGTCATTTCGTTCGCCGGCGGCCTGCCGGCGCCCGGCGGCTTTCCGGTAGAAGTGGTACGGGCTGCATTCGACAAGGTATTGGCCACCAATGGCCGCGCCGCCCTGCAGTACGGCCCCACCGAAGGTTATGCGCCGCTGCGCCAGTGGGTGGCCGACGACCTGAACGCCGCGGGCGCCAACGTCACGGCCGACCAGATCCTCATCGTGTCGGGCTCGCAGCAGGCGCTCGACCTGCTGGGCAAGGTGCTGATCGACAAGGACAGCCCCATCCTGGTCGAGGACCCCAGCTACCTGGGCGCCCTGCAGTCGTTCAGCCTGTACCAGCCGAAATACGTGCCGATCCCCACCGACGACGGCGGCCTGGTCCCCGAGGCGATCACGGCCGAACTGGCCGAGGGCGCACGCTTCCTGTACGCGCTGCCGAACTTCCAGAACCCCACCGGCCGCACGCTCAACCTGGAGCGCCGCAAGGCCCTGGTGCGCCAGGCCGCGCAGTTCGGCGTGCCCATCATCGAGGACGATCCCTACGGCGAGCTACGCTACGCCGGAGAGCCGCAGCCCGGCCTGCTGGCCCTGGCCGGCGAATGCGGCGCCACGGTCATCCGGCTGGGCACGTTCTCCAAGGTGTTGGCGCCCGGCCTGCGCCTGGGCTACATCGCCGCTCCGCGCACCATCATCAACAAGCTGGTGCAGGCCAAGCAGGCCACGGACCTGCACACGCCCACGCTCACGCAGATGGCGGTCTACGAAGTCGTCAAGACCGGCTTCCTGGCCGAGCACCTGCCGCGCGTGCGCGAGATCTACCGCGTGCAGGGCCGTTGCATGCTCGACGCCATCGAGCGCGAATTCCCCGCATCGGTCAGCTGGACCCGGCCCGAGGGCGGCATGTTCATCTGGGTCACGCTGCCCGAACACATCGACAGCACCAAGCTGCTGGCGCAGGCGGTCGAGCAGAACGTGGCCTTCGTGCCGGGCGGCCCCTTCTACGCGGGCGCGCCGCGGCAGAACACGCTGCGCCTGAGCTTTGCCACGGTGCCCGAAGCCAAGATCCGCGAAGGCATCGCCATCCTGGGCAAGCTGCTCAAGGCGGCGATCTGACCTGAGTCACCGTCCCGAGACGGCCGGCGCGAGCCGGCCGTTTTGTTTATGCTTGCAGTTTCACCATCCGTCTACCTCGTCAGCCCGTGAGCGCATCGCAGCAACAATCCGTCGACCTCAACGACATCGTGTTTACCGATTGGGTGGAGCGCTGGCTGCCCAGGCCATGGCGCCCCTATGCGCGCCTGTGCCGGCTGGATCGCCCCATCGGCACGTGGCTGACGCTGCTGCCCTGCATCGCCGCGCTGGTGCAGGCCGCCGGCGGCCTGCCCGACCTGCGCCGGCTCCTGATCTTCTCGCTGGGCGCCCTGCTCATGCGCGGCATCGGCTGCACCGTCAACGACATGTGGGACCGCGACATCGACAAGCACGTCGAGCGCACGCGCTTCCGGCCGTTGACCAGCGGCCAGCTCAGCATGCGCCAGGCGGTGGCGTTCCTGATCGGCCAATTGCTGGTCTGCGCCTCGTTGCTGTTCTTCATCAACGACATGAGCCGTTGGCTGGCCGTGGCCGTGCTGCCCTTCGTGTTCATCTATCCGTTCTGCAAGCGCGTCACCTACTGGCCGCAGGTCGTGCTGGGCATCTGCTTCAACTGGGGCATGCTGATGGCCTGGTCCGACACCCAGGACCACGTGCCGCTGGCGGCCATCGCCATGTGGCTGGGCGCCGTGCTGTGGCAGGTCGGCTACGACAGCATCTACGCCTATGTGGATGTGCGCGATGACCGCAGCCTGGGCCTGCATTCCACCGCCATGCGCTTCGGCGACCAGGGCAAGCTGTGGATCGGCGGCTTCTATGCCGCCACGCTGGCGCTATGGACCTGGGGCGGCTACGCCATGGACCTGGGCTGGGGCTATTTCGCCGGCATGGGCGCCGTGGCCATTCACCTGGCCTGGCAGTTGCGGGAATTCGACCTGCAGCGTCCCGAGCGCAACTTCAAGCTGTTCCGCGCCAACCTCTGGACCGGCGTGCTGCTGATCGCCGCGGCGCTGGCCGGCACCCTGCCGTACTGACCCTTCCCGCAGCCGTACCCGACCCGCCCGGCCCTGCCCGGGCGGCGCCGGCGCGCCCGCATGACGCGTGCCCAACTCCCCACTGATGGGATCTTGCGGGCGAATCCGATGAATTAGAACCTCCAGTGGAATAATGTTTTCCAGGAATCAGGGTTTATCCGGAGTGTCCCGAAGCGCAGAATGCAGTCATCGGGATGCAACAAACGACTGACGACGGATAGGCCGCCTCAGGTCACTCCCGCAGATCAGACGGATGGAGGAATACCATGAAGACCCTTGCTACCGCAGTAATCCTTTCGATGACCATGGCCGCCGGCGCGCAGGCCGCCGACCTCGGCGCCGAACCCACCCGCGCGCAGGTTCAGGCCGAACTGGTCCAGGCCAAGGCCAACGGCCAATACACGTTTGGCGAGCAGGACTACCCCGCCGCCATCACGCAGGGCAGCGCGCTGTCGGCCGCCGAAGTCCGCGACGACCTGGCGCAGGCCAAGGCCGCCGGCGAAGTCACTTTCGGCAACCTCGACTACCCGCCCCAGGCTTCCAACGTCAACAGCAGCATGACGCGCGCCCAGGTGCAGGCCGACCTGGCCCAGGCCAAGAATGATGGCGTGGTGACCTTCGGCAACCTGGACTACCCGCCGCAACACGGCTGATCCCCCCGGCGCCCCCCCTCGCCGCAGCCGCAAGTGCCGGCGCCCGCCCTGTACAGAGGGACGGGCGCCGTTTTTTTTGCCTCCGCCATGCAGGTGTCGAAACGCTCGAAAGTCTCGACGATTTGATTGATTATTTCGATCAAACCGACGTTTTTGCCGGTACATTTCGACCGCAGCGCTCGGTAGCATGGTTGCATGCCCGCAACCCTCGCCCGGGAGCCTGCCATGGTGCGTCCGCCCTACCCCATCGCCATCCTCGGCGCCGGCAAGATCGGCGCCGCCATCGCCTTGCTGCTGCAACGCGGCGGCGACTACGACATCCTGGTCGCGGACCAGGACCCGGCGCGCCTGCGGGCAGTCGCCAGGCTGGGATGTCAGACAGCGCAGGTGCGCGATGACGATGCGCTGCAGCAGGCCGTCTCGGGCCGCTACGCGGTGCTCAATGCCTTGCCGTTTCATCGCGCCCGCGCCGCCGCGGCCGCGTGCGTACGCGCCGGCGCGCATTATTTCGACCTGACCGAAGACGTCGCCAGCACCCACGCAATCCGCGAACTGGCCGCCGCGGCGCACACGGTGCTGATGCCGCAATGCGGGCTGGCGCCGGGCTTCATCGGCGTGGTGGGCAGCGACCTGTCGCGGCGCTTCGACCGGCTGCTCGACCTGCGCATGCGCGTCGGCGCCCTGCCGCGCTTTCCGTCCAATGCGCTGCGCTACAACCTGACCTGGAGCACCGAGGGCCTGATCAACGAATACTGCAACGCTTGCGAGGCCATCGTCGACGGCGCGCTGGTCGCCGTACCGCCCATGGAGGGTTACGAAACCTTCACGCTCGACGGCATCGAGTACGAGGCGTTCAATACCTCCGGCGGGCTGGGCACTTTGCCGCAGACACTGCTGGGCAAGGCCCGCAATGTCGACTACAAGTCGATCCGCTATCCCGGACACTGCGCCATCATGAAGCTGCTGCTCAATGACCTGCGGCTGCGCGAGCGGCGCGACCTGCTGCAGGAAATCCTGGAAAGCGCCATCCCCTCGACCGACCAGGATGTAATCGTGATCCTGGCCTCGGCCAGCGGCTATCGCCAGCAACGGCTGGTGCAGGAATCGTTCTCGGCGCGCATCTACGGCGCCACGGTGGACGATCAGGCGCTCAGCGCCATCCAGCTCTCCACCGCCGCCGGGATCTGCACCGTGCTCGACCTGGTGGTCCACGGCCACCTGCCGCAGCGCGGCTTCATCGGCCAGGAGCAAGTACCCCTGGCAGCCCTGCTGGACAACCGCTACGGCCGCATCTACGCCGGCCAGCCGCTGCCGGCGCGGGACGCGCCGGCCACGACCCAAGGCCCGGCGCCGCCGCAGGCGCTGTTGCCCGGGTCCTAGACCCACCCCTCCAGGCGCAGCGTCGCGCGCACCAGGCGCTGCTCTTCCTGTTCGATCTCGGCCAGGCTCTGGCGCACGCTGTCCACATGGGCGCGGGCGGCCTGGTGCGCCTGTTCGGGCTCGCGCGCCAGCACGGCAAGGAACAGGCGCTCGTGCTGCTGGTCGATGTGGCGCTTGTGCGGCTCGCGGTGATAGAGATTGTTGACGCAGGCGAATACCGAGCCCAGCAGCAGATCCGTGAGGGACTGCAGCGTATGCACCAGCACCGCGTTGTGCGAGGCCTGGCAGATGGCCAGGTGGAAAGCGTGGTCCAGGTGCGCGTGGGTGGCGCTGTCGGTCTCGCGGCCGTGCGCGGCAAGCATTTCGTCATAGCGGCGGCGGATCATGATGAAGTCGGCATCGGTGCCGCGGATCGCCGCCAGCCGGGCCGATTCGCTTTCGAGCAGGGCGCGCACCTCCAGCAGGTCGTACAACGTGCGCGGCTGCGAATTGAACAGGTGCACCAGCGGGCCCGCATCCACCTGCGAAATTTGCGCCACGTACGAACCCTTGCCCTGGGCGGTGTGGATGATCTGGCGCGCCCGCAGCAGCCTTAGCCCTTCGCGCAGCGCCGTGCGCGATACGCCCAGCTTCTCGGTCAGGCGGCGCTCGGACGGCAGGGCCTGCCCGGCCTTGAGCACCCCATCGAGGATCAGCCGCTCGATGCGCTCGGCCACGACTTCGGCGATCTGTTTGCGCGCCCCGTCGACGCCTGGTTCCATGACTTGCCCCACTGGTATGACCACGATATCCGCTACGACTGACTCTACTCGAACCGGCATTCTATGTTATTGAAAACCAGATATAAATATCTATCTCGTCGCCATGTGCATTTGCACAAACTGGTATGACCAGTAGTTTTTGCTATGGACAAGACGGGCTCGCCCGGCCGATGATGGCGCTTCCGGTTTCCCAATCCCGGCCGGGCCTCTGGCTCCGGCCCTTTTTAACGACGCGAGACCCGCATGACTGAACGCATCCCGCATCATGGCCTGCAAGTGGCGGCCTCCCTGCACCGTTTCATCGAAGACGAGGCGCTGTCCGGCAGCGGCCTGGCGCCCGACGAGTTCTGGGCCGGCTTCGCCGCCCTGGTGCGCGACCTCGCGCCGCGCAACCGCGACCTGCTGGCCGAGCGCGACCGCCTGCAGGGCGAAATCGACGCCTGGCACCGCGCCCACCCCGGCCCCGTGCGCGACAGCGCCGGGTACCAGGCGCTGCTCGAACGCATCGGCTACCTGCAACCCCAGCCGGCGCAGGTCACCGCCAGCACCCGCGACGTGGACAGCGAGATCGCCAGCCAGGCCGGCCCGCAGCTGGTGGTTCCCGTCTCCAACGCGCGCTATGCGCTGAACGCGGCCAACGCCCGCTGGGGCAGCCTGTACGACGCCCTCTATGGCACCGACGCGATCCCGCCGGTGGCTGGCGACGACGGCAAGGGCTACAACCCGGCGCGCGGCGAAGCCGTGATCGCCCGCGCGCGCGCCTTCCTGGACGAGGCGGCGCCGCTGGCCCAGGGTTCGCACGCCGACGCCACCGCCTATGCCATCGAGGGCGGCAAGCTGGCGGTCACACTGGGCGCAGGCCAGCGCACCGGCCTGCGCAACCCCGCGCAACTGGCCGGCTACCAGGGCGACGCCTCGCAACCGGCCGCCGTGCTGCTGGCCAACAACGGCCTGCACTTCGAAATCCAGATCGACCGCCAGCACCAGATCGGCGCCACCGACGCCGCCGGCGTCAAGGACGTGCTGCTCGAGGCCGCCCTGACCACCATCATGGATTGCGAAGACTCCGTGGCGGCCGTCGACGCCGACGACAAGGTGCTGATCTACCGCAACTGGCTCGGGCTCATGAAGGGCGACCTGAGCGAATCGGTCACCAAGGGCGGCAAGACCTTCACCCGCCGCCTGAACGCCGACCGCCAGTACCGCAAGCCCGATGGCGGCACCCTGACGCTGCACGGCCGCTCGCTGATGTTCGTGCGCAACGTCGGCCACCTGATGACCAACCCGGCCATCCTCGACGAGCAGGGCAATGAAGTGCCGGAAGGCATCCTGGACGCGGTGATCACCAGCCTGGCCGCCCTGCCCGACCGCGCCAACCGGCTCAACTCGCGCACCGGCTCGATCTACATCGTCAAGCCCAAGATGCACGGGCCGGCCGAGGCCGCCTTCGCCAACGAGCTGTTCGACCGCGTCGAGGACCTGCTCAAGCTGCCGCGCCACACCATCAAGATGGGCATCATGGACGAGGAGCGGCGCACCAGCGTCAACCTGAAGGCCTGCATCGCCGCCGCGGCGGCGCGCGTGGCGTTCATCAACACCGGGTTCCTGGACCGCACCGGCGACGAAATGCATACCGGCATGGAAGCGGGCCCGATGCTGCGCAAGGGCGACATGAAATCCAGCGCCTGGATCACTGCCTACGAGCGCAACAACGTGCTGGTCGGACTGGACTGCGGCCTGCGCGGACGCGCCCAGATCGGCAAGGGCATGTGGGCCATGCCCGACATGATGGCGGCCATGCTCGAACAGAAGATCGGCCACCCCAAGGCGGGCGCCAACACGGCCTGGGTGCCCTCGCCCACGGCCGCGACCCTGCACGCCATGCATTACCACCAGGTCGACGTCGCGGCCGTGCAGCAGGCGCTGGAGCAGACCCGCTACGACAGCGTGCGCGACGAACTGCTGGCCGGCCTGCTGACCGTCCCGGTGGGCGATCCGGCCGCCTGGTCGGCCGATGACATCCAGCGCGAGCTGGACAACAACGCCCAGGGCATCCTGGGTTACGTGGTGCGCTGGATCGACCAGGGCGTGGGATGCTCGAAGGTGCCCGACATCAACAACGTCGGCCTGATGGAGGACCGCGCCACCCTGCGCATCTCCAGCCAGCACATCGCCAACTGGCTGCGCCACGGCATCGTCGACCGCGCGCAGGTCAACGCCACGTTCGAACGCATGGCCAAGGTCGTCGACCAGCAGAACGCCGGCGATCCGAACTACCTGCCCATGGCCGGCCATTTCGACACCTCGTTCGCCTACCGCGCGGCGTGCGCGCTGGTATTCGAAGGCCTGACCCAACCCAACGGCTATACCGAGCCGCTGCTGCACGAGTACCGGCAAGCCTTCAAGGCGGCCCGCCGCTGAAGCCGCCCGGCGCCCGCCTGCCGGCGGGCGCCGGCCTGCCAGGCTGCCATTTTTCGCACGATCGTGCTAAATTGGGCGGCATGAGCATCCCCAAGAGCGAACTCACCTTCGCGGCCATCGTGGACGCGGCGCTGGACATGGCCGCGGCGCAGGGCATGGAAAGCCTGACGCTCGGCGAAGTCGCCAAGCGGCTGGGTATCAGCAAAAGCGGCGTGTTCTCGCGGGTCGGCTCGCGCGAGGCCCTGCTGCATGCCGTCCTGCAGGAGTACGACCGGCGCTTCCTGGGCGCGGTGTTCGCGCCCGCCATGGCCGCGCCGCGCGGGCTGCCGCGCCTGGACGCCATGGTCGGACACTGGATCGAACGCGCCGCCAACGTCGAGGCGCTGACCGGTTGCATCTATGTGGCCGGCGCCTTCGAGTACGACGATGTCGACAACCCCATGCGCGGGCGCGTGGAAGCCAATGTGCGCGGCTGGCGCGCGGCGCTGGGACGCACCGTGCGGCAGGCGGTCGACGAAGGCCATTTGCGCCCGGACACCGACCCGGAGCAACTGGTGTTCGAGATCTACAGCCTGATGGTCGGCCTGATGCATGACGCGCGCTTCCTGCGCGACCCGCGCGCGCACGAGCGCGTACGGCAAGCCTACGCGCGCCTGATCGCCACCTATCGCACCCCCTGAACGCAGCCGCGGCCCGGCGCCGGGCGCCGGTTTTTTTCGATTAAATTCGCACGATCGTGCGAAAAGAGGGAACCATGAAAATGATCGCAATCGGCGCTGGAGTCATGCTGGTGGCGGGGCTGGTGCGGGCCTGCCAGGACTGGCGCCGCCTGCTGCGCCAGCTGCCCGACCGCAACGAGGATATGACGCTGTTCTGACGCCGCGACGGCGGACGACGGGGGGCCTGACACTCCCCTGTGCGGGACGCCTGTCCCCGGATGGAAACCGGCACCCGCGACATGGTGTGCCTGTCCCTACTGGGACAGGCACACCGCCGCGGGCCATGAACGGTTGACTGCCAGGACAGTATCTGTCCCCCCGGGGCAGGTTACTTTTCCAGCCCCGCCTTGCGGGCCTGATAGGCAATCGTGCTCATCGCGCCGATGCGGCGCAGCGGCTCGGGAGGCAGCCAGTTCGGCTTCTCGAAGCTGGCCAGGTCGTCCAGCATGGCGCTGCGATGCCCCGCCACCTGTTCGCCCAGCAGCTTGCCGTAAATCGTACCCTTGATGACGCCGGCGCCATTGCATCCGACCGACGCATACAGGCCAGGCTGGATGGCCCCCACGAACGAAGCGCCGTTGCCCGTCAAGCCGGTCGACCCGCTCCAGACGTACTCGAAATCGTGCGCGGCGAGGTCCGGGTAGCGGCGTACGAACGAATCGCGCAGCAACTGTTCCATGCGTTCGAGCGGCTGCTCGGCCTCGTACGAGTAGGCGCTGCGCACCATGAAGCGGCCGCCGCGGATGCGCCGCAAGGTCGTGCCCAGGCGATTGGCCGGAATCACGCCCCATTGGTCGCGCTCGCCCAGCAGCGCCTGCTGCGCGGCGCCGAGCACCGGCGTGACGCCCGCGTACGTAAAGATGGTGACCAGCCGGCTGCGCAGGAAACCCAGCCTGCGGGCAAAGGCATTGTTGGCCAGGATCACGTTGTCGGCGGTGAACTCGCCGCCGCGCGTGCGCACCTTATACGGCCCGCTGCCGTCGATGGACAGCACGGGATTGTCCTCCATCAGCCAGACGTTCTCCGGCAGGCTGTCGGCCAGCCCCCGTATCAGCGCGGCCGGCTGCACGAAGACGTTGTTCATGGAGTGATACCCGAACCGGTAATAGCGCGTGCCCAGCTGCGCCTGCAGGGCGTCGCGGTCCAGCTCGGAGAACGCCACGCCCCATTGGCCGTACTGTTGCAGCGCGCCGCGCAGGCTGTGCTCGCCGTCGGCGGTGGCCGCGGCGTGATACTTGCCGGCCAGGTCCCAGCCACAGTCGAAACCGCCCTGCTCGGACAGCTGCGCCAGCCAATCCAGCCCCGACTGGAGCATGGCGATCTGCTTGCGCGCCACTTCCAGGGGGCTGTGATGCCCGCTCATGCGGGTATTGTGCGGCAGGTTGATCAGGAAGCCCGAATTGCGGCCCGCCGAGCCCTCCCCGGCGACGGTGGCGTCCACCACCAGCACCTGGTCCTGCGGCTGCAACTCGGCCAGGCGGCGCGCCGCCGCCAGTCCGGTGTAGCCGGCGCCGATGACCAGGCTCTTGAAATGCCGTCGCGCCGGCGCCGCGGTGCGCGGGGTGCGCTTGGGCAGCATGGCGTTCCAGCCGGAACCACTTTGATACTGAGGGAAAGTCCGCGATGACCCTGATGGGGAAGACATGATGAGTTCAATGTTGCGGTTGAGGAATCACTGGTCGGCGCGCGCCTGCAGGCTGCGCATCACTTCGTTCTGCACGATGTCCCAGATCTGCGACTTCAATTCGATGTAGCGCGGCGAAAGCTGCACATCGGCATTGCGCGGATACGGCAGGTCGTTGGGCATGTCGCAGGCCACGCGGCCCGGGCGGGCGCTCATGATGACCATGCGGCTCGACAGCAGCAGCGCCTCGTCGATCGAGTGGGTAATGAAGACGATGGTCTTGCCGCTTTGCTCATAGATGCGCGTCAGCTCTTCCTGCAGCACCTGGCGCGTCATGGCATCGAGCGCGGCAAACGGTTCGTCGAGCAGGATGACGTCCGGATCATTGGCCAGCACGCGCGCGATGGACACGCGCTGGCGCATGCCGCCCGACAACGCCTTGGGGTAGGCGTTCTCGAACCCCTTCAGGCCGACCATCTCGATGAACTTCTGGGCGGTTTCGCGCCGGCTGGCCGCCGCCACGCCCTTCATCTTCAGGCCGAACGCGACGTTCTCGGCCACGGTCAACCAGGGAAACAGTGCGTACTGCTGGAACACCATGCCGCAGTGCGGGTCGACGTCGACCACTTCGCGCCCGTTGACCACGATGCGTCCGGCGGTGGGACGCTCGAACCCCGTGATCAGGTTGAGCAGCGTGGATTTCCCGCAACCCGAGGCGCCCAGCACGACCAGGAACTCGCCGCGCGGAATCTGCAGGTCCACGCCCTGCAGCGCCTGGAACGACCCGAACGACTTGGAAATACCTTCGATGGAAATCATGGGATCGTTTACCGCGACCATGCCAGCACCCTGTTTTCAATGATTCGGAACACTACGTCGGTGACCAGCACGGTCACGCTGATCAGCGCCATGCCCAGCACCACCGTATCGGTCTGGAAGAACTCCTTGCCGTTCATGATGAGAAAGCCCAGCCCTTCCTTGGCGGCCACCAGTTCGGCCGAGATCACGCAGGTCCACGACAGGCCGAGGATCACCTTGAAGCCGCTGAAGATCTGCGGCAGGCTGGCCGGCAGGATGACCGAGCGCATGACCTGCGAGCCGCTGGCGCCCAGGTTGCGCGCGGCGCGGATCAGCAGCGGATCGATATTGCGCGTGGCTTCGATCACATACAGAAGCGCGGGCGCGAACGTGCCCATGAACACGATGCTGTACTTCTGCGTTTCGGTGATGCCGAACCACAGCAGCGAGAGGGGAATCCAGCTCATCGAGGGCAAGGGGCGCAGGAACGACAGGATGGGGTCGAAAGCCGCCCGCGCGCGTTGCGACGTGCCCAGGAAGATCCCAAGCGGTATGGCCAGCGCGGTAGCGGCGGCAAAACCCACCATGACGCGCCGCGCGGAAGCCACGATGTGGTCCAGCAGCGAACCCTGCTCCCACATATTGCCCATGCGGGCGAACACGTCCGAGGGCGGCGGCAGGAACAGCGCGTCCACCCATTGCAGGCGGCACACGGCTTCCCAGAACAACAACAGCACGATCACGGACACGCTGCTGATCAGCAGCAGGTCCGGACGGCGCTGGCGATTTTGTGCATTCATCGTTCAAATCCAGACAAAGAACCGGCGGGCGAGCTGGCCCGCCGGCAGGACAATCGTGTCGGCTTACAGGTAGGCCGCGTCGACCCACTCGCGCACCGGCGGCGCCTTGTCGATCTGGTCGTAGCGCACCATCATTTCGGCCAGCTTCTGCAGGCCGTCGATGTACTTGCTGCCCGGCGCCAGCAGCGCGCCCTGCTCGGCAGCCGTGTACCAGTCGGCGCCCTTGACCATCTCCAGCTGGTCGGCCGGCGACAGCTTGGTCAGTTCGGTCAGCGCCGCCACCGTGGCGTCGGGCTGCGTCTTGAGCTGTTCGTTGGCGCGGAAGTACGCCTTCAGGAAGCGTTTGACGGCCTCGGGGTTCTTGTCCAGGAACGCGCGCCGCGCCACCAGCACATCGGGGCCCGGGGTCACGCCATATTCCTTGTAGAGCGAGAAGCTGGTGTCATCGACCAGCACCTTGGCGTCCGGCATGGCGCGGATGGCGTTGAACTGGGGCGTCCAGGCCGCGGCCGCGTCGATCTGGCCCGACTGGAATGCCGCCGGCAGTTCCGGCGCCGGCACGTTGAGCACCGTCACGTCCTTGCCCGCCTTCAGGCCTGCCTGGTCCAGCAGGTTGAGAACCAGCAGGTGGGCGCTGGAGGCGAACGTAACGCCGATCTTCTTGCCCTTGAGGTCCTCCAGGCGCGCGACCTGGTCGCGCACGATCAGGCCCTCGACGCGGCCGAAGTTCTCGGGCACGCCAATGATCGCGAAGTGGCGCGAACCGCGCGACATCACCGCCAGCGCGGCCGGCGCGGCGGTCACCGCCATGTCGATGTTGCCCGACAGCAGGGCGCTGACGCGCGCCGACGTGGTGCCGAACGACTCCCAGCCCACTTCCAGGTTCTCGGCCTTGAAATAGCCGGCCTGGATCGCCAGCCAGGCCGGATAGTGGCCCAGCCAGGCCGAGCCGCCGTAGCGCACGGCGTCGGCCTGCGCGGCCCAACTGCGGCCGGCTACCGGCAGCGCCAGGGCGGCGGCGCCGATCGCCATGCCCTTGATGAATTGTCGGCGAGTCTCCTGCATGCTCAATCTCCTTGTAGTAGGTGTTTCAACAAAGCCGCATCTGCCGTCCCAGCCAGGGCAGCTGCGTCGTCACTTGCGGGAAAATTTCGGTCTCCAGCGCCTGGCGGCTGAGCTGCCAGAACATGTCGGCCATCTCCTGGTACTCCTCGAGGCGCGATACCTGGTGCAGCGTGCGGGCCAGGCTGGGCCCGGGCAGCGGCAGCACCACGACCTGGTCCAGCCACGAACGCCCCTGCAGCAGGCACAGCGGCGTCATCAGCGCCCAGCCCAGGTTGGCGGCAATCATGGCCATCACCACGTCGCTGGTGTCGATCTCCAGGAACGGCGGCGCGGTCACGCCGCAACGCCGCAGATGGCGCTCGATCATGGCGCCGAAATGCGACCGCCCGCTGAAGCGGATGAACGGCGCGGCCTGCGCCATCTGGCGCAGATCCAGCGGCGCGAACTCGTCGGCGCGCACCGCGGGCGCCACCACCACGAACGGCTCGTTGAGGATAGGCCGGCGCACCAGGCCATCGACATCCTCGAGCGCGTCCGTCGTAACGATGATGTCGACCTGCCGGTTCAGCAACGCCTGGGCATGGCCGTATGCCAGCCCCGACCAGACCAGCACCTGGCTGGCGCTTTGCGTCAGCCGCTTGACGATGGCCGGGCCGGTGGTGGCGGCGAACGAATCGATCATCCCGATGCGGATCGCCGGGCGGTTCATCAGGTCGGCTTCGCGCACCTGCGCGATCAGGCGGTCGATATCGTCGACGATCTGGCGCGACTGGCGCTGCAGCGCGACGCCGGCGGGCGTGAGCCGATAAGGGCGGCGGGTACGGTCGAGCACCCGCATGCCCAGGATGCTTTCGATCTGGGTAACCGTCTGCGATACGGCAGATTGCGTGATGTTCAACGCCTGCGCCGCGGCCGACAGGCTGTCGGCCGCCGCCACCGCGGCAAAAATGCGCAGCATGCGTACATCGAGGCTGGAATCGTTCTTGAGCGCGCCCATACTGTCTCCTGTAAGCAATACTAAGAAAACGGAGATTTTTAGGCGAAAACTAAGCGCTTGTTAAGTAATTCTTATAGTGAGTATTAGCAGGCAGGCGGTATACGGCCGGCGTTGCGGCCGCCTCGCGCCCCGCGCCGGGGCCGCTTGCAGGTGATTTCTCCTAGCGCGGCGGTTTGGCGCCGTCGCCGGGCAGGGGCTGCCCGGCCGGGCGCCCCAACCGGTCGCCCAGCCGCGCCAGCTTGCGCACCATGTCCTCGTATTTGCGCAGCAGGCGGCGGCGATTCAAGGTCTTGCTCCAGGCGTACAGCGGCAGCAGCTGCTTGGGCCCGAAACCGTCGACCAGGAACAGGCCATCCTGTCCGGTCGCGTTGCGGCCAACGACGATATTGCGGGCGCTGACGTCGTTGAAGATCACATGCGCCTCGATCAACGCCAGGAAAAACGCCCGCAATTGCTCGCGCAGCTGCGGCCCGAACCCCTGGGTCGACACCACGTGCGCCAAGGTGGGCGCGGCCTTGCCCTCGGCATCGACGATCTTCTCCACCACCAGGCCCAGCCCCGCCGAGGTCAGCGCCAGGCCGGCAATCCGCGCCAGCAGCGTATTGCCGTCGGCCTGGCGCAACTGCACCGTCGTCGAGATGTACTCGATCAGTTCGGTGATGAATACGCGGTGCGCATCCTCGCGGTGGAATTTCTTGTGCCAGGGACGCCGCCGTCCCGGCTCATTGATGCGCGCGCGATTGACGATCTTGATCAGCAACGCGGCGTTGCCCGGGTGCTGGTAGACGTCGCGCTCGCTGCCGGTGGCGATCAGCGTCGCGCCCAGCAGGTCGACCACGGCGAACGGCGGCCAGTCCGTGGCCGCCGGCACGACGTCCATCACCGGCAGGACCGCGGGCATGCGATCGAGCAGCGCCTGCGCGGCGATCTCCTGCGGCGGCGCCGGCACGGCAGCCAGGCGGGAAGTTGGTATGGACATGTGCGATCAGGATTGCCGCGCCGATCGGGATACGGCGGTGGGCGCATCGCGCCGCTCGGCGAGCCACTTACGATAAACCAGCTCGGTACGTTCGGCCAGGCGGGCCAGCGAGAACTTCCCTTCGTCGCGCACCATGCGCTCGCCGGCGCCGCCCATGCGCGCACGCAGGGCGGCGTCGTCGATCAGGCTGCGCAGCGCCCCCTGCAAGGCAGCCGCATCGTCGGGAGGAACCAGCAGCCCCGTCTCGCCGTTGCGCAACATCTCGCTGACGCCTCCGACGTCCACGCCGACCACCGGCAGGCCACACGCGGCAGCCTCGACAAAGACCGTGCCCGACGCTTCCTTGCGCGTGGGCAGCGCGAATATGTCGCTGCCTGCCAGCACGTTGGGCACATCGTCGCGAAAGCCCAGCATGTGAATGCGTTCGCCCAGGCCGAGTTCGGCGATCAGCGCCTGCAGTTGCTCGAACAGTGGCGAACCGTTGCCCACCAGCACCAGATGCACGTGCGGACGGGTGGCCATCAGTGGGCGCAGCGCGTCGATCAGTTCGCGATGCCCCTTGGTGGCCCGCATGATCGCCACGCACGCCACCACCACGGCGTCGGCCGGCAGGTCCAGCTCGTCGCGCAGCGTCGAACGCAGGCCCGGCGCAGGCAGGTTGATGGGCGAGTAAATGGTTTCGATGTGCGCGGGCGACACGCCACGCTCGATCAGGTAGCGGCGCACATGATCGCTGACCGTACTGACGCGGTGGGGTATCCACGTATACGACAGCATCGAGTTGACGCGATTGCTCAGGTGGCGCGTGCGCACCACCAGCGGCGTGCCCGCCAGGCGCGCTCCCGCGCCCGCCAGCAAGGTGTCGATGCGGCTGTGCGTATTGAGCACATCGAACCCGCCCTCGCGCAGGATGCGCCGCACGCGCGGCACGCCGCGCACGAAATTGCGCAAGCCGCCCATGGGCACGGTATGCACGCGGATGCCCACGTCGCGCGCGCGCTCGAGCAACCTGGCCTGGGGCCGGCATATGAGTTCGACATGATGGCCGCGCTCGCGCATGGCCAGGACTTCCTTGAGGATACGCTGCTCTTGCCCGCCAAAGCCTATCGCGGCCTCAGCGTGCGCGATGCGCAGTGGGTGCGGTTGGGACATTCTGAGAGTAACAGTGTGAATGTAGTCCATAGACACACTGTGGGTAGGAAAGATCCCGGCAACCTTAACGTGCTATCCACGCATCGCGCAAATCACATAACGACACATTCAGAGAGGTTTTTTATTATCGAAACAACTCCTCTTCCCGGATAGGCGGTTCAATCGAGCAGCTGGATGTTCATGGCCTTCACCGCCGCGCCATAGCGCTCGTAGTCCTGGCGCCACGCCTGCTCCAGCTGCTGCGGCGTACCGCCCAGCCCAATGAGCCCCTGGGCCGCCAGCTTCTCCCTGACCTGCGGCGACTGTATGGCGCTGGCGATGCCGGCGGCGATCTTCTCGCGCAAGGCCAGGGGCGTGCCGGCCGGCGCCATCACCGCCGACCACGAGATGGCGTCGCCGATCGACGGGCCGCCCACTTCGCCCAGGGTCGGCAGGTCCGGCAACAATGGCGTGCGTTCGTCGGCGGCGACCGCCAGCACCTTCACCCGGCCGCTCTTGACGAAAGGCAGCACGGCCGGCAGCTGCGCGAACATCATGTCGATCTGCCCGCCCGCCACGTCGGTCAGCGCCGCCGGCACGCTGTTGTACGGAATGTGCTGCAAGGACAGGCCCGCGCGCATGGCGAACATTTCGGCCGCGATGTGCGCCTGGCTGCCGACCCCCGGCGACGAATAGGTCAGGTGCCCCGGCTTGGCCGCGGCGCGCGCCACCAGGGCCTGCACGTCGCCGACCTCCAGCGCATTGGAGACCAGCAGGACATTGGGCACCGCGCCGACCTGGCTGACCGGCGCCAGATCCTTGCGCACATCGAACGGCCGCTTCCTGTACAGGTGCGGATTGACCGCCAGGTCGGACACCGGTACCGACACCAGCGTGTAGCCATCGGGCTCGGCCTGCACGGTGGCCATGATGCCTATCGTGCCGACGCCGCCGGGCTTGTTCTCGACGATGACGGGCTGCTTCCAGATGGCCGACAGTTTCTCGGCCATGATGCGGGCCAGCACATCGGCGGCGCCGCCCGCGCCATAGGGTACGATCAGCCGCACCGGGCGCTGCGGATAGGCCGCGACCGCGTCGCCCGCCTGGGCGCCGCCACACGCTACCGCGAGCGCCAGCGCGGCGCCCCACTGCATCAGCTTCTTCATTGCATTCCCCTTGTTGTCTTGACCGGCCCGGCGGGCCGCTACATGCAATCCGGGCAGAACGACGGCGGGCACATGGCCTGCGCCGTGCGCCGCAACGGATCCCAATCCTGCAGGTCGCGCCAGACGTTGTCGGCGAACTGCTGCGCCTCGGCGCGCAGCGCGCCCAGGTCCACGCCCGCGATGCGCCCCTGCTCCATGCGCACCTGTCCGTTGGTCACCACCAGCTCCACGTCATCGCCCACGCCGCACTCGACCAGGCTGCGGATGGGGTCCCAGATCGGCCCGTAGCGCAGCACGTCCTGGCGGCCGACGTTGATGGCGATCACATCGGCGCGCGCGCCCGCCTCCAGCCGGCCGATATCCGTGCGTCCCAGCGAGCGAGCGCCTCCCAGGGTCGCGGCCTCGAACACTTCAGCCGCGCTCGCCGCGGTCAGGTCATGGCTCATGACCTTGCCGTGGTAGGACGCGGTCCGCATGTTCATGACCATGTCGCGCGGATAGGTGTCGCTGCCTATGGTCAGGTTGACGCCCGCCTCGCGATACTTCTTCCACGAGTCCAGCACGCGCGCGCGGCGCACGATGTTGATCGGGCAATGCGAGATCGAGACGCGATGCTCGCCCATCAAGGCCAGGTCGCGCCCGCCCGAATAGTTCAGGCGCGGGCTATCGGAGATCAGGTTGGCGTGCCCGATGTTCAGCCGCGGCCCAAGCATGCCCACGCTGTGCAGCAATTCGATCGGCGTCATGCGATGCTCGCGCACCGTTTCGTAGAACTCGATGACGTTGTAGCCGGCATGCGTGGCCATCGGCACGCCCAGCTCCTGCGCCGCCTGCACGGTACGGCGCAGGATATCGACGCTGCAGTTCTCGACCTCGCGCGGCACCAGGATGCCGTTGACCAGGTCGCTGCCGGCCGCCTGGACGCGCTTGATGAAAGCCACCGCCTCCTCGAACAGATGATCGCCGCCGTCGGGATACGGAACGCGCCGCAGGCGGCCCTGCTCGTCGGCGGCCCATCGTCCGCTGTCGTAGCCGGGCCCCAGGTAGCCGCGTACGCCGAGTCGCTCGCATTCGCGCCACAATGCTTCCTGCACGATCACGTGGCCGCCCAGTTCGACGAACGTCGTCACGCCATTGCGCAGCAGTTCGGCCACGGTGAACGCGGCATGCAGGGCGATGCCTGGGTCGACGGCGGCGTCCTCGCGGCTCAGGTAGTTGGGATAACCCTTGATCCGCGTCCCGTCGCGCGCGATCGTGACGTCCATGTAGGGCTGGCCGAACAGGTCCGGACGTCCGCCGTCGGCCAGCAGCTTGTGCAAGGCGCGATGGCCGGAATGCACATGGGTATCGATGAACCCTGGCGCCACCAGGCAGCCGCGCGCATCGATCACGCGGTCGGCCACGCCATCGAAATCCGTGCCCACATGCACGATGCGCTCGCCTTCGTAGACGACGCTGGCGTCGCGCAGCATGCGGTGGTTGCCGTCGGCGAACCCGAGCACCCATTCGCCCTTTATCTGTGTCAGCATCCGATACCCCTCTTGTTGACCATTGCCGCCCATCGGGCAATTGATCAGTATGCTGATTAGCATCGGAAACCCTGTCAACGCACGGCGCGCGGCCCGCGCCGGTCCGGAACGCCGCGACAAGTGCGTGCATCACCCCGCCATTTCCTCGGATAATGGCGCCAAACCAGGGGTCGCGGCGCGTCGCGCAGGCGCGCCGAACGGCCCGGCCCGGGCTTATTCCGGTTTCGAATAGTGCATTATTCGGCCCTTCGCGTGGGCCCTACGCCGATGAGCCAGCCATGATCGCCAAGCATCTGGACCTGAATCTGCTGATGATCTTCGACGCGATCCTCGCCGAGGGCCACGTCACGCGCGCGGCGGAACGCCTGGCGATGAGCCAGTCGGCCGTCAGCAAGGGCCTGGCCCAGCTCAGGCAGGCGTTCGGCGACCCGCTGTTCCTGCGCGCCAGCCGCGGCGTGGTGCCCACGCACAGGGCGCTGGAAATCGCCGACCAGGTGCGCCAGGCCATCGCCGCGCTCAACAACCTGGCCAGCCCCGTGACCGAATTCGACGCGCGCAGCGCACGCGCGCATTTCAATATCGGCGCCACCGATTACGTGTCGTTCGTCCTGCTGCCGGGATTGATGCGTCGCCTGCAGGAAACCGCGCCGCATGTCTCGCTGACGCTGCACGACATGGAATCCATGATGCCGGAAGAAATGCTGCTGGCCGGCAAGGTCGACCTCGTCATCTCCAGCGTCACCAGCGTCAACTTTCCCATCTATCGCCAGGAGCTGTTCCGCGACCACTACGTATGCCTGTGCCGCGTCGGCCATCCGGCGCTTGCCGACCCGGTGCCGATCGAACAGTTCGTGTCCGGCCGCCACCTGGCCATGCCGCGCCAGAACGGCGCGCGTGAACGCGTATTGCAAGACACCCTGCAACGCCTGGGCGTCACGCGCGACGTGGCGGTGCAGGTGCCCCACATGCTGGCCATCCCCGCCACGCTTACCGCCACCGACCTGATGGCGACCATGGCTCACCGGGTGGCGCGCGAATTCGCCGCGCGGCATCCCTTGCAGGTCCTGGCCCATCCGCTGCCCCTGCCTGATTTCCCGGTATCCCAGCTCTGGCACGACCGCACCCGCCGCAGCCCCTCGCACCAATGGCTGCGCGACACCGTCTACGACCTGGCCCGCGCGGACGCCTGTCCCGACGCGCGGGACGGCGCGCCTGGCTAGAACTCGCCTTCCGCCAACTCGTAGCTGACGCTGAAAAAACGCGAATCCAGCCAGTTGGTGGTGAATTGCACGGGCGCGCCGGCGTGCGAGAAAACATACTGCACCCGCACCAGCGGCGCGGTGCCCAGCGCCTCGGCAACCGCCGTGCGCTGGGCGCGGGCATGCGACTCGGCGCCGATATTGATACGCGCATGATCGACCTTGAAGCCGATTTTCTGCTCGACGATGGGGTAGACGAACAACGGCCCATTGCGCGCCGCGACGTCGAAATCCTGCAGGCTCAGGCGCTGCCCGATATGCGCGGGAAAGTAGATATCGCTGAAACCGATGTTCTGCGCCTGGTCCGCGTGCACCAATTGCAGGCGATACAGCTGCGCCTCGGACGCCTGGCCCAGCGTGGCGGCCGCCTCCTGGTGCCGCACCGGCCCGAAGCCGGTGACGCGCGTCTGGTGGATGACCGCCGGGGTGAGGATATCGGACAGGCGGCGCAGATGGCGCTCGACCGGCACCACCGGGCTGCGGCTGATGACGCGCGCCGGCTTGGCGCGCTGCTTGCGGATATAGCCGCGCTTTTCCAGCAGGTCCAGCGCCTGCCGCACGGTAAACCGGCTGGCCGAATAGTGCGCCGATATCAGGCGTTCTATCGGGAGGTCCTTGCCGACCGCGGCCGTATCCGCCTCGATCGACCGGACCAGGCCCTGGTAGATGGTCCAGTACAGCAGGTTGGGCGTATCGGCTGAAGCGGCTGCCTCCACCTCGGGCAGGGACAACACATCAACGGAAGCAGGCATAGGCGGTTATCGGAAGAGGCTCGGGGCCAGGGCCGGTTGGGGTCGAAAGCCTGATTATTGCGCAGCCGCCAGGGACGCGGCCACCGGACTGAGCGCGCGCGAGACGTCCTGCACGAAATCCTGGGCCTGGCTCGCCGGCATCGGCGCGAACGGAACCAGTCCCAGCTGCACGACGCGCTCGCGAAAAGCGGTGTCGGCCAGCACGTCCTGCAGCGCCTGGCTCAGGCGCGCAATCACGTCCGGCGGGGTGCTGGCGCGCACGTCGACGGCATTCCAACCGTCGAACAGTACCTCTTCGAAGGTCCGATAGCCCAGCTCGCCCAGCGTCGGCACCGCGGGCATCGCATCGATGCGGCCACGGCCGATGACCGCGACCGGCACCACCTTGCGATCGTCGATGTGCTGCCGCAGCGCGGTGTAGCTGTCCACCACCACATCGACACGGCCCGCCAGCAGGTCGACGTGCATGGGCGCGCTGCCGCGATACTGGATTTCGTTCACCTTGCCGCCCAGCGCCTGCATCAGCACGTGCTCGGTCAGGTGCGGCGCCGTGCCGATGCCCGGTACGGCCCAGGCCGTCTTGCCCGGATTGGCCGCGATGTATGCCTTGAGCCGCGCGAAGTCGGGCAGCCCGGCCGCCACCGAGGTCACCATCACCGTCGGTACGCGCGACACCAGCGCCACCGCCGTGAAATCCCTGATGGGATCATAGGCCAGCGCGGGCTGCAGGGCGCGCGCCACCGTCTTGCTGGAAATCGCCAGCAACAGCGTATGGCCGTCGGCCGGCTTGTCCAGCACATACGACGTACCTACGATGCCGCCCCCGCCGCCCTTGTTCTCGATGACGATGGACTGCCCCAGGCGCTTGCCCAGGGCATCGGCCAGCACGCGCGCGATCGCGTCGGTCGAGCCGCCCGGCGGCGAAGGCACGACCAGAGTGACCGGACGGCTGGGGTACTCGGCCAGCGCCGGCGCCGCCCCCAGGACCAGCCCCAACACGGCGGCACAAGCCTGGCGGACGACGGCGCCGGCGGCGCGGGGCCAGCGGACCATAGGTGCAAGCGTCTTCATAGCGGTCTCCTGCGTGGTCGCGGCGCGGCTATCGCCGCGGCGACGATTCGGCGTGGTACTGCTGCGCGCGCGCCGCGCAGCCAGCCTTGATGAAGCCCTGGTCGGAGCCCACCCACAGGATCCGCGCGCCCAGCGACTTCAGCATCAACGAGTCTTCCAATGTCGGCGCGAAGGCGCCGACCGGAATGCCGCAACGCTCGCCCAGGTCGATCAGCCCCTTGATGCAATCGAGCAGGCGCGCATTGCGATAGTCGGGCACGCAATCCATCCCCATGGCGATGGAAAGGTCGCTCGCGCCCACGTAGATCGCGCCCAGCCCTTCCGTGCGCATGATCCGCTCGGCCTGGCGCACGCCCTCCTCGTTCTCTATCATCGCGATAGGCAGCAGGCGGTCGCGGGTCTGCGCGTAATAGTCCTGGATGCTCTGGCGCTGTATGACCTGGCCCAGGTACGGGCCGAAACTGCGGTCTCCCAGCGGCGCGTAGTAGCACGCGGAGATGAACTGCCGGCAGGCCTCGGCGCTGTTGATCATGGGCGCCACCACGGCATCCACGCCGCCATCGAGCACCTTGGTGATCGCCGCCGGATCATTGGCCGCCACGCGCACCACCGGCGCGCATCCCTGGGCGCGCACCGCGCGCGCCAGGTCGTTGACTTCGTGCAGCCCGATGGCGGAATGCTGCAGGTCTATCATCACCGCATCGAATCCCGCGCTGGCCACCATCTCGGCCGCATAGGTATCCGGCAGGCTGTTGCCGATCATGGTGATCGCCTGTCCCTGGCGCAGGCGCGCTTTCAAGGTCGTCATGGCTGGCTCCTGTCGCGGTCAGCGGATAAGCGAATCGATCACGGCCCGGCCCAGCCCGACGCGCTCGTAATGCGCGCGGGCCTGCTCCAGGCGCAGCAGCACGTCGGTAATGCCGATGACATCGCCGCGTTCGTCCAGCAACAGGAAACCCCCTTCGTTGACGGTGAACAGCTCCACGGTTTCCTCGCCGATCACCTCGAAGGTGTGGCTATCGCCCGGCACCTCCAGCAGGTACGAACCGGGCCGATGCTCCCAGTCGCGCTCGCGGTAATGCCAGCGCCCCCGCAACGTACAGCCGACCACGCGCCCCAGATGGTAATGCGTCGGCAGCTGCGCGCCCGGAGCCACGCGAAAGACGCTGTGCCAGGCGCCGTTGCGCACATCGAACGCCATCGGGTAGAACCAGGCGCCGGGCGCCAGCGGCACCCAGCAGCGCTCATCGTCGCGGTCCAGCGCCCGGATCAGCTCCGGCGCCTCGTTGCGGGCCGTCAGCCCCGTGCCTCCCGCTATGCCATGCCCCATCGTGCTCTCCTCCAAGTGGTCGGGCTCTTCTATATCCAGATATCCGGATATCTGGATATAGACTAATCCGCGCGATCCGGGCCGGTCAATGCCGGGTAAACCCGGGCGGGCCGCCAGGCGGCCCGCCGCCGCTTTCTAGAATTTCAGGCTGGCGGTCAGGCCATAGGTCCGCGGGTCGCCCGCCTTCACGTAGTCGGACGACTGGTACAGCCAGTAGCGCTTGTTGGCCACGTTGTTGATGCCGGCGGTGAAGCTGGCCTCGTAGCCGTGGATCTGCGTGTCGTAGGTGGCGCCGATGTTGACGATGGCGTAGTCATCCACCTTCACCCGGTTGCTCGCGCCCAGCATGGTGTTGCCGGTGTACTTCACATCGGCGCGCAGCTTCAGCCCCGGCACCTGCGGCACCGAATACGCCAATTGCGCGGCCGCCACGAACTTCGGCGCTCCCGCCACGCGGTTGCCGGTGAAATCCGAACCTTTCTTGTATTCCGAATCCAGGAACATCAGGCTGCCCCCCACGTTCCAGTCCCGGGCGATGCGCGTGGAGGCGCCCAGCTCCAACCCCTGGTACAGGGTCTTGCCGTCCTGCACCAGCTCGTTGGCGGCATTCGCGTACTCCGCCTTCTTCTCGATGCGAAACAGCGCCGCCGTGGCGGCCCAGCCGTCCTGTTCGGTCTTGATGCCCAGTTCGTACTGCTTGCTCTTCAACGGATCGAGCAAGGCGCCGAAGTTGGCATACGTGGCGCCTACCGACGAGCCTGGCTCCAGCGATTCAATGTAGCTCGCATAGGCCATGGTGCGCGGCGTCAGCTTGTACATCAGGGCGAAGGTCGGCGTCAGCACGCCGTTCTTGTCGTAGCGCGATGTGCGCGCGCCCGTGGCGTCGAACCCTTGCTGCGCGTAGTTCGTATAGCGCAGCCCGCCCAGTACCGACCAGCCGCCGGTCAGATCCACCGTGTCGCTGGCGTACAGCGCCTTCTGCGTGATCTCGGCGGCGCGGTACAGGTGCAGCTGGCCTTCGCTGTAGTACGTATTGGTATTGCGCGCGCGCAGGTTGCCCGTGCCCTGCAGTTGATAGACCCCGTTGGCGCTGTAGTCGTTCTTCTGCTTCTGCCATGACGCGCCGGCCACCACATGGTGCTTCAGGGGGCCGGTGGCGAACTTGCCCTCCAGCATGGCCTGCCACTGGTTGTAGCCATAGGCCTCGCCATAGTCCGAGCGGTAATCGTCATAGTCGCCCGCCTGGTCGCGCAGGAACAGCACCGACTCGTTGCGGCGGGTACGCGTGGAGCTGTAGCTGTAGTTGGTGCTCAACGTCCATTCATCCGCCAGTTGGTACTTCAAACCGGTCGAGTAATAACGGAACGCATTGTCCGCGTACGGCCCCTGCCCGACCAGCTTGTCATTGTCGTTGCGCACCGGCGATGGCAGCTCGCTGCCGGTCATGGTGCCCGCATAGATGGTGGGCTCCTGCCCGATGGCCTTGCGATCCTGGTAGATGGACTGGAAGTCCCAGGTCAACCGCTCGCTCAGGCGCGCATCCAGCGCCAGCGAAACCGAATCGCGATACAGCGATCCGCCGTTGTAGGTGTTGCCCTCCTCGTGCGTGGCGTTCAGCCGATAGCCGAACGCGCCGCTCCCGCCCACCCTGCCGCCCAGGTCCACGTGCTCGCGCAGCAGCCCCTTGGACACGTAGCCCAGCTCCACGCTGCGCACCGCTTCGTCGGTCGGCTTCTTGGTAACGTAGTTGACCAGGCCGCCCGGCGAGCCGAAACCATACATGAAGCCCGACGCTCCCTTGAGCAGGTCGATCTGCTCGAAGTGCTCGAACGGCAGGGTCGTGACGTAGCTCAGGAAAGGCCGGCCATCGATGCGGTACGAATTCTGCCAATCCAGCGGCAGGCCACGCACCGTCAGGTAGCTGGCCCACGCGCCATAGGACGCGCTGTTGTCGGTCACCGATGCGTCCAGCGCGAATACGTCTCCCAGCTTGTTGACCTGGCGCTCCTCCATGTCGCGCGCGGTCACCACCGTGGTGGAGAAAGGCGTCTCGAGCTGGGTGCGCCGCCCCAGCGCGCCGGTATCGACCGGCGCCTCCAGGTGCTCCAGCGTGTCGTCCACCGGCGCGGCGTTGACCGTGACCGCCGGCATCTGCGCCACCCCTTGCGTGTCCGGACCGCCCGCCGGCGTGGACTGGGCGCGCGCGCTCGCGGCGGCGCCCAGGGCTAGCATGAAGAACGCGGACACGAGGACGGGCTGCGCCTGGCGTGTACGGCGGGAAGTGAGACGAGGCACGAAATTTCTCCAGTGTGGCCAAGAAAAACTCGTGTTTTATTATGAATGCGACTTGTTCGCAATATTATTATTGATTACACAGGCTCCCGGATACCCCGGCACTGCCCATAGCGTTCTGCCGCGGCCGAAAAAAAACCCTGCCGAGGCAGGGTTTTCGCATCCAGCGCTTGGCTGCAGGCGCCTCAGAACGGAATATCGTCGTCCATGTCGGCCAGGTTGGCGGCCGGGGCGGCTTGCGGCGCGGGGCGCTGCGCAGCCGCCGCCGGGCGCTGGGCCGGGGCGCGCTGCTGGCGCGGCGCGTCGTCGTAGCCACCGCCATAGCCGCCGCCGCTGTCGCCGCCGCTATCGCGCCCGCCCAGCATCTGCATCTGGTCGGCCACGATCTCGGTGCTGTAGCGGTCGGCGCCGGTCTCCTTGTCTTGCCACTTGCGGGTCTTCAGGCGGCCCTCGATGTAGACCGAACGTCCCTTCTTCAGGTATTCGCCCGCGATTTCGGCCAGGCGGTTGTACATGACCACACGGTGCCATTCGGTTTCTTCGCGGCGCTCGCCGCTGGCCTTGTCCTTCCATTGCGAGGTCGTGGCGATCGACACGTTGCAGATGGCCGCCCCATCCGGGCTGTAACGCACTTCCGGGTCGCGACCCAGATTGCCGACGAGAATGACTTTGTTGACGGATGCCATGCCGATGCCCCTCTGTTGCCCGCCGGCGCCGCCGCGTGAAACGTCGCGGCAGCCGGCTGCGCATACAAAACTGTGTTTAAGACCGGCTTCATGAAACACGCCGGTCGGTGACCGGCGCATGCTGGGTGAAGCCCTGTGATGACCGTCATTATCGACGATAACGCATGGCCGCGCCAACCGCTGGCGGGGCAGAATTGTCCACCCCGCTGTAACATTTTCCGGGTCCGGAGGGATCAGCGCAGCGGCCGCAGCGCCCAGGTCACGGCCAGCCACAGGGCCGCCAGCGCGGCGGCGGCGATGTAGACGGCGTCGGCCCCGCCGCGGGCCGCCAGCCAGCCGCCCAGCGCGCCGCCGGCGAACAGGCCGGCGGCCTGCGCGGTGTTGTAGAACCCCAGGGCCAGGCCCTTGTACTGCGCCGGCGCGACCCGCGACACCAGCGAGGGCTGCAGGGCCTCGAGGATGTTGAAGGCCACGAAGAAGCCGGTCAGCGCCAGGGCCAGGGCGTAGAAGCCGTGGGCGGCCAGCGGCAGCAAGGCGCAGACCACGATCAGGCCCGCCACGGCGGCACGCAGCGCCCCCCGGTGGGCGCGCCGCTTCTCGGCGACGAACACGGCGGGCACCATCAGCACGAAGGAAACCAGGATGACCGGCAGGTAGACGCGCCACAGGTCGCGCGCATCCAGCCCGCCCAGGCGCGCCAGCAGCGACGGCGTGACCACGAACAGGGCGACCTGGATGAGGTGCAGCACGAACACGCCGAAATTGAGCCGCAGCAGGTCGGTGTGCAGCAGGACGGCGCGGGCGCTGGCGCCCTGCATGGTGCGCGCCCCGGTGCGCGGCACCACCGGCACCATCCAGCGGGCCACCGCCAGGCTGGCCAGGCCCAGGCACGCGATGGTCCAGAACAGCCCCGACAGCCCCCACCACCCCACCAGCACCGGCGCGGCAACCAGCGACACGGCGAACGACAGGCCGATCGAGCCGCCCACCATGGCCATGGCGCGGGTCCGCACCTCGTCGCGGGTGGCATCGGCCAGCCAGGCCGTGACAGCCGCCGAAATGGCGCCCGCGCCCTGGATGGCCCGGCCCAGCGTGATCCAGTAGACGTCGTCGGCCAGCGCGCAGACCACGCTGCCGATGACGAACAGCACCAGGCCGGCGACCACCACCGGACGGCGCCCCCAGCGGTCGGAGGCCAGGCCGAAGGGGATCTGCATGAAGGCCTGGGTCAGCCCGTACATGCCCAGCGCCAGGCCGACGCGCGCGGGGTCGTTGCCGCCGGGCAGGTCGCGCGCGGCCACCGCGAATACCGGCAGCAGCAGAAACAGGCCCAGCATCCGGCATGCGAACAGGCCGGCCAAGGCCACGCTGGCGCGGCGCTCGGAGCGGGTCAGTTGCAGTTTCTGGTCGGCCGGCATGCAGGCATAGGAAATGAGGAGAGTGACGGAAACGGCCTGGGGCCGGGCGCGCCGGCCGCCCCTTGCGCATGCCGGACAGACTATGGGCCAGCGAACGGGGGACGATTCGGCGCGCTATAGTACCAAGTTGGCCTTTGAAACTGCTTAAACGCCCAATGGACGCGATTCGCATTCGGGGTGCGCGCACCCACAATCTCAAGAACGTCTCGCTGGACCTGCCGCGCCACCAGTTGGTCGTGGTGACGGGCCTGTCCGGGTCGGGCAAGTCGTCGCTGGCGTTCGACACGCTGTACGCGGAAGGCCAGCGTCGCTACGTGGAAAGCCTGTCGGCATACGCGCGCCAGTTCCTCCAGCTGATGGACAAGCCCGACGTCGATCTGATCGAAGGCTTGTCGCCGGCGATCTCCATCGAGCAGAAGTCGGCGGGCCACAATCCGCGCTCGACCGTGGGCACCATTACCGAAATCCACGACTACCTGCGCCTGCTGTACGCGCGGGTGGGCACGCCCTACTGCCCCGACCATGGCCTGCCGCTGCAGGCGCAGAGCGTGGGCCAGATGGTCGACGCGGTGCTGGCCTGGCCGGCCGAGGCGCGCCTGGCCGTGCTGGCGCCCATTGCGCGGGCCCGCAAGGGCAGCTTCGAGGACGAACTGGCCAGCCTGCAGGCGCAGGGCTTCGTACGGCTACGGGTGGACGGCCAGCTGCAGGAAATCGACCAGTTGCCCGCGCTGAAGAAAACCGAGAAGCACGACCTGGACGTGGTCATCGACCGCCTGCGCATCCGCCCCGAAAGCCAGCAGCGCCTGGCCGAGAGCTTCGAGACCGCGCTGCAGCTGGCCGAAGGCCGCGCCATCGCGCTGGACATGGACAGCGGCCGCGAGCAGGTGTTCTCCAGCCGCTACGCCTGCCCGATCTGCAGCCACAGCCTGGCCGAGCTGGAGCCGCGGTTGTTCAGCTTCAACAACCCCATGGGCGCCTGTCCTGGCTGCGACGGCATCGGCCAGGTGGGCTTTTTCGACCCCAAGCGCGTGGTGGCCTTCCCCGAGCTGAGCCTGGCCGCCGGCGCGATCCGCGGCTGGGACCGCCGCAACTCCTTCACCCACTCCCTGCTGACCAGCCTGGCCACGCATTACGAATTCGATATCGATACCCCCTTCGAGGAGTTGCCGGCCGAGGTGCGCGAGAAGGTCCTGCATGGCTCGGGCGAGGAAGAGATCGCCTTCTTCTATGTCAATGAAAAGGGCCGCAGCACCGTCAAGCGCCACCCGTTCGAGGGCGTGATCCCGAACCTGGAGCGCCGCTGGCGCGAAACCGATTCGGCCACGGTGCGCGAGGAGCTGGGCAAGTACCGCAACATCAAGACCTGCCCGGACTGCGGCGGCTCGCGCCTGCGCCCCGAGGCGCGCAACGTGCTGATCGGCGCCGAGCCGCGCGAAGGCGAACGCCACGGCCAGGCGATCTTCGAGGTCGAGAGCATGCCGCTGTCGGTATGCCTGGACTGGTTCCGCCAGCTGCAGCTGACCGGCGCCAAGCAGGAGATCGCGCAGCGCATCGTGCGCGAAATCGAGGCCCGCCTCAGCTTCCTGAACAATGTCGGCCTGAACTACCTGTCGCTGGACCGCAGCGCCGATACGATCTCGGGCGGCGAAGCCCAGCGCATCCGGCTGGCCAGCCAGATCGGCTCGGGCCTGACCGGCGTCATGTATGTGCTGGACGAACCGTCCATCGGCCTGCACCAGCGCGACAACGACCGGCTGATCGGCACCCTGCAGCATCTGCGCGACCTGGGCAACAGCGTCATCGTGGTCGAGCACGACGAGGACATGATCCGCTGCGCCGACTGGGTGGTCGACATGGGCCCGGGCGCCGGCGAGCACGGCGGCCAGGTGGTGGCGCAGGGCACGCCGGAGACGGTGCAGGGCGACCCGCAATCGCTTACCGGCCAGTACCTGAGCGGCGCGCGCGCCATCGAGATCCCGGCGCGCCGGCCGGTCGCCGACGACCAGCCCTGGCTGCACCTGTCCGGGGCCACCGGCAACAACCTCAAATCGGTCGACCTGCGCATCCCGGCGGCGCGCCTGGTATGCGTCACCGGCGTCTCGGGCTCGGGCAAATCCACCCTGGTCAACGACACGCTGGCGGTGGCGCTGGCGCGCCAGCTCAACCATGCGCAAGGCGAACCGGCGCCCTATGCCGGCCTGGCCGGGCTGGAGCACTTCGACAAGACCATCAGCGTGGACCAAAGCCCGATCGGACGCACGCCGCGCAGCAACCCCGCCACGTACACCGGACTGTTCACGCCCATCCGGGAACTGTTCGCCGGCGTGCCCGAGGCGCGCGCGCGCGGCTACGACCCGGGCCGCTTCAGCTTCAACGTCAAGGGCGGACGCTGCGAGGCCTGCCAGGGCGACGGCGTGGTCAAGGTCGAGATGCACTTCCTGCCGGACATGTACGTGCCGTGCGACGTCTGCCACGGCAAGCGCTACAACCGCGAAACGCTGGAAATCCGCTACCGCGGCCGCAACATCAGCGAAGTGCTGGACCTGACGGTCGAACAGGCGCTTGAGTATTTCGAGTCGGTGCCCGCCATCGCGCGCAAGCTGCACACGCTGATCGACGTGGGCCTGTCGTATATCCGGCTGGGACAAAGCGCCACCACGCTGTCCGGCGGCGAGGCGCAACGGGTCAAGCTGTCGCTGGAACTGTCGCGCCGCAGCACGGGCCGCACCCTGTACATCCTGGACGAGCCGACCACCGGCCTGCATTTCCATGACATCGAGCTCCTGCTCAAGGTCCTCAACCAGCTGGTCGACAGCGGCAACACGGTGCTGATCATCGAGCACAACCTCGACGTCATCAAGACCGCCGACTGGCTGGTGGATATGGGGCCGGAAGGCGGCGACGGCGGCGGACGCGTGGTGGCCGTGGGCACGCCCGAGCAGGTGGCGGCCAGCCCCGACAGCCACACCGGCCACTACCTGGGCCGCGTGCTGCGCAACGGCAAACAGCGCTAGACTAGGGCGGCACGGACACGAACCGTCCGCCCCCTTTTCTTTCCGCCTGGCCGCCATGTATACCCTGCTGATCGGCAACAAGAACTACTCGTCCTGGTCTCTGCGCGCCTGGCTGGCGTTGCGCCAGGCAGACATTCCGTTTGAAGAACAGAAACTGGGCCTGCTGACCGAGGCCTTCACGCAACGGCTGCAAACCATCACGCCGGCCGGCCTGGTGCCGGTGCTGCTCGACGGCGATTTCGCGGTCTGGGATTCGTTGGCGATCTGCGAGTACGTGGCCGAGCGCCATCCCGACGCCCAGCTGTGGCCGGCCGACCGGCGCGCGCGCGCCCGTGCGCGCTCGCTCGCGGCGCAGATGCACAGCGGGTTTGGCGCCTTGCGCCAGACGATGCCCATGAATGTCGAGGCCCGGCTGCCGGGCATCGACCTGGGCGCGGCGCAGGGCGATATTTCGCGTGTCCAGGCCATCTGGCACGACACGCGCGCCGAGTTCGGCCAGTCGGGCCCGTTCCTGTTCGGTCGTTTCTCGATTGCCGATGCGTTCTACGCCCCCGTGGTCTCGCGCTTCCAGACCTACGGCGTGGCCGCCGCCGGCGCGGTGCGCGACTACATGGAGGCCGTGCAGGCCCTGCCGGCCATGCAGGCCTGGACCCGCGACGCGCTGGCCGAAGCCACCTTCGTCGCCGACGACGAACCGTACCGCACGCACCGCTGAGCCGCGCTGCGCGGACGAAAAAATCCGCCAGCCCCGTTGCCGTCAGCAGATGCCCCTGGACTGCCGCGGAGCCGGCGAATAAAAGCACGGCGAAGTGCTGGCTCTATGCTAGCCCGGCGGGCCTGCGGCCCGCACCCCCCATTTGGGGTAGGCCGCATGGGCGAGGCCGCCCTTCAGCCCATTTCGAACAGCCGCCGATGCTCGCGGATCGCGTAGCGATCGGTCATGCCGGCAATGTAATCCGAGATGGCGCGCGCCTGGTCCTGCGGCTGCTCGCGCCGGTAGTCCGGCGGCAGCAAGCGCGGATCGCCCAGAAAGGCCTGGAACAGCTCGCGCACGATGCGCTGGGCCTTGGTGGTCATGCGCACCACGCGGTAGTGGCGGTACAGATTGTCGAACAGGAACTTCTTCAGCTCGTCCGCCTCGCGCCGCACCGCCGCCGAGAACCCCGCCAGCGGCGGCGCCCGGCGCACGTCGTCGGCGCTGGCCGGCGCGTGATCGCGGATGCGCGCCAGCGAGGTGGCGGTCAAGTCGACGATGAGCGTATTGATCATGCGCCGGATCGTCTCCGACGTGGCGCGGCGCGGCGCCAATTGCGGATAGCGGCGCGCCACCTCGGCGTAGTGGCGCGCGAAAATGCCGACCTCCTGCAACTGCTCCAGCGTGATCAGCCCGGAACGCAGCCCGTCGTCGACGTCATGGTTGTTGTAGGCCACCTCGTCGGCCAGATTGGCGAGCTGGGCCTCCAGCGACGGCTGGGTGCGGTCGAGAAAGCGTTCGCCCACCGCCCCCAACTGGCGCGCGTGCGTGGCCGAGCAATGCTTCAGGATGCCTTCGCGGGTCTCGAAGCACAGGTTCAGGCCGTTGAATTCGGCGTAGCGTTCTTCCAGCTCGTCGACCACGCGCAGGCTCTGCAGGTTGTGCTCGAAACCGCCCGCCTGCGGCGCCAGTTCGCGCATGCAGGCATTGAGTTCGTCCTGCCCGGCATGGCCGAACGGCGTATGCCCGAGATCATGCGCCAGCGCGATGGCCTCGGTGAGGTCCTCGGAAACCCGCAGGCTGCGCGCCAGCGTGCGCGCGATCTGGGCCACTTCCAGGCTGTGCGTCAGGCGGGTGCGGAACAGGTCGCCTTCGTGGTTGACGAAGACCTGGGTCTTGTATTCCAGCCGCCGGAACGCATTGGAGTGGATGATGCGATCCCTGTCGCGCTGGAACTCGGTGCGGTTCTCGGGCGGCGGCTCGCTGTGCCTGCGCCCGCGCGTTTTTGACGGGTCGGATGCATAAGAAGCCAGTTCGTTCATAAGCACTACCGTCCCGTCCTTGTTCATCGCGTGGTTCGTTCCAGCGCGGTCCGCACGTCCGCTTCCGGCGCCGCCCGGCTCAAGGCCTGGCCAATGCGCGGCATCAGTACGAAACGGATCTCGCCGCCTTCGGTCTTCTTGTCCACCTGCATCAGCGCCAGCCAGCGCTCGGCGCCCAGGTCCGGCGCCACCGTGGGGCAGCCGATCCCGCGCACCAGATCGCGCACCCGCCGCACATCGGCGGCGGGAAAGCCCGCCACCAGGGTGGACAGCTCGGCCGCCTGCACCATCCCGCAGCCCACGGCCTCGCCGTGCAGCCATTCGCCGTAACCCAGGCCGGACTCGATCGCATGGCCGAAGGTATGCCCCAGGTTGAGAATGGCGCGCAGGCCGGATTCGCGCTCATCCTGCCCCACCACCTGCGCCTTGAGCTCGCACGAGCGCCGGATCGCATAGGCCAGCGCCTTGGGCTCCAGCGCGCGCAAGGCGCCGACGTTGTCCTCGCACCACTGCCAGAAGCCGGCGTCCAGGATCAGACCGTACTTGATCACCTCGGCCAGCCCCGCGGACACTTCCCGCGCCGGCAGCGTGCCCAGCACCTCGGTATCGATCTCCACCGCCACCGGCTGGTAGAACGCGCCGATCATGTTCTTGCCCAGCGGGTGGTTGACCGCGGTCTTGCCGCCCACCGACGAATCCACCTGCGCCAGCAGGGTGGTCGGCACCTGCAGGAAGCGGATTCCGCGCATGTATACGGCGGCCGCGAAACCCGTCATGTCCCCGATCACCCCGCCGCCCAGCGCCACCAGGACGGCGCGCCGGTCCAGGCGGTTTTCCAGCAGGGCGTCGAAAATCAGATTCAGGGTCTGCCAGTCCTTGTGGGCCTCGCCATCGGGCAACTCGATGCGCAGCACCCGCTTGCCGGTGCGCGCCAGGGCCGCCTCGACGCGCGCGCCGTACAGGCCCGCCACGGTCGGATTGGTGACCACGGCGATGGCCGTCGCGTCGGCCGGGATCGACGCGTCCAGCGCATCCAGGCGTCCGGGGCCGATGTGGATGGGATAACTGCCACCGGGCGTGGCGACCTCGACAACGTCCATTATTTCTTCTCGTAGGCTTGCAGCTTGGGCAGCAGGGACTTCACCAGCGTGGCGATGGGCATGCTGCCGGTATCGATGACCAGATCGGCCACCTCGTTATACAGGGGTTCGCGCGCCACCATCAGCTCGCGCAGGGTGGCGCGCGGATCGGCGGTGGCCAGCAAGGGGCGGTTGCGGTCGCGGCTGGTACGCCGGAACAGCTCTTCCACGCTGGCGCGCAGGTAGATCACGATGCCGCGCTCGCGCAGGGCCTGCCGGTTCTCCTCGGCCAGCACCGCGCCCCCGCCGGTGGCAAGAATTATCTGCCGGCGTTGGGTACACTCTTGCAGTGCGGCAGCTTCCCGCCGGCGAAACCCGGCTTCGCCTTCGATTTCGAAGATGACCGGAACCCGCACGCCGCATCGCGCCTCCAACTCATGGTCGAGATCGATGAATTCGCGCCTCAGCGCACGCGCCAGGCCTCGCCCTATGGTGGTCTTGCCGGCGCCCATCATTCCCACCAGAAAGATCGGCAGGTCGTGCGGCAGGGACGCCGCCGGCTCGTCGCCGGCGCAGGCTACAGGGTGGGCGGCCTCCTGGTCGCCCGGTTGCGGGTCGTTGGCCGACGCCGCGCATAAATTAGCGGAAGCATTCATGCCGGCATTATCCCATCGCTGTCAGTTGCCCGCTTACCACACTGAACGATTCTGTTACAGAAACTGCCATGGCCCCAATTGGGACAATGGGAGATAACCGTACAATCGCCGCGATGAGCAAGCGCCAGAATTCAACCAAGCAGGACAAGCCCGCCAAGAGCGGTTCAGCGATTTTGCGGTTCTTCCTGAAGGCCGGCATCTTCTTTGGCGGCCTGGCGCTGTGCGGCGTGCTGCTGGCCGGCATGGCCCTGGCGCTGGCCTGGCCCAACCTGCCCGACCTGCACGCCATGACCGACTATCGGCCGCGCGTGCCGCTGCGCGTCTATACGGCCGACCGGGTGCTGATCGGCGAATTCGGCGAAGAGCGCCGCAACGTGCTGCGCTTCAACGAAATTCCCGATGTCATGAAGTCGGCGGTGCTGGCCGCCGAGGACGATCGGTTCTACCAGCACGGCGGCATCGACTGGATGGGCGTCATCCGCGCCGGCCTGACCAACCTGATCAGCATGTCGAAGTCGCAGGGCGCGAGCACCATCACCATGCAGGTAGCGCGCAACTTCTACCTGTCGTCCGAGAAGACCTACTCGCGCAAGTTCTACGAACTGCTGCTCACTTTCAAGATCGAATCGCAGCTCACCAAGGACCAGATCCTCGAGCTGTACATGAACCAGATCTACCTGGGCCATCGCGCCTACGGCTTCGCCGCAGCCTCGCGCACCTATTTCGGCAAGCCGCTGTCGCAGGTCACGCCGTCCGAGGCCGCCATGCTGGCCGGCATTCCCAAGGCGCCGTCGCGCTTCAACCCTATTTCCAACCGCCCGCGCGCCGAACTGCGCCAGCGCTATGTGCTGGGCCGCATGTATTCGCTGGGCTACCTGACCGAGCCCGAATACAAGGAAGCGGTGGCGCAGCCCATCGTGATCAAGTCGGCCGAAGGCACGCCGGCCGGCGGCTACGCCATCCACGGCGAATACGTCGCCGAACTGGCGCGCCAGCTGCTCTACAACGTGTACCAGGACAACCTGTATTCGCGCGGCATCAACATCTACACCACGGTCCAGTCGAAGGACCAGGAATCGGCCTATCGCGCGGTGCGCGATGGCGTGCTGGAGTACACGCGGCGCGCGCCCTACCCCGGTCCCGAGGAACAGCTGGACATGCCGGCCGGCGTCGAGAACGACCCGCAGGCGCTGGACGATTTCCTCGATGGCGTGTTCGACAAGTTCTCCGACAGCGGCGACCTGCTGACCGCCGTCGTGCTGTCGGCCAGTCCCACCGAGATCAAGCTGGTGCGCAGCTCGCGCGAAGTCATCTCCATCACCGACAAGAAGGCGCTGGGCGTGGTGGCGCGGGCGCTGACGGACAAGGCCAAGCCCGAGATGCGCCTGAAGCGCGGCTCGGTCGTCTACATCCACAAATACAACGACAACTGGGAAGTCATCAACATGCCCGCGGTGCAGGCCGCGTTCGTGGCGCTCTCGCCGCAGGACGGCGCCATCCGCGCCATGGTCGGCGGCTTCGACTTCTACCGCGGAAACTTCAACCGCGTGACGCAGGCGTGGCGCCAGCCCGGCTCGAACATCAAGCCGTTCATCTATGCCGCCTCGCTCGAGCGCGGCCTGACGCCGGCCACCCAGATCTCCGACCAGCCGTTCGAACTGTCCGCGGCGCAGACCGGCTCCAAGGCCTGGCATCCGAAGAACTACGGCAACCAGTACGAGCCCATGCTGACCATGCGCCAGGGCCTGTACAAGTCGAAGAACATGGTGTCCATCCGCATCCTGCAGGCCATCGGTCCGCAGTATGCCCAGGACTACCTCACCCGCTTCGGATTCGACAAGGCGCGCCAGCCCGCCGTGCTGCCGCTGGCGCTGGGCGCCGGCTCGGTCACGCCCCTGCAGCTGGCCGGCGCCTATGCGGTGTTCGCCAACGGCGGCTACCGCGTCACGCCCTACCTGATCGATCGCGTCACCGACAGCTCCGGCAAGGTCCTGATGCAGTCGCGTCCGGTCATCGCCGGCGATGCGGCGGCGCGCGCCATCGACGCGCGCACCGCCTTCGTCATGGACGATATGCTGCGCGGCGTGGCCACCAGCGGCACCGCCGCCCGCGCCCGCGCCACGCTCAAGCGCGGCGACATCGCCGGCAAGACCGGCACCACCAACGAATCGGTCGACGCCTGGTTCTCGGGCTATACGCCCAGCCTGGTGGCAACAGCATGGCTGGGCTTCGACCAGCCGAAATCGCTGGGTTCGCGCGAGACCGGCGGCGGCGTGGCCATGCCGATCTGGCTCGACTACATGAAGGATGCGCTCAAGGGCGTGCCCGAGGAGAAGCAACGGCCGCGCCCCGATGGCCTGCTGGTGGAGAACGGTGAGCTCTATTTCAGCGAGTTCCCGCCTGGCCAGGCGGTGGCGCGCCTGGGCTTGCCCCAGGCCGGCGACGCGCTGGGCGACTTCCTGAACGGCCTGACCGGCGGCAACGACAATTCGATCCGCGTGGCGCCCGGCGTGGGCACGCAAGGGTCGCAGCCCTGGAGCCAGAACATCCCGTTCTGACCCGTTGGCGGCCGGGCCGGGACGCAAGCGTCCCGGCCCGGCTTACACTGATGCGGTCAGAGGCGTACGGAAACCGGCACGCCGGCCGCCCCGGAACAGATCTGCGACAGGGCATCGGGCAGGCGCGGGCCGCCACGGGTATCGTTCCAGTGCTGGCCATCGTAGCGATAGTGGAAACCGCCGGTGCGCGCGGCGACCCACAGCTCCTGCATGGCGGCCTGCGCATTGACGACGACCTGGGTGCCGTCTTCGAACACCAGCGTCAGCACATTGCCGCTGCGGGTGGCTTCGATATCGACATCCAGGCCCGCCGCCCAATCGTCCGCCTGGCTTTCGATACTGTCGAGCACCTGGTCGACCAACGCAAGAAATTCGGTTTCCGTCATAATCCAACCTGCAACAATTATGGAGTTCCCTGTGTTCCATTCGGCACATAACCGTCTGGCTCTACGCATTGTAGCCACGCTGGCCCTCGGCGGGCTGCTTGCCGCCTGCGGCTACAAGGGTCCCCTGTATCTGCCGCCGCCCGAGCCCGGCCAGCCCGCGCCCACAGGGCAGCAAACGCCGCCCCCCTCCATCCCCCCTGCTCCGTCCCTGCCATGACCGCCGTTTCCGTCCAGCCCGACCTGGCTGGTTCGCCCCATTTCCGCTACCAGAACGGCGTGCTGCACGCCGAAGACGTGCCGCTCGACAGCCTGGCCGCCCAGTTGGGCACGCCGCTGTACGTCTACTCCCGCGCCGCGCTGCGCTCGGCCTGGGAGAACTATCGCGCCGCCATCGGCGAGCGCCCGGTGCTGGTGTGCTTCGGCATGAAGGCCAACTCCAACCTGGCCGTGCTGAAGGAATTCGCACGCCTGGGCGCCGGCTTCGATATCGTGTCCGGCGGCGAGCTGGCGCGCGTGCTGGCCGTGGGCGGCGACCCCGCCAAGGTCGTGTTCTCCGGCGTGGGCAAGCAGGTCTGGGAAATGCGCGCCGCGCTGGAAGCCGACGTGAAGTGCTTCAACGTCGAGTCCGAGGCCGAACTCGAACGCCTGTCCGAAGTCGCCGTCTCCATGGGCCGGCGCGCGCGCGTGTCGCTGCGTGTCAACCCCGACGTCGACGCCCAGACCCACCCCTACATCTCGACGGGCCTGAAGGAAAACAAGTTCGGCATCGCCATCGAATCCGCCCCGGCGGCATACCGGCTGGCGGCCCGCCTGCCCGGCGTCGAAGTGGTCGGCGTCGATTGCCATATCGGTTCGCAACTCACCGACATCAGTCCGTACTTCGACGCACTGGAAAAGCTGCTGGACCTGATCCAGCAACTGGCCGAAAACGGCATCGCCATCAAGCACCTGGACCTCGGCGGCGGCCTGGGCATCCGCTACACGGACGAAATCCCGCCCTCGCCCAAGGCCTTGCTCGACCGGGTGTTCGAGCGCATCAGCGCGCGCGGCCTGGCTCACCTGCACATCGTGCTGGAACCCGGCCGCTCGCTGGTCGGCAATGCCGGCGTGCTGCTGACCACGGTGCAGTACCTCAAGCACGCCGAGGCGCGCAACTTCGCCATTGTCGACGCAGCCATGAACGACCTGCTGCGCCCGGCCCTGTACGAGGCCTACCACGGCGTGCAGCCGGTCACGCCGCGTGCCGACAAGCGGGTCGAATACGACGTCGTCGGACCGGTCTGCGAAAGCGCCGACTGGCTGGCCCGCGGCCGCGCCCTGGCGATCCAGGCCGGCGACGTGCTGGCGGTGGAGTCCGCCGGCGCCTACAGCATGGTCATGGCCAGCAACTACAATACCCGGGTGCGCGCGGCCGAAGTCATGGTCGACGGCAACCGCCACTACGTCGTGCGCCAGCGCGAAACGCTGGAGTCGCTGTACCAGGGCGAATCCACGCTGCCCTGACGCGCCGCCGGCGGCGCCCCCAAAGACAATGCCCCGCATCCGCGGGGCATTGTCTTTGGGGGCACGACGCGGTTCAGAGCTCGCCGTACGAGTGCAGGCCCGACAGGAACATGTTCACGCCCAGGAAGGCGAACCCCGTTATCAGCAGGCCCACCAGGGACCAATACGCCGCCATGGTGCCGCGCAGGCCCTTGATCAGGCGCATATGGAGCCAGGCGGCATAGTTCAGCCACACGATCAGCGCCCAGGTCTCCTTGGGATCCCACTGCCAGTAGGCGCCCCAGGCGTCGGCGGCCCACAGCGCCCCCAGCACTGTCGCCACGGTGAAGAATGCGAACCCGATCGCGATGGCCCGATACATGATGTCGTCGAGCACTTCGAGCGACGGCAATGCCTGCGCGATGCGCGCGCGGGCCAGCAGAATGCCGCCCACGATCACCACGCCCGCGCCGCAGTAGATCATCCAGGTGGCGGACAGGCCCTCGGTGCGGAAGACGATGGGCTCGACGCACAGGGCAACGCCCAGCACGAACAGCGGCGCCAGCTTGAGCCACGACGTGGTCTGGCCATGCTGCTTGACGAGGTAGGCGAAGCCCACCATGGCCGCCAGCGAGAACGTGCCGTAGCCGATGAAGTTGGCCGGCACGTGCAGCTTCATCCACCAGCTCTTGAGCGCCGGCACCAAGGGCTGGATCTGGCCGGCGTCGCGCGTGAACGAATACCACAGCAGGAAGATGGTGGCCGATGTGATGACCAGCAGGACGAACCCGCCCAGCGCCCGTGTGGCGTACTTGCGCTCGTAGTACAGGTAGAAAAGCGCCGTGATCAGCGCGAACAGCACGAACACTTCGTACAGGTTGCTGACCGGAATATGACCCAGATCGGGCCCCATCAGATGGCCTTCGCGCCAGCGCACCAGCAGGCCAGTCGTGCCGGCGAAGACTGCGCCCCACGTCAGCGCCGTGCCCAGCCAGGCCGCCGTCGGGCTCAGGATCCCGATCCAGTAGCACAGCATCGCCAGCACGAACAGCGCGCTCATCCACAGGATGGCCGATTGCGACGAAAGCAGGTACTTGAGGAAGAACACCTGCTCGGCGCGCGCCAGGTCGTTCTGGTACAGCAGCAGCGCCAGCCCGGCGGCAAGCGCACAGGCGATCATCAGGTGGCGCAGCGGCCGCCACAGCCACCCCAGCCAGGCCAACGCCGGCACGGTGCCACAGAGAATCAGCTTCTCGTAATAATCCATGGCGCCGCTGAAGCGGGTCAGGGCAAAGCCCGCCCCCGCCGCCAACAGCAGGAAAAATGCGATATCGGTCCAGTCGGGCCGGCCGCGCTGCGCGCGTCCGTCGCCCGTCTGGGAAAAACCGCTCGTCCAGGCCGCGGCGGAATTGCTGGTGGTGGTAGACATGAAAACCCCTTACGGCTTGCTCTGTCGCAATAATGCCTCGCGCAGGCGATCGAACTCTTGATTGAAGTCCAGTGTACGCTTCTGCGAGGTCATGGCTGCCTCGATGCTGCTGCCGGCGCCGTCGGCGGCGGGCTTGACCCACACCCATATCCGCCTGTCGCGGATATAGAACATGGCGAAAATCCCCAGGATAAGCAGTACGCAGCCCAGGTACACGGCATTCTTGCCGGGCGTGCGGGCCACCTGGAAAACGCTGCCCTGGCGCTCCTGGAAATCGGTCAGGCTGAACATGACCGGCGCCGGATAGAAGGCCAGGTCCGACAGCGCCGCCACCGCTACGCGCGACCATTGCGCCGCCTCGTCGGCCTGCGGGCCGCTTTGCGGCAGCGCCGGCAGTTCGGCCCGGGCGCGGGCGATATCGCGCAGCTCGGCCACGCTGGCGCCCACCAGGCGCACCACGATGCCCGCGGCGCGCTCCAGGTCGTCGGGCGCCGTATTGGCCTGCAGGAAGTCCGCAATGGCCTGCAGGCCGCCGTCCGCGAAGGTGGCCAGGGCCCGCTGCGCCGCGGTCTCCAGGGGCTGGCGATCGGCGCCGCTGGGCGCGTTGCGCTCGGCGAAGCGGCGGGCCGCCTCCTGGCGCGCCGCCGGATCGGCCAGGGCCGCGCGCAGGCGCATGAATTCGGCCAGCGACCCCTGGTCGTCGGCCGGAATGCGCAGGTACTGGAAATCGTCGGCCGGGTTGTTGCGCACCGCGCTCAGGAATACCGGCACCCCGTCGAGCACGACCGGCAGCATGTAATTCTGGAATTCGTGCGCCTGGCCGGCGTCGTCGATCAGCTTGTAATCGATGCGCGGCCCCACATTGCGCAGGTTTTCGTTCTTCTTGCCCGCGGCACTGCCGGCCACCGACGCCACATGGTCGCGCAGGCTGAGATTCTGCGCGCCCGGCTGCCCGCCCGAGAAATCCTCGACGTTGATCACGCGCAGCGCGGTGAACTCGATCTTCATGCTCTTGGGCTGGTCGCCGATGCGCGCGCCGATCTCCGACGTCCGGCCCACCACGCCATCCACCTTGAACGGCGTATCGCCCGCGCCCACCAGCGGATAGCCGGTCAGGCTGACCGAACTGCCGCCATCGTCGAAACTGCTCTGGTAGACGGTCACACCCTTGTAGCGCAACGGCTCGTTGACCTCGATGGTCTGGTCGAACATCTCGCCAGTCTCGGGATCCGTGACCTCGACCAGGCTGAGAAAGCGGCTGGGCATGCCGGTGGAGTAGTAATCGACCGTGAACTTCTTCAGCCGCAGCGAGAACGGCAGCGGCTGCACCAGCGACCGGTCGTTGACCGCGATGGTGGCCAGGCTCGCGTTGCTGCCCTCCGGGACCCAGAGATTGGCCCGGTAGCTGGGGTTGTTGACCGACAGCAGGGCGCTGTCCGGGATGTCCGCGCGCGCCATTTCGCCGTTGATGGCGATCGGCTGCTTGCCGTCGAACAGCACCTGCAGCCGCACCGGCGCCTCGCTGTCGAGCAGGCCGCCGATGCAGATGATGACCAGCGCCGAGTGCGCGAAGACGTAGCCCAGGCGGTTGGCGCTGCCTTTCTTGGCCGCCAGCATGATGCCGTCGCCGTCGCGGCGCTCGCGCACGGCGTAGCCGAACTGGCCCAGCAGGCCGGTCACGCCCTGCGCCGTCTCGCTGACCGGCTGCGCCACCTCGGCCTGGACGCGGTGCGGAAAAGCCCGCAGGCTGCTGGCGCGCACGTGCTCGCGGAACGAACGCGCCTCCCGCAGCATCTTGGGGGTATTGCGGATCAGGCACACCGAGGTGGACACCACCAGGAACGTCATGATCAGCAGGAACCACCAGCTGTTGTAGACGTGCCAGATGGAGAATTTGTCGAACACCTCGAACCAGAACGGCCCGAACTGGTCCACGTACACATTACTGGGACGGTTCTGGGCCAGCACCGTCCCCACGATGCTGGCGATGCAGATGAACATCAGCAGGCTGACGGCGAAACGCATCGAGCCCAGCAGTTCGAAGAAGTCGCCGGCCAGGCTGCGCAGGGTGTGACGGGAAGAGGGGGCTGTGGAGGTGGCGTTCATGAAAAAAGGGGGGCCGCGCAATCGGCTTCCCCCCTCATAGACAACGGGCTCGGCAAACTTGTTCCGGCGCCCGGTTAAATTCTGGCGCGGCACCTGGCCGCGCCCGTCTCAGGCCCGGTCAGCGCAAGCCCGCGGCGTAATCGGCGACAGCCTTGATATCGGCGTCGGACATACGGTCCGCGATGTCGTGCATGGGCACGCTATTGCCACGTTCGCCGCTGCGGAACAGCTTGAGCTGTTCTTCGATGTACGACGAAAACTGTCCCGACAGGCGGGGATACTGGCCCGGAATGCCCGCGCCGGTGGCGCCGTGACAGGCCGCACAGGCCGGCACATTGCGATCGGCCAGGCCGCCGCGCCAGATCTTCTGGCCCAATTCGACCAGGCTTTCGTGGCCAGCGGTGGCCGGCTCCTTGAGCGGCTGCTGCGACAGATACAGGGCGACGTTCTGCATGTCCTGCGCCGTCAGGGGCTGGGCCATGGCGGTCATGGGCGTGGGATTGCCCCCCGGCCCCATGCGCAGCGGCAGCTTCTCGCCTTCCTTGACCTTGAATTCCGTCAATTGCTTGACCAGGTATTCGTGCGGCTGGGCCGCCAGGTTCGGGTTGGCCGGTATGGTGCTGCTGCCTGCCGCGCCGTGACAGGACGCACAGGCGATGACGCCACGCGACGCATCGCCCTGATCGTACAGCTGGGCGCCCTTGGCGGCGTCCGGCTTGGCCGGGCCCGCAGCGCCGTCGGCGGCGAAACTCATGGAGTGAACCGATGCACCCAGCACCAGTCCGCTTGCTACCAACATCCGGGACAGCACACGCTTCATGAAATCCTCGACGATCGGACTCGATCAAGGCGCCTAAAGCGCCCTCCCATGCCTGCCCGCGCGGCTGCGAGAGTGGACGAAAACGTCTCCGCCCCATCCAGCCCTGGCATCGGCGCCGGCCTGCGTCCTCGAACGCGAAAAAGCCAGCCCCGCGCGCGGAGACTAATGTTGCAAACGCCGGATTATACAATAGGGATCGAAACCAACCGTATCGGACTCAACCGTGTCCCTCCTACATCGCGCGTCTTTTTACATTTCGGCAGCCCGTCTGGACCAGTTGCCGCCTGCCGGCGCGCCCGAAGTCTGCTTCGTCGGCCGCTCCAACGCCGGCAAATCCTCGGCCATCAATGTGCTGTGCAACCAGCGGCGCCTGGCGTTTTCAAGCAAGACGCCCGGCCGCACGCGGCTGATCAACATGTTCGGCCTGCCCGACCCCCTCGCGCCCGGCGAACACCTGGGCTTCCTGGTCGACCTGCCCGGCTACGGCTATGCCTCGGTCGCCCATCGCGAGAAGGAAAAATGGGCCGACATCCTGGGCGGCTACTTGCGCGACCGCGCATCGCTGGCCGGCATCGTGCTGCTCATCGACATCCGCCGCGGCGTCACCGATCTCGACCGCCGCCTGGCCAACTTTATCGCGCCCACCGGCAGGCCAGTGCTGGCCTTGCTGACCAAGGCCGACAAGCTGCCGTACGGGCAACGCATGCGCACGGTATTCGCCGTGCGCAAGGACCTGGCCGATATCGGCGCGCTGCATATGGTGCCGTTTTCATCGACCGAACGCATCGGCCTGGAAGAGGCCGGCGCCCACATCGAGAACTGGATCTCTCCCAAGGTAGTGCCATGAACCCGCAGATCATTTCCGCCGCATTCCCGGTATCCCGCCCCCGCCGCCTGCGCCGCGACGATTTCACGCGCCGCCTGGTGCGCGAGAACACGCTGACCGCCGACGACCTGATTTACCCGGTCTTCGTGACCGAAGGCAAAGGCATACAGCAGGCCGTGCCCTCGCTGCCCGGCGTGGTGCGCTACTCGCTCGACACGTTGCTGCCGGTGGCCGAGCAATGCGTGAAGCTGGGCATCCCGGTGCTGTCGCTGTTTCCGGCCATCGACCCGGCCCTCAAGACGCCCGACGGCATCGAGGCGGCCAACCCCGAAGGCCTGATCCCGCGCATAGTGGGCGAGCTGAAGCGGCGCTTTCCCGAGCTCGGCGTGCTCACCGACGTCGCCCTCGACCCGTACACCAGCCACGGGCAGGACGGCGTGATCGACGCCGACGGCTACGTACTGAACGAGCCTACCGTCGAAATCCTCATCAAGCAGGCGCTGGTGCAGGCCGCCGCCGGGGTGGACATCGTCGCGCCCAGCGACATGATGGACGGCCGCATCGGCGCGATACGCCAGGCGCTGGAAGGCCAGCAGCATATCCACACCCGCATCATGGCCTATTCGGCCAAGTACGCCAGCGCCTTCTACGGCCCGTTCCGCGACGCGGTCGGCTCGGCCAGCAACCTGGGCAAGTCCAACAAAATGGCTTACCAGATGGACCCGGGCAACATCGACGAAGCGCTGCGCGAAGTCGCCGCCGACCTGCAGGAAGGCGCGGACATGGTGATGGTCAAGCCCGGCATGCCCTACCTGGACGTGGTGCGGCGGGTCAAGGACGCGTTCCGCGTGCCGACCTTCGCCTACCAGGTGAGCGGCGAGTACGCCATGATCAAGGCCGCCGCCGCCAATGGCTGGCTCGACCACGACAAGGTCATGATGGAGGCCTTGCTCGGCTTCAAGCGTGCCGGCGCCGACGGCGTGCTGACCTACTTCGCCCTCGAGGCCGCCACGCTGCTGCAACAGCAGCGCTAGGCCCGTCTGGCCGGGGCCGGCCGCCGCACATCCGCCTGCTCCGTCGCCGGGGCGGGCGCGGTCCGCAGGCCCAGCCAGGTGCCCGACAGCACGCAGGCCAGCCCGGCGAAATGCAGCGCCGTGATGCGCTCGCCCAGGAACACCGCGGCCGCCAGCAGCCCGAAAATGGGCAGCCAGTTCACGAACATGGCGGCCCGGCTCATGCCCAGGCGGGCAATGCCGGCATTCCATAGCAGGTTGCTCACACCCGACGCGATGACGCTGGAAAACAGCACCACCAGCCACGGCCAGGGTTCGAGCGTCCACGACGAGGCCAGGTAGGTGGCGGGCGACAGCGCCGCATGGGCGCTGAGGGTGACCGCGCCCACCAGGTACATGTACCAGAGGATGGTCAGGGGATCGAGGGCGCGGGATACGCGCTGGATGATCAGGCCGCCGATGACGAACACGATCACCGCGCACAGGGCCAGCACGTCGCCCCGGCCGACGCTGGCCAGCACGCCATCGCCGCCGGCCACCACCAGGGCCACGCCGCCCAGCCCCAGCGCCGCGCCCCCGATGCGCGAGGCGGTCAGGCGCTCACGGTAGAAGAAAGCCGCCAGCACCACCGAAAACAGGGGGCTGGTCGCCATGATCAGCGTTGCATTGGCCGCCGGCGTCAGGCGCAGCGCGCTCACCAGCAGGATCTGGTGCGCGTACACCACCAGCAGCCCGGCACAGGCCAGCCAGCCGAATTGCCGCAACGACAGGCGCGGCACCCCGTGCAGGCGCCACAGCAGGATCGCCGACACCGCCACGAAGGCCACCACGATGCGCACCGCGGCGACCACCTGCACGTCCATGTGGAACGTCAGGTATTTGACGGCGACGAGATTGACGCCCCAGGCGGCCATGACCAGCAGCAACTGCAGATACACACGGCCGACATTGGCCGGAGACGCGATGGCGGTGGACACGTAATGGGATGAAGGGTGGAGGGCTACCGGATTCCGCCGGCGCGGCTGGTATGGGCAACATCGTACCAGCCTCTCGGGCACGCCATCGCCCCGGGCGCGCCCCGGGGCGATGCGAGGCGGCGTCAGGAGCCCGCTTGCGTCGGGCCCGGCGCGCCGGACCTGTCCGCCACCTGCTCCAGCACGCCGGCAAAACGCCGCGCATCCTGGAAACCCACGACCCGGATGTCCTCGATCAGCTTGCCGCCGGGCTCGAAGAACATGATGCCTGGCGGGCCGAACAGGCGGAAACGCTTGAGCAAGGCGCGATCATCAGCATTGTTCTTGGTGACGTCGGCCTGCACCAGCAGCATTTGCGACATGCGCGCGGCCACCGTGGGATCGCTGAAAGTGAAGTGCTCCATCTCGCGGCACGACACGCACCAGTCGGCATAGAAATCCAGCATGACGGGCTGGGTGCTGCGGGCCAGCAAGGCATCGAGCTCGGCGTTGCTGCGCACGCGCACGAAGCGCGTCTTGTCCATGGCCGCCGGCCCGGCGGCGGCAACGGCGGCGCCCGCCGGCGCGCGCGCCGCCAGGTGCGACAGCGGCGCCAGCACGTCGCGGCCGCCGCTCAGCGCCCCGATCAGCCAGGCCGCGCCGGCCAGCGCCAGCAGCAGGCCCAGCCCCTTGGCGAACATGCGCGGCGCGCCGGAGCCCGCCGGCAGCGCATCGAAGGCGCGCAGCATGACCGCGCCCACCACCGCCAGGAACGACCAGCCCAGCATTTGCACCCAGGTGGGAACCACCGGGATCAGCATCCACCACGCCGTGCCCAGCAAGAGCATCCCGAACACGCGCTTGACGCTTTCCATCCACGGGCCGGTACGGGGCAACAGCGTGCCCGCCGACGCGCCCACCAGCAACAGTGGAATGCCCATGCCCCAGGCCATCGCGAACAGGGCCGCGCCGCCCAGGATCACGTCCCCGGTCTGCGAGATATACAGCAACGCGCCCGCCAGCGGCGCGGCCACGCAAGGGCCGACGATCAGCGCCGACAGCGCGCCCATGACCAGGGCGCCCGTCACGCGGCCGCCCGGGATCCGGTTGGAACGCTCGCTCAAGCGGGCCTGCAGGCCGGCCGGCATCTGGAACGTGAAGGCGCCGAACATCGCCAGCGCCAGCACGGCCAGCAGGACGGCGAACAGCGACAGGATCCACGGCGTCTGCAGCCACGCCGCCAGGCCCGCGCCGCTCAGGCCGGCCGCCACGCCCAGCGCGGTATAGACGACCGACATGCCGAGCACATAGGCTGCGGCCAGGCCCAGGCCGCGCCAGCGGCTCGGACGCTGCGCCTGCGAACCGCCCAGCACGATGGACGAGAGTATCGGCACCATCGGCAATACGCAGGGCGTAAACGCCAGCAGCATGCCCAGCAGCAGGAACACGCCCGCCGTCTTCAGCCACCCGCCGCCGCCGATGAAGTCCGCAAGCCGCGTATCGCCGGCTTCCAGCAGATTGTCGAGCGCGCCCCCGCCTTGCGACGCCGCGGCCGGCGGCGCGGACGCCGTGCCCGCCGCGAGCGCGTAGCCGCCCGCCACGGGCGTCAGCTGCACCGTGTTGTCCATCGGCGGGTAGCACAGGCCTGCGTCGGCGCAACCCTGGCTGGTGACGGTCAGGGTGAACGGCTGCCCGTTGCCCTGCGACAAGGGCACTCGCACCGCCACGGCGCCGTAAAAGACCTCCATATCCTTGTCGAAGGTGGGGTCATACTTCACCGTGCCTTGTGGATAGGCGGCCTCGCCCAGCGTTGCCGCCTGCGCCGGGCTGGCCGACAGGCCGAAACGCTCGCGGTACATGTAGTACTCGGGCGCGATCCGGTAATTCAGGACCAGCGTAGCGGGGTCGGCCATGGCGGCGCTGAACACGAAAGCCTGCTCGGGCGGCAGGAAATCGTCTTCGGTCAGCGCGGCCGCGGGGCGGGCGAACACCGTCAGCACCAAGGCCAGCATCAACGCCAGCCAGCGCCCCGCGGCCCCAAGGCGGCCTCTTGCGCTCGCGCCGTGCCCGATGGCCAGCGCGTGTCCGTACTGCATCATTCCTTCCTCTCTATTGCGAATCGACGCCGCTGCTTTGCTCGCGTACCCAGTCCAGGTAGGACGCGATGCCGCCGATGACCGGCAAAACGATGATTTCCGGCACTTCGTAGGGGTGCAATTGCGCCAGCGTCTGCACCACCGCCTGGTGCCGGGCGTAGGTGGTCTTGATCCACAGAGGAATCTCGTCGGCGCCCTCTACCTCGCCTTTCCACCTGTACACAGACAGCACCGGGGCGCCAAGGTTCACACAGGCGGCCAGGCCGTCCTCGACCAGCACATGAGCCATGCGCTTGGCCAGCAGCATGTCTGGCGCATTGCTGATCACCAGCACGACGTCGTCATCTCGCAACATGGCAGCTCCTGCGAACGGGCATTGAGGGATACTGTGGGTATTTTATCGATAACGACCGGCGGGTATGTCCCTGCGCCGCGCCCGACCAACAAGGAGACCGCCAGACATGTCGCACGATTGCCTGTTCTGCCGCATTTCCCGCGAGGAGATCCCGGCCCACGTCATTCACCAGGACAACCGGCTGCTGGCGTTCCTGGACATCCACCCCGTACGGCCAGGCCACGTCCTGATCATTCCCCGCCAGCACTATCCCTATTTCGAGGACATGCCGGCCGATCTCGCCGGACATATCCTGAATCTGGGCCAACGCCTGGCCCGCCACATGAAACGCCTGTATTCGGTCGAGCGAGTCGGTTTTGCCTTCACCGGCATCCACGTGGCGCATGCCCATGCCCACCTGATTCCGATGCACCACCCGCAGGACGTCACCTCCACCCAGTACATCGAACAGAAGGACCTGACCTTCGTCATGCCGCCGCAGCCGCCGGCCGAGCAGCTCGCGTCCGTGGCGCAGGACCTGCGCGCCGCCTTGACCAAGGCCTGAGGCCCCCGCCCTGGCGCCAGGGGCGCCGTTGCCCGGTCGCCCGGCGCGGCCGGCCCGCGCAAGGCCCGGGCGGGCCGCAAAAAGCAAGGGCGGGTCCGAAGACCCGCCCTTGCCGCTTTCCGCGCTGCCGGATTTACTCGGCGTCGCTGTCCGCTTCGGATGCATCCACTTCCGGACGGTCAACCAGCTCCATGAAAGCCATGGGCGCGTTGTCGCCTTGACGGAAGCCCATCTTCAGCACGCGGGTGTAGCCGCCGTTGCGGTTCGCGTAGCGCGGACCGATTTCGGCGAACAGCTTGACCACCGCATCGCGATCGCGCAGACGGGCAAACGCCAGACGCTTGTTCGCGAGGGTGGGCTCCTTGCCCAGCGTGATCAGGGGTTCGATGACGCGGCGCAGTTCTTTCGCCTTCGGCAGCGTGGTCTTGATCGCTTCGTGCGTGATCAGCGAAACGGCCATGTTGCGGAACATGGCAAGACGGTGACTGCTGGTGCGGTTGAGCTTACGCAAGCCATTACCGTGACGCATGATATTTCCTTTGAATCTAAGGACGGCGTTTCCGCCATCGGGTTATCCGGCTCTTCTATCGGCCTGTGGCAGGCCGCGGTCCGGTGGAAAAAGTATGCACCTTTCGATGCATGAAAACATCGCGGCGGGCGCATGCCGCGCCCGCCGCGCTTGACCGCTTACGGACGCTCGAGGCCCAGCGGGGGCCAGTTTTCCAGCTTCATGCCAAGGGTCAGGCCGCGTGCGGCCAGCACTTCCTTGATCTCGTTGAGCGACTTGCGACCCAGGTTGGGGGTCTTGAGCAGTTCGTTCTCGGTACGCTGGATCAGGTCGCCGATGTAGTAGATGTTCTCGGCCTTCAGGCAGTTGGCCGAACGCACCGTCAGCTCCAGATCGTCGACCGGGCGCAGCAGCACCGGATCGATCTGCGGCGTACCGCGCACCGGCGGCTCGTACGCATCGCCCGCGCCTTCCAGCGCCGCGAACACCGAGATCTGGTCCATCAGGATGCGGGCAGCCTGGCGCACCGCTTCCTCGGGCGAGATCACGCCGTTGGTTTCGATGTCCAGCACCAGCTTGTCGAGGTCGGTACGCTGCTCGACGCGAGCGCTTTCGACGGCATAGCTGACGCGGCGCACGGGGCTGAACGAGGCGTCCAGCACGATGCGGCCGATGGTGTGCGTGCGGTCTTCCGACAGCGCGCGCACGTTGCCCGGCACATAGCCGCGCCCCTTCTCGACCTTGATCTGCATTTCAATCTTGCCGGCGTCGGTCAGATTGCAGATCAGGTGGTCCGGATTGATGATCTCGACGTCGTGCGGCAGCTCGATATCGCTGGCCACCACGGTGCCGGCGCCATTCTTGCGCAGCACCAGGGTCACTTCGTCGCGGTTGTGCAGCTTGAACACCACGCCCTTGAGGTTCAGCAGGATGTCGACGACATCTTCGCGAACACCGGCAATGGTCGAATATTCGTGCACCACGCCGGTCATCTGCACTTCGGTCGGCGCGTAGCCGGTCATCGACGACAGCAGAATGCGGCGCAGGGCGTTGCCCAGCGTGTGGCCGTAGCCGCGCTCGAACGGCTCCATCACGATCTTGGCGTGATGCGCCCCGACCGGTTCGACTTCGATGGAACGCGGCTTCAGAAAACCTTGAGTGGACATGTACTGTTTTCCTTTTCAATACCCTCGGCTCGTTACACCGATAAGGCTGATGGAATTAAGTGAAACAACGCATAAACCGCGGCCCGAAAGCGGCCGCCGTTTCTACCGCAAAGCCCGCCCCGCCAAAATGGCGAAAGCGGGCTGGCGCGGGTGAGGCAAAACGGTTCGCACAGCCACCAGTGCGCCGCCATCCCGAAGGCGGCGGCGCGCGGCGATCAACGCGAGTACAGTTCGACGACCATCGACTCGTTGACGTCGCGGGCGACGTCGGCGCGATCGGGGGCCGACTTGAACGTACCGGTCATCTTGCTGGCGTCGACTTCCACCCACTGGGGCAGGCCGATGCTGGCAGCCAGATCCAGCGATTCGCGGATGCGGCCTTGCTTCTTGGCCTTCTCGCGAATCGAGATCACGTCGCCGGCCTTGACCAGCATCGACGCGATGTCGGCGGTGTGGCCGTTCAGCTCGATGGCGCGGTGGCTCACCAGCTGGCGGGCTTCCGCGCGCGTCGAGCCGAAGCCCATGCGGTAGACGACGTTGTCCAGGCGCGATTCGAGCAGCTGGATCAGCGTTTCGCCGGTGTTGCCACGACGACGCTCGGCTTCAACGAAGTACTTGCGGAACTGCTTTTCCAGAACGCCGTACATGCGCTTGAGCTTCTGCTTCTCGCGCAGCTGCAGACCGTAGTCCGAAGTACGGGCACCCGAGGTGCGGCCATGCTGGCCCGGCTTGGAATCCAGCTTGCACTTGGAATCCAGCGAGCGGCGTGCGCTCTTGAGGAACAGGTCGGTACCCTCGCGGCGCGAGAGCTTGCATTTGGGTCCAATATAACGTGCCATGTGGATTCCCTTTAGATACGACGACGCTTCGGCGGACGGCAGCCGTTGTGCGGAACGGGCGTGATGTCGGCGATGCTCGAAATCTTGATGCCCAGCGCATTGAGCGCGCGCACCGACGATTCACGGCCGGGGCCGGGGCCCTTGATGCGCACTTCGAGGGTCTTGATGCCATATTCCATGGCAACGCGACCAGCCGTTTCAGCGGCAACCTGCGCGGCGAACGGCGTCGACTTGCGCGAGCCCTTGAAGCCTGCGCCACCCGACGTCGCCCACGACAGGGCATTGCCCTGACGGTCGGTGATGGTGATGATGGTGTTGTTGAACGAAGCGTGAACGTGCGCGATGCCGTCCGAGACGTTCTTCTTGACCTTTTTGCGTACGCGCGAAGCGCCGCTGGTGGAAGCTTTCGCCATAATCTAGATCCTCGATTATTTCTTCAGGGACGCAGCAGCACGACGCGGGCCCTTGCGGGTGCGGGCGTTGGTGCGGGTGCGCTGGCCGCGCACGGGCAGGCCACGCTTGTGGCGCATGCCGCGGTAGGTTCCCAGGTCGATCAAACGCTTGATCGAGAGCTGAACTTCACGACGCAGGTCGCCTTCAACCGCGAACACGCCAATGTGTTCACGGATGCGCTCCAGCTCGGCGTCGGTCAGATCCTTGACCTTTTTGGTAACGGGCACACCAGCAGCTTCGCAGATCTTGCGGGCGCGCGTACGACCGATGCCAAAAATGGCGGTCAGGCCGATCTCGGCGTGCTGTTGCGGCGGAATGTTAATGCCAGCAATACGGGCCATGACTGTTCCTTGAATAAATCCGTTGCGTACCGCTAACTGGGTTAGCCTTGACGCTGCTTGTGACGCGGGTCGGTGCAGATGACACGCACCACGCCGTGACGTTTGATAACTTTGCAGTTGCGGCAGATCCGCTTAACCGATGCCATTACTTTCATGGTTGACTCCTAATTTTCCGTAATCCGGTCCGCTTCACTTGGAGCGGAAAACAATTCTGGCTCGCGTGAGGTCATAGGGCGTGAGCTCCACTGTGACCTTGTCGCCGGGCAGAATCCGGATGTAATGCATACGCATCTTGCCGGAAATATGGCCCAACACCACGTGGCCGTTTTCGAGCTTGACGCGGAAGGTCGCGTTGGGGAGGTTCTCAAGAACCTCTCCTTGCATCTGGATGACGTCGTCCTTAGACATTCTCTGCTTACCGCATCGGCAAACCCGAGCCCTTGAAGTTCGCCTTCTTGAGCAGCGAGTCGTATTGGTGAGACATCATGTAGGCCTGTACTTGCGCCATGAAATCCATCGTCACCACGACAATAATCAACAGGGACGTACCACCGAAGTAGAACGGCACATTCCAACGCATCACCAGGAATTCCGGCAGCAAGCACACCAGCGTGATGTAAATCGCACCAGCCAGCGTCAAGCGCATCAGAATCTTGTCGATGTAACGCGCGGTTTGCTCGCCCGGACGGATGCCCGGAACGAAGGCGCCGCTCTTCTTCAGGTTGTCTGCAGTTTCGCGGCTGTTGAACACCAGGGCCGTGTAGAAAAAGCAGAAGAAAATGATCGCGACCGAGTACAGCGTGATGTACAGCGGTTGACGAGGCTCGAGCGCGGCAGCAAGGTCACGCAGCCAGGCCATGCGTTCGCCGCTCGAGAACCAGCTGGTGATCGTGGCCGGGAACAGAATGATCGACGATGCGAAGATCGGCGGAATCACCCCGGCCATGTTCAGCTTGAGCGGCAGATGCGAGCTCTGGCCTCCATACACCTTGTTGCCCACCTGGCGCTTGGCATAGTTCACCGTGATCTTGCGCTGTCCGCGTTCCACGAACACCACGAAGGCGGTAACCAGCACGACCAGGGCCACGATGAACAGCGCCGACAGCACCGACATCGAGTTCGTCCGCACCAGGTCCAGCAGTCCCGCCAGCGCCGAGGGCAGGCCCGCGACGATACCGGCGAAGATCAGGATCGAGATGCCGTTGCCCAGCCCCCGTTCGGTGATCTGCTCGCCCAGCCACATGACGAACATGGTGCCGGTAACCAGCGTGACCACTGTCGTGAAGCGGAACAACATGCCCGGGTCGATGACCAGCCCCGGCTGGGACTCCAGCGCCACCGAAATACCCACCGCCTGCACCAGCGCCAGCACGACGGTGCCGTAGCGGGTGTACTGGGTGATCTTCCGACGACCGGCCTCGCCCTCTTTCTTGAGGGCTTCCAGCGACGGCACCACCACCGACATCAACTGCATGATGATGGATGCCGAAATGTACGGCATGATCCCCAGGGCGAAGATGGAAAAGCGCGACAGCGCCCCGCCCGAGAACATGTTGAACAGGCCCAGGATCCCGCCCTCGTGCTGGCGGAACAGGTCCGCCAGCGCGTCCGGGTTGATGCCCGGCACGGGAATGTGGGTACCGAGGCGGTAAACCACCAGGGCGAGCACCAGGAACACGAGACGGCGCTTCAGATCGCCGTACCGTGCACCGGTTTTGCCCAGAGCCTGCGCTTTAGCCACTCGTCACCTCGCGTTCAAGCAAGCGAGCCGCCCGCGGCTTCGATGGCGGCGCGAGCGCCGGCCGTCGCGGTAATGCCGCGAAGCACCACCTTGCGCGAGAGTTCACCCGACTTGATGACCTTGGCGTAACGCACGCTTTGGCCAACCACACCAGCCGCCTTGAGCGCCTGGACGTCGATTTCCTCGGCTTCCAGCAATTGCAGTTCGGACAGGCGCACTTCGGCGTACAGGTGCTGGCCCAGCGGCGTGAAACCGCGCTTGGGCAGGCGACGCTGCAGCGGCATCTGGCCGCCTTCGAAGCCAACCTTGTGGAAGCCGCCCGAACGCGACTTCTGGCCCTTGTGGCCACGGCCGGCGGTCTTGCCCAGGCCCGAGCCGATGCCACGGCCGACGCGGCGCTTGGCGTGCTTGCTGCCCTCGGCGGGCTTCAGCGTATTGAGTTGAATATCCGACATCGTGATTCCTTAGGCTTCCGAGACGGAGACGAGATAACCCACCTTGTGGATCATCCCGCGCACCTCGGGCGTGTCGACCAGAACGCGGCTGCTGTTGATACGGCGCAGGCCCAGACCGCGAATGGTGTCGCGGTGGGATTGCTTGGTGCCGATCACGGAGCGCACGAGCGTAACTTTGATCTGCTTCTGAGCCATGATTTACCCCAGGATCTCTTCGACGGACTTGCCGCGCTTGGCAGCAACTTCCGCCGGGGTCAGGGAAGCGCGCAGACCATTCAACGTGGCGCGAACCAGGTTGTAGGGGTTGCTCGAGCCCAGGCTCTTGGCAACCACGTTACGCACACCCATCACTTCGAAAATGGCGCGCATCGGGCCGCCGGCGATCACACCGGTACCTTCAGCGGCCGGCGAAATCAGCACCGTCGAGGCGCCGTGCTTGCCCACCACGGTATGGTGCAGCGTGCCGTTCTTCAGGGCAACCTTGAACATGCCGCGACGGGCCTGTTCCATTGCCTTCTGAACCGACACCGGCACTTCACGCGCCTTGCCCTTGCCCATGCCGATACGGCCATCGCCGTCGCCCACCACGGACAACGCGGCAAAGCTCATGGTGCGACCACCCTTGACCACTTTGCTCACGCGGTTGACCGCGATCATCTTCTCGCGCAGACCGTCGTCGTTCTCTTTTTCCGCGGCGTGCTTGCCTTGTACTTTAGTAGCCATTTGACAGATCCTCGCTTAGAACTTCAGGCCGGCTTCACGCGCGGCTTCGGCCAGCGCTTTCACGCGGCCATGGTAACGAAAGCCCGAGCGATCGAAGGCAACCAGTTCGATGCCGGCGGCCTTGGCCTTCTCGGCGACACGCTTGCCCACCAGCGCGGCGGCGGTGGCGTTGCCGCCCTTGCCGGCGGCGCCCAGCTGCGCGCGAACTTCGGCTTCCAGCGTCGAGGCGCTGACCAGCACGCGATCGCCTTCCGGCGAAATGATGTTGGCGTAGATGTGCAGGTTCGAGCGGAAAACCGACAGGCGATGCACTCGCAGCTGCGCAATCTTCCGGCGGGTCGGAACCGCACGACGCAAACGGGAAACTTTTTTGTCCATGATTCGTCCTTGCGTGCGCCGTTATTTCTTCTTGGTTTCTTTGATGACGACGCGTTCGTCCGCGTAACGTACACCCTTGCCCTTGTAGGGCTCAGGTTCACGGTACCTGCGGATTTCAGCGGCCACCTGACCGACGACTTGCTTGTTCGGGCCCTTGATGACGATTTCCGTCTGGGTCGGGCATTCGGCCTTGATGCCGGCGGGCAGCTGGTGCACGACATCGTGCGAAAAGCCCAGCTGCAGCTTGACCGCGTCGCCTTGAATCTGGGCGCGGTAACCCACGCCGACCAGATTCAGCTTGCGTTCGAAGCCCTTGCTCACGCCGGTCACCATGTTGGCGACCAGGGCGCGCAAGGTGCCCGACATCGCGTTGGCATGGCGGCTGTCGTTGGCAACGGCAAACGTCAGCTTGCCATCTTCCTGGACGACGTTGACGTCGCCGGTCAGCGATTGCACCAGGGTGCCCAGCGGGCCCTTGACGGTGATCTGGTCCGGCTGGATGCTGGCTTCAACACCCTTGGGCAGTTCTACCGGGTATTTAGCGATACGTGACATTCGACTCTCCTTAGGCCACGTAGCACAGGACTTCGCCGCCCACGCCATTGGCGCGAGCCTTGCGGTCGGTCATCACGCCGCGCGAGGTCGAAACGATAGCCACGCCCAGGCCGTTCATGACCTGAGGAATGCTGGTGCGGCCCTTGTAGATACGCAGACCCGGGCGCGAGACGCGTTCGATGCGCTCGATGACCGGACGGCCGGCGTAGTACTTCAGGGTGATCTCGAGCTCAGGCTTGGCCTGGGTGCCCTTGACCGAATAGCCATCGATGTAGCCTTCGTCTTTCAGCACGGTGGCGATGGCCACTTTCAGCTTCGAGGCGGGCATGGTCACCGTGGTTTTGTCAACTTGCTGCGCATTGCGAATGCGAGTCAGCATATCGGCGATGGGATCGCTCATGCTCATATTCGTTCTCCTACCAGCTGGCCTTGGTCATGCCGGGAACTTCGCCCTTCATCGCCATTTCACGCAATTTGTGGCGGGTCAGGCCGAACTTGCGGAACACGCCGCGCGGACGACCGGTAACCACGCAGCGATTGCGCTGGCGAGTGGGGTTGGCATTGCGCGGCAGCTGTTGCAGCTTGAGCCGAGCTTGGTAACGTTCTTCGTCGGTCTTCGACTGGTCGTCGATGATCGCCTTCAATTCGGCGCGCTTGGCGGCATACTTGTCAGCCAGCTTGGCACGCTTGATATCGCGATTGATGAGGGAGAGTTTAGCCACGTCATCAGCCCCTTAGTTACGGAACGGGAAGCTGAAGGCCGTCAACAGCGCCTTGGCTTCGTCGTCAGTCTTGGCGGTGGTGGTGATGCTGATGTTCAGCCCACGCAGCGCGTCGATCTTGTCGTATTCGATTTCGGGGAAGATGATTTGCTCTTTCACCCCGATGTTGTAGTTGCCACGGCCGTCGAACGCACGGCCCGAGATGCCGCGGAAGTCACGCACGCGCGGCAGCGCGACCGCAACCAGGCGATCCAGGAATTCGTACATGCGCTGACCACGCAGCGTGACCATGCAACCGATCGGATAGTTCTCGCGGATCTTGAACCCGGCGATAGCCTTGCGGGTCTTGGTCACCACGGGCTTCTGGCCGGAGATCTTGGTCAGGTCGGAAACAGCGTGCTCGATGACCTTCTTGTCGGCGACCGCTTCCGAGACACCCATGTTCAGGGTGATCTTGGTGATGCGGGGCACTTCCATCACGCACTTGTAGCCGAACTTGGCCTGCAGGTCGGCAACGACCTTGCTTTTGTAAAATTCTTGCAAACGAGACATGTCTGTCGCCCCTTACGCCTTGGCGCCGACCACGGCGCCATTGGAACGGAACACGCGAACCTTGCGGCCGTCCACTTCCTGCACGCCGACGCGGTCACCCTTGCCGGTGGCCGGATTGAACAGCGCCACGTTCGAAACGTGGATCGGCATGGTCTTTTCGACGATGCCGCCAGGATTGTTGGCCATCGGGTTGGCCTTGACGTGCTTCTTCACGACGTTCACGCCTTCGACCAGCACGTGGTCGGCGTCAACGCGGGCCAGCACGGTGCCGCGACGCTTCTTGTCGCGGCCGGTCAGGACGATGACTTCGTCGCCTTTACGGATGTTGTTCATCGCGGGCTCCTTACAGCACTTCCGGGGCCAGCGACACGATCTTCATGAACCGCTCGGTACGCAGTTCACGCGTAACGGGTCCGAAGATGCGGGTGCCGATCGGCTCCAGCTTGGCATTGAGCAACACGGCGGCATTGCCACCGAAACGGATCAGCGAACCGTCTTTGCGGCGCACGCCCTTGGCGGTACGCACCACCACAGCGTTGTAGATTTCGCCTTTCTTGACGCGTCCGCGCGGAGCCGCATCTTTGACGCTCACCTTGATGATGTCGCCGATACCGGCATAACGGCGCTTGGAGCCACCGAGCACCTTGATGCACATGACAGCACGCGCACCAGTGTTGTCGGCCACGTCCAGCGTGGTCTGCATTTGGATCATGATTTTTCCTGTTCCAACTTAACTGAAAACACGCCCTTCCCAGGTTCGCATTTCCTGCCAGTTTTGGTCCCGTCAGGTCCGTGCGCAGCCTGCTGGCAACGAACGACCCTGGGTTGAAATCCTGCGGAAATTTCCCTCTTGCCAGCTGATCTGGCCGCCGAACCAGGAACTTGCAAACACCGGTTGCCCGACACCTGCCCGCTCCGCTTCTGCCGCCTGCCTGTCGCTTGGCACCGCCTGGCCATGCCAGGCCCGAAGGCTCATTTCACCCAGGTCGTTTCGTTTAACCCAAGCCTAGAACCCCGGAAGTCCAACCAAAACCGGCCCAATCGAACCAACAATTTGGGAAAGCTGGTAATTCTACCCCGCTGGGCGAAACTATGCAAGGCCATTGTACATTTGCCCCACAGTGTCGGCTCAAACCAACGTCCGCCGGCGGGGCAGGCGGGGCGCTAATGCGGCCCCGTTTTTCTTCCATAGTACCCGCGCTCCCAGGCATCGTGGTTGGCCTTGCCCCGGCGGATCTCGTCCGAAAAGGGCGCCGCCGCCAACACCAGCCGGTTCAGCCAGCGCACCGGCCAGCGGCAGGGCCGCTCGAAGTCCACGAACAGCACCGCACGCACGCCATCGGTATCGTTGTGGACCTGGTGCGGATACAGGTCGTCGAACACGACCGCCCGGCCGGCCTGCCAGACATGGCGCTGGCCGTCGATCTCGATCCAGCACCGTTCGCGCGGCTCCGGCACGATCAGGGCCAGGTGCAGGCGCAGCACGCCATTGTACGGGCCGCGATGCAAGGGAATGCGCTTGCCGGGCTCGAGGATGGAGAAGAACGCCGTGCGCAAGCCGGGGATGCGCCGCAGGGCCTGCGCGGTCCGGGGACAGCGCGCCAGGTTGCGGGTCGAGCGCATGCCATACCCCATGAACACGAACGTCTTCCACTGATCGTCGTTGGTGATCATGCCCACGTCCGGCGAGATCTCGTGAAACGCGGGCAGCCTCTCGCGCTCGCGCAGCAGTTCGTCCAGCTCGCCACGGATCGCGTCGGCCCGGGCCTCCAGGCCCGCCACCCAGGGAAAGCGCGCATTATCGAAGATGGGCTGATCGCCCACCAGCGAGGCGCGCGCGATGCGTCCGCGCAGCCAGTCGATGAAACGGAAGAGAGCCCTGGAATAAAGGCTGGGCGGCCTGCTCGGCAAATGGTCGGCTGACACGGTACTTTTTTCGGAGCTTGAGATGTCTGTGGGCGCATCCTGGACTACCGTTGCCTGGATTGCGGCCCGGGCGGCTCCGATCATACCAACGGCGCCGCCCCGGCACCATTGGCTCCGTGGTCCCGGCTCCTAGTGGCCCCCCCGCGACAGGGCAAGCTGGTTTAGACTGGCAAAAAACACCCCCCCCCCAATAAATTCGCGAGGACTGACAAGCATGTATGAACAGTTGGCACTGTATATCGATGGCGAGTTCCTGACGGGCGACGGCAGGCGCACGCAGGACGTCGTCAATCCGGCCACGCTCGAGGTGCTTGGCCAGTTGCCGCACGCCTCCGAAGCCGACCTGGACCGCGCCCTGGCCGCCGCGCAACGCGCCTTCGAATCGTGGAAGCGCACCTCGCCCATGGAACGCGCCGCCATCCTGCGCAAGGTTGGCCAGCTCTCGCGCGACCGCGCCCAGGAAATCGGCCGCAACATGACGCTGGACCAGGGCAAGCCCCTGGCCGAAGCGGTGGGCGAAGTGGCCTCCTGCTCCGAGCACGCCGACTGGCATGCCGAAGAATGCCGCCGCATCTACGGCCGTGTGATCCCGCCGCGCAACCCGGATGTCCGCCAATTGGTGGTGCGCGAGCCCATCGGCGTGTGCGCCGCGTTCACGCCCTGGAACTTCCCGTACAACCAGGCCATCCGCAAGATCGCCGCCGCCCTGGGCGCCGGCTGCACGGTGGTGCTCAAGGGGCCTGAAGACTCCCCCAGCGCCGTGATGGCGATTGCCCGCATGTTCCACGAGGCCGGCCTGCCCAAGGGCTGCCTGAACATCGTCTGGGGCGAACCGGCCAAGATCTCCGACTACCTGATCCGCTCGCCCATCGTGCGCAAGGTGTCGTTCACGGGCTCCGTGCCGGTCGGCAAGCAGCTGGCCGCCCTCGCCGGCGCGCACATGAAGCGTGTCACCATGGAGCTCGGCGGCCATTCGCCCGTGCTGGTGTTCGACGACGCCGACATCGATCGGGCCGCGGAAATGCTGGCGCGCTTCAAGGTCCGCAACGCCGGCCAGGTGTGCGTGTCGCCCACCCGCTTCTATGTGCAGAACGGCGCCTACGAGCAGTTCCTGGCGCGCTTTACCGAGGTGCTCAAGAACATCAAGGTCGGCGACGGGCTGGAGAAAGGCACCGACATGGGCCCGCTGGCGCACGAGCGCCGCGTTCCCGCCATGAGCACGTTCGTCGACGATGCGCTCAAGCACGGCGGCAAGGTGGTGCTTGGCGGCGACGCTCCGGACCGCAAGGGCTACTTCTTCAGCCCCACCGTGGTCACCGAGCTGCCCGACAATGCCATGCTGATGACCGAGGAACCCTTCGGCCCGCTGGCGCCGGTGGTGCGCTTCACCGACACTGACGAAGTGCTGCGACGCGCCAACAGCCTGCCGTTCGGCCTGTCTTCGTATGTGTTCACCAACTCGCTGAAGACCGCCACCAAGGTCTCCAATGCGCTGGAGGCCGGCATGGTCAACATCAATCACTTCGGCAGCGCGCTGGCCGAAACGCCCTTCGGCGGCATCAAGGACAGCGGCATCGGCAGCGAAGGCGGCCTGGAAACCTTCGACGGCTACCTGGTCACGAAGTACATCACGCACATCTGATCCGGGCTGCCGGGCTCAAGCCAACCCCGCCGCGATCCGGCGGGGTTTTTCGTGGCCGGCAAGCCGGCGAAACCGGGAGAAAGACCATGTCATGCCTGCCTCTGCCCACATCGCACTACGCGCAGTGCGCCGGACGCGAGCTGCACTACGTCGAAATGGGGTCGCCGGGATGCGCCGCCGCTGGTCATGTGGCATGGACTGGCGCGTACCGGCCGCGACTTCGACGACCTGGCGCAGGCCCTGGCCGACCGGTACCGGGTCATCTGCCCCGACACGATAGGCCGCGGCATGTCGCAATGGAGTCCCCGGCCTGCGCAGGAATACTGCCTGGATTTCTACGCCACGCTGGCGTGCGGGCTGCTCGACCAGCTGGACCTGCCGCAGGTACGCTGGATCGGCACCTCGATGGGCGGCGCGATCGGCCTGCACGGTGCCGCCACCGCGCTGCGCGGACGCGTGACGCACTTGGTGCTCAACGATATCGGCCCGACGCTTCCCGCGCCGGCCGTCGAACGCATCCTGGCGTACGCAGGCGAACCGCCGTCATTCGATACGGTCGGCGCGCTGGAAACGTGGTTGCGAGCCGCCTACCGTCCCTATGGATGGCTGAGCGACGCGCAATGGCGCCGCATGGCGGAAACCTCGATGCGCCGCCTGCCCGATGGACGCGTCACCACGCACTACGACCCGGCCATCGTCGGCCAATTCCACCATCACCCCACCGACTACGAACGCTGGTCCGAATACGATTCGCTGCGCATGCCCGTATTGCTACTGCGTGGCGCCGACTCCGACCTGCTGTTGCCGGACGTCGCGCACGCCATGACGCAGCGCGGGCCGCGCGCCCTGCGTATCGATTTTCCTGGTTGTGGCCACGCCCCGGCGCTCAACGTCACGGCGCAGATCCAGGCCGTCGCCGATTTTCTCGGGGCACCCGCTGCGCTCGCCTGACGCGCATTGTCGTACTGACATTCCCCGCAGGGGACAGATACCGTCCTGGCCGTCAAGCGTTCACGGCGTATGGCGGGAGCCTGTCCCGGCGGGGACAGGCTCCCGCCCGCCCCCTGCAGAGGGGCAATGCTCGATGAACAAAAAAAAACGGCAAGAGCCAGGCTCTTGCCGTTTCATGCCGGAACGGCAAGCCGTTCCGGTGTACTGCGTGCAACTTAGATGATGCGCGCCGCTTCGACCAGACGCACCACACGCCACGCCTTGGAGCGCGAGATGGGGCGGCCTTCCGCGATTTCGACGGTATCGCCTTCGTTGTATTGGTTCGATTCGTCATGCGCCTTGTACTTGGCCGAACGCATGATGATCTTGCCAAAGATGGGGTGCTTGACGCGGCGTTCGACCAGAACGACGACCGTCTTGTCCATCTTGTTGCTGACAACCTTGCCAACCAGCGTGCGCTGGCGCTTGGCAACCTGAGTGTTTTGAGTTTCGCTCATATTATTTCCCTGCCTTCTCGGTCAGCAAGGTACGCACGCGCGCGATGTCGCGGCGCACGTTGCGCAGCTGGCTGGTATTGGCAAGCTGCTGCGTGGCCTTCTGCATACGCAGACCGAATTGTGCCTTCAGCAGGCTCTCGAGCTCTTTGCCGAGCTCGGCGGCGTCTTTGGAACGGAGTTCGCTGGCTTTCATTTAGTACTCCTTAAGCACCGATATGACGCGCGACGAACGTGGTCGAGATCGGCAGCTTGGCAGCGGCCAGGCGGAACGCCTCGCGCGCCAGTTCTTCACTGACCCCTTCCATTTCGTAGAGCACCTTGCCCGGCTGGATCTCGGCGACCCAGTACTCAGGGTTGCCCTTGCCGTTACCCATACGGACTTCGGCCGGCTTTTGCGAGATCGGCTTGTCCGGGAAGATACGGATCCAGATACGGCCGCCACGCTTGATGTGACGGTTGATGGCACGACGAGCGGCTTCGATCTGGCGCGCGGTCAGGCGACCACGGCCGGTGGCCTTCAGGCCGAACTCGCCGAACGAAACGTGCGTGCCGCGCGAAGCCAGGCCCGTGTTCCGGCCTTTCTGCTCTTTGCGGTACTTCCTGCGAGAGGGTTGCAGCATGGTTATTCTCCTTCAGGCGCCGGAGCCGCGTCCGCCTTGCGGGGACCACGGCCACGACCACCCGGACGACCGGTACGGGCACCATCCGGACGATCGCCACGCGGGGCGCGACGCGGACGACGCTCTTCTTCACGCGGGGTGGCGGCTTCGGGAGGCAGCTCGCCATTGGCCAGCATGTCGCCCTTGTAGACCCACACCTTGATGCCAATCACACCGTAGGTGGTGTGGGCTTCCGAGGTGCCGTAGTCGATGTTCGCCTTCAGCGTGTGAAGCGGTACACGGCCTTCGCGGTACCATTCGGTGCGCGCGATTTCGATGCCGTTCAGACGGCCCGAGCTCATGATCTTGATGCCTTGGGCGCCCAGGCGCATGGCGTTCTGCATGGCGCGCTTCATCGCGCGGCGGAACATGATGCGCTTTTCGAGCTGCTGCGAGATCGAGTCGGCGATCAGCTGAGCGTCGGTTTCCGGCTTGCGGATTTCCTCGATGTTGACGTGCACGGGCACGCCCATCAGACGCTGCAGATCGGCCTTCAGGTTCTCGATGTCCTCGCCGCGCTTGCCGATCACCACACCCGGACGGGCCGAGTAAACGGTGATGCGGGCGTTCTTGGCGGGACGCTCGATGATGACGCGACCAACGGAAGCGCTCTTCAGCTTCTTCTTCAGGTACTCGCGAACGCGGATGTCTTCGGCCAGCATGGTGCCGAAAGCCTTGTCGTCGGCGAACCAACGCGAGGACCAATTACGGGTGACCGCGAGACGGAACCCAGTGGGGTGAATTTTCTGACCCATCGTGACTCCTTAAGCTCCGACCTTGACCGTGATATGGCAGGTCTGCTTCTCGATACGGTTGCCGCGGCCCTTGGCGCGAGCCGAGAAACGCTTCATCGATTGAGCCTTGTCCACATAAATGGTGGTGACCTTCAACTCGTCGATATCGGCGCCGTCGTTGTGCTCGGCGTTGGCGATAGCCGACTCGACAGCCTTCTTCAGGATGACGGCGGCCTTCTTGGGCGAGAAGGTGAGGATGTTCAGGGCTTGAGCCACCGACTTGCCGCGGATCAGGTCCGCAACCAGACGGGTCTTCTGGGCCGAGATGTGAACACCACGGATAATGGCAGTAGTTTCCATCGCTTACCTCTTCGACTTCTTGTCCGCGGCGTGACCCTTGAACGTACGGGTCAGCGCGAACTCGCCCAGCTTGTGACCGACCATGTTCTCGTTGATGTAAACGGGAACGTGCTGGCGGCCGTTGTGGACGGCAATCGTCAGGCCGATGAATTCCGGCAGGACCGTGGAACGACGCGACCAGGTTTTGATCGGCTTCTTGTCTTTGCCCGCGACAGCCGCATCCACCTTTTTGATCAGGTGCGCGTCGACAAACGGGCCTTTCTTGATCGAACGTGACATAGTGTTCGCCTCTTACTTGCGCTTGCGCCGTTGGACGATCATATTGTTCGTCCGCTTGTTGCGACGGGTCTTGAAGCCCTTCGCCGGGGTACCCCACGGGCTCACCGGTTCGCGAGCTTCGCCGGTACGGCCTTCACCACCGCCGTGCGGGTGATCGATCGGGTTCATGGCAACGCCACGAACCGTCGGACGAACACCACGCCAGCGCATGGCGCCGGCCTTGCCGATCTGGCGCAGGCTATGTTCTTCGTTGCCGACTTCACCGATGGTGGCGCGGCATTCGATGTGCACGCGGCGCACTTCGCCGGAGCGCAGGCGCACCTGGGCGTACGTGCCTTCACGGGCCATCAGGACGGCGGAAGCGCCGGCCGAACGGGCCATCTGGGCACCCTTGCCAGGGATCATTTCGATGCAGTGAATCGTCGTGCCCACCGGGATGTTGCGGATCGGCAGGGTGTTGCCGGCGCGGATCGGGGCTTCGATGCCCGAGATCAGCGTGGCGCCCACTTCCAGGCCGCGCGGCGCGATGATGTAGCGACGCTCGCCGTCGGCATAGCACAGCAGTGCGATATGCGCGGTACGGTTGGGGTCGTATTCCAGGCGCTCGACCTTGGCCGGGATGCCGTCCTTGTTGCGACGGAAGTCGACAACGCGGTAGTGCTGCTTGTGACCGCCGCCACGATGGCGAACCGTGATGTGGCCGTTGTTGTTACGGCCCGAGCCACGGGTCTTCTTCTCGAGCAGCGCAGCGTGAGGCGCGCCCTTGTGCAGCTTCGGGCTGACGACCTTCACCATGCCACGGCGGCCAGCCGAGGTCGGTTTGACTTTAACGAGGGCCATTTACTTCACCTCCGCAAAGTCGATTTCCTGGCCGTCCTTGAGCGCGACATAGGCCTTGCGCTCATTGCGACGACGGCCAACGAAGCGGCCAAAGCGCTTGACTTTGCCCTTACGGTTGAGGACCTGCACGGATTCGACCTGCACCTTGAACAGCAGTTCGACGGCAGCCTTGATTTCCGGCTTGGTAGCGTCAGCCACGACACGGAAAGCGACTTGCTGATTCTTCTCGGCAACGAAGGTGGCCTTTTCGGTCACGATCGGTGCCAGAATGACTTGCATCAAGCGTTCGGCATTCATCCCAGCATCTCCTCGAGTTGCGCGATGGCCGGCTTGGTGATCAGCACTTTCTTGTAGTGGATCAGCGACAACGGATCGGCATAGCGGGGCTCGACCACGGCAACGTGCGGCAGGTTGCGCGTGGCGAGATAAACATTCTCATCGACGTTGTCGGTGATGATCAGGACCGAATCCAGGCCCAGGCTCTTCAGCTTGGCGGCAGCCAGCTTGGTCTTGGGCGATTCGAGCGTGAACGTATCGACGACGGCGACGCGGTCTTCACGGGCCAACTGCGACAGAATCGAGCGGATCCCGGCGCGGTACATCTTCTTGTTGACCTTCTGGCTGAAGTTCTCTTCAGGCGAGTTCGGGAACGCGCGACCACCCCCACGCCACAGCGGCGACGAGGTCATACCGGCGCGAGCGCGGCCGGTACCCTTCTGGCGCCAGGGCTTCTTGGTGGAGTGCTTGACTTCGGCACGGTCCTTCTGAGCGCGGTTGCCGCTGCGGGCATTGGCCTGGAAGGCCACCACGATCTGGTGAACCAGCGCTTCGTTGAAGTCGCGACCGAAGATGGTGTCGGGCGCGCTGAACGTAGCGGCCTGACCTTGGTCATTCAGGAGCTTGAGATCCATTTACTTACGCCCCCTTCTTGGCCGGCGCCTTGATAGCCGGACGCACGATGACATCACCGCCGGCGTGGCCCGGGACAGCGCCCTTGACCATCAGCAGGCCGCGTTCGGCATCGACGCGAACCACGTCGAGGTTTTGAACGGTACGGGTGACGTCACCCATATGGCCGGACATGCGCTTGCCGGGGAAAATACGGCCCGGATCCTGCGCCTGGCCGATCGAGCCGGGGACGCGGTGCGAGCGCGAGTTACCGTGCGAGGCGCGCTGCGAACCGAAGTTGTGGCGCTTGATCGTACCGGCGAAACCCTTACCGATGCTGGTGCCCGTGACGTCGACCTGCTGGCCGGCTTCGAACACGGATTCCACGGCGATGACCGCACCAGCCGCAAATTCGGCGGCGCGAGCGGGATCGAGGCGGAATTCCTTCAGGATGCTACCGGCTTCCGCGCCAGCCTTGGCGTAGTGGCCGGCTTGCGGCTTGACCACGCGCGTGGCGCGGCGGGTGCCATAAGTCACTTGGATGGCGGCGTAGCCGTCGGATTCCAGGGACTTGACTTGGGTCACACGGTTGTTCGACACGTCCAGCACAGTCACAGGGATGGACTCGCCATCCTCCGTGAAAATACGGGTCATGCCGACCTTGCGACCCACCAGACCCAGCCGATGGGCGGCGGGCGTGGGCGTCGAATTCGACATTGTTTTCTCCATTCCCGACTGCGATTGGTCGGGGCTAATCAGGCGCCGGGTAACGGCCAGCGCCCTACAGGACTAAGTAACCTGGAACGCCGCCCCGAACCCCGGCCAGCCGATGGCTAGCTGGCGGCCTGTTGCGCGCGCCCATAGTTTCTCTCGCCACAAAATGGCAAGTCTCGCATATTAGCATGCTTTTTCCTGGCAACACAAGCACTTAGCCAAACAGGCCCGCACCGCGGGCAAACTGTGGCGCCGACGCCGCGGCATGGCTTACGCGCCAAAGCAAAATGGCCGCACTCCCGAGGGAATGCGGCCATTTTTCACGAGTCGCGCCACAGGAGCGCCACCCGGACACGTCTTACTGCAACGCGATTTCGACGTCGACGCCAGCCGGCAGGTCCAGACGCATCAGCGCGTCAACGGTCTTGTCGGTGGGATCCACGATGTCCATCAGGCGCTGATGGGTACGGATCTCGAACTGGTCGCGCGACGTCTTGTTGACGTGGGGCGAACGCAGCACGTCGTAACGACGGATACGCGTGGGCAGCGGAACCGGACCGCGCACGACAGCGCCGGTACGCTTGGCGGTGTCGACAATTTCCGCCGCGGACTGATCGATCAGCTTGTAATCGAAAGCCTTCAGACGGATGCGGATCTTTTGGTTTTTCATGGCGTTTCCTAAAGAACGAAAAGCGAAGGCGGCGACTACCGCCCTCGCTGGTTGGGTACTGCTTTACTTGATGATCTTGGCGACGACGCCGGCGCCGACGGTGCGGCCGCCTTCACGGATGGCGAACCGCAGACCTTCTTCCATGGCGATCGGGGCCAGCAGCTTGACGGTCATCGACACGTTGTCGCCCGGCAACACCATTTCCTTGTCCGCCGGCAGGTCGATCGTGCCGGTCACGTCCGTCGTGCGGAAGTAGAACTGCGGACGATAGCCGTTGAAGAACGGCGTGTGACGGCCACCCTCTTCCTTGGACAGAATGTACACCTCGGCCGTGAAGTCCGTGTGCGGGTTGATCGAACCCGGCTTGGCCAGCACCTGGCCACGCTCGACGTCTTCACGCTTGGTGCCGCGCAGCAGAATGCCCACGTTGTCGCCCGCCTGGCCCTGGTCCAGCAGCTTGCGGAACATTTCCACGCCCGTGCAGGTCGTCTTCACCGTCGGCTTGATGCCCACGATTTCGATTTCCTCGCCAACCTTGACCACGCCACGCTCGATACGGCCGGTCACCACCGTGCCACGGCCCGAGATCGAGAACACGTCTTCCACCGGCATCAGGAACGCACCGTCGACCGCGCGCTCAGGCGTCGGGATGTACGTGTCCAGCGCTTGCGCCAGCGACAGAATCGCCTGCTCGCCCAGTTCGCCCTTGTCGCCTTCCAGCGCCAGCTTGGCCGAACCCTTCACGATCGGCGTGTCATCGCCCGGGAAGTCGTACTTGCTCAGCAGTTCGCGGACTTCCATCTCCACCAGCTCGAGCAGCTCCGCGTCATCGACCATGTCCGCCTTGTTCAGGAACACGATGATGTACGGCACGCCAACCTGGCGCGACAGCAGAATGTGCTCGCGCGTCTGCGGCATCGGGCCGTCAGCGGCCGACACCACCAGGATCGCGCCGTCCATCTGCGCAGCACCCGTGATCATGTTCTTCACGTAGTCAGCGTGGCCCGGGCAGTCAACGTGCGCGTAGTGACGCGTCTCCGTCTCGTACTCAACGTGCGAGGTGTTGATCGTGATGCCACGCGCCTTTTCTTCCGGCGCCGCGTCAATCTGGTCGTAGCCGCGAGCCTCGCCGCCGAACTTGTTCGACAGCACCGTCGTGATCGCCGCCGTCAACGTCGTTTTGCCGTGGTCAACGTGACCAATCGTACCCACGTTCACGTGCGGCTTGGTACGTTCAAACTTGCCTTTTGCCATGATTTCTATCCTTTGACTTTCAAGGAAACTTGGTTGTTGTGCCGCGCTTCCAACCTGAAAGCGCGGCGACGGTTACTTACTTGCCCCGAGCGGCGATGACTTCGTCAGCGACGTTCTTGGGCGCTTCGGCGTAATGCTTGAATTCCATCGTGTAGGTGGCGCGACCTTGCGTGAGCGAACGCAGGTTGGTGGCGTACCCGAACATCTCGGCCAGGGGAACCTCGGCCTTGATGGTCTTGCCGCCGCCGACGACGTCGTCCATGCCCTGCACCATACCGCGGCGGGACGACAGGTCGCCCATCACGGTACCGGCGTAGTCTTCCGGCGTTTCCACTTCCACAGCCATCATCGGCTCCAGCAGGACCGGGCTGGCGCGCCGCATGCCTTCCTTGAAGGCCATCGAAGCCGCCATCTTGAACGCGTTTTCGTTCGAGTCCACATCGTGGTACGAACCGAAGAACAGCGTCGCCTTCACATCCACGACCGGGTAGCCGGCCAGGATGCCCGCGGGCAGCGTTTCCTGGATGCCCTTGTCGACCGCCGGGATGTACTCGCGCGGCACCACGCCGCCCTTGATGGCGTCCACGAATTCGTAGCCGCCGCCCGGGGGCAGGGGTTCCAGCTTGAGCACGACGTGGCCGTACTGGCCGCGCCCGCCCGACTGCTTGACGAACTTGCCTTCCACTTCGTCGCAGTTCTTGCGGATGGTTTCGCGGTAGGCCACTTGCGGCTTGCCGACGTTGGCTTCCACGCCGAATTCACGGCGCATGCGATCGACCAGGATTTCCAGGTGCAGCTCGCCCATGCCGGAAATGATGGTCTGGCCGGACTCCTCGTCGCTGCGCACGCGGAACGACGGATCTTCCTGCGCCAGGCGCGACAGCGCCAGGCCCATCTTTTCCTGGTCGGCCTTCGACTTGGGTTCGACGGCCTGCGAAATCACGGGCTCGGGAAACTCCATGCGCTCGAGCAGGATGTGCGAATCGATGTCGCACAGCGTCTCGCCGGTGGTGACATCCTTCAGGCCCACCACGGCGGCGATGTCGCCGGCCAGCACTTCCTTGATCTCTTCGCGGTTGTTGGCATGCATCTGCAGCAGGCGACCGATACGCTCTTTCTTGCCCTTGATGGGGTTGTAGACGGTATCGCCCGACTTCAGCACGCCCGAATACACGCGCACGAAGGTCAGCTGGCCCACGAACGGATCGCTCATCAGCTTGAACGCCAGCGCCGAGAACTTCTCGGAATCGTCGGCGCTGCGCTTGATGGGGTTGCCATCGTCGTCCTGGCCGTCGACCGGGGGGATGTCCGCCGGCGAAGGCAGATAATCGATCACGGCGTCGAGCATGCGCTGCACGCCCTTGTTCTTGAACGCGGTGCCGCACAGCATCGGCTGGATTTCGCCGGCGATGGTGCGCTGGCGCAGCGCGACGTTGATGTCGTCTTCGTCCAGCGAACCGGTCTCGAGGTACTTGTTCATCAGTTCCTCGGACGACTCGGCGGCGGCTTCCACCAGCTTCTCGCGCCACTCGTTGGCCGTGCCTTCCAGCTCGGCCGGAATGTCGCCGTATTCGAACTTGGTGCCCTGGCTGGCCTCATCCCAGATGATCGCTTTCATCTTGATCAGGTCGACCACGCCGGTGAACGAGTCTTCGGCGCCGATCGGGATCACGATGGGCACGGGGTTGGCGCGCAGGCGCGTCTTCAGCTGGTCATAGACCTTGAAGAAATTCGCGCCGGTGCGGTCCATCTTGTTGACGAAGGCCAGGCGGGGCACGCCGTACTTGTTGGCCTGGCGCCATACGGTTTCGGACTGCGGCTGCACGCCGCCCACCGCGCAGTACACCATGCAGGCGCCGTCCAGGACGCGCATGGAACGCTCCACCTCGATGGTGAAGTCCACGTGCCCCGGGGTGTCGATGATGTTGATGCGGTGTTCGGGATAGTTGCCGGCCATGCCACGCCAAAACGCCGTCGTAGCAGCCGACGTAATGGTGATGCCACGCTCTTGCTCTTGCTCCATCCAGTCCATGGTGGCCGAGCCGTCATGGGTTTCGCCAAGTTTGTGGTTGACGCCGGTGTAGAACAGGATGCGTTCGGTGGTGGTGGTTTTCCCTGCATCGATGTGCGCAGAGATACCAATGTTGCGATAGCGCTCGATCGGGGTTTTGCGGGCCATGGTAGGTAGTCCTTAATTTACCAGCGGAAATGGCTGAAGGCCTTGTTGGCCTCGGCCATCTTGTGCGTGTCTTCGCGTTTCTTCATCGCGGCGCCACGACCTTCGGAGGCGTCGATGAGTTCTCCAGCCAAACGCATATCCATCGATTTCTCGCCACGCTTCTTGGCGGCTTCACGGAGCCAACGCATAGCCAGGGCCAGGCGGCGCACGGGGCGCACTTCAACCGGCACCTGATAGTTGGCACCGCCCACGCGGCGGCTCTTCACTTCGACGATCGGCTTGATGTTGTTGATGGCCAGGTTGAAGACCTCGATGGCATCCTTGCCGGTCTTGGTCTGCACTTGCTCGAGGGCACCGTAGATAATGCGCTCGGCGACGGCCTTCTTGCCGTCCAGCATCACAACGTTCATGAATTTGGCGAGTTCGACGCTGCCGAACTTGGGATCGGGCAGAATCTCGCGCTTGGGTACTTCGCGACGACGGGGCATTTTTGCTTCCTTGTGTCTGTTCAGTTGAACCGCGTCTCTTGACACGGCCATGGCCGCCTAGAGGGACGACCCCTTACATGCTGCGCTGTCTTCGCAATGCGAAGGACGCAGCTGCACTTTCCGGGCCGCGGACATCCGCAACCTGGGGTACTGCTATAGAGCTCAGGCCTTCTTCGGACGCTTGGCGCCGTACTTCGAACGGGCCTGTTTGCGATCCTTGACGCCTTGCAGGTCGAGGGAACCGCGCACGATGTGATAACGCACACCGGGCAAGTCCTTGACACGACCGCCACGCACCAGAACCACCGAGTGCTCCTGCAGGTTGTGGCCTTCACCGCCGATGTACGAAATGACTTCGTAACCGTTGGTCAGACGCACCTTGGCAACCTTACGCAGCGCGGAGTTCGGCTTCTTGGGGGTGGTGGTGTAGACGCGAGTGCAAACGCCGCGACGCTGCGGGCAGTTCTCGAGCGCGGGGCTCTTGCTCTTGATGATGCTGACTTCGCGCGGCTTGCGCACGAGCTGGCTAATGGTAGGCATGACCTTTGAAATCCCTTTTACGTACCACTGGTAAGTACTTACGTACTCGCACCCTCCCAGCATTCGGCGACCAATCTGGCCCCAAGCGAGGGGGAGGCAGTTCACGCAAAACCGCCTCAAACGTTCGTTTACGTAAAAGAGCGGGTCTTGCAGACAAATAATGCGTACAACACTGCATGGCCAGGCCGGCGGTGCCTTACGACGATCGATGCATCCAGGATAGAGGGCTCGTGACGCACCCCGGCCCGGAAAACCTGCAACATGCTTCCGGAAGCTGGCGCAAGCCTTTGCCACCCGTTCATGGGTTGGCTGGCTTCAGACCGATCGATGTATGGGCATTACCGGCTTGAACCTGCCATGCCGAAAATTGCATGCAGATAAAGCAGTAAGCCCTTCAGCTTAACTTAGTTATCCTCGCCTGTCAAAGGCGAACGCCCGAATTTTGCACCGCCGCGAGGTGGCGGCAGCGTCTGTGGCCCTGGCGCGACGCGCCCTCGCGGAAAACGTCTGCCGCGGACCGATCGCCGCCTCCCGCGCTCGGGGGTGTTATGATTTTTGTACCCTAGGGGGGTATGCTATGTCACACCTATCAGACCACAAAGACGAACTTCTCAAACGGACGCAGCGGATCGCGGGCCAGGTGCAGGCCATCCAGCGCTCGCTGGAAGCCGGGGCCGATTGCGAAACCATTCTCCATCTGGTGGCCGCCACGCGAGGCGCGCTCAATGGCCTCCTGGATGAAATCCTCGAGGCGCATGCCCGCGAACACGTGGCGCACCCTGACCTGACGCCAGATGCGCGCAGCAAGGGCCTGGAGGCGCTGGTCAGCGCCATCCGGCGCTATTCAAAGTGAAGACCATGGACATCCAGCCTCCGTCCCCGCCAGGCCGGCATGGCCATTCGTTCCTGGGCTCCGCGCATGACGAAAATGCCAGGAGGACAAGATGGGTCGTCCTGTTGACGCTGGCCATGATGGTCGGCGAAATCGTCGCCGGGTACGTCACGGGCTCGATGGCGCTGTTGGCCGACGGCTTCCACATGGCAACGCACGCGGGCGCCCTGGGTCTTGCCGCCGTCGCCTATGCCTACGCGAAGCGCAACGCCGACAACCGGGCGTTCAGCTTCGGCACCGGCAAAGTAGGAGAGCTTGCCGGTTTTGCATCCGCGCTCATGCTGGCCATGGTGTCGCTGGCCATCGGGGTCGAATCGGCCATCAGGCTGATTCAGCCGACCAACGTGGCGTTCGGCGAAGCCACGCTCATCGCTGTCGTCGGCCTGGGCGTGAATCTCGTGAGCGCGCTGCTTCTGGGCGGCGGCCATGCCCACGCCGAACACCATCAGCATGGGCATGCACGCCGCCCGCACGGCCATGACCACAACCTGAGGTCCGCCTATGTCCATGTGCTCGCGGATGCGCTGACTTCCGTCCTGGCCATCGTCGCGCTGCTGGCCGGCCGCTATCTCGGCTGGATCTGGCTCGACCCGGTGATAGGAATGGTCGGAGCCATCGTCATTGCGCGCTGGGCCTGGACCTTGATGCGCGACACGGGCGCCATCCTGCTGGACAAGGCCGACCACCGCCTGGAAGCGGAGGTCCGCGACGCCGTCGAAACCGCGGGTGACGCCACGGTCGCCGACCTGCATGTCTGGCAGATCGGTCCCGAAGCCCATGCCGCGATCGTGAGCGTCGTGGCTGGCCGCGACGTCACCGTCAGCCAGATACGGGAAAGAGTGTCGCCGATCCACGAAGTCCGGCACCTGACGGTGGAACTGGTGCCGGCATAGCGGCCGGCCTCGAACGGCGCCCCGCGCTCCTAGGAGTTGGCGAACAGGTAGCCGCTGCCGTATACGGTCCGGATGGGAAGCACCAGGCCGGCCAGCTCGGCCTTGCGGCGCAGCCGGCTGACGATGACGTCGATGCTGCGCTCGCCGGTGGAACGCACCGCCGGACCTTCGACGGCCAGCTCGCTGGCCAATTCCGCGCGGCCGATGGCGCGCCCGGCCGCGCCCAGCAGCAAGCGGACGATCTGCCGCTCGTTGGCCGACAGCGACAGTTCTTCCCCGCCAGGCGCCACGAGCGTCCAGTCCTGGTCGCGCAGCTCCCAACCCTCGTCGGTACCCCGTTGCGGGGCGCTCTCTTCCTCTTCCTGCCAGGCGGGCAGGCGCCGCGCCAGGGCAAGCAGTACGCATGCCAGTTCGCGCTCGTCGGCCGGCAGCGGCACGCAAGCGTCCGCGCCGCTTTGCAGGCAGCGCAGGCGCGCATCCAGGGTCAGATTGCCGCCAATGACGACGATGCCCAGTTCCGGCGAGCCGCGCAGGCGCGCCACCAGGGCGTAGCCCAACTCGCCCAGTTCGGAAATGTCCATCACGACCGCGTCGTAGGTATCCTCACTCAACAGCCCGAACAGCTCCAGGGGCGTGGAACAGCCCTTGGCCGATATCCCGGCCAGCAACATTGCTGCAATGATGCGGTCGCGATCGGCGTCGTCGGGCGTCATGATCAACGTGCTCAATTGCTTCATAACGAATCCCTGCCAGTCCGCGGGGTTCGCGGCCGGCTTTCAGGCGCTCAAAAGGGAAAGCGCGCGCCTGTACGCATTTGAGACAGTGTGGCGCGGTGTTGCGCAATAGAGCCAGTCAACATTTGTCAACTTTGCAATGTTTGACACTTATGCTCATTGGAGACGATGTAACAAGAGCCACGGGTTATCATGCGTTTGGTCAGGGTTCCATACACTTTTGGATGACGCCTACGCCAATATGCGAACAATAAGCTTCTGGGAACCCAGATGCGCTCGTGAAAGATTGGCGAACGCGCGGTTCGCCGCACCGGAGCCCGACCTCGTCCGTAACCTGCTCGCAGTCTGCCGTGCGAGCATCGCTCTGTGTCACAACGAATGAAAATTGCGTCGCTCGAAGACGATCTGGACCAGGCGCAGCATATCCAGCAGGTGCTCTCCGCGGCCGGATACACATGTACCAGCTATCCGCGCAGCCTGGACCTGCTGGCGGCGCTGCGCGTACAGGCGTTCGACCTCATCCTGCTCGACTGGCAGTTGCCCGACATGAACGGCGACGAGGTCGTGCGCCGGCTGCGCGCAAGCTACGGCTTTGCCGTGCCGATCATTTTCCTGACCAGCCGTGACCAGGAAAGCGACCTGGTGCAGGGTCTGCAGGCCGGCGCCGACGACTACATCGTAAAGCCCATGCGGCCAGCCGAATTGCTGGCGCGCGTGGCGGCCCTGCTGCGCCGCAGCCAGGGCGCCCTGCCCGACTATCTGCCGTTCTCGGTCGCGGGCTATCGCATCGATCCCAATGAGCGCTCCATCGCCCTGGACGGTCAGGTCGTACCCCTGCCGCCCAAGGAGTTCGAGCTCGCGCAGTTGTTTTTTCGCAACGTCGGACGCCTGCTTTCGCGCGACGTGCTTGCGGAAAGCGTGTGGAACCGTGAGATCCCGGCTACCTCGCGCACCCTTGATACGCATTTGTCGAATATTCGCCAGAAGTTGCAGTTGCGCCCCCAGAATGGGGTGCGCCTGTCTTCGTCCTATGCCCTGGGCTATCGGCTGGAATTGGTCAGCGACCCGCAGCCGCAGGGCGACGACGCCAAAGACGACTAATCCAAGGAGAGAAGTTCATGATTCGGCCGTTCGCGCCAGCGTTCATGCTGGTGTGCGCCCTTGTGGCCAGCGCCGCAGTACAAGCCCAGCCCGCAGGCAGCCTGGGAGAGAATTTTCTTTACCGAGTGCGCGCTGGCGATACGCTTATAGCGCTAGCAAGCACTTACACTGGCAATGAATCCAACTGGTCGGTCCTGCAGACGCTGAACCGGGTGGATGATCCGCAGCGCCTGCCGATCGCCCTCGAACTGCGCATTCCGCTGGCCATGATTCCGGTGCAGGCGGCAGGCGCCGAGGTGGTCCACGTCACCGGTAACGCCACCGCCGACGGCCAGGCCCTGCAGGTGGGCATGCAGATCGTCGAAGGCAGCACCATCAGGACCGCGTCCGGCAGCTTCGTTACCCTGAAGCTGTCCGATGGCAGCCAGGTGACGATTCCCGAAAACGGCACGGTGGCGGCCAACCGCCTGCGCCAATTCCAGCGCGTGCCGCTTACCGATTCGATCTTCCAGGTACAGCAAGGCGAACTCGAGTCACGCGTGGCCCCGGGCGGCCAGGGCGTTGGCCGCTTCGAGATCCGCACACCGGTGGCGGTCACGGGCGTGCGCGGCACCCGCTTCCGCGTCAAGAGCGGCCCCCAGGGCGCCAGCAGCGAAGTCCTGGAAGGCAGCGTGCGCCTGCAGCCGCACGCCCCTGACGCCGCGCCGGCCACGCCGGTAGCCGTGGCCTCGGGCTACGGCGCCAATATCGGCAGCGACGGCGCGTTCTCGGGCGTGCAGGCCCTGCTGCCCGCCCCCGACCTGCAGACCCCGGCCCGCGCCTCCTCGGGCGGCTGGACGGTGCCGTTTGCGCCCGTCCCCGGCGCTTCCGCCTATATAGTGAAGGTTTCGCGCGACGCGGAGGGCATGCACGTGGTGGCGTCCGACCGGTTCGATACCAACGATGTGCGGTTCCGCGCGCCTGGCGCCGGAACGTACTACGTGGCAGTTCGCGCCGTGGATGCCTCCGGTTTGAACGGGCGCGAAGCCATGCAGCCTTTCGAAGGCGCCAATGTGCTGTCCACGCCCTATGGCCTGTCCGTAGCCACCGGCACCGGCGACCTGGTGCTGCTCAGCGAATTCTAAGGTGCGCCGCCGCCCCATGCCCGACTCCCCCGCCCGGCGCTGGCTGGCGGCGCGCACCGGCATCATGCTGACGATGGTGCTGGTGACGATCGCGGGACTGCTGGGCGCCCTGGGCGGCATGGGCCGCATCGACCAGACACTGTACGACCGGGCCGTGTCGCTGTCGGGCCGGCCGGCCAGCCCCGAAATCCTGATCGTCATGATCGACGACGACAGTATCGCCACGCTGGGGCGCTGGCCCTGGAGCAGGACCGTGCACGCGGCGCTGCTGGACAAGCTGGGCGAGGCCCGCGCGGTAGGCCTGGATATCATCTTTGCCGAACCCGACCGCGCCGATCCCGAGGTCGACGCGCAACTGGCCGACGCCATCCGCCGCAACGGCAAGGTAGTGCTGCCAGTGGTGCTCAATCGCCTGCCGCGCGCGACAGGCCACGAGCCACCGCTCGAGTCGCTGGCGCAGGCCGCCGCCGCGCTGGGCTTCATCAATGTCGAGCTCGATACCGACGGCGTGCTGCGGCGCTCGATCTGGACGGCCCAGGTCGGCACCGCGCTATGGCCGCATTTCTCGCTGTCGCTGATGAGCGTGGGCGGCGAGGCGCAACAGGCCCTGCGGTTTGCCACCGCGCAACTGGCGGCGGGCCAGACCCGCATTCCGTACGCCGGCCCGCCCGGCCATTTGCGCACGGTGTCGTACATCAGCGTCCTGCAGGGCAACGTACCGCCCGAGTGGATCCGCGGCAAGTACGTGCTGGTGGGATCGTGGGCAACGGGCCTGACCGATGCATTCCCCACGCCCGTCTCGCACCAGGCCAACGGCATGGCGGGCGTGGAGATCATCGGCAACATGCTGCAGGCCGCGCGCCAGAACATTTCCTATACCGTCGCCAGCCCCTGGCATAACGCACTGGCCGCGGCGCTGCCCGTACTGCTGCTGTGCCTGGGCCTGCGGGTTCTCTCGCCCAAGGCGGCGCTGGTGCTCAACGGCGCCATATTGCTGGCCGTGTTGCCGGCCACCTATCTGGCCCTGCGCTTTGGCCAAGTGTGGTTTCCGCCGACGGCCACGATGCTGGTGCTGGCGCTGTGCTATCCGATCTGGAGCTGGCGCAGCCAGGAAGCCGTGCTGCGCTACATGGACAACGAACTCAAGCGGCTGCAGCGCGAGTATCCGCCGGTGCTCAACGAAGGCCGCACCCACACGCTGCTGGTGAACCGTTCGCTGGAGGACCGCCTGGGCAAGTTGCGCGAAGCGCTGGCGCGCGTGCGCAACCTGCGGCGCTTCCTGACCGATGGCCTGGACGGCATGCCCGACGCGACGCTGGTGTTCGACCCGCGCGGCCGGCTGCAGTTTCGCAACCGCGCGGCGATCCAGTACTTTCGCAGCCTGGGGTTGCGCGCCCCGCGCCATGGCCAGTTGGCCGCCGATCTGTTCCAGCGCGCCATCACCGACGAACGCAACCGCCAGGCCTTGACCGAGACCCTGCGGCATACGCCGCCCGATGCACAGGATTCGCCATGGAACGTGGACATGGAGGTCCGCGACCAGGCCGGACGCGACCTGATCCTGAAGTGCGCGCCCATCCGCACCGACGAGGGCGCTTTCGCCGGCACGGTTGCCACCCTGACGGATATCACCGTCATACGACAGGCCGAGCGCAAGCGGGAGGAGACGCTGCGCTTCATTTCGCACGACATGCGCGCGCCGCAGAATTCGATACTGGCCCTGGTGGCCATGAACCAGGAGTCGCCCGATGGCGCGCAGCAGCGCGACGCGCTGGCACGTATCGCGATGCTGGCCAACCGCACGTTGCGGCTGGTCGACGATTTCGTCCACCTGACGCGTGCGGAATCCATGAAGATCGCGCCGACGGAGTTGGACCTGAGCGAGCTGTTGCGCGAGGCGACCGACGATTTCTGGGCGCCGGCGCGCGCACGCGGCATCCGCATCGAGATCGATGAACCCCTGCCCATTGCCCTGGTGCGCGGCGACGACACCTTGCTGCGGCGTGCCCTGAGCAACCTGCTGGACAACGCCATCAAGTTCAGTCCGTCCGATAGCCGCATCCGCTGCACGGTCGTACGTGAGGCCGATGACTGGGTGGCTTCGATCCAGGACGAAGGACCTGGCATCGCTCCCCAGGACCAGCTGCAGATCTTCCAGCCCTTTACGCGCGTCAACACCGCCGGCTCGAACGACGTGGACGGCGCGGGCCTGGGGCTTGCCTTCGTGCGCACCGTCGCCGAACGGCTGGGTGGCCGGGCCGAGGTCATCAGCCCGCCATCGGGCGGCGGGCTGGCCGGCTCCACTTTCCGGTTGCGCCTGCCGGCCAGCCCGCCGCCTGGCTGAGCGCCATCCGGCCGTTTACTGGAATACGTGCGTGATGCGAGCCGGCTGGCCCGCCTTGACCTCGAGCGTGGCCCGGTACGGCGGCAGGTCGGCGTTGCGCACGACGACCGAATAGCGCCCCGGCGCCAGGCGCAACTCCTTCATGGGCGGGCTGACGCCACGCCGCACGCCATTGATCCAGATCTCGCCCCAAGGCTGCACGTTGATGCGTACCGTCACGCGGGCAGCAGCCGGCGCCGGCGTCGCGGCGGCCTCGGACTCGGCGTGCGCGCCCGTTGCGTCAGCCTCCGGCGCTACATTGGGCGTGGAATCGGCATCCGGGCCCGCCTGTTCCTGCGTGCCAGGCGCCGGCGGCGCCGCGTCATTCGATGTGGCGGCGGCGCTGCCTGCATTGCCATCCCGCGGCGACGCGGCCCCGGCGACCGGCGGCGGTTCGGCCTCGCGGGAGTCTGACGGCGTGACGGCCGCGCCAGGCGCCGTCACACGCTCGGAGCTGGTGATCACGCCGCTGGGCGTACCGGTCAGGCGCTGCCACCAATAGACAGCCACGCCCAGCGTCGCCAGCGCCAGCAGGATCGCGAACAGAACGCTGCGTACCGCCGGACGCTGCCGCGGCGGCTCTTCTTCGCGCACCTCGTCGTGTGGTGGCGGTTCATTGGGCACGGGCACCACGGCCTCGGCGGGCGCCTCCGGCTCCGGGAACTTGAGCGAGGCAACGAACGCTTCGAGCGTATGCGGCCGCGCCTGCGGCTGCACGGCCAGGCCGGCATCGATGGCGCGCAGGAAATCGTTGTCATACTTGGGCAGGTCGCGCTCCGCGAGCGGCTGATAGCCGTCGTTGACCGAGCGCTCCGGCGCCGCGGGCGGGCGGCGGCCGGTGATGAGCGAATGCGCCACGGCGCTCAATGCGTAGATGTCGGTCCACGGGCCACGCGGCCAGGCGGGATCGTCCACGTAAAGCTCGAATGGCGCGTATCCCGGCGCGGGCAGCGCGGCGTCGCCCTGGGCCGGCCCGTTGAGCGCCAGCAGATGCGCACGCCCACTTTCATCCAGCCCCACCGAATCGACGGTGATATCGCCACAGATATGGCCCTGTTCGTGCACGCTGGCCAGCTGCGGCACCAGCTCGCCCAGCAGGCGCTTGATACGGGCTTGCGGCACACCTCCGGCAGCGGTGGCCGCAATAGCGCTCAACGGACGATGCGCGAGGGGCGCGGCGCCTGCAAAAGGGCTGCGGGGAGGCTGGGAGGCGGCGGAAAGAGGCATAGTTCTATAACGAAAGCAAAAAACGGCAGCGATAACCGGATATTGTGCTTGTGATGCTGAAAGCGCGGCTATCCTTACGTTTCGACAAACATGTTGTCGTCTCGACGCACTTCGCAGGGCACGCCCATTCTTGCGGGCGGCGTTCTGGATATTATCCAGGCTACTTGGCCCGATTTTACGAATATGCCCGCGGCGCAAGGATATACCAACCTCGAACCCCGTTTCCTGCCCTCGTCCATCATGCCCATCATGCTCCGCCCCACCCTGTCCAGTCTTTCCCTGGCCGTGCTTGCGCTAAGCGGCTGTGCCAACCTGTCCAAACCCGCTGCCGAGGCGCCCGCAACCCCCGCCGCGCTGCAGGCCCTGGCCGAAGTGCGTACGGAATATGGCGCAGGCCATTACGGCGAGGTCATCCGCCGCGTGGCGCGCTCCGATGACCTGGCGGCCGCGCCGAAGGCAGTGCGTATCGAAGCGTTCAAGCTGCAGGCATTCAGCTATTGCGTGAGCAATTACACTCAGCTGTGCGAAGACGCATTCGTGCGCATACTGCGCCTGGATTCCAGTTTCACCCTGGCGCCCAACGAAGCCGGCCATCCCGCCTGGGGCCCGGTCTTTCGGGCCGCGCAATCGAAAGCCGGCGCCTGATCGCGAACGCCGGCATCAAGCAAAAAGGCCGCTGATTCACATCAGCGGCCTTTTTCTGGCTGTCGGGCCACGCCCTTGCCGGGCGCGCCTTCCAGTCAGTACGGCATCACTCGGCCGAGTCGTCCGACGGCATATCGGCGGCAGGAGCCTCCGGTTCGCCACCGACCGTAACCGGCGCATCCTCGAACGGGTTGGCCAGCTGCCGTGCGGCTTCGCGCTCGGCGGCTTCCAGCGCTTCCTTGTCCTTGCGGGCAATGTGATACGCCAGGCCAGTACCGGCCGGGATGAGGCGGCCGACGATCACGTTTTCCTTCAGCCCGCGCAGGTCGTCGCGCTTGCCCATGATCGCCGCTTCGGTCAGCACGCGGGTCGTTTCCTGGAACGACGCCGCCGAGATGAACGAATCGGTCGACAGCGAGGCCTTGGTAATGCCCAGCAGCACGTTGTCGTACGAAGCCGGACGCTTGTCCTCGGCAACCACGCGGTCGTTCTCGTTGAGCAGTTCCGAACGCTCGACCTGCTCGCCGGGGATGAACTCGGTGTCACCCGGATCGACGATGTTCACGCGGCGCAGCATCTGGCGGACGATCACTTCAATGTGCTTGTCGTTGATCTTCACGCCCTGCAGACGGTAGACGTCCTGCACTTCGTCGACGATGTAGGTCGCCAGCTTCTCGATGCCCTGCAGGCGCAGGATGTCGTGCGGATCGGCCGGGCCGTCGACGATCATTTCGCCCTTGTTCACCACCTGGCCGTCGTGCACCAGAACCTGCTTTTCCTTGAGGATCAGGAACTCGTGGCTGACGCCTTCCAGGTCGGTGATGACCAGGCGCTGCTTGCCCTTGGTGTCCTTGCCGAACGAAACCGTACCCGTGACTTCGGCCAGCATGCCGGCATCCTTGGGCGAACGGGCCTCGAACAGCTCGGCCACGCGCGGCAGACCGCCGGTGATGTCGCGGGTCTTCTGCGATTCCTGCGGAATACGCGCCAGGACCTCGCCGACCGCAACCTGCTGGCCGTCGCGCACGGTGATCAGCGCACCCACCGGGAACGAGATGTTCACCGAGTGATCGGTGCCGGCGATCTTGACGTCTTCGCCGTTCTCGTTGACCAGCTTGATCTGCGGACGCATGACGATCTTGCCGCCGCGCGTCTTGGGCGTGATCACGACCAGCGTCGACAGGCCGGTGACTTCGTCGACCTGCTTGGCAACGGTAACGCCTTCTTCGATGTTCTCGAAGCGCACCGCGCCACTGTATTCGGACACGATCGGACGCGTCAGCGGATCCCAGCTGGCCAGGCGGGTGCCGGCCTTGACCGCTTCGCCGTCGCCAACCAGGACGGTCGCGCCATACGGGATCTTGTGGCGCTCGCGCTCGCGGCCGTTGTCGTCGAAGATGGCCAGTTCGCCGGACCGCGAAATCGCCACGCGCTCGCCCTTGGCATTGGTGACGTAGCGCATCGTGCTGGCGAAGCCGACCGTGCCGTTGGACTTGGTTTCCACGGCGCTGGCCAGGGCCGAACGCGAAGCGGCGCCACCGATGTGGAACGTACGCATGGTGAGCTGCGTGCCCGGTTCGCCGATCGACTGCGCGGCGATGACGCCGACGGCCTCGCCCACGTTGACGTGCGAACCGCGGCCCAGGTCGCGGCCGTAGCAATGCGCGCACAGGCCATGACGCGTTTCGCACGTCAGCGGCGTGCGGACCTTGACTTCGTCCACGCCCAGGCGGTCGATCAGGTCGACCAGGTCTTCGTCGAGCAGGGTGCCAGCCGCGATGGCGGTTTCCTGCGTGTCGGGGTTGACGACGTCGATCGCGGCCACGCGGCCGAGGATACGGTCGCGCAGCGGCTCGATGACTTCACCGCCCTCGACCAAGGCCTTCATCGCGTAGCCATGGCTGGTGCCGCAATCGTCTTCGGTGATCACCAGGTCCTGGGTCACGTCGACCAGACGGCGCGTCAGGTAGCCCGAGTTCGCGGTCTTCAGCGCGGTATCGGCCAGGCCCTTACGCGCGCCGTGCGTCGAGATGAAGTACTGCAGTACGTTCAGGCCTTCGCGGAAGTTGGCGGTAATCGGGGTCTCGATGATCGAGCCGTCAGGCTTGGCCATCAGGCCGCGCATGCCGGCCAGCTGGCGGATCTGGGCAGCCGAGCCACGGGCGCCCGAATCGGCCATCATGTAGATCGAGTTGAACGATTCCTGGCGCACTTCCTCGCCATGACGGTTGACCACCGGCTCGGTGGCCAGTTGTTCCATCATCGCCTTGCCGACCTTGTCGCCGGCCTTGCCCCAGATATCGACCACGTTGTTGTAGCGCTCTTGCGAGGTCACCAGACCCGACGAGTACTGCTTGTCGATTTCCTTGACCTCGCGGCTGGCCTCGGCCAGGATGCCTTCCTTGGCCTTGGGGATCAGCATGTCTTCCATGGCGATCGAGATGCCGCCGCGCGTGGCCAGGCGGAAGCCCGACTGCATCAGCTTGTCGGCAAAGATCACCGTGTCGCGCAGGCCGCAACGGCGGAACGACTGGTTGATCAGGCGCGAGATCTCTTTCTTCTTCAGGGCCTTGTTCAGCACCGTGAAGGGCAGGCCCTTGGGCAGGATCTCGGACAGCAGCGCACGGCCGACCGTCGTTTCGTGACGATGCTTGACCGGCTGCCATTCGCCCTGCTCGTCGCGCTCGTGCTCGGTCAGGCGCACGGTGATGCGGGTCTGCAGTTCGACTTCGCCGTTGTCATAGGCGCGCTGCACTTCCGACACGTCGGCGAAGAAAATGCCTTCGCCCTTGCCGTTGATGCGTTCGCGGGTCGTGTAGTACAGGCCCAGCACGATATCCTGCGACGGCACGATCGACGGCTCGCCGTTGGCCGGGAACAGGACGTTGTTCGAGGCCAGCATCAGCGTACGCGCTTCGAGCTGCGCTTCGAGCGACAGCGGCACGTGCACGGCCATCTGGTCGCCGTCGAAGTCGGCGTTGAAGGCGGCGCAGACCAGCGGGTGCAGCTGGATGGCCTTGCCTTCGATCAGCACCGGCTCGAACGCCTGGATGCCCAGGCGGTGCAGCGTCGGCGCACGGTTGAGCATGACCGGGTGCTCGCGGATCACCTCTTCGAGGATGTCCCACACCACCGGTTCCTGGCTTTCGACCAGCTTCTTGGCAGCCTTGATGGTCGTGGCCAGGCCCATCATCTCCAGGCGGTTGAAGATGAACGGCTTGAACAGCTCGAGCGCCATCAGCTTGGGCAGGCCGCACTGGTGCAGCTTGAGCTGCGGGCCCACCACGATGACCGAACGGCCCGAGTAGTCGACGCGCTTGCCCAGCAGGTTCTGGCGGAAACGGCCGCTCTTGCCCTTGATCATGTCGGCCAGCGACTTGAGCTGGCGCTTGTTGGCGCCGGTCATGGCCTTGCCGCGGCGGCCGTTGTCCAGCAGCGAGTCGACGGCTTCCTGCAGCATGCGCTTTTCGTTGCGCAGGATGATCTCGGGCGCCTTCAGTTCGAGCAGGCGCTTGAGACGGTTGTTGCGGTTGATGACGCGGCGGTACAGGTCGTTCAGGTCGGAGGTCGCGAAGCGGCCGCCGTCCAGCGGCACCAGCGGACGCAGGTCCGGCGGCAGCACGGGCAGCACTTCCATGACCATCCACTCGGCCTTGATGCCGGACTTCTGGAAGCCTTCCAGCACCTTCAGGCGCTTGGAGATCTTCTTGATCTTGGCTTCCGAGCTGGTGGCCTTGAGCTCGCCGCGCAGCGTCTCGACTTCGCGATCGATGTCGATGGTGCGCAGCAGTTCGCGCACGGCTTCGGCGCCCATCAGGGCACGGAAATCGTCGCCGTACTCTTCGGTCTTGGCCAGGAAGTCGTCATCGGACATGATCTGGCCGCGCTTGAGCGGCGTCATGCCGGGCTCGATCACGCACCAGGCTTCGAAGTACAGCACGCGCTCGATGTCGCGCAGCGTCATGTCGAGCACCATGCCCAGGCGCGACGGCAGGCTCTTGAGGAACCAGATGTGCGCGACCGGGCTGGCCAGTTCGATATGGCCCATGCGCTCGCGGCGCACCTTGGCGACGGTGACTTCCACGCCGCACTTTTCGCAGATCACGCCACGATGCTTCAGGCGCTTGTACTTGCCGCACAAGCATTCGTAGTCCTTGATGGGACCGAAGATCTTGGCGCAGAACAGGCCGTCACGCTCGGGCTTGAACGTACGGTAGTTGATCGTCTCGGGCTTGCGAACTTCGCCGAAAGACCACGAACGGATCTTCTCGGGCGAGGCGATGCCGATCTTGATGGCATCGAACTGCTCGTCTTGCGAGACTTGCTTGAAGAGGTCGAGTAGCGCTTTCATCAGTTACGCTCCAAATCCATGTCCAGGGCCAGCGAGCGAATTTCCTTGACCAGCACGTTGAACGATTCCGGCATGCCGGCATCGATGACGTGGTCGCCCTTGACGATGTTTTCGTAAACCTTCGTGCGGCCGGTGATGTCGTCGGACTTCACCGTCAGCATTTCCTGCAGGGTGTAGGAGGCGCCGTAGGCTTCCAGCGCCCACACTTCCATTTCCCCGAAACGCTGGCCGCCGAACTGCGCCTTGCCGCCCAACGGCTGCTGGGTGACCAGCGAGTACGGGCCGGTGGAACGCGCGTGCATCTTGTCGTCCACCAAGTGGTGCAGTTTCAGGTAGTGCATGTAGCCGATCGTGACCGGACGCTCGAACTGCTCGCCGGTACGGCCGTCATACAGCCATGCCTGCGAACGCGACGCCGTCAGGCGCATGCGCGCGGCGACGTCGTCGGGATAGGCCAGCTCCAGCATCTTGCCGATTTCTTCTTCAGTCGCACCGTCGAACACCGGCGTGGCAAACGGCACACCCTTCTTCAGGTTGTTGGCCAGTTCCAGCACTTCCTCGTCGGTCAGGGTGTCGATATGCGCGCTGCTGCCGGTGGTGTTGTACACCTTCTCCAGGTAGCCGCGGACATTCTTGGCCTGCGCCGTGCGCTCGTCGCGCAGCATGTCGGCGATGCGATAGCCCACGCCCTTGGCGGCCCAGCCCAGGTGGACTTCCAGCACCTGGCCGACGTTCATCCGCGAAGGCACGCCCAGCGGGTTCAGAACGATGTCGGCGGGAGTGCCGTCGGCCATGTGGGGCATGTCCTCGACCGGCGTAATGCGCGAAACCACGCCCTTGTTGCCGTGACGGCCGGCCATCTTGTCGCCCGGCTGCAGGCGGCGCTTGACGGCCAGGTAGACCTTGATCATCTTGAGCACGCCCGGCGGCAGTTCGTCGCCCTGCGTCAGCTTCTTGCGCTTCTCTTCGAAGGCCAGGTCGAACTGGTGGCGCTTCTGCTCGAGCGATTCCTTGGCCTGCTCCAGCACGACAGCGTGCTGTTCGTCGGCCAGGCGGATGTCGAACCACTGCCAGCGATCCAGGTCGGCCAGGTAGGCCTTGGTCAGCGAGGCGCCCTTGGCCAGCTTGCGCGGGCCGCCGTTGACGGTCTTGCCGACCAGCATCTTCTCGATACGGTCGAACTGGTCGTTTTCGACGATGCGCAGCTGGTCGTTGAGGTCCTGGCGATAGCGGCGCAGTTCATCGTCGATGATGGACTGGGCGCGCTTGTCGCGCACGATGCCTTCACGCGTGAACACCTGCACGTCGATCACCGTGCCGGTCATGCCCGAGGGCACGCGCAGCGAGGTGTCCTTAACGTCGGACGCCTTTTCGCCGAAGATGGCGCGCAGCAGCTTTTCTTCCGGCGTGAGCTGGGTTTCGCCCTTCGGCGTGACCTTGCCCACCAGCACGTCGTCGGCGCTGACTTCCGCGCCAATGTAGACGATGCCGGAATCATCCAGGCGGTTGAGCTGCGTTTCAGCCAGGTTGCTGATGTCGCGCGTGATTTCCTCGGGTCCCAGCTTCGTATCGCGAGCGACCACGGTCAGCTCTTCGATGTGGATCGAGGTGTAGCGATCGTCGGCCACGACGCGTTCGGAGATCAGGATCGAGTCTTCGAAGTTGTAGCCGTTCCAGGGCATGAACGCGATCAGCATGTTCTGGCCCAACGCGAGTTCACCGAGGTCGGTGGACGCGCCGTCGGCCAGCACGTCGCCCTTGGCGACCTTGTCGCCGCGGGCCACGATGGGACGCTGGTTGATGTTCGTGTTCTGGTTGGAGCGCGTGTACTTGATCAGGTTGTAGATGTCCACGCCCACTTCGCCAGCGACGTTCTCTTCGTCGTTGACGCGGATCACGACGCGGTCGGCGTCGACGTGGTCGACCACGCCGCCACGCAGGGCCTGCACGGTGGTTCCCGAGTCGACCGCAACGGTGCGCTCGACGCCGGTGCCGACCAGCGGCTTTTCCGGACGCAGGCAAGGCACGGCCTGGCGCTGCATGTTGGCGCCCATCAGTGCACGGTTGGCGTCGTCGTGCTCGAGGAACGGGATCAGCGACGCCGCGACCGACACGATCTGCGACGGCGCCACGTCCATGTAGTGCACGTTGCCCGGCGCGGTCAGCATGGTTTCGCCCGCTTCGCGGCAAGCCACCAGGTCGTCGACGAAACGGCCTTCGTCATCGAGCGCGGCGTTGGCCTGCGCGATCACGTAGTGGCTTTCCTCGATGGCCGACAGGTAGTCGATCTGGTCGCTGACCTTGCCGTCGATGATCTTGCGATACGGGGTTTCCAGGAAGCCGTACTCGTTCAGGCGCGCGTACAGCGCCATCGAGTTGATCAGGCCGATGTTCGGACCTTCCGGCGTTTCGATCGGGCAGACGCGGCCGTAGTGGGTCGGGTGCACGTCGCGCACTTCGAAGCCGGCGCGTTCGCGCGTCAGGCCGCCCGGGCCCAGTGCGGAAACGCGACGCTTGTGCGTGATCTCCGACAGCGGGTTGGTCTGGTCCATGAACTGCGACAGCTGGCTCGAACCGAAGAACTCCTTGATGGCGGCCGAGATCGGCTTGGAGTTGATCAGGTCGTGCGGCATCAGGTTTTCGGTCTCGGCCTGGCCCAGACGCTCCTTGACGGCGCGCTCGACACGCACCAGGCCGGCGCGGAACTGGTTCTCGGCCAGCTCGCCGACACAACGCACGCGGCGGTTGCCCAGGTGATCGATGTCATCGATCTGGCCACGGCCGTTGCGCAGCTCGACCAGCACCTTGATGGTTTCGAGGATGTCCTCGTTGGTCAGCGTCATCGGACCGGTGCTGTCGTCGCCGCGACCCAGGCGGCTGTTGACCTTCATGCGGCCCACGCGCGACAGGTCGTACGTCTCTTCGCTGTAGAACAGACGCTGGAACAGCGCTTCCACCGCTTCTTCGGTGGGCGGCTCGCCAGGACGCATCATGCGGTAGATCGCCACGCGCGCGGCCATCTGGTCGGCGGTTTCGTCGGCGCGCAGCGTCTGCGAGATGTAAGGGCCACGATCCAGGTCGTTGGTGTACAGCGTCTGGATGTCGCGCACGTTGGCGGCGCGCATCGCGTTGAGCACGCTTTCGGTGATCTCGTCGTTGGCATGCGCCACGACTTCGCCGGTGTCGGGATCGACGATGTTCTTGGCCAGCACGCGGCCGTACAGGAAATCCTCGGGCACCGACACGCGCTGGATGCCGCCGGCAGCCAGGTCGCGCAGGTGCTTGGCGTTGATGCGCTTGTCCTTCTCGACGATCACCTTGCCGGCGCGGTCGGCGATGTCAAAGCGCGCCATCTCGCCCTTCCAGCGTTCGGCGACGAATTCCATCATGCCGCCTTCGCTCTTGAGTTCGAAGTTATCGAAGTCGAAGAAGTGCGCGAGGATCGATTCGGGCGTCATGCCGATGGCCTTCAGCAGGATCGTCACCGGCATCTTGCGGCGACGGTCCACGCGGAAGAACAGCACGTCCTTGGGATCGAATTCGAAGTCCAGCCACGAGCCGCGGTAGGGAATCACGCGGGCCGAGAACAGCAGCTTGCCCGAGCTGTGCGTCTTGCCGCGGTCGTGCTCGAAGAACACGCCCGGCGAGCGGTGCAGCTGCGAGACGATGACGCGCTCGGTGCCGTTGATGACAAACGAGCCGGTGCTGGTCATGAGCGGAATTTCGCCCATGTAGACTTCCTGCTCCTTGACTTCCTTGATGGTCGGCTTGCTGACTTCGCGGTCCAGCAGCACCAGGCGCACCTTGGCGCGCAGCGGCGACGCATAGGTCAGGCCGCGCTGCTGACATTCCTTGACATCAAACACCGGCTCGCCCAGCGCATAGCTGACGAACTCCAAGCGCGCCATTCCGTTATGGCTGACAATCGGAAAAATCGACGAGAACGCCGCCTGCAGGCCTTCATTGACGCGATCCGAGGTCGCGGTGTCGGCTTGCAGGAAAGTTAGGTAGGATTGAAGCTGTGTCGCCAACAGGAAGGGAACGTTTTGAACGTCCTCACGTTTGGCAAAGCTTTTGCGGATGCGCTTTTTTTCGGTGTACGAGTAAGGCATGAGCACTCCGACTCGAGGTTGCATGGACCGTAAACCACGGCCCCAGGTGATACGACTCCAGGAAACCCTGCTGAACTCGACCCTTCAGTAGGGGTTTCCTGGAAACGCAAAAGCCCGGGGACGGCTAAGAGCGCTGTCCCCGGGCGTCGACGCGAGGTCTTACTTGACTTCGACCTTGGCGCCAGCTTCTTCCAGCTTCTTCTTGGCGGCTTCGGCGTCAGCCTTGGCCAGCGCTTCCTTGACGGGCTTCGGAGCACCGTCAACCAGGTCCTTGGCTTCCTTCAGACCCAGACCGGTCAGCTCGCGCACGGCCTTGATCACGCTGACCTTGTTCGCGCCGGCTTCGAGCAGCACAACGGTGAACTCGGTCTGCTCTTCAGCAGCGGCAGCGCCAGCGCCACCAGCGGCCGGAGCGGCCACGGCCACGGCGGCGGCAGCAGCCGACACGCCAAACTTCTCTTCCATTTCCTTGATCAGCTCGGACAGCTCGAGCACGGACATGCCAGCGATGGCGTCAAGGATTTCAGCTTTGCTAAGTGCCATTTTGTTTAGAACTCCAAAATTGGGTAATGCCAGGGTTGGGTGTCGCTTTGTCGTTCAGCGAATTCCGGACACGGAGCCTGATCAGGCCGCCGCTTTCTGGTCGCGCACGGCAGCGAGGCCGCGGGCGAACTTGGTCGGAACTTCGTTGAGCGTACGCACGAATTGCGCGATCGGGGCTTGCATGGTGCCCAGCAGTTTCGAGAGCAACTCCTCGCGCGAGGGCATCGTGGCCAGGGCCTTGACGCCATCCTGGGTCAGCAGGCTGTTGGGCAGCGAGCCCGCCTTGATGACCAGCTTGTCGTTGCTTTTTGCGAAACCAGCGAGGACCTTGGCCGCGGCGACCGGATCAGCGCTGATACCATAGATCAGCGGACCGGTGAGTTGCTCGGACAGCGGCTCGAAAGCCGTGCCAGCAACCGCACGACGGACCAGCGTGTTCTTCAGAACACGCAGGTAAACGCCCGATTCACGCGCAGTTTTGCGCAGTACGGTGACAGAGGCGACGTCCAGACCACGGTACTCGGCGATAACAATCGATTGCGCCTTGGCCACTTGTGCCGAGACTTCCTCGATTACCACCGCTTTCTCTTGGCGATTGAGACTCACGGTTTGAACACTCCATCAAAAGACGCTTGGGGCGCTAGCCTTGCACGTCAACCGAATGCGGCGCCTGGTTGAGTTCTTCGGGTAAAGAAATCTTCCTGGGGACGCCGTCTACGCTGGATCCGAACTGAACCAGCTTCGGGATTAAGCATTCGCCAAAACAACCGGCTAGCGCTCCAGCGGTCTTTGACAGCAGCATCCGGACGAGTCCGGATGCGGCCCAAAGTTCTATGTGCCAGCGGCCTGTTAGTTGGCCGACAGCGAAGCAATTTCCACGCGAGCACCGCCGCCCATGGTGGACGAAACGGCCAGCTTGCGCAGGTAAATACCCTTGGCGGCGGCGGGACGGGCCTTTTGCAGGGCGTCGACCAGGGCGGCCAGGTTGGTTTGCAGTTGTTCCACGCCGAACGAGGCGCGGCCGATGGTGGCGTGAATGATGCCAGCCTTGTCGGTACGGTATTGGATCTGACCGGCCTTGGCGTTCTTCACGGCGGTGGCCACATCGGGCGTCACGGTACCGACCTTGGGGTTCGGCATCAGGCCACGGGGACCCAGCACCTGACCCAGGGCGCCCACGACGCGCATCGTGTCGGGCGAGGCGATGACCACGTCGAAGTCCATCTGGCCAGCCTTGATCTGCTCGGCCAGGTCGTCCAGGCCAACGATGTCGGCGCCGGCGGCGCGGGCGGCGTCAGCCTTTTCGCCTTGGGCGAACACGGCAACGCGCACGGTCTTGCCGGTACCGGCGGGCAGCACGACCGAACCGCGGACCAGTTGGTCCGACTTCTTGGGGTCGATGCCCAGCTGAACGGCCACGTCGATGGATTCATCGAACTTGGCGGTGGCGGTTTCCTTGACCAGGTTCAGGGCTTCGCCGACCGGATACAGCTTGGTACGGTCGATCTTCTGCGCAATGGCGGCGGCGCGCTTGGACAATTTAGCCATGATTAAACCCCCTCAACCGTGATGCCCATGCTGCGGGCGCTGCCAGCGATCGTACGGACGGCGGCGTCCAGATCGGCCGCGGTCAGGTCGGGCTGCTTGGTCTTGGCGATTTCTTCAGCCTGGGCGCGGGTCAGCGTGCCGACCTTGTCGGTATGCGGCTTGGCCGAACCCTTTTGCACGCCGGACGCCTTCTTGATGAGGACCGTCGCGGGCGGGGTCTTCATGATGAAGGTGAAGCTCTTGTCCGCGAAGGCGGTGATCACCACCGGAATCGGCAGACCGGGCTCCATGCCCTGGGTCTTGGCGTTGAACGCCTTGCAGAATTCCATGATGTTCAGGCCGCGCTGACCCAGCGCCGGGCCAATCGGGGGAGAGGGGTTTGCCTTACCAGCCGGCACTTGCAGCTTGATAAAGCCGACGATCTTCTTCGCCATGCTTTGCTCCTTGCGGGTTATATCGCCCTGCGGCTATGCGCAGAGCTCCCCGGGGTTTGAAAATCAGGTCTTTTCGACCTGGCTGAAATCGAGTTCGACGGGCGTCGCGCGACCAAAAATGGTGACCGACACACGCACCTTGCTCTTTTCGTAGTTGACTTCCTCGACGTTGCCGTTGAAGTCAGCAAACGGACCTTCCTTGACACGCACCATCTCGCCGACTTCGAACAGAATCTTGGGCCGGGGCTTCTCGACGCCCTCTTCCATCTGGTTGAGGATCTTCTCGACTTCCCGCTCGGAAATCGGCGTCGGACGGTTACCCGAACCACCCAAGAAGCCGGTGACACGGTTGGTGTTCTTGACCAAATGCCACGTTTCGTCGGTCAGATCCATTTCAACCAGGACATAACCGGGGAAAATACGGCGTTCGGTGATCGACTTCTGTCCGCCCTTGACCTCGACGACTTCTTCGGAGGGAACAAGAATGCGGCCGAAAGACGTCTGCAGCTCCGCGCGCTCGATGCGCTCGTTCAGAGCCTTTTGTACGCTTTTCTCCATGCCGGAATACACATGGACGACATACCAACGTTTACTCATGCGCCGTCCTTATTTCCAGCCCAGCAACAGGCCGTAGAGAACCCACTCGATGCCTTTATCGAGCACCCACATCAGAAGACCCATCACCGCGACGAAGGCGAAGACGATACCGGTCATCTGGATCGTCTCTTTGCGCGTGGGCCACGAGACTCGCTTGACTTCGTTGTACGACTCGCCGGCAAAGCTGAGGGTACGACGGCCGGGTTCGCTGAACCACGCAAGCAAGGCCGCGACGATCAAGCCGCCGACAAACACGCCGATACGCGCCACCATGGGCTGCGCGTCGAGCATGGAAAACCCAACGATGCCAGCAATAACGACGAGAACCGCCAACCCGAGCTTGATCCGGTCAGCGGTACTGGTAACGGTTTCTACGCTGGTATTAGACATTTTGCGACACGAGCCCGCCGTGAATGCGCAACTCGCGATACTCTCCGGCGGGTGGCAGGGGCAGTAGGAATCGAACCTACAACCTTCGGTTTTGGAGACCGACGCTCTGCCAATTGAGCTATACCCCTAAAACTTTCAAGCTACATGTGGCACCTTGCGGAACCATACATAGTACTACTTTTCCAGCAAACATGGATAGAGGGGCATCCGGCCCCTCTATCCATGGGCAAACCGCGTCTTACTTGATGATCTTGGCGACGACGCCGGCGCCGACGGTGCGACCGCCTTCACGGATGGCGAAACGCAGACCTTCTTCCATGGCGATCGGGGCCAGCAGCTTGACGGTCATCGACACGTTGTCGCCCGGCAGCACCATTTCCTTGTCCGCCGGCAGGTCGATCGTGCCGGTCACGTCCGTCGTGCGGAAGTAGAACTGCGGACGATAGCCGTTGAAGAACGGCGTGTGACGGCCACCCTCTTCCTTGGACAGAATGTACACCTCGGCCGTGAAGTCCGTGTGCGGGTTGATCGAACCCGGCTTGGCCAGCACCTGGCCACGCTCGACGTCTTCACGCTTGGTGCCGCGCAGCAGAATGCCCACGTTGTCGCCCGCCTGGCCCTGGTCCAGCAGCTTGCGGAACATTTCCACGCCCGTGCAGGTCGTCTTCACCGTCGGCTTGATGCCCACGATTTCGATTTCCTCGCCAACCTTGACCACGCCGCGCTCGATACGGCCAGTCACCACCGTGCCGCGGCCCGAGATCGAGAACACGTCTTCCACCGGCATCAGGAACGCACCGTCGACCGCGCGCTCAGGCGTCGGGATGTACGTGTCCAGCGCTTGCGCCAGCGACAGAATCGCCTGCTCGCCCAGTTCGCCCTTGTCGCCTTCCAGCGCCAGCTTGGCCGAACCCTTCACGATCGGCGTGTCATCGCCCGGGAAGTCGTACTTGCTCAGCAGTTCGCGGACTTCCATCTCCACCAGCTCGAGCAGCTCCGCGTCATCGACCATGTCCGCCTTGTTCAGGAACACGATGATGTACGGCACGCCAACCTGGCGCGACAGCAGAATGTGCTCGCGCGTCTGCGGCATCGGGCCGTCAGCGGCCGACACCACCAGGATCGCGCCGTCCATCTGCGCAGCACCCGTGATCATGTTCTTCACGTAGTCAGCGTGGCCCGGGCAGTCAACGTGCGCGTAGTGACGCGTCTCCGTCTCGTACTCAACGTGCGAGGTGTTGATCGTGATGCCACGCGCCTTTTCTTCCGGCGCCGCGTCAATCTGGTCGTAGCCGCGAGCCTCGCCGCCGAACTTGTTCGACAGCACCGTCGTGATCGCCGCCGTCAACGTCGTTTTGCCGTGGTCAACGTGACCAATCGTACCCACGTTCACGTGCGGCTTGGTACGTTCAAACTTGCCTTTTGCCATGGCTGACTCCTGACCTGGATTGAAGCTTCTGACTTGAAGAAGAACCTAGAAATTCGATGGTGCCCATGACGCGGATCGAACGCGTGACCTCTCCCTTACCAAGGGAGTGCTCTACCACTGAGCCACATGGGCAAATCTTGGAGCGGGTGAAGGGAATCGAACCCTCGTCGTAAGCTTGGAAGGCTTCTGCTCTACCATTGAGCTACACCCGCAGGCCACCCTTTCACCTTGCATCTCCTCCATATTCCCGCAGCGACAAGCCAGGACACCTGGCCTTACGTTGCAAAATCCAGGCCGAACCGCACCTGGATTTTGTCTTGCCGAGCCTGGATCTGGTACGGGCGCCCTGCTTTCGCAAAGCGCCGATCCTGGCGTCATACTGGACCGGAACATGGGTCTCTGGTGGAGGAGGTTGGATTCGAACCAACGTAGGCGCAAGGCCAACAGATTTACAGTCTGCCCCCTTTAACCACTCGGGCACTCCTCCAGCGGAGAATTTGAGATTATGAACACATTCAAATTGAATGTCAAATTGGGGCGTTGAAACGGAATTCGCGCTCCGGCCGCCGGCGGGGCCGGCACGCCGCCCGGCTTCAGCGGCTGTCGAACAACGCCTGCAGGCGCGCGGTATCGCGGGTCTGGCACAGGCCCAGGGTAAGCAGCACGCGGGCCTTCTGGGGGCTGAGGTCGCCAGCGGCGATGAACCCGCCGGCATCGTCGTCGATTTCGATATTGCGCCCCACCCTGCCCGAGCCGGTGCGCGATGCGCGCACGACCGCGACACCCTGCGCGCTGGCGCGCTCCAGGGCCCGCAGGGCCGCGTCGGTGGCGTTGCCGTCGCCCACGCCGGCCAGCACGATGCCCTCGGCACGCCCGGCCATGAAATCAATGAGCTCGCCGTCGAGATCGACGCAAGCATGCACGATGTCGACTCGCGGCCAGGCCTGCCGCGGCAATTCGCCCGGCCGGAGCAGCGCGTCGCCGGCCACGCGCTCGGCGCGGGCGTGAAACACCGGCCGGCCGCCCTGCATGACGCCGGCCCGGCCCGTATTGGGCGAAGCGAACGCGGCGATGCCCGAGGCGGCTATTTTCTGCACCTGGCGGGCCAGGTGGATATCTTCGTTCATCACGACCAGGGGCCCGCGGCCGCGCGCGGCCGGATGGCAGGCCAAGGCCACCGCGTTATACAGATTGGCCGGCCCGTCTGCGCTCAACGCGGTGGCCGGGCGCATGGCGCCCAGCAGTACCACCGGTTTATCCACAGGCAATACCAGGCTGAGGAAATAAGCGGTCTCTTCCAGCGTATCGGTGCCATGGGTGATGACGATGCCGTCGATGGCGGGGTCGTCGCACAGCGCCGCGGCGCGCAGCGCCAGCTGCCGCCAGACGGCATGGCTCATGTTCTGACTGCCGACGTTGGCGATCTGCTCGGCGTCGATGCGCGCCAGGCCGGCCAGTTGAGGCACGGCCGCCAGCAATTGCCCGACGCCATACGAGCCGGCTCGATAGGCGCCGCTGGTCGCGTCGGTTTGCGCGCCGGCAATGGTGCCGCCGGTCGCCAGGACGGCAATCCGCGGCGGCCGGGCCTCAGGCATCCAGGACCCCGGACAGGCCCTGGCGCTCGAGCAGCGAATTCAGATGTTCCCAGCCATGGAAGTCGATCACGATCTGGCCTTTTTCACGCGCTCCGACCTTCAGCGCAACGCGGGTGCCGAGATGATCCGACAGCGCTTCCTCGAGCCGCGTGACATCGCGCGAAGCACCATTGCCCTTCTTGCGCGGCGCGGCGTCGACTTCTTTCTGCGCCCGCGCGACCAGCTTCTCGGCCTCGCGCACCGACAGGCGCTTGGCGATGACCTGGTTGGCCAGCTGGATCTGCGTGGCGGCATCGACTGCCAGCAAGGCGCGGGCATGGCCCATGTCGACATCGCCCGCCAGCAGCATGGTCTGCACCGGCGCGGCCAAGTTGAGCAGGCGCAGCAGGTTGCTGGTGGCCGAACGCGAGCGGCCTATGGCCTGGGCGGCCTGCTCGTGCGTCAGTCCGAACTCGTCGAGCAGGCGACGAACGCCGTGCGCCTCTTCGAGGGGGTTGAGATCCTCGCGCTGGATGTTCTCGATCAGCGCCATGACCGCGGCGTTCTCGTCGGCGACTTCGCGCACGAGAACCGGCACCTCTTTCAGGCCGGCCAGCTGCGCGGCGCGAAAGCGCCGTTCGCCGGCGATGATTTCGTACTGACCTGGCGCGTCGGCGCCCAGCGCGCGCACCAGGATGGGCTGCATGATGCCCTGGGTACGGATGGACTCGGCCAGCTCATTGAGCGCGCCTTCGTCCATACGCGTGCGCGGCTGGTACTTGCCGGCGCGCATCTTGGACACAGGCAGCGTGGCCGGCGGTCCTTCCGGCGCGGCCGCGGGGGCCTTGCCGATGTTGTCGATGGCGGGCACGTCAGCGCCCAGCAAGGCATCCAGTCCTCGACCCAAGCCCTTGGGTTTCTTGGTAGCCATAGCGAATAAATCCTCTTCCCTTCAGCAGTTGACCGTTGACCGCTCAAACGGGTGTTGCTTCGGACATTGAACGATACCAATACGTGTAGCGATCCACGAAGCCGAAACGCGCATACAAGGCTCGGGCGGCCGTGTTCTGCGGCTCGACCTGCAGGTACGCCTGGCGCGCGCCGGCGTGGCTGGCCTGCTCCAGCAAATACTTCAGCACCGCCGCGCCGCAACCCTGGCGGCGCCGCGATGGCGCGGTAACGATATCGAACAGCCCGACCAGCCCGGCATCGAATGCCGCCAGCCCTGCCGCGATACATTCGCCGCCAGCGTCACGCACCAGCAGCGGCACGTTTTCCAACGGCGCCGCCTCCAGGCGCGCCGCGTGTTCGGCCATGGCCGCATCGTCGTGGCCACGCAGGCGCCCTGCTTCCCGGGCGAAGCGCGCCGGCGTTGTCCGCTCGAACACCAGCCCGGGCGGCGCTTGCGCCGTGACCGGCACGACGGGCGCCGCCATGACGCAGGTATGGTCGAACGCAACGAACCCGCGCTCATGCAGTTGTGCATCCAGGGAAAAATCGGGGCCGATGGACGTCAACCGCACGATCAGCGGCACCCCGTGGCGCGCATACCACCGGGTACAGTACGCCAGCCGCTCATCGAGCGGACGTGTGGATAACCCGAGTACATTGACACAACGCGCGCGCTTGGCCCGCGCAGGCGCCCAACGCACCAGCCAGCCTTCGTAGAGCATCTGCTCGCGAACCGTCGTGGCGTTGAGCGCCGCCTCTTCCAGGCGCGCCAGCCCGCCGCCCGCTGCGGGGATGGGTTGAGCGTCCGGAACGGCAAGCACAGCTGGCATCGAGGTTCAATCCAGCTCTTTGACGCGTTCTATCATTTCCGCACCAAATGCAATATAGGCCTGCGCGCCGCGCGACGCGCGGTCATATACCACGCCCGGCATGCCATAGCTGGGCGCCTCGGCCAGCCGCACATTGCGCGGCACCACCGTGGTGAACACCTTGTCGCCGAAGTGCGATTCGAGCTGGGCCGACACCTGCTGCTGCAGGGTCATGCGCGGATCGAACATCACGCGCAACAAACCGATGACACGGAGTTCGTTGTTGATATTGCGGTGCACGCGCTTGATGGTGTTGACCAGGTCGGACAGGCCTTCGAGCGCAAAGTACTCGCACTGCATCGGAATGATGACGCCGTGCGCGGCGGCCAACCCGTTAAGGGTAAGCAGCGACAGCGTGGGCGGGCAATCGATCAGCACGAAGTCGTATTCGCCGGCGATCTTGTCGATGGCGGCCTTGAGCTGGCGCTCGCGCTCGTCCATCTGCACCAGGTCGATCTCGGCGCCGGACAGCTCGCGGTTGGCCGGCAATACGTCGTAGCCGCCGGACTCCGAACGCACGCGCGTCTGTTCGATACCGGCCTCGCCGATGAGCACCTGGTACAGGTTGGATTCCAGCGTGCTCTTGTCGATGCCGCTGCCCATGGTGGCATTGCCCTGCGGATCGAGATCGACCAGCAGCACCCGCTGCTTGTGCGTAGCCAGGCCAGCCGCGAGGTTGATGGCGGTGGTGGTCTTGCCGACGCCGCCCTTTTGATTGGCGATGCAGAACACGCGGGCGGACTTGCTGGGCGGTATGTTTTTCATATGTTTCCTTGACTGCGTCGCATCCATATTAGGCAGCGTTGCGCGTCGAGTTCCGGCACCACCAGCGGTTCGATCCGTTCGACCGTCCAGTGGCCGTGTTGCTGTAACGCCTGGATTTCGTCATCGGGCACCTTGCCCTTCATGGCGACGAGGGTACCACCCTCGCGCACGTGGCGGCCGGCCAGCGCGGCGAAGTCCTGTAACGAAGCGAACGCGCGCGAGATCACCACCTCGCATTGCGCCGGTTCGAGCTGTTCGATGCGGGAGTGCGCGGCCTGCAGATTGGGCACCCCGAGGGCGCCGGCCATCTGCCGCACGAATGCGGTTTTCTTCTCGACCGCGTCCACGCAGGTGACGTCCCAGTGGGCGCGCATGATGGCCAGCACCACGCCGGGCAGGCCACCGCCGGAACCGACGTCGAACAGCTTGACGCGCGCGCCCGGCTCGGCGGCGCGCAGGCCACGCTCCAGCGGCGCCACGACCGACAGGCTATCGAACAGGTGCTGCACGAGCATCTGCCCCGGATCCCGGATGGCGGTCAGGTTGTACGTGCGGTTCCAGCGCTGCATCTGCTCGACATAGCGCAGCAGCTTCTGCTGCTGGCCGGCGTCGGCCGGCAATCCCAGCGCATCGCAAGCCTGGGCCAGCCGCTGCGCGGGGCCGCCGGGGATATCTGGAACGGCGCTCATGCCGCTTGCTTGCGCGAGCCGTAATGCAGGCGCTTGAGATGGATCAGCAACAGGGAAATGGCGGCCGGCGTCACCCCGGAGACGCGCGCGGCCTGCCCTATGGTCTCGGGCCGATGCGTCTTCAGCTTCTGGCGCACCTCGAACGACAGACTGGTCACGGCGTCGTAATCGATGTCCGCGGGGATAGGCTGCTGCTCATGCGAAAGGTGCTTCTGCACTTCATCTTGCTGGCGTGCGATATAGCCGGCGTACTTGACCTGGATCTCGACCTGCTCGGCCAGCACTTCGTCCTCGAGCACGCCAGGGCCAGCCAGCAACTCGCCCTCGTCGGTACGGGCCTGCATCAACGCCTCATAGGACACATTGGGTCGTTTCAGCAGATCTGATAGTGAGTACTCACGCTCAATTGCCTTGCCGAGCAAGGCTTCGGCGGCGTGCGCCGGCAGGACGCGCGGGTTCACCCAGGTGGATTTGAGCCGTTCGACTTCCTGGGCGACGGCATCGCGCTTGCGACTGAAGGCATCCCAACGCACATCGTCCACCAGCCCGAGCCGGCGGCCGATTTCGGTCAGGCGCAGATCGGCGTTGTCTTCGCGCAGGCTGAGGCGATATTCCGCACGGGACGTGAACATGCGATAAGGCTCGGTCACGCCACGCGTGACCAGGTCATCGACCAACACGCCGAGATACGCTTCATCGCGACGCGGGACCCAAGGCTCTTTTCCTTGTGCCTGCAGGGCGGCATTGGCGCCGGCCAGCAGGCCTTGAGCAGCCGCCTCTTCGTAGCCGGTCGTGCCGTTTATCTGGCCAGCGAAGAACAGTCCGGAAATCGCCTTGGTCTCCAGGGTGGACTTCAGGGCACGCGGGTCGAAATAGTCATACTCGATGGCGTAGCCCGGCCGCAGGATGTGCGCGTTTTCCAGTCCGGGCAGGGAATGGATCAACTCGTACTGCACGTCGAACGGCAGGCTGGTGGAGACACCGTTGGGATAGATCTCATGGGTGTTCAGGCCCTCCGGCTCCAGGAATACCTGGTGCGACGCCTTGTCCGCAAAGCGATGGATCTTGTCCTCGATGGACGGGCAGTAACGCGGCCCGACTCCTTCGATGACCCCGCTGTACATGGGTGAACGGTCCAGGCCGCCGCGGATGATGTCGTGCGTGCGGGCATTGGTGTGCGTGATCCAGCAAGGCAGCTGGCGCGGGTGCATGGATGCCTTGCCCAGGAACGAGAAGACCGGCACGGGATCAAGATCGCCCGGCTGCTCTTCCAGCACGCTGTAGTCGATGCTGCGGCCGTCGATACGCGGAGGCGTGCCGGTCTTCAGGCGGCCCTGCGGCAACTGCAGCTCCTTGAGCCGCTGGCCCAGGGAGTTGGCGGGAGGATCCCCGGCCCGACCCCCGGAATAGTTCTGCAGGCCCACGTGAATCAGGCCGTTGAGGAAGGTACCAGCCGTCAACACCACGGTACGGGCACGAAATCGCAACCCGATCTGCGTAACGGCGCCCACGATCCGGTCGCCCTGCACCATGAGGTCGTCAACCGCCTGCTGGAACAGCCAAAGATTGGGCTGGTTCTCAAGGCGCGCACGTATAGCATTGCGGTACAGCACCCGGTCTGCTTGGGCGCGCGTTGCGCGCACTGCCGGCCCCTTGGAACTGTTGAGAATACGGAATTGGATACCTGCCTCGTCGGTGGCGATAGCCATCGCGCCACCCAGTGCATCGACTTCCTTGACCAAATGGCCCTTGCCTATCCCCCCGATGGAGGGGTTGCAGGACATCTGACCCAGGGTTTCGATATTGTGGGTAAGCAGCAATGTCTGTGCGCCGGTACGGGCTGCAGCCAGGGCTGCTTCCGTGCCAGCGTGACCGCCACCAACGACGATCACATCAAATTCGCGGGGAAAATCCATGATGAGGAGAGATGAAAGAGCGTTCCGCAGCCATTATAGTGGCACCCCGTTGGACGTTTCACGTGAAACATCGTAAGCCCGACAATCCATGCGTTCTATGCGGCTTATGCACCACGGCGCCGCTCAAGAAAGCTGGGCTGAGGCAATGTTTCACGTGAAACATGAACTCTTGTTCCGACCCCAATACTGCGGAAAGATGTTCCACGTGAAACAACATGCTTAGGCCCAGCATTGCCTCGGCCTCGTTCACATCACAAGCACAATGTTCCACGTGAAACAACGCCGACATCAGCGGTTTGACTCTCCACCCTAGGCAATGAAAACGACGATGTTTTCACCCCTACCCTACCCCTAGGCCAAAACAATCGCTGTTTTATCCTCCAGCCGCCAAGCCAGAACCAATACACGCTGCCTTTCCTTCCCCGGTTCCGCGAGTCGGGTCTCCCGTTTGGCTTGGCCACGTATCCTGCCGTGCACTGAGTACATCGACATGGCGGCCCACGCTACGACTGCGTTGCCGGGATGCATACGATGCCCCGTTTCGCTCCTTGGCAGATCGGGGGAAAGTTGGCGCGCTTTGATCACCACGCACAGGGCATGAGCCCACGCTTGACGGATGGCCCGCCGATGGAGCGACTTGCGAGCGCGGTGAGCAAGCTGCATGCCTACTGCCGGACGCGGGTCGCGGACACCAATTCGAGAACTCACGAGTCGGCCGGACCAGCGGCAGTGGCGAAGTCGACCAGGAACTGTATGAATACGCGCCCGACTCGGTCATGACGGTGCAGTTCGAGGCGGCGCTCCCTGCACGGCGCTGCACGGCAGCCCGGCGTACCCGTGACGCGTCGAATGGGTGTCAAGGCAGAACCGAAGGGTGGCCGGTCACGCGCCCGGAAGTATGCCGGCAAACGGCATAGCCACAGGATTCCTCCGATGGCAATTTTGGTTTCACGTGAAACATCGCGACTCAATAGCGCTAATACCCTCTGGGCGGAAATATAAGACCGGTGTCTCGCCCGGGCCTACCCCCTATTGCGCAGGGGAAACACTACCATCCAACGGCTTAATACTTTCGGCTAGCATGCCGCCAGAGACTGGCAACATCGAGGAAACATTCATACGCGGGCACGGAAATTTGTACGGGTTGGAACATAGCCTTATCCACCGCTCCCTGTGGACAACCAGGAGGCGGCGCATCGGGATCCGCGCACAATTGCGAAGCCGCCGTTTCGGGTCGCACCCACATACGTGATCGCTGCAGCGAAGCCGGGGCCCCGCCAGCCATGCCGCAGGGCAGCCATGGCGTCTTTGCGAAACCGCACCGAATTGGGGATCAATCCCCAGAAGTATCCACAGATTTTTCGAGCGGGATTATCCCCGGAATATGTCTCGATACGGGCAAAAAAATTGGGGATATCTTTGTGAACAAATCGGGCCCGACCCGTAATGACGGCCGGTCCAAAGTTGCCGAAATGCCTGGTCAGGATCCGCGCCAGAAATCCCGGCATGCCTATCTCATGGCGTAACACCACGGATTTACAGGAGATTTTCCCTGGGAAGCGTGGATCAACGGAAGAACCTGTACGGGGCGACGCCCGCCATCGTCTCATCGGCGGCGCCAAATAACGATGTCATCCGCTGTGTAAAACTCCAGCACCATGCACGAAGCCGGTGTGCGAAAACTTGTCCACCGCCGGTGACGGGCCGAGGCTTATCCACAAAGTTATCCAAGCCCGCGGTGATGTTAGTAAGCGCTAACTGTATGCCGCGTGGCGCCGGCAAAAGCAACAACGCCCCAGAAGCAATGTTTCTGGGGCGTTGTAACCAGGCGCTTGGGCCTGGTATGCGGGAAAAACGGGATTTCCCGATTCAGAGCGGGCGAATTTCGGCCGCTTGAGGTCCTTTCGGACCATCCTTCACTTCGAACTCGACTTCCTGACCTTCGTTCAGGCTGCGATAACCGCGGCCTTGAATCGCCGAGAAATGTGCGAATACGTCAGTACCGCCGCTGTCCGGAGTGATGAATCCATAACCCTTGTCGGCGTTGAACCACTTGACCTTGCCCTTTTGAGCCATTTTTTATAGCGTCCTGATATCGAAAAAAAGAAATGCAAATGAATCAAGGACGCTGACCAACTGACCAACCGGCGGGCACACGCACCCGCTTTAACGTTGCGTTTGTGGCTTGCCGTCTACAAGTAACCGGGTTTGCGCACTGCTTGAATCAACTGCAGGATCAGCATACTCATCGCCTCCGACGCGAACAAATAGTTGTTTACCCCTATGTGGCTTTTTTTTCACTTGTCTCACAAGTAACCGAAACTGCCATGGCGGCTTCGCAAACGACCGCGGCTACCGGTCCCATCGCCAAGCACCGCACGCCCGCGCCGGCGGCGCTCCGAAGAACGTGATGAAGTTAGTGGGATACTTACGAGCAACGCATTCCCTTGCTTAGCCACACTCCTACCATCGCCATGATCCGATCCAAGCTGCCCGACGTCGGCACCACGATTTTCACTGTCATGAGCCGGCTCGCCATCGAGCACAAGGCCATCAACCTGGGCCAGGGTTTCCCGGATTTCGATCCCGACCCCGAACTGTGCGCCCTGGTCGGCAAGGCCATGGCCGCCGGGCACAACCAGTATCCCTACATGCCTGGCGTAGCGCCATTGCGCGAGGCCATCGCCGCCAAGGTCCAGGCCCTCTACGGCCATGCCTACGATCCGGAAACCGAAATCACCGTAACCAGCGGCGCCACGGAAGCGTTGATGGCCACCGTATTGGCTGCCGTGGGCCCTGGCGACGAAGTCGTGGTGATAGAACCCTGCTACGACTCGTACCTGCCGGCGATACGTCTGGCCGGCGGCACCGCCGTGCCCGTGCCCTTGCGCGCTCCCACCCGCGACGATCCGTACTACCGCATCGACTGGCAGCGCGTGCGCGACGCCATTGGCGCGCGCACGCGCCTGCTGATGCTGAATTTCCCGCACAACCCGACCGGCGCGGTACTCGACGAAAGCGATCTGGACGCGCTGGAATCCATCGTGCGCGATACGGGCGTGCTGTTGCTGTCCGATGAGGTATACGAACACATCGTGTTCGACGGCAAGCCGCACGCCAGCCTGTCGCGCCGCCCTCTGCTGGCCGAACACGCGTTTGTCATCTCGTCTTTCGGCAAGACGTATCACGCCACCGGCTGGAAAGTAGGCTATTGCTGCGCCCCGCGCCAACTCAGCGCCGAGCTGCGCAAGGTCCACCAGTTCATGGTGTTCACCGTATCCTCGCCGATGCAATTCGCGCTGGCCGAGTACATGGCCAATCCCAGGCCCTACCTGGAGCTGCCTGCGTTCTACCAGGCCAAGCGGGATCGCCTCGCGGCGGGCCTGGCCAACACGCGTTTTCGCCCCCTGCCCAGCCCCGGCACGTTCTTCATGCTGGCCGACTACAGCGAGATCGCCAAGCATGCGGAAGCCGATTTTGCGCGCCATCTCACCATCGACCATGGCGTAACCGTGATTCCGGTATCGGCGTTCTACCAGAACCCCGCCGCGCCCGAATCCAACCACCACCTGGTGCGCTTCTGCTTCGCCAAGCAGGACGCGACGCTGGACGCCGCGATCGACCGCCTGGCCCACGTCTGAGCACGCGCGCAGCACAGCCCGCGCCCAAGAAAAATGCCGCGGTATCCACCGCGGCATTTTTCAATCGGGCAATCGACTACGACTGAAGGGCTTGCCTGCGGCGCGCGCTCAGGCGACGCATCAATTGCGGGATGATCACCACCGCGGCGGCCGCGATCCACAGGCCTATCGACACCGGGCTGGAGTACAGCACAACGGGATCGCCATTGGTGATGGACAGCGCGCGGCGCAGGTTCTGTTCCATCATGTCGCCCAGCACCACGCCCAGCACCAGCGGCGCCATCGGTACGCCGAACTTGCGCAGGAAATAGCCCAGCGCGCCTATGCCCACCACCATCAACAGGTCGAACGTACCCGCATTGATCGCGTAGACGCCGATGTAGCTGATGCACAGGATGCCGGGCACCATCATCCACGCCGGCACGGCCAGCACCTTCGAGAACACGCGCACCATCGGCACGTTCATGATGAACAGCAGGACGTTGGCGATGAACAGCGAAGCGATCAGGCCCCACACCAGTTCGGGCTTGCTGTCGAACAGCACCGGACCCGGCGTGATGTTGTAGAGCGTCAACGCGCCCATCATCACGGCGGTGGTGCCCGAACCCGGCACGCCCAGCGTCAGCATGGGCACGAAAGAGCCGATCGCCGACGCGGTGGCGGCCGACTCCGGCGCCACCAGACCGCGCATGTCGCCCTTGCCGAACTTGGCGTTGGGATCCTTGCTTTCGATGATGCGCTTTTCCTGCGAATAAGCGACGGCCGCCGCCACGCTGGCGCCGGCACCGGGCAGCACGCCCACGCCGAAGCCCACCAGCGAACTGCGCACCACGCTCCACCACGTGAACGCCAATTCTTTAAGGTTGAACAGTTTCCGGCCGCTCGGCTTGACCTCGATACTGTGCCCGGCCACGACCTTCTCCAGCATCTCCAGCATCTCGCTGACGGCAAACAGCGCGATCACCACGACGACGAAATCAATACCGTCGGACAGGTGCACCGAATCGAAGGTATAGCGGTATACGCCCGAGTTCGAATCGACCCCGACCACCGAAATGCCCAGCCCTATCATCGCCGCCAGCACGCCCTTGACCGGCTGCTTGCCCAGCAAGCTGGTCAGGCAGCAGAACGCGAACACCATCAGCACGAAATATTCGGCCGGCCCGAATGCGAGCGCCCACTTGGCCAGCAGCGGCGCCAGCAGGATGATGCCCGTCACCGAGACGATGGCCCCGAAGAAGGCCGACCACGCCGACAGCGACAGCGCGACGTTGGCCAGGCCCTGGCGCGCCAGCGGATAGCCATCCAGCGTGGTCATGATGGCGCTGGCCTCGCCCGGCACGTTGAGCAGGATCGACGTGATGCGCCCGCCATATTCGGCGCCCACGTACACCGCCGCAAGCAGGATGAGCGCCGTTTCGGGCGGCAGGTTCATCGCGAATGCGATCGGAATCAGCATGGCCACGCCGTTGATCGGGCCGAGCCCGGGCAACACGCCCACCATGGTTCCGAAGAACGAGCCGATGGCCGCGACCAGTACGTTGGTCAGCGAAAAGGCGACGCCGAAACCGATGGCAAGATGATCGAGAATGCCGCTCATAGCAGACCCTCCAGCAACCCGGCCGGCAACACCACGTCCAGGACTTTGTCGAACAACAGGAAGAACAATGTGCCCATGATCAGGCCACCGATGGCGCACTTGATCCAGTTGCCGCCGAACAGGCGGCCGACAGCGACGGTCATCAGCGCCGTGGCGATGACAAACCCCAGCCACTGGAACAGGAACGCATAGGCGGCCGCGTATGCCACCATCAGGGCGATGCGCGCGTTGGCGCCGGCGGAGTTGGTCTCGACCTGGTGGCCGCCCTTGTAGACCAGACGCAGGCCGCACAAGCCGATGATCAGTGCGACAAGCATCGGAAATGCGCGCGGTCCCACCGGTTCGTAGGCAAACGGCGCTTCGATGTCCCAGCCCGCCCATGTCATGAAGGCGGCCAGGATCAGGGCGAATACGCCCAACATTCGATCATTCATGATCCCGTATCCAATTCGAGAACACGGCGCGGACCGCCCCGACTGCGTGCGCACCGTAGGGAAGATGCGCGGCGGCGGCGCTTGCCGCCGGCCACGCGATCGGTTTACTTCTTGATGAGGCCGAAGCTGTCGGCCAGCTCGGCGTAGTTCTTGACCTGCTGCTTGACGTAGTCGTCCAGGTCCTTGCCGGTCTTGCTGAACGGGAACAGGCCTTGCTGTTCACGCAGCTTGGCGTATTCGGGCGAATTCATCGTCTTGTCGAACGCGTCGACCCAGAACTGGTAATCCTTGTCGGAGACCTTGGGGCCTACGTAGAAGCCGCGGATGATCGGCCATACGATGTCATAGCCTTGCTCCTTGGCCGTCGGCACGGAGTTCAGCTTGCCCGGCAGGCGCTCGCTGTTGAAGACCGCCAGCACACGGATCGGCGCGCCGCCTTCGAGCATGGTGAAAGCCTCGGCGGCGTCACCCATGTAGGCCTGGATGTGCCCGCCGCGCAACGCCGTCACTGCCTCGCCACCGCCTTCGAACGCGACGAAGCGCATTTTCTTGAAATCGACGCCGGCCGCCTTGGCCGTCAGCGCCGCTTTCATCCAGTCCTGGCTGCCCACGGTGCCGCCGGCGCCCAGCACGATCTTGGTGGGATCCTGCTTGAAGGCCTCCATCAGGCCCTTGAGGTCGGTATAGGGCGAATCGTTGCGCACCACCGCCACGCCGTAGTCGGCTCCGATGCCGGCCAGCCAGCGCACGTCGTCGACCGAATACTTGCCGAACTTGCCTTGCGCCAGGTTGAGCAGCGAACCGCCCGAAAAGGCGACGATGGTGCCGGCCTCGCCCGGATGCTGGGCCACGATGTTGTTGTAGGCCACGGCGCCAATGCCGCCGGGCATGTAGACGATGCGCATGGGCGCCTTGAGCGCGCCCGATTGCTTCAGGCCTTCGGTAGCCAGCCGGCAGGTCAGGTCGAAGCCGCCGCCGGGCTGGGCCGGCGCAATACATTCGGGCCGACGCGGTTCGTCGCCGGCCGCGTGGGCGGCGTTGCCAATGAACAGGGCGCACAGGCCGGCCAGGGCGGCGGCAGTCGCGCGGAATTTCGCCAGGGTATGCATCGATGCTGTCTCCGAGATCGTTGTTGGCATGTCATGCGGACATGGCTGGCCATGGAACGATCGCGCGGATCGGAGGCCAACGGATGAGCACCGTACCCAACCGTGGCTTTCCGGAACCTTTCAGATCACCGCAATTTCGTGCGGCAGCGCAGCATTTCCCTTGAAACCTAGGGAAAACACCAATGCCGCGCGCAAACCCGGCTGCGGCTGGCGGTTTTCCAGCACCAGCCGGCCGTCGTGGATTTCGATGATGGTCCGCACAATGGCCAGCCCCAGGCCCGCCCCCGACTTGTTCTTGCCGGCCGCGCCACGGCGAAACCGCACGCTGGCGCGCGCGATGTCCTCGGCCGACATGCCGGGCCCATTGTCCTCCACGGCCAGCCAGGCATGGCCATCCTCGGCGTGGACCTTGACCGTGACTTCGCTGCCGGGCGCCGTGTACCGGATGGCGTTGTCGACCAGATTGCTCAGCGCCTCGCGCAACAGCCACTCGACGGCCTGTACCCGGACCGGCGCGCCCTGCACGTCCAGCCCCAGGTCCAGTTGCCTGGCCCGCGCCGCCGGCAGCAAGGCCCGGATGACGCCGTCGGCCAGTTCGGCCAGGTCGACCGTTTCCAGCGGCAGGCCGCCTTCGGCCAGCGAGGCGTCCTTGGCGCGCGCCAGCGCGAGCATTTGGTTGGTGGTGCGTACCGCCCTGTCCAGGCCGTCCTGCATCGCCAGGAGGGCTGTACGGACCTCCTGGGGGTCCGTTTCACGCAGGGCATAGGCCGTCTGGGTCCGCAACACCGACAGCGGCGTGCGCAATTGATGCGACGCATCGTCGAGGAACTGCCGCTGCACCCTCGCCAAGGCCGTAAATCGGGCCATATGGAGGTTTACGGCGTGAATGAGGGGTTGGACCTCACCAGGCATCTCCGACGCGCTCACGGGGCTCAGATCGTCCGCAGAACGGCTTGCCACTTCCTCGCGCAACCGTTCGAGCGGCCGCAGCGCCATGAAAACGCTCCAGATGACCACCAACACGCTGATCATCACCACCGCCAGATCGCGTTCCACCGAGCGCACGAGCGCCCGATGCAGGAAGTCCTGCCGGGTTTCCAGGCTTTCGGCGACCTGGACGATTATACGTCCCCCTTTATCGTTGTAGAGCGGGGGATCCATCGGCCGCGCCAGCGCCGCCACCCGTACCGGCTGGCCCAGGTACTCGGCGTAGAAAAACTGCGGTTGGCCGGAAACCAACGGTTGCGGCGGCAGCGGCAGCTGGGGGTTGCCGATCTCGGCCAGGCCGTCTTCGGTGGCCACCCGGTAGTACACGTTACCGTTGGCGGTCAGCTCGAAGAACTCCAGCATCAGGTAAGGCTGTTCCAGCGAGAGCCCTCCGCTGGCTGTGGATATGTTGTGGTCGATGGATCGCAGCGCTCCGGAAAGCGAGCGGTCGTAGGCAATATCGACCTGATTGCGCAATTGCTGATTGGACAGCCACAGCGCCCCCGTCATGACGAAAACCAGCGCGGGAATCAGCCACCACAGCAACACGGTCTTCAGCGTGCGATGGCGGGGTTTTTCCTGCCTACGGGTTGTCAACAGCGTTCTCCAGGCAATAGCCCATGCCGCGCATGGTGACGATCTGTACGCCGGTGTCGGCCAGTTTCTTGCGCAGCCGATGGACCAGGACCTCGATGGCCTCCAGGTTGACATCGCTGTCGCTGGACTGGATGCGATCGAGGATCTGCTGCTTGTTCAAGGGTTCGCCGCTGCGCTGGATCAGGGCGCGCAGCACAGCATGTTCCCTCGGCGACAGCGCCAGGGGCTGTCCTTTGACGGTGAATCGCTGCGAGGCGGTGTCCAGCGCCAGGTCGCCCAGCGTCAAGCGGGGATGTTCCCGTCCGCGGCTGCGGCGGATCAGTGCGGTCAGGCGGGCTTCGAGTTCTTCCAGCACGAACGGCTTGGGCAGGAAGTCGTCGGCGCCTTGATGCAGGGTGCCCACTCTTTCGGCCAGCGAATCGCGTGCGGTCAGTACCAGCACCGGCGTACGGTCGTCGCGGGCGCGGATCCGGGTCAACAACGTATGGCCGTCCATGCCTGGCAGGCCAAGGTCCAGGATGATGGCATCGAACTCTTCGACGGCCAGGCGGCGTTCGGCCAGCAGGCCGTCATCTGCCCATTCGACCACGAACCCGGCGTGGCGGGCAAGGCTGCGTGACAGCCAACGGGCGAGCTCGGCTTCGTCTTCGATCAACAGAATGCGCATGGCTGGATTTTGCAGCGCGAGTGGCTGGCGGCTGGCATGTTTGATGTTTTTCCTTATAGTGTTCTTTATATAAAGACTAATGATTAATAAGGGCTGTGGATAACTACCTTAACCCCGAAAAGCGATTTTATTTCATACGCTTGCGAAGCTTTCAGGCTGTGCACTAGGTCTGTTTGGCTGGAGAGCCGAAGTTGGACAACATTTCGGGCCATGGCCGAAAAGCAAGCTTGTTCAACCTGGGTCCACATACTGTGCACAAGCTTGCCTCCCAGTGGTTATCCACAGGCCGCCATGGCCCGCATCCGGCACCTTTCCGGCGCAAAACCCGGTTTCGCAACCCTGTTTTACAGCCTTCTGGCAGGCTCATACAGCGTAAATCCGCGGCGAGGCAAGCGCGCGCGGCCCCTGCCCGGCCACGGGGCCCCTGGGGCGTCATGCGCAATAATTGAGCAGCGGCTTCCGCACCCGAGGGCGCCCTCCACGCTTCGGCCTGGCCCGAAGTAAACAGGAGCTGGCCAGCCCATACTGCGGCTCGCGCGACATCAATATCCGAGGCGGCATGACCGGACACTCGACTCCCTTCGCCGGACCCCAGGTGCTGGCGGCAAGTTTCGTCATGGCCATCTACGGCTGGGGCCTGGGCTTTTACGGGCCACCCATATTCCTGCATGCCGTCGTGGAACGCACCGGCTGGCCGTTGCAATGGGTGGCGGGCATGGTGACGCTGCACTTTCTCGCGGGGGCGCTGGCCGTGGTCAACCTGCGGCGGCTGTACCGCCTTGCCGGCATTCCCGCCGTCACATTCTGCGCAGCGCTGGGAAGCGCGCTGGGCACATTCGGCTGGGCCGTGGCGGCCACGCCGTGGCAATTGGCCATTGCCGCATTGGCGAGCGGCGCCAGCTGGGCGGCGCTGGGGGCCGCGGCGATCAATGCCTTGATCGAGCCGTGGTTCGTGGTCCGGCGGCCGGCCGCGCTGGGCATGGCGTACAACGGCGCCAGTGTAGGCGGCATCATCTTCTCGCCCTTGTGGGCGCTGCTGATCCAGGCCTGGGGGTTCGCCTGGGCCGCGGGCGTGGTCGGCGCGTCCATGGTGCTGGTGATCGGCGTGCTGGCCGGTCTGGTCTTTACGCGTACGCCGGCGAACACGGGGCAGGCGCCGGACGGCGAGGCCGTCGTACCCCAACCGGCGGCAAACCCGGCGCCGCCCGCCCGGCCTGCCGGACGCCTGCGCGAGGATCGGCGCTTTGTCACTCTGGCCGCCGCCATGTCGCTGGGCCTGTTCGCCCAGATGGGCCTGGTCGCGCACCTGTACTCGCTGCTCGTACCCGTCCTGGGCCCGGGCATGGCAGGCCTGGCAATGGGGGTGTCAACCGGCTGCGCGATTGCCGGCCGCACGATCGTGGGCCGTATTGCCGGCGCGGGATCCGACCGCCGCCTGCTGGCGTCGTATGCCTATGCCATCCAGGTGCTGGGGGCCCTGCTGCTGATGGCGGCCGGCGATACGCCGGCCCTGGTCTGGCTGGGCCTGCTGCTGTTTGGCTCGGGTATAGGCAACGCCACCTCGCTGCCGCCGCTGATCGCGCAAAATGAGTTCGATCCGGCCGGCGTGCGGCGCGTGGTGCCGCTCATCGTCGCCTTCTCGCAAGCCGCGTACGCGTTCGCGCCGGCGGCTTTCGGAATGTTGCGCGGCATCTCGGACGCGGCGCCGGCGCCATGGCTGTTCGTGGCGGCGGCGCTGCTGCAGGCCGCGGCCATCGCCTGTCTGCTGGCCGGGCGGGTTACTTGCCGATGCAGAAGCTGGAAAAAATCTCGCCCAGCAGATCGTCGCTGGTGAACTTGCCGGTGATGCCGGTCAGGGCTTCGTGCGCCAGGCGCAGTTCTTCGGCGAACAGGTCCAGCACGCGGTCGTCCTCGCGGGCGTGTCCGGTGGCCAGCTCCAGATGCTGCGCGGCCTGCTGCAGCGCATGCAGATGGCGTTCGCGCGCCAGCCAGGGCGATTCGGCGCCGGGGTTCCAGCCGGCCAGTTGCAACAGGCGCTGGCGCAGTGCGTCCAGGCCGATGCCGCCGCGCGCGGAGATGCCGAGGCTGTCGGGCCGGCCCTGGAACGCCGCGTCGAGCAGATCGACTTTGTTGAAGACGTCGAGCACCGGCGTGCGCGCGGGCAGGCGCCTGACGATTTGCGCGTCGAGGTGATCCGGCGGCTGGGTGACGTCCTGCAGGTGCAGGATGACATCGGCGCGTTCGATCTCTTTCCAGGTGCGTTCGATGCCTATGCTTTCGACGGCGTCGTCGGTGTCGCGCAATCCGGCGGTGTCGACGATGTGCAGCGGCACGCCATCGATATGGATTTCCTGCACGACCTTGTCGCGCGTGGTGCCCGCGATGGGCGTGACGATGGCGATGTCGTCGCCGGCCAGGGCGTTGAGCAGACTGGACTTGCCCACGTTGGGTTTGCCGGCCAGCACGACATGCAGCCCTTCGCGCAGGATCACGCCCTGGCGCGCCTGGGCGATGAGTGCGTCGAGGTCTTGCGTGAGGGCCTGCAGGGTGGGCCGCGCCTGGTATTTCTCGAGGAAGTCGATTTCTTCCTCGGGGAAGTCCAGGGTGGCTTCCACCAGCATGCGCAGATGGACGATGCGCTCGGACAGGTCGTTGACGCGCTGCGAGAATTCGCCCGACAGCGAGGCCATGGCGCCGCGCGCGGCGGCTTCCGAGGAGGCGTCGATGAGGTCGGCCACGGCTTCGGCCTGGGCCAGGTCGAGGCGCTCGTTGAGGAAGGCGCGGCGGGTGAACTCGCCGGGTTCGGCCGGACGCAGTCCGAGGTCGTGCCCTGCCTGCATGCAGCGTGCCAGGATGCGGCGCAGCACGGCGGGGCCGCCATGCCCCTGCAGCTCAAGTACATCTTCCCCGGTATAGGAATGCGGTGCACGGAAATAGATGGCGAGTCCTTCGTCGAGCACTTCCTCGTCGGCGGCGCGAAACGGCAGGTAGTGGGCGTGGCGAGGCGTCAGCGAACGCCCGAACAGCCGCTGCACGAGTTCGGCGAGATCGGGCCCGGATATGCGCACCACGCCGATGCCCCCGCGGCCGGGAGCCGTGGCGATTGCAGCGATGGGGGCGTACAGGGACATGGCAAGCATCCGCGTAAAGGTAAGGACAATAAGGGAATATAACTGTTGCGCCGCCCGATGTTTGCTGGTTAACGTGGGCCGTTGGTCCTGAACCCGAACATCCATGGGAGAGCAAGATGATTTCTCGGCTTTCACGTGTAGTGACCTGCGGCTCGGTAATCGTGGCGTTGGCGTTGGGCGGGGCAAGCGCCGCGCTGGCCCGCGACCTGGTGGTGGCGTTGAAGACGGAACCCAGTTCGATGGATCCGCAGTACCACGCGCTGACTCCCAATACCCAGATTTCCCAGACCATCTTCGATCCGATCGTGCGCGTGGACGAGCAGCTCAAGCCGCAGCCCGCGCTGGCCGAGTCGTGGACCGTCGATGGCAAGGTGTGGACGTTCAAGCTGCGCCCGAACGTGAAGTTCTCCGATGGCACGCCGTTCACGGCGGAAGACGTGGTCTTTACCTATGACCGCATTCCCAAGGTACCCAACAGCCCGTCGCCCTTCACGCTATACCTGGGGGCGGTGGCCAAGACCGAGGCGGTCGATCCGTTGACGGTGCGCATCACCACCAAGGACGTGGCTCCCCTGTTGCTGGTGAACCTGGCGCAATTGCCCATCATGTCGAAGAAGGCCGCTTCGGGGCCGGCGCCGGAAGGAAAGACGACGACGGAGCTCAACAGCGGCAACGGGCTGATCGGTACCGGGCCGTACAAGTTCGTGTCGTGGAAGCGCGGCGCCGAGTTCGTGCTGGCGCGCAACGAAAACTATTGGGGCAAGCCGCCTGCCTGGGACAAGGTGACCTACCGGCCCATGACCAATGCGGCGGCGCGCGTGGCGGCCTTGCTGGCGGGGGACGTCGACATGATCGAGGATCCGCCCACCGATGACCTGCCCAAGCTGAAGGCCGACAAGAAGCTGTTCGTCGAGGAAACGCCATCGGTGCGTGTGGTGTATCTAGCGCTGGACCAGTATGCCGAGCCCAGCCCGGGGGTGCAGGGCACGGACAAGAACCCGATGAAGGACAAGCGGGTACGCGAGGCGCTGTCGCTGGCTTTGAACCGTGACGCGATCGTCGATCGCGTGATGGGCGGCGTGGCCAAGCCGGCGGGCAATCTGCTGCCTTATCCGATGTTCGGTTCTTCCAAGGAGCATTCGCAGGCGCCCAAGGCCGATGTGGAAAAGGCCAAGGCCTTGTTGAAGGAAGCGGGCTATCCGAACGGTTTCTCGATCACGCTGGGTTCGCCGTCCGGTCGCTATGTCAACGACGCCAAGGTGGCGCAGGCCGTCGCGTCGATGTGGACGCGTATCGGCGTGAAGACCAGCGTTGATTCGATGGCCCCGCCGGTGTTCTTCAAGAACCGCGACAGCTATGCGTTCAGCGCCTATCTGGCGGGCTGGTCGGTGACCAGCGGCGAGATGTCCAACGCGCTGACCTCGCTGCTGGTCACGCGCAACCCCGAGGCCGGGCTGGGCACCACGAACCGCAGCCGTTATTCGAACCCGGCGATGGACGAACTGGTCAAGCAGGCTTCATCGACCATGGATGACGACAAGCGTGCGGAGTTGCTGCAAAAGGCCAGCAATCTGGCCATGGACGACTACGCAATGCTGCCGGTGCATTTCGAGCTGTCGGTGTGGGCCATGAAGAACGACATCCGCTATACCGGGCGTCCCGACCAGACTACGCTGGTGCAGTACGCCACGGTGAAGAAGTAGCCGAGACGCGGAGCCGCGCGTGCTGGCAACCATCATACGCAGGCTGCTGCAGACAGTCGTGGTCATGCTGGTGATGTCGGCGCTGGTATTCGCCGGCATCTACATGGTGGGCGACCCCGTGTCGATGCTGGCCAGTCCAGAGGCCACCGAAGCGCAGCGTACGGCCATACGCGTATCGCTGGGCCTGGACCAGCCCCTGTGGAAGCAGTACCTGATCTTCATGGGCCAGGCGGTGCGCGGCGACTTCGGCAACAGTTTCCTGACCGGCGAGCCGGCCATGCGGCTCATCCTGGAGCGCATGCCGGCCACGCTGGAGCTGGCCTGCGTGGCCATGCTGCTGTCGGTGCTGATCGGCGTGCCGCTGGGCATACGCGCGGGGCTCAAACCCAAGGCGCCGGCTTCGCGCGTCATCATGACGGGTTCGGTGCTCGGGTTTTCGCTGCCGAATTTCTGGGTCGGCCTGATGCTGATCATGATATTCGCGGTAACGCTGGGCTGGCTGCCCGCCAGCGGACGCGGCCAGACCGTCAGCGTGGGCGGCCTGTCGCTGAGCGTCCTGACCCTTGACGGCTGGGCCAGCCTGATCCTGCCCGCGGCCACCATTGCGCTGGCCAAGTGCGCCATGATCATCCGCGTGACGCGTGCGGCCACGCGCGAAAGCCTGCCGCAGGACTACATCAAGTTCGCGCGCGCCAAGGGCTTGCCGGAAAAGCGCGTGCTGGGCGTGCATTTGCTGAAGAATATCCTGATACCCATCGTGACGGTCGCCGGCCTGGAGTTCGGCCAGGTAGTGGCGTTCGCCGTCGTGACGGAGACCGTTTTCTCGTGGCCGGGCATGGGCAAGCTGCTGATCGATTCCATCATCAACCTGGATCGTCCGGTGGTGGTGGCCTATCTGCTGCTGATCGTGTTCTTCCTGGTCATGCTCAATCTCGTCGTGGACATCATCTATACGGTGCTGGATCCACGCGTGCGCCTGGATAGCCGCCAATGACCGCGCCTGCCCAACTTTCTCCCGTTCCGGCGCCGATTGGCCAAGAGGCGCCGCTGCGGCGTTTCCTGAGCGATTTCTGCGCCAGCAAGCTGGCACTGCTGGGCCTGGCGCTGCTGCTGGTCGTGGTGGGAGCGGCCGTGTTCGCGCCATGGATCGCGCCGCAGAATCCCTACGATATCGGCGGGCTGGACATCCTGGATTCGAAACTGCCGCCGGGAAGCGAGGCCGGCGACGGCAGCATGCGCTATTGGCTGGGTACCGATGGCCTGGCGCGCGATGTGCTGTCGGCCATCATCTATGGCATGCGAACCAGCCTGATCGTCGGCACGGTGTCGGTGCTGGCGGCGTTCGCCATCGGCGCCACCGTCGGCCTGATCGCGGCGTACTTCGGCGGCCGCATCGACGCCTTGCTGATGCGTATCGTGGATATCCAGCTTTCTTTTCCGGCCATCCTGGTGGCGCTGATTCTGCTGGCCATCCTGGGCAAGGGCGTGGACAAGGTGATCATCGCGCTGGTGGTGGTGCAATGGGCCTATTTCGCGCGCGCCGCGCGCGGCGCCGCGCTGGTCGAGCGCGGCAAGGAATACGTCGAGGCGGCCCGCTGCCTGTCGCTGGGCTGGGGGCGCGTGCTGCTGCGCCACGTGCTGCCCAATTGCATGCCGCCTCTCATCGTCATCGCCACGATCGATCTGGCGCACGCGATCGCGCTGGAGGCCACGTTGTCGTTTCTCGGCGTCGGCGTGCCGGTGACCGAGCCGTCGCTGGGCATGCTGATCGCCAACGGTTTCGAGTACCTGCTGTCCGGCCATTACTGGATTTCGTTCTTTCCCGGCATCGCGCTTGCGATCGCCATCATCGCCATCAACCTGGTGGGCGACCACCTGCGCGATGTCCTGAATCCTCGCAATGCGGGCTGAGGCCCGCCGGCGCCAACCAAGAGCCACGCATGCAAGCAAGCCTGTCCAGCCCGCCCGAACCGGCCACCCGGCCAGTGCTGGAGGTCAAGGGCCTGAAAACACAGTTCGCCACGCGCGCCGGCGTGGTCAAGGCCGTGGACGGGGTGGATATGCATTTGCGCCACGGCGAGATACTGGGCCTGGTGGGCGAATCGGGTTCGGGCAAGAGCATTACCGGATTCTCGCTGATGGGCCTGCTGGACGAACCGGGGCGCGTGGCGGAGGGCGAGATCAGGTTCGAGGGCGAAGACCTGCGCCAGGCGGCGCCGGCGCGCTGGCGCGCGCTGCGCGGCGATGCCATGGCCATGATCTTCCAGGACCCGATGATGACGCTCAACCCGGTGCTGCGGGTGGATACGCAGATGGTCGAGACGGTGCTCGCGCACCGTCGCGTCAGCCGTGGCGAAGCCTACCAGCGCGCCCTGCAAGTGTTGACCATGGTCGGCATACCGGCGCCGCGCGAGCGGCTGCGCGCCTATCCGCACCAGCTGTCGGGCGGCATGCGCCAGCGGGTGGCGATCGCCATCGCCTTGCTGAATTCGCCGCGCCTGATCATCGCCGACGAGCCGACCACCGCCCTGGACGTGACCATACAGGGCCAGATTCTCTACGAGATGCGCAAGCTGTGCGAGGAAACCGGCACGGCCTTGATATGGATCACCCATGACCTGGCCGTGGTGGCCGGACTGGCCGATCGCGTGGCGGTGATGTATGCCGGGCGCATCGTCGAAACGGGTAGCGCCGCCGACGTGATCGAGCATGCGATGCATCCGTACACGCACGGCCTGATCGCGTCGATTCCCACGCCGGATACGCGCGGCAAACCGCTGGAGCAGATACCGGGAATGACGCCATCGCTGTTGAACCTGCCGGCGGGCTGTGCGTTTCGCACACGCTGTCCGCGCGCTTCGCAGACCTGCCTGCAGGCGCCGGAGCCGGTCGAGGTGCGTGCGGCGCACTGGGTACGTTGCTGGCACGCGGGAGAGGCATGATGGATGCGCCCGTGCTTGCCTTGCGGCAACTGGAAATGCGCTTCGTGCAATCGGTCGATCTCGCCGGACGCATCGCCAACCTGTTTGGCGCCGGGTTGCGCACGCAGGTGGTGCACGCGGTGGCGGATGTAGACCTGGATGTGGCGCCCGGCGAGGTCCTGGGCATCGTCGGCGAATCGGGGTGCGGAAAATCCACGCTGGGTCGCATGGCCGCCGGCATTCTGCGGCCTTCGGGCGGCACGATCGCATGGCGCGGCGCGCCGGTGGCGCAGATGGGGGCCTCGCAGCGCCGTGCCTACGAGTTGGGCGTGCAGATGATCTTCCAGGATCCGTATGCGTCGCTCAATCCGCGCATGCGCGTGACGGACATCATCGGCGAGGCGCCTGTGGCCCATGGCCTGGTGCAATCCCGCGACAAGGCCGAGTACGTGGCCGCGCTGATGCGGCAGGTCGGCCTGGACCCTGCCTACGCGCAACGCTATCCGCACCAGTTCTCGGGTGGACAGCGCCAGCGCATCGGTATCGCGCGCGCACTGGCGCTCAGGCCCGCGGTCATCGTCTGCGACGAGGCCGTGGCGGCGCTGGACGTTTCCATCCAGGCACAGGTGATCAACCTGTTTGCGCAACTGCGCCAGGAGCTGGGGCTGACGTATCTGTTCATCAGCCACAACCTGAGCGTGGTCAGCCATATATCGGATCGGGTGGCCATCATGTACCTGGGGCGTGTCGTCGAGCTGGCGCCGACCGCCCAGGTGTTCGAGCACGCCAACCATCCGTACACGCAGGCCCTGCTGGCCGAACTGCCCACGCTGCGGGTGCAGCGGCGCCAGTACCGGCCCATCAAGGGCGAATTGCCTTCGCCGCTGGCGCCGCCGCCGGGGTGTGCGTTCCATCCGCGCTGTCCGCACGCCATGCCGCGCTGCAGCGTGGAACGGCCCGTGTTGCGCGAGATCGCGCCGGGCCATACCAGCGCCTGCCATCTCAATGACATTGCGGCGCCGCAACAGGCCTGAGCGCGCCGCACGCTGTGCTAAAAGAAACGGAAACGTCCACACTGTCCGGATCCTTGCCATGAAGACCATCGAAGCCATCGAACGCGCGCACGCCGACCTTACCGCGCTGCGCCGCGATATCCATGCCCACCCCGAATTGGCGTTCAACGAGACGCGCACGGCCGCCCTGGTGGCGGACAAGTTGCGTGAATGGGGGCTGGAGGTGCATACGGGGCTGGGCAAGACCGGCGTGGTCGGCGTGCTGCGCGCGGGTTCGGGCGGCAAGCGGATCGGACTGCGCGCGGACATGGACGCCTTGCCGATGCCCGAGCACAACCGCTTCGCGCACCGCTCCACCATCGAGGGCCGCATGCATGGCTGTGGCCATGACGGCCATACGGCCATGCTGCTGGGCGCGGCGCAGTACCTGGCCGCGCACCGCGATTTCGACGGCACGGTGCATTTCATCTTCCAACCGGCCGAGGAAGGCGGCAACGCCGGGGCGCGCGCCATGATGGAGGATGGCCTGTTCGATCGCTTTCCGTGCGACGCCGTGTTCGGCATGCACAATATGCCCGGCATGCCGGCCAATACATTCGGTTTCCGGGCCGGGCCGGCCATGGCGTCGAGCAATCGCTGGGACATCGTCATCAACGGCGTGGGGGGCCATGCCGCGCAGCCGCATCGCTCCATCGACCCTATCGTGATCGCGGCCGAAATGGTGCAGGCCTTGCAGACCGTCATTTCGCGCAGCAAGGATCCGCTGGACTCGGCGGTGCTGTCGATCACGCAGATCCATGCCGGCGACGCCTACAACGTGATTCCCGGCACCGCGGTGCTGCGCGGCACGGTGCGCACCTATACGGTGGCGGCGCTCGACCGCATCGAGGAAGACATGCGGCGCATCGCAACCACGCTGCCACAGGTGTATGGCGCAACCGGCGACCTGGATTTCGTGCGCGCCTATCCGCCGCTGGTGAACTGGGAGGCCGAGACCGCGTTCGCCGCGCAGGTCGCCGAGCAGGCGTTCGGCAGCGGCCAGGTAGACCGCGATATCCCGCCATTCATGGGCGCCGAGGACTTCTCCTTCTTCCTGGAAAAGGTGCCGGGCTGCTATCTGTTCCTGGGCAACGGCGATGGCGATCACCGGCTGGAAACCTACCACGGCATGGGGCCGTGCCAGCTGCATAACTCCAACTACGACTTCAACGATGCGCTGCTGCCGGTGGGCGCAAGCTACTGGGTCAAGCTGGTGCAGGCCTATCTGCCGGTCGCCTGACGTGGCGGGTTATATGCATATGGCCGGCATTGGCATATGACACCAGGCTTTGTGCAAAGGCCGATTAAATCGTTGGTATAGGGCCTGCGCGTTTTCATAATGGATCGTTCCTGAACAAGGAGCGGTTCCATGTCCCATGCCAACGCACTGCGCCAGCCTTCCATCGATTTTTCACCCGACGTGCTCACGCACGGTCCGTCCCAGGACTTTACGGTCCGGCCGTTGAATGACGCGCTGGGCGCGGAGATCGTCGGCATCGACCTGGCGCGCGTGCTGAACGCCGCCGATTTCGCCCGCGTGCACCGTGCGCACCTGGATCATCACCTGGTGGTGTTTCGCGACCAGCGCATCACGCCGCAGCAGCATATCGATTTCAGCCGCCGCTTCGGTCGCCTGATGATCCATGTGCTGCACCAGTTCCATCTTGCGCATCACCCGGAGATCCTGGTGGTGTCGAACATCGTCGAGAATGGCGCGCCCATCGGCCTTGGCGATGCCGGCAAGTACTGGCATTCCGATATCTCGTACAAACCGCTGCCCAGCCTGGGTTCGCTATTGCATGCGCAGGAACTGCCCGCCGCCGGCGGCGATACGCTGTTCGCGAACATGCATCGCGCCTACGAAACGCTGCCGCGCGCATTGCGCGAAGCCGTCGATGGCCGGCATGCGGTGCATTCCTATCTGGCCAAGTACGGCCAGCTGCAGAAGGAAGGAAACTGGCGCCCGACGCTGAGCGCCGCCCAGCTGGCGCAGGTGCGGGAGGTGGTGCACCCGGTGGTGCGCACGCATCCGGAAACCGGCCGCCGCGCGCTGTTCGTCAGCGAAGGCTTCACGACGCGCATCGAAGGCATTGCGCCGGACGAAAGCCAGCAGATCCTGGACGAGCTGTTCGCGCACAGCACCCGTGCCGAGCATATCTATCGCCATCAATGGCGCGACCACGACCTGGTGTTCTGGGATAACCGTTCGCTGATCCACCTGGCAGCCGGTTGTCCGGCCGAGCTGCGTCGCAAGCTGTACCGAACCACGATCGAAGGCGACGCGCCGTTCTGACGCGCCCTGCCCGCACTTACCCGACATCAGCCAGGAATTCCTCATGCGATCCCACGAAACCGCTCGCCAACGCCTTGCCCGCTACGTATCCGCGTCCCTGCTTGGCGCCTTCATCGCCGTCCTGGCGCTGGCCTCGCCCACGCCCGCGCTGGCCGAAGGCCGCATCCGCATCGCCGAACAATACGGCATCGTCTATCTGCTGCTCAATGTGGCGCGCGACCAGCAACTGATAGAAAAGCACGGCAGGCAGGCTGGCGTGGACATCGATGTGCAATGGACGCGCCTGTCCGGCGGAGCCGCCGTCAACGATGCCCTGCTTTCGGGCGCCATCGACATCGCCGGCGCCGGCGTGGGGCCGCTGTTGACGATCTGGGACCGCACCCTGGGGCGCCAGAACGTGCGCGGCGTGGCGTCGCTGGGCAACTTTCCCTATTACCTGGTCAGCAACAACCCGAACGTGAAGACGATCGCCGACTTCACCGACAAGGACCGCATCGCGCTGCCCGCGGTTGGCGTTTCGGTGCAGGCGCGCGTGTTGCAGCTTGCGTCGGCCAAGCTGTGGGGCGACGAACACTACAACCGGCTGGACGCCATCTCGGTGGCCTTGCCGCATCCGGACGCCGCCGCGGCGATCATCTCCGGCGGCACCGAGATCACCGGTCATTTCGGCAATCCGCCGTTCCAGGAGCAGGAGCTGGCCGGCAACGCCAATGCCCGCATCGTGCTGAAATCCTATGACGTGCTGGGCGGGCCGGGCTCATCGACGGTGCTGTTCGCCACGGAGAAATTCCGCCGTGAAAACCCCAAGACCTATGCGGCGTTCCAGGCCGCACTGCAGGAGGCCGCGCAATTCGCAAGCGCGCACCCGGAGCAGGCTGCCGACATCTACATCAAGCTGGCCGGCGCCAAGATCGACCGCGATTTCCTGATCCGCATCATCAGCAATCCCGAGGTGCAGTTCAAGGTGGCGCCGCAGAACACGTATGCGCTGGCGGCATTCATGCACAAGGTCGGCGCGATCAAGAACAAGCCGCAAAGCTGGCGCGATTACTTCTTCGACGATGCGGCCACCGCGCAGGGAAGCTGAGATGAGCGCGCATCGCTTCACCTCCCTGGCCGAACCGCTGCTGCGTGCCGATGGCGTGACGCTGGAGTACAAGACGCCGCGTCGCCGCGTGCGCGCCACGCATCGCGTCAGCTTCGACGTGTTGCCGGCCGATCGCTTCATCCTGCTTGGGCCGTCCGGTTGCGGAAAATCCACCCTGCTCAAGGCCGCGGCCGGTTTTCTGGCGCCCAGCGAAGGGCAGTTCCTGCTCGATGGGCTGCCGATAGACGCACCGGGACCGGACCGGGTGGTGGTGTTCCAGGAGTTCGACCAGTTGCCGCCCTGGAAGACGGTGCGGGAAAACGTCGCGTTCGGCCTGGTGGCGGCGCGCCGCCTGCCGCGCGCCCAGGCGCTGGAGCGCGCCACGCACTATCTGGAGAAGGTCGGCCTGGGTGCATTCGCCGAGGCGTATCCGCATACCTTGTCGGGCGGCATGAAGCAGCGGGTGGCGATCGCGCGGGCCCTGGCGATGCAGCCGCGCATTCTGCTGATGGACGAGCCATTCGCCGCGCTCGACGCCCTGACGCGCCGTCGCATGCAGGAAGAACTGCTGGGATTGTGGGAGGACGCACCGTTCACGCTGCTGTTCGTCACCCATTCGATCGAAGAGGCGCTGGTGCTGGGCAACCGCATCCTGTTGCTCTCGCCGCACCCTGGGCGCGTGCGCGCCGAATTGAATGCGCAGCAGTTCGGGCTGCACAGCATGGGTTCGGCCGCCTTCCAGGCCGCTGCTGCCCGCATCCACGGCCTGTTGTTCGACGCCGAGCCGCAAGCCGTACCGCAATGGGCCGCCGCATGACGCGCGCTGCCCTGCCCCTGGCCATTGCGCGGCCCGAATACGAACAATCATTGGCGCCCTTGCCGGCCGATATCGCGGTACAGGCGCCGCTGCCATGGCACGAACGCCTGCTGGGTCGGGCGTGGCTGCGCAAAGTGCTGATCCTGCTGCTGCTGGCCCTGGCATGGGAAGCCGTGGCGCGCTATACCGACAACGACCTGCTGTTGCCTGGCGCATGGCAGACCGCCCGGGCGTTCTTCGAGGAACTGGGTTCGGGGCAATTGCCGGCGCGCGCCGCGCTCTCGTTTTCCGTGCTGTTCAAGGGCTATGCGGCCGGCGTGGCGCTGGCGTTCGTATTGACCACGCTGGCGGTATCGACGCGGTTCGGCCGCGACCTGCTGTCCACCCTGACGGCGATGTTCAACCCGCTGCCAGCCATCGCCTTGCTGCCGCTGGCCATGCTGTGGTTTGGCCTGGGCCAGGGCAGCCTCGTTTTCGTATTGATTCACTCCGTGCTGTGGGCGCTGGCTGTGAATATGTACTCGGGCTTTCTGACGGTGTCGGAAACCCTGCGCATGGCCGGACGCAACTACGGACTGACGGGCTTGCGCTATGTGCTGGGGATCCTGGTGCCGGCCGCGCTGCCTTCCATCCTGTCGGGCCTGCGCATTGCCTGGGCGTTTGCTTGGCGCACGTTGATCGCCGCCGAGCTGGTGTTCGGCGCGTCCAGCGGTAAAGGCGGGTTGGGTTGGTATATCTTCCAGAACCGCAACGAGTTATACACAGATCGCGTTTTCGCCGGCCTGGCCGCCGTGGTGCTGATCGGCCTGGCTGTGGAAAACCTGGTATTCGATACGCTGGAGCGCGTGACGGTGCGCCGCTGGGGCATGCAGCGCTGAGTGTCGCAGGCGGCCGGCCCGTTGCGGGCGCGGCCGCCTTGTTTCGCGGCGTCTACGCGTTTACTTCAGTCCCAGGGCCTTGGCCACGCCGGCGGCGTAGGCCGGGTCGGCACGGCGGAAGTGCTCGAGCTGGCGGCGCTGGATTTCCTCGGGTACGCCGGCCATGTGGCGGCCGATGTTGCCGAACAGCTGCTGTTTCTGGTCGTCGTTCATGAGGCGGAACAGCGCGCCCGGCTGCGAGTAATAGTCCTCGTCGACCCGATGGTTCCAGCGGTCGGCGGCCTGCCCGTCCAGTGCCAGCGGCGGTTCGGCCGCGTGCTTGGCTTCGCGCCATTCGCCGAAACTGTTGGGCTCGTAGTTCAGCGTGGCACCGCCATTGCCGTCGACCCGGCCCATGCCGTCGCGGTGGAAACTGTGGAACGGGCAGCGCGGCGCGTTGACGGGGATTTGATGGTGGTTGATGCCCAGGCGGTAGCGATGGGTGTCGCCGTACGAGAACAGGCGGCCCTGCAGCATCTTGTCGGGCGAGAAGCCGATGCCCGGCACCACGTTGGCCGGCGTGAACGCGGCCTGCTCGACTTCGGCGAAATAGTTCTCGGGGTTCTTGTTGAGTTCCAGCACGCCCACTTCGATCAGCGGGTAGTCGGCATGCGGCCACACCTTGGTCAGGTCGAACGGATTGATGTGATACGTGGCGGCCTCGGCTTCCGGCATCACCTGCACCTTGAGCGTCCAGCGCGGGAACTGGCCCTGCTCGATGTTCTGGAACAGGTCGCGCTGCGCGCTTTCGCGGTCGCGGCCGACCAGCTCGGCGGCTTCTCCATCCGTATAACAGGCGATGCCCTGTTGCGACTTGAAGTGGAACTTGACGTAGAACCGCTCGCCGGCGTCGTTGACGAAGCTGTAGGTATGCGAGCCGAAGCCGTGCTGCTGGCGATAGTTCTGCGGCAGTCCGCGATCGCTCATCAGGATGGTGACCTGATGCAGCGATTCCGGGTTGAGCGACCAGAAGTCCCAGGCGGCGGTGGCGTTGCGCAGGTTGGTCTTGGGATCGCGCTTCTGGGTGTGGATGAAGTCGGGGAACTTGAGCGGATCGCGAATGAAGAACACCGGCGTGTTGTTGCCGACCAGGTCCCAGTTGCCTTCGTCGGTATAGAACTTGATGGCGAAGCCACGCACGTCGCGTTCGGCGTCGGCCGCGCCGCGTTCGCCGGCCACGGTCGAAAAGCGCAGGAACAACGGCGTCTGCTTGCCGACTTCGGCGAAGATCCGCGCGCGCGTGTAGCGGGAAATGTCATGCGTGACCGTGAAGGTGCCATAGGCGCCGGAGCCTTTGGCGTGCACCACGCGCTCGGGAATCCGCTCACGGTCGAAGTGGGCCAGTTTCTCCAGGAACCAGACGTCCTGCAGCAGGGCAGGGCCGCGTGGCCCCGCCGTCATGGTGTTGTTGTTGTCGGCAACCGGCGCACCGGCGGCGGTTGTGAGGGTCTTGTCGGTCATTGCGTTCATCCTTCTCGGGGTACGGCACGCTAGGCCACGACGCGAACCCGCGGGTTCGCCCTGAAAACGCGTGTCACACGGTGGCGGCACGGCGCTTGCTCATCATAGGTGAGCCGGGCGCTGTTAGGAAATTGATTACTTGATCCAACGCAATTAATAAAAGCTAACTACGAGGGACGGTTCTCCTTCTTGCAACGCAGCAGCCACATTCCCAGGACGAAAAAACGGCGCCCCGCAGGGCGCCGCTTCGTGGATGCCTGGCTCGATCAGCGGTTGGCCGCTGCCGCGGCCTGGCGCTCCAGGTTACGCGTGATGGTCCATTGCTGGGCGATCGACAGCGTGTTGTTGACGCACCAGTACAGCACCAGGCCGGCCGGGAAGAAGAACATCATCCCGCCGAACACCAGCGGCATGATCATCATGACCTTGGCCTGCACGGGATCGGGCGGCGTGGGGTTGAGCTTGATCTGCAGGAACATGGTGGCCATCATGATGGCCGGCAGGATGAAGAACGGATCGCGCACGGAAAGGTCGTGCACCCAGAGGATCCACGGGGCGCCGCGCATTTCGACGCTGGCCAGCAGCACCCAGTACAACGCGATGAACACCGGAATCTGCACCACCATGGGCAGGCAGCCGCCCAGCGGGTTGATCTTCTCGGTGCGGTACATCTCCATCATCGCCTGGTTCAGCTTCTGGCGATCGTCACCGTATTTCTCTTTCAGGGCCTGCAGGCGCGGGGCGACCTGCTTCATGCGGGCCATCGAGCGGTAGCTCGCCGCGGCCAGCGGGAAGAACACCGCCTTGATGATCACCGTCAGGGCGACGATGGTCCAGCCCCAGTTGCCGAGCAGGCCGTGCAGCCAGGTCATGAGGGTGAACAGGGGCTTGGCGATGATGGTCAGCCAGCCGTAGTCGACCACCAGCTCCAGGCCCGGCGCAACCGCGGCCATGGCCTTCTGGTCCTGCGGGCCGACCCACAGGTGCGCGTCGACGTTGGCGCTGGAACCCGGGGCGATGGTGCCCACGGCTTCGATGGTGCGCGCCGCGTACAGGTTCTGCTGCACCTGCAGCAGTTCGTTGGTGCGCTGCTTGCCCTGGGCCGGGATCCAGGCCGTGGCGAAGTAGTGCTGCACGATACCGATCCAGCCGTTGTCGGCCTGCTTGATGTACGTGCCTTTCTTCTTCTCGATGTCCGAGAACGTGACCTTCTGGAACTTGTCCTGCTCGGAGTACACCGCGACGCCGGTGAACGTGTGATAGAAGCTGGAGGTGCCGGCCGGGTCGGTGCCGTCGCGCTCGAGCTGCAGGTACAGGGCCGGATTGAGGGGCGCGCCGCTGGTGTTGGCCATGGCGTGGCGCACGTCCACATCGTAGCGGCCGCGATGTAGCGTGTACGTCTTGGTGACCTTCAGGCCGCCGGACTCCGCCTCGAACACCACATCCAGCGTGTCGCCGGTCAGCGAGCGTTCGCTCGAAACCAGACGGAACGGCGTCTGGTGGGTGGGGAAGGATTCGCCTTGCGGCGCGCCGACCACGCCGGTCTGGGCCACGTAGACCAGGTCGGCGGAGCGGTCCATCAGCACCGTGGGCTTGTCGCTCTGGCTGCTCGACGGGTACTTCAGCAGCTCGGCGCGGATCAGTTGCGCGCCGTTGGAGTCGAAAGTCAGGCGCAGCACGTCGGTGGTGATTACCACCTGCTCGGATTTGGCGGCCGCGGGCGTCGCGGCGCCCGGCACCGATGCGGCGACGGGGGCGGCTGGCGAGCTCGGAATCGACGCGGTGGACGATGCCGCCGTGCCGTTCGCATCGGCCTTGGGCTGCTGCGTGGCGGCCGCTTCGGGGGCCGGCCCGCCAAAAAGCGACGGCTTGCCGTTATGGATTTGCCAGTTGTTCCAGAGGAGCAACAGCGAAAAAGAGAAAATCATCCAGAGGACGGTTCGTCGGATATCCATGGTGCCTGAGGAGTTGTAAGCGGGCCAGCAAAGCCCACGAGTGTAGCGTCAATCGGGTTCGGTGCGGTGGCGATGCGTGCAGCAGGCCTGCGCGCCGGCGCCGTGGCCGGGTGGAACGGGGTCGTAGCCGCCCGGCGACCACGGATGGCAGCGGCCGATACGGCGCGCCGCCAACGATAGACCGCGCCATGCGCCATGACGTTCAATCGCTTCGATGGCGTAGGCCGAGCAAGTCGGGGTGAAGCGGCACTGCCGGCCCACCCAGGGGCTGAGGAAGTACCGGTAAAACCGGATCGGGGCGATAAGCAGCTTCCTGATCATCGCGCTATCCGTTCGAAGTGAGCGTCTACTTCGGCGCGCGCCGAGCGTTTCAGGGCGGTCAGACTTGCCGGCGCCAGCTTGCTGTGCAGCCGCACCACGTAATCCCGGGCCGGCAGGGCAAGCCGGCGGGCCCGGAAGGCTTCGCGGATGACACGCTTCAAGGTATTGCGCGTCACGGCGCGGGCGGCAAAGCGCTTGGCGATCACCAGGCCCAGGCGCGCGCGCGCCGGCCGGTCGTCAGCCGGGGTACAGGGCGAGGCGCTGACAATGAAGAAAGCCCCTCGGGCCAGTCGCCGACCTTTGAGGGCGGCGGCAAACTCGGAGGGGCGATGCAATCGCGCCTCCGCAGGGAGCGTGGCGCGCGGCATGGGTGACGTGACGGAGACTGGCGCAGGGGCCGGCGGCGATGCTCCTGTTACAGGCAATCCGCCGATTCCGGGCAATCGTCCGTTGTCCGCCTGGATCAGACGGCCAGGCGCTTGCGGCCCTTGGCGCGGCGGGCGTTCAGGATGGCGCGGCCGGCACGGGTCTTCATGCGCACGCGAAAGCCGTGGGTGCGTTTGCGGCGGGTAACGGAAGGTTGGTAGGTGCGTTTCATGGACGATCCACAAAAAGAACAAAAGTCAGAAGGGACCTGCCCGACGGGGTTCCTGGCCAAGATCCGCGGCGGGTATCTGGATGGCTGCCTGCTGGCGCGCATGCTTGGGCGGCGCGGCAGGCAGTCATCAGACGGGGCCGAGGCGGCCGCACGGTTGGCGCCACTGGCTCGCCCCACAGCATACACAATGAGGCGGCTTGCACGTAGCGGCCAAGGCGTGAGCCTGGCTTCTCTTGGCTTCTCCTGGAACCTTCTGACAGACAGAATTAGGAAAAGCCCATCATTTCAGCAAGTTTTCTCTGTCTTGTCAAACAGTTAGGGGGGACCGAGCAGTGCCGCGGCTTCCCGGCCTGTGGATAACCTACCCCCAGGCAGGGTAGAATCGAGGTTTGAACAAGAGCGAC